>NZ_JBMYHI010000003.1:0-54884 GCF_049844455.1 Streptomyces fractus | reverse complement strand
CCGGGTGGTTGGTGTTTTTGGTTTCAGGGGTTGAAGGTGTGTGCGGGTCGTCATGTGGATGTGGCTGGCCGGCGGCCCGCAGCTCGGCGGATTCGCTCGACGGCGTTCCCGGCCGCCGCCCGTGGTCGATGTCGTCCTGCCGCAGCCACTTCGACAACGTGACGGGATGGATACCGAGTTCGGCGGCTGTGACGGGGTGCTGGCTTCGAGTCCTTTTCTGTAGTGGGTGGGGGCGTCTGTGGAGTTCTGGCGTGGTGATGTGTTTCATCGTGGCGCTGTGTTGTTGTGTGGGTGTGTCGTGTTTGTGTGGTCTGGTGGGTGTTGGCTGGTTGGGGTTGGTGTGCGGGTGTGTGCGGTTGTTTCAAGCGGCAGTGGGTGCCTGCCCTTTTCGGTCCCGTCTGGTGTTGTGCTGCAGGGCGGGCGTTCTCATGCGGGTGCGGGGGGTGTTGGTCAGGGGTGGGGTTTGTTGAGGTATTGGTTGGTCCAGGCGCTGATGATGTGTGCGGCGCGTTGTGCTTGTCCGCGTGCGGTGAGGAGGTGGTCGGCGCCTTCGAGGGAGATGAAGGTGCGTGGGTGGCGGGCTTGTTGGAAGATTTCGGCGGCGTTGTTGATGTCGACGGTGGTGTCGGTGGGGGAGTGGGCGACGAGCAGGGGAAGGTTCAGGTCACTGATCCGGTCGCGGAGGTGGGCTTTGCGGACGTCTTCGACGAAGGCGCGTTTGAGGTTGAGGGTGCGTCCGCCGGTGAACCATGTGTGTGAGCCGTCGCTGAGGACGCGGTCCAGGACGGAGTCGTATTGCCGTTCGACGTGGCTGGGGTCGATGGGGGCGGCGATGGTGGCCAGTGCGCGTAGGTGGGGGATGGTGGGGGCGGCGGCGAGGGCGGCGGCGCCGCCCCAGGAGTGTCCGACGAGGAGGTCGATGGGGGTGCCGCGTTCGGCCATGAAGGTGGCGGCGCGGAGGGTGTCGTGGACTTTGATGGTGAAGGAGCCGTCGCCCCAGTCGCCGTCGGAGTCGCCGATGCCGAGGTTGTCGAAGCGGAGTGTGCCGATTCCTTCGTGGGCGAGTTGTTTGCTGACGCGGGAGGCGGCTGGTGAGTCTTTGCCGAGGGTGAAGCCGTGTGCGAAGAGTGCCCAGCCGCGGGTTTTGCCTTCGGGCAGGTCGATGACTCCGGCGAGTTGGGGGCCGGTGGTGCTGGGGAATCTGACGTGTTCTTTCATGTGTGGTGCTCACCTCGGCAGAGACCGGTCAAAGGGGACGGGGCGGGGCGTGAGGGGCGTCGGGTGGCGCCACCGCGGGCCGGTGGGCAGCATGCCATGTACTGGTCACCGCTTTCGACTGGCCGGTCCCGTGCGGGTGAGCCTGGCTGTCTCGGCCGGTACCGGTCCTGCGGTTTTGCTGGGAGGCGGCCCGCTGTTTCTGCATCAGGGGTGGTGTGGCCGGGTGGGGGCGTGGGGTGTTCGTGGGGCGGCGGACAGATCGCGGTCCGTCTCGTCGTCAGCCCGGTGTCGGTATCCCGGTGTCGGGGTTCCCGGCGCCGATGACGACGGGGGCCTCCTTGAGCGGGCTGAGCCGGCCGCGGGTTCCGCGGAGTGCGTTCCGTGTGGCTGGTGCCCGGCCTGCCCGGCCTGCCTGTGCGGGGTGGTGGCGGTGGGCGGGCTGGTATCCGTTCGGGTCCCGGTCGGCTGTGGGCGGCGCGATGTTCCGGTGTGCCGGTGTTCCGGTGTGCCGTGGTGGCGTGGTGGGTGGCCGTATGTGTGATGTTCTGCTGTCCCCGAGGGTGAGGGTGTGTGTTGGTGAGGCGGTGGGAGCGGGCCGTGCGCAGTGGTGTGACGGGTCCGGTGGCAACTGGTGGTGCTGTGCTGCTCGTCGGGTTGTCCTGGGCGATGGAGTCGTTCCTGGGCAGGGTCAGCATCAGCCGCGGGTACGGCACCTTTGATTTTCCGCTCGCCCTCAACTTCGCGACCGTGGCGGTGTGTGGGGCCGCCTGCCTCGGGCCTGCCGTGCGTGCCCGGGCCCTCGAGGGGCTGAAGGCCCGGTGGTCCACGCTGGTGTTGACGGCCCTGGCGCTGATTTTCGTCCCTTACCTCGTCCTCTACCTCGCGCTGGGTACGATCACCCCGGCGGAGACCTCGCTGATCAGCAGCATGACACCGCTGTTCTCTCTGCTGGTCGGGGCGGCCTGGTTCCACACCCGCATCCGCGCCGCCACCGCCGCGTGCGTCGCGCTCGGTTTCGGCGGCGTCAGCATCCTGATCGTCCCGCAGGTCTCCGATCCCGCCCGCGGCGCGCAGACCCTGTGGTACCTGATCATGCTGGTGGTGCCGCTCTCCTACGCCGTCAGCGGGTTTTTCATCCGCAGGGCGGCCCGGCTCGGATCCGGCTCCCTCCAACTCCTCCTGGCCACCAATCTCGTGTCCCTGGCACTGTTCGCCGTCCTCAACCGCGGCGTGCGCCTCCCGCCGTCCGCCCGGGCCGGCGATCTCGTCCTGTTCGCCGCGGGTGTGGTCTTCAACGTGCTGGCCGTCATCGCCGTGATGCGCCTGTCGCGGATCCTGTCCCCGCTGGTTTTGAGCTTCTCCAACTACGCCACGGTCCTGTTCGCCTTCCTGCTCACCGCGCTGTGCCTGCACGCTGGGCTCGGCGCCCGTCCCGTGGCCGCCGCGGCCCTCGTCGTCGCGGGCTCCCTGCTGGTGGGAAGAACGCAGCAGACCGCTTCGCCCGCCCCTCATCGGCCGTCGTGAAGCCCGATATCCGTGCCCAGGAAGCGGGCCCGCCTACGGGCGCCACGGGAACGGGGGGGATCACCACCGCCGGCATTGCGCAGGCCGGTGACTGCCCATTCGCTGTGCGTACTGTGTCAGCCGGTGGGAGTCGCTGTGCGGCGGCGCGGGCCGCCGGTACGGTCCGACGGGGCGTGTGGATCCGGGAACGACTGCTCCGCTTCACGCTGTTGAGCTCCTGTCCACCGGGAGCGTCGCGCGGTGGCAGGTGGGGGAGGGGCTCGTGGGCAGGAGGGGGCTCGGCGGCGGTGGTGGTGCCCTGGGCGCTGTGTCGGGATGCCCGGGTGCGGAACAGGGCCGAGCCCGCATGTGCGGGCATCCGGATGTCGGCGTGCGCGCCGCCGGCGGTTGGTGGCTGCTTCGGGTGTTGCCTCGGTGACCGCCTGCCGGTGCTCCATGGCCGACGGGTCCGCAGCTGCCCGTCTCCGTCACGTTCTGGTCGATGGTCTCCAGGGCTGGTGTGCAGGCGGTGTTCCGTCCGTCGGGGCGGCTCTGCGGACCGTGCCGCGGCACCGTTTCCTGCCTGATGTGCCGCTCGCCGCCGTCAGGTGGGGGTGGTGCGCAGTACGGTCAGCAGTGCGGTGGCGGCCGGGGTGGGGTTGAAGTCGCTCCGGGCCAGGTACGCGCTGCGGGCCGGGCCGGGCCGTCCGTCGCCGCGAGGGCCGTCACGGGGGGTGCCCGGCCGCAGGGCCCCCGGGGACAGCAGGGCGACGGCGAGGTTCTGCTTGGGTGGACATCGCCTCGAAGGTCACGTCGCGAAGGCGTCGGCGTGGTCGGGTTCGCCGGATGGCAACTCACCGCGGGCGGCCTGGTGCTGCTCGCTCCGGTACTGCTGGTCGAGGGCGTACCCGGCGGTGTCGGCATCCGGGCCGTGGCCGGGTACCTGTGGCTGGGCGGTGCGGGCGGACTGATCGCGTACACCTTCTGGTTCAGGGGCCTGCGCGTTCTGCCGGTCACCGCGACCGCTCTGCTCGGCCTGCTCTCCCTCCTGGTCGCGACCGCTCTCGGCGTGCTTCTCGCCGGCGAGAGTCTCGATCCACTCCAGGTCCTCGGCTTCGCCCTCGCCCTCGCGGCCCTGGCGGCCGGACAGATCACCCCGGCACCCCGGCATCCCGGCATCCCGGCATCCCGCACACAGATGACCCCGGCATCCCGCACGCAGAAGGGCCCCCGCGCATGAACATCACCGTCCTCGGTGCCACCGGAATGGTCGGCTCACGCCTTGTCGCCGAAGCGGTCCTGCGCAGACACCGCGTCACCGCCGCGTCCCGGCACCCGCTCGACACCACCACGCCCGGCATCACCCCCGTGACCGTGGACGCCGGCACCTCCGAACAGCACGGCGGAGCTTTCGATGCGGCACTCGAGGCAGCCGACGCCGCCGTCCTGGCCGTCCGGCCCGCCCCCGGGCCAGGAGGAGACGATCGGGCCACTGGCTTCGGCCGTTCTGGACGCGACCGCCCGGGCCGGTGTCCGGCTGCTGGTCGTCGGCGGGGCAGGCCCGCTGAAGTCGCCCGGCCGCCCCGGCCTGTTGGTGATCGACGACCCGGCACATGTCCCCGCCCAGTGGCGTGCCGTCGCAGGCGCCGGCACGGCGCAGCTGCGGACCTGCAACGAGCACGAGAACGTGAACTGGACCTGCCTCAGCCCGCCGGCCGTCCTCGAACCGGGCACGCGCACCGGCAGCTGCCGCCGCGGCACGGCCACCCTGCTCACCGGCCCCGACGGCATCTCACGGATCAGTGTCGAAGGCCTCGCCGCAGCGGTGCTCGGCGAACTCGAACAGCCCGGCGGGGAGCGGCACTTCACCGTCGCGCAGAGCCATGCGGGCCGCGCCGCCGGCTGAATGCCGCCCTCCCGGCCCGCCCGGCACCTGGTCCAGGGCCTGTTGCGGAAGCGACATCGCCCATCGCCAACCGCCAATCGTCGGTCGCCGTGGAAGACGGGGTACCGGTGAGTGAGCCCGGCGCGCCGGCACCACTTCACCGCGTGCCCCGCGGGCGCACGGCACCCGTGCCGCCCGGAGGCCCCGGGGCTCCGGGGCCCGGACCGGGGTGTGAGGATCACATCCGGATCAGAAGACCAGGACGGTCTTGCCGTCCAGGCCGCCCTGGAGGAACCGCTCGTGGGCAGCCCGTACTTCCTGGAGTCCGAAGAAGCCGGAGTGCACACGCACCCGCAACGAACCGCTGTCGGCGAGTTCGACGAGCCCGGTGAGTCCTTCGCCGTCCTCGCGCACCTGGTTGACCGTGGTGCGCACGCCGCGGGAGGACAGGTCCGGGGCCGGGCCTGCTTGGGTGGCGATCGATGCATAGCGGCCGCCGTCGGCCACCGCCTCCGTGACGAACGCCCCGAAGGTGTCGAAGGCGGCGTCGTAAGCACGGTCTGCGAGAGCGTGCGGATCGGTGGTGACGAGTTCGCCACCGTGATCGCGGGCGAAGGCGATGTGAGCGGCGCGGGAGACCAGCGCAGCAACCTTCACTCCACGTGACCGCGCGATCTGCAACGCCAATCCGCCCACTGCACCGGCGGCACCCGCGATGAGCAGGCGCTCGCCGGCCCTTGCATCCAGCCGGTCCAGCGTCTGCCATGCCGTCAGACCGGGAAGCGGCAGGGCTGCCGCCTCCACCAGGCTGATCGAACGCGGCGCGGCGGCCACTGCGCGGGCGGGGAGTACGACCAGGTCGGCCCACGTTCCTCGACCGGAGCCGAGGTGGTGCGACATCGCGATCACACTCTCGCCGGCACGCAGTGCGCTGTTACCGCCGTCGGCCACGATCCCGGCCAGGTCCGACCCCAGCGTCAGAGGCAGGGGCGGCGTTCCTTCGCCGATGGCACCTTCCCGCGTCTTGTCATCCACGGGATTGATGCTCGTCGCCACCGTGCGGATCAGGACCTCGCCGGGGCCCGGCCGGGGGTTCTGGGACTTCGACGATGTCGAGGACCTCAGGAGTGCCGAAGCGGTCGATCTGTATGGCGCGCACGAGAGGCCCTTCACACTGCGGATGCTGACAGCAGGGCCCAGCACCACTGCTGAACTGGGGATTCCCGCCGCCGGGTGTGCGTACGGTCCGGTGTGTGGTGAGGCAGGGGGTGCCGGGGTTCGTACGTGCCTGTTCCCGGTGTGACGTGGATGGGGCCGCCCAGGTGTGCGCCGTGCCGGGCGCGCTCACGGTGTCCCGGCGTGCGGGGAGCGGCGTGCGGGGGTCGGGGAGTGGGGTTCGGTCGGATCAGGCTGCTGGCGGTCCTGTATGGACTTCGGCGGGGGGCATCGCCGACCCGCTCCGGGCGTGGTGCGGCGGTTGTCCGCGTGTCCCTGGCGGGCCGGCCGGGCCTGAGGTGGTGGTCCGCACGGGCGGTATGTGTGTGTCAACTGGTCGGTGTCCGCGGTCCGGTGGGGACGGCTGTCCTGGCCTGCCCTCGCGGGATGTGGTCGCCGCACTGCTGTTAGCGAATGTGGGATGTGGCGGTGTTCTGGAGGCATGGTTGGGGGGTGTGGTCCGCCCGCGGTTCGGCCTGGCCCGGGGGTTGCGACGGTGAAGAACCGGGCCGGCGGCGGTCGTGACCGCGTCGGTGCTCGTCGTGTCTGCGTCGGCGGCCGTCGTGGCCGCGTCGGCGGCCGGCGGTCCGTGCTGGTGTTTGTCGTGGCGGCGGTCTGGGTGGCGCAGCGGGTCTGTGGTCATGGCGGTGGAGTGTGGGGGAGGGGGTGTGGTCACGGGGGTGAGGTGGTGGGCAGCGTGGTGCCGGGTATGTGCGACGGCCCGCCCCGGGCGACTGGTGATCGGTGGTCCGGGGCGGGCCGTTGTGGTGCTGGTGTTGCGGGTCAGGCGGGGGTGATGTTCTCCGCCTGGGGGCCCTTCTGGCCCTGGGTGATGTCGAAGTTGACCTTCTGGCCTTCCTGGAGCTCACGGAAGCCGGAGGCGTTGATGTTGGAGTAGTGGGCGAAGACGTCGGGGCCGCCGCCGTCCTGCTCGATGAAGCCGAAGCCCTTTTCCGCGTTGAACCACTTCACGGTTCCGGTGGCCATGTGTCCTCCTGGAGACTCGAAAACGGTCCCGCCCTGTGCGGGAGCCGGAGGTGATCGTCCTGGTCCTCCGAGACTCTGAACAGCAAGACGCCCGTGAACGCGTGCTCACGGGCGAACCGGTACTTCGGATCCACGACAGCTGCGCATGACGTTACACGGGCCGGGCGCCGTATGGCGGGTTCTCGTCAACTTCCCAGTGCCCCTGTGGGCGCTGCGGCTGCCGGCGGCGGGGTCACGGACCGGGCCCGGCCGCGCGGCCCGGCAGCCGCGCCGGGCGGCCGGCGCCGGGCGGCGGCCTGAAGAGGATGGCCCGCCACGGCCCGGACACGGGGGCGGCGGGCCCCGCCCGCAGGGAAAGGGAAGACGGGACCATCGCGGCCCGCAGGGGAGACAGGACCACCGTGCCGGCGGGCACCGGCCCCCGGCGCAGCAGCTGCGCCCGCCCCGGGCCGCTGCCCGGCCTCTCCGTCTCCGCTGTCCGGCTGCCTGGTCGCTGTTATCCGTCCGTCCTGTCTCCGGTGTGCCGGCCGGGGAACTCGGTGCGCGTGCCGAGGAGTTCGGTGAGCCGGCCGGCGAGTGGACTGTGCAGGCGCTCGAGGTGCGGGTGCGTGTCCGCGAGGGGGGCCAGCAGGGCGCTCGCGTCGTCGGCGCCGAGTGCTTCGCTCAGCCGGGCCCGGGCCGGTGCGGGCAGTCCGGTGAGCGCGCTGATCTGCCCGGCCAGGGTGCGCAGGCCGGCGGCGTGGGACCGGGCCCAGGCCGCCTGGTCGCGGTCGGTGGCCCGCTGCCGGCGGGTGGCCCGTACCCGCTGCTCGCCGGTGGTGCCGGGGGCTCCGGGGCGCAGGCGCAGATAGCGGCGTTCGGCGGCCTGCCGGCTGGCGACCCCCAGCGGGTCGGCCAGGTCGGCCCAGCTGGCGCCCGCGTGGCGGGCGGTCTCGATGAGGCCGGGTTCCCAGCCGGCGAGTTGTTCACGCAGCTGCCGCAGCAGCATCAGCGCGGCCAGGGCCCGGCCCGGGTCGGTCTCGGCGGCCGGGCCGGGCCGGGCCGCCTGGGCGCTTCGGACGCTCTTGTCGATGGATTTCAGAGCGTGGTCGGCTGCGAGGAAGGAGGCGGGTGCCGTCGGCCCGCCATGGTCGTCGGTGGTCATCAGCACCCCTTGCACCATGTCGTCCTGCATCATGTCGTCTGTTGGATGACATTCCCGTTTGTCATCCAACAGACGACATGCTACAAGAGAAGCAGGTGACAGCGCATGGCAGAGACTGCCCGAACCGACGTGGAGGTGTATTCACGATGCTGATGCGCACCGACCCCTTCCGTGAACTGGACCGGATCACCCAGCAGTTCCTCGGCCCCGCGGCCGGCACATGGACACGGCCCTCGGCGATGCCGATGGACGCCTACCGTGACGGCGACGCGTACGTGATCGCCTTCGACCTGCCCGGCGTCGAGCCCGACGCGATCGACATCGACGTCGAGCGGAACATGCTGACCGTCAAGGCCGAGCGGCGCCCGCTCGCCCAGGGCGACCAGGTGCAGGCCGAACTCTGCGAACGCCCCCTGGGCGCCTTCTCCCGCCAGGTCGTGCTCGCCGACACGCTCGACACCGAGCACATCGACGCCGGCTACGACGCCGGAGTCCTCACCGTGCGGATCCCGATCGCCGAACGGGCCAAGCCCCGCAAGATCAGTATCAGCGCGGGCAGGGACCACAAGCAGATCAGCGCCTGACGCCCGGCCACGGCACCCCACCGCGGGCGGGCGGCACACGGCCACTGTCTCCCCTTCACGCCGCCCGCCCGCCCCGCCCTGTCCTCCCGCCGCACCCCCGGAGGGACACGCATGGTCATACGAGGAGACACCTCCCGCGAACGCATCCTGGAGCACGCCCGTGCGCCGACCGCACCGGGTCCGAGCACGCGGGCGCGCACCGCGCCGGCGCTGCGGGGCGCGCACCGGGTCGGCCACGTCCGCACCGCACCGGCCGCCCGCCTGCCCGAACCCGTCGCCCCGATCCTGCTCACCCCGCCGCACCCCGCCGAGCCGCCGAGCCGCCGCGCCGCTGAACCACTGAGCCCCGGACGGCCCGTCCGGGCCACCGCCGCCCGGACCGAGGGCGCCACCGGACACACCGCCGCCCGGGACGCCGGCGCCGCCGCTGGCGCCGCCGGAGAGGACCTCACCCGCCACATCCTCACCCACCTCCCACCCGGCCACGCCCTCCTCTCCGGCCGCCCCGCCGCCCGCCCCACTCCGACCGCAACCGCCCCCCAGACCCCCAGCCCCCCCAGACCCCCTCCCAGCTTCCCCCCAGACCCCCTCCCCCCTCCCAGCCCCCAGACCCCGGAACCTCCTGCCCCTCACCGCGCACCCCACCGGACCCCGACCCGCACACCACCGGCAACCACCCTGCACAGAAAGGCACTTCACGCGATGCACCCGGCAGCCCCCTCCACCGCAGCACTGTGGCCGGACACGTCCTACGAACAGCTCCTGGAACGCGTCAGGTACGAGGGCGTCTACGCCACCCGCGAGCAGGCCGAGAAGATCACCACGGACGTCCTCGCCGCACTCGGCCGCCGCCTGGCCGCAGACGAACGCGTCGACCTCGCCGCCCGCCTCCCGTTCGAGGCCGCCCGCACCCTCACCTGCCAGATCCCCGACCCCACCCCCCTGGCCGGCTGGGCCTTCGTCCAGGACCTCGCCACCCGCACCCGCACCGGCACCGCCGCCACCCGCTGGGCCGCCGGAACGGTCCTGAGAGCCGTCGCAGCCCTCGCCGGCCCCGAACTCCTCGACCGCATCCTCACCCACCTCCCACCCGGCTACGCCCTCCTCTTCGGCCGCGCCGAACTCACCCAGACCCGCGCCGGCAACCGCCTGGCAGGCGCCGGGAACTGACAGCACAACGGGCGGGCAAACGACCACCGCCGCGCGCGGGCAGCCCACGGGCGTCCTTGCGAAGAGCGCTCTCGCCCTGCCGGAACAGGGGAGTGAGAGACCGTACGCCAATGTAGAACACTCCACATATCTCCGATGGTCAATAATGTGTGCCCGGTCGCCGAATCTGGCACAATGGGACTGTGTCTGATACGGGTGACGAGCGTGAACTGATGGCGGCGGTGGCCGAGTTGCAGGCCGCCGAGGAGCGGGTCGCCGAGGCCCTGCGCGTATTCCTGGCGCGGGACCCGGTGACCGGACGCCCCGTGCACGGGCGGATCGGACGCGCCGCACAGCTGACGGGCTGGGGGGAGCAGCGGGTCAAGGAGACAGTCACCCCCGCACTCGCGGAACGACGCCGGGCCAAGCGGGACGGCAAGCACACGGGCGGCCGGCGGTGAGCGACTTCGACGCGATCGACTCCCTGCTCGCCTCCGTCACCCCGGAAGCCGACCTGCCCGAGCCGGCCGTACGCCGCGACCTGCGCGAACAAGCGGGCCTGTCCAAGGCACAGGTGGCCCGCACACTGGGAGTGGGCCCGTCCACCGTCGCCGGATGGGAAACCGGCCGCGACCCCGCCGGACAGACCCGCACCCGGTACGCCTACCTCCTGGACGGCCTGGCCGCGAAGCTCACCCCGCCCGCCGCCCCCGAAGCCGACCGCACAGAGCCGCCCGCCACCCCGAAGCCCCCCACGCCACCACCGGCCGACACCACTGACACCACCGACGCCACCGGCGGGGATGACGGGGACGACGTCGAAACCCTCACCACCCCCCAGCCCTGCGTCCTGTGCGGCACACCGGCAACGCAACGGGTGGCCGGCTTCCCCCAACACCTGGACCCCGCCGACTGCCGCACCACGGCACCCGAACAGGAGACCTCCGCCGCGGCGCAGCCCGCGCCCACGCCGCCCCCGGCCCGCCCTGCCGCCGCCCCCTCACGCGCACCACACCACAACCGCCCCAGCACCACCCCCCCGACCCGCCGCGCCTTCCAGCCCACAGACAACCCGGCCGGCCTCATCACCTCCGCAGTACAGACAGCCCTGACCGCCCACGCCGGCGACCTCGAAGCAGCCACCGCGGCACTGGTGAAAAAAGCGATCCCGGACGCAATGGCCCTGCTCGACGAAACCCGCAAGGGCGGCCGCTACGACGTCATCGCCCACCCCTGGCTGCCGGACATCCTCAAGAAGAAGTCCAAGCACGACGCCGACCAGATCTGGGAGGCCCGCCCCAAATGGACCCGGGCCGAACTGCCGCCCGGCACCCACGAGATCACCGCCCTCGACATCAACGGCGCCTACCTCTCCGCCCTCAAAACCCACCTGCCGATCGGCCAACTCGAACACTCCACCAACGGCCGCCACGACCGCCGCAGAGCCGGCGTCCACCTCATCACCCCACCCCACTGGCACCACGAGAACGTCCTGCCCAACCCGATCGGCCAGCGCGACGAACCCGGCCCCCTGTGGGTCACCGAACCCACCCTGCGCCTCCTGCTGCGCCTGTCCGGCCCCAAACACGGACTGTGCGAACCCCCGGTCATCCACGAGTCCTACACCTCCGGCGCCACCGAGGGACTGCTGGAGAAATTCCGCATCGCCCTCAAGGACGCCCGCGACACCGCCATCGCCCAGCAGGACGAGGTCACCCTCGAGTACGTGAAGGCCATGTACTCCAAGTTCGTCTCCACCATGGGAACCTCGACCTACAACCGGGAACTGAACCGTCCCGACTGGATGCACCTCATCCGCAGCCAGGCCTTCGCCAACCTCTGGATGAAAACCCTCAAGGCCCACGAGGAAGGCCTCACCGTGGTCCGCGCGATGGGCACCGACGAACTCCACGTCATCGGCGACTGGCGGCGTGTCTTTGACGAGGGCCGCGGCGTCACCGAGGTCAAAATCAAGGACATCTACACGGCGGGCGCGGCGGACGCCGCCCCCGAGGCGGGGGAGGGGGCGTAAGTGCCCGAGCGGAATCTGGAGTTCGGCAAGTTCGGCGCCCAGGGGATGAAGGGCCACGAGGCGGCGGCCCGCCAGCTCGACGCGCTCGCCGGCTTCATCGCCACCCCCGTCACCCAGCGCCGCGGCATGCTGGCTCGCCTGCACTACCTCACCCGCACCCCGCACGCGAAGGCCGCCGCCCGCGCGGCCGGCCTCACCATCTCCGACCGCACCCTCAAACGCTGGGCCGACGGCAAAGCCACCCCGTCCAAGAAGAGCCTGGCGCAGCTGGAGACCGTGTACGTACGGGTGCGCCGCCACAACGTGGCCCGCTACCTCGTGCAGCGCCTCAATCGCCAGGGCCGCGGTACCCGCGTCGAGTTCCACCCCCTCAACCAGTCCCAGGTCGCCCGCCCCCTCCAGCGTGACGTCTCCTTCCGCACCCTCAACGTCCGCCACTGGGACCGGACGGTCGAAGCCTGGGCGGCCGGCGACGGCCGGGCCATGGACAGGGCCTGGTTCGACGACATCACCGCCGACCTCGGCTCCGACTACGGCGCCTACGAGTACGTCATGAACATCGGCTTCGCCGCCTGAGCCCTTGTGGGATCTCAAATTCCGTGTCGGAATCTCACGGTCGATGTCGGATGGAAGTCGGATCCGACACCATGCTGAGACTCGCAGGTCGCAGTAGACAAGAGAGAGCGCGGTCAGTGGGCTGCTGCTTCTCTACGCTGGTGCCCACGTTCACTCATTGGGGGACTCCGTTGCCAGCGGGATGCCGCACCGCCAGCAGCCGTTCGCGTGGTCGTCCCCGCAGACGAAACCGATGCCACCATCCACGCACCATTCGGCGGCCTCCTCGGACAGCAGGTCGGGCCCGGCATGGAGCAGCCGACGGAGTTCCGTGGTGTCCGCGATGTCGGCCGGGCGGTTCGTGAACCATTCGTCGAACCAAGGCTTGTCTCGGTGCACGTTCCAGCGCGCATTCTCCCGGTCGTCGACAGCCGTAGTGAACCGACCGACGATGCGCCCCCAACTCGGAGTTCCGAACCAGCCGTTGTCGGACGCGCAGAAGAATTCGATCAGGGTTCGCAGGCCGAACGTCTTCTCGCGAAGGCAGTACGCCCGCCCCCAAGCGATCGCGTCCTGTGCCATCTCCGCGAGTTCTTCGCGCGGATCAGCCTTGTGCGCCGGGTCGTCAGGGTTATGGCAGGCCAGCCCGAGCTCGAGAACAGACTGCCCGGTCGGTAGAACCCGGGACGGGTCGACGATCGCGAGACCGAGACTGATCCAGTCGACATGTTCGAACGACAGCATCGAGCGCACGAGTCGGGTGGTTGCCGTGTTGATCCGCATCATTGTGCCGTCGTGGAGCGGGCTCTTCCCGGCATGCCAGTTCTCGACGGGTGTGTTGCGCCACACCGCGAGCGTGATGCGGGTGGCAGCGAGCCACAGCAGGGCGTCGTCGTCGAGGTGCCCGAACCGCTTGGCACACTCCTGGGCGCCGTAGGGGATCAACTCCTCCGGTTTCGGCCACCTGTGGCTGTCCGGCCCTTCAGGCCCTTCAGGCGCGTACTCGTAGTCGTCGGCGTACTCGTCGAGGATCGCGCTCAACTCGGCAGCGCTGTAAGCCTCGCTGTACTCGGAGCCGTCCGGCCCCTCGACGGTGTACATGTCGTGGTCCCAGGAGACGTACACATCGCGCCAGAGCACCACGTCATCGCACTCGCCGGCGTTGTCCGTAACAACCGGCCTGATGGTGATCGGGGCAGTACGCCCGTCGGTTCGCTCGCCGTCCTTCTCGGCGGCCCATGCGGTGATGACCCCGAGCGGCTTCGGAAGGAGAGGACCGACCTCGGTGATGCTGAACGTCTCGTCGTCGTCATCGGTGTCGAACCGGCTGTTGACGAACGCGACCGCCTCGGAGGGTGTGCTGACTATGGACTGGCTACCACTCTCGTTGTCAACCACTCGCCACAACGGGCTGTTCTTCACGAGGCTCTCCGATCGCGGTGAGTGCACCCGGGGCGGGTGCGATGTGCCGGGTCGCTCGGCACTGACTCCGATTATGGGCTGATCAGCCCATCCGTAGTCCCGAAAGGCGCTTGTTGGCGACAACGTTCGGTACACAGCAGAGTTCCGCAGCGGAGGAGGCGAAGATGGCGCTGAACAAGAAGGGTTCCCGGCGCATAACCGTTGACGGGATCGAGTACCGCTGGCGGATCCGCAGGAAGCTCTCCTACATGCAGGGCCTCTGCTGGACACCGCTGACCTACGCAGTTGAAGCGGCCAGCAGCAGCCAGCCGGGCATGACCTTGATCGTCACCAGCGGTCAGGCCCATCCCAGCAACTGGGCGGGCGTCGAGGCGGAGCCCATTCGTCCGGCTCACGTTGTTGCCAGCATTCGAGACGGGATCAAGGCTGGGATCCAACCTGGGTCGGTTCCCTTTCCAGCTCGACCGATCCGCAGGATTCATCGCCCAGTCATGAGGCAGAGCGGAGTAGGGCGGCGCCTCTGGCCCGGCATCATGGCCTGGTGACCACATGGATGCGCTGCTACTGGGACGAGGAAGACATCTGGTTCTACTTCGAGGTCGACGCCGAAGGCTGGGTGATCCGGCAGGTCGAACTCGAAGGGCCAGAGCTGATCCCGATCGCAGCCGCTTCCCTCGCCGAGTGGCTGCGGGCCCGCGACGCAGGCCGCCTCGGTGACTACGACAGCAGATTCGGGATCACCGCCGAGCTGCCCGTCTCGGAATGGGAAGGCCACGACCCCGAACAACTCACCTTCGAGGAGTTCGAGGACGTCTGGGGCCCTGCCCGTCAGCAGATCGCATCCCGGCCCAGCTGACCTCTCGGCGCCGCACTGGCTTCTTGGCATCATCGCGACATGCCCCCCGGCCCTTCCCCGCACCGTCCGAGCCGTCGACACCGCTCAGCTCCTGGACCTGGCCCAGGAGGCCGCCATGCATGGCTTCAGCCAGCGGCTCCCGGTCGACTGGCTACGAGAGCACCTCGCCACAGAAGCGACGCACTACCTGTTCCCGACACTCGTGCAGCGGCTCACGCATCGTCCCGAGGTGCCGCTGCAATGGAGGTGCCAGCAACTGCTGACCGTCAGCATTGGCGAGGAGATTTGGGGTCTCCTCGACGTCCTTCCCGACACCTTCGACAAGATCCCGGAGACCTTGGACACGGCGTCCAAGAAGGACATCGTCAACCGCATCGAGCAAGCAGTGAAGGTGCGGAAGTGGATGGAACGGACGGCCGCCGATGCAGGCTCATTAGGTCCGGCGCAGCCGGCTGGGCAGTCTGAGGAAATGACATAGATCTGAGACAGCCGCCTGCCGACACGTCGTGAGACTGGAGGGGAACGTCCAGGCCATAGCGCCGGCGCCTGACATCGAAAGTGAGAACCTACAGCCCTGGACATGACCGTCACGGAGCAGTGATCACGTCCTGTCCGTCGCTCGCTGCTCGTCGAGGTCGAACCCGAGCCGTTCGGTCAGCATCGCCACGTCCGTCCACAGCGCCACGGGCGTCAGAAGAGACCAGGGCCGACCGCGGGCCGGATCCTCAAGCAGCACGGTTTCCGTGTAGCCGTCGCTCCACTGCTCGCCGCGGAGCCCCTTACAGCGGTCACAGATGCAGGGCCAAGGCGCCGTTGCCTTCTGGAACACGGTCGTCGGCAGGTATCCGTTGCGCACCATCAGCTGCCGGGCGTCCTCCGGGTCGACAGCTCGTCCCGAGACCAAGGTGCCCCCCGAAGAGGATCGTGCGGCATCGCATCCCATCGCTGTGCCGTTCGGTGCCGACGTGGCCGCGGTGCCGGTGGCAGCCTACGGAGAGCGGCTGGCGATGCACGACGTTCACGCGGATACAAGAGAACACGGCGGACCCGCCGGGCACCCTCACGCAGCCGGGAGCCGAGCGGGCGCCCGCGACCCGCAAGTGCGGTGACGGGCCGGCAGCCCCGGGCGTGACGTTCGGGAGCCCGAAGCTCCGGAGGAATCAGTGGGACAGCGTCGACAGACGGACTGAATTGCGCTCTTGCGACGGGCAACCCGCGCCGAGAGACCGGCCCTTCGAGCACGCGATTTATCGCTCCTGGCCCGAATCCAGGGATCCTTTTCCACGGGATGCGCATGGCGGTAAAGAACCTTGTGAGCCAGAGCGTGAACGTCTTGTTCTGATCGTGATCCTGGCCAGTGCGGCCGTTTACTTCAAAACAGCCGCCCAGCCCGTCAGTCGGCTATGACGCTGATCTCTATGAGTTCCAATTCATGGCGTGTGCTGCTGTCCCCGATTACCAGCTGGAGGGCGGCATGGGCCGTCTACCGCAGCAGGCGCGGCATTTCCTTCGACTCCGCCTGGCGTCAGGTGCGCCTGGCCAGGCACCCGGACGAGCTGGTCTACCGGCAGTGGGGGCACACGGCACCGGACTTACCCGCCCAGCGCACGGGAGCGGAAAAAGAGGAGGGGAAAGGGGGTGAACCGCGGCCGCCCCACGTCGGCTGACCCCCGAAGGAATGCCCCGCGGGTGAGATGGAAGAGGCGGATGAAACGTGTGTGACTGGCGGGGTGGACCACCTTTCAGTCATCTTTGCCGACAGCTGATCTCGGTCGCGTCGGGCAGGTGAGAATTTCAAGCATTGCCGAAACCGGTCCTATACCAGGGGGAGTTCATGACAGACCTCGGCGCCTTATCCACCATGCTCGGCGCAGGACTACCGGCCACCTTCACGTTCCTCTACCAGCGCCTGGACAACCTGCTCAACCGGCGCGCAGCACCCGAGACGGAGCTGGACGGCCACATCCTGCGCGGCGAACTGAGCCTGCCGCTCGCCGCTGACGAGACCGAGCTCACTCACCGGCGCAGTGATCTGGACCGGCTGCGCGACCTGTTGCACGTTTACCGGCAGCACCCGCAGACGGTGGACGTCGCGGACGCCGGGTTGCTGCGCCTGCTGGGCGAGCTGCGCGGCGTCCTCGAAGAAATCTACGGACAGCGCCTGACGTTCGTGGGCGAAGAGGACCGGGAGCCCTCAGGGAGCTACGCACGTCAGAAGAGCGAGACCGTGCGCGGCAAGATGACCGGGATCGACGCCGACACCCCGAACGGCCACCTGACATCCATCCAGGACGTCACCACGGTCGAGGAGACCGGCGACGTCGTCGGGATCCGGATCCGGGACGGGAGGAATACCCCCGGCTCCTTTCGCTGACCCGCCACGCCCCGTTCCCGGCCGGCCCCGAGGAGAGCCCTTCGTGACGTCTGAACCCTCATCGAACCAGCACCAGCCGCCCTCCGCCGACGGACACCTTGCAGGCCAACATGGTGTCGACCCCGCACATCCGCCCGCTCCCGACGGTCCGCCGCCGGCCCCCGTCCCCGACGGTCCGCCGTCGGGCACAGCAGCCCCGCCCGCCCCCACCGGACTGGCGAGCTTCCCGGACGATGCAGCCCTGCGGCCCGAACGTGCCGAGTCCTACGCCGCGTGGCGTTCGCTCCTGCGCATCGGCACCAACAACGGGCTCGCGATCGGCACGCTCATCCAGCGAAGCATCAACAGGCTGCGCGGCATCCCGCTCACCAGGAAAGAGATCGACGACTGTCTGCGCACCTATGTCCCCCGCCCCGACGACGAGACCGCGATCACGAAGATCCTCGATGATCGGCGGATCGTCGTCCTGACCGGCGCGGACGGCAGCGGCCGCTTCACCACCGCACTGCAGATGCTGCGGCACCGGGTGGGTGACACCATCCGCCAGGTCAGCCGAGAACCCGGTGCCCCTTTCGATGTCGCCGGACTGACCGAGAAACACACAGGCTGGATCCTGGACCTGCGGGCCGAGGCGCCGCCCGCGGGCTTCGGCCGTGAACTCGATCACGACAGCAACGAGTTGCCCGAGGGGGCGTTCCTCGTCGTGCTGATGAGCGCGACCGCCTGGACCAGGTGCGGCCAGAGCGCGGAGGGCCTGGTGCACGAGGTCGCCGGACCGCCGCCCGCGGAGGTCCTGGCCAAGCTCCTCGAACCCGCTCCGCTCCTCATCGACCACGACACATGGACCGACCACTCGGCCATCACCGGAGGGATCAAGAACCTGCTGCCGGGACAGGTCGCCGCCTGGGCCGGCGCCATCGTCACCACCGAGGAGGTCGAACGCGACGCGGGCCGGCTCACCACAGCAACTGCCCATGACCGGGAGTACATTGACCGACTCGTAGGCAGCGTCGTCAAAGCGGCAGAGAACTGGCGCAGCACACTCCTGGCCTGGCACAACGAGTATCAGGACAGCGACTACCGCAACTTCCTGCTGACGGCCGCGGTCCTGGAGGGAGCGGCCTCGCAGAGCGTCTACGAGGCCTCCGCCAGCCTGGCCGCCGACTTCGACGAGGACCCCGACCCGCGCCCCGGCCAAAAGGGCCTGGGTGTCATCGCGCTGGCCGACGCCGCCGACGCCGATCTGCTGCCCAACGGCACGATCCGCTTTCGGCACCACAACAAAGCCGAAGCGGTCGTCGATTACTTCCTCGACGACCGTCCCCACCTGCTCAAGCAGTTCACCACCTGGACCGCCGCCCAAGTCGGCAGCCTCGAGGACGCCCAGGCCTCCCGCCTCCTCGCACAGCGGGTCAGCCACTGGACCGTGCGCTACACCGCCCGGCACCGCACCGTGCGGCTGTTGAAAGAGCTCAGCGAGCAGTGGTCCACCACGCAACAGCAGGCAGCCTGCGACATGCTCGTGCTGGCCGCCCTCGACGACCACGCCGGAACCCTCGTGCGCAACGCCCTGCGCAGATGGGCCCGAGGCGAAGCCGGAACGCTCAGCGACCCCTTCACCATCGTGCTCATACGAGCCTGCCGCCGCCTGATCGACGTCCACCCCACCAGCATGCTCAGCCGCCTCACCGAACTGGCCTCCTCCACCATCACCGCCGACGGCGCCCGCAGCGACGAAGTCACCGAAACCATCAGCCAGACACTGAACACCCTGTGGGACCAGGACGGCCAACGCCGTGCCATCCGCAGGCAGCTTAGCCAGTGGGCAGACGCCACGAACCGGTCTCAGCAGCAAGCCGCGCGCGACACCTTCGCCCACCTCGCTCAACGCCGCGGCCCCGCCGGCCCCTCTCTCCTGACCGACACGGACCGCGACCTCACCTGGCTCGCCGGCATGTGGCGCAACGCCCTGCCCACGCACGGCGAACCGCCGCACAGCGTGATCGAGGCCTTCGGCCACTGGATGCAGGCCGCCCTGGAACACCCTTCCCTGACCGACACCATCGAGCAGATCTTCCGCCAGGCCGTGCACGCGGACCACGACCCCTACTACAGCGGCAGCCGCCTCGTCGCCATGCAAAAGCTTCTCTTCAGCTGGGCCCCCACACCGGCGCCCACACACCAGGTCGGAGAAGCACTGCACCTGCGCGACCGCTACCTCGCAGCCCTGCAGAAGCAGGATCCCGCCGCGCCGCCGGAGCCCCATGCGCCGCAGAGCTAACCCTGCCGGCTGGCCAACACCGCGCACCGGCCCTCTCACCCCCACCGGCCACCCGCTGCCGAGCAGCACGCCCGGCTACCGCTTCGACGCCCGCCTCGAGGGGCGCTGGGAGGAAACACCCAGCGCCCGCCCCCACCACAACCCCGGCCAGGCGGCCCTGCACCACGTCCTGACCCTCGCCCGCCCCGTCACCGGCGCCTATCCGCTCACCGACGTCCTCGCCGCACAGGCCCACCTCAACACCGTGCTGGGGACCGCCCACGACCTCGCGGACACTCCCGTTCGCCTCCTGTGGGCCGACGTCCGGCTCACCGTGAGCGAGCCGGACCGTGCCGCAGCCACCGCACTGCAACGACGTCAATACGACGAGGCCCTGCACGCACAGGCCCAGCGCCAACGTCTGCAGGCGGCACGAGAACTCCACGAACAGCTCGTCACCACACCGACGCTGGCCGTGGCCTACTGGCTCACCCAACACCCCGACTCCGCCAAGGACAGCATCCACACCCTCGAGGAGCTCACCCGCCAGATCACGGCCTACGCCCCGGACAACGCCTGGGTCCAGGTCGCACACGTCCTGCAGAGCTTCGTGCACGATCTTGCCGCCGACCAGCGCGAGAACCTCGTGCGAAGCCTCGCCCAGATCGTCCTGCGCTACGACCAGCCCGATCTGGCCCAGCAGTTGCAGCACACCGCAGCCGGCCTCGCGAGCACGAACGGCCAGAGGCCGGCTCCCCGTGCGCCGTGAGCTCAGGGCTCCGCGGGGGAGGGCGTGCGGGGGCATGTGCCGACCTCGTGGCAGCGGCCCGACTCGGCACCGGGCCGACCGGACCGGCGCAGCCATCCCGGCGGAGCCCGTCAGGGCGGGTACGCCGGTTGGTGAAGGTCCCGGATCCGTCCGTTGCGGCCCGGAAGAGGCAGGCCATACCCGGGGTTCGGACTTCGAGGGGCGCTCGGCATCCGCCGGGTGACCTTCTCGTGGATCCGCCCACGGCAGCGAAGGCCGGCCAGGTGCGGCGTGCTGCGGGGACGGATGCCAGGGACACCCACGGGACGTGCAGGGCGTCGCGGCTGCGTCACCGCCCGGACCGCTGAGACGGGCCTCCGGCGGGAAGGGCGGGCGCAACTCGTGTGATCTGCTCGAGTGCCAGAGGTGCCGCCCATCGAGTCAACCCTCATGCGCAGCTTGAGTGATCCCTCGGCCTCCCCTTCACCCCGCCGGGCTCCGTGGATGGGGACGTGCGCTCGGTGGCCCGGCCGGAGTACGGCAGTTGCCATGTGACCTCGGCCTCCGGCGGGGTGCGGCGCCAGGAGGAGATCAGACGCGAGGCGGTCAACTGGTCGAGCAGATCGCTGAGCTGATGGGACGTCTGTGCGCACAGATGCATGAGGAGGTCCATCTCGGCCGTGCCGGTTCCGTCGGGGCGGGTGTGCGCGGCCACGGTGAGCGCAGCGAGCTGGACGGCGCCGGGCAGCGCGCGCGGGACGGCGGGTCGGCAGAGGGGGTGCAGGGCCCAGTGTGCTGCGCGGGCGCGCTGCGGGCGGTGCGACTGGGTCTGCACCGCCGGGTCGAGGAGGCGGACCTGCACCGGACCGCGGCCCACAGTGCGCTGCAGCCAGCCGGTGTACTCCAGCTCCTCCCACGGCTCCGTGTGCCGGTGCAGCCGCATGCCGCGCAGCAGCCCGTGGGGCAGGCTCGCTTCTCCGTGACCGTTTGCGCGCAGGATGCACTGCAGGGCCAGCAGCCGGGCCGTGGGGGAGCAGTACCGGGGGAGTGCGGTGGCCAGATAGGCGAGCATCTCCCGCACCCGTGCCTGGGCATCGATGCGGGCGGATTCGCGATCCTGGGGCGGCCTGGCCGTACGGAGGGGCAGGCGGCTGTCGCGGGGGCCCTGGGTGTCCTCGGGGACAAGGGCGGTATGGGCGGTGACGGCGGCGCAGGCGGTGCAGACGTCGGCCAGACGCCAGCGGAAGCCGCCGCCCTCTCCGGTGAGAGCGAGCCGGACCGGGCCATGACAGCCACGGAGGCGCCGGTGCCAGTTGCAGCCCCGCTCCCGGCACTGGCACGTCCGCAGATGTGCCGGCAGCGCCCCGTTGCGTGCATGCCGCGCCAGATGGGCCAGTGCGGACCTGCGCGCGCCACCGGCGGCCACCGCCTCACCGGGCGAGGGGCAGTGGGAGCAGCTCAGCACCGGGCCGTGCCGGTGCGAGCGCACCTCTACCGTCCACACCCGCTGCACCGTGTCATGGGTCAAGAGCCTCATTGGGCCCGCAGTCTCCGTTCCTGTCCTGCGCCGCGGGCCCGGGCCTCGCGCCGTCGAATGTCACCCCTTCACTAGCAAAAAGTGCAGATCTCTGCACTGACGGGGCAGAGGTCTGCACCATCGGATGGTGGGGTGACGATCTTCCCGCCCGACCCCGACCTCAACGCGCTGCGCATCGAGCTCGCGCGCCTGCGGGGTGAACGCGGGTGGACCTACGACGAACTCGCCGGCCGCACCGGCCTGTCCCGCCGCACCGTCATCGACCTGGAACACGGCCGCACCACCGGCAGCATCACCACCTGGCACACGCTCGCCCACGCCTTCGACGTCCCCCTCGACCAGCTGCTCGGCGCCCTGTGCTCCGACTACACCCCGCCCGGCACCCCCCGGTCCTGATGTGCCTGGACCGCCCTATAAGGGGCCGGTCAGTGTCACCCGAAAGAGCGAGCAGCGGGCGCACGGCAGCTCGCCAACCGAACGGGCGTTTCCCCGGGTTGGGCCGAACGCGGTACCCCTGCCACCCATGTGTGGCCGCGGCCCGCAACCGCCTGGCACCGTCGCGGCCATGCGCCCCCACCCCACCGCCCGAACCCCGGATACCGGCTCCCGCCGACCGCGCCACCTGTCCTGCACCACCCTCCACAGCACCGGCGGCCTGCCGCGCACCGGCCGCTGCCGCCGCTGCGGCAACCCCGTCGCCTGGCACCCCCGCCGCCACCAGCAGCACATCGCCCTGCACCCGGCCGAACTGCCCACCGCCCACGTGCCCGCGTCCTGGCGCTGGCACCTCAGCAGCGGCATCGCCCACCCCCACGCCGGCGGCCAGGCCTGGTGCCGCATCCCGCACACCGCCCTGTGCCCGGCCCGCACCACACCCCCCGACACGGGCCGCCGACTCGGCGAGCTGCGCCGCCAACTCGCCCTGCGCAGCCGCCGCCTCATCGACACCGCCGCCTTCACCCCACGGGCCGCGCCCACCCGCCCCTCCGCCCCTGCCGAGATGCGCCCGGTGGTCCAACTCCTCCTGGGCCGCTACCTCGCCGACGATGCCCTCGAACGCATCCGCTGCACCGCCCGCCCCGAACCGGGCTCCCGGCGCTGCCCGCACCCGGTGCTAAACCCACAGGCCCCGGCCGGAGTCTGGCGGCTGCTGCCCCTCGGCCATGAACACGGAGCGGCCACCGCGGCGAGCCGGCTCCTGGCCGTCTACGACCTCACCCGGGCCCCGACCGGTGAACAGCACCGCTGGCGTGCCCAACTCTGCCCCCACCACGCCACCGCCCGCCCCGACCTGACGGCGACCGGCTGGCAGGTCTTCGCCCCACACCGGCACGCCGCCCACATCCGCACCCGCCTCCCGCACGCCGACGCCCCCACTCCGGCATGACCACCCGCCACCACGCGCTGGAGATCGCCCTCACCCGGCCGCTGACCCCCGGCGAACTCCAACGGGCCGCCCAGGTCTGGCCTCTGGCCGCCGACCCCACACGCCGCCGCCTCATGGCCGTCTGCCGTGCCTCCAGCCCCGGCCGGGCCGCCCGCCGACTGTGCCACCGGCTCGACGCCCACCTGCCCATCGACGTGATCACCACGCACTACCCCGATGCGTACGGCCGGCTTCTGCTCACCGTCCGCCTCCCACCGGCTGCGGACTCCGCCCTGCGCGCGACCGCCCGCCGCGCAGGGCACGCGCCCAGCCGCCACCTCGAAATCGCCCTGCACCGCGCCCTGGCCGCCCACGCCCGCCAGGAGGACCACCGCGTCGAGACAGCGGTACGTCACCTGCTCGACGGCACCACGCCCGCCCGGCTCCTGGCCGCCGTCGCCCACGCCCTCACCCCGCCCCAAGGACCCACCGAGTGAACCCCACCGACGAACAGACAGCCGCCGCCGACGCCTTCAGTAACGGCGAGCACCTGTCCCTGCAGGCCGGCGCCGGCACCGGCAAGACCAGCACCCTCGCCCTGCTCGCCCACAGCACCCCGCGCAGCGGCCGCTACCTCGCCTACAACCGGACCATTGCCGCCGACGCCCGCACCCGCTTCCCCTCGACCGTCACCTGCAAGACCGCCCACGCTCTCGCCTTCGCCGCCGTCGGCCACCGCTACACCCGCCGTCTCAACGCCCCGCGTCGCCCCGCCTGGGTGACCAGCCAGGCCCTTGGCCTGACCAGACCGCTGCGCATCGGCAGCCGAGAGATCTCCCAACGCGCCCTGTCCAACGCCGCCCTGCGTACTGTCGCCCACTACTGTCACAGCGCCGACACCACCCTCACCAAGCGCCACGTTCCGCGCCTGCGCGGCCTCGAGGACCCCGGTCATCACGCCGAACTTGCCGATCACCTCGTGCCGTTCGCCCAGCGCGCCTGGATCGACCTGCAGCACTTCGACGACAGCGCGGTCCGCTTCGACCACGACCACTACCTCAAGATCTGGGCTCTGACCCGGCCGCGTATCGACGCCGACTTCCTCCTGTTGGACGAGGCACAGGACACCAACCCCGTCGTCGAACAAGTCTTTCTCGCCCAGCGCGAGCACGCCCAGCTCGTCATGGTCGGCGACTCCGCCCAGGCCATCTATCACTGGCGCGGTGCCAAAGACGTCATGGCCGGCTTCGACGGCTCCCACATCACCCTCACCCAGTCGTTCCGCTTCGGTCCCGACCTGGCCGCCGAGGCCAACCGCTGGCTCGCCCTCGCCGGCGCCCCGCTCCGGCTGAGGGGCACCGACACCGTCCCCACCGAACTCGGCCCCGTGCAGCGGCCGGATGCGGTGCTGTGCCGCACCAACGTCGGTGCCATGGCCCAGGTCATGCAGTTCATGTCCGCCGGATTCCGCGTCGCGCTGGCCGGCGGCGGCCAGAGCCTGAACGCCCTGGCGCAGGCCGCCAAGGACCTCAAAGAGGGACGCCGCACCCACCACCCGGAACTGGTGCTGTTCACCACGTGGGGCGACTTGCAGGACTACGCCGCACACGACCCCAGCGGCCGGGATCTGCAGCCGCTGGTCGATCTCGTCGACGCTCACGGTCCCGACGCCATCCTGGCCGCGGTTGCCCGCCTTGTACCGGAAGATTCTGCCGATATCACTGTTTCCACCGCTCACAAGGCTAAAGGCCGTGAATGGGCCTTGGTGAAGATCGCCGATGACTTCGAACCGCGGGTCTCGGCCGACGGGGGCGATTCCCCGCCGCCTGCCGCATCGCCCCCCATCGATGACGGCGAAGCCCGCCTTGCGTACGTCGCCGTTACTCGCGCCCGTTCCCGTCTGGATCGTGGGGGACTTGCCTGGGCCGATGACACTTCGAGCACGGCCTTGCTGCAAGACCACCGCTGAACCAGCGTTGGGTGAGCAGGGCGCATCCGGGGCCGCTCTGCGTCCGCCGCCATCGCGGCTGGTGGTGCCCTTTGCCGCCACAGTGCCGTGATCCACGACTGCGTCCGCATCCGGGCAGCCGAAGGCGCGGTCGTGACGATCGCGCACCGGCTGTCCAGGGTCATCGACGCGGACACCGTCATCGTCATGGAGAGCGGCGGTATCCGCGCCCGGGGCCCCACGGGCACGTGCTGGTACCGATGTGCTCCACGGCGAACTCGTCTCCGCCCTGCACATCTCGGAGAGCCAAGCCGCGACGCTCGCCTGACCCATCCACGGGCATGCTCATCGTGCCGGTGGCCGCGATCACCAGGAACCTGGTGATCGCGGCCACCCTACTGGTGCCTTATCGAGGCCGAGATGGCGTCGGCGTGCTCGCGAACCAGCGGCGCGTATTGCGTACGCATGTCTGCCGCCGACATACGTGCGGCGTTGACCGAGATGTTGAGGGCCGCGGTCACGCCGCGACGGTCGCGGACGGGGGCCGCGATCGACCGGACCCCTTCCTCCCGTTCGCCGTCGATGACGGCGAACCCGTCTCTGCGTACCTGCATCAAAGCCTCGCGCAGCAGCTCGGGGTCCGTGATGGTGTGTGGCGTGAGCGGCTTGAACTCTGCCTCGGCGAGGTAGGCGTTGAGTTCCGCGTCCGGCAACGCGGCCAGCAGGACCCGGCCCAGCGAGGTCGGGTAGGCCGGCAGGCGCGAGCCGATGTTCAGGGTGAGGGCCACGCTGCGCGGACTCGGGACGCGCGCCAGGTAGACGATCTCGTCGCCGTCCAGCGTCGCGAGCGACGAGGATTCCTGTGTGGTGTTCGACAGGCTGCGCATGTGCGGCTCCGCGTACTCCCACCACGGGGACGCGGAGAGGTAGCCGTAGCCCAGGCGCATCACCTTTGAGGTCAGCCGGAACCGGCGGTCCTCCTGGACCGCGAAACCCAGCCGAGTGAAGGTGAGCAGCACCCGGCGGACGGTGGCCCGGGTGAATCCGGTCATCGCGGAGGCCTGGCTGATGGTCAGTTCCGGGTACTCCGCGGAGAAAGCCATCATGATCTTGAAGGCCTTGTCGACGGAATCGATGACATCCGGGTCTTCCCGTGACACTCCTGGCTCTTTCCCTTGGTCGGTCCGCCCCTGCCCGGGGCGGACGCCTGTGCTGAGCCCTCAATCTACCCGGCCCCCGCGTACCGCGGCCCGAACGTGCGCTCGGGCCGCGATGCGCGGGGGCCACTGGCATCAGACGCGCGGGAAGTCGAAGCACTCCGAGGGATTGTCGACGAGGAGCCGCCTGCGATCGGCCTCACGGGGCGCGATGACACCCAGCAGATCGACCAGGTCCCCGTCGTCGGGCACGAACCCGTGGGTGTTCGGGTGGGGGAAGTCGCTTCCCCACACCACGCGTTCCGGTGCGCTGCGCAGCAGCAGCCCGGCCAACCGCGCGGAATCGCTCATGTCCGGCGGCGCGGTGGCCAGGCGGTCGGCGCCGCTCAGCTTGACCCACGTACGCCCGGACTCCAGCAGCCGGAGCAGAGCCTGCACCGACGGGGAGTTGAGCCCCCGCTGCAGGTCGACCCGTCCCATGTGGTCGATGACGACCTGCAGCGGCAGCGAGCGCACGGCCTCCTCGTGCTCGGCGAGACCGTCCCCGGTGACGTGCAGCGCGATGTGCCACCCGTAGGGGCGCACCAGGTCGACGATGGCGGCGATCGTCTCCGGCGAGGGCGGGGGACCCAGATGCGAGGCGAAGTGCAGCCGGGTGCCCCGCACTCCGGCCGCGTGCAGTCGCTCGACCTCGGCCGGAGCGGTGTCCGGCCGGACCAGTGCCACGCCCCGGTAGCGGCCCGCGCCCTCCTCGAGCGCAGCTACGAGGGAGGAGTGGTCGGCGCCGTGCGCGGCCGACTGGACGATCACCGCCCGGCTGAAGCCCAGCAGGCCATGCAGCTTCTCCAGGTCGGCGAGCGGCGCCTCGGGCGGGGTGAAGGTGCGGTCGGGGGCGTAGGGGAAGCGGTTGGTGGGCCCGAAGATGTGGCAGTGGGCATCGCACGCACCGGCGGGCAGCGCGATCGTCGGCGGGTGCGGGTCGGGATGCGGCCCGGGATTGGACGGTGTACTCATCGGCGGTTCCAGCTCATTGTCGTTCCGCAGCAGCCCGGCGGACTGCCTGCAGGGGATGGCGCGGGGTCAGTCGCAGCGTGCGGTCATGCCGCCATCCACCACCAGCTCGGTGCCGGTGACGAATCGCGCCTCGTCGGAGGCGAGGAAGAGTGCGGCGTGCGCGGTGTCCCTGCCGTCCCCCATGAAGCCCAGCGGAATGCGCGACTGGCGCTGGGCGAGCAGGGCGTCCACGTCACCGCCGGCACGCTGCCCGGCGAGCCGGGCCTCCACCATCGGGGTGTGGAGCTGGCCGGGCACCACCGTGTTCACGCGGATGCGGTCGGGGGCGTGCTGCACCGCCACCACCTTCGACAGCTGGATGACCCCCGCCTTCGCCGAGGCGTATCCGACCTGGGCAGAGCCGGTCCAGCGCAGCCCGGAGGTGGACGCCACGTTCACGATGGCACCGCCGTCACCCTGTTCACGCATGACCGGGATGACGTGCTTGCAGCCCAGGTACACGCTGGAGAGGTTCGTGTCGAGCTGCGTCTGCCAGGCCTGTTCGTCCAGTTCGACGGGGCCGCCATGGCGGGAGCCGCCGACATTGTTGACCAGGATGTCGACCCGTCCGAACGCTGTGCGCGCCGCCTCGACCATGCCCGCCACCGCGACAGAATCCGTCACGTCGCAGGTGCGCGCGACGGCGGTGCCGCCCTCGTCGGCGATCATCTTCAAGGTCGGCTCCAGCGGGGCGGCATCGCGGTCCACGACCAGAACCTTCGCGCCCTCGCGGGCGAAGATCACAGCCGTGGCGCGCCCGTTGCCCCAGCCGGGGCCGGCACTTCCTGCACCGGTGACGATCGCGACCTTGCCTGCAAGGCGACCACTCATGCTGCGGCTCCGTTCTTGTTGCCCGCTGCGGGGGCTGAGGAAGTGTCGGAATGGGCGTCCGGGCGGCCGACGTGCAGGGCCACGAGGAACCGGGAGACCAGGTTGTAGGTGCCGATCGTCGCAGTGAGCTCGACGAGCTGGCGGTCGTCGAAGTGTGCGCGCACCATCTCGAAGACGGCGTCGGGGACGTCGATGGCCCGGGTCATGGCGTCGGTGTAGGCGAGGACGGCGTGCTGCACGGCGCTGAGCGGGGCGAGTGCGGGGTCGGCGTCGACGCGCAGGGACTCGGTCTGCTCGGGGGTCATCCCGGCCCGGTGCGCGACCGGCTCGTGCGCGTTCCACTCGTATGCGGCGCCGTTGAGCGCCGCAACGCGCAGGATGGCCAACTCCCTCAGGTCGTCGGGAAGCTCAGCCTGGGTGCGGATCGCACCCAGCAGGCTGTTCCAGCCGTCGGCCACGGGCGGGCTGTGCAGCAGCATCAGGTCCAGGGGAGTGAGGCGACCGCCTCGACGTTCACGGATCCGTTCGGTGACGTCACTGTCGCCGTTGTGGGGGGCCAGGCGTGTCATTGGTGCGACTTTCCTTTCGCGTCATGGTCTTTGGAGCAGATGTGGATCAGGGGGCCTGCGCGCCGTGGACGCGACGGGCGAACGCCGCGATCGCCTTGCCCATCGCCGTCGGCTGTTCAGGAGCGAGCGCGTGTCCGGCGTTCTTGATGACCTGGACGGTTACCCGGTCGCCCAGCATGGGTTTGAACACGTGGGGGACCACGACGGCGTCGAACTCGGCCTGCAGGTCGAGCATGGGAACGTCGCCGCCGGCGAAGTAGGCGTCGACGGGCGTCACATTGCGCGCGTGTGCCTGTGCGTCGTGTGCCATGGGGTACCACCCGTCCAGCCACGGCCGGGGGTTGTGGCCTGGTGCAAAGAAGGCCTGCTTCAGGTACTTGAGGCGCTGTTTGTCGGAGAGTGTCAGATCTCCGGACCCGTCGATGGCTTCGCGGTTTCTGCCGTACGGCTTTTCCTTCGAGTCCGCAGGCAGCTTCCCGGCCGACGCGGCGGCCATCACCAGTCCGGACACCAGTTCCGGGCGGTCCTCGGCCAGCATCCGGGCGGGCTGGCTGCCCCAGGCGTGGCCCACGACCACGGCCGGTCCGGCCTTCTCGTGGTCCAGGACCGCCGCGACGTCCGCCGCGAAGTCGTGCATGTCCAAGCCGTCCATCGGCCCCTCGCTGCGGCCGATGCCCCGGGGCTGGGGGCGCAGCACGCGGAACCCGGCGTCCGCCACGATCGGCGCGACCTTGTCGTAGTCCTCGGCTCCGCGGCCCAGGGAGGGCAGGATGGCGACGGTCGGCCCCTTGCCCTGGCTGATCGTCTCGATCCGGACCTTGCCGCGTGTGATGACGGTGCGGGTCTCCTTGGTGTTTGTCCGCTCCGGCGTCGCCTCGGCCGAGGTGGTGTCGGTCGAGGTGCCGCACGCCGCGGTCGTCGCCGACGCGACGGCCAGGAGGACGAAGTTCCTTCGGTTCACGGTGCTTTCCCCTTCATCGAACGGAACGGACGCGCCGGGTCAGGACGCATTGCCGGCAGGCGTCGGGAGGTCGTCGCGGGAGAGATCGGCTGCGGTGCCCTTGTCGCTCGCCGGGTCGGCTGCCGGCAGCTTGCGGTCGAGGACGGCACGGGCGCGGTCGACGTCGAGGACGCGTTCCCAGCGGGAGACGATCAGGCTGCCCATGATCTGTCCGGAGAGGCTGACCAGCCCGCGCATGGTCGACAGGAACCGGTCGATGCCCAGGATCAGCATGATTCCGACGACCGGCACCGTGCCCGTGCTCGACAGGGTGGCCGCGAGAATGACGAACCCGGCGCCTGCGACCCCCGCACTGCCCTTGGAAGTGATGATGAAAACGGCCAGCAGCCCGATCTGCTGCCACAGCGTCAGGTCGACGTTGAAGGCCTGGGAGATGTAGAGCGAGGCGAAGCCGAGGTAGAGGCAGACGCCGTCGCCGTTGAAGGCGTACCCGGAGGGGACGACCAGGCTGACGATCCGCTTCGGTGCGCCGAGGTTCTCCAGCTTGCGCATCAACTGCGGCATCACGACCTCGTAGTTGGAGGTTCCCAGGGTGATGAGCAGTTCGTCCTTGAAGTGCCGGTAGAGCTTGAGGATGCGCAGTCCGCAGAGGCGGGCGATGATCCCGAACACCACGAGGCAGAAGACGATGCCGGTCGCCCAGAACAGGACGATGACGCCGCTGAGACTGGCGAGCGTGGAGATGCCGAACTTGCCGGTGGTGTAGGCCATGGCGCCGAAGGCGCCGAGCGGGGCCAGGTACATCACGAGCTTGACGACGCCGAAGGTGGCGTCGCCGACGCGGGCGATGCCCCGGACCAGTGGCTCGCCCCGTGCACCGAGTGCCTTGATCGAGATGGCGAACAGGATCGCGATGAGCAGGACCTGCAGCACGTTTCCGTCGGTGAACGCGCTGACGACGCTGTGCGGAATGATGTTGACCAGGAAGCTGTACCACTGCTGGTTCTCGCCGGTCTGGAGGTACTCCTTGGCCGACCCCGACAGGTGCAGTGCGTTCGGGTCGGCGTTGAGGCCGCGGCCGGGCTCGAAGACATCCATCACGATCAGTCCGGCGATCAGCGCGATCGTCGTGACGACTTCGAAGTAGACCAGGGCCTTCACCCCGACGCGCCCCACCGCGGTCAGTTCGCCGGCGGATGCGATGCCCGTGACGATCGTGCAGAACACCACGGGTGCGATGAGCATTTGGATCAGCGAGATGAAGCCGGTGCCGATCGGTTCGAGTGAGGCTCCGACCCCGGGTGCGATCAGGCCGAGGGCGGCCCCGAGGACGATCGCGACAAGGACGGTCACGTACAGCTTTTTCGTAAAGGCGCTGTGCAACAGCGGTCGCAGCGGCATCGTCGTCTCCATTGACTGTGCGACAGGCGTACATTCGTGCGTCGGACGTACAGACCTTCGGGGGTGTTGGCCGGGATGTCAACCCCCGAGTTCAATCCGGGGTGCCTCGGACCCGCTCCTGAACAGCACAAATGCGCCCCTCGCCGGTGAGGGGCGCATTCGGTGAGACGGGGCTGCCGCCGACGCTCGCCGTCGGCTACAGGCTGGGAAAGTCCTGCTGTACGTCGCTGCCGGCGGCCCGGAGCTCCGGCTCGTGTTCTCGGATGCTGGCGGCGCGCTGGACATGGGCCGCCGTCAGCTCGCCCGCCGCCGCCGCGTCCCCCCGGATGACCGCGTCGAGGATGAGGTCGTGATCGTGCTGCAGCTCGGCGGTGTGCTGTGCCGTCCAGATGGTGGCAGTCGGGGTGAAGCGCACCCACAGGGCGTCGACGTACTGGACGACCAGCGGAGACGACTGCTGGTAGATCGCAAAGTGGAAGTCGCGGTTGAGGACGGAGAGTTCGGCCGCCGTCGCTTCACCGCTGCGCTGCGCCTCCGCCAGGAGGGCGTGCCGCTCCTTGATCTGCTCCAGGCCGGCGGGCGTCATGCGCTCCACGGCCATGGCCGCCGCCGTGCGTTCCACCGAGGCCCGCAGTCGGTACAGGTCGCGGGCCGTGTCCGGCGTCATCTGGCGGACGGAGGCGCCCTTGTGCGGGGAGTAGGTGATCACGCCGTCCGCCTCGAGCTTGCGCAGGGCCTCGCGCACCGGGGTGGGGCTGACGCCGTAGCGCTTGGCCAGCACGGTCTGCTTGATGAGCTCGCCGGGGCGGATGACTCCGTTGGCGACATCGTCGCGGATGCGCTCGGTGACGTAGTCGGTCCTGCTCATCGGCGGCGCGACGCCGCTGTCGTCCCGGACCATCGAGCTCCTCGGCATGGGGCCGGCCTCAACCGGCACATGATCTTTTGCGGGTCATTTGCAGGTCAATAATGTACAGCCTGTAGAAGAGATCTTTCGGTGAAGGGCTTCATGGAGACCCTTCGGTCCCTGTCCGCCGGAGCCGGCCGGCGACGCCTCACGAGGGAACCCCTGGCGGCGCATCCTGGAACCCTAGACAACACTCTATAGACTATGTAGCCTCCGCCGCATTGGAAGCGCCGACGTGGCGCGGCTCACGCCGTGCCCGGGGCGCGCCCCTCTCAGAGCCGAGAGTCTGGAGACTGCATGACCGAGCAAGCACGGCTGACGTGGGACGTAGCGGAATGGGTCGTCAGCCGGCAGCGGACAGCGCTGCCCACAGATCTTGATCACCACGTGCGGCGGATGATCCTCGATCATCTGGCCGGCGTGGTCGCCAGCTCCGTCGGTCCGGTCTCCGCCGCTGTCGCACAGCACGCCGCACGTGCCTACCCCGGCCAGGCCGCCACCGCCATCGGGCACGGCCGCCTCTCGCCGCTCGGCGCGGCCGTCGTCAACGGCACCAACGGGCACGGCATCGAGGCCGACGAGGGCTACACCCCCGGCAGCATGCACCCCACCTCGGTCGTCCTGCCCGCCGTGTTCGCCGTGGCGCAGGAGCGCGGAATCGACGTGGCCGAGCCGGAGCGCGTGCTCATCGCCGCCGCGGTCGGCATGGAGCTGGCCTGCCGGATCGCCGCCGCCGGCCACCCGGCCACCCGGCACCGCCACTTCCACAACACCCCGCTCGCCGGAGTCCTCGGCGCGGCCGCCGCCGTGAGTGCGCTGCTGGACCTGGACGCGACCGGCGTCGCCAACGCCCTGGGCATCGCGGCCTCGCACGCCGGGGGAGTGTTCGAGTTCCTCAGCGGCTCCGCCGACGTCAAGCGGCTGCACCCCGGCAAGGCCGCCCGCGACGGCATCGTCAGCGCGGACCTGGCCCAGGCCGGGCTGACCGGCCCGACGACCGCCCTCGAAGGCAAGGACGGCTACTTCGCCGCCTTCGCCGGCACCCCCGGAACCGACTGGTTCCCCGGCATCGTCCGCGACGGCCTCGGTGAGCGATGGGTGCTGCTGGACACCTACGTCAAGCCCTATCCCTGCTGCCGCCACTTGCACGGAGCCATCGACGCGGTCCTGGCGCTGCGCTCCCAGCACACCATCGACCCGGCGACGGTCGAGGAGATCCACGTCGGCACGTTCAAGATTGCCACCGGGCACGCGGGCACCGATCTCGATACCGTGCTCCAGGCCCAGCTCAGCATCCCCTACACCGTCGCGGTCGCGCTGCTGCGCGGAGCGGTCACGCTGACCGACTTCGACGCCGAGAGCCGGGCCGATGCCACCGCGCAGGAGCTGGCCGGCAAGGTCGTCGTCGCGCTCGATGCGGACGCCGACGCCGCCTACCCCAAGACCGGCCGTCCCGCCGAGGTGACGATCGTGCTGAAGGACGGCAGCCGTCTCACGCACCGGGTCCAGCACCCGTACGGCGAGCCCGCCAACCCGCTGCCCGACGTGGCACTGGAGGAGAAGGTACGGAACCTGGTCGTGCCGGTGATCGGCGACGAGGGCGCCGAGGCCCTCATCAAGGCCGCCTGGGGTTTCAGCGGCCTTGCCTTCCTCGACGACATCGACCGCGCCGTCCGCGAAGGCAACGCCCGCGGCCGGCACGCAGCCCACGACGCCACGCAGCGCGCGTGACCGCCAGGTGACCCAAGGAGTGCACTCATGAAGGTTGACGTGTGCGGTCTCGAGCTCGCCTACGGAGACTTCGTCGCCATCAAGAACCTGGACCTCACGATTGAGGACGGGGAGTCGGTCGTCCTGCTCGGACAGTCGGGCTGCGGCAAGACCAGCACCATGCGCTGCATCGCCGGCCTCGAGACACCGACCCGCGGCACCATCTCCATCGGTGACAAGCGGGTGTTCGACGGCGAGCGCGGCAGCAGCATCCCCGCGTTCCGCCGCAACGTCGGCATGGTCTTCCAGTCCTACGCGGTCTGGCCGCACCGCACCGTGCTGGAGAACGTCGCATTCCCCTTGCAGATGAAGGGGGTCGGCAAGACCGACCGGCGCCGCCAGGCGCTGGAGGTTCTCGACATCGTCGGTCTGGCCCATCTCGCCGACCGCGGAGCGAGCATGCTCAGCGGCGGCCAGATGCAGCGGGTCGCGCTGGCCCGCTCGATGGCCATGTCCCCGAGCGTGCTCCTGCTCGACGAACCGCTGTCGAACCTGGATGCCCGCCTGCGCGACGACCTGCGCGTCGAACTCCGCCGCATCCAGGTGGAACGCGGCCTTACCAGCATGTACGTCACGCACGACCAGCACGAGGCCCTGGCCCTCGCCGACCGGATCGCCATCATGCAGGAAGGTCGCATCACCCAGCTCGGCACCCCGGAAGAGATCTACCGGACCCCCGCCAGCGCCTCACTCGCCGCCTTCCTCGGCGTGACCAACATCTTCGAGGTCAAGCCGGGGGCCACCGCCCGAAGCGTCGAGCTCGTCGTCCATTCGGCCGGCCTGCGCACCACGCGCACGCTGCCGGCCTCCGGCCCGTCCAGCGTCTGCGTGCGCTCGGAGGACGTCCGGGTCGAACTCGCCCCCGGCACCGAGAACGGAGATGCGACGGAGCCCAACACCTTCCCGGGCACCGTCGAGGTCGCCGTCTTCCAGGGATCCTCCATCCGCTGCCAGATCACCACGGACGACGGACTGACCCTGGAGGCCGTCTGCCCGCCGCCCGCCACCGGGCATCTCGCCCACGGTGCCCGCGTGAACGTGAGCATCGCCCCGGAAAGCGTCATGGTGCTGCCCGACTCCGTGCTCGACACCCCAGAGCGGGCGGCGGTGAGCGCGGCATGAGCACTCCGCTGATGGACCCCGAGGCGCCCGCCGCCCGAACGGAGCCAACGCCCCGGCCCGAGCGCCGGATCCGCAGCCGCGGCAAGCTGATCGGCCTCCCGCTCCTGGCCGTCGTCGGCTTCCTCGTCCTGGTACCGGCCGGATTCATCCTGCTCGCCGCCTTCAGCCAGGACGTCCCCCGGCCCGGCAGCATCCGCTTCGACCTGACCCTCGACAACTTCCGCGTGCTGGCCCAGGCGGGAGTGATCGCCGCCGCAGGAAACTCGGTGGTGATCGCGGTCTGCGCGACCGCGCTCGCCCTGCTGATCGGCGGATTCCTCGCCTTCGTGACGGCCCGCACCGACATCCGGTGCAAGCGCTTCGTCTTCCTGATCGGCCTGATGCCGATGTTCCTGCCGTCCTACGTCGGCGCCCTGGCCTGGGCGATCCTGGGCAGCCCCGGCGCCGGCCTGATCAACGTCGGCTTCCGCGACCTCGGCATGAACGGGCCCGTCAACATCTACTCCGTGCCCGGCATCGTCCTCGTCATGGCGATGTACTACGCGCCGTACGCGTTCTTGATGATGCACAGCGCGATGTCGATGATGAACCCCGACCTGGAGGACGCGGCCGGCATCCACGGCGGATCGACCTGGCGCACCGTCCGCTCGGTGACGCTTCCCCTGGCCCTGCCCGCCATCCTCGGCGCCGGACTGCTGATCTTCGTCCTGATCTTCGAGAACTTCCCCGTCTCCCAGGTCCTCGCCATGCCCGGCGGCGTCAACACCCTGCCCACCTTCATCTACACCCTGATGAACGCCACGCCGTCGCGCGGCAACGAGGCCGCGGCCGTCGCGGTCGTCCTGGTGGCCGTGGTCGTGGGCGTCACGCTGGCCCAGCGCCGCATCCTCGCCAAGCGCTCCTACACGACCGTGTCGGGCAAGGGGGTCAAGGCCAGGACCCTGAGCCTGGGCCGGTTCAGGACGCCCGCCCTGCTGGTGGCCCTGCTCTACTTCGTCCTGTCCATCGCGGCCCCGCTGCTGGGGCTGCTCCTGTCGGCCATCCGCACCTCGCCGTACATGAGCTCCTTCGGCAGCCTCACCGAGCCGGGCGCCCTGAACATCACCTCGTTCGCCTCGGCCGTGACCTCCGACGTGTTCGCCAAGACCGCCGCCAACAGCGTGCTCGTCTCGCTGCTCGCCGCCCTCGGCGGCACCGTCCTGGCCTTCCTCGCCGGCTACGTCGTCTACCGGACGAAGGCCCGGGGACGCAGCGCGCTGGAGACCGTATCCATGGTTCCGCTGGCCATCCCGGCCGTCGTGCTCGGCATCGGACTGCTGTGGACCTGGCTGGTCATGCCGGTGTCGGTCTACGGAACGCTGTGGGTGCTCATCATCGGCTTCATCGTCGTCCAGATGCCCCAGGGCTTCCGCGGCATCGCCGCCGCCATCCAGGCCACCGACCGCGACCTGGAGGACAGCGCCGTCATGCTCGGAGCACGGCGCCACCGGGCGATCTCCTTCGTGACGCTGCCGCTGCTGCGGGTCGCGGTCTCCTCGACGTTCCTGCTGCTGCTCATGCTCAGCATGCGGGAGCTGACCGTGCCGCTCTTCCTCTACACCACCGACACCGAAACTCTCTCCATCGCCATCTACGACCAGTTCGAGAACGGCGGGGCACTGCGCGAAGCCTCCGCGACCGCACTTGTCTACTGCCTGATCATGTTCGTCCTGAGCTACCTGCCGCGCCGCCTCGGAGCGGGAAAGGGGGCCCACGGTGCGTGACCCCATCCAAGGACACACCCCACGACGCCTCTCCCGGCGCACGACGCTCGCCGCCCTGACCGCCGGCCTCCTCGTCACCGTGACCGGCTGCGGAGACATCAGCGTGACCAAGACACAGGCCGCAGCCGACCTGCTCGCCCGCCCGAAGATCGACAAGACGGACGGACTGCGGATCGGTGGCGAGCAGATCGCCGACCGGAAGCTGTACGAGGCCGCCAAGGGGGACACCGTCATCCTCTACTCCGGCACCGGCCAGGAGGCCGAGGACCTGACCATCGCCCGGTTCGAGAAGGACACCGGCATCAAGGTGCAGCTGACCCGGCTGCCCACCAACAAGCTCGCCGAACGTGCCCTGTCCGAACAGGGAGCCGGAAAACTGAAAGCGGACGCCATCCGCATCACGGACCCCCTGGTGGCACGCCAGTTCGTGAAGGCCGGGGTCTACGTCCCCTACCGCACTCCCTTCCACGACAAGCTGGCCAAGGGAACGGCGCTCACCAGCGACAGCTACTGGAGCGGCTACAACATCGTCAACGCGTTGGGCTACAACTCGGCCGTGGTCACCAAGGACCCGCCCACCGGATGGCAGGATCTCACCGACCCGCGCTACAACGGCAAGCTCGGCGTCGTCGCCATCACCACCGGCGGCAGCCTGGCCGCCCTCACCCGCTTCCAGCTCGAGGTCTTCGGCCCCGACTTCCTCACCGCCCAGGGACGCCAGAAGGCGCGCATCTTCGACTCCACCTCCACCGAGGTCGACGCCCTGGCCCGCGGTGAGATCTCCATCGCCTCCCTCAGCTTCAACAACGCCTTCGCCGCTCAGCTGGCCGGCGCACCGATCAAGCTGCTCGTCCCCAAGGAGGGCGTCTCCGCCGCCCCCTCACCGCTGGGCCTCACCGCCCGGGGCGTCAAGAGCCCGGCCGCCCGGGTCTTCGCGAACTGGTCGATGTCCAAGGAGGGGCAACGGTTCGCCGCGGCCCAGGGATTCGTCCCCGCCCGCACCGACATCGGCACGGTGAAGTCCGGCGAGTACCAGCTGCCCGCCGCCGACTCCCCGCGCCTGCACCTGCTGACCGAGGACGAGATGCGGCACTACGCGGACTCCGACGAGAAGACCTGGCGCCGGGCGTTCCACTTCATCGGCTGACCCGGACCCGCCTGCCACGCAACGGACCGCCGCGCCCGACTCGACCGGGCGCGGACTCCACCTGCGCACATCACCACCGAGCCAAGGACGACACCAGTGACTGACATGACCACCGAACGCAAGGACCTGATCGAATCGGTCCGCTCGTTCGCCGCCCGCCACCTCGCCGACGGCGCACTCGAGCGGGCCCATGACCCCAACTACCCCTGGGACGTCGCCGAACTCCTGTCCCGGCAGGGCCTGCTGGGGCTCACCATTTCCGCCGAGGACGGCGGGCAGGGCGCCGAACTGGCCGACGCCGTCGCCGTGATCCAGGAGATCGCCCAGTTCTGCCCCAAGAGCGCGGACGTCCTGCAGGCCGGCAACTTCGGCGCCATCCGCACCTTCGCCGAATTCGGCACCGAACTGCAGAAGAAGAAGTACCTGCCCGACCTGCTCGCCGGACGCGCCCTGCTGTCCCTGGGCATGAGCGAGCCGGAGGCAGGCTCGGCCGCCACCGAACTGAAGACCACCGCGACCGAGGACGGCGACGACCTGGTCATCAACGGCACCAAGATCTGGGGCACCCACAGCGCCGACGCGACCCTCTTCCTCGTCTACGTCCGCTTCGGCCCCGGCACCCGCAACATCGGCTCCGTCCTGGTCGAACGGGGCACCCCCGGCCTCACCGTCGGCACCCCCTCCGCCTACATGAGCGGCGAAACCTGGGCCCAGCTGTACTTCGAGGACTGCCGGATCCCCAAGGAGAACATCCTGCTCGGCCCCGGCGGCTTCAAGAAGCAGATGAGCGGCTTCAACGTCGAGCGCATCGGCAACGCCTCGCGCGCCCTGGCCCTTGGCCGTCTCGCCTTCAACCTCGCCAAGGAACACGTCAGCACCCGCGAGCAGTTCGGCCGCACACTCAACGAATTCCAGGGCCTGCAGTGGAAGTTCGCCGAGGTGGCCGTCGCCCTGGACGCGGCCGACGCGCTCCTGGACCGCGCCGTGCGCAACGCTGCCGCCGGACTGCCCTCCGCCTACGAGACCTCGGTCGCCAAGTACGCGGCGAACGACGCGGGTTTCCGCGCCGCGAACGAGGCCATGCAGGCCATGGGCGCGATGGGCTTCAGCACCGAGTCCCTCGTGGAGTACTGCATGCGGCGCACCCGCGGCTGGATGATCGCCGGGGGCTCGACCGAGATGCTGAAGAACCGCATCGCCGAGGAGATCTTCGGACGCCGCTTCAGCCAGCGCGCCGCATGAGCGTGGGGGAGAACATGGCCACGACGCAGCCGCCTGCCGCACACCGCTGGGGCCCCGTCTCGCTCACCGTGGAGCAGGATGTGGCGGTGCTCGTCATCGACCACCCGCCGGTCAACGCGAGCACGGCACAGGTACGGGCGGGGCTGCTGGCGGGCGTCGCACAGGCTGCCGGCGACGAACAGATCGCGGCGCTGGTCCTGATCGGTGCAGGACGCCACTTCGTGTCCGGCTCGGACCTGCACGAATTCGAGGGCCCGCTGCCCGAGCCGCAGCTGCCCCAGGTGATCGCCGCGATCGAACAGTGCCCCAAGCCGGTGGTCGCCGCGCTGTCCGGGGCGACCCTGGGCGGCGGGTTCGAGCTCGCGCTGGGCTGCGACGGCCGGATCGCGCGCGCCGGCGGCACGGTCGGCCTCCCGGAAGTGAGCCTCGGGATGATTCCCGGTGCGGGCGGCACCCAGCGCACACTCCGCCTCGTGCCGCCCTCCCGCGCCCTGGAACTCGCCGCCTCCGCCGAGCGGATCCCGGCCGAACGGGCGCGGGACGAGGGCCTCGTGGACGAGGTGGTGCCGGCCTCTCTGCGCGAGGAAGCGGTCCGCTTCGCCCGCGCGCTGGACGGCAAGCGGGTGCTGCGACAGCAGTCCGTCGTCACGGAGACGCCGGGAGCGCTGGAGGAGGCCGCGCGCCGGGTCATCGCCGCCGGCCGGGCCCGTCCGGAAATCGTGGCGGCCGTCGGCGCCGTCCTCACCGGGGTGGCCGTATCCGCTGAGCGCGCACTCGCCCATGAGCGCGCCGAGTTCAACCGGCTGCGCACCGGACGACAAGCCGAGGCACTGCGCCATCTCTTCTTCGCCAGGGCCGCCGCGAACAAGGCGAACCGCCCGGACCGCACGGCCGACATCCGGCACGTCGGCGTGGTCGGCGCCGGAACCATGGGGGCCGGAATCGCCCGCGCCCTCGTCGAGGCCGGCATCGCGGTCACCGTCGTCGACCGGGACCCCGCGACGGCCCGGCGCGCCGTCGACGCGTTGCACGACGCCTGCACGCGGTCGGTGACTGCCGGACGCCTCTCCTCGGCCGACGCGGCGCAGCGCCGCGACCTGCTGTCGGCGGGCTCCGGCCTGGCCGAACTCGCGGAGGCGGACCTGATCATCGAGGCGGTGTTCGAGGACCTGGGCATCAAGGCCCTCGTCCTCAAGGAGCTGGAGAGCCTGACGCCACCGGACACCCCGCTGGCGACCAACACCTCCTACCTGGACATCAACGTGCTGGCCGCAGGGCTCGACGACCCGTCCCGCCTGCTGGGCATGCACTTCTTCAACCCCGCGCACCGATCGGCGGTCCTGGAGATCGTGCGGGGCGCCCGCACCTCGTCCGAGGCGATGGACGCGGCACTCACCACGGCCCGGCTCCTGCGCAAACAGCCGATCATTGCCGGGGTGTGCGACGGCTTCATCGGCAACCGCGTCTACAGCGCGTACCGCAGACAGTGCGAGCTGATGGTCGAGGAGGGTGCTTCCCCCGAGCAGATCGACCGGGCCCAGGAGGAATTCGGCTTCGCCATGGGGCCGTTCGCCGTCGCCGACATGTCCGGTCTCGACATCGCCTGGCGGATGCGGCTGCACCGCGCGGCCGACCGGGATCCGCGTGAACGGTACCCGGACGTCGCGGACCAGCTGTGCGAGCTGGGCCGGCTGGGCCAGAAGACCGGAGACGGCTGGTACCACTACGAGCCCGGCTCCAGGACGCCGATCCCAGACGCCCGGGTGGCAGACCTCATCAGCCGGTCACGGCAGCGCAAGAAGATCACACCACGGGCGTTCACGACGGACGAGATCGTGCGCCGGGCCCTGATGGCGATGGCCAACGAGTCGGCCCTGCTGCTGGAGGAGGGCATCGCCGAGCGGGCGAGCGACATCGACCTCATGCTGACGCTCGCCTACGGCTTCCCCGACCGCGCGGGCGGCATCACCTTCTGGGCCCGGGGACAGGACCCGGCACTGCTCGCCCAGGAGCAGGCCCGTCTGTGCGAGGCGACCGGGTGGGGCTTCCGGGAGGGGAAGCTCGCACTGCTCACCGACGGCTGAAGCCCCGGCGGGAGCAGGGGACAGCGCGAGGGGCGGACCGTGACAGCAGCGGTCCGCCCCTCGCGCTGCTACGGCTGCTGCCCGGGCCGGCTGCCCGGCACGACCCCCTGCTGGGTCACCGTCGCGGCCAGCGCCCCGTCCGCCCGGTACACCAGTCCGCGCGCCAGCCCCATTCCGGCCGTGTTGTAGGGGCTGTCCTGCACGTACAGCAGCCAGTCGCCGGCTGTGACGTCGCTGTGGAACCACATGGCGTGGTCCACGCTCGCCACGCTGCGGTGCCCGCGCCGGTCGAGCTCGCCGCGCGACTGGTGGATGACGGGCAGGAGCGAGCGGTCGGAGGCGAAGGCCAGGATCGCCCGCTGCGTGTTCTGGTCGGCCCGCAGCGCGGGCGCCGCCCGGAACCAGAAACAGCGCACGCGGGGATCGTCGAGGTGGTGCTGGTCGACGTAGCGCACGTCCAGTGGCCGAGAGGAGGTCCACCAGTCCCTGCGGCTGCGCCAGTTGAAGCCGTCGGGGGCGTGGCCGTGCGCTTCGGTGCGTTCGTGAAGGGGCGCCAGTGTCTCGGGCGCGGGGACGTCGGGCATCGGCAGGGCATGGGCGTCGGTGACCCCGTCACGAGCCGTGGCGAAAGAGGCGTCGACGGCCAGGAGGATGCGTCCGGCCTGCTCCGCACGTACCGACCGCGAGCAGAAGGAGCGTCCGTCGTGCAGGGCGGAGACCGTGTAGCGGATCTCGCGGTCTGGCACGCCCGGCCGCAGGAAGAACCCGTGCAGGGAGTTGGCGACGCGGTCGGCCCCGGTGGTGTGGGCGGCCGCGAGCAGTGCCTGGGCCAGCAGATGCCCGCCGAAGACCCGTTGGTCGAACGAGCGCGGCGGGACGCCCGTGAACTCCTCCAGGCCTGTGGGTGTCAACGCGAGCCGCTGCATCAGTGATTCGTCGTTGACCTCCGCTCCGCGCGACGACTCGTCGCCGTGTGTCGGCTCCGGGGAGACCGGTGTCTCCTCCGCCGTACTGTCTCTCAACTTGTCCATAGACAACACTCTATAGAGTGTGGAACGATCGCGCAGAGTTCGCAGGACCATGCCACACAGCGGCGTGGAGACGTCTAGGAGTTGACGGACATGGAGAACCCCGCTTCCCGGCAGGCGCTCGCCCAGGCGCTGCTGAATCCCCGCAGCGTCGCCATCGTGGGCGCTTCGGACAATCCGGCGAAGACCACCGGACGCCCGCAGCGCTTCCTCGCACAGGAAGGCTTCGCCGGGAACGCCTACTTCATCAATCCCACCCGCGACAGCGTCCAGGGGGAGAAGGCGTGGCCGAGCCTCAGCGCGCTGCCCGAAGTCCCCGAGCACGTCTACATCATGACCGGGGCCGAGGCCGCCATCGAGACCGTCGGCGAGTGCGCCAGGCTCGGCGTGCAGGTGGCCACGATCCTCTCGGCCGGATTCGCCGAAGACGGCGAGGAGGGCCGCGAACGCGAGAACCGGCTCAGGGGACAGGCGGCCAAGGGCCCGGTGCGGCTGGTCGGCCCGAGCAGCCTCGGCGTCGTCAACCCCCGCGCCGGCGTGATGCTCACCGGCAACGCCGCCTTTGGTGAGCCCGACACCCCGCAGGGCGGCGTCTTCGTCGCCTCGCAGTCCGGCAGCGTCATCGGGTCACTGGTGAGCCGGGCCCGCGGGCGCGGGATCGGCTTCGCCGGCCTCGTCTCCACCGGCGGCGAGGCCGACCTCTCCCTGGGTGCCATCTGCGAAGCCACCCTGGACGATCCGGGCATCACCTCCTACGCGCTTTTCCTGGAGTCGCTGCGGCACGCGGACGACCTGGCCTCCTTCGCGGCCGCCGCACACCGCGCCGGCAAGCCCGTGGCCGTGTACAAACTGGGCAAGTCCCAGGAGGCGGCCGCCTTGACCGTCTCTCACACGGGCGCGCTGGCGGGCGAGGACAGCGAGGCGGAGGCCTTCTTCGCCGCCTGCGGCTTCAGCCGCGTCGCCAATTTCGAGTCGCTGCTGGAGGCGCCCGCCCTGCTGCAGCGGGTATCGGCGGTAGCCGACCGGCCCCGGCCGCGCGTCGGCGTCGTCACCACCACCGGCGGCGGGGCCGCCATCATGGTCGACCAGCTCGCTCTGCGTGGACTGAGCGTGGCGGCTCCCAGTGCCGCGCTCGTGGCGCGCATGCGCGAGGCCGGAGCGCCCGTCCCTGCGAGCCTCATCGCCGACCTCGGCCTGGCCGGCGCGCGGCACGACATCGTCTCCAACGCGCTCCAACTCCTCCAGGACAGCGGCGAGTTCGACCTCATCGTCTTCGTGATCGGCTCCTCGGCGCGGCTCAACCCCGAACTCGCCGTCCACGCCATCGCCGAGCGCGGCGGCCACCAGGTGCCCGTGGTGGGCTTCGCCCTGCCCGAGGCGGCCGAGGCCGCCCACCTGCTCAACAGCGCGGGCGTCCCGGCGTTCCGCACCCCGGAGTCCTGCGCCGACGTCGTCGCCGCCGCGTTCGCCCGCCGCCCCGCCACCATCGACGGCCACGGCCGGTTCGCGGCCGGACCCCCGCCCGCCGCGCAGGTCCTGGACGAGCGCGAGTCCGCCGAACTGCTCGACGGCCAGGGCGTGCCCGTCACCCCGGCCACCGCACTCGCCCTGGCGGACCTCGACCGCCCGCTGGAGCTCCCGTTCGACTACCCCGTGGTCGTGAAGGCGCTGTCGGACAAGCTGCCCCACAAGAGCGACGCGGGTGGCGTCGTTCTGAACGTGCGCGACGCCGACGGCGTCCGCGCGGCCGCCCGCTCGATCGCCACCAGCGTCGCCGCCTACGACCAGGCGATCGCCATCGACCGAGTCCTCGTCCAGCCCATGGCGGACAGGGGAGTGGGCGAGGCACTGGTCGGCTACCGGCTGAGCCCCGAGGTGGGCCCGGTCATCGTGCTCTCCACCGGCGGCGTCCTGGCCGAGGTCTTCGCCGACTCGGCGGTCAGGCTGGCCCCCGTAACCCAGGAGACCGCCCACGAAATGATCCGCGAGGTGAAGGGGCTGACACCGCTGACCGGATACCGCGGCGCCCCGGCCGGCGACACGGACGCTCTCGCCGAGGCCATCGTCGCCCTCTCCCGCCTGGCGACCGACCACCCGGAAGTCCTCGAGGCCGAGGCGAACCCGGTCTCGGTCGGAATGGTCGGCAAGGGAGTCGTGGCGCTGGACGCCCTCGTGCGCCGTGCCCACGACGGACGGTGAGCCGCTGATCGGACCGCACACGGACCTGGGCGCGGGGAGTGTCTCGAGCTGAGCTCCCACGGCAGGCCATGCCCCCTCCCAGCCGGGAGGGGGCATGCGGCCTGGTCCCGACGATGCGTCAGGCCGAGGTCACCGACCGCACGACGTCGCCCACCCTCCTCACGATGGTGGGCGCGCCCGGGCGCTGGGCGAGGACGAGCGAGGTCAACTGCGGCGGGCCGGACAGGGGCACATACGCGACGCCGTCCAGCCGCAGCGCGCGAACGGGTTCGGGGACCAGGGCCACGCCCATGCCCGCCGCGACGAACACGACCAGCGTGCCCGTCTCGCTGACCTCGACGACGTCGGCCGGCTCGAAGCCGGCCCGGCGGCAGGCGTCGAGGACGAGCGGCTGCATCGTCGAGCGGTGCCCGGCCGGATGTGTCACGAACGACTCGCCCGCCAGTGAAGCCAGGCCAACTTCCGGGGCGTCGGCCAGCGGGTGATGGGCAGGCAGCACCGCCACCAGCGGTTCATCGCGCAGGTGGTGGACTTCCAGCCCGTCACCGCCCAGCGGGGCCGACATCCGCAGCACCGCGAGATCGAGCGCACCCTCACGGACGGCGTCAAGCAAGTCGGGGCCCAACAGCTCCCCACGCAGGTCGAGATGGACCGCGGGCAGTTCGGCCCGCAGACGATGCGCCGCCCGGGGCAGCACGTCGTACGTCGCGGTGCCCACAAAACCCAGGCGGACATTGCCCGCCTGCCCCGCCGCGAGCAGATCAAGGTCGGTGCGGGTGCGTTCCAGCGTGGCCACGACCTGGGCAGCCCGCTCCTGCAACAAGCGCCCGGCCTCCGTCAGGCCGACATGGCGTGTCGAACGCTCCAAGAGCAACACCCCAACCTCCCTCTCAAGTGCCTTGAGTTGCTGAGAAAGGGCCGGCTGGGCGATGTGCAGACGCTCTGCCGCGCGACCGAAGTGACACTCCTCGGCCAGCACGAGAAACGACCGCAGATGGCGGATCTCCATGCCCTGAATTATATCGGCAGCCTTATATATGAACGCCAAAACAGTATTGGACGTGATTAATCTTGCCTACCTACCGTGCCGGTATGACCGCAAGCTTCGTCTACACCACAGCCCGCACCCCGTTCGGCCGCTTCGGCGGGGCACTCGCCCACACCCGCCCCGACGACCTGGCCGCAACGGCGCTCACGGGAGTCCTGGCCAAGGCCCCCGCCCTCGACCCCGCGAGCATCGACGACATCATCTGGGGCTGCGCCAACCAGGCCGGTGAAGACAACCGCAACGTCGGCAGAATGGCGGCCCTCCTCGCCGGACTGCCCACCTCGGTGCCCGCCACCACCGTCAATCGTCTGTGCGGCTCCTCGCTGGACGCCCTCATCCACGCCTCGCGTGCGGTGGAATCCGGCGACGCCGACGTGGTGGTCGCCGGGGGAGTGGAATCGATGACCCGCGCACCGTGGGTACTGCCCAAGCCCTCGAAAGCCTTCCCCGCCGCGAGTGCCACCGCCGTCTCCACGACGCTCGGTTGGCGTCTGATCAACTCCCGGATGCCAGACGAGTGGACCGCCTCCCTCGGAGACTGCAACGAGCAGCTTCAGCAGCGGTTCGGGATCTCCCGGCAGCGACAGGACGAGTTCGCCGCACGCTCCCACCGCCTCGCGGCCGCGGCCTGGGAGGCCGGCTTCTACACCGACCAGGTCGTGCCCGTCGAGGACGTTGACCTCGAGCGCGACGAAAGCATCCGCCCCGCCACCACCGCCGAAAAGCTCGCCGAACTCAAGACCTCCTTCCGCTCCCTCGACAACGGCGGAACCATCACCGCGGGCAACGCCAGCCCGCTCAACGACGGCGCCTCCGCCGTGCTGATCGGCACCGAAGCGGCCGCCGACCGTCTGGGAACCGCACCTTTGGCCCGCATCGCCGGCCGGGCTGCCTTCGCCCTCGACCCGCAAGACTTCGGCTTCGCCCCGGTCGAGGCAGCCCAGCGCGCCTTGGCCAGGGCCGGCATCACCTGGAACGACGTGGCCGCCGTCGAACTCAACGAGGCCTTCGCGGTGCAGTCCCTGGCCTGCGTCGACGCCTGGAACATCGACCCGGAGATCGTCAACGCCAAGGGCGGAGCCATCGCACTCGGCCACCCGCTGGGAGCCTCGGGCGGCCGGCTCATCGGCACCCTCACCGCGCGCCTCGCCGAGTCCGGCCAGCGCTGGGGCGTCGCCGCCATCTGCATCGGTGTGGGCCAGGCTCTCGCCGTGGTCCTGGAGAACACGGAGGCCACCAAGTGAACGCGCGCGTCCTGGACTCCTACGACGAGGCCGTGGCCGACGTCGCGGACGGCTCCACCGTCCTGGTCGGCGGGTTCGGCATGGCCGGCATGCCCGTGCACCTCATCGACGCACTCATCCGGCAGGGAGCCACCGACCTGACCGTCGTGTCGAACAACGCCGGCAACGGCGACACCGGGCTGGCCGCTCTGCTGGCGGCCAAGCGTGTCCGCAAAGTGATCTGCTCATTCCCGCGTCAAACCGACTCCTGGGTCTTCGACGACCTCTACCGCACCGGCCAGATCGCCCTCGAAGTCGTCCCGCAGGGCAACCTGGCCGAACGTATGCGGGCCGCGGGCGCGGGGATCGGGGCGTTCTTCTGCCCGGCCGCAGTTGGCACGCCGCTCGCCGAGGGCAAGGAGACCCGTGAGATCGACGGACGCACCTACGTCCTCGAATACCCGATCAAGGGCGACGTCGCGCTCATCGGCGCGCACCTCTCCGACACCATGGGCAACCTCGTCTACCGCAAGACCGCCCGCAACTTCGGCCCCGTGATGGCCACGGCCGCACGCACGGTGATCGCACAAGTGGACCGCGTCGTCGACGCCGGCGAACTCGACCCCGAGACCGTCGTCACCCCGAGCATCTACGTAGACCGCGTCGTCCCCCAGGAGCACGCATGACCACCAGCACCCCCGGCACTACCCGTGACCGGCACGCGATCGCCACGGCCATCGCCGCGGACATCGAGCCCGGCTCCTACGTGAACTTGGGCATCGGACAGCCGACACTGGTCGCCGACCACCTCCCGCGCAATGCCGGGATCGTACTGCACACCGAGAACGGCATGCTCAACATGGGGCCTGCGGCGTCCGGCGACGAGATCGACCCCGACCTGACCAATGCTGGCAAGATCCCGGTGACCGAACTGCCCGGCGCCGCCTACTTCCACCACGCCGACTCCTTCGCCATGATGCGCGGCGGCCACCTCGACGTGTGCGTGCTCGGTGCGTTCGAGGTGGCCACCAACGGTGACCTGGCCAACTGGCACACAGGTAAGCCGGACGCGATCCCGGCCGTCGGAGGCGCCATGGACCTGGCCATTGGCGCCAAGCAGATCTGGGTGATGATGTCGCTGTTTGCCAAGAACGGCGACTCGAAACTGGTCGGCTCCTGTACGTACCCGCTGACCGGCGCCGGCTGCGTCGACCGGGTCTACACCGATATCGCAACCTTCGACCTGGCGGCGGCTCGAGACGGCGGCCCGGTGTACGTTCGTGACCTTTCCGGTATGACGTTCGAAGAGCTCAGTGAGCGAGTCGAAGTGCCTCTGGTGGAAGGCTGAGTCCGCCCGTCGGGTGATCTCACGGCCAATGGGAGAGACCCATTCCCTGGCCCGTCTCTCGAAGCCGTCCGCACACGGCTTGCCGGGAAAGCCTGCAGAGCCGTCTGGGCTTCGGAGCCAACTCCGGTGCTCGGACGGCTTGTTCAGACCTCGTCCGCTGCCCTCCGAATCGCGGTGGTCTGGAAGCCGAGGATGACCTGGTTGAACCTCGGCCGTGCCGATCGCCAGGAAGCTGAACGCGCTGGCTGCGACGGGCTTGTTGGCCTTGATTCATTCCTGGGTGAACGACGCACCCGAGCACACGGCGAAGCGTGACTTGATGAAGAACTTCTTGTCCGTGCCCAATCCGTCACGGGACTCCTGCGCAGTCATGGTGTGCGCGGGCTCGGGATAGAGACTGTCGTCATCTGCGGCGAGCGTCCGGGCATGCTGTGTGAAGTGAGCGCAGACATTAGCGACCTCGTCTCGGCCCAGGATGCGGCCGCTCGCCGCTTGGAGATGCTGGCCCTCGATGAGGCCCTACGACCTGCTGCGTCTGCTGCAGTTGGTTGCCGCGGAGGGGGTGGGCGATTTGTCCGAGGAGGCGGAGTGGTTCGCCCGGGAGATCGCCGCACGTATTCCGTCGGAGAGCTAACCGGGCGCAAGCCGTTCCTCGGCAGTCGGTAGCTCATCATGCGGGACCGAAGGGGCGCGCCCTGCCGGGGCCTCCGTCCGATGCCGGGATCCGGCCCCTTCGCGTCGACAAGGCTGCGCAACAGGGCCGTCAAGCTCTCCGCCTGGGCGGAACCTTGACACTTGAAGTGGTCGGTGAACGCGCTGGCCAGCGCCACACGGAACCCCACGGCGACGACCACGACGGCCTGCCAGCTCCATGGCGGCCGCCAGAAGCGCGACCGGCCGCAGTCGTCCGGTTGTTCCGGGGAAGCGCGCACCCCAGGAAACCAGAGATGTGTTCAAAGCGTGAAGTAAATGTGTTTATGATGCGCCCGGGGTGCCCAACGGCAGGGGAGCCAGGAGCAGTCCGCATCGCCTGTGTCCACGGGGGACGCAGGTACAGACACACGGGGGCTTCATGTATCTGGCATGCCTGTATGCCGAAAACTTCCGCGTCTTCGGGGCTGCGCCCCAGCGAGAAGACGAAACAGGCCCGCTTCCGCGGGCCGAGTTCGGGCCGGCCGCCAACGTGTTGGTGGGGGAGAACGGCAGCGGCAAGACCGCGATCATCGACGCCATCCGGCTGTGCCTGCAGACCACGGCCGGCGACTACTACCGCGTCACGACCGACGACTTCCACGTCAACGCGGGCGTCCAGGCCGACACCTTCACCCTCACCTGCGCCTTCAAGGACCTCACCCCGCACGAACACGGCGTCTTCCTCGAGCACTTGACCACCGAAAGCGACGGCACCTGCGCTCTGTACATCACCGTACGAGCCCAGATGATCGACCCCGGACGCTCCCACCGCACGTCGCTGACCACCCGCACCGGCCGCGACGGCCGGGGCCCCGCCCTGGACGGCACCGCCCGCGAACTGCTCAAGGCGACCTACCTGCGCCCCCTGCGCGACGCCGAGGCCGAACTGCGCGCCGGACGCGGATCACGCCTGTCGCAGATCCTCGCCGACTATCCCGACATGCAGCCGCAGAAGGACAACGACTTCAACTTCAATGAGACCGGGGACAAGGCCAGCACCCTGGTCGGCATCTTGAAGCGCACCGAGCACCACATCGAAAACAACGACGGCATCCGCACGGCCCGCGAGGACATCAACGCCAACTACCTGCAGAAGTTCTCCATCGGCACGGACAAACTGCACAGCAAGATCAGCGTCGCCGGCGACGCCACCCTGATACGCGCCCTCGAACGCCTGGAACTGCGCCTGTTCGCCGGCGACAAAGCCTGGACCAAACACGGACTCGGCTACAGCAACGCCCTGTTCATGGCCGCCGAACTCCTCCTGCTCAACAACAGCGCCCCCGCGCCGCTGCTGCTGATCGAGGAGCCCGAAGCACACCTGCACCCACAGCTCCAGACCCGCATCATGGACCTCCTGCGCGAACGCGCTGGCGACACCAGCGCCGTCCAACCGGATGCTCCCGTCCAGGTCATCTGCACGACACACAGCCCCAACCTCGCCTCCGCCACCCCGGTCAAGGACCTCACGCTGGTGTCCCGGGGCACGACCTTCAGCCTGGCCCCCGAGCACACCCGCCTAGACCGCGACGACTACGCCTTCCTGACCCGCTTCCTGGACGTCACCAAGGCCAACCTCTTCTTCGCCCGGGGCGTGGCCATCGTCGAAGGCGACGCCGAAGCCATCCTGCTGCCCGCGCTGGCCCGGGCCGTCGGCCGCTCATTCAACGAGAACGGCGTGAGCGTCGTGAACGTCGGCAGCGTCGGCCTGTTCCGCTACAGCCGCATCTTCCAGCGCAAGGGCCGACAGATCCCCGTCCAGGTTGCCTGCATCCGCGACCGCGACCTAGTCCCGGCCAACACGTCCAAGGTCATGCGTGGCCAGCTGAAGTGCTCCGCCGAGATGAACGAACAGGAGATCGCCAAGCACGTCGCGAACCTGTGCAAGAACGACGACGGCAACGTGCGCACCTTCGTCTCCGACCACTGGACCTTCGAGTACGACCTCGCCGCAGTCTCCTGGACCATGGCCGGCCTCATGCACCAGGCCGTGTGCGCCGCCGGGAAGTCCACCTGGCCCACCGCCGAGCAGCTCGAAACGAGCGACAAGCAGGCCGCGATGGAAGTCCAGGACTGGAGGAACGAGGGCCGCTCCCTGTCCGACGTCGCCCTCGACATCTACAAGCCGCTGCGCACGGAGCGGACCAGCAAGGCGATTACGGCCCAGCACGCCGCCCGCGTCCTGCAGAACACCCCCATCGGGGACAAAGACCTCCCGCCCTACCTCATCGCCGCGCTCGACTACCTGAGCACTCCGGAGGCCTGACCAATGACCTCCCCCTTCGCCCCGGACGTCTTCGCCAAGGACAAGGCCGAGCTCCTGGCGGCCCAACAAGGCCTCGAGCTGTCCCAGCGCGAGCAGTGGGACTTCCTGCAGAGCATCGAGACCCTCGACCTCCAGGCAGCCCCCGGATCGGGCAAGACCAGCCTGATCGGCCTCAAGCTCAGCCTCCTGGCCCAGGGCTGGACCTCGCCGACCCGCGGAATCTGCGTCCTGTCCCACACCAACACGGCCAAGGACGAGATCACCCGCCGCCTCGGCGACACCCCGGCCGGACGCCGCCTGCTGACGTTCCCTCACTTCATCGGAACCATCCAGACCTTCACCAACACCTTCCTCGCCCTCCCGGCACTCCGATCCCTCGGCATCGAGATCCAGGCCATCGACAACGACGCCCACGCCGAGGACGCCCTGTGGCTCCTGGACCACCATCCCCGCTATCGGACCCTGAAGAGCTGGACCGAGAGGGCGTACGACAGACGTGACCTCGTCGCCGGGGCCACCTACGTCTGCGACGCCGGCGAGCTCACCGTCAGCGGCCCCTACGGCCCCCTGCCCTTGAAGAGCACCTCACCCAGCGCCCAGCAGCTGACACACCTCAAGCATCAGCTCACGCACCGGGGCCGCTTCCGCTACAGCGACATGTTCGCCATCGCGGAGCGCCACCTCGTCCGCCACCCCGAGATCGCCCGCGCCACCGCGCACCGGTTCCCCTTCGTCCTGCTCGACGAGATGCAGGACACCAGCGATCTCCAGCAGCACTTGCTGGACCTGGTCTTCGGCCACGGCGGATCCGTGGTGCAGCGCGTCGGAGACCTGAACCAGGGGATCTTCACCGACGGAACTTCCACCTCGTCGCGACCGTCAGCCTTCCCACTGCCCACCGCCCTGCAGCTGCCGCTCAGCAGGCGCTTCGGCACCCAGATTGCCGAGCTCGCCAGCCAGCTCACGCTGCGGCGCCGTCAGACCATCCAGGGAGCCGGCCCCGAAGGAACCATCGCCGTACTCCTCTACGACGACCACTCCGTCACCCACGTCGTCCCCGCCTTCGAGAGCCTGGCCCGCCAAAAAGTCCCCAGCCAGATCCTCGCAGCCCAGCCAGCCCGCGTGCTGGCCTCGCGGATAGTCCCCGGACAAGCCAAGAAGTTCCCCCGGGCCATCTCCTGCTACCTGCCAGGCCACACCACACCCACCAGAGACAAGAACGCCCGAGAGCTGATCAACGCACTCCGCCTGGCGCGCGCCGGGCTTCAGGACGACCGCACCACCGCAACGGGGCAGGCCTGGGATGCCGTACGCCGGGCCTGCAACCGCAGCGTGGACCAGCCGCTCCCGGCTCTGTCACGCCTGGAACGCAGCACCGCAACCCCCGGAGGCCAGGCCCGCCTCCTCCTGCACGACCTGCTCACCGCCGACATCGACAGCGCCGAGCAGTGGAACCACCTGATGGACCGGCTCAAGAACGTGCTGCCGCAACTCACCAACACCCCGTTGCGGGCCACGAGCAGACTCCACGAACACCTCAGCCACGTACCCGCACCACCCGTGCTCATCCAGCCCGACAGCGGGACAGGAGACGGCATCGTGGCCTCGTCCATCCAGCGGGCCAAGGGCGAAACACACGCCGCCACCTTGATCCTCGAATGCCTGAACAGCAAGGGCCAGCAATACGACGTCCACGAAACCCTCGCCCTCCTCCTACAGAACAAAGACCCCAAGAACGCCTCCCCGCCCGTCCTCAAAGCAGCACAGCTGCTCTTCGTCGGCATCACCCGACCCACGCACTTCCTCGCCATGGCACTGCACCGCACACGCGCACAGCCCTACCTCAGCGCATTCGAGGCACGCGGCTGGGAAATCCACACCGTGGACGCCAGCATCTGAGCCCCGCACACCAGAGCCACGCCCGCCTCCCTGCGCCCACGATGAGCCACCTGGGCGGGGGAAAACACATAAGACCCGGCCCGAACCCGCCTCGATCAAAGTCGGGTTCGGGCCGACTGCAGACCCACACGGAAGCTACGCCCGAGTGCGACGGGAGCGTCTGTCCCACCGGCTCCTACGGGAACCGAGTCTGCGGATGCCCTCTCTGTGCCGAGAACCCCGGTCCCGGCACCACAGAATCGCCAGCCACAGGTCTCGCTTGTGCTCAGAGTCCGCCGGAACAAGGACCTGCGCCAACAGGACCAGACCCGCCAACAAGATCGCCACGAGCCCAACGACGGCGATCACCCACCATGGGGCGCCCGCCACCACCAGCCCGCCCACGATGGCACTTCCACCGATACCCGTGCGACGCAAGGCCGGGCTGGTCGGGGTCTGCTGCGCCACCGCGCTACCGCGCGAAGGCACGGGCAGCGGCTCCGGCGATACAGGCGCAGCCTCGGGGGACCGGGAAGCGGACGAATGATGCTCAGGTCTCACACTGAAGCTCCGGACAGGAGATGAAATGACGGGCGCGGCCATCTGCCTGGTGGCGTCCACGCGGGATGACACGCCTCGCCATCGGCGTCCTCTCGGCACCCCGCCTGCGGTGCCCGGAGCTGCATCCACCGTAGCCGTACTCCGCACGCTGGTTCCCCCCGCTGAGCTCGTATCGATCATCACCGGTTCCTCCGTTGTCGGTAGTTGGACAGGCAGCACCGTGAACGGCACGCGCTGCTTGTGTCGCATCCTGCTGAACCGCGGGTGCGGGCCCTTGCACCAGCGCCCTGTGGCGCCTCGCTGGCCCCGAAGTCCTCCAGCGCGTCGAACGCCTGAGACACCGACGCAAACCGCAGCGAGCGGCGAGCCGTGCGCGACAACGGACGAACCGGCGTACCGCCCGCACAGGGCTCGCCTCGATTCCCGCGCGGACAACCGCCACCGAGCATGTCCACTCCAGCCGAGCCGCACGATGACAAGACTCGACAGCCCAACCCCCGCGACCCTGCTTGAGGCCGAACTGCGGGTCATCACATGGCTCTTGAGCGCAAGGGCTGCCTGCTGCGCACAGAGCCGCCCGGCACGGCGCCGTGCCACGACATGCGGCCTTACAAGTGTGTTGTGTCGTAATCCGGCACGGATGTTATGGCGAACCCAACAGGAACCAGCCGCGGAACCCGAAGCCCCCCAACCCGCTGCTCGGCCTCACTCGCGTCGCCGTCAAACCCGCAGACGGGGCACCCCCATGTCCGGAGCACCCGCCGAGGGCGACTCGGGTTCGCCATCGCCTGCGCCTCCCCAGAAGTGCAGCCGGCCCTCAGCAGTCTCGATCGCTATCAGCGTGCTGAACGGATCGACCTCCGTGAAGAAGGACGCCGCGTAGACACGGTCCACGGAAGGATGAGCGAGGTGATTCCATCGCGCGCCGTTGCCGCCGTCGAAGACCAGCGAGCGCGTGACGCCGGCAAGGCCCTGACTACCCACCACCTATCCGATAGATCACAAGCATCCATTATTTTCTACGCCATGAGCGACACCTACTTCGACCCCAAAACCCCTGAAGAGGCCGCCATGGCGGCCTGCTGCGCGAACTCGATCGCCAACACACAGCAGGCACTCCAAGACGCCCTGAACGAGCCGCTGAGACCCGGCAACAACTCGGCCGCCTACAGAGAGCAAAAAATATGCAGGCTCCGCAACAAAGCGCTGCTCGCCGAGGTGAACGCCCGCCTGGCTGTCGAGTCGTGCCGCTGGGTGCAGGACCAAGGGGCGGGCCACACAGGCTGGTACGGCCACCACAACGCCTGGACGCCCACCGTGCCCCCGCAGAACATCGACTGGCGGGCCTGCGAGCACCTGGCCGCAGATCACCTGAGAGCCCTCGGCTTCAAGGACGCCGCCGTAACCCAGGCCGCAGGCGATGAGGGCATCGATGCCCGCGCCCAGGTGGCCGTTGCTCAGGTCAAGCACCAGAAGACGCCAGTGGGGCGGCCGGCACTACAAAACCTCGTTGGCGCGGCGGGGCCAACGCCGCGCGGCGGGCCGCGCCCTCTGCGCTTTTTCTACAGCACCAGCGGATACGCACAGACCGCGGTGAACTACGCGGGGAAGAACGACGTCTACCTGTACGTGATCAACCCTGCGGACGGGCGGGTGAGTCGGGTTCCCGAGGTCCCCTTGTTGTGACCGGCGCGGCGTTCATTGACTCCTGCACCACGTGGCTCTCACCCCTATCTCGCTCGACGCGACGGTTCGGATGGATGAGGTGAACAGCGCCGTTGGGGACGTGGGTGCGCGCTTGCGGAGCGATCACCGTAACCGCCGCGTAGCGGCGGCGCGTGTCTGCGGAG
>NZ_JBMYHI010000002.1:4800000-9538431 GCF_049844455.1 Streptomyces fractus | reverse complement strand
TGACGCATGGGGCACCGGCCACGCGGACACCCCGCCCCGCACGGACACATCCCGAAACAGCCGCTCGACACCCCGGCGGTCGAAACCATGAACTGCTCCTCCAGCTGGCGGGCCTACTGGAAGCAGCGGATCACACCACACGCATTCACCTGGATCGGCTAACCAACGCGACCACAACGCACACACAGCGCGATCGTGGACCCATGCCCCTCTGGTACCGAAGACACCGCCACCCCCACGCCCAGCACCTCAACAACCCCACCCTGAACCGCACCGCAGTCCTCGAACACGACACGCTGAACATCGAACCCGAACCAGGAACACCCGCAGCGTACGCCGCCCTCTCCCACCCCCTCGACCACGACACCTGCCCACACGAAGACGCCACCGACGTCATCCCCCTCAGCCAGAACCGTTCAACCGGGATCTGCGCAACCTGCCACATCGACATCATCGAAACCGACGAAGGACTCTGGGACCACCCCTGACGCCGGCGAGACACCGCCACACCCCACACCCCACACCCCACCGGGTGGACCGGGCTGTGCACTCCATGTCTGTGGCGACCTTGTCGTCGACTTCCAGATACACGCCGACAGTATCGACCAGGTTGCGCGACCCTCCCTGACCGCCCTTCGTCAGTCCTTCACACCCACCACCCCCGTTCGCAGAAACCGCCAACTGCGGCGCTCAGCACCTGCGTTCCCCACGGCATCAGCGTCCCTGCCGACGTTCTCTACGCTGCGGCCATACAGCAAGACGGAACCCCCGCGCCCCAAGCCCTCGCACTCCAAGCCGCCGGCCGAGAAGGCACGTCACGCCCCGGCCGGCGGCATCGCCCTGCCAGGACCGGACACACCAGCGAGCACAGCCGCGCCCACGGCGTCGCCCTCACCGACACGGAGGACGGCGCCCTGTTCGTGGACTGGTTCACCTCCCGCAACCTGCGCGAGACAGCACCCCACGAGCAGCCTGAGGCCATCGCCGCAGTGCAGCGCGGATACGGGAGCGCCTGCAGCAACGAGCAGCCGGCCCAGGGGCGGGGAATCGGGCCGTAACCGAATGACGACGTGTGCATCACCGGCATGGCCCCAGTCCAGCAGTCCATGCCGCCCCGCTCACCCCGGTACCGATGACCGGATCACTTCGGGTACGCGCGCAGAAGGGAGGGGCCGGCCCCAACGGGACAGCCCCTCCCGATCACCACGAGACGCCTCAGACGCCTACAGCGACGGCAGCGTCTGCGCCGGCGACACACCCGGCAACGAAGGCAACTTGGGCAGGCCCTTCAGGTCCGGCGCCGGCAGGTCACCACCGAGCACGATCGCGACCACCACGTTGACCGTGCCGGTCAGGGTCGCCTGCAGCGCCGCGGCGGTCGCCTTCGCATCTCCCGCGGCCGAGGCCTTCACCAAAGCATCCACCTTGACCTGCAGGTCCGCCGCAGCCTTCGCGACAAGCTCGGGACCAGGATCCTGCGCACGGGCCGCCTTGCCGGTCGAAGCCTTCGCGTCGGACTTCAGGCCGTCCAGAGCCTTCTTCACGTCGGCCGCGTGCTTGGTGGCCTCGTCCTTGGGCAGCTTGCCGTCGGGTGCCTTGAGTACCCCGGCGACGAGGTCGGTCACGGGCTGCACGACGGCGCCCGCTCCGGCCAGTGCCGTGTTCTGCTTGGCCAGTGCGTCGGCGCCCGGGAGCGGGGCGGCGGACGCGCTGTGGGCCGGTGAGTCCGTGACGGCCGAGAATGCCGGGCCGGCCGGGCCGGCTACGCCGAGGGCGAGGGCACCGCACAGCGTGCTGGAGGCGAGGAGGCCGGCTTTCCGGGAAATACGCATGAATCAGTCCTTCTACGCGGTTGTCGAGTGGTGCTCTCAGCAACCGTGCGAGGGGTGCATACGGTACGCAATCGGGACAACACGTTCGGCTGCATCCAGTCGGCCCAGCGAAAGGTTCCTGACCTCGTAATTCCTGGGGCTTCCGGGCGTGTCGAAGGTGCATCCGAACGGGGGCGTCTTCCCTCCGTCAGGTACCCAGCGGGACCTCCTCGCCGGTGACCCGGGCATGGATACCGTCGTGCCTCACCGAGATGTCGCGCAGGCGCAGGTCGCCCGGCAGGTCCTTGGGCAGCTGCGCCGAGAACTCCATCTTCTGCGCGACCTTCGGCTCCCGTACCTTCTGCAGGCCCTCGATCAGCGACGGGTCGATGCCGGCGGGCTTGAGCAGTGACGGGTGGTCGGCCAGGGCGTTTAGTGCGCCGCCCTTCAAGAGGGTGTTGGGGCGGAGTTGCCGTCCCGTGGCCTGTTCAGTCTGGCGTTCGTCCATCTTGTCGATGGTGGGTGCGGCCAGTTGCAGGCCGCCTCCCTTGCCCGGGGTGTAGGTGAGCAGGCCCGGCACCACGATCCGGGTGTCCTCCACCGAGAGGGCGAGGCCGTGGTCACCGGTACGTTCGAGGTGTGCCCGCGCCCGGATCTTGGCCTGTTTGCCGGCCACCGGCAGGTCGCCCTTGGCCCGCACCGTGTTCCTGTGTGGGCCGGGGGACAACTTCACCTGGGATGCGCCGACTTCGCGGTTCAGGTCGTCGAAGTCGAGGAGTATGTCGCCGCGTACCTTGCTCAACACCGCGCCCTTCACGGAGGACGGGAGGCTGCCCACGATCCGGATGTCGTCGATCGAACCCTTCACCTGCGCGATCGAGACGGGGCCCGCGGGGACGTGGGGCACGTTGACCTCCACGTGGTCGATGTGCCCCATGGCGACCTGTCCCAGGAAGGGGAAGGCGTCGATGTGCACCTCGGGCTCGGCGTGCAGCTTCAGCGCCTCCTGCACCTTCTTCGCCGCCATGTTCTGCGCGTAGAGCACCGCCCAGCGGTCGCCGAGCGCGAGAAAGCCGAGCACCACGCCCAGGGTGATGAGCACCTTCACCGTCGTGCGAGCGGGCGAGCGGCGCGCCCTGCGGGCCTTGCGGTCCTTGCGGTTCCTGCTGCGGTCCTGCGGCGTGTCGGTGTCGCCCGGGGGTGAGTCGGGGGCGTCGTCGGCCGGTTCGCCGCCGGTGGCGGTGCGGGTGGCCGGGATGTGGGCCGTGGAGTCTTCGGAGGGGCCGTTCTCAATCACCAGCACATCCGAACACAGGACCGCCGTCAGACCCAAGTGCCGATCCCGGCCCCGGCGCGGGCAGAGCGTGCACGGCGGCGCGCATCAACTGGCTTGGGCGTCGCACCTGTTGGGCGCAATCTACGACAGTGGCACTCACACCAAGTTCGCCGGTCCGGGACCCGTGCCGCACCCGTGAAGATTACGTATCGACCCCACGCCCGACAAGAAAGACCGCAGTTCACGATGCTTACCTGCGGGGGTACGGCCGACCAGCCGTTGGAAGACCGACCGACCGTAAGAACGGGGAGCGACAGCATGGCCAACCTCCACCTGAAGACGCTCAAGTGCATCAAGACCGAGGACTGGCTCCGCCACGACGAGCCCCAACTCGCCGTGAACGGACAGAACATTCTGCTCCCGAGCATGAGCGAGGGCCAGAAGTACGCCATCGACGAGTACTACGCCTTCGACGCCGAGGTCACCATCACGCTCCACGAAGTCGACGGCCTCCCGGGCGACGGCAACGACTTCCTGGGATCGCACACGCTGTCCGAAGAGGGCAGCGGCATCCTGAACTTCACCAAGGACGGCGCCGACTACCAGCTCTCCTACACCCTCACGCGGTCCTGACACCCCGGCACTTCGGCCTGCCTGGCCGCGCCCGACACCTACGCCTGTGCCGCCCGCGTGGGCGCGATCAGGTGGCGGCCGCGCTGTGCGCGGTGGCCGGTGTCCGTGAGCAGGCGGCCGTTCGTCTCCGGGGCCCAGGCGAGCGCGGTCACACCGCCGATGAGGGAGACCACGCCCATGCCGGCCATGCACCAGCCCAGGCCGAGGTGTTCCAGGCCAAGAGGCAAGAGGAAGGTGCCGATGGCCGCGCCGATCCTGCTCGCCGCGGAGGCGAGGCCCACGCCCGAGGTGCGGATCGCGGTGGGGAAGACCTCTTCGGGGTAGACGCCCGGCAGGATGCTCATGATCCCGTACGAGAAGAGGTAGCCGAAGAAGCACGTGGTGCCCGCCCACAGCGGCAGCCGGTGGCCGAGGGCCACCAGGAAGAGGGCGATCGCGCAGCCGAACATCGGCCAGATGAGGATCTTGCGGCGGCCCACCCTGTCGACCAGGAACCAGCCGGTGACGGCCCCGACCAGCGCCACGATCGTCCCGAGCAGCGCGCCGGCCAACGCCGAGCCGCCCATGCCGATCGCGGTGAGGACGGTCGGCTGGAAGAAGGTCAGGGCGAAGTACGGCAGCACGATGCATATCCAGAACGTGCACACGAACACGGTGCGCAGCAGGTAGTCCGGGGAGAACAGCTTCGAGTAGCGGGTGTCCTCGGCCTGCTCGGCGTGGATGTCGGCCGTGTCGGCGTCGAGGGCCGTGCGTGTCCCGGTGGCGCCGAAGGACTTGTTCAGGACCTCAAGTGCCTCTTCGCGGCGGCCCTTTGACATCAGCCAGCGCGGCGACTCCGGCAGTCCGTGCCGCAGCATCAGGCAGATGACCGCGGGTACGGCGCTCGCGGCGAGCGTGATGTTCCAGGCGGACGGCCAGTGGCTGTTGATGAGGTATCCGATGAGGTACGCCACCACGTAGCCGACGTTCCACAGGATCTCGAGGACACCGAGATAGTTGCCGCGCCGTACGCGCGGGGCGAATTCGGCGAGCAGCGGGGAGCCGATCGAGTAGTCGGCACCCACCGCTAGGCCCATCACCAGGCCGAGGACCATGACCTGCCAGGGGGCGGTCACGAACAGCATGAGCACGGCGCTGGCGAGGAACACCGACAGGTCGATCGTGAACATCGGGCGGCGGCCGACCCTGTCGGTCAGATAGCCGAGGAAGAGTCCGCCGAAGAAGGTGCCGATGAGTGTCGACGACGAGATCAGGGTGGCCCAGGTGAGGGTGACACCGATCTCGCGGGACATCGCGCTGCCGGCCAGCGCGGAGGCGACGGAGGCGAACACGAACCCGTCGATGAACATGCCGCCGCCGGTGGCGGCGGTCAGTCGCCACAGGAAGCGGCGGGTGTCACGGGAGCTGTCCTTGGGGCGGGAGAACCCCTCGGCTGGGTGCGCGGCTTGAGAGGACAAGACGGCGTGGGTCCTTTCCCTGTGCGATGGCCGGGTCGGCCCGGCCACCCAGTTGGATGTAGGACGCACGTGCCCCGAAGTCGCCGGGGCATTCCCGTGCTTCACGGGATCTCCCCGTGGTGACGAGCCGGGACATGCCGCGCATGCCGCGGGGCGGGGCACATCCACGCACAACAGGGTGTACGAGGGCGACCCGCCCCGGAGTCGTGTCAGCCCGCGTCCGTCAGTCCGTCAGCTCCAGGGCCAGCCGGGAGGCCACCGCGTCCGCGAGTGCCGTCGCCGCGTCCTCTCCGAGGCGTGCCGAGCGTGCGTGGGCGCGTACCAGATGGCGTACGGCGTCGAGTTGGGTCGCGGTGAGGGAACGGATCGCGGGAGGAGGCTGGGGCCGGCGGCGGAACAGCCGGCGCGCAAGCGGTGTGCGGTCGCGCGAGCGGCGGGTGGTGCGACGGGCCGCCTCGTCCAGTGCCAGCCACACCACTGGGGTGACCGGTGCGGTGACATCGACGTAACCGCATTCGAGTGGCTCCGTGTGCGGCTCCGTGTGTGGCCCTCTGTACGGCTCCATGGGTGGCCCTATGGGCGGCGCCATGGGCGGCTTCGTGGGCCGTTCCGCGTGCGGTTGTGTGTCTCGAACTCGCCGCTGGAATAGGCGAGTTACGCGTCCCTCGTCCAGGCGCGTCAGCTGGTCCAGCAGCAGGACCTCGTCCGGCGCCACCTCGGCGACCACGTCCCGCACCACGTCACGCACCTTCGCGCTCACGACGGTCCTCCCGTACGACCACCGGACCATGGTGCCCGGTGGCCCCCGGCTTCGTAAGGGCCAGTTCACGCCGCTCCTGCGCGGGTCCCGGTCCGTATCGCGTGCGTCGCCGCGCGCACGGCCCGGGGCTGGTCGAGCAGGTCGGTGCTGTCCGCCCACTGGTCCACTGCTCCCACCAGGGGCAGTTCGCGAAGAGCCGGGTGTGTGAGGGTGCGGGCCAGTGCCTGGGCGAAGCGTTCGGCGTGCAGCACCAGGAAGGGGCGGGAGTGGTAGGGGCGTCGGTGCGGGTCCAGTGGGGTGGCCAGTCCGGTCGCGTTCTGCAGCGTGGCGACGGCCTCGTAGGCGTCGCACAAGTGTCCTTCCCTGGTGGGATGATCCGTGGCGGTGAGCGCGCCGCGCAGTGACGGGGCGAGCTTGGCCGCCGCCGGCAGCCGGTTGAAGGCGCTCCCGAGCCACTTGCTGTACGGAACGTAGCGTCGGTCCAGGAGCAGGCACAGGCGCATCAGGTCGCGCACGATGCGGCCTGCCACCATGGCTGATCCGATGTCGTCGCCGCTCTCCGCGCAGCGTCCCACGAACGCCTCTTCCTGGGAGATGCGCTGCCACTGACACGCCAGCACGTACCGCCACACCTGTTCCGGGTACCACGCGAGGGTGCGTCGCAGGGCGGTGAGGGTGCCGGGCCCGTCGTGGAACACGGCGCCGCCGGTGGTCTCGGCGAGGCGCTGCTGGGGCATGGCCAGCCACTCGCCAACGCCCGGTTCCACGTCGGCGGCGGGCAGCCCGAGGCGTACGGACGCCCACTCGTCCACGGTGTGTACGTCGACGCGGTGGTTGACCGGGCCGTCGGTGGTTTGCATGCGGCCGACCGGGTCCAGCGGGTTCCCGCTCTCCTGGAAGTGTGTGGGCCAGCCCCGTACGTGCTTGGGCAGCCGTTGCGCGAGGACGTCGTGGATGCGTGTGCCGTGCTCGGCCCGGTCCTCGGGTGACAGGAAGAGTTCCAGCCGCGGGCCCCACTCGTGGTCCGCCGACCGTGGTGTGTCGAAGCCCAGGACCTCGGATCCGCTGCCGATGCGGGCGGCCGCGTGGCGCAGCCCGGGGAACGCCTCCCGCAGGATGGGCCGGACAGCCTCTTCGTACAGGGCCCTGGACAGTTCGATGCCGGGGATGAACCGGGCGTCGGGGTTCGTCATGGAACCACTGTGCTGTACGTCCATCGGTGACGGTGCCGGTCCGGGTGCCGGTATCGGTGTGGGCCCGGGTGTCGGTATCGGTGTGGGTCCGCGTGTCGGGCCTGTCCGGGGCGTGTGCCTATCGCAGTGCGGAGCCAGATCCCGCGTCCGCGTCCCGGTCCCCCAGTGGGTCGGCCGAGAGGTCCGAGACCTGTTCGAGGGCGGCGGCGACATCGTTGTGCACGCCAAGGGCCAGGCGGTCCGCCCCGGCGGTGCGCAGTACGGCCTGCTGGGCGGTGTCCGCCACGACGGTCAGCGCGCCGCCGTCCGCCGCCATGCTCAGGGCCGCTTCGACGAACTTCTGTGCCCCGTCGGCTCCGCAGTGTTCGGCGTCCTGGAAGTCGACGACGAGGCCGGAGTGGCCCGTGGCGTCCAGGCGTCCCATCAGCGCGCCCAGCTCTGCCGCGGCATCGGCGTCGAACCGGCCCACGACCTGTACGACCAGGACCCCTCCGTCCTCCCAGCGCACAGGGAACCGAACCCGAGCCTGCCCCATAACCGTCCCTTCAGCCGACGAGGTGCCCCTCACACGCGCACCGCTTCCGGCGGCGCGCCTACCCCCTCCCCGCCACTCCACGCATGCCGAAGGCCGTCCCTGCGCCGCTCCCCCGGCACACGGGTCTCATCATGCCCGCGTCGGGGCAACCACAACTCTGATGTTCTCGCTGCTCGCCGTGCTGTCCGGTGAGCGGATCCGGCCCGTGTGGCGGCGAGGTGCATAGGGTCTCCGGTATGGCATTGAGACCTGTTCAGGTGAACATCAAGGCGGTTGACGACGCGGTGGTCGGGCGGTTCTGGGCGGACGCGCTCGGCTGGGGTGTCTCCAGTGAGGCTCCCGGCGTGACCAATGTGGAACCCGGCGGCGGCTTCGTCTGGCCGGACGCGAGCGCGCTGTGCATCGACGTGGTGACCGTCCCGCACGCCAAGACGGCGACAAAGAACCGTGTGCACATCGATCTCGCGACGACCTCCGACGCTCACCACGCGGAGCTGGTCGCGCGGTTGCGGGGGCTCGGTGCGACGCCCGCCGATGTCGGACAGGGCTGTGTGCCGTGGACGGTGCTCGCCGACCCGGAGGGCAACGAGTTCTGTGTGCTGGAGCCCCGGAAGATCTACCAGGACACCGGGCCGATCGCCGCCGTGGTCGTCGACTGTGAGGATCCGCGGGCCATGGCCCGGTTCTGGGGCGGGGCGACGGACTGGGTTGTGTGTGAAGTGGCCGACGACCGGGCGGTGTTGCGTTCCTCCCAGGGCGTCGGCCCGTACCTCGAGTTCCTCCGCTCGGCCGACGGCAAGACCGTGGAGGACCGCGTCCACCTCGACCTGCTGCCGTACGCCGGTGACGACAGGGAGGCGGAGGTCGCCCGGCTGAGGACGCTCGGCGCCACTGACATCGACCTCGGTCAGGGCGACGTCCCGTGGACGTGCCTGACCGACCCGGAGCGCCACGACTTCTGCGTCCTCGGCCGGGGCTGACACCGTCCCGGCCCACGGGGCCCGCCGGGGGGCCTGGCGCTCAGGTTCCCGGCGCGTCCCCGAAGTCCGGGATCTGAAGGCGTGCCCCGCCCTGGCGCGCCGAGTCGTGGGCGACGATGCCCGGCAGGGTGTAGCGGGCCGCCACCCACGCGTTGACCGACGGCAGGGTTCGGGTGTTGACCGCGGTGACGAAGTCGTCCACCAGGAAGTGGTGGCTGCCCTCGTGTCCGTTGGGCATGTCGTCATAGACGCGGGGCAGGCGGGAGCGGTCGTGGACGGGGGCGGAGCCCGAGGTGAACGCGGCGCGCAGCGCGGGCGCGATCTTCTCGAGGGACGGGTCGTCCGGGCTGAGCGAGGGCTTCGGTTCGAGGAGTTCGGTGATGTCCCGCACCCCCTTCTTGTCCTGCCAGAAGCTGACCGTGGCGAGCTGCTCCATGCTGGCGTCGGTGCCGAAGAACCGGAAGCGTGACTCCCTGATGTGCGAGGGGTAGCCGACCCGCCGGAACTCGTTCGTGCGGAACGATCCGCCGCCGGCGACCTCGAACAGTGCGGTGGCGTTGGAGATGTCGTTGCCGAACTGGCTGACCTCGGTGTCGAAGACGCCGTCGCCGCGCCCGTCCTTCACCCCGATCGCGGACACACTCACCGCGTGTGTCCGCCACGCGCCGAGCACTCCGCCGACCGCGTGTGTCGGGTAGAGCAGCGGCGGATAACTGGCGGTCTCCTTCCAGCGTTCGCCGCCGCTGTACTGGTACGCCTCGTAGAAGCCGAGGTCCATGTCGTGGACGTAGTCGCCCTCCGCGTAGAAGAGCCGTCCGAAGGCGCCGTCGGCGATCTGGTTGCGGGCGTGGACGGTCGCCGGGTTGTACTCGCTGGTCTCGCCCATCATGTAGGTGAGTCCGGTGCGGCGGACGGCGTCGATGATCGCGGCGATCTCGTCCCGTGTGATAGCCATCGGGACGGCCGAGTAGACGTGCTTGCCGGCGTCGAGGGCCTGGACGACGAGCGGTCCGTGCGTCCAGCGCTGCGTGAAGATGGCGACGGCGTCGATGTCGCGGGACTCCAGCATCGCCTCGTACGAAGGGAAGGTCCCGGCGAGGTTCTCTTTCGCGGCCAGTTGCTCCGCTCGCTCCGGCAGCAGGTCGGTGACGTGGACGGCGTCGACGCCGGGGTGGGCGAGAAACAGCTTGGCGAAGCCGCCGGCGAACTGTCCGGCGCCGACGATGCCGAGGGTGAACGTCATGTGCGCATGCCTTTCGGTACGTGCTGGGTGGTCACTGGTGCGCGGTCACTGGTCACAATCACTGGTCACAGTCACTGGTCGAGCAGGAGAGTGAGGGCATCGCAGACTCCCTCGTCCGGGTTCGGCCTCGTCCTCGGCTCGGTTACTTTCGCGGCAGAACTTTCGGGTCGTCAAGATGCGTGCAGCGACTACCTGGAAGGGGTTGCTGCGGCTTACGGTGACGTAATTCCTTTTGCAGTGGAAGGAATGGGGAGAGGGGTTGGTGATGAACACGAAGGCGGACACCTGGGTGCCGCTCAGTTCGGGTGAGCGGGCAGTGGCCTTGGAGGTGCTGACCCGGGGGCCGTTGTCGCGCAGTGAGCTCGCGCGGCGTCTCGATCTGTCCGCGGGCAGTCTCACGCGGCTGACGAAGCCGTTGATCGAGTCGGGGCTGCTGGTCGAGGCGCCGGAGGGACCGGCGCGGGGGGAGTCCCGGCAGGGCCGGCCGTCGCGGCCCCTGGACATCGTCGCCGAGTCGCGCGCCTTCGCCGGGTTCAAGATCACTGAGGACACGGTCTACGGCGTCGTCACCACGCTCAGGAGCGACATCGTGGCTTGCCGCGACGTGCCGCTCGCGAGTCGCGAACCGGATGAAGTCGTGGCGGCCATCGGTGAGTTGAGCGACGCGTTCGCCCGTGAGTTTCCTTCGCTGTGCGGTATCGGGATCGGGCTCGGCGGCCGCGCGCAGGACCGCTCGGTTGTCGACGAGTCGGCGTTCCTCGGCTGGCGGGACGTGCCGCTCGGGCGGCTCGTGCGCGAGCGCACGGGGCTGCCCGTCGTCGTCGAGAACGATGTGAGTGCCCTCGTCGAGGCCGAGAGCTGGTTCGGGGCGGGCCGGGGCCTGGACCGGTTCGCCGTGCTCACCATCGGCGCCGGGCTCGGGTACGGCCTGGTCAGCGGGGGCCGGCGGGTGGAGACCGCCGAGGACGGGCTCGGTGTGGGGCGCTTCTGGATCGTCGATCCGTCCGGTCCGCTCTCCGCCGACGGCCGGCGCGGCAGTGCCGTCTCGCTCCTGACGATCCCCAGCATCCGTCATCAGGTGCGGGCCGCCACGGGCGAGGACGCCGGGTACGAGGAGATCCTCGCGCGCGCCGTCGAGGGCGAACCGCTCCCGGCCCGGGTGGTCGACGAGGCGGCCCGCGCGCTCGGCACGCTCGTCGCGCAGATCGCGAACTTCGCGATGCCGCAGAAGATCCTGCTCGCCGGGGAGGGCGTCGGCCTCGTCGACGTCGCGGCTCCCGTGATCGAGGAGGCGATCCGCGCGAACCGCCATCCGCGGGCCGACCCGGTCAATCTGGAGACCAAGGTGTCCGACTTCCACGACTGGGCGCGGGGCGGCGCCGTGCTGGCGATTCAGGTGCTGGTGCTCGGGACCGCCGGTCCGGGACCCGGCCCGCGGGCCGCCGGGCAGGCACGGATACCGTCTCCCAGTTGACGTCCGGCAAGATCCAGAAGGCGGTTACGCATGGTCGACGCGACACCCGAGGACGCAACGTCCCCCGGCCTCACGGAAGTTGAGACCCATGGTGTCGAGCGGATTCCCGACGCGGACCGCACGGCCCGCCCCCTCGACCTGTTCCGGCTCGCCTTCGGCGGCGCCAACACCTTCGCCACGTGTGTGCTCGGCGCGTTCCCGATCCTGTTCGGCCTGTCGTTCTGGCAGGGGCTGGCCGCGACAGTCCTGGGGCTCGTGGCGGGCGCCCTGCTGCTGGCGCCGATGTCCGTGTTCGGCCCGGCCAACGGCACGAACAACGCGGTCTCGTCGTCGGCACACCTCGGCGTGCACGGCCGTGTCGTCGGCTCGTTCCTGTCGCTGCTGACGGCGATCGCGTTCTTCTCGATCTCCGTGTGGTCATCGGGCGACGCGCTGATCGGCGCGGCGCACCGGCTGGCGGGGCTGCCCGAGTCGGATGTCTCGTACGGGGTCGCGTACGCGGTGTTCGCAGGGCTCGTCCTGACGGTGTGCGTGTACGGCTTCCGGTTCATGCTGTTCGTGAACAAGATCGCGGTGCTGGCGGCGTCGGCGCTGTTCGTGCTCGGTGTGTTCGCGTTCGCCGGTGACTTCGATCCCGGGTACACCGGCTCGTTCGCCTCGACGTCCACGCCCATGTTCTGGCCGTCGTTCATCGGTTCGGCGCTGATCGTGCTCTCCAATCCGGTGTCCTTCGGGGCGTTCCTCGGCGACTGGTCGCGCTACATCCCGGCGTCGACGCCGCGCGGGCGGGTCATGGGCGCGGCGTTCCTCTCGCAGCTCGCGACGCTGCTGCCGTTCCTGTTCGGGCTCACCACGGCATCCGTGATCGCCGCGAAGGCGGGGAAGTACCTGGATCCTGCGGCCCCGAACTACGTGGGCGGGCTCCTTGCCATCTCGCCCGGCTGGTACTTCCTGCCCCTGTGCCTGATCGCGCTGATCGGCGGCATGGCGACGGGCACGACCGCGCTGTACGGCACGGGCCTCGACTTCTCCTCGGTGTTCACCCGCTTCAGCCGTGTGCAGGCGACGGTGTTCATCGGTTCGCTGTCGATCGCGTTCATCTTCGTCGGCCGGTTCGCCCTGAATCTCGCCCAGTCGATCTCCACGTTCGCCACGCTCATCATCACGTGCACCGCGCCGTGGATGGTCGTCATGACGCTCGGCTACGTGACCCGTCGCGGCTGGTACGACGCGGAGGCCCTCCAGGTCTTCAACCGGCGCCAACGCGGCGGGCGTTACTGGTTCACGCACGGCTGGAACTGGCGCGGCCTCACGGCATGGCTCGTGTCGGCCTGCCTGGCGCTGCTGTTCACGAATCTGCCGGGGCAGTTCGTCGGCCCGCTCGGCAATCTCGCGGGCGGCACGGACATCTCCCTCCTGGTCGGCCTCGTCCTCGCCGCGGCCGTCTACGTCGCCCTGCTGTTCCTGTTCCCGGAACCGCGCGCGGTGTACGGGCCGGACGGGCCGCGTCTGGTGCGTGCCTCGGACGCGGAGGTGCCGCCGATCACGGGTGACGCCGGCCAACCCGTCGTACCCTCGGGCCAGTTGGGGTGACGACACACTGAGCGGCGGCGGGCAATGACATAATCGCGGAACCCCTTCGAGCACACGCTGGAGTCAGGCATGGCGGCACAGTCCTCCGAAAGGCGCATCGACACGAGCAGGCCGCACCCGGCCCGTGTCTACGACTGGCTGTTGGGCGGCAAGGACCACTACCCGGTCGACCAGGCGGTGGCGGAGAAGCTGCCGCCGGAGGCGCGCCACAACGCGCTGCGGAACCGGGCGTTCATGCACCGCGCCGCCGCCTGGCTCGCGGGAAACGGCGTCGACCAGTTCCTCGACGTCGGCACGGGCATCCCGACCGAGCCCAACCTCCACCAGATCGTGCAGGGCATCGTGCCGTCCGCCCGGATCGCGTACGCCGACAACGATCCGATCGTGCTGCGGCACGCGGAAGCGCTGCTGGTGAGCCACCCGGAGGGGGCCACCAGTTACATCGAGGCGGATGTCCGCCGGCCCGACGTCATCCTCGAACACGCGCGTACGTTCCTGGACTTCTCGCGGCCCGTCGCCCTGTCGATGATCGCGCTGATGCACTTCATCGGCGACGACGAGGACCCGTACGGCCTGACCCGGACCCTCGTCGACGCGCTGCCGCCGGGGAGTTTTCTGGTGCTGTCGCACGGCACCACGGACGAGCATCCGCATCTGGCGAAGTCGGTGACCGACACGTACCGCAAGGGCGAGATCCCGCTGCGGATGCGCACGCGGGCCGAGGTCGAGCCGTTCTTCGAGGGGCTTGAGCTGGTGGAGCCGGGGCTGGTGACCGCGACCCGGTGGTACAGGTCCGGGCCCGCGCCCGCCGAGGAGCTGAGCGGGTTCTACGTCGGTGTGGCCCGCGTTCCGCACTGACAGGATGGCGACGGACAACGGACAACGGACAAGTGGCTGTGGCATGAGTGGGAGAGGCCGCCGTGGAAGAACGTGAACTGGTCCATCTGCGCCGGTGCGTGGAGCTGGCCGCCGAGGCGCTGGACGCCGGTGACGAGCCGTTCGGCTCCGTGCTGGTGGACGGCGCGGGGACGGTGCGGGCCGAGGACCGCAACCGGATCGCGGACGGTGACTCGACCCGGCACCCCGAGTTCGAGCTCGCCCGCTGGGCGGCCGGACACCTCACCCCCGAGGAGCGCGCCGCCGCCACCGTGTACACCTCCGGTGAGCACTGCCCGATGTGCTCGGCGGCACATGCCTGGGTCGGCCTCGACCGGATCGTGTACGTGGCGTCGTCGGCGCAGTTGTCCGGCTGGCTGGCCGAGTGGGGGCGGCCCCAGGGCCCGGTGAACTCCCTGCCCGTGCAGGAGGTCGCCCCGTCGGTGAAGGTCGAGGGGCCGGTCGACGAGTTGGTGCCTGCCGTGAAGGAGCTGCATCGGCGGCTCGCCCAGGGCTCCTGAGGTTCGCCCCGGGGACGCCCCCGCCCCGCCGCTCTCAGCCCAGGCCCAGTTCCCGCTCCCCCAGCGGCGCGAAGTAGCGCTCCACGTCGGCGGAGTCGACCTCGGGCAGGGTCGCGGGGGCCCAGCGGGGGTCGCGGTCCTTGTCGATGATCTGCGCGCGGATGCCCTCGGGCAGGTCGTGGGTGTGCAGGGCCGCGCAGATCACCCGGTACTCCTGGTCGAGCGCCTGCTCCAGCGAGTCGAGGCGGGCCGCCCGGCGCAGGGACTCGAGCGTCGCCTTCACGGCCATGGGTGACCGGGAGAGGATCAGGTCCGCCGCCTCCTTGGCGGCGACGTCACCGGTGGCGAAGAGCCGCTCGACGATCTCCTCGACGGTGTCCGCGGCGTAGCACGCGTCGATCCATGCGCGCTGCTCGGCGAGGACTCCGGGCGGCGCCTGCCGCGTGTGGCGTGCGACGGTCTCGTGCGGCTCGGCGCCGGCCAGCTCGTCCAGGAGCCGGGGCAGTGCCTCGGACGGTACGTAGTGGTCGGCGAGGCCGCACAGCATCGCGTCGGCCGCGCCGACCGCCATGCCCGTGAGCGCGAGGTGGGTGCCGAGGTGCTCGGGGGCGCGCGTGAACAGGTACGTGCCGCCGACGTCGGGGACCAGGCCGATGCCGACCTCGGGCATCGCCACCTTCGAGCGTTCGGTGACGACACGGATGCCGCCGTGCGCGGACAGGCCGACGCCGCCGCCCATGACGATGCCGTCCATGACGGCGACGTAGGGCTTCGGGTAGTGCGCGATACGGGAGTTGAGGCGGTACTCGTCGCGCAGGAAGGCCTGCGCCGCATCGTGGTCGCCGCTGCGCGCGCAGTCGTGGAAGAGCCGGATGTCGGCGCCCGCGCACAGGCCCCGCTCCCCCGCCCCCTGGAACACGATCGTCTCGACGGCGGGGTCGCCCGCCCAGGTGTCGAGCGCCTCGGCGATCGACCGCAGCATGACGTGGGTGAGCGAGTTCAGGGCCCGGGGCCGGTTCAGGGTGAGGTACGCGGCGCGTCCCTCCACGGCCCGCAGGACAGGGGCGGCGTCGGAGCTCAACGGTGGTTCCTTCCGGTGAAGATCACGGCAGGACCATCTCTATCACCTGGGGTCGCGCGTACGACGGGCCGAACGCGGGGGTTCCCGCATGGGGGTTTCCGCAATTGAAATTGCGATGTACGTTTGTGCAATCGCACTTGCAGATTGCTCGCTCTCCCAGAAAGCAACGCCCGTGCCCTCACCTCGCACCCCCAGGAATCCCGGCCAGGCCGACTGGCTGGGCGACGCCCTGCCCGACGTGCCGCTGTCCAAGGCGCAGACCCGCGTCGTCGATGTCATCGTGCGCAACCCGCAGCTCGCCTCGTACGCCGAGATCGCGCAGATCGCCGAGCGGGCGGACGTGAACAGCTCCACGGTCGTCCGCGCCGCACAGACCCTCGGCTACCAGGGCTGGCCCGATCTCCAGCGGGAGTTGCGGGCCCGGTATCTGGTGCAGATCTCCACCGAGGACACGCTGACCGAGCACGGCGAGCACCGCAGCCCGCTGCACGACGCGCTCACCCACGACCTCGAGAATCTCCGCCAGACCCTCGAGAGCAACTCCGCGGCGGAGGCCGAGGCCGCCATCGCGGCGCTGGCCGGGGCCCGATCGATCCTCGTCGTCGGGGTCGGCTCCTTCGCGGGCCCCGCCACCGTGATGGCACACCTCGGCTCCACCATGGGATACCCGATCGCGCTGGAGAACCGGGCCGGTGTGCATCTGGCCTCGGCCGTGAACAGCGTGGGGCCGGGCGATGTGCTTCTGGTCGTCAACATGTGGCGTTCCACGAAGCAGGTCATCGCCGCCGCGGAGGCCGCCCGCGAGGCCGGAGCCACCGTCGTCGCGATCACGGACATGCGCCGTGGGCGGCTCGCCACGTCGATCGCCGATCACCTGCTGATCGTGCCGTCCGAGGGCATCTCGTTCTTCCAGTCCGTCACCGCCGCCACATCGGTGGTCTACGGGCTGCTGGCCGGCATGCAGGAGGCGCAGCCGGAGCGCAGCCGCGCCGCGATCCGCCGTACCCAGCAGCTGTGGCGGGACCTGGACATCTATCTCGACTGACATCCCGGGCGAAGGGGGCCTCACACCTGATTGCCCCCCCTCCCCCTCGCGCAAGGAGCACAGATGAGCAAGCACATCGCCGTCGTCGGACTCGGGTCCATGGGCGGTGCCATGGCCACGGCTCTGGTCGCCGCCGGCTGGCAGGTCCGCGGGTACGACCCGTCTTCCGCGGCGCGGGCCACGGCGCAGGAGGCCGGGGTGGACGCCGTCGACACACTAGAGGAGCTCGCCGGCACCCCGTACGTGGTGCTGTCGCTGCCGTCGGCCCAGGTCGTCGAGGCGAGCCTGCCCGTCCTGCTGGCCCGGCCCGGGACGGTGGCGGTCGTCGACACCACGACGTCGCGGCCCGACACCTCGGCGGCGTGTGCGGTGCTCGCGGCGGAGCATGGTGTGTCCTTCGTCGACGCGCCCGTCTCCGGTGGGCGCACCGGCGCCGTGGCCGGTCGGCTGACCGCGTTCGTGGGCGCCGAGCCGGACGCGCTCGACGCCGCGCGGCCCGTGCTCGACGCGCTCACCGGCGGACAGTTCCGGCACCTGGGCGGCCCGGGTTCGGGCAACGTGGTCAAGCTGCTCAACAACATGCTGGCCGCGGTCAATCTGGTGGCGGTCGGCGAGGCCCTCGCCGTCGCGCAGTCCTACGGCGTCGACCCGGCCGCGTCCGCCGCCGGCATCAGTGGCGCGTCCGGTGCCAGCAGGGCGTCCGCCGCCATGTATCCGGACTGGGTGCTCAGCGGCACCTACGACTCCGGCTTCTCGCTCGGGCTGATGGCGCGCGACGCCGCCCTGGCCGTCGAGACCGCACAGCAGCGCGGTGGGACACCCCAGCTGCTGGCCGCCGCGAGCGAGCGGTGGCAGGAGGCGCTGGCCGAACTGGGCCCGGCCGCCGACTTCTCCGAGATAGCCCGTACCGTCGCACCGACCCTCACGCGTTAAGGACCGACGCACCATGAACAGCACGACCTTCTCGATCGGCTCGGCAATGTCCGGTGCCGCCACCGCCCGCGCCGCCCTGGACGCCCATTTCCCGCAGGGGCTCGGCTCGTTCGTCGACGGACATGTCGTCGCCGGCCGCGGCGAGGCCGTCCGGCTCACGTCCGCCGCCACCTCGCAGTGGGTGGCCGACTACGCCGACGCCGGTACGGAGGGCGCCGACACGGTCCTCGCGAGCGCGGTCCGCGGCGCCGCGGTGTGGGCCGCCACGGATCCCTTCGAGCGGGCGGCGATCCTGCGCGAGGTCTCCCGCACCGTCGCCGAGCACGTCGAGGAACTCGCGGCGCTGGAGTCCGCCACCACCGGCAAGCCGATCCGCGACACCCGCGGAGAGGCGGCCAAGGTCGCCGAGATGTTCGGCTACTACGCGGGCTGGGCGGACAAGCTGCTCGGACACACCATCCCGGTGCCGGGCAACTGGCACACGTACACCGAGCGGGTCCCGTGGGGTGTCGTCGTGGCGATCACCCCGTGGAACGCGCCGCTGTTCACCGGCGGTTGGAACTCGGCGGCGCCGCTCGCCGCGGGCAACGCGGTCGTCGTCAAGCCCAGCGAGTTCACGCCCGCCTCCACGGTGCGCCTGGCGCAGTTGGCACACCAAGCCGGGCTGCCGGACGGTGTGTTCAACGTCGCCACGGGCCTCGGTTCCACCGTCGGTGCCACGCTCACCAGTGACCCGCGCGTCGGGAAGGTGTCCTTCATCGGTTCGGTGGGAACGGGGCGGCGGGTGGCCGTCGCGGCGGCGGCCGCGGGCATTCCCACGGTGCTCGAACTCGGGGGCAAGAGCGCCAACATCGTGTTCGCCGACGCGGATCTCGACCGGGCGGCGGACGGCGCCGTGTCCGCGATCTTCTCGGGGGCCGGGCAGTCGTGTGTGGCCGGTTCGCGGCTCCTGGTGGAGCGGTCCGTGCACGCGGAGTTCGTGGCGCGGGTCGCGGAGCGGGCGGCCCGGCTGCGGGTCGGCGATCCGCTCGACCCGGACACCGAGGTCGGCCCGATCATCACCGAGGCCCAGTTCGCCACGGTCACCTCGCTCGTCGAGGCGGGCATCGAGGGCGGCGCCCGCCGCGCCACGGCGGCGACCCTTCCCACTCGCGTCACCAACTCGGCTCTCGCGCAGGGGCGTTGGGTGCTACCCACCGTGCTGGACGGGGTCAGCCCCGCCAATGTACTGGAGACCACCGAGGTGTTCGGCCCGGTCGTCGGCGTGGACTCCTTCTTCACGGAGGCCGAGGCCATCGAGCGTGCCAACGCCACCACCTTCGGGCTGGCCGGCGCGGTGTGGACCCAGGATGTCGCCCGGGCCCACCACGTCGCACGTTCCGTCAAGGCCGGTACCTTCTGGATCAACTCGTACAAGACGATCCATGTGGCCGTGCCCTTCGGCGGCTTCGGCGACTCCGGGCACGGCCGGTCCTCGGGCCCCGGCGTGCTGGACGAGTACACCCAGACCAAGGCCGTGTGGACGCCCACCCGTGCCGCCGGTTCCCCGTTCCCTTCGCTGAGCTACTGAGGAGTCCTCGATGAGCCAGATCCACACCGTCGCCGAAGGCGACCGACTCAAGAAGGACACCTCGGCCGGTGTCACCGCCTGGGAGAGCCAGGTGCTGTCGCTGGCCCGCGGCCTGCACGCCCGCCCCGAGCTCTCCTTCGAGGAGACCGGGTCCGCGGCGGCGATCACGGCGCTGCTCGCCGAGGGCGGGCTCACGGTCGAGCAGGGCACGGGTGGTCTGCCCACCGCGTTCACGGCCACCGCGGGCAGTGGCGACCTGACGGTGGCGCTGTGTGTCGAGTACGACGCGCTGCCCGAGGTCGGCCACGCCTGCGGGCACAACCTCATCGCAGGTGCGTCGGTGGCCGCGGCCCTCGCCCTCGCCCCGCACGCCGACGAGTTGGGCATCACCCTCAAGGCCATCGGCACCCCGGCCGAGGAGCACGGCGGCGGCAAGTCGCTGCTCCTCGAGGCGGGCGCGTTCGACGGGGTGGGCCTGGCCCTGATGGTGCACCCGGTGCAGGACGGTGTCTCGTACAACCCGGCGGGGACGACCGCGCAGGCGGTCGGCCGCTACCGTGCCGTGTTCACCGGCCGTGCCGCGCACGCGGCGGCCGCGCCCCACCAGGGTGTGAACGCCGCCGACGGCGCCACCATCGCTCAGGTCGCCATCGGGCTGCTGCGCCAGCAGATCCCCGGTGACCATCGGGTGGCCCTGTTCGTGTCCGAGGCCGGTGTCGCCACGAACATCATCCCCGAGCGCGCAGTCGTCGACTTCGAGTGCCGGGCGTTCACCCTGCCCGAGTACGAAGCGCTCCTCGCCCGCGTGCGGCGCTGCTTCGAAGGGGCCGCGCTGGCGAGCGGCACCGACGTGGCGATCGAGGCGACCGAGCCGCTGTACGAACCGCTCGTCCAGGACGACGCGTTGGCCGCGTACTGGACGGCCGCGATGGAGTCGTTCGGGCGTGACACCACGTCGGGCGGCCGACTCGGCGGCGGGTCGACCGACATGGGCAACGTCAGCCAGGTGATCCCGAGTCTGCACCCGTGGCTGAGCATCCCCGGCGCCGAAGTACCCATCCACTCCCACGGGTTCGCCGCGGTGGCCGACACCGACGCGGCGTACGAGCTGATGCTCGAGGCGGCCCGCGCGCTCGCCTGGACCGTCGTCGACGCGGCACGCGATCCCGAGCAGCGTGCCCGGTTCGCGGCCGCCGCCTACCACCGTGACATCAGAAGGGCCGGGTGACGACATGTCCACCCTCGTGAAGCCGAACGACCCCGGCACGCGGACCCGTCAAACGCTGCCCATCGCGGGGCTCGCCCTGGTGATCGCGCTGGTCGTGCAGTTCATCGGTGAGCTCGACATCGACCTGGGCATCGGCTCGATCATCGTCTTCCCCATGGTGTGGGGCCTGTTGCTGGGCCTGCTGGTGTCGATCCAGAAGTTCCGGCCGCTCGGCATCGACCTGCAGAAGGTGGCGGCCGCGCTCGTCGGTGTCGCCGTGATGATCCTGGTCGCCCGGCTGGCGTTCAACATCGGCCCCAGCCTGCCGACGCTCGCCGACGCCGGTCCCGCGCTGCTGCTCCAGGAGATCGGGCATCTGCTCGGCACGGTCGCCATCGCGCTGCCGCTCGCCGTGCTGCTGCGCATGGGCAAGGCCACGGTGGGCGCGACGTTCTCGCTGGACCGCGAGCCGTCGTTCGCGATGGTCTCGGAGAAGTACGGGCCGGACTCCGATCAGTACCGCGGCGTGCTCGCCATGTACGTGTTCGGGACGATGTTCGGCGCCGTGTTCATCACGCTGCTGACGTCGCTGGTGTCCAACTGGAACATCTTCGACCCGCTGGCCCTGGCGATGGGCGCCGGTGTCGGCTCCGGGTCGATGATGGCCGCCTCCTCGGCGAGCATCGTGGCCGCCTATCCCGGTGACGAGCAGGCCATCCTGGGCATGGCCGCCGTGTCCAACCTGATCACGACGATCCTCGGTGTCTACGTCGGCATCTATCTCGCCCTGCCGCTGGCCGACCGCTTCTACCGCTTCCTGACGCGCCGTGGCCGCGCGGAGGAGAGCCGGCCCGCGCAGGCCACACCGGACGAGGTGGAGCGCGACGCCGCGGAGAACCGGGCCTTTCGCGAGCAAGTGGCCTCGGCCGCGGGCGAGATCAAGCTCCCGCTCTGGCTGTCGCTCGGTGTGCTGACGGTCCTCGGCATCGGCACCGCCTCCGTCGCGGCGGGACACATCAGCCTGGACATCATCGGCGGTTACGCCGTGCTGCTGGCGCTGGTGCTTGTCGGGATCGTGCTGGCCAAGGTCAGCCGGAAGATCTCGGCGATCGTGTGGATCACCACCGTCGGCGCGTACGTGTCCAGCCCGTGGTTCTTCGCCTCGGACACGCTGAACCGGCTTGTGTCGTCTGTGGACTTCCTGTCCATCGCGACGATCATGCTGACGCTGGCGGGGCTCTCCCTCGGAAAGGACCTGCCGCTGCTGCGCCGCATCGGGTGGAAGATCGTCCCGGTCGGACTCGTGGCCATCACGGCGTCGTTCCTGCTCTCGGTCGTCATCGCCGAGTTCACGCTCGGGGCGTGGGGTTAGCGGCCCGTCAGTCCCGTCAGACCTGCCAGAAGGGCCCGAGGGCCTGTCGTGTGGGCGTCCCTGACGGCGGCCCTCACGACACCCCCGCGTGCTCCGCCCGTACAGGCCGCTCGTGCTCGGCGCGGGCGGCCTCGAGCAGCCGGCGCCACGAGGTGACGGTCGGCCGCCGACGCAGCAGCGCGCGACGCTCGCGCTCGGTCATCCCGCCCCAGACCCCGTGCTGGATACGCTGATCCAGCGCGTGGGCCAGGCATTCGGTCTTGATCACGCATCCGCCGCAGATGCGCTTGGCGCTGCTCTGCGCGGCTCCCTCGACGAACAACTCGTCGGGGTCCGCTGTGCGGCATGCTGCCCGATCCCACCTGGAAACCTGCTCTTCGCGCACTGCTGCCGCCCCCTTTTCCGTGTCGCCTCTCAGCGTAGTCGAGTCGTCACTTTAGGCCATACGTGCAGCTCGCGCACCCCACCCCCTCTGAACACATGGTCAATTGCGGATTCGAAACGGACAAAAGGCGTGCAGTTATGGGCAGTTGCGCCTCGCCGGTCAGGCGCCCTTCGTCGCCCCCACGGCCTCGCGGCGCACGACGTCGACCAGGGAGCGGTCGGTGATCTTGAGGGCGGGTGAGACGGCGAGGGTCAGGGTCGACACGCTCATGAACGGGTTGAGGTGACGCCAGCCCCAGTTCTCCAGCGCCGCCCGCACCGCGGCCGCCTGGTCGGCGACGTCCCCGGCCGGGCGGGCCGACAGCACCCCGCCCACGGGCAGCGGCATGCGTGCCGCGAGCGACTCGCCCTCGGGTCCGGCGACGACGGCGACGCCTCCCCCGTCCGCGACGACGGTCGCCGCGGCGGCGGCCATGGCGGCACGGGAGGTGCCGATGGTCAGGAGGTTGTGGCTGTCGTGGGCGTACGTCGAGGCCACCGCGCCGTCGGTCAGTTCGCGGCCGAGGAGGGGTGCGAAGACCGCGCCGTCGCGTCCGTAGCGGTTGCGGACGCGGACGAGGGTGGTGCGGCCCTCCCACTGCACCTCCCCCGCGTGGACCGGGAGTTGGATCTCCGCGGCCTCGGTGTAGGTGTCCCGTTCGTTGACCCGCATGGCACGGAAGGTGTGTTCGCCGTCGGGCAGGTCGACGGTCCAGCGGAACGTGTCCGCGTCCTGGGGCTCGACGTCGACGCGGCTGTCGAGCGGTGCGACGGCAGAGGCCGCGGTGTCCGCCGTCGAGCGTGCGGGCGCACCGTCGCGGCCCACCACGTGCCCGCCGGAGAGCACCAACGCCGGGTCGAACGAGGCGAGTTCGCCGCGCAGCAGCACCAGGTCGGCGCGCTTTCCCGGCGAGACGACGCCGCGGTCATGGAGGCGCAGGCGCTGGGCCGGCGTCCACGTGAGCGCCTTCAGGACGACGTGCGCGGGGAATCCGGCGGCCACGGCCACCCGTGCGATGTGGTCGAGGTGGCCCTTGTCGACGATGTGGTCGGCGGCGAGGTCGTCGGTCACCAGGCACAGCGGCGGGAGCTGCGGCAGCGCGAGGAGTGCCTCGGCGACCTCGCCGCTGAGGCACTTCTCCTGGAGCATCATCGTCATGCCGAGGCGGGCCTTCTCCAGGACCACCTCGGTGCGGTTCTTGGTGTGGTCGGAGTCGACGCCGGTGGCCAGGTAGGCGCTGAGTTCGGCGCCGGTCAGGTTCGGGCAGTGGCCGTCGAGGACGACGTCCTGGGCGCGGGCGGCGGCGGTGATCTCGTGCATCCTGCGGTCGCCCGCGACGACGGCCCGGTAGTCCATGACCTCACCGAGCGCGATCACTCCGGGCCAGCGCAGCATCTCCGCGATGTCTTCGGCGGACAGTGCGGCCCCGGCGTGCTCCAGGCCCTCCAGTGCGGGCACGCACGAGGGCACACCCCAGAGTTGGGTCTGGGCGGTCTCCCGGCCGGCGTCGATCATCCAGCGCATGGCGTCGCGCCCGGCCACGTTGACGATCTCGTGCGGGTCGGCGAGGACGGTCGTGGTGCCGCGCGCGAGCGTCACCGCGGCGAACTCCTGCGGCGTCAGGAACGCGCTCTCGATGTGCATGTGCGCGTCGACGAAGCCGGGGACGACCAGCATGCCGGCCGCGTCGATCTCCTCGCGGGCGTCGGCCGGGGTGCCCGGGGGCAGCACCGCGCTGATGGTGTCACCCCGTACGAGGACGTCCGCGGCGAACTCCTCGCCGGTGAAGGTGGACACCACGCGCCCGCCGCTGATCCGGAGGTCGTGCTGCTCACTCATGGGGTCGTGCTCCTTCGCAAGGGGGTCGTCACGTGGGGCGGGGCGCCGTTACGGAACGAGTGTGTAGAAGTAGTAGCCCAGCGGGACCATGACGATCCACAGCGGCCAGGGCACCTCGCGGACGCGGCCGCTGACGGTCTTGACGAGGACGTGGGCCGCGAGCCCGACCGCGATGCCGGTCCCGAAGTTGCCGAAGAACAGGGTGGTCGCGACGGTGAGGGCCGCCGGGATCGCGTTGGTCGGGTCCTTGAAGTCGACGTTCTTGAGGGCGCCGAGCATGTTCAGGCCGATGTAGATCAGCACGGGTGCGGTGGCCGCCGAGGGGATCAGCGTTGCGAACGGCGTGAGGAGCAGCAGCAGCGCGAAGCCGCACGCCGCCCACACGGAGGCGAGGCCCGTCTTGCCGCCCGCGTCGGCCGCGGCGGAGGACTCCAGGTAGGCCGTCATCGACGGGGCGCCGACGGCCGAACCGCCCATCACGGAGACGGAGTCGACGAGGAAGGGGCGGCGGGAGCCGGGAATGTTGCCGTCCTTGTCGAGCAGCCCGGCGCGGCCGGAGACGGCGAGGAGGGTGCCGGTCATGGAGAAGAACTCGGACACGAAGAAGGCGAAGATGTACGGGAAGTACTCCGGCTTGAGCGCGCCGAGGATGTCGATGTGGAAGAGCAGCGGCCCGGGCGAGTCGGGGGCCGAGAAGAGGCTGTCCGGGACGTCCGTGACACCCAGCGGGATGCCGACGACCGTGACCGCCGCGATGGTGATGAGGAACGCGCCGGGCACCTTGCGCGCGGCCAGCGCGGTGAGCAGCAGCAGGCCGGCAAGGGCGAGCAGTCCGGCGGGCTTCGACAGGTCGCCGACGGCGAGTGCCGCCTTGTCGGCGTTGCCGACGACGAGGTCGGCGTCGCGGAAGCCGATGAGGGCGATGTACAGGCCGAGGCCGCCGCTGATCGCGTACTTGAGGTTCATCGGCATCAGGCGCGTGACGAGGTCACGGATGCCGAGCAGGGTCAGCACCAGGAAGGCGACGCCCGACCAGAACACCATGCCGAGCGCCGTGTCCCAGGGGACGTGGTCCTGGCCGACGATGGTGAAGGCGATCAGCGCCACCCCGCCGAGGCCGGGTGCGACGACGAACGGGAGGTTCGCGATGAGACCCATCGCCAGGGTCGCCAGCGCGATGGCGATGATGACGGCGGTGGTCGCGGCGCCGTGCGGCACGCCCGCGCCCGCCAGTTGGCCGGGGACCACGACGACGGCGTAGGCGGCGGCCATGAACATCGAGGCGCCGGCGACGAGTTCCGTGCGGGGTGTGCTGCCGCGGCCGCGGACGCGGAAGAGCCGCTCGACGAGCGAGGCGGGCTCGGGGGCGGCGTCGGCCTGCTCGCCGGAGGGCGGAGCGGTGGTGGACATGGGGACCTCGGCGGGATGAGGGGTGGGCAGGGCGGTCCGCGACGGCGTCGGCGCGAGGATGTGGCGCGGGGCGTGCGGGCACCCGGCTGGGTACGGTCTCTGCAACCGGTCTCTGCAACCGGTTGCAGAGACCGGTTGCAGGTATCATGGCACGGCATAAAGCGAAAGTGAACAGTGGCCCGGACAGAACCTCGGGACACCGGGCCGGACACACCGGCCGATAGAGACGGCCGGACCGTCGGCCGGACGGACGGCCGCGGCAGACGGTCGGGACGGCGAGCAGGGGGCAGCAGTGGCGACGCTCATGGACGTGGCGCACGCGGCGGGGGTGTCGAAGGCCACCGCCTCGCGGGCGTTGCAGCGCCCCGACATGGTCGCGGAGGGCACCCGGATGCGGGTGCGGGAGGCCGCGGACCGGCTCGGTTTCCAGCCCAACGCGGCGGCCCGCGCCCTGACCACAGGACGCACAGGACTGGTCGGCCTGATCGTGCCGACGCTCTCCAACCCCTTCTTCGCTCCCCTGGTCACGGGCGCGCAGCAGGCGGCGGAGGACACCGAGAGCCATCTGCTCATCGCCGTTTCCGAGTACGACGCGGAGCGCGAGGCCGCCCTCGCCGACCGGCTGTCCGAGCAGGCCGACGGGCTGATCATGGTGACTCCGGTGGGCACGGACGCGGCGCTGCGCGAGCGCTTCCGCCGTCGGCCGCTGGTGCTCGTCGACCGCCAGGTGGGGCGGCTGCCCGCCGTCGTGGCCGACACCGCGGCGGGCCTCGCCGAACTCCTCGGCCACCTCCTGGACCTGGGCCACCGCGAGATCGCCTACGTGTCCGGGCCCGCGGGCTCCTGGGCGGACGAGCAGCGTCGTTCGGCGCTCACCGCGCAGGCCTCGAAGGCGGGCGCCCACGTCCATGTGCTGGGCCCGCTGCCGCCCACGTTCGACGCGGGCATCGAGGCCGCGTGCTCACTGCCCGGGGCCGCGACGGCCGTTCTCGCGTACAACAGCTATCTCGCGCTCGGGCTGCTGCACGGGCTCGGCACGGCCGGGCGGCGTGTTCCGGGGGACATCAGTCTGGCGGCGGCCGACGACCTGAGTACGCTCGGCGCGACGACCCCGCCGGTGACCGCGCTGGACGTGCCGTTGCGGGAGGTCGGTACGCTCGCCGTCACCCGCCTCCACGAACTGGTCGCCGGGCAGCGGCGCACGGTGACCTCACGCGTGCCGGCGGCGCCGGTGCTCCGCGCGTCGACGGCGCCGCCGCGGCGGTCCTGACGGGGTGTCACCCACGGGTCGGCGGCGGTGGGGCGTCGTTCACAGGTCGGCGGCCGGCTCAGTCGTTCAACGCCGCCGTATCCGCGTCCAGTTCGAGTGTGTCGCCGACCCTGATCCGGCCCGGTGTCAGGACGTCCGCGTACACGCCGAACAGGACGCCGCGGCCCAGGGTGCTCCGGCCGAGGCCCCGGTAGCCCTTGATCAGGGACAGTGCGCGCACTCCCCCGGAGCCGTCGACCGGGTCGCGGTTCACCGCGCCGCACCGTTTCACCGGGCCCTCGACGCGCAGCACCGCCGAGCCGACACGCAGCGTCCGGCCCTCCCACGTGTCCTCGGCGTGGGGTTCGCCGCCGGAGAAGCCGAGCGTCATGCGGAAGCGTCGTCCGTCGACCGCGTCGAGGTCGGAGCGGTGGGCGAGTTCGGCCACGGAGGCGTCGCCGAGGAGTGTGACGGGCCGCAGGTCGACGCCGCCGTTGTCGGTGTCGGGGCGTATCAGCCGCACCGGTTGACCCACGCGGTCGGAGAAGAGCTCGGCCCAGGGCCCTTCGACCACGCGTCCGGGCACCGTGTGATGCCGGAAGAAGTCGACCTCCAACGGGTCACCGAGGCGCACGTCGCCGGTGACCTCGGTGCCGTCCGGGCAGGTCACCGTCAGGGTCCCGGACTCCGCCGCGTAGTGGGCGGTGTGTCCGGCCCAGGCGCCGGTGCGGGTCATGGACAGCAGGTTGCCCTCCGCGTCCACCAGGAGAAAGGCCCGGTCACCCGCCACCCCCGTCCTCGTCAGCTCGACCTCGTCGCGCCGCACGACCCCGAGTCCCTTGATGGCGGTGGTCGTCAGCGAGGTGACCTGGAGTGCCGGAACGGGTGTCATGGCCCTGTGCTCCCCTGCTTCTACTTCGCGTACGTCTCCGAGTACAGATCGGCCCCGTAATACTTCCCCGGGTCGGTGTTGTCGTCCAGTTGCTTGTTGCGGACGAAGAAGTCGCCGAGCTTCTTCAGCCACGTGTCCACCTCACCGCTCTTGGTCTTGGCGACCAGGTCCTTGGTGGAGAGGGTCTCGACGTGGGAGGCGTCGGCCTTGGCCTGGGCCTCGGTGACCTGGAGCATCTTGGCGGTGAGGGAGATGGTCTCGTCGGGGTGTTCCTGGCGCCAGTCGTTGGCCTGCTGGAGCACCTTGACGACCTTCTTGTTCTTGTCCTCGGGCACCTTGTTGCCGGCGACGAACGCGGTGGGGAACGAGTCCTTGGTGTCCTTGGTGCTCGCTATCTCGTTCAGGCCCGGGACCTTCTTCTTGATGGTGTCGATGGCGGGGTAGAAGAAGCCGGCGCCGTCGATCTTTCCGGAGGAGAACGCGGAGACGATGGTGGACGGGTCCATGTTGACCTTGGTGATGTCCTTCGTCGTCATCCCCGCCTTCGCCAGGGCGATGTTCAGGATCATGTCGCCGGAGGTGCCCTCGGGCACGCCCACCTTCTTGCCCTTGAGGTCCTTCATGGACTTCATGCCCGGCTGCCCGATGACACGGTCGGCGTAGGTGAGGGTGTCGATGGCGATGACCTTGGACTTGCCCGATGCGGGCAGCCACATGGCGCCGGGGCCGATGTAGCCGTAGTCGAGGCTGCCGGCGTTGAGCGCCTGGATCTGCACCGGGCCGTTGTTGAACGACTTCACCTTCGCGGTGAGGTCGGCCTTCTTCCACAGGCCCTGCTTCTCGGCGATGGCCAGCAGGCTGGCGCCGTTGTAGTCGGCGATGTAGCCGAAGCGGACCGTGTTGTCGTCCCCCGAGGAGCTGCCGGAGCAGGCGGTGAGGGAGAGCGGGAGCATCAGGGCGGCGGGCAGCACGGTGAGGGTGGTGCGCCTGATCCTGCTTCTGGGCATGCTGGATGTCCTCTCAGGTGGTGCGCGGGGAGTTCTGCTACGGGGAGCGAGTGGCGGGTGACGAGGCGTCAGGCGGCCTTGGGCGGTGTGTCCTGGTGGTAGACCGAGGTCCACACCTCGTTACGGATGCGCCGGAACTCGGGCGAGAGCCGGATCTCCTCGGTGCGCGGGTAGGGCAGGTCGACCTCGACGACGCGGTGGATGCGGCCGGGGCGCGCGGCCATCACGACGACGCGGCTGGCGAGATAGACGGCCTCGTCGACGTCGTGGGTGATGAACAGGACGGTGCGCTTCTCCTGGCTCCAGGTGGCGAGGAGCTGGTCCTGCAGCTGCACCCGGGTCAGGGCGTCGAGCGCGCCGAACGGCTCGTCCATCAGGAGGACTTGGGGGTCGACCGCGTAGGCGCGGGCGATGGCGCAGCGCTGCTTCATCCCGCCGGACAGCGTCTTGGGCAGGGCGTCGGCGAACTCGTCCAGGCCGACGAGGGCGATGGCCGCCTCGGCGCGGCGGCGCCGCTCCGCGGTGGGCGTGTGAGCCAACTTGAGCCCGAACTCTACGTTTTGACGGACCGTCAACCATGGGAAGAGTGCGTACTGCTGGAAGATGACGCCGCGGTCCGGACCCGGCCCCGACACGGGGGTGCCGTCGACCAGGACGGCGCCCGAGTCGGCCTCCTGGAGTCCGGCGGCCATGCTCATCAGGGTGGACTTGCCGCAGCCGGAGGGTCCGACGACCGTGACGAACTCCTGGTCCGCGATGTCCAGGCTGATGCCGTCGAGCGCGGTGAAGGTGGCCCCCTTGAGCGGGAAGGTCTTCACCACATCCCGGAAGCTGATCTTGCTGTCCGTCACCCTGTCCTGCACTGCCTTGCTGTTCATCGACGCTCCTGCCAGCCCGTGAGGCGTCGCTCGGCCAGCAGCAGGAGCCGGTCCATGACGAGCCCGAGGACTCCGATGGTGATCAGGGACACGAAGATCGTGTCCATTTCGAACCAGGTGGACGCCTTCTGCATCCGATAGCCCAACCCCTCCTGGGCGCCGATGAGTTCGGCGGCGACCACGGTCGCCCAGGACGCGCCGAGACCGATGCGCATGCCGACGAGGATGAACGGGGTGGAGGCGGGGACGACCACCTTGGCGAAGATGGTGCGGTCCGAGGCGCCGAGCACCCGGGCCGCGTTGATGAGTGTCTTGTCGACGTCGACGACCCCTTGGAAGGAGGAGACGACGCAGGCCATGAACGACGCCAGGAAGATCACGGCGATCTTCGGCACCTCGCCGATGCCGAGGAGCACCACGGCCAGCGGGATCAGCGCGAGCGGCGGGATGGTGCGGAAGAACTGGATGTACGGCTCGACCAGGGCGCGCACCGTCGGGTACCAGCCCATGAGGAAGCCGACCGGGACCGCCGCGAGCACGCCGAGGGCGTAGCCGGACAGGACGCGGCGCAGGCTGGCGAGGGTGTCGTCGGCCAGGGTGCCGTCGGAGATCATGGTGCCGGCCTTCTCGGCCACGGCCGCCGGTGTGGGCAGGTTCTCGACCCAGCCCAGGGTGGCGACGACGGCCCATAGGGCGATTCCCGCCGCCACGGCCACGACGTTGAGGATCAGGGGTCGGCCGCGGCCGCGGCGCGGTTGCTGCCGCCGGGTCTCGGCGGTGGTCTTCTGGGCGGGGGTGATCACAGCCATGGATTCCTCGCTGATGGCTTCACGCGTGCTCCTCGGAGACGGGCTGCGGGTACTGGGTGAGCAGGGGGGATTCGTGGAGGACGAGGGCGATGCCGCCGAGCGCGCTGCCGGCCTCGCCGAGCGTCGCGCGGCGCAGGTCCACGTGGTGGTGGGCCATCGGCATCAGGTGCCGGCGCAGGGTGCGTTCGACCGGGTCGAGGAGGGCGGGGCCCGCTTCGGCGAGTTCGCCGCCGACGACGATGACGCCCGCGCCGACGACGTGGCAGACCGCCGCCAGCACTCCGCCGACATCGCTGCCGACGCGTTCGAGGACCGACAGGGCCACCGGTTCCGCCGCGGTGACCGCTTCGAGGAACCCGGCCAGGTCCTCGGCCCGGCCGCCGGATTCGCGGTAGCGGGACAGCACCGCCTCGAGCGAGGCGCGGGTCTCCAGGCAGCCGGTGCCGCCGCATTCGCAGGTGCGGCCCACGGGGTCCACGGTGATGTGCCCGAACTCGCCGGACAGGCCGTACCGGCCGCGGTGCAGCGTGCCGCCGACGACCAGGCCGCCGCCGACACCGTGCGAAAGGCGCAGGTAGAGCACGTCGCTGCTGTCGGCGGCCGCGCCCCAGACCGCTTCGGCGAGGGCGGCGAGCCGGGTGTTGTTGTCCAGCAGGACCGGCACACCGAACCGCTTGCGCAGCAGGTCGGGCAGGCCGTCGATGCCCTGGGCGTGGGCGTGCTCGCTGCCGGGGTCGGCGATCGGTCCGACGACGCCGACCCCGATGGCGGTGAGCGCGTCGAGGTGTACGCCGCAGGAACGACCCTGGCCGTCGGCCGCGTCCGCATCGGCGTCGGGCGGGCCGGTGGCCAGGGCGTCGAGGAGCCGTTCCGCGAGCGCGACGCGTTCGGGCCAGGAGAGGTCCGGGGCGTGTGGCTCGCTCGCCGAACCGACTACCTCGTGGGCGAAGTTGACGGCCGCCACGTGCACGGCGCGGCGTGCGAAGTCGATGCCGACGGCCTCGCCCGCGGCCGGGTTGAGGCTGAGCTTCTCCACCGGTCGGCCGCGCTTGCGTGTCTCGACCTGCGGGGTGCTCGCGACCACGGCGCCGCGGCCCAGCAGGTCGGCGACGATGTCGTGGAGCGTGGTGCGGGAGAGTCCGCTGCGGATGCCCAACTCGGCGCGGCTCAGCGGGCCCTGCTTGCGCAGCAGCTCGAGAACGGACTGCTCGTGGCCGCGCCGGAGCCGCGTCAGCGGGCCGTCGTGTTCGTGCATGCCGCACAGCATGTGAGGGCCGACGATTTTCGTCAATGAGTCGGACTGAAATATCCGCGAGGCCTCTTTCCGCAACTGCACTACCCCGCAACGGACTTGACCTGCGACGACACAAGGGTGCGCCGTGCGCGACCGGGTCACGTCACGTTCGGGGAACGCCACACGACTGCAACATTCGCCGCTGACCAGCACCCTCGCCGCTCCCGGAGCGCCACTCCCGCGCCCATTTTTGTAGGAGCTCTTGACTTAAATGTTGGCCACGCTGAAGCATGCAGCGCACACCCGAGACCGACCAGCCGAGGAGCCACGCCTGATGACCCGGGAAGAGACCAACGCAGCGCACATCGGCCGCCGCGGAGTGCTGGCCGGCATCGCCGGGACGATGGGGGCGGTGGCACTCCCGGCGGGCTCCGCGCTCGCCGCCCAGTCCGCCCGGCCAGCCCGGCCTGCCCCGGGGCGGCCGTATCCGCCCAACTGGCCCACCCTCGAACCGTACGGGGTCGCGGACACCCGGAAGGATCTCTGGCCGCGCGAGGACAACTCCTTCGTCCTGCCGCTCGAACTCCGCCCTCGCGACAAGGAGTTGGGGCGTGTGTGGATGCGCGACACCTACGTCAACTGCTTCGTCGTGGACGGCCGTCCGCTGTACGTGGCCACCGGAACCACCCGCGTGCCCGGCCTCGCGGCGGCGGGGCCCTGGAACGACGGCATCTTCGTGTGGACCGCCCCGTCGCTGCACGGCCCGTGGCGCCTCGCCGACACCACCGGCATCCGGCCCGGCGCCGAGCGCGGCAAGGTCTGGTCGCCGGAGTTCGTGGACGAGAACCGGCCGGGGCGCACGGTGGTCGCGCCGTGGCAGGAGTACTGGTACGACGAGCAGTTCGGCAAGCGCGCCAACGCCTGGGCGCCCGAACTGCACCGCTTCCGCGGCAAGTGGTACATCGTCGCGTGCATGGGCGACCACTCCAAGAAGGTCGGCTCCTTCATGCTCGTGAGCGAGGGCGGGGTCGCGGGTCCCTACCGGCTCGTCGACGGCAATCTCGACAAGCCGTTCGGCGACCCGGTGCCCGGCGGGCCCGCCTTCATCGAACCCGGCGCGTACCACCACATCGACGGCGGGCTCTACAGCGAGGGCCCGGACGCCTGGCTGGTGCTGCACAACAACGTCTACGCGAAGTTCCGCGACGACATGGAGGACATCGTCCCGACGACGAACCTCCCGGCGTTCCAGCAGACCCCGTACGCGCCCGAGCCGTACCTGGAGGGCGCGTACGTCTTCAAGTACGGCGGCAAGTACTTCCTGGTGCACGCGGCGTGGGACCGCGCCTCCACGACCACCGACGGCGGCACACGCCACGCCTACGACCCGCCGGGCACCGGCCGCACGCAGTACCAGTACGACGCGGTCGTCGCCGTCGCCGACCGCCTCGAGGGCCCGTACTCGAAGCGGTGGACCGCGGGCGTCGGCGCCGGGCACAACAACTTCTTCGAGGACCACCACGGCGGCCTGTGGGCGACGTTCTTCCGCAATCCCGCCTTCGGCTACTGGGCCGACCCGTCCCGTTCCGGCGACGCCGCGGTCGCCGGTGTCGTACGCCTGGAGTGGACCGGACCGAAGGGCAACCGTCTGTACGTGAAGCGGACCTAGATTGGACTCGATCCAAACTGGGACGTACTTTGGAAGTGACCGAGGTACAAATCAGTGCAGCCAGTGACGCCTGCCACCTCCGGCAACAAATCACCACGGAGGCCCCCATGGCTTGCTACGACTGCATTCAGGAGAACCGTCCCGACTCGACCGGCATCGGCATCTGCACCCGCTGCGGCCTGGCCACCTGCCACGACCACTCGCGCGTGCTCGCCACGCACGTACAGCGGGCCAACGGCATGAGCCGCTCGACCAGCCGTCTCGCCGGACGGCGCGTCGTCTGCCGCACCTGCCTGGCCGCCGAGGCCGCGTAATGACCGGCCAGGACGCGGGCGAGCTGCTCAAGCGCAAGGGCCTGCGCAGTACGGCGCAGCGGCGCGCCGTACTGGCCGCGCTCCAGGGCCGGCCGCACGTGTCCGCGGCCGAGTTGGAGGAGCGCATCGCACGGTCCGGGCCCGAGGGATCCTCCGCGGGCCTGTCGCGCCAGGGGCTCTACAACGTCCTGGAGGACCTCACCCGGGTCCGCCTCGTGCGCTGCATCGAGCCGGCGGGCTCTCCCGCCCGGTTCGAAGTGCGCGTGGGGGACAACCACCATCATATGGTGTGCCGGTCCTGCGGCCGGATCGAGGACGTGGACTGCGCCGTCGGCGCGGCCCCCTGCCTCGAACCGGCCCGGGACAGCGGCTTCACGGTGGACGAGGCCGAGGTCACCTGGTGGGGCCGGTGCGCGGACTGCCGCAGCGCGTCGGAGCTGCCCGCCTGACACCAGGGCCCCGGTGTGCGGGCCTTGTGCACGCGCCCGAGCCGGCGCCGAGATCTTTGTGGCTCCTGCCAGTCGGCCCCTGTGGTGTTCCGCGAGAAGACTGCTCGCAGACATCACCGAGCCCTTACGGGGAGGCATCGTGAGCACGAGCGCGGAGCAGCAGTACGACCGGATCGGCGAGGCGTTCGAGGGCTTCAAGGCCCTCCATCTGGCCCGTTATGTGGAAGTGCCCAGCTTTCTGGAACTGGTCGGCGATGTGACCGGCAGGTCCGTCGTCGACCTCGCATGCGGCACCGGTTTCTACAGCCGCCTGTTCAAACGGCGCGGTGCCACCGAAGTGTGCGGCGTCGACGTGTCGGGCGAGATGGTCGACGTCGCCCGCCGCATCGAGGACGCCGACCCGCTCGGCGTGCGCTACGCCGTCGGCGACGTCGCCACCACCGACGTGCTCGGCGGGCGCCGCTACGACATCGCCACCGCGGTCAACCTGCTCAACTACTCGGAGACGGTCGACGCGATGACGGCCATGTGCCGCACCATCCACGCCGCCGTCCGTCCCGGCGGCACCTTCTACGCCCTCAACCAGAGCCCCGACTACGACTTCGACGGCCCGAGCCCGCGCCCGTACGGCTTCCACTGCGAGTTGGAGGGCAGCAGCATCGAGGTGGGCCCGCGGGTGCGCGTCACCGCGTATCTGGATCCAGAGCCGGTCTCCTTCGTCGCCGGCCTGCCGCGCCGCGAGGTCTACGCCGAGGCCCTGACCGGGGCCGGTTTCACCGACGTCGCCTGGTCGCCGCTGGCCGTCTCGGCCGGGGGCCGCGCGGCGTTCCCCGCCGGGTTCTGGGACGACTACGAGGCCAACCCGCCCTTCGAGCTGCTCACCGCCCGGCGCCCCTGACGCCGGTCAATCGTCGGACTCCTCGGGCGGGCGTCTGCCGGAGGACTCCGTCGGGTCCTCGCCCGCCGCGAGGTGTTCCAGCAGTTCGGCGAGTTCGTTGCAGGCGTGCTGCACCGAGTGCCGGGTGGCGCGCTGCTCCGTGACCAGCGCGGACAACAGGAGGGCCGTCAGCGCGGCGGCCCCGTTGAAGGCCTGGAGCTTGGTCAGGACCTCGATGTTGGTCAGGTCGAGGAACGAGCCCCGCTCCACGTGCGCCGCGTAGGTCGTGACCACGGAGGAGAACAGCGCGCACAGCATGCTCCCGGCGAGCTCGAACCGCAGAGCCGCCCAGATCAGCAGGGGAAACACGAGGAAGAGCATGCTCGGCGAGCTGAGCACGGAGAACGGTACGAGCAGCAGGACCGCGATCCCGAGGCACACGGCCTCCGCCCAGCGCTGGACGGGTATGCGCCCCGCCGCCCGCCGGCGGGGCAGGAGCGTGCCCCGGAACAGCACGAGCAGCAGCGGGGTCACGACCAGTACGCCCATGGCGTCGCCCACCCACCAGGCCAGCCACACGGGCAGGAAGTCCCCCGGGGCGAGCGATCCCGTCCACACCTGTGGCGCGACGCCTGCCGTCGCGCTGATCAGCATGGCGCCGAGGCCGCCGAGGAAGACCAGGCTGGTGCCGTCGCGCAGCCGTGACACATCGGGCCGGAATCCGACCGCGCGCAGCAGCAGAAGGGCGCAGAGCGGGCCCGCTGTGTTGCCGGCGACGGTGACGACCGAGATGAGATCGGGTGTGGTGAGCGAGGCGATCGCGAGGAAGGAGCCGAGGGCGATGCCGGGCCAGACGCCCACGCCGAACACCAGGAGGCCGGCGACGGCGACGCCGGTCGGCGGCCAGATGGGGGTGACCACCACGCCCTCGACGCCGACCCGGCCGAGCAGGCCGAGGCGCCCTGCCGCGTAATAGCAGGCAGCCACAGCGAGTGCCTTCAGGGCCATCTCCATGGCCGGCCGGAACCGCCGAGAAACCACCACAGCAGCCATCAGACACCGCCCCCGTCCCGTCGGCCACGTGAAGCCATCCGCCCGTGTGGGTGTGCGCGCCCCTCAGCCGGGCGGTGGCCGCCGCCCCACCGAGCCGACGTCGTGGCCGACGACGAGGACGGCGGCGTCGTCCTCGTGACCCACCGAATCCGCCAGCTTCATCACACCCGCGGCGAGTGTGTCGACGCCGAGACCGGCCGCGGCGGTGACCTCGGCGAGCCGCCGCACCTTGCCGAGTCCCTCGTCGAGGTCGAGGGAGGGGCCCTCGACCACGCCGTCGGTGGGCAGCACGAAGACACCACCCGTGGTGAGCCGGTGGCACGCGACGGGAAAGGAGGCGCCCTCCAGGACGCCGAGCGGGGGTCCGCCCTCCTCTTCGTCGATGCCGGACCGGCCGTCGGCGGTGGCCCAGATGTGCGGGATGTGGCCGGCCCGCGCGCACTCCAGGGTGCCGCTGGCCGGGTCGAGCCGCAGGAAGGTGCACGTGGCGAACAGGTCCGTGTCCAGGGAGACCAGGAGGTCGTTGGTGCGGCCGAGCAACTCCCCCGGATCCCCGGTGACGGAGGCCAGCGCGCGCAGCACGACACGGACCTGTCCCATGTACGCGGCGGCCTGGATGTTGTGCCCCTGGACGTCGCCGATGGACAGACCGATGCGGCCGTCGGCCATGGTGAAGGCGTCGTACCAGTCGCCGCCGACGTTGAGCCCGTGATTGGCGGGCATGTAGCCCACGGCGAGGCGGACGCCGTCGGGGCGGGGCAGGTCGCGGGGCAGCATGCCCCGCTGGAGGGCCACCGCCAGTTCGACCCGTGAGCGTTGCAGCTGCGCCAGTTCCCGAGCGCGGGCGGTGAGCGCGGTGAGCTTGGCCAGCAGCTCCTGACCGTCCTCGAGGGACTCGCTGCGGAACATCGTTCGCCCCGTTCCAGGAGATTTTTCCCCACTGTGCCCGCGCGCCGCCCCCATCGCACGTCAACGGGCCGTCCGTTCCGGCTGTCCCAGCCTCAAAAAACATGTGACCCAGAACACACATTAGGCACGCATGATCACGGGTATGAGCCCGTGCGCTGCCTGGACAGATCCAGGGAGAACGACAAGAAACACCACACCCTGGGAGGTATCGATGTCCTCGAAGCGACGCCGTAAGAAGAAGGCCCGCCGCAAGAACGGCGCCAACCACGGCAGCCGTCCGCAGTCCTGACGACTGACGGCAGCGAGAGAGCGGGGCGGCGGAGCACTTCCGCCGCCCCGCTCTCACATGTCAGGCGGAGCGCCCGGCGCGGCGTCCGTCCGCATGGCGGGCGACGCGCTCGGTCAACCCGGCCTTGACCCGCTGCCACTCCGCGGCGACGACGGAGTACATGGCCGAGTCCCGCAGCCGCCCCTCCTCCCCCGGGGCCCATGACATCGACCAGTTCCGCAGTACGCCCTCGAAGGTGGCGCCCAGGGCGCCCAGGGCATGTCGTGAACGTTCGTTGCGGGCATCGGTCTTGAGGTCGACCCGCGCCGCCCCGAGCGTCTCGAAGGCGTGCGTCATGAGGAGGAGCTTGGCCTCGGCGTTGATCCCGGTGCCCTGCGCGGACGCGCCGAGCCACGTGAAGCCGATCTCGACGGCGCGCAGCTCCCTATCCCGACCCGGCTCCGGGCCCGGCCAGAACCGCGGGTCCCAGTACGCCGTGCACCCCACCGCGCGTCCGTCGTCGCGCCGGATCTGAGCGAACGGGACGAGCCCCTGTGCGACGCGGGCGAACTGGCTCTCGATGTAGGAGCCGACCTGGTCGCCACGGGGAACCAGCGTGAAGTCGTAGCTGCCGCGGTGCTCCTCGGCCGCGCGAGCCAGGTCGTCGGTGTGTGAGGCCGACAGCGGCTCCAGAGCGACGAGGGTTCCTTCGAGCGCGGGCACCTCCAGCCAGGGACGCATGGCATCAAGCTCCTCTCGACGGCGTGGCTCTGAGGCCGCGACGCTATCGGAGCCCGCGCCGCCGCTCATCTCCTTTCCGCGCCTACCACCCACCGCCTACCGCCCATCGCGTCGGTGCGGAGGCTGAACGGGTCTGCCGGGGCGCGCGTATCTCTGTGCGACGCACTGCTCGCTACGCGCCGTGAGGCGTGGAGGAGGACCGTAGAGATGTCGGAATCCGGCCAACTACCGCTGCACGCACTGCCGGACGGTGAGGCGGAGCTCGCCGTGGTGTTGCGGTTGACGTGGGAGGACGTCGCCGCGATCGGGCAGGAGGCGAGCAGGCTCGCCGCGCGGGCGCAGCGGGCCGTGACGCTGGACGAGGCGGTGAGCCACCGGTTGCGCTCCCGTCCGCCCGCGCCGCCCGCCTCCCACGCGAAGCCGGCGCAGACCGGCGCCACGGCCCTTCCGGTGTCCGTCCCGAACGGGCGCGCTCCGGGCGAGCAGGCACGCCAGGCCATCGACAAGATCAACGGAAGGTCGGGGCCTGAGACGGCGTGAGGGTGTCAGTGCGGGGCCGGAGCGAACTCGTTTCCGCACGGGCCGCCGCCGGTGCTCTCCGCCGCCTCGACCGCCTGCCCGTCCATCGTCCGCAGGCCGTAGTAGCCGGCGATGCGCTCGGTGGACCGGCCGACGTAGTGGCAGATGAACGAGCGGCGGAAGCGGTCCGCCGTCCGGTTGGGGCCCGATCCGTGGACCAGTGTGCCGTTGAAGAAGAGGACGTCGCCGGGTTCCATGTCGACGGGCTCGGGGACGAGGCCCGGGGGCGGTGGCACGTACTCGCGTGCGAAGGACACGCTCGCGTCGGCCTCCTCCGGGCAGAACAGGTCCATCAGGTGGGTGCCGGGGACCACTTCGAGGCCGCCGTTGTCCCGGCCGATGCGGTCGAGGGCGACCCAGGCGGCGATGCAGGTTCCCGGTTCGACCCGCAGATAGAAGTTGTCCTGGTGCAGGGCCTGGCCGCGGGCGCCGGGCGGCTTGAAGTAGAACATGCTCTGCGCGGCCAGCGGTTCCTCGCCGAAGAGGCCGGCCAGGATGCGCGCGAGGCGGGGGTCGAGCAGTCGGCGCCGCGCCAGGTCGTTGAAGCGGTGCGGCTGCATGACGCGGGGGTACGCGAGGAGAGGGTCGAGGGGGCCGTCTGCCGGCTGCCGCGCGGGCTCGAAGTGGCCGGGCACGGGGCCCGAGGCCTGCAAGCGCATGAACTCGTCGGTGAGTTCGCGTGCCTCGGCGGCGTCGAAGAGGGCGGGGGCGATCGCGTAGCCACGGGTGCGGAACTGCTCCTCGAAGGCGACCGGGTCGGGGACGTCGAACTCTCTGGTCTGCACTGGATGTTCCTCTCGGCCGTCGGGCATCTCATGGAGCACACGTCTTGAGCACACGCGGACCGTGTGCTGCACTGCTGCGGACTCGCGGTCCGCGAGGAAGCGGAACCGATCCGAAACTACGGCCGGGGGCGGCAGACACCGAATGACGGGCACCAGCGCGCACATGCCTGAAACTGCTGCGGACACTCCGTCTCCGCCGGCGCAACTGCTCGTCGCCTCGCGGTTCTCGGAGCCGGCCGACTACCGGGTGACCCGCGCCGCGGGCGCCGCCAACTGGCTGCTCATGTGGACCTCGCAGGGGCGCGGCCAGGTGCGGGGAAGCGGTCCCTGGATCGCGCAGCGGCCCGGCGACCTCGCCGTGCTCCCTTCCCACCGCCGGCATGCCTACCGCACGGACGCCACCGTACGTTCCTGGGGCGGCTGGTGGGTGCACTTCCAGCCGCGCGCGGCCTGGCCCGCCTGGCTGCGCGGCCATGGCCGGGACGGCGGGGTGTACTGCGTCACGGGCGTGCCGGGAGCCGCGCGCGGCCGGGTCGACGCGGCCTTCCGGCGGCTGCACACCGACGCGCGCTGGGCCGGCGGGGAGGCGCCGCCCGCGCAGGACCCGGCGGGCATCGCGATCGCCTCCGCCGGGCCCGGCCGGGAACTGGCGCTCGGCGCGATCGAGGAGGTGCTGCTCCTGGCCACCGGGTCCACCGCCGCGGCGGGCCGGGCCGCCGCGGCGCCGCACGATCCGCGCGTGGGGCGGGCCGACGCGATCATCGCCGCGGACCCCGGCGGCCCGCACACGGTCGACTCCCTCGCGCGTCGAGTCGCCCTGTCCCCCTCGCGGTTCGCGCACCTCTACGCCGAGCAGACCGGCCGTACGCCAATGCAGGCCGTGCGCGCGGCGCGCCTCGGCCACGCCCAGCGGCTCCTGGACGCCACCGATCTGGACATCGGCCAGGTCGCCCGTGCCGCGGGTTTCGCGAGCCCCTTCCACTTCAGCCGCGCCTTCCGGGAACGCTTCGGGGTGCCGCCGAGCGTGTACCGGGCGGGCACGTCGGAGGGGTGAGGCAGCTGGCGAGGGGCGCGGCACCGCGGGGTCACGCCTTCGCCGCGCGCTCCGCCCGTTCCCGCGCGTGGTCCGCGATGTCGCGGCCGACCTGGTGGCCGAAGACCATCGCGGGGCCGATGTTGGCTCCGTAGCCGGGGTAGCCGCCGCCGAACACGGAGACGGCGGAGGTGCCGACCGCGTACAGGCCGGGGACGGCCTCGCCGGTCTCCGTGAGGACCTCGCTGCGGGTGTTGACCGACAGGCCCGCGTAGGTGCCGAGGTCGCCCATTTGGATCTTCACGGCGTAGAAGGGGCCCTTGTCGATGGGTGCGAGGTTCGGGTTGGGCTTGTGCTCCATGTCGCCCTTGAAATGGTGGAACCAGTTGGAGCCACGCCGGAAGGCGGGGTCCTCGCCGCGCGCCGCGCCTTCGTTGAACACCTCAAGGGTTCGGCCGAGGGTGCCGGCGGGGACGCCGATGCGGGCGGCGAGTTCGGCGACGGTGCGTCCCTGGACGAGGTACCCGACCTTCTTGAAGTACCAGGTGGGCAGCGGCCAGGGCTTCGCGTAGCCGATGCCGTAGGTGTGCATGGCCTTGCGGTCGGCGATGATCCAGCCGTGGGTGTCGCGCTCCCCCGCGTCCTCCTTGATCATTTCGACGCCGAAGTCGTGGTACGAGTACGACTCGTTGGCGAAGCGTTCGCCGCGGCGGTTGACGGCGATGAGGCCGGGCAGTCCGAAGGCGCGCAGGTGGGGGAAGATGCGGTCCTGTCCGCGCAGGTTCTTCCAGACCGTCACCGGGCCCCAGGAGGCGGGCTGGTGGGGCGCGGAGTTCATGACACCGCCGACGGCGTGGGCCAGCCGGTAGCCGTCGCCCTGGTGGCCGACGGTGGGCGTGATGTGGTTGTCGCCGCGCGGGTCGTGGCCGAAGTGGCGGCGCCGCAGTTCGCGGTCGCCGGAGAATCCGCCTGCAGCGATCACGACGCCGAGCCGGGCGTGCACCGTCCCGGTGCGGGCGCCCTCGATCTCGGCGCCGGTGACGACCCCGTTGTCGTCCTTGAGGATGCGTGTCGCCCGGGTGCGGGTCCACATCGGGATGCCGGCATCGGTGGCGGCGGCGATCAGCCGGGTCATCAGGGCGTTGCCGTTGGTGCGCACCAACGAGCGGCGGAACAGCAGGCTTTCGGCCCAGGTGCGGGTCAGCTTGCGGGTGACGTGGGCGAAGGCCTTCAGGGATCGGTTGGCCTTGATGAAGGTGGCGATGTCGGGGCCGATCTCCGGCATGTAGCCGAAGACGGTGTACGGGTACAGGTAGGGCTGCACGCGCAGCCGGTTGCGGCCGAGGATGCGGCCGTTGGTCGCGGCGACGGTGACGGCGCGCCCCGACTTGCGGGCGCCGGGCGTGTCCATCTGGTAGTCGGGGGCCATCTGCGGGTAATGCAACTCGATGCCCGCCTCGTTCTCGAAGAAGTCCATGGCGCGCGGCACTTCGTCGAGGAACGCGGCGACGGCCTCGGGGTCGTGGGACGGCCCGGCGAGAGCCTTGATGTACGTCTCCGCCTCCTCCCGGGTGTCACCTTCGGCGACGCCCTGCCGGTTGCCGGGCAGCCAGCCCCAGCCGCCGGAGATGGCCGAAGTGCCGCCCAGGTAGCGGTCCTTGTCGATGACGAGTACGTCGAGCCCTTGGCGCTGCGCCCTGAGCGCGGCGCAGATTCCGGCGGCTCCGGACCCGATGATCAGCACGTCGTACGTGACAGTGGCGTTGCCCATGATGTTCCCTCTCCGAGGTGCGGCCCTGGCGCTTGAGGCGCCGTGAACACCCTGCTGACATGCGGGAGTTGGGAACAACGACGCTTTCATTCAATGGAAAGCCGGGACGCTCCGCGGGTACGCACCGGCCGCTCGCCGGGCGCGGGGGCGCCGAGGGTGCGGGAGATGCCGCGGGCGGCGGCGAGCAGCGCGGGCACGCAGGCGCGCGGGTGCGGTTCGTCGCTCGGGAGCACGACGGAGAGTGCCGCGGTGACGTGTCCCCGTTCGTCGCGGACGGGGGCGGCGACCCCGGTGGATCCCACGGTGATCATTTCGGGGGCGACCACGTGTCCCTCGCGGCGGACCTGTGCGAGCAGGCGGCGCAGTTCCGCGGGGTCGGTGACGGTGCCGGGTGTGTGTCGCTCCAGGGGGCCCGTGAGCGCCTGCTCCCACACCTCGGGCGGGCTGTAGGCGAGGAGGACGAGGCCGGTGGAGATGGCGTGCGCGGGCAGGCGGCCCGCGATGCGGGCGACGTTGGAGACGGCACTGCGCGCGGAGAGGCGTTCCAGGACGAGGACGTCGGTGCCTTCGAGGACGCCGATCTGTGTGTGGTGGCGGACGACGGAGAGCAGGTCCTCCATGAACGGCATGGCGGCCTGGCGCAGGTCGAGGGTGCGCGAGGAGCGGGATGCCAGTTCCCACATCTGGACGCCCATGCGCACACCCTTGCCGTCGGTGCGGTCCAGGGCGCCCAGGTCGACGAGCTCGCCGACGAGACGGTGCGCGGTCGCCACGGGAAGGTCCGCGCGCCGGGAGATCTCCGAGACGGTGAGCACGGGGGCGGCGGCGGTGAACAGGCGCAGGATGCGCATCGCGCGGGTCAGCACCGACTCGCCGGATTCCGATCTTGCCATGAGGGTCATCCTCGGTATCCGGGCCCGGTCTGCCAAGACCCGGACGCCGAGGAGGGGTCAGCCGAGCCGCTCGGCGAGCGGGCCGAGCACGGGCGTCCATGCGCGGGCCTCGACGGCCGAGACGAGCCCCTGGACGCGGAAGGGATCCTGTGCGGTGGCGGCGAGCGCGGCCGCCTTGTCCGCGGCGCGTATCAGCAGCAGCGCGCCGGGGTCCTCGTCCTCGGCGAAGGGCCCGGAGCACAGGTTGACGCCCTGCTCGGCGAGGGCGCCGAGAAATTCCTTGTGGGCGGGGCGGTGGGTGTCGCGGCCGGCGGTGTCGTCGGTGTAGGTGTACGTCACTGCGTAGAGGGGCATGGGGCGTTCTCCGGTTCGTGGTGGGCGGGCAGGGTCGATCATCCGGCAGTGGTGTACCCGCCGTCGACGTACAGGGTCTGGCCGGTGATGAAGCCGGAGCGTTCGCCGTCCAGCAGGAAGAGGACGGCCTGCGCCACGTCGTCGACCGTGCACAGGCGGCCCAGCGGGACCTGCCGGATCATCGCGTCGAGGTCGAGGGCGCCGCGTTCGACCATGTCGCGGATCAGCGGGGTGTCGACCCAGGCGGGCCCGACGGCGTTGACGCGCACGCCCGCGCCCGCCCACTCGGCGGCCAGGGAGCGGGTGAGGCCGACGCCTCCGGCCTTCGCGGCGCTGTAGGCGGTGCGTCCGGGCAGGCCGCGGGCGGCGGCGATGGAGGCGACGTTCACGATCGAGGGAGCGTCGGCGAGGTGTGCGTACGCGGCCTGGCAGGCGAAGAAGGTGCCGTCGAGGTCGACGTCGACGACGGTGCGCCAGTCGTCGGCGGGCAGGGTTCGCGAGGGGCCGGGGCGGGTGAGGCCGGCGCTGTTGACCAGGCCGTGGACGGGCCCGAGCCGCCCGGCCACGGTGGCGAAGGCGGCGGCGAGTTCGTCGGGGCGGGTCACGTCGGCGGTGACGGCGAGGGCGCCGAGGTCCCGGGCGGCGGCGGACACCGTGTCCTGGTCCCGGTCGAGCAGGGCGACGCTCCAGCCGTCGGCGGCGGCGCGGGCCGCGAGCGCTCTGCCGAGTCCTGAGGCGGCACCGGTGATCACGACCGTACGCATGGGGTCTCCGAAGGTTCGTGGCGAAGGGGTCGCTCCGAGTCTCGGAGGGGCCGTCGACCGGCTCCACAGGAATTCCACTCAATGGAAAACGTGGTTCCCGCACCATTCCCTTTCCTCTACCGTCCCGCACAGAAGGACAAAGCCGAGGCGATCAATTCAGGGTGCCCGGCCTCGGGTGTACGGTCGAAATGAAAGAGCAATTCGATCCGAGAACACCGGATTCCAGCCTGTCCCGCACAGAGGGACAATTCGGCGGCGTCGATCGACTCGGAGGAATGGGAGAGCTGACGATGGGCGAGGGACGCGTGCAGGGCAAGGTCGCCGTGATCACGGGAGGCGCGCGCGGCATCGGTGCCGCGATCGGTGACGCGCTCGCCGAACAGGGCGCCACCGTCGTCGTCGCCGACCTGGCGCCGGCCGATTCGTACCGGGGCGATGCCGCGTACCGACAGGTCGACGTGGTGGACGAGGAGTCGGTGCGCGCGGCGTTCGACTCGATAGTCGAGGCCTACGGGCGCATCGACATCCTGGTCAACAACGCGGGCGTGCCGGGTCCGATGAAGCCGGCGCACGAGGTCGAGGAGAAGGAGTTCGACCTCGTTTTCTCCGTCGACGTCAAGGGGGTGTGGCTCTCCACGAAGCACGCGGTGCGTCACATGCTGGAGACCGGTGGCGGCTCGATCGTCAACATGTCGTCCATCTACGGTCTCGTCGGCGGTGCGCGCATTCCGCTTTATCACGCGGCAAAGGGAGCGGTTCGGTTGATGACGAAGGCCGATGCGGCGACGTACGCGAAGTCCGGAATTCGCGTGAACTCCGTTCACCCGGGTTCCATCGAGACCGAGTTGAGCAAGTCGCTGTCGGCCGACCCTTCCCCGGAGGCGGCGGCGTACGCGCAGCGCATGCTCGACAACACCCCTATGGGACACCGTGGTTCACCCGCGGACATCGCGAACGCCGTGGTGTTCCTGGCCGGCGACGAGTCCCGCTTCGTCACCGGCACCGAACTCGTCGTCGACGGTGGCTACACGGCGATCTGACCATGAACGAACCCGAGCGCTCGCAGCGCTATGTCATCGAGTCCCTGGATACCGGTCTGCGCCTGCTGCTCCTCTTCATGGAGCACGACTCGCTGTCGGTGACGGACGCGGCGCGCTCGCTCGGGGTGGCCCGTTCCACCGCGCACCGTGTGCTCAGCACGCTGGAGGGCCGCGGGTTCGTGATCCGCGAGTCCTCGGGGCGCGGCTACTGCGCGGGGCCCGAACTGGTGCGTCTGGGCAGGCCGGCGGGGTACGGGCCGGAAGCTCGGCGGGCGCTGGCCCCCGTCCTCGACGACGCGGCGGCCCGGACCGGCGAGACCGTCACGAGCGTCGCGCTGCTGGGCGACCAGATCCTCATCACGGACGGCCGCGAGTCCCGGCATCCGGTCCGCGTGATGCTGGAGGTGGGCCGCACGCACTCGGCCCACGCCACGTCGGGCGGCAAGATCCTCCTCGCGCACATGACGGACGACCAGATCCTGTCGCTGTACCCCGAGGAGCGGCTGCCGGAGGTCACCCCGCACACGATCACGTCGCGCACCGCTCTCCTCGCCGAACTCGCCCTCGTGCGCGAGCGCGGCCACGCGGTGAGCCGGGGCGAGTCCGTGTGGGGCATGAACGCGGTGGCCGTGCCGCTTCCGGGGCGCAGTTGGCGCGACCGGATGGCGCTGATGGCCGCGGTGCCCGCCGACCGGGGAGACGACGACGCGCTGGACCTGCTTGCGCGGCGGCTGCGGCGCGCGGCGTTGCTGTTCGGCGACGCGGCGACGCCCTCGAACGCCGAGGGTCCGTCCTGACCGGCGGATCGGCAAGGACGTTCAGCCGGTCGGCTATGTGACACATCCCTCACCCCGCGAGTCTGTACGGGTTGTGCAGCCCGGCGCGGATTCAACGCGCCACCGCCTGGCACATCAGCATGCCGGACATGCCCGATGTCGCACGTACACAAGACGATTCGCGCCAAGCATCCCGACACGTCACGCATGCCGCGTCAGATAACTCACAACAAGAAACGGGTAGTTGTGCGCGGAGCGCACCGGGCGGGCGCAAGTCGAACACAGCGCCTACGATGTGCCGCCGTGCCCCGCACCCGATCGTGAAGGACCCGCATGGCGCCCCCGCCCCGAGGCCCCGCCGGAAAGCGCCGCAGGCCGCGCACCTCGCCCGCCGCGTGGCTGTCCGCGCGCTCGGCCGCCGCGACGGAGCGCACGCGGGCGGCCCTCGCCGCTCACCGCACCGGTGCGTTCGTGGCGGGCGGCGCCGTGCTGGTGGCGGCCACGGCAGGCGGCATCCTGCTGAGCACGGGCGGCGACGAACCGGCCTCCTTCACCGCTCGCTACCAGGGCACGGCCACCGCGCAGAACGCCTTCACCGGCCGCTACGTGATTCACAACGGCGGCGGGTCCGCGGCCTCCGGCTGGAAGTTGTCCTTCACGCTACCGAAGGGCGCGACCCTCTCGTCCCTGTCGCACGCGCACTACGTGGTGCAGGGGCGACACGTCACCGCCGAAGCCCGCCAGGACGACACCCCGGTCGGCGCCGGGAAGTCCGTCACTCTCGCCCTCAAGGCCCGCTCGACGTCCGGCACGCACCGCCCCACGGACTGCTCCGTCGACGGCACCCCGTGCACCATCGACGCGGTACCCGCCCCGAAGCCGTCCCACTCCCCGCCGAAGAAGCACACCCCGGAACCGAAGCCGACCCACTCGCACTCCACCGCCCCACCCAAGTCCACATCGTTCGCCCCCTACGTCGACACCTCCCTCTCCCCCGCCTTCGACCTGCCCCGGGCCGCCCGCACCACCGGCGTGAAAACCTACACCCTCGCCTTCGTGAAGCCCAAGGGCGACTGCACCCCGCGGTGGGGCAGGTCGACGCTCGACGGGAACCCGGTCGCCGCCAGGATCGGCGCGCTGCGTTCCGCGGGCGGCGACGTACGTGTCTCCTTCGGCGGCCAGAGCGGCAGCGAACTCGCCCGCACCTGCACGTCGGTGTCCCGGCTCACCTCCGCGTACGAGAAGGTCATCGACCACTACAAGCTGACCAAGGTCGACTTCGACATCGAGGGCGACGCGCTGACCGACCGCGCGAGCGTGGACCGGCGTAACCGGGTCGTCGCCGCGCTGCAACGCCAACACCCGGGCCTGGACGTGTCGTTCACGCTGCCGGCCCTCCCCCGCGGCATCACCGCCGACGGCCTCGCCCTGCTGCGGAACGCGAAGAAGCACGGTGTCGACTTCGGCTCCGTCAACGCCATGGCCATGAACTTCGGCTCCTCCCCCGCGCCGCACCCGCGCGACCGCATGGGCAAGTACGCCATCGACGCGGCCGAGGCCACCCACGCCCAGCTCAAGGACATCGTCGGTGGCTCGGACCGCGCGGTGTGGAACCGTGTCGCCGTCACCCCGATGATCGGTGTCAACGACATCGACGAAGAGGTCTTCACGCTCTCCGACGCCGCCGAGCTCGGCGCCTTCGCCAAGTCGAAGGGCATGGCCTGGGTCTCCCTGTGGTCGGCGACCCGCGACCGCGCGTGCCCCGACGGCCCGGGCGGCCCTGCGGCGGCGACGTGCAGCGGGGTGGGTCAGTCGACCGGCGCGTTCATGAAGGCGTTCGTGTCACACATTCGTTGACGTGCGACGACGCACCAACCATCCCTGAACATTTGGCCGTTGTTTGCCTCTTGACTCAACTCCGGCGGTGGTCTTCATAATTGGCGTCACGAAATACGGGATGGTGTCCTACATTTTATGACGACCAATGAAGCGAACAACACGACCAAGCCCATGAGCTCCGCCCTCAAGCTGCTGCGCCTCCTGGACGTGGTGGGCGAGACCACCGACCCGGTACGGGTGGCCGAGCTGGCCCGCGCCGTCGGTGCCACACGCTCCGAGGTGCACCGCCAGCTGGTCACGCTCGTGGCCGCGGGCTGGATGGAGCAGCTGCCCGACGGCGCGTATCAACTCACCGTGAAAGCAGCCCACTTGGGGAACGCCGCGCTTCAGCACGCCGGGTTCGGCGAGCGGGTCTCGCGAGTCCTCGCCGACCTCGCCGAGCGCATCGGCCAGTCGGTGTGTCTCGCGGTCCTCGACGACGACGCGACCCGCGTGGTGAAGCGCGCAGAGCCTGGCACCGCCGCCCATGTGACGCTCGCGCTCGGCCGCCGGATGTCGCTGCGGGGCGGCGCGACGGGGCGGGTGCTCATCGCCCACGCCGACGACGACACCCTGGCGGCGCTGCGCGCACGCGGAGTCCCGCTCCCGGACGACGAGGAGCTCGTCGAGATCCGGGAGGCGGGCTACGCGCTGATCCCCGAGTACGCCGACGAGGGTCTCGCCGCCATCGCCTTCCCGCTCGTCGGCCGCACCGGCCGCCCGACCGTGACGCTCTGCGCGGTCGGCCCCGCGACCCGCTTCGACCCGCTGTCCGCCAAGGACGTGCTCGCGGACGGCGCCACCGACCTGGCTCGGCTCACCGCCGGCCTCGGCGACGGCCACGCCTCTTGGACGGCCTGACCCACCCGCTGCGTACCGCGCAGTCATCCCCTCCGAAGGGAGTCACATGACCACCCGGAGCGAACTCCGGCCCACCGAGGACGACCCCGAACCCGCCGCGGCCTTCATGCGCCCCGAACGGCTCGCCACCCTCGCCCCGAGCAGGCTCAGCGCCAGCCGCTCGCTCATGCACCTGATGACGCGGAAGCGGTGGACGGTCGACCTCGTCCGCTTCGACATCGACGACCGCGCCAGGGGCGAGGCCGTGTACCGCGTGCGTACGCCCTCGGCCGTCTTCGACTTCATGGTGTTCTCCTTCGAGCCGAAGCTCGAGGGGCGCACCGGACGCATCATCGGCACAGACTGGGACATGATGGGCGCGCTCGTCGAGGGCGAGACGGACGACGAGGACCTGCGGGCGACCCGCGAGGAGATGCCGAAACTGTACGCGGGGCGGGCCACGCCCGGCAGTCTCGTGTGGTGCCGCTCCAACCGCAGCCTGCGCCTGTTCGACCATGTCATCGACCACCTCGCGACCGGCCGCCAGCCGCGCGTCGCGGAGCTGTGGCCCGTCGGCTACCTGATGCGCAACACGGGCCTGGACGGCAACGGCACCTTCGGCACCCGCTCCTACGGGGCCCTGGAGGACGACCATCCGCTGCGGCTGCCGTACCACGCGCAGATGCTCGCCGCGTATCTGATGCGCGAGTTCTCCGTGGACCTGGTCGAGCACCTCGCCCGCTGCCGTGATCCGCGCGCCGCGCGGCTCGACCCGGAGCTGCGGCGCTTCCTCGGCCTCGGCAACGGCTCGGCGCTCGGCCTCGTGTTCTTCGCGAACAACCATCCGGTGCTGCTCGACCGCTGGCTCACCCTGCGCCGCACGGCGGTGACCGAGGCCCGCCGCATCCCGGTCGTGCCGGGCTCGGCGGAGGCGGACCGGGCCGCCGAACTCCTGGCGCGCGCCGTCGACTTCCACGATCAGGACCCGCTCACCTATCACGACTTCACCGCCCCGTCGGTGGTGGCGGACGGGCTGCGCGTCCTCGTCGAACGGCTGGCGGGCGCCGGGCCCGACGCCGTCTTCGGTGATCTGCTCGCCGGGCTTCCGGACGACCGAGTGTGTCAGGAGGCCGTCGAGGTGTTCGACGCCGTCCTGCTCGAACTGCGCCCCGAGCACACGGACGCGCTGCTGCGCCACCAGCCCGCGGACGAGACACTGCGCCACCGCCCGCAGGACACCGTCAGGGAGCTCCGGGACCTGCTCACCCGCGAGTACGCCTGGGCCCTCGCCCACGACCTGACCGACCCGGACCAGCGGCACTTCCGCTGGTACAAGTCGCGGGACGCCGAGGAGCCGCGCCGCGGTCCCGTCGATGAGGTGCCAGGCGGCTTCGAGTGGGCGCTGGACCTGCCCGGCGACATCCAGCGGCTCGCCGCCGCCCTCGACGAGGTACCGGGTGACACCCTCGTCGGCGAATTCCTCGCCGAGCACCCCGAGGAGCGGTGGACGGTGACCCGGGCGCAGGGCCTGGCGGGCCGTCACCACCACTCGCCGCACATGAACATGCTGGCGAAGGACTTCGTCCCCGTGCACATCGTGCGGCTGATGAACGCCGCGTTCCACGGCCTGGACAAGACCGTGGACGCGTTCGGCCGCAGCGTGCTCGGTCTCCTCTTCCACGGCGCGCCGACCCGCACGGATCTGGCCGAGGGGCGCGCCTTCGACTGGATCTACCCCCGCCGCCCCGAGGAGCGTGACTGACCGTGACCTCAACTGCCCCTGCCCGTAAGGACACTTCAGCCGTCAATGTGTCGCTGCGCGAGTGCCGCCTGGTGACCGGTCGTGTGCTGCGGGCGCTCGGTGTGCCGCGCGGCGCGGTGCCCGCCGCCCGTGACACTACGGTTGTCGCGCAGGCCCTCGGCCTCGACGCGCTGCGCCGGCTGCACGACGACGCGGACACACTCCGCGCGACAGCGGCGCTGCGGGGCCGCCGTCGCGCGGACGGCCCCGACACCGCCGTCGACGCCCGCGGCCGGCACGCGCTGGTCGCCGCACCCGACCTCCTCGACCTGGCCGTGGCGCTGACCCACCGCCATGTGAAGGCCCGCGTCACGGTCACGGATCTCGTACGACCGGAGCTGCTCGACGTCCTGCCCGTGCAAGCGGCCGACTTCGGTGTCGCCCTCACCGTCGGCGGCGGCGCGGGGCGCGGCGAGCGGGTCCTGGACTGCGCCCCGCTCCAGGACCCGGCGCCCGGCACCGAGCCCCCCTTGGACCACGTGCTGCGCCACGGACTCGACGTAGCCGCGGACCTGTGGTGGAGCCTGTTCCACCTCGGCAGCGAGGCCCTGACCCCGGACTCGGACCTGTCGCGGCAGCACACCGGGCGCTCGGTGTTCGACGAGAGCGGCCGGATCGTCGGCGAGGTCGGCGAGGACTGGGCCGACAAGGAGGCCGACCACGCAGTCGGCGAGGGCCCGGCCCCCATACTCAGCGACGGAAGGTGACCGCGTGCTCTACATCGACGGCCTCGAATGCAGCCTCTACGACCGTGAGATCTTCCAGGAGCTGAGGGCGGGTCAACTCGCCTGCGTGACACCCACGTTGGCGTTCTGGGAGAACGCCACGGAGACGATGGACGAGATCGGCCGCTGGCGCGACCTGGAGCGCGAGAACGCCGACCTGATCCGCATCGCCCGCACCGCCGACGACATCGAGCAGGCCCACCGCGACGGCCGCACCGCCATCCTCCTCGGCACCCAGAACTCCTCGCCGATCGAGGACCGCGTCCGCTTCCTCGAACTGTTCCACGACATGGGCCTGCGGGTCATGCAGCTCACCTACAACAACCAGAACGCCATCGGTGGTTCCTGCTACGAGCCCGAGGACAGCGGCCTGTCCCGGTTCGGCCGCGAGGTCGTCCAGGAGATGAACCGGCTCGGCATGGTCGTGGACCTCTCCCACGTCGGCGAGCGCACGGGGCTCGACGCCATCAGGGCGTCCGAGCGGCCGGTCGCCGTCACCCACGCCAACCCGCGCTCCCTGTACGACCACCCGCGCAACAAGGGCGACGAGCTGCTCAAGGCGCTCGCGGCCGGCGGCGGCATGCTCGGCCTCGCCACGTACCGCAACATCAGCGGGCCGTGGGCGGGCAGCCGCGAGGAGTGGTGCGACATGGTGCGCCGCACCGTCGACCTGATCGGCATCGACCACGTCGGCATCGGGACCGACCTGAGCCGCAAGAGCGGCGAGCCGGAGCTCCAGTGGATGCGCAAGGGCCGCTGGACGCGCACCGAACAGCGCGGCGCCGCCCTGTCCGGCACACCCGGCAAGGCTCCCGCGATCTCCTGGATGGAGTCCACCGCCGACTTCCCGGCCCTCGCCCAATGCCTTTCGGAGCACGCCGGGTTCGACGACGAAGAGGTCGCCAAGATCATGGGCGGCAATTGGCTCCGCTTCTACCGCCAGGTCCTCAAGCCGGCCTGACGCCCCACGTCTCGTACCACCCGCACCACCCGCACCACCGCAAGGAGACAGCCCCACCCCTCCCCCATCCCGTGCCGGGCTCGTCCGGCGTGGCCCCGAAGGGCGGTCACCGTGACCCCACAGACCTGCACCCCACCCCATCAACTGACCGGCGCGGCGCGGGAGGTGGCGGCCCGGCTCGACCGGCTGCCGTTCACCCGCGTGCAGCGCGGCATCCTCCTCAAGGGCGGCTTGAGCACCACCTTCGACGGCATGGACAACGGGATCGTGTCGTTCCTGCTGCCCATCGTGGGCGGTGTGTTCGCGCTGTCCGGCCTGGAACAGGGCCTGCTCGGCAGTTCCTCGCTCATCGGCGCCGTGATCGGCGCGCTGCTCGTCGGATTCATCGGCGACCGCACCGGCCGGCGGAACCTCCTCGTCTGGTCGATGACCTGCTACAGCGCCGCGATGATCCTCGGCGCCTTCTCGCCCGACGCGTTCGTGCTGGTCGCCACCCGCATCGTCGGCGGCGTCGCCATCGGCATCAACGCGAACATCGTGATGCCGTACCTGGCGGAGTTCTCGCCGCCGTCCCGGCGCGGTCACTTCGTCGGCTCGCTCGCCGGGTTCTTCGCGTTCGGGTACGTACTGGCCGCGCTGATCGGCTACTTCATCATCCAGGCCTTCGACGGCGGCTGGCGGATCGCGCAGATCGTCGTCGGGCTTCCGATCATCCTGGCCGTGTTCTGGCGACGCAGCCTGCCCGAGTCGCCGCGCTATCTGGTCTCGCGCGGGCGGGTGGACGAGGCACTGGCCGAGGTGGAGCGCCTGGAGGACAAGGTCCGCGGGGCCACCGGCAAGCCACTGCCCGAACCCGCTCCCGCGGGACCTGCCGCCACGGCCGAAACCCCGGCCGTGGACCGACCACGCGGCCTGCGACGGTTCCTGGCGCTGTGGAGGCCGCCGCTGCTGCGGCAGACCGGTCTCGTCTGGGTGCTCTGGTTCTGCTTCAGCTTCGTCTACTACGGCTTCCTGGTCTTCCTGCCGACGCTCCTCGTCGACCGGGGCTTCTCCATCAGCGAGAGCTTCGGCTACTCCATCCTCATCGAGGTCGCCCAGGTCGTCGGCTACTACCCGGCGGCCGTACTGTCCGAGCGTCTCGACCGCAAGTGGAGCATCGTCATCTTCCTGCTGGCGGGCGCGCTGGCCGCGCTCGGCGCCGCGACGACCCACAGCGACGCGGTGGTCATCGGGTGCAGTGTGGCGCTCGCGTTCTTCCTCAACGGCGCCTACGCGCCCCTGTACACGTACACACCCGAGGTCTATCCGACGTGGATCCGCGGCACCGGCGTCGGCGCGTCCGCCGTCTTCAGCCGCATCGGCGCGGCCCTGGCCCCGATCATTCTCGGCGCCGCCTACACCTCGCTCACGTTCGTCGGCGTGTTCCTGCTGCTGTGCGCCGTGATCGTGATCGCGGTGGTGGCGGTCGCCGTGTTCGGTACGTCGACGCGGGACCGTAGCCTGGAGGACATCACCGCCTGACGGGGAGCTCAGCCACGGTGCGCCGCGATCAGCTTCCGGTACCAGTGGTAGCTGTCCTTGGGGGTGCGCTCCTGGGTGTCGTAGTCGACGCGGACGACGCCGAACCGCTTCGCGTAGCCGAGGGCCCACTCGAAGTTGTCGAGCAGCGACCACACGTAGTAGCCACGCACGTCGACGCCCGCGTCCATCGCCGCGCGCAGCGCCGTGAGGTGGCTGTGCAGGTAGGCGACGCGGTCGGGGTCGTGGACCGCGCCGTCGGCGGCCGGTTCGTCGTGTTCGGCGGTGCCGTTCTCGGTGATGTGGAGGGGCGGGAGGGCGTCGCCGTAGCGGTCCTTCAGTGCGGTCAGCAGGTCGGTGAAGGACTCGGGGACGACGGGCCAGCCCATCGCGGTGTGGCGGACGTCGGGGTAGGGGCGTTCCTCGTACCGGTTGTCGGTGGCGACGCGGCGTGCCGGGTCCGGCTCGCGGTGTGCGGCGTCGGCGACCACGGTCGGCCGGTAGTAGTTCACGCCGAGGAAGTCGAGCGGCTGGCCGATGAGTTCGAGGTCGCCTTCGCGGCGGAAGTCCTGGCGTGCGATCAGATCGCCCCAGGTGTCGTCCTCCGTCGTCGGGTACCGGCCGGCGAGGATCGGTTCCGTCCAGACGAGGTTGTGCTGGGTGTCGGCGCGGGCGACGGCCGCACGGTCGGCGGCCGTGTCGGTGGCGGGGACGTTGCGGTCGAGGTTGAGGGTGATGCCCGCCTCTCGTACCCCTGCCGCACGGAGTGCCTTCATCGCCAGGCCGTGGCCGACGAGCAGGTGGTGGGCCGCCGCCAGCGCGCCGGTCCCTTCCTGTGCTCCGGGCGCGTGGCGGCCCACCGAGTAGCCGAGGAAGGCGCTGCACCAGGGCTCGTTGAGGGTGATCCAGCGCGGGACGCGGTCGGCGAGGTGCTCGGCGACGAGTCCCGCGTACTCACCGAACCGTTCGGCGGTCTCGCGGACCCGCCAGCCGCCCTTGTCCTCGAGGGCCTGCGGAAGGTCCCAGTGGTAGAGCGTGGCGGCCGGTTCGATGCCCGCCTCGAGGAGTGCGTCGACGAGCCGCGAGTAGAAGTCGAGGCCCTTCTGGTTCGCCGGGCCCTCCCCGGTCGGCTGGATGCGCGGCCAGGCGATCGAGAAGCGGTACGAGTCGACGCCGAGGTCGCGCAGCAGTGCCACGTCCTCCGGGTAGCGGTGGTAGTGGTCGCAGGCCACGTCCCCGGTGTCACCGTCGTGCGTGCGGCCGGGCGTGTGGCTGTAGGTGTCCCAGATGGAGGGGCCGCGGCCGTCCTCCTTCGCGGCTCCCTCGATCTGGTACGAGGCGGTGGCCGCGCCGAACACGAAGCTGGGCGGGAAGGCGGGGACGGCGGGCAAAGGGGTGAACTCGCTCATGTGTGGCCTTACTTGATGGATCCGCCGGTGATTCCGGCGGCGATGTACTTCTGGGCGAGGACGAGCAGCACGGCGGCCGGGATCGCCGACAGGACGGACGCGGCCATGACGGACCCCCAGTCCCCGACGTGCGCTCCGATGTACTGGTAGATGCCCAGTGTGACGGGCTTGACGTCGTCGGTGGTGTTCAGCGTCAGCGCGAACATGAAGTCGCTCCACGCGTACAGGAAGGAGAACAGACCCGCGGTGATCAGGGAGTTGCGGCTCATCGGCAGGACGACCTGCACGAAGGTGCGCAGCTTGCCCGCGCCGTCGGCCTCGGCCGCCTCGATGACCTCCTTCGGGATCGCCACCATGAAGGAACGCATGAGGACGATGGCGAAGGGAATGCCGAGCGAGGCGTCGGCGAGCATCAGGCCGAAGTAGGAGTTGACCAGGCCGAGATCGACGTACGCGCTGTAGAGGGCGTTGGCGATGACGATGCCCGGGACCATCTGCGTGATGAGGGTGCCGAAGACGATGGTGCGGCTGCCGCGCAGCCGGAACTGGGCGAGGCCGTACGCGGCGGGCGCGGCGATCGCCAGGCAGATGACGACGGCGCCGAGCGCGACGGCGAGCGAGGTGAGCAGGTGTCCGCCCTGCTCGGTGATCGCGGAGGTGAAGCCGGACAGGTCGAGCGAGTGCGGCACGGGTGAGACCTCGAGCAGTCCCGACTCCGGCTGCAGCGCCGTGTTGATCATCCAGTAGAGCGGGAACAGCATCACGGCGAGGATGACGATCCCGGCGACGGTGGCGCCCCAGCGGCGCCCGGACGTGGTGGCGGCGTTCGCCATGCCGGTCACTTCCCCTCGGAGCGGTTGGCCCGCAGGTAGAACACCGCGAAGACGGCGGAGATGAGAATGAGGACGTTGCCGACGACGGCGCCCGCGCCGAAGTCGAGCTGCACGAAGGAGTTCTGGTAGGTGAGGGTGCCGAGCGTCTGGGTGGCGTCGGCGGGGCCGCCGTCGGTGAGGGCGAGGATCAGGTCGAGGATCTTGACCGTCGACATGAAGCCCAGGACGAGCACGACCGTGATGACCGGCTTGAGCAGCGGCAGCGTGATCGAGCGGAAGGTGCGCCAGGCGGACGCTCCGTCCAAGGAGGACGCCTCGTACAGCTCCTTGGGGATCTCCTGGAGGCCGCCGTAGAGGATCACCATGTTGAACGGGATGCCGATCCAGATGTTCACCATGATCACGGAGAACAGTGCCATGCCGGGGCTGGTGAGCCAGGGGGTGTGGCCGCCGAGGCCGAAGAGCTCGGCGAACGAGTTGAGGACGCCGGTGTCCTGGTCGAGGATGCGGCGCCAAACGATGCCCGAGACGACCATGGGGACGAGCCACGGCAACAGGATCAGGGAGCGCAGGAACCCGTTCAGCGGGAACCGCTTGGTGAAGAAGACGGCGAGCGCGAGCCCGATGCCGAACTGGCCGATCAGCGAGCCGACGGTGAAGACGATGGTGTGCCACAGGGCCTTGCCGAAGAGGTCGTCGTGGAAGACCTTGCTCCAGTTGTCGGCTCCGTTGAAGGGGGACTTGCCGTCGAAGAACGTGGACGGCGAGAAGTCCTGGAAGCTCATCACGACGTTGCGGACGAGCGGGTAGCCGAAGAACAGCAGCATGAAGACGACGGCGGGGGCGATGAACCCCCACTGGCTCAGCCTGCGGCGGCGCCTGGCGCGGAGGGGGTCGGTCTTCTTCTGAACTGCCGTGCGCCGGACGGAGGGCGCGGTGGCCGTGGTGGTCGACATGGTGGTTGATCCCCCTCAGTTCCCGCTCGTGGCGCGGGTCTGCGCCTTCTTCAGCGCGGCCTCGCTGGACTGCCCGGTCAGCGCCGACTGGAAGGCGCTCTGCAGGGCGAGCGACACGGACGACCAGCGCGCGCCGACCTTCGCGGTGCGGGAGCGGGCGGTGGCCACCTGGTCGGCGAGCGCGTCGAGTTCGGGCACTTCCTTGCGCCAGGTCGCGGCGGCCTTCTCGTCGGCGGGGACCATCCAGCTGTTGCGGGCGTAGGTGATCTGCTCGCGTTCGGAGGCCATGCAGCGGATGACCTTCGCCGCGGTCTTCTGGCGCCCGGTGTCCTCGGTCTTCGGGACGGTGAGGACGGCGCCGCCGAGCGGGGCGACGGACTTGTCGCCGCTGTGCGGGACGGGTATCCGTGCGATGCCCCAGTGCAGGTTCTTCTTGGTGTTCAGCGTCTCCACCTGCCACGGGCCGTTGATCATCATCGCGGCGTTGCCGGCCATGAACTGGTCGTTGACGTCGGCCTGCGTCCAGTTGACGGTCGACCTGGACAGCGAGCCGTCCTTGATGAGGCCCTTCCAGTAGTCGAGGGCGCCCGCGACCTTCGGCCCGGCGAGGTTCGTCTCGTCGCCGCCGTTGGACCACATGAACGGCGCGAACTGGAAGACACCGTCCTCGGCGCCGCCCGCGCTCAGCGCGATGCCGTACTGGCTGCCCCGCGTGAGCTTCTTCGCGGTCGCTCTCATCTCGGCCCAGGTGGTGGGCACTTCGAGCCCCGCCTTCTTCAGGATGTCCTTGTTGTAGAAGAGGGCGAGGGTGTTCACCGTGCGCGCGGCCCCGTAGTACGTCCCCTTGTACGAGCCGAAGTCGACGATGCCCTTCGGGATGCCCTTCGTGGACAGGCCGAGGGAGCGCAGGTCGACGAGGCCGCCGGCCTCCGCGAACGTCGGCATCTCGGAGGCGTCGAACTGGATGACGTCCGGGAGCGACTTCGACGACGCCATGCGCAGCGACTTCTGCATGACCTGCGCGGCGGGCACGCTCTGCTGCTCGATGGTGAGGCCGAGCTTCGCGCTGCACCGCTTCAGCGTGGCGGCGTCCCAGCCGTGGTACGAGTCGTCGGTCGAGGAGTTGAGGACGGTGAACACACCGGGGTCGCGCCCCGCGCCGCAGCCGGTGAGGGCCGCGCCGGCGACGAGTGCGGAGCAGACGGCGAGTGCCGCGGTGGTGCTTCGGCCGCGGCGGCCGCGCCGGGGGCGCGGCGCGTCCGGTGGAAGTGCTGCTGTCACGGTGGATACCCAAGCCTTGAAGGTGTGGCCGGCCCCGACGGGACTCCCGTGTCCCGGCGAGGTGTTCGCATCAAGCGGTACGGCTCCGGCCCGCGCCGCACACGCAGAGCGCGTTTTTGTTTTCCGCCATGACTATTACGTCATCAAGCGCTTCGACACCAGACCCTGCGGCCGACTTCCTCACTCGTACACAGCCTGCTACACCGCGTTGTGATCGAATCGAAGCGCTTCGACGATTCCTGGTTCCGACCTCTTGATCTTTCGACGCCAGTGGGCTCAAATGCCGTGTAGAGGCGGCTTGCCCACGCACATTGCCCACCCCGAGGAAGATGATGAAGTTCACCGACGGCTTCTGGCTGATGCGCGACGGGGTCACGGCCTCGTACGCCACCGAGGTCCGTGACCTCCGCGTCGACGCCGACCGGTTCACCGCGTTCGCGGCGGACAAGCGGATCGAGCGGCGCGGCGACACCCTCAACTCCCCCTTGCTGACCGTCGATTGCTTCACCCCCGCCGAGGGCGTCATCGGTGTCCGCGTCACCCACCACGCGGGAAAGCGGAGCACGGGGCCGGACTTCCGGTTGCCGGGCGAGGGCGCGGGGACGGGTGCGGTGCGCCGCGACGGCACGCGGATCGAGCTGTCGAGCGGCCCGCTGTCCGTGTGCCTCGACGAGGCGGCGCCCTGGGAGCTGTCCTTCCGTGACGCGGACGGCCGCGAGGTCACCTCGTCCGGCCGCAAGGGCACCGCGTTCTTCCGGACGGGCGACGGCGGGCACCACATGGGCGCGCAGCTGTCCCTCGGCGTCGGCGAGCATGTCTACGGGCTCGGCGAGCGCTTCACCCCGTTCGCCAAGAACGGCCAGGTCGTCGACATGTGGCAGGCCGACGGCGGCACGAGCAGCGAACAGGCCTACAAGAACGTCCCGTTCAGCCTGCACGTCTCCCCCGCGGGTGCCTACGGCGTGTTCGTCGCGCACCCGGGACGGGTGAGTTACGAGATCGGCTCGGAGTCGGTCGGCCAGATGCAGTTCAGCGTCGAGGACCAGTCGCTGGAGTACTACGTCGTCGCGGGCCCGACCCCGAAGGACGTGCTGCGCCGCTACACCGCGCTCACCGGCCGACCCGCGCTGCCGCCGGCGTGGTCCTTCGGGCTGTGGCTGACGACGTCGTTCACCACGCAGTACGACGAGGAGACCGTGACGTCGTTCGTCGACGGCATGGCGGAGCGGGACATCCCGCTGAGCGTCTTCCACTTCGACTGCTTCTGGATGCGCGAGTACCAGTGGTCGGACTTCGAGTGGGACCCGGCCGTGTTCCCCGACCCGGTGGGCATGCTGGCCCGGCTCAAGGAACGCGGTCTGCGCATCTCCGTGTGGATCAACCCGTACATCGCCCAGAAGTCGGCGCTGTTCGACGAGGCCGTGACCCAGGGGTACCTGGTGAAGCGGGCGAACGGCGACATCTGGCAGTGGGACCTGTGGCAGGCCGGCATGGCCCTGGTCGACTTCACGAACCCGGAGGCCCGCGCCTGGTTCCGCGGCAAGCTCAAGGTGCTGCTCGACCAGGGTGTCGACTGCTTCAAGACGGACTTCGGCGAGCGCATCCCCACGGACGTCGTCTGGCACGACGGATCCGACCCGGAGCGCATGCACAACTACTACACGCACCTCTACAACCAGGTCGTCTTCGGTCTCCTGGAGAAGGAGCGCGGTCGCGGCGAGTCCGTCCTCTTCGCCCGCTCGGCGACGGCGGGCGGGCAGCAGTTCCCGGTGCACTGGGGCGGCGATTGCTGGTCGTCGTTCGGCGCGATGGCGGAATCGCTGCGCGGCGGCCTGTCCCTCTCCCTGTCCGGCTTCGGTTTCTGGTCCCACGACATCGGCGGCTTCGAAGGCACCCCGGACGCCGCGGTCTTCAAGCGCTGGCTGGCCTTCGGCCTCCTGTCCTCGCACAGCCGCCTGCACGGCTCGTCCTCGTACCGGGTGCCGTGGGAGTTCGGCGACGAAGCGGTCGACGTGGCCGGCAAGTTCACGAAGCTCAAGCACCGCCTGATGCCGTATCTGTACGGCGCCGCCGCCGAGGCCCACACGACGGGCGTGCCGCTGATGCGCCCGATGCTGCTCGACTTCCCCGGCGACCCCACGGCGCGCGCCCTCGACCGCCAGTACATGCTCGGCCCCGACCTCCTGGTGGCGCCGGTGTTCTCCGCGGACGGCGACGTCGAGTTCTACGTCCCCGAGGGCACGTGGACGCACCTCCTCACCGGCGAGCGGGTCGAGGGCCCGGCCTGGCGGCGCGAACGCCACGGCTTCGACAGCCTGCCGCTGTACGTGCGTCCTGGCGCGGTCCTGCCCATGGGCGCGGACGCCTCACGCCCGGACGGCGACTGGCTCACCGGCCTCACGCTGCTCGTCACCCCGGACGCGGAGGATGTGACGGTGACGGTGCCCGATCTGCACGGGAGCATGGCCGCGACGTACCGGGTGGTGCGCGACGGCGCGACCGGAAAGGCGGCGGTGACGGAGGGACACGGGACCGAAGAGGTGACGGTGCGCGAACTCTGACGCACCGTCACCCGGCTCGGGGTGGCTGTGGGGGGCGGGCTAATGCAGGGCCAGGAACGGTGCCGACGCCAGGAGGAACGCGACCATCGCGTACTTCAGGCGTCGCGCCGGGAGTGCGTGTGCGATGCGCCAGCCGATGAGCACGCCGACCAGCTCCGGAATGCCCACCAGCGCCGCGAGCCGCCAGTCGACGGCGCCGTGCAGGACGTACGCCACCGTGCCGACGCTCGCGATCACGATCGACTGGGCCTGGGCTGCGGCGAGCGACGACAGGACCGGCAGCCCGGCCACCACGAGCAGTGGCACGCTCAGCATGGGGCCGCCGAGCCCGAAGAGGCCCGCGACGACCGCGACGACGACGCCGATCAGGACCGTGCGGCCCAGCGGGACGTGCGCGCGCTCGGCCCCTTCCGGGGCGCGCCGGTCGCGCACCCACACCAGGATGCCGGTGACGACGACCGCGCAGGCCAGCAGGATCCCGAAGCCGCGTCCCGCGACCAGGGTGTTGCACAGCACGCCCACCGGCGCCCCCACGAGGGCGGCGCCGGCGAGCGCGGCTGCGCAGCGCCGGGTCCCGGGGTCGCGCAGCTGTCCCGACCGGGCGTACGCCGCCGTGCCGAGCAGGCCCGTGGCGACGTGGGTGACGATCGCGGTGCCCGCCACGCCCGAGGGCGTGAGGCCCGAGAACAGGAACAGGCCGATGGTGGGCAGCACGCCGCCGGGCCCGATGGCGGTGATCCCGATGCCGCCGAGCAGCCCTGCCACCGCCAGGAGGACGAGGTGTGTCGTGTCAAGCGTCATGTCCGTTCCCGCCCGCTCCACTGGTCGTTTCGTCGTTCGCTGCGCACGTGCGGTCCCTTCAGTCCCTCGGCAGGACGGCCCGCAGGGCGAACCGGTCCGCGCGCACCCGCAGTGACTCGGCGTCGACCGGTCGGCCGTCCGCGAGCCGGGTCAGGCGGTCGATGGTGAACAGCGCGGCGCCCTCCACCACGTCCAGCAGGCGCGCGGTGTCGGGGTCCGCGGTGACGGCGTGCACGGTCACCTCGGCGCTGCCGAGCCGGGTGCCGCTGGTCTCCTCGATGAGCGCGAAGAGATCGCGGCCCGCCAGGTGGCGGTCGAGCAGCGGGCGGCCGATGTCGGGGGCGAGCCAGGTCGAGTCCAGGGAGAGCGGAGTCGCGTCGAGTGATCTCAGGCGCTCGATGTAGACCGCCTCGGAGCGCTCCGGGAGGCCGAGGCGCTGAGTGATGGCGGGCGGTGCGTGCGGCACGACACGTGCCTCGCGCACCTCGTTGCTGACCGTGCCGTACGTGGTCAACTCCTCGGCGAGACCGACCAGTCGGGCGAGTCCGTGCGCGGCCTTGTGGCCGGTCACGAGGGTGCCGACGCCGCGCCGCCGGGTCACGACACCCTCGTCCCGCAGCAGGTTCAGCGCCCCGCGCACGGCGTTGCGGGTGGCGCCGAGGGACCGACCCAGGGCGCGCTCGTCCGGGAGCACACCCTCGTACGCGCCGTCGACGATGCGCTGCCGCAGCACGTCGGCGACGCGGCGTGCCCGGTCGGCCCGCGATCCGTCACGGTCTTCCATGCCCGTCCCTTCTCCGTTCTCGGTGGAGCATCCGCGGTGCTTCCGTGGTGCCTCCGTGGTGCATGTGACGGCAGACCGTACGCCCCCTGATGTTTCGCGGGTGTTACGCCACCGGCTCCGACCTGCACAAACGCCTGACCTGCGACGGAGCGGCAGCAGTCGGCGGCAACGCCGGTCACCGCCGCCACACCCACCGCGCGCCCCGCGCCCGGGCCGCCAGCCGCGCACACCGAGCGGCCCTGCACCACGCCGACGTATCAACTCCCGCATGGAATACCCTGGTTGACGCATGATCCACGGTGACCCATCGACCCTTCGGAGCGACTCGTGCCCCAGGACCGTCCGCTGATCGACAGTGACTCCCCGCATTCGGCCCGCATCTGGAACTACTGGCTCGGCGGCAAGGACTGCTACGAGATCGACCGCCAGGTGGGTGACGCGATTCAGCAGGTCAACGCGGAGATCGTGCACGTGGCCCGGGCCCAGCGCGCCTTCCTCGCCCGCACCGTCTCCCACCTCGTACGCGACGTGGGCATCGACCAGTTCCTCGACATCGGCACCGGGCTGCCCACCATCGACAACACCCACGACGTGGCGCAGCGGCACGACCCCACGGCGCGCATCGTGTACGTCGACCACGACCCGGTCGTGCTGCGGCACGCGGAGGCCCTGCTGACCAGCACTCCGCAGGGAGTCACCGACTACATCGAGGCCGATCTGACGGACCCCGCCGACATCCTCCGGCAGGCCGGGGACACGCTGGACTTCACGCGTCCCATCGCCCTGATGCTGCTCGGCGTCGTCGCCCATGTCACCGACGACCGGGCCTACGCGATCGTCGAGGAGCTCAAGAGCGCGCTGCCCAGCGGCAGTCACCTGGTCCTGTGCGACAGCACGGAGGTGTATCACCCGGAGGCCACGCGCGCGATGGTCGAGCAGTGGAACAGCACCAGTGACAACCCGCGGACCAATCGCACCCCCGAGCAGATCGGCCGCTTCTTCGAGGGACTTGAGCTGGTGGAACCGGGTCTGACCTCGGTGTCCCAGTGGCGCCCCGAGGTCGAGGGGGACGAACTCCCGGACCCTGTCAGCAGCTTCGGTGGCATCGGACGCAAGGCATGACCGGCGTCAACGCGCCAACTCCCGTACCGTAAAAGGTGACCGATCTGTGCTGACGTGCCACGCGATGGGCACCCGGGTGAGTAGCATCCGGCCCTACAGCACACACACGTACACACACCGACAGATCTCTCCTTGCCACGAAAGCGAGCCACCATGTCGGACACCACGCCCCAGACCGAACTCAAGTCCCGCTACGCCGACCGGATCCGGGACGACATCGCGCAGAACGAGAGCGAGTTGAAGCGCATCAGCGGGGAAATCTCCGCGCTTCAGGCCCAGTTGGGCACGCTCGAGGAGAATCGCGCGCTGCTGGAGAGCATGCTGAAGTCCCTCGGCAGCGGCGACGTCCTGCCGCCCCTGCCGGCGCCCGCCACCGAGAAGGCGGCCGGCAAGGCGGCGGGCAAGGTTCCGCGCCAGAAGGCACGGGACACGACGACCCCGAAGCCCGCGCAGGCCAAGAAGGCCCGCGAGACGGCCGCTGCCCCCGCCAAGGCAGCGAAGTCCGCGAAGCCCGCCAAGGCCGCGGCGGCCACCAAGCCCACCGCGTCCGCCGCGCCTGCCGCAGAGAAGACCGAGCCGCAGGGTTCCACGCTGGTCGAGCTCATCGTGTCCCAGCTGGGCGCCGAGACCAGCCCGCGCTCGGCCGCCGAGATCACCTCGACGCTCCAGAAGGCGTACCCCAAGCGGGAGTTCAGCACCAAGGTCGTCCGCAACACGCTGGAGGCCCTGGTCGCCAAGGCCCGCGCCGAGCGCACCCGGCAGCAGCGCTCGGTGTTCTACGTCGCTACGCCCGGCTCCGCCGCGCCGGCGAAGGAGGCCGCGGACACCAAGTCCGAGGCGGGCGCCAAGGCCGGGAAGGAGAAGGCGGTCGAGACCAAGGACGGGGCGAAGGACGGCGCCGCGTGACACCCCGCCCCGCGCCTGCGCGATGAGTCTCGTTCGCCGTGGCAGTCTCACAGTTGTCGATCACGCAGGAGGAGCGCCGTGACAGAGCAACTGTTGAAGGTCCAGAATTTCAACGTGTCCGCGGACGGGTTCGGTGCCGGTGAGGGCCGGAGCCTCGAGCGGCCGTTCGGCCACGCCGACCCTGGGCACATGTTCGCCTGGGCCGGGGCCACGGCGAGCTGGCCCAATCGCACGGATCCCGGGGGTTCCCGCGGCCTCGACGACTACCTGACGCGGGACTTCTCCCACAACATCGGCGCCGAGATCATGGGGCGCGGCAAGTTCGGACCCCAGCAGGGGCCCTGGCAGGATCACGAGTGGCGTGGGTGGTGGGGCGATGAACCGCCGTTCCACACACCGGTGTTCGTCATGACCCATCACACGCGCCCGTCGTTCACGCTCTCGGACACGACGTTCCACTTCGTCGACGCCGACCCTGGCACCGTCCTGAAGCAGGCCAGGGTGGCGGCGGAGGGAATGGACATCCGGCTCGGCGGCGGGGCCACCGTCATCCGCGAGTTCCTCGAGGCCGATCTCGTCGACACCCTGCACGTGGCGGTCGCGGACGGTGTCACGCTCGGCGCAGGATCCAAGCTGTGGGACTCCCCCGACGAGCTGCTCGACCGCTTCCACCTCGATGTCGTGCCGAGCCCCGCGGGCGGCGTGCGGCACCATCTGTTCTGGCGGAAGTGACACCCGGCGCGCGTGGGGTCACCTCGTCAGTGGCCGCGCGCGTGGAAGGGTTCCGGCTCGATCAGGACGCAGCGCGTACCGGTGTAGATGGTGGGCATGCAGCGGTTGCAGTGGATGCACAGCGAGTGCGTGGGCCGGTCCGCGGCGCGGTCCTTCGCGAAGCGGTCGATCAGGTCGGGTTCGCGCAGCAGCGCGCGGCCCATCGCCACGAACTCGAAGCCCTCGGTCATGGCCTGTTCGGCGGTCTCGCGGTCCGCGATGCCGCCGAGCAGGATCAGCGGCAGTGTGAGCGCGGCCCGGAACTGGCGTGCCGAGGACAGCAGGAACGCCTCCTCGTAGGGGTAGGCGCGGATGAACTTCTTGCCGACGCGCTCGATACCGAACCGCTGGGGTTGGGGGAATGTCGCGGCGAACTGTCGCACGGGCGCGCCCCCGCGGAACAGGTACATGGGGTTCAACAGGGAGCTGCCCGCGGTGAGTTCGAGGGCGTCGACGCTGCCGTCGGCCTCCAGCCAGGCGGCGGTGCGCAGGCTCTCGTCGAGCCAGATGCCGCCGGACACACCGTCGTCCATGTTGAGTTTGGCGGTGATCGCGATCTCGTCGCCGACCTCGTCGCGCACGGCGCGCGCGACTCCGCGGGCGACCTTGGCGCGGTTCGCGAGGGTGCCGCCGTACTCGTCCTTGCGCTTGTTGAGTTTCGGGCTGAGGAAGGCGCTGGCGAAGTAGTTGTGGCCGAGGTGGATCTCCACCGCGTCGAATCCGGCCTCGACGGCGGTGCGGGCCGCGCGGGCGTGGGCGCGGGTGACGCGCGCGATGTCGTCGCGGGTGGCCGGGCGGGCGAAGCGGAAGGACTGAAGGTTCAGGAAGCGGCTGGGCGCGAGGGCGGGCAGCCCGTTGGAGACCGGGTCGGCGACGGGTCCCGCGTGGCCGATCTGCGCCGAGATCGCGGCGCCCTCGGCGTGCACGGCCTCGGTGAGACGGCGCAGGCCTGGCACGGCGTCGGGGCGCATATGGATCTGGTCGCGTTCGGTACGTCCCTCGGGGGCGACGGCGCAGTACGCGACGGTCGTCATGCCGACGCCGCCGGCCGCGGGTCGCCGGTGGTACTCGATGAGTTCGTCGCTGACCAGTGCGCCGCGCGTGACACCTTCGAAGGTGGCGGCCTTGATCACGCGGTTGCGGAGGGTGAGGGGTCCGAGCCGCGCGGGGGCGAGCAGGTCGGGCGCGGCCTCGGCGGTGTCGCGGGTGGAGTCTGCTGTGCTCATGGCTGTGCAACTCCTCAACTGTCGGTTCACGGTGGGGCGTTGAGCCCCGCCGCGACGAAGGCGATGACCGTGTCCGCCGGCGGGCGGGGCGTGCCGCCGAGCTCGGCGGTGGCCAGTTGCGGCTCGCCGTAGAGCTGGAGCAGCAGGTCGAACGTCATGCGCAGGCGGTGTGCCGCCTGCGCCCGGGAGAGGCCGGGCCGTGCGGCGCACAGCAGCTCGCGCCACGAGCTGTGCCCGAACCACCGCTCGTCGAAGGGGAGTTCACGGCGGCTCAGCACGACGCGGGCGAGCAGGTGCAGCAGCATGCGGCCGTGCGGGGTCCTGGTCAGTTCGTCGAGCGGCCTGACGAGTACGTCGACGAACTCCTCGACGCGCGGAGCCTCCCCGGTGGCCGCCCTGCGCTCCACGTCGGCGAGCGGCGCGGCCCACAGCGGGCCGAGCCGGCTCTGCAGCAGCGCGGCGACCAGGTCTTCCTTGGTGCCGAAGTGGTAGTGGACCGCGGCCGGGTTCATGCCCGCCGCGGCGTTGACCGCGCGGACCGACACCTGCTCGTACCCCTTGGCGAGGAAGAGCCGTTCGGCGGCGTCGAGCAGTGCCGCCCGCGTGGTGTCGGTGGGCATGGGCACAGGACAGCACGGCGCGGCACACTTTTCAATCAGTGATGGGAAACTTCCCGCACCGGTCCGGGTCGGCTACGCGGCCTTGTGCCGCCGCAGGAAGGCGTGGGTGCGCTCCGGGGTCGCCACGACGCTCCATTGTCGGTCCGGATAGCCGAAGTTGTCGGTGAACTCGTCGGCCGCGCTCTTGTGGGTGCTCATCGCGCCGAGGAGTTCCAGGATGTGCTCGGCGGGCGGGCGGACCATGAGTTCGGACCAGCGGGCGGCCCCGAGGACGACCTCGGCGCGGCGCTGGGCGACGCGCCGGCAGAACAGTTCGTCGAAGGCCAGGTCCTCGGCGATGGCGTCGGCGACGACCTGGGCGGAGTACGAGGCCGCGTTGGCGCCCTGGCCGACGATCGGGTCGACGGTGATGTGCGCGTCGCCGAGAGCGAGCGCGTAGCGCCCCGAGGGCAGCTGCGTGTAGTCGGCGCGCACGGTCGGCACGATCGCGGTGCGCACCACGTCGAGGGGGCCGGTCAGGCCGAAGGCTGCGAGGTCGACGCGCTCGAACACGGTCGGGTGGTGGTGCGCGAGTTCGTCGAGGACCGCGCGCAGGAAGCGCCCCTCGTCCTCTCCGGCGTCCGCCGCGCACAGGCCGTCGGCCCCGCCGCCCGGCACGCACTCGAAGAGCAGCGCGGTGACGTGTCCGGCGGCGGAGTAGAGCGGGATCTCGATGACCTCGCCGCGGCCCGGTGCGATCGACAGGGTCACGCCCTTCGGATCGTTCGGTGCCACGCCGTGGTAGAGGCCGGCGCACAGGAGTCGGCGCGGCGCGTCGGCCGTCGCCGAGTCGGCCACCGTCGGGAAGAGCCCCGCGAGGGGGCCGCGCCCGGACGCCACGACCAGCAGGTCGTGCCGGGCCGCGACGTGCTCCAGGTCGGCGGGCGTCACCTGCCGCACCACGAGTTCGCCGCCGCGCTCCTGGAGGTCCGCGGCGAGCGCGGGCAGGTAGAGGCGGTTGTCGACGGCCCGCGAGGGCGCGACGAAGTCGCCGCGGAAGATCAGCGGCGTGGGTCCGCCCACGTAGTGGTGGTGGCAGCCGTAGCCGTACGTGTCCCCGGGCCAGCGCTGCACGCCGAGCGTCTCCTCCCGCAGCAGGGTCGGCGCGTGGTGGGCGACGGTGGCCGGGAGCCGCCCGGACGCGGCGGCTTCGGGGGGCCGGTCCGTGTAGAGGGTGACGTCGATGCCCCGTGCGCGTAACAGCAGCCCCAGATGCAGGCCCGCCACTCCGGTTCCCACGATCCCGATGTCCGGCATGCGCGCTCTCCCCCACGACGAGTTCGACTCGGTGACAGCTGCCACCGTTCCGGCGCCTGTGCCCCTACCCGACGCCGGGGCCCCACATGCGACACGGGCCGCACGGGAGCGCCTCGGCGTGGTCACGGGCCGTGCCCTGAGGTCGACAATGCCGAACAAATCATCCGAAATTGTTAGATCCGCGGATGATCGGGGACGCGGTGGTCATGGACATCGGATACACCTTGATGACCGAGCAGGCCGGGCCCCGCGAGCTGGTGGGCCATGCGGTCGGGGCCGAGGAGACCGGGTTCGACTTCTCGGTGACCAGCGACCACTACTTTCCCTGGCTGCGTTCCCAGGGCCACTCCCCGTACGCCTGGAGCGTGCTCGGGGCCGTCGCGCAGGCGACGTCGCGGCTGCCGCTGATGACGTACGTGACCTGCCCGACCTTCCGCTACCACCCCGCGGTGGTGGCGCAGAAGGCGGCGACCCTGCAGCTGCTCTCGGAGGGCCGCTTCCGCCTCGGGCTCGGCTCCGGGGAGAACCTCAACGAACATGTGGTGGGCCGTGGCTGGCCGGCGGTGGACGTGCGGCACGAGATGTTCGAGGAGGCCGTCACGATCATCCGCGCGCTGTTCGAGGGCGGTCATGTCACCCATCACGGCAAGCACTACGACGTCGACTCGGCCCGCCTGTGGGACCTGCCGGAGACCGCCCCGCCGATCGGCATCGCCGTTTCGGGCGAACAGTCCTGCGAACTGGCGGGCCGCCTCGCCGATCTGCTCATCGCCACCGAGCCCAAGGCGGAGCTGCTGACGGCCTTCGACCGGCACGGCGGCGAGGGCAAGCCGCGCATCGGTCAGCTGCCCGTCTCCTACGACCCCGACCGCGGGGCCGCCGTCGCCCGCGCGCACGAGCAGTTCCGCTGGTTCGGCGGCGGCTGGAAGGTCAACTCCGAGCTTCCGCACCCCGATTCGTTCCAGGGCGCGACCCAGTTCGTGCGGCCCGAGGACGTCGCCGCGTCGATTCCCTTCGGCGACGACGTGGACGAGTTCGTGAAGGCCGCACGGCCCTTCGCGGAGGCCGGGTTCACCGGTCTCGCCCTGGTCCAGATCGGCGGCGACCAGCAGCGCGGCTTCCTGGAATGGTCCGCCGGGAAACTGCTGCCCGCCCTGCGCGACGCCTTCGGATGACCGGGCGATGACCGAGCACGCACCGGCGCCGTCGGCCGGGAACTCCGCGCTCGTCGTGATCGACATGATCAACACGTACGACCACGACGACGCGGAGCTGCTGCTGCCCGCGTCCCGCGCCGCCGTCCCGGCCGTCGTGGACCTGCTCGGCCGGGCCCGCGCGGCCGGTGTTCCGGTGATCTACGTCAACGACAACTTCGGCGAGTGGCGTTCGCACCACGGCGAGTTGGTGGACACGGCGCTGGCCGGCCCGCACGCCGAACTGGTGGAGCCGCTGCGGCCCGACGAGGACTCCCTGTTCGTCGTCAAGGCCCGCCACTCGATCTTCTACGAGACCCCGCTCTCGTACCTGCTGTGGGAACTGGACGTCGGACACATCGTGCTGTGCGGCCAGGTCACCGAGCAGTGCGTGCTCTACTCGGCGCTCGACGCGCACATCCGTCATCTGCGAACCACGGTGCCGCACGACGCGGTGGCCGCCATCCATCCGAAGCTCGCGGACGCCGCGCTGGAGATGATGCGGCGCAACATGGGGGCGCACATCGTGGCGGCCTCGGAGGTGACGTTCGACGGCCGGGGCTGAGGGCGGGCGAGATTGGCCACGGACATGGCCTGCCCGACCTGCTGTGATCTCATCCGTGTCGGCGAAACGGACACCCTCGGCGCCGCTCGGCGGGCGATCCCTTCCCCAAGACGGTCGCCGCGCGCGAACGGCGGCTGCTCACCTGCCCGTTGGGCGACTGGGCGGAGCTGGAGCGGCTGCTGTCGCTGCCGGACAACGTGGCGGAGCGCCTGAAGGAGGCGTTCCCCGAACTCGGCTGGGCGCCGCCCGAGGCCGGCTATCTCGCCTGGATCGACCTGCGCCCCCTCGCCGTGGACGAGGAGGCGCTCCAGCGCGAGCTGGTCGAGCGGCAGCGGGTCGCGATCATGCCGGGCACGGCGTACGGCGCGGCCGGTCATGTGCGGCTCAATGTGGGCTGCCCGCGCTCGAAGGTGGAACGCGGGGTGAGCGCCCTCATCGACGGCCTGCGCGCCGTCCGCTGAGGGCCGGTTCAGCGTACGAAGGCGTACACGGCCCAGCCGATGAGGAACAGCACCACGATCCCGGTCAGGATCGCGGTGCCCTTCCCCGGCTCCTTCGCGCGCTCCCGCTCGAGTTCCTTCTCCTTGAGGAACGCCTTGGTGTCTGCCTCGGTGCGTGTGCGCACCCAACCGTTTCCAGGACCGAACATGCCCTTGTGCCTCCCCGTTTTGGCCTTCCTGACCTTGTTCCTTGCCGAACGGGGTCCCGGCAAACGCGTGTCACCTGCCGGGGCCCTTCGGCTCAGGCTCCGGCGCCGCGCAGTTCGGCCAGCGCCGCCGCGTTGAGCGGGCGCGGCGCGGAGTCCGTGCCGGTGCCGACGAGGACGACCGTGCACGCGCAGGCGTGGGTGAGGGCGGTGGTGAAGCTGCCGTCGGCGAACTGGGTGAGCGGGCCGCGCGGCGAGTGCCCGACGGCCACGACGCGGGCGCCGACGTCCGCCGCGTGCCGGGCCAGCGCGCGCCCTGCGGCGGCGTGGTCCCCGACGCTGTTGAGCACCTGTCCGGTGGCGGCCGTCCCCTGACCGGCGAGCCGGTCGAGGTGGTCCTGCACGGCGGCGCGGGCCTGGGCCAGGTCCTCGGCGTCGGCGGCCTGGTCGTCGACCACCGCGGTCTGCCGGACGTGCACGACCTCCAGCGGGCTGCCGGTGTCCCGGGCGAGGCGCGCGGCCGCGTCGACGATGGCGGGGGCCCGGTCGTGGTCTCCGACGGCGACGACGACGCGCGGGTCGGTACTCCGGGCGACGGCGCCGACGGGCGTGAACGAGGGCCGCACCGGCTCGCCCTCACCGAGGTTCGCCTCGGCCTGCCGCAGCAGCCGGTGCCCGCTGGCGAGGACCGGGATGGCGAGGACGAAGGTGAGCGCCGCCAGGTAGAAGGGCACGCTCAGATCCATGGCGTCGGCGAGCTTGCCCGCGACGTAGGGGGCGAGGCCGCCACCGATGAACCGCAGGAAGCCGTACGCGGAGGAGGCGACGGGCCGCTCCACCGGCGAGACCAGCATGACGGCCTGCGTGGTGAGCGTGTTGTTGATGCCGATGAAGGCGCCGCTGACGATGACCGCGACGATCACCACGGTCGGCGTCGAGACCCCGACGGCGATGACCGCCATCACCACGCCGAGGCAGAACAGATTCGCGTACAGGACGGCGGCGGTGCCGTAGCGGGCCTGGAGGCGCGGCGCGAAGTAGACGCTGAACAGGGCGACCAGGAGCCCCCAGCCGGTGAAGACGAGGCCGAGTTCGTGGGCGTCGAGTTCCATGGGGTACGGCGCGTACCCGAGCATCGTGAAGAAGCCCCAGTTGTAGAGCAGCGCCATGATGCCCATGGTCAGCAGGCCGCGGTGGCGCAGTGCCTTGAGCGGGGCGAGGGGCGACGTGATCTTTTTGGGCCGGGGCAGGTCGGGCACGAACGCGATGGTGGCGACCAGTGCGATGGCCATCAGGACGGCGACGCCGAAGAACGGCCCGCGCCAGCTGATCGCCCCCAACTCGCCGCCCAGCAGCGGTCCGACGGCGATGCCGAGGCCGAGCGCGGTCTCGTAGAGGATGATCGCGCCGCCGAATCCGCCGCTCGCCGACGCGACGATGACGGCCAGGGAGGTGGCGATGAACAGCGCGTTGCCGAGCCCCCAGCCGGCGCGGAAACCCACGATGCCGTTGATGGAGCCGGTGGCCCCGGCGAGCGCCGAAAAGACGACGATGACGCTCAGGCCTATGACGAGGGTGCGTTTGGCGCCGAAGCGGCTGGAGAACCAGCCGACGACGAGCATCGCGACCGCGGTGACGATCAGATAGCTGCTGAACAGCAGGGAGACCTGGCTGGGCGTGGCGTGCAGGCTGTCGGCAAGGGCGGGCAGGATCGGGTCCACGAGGCCGATGCCCATGAAGGAGATGACGCAGGCGAACGCGACGGCCCAGACAGCCTTGGGCTGCTTGAAGGGACTCGCTGACTTCGCCGCCTTCGCGGTGGGTGCACTCATGTGTGCTTCTCTTTCGCGACGTATGGACGAGTGGGACGACGCGGGTGTGCACGGCGTGGTCAGGGCCCCTGGTGCCGCTCCTGGATCACGCGCGCAAGGGCCGGCAGGGCGAGCCGGACGGCGGTCTGCTCGGCCGGTGTCAGCTCCCACACCAGGTCGTTCAGTGCCTGATCCCGTTCGGCCCTGCGCTGCCGGAAGACCTCCATGCCGCTGTCGGTGACGTCGACGAGGACGCCCCGGCCGTCGCTGTGGTCAGCGGTGCGGCGGACGAGGCCCGCGCGCTCCATGCGGGTCACCAGTTGCGACATGTTCGGCTGGGAGACGCCTTCCGCGCGGGCCAGGTCGGTGAGGCGCTGAGGCCCCTCGCGGCCGAGGCGGGCGAGGGCGGCGGACGCCGCGGTGCTCAGGCCGCCGGTGACGGCGCTTCTGCGGACGTGGCGGACCAGCTGCTCCACGGAGCCGATGAGGCTCTCCTGCGGGGCAGCCGCACAGCCGCCGCCGGGGTCCATAACCCGCTTATGCATGTAGCCATCATGCATTTACGTGTACGCGGAAACAAGATGTCGCCACACTTCTTTCCTGCCCAGAACATGTCAAGCCTCAAGGCAAGAAAACGGGCGCCACCCCCAAGGGGCGGCGCCCGGAATCCGGTCGCTCAGGCAGCCCGCTTCGGCAGCGTCCAGTTCGGCCGCGGGAAGTGGCAGGTGTACCCCTCGGGGTACCGCTCCAGGTAGTCCTGGTGCTCCGGCTCGGCCTCCCAGAAGTCGCCGACCGGCTCCACCTCGGTCACGACCTTCCCGGGCCACAGGCCGCTCGCCTCGACGTCCGCGATGGTGTCGACGGCGACCTGGCGCTGCGCGTCGTCGACGTAGTAGATCGCCGACCGGTAGCTGCGCCCCAGGTCGTTGCCCTGGCGGTCCTTCGTGGTCGGGTCGTGGACCTGGAAGAAGAACTCCAGCAGATCGCGGTAGGTGATCACGGAGGGGTCGTAGACGATCTCGATGGCCTCGGCGTGGTCGCCGTGGTTGCGGTACGTCGCGTTCGGCGTGTCACCGCCGGAGTACCCCACGCGCGTCGACAGCACGCCGGGCCGCTTGCGGATCAGGTCCTGCATACCCCAGAAGCAGCCGCCTGCCAGCACTGCCCTCTCGGTTACCTCCGACATACGCCACTCCCTGCACTACCTGACACGACGAACAGTTCCTACGGGTCCAACAGAGCGCGACCCACAGATCTTCCAGCTTAGGCCGAACCCCTCAAGCGAAGCTATCGACCCCCATAAGGCAGCCTTATGTGCCCATAGACCGGACCCGCCTACTTTCTAAGGCTTGCCTTACTTTAGGCTTCCCTCCAAGCACTCGTGGCCCGACCAGCACATACGGACCGCGGGAACCCACTCGAAGGGAACCTGAACCATGTCTCGCCCCCTGAGGGTCGCCATCGTCGGAGCCGGCCCCGCCGGCATCTACGCCGCCGACGCCCTGCTCAAGTCCGAAGCGGCCTCCGAGCCGGGGGTGTCCATCGACCTCTTCGAGCGCATGCCGGCTCCGTTCGGCCTGATCCGTTACGGCGTCGCGCCGGACCACCCGCGCATCAAGGGCATCGTGAAGGCCCTCCACCAGGTGCTCGACAAGCCGCAGATCCGCCTGTTCGGCAACGTCGACTACCCGCGCGACATCGACCTCGACGACCTGCGCGCCTTCTACGACGCGATCGTCTTCTCCACCGGAGCCACGGCGGACCGGGCGCTGGACATCCCGGGCATCGAGCTCGAAGGCTCCTACGGCGCCGCCGACTTCGTCTCCTGGTACGACGGCCACCCCGACGTCCCGCGCACCTGGCCGCTGGAGGCGGAGAAGGTCGCCGTCCTCGGTGTGGGCAACGTCGCGCTCGACGTGGCGCGCGTCCTCGCGAAGACGGCGGACGAGCTGCTGCCGACCGAGATCCCGGCCAACGTCTACGAGGGCCTGAAGGCGAACAAGGCCCTCGAGGTCCACGTCTTCGGCCGTCGTGGCCCCGCTCAGGCGAAGTTCAGCCCCATGGAGCTGCGCGAGCTCGACCACTCCCCGTCCATCGAGGTCATCGTCAACCCCGAGGACATCGACTACGACGAGGGCTCGATCGCCGCCCGCCGCAGCGAGAAGCAGACCGACATGGTCGCCAAGACGCTGGAGAACTGGGCGATCCGCGACGAGGGCGACCGCCCGCACAAGCTGTTCCTGCACTTCTTCGAGTCGCCGACCGAGATCCTCGGCGAGGACGGCCGCGTCGTCGGTCTGCGCACCGAGCGCACGGAGCTGGACGGCACCGGCAACGTCAAGGGCACCGGCAAGTTCACCGACTGGGACCTCGGCGCCGTCTACCGCGCCGTCGGCTACCTCTCCGACGAACTGCCCAAGCTGCCCTGGGACATCAAGTCCGGCACCGTCCCGGACGAGGGCGGCCGCGTCATCCAGGAGAACGGCGAGCACCTGCAGTCGACGTACGTCACCGGCTGGATCCGGCGCGGCCCCGTGGGCCTCATCGGGCACACCAAGGGCGACGCCAACGAGGCGATCGCGAACCTGCTCGCCGACCACGCGGGGGGCCGCCTGCAGACGCCGTCCGCGCCCGCCCCGGAGTCCGTCGTCGCGTTCCTCGGCGAGCGCGGCGTGCGGTACACGACCTGGGACGGCTGGTACAAGCTGGACGCCGCGGAGAAGGCGCTCGGCGAGCCGCACGGCCGTGAGCGCGTGAAGATCGTGGAGCGCGCGGAGATGCTCGACGCCAGCGAGGCGTGACACGACGGGGCCCGGCCGGGCTCGGCCGGGCCCTCACCCATACCCGTGGGTTCGAGGCACGACGGGCGACGGGATAAAGTGGCGTTCAGGTAGATGTAAAACCCACTCACCTTGTCCGCCGCGGAGGCGCCGTGCCTCAGATCACCGTCGACTACTCGCCCCGACTCACCGACACCCTCGACCGGGCCGCGCTCGCCACCGCGTTGCACGCCCTGATCGTCGAGGGGTCCGGCTCGCGCGGCACCTGCAAGACGTTCTTCCGCGCCGCCACGGAGACGTACGTCGTCGGCAGCGAGTACGACGACGTGCCGGTCGTGCACGTGGAGGTGGCGCTGCTCCCGGGGCGCAGCGAGCGGACCATGACGCGCCTGTCGCAGCGGATCCTGGCGCTGCTCCTGGAGCACGTGGGCGCGGACTCCGGTGCCGACGTGGTGTGCTCGGTGGAGGTGCGTCCCCTCGCGGCCTACAGCCTGTACCCGACGCGCCGCGCATGGAGCGCAAGGACGGGTCCCCGCCCCGAGCACCACGGGTGCACACCTGCCGCCTAACGTCGCGGCCGCGCCACCTTCCGTACGTCGAACGACTCCAGCCGTTCGCCCGAGCCGTCGACCACTCGCCAGGTCTTGTGCAGGGCGAGGACGAGTTCGTCGCGGCCGTCGCCGTCGACATCGGCGACGTCGATGAGGCGACCCGACGGCCGCGGCAGGGTGCGCCAGGGCTCGGAGCCCAGGCCCGGCGAGGAGCCGCCCCGCAGGATGTCGACCCGGTCGTGCCCGCCCTCCAGGTCGCCGTCGCTGCGCACGGCGAGGTCGTCGCAGCCGTCGCCGTTGACGTCGGCGGCCATCAGGTTGATGCCGAAGCCTCCCTTGCGGGTTCCCCCGTCGAAGACGACCGGGGCCTCCGGCGCCTTGCCGTAACGGATCGTCACCTTGCCCTTGCGGTCGCGCGGTGCGAACTCCTCGTCCATCGGGATGCCGCTGTCGCCGAGCGCGATGTCGGGCCTGTCGTCGCCGTCGAAGTCACCGACGGCGATGTTCCCGCCCGTCGGCAGTGCCACGGGCCGCGAGGCCAGGCCGCTCGCGGTGTCCGCTCCCCCGGCGAGCAGCAGGGGTGTCTTCGGCTCTCCGGGGTCGTGCACCAGCAGATCGGTGGCGCGGTCGCCGGTCACCTCCGCCGCGGTCAGCCCCAGTATGGTGATGAGCTCGGCGGCGTCGCCGTAGTGGTCGGCACGTTCGGTGATCCGCGCGGGCTTGCCGGTGCGGGTGAACGGGCCGTTCAGCACCACGAGATGACGCTTGTACATGCTGGTGCGGTAGGTGGCCAGGTCGATCCGCCCGTCCCCGTTGAAGTCACCGGCCACCGGCGGCGCCCGGTAGACGTCTTCGCTCTTGCTGATCCGGACCGGCTGCCACTTTCCCATGTGTGGCAGCGGGATGCGTGCGGGCTTGTTCCCGGGGTCCGGCCCATCGGGTCCACCCCACTGCACATGGGCGCTGCCACCCGCGACGAGGTCGAGGTGGCCGTCGGCGTCCAGGTCGGCGAGGAGCGGGCCGGTCCGCCGGTCGGTCATGGGGTCGTGCTCGGGCAGGTCGAAGTCGCTGGGCGTGAACACCGTGCGGTCCCCCGGCCGCGCGCCGTGCAGCAGGGCGATCCGGCCGGTCTGGAAGACGTCCCCGTTGCTCGCCGGCAGGGCGAGCGGCAGGTCCGGGTGGCCGTCGCCATCGAGGTCCGGTGCGGGCCTGCCGGTGTTCTTCGCGGTCGCGGCCGACGCCGCGCAGGGGCTGTCCGGGACCGGCGGATAGCCCTCGTGGTGGCGGGCCCCGGTGGCCGTGCACAGTAGCAGCGCGGTGGCGATGAGGGCCCTGCCTCGCCGCCACCGCGGACCGCCGCGCGCAGGTGCTGCCGGCTCGGATGTCATGCGGCCACTAGAACCGATGCGCCCCCGCGGATTCCAGCGACGAGATCGCTCCGTTACGTGGGACCGACTCCCGGCATCAGCCGATGCGTTCCTTCAGCCGCGCCACGTTCGCCGCTACGTCGCCGCGCGTGAGGTCGCTGCCGATGCTCACCGTGAAGGCGCCCGCGGCGAGCCACGTGGCGGCGTCGTCCACGCTCACGCCGCCGGTCGCCATGATCCGGGCGCCGGGCAGCACGGACAGGACCGACTTCAGGTAGGCGATGCCTCCGACGTGTGCGGGGAACAGCTTGGCGACACCCCGGTCCGCCGCGGTGCGCAGTTCGCTCGGGGTGAGGCCGCCCTCGACCAGGAGCCGGCCCGCGGCGTCGGCGACGGGCCGCACCTCAGGCACCTGGAACGGGCTGACCAGGAACTTCGCCCCGGCCGCCAGGGCGCGCTCGGCGATCTCGGGCGAGGTGACCGTGCCGAGGCCGAGTGTCACCTCGGGGAACTCCTTCGACCAGGCAGCGACGAGGCCCTCCCACCCCGGGGTGGTGGCGGTGAACTCGAAGGCGGTGAGGCCGCATTGGACGAGGGTGCGGGCCACCGCGTCGGCGGTGTCCGCGTCGGCCTCGCGCACGGTGGGGGTGACGCGCGCGGCGCGCAGGGCGTCGATGACTTCGGCGTGCATGGTGTGCTCCGGTCGGGTACGGGGTGTGGTCATGCCGGGGCCGCGATCTCGGCGAGGGCGTCCAGGGTCGACTCGGCGTCGGCCCCGCTGGCGCGCAGCACGATGGCGTCGCCGCAGCGGATGTTGAGTGTCATCAGCGACAGGACGCTGCGGGCGGGGACCTCGTGGCCGTCGTCCCGCGCGACGGTCACGTCGGAGGAGGCGCGGGAGGCGATCTGGGCGAAGGCGGTGGCGGGGCGGGCGTGCAGGCCGGCCTCCTCGGTGACCACCAGGCGGCGTTCGACGACGGTCATCGGTTGTTCTCTCCGTCCAGCAGTGCGGTCAGCCGGTCCACGAGCTGTTCCTCTTCGTCGGTGTTCATGGGGCGCGGGTCGATTGCGAGGCGTCCCGTCGCGGCGTGATGGTCCCTCAGATACACGCCGCTCGCGGCGAGTTCGGCGGCGAGAGCGGAGGCGTCGCGGCCCGCCGTCTCGGGGTCGACGGTGAGTTCGGTGCGGTGGATGTCGCGGCCCGCCTCGTCGCTGACGACCCGGGTGGTGAGGCCCGGCAGGTCCGCGAGGCGTGCGGCGAGCTTCTCCATGCGCGGCCGGTGGCCGCCGCCCTGGGCGCTGCCGTACTCGCGCAGGGCCTGAACCAGCCCGAAGAGGGTCTCCTTGCCGACCTTCATCGGGCGGGCGATGCCGCCGTACTGGGCGCGGCACGCCGTCATGAGCGCGGCGCTGCCGCAGATCATTCCGGAGGTGGGTCCGCCGACCGCCTTGCCGCCGCTGTAGACGACGAGGTCGGCGCCGGTGGCGGGCCAGTGGCGCAACTCGCCCTCGGCGGCGGCGTCGACGATGACCGGGAGTTCGTGGGCGCGGGCCACCTCGATGGTCTCGGCCAGGGAGACCATGCCCTTCTGCACGGCGTGGTGGGACTGGACGTACAGCAGGGCGGCGGTGCGCGGTCCGATCGCGCCTGCGAGGTGGGCGGCGCTCACCTTGTTCGCGGAGCCGACCTCGACCGGGCGGCCGCCGCCGAGCGCGACCATCTGCCGTACGGGCGCGCCGAAATGGACGGAGTGGCCGCGCGGAAGGATCACCTCGCAGGGGGCGTCGCCCGCGTCGGGCAGCGCCTCGATGCGGGACAGGTCGGTGCCCGCGATGACGGCGGCGACCGCGATGGCGATGCCGGAGGCGGCGCCCGTGGTGGGGCAGCCGTCCTCGGCGCCGGTGGCGCGGCCGATCTCGCGGCCGACGGCGGCCATCAGGTCGTCCATGACGACGTGGTGGCGGGCGGCCTCGCCCATCGCGGCGACGACGCCGTCACTCAGGACACTGCCGCCGAGCGCGGTCATCTTGCCGCTGGCGTTGATGGCGGGCGGTGTGCCGAGGTCGTGGTGGAGAGATTGCACGGTACTTCCTAAGGCCTGGGGGCGGTCACTTGCCGGGGATCGGGAAGAAGAGGCCCGCGACCATCGCGCCGATGATGGCCCCGCCGGTCAGCGGCTTCTGCCACTTGTAGAAGAGGGCGGCGCCGATGGTCGAGCCGATGCCGACGGGCAGCGACGCGGTGGCGGCGGAGATGATGACGAGCGGGCCCAGATAGCGTCCGGCGGAGTTGCCCGCGCCCATCATCACGTCGGCGCCGAACGTCGAGGTGCCGCCCGTCGAGTTCACGGTGGCGCGCCGGATCGCGAGGATGGCCACGCCGATCAGGCCGCCGAGCAGCGCGCCCACCGGGATCGCGAGCCAGAAGTGGTCGAGCGGCGCGGTGAATCCGGCGCCCAGCAGCATGGCGGGGATGCCGATGCCGACGCCGGTCTGGAGGGAGCCGCCGATGTCGAGGATGCCGACCATGGGCCCCTCGATGACACGGGCGAACAGGAAGCCGGCGCCGAAGGCGGCGGCCGCTCCGTAACTGCCGTTCTCGATACCGGCCTTGAGCATGGAGGCGACGGCTACGTCGCTGAACACGCCGGTGTGGTAGACGTAATAGAGGTGTGTGCCGGTGAAGATGCCTGCGGCCAGGCAGGCCACGAAGACGGGGAAGGCCCACTCGGCGAGCCAGAAGCTGCCTTCGCCCGGCACCTTGGTCAGGAATCCGCCCTTGGACCGCTCTTCGCCGGAGCCCGAGTTCTGCGCCGGTATGCCGCCCGATGCGGTGGTGGATGTCTCGGTCATGTCGCTGCCTGCCTCACTCGGGCTTGGTGCCGGTGGCGTCGTGGAAGTGCGCGAGCCAGTGCGGGATGTGCACGTTCATCTGCTCGAGCAGGGTGAGGTCGGCGCCGCGCAGGATCGTGCTGGCCGCGAACAGCGCGATCACCACGCCCGCGAGGGACTTGGTGACCTTCGTCCAGCCGAGGTCGTCGACACCCTTGCCGATGACGATGCCGAGCACGATGCCGGGGACGGCGTTGCCCATCACGAGGTGGCCGAGGCCGCCGAGGACGGTGCCCCAGGCTCCGGCCCGCCGGCCCGCGTCGACGGCGGCCATCCAGAAGATGATCGGCATGACGGGGTTGATCAGCCACTCCGAGGCGGGCCCGAGGACCTTGGCCGCTACGTCCTGCAAGGAGTGCGGGATCGAGGCGGCGGTGGTGTTGAGGAGGGTGACGAGGACCATGCCGACGACGGTGCCGGTGAGCGCCATCCGCCGGGGGTTGTGCAGGGTCTCGGCAAGCCTGCGGTTCTTGATCATCGCGACCGACGCGGTCCAGTGCGGGACGATGCGGTGGTCCACGTCGGAGGTGAGCGCACCGGTGCCGACCGCGCTCGACCAGGCGTTGAACAGGAAGCCGAGGCCGAACGAGAAGTGGGCGACCGGGTCGTTCTGACAGGCGTTCAGCTCGCCGAGTGTGCGGAAGGCGCCCATGCCCTGGACCTTCGGCGCGTGGAACATGCGGGCCACGCCCGCGGAGGCGCCGAAGCCGATGAGTCCGCCGATGACGAGGGACTCCAGCAGGACGGTGAGGGTCTCGTTCATCGGGTCACCTCATGTGCAGGGCGTGCTGGACCGGCGAGAGCCGCTCCTCGCGCACCGTGAAGTCGACGGTTTCCAGGTCGAGGGAGGCCACCTGCACCTCGACGCGCAGGGTGAGTTCGAAGCGCTGCCGGGGGCGGGGGAAGAGGAGCCCGAGGAAGCGTTCCGTCCAGCGGTGTTCGACCGCCGAGACGACATCGAGTTCGAGGGGCTCGACGCGGAAGCACACGCCGTCGGTCAACTTGTCGACCGACGACTGCACTTGACCGATGGCGGTGGCGAACGCCTTGTCCCTGGTGGGCCCCGAGCCGGTGAGCCGCAGGGTGTGCCGGGTCTGCTTCACGAGGCGCTCTCCCCCAGCTTCTTGAGGAGCGCCTCGGTGACCTTGAAGCCCAGTTCCTCGCTGTCGAGGAAGCCGAAGCCGAGGACGGTGCGGCCCTGCTCCACGGCGGTCACCCCGGCCTGCGCCGAGCGCATGCCGAACTCGATGTCGTGGCCGTACTTGGCCTTGGCGGTGACGGCTCCGGCGCCGCCGCTGCCGCAGAAGGAGATGCCGAGCGCGGCACCCTCCGCGGCCATCACGTCGCCGACCTTCATGTCGGCGCCGGGGCCCGCGATGAGGACGGGCTCGCCGCCCGCGGCACGTACGCCGTCGGCGACGGCCTGGCCCTTGCCGAGCCGGTGTCCGATCACGATCTTGACTGTCATGGCGGTGCTCCCTGGTGTGTGGTCAGGCCTGCGGTGTGGACTGCTGCTGGAGTTGGGCGGCCGCCTCGAAGTGCAGGGCGAGCAGCAGGACTTCGGTGTCCCCGGCGAGGAACTCGCGCGGGGCGCAGTAGGTGTCGATGAGGGTGCGGGCGGATTCCATCCGGTCCGCGGGCAGTTCGGAGGCGAGTTCCGGGTCGAGCGGGTCGAGGTGTTCGGCGGTGCGCACCCGGCGGACGAAGGCGAGCGCGTGCACGGCGAGGGCGAGCACGCGTGTCTCGTCGAAGTCGATCCCGGCGACCTGCGCGTGGGCCCGCGCGAGCGGCAGGAACTCCGCCAGGTCCGTCCGGTCCTCGTCGGTGACGGGCTGCGTGGTGTCCTGGACGGCCGTCGCGAGCCGTTCGATCAGGGGCGTGCTCATTCACGGGCCTCTCGGTGGTTCGGTGGTGCGGTCGATGGGCGGGACTCAGCCGGTGGCGGTCCCGGGGGTGTGGACATGTCCGGCGCGCACTGTCGCGACCGCCTCCAGGCGGGTGCGGGCGGCACGCGTGTCACCGTCGGCGTCGGTGAGTACTGCGGCGCTCTCGGTGAGGCGCAGCAGCGTCAGGTCGGCTACCGCACCGACGCGTAGCGTGCCCAACTCGTCGTCCAGGCCGAGCACTTGGGCGGGGTGCAGCGTCGCGCACCGGATCACCTGGTGCGGCGTGAGCCCGAGCGCGAGCAGCTTGTCGAGCGTGGTGACGAGCGAGTGCACCGGTCCCCCGACATTGCCCACGTGCACGTCGGTGCTGATGGTGTACGGGGAGAAGCCCGCGGCGAGGGCCCGTTCGGCGGTCGCGAAGCTCAGGCTGGCGCTGCCGTGGCCGACGTCGAGCCGCACCCCGCGCGCCACGGCCCGGCGCGCCGCGTCCTCGCTGCCGAACAGGCCGCCCGGCTTGCCGTGGAACGCGTGGGTGACGACGTCGCCCTCGCCGAGCAGGTCCAGCACGTCGGCGAGGCGCGGCGGCTCGTTGCCGACGTGCACCATCACCGGCCGGCCCACCCGCGCGGCGACCCGCTTCGCGGCCTTCAGGGGTTCGAGGCCGCTGTCGCCGAGCACCGAGGAACTCATCCGCACCTTGATGCCGCGCACCCGGTCGGGGTGCTCGCGCAGCAGCTTCTCGGTGGCGGCCTCGTCGATATCGCCGGGGCCGCCCGCGAGTTCGGTGCGGCCGTGGACGAGGCCGTGCCGGGAGATGTTGAGCCAGCTCAGGACGCGGGTCGCCGCGGCGTTGACAACGTTTTCCGCGAAGTCGTCCCAGTGGTCGCTGCCGCAACTGCCCGCGTCGACCACGGTGGTGACACCCTGCTCGACGCCGACCGTGTCGGCGGACACACCGAGCGAGGTGCCGGGCGCGTAGACGTGGGAGTGGAGGTCGATCAGGCCGGGTGCCACGAGCAGCCCCGTGGCATCGACGCGCCGCCCGCCGACCAGCGTGCCCGGCTCCCCCGTCGCGACGATGCGGCCGTCGCGCACGGCGAGATCGCCTGCGAAGGGCTCCGGGCGCAGGGGGTCGGCCAACAGCCCGCCCGAGACGACGAGATCGAATCGTTGCGGACCTGCGGCAGGAGCTGTGTGCACGGCCATGGACGGCGACCTTTCCCTGGCATGAAAGTGGTGCGTACGGGCGCGGCGGGGCGCGGCTGGGCACACCGTTGCTGGACACCCGGGCCGAGGACCCGAGTTCGTTCCGTGGAGTAGAATGGCGTTCCGCTCGGCGGATCGAGTGGAAACATAGCCCGCGTCTCCTCGGAGGGTCAATGGAACCGAGCAAGCCCGCGAATTCCGTCGTCAAGGCACTCCGTGTGCTGCACGCCGTGGCGCGTGCGGACGGACCGCACCGGCTCGGCGACATCGCGGATCGCTCCGGCGTCTCCAAGGCCAGCACGCACCGGGTCCTCGCCACGCTCGTCGAGGAGGGGTACGCGGCGGCAGACGGCGAGGGCCGCTACGGCTGCGGCAACCAACTGCGCGCGATGGCCGCTCAGGTACTGGCCGACGACGCGGTCGGCATCGACGCCGTGCTGCGCGCGCTGCAGCAACGGCTCGGACAGGCCGTGCACCTGGCGGTGCCGAGCGGGGACCATGCCACGTACACGCACAAGGTCGACCCGGGTCACGCCTACCGGATCGCCACCGACGTCGGCGCCCCGCTGCCGCTGCACGCGACCGCCGCGGGGAAGGCCCTCCTGGCCCATCTGCCGGCCGACGAGGCCGCGGCGATCCTCGACCGCACCGGACTGCCCGCCCGCACCCCGCACACGCACACCGATCGGGCGGCCCTCACCGGGGAGTTGGCCGCGATCCGCGATGCCGGGTACGCCACCGACTACGAGGAGGCGGACGCGTCGATCTGCTCGATCGCGGCCCCGGTGCTCGACGCGGACGGCTCACCGGTCGCCGCCGTCTCGGTATCCTCGCTCACGTTCCTCGTCACCGAGGAGCAACTGGCCGGGTTCGCCCCGGCGGTACGACAGGCGGCGCAGGACGTGTCACGGCGCCTGTGACGACACACCGGAGAGCGACGACACACCAGGGCCCCTCCACACCCGGTGTGGAGGGGCCCGTCCCAGTGGTGTCGTCAGTGTCGCCACCCGGTGTCACGGCGGGGCTCAGACGTGACATCCGCACTGCCCGCAACATCCCAGCCAGCGGCGCAGGGTGGTGTGTACGGCGTCCGGGAGCGCGCTGAGCTGCTCGATGGCCTCCGTGTCGCCGGGCGAGGGTGCGATGCCCGACGCCGTGAGCACCGCGTGCAGTTCGAGGCGGCGCATGTCCTTCGGGTCCACCCGGGAGGGCAGGCGGTGCGCCGGGTTCGGCGGGGCCAGCAGCCAGTCGTCGGCCCAGTCGGTGGCGTAGGTCTGCTCTTCGTCCAGCCCGGTCGTGATGGTGTGCATGCCGGCCTCCTTCGTGGCGTACGCCGTTGTCTCGAAGGCAGAGAGCGACGGGGGCCGTGCGCCGGTTGCGGTCGGGGCCGAGGATCACACGAAGGGCTCAATCCGCGGGTTATCACGTATTCCCCGCCTCCCCGGGCCGGTCCTTCTCGTCGAGGAAGAGCTCCAACTCCCGGTCCATCGCGCCCTGGTCGGCCTCTCTCCCGAACGGGACGAGGGCGTGGCTGCGCTCCAGGTACGTGAGCAGCGCCCGGTGCCCCATCGCGAAACGGGCCGGCGTGCCGATGTGCGCGTCGCCGCGGATCTCGATCTCCACGCCGAGCGGTTCGTTCTCCTGTGCCACGGGGCGCACCGTGACGTCGCCGATGCCCGCCGCGCCGGTGAGTCCGGCGGAGAGCAGATCGCGCGACAGCACCCAACTCCCGCCGCGCGCCGGACCGTTGGGGACGACGAGCCGGACGACCAAGGGGTCGTCCGCGCTGTACCGCAACTCGACCTGACATGCGAGCCGCTCGCCGTCCGGGTAGGCGAGAACTCCGGTCACCAGCGCCTCGAGGCGCCCATGCGTGTGCCGTTCGTCAGGGCTCACCCTGACACACCTCATCCCTGCTGTCGCACCTGCGCGGGAGCGCTCATCACTCCTTGCCCCGCGCCCGGCGGCACTGCCGGTGCGTGAGGTCGCCCGGCCCATCACCGCTCCCGCCGGACTGTGCTGCCGCCCGACATGGGCGACATTCCAAACCTTAGGCCAAGGGGCATACACCGGGTGGCATATGCGCGAATGACCCGACGGCCTTCACAACCAGTTCGACGCGAGGAGCCGACTCCGCAGGAACGTTCGACCGCGTCGCTCAGACGTCGTCCTCCGCTCCGGGCAGGTGGGTGTCACCGTCCGACCAGTGGTTGATCCAGCCACAAGCGCCGCACGCATAGCGGCCGTTGATGCCTGCCACCACGGTTCCGCAGCCACCGCACTGCTTCTCGGTGACCTGCTGCCCGGAGAGGAAGGCGGCGGCGGCCACCGCCGTCTCCACGTTCTGGTCATGCGACACATCCATGAGCGGCCCCTACCCAGCTCGCACCGGCTCAACATCCCTGGGGCACATTCTGTTCGGTACGACTTACCGTCCGGTATACGTGCCGGTATACGTGAATGGCACACGCGTCCACTGCCGAACCCTGGGAGGCCCCATGCCCACGTCCACCCGGATCCAGCCGGTTCCGTCGTCGAGGACTTCACGCTGCCCGACGAGACGGGGGCGCCGACGTCGCTGTCGTCGCTGCTCGCCGAGGGGCCGGTCGTGCTCTTCTTCTACCCGGCCGCGCTCACCCCCGGCTGCACCGCGGAGGCCTGCCACTTCAGGGATCTGGCGGCGGAGTTCGCGGCGGTCGGCGCGCGCCCGGTGGGGATCAGCTCCGACGCCGTCGAACGCCAGCGGGAGTTCACGCAGCGGCACACCCTCGGGTTTCCGCTGCTGTCCGACCCGGAGGGCGAGGTGCGCGGCCGGTTCGGGGTGGCGCGCGGCTTCGCCCCGTTGCCGACCAAACGCGCCACGTTCGTGATCGGCACCGACCGCCGGGTCCTCGAGGTGGTCCGCAGCGAGTTCAGGATGAGCGCGCACGCGGACCGGGCCCTCGAAGCGCTGCGTACGAAGGCGGGCTGAGGGCCGCCCGACCCTACCGGCGTCCGCGCACCAGCAGGTACACGAAGTACGGCGTGCCGACGACGGCCGTCATCAGGCCCGCGCCCAGCTGGGCCGGGGCGATGACGGAGCGGCCCAGCAGGTCCGCGACGCAGACGAGGACCGCGCCCAGGAGCATCGCGACGGGCACGACGCGCACGTGCTTGCGGCCCACCAGGGCGCGGGCCGCGTGCGGCGCGACGAGACCGACGAAGCCGATCGTGCCCGCCGCCGCGACCGCCGTGGCGCTGAGCAGCACGCTCAGCACCAGGAAGCCGAGGCGTCCGCGCGCGAGGTCCAGGCCGAGGAGGCGGGGCGTGTCCGCGTCGAGGGAGACGAGGTCGAGTTCCCCCCGCCGGGCGACCGCGATGATGGCAGCGACGACGAGCACGGCCGCGACCGGCAGCACGTCGGGGAAAGTGCGCCCGTACGTCGAACCCGACAGCCACACCAGGGCCTTGGTCGCGCTGAACCGGTCGGTGAGCACGATCAGGAGGCTGATCAGGGCCGCCGTCCCCGACGCCGCGCCGACGCCGACGAGGACGAGCCGGCTCTGCTGGAAGCCGCCCTTGGCCGCGAGGCCGAACACGATCGCCGCCGTGACGCCCGCGCCCGCGAACGCCGCGCCGGCGATGGTCCACGAGCCGGCGCCGGGCACGGTGGTGACCAGCAGGACGGCGCCGAGGGCCGCGCCGCCGGAGACGCCGAGGACGCCGGGTTCGGCGAGCGGGTTGCGGGTCACGGACTGCACGAGGGTGCCGGACAGGGCGAGCGCCGCGCCCGCGCACAGTGCGGCCAGGACGCGCGGCACCCGGGTGTCCAGGACGAACGTGATGGCCTGACCGGCCTGCCCGCCCGCCCAGTTGACGACGTCGCCGAGGAGCAGGGTGCTGTCGCCGAGGAGGACGCCGGCGACGGCCGTGCCGGCCAGCACCGCGACCAGGGCGACCACGGTGACCGTGAAGACCTTGCGGCTCGGGATGCGCATCCGGTCCGGCGGCGCGGCGGCGTCCCCGTCGCGCAGGCGCAGCGCCATCACGACGAGGAACATGGCGCCGACGACGCTGGTGACCACGCCCGTCGGCACGGTGACGGCCACCTGGGCGGAGGTCACGGCGCGCAGCAGCACGTCGGAGCCGAGCACGAGGGCGGCGCCGACGAGGCCCGCGACGGGGATGCGCACCCGGTGCCGTACGAGCGAGCGCACCCGGCGGGCCACCGGCCTGACCAGAGCCGGGGCGCACAGGCCCACGAAGCCGATCGGTCCGGCCAGGGTGACCGCTGCCGCCGAGAGCAGCGCGGCGAGCACGACGGCGGTGACGCGGGTGCCGCGCACCGGGATGCCGAGGCCGCGCGCCGCGTCGTCGCCGAGGGTCAGCCCGTCGACGCGGCGGGCGAGCAGCATCAGGCCGACGAGCGCGGCGAGCACGATGGGCGCCATGCGGGCCACACCGGCGAAGCCGTTCTGGGCGATGCTGCCCTGGCCCCACTGGTAGAGGCCGTCGGTTTGTTCGGGGAAGAGCAGGAGCAGCGCCTCGGTCACGGCGTTGAGCCCGAGGGCGAGGGCGCTGCCCGCGAGGACGAGGCGGACGGTGGTGGCGGCGCGTCCGGCGAGCCCGAGCACCACGGCGGCAGCGGCGAGTCCGCCGACGAAGGCGACCGCGGAGGACGCGAGCACGGAGGCGGTCGCGCCGGTGGCCGTGAGCACGCCGAGCGCGAGGTACGAACCGGCGTTGACGGCGAGGGTGTCGGGCGAGGCGAGCACGTTGCGGCTGACCGCCTGGAGCACGGCGCCCGCCGCGCCGAGCGCCACGCCGACGAGCAGCCCGGCCGCCATGCGGGGCAGCCGGGAGGCGACGACGACGGAGGCGTCGCCCGCCTCGGCGTGCCCGGTGAGGGCCTGCCACACCTGGCGCGCGCCGACGTCGGCGGTTCCGTAGGTGATGTCGACGACGGCGAGCACGGCGACGAGCAGCACGAGCCCGCCGGTCACCCCGACGGCGCCGATCGACGGCGCCGCCAGGGTGCGGGGAGGTGCGGTGACGGCCACGTGCCTACTTCTTCGTCAGGGCGGCGACGACGCCGTCGATGTAGTGCTCCATCGACTTCGGCCCGCCGAACAGCCAGGTGCCGTCGGGCAGTCGGTGCACGTCGCCGGCCTTCACGAAGGGCAGGGACTTCCACACGGAGTTGTCGGCGAGGTCCTTGGTGAAGACATCGGAGCCGCCGGCCTTCTTGTTGCCGATGTAGGTGAACCGCACGTCCTCGCCGAGTCCGGTGAGTCCCTCGACGTCGGTGGTGGCGAGGCCGTAGTCCTTGTCGCCCTTGACCTTCCAGGCGTTCTTCAGGCCGAGGTCCTCGTTGACGGAGCCGAGCAGGGAGCCGCTGGTGAAGGCGCGTACGGACACCTGGTTGGAGGCGGCATAGCCGTCGGCGGTGGCGATCCTCGAGCCGTCGGCGCCCGCGTCCTTGAGCGCCTTCTTGCCCTCGGCGAGCTTCGACTCGTACGCCTTCTTGGCGGCCTTCGCCTCGTCCTGCTTGCCGGTCGCCTTCGCGAGGACGTCGAGGGTGTCGAACATCTGGCCCACCTGGTCGGCTCCGTCGGCCGACTTCACCTGGAGGACCGGGGCGATCTTCTTCATCTGCTTGACCGCGGACGCCGACAGGTCGGTGGTGGCGACGATGAGGTCCGGGGTGAGGCCCGCGATGCTGTCCATGCTGGGCTCGCCCCGAGTGCCGATGTCCTTGGGCGAGTTGGTGAGCGGCGCGGCGGTGTCCCACGCCTTGTAGCCCTTGACGTCGGCGACGCCCGCGGGGTCGACGCCGAGCGTGACGAGGGACTCGACGACGTTCCACTCGGTGCCGACGACCTTGGTCGCCGGGCCGTCCAGGCTCACCTCGGAGCCGTTGGCGCCGGTCAGGGTGATCTTCTCGGACGTGGCGGCGGAGCCGGCCTTCGCGGGCTCGGAGGTGCCGCAGGCGGACAGGACGAGGGCCGCGGCGGCGGCCGTCGCCGCGGCGATCAGGGTGCGTCTCATGAGGTGCTCTGGAGCCTTTCGCTTCTGCTGTGGTGACGGCCTATCGCGCGGGTGCGCAGCCGTCCGGTGAAGGGGTCGGTGTCGACGTCGACGCGGATGCCGTACGTCTCGGTGAGGCGCTCGGAGCGCAGGACGTCCTCGGGGGCGCCGTCGGCGATGACGCGGCCCTCGCTGAGCAGCGCGATCCGGTCGGCGACGGCGGCGGCCTGGTCGAGGTCGTGCAGGACGACGCCGACGGCGATGCCGCCGTCGTCCGCCAGGTCCCGCATGAGGTCGAGAAGTTCGATCTGATAGCGCAGGTCGAGGTAGGTGGTCGGCTCGTCGAGGAGGAGCACGCCGGTCTGCTGGGCGAGGCAGCTCGCCAGCCACACGCGCTGCAACTGTCCGCCGGAGAGCTGGTCGACGCCCCGGTCCGCGAGCGTCTCGACGCCGGTCATCGCGAGGACCCGGTCGACGACCTCGGGCCCCTCCGCGTCGGCCTGCCCCCACCGTCCGCGGTAGGGATAGCGGCCGAACTCGACGACGTCGCGCACGGTGAGCCCGCCCGGCGTGGGCCGACTCTGCGTCAACAGGGCGACGCGGCGGGCGAACTGACGGGCGGTGAGGTCGAAGCCGTCGGCGGCGTCGGACGTTCCCGCGTCGAGGCTCAGCGTGCCGTGCCGGGGCTTCTGGAGCCGAGCGACGGTCCGCAGCAGCGTCGACTTGCCGCTGCCGTTGGGGCCGACGAGGGCGGTCACTTCGTCGGGCCTGAGGACGAGGGCCGCGTCGTGCACGACGTCGACTCCGTCGTACGACACGGTCACATGCTCGGCCGACAGTTCGTGACCGCGCGGACAAGGGGCGCTACCTGCGCGTTCACCAGATCTCACGCCCCGAAGGTTAGCCTAACCTAACCTTTTGTGGAACCCCGGGCGCCGCCTTCCGATCGGCGCCGACCATGAATGGATCTGTCATGCGGGGTAGTCCGGGAGTGCGGCTCATTCCGCTCGAAGTCCGAAGGGAGACACGCACCATGGCTCTGCGGAGCAACCCGAAGTACACCGTCCCCGGCCTGACCGTCGCCGAGGCGGGCGAACTCATCGACATCCTGCAGCTGCGCCTGCACGCCCTGAACGATCTGCACCTCACGCTCAAGCACATCCACTGGAACGTCGTCGGACCGCACTTCATCGCCGTCCACGAGATGGTCGACCCGCAGGTCGAGAAGGTCCGGGACATGGCGGACGAGGTCGCGGAGCGCGCCGCCGCGCTCGGCGGCGTCAGCCACGGCACGCCCGGCGTGCTCGTCGCCGCGCGGACCTGGGAGGACTACAGCGTCGGCCGGGCGGACGCGATCGCCCACCTCGGCGCGCTCGACGTCGTCTACACAGGCCTCATCGAGGACGTCCGCAAGGCGGTCGAGCAGACCGGCAGGATCGACGTGGCCACCCAGGACCTGCTGATCGGACAGCTGCGCGAGCTCGAGAAGTTCCAGTGGTTCGTCCGCGCCCACCTGGAGACGGCGGGCGGCGCCCTGCGCACCGGTGACGCCGACACCGAGGCGGAGGCAGCACACCAGGCCGTACGGTGAGGTCCACGGACCCGATCGTGTGACTGCGCCCCGCCGGTGCGCCCCGCGCACCACCGGGTGTGCCTACCGTGGGAGTTCGTCAATTGTTGAGTCGACGCGGCACAGCGCCGCGTCGACCGTGAGGAGCTCTCATGTCCGACGAAGAGCCGCAGCGCACAAGGAAGTTGGGCGTCGAGATGCGGCAGGTGTCGCTGGACGACGGCAGCGTGATGACGATCGTGTGCGACGCGGGCCTGTCCGAGGCGGACGTACGCTCGCGGGCGACACGGATCGCGGAGGACAACCGACGGCAGTAGTGGTCCGGCCGGCGACAGCCGCGCCGGCGGGCGGGGCAGGCGGGCAGGGCAGGTGGGCAGGGCGGGCGACCTTTTGCCCGAGAGGCAAGCAAAATGCCCGGGCTTCAACATTCTGTTTATGATCACCGGGTCCCCGCCCGCCCTGCCCGGAGATCGCATGTCCACGCCCCCGTCCGCCGTCCCCCGCCCCCATCCTCTGCACGCCCTGCGGGCCACCGTCTTCGCGATCGGCGCCCTGCTGGTCCTCGTCGGCGTCGGCGTGCTGCTGCGGCAGCCACTCCTGATACCCCCGCTCGCCGCGAGCGCCGCCCTGGTGCACGGCGCGCCCGGGCTGCCGATCTCGCAGCCCCGCAACCTCGTCGGTGGCCAGCTGATCTCCGCCGCCATCGGATTCGGGACGCTCGCGGTGACGGGGAGCAACGGATGGGGCGCGGCCGTCGCCGCCGGGCTCTCGCTCGGGGCGATGATGCTCACGCATCTCTCCCACTCCCCCGCGGCCGCCACCGCGGTGATCGTCGTGCTGCAGGCCCCGCACCCCGTCCCCTTCCTGTCTCTCCTCGCGCTCGGCACCGGGCTGCTGGTCCTGTGCGGACTGCTGCCGGGGCGGATCGGCGGACACCCGGTCCGCTATCCATTGAGCTGGTGACGGGACACCCGTAGCTGTTAGTGTTCTTGGACCTTTCGCCTCTTGAGGAGAACGAACATGGCGGTGGACGACGACATCTCCGGGTGATGACCCGGCTCTGACAGGCCAGTGGCCGGTGCGCTGACGCACCGCCTCGGTGGCCTCACAGTCGTCCCCTTTTCCTGTTCCGGGCAGCCGTATCGGTCTGCCCGTCTCCCACGCGAGGTCTGCTTCCGTGTCCGACGCTTCCGTCGTCTGCTCGAACCTGTCCTTCTCCTGGCCCGACGACACCCCGGTGTTCGACGGCCTGTCCTTCTCCGTGCCGTCCGGCCGCACTGGGCTCGTCGCCCCGAACGGCGCGGGCAAGAGCACGCTGCTCAAGCTGATCGCCGGTGAGCTGAGGCCCACCGGCGGATCGGTGACCGTGCACGGTCTGCTCGGCCATCTCCCTCAGACCCTGCCGCTGGCCGGCTCGCTCACGGTGGCCGAGGTGCTCGGTGTCGCCGAGATCGTCCGGGCCCTGGACGCCGTCGAGTCGGGGGACGTGAGCGAGGAGCACTTCACCGTCATCGGCGACGACTGGGACATCGAGGAGCGCACCCGCGCCGAACTCGACTCCCTGGGCCTCGGCGCCCTCGGTCTCGACCGGCGTCTCGACACGCTCAGCGGCGGCCAGATCGTGTCCCTCGGCCTCGCCGCCCAACTGCTGCGCCGGCCCGATGTGCTGCTCCTCGACGAGCCGACCAACAACCTGGACCTCGACGCCCGTCGCCACCTCTACGACGTGCTGGAGCGCTGGAACGGCTGTCTGCTGCTGGTCAGTCACGACCGCGCGCTCCTGGACCGGATGGAGCGGATCGCCGAGCTGCACCACGGTGAACTGCGCTGGTACGGGGGCAACTTCACCGCGTACGAGGAGGCGGTGAGCGCGGAGCAGGACGTCGCCGAGAAGAACGTCCGCAACGCCGAGCAGGAGGTGAAGCGCGAGAAGCGGGAGATGCAGCAGGCCCGTGAACGCGCCGAACGGCGCGCGAGCAACGCCGCGCGCAACCTGAAGAGCGCCGGACTGCCCAAGATCTTCGCCGGGACCATGAAGCGGGGCGCCCAGGAGTCCGCGGGCCGGGCCGGACAAACGCATGCGGCCCGCGTCGGCGAGGCCAAGGCGCGGCTCGACGAGGCGGAGCGCGCCGTGCGCGACGATCCGCGCCTCGTCCTCGATCTCCCCGACACCAAGGTGCCCGCGGGCCGCACCCTCGTCCTCGCCGAGCACGCGCAGGTCCGCCGGGGCGAGCAGGACCTGTTCGCCGCCGCGGGCGTGGACTTCGCGGTGCGGGGCCCCGAACGAATCGCGCTGACGGGGCCCAACGGGGCGGGGAAGACCACTCTGTTGCGGCTCGTGAGCGGCGATCTGGAGCCGAGCGGGGGCAGCGTGAAGCGGTCCGAAGGACGGATCGCCTATCTCTCGCAGCGCCTCGACCTGCTCGACCCCGAGCGCACCGTCGCGGAGAACTTCGCCGCGTTCGCGCCGGGGCGACCGGAGGCGGAGCGGATGAATCTGCTGGCCCGGTTCCTGTTCCGCGGCCCGCGCGCCCAACTGCCGGTCGGGGTCCTTTCCGGCGGGGAACTGCTGCGGGCCACCCTGGCGTGCGTGCTGTGCGCGGAGCCGGCCCCGCAGCTGCTGCTCCTTGACGAGCCGACGAACAACCTCGACCTGGTCGGCGTCGGCCAGCTGGAGAGCGCGCTCGGCTCCTACCAGGGAGCGTTCATGGTGGTCAGCCACGACGAGCGGTTCCTCGCGCGGATCGGAGTGGAGCGCGGGCTGCGGCTCGCGGACGGCGAGCTGACCGAGGTGGGTGCGCCCGAGATGTGATCCGTCGGCGTGACGACATTGGCCCGCCCCGAGGCGTACGTCCGGCGGGCCCCACGGCTCTCACGTCGAACGGAACACATCTCATGGCTCAGCCCGCCCTCATCGCCCACGACCTGACCCGCACCCTCGGCACCCGCCGCGTCCTCGACGGTGTGTCGCTCACCGCCGCCCCCGGCCGCCGCATCGGCCTGATCGGCGAGAACGGGGTCGGTAAGTCGACGCTGCTGCGTCTACTCGCCGGCGTCGACACCCCCGACTCGGGCAGCGTCGTGCGGCCGCCCGACCTCGGCTTCCTCCAGCAGGAGGCGCCGTACGACACCACAGCGACGATCGCGGACGTACTGGACGACGCGCTGCGCGAGACCCGCGCCGAACTCGCCGAGCTCGACCGGCTCGGTGACCGCCTCGCCCGGACACCGGAGGACTCCGCCGCCTACCCCGAACTGCTCGACACCTATGGGCAGTTGCTCGAGAGCGCCCGGGAGCACGAGGCGTGGGACGCGGACCGGCGCGCCGGGATCACCCTCGCCGGTCTCGGCCTCGGCGCGCTCGCGCACACCCGCACCCTGGGTTCGCTCTCCGGCGGCCAGCGCGGGCGGCTCGCCCTGGCCGCGCTGCTCGTGCGCCGTCCCACCGCGCTGCTTCTGGACGAGCCGACGAACCATCTCGACGACGACGCCGCGCTGTTCGTGGAGGAGCAACTGCGGGCGCTGCCCGGTGTCGTCGTCCTCGCCAGCCACGACCGGGCGTTCCTCGACGCCGTCTGCACGGACCTCGTCGACCTCGATCCGGCGGTGGAGGGGCCGGTGCGGTTCGGCGGCAACTACAGCGCCTACCTCGCCGAGAAGCGGGCCGAGCGGGAGCGGTGGGAGCGCCGATTCGCCGAGGAGCAGGAGGAGTTGGCGGAGCTGCGGCACGCGGCCGGTGTCTCGGCGCGCCGTGTCGCCCCGGACCGCGGTCCGCGCGACAACGAGAAGATGGGGTACGGCGTCCGCGCCAACCGGGTGCAGAGCCAGATCTCACGCCGGGTCCGCAATGCCACACGCCGCCTGGAGGAGCTGGAGCGCGCACAGGTCGCCGCGCCTCCGCCGCCGCTGCGCTTCCGCCCCGAGCGCCTCACCTGCGCCTCGGCCGACGAAGCCTCCGCTGACGTCGACGAGCCGCTCGTGTCCCTGCGGGCGGCGCATGTCCCCGGGCGGCTGACCCTGGACCGGCTCGACGTGACACCCGAGGACCGCCTCCTGGTCACCGGCGCCAACGGCAGTGGAAAGTCAACCCTGTTGGCGATTCTTGCCGGGCAGCTGACGCCCCGCGGCGGGACGCACCGGCGTACCGGTCTGTCGGTGGGGCTGCTCGCCCAGGACTCCGTGTTCGAGCGGCCCGAGCGCACCGCCCGGGACACGTACGCGCGCGAGCTCGGGTTCGCCCGGGCCGAGGCGGTGCCACTGGGTGGGCTCGGCCTGCTGCGCCCGGCCGACCTCGACAAGCCCGTCGGCCTGCTGTCGGTCGGGCAGCGGCGCCGGCTCGCGCTCGCGCTGCTCGTGGCGAGCCCGCCGGAGCTGCTGCTGCTCGACGAGCCGACGAACCATCTGTCCCCCACACTGTGCGACGAGTTGGAGGACGCGCTGGGCGCGGGGCCCGGCGCCGTCGTCGTCGTCTGCCACGACCGCTGGTTGCGCGAGCGCTGGAAGGGCCGCGAGATCCGGCTCGCGCGGGGCGCGGGCGACGACTGACCGCGTGACCTACCAGCGGTTCCGGTGCAGTACGTCCGCGACGGGCCTGCGGCGCACCGGGCCGAAACGGCCGAGCGGCCATCCGATCGGGATGGCGGCGAACGTCCGCATGTCGTCGGGGATGCCGAGCGCGGCCTTCCACTCGTCCTCCAGCATCAGGTGCCAGATGGTGAGGTTGGCGGCGAGGCCGAGGCCGCGCGCGGCGAGCAGCAGGTTCTGTACGCCGGGGTAGACGCAGGAGCCCTCCGCGAGCGCGGCGAAGCGCTCCTGCGTGCTCGCCATCGTGGCCGCCGCCGCGGGTCCGAGCGCGGCGACCGAGGCGCGCAGCCCCTCCTCGTCGACGCGCGACGGCGGGAACCGGTAGCAGGGGATGACGAGCGCCGGTGTCTCCGCGAAGTGGTCGCGCTGGTACTCGATGGCGGCGACCATGCGCCCGTACGCCGCCTCGTCCATGCCCTCGGGCGCGTGTTTGCCGGTGGTCGCCAGGTAGGCGTCCACACAGCGTGTCCACAAAGGTGACAGTTCCGCCATGACTGCCGGGTCGGTGACCACGACGTACTCGTAGCGCTGCATATTGCCCCCACTGGGCCCCCACACGGCTGCCTGAATCAGCCGTTCGAGCAGCTCGTCGGGAACGGGTTCCGGGCGCAGCCGGCGCATGGCGCGCATCGTGGCCATGGTGCCGAACAGGGCGGTGTCGTCGGCGATTTGGGGTGTCGGGGTGACGGTGGTGGCATCGGTCATGATCGTGAGTCTAGGGGTGCCATTCACGCCAAAACACCCCCACGTTTCACGCATCCTTCGACCTGAAACACCCAGTTAACCTACGAGCCACCTTTGCAGAGTTAACCTGTCTCTTGACCATCAGTTGACCGTACGTTGGCTATCTCTTGGTGAGAGATACGCGAGGGGGGAACATGTCCCGAGGTGGGAGCAAGCGCACGGCGGTGGCTTTTGTCATCGCCCTGCTGCTGTCGCTCCCCCTGCTCGCGTCCGGACATTCGTTCGCTTCCGCACATGGCCCGGTCGCGGCACCTGCCGACGCGAAGGCCTGTCACGGCGACGGGACGGGCCCGCAGGGGCCCGCCGAAGCGGTCCGCACCCGCGACCGTCATCGCACGGCGTCGGGTTCGTCCCAACTCCCCTGTCCCTACGCCGAGTCACCCGTGCCGGACCCCACGGCCGCGCCGGCGACCGCGCCGTACCCCGCGTACGTCCGCCCGGAGAGATCCATCGACGAGCTGACAGCGGCGTCCCTACAGGTCTTCCGCTGCTGATTCCCGACAGTTGTTACCCCCCACCTGTCCTGCCCGTCCGACGCGCCCTGCCGGCGCGCCAGGAGGAATCACCACACATGCAGCCCCTCATCGACAACGCCCGCACCTTTGGCCAGCGCCCTGAGGAGTTCGCCAGTCACGCCGACGGCCAGTCCCCGCAGGTCCTCTTCATCACCTGCTCCGACTCTCGCGTCGTGCCGGCCCTGATCACGGGCGCGCGCCCCGGTGAGCTGTTCGAGCTCCGCACCGCGGGCAACATCGTGCCCCCGTACACCAGCGGCAGCCCCAGCGGGGAGACCGCCACCATCGAGTACGCCGTGGAAGTCCTCGGCGTCCAGGACATCGTCGTGTGCGGGCACTCGCACTGCGGGGCGATCGGCGCGCTGGTGCGCGGCGACGACCTCGCGGCCGTGCCCGCCGTCCGGGACTGGCTCGCGCACGCCGCGGACGAGCCCGGCGCGTGCGATCCGGCCGACGTCACCGTCGGTCCGGCCGTCCAGCAGCACGTCCTCGCCCAGCTGCTCAGGCTGCGCTCCTACCCGTGTGTGGAGCGCCGGCTCGCCGACGGCCGCCTCACCCTGCGCGGCTGGTACTACGAGGTGCACACCGGCGCCGTCCGCGAACACCGCGTCGACACCGACGCGTTCGAGACTCTGTGAGCGCCGCCATGACCGAAACCGCCCCCCACACCCCATCCCCCAAGTTCCCTCATCTCAAGGCGGACTTCACCGCCTCGCTCGTCGTGTTCCTGGTGGCGCTTCCGCTGTGCGTCGGCGTCGCCGTCGCCTCCGGTGTGCCCGCCGAACTCGGCCTGATCACCGGCATCGTCGGCGGCATCGTCACCGGCCTGATGCGGGGCAGCAGCCTCCAGGTGTCCGGCCCCGCTGCCGGGCTGACCGTTCTCGTGTACGAAGCGGTGCGCGAGTTCGGTCTGCCGGTCCTCGGTGTCATCGTGCTGGCGACCGGCCTGCTTCAGATCGCCATGGGCGCGCTGAAGGTGGGCCGCTACTTCCGGGCCATCTCGGTCTCGGTCGTCGAGGGCATGCTCGCCGGCATCGGCCTGGTCCTGATCGCGGGCCAGATGTACTCGGTCCTCGACGCCAAGGCCCCGGAGTCGGGTCTCGGCAAGATAGCCGGGCTTCCGGAGGCGTTCCTCGACGCGCTCGGCAGCACGAGCGCGCTGGCCTCGCTCGCCCTGGGCGCCGGGACCGTCGTGGTCCTGGTGTGCTGGAAGTACATGCCCCGCAAGGCGCGTGTCGTTCCTGGGCCGCTCGCCGCGGTGGGCCTGGCCATGCTGGCGGCGTTCGTGTTCGACGCGCCCGTCACCATGGTCGAGGTCAACGGCCTGATCGGCTCGATCCAGCCGCCGCCCCTCGACGCGTTCGGTGAACTCCTCACCGTCGGCCTGCTCGGCACGCTCGTGGCGTTCACGCTGATCGCCTCCGCGGAGTCGCTGTTCAGCGCGGCCGCCGTGGACCGGATGCACGACGGTCCGCGCACCGAGTACGACAAGGAGCTCCTCGCGCAGGGCGCGGGCAACGCGGTGTGCGGTGTGCTCGGCGCGCTGCCGATGACCGCGGTGATCGTGCGCAGTTCGGCCAATGTGCAGGCGGGTGCCAAGACCAAGGCGTCCCGTGTCATGCACGGTGTGTGGCTGCTGCTGTTCGCGGCGCTGCTGCCCGCGCTGCTCGCGTACATCCCGATCCCGGCCCTCGCGGGTGTGCTGGTGCACGCCGGTGCGAAGCTGGTGCCCGTGCGTCCCTTGGTCCAGCTGTGGCGCGACCATCGCGGTGAGGCGCTGATCCTGGTCGTCACCGCGGTGTCGATCGTGGCGGTCAGCATGTTCGAGGGTGTGCTCATCGGCCTCGCCCTGTCGGTCGTGAAGACCGCCTGGGACGCCTCGCACATCAAGCTGGAGGTCATAGACAAGGGAGCGGGTCCGGTGCAGGCGCACCTGTCCGGCAACGCGACGTTCCTGAAGCTGCCGAAGATCCTCGACAGCCTGGAGGCACTTCCGCAGAACCGTCCCGTGGAGCTGAACCTGTCCGGCCTGCACCACCTGGATCATGCGTGCCGCACGGCCCTGGAGAACTGGGCGGAACGGCACAGCTCGGCGGAGACGGAGCCGGTGAAGGTGACATCGGCCTGATCCCGCTCGTACTGGGCCCCGACTTCCGTGCGCCGCACGGGAGTCGGGGCCTTCGCACGTCGGTCAGTCGACGACGGCGGCGACCGCCTCGACCTCGACGAGCTGGTCGGCGTAGCCGAGCACGGTGACACCCATCAGCGTGCTCGGCACGTCGTGTTCACCGAAGGCGTCACGCACCACTTCCCAGGCGGTGACCAGGTCTTCCTGCCGGTTCGACGCGACGAGGACGCGGGTGTTGATGACATCCCCGAGACCGGCGCCGGCGGCTTCGAGCGCGACGCGCATGTTCGCGACACACTGGGCCGCCTGCCCCGCGTAGTCGCCGACCGCGACGGTCGAACCGTCCTTCGCCAGCGGGCACGAGCCGGCGAGGAAGACGAGCCGCGCCTCGGCCGGCGCGGTGGCCGCGTAGGCGTACTCGGCGACATCGGAGAGTGCGTCGGAGCGGATGAGGGTGACGGCGCGGGGCACGGGGTTCCCTTCGGGCGGATGCGGTGGGACGTCATCGTGCCACGGCATCCGCCCGTACGCTCAGCGCTGCGACGGGAGTTGGGCGCAGGTGGACGTCGCCGGTTTGCCGGAGAGGCGGTCGGTGAGCCAGCTGATCGCCGGACCCTGGTCGGTGAGCAGCGGGGCGAAGTGGTTGATCAGGGCGCGGCCGACGTCCGGGATGTTCACCGGCTTGTACGTGACCTGGGCGCCGCGACCGCACCAGTCGACGGCCAACTGGCGTGCCTGGCCGTGCGGGACGAGGTTGTCGCTGACACCGGTGGCGACGCGGACCGGGCTCTGTGGCTTGATGGTGCCGATGCGCTGCTGGGCGAGGAACTCCTGGAGGCGCGGCTCGGCCTTGATGATCTCTTCGAGGGTCTCGCCGTCCTTCGTCCAGGCGGAACTCTTCTTGGACGAGTAGCCGAGGATGGCGTCACCGACGCACGCCGTGGAGAGGTCCTTCAGGGCGGCCCGGCCCTTGTCGTTGAGGTGCTTGTCGGCGATCGACCGAAGCTCCGGGTCGGACTGCAGGAACCCGTTGAGCGACCAGCCGAGCGCGCCGACGAGGTCGGTGCCGTCGATGGCCTTGGTGGTCGCGGCGAGGTCGGCGGGCGGCGCGCCCGCGTAGGTGCCGGAGAGGGTGACATCCGGCGCGTACGTCGGCTGGAGTTCGGCGGCCGCGGCGGTGGCGCCGCCGCCCTGGCTGTATCCGAAGAGCCCGACCCGGGAACCGCTGGTGATCGTGGCGTCCTTGAGGGCGCGGGCGGCGCGCACGGCGTCGAGCACGGCGTGCGCCTCGTCGAGCCGGTTCACGTAGGTGTGCAGGCGGTCGGTGGAGCCCAGGCCGATGTAGTCGGTGACGACGACGGCGACGCCCTTGGCGAGGAGCCGGTAGATCGCCAGATCCTCGTAACCGGCCACCAGTGTCTGCCCGTTGAAGACGATCGGGTGCTCCAGGCCCATCGACGCGGCGCACTGGTCGCCCTGGCCCTGCGTGCCGGGGGCGAGCGCGACGAGCGGGCGCGGCCCCGAGCCGCGCCACTTGGCGCTGGGCTCGATGTACGCGCCCGTGGACGCGGCGGGCTTCCCGTTCGAGTCGGTGGTCCTGTACATGATGCGGGTCGCCTTGCCGGGCAGCGGTCCGTGCAGGCCGGGCAGGCTGAGGGCCAGCGGGAGCCCTTCGCTGCGGATCAACGCCCCGTTGTCGCCGGGTAGTTCGGCCGGCGGGTTGTAGAACGCGGGGATCGTGACACCACGCGAGACCGTGTCGCCGGAGCTGTCCGCTCCGGTGGCCGCAGCGGCGGGCGCGGCCTGGGCTCCGACACAGGCGGCGACGGTCACGGCGGCGGCCAACAGACGGGTGGGGGCGGCGGGCATGGCGAACCTCCGGTCTACGGGCGGGGGGCGACCCCCGCCTGGCGGCTGTCGGCCGGAAACTTCGGGCAGGCCGACGGCGCGCTCGAGGCGGACGTCCCACCGCCACCACGCGCCTTGCCGGACGGTATCCACATCACCGTTACCGCGGGTAGCACCGGGAAGGTTACGGTTCAGTAATTTACGGCTGCACCGGAAGTCGCAGCAGGTCACGGACCGTGCGGACGACGCCGTTCTCGGTGTTGGCCGGGGCGCGCAGGCGGGCGCGGGCGAGGACGTCGGGGTGGGCGTTGGCCATGGCGTAGGACCAGTCGGCGGTGTCCAGCATCTCCAGGTCGTTGCGGTAGTCGCCGAACACCATGGTCTGCGCGGGCGTGATGCCCAGGGCGTCCTGGAGCCTGCGAACGGCGGCGCCCTTGTTCGCGGCGGGGTTCATGACGTCGATCCAGTGCTGACTGGAGACGACGACCTGGTGTGTGTCCGCGAGGGGTGCGAGGAGCGGGGCGGTGGTGTCCTGCGCGTTGCCGAAGTCGAAGAGCGCGACCTTGACGAACTCGTCCTCGACGGCGGTGGCGTCGTCCACGATCTGGTGGGCGGCGTAGTACTTGCGGACCTGCGTCATGAACGCTTCGTCGGAGCGCTCCACGTAGGCGGACCGCTTCCCGCAGACGACGACGCCGGCGTCGACCCCGCCCTCGTCGACGAGCCGTCGCGTCTCCTTGACGATCCACTCGATGACGGCCGGTTCCAGCGGGTCGGAGCTGACCTCGGCGCCGCCGCGCACGACGTACGCGCCGTTCTCCGCGACGTAGACCATGCCGCCGTCGTCCACGGCGTCGAACTGTGCGGCGAGCGTGGCGTACTGCCGGCCGCTCGCGGGGCAGAAGGCGATGCCGCGCTCGTTCAGCTCGGCGAGGAGCGGCCAGAGGGAGTCCGGCACCCTCCCGTCCCCGTCCAGGAGCGTGCCGTCCATGTCGGTGACGACCAGGCGGATGTCGGGCGGGGCGGCGGCGGTCGCCTGGTGGTGCTGGGTGTTCACGGTGGTTCCTGGTTCAGTGGTGCGGGCTGCCGTGCCACGGGACGAGGGCCCGGCGCCACCAGTCTAGGAGGGCCGTTCTCCCCGCTCTGACCGGCCAACACTCTTGATCATGCCCACGCCCGCGCCGTACGGTTCCGGCACTCACCCCGCGCGGGGTACCGATCCGACCTGGAGCACGTGATGCCCCGATTCACGCTGAACGGCACCGTTCTGCGGTACGACGACTCCGGACCCGCGGACGGCGTGGCGATCGTGCTGATCCACGGGCATCCGTTCAACCGGACCCTGTGGGCCGCCCAGTCCGAGGCGCTCGCGGCGGCCGGGTACCGGGTGCTCACGCCCGATCTGCGCGGGTACGGCGAGAGCGATGTCACTCCGGGGCAGGTGCCGCTCTCGCGCTTCGCGGACGACACCGTCGCGCTCCTGGACGAGCTGGGCATCGACACGGCCGTGGTCGGCGGTGTGTCCATGGGCGGCCAGATCGCCATGGAGTTCCATCTGCGGCATCCGGACCGCACCCGCGCGCTCGTCCTGTCCGACACCTCGGCGCCGGCCGAGACGCCCGAGGGCAAGGTGTACCGCAACCGGCTCGCGCTGCGGCTGCTCGCCGAGGGCATGGGCAAGTACGCGGACGAGGTCATCGACAAGATGCTCGCGCGCTACAACGTGGCCGCGCTGCCGGAGGTCGCCGCGCAGGTGCTCGGCATGATGCAGGTCACCGACCCGCGCGGGGCCGCGGCGGCGCTGCGCGGGCGGGCCGAGCGCCCCGACTACCGCGACAGCCTCGCGGCGGCCCGGGTGCCCACGCTCGTCGTGGTCGGCGCGGACGACGTGTACACGCCGGTCCCGGACGCCGAGGAGATCGTGAAGCTGGTGCCGGACTCCGTACTGAGGGTGATCGACGGGGCCGGGCATCTGCCGGGCGTGGAGCAGCCCGAGCTGTTCAACGGCGTGCTCCTGGACTTCCTCCGCGACCGCTGCCCGACCGGATAGGGCGACGCCGTGACCCGTTCCGCGAGCGACCGGCTGCTCGACGCCCTCGGCGCCTTCGACCAGGACCACCCCTCGCTCACCCTGACCCAGCTCGCGCACCGCGCCGATCTGCCGCTGCCCACCGCGCACCGGCTCGTCGCCGCGCTCTCCCGCTGGGGCGCCCTGGAGCGCGACGAGGCGGGGAACTACCACGTGGGCCTGCGCCTGTGGGAGATCGCGGCGCTCGCCCCGCGCGGTCTCGGCCTGCGGCAGGCGGCGTTGCCGTTCCTGGAGGACCTGTACGAGTCGACGCACGAGAACGTGCACCTCGCCGTGCGTGACGGCCGGGAGGTCGTCTACATCGAGCGCCTGTCGGGCCGTTCGGCGGTGGGCGTGCACTCGCGGGTCGGCGCGCGCTGGCCGCTGCACGCGACGGGCGTGGGTCTGGTGCTGCTCGCGCACGGCGGCCTCGAGCTGCAGGACGGCTACCCGGAGGGCGGGCTCGACGCGTTCACCCCCTACACCGTGACCGACGCGGTCCGGCTGCGCCGGATGCTCGCCGAAGTGCGGCGCAGCGGCGTCGCGGTGAGTGACCGTCAGATCACCGACGACGCCCTGTCGGTGGCGGCGCCGGTGCGCGGGCCGCGCGGGGAGGTCGTCGCCGCGGTCTCCGTCGTCGTACCCGTGGAGGGCGCGCGGACGCCCGCGCTGATTCCGGCGGTGCAGCTGGCCGGACGTGGCATTTCTCGGGCGCTCGGCTGGCAACCTGCTTCGAGCGTGCCCCCGGCTTCCGTCTGACGGAAGTGGCGTTGTGGGGCTGTGGTCCAGCTCACCAGGGTGGTCGGTGACGCGCGGCGACGGTGCCGCGCGCGGTGACTGGAGGGACACCCGTCATGACCGCTTACTCGGCCTTCGCCCGCAACCAGTGGTACGTCGCCGCGTGGTCGAAGGAGGTGGGCCGGGAGCTGCTCGGCCGCACGATCCTCGGCGAGCCGATCGCCTTCTACCGCACCGAGGCCGGCGAACCTGTCGCCCTCGCGGACCGCTGTGCGCACCGCCGCTACCCCCTCTCGGAGAGCGGGCTCGACGGGGACCGGGTGGTGTGCGGGTACCACGGCTTCACCTACGACACGACGGGCACATGCGTGTTCGTGCCGGGACAGAAGCGGGTTCCCCGTACCGCGCGGGTGAGTTCGTACCCGGTGGCGGAGGTCGACGGGATGGTGTGGGTGTGGGTCGGTGACCCGGAGCTGGCCGACACGAGCGTGATCCCGCGCGCCCCGCACCTGGTCGAGGACGGATGGGTGACCGTCGAGGGCATGGAGCCGATCGACGCCGACTTCATGCTCCTGGTCGACAACCTCATGGACCTGTCCCACGAGACGTATCTGCACGGCGGTTACATCGGGACGCCCGAGGTCGCCGAGACACCCATCGCCACGGAGGTCGACGAGGAGTCCGGCATCGTGCGGGTGTCCCGGCACATGAAGGACGCCGAGTGCCCGCCGTTCTACGCCCGTTCCACCGGCATCGAGGGCCGCATCGACCGGCGTCAGGACATCGAGTACCACGCGCCGTGCCTGTATCTGCTGCACAGCACCATCACCCCGTCGGGGCAGGAGACCCCCGCGTTCCGCACGGAGATCACGTACGCGATCACCCCCTCGTCGCCCGGCAAGGTGTACGACTTCTGGGCGGTGTCGCGGAACTTCGCGACCGAGGACGCCGAAATCACCACGTTCCTGCGGGAGTTCAACCACAAGGTCGTGATGCAGGACGTGGACGCGCTGAATCTGCTGCAGCGCACCCTGGACACCGAGCCCGAGGGGTACCAGGAGCTCAGCATCAACATCGACACCGGTGGCCTGGCCGCCCGCCGCATCCTCGAGAAGCTGGCCGCCGGATGACCCGGCCCGTCTTCCGCATCGAATGGCTCCCCGGCACCGACGTTCTCGACGGCCACTGCCACTGCGGTGAGCGGCACACCAGCGAGGACCCGGTCGCCATGTGGGAGTGGATGCTCGCCCACCCGGACCACCCGCAGGCCACCGACCCGAAGGACCGCACCCCGTGAGCGACCCGCTCGACCCCCTCGACACGCACGACCTCGTCGTCGCCGAACGCCGCCAGGAGGCCGACGGCGTCATCTCCCTGCTCCTGCGCCGCCCGGACGGCGCGCCGCTGCCCGCGTGGGAGGCGGGCGCCCACATCGACCTGATCCTCTCCGCGGCCGAGGGACTGGAACGCCAGTACTCGCTGTGCGGCGGCGACGCGTGCTCCTGGCGGATCGCCGTGCTGCGCGAGCCGGACGGTCGGGGCGGCTCGGCGCATGTGCACGGCCAGCTTCAGGAAGGGGCGGCGGTACGTGCCCGTGGGCCGCGCAACCACTTCCGGCTCGAACCGGCACCCGCGTACCGGTTCGTCGCGGGCGGCATCGGCATCACGCCGATCGTGCCGATGCTGGCCGCGGCGGCCGACCAGGGCGCGCGGTGGTCCCTGCACTACGGGGGCCGTTCCCGCGCGACGATGGCGTTCGCCGAGGAATTGACCGCCCGGTATCCGGGCGGACGGATCGAACTGGTCGAGGGCCTCCTTGACCTCCCCGCGGTCCTCGCCGATCCGCGCCCCGGCGAACTCGTCTACGCCTGCGGCCCCGAGCCGCTGCTCGCGGCCGTCGAGGAGCTGGTTCCGGCGGAGACGCTGCGCACGGAACGCTTCACGCCGACCACCACCGACACCAGCGGCGACACGGCCTTCGAGGTCGAACTCGCCTCTTGCGGCCGGACGTTGAAGGTTCCGGCGGACAAGACGATCCTCGCCACGCTGCAGGAGGCCGGGATCCAGGTGCTGTACTCCTGCACCGAGGGTACGTGCGGCACCTGCGAGACGGATGTGCTCGCCGGGGAGGTCGACCACCGGGACAGCGTGCTCACGGCCGCCGAGCGGGACGCCAACGAGACGATGATGGTGTGCGTCTCGCGGGCGAAGGGCGAGCGGCTCACGCTGGATCTGTGACGGTGCCCCTGTCCCGCGGCGCTGCCTGCGGGGCCTCCCGCTGGGCGCGGCGCAGCAGCGTGGCCGCCACCAGGCCGCCGGTCAACACGGCTGCCGCGCCAACGAGTTGACCGGTCTCCAGGGCGGAGCCGAACGCCCGCGTCACCGTGTGGCGTTCGGCCGCCGAGTCGGTCGCGGCGAGGGCGGCGGGCAGCGAGGCCGCGGCCACCGGCACGAGCGCGGAGAAGCGGGCGCTGAGCACGGCGCCGAGGACGGCGACGCCGAGGCCGCTGCCGAACTCGGTGACCGTGCCCTGGATACCGGCGCCCGCCCCCGCCTTGTCGCGGGGGATCGCGCCCATCACGGCGACGGCCATCGCCGGGTTGGCGAACGCGCAGCCGACGCCCATGAGGACGAGCCCGACGAGCAGCCCCCCGTACCCGTCCACGACCCGCCCGGCGAGGGCCACCGCGGCGAGCCCGCAGGCGAGCAGGGTCATGCCGACGGCCACGGACCCCGGGATGCCGAGCCGCTTGCTGAGCCGGGCCGACACTCCGCTGAAGTTGAGCAGCACGACGGTGAGCGCGAACGGGGCAGTGCGCAGCCCGGCCTCCAACGGCCCGTATCCCAGGACGAATTGGAGCTGCTGCGTGAGCAGGAAGAGCGCTCCCCCGCTGCCGAAGGTGATCAGCACGGCCCCGATCACGGCCCCGGTGAACGTCCGGTTGCGGAAGAAACTCATGTCGAGCATGGGGTCGGGGACGCGCCGCTCCCACAGCACGAACCCGGTCAGCGCGCACACGCCGAGCGCCGCGCCCGCGAGCACGTACGGGGAGGACCAGCCGTGGTCGGGTCCCGAGACGACGGCGTACACGAGGGATGCCATCGCGACCGTCGACAGGAGCGCGCCGAGCACGTCGGGGCGGTGGCTCTGCTCGGCCCTGCTCTCCGGCACGAGGACGCTGACGGCGCACAGGCCGAGCAGCACGACGGGCACGTTGACGATGAAGAGGGAGCCCCACCAGAAGTGCGCGAGGAGGACGCCGCCGACGAGCGGTCCGGCCGCGAAGCCGAGGGCGTTGACGGCGGCCCAGACGCCGATGGCGCGGACCCGTTCGTCGTCGTCGAAGACCTGCACGGCCACGGCGAGGGTGGTGGTCAGCAGGAGTGCGCCGCCCACGCCCATGCCGGCCCGCGCGGCGATCAACTGGCCGGTGCCGTGGGCGAGTGCGGCGGCGAGCGAGCCCGCGCCGAACAGCACGAGACCGGTCAGGAGCAGCTTCTTGCGGCCGTAGCGGTCGGCGGCGGCCCCGGCCGCGAGCAGCAGTCCCGCCTGCACCAGGACGTACGCGTTGATGATCCACTGGACGTCGGCGGTGCCCGCGCCGAGGTCGGCGGTGAGGGTGGGGACGGCGACGTTGAGGATCGTGTTGTCGAGGATGACGACGAGTTGGGCGAGGCAGATCACGCCGAGGATGAGCCAGCGGCGCGGGTCCCTCGGCCGGGCGGGCGCGAGGGCGGTCGACTGCTCGGCGGCGGGCGTCGCCGTCATGCGGGCTCCTTGTAGGCAGGCGGAGGACGCGGGGGCCGGGACCACCCCGCTGGTTAGGTAACCCTAACTCAACGGATGGCCCGCGTCCGCCCCACCCCACCCGGGTCTAGAGAGCGCGGTGCATGATGTGCAGGCCGACCCTTCCGTGGCGCGGATGGTCGTAGGCCTCGGGCACCGTGCCGAGGATCGTGAAGCCGAGTGAAGTCCACAGCCTTACGGCCGGGTTGGTCTCGACGACGGCGTTGAAGACCATGGCCCGGTAGCCGTCCCGCTCCGCCACGGTCAGTACGTGTTCGGCGAGGGCGCGGCCGTGGCCGTGGCCGCCGTGGTCGGGGTCGACCATGAACCCGGCGTTCGCGGTGTCCCGCGCCGGGCCGCCGTAGTTGGGCTTCACGTAGGCCGTCGCGACGAGGGTGCCCGCGTCGTCCTCCATGACGAGGACGCGCTTGCCCGCGCCCTCGGTCCACAGGGCGCGGGCCTCGGGCTCGCTGGTGTCGGGGTCCCAGGCGTAGGTCTCGCCGGCGCGCACGATCCGCCGCCAGAACGGCCAGATCCGCTCCCAGTCCCCGTCCCGGATGTCTCTGATCTTCATGGGACCGAGTCTGGCACGGGGCCCGGCCGCCCTGCCGGGGCGGCCGGGAGCAGCAGTTGGGGCAGCCAGTTCGGCCTCGGGCTGCCGCTTCGGGACTTCCCGAAGGAACCTGCCGTGCCCTGACCCTTCCTCGGGGATCAGAAGGGATACGGCGCGATCTGCGGGCGCACGGTCACCCACTGGGTCTCGGTGAACGCCTCGATGTTGGCCTGCGCACCGCCGAACCGGGATCCGTTGCCGGAGTCGCCGACGCCGCCGAAGGGCGCGGCGGGCTCGTCCATGACGGTCTGTTCGTTGATGTGCACCTTCCCGGAGCGAATCCGGTCGGCGAGGGTCATCGCCGTGCCGACGTCGCCGAGGATGCCGACGGACAGGCCGTACGGCGATGCGTCGACGATGCGGGCCGCTTCGTCGAGGTCGCGGTAGGTGCGCACGGGGGCGACGGGCCCGAAGATCTCCTCGCGCCAGGCGGGGCTGTCGTCGTCGAGGCCGGTGAGGACGGTCGCCGGGTAGTACGGGGCGTCGGCCTTGCCGCCGGCGGCGATCGTCGCGCCCGCGGCGACGCTGTCGGTCACCACCTTGTCGATGTGGGCGAGTTGGCGGCCGTCGATGATCGGGCCGAGCGCGACGTCGCCGGCGGCGGGGTCGCCGACGGGCAGCCGGTTCGCCTTCTCCGCGAGCAGCGCCACGTACTCCTCGGCCTGCGACTCGTGGACGAGGTGGCGTCCGGTGGCCATGCAGATCTGGCCCTGGTGGAGGTACGAGCCGAACGCCCCGGCCGAGGCGGCGGCGGGCAGGTCGGCGCCGGGGAGGACGACGAGGGCGTTGTTGCCGCCGAGTTCGAGGTGGACCTTCTTGAGGTTGCGGGCGGCGGCCTCACCGACCTTGCGCCCGGCGGCGGTTGAGCCGGTGAAGGAGACGACGGAGACCTCGGGGGCCTCGACGACGGCGGCGCCGACGCTCGCGTCGCCGGGCAGCAGGTGGAGCAGGCCCTCGGGGAGGCCCGCCTCCTCGAGGACGCGGACGATGGTGACGCCGCCGCACACCGCGGTGCGCGGGTCCGGCTTGAGGAGCACGGCGTTGCCCAGCGCCAGGGCGGGCGCCACCGAGCGGATGCCGAGGATCAGCGGGAAGTTGAACGGCGCGATGACGGAGACGACGCCCGCGGGCACGCGGCGCGCGAACGACCAGCGCGGTTCGCCGCTGCTGAGCACGTCGCCGAGCGGGTGCGAGGGGAGGGCCGCGTCCTCGTAGCACTCGGCGGCGGCGAAGTCAGTCTCCACGGTGGCCTTGGCGCGGGTCGATCCGGCCTCGCGGACGATCCAGTCCTTGATCTCCTCGGCGTGCTCGGCGAACAGGTCGCCTGCCCGGCGCAGCACGGCGGCGCGCTCGGCGGGCGAGGTGCGGGCCCACTCCTGCTGCGCCTCTGCGGCGCGGGCGGCGGCGCGCGCCACGTCGTCGGCGGTGGCGCTGCCGATCGCGCCGAGCCGCTGCCCGGTGGCGGGTTCGACGACGTCCGACGTGCCTCCGCTTCCCGCGGTCCAGCCGTCGAGGTGGATGCGCTCGTGCCATACGGGATTGTCGAGGAGAGTCATGTTCACTCCGGTGAGGTGGGGTGGGTGTCGACCTGGACGAGGCGTGGCCCGTCGGCCGCGGGTGTCTTCAACTCTCGCGCAGATCGGCGAGTTCGGTCACGGCGGTGGCGGGCACCCCGCAAAGCCCTCCTTGACCGGCGCTGATGTGGTTGAGCGTAGAAAGAAAGCCGACCTCGCTCCAATCGACGTTGCCTACCCGCTTCATAGACAGAATCGATAACACGCCCCCTGGACTTCACGCGGAGGACGTGGGTCGACGCGACGGAGACATGAGGCGCGGCGCCCGCCGTGACGGGCGGGCGCCGCGGTGTCAGTCGTTGCGCGCCGTTTCCGGCCCGGTGATCCGCCGCAGCAGCGGCAGCGTCGAGGCGATGACGGCGAGGGAGACGACGAGCCCGGCGAGGGTCAGGCCGTAGTAGCCGACGCCCGGGGGCCGGATCGAGTAGCCGTACTGCGCCTGGAGGAACAGCTGCGCGGTCAGGAAACCGATCGCGATGGCGAGCGCCGCGACGATCAGCAGCGGCGCGGCGCTCTCCAGGAGCACCACCCGGCGCAGTGTCCTCAGCGGCACTCCGCTCAGCCGCAACAGGGCGAAGGGGCGCTTGCGTTCGTTGAGCCCGCCGGCGAGGGCCACCGCCAGGCTGCATCCGGCGATCGGGAAGCTGATCGCGATGACGACGGTGGCCAGTTGCCGGTACGCCTCGATGTCGCCCCACCGCTGCGCGTAGTCCTCGGCGACGGTGTACGGCGGCAGTTCGTACGGGCACGCCGTGGAGAGGACCGTGCGGACGCGCTCGACCGCGGCCGTGGAGCCGTCCGTGGTCACCACGATCTCCTGCACCGGCAGCGTACGCAGCCGCTCCGCGCCGATGGGCGCCGCGGGCCACACGGCCGGCCAGGACCGGTCCTCCTGTGTGCCGAAGTGCGAGAAGTCCGGCGGGATCGCGGCGGCCTCCGCCCCGGCCCGGCATGTGTGGTGGGCGGGCATCGCCGCGAGTTCGGCGCAGGAGACGAGGCCCGCCAGGATCTTCCGCTCCCCCTTCGGCGGGTGCGGCTCCGTGGGGTCCGGGATGCCGAGCGGGTTCGTACGGACCACCATCACGCCCCGGACGCCGGGCACGGACCCCAGCTCGGACCGGGTCGCGTCGGGCAACGCGGGTGGCGGATGGGCGTTGCGGGGCCCGAACTGCCGGCCGTAATCACCGACCACTGAGCTGCCGAACGCCGCCTTGTCCTCGGGCACTCCGCTCTCCGCGACCACCGCGGTGATGATCCCGACCGCCGTACTGGTGACACAGAGCGCGAGTACGAGCCCGCTGACGGCGCGGAACCCGGCTTTCGGGTCGTCAGCGAGGCGCCGCCCGGCGACGAGCAGCGCCGGTCGCCGCGTGAAACGGACCAGGAGGCGCGCCCCGGCCATCGTCAGCCACGGGCCCGCGAGCACGATGCCGACGAGGATCAGCAGGATGCCGGGGACGAAGGCGAGTATCTGGCCCCCGCTGCCCTCGGGCACGCGTCCGATGACCCACCACAACTGCCCGATGCCGAGCGCCGACGGGATCAGCCGCCAGGCGCGCGGTGGGCGGGGCGTGGTCCGGCGGGTGACGCCGAGCGGTGAGACCCGCACGCGGCGCAGCGCGACACGCGCGGCGATCGCCGCGGCCACCGGCACGCCCACGGCGATGCCCAGCACCTCGACCGCGCCGAGCGACAGGTCCGCGGTGAAGAACGGGGTGCCGGTCAGGTCGGCCCGTGCCACCAGGGGACGCAGGGCGTACCAGAGGGCGAAGCCCAGCGCCGTACCGGCGACGGCGGCGACCGCGGACTCGATGGTGGAGATCAGTGACACCTGGCCCGGTGTCGCGCCGATCAACCGCATGGCGGCGAAGCGCTGTTCGCGGCGGGCGGCGGCGAGGCGGCTCGCCGTGCCGGTCAGGATCAGCACGGGGAAGATGAGCGCCAGCGCGACCACGGAGAGGATGAGCGCCATGCCTTCGGCGTTGATGCCGACGGCGACGTCGCAGTTGGGGCCGTTGCAGCTGCTGGGCGACTTGGTCTCGATGGTCGTGACGCGGCGGACGCCCGCCTTCCCCGCCAGTTCGCCGGGCCGGTGTCCGACCACGACGATCAGGGAGTCGGGCCCCGGAAGCGCGGACCTGCCGATCGTGCCCGCCCGGCGGCCCGGGTAGCGGTCGGCCAACTCACCGGCGGGCGTGGCGCGCAGCAGGTCGGCGAGGGCCGGGGAGGCGTAGTACTCGCCGGGGGCCGGGAGGCGCGGCAGGCCCGGAGGTACCGGCGCGTTCGGTCCGGTGGCCGCCACGCCGACGCGGCCGATGAGCCCGCCGTCGTAGTGGTCGGCCCGCAGCAGCCACCACAGTGGGTCGACGCCCGCGGCGCGTGCGCCCCGGCTGTGCGTGAACTCGGCTCCGGTGTTCAGCCAGGCGTTGCGGTCGTTCTGCGTCCGGGTCGCCTCGATGGCGGCGAACGTGGAGAGCAGCAGCGCGACGCCCACCGCCACCGCGGCGGCGATCACGGTCAGCCGCACCAGGGCCTCGCGCCCGCCCGCGACGGTGAGGCGGAGCGCGAGCCGGATCATGAGGCTGCCCGTTCGACGGAGAGCGGGGTCACCTTGCCGTCGCGGACGATGACCTCCCGGTCGGCGTAGGCGGCGACGCGCGGTTCGTGGGTGACGAGGACGACGGTGGTGCCCTGCTCGCGGACGGAGCCGACCAGCAGGTCCATCACCTGTTCACCGGTGAGCGAGTCGAGGGCCCCGGTGGGTTCGTCGGCGAAGAGCACCTGGGGATGGGCGACCAACGCCCGTGCCAGCGCGACCCGTTGGGCCTGCCCGCCCGACAACTCGCCGGACCGGCGTCCTTCGAGGCCGGCCAGGCCGAGCCGCTCGAACCAGGCGTGGGCCTCGCGCAGTGCGGTGGACCGGCGGCCGCGCGCGAGGAGCAGCGGCAGCGCCACGTTCTCCTCGGCCGTCAACTCCGGTACGAGCTGACCGAACTGGAAGACGAACCCGAAACGGTCCCGGCGCAGCGCGCTGCGTTCGGTCTCCCGCAGCGTGTCGACGCGCCGACCGTCGTAGTGGATCTCGCCGTCGTCGGGCACCAGGATTCCCGCGAGGCAGTACAGCAGCGTCGACTTGCCGGAGCCGCTGGGCCCCGTCACGGCGACGATCTCGCCCTGCGCCACGGACAGTTCGGCGCCCCGAAGGGCGGGGGTGCTGCCGAACGACAGCACCACGTCGCGTGCCTCGACCAGGCTCATGTCCCCACCTCTGCCGCGAGGGCGCCGAGCCGGGCCACGGTCATGTCGATCCAGCGCAGGTCGGCCTCGAGGTGGAAGAGTCCGTGGTCGGCCAGCAGCCTGTCGACCAGTCCCCCGGTGCGGCGCAGCTCGGTCAGTTCGCGCATCCGCTGCATGTGGGCGGCGCGCTGGGAGTCGAGGTACGCCTGGGCGTCCCGCTCCAGGAGCAGGGCCAGTACGACCTTGGTGAACAGCACGGTCTGTAGGTGCTGTTCGGGCGCGACCGGCTCGATGAGCCAGGCCTCCACCTCCGTGACCCCACTGTCAGTGATCACGTACCGCTTCCGGTCGGGCCCCTCCCCCGGCTCGGACTCACCGACCGCCACCTTCCCGTCCCGGGCGAGGCGGCGCAGCGTCGAGTAGACCTGGCCGTAGGGCAGTGGCTTTCCGCGGCCGAAGTAGGTGTCGTAGTTCCGCTTGAGGTCATAGCCGTGGCTCGACTCACGTTCGAGGAGCCCGAGGAGCGCCAGAGGAACGGTCATACCTTGGTGTATACGTCGGGTGTATACCCCCGGTCAATACGCCGACCAACGTGCCCCGAACCCGCCCAACTATCCGATCATGCCGTGCAGTTGGGACCGTCAGGCCTCGCGATCCGCGTAGGGCATCGCGTCCACGGGACCGACCACCTCCGCCTCACCCGGCGCGTACTGGGCGACGCCGTCCCCGAACGACCAGTCGATCGACTGGTTCTCGGTGAGCGTGACGAGCACGTTGCGCGGCTCGGTCCCCGCGTAGGCGTGCGCGAGCTCGGCGATCCGCCGGTACAGCGCCCGCTTCTGCTCGTCGGGCCGTCCGGCCCGCAGCGTGATTCCGACGAACACGATGTCGTCGTCGCGCCGCACCCCCAAGTAGTCGTCATACCGGATGGTGCCGCGCGTCCCGTCGTGACTGGTGAGCACCTGGAACAGGTCGTCGGGCGGGAAGCCGAGCGTCTCCCCGAGGGCGTCGTGCACGGCACGCCCCAGCGCATGGAGGCGTTCTGCGTCGGCCTTCAGGGCGTCTATGCGGACGAGCGGCACGGGCGTACTCCTTCGCGGCGGGGCGTGCCGTACATACTAGTAGTTACAGAGTGAGGTTTCTCAACCCCACCCCGGATGTACCCACGTCACCCGATCGACGTAGGGTCCCCTTTTGTTCACCCTCAGGGTGACATCAGGACCCCGACGACCAGGAGCTCTTCCCGTGCCCGCACCGTCCACCGCCCCGGCGCCCATCTACGACCGACTCGTCGACGAGCAGGGTGATGTGCTCGCCGACGCGCGTGAGGCCGCGCACAAGGCCGAGCGCACCGCGGAAGGCGTGCTCGACTTCGGGCACGCGGAAGCCCCCCAGTCCCAACAGACCGCCCAGTCCCAGCTGACTCCCCAGTCCCCGCAGGGCCAGCAGCCCTTCCAGGACCAGCGCCCCTTCCAGGACCAGCAGGCCCCCCAGGCCGCCACGCCCGACCAGGCGCAGGCACCGCACGACCAGCAGGCCCCGCAGGGGCAGCAGGCCCCCCTCGGGCAGCACGAGCCGCAAGGACAGCAGGCTCCGCAGGAGCAGCAGGCCCCGCACTTCCCGCAGGCCCCTCAGTCCCAGCAGCAGTCCCACCAGGCCCAGCAGCAGACCCCGCAGTCCCCCGCGCCCACGCAGGAGGGCTGACCGCGACCGCGATCGGCCCTCCTGCCGGCCGGTCCGCGTCGCCCGGTCAGGCGCCCACGTACTGCGCCAGGTGCTCGCCGGTGAGGGTGGAGCCGTCGGCGACGAGGTCGGCGGGGGTTCCCTCGAAGACGACCTGGCCGCCTTCGTGTCCCGCACCGGGGCCCAGGTCGATGATCCAGTCGGCGTGCGCCATCACGGCCTGGTGATGCTCGATGACGATGACCGACTTCCCGGAGTCCACGAGCCGGTCGAGCAGCCCGAGCAGTTGCTCGACGTCCGCCAGGTGCAGACCCGTGGTGGGCTCGTCCAGGACGTAGACACCCCCCTTGCCGGCCATGTGCACGGCGAGCTTGAGCCGCTGCCGCTCACCGCCGGAGAGCGTCGTCAACGGCTGGCCGAGGGTGAGGTAGCCGAGCCCGACGTCCTCGAGCCGCTCCAGGATCTTGTGCGCGGCCGGCGTGCGCGCCTCCCCCGCGCCGAAGAACTCCACCGCCTCGGTCACCGGCATCGCGAGCACCTCGCTGATGTCCTTGCCCCCGAAGTGGTAGTCGAGCACCGAGGCCTCGAACCGCTTGCCGTCGCACTCCTCGCAGGTGGCGGCCGCGCTCGCCATGATCCCGAGGTCGGTGTAGACGACTCCCGCGCCGTTGCAGGTCGGGCAGGCGCCCTCCGAGTTGGCGCTGAACAGCGCGGGCTTCACGCCGTTGGCCTTCGCGAACGCCTTGCGGATCGGCTCGAGCAGCCCGGTGTACGTGGCCGGGTTGCTGCGCCGCGAGCCGCGGATCGGGGTCTGGTCGACCGCCACCACGCCGTCGTCGGCGGGGATGGAGCCGTGCACGAGCGAGCTCTTGCCGGAACCCGCGACTCCGGTGACCACCGTCAGCACACCGAGCGGGATGTCGACGTCGACGTTCCTCAAGTTGTGCGCGGTCGCCCCGCGGATCGCGAGCTTGCCGGTGGGCTCACGCACGGTGTCCTTGACCGCGGCCCGGTCGTCGAGGTGGCGCCCGGTGATGGTGTCACTGGCGCGCAACTCCTCGACGGTGCCCTCGAAGCAGACGCTGCCGCCGCCCGTACCGGCGCCGGGGCCGAGGTCCACGACATGGTCGGCGATGGCGATGGCCTCCGGCTTGTGCTCCACGACCAGCACCGTGTTGCCCTTGTCCCGCAGCCTCAGGAGCAGGTTGTTCATCCGCTGGATGTCGTGCGGGTGCAGGCCGATGGTGGGCTCGTCGAAGACGTACGTGACGTCGGTGAGCGAGGAGCCGAGGTGGCGGATCATCTTGACGCGCTGCGCCTCGCCGCCGGACAGCGTGCCCGCCGCCCGGTCGAGCGAGAGATAGCCGAGGCCGATCTCCTCGAACGACTCCAGGGTGTGCCTCAGCTTGGCCAGTAGCGGGGCCACCGAGGGCTCCTTCAGGGCGCGCACCCACTCCGCCAGGTCCCTGATCTCCATCGCGCACAGATCCGCGATGCTCTTGCGCTTGATCTTCGAAGAGCGCGCCAGCTCGCTGAGCCGGGTGCCCCCGCAGTCGGGGCAGGTCTGGAAGGTGACCGCCCGGTCCACGAAGGCCCGGATGTGCGGCTGCATCGACTCCCGGTCCTTGGACAGGAAGGTCTTCTGGAGCTTCGGGATCAGGCCCTCATAGGTGAGGTTCACCCCGTTGATCTTCACCTTGGTGGGCTCGCGGTACAGGAAGTCCTGCCGCTCCTTCTTGGTGTACTTGCGAATCGGCTTGTCCGGGTCGAAGAAGCCCGAGTCCCTGATGACCCGCACCACCCAGCCGTCCCCGGTGTACGTGGGGATGCTGAACGGGTCGTCGTTCAGCGACTTGGAGTCGTCGAAGAGCTGGGCCAGGTCGATGTCCGAGACCGTCCCCCGGCCCTCGCAGTGGGTGCACATACCGCCGGTGCGGCTGAAGGACACCTTCTCCGTCTTGGTCTTGTCGGCGCCGCGGTCGATCGTGAAGCCGCCCTGCGCGGAGACCGAGGCGACGTTGAAGGAGTAGGCGCCCGGCCCGCCGATCTGCGGCTTGGCGAGCCGGCTGTAGAGAATGCGCAGCATCGCGCTGGCGTCGGTGGCGGTGCCGACCGTGGAGCGCGGGTCGGAGCCCATCCGCTGCTGGTCGACGGTGATCGCGGTGGTCAGGCCGTCCAGCACGTCGACCTCGGGCCGCGCGAGCGTCGGCATGAAGCCCTGGAGGAACGCGCTGTACGTCTCATTGATCATCCGCTGCGACTCGGCGGCGATCGTGTCGAACACCAGCGAGCTCTTGCCGGACCCCGAGACACCCGTGAACACCGTCAGCCGCCGCTTGGGCAGTTCGATGCTGACGTCCTTCAGATTGTTCTCCCGCGCGCCGTGCACACGGATCAGGTCGTGGCTGTCGGCGGGGTGCGCCGTGGTCGACGGTGTCCCCGTCCTCGCGACCTTGCTCATCATGTCTCCATCGTCCGTGGCCGCCGATGAGCGTGCTCGGCGTCGCCTGTCTCGAATCAGTGTGTTCGATTGTCGCCGTCCGCGCGGCCCCTGCCACCGCAATCGATGAACACGCCGGGCCGGCATGCCGACGGGTCCGCCAACCGTCTGTGAGGCTACCGAGCACCACTGACAACCCGGTGTTGCACGACTCTCCCCTGGTCACGACCCCGTGCACACCTATTGACTCAAATTCAAACTCGTCGGTAGCTTCAACTACCAGCGCGCTGAACCCCCTTGCCTGAAAAGGAACTTGGCCATGCCCCGGCCCGGTTTCGCAGCTTCCGAAGGCTTAGAAGGAGCATCAGATGGCGATCCGCGCGTTCAGCGGCAGACTCACCGCCCTCGCGGCCACGACCGGCGCCGCCCTCGTCACCCTCTCCGCGCCGGCCCACGCGGCCCCCGGGCCCCTCTCCTACGTCGCCCTCGGCGACAGCTACAGCGCCGCTTCCGGCGTGCTCCCGCTCGACCCGAAGGCCAGCCCGCTGTGCGCCCGCTCCACGGCCAACTACCCGCATGTCATCGCGAAGCGCACCGGCGCCGCGCTCACGGACGTGACGTGCGGTGCCGCGCAGACGAAGGACTTCGCCGGGTCCCAGTACCCGGGCGTGCCGCCGCAGCTCGACGCGCTCGACAAGGACACCGACCTGGTGACCCTCACCATCGGCGGCAACGACAACAACACCTTCATCAACACGATCCTGTCCTGCGCCACCGCCGGTCTCGCCTCCGCGGGCCAGGGTCACCCGTGCAAGTCCCTGTACGGCAACAAGTTCAGCGCCGACATCGATGCCAAGACGTACCCAGCGCTCAAGTCCGCGCTCCAGGCGGTCGCGGACAAGGCGCCGAACGCGAAGGTCGCCGTCCTCGGCTATCCGTGGATCATGCCGGCGGCCGCGCAGAAGGGCTGCTTCGTGAAGATGCCGATCGCGTCCGGCGACGTGCCGTACGTGCGCGACATCCAGACGCACCTCAACCAGGCGGTGCAGCGCGCGGCCGGCGAGACCGGCGCCACCTATGTGGACTTCTCCCGGTCCTCCGAGGGCCACGACGCCTGCCAGCCGCTCGGCACCCGCTGGATCGAACCGGCCGTCTTCGGCACCAACTTCGTCCCCGTGCACCCGAACGCGATGGGTGAGTCGGCGATGGCCGACGCCACGATGGGCGCGCTCGGGATGCGCTGACGGCCGGTCCGCGGCCCCCTTTCAGCGGCCCTGCTTCCTTCATATGAAGGCGATCTCCGGGTACTTCGGCGACGGCGCGTCCAGGAGCGCGCCGTCCCCGCCGCGCAGCCAGCGATCGAAGAAGGCCGCGAGATACGCCCGTTGAGCCGCGACCGCCCGGTGCGCGGGCACCGTTCCCACCCATTCCTTCAGTGTCCCGGGCTGCAGGTCGAGGCGGGCCGCGATCTGTGGCAGCAGTGTCGTCGCGTCCGTGTACGTGGCGTGCCGGGAGCCGCGCAGGGTCAGGTCGCGTCGCCATCCGCCGCTGTGCCGCCACAGCTCCCGCCACGAGGGGACGCTCGTCCGGTCGTTGCCCTCGCTGCCCATCAGGAGCACCGGCCGGTCCACCCCCTCGGCCGCGACGGTGGAAAGCTCACCCTCGTCGTGGTCGTCCTGTACGTACGCGAGCACGCCGTCGAGGTTCGCCGCCGCGGCGAGCCGCTCGTCGTCGTGCAAGGTCTGCACCGCGGGGAAGCCGCCCGCGGACTGCCCGAACATGCCGATCGGCGCCCTGCACAGCCGGTGTGTGTCGAAGGCCCGCTGCACCACATCAAGGACGAAACGGGCGTCGGCGACGCGTACGGCCTCCGTCTTCTTCAAGAGCGCGGTCACCGCGGCGGCGCCCGACCGCTGCGCCTTCTCGAACTCCTGCGGGAGCCGGGAGACGGCCACACGCCCGTCGGGAAATTCGACGGCCGACACGTCGTAGGGATGGTCGATGGCGATCACCACAAAGCCGCGCGACGCCAGGTCGTCCGTGAGCGTCGTGCCCAGGGAGCGCGGGTCCACGACACCCGGCGAGTACAGCACCACAGGGTGCGCCGCGCGACGGTCCAGGGGCGCCGCGGTATGGGCGAAGGTGCGGGTGGCCGCCCAGTCGACGCGGCCCGCGGGCAGGCCCTCGAAGTTGTTGAGCCGGTCGAAGCCCGCCGCCTCCCGAGCCGTCATCTGAGGCGCCCGCCCGTGCCCGGCCACCGTGCGCGCCGGGTAGCGCACGTCCACCATCAACTCCCGTGCGGGAGCCGCCGTCCACGGGTCGCGGCGGGAGCGGTCCACCAGGCGCAGCGCCACCCTGCCCACCGGGTGCGGGCCACTCGGAGCCGGTAACCGCAGCCTCACCCGCCGCGGCGCGGCGGCCACCGCGGGCGCCGCGCCCAGCGCCAACAGCGCCGCACCGGCCGCGAGTACGCCCCGCCGGGCCGGCCTGCTCATCGAAATCGTGCCGTGATCGTCCATGGCTCAAGATTCGTGGACCCGTCCCCCGCACACCATCCGGCCCACCCCCACTTCTCGTTGGGGGCAATCCCCCAGAAGTCACCATCTGGCCAGGTCGGGGGCCGTCCACCTGTCGATACTCGTGTCAAGACCGCGCCCACCTCCTCGTATGCTCGGGGGCGACGCCGACGGACCGATCTTGGAGTGAGTACTGGTGGCGCGACGGCCGAGGGACACCTGGGACCGCTTCATTGCATCCGATCCGGGGCTGCTGCGCCTGATGGCCGGGCTGCGGATCGTCGCGGCCATCGGGCTGACGCTCGCCGTGCTCGCGCTCCTCGGCACGGACGTGACACACATGGTCGCGGGCGCGATGGCCGCGATGGTGAGCACGTTCGCGATCCGGGAGAAGAACCTGCGCGGGCAGGCGATCACGCTCGCGTGGGGGTTCCCGGTGGCGCTCGCCGCCGTGACCCTCGGCGCGCTGCTGCACAGCAAGGTCATCGCCGGTGATCTCTTCTTCATCGCGCTGATCTTCGGCGCGGTCTACTTCCGCCGATTCGGCGACCGGGGCACCGCCCTCGGTCTCATGGGCTTCCAGGTCTACTTCGTGTCGCTGTTCGTGAACGCGACCGTCGATCAACTGCCGGAACTCACCGGCACGTTGGCAGTCGCCTTCGGTTGCAGCGCGGTCGCCCGGTTCGCGCTGGTGCCCGAGCCCCCGCAGCGCGTACTGGAGCGGTTGCGCGGGGCGTTCCGGGCGCGGCTCGCGCAATTGGTGACTGCTCAGACGAGGCTGCTCGACGCCGCGCCGGAGGATCTGGACGACGTACTGGACGACCTGCGGCACCACACCTCGCGGCTGCACGAGACGGCGCTGATGATCCAGGGCAGGCTCGAGGACGGCGCCCGGGACGCGGCGACCGCCTCGCTGATCCAGCGGCGCATCGCCGACGCGGAGGTCTCGGCCGAGCGCCTCGGCATGCTGCTGTTGAACGCGCGCAGCGCCGAGCGTGCCGACACGCTCACCCTGCATCTGCCGTTCGCGCCCGCGCCCGCGATGGGCAAGCTGCTGCGCAAGGAGGACGAGTCGACGGCGACGCTGCGCCGCGATCTGGGCGCCCTGCACCTGATGGTGGCGCGCCCCGCCGACGACAACCGGGGCACGGCCGTCGCCCAGATCCGCAACCGTCTGCTCGGCTACCGCGACGAGGAGCGCATGCCGCCGGGCGCCACGCTCGCCGTGCAGGACGTGTTCCGCGGTATCGGTGAGGCGGCCCGCGCGGTGATGGGTCTGCGGATCGCGCTCGACGGCCCGCAGGACGAGTCCGACGACTCCCCCGCCACGACGCGTTCGCGTGAGGAGCTGGAAGCGGAGGACATGTCCATCACCGGCACCGTCGCCCTGTCCGCCACGGAGGAGGAGACCGACGAGGAGGAGGACGACCGCTCCGGTCTCGACCGGCCCACCACGCGGGCCGCATTCCAGGTCGCCGTCGGCTCCGCGCTCGCGATCGTCGGCGGCGAGTTCCTGTCCAGCCAGCGCTGGTACTGGGCCGTCCTGACCTGCTGGGTCGTCTTCCTGAACACCGCGTCCACGGGCGAGATCGTCATCAAGGGCTACCGCCGCGTCCTCGGCACGGTGCTCGGCGTCCTCGCCGGGGTGCTGCTCGCGGGAGCGGTCGGCAATCACACCTGGCTGGCGTTCGTCCTGGTGCTGCTGTGCGTGTTCGCCGCGTTCTTCACCGCCCCGCTGTCGTACGCGCTGATGTCGTTCTTCGTGACGGCGATGCTGGGCCTGCTGTACACGCTCCTGAACACCTACAGCTTCGACGTGCTGGTGCTGCGCATCGAGGAGACCGCGCTCGGTGCGGCGTGCGGCATCATCGCGGCGATGCTGGTGCTACCGGTGCGCACCGACCGGCGCACCGACGAGCTGCTCGCCACCGTCCTCGAGCGCCTCGGCGATGTCGTGGCGGGCGCGGTGGAACAGCTCAGCGGCGGCCCGGCCGCGGACCTGCTCGACCGGGCGCGGGACCTGGACACCGCCCTGGACGACCTGCGCGCGTCCACGAAGCCGCTGACCCATGCGATCGCCCCGCAGCGCGAGCGGCGGCAGACCGTGCGCTATCTGGTGGCGCTCCTGGAGACGTCCGCGTACCACGCGCGTTCCCTCGCGGCGACCGCCGAGCTCGTCCCGTACAGCAAGCATGTGGCGGCCGATCCGCGGCTCGGCAGGGCGGCGCGGCGCATCGCGCACAACATCGACGTCCTGTTGGAGCAGGTGACCGCCGACAACGGCGATACCACGACGCGCGTCGTCGAGTCCGGCGCGAGCATCGCGGCGATGCTGGAGACGGACGGCCAGGGGGTGCCGGCCGCGAACACCGTGACGTTCCGTGTGCTGCGTCACCTCCAGCGGCTCGACGAGGGGATCTCCGGTCTGGCCCGGCCGCTCGACGTTCCTGTGGGACCGCGCACATAGCGATGCCCTGGCTTCATACCCGCTCCGACCTGGGGATACGATCCCCTGAACCCCTTCGAACCCGATGCAGCGCCGACGCATGACTGGAGCCACCTCGTGAGTGCCAGTGTCCCCGCACCCGATCCCCACTCCTTGCTCCCGCTGAGCCGAATCCCGCGTACGGGGCTGCCGCCGCGCGCCGTCGTCGTCGGGGACCCGGCCCGCGCCGCGTCGGTCGCCGCGCTCCTCGACGACGCCGAGGAGGTGTCGTACAACCGCGAGTACCGCGTGTTCAGCGGGACCTGGCGCGGTGTGCCGGTCGTCGTCGCCTCGCACGGCATCGGCGGGCCCGGCGCGATCCTGCTGTTCCAGGAGCTGGCGGACGCGGGCGTGAAGACGTTCGTACGGTTCGGTACGGCGGGTGCCATGCGACCGGGGATCGGCGACGGCGACCTCGTCGTCGCGGAGGCGGCGGTGCGCGACGACGGCGTGACCGGGCAGCTGGTGCCCGCCGAGTACCCGGCGGTGTCCGCTCCGGAGGCCGTGCTCGCCCTGACGCGGGCGGCCCGCGAGGCGGGTGCGCCGCACCACCGGGGAATCGTGTGGACGCGGGCGGCGTTCCAACCAGGGCTGATCCCGTTGAACCAGTACGACGGGGCGGGCCTCGCGGCCATCGAGATGGAGGTGTCCGCGCTGTTCGTCACGGCGTCGCTGCGCGGCCTCGTCGCGGGCGCGGTGCTCGTCGTCGACGGTGTGAACGCGGACGACCTGGTGGACCACGAGAGCACCGGCGGCTACGACCCGCACCGCGAGGTCGTCGCGGAGGGCGTCGCGCGCGGCAGCGTCGTGGCCCTGGAGGCCTTGCGCATACTTACTGAGGAGCAACTGTGACCGAGTCCGTCGATCTGCTGGTGCACGGCGGCACCGTCCTCACCGTCGACGACGCGTCGACCGTGCTCGCCGACGGCGCGGTCGCCGTACGCGACGGGCAGATCGTGGCGGTCGGCCCCGCCGACGAGCTGCGGGCCCGACACACGGCCACGGACACCCTCGACGCGTCCGGCGGGCTCGTGCTGCCCGGCCTGATCAACACGCACACGCACCTCGCGATGACGCTGCTGCGCGGCACCGCCGACGACGTGACGCTCCAGGAGTTCCTGGGCCGTGTCGTCCCCGCCGAGGCACGCCTCCTCGACCCGCGCACCGTCGCGGCCGCCGTCCGCGTGGCCGTCGCCGAGAGCGTGCGCGCCGGGGTGACCTCGGCGCTCGACATGTACTGGTTCCACGAGGCCGCCGAGGAGACCGCGCGCGCGGCGGGCTGGCGGCTGCACACCGGGCCGCTGTTCATGGACGTCCCGGAGCCGCCGGACGGACGGCCGTACAAGGACCGCATCGAGTGGGCCCGCCGGTACTTCGAGGCCGCCCGTGCCAAGCACGAACGTCCCGTCCTGTTCGCGCACTCCACGTACACCCTCTCCCCCGAGCAGCTCGCCGAGTGCTTCGCGCTGGCCCGTGAGTTCGGCGCGCTCATCCACCTGCACGCCGCGGAGAACGCCGCCGAGGTCGCGGGCGTCGAGGTGGCGCACGGCAGGCGGCCCGTCGAACTCCTCGAATCCCTCGGCCTGTTGGGCCCCGACGTGGTGCTCGCGCACGCCGTCGACCTGACCGGCGGCGAGATCGCGGCGATCGCCCGCGCGGGCGCCTCCGTCGCCCACTGCCCGGTGTCGAACCTGAAGCTGGGCTGCGGCATCGCGCCGGTCCCCCGGCTGCTGAGCGCGGGTGTCACCGTCGGTCTCGGCACGGACGGCGCCGTCAGCTCCAACACCCTCGACCTGCTCGGTGCCGTACGACAGGCGGCGCTGGTGCACAAAGCGGACGGCGATCCGACGGCGGTCGGCGCCGAGCAGGCCGTGCGCATGGCGACCATCGAGGGCGCCCGCGCCCTGGGCCTCGGCGACCGCCTCGGCTCGCTGGAGGTCGGCAAGCGCGCCGACCTGGCCGTCCTGGACCTGAACCGGCCGCACCTCACGCCGCGCCACGACCCGTACGCGATGCTCGCCTATGCCGCGCAGGCCTCCGACGTGCGGGACACCGTCGTCGATGGCAGGGTCCTCATGCGCGACCGTACGCTCACGACCCTCGACGAGGGCGCGGTCCTCGCCGATCTGGAGGCCCTCGTATGACCGGCCACGCGACCCGCGGCTTCGTCGGCCGCCCCCGCGTCCACAACCCCGGCCTGCCGCCGGGCCAGTACGACGCGGGCGACGACTGGCCGGTCCTCTCCGCCGAGGTGACGCCCCAACTCGACCGCCGGGACTGGACGTTCACGATCGACGGCCTCGTCGCCGAGGAGCGCACCTGGACGTGGGACGAGGCGCGGGCGCTGCCCACCTCGACGTACAGCGGGGACATCCACTGTGTGACGACCTGGTCGAAGTTCGGGGTGCGCTTCGGCGGTGTCACGCTCGACACGTTCCTCGACGCCGTGCGTCCCTCCCCGGAGGCGACGCACATCATGGCGTACTCGCACACCGGGTACTCGGCGAACCTGCCGCTCGCCGAGGTGACGGGCGGCAAGGCGTGGATCGCGTTCACCTACGAGGACGAACCGCTGCCGACCGAACACGGCGGCCCCGCCCGCCTGTTGGTGCCGCACCTCTACTTCTGGAAGAGCGTGAAGTGGGTCGCGGGCCTTCGGCTCCTCGACCGCGACGAGCCCGGATTCTGGGAACAGAACGGGTACCACGCGCGGGGCAACCCCTGGGAAGAACAGCGATACGCAGGTGACTGAGACCGTGCCGCAGACCACCACCTTCACGCCGCCGACCCGCTTCGCCGTGCCGGGCCGCATCGCCGCCGGGCAGGGCGCCGCCCTGTGGCAGCGTGCCGTGCTCGCGGAGATCCGCCGGGAGACGGCGAACGCGTCGACGTTCCGTTTCGCGGTGCCCGGATGGCAGGGGCATCTGCCCGGCCAGCACCTGATGCTGAGACTGACCGCAGAGGACGGGTACACCGCCCAGCGCCACTACTCGCTCGCCTCCGCGCCCGACGACTCGGGTCACATCGAGCTGACCCTCGACCATGTCCGGGACGGCGAGGTGTCCGGGTACCTGCACACCATCGCGCGCGTGGGCGACGAGGTGGAGCTGCGCGGCCCGCTCAGCGGTTTCTTCGCGTGGCCTGGCGACCGGCCTGCGCTGCTGCTGGGCGCGGGTTCGGGTGTCGTGCCCCTGATGTCGATGATCCGCCATCACCGCCAGCGCCAACTCGACTTCCCCCTGCGGCTGTTCGTGTCGGCACGCACGCGTGCGGACCTGATCTACGCCGAGGAGTACGGGGCCGAGACGACGCCGGTGCTCACCCGTGAGGGCGAGCGCCGGCGCCTGGCCGCGGATCATCTGGAGCCGTGCTTCACCGAGGGGGCGCCACAGTGGGAGGCGTACGTGTGCGGGTCCAACTCCTTTGCGGAGCACGCCTCGCAGCTCCTTGTGGGCCTCGGTCAGCCGGTGGACCGGATCCGTATCGAGCGCTTCGGCTGACGCTTACCGGACGCCCGCCCACCGCTTGATCGTCGCCGTGGCCGCGTCCCGCTCGTTCGCGGGCAGCGCGGAGATCCGGGCGCCGTGGTTGGACTTCGGCACGATGTACTTGTACGAGTCGTTCCGGCTGGGTGTGAACTGCTCGGCGCTCCACGGGTCGTTCTGCCCGTAGACGAACAGCATGCGCTGGGATTTGGTGCGCACCCATTTGTCGACGCCCTTGATGACGGTGCCGTCGTACGTGGTGCGCATGTCGGCGGGCAGCACGGAGTTCGGCTGGTAGATGTCCGGGTAGTGGCGCACACCCTTGAGGTTCTTGAACTTCAGGTCGGCCCAGCCGAGTTGGGCGGCGGCCTGCCGGTAGTAGGGGCCCGAGCTGTTGGCGCCGAGCGTGGAGTCCTCGTAGATGGACAGGCCGTGGTCGAGGGACCACTGGTAGAGGTCGTCGTCGGAGACCTTCTTCGCGTCGGGAACGGTGGGGCAGTTGTCGACGGAGCCGGACTGCCAGAAGTTCCACACCTGGTCGAGGACCGCGAACTCGTAGGCCCGGTCGGTCGTTCCGAGGGTGTTGGTGAAGGTGTAGCCCTCGTCCTTGGCGGTCTTCTCGAACTTGGGCAGCAGGGTGTCGCGGCGCGCGAGCATCTCGCGCTGCACGGCGGCGAGCGCGTCGCGGCACTGCTGGGTGCCGACCCGCTCGAAGAAGTCCTCGTAGCCGCTGTCGTCCTGGTTGTTGGCGTCGTTGGGGGCGACGTAGGCGACGACGCCGTCGTAGTCCTTGGGGAAGAAGCGGTAGTGGTACGTGGCCGTCATGCCGCCCTTGGAGCCGCCGGTCGCCAGCCACTTCGACGTCTTCTCGTACAGCGGCCGCACGGCGCGCACGATGCCGTGTTCGTCGGCGGCCTCCTGCTGGACGGTCATCTTGCCCCAGGGGGTGCCGCCGGACGGCACGGACGGGCCGAAGAAGCGGTGCTCGACGCTGAGTTGGTTGGCGTCGAGGAGGGTGGTGGGCTCGCGGGTCGAGGAGGACAGTTCGTAGCCGCCGGTGTAGAGGACGACGGGCTTGGCCGTCGACTTGTGCCAGAGCGTGAAGCGCTGCTGGAACGTGCCGAGGCCGGGTCTGGCGTGGTCGACCGGCTGCGTGATCGACAAGGAGTAGAGCGGGAAGCCCTCCTTGTCGGTGACGCCGGTGACCGTCACGCCGGGCAGTGCGCGCAACTGGTCCTCGAACGAGGCGGGCGCGGCGGTCGCCGGTGCCGCGGTGGCGGCGAGGGCGCCCGCCGTGAGGGCGGCGGACAGCAGCAGCGTGGGTATGGTGCGCAGGCGCACGGGTGCCTCCCTGGGTCGGGGGAACGGTGCGGCGGATCGGTGATCCACCGACCGAGACCCTAACCCGTGCCGCGCGCAGGGGAGTTGGGCTCATGCCGAAAACGCAAGGAGCCGGGACCCCGCTGCGGGGTCCCGGCTCCTTGCGCCGGTTGATCGGCCTGGATCAGAGCTGGCCGGACTCGGCGATCGTGATCTTCGCGGAGGTGGCGCCGCTGCGCGAGCCGAGGGACTCGATCTTCTTCACGAGGTCCATGCCGTCCTCGACCTCGCCGAAGACGACGTGCTTGCCGTCCAGCCAGCTGGTGACGATGGTCGTGATGAAGAACTGCGAGCCGTTGGTGTTCGGGCCCGCGTTGGCCATCGAGAGCTGGCCCGGCTTGGTGTGCTTGAGCTGGAAGTTCTCGTCGGCGAACTTCTCGCCGTAGATGCTCTTGCCGCCGGTGCCGTTCCCGGCGGTGAAGTCGCCGCCCTGCAGCATGAACTCCGGGATGACGCGGTGGAAGGACGAGCCGGCGTAGCCGAAGCCCTTCTCGCCCGTGCACAGGGCACGGAAGTTCTCCGCGGTCTTCGGGACGACGTCCTCGAAGAGGTTGAACGTGATCCGCCCGGCGGGCTCGTCGTTGATCGTGATGTCGAAGTAGGTCTTGATTGCCATGGGCGCAATCCTTTCATCACGAACCCCGGATTGCCGATTCGGCCCGTCGGGATGGCCGTTTTCGTACGCCATTCGCACGCTGCGTGACGGTCCACTTGCGGAGCGCATACGCCTTGTGGGGCGGATACGTTCAGACCGCGAGCCGGTCCCGCGCCCGCACGCCCTCGCCCAGCGGCCGCACGCCGTGGGCCTTGCCGAGGCCGTGCACCGGCATGTCGCCGTAGATCGTCTCGTACGCGCCCGCGGGCACGACGTAGGTCTCGTGCCAGATGCCGACGTGCCCCTTGCTCTTGCGGGCGTAGCGGTTGACGCGGGCCCACCAGGGCTGGTGCCGCTTTCCGGAGGCGGTCGCGAAGGCGAGCAGCTTCTCCTTCGACTCCCAGTACTGGATGACGTAGAAGTTGCGCGGGTCGGACGTACCCAGCACGTGGTGGAGCAGCCCGGCCGTGCGATCCTTGCCGAGTTCGCGCAGCATCATGGGCATCGCGTACATCATCGGGACCCAACGGTGGACCGCCCAGAACCGGTTGATCCGCATGCCGACGACGAAGAGCACGACGTCGCCTTCGGCAGCCGCCGTCATCCGCCCCATCTCCAGTTTCGTGAACACAACTCCCCCAGTTCCGTCGGACATTGGCGGCGGGTCAGGGGTCCCCCGGTCCCCTGACCCGTGTTTGGATAGTGGCACTTTCCAAGGAGGTGCACAAGAGATGCGACTGGCGGAGTTGAGCGAGCGCAGCGGGGTGCCGGTCGGCACGATCAAGTACTACCTGCGCGAGGGCCTGCTGCCGCAGGGAGAGCGGATCAGCGCCACTCAGGCCGACTACGGCGAGGCGCATCTGCGGCGGCTCGGCCTGATCAGGGCGATGATCCAGATCGGGCGGATCCCGGTGGCCACCGTGCGGGAAGTGCTCGGACATGTGGACGACGAGTCCTTGGGGACGACCTTCCGCCTCGGCGCCGCCCTGTGGGCGCTGCCGCAACCACCGGAGGCGCCCGCGGACGATCCGCTGACGGTGGAGGTGACCGAGGCGGTCGACCGGTTCCTCGGCGACATCGGCTGGCACAACGCGCGCGAGATCGGCGTCCTCTCCCCCACCTACCGCACCCTGGTGAGCACGATCGTCACGATGACGCGCCTCGGCTTCTCGCGCGGGCCGGAGGTCCTCGCGCAGTACGCGCACCTCATGGAAGGGCTGGCCCAGCTGGACCTGGACCAACTCGACTCCTACGAGAACGACTCCGAGAAGGTCGAGCTGGCGGTCGCGTCGACGGTCCTCTTCGACCCCTTGCTGCTCGCCCTGCGTCACCTCGCCCAGGAGGAGCACTCCAAGCGCCGCTACGGCTGGTGAGGCTCAGGGGATGGCCGCATACGATGACGGCCGGACGCCGAACGCTCTGCGGCGGCCACACAACGGGAGGGACTCAATGATCATCTTCGGCACGCGGGGCTACGCGTACCAGCTCGCGATCCTCACCTTCGTCTGCGGCAACTGCGGCAATCCCGCGGCGCACACGCTGCGCAAGTTCGTCACGAAGTTCACGCTGTTCTTCATCCCGCTGTTCCCGATCTCGACGAAGCACCAGACGCAGTGCACGTTCTGCGGCATCGCGCACCAGGTACCGAAGGAGCAGGTGGACGGCTTGCTGGCGCAGGCCGCCGCCGGCCCGCAGTCCGGAGCGCCGCAGCAACAGCAGCACTACCAGGGCTAGTTGACCGGGCCGGGCGACTACCCGCCGACGACCGGCGGCAACCGGTCACAAGAAGGAGGCCCTGCCGCCTCCCAGGGGGGAGAGGGGGCGACAGGGCCACAGGCTCGAGCGCCCGGGGGGGGTGGGCTGCTTGAGCGTCTGTTGTGCTGCTTCCCGGGATCGCGCCGGGCATGCACGCCGAGAGAAGAATCGTCCCGGCGGATTTCGGCGCTCTTGTCAGTAGTCGGCGTTCATGGCGGCCCGCACCTCCCTGAGCGTCGCGTCGGCGACCGCGCCCGCCCGCTCGTTCCCGGCCCGCAGCACGTCTCTGACCAGGCCGCGGTCCTGCGCGTAGCGCTCGCGGCGGGCCCGGATCGGCGCGAGATACTCGTTCACGGACTCGGTGACGCGCCGCTTGAGCGCGGCGCCGCCCCCGTCGCCGATCTCCTGCGCCACGGCGTGCGGGTCGACGCCCTCGCACAGGGCGGCGAGCAGGACGAGCGAGGAGACCTCGGGGCGGGCCTGTGGGTCGTAGGTGATGTGGCGTTCGGCGTCCGTCTTCGCGCCGCGGATCAGGCGCGCGGTCTCGTCGGGCGTCGCGGACAGCGCGACGGCGTTGCCGCGGGACTTGCTCATCTTGGTGCCGTCGGTGCCGAGGAGCAGAGGCGCCGAGGACAGCAGGGCCTCGGGCTGCGGGAAGACCGGAGTGCCGTTGCCGTAGCGGTCGTTGAAGCGGCGGGCGACGGTGCGGGTGACCTCCAGGTGCGGCAGCTGGTCCTGGCCCACGGGGACGAGGTTCGCCTTGCAGAAGAGGATGTCGGCGGCCTGGTGCACGGGATAGGTGAACATCAGGCCGCTCACCGCGGACTGCCGGGAGTGCGCGATCTCGTCCTTGACGGTCGGGTTGCGGCCGAGTTCGGCGACGGAGACGAGACTGAGGAACGGCAGCAGCAGCTGGTTCAGGGCCGGCAGGGCGCTGTGCGTGAAGATCGTGGAGCGCTCGGGGTCGATGCCGATCGCGAGGTGGTCGAGGACCAGTTCCTCGACGTGTCCGGTGAGGTTCTCGGCGATGTCGCGGTCGGTGAGGACCTGGTAGTCGGCGATCAGGACGAACGTCTCGACGCCGAGGTCCTGGAGCCGGACGCGGTTGTGCAGAGTGCCGAAGTAGTGCCCGAGGTGCAGGCGCCCGGTGGGCCGGTCGCCGGTGAGGATGCGGAACCGCCCGGGATCCTTGCGGATCAGCTGTTCCAGCTCGGCGCCGCGTTCCTGCGCGGCGGAGGTGCCGAGGGCGTCGGTGCTGCTCATGTCGGTGTTGCTCATGGTGTCTCTCCCCTGGGTCACGGGCGTCCTCGGGACGGCGCGCCCCCCGGTGGGAGGTCAGCAAAAAGGGCCGTCCGGGGACGGCCCTTGTACGTGCTTGACTGTGCGGCCGCCTCTATGCGAGGCGCCACCAGTTCAGACACGAAGAACGATGCATGACGCAATCGTACACCTGACGGATGGTGCGGCTCAGGCCTCCACGGGCGTGAACCGCACCGGCAGCGCCTGCGGCCCGCGGGTGAAGACACCCCGCTCGACCGGGTCGAAGCCATCGGCGAGCCGCAGGTCGGGCATCGCGTCGAGGAGCTGGTTCACGCCGGTCTCCACCTCCGCCTTGGCGAGCAGCGCTCCGACGCAGAAGTGCCGGCCGAGCGCGAAGGCGAGGTGGTCGGCCGCGGCCGAGAACGCGGTCGTGGTGGTCAGGTCCTCGCGGAACAGGTCGAAGCGGTCCGGATCCTTGTACCGGTTCTCGTCGCGGCCCGCCGCACCGATGAGGCAGGTGACGGTGGCCCCGGCCGGGACGGTGCCGCCGGTGAGCTCCACGTCGACGGCGGACTGACGCATGATCATGTGCACGGGCGGGGTGACGCGCAGCGTCTCGGCGAAGGCCCGCGGGATCAGCGAGCGGTCGGCGCGGACGGCCGCCAACTGGTCCGGGTTCGCGAGCAGGTTGGCGAAGATGCTGGCGATCGCCTTGTCGGTGGTCTCGCCGCCGGCCGCGAGCAGCAGGCTGCAGAACGCCTTGATGTCCTCGTCGCTCATCCGCACCCCGTCGACCTCGGCGGCGCACAGGGCGGAGAGCAGGTCGTCGCCGGGGTTCTCGCGGCGCTCCCGGATGACCGGGATCATGTACTCCGCGAACTCGACGCGGGTCCGCTCCCCCGCCGCGGCGACGTCCGGGTCGCCCGCCAGGTTGCCGAGGAAGTTGATGACGGCGGTGTACCAGCCGTGGAAGCGGGCGTGGTCGGCCTTGTCGAGGCCGAGCATGTCGGCGATGACGTTGACCGGCAGGCGGGTGGCGTAGTCGGCGACGAGGTCGGCCGAGCCGGTGGCCCTGAACTGGTCTATCAGCTCACGGGAGTTGCGCTCGATGACGGGCAGGAACTTGTCCTGCAGTTCGCTGCCGCGGAAGGCCGGCGCGACGAGCGCGCGACGCACCGCATGCTCGCGCCCGCTCATCTGCAGGATGGTCCGGCCGTGCACGGGTTCGAGCTGCCAGTCGTAATTGTCGGTGGTGAACGTCGCTTCTTTGTCCTTGAAGACGCGCTCCACATCGGCGTACCGCGACACGATCCAGCTCTGCATCCCCTCGTGCCAGAGGAGCGGGGCGGACTCGCGCATCGCGCGGTAGGCGGGATACGGGTTCGCGGCGAATTCCGGCGAGAGGATGTCGGGGACCTGCGCGGTGGACATGGGGCTCCTGGGGGCGTAACGGGCGGTACGGGTCAGCCTATTGACCGCCCGTCAGCCCGTACACCCCCTCCCGGCGCCATCCCTACGGCACGATCACCGCGCGCCCGTTGATCTTGCCGTCGTGCAGCAGCTCGTACGCCTTGGGGGCGTCGTCGAGCGAGAACGTCTCGGTGTGCACGGAGACGGCGCCGGCCCGCGCCAGGTCGAGGACCTCGACGAGTTCGGCACGGCTGCCCCAGTACGGGGCGGTGACGTTGACCTCGAAGTTCGTGGCGCCGAAACCGACGGGCAGGGTGCCGCCGCCGATCCCCACGATCGTGACGTCGCCCTCGACGGCGGCGACAGCGCCCGCGGTCTCGACGGTGGGCTGGACACCGACGAAGTCGAAGACGGCCTCGGCGCCGCGCCCGCCGGTCAGCTCCTTGACCTTGCCGGCGGCCGCGGCGTCCGACAGGACCGCCTCGTGGGCGCCGACGGTCCGGGCCAGCGCGAGCTTGCCCTCGGACACGTCGAGCGCGATGACGCGGGCGGCGGTCATGGCGCGCAGCAGCTGGATGGCGACGTGGCCGAGGCCTCCGGTGCCGATGACGACGGCGGTCGAGCCGGGCACCAGCTTGGGCAGCGAGCGCTTGATGGCGTGGTACGGAGTGAGGCCCGCGTCGGTGAGCGGCACGGTCGCGACGGGGTCGAGGCCCTCGATCGGCGTCAGGTGCCGCGCGTCGTCGACGATCATGTACTCCGCCATCGAGCCGGGGGCGCCGAGTCCGGGCGGGCGGATGCCGAGCTCCTCAGCACGCAGGCAGTAGTTCTCCTTGCCCTCCGCGCACTTGGCGCAGGCGCCGCAGCCCCACGGCCCGTACACGGCGACCGCGTCGCCCTCCACGAAGCCGGTCACGCCGGCGCCGAGCGCGGCGACGGTGCCGACGCCCTCGTGCCCGAGGGTCAGCGGCAGTTCATACGGGAAGTTCTCGGCCGGCCAGCTCATCACGGCGATGTCGGAGTGGCACACGCCGGCGGCGGTGACCTTCAGGAGAACCTGGCCGGGGCCGGGCTCAGGGGTGGGGACGGTGACCACCTCGGGGGCTGACCCGATGGTCCGGTACTGCAGTGCCTTCATGGCTCGACTCCTTCGTCGCTCTCTCCGACCCCCGCTTCCCCACCGTAACTCGTTTACGTCTCAACGAGACACATGTCCCAATGGGACACGAGTAAAGAGACAAAAAAGGACCCCGACCGTACGGGGGAGAACGGTCGGGGCCTGGTTCAAAGTTTAACAGCATGTGGCCGGCGTCCGACGCCGGTTCGACGGCTGGCCGGGAGTGAGGTGGGACACATCACTTCATCTGCTCTTTAGAAGGTTCATTTCGGACGCGAGTGCCACGAGCCGCCGCAGCCCATATGGTGTCAACAGCCAACTGACGCCCTCCCTCGTCATCGGAGCACTCGTGGCCGAACCCCAGCCCGTCCTCCTCGCCCCTCCCGCGAAGGCCGCCGTCTTCCTGGTCGTCACGGTCGCGCCGGGCGGCGAAGCGGCCGTCCGCGACACGCTCGAGGAAGTGTCGGGGCTGAGCCGCTCCGTCGGCTTCCGCGACCGCGACGCCGCACTCAGCTGCATCGTCGGCATCGGCTCGACCGCGTGGGACCGCCTGTTCAGCGGTCCCAGGCCGCGCGAGCTGCGCCCGTTCCAGGCGCTCGCGGGCCCCCGGCACCTGGCCCCCGCGACCCCCGGCGACCTCCTCTTCCATCTGCGCGCGCGGCGCATGGACCTCTGCTTCGAGCTGGCCCGCGTGATCATCGGCCGGCTCGGCTCCGCCGTCACCGTCGTCGACGAGGTGCACGGCTTCAAGTACTTCGACGACCGCGATCTGCTCGGCTTCGTGGACGGCAGCGAGAACCCGACCGGTCGGGCCGCGGCGGAGTCCGTGTTCGTGGGCGACGAGGACCCGGACTCCGCCGCCGGCTCCTACGTCATCGTCCAGAAGTACGTGCATGACATGGCCGCATGGGAGGCACTGCCCGCCACGGAGCAGGAGAAGATCATCGGCCGCACGAAGACCGCGAACATCGAGCTGGACGACGACGTGAAGCCCGCCGACTCGCACGTCGCGCTGAACACGATCGTCGACGAGGACGGCACGGAGCGGCAGATCCTGCGCGAGAACATGCCGTTCGGCAGCGTCGGCCAGGGCGAGTTCGGCACGTACTTCATCGGCTACGCGCGCACTCCTGACGTCACCGAGCGGATGCTGCGCAACATGTTCCTCGGCGACCCGCCCGGCACCCACGACCGGATCCTCGACTTCTCGACCGCGGTCACCGGATGCCTGTTCCACGTGCCCAGCGCCGACTTCCTCGACGACCTGCCCGAGCCGCCGGCCGGCGCCGCCACCGACCCCGCCGTCGGCTCCCTCGGCATCGGCAGCCTCAAAGGAGCCTGAAGACCATGAGCACCGCCCCGAACCCCACCCCGAGCAACAATCTGCACCGCGAGCTCGCCCCGATCACGCCCGCCGCCTGGGCGGAGATCGAGGAGGAGGCGTCGCGCACCTTCCAGCGCCATGTCGCGGGCCGCCGCGTCGTGGACGTCACGGGCCCGGACGGCGCCGAGCTCTCGGCCGTCGGCACTGGCCACCTCGCCGAGATCGCCCCGCCGGCGCCGGGCGTGACGGCCCGCCTGCGCGCCGTGCAGCCGCTGGTCGAACTGCGGGTGCCGTTCACGGTGAGCCGGGAGGCCGTGGACGACGTGGAGCGCGGCGCCAAGGACTCCGACTGGCAGCCGGTGAAGGACGCGGCGCGCGCCATGGCCTACGCAGAGGACCAGGCGATCTTCGACGGGTACGCGGCGGCGGGCATCGAGGGACTGCGCGAGCGCACCTCGAACCCGGTCCTGAGCCTGCCGGCCGAGGCCCGCGACTACCCGGACACGATCAGCCGGGCCCTCACCGCGCTGCGCCTCGCCGGTGTCGCGGGCCCCTACGCGCTGCTGCTGGGGGCGGACGCGTACACGGCGGTCAGCGAGACCTCCGACCACGGCTACCCGATCGCGAACCACCTGGGCCGGATCCTCGACGGCGAGCTGATCTGGGCGCCGGCACTGAACGGGGCGTTCGTGCTTTCGACGCGCGGCGGCGACTTCGAGCTGCGGCTCGGCCAGGATCTGGCGATCGGTTACAGCGGGCACGACGCGCGCGGCATCGAACTGTACTTCCACCAGACCCTGACGTTCCTGCCCTACACGGACGAGGCCGTGGTCGCGCTCAAGGCGTGAGCCCTCAGCGCCCCTGGATCTTGGCGACGAACGCGTCCAGGTTGCCAAGCGCCCGGTCCACACGCTCGTCCAGCGTGAGGGACTCCTCGTAGCGGCCCGCGCGCAGCTTCGGCTGCTTCTTGCCGCGCAGGTACAGGGAGCAGGCCAGGTCGGCACAGACGTACAGGCCGACCGTGTTCCCGTCGCGGCCGCGGGCACCCGCCAGCGGCGCCGCGAACAGGGAGACACCCGACGAGGCGTGTCCGGTGAGGCAGATCTGACACAGGCTCGACTTCATCGCGCTGGTGCGCCCGCTCTGCGGGACCCGCAGGGTGATGCCGATCGGTCCGTCGTCCGTGGGGCGCACGAGGTGCGCGCGCAGCGGCGCGCCCGGGTCCACCCAGCCGAGGAAGTCCAGGTCGTGCCAGGGCAGCTCGGCGAAGTCGAGGGGCAGCCGCATGCGGGTCGCCTCGCCCTTGGTGCAGTTCACGAAGGACGAGCGGATCTGTTTGTCGCTGAGTGGTTCCACGTCCTGGACCTTACAAAGCCGCTCGCCGATCATGCATCCCGATATCCGCGCACCGGTCAGCCGGCGTGCGGGATCACCGCCACCGGGCACGGCGCGTGGTGCAGCACCGCGTGGGCGACCGAGCCGATGCGGGAGCCGATCGCGGTGCGACGCGCGCGGCGGCCGACGACGAGCAGCTGGGACTCGGCGGCCACCGAGAGCAGTACCTGTCCCGCGCTGCCGATCTCTACGTGCTCGCGGACCGGCACATCCGGGAAGCGCTCGCGCCACGGGGCGAGCGCCGCGCCGAGGGCCTTCCGCTCGTACGGTTCCATGCCGCCCGCGTCGTCGAGCAGGGCGAACGAGCTGGGGCTGTAGGAGAACACCGGCGGCAGGCTCCACGCGCGCACCGCCCGCACGGCGACGCCGCGGGCCCGCGCGGTGGTGAAGGCGAACTCCATCGCGGCGGCGCTGTCCTCCGGTTCGCCCTCCTGTCCGACGATCACGTCGCGGGCGCTCGCCTCGGCTGGCGCCGCGTCGTCCGCGCGGACGAGGACGACGGGCCGCTCGGCCTTGGCGATCACCTGCTGGCCGACCGAGCCGACGATGAATCCGACGATCACGCCGTGCCCGCGCGATCCGAGCACCAGGGACTCCCCGTCGCGCGCGGCCGCCACCAGGGCCTCGGCGGGCCCGTCCCCGTCGAGGACGTCGGTGGTGACCGCGAGGCCGGGGTGGCGTTCGGCGATCTCCTGCTCGATGTCCGCGAGCAGATCGCCGGCCCACTGCGTGAGCGCGGACTCGTCCGCGGCGAGCGCCAGGCTGTCGGGGGCCGGCTCGCCCACGTGTACCAGGCGCAGCGGCAGTCCGCGCCGCACCGCCTCGCGCGCCGCCCAGGCTGCCGCCGCCGCGCTCTCGGGGGATCCGTCCACTCCCGCGGTGATGGGCCGGGTCATCGCACCGCCTCCTCGTCTGTCCGGTCTCGGATGGTGAGCTGTCCGTCAGTGGGCTGTCTGTCCGGGAGCGCCCGCTCTACTCGTCGCCCGGGGCGTCGCCGGGCTCTTCGACGGTCGCAGATACCGGTTCCAGCCGCCTGCCGGACGCTCTCCCACCTGGAGCGAGCGCAGCCGGGCGAGGACGGCCGGGTCCTGTGCGTCGAGCCAGTCGACGAACTGCCGGAAGGACACGAGCCGGACGTCGCCGCTGCCCGCCTTGTCGGCGATCCGCTTGAGCGCCTCCTCGACGGCGTCCATGTAGATGCCGCCGTTCCACTCCTCGAAGTGATTGCCGATGAAGAACGGCGCCCGGTTCGTCTCGTACGCGCGCTGGAACCCGGTGAGGTACGCCTGTGTGGCCTGGGTGCGCCAGCCCGGATAGTTGTACGAGGGGGCTCGGGTGGAGTTCTTCGACTGGTTGGCGAGGATGTTGTAGTCCATCGAGAGGACCTCGAAGCTGTGGCCGGGGAACGGGATGCCCTGGAGCGGCAGGTCCCAGATGCCGTGCCGCTTGTCCGGCCAGCGCTGGAGTCCGCCGGGTGAGGAGGCGTCGTAGCGCCAGCCGAGTTCGCGGGCCACGGGCAGCAGGTTCTCCTGGCCGAGCAGGCAGGGCGTGCGGCCGCCGATGAGTTCCTTGTCGTAGTCGAAGGGCAGCGCCGGCTGGTCGTGCCAGCCGGTGTGGGTGCGCCAGGACTTGACGAAGGTGCGGGCCTGTTCGATCTCGCTGCGCCACTGCTTGGGGCTCCAGTTGCCGACGGAGCCGGGGCCGCCGCAGAAGTGCCCGTTGAAGTGGGTGCCGATCTCGTGCCCGTCGAGCCACGCCTGGTGGACGGAGCGCAGGGTCTCCTTCAGGTGCGGGTCGCTGAGGTAGCCGATGTCGGAGGCCCCGACGGGGTTTCCCGGCGGCTGGTAGCGCCGCTTCTGCGCCTCGGGCAGCAGATAGAGCCCGGACAGGAAGAAGGTCATGCGGGCGTCGTGCTGCCGGGCCAGTTCGAGGAAGCGGGGGAACAGGCCGTTGCCGACCTCGCCCGCGCCGTCCCAGGAGAAGACGACGAACTGCGGCGGCGTCTGGCCGGGTTCCAGCGCGGTGGGCGCGGTGGGCTGCTTCGGCTGCGCGCCGGTGTACGAGGTCGAGCCGTCGCCGATCAGCCGGGGCAGCGCCTTCTTCTTGGCGGGGCGCTCCGGGTGGCGGGCGGGGCCTGCCGGGGGCGGGCTCTCCTTCTCGCCGCCGCTCGTCCCGCATCCGGCGAGCGCGCCGGCCGCGGCGCCGAGGCCGACACCGAGCCCCAGACGTGCCACGCGTCTGCGGCTGATTCCAGTGGACCGACCGGATTCTTCGAACTCCATGGGCAACCCAATCCGCGCCCCGGGCGGGGGCGTTGTGCGTCCCCCCGCACGGACACCGACCCCCGCACCGTAGGGCGGATAAACGGACAATTGCCTCATTTAGGGCGGCGTGCCGTGGAAAGGGGTGCCACGTGGTGGGCTGCCGGGAGAGGGCGGCTCCTCAGTCCTCGCCGACGACCTTGCCCGGGTTGAACAGGTCCAGCGGGTCCAGGGTCTCCTTCACGGCCCGCTGCAACGCGCAGACGGCGGGCCCGAGTTCGCTGCGCATGCCGCCGCGCTTGAGCAGGCCGACACCGTGCTCGCCGGTGACCGTGCCGCCCGCGGCGATCGCGGCCTGAAGGAGTTCCTCGAAGGCGGCCTGCGCGGCGACCCGTTCGGCCTCGTCGCCCGGCTCGGTGATCAGGAGCGGGTGCAGATTGCCGTCGCCCGCGTGCGCGATGGTCGCGATGCGCACGCCGTGCCTGCGCCCGATCTTCTCGATGGTGGCGAGCATCTGCGGCACGGCGGAGCGCGGCACGCACAGGTCCTCGGTGAGCACCGGCCCGAGGCGCTCCAGCGCCGGATACGCGAGGCGCCGTACGTCGAACAGGGCCTCCGCCTCGACGGCGTCGGTGGACTGCTCGGCCCACAGCGCCCCCGCCTCGCGGAAGGCGTCGGCCACCGCGCTCGCCTCGGCCTCGCCCGCGTCGCCCGGGGCGTCGACGCGGGCGAGCAGCATCGCCTCCGCGCCCGGTTCGATGCCCAGGTGCTTCCAGTTCTCCACGGCCTCCATGCAGGCGCGGTCGAGGAGTTCGAGGGCGGCGGGCGCGAGGCCGCGGCTCGTGACGAGGGCGACGGCGGCGCCCGCCGCGACGAGGCTGTCGAAGTTGCCGACGACGGTGCGCGGCTCGGCGGCCGGCGCGGGCCGCAGCTTCAGCGTGATCTCGGTGATGACGCCGAAGGTGCCCTCGGAGCCCACGAACAGGCTCGTGAGGTCGTAGCCCGCGACGCCCTTCGTGGTGCGCCGGCCGAGCCGGACCCGGCTGCCGTACTCCCCCGCGGGCCCGCCCATGACGACTTCCATGCCGAGGACGTAGTCGCGGGTGACGCCGTACTTGAGGCAGCACAGACCGCCCGCGTTGGTGGAGACGTTGCCGCCGATCGTGGACCAGGGGGCGCTGGCCGGGTCCGGCGGGTACCACAGGCCGTGCTCGGCGACGGCGGCCTTGAGGTCGTTGTTGACGACGCCGGGCTGGACGACGGCGATCAGGTTCTCGGTGTCGATCTCGATGATGCGGTTCATCTTCGACACGTCGAGCACGAGGCAGCCGTCGACGGCGTTGGCCCCGCCGGAGAGGCCGGTTCCCGCGCCCCGCGTGACGACCGGTATCCGCCGGGCCGCGCAGGCCCGCACCACGGACTCGATCTCCTCGGCGGACGTGGCGCGCACCGCGGCGAGCGGCCGGCCCATCGGCGCCCACTCGGCGTCGTCGTGGCCGAGGGACGCGAGCACGTCCGGGTCGGTGACGAGGGTGCTGTCCGGGAGCGCGGCGGCGAGTTCGCCCACCGTGCCCCTCGTGTCTGCGGTGTCGATGTCGTCCTCCTGAACAGATGTCCCCGACCGGCGCGTTCACTGGTCAGGGACACCATGATGGAACACCGCTCCGCGCCGTCACACGGCGCGGGTCGCTCAAGGCGTGCGGGGCGTTCAGGAGGCGAGGGTCAGCACGGCGCGCACGCGCTTGCCGACCGGCACCTGCTCCACGGAGACGACGGCGAGCGCGTCCACGATCTCGAGGCCGTGTCCGCCGATTCGTGCCGGGTCCCGGGGGAAGCGCACCGGCACGGCGGCGCTGCTGTCGTAGACGGTGACGGTGACGTACCGCGAGGTCCCCTCGAGTTCCAGGACGAACGGGCCGGCGCTGTGCCGGTCCGCGTTCGTGATCAGCTCGCTGACGACGAGCAGGACGTCCCCGGCCGTGCGCGGGTCGACGTCGACGCACCACTCCTGGCGCAGCCGTGTGAGGAACACGGCGGCGAACCGCCGCGCGTCGGCCAGGCACCCCTCGTCGCCCGCGTAGTGGGTGGCCTGCATCAGTGGCCCGACTGCCTCGTCGAAGCCGGTGGGGAGCACTGCCCCCTCCATGTACTCGGTCATTCGTGTCTCTTTCACGCCTGCGGGACTCCGCGATGGACACCCGCAGCCTGCTGATACCCCGGTTGAGGCTGAGCAGTCCTGCCGGATTCAACCGGGTGACCGGCGATCCGGCCCGTCGTTTGAAGGACGACACCGCATCCCTTCGCACAACCGGGAGAGGCCTGCCATGCCCCGACTTCGCCGCGACAGCATTGTCCCCCGCTCGCGGACAGCCAGTGACCAGGCGGAGGCGGCCCTGCTCGAGCAGTACACCGGGCTCGTACGGCTGGCCTATCTCACGCTCCCCGCCGCCTTCACCCGCCACCGTCGGGTGCTGCTGGCGCACACCGCCGTCCAGCGCGCCCTGCCGGGGCGTCAGGTCTCCCTCGTGCCCGCGCCCCGCTTCCCCGGCGACGGGGCCGACACCGCCGCCGACTCGCTGCGCGTACGAATTCTGCGGACCGCCCTGTCCGTCGGGCACCGGCCGGCCGGCTGGCCCGGCGCGCTGCCGCCACCCCGCGTCCTGCTGCCCCGTCTCCCCGTCGTCTGGGGATTACGGCTGTTCCCGCGCTCCGGTGGCACAGAGGAGGTCGCGCTCGTCCGTGCCCTCGCGGGCGCGTCGGCCCCCGCGCGTGCCGCGTTCGTGCTCCGGCACATCGACTCCATGCGAGCGGACCGGGCGACGGCGCTGCTGGCCGCGGCCGGGGTGGCGGACGCCGGGTCGGCCGTGCGGGAGTCCGTCCGGCTCGACGCCGAAGCCGGGCCCGCCGCCGCGGCGTTGCTGCGCTCCCAGGAGTTCGACGCCTGCTCGGTGCAGACGCGTCCCACCGACCTGCTGCGCCGCGCACGGCGGACCCGCGCCGCACTCGCGGTCGGTGCCGTGGCCGTCGTCGCCGCGGCCGCACTGCTCGCCCCCGACTCCGACCCGGGCCGTCAAGCGCCGGGAGGGGACGCCCCGGTCCGGGCGTCGTCCGTATCCGGTGACCTGACTCGCGCCGGGCGGGACACCTGGGCCGACACCTCGCGGGTCGACTTCACGGCCTGGCCCGCGCGCGGTGACCGGACCGACGACACCGCCCTGCTGGACCGGGCGCTCGACGCGTGGACCGCACCCTCGGGCGCCGTACGCGTCAGCAGGACACCGGACACGCCCGCCGACGCGCCGCCGCGTGCCCCGCAACTGCTGTTCGCGGGCGATATCGACGGGCGCACCGTGGTTCTCCTCAGCGACGGCGAACGGCTGGCCCGCTACACCGCGCCGGTCGGCGACGGCCTGGCCGGCCTCGCGCTGGCCCGGGTCGACGACGCAGACGTGACCACGGCGGCTGCCGTCGTCCTCGACCGCGACCAGGGCTCCGCCCGCTATCTGACGGCGCCGTGGATCACTGATGTGACCACCCGTGACCTCCTGCGGCCCGACTCTCCGGGACGGCCGCTGCACGTGTCGGACGACGGGGTGACCGGTCCCGTGCCCGTCGCGCCGGCGGACGGCTGCGCGCGCCGGCCCGTGCTCCAACTGCGCTCCTCGCCGCGCATCGTGGAGAACCACTCCTTCCTCCTCGCCGACCTCGGCGGACTGTCGCCCGTGCACCTCACGTACACGCCGCCGCCGGGACACGGCACGCCTCCGCCGCGGCAGCCGCGCGAGGCCACCGGCGGCCAGGCGCTGGTCGCTTGGGCGCGGACGGCCTGCCGGATCGAGCCGTGGCGGGGCGGCGCCGTGCGCGCCGTGAACGCGTGGGACTTCGCCGAGCAGCAGCTGCCGAAGGACGCGGGCCGGGCCGTGTGGTCCTGTGTACGCGCCTCCACCTGGCGGGGGCCGGGCGATGTCGCTCTCCTGTTGCGGGCACCGGGCCCGGCCGCCGAGCCGGCGCGGTTGGTCGGCCGGGCCCGGGCCACGGCGGCGTGCAGCCGGTTCGGCCAGCACGTCGTGGCCGGCACCCGGTGGAGGTCGCGGGACGGCCAGTGGTACCTCCTGGCGGCGGGAAGTCGCGCGGTCACCCGGATCGAGGCGAGCGGTGCGGTGACCACGTCCCGCCGGGGCCGCACCCTGGCTGTACGCGCGCCCGAGCACGGCACGGTCCGGGTCGCCGCCCGCCTGGACACCGGGGAGCCGCTGAAGGAGGCGGCACCCGGACAGCCCTGACCGTGCGGGCCTGCTGCATCCACCGCGCTGTTGATGCGGAAGTCGGTCATGGGGCGGACGGTGGTGGAGTGATGGACAGGGGGCGAGCGAGGGAGACCCATGGACGCGGAACGTGCCGGGCAGCGGTGCCTGGTCACCGGGGCGAGCGGCTACATCGGCGGCCGCCTCGTGCCGGAACTGCTCGACGCGGGCCATCACGTGCGCTGCCTGGCCCGCTCCCCCGCCAAGCTCCGTGATCACCCGTGGGCCGGCGACGTCGAGGTCGTGCGGGGCGACGTCACGGACCGCGACTCGCTCGGCGCCGCGCTGGACGGCATCGACGTCGCGTACTACCTGGTGCACGCGCTCGGCACCGGCAAGGACTTCGAGCGCACCGACCGCGAGATGGCGACGGCCTTCGCCGAGGAGGCCCGCCGGGCAGGCGTGCGGAGGATCGTCTATCTGGGCGGCCTGACGCCCGCGGGCGTGCCCGAGCGGGAGCTGTCGCCGCATCTGCGCTCGCGGGCGGAGGTCGGGCACATCCTGCTGGCCTCCGGCGTGCCGACGACCGTCCTGCGGGCGGCAGTGATCATCGGGTCGGGCTCCGCGTCGTTCGAGATGCTGCGCTACCTGACCGAGCGCCTGCCGGTGATGGTGACGCCGAGCTGGGTGCACACGCGGATCCAGCCGATCGCGGTCCGCGACGTGCTGCGCTGCCTCGTGGACAGCGCGGCGATGCCGTCGCGGGTGTCCCGCGCCTTCGATGTCGGCGGCCCCGACGTGCTCACCTACCGCGACATGATGCTGCGGTACGCGGAGGTGGCGCGGCTGCCGCGGCGCGTCGTCGTCGGGGTGCCGATGCTCAGCCCCGGCCTGTCGAGCCACTGGGTCGGCCTGGTGACGCCCGTGCCCGCCTCCATCGCCCGCCCGCTCACCGAGTCGCTGCGCCACGAAGTCGTCTGCCACGAGCGCGACATCGAGGAGTGGGTGGCGTATCCGCCGGGTTCCCCGATCGGGTTCGAAGAGGCGGTGCGGCTGGCGCTGCGCCGCGTCCAGGAGGCGCAGGTGGTCACGCGCTGGTCGTCCGCCGCGCTGCCCGGCGCGCCCAGCGATCCGCTGCCCACCGACCCGGACTGGGCGGGCGGCAGCCTGTACACGGACGATCGGGAGCGGCTCGTCGAGGCCTCGCCGCAGCGGCTGTGGGACGTGGTGGAGGGCATCGGCGGGGAGCACGGCTGGTACTCGTTCCCCTTGGCGTGGGCGGTGCGCGGGTGGCTCGACCGGTTCGCGGGGGGCGTGGGGCTGCGGCGCGGGCGGCGGGACGCGGCGCGGCTGCGGGTCGGCGACTCGCTGGATTTCTGGCGGGTGGAGGAGATCGAGCCGGGCCGGCTGCTGCGGCTGCGCGCCGAGATGCGGTTGCCGGGTCTGGCCTGGCTGGAGCTGTCGGTGGAGCGGGCGGACGGCGGGCGCTCCCGCTACCGTCAGCGGGCGCTGTTCCATCCGCACGGTCTCGCGGGCCAGGCGTACTGGTGGAGCGTGGCGCCGTTCCACTCCGTGGTGTTCGGCGGGATGGCCCGCAATATCGCGGCCACGGCCGAGCGCGGTCCCGGCGGGGGCGCCCCGTGCGGGTGATCGTGCATCCGTGGGCGGCCTCGGCCGGGAAGGCCTGACGTAGCCCGCTCGCCTCCCTGCCCACCAGGAGCCTTTCCGTGCGTGTCCACGTCGTCCTGTTCACCTCCGATCTCCGGGTGCACGATCACCCGCCGCTGCGGGCGGCGTTGACCGCGGCGGACGCCGTGGTGCCGCTGTTCGTCCGGGACACGGGGGTCGCGGGGTTCCTCGCCCCGAACCGGGAGGCGTTCCTCGCCGACTGCCTGCGGGACCTGGACGCGGCGCTGCGGGAGCGGGGCGGGCGGCTCGTGGTGCGCTCGGGCGCCGTCATCGACGAAGTGGCGAAGGTGGTGACCGAGACGGACGCGTGCACGGTGCACGTGGCGGGCGGTGTCTCCGCGTACGCGCACCGCAGGGAGGACCGGCTGCGGGACACGCTGCACCGCCTCGGCTGCGACCTGGTGGCGCACGACGGGGTCGTCACCTGCGTTCCGCCGGGCGCCGTCACGCCCGGCGCCCGGGATCACTTCGCGGTGTTCACGCCCTACCACCGGCACTGGGCCCAGCACGGGACGCGGGCCGTCGTGCGGGCGCCGCGCGCCGTCCGGGTGCCCGACGGCGTCGGCGGCGAGGTGCTGCCCGAACGGGCCGATGTGGCGGGGGTGTCGCCCGGGCTCGCCGAGGGCGGCGAACGGGCGGGCCGGGCGCTGCTGACCTCGTGGCTGCGTTCGGGGATCGCCGCGTACGAGGACCGGCACGACGATCTGGCGGGCGACGCGACCTCGCGGCTCTCCCCGCATCTGCACTTCGGCACCGTCGGGCCCGTCGAGGCGGTGCATCGGGCGCGCGCGGCGGGTGGCCCCGGCGCTGAGGCGTTCGTGCGTCAGCTGGCCTGGCGGGACTTCCACCACCAGGTGCTGGCGGCGCGCCCCGACGCCGCGCACGCCGACTACCGCACGCACCACGACCGTTGGCGCCGCGCGCCTCGGGAGGTCGAGGCATGGCAGGAGGGGCGGACGGGATACCCGGTCGTGGACGCGGCGATGCGGCAGCTGCGCCACGAGGGCTGGATGCACAACCGGGGCCGGCTGCTCACCGCGTCGTTCCTCGTCAAGACGCTGTACGTGGACTGGCGGGTGGGCGCGCGACATTTCCTGAGCCTGTTGGTGGACGGCGACGTCGCGAACAACCAGTTGAACTGGCAGTGGATGGCGGGCACCGGCACGGACAGCCGTCCGAACCGGGTACTCAATCCGGTGACGCAGGCCAAGCGGTACGACCCGGACGGCGCCTACGTACGGCGCTGGGTGCCGGAGTTGGCGGACGTCGCGGGCTCCGCGGTGCACACGCCATGGAAGGCGGCCGGCCTCGACCGGGCCGCCCTCGGCGACTATCCGGACCCGATCGTCGACCTGCCGGACGCTCTTGCCCGGTTCAGGCGGGCCCGGGGGCTCGACTGACCTCCGGGTAGTGGCGCCCGATCTGGTCGAGGGCCTGCGGCAGCGTCACCGGATGCAGCGCGCCGCGCACACCACGGCCCGCCCAGCCGGGCCCCGCCAGCATCACCGCGGGCTTGCCTCGGGCGCCGCGCACGCCCCAGCGGGTCTCGGCGAGGTGCCGGGCCAGCGGCAGGCTCGCGGTGGATCGGGCCTGCGCCCACAGCACGACGACGCGCGGCCCGATCCGACGGACCGCGGCCGACACCGCCTCGACGGGCACGGCAGCCCCGAACATCCGCTGCGGCACGCCCAGTTGGCTCAGCCCGGCACTGAGCGCCTCCAGGGCGAGCACGTGCTGTTCGGCGGGGACGCAGGCGAGGACCAGCGGCGGCAGCTCAAGGGTCGACTCGGCGGGGGCGGCGGCGCGGTGCAGGGTACGCGAGACATGCCAGGACAGCAGGTGCTCGACCTCGACGTACCGGTCGCCCGCCTCCTCCCACTTGCGGCCCACCGCGTGCAGCACCGGCGCCATCACGTCCTGCCAGGCGGTGACGAGGCCGTGCTGCGCCACGGCTTCGGTCAGCAGGTTCTGCACGGTCGGCGCGTCCATGCGCGTCGCGGCGCGGGAGATGCCCCGGCACTGGCGCTCCAGCGTGGCCGGCTCGGCGGGCGCGGCCGGTGCGGGGCGCTGGAGCGGCAGCCCGGCGGGCTCCGTCGCCAGTCGTTTCCCCGCGAGGAGCGCGGCCTCGGCGGGCGGCAGGCCCGTCGTGGTCAGCCGGCACATCTCCTCGACGACCGCGATGTCCTCGGCGGTCCAGCGCCTGTGGTGTCCCGCCGAGCGCTGCGCGGGCCCGAGCCCGTAGCGGCGGTCCCAGCTGCGCAGGGTCGTCGGGGAGACCCCGAGCCGCCTGGCGAGGGCGCCGGTGGTGACGCCCGCCTCCGCTGACGCCGCTCGTGGTTCTGCCGCGTCGCGCACGTTCCGCCCCTCGTCCATCGGCCCACGATACGACGCACAACCGATGCGGGTTGTCGTGCGGCGGGAGTCGTTTCCAGGATGACCGGGCCGTGACCCGGGAGCGCTGCGCGCGTCCGGTCCTGGCCATCACGAGTCGAATTCCGGATCGTTTCGAGGAGTTGACGGGGCGTTGAGGATCCCAGGGTTGCTGGCGCGGGACATCGACCCGCGCGAGGTGTCGGAGACCGCCCTGGCGGACGGTCTCGCCGCGGGGGATGTCGCCTGCCTCGCCGAGGTGTACCGCCGTTGGGCGCCGCTGGTGCGGGGCCTGGCTCAGCGGGCGCTCGGTGACCGCTCGGAGGCGGAGGACGTGATGCAGCAGGTGTTCCTCGCCGCGTGGCGCGGCCGGTCCGGGTACCGGCCCGAACTCGGCCCACTGTCCGCCTGGTTGACGGGCATCGCGCGGCACCGGGTCGCGGACGCGCTCGCCGCCCGGAGCCGTCGCGCGGCGCTGTTCGAGGCGGCGGCCGGTCGGCACGCGTCCTCGGTCGGCCGCGAACCCGCGACCGACGCCGGCATGGACGCGGTCGTCGAACGCCTGGTGCTGTCCCAGGAGTTGGCGCGCCTGCCGAGCACCCAGCGCACCGTGCTGCGTCTCACGTTCTACGAGGACCTGACGCAACCCCAGATCGCCGAGCGCACCGGTTGGCCGCTCGGCACGGTCAAGAGCCATGCCCGACGCGGCATGCGGCGGCTCGGCGACAGGCTGCGCGGCCGGGGCGAACCCGGGTGAGATTCATCGGGCCCGGGTGCATCCGTCCGGCCCCTTCGGACGGAAGCCCGGGTGTGCGGCGCACGAGCGCGGCCGCACGCACCAGGGCGGCCCGGACCCCGCCGCCCGCCCATCTCAACGGAGTCGGTGCCGCTGAGGTGGGTACCGGCGGGGCGCCGCTACAGTCGATGATCATGATCATTGGTTCCGTCCGCCTCCGCGACGTTCCCGAGTCCGACATCGACCGCGCTCTGGCGCTCGCCCATCTCGTCTTCCACGAGTCGCCCGACGACGAACGCCGCAAGCAGCAACAGCAGATGCTGTCCGGCTGTCTGCGGATCGGCGCGTACGACGGCGAAGAACTGGTCGGGTTCGCCGCGGCGCATCCCTTCACCGTCTCCGTGCCGGGCGGCGCCGACCTGCCCTCCCCCGGCCTGTCGTACGTCTCGGTCGCGCCCACGCACCGCAGGCGCGGCATCCTGTCCGCGATGATGGCCGAGCTGTTCTCCCGCTGGGCCGAGCAGGGCGCACCGCTGGCGGCGCTGTGGGCGTCCGAGGCGTCGATCTACGGCCGGTTCGGCTTCGGGCCCGGCACGTACGGGGCGACCGTGGAGATCGACTCGCGGCGCGCGCTGGCGCTGCGTATTCCGCCCGACGAGCGTCCGCTGCACCTGCTGGACGCCGATTCGGTGCCCGCCGTGCTCGCGCCGTACTTCGAGAGGACGCGCGGGCTGCGGGCGGGCCGGCACGCGCGCACGCGGGCGTGGTGGCGCGAGCAGTGGATGGCGCGGAAGGACGAGGAGGACGAGCACCTGTCGCCGCCGCGCGTGGTGACGCTCGGCGACCCGCTCGCCGGTTACGCGATCTACCGGACGAAGCCGGGCGTCTGCGTCAGGGATGTGCCGGGCCTGGTGAGCGTGGAGGAGCTCGAGGCCGACGGGCCCGAGGAAGCGGCGGCGCTGTGGCGGTATCTCACGGACATCGACCTGACGGGCACGGTGCGCGCGTACGGCAGGGCCCTCGACGATCCCCTTCTGCTGTTCGCGGCCGACCGCGACCAGGTGAGCGTGAAGAGTCTCGAACCGGCGCTGTGGGTGCGCCTGGTGGACGTGCGCGCGGCGCTCGCGGCCCGCGCGTGGGCGGCGCCCGTGGATGTGGTGCTGGAGGTCCGTGACGCACGGCTCCCGGCGAACGCGGGGACGTTCCGCCTGATCGCTTCGCCGGACGGCTTCTCGTACGCGCCCACGGAAGACGCCCCCGACCTAAGTCTGGAGGCCCGCGATCTGGCGACCGCGTACATGGCGGCGACGCCGGTGGCGGCGCTGGTGCGCGCGGGTCTGGTGACGGAGCACACGCAAGGCGCGGCGTCGATGCTCGACGCCGCGCTGCGCACGGAGCTAGTGCCGCACACCGGCGACACGTTCTGACCTCACCTCACTGTGACGGGAGTTCAGCACTCCATGGTCCACGTGTGGGAGTCGCCGCTGTCGTTGGCCCAGCCGTTGGACGGGATCTCCTGGCCGGGCGACAGACAGACGGTGCCGAAGCCGACGAGGCCCGGGTTCTCGTAGACCTGGACGTGGTCCTTGATGCCTGGTCCCGAGATTCCGTGGTTGGCCCAGGAGGAGTCCTCGTCCTGGATTCCGTCCTCCCAGTCGTGGTCGTCGCCGGACCAGTTCCAGCGCATTCCGGTGTAGTTGGCGTCGGTCCAGGCGCAGAACTCGCCGCTGGGGCACTGGGCCGCGAACGCGGTGGCGGGGAGCGCGGCGCCGCCGAGGGCGAGGACCGCGGCGGTGACCAGGGCGATCGGGTGCTTCATGTGGTCTGTTCTCCTTGCTGGGTCAGTGGGTGGGGATGTGCAGCACGCGGTTGGACGCGTCGAGCGCGCGGGCCCGCAGACGCTGCCAGTCGGTGAGTTCGGCGCGGTGTCGTGCGCGCACGGAGGCGAGGCTGAGGTCGCGGTGGGCGGCCTCGGGCTTGAGGTTGTTGACGACGGTCGACACCTGGAACCAGCGCTTCTGGTCGCCGTAGAGGGTGCGTTGGGCGGCGGCCAGGCAGCCGTCGGTGTGGGCGCGTACGGGGATGCCGTTCGCGAGGGTCAGGGAGAGTTCGGCGGGCGGCCGGCCGAAGAGGGCGGCCGCGACACGCTGTTCCTCCGCCCGGTTCGCCGGGCGCTGTCCCGGCCGGGGCGGTGTGAGGCCCTGGCGGGTGAGGCAGCGGTCGGTGAGGGCCTGGGTCGCGGCCCCGATGGTGTCGTCGGGTGTTCGGGAGGGCCTGTCGGTGTGCTCGGTGGTGCAGCCCGTGAGCGGGAGCAGCAGGGCGCAGGCCAGGACGGTGAGGGCGCGGGTTCGGCGGTTCATGGCGGGCTCAGCCCTGCTCGCACCCCATGGTGGTGTCGGAGACACCGTCGAGTTTTCCGGCCCACTCCCAGTTCTCCGAGTAGTCGTCGCGCCGGATCTCCCGGTAGACGCAGCCGGTCGAGGTGTAGCTGATGGCGTAGACGGTTCCCGTGACCTTGGAGTCGAACGAGGCGGCGTGGCGCGCCGTCCCGTTCTCCGCGTCGGCGTAGCCGGGCGGTCCGTAGCACCAGGCCTGGCCGTGCATGCCGATCTCGGTCCAGAAGCAGACCTGGCCGGGCGGTACGGCGGCGGGCGCGGCGGAGGCGGTGGGTGCGAGGGAGGTCGTGGCGCCGCCGAGGAGGGGGAGCGTGAGGGCGAGGAGCACGGATCTGTGCTTCATGAAGGGTTTCATTGCGTGACCCCGGAGTGATCGTTCTTAACTGAGCGTGATCAGACTGCCCCGGAGTCGGTGCGATCAAGCGCCGTTCACCCTTGTCAGTGACTATTGGTAACTGTCATACGACGCCGTGGGCCGCGACGGCGCGGCTGGGTGCGGGCCATGCGGACCGCGTCGACGGACTCGGCGAGGAGTTCGTACTCGGTGGTGTCGTCGCGGGTCACGATCCTGACGAGCCGCCCGGAGGCCAATTCCTCCGCGATGTTCTCCTGTTGGTCCGCGTCGGCGCACCAGGTCCGCAGTTGTTCCGGCACATCGGGTGCGTCATCGGCCATGGGCGTCAGCGCACCCTCGGGTAAGTGACTCAGGCCGGGGCGCGGGTCGAGGCGGTCGGCCATCCACATGGCCCGGTCGCGCAGCCACCACAGGGCCAGCGCGAGCGTGGGGGCGCGATATGTGCCGAGCGGAACACCCACGCGCCGGCCGCCGCAGATTCCGTACGCGGTGACATGGCACAGGAATTCGTCGTGCACGGTCTCCCCCATTGTCTGGCGCCCGACTGCATTGACTGTTGTGCCAAACGATCAGTGATCCACCGCAACGGCGATTATTGACAGGGCAATTGGCCCGTGGGACGCCGCTCACGAACAACGTTCAACCGTTCCCCTGTCAAGTATCGGCACTTGGGAGGTGGTGTCACCATGGCTTTCACGCCAGTCTCCGGGCATATTCACGGCGTTCGTTGGCCGAAATCCCCGGCGTCGGGGAGACTGCACGCATGCGCTCACATGACGTACTCGTGGACGGTTACCACCGTATTCAGGAAGAGGTGCACGCGGCCGTCGAGGGACTTTCCGTCGACGCGCTGCACGAGCGCCCCGAGGACACGGCGAATTCCATTGCCTGGCTGATCTGGCACCTCACCCGCGTTCAGGACGACCATGTCGCCGACGCCGCGGGGCTGGAGCAGGTGTGGCTCGCGGGCGGCTGGGCGGAGCGGTTCGGTCTGCCGCTCGCCGACTCGGACACCGGGTTCGGGCACACGCCGAAGCAGGTCGGCCAGGTGCGGGTCGCCTCGGGCGAGCTCCTCGTGGGCTATTACGACGCGGTGCACGAGCAGACGATCGGGTTCCTCGGCGGCCTGAAGGACGCCGATCTCGACCGCGTCGTCGACGAGGGCTGGGATCCGCCGGTCACCCTGGGGGTCCGGCTCGTCAGCGTCCTCTCGGACGACCTACAGCACGTGGGGCAGGCCGCCTACCTGCGCGGACTCAGCTGAATCCTCCGACCTTCCACCTTCCTCAGCGGCGCCGGACCTCCCGTCCGGCGCCGTTCCCGTGCGTGCCAGAGGTCTTGACAACTCGATTGGTCTGAACCAACTTTGGCGCACACAGCGGTGGCCACCGTTCACATCCGCAGCATCCCCACCTCTTCCCAGGAGGCTCCCCGTGGACCGTGCACGCCATCGCAGACCCAGACCCAGACCCGGCCTCGTGCTCGCCGTCGTGGCGGCCGCGTCGCTCGGCGTCACCGCGCTCGCCGCCCCCGCGCAGGCCGCCGACACCAACGTGGCCAAGAACGCCGGCTTCGAGTCGGACCTGGGCAACTGGACGTGCACGGCGGGCAGCGGCTCCGTGGTGACCTCGCCCGTGCACGGCGGCGCGAAGGCCCTCAAGGGCACCCCGTCGGGCCAGGACAACGCGCAGTGCAGCCAGACCGTCAAGGTCGCTCCCAACTCGACTTACTCGCTGAGCAGTTGGGTGCAGGGCGGTTACGCCTATCTCGGCGCGAGCGGCACCGGCACCACCGATGTGTCGACGTGGACACCGGGCAGCTCCTCCTGGCAGCAGCTGACGACGAGCTTCAAGACCGGCGCGAGCACGACGTCCGTGACGGTGTACACGCACGGCTGGTACGGGCAGAGCGCGTACTACGCCGACGATGTGAGCGTCTTCGGTCCCGACGGGGGCGGCGGCACGGACCCGGTCGTGGTCCCGGCCGTGCCCGGCGGGCTCACGGCCGGCACGGCCACCTCGTCCTCGATCGGCCTGTCCTGGACGCCGGTCTCGAACGCCACCGGCTACAACGTGTACCGGAACGGCACGAAGGTCGCGGCCGTCACGGGCGCCTCGACGACCGTGACGGGGCTCGCGGCAGACACCTCGTACAGCTTCCAGGTCACGGCGACGAACGCGGCGGGCGAGTCCGCGAAGTCGCCGGCGGTGACCGCGAAGACGGCCGCGTCCGGTGGCGATCCCGGCGGCGGCTCCGTGCCCAAGCACGCGCTGACGGGGTACTGGCAGAACTTCGACAACGGCGCGACGGTGCAGAAGCTGCGGGACGTGTCGTCGCAGTACGACATCATCGCGGTGTCGTTCGCCGACGCCACGACCACGCCCGGCCAGATCGCCTTCAACCTGGATCCCGCGGTCGGCTACGCGTCCGCGGCCGACTTCAAGGCCGACATCGCGGCGAAGCACGCCGCGGGCAAGTCCGTGATCCTGTCGGTCGGCGGTGAGAAGGGCAGCGTCTCGGTCAACAGCGACGCCTCCGCGACCGCGTTCGCGGACAGCGCGTACGCGCTGATGCGGGAGTACGGCTTCGACGGCGTCGACATCGACCTGGAGAACGGGCTCAACTCGACGTACATGTCGAAGGCGTTGCGCCAGTTGTCGGCGAAGGCGGGCGGCAAGCTGGTCCTGACGATGGCGCCGCAGACCATCGACATGCAGTCGACGTCCGGCGAGTACTTCAAGACGGCGCTGAACGTGAAGGACATCCTCACGGTCGTCAACATGCAGTACTACAACAGCGGTTCGATGCTGGGCTGCGACGGCAAGGTCTACAGCCAGGGCACCGTCGACTTCCTCACGGCGCTCGCCTGCATCCAGTTGGAGGGCGGCCTCGACGCGTCGCAGGTCGGGCTCGGCGTGCCGGCGTCCACGCGCGGCGCGGGCAGCGGCTACGTCGCTCCGTCGGTCGTGAACAACGCGCTCGACTGCCTGGCACGCGGCACCGGCTGCGGCTCCTTCAAGCCCGCGAAGACGTACCCGGGGCTGCGCGGCGCGATGACGTGGTCCACGAACTGGGACGCGACGGCGGGCAACGCCTGGTCGAACGCGGTGGGTCCGAAGGTGCACGCACTGCCGTAGGGCACTGGCCGGTGACGCATCGCCACCGGCCGGCCGGGTCAGCCGCCCATGAAGAGCATCGTGCCGTCGGGGCCCAACGCCTCGACGCGCGCGCCGTGTTCGACGGTGCGGCTGACCGTGCAGTACTTCTCGTGGGTCAGTCGGATGCCGCGTTCGAGCGCCTCGGCGGCGTCCTTGTCACCCTCGGGCAGCTCGATCTCGTACGAGACACGGACGGCCCCGACCCGCCCGTCGTCCTCCGCCCGTGACACGGACTCGACGGTGATGCGCAGCTCGTCGTGCGGCACGGTGCGGGCCGTGCGGTCGACGACGAGGCCGCCGCAGCCGCCGAGCGCGGCGAGGAGCAGTTCGACGGGGGTGAACGAGGGCTGGGCGCCCTCGCTGTCGGCGGGGGCGATCCGGACCTCGGCGCCGCGGTCGTTGCGGGCGGTCCAGTCACGGTCGCCGTTGCGGACGGTCTCAATGCGGTAGTCGGCCATGCCGGAACCGTAACCAGCGGCGGGCTCCGTGCCGCGCAGCATTTCCGGGGTGTCGGGGCGGCGGGTCGGGGAGTCCGCGTGCCCCACGCCCGCGGACTCCCCGATGGTGCTCCCTCCCCTGGCGACCGCTGCCCGAGTACGCGGCCGCCGCGCCGCAGAGTCTGCCGGGGACGGCCGCGGACTTCATCCCGCACCCCCGGATTTCGGTAACTTCGCGTATTGAATCAGTGGCGAGAAGTTACGGGGATGTGACGCCGCATCCCGCAGATTCGGCGGGAGTCGAGGCGCGGACCGTGCCGTCTGGCGTGATCCCTTCGACTCAAGGAAGGCCGGATCACTGCGGCTCGCGCTACCCCTGGAGGCGCTCCCCGCACCGGGCGCAGTACTGGGCGGCGGCGTCGTCCGCGGCCCGGCCGCAGGACGCGCACACGCGGGGCAGCAGGCAGGGCGCTTCGCCGCCCTCTGCCGTCACCTGCGGTTCGGCGCGGCGGATGGCCATGCCGGGTCGCCTGCGGTGCGCGGTGAGGTAGACGAGCCCGTCCTCGCCGGCGCTGACCGCGCGCCGCTCGCCGCGCGGCACGAACACGAGGGTGCCGGGCGCCACTTCCTCGTCGACGCCGGCCCGGTGGAGCGTGCCGCGACCTTCGACGACGACGAGGAGCACGTCGAGCTCGGCCTCCACGTAGGCGTCGCCGCCTCCACCAGGGCGCAGGCGGACGACGTTGGCGTCGAGTTGGCGGGCCGCTCCGTCGAGCCGCCAGAGGGCGCCGGTCGCTTCCGGCGCGGCGGTGCTCAGGACGTCGGCGAGGGTGACGTGGGCAGCGGGCATCGGTCTGGTTCCCCTGACGTGGTGCGGCGGTTCCTGCCCGTTCAATTCTCCATCACCGCGACCTTCTGACCGGATCGGGCTCTGCGACCGAGCCTGCGAACCGTTAAAGGGCCTGTGGTTCCATTACGAATCCCCTCTCTGCTACTGTCACGACACGCCCTAACGGGACACCTACCCCGTTAGAGCGTGCAGAGCTTCCAATCGACCGAGCGCGCGAGGGGTTCGTCATGGAGTACCGACAGTTGGGGACGTCCGGCCTGAAGGTTCCGGCGCTGAGTTTCGGGGCCGGGACGTTCGGCGGGCGGGGTCCGTTGTTCTCCGCGTGGGGCACCGCCGGGATCGACGAGGCGCGGCGCATGGTGGATCTGAGCCTGGAGCACGGGGTCACGTTGTTCGACACCGCCGACGTGTACTCGGACGGGGCGTCCGAGGAAGTGCTCGGCGCGGCGCTCAAGGGGCGGCGCGACCAGGCGCTCATCTCGACCAAGGCCGCACTGCCGACGGGCGAGGGACCGTACGACGCCGGGGTGTCGCGGTCGCGGCTGATCGCGTCCGTCGACGCCGCACTGCGGCGCCTCGACACCGACCACATCGACTTGTTCCAGCTGCACGCCTACGACGCGAGCACGCCGGTCGAGGAGGTGCTGGCCACGCTCGACGACCTGGTGCGTGCGGGCAAGGTCCGTTACACCGGCGTCTCCAACTACGCGGGCTGGCAGCTGATGAAGGGGCTCACCGAGGCCGACAAGCACGGGCGGCCGCGGTTCGTCGCGCACCAGGTGTACTACTCGCTCGTCGGCCGGGACTACGAGTGGGAGTTGATGCCGCTCGCCAAGGAGGAGGGCGTGGGCGCCGTGGTGTGGAGCCCGCTCGGCTGGGGTCGACTCACCGGGAAGATCCGGCGCGGACGGCCGCTGCCGGACGACAGCCGCCTGCACCGGACGGCGCAGTTCGGGCCGCCCACCGAGAACGAGCACCTGTACCGCGTGGTGGACGCGCTGGACGAGATCGCCGAGGAGACCGGGAGGGCGATCCCGCAGATCGCCATCAATTGGCTGCTGCGCCGACCCACCGTGTCCACGGTGCTGATCGGGGCGCGCAACGAGGAGCAGTTGAAGCAGAACCTCGGGGCCATCGGCTGGGAGCTGACGCCGGAGCAGGTGGCGAGGCTGGACGCGGCGAGCGAGGTCAAGGCCCCGTATCCGTACTACCCGTATCGGACGCAGGACGGGTTCCGGCAGTTGAATCCGCCGCTGGTGTGAGCCGGACCGGACAGGTGTCAACGTTGGGTTGACAGTCGGGCGCTGTCAACCTACGGTTGCATCATGACCAATTCCGGCGGCACCACACCTTCCATTCGTCTCGACGACCTGATCGACGCCATCAAGAAGTCGAACACCGACGCACTCGACCAGCTCCAGAACGCCGTCATCGCGGCGGACCACCTCGGCGACATCGCCGATCACCTCATCGGCCACTTCGTCGACCAGGCCCGCCGCTCGGGCGCCTCCTGGACGGACATCGGCAAGAGCATGGGAGTCACCCGGCAGGCCGCGCAGAAGCGCTTCGTGGCCAAGGGCTCCGAGAACGATCTGGACCCCAGCCAGGGCTTCAACCGCTACACCGACCGCGCCCGCAACGTGATCGTCTCCGCGCAGAACGAGGCCCGCGCCGCGAGCAACGCCACCATCACCCCCGCGCACCTGGTGCTCGGCCTGCTGCACGAGCCGGAGGGCCTCGCGGCCCGGGCGATCCTCGCGCAGGACGTACTCCTGGACACCGTGCGGCAGGCCGCGACGGCCGAACTGCCGGAGGAGTCCGACGACGTACCGGCCCTGATCCCGTTCGACGCCGACGCCAAGAAGTCCCTGGAGCTGACGTTCCGAGAGGCGCTGCGCCTCGGCCACAACTACGTCGGCACCGAGCACATCCTGCTCGCCCTCCTGGAGCACGAGAACGGCTCGGGGCTGCTCACCGGCCTCGGCATCGGGAAGGACCAGGCGGAGTCGCAGGTCCTCGCGGTTCTCTCGGAGATCGTGAAGAACCAGCAGGAGTCCGGGGAGGACTGAGCGCCTCCCGCGAAAGGGGGCCGGAACCCGTCTCCCGCCTGTGCCGCCCACTTTTCTTCATAGGCGCAGGTGGGAGACTGCTTCCATGACTGCTGAGCGCTCAGGAACCCCCGCCCTGCCGGGCGATCTCGTCGACATCGACGAGCTGATCGAGGCGTATTACACGCGCGAGCCCGACGTCACGCGCCCCGAGCAGCGCGTCGTCTTCGGCACGAGTGGCCATCGCGGCTCCAGTCTCGACGGAGCCTTCAACGAGAAGCACATCGCCGCGATCACCCAGGCGATCGTCGAGCACCGCGCCGCGGAGGGCATTACCGGCCCCCTCTTCATCGGCCCCGACACGCACGCCCTGTCGCATCCCGCCCTGAAGACCGCCCTCGGCGTTCTCGCGGCGCACGGCGTGCGGGTGCTGGCCGACGCGCACGAGGACTTCGTGCCGACGCCCGCGCTCAGCCACGCGATCCTGCGCTGGAACCGCGGGAAGGCCGGCGACGCGGCCGACCGCGCCGACGGCATCGTCATCACGCCGAGCCACAACCCGCCCCGTGACGGCGGCTTCAAGTACAACCCCCCGCACGGCGGCCCCGCCGACTCGACGACCACGTCATGGATCGCCGAGCGCGCCAACGAACTACTGGAGGACAGCAGTTGGGTGCCGCGCTCGGTCGACAAGGCGGCCTGGGAGCCGTACGACTTCCGTGAGGCCTACGTCGAGGACCTCAAGGACATCATCGACATCGACGCCATCCGCGCCTCCGGTGTGCGGGTTGGCGCCGATCCGCTGGGCGGCGCGAGCGTGCACTACTGGGCGCGGATCGCCGAACGGTACGGGCTGGACCTGACCGTGGTGAACCCGGAGACCGATCCGACGTGGCGTTTCATGACGCTCGACTGGGACGGCAAGATCCGGATGGACCCGTCGTCGGCGCCCGCGATGGCCTCGGTGCTGGCCCGGCGCCACGACTTCGACCTGCTGACCGGCAACGACGCCGACGCCGACCGGCACGGCATCGTCACCCCGGACGCGGGCCTGATGAACCCGAACCACTATCTGGCCGTCGCCATCCACTACCTGTTCAGCCACCGGCCGCAGTGGTCGGCGTCGGCGGCCATCGGCAAGACGCTCGTGTCGTCCGCCGTCATCGACCGGATCGCCGCCACCCTCGGCCGCGAACTCGTCGAAGTCCCCGTCGGGTTCAAGTGGTTCGTGCCGGGCCTGGTCGACGGCTCGGTCGCGTTCGGCGGCGAGGAGAGCGCGGGCGCGAGCTTCGTCCGCAAGGACGGCAGCGTGTGGACCACCGACAAGGACGGCATTCTGCTTGCCCTGTTGGCCGCCGAGATCACCGCCGTCACCGGGAAGACGCCTTCCGCGTACTACGCCGAACTCGCCGCCGAACACGGCGCGTCGGGCGCCGCGTACGCACGCATCGACGCCAAGGCGACGAAGGAGCAGAAGGCCCGACTCGCGAAGCTGACCGGCGACGCGATCACCGCCGACACCCTCGCGGGCGAGCCGATCACGGCCCGGCTCACCGAGGCGCCGGGCAACGGCGCGGCCATCGGCGGCGTCAAGGTCACCACGGAGAACGCCTGGTTCGCGGCCCGGCCCAGCGGCACGGAGGACGTCTACAAGATCTACGCCGAGTCCTTCCACGGCGCCGAACACCTCGCCCAGGTACAGAGCGAGGCACAGGCGATCGTGGACGCGGCCCTCAGCTGACGGGGGCGGTCTCCGGGATGCCGGGGAGGTCGGCGACGCCGTCGAGGACGTAGGTGTGCGGGTGGGCTTCGAGTTGCTCACGGGTGAGCTGGCCCGTGAGCACGCCGACCACGACCGCCGCGCCCGCGTTGAACCCGGCCTCCAGGTCGACGACCGTGTCGCCGGCCACGAGGACCCCCCGCACGTCGACCGTCCCGGTCTTCTCCATCGCGCGCTGGATCATGTAGGGGGCGGGGCGGCCGCGCGGCACCTCGTCGGAGGTGACGACGGCGTCGAGGTTGCCGCCCTCGCCGGTGGACCAGCCGAGCGAGTCGAGCAGGGGAAGCGCCACGTCCGCGCTGAATCCTGTGGTGAGGGCGACCTTGATGCCGCGGGCGCGCAGCTCTTCAAGTGCCTTGTCGGCGTGGGCTATCGGCTCCGGCGGCTGCTTCGCGTAGCTCTCGCGCAGATAGGCGCGGAACGTCTCGTACTGTCGCTCGACCAGCTCCGCGTCGGGGGCGCCGCCGCCGATGCGGACGAGCGCGGCGATGGCCTCGCGCTTGTCGGTGCCCATCCAGGTCTGGAGGTCGGCCGGGTCGACGCGGACGCCGGTGGACTCGACGGCGTGCCGCAACGCGTCGTATACGGCCCCGTGCTCGTCGATGGTGGTGCCTGCCATGTCGAAGACGGCGAGTTCGATCACTGGGCTTCCTCACGTGTGGTGCGGGTTTCTGCGGTGCCGCCGCGGGCCGCGACGGTGCGACCGTCCATGGTGTTCTCGATGGTGAACGTGGCCATGGACGGCAAATAGCGGTCGTCCGCGTACTCGACGGGCCTGCCGTCGCCGGTGTGGGCCAACCTCCGTACGCGGAGCAGGGGTTGGCCGGGATCGACGCCGAGGAGCTCGGCGTCCTGGGCGTCCGCGGCGACGGCGTCGATGGTGTGCCGCGCACGGTGCAGGTCGACTCCGCACGAGGTGAGGGCGTCGTAGACCGAGCCCTCGTCCGGGTCGAACGCGAACAGGTGCAGGCCGACGTCGAGGACGAACGTGGACCGCTCGACCATCGCGGGCACCCCGTCGAGATGACGCAGGCGGACGAGGTCGACGCCCGGCGCCCCCTCGTCGAGACCCAGGCGCGCGGCGGCCTCGGGGCTCGCGCGACGCCGGGCCACCTCCACGGTGTGCTGGCCGGGGGTCCGCGCGATCGACTCGGCCCACTGCGTGAACGACATCAGCGAGGCGAACGGCTGCGAGGGCGTGACCCTGCGGGCGACGGGCGGCTTGCCGCGCCCGCCGACCAGATGACCGTCCGCCCGCAGCTGCGCGAGCGCCTGCCGCACGGGGCCGCGCGAGGTCCCGAACTCCTCGCACAGCTGTGCCTCGCTCGGCACGGGCGCCCCCTCGGGCCACTCCCCCGACTCGATGCGTCGCCGGAACTCGGCGCCGAGCCGCTGGTGCAGCGGCCCCTCGTCACTACTTGTCTTCACAAGTCGAGTGTCGCAGTTCGGCGACGAGCTGGGCAAGGGCAGATCCGGCGCACAGCTGGTAAACAACGAGGAAACTTGTATAGACAACCCTTGCGGGTGACGGCAGACCGTCCGCAGGCTTGGTGTCATGAACAACGCATCAGCGCCATCCACCGCCCTCCCCCGCGACCGCAGCGACCTCGTCGTGGTCGGCGCCGGCATCGTCGGCCTCGCCCACGCCTTCGAGGCGGTGCGCCGGGGCCTCAGCGTCACGGTGGTCGAGCGGGACCGGCGGCCGGTGGGCGCCTCCGTGCGCAACTTCGGCCACTGCTGCGTCACGGCACAGCGCGGCGAACTCCTCGACCTCGCGCTGCGCTCGCGCTCCGGCTGGCTGGACGCCGCCAAGTCGGCCGGACTGTGGGCGCCGGAGGCGGGCGCGCTCGTGGTCGCCCGGTCGGAGACCGAGCTGGCGGTCCTTGAGGAGCTGCGGGACGAGCGCGGCACGGACGCGGTGCGGCTGCGCACGCGCGACGAGGTGGGCGAGGAGCTCGGCCGGTCCGCCGGGGACCACGCCGACCTGGCCGGCGGCGCGCTGCTCCCCGCGGACCTGCGCGTCGACCCGCGCGAGGCGGCGCCGCGGCTCGCCCAGTGGCTCGCCGAGCAGCCCGGTGTGACGGTCTCCTGGGGCACGAACGTGGTCGGCGTCGAGTCCGGCACGGTGCACACCAGCCGCGGCCCGGTGCACGGCGACCGGATCCTGCTCTGCGTCGGCCACGACCTGGACCGCCTGTATCCGGCGGAGGCCGAGGCGCACGGCATCGAACGGTGCCGCCTGTCGATGGCCCGGGTCGCCGCGCCCGACGCCTTCCGCACGGACTCGGCGGTCCTCACCGCGACCTCGATGCTGCGCTACGACGGTTTCACCGCGATGCCGTCGGCCGACCGCCTGCGCGCCGAAGTCACCGCACACAGCCCCGAGTTGCTGGACGTGGTCGCCAACGTGATGTTCACGCGGCTGCCCGACGGCACGGCCCTGGTCGGCGACTCGCACGCGTACGACGCGACGGAGATCCCGTTCCAGGACGAGGCGACGACGGAGCTGCTGCTGCGCGAGGCCTCCCGCGTCCTGGGCGTCCCCTCGGTGCGGGTCACCGAACGCTGGCAGGGCGTGTACGCCAGCAGCGGCCGCGGGCCGCTCCTCGTACGCGAACTGGCGCCGGGCGTAAGGGCGCTGTCGGTGACGTCCGGGATCGGCATGACGCTGTCGTTCGGACTCGCGGCGGCGACGTTCGACGGATCGCTGACTGAGACGACAGCGGGTTCCCGGCAGGATTGATCAAATCTTTGCCTGTGGCCGGATCACTCTGGTCGCCCAAGGCAACTTTCTCCAGGAGGCCCCCGCCGCAAGGGATTTGCGAAGGGAATCATTCCGGTTGACGCCCCGACCGGCGGCTGAAACCGCTCGGTCGGCCACCTTCGGGAGGTTACGAACGCATTGACCCGCCCCGCCTCCATGACACACGCTCGAAACATAGATGCCGTGTACAACTTGTTCACCCGGTTGTGCGCGGCCGTACGGCGAGCAGGAGGAAGCGCTATGTGTGGCATCACCGGCTGGGTCTCCTTCGACCGTGACCTGCGGGCCTCGGCCGAGACAGTGGATGCGATGACCCAGACCATGGAGTGCCGCGGTCCGGACGACCGCGGCACCTGGATCGAGGGCCCCGCCGCCCTCGGTCACCGCAGGCTCGCCATCATCGACCTGCCGGGCGGCCGGCAGCCCATGACCGTCGAGACACCGAGCGGGAACGTCGCCCTGGTGTACTCGGGAGAGACGTACAACTACACCGAGCTCCGCGCCGAACTGGCGGGCCTCGGGCACGAGTTCCGCACGGACTCCGACACCGAGGTGGTGCTGCACGGCTACCTCGAGTGGGGTGAGGACCTGCCCGAGCGGCTCAACGGCATGTACGCGTTCGCCATCTGGGACGGCCGCACCGACAAGCTCGTCATGATCCGCGACCGGATGGGCATCAAGCCCTTCTACTTCTACGAGACCCCGGACGGCGTACTGTTCGGCTCCGAGCCCAAGGCGATCCTCGCCAACCCGCTCGCCGCGCGCCGTGTCACGCTGGACGGCCTGCGCGAGTTGTTCACGTTCGTGAAGACTCCCGGTCATGCCGTGTGGGACGGGATGAACGAGGTGGAACCGGGCACCGTCGTCACCGTCGACCGTTCCGGACTGCGGCAGCGCGCGTACTGGACGCTGGAGACGAAGCCGCACACCGACGACCAGGAAACGACCATCGCCAAGGTGCGCGAGCTGCTCGACGACATCGTGCGCCGTCAGCTCGTCTCGGACGTGCCGCGCTGCACGCTCCTGTCGGGCGGCCTCGACTCCTCCGCGATGACGGCGATCGCGGCCAACCAGCTGGCCGGGAAGAACGAGACGGTGCGCAGCTTCGCCGTCGACTTCCTCGGACAGGCCGAGAACTTCGTCGCCGACGAGCTGCGCGGCACGCCCGACACCCCCTTCGTGCACGATGTGGCGCGGGCCTCGGGCACCGACCACCAGGACATCGTGCTCGACTCGAACGCGCTCGCCGACCCCGAGGTGCGCGCCCGCGTCATCCGCGCACGCGACATCCCCGCCGGGCTCGGCGACATGGACGCCTCCCTGTACCTGCTGTTCAAGGCGATCCGCGAGCAGTCGACGGTCGCCCTGTCCGGCGAGTCGGCGGACGAGGTCTTCGGCGGTTACCTCCAGTTCTTCGACGAGGAAGCCCGCAACGCGGAGGCGTTCCCGTGGCTGGTGAGCATGGGCAAGCACATCGGTGACGACTCGGACGTGATCAGGCCCGAGCTCACCAAGCGGCTCGACCTGGAGGGGTACACCGCCGACAGTTACGCCGAGGCCGTACGCGACATCCAGCGTCTGGAGGGCGAGAGCGACTTCGAGTACCGGATGCGCCGCATCTGCTATCTGCACCTGACCCGCTTCGTGCGGGTCCTGCTCGACCGCAAGGACCGGGCGAGCATGGCGGTGGGCCTCGAGGTGCGCGTCCCGTTCTGCGACCACCGGCTCGTCGAGTACGTCTACAACACGCCGTGGGCGCTGAAGTCGTTCGACGGACGCGAGAAGAGCCTGCTGCGCGAGGCGACGGCGGACGTGCTGCCGAAGTCGGTGTACGACCGGGTGAAGAGCCCCTACCCGTCGACGCAGGACCCGAAGTACGCGGTCGCGCTGCAGGAACACGCGAAGGAACTGCTCGCGAAGCCCTCGCACCGGGTCTTCGAGATCGTCGACCGGGAGCGGCTCGCCGTCGCCGCCCACCGCGAGGCCCCGCAGATCACGCAGGCCTCGCGGCGCGGCCTGGAGCGCGCCCTCGACCTGGCGCTCTGGCTCGACATGTACGACCCGGAACTGGTCCTGGACTGACGCCGGAACGGGAGCCGGAAACGGACTGGCCCCGAGCGCCACCTCATGTCTAAGATCCACGGCAGCATCGCGTGCCGGTCACCGACCGGGTGAGGCATGGAGGTGCCGGAGTTGCCTTCTGGAGGCAATCCACCATGGCGGTTCAGCTCAATCACACCATCGTTCACTCACGGGACAACCGGGAGTCCGCGGAGTTCCTCGCGCACATCCTGGGGCTCGAAGTGGGTGATGAATGGGGCCCGTTCATCCCGCTCGTCCTCAGCAACGGCGTGACCCTGGACTTCGCGACAGTCCCCGCCGCGTCCATCGTCACGCAGCACTATGCGTTCCTCGTCACCGAGGAGGAGTTCGACGGGATCTTCGGACGGATCAAGGACGCGGGGCTCACGTACTACGCGGATCCGCACCGCAAGCAACCGGGCGAGATCAACCACAACGACGGGGGCCGTGGCGTGTACTTCATGGACCCCGCGCACCACGGCATGGAAGTGATCACGCGTCCCTACGGGGGCGGTGACCAGTAGCACCGGGATCGGGTGGGGGTCGTGGCCTTCGGGCCGCGGCCCCCACCGCTCGTGGTCGCGCCGCTCGTGTGCGTGCCACTCCTGGTCGTGGCGGTCAGCTGTCCTGGAGCACGCCGAAGACGTTCCCGTCAGCGTCCTTGAGGGATGCGATCCGTCGGCCGGGGCCGACCTCCGTGACGTCCTGGACGACCTCGGCGCCGGACTCCACGAGGGACTTGACGGTCCCCTGGATGTCATCGACCGTCCAGTAGCCCACGGGACCGGTCATTCCCTGCTGGTGCCCGTTCGGATTCAGGCCGAAGTGCTGTCCCGCCACGTCGTAGCCCACGTAGTACGCCTCGTCCGAGGACGGCTCGACACCGAGCAGCTTCGTATAGACGGCCTTCGCGGCGGCGAGGTCCCGGACGGGGGCGATGATCGTGTGCTGACCGCTGGTCATGCAGTACTCCTTCACTCGTTCTCCGGCCGGGCTCAGCCGAAGTTCGTCACGTCCAGAAACAGGAACACCGTCCCGACGACGAAGGCCGCGATGCCGAGCGCACCGAGGGCGAGCGCCGTCCTCCTGGCCGGGCGGCAGACCGCCTCGGCTTCCTCCTGCCGGACCGAAGCCCCGCACGGCAGCGTCGCAAGACCGTAGGTCACCAGTCCCGCGGTACCGACCGTGAGGCCGAGTCCGAGCCACGTCACACTCGCGGACATAAAGGACATGCGTCCGATTTTGCGCCCGTTCGTGGGATCCCGCTATTCAGACAGTGACCGTGCGCACACGCGGTGCGGGCGCCTCAGGACTCCTCGTCCATGCCCGGCACGGGCGCGCCGGACGGGAAGCCGGCCGCCGTGTAGGCCTCGTACAGCTCCTTCCACGCGGGCGTCGCTCCCGTGTGGTCCTCGGACAGGGCCTCACCGCGGTCTGCCGCGTCGAGGGCCAGCAGGCAGATCTCCCAGCCCGCGGCGTTGCGCGCTGCCGCGTCCACGCTTTCCAGCACGTTCGTGAGCGTCAGATGGGTGCCGCCGTCACCGCGCTCCTCGAGGTCGTACTGAAGCTCGTCGCCTCCCCACGTGAAGGAGAAGTGGCGCGGGGGTTCGGCCGCGACGACCGTGCCCACGGATTCCGGCATGTGCGGGTCGTCGAAGAAGCGGATCGTCGCGCCGGCGCTCAGCTCTCCGGCCTCGAACTTGGACGGGAACCAGTGCGCGAGGTCGGCCGGGTCCGTGACATAGCGCCAGACGCGGTCGATCGGCTTCTCGTACGTGCGGGTGAACCGGACGCCGGGACGGCCGTCGTCCAGGGTGAGGTAGCTGCCGGTCGTGGTCGTCATGCCTGCGCCTTCCTTGCCTTCTCGGTCAATGCCCACTCCGAAGCCTCTCATCGGCCACTGACAGTCGCCTCCGCCACGGTGGTGTGCGGGCCGTTCCTCGGGCAGGCTCGGGGCGCACGGTCGTGTCCGACCCCGGAGGGAGACCCACGTGCCCGGCAACGCCTCGTACGGCAAGAAGGCCTTCAAACGGTCCCGCAGTCATTTCACCGACCGGATCACCGCCGACGGCCGCGACGGCTGGCCCGTGGAGGCGGGCCGCTACCGGCTCGTCGTGAGCAAGGCCTGTCCCTGGGCGAGCCGCGCCCTGGTGGTGCGCCGCCTCCTCGGCCTGGAAGACGCCCTGTCGCTCGCGGTCGCCGATCCGATCCAGGACGACCGCAGTTGGCGCTTCACGCTCGACCCGGACGACCGCGACCCGGTGCTCGGGATCCGCTACCTCAGTGAGGCCTACGACGCGCGGGAGACCGGGTATCCGGGCGGGGTGAGCGTGCCCGCGATCGTCGACGTACCGTCCGGGAAGCTCGTCACCAACGACTACCAGCAGCTGACGCTGGACCTGGAGACCGAGTGGACGGCGCTGCACAGGTCCGGCGCGCCGGACCTGTACCCGGAGCCGCTGCGCGACGAGATCGACGAGGTGATGGACGGCATCTACCGGGACGTCAACAACGGCGTGTACCGGGCCGGTTTCGCGAGCGAGCAGGACGCATACGAGAAGGCGTACGGGGACGTGTTCGCGCGGCTCGACACGGTGGCGCGGCTACTCGCCGGGCAGCGGTATCTCGTCGGCGACACCATCACGGAGGCGGACGTCCGCCTGTTCACGACGCTGGTCCGCTTCGACGCCGTCTACCACGGCCACTTCAAGTGCAACCGCAACAAGCTGGCCGAGGACCCGGTGCTGTGGGCGTACGCGCGGGACCTGTTCCAGACGCCCGGCTTCGGCGACACGGTCGACTTCGACCACATCAAGCGGCACTACTACCAGGTGCACACCGGCATCAACCCCACGCGGATCGTGCCGCTGGGTCCCGACCCGTCCGGCTGGCTGACCCCGCACGGCCGCGAGAAGCTGGGCGGGCGCCCGTTCGGGGACGGCACGCCGCCGGTGTCTCGATAGGCTCTGCGCGTACGTCCCGCCCGGTCACGGAGTCGCCATGTCCCGCCCGCACGTGTTGTTGTCCGCCGCAGTCTCGCTCGACGGATGCCTCGACGACACCGGTCCCGAGCGGCTGCTCCTGTCCGGCGCGGAGGACTTCGACCGGGTGGACGCGGTGCGGGCCGCGAGCGACGCGATCCTCGTCGGGGCGGGGACGCTGCGCGCGGACCGGCCCCGGCTGCTGGTCAACTCCCCGGAGCGGCGCGCCAAGCGGGTCGACGACGGTCGTTCCGCCTACCCGCTGAAGGTGGCGGTCACCGCCTCGGGGGACCTGGATCCGGGTGACCCGTTCTGGACGACGGGCTGCGAACGGCTCGTCTACACAACGGAATCGGGTGCCTCGCGCGCCCGCACGCGCGTGGGCGGCGCGGCGGACGTGGTGGTGCTCGGCCCCCACCTCGACTGGGCGGCGCTCCTGGACGACCTCGGGACGCGCGGTGTGCGGCGGCTGCTCGTCGAGGGCGGCGCGCGCGTGCACACGCAGTTGTTGCAGCTGGGGCTCGCGGACGAACTGCGGCTCGCCATCGCGCCGTTGGTGGTCGGCGAGCCGGGCGCGCCGCGCCTGTTCGGGCCGGGCTCGTACCCGGGCGGGCCGCGCAGCCGGATGCGGGTGCTCGGCACGGAGCGCGTCGGGGACGTGATCGTGACCCGGTACGCGCCGACCGTGCCCGGCCCCGGGGCGACGGCCACCGCGGCGGACCGGCACTGGCTGCGCCTCGCCTGCGAACTGGCCGCCGAGTGCCCGCCGTCGGAGACCGCGTTCAGCGTCGGCGCCGTGGTAGTCGCCGACGACGGCACGGAACTGGCGCGCGGTCACTCGCGCGAAGGCGGGGATCCGGTGGTGCACGCCGAGGAGGCCGCGCTCGGCAAGCTCGCCGCCGACGACCCGCGCCTCGCCACGGCCACCGTCTACAGCAGCCTGGAGCCGTGCGCCCGCCGCGCCTCACGGCCGAAGCCGTGCGCCCGGCTGATCGTCGACGCGGGGGTGCGCCGCGTGGTGACGGCGTGGCGGGAACCGGACACGTTCGTGCCGGGCGCCGACGGGATCGGGGTGCTCGCGTCAGCGGGCGTCACCGTGGTGGAGGTCCCGGAGCTGGCCGACGCGGCCGTGCTCCCCAACCGCCACCTTGTCACGGCGGTCCCGTAGCGGGTACGCGCGCGTGCCGAGCCGCACGACCACGACGGCCGCGAGGCCGAGGACGAGTCCCAGCGCGGTGCGGACCCCGAAGGGCTCGCCGAACATCAGGGCTCCCCACACGGCGGTGACGGGCGCCATCAGGAACATCAGCGTGTTGACCTGGGTGAGGCCGCCCCGCCGCAGCACGATCCAGTAGAGGCCGTAGCCGCCGAACGTCGACAGGCCGACGAGCCAGGCGATCGACAGCCAGAAGGACGGCGCGGCGGGCGGCGCGGCCTTGCCGAACGCGACGGCGAGGCCGGTGAAGACGACGGCGCTGGTGGCGCAGTGCACGGTCAGCCCGACCATCGGCTCGACGCGGGTGCGCGAGCGGCTCTCCACGAAGGTGGCCGCGACCAGCGACAGCATGCCGAGGAACGGGACACCGTAGGCCCACCACGGGACACCGCCGACGGCGCCCGCGTCGGCGGTGGTGACGACGACGACCCCGGCGAGGCCCAGGCACAGACCGAGCCACTGCCGCGCGGTGACGTACTGCCGCAGCAGCGGTCCGGCGAGGGCGCCCGCGACCAGGGGCTGGGTGCCGTCGATGAGAGCGGTCGTGCCGCTGGAGACGCCGAGCTCGATGGCGTAGTAGACGGTCAGAAGGTAGCCGCTCTGCGAGAGGGCGCCGATGACGGCCTGCCGTCCGATGACGCGACCGCCGAGCCCGCGCCACCGCTTCCGGCCGGCCACCACCGCCACGGCGCCCAGGACGAGCGCCAGCGGCAGGAACCGCCACATCAGTGTGGTCACGGCGCTCGCCTCGCCGGCGCCGAGCTTGGCCCCGATGAAGCCGGAGCTCCAGGTCAGGACGAATCCGATGGACAGAAGAACGTTCATGGCGCGGCCACCGCCTCGCGTGATCGGGTTCAGGGAAAGAGCTATACAGATCGGTATACCTGGCACCACTATACAGATCGGTATAGTCTTGAGGCATGCGTACGACGACGAACCCCGCCCCGCCGGCCGTCGACCCGGACCGCCCCGACCTCACGCCGGCCGCGCGCAAGGTTCTGGAGACCGCCTCGCGGCTGTTCTACGAGCGCGGCATCCACGCGGTCGGCGTGGATCTGATCGCGGCGGAGGCGGGCGTCACGAAGAAGACGCTGTACGACCGCTTCGGCTCCAAGGAACAGATCGTCGTGGACTACCTGGCGACCCGCGACGCCCGCTGGCGCACCTACCTCGCCCACCACCACGACGACGCCGAACTCTCCCCCACCGACCGGGTACTGGCCGTCTTCGACGCGTCGCAGGAGTGGATGAGCGCCAACAGCGGCAAGGGCTGCAGCATGGTCAACGCGCACGCGGAGATCAGCGACCCCGCGCACCCCGCGTACGCGGTGATCACCGGTCAGAAGCGGTGGATGCTGGAGCTGTTCACCCGGCTCGCGGGGGACGTGGCGCCGGACTCCGCAAGAGAGTTGGGGCGTTCCCTGATGCTGCTGCACGAGGGCGCGCTGGTCTCGGACGGCCTGGATGTGTTCCCGGACGCGTTCGGGCGGGCGCGCAGGATGGCGGCGTTCCTGCTGTCTGCCGCAAAGGACGCGCGGTGACGTGGGAGGCCAGGGCGCCGGGTGTGCTGCGGTTGCCGTCGGGGCGGCTCGTGCGCGGCAGGGGGCTGCGCGATCCGCTGCCCGCCGGTCCCCCACCGGCGTACGGCATCTACCTCCTGGGCGCTGAACCCCCGCCCACGGACTGGGAGTCGACGTGGCTGCGCTGGCCCGACTTCCGGCTGCCCGCCGACCGTGCACGCGCGCGTGCGGTGCTCGCCGAGGCGTGGCGGCGCTGCGCGGACGAGCGGGTCGAAGTGGCGTGCATGGGCGGGCGCGGTCGTACGGGGACGGCGCTCGCGTGTCTAGCGGTGCTGGACGGAGTACCGGTCGGCGGGGCCGTCGCCTACGTACGCGAGCACTATGCGCGTGGGGCGGTCGAGACGCCGTGGCAGAAACGGTACGTACGGCGTTTCGCGGCTTGTTGAAAGGGAGTGATCAGCGCTCCCCGTGGCATCCGTAGTCATGGGAAGGAGGTCCCCCATGACGCCGAGGACCGTATTGCCCCGGTGGGCGAGGGCCGCGCGGGCGCCCCTGTGGACGAAGGCGGCGGTGGCGCTGCTCGTCGTGCTCGCGATCGTGTTCGCCGGGCTGAGCATGGTGCACCGCCTCGACGACCTGTTCGGCACCGAGACGCACGACCGCTCGGGGCCCGCGCTGCTCAAGTCCGTGCGTGACCTGAGCCGTTACGACGCCGCAGCCGGGAACTACCAGGTGGTGGTCGACCTGGACAAGGACTCCAAGTATCTGCCGGACGCCATCCAGGGCACGCGCACGCTGTACATCGGCGCGGGCACGGTCGACGCGTACGTGAACCTGGGCGGGATCGGCTCCGGCGACGTGCGGGTGAACGACGACCGCACGTCCGCGACGCTGCACCTGCCGCACGCCCGGCTCGCGGCTCCCGTGCTCGACACGGACCGCTCGTACGCCGTGGCGAAGCAGCGCGGCCTGCTCGACCGGCTCGGGGACCTCTTCTCCGACAACCCGGGCGACGAGCGGGCGGTACGCCAACTCGCCGCCCGGCACATCGGCGAGGCCGCGCGGGACAGTGAACTCACGGCGCGCGCCGAGCGGAACACGACGGACATGCTGCGCGGTCTGCTGCGGTCCCTGGGGTTCCGCGACGTGAACGTCTCCTACGGGACGTGACTAGTAGGGGACGTGACTAGCGCAGATGCCGGGCGAAGAACCGGGCCGCGTCCTCCCCCGCGGACTGCGGGACGCCCGTGTGTCCGCCCATGTTGGCGAGCAGCGTCTTCTCCTTGGAGCCGAAGGCGTCGAACAGATCAAGGGCGGCCTGCCGGTCGTTTCCCTCGTCGTCCCATTGCAGGAGGACGTGCAGTGGGATGGTGACCCGGCGGGCCTCCTCGAACATGACGCGGGGCACGAAGCTCCCGGCGAAGAGACCGGCCGCCACGATGCGCGGCTCGACGGCCGCCAGCCGGACGCCGATGGAGATCACCCCTCCCGAGTAGGCGACGGGGCCGCCGATCTCGGGCAGCGCGAGGAGGGCGTCGAGGGCGGACCGCCATTCCGGGACGGACTGCTCGACGAGCGGGAGGATCACGGCGTCGATGATCTCGTCGCCGACCGGCTCGCCGGCCTGCAAGGTCCGCCGAAGGTCCGCACGTCCCCGCTCCAGGGTGTCCAGGCGGGGCCGGTCACCGCTGCCGGGGAGTTCGATGGTGGCCGCGGCGAAGCCCTCCGCCGCGGAACTCCGGGCCCGGGCCGCGAGCCGGGGGTACATCTTGCGCAGCCCGAGTGTCGGGTGGCCGAGCAGGATCAGCGGGACCGGCGCGGAGGCCGACGCGGAAGCGGGCGTCCACAGGATGCCGGGGATGTCACCGAGGGTGAACGCGCGCTCGACGACGCCGTCGTCGAGGCGTTGTTCTGAAGTGAAGTGCATGGTCGTGCCTTTCGGGAGAGCTCATGAACGGCGCTCCCGGACGACGACCTATCGCCCGACCGTGACCCCGGAGGAGAGCACCCATGTCGATTCGTTCACGGGTACCACCTCCTCGTTCTCTCGCACGGCCTCCGGAAGGTTAGCACTGGGCCCTGTGAGGTCCTAGTTCGAGGCCGTGTCGGCGAGTGCCGCGCGGGCTGCGCGGACCGCGGTGACCACGCCCGTGAGCGTGGCGTTGGCCGCGAGAGCCGTCGGGATGACGCTGCAGCCCGCCAGGTAGAGGTTGGCGGTGTGCCAGACGCGGGAGTGGGGGTCGCAGACGCTGGTGCCGTCGCTGTCGGGCCCCATCCGGGCGGTGCCGGTCATGTGCAGCGACGTTCCGGGGGCGAGGGTGAGGCTTTCGGTGGCGGGGTGGGATCCGCCGAGGCGCCGGCCCGCGCGCTCCTGTTCGCTGCGCGCCTCCTCGATGCGTTGCCGGTCGGTGTCGGTGTAGTCGAAGACAATGCGCATGGCGGGCATCCCGGTGGCGTCGAGGTCCGTCTCGGAGAACTCGACGCGGTTCGTCTCCTGGATCTCGGTCGGGACGTAGAGGCCGAGGCCTGTGGAGCAGTCGGTGATGCGGCCGCGTCCGTCGAGGCGGGCGCTGCCGCTGAACTGGCCGTTGAACGGCTGCGCCTTGTCGCTGTGCGGCAGCCAGTACTGGACCTGCAGCCACTCTCCCGCCGCCACCTCCCCGGCGAGGGCCGCCCCGTCCAGGCCGATCGCCTCCGGGTCGACCTCGGCGCGGCCGGTCTGGAAGACGTGCTCGTTGAGGTAGCGGCCCAGCGCGGCCGGGCGGATCCCGGACGCGAACAGCAGCTGAGGGGTGCGGAAGACGTCCGCGCAGACGAGGGTCGCGTCCGCCGTCGTCTCGTACTCCTCTCCGGTGGCGATGTCGCGGACGAGGGCGCCGCGCACCGTTCCGTTCTCGTGCAGGAGGCGGATCGCCTGTGCGCGGGTGCGCAGTTCGAAGTGCGGGTCGTCGCCTGTGGCGATCGGTTCGAAGATGCGGTTGGGGCCCGTACGGAGCGGGTTGCCGTTGTCGTCCGGGTTGATGGCCATCGGCAGCGGCTTGACCTCGCGCCCCGGCGCGGCCTGTGCGCCGAAGACGTCGCCCAGGGCGGAGATGAGCGCGGTGCGCAGGGCGGACTCGCCGTCCGGGTCGGGGTTGACGTGCAGCAGTGCGGAGGCGGTGGCCATGTCGGCGGCCCACTCGTCCGGGTCGATGAAGTCCGGTATCTCGCTGCCCCAGGCGGCGGGCGTCGCGGCGGTCCAGTGGATCCCCATGCCGCCGGTGTTCCAGGCGAGTGCGGCGGACGGCATCGCGGCGGAGTCCTGGCCGAAGGTGGACAGCCGGTACATGCCCGGCTCGGTCCCGGCGAGGGGGCCGCCCAGGTCCTCGGCGACGTCCTGGGCGCCGACGTACATGCCCTGGACGCCGGAGGAGGTCTTCTCCCGGTAGCGCTCCTGGACCTCCTCGTCCTGGATGTCGAGGAGGTGCTGGCCCGGGGTCGAGCCGAGGACGGGGCCTGCGTCGAGCATCAGGATGCGCGCTGTCGGCCGTGCGTCGCGGATCAGCCGGGCCGTGCACGCGCCCATGATGCCGCTGCCGACGATGAGGAAGTGATGGTCGCTCGACAAGGGTGTTTCTCCTCTGGAGTTCTGGGGTGTTGATGAGAAGTGGGACGGATGGGCTGCCGCCGTCGCGCCGTCAGCCCTTCACGGAGCCGCCGAGGATGCCGCGTACGAAGAACTTCTGCAGGGACAGCAGGACCGCCAGGGGCACCACGACCGACAGGAACGCGGAGGCGATCAGGAGGTTCTCGCCGGCCCCCGTGGACTGCACCATGCCGGCGACCTGCACCGTCAGCGGTTGCGCCGCCGAGCTTCCGCCCAGGAAGAGCAGCGGGATGAGCAGGTCGTTCCAGGACCACAGGAACTGCAGGATGGCGAGCGCGGCCAGGATCGGCCCCGAGGTGGGGAGCACTATCTGCCAGAAGATGCGCCACTCGGAGGCGCCGTCGATCCGGGCGGCCTCGAGGAGGGATTCGGGGATGTCGGCGAAGAAGCCACGCAGCAGGAAGACCCCGAAGGGGACGGTGCTTCCGACTTGGTAGATCCAGATCGAGGTGAGGGAGCCGGTCATGCCGATGCTGTTGAACAGCTGAAGGACCGGGACCAGGGTCAGTTGCGGCGGCAGGGCCTGCAGCGCGACCATCGCCGCCGCCAGAGTGAGGCGGCCGGGGAAGCGCATGCGGGCCAGGACGTACGCACCGAAGGCGGACACGAGCACGGTGCCCAGCGTGGTGGGCACGGCGATCGCCACCGTGGACAGCAGGCTGTCGCCCAGGCCGAGGGTGGCGAAGACGTCGGTGTAGTTGGAGGTGGTGAGCCGCGGCTGCAGGAAGACGTGCCACCAGCCGCTCGCGGTGATCTCCGCGACAGGCCGGAAGGACGAGGACAGCAACGCGAGCACGGGGGTGAACCAGCAGGCGCACAGCACGAAGACGGCGGCGTGCAGCGCGATTCTGGCAGGGTGCAGCCGGGCGCGGGTACGCCGTCGTGGACGGGCCGCTGTCACAGCAGCCGTCTCTACGGATGGAGTTGCGGTCGCGGTCATGGTCAGGGCCTCGCTTCGGCGCGCATCTGGCGGATGTTCAGAGCCACGACGGGCAGCGAGACCAGGAGCAGGATGACGGCGATGGCGCCGGCGTGCCCGAAGTCCCGCGAGAGGAACAGCTCGGTGTACATGCGGTTGGCGACGACGTCCGTGCCGAAGGAACCGTTGGTCATCACGTACACGATGTCGAAGATCTTCAGGGCGAAGATCACTTGGGTGGTGAGGACCACCAGCACGGTCGGGCGCAGGGACGGCAGCAGGATGTGCCAGAAGATCCGCCACTCGCCGGCGCCGTCGACCCGCGCGGACTCAAGGAGTTCCCCGGGCACGCCCTTGACCCCGGCGGACAGGATCATCGTGGCGACGCCCAGGCTCATCCAGACGGCGACCAGCATCAGGGCGAAGTTGGCGGTGCCCCTGTCCACGAGCCAGGGCACCGGATCGATGCCGAGCGCGCCGAGGATCGCGTTGAAGGTGCCCGTCTGCGTGCCGCCGGGTGCCCGGTACTCGTAGAGCATCCGCCAGACCACGCCTGCCGCGACGAAGGACAGCGCGCTGGGCAGCAGGATGAGGGTGCGGGCGAGGCGCTCGTAGCGCACCCGGTCGAGCATGACCGCCGCGGCGAGTGCGAGGGCCACGGTGACCAGCGGGAAGCAGACGGCCCACAGGAGGTTGTTGCGCAGCACGGGCAGGACCGCGTCCGACACCGCCCAGGTGAAGTTGCGCAGCCCGGCCCATGAGGCGCCGTCGGCATCCTGAAAGGCCATCACGAGGGTGCGGATCAGCGGGTAGCTGAGGATGGCCGCCGTGGTGACCAGCATGGGCGCCATCCACAGCCAGGGGCGCACCCTGGCCTGCAGTACGGGGGCCGCGCGGCGCAGGGCGAGCTCCCCGCCGCCCAGGACGAGCATCAGCAGGAGCGGGACGCCCACCACACCGACTGTCAGCATGATCAACTCTGGAGTCATCGTGATCTCCTCGCTTTCGGGTGCGGGCTACCTGGCGTCACGCGTGGTGGCGTCAAGGCCGGCGAGGACGGTGGTGAGGGTGGCGGGCGTGGGGTCCTGCAAGTAGCTGACGATGCCCTTGTCGTAGGCGTCCATGACACCGGGCAGCGCGGTGAACGACGGGCCCGCGACGAGCTGCTTGCTCGGAGCCAGCAGGGTGCGTGCCGCCTTGGCGAGGGCCGGGTCGGTGTAGACGGAGGCCGGGACGCGCTGGTTGCCGACGGTCCATTGTCCGGAGGAGGCCAGTAGGGACTGCGCCTCGGCCGACGCCCAGTAACGGGCGAAGGCCCGGGTCTGCGGGGAGTCGGTGAAAGCGGAGAGTAGGTGACCTCCGACGTTCTCGGCCCGCGCGGCGCGGGCACTGGCCGCGGGGACGGGATAGAAGTCCATGTCCGTGAGCGACTTGACCTCCGGGTGCGCGACCCGGGCGAGACCTGCCGCGTAGGTCCCGAAGACCGACATGTCGCAGCGCGCGGGGCGGTCGAAGAGCCCGTCGGAGTAGTTCACGAGATTGGTGACCAGGGTGTTCACCGGGCCGCCCGCGACCATGTCCGGGCTGCCGGAGATCTTCCCGAAGGTCTCCCAGGCGTCCCGCACTTCGGGCGAGGACCAGGACAGTCGGTCCTCGGACCAGGCGCGGAGCTTGGCTGCCCCGTACTTCTTGGCGAAGAGGGCCTCGATCACGTTGCCGGCGGGCCAGCCGGTCCCCGAGCCCGACTCGAGGCCCATGCAGAACGGGGTGTGGCCCGCCGCCGCGCGCTGCTTCGCCCAGCGCAGCCAAGAGGCCTGGGAGGCGGGGCGCTTGGAGCCGGTGTAGCGGTGGGTGTTGTACCAGACCATGAAGTTGTCGACTTCGCTCCAGATGCCGTAGACCTTCCCGTCCAGGCGGGAGGAGTCCAGCAGGCTGGAGTTGAAGTCGCGGCGCAGCGTGTCCTCGCCGATCCAGGAGCCGACGTCCTTCAGCTCGCCTTCGGCCTGGTAGCGGCGCATCTGTCCGGCGTTGGCCGCGTCGATGAGGTCGGGCGGGTTGCCGGCCTGGACGCGGGACTGGATCAGGGCCTGGGAGTCGGCCGAGCCCTGGTAGCGGACCGTGATGCCGGTGGCCTTCTCGAAAGGCCGGATCGCGGCGTCGATGATGGCGCCCTCCGTGCCCCCGTTGACACCGATGATCTCGATGCTGCCGCCGGGCTTCTTGCCGTGCGCGGCGCGGGCCGCGGCGCGTTCGGCTGCGGAGGTCAGCTTCTCGGGGAAGGAGACGGCAGCGGTGGAGTTGGCGGCGGTGGACTCGGCCGACGCTCCGGTGCAGCCGGTCAGGAGGGAGGCGAGGGCCAGTGCCGTGCCGGTGAGGAGGCCGCGCCGCCGGTCGGCCCGGCGCAGACGCGCCCTCACGGGTAGACCGTGGACAGGGCCGACTCGACGTACTCGCGCGCGGCGGTCATCTCGGCGACCGGGTCGGCCACGGCGTCGAGTTCGAGCAGGGCGAGTTCGGTGACGTTCATCTCGCGCATCAGGCGGCCCCAGGCGAACCAGTCGACGGACCCCGCACCGACCCGCCGGAAGTACTCGCGGTGCTGGTCGTGGATGGTCTCGTCGATCTCGGTGCGCAGGGGCACGGGCCCGGTCGCGTCCTTCCAGTGCGCGAGCATCACGCGGTCGCGGTGCCGGGACGTGACGAGGCTGGGCTCGGCGCCCGACAAGGTGAGATGCCCGGTGTCCGGGCAGAAACCGACGTACAGCGGGTCGGTGAGGGTCAGCAGCAGGTCGACGTCCCGCGCGGTGCAGAAGGTGGAGTGCGCCTCGGTGTGCAGGGCGGTCTGCACACCCTCTTCGAGGGCCGCGAAGCCGACGACGTGGGCGAGGTCGGCGATGGTCTTGAGCGCGTCGAAGTCGTTGAACCGCACCGGGCGGGCGTTCCAGGTGCGCCGCATGGGCGGTGAGGCGACGAGGGTGTCGCCTCCCGCTTCACGGATGAAGCGCGCGTAGGAGGCGGCCGATTCGGCGATCTGAGCGCGGTCGAGCTCGACGTCCCAGCTGCCGGAGGGGAAGAAGCCGCTCTTGAGGCGCATCCCACGGCTGTCCAGTTCCTTCTTGAACGCGGCGGCGGAGCCGAAGGCGCGCAGCACGCTGTGCCAGTCGGCGGCGCCGAAGGTTATCTCCAGGACCGAAATGCCCGCGGCTGCGCAGCCGTTGAGGATCTTCTCCCACACGGCCTCCGGCTTCGCGGCGGCGTAGGCGTTCAGTTCGGCCTCGCTCGACAGCCCCCAGAACGCGGGGTTGTAGAAGGTGATCAAGTCGACGCCGAACTCCGGGCGGGGAGGGGGTGTCGGATGCATGCAGGGCCTCCAAGTGCGGTGATCGGGAGGGTGATCGCATCACTATCAGCGGCCGCCGATCGCCAATTCAAGGCAGAACTTCCACCAACTTCGACGAAACCTCGCCGACATCAGGCACGACCCGACAGAAGTCATCGCGTTCCAGCGCCGTATGGTGACCCGTATCGAACGAGGATGAATCGGGGGCGGCACATGGCAGGCATGGACAGCGCGGTGGCGTCCGGCATACGGGAGTACAGCGAGCTGCTCACGCTCGTCGCCGGCGGGCAGGCCATTTCCAAAGCAGGCCTCGCCCGGCACACGGGCCTGTCACGCGCCACCGTCACCAAGCGCCTGGACTCCCTCGGCCGCCGCGGACTGATCACCGGTCAGACCGGCGCCTCCACGGGCGGCCGGCCCGCGGTGGAGATCGCTCTGACCGAGGCGGTCGGCGTGGTGCTGGCGGTGGACATCGGCGGCGAGCACTGCACCGCGGGCGTACTCGACGCGAGAGCGCAGGTGCTGGCCGCCGACCCCGTGGAGCTCGACCCCGCGGCGGGCCCCGGCGCGGCCATGAGCGCCATACGCGACGCGCTCGCCGCGCAGTTGGAGGCACTCGGTCGCGGCTGGGAGGAGGTACGCGCCATCACCGTGGGCGTCCCGGGACAAGTGGACGCGGCCGACGCCACCCCCCGCCACTCGATCAAGCTCCCCGGCTGGGAGGGCTTCCCCGTCGCCCAGGCGTTCCAGGACCTGTGCGCCGCGCCCGTCCTCGTGGAGAACGACGCCAACCTGATGGCACTCGCCGAGTACCACCGACGTCCCACACCGATCGACCACCTGCTGTACCTCAAGCTCGGCAGCGGCCTTGGCAGCGCCTTCGTCGCCGAGGGCCGCCTGCACCGCGGGGCCAACGGCTTCTCCGGGGAGATCTGCCACACCCGCCTCCCCGGCACCGGCTACCAGGACCTGCACTGCCACGCCTGCGGCAATACGGGGTGCCTGGGCACGGTCGTCGGCGGCCAGGCGCTGGTCACCCGGCTCACCGAGGAGGGCGTCACGGCGCACAGCACGGAGGATGTGATCCGCCTGGCGGAACGGGGCGACGCGCATGCGCTGCGCGCCGTACGGGAGTCGGCGGAGCGGCTGGGCGAAGTCCTCGCGGCGCTGGTCTGCTTCGCGAACCCGGACGCGATCGTCATCGGCGGCGCCCTGGCCACCCTCGGCGACGATCTCCTCGCGGGCATTCGCGCCGTCGTCTACGAGCGCGCCCTCCCCCAGTCCACGCGCAGCCTGTCGATCGAGACGACCGTGCTGGGCCCGGAGGCGGGGCTGTTGGGCGGAGGCCGCCTGGCGGCAGCCCACGCCCTCTCGCCCGAGGGGCTTGCCGGCTGGATGTAGTGCTGGCGGGCTTCTAGGTCATGTCGGCCTGGATGCGGACCGCCGCGCCCGACACCCGCACTCGCGGGTCTCCCGCGCGCACGTCGACCTCCAGCAGTGACGGGCGGCCCATGTCGTGGCCCTGATGCAGCGTCAGGTGCGCGTCGTCGGGGACGAGGCCCAGTTCGCGGGCGTACGCGCCGAAGGCGGCGGCCGCGGCGCCGGTGGCGGCGTCCTCCACGACGCCGCCGACCGGGAAGGGGTCGCGCACGTGGAAGGTGGTGGCGTTCTCGCGCCACACCAGTTGCACGGTCGTCAGGTCGAGTCGGCGCATGAGCGTCAGCAGGGCGTCGAAGTCGTAGTCCAGATCGGCCAGTCGGTCACGGGTGGCGGCCGCGAGGACCAGGTGGCGCACGCCCGCGTAGGCGATCCTCGGCGGCAGGGCGGCGTCCAGGTCGCCGGTCTGCCAGCGCAGCGCGGCGAGTGCTTCGGCCACGTCCTCAGGGGCGGCGTCGTGCACGCGGGGTTCCACGCTGGTGAGTGTGGCCTTGAGGACGCCGTCCTCGCGGCGGACGACGACCGGCACGCGTCCCGCGGCGGTGTGGAAGTCAAAGTCACCTGTGCCGAATTGCTCGCCGAGTGCGACCGCGGCGGCGACGGTGGCGTGGCCGCAGAAGTCGACCTCCGCCTTGGGGCTGAAGTACCGCAGCGTGAAGGACCGCTTGTCGTCCGCGTCGGGCCCCGGCGTGAGGAACGCGGACTCGGAGTAGCCGAGTTCGGCGGCGATCCCGACCATCTGCTGGTCGCCGAGCCCGGCCGCGTCGAGCACGACCCCGGCGCCGTTGCCGCCGTCCGGGGTCGTCGAGAACGCGGTGTAGTGCAGCACTTCGGGGGCCGGGGTGGGCGCGGTGTTCGTCATGGGGGCAGAGCCTTTCACACGGGCGGGCTGTCCTGGGTGCGATCTCCATGACGAACATCCGCCGCCCCGCGCCGAATTCCCCGCTCAGGGCCGCGTCGACAGACGCAGATGAAGCTCCTCTTCCTGGTCTCCGGAGGCTGCGGTCGCGTCGGTGACGGTGAACGCGTCCGACAGGGCCGCGCGGACGTGGTCCAGGGCCTCGTGGCCGCCCTGGATGTCCGCGGAGACGGTGTCGGACAGAGCCGTGTCGGACAGGGCCCTCGCTTCGCTGGGCGCCGCCTTGGACGCGGCGTCCACCGTGGTGAGCCAGACCGTCGCGTCGCCGTCGGGGCGCTCGGTCGGCGTGCGGTCCGATGGGAAGGCCGTGGACAGCACGCGCAGGACCGCGTCGGCGTCCTGTGGTGTGCAGTCGCTGAGGGCCACGCCCACCACGGTGGGGGCGAAGCCCTGGACGGGAGGCGTGTCGGTCATGGTGGCTGCTCCCTCTACGTCGCCGGTGTCCGGATCTTCCGGGTACCGACGCCGCGCGGGGTCAAACCCCGAGGTCAGGATGGGCGCGTGCCGACGACGATCGTGGCGTACAGGTCCTCGTTCGCGACCACGCGCGCGTGCAGGCCGGCCGAGCGTACGGCCGCCTGCGCCGCGGCGGCCTGCCGCTCGCTCGTCTCGACGAAGAGGTGTCCGCCGGGCGCGAGCCAGTCCGGGGCCTCGCCCGCGACCCTGCGCAGTACGTCGAGGCCGTCGTGCCCGCCGTCGAGGGCGAGGCGCCGCTCGTGGTCGCGGGCCTCGGGCGGGAGCAGCGGGACGTCGCCCGTGGGGACGTAGGGCCCGTTCGCCACCAGGGTGTCGACGCGGCCCTTGAGGTCGGCGGGCAGCGGCGCGTATAGGTCGCCTTCGTGGACCTCGCCGCCGAGCGGGGCGAGGTTGTGGCGGGCGCAGTCCACGGCCGCGGGGTCGAGGTCGGCCGCGTGCAGCCTGGTGGGGCGGCGGCCTGCGAGAACGGCGGCCACGGCTCCCGTGCCGCAGCACAGGTCGACGACGACGGCGCCGGGCGGCGTGTGGGCGTAGGCCTGTCGGGCCAGGAACTCGGTGCGGCGGCGCGGCACGAAGACGGTGGGGTCGACGGTGACCCGCAGCCCGCAGAACTCGGCCCAGCCGACGACGTGCTCCAGCGGCAGTCCGCTCGCGCGGCGCTCGGTCATGGCCGCGAGGTCGGCGGCGTCGCGGGCGGTGGACAGCAGGATGTGCGCCTCGTCCTCGGCGAAGACGCAGCCGGCGGCGCGCAGCGACTCGACCACGGAGGTGGGGTCGAGTGGGAGGGGGGATCCGGTCGACGGGGAAAGCGGCATAAGGGGTGGCCTCTCGGGATGCCGAGGGGGCTCCCGGTCACCGGACGGCCGCGGCCTCGCTCAGCGCGAGCGGGCGGGGCGTACGGCGCGAGAAGGGAGCTCCCGACCTGACACAACGGTGATCGGACTCACCTCCTCGTTCCCTCGCGGTGCTGCACGGAGCGGCCACATTACCGCACCGAACACCGCGTCCGATTGCCGCCAGCACACCGGGCCGGGGCCGACAAGGCTGGGTCGTGGCCGCTACCGCCCACGTACGGAGACGCACCGCGATGACCAGCACGACCAGCACCACCACCGCCCCGCACGCCCGCGTGGAGGCCCTCGACTGGGCCGCGCTGGGTGCGGAGCTCGACGCGTTCGGCCATGCCCTCACACCTGAGCCGGTGCTCACCGCCGACGAGTGCCGGTCCGTCGCCGCGCTCTACGACGACGTGCACCGGTTCCGGTCGACGATCGACATGGAGCGCTACCGGTTCGGCCGCGGCCAGTACCGCTACTTCGACCATCCGCTGCCCGAGCTCGTACAGGAGCTGCGTGCGGCGTTCTATCCGCGGCTGCTGCCCGTCGCACGGGAGTGGGCGCGGCGCATGAACCGGGACGCGCCGTGGCCGGACACCCTCGACGACTGGCTCGACCGGTGCCATGCGGCGGGCCAGAAGCGGCCGACACCGATCCTGCTGCGCTACGGGCCCGGCGACTGGAACGCGCTGCACCGCGACATCTACGGCGAGTTGGTCTTCCCGTTGCAGGTGGTGATCGGGCTTGACGAGCCGGGCCGCGACTTCACCGGCGGCGAGTTCCTGATGACCGAGCAGCGGGCGCGCGCCCAGTCGCGCGGCCACTCGACGACGCTGCTCCAGGGGCACGCCCTGGTGTTCACGACGCGTGACCGCCCGGTGCGCTCGGTGCGCGGCTGGTCGAACGGCCCGATGCGGCACGGCGTGAGCACGGTCCGCTCGGGCCGGCGTCACACGCTGGGGCTCGTCCTCCACGACGCGGAATGAGCCGTGGTCCCGTGGACCGTGCACCCCCTCGACTACACCGCATACCGGGCATATCGTTGAGGGTGCGGAGGACTCGGGCACCTGGGGGTGTCGTCATGGTCCAGGAACTCACGATCGCGGGTGTGGCGCTGGTCTGTGTCCTGCTCGTGTACGCGGCGGCCGCGGCCCGCGTGGTGAAGCAGTACGAGCGCGGTGTCGTGTTCCGTCTCGGTCGCCTGGCGGGGAGCGTGCGCGAGCCGGGGTTCACGATGGTCGTGCCGATGGTCGACCGGCTGCGCAAGGTCAACATGCAGATCGTCACGATGCCGGTCCCCGCGCAGGACGGCATCACGCGGGACAACGTCACGGTGCGGGTGGACGCCGTCATCTACTTCAAGGTCGTCGACGCGGCGAACGCGCTGGTGCAGGTCGAGGACTACCAGTTCGCCGTTTCCCAGATGGCGCAGACGTCGCTGCGTTCCATCATCGGCAAGAGCGACCTCGACGATCTGCTGTCGAACCGCGAGAAGCTCAACCAGGGCCTGGAGTTGATGATCGACAGCCCGGCCGTCGGCTGGGGCGTCCAGATCGACCGGGTCGAGATCAAGGACGTGTCCCTGCCCGAGTCGATGAAGCGCTCGATGGCCCGGCAGGCCGAGGCCGACCGGGAGCGCAGGGCCCGCGTCATCAACGCCGACGCCGAGCTGCAGGCCTCGAAGAAGCTCGCCGAGGCGGCGGGCGTGATGTCCGAGCAGCCCGCGGCCCTCCAACTCCGGCTGCTCCAGACCGTGGTGGCGGTCGCCGCCGAGAAGAACTCGACGCTGGTGCTGCCCTTCCCGGTCGAGCTGCTGCGCTTCCTGGAACGCGCGCAACAACCGCAACCACCGGCGCCCTGAACGAGTTCAGCGCACCATGGCGTTCTCAACTCCTGCGCAGCGCCCGGTCCGTCACCGTCAGGACCGCCAGCAGAAGACCGAGCACGACGGAGACGCCGGCCATCAGGTGCAGGCCGCTGTCACTGGCCCGCTGTCCGTAGGCGAGGGCGATCAGGCTCGACGCGGTGATGGCGCCGATGTACTGGGCGGTCCGCTGGAGCCCCGCGGCGGAGCCGATGTCGGCGGCGGGGGCGTACTCCTGGACGGCGGCCTGGTTGCAGGTGCCGACGAACCCCTGCGGGATGCCGAAGCACGCGCCCGCGATCAGCAGCAGCGCCAGCGGGGTGTCGCCGTCGAGGAAGACGAGCAGCCCGGCGCCCGCGATGAGCAGCACGCACGCGGCGACGAGCGGGGCGCGGATGCCCTTGGTGCGGGCGCCGAGGAGCGAGCAGACCAGGGCCGCGAGCGACATCGGCAGCATCAGCAGCCCGGTGTGCCCGGAGGAGAAGCCGCGCCCCTCTTCGAGCCACTGGGTGAAGCCGTACATCACGCAGTAGATGAGCAGATAGCTCAGGCCGTGCCGGAGGTAGGTGCGGGCCAGCGGGCCGTTCCCTGCGAGCATGCGCAGGTCGATGAACGGCGTCCTGCTGCGCAACTGCCACCACACCAGCGCACCGGTGAGCACCGCGAAGGGGGCGAGCAGCCACCACATGGGGTGGGACAGGTCCAGGAGGAAGAAGACGAGCACGGTCAGGGCCGTGGCGAACAGGCCGATGCCGAGGGGGTCGAGGGCGGCGCGCGGCGCCGGTTCGCCGTCCGTGGAGCGCGGAGGGTCGCGCGGGATCCACAGCAGGGCGGCGCCGAGCGCGATCGCCGCCACCGGCACGTTGACCGCGAAGATGCCGCGCCAGCCGACGACCATGACGAGCAGTCCGCCCAGCGTCGGTCCGACCGCCGCGCTGCCGAGCGCCGCGAAGGAGAGGCGGGCCATGACGGGGCGCGGCGGGCGACGGCCCACCCGGCGGCCCTCGTCGCGCAGCACGGCCATCGCCGCCGGGTAGGCGGCGGAGGTGCCGATGCCGAGGAGCAGCCGGGAGACGATGAGCCAGCCGAAGGCGGGGGCGAGGGCCCCGACGATCCCGGAGAGGCACACGACGACGAGTCCCGCGAGGAACACGCGGCGCGGGCCGAGGATGTCGGCGAGCTTGCCGAGCACGGGCTGGGCGACGGCGCTCGCCAGGTAGAGGACGGAGATCAGCCAGGCCGTGTCGGCCGCGCCGATCCCGAAGTCGTGCCCGATGGCCACCAGGGCGGTGGAGATCATCGTGGTGTTGAGCGGATTGAGCACCGAGCCGAGGAGCAGGGGCGCGGTGAGTCGGGCCCTGAACCCCTGCTGCCGCGCGGAAGCCTCTCCTTCGCCGGCGACGACGGCCGGCTCCCCCACGCCTTGCGTCACTTGCGCACCAGCCGCTCGAGGAGTGCGGTGGCCTCGGTGAGGGTGCGCCGCTCGTCGGCGTCGAGTTCCTCGGTGAGCGCCTGGGTGAGCCAGCCGTGCTTCGCGGCACGTACGGCGTCCAGGGTCGCTCGGCCGCTCTCGGTGATCGACACGACGGACTGTCGCCCGTCGTGCGGGTCCGGCTCGCGGGCCACGAAGCCCTGCTCCTCCAGGGCGCCGAGGGTGAGCCGCATGGACTGCGGGCGTACGTACTCGCCGCGGGCGAGGGCCGCGGTCGTGCCGGATCCCTCGGTCTCCAGGCGGGCGAGGACGGTGCGCTGGGTAGGGGTGAGCAGGCTGTCCGGCGACGCGGTGCGCAGCCGGCGCGAGAGCCGGCCGACGACGGTGGCGAGGTCGGCGGCGACCTGCTCGGTGGGCGGCTCGTCCTCTTCGGCTGACTGCGTTCCTGACATGCCGCCACCGTACGAGGTAGACAGGAAGCCTTGCAAGTTACCCTTATGACCCTGCGGGGCGCGCGCCCCCGGCGCCCGTCACAGGCCGATCGCCCCCACCAGCGCCCGCGCGCACAGGTCCCGCACCTGCTCCCGCGTGAGCTCCGCGGCGTCGAGCCAGTCGAGGCAGACGGCGACGAGGAACGCGAGCCAGCCGCGTACGGCGAGGCGCAGTACGTCGGGAGCGGGGAGACGGTCGGCGATGTGCGGGTCCGCGGCGAGGGTGGCCATGATCTGCTCCTCGTGCGCGGCGAGCCCCTCCCTGTAGGCCGCGCGCACGGCCGGGTCGCCCGCCGCCTCCGCGCGGTGGAAGGCGCGGAAGCCGTGCGCGTGCGTGGCGACGTACTCGAGGAAGGTGTCGAGGCCGGTGCCGAGCTGGTCGCGGACGGGGATGCCGGGCACGGCGGCGGTCAGTCGCAGCATGCGCCGGCTCTCGCGCTGCACGACGGCGGCGAAGAAGTCCCGTTTGTTCGGGAAGTAGTGGTAGAGCAGCCCGCGCGAGACGCCGGCGATCTCCGCGACCTCTTCGATCCATACGTCGCCGTAGGGGGCCTGCGCGAACAAGCTCGCGCCCACGGCGAGCAGTTGCTCGCGGCGCTCCTCCGTACTGAGTCTGCGCCGGGTGCGCTCCCCCGACGCCGACACTCCCCCTCGCTCCCTGGTCATGAGGCGCACCCTACTGGACACACCACTCCTTACTTGACGTGAGTTCAATAACAGGATCAGACTGTGGCGCGTTATTGAATCCACGTCTAACAGTGTGGTCCGGGTGCTCCAACAGGGCATCGGTGCAAGGGAGATGGACACGATGACGACGACGCCGCAGGCGACACAGGCTGCGGGAACCCCGCTGCCGCGAGGCTTTCGCAGTGCCGAGCAGGGGTGGCCGCGCCTGGACCGCATCCCGCGCCCGTCCCGCCGGGTCCCGTTCCTCGGCGACGTGGTCGGCGCGAACGTCCGCTCTCCGCTCCAGGATTCGATGAAATTGGCCGCCGAACTCGGGCCGATCTTCCGGCGCAAGGGGTTCGGCAAGGAGATCGTGTTCGTGGCGGGCGCGGACCTCGCGGCGGAGCTGGCCGACGAGTCGCGGTTCGCCAAGCACGTCGGGCTCGGCGTCGCGAATCTGCGTCCCGTGGCGGGTGACGGCCTGTTCACCGCGTACAACCACGAGCCCAACTGGCAGCTGGCGCACGACATTCTGGCGCCGGGCTTCAGTCGCGACGCGATGGCGGGCTACCACCCGCTGATGCTGGATGTGGCGGGGCAGTTGATGGCCTCGTGGGACACGAGCGAGGCGGCGGGCCGCACGGTGGACGTGCCCGCCGACATGACCAAGCTGACCCTGGAGACGATCTCCCGGACCGGTTTCGGGCACGACTTCGGGTCGTTCGAGCGCGATCGCCCGCACCCGTTCGTCACGGCGATGGTCGGCGCGCTGACGTTCGCGCAGCGCCGCAATGTGGTGCCGCCGCTCCTGTCGTCCGTGCTGCTGCGGGGCGCCGAGAAGCGCAACGCGGCGGACCGCGCGTACCTGAACCGCACGGTCGACGAGGTGGTCGCGGCGCGCCGCGCCTCCGACGGCGGGCCCGGTGACCTCCTCGACCGGATGCTGGAGGTGACGCACCCGGAGACCGGCGAGCGGCTCTCGCCGGAGAACATCCGCCGCCAGGTCATCACGTTCCTGGTGGCCGGGCACGAGACGACGTCGGGCGCGCTGTCCTTCGCGCTGCACTACCTCGCGCAGAACCCGGAGGTGCTCGCCAAGGCGCGCGAGGAGGTCGACCGTGTGTGGGGCGACGCCGATGTCCCCGCGTACGAGCAGGTCGCCAAGTTGCGTTATCTGCGGCGGGTGTTGGACGAGTCGCTGCGGCTGTGGCCGACCGCGCCTGCGTTCGCGCGCGAGGCGCTCGCGGACACGACGCTCGGCGGTACGCACCCGATGCGGCGCGGCGCGTGGGCGCTGGTCCTGACGACGATGCTGCACCGCGATCCGGACGCGTGGGGCGAGGACCCGGAGTCCTTCGACCCGGAGCGGTTCACGCCGCAGGCGGTGCGTTCCCGGCCGGCGCATGTCTTCAAGCCGTTCGGTACGGGGGCCCGTGCCTGCATCGGCCGCCAGTTCGCGCTGCACGAGGCCACGTTGGTGCTCGGCCTGCTCCTGCGCCGCTACGATCTGCGGCCCGAGCCGGACTACCGGCTCGCGATCACGGAGCGGCTGACGCTGATGCCGCGCGGCCTGCGGCTGCACCTGACCCGCAGGTGATCTACCCCCTGCCGCGGCGCCCCGCATAGGGTGCGTCAATGAGTGACACCACCACGGACCTGCCCGGCGACGGTCCCTCCGGAGTCGATCCCGGTGTCCCGGAACTGCGCGGTCCGGCCCGCTACTTGGGGTGGCTCATCGCGCGCCAGCGCGGCCGCGTCGCCGCCGGGGCGCTGTTCGGCAGCCTGTGGATGGTGGGGCTCGCGCTCCCGCCCTACGTCCTGTCGCGCGCCGTCGACGACGGGCTGCGGGCCGGTGACACCGGGGCGCTGTACGGGTGGTGCGGCGTCCTCCTCGCGCTCGGCGCGGTCAACGCGTGGCTCGCGATCATGCGGCACCGGACGATGACGCGGGTGCGCCTGGACGCCACGTACCGCACGACGCGGCTCGTCACCCGGCACGCCACCGTGCTCGGGGCGGCGCTGCCGCGGCGGGTCGCGGCGGGTGAGGTCGTCACCATCGGCGTCGGCGACGTGCAGCGCATCAGCCAGACGCTGACGATCGCGGGGCCCGGGGTCGGCGCCGTCGTCGCGTACGCGGTGGTGGCCGGGCTGTTGCTGTCGATCTCGGGGCTGCTCGCGGCGGTGATCCTGTTGGGCGTGCCGCTGCTCGCCGTCGCGCTGGGGCCGCTGCTGACGCGGTTGCAGGGCGCGGAGTCCGGCTACCGGGAGCGGCAGGGTGTGCTGGCGTCGCGGCTCGCGGACCTCGTGGGCGGGCTCGGGGTGCTCGCCGGGCTCGGCGGCAAGGACGTGTACGCGGGCCGGCTGCGGCAGGACACGGCCGGGCTGCGCGAGGAGGGGTACCGGGTGGCGCGCGTGATCAGCTGGATCCAGGCGCTCGCCGTCGGCCTTCCCGCGGTGTTCCTCGCCGTCGTGACGTGGCTCGGGGCGCGGATGGCCGCCCAGGGGGAGCTGTCCATCGGCGAGTTGGTGGCCGTGTACGGGTATGTGGCGATGCTGGTCGTGCCGGTCGAGGCGTTCATCGAGGGCGGCTACGACCTGGGGCGCGGTCTCGTCGCGGCGCGGCGGGTGCTGCGCTTCCTGTCCCTGGAGCCGGAGTCGGGCGGGCACCACTCCCCCGTTCCGGGGCCTCCGGAGGGCGCGGCGCTGCACGATCCGGTGTCCGGGGTGACGGTCCGACCGGGGCGGCTCACGGCTCTGGTGTCGGCGCGGCCCGGGGAGGCGGCGGCGGTGGTCGACCGGCTCGGCCGGTTCGCGCCGACGTCGGCGACATGGGGTGATGTCACGTTGGACGCGGTGAACCTGGCGGAGGTGCGGCGCCGGATCCTGCTCGCGGCGCCCGAGGCGGATCTGTTCGCGGGGACGGTGCGGGAGGCGGTCGCGGGGCGGCAGGCGCCGGACGAGCGGACGGTGACGGCCGCCCTGCACGCGGCCGCGGCCGACGACCTGCCGGGCGGCCCGGACGCCGAGCTCCTCGCGCAGGGCCGCAACCTCTCCGGCGGCCAGCGTCAACGGGTGCGCCTGGCACGTGCGTTGCACGCGGCTCCCGAAATCCTCCTCGCCATCGAGCCGACGTCGGCCCTCGACGCCCACACGGAGGCACGCGCCGCGGACCGCCTACTATCGGCGCGCCACGGCCGCACCACCGTGGTCACGGGCACGTCCCCTCTCCTCCTCGACCGGGCGGACGAGGTGCACTTCCTCCACGACGGAACCCTCCGCTCCACAGGCACCCACCGCGACCTACTGGCCCACGACGAGGAATACCGACACCTGGTGTCACGCGGCACGGCCACGACGTCGGAACCGGGGCGGGTACCGGCGGCGGGAGCCGAGTCATGAGTGCTGTCCGATCCTTCTCGCTCCCCGTCGCCGATCGGGCCGCCGTGCGGCGGGCGGTTTTTGAGATTGTGCGTGGTGATCGGCGGGCCTTCGGTGTGACGCTGGGGCTCAACTGTCTCGCGGCGGGTGCCGGGGTCATCGGGCCCTGGCTGCTCGGTCGGATCATCGATGATGTGCGGGGCGGCACGAGTGTGGGGCACGTCGACCGGGCGGCCCTGGTGATTCTGTGTTGCGCGGTGGCCCAACTGCTGCTTCTGCGCTGGGCGCGGCTGGTGGGGCACCGGTTCGGGGAGCGGACCGCGGCGCGGGTGCGGGACCGGTTCGTGGACCGGGCGCTCGGGCTGCCCGCCTCCGTGGTCGACCGGGCGGGACCCGGCGACCTGACGAACCGGGGCACGAACGACGTGGCGGCCGTGGCGAGCGCGCTGCGCGACGCGGGGCCCGACGTGTTCGTGTCGGCGGCGCAGGTGGTGTTCCTCGCGGGCGCCGTCGTCGTGGTCGAGCCACTGCTCGGCCTGGTCTCCCTGTGCTGCCTGGCGGGCATCCCGGTGGCGGTGCGCTGGTATCTGCGCCGGGCCCGCACCGCGTATCTCGCGCAGGGCGAGGCGGACTCGCGCCTCGCCGAGCAACTCGCGGCGACGGCGTCGGGGGCCCGCACCGTGGAGGCCTTCCGCCTCCAGGAACAGCGCGTCGAGGCATGCGAGCAGGGCATCCGGCACAGCTACCGCACGCGCATGCGCACGCTGTCCCTGCGCAGCGTGCTGTTCCCCTCGGTCGACTTCTCGTACGCCCTGCCGGTCGCCGCCGTTCTTCTCGTGGGCGGCACCCTGCACGCACGCGGCGGCCCGAGCCTCGGCGCGATCGTCACCTGCGCCCTGTATCTGCGCCAGCTGTCGGGGCCACTGGACACGATCCTGTTCTGGGTGGAGCAATTGCAGAGCAGCGGCGCCTCGTTCGCCCGCGTCGAGGGCATCGGAGGGACGACGGCACGCGCGCCCGCGCGCGAGGAGGCCGTTCCGTCCGGCGACGCCATCCAACTTCGCGCAGTGCACTACGCGTACGAGGGCGGCGGCGATGTCGTCCACGGGGTGGACCTGACCGTGCGGGCGGGCGAACGGCTCGCCGTGGTCGGCCCGTCCGGGGCGGGCAAGACCACGCTGAGCAAACTCCTCGCGGCGATCGACGCCCCGCGCACCGGGACGGTCAGCGTCGGCGGCGTCCCGGTCACCGCGCTCGCGCCCGAACAGCTGCGCCGCCACATCGTCCTGGTCACGCAGGAACACCACGTGTTCCTCGGCTCGGTCCGCGACAACCTGCGCATCGCCGCGCCCGACGCGGACGACGCCGACCTGAGCGCGGCGCTCGCGGCGGTCGGCGCCGACGACTGGGCGGACGCGCTCCCCCAGGGCCTGGACACGGAGCTCGGCGCCGGCGGCCTGCACCTCGAAGGCCCGCAGGCGCAGCAGTTGGCGCTGGCCCGCGTGGTGCTGGCCGATCCGCACACCGTGGTCCTCGACGAGGCGACCGCCCTGCTCGACCCGACGACGGCCCGGCACACCGAACGGGCCCTCGCGGCGGTGCTGCACGGCCGCACCGTCATCGCGGTCGCCCACCGCCTCCACACGGCGCACGACGCGGACCGGGTCGCCGTCATGGAGGACGGCCGACTGACCGAACTCGGCCCGCACGCGGAACTGGTGGCGGCGGACGGCGCGTACGCGGCGCTGTGGCGGTCGTGGCACGGGACGACGCGGACGTAGACCCGGCGTGTATCCCGGCCTGCCCTGTGTCCCGGCCTGCCGTGTGTCCTGGCCCTCTGGGCTATTCGTCCGGCGCCGCCGCCAGTGACGCCACGTCCAGCACGCCGTCCAACTCCGCGAGCACAGCGACGAGTTCCGGCACGTCGGACGTCCCCTCGATCTCCATGCGTACGGCCATCGTCCCGCCCCGGCCGCGGCCTGGCTCCCAGTCTGCGCTGTCGTTGCGCAGCTCGACGACCCGGAACCCGCGGCTCGTGCACTCCTCCAGGACGCGGGTGAGGACGCTGGAGCCGACCCGGTAGGCGAGATGCAGGCCCGAACGCCGCTCCGAGGCCAGGGCCGGCACGCGCCGCGTCAGCCACGGGTAGCCGCGGACGACCAGGAAGTGACAGGCGGTCGCGGCGAACGCGAGCAGCGGCAGTCCACCGCCGCAGGCCATCCCTATGGCACACGTCAGCCAGACCGTCGCCGCGGTGGTCAGTCCCCGCACCGCGTCACGCCGCACGAAGATGAGTCCTCCGCCGATGAATCCGATGCCGGAGACGATCTGCGCGGCGACACGTGACGGGTCGAGCGCCACACCGCCCATGCCGAGCACGGAGTTGAACCCGTGCTGCGACACCTCCATGAACAGCGCGCTCCCCACGCCGACGAGGGTGTGCGTGCGCAGCCCCGCACTCTTCTGCTGGACGGCGCGCTCCGCCCCGATCAACGTGGAGAGCACCAGCGCGAGACCCAACTCGGCGAGCTGCCTCAGGCCTTGCCCGGCGGCCGGATCGAACAGGGAGAACGCGAGCGGGGACGACAAGAGCGGGTCCCTCCTCTCCATCGGGTTGATCTTCCCGAGGGTAGTCCCGCGTCGGCTCGGCGGGATTGTCAGACCCATGCGCAAGAGTGGAGTCATGAACGGGACCAGGAATCACGGACAGCTGACCATGCACCCCGAGTTGGCCGCGGCGCAGGCCTGCCTGCGCCTCATGCACACGGCACGCGCGGCCCTCTCCGGCTCGGAACCGCCTGGGACGGCGGCGGTGCTCACCGTGCCGATCGCCGAGGCCGACGAGGCACTGAGCAGGGCGGGCCTCGCGGGCAACGAGGCGTGGTTGCTCGAGCGGATCTACGGTCTGGGATTGAGCAGCGAGTCGCCCTAGGGTCCTTCTGACGGATCAGGCTGGACTCGGTGGGCCAGATCATTCGGCTCCCCGAGCGGGGTCTGGTGCGTGCAGCTGCAAGGCGGAGGAGGGCGTCAACGCGGAGCGTTGGCAACCGACGACAACGCCGCAGATGTGCGTGCCAGACCCCGCGACTCCAGCAAGATCCGTCAGAAGGGCCCTACGATCCGAGGTCACGGCCAGGGGAACCGCCGGTACAGCCAGCGCCGGACATGTGCTCCGTGGCCGCGCCGACCGAGCTGTCGATCTGCCGATCTGTCAGGAGCGCGCCTTGACCTCCCCCATGCCCGGCGAACCCGCCCGTCTCGTGCACCCCGTCGAGCCCGATGGGACGCCGGACGGGCGGGAGGCGCACCGCCCCCAGGAGGCCGGCCCGAGCACGCGGACACCGCACCGCATCGACCCGACGGGCGGCTGTCCGCACGCGCGGAACCTGATGCTGCGCGAGCACGGCGCGGTTGCGCCCGTGGTGCTGCCCGGCGAGGTGCCCGGGATGCTCGTCCTCGGGCACGACGCTCTGCGGGAGTTCCTGGCGCACCCCGACGTCGGCAAGGATCCCCGGCACTTCGCGGCGCTCGCCGAGGATCGGATACCCGAGGGCTGGCCGTTGCGTACGTTCGCGACGGTGCGGGGCATGACGACGGTCGACGGCGAGGACCACCGGCGGCTGCGGTCCCTCGTGAGCCGGGCGTTCACGGCGCGGCGGGTGGAACGGTTGCGCCCACGGATCGAGGAGCTGACCAGGCGGCTGCTCGACGACCTCGCGGGGGCCGCCTCGTCGGGCGACGGCACGGCCGATCTGCGCGCCCACTTCGCGATGCCGCTCCCGATGGGCGTCATCTGCGAACTGTTCGGCGTGGACGAGGAGTTCCGGGGCCGCCTGCACCATCTGTCCAGCCAGATCGTGTCGACGCACATCGAGCCGGAGGCCGCCCTCGCGGCCAACCAGGAGATGGTGGACATCCTCGGGCGGATCGCCGCGGCGCGGGCGAAGGCGCCGGGCGACGACCTCACCAGCGCGCTGCTCGCCGCCCGCGAGGCCGACGGCGACCGGCTCGCGCAGGAGGAGCTGATCGGCACGCTGATGCTGTTCGTCGTCGCGGGCCACGAGACGACCCTTAACCTGATCACGAACGCGGTGCGCGCGCTGTGCTCCCACCCCGAGCAGCTCGCCCTGGTGCGGGCCGGGGAAGCGACGTGGTCCGACGTCGTGGAGGAGACCCTGCGCTGGGACACCCCGGTGAGCTACTTCCCGTTCCGGTACCCGAAGCGGGACCTCGTCGTCGACGGAACGGTGATCCCGAAGGGCACTCCTGTGCTCGCGGGCTACTCGGGCGCGGGCCGCGACCCGTCGGCACACGGCCCGGACGCCGACCGCTTCGATGTGGGGAGGGCGGCGAAGAACCGGCATCTGTCGCTCGGGCACGGCGCCCACTACTGCGTGGGCGCCCCGCTGGCCCGCCTGGAGTCGACCATCGCCCTGGAGCGCCTGTTCACGCGGTTCCCCGACCTTGCTCTCGCCGCCCCGGAGGAGGAACTGCGCCAGCCGACGGGGTTCGTCGGCAACAGCGTGCTCGAACTCCCGGTCGCGCCCGACCCGTCCGCCGTGCGCCGCTGACCGTTGGTCGATCCGGCCGTCGTCCTCGGTGAGGAGTGCGGTCATACGCTCACGGTCTCCGCCGACATCGCGCGCACGCCCGCCGGGCTCCCCGCTGACGCCTCCACCCTCGGAGCCCACGACCAGCGCTTCGGCACCGTCCTCGATCACGTACCGCTGGAACCGAATCCGGTGGAGGCCTCACGCCGGACGCGTCCCGCTGGTTATGCTCGGCCGAAGCGTTCAGCGAAACGCTCAAACGAACAGCGGGACCAGCGGGTCACGAGGGGGCCATCAGCATGCGCGAACCGGTCGATCTCAGGCGGCAGCGGATCCTCGCCGCCGTGCAGGCGCGCGGCGCGACGCGGGTCAGCGATCTGGCCACGGAGCTCGCGGTGTCGGTGGTGACGCTCCGCCGCGACGTGGAGGAGCTCGCGCGCGCGGGCAAGTTGCGCCGCGGCCACGGCATCGCGCGACCGATCCTGCCGGAACAGGACGAGGGCCACGACCAGCGACAGGAGCAGAGCGACACCCGGGCGGCGAGGGCCGACCCCGGCGCGGACGGCGGCCCGGTCGCCGTCGTCGTCCCGGAGCGGCACGCGTACCTGTACGAGATGCTGCACGGGGCCCGTACCGCGTTCGAGGAGGCCGGGGTCCGGATCGCCCTGCACATCGCGCCTGCCGCCCCGGGCGCCGAACAGCCTCTTGTGGAGCGGGCGTTGGCGGACGGGGCCCGCGGGCTGCTCATCGCCCCGCGCTGGCGCAGCCTCGCCACCGAGGAGGCCGACTACGCCTGGCTCGCGCGCGTGGACGTGCCCACGGTCGTGATGGAGCGCAGGCCGCGCAGAGGCAGCGCGCTGCACGCCGTGGACACCGTGTGCACCGACCACTGGTACGGCGTGCACCTCGCCGTCGAGCACCTCACGGGCCTCGGCCACCGCCGTATCGTGCTCGCGGCGCGCGACGACAGCCCGACCGCGCGGGCGGTGCGTGCCGCATTCACCGAGATCGCCGCGGAGCATCCCCAGGTCGACAAGTGGGCGGTGGCTCTCAGCTCCCCGCGGGCCGTCCCCGAGCCGGAGGCGGAGGACGACGAGAAGCCGCTCGAACTCCCGCCTCTGCTGGACGAGTTGGGCGCCACGGGCGTCCTGCTGCACGGCGACGTCGACGCGCTGATGCTCGTCCAGTCGCTGCGGGACGCGGGGGTGCGCGTCCCGGAGGACTGCTCCGCGATCGCGTACGACGACGTGGTCGCCGGACTCGGCAGCACCCCGCTCACCGCCGTATCGCCACCCAAGGCGGAGGTCGGACGGGCGGCGGCCGAGCTGCTGTTGCAGCGTCTCGGCCGGGGCGCGGGGGCCGGGCCGGCGCACCGGGTCGAGCTGCTGCCGACGCTCAAGGTGCGTGGTTCCACCCGTTCCGCCCCGTATCGCGAACCGTCGTTCTCAACCCCCGCCGCACACTGAGCGTTTGATCGTTTCATTTTCTTCTGATCGATCTATTGACCGGATCTCGTGAACCGATCAGGATTCCCGTGACTCGAACACGCAGGAGCCGCGGGAGGCGCCCATGCCTGGTCGACAGAGCCGTCGATCGGTGCTCGCCGCGATTACCGCGCTGCCGCTGACGGGCGCCCTGAGCGCCTGCAGCGGGAACGACAGCGCGTCGTCGGCAAGCTCTAGCTCAAGCAGGACAGGCAAGACCACGATCACCTTCTGGTCCGCCCTTCGCGGCAGCCAGGAAGTGGTCGACGAGTTCAACAAGACGCACGACCACATCCAGGTCAATTTCGAACAGATACCGTCAGGCACCGCCGGCGGGTACGCCAAACTCAGCAACGCGGCTCGGGCGGGCAACGCCCCGGACGTCGCGACGCTCGAGTACCCGCAGCTGCCGGGTTTCGCGATCGACGGTGTGGCCCGTGACATCACGGGCCTGGTCAGCGACAAACTACGGGCGCGGCTGCTGCCCCAGGCGCTGAGCCTCACCACGTTCGAGAACCGCATCTACAGCGTGCCACTCGACGTCGAACCAATGGTGCTGCACTACCGCAAGGACCTGTTCGACAAGTTCAACCTGGACGTCCCGACCACCTGGGACGAGTATCTGGACCTGGCCCGCGCCGTGCGCCGCACCGGCGGCAATCGCAAGGTGACCTACTTCGCGGTGGACATGGGCGTGTTCTCTGGTCTGGCCTGGGCGGCCGGTGCCCGCTGGTTCGACACGTCCAAGGGGGCGTGGAACGTCTCGCTGGCCGACGCCCCCACACGGCGCGTCGCCACGTACTGGCAGCGGCTCATCGACGAAGACCTCGTCTACGTCAACTCGCCCGGCAGCCGCGCGATCGACGCCGAGAACTCGGGCGGCTTGATCCTGACCAGGCACAGCGGCGCGTGGGAGGCGGGCGCTCAAATGAACGCCCACCCCGAAGGCAAGGGGAAGTGGCGCATCGCCCCGCAGCCCCAGTGGGACCCCTCGAAGCCCGGGCTGGGCACCAACGGCGGTTCGACGTTCGCCATCACCAAGGACAGCCGGCACCCCGAGGCCGCCATGGAGTTCATCGAGTGGCAGGTCTCGCACCCCGACGCCCTCAAGGCGCGCCTGTCCAGCGGCGCGAGCAGCCAGTACCCGGCCGCCACTGATCTGATCAAGGTGGGACGCGCCGCCTTCGACCGCGCGTACTACGGAGGGCAGGACATCTACACCCTGTTCGAGCAGGAGGCGCACAAGATCCGTGACGGTTGGGTGTGGGGCCCCCGGATGACGGCGACCGCTCAGGTCATGCAGGACGCGTTCGCCCGCGCGGCGGCCGGCTCCGGGACGCTCGAGTCATCGATGCGCGCGGCGCAGGACGGCTCGATGCCGGACCTCAAGGCACTGGGCCTGAAGACCACCGAGCACTCCACGTGAACGCCCGTCCCCGAAAGGCAGGTGACTTCTCATGACCGCGACGGCCCATGCCCCCGTCACGACATCCACGCCGCCCCGTGACTCGGACGACCCGCAGCGCAAGGCCCAGCGTGCTGCCAAGCGCCGCCGAGGCGGTGCCGCGGGCGTTCTGATGGCCCCGTTCTTCGTCCTCCTCACGCTGGTGTTCCTGATTCCGGTCGGCACGGCCGTGTGGTTGAGCTTCTTCAGCGACGACCAGCCCGGCCTCGGCTTCGGCCCGGAGCGCACGGTCTTCGTGGGCCTGCGCTCTTACGCCTCCGTCATCACGGACCCGTCGTTCCTGTCCGGGCTCGGCACGGTCGCGCTGTACTGCGTGATCTACATCCCGCTGATGACCATCGGTTCGCTCGCGCTGGCTCTGCTCCTCGACTCGGGCGTCGTACGGCTGAGGTCCTGGGCCCAGTTGGGGCTGTTCCTGCCGCACGCGGTGCCCGGGATCATCGCCGCCCTGATCTGGCTCTACCTCTACACACCCGGCATCAGCCCCATCATCGAGGTGCTCGGCAAGGCAGACATCACGATCGACTTCCTCGGCCTGCACACGGCATTGCCCTCCATCGTGAACATCGCCCTGTGGAGCAACCTCGGCTACAACATGGTCATCTTCTACGCAGCTCTGCAGGCCGTCCCTCGTGAGGTCCTTGAGGCGTCGGTGGTCGACGGCGCGGGGCCGGTACGTACCGCGATCCAGGTCAAGGCACCCCTGGTGCGCTCCTCTGTCGTCATGGTCTCGATGTTCACGCTGATCTGGGCACTGCAACTGTTCACGGAGCCGATGCTGCTGCATCAGGGCTCGCAGATGATCGGCGCGCGCTTCTCTCCCAGCATGTACATCTACGACGCCGCCTTCAGCCGCAACAACTACTCCCTCGCGGCCGCCGCCTCCGTGATCCTGCTGATCATCACCATCGCCGTCTCCTACGGGGTCACCCGCTGGACCAACCGCGTCAACTCGGCCGAGGAGGACGCCCGATGAGCGCCACCGACTCCACGCTGCTGCGTCCCCGGACGTTGCGTCCCCGGATGCTGGGGCGCGCGACGGTCAACGTCGTCGTCGCGATCTCCGTGCTGTACACGCTGCTTCCCGTCCTGTGGCTGGTCCTCGCCTCGACCAAGTCCCGCGACGCCCTGTTCAGCAGCAGCATCCTGTCCTTCAGCGACTTCTCCCTCGTGCAGAACCTCAAGGATCTGTTCGCGATGGACGGCGGGCTCTACAGCCGCTGGTACGGCAACAGCCTGCTGTACGCGGTCGTGGGCGCGGCCATCGGCGCGCTGATCAGCGTCGCCTGCGGCTACGCCTTCGACAAGTACCACTTCCGGCACAAGGAGAAGCTTTTCGGCCTGGTGCTCGCGGCGGTCATGGTGCCCCAGACGGTGCTCGCGCTGCCGCTGTACCTGATCGCGTCGGCGACCGGCGTCGTGAACACCTTCTGGTCGGTGTTCATCCCCGTCCTGTTCAACCCGTTCGGCGTGTACCTGGGCCGCATCTTCGCGCAGGGCTACGTGCCGAACGAGGTCCTGGAGGCCGCGCGCGTCGACGGCGCGAGCGAACTCGCGACGTACTTCAAGGTCGCCCTGCGGATGCTCGGCCCCGGCCTGGTCACCGTGTTCCTCTTCCAGCTCACCACGATCTGGAACAACTTCTTCCTGCCGATGGTCATGCTGTCGAACCAGGATCTGTATCCCGTCAGCCTCGGCCTGTTCCAATGGAACAGCCAGGCGACCGTCTCGCCCGAGTACTACCCGGTGGTGATCATGGGCTCGCTCCTCGCGGTCCTTCCTCTCGTCCTCGCGTTCATCTTCCTCCAGCGCTTCTGGCGGTCCGGCCTGACGGCGGGGGCGGTCAAGTGAGCAAGCCCCGCGTGGCGTTGGCCATGTCCCCCCAGGCCGCGGCGGCCGTGTTCACGCCGCGGTCCATGGCCGCGCTCACCGAGGTCTGCGAGCTCGCGCCGCTGCCCGTGCTCGACGATCTGACGACGGTGCGGGCGAAGGAGGTGCTCGCCGACGTCGATGTGCTCGTCACCGGCTGGGGCTGCCCGCCGCTCGACGCCGATGTGCTGGCGGCGGCGCCCGCGCTGAAGGCCGTGGTGCATTCGGCCGGTTCGGTGCGCGGGCACGTCACCGACGCCTGCTGGGAGCGTGGCATCGCGGTGTCCTCGGCGGCAGCGGCCAACGCGCTGCCGGTCGCCGAGTACACGCTCGCGATGATCCTGCTGCACGGCAAGCACGTCCTGGAGCGGGCCCGCGACTTCCAGCGGACCCGTGCGCGCGGCGACTGGCTGCTCACGTCGCACGAGGTGGGCAACTACCGCCGCACCGTGGGCATCCTGTCCGCGTCGCTCATCGGCCGCCGGGTCATCGAACTGCTCCGCCCCTTCGACGTCGAGGTGCTGCTGCACGACCCGTACGTCTCCGAGGAGGACGCTTCGGAGCTCGGAGTGGAACGGGTGGGCCTGGCCGAACTCTTCACGCGCAGCGACCTGTTGAGCGTGCACACACCTCTGCTGCCCACCACGACCGGCCTGGTCAGCAGGGAGCTGCTGGGCTCGATGCGGGAGGGCGCCACGCTCATCAACACGGCGCGCGGCGCCGTCGTCGACCAGGACGCCCTGACCGACGTGGTCCGCGCCGGCCGCATCCGCGCGGTTCTCGACGTCACGGACCCGGAAGTGCTGCCCGCGGACCACCCGCTGTGGGACTGCCCGAACGCGCTGATCACCCCCCATCTGGCCGGTTCCCAGGGCAATGAGTGGCAGCGCCTCGCCGACACCGCGGTCGGCGAGCTGACGCGCTGGGCCGCGGGCGACGGCTTCGCCCACCCCGTACGACCCGAAAGGCTGGCGTTCCTCGCATGAGCACCGTCCCGTTCGAACTGCCCGAGGACAACCGGGGGTTGAGCCCCCGCACCGGCTTCACCCGCGCGCACTGGGAGGCCGTCGCCGACGGGCTGCTCGGGGCGGCCTGGCGGTGGGCGACGCCCGAGGGCGCGCTGCTCGATCTGCCGGGCCGGCCCTCCGGGTCCGGTGTCCGCTCGGACGGGCTCGAGGGCTATGCCCGTACGTTCTTGGCGGCCGGTTTCCGGGTCGCGGGCGCGGGCGGCAAGGACCCGCACGGCTGGCTCGACCGGTACGCGAGCGGTCTCGCCGCGGGCACCCGCACGCCGGGGCGCGACGACGCCGAGTCCTGGCCGCTGATCCTCGACCACCACATCCAGGGCCAGCCCATGGTGGAGTCCGCCTCGGTGGCGCTCGGCCTGTCGCTGACCCGGCCGTGGCTGTGGGACCGGCTCGACGGCGACGTGCAGGACCGGGCGGAGAAGTGGCTGCGAGGTGCGATCACGCACACGCCCGCGCCGAACAACTGGTACTTGTTCCCGTTCATGGTGGCCTCGTTCCTGGAGTCCGTGGGCCGGTCCGACGCGGCGACGACGCGGGCCATTCAGCGGGCCCTCGACCTGCTGGAGACCTGGTACGAGGGCGACGGCTGGTACCGGGACGGCGACGGGCGGGCCTTCGACCACTACAACGGGTGGGCGCTGCACCTGTATCCGATGCTGCACGCGCACCTGACGGGCGACTCCGCGCTGTCGGAGCGGGTGGGGCCGCGCCTGCGCGAGCACCTCGAAAGCTTCTCGCTGCTGTTCGGCGGCGACGGGGCTCCGATCCACTTCGGGCGTTCGCTGACCTACCGGTTCGCGGCGTCGGCGGCCGTCGGCATGGGCGCGGTCACCGGGCACACGCCGCTGTCCCCGGGGGCGTCGCGCCGTCTGATCAGCGGGAACCTGCGCTACTTCCTGGACCGTGGCGGCGTCACGGACGAGGGTCTGCTCAGCCTCGGCTGGCACGGCCCGCACGACGCGACGTTGCAGCACTACTCGGGCCCCGCGTCCCCGTACTGGGCGTCGAAGGGCTTCGTCTCGCTGCTGGCGGGCGAGGACCATCCGCTGTGGACGGCGACCGAGGAGCCGGCGCCGAGCGAGGGCCTCGACCGGGTGCTCGCGCTGCCCGCTCCGGGTCTGCTGGTGCAGTCCACGCGTGTGGACGGGATCGTGCGGCTGCACAACCACGGCAGCGACCACGTCCGCCCGTTCGAGGGCGAGAGCGCCGCCGACGAGGACGTGCTCTACAGCCGCCAGGCCTACTCCACGCACACCGGTCCCACGCCCCGGGCCAACCCGGCGGACAACCACCTCTCCGTCGAGTGCGGCGGCGTCGCCAGTGTGCGGCGCCGCATCCACCCGCTGGGCGCGGGCCAGGGCGACGGCTGGGGCTGGGCCGCGTCCTGGCACCGGCCGGTGTTCACGTCGGGTCCGCCGATGGTGCCCGGACTGCGCGTCGAGAGCCTGACCGTGGCGCGCGCCGCGTACGAACTGCGGGTGCACCGCGTGGTCGGCGCCCCGCACGGCGCGCGGGTGACGCTCACCGGCTGGGCGACGGACGCCTTGCACTCGGAGCTGGTCGGGCTGCGCGGCTGGGACCGGCGTTCCGAGAAGGACGCGGTGCGCGCGCCGCAGGGCACGGCGTACGAGCCGTGGGTGCGGGTGCCGCGCCTCGTGGCGGACGTGGACGGGACCGCGGTGTTCGTGGCGCTGGCCTCACTCGCCGCGGAGCGGCCGGAAGCACCCCTCGCGGACGCCGTGTCCGATGTCGCCTTCCTGGACGGGGAGTTGACGGTCCGCTGGAGCGACGGCGCCCGCACCGTCGTCGACTTCGAGCCGCTGCGCGTTCAGCACGGCTGAGCCGTGTCGGTCCGCGCCGCCGCGAGCTGCGCCTCCACCGCGGGGGCGTAGCGGTCGACGACCGTCTCGATGTCCGCGGCCCGTACGTGCGGGCCGCGGGCGATCCCGTACATCACGCCGAGTCCAAGCAGCAGGGACACGGCGAGTTCGGCGCGCAGGGCGGCGTCGTCGCCGGGCAGGCGCTCCGCGAGCCGTTCGCAGACCTGTGCGCGGAAGTTGGCGCGCAGGATGTCGCCCTGCTCGCCGTGGAGCGGGGCGAAGACGATGCGCAGGATCGGGTCGCTGCCCCGCTCGGCCTGTCCGGTCAGGACGTGCCGGACCATGTGGCGGCCCAGGTCCGGCAGCGGCGCGTCGAGGAAGGACTCCACGTCGTCCTCGAAGTCCATGACGCGGGAGAACAGGCCGTCCTTGCTGCCGAAGTACTTGAGGACGAGGGGCGGGCTGACCCCGGCCCGGTCGGCGACGGCCTTGAGGGTGATGTCGCCGTGCGCGTGCCGGGCGAGCAGGTGCCGGGCCGCCTTGACGATGTCGGCCCTGGTCGTCCCGGCGTCGCGCCGGCCGTTGCCGGGCCGCCGCTCGTCGGCGTGGGCCGCGCCCATCGCCTCACGCTCCCTTCGCGGTGGGCACCGGGGCCGGTGCGCCCGTGACGGCACGGCCCGTCGCGCCGTCGGAGGGGACGGCCAGCGCGACCACGGCGGCCATCAGGGCGACCGTGCCCGCCATGGCGAAGGCCAGCTGATAGCCGTGCAGGGACGCGACCTGGGCGCGGCCGACCCAGGTGGTGTGGTGGACGAGCACGGCGGCGACGGCGGCGCTGGAGACGGCCTGGCCGATGGTGCGCATGAGGACGTTGACGCCGTTCGCGGAGGCCGTCGCGTCGGCGGGGACGGCGCGCAGGATCAGGGTGGGCAGCGCCGAGTACGCGAGGGTGGTGCCGGTCGAGACGACGGCGGCGCCGACGAGGATCACCCACAGGTCGGTGCTGTCGACGATGCGGACCGCGTAGCCGACGGCGAGGATCACGCCGCCGATGGCGAGGGTGATCCGGGGCCCGCGGGCGGCGGAGATGCGGGCCGACACCGGAGAGAACAGCAGCATGATGACGCCGCTGGGCAGCATGCACAGCCCGGTGGCGACGATGGACAGGCCGAGCCCGTAGCCGGTCGCGACGGGGGCCTGTACGAGCTGTGCGGTGACGAGCGAGTTGGCGTAGAAGGCGAAGCCGGTGAGCAGCGCCGCGAGGTGGGGCAGCCCGACGCGGCGGCCGAGGGCCAGGCGCAGGTCCACCAGGGGCCGTGCGGCGCGCAGTTGGTGCCACGCCCACAGGCCGAGGACCACGACGGCGCCCGCGAACAGGCCGAGCACGGCGGGGCTCCCCCAGCCCCACTGGCCGCCCTGGGAGACGCCGAGCAGCAGGCAGACGAGGCCCGCGGCGAGTCCCAGCGTGCCGAGCGCGTCGAAGCGGCCCGGGGAGCGGACCGGGGACTCGCGCACCGCCCACCAGGCGAGGGCGAGGCCGAGCGCGCCGAGTGCGCTGGTCGCCCAGAACATGACGTGCCAGTTGGCGTACTGGACGATGAGCGCGGCCAGCGGCAGGCCGAGACCCGCGCCGATGCCGACCGTCGAGCTCATCAGGGCGACGGCGGATCCGGTGCGGTGCGGCGGGAGTTCGTCGCGCAGGATGCTGATGGAGAGCGGCACGACGGCGGCCGCGGCGCCCTGCAACGCGCGGGCGGCGATGAGCAGGTGGATGTCGGAGGTCAGGGCGCACAGCACCGATCCCGCGGTCATCAGGGCGAGCGCGCACAGGAGCACGCGCCGCTTGCCGTACATGTCGCCGGCCCGGCCGAGGACCGGGGTGAGGACGGCCCCGGCGAGCAGGGTCGCGGTGACCATCCAGGACACGGCGGCGGGTGAGGCGCCGGTCAGCCGCGGCAGGTCCGGCAGGAGCGGGACCACGACGGTCTGCATGACCGCCATGAGAATGCCGCCGAAGGCGAGTACGGGCACGGCGAGACGTTCGCGCGGGCGCGTCGCCGATATCGGGGCAGAATTCATGTGTCTCCGGTTCACCAGTTCGGTGAATCAGTATTCACCGAACCGCACGTCCTGTCTCCACTCTCGGCCAGGCCCTCTGTGCGTGGGACACCCGGCGGGCCGATACTGCGGCTCATGACCTCTTCGACCACCCCGTTCACCGATCCCGGTCCTGTGCGCTTCGGTCTCGTCGGCACCGGCTCCTGGGCCGGGCGGACGCACGCCCCCACGCTCGCGGCCCACAAGGCCGTCGACCTCGTCGGGGTGTGGGGTCGCCGGCCACAGGCGGCGGCCGAACTCGCGGCCGGGCACGGCACGACGGCGTACGACGACGTGGACGCACTGTTCGCGGCGAGCGACGTCGTGGCGTTCGCGGTGCCCCCGGACGTCCAGGCCCCGCTCGCCGCGCGGGCGGCCGCGGCGGGCTGTCATCTGCTGCTCGACAAGCCGCTGGCGACCCGCCCCGAGGCGGCCCGCGCCGTCGTGGAGGCGGCCGACACCGCGGGGGTCGTGTCGACCGTCTTCTGCACGCTGCGGCACGCGCCGCTCACCGCGGCCTGGGTCGCCGAACAGGCCGGGACGGACGGCTGGTTCACGGGCCGCGCCGACTGGTACGGCGCGCTCTACACGCCCGGCGACGACGCGCACGTGCGGGCCACGACTCCGTGGCGGGCGGAGAAGGGCGCCCTGTGGGACGTGGGCCCGCACGCCCTCTCCGTGCTGCTGCCGATCCTGGGCGAGGTCCAGACGGTGGCGGCGCACGGCGGCCCCGGCGACACGGCGCATCTCGTGCTCCAGCACGCGGGCGGCGCCTCCAGCACGGCGACGCTCAGCCTGACCACTCCCCCGGCGGCGAGCGGCATCGCCGTCGAACTGCGCGGCACACAGGGCATGTCGGCGATGCCGACGGGCACCGGCCCTGCCCAGGAGTCGCTGGCCGCCGCGGTCGACGCCCTGCTGGAGGCGGTGCGCGGCGGCACGCCGCACCCCTGCGACGCCCGGTTCGGGCTGCGGCTCACGGAGACCCTCGCGGCGGCCGAACGCTCCCTGACGTCGGGACGGGCCGAACCGGTCCCCGAACAGTAGGCCGCCAGGGCCCGCTCCGGTCCGGGCCCCATCACCCTGTCCGGGCCCCTTTACGCTGGTGGTCATGCCGCTCGAGATCAGCGCCACCAACCCCGAGCACCCGGTGCTCCTGCTCGCCCTGCCCTGGCACATCCCGCTGGAGGAGTGGCCCGAGGACTACCTGGTGCCGCTTCCGCGCGGCATCTCGCGGCACGTGGTGCGCTACGCGCGCGCCGGCGACGAGGTCGTCGCCGTGAAGGAGCTGGCCCAACGCCCGGCGCTGCGCGAGTACGAACTGCTGCGCACGCTCGACCGGTTGGGGATTCCGGCCGTGGACCCGCTCGCGGTCGTCACTGGCCGCGAGGACGCCGCGGGCAACCCCCTCGAACCGGTGCTCATCACGCGACACCTGGGCGGTTCGCAGCCGTACCGCTCGATGTTCGAGACGACGATGCGCCCGACGACGGTGCACCGGCTGATGGACGCGCTCGCCGTGCTGCTCGTCCGCCTGCACCTGTCCGGCTTCGCCTGGGGCGACTGCTCGCTGTCCAACACCCTCTTCCGCCGCGACGCGGGCGCGTACGCCGCCTACCTGGTGGACGCCGAGACCGGCGAGCTGCACCCCCAACTGAGCGACGGGCAGCGGGAGTACGACATCGATCTGGCGCGGGTGAACATCGCGGGCGAGATGCTCGACCTGGAGGCGTCGGGGGCGCTGCACCCGTCGATCGACCCGATCGAGTTCGGCACGGAGATCGTGCAGCGGTACACGGACCTGTGGACCGAGCTGACCCGTACGTCGGTGTATCCGGCCGGCAAGCACCACTACATGGAGCGCCGCATCCGCCGCCTCAACGACCTGGGCTTCGACGTGGCCGAGATGCAGATCTCCCACTCGCCGCACGGCGACACCGTCACGTTCGTCCCGAAGGTCGTCGACGCGGGCCACCATCAGCGTCAACTCCTGCGCCTGACCGGCATGGACGCCGAGGAGAACCAGGCGCGGCGGCTGCTCGGCGACCTGGAGAGCTGGATGGCGACCCAGGAGGACGCGCCCGACGCCCGCCCTGAGGTCCTCGCCCACCGCTGGGTGCGTGACGTGTTCCGCCCCACGGTCCGCGCCGTCCGCGACCGCGTCTCCACGCCGATGGACTCGGCCGAGCTGTACCACCAAGTCCTGGAGCACCGCTGGTACTTGTCCGAACGCGCCCAGCACGACATCGGCCTCGACGCGGCGGCCGACGACTACGTACGTCACGTGCACAAGGACGGCCGGTGACACGCTGCGGGACCGGGCGCGGCCGGTGCCGTGGCCGCTACGTGATGGCGAGTGACGGCACCGACCGCAGCCAGTGACCTCCACCGGCCGCCCGGACGAGCGTGGGCGTTCGCGTCTCGCAACGCATTTTCCGGCCACATGGAACGCAATTGGTGGCCCGGCCCCACTCGCACCTGCGTGAACGGTCGCAGAGGCTTGTGGGTTACCCGCAGCGGGAAATTTCAGCCATTTTCGAGCGGCCCGGCACATGTGCCGCAACTCCGCGCCCACATGCGCGCGAATGAGGGAACCAGCAGGTGGGCAACCCAACTCTCCCCATCATGACGCACCGTCTGATCGTTTTCTTCGGGCAATGTTTATTACCAAAGACCTTGGGACTATTTAGACTGCTCACGCTCAACTAGGCGTGAACAACGAGGGATTACCCACCATGAACAAGACGGCGCTCCGCGCCCTGCTCCGTGAACGGCGCGCCCTCATAGCCCCCGAATCCCATGGCTTCAGCAGACCGACGGGACAAGGGCGCCGCGCCCCCGGACTCTCCCAGCACCAGGTCGACCAACTGCTGCACCGCACGCTCGGTACGTATCACCGCCTGGAGTCGGGTACGTACCCGAACGCGCCGACGGAACTGCTGCGCGATGTGGCGCGGCTGTTCGGGCTCAACGAGCAGGAGTGGGTGCTGCTGTGCCGCTACGCGCTGCTTCAGGACCCGCCGGGACCGCTGTACCCGACGTCGGGCAAGGAGATTCCCGGCGTGTGGCAGGAGGCGGTCGACGGCATCGACCACATCGCGTACGTATCGGACTCGTCCTGGGATCTGCTGGCGTGCAACCGGGCGTTCACGGAACTGTTCCCCGACCACCGGCCCCCGGCGAACACCATGCGCTGGATGCTGCTCGATCCGCACGCCCGCCGGATGCTCGTGGACTGGGAGAACGCGTGGGCGCCGCTGCTGCTCCCCCAGCTGCGCGCCGCTCTCGCCTCCTGCCCCGACGACGACACGCTCGCGCAGATCGAGAAGGAGGTGCTGGCCGACCCCGAAGCGGCCCCGATCTACGAGTCGGGCGGATCCGCCATGCACCCCGACGGCGACGAACGGCCGCTCCTGCACGCCCGCCTGGGCCCCGGCTGGGCGACGATGTGCGCCGCGCAGCCGCTCACCACACCGGGCGCCCGCCTCATGATCCTGGTCTTCCATCCGGGCGCACACCGCGCGCACCCCAGGAAGCCCGCCCTGCGCGCAGGCTGAATTCTGCCCCTCGCGTCACAGGTCCCCGTGGCAAACGCGTCGCCTCGACGTAGGTTGAGCGGACCCCCCACAGCCCCCTTGAGCCCCGTGGGAGACACCCATGCCCGCTTACGTCTCGATGCCGCACACCGTCCTCGGCGCCCACAAGGTGACCACCGACGAGATCGCGGACGACATACACGCCCGTCACCCGGGCCATCCGCGGATCGCCGCCGCGGTGCGCGCCGTTCAGGGATGCGGCGTGCGGACCCGCTACTTCGCCCGGCCGCTCGACTCCCCCACCGTCGCGGGCGAGGCGGGCATCGCGGAGCGCGCCCGTACCGCGTTCGCCGACGCGCTCGAACTCGCCGAACAGGCGGCCGTCTCGGCCATCGCGGCGGCCGGCCTGAGAGCGAAGGATCTGGACGGCCTGGTCACCACGCACTCCACCGGGTGGGCGGCGCCCAACCTGGACGTCCACCTCATGACCCGGCTCGGCCTGCGCCCCACCGCCCGTTCCCTCGCCCACACGACGCTGGCCTGCACGGGCGGCACCAAGTCGCTGATCCGGGCGGCGGACATGGTGGCGGCCCGCCCCGGCAGCAAAGTGCTCGTGGTCGCCGCGGAGGTGATCTCCGCCGTCTACCACCACAGCGACACCGGCATCGACGCGATGATCTACAAGGCGCTGTTCGGCGACTCGGCCGGAGCGGCCGTGGTCAGCGACGAGCCGCTCGGCCCCGGCTTCGCGTGCGAGGACAGCTTCGAGCACGTCCTGCCGGACACCGCCGGTCAGTTGGGCGGCCGGATAACCGCCGACGGCCTGCACTTCGACGCCACGAAGCAGGGCCGCGCCGCGTTCGGCGTGAGCCTGCCGAGCGTCACCGGCTGGCTCGGCGCGCGCCCCACCGGTTTCGCCGTGATCCACCCGGGCAGCCCGCGGATCATCGCGGACACGGCGACGGCCCTGGGCCTGACCGCGCACGACACCCGCCACTCCACGGCCACGCTCACCGACGAGGGAAATCTGGGCGGGGTCAGCGTGCTGCGCGTCCTGGAGCGCACCCACGAGGAGCCGCCGCCCGCAGGGGCCCGCGGCACGATGGTCGCGTACGGCCCGGGGTTCACGACCGCCGCGCTGCACGGTCACTGGCACGCCTGACGGGTCGGGTCGGGGCACCGTAAAAATGTCTCACTGGGACACGTGTCCCAGTGAGACATAAAGGTGTAGTGTCGAAGACATGAAGGCGAACGAGGCCAGCAGCTCCCGGCCCGCCGGCGACCGCCGGCAGGCCAAGGCCCGCCGAACGCGTGAGGCGCTCGCGGAGGCCGCCGTCGAGCTTGTGCTCGAGCACGGACTCGGTGAGGTGACCGTGGAGGCCATCGCCGACCGCGCGGACGTCACCCGCCGCACCTTCAGCCGGCACTTCGCGGGCAAGGAGGACGCGGCGCTGGACTTCACCCGCGCCGACGGCGCGGGGATCAACGCGGCGCTGCGCGCCCGCCCCGCCGACGAGCCACCGCTGCTCGCCTACCGGGGCGCGGTCGCGGACTACCTCACCGACCGGGAGACGCCCGCCTGGCACCACCGTCCGCGGCTGCGCGAGCTGTACGCCGTCGTGGACGCGGAGCCCGCCCTGTTCGCCGCGTACGAACGGATCCGGGTCGACGCCCAGGACGAGTCCGTACGCATCATCGCCGACCGGCTCGGCACCGACCCGGCCCGGGACCCGCGTCCCGAGGTCGTCGTCGGAGCCGCCGCCGGAGTGCTGACCGCCGCGCTGCGCACCTGGGCGCGCGGTACGGGCGGCACGGACGCCGCAGACCTCGCCGATCTGGTCGCGCGGGCCTACGACGCCCTCATCGAGGAGGCCGCCCGCGCGGCGGCCCCCGACGTCGCTACCAGAAAGTGAATCGCACCATGAGCACCACCCCCACCACCGGCACCGTGACCGACTACGCCGCCGAGTTCGCAGGGAAGACCGCCCTCGTCACCGGCTCCGCCTCCGGCATCGGCCTGGCCACCGCCCGCCGCCTCGGCCGCGGCGGCGCGAACGTCGTCATCGCGGACTACAACGAGAAGGGCGCCCAGGAGGCCGCCGAGTCGCTGAAGGCGGAGGGCCTCAAGGCCGCCGCCGTCGCCCTCGACGTGACCGACCCGCCCTCCGTCGAGGCGGCCGTCCGGTTCGCCGTCGACACGTTCGGCGGGCTCGACCTGGCCGTGAACAACGCCGGCATCGGCGGCGCCAGCGCGCCCACCGGCGAGTACGACATCGACGTGTACAACCGCGTGGTGCGCACGAACCTCGACGGCGTCTTCTACTCGATGCGCTATGAACTCCCGGCGATGCAGGCCGCGGGCAACGGCGGCGCCATCGTGAACGTCGCCTCGATCCTCGGCTCGGTCGGCTTCGCGGGCTCCCCCGCGTACGTCGCCGCGAAGCACGGCGTGGTCGGCCTGACGAAGACGGCCGCTGCCGAGTACGCCGCGCAGGGCATCCGCGTCAACGCGGTGGGTCCCGGCTTCATCGAGACCCCTCTGCTCAAGGAGATGGACAAGGCCGCGTACGACGGCCTGGTCGGGCTGCACCCGGCGGGCCGCCTGGGCACGTCCGAGGAGGTCGCCGAGCTGATCGTGTTCCTGCTCTCGGACCGCGCCTCGTTCATCGCGGGCAGCTACCACCTCGTGGATGGCGCGTACACGGCGGTCTGACCCACCGCGCCGCATACGCCACTTGTGTCGCACCTCCTCGTCATGGAACGGTCTGGGAGGGGTACGGGCAGGGAACCCGGACCGTCCCGAGATGGAGGGCGCAGCGAACGCAATGGCAGGGCAGGCACGCGAGTCGTATTTCGACAACGTCAAATTCCTGACGATCGTCCTTGTGGCCTGCGGGCACGCGTGGGAGCCGCTGACCTACGGCTCCCGCGCGGTGACGGCGACATATCTGACCGTCTACGCCTTCCACATGCCGGCGTTCGCGCTGGTGTCGGGGTACTTCTCGCGCTCCTTCGACATGGCGCCGCGCCGGATCAAGCGCCTGGTGACCGGGGTCGTCGTGCCGTACCTCGTCTTCGAGGTGGCGTACACGCTGTTCTACCGGTGGGCGCAGGACGATCCGGGGTATCCGATCAGCCTGCTGGACCCCTGGTATCTGATGTGGTTCCTGGTGGCCCTGTTCATCTGGCGCCTGTCGACGCCGCTGTGGCTCCAGTTGCGCCATCCCGTGCTGGTGGCGCTGGCGGTGGGCACGGCCGTGTCGATGTGGCCGGGCGTCGGCGGCGACCTGGCGCTCCAACGGGTCCTGCAGTTCCTGCCGTTCTTCGTGGCGGGTCTCGTGCTGCGGCCCGAGCACTTCGCGCGGTTGCGGACCTGGCGCGTGCGGTGGGTGGCGCTGGGGGTCGCGGGCGTGGCGCTGCTCGCCGCGTACTGGGTGGCGCCGTGGTTCGACGCGGGCTGGTTCTTCCACCGGGGCGCCGTGCAGGGGCGGGGCGTGCCGGGGTGGGCGGGCCTGTTCGCGACGCCCGCGCTGTTCGTCCTCGCGCTCGTGCTGACCGCGTGCTTCCTGGCGTGGGTGCCGGGCCGCAGGCTGTGGTTCACGACCCTGGGCACGGGGACGATCTACGCGTATCTGCTGCACGGCTTCGTCATCAAGTCCTCCCGGTTCTGGAACTGGTACGACCACCCGTGGCTGCACAGCCCGCTCGGTGAGCTGGCCGTGACGGCGGCGGCGGTCGGGCTCATCACCGTGCTGTGCACGGAACCGGTGCGGCGGGCGTTCCGCTGCGTCGTCGAGCCCCGCATGGACTGGGCGTTCCGGCGGCCGCGACAGCAGCGGTCCCTGCCCGAGCAGGCGACGCCCCGGGAGAAGGTCACCTCCGGCGGCGGCTGACGGTCTGCGCCGAGGCGAGCAGGTGGTGCATGCGCTCGGTGAGCGAGCCCAGGTCGTCGGCAGGCCGGTGGAACGCGAGCCGCACGTCGGCCTGGCCGCGCGTCCGCTCCAGACGCAGCGTCAGGCCGTGCCGGTCGACGGCGAGCGGCTGGACCCGGACGACGCCGTGCAGGCTGTCGGAGGCGACGAGCCGGGTGAGTTGTTCGACGGCCTGGGGGTGGGCGTCGGCGAGATGGGTGAGCAGGCGGGGCTCGGCGAGCGCGAGCGGGTCGGGCGCGGCGGCGGCGAGTTCGTCGAGTTCGATGCCGGTGCGGACCGTCCGGGTCTGCAGGACCGCCCGTTCGGGCCGCAGCACCAACTCCTCACCGTCCGGGACCAGTTCACCCGACAGCCACACCCGCGCGCGCACCCGGTCGCGTACGGGGACGGGCGCCGCGTCGGCGAACTCCAGGAGCGTGGTGGGCCGTCCGTGCGGCGAGCAGAGCACGGCGGCGGCCAGCACGCTGTCGGGCGGCGGCGTGATACGCACCGCGCCGTCGTCGTCGACGCGGTGCGCGCCGACGAGGTCGTCCTGCCCCACGTCGGTGGTGACGCCGCAGGTCCATGCGGCGGCGAGCACGGAGCGTGCGTGGGCCGCCGTGCTGGGCACGGCGGCAGCGATCTGTCGGACACCCATCCCGAACCTCCATTAGGTAAGTCTTGCCTAACTTAACCGAGATGATCGACGGCGGTCCACCCCGCCCTCCCTGTGTCTTCCTGTGTCGCCCGCTGACGTGAGCGGCCCCGTGCGATTGACTCGACGGGTGCGCAGATTTCTCGTGTTCCTCGTCGCGGTCGCCGGTGCGGCCACCGCCCTGGCCCTGTCGCTGCTGTTGTCCCCGTGGTGGTGGTTCGCCGCCGCCCCGCTCCTCGCACTCACGGCGCTGGGCGTGTGGGACCTGGCCCAGTCGCGCCACTCCGTGCTGCGCAACTACCCGGTCCTCGGGCATCTGCGCTTCGTGATGGAGTCCCTCCGCCCCGAGATGCAGCAGTACTTCGTCGAGCGCAACTACGACGGGCGGCCCTACGACCGGGACGTGCGCAGCATCGTCTACGAGCGGGCCAAGCAGCAGGAGGCCGAAGAGCCGTTCGGCACGGAACGCGACGTGTACGCCTCGGGGCACGAGTTCCTGGTGCCGTCCCTGCGTCCGGTCGACCCGCCCGAGCGGCCGGCCACCGTCCGCGTCGGCGGCCCCGACTGCACCCGGCCGTACGACATGGCGCTGCTCAACGTATCGGCGATGAGCTTCGGGGCGCTGTCCGGCAACGCGCTCCGCGCGCTCAACAAGGGCGCGGCCCTCGGGGGTTTCGCCCACGACACCGGCGAGGGCGGCCTGTCCGACCATCACCTGGCGCACGGCGGCGACCTGGTGTGGGAGATCGGTACCGGCTACTTCGGCTGCCGCACGAGCGAGGGCCGCTTCGACCGCGCCGAGTTCGCCGACAAGGCGGCGCACGAACACGTCAAGTGCGTCTCCCTGAAACTGTCGCAGGGTGCGAAGCCGGGCATCGGCGGCGTGCTGCCGGGCGGCAAGGTCAACGCGGAGATCGCGCGCGTACGGGACGTTCCGGAGGGACAGACCGTGGTGTCGCCGCCCTACCACCGCGAGTTCGAGACGCCGCGCCAACTGGTGCTTTTCCTGGCCGAGTTGCGGCAGCTCGCGGGCGGCAAGCCGGTCGGGTTCAAGCTGTGCCTGGGTTCGCGTACGCAGTTCCTCGCCGTGTGCAAGGCAATGGTCGCGGAGGGCGTGACGCCGGACTTCGTGATCGTGGACGGCTCGGAGGGCGGCACGGGAGCCGCGCCCCTGGAGTTCGCCGACCACCTCGGCACGCCGCTCACCGAGGGCCTGATCACGGTCCACAACGCGCTCGTCGGCACGGGGCTGCGCGACGCCGTCCGGATCGGGGCGAGCGGCAAGGTCGCCACCGGTGCCGACATCGTCAAACGCCTCGTCCAGGGCGCCGACTTCACGAACGCGGCGCGCGCCATGATGTTCGCGGTCGGCTGCATCCAGGCCCAGCGCTGCCACACCAACACCTGCCCGGTGGGCGTCGCGACGCAGGATCCGCGCCGGGTGCGGGCCCTGGACGTCGCCGACAAGGCCGAGCGCGTACGCCACTACCAGGAGGCGACGGTGCGCGGCGCGGCGCAGATCATGGCGGCGATGGGGGTGCGGCACCCGCGCGAGCTGCACCCGAGCCAGCTGATGCGGCGCACCACGGCGGACATGCCAGTCTCCTACGCGCATCTCCACGACTGGCTGGAACCGGGCCAGTTGACCAAGCAGCCGCCGGCGACCTGGGCCGCGGACTGGGCGGCCGCGGACCCCGACCGCTTCTAGGGCCTGTCGTTTGGATCAGGCCGGATCAGGGAGCGGGGGCTGGTGCGTGCGATCGCAAGGCGGAGGAGGGAGTCGACGCGGAGCGTCGGCGACCGACGACAACGCCGCGAGCGTGCGTGCCAGCCCCCGCGAGCCCGGCCTGATCCAAACGACAGGCCCTAGTGCCGCCCTCCCCCGCGCCCGCCATCGAACAACGCCAACTCCACGCGAACGGGGGGTGAATATGCCAACCTGCCCCGCGGCGCGACGCCGGGCGGCATCATGCCGACATGGACGGTAGTACTGCGCTCCTACGGGAGCTCTTCACGCCCGATGAGTACGCCGCGGTCCGCAGTCATGCGGACCATCTGGGCGTGACACTGGCCGAGTACGTACGCTCCTCAGCCGCCGAACGGGCCCTGGAGCGGCTCCATTTGACGCGGGCCCTGGAAGCCCGTGCCCCGAATCTGGGCAAGTTGCCGATACCACAGGTGGAGCGCTCCCACTGCGCCGACGGGGCCTCATCGCCCGCCATCGACCGGTTCCTCGACACGCTGGCCCATCCGCACCCCACGGAAAGCGGCTGACACGGCCTGGACCGGCCGGTGCGGGGCACTCGGTGCACAGGAGCAGGAGTGGCACCGCGGTAAGGCGGGAAGGGGGACCGTCACCGAGGTACGACTCGCGCACAGTCCACCAGGAGAGGAAGTGGTCGTCATGCGTGCGTCGAGGGACGCCGACCGGCGTGCCGCGCGCGTGGAATTCCTGATGCCGCCCGGTTCGGGCGCGGCCCGCTGGGCCCGGCGGCTCACACGAGGTTTCCTCGCCGGACGCGTCGGCGAGGACACGACGGACGCCGAACTGGTCGTGTCCGAGCTGGTCGCCAACGCCACAGAGGCACAGAGCGGCAGCTGCCGGATGAGCCTGTGCCTGCAGTCCGGCGAGCTGACCGTGGCCGTGCACGACGACGCGCCGGGAGTTCCCCGCCTGATGCCGGAGTCCTGGACGGCCGAGTCGGGCCGGGGCATCGCACTGGTCCAGGCGCTCGCCCGCCGCTGGAGCGTGCGGGCCGATCCGCGGGGCGGCAAGACGGTCCGTGCGGTGCTGACACCCTGCTGAACCACGTCCCGGCCGCGGCGACGGCAGGGCCGCCGCGGCCGGGATCCTGGATCAGTGTCCGCGCGCGATCCACTCGTCGAGGTGCGGTGCCTCCGCGCCGATCGTCGTGCTGTCACCGTGTCCGGTGCGGACGACGGTCCCGGCCGGCAGCGTGAGCAGCCGGTCCTTGATCGATTCCACGATGGTCGGGAAGTCGCTGAAGGTCCGCCCGGTGGCGCCGGGACCGCCCTGGAACAGGGTGTCCCCCGTGAACACGGTGCCGAGTTCGGGTGCGTACAGGCTGACCGCGCCGTGGCAGTGGCCCGGCGTGTGCAGCACGGTCAACTCGACGCCCGCGACCCCGATCCGCTGCCCGTCGGTCAGCTCGCCGTCCGGCGCGCGGTCCGGGTGCGTGCGCTTCCACAGCCCGGTGTCGGCCGAGTGCAGCAGGATCGGGGCGCCGGTGCGCGCGGCGAGCGCGGGCGCGGCGTCGATGTGGTCGTCATGGGCGTGGGTGCACACGATCGCGACGAGCCGACGCTCGCCGACGGCCTCGGCGATGGCGTCCGCGTCGTGGGCGGCGTCGATGACGATCGCCTCGCGGTCGTCCCCGACGATCCACACGTTGTTGTCGACGTCCCACGTGCCCCCGTCGAGGGAGAACGTGCCGGACGTGACGAGGTGGTCGACGCGTGCCGTGGTCCCCGTCATCAGAACACCACCACCGAACGCAGCACGTCGCCGTGGTGCATCCGCTCGAACGCCTTCTCCACGTCGTCCAGGGCGATCGTCTCGGTCACGAACGCGTCGAGGTCGAGGCGCCCCTGCAGATACAGGTCGATCAGCATCGGGAAGTCGCGCGAGGGCAGGCAGTCGCCGTACCAGGACGACTTGAGCGCGCCGCCGCGCCCGAACACGTCGAGGAGCGGCAGCTCGATCTTCATCTCCGGGGTCGGCACGCCGACGAGAACGACCGTGCCCGCCAGGTCGCGCGCGTAGAAGGCCTGCTCGTACGTCTCCGGGCGGCCGACGGCCTCGATGACGACGTCGGCGCCGAAGCCGCCGGTCAGCTGGCGCACGGCCTCGACCGCGTCGGTGGAGCGGGAGTTGACGGTGTGGGTGGCGCCCAGCTCCCGCGCGGTGGCGAGCTTCGCGTCGTCGATGTCGACGGCGATGATCTTCGCGGCACCGGCGAGACGGGCGCCGACGACGGAGGCGTTGCCCACGCCGCCGCAGCCGATCACCGCGACGGAGTCCCCGCGGCCCACATTGCCCGTGTTGATCGCGGCACCGAGCCCGGCCATCACACCGCAGCCCAGCAGGCCCGCGGCGGCCGGCGACGCCGCCGGGTCCACCTTGGTGCACTGCCCGGCGGCCACGAGGGTCTTCTCGGCGAAGGCGCCGATCCCGAGCGCGGGCGACAGCTCGGTGCCGTCCGCCAACGTCATCTTCTGCTTCGCGTTGTGGGTGTCGAAGCAGTACTGGGCGCGCCCGCGCTTGCAGGCGCGGCACTGCCCGCACACCGCACGCCAGTTGAGGATCACAAAATCACCGGGGGCGACCTCGCTCACCCCGTCACCCACCGATTCGACGACACCGGCCGCCTCGTGACCGAGCAGGAACGGGAACTCGTCGTTGATCCCGCCCTCCCGGTAGTGCAGATCGGTGTGGCAGACCCCGCACGCCTGGATCTTCACGACGGCCTCGCCCGGACCCGGGTCCGGCACCGTGATCGTCGCGATCTCCACGGGGGCACCCTTGGCCCGCGCGATCACGCCCTGCACCTGCTGTGCCATGACGGTCAGCCCTCTTTCTCAATCGCGGTGTCTTCACGCTTTGTTACGCGCCCATCCTCGCTCACCGGTCAACCGGAGAACAGCACCGGTGCCCAGGTCGGGGCGCTCTACTGTGTTCCCGTGCGCGTTCGAACCCTGGCTGCGGCCGGCCTCCTGCCCGTCAACGGAACTCTCGCGGCGGTACTCGTCGTTCTCCTCGTGATCGCGACCGCGGTGGCGGCGGTGTACCGGCTCTCCCCGGACGGCTCGCGCCGCCGGGCCCGCGACATCGCGATCGCCGGGGTCCGGGCTACGGTCCAACTGGCCGTGGTGTCGCTCCTGATCGGCTCGGTGGTGCGCCACGGCGCGGCGCTCCTCGCCTTCCTGCTGCTCATGCTGGCGGTGGCCGCGCGCACGGCCGGCCGCCGCCTCACCGCGAACCGGACCTGGATCTGGGCGGCGCTGCCGGTCGCGGCGCCGGTCGTCCCGCTCGTGGCGGCGCTCATCGCCTGCGGCCTCCTCCCGCTCCGGGGCATCGCCGTGATCCCGGTGACGGGCATCCTCATCGGCGGCGCGCTCACGGCGACCGTGCTGGCGGGGCGCCGCGCCCTCGACGAGCTGACCGCGCGCAAGGGCGAGGTGGAGGCGTGCCTGGCCCTCGGCCTGCTCCCCCACGAGGCGCGCCTGGAGATCGCCCGCCCCGCCGCCTCCGACGCCCTCCTCCCCGGCCTCGACCAGACGCGGACGGTGGGCCTGGTGACGCTCCCGGGCGCCTTCGTCGGCATGCTCCTGGGCGGGGCGTCACCGGTGACAGCCGGGGCGGTGCAACTCTTCGTCCTGGTGGCGCTGATGGCCGTACAGGCGATCGCGGTGGCGACGACGGTGGAGCTGGTGGCGCGGGGGCTGCTCAGTCGTCCATGACGGCGAGGAGGCCGGCGAGGACGCGCAGGCAGGTGTCGACATCGCCCTCGGTGAGGTCTCCGTCGACCCCGCGCAGGACTTCCCGCTCGCGGTCGAGCACGGATCCGATGACGGTGCGCCCCTCCTCGGTCAGCCGGATCAGGGAGGACCTCTTGTGGGCGGGATTGGGGGCGGCCTCGACGAGTCCTCGCGCGGCGGCGTCGTTCACCATCCGCTGCACGAACTGACGGCTCAGCGCCTGGAACCGCCCCATCTGAGGAACCGTCATGGGGCCCCGCCCGTGCAACATGCTGAGCACGGCCCGCACGCCCACCGACAGCCCTTCGGCGGCGACGTCGCGCTCGACCTTCGTGTACGCGCGCCGGTACAGCGGCCCCACGAGGTCGAACACCTCGGAGAGCCGGCCTGCCACGTCTGCGGACAGCGGACTGCCGCCTGTCTTCTCGCTCTCGCTCACCCCGCCATGATGACACCTGGGTTGTCGTTCGGCTTGTGAGTGAACGTCGGACATGACAACCTGGTTGTCATGTCCGACCTCTTCTGGCTCGACAAAGGCACCGGCCGCCCGCTCGTCCTGCTGCACGGCGGCTTCCTCGATCACCACATGTGGGACGACCAGGTTCCGCACCTGAGCGCGGATCACCGTGTCATCGCACCCGACGCCCGCGGCCACGGCCGGTCCCCCAACGCCACGGGGCCGTTCCGGCACACGGACGATCTCGCCGCGCTGCTACGCCACTTGGACACCGGCCCGGCCGTCCTGGTGGGTGTCTCGATGGGAGCCGGCATTGCCATCGACACGGCGCTTGAGCGCCCGGACCTGGTCGACGGCGTGGTGATCAGCGGCGCCGGCACCAGCGAGCCGTACTTCACGGACCCCTGGACGACCGGGACGTGGACCGCCTGGCAGTCGGCGATGGCCGCGGGCGACGTGACCGCCGCGGTGGAGGCGTTCACCGCTTTCGCATCGGGCCCGCACCGCGCCCTCGGCGATCTGGATCCCCAAGTCGTCGACCGCCTGCGCACGATGACGTGGGGCACGATGACGAAACACACCGCGGAGGAACCCGACTGGAGCGTCCCGCTCCAGGACACCTGGCCTCGCGCCGCCGCGCTCACGGTCCCGGTCCGCGCCGTCAACGGCGCGCTCGACTCCCCCGACCACATCGGCATGGCCGAGCGCCTGACGAGCAGCGTCGCGGACGGCCGGGCGGTCTCGATCCCCGAGGCCGCGCACTACCCGAACATGGAGCGACCGGAGGCCTTCAACCGGGCGCTCACGGAGTTCTTGCGCGAGATGTGACGACGTCACGCCGCCGGCTCGGGACGGCCCGCCCAGGCGTCCGCGCGTGCGGCCGACGCCCGCCGCCTGCGCCGCACGGTGAGCCAGTGCGCGCCTCCGGCCAGGGTCGCCACGACTCCCGAGATGGCCAGCCCGAGAAGCGCGCCGAAGAACGGCCCGCCGGCGGCGATCCCACCGAGCACCCCCACCCCTATCGAGTACGAGGCCCAGAGCGCCTCGGCGACACCCGACGCCACGAGGAACCGGCCTGGCCGGAAGCCGACGAGCCCGGCCGCGACCGCGCCGACGAGCCGCCCTGTGGGCAGAAACCGGATGCCGATGATGAACGGCACCCCGTGCCGACGCACCCGTACAGCAGCCCAGTCGAGCAGGGCAGCACGTCGCCGCTTGCGTCGCAGCCGCCGCAACACCTGCCCGCCGAACCGCCGCGTGGACCGAAACACCAACAGGTCCCCGAGGACGGCGGCGCCCGACACCACCAGCAGCACCACGGCGAGTTGGAGACGCCCGTCGGCCGCCATGGCCCCGGCACTCACGAGCAGCCATGAATTGGGCACCAGCGGGGGCATGACGCACAAAACAAGGAGGCCGTAAATCAAGTAGTCGGGCATACCCGCAGATAACGGGAGGAAAGTTAAGAAAACGAGAGCGGCCGACGTATCTCCGGGAAACCTCTGGGCGCCACCCCTAAGGGTTGCGAAGCACGACTCCACACCCGAGAGTCCCGACGCCCAGAAACCGACCCAGTTCACCACGATGCCCGCGCCTGACGCGCCGCGCGCTGGGGCGACCACCCGGATCGGGGGTGGTGCTAGCCCCCGGCGGCCTCGTACTCGTGCGCGCGTCCACCGCGCCACTGGATGATCGGCGAGTCCCCGGCCACCAGTTGATCGGCGTCGTCGAGCCCGGCCCGACGCAGGAACTCGACCAGGTCGTGGTCGTCACAGGCGACACCGAGATCCACACCGCCGACCGTCACCCGCCGCCCCCGGCTCGACGGCGACGGCCGATGCACGACTATCTCCGCGGCCATACACCCACCGCACCACCACACCCGGTCGACCGCCGGGTCAGAGGCGGCGTCACGCCGACCCCCGCGCCCGCCGGCGCAGCTCCGCCTTCTGTGCCGGAGTGAGTTTCTCGCCCGCCAGCACCCGGGACAGATACAGCAGACGCCGCCGAAGAGCGGTACGACCGGGCCGATCGGCAAGCTGCCGGTAGGTCGCGTCCCACTCCCGCTGTGTCTGCACGAGGTCCTCAGTGATCGTGTTCCGCATACGACAGATTAGAGCGCGTGTTCGATTTCCTGCGCAAGCTGACACGCGAGCACCCGATGCGCGCACCGAAGGACCGCATCGACGCGGTTCCTCACGTCAGCGCCACGCGCTGCGCCCGCCGCACATCATGTGACCAGCGGGATTGACGTCACGTCACCTCACGCCGACGCGCGCGTGACCATCTCACTCGGCGCCCGTTGACTCGTCCATGAACCTTCGCCGCGTCACCACCGCGCTCGCCACCACGGCGGCAGCCGCCCTGGTCGCCCTGTCCGTCCCTGCCTCCGCCTTCGCCGCCGAGGGCGCCCTCACCGTCAACGGCGTCACGTACGAGAACCCGAGCGGCTGCTACCCCGTGGACTGGTTCCCGTCCTCCGTGAGCAACGACACCGACGCAATCGCGGAGGTGCACTCGGGCCCCGGCTGCACGGGCCAGGTCGAGTGGCTCGTGTACCCCGGCGAGACCTACCGCACCGAGACCGCGCAGAGCGTCTTCATCCTCTGAGCGGGCGAGGGGCGGCGCGCTCGCCGGACCAGCGAACGTTCGCCCGGTGCGACCTCCCGAGAGGCGCGCGGGCGAAAACTGTGAGTGCCTGAGTGGTGACGGGATGTGTGTCCGTCATCAAGCTTCGTCTCACTCAAGGAGTCTTCATGAAGCCCATGATCAAGCTGGGTCTCTCGGCAGCCGCGGCCGGAATCGCCGTCCTCGGAACGGCCGGCATGGCCGCCGCCGACACCGACCCGTTTGGCGTGGCGGAGAATTCGCCCGGCGTGGTCTCCGGCAACGTGGTTCAGGTCCCCGTACACCTCCCGGTCAGCGCCTGTGGCAACACCGTGAATGTCGTGGGCCTGCTCAACCCGGCCTTCGCGAACACCTGCCTCAATAAGTGACACGAAGAAGTCCCCCTCTGCCGCGACGGCAGAGGGGGACTTTTTTGTGGTGTCGAGCAGGCCGTGCACCGGGTCGCGGTCGCTACACCATGGCGGCGTACGCTCCGCTGCATGACCATTTACGACGCAGTGCAGATCGACAAGCTTCAGGGCGGCTCCGCCGACCTCACCCAGTACCAGGGCAAGGCCGTCCTGATCGTCAACGTCGCTTCGAAGTGCGGGCTCACGCCGCAGTACTCCGCCCTGGAGGAACTCCAGAAGCAGTACGAGCCGCGCGGGTTCACCGTGCTCGGCGTGCCGTGCAACCAGTTCATGGGCCAGGAGCCCGGCAGCGCCGAAGAGATCTCCGAGTTCTGCTCGGCCACGTATGGCGTCACGTTCCCCATGACCGAGAAGGTCGACGTCAACGGCGACGCGCGGCACCCGCTGTACGCGAACCTCGTCGACACGGCGGACGCGGAGGGGCACACCGGCGACATCCGTTGGAACTTCGAGAAGTTCCTCGTGGGCCGCTCCGGCGACGTCGTCGCCCGCTTCTCGCCCCAGACGACACCGGACGCCCCGGAGGTCGTGGCGGCCATCGAGCGGGAGCTCTCGACGGAGAGCTGAAGCCGGCGGCAGCGGAGCGGGTGCCCGGCGCCCGCCCCGCTGCGCCACCACTCCCCCCGTAGCACCATGGCTACATGCTGTTCGCCCGGCTCGCTCAGGTGTCCCAGGACGTCGCCGCCACCTCGGCGCGGTCGCGGAAGATCGCGTTGCTCGCCGAGTTGTTCCGGGACGCCGATCCGGACGACGTGCCGATCGTCATTCCGTATCTGGCGGGTCGACTGCCCCAGGGGCGGCTCGGGGTCGGGTGGCGGGTGCTGAGTGAGCCGGTCGAGGCGGCGCCGGAGCCACGGCTGAGCGTGCAGGACGTCGACGCGCTGATGACGGAGCTCGGGGACGTGTCCGGCGCCGGGTCGCAGGCCGAGCGCAAGCGGCTCGTCGGGGAGCTGATGGGGGCCGCCACCGAGGGTGAGCAGCGGTTTCTGTTCGGGCTCGTGACCGGTGAGGTGCGCCAGGGCGCCCTGGATGCCGTCGCGACCGAGGGTCTCGCGCAGGCGACGGGCGCCGCCCCCGCCGACGTACGGCGCGCGGTGATGCTGGCGGGTGGGCTGCAGGACGTCGCGCAGGCCCTCCTCGCCCGCGGGCCCGACGCACTCGACGACTTCCGGCTCACCGTCGGCCGGCCCGTGCTGCCGATGCTCGCGCACAGCGCCGGTGGCGTCGGCGAGGCGCTCGACAAGTTGGGCGCCTGCGCCGTGGAGGAGAAGCTCGACGGCATTCGCGTGCAGGTTCATCGGGACGGCGATGTCGTCCACGTCTACACGCGGACGCTCGACGACATCACCGATCGGCTTCCCGAAGTGACCGACGCCGTACTGGAGTTCCACGGTGAGCGGTTCATCCTCGACGGGGAGGTCATCGCGCTCGGCGAGGACGGGCGGCCGAAGGCGTTCCAAGATGTCGCGGGGCGGGTCGGCTCACGGGTCGACGTCGCGCGTGCGGCCAAGGCGCTGCCGGTCTCCCCCGTCTTCTTCGATGTGCTGTACGTCGACGGGCGGGACCTGCTGAATCTGCCCTTCGCCAGGCGGCACGAGCAGTTGGCCCGGCTCGTGCCGGAGGCGATGCGGGTGCGGCGCGTCGTCGTCCAGGACGAGGACGAGGGTGACGGTGACGGCCACGGCGAGACCGCGGGGGACGCCGGGCAGCGGGGCGCCGCCGAGGCGTTCTTCGCTGACACCCTCGCGCGCGGTCACGAGGGTGTCGTCCTGAAGGGGTTGGAAGCGCCGTACAGCGCGGGTCGTCGCGGCGCGTCCTGGTTGAAGGTCAAGCCCGTGCACACGCTCGACCTGGTCGTGCTCGCCGCCGAGTGGGGGCACGGGCGGCGCACCGGAAAGCTGTCCAACCTGCACCTGGGCGCGCGCCGCCCCGACGGTACGTTCGCGATGCTCGGCAAGACGTTCAAGGGGCTCACCGACGCGCTGCTGACCTGGCAGACGGAGCGGCTGCTCGCGCTGGCCGTCAGTGACGACGGTCATGTCGTGACCGTGCGGCCCGAGTTGGTCGTGGAGATCGCCTATGACGGGTTGCAGCGCTCGACGCGCTACCCGGCGGGCGTGACGCTCCGCTTCGCGCGCGTGGTGCGCTACCGGGAGGACAAGTCGGCCGGGCAGGCGGACACGGTGGAAGCGGTGCTCGCCGCCCACCCCCACCTCTGACCGTTTCTTTGCCAAAGCTTGGCGCGTATAGGGTGGCGGGCATCCATCTAAAGTTGCATCTGCCATCTATTGGCCGCCGGGACAGCGGCCACGCACGGACAAGGGGAGAGACGTGCCCGCTTCACGCCTGAGCAGGACACCATTGCCGGGGATCGGCTACCGCTACGACCTCACGACCCGCGAGCAGCGTCAGCTGTCTGTCGTCGCCCACAGGGAGGGGGGCCGCACCCTCAGCGCGTACCGGGCTGACGACCCGGACGCCTGCGACCTGTCGCTGAAGCTGACGTCGGGGGAAGCGGCGTATCTCATCGACGCGTTGGCGCCTTCGCACCACAGCCCGAACCTGTTGCACACCACCGACCTGGGTCTTGTCGCCGAGCGCATCGAGGTGCCCGGCACCTCGATCTGGAACGGGCGACTGCTCGGCGAGACGAAGATGCGCACCGATACCGGCGCGTCCATCGTGGCCGTACTGCGCCGCGCCGACGCGATTCCGTCGCCGACGCCGGACTTCCGGCTCGCGGGCGGCGACACGGTCATCGTCATCGGTACCCGCGAGGGCGTCGACGCGGCGGCCGCGATTCTGGGGCGGGAGTGACCGTATGCACAGTGCTGTCTTTCTGATCGAATTCGGTGCCATCACGCTGGCGCTCGGGCTGCTCGGGCGGCTCGCGGGGCGCCTGCGGTTCTCACCGATCCCGCTGTACCTGCTGGCAGGGCTCGCGTTCGGCGAGGGCGGTCTGCTGCCGCTCGGCGCCAGCGAGGAATTCGTGGCCATCGGCTCCGAGATAGGCGTGATCCTGCTCCTGCTGATGCTGGGTCTCGAATACACGGCCAGCGATCTCGTCACCAATTTGAAGACGCAATATCCGGCCGGCCTTGTCGACATGACGTTCAACGCGCTGCCCGGCGCCGCCGCCGCGCTGCTCATGGGGTGGGGCCCGGTGGCCGCCGTGGTGCTCGCCGGTGTCACCTGGATCTCGTCCTCGGGCGTCATCGCCAAGGTGCTCGGGGACCTGGGCCGGCTCGGCAATCGCGAGACGCCGGTGATCCTCAGCATCCTGGTGCTCGAGGACCTGGCGATGGCCGTGTATCTGCCCATCATCACGGCGCTGCTCGCCGGGGTCGGCTGGGCGGCCGGCGGGCTCACGCTCGCCATCGCGCTCGGCGCCGCGGGTCTGGTGCTGTTCATCGCCGTGCGGTTCGGGCGGCACATCTCGAAGTTCGTGTCGAGCGACGACCCGGAGAAGCTGCTCCTCGTGGTGCTCGGCCTGACCATCCTGGTCGCCGGCCTCGCGCAGCAGCTCCAGGTGTCCGCGGCTGTGGGCGCGTTCCTCGTGGGCATCGCGCTGTCCGGTGAGGTCGCCGAGAACACGCACACCCTGCTGTCCCCGCTGCGCGACCTGTTCGCAGCCGTGTTCTTCGTCTTCTTCGGCCTGCACACCGACCCGGCGAGCATTCCGCCGGTGCTGCTGCCCGCGCTGCTGCTCGCCGTCGTCACGGCCTGCACGAAGATCGCGACGGGCTACTGGGCGGCGCGCCGCGCCGGGATCTCCGTCAAGGGACGCTGGCGGGCCGGTGGCGCGCTGGTGGCGCGCGGCGAGTTCTCCATCGTGATCGCGGGCCTCGCGGTCACCTCCGGTATCGAGCCGCGGCTCGGCCCGCTGGCCACCGCGTACGTGCTGATCCTGGTGATCGTGGGCCCGCTGACCGCACGGTTCGTCCAGCCCCTCGCGCAGCGGCTGTTCCCGCAGCGCGCGGCGGTGGCTGTGGGCGTGGTTCCGGAGCCGCGGGCGGCCGAGCAGTCCGAGCCGCAGGTCGCGACGCCGGACGAGAAGCCGGACGAGAGGGCAGAGGAGAACGCGGAGGAAAAGGCGGAGGAGGCGTCGGACGCGACGTCGGCCGCCGTGGACGGGCACAGCCGCTGAGTCCCCGCCACTGAACCTCGGCACCCGACGGGGCCGTTCTCCAGGCTTGGAGAACGGCCCCGTTCTCTCTCCAGTCGCCCGCCATGACCAGGGCGCTTAGCGTGGTGGGCGAAGTCGATCGGGGGGCCGGTGGTTTGGAGGCCACGATGGATCGCTCGCCCGACACCTCGCAGGCAGGCGCCGAACCCGGCATACAGAGCTCCCCTCCCGGCGGCGGCTCCGTGCCGTACGCCGGCGGGGGCAAGCACGAGCACCGATGGCTGATCCTCGCCGTGATCGGCCTGGCTCAGCTCATGGTCGTCCTCGACGCCACCATCGTGAACATCGCGCTGCCGTCGGCCCAGCAGGACCTCGGGTTCTCGGACGGCGACCGGCAGTGGATCGTCACCGCCTACTCCCTGGCGTTCGGCAGCCTGCTGCTGCTCGGCGGGCGGATCGCCGACCTCGTCGGCCGCAAGGCCGTCTTCCTGACGGGTCTGGTCGGCTTCGCGGTCGCCTCCGCGCTGGGTGGCGCCGCGAGCAGCTTCGAGATGCTGGTCGCGGCCCGCGCGCTGCAGGGCGCGTTCGGCGCGCTGCTCGCACCGGCCGCGCTCTCCCTGCTGACGACGACGTTCACCGACCCCAAGGAGCGGGCCAAGGCCTTTGGCATCTACGGCGCCATCGCCGGTGCGGGCGGCGCGGTCGGGCTGCTGCTCGGCGGTGTGCTGACCGAGTATCTGGACTGGCGCTGGTGCCTGTTCGTGAACCTGGCCTTCGCCGCCTTCGCGTTCCTGGGCGGCCTGCGCCTGCTGCACGGCGGGCGCCCCGTGGACCGGCCGAAGCTGGACGTGCCCGGCACGATCCTGGTGTCGGCGGGCCTGTTCTGCATCGTCTACGGGTTCTCGAACGCCGAGACGCACGACTGGGGCGACTTCGCGACCTGGGGCTTCCTGTTGATCGGCGTGGTGCTGCTCGCCGCGTTCGCCTGGTTCGAGACACGGGCCGCGCATCCGCTGCTGCCGCTGCGCGTGCCCCTCGACCGGGACCGCGGCGCGTCGTACCTGGCGATGTTCATCGCCGGTGCGGGCATGTTCGGCGTGTTTCTCTTCCTCACGTACTACCTGCAGCAGATCCTGGAGTTCTCGCCGGTGTCGACCGGTGTGGCGTTCCTGCCGATGGTCGCCTGCATGATCTTCTCGTCGATCGTCACGCAGAATTTCCTCGCGCCGAAGTTCGGTCCGAAACCGCTCGTGCCGCTGGGCATGGCGCTGGCGGCAGTGGCGATGATCTGGCTGACCTTCCTCGATCTGGGCAGCAGCTACGCCGCCCATGTGCTGCCGCCGACCATGGTGCAGGGCCTCGGCATGGGCCTGATCTTCGCCACGGCCATGAACCTCGCCACGTCCGGTATCGCGACGCACGACGCGGGGGTGGCCTCGGCGATGGTCAACACCAGCCAGCAGGTGGGCGGTTCAATCGGCACGGCGCTGCTGAACACGCTGGCCACGACCGCCGCGACCAGCTACCTCGTCGGCAAGCGGCCCACGCCGCTGGTGCGCGCGCAGGCCGCGATCGAGAGCTATTCGACCGCCTACTGGTGGTCGGCCGCGTTCTTCGGCGTCGGATTCGTGGTCACGCTGCTCCTGTACCGGCCGGGGCCGCCGAAGGTGATGTCCGGCGAGGGGGCCGTGCACATGTGAGGCGGGACGTGCGGCGGTCCCGGCGCAGTCGGCTCGCACGACGTCGGTTCGCGCGGTATCGATTCGTCCGGTATCGATTCGTCCGGCACCGGTTCGCGCGGCCCATCCAGGGGGCATACCCCCTGAGCACAGTCCGCCCGTCGGGCAGTTGGCGGGGCGGGAGGCTGCGTCGTGCGGGGCGGACGGGACAGGGACGAGGGGGCCGTCATGCGTGGCGTGCCGTGCGAGGCGTACCAGGTGGACAGCGAGCGACTGGCGACGGCGTTCGTGGAAGTGGCCGACGCCGCCGTACGGGGTGGTGCGCAGGCCCTCGGCGCGCTCGTCGGCAGCTGTGTGTCACTGCTCGGGGTGGCGTCGGCGGTGGCGGTGCTGAATCCGCCCGCGACCCGGGTCGAGGTCGCGGCGTCGGACCCGCGCGGGCTGCGACTGGAGCGGGCCGCACTGACCTGGGGCGAGGGACCCGGCCTGGACTGCCGCAGCTCCGCCACGGCCATCAGCGGCGTTCCGCTCGCGCATCCGTACGCGCGCGCCAATTGGCCGTCGTACACGGCGATGGCGCGCAGCATGGGCTTCGCGTGTGTGGTGGCGGTGCCGCTGCGGGCCTCGGACCGGGCGGTGGGCTCGCTGAGCTTGCTGTCGGAGCGGTCGGGGCCGATCGGGCCGCTGCGCTTGCGCCTGGGTCAACATCTCGCGGACGCGACGGCGTTGGGGGTCGTGCCCCGGGGGCGCCCCTGACCGAGCGCGCGGCTCGACCTGGCTCGGGCTACGTCTACCGATACGGCCCCGGTCCCGGCTCTGGCTCCTGCCCTTGCCTCGGCCCGGATCTTCGCTCTCGCGTCCGCGGCCTGGGGGTTTTCCCCCAGCAGGGTCGGAGGACAACCTCGTTCCGACGGATCGCTCCGGTCCATAGCGTGGATGTCACACGAAGGACGCGACGGCAGAGCGCGCCGGCAGAGGGAGTCGTGATGATCGAGGCCAGGGGTCTCACCAAGCGGTACGGCGAGACGGTCGCCGTGGAGGACCTGAGCTTTCGGGTGCGCCCCGGGAGCGTCACGGGCTTCCTCGGGCCGAACGGGTCGGGGAAGTCCACGACCATGCGCATGATCATGGGCCTCGACCGGCCGGACGCCGGTCACGCCACGATCGACGGCCGCCCGTACGCGGATCTTGACTGGCCGCTGCGCCGGGTCGGCGCGCTCCTCGAGGCCCGCACGTTCCATCCGGGCCGCAGTGCGCGCGGCCATCTCGCGGCGCTCGCCGCGGGCGGCGGTATCGACCCTGCGCGGGTGGATGCGGTGCTGGAGACCGTCGGACTGGCGTCGGTCGCGCACAAGCGGGCGGGTTCGTTCTCGCTCGGCATGGCGCAGCGCCTCGGCATCGCGTCGGCGCTCCTGGGCGACCCGGCGGTGCTGCTGTTCGACGAGCCGGTGAACGGGCTGGACCCCGAAGGCGTCCGCTGGATACGGGAGTTGCTGCGCTCGCTGGCCGCCGAGGGTCGTACGGTCCTGCTGTCGAGTCATCTGATCAGCGAGATGGCCCTGACGGCCGACCATCTCCTGGTGATCGGCCAGGGCAGGCTGCTCGCGGACACCTCGGTCGCCGAACTGACGGCGAACGGACGGTCGTTGGAGGAGTCGTTCTTCGCGCTCACCGGGGGCGCGGCCGAGTACCAGGCAGGAGGAGCCCGATGAGCGCGACGACGTACGCACCCGCCTTCGCGGGGCACTACGGCTTCCGGCAGGCCGCCCGGATGGAGTGGATCAAGCTGCGGAGCCTGCGCTCGACGATGTACGCGCTGCTCCTCACCGTGGTCGGCATGATCGCCATGGGGATCGTGACGATGGCCAACACCAAGGCGCCGCAAGGCGCTTCGAAGGTGGCGTCCTTCGACCCGACGAACAATGTTCTGGCGGGGGTGGCCCTCGGTCAGCTCATCATCGGCGTGCTGGGTGTCCTCGTGATATCCGGCGAGTACTCGTCGGGGACGATCCGCTCGACGCTGGCCGCGGTGCCGGACCGGCGGCTCGCGCTGGCGGCGAAGGCCGCGGTGTTCGGCGCTCTCGCGCTGGTCATCGGCGAGGTGGTCACGTTCGTGACGTTTCTCGCGGGGACGGCGGCGCTCTCCCCGGGTGTGCCGCGGCCCTCGCTCGGAGACCCCGGTGTGCTGCGAGCCGTGCTCATGTCGGGCGCGTATCTGGCGATGGTCGGCCTCATCGGCCTCGGGATCGGCGCGATCACGCGGCACACGGCGAGCGCGATAGGCGTCCTGGTCGGCATCACATATGTGCTGCCCGCGCTCCTGTCCGGGACCACGGGGACGGCGGTCGCGAAGTTCTTCCCGACGATGATCGCGGGCAATTCGCTGGCGGTGACGGTGCCGGTCGACGGGATGCTGTCGCCGTGGGCCGGGTTCGGGGTGCTGTGCCTGTACACAGCGGCGTTCCTCGTCGTGGGCGACCGGTTGTTGGCGCGCCGCGATGCCTGACTTCCCCTTCATCGACCTGCCGACGGTACGCGCTGCGCTGACGGCCTGTGTGACGCGGCGGGCGTGGGCGGAGGCGGCGTACTGCCTCCTGTCCTACGCCCCCGCACTCGCGGGATTCCTCCTCGTCGTGGTCGCGCTGGCCCTGGGGTCGGCGCTGACGCTGACGGTGGTCGGGGCGGTGCTCGGCGCGGTGTTCCTGCTGGCGGGGCTCGGCCTGGCGCGCGGTCTCGGCGCGCTGCACCGGTGGCTGGCGGGGGCGCTGCTCGGGGAGCGGGTGGCGGCGCCGGGTCCGCCGTCGGCCGAGGGCGGGACGTTCGCGCGCGTGGAGGCGCGGCTGCGGGACGGCGCGTCGTGGCGGGCGGTGGCGTACGTGCTGGTGAAGCTGCCGCTGGCGACGGTGGGCCTGTACGGGGTGCTGTGGTGGGTGATCGGCGCGGTGAACATGGCGGCGCCGGTGCGGTGGGCGTTCACGCCCGAGGATCTGACGCTGGTGACGCCGTTGCCGTGGGGTGGGCAGCCGCATGTGCATTCGCTGGCGGAGGCGTTCGGTGTCGCGCTGCGGGGGCTGCTGATCGTGGTGGTCGCGCCGTGGCTGACGCGGATCGCCGTCAAGGCGGATCGCACGCTGATGCCGGCGCTGCTCGGCCCCGGTGAACTGGCCGACCGGGTCCGCGACCTGGAGGAGAAGCGGGCGCTGGCGGTCGAGGACGCCAATGAGCGGCTGCGCCGGCTGGAGCGGGATCTGCACGACGGGGCGCAGGTCCGCCTGGTGGCGCTCGCGATGAGCCTGGACATGGTGCGCGAGCAACTGGACGACCGGGACCGTCCCGAGCTGCACCGCATGGTGGAGACGGCGCGGGACAACGCGACGGAGGTCCTCACGGAGCTGCGCGACCTCTCGCGGGGCCTGCATCCGCCCGCGCTCGACGGCGGGCTGGGGGACGCGTTGGGCACGCTCGCGGCGCGCAGCACGCTGCCGGTCGATGTGAGTGTGGATCTGCCGGAGCGGCCGGCGCCCGCGATGGAGAGCCTGGCCTACTTCTGCGTGGCGGAGTTGTTGGCCAACGCGATAAAGCACAGCGGGGCGAAGCACTGTGGGGTGGAGGTAGCCGCGGGGGACGGCACGTTGCGGCTGCGGGTGACGGACGACGGGAAGGGTGGTGCACGGATGGAGCCGGGTGGCGGGCTCGCGGGGTTGGTGCAGCGGGCGCGGACGGTGGACGGGTCGTTGGAGGTGACGAGTCCGGTGGGCGGGCCGACCGCGGTGACGGTGTCGCTGCCGTTACGCACGTAGCCGTGGGCGACGGGTGTGGATCATGGACGAGGGAGCGAAGTGAACGCGGAGCGGGCTCATGAGACGATCCCGGCCATGCGCGTAGTGATCGCCGAGGACGCCGCAGTGCTGCGGGAGTTGCTGGCCCAGATGCTGTCCATGCGGGGGCACGAGGTCGTGGCGGCGGTGAGTGACGCGGAGGCGCTGCGGGCGGCCGTGGCGGAGCACCGACCCGACGTGACGGTCGTCGACATCCGGATGCCGCCGACGCACACGGACGACGGGTTGCGTGCGGCGATCGACATCCGGCGCGAGTATCCGGGGACCGGGGTGCTGCTGTTCTCGCAGTACGTGGAGACGAAGTACGCCACGCGGCTGCTCGCACAGGGGTCGGCGGGCGTCGGGTATCTGCTCAAGGAACGGGTGGCGAACGTCGCGGAGTTCACGGACGCGCTCGGCCGGGTCGCCGCGGGCGGCACGGCGCTCGACCCGGAGGTGGTGACCCAGCTCGCCGGGGCGGGCCGGTCGGCCGAGGAGCTGAGCGCGCTCACGGAGCGGGAGCGGGACGTGCTGGAGCTGATGGCGGAGGGCCGGTCGAACGCGGCGATCGCCGAGTCGCTGCATGTGTCGGCGGGCACGGTCGAGAAGCACGTCGCGGCGGTCTTCGGGAAGCTGGGGCTGCCGGCGTCGGAGGATCACAATCGGCGTGTACTCGCGGTCATCCGGTTCCTGCACCGAGACTTGACGCATGGCTGACGGGACGAGGCGAGCGAAGCGCAGCGCGGGCCTGCTGCTTTTCCGGCGCGCGCCGGAAGGGGTCGAGGTGCTGCTCGGGCACATGGGCGGCCCGTTCTGGGCGCGCAAGGACGCGGGCGCGTGGGGCGTGCCGAAGGGTGAGTACGAGCCGGGTGAGACGCCGTGGGCGGCGGCGCGGCGCGAGTTCCAGGAGGAGCTCGGCCTGCCGCCGCCGGAGGGAACCGCGCTGCCGCTGGGTGAGACGGTGCAGTCCGGCGGCAAGCACGTGACGGTGTGGGCGATGGAAGCGGATCTGGATCCGGCGGAGATGGTGCCGGGGACGTTCACGATGGAGTGGCCGCGCGGCTCCGGTCGCACGGCGGAGTTTCCCGAGCTGGACCGGGTGGCCTGGTTCGGCCTGGACGCGGCGCGGACCCGGATCGTGAAGTCCCAGGCGGTGTTCCTCGACCGGCTCGCGGCTCAGGTGTCCTGAGCCGGACGGCTCCGTCAGGCGTCCGGCACCGGGGCGATGTCGTCGATCAGCGTGCGAACGCGTTGTTCGATCTCGTCGCGGATGGGTCGCACGGCGTCGACGCCCTGGCCCGCGGGGTCGGGAAGTTGCCAGTCCAGGTAGCGCTTGCCGGGGAAGACGGGGCAGGTGTCGCCGCAGCCCATGGTGATGACGACGTCGGAGGCCTGGACGGCTGCCGCGGTGAGGACCTTGGGGACCTCGGCGGAGATGTCGATGCCGACCTCGGCGAGTGCTTCGGCCACGGCCGCGTTGACCGTGTCCGCCGGGGCCGAGCCCGCCGAGCGTACGTGGACGCGCTCGCCCGCGAGGTGGGTGAGGAAGGCGGCCGCCATCTGCGAACGTCCGGCGTTGTGGACGCAGACGAACAGCACCGACGGCTGCCGGGCGGTGTCAGACACGGGTCGCCTCTTCCTGCTGCGGTACGGCGGTGGTTGTCGGGGCGGGGAAGTAGCGGCGTGCGTACAGCGCGACGTAGACCAGGCCGATCAGTACGGGCACCTCGATGAGCGGGCCGACCACCCCGGCGAGCGCCTGCCCGGAGGAGGCGCCGAAGGTGGCGATGGACACGGCGATCGCCAGCTCGAAGTTGTTGCCCGCGGCGGTGAAGGCGAGTGTGGTGGCGCGCGGGTGGTCGAGGCCGACCGCCCTGCCCAGCAGCATCGATCCGGTCCACATGAGCGCGAAGTACACGAGCAGCGGCAGCGCGATGCGGAGCACGTCCACGGGCCGGCTGGTGATGGCGTCGCCCTGGAGCGCGAAGAGGATGACGATGGTGAACAGCAGCCCGTACAGGGCGAAGGGGCCGATGCGCGGGATCAGTTTCGCCTCGTACCAGGTGCGGCCCTTGGCCCGCTCGCCGATGCGGCGGGTCAGGTAGCCGGCCGCGAGCGGGATGCCCAGGAAGATCAGCACGCTGCGGGCGATCTCCCACACCGACACGTCCAGGCTGGTCTGTTCAAGGCCGAGCCAGCCGGGCAGCACCTGGAGGTAGAACCAGCCGAGGGCGGAGAACGCGATCACTTGGAACACCGAGTTGAGCGCGACGAGCACGGCGGCGGCCTCGCGGTGCCCGCAGGCCAGGTCGTTCCAGATGATGACCATGGCGATGCAGCGCGCGAGACCGACGATGATCAGGCCCGTGCGGTACTCGGGCAGGTCCGGCAGGAACAGCCAGGCCAGGGCGAACATGAGCGCCGGGCCGACGATCCAGTTGAGCAGCAGCGAGGGCAGCAGCATGCGCCGGTCGCCGGTCACGGTGTCGAGACGGTCGTATCGGACCTTGGCGAGCACCGGGTACATCATCACGAGCAGGCCCAGCGCGATCGGCAGGGACACCCCGCTGACGGTCACCGTGGCCAGCGCGTCCCCGAGTCCCGGGATCAGGCGTCCGAGGCCCAAACCGACGGCCATCGCGGCGAGGATCCACAGGGCCAGGTAGCGGTCGAGGAAGGAAAGGCGTCCGGCCACGCTCTGTTCGGGTGCATTCATGCTCACGAGGCGGCACCGGCCGTCTCGCCGCGGGAGGACAGCGGGGTGCCGGCCGGGCGGGTCAGGATGCCGGCCAGGCGGTCGGTCATCTCCGGCAGCAGCCAGTAGTAGACCCAGGTGCCGCGCCGCTCGCAGTCGATCAGCCCGGCCTGCCGGAGCAGCTTGAGGTGATGCGAGATGGTCGGCTGCGACAGCTCGAAGGCCGGCGTCAGATCGCAGACGCAGACGTCCCCGCCGTCCCGCGAAGCGATCATCGACAGCAGCCTCAGGCGCACCGGGTCACCCAGCGCCTTGAAGACCTTCGCCAGGTCAACGGCCTGTTCCTCGTCCAGCGGGGCGGTCAGCAACCCCGGACAGCAGGCGTCGGCGTCGCCGCTCTGCCCCCACACCACAAACTCTTGCTTCGACATACTTCTATGTTGACAGTCTTCGATCCAGGGCGCAATGTTGCATCGACATACATCAATACAAGCGAATGGGGGGACTGCCATGTCCCGTGCTCAGCTCGCCCTGCGGGTCAGCGACCTGGAAGCGTCGATCACCTTCTACTCGAAGCTGTTCGGCACCGAACCGGCCAAGCGCCGCGAGGGATACGCCAACTTCGCCATCGCCGAGCCGCCGCTGAAGCTCGTCCTCATCGAGGGCGAGGCCGGGCAGGAGACCCGCCTCGACCACCTCGGCATAGAGGTGGAGTCCACCGACCAGGTCAGTGCGGCGACCGGCCGGCTCAAGGACGCGGGCCTCGCGACGTTCGAGGAGAACGACACCTCCTGCTGTTACGCCCTCCAGGACAAGGTGTGGGTCCACGGCCCCGGCCGGGAGCCCTGGGAGGTGTACGTGGTCAAGGCCGACGCCGACGACCTCGGCAAGAGCGCGCAAGCGGCGTGCGTCTGCGGTCAGTGATCCGCCGCGCGGACGTCTGACGGACCTCCCCGCGGGTACCCGGCGAGCGCCCCGCAGCCCGCGTTGCGCGCGTCCGTGGCGCGCGGGAAGGTCGAAGGAACCGCGCAGAGGAGGTCGGCAGCATGCCCATCGCGACGGTCAACCCGGCGAACGGCGAGACCCTCAAGACGTACGAGGCCCTGTCCCCGGAGGAGATCGAGCGCAGGCTCGCCCTGGCGGCCAGCGCCTTCGACTCGTACCGCACGACGACGTTCTTCGACCGGGCGAGGCTTCTGCAGCGGGCCGCCGACCTGCTGGAGGCGGACGCGCCGGACATCGCCCGCGTGATGACGACCGAGATGGGCAAGCCCGTCGCGGCGGCCCGTGCCGAGGCGTTGAAGTGCGTGAAGACGATGCGCTGGTACGCGGAGCACGCGGCGGAACTGCTCGCGGACGAGCATCCGGCGGAGCACGACGTGAAGGACTCGGGCGGGGTGCGCGCGCATGTGCGTTACCGGCCGCTCGGCCCGGTGCTCGCGGTGATGCCGTGGAACTTCCCGCTGTGGCAGGTCGTACGGTTCGCGGCGCCCGCCCTGATGGCCGGGAACGTGGGCCTGCTCAAGCACGCGTCGAACGTGCCGCAGACCGCGCTCTACCTGGAGGATCTCTTCCGCCGGGCCGGTTTCCCGGAGGGCTGTTTCCAGACTCTGCTCATCGGCTCGGGCGCGGTCGAGGGCATTTTGCGCGACGAGCGTGTGGAGGCGGCGACGCTCACCGGCAGCGAACCGGCGGGCCGGTCGGTGGCGTCGATCGCGGGCGACGAGGTGAAGAAGACGGTCCTGGAGCTGGGCGGCAGCGACCCGTACGTGGTGCTGCCGTCGGCGGATGTCGCGAAGGCGGCGAAGACGGCCGTCACGGCACGCGTGCAGAACAACGGGCAGTCGTGCATCGCGGCGAAGCGGTTCATCGTCCACGAGTCGGTGTTCGAGGAGTTCCGGGACGCGTTCGTGGCCGGGATGCGGGAGCTGCGGGTGGGTGATCCGCTCGACGAGAACACGGACGTCGGCCCGCTCTCCAGTGAGCAAGGGCGCAGCGATCTGGAGGAGCTGGTCGACGACGCCGTGGAGAGCGGCGCCAGCGTGCTGTGCGGCGGGCAGCGGCCGAAGGACTTCGCGGACCGCGGGTGGTTCTACGAGCCGACGGTCATCGCCGATGTGACGCCGGAGATGCGCATTCACCGGGAGGAGACGTTCGGCCCGGTGGCGACCCTGTACCGGGTCGCGGACCTGGACGAGGCGATCGCCGTCGCCAACGACACGTCCTTCGGCCTGAGTTCCAACCTGTGGACGCGCGAAGAGGACGAGATCGAGCGGTTCGTCCGGGACAGCCAGGCCGGTGGGGTCTTCGTCAACGGCATGACGGCCTCGCACCCGGCTCTCCCCTTCGGTGGCGCGAAGCGCTCCGGCTACGGGCGCGAGCTGTCGGACCACGGCATCAAGGAGTTCTGCAACATCACCACGGTGTGGATCGGAGCCTGACAGCTGCGCCTCGGCGGCTCACTCCGGCGGCTCGCCGGGGTGGGCCGCCGACACATGGGCGGGTCACCCCGGCGAGGCGGGCGCCCGCGCACAACCCGTGCAGCAGGTCGCTCCCGGAGCTGTGGCCGACGGCCAGCAGGTCGGCGACCGGGGCGGTCAAGTCGGTTCCGGTGGATGCCGCGTGCAGCAGTGCCGCCACCTGGGGAATGCAGTGACCGTCGGCGGCGTGCCGCAGGAGCGCGGCCGAGACCGGGGGTGTGCGTGTTCCGGCCTGTTCGGCGGTGGCTACGAGGACGGGCAGCCAGGTGGGTGGCAGCGGGGAGAGTCGGGCGGCGAGCAGCAGCCCGCACAGGAAGTCGTCGCCGGACGGGGTGGCGCCGGCGCCGAGCCCCAACAGGGCGTCCGCGGTGCGTCGTTGAGTGTTCGGTGTTCCGCGCGCGAGGCCGCGGACCAGCGCAGTCGCGGCGGGGCGGACCTCGGCGGCGAGGGGTCGGGGCGGACGCAGGCGGGCGAGCCGGGCGAGGGCTGGGCCGTGCGGGGTGTCCTGGGCGCGGGGCGGTTCCCAGAACTCCCCGGCGGTCAGGGACAGTTGTCCGACCGCGACGCGACCGCCCCCGATCCGTCCCGCGTCGCCGACCGCCATGCCGTCAAACGGCCGCTCCCCCGCCGCGCGCGGCAGCACCACGGCGGTCGGCACGCGCACGGCCTGCGGGACGACCACGGCGAGCGGGAGGTCACCGCCGTACGGCAGTAGGTACAGGGCCTGCCGGGCGACGGCCAGGACACGGGCGGGACGCGGTGGCCCGGCCAGCAGGGTGCGCGCCAAGGTGCTGACCGTGCAGGGTAGTTGGGCGGGGCTCATGCGCTGGGGGCCACGACTCGTACGGCTGATGGCTCCGGGACCGGGAACGCGTCCAGTGCCTTCAGGAAGCACTCCAGCGGTGCGTGTGCCAGGCCGGCGCCGATCTGTCCGATGCCGGGTTCCCGGTGGGCGATGCCTGTGGTGACGACCGGTTCGATGCCGGTGTCCAGGACGGCCCGCACGTCGATGCCGACCGGTGAGCCGATGCCGCCGAGGGCCGGCAGGCGGTAGGCCTCGTGCCGGGCCAGCGTGATGCGCGCCATGTCGCGGCTGGTGCGCAGTGCCTCCTGCACGGTGCCGCCGACGAAGCCGGTGATGGCGGGCGCGGCGGCGAGGGCGAAGCCGCCGAGGCCGTTGGTCTCGGTGATGGCGCTGTCGCCGATGTCGGGGTTGGCGTCCTGCGGCCCGTATCCGGCGAAGTACAGGCCCCGTACTTCGGCGGCGGGCGCCGTGAACCAGGCGTCGCCGAGGCCGCTGACGCGGATGCCGACCTCGACGCCGTTGCGGGCGAACGCCGTGACGAGCGTGGAGTGGTCGACGCCGTGGGCGGCAGATGTGGCGAGTTTGGCGGCCGCCATCGAGAAGTTGAGGAACCAGTAGTGGTTGTCGGCGAGGAAGTCGAGGACCTCGGGGCCGTTCGGCACGCGGGCGAGCGGCGCGGCGAGTTCCCGCAGCAGCAGGGCGGACGCGGCGGTGTTGCGGCTGTGGCACTCGTCGCCCATCTGGAGCGCCTGGGCGACGACGGAGCGCAGGTCCACGCCGTCGGGCCGGTCGGCGAGGGCGGCGCGCAGCGCGGGGGCGAGCACGTCGGCCATCCAGCGCAGCCGGTCCATCACGTCGTCGCCGAGCGCCCCGTAGCGCAGGCAGCGGCCCGCGCCCTCGTTGAGGTTGGCGTAGGCACGCCGTCCGGTGGCCGGGTCCTCGACGACGAGTACGGGCATCGACGGGGAGGTGATGCCGCCCATGGGACCGACGGCCTCGTGGTGGTGGCACGGCTCGAAACGCAACGCGCCCGTGTCCGCGAGGAGTTCGGCCTGTTCCGGGGTATCGGCCCAGCCCTCGAGCAGCGCGGCGCCGATGACACCCGCGCGCATCGGGCCGCACATGTCGGCCCAGTCGACGGGCGGCCCGGCGTGCAGCAGAACGCGTTCGCCGGTGGCCCGGTCGTCGAGCACCGGCAGGACGTCGCGTGCGGTGCGCACATCGCGCCACACGGGTCGCACGGCGAGCAGCCGGTCGACGGCCGTGCGGTTGGCGGCCTCGACGGTGTCGTGACCGGTGAGCTCCGCCAGCTTCCAGGCGAGTTCGGGGTCACCGCCCGCGGGCGGCCGCCAGTCGAGAGTGCTGACGTGGGCACCCGCGGTGCGCGGCACATCGGCGAATCCGGGCACACCGACGGCAGCGATCCGCACCGGAGCGTCACCCGCACCGAGCAGGTCGGTCACAAGGTGAGGGGTCATGTACGGCCTCCTGGGCGGGTGGTTGGGGTGGGGGTGAGACGGGCGGGGGTGGCGCGCGTCACTCGATGGTCGACGCGAGTCGGCGACGCGGCGGGCGTCGGTGATCCGGCAAGCGTCGGTGTTTCGTCAGGCGCCGTCGACGGCATCCGGAACGTCCAGGGCACCACGACAGCCCACCCGCCGGAACCCCGCGTCCGCCCAACACCACCGGCACGAAGGGCATCGGGCCCGCCGGTGGGCCGGCGGCAGGCACGACGCGCCGGACACCACGGCAGGGTTCTCGCCAGAGACCCGCGCCCCCGGCACCACCGGTACGAAGGGTGTCGGTCGCGGTCTCTGACGCGGCGAGGCGCTCTCACCGACCCGCCCGCCCCGAAGACGTCAACTCGGCCGTGGTCCGGCCTGGTTCGCGGGACGCGTCCGTCAGGGACACCGCCCACTCCGCCGCGTCCGTGCTGGTCGGTGCCAGCAGGGCTCCCGCTCCTGAAAGGCGGGCCCGCACCGCGTCGACGTCCTGCGGGTCGCCGTCCGTGCCGACGACGAACGCGATGACCGGTGGCCGGCCCCGCTCCCCCACCCGTTCCAGCTCGGCGGCGAGCGCCCCGGCCGGGTCCGTGCCCGCTCCATGGCCGAGGACGACGTCCAGGACCACCACCGCGGTCCGCGGGTCGGTCAGGGCGGCGCGCAGATGGGCGGCGCGCACCGTGGGGTCGATCATCGGGTGGGGGCGGCCCGCGGTGTAGGCGTCGTCGCCGAGGTCGAGCACCAAGTGGCGTTCCGGCAGGGCGATGTCGCGTCCGGGAACGTAGGGGTCGACCGCCGTCGCCGCCCCCGGCAGCAGTTGTCGCGCCTCGTACGCGAAGGTTCCGCCCGCGTACAGGGCGCGCAGGTACCGTCCGGGCACCCCGTCCACCGCGGGTGGCGCCCACCCGGGTGCCGGGACGCCGCCGAGGGTGCGCACCACCGCGCGGGCCGCGTCGCGCAGCGTGGCGACGACGGTGACGGCCCCGCGCGGCGCCGGTCGGTCGGTACCGAGGAACGCGGCGACGACCGGCTTGCCGGTGCGCCCGGCGCGGGCGAGGACTCGTTCGGCGACCTCCGGCGCCGGCGGCTTCGACACCAGAACGATCAGCTCGCAGCCGTCGTCGGCGGCGAGCAGGTCGAGCGCGTCGAGCGTGGTGCGCGCGCCGACCTCCGCGCTGAGGTCGCGGCCGCCGGTACCGATCATTTGCCGGACCCCTTCGCCGGCCGCGTCCAGGAGGCACGACACCTGCTGAAGTCCCGTTCCCGATGCGCCGATCAGGCCGACGCGGCCGGGGCGAAGCACGTTGGCGAAGCCGAGCGGGACACCGTCCAGGACGCCGGTCCCGCAGTCGGGCCCCATGGCGAGGAGGCCCAGGCGATGCGCCTCCTCCTTGATGCGGATCTCCTGCTCGACGGGGACGTTGTCGCTGAAGACGAAGGCGTGCATGCCGCGGCGCAGCGCCTTGAGCGCCTCGGCCGCCGCGTACGGGCCGGGGGTGGAGATCAGCGCGAGGGCGGTCGCGGGGTCCGCCTCGCCGAGGGCGCGCGGCACCCACGCGTCGGCCTCCGCGCTCCCCGCCGCGGCGGGCTGTTCGAGCAGCGCGGGCACTTCGCCGAGGGCGTGCTCGATGGCGTCGGCCGTACCGCGCAGCGCGACGATCAGGTCGGCGGGGCGTGCGGCGCGGCCCTCGCCGGTGAGGAGTCGGGCGTCGGCGAGCAGCCGCAGATTGGGTTCGGTCGCCATGACGAGGCTGGCTGCCGTGATGCCGGGCAGCCCGGTGAGGTGCTGCGCCGCGCGCATCAGGGCGACGGAGTCGGCGTAGGCGTCGCACCGCACGGAGTTCGACGTCAGGGTGTCCGGGGCGGGGTGGCCGTCGGTGGCGGGCGGGGTGGGCTCCATGGCATCGACGCTACGACCGCCACCCGGGCCCGGTCTTCGGCGAGCGTTGCCAGCGCGCGGGTGTGGATCACCGGCAGCGGCTGACAGTGACCGGGCCGCCGGGCGGGCATCAGCATGGTCGGGGACGCCCACGGCCGTGGCCCGGCCGGCCGCTCACGGCGCTGACGCGGCTACGCCGCCGGGGTCGGACCGTCAGGCCACCAGGCCACCAGGCCACCACCGGCGTCGGCGCGCGGGTCCGGCGACCGTCAGTGAGCGCGGGCGCTGAGCAATCGGTGGGCGTGGACGGCCAGTTCCGTCTGGAGGCGGCGCATCGGGTCCTTGTCGGGTGCGCCGGTGAGCCGTTCGATCTGCTTGAGGCGGTAGCGGAGCGTGTTGTAGTGCACGTGGAGTTCTTCGGCCGCCTCGACGCCGTTGCGGTCGTGCCGCAGGTACACGGTGAGGCTGTGCACGAGGCTGCCGTCGTGCCCGGCATCGTACGCCAGCAGCGGGCCGAGGGCTTCGTCGACCAGTGCCTGGAGCTCACCCGCGGGCAGCTGGTCGAGCAGTCGGTACACCCCGCTCTCCTCGTGGAGCCGGATGAACGAGCGGGCGGGGCCCTCCAGTTCACGGCCGAGGGCGAGCGCGCTGAGCGCTTCGCTGTGGCTGAGGTGCAGTTCCGTGAAGTCGGCGCGGATCGTGCCCGCCGCGACAGCCACGGCGCGTCCCGGGCAGGCGGCGGCGACGGCGCGGCGCAACTCCTCGCAGTGGCGGCGCAGTTCGGCGCGGTCGGGTGCCACGAGCGCGGTGAGGCCTCCGGGGGTGCCCCAGGCGGGCGTGTGGGCGCCCAGTGCGGTGCGGGCGGCGGCGAGCAGGCGCTCCTCCGTGAGGCGGACGCCGCCGCCGTCCGGGGGCGCCGCGGCCTCGACGACCACGGCGGCGCGCGGCTGCTCCAGGTCCCAGCCGAGCGCCGCAGCACGCCGTGCCGACTCCGCGCGGTCGCGCGGCGGGTGGGAGACGAGTTCGGTCAACAGCAGGGTGCGGTAACGGCGTTCGCGTTCGGCCAGTACGCGTTCCTGGACGGCGAGCATCCCGGCCAGGCTGGCCACGTGGTCGGCGGCGGTGCCCCACTCCTCGTCGGGCGCGCAGCCGGGCCCAGCCCACAAGGCGACCTCGCCGCCGCTGCGATGCCCGACGGCGATCGGCCGCGTCACGGACGCGGGGGTGCCATCGGGCACGTCTCCCGCCGCCGCGAGGAGGGTGCCGTCCGGGCCGCGGATCGCGGCGGGGCAGCCGGTCTCCGCCGCGAGCAGGACGACGAGTTCGCCGTAGGAGCCGCCCCCGAGGACGGCCTGCGAGAGCCGGTCGCGCAGCGCCTGCGAGCGCTCCAGGCTGAGCGCCTGCCGGTTGAGTACGGTGCCGATGACCTCGGAGAGGATGTCGTTGAGCATGACGTCACCGGGCAACTCGACGATGGGGAAGCCCAGTTCGTCGGCGCTGCGCAGCATCGGGTCGGGCAGCCTCGGCAGGTAGGGGCCGACCTTGACGCCGAGGGCCGCGAGGCCGCGGTCGGCGAGCTCGGGCACGAGGCCGGTGAGCGCCTGCTCGTCGTCGCGCACCGCGTAGGCGGTGGTGAGCAGGAACTCGCCGCCGCGCATCCAGCGGATGATGTCCGGCACTTCCATGATGTTGGCGACCCTGATGCCGCGGCGCGCGCCCGCTTCCCCGGCCGCCAGGCGGGCGCCCGCGAGCGCGGGCAGCTCCAGCGCCTGGGCCACGGTCAGGGCCGTGGCGCCTGCGGGTCGGGGCGCCGTAACGGCGTGCGGAACAAGGGTCACGCCGCTCACTATGGGCGCCGCCGCGGGGGCTGTAAACGCTCGTGACACGAGGTTGTATACGATTGCCGCCCAGGGTGGTGACGGGCCGGGCGGCCCCCATCGGGCGGGCCCTGAAGCACTGTCAGCGAGCGTCAACGACCCCGCGCACACGCTGGCACCGGCTGCCCATGACCGCCGCGTCCGGCGTTCCTATCGTCCTGACATGCCTCCAGGAACCGCGCCCTCACCAGCCGCTTCCCCCGTCCGGCCACCAGCCGTCACGCGCCCCACCGCCCCGGTCACGGTCCTCGCCATCGGCGGCAACGCACTCCTCAGCGGCGGGCCGCGCGCCACCATCGCGGAACAGTTCGCCGCCGCACGGCAGTTGGCGCGCCCGGTGGCCGAACTCGTCCGCGCGGGGCTCCGCGTGGTCGTCACGCACGGCAACGGGCCTCAGGTCGGCTTCATCAAGCGGCGCGCCGATCTCGCGGCCGAGCTGGCCCCCGAACTCCCGCTCCTCGACCTCGACATGTGCGTCGCCGACTCCCAGGGCAGCATCGGCTACATCCTCGTACGCGGCCTGTCGGACGCCCTGCCGCCTGCTTCCCGGCCCGTCGCGCTGCTCACGCACACGGTCGTCGACCCGGCCGACCCGGCGTTCGCCCGGCCCACCAAGCCGATCGGCGCGCACTACGAGCGCGCGGAGGCGGAGCGGCTCGCCGCCCGGCACGGGTGGACCGTCGCCGACGACGCGGGGCGCGGCTGGCGCCGCGTCGTCCCCTCGCCGGCGCCGCAAGCGGTCGTCGAACTGGACGCCGTCGCGGCCCTGTTGGACGCCGGGCACGTCGTGGTGGCGGGCGGGGGTGGCGGCATCCCCGTCACGCGCGGGGCCGACGGGGCGCTGTGCGGCGTGGAGGCGGTCGTCGACAAGGACGCGACTTCCGCGCTGCTCGCCTCAGCTCTCGGCGCGGACGAGCTGATCGTGACGACCGGAGTCGAACGGATCGCCCTCGACTGGGGCACGCCGCGCCACCGCGACCTCGACCGGATGGACGCGGCGCAGGCGCGCGAGCATCTGGCGGCGGGGCAGTTCCCCGAGGGCAGCATGGGGCCGAAGGTGCGCTCGGCCCTGGACTTCCTCGCGTCCGGCGGCCACCGTGTCCTGATCACTTCGCCGGACGCGTTGAGCGAGGCGCTGCGCGGCACCACGGGCACGCGCATCGTCCCGACGGATCGGGCGACCCGGACGGATCGGACGACCCGGACTGTCCGGTCGGTCAACAGCAATGGCAACACGACGGCTCCGGAGCCGTAACACGACGGCAGCAAGATCGTCTCCCCTGCCACTCCCGCACCGCCGCCCTCACCACCTCACCGACTCACTGCCTCGCCGCCTACCCGCACCCCTCACGGCCGAAGGACCCCATATGACGCCGACCTCCACCGACCCCTCCTCCCCCTCCTCCCCCGACGCCCTTCCCGTCGACGGCCGGCACCACCTCGCCACCACGCCCGACACCGCCCGCTGGGGCGTACTCCCGCGGGCGGACGACGCCCCGGTGCTGAAGGTCGACGACGGTGACACGGTCACCTTCGACCTCGTCTCCCACGAGGGGATCCTGCCGGACCAGGGCCGCGACCCGGTGGAGTTCTTCGGCTCGTACGGAGTGCCGGCCCACCAAGTGCCGCGCGACGCACAGGAGATCGCGGCGTCCGGCCTCGGGCGCGAGCCGGAGGGCCCGCTCGGCCCGCACATCGTCACGGGCCCCGTCGCGGTGCGCGGCGCGCGCCCCGGCGACGTGTTGTGTGTCCGCACCCTGAGCCTGCACCGCCGCACGCACTACGGCATCGTCTCCAACCGGCACACCCGCGGCTCACTGCCCGACGAACTCCCGGACCCGGACGCCGAGTTCACGAGCCCCGACACCAGGCGCGCCGCGGAGGGCACGGTCTCCTCGTTCTGCACGGTCGAGCGGGACGGCGACGGCGCCGAGTTCGGCGTGCTGCGCTGCACGCCCACGCTGAGCGCGCGTTTCCCGCTCGGCCCGTTCGTCGGGATCATGGGCGTGACGGACGACGGCGCGGACACGCGCAGTTCGGTGCCGCCGGGCCCGTTCGGCGGCAACCTCGACATCAAGCACCTGACCTGCGGTTCGAACCTGTACCTGCCGATACGTACCGACGGCGCGGGCTTCTACGCCGGTGACCCGCACTTCGCGCAGGGCAACGGAGAAGTGGCACTCACCGCGCTGGAGGCGCCACTTCGGGCGACGGTCCAACTGTCCGTGGTGCGCGGCGCGTCGGCGCGCCGGGTGACCGGGCTGCTCGCGGAGCCGTTCGCCGAGACCCGTACGCACTGGATCGCGCTCGGGCTCGACGCCGACCTCGACGAGGCGATGCGCCAGTGTGTGCGCTCCGCGCTCGGCTTCCTCACGGCGCGCACCGGCATGGACCGGGCCACCGCGTACGCGTACCTGAGCGCGGCGGCCGACTTCGAGGTCTCACAGGTGGTCGACCAGGTCAAGGGCGTCCACTGCCTGATCCGCAAGGCGGACTTCCCCGCCGAGACGTAACCACCACGAACCCACCCCAGGTCGCGCCCGCACGCACCGCACCCGCACCCGCACTTGCCCGTCACGCGTCCCTCGACCGAAGGAGAACCATCGTGACCGCTCTGCTGCTGCGCCACGCGCGTGTGGAGGACTCGCCCGACCCAGCCGACATCCGCGTCCGTGACGGACGGATCGAGGCCATCGGCCCCGGTCTCACCGCACCGGACGACGTCGGCGCCGAGGTCATCGACTGCGCGGGCCGCGTCGTCGTGCCCGGTCTGATCGAGGCACATCTGCACCCGGACAAGGCCCTGCTCGACGGGTTGACCCCGGAGGGCACCGGCTCCCTCGCGGACGCCATCAGGATCACCGCACAGCTCAAGGCGGGATTCACCTACGACGAGGTACGCGCGCGTGCCGAGCAGGTGCTGCGCATGTGCGTCCTGAACGGCACCACGGCGATCCGCGCCCACCCCGACGTCGACCCGGTGGCGGGCCTGACCGGGCTCAACGTCCTGCTGGAACTGCGCGAGAAGTGGGCGGCCCTGGTCACCCTCCAGGTCGTCGCGTTCCCCCAGGAGGGCATCTTCAAGGCTCCAGGCACGGAGAAGCTGCTCCGTGAGGCGCTCGACTCGGGCGCCGATGTCGTCGGGGGCTGTACGTACAACGAGGCGTCCCTCTCGGACTGCCACCGGCACGTGGAGATGGTCCTCGATCTCGCCGCCGAGTACGGCGTACCGGCCGATCTGCACGCGGACTTCGGCGACGACGCGGGCGACTCCCGCTTCGCCCTCGCCGAGTTCATCGCCGCCCGCACCGCCGAGCGCGGCCTTCAGGGGCGGGTGGCCCTCGGCCACGCCACCTCGCTCGCCGGGCGCCCGCCGGCCGAGCGGCGCGCGGCCCTCGCCGCGCTCGCGGCCGCCGGGGTCGCCGTCGTGCCGCTGCCCGCCACCGACCTCTTCCTCGGCGGCCGGGGCGACGACACGTCGCCGCGCCGGGGCCTGGCCCCCGTACGCGAACTCTGGGAGGCGGACGTCCTCACCGCCTGCGCCACCAACAACATCCGCAACGCCTTCACCCCGTACGGAACGGGCGACGTCCTGGAGACCGCGCTGCTGCTCGCCCGCATCGCGCAGCTGTCGGGCCCCGCCGACCTGCGGCGCGTGCTGCGCATGGTGACGTACGACGCCGCGCGCGTGATCGGCGTACCGGAGGCGGACTACGGGGTGCGCGAGGGCGCCGTCGCCGACCTCGTCGTCCTGGACACCCGCGACCATGCCACGCTGCTCCTGGACCGGCCGGCGCGTACAGCGGTGGTCAAGTCGGGGCGGGTGGTGGCCCGTTCGACGGTGTCCGCGGAACTCGACGGTTCCCTCGTCGCGGGCGGGGTGGCGTGACATGGCCGACACGACGACCGGGACGACCCCGGCGGACCAGGCGGCGCCCGTACTCCGGGAGCGGATACCGCACGAGATCGTCGCGTCGGTGCTCGCCGCGACGACCGCCTTCGTGGGCGGGACCGCGCTGCATCTGCCACCTTGGGCGATCTTCATCTCGTGGGCGGGCATGTTCCTGATGGGCGGACCGAGCCTCGCAGGAGCGCGCCGCATGTGGTGTGCGATGCCGGTGGGTTCCACGTACGCGCTGCTCATAGTGCTCCTGGAGACACACGCGGGTACGGCGTTCGGGGAGAGCCAGTTGGCCCGGAACACGTTCGGGGCGCTGTGCATCCTCGTCCTGAACAGCGCGCTCATGTACACGGGCCGGGTGCGGTTCTTCGCGCTCATCCCCGGCATGTTCTTCGGTTTCGCCAGCTACTTCGCGACGTTCTTCGGCGGGTTCGGCTTCGAGGCGGGCAACCCGTGGTCGGCCTGGGTGTGCGTGGTCGCCATGAACGCGCTCGGCCCGGTGTACGCCTGGCTGTCGAACTGGCTGACGTTCCCGGTGGAGATCAAGTCGCCTTCCTGAGCCGACCTGTTCACCCTGGCGTCACTCCGTGTTCGGGGCGGGGGCCGAGCGTGTGCGCTGTACACCGTATCCGCGCCTCAGGAGGCCCCATGTCCCCGCTCGTCCCCGGCAAGCGCCGCGCCCTCGGTCGTTCCGTCGCCGCGGGTGTGCCGCTCGCCGCGCTCGTGGCACTCGGTGTGGCGCCGACGGCGGCGGGCGCGCCCGCCGGGCACGGGGAAGCCTCCGGGCGCGGGGCGGCCGAGGTCACCGGGAGTGCGACGCTCGGCGACATCCCGCTGGGCGGGTTCAGCAACGCCCTGCTGCCGGGCACGGTCGACAACGACCGGGGCGTGAACCTCGGCGGCATCGGCTCGGACCTCTACCCGGCCGGTCGCAAGGGCGAGTTCTGGACGGTGACCGACCGCGGCCCGAACGGTCAGATCAAGGTCGACGGCACGAAGCGCCGCACGTTCCCCGTGCCCGGCTTCGACCCGGCGATCGTGAGGATCCGCGTCACCGGGGACCAGGTGAAGGTCCTCGACGCGATCCCGCTCACCACGAAGTCCGGCAAGCCCGTCACCGGCCTGTCGAACCAGGAGGCACGCGACGAGAAGCCGTACTCGTACGACGCCAAGAGCCCGCTCTCGTACAACCCGAACGGTCTCGACACCGAGGGCATCGTGCGCGCGGCGGACGGCAGCTTCTGGCTCGTCGACGAGTACGGCCCCTCGCTCGTGCACGTCTCCGCGGACGGCCGGGTCCTCGCCCGGCACGTGCCCAAGGGGCTGAATCTCCAGGGGGCCGACTACCCGGTCGTCGAGTCGCTGCCGTCCGTGCTGCTGCACCGCAAGGTCAACCGCGGTTTCGAGGGGCTCGCCCAACTGCCGGGCGGGGACCTGGTGCTCGCGGTGCAGAGCCCGCTGTCGCTGCCGGACAAGGACGCCGGCGAGGCCTCGCGGACGACGCGCCTGCTGCGGTTCTCGCCGAAGAGCCAGGCGGTCACGGCGGAGTACGCGTACCGCTTCGACCCGGTGGACGTGGTGGATCCCGGCGAGGACGACCCGTCCGAGCTGAAGATCTCCTCCATCGTCGCGGTCGGCGGCGACCAGCTGCTCGTCGAGGAGCGCACCGACAAGGCGGCCCGTCTTCAGGAGGTGCGGCTCACGCGCGGCGCGGACATCCTGGGCGGGCGCTGGGACGACGACACCACGTCCCCGTCCCTGGAGCAGCTGGACGACCCGGTGGCGAAGGGTGTCCCGGTCCTCGGCAAGCGTCTCGTGGTGGACCTTCACAAGGTCGACGGCGTCCCCGACAAGATCGAGGGCATCGCGCTCGCGGGACGCGACACGCTCGCCCTGATCAACGACAACGACTTCGGGATGACGGACGGCGACGGGGCGTTCGACGCGGACGGCCGACTCGTGGACAGCGGGGTCAAGACGAAGGTGACGCACGTGAAGCTGCCGAAGGGCGCCCTGTAGCGCGCAGGTCGCGGCCGTCCGACCCGTGAGTTCAGCCGCCCAGCCCGCTGGGCAGTTCGCTCGGAAGTCCGCTGGGCAGCTTCGAGGGCAGTTCGCTCGGCAGCTTGCTGGGGAGCTCGCTCGGCAGGTTGCTGGGCAGCGAGGACGGCAGCTTGCTCGGGATGCTCAACGACGCTGAGGGCGTGGCCTGTTCGCTGCTCTTGTCGGGGGACTTCTTCTCTTCCTTGGAGTCGAGGCTGCGCGTCACCACGAGGGCCCCGACGCACGTGATCACCACGACGGCGAGGACCACGGCGATCAGCAGGAACCCGAGCCGCCGCTCCCGGCGTCGCGGCCCGTCCGGCGGCGGCGCGCCGAAGCCACCGCCCTGCGGCGGGGGCGGCTGCGGCGGCATCGGAGGAACGGACACTCCTCCAGGATTGCCCTCCTTACCCCAACGCGCGAGCGTCTCGGGCAAGTTGACCGGCCGGACGCGCACGCCCGGCCGGTCCTGCCTCCCCTACGGGGACGGTGTCAGCTACGCACGCCCAGCAGGTGGTCCATCGCCAGCTGGTCGAGGTGCTCGAAGGCCATGCCGCGCTCGGCGGCGGCGTTCACGTCGAACTCCTCGAACGCGCTCTTGTCGGCGAGCAGCGCCGCCAGGCCGTCGGCGGCGGTCGGCTTGGCCAGCTCGTCCAGGCGAGAGGCGGCCAGGGCGGCCTGCACCTCCGGGTCGTCGCGGAAGGCGGCGGCCCGGTCCTTGAGGATCAGGTAGTTGCGCATGCAGCCCGCGGCCGAGGCCCAGACGCCGTCGAAGTCCTCGGTCCGCGGCGGCTTGAAGTCGAAGTGCCGCGGCCCCTCGTAGCCCGCCTGCTCCAGCAGGTCGACGAGCCAGAACGCGGCGCGCAGGTCGCCGGCGCCGAAGCGCAGGTCCTGGTCGTACTTGATGCCGGACTGGCCGTTGAGGTCGATGTGGAACAGCTTGCCCGCCCACAGCGCCTGGGCGATGCCGTGCGGGAAGTTGAGGCCTGCCATCTGCTCGTGGCCGACCTCGGGGTTGACGCCGAACATCTCGGGACGCTCAAGGCGCTCGATGAACGCGAGGGCGTGGCCGACGGTCGGCAGCAGGATGTCGCCGCGCGGCTCGTTGGGCTTGGGCTCGATGGCGAACTTGAGGTCGTAGCCCTGCTCGACGACGTACTCGCTGAGGAGGTCGAAGCCCTCCTTCATGCGGTCGAGGGCGTCGCGGACGTCCTTGGCGCCGCCGGACTCGGCGCCCTCGCGGCCGCCCCACGCGACGTACGTCTGCGCGCCGAGCTCGGCGGCCAGGTCGATGTTGCGGATGACCTTGCGCAGGGCGTAGCGGCGCACGTCGCGGTCGTTGGCGGTGAAGCCGCCGTCCTTGAAGACCGGGTGCGTGAACAGGTTCGTGGTCGCCATCGGGACGACCATGCCGGTGGCGTCGAGGGCCTGCCGGAAGCGCTTGATGTGCGACTCGCGCTCGGTCTCGGAGGCGCCGAAGGGGATCAGGTCGTCGTCGTGGAAGGTCACACCGTGGGCGCCGAGCTCGGACAGGCGCTGCACGGACTCGACCGGGTCGAGCGCCGGACGGGTGGCGTCGCCGAACGGGTCGCGTCCCTGCCAGCCGACGGTCCACAGGCCGAAGGTGAACTTGTCGTCAGGGGTGGGCTGGTACGTCATCTTGCGGCTCCCTCGCCTATTTCGTCATGGCGCTTTACAAATTAGTATGCGGGAACGCCGCTGGGAAGAGCCGACCGCCCCACAGACACAGATTTCCCGAGATTTCAGGAGAGCCGCATGTCCACTGCCGATGGACCCCTCGTCGTAGGAGTCGACAGTTCCACGCAGTCCACGAAGGTCCTGGTCGTCGATGTCGCCACGGGCGCGACCGTGGCGAGCGGGCAGGCGCCGCACACGGTGTCCTCGGGCGCGGGCCGCGAGAGCGACCCCGAGGAGTGGTACCGGGCGCTGCGCGAGGCACTGGCCCAGTGCGGCGACGCGGCCCGGCGCGCCTCGGCGGTGTCGGTCGGCGGGCAGCAGCACGGACTGGTGACGCTGGACACGCGGGGGCGTCCGGTGCGGCCCGCGCTGCTGTGGAACGACGTGCGCTCCGCTCCGCAGGCCGCCCGTCTCGTGGACGAGCTGGGCGGCGCGAAGGCGTGGGCGGAGCGGTTCGGCAGCGTGCCGGGCGCCTCCTTCACGGTGTCGAAGTGGGCGTGGCTGGCCGAGCACGAGCCGGAGGCGGCGCGCGCCACGGCCGCGGTGCGGCTGCCGCACGACTACCTGACCGGTCGACTGACCGGCGACGGCACGACTGACCGGGGCGACGCGTCCGGTACGGGGTGGTGGGCATCGTCGACCGAGGCGTACGACGAGGACGTGCTCGGGCGCGTGGGGCTCGACCCGGCGCTGCTGCCGCGGGTGGTCGGACCTCGCGAGGCGGCCGGCACCGTGCGCGCATCGGATGGTGAACTGCCCTTCGCTGACGGGACATTGGTGGCGGCGGGTACCGGGGACAACGCGGCCGCCGCGCTCGGCCTCGGCCTGCTGCCGGGAACTCCGGTGCTGAGCCTCGGCACGTCGGGCACGGTGTACGCGGTGTCGCGGAACCGGCCGGCCGACCCCTCGGGCACCGTCGCCGGTTTCGCGGACGCGCGCGGCGACTGGCTGCCGCTGGCCTGCACGCTGAACTGCACGCTCGCGGTGGACCGGATCGCGGCGCTGCTCGGCCTGGACCGGGAGGCGGTCGAGGCGGGCGGCACGGCGACGATCCTCCCGTACCTGGACGGCGAGCGGACGCCCAACCTGCCGGACGCCTCCGGCCTGTTGACGGGCCTGCGGCACGACACGACCGGCGGGCAGCTGCTCCAGGCGGCGTACGACGGTGCGGTGCATGCCCTGCTCGCGGCTCTCGACCAGGTACTCGACGCGGACGCCGACCCCGCGGCGCCCCTGCTGCTCATCGGCGGCGGGGCACGCGGCACGGCCTGGCAGGAGACGGTGCGGCGGCTTTCGGGGCGGGCGGTGCAGGTGCCCGAGGCCGGCGAACTGGTGGCACTGGGGGCGGCGGCGCAGGCGGCGGGCGTCCTGACCGGCGAGGACCCGGGGGCGGTGGCCCGCCGCTGGAACACGGCACGCGGCCCACTCCTCGACCCAGTGGAGCGCCGGGACGAGGCGACGATGGAGCGGATCTCGGGGGTGCTTGCGGGGGCGGGGGCGCTTCTCGGGGACGGGTGAGGGTCGGGGTTCCGGAAGAAACCATCGCACCGCCCCTGGGAGCATGAGTACATGACCGCACCCCTGCACCGGCCGCGACCGGGCACGTCCGACACGCAGCAGGCCATGCGCCGCCGCAATCTGTCCCGCGCCATGTACGCGGTCGCCGCCGAGGGGCCGCTGTCGCGGGCCGCGGTGGCGCAGCACATCGGCTTGACCCGGGCGGCCGTGTCCTCGCTTGTCGACGAGTTGATCCGGGCGGGCCTCCTGGAGGAGCTGGGGCCGCAGCGGCCGGGCGGTGTCGGTCGGCCGGGCTCGGCGCTCGCTGTGCGCGGACAGGGCCTGGCAGGTCTCGGCGCCGAGGTGGGCGTCGATCATCTCGCGGTGTGCGCGGTGGACCTGCGGGGCGAGGTGCGGGCGCGGGCACGGCGCCGCGTGAGCAACCGGGGGCGTGCGTCGAAGCCCGTACTGGACGAACTCGCGGAACTGGTGCGGGAGGTGACCGGTGAGGCGCAGGTGGCCGGGTTGCGGCCCGCCGGGCTCGCTATCGCCGTGCCGGGCCTCGTCGCGCGCGGCACCACGACCGTCGTACGCGCTCCCAATCTCGACTGGCACGACACTGATGTCGCCTCCCTGCTCCCGGACGACGTGCCGGTCACCGTCGAGAACGAGGCGAACTTCGGCGCCCTCGCCGAACTGTGGCTCGCCGACGACTCCCCCGCCGACTTCCTCCACGTGTCGGCGGAGATCGGCATCGGCGCGGCGCTCGTCGTGGACGGCCAACTCCTGCGCGGGACACGGGGGTTCGCCGGGGAACTGGGTCACGTGCCGGTACGCCCGGAGGGCCCCGCGTGCCCGTGCGGCGGGCGCGGATGCCTGGAGCAGTACGCGGGTGAGGAGGCGGTACTGCGCGCCGCGGGCATCGAGCCTGGCCCCGACCGGGTGTCACTGCTCGCCGAGCGGGCCGCCGACGGTGACGCCCCGACGCGCCGGGCGCTGCGCTCGGCCGGCACCGCGCTCGGCATCGCGCTGACCGGCGCGGTCAACCTCGTGGACCCGCGGGCGGTGGTCCTCGGCGGCGCACTGTCCCGCCTCTCACCCTGGCTCCTACCCTCCCTGGAGCGGGAGTTGACCCGCCGCACGGCGTCCCCGGAGGACGGCGTCATCGCCTCCGGGCTCGGCTCGGACGGGCCACTGCTGGGGGCGGCGCACTCGGTGGTGCGGGCGGTGCTGGACGATCCGATGGGGGCGGTCGCCGGCTGAGGTCGGGGCGGGTCCCACGGTGAGGCTCTGCCCGGGCACCACTCCCCCTGGCGTCATTTGGTTCGGCCGTCCGAGACCTCTGACGTGCGGTTGTTCACAATGCGGGGGTTGTCCACAGATCTTCCGCGCCCCCTTCCGCCCCAACCGGCGGGCCCCGTACCGTAATTCACGCGAGGCGCCGCACTCCCGTCCGTCCGATGGGTGGCGGCGTACGCACGGGGAGGGGGAATTCCTGTGTCGGGGGACGTCACGGAAAACATCGGGCCACGACCGAAGCCGCGCCAGGTCTACGCGTGTTCCGTCGCGGGCATATGGCTGGTGCCCGTCACACGTATCTCCTCGGGCGAGGCGCCGCTGCCGCGTCCCGAGCACTGAGCCCCCGCCACCCGTCCTCGTCCCGCACGCCCGCACCACACCCCCGCGGCACCCCCACAGCACCACCCCGCCCCACAGAGTTCCGCCCCACCGGTGACCCGAGAGGCAGGATCGACATGGACCGAGCACATGGATCATTCCCGAGCCGCCGCCGACTGCTCCAACTCGGCGCGCTCGCCGCGGCACCCACCGCACTGCTGGCCACGGGCCGGGCCGACGCCCTGTCGCTGACGGCGGTGGACTACCCGAAGGCCCAGTCCGTTCCGGCGAGCAAGTCCAACTACACGACGTCCCAGCGGCCGTTGTCGTACCCGGTCGAATTCGTGGTCGTCCACGTGACGCAGGAGTCGTACGCGACGACCCTCGACATCTTCAAGAACCCGGCCAAAAAGGTCTCCGCGCACTACGTCGTGCGCTCCTCCGACGGGCACATCGCCCAGATGGTGCGGGAGAAGGACGTCGCCTGGCACGCGGGGAACTGGGACTACAACACCCGCAGCGTCGGCATCGAGCACGAAGGGTGGGTCGACAAACCGGAGTACTTCACGGCGGCGATGTACCGGGAGTCGGCGGCGCTGACCGCGTCGATCTGCACGCGCTACGGAATCCCGAAGACCCGCGATCGAATCATCGGCCACGTCGAGGTGCCCGGCACGGACCACACGGACCCGGGCCCGTACTGGGACTGGGACCGGTACATGCGGCTGGTCGCCGCTTCCTGATCCCGGCGGGCCCGGCCGTCTCCACACGCGTGCGTGGCATGTGCCGAATCGCCCGATCCATGTTCGGCTCCTTGTCGGCCCGCGCCCCCGGGGCGACGATGGTCGCGCCACCGCACCGTCGCGAAGGATCCCGCCTGGAGGCCGCGTTGACCGAACAGTGGGTCGCCCTGGAGCCGGGCACCGACCCGTCCGAGCGGGTCCGGGCGCTGCGCCGCGCGCACGACCGGTTCACCGCGGCGGGCACGGTGGCCCGACCCGTGCGCCCCGTCGTCGCCGCGTCCTGGCGCCGCTCGGCGGGCGCACACGTCAGCCCGGACGCGTCGGCATCCGTGGAGATGCCGGAGGGCGACCTCGACAGCTACCGGGCGGAGCACCCGCTGGCCCGCGTGATGCCGCTGTTCCGCGAGCTGATGGGCACGTTCGCCGCGGACGGCGAGCACCTGCTGGCGGTGTGCGACGCGAACGGCCGGCTGCTGTGGGTGGAGGGGCACACGCGTACACGGCAGGCGGCGGACCGGATGAACTTCGTGCCGGGCGCCCGCTGGTCGGAATCGGCGATGGGGACGAACGCGCCGGGCACGGCCGTCGCCGTCGACCGGCCCGTACAGGTCTTCGCGGCCGAGCACTTCATCCGCAAGGTGCAGCCGTGGACCTGTGCGGCGGCCCCCGTCCACGACCCGCACACCGGGCGCCTGCTCGGTGCCATCGACATCACGGGCGGCGACCGCCTGGCGCACCCGCACAGCCTGGCGTTCGTCCAGGCGGTGGCACGCGCGGCGGAGTCCCAACTCGCCCTTCTGGCACCTTCGCGGGCGACCGAGCCGGCCCTGCGCCTGACCGCGCTCGGCCGCGACGAGGCCCTCCTCCTCACCCCGGAAGGACACAAACTCCGCCTCAGCCGCCGCCACAGCGAGCTCCTCGTCCTGCTCGCCCGCCACCCCGAGGGCCTCACCGGCGACGAACTCCTCTGCTTCCTCTACGAGGACGAGACGGTCACGCCGGTGACCCTGCGCGCCGAACTGGCCCGGCTGCGCCGGGTGCTGGGCCCCGACGTGCTGCGCTCGCGCCCCTATCGCCTGTCGGCGCCGGTCGACTCCGACCTCACCACCGTCGAGCGCCGTCTCGCCTCGGGAGCGGTCACCGCCGCGGCGTCCGCGTACAGCGGACCGCTCCTGCCCGCGTCGCAGGCGCCCGCCGTGGCCCGCATCCGGCAGCGCCTCGCCGGCGAACTCCGGGCCGCGCTCATCGCCCGCGGCGACCCCGACCTGCTCGCCGACTGGGTGCACGCCCCGTGGGGCGAGGACGACCTGGACGTGTGGCGCGCGCTCGCGGCGGCCCGCCCGACGCCGCCGGTCCTGGCCCGCCTCGCCGCGCTCGACGACGAACTGCGCTCCCCGGCCCCGTACGCAACGTCCCTGCAACGTCCGGACTTCTAGCCTCCCTGCGAACGCTGCCCAAAGGCGGGCAGCCGCACAGGAGGCAAGCCAACATGACCCGCTACGCAGCACCCGGCACCCAGGGCTCCGTCGTCTCCTACCAGGCCCGCTACGACCACTTCATCGGCGGCGAGTACGCGCCGCCCGCCCGCGGCCAGTACTTCGAGAACCCGAGCCCGATCAACGGACAGCCGTTCACCGAGATCGCCCGCGGCACGGCCGAGGACGTCGAACGCGCCCTCGACGCCGCGCACGCCGCGGCGCCCGCCTGGGGCCGGACGGCGCCCGGTGCCCGCGCGGACGTCCTCCTCAAGATCGCCGACCGCATGGAGCAGAACCTCGAACTCCTCGCGGTCGCGGAGAGCTGGGAGAACGGCAAGCCGGTCCGCGAGACCCTGGCCGCCGACATCCCCCTCGCCATCGACCACTTCCGCTACTTCGCGGGCGCGGTCCGCGCGCAGGAGGGCTCCCTCTCGGAGATCGACGACGACACGGTCGCGTACCACTTCCACGAACCGCTCGGCGTGGTCGCGCAGATCATCCCGTGGAACTTCCCCATCCTGATGGCGACTTGGAAGCTCGCCCCGGCGCTGGCCGCGGGCAACGCGGCGGTCATCAAGCCGGCCGAGCAGACCCCGGCGTCCATCCACGTCTGGATGGACCTGATCAAGGACCTGATCCCGCCGGGCGTGGTCAACATCGTCAACGGCTTCGGCGTGGAGGCGGGCAAGCCGCTCGCGTCCTCGTCCCGAGTGGCGAAGGTCGCGTTCACGGGCGAGACCACGACGGGCCGCCTGATCATGCAGTACGCCTCGGAGAACATCAAGCCGGTCACCCTCGAACTCGGCGGCAAGTCCCCGAACATCTTCTTCGACGACGTCTGGGCGAAGGACGACGACTTCCGCGACAAGGCCCTCGAGGGCTTCACGATGTTCGCCCTGAACCAGGGCGAGGTCTGCACCTGCCCGTCCCGCGCGCTCATCCAACAGGGCCACTACAGCGAGTTCCTCGAGGCGGCGATCGCCCGCACCGAGGCCATCAAGCCGGGCCACCCCCTGGACACCGACACGATGATCGGCGCACAGGCCTCCAACGACCAGCTCCAGAAGATCCTCTCGTACCTGGACATCGGCCAGCAGGAGGGCGCGAAGGTCCTCACGGGCGGCCAGCGCATCGAGTACGACGGCGAGTTGGCGGGCGGCTACTACGTGCAGCCCACCATCTTCGAGGGCCAGAACCGCATGCGCGTCTTCCAGGAGGAGATCTTCGGCCCGGTCGTCTCGGTCGCGTCCTTCGCCGACTACGACGACGCCATCAAGATCGCCAACGACACGCTGTACGGCCTCGGGGCCGGGGTGTGGACCCGCGACATCAACACGGCGTACCGGGCGGGGCGTTCGATCCAGGCGGGCCGCGTCTGGACCAACTGCTATCACGCGTACCCGGCGCACGCGGCGTTCGGCGGCTACAAGCAGTCGGGCATCGGCCGCGAGAACCACAAGATGATGCTGGATCACTACCAGCAGACGAAGAACCTCCTGGTGAGCTACTCGGCGCAGAAGCTCGGGTTCTTCTAGAGGCACCCAAGAAGGTGCCTGACCTGGACTTTTCCAGGTCAGGCACCTTCCGCGCGACCTGCTCGAACCGATGCCCGGTACATGGACGCTCACCCCGCGGGAAGGGTTCTCCTGCCGTGACCTGCCTTCCTCTGTCGCTCCTCACCGGGCCGAGGAACGAGCCGCCCCTCCGATCAAGGGAGACACCCGTGCCACAACCCGCCGTCGCGCCGTTCGAGGTTCCCGTCGTCGACATCAGCCCCTACGTGGAGGGCGGGACGGCCGAGGACCTGGCGCGCGTCGCCCGGGCCCTCGACGACGCCTGCACCCGCGTGGGCTTCGTGCAGATCCTCGGGCACGGCATCCCGGACGCGGTGGTCGACGGCCTGGCCGGTGCCGTGGACGACTTCTTCGCGCTGGCGCCCGAGCGCAAGAACGCCTACCGGGTCACCGGCGCCAACCGCGGTTACAGCCCGCCCAAGAGCGAGTCGCTCAGCCTCAGCCTCGGCGTGGAGGCGGCGTCACGCATGAACGACTTCTTCGAGGCGTTCAACATCGGCACCGAAGCACGCTCGTTCCCCGGCCTGGACCTCTCCGAGGACGACTACGGCCGCAACATCTGGCCCGCCGAACTGGCCGACTTCGAGCCGCGCGTGCAGGCCTACTTCGCGCACGCGGGCCGGGTCGCCCGCGTTCTGACCCGGGCCTTCGGCGACGCCCTCGGTCTGGAACCCGGCTATATCGAGGCGCTGACCGACCACTCCGTCGACGTCCTGCGCATGAACAACTACGCGTTGCCGGAAGGGACCGTGACCCTCGACGGTGACCTGACCGGTATGGGCGAGCACACCGACTTCGGCCTGGTCACCGTGTTGTGGGCAGACCGCGTCGCCGGCCTTCAGGTGCTCGACGCGCACGGCGCCTGGCACGACGTGTCCCCCGTCGAGGGCGGCCTCCTGGTCAACCTCGGAGACCTCACCGCCCGCCTCACCAACGACCGTTGGATGTCCACCCTGCACCGGGTCAAGCCGCCGATCGTCGATGGCACCATCAAGCGGCGCCGCTCGGTGGCGTACTTCCACGACGGCAACATCGACGCGGTCATCGCCACGCTCCCCGACCACCTCGACGCCGACGGCGGCCTCGCCTACGAACCGATCACCGTACGCGACCACATCAAGGCCAAGCTGGCCGGCTCCCGTCAGGGCAAGGCCAACACCGCGGCCGTGCGGGAGGCGGCCCGCGTGCTCGCCGCGGCCGGCCGGGAGGGCAGCGCATAAGGCATGGCGTGCCGGCCCGTTTCCCACGCCCCGCTCGCCCCGTTCACACGGTTCTCCCACCCTGGTGCGGCACAGTCGGACGTTCCCAGTCGTCCGTCACGCCGCCCAGGAGGAGAACCGTTGAGCATCGCAAGTGTGCGCAGGAAAGTCGCGACGTGGCTGGCCGTTGTCGTCCTCGCGGCCGGCCTGTTCGCGTGCAGCAACGACAGCGGCGGCGCGAACGCGCCGGAGGAGAGCGGGGGCACGTCGAGCGCCGCTTCGTCGCGGCGTCCCAACATCGTGTGGGTGCTGACCGACGACCTCTCGTCGGACCTGGTGAACTACATGCCGCACGTCAAAGCCATGCAGCGGAACGGCATCTCCTTCTCCAACTACACGGTGACGGACTCGCTGTGCTGTCCTTCCCGCTCGTCCATTTTCACCGGCAAGTTCCCGCACAACACAGGGGTGTTCACCAATATGCCGCCCGACGGCGGTTTCGACACCTTCCACGAGAAGGGCAATGAGGACAAGACCTTCGCCACCGCGCTCAAGCAACAGGGCTATCGCACGGCGATGATGGGGAAATACCTGAACGGCTACGAGCCGGACATGACGGTGAACAGCAAGAAGAACTATGTGCCTCCGGGCTGGGACGAGTGGAACGTTGCCGGGAACGGCTACAAGGAGTACGACTACACGCTCAACCAGAATGGCCGGACGGTCGACTACGGGCACGACCCGAAGGACTACCTGACCGACGTCGTCAACGAGAAGGGCCAGGATTTCATCGAGAACTCGGTGAAGGCCAAGAAGCCTTTCGTGCTCGACATCTCCACCTTCGCTCCGCACGGCCCCGCCACCCCCGCGCCTCAAGACAAGGGCACGTTCCAGGACCTGAAGCTGCCAAGGCCACCGGCCTTCGACACGACACCCACGAACGCCCCGCAGTGGCTCAAGGACAAGAAGTCCTTCACTCCCCAGCAGATCAAGAAGATCACCCGTACGTATCGCAAGCGCGTACGCGCCGTGCAGGCCGTCGACCGGATGATCGGTGACCTTCAGGAGAAGCTGAAGAAGGAAGGTGTCTACGACAACACGGTGTTCGCCTTCGCCTCCGACAACGGCTTCCACATGGGCCAGTACCGTTTGATGCCGGGAAAGCAAACGGCCTTCGACACGGACGTCAACGTGCCTCTGGTGGTCACAGGGCCGGGCGTCGAGCGGGGCTCCACCAGCAAGGCGGTCGCCTCGAACATCGACATCTGCCCCACTTTCACCGAGTTGGGCGGCGGAACGCCCGACCCGGCGGCCGACGGCCGCAGCCTGGTGCCCTTGTTGAAGGGGGAGACCCCGAAGGACTGGCCACGGTCCGCGCTGGTGGAGCATCACGGGCCCAACACCTCCGCCCAGGACCCCGACAAGCCCCGCAGGGGCAGCGGCAATCCGCCCAGTTACGAGGCGCTGCGCACCGACCGGTACACGTATGTCGAGTACAAGGACGGCGCGCGCGAGTACTACGACCGCGGCAAGGACCCGGACATGCTGCACAACATCTACGCGCGACTGTCCTCGGGTACGAAGAAGCAACTCGCGGCGAAGACAAAGGCGTTGGCGGACTGCAAGGGTGCGAAGGAGTGCACCACCGCCGCCCGAACCGACTGACCGCGGCCCCGGCCCCGACCCCGGTCCGACCTCACGACAGCGTCGGCAGCCGGACCGTCGCGCAGGTTCCCCCGGGCGTATTGGCGATGTGCACGCCGCCGCCGTGCGCCTGGGCGACCGCCGCCACGATGGCGAGGCCCAGGCCGGTGCCGTCGCCGCTGTGTGCGGGGTCGCCGCGGTAGAAGCGGTCGAAGACGCGCGGCAGGGCCTCCTCGGGTATCCCCGGGCCCTCGTCGGCGACCGTGACGACCACCTGCGGGGCGGGCGCGCCTTCGGTTGTCACGGTCACCTGCGCGGCGGTTCCGGGCGGCGTGTGCTTGCGTACGTTCGCCAGCAGGTTGTCGATCACACGCCGCAGTTGCTCGCCGTCCCCGTACACCGTCGCACTCTCCTCGGCCCGCACGGTGAGAGGGCCCTGCGGGGCGACGACGCTCGCGGCGGACACCGCGTCGCGCACGATCACGACCAGGTCCACGGCGCCGTGGCCGCGGGCCGGAGCGCTGTCGAGCCGGGCGAGCAGCAGGAGGTCGTCGACGAGCCGCTGCATGCGCAGCGCTTCGGTGGTGATGCCGTGCATCACCCGCTCCCGCTGCGCGGGGAGGGTGACAGCGCCCTGGTGGTGCAGATCCGCGTAGCCGAGCACGGCGGTGACGGGCGTACGCAGTTCGTGGGAGGCGTCCGCGACGAACCGGCGCAAACGGTCCTGCGTCTCGCGTTCCGCGGCCAGCATCGTATTCAGTGCCAGGCCGAGACGGCCGACCTCCGTGTCGTCGTCGGCCGGTGCGACCCGGCCGGCCCGATCCCCCGACGCGATAGTGTCCGCGTCGCGGGCCATCGACTCCAGCGGGCGCAGGCCGCGGCGCAGGACCCACAGCCCCGAGCCCGCGAGGAGGGCGAGCACGCCGCCGGTCGCCGCGGCCTCGACGATCAGCACCTGCCGCAGCGTTCCCTGTACCTGGTCCATGGGCACGGCCGCGAACAGCGTGCCGCGGCCCGGAATCCGCTGCGCCAGCAACCGGTAGTCGGGGCCGCCCGGCTCCGAGGGACCCACCGTGACCGGGTCGGCGCCGAGGGCCCCGGCCGGCGACCGGGGCAGGTGTGGCGCGGCATCGTCCGGTGCGCGCAGCCGAGGTGCCAGATCCCGCACGCTGCCGTCCGGCCGGCGCAGTTGGAGGGAGAACTCCGAGGCGCCGAGCAGCCGGACGTCGTTGCCGAGTTTTCCCGCCGGCCCGGCTTGCTGGAGTTGCTGCGCCGCGCGCTGGCGCACCGCGCGCAGGGTGACGTCGGTGCGATGGACGAGGTCGTTGTTCAACGCCCCGTACACGACGGCGTCCAGGGTGAGCAGGGCGACGGCGGCGAGGGTGAGCAGCGCGAGCAGGAGGCGGCCGCGCAGCGAACGGGGGCGCAGGGTACGGCGCCGGGGGCCGATGCGTTTCACGAAGTTCCCTGCTGGCGGAGGATGTAGCCGATACCGCGCCGGGTCTCGATCATGCCCGGTCCCAGTGCGTCGAGTTTGCGGCGCAGGTAGGAGATGTAAGTCTTCAGCACGCCGTGGTCTCCCTCGCCGAATTCCCATACGTGTTCCAGCAGTTGCTCATGGGTGAGGACACGGTTCCTGTTCAGCAGCAGGTGGTGGAGCAGCCGGTATTCGGTGGGTGAAAGTTCCACGCGCACGCCGCCGCGGCGCACCTCGTAGGTCTCGGTGTTCATCTCCACGTCCCCGCAGACGAGGAGCCGGGCGTCGGGGCGGCTCTCGCCTCGGCGCAGCACGGCACGTACCCGGGCGGCGACCTCGGCCAGCCGGAAGGGCTTGGTGATGTAGTCGTCGGCGCCCAGGTCGAGACCGCCGACGATGTCCTGCCCGCTCTCACGGGCGGTCAGGAAGATCACCGGGGTCGGCGCTCCGGCCTGTCGCAACCGGCGCACCACCTCGAACCCGTCGATGTCCGGGAGCATCACGTCGAGCAGCACGAGGTGCGGTGCGTGCTCCCGGACGGCCGCGAGGGCGGCCCTGCCGGTCGCCGCCTCCGACACCTCGTAGCCGAGGAACCGCAGTGAGGTGGCGAGGACGTCCAGGATGGCCGGCTCGTCGTCGACGACGAGCAGTCGTGTGCCGGGCGGGACATCTGATGCGTTCATGCCCGCATCCTGGCATCACCGTCCGGCTCCCCCACTCCCCCCTTACTCCGTTACTCCCTGACTCCATTACCCCGTCAGCCGATGTTCGTTGGGCCTGGTGACCGTTGCCCTGCTTCAAGGAGTCGCCTGCTCATGCCTGAGGAATTCGTGCGTCGGATGCATTTCAAAGGGTTCGACTATGGGTGCCGTGTCGTCGAGAACCCCGCGCCCGTGACCGAGCCCATCGTTTTGCTGGGCGGCTCATTCCAGGACATGTACGCGTTCCGGCGCCTGGAGAAACCCTGGACGGAACTGGCGACGGTCATCACCGTCGACCTGCCCGGGTCGGGCATTGCCGACGACCTGCCGGCGCACTACGGATTCGATTTCCTCGCCGAGGTGCTGGGGGATCTGCTGGCGCAACTGCGATTGGGCCCCGTCAACCTGTTCGCGGCCTCCTACGGCGTCCCCATCGCGTATCGGCTGGTGCAACGGCGTCCCGAGCGTGTCGAGCGGCTGATGCTGGCCGGGGCCTCCGTGGAATATCCGGCGGAATGCCGGACCGCGCTCAAGGCGATGATCGACAGCCTTGCCGCCGGAGACATTTCGAGCGCCTACGGGCGGGTGACCGTCGAGGCGCTCATGGCCCACCCGGACCGTCCCGTGCGCAAGCGTGCGGTGACGGCCCGGCTGTTGGCGTGCACGATGGGTGCCATCACCGCGGCCGATGTGCCCCGGCACGTGGCCATCCTGGAGCGGGTCCTGGCCACGCCAGGTCTTCCCCCTGGCGGGATTCCCGACGTGCCGGCCCTGTGCTTCACGGGCGAGTTCGACGAGTTCTCCACCCCCGACCGCGTACGTGAGGTCGCGGCAACGATCGAGCGGGGACAGTTCTCCCTGATCCGGGAGTCCGACCACCTGCCCAACCTGGAACGGGGCAAGGAGTTCTCCCGGCTCATCGCCGACTACTTCACCGACCAGCCGCTCGACGCGCTCGACTTCCTGACCCCGCTCGAACGTCCGGCCCGGGAGCGGGTGCCGGTCGACGCCGTGTCGTAGCCACCAGGTCGGGGCCTGTCACCGCGATCCCGCGGCCACCAGCGTCGCGGTGACGGGTTCGAGCACGGCGATCAACTCGTCGAGTTCCGCGGGCGGGAGAGCGTCGTACGGCGGCGCGGCGAGTTCGTCGGTGAGGGCCTCGATGCGCTGCTTGGTGTCTCGCCCCGCGTCGGTGAACCGTCCCTCGGCGTCGACGAGTCCGCGCTCGCGCAGGCCGTCCATGACCGCGGCCAGCCGTTCCTTCGGCAGATGATGGATGCGCCCGAACGACTCCGGCGGGTGGATGCCCATGTCGAGCGCGGACAGCACGTGCGCCTCCGTGCCGCCGATGCCCGCGCCGAGGAGAGCGGCGATGTGACCGTCGGCCCGGTGCTCGCGCAGCATCGTCGCGGAGTGCCACAGCCGGGCGACCGGATCGCTCGGCACCGGCAGGCCGCGCATCCCGGCGTACATCACCCGGCCTGTCGTGGGCGCGCTCGTCGCCGCCTTGGTGGTCAGGTCGGCGGCGCGCACCAGGCCCGGGGAGCCGGCCGCCTCGGCACCGAGGATCCGCCGAAGTGAGGCCGCGCTCCCCCGCTCCCGCGCGGCGACGGACGCCTCGGGCGGGATCGTCTCCCACGCGCTGGGGATGTGGCGCGCGGCCTCCCCGTCGGCGAAGGAGTAGAAGGCCGCGTCCACGACCTGCGCCGGCACCCGCCCCAGCGGCGCGGCACGGCTGGCGAAGTAGCCGTCCCAGTAGGTGCGGTGGCCGAGCGCGGCCAGCTCCTCGTTGCACTCGTCCGCGAAGAACGTGACCAGGCAGATCGGCTCCAGGAGCTCGAACATGCGACGGGCGGTGTGAGTCATGGCCCCCATCATGCCGGGGGCCACGCAGGCCCGCCGGATTCTCCGCGACAAGCCGGGGCGCGCGTCCGGCGCCCGTCCGGCGCGGTCAGGGCGTCAAGATCGCCCTTCCCCGAATGCGTCCGCCCTCCAGGTCGTCGAGCGCGTCCTGGAAGCGGTCGAGAGGGTACTTCGCGGTGTGCAGGCGGACGCGGCCCTGCGCGGCCAGGACCATCAGTTCGCACAGGTCGTTATAGGAGCCGACCAGGTTGCCGATGAAGTTGATCTCGGCGGAGATGATGTCGATGGTCGGGACGTCGATGTTCTCGCCGTAGCCGACCACGTGATAGTCGCCCGCCTGGCGCAGCATGCCGACGCCGTCCTTGGTGGAGCCGCCCTCGCCGACGAAGTCGATGACCGCCTCCGCCCCCTGTCCGCGGGTCAGTTCGCGGACCCGGTCGACGTGGCCGCCGTCGGCGATGACGCCATGGTCGGCCCCGATGGACGTGGCCAGGGCCACCGCGTCGGGGTTGCGGTCGACGACGAGGAGCTCGGCGGCGGTGAGGGCCCTCAGGACCTGTACGCCGATGTGGCCGAGGCCGCCCGCGCCGATCACGACGCAGCGGTCCCCCGGCCGCAGCTTGCGGGCCGCCTTGGCCGCGGCGTGGTACGCGGTCAGGCCGGCGTCGGCGAGCGCCGCGACGTCGGCCGGTTCAAGGGAATCGTCGATCCGCACCACGCTGCGCGCGGAGGTCTTCAGGTACTCGGCGTAGCCCCCTGCCGTGTCGATACCCGGGAATTGGTTGTTCTCGCAGTGGACGTCGTCGCCCGCCCGGCAGGCCCGGCACAGCCCGCAGGTGATCAGCGGGTGCACGATGACCTTGTCGCCCTCGGCGACGTTGGTGACGGCGCTGCCGACGGCGTGGACCCAGCCGGCGTTCTCGTGGCCGATCGTGTAGGGCAGCGTCACGCCGGACTTCTGCGCCCACTGCCCCTCGAGGATGTGGATGTCGGTGCGGCACACGCCGGCGCCGCCGATCCTGACGATCACGTCGAACGGGCCGGTGACCTCGGGGGCCGGGACCTCGGCCATCTCGAGGTTCTTGCCGTAGCCCACGACCTGGACTGCCTTCACGAGACGTTCTCCTTCGATTTCGACTGCGACTGCGACTGCGACTTCGACGTGCCGGAGTGCGCGTAGCGGGTCCGCAGCAGCCCCCGGCAGAAGTGCGCGTTGCCGTCGATCGACACCCGGACCGCGCGGGCGAAGCGCAGCCGCAGCGGGATCTCGCCCGGCGGGACACGCCGCCCTTCCTCGTCCACCAGCACCGGGTCGGACGGCGCCACGCCGAGGCCGAGCGCCTCCCGTCGCCGCAGCAGCGCACCGGATGTCGCCGCGTCGGGGAGGTCGCCGAGGACCACGTCGTGGAGGTCCTCCTCGGCGAGGTCGGGGTTCTGCCGCAGCAGGAGCGTCAACGCCCGCTCCATCGCCGCGGTATGGGCTTTGCGGCGGAACGTCAGCCGCAGCGCTTCGAGGTCCTTCTCCGCCTCGGCGCCGAACGTGCCGCGGTAGCCCGCGTCGGCGGCGAGGCCTTGGTTGATGAGGTCGGAGTCGTGGTGGTCGTCGAGCAGCACCACGACGTCGCGCGTCCAGGGCAGCGCCGTGAGCGCGTCCTTGGAGTCCGAGGCCATCAAGTAGGCGAAGTTGGGCGAGCAGAACGAGGTGGGGAGCCTGAGGCGGACGGTCAGCGCCCCGTCGGGGGTCAGGGTCACGGATTGTACGAAGCCCAGGTCGGTGATCGGCTCGTCCAGTTCCGGGTCGAGGACGGCGTCCAGTGCGGAGCGGGCGGAGCGTTCCCGTGCGTCGGCGTCCATGTCAGGCCACCGCCGGTGCGTCCACGCCGAGGCCGGCGGGGACCTCGATGTCGTACATGGCCGCCGCGTTGAGGCCGAGGATCTTCTTCTTCTGCGCGAGGGTGATCGGCGCGTACTCGGGCGTCATGTCCTCGGGGATCTGGAAGTCGACGAACCGCTCGATCAGCCAACGGGGCGTCCAGAGCGCGTAGTCGCTGGAGAACTGGATGCGGTCCTCGTCCAGCCAGTAGAGGAGTTCGCCGATGATCTGCGCGAAGTACCGCGGCCTGCTGTGGATGAAGGGGATCGCGACGGCGAGGCCCGCGTGCACGTTGGGTTCCTGCGTGGCGATCCAGCAGAAGTCCTCGAGGCGGGGCAGCCCGCAGTGCTCGACGACGAAGTTCATCTCGGGGAACCGCGTGGCCACCTTGTCGACGTCCGCGACGTCGAAGGCGTCCCTGTCGAGCGGACGGATCGTCGGCCCCTTGTGGACGTGCACGTTGTTGATCCCGAGTTCCTGGCACACCTCGAGATAGCGGTACGTCCACGGGTCGTCGAGCTTGTAGCCGCGGCTGTCGCCCTTCCACTCGGCGGTGTACAGCTTCACGCCCTTGAGCTGGAACCGCTCGGCGTCACGCCGCAGTTGATCGAGCCCCTTCTGCTCGTACCGGGGGTCCCAGGAGTGGTTGTACGTCAGCTTGTCGGGGTGCCGTCGGGCGAGCGCGAAGGCTTCCTCCGTCTGCCCGAAGCCGCTGCGGTAGAACGCACCCAGGCGTGCGGGCTGGAAGATGGCGTGGTCGACGTACCCGTCGACGAAGAGGTCCTTCATCAGGCGCTCGCCGCCGTAGTAGAGGTACTCCTCGTACGGCCACAGCTCCGATTCCGGGCTCAGGTTGCGGTGGTAGTCGTAGAAGCAGTCGATGAACTGCTTTCCGTGGATGTTGAGTTGGTTCTCGGGGCGCGCGTCCCAGAGCGCGATGTGCGCGTCGACGATGAAGTAGTTCTCGCCGTCCTTGGAATACATCTGTCTCCTCCGGTCCTCGGTTCCTCGGTTCCTGGATTCCTCGGTGCGCGTCAGGAGAACTGGATGCCGCCGTCGATCATGACGGACTGGCCGGTCATGTAGTCCGAGTCACGCGAGGCGAGGTACGAGACGAACGACGCGACGTCCGTGGGCTCCTCGACACGGCCGAGCGCGATCGCCTCGGCGTACTTCTTGATGGCGTTGCCCTTCTGCAGGCCCTCCTCCTGCGCGAGGCGCTCGTCGATCAGGTCCCACATGTCGGTGCCGACGATGCCCGGGCAGTACGCGTTGACGGTGATGCCGTGCCGCGCCCATTCCATGGCCGCTGCCTGGGTCAGACCGCGTACGCCCCACTTCGACGCCGAGTAGGTGCCGAGCAGCGCGAACGGGCGGTACGCGACGATCGACGCAGCGCCGATGATCTTTCCGCCGCCGCCCTGGGCGATCATCTGCCGTGCGGCGGCCTGGTAGGAGAGGAAGACGCCGCGCAGGTTCACCGCCATGACCTGCTCGAACTCGTCGACCCCGGTGTCGAGGAGCGGAGTGACCCTGGCGATACCGGCGTTGGCGACGTAGACGTCGACCTTGCCGAAGCGTTCCGCGACCTCCGCGACCAGCGCGTCGGTCTGCTCCTTGTCCGACACGTCGGCGTGCACGGCGAGGGACCGGCGGCCGGTCTTCTCGATGCCGGCCGCCACTTCGCCGAGCTCCGCGCTCATGCCGGGGAGGTCGGCGACGGCGACATCGAGTCCGTCGGCGGCCAGCCGCTCGGCGATGGCGCGCCCGATGCCGCGGGCGGCGCCGGTGACGATCGCGGTACGGGGTGCGTTCTCGGCGGAAGTCAGAGAAGTCATTGGGGGCTCCTGTGCTCGACGGCGAGCGGCCGCACCCGTTGTGCGGCGCCGGTCATCAGCGTGGAGGCCGCGGGCTCCGTCGAGTTTTTCAATGTGGAACACACCGGGCCCCACTCCCGTATCAGCGCACGGAAAACGCACAAGGAGTCTTGGCGAACGGCCTGGTGTCGGGTACGAACACGTTCGTAATATGGCGGAAACACGCCCATCGGAGACCCCATGCTCAGTGACAGCACGGAGCGGGACCGGACCATCGCGCGAGCGCGCCTCCAGTTCCTCACGCACGCGGAACCGCCGGCGCAGATCGTGCCCGAGGGCATCCGCAACTCCTGGCAGCGCTCCAAGTACCTGGGGGTCGGAACGGATGAGGTGGTCGTCCCCTATCAGCCGGACTACGACCGGGAGAGCCGCCTGGTCCGCGCCGCCGCGCCCGTCCTCGACCGGCTGGAACAGGCGCTCGCGGGTGAGGACGCCTCGGTGATCGTGACGGACCGCAAGGGCTGGGTCCGCGACCGCCGCGTCGGGGAGAAGCGGCTCTCGACGCACCTTGACCGGGTTCACCTGGCCCCCGGCTTCAATTACGCCGAACAGTTCGTCGGCACGAACGGCATCGGGGTCGCCCTGGAGGAGCGCCGGCCCAACGTGGTCCTCGGCACCGAGCACTTCAACGAACGCCTGCAGAACGTCTCCTGCGCGGCCGCCCCCATCCGCAACTCGGTCACCGGACGCGTCGAAGGGGCCATGAACCTGACGTGCTGGAACGGTCCGGCGCGCACTCTCATGGCGGCCCTCGTGCAGGAGGCGGCCGGTGACATCGAGCGCGTGATGTACGAGTTCAGCAGCTCGCACCAGCGTGCTCTGCTCGAAGCGTTCCAGCAGGTGAGCCACTACGGTGACCGGCCGGTGCTCTGTCTCGGCCAGGATCTCGTGCTCGCCAACTCGGCCGCCTCCGCGCGCCTCACGGGCGACGACCACCGGCTGCTGCACGAGGCCGCCGCCGAACTGGGGCACGCGCCGCGCACCCGAACACAGGTGCAACTGACCGGTGGGGAGAGCGTGTTGATGCGCTGCCGCCAGGTCGACAGCTCAGCGGGCGCGGCCGGCTACCTGCTGGAGCTGGCCTTCGCGGACCTCCCCTCCGGCGGGCACCGGCCGCGTTCCGGATCCCGTACGCGGACGGAGCAGGACGCGAGCCGGCCGTGGCCGCTGCCTGGACTCGCGGGAACGGACCCGGCGTGGAACACCGTCTCCCGCACGGCGTCCCGCTGCGCCCGCGATCGGACGCCGCTGCTCCTCCACGGCGAGGCCGGAACGGGCAAGTCCGCGCTGGCCGGTGCCGCTTACGCGCTGACCGGGGCGGCCTCGGCTCCCGTCATGATCGATGCCGCGACCATCGGGGCCGATGCCGGGGGCGACTTGCCTGCCGCGCTGCGCGAGGCATCCACGGGGGCGGGCCGCGCGCTGGTCCTTCGCCACGTCGACGCCGTGCCCACGGAGCAAGGACCCGCCGTCGCCCAGGCCTTGGACGCCGCGGCGGCACAGGGCACCTGGGTCGTGGGCACGCTCCGCCACGCGCACGGTGTGCCGGAGCCCCTGAGGCGCTGTTTCGTCGAAGCGGCGGGCGTTCCCGCCCTGCGGCACCGTCTCGCGGACCTTCCCGCCCTGGTCGGCTGTCTGCTGCGGCGCGTCGGCGCGGACGTCGAGTGCGCGCCGGAGGTGCTGCCGCTGCTGCGCCGGCACGACTGGCCCGGCAACATCCGCCAACTGGACGCCGCCCTGCGCGAGGCCGCCGCGGGCCGCCGCACCTACCGCGTCGAACTGAGCGACCTGCCGCCGTCCCTGCACAGCGCGGGCGGCCGCTCACTCAGCGCCTGGGAGGCGTCCGAACGCGACACCCTGGTCCAGGCCCTGCTGGCGGCCGACGGCAACAAGTTGTTGGCGGCGCAGCGGCTCGGCATCTCCCGGACGACCATCTACCGGAAGATGAGGTCCTACGGCATCACACTGCCCGCGCGCGGCTGAGTCGGAGACGCCGGGCGCGCCGGTCTCAGCCTCCGCGCCGTACCCGCGCCGCCTTGCGCGCCTCCGCGAGCTTGCGGGCCTCGTTGGTCTTGCGGGAGCCGCGGGAGCCCGAGCCGGAGGAGCCGGTTCCGGAGCCCGAACCGGAGGCGTTCTTCGGGTCCTTGGTGCTGCCCAGGCCGCGGAACGGGGTGTTCTGGTTCTTGGGGCGCTGGGCGGGGCCGCCGTCGAGGGGCTTGCCCGAGGGGGCCCTGGCGCCGGTGATGCGGCTCAGCTCCGCCTCGCCGGACCGCACCTTGGTGACCTTGGCGGTGACGTCGGCGTCCGCCATGACCTGGCTCGTCTCGCGGCGCTGGCCCGACAGGACGAGCGAGACGACGGTGCCGGAGCGGCCGGCGCGGGCCGTGCGGCCGGCGCGGTGCAGGTAGTCCTTGGGGTCGGTCGCCGGGTCCACGTTGACCACGAGGTCCAGGTCCTCGACGTGCAGGCCGCGTGCGGCGACGTTCGTCGCCACCAGCGCGGTGATCTCGCCGTTCTTGAACTGGGCCAGGGTCCGGGTGCGCTGCGGCTGCGCCTTCCCGCTGTGCAGCGCGGCCGCGGCCACACCGCTGGCCCGCAGATGCCGGGTGAGCTGGTCGACGCCGTGCTTGGTGTCCAGGAAGAGCAGGACGCGGCCGTCGCGTGCGGCGATCTCCGTGGCGACGGACCAGCGGTCCGGGCCGTGCACGACGAAGACGTGGTGCTCGATCGTGGAGACGGAACTGGAGGACGGGTCCACGGAGTGGACGGCCGGGTCGCGCAGGTAGCGCTGGACGAGCTGGTCGACGTCGCCGTCGAGGGTCGCCGAGAACAGCATGCGCTGGCCGTCGGGACGCACCTGGTCCAGGATCTCGGTGACCTGCGGCAGGAATCCCATGTCGCACATCTGGTCGGCCTCGTCCAGGACCGTGATGCCCACCCGGCCGAGGCGGCAGCCCTTGCGCTCGATCAGGTCGTGCAGCCGGCCGGGCGTGGCGATGACGACCTCGGCGCCGTCCCGCAGCGTGGCGGACTGTCGGCCGATGGACACGCCTCCCACCACGGTCGCGAGCCGCAGCCGCAGCGCCTCGGCGTACGGGGTGAGCGCCTCGGTGACCTGCTGCGCCAGCTCCCGGGTGGGCACCAGCACGAGGGCGAGGGGCTCCTTGGGCTGCGCGCGCCGCCCGGCGATCCGGGCAAGCAGCCCGAGGCCGAAGGCGAGCGTCTTGCCGGAGCCGGTGCGGCCGCGGCCGAGTACGTCGCGGCCCGCGAGCGCGTTGGGCAGCGCCGCCGCCTGGATGGGGAAGGGCTTCGTCACGCCCTGCTCGTCGAGCGTGCGCAGCACGGTGGCCGGAAGTCCGAGTTCCGCGAAGGACGTCACGGGAGGGGTGCCCGGCGCGTCGTCCTGCTGCCGGGCGTCGTCGGCACGTGCTGATTCGCTCACAGAGAGTCTTCCTCCGAGGATGGGACCGTACCGGGGAAGGCGCGGCGGGGACGCGGCGGCCGGCCGACGGCCCTCGACGGGGCACCGGCGCGGCTGCGCTGCAAACGCTCAACGCTAGCACGGGGCGCCGACCGCCCGTCACTCGTCACACCGGCGGCCCGCCTCTCCCCCGGTGCAACACCCCTCCCTACTTGGGGAGTTGAACCGGTGACACGGCCACGGGGCGGATAGGGTCGCCTAAGGGCGGGTGGGACACCACGGGGGGAGTCGCGTTGGAACACCTGGCTGAAGCGGGGCCGGACAGCGGCCGCCACGGCGACGCCGATTCCGGGCCCGTGCCGGTGCTGCCGGGCGCGCTGCGCGCCTGGCTCGGGTCGGTCGCGGCGCTCTCCGTGCTCGTGGTCGCCCTGATCGGGGTCATGTACGCCGGGCACAGCGAGTCCGGCCGGGTGGACCGTTGGTTCGTTCTGCCGACGGACGACCGTGTGCGGCCGCCGTGGCTGGGCGTCGCCCTGGCCGTGGACTTCCTGGGGGAACCCCTCGGCGCGGTGCTCCTTGTGCTGGCCGCCGTGGCGTGCTGTCTGGTGCTGCGCCGGCCGCGCGCGGCGGTCCTGGTGGTCGCCGCTGTCGTCCTGACCACGGGAACGGTGATGGTCATCAAGTCGGTGGTGGGGCGCACCATCCATGGTCCGGAGAACCTGTCGTATCCGAGCGGGCACACCGCCTTTCTGACCGCGCTCGCCCTCGTGGGGGCGCTGGTCGCGGTCGGGCGGCTCGGGCTCGGCAGAGCGGCCGGGGCGTGTCTCGTGTTCGGCGCGGCGCTGGTCGCGGGCGCGGGCATGGGGTGGGCGCAGGTCGCCCTGAGCGCGCACTATCCGACGGACACCGTCGGCGGCTGGTGCACCGCCCTTGCCGTGGTGCCCGCCACCGCGTGGCTGGTCGACCGCGTGGCGGACGCCGGTCGACCGGCACGCCGCTGACGTCAGACCAGGTGGCGGAAGACCGGCTTCACGGGCCGCCCGCCCAGCCACGCCGTGGGGTCGCCTGCGTCGAGCGCCTTGCGGTACACCTCGCAGGCCTTCGCCACGACGTCGACGGTTCGGTCGATGTCTGCGTCGCTGAGCGCACTGCTCACCACGAACGACGGGGCGAGCACCCCGCCGGCGAGAAGGCGGCGCAGGAACAGGGTGCGGTACAGCTGCGACGGCTGACCGTTCTCGTCGAGGGTCGCGAAGACCAGGTTGCTGGCCCGTCCCCGTACGAGGACGTACTCACCGATGCCCGCGCTCGACGCGGCGGCGCGGACCCCGGCGGCGAGCCGCTCACCGAGGGCGTGCAGGCGCGCGGTGATGCCCTCCTGCACGTAGGTGCTCTGGACGGCCATGGCGGCGGCCAGGCAGTGGGTCTCCGCGCCGTGTGTCGTGGAGAGCAGGAAGACGCGCTCGCCGGAGTGGCGCAGTCCGCCGTGCTCCATCAGGTCGCGGCGCCCGGCCAGCGCCGAGACGGCGAAGCCGTTGCCGAGCGCCTTGCCGAACGTGGAGAGGTCGGGGACGACGCCGTACAGCCCCTGGGCGCCCGCCGCCGACCAGCGCAGGCCGGTGATCATCTCGTCGAAGATCAGGACGCAGCCGTACCGGTCCGCCAGCTCGCGCAGTCCGGCGAGGTAGCCGGGCGGCGGTTCGACGTGGGCGGCGGGTTCGAGGATCAGGCAGGCGACGTCGTCGGCGTACCGGGTGAGGAGCTCCTCCGTGGCGGCCAGATCCCCGTACGGGAAGGAGACGGTGAGGTCGGTCGTCGACTCCGGGACGCCCGCGGACATCGGTGTGGTGCCGATGAACCAGTCGTCCGTGGAGAAGAACGGGTGGTCGGCGCAGATGGCGACGCGGCGGCGCCCCGTGGCGGCGCGCGCCAGGCGCACCGCGGCGGTGGTGACGTCGGAGCCGTTCTTCGCGAACTTGACCATGTCGGCGGTCGGCACGGTGGCCAGGAAGCGCTCCGCGGCCTCGACCTCGACGATGGACGGCCGCACGAAGTTGCTGCCGCGGTCGATCTCACGGCGCACCGCCTCGTTCACGCGCGGGTGGGCGTGGCCGAGGCTGACGGAGCGCAGCCCGGAGCCGTACTCGATGTAGCGGTTGCCGTCGATGTCCCAGACGTGCGCGCCGTGGCCGTGGCTGATGACCGGGGCGAGGTGTTCGGGGTACTGGTCGTCGCCCTTGGCGTAGGTGTGCGCGCCGCCGGGGATCATCGCGTGCAGCCGTTCGTTGGCCGACCGCGACCGCGGCAGCTGGAACTCTTCGGTCTCCGACCTGTCCATGGTGGTCACGCCGATCTCAACTCCCCTTCTGTTCAAGGACTTCGGCGAGGCGCGGCGCCTCGCGGTCCCGCTGCGACATCGAGGTGACCGGGAGCGGCCACGGGATGGCAAACTCCGGGTCGTCGAAGGCGATCGTCACGTCCTCCGCGGGATTGTGCTCCCGGTCGATCCGGTACGAGGTGTCGGCGGTGTCGGTCAGCGCCTGGAAGCCGTGCGCGCATCCCGCCGGGATGTACAGCGTCGTCTGCTCCTCGCCGGACAGCTCGAAGAAGGCCCGGTTGCGGTACGTCGACGAGTCGGGCCGCAGGTCCACGACGACGTCGAAGATCCTGCCGTACGAGCAGCGCACCAGCTTGGCCTCGCCGGCGCCGGAACGCAGATGCAGTCCGCGCAGCACCCCACGGACCGAGCGGGACACGCTGTCCTGGACGAAGGCGTGCGGGTCGAGGCCCAGCGAGCGGAGCACTTCGGCGTCGAAGGTGCGGCAGAAGAAGCCGCGTTCGTCGGCGTGCGGCGTCGGCTCGAGCAGGAACGCCCCGTCGATCTCAGGAACTTCGATCGCTCTCATGATGTCTCCCGTGTGATGTGCGTGCGGCCGGCCGGCGCGAACAGGGCGGCGGTCAGGGCGGTGAACTGGTCATCGACGCGCCGGGCGACGTCCTTGTTGCGTTCGGCGAGTGTCCGCCGCAGTTCGACCGATCGCTGTTCCAGGTCCCGGAACTGTTCGAGGAGCCGGTCGGCGTCGACCTCGCGGGCCGGGTGGCAGTACTCGCCGAGTCCCATCAGCGCCATGAGGTCGTCGCTCTTCGCCGAATAGCTGACGGCGAGCGTCGGTGTGCCGACCTTCAGCGCACTGACCAGATTGTGGTAGCGGGCGGCCACCACCGAGTCGGCGGCCGCCACCTCCTTCATCAGGTCGGCGAGCGAGGCCGCCTCGGCGGCGGTGACCAGCGGTGAGTCCACCGCGTCGATGATCGCGGAGGCCACCGGCCGGTCGAGTTCGTCCCCGGTGAGCAGCCGGACCGGCCTGCCGTCCTCGACCAGCGCCCGGACGAACCTGGTCGTTCCGTCGACGTAGCGCCGGTGGATCTCCTCCGCCCGGTCGCGCTCTTCGCTGCTGCCGTGGAAGGCCATCACGCCGACGCAGACGGTGCCCGGGGAGTCCGAGGGCGTGCTCGGCGGCGTCGGCAGCGCGAAGGTGAGGTCCGGGTAGACCTCGTCGCGCGTCGTGTTCACGCCCATCGCCCGTACCGCGGCGCGGGATCCGGCGCCCCGGAACGACCGGTATCCGGCCAGCCGCGCCGACCACCGCACCAGAGTGCGGGTCGCCCGCTCACCGATCTCGGAGGAGCCGACGGTGACCAGCGCGACCCGGGTACGGAACAGCCGCCCGCCGGCGCAGAGCAGGAACAGCGAGTACGGCAGACCCCACGGCCGCAGCGGCAGCGTGGACTCCAGGACGCCCGTGCCCGGGACGATCACCACGTCGTGCCGGCGCACCCAGGCGACCGTGCGGACGGCGTCGACGAGTTTGCCCAGCGCCTTCGCCACGATCGCGCCCGGGCTCGACGCGGTCCGGTACTCGCCGCGATACCAGTTCAGCCGCGTCGCGGGGACCCCGTACCGGCTCGCGACGATATCGGGGACGCCGCACATCGCGTCCAGGCTCGCGTCCGGGTGCTCGGCGTGCAGAAACGCGAGTATGGCCTCCAGCGACGCGTCGTTGCCGTGGTTGCCGGAGCCGAACAGGCCGAACAGGCCGACGCGCACCGGAGTTCTGTCGACGGACATCACGACTGCCCCTCTTCACGGCCCTCACGGCCGGCGACGACCGCGTCCACGGAGACCGTGTGCAGGTCCGGGTCGACCGGGGCACGATCCTCGACCCGCTCGCCGGCCCCCGACCTGGTCCGGCTGGACATCCACGCCGCCAGGTGGCCGTAGCACGCGCGCCGGTCGGCCACGGACAACGGCGCCCGCCGGATCGCCGAGACGAAGCCGAGGACGTACTCGGCGAGCAACCGTGGCGTCGGGTGCAGCGGCCCGGCCCGGCGCGGGTCCAGGTTGACGCACCGGGCGCGCTTGGAGGGGTTCGCCCGCTCGGCGCGGGTGGGGTGGTCGCGGCGGAAGTACAGCAGCTCCGGCACCTGGTGGAAGCGGCCGTGCAGCGCGATCTCGGCGACGAACGTGCGGTCCGCGTGGTGGTAGCTGCCGAGCGGCTTCACCCGGCGCAGCGCGTCGGCCCTCAGCACCCCGTAGAAGTCGTCGCCGCCGGGCTCGAACAGCAGGCTGCGGAAGCGCTCGGGCGGTCGCTTCGAGTCGGTGTCGAGCGTGTACGTGTACGGGACCTTCACCTTCCCGTTCTCGTCGATGACCGCCTGGTCGGCGTGCGCGAGGATGACGTCCGGCCGCTCGTCCAGCGCCTCCACGCAGCGCCGCAGCAGGTCGCGGGCGTACAGGTCGTCGTGCGAGGCCCACTTGAACAGCTCGCCGCGGGACTGGGTGAACACGTGGTTGTGGTTGGGCGTGGCCCCCACGTTCCGCGACAGCCGGATGTAGCGGATGCGGGAGTCCTTCGCGGCGTACTTGCGGCAGATGTCCTGCGTCGCGTCGGTCGAGGCGTTGTCGGAGATGACCAGCTCGAAGTCCTCGTAGGTCTGGCCGAGCAGCGCGTCCAGCGACTCGGCGAGGTACTCCTCGCCGTTGTAGACGGGCAGACCGATGCTCAATCGGGGATGGGCGGTCATGCGGTCCTCACTTCACTGGTGGTGTTCTGGTGGCGCTCGCGCAGGGCGGACCGCAGTTGCAGCCACCACACGGCCGAGGCGACGAGGTTCGCGGCGGCGACCCCCCAGGCCGAGCCGGTCGTGCCGGCGAGGGCCGCGCCGCCGAGCCCGCCGCTGACGTAGCAGGCGGAGGCGAACAGTTGGCAGCGCAGGCTGCGCCGCGCCGCGGCGAGTGCGCGCAGTCCGGCTGCCGCGCCGACGCCGAGCCCCGCGCCCGCGACACCGACCGAGATCGGCACGATGAGGTCGGAGGACGCGTACCAGACGGCTCCGAGCACGTGTTCGCCGAGCTGGTCCGGCACCAGGAGGAGCGCCCCGCCCCACAGCAGCGCGGCGGCGGCGAGTCCACCACCGAGCAGGGAACAGAACCTGGCCAGCCGGTGCGGCGCCTGCCGCAGCACGCGTGCCGCTTCGGGGACGGTGACCAGCGAAAGCCCCATCAGCACGGCGAGGAACGGGCCCATCAGGAGCTCCGCGCCCCGGATCACACCCACCGCGCTGACCGCGACGATCAGGCCGAGCCCATACGCCCGCAGCAGGCTCGCGCCGCTGACGCCGACGTTCTCGACCAGGTACCGGTAGCCGAGGTCACGCTGCTCGCGAAGCCATGCACGCGCCTGCGTCGGCCGGGGCAGGATGCCGGACTGGATGCAGCCGTACGCCCCGGCGACCGCCGCCGCACCGCCCCAGGCGAGCACGAATCCGGCCACGCTGCCCGCGCGCGCCGCCATCACCAGGGCCGGGACGAGCGCGACGCCCCACACCACGTCGTTGACGAACGCCTTCCGGCCGGTGCCCGCGGCGAAGAAGGTGAACCGCCACGCGTCCTGCAGCAGCAGCCCCGGCATCACCACGCCGAGTCCCACGAACGCGTTCCCGACGCTGTCGCCGAGACCGAGGCCGATCACGACGGACGCCGCTCCGAGGGCGGTGCCGACGCCGAGCGCGGTACCCGTGGACCGGGCGGTCGCCGCGCGCCAGGACGCCTCCGGCACGCCGCTGAAGCGCACCACGAGCGGGTCGGTGGCGAGCCCGCGCGAGACGTTGAGCACGACGCCGTACGTCACCCAGACCAGGCTGAACGCGCCGAACGCGGACAGTCCGAGCGAGCGCGCTACGTACATTCCCACCAGGAAGTTGGACATGCTGGAGGCGGCCTGGTCGGCGAGTCCCCAGGACAGCCGCCCGGCGATGGCCCGCCTGGCGCTCGGCCGGGCATGTCCGGCCTGGGCCGGCGCTGCCGTCATCTTGTCCCCCTTGGCGGTCGTCGGTGTCATGCCTTGACCAGCCCGGCGCCGTGCAGGGCGTCGGCCGCGTCGGCGACGGTGTCGAACGGCAGCCCGGACCGCTCGGCGATGTCCAGGAGGCTGTGCTCGCCGTCGGACAGGTTGAGCACCCAGAGCATCGCCATCTGTGCCTGCTTGGTGTCGCTGCGCCCGCCGAGCGCGTCGTAGAGCCCGCGTCTCCCCAATTGCGGTTCTCCATAAGGACTTTGGTTCAGGTAGCGGCGGTTGCGGTCGAGGACGGTGAACGCCTCGCGGCAGACGGCGAGAGTGTCCGCCATCGCCTCCGGGGAGACGAAGTCCAGGTCGTCCGCGGAGGTGTGGTACTCGGGGTATCCGGCGTACGGCGTGCGGGTCAGCGAGCCCACCCCGAGGTCGAACCCGGGCGAGCAGTACTGCCGCTCGTCGTAACCGTACGGGGTGAACTCCTTGACGGTGTGCGCCCGTTCGGAAGCGGTCAGCACGTGCCGCAGCACCCGGTCGATCTCCGCGTCGCCCTGCCTGCTCTGCTTGTACGTGAGGTCGCCCCGGTCGCCCGCGCAGGCCAGCACCAGACCGTGCTTGACGTGCGCGACCCGCTCCTTGTTGCGGGCGAGCCAGGTGATCGCCCCGATGGTGCCGGGCGCGAAGATGAACCGGTAGGTGTAGTACGGGGTCTGCTCCGCCAGTGCGCGGGCCAGGTAGGTCGCCACCGCGATGCCGGCCAGGTTGTCGTTGGCCAGCGAGGGGTGGCAGACGTGGCAGGAGACGATCACCTCGTCGGGCACCTGGCCGGGCACCACGTGCTCGGCGTAGGTGAGGTGGCCGTCCTCCAGCGTGGAGTCGACGCGCACCTCGTACTCGCCGTCCGGCAGCGCGTCCAGGGTTTCCTGGGCGAGGCAGAAGCCCCAGTCCGGCTTGTAGTAACTGGTGCGGTACGGCACCCAGTTCGGGTGGTCGGGCAGCGTGTGCAGGTGGGCGCGCAGCTCGGCCAGCGGCATCGTCGCCGACACCGGGACGCTGTAGCCGAGTACGTGCAGGCTGGACGCGGCGAAGTCGACGACGCGCTTCCCGGACGCGTCGGCGATGTACGCGTCGCGGATGTTCCACTCCTGCGGCACCGTCCAGTCGAGGACCTCGGTCCCCGTCGGCACCTCGTGCACGTCGAGCGGGAGGTACTCGCCGACGATGGCAAGGGTGGCGCGCACACCGTCGCCGGTGATGCTCCGGCAGAGCGGATACATCCGCTCCACCAGCTCGTGCATCGCCTCGCCGACGCCTTCTTTCACCTGCGGGGTCACGGGCGCCACCGCAGGGTGTCGTCGACGGCGCCGGTCTCTGACGCGGCGCGCAGCACGGCGAGGCGGGTGAAGCGGTTGTCGAAGTCGTCCTTGGTGAGGTCGAACTTCCGGTAGGCCTCGGCGAGTTCGAGCGCGCCGCGCAGCACCGTCCACTCGCAGTCGAAGCCGGGTATCGCGGCGCGGAAGCGGGCGAAGTCCACCCGGTAGGAGCGCGGGTCGGCGCCGTTCTCCCCGGTGATCCGCACCTTCGCGCCGGTCACCGCCTCCGCGACCTGCTCGGCGATCTCGGCGACCGTGACGTTGTTGGTCTCGCTGCCGATGTTGAACGCCCGGTCGTGGACCGCCTCGCGGGGCGCGGAAAGCGCGGCCGTGAAGGCGCGGGCGATGTCGGCGGCGTGCACGAGCGGGCGCCACGGCGTGCCGTCGGAGAGGACGAGCACCTCGCCGGAGAGCAGCGCGTGGCCGACGAGGTTGTTCAGGACGATGTCGGCGCGCAGCCGGGGCGAGTAGCCGAAGGCGGTCGCGTTGCGCATGAACACCGGCGTGAAGTCGTCGTCGGCGAGCGCGTGCAGGTCGTCCTCGACGCGCACCTTGGACTCCGCGTACGGGGTCACGGGGCGCAACGGGGCGTCCTCGCCGACGAGTTCGTCGCCGCCGGCCGCGCCGTACACCGAGCACGTCGAGGCGTAGAGGAAGCGCTTGACGCCGGCCTCGCGGGCGAGGCGGGCCAGGTGGACGGAGGCGTGGTGGTTGATGTCGTAGGTGAGTTCCGGCGCCAGGGAGCCGAGCGGGTCGTTGGACAGCGCGGCCAGGTGGATCACGGCGTCGACACCGGCCACGTGCTCGGCGGTGACGTCGCGCAGGTCCACCCGGTGCCCCTGCGGGTCGTCGGGGGTCGGGCCGAGGACGCAGTCGGCGAACAGGCCGGAGTCGAGGCCGACGACGTCGTGTCCCGCGGCCTTCAGGACCGGGGCCATCACGGTGCCCAGGTAGCCCTGGTGTCCGGTCAGTAGTACGCGCAAGGTTCAATCCCCCAGAGTGAGAGCGCCCGCAGCGGGAGCGCCCAGGTCGAGCGTGAGTTTGGTGACGGCGAACGCCTCGGCGTAGCGCTCGTGGCATTCGATGCCGCGGATGCGGGCGAGGCCGAGGAAGGCCTCGCGGTCGTACCAGGGGCGGTGGCGCTGCGAGGCGTAGTGCTCCTGGAGCAGCCGCACCTTGTCCTCGGCGGTCTCCGGGGACAGCGGCTGGTACGCGGACATCCGGCCGAGGTCGCCGTCCCACTTGACGATCTCGTAGCCGAGCACGAGGTGGTCGCGGAAGGCGGTGGGTATCAGCCGCGCGAGGCCGCGGTGGTCCTGGTGCGCGTCGTCGGCGCGGGGGGCGAGGACGAGGTCCGGGTCGCTCTCCAGGCGCAGTTCCTCGACGGCGGACTTGGCCTCCTCCCAGTACGCGGGCAGCCGCCCGTCGGGCAGCTTGTGCACGGTCAGGCGCAGGTCCGCGCCCGGGCAGAAGGCGGCGAGCGCGGCCCGCTCCTCCTGCTCGCGATCGGTGCCGCCGCCGGAGAGCACCAGCGCGTCGACGCGCAGGCCCGGCCGCGCCCTGCACAGCGTGAGCAGGGTGCCGCCGGCGCCGAGGGCGATGTCGTCGCAGTGCGCGCCCACCGCGACGATCCGGTCCGGGCGCCCCGCGCCGAGGCGGATCACGCGCTCACCCCTGCTTCGTCCCGCTCCCACACGGCCCAGGGGCGGTCGCCGTGCGCGTAGCCCGCGTCGAGCGCGGCCCGCTCCTTGACGGTGTCGGTGGGCTTCCAGAAGCCGCGGTGCTGGTGCGCCACGAGGCGTCCCTGCTTGGCCAGTTGGGCGCATCCGTCGGCGACCAGGTCCCCGTTCTCCGGTATGTGGTCGAAGACCTCCTGGCGGAGCACGAAGTAGCCGCCGTTCTCCCACAGCGGCAGCTCGCTGACCGCGGTGATGCCGCCGACGAGGCCGTCCGCGCCCAGGTCCACGCAGTGGAACGAGGACTGGGGCGGCACGACCATCATCGACGCCCCGGCGTCGCGCACCGCGAACCGGTCGACCATCTCGTCCAGCGGCGCGTCGGTGAGGACGTCGGCGTAGTTGGCGAGGAACATGTCGTCGCCTTCGAGGTGGTGGCGGACCCGGCGCAGGCGTTCGCCGATCGGTGACTCGATGCCGGTCTGCGCGAACGTGATCGTCCAGTCGGAGATGTCGTTGGAGAGCAGCTCGGTGCGGCCGCCGCGCAGCACGAAGTCGTTGGACGTCGTCTCCTCGTAGTTGAGGAAGAAGTTCTTGATGTGGTGCGCGCCGTAGCCGAGGCACAGGATGAACTCCTTGTGCCCGTAGTGCGCGTAGTACCGCATGACGTGCCAGATCAGCGGCCTGGGGCCGACCATCGCCATGGGCTTGGGCACGTCGTCGTCGGCGCCGCTGCGCATCCGCATCCCGTAGCCGCCGCAGAACAGAACGACCTTCATGCTGTTACCTCTTTCCTGGGCGCCTCGACGATGCTCAGTTCCGGGATGGGGAAGACGAGGCGGCCGCCCCAGTCGTGCACGAACGCCAGCTGCTCGGTCAGCTCGGTCCGCAGGTTCCACGGGAGGACCAGGACGTAGTCCGGCTTGTCCTCGGCGATCCGCTCGGGCGGCAGGATCGGGATGCGGGTGCCGGGGGTGAACCGGCCGTGCTTATAAGGGTTGCGGTCGACCGTGTACGCGAGCAGGTCGGGGCGGATGCCGCAGTGGTTGAGCAGCGTGTTGCCCTTGCCGGGGGCGCCGTAGCCGACGACCGTCCTGCCCTCTTCGGCCGCGGTGATGAGGAACTTGAGGAGGTCGCGGCGGACCTTGGCCACGCGGGCGGAGAACTCGGTGTACCCGGAGAGCTCCTGGAGCCCGGCGGCCTTCTCGCGGGCCAGTACGTCGACGACGCGCTGCGAGGGCTCGCCCGCGACCTCGGCGGGCCGGGCCCACAGCCGGATGGAGCCGCCGTGGGTGGGCAGCAACTCGACGTCCACGAGGGCGAGTCCGCCGCTGGCGAGCGCGCGGACCGCGGAGGCGACCGTGTAGTACTGGAAGTGCTCGTGGTAGATCGTGTCGTACTGGTTCTCCTCGATCAGCGTCAGCAGGTGCTGCACCTCGATGGAGACCCAGCCGTCGTCGGCGACCAGGGCGCGCAGGCCCTGTGTGAAGCCCACGACGTCGGGGATGTGCGCGTACACGTTGTTCGCCGTGACCAGGTTCGCCGGTCCGTGCTCGGCGCGGACGGCCGCGGCGGTCTCGGGCGACAGGAACTCGGTGAGTGTGGGCACGCCCTTCTCGCGCGCGCTCGCACCGACGTTGACCGACGGCTCGATGCCCAGGCAGCGGATCCCCCGGTCCACCACGTGCTTCAGCAGATAGCCGTCGTTGCTCGCGACCTCGACCACGAACGCGTCGGCCCCCAGGCCCGCGCGCCGGACGGCGTCGGCGACAAAGGTCCGCGCGTGCTCCACCCAGGACGTCGAGAACGACGAGAAGTACGCGTACTCCTTGAACGTCTCCTCCGGCGTGATCAGCGGCGGGATCTGCGCCAACCAGCAGTCCGTGCAGACACGCAGGTGCAGCGGGAACGCGGGCTCCGGCGCGTCCAGTCGGTCCGCGGCGAGAAAGCTCTCGCACGGCGGTGTCGCCCCCAGATCGACGACGCTCGCCAGCGTCGACGAGCCACAGAGTCGGCACTGAGTCATTTACTGCCCCCCATTGTTTCCGTCCCCCATTTGTTCCGACCGGCCCGCGATGGCGGAGCGGTACTCCTCTTCCAGGCGCTCCAGGCCGATGGCCGGGCTGAAGTGCTTCTCGTAACGGCGCCTGGCCGCCTGGCCCATGTCCCGGACCAGGTCCGGGTCGCGCGTGATCCTGCGGATGCAGGACACGAGCGAGGTGATCTCGCCCGGCCGGTGCAGCAGCCCGGTGGCCCCGTCCTCGACGAGTTCGACGAAGGCGCCGTGGCCGGAGGCGACGGCCGGGACCCCCGCCGCCATCGCCTCCACGACGACCAGGCCGAACGCCTCCATCCACGTCGAGGGAGCCACCACGGCGACCGACCGCGCGACGACCTTGCGGCACTCCGCCGGGTCCAGCAGGCCGGCGAAGTGCACGTCGTCCCGGCCGGCCGCCCAGGCGGTCACCTCCGCCTCCAGCGGCCCCGCCCCGGCGATGACGAGCGGCACGCCCACCCCGCCGCCCGCCCTGACCTCGTCCCACGCGGCCATGAGCAGCCGTACGCCCTTGGCCTCCGCGAGGCGGCCGAGGTAGAGCAGATGCTCGCCCTCGCCCTCTCGGTAGACACCCGGGTCCGGCACGAAGTTGTGCTTCAGCGCCAGCCGTTCGGCCGGCATCCCGGCCCGCATCAGGACGTCACGCTGCGACGTGGAGATGCAGAAGAACCGCGTGACGCCGGACCACCACCGCCGCCGGTTGGCCGACAGGCTGATCGCGAGCGGCACCGTCGCGAGGCGGGAGTCCCGGTAGCAGCCGTGCCGGACGGCGGGCAGCGGCGTCCCGCCGACGCACTCGGTGCACGGTTTGCCGTCCCGCTGAAGCGTGCCGGGCGGACAGACCTGGGTGTAGTTGTGCAGCGTGGCGACGGCGGGCACCCCGGCGTCCGCGCAGGCGGCGAGGACGGAGGGCGACAGCAGCGGGAAGACGTTGTGGACGTGGACCACGTCGGGGCGCGAGCTGCGCAGCAGGGCGGTGAACTCCTTGCGGACCGCCGGGTTCCACGGCACGAGGAGCGGCACCGCGACCTTGCCGAGCAGGGACCGCGCGGCGATGTCGTCGCTGCGCCGTTCGAACAACTCGACCCGGTGGCCGGCCGCGCGCAGCAGCTCCACCTCCTGGTCGACGACCTTGTTCTCGCCGCTCGGCTGCCCCGAGGAGTAGCGGTTGTGCACTACGAGGACGTGCATGCTCACGTCACCTCCGATCCACGGGCCCAGCGCGGGACGCGCCGTCGGCGGGTTTCGGGCGCCGGAAGCCGGAGGGCCTCGGGCGATGACAGCGGGATGACCTCGGCGGGCATCGCCAACAGCGAGGCGGCCAGGGCCAGATGCAGCAGATACGGCGAGGCGTCGCCCAGACCCGCCTCGGTGTACGACGCGATCGCGCAGTAGCTGATCAGGAAGATCGCGCAGGCCCTCTGCAGCGAGGGTGGCCGCAGCAGCGCGACACCGCCGAGGACGAGAACGATCACCGCGACGAGGGCGACACCGATCAGGCCCTGCTCGTTGTAGACGGCCAGCCAGCTGTTGTCGATCGGCAGCCCGCCGAACGACTTGTCGCCGAGGCCCACGCCGAAGAACTGCTCCGTGTTCGTGCGGGGCGCCGCCAGCAGGGCGTCCCAGACCTTGGCCCGGCCGGTGAGGCTGGTGAAGTACTCCTGGGTCTGTCCGCGCAGGAACCACGACTGGAGCGCGGAGGCGAAGCCCACCGCGGCCACCACGCCGCACGTCACCGCCCAGACGAAGAACCGGCGCGCGGCGGCGCTGGTCAGGACGAGTGAGCCGATCGCCAGCGCCAGCCCGATGAACATGGCGAGCATGGCCGTGCGGGTGTGGGTCATCGCGAGCAGCACGAACGCCGGCACGATGACCACCGCCGCGCTGGCCCGGTCGGTACGGCGGCCCACCAGGAGCAGCACCGTGAGCCCGATGATCACCGCGGCGTACTGCCCGATCTGTGGCGGCGTGAGCGGCCACAACGCGCCGACGAGGCGTCCGCCGTAGACGTCCGGCATCGCCGCGCCGGGCGAGACGACCAGGCCGACGACCACCGAGCCGAGCACGATCGCGTACATGCGGATGTGGCTGCGGACGAACGTCGTACTGCCGTCCCACCAGCGGCTGAGCAGCCACAGCGTGGCGACGAACAGGGCGAACCGCACGCAGCGGAACAGCGCCCCGAAACCGGACTCCAGATGCAGGCTGGAGATCACGCTCGGCACCAGGAGCAGGGTGAGCAGGAACACGTAGGCGCTGGAGCGGATGCGCAGGCGGAGATTGACCGCGAGCGCCAGCCCGAACGCGGCGACCAGCGCGCCCATGGTGACCATTTGCACGAGGGAGCGTGGCAGCGGGATGACGGTCTTCGCTCCGGTGGAGCCGAGCGTGTTGAGGACCAGCAGGGCCCAGGCGACGCGGGCGGGTTTCGGTGTGCCGACCCTGCTCGGTTCGGCGCCGGGACGGGTGTCCGCCGCGTCCGGTCCGTCCGGCAGCGCGGCGCGCCGCAGGTTCGACGCCATCTCAACCACCCGCCCGTCGGTCGAGGGTGCTGCCCGCGTCCTGCTCGGAGGACGTGCCCTGCCAGCGCCTGAAGTCGAGCACCCGGCTCGGGTCCTCGGAGACGAACTTCCACGGTCCGACGTAGGTGTTGTCGTGCCATCGGTTGTCCTGGTCACGGGTGATCGCCCGGGCCACCTTCGAGCCCTTGTAGGGCGACCAGTCGGGATAGGTTCCGTAATTGGCGAGCAGGGCCATGCGGTCGCACTTCTCCTCGCACTTCACGACGGACTTCTTCAGGACGAACTGGTTGTCGTGGATGTCCACCCGCTGGGTCTTCCAGCGGCAGTCGGCGTAGAGCGGCGCCTTGGTGATCGCCGGCCTGGCGCAGCTGTCGGTCTTCTTCACGAGCAGCGTGCAGCCGCCGGACGACGTGTTGGCCGGGCTGTTGCAGAACCGGTCGGCGTTCTCCCACAGGGTGATCCCCGACCAGTTGTTCTCCAGCAGGTTCCCGTAGATCTCCAGCTTGTCGGTGCGGGCCTTGATCCGTGGTTCGCCGCCGGACTCGGACACGTAGAGCGTCGCGAAGGGGAAGCTGTCGCCGCCCTGCGTCTGCTCGCGTCCTTCCACCCAGTTGTTGCGCCGGATCGTGTTCTTCCTGATGACCGCGTTGTAGCTGGTCTCGTAGATCAGCGCGGCGCCGTCGTTGTCCTCGATCACGTTGTTCTCGAGGAGGAAGTCGTTGTTGTTGGTGTCCGCCCACAGCCCGGTTCCGCGGTTGTCGTGCACCCAATTGCCGCGGATGTCTGCGCCGTTGACCGCCCAGAACTTGACGCCGCCGGTGCAGCCGCAGCCTTCCTTGCGCCGTTCCCAGTCGCCGGTGTTGTTGCCCACGATCTCGTTGCCCTCCAGCACCAGGCCGGTGATCCGGCCGGTGGGCTTGTACGCGTTCATGCCGTACTGGCCGTTGTCGCGCAGGCAGTTGGCGCGGACCTTCTGGTGGATGCCCGCCATCAGTCCGGCGCCCAGGTTGTTCTGGATCGTCGAGTGCTCGATCTTCCAGCCGTCGGCCGAGTCGTGGTTGACCACGCCCTGGTCCTGCGGCGCCACGAAACGCTCCACGGTCAGGTAGCGGATGGTGACGTCGTGGGCGCTGCCGCCGAACGCGTACTGGTTCTTCTTCCCGCCGTCGAGCACCGCGCCCGGCGCACCGATGTAGCGGTTTCCCGCCTTGGGGATGACCTGGGAGTAGCGGTCGGGGTCGAGCCTGTGCTTGCCCGGACGGAGCCAGAACGTCGTGTGCGCGGGGTTGCTTTTCGTCTTCGCTGTCAGGTCGCCGACCACCCCGGGGTCGACCGTCACCGCACCCGCCGGCGCTTTCGCGGGTCCGGCCGGGGGCTTGGCGCACACCCGGGCGACGGTCGAAGGGGCCGCCCCGGCCCCGGCCGCGGACGGCGAGGCCGTCCGTTTCCCCTGTGTGTCAGGCGTGCCGGTACAGCCGGTCGCCGCCAGCAGCGCCAGCGTCAGCGGTGCCGCAGGCCATGCCCAGTGCCGCCACTTGATTCCCATGTGTCCCCTCCCCCCTTCAGTCCCGGAACCTGAGCACGGTGGTGAACTCCCCCACGCCGTCCGCGTGTCCCGTGCCGATCAGCGTCGTGGCGGGTTCCTTGCGCCCGAAGCCCGCGGAGTACCAGCCCAGCGGCGGTTCGCTCTCGCCGCGGTGCGCCCGCCAGGACAGCTGTCCCGGCAGGTCGAGCGTCGCCGAGCGGTCCTGGCCGTCGCGGGTCCAGGTGAGCACGGCCCGGTCGCCGTCCAGGTCCGCGGCGATCGCCGGGCCGAGGTGGAAGGCCAGGCGCACGTCCCGGCGCGGGCCGCGCACCTCGTCGACGACCGTCAACTCCTGTGCCTCGGCGACCAGTTCCACTCGGCGGCGGTGCACGGATGGCTGGTAGCCGTCGTGTTCGGCGGACCAGCGGGCGGCGCCCGCTTCGAGCACGCGGCTGCGCGCGTGCCGGGTCCACAGGAACGGGCCGCCGGAGACGGACTGGTCGGCGCCGTCGAGTTGCAGGGTGTTGTGGCCGAGCGTCGAGCGGAAGTACTCCCGCCACTCGGGCTGCCCGTGGTAGCAGTACGTCCCCGGGTCGGCCAGCACGTCGACGCCGTCGTGCCGGACCTCCACGGACAGCGCGTCGGCGTGGCCGTGCGCAGCGATGGACAGGAAGCCGTGCGGCCCTCCGTCGCAGCGGCACCAGATCTCGCCCGTACTCCCCTGTCCGCGCAGGATGGTCAGCCCCGCGTCCGCGAAGTGCGCGGGTCGCTGTGCGGGGCGCCGCACGGTCGGCGCTGCGGGCTTGATGAGCGCGGCGAGCAGCGGCGTCCGCACATCGCTTCCGGTCACCGTCGGCCACCAGTCGAGGCGGCCGAAGACGGCGTCCCCGGTGGCGAGGAGTGAGCCCCAGCGGTCGGTGCCCGCGCCGTCCACGATCAGGCCGTGCCCGTCGTCCGCGTCCCCCTGGCGCGGCGGCCGCAGCCGGTCGTCCACAACGGCCGCGAGCGCGTCGGCCATCCGCAGCAACACGATCCGTACGGTCGCGGGGAGCGGCACCCCGGCCGCGTCCGCCTCAGCGACCGCGGCGAGGCCCAACTCCAGGACAAGGCCGTGGTACTCGGTGGCCAGCTCGCGGTTGAGGCCGGAGTGGAAGGTGTTGCGCCGCAGGTGCCGCTCCAGCGACGTGAGGGCGTCCCTCCGCCACCGCTCCGACGTCGGGAACCAGTCGAACGCGCAAGACGCGGCGAGTTGCCCCGCGGCCTCGGCGATGACGTGGTTGTTCGCCGAGGAGCCCCTGCTGGGGAAGGCGGCCAGCCAGCGCTGGTGGTGCCAGATCTGGTTCAGCGCCACCGGGTTGTCCTCGAACAGGCCGGCCGCGCCCGTCCAGCCGTCGAGCAGCCGCCGGATCCACACCCACGAAAGGAGGCGGATGCCGAGTTCGATGCCGCTGACCCAATGGACGCCGCGCAGCGGTGGGTTGGCCGCCCACCACGAGCGCAGGTGCCCGGCGACGCGCTCGGCGTACCGCTCGTCCCCGGTGAGGGCGTAGGCGGTGGCGAGCACGGTGAGGTACTGGTGCCGGGACGGCTCCCAGATCTGCTTGATGTCCCCCACCACGTCTTCGTCGCGGTACGGCACGTCGAAGGCGTAGCCCCAGGGAGCGCGGCGCCCGGTCTTCGGGTCGTGCCACCAGTCCGGGTCGACCAGGTCGTCGCGGACCACGCCGAAGAACTCGGCGTGCCCGTACATCAGCCGGTCCGCCTCCGCGATCAGGCGCTTCGCGGCGTCCGGCGGCACCGCGTCGAGCGCCCCGGCGGGCAGGGCAGCGGTGAACCGGGCGCCGGTCACGCCCGGGGAGGTGGGCCGCGCGGAGCGCCACCGGCGCCTGCGCACCGCGTCGCCCGCCCGGCCCGCGACCTCCTGCGGCCCCATCCGGGACAGGCGCCGCAGGTACCAGCCCGCGCTCATCGTCATCGCGCCCCCGTCAACGTGACGGGAGCCCCGCCGGCCAGGCCCGCCTGTACGGCGAGGGTGGCCGCCGTGGTGGCGACGAGCGACTCCAGCGGCACGGGCATCGGGCCGCCGGACCGAACGGCCCTGATGAACGAGGCCAGTTCGGCGTTCTGCCCCTTGTCGCGGGCCTTCGGCAGCCGCGAGCTGACCCACCGCTTGGCACCGGCTGTGTTCTTGTCGAAGTACAGCGAGGCGCGCACGAAGTCGTCGAGGCGCAGCGCCCTGCCGTCCGCGACCAGGTCGAGCGTCTCCTTCGGGAAGGCGGCCGGGCCGGTGGTCACGTAACTGATGGTGGCGGTGGACCCGTCCGCGTAGCGCAGCACGACCTGGAGGTCCTCGTTGCCGGACGTGGCGGTCGCGTACACCGAGACCGGGTCGGCGTCGAGCAGCCAGCTCGCCGTGTCGATGAAGTGGCCGCCCTCGCCGGCGAACCGGGAGCCCTCGGTGCCCTGTTGGAGATACCAGCTGCCGTGGTCGAGGCGGCCCGCGTTGACCAGGTAGCGCAGGTGCGCCGGTCCGGTACGGGCGCCGAAGCGCTGCTTGGCCTCCCGCAGCAGCGGCGAGAAGCGGCGGTTGAAGCCCACCTGGAGGCGGTCGTTGCCGGACTCCTCCACCGTGGCGAGGACGCTCGCCAGCTCGTCCTCGCTGAGCGCGAGAGGCTTCTCCACGAACACGGTCTTGCCGGCGAGGAGTGCCTGGCGCGTCAGGTCGGCGTGCGAGCTGTGCCGGGTGACCACGAACACCGCGTCGATGGATGTGTCGCCGAGCACGGCGTCGAGGTCGGTGGTCGCCTCGGCGAAGCCGAACTTGCGCTGGGCGTTGGCCGCGGACAGCGCCGTCGTGGTGACGACGGTCGCCAGCTCGACGCCCTCGCGTCCGGTCAGGTGCGGCAGCAGCATCGACGTCGCGTAGTTGCCCGCGCCGACGAACGCCAATCGCACCGGCGTCCTCACGGCCCGCGTCGGGCCGGGCCGTACGGTCACCGCGGGCACGGTCACCGCGGGCGCCTCGGCCGCCGCCGTCTGCTCGGGGTAGCGGAACAGCGCGGTCACGGCCTTGAGTTCGCCGTCCTTGAGGCGCTGGTACGTCTCGACGGCGTCGTCGAAGTCGGCGACGTGGGTGATCAACGGCTCCACGTCGACGCTGCCGCGCGCGAGGAGGTCGAGGAAGCAGGCCAGGTTGCGGCGCTCGGTCCAGCGCACGTAACCGATCGGGTAGTCGCGCCCTTCCAGTTCGTACGACGGGTCGTAGCGGCCGGGGCCGTAGGAGCGGGAGAACCGGACGTCGAGTTCCTTCTCGTAGTACGCGTTCCAGGGCAGGTCGAGGCGGCACTTGCCGATGTCGACGACGCGGCCGCGGTCCCGGCACAGCTTGGCGGCCAGCTCGACGGGCTGGTTGCTGGAGCCACCGGCCGCCAGATACACCTGGTCCACTCCGTGACCGTCGGTGAGTTCGGCGACGGCCGCCACGACGGCGGCGGACTCCGGGTCGCCGCAGGCGTCGGCGCCCTGCCGTTCGGCGAGTTCGCAGCGCGCCGGGTCGGGGTCGACGCCGACGACGCGGACGCCGGAGGCGGTGAGGAGCTGCACCACCAGCTGGCCGATCAGGCCGAGTCCGATGACGAGGGCCGACTCGCCGAGCTGCGGCTCGCCCTGGCGGACGCCCTGCATGGCGATCGAGCCGACGGTGCCGAAGGCCGCGTGCCGGGGCGCGAGGCCGTCCGGCACGCGCGCGTAGAGGTTCTTCGGCACCCAGTTGAGCTCGGCGTGCAGCGCGTGCTCGTTGCCCGCGCAGGCCACGAGGTCGCCGACCTTCACGTCGTCGACGCCCGGGCCGACCTGCTCGACGATCCCGCACAGCGAATAGCCGAGCGGCGTGTAGGAGTCGAGCTTGCCCATCACCTTGCGGTACGTGGCGGGGACTCCGTTGGTGGCCACGCTCTGCACGACCTTGGCCACCTGGTCGGGCCGCGAGCGGGCCTTGCCCAGCATCGACATGCCGGCCTCGGACACCTTCATCAGCTCGGTCCCCGTGGAGATCAGCGAGTACGCGGTGCGGACCAGGACACCGCCCGGCTTGCACCCCGGCTCCGGAACGTCGAGCACCGCCAACTCGCCGCTCTTGTAGTTCTGTACAACCTGCTTCACGCGAACTCCTTGATGTTTCTAAGCCGTTGACCGAGTGCTCTGGCCGGAGCCGGAGGTCGCGTCGCGATACCAGTACTCGAGGGTCAGTACGTGCCAGAGATGCTTGGAGTAGTCCGCCTGCCCGGCGGCGTCCGCCGCGGCGAGCCGCAGCAGTGCGTCGCGGCGCAGGAACCCGGACCTGACCAGCTCGCCGTCGTTGATGACCTCGCGCACGAGCGGTGCGAGGTCGCGGCTCATCCAGGCCCGCAGCGGGGCGCTGAACAGGCCCTTGGGCCGGTGGACGATCTCGCGGGGCAGGATCGAGGTGGCCGCCTCCTTGAGCACGGCCTTGCCCTGCCGTCCGACGATCTTGCGGTCGCCGGGGAACGCGAACGCCGCTTTGACGACCTCCACGTCGACGTAGGGCACGCGCACTTCGGTGGACGCGGCCATGCTGGAGCGGTCCGTGTAGGTGAGGTTGAGGCCCGGCAGGAACATCCGGGCGTCGCCCAGGCACATGCGGTTGACGAAGTCGTCGAGGTCGTTGTCCTCGTAGACGTCCGCGTGCTCGGTCAGCACGTCGTCGACCGTCCCGGCGAGATCCGGGTCGATCAGCGAGAGCAACTCCTCCTGGTCGTACATGGTGTAGCTGCGCCGGAACGCGGTCTCCTCCGGCAGATCGGCGAAGGACAGGAACCGCTTCGCGAAGCGCACCGAGCGGAAGCCGCGGCGGGACGTGGCGACCGGCAGCCGGTCAACGGCCGCGGACACTCCGCGGCGCAATGGCCGGGGCACGCGCTGGTAGCGCAGGGCGAGCATGTTGGCCAGGTGCTTGCGGTAGCCGGCGAACAGTTCGTCGGCGCCCATCCCCGAGAGCATCACCTTGACGCCGGCCTCGCGGGCGGCCTGACAGATCAGGTACGTGTTGATCGCGGCGGGGTCGCCGATCGGCTCGTCCAGGGAGTACGTCATCTGCGGCAGCAGGTCGAGGACGTTCGGCGCGATCTCGATCTCGTGCAGGTCGACGCCGAACCGCTGGGCGACCTGCCGGGCGTAGCGCAGATCGTCGGGCATCGCCTCGAATTTGGCGTCCTCGGCGCGGAATCCGATCGTGTAGGCGGAGATCCCCGGCTGGTTGCGGGCCGCGACGGCGGTCAGATAGCTGGAGTCGAGGCCGCCGGAGAGGAAGGTCGCCACGGGCACGTCGGACATCAGGTGTCGCTTGGTCGACTCCTCGACAATGGCGGCCAGGTCCGGCTGTTGGCCGCTGCGCGCCCGGTCGCGGCCCTCGGTGGCGACGTCCTTCAGGTTCCAGTACCGGCCCCGGTCCACCCCGCCGTCGGGCCGGAATCGCATCCAGCTGCCCGGCTGGAGCTTCTCCGCCTCGCGGAACGCGCAGCGGGAGTCCGGCACCCAGTAGTACAGCAACGAGGCCACCAGGGCCGCGTGGTCCACCTCCAGCCGTTGACCGGTGGCGGCGGCGAGCGCCTTCAGCTCGGAGGCGAACGCCAGGCCCCCGCCGCGCCGCAGCAGGAACAGCGGCTTGATGCCCAACTGGTCGCGCACCAGCACGAGTTCACCGGTGCGCTCGTCGAAGATCCCGAACGCGAACATGCCGCGCAGCCGGGGCAGGCAGTCCGTGCCCCAGCGCCGCCAGGCCTCAAGGAGCACCTCGGTGTCGGAGGTCCCGCGAAAGCGCACGCCGGCGGACTCGAGCTCGGCGCGCAGCTCGGGCGCGTTGTACAGCTCGCCGTTGTACGTCAGGGCGAGCCCGTCGCGGACCATCGGCTGGGCGCCGGTCTCTGACAGGTCGATGATGGACAGACGGCGGTGCCCGAGCTGCACGTCGCCGTCACCGACGGGGTGGCCGTAGCGGCCGGCCCCGTCGGGACCGCGGTGGGCGAGGGTGTCCGTGAGCCGGTCGGTCACGGCCTTCCCGTCGGGCCATCGGTAGGTGCCTGCGATGCCACACATGTGCTAGCGCGCCTCCTGGTCGTTATCGGCGCCCCGTGCGGCCCACGCCGGCATCCGCTCCGACGGCAGCTGGCCCGTCCCGTTCTGCTGGGCCGGGCGTTCGCCCCGGCCGCGCAGCGCGGTGTGCAGGCCGTCCCACAGCGTGCCGTCGGTCCGGTCCCGCGGATCGGGGTCCATCAGCACCACACCGATGACCGGAATGCGCTGGTCCGCGAGCTGTCGCGCCACCGTGTGCAGCCAGGCGGCGCTGGCGTGCCCGGCCCGTACGACGAGCACGGTCCGGGTGCCGAGGTACTGGAGGTCGGTCCACGCGGTGCCGGGTGCCACCGAGCCGACGCCGATCCGGCGGTCGTGGGTGGACGCGGCGGAGGCGTGCTCCCCGCTGACCACGGTGAGGTCCGCCTGCTGCGGGCCGTGGTTCGCGAGCTGTCGGCCGGGCAGGCCGTCGATGACTAGGACCGGCCCGTCCGCCGTCATCTCCTTGGCGAGGTCCAGGGCGATGGCGCTCGCGCCGCGCGCGGAGCCCAGTTCGAGCAGTGACACCGGTTCCATGGAGCCGCGGACGGTGCGGGCGAGGTGCACGACGAGCCGTGTCCGTACGGCCCGGGTCCTGCGGCGCCGCCACAGCTTGCCCGAGCGGCGGGGCAGTTCGGCGATGACCGAGGCGCCCAGGTTGGCCGAGATGTCGCGGCGCAGCACGGGGCGGTCCGCCACCACCGCGGTGACCGCGGCGAGCCCGAGCCCGAGGACCAGTCCGATGGCGAGCCCGATCGCGCCGTTGGTGACGACGGACTTGGGCAGGGAGTGCCGCAGCGCGCGCGGGGCGTCCACGATCCGCGTTCCGGCGGTGACCGTGGGTGTGCCGGTGCGCGCGTCCGCGGCCCGCTGGTCGAAATCGGCGATCCGCGAGTTGAGTTCGGACCGGCGCGCGAAGAGCGATTCGAGGCTCGCCGCGGCCTTCGGGTCGCTCGCCGTGTCCGGCGAGCGGTTGCCGATCTCCTTGTTGACCTCGGCGAGGTCCTTGCGCATCCGGTCACGCTGGTCCAGCAGTGCCTGGGCCTCGGCCTTGGCGGTGTCCCGCATCCGTCCCACATGGTCGGCGACGAACGCGTCGGCCAGCGCCTTGGCGCGGGCCACCGCCTGCGCGTCGCTGTCGCCCGTCACGTTGATCTGGAGCAGATTGTTGGTGACGCCGGTGCCCCGGTAGTCCTTCATGAAGTCTTCCGGCTTCTCGGAGGACTTGAGGGCCTTCAGCGCCTTGTCGGCGACGCGCGTGGTGCGCAGCACTTCGACGTCGGTACGGATCAGTGTTCCGGTGTCGTTCGGCTGGTCCTCGGCGTGCGCGACCAGCAGCTTGGTCACCGCGCTCGGCGGCGGGGGCAGGACGAACGCCATCGCGGCGCCGGCCAACAGCCCGAGCAGTGCCAGGGCGCCCCAGAGGCGGCGGCGCCTGCGCACCGCCACCACGAGGCCTTGCAGATCGAAGAGCGGAGTGCTTGCGGACGACTCCGGCGTCTTGCTCGTCGTCATGCCGAGCCTCCCTTCGCGTGGCCGCCGACCGCGAGCGCCGGGGCGGCGCGGTCCGGCTCGTGGTCGACGGTCGTCGTGGGACGGGCCTGGACCGGTCCCGCGACGACGATGCCGACGAGTTCCTGCCTGGCGTCCGCGCAGGCCCGTGCGATGCCGGTGAGTTCCTCCGCGGTCCAGTTCCCCGCGCTGAGGACGACGACGGCGCCGGATTCGGCGCCGCGGTCCGGCACGGTCGGCCGGTCCATCGGAACCACCACGGCCCGCAGCACCGGATCGCCCTGGGCCTCGGCGACGAGTTGCCCGGCGGCCCGGAGCGCGAGCTCGTCACCGTCCGGGACGATGGCCAACAGTTGTCGTGGGGCGTTCAGTTGAGTGCGCAGGCGGGCGCACACCCGCCGGTAGCGGATGCTCCTGTCGGACTCGTCGCCGGACCTGTGCGGGCTCGGGACGTCCCACCGGATGTCGGTGCGCAGGAACCGGCGGACGCCGGACAGCGCGCCGTCACCCTGTGGCCGGGGCGTACGCAGTTCTCCGGGCACGTCGACGGTGCCGAGGAGCGTCGAGCCGAGCGCCGCGGCGATCTCCGGTTCGGTGCGCAGCCGGCGGTTCATCCGCGCGGCGGCGAGATGGCCGATGATCGCGACCAGGAGGAACAACAGCGCTCCGGCAACGGCGAGTTGCGTCGTGGTCGGCGGTGCCTCGCCGGTCGGCCGGGCGGAGAGACCCATGACGACCGGACCGGCCTTGTCCGTCGCCGGGGTGGTCTCGTCCAGCTTCTTCATGGCCTCCTCCAGGGAGGTGCGCAGCTTCTCCAGCGCGGTGCGGGCCTCGACGCTCGCCACGGTCTGTCCCGGGTCGGCCTTGCTGGCCAGCTCGGTGATGCGGCGGTTGGTCTCCTGCACCTGCTTGCGCAGGGCCGCGGGCCGCGTGGCCGCTTCGGCGCCGGTGTCGCCACTGGCGATCCGTGCGGCGAAGGCGACGTACTGCTCGGCCACCCGGTCGGCGAGCCGCTGCGCGTGCTCCGGGGTGTCGGCCGCGCCGGTGATGATGACGATGTTCCCGTCGGCGGCCTTGACGCTCACGTCCTTCCGCAGTCCGGCCCCGTCGACGCCCTTCCAGCGGAGCTTGTCGGCCGCGCGGTCGAGCACGGTGGAGCTGGTCGCGACGTCCGCCTGGGTCAGCAGCTCGCGCTCTTCCCACGCTCCCGGCAGCAGGACCGACGCGGACGTCGTGTACTTCGGCGGGAACACGGCCGAGACGCCGTATCCGACGAGTGCTCCGATCACGGCGAGCGCGGCAAGCAGCCGCCACCGCCCTCGGAAGATCTGCCCGATCGTGACCAGACGTATCGTGTCGTCGCTCACCTGCCCCGCCTCTTCCCTGTCCGAACCGGGACGTCCCCCGACACCGCGACGCGGCGCCGGCAGGCGGCGTCGTACGCGGCGAGCAGCGATTCCTGCGAGTTCCGCCAGGACAGCGGACCGCCGATCCGCTCCTGGCCGAGCTTGCCCATCCGGGCCCGCCGCTCCGGGTCGTCCAGCAACTGCGCGACGAGCCCGGCGAATTCGGCCTCGTCGTTGGCACGCGCGTAGACCGCAGCGTCACCTGCGGAAACACGCGCCTCTCTCAAGTCGAACGAGACGATCGGCTTGCCCATCGCCATGTACTCCAGAACCTTGTTCATCGTCGATACGTCGTTGAGCGGGTTGCGCGGGTCGGGCGAGAGGCAGACGTCCGCGGTCGACAGGTAGCGCACCAGGTCGGCGTCGGGGATGCGTCCGGTGAACTCCACCTGGTCCGCGAGCCCTAGTTCCCGGGACAGCTCCACCATCGCGTCGAAGGCGTCACCGGAGCCGACGAACACCGCGTGCCAGTCGGTCCGCCCGAGCCCGTCGCGCAGCTTGGCGAGCGACCGCAGGGCGTAGTCGACCCCGTCCTGGGGTCCCATCACGCCGAGGTAGCACAGCAGATGGGGCTTGCCGCGCTTCAACTCCGGTTCGGACGGCACCGGTTGGAAGCGGTCGACCTGGGGCGCGCTGCGCACCACGAAGACATCCTTCGGCCGCTTGCCGCCGCGGTCGAGGGCGACGTCCCGGTAGCTCTCGTTCGTGGCGAGCACGACGTCCGCGGCCCGGTAGGTGCGCCGTTCGAGCGCGCACACGCCGCGGTAGAGCAGGTCCTCGCCGCGGTCGAAGCGCGAGAGGTACAGCTCGGGCACCAGGTCGTGCTGGTCGAAGACGAACTGTGCGCCGCGCCGCCGCAGCCACCGTGCCGCCAGGAACAGCAGGTCCGGCGGGTTGCAGGCGTGGACGACGTGGACCGGGCCGACCTTGCGGGCGAGCCGGGCCGTGTGCCACAGCGCGGAGCCGTACTCCCGCAGGTAGCCGGCCGGTCCCCCGGTGGCGGCGCGCAGCGGGTAGCGGTGGATCCGCACCCCGTCGATCACCGTCTCCGCCTCGGTGTCCCGTTTCGTGCCCTGTGGGCAGATGACGTGCACCGTCCAGCCCGCGTCGCGCAGCGTCGTGCATTCCTGCCACACCCGCCGGTCGAAGGGGACCGACAGGTTCTCCACCAGGATCAGTGCGCGCCGGTTCGGCGCGTCGCCGCCGGCCCTCGCATCGTTCATTGCGTTACCAAGCAAGGCCCACGTACCCCGGTTCGGCCCGACGCGCCTCGGCGTCGGGAAGGCGGACGAGATCGACAATCACGGGGCCACCACTGACCGGTAGCGCCGACAGCACGGCCGGGTCCTTGGTGCCGACCAGGCATACCTCGGCGTGTTCGAGCACGTCGTCGACGGAGTCCGCGAGCAGTTGCGCGAGGTGCGGAAGGCGGCTCTCGATGTACTCGCGGTTCGCGCCCATCAGCCGGGACAGGCTGACGTTGGCGTCGTAGATCTTCAGCTCGTACCCCTTGCCGAAGAGCCGCTCGGCCAGCTCGACGAGCGGGCTCTCGCGGAGGTCGTCGGTGCCGGGCTTGAAGGACAGGCCGAACAGGCCGACCTTGCGCTTCCCGGTGCGCTCGACGAGCTCCACCGCGCGTTGCAGGTGGTCGGCGTTGGACGCCAGCACATGGGACAGGATCGGCACGGACACGTCGGCCCGCCGCGCCGCGTGGACGAGGCTGCGCAGGTCCTTGGGCAGGCAGGAGCCGCCGAAGGCGAAGCCGGGCCGCAGATAGGCGGGGCTGATGTTGAGCTTGCGGTCGGCGAGGAACACGTCCATCACCTGGTGCGAGTCCACGCCCAACGCCTGGCACACGGCGCCCAGTTCATTGGCGAAGCCGATCTTGAGGCCGTGGAAGGAGTTGTCCGCGTACTTGATCGCCTCGGCGACCGGGACCGGCACACGGAACACCTCGCCGGGCAGCCCGTCGTACAGCTGCGCCACGACGTCGCCGCTGGCCTGGTCGAGCTGGCCGATGACGGTCTTGGGCGGGTCGAAGAAGTCCCGCACGCTCGTGCCCTCGCGCAGGAACTCCGGGTTGACCGCGACGCCGAAGTCGACGCCCGCCGTCCCTCCGAAACTCTTCTCCAGGATCGGCACCAGCAGGTTCAGGCAGGTGCCCGGGAGCATGGTGCTGCGGAACACGACGGTGTGCCGGCCGCCGCTCCCCCCGCGCTCGGCCAGAGCGGCGCCGATCTGCTCGGCGACCCGCTCCAAGTACGTGGTGCACAGGCTGCCGTTGGGCTCCGACGGCGTGCCGACACAGATCAGCGACACATCACTGCCCATGATCGCCTCACGGACGTCGCGGGTGGCGCGCAGGGCGCCGGTCCGCACGACCTCGGCGGTGAGTTCGCCGATCCGCTCCTCGACCACGGGCGCCTTGCCGTCGTTGACCAGGTCGACCTTCGCCTGGTTCACGTCCACACCGATGACCTCGTGGCCCAGGCTGGCCAGGCACGCGGCCGATACGCAGCCCACATAGCCAAGCCCTAAGACGCTTATTCTCATGACCGTTCCTCCCCCTCGGCAGGCCCTGATGGCCTGCCGTTCCGTACGCCGATCGAAGTGCGCCCCCCGGCGCTTCAGTAGGCCCCTTGCCCGTGGAGCACGGCCCGCAGCGTCTTCCACAAGATCACCGAGTCCAGTGCGAGCGACCAGTCCTCCACGTACCGCAGGTCGAGGCGGACCGCCTCGTCCCACGGCAGATCACTGCGCCCGCTGATCTGCCACAGGCCTGTGAGCCCGGGCTTGACCAGCAGCCGCCGCCGGATGTCCGGGCCGTACGCCGCGGACTCCTCCGGCAGCGGAGGCCGCGGGCCGACGAGCGACATCGACCCGGACACCACGTTGAACAACTGCGGCAGCTCGTCGAGCGAGTACCGGCGCAGCACTTGTCCCACCCGGGTCACCCGCGGATCGCTGCGTAGCTTGAACAGCAAACCCGCGCCCTCGTTGCGCTCGGCGAGGTCGGCGCGTACCCCGTGGGCGCCGGGGACCATGGTGCGGAACTTGAGAATGGTGAACTCGCGGCCGCCCTTGCCGACCCTGCGCTGACGGTAGAACACCCCACCCCGGCTGTCCGTCAGCACGAACAGCCCGATGAACACCATCAGCGGCGCGAACAGCAGTATCAGCACGGTCGCGCCCAGCCGGTCGACGACCTCCTTTATCGCCCGGCGTCCCCCGGTGAAGGCGGGCATGCTGACGCGCAGCAGCGGTATCCCGAGCACCGCGTCGACATGCAGCCGCGGTCCCGCCACCTCCATCAGCACGGGCGCCACGACCATATCGGCGTCGCTGCCCTCGAGGTTCCAGGCGAGCCGCTGGAGCCGCTCCGGCGACCAGTGCGGATCCGGGGTGACCGCGACGACCCGGTACCCGTCGCGGTGGACGTGGCCCGCCACATCCTTCAGGCGGCCGACGACCGGCACGCCGTCCAGATGGTCGCCTTCGAGCCCGTGCCCGTCCGGCATGCACACGGCCTCCACCCGCCAACCGAGGTGCGGGAACTTGCGGGTCCTGGAGATCAGGTCGCGCACGGTGGCCGGGCTCCCGGCGGCGAGCACCGGTCGAAGGCAGCGTCCCTCCTTGCGCTCCCTGTGGAGCCAGAGACGCAGCAGATACCGCGCGATCATGGTGACGAGCGCGATCGTGGGAACCGCGACGAAGATCCAGAGCTTGATGTTCCGCGAGGTGAGGGCGATCCCGCCGAGCGCCAGCACGACGGTCGTCATGAACAGCGAGCGTCCGAGCCGGCGGAATTCCTCGGCGCCCTGACCCAGCACGGCCGGAGCCCACGAGCGGCTCACGGCGAGCATGGCCAGCACCAGCAGTTCGGTGCCGAAGGCGAGGATCTTCCACTTCTCGTGCCAGTTGGCCGCGTCGCGGACCCCGAAGAAGCCACCGAAGGTGGCCACCACGACCGCGGTGGCCACGGTATCGCTGATGATCACGATCCGGCGGTACCGCTGCTCCCAGTCGCTCGCGGGCTGACGGAGTGCCCCGTTCACCGGGCGCCCACGCCCCGGCGGAAACAGGTTGATCAATTCCCCATGCTGTACAGCCCCGTCCGGGTCGCCGGCGGGCTCGGCGTGCTCGCTCAACACGATTACTCCCCCCTCGGGAGGCCCCCCGGCCTCCCGCGCTGTCCCCTCCTCAGAAGGCCCCCAGCCTCCCGCGCCGCGCTGCTCCTCCCCCTCGGGAGGTCCCTGCCTCCCGTACATGACATGCTCGGCTGTTTCAGCGCTTCCCCAGCGGTCCGCACACTCGGTTCAGCCGGCGGCGGACTCGCATGTTCTGCTCCACACTCGACGCTCGAGGTTCGCGGAAATCCGCGAAGACCCCGGGTGCTCCCCGCACCCAAGGCCCGTCTCGGGCACCAGGAAGTGATCACCCCCGTTCGGCGCCGGTGACGTGGCTGTCAACTGCCCGTCGAACCGGACCTATAGATCGTCATTTGTCGCCTGGTGTCCCAGCATGTGAAGCACGGTCAATCTAGACCATTGAAGCCGTCCATAGAGAGGGATGTGTGGAATTTGTGGTCAAGATTTGGAGCAGGGCACCCAGACCGGCCACGGCCTGCGGATTCCTCGGCGAGGGAGAGATTCCGCGTGACCTGCGACGACGGGTTCGCCCCGACCGTGAACACCGGCGATTCCAGGACGTTCCGGAACGCCGAACCGACCCAACTCTGGTCTGCTCAAAGGGTATTGGCGATGGCGGTGGGACGGATGTGAAGGGTGCGGATCCAGCCGCCCGTTGCATACGAAGGCGCCCGCTCCGACCATCGGGCCGGAGCGGGCGCCTTCACAGGAGCATCACATGTGTGACGCCTGCTCGATGAACGTGTCCAGCACCCCGTCGGCCACCTTGACCGGCCCCTGCGGCCGGGTGGTGCCGGGGATGGTGGTGACGGCCGAGGCCTGCTTCGCCAGGTCGGCCGCCTTCGCGAAGTCGGCTTGCCCGCTACCGGAGTTGAGCTGGGCGCGCAGTCCGTCCAGGGTCGCGTTCAGGGCGCCGCCCCACAGGTCGAGCGCGTCGAGCCACGGCTTCGTCTGCGCCAGGAAGGCCTCGTCCCGCATCCCGGCGCGAATCCGCTCCGGGGCGCCGGCGAGTACGTCGGCGTAGGCCGAGAGCTTGCGCAGTGCGGCGCGCCGCTCGGTGGTGTTCCCGCCGTCCCACGCCTTGCGGAACTCCGCGATCCGCGCGGCGAGTTCGGGTGCCTGCGGCTGCCAGTTCGTGTCGCCGAAGGTCGGCGCGAGGTGCTCGGTGTCGAAGAAGGCGAGCAGGGCCCGCGCGGTGCCCCGGTCGCCGCCCGCGAGATAGTCGGCGGCCGCGCGCCAGGTGCGGTCGGGGTCGTAGTTCTCGTCGTTCCAGGCGAAGGACGCGCCGCCGAAGAGTGCGACCTTGCTCGGTGCCGCCTGGTTCATCGGGTTGAGCACGATGCCGCTCAACTCCTCGTGCAGACCGGCCTCCCGCTTGTCGTACGGGGCCATCAGGAGCCGTCCCGTGGTCTGCCCGTAGTCGTTGACCGGATAGTTGTCCCAGAGGAACACCTTGCGCCCCCACACCGTGGACGCGGCCTTGGCGTCCGCGAGGCTGATGGCGGGCGGTACGACGGCGGTGCCGGTCCACTGCACGACGACCTTCGGGTCCAACTGCTCGCGCAGCACCGACTTGTACGCGGAATCCGCCGTGTCGGAGTACTCGGTGGGCACGAACTGGAGCGGCTTCGCGCCCTCATGGGTGTCGATGAAGTCCTGCTGCACCGCATTGAGCAGATCGGCCTGCGCCTGCCCCGCGGCGGCGCGCCCCGGCGCCCCGTACTTCGCCTGGTCGGCGTCGCAGTTCCACTTGGTGTAACTGATGTCGTCGAGCGCCACATAGAAGCTGCGGGCCCCCTGGTCGTACAGCGAACCCAGCTTCTCCTTCAGGGCCTTCACGTCATCGGGGTCGCTGTAGCAGACGGACAGCCCGGGAGAGACCGCATACGTGAAGTCGACATGGTGGGCGACCGCCTGCTCGATCAGTTCGTGCAGGTCGGCCAGCTTGTCAGCGGGGTACGGGGTGCGCCACTTCTCCCGCAGATACGTGTCGTCCTTCGGGGTGTAGATGTACGTGTTGGCCTTTACGTCGCCGTAGAAGGCGAGTTGGTCGACGCGGTCGCTGTGCGTCCAGGGCGCGCCGTAGAAGCCCTCAATGCTGCCGCGCAACGGCATGCTCGGGTAGTCGGTGATCGCCACGGAGGCGATGGTGTGTTTGCCGGTGACCAGTTGACGCAGCGTCTGGGCCGCGTAGTAGACGCCGTCGCCGTCGTTGCCCGCGAGGACAACGATGTCAGAGCCGGCGGCGCCGCGGGACGCGAGGGAGTAGCCCTCCGGCTTCAGAGTGCCGGGCACGCTGCCGCCCGCGGTCTTGAGCGCGGCGGCCACCGAGGTGTCCTTGATGGAACCGGCCACGACGGTCAACACCCCTGGCGCCGGTGCCTTCTTGGCCGCGTCGCCCGCCTTGACGGTGGAGACGGAACGGGCCCCGGCGGCGGCCAGCGCCCGCTTGATCACGTCGATGCTCGACGCGTCGACGCCGTCACCGAGGACGAGACGCGCCCGGTCCGGTACGCGAAGGTCGGCGCCCGCCGATCTCATGTCCTGCGGGGTGGGCGTGACGACGGGCAACGTCGCCGCCGGGCCGGCGCCGACCGCGGCCGGCGCGCCGTCGAGCGCCTGGGCGGGCCCGGCGAACGTGCCCAGGGTCAGCAGGAGCGCGGCGCCGGCGAGCACGGGGCGGGGAACACGGGGAAGACGGGACGAATGACGTTCCGGCATACGGGACACGACACCTCCACGGAAGCGGACCCTCGCCTTCGGGCGAGGGGTGTGGTCTAAACCACCACCCATCCATGACGGTGTCAAGATCCCCCGTTCGAGGAGGAGTTGCTCGGCTGGGCCGTCCGGACGGTGCCGCGGGAGGGCACCGTCACGGTTCCTCCGGACCGTCCTCGTCCAGTTCGAACCACACCGTCTTGCCCTCCGGCTCGGGGCGGAGGTTCCAGCGGTGGGCCAGGAGGTCGAGGAGGACGAGGCCGCGGCCCGAGGACGAGAGTTCGCCGGGGGCTCGGCGGGCGGGGACCTCGTCGCTGCGGTCGGAGACCTCCACGCGCAGCAGGCGGTGCCCCTCGGCGCCGCTGATGTCGGCGCGCAGGACGGCGGCCTGCTCGGTGTGGATGAGTACGTTGCCGAGGAGTTCGGAGACGAGCAGGAGGACGGTGTCGACCTGTTCGGGGCGGGCCCAGTCGTGGAGCAGCCCCTGGAACTCGATGCGGGCGTCGGCGATGCCCTGGGCCTGGTCCTGTTCGAGGGTGAACCGCAGGTGCCGTCCGGGCCGGTCCGCGTGGTCGTCGAGTGGGTCGCGGCGCAGGAGCAGCAGGGCGATGTCGTCCTCGGTGAACGAGGTGACGGGACGGTCGCCCGGCTGCGTGGTCTGCGGGGCGACCACGGCGTTCAGGAGCCGCTCGGCCATGCCGTCGATGTCGTCGGCGCCGCCCGGTGTCAGCGCGCCGCGGACCCGGAGCCAGCCGGAGTACATGTCGTGGCCGCCGGACTCGATCAGGCCGTCCGTGCACAGCATGAGGATCTCGTTCTCACGCAGTGTGACGACACTGACGGGGTAGTCGTCCTCGCCGAGGTCGAGCCCCAGGGGCAGCCCGCCGCGCACGTGCTTGAGCAGGCACGTGCCGTCCGGCAGCCGCAGGACCGGGTGCGGGTGCCCGGCGCGGGCGATGCGCAGCGTGCCCGTCAGGGGGTCGGCCTCCAGGTAGATGCAGGTGGCGAAGCGGTCCTCCTGAAGCGACGCCAGGAAGTGGGAGGCGCGGACGAGGACGGCGTCGGGGCCGTGCCCCTCGGCCGCGTAGGCGTGGATGGCGGTGCGCAGTTGCGACATCAGTCCGGCGGCGTGCACGTCGTGGCCCTGGACGTCGCCGATCACCACGCCGAGGCGCCCGTTGGGCAGGGTGATGCTGTCGAACCAGTCGCCGCCGACCATGAGCCCGCCGCCGGTGGGTACGTAACGGGCGGTGACGGTGAGCCCCTCGGGGCTCGGGCCGACGCGCCCCATGCTGCTGCGCAGGCTCTGGGAGAGGGTGCGGTCCGCCTGGCCGTCGTAGGTCTGCTCGATGCACTGGCCGAGGAGCCGGGCGAGGGCCACCAGGAAGGTGCCGACCCCGCCGGTCATCTCCACCGGGGCGTCGAAGGCGGCCATCCATACGCCGGTGAGCTGGCCGTACGTGGTGAGCGGCAGGAACGCCCACGCCTCGTACCGCGCCGGCTCGGCGTTCCCACCGGCGGACGGGAACCGGTCCCGGTATTCCTGCGGCGACGTCAGCACCACGGGCCGCCCCGTTCTCGCCACCTGAGCGGCGGGGTGGGCGGTCCGCAACGGCAACCGGAACGCCTCGGCCTCACCCTCGGCGAGCCCGAACTGGCCTACGCAGTGCAGCACTTCGCGGTCGGCACGGAAGACCGCCTGCCCGCGCAGCGGGAGCGTGGTGTCGGCCAGCCGGGAGATCAGCGTGAGGGCCTCCCCCAGTGACGCGACGCGGGCCAGCGCGTGTCCGGTGACGAGCAGGTCGGTGCCGCGGCCACCCGTACGTCGTGGAGCCCGGTCCGAGCCCGCGCCGGGCCCTCCGGAGGCCGGGCCCGCCATCCGGTTGAGCACGTCGACCTGGCGGACCTCGGCGTCGTACGCCTCGGGTTCCTCGTGCTCCTCGGGCTCCTCTTCGGGGATTCCGTGCTCGCGCCCGCCACCCACCTGCGGCACTCCCCTCGGCTCGACGCACTCCGGCTTCCCCCATCGTCCGCCGGTCCGCCGTGCCGCGCCTGCTCTCGCACGCCATGCGGGCGACCGCGCGGCGCGCCCGACCGAGACGGGGCCCGGTCGGGCGGCCTACCGCGGCTGCGTCGTCACCAGGAGGACTTGGTGACCCCCGGCAGGTGTCCCGCGTGCGCCTCCTCCCGGAGCCGCACGCGGGACAGGCCGAACTTGCGCAGATGCCCGCGCGGCCTGCCGTCCACGCTGTCGCGGTTGCGGACCCGCGTGGCGCTGGCGTCGCGGGGCTGGCGGCGCAGTTCGGCCAGGGCGGCGGCGCGCTCGGCCTCCGGGGTGCCGGGGCGGCGGAGTGTCTCCTTCAGCGCCGCGCGCCGGGCGGCGTACCGCTCGACGACCGTCTTCCGCTTCTCGTTCTTCGCGATCTTGCTCTTCTTCGCCATCAGACCTTCTCCCCTCGCGCGCGGATCCGCGCGACCGCGGCCTCGACGCCGATGACGTCGACCGTCTTGACTCCCCTGGCGCTCAGGGTCAGCCGCACGGTGCGGCCCTCGCTGGGCAGCCAGTAGCGCTTGCGCTGGATGTTCGGGTCGAAGCGGCGCGAGGTGCGCCGGTGCGAGTGGGAGATGCGGTTGCCGAAGCGCGGTGCGGCGCCGGTCAGTTGGCAGTGGGTGGACATGCGGTCCCTCTCCGTCGTGCTGTGTCGTGCTCGCTGCGCCTGTGTGAACGTGGCCCCGTTATTGAAAATGGAAACCATTGCCATATACTAGCGCCATGGCACGCAACGAACTGCGCCCGATCCTCAAGCTCCGCTCCACGGCGGGCACGGGCTACACCTACGTCACCCGCAAGAACCGCAGGAACGACCCGGACCGCCTGGTCCTGCGCAAGTACGACCCCGTGGTGGGCCGCCACGTCGACTTCCGCGAAGAACGCTGAAGCCCACGGCCCGCACGGCCGCTCGAAGAACCCGAAGAACCCGAAGAACCTGGAGTCCGCCATGAAGCCCGGCATCCACCCGGCCCACCGGCCCGTCGTCTTCCGCGACAAGGCCGCCGGATTCGCCTTCCTGACCCGTTCCACGCTCACCACCGACCGCACGATCGAGTGGGAGGACGGCCACACCTACCCCGTGTACGACGTCGAGGTCTCCTCGGCGAGCCACCCCTTCTACACCGGCACCGCCCGCGTCATGGACACCGCGGGACGCGTCGAGCGCTTCGAACGTCGCTTCGGCCGTCGAGGGGCCCGGTGATGGGCGGCCGCGACCGGCTGCCCGTCGTGATCGTCGGCGGCCTGCACAGCGAGGCCCGCCGGGAGGTGGTGCGGGGCCTGCTCGACGCGGTGCCGTCCAGTGTGGCCCTGCACCACGACCTCGGCACCGCCCCGTCGGGGACCGTGACCCGCACGGTCCGGGACGCCTCCGGTGAACTCGAGCGCGGCGAGGCGCCGTTGGTCAACGACTGCGCCTGCTGCGCCCTGCGCGAGGACCTCGTGCCGGAGCTCGAACGGCTCGCGGAGGACGGGCTGACCCGGCTCGCCGTCGTGGAGCTGTGGGACTCCGTGGAGCCGCAGGCCATGGCGGACGTCGTCGCCGCGCACGGCGCTCCGGCGCTGCAACTGACCGGTGTCGTCACTGCCGTCGACCCCGCGCTCGTCCTCCCCTACCTGGGCAACGGCGACGACCTCGCCGAGGCCGGACTCGCGGCGGCCGCGAGCGATCAGCGCACTGTCGCGGACACCTGGGCCCGGCAGCTGGAGTACGCGTCCGTCGTCGCCGTCACCGAGAGTCCGGAGGCGGACGCGGAGGACCGGGCCCTGCTCGCCCAGCTCCACCCGACGGGGCGGCAGGTCCCGGCCCGGTCGACCGAACTGGCCCGGCTCGCCCTCGCCGGGTTCGACGTCGAGGCGGCCCGCACCGCCCAGCACCCGGCCAGCGCCCGGCTGCCGCAGGAGGCGGAGGAGGCCGGGGTCGGCACCCTCGTCTGGCACCGTCACCGGCCGTTCCATCCGCAGCGGCTGTTCGACGCCCTGGAGGACCTGTGCTGCGTCGCGGCCCGCAGCCGGGGGCGGTTCTGGCTCGCCGACCGGCCCGACACGCTGCTGTCCTGGGACGCGGCGGGCGGCGCCCTGGGCGTCGACGACTGCGGGCCCTGGCTGCACTCACTGCCCGACGCCGCCTGGGAGTTGGTGCCGCCCGAGCGGCGCGCGGCGGCGGCCGTGGACTGGCATCCGGAGCACGGCGACCGCTGCCAGCACCTCGTGTTCACCTCCCCAGCCCTCGACCGCGAGGGCCTGGCCGCGCTCCTCGACTCCTGCCTGCTCACCGACGACGAGTTCCGCGCGGGCCCGGCCGGCTGGAGCCGGCTGCCCGCCGCCTTCGACCCGCTCCTCGACCCGGCACGCTGACCCCCGAAAGGAACCGAACCGACATGCCCCGTTCCCGCACCCCACGGGGGCCCACGAAGCCGCGCCCGAACCCGCTCGACGCGGCCGGCATCACCTACGTCGACTACAAGGACACCGACCTGCTGCGGCAGTTCGTCTCCGACCGCGGCAAGATCCGCGGCCGCCGCGTCACCCGCCTCACGGTGCAGCAGCAACGCCAGGTGGCGGCGGCGGTCAAGAACGCCCGGGAGATGGCGCTGCTGCCGTACGCCGGCAGGTGACGCGCGGACGGCCGCGGGCGTGTCAGGCGCACGTCCGCAGCCGTACCGTCGTCCCCTTCGCCCCCGGCCTCACCTGCACCGTGTCGCACAGCATCCCGGCGCCCCACAGTCCGAAGCCGGCGTCCGCGGCGGAGTCCGGCGGGTCCCAGCTGAGGTGGGCGTCGGGCCGCCAGTCGCCGGAGTCGGTGATCTCGCAGATGAGGCCGTTGTCGGGCCAGGTGCGCAGGGTGACGGGGGCGTCGCCGTGGCGGATGGCGTTGGTCGCCACCTCGGTGACGGCCACCAGCAGGTTGTGCAGGGCCTCGCCCGTCACTCCGCAGCCGCGTGCCTGTTCGGCCACGAAGGCGCGCACGGCGTGCAGGTCCGCCGGCAGGATCCGCATCGACGCGGTGGTACGCGGCGAAGCGGGCAGGGGCCGTCGGTCGAGGTCCGCGAGGAGGGCCGGCTGGTCACCGTACACGGGGCTGTCCCGCAGGGCCTCGCCCTCGAAGACCTCCGGGTGGGTGCGCCGTACGTAGTCGACGACCTCCGACGTCACCACGCGCGTGTCGTAGCAACAGCGGGAGTGGAAGCGCTGGTTGGGGAAGCTGACATTGAGCAGCGACTCGTAGCGGACCCACTCGATGGGGTCCGGGTAGCGCTCCCAGTCGTCGGTCGCCACCACCCAGGCGGGGCGCGGGCCGAGCGTCCGCGCGACCGCCGATATCGCGGCCATGGCCCGTACGGGGTTCGTGTAGACGTCCAGGGGGTTGATGAACTGCACGGCGGGGGCGTCCTGGCCGAGCGCCTCGCGCAGCGCGTCGGCCTCCCGCGCCGGGGCCACGGCGAGCGTCGGCGCTCCCGCCCCGATGCCCTCGCGCAGGTGCGGCACGGTGCCCGCGAGGAACTCCGGCATGTCGCCGTACAGCACCGCCTGGTGCTGGTGGACCAGCGGCTCGTCGAAGCCCGGGGCGTCCGCCGGGCCGAGCCGGTCCAGCGCCTCGATGATCTCGTCGACGGTCATGCCGTCCCCTCCGTTCCCTGCGCCAGGCCCGGCAGCCGGCCCCAGCCCACGATCGCGATGACCCCCGCCACCTCCGGTGCCACATGGTCGAGGACCAGCCCCCGGCGTGGTCCTCGGCGGTGGCCGACGCCGGCGAGCAGGCGCAGCGCCCCGAGGTCGATGAAGGTCAATCCGCCGAGGTCGAGGTGGAGTTCGCCGTCCACCTCCGCGAGGTCCGCCAGCGCCTGTGCGACGACGCGGTGCCGGGTGGCGTCCAGTTCCCCTTCGAGGCTGAGCCCCGGCGGGTCGTCGGTGCGGGTGATCCGCAGGATGCGCTGCTCGCCGGGTGCCGTGGCGTCCATGAGGCCTGCCGAGTGGTGAGGTGGGTCCTTGTGCAAGGCGTCCCTGAAGATAGAGGGGTTCGGTAGAGCGGCGGTAGATCCGGTCGCCGCCGGCCCGACACCGTTCACAGCGGTGGCGGGCCGAGCGTTCCCGGCCCCATGCGCAGGCTCAGGCACGCGGGGAAGAACGCGCTCCACGCGTGCCCGCGCCAGCGGACGTACGCGGTGAGGTCGCTGCCCAGACTCGCGGCGCGTTCGAGGAGTTTCGCCGCCTCCGGGGTCCTGCCCTCGTACAGGAGGATGCGGCTGATCTCGTGCAGCGCGAAGCACTGGAGGCCGTCGTCGCCGACCCCGTCCGCGATGCGTGCGCTCTCCTCGTAGGCCTCCAGGGCGTCGACGGTGCGGCCGAGTCCGCGCAGGGCGCGGCCGAGGTCGCCGAGGCCGACCACCAGGGCCGTGCGGTCGTCCGCCGCGCGGGCCAGGGCGAGATGCGTCCGCTGCACGGCGAGGGACTCCTCGTATCTCTCCGTCTCCGTGAGCGCGTCCGCCAGGCAGTACAGGGTGCGCCGCTCCCCCTTGGCGTCGCCGATCGCGCGCCAGATGTCGAGCGCCGCGTCCAGGCACTGCCGCATGTGGTCGAGCCTGCCGTGCAGCCAGTACACGGCCGCCAGGTTGTGCAGCCCCTGGGCCTCGCTCCTGCGGTCGCCGAGCCGGCGGGCGGTGCGGATGGCGAGCTCGCCGAGGACGCGCAACTCCCGTGCGCGGGCGTACGGGTAGAGGTACCAGTGCAGGAGTCCGGTGAGGCGGACGGAGTGGCGCGCCGCGTCGTCGGACGCGGTCGCGGCGTGCGTGATGGTGGCGATCAGGTTGGCGCGCTCACTGTCCAGCCATGCCTCGGCCCGGCCCAGGTCGTCGATGCGTACCGGCGTCGGGTCGTCGGCCCGGCGGGCGAGGCCGGGTGGTACCTCCAGGTGGGCCACGGCGCGCCCGGTGGTGGCTGCGTAGAACCGAAGGACGCGTGCGAGGGCCTCGGTGCGTTCGGTCTCGGGCTCTTCGGCGCACACCTCACGGGCGAACAGGCGGAGCAGGTCGTGCATCTGGTAGCGGCCGGGGGCGGGGCTGTTCAACAGGTGGGCGTCGACGAGGCGTTCGAGCGCGTCCTCCGCGCGGGCGGCCGGGACGCCGAGCAGCGCGGTCGCGGCGGGCAGGCTGGTGCTCGATCCCGGTACGACGCCGAGGAGGCGGAAGGCGCGGGCGGCCGCCTGGTCGCTGGGGTGGGCCCCGTGGCACAGGGCCTGGTAGCCGGCGAGGAAGCTCGCGCGGACCGACACGTCACCGACGGAGATCTCGTCGAGCCTGCCCTGCGCGTCGCCGAGCCGTTCGACGAAGGCGCTCAGCGGCCAGCTGGGGCGGGCGGCGAGGCGGGCGCCGACGATCCGCAGGGCGAGCGGGAGCCCGCCGCACATCCGGATGATCGCGTCGGCCGCCTCGGTCTCGGCGCCCACCCGCTCCGCGCCGAGCAGCCGTTCCAGGAGTGCCATCGCCTGGTCGTGGAAGAGGACGCCGAGGTGGAGGTGGGTGGCGCCCTCCAGTGTGGTGAGCATTTCGCGGCTGGTGATGAGGACGGCGCAGCCGGGCCCGGCGGGCAGCAGCGGGCGCACCTGTTCCACGCCCGCCGCGTTGTCGAGGACGACCAGGACGCGCCGGTCGGCGACCATGGAGCGGAACGCGGCGGCCGCCTCCTCCGTGTTGGTGGGGACGGCGACGCGCGGCACGCCCAGCGTGCTGAGGAACCGGCCGAGCACCTCCCCCGGTTCGAGGGGCGTGAGGCCGGCGGTGGCGCCGTGCAGATCCACGTAGAACTGGCCGTCGGGGAAGCGGTCGGCGAGGCGGTGGGCCGTGTGGATGGCGAGGGCCGACTTGCCGATGCCGCCCGTGCCGTCGATCGCGGCGATGGCGAGGCGGCCGCGGCCCGTGCCGCCGATGATCTCCTGGAGGACGGATGCCTCGCCCGTGCGGCCGAGGAACTCGCCGCTGGTGTGCGGCAGTTCGCGCGGGACGCGGGCCGGCGTCCCGGCCGGGGCACGGTCGGCCTCCTCGGGCTCGGGTGTCTCGGGCGGTCCGGGTTCCAGGAGCAGGGACGGGTCGCCGGTGAGGATGCGCTGGTGCAGTTCCCGTACCGGTGGGCCCGGTTCGATGCCCAGGTCGTCGGCGAGGCGCCTGCGCAGGTCGCGGTAGGCGGTCAGGGCGTCGGCCTGGCGGCCCGAGCGGTACAGGGCGAGCATCAGCCGGCCCCGCAGCGCCTCGCGCAGGGGGTGTTCGGCGGACAGTACCTGGAGTTCGTCGAGGACCGCCTCGTGGTGGCCGAGCCTCAGGCGCGCCTCGATGAGGAGTTCGCGGGCGTTGGTGTGCGCGGCGACGAGCCGGGTGGTCTCGGCCTCCACGGCGGGGGTCGGCGGCACGTCGGCGAAGGGGGTGTCGCGCCACAGGTCGAGGGCCTCGGCGAGCTGTTCGGCGGCGGCCTTCGCCGCGTTCCGCCCGAGGTCGCGGCCGGCTTCCTTGACGAGGTCGGCGAACCGGTGGGCGTCGACGGCGCCGGGCTCGACGACGAGGCGGTACCCGTGGGCCCGGTAGCCGTGCACATGCGTGACCAGGATGTCGCTGGAGGTGTCACCGAGCGCGCGGCGCAGCCGCGAGACGTAGCCCTGGAGCAGTTTGTGGACGCTCTGCGGCGGGTGGGGGCCCCAGAGTTCCTCGACGAGACGGTCGGTGGAGACGAGCTGGTTGGCCTCGCACAGCAGCACGGCCAGGAGCATGCGCCACTTCGCCGGCGGGAGCGGCACCTGGACGCCGTCACGCCACAGGCCGAGCGGCCCGAGCAGCCGATACCTCATGACCTCGCGTCACGTTCCGTTTGTCGTCGCCTTCTCCCTGGGGCACTTCTGACGGATCTTGCTGGAGTCGCGGGGCCTTGGACGCCCATCTGCGGCGTTGTCGTCGGTTGCCAACTTCCCCAAGCTCTCGGCTTCGTTCGAGCAGGGGAGACCCCATTCGCGTTGACGCCCTCCTCCGCCTTGCACCTGCACGCACCAGACCCCGCTCCCAGGCACCGCACGTACACGGCCCCCCGCGTCCAGCCTGATCCGTCAGAAGGACCCTGTCGGCCGGGCGTGGTGGTCCCCGATTGTGGTGCGAACCTCCATGCGGGGCAAGGGGGTTCACCGGGGGCCGTGGCCGTCGCGGTCGAGTTCCGCCTTGAGTGCGCGGATCAGCTCCCGTGAGTCGTCCCGTGACAGGGCCCGGGACCGGATCTGCCGGAAGGCGAGCCGGTGTTCCCTGAGTTGCCCGGCGTCGAGCGTGCTCTGCACGCCGAGGGAGGACTCGCCGCACAGCACGTCGGGTCCCTCCCCGAAGCCCATGAGCCGGAAGGGCGGCAGTTTGCCGGGGTGGTCGGGTACGTCGATGGGGAGCACCTGGAGGTGGATCCGGGGCAGCGCGCCCCGTTCGAGGAGGTGCCCCAGCTGCCCGCTCATCACCCGTTTCCCGCCGACGCGGTGGCGCAGGACGCCCTCGTCGAGGACCGCGACGAGGTGCGCCGGTTCGCGCCGGGCCAGGACGCGTCCGCGCCGGGCGAGAGCGGCGAGGCGCTGTTCGGTCCGCAGCGGCGGGTCGAGCGGGTGGGCCGTGGCGCACAGGGCGCGCGCGTAGTCCTCCGTGCGCAACAGCTCGGGGACGGCGGCGGACGCGAACTCGTGGATGACGGCGGCCCGTTGTTCCAGTTCGGCGATGTGCGGAGCGCCGTCCTGCTGGACGGGGAGAAGCGCCGTCGCCCCGTGGGGCAGCCAGGCGACGGTGCCGTCGGGTCCCGGCGCGGCCCACGCGATCGGCGTGCGCGGGCCGGCCGCCGGTGACTCCGACGCCCCGGATGCCCCGGGCGTCTCGGAACGTACGCGGCTGAGCAGACCCCAGGCGTACGTGTCGGGGTCGGCGGCGCCGGAGAGGGCCGCCTCGACGCAGGCCCGCGCGCCGTCCTCGCTGCCGCTGGTGCCGCAGGGGCCGTGCTGGTGGCGGCTGCCCGCGACGCGGTGGATGTCCCACCGGTAGAGGCTCGCCCGCGGCGCGTTCATCGGCCCGGCCGCGCCGTGTCGCCGCCGTCCAGGGCGAGCGTGCACCAGGTGGTCTTGCCGCGGCCCGGTTCCCTGCGTGAGCCCCAGGCCGAGGCGACGGCCTCCACGAGCTGCATGCCGCGCCCCTGTTCGTCCTCGGGCCCCGGCGCGCGCAGCGCGGGGCGGACCGGGGAGGAGTCGGTGACCTCGATGAGCAGCCGGTTCCCGAGGTGCGCCACGGTCAGGGCGACCGTGGTGTCGGCGGTGTGCACGACAGCGTTGGTGACGAGTTCGCTGACGAGCAGCTCGCCGTCGTCGACGGCGCCGGGCGGGCATCGCCAGGAGGTCAGCGCGGCGAGCACCGCCGCGAGTACCCGGACGACCTCCGCGGGGACCGCGCGGACGTGCCGGTGCAGTTGTCGGCCGACGCCGAGGTCGCACTCGGCGCAGGGGCGCCGGGTGCGGGAGTACGCGTACGGGGCCGCGACCAGCAGGGATGTGCGGGAGTGCGCGGACGTGCCTTTCGAGGAACCCATGGCCCTCCCCTTTGAGGTACCGCCGCTGCGGGCGGTGTGGCTGCGCGCAGCGTGCACGGTGAGGGGAGAGCGGCGGTGCAGCGCCGGTAGACGGGGCGGGGGTCCGGCCCCGCCCCGTCCACCGCCAGCTCAGTCCTTGTAGTCGGGCGCGATCCGCTCCACGAGGCGCAGCAAAGCGCCCCAGGCCAGGTCGTACGCGATGTCGTCCTCGACGTCCGAGGAGGCCTCGCCCTCGCCGGTGAGCTGCTGGGCGGTGTACTCGGCGACCTTCTCGGAGGGGATGATCAACGGGCCGCCGGCCTGGGCGGTGACCTGGATCTCGCAGGCCTTCTCCAGGTAGTACATGCGCAGGAACGCCTGCTTGGCGCTCTCGCCGACGGTCAGCAGGCCGTGGTTGCGCAGGATCAGCGCGGAGTGGCCGCCGAGGTCCTCGACGAGGCGCTCCTGCTCGTCGAAGTTGAGGGCGACGCCTTCGTAGTCGTGGTAACCGACGCGGTTGTGGAACTCCATCGACATCTGGTTGACGGGGAGCAGCCCGCCCTGCTGCGCGGCGACGGCGCAGCCGGCCTTGGTGTGGGTGTGCAGCACGCAGTGGGCGTCGGGCCGGGCCCGGTGGATCGCACTGTGGATCATGAAGCCGGCCGGGTTGACGGGGTGCGGGCTCGGCTCGACCGCGTTGCCGTCGAGGTCGATCTTCACCAGGTTCGAGGCGGTGATCTCCTCGAAGAGCAGGCCATAGGGGTTGATCAGGAAGTGGTTGTCCGGACCCGGAAGGCGCTGCGAGATGTGCGTGAAGATCAGGTCGGTCATCCGGAAGTGCGCGACCAGGCGGTAGACGGCGGCCAGTTCGCGGCGCAGGCGCAGCTCCTCCTGGGCGGCGTCCTCGGCCGTGACGGGGGCGGTGAGGGTGTCGGTCACGCGAGTGCTCCTTGCGTACGAGAGGCGTCGGAGGAAGTGGGGTCGACGACGGGGGTGTGCGGGCGGCCGATGGTCCACCAGGCGATGACGTTGCGCGCGGGCTCGGTGACGTAGGCGCGCAGCGAGGCGTCGGAGAGGAAGGCGCTGTGCGGGGAGAGCAGCAGGCGCGGGTGGCTGCGCAAGCGGTCGTCCGGCGCGGGCGGTTCGATGGGGAAGACGTCGAGCGCCGCTCCGGCGAGCCGCCCGCTGTCGAGCGCGGCGAGCAGGGCCGCCGGGTCGACGAGGTCACCGCGGGAGACGTTCACGAGGACGCTGCCCGAGCGCATGCGGGCCAGCAGGCCGGCGTCGACCATGCCCTTGGTCTGCGGCGTGGAGGGGACGTGCAGCGACAGGACGTCGGCGCGCTCAGCGAGGGTGTCCAGGTCGACGCGTTCGACACCTTCGGGCCAGTCGGTGGCGCGCGGGTCGTGGGCGACGATCGCGCCGAAGAGGGGTGCGGCGATGCGGGCGAGGGTGCGGGCGATGCGGCCCATGCCGACGAGGCCGAGCGTCAACTCGCTCGCCCGGCGCGGCACTTCGTGCAGCTCGGTGTTCCAGCCGCCGGAGCGGACCACGGCGTCGGCCTGCGGCAGGCGGCGGGTCAGGGCGAGCGCCTGGGCGAGGGCGTGCACGGCGACGTCCTCCGTCGCGGAGTGCGGCAGGTTCGCCACCCACAGGCCGCGCCGCTCCGCCTCGGCGATGTCGATCATGTCGTAGCCCGCGGACATGGTGGCGAGCATGCGCACCTTGGGCAGCCGGTCGAGCAGGGCCGCGTCCACGCGCGCGTACCCGACGATCAGCGCGTCGGCGTCCTGCGCGGCGGCGACGATCGCCTCCGGGTCCCGGCTTCCGACGACCCGCACCTCCCAGCCCGCATCGGCGAGGAGTCGGACGCCCGGTTCGGGGTCCAGTTCCTCGGTGTCGGTGATCACGACGACGGGTCGCGGCACACCATCCTCCAGAGGTCATCAGAAATGATTCGATCGCCTTACGGGAACGAAACCTACGTTTCGACTGCCACACTTGTCCAGACCGAACGAGACGGTTGCCCATCCGGTGACCGACAATGAGCGGGCATCCGGCCGGTCCACGGCCGGACCGTAACCGAACCGCCGAGGGGAACTGCACGTGGATCTCGACGAGACCGATCTGGGCATCGTGCGCGAGCTGCAGAGCGACGGCCGCCTCACCTACGAGACCCTCGCCCAGCGCGTGGGCCTGTCCCGGCCCGCGGCACGGATGCGCGTGCAGCGACTCCAGGAGTCGGGCGCCGTGCGAGTCGTGGCGATCGTGCACCCGGCGGTGCGCGACCTGTCGGCCTCCGCGCATCTGTCGATCGACACCGACGGCGCCGCCGGTCCGGTGGCCCGCGCGATCGCCGCGCTGCCCGAGGCGCCGTTCGTCACGCTCATCAGCGGGCGGCGGGCGATCATGACGGAGCTGCGCACCGCGGGCTTCGGCGCGCTCGACCGGACCATCGAGCGGATCCGGGCGCTGCCGGGCGTCCGCGCGGTGGACGCGCTCGTCGCGACCCGCCATGTGAAGGACCCCTACCTCCTCACCCGGGAGCCGACCGTGAGCGCGCTCGACGCGGTGGACGAGCGGATCCTCGCCGAGCTCGAGTACGACGGACGCCTCGCCTTCGCGGAACTCGCCGCGCGCGTCGGCCTGTCCGCGGGCGCGACCCGCGCGCGCACCCTGCGCCTGCTGGAGGGCGGGGTCGCCAAGGTGGTGGCCCTGGTCCGGCCCGACGTGCTCGGCATGGGCTACCTGTGCGGGTTCAGCCTGCGGGTCGACGGCGCGGCGGCGGACGTCGCCGAACGCGTCGCCGCCTTCGGGCGCGTGACGTTCCTGTCGACGTGCCTGGGCGGCGCCGAACTGGTCGGCACCATCACCGCGGAGTCGTTCGCGGCGGTGCGCACCACGCTGGAGGAGATGCGCGAGCTGCCCGCCGTACGGGAGGTGGAGAGCTGGCTCCACCTCGAACTGATCAAGGAGCGCTACGACCTGGGGCCGCGCACGCGGTGACCGGACGGACCGGACGCACGCACCGATCACCGGCCCGCACAGGGGTGCACAGTCGATCCGTAACCCAACTGGCGATTCGACTTTACAAACATTCTTCACCTGACCCTCTGGTCAATCAGTCGTTCGCTATCTATGGTTCAGCGAGCCGAATCGTCTGTCGGCGCACCCCCGTACGTTCCCGGTCGAAAGCAGTCCTGCCATGCCCCGCTCCCCCGAGCACACGCTCCTCGTCACCGGCGCCGCCGTAGCCGCCGCCGGCACCACCGTCCGCGCCGAGGCCCTCGCCGTGCGCGGCGAGCGCATCGTGCACGTCGGCACCGTCGAGGAGGCCCGCGCCGCGCTCGGCGGCCAGGTCGACGAGGAGCTGCGCCTCGACGGCGGCCTCGTCCACCCCGGCTTCGTCGACGCCCACTGCCACCCGGTGATGTACGGGCAGGCGCTCGCCTGGGTCGACCTGCGGCCCGAGCGCGTACCGGACATCGACACGCTGGTCGAGGTGCTCCGCGAGGCCGCCCGCGAGCTGCCCGCCGGGGTGCCGGTGCGCGGCTTCGGCTACGAGCACCGGCGGCTCGCCGAGGGCCGCCACCCCAGCTGCCACGACCTGGACCGCGTCGCCGAAGACCGCGAGGTCTACGTCATGAACGCCTCCGGGCACGGCGGCGTCGTCAACTCCCACACCCTGCGCACCTGCCGGATCACCGCCGGCACCCCGCAGCCCGAGGGCGGCAGCATCGGCCACTTCGAGAACGGCGAGCCCGACGGGCAGCTGTGGGACGCGGCCTGTGACCTGCTCACAGGCCCGGCCGGCGTGAAGATCGGCAACCACGGCCCGAACTTCCACCTCTCCGAGCCGGACGACATCATGGCCGACCATCTGCTGCGCGCCCAGGAGGTGTTCCTCGCCGCGGGTGTCACCACGATCGGCGACGCGCAGGTGTCGCGCCGCGAGATGGAGACGTACCTGCGGGCGCGGGCGGACGGTTCGCTGCGCATGCGTGTGAGCGCCTACCTCACCTCGGCACTGCTCGACACCGCCCTCGAACTCGGCGCGGTCCGCGGCTTCGGCGACGACCTGTTCCGTATCCAGGGCGTGAAGTTCTACGCCGACGGCACGCTCGGCGGCTGGACCGCGTACTTCCCCGAGGGGTACGCCGCCGACTGCTGCCACCACGGGCAGCTGTACCACTCGGTCGAGGAGTACGCGGAGATCGTCCGCCGCGCCCACGCGGCGGGGCTGCAGACCGCGACGCACGCCCAGTCCCCGTACGCCATCGGCATGGTGCTCGACGCGATCGAGAAGGCGCAGGCCGACCGGCCGCGCGACGACATGCGCCACCGCATCGAGCACTCCGGTCTGCCGACCGACGAGCAGATCGACCGCATGGGCACGCTCGGCGTCGTCCCCGTCATGCAGCCGCAGCACCATCTGCGCACCGGCGACGGCACGTTGACCGCGATCGGCGAGATGGGCAACCGCTACAACCCGGCGGGCCGCTGCCCCGAGGCCGGTGTCCCGGTCGTCTTCTCCTCGGACGCGCCGGTCGCCCCGCCCGCCCCGCTGGAGGCGGTGTCCGCGGCGGCGACCCGGCGCACGGTCCTCGGCACCGTCCTCGGCGACGAGTCGCTGCGCCTGCCGGTCGAGGCGGGCCTGCACGCGCACACCGCCGCCGCGGCGAGCGCCCTGCACCGTGAGGACGCCGTCGGCGCGCTCGCCCCGGGCATGCTGGCGGACTTCGTCGTGCTGGACGCCGACCCGTTGACCGTGCCCGCGGACGAGCTGACCGGGATCCGGGTGCGCGAGACGTGGATCGGCGGCAGCCGGGCCTGGTCGGCGTAACGCACTTCGGGGGGCGGGTCCCCAACCCCATGCCCCGCCCCCTTGCCTCCCTCACCTGCCTCACCCCCTCCCCCACGCCTGAGCACGTCCCGTCCCCGACCGCACTCACCTGCCGGAGGTCCCCTTGTCGGACCGCACCACACCCCGCTCGCCACAGAGTCCCTTCAGGACGGCGTTCGCCGCTCTGTCCGGTACCTCCATCGAGTGGTACGACTTCTACGCCTTCGCGACCGCCGCGGCGATCGTCTTCAACGACGTCTTCTTCCCCGCCGACATGCCGACGGCCCTGAAGACGATCTCGTCCTTCGCGACGTTCGCCGTCGGCTTCCTGCTGCGCCCGCTCGGCGGCATCGTCTTCGGGCACATCGGTGACCGCGTCGGCCGCAAGAAGACGCTCGTCATCACGCTCCTGATGATGGGCATCGCCTCGTTCGCGATCGGCCTGCTGCCGACGTACGACCAGGTCGGCGTCCTCTCGCCGATCCTGCTGATCACGCTGCGCCTCATCCAGGGCATCGCGATCGGCGGCGAGTGGGGCGGCGCCGTGCTCATCGCCGTCGAGAACGCGCCCGAGGGCAAGGCGACCTTCTTCGGCTCGTTCGCCCAACTCGGCTCGTCCGTCGGCGCGTTGCTGTCGACCGGCATGTTCAGCCTCATGAACCTGTTCGGCGACTCCGCGTTCCACAGCTGGGGCTGGCGCGTGCCGTTCCTCGCGTCCGCGGTCCTCGTCGTCATCGGCCTGGTGGTGCGCACCAAGCTGGAGGACTCCCCGGTGATGGACGACATCCACGCCGCAGAGGCCGAGAAGGAGACGCCGAGTCGGCTGCCCGTCACCGAGGTGCTGCAAAAGGACTGGAAGACGGTCCTGACCGGGGTCTTCGCGCTCGCCACGGCGACCGGCGGCTACTACGTGGTGACCAGCTATCTGCTCTCGTACGGCACCGACTCGCTGCACCTGTCGGACTCGATGCTGCTCAACGGCCTCTCGCTGGCCGCGTTCCTGGAGCTCCTGGTCACCCCGCTGCTCGCGCTGCTCGGTGACAAGGTGGGCGCGCACAAGGTGGTCGTCGCGGGCCTCGCGGGAGTCGTACTGCTGTCGATCCCGCAGTTCATGGTGCTCGGCGGGGGCAGCGTCGTGCTGATCTATCTGATGATGCTGGCGATGCGGCTGGTGATGTCGGCGCTGTACGGGCCGATGGCCGCGATCCTGGCCGACGGTTTCGCCCCGCACGTCCGCTACACCGGCATCTCGCTCTCCTACCAGGTCTGCAACATGCTCTTCGCGGGCTTCGCCCCGGTCACCGCGGTCTGGCTGTCGTCCCTGGCCGGCGGGGCGTACTGGCCGCCGGCCGCCGCGCTGATGGCGGTGTCCGTGATCGGCATCTGGTGCACGCTGCGCCTGCGGGTGCACTTCGAGAACCGGGTCGCGGCCGAATCCACGGCCGCGACCCAGGACGCGGTACCCGCCTAGTAGCGCTGTGCCTTCGCCACACTCGCCTTGAGGTGCGGCTCGGGGGGCTTGGTGCTGATCGCCAGCGGTTGCGCCCTGTCCCCCGCCTTCAGGTCCTCGGCTCCGACGACCTTGGTCTCGACCACCTTGCCGTCGGAGTCGCTGAAGTCGACCTGCACCGCGTACGAGGCGGTCTTGTCGGTGGTGTTGGTGATGTGGACGACGACGGCGCGCACGCCCTTCGTGTCCGCGAGGCGTTTGCCGGTCAGTTCGACGTCGCGGACCGCGTTGCCCTGCCCGTCGACCTTGTCCAGCTGCTTGGTGAACTCCTGCCGCTTGCGCTCCACGTCGGCCGAGACGGACGCCTCGAACTGGCTGGCCCGCGCCGAGGCCGACTTGGCGGCCTCGGACGCGGAGGCCTTGATCGACTCCTTCTTCGACGCCAGCGCCGACGGCGGCGTACCGGAGAACCTCGACGCGTCCGGTGAACTGGCCGACGCGCTGGCACTCGCACCCGTGTCCTTCTCGGTCCCTGAGCCGCACGCCGCGAGCGCGAGCACACCCGCCAGTGCGCAGGCGATCGGCGCGACCGTCGTCCGCCCGCGCATCAGAACCTCAACACCGCGGCGACGCGCCCGGCGTCCGCGAGGGTGTCGTCGGGGACGAACACCACCTCCGCGCCGGTCTCCAGGGCGGACTCGACGACCTCGTCGACGATGTCGTGCACGGCGTCCAGATCGTCATCGGCGGCCGGTTCAAGATGTCCCTCGCCGGCCCGCACGGTGATCCGGTAGTTCTCCTCGACGACGAGCCGGCGGATCCGCCCGTCCTGGGCCTCCTGCCACACCTCGTCCACGCCCGCCGCGTACTTCTTCTCGCCGCGCGCCTGCTCCAGCTGGTCCAGCGCCTCCGCGACGGCCAGCCGCGCCGCTTCTTCCCGGGCCGGGGCCACCGCGTGCGCGACCTCCTCCGGGGTGCCCTGCGCGAGCCCGCCGACCGGCAGCTCGATCGCCCCCTGCGCGGCGCTGCCGACCTCCGTCAACAGGGTCAGCGCGGCCGACTCCCCGGTGACGTACAGCGGCCTCGGCTCCTCGCCGAGCACGTCGCTGAGCTCCGTGTCCGCGTCACGGAAGAACTGGCGGGTCTCCTCGTCGCGGAAGGTGCTGGGCAGGTCGCCGACGCGTTCCTTGCGTTCGGCGTCCGGGTCCTCGAGGCTGCGGGTCAGCGGGAAGCCGTGCTCCGTGTTCTCGGTGACGCGGTCGCCGCGGCCGTCCCACAGCGTGATCCGGTCGGCGGCCAGGGCCAGCACCCAGTAGGGGCGACGCGCGGCGTCGGCGGCGACCAGGTTCCGGGTCAGGAAGGTGTCGGCGACCACGACCCGCTCGGGGACGCCGCGGTCGACGACCCATGCCTGGTGCTCGCCCGGCGCCGCGAAGACGATGAGGCCGTCGCGCACATGGGCGAGATCGACCTCCTGGACCGCGGCCCGCAGCTGGGCGACGACGTCCTCCTGGCGTTCCTTCGTCACCGCGGGATCCGCCGACAGCTGGCGCTCCGCCTCGCTGACGAGGTTGCCGAGCCGTACCGGGTCCTGGCTGTTCTCGGGTCGGCGCCGATGGGTGGGCATCGCCAGGGACACGGCGGGATAGGAGCGTGGCTCGCGCAGCTCCTGAAGGATCACCGGGGTCAATGAGGAATGCATGGCTGCTTGTCCTTCTCCTGAGACGGCTCGCACCATGCTGCCCATATCTCGCACGATCGGCCATTTGGAATGAATGTCCAGTGATCCACCCCTGATGCGTAAACACCACTAAAAGGTGCACTTCTCAACGTGTTGGTAGAAAACTGTTCCCCGAGCGTCCCAGCTCCCCCGCACCGCAACCGAAGGGGACGTGATGGAGCAGCAGGCCTCTACGGAGCCCCGGACCTCCCCACCGCCCGCGAAACTGGCCCTGTTCACCCTCACCACCATGGTCATCGGCTCCATGGTCGGCGCCGGGGTGTTCTCCCTCCCGGCACGCTTCGCCGAGCAGACGGGGGTGGCCGGCGCCCTCATCTCCTGGGCGATCGCCGGTACGGGCATGCTCATGCTCGCCTTCGTCTTCCAGTCGCTCGCCGTGCGCAGGCCCGACCTGGACGCGGGTGTGTACGCCTACGCCAAGGCGGGCTTCGGGGAGTACGTGGGCTTCTTCTCCGCGTTCGGCTACTGGGCCAGCTCGTGCGTCGGCAACGTGACGTACTGGGTGCTGATCATGTCGACGGTCGGCACGATCTGGTCCGGGCTCGGGGAGGGCGACACCGCGCTCGCCGTGATCCTCTCCTCCGTGGGCCTGTGGGCGTTCTTCCTGATGATCCGCCGCGGCGTGAAGGAAGCCGCGGCCATCAACAAGATCGTCACGGTGGCCAAGGTCGTGCCGATCGTCATCTTCGTGATCCTGGCGCTCGTCTTCTTCGACCCGAGTGTGTTCGCCGAGAACTGGGGCGGCGCCGACTACGCGGGCTCCCTGTTCAGCCAGGTCAAGGGAACGATGCTGGCCACCGTCTTCGTCTTCCTCGGCGTGGAGGGCGCCAGCGTCTACTCGCGGCACGCCAAGCGCCGCGAGGACGTCGGCAGGGCCACGATCCTCGGCTTCCTCAGCGTCTTCGCCATCTTCGCCTCGGTCGTGATCGTCAGTTACGGGATCATGCCGATGGGCGAGATCGCCGAGCTGCGCCAGCCGTCCATGGCGGGCGTCCTGGAGGAGGCGGTCGGCACCTGGGGCAAGGTCTTCATCAGCGTCGGCCTGATCGTGTCCGTGCTCGGCGCGTATCTGGCGTGGACGCTGATGGCCGCGGAGGTGCTGTTCGTCGCCGCGAAGGACGACGACATGCCGCGCTTCCTGCGCCGCGCCAACCCCGCGGACGTGCCGGTGCCCGCCCTCCTGATGACCACGATCCTGACCCAGGTCGTGCTCGTGATCACCGCGTTCTCCGACGACGCCTTCAACTTCGCGCTCGATCTGACCAGTGCCCTCTCCCTGATCCCGTATCTGCTCGCGGCCGCGTTCGCCGCGAAGATCGGCATGCGCGCCGATCCGCTCACCGCGGGCGGGCGCACCTCGAACCGTGAACTGACCATCGCGTGGATCGCCGTGATCTACACGGCGTTCCTGCTGTACGCGGCCGGGCTGAAGTTCGTCCTCGTCTCGCTGATCTTCTACGCGCCGGCCACCATCCTCTTCGTGATGGCCCGCCGCGAGCAGGGACGCCGGCTGTTCTCGCCGCGTGAGCTCGTCATCCTCGCCGTCTCCGTCATCGGCGCCGTGCTCGGCATCGTCGCCCTGGCCGCCGGCTGGATCAGCCTCTGACCGACCCGTTCCCGTCCCACCCCTTCCGGGAGGCACCCCGTGACCGACCCCGACAGCTCCGCTCCCGCCTCGTACGGCGTCCACTCCGAGGTGGGCCGGCTGCGCAAGGTCCTCGTCTGCGCGCCGGGGCTCGCGCACCGCAGGCTGACCCCGACCAACGCGGACGACCTGCTCTTCGACGACGTGATGTGGGTGGAGAACGCCCAGCGCGACCACGCCGACTTCGTCAACAAGCTGCGCGGACGCGGCGTCGAGGTCGTCGAGCTGCACGAGCTGCTCGCGGAGACGATGGCGATCCCGGACGCGAAGTCCTGGCTCCTGGACCGGAAGATCGTCGCCAATCAGGTGGGGCTCGGCCTGATCGACGACACCCGCGCGTTCCTGGAGGGCCTCGATCACCGGCAGCTCGCCGAGTACCTCATCGGCGGGCTCGCCACCACCGACCTGCCCGACGACTACCGCTCCCCCTATGTCTCCCTGGCCCGCGAATCGACCGGCGTGCGCGAGTACTTGATGCCGCCGCTGCCCAACACCCTCTACACCCGCGACACCACGTGCTGGCTCTACGGCGGCCTCACCCTCAATCCGCTGTACTGGCCCGCGCGGCACGACGAGACGCTGCTGATGAAGGCCGTCTACCGGTTCCACCCGGACTTCGCGGGCTCGACCGTGTGGTGGGGCGATCCCGAACGGGACTGGGGGCAGGCCAGCTTCGAGGGCGGCGACATCATGCCCGTCGGCAAGGGCGTCGTCCTGATGGGCATGAGCGAGCGCACCTCGCGGCAGGCCATCACACAGGTCGCGGCCTCCCTGTTCGAGCGCGGCGCCGCCGAGCGCGTCATCGTCGCCGGGATGCCGAAGCTGCGTTCCGCGATGCACCTGGACACCGTCTTCACCTTCGCCGACCGCGACATCGTCACGCTCTACCCGAAGATCATGGACGCGGTGCACACGTTCTCGCTGCGCCCCAGCGACAAGGCGCCCGGCTTGGAGATCACCGACGAGGGCTCGGCCGCGTTCACCGACGTCGTCGCGAGCGCCCTCGGCATCGGCGATCTCCAGGTCATCGAGACGGGCGGCGACGTGTACGCGTCCGAGCGCCAGCAGTGGGACAGCGGCAACAACGCGGTCGCCCTCGAACCGGGCGTGGTCTTCACCTACGACCGCAACACCCAGACGAACACGCTGCTGCGCAAGGCGGGCGTCGAGGTCATCACCATCGTCGGCGCCGAACTCGGCCGGGGGCGCGGCGGCGGCCACTGCATGACCTGCCCCATCAGCCGGGACCCGCTCGACTACTGAGGCGGCCCCGGGACCGGTACCGTCGAGGCATGGAGAAGGTCGCGCTCCATACGCTGCTCCGCGTGGTGGCCCTCGTCGTGGCCGCCGTCGCCACACTGACCGTGTGCGTCACGGCCAGTGTCCGCGGCACGCTGCTCGACCCCGGCTTCCACGCCGCCGTCCTCGACGAACAGCACGCCTACGACCGGCTCTACAACGAGGTCCTGGTCGACCCGAAGGCCTCCCCGGTCACCCGCGACCTGCTGGCCGGGCTCGCCGTGCCGGAGGCCCAGATCACCTCGAACATCAAGCTGGTCCTGCCGCCCGACACACTGCGCGACCTGACGCGGCAGCAGATCGACGCGGTGGTCGGCTACCTCAACGGCGACCGTGCGGACCTGCGTCTCGTCGTCGATCTGCGCCCCGTCCTCGCGAACCTCGGCGACCTGGCGCACACCTACTTCGGTGACCTCGTCGCGGGCGTGCAGGACCGCTCGGAGCCCGACTTCGACCGGTTCCGCTCGGAGCTCGCCGACGGGGTGCGCGAGCTCGCCGCCGGGCACGCGCCCGAAGGCCTGCCGAAGCTGCCGCTGACACCGGACCAGGCGAGCCGCGTCGCCGACACGCTGCTCGCCCTCGTACCGGCCGGGGAGCGTGCGGGACTGCGCCCCGAGGTGGAGACGGCGCTCGCGGACGGGGACCTCGGCACCGCGCTCGCCGCCGTCGCCCCGGCCACCGTCACGGACCGCACCCGGGGCGCGGCGGACCAGCTCCGCGCCCTCGCCGACGGCGGCACCTGGGACCTGACCGACACCCTGAAGGCATCCGGCAACGACCTCTCGGGGCTCCGCGAGGTGCACCCGTACACGGCGGTCGGCCTCGGGGTGCTCGAAGTCGTCGCGGCGGGGCTGCTGTTGCTGTCCCTCACGGCGCTGTGGCTGCTCGGTCCGCAGCAGCCGGGGCGCCGCCTCGTCCTGCTCGGGATGCCGCTCGCGGCGGGCGGAGTGCTCACCGCGCTGGCCGCGTGGGTGACGCGCCTGGTCACCGACGGCCGGCTCGTCGCGCCTCCCGACTCGTGGCCGCCGAGCCTGACCCGTCTCGTCGACGACGTGCAGCGCGCCGCCGTCGGCCACCTCACCGGCACCGTGCTGTGGGTCGCGCTCGTCCCCGTGCTCGCCGGGGCCCTGCTTGCCGGGGTCGGCCTGCTCGCCCGCTCGGAGCTGGCGGGCCGGGTCCCGCGGGTGGCGCGGGAGCGGCTCGGGTCGCCGCGGCGGGCGGTGGGCCTGGGCTTCGGGGCGGCGTGCCTGGCGGTCGCGGGGATGGTGCTGATGCCGCTGGCCGCCTCCCCCGCGGCGGCCCGCGAGTGCGAGGGCAGCACCGAACTGTGCGACCGCCCCTACGACGAGGTCGCGTATCTGACCTCGCACAACGCGATGTCGACGACCGCCGACCACTTCATCGGGCCGCTCCAGGACCCGCGTATCAGCACGCAGTTGGACCACGGGGTGCGCGCGCTGCAACTGGACACCTACCGCTGGGAGACGCCCGAGCAGATCACCGGGCGCCTGGACGGCTCCGACTTCACGGCCGAGCAGCGGGCCCTGGTGACGTCCGCGGTCAACCGGATCAATCCGCCGCGCGAAGGGCTGTGGCTGTGCCATTCGGTGTGCCGGGCCGGGGCGATCGCCCTGGTGCCGGCGCTGCGCGAGATCGGCGACTGGATGAAGGACCACCCCCATGAGGTGGTCACCCTGATCGTCCAGGACGCGATCTCCGGCGAGGACACCCAAAAGGCCTTCCAGCAGGCCGGGTTGGAGAAGCTGGTGCGACGGCCGGACGCCGATCCGGCGATGCCCTGGCCGACGCTCGGCGAGATGATCGACAGCGGCCGGCGCCTGGTCGTCTTCGCCGAGAAGGCGGACGGCCCGGCCCCCTGGTACCGCAACTTCTACCGCTACGGCATGGAGACGCCGTTCACGTTCCGCTCCCCGGACCAGATGAGCTGCGTCCCCCACCGCGGCGGCGACGACAAGCGGCTGTTCCTCCTGAACCACTTCATCACCAACAACGGCGGCAGCCGCATCGACGCGGGCACCGTCAACGCCCGCCGCTACGTCCTGGACCGGGCGCACCGCTGCGAACGGGCGCGCGGCAGGCCGGTGAACTTCGTCGCCGTGGACTACGCGACGATCGGGGACGCGCAGGGGGCCGTGGACGCGCTCAACAACGAGCGGTGACGTGCTGCCGGGCGCGGAGCGCGCCTGCGTGTTACGCGAGTCGAACACACCGGAACGGCTGCCGAAACAGGGGGCCGGTAGTTGTCGGCCGAGACCGTCCGCCCCACCGCAGGGAGTCGCCGTGATCGACCGCAGCGAAGCAACCCGTCGTGCCCTGGCCGCCAAGGAGTCCGCCGGGCTGACCTTCGAGAAGATCGCCGAGGCCGTCGGCGCGCACGAGGTGTGGACGGCGTCCGCACTCCTTGGCCAGAACACCATGACCCGCGACCAGGCGGCACGCGCCGGGGCGTTGCTCTCGCTGGACGAGGAGACGGTGGCCGCGCTGTCCCGGGATGCCTCGCGCGGATCGCTGGACGCCCCGGTCCCCACCGACCCGTTGATCTACCGCTTCTACGAGATCGTGCAGGTGTACGGCACCACGCTGAAGGGAGTCATCGAGGAGAAGTTCGGATCCGGGATCATGTCGGCGATCGACTTCTCGATGGACATCGCGCGCAGGGAGGACCCGAAGGGCGACCGCGTGGTCGTCACGCTGGACGGCAAGTTCCTGCCGTACCGGACCTGGTGAGCCGCGAGGTCAGCGCGGCGCGGGGGCGGTGAGGGTGTCCCAGAGGAGGTCCTCTCCCGAGGCGACGGCCAGCCGCCCCAGGGCGGCGTCCCTCGGCTCGGACGCGTCCGCGCGGTAGGTGTCGCGGGTGTGGTTCAGTGCGGCCTCGGTCTGGAGGAGGTGGACGCGCATGGTGGCGAGGCGGGCGCAGATGCGGGCGGGGGACGGTATGCCGGGCGGCGGCGCGGTCACCGGCGCCGCGGTCAGGTCGACGGCCTCGTACGGGTGTCGCACAGGGCGGGTCGGGACGGGTGGCGGGTGACGCCCGGGCCGGTGAGGTCGATGGTCCACGGGCCCGCGCCGGCCTCGTCTCCGGGACCAGGAGCAGGGTGTGCGCGCCGGACGCCCAGGGAACGGCGGGCAGTTGGGCGGTGACGGTGCCGTCGTCGACCGGTCCTGCGGCGTCCGTGGGGAGGAAGGCGATGGTGGGCGCCCCAGCGGGGAGTGGGCCGCCGGACGCGAGGCACCAGTCGGCGGTGGCGTACTCGGCGACCGGGGTGGTGACGGCATGCGAGGCGAGGGCGCGGGTCAGGGCGAGGAGGTCGTCGAGGGTGCCGCCAGAGCCGCCCGCCGGTTCGGGGACTCACCGCCATGGCCCGCCTCAACTCGGATTTCCACTTCCGCATGTTCACCGCGTCGGGCCTGGACCTCGTCGTCGCCGAACCGCGCCGCGTCTGGCGGCTGAGCGACGGCTACCGAGCCTGTCTCCTGCACGACCCGATGTCACAGAAGCGGATCGTCGACGAGCACGCGGAGATGGTCGAGGCGCTCCGCGTCCGGGACCACGAACGCCTCGTCTCCCTGATGGACCACCACAGGGACGGAACCCGGCCCCAACTGGAGTCGGTCCTCACGTGATAGTTTCGCCGAGCCAGTCGTACCTTTGTGTGTTTTTCTACGCACACGGGTCAGGGAATCCGGTGCGAACCCGGAACTGACGCGCAGCGGTGAGGGTGACGGGCGGAGCCACTGCCACTGGGCCGGTACATCGGCCCGGGAAGGCGCTTCGCGCGGACGACCCCGAGTCCGAAGACCTGCTGGCGGCCTCCAGTGCCGCGTGGCGTGGGGGCGGACCGTAGGCCGGCTCCGCGTATGAGCCCTGGACGCGAAGGAACCTCCGTGCTGTTCGCACGTCAACTCCGCCGATGCGCCCCGCTGTTGGCGGGCGCCCTGCTGCTCACCGGGTGCGGCACGACCGCCGCCACCGAGGACAGCGCCGACAAGCGCGGCGGTGTCACGCTCGACAACTGCGGCGAGAAGGTGCGGGTCGAGCACACCCCGCGCCGCGCCGTCGCCCTCGACCAGGGCTCCGCCGAGATCATGCTGTCGCTCGGCCTCGAGGACCGGATGGCGGGCACCGGCACCTGGACCGACCCGGTCCCCAAGAATTTGGCGAAGGCCAACGCGAAGGTGCCGCGTCTTGCCGACCGCTACCCGTCGTTCGAGAAGGTCCTCGGCACCGAACCGGACTTCGCCGCGGCCTCGTTCACGTACACCCTCGGCAAGGGTGGCGTGGCGCCACGCGAGGAGTTCGAGAAGCTCGGCGTGCCCACCTACCTCTCCCCCAGTGACTGCGCCGGCAAGGACAACGGCGGGGACGGGGACGGCGTGCGGACCGAGCCCCTGGGGCTCGACGTCGTGTACGGCGAGATCCGCGACCTGGCGCGCGTCTTCGACGTGGAGGAGCGCGGCGAGAAGCTGATCGACCAGCTCAAGTCCAGGGTCCGCAAGGCCACTTCAGGGATCGACGCGCACGGCGTGGACGTCCTGTACTGGTTCGCCAACTCCGACTCGCCCTACATGGCGGGTTGTTGCGGCGCTCCGGGCGTCGTCACCAAGGAGCTCGGGGCGCGCAATGTCTTCGACGACACGCGTGCGGAGTGGCCGCAGGTCAACTGGGAGACGGTCGCGGACCGCGATCCGGACGTGCTGGTCATCGGCGATCTGACGCGCCGCTCGCAGTCCGCGGAGTCGGCCGCGCAGAAGATCGGGTTCCTGGAGTCGAACCCGGTCACGAAGCACATGACCGCCGTGAAGAAGAAGCGGTACGTGCGGCTGAGCGGGCAGGCCATGAACCCGACCATCCGGACGGTCGACGGTGTGGAGCGGGTGGCCGCGGGGCTGCGCGAGTTCGGACTCGCGCGGTGACGGCTCGCACGGTCTCTGGGCAAGCGGTGGCGGCGGGGCACCCGAAGACCCCCTCCCGGATGTCCGTTCGCGCGACGCTCGCCTGGGCGGCCGGTGTCGCCGTGCTGTGCGCCTCCGTGGCCTTCGCGATCACCCTCGGCCCCGCGCAGATCGGGGTCGGCGACGTGTGGGCGGCGGTCGGCGAACGGATCGGCCTGGCGACCTCGGACCTCTCGCCGATCCGGGACGGCATCGTATGGAATCTGCGGCTGCCGCGGACGCTGCTCGCGGCGGTGTGCGGGGCCGGGCTCGCTGTGTGCGGCACGGTGTTGCAGGCGCTGTTGCGCAATCCCCTCGCCGACCCGTTCGTGCTCGGCGTCTCGTCGGGGGCGTCGACCGGGGCCGTGCTCGTCGTCGTGCTCGGGCTCGGCGGAGGCGCCGTGTCGGTGTCGGGCGGCGCGTTCGTCGGCGCCGTCTGCTCGTTCGCGCTGGTCCTCGTGCTCAGTCACACGCTGGGCGGCAGCACGGACCGGGTGGTGCTGTGCGGGGTCGCGGCGATGCAGCTGTTCTCGGCGCTGACCTCGTTCGTCGTGCTGACCTCCGCGGACGCGGAGACGACGCGCGGCGTGCTGTTCTGGCTGCTCGGCTCGCTCAGCGGGGTCGGCTGGACCGAGGTGTGGCTGTGCCTGGCCGTGCTCGCCGTCGCGCTCGTGGTGTGCCTGACGTACGGCCGCACCCTCGACGCGTTCGCGTTCGGTGCGGAGGCCGCGGCCACGCTCGGCGTCCGGGTGGCCCGGACCCGGATCGTGCTGCTGTGCGTGACGGCGCTCCTTACGGCGGCCCTGGTGAGCGCGGCGGGGGCGATCGGCTTCGTCGGCCTGGTGCTGCCGCACGCGGCGCGCGCACTGGTGGGCCCGGGGCACACCAGGCTGCTGCCGGTGACGGCGCTCGCGGGAGCGGTGTTCCTGGTGTGGGTGGACACGGTGGCGCGGACGGTCCTCGAACCGCAGGAGGTTCCGGTGGGTGTGGTGACGTCGCTGATCGGTGTGCCGGCGTTCGTGCTGGTGCTCTACCGCGGACGGGGTGTGCGGTGACGGCGGGGCTGCGCGCGGAGCGTGTCTCGTGGTCGCCCGGCGGAGCGCTGGTGCTCGACGGGGTGAGCCTGACGCCGGAGCCCGGCACCGTCACCGGTGTGCTCGGCCCCAACGGCTCGGGCAAGTCGACCCTGCTGCGCCTCCTGTCCGGGGTGCTCGCCCCGGACAGCGGTGTCGTCACGCTCGACGGTGACCCGCTCGCCTCGGTGGGCCGCAAGCAGGCCGCGCGGCGCATCGCCATGGTGCAGCAACAGTCCGACGCGCAGGTCGAGTTGACGGTCGCCGATGTCGTACGGCTGGGCCGGGTCCCGCACCGTCGCGCCTGGCAGGCCGCGTCGGCGACCGACGAGGCGGCCGTCCGCGACGCCCTGGAGCGCAGCGGGCTCGCCGACCGGGCGCACCGCCTGTGGCACACCCTGTCGGGCGGTGAGCGCCAGCGGGTGCAGATCGCGCGGGCGCTCGCGCAGGAGCCGCGTGAGCTGCTGCTCGACGAGCCGACGAACCACCTCGACATCCAGCACCAGCTCGAACTCCTCGACCTGATCGGCACGCTGGGCATCACGTCCGTCGTCGCCCTGCACGACCTGAACCTCGCCGCCGGCTACTGCGCGCGGGTCGTCGTGCTGAGCGAGGGCCGGGTGGTGGCGGCCGGGGAACCGGGCGACGTGCTGACCGAGGAGCTGATCGCCGACGTGTACGGGGTGCGCGCCGAGGTCACCCGCCCCGGCGCCCGCCCGCACATCCGCTATCTGGGCACGACCCGGCCGGCGTGAGTCACTCGAAGCGCTCGGTGTCCCCCGCCCCCTGCCGCACGATCTCGGCCTCCCCGCCGGAGAAGTCGATGACCGTGGTGGGCACGGTGCCGCAGTCGCCGGAGTCCACGACGGCGTCGACCGCGTGGTCGAGCCGCTCCTTGATCTCCCAGCCCTGGGTGAGCGGCTCCTCCTCGCCGGGCAGCAGCAGCGTGCTGGACAGCAGCGGCTCGCCGAGCTCGGCGAGCAGCGCCTGCGTCACCACGTGGTCGGGGATGCGGACGCCGACGGTCTTCTTCTTCGGGTGCTGCAACTGCCGCGGCACCTCGCGCGTCGCGGGCAGGATGAAGGTGTAACTTCCGGGCGTGGCCGCCTTGATGGCGCGGAACACGTCGTTGTCGATCTGGACGAACTTCCCCAGCTGGGCGAAGTCCTGGCACACCAGTGTGAAGTGGTGCCGATCGTCGAGCTGCCGGATGGTGCGGATCCGGTCCACGCCCGCCCGATTGCCGAGCCGGCAGCCGAGCGCGTAGCAGGAATCCGTGGGGTAGGCGACGAGCGCGCTGTCGCGGATGCCGTCGGCGATCGCGGAGATGAGGCGCGCTTGCGGGTTTGCTGGGTGCACGTCGTAGTACCTGGCCATTCGGCGAGCGTACGGGATCGGACACGCCACGCCGGGGTACACGAAGGGCGAATCGGGCACGTACGCGCGACAATCCCGACACCGGCCCACCCTGCCCTGGCCCCCGCGCGCCCACGGACCCATACTGGTCGCGCCCCGATCACTCACAGAACGACTCCATGGCGAAGAAGAACTCAACCCCGACCCCCGTCCCCGACACCGTGTGGCTCGGACGCGGACGCCACCTCGGGCCCGAGCCCGAGCGCGACGTCCGTCGTAATCTCATCGCCCTCAAGGCGGCGGGTGTGCTCGACGACTTCCTCGACCTCGACCCCGAGGACGCGGCGCGCTCCACGGTGCTGCACCCGCGCGAGGAGGAGGCCGGTCCAGGACCCGGCGCCCGCCGGGTGTTCGAGGCGCGCTGGCGCGTCGCCGAGAACGTCACCGTGCGCGGCCAGCTCACGACGTACGACCCCGACACCCGCGCCAGGGACTCCGAAGGCGTCACCTGGATCCTCGCCGCGGAGGCGGAGCGGGCCTGGGAGCTGTCCTGGCCGTCGCCCGCGCCGATGTTCTGGCCGGACAGCGAGCGGGTGCCGTGGGACCACGACACCGTGGCGGGGCTTCGACTGCGGGCGCCGAACCACCTCCCCAAGGACGACGACGCGCTGCGCCGCCTCCTCAAGGACTGCTCGCGCTCCAGCTGGTACGTGCATGTCGTCATCCACGAGGCGATGACACCGGACGCGCGCGGCCAGCGGTCCATCACGCAGCATCTGCCGCCGAGCCTTCAGCACCGCGTGATCGAGCACCGGGCGACGCCGGACCAGGCACAGATCGTCGACTTCGGGCTGCGCAAGGACTTCAAGGCGGGGATGCCGCGCGGCGGCGCCGTCGTGCTGCCGACCACGCCGGCGCACCCGGACTACGTGGCGGACCGTTTCACCGTGCGCAGTGTGTTCCTCGACGGCAGCGAGCCGACCGAACTGGTCGACCGGATCCGGGAGTTCACGGCCTTCCCGCGGCCGCTGACCGAGGAGGCGGCGCAGGCCCTCACGCGGCTGCGCGACGGCTGGCATCTGCTCACGTCCGACGAGGAGCTGACGCACGCGCAGGACATGGTCACGAAGTACGCCGAGGCGCTCGACGCGATGACCAGGTCCCGGGACAGCTACCGCGAGGCGGCGGAAGCGGCCCGCGCCGCGCTCGCCGAGGCGCCGCGCGCCGACAGCACGCCGCACGCGCCGACGGACCCGGAGTCGCGGGACGCCTCACCGTTCGGCACGCTCGGCAAGGCGTTCGGACGCTTCCGGGGGCCGCACAAGTAGGTTCACGGCCGGCAGGTTCCGGCGCCCGCGCACCGGCGGGCGCCGAGCCTCCCCCTCATTCCTCCTCCGCCTCCTGGGCGCCCGGGTCGGACATCCGCAGCGCGATCTCCTGAAGCAGTTCGCTGGAGTTGACGTCGATGCGGCCCTCGTCGTGGACCTTGGCGAGCTGCGTGAAGAGGAACGCGAACGCCTCCACGAGTGACACGCTCGCCGGCATCAGCGCGGCGATGGCCAGTTCCGCGGCCTCCTCCGCGCTCGCCCCCGACGGGATCTCGATGGTCGGGAACACCTCCGACACGAGCCGTCCCAGCTGCGTCAGGTCGGTGTCGAGTGCCTCGCCGTCGCTGAGCCTGCGCACCATCTCGTGCGTCTCGGTGAGCACGCCGATGGCCCGCAGAATGATCTCCCTCTGTTCCATGTGCGGAGCTTATGCGGCCGGTCGCGTCGCGCGTGCAACGTGGTCGCAACGTCCCGCCCGTTTAACTGGCCCGTCATGAGCGACGTACCCCGCGTGGAGCTGACGGACGCGGCCGCCGAGCTGGTGCGGCGGCTGCACGAGGCCCACGGTCCGCTGATGTTCCACCAGTCCGGCGGCTGCTGCGACGGCAGCGCGCCGATGTGCTACCTGGCGGGCGAGTTCCGCACGGGCTCCTCCGACGTGCTGCTCGCCGATCTCGCGGTGGAGGGGGTGGCGGAGCCGGTCTCGTTCTGGATGTCCAAGAGCCAGTACGAGGTGTGGAGCCATACGCGCCTCATCGTCGACGTCGTCGAGGGGCGCGGCAGCGGCTTCTCCCTCGAGGCACCGGAGGGCGTACGTTTCCTGATCCGTTCCCGGCTGGTCTCCACATAGCCATCGACGTGCGACCCCACGTCTGCTGAACTCCCCGCATGCAGACGAGAGTTGGCAAGCGAGGCAGAAGAGTCCTTGCGGCCCTGGGGGTCGCTTCGATGCTGGCCGGTGCCGCCCTGACGGGTGCGGCACCGGCCGGCGCGGCTTCGGGCGAGCGGGTCGCCCCTGGCGTCACCTACACGGAGTTCGACGTCCCCGCCGCCAAGGGCACCGCACACGCCCACGTCCTCACCGTCGATCTGACCGACCCGCACGTGCGGGTCGACCTCCTGCACCCCGGCGCCGTCGGGGCCCGCGCCACCGTCTCCTCGATGTCCGACGCGGCCGGCGCCGTCGGCGGGGTCAACGGGGACTTCTTCAACATCACGGAGAGCCAGCATCCGGGCGTCGAGGCCACCGGCGCCTCCGTGGGCCCGGCCATCGCGAGCGGGCACACGCTCAAGGCGGCCGTGCCGGACGGGCAGCGCTTCGGCCCGGCCCTCCCGCCGGACACCTCCACCCGGGACGTCCTCGGCGTCGGCGTCGACCGGCGGGCCCGCCTCGACACCCTGGACCTCGACGGCTCGGTACGCACCCCGGACGACCGGTTGCCGCTGGGCGGGCTCAACCAGTACGCGCTGCCGGTCGGCTCGGTGGGGGCGTTCACGTCCGACTGGGGCAGCGTGTCGCGGGTGCGGGCCACCTGTGGCACGGACACCCAGCGGGCGGCTCCGTGCAGCACGGACACGTACGAGGTGACGGTGCGGCACGGGCGGGTCGTGTCGTCGGCCGACACTCCCGGCAGCGGGCCCATAGCGGCCGGTTCGACGGTTCTGGTCGGCAGGGAGGCCGGCGCGCAGTGGCTGCGCAAGCTGTCGCAGGGTGAGCCGGTCGCGGTCCATCACCGGCTCGTCGCCGCCCGCTCGCACATCCCGTACCGCTTCGCGGTCGGCGGCTATCCGGTACTGCGCGACGGCGCGCCGCTGCCGGGTCTGGACGCGACGACGTCGGCGGTGCGCACGGCGGCGGGCATCGGGGACTCCGGACACGAGCTGATCCTGCTGGCCCTGGACGGCGCTCCCGCCTACCGTACCGGCATGTCGATGACCGAAGTCGCCGCCACGATGCGGTCCTTGGGCTCGGACGACGCGTTCAGCCTGGACGGCGGCGGTTCATCGACCCTCGTGGCACGCGCCCCCGGCGCCTCTACGGTCTCGGTCCGCAACCACCCGAGCGACCCACCGGAGCGCGCCGTCGCGAACGGGATCGGGGTGTTCTCGGCCACGAAGTAGCGCGGCGCCGCGATGCGGTCCGCGCGATGTCCAGAACCTTCAATTGACCGGCGTGCTGTGCCGGTTGACTCATGGGCTCAGGCTGCTGACCAGCCCGGCGGTGGACGTGATGCCGTCGTGGATGGTCGGCGCCGCGTCGGTGCCCGCGAGCAGGAAGCCGAGCAGGACGCAGACGAGCGCGTGCGAGAACTTCATGGCTCCGTTGCGCAGGAAGATCACCGCGACGATGAGCAGCAACAGCACGACGGAAATGGACAGAGACATCGCCGAACCTCCTCCGCCACGTCAACACCGTGGCTATCGGCCGCAAGTGTGACGCAGCGGAGGGCGCCGACCGGGGCATGACCTGTCCCCCGAACGGGTGTTAACAGCCGGTCACCGTTCGTGCGTCTCCAGGAAGGCGCGCAGCCCGGCGAGGTCGTCGGTGTTCAGGTGGTCGACGTCCGCCGCCACCAACTCGCTCCAGACGGCATCGCGTTCGGGACCGGCGACGTCGGGTGTCGCCCAGAAGCGGACGCGCTGGCCGCGGGCGTGGGCGGCGCCGACGATCCCGCGCAGCTTGTCGCGCTCGGCGGCCGGGATGGGCCCGCTGCCGAGCCAGGTGAAGTTATTGGTCCAGTTGTCGCTGATGAGCGGCACGAACGAGGCGGGCGCGGGGCTGCCGAGGTCGGTGAGGCGGCCGTCGTAGAAGGCGCTGCGCCTGGTCTGCGCCTCCATCGGCGGGCGGGCGGCCCGGTCGCCGGAGACGACGACGGTGATGGCACCGTCGCGCACGCGCCCGTGGTCGTACGTGGTGAAGAGGCGGCCGTAGCGGCGCAATTGGCGGTCGAGCTCAAGGTATGTCGCCGCGCCGTCGGTCTTGATGTCGACGAGGAGTTGCAGCGGGGTGCGCCACCCCCGGTACACCGCACCGTGGTTGGCCTTCACACGGGCGGCGAGCGGGGCGAGGTAGAGGGAGGTCAGGGTGCGCGAGGGGTCGAGATCGACGGGGTCGTGGGCGACGAGGAGGTCGCCGTTCACGAGGTAGACGTCGGCCTCGACGCTGTTGAACCGCTGGTCGAGGGCGTCGAACAGGGGCCTCGGGTGCTCGTAGTCGTTGTGGGCGTGCGCGCGCCGCAGCGGCGCGGGACCGCGCTTGGACCCGGCGGCCTGCGCCAGGCCGGGGATGGTGACACCGACGGCGAGCGCGGCGGCGAAGGTGCCGAGGGCTCTGCGGCGGGTGGTCGGGGCCATGTGTGCCTCCCGTGGTGGGCCGGTGGGACACGGCGAGTATGCGGGGCGCGGGTCATGAACCGGCAGAGCTGGGACAGGAGTTGGCGCGACCGGCACCCCCGGTTCACCGCGGGGCCACCCCGCACCGAAGGTCACCGGCGTGCATGATGGCGCAGGAGCGGAAGATCGACGGCGAGCGAAGGGAGCGGGCCGTGCGCCAGGCGGAGTGCGTGGTGGAGACGTTGGGCGAGGTGCTCGGGCCGGATCTGGTGGCCGCGTATCTCTACGGCTCGGCGGTCTCCGGCGGCCTGCGCCCGCACAGCGACGTGGACGTGTTCGCCGTGACCGGCGCACCCACGTCACACCGGCAGCGCGCACGCCTCGTCGCCGCGCTCATGGAGGTGTCGGGGCAGGGTGCGGCGCACGACCCGGACCGTCGTCCGGTGGAGTTGACGCTCGTACGGCTCGCGGATGTGCGGCCCTGGCGGTTCCCGCCGAGGCGGGAGTTCCAGTACGGCGAGTGGCTGCGGGACGCGTACGAGCGCGGGGAGACGCCCGGCCCCGAGCGGGACGAGGACCTGGCGCTGCTGGTCACGATGGTGCGGCAGCGCGGTGTCGCCCTGCTCGGGCCGCCTGCCGGCGAACTGCTCGAACCGGTTCCGGCGGCCGATGTGCGCCGCGCGACCGTGGCCGGGATCCCGGCGCTCCTCGACGAGTCGGAGACGGACACCCGCAATGTGCTCCTGACGCTGGCCCGCGTCTGGGCCACCCTCGCCACCGGGGAGATCCTGGCGAAGGACGCGGCGGCGGACTGGGCCCTCGCCCGGCTCCCGCAGGAGGACCGCGCGGCGCTGGCGCACGCGCGTGCCGTGTACCTGGGTGAGGCGGAGGAGTCGTGGGAGCGACTCCGGCCCCGGCTGCGGCGCGACGCGCAGACGCTGGTGGCCGAGATCGAACGGGCCACGTAGCGGCCGACCGGCCACAAGCCGGTCCGACAGCGGCCGGGTCCGGACAGGGCCGCGAAATCCCTCCAACAGGCCGGGCCGACTTTACGTTCGTCGTAGGTTTGCGGCGAGATCCCACGGAGGTCCCACAGAGGACCGCCGTCCCGCACCGCCACCCAACACGGTCTGGAGAAGCCCCTTTGACCCACGTAGCCCGCCACCCCTCCATCGAGGAGCGCACGGTGGCCGACAGCGCGGCCGGTCCCTACGCCCTCGCCACGGGCCCGGACGGCGCCCTGTGGTTCACCCTCGTGCACAGCGGCGAGATCGGCCGGCTCGTCCCGGGCGAGGAGCCGACGCGCCACCGCCTCGACGACCCCGACTGCGGGCCGACCGTCATCACCCCGGGACCGGACGGTGCCCTGTGGTTCACCGAGTACCGGGCGGACCGGATCGGGCGGATCACGGTGGACGGCCACGTCGCCGCGTTCGACGTGCCCACGGCCGGCTCCGGTCCGTTCGGGATCGCGTCGGGCCCCGACGGGGCGCTGTGGTTCACCGAGACGGCGGCCGACCGGATCGGCCGGATCACGGTGGACGGTGACATCACCGAGTTCCCCCTGCCGGCCTCCGGGGCCTTCCCCTCGGCGATCACGGCCGGTGCCGACGACGCGATGTGGTTCACCCTCAACCAGGCGAACGCCATCGGCCGGATCGGCATGGACGGCGCGATCACCCTCCATCCCCTGCCGACGGAGGCGGCGGCGCCCGTGGGCATCGCCGCGGGGCGCGACGGGGCACTGTGGTTCGTGGAGATCGCCGCCGGGCAGATCGGCCGGATCACTCCGGACGGCCGGATCACCGAGTTCCCGCTGCCCGACCGCACCGCCCGCCCGCACGCGGTCACGGTCGACGACGACGGCACCGCCTGGTTCACCGAATGGGGCGCCAACCGCGTCGGCACGATCACCCCTGAGGGCTCGATCACCGTCCACGACCTCCCCACCCCGAACTCCGAACCGCACGGCATCGCCGTCGGGCCGGACTGCGCCCTGTGGACGGCGCTGGAGATCGGCGCGCTCGCCCGCGTGACCACCTCGTAGTTCGTAGAGCGACCGGGCGCGCGTCTACGTGCCCGTCAACTCGCCCCATTCCACCGTCCGCCCGCACCACCGCTCCAGGAGCACCCGGTCGTGCCCCACGGCCAGCAGCCCCGCCCCGGTCTCCCGCCGGTAGTCCTCGACCACGCCCACCAGCGCGGCCGTGGTCGACGCGTCGAGCATCGCGGTCATCTCGTCGCAGATCAGCCAGCGGGGGCGCAGGGTGAGGGCGCGGGCGAGGCAGGCGCGTTGGAGCTGGCCGTCGCTGACCTCGTGGGGGCGGCGGTTCAGGAGGCCGGTGGACAGGCCCACCGTGTCGGCCAGTTCCCGTACGCGGTCCGCGTGTTCGGCCCGGTTCGCGCGCAAGGGCTCCGCGATCAGGTCGGCCAGGCGCAGGCGCGGATCGGCGGACAGACGGGGCTGCTGGAAGACGACGCCGAAGGCGGTGCGCTGCGCGCGCGGGGCGCGGTGGCGCCAGCCGTCGGCCACCTCACCGTCGATGACGACGCGGCCGGCGTCCGGGGCGTGCAGCAGCGCCGCGACGCGGGCGAGGGTCGACTTTCCGCAGCCGCTGGGGCCGAGGAGTCCGACGCTGTCGCCGGGGCGGACGGTCAGGGTCACGTCACGGATGACCGGGGCGCGCCGGTCGTAGCCCGCGGTGATGGAGTGCAGTTCAAGCACGGGTGGCCTCCTGGTGGGCCGGTACAGGGTGGTGGCAGGCCACACCGCCCGTGAGCGTCGGCAGTGCCCCGCACACGGCGTCGGCGCGTGTGCAGCGCGCGGCGAACGCGCAGCCCTCCCCCAGCGCGCTCAGTTCCGGCGGCATCCCGGGGATCGGGGTGAACTCGCGGTCGGGCAGCGCGTTCAGGAGGCCACGGGCGTACGGGTGGCGGGGGCCGGGCGTCCCGAAGAAGGCGTCCGCGTCGGCGAGTTCGACGATGCGGCTCGCGTACATCACCGCCACCCGGTCCGCGATCCGTTCCGCCGCCGCGAGGTCGTGCGTGATCAGCAGCAGCGCCCGGTCGGTGCCGATGTGGCGGCGCAGTTCGTCGACGGTGCGCTCGACGAGGTCGCGGTCGAGGCCGGTGGTCGGCTCGTCGGCCAGGAGCAGCGGCGCGTCCCCGACGAGGGCGAGCGCGGTCGCGGCGCGCTGCGCGAGTCCGCCGGAGAGTTCGTGGGGGTGGCGGTCGAGGTGGTCGAGCGGGAAGGCGGCCCGTTCGGCGGCCTGCCGGACGGCTTCCTCCAGCCGCGGCCCGCGGCGCGGCGCGCCCGTCAACTGCCGAAGCGTCTCGGCCAGTTGGGAGCGCACGGTGCGGACCGGGGTGAGGTGCGCGGCCGGGCTCTGCGGCACCAGGCCGATCCGGCGGCCGCGTACCGTGCGCGCGAGCGTCGCCTCGTCGGCCGCCATCAGGTCGAGGTCGCCGAGGCGCGCCGCGCCGGCCGTCTCGGCGTTCCGCGGCAGCAGGCCGAGGAGCGCGGAGGCCAGCACCGATTTGCCGCAGCCGCTCTCGCCGACGAGGGCCAGGCACTCCCCCGCCCTCAGCTCGAACGAGGCGTCGCTGACGGCCCGTACGTACGCGCCGTCGCGCATCCGGAACCGTACGGACAGGTCGTCCACCGCAAGCACCGTGGTCACAGGGTCAGCTCCGATCGGCGGCGCGGGTTGAGCCGTTCGCGCCAGGCGCCCGCGAGGCCCGCGATGGCGAGGGTCGGCACGATGATGAACAGGCCGGGGAAGAGGGTCGGCCACCAGTCGCCCGCGAGCAGCGAGCCGCGGGCCGTCTGGACGAGCGTGCCGAGGCTCGCCTGGTGGGTGGGGAGCCCCAGGCCGAGGAAGGACAGGGCGGATTCGTGCCAGATGGCGTGCGGGACCATCAGCACCGCCGCGAGCGCGGCCTGCGGCAGGACGCCGGGCAGGAGGTGTCTGGCCGTCACCCGCCACCGTGAGGCTCCGCCGGAGATCGCCGCGTCCACGTAGGGGCGCGAGCGCAGCGACAGTACTTCCGCGCGCACGATGCGGGCCGTCGACAGCCAGTGCGTCAGGCCCACCGAGATCACGACCGGCCATACGCCCGGCCGGAACATCGCCACGATGAAGATGCCGAGCAGCAGGTGCGGCACGGACGAGAACGTGTCCACGACGCGCATCACGCCCCGGTCCACCCAGCCGCCGAGCGCGCCCGCGAGGGCCCCGACGGCGGTGCCGATGACGGTCGCGACGACGGCGGCCACCACGCCGACGAGCAGCGAGACCCGGAGCCCGTACACGCTGCGCAGCAGCAGGTCGCGGCCGACGTCGTCGGTGCCGAACGGGTGCGCCCAGGTGGGCGGTTGGAGTTTCGCGGCCAGGTCGACGGCCTGCTGGTCGAGCTGCGTGAGCGGCGGCACGAGCAGCACGGCGAGGACGACCACGGTCACGATCACCGCGGACGTGCGGATGCGCCATGCGCGCGTGGAGCGGCGCCGCATCCCGTGTGTGAGCCAGGAAAGGGTCAGGTCAGCCATCGAAGCCCACCCTCGGATCGGCGATGCCGTACAGGAGATCGGCGGCCCAGTTCCCGGCCAGCACGGCGAGCGTCGCGAGGACGGTGACGGCGGCGAGCAGCGGGAAGTCGACGGACGTGGCCGCCTGCACGGTCGCGGCGGCGATGCCCGGCCAGCTGAACACGGTCTCCACGAGCAGTGCCCCGGTGATGAGTTCGGGCACCCGGGAGCCGATGAGCGTGAGCACGGGCAGTGTCCCGGAGCGCAGTGCGTGCCCGAACAGGACGGTGCGCGGGGCGAGTCCGCGGGCCCTGGCCCCGCGCACGGGGTCCTCGTCGAGCGCGTCGCCGACGCCCTGACGGACGTACAGGATGAACCACGGCAGCTGCGAGATCGCCAACACGGCGGCGGGCAGGGCGAGATGGGAGAGGACCTGTCCGGCGGTGACGGTCGACGAGCCGGTGTCGGTCAGGCCGCCGGCCGGCAGCACGCCGAGTTTCAGCGCGAACAGCCATACGGCGAGCAGCCCGAGCCAGAACGGGGGCGCGGCCTCCAGGGTGTACGCGAGGGAGGTGATCGCCCGGTCGAGCCGGCCGCCCTGGCGGCGCGCGGCCAGCACACCCAGGAGCGTGCCGAGGACGACCGCGACGAGGAACGCGGTGGCGGCGAGGAGCACGGACCAGCCGAGCCGCTCCCCGATCACCTGCGCGACCGGTTGCCGCATGACGGCCGAGTCGCCGAGGTCGCCCGTGAACGCGGACGTCAGCCAGTCCCACCAGCGGGAGAACAGGGGTTGGTCGACGCCGAGGTTGACCCGCAGCTGGTCGAGGTTCTCCTGTGACGCGGTGAGCCCGGCGGTGCCCGCGTACGCCTTGACGGGGTCGAAGGGGGAGGCCGCGGCGATCGCGAACACGCCGAAGGTGACGGCGGCGAGGACGGGCACGGCGAACACGATCCGCCGGCCCGTCAGGCGCGCCATCGGCCCCCAGGGGAGCCGCCTGCTCATGCCTTCCAGTCCTCCACGTTCCACCACGGACCGGAGGCCAGTCCGTGGTCGTGCGGTTCGACCTGCGTGGAGAGGTCGCCGAACTTCTTGTCGACGACGTAGAGGTGGTCGATGTGGGTGAGGAAGGTGTATCCGGGGTCCTTCACGAGTTCACGCTGGATCGTGTCGTACGCGGCCTGCCGCTTCGCCTTGTCGTCGGTGCGGCGGGCGTCCTCCAGGGCGGCGTCGACCTTCTTGTTGTCGTAGTGCGCCATGTTGTTGAAGCCGTCGCCCGCGAGGGAGGACTTGAGCAGCGAGTACTGGTCGAAGTCGGGGTCGGCGGGTGCGCCGCCGCCGGCGAGGACGGCGTCCTTGGGCATGCGGGGCATGATGACTTCCCAGGTGCCGCTCTCGACCTTGATGTCGATGCCGAGCTTCTTGGCGTCGGAGGCGTAGGCGAGGGCGTGGTCCTGGCGGAGCTTGTCGCCGGTGAGGTACCAGAGCGGGAAGGCGGCGCGGACGCCCTCCTTGGTGCGGATCCCGTCAGCGCCGGTCCTCCAACCCGCCTGGTCGAGGACCTTCTTGGCCTGGGTGAGGTCGTGCTCGCGCTCGGTGCCCTTCGTGAACCAGGGGCTGTCCGTGGGCACGGGACCGTAGGCCGCCTTGCCGGCGCCTTCCAGGATCTGGCCGACCATCGCCTTGCGATCGACGCCGATGTCGAGGGCGCGACGGACCGCGGCGTCACCGGCCACTTTGTTGCCGGTCGGCAGGGTGACGACGCGGTAGTCGAAGGTCTTCGCGGCGTACGTCTTCTTGGCCGCGTCCGCCTTGAAGGTCTTGGCGAGGTTGGGCGGCAGGATGGCGCCGTCGAGGTCGCCGGAGCGCAGCCGGGTGGCGCGCACGTCGTCGTCCTTGATGATCGCCATGGTGAAGTTCTTGATCTTCGGCGCGCCGCCCCAGTAGCCGGGGTTGGCCTTGAAGACGAGCTTCTCGCCCTTGGACCACTTCACCAGCTCGTACGGGCCCGTGCCGATGGGCCTGGTCGTGAACCGGCCGTTGTTCACGTCCTGTCGGCCCGCGACGTGCTCGGGGGCGATGGGCAGGACGGTGCGCTCGGCGAACGGCGCGTAGGGGTACTTGAGGTGGAAGACGACGGTGTCGTCGCCCTTCGCCTCGACGTCCTTCACCGCGTCCAGTTCGGTCTTCGAGGCGTTGTTGGTCTGCTCGTCGAGGATGGTCTCGTACGTGAAGACGACGTCCTTGGAGGTGAACGGCTTGCCGTCGCTGAACTTCACGCCGTCGCGCAGCTCGTACGTGTAGGTGCGGCCGCCGTCGGTGACCTTCGGCAGCTTCGCCGCGAGCGCGGGCTTGAGCTTCATGTCGGCGTCGTGGGTCAGCAGTCCGTCGAAGATCTTGGAGTTGCCGTCCTTGCCGTAGCCGAGGAGCGGGCTGAGGCTGTCGGGCTCGTAGGCGATGCCGACGACGGCCCTGCCCTTGGCCGCACCGCTCTTGGCGCCGTCGTCCGGCGCCGCGCACGCCGCAGCGGTCACCGCCAGTGCGGTGACCGCTGCCCCTGTTATGGCGCCCCTGCGTACGGGACGTGCCACGCCACCCACCCCTATTCAAGATCGACAGTTATTGCGAATAGGTCGCAATAATGTCATCTCCTCAAGGAGAGGTAAAACCCGGCTGTGAAGTTGTGTGTGCGCGGGCCGTGGCTCAGGGGGCGCGCAGGTCGACCAGTTCGGCCAGTTCCTCCCGGTGCCTGCCCGCCGTGCCGAGCGCGATCGAGTCGGCCTTGGCGCGCTTGAGGTACAGGTGGATCGGGTGCTCCCACGTCATGCCGATGCCGCCGTGCAGCTGGAGCGCCTCCTCGGCGGCGTGCACCGCGACGGGCGCGGCGTACGCCTGGGCGACGGCGACCGCGATGTCCGCGTCGTCACTGCCGTTGGCCAGCGAGTCGGCCGCGTTGCGGGCGGCGGCCCGGGTGTTGACGGTCTCCAGCCAGAGCTGGGCGAGGCGGTGCTTGAGCGACTGGAAGGAGCCGACGGGCCGGTTGAACTGGTTGCGCTCCTTCGTGTAGCGCACGGTCTCCGTCAACAGCCAGTCGGCGAGCCCCAGTTGCTCGGACACGAGCAGCCCGGCCCCGGCGCGCAGCGCACGCCGCACGGCCGTCGCCGCGCTCCCGGTGAGCAGCCGCCCGGCGGCCCCGGCGAACGTCACGACCGCCAGCGGACGGGTTCGGTCCAGCGACACCTGCGCCTCGACCGTGACACCTTCGGCACCCGCGTCGACCGCGAACAGGCCGCTCGCGGTGGGCACGAGGAACACGTCGGCGGTGCCCGCGTCCGCGACGCCGGTGACGCGCCCGGTCAGCGCGCCGCCCTCTTCCCGTACGTCCCTGAAGTCCTGCCCGGGCGTGGCCGAGAGCGGCACGGTGAGCACACCGATGGACCGCCCCGAGGCGAGGGAGGCCAGCACGGCGGCCGCCTCGTCGCCCTCGCACGCGAGCAGTGCTTCCGTGGCGATGACGGCGCTGGTCAGGTACGGCACCGGGGCGACGGCGCGCCCCAACTCCTCCAGCACGACGGCCGCTTCGCGGTGCGAGGCACCCTGGCCGCCCTTGTCCTCGGGGACGAGGAGACCGGCGAGGCCCATCGTCTCGGCGAGGTTCTTCCACAGCTCGCGGTCGTGCGGCTCGTCCGTCTCGACGCGGGCGAGGACCTCGGTGGCGTCGCAGTGGTCGGTGAGCAGGTCGCGGACCGCCGAGCGGAGCGCTTCCTCCTCCTCGGAGTAGAGAAGGTCGGGCTCGGTGTTCGCGGTGGTGGTCGACGGGGTCATCGGGCGAGGTCCTTCCAGGCGACGTCCTTGTCGGTGCGCGGCTCGGACGGCAGGCCCAGGACGCGCTCGGCGACGATGTTCAGCAGGATCTCGCTCGTCCCGCCCTCGATGCTGTTGCCCTTGGCGCGCAGGTACCGGTAACCGGCCTCGCGGCCCGCGAAGTCGACGATCTCGGGCCGCCGCAGGGTCCAGTCGTCGTACAACAGCCCCTCCTCGCCGAGGAGTTCGACCTCCAGGCCGCTGATCTCCTGGTTGAGGCGGGCGAAGCCGAGCTTCATGCCGGCGCCCTCGGGACCGGGGTGTCCGGCGACGAGCTGCTGGCGCAGCCGTTCGGACGTGAGGCGGGCGACCTCGGACTCGACCCACAGCTTGACGAGCCGCTGGTGCAGATCGTGGGTGCGCAACTCGGGGCGCTCGCGCCAGGTCTTGGCGACGATGCCGACGAGCCCGCCCTCGCGCGGCACGCGCATGCCGCCGATGGAGACGCGCTCGTTGTTGAGGGTGGTCTGGGCGACCCGCCAGCCGTCGCCGACCTCGCCGAGCCGGTGGGCGTCGGGGATGCGGACGTCGGAGAGGAACACCTCGTTGAACTCGGCCTCGCCGGTGATCTGGCGCAGCGGCCGGACCTCGACGCCGGGGTCGGTCATGTCGCACACGAAGTACGTCATGCCCTTGTGCTTGGGCACGTCCGGGTCGGTGCGGGTGACGAGGATCGCGAAGCGGGCGTTGTGCGCGTTGGACGTCCACACCTTCTGGCCGTTGACGACCCAGGTGTCGCCGTCGCGGACGGCGCGCGTGCCGAGCGCGGCGAGGTCGGACCCGGCGCCCGGCTCGCTGAACAGCTGGCACCAGATCTCCTCGCCGACCCAGAGCGGCTTGAGGAAGCGCTTCTTCTGCTCGTCGGTGCCGTAGCGGAGGATGGTGGGGGCGGCCATGCCGAGCCCGATGCCGTTGCGCCGCGGGTTGTTGTCCGGGGCGCCGGCCGCCGTCAGTTCGGCCTCGACGACGGCCTGGAGGGCGCGCGGCGCGTCGAGGCCGCCGAGGCCCTCGGGGTAGTGCACCCAGGCGAGCCCGGCGTCGAAGCGGGCGCTGAGGAAGTCCTCGCGGGGCGTGGTGGCGGGCGGGTGCGCGGCGAGGAACTCCTGGGTCTTCGCGCGAAGTTGAGCGGCATCGACGGTCATGCGCCGGCTCCTTCCTGCTGACGGACGTTCAGGCCCGGTACCACCACGACGCGGCCCGTCGTGACCCCGTCGGCGACGCGCTGCACGGCGGACGCGGCGTCACTCAGGTCGACGCGCTCGCTGACGAGGGGCTTGATGGCGCCGGACGCGGCCAGCTCGGTGAGCTTCTGGTGGCAGTGCGGGATGAGCTTCGGGTTCTTGGTGGCGTACAGACCCCAGTGCAGCCCGACGATCGAGTAGTTCTTCACGAGCGCGTGGTTGAGCGCGGCGGTCGGGATGGCACCGGACGCGAAGCCGATGACGAGGATGCGGCCCTCGAAGGCGACGACCTTCGTGGACTGCCGGTAGGCGTCGCCGCCCACCGGGTCGTAGATGACGTCGGCGCCGCGGCCGCCGGTGGCCTCCTTCACGGCGGCGATGACGTCCTCGGAGCGCCGGTCGATCACGACGTCGCAGCCCAGTTCGGCCGCGACCTTCGCCTTCTCGGGACCGCCGACGACGCCGATGACGCGGGCGCCCGCGGCCTTGCCGAGCTGCACGGCGGCGCTGCCGACCCCACCCGCGGCGGCGTGCACGAGCAGCGTCTCGCCCTCCTGGAGGTGGGCGCGCTGGTGCAGGCCGAACCAGCCGGTCTGGTAGCCGATGTGCAGGGCGGCGACCTCGGCGTCGTCGAGCGAATCGGGCGCGGGCAGCAGGGACTTCGCGTCGGCGACCGTGTACTCGGCGAGGCCGCCGCGCGGCAGCGTGGGGTTGGCGATGACGCGGCGGCCGTCCTCGGTCTCGCCGCAGATCTCCACGCCCGGGGTGAACGGCAGCGGCGGGGTCACCTGGTACTGCCCCTTGCACAGCAGGGCGTCCGGGAAGTTGATGTTGGCGGCGCGCACCTTGAGCAGAACCTGCCCCTCACCGGGCTCGGGACGCTCCACCTCTTCGAGGCGCATCACCTCGCTCGGCTCGCCGTTCTCGTGCACTTGCCATGCCTGCATGCGGAGCCTCCACGGGACTGCTTCGTCAAACCGGGTTCGGCCGCATACTAAGCGGTCGCTTGCCGATCTGTGAATGCCCCGGAGGGATGGGATGGCAGTCCGCGGGCGCGGTGGCGGCTAGTTCTTTTTCCGGGCGGGCCGCGCGCGTACGTGCATGCGCTCGCCCTGCGGGCCGAACAGGACCAGGAACTCGGCCGGGCCCTCCCCCGTCGACCCGAACCAGTGCGGCACGCGCGTGTCGAACTCGACGGCCTCTCCCGGCTCCAGCACCACGTCGTGCTCGCCGAGCAGCAGCCGGAGCTTCCCGGACAGCATGTACAGCCACTCGTAGCCTTCGTGCGTCTTCTGCTCGGGTTCGAGCCTGCGCTGCGGCTCGATCACCTTGTACGCCTGGAGCCCGCCCGGCTTCCGCGTCAGCGGGATCATGGTCCGGCCGCCCCGCATGATCGGCTTCGCCTGCACCCGCGGGTCCTCCACGGGCGGGGCGCCGACCAGCTCGTCCAGCGGCACCTTGTGCGCGCGGGCGATGGGCAGCAGCAGCTCCAGGCTCGGCTTGCGCAGGCCCGATTCCAGGCGGGACAGCGTGCTCACGGAGATGCCGGTGGTCTCGGAGAGCCCGGACAGGGTGGCACCGCGGTCCTTGCGCAGCGCACGCAGCCGGGGTCCGACGCCGGACAGGACGGCGTCCATGTTCGCGTCCTCGGACTGCTCGCCCTCGTGCTGGTCTTGGTGCTGGTTCTGGTGCTGGTGACCTTGCCGATTCATGGATCCATTGCAGTTTCGGCAAGCTTGTTTGTCAATCCGGCAGGCACGGGTGCACCTTCGGATTCAAGAGGTTCCCGCGTACGCGCACTCCCGAGGTGGTCCCCATGCAGAGCAACACGCAGAACAACACGCACAGCGACAGGCACAGCACCACGCACTGCAAGCAGGACGCGTACGAGGTCGTGATCGTCGGCGGCGGGGCGGCGGGCCTGACGGCCGCACTGATCCTGGGCCGCTCGCGCCGTTCGGTCCTCGTGGTGGACGCGGGCGAACCCCGCAACGCACCGGCCGCCCACATGCACGGCTTCCCTTCGCGGGACGGCGTGCCGCCCGCCCAGTTCCTGGCGGAGGTGCGGCGCGAGGTCACCTCGTACGGCGTGGAGCTGGTGCGGGACCGGGTGACGGCGGCCGAGCCGGACGGGTCGGGCGAGTTCGAGGTGACCCTGGCGGACGGCGGCAGGGTGCACGCCCGCCGCCTGATCGTCGCCACCGGCCTGGTGGACGAGCTCCCGGACATCCCCGGCCTCGCCGAACGCTGGGGCGACGACGTGATCCACTGCCCGTTCTGCCACGGCTACGAGGTGCGCGACCAGCCCATCGCCGTCCTGTACCGCAAGGCGACGGGCATCCACCAGGCCCTCCTCTTCAGCGGCCTCTCCCCCGACGTCACGCTGTTCCTGAACGGCGCGGACGAGGACGACCTCCCGGACGAGCACTGGCAGACGCTCGCCGCGGCCGGGGTGAGCGTCGTGAGCGGCAAGGTCGACGGCATCGAGGTGACGGACGACCGGCTGACGGGCGTACGCCTTGAGGGCGGTCGGGTGTTCGCGCGTTCCGTGCTCGTCGTGCCGACGGTGATGGTGCCGCGCGACTCCCTGCTGAGCGGGCTCGGGGCCCGGACGAAGGAGACACCGGCGGGGCCGTTCGTCGAGGTGGACCCGACCGGGCTGACCAGCGTGCCGGGCGTGTGGGCGGTGGGAAACGCGACCGGCCCCGCGGAGCAGGTCGTCAACGCGGCGAGCGCGGGCTACCGGGCGGGCGTCACGATCCATGGGCAGCTGCTGAACGCGGACCTGGCGCGCGAGGTGGCCCGCCGCCGATCCGGGGTGTTCTCGCCGGAGGGCGAGCGGGCGGTGGCCGCGGCGCGGGCACGCCGGGAGGCGGCGGGCGCGTGATTCCCTCAGGGCTCCCGGCGTCCCCTGCGCACCGGAGATGCGGCTCGCCACACGGCGAAGACGAGGCTCACCGCACAGATTCCGAGGGCTACGTGATACCCCGCCTCGAACGCGTCGCGGGCCGCGGCCGCATCGGGGAGGGCACGGCGTGAAGGTCTCCCGTGGCGATGGAGCGGGAGGCGGCTTGCGTGGCACCGAAGCGCGAAGACGCCCAGCTGCGGTGGGTCGCCGCCGCTCCGATGGCGCCGACGAGCGCGAGCCCCACGGCGGTGCCGAGCTGGCGGGAGGAGTTCAACACCGCCGAGGCGGCCCCCGCGACGGACGCGGAGACGTCGTGCATGGCCACGTGGGTGATCCCGGGCACCAGCAGTCCGAAGCCGACTCCCGCGACCAGGTACCCGAGGCCGGCCACGGCGAACGGAGTTGAGTGCGTCAGGGTGCTCAGCGTGCCCACACCGAGCGCCCCGGCCGCACAGCCCGTGCTGACGATGGCCCGCGCGGTGAAGCGTTGAGCGAGCTTGCCGGCCATCTGCGCGGAGATCAGGAACGGGGCGTTCATCAGCAGCCACGACAGGCCGGTGTGCAGAGCGGACCAGCCGAGGAGGTTCTGGAACATCAGGGTGACGTAGTAGAGCGTGCCGCTGAAGGCCACGTAACTGGCGAAGTAGATGACGCAGGCACCGATGAACGCCGGGTTGCCGCGCACGGCTCTCGGCACCAGGGGGTCGCGGGCGCGGCGTTGCCATCGCACGAACGCGGCGAGGACGAGCCCACCGACGACGAGCGGCACGAGGGTTCGTACCGGCTTCCAGGGGACATCGGTCGCGGTGATCAGCCCGAAGGTCACGGCCGCCAGGCCCCCGGACGCGAGCACGACCCCCGGCACGTCGAGCGGCCGCGCCTCGGAGGCCGGGGCGGCCCGCGGGACCGTCAGGAGGATCAGGACGACCGTGACGGCGACGACCGGGAGGTTGACCCAGAAGATCATTGACCAGCCGAGGGCCGACAGCAGCAGACCTCCGACGATGGGGCCGGCGCCGAAGCCGATGCCGCCGATCGCCGCCCACCAGCCGATCGCGTGACCGCGCCGCTCCGGCGGACAGGTGTCGGTGAGTACGGCGAGGGTGAGCGCCAGGACGGCCGCTCCGCCGACGCCTTGACCGACGCGTGCGCCCACGAGCGCCGTCGGGTCGGGGGCCAGCGCCGCTCCCACGGAGCAGAGGCCGAAGAGAACGAGTCCGGCCACCAGGACGGGCCGGTGGCCGAGCCGGTCGCCGAGCGCGCCCATCAAGGGGATCAGCGCGGCAAGGCCGAGGGCGTAACCGCTGATGATCCACTCCAGCGCGCCGGGGGCGGCCCCGAGCTCGTGCTGGATGGTCGGGAGGGCGACGTTGACGATGGTGACGTCGAGCTGGATCACGAACCCGGCCAGGCACAACGCGGGCAGCGCCGATCGCCGTCGTCGTTGCCGCTGTCGCTGTCGGGTATCTAGGGTTGCTGGTGATGGGTTCGGGGCCGTCACTTCGTGCTCCTGTCACGTTCTCGGTCGTACACGTGTCACAGGCACTGACACCCCGCGACACGAGGACGTGACCGATGGACCCCGCCGAGCAGCTCGGCCGACACTTCGAGGACAGCCGTCAACGGCTGACGGCGCTGGCCCACCGGATCCTCGGCAACAGCGCCGACGCCGAGGACGCCGTCCAGGACGCCTGGGTCCGCCTCAGCCGCCCCGGCGCGACGGACACCGCCGCCATCGCCAACCTCGACGGCTGGATGACCACGGTCGTCTCACGCACATGTCTCAACAAACTCAGAGCCCGAGCATCGCGCCCCGAGAGCCCCGCGGACACGACCGGGCCCGAACTCCGCGTGCGCCCTGACCAGGCACTGGGCCCGGAGGACCAGGCCCTGCTCGCCGAGCAGGTCACCTTGGCGCTGCACATCGTCCTCGAAAGCCTGACGCCAGCCGAGCGCCTCGCATTCGTGCTGCACGACTCCTTCGGGATGTCGTTCAGCGGGATCGCCGCCGTCCTCGGCAAGTCGACCGAAGCCACCCGCAAGCTCGCCAGCCGTGCCCGTCGACGCGTGCACGCCGTGGATCCGGCCGAGATCGAGGCCGACCCGGCCGGTCAACGCAGCGTGGTCGACGCGTTCTTCGCGGCGTCCCGCGACGGCGACCTCGACACGCTCGTCGCCCTGCTGCACCCCGAGATCACCTTCCACGCCGACGGCGGGACCACCAGGCCCTCCGCGACCGCCACGATCCACGGCCCGGAGAACGTGGCACGGCGCGCGGCGGCGTTCGCCGTCCCGGAGGCCGCCTTCCAGCCCATCACGCTGAACGGCGGCCCGGCGGTCGTCGTCCGCACCGCCGGCCGACCCGTGTCGATCATGGCTTTCGTGATCTCCCACGGCCGCGTCGTCCAGATCTACTCGCTGCTCGACGGGCCGCGCATCGACCACCTGGTCAGCGGGCTCGGGTAGGCCCGGTGGGCCCGGTGGGCCCCTCCCACCGCAGCAGGTCACCCGGCTGGCAGTCGAGTACCTCGCAGAGTGCCGCGAGTGTCGTGAAGCGGACCGCCTTGGCGCGGCCGTTCTTCAGGACCGCGAGGTTGGCGGGGGTGATGCCCACGCGCTCGGCCAGTTCGCCGACGGACATTTTGCGTTTGGCCAGCATCACGTCGACGTCGACGACGATCGGCATCAGATCACCTCGTCCAGTTCGGCCCGCATCTCCGTCGCCTCGACGTCGCGCGCGACCGCCTGCGCGAGCAGCATCCGCAGGACGAGCACGATGAGCGCGACCCCGAGGATGGCCAGGCCGATCCCGCCCATGATGAGCGTGACACCCGGGTCGTCCCGCTGGCCGGGCGCGTTGACGGCGGTGACCGCGAACCACAGGAGTCCGACCGCGACGATGGCGCCGATCACCCCGTCCACGTACCGGAAGGCGGCGTGCGAGAACACGGTTCCGCGGCGCACCATCGCCACCAGCCGCCATACGCAGACCAGGGCGACCTGGGCCGCCGCCATCCCCAGGATCGTGATCACGCGCAGCGCGGTCAGCGGGAGCGTCCCGTCCTCCGGATCGCTGCCACTGATCAACAACCACGCCATCGACACCTGTACGAACACGGTGCCCGCGAGCACCACCACGAGCACGGCGCGCAAGGCCCGTACGGTCCACTTCCCCATGACCCACCCTGACTCTTCCATTGAATTGCGATGGGAATCTATCGAAAATCGATAGATGAAGCAAGCGCGGTGTTGCCGGCGCCGGGATTCCCGGACCCACCGGTACCGAACTGCCGTCAGACCATGGAAGGTTGAGCGTTCAGGCGGTATCCATGTGCGCCATGACGCACTCCTCGCCCGCCCCTCGCGGCCTCCCCACGCCTCCCCCGCTCGGCGCGTCCGCGCTGCCCCCTGACACGTACGACGGCCGGCTCGTGCTGGTGACCGGGGGTGGTACGGGGCTCGGGCGGGCCGTCGCGGCGGAGTTCGCGCGGCTCGGGGCCGGCGTGATGATCGTCAGCCGGAAGGCGGAGCATCTGGCGCCCGCGCGCGAGGAGTTGCAGGCGATCGAGGGCGCCGGGCTGATCACGGCGGCGACCTGCGACATCCGGGACGCGGCGCGAATCACGGAGGTCTTCGACGCGGCGTTCGCGGCGCACGGGCGGATCCCGGACGTCCTCGTGAACAACGCGGCCGCCAACTTCCCCGTACCGGCCGAGGAGTTGTCGCCGAACGGCTGGCGTTCGGTCGTCGACATCACGCTCAACGGTACGTACTTCATGACCCGCGAGTTCGGGCGCCGCCACCTCGCGGCGGGCACACCCGGCTCGGTGATCGCCGTCGGCGCCTCGTACGCGTGGACGGGCGGGCCCGGCTTCGCGCACAGTTCGGCGGCGAAGGCGGGTGTGAAGAACCTGGTGGAGACGCTGGCCGTGGAGTGGGGGCCGTACGGGATCCAGGTCAACGGTCTGGTGCCGGGCCTCATGCCGCACGAGGACATGACGCCCGACATCCGCGACAACCTCGACCGCGCCGAGGACCCCGCCGCCCGCCAGCCCGCGCTCCGGGTGGGCGCGCCAAGGGAGTTGGGCTGGGCGGCGACGTTCCTCGCCTCTCCCTACGCCCGTTTCGTCAGCGGTCACACGCTGGTGGTGGACGGCGCGAACTGGCAGCGGCGCGGCCTGGTCAGCGCGCCGGTGACGCCGGTGCGGGAGCAGATGGGGCGCGGCCCGTTCGAGGGCGGGTGACGGACGGCGTCAGCCGAGCCGCTGCCCGTACACGTGGTCCACGGCCATCGCCATCAGCACCCGGCGGTCGGACACCATCACCGACCGGTACTCGTCCCAGTCCGGGTGTTCACCGGCCGCCTTGCGGTAGTACTCGACGAGCGCCTCGACCTCCGGTCCCTTGGGGTCGGTGCCCGGCCCTACGAGCGTCACGGCGCCCTCGGCGGTGGCCCAGGCCCGGCCGTCGGAGGCGGTCACCTCCAGTGCGGCGCGCGGGTCGCGGCGCAGGTTGGCGGTCTTGGCGCGACCTTCGGTCATCGACACGTAGAGCGTCTCGGTCGCGGGGTCGTAGAACGGCTGGACCGGCGAGAGCTGCGGCCGGCCGTCGGCCTTGAGGGTGGCGAGGACGCCGAGTCGGCTCTCGGCGAGGAGGGTGCGGGGGTCGAAGGGTGCGGTGGTCATGGTCACCTTTCGGGCGGGGACGGACGCTGCGGCGTCGACGCGGTCCGCCGACACCTTTGCGAACATCTCACGCGCCCCGGTATTCCGGCGGCCTGCGCCGCGCCTTCGCCGTGAACCCTTCGGTCGCGTCCTCGGAGGTGAGCGTCAGCGCGGCGCTCATGGCGACCCGGTCGAGCGCCGCGTCGAGGCCGGCGTCGGCGTACGCGTCGATGTCACGCTTGACGGACTGCACGGCGAGCGGCGCGTTCCCGGCGATCTCGGCGGCCACGTCGCGCGCGACACGCTCCAACTCTCCGACTGGAACTACCTGTTGAAGGAGGTTCAGCCGTTGGGCGGTCTCCGCGTCGATCCGCCGTCCGGTCAGCGCGAGGAACTTCGCCCACCCGGCGCCCGCCTCGCGCGCGATCCGCAGATCCCCGCCCCCGTCGACCGCGACCCCCAACTGGGCCTCCGGCAGGGCGAACACGGCGTCGTCGGCCGCGATCCGTACGTCCGCCATGAGCGCCAGCTCGAACCCGAAGCCCAGGCAGTACCCCTGCACGGCGGCGACCACGGGCTGCGGCAGCCGCGCGAAGACGGCGAACCGCTCGTGCACCCACCGGATCCCCTCGTAGTACGCCCGGTGCCGCGCGGACCCGCTCTCCCCTTCGATGCCCCCGCCGGGCGCGGTCACATCGATCCCCGCGCAGAACGCCCTCCCCTCGGCGCGCAGCAGCACGACACGTATCCGCTCGTCGAACCGGATCCGGTCGGCCATGACACCCAACTGCCGACTGGACTCCCAGCTCCAGGCGTTGAGCTTGGCCGGACGACACAGCGTGAGCACCCCGACGCCACCCTTCTCGACGTCGAGACGCATCCGCCGCTCGTCCCCTTCGGGGATACGGGTGTCGATGGTGTCGATCATCCGCGCAGGGTAGCGGCGGAGCCGCGGATCCTGAAGACACGGGACGCGCCCATCCGCCGCGCATCCGAGGTGCGCGGCGCGGCCGACCTGTACCTCTACGAGCTGCTGCCCGCGAACTCCGTACGCGCGCCGGGCGCCGGCCCTTAGCGAACCAAGTCGGTCGAGACGGCCCAGAGGCGCTCGGCACTCGCAGGGTCGAGTGCCCACTGCTTGACGCCGTGCGGGTGGCGGGCGAGTTCGGCGTCGTTCGGCACCGTGTATGCCTCCTGCCCGTCGTCGAGGTAGTGGCCTCCGGCGTGGGCGAACTGCGGGGCGACGGCCGCGACGACGCTCGTCGCGGCCCCCTGTTCGACGCTCTTGTACGTGAAGGTGCCGGCGGCCTCGGCCGCGTCGAGCGACGCCTTCTGTGCGGGCGTGAAGTTCCGTTGCAGTCCCGTCGCGACCCCGCCCGGGTTCACCGCGTTGGCCACGATGCCGTCGGAGGCCCAGAGGCGGGTCGCCTCGACGGCGAAGAGCGAGTTCGCCGTCTTGGACCGGGCGTAGGCGAGCTGCGGATCGTAGGCACGGCGCTCGAAGTGGAGGTCGCCGAAGTCGACATCGGCACGCATGTGGGCCGTGGAACTGACCGCGACGATCCGCGCCCCGTCACGTTCGGCCGCTCCCCGCGCCAGTGCGCCACGCAGCCCGGCGGCCAGCGCGAAGTGACCGAGATGGTTCGTCGCGAACTGCAACTCCCAGCCCTCCCGCGTGCGTTCGAGGCCAGCGGTGACCACGCCGGCGTTGTTGATCAGCAGATGCAGCGGGCCGTCCCACGTGTCGACGAAGCGCGCGACGGAGGCCCTGTCGGCGAGGTCGAGCCGGGCGACCCGAGGTCGTGTCCCGACGGCCGACTTCGCGATCCTGTCGGCGACGGCCTCGCCCGCGACCGTGTCGCGAACGGCGAGCGTCACATCCGCCCCGGCGGCGGCCAGCGCACGCGCCGTCTCGGCCCCGAGCCCGGAGGACGCCCCCGTCACGACCGCACGGACACCGGCGAGGTCGACGCCGCGCAGCACCTCATCCGCGGTGCTGGAAGCGGTGAAGGGCGTGCTGATGAGGGCGCGAGCATCCATGCGGCCGACTATACGCGCTGGACTGGATTTGTATAGTTCGCTCAGCGGTCCTACGCTCACCGTCATGAGCAGCCCCGCCCCCTCCCCCGACGACGGCGACCGCCGCACCCTGGTCCTGGAATCGGCCATGGCCACGTTCGCGCGCTTCGGATACCGGAAGACCTCGATGGAGGAAGTGGCACGGGCCGCGCACATCTCCCGGCCGGGCCTCTACTTCCTCTTCTCCTCGAAGGAGGACCTGTTCCGTGCGGCGGTCACCCGGACCCTGGAGCGGGACATCAGCGCGATCGAACGCATCCTGGCCGACACCGACCGCCCCCTTCCGGAACGCGTCGTGGAAGCGTTCGACCAGTGGGCAGGCCGCTACATCGGCCCGCTGTCGGGCGACATCACGGCGGTCATCGAGGACAACCCTCGCCTCCTCGGCGAAATCGTGACGACGGCGCCGAGACGCTTCGAGGAAATGCTGACCAGCGCGATCGCCCACGAGTCGGCACGAGAAGCCGCCGTCCCCATCGCCCAGACACTCATCAGCACCTCGATCGGCCTCAAGTACCAGGCAACGTCAAGGGAGTTCTACGTGGACCGGATGACGGCCGCGGTCGCGTTGCTGGTGCACTGAAGACGGTCCCGGGCGTGGCACAGGGCGCGCCCGCCATCGGGCGCGTACGACAACGAGCGCACGAACGCCCCGAGTGAGCGGGCTCAGCCGGAGACAGGCGTGCGGGACAGCGCGGTGCGCAGCGCGAAGACGCCGAGCAGGCCGCCCGCCGTGAACCTTTGGGCGGTCATGGCGCGGGGCCGGGACGCCAGGAATCCCGACACCCGTGCGGCGCCCAGCATGATCAGGGCGTTCACGGTGATCCCCACGACGATCTGTACGCCACCGAGTTGGAGCAGTTGCCCCCAGGCCGGCCCGGCGTGCGGGTCGAGGAACTGGGGCAGCAGCGCGGCGTACATGAGCGCGATCTTGGGGTTGAGCAGGTTGGTCAGCAGCCCCATCGAGAACAGGCGGGCGTCGGAGACCGGAGGAAGGTCCGCCGCCGGGGCGAACGGCGAGCGGCCGCCGGGCTTGAGCATGTTCCAGGCCAGGTAGGCGAGGTACGCGGCCCCGGCGAGCTTGACCACGAGGAACGCCACCGGCACGGCGGCGAACAGCGCGGACAGTCCCGCGGCAGCGGCCACCAGATAGGCCACGAAGCCCACGGCGGTTCCACTGAGGCTGACCAGGCCCGCCCTGCGTCCCTGGGTGATCGCGCGGGAGGCGAGGTGGATCATGTTCGGTCCCGGCGTGAGGGCCATGCCCAGTTCGACCAGGGCCACTCCCCCGACCGCGGTCGCACTGATCACCGTTCACCCTCCAGGTCGCTCGTCCGGCGCCTGATGGGCATACGGGCACCCGGGTGCGACGGACGACCGCGACGCATGGTCGGCGTGCTGCCCGAACACCCGTGCCACAGGTTACGCGATCAGGAGAACCCGCCGGTCAGGGCCTCGGTCTTCAGTGCGGAAACCCGTCGGTCAGGCCTTCGGTCCTGAGTGCGGAAACCCGCCGGTCAGGCCCTCGGCCCTCAGTGCGGAATCCCGTCGATCAGCTCCCGCGCCCCCTGCCGCAGCAGTGCCACCGCCACCGACATCCCCAGCGTCGCCGGGTCCAACGGGCCCGCCCACTCCTGCGCGTTGAGCACCCGCTTGCCGTCGGGGGTGAAGACGCAGGCCCGCAGCGACAGGTCGCCGGAGCGCTCGGCGCGTGCGTATCCGGCGATCGGTGAGTTGCAGTGGCCCTGGAGGACGTGCAGGAACATGCGCTCGGCCGTCGCCTCGCGCCAGGTGTCGCGGTCGCCGAGACCGGTCACCGCCTCCAGTGTCGACGTGTCGTCCTCGCGGCACTGGAGCGCCAGGATCCCGGCGCCGATCGGCGGGCAGATCGTCTCCGGCGAGAGGACCTCCGTGATGACGTCGGTGCGCCCGATCCGCTCAAGTCCCGACAGCGCGAGGAGGAGTACGTCCGCGTCGCCCGCCGCCATCTTCTCCATGCGACGGTTGGCGTTCCCGCGCATCGGGACGCATTCCAAGTGCGGGTGGGACGCGGCGAGTTGGGCGACGCGGCGGACCGAGGACGTGCCGACGCGGGTGCCCTCGGGCAGCTCGTCGAGGGTGCGGCCCGCCGGGTCGATCAGCGCGTCCCGCACGTCGTCCCGCTTGAGGTACGCGCCGAACGTGCACCCCTCCGGCAGCGGCCTGTCGGCCGGAATGTCCTTGAGGCAGTGCACGGCGAGGTCGGCCTGCCCGTCGAGCAGCGCCCGGTCGACCTCCTTGGTGAAGGCGCCCTTGCCGCCGAGCTTCGACAGGTCACCCATCCACTTGTCGCCGCTGGTCGTGACCGGCACGACCTCGGTCCGGATCCCGGGGTGCAGCGCGGCGAGTTCGGCGCGGACACGCTCCACCTGGGCCAGCGCCATCGGCGACGAACGGGAGACGATACGGATCAACTCGGCTGACATGCCGACACGATAGCCCCTTCGGCGTCGAGGAGCTCGACACACCCCCGCCGATGCCCCCGCACACAGCGGGCCTTACTCACCGGGGCTCGGCGGGCCTCGACCAGCCGCGTGCCTCGCCCTCGTCGATGAGCCGTTGCCCCGCCTGCCACAGGGGCGCGGAGGCTTCCCCGATCACGGCTTTGCGGGCGCGGACGTCGTCGGCGGTGACGCCCGGGGTGCGCCATGTGCCGCCGCGCGCCATCCAGTTGAGGAGGAGGGGCTGAAGCCGGTCCATCGCCTTGGCGAACGCCGCTTCAGGGGTGCGCCGCTCCTCGAACTCGTCCCACAGTGCCCTCATGCGCCGACCCTGGTCCGCCGGAAGCAGGCCGAACAGCTCGTCGGCCGCGGCACTCTCCCGCTCCTCCTGATCCTCGCCCGCGGCACTGTCGTACAGGGGTGTGTCGCCGGCGTAGATCTCCACCAGGTCGTGCAGGAGCACCAGTTGGACGGTGTGCCCGACGTCGATCGGCCGGTCGGAGTGCTCGGCGAGGACGACGACCATCATCGCCAGGTGCCACGAGTGCTCCGCGTCGTTCTCCCTGCGGTCCGCCGCGGCCAGGGGCGACTGCCGCAGGACGGTCTTGAGCTGATCCACCTCGACGAGAAACGTGAGTTGGTCCCGCAGCCTTTCGTCGAGGCCGTCGGGGAACGGCGTCTTGTCGGCAAGCAGGCCGCGGCGCTCGTGCTCGTCACTCATGCCTTCATCGTGGCATGCGCCCCGGCCGGCCCGCCCTCATTCAGGACGCAGAATGCCTTCGACTCCGTGCAGGAAGGTCTCGGAGATGAGCACGGGATCGAAGAGGCAACCGGCGGCCATCGCGCCGTCCCGGAGCATGACGAAGTGCCGGCCCGCCGCGTCCGCGGGCGTGCAGCCGGCCTGGTCGAGCAGCTCGACGGCCGTTTCCAGGAACCAATGGCGATGCGCCAGCACGGCCTGGTGGACCGGATGCGACGGGTCGGGGTACTCCGCCGCGGCGTTCAGGAAGGCGCAGCCGCGAAAGCCCGAGGACCGAATGCCCTCGGTGATCGTGCGGGCGACGGCGCGGACCGTGTCGGGGGCCGACAACTCCTGGGCGCGGACGGCCTCGACCTGCCCCCGGATGCCCAGATCCGCCTGCTTCAGGTAGGCGGCGACGAGCTCTTCCTTGCCCTTGAAGTGCCGGTACAGCGTGGCCCGGGTGACCTGGGCCTCTTCGATGATCCGGTCCACGCCGACCGAGTGGATCCCCTCGGTGTAGAAGATGCGGGTCGCCGTGGAGAGCAGCCGCGTCCGCGCCTCGGACGTCCTGCCGCTTGTCGTGCTCGCGCTCATGGCGCCACCGTACCAGGCGCACGAGGGAGAACGTTCGGTCTTGACGACGGCCCCCGGTCGGCCTTAGATGGAAAGAGACCGAACGTTCTCCCTCGGTCGGGCGCCCTGTCTTCCTGCTCTTCACCGTCCTCTGAATCCGTCCCCTGAATCCGTCCTCTGAAAGGGACCCACATGGAATCCGTCGTCTCCACACCCGACCCCGCACCCGCCGCCCCCGCATCGAGCCCCGCCGCGTCGCTGCGCCGCCTGTACCTGCTCCGCTTCGCTTTCGCCGCCGTGTGGGCCGGCCTGCTGTTCACGAGCGCCGACACGCTGGGGCCCCTCAGCAAGACGCTGCTGGTGCTCTATCCCTTGTTCGACGTGGCCTGCGCGATCGTCGACGTCCGCTCCGCGAGGGCGGGACGCGGGCCGGTGCGCGGCCTCTACGCGAACATCGCGCTCAGCGTCCTGACCACCGCGGGGCTCCTCGCGGCCGTCGCCTCCGGCATCCCGGACGTGCTGCGCCTGTGGGGCGCCTGGGCCATCACCGCGGGCCTCGTCCAACTGACCGTCGGTGTCCTGCGGCGTGGCATGGGCGGACAGATCCCGATGATCGTCAGCGGTGGCATCTCCGCCCTCGCCGGGGCCTCCTTCATCGCCCAGGCGGCGAAGGACGGCGCTTCCCTCACCAACCTGGCCGGATACGCCTTCCTCGGCGGCGTGTTCTTCCTCGTCTCCGCGCTCCGGCTGCGCCGGCGGTGAGGGAGAACGGTGCGTGACCTACCGGCTGAACACCTCGAACGGCACCGCGGGCTTCCCGCCGAACCGCTCGGCCGCCGCCTGCGCGTTCCCCGTCAGGAAGGTGCGGCAGTACGTCTCCGGGTCCTCGCTCGTCAACACCTCGATGTACGTACGGTGTTCGAGCAGGGAGCTGATGGAGCGCTCGAGCCCGGCCGTGGCGTCGACGGCGTGCGTGGGCTGTGCGGAACCGGCGATGGCCACCCACCGCACCCCGTTCCACGGCTCAAGGCCCTGCTCGGTCAGCTCGGGGAAGATCCACCGGTTGCCCGCGTCGCCCGCCGCGTCGAGCGTCGCCCGGCCGACGGCGACGTGGTCGGGCGTGTTCCAGTACACGCCGCCCCACGTGTCGCGGTGGTTGAGGGTGATGACGAGTTCCGGGCGGTGGCGGCGGATCGCGGCGGCGATGTCGCGGCGCAGCGCCGTGCCGTACTCGATGACGCCGTCCCGGTGGTCGAGGAACTCGACCGTCTCCACCCCGACGACGGCCGCGCTCGCCCGCTGCTCCTGCTCGCGCAGCGGGCCGCACTTGGCGGGTTCGAGGGTGTCGATGCCGGCCTCGCCGCGGGTGGCGAGCACGTAGGTGACCTCGCGGCCCGCGTCCGTCCAGGCCGCGATGGCGGCGGCGCAGCCGTACTCCAGGTCGTCCGGGTGGGCGACGACGGCGAGAGCGCGCTGCCAGTCCTCCGGCATGGACTGCAACGGGGCTTGGTTGTCCGGTTCGGGCAAGGTCATACGGGCATCGTATGGCCCCGCCCGGTCCGACGGCAGGCTCTTACGCCTCGCCCCGCGCCATCGCCAGCAACCGGTCCAGTACCCGCGGTCCGCCCGCCCGCAGGCCGTCGTGCTCGAACTCGTTGGTCACCCACGGGCGGAGCCCCCGGATCGTCCGGGCCGTGTGCAGCGCGTGCTCCGTGTCGACGTACATGTCGTCGTGGTAGACGGCGGCGACCGCGGGGACCTCGTTCGCGGCGAGCCGGGTCGGGTCGTAGAGCGGCGCCCAGTCGGCGCGGGCGGCGACCCGCTCCGCGACCTCGCGCAGCGGGCGCAGCGCCGGGTCGCAGTCGAACTGCCACGGGTGGATGGTCTCGCCGGTGAACAGCAGCGGCCCGCCGTCCGCGAGGGCCTTCTCCCCGTCGAACTGCGGGAATTCCCCGCGTACGCGCTCCGCGGACCAGTCGGTGGCCCGGCCGCCCTGCGCGTAGATGGCCTCGTGGAGGACGGCGTACAGCGGGTGGGGGCGGTACGAGAGTGCGCCCGCGAGTTGTTCCTGGAACGCGTCGGACAGCTCCAGCCCACCCGGAGTCCGCACGAACGCGTCCTCCAGCAGGTAGTGCAGCCGGTCGCTGCCGTCGCCGGCGCCGAGCCAGATGCCGAGGGACTGGAAGGCGGGGACGGTGAGCCGGTAGCCGTTCGGCAGGACCGGCTCGTGCTCCTGCACGTACGCGGCGATGTCCCGCGCCCGCTCGACGTCCATCGGGTAACGGGCGTAGTGCGCCCTGACCTTGCGCTCGACGCGCGGGTACGCGGCCCGGTAGACGTCGTCCGCGTGACCGTCGAGGGTCGGCAGGCCGCCCGTGATGATCGCGGTTTCCAAGCCCTCCGGCGCGGACGACAAATAGCGGACGGCGCAGAAGCCGCCGAAGCTCTGGCCGAGGATCGTCCAGGGCGCGCCGCCGGTGACCTCGCGGCGGATGAACTCGCAGTCCCGCACGATCGAGTCGGCGCGGAAGTGCCCCACGTACGCGGCCTGTTGCCCGGCGTCGCCGCGCAGCGGGAGCGTCTGGCGGTTGACGGTGGCCGAGGCGCCGGTGCCGCGCTGGTCGAGGAGGAGGACCCGGTAGTCCTTCAACGCGCGGCCGAGCCAGGCCTGCGGGCCGGAGAAGCGGTTGGCGCCGAAGCCGGGGCCGCCCTGGAGGTAGAGCAGCCACGGCAGGTTCTCGTGCGCGCGCCCCGGAGCGACGGCCTCGCGCGCGAAGAGCTCGATGCGCTCCCCGTCGGGACGGTCATGATCCAGGGGTACGGAGAACCGACGGTCGGTGAGGACGACCCCGGCCTGTCGGTAGCTGGCGGCGCTCAATGCGGCTCCTGTGCGGCGGTGCGGACGGTACGTCCGCCCAGTTTCCCACCCTCCCCCACGCGGCTACGGACCGGCTGGTGAGCGCTGTCCCGGTGCGGTCTCCAGGACGACCACCGTGGTCTCGAACGACCGCTTCGCCGCGAACGCGTCCAGGTTCTTCTCGATCTCCCGCCAGCGGTCCCACAGCCGGGCCCGCTCGTCGCCCGTCGCGGCGCGCGCTCGCACCGTCCGCCGCCCGGTGACCAGGTGGACGGTCGCCTCGGGGTGCGCCTGGAGGTTGAGCCACCAGGCGGGCTCTCCTGGTCCCCATCCGTTCATGGCCAGGGTGACCAGGTGCGGGCCGTCCTCGACGTAGGCGACGATGACGCCGCGTCGACGTCCGGTACGGCGGCCCGTGGTGGTCAGCCGCAAGGTGCCCCACTTGTCGGGGCGCGGCTTCCACAGTCCGATCCGGCCGCCGAAGGCCCGGTACGCGCCCCGGTGCACCGACCAGGCCAGGCGGATGAACCAGCGTGGCGGGAGCCACGGCGCTTTCGTACGGTTCTGGGCCGGCATGACGACCTCCCCACGCACGGTTGGCGGCGGTTCCGCAGCACGCTAGCCGCGGGCGGCCGCCCCGGATAGGGCCGAACGGTCCGCCGGCACTCAGCGCGCGCCCAGGCTCGATCCGCGCACCACCAACTCCGGCTGCAGCACCACCCGTCGGTGCTCGTGGGGGCGTCCCGGTTCGTCCGCCGCCTCGATCTCCTCCAGGAGCAGGTCCGCGGCGAGCGCGCCCATGTGGACCGCGGGCTGGCGCACCGAGGTGAGCGGGACCGCGGCCGCCGAAGCGAACTCGATGTCGTCGTAGCCGACGATCGCCATGTCGTCGGGCACCCGGACGCCGGCGGCGTACAGGGACTGCAGGACGCCGAGGGCGAGGAGGTCGTTGGCGCAGAAGACGGCCGTGGGGCGCTCGGTGAGGCCGAGGAGGCGGGCGCCCGCGTCGCGGCCCGCGGCCACGTCCAGGCGCTCGGTCGGGAGTTCGCGCAGCACGGAGGCCGGGAGACCGGCCTCCTTCAGGGCGCGCAGGGCGCCCTGGCGGCGGTCCTCGACCTGGTTGAGGGTGCGCGGGCCGCTGACGTAGGCGATGCTGCGGTGTCCCGCGTCGATGAGGTGGCGCACGGCGAGCGCGCCGCCGTTGACGTCGTCGACCGAGACCGAGCATTCCGTGGCGCCTTCGGCGACCCGGTCGACCAGGACGAACGGGATGTCATGCCTGCGGAAGGCCTCCACGGTGGGGCCGGTCGCCTCGGCGGGTGTCAGGAGGACACCGCGCACCCGCTGCTCGGCGAAGAGCGACAGGTACTCGGCCTCTTCGGCGGGGCTCTGCGCGCTGTTGCACACCATCACCCCGAGCCCGGCGTCCCGCGAGGCGCGCTCGGCGCCGCGCGCGACATCCACGAAGAACGGGTTGCCCATGTCGAGGACGAGCAGGCCGATGATGCGGCTGCGTCCGGCGCGCAACTGCCGCGCGGACTCGCTGCGGACATAGCCCAGCCGCTCGATGGCGGCGAGCACGCGCGCCCGCGTCGCGTCGGCCACGGCGTCGGGCCGGTTGATCACATTCGAGACCGTGCCCACGGACACCCCCGCTTCGCGGGCGACATCCTTGATCCCCACGGACTGTCCCATCGGGTGTGGTCCTCCTGGTGAGCTGGTGCGGCAGTCGGAGTGTACGTGGGCGTGTCCGTCCGGCGTCCGGCCGGCCGAACATGCCGTGCGTGTCACTCCGCCTTGTCGTACGTGGAGCGGAACGTCCAGGTGCCGGGGCCGACGTCGTAGAGCGCCTTGCCGCCCTCCGTGCCCACGAGCCGCGCGCCCTGCGGTGCGTCGACCCGGCCCGAGGTGACCGGGACTTCCACGCGGGCCGTGCTGCCCGCCGGGACGGTGGCCTTCAGTGCGAGGCGGCCGTCGGCGCGCTGCCACTGGCTCGCCGACCTGCCGTAGGGCGTGGTGTACGTGGCGCGGGCCGAGGTGAGGTCGCCGACGACGGCCGGGGCGATGCGCAGCGCGCGGTAGCCGACGGAGTCGGCGCGCTGGCCGAGTCCGGCGAGGCGGGTGCTGAACCAGGCGTCGATCGCGCCGAGCATGAAGTGGTTCTGCGACTGGCCCGAGCCGCCGTCCCAGCTCTCGCCTAGCGCGGTGTTGCCGTGCACGACCTGGTAGCCGTAGCTCGGGGACGTGGTCCGGGTGGCGATCTTGTAGACGATGTCGTCGCGGCCGGCGTCCGAGAGCACGCGGAACGCGGCGGGCAGGGAGATCTCGCCGAGCAGCAGGTGATGGTCGGCGGCCTGGATCGCGGACACCAAGTGGGCGAGCAGGCGGGCGCGTTGGCCCTCGGGGTAGGCACCCATGTCGAGGGCGAGGGCCTCGGCGCCCTGTCCGCCGCCGCCGAAGGTTCCGGTGGCGTCGTCGTAGTAGGTGTCGGACAGGGCCTTTGCGCTGATGTCGGCCTTGGCCCTGTACGTGGCCGCGTCGTCGTCGTGGCCCAGGACGCGGGCGATGTCGCTGAGGGCGTTCACCACGCGCCAGTAGCCGTAGGTGCCGGCTACGGCCTTGGGGAAGGTCTTGTCGGGGGTGAACCAGTCGCCGAGGGAGTAGTCGAGGATGCCGCCGGAGACCTTCTGCTCCAGGAACGTCACGTACTGCTTCATCCGCGAGTAGTAGGCGCGCAGCGTTTCCGTGTCGCCGTACTGGGTGTAGAGCTGCCACGGTACGAGGACGAACGCGCCGCCCCAGTTGGCGTCGTTGCGGTAGGTGCCTGCCAGCTCCACGTAGTCGGGAACGGTGGAGGGGATCAGGCCTTCCGGTGTCTGGGCGTCCGCCATGTCGCGCACGATCTTGCGGAGGTAGGAGCGCATGTCGTAGTTGGCGGCGAGAGTGGGGAAGACGAGCTGGTCCTGTTCCAGCCAGCCGAGTTTCTCGCGGCTGGGGCAGTCGGTGAGGACGCTCATCATGTTGCCCTCGACGGCACGGCGGGTGATCCGGTGGATGCCGTTGATGAGGTCGTTGGAGCTGTCGAAGGTGCCCGCGGAGGCGTTGTCGGTGCGGAGCACCTTTCCGCGCACGGAGACCGTGGCGCCGGCGGGCAGTCCGCGGATCTCCACGTAACGGAAGCCGTGGTAGCTGAACTTGGGGTGCCAGGTCTCGGTCCGCTCGCTTGCGGTGGTGTAGCTGTCCCACAGGGGTGCGCCGACGTTGCTGATGGACTGGTCGGCGTGGCCGTCCTTCAGGCTCTCGGCGGGGTAGGCGCGGAGGGTGGTGCCTCTGGGGGCGGTGACGGTGAGTTCGGGCCAGCCCGCGATGTTGCGGCCGAGGTCGAAGACGCGGCTGCCGGAGGCGGCGCCGGGCACCTCGGTGCCCTTGAGGGTCTCCACGGCGCGGACGGGTTCGGTCTCGCGGGCGCTGAGGGTGGCGGGGGTGTCGGAGGCGTCGACCTTCGTCGCCTTCGCCCAGGTGGTGTGGTCGCGGCTCGGCTCGCGGCGGGCGTCGTAGTCCTCTCCGCCGTACCAGTTGGAGGACGTGGTGGCGCCCAGCGTGGTGCGCCAGTCGCTGCCGGTGGCGATGCGGCGGACGCTGCCATCGGCGAGGGTGACCTCCAGCTGGGCGATGAGCTTCGGGTCGGCCTTGTTGCCGTACAGCTTGCGGTAGCGGTCGGCGGTGGAAAGCTGATTGGAGATACCGTTGCCGAGTTCGACGGCCAACGAGTTGGCGCCGCCGCGGAGTTGGCCGGTGACGTCGTAGGTGGCGTACTGGACGCGGTCGGCGAAGTCGGTGTTGGCGGGTTCGAGAACGGCGTCGCCGACGGCCTTGCCGTTGAGCTTCGCGTCGTAGACACCGAGCCCCGCCATGTAGAGGCGGGCCTTGCGGATGCCGGCCGGGAGGGCGAAGTCCTTGGCGAGGACGGGGAGTCCGGAGGGGAGGTAGGGGGTGGGCGGCCGCTGGTCGGTGACGGTCGCGGCGGCGGCGAAGGGCCCATCGGCGGCGTCCGCGGTGCCGATCGTGTAGTCGACGGGGAAGCTCGGTACGCGGCCGTCGTCGGTGAGGACGTCTGCGCGTGGGTAGAGGGTGACCTGGTCGAAGGACTTCGCGTCCTTCAGGTCGAGGGTGAGCGTGATGTGTGCGTCGGTGTCGGCGTGGGGTGCGCTGGAGTAGCCGGCGGCCTGGTTCCAGGCGCTGTTGGTGAGGCCGTCGGTGGCCAACTTCGGTTCCCACACCTTGCGTTCGGTGTCGGATTCGGAGGCGGTGACGGTGGCGCCCTGGGCGAGGTCGACATCTGGATCGGAGCCGGAGTCCCTGACCTCGATCTCGGCGAGCTGGAGTCGGTGGGAACGGGTGAGGGTGTCGTCGGCGAGCGGCAGGCCCAGCTTGGTGACGTCGAGGCGGACGTAGCGGGCGGTGGTGCGGGGCAGGTGGACGACGACGGGCTGGACGGCACGCTTGCTCAGCTGCCAGTCCTTGTGGGTGATCCAGTCGGCGGACCAGTCCTTGGCATGGGTCAGTCCCGTCTCGAAGACGCCGGGCGCGCTCCACGCGGAGGGAGTGCGGGCGCCCGGCGACCACGACTGGACGCGCCAGTACACGCGGGTACGGGAGTCGAGGGCGCGGCCGGCATAGGTGGCCTGCGGAACGGCGGACGCGATCTCACCCGAGTCCCAGAGGTCGGGGCGGCCCGCGGCGAGCGCGGCGGGGCTGGTCGCGGCCTGCACACGGTAGGCCCGCTGGGCGCTGCCGCGCGGCTGCCAGCTGAGCTCGGGCGTGGTGTCGTCGATACCGAGGGCCTGCTTCAGGTGCTGCGCCCGTAGGCCGATGGCCGCCGGGCCCGCGTCCGCGGGGACGGCGACGGCGGAGGGCGCCACCGTGATCAGCACGGTCAGCGCGGCGGCGAGCAGCAGGGTACGTCTGGGGCGGGGCATGGCGGTAGTCCTTCCGGGGGCGTACGCGCGGAGAGGCGATCAAGCGGAGCGATCGGGCGGGGGCGGGTGCGGCCGGTGTGCGCTGGGCCTGTCACGCGGGCCCCAGCTCGACGGGCAGCGGGCAGCGGGCCGAGCGCCGTCACGCACGAACCAGGTCGACGGCCAGCGGGCGGCGCGGGCGCAGCGCGACCGGCCCGAGCAGGCCGGACGGGAGGGGTTTCTTGCGTTCGTTGGAGAGGGTGTTGGAGACGCGGACCGCGATCCGGTTCACGCCCGCCTTCAGGCCTTCGGTCACGTCGACGAGGTACGGCGACCACAGGGCCGGGCCGAACTCCTTGCCGTTGATGGTCACTTGGGCCACCTCGCGAACGGTGCCGAGGTCGAGCAGGAGGCGGCGGCCGGTGAGGGCGGCGGAGTCTAGCGTGACGTCCTTGGTGTAGGTGCCGCTGCCGGAGAAGAGGGGGTCGATGTCGCTCCAGTCCCCCAGCGGCCGGGTGACGGGCTCGGCGCCGTCCTTGGCGAGGGTCAGCGTCCAGTCGCCTTCGACGGGGATCGGGGCGAGGGTGTCGGTGACCTTCGCCGTGCCCGTGTACGTGGTGTCGCCGTCGCGGCCGGTGAGGCGGTGGGTGCCGGGGGCGTCGGCGAGCGCGGTGACGCGCAGCGTGCCGCGGCGGCGGGTGACGGAGGTGACGGGCAGGCCGTCGGCTTCGGTCAGGTAGGGGGCGGCCGGGGCGTGCGCGCGGACGACGACGGCGAGGGTCTCGTACGGCTTGAGCTCCAACGGGAGGCGTACGCCCTGCCGGGTGGGCCGCGCGCGCACGGGGGCGGGGCGCACGGTGCCGGTGGCCGGGTCCCACAGTTCGGGTTCGCCGTGCGCGGGCAGCAGAGCGGTCGTACTGACCGGGCTTCCGCTCTCGTTGTTGAAGAGGAACGCAGTGTCGGCGCCGCGCGTGGTGCGCAGCACGCGGACGGCGTCGGCGGCGGGTTCCAGGACGGTTGCCCGGACGCCGCTGCCGTCGGCCACCGCGCGCAGCCCATCGGGGTCGGTGACGCGTACGGCGCGCCCCTTGCCGAGGCGACGGGCGCCGCGGTCGGTGAGGAGTGCGCTCCACGCCTCGGCGAGGGCGGCGTCGTCGCCGTCGGCGGCGAGCGCGGGTGCCGCGCCGACCGCGACGACGGTGCCACCAGAGCGTACGAACGCGGTGAGCGTACGCACGGCCGCCGTGTCCAGGACCGGCGTCGCGGGCACCACGACGAGTTCGTACGCCGCGTGTCCGACGCTCAGCCGGCCGCCGTCGGTCCCGGCGTGCGCGAGCAGCGCCTTGTCGCCGGTGAGCGCACCCTCATGGACGAGGTCGAAGTCGACCTGGGCGCGTTCCAGGGCGTAGGCCGCGTCGGCGAACGCGCCGTCCACCTCGCCCTGCCGGTCCGTCGCGGTGAACTGCTCGGCGGCGCGCTGCGGTTGGAGCACGGCGGTGCGTGCGCCGGAGGTGCCGCGGGCCAGTTCCATCACGCGGCCGATCCACGCGGTGATCGGCGGCATCGACCACCACCACGGGTTGCGGGGGCCGAACGGCGGCGCGAAGTAGACGTGGGTCTCGTCGGTCCACAGGGCGTGCAGCACGGCGAGGTTGACGCCGCGGGTGGCGAACGCGCCGACGAGTGCGCGCATGAAGTCGGGGGCGATCTGCCAGCCCATGTTGCCGAACATCTCCATCAGGACGCGCGGCCGGCCCGTCTGATGGGCGACGGACGCCGGGTTGCGCGGATCCATCGTGGGGGTGGCCAGCTCGTACTCGGCGGTGATGCAGTCGCCGCCGGGAACCTGCGCCCACTGGTTGATCTTGTGCAGGTCTCCGGTGGAGGCGATGCGTTTGGAGGGTGCGGTCTCGTCGTAGAGCGGGTTGGTGATGAGGCGGACGCCGCGCTCGGCGTACCACTCGGACTGTTTCTCGAAGTAGCGCGAGAACCGGTCGGAGACGGCCCGCCAGTAGCGGCCGCGCAGCACCCGGCCGCGTTCGCCGAGGTCGTCGTAGGCGCTGGCGTAGGCGGCTCCCGGCTGGGCGCCGACGCTGTCGAGCGCGGCGGCCAGGGTGGGCGACCAGGGGCGGCGCTTGAAGGAGTGCGGCTGGGCGGAGGCGATGAACGGTTCGTCGTCCCAGAAGCCCTTGACGACGGTGCCGAAATGGCGGCCGAAACGGCGGTGGTACTCGCCGGGCACGATGTCGAGGAACAGGTCCACCGGTTCGTCGTCGAGCAGGTCGAGATAGCCTCGGGAGTAGCCGGAGGAGTCGTCGGTGAGGGTGGCGCCGCCGAACAGGTCGATCTGCCAGCGGCCCGCCGGGACCTGCCAACTCCCCTCCCCCAGGCGCCCGGTGAGCTCGACGAGCTCGTCGGCTTCCGTGGCGTCGACCGGGCGGGCGGTCGCCGCGGCGGGGCTCGGCGTCCCCTTGGGTGCGGGGCGGGTGGCGAAGTCCCCGGCGGCGGACGAGGTGTCGAAGGTCTGCGCGTAGAGGCTGCCGCCGTCCGCGCCGGCGACCTTCAACTCCTCCCACAGGGAGCGCTGTCCGTCGCGGGCGTGCACGCCGACGCGGTGGCCGGTGAGGGTGTCGTCGCTGACGCCGCCCTTGTCCTTGCCGTCGAGGGTCACGGAGACGGCGGCGCCGCGCACGGTGACGGCGAGCGTGTGGAACTTGGTCTTGTTGAAGCCGTCGGTACGGGTCGACCTGGCGAGCTGGGCCGGGGCGCCGCCGGCGATCCGTGACAGCGTGACGACGCCGGTCTGGTCGAACTCGACGAGCAGGGCGTCGCGTCCGTCGGCCGAGGCCCGTACGAGCAGGCCCGCGGCGGCGACATCGGCCTTGGCGGCGGCGGTGACGGTGCAGTCGCCCCAGTCGGCGCCGGTACGGAGCACGGCGGGGCCCGCCAGGACGGTGTCGTCGACGACGAGTTGGCCGACGTCGACGCCGACGCCGGTGGTCTCCGCCAGGTGTACGGTGCCCGGGCCCTCGACGACCGCGGTGGACCGCCACAGGCCCTTGAGGCGCAGGTCGGGGCGGGGCTCGTAGGTGCGGGAGCCGACGGTGCCGCCGTTGGCGACGAAGTATCCGGCGCGGCCGCTCGGGAAGTGGTTGTCGTTGAACAGCCACACCTTCATGCCGGTCCGCTCGGCGACGTCGATGACGTGTCCGACGACGTCGAACCAGTCCTCGGTGAAGAAGGCGGGCTGCATCTCGGCGTTGTCGTACGGGAAGACGACGACCTCGTACATGCCCTTGTCGCGCAGGTCGGCCAGTTGGGTGTCGATGAGTTCGTGGGTGACGGGGCCGTTCCAGTACCAGTAGACGGCGGGCCGGCTGTCGCGGCGCGGATCGGCGAAGCCGGCGGCGTCGAAGCCGGCGGTGCGGGCGGTGTCCGCGACGGCGGCCGAGGGCAGACCGCCGGTCACGGCGGCTGCGGTGAACGCGGACAGAGCGACGAAGCCGCGTCTGGACAGGGCGGGGCGGGGTCCGAGCATGGCGGGGGCCTTCTGGTCGGTGTGCGGGCGGGTTTGGGCGGACGCCGATTCGGGAGGGGTCAGGTGCGGGCGAGCGTGGCGAGCGTCTCACCGGTCAGCGCCCGGTTGTGGACGCGGAAGTCGGCGACCACGCCGTGCAGGTAGGGGTGGCTCGGGTTCTGTGAACGGCCCAGGTAGTTGCGGGTGGTGGCGCCCAGGAGCAGCGGCGAGGTGACGAGGGCGTCGTTGCGTCCGGCCTCGGCGCCGTCGACGTAGAGCACCGCGCTGCCGTCGCCGATGGTGAGCGCGACGTGGGCCCATCTCCCGGTCGGCAGCGGCGCGTCCGCGTCGACGAAGTCCTCGCCCTCCATCCCGGCGATCTTCAGCGCGGCGCGGGGGCGCCCGGTGCCGGTGCGGGCGGCGAGGAAGAGGTAGGTGGACTTGTGGTAGCCGAGGTCGAAGACGCGCGCAGAGTCGGCCTGGGTGTCGACGCGGACCCAGGCGCTCAGGGTGAGCGCGGTCAGTCCGCTGACCAGCCCCTTGGGCAGGGCGACATGGCCGCCCGCGCCGTCGAGAGCGACGGCGGGGGTGTGTCCGTCGCGGCCGGTGGCCCAGGTGGCGCCCTCGGCGAGCGTGGCATCCGCGAAGGTTCCGGTCGTGTCGGACGCGGCGGGGCCGCGACCCTCGTCGAGCGGGTAACGGGCGAGTTCGCGGGCGCGGGTGGGGCGCGGCACCGTCGCGAAGTAGACGTTGTAGTGCTGGTGGTGCACTTGACGGAAGGGCCGCAGGGCGACGTCCGCGCCACCGGCCTCCGTGGCCGTGAACTGCGCCTGCGCCGCGACGACTTGGCGGACGGAAGAGTGGTCGAGCGCGGGGATGGTGGGCGAGGCGGTGTTCCCGTAGGCACCCGCGAGCACCAGCGGCCCGTAGGAGAGGGCCTGGACGTGCGGATTGTCGGGCGCGGGCCGCCAGGTGACGGCGCGCGGCAAGGTCAGCTCGACCGTGTCGCCCGCGCGCCAGGCCCGGTCCAGGGCGAGGTAGCTGCCGGGGCGCGCGTGCGCGGCGTCCACGGCGCGCCCGTTGACGGTAACGCGCGGGACCAGGCGCCGGTCGGCGTCGCCGAGCCAGGCCGGGATGCGCAGCATGAGGCGGAACCGGGCACTGCCACCGGTGACGGTGAGCCGCACCGTGCCGGAGCTCTCCGGATAGCCGCCCTCCTGGCGAAGCGTCACCCCGTGGGCGCGCCAACGAACTTCGGACGGAATGTACAGATTCACGTACAGCTCGGCGGGGGCGCGGCCCGGGGAGGCGAAGTAGATGGTGTCGGCGAACTTGGTGTGGGTCTCCAGGCCGGTGCCGTGGTCGCAGGAGAAGTTGTCGTAGTCGCCGCTGTAACTGCCGGGCGCGGCACCGAGACCACCTTTGGGCTGCCGCTGGGAGCCGGCCCACAGCCCGGTGTAGTAGGTGACGAAGCCGTGCTCCGAGTCGGGGTCCTGCTCGCCGAGCATCTGGTTGTGCAGCGCCCACTCGTAGTGGTCCATATAGGCGGCGGTGCCAGGGTCGCGCAGGAAGAGCCGGCGGCCCAGCTTGAGCATGTTGTACGTGTTGCAGTTCTCGCAGGTGACGTCGGACAGCCGGCTGACGATCTCGCCGGGCGGGCCGAAGAACTCCTGATTGGAGTTGCCTCCGATGATGTACGAGTGGTCGTGGACAACGATGTCCCAGAAGTGCGCGGCGATGGCCCGGTAACGCGCGTCGCCGGTCGCGTCGTACAGCCGGGCCACTCCCACGATCTTGGCGATCTCGGTGTTGGCGTGGTGCCCGTCGAGCTCGTCGCGCCCGGCGGCCAGCGGCTCGAACAGGTCCTCCTGGTCGAAGCGGCGCGCGGTGCGCAGCGCGGTGGCGTCGCCGGTGGCCAGGTGCAGGGAGGCGAGGACGTCGTTCATGCCGCCCCACTCCACGCGCAGCACATTGCGCAGCCCGGTCTCGTCGAGCGGCGCCATCCGGCTCTCGACCCAGCGGGCCATGCCCTGGACGACGTCGAGTGCCTGCTCGTTGCCGCTGAGCAGGTACTGGTCGAGCAGCCCGGCCATGATCTTGTGAATGGTGTAGTACGGCGCCCAGGGCCGACCGCCCGCCTCCAGGTCGGCGAAGACCTTCTCGGGGAACGCCGACAGATAGCCCGCGCCGAATCCGGCGGCGGGTCCCGCCTGTTGACACTCGGCCAAAGCCCTCACCAGGCGGACACCCTTGTCGGCGTACTCCCGCTCACCGGTGTTGGCGTGCGCCTGGGCGAGGCCGGACAGCAGGTGTCCGGTGGTGTGGCCGCGCAGTTGGACGTCCGGGGCCTCCCAACCGCCGCAGGGCTCGGCATCCGAGGGGAGGCCGACGTTGACGCGGAAGGTGTGCAGCAGGCGGTCGGGGTCGACGGCCTTCAGGTAGGCGCAGGTGCGGAGCATGTTCGCCCGGAAGGGGCTGTCGAGCAACGTCACGTCGCGCAGCGGGACTTCGGCGAGCCCGGCCGCCGCAGTGCCGTCGGCGCCGCCGGGTGGCACCTCCGCGGCGAAGGCGTCCCTGCCGAATCCGGGGGCCGCGCCGAGGACCGCCGCACCGGCCAGCACCCCCGATCCGGCGGCGAACCGGCGTCGCGTCAGCTCAGGTCCGGGCATGCGGCAGCTCCTTTGCGTGCGCGTCCGTGCGGAAGGGGCGAGGGCACGGCGCCGGTGCGCTGAGGACACCAGGCACTTGAATCGTTTCGCCCCGATGTTCTCGGCAACTTTCGGGGAGCCGACACCGCCTGTCAATGTGCTTGCACGGACGGCCTGTTGCGCAATCTCTTGCCTCCGCTTCCGCGGACGCGTACGTTCCTGCAACCGCTATTGAATCGTTTGAACCGTTCAACTGCCCTGCGAGCAGGGCGAGGAGAGCCGATGACCTCGAAGGGCCCGCACAGACGCACCGTGTTGAGAACGGCCGCCCTCGCGTCGGCGGCATCGGCCTTGCCGCTCGGCGCCGCGACCGGGGCGCTCGCCGAGGGTGCCGCGAGCCCGGCACCGGCGCTGCCCGCCCCGCCCGCGTCCGTGCGCCCCAAGTTCCGCTGGTGGTGGCCCGACGCGCGCGTTGACACCGGTGAACTCGCCCGGGAGATCCGCTCGATCGCCGACGCGGGCTTCGGCGGCGTGGAGATCGCCGCGGTCACCCACAGCATGGACCAGCAGCTCGACACGGTCCGCTACGGCTGGGCCACCGAGGCCTGGCGCGCCGCGGTGGAGGCCGCGCTGCGCGAGGCGAAGAAGCGCGACGTGACGGTGGACCTCACGATCGGTCCGGCGTGGCCGGCCGCGGTGCCCTCCCTGACCCCGGACAGTCGGGGCGCCGCGCAGGAACTCGCCCATGGCACGGCCGTGGTGGCGCCGGGCGGACACTTCGAGGGACCGGTCCCCGCCGCCGTCGTCGAGGCATCGGACGGCGTGCACGAGCAGCGGCTCCTGCTCCTACAGGCGGTGCGGGTGACGGCGGGCAGCTCGCCGACGGCCGTCACCGTGCGCCTCGACCAGGGCACCGTCACCGATCTCACCGACACGGTCGCGGGCGGGCGCGTCACCTGGAGCGCCCCGCACGACGGCGGAACCTGGCTGCTCGTGTCGTACTGGGAGCGCGGCTCGGGCCAGCGCCCCGAGGGCCGCGACCACACCACTCCCCTCGCCTATGTCGTCGACCACTTCAGCGACGCGGGCACCCGCGCGGTGACCGACTTCTGGGAGAAGCACCTCCTCACGCCCACGATCAGGGGGCTGCTGCGCGAGACCGGCGGGACGCTGTTCGAGGACTCCATCGAGCTCGAGACCGACGCGACGCTGTGGACGCCCGCGCTGCCCGCCGAGTTCGAGCGGCGCATGGGCTACGCGCTCCTGCCGTACCTGGCCGCGTTCGTCGAGAAGGACGAGAAGTACGTCTTCAGCTTCGAGCCATCACTGGACAGGGCCGTGCGCCGGGACGTGATGGAGGTCGTCACCGAGCTGTACGTGGAGCACCATCTGCGGCCGGTGCAGCGGTGGGCCCACACGCTCGGTCTGAAGCTGCGCATCCAGCCGTACGGCCTGGAGACCGACGCCGTCTACAAGTCGGCGATCCTGGACGTCACCGAGGGCGAATCGCTCGGCTTCAAGAACCTCGACGACTTCCGCTGCCTGGCCGGTGGCCGCGACATGGGCGGCAGGCCGCTGGTGTCGAACGAGGCGGGCGGCACGGCGGGCGGCGCCTACTCCACGACCTGGACGGAGACGCTGAAGAAGCTGGTCACCCAGTACGCGGCCGGAGTCAACCAGGCCGTCTTCCACGGCTTCGCCTACGCGGACGCACCGGGCGCCCAGTGGCCGGGCTTCGCCGCGTTCTCCCCGTACAAGGGGGCGGCCGGATACGGCGAGGCGTGGGGCCCGCGCCAGCCGCTGTGGCGGCACACGCCGCAGGTCGCGGGATTCCTCACGCGGGTGCAGCAGGTGTTGCGGAGCGGCGTGAACCGGGTCGACGTGGGCGTGCTGCGGCAGAAGGGGTATGCGGGTTCGGGCCTCGGCGCGCCGTGGTTCTCCAGTGACGGTGTGCCCGTCGGCTGGACGCACACCTTCCTCAGCCCGCGCCTGCTGTCACTGCCGTCGGCCGTGGTGCGCGGGGGCCGTCTCGCGCCGGACGGGCCCGCGCTGAAGGCGCTGGTCGTCGACGGCGACATCATGATCGGCCGCGAGCACACACTCCAGCTCGACGTCGCCGAGAAGCTCCTCGACTACGCGCGTGCGGGGCTGCCGGTGATCCTCATCGGCGACTGGTCCGACGCCCATGTGCCGGGCCTGGCCGGCCCCGGCGACAACGACCGGCTGCGCCAACTCCTCGTCCAGCTCCAGCGGTTGAAGAGCGTGCACACGGTCGCCGACCGGCCGGACGTGCCGGAGGCGATCGCCGCGCTCGGTCTGACCCGCGACGTCGAGTACGCCCAGCCCTCGATGCTCGTGCACGCCCACCGTGCCGACCGGGACGCCGACCACTACTTCTTCGCCAACGACGCCGTGAGCAAGAAGGGTTCGACGGGCAGCCGCATCACGCACGACGTCACGCTCACCGCGCACGTCGAGGGTGCGGTCCCGCACCGCCTCGACCCGTGGACCGGTGACCTGGCCCCGCTCGCCCTGTACACCCGCACCGACGACGGCCGGTTCCGCCTCGCCGTGGACCTTCAGCCGGGCGCCGTCACCGTGATCGTGCTGGCCCGCCCGAGTGGCGCCGTGCCCCGTCGGCACGCGATCGCCACCGAAGCCGACGAGTTGCGCGTCACCGGGGGCGGCCGCATCGAGCTGCGGGCCTCGCGGCCGGGCACGTACACGACCACGCTCGACGACGGCAGTACACGGCACACGACGGTCGGCGCCGTCCCGGCCCCGGTCGACCTCGCGTCCTGGACGCTGACGGTCGACGACTGGCGGCCGGGCGCCACGGCCACCGAAACATCCCACGAGCAGCACACGTTGACGGTGGACGCCCTCGCCGCCTGGACCTGGCTGCCCGGCCTCGAGGACGTCTCCGGGATCGGCCGCTATCGCACCACGGTCGAGGTCGGCGACGACTGGGATCCCGATGCGCACGGGGCACTGCTCGAACTCGGCGGCGTCTTCGACACGTTCACGATCCGCGTCAACGGCCGGGACCTGCCGCCCGTCGACCAGCTGACCCGCGTCGCCGATCTGGGCGGGAGGCTGCGGCGCGGCTCCAACACGATCGAGATCGAGGTGGCCACCACGCTCCTCAACCGGCTCCGTGTCGCCCGCCCGGACGTGTTCGGCGCGGCCAAGCGGCAGGAGTACGGGCTGACCGGTCCCGTACGCCTCGTGCCGTACGCCCGGCTGCCCCTGCGCGGCTGACGCCGGGCCGCGCCGCACCACCGTCACACACCCAGCGGTTCACCCGCATCGTCGAAGGGACACGACAGATGACCAGTGACATCCGCCGCCGAACCGTCCTCGCCGCGAGCGCGGGCGCGGTGCCCGTCATCGCGGCCGCGGCCCCGTCCGCCGCCGCGGCCCCCACCGGACCGGCCGGCCTCCCCGCTCCCCCGGACGGCGCGGTCACCGGCCTCACCACCGAACACCGCGTCGACCCGCTCGGCACCGACGCCGCCCGGCCCCGTTTCGGCTGGCGGCTCGGCTCGCGCAAGCGGGGCCTGGCGCAGGGCGCGTACCGGATCCGGGTGGCGTCGAGTGCCGCGCGGCTCGCTCGCCCCGACGTGTGGGACAGCCGCCGCGTGACGTCGCCGGACTCGGTGGCCGTGCGCTACGCCGGCCCCGAACTGAGGCCGTCCACCCGGTACTTCTGGTCCGTGACGGTGTGGGACGCGGACGGCCGCGAGGTCGGCACCTCCCCTGCCGCCCGCTTCGAGACCGCCCTGATGAGCAGCGACGGTGTCACCGGCTGGGACGGCGCCCGGTGGATCGGCATGAAGGGCAAGCAGCCGGGTTCGGCGGGCGCGCCGCTGCTGCGGAGCCAGAGCGCGCTGCGCAAGGGACAGGTCCGGGAGGCCCGGCTGTACGTGACGGCGCTCGGTGTCTACGAGGCGTACGTCAACGGCGAGCGCGTCACGGTGCCCGAGGGCGACGGCCGCACGGCCGAGCTGCTCACCCCGGGCTGGACGAACTACGACACGAGCGTCAACTACATGACATACGACGTGACGGAGCTGGTCGGGCGCGGCGGCGCCCGTGATGTGACGCTCGCCGCCGTGCTCGGCAACGGCTGGTACAACGCGCGTGTCTCCGAGGGCAGCAAGTACTACTCCAAGGACGGCAATCCGCTCGCCCTCAAGGCCAAGCTCCTCATCCGGTACGCCGACGGCGGCACGCAGAGCGTCGTCACGGAGCCGGGCGCCGGCTGGAAGGCCACGGACACCGGCCCGTACCGCGCCGACGACATCTACGACGGCCAGACGTACGACGCCCGCAAGGAGTTCACCGGCTGGACGGCGAGCGGCTTCGACGCCGCCAAGTGGTCGGACGTGGAGGAGGTCGGCTACGCGGCGAAGTACCCGGACGCGCGACTCATCGCGTACCCGGGCGAGACGGCCCGCCTGATGGAGAAGTGGGACCGCACCCCGCAGTCGGTGACGGTCTACTCCGAGGTCACGGGCGAGGAGTCGAGCGCCAACGGCAAGGGCCGCATCGTCCCCGACCCCGCCCGCTCCACCACCGGCACACCGGGCCCGGTCACGCTCCGCGCCGGCGACACCGCGGTCTTCGACCTCGGCCAGAACATGGTCGGCGTCCCCCGGTACACGCTGCGCGGCCCGGCCGGAGCCGAAGTCGTCGTCCAGTTCGGCGAGATGCTGAACGACGACAGCAAGGGTGCGGACGGCCCGGTGGGCTCGCTCTACCGGGCCAATCTGCGCTCGGCGAAGGCCACGAGCACGTACGTCCTCAAGGGCGCGGCCGACGGCGAAACACACCAGGACTCGCTGACCTTCTACGGCTTCCGCTACGTGTCGGTGGTGGTGACCACGAAGGACGCCGAGGTCACGGTCTCGGGCCTGACCGGCAAGGTCGCCACCTCCGCGATCCGCGAGACGGGCAGCGTCACGACGAACGACGCGGACGTCAACCAGCTGATCAGCAATGTCCATTGGGGCCAGCGCGGCAACTATCTGTGGGTGCCCACCGACTGCCCGCAGCGCGACGAGCGGCTCGGCTGGACCGGCGACACCCAGGTCTTCTCCAACACCGGCCTCTACAACACGGACTCGGTCGCCTTCCTCAGCCACTTCGAGGACATCCTGATCGAGTCGCAGAAGACGTACGGCGTCGACGGCGCCCAGTTCACGGCGGTCGCTCCCGGCAACCGGTACAACGCGGCGGCGCCGTGCAGCGGTTGGGCGGACTGCGGGGTCGTCGTGCCGTGGACGGTGTGGCAGATGAGCGGCGACCGCACCATCATCGACCGCAGCTGGGACGCCATGGTCAGCTACATCGACTGGATCAAGAAGAAGGGCGGCGACAGCTACGCGGGCCAGGGCGCGATCTTCGCCGACTGGCTCGCCTTCCAGAACACCGGCACCCAGCTGATGAGCGACGTCTACTACGCGTACAGCGTCCGCCTGATGGCACAGATGGCGCGCGCCACGGGCCGCACGACGGAGGCCAAGTCCTACGAGGACCTCTTCACCCGCGTCCGCCGCGCCTTCATGACGAAGTACGTGACGGTCGACGGCGACAAGATCACCGTACGGTCCAGCCTCGGCGGCAAGCCGTCCATGGGCGGCGACCCGGAGGACAACAGCCAGTCGGCCCTCCTGTGGGTCCTCAAGCTCGGCTTCTACGACACACAAGCCCAACGCCGCACGCTGGTCGGCCTGTTGGCGGACAACATCGGCAACGACGCGGCGTACAAGGCCGCGCACCCCGACAGCGCGCGCGTCGACTACGCCGAGAACACCCTGTCCGTCGGCTTCCTCGGCGTGAACGTCCTCGCCCCCGTCCTCACCGACGAGGGCCGCCCCGACCTCGCGTACGAACTGCTGCACCAGGACGCGATGCCGTCGTGGCTCTACTCCGTGAAGAATGGTGCGACGACGGTCTGGGAGCGCTGGAACTCGTACTCCAAGGACGACGGTTTCGGCCCGGTGGAGATGAACTCCTTCAACCACTACTCGTACGGCGCGATCATGGAGTGGATGTACGCCTACATGGCCGGCATCGCCCGCGACCCCGACCACCCCGGCTTCCGCCGCTTCCGCCTCCAGCCGCACCTCGACCCGACCGGAAGGATCACCGAGGTGGAGGCCCACCACCTGTCCCCCTACGGCGAGATCACCAGCACGTGGTCACTGGCCGACGACGGCACGCTGTCCTACGAGGCGGTGGTCCCGGCCGGCACCGAGGCGACCCTGACCCTCCCGGCCGTCTCCCCGGACACGGTCCGCGAGGGCCGCACGCCGCTGGCGCGGGCCGAGGGGGCGCATTTGGAGAGCTTCGCCGACAAGGTCGCCACGTATCGGCTGTCGCCGGGGAGCTACCGGGTGACCAGCTCGGTGCGTTGACCCCGCGCGCCTGGCGCTGAGCACCGCGGCGAGGCAACACAACACCCGGTGAGGTTCCGTCCGTTCCGTGCGAGACCCGCGGGACGAACGGAACGTCGGCGCCGGCGGCTACGCGGATTTTCGCGCGAGGCCGGAGATGAGGCAGTCGAGGCCGAAGCTGAATTCCTCGCCGAGCGGTACGACCGTGAGGGCGTCGGCGGTCTGGGTGAGAGCCGGGTATTCGTCGGGACCCAGATTGCGGTAGAAGGCGGCGAGTTGGCGGCCGGCCGCCGGGTCGGCCGCGGCCGGTCCGTGTTGCTGGATCGTGAAGCCGATGACGTAGTGGCCGACGGCGGTGAAGGCGCGGGCGGCGAAGGCGGGGGGCAGTCCGCGGTCGAGGAGCGCGTGCAGGACGCGTTCACGCTGGGCGAGCCCGTTGGGGCCGACGGGGATCTGGGCCATGAGCGGGGGCACGACGGCAGGGTGCCGGCGCAGCGCCTCGTACAGGCGGTTCGCCGTAACGGTGAGGGTTTCCTGCCAGGTGGCGAAGGTGTCGAGGTCGCGGAGGTCGGGTTCACCCAGGACGCGGTCCACGATGTGGGCGAGAATCTCGTCCTTGCCGGCGAAATGGCGGTAGAGCGTGGCGGTCCCGGAGCCGAGGTGGTCGGCCAGCATGCGCAGGGAGAATGCCTGGACTCCGTGCTCGTCGACGAGTTGCAGGGCGGCCTTGACGATGTGGCCGGGGTCCACGGAGGGACGGCCGCGGCGCGGGGCGCTGGGCGTGCCGGGGCGGGTGGCCCACCACGCCGGGCTGCCGGGTGCTGCCGGGCCGTCGTGCGTGTTCGAGTGGGCGGTCATCTCCTGGAGCCTTTCCGGTGGGTGGGGGGGCCGGCCCGATGGGGGACGGCGTCGGGTCACGGTAGCCGCTGGCAGGGCGGACCTACGACGGGGACCCAAAGATGCCCGGTCCGAGTGTCGCAAGAACCTCATAAGTCCGACATAGATGTCAATAAAGATTGATTTGCGGATCTTATCTTTACGGCTACAGTGTAACCGTAAAGGGTGGCCGAAGTGCGGCGACCGCGGCGCGTACGCCGGGAGGCAGCGATGAAGGCAGCAGTAGTGACGGCCGCAGGAGCCGTTCCCCAGTACCAGGACTTCGCCGAGCCGGAGGCGGGCCCCGGCCTGCAGCTGGTCGAGCTGGTCGCGACCGCGATCCATCCGGTCGTACGCGCCAAGGCGGACGGCGTGCACTACAGCAGCACCGACCAGTACCCGATGATCCCCGGCGTCGACGCGGTCGCCCGCACCGAGGACGGGACGCTGGTGTACACCGGCGAGGCGCAGGCGCCATGGGGAACCTTCGCCGAGCGGATGGTCGTGCCCATGACTGCCCCGCTGCCCGAGGGAGCCGACCCACTGGTCGTGGCGGCCGCCATGAATCCAGGCATGTCCTCATGGATGCCACTGACGGCCCACGCCGACGAACGCGGTGTACCCGACACCGTCCTGATCCTCGGCCCGACCGGCGCGGCCGGAGGCCTGGCGGTACAGAACGCACTCGCCTTGGGGGCGGGCCGGGTCATCGGCGTGGGCCGGGGCGCGGCCGGCCTGGCTCGGGTCGCCGGGCTCGGCGCGGAGACCGTCGAGCTGACCGGGGAACGGGACCCTGACGCGCGCGCGATCGCCGCCGCCCTCGACGGCGTCACGCCGAGCCTGGTCCTGGATTACCTGTGGGGCACACCCGCCGAGTCCGCATTCCAGGCCCTGCACGAGCTGCCCGGCACGGAACCGACGGACTATGTGGAGATCGGCTCCGTCGCCGGCGAACACGCCGCTGTTCCCGCGGCGCTCCTGCGCAGTCGGCCCTTGCGACTCTCCGGCAGCGGCATCGGCTCCTTCGACATGCACCGCTACCTCATTCAAGGTCAGGCGTACCTGCAAGTGATCGCGGACGGCAAGATCACGGTGGAGACGGCGCCTCACCCCCTTGCGCAGTGCACCCGGGCGTGGACGACCAAAGCCGGGCCCCGACCCGTCCTGACGGCCGAGTAGCGGACCCCCCGCTCCGGCGGGAGTACAGGATTGCGGCCCGCTCTAATTATGGCTACGGTGTAGCCGAAATGAGGGCCGTGTGCGGCTCCGCGAACCCGGCAGTGACGCAGACGCCGCCGCGTGCAGGACTGACACCAGGAGGCGGGACATGAACCCATCCGGTCCGGACCCGGCAAAGGAAGCGGAGGTCCGCGTCTTCCACGGACGGCGCACCGAGGACGAGGACGCCCCGAGCGGCCTGTCCGGTGAGTCCCGGGCGGCGCTGCGCCAGTTCTCCTTCGAGCGGATGCTCGGGTACGGCGTCGAGTATGCGGATGCCGTCGAGCTGCGGGCCCGGGTGCTGGACGGCCAGGACTGGAAGGGCGCGGCGATCGCGCTGGCCCAGGTCTGCCAGGACCGGGCCGCAACAGCGGCGGGCGCAGCGGGCGGGCCCACCCGGGCCGTGTACCTGCGCCGCGCGTCGGCGCTGACGCGGATGAGCCAGGTGATGATGCTCAGCGACACCGATGAACGTCGCGAGCTCTACGCCGGTGCCGTCCGCCTCTACGACCGCGCAGCGCATATCACCGGTGACCGCGAGCGGTTCACGGTGGCTACCGGCGAGGGTGTGCTGACGGGCCGGCACCTGCCGGCCGGCCCGCAGGCGGTCGGATCGGCGATCGTGATCGGCGGCGTCGAGGGTTGGGCGATGGACTTCGACGAGATGGGCGCGGCGCTCGCGGCCCGTGGCGTGGAGACATTCCTGCTGGACGGCCCGGGCCAGGGCGAGTCCCGTATGGCCAACAGCGTCTACCTGACCCCGAATTGGCTGAGCGGCTACCGGCAGGTGGTCGACGAGGTGGAGGCACGGGCGCCAGGACGACCGATCGGCATGGTCGGGAACAGCATGGGCGGATCGTTCGCCATGGCGCTCGCCGCCGCCGACACCCGGATCACGGCCTGCTGCGACAACGGCGGCATCGCCGCCCCGGGGCTTGTCCCGCCCGAGATCGGCACCTTCTTCACCAAGATGATGGCCTTCTGCGACCGTGACACCCCCGAGGAGAGCGCCGCGGTGTGGAGCAGCGTCGACCCCACCATGCCGGGCCCGAACTCCGGCTACCCGCTGCTGATCGTGCACGGCGGCAAGGACCCGCTGGTCTCCGACGCGCGGGCCCAGGAGGTCCTGGACCTCGTGCCCGCCGGAGACCGCGAGATGGTCGCCTTCTCCGACGGTGACCACTGCATCTACAACCACCGCGAAGACCGCGACCTGCTCGTCGCCGACTGGATGCGCGCACGCCTTGCCGCCGCCGCAGTTTCTGTCTGACGACGAGGAGAAGGAGTCACCATGGAGATCATCGACGCGCAGATCCACCTCTGGCAGGGAAACGGCGCACCGCCCCACCACCGCCAGGCCCCCTTCCTGATCGAGGACGCCCTGGCCCAGATGGACGAGGCGGGTGTCACGGGGGCCGTCAACTGCCCGGCCATCTGGGACCCGGAAGCCAACGACTACGCCGTCCAGGCCACCACCCGGTACCCCGACCGGTTCGCCACCCTCGGCTGGTTCCCCCTGGAGGGCCCGGCCGACCCCGCGGCGGTCGACCGGCTCCTGGCCCGGCCGGGCACGCTCGGCATGCGGTTCATGCTCGCCGCCCCCGGCCTCATCGACCGGCTGGCCGGTGACGAACTGGACTGGCTGTGGGCTCGCGCCGACCTGCGCGAAGCACCGGTCGCCCTGATGGTGCTGCCCGAACAGGTTCCCCTGCTGGGCGGCATCGCGACCCGCTTTCCGAAGATGCGGATCCTCGTCGACCACCTCGCCGTCCTTCCCTTCCTCACGCTCCCTCAGGCCGCCGACCACCTCGACGACCTCCTGGCGCTGAGCAAGCACACCAACATCGCGGTCAAGGCCTCGGGCGTGCCGAGCATGGCGAACGACCCCTACCCCTTCCCCAGCACGCACGAGGTGCTCCACCGCACCGTCGACGCGTTCGGCCCAGGCCGCGTGATGTGGGGAACCGATATCACGCGCATGAGCTGCGACTGGCGCGCCTGCGTCACCCACTTCACCGAGCACCTGCCCTGGCTCACCGGCAGCGACCTCGAACTCGTCATGGGCCAGGCCGTACGCAACTGGATCGGCTGGCACTGAGCCGGTCCGCCCCGCCCCGGTGACCTGTTCACCGAAGACCCCGGGCGAACTCCGCAGGATCACAAGAGCACACCCCGACCACATTTCGGCTACGCAATAACCGAAATGGATTTCCAGAAGGCCACAGGTGCCACAGATGACCAGTACCGACGTCGACGTCCTTATCGTGGGAGCCGGGCCCGCCGGGCTCACCCTGGCCTGCGACCTCCGCCGGCGCGGGGTGAACCACCGCGTCATCAGCGCCGCGGCCGACGGATTCGAGGGCTCGCGCGCCAAAGCCGTCCAGCCGCGCACCCTGGAGATCCTCGACGACCTCGGGGTACTGGCCGCAATCGAGCCCCACAGCACCCTGTACCCCAAGCTCGGACTGCACCTGGGCCCCGTCACCGCCCCCCGGACGATGATCAAGCACCACCGGGCGACCGAGGACATACCCCACCCCAACACCCTGCTGATCGCCCAGTACGACACCGACGCGGCCCTGCGCGGCCGCCTCGCCGAACTCGGCGGCGAGGTCGAGTTCAACACCCGCCTGCTCTCCCACACCGACGCCCCGGACAGCGTGCTCGCCACAGTTGAGCGCCCCGGCGGCGGCACCGAGCAGATCCGCGCCCGCTACCTGATCGGGGCCGACGGCGGCTCCAGCACCGTCCGCTCCGGTGCCGGTATCGGCTTCACCGGCACAACCGACGACAGCGACCGCATGATCGTCGCAGACGTGACCCTCGACGGGCTCTCCACAGACCGCTGGCACGTCTGGCCGCGCAACGCCGGCAGGTTCATGGCGCTGTGCCCCCTGCCCGGTGGCACCTTCCAACTGATGCTCAAACTCCGGCCCGAGGACCCGGCCGACCTCGACCAGCCCGCCGTCGAACGCCTCGCCAAGGACTTCACCGGCAAGGCCAAGGTCATCCTCCGCGACATCCACTGGTCATCCCTGTGGCGCCCCAACATCCGCCTGGCCGACCGCTACCGCGCGGACCGCGTCCTGCTCATCGGCGACGCCGCCCATGTCCACCCGCCCACCGGCGGCCAGGGCATGAACACCGGCATCCAGGACGCCTACAACCTCGGCTGGAAACTCGCCCAGGTCCTGGCCGGCGCCCCCGACAGCCTCCTCGACACCTACGAAGCCGAACGCCGGCCCGTCGCCGCCCGCGTCCTGGGCCTGTCCACCGAGATCTACCACGCCATGAACGGCCGCCCCCTCGCCGGAACCAAGCGCGGCGACGAAGAACGCCAACTCACCCTCTCCTACGCGCGCGGTCCCCTCGCCCCCACCGACGACAGCAGCCCCGGCCCGCGCGCCGGCGACCGTGCCCCAGACGCCGCGTACAACGACGCCGACGGCCTCGCCGGCCACCTCCACGACGCATTCCGAGGAACGCACTTCACCCTCCTCGCCCTCGGCGACGGCGCGGCGGACGCGGCCAAATCCGTGCAATGGCCGGACACCGGCAGCCCCTTGCGAACACTCCTCATCCCCCACCCCGGCGCCGGCCTGAAGCGCATCTACGCCCTCACCGGCCCCACCTTTGTCCTCGTACGCCCCGACGGCTACATCGCCGCCGTCGACCAGGACGCCACCCACCCCGCCATCAAACGCTTCCTGGACCTCGCCACCCCCACCCACACGACGTGACCCTCGACCAGTAGCGCCGACCGCCCAGCTGCGGGCTCAGCACTTCTTCTTCAGTACGTTGTAGAAGTCGTCGGCGAACTTGTCCCTGGTCTCTTCCGACGCGTACGTCGGGATGCTGATGGGGTGCTGCGGGTCGTGGGCGCGGTAGGCCTCGCAGTACTCGTGGCGCTCGGACTTGGTGCTCTCGTACCAGGCGCCCTCCCCGGCCGACCGGGTGGGGCGCAGTTCGGGTTTGTCCTGGGCGCAGCCCGCGAGCAGGGCGGCCGACAGGGCCGTCACGGCGAGTATGGATGCGTGTCGCATGGGGCTCCAAACGTTGACGCCATGATCCTAGGCAGGGCCCGCGCCGGGCGACAGGCTCGATCCGCGTACCACCAACTCCGGGCGCAGCACGATGTGTTCGTGGCGGTGGTCCGCCGCGTGGGGGCCCGTTTCCTGGAGGAGGAGGTGGGCGGCGATGGTGCCGAGGGTGGTGGCCGGTTGGCGGACCGAGGTGAGGGGGACCGTCGCGGCCGAGGCGAATTCGATGTCGTCGTAGCCGACCAGGGAGAGGTCCTCGGGGACGCGGACCCCGGCCGCGTACAGGGACTGGAGGACGCCGAGGGCGAGGAGGTCGTTGGCGCAGAAGACGGCCGTGGGGCGGTGGGCGAGGCCGAGGAGGCGGGCGCCCGCGTCGCGGCCGGCTGCCACGTCGAGGCGGTCCGTGGGGAGTTCGTACAGGTGGGAGGGCGGAAGGCCCGCCTCGGCGAGCGCCTTGTGGGCACCCTCGCGGCGGTCCTGCACCTGCTTCAGGTGGGGTGGGCCGCTGACGTAGGCGAGGGAGCGGTGGCCCGCGTCGACGAGGTGGCGGATGGCGAGCGCGCCGCCCGCCACGTCGTCGACCGCCACCGAGCAGCCCGGTTCGTCGCCCGCGACCCGGTCCACGACGACGTACGGGATGCCGTGGCGGCGGAAGGCGCGCAGCGTGGCGCCGCTGGGGTCGGCGGGGGTGATGAGGGCGCCGCGTACCCGCTGTTCGGCGAACATGGAGAGGTATTCGGCCTCCACGGCCGGGCTCTGCGCGCTGTTGCAGACCATCACTCCCAGGCCGGCCTCGCGCGCGGCACGTTCGGCGCCGCGTGCGAGGTCCACGAAGAACGGGTTGCCCATGTCGAGGACGAGCAGGGACATGATCCGGCTCTGCCCGGCCCGCAGTTGGCGGGCGTACTCGCTGCGTACGTAGCCGAGGCGGGCGATGACCTGCCGGACGTGGCGGCGGGTGGGCCCGGAGACCCGGTCGGGCTGGTTGAGGACGTTGGAGACCGTGCCGACCGACACCCCGGCCTCCCGTGCCACGTCCTTGATTCCCACCGTGGGGCGCTCACGCAAGGTGGAAGACCTCGGTGAGCGGACGCATCGCGGCGTCGGGCGCCTGCCCGTCCAACGCCTCGAAGAACTCGCCCATTTCGGCCTGCCACCGCGCGTTCACCTCGGTGGCGTCCATCGCGGCGCGGGCCTTGTCGAAGTCCTCCGTCTCCAGGTAGCCGACGAGCAGTCCGTCCTCGCGCAGGAAGAGCGAGTAGTTGTGCCAGCCGGTGGCCGAGAGGGCTTCTTGCATCTCCTGCCATACGTTCGCGTGGCGGGCGCGATACTCCTCGATGCGGTCGGACCTGACCTTCAGCAGGAAGCAGACGCGTTGCATGGTCCTCGGTGTCCCTTCCCGCTCAGAACTTGTAGTCGTCGATGTTCGACTTGTTGAAGACGGTCGGCTTGCCGAGGGTGACGACACCGTCCTTCTCGATCGTGTACTCGCCCATGTCTCCGGCCTTGAACTTCTCGCCCGCCTTGCCGGTGATCTGCCCGGACTCCAGGGCGACGGCGGTGTGCGCGGCGAGCGCGCCGAGCTTCGCCGGGTCCCACAGCTCGAAGGCGTCGACGGTGCCGTTCTTGACGTAGGCGCGCATGTCGTTGGGGGTGCCGAGGCCGGTCAGCTTGACCTTGCCCTTGTACTTGGAGCCGGAGAGGTACTGGGCCGCCGCCTTGATGCCGACCGTCGTCGGGGAGATGATGCCCTTCAGCTTCGGGTGTTCCTGCAACAGCCCCTGCGTCTGCTGGAACGACTTCTGGGCGTCGTCGTCGCCGTAGGCGGTCGTGACGAGCTTGATGTCCTTGTAGGCCGGCTTCTTCAGCTCGTCCTTCATGTACTTGATCCACGTGTTCTGGTTGGTGGCCGTCTGGGCCGCCGACAGAACCGCGATCTCGCCCTTGCCGCCGATCTGCTTGGCGATCTGCTGCACCTGCGTTCGGCCGAGGTCCTCGGCGGAGGCCTGCGAGACGAACACGTTGCGGCAGTCGACCTTGGTGTCGGAGTCGTACGTGACGATGCTGACGCCGTTCTTCATCGCCTGCTTGAGCGCGGTGCACAGGGCGCCCGGGTCCTGCGCGGACACGGCGATGGCGTCGGCCTGCTGCTGGGTGAGGGTGTTGACGTACGAGACCTGCCCGGAGGTGTCGGTGCCCGAACTGGTGCCGACCTCCTTGTACTTGGAGCCGAGCTGCGTGAGCGCCTTCTTGCCGCCCGTGTCGGAGGTCGTGAAGTACGGGTTGTTGACCTGCTTGGGCAGGAAGGCGACCGTGAGGCCCTTCTTGGTCTTGGCGTTCGGGTCGGCCTTGCCCGCGGCGGCGGACTTGGCGTCCTCCTTGTTGGAGTCCGACTTGGTGGTGCCGCCGCAGGCGGTGGCGGCCACCATGAGGGCGGTGGAGACGGCGAGCGCGGCGGACAGCCGGCGGGTGCGTGCGTTCATGGCGTTTCCTTACGGGAAGTGGGGCTACGGAGCGACGGGGGCGGCTGTTGCCGTCTTCTTGCGGGACCTCGCCTGCGCGATCTGCCGGCCGACGCGCGGCGCGAGCACGGAGATCACGAGCAGCACGCCGGTGACGACGATCTGCGACTGCGCGGAGACGTTGAGCAGGCTCATCACGTTCTGCAGCGAGCCGAGCAGGAACACCCCGGCGATGGCGCCGCCGAGCGTGCCCTTGCCGCCGTCGAAGTCGATGCCGCCGAGCAACACGGCGGCGATGACGGAGAGTTCGAGCCCGGTGGCGTTGTCGTAGCGGGCGCTGGCGTAGTGCAGCGCCCAGAAGACGCCGGTGAGCGCGGACAGCAGTCCGGTCGTCACGAACATCGACAGCTTGAGCCGCTTGACGCGTACTCCGGCGAACCGGGCGGCCTCCTCGTTCGCGCCGATCGCGAAGAGGGAGCGGCCCATGCGGGTGGCGTGCAGGACGACGACGGCGATGGCGAGGAGGACGACGAAGGGCAGGGCGGCGTACGGGATGAACGTGTCGCCGATGCGGTTCGCGCCGAAGTCCAGGTACTGGGAGGGAAAGTCGGTGACCGAGTCGGAGCCGAGGACGATCTGGGCGATGCCGCGGTAGGCGGCCATGGTGCCGATGGTGACGGCGAGGGACGGCAGGCCGAGGCGGGTGACGAGCAGCCCGTTGACGAGGCCGCAGACGACGCCGAGCAGCAGGCAGATCGGGATGATCGTCTCGATGGCCATGCCGTTGTTCCACAGCGCGCCCATCACGGCGCCGGACAGGCCCACCGTGGAGCCCACGGAGAGGTCGACCTCGCCGGAGATGACGAGCATCGTCATGGGCAGCGCGATGATCGCGATGGGCAGCGTGTTCCCGATCAGGAACGACAGGTTCAGCGCGTTGCCGAAGTTGTCGACGAAGGCGAACGAGCAGAGCAGCAGCACGATCAGCAGGGCGCCGACGGCGGTGTCCCAACGCACCCCGTTCTTGATGGAGTCAGGCATGGCGGGCGCTCCTCATCTGTGCGGCCTGCTTGCGCAGCACTGCGGCGACGCGCAGCGCGACGATCCGGTCGACGGCGATGGCGAGCAGCAGCAGGATTCCGTTGATGGCGGTGACCCAGACGGAGCTGACGCCGATGGCGGGCAGCACGCTGTTGATGGAGGTCAGCAGCAGGGCGCCGAGGGCCGCGCCGTAGACGGTGCCGGCGCCGCCGGTGAAGGCGACGCCTCCGACGACGACGGCGCTGACGACGGTGAGTTCGTAGCCGTTGCCGGTGCCGGAGTCGACGTTGCCGAAGCGGGCCAGGTACAGGGCGCCGGCGAGTCCGGCGAGCGCGCCGCACAGGACGTAGGCGGTCATGATGCGCTTGCGGACGGGGATGCCGGCGAGGTTCGCGGCCTCGGGGCTCGAGCCGAGCGCGTACATCTCGCGGCCGCTGCGGTAGCTGCGCAGGTAGTAGCCGACGCAGAGGAGGACGGCGACGGCGAGCAGTGCCAGGTAGGGCACGACCCAGATGCCGTTGTGGCCGAAGCCGACGAAGCCGTCGGGGAGGTCGGCGGCGACGATCTGCTGCGAGCCGACCCAGATGGAGTCGATGCCGCGGACCACGTACAGCGTGCCGAGGGTGACGACGAGTGCGGGCACCTTGCCGAGGCTGACGAGCGCGCCGTTGAGGACGCCGAAGACGGTGCCGATGGCGACGGCGTACAGGACGGCGATCAGTGAACTGCCGCCGCCCTGAAGGTAGTCACCGGCGGCGAAGGCGGAGATGCCGAGCACGGAGCCGACGGACAGGTCGACGTTGCGGGTGATGACGACGATCGCCTGGCCGGTGGCGACGAGGACGAGGATGGTGGCGTTCAGGAGGAGGTCCTTGACGCCCTGCTGCGACAGGAACTCGGTGTTGGACACCTGCGTGGCGAGCAGCATCACCACGAGCACGGCGGCGACGGCGAGTTCGCGGGCCTTGAACACCTTGTCGAGCAGCCGACGCCCCGCGGTGGGCGGTGGCGCCGCGTCCTCGCGTACGGGTGGTGCGGTGATGGTCATGGGGTGCTCCTTGCGATGTGCACGGGTGCGGGCAGCGCGTGGTCCGCACCGGCCGCGGCGGGCCGCGAACGCCCCTTGCCCGCCGTGGCGGGCCGCGCGGGCCCGGCGGTCGCGTCCGCTCGGGGTGCCACCTCCGACGCGGGGCGCGGTCGCTGAACGCGGGCGGTGCGCGTGGTACGCACCTCGGCGTGCCGGGAGGCGGCACGCGGGTTCCTCGCGGAGTTCACGCCGCCCTCCCCGTCGCCGCCGCCATCACGGACTCCTCGTTCGCCTCGGCGCGCGGCAGTTCCGCGGCGAGGCGTCCCTCGTGCATCACGAGGACCCGGTCGGCCATGCCGAGGATCTCGGGCAGGTCGGAGGAGATCATCAGGACGGCGACGCCCTCGGCGGCGAGCGAGGACAGCAGGCGGTGCACCTCGGCCTTCGTGCCGACGTCGATGCCGCGCGTGGGCTCGTCCACGATCAGCACCTGCGGGCCGGTGGCCAGCCACTTGGCGAGGACGACCTTCTGCTGGTTGCCGCCGGACAGTGTCCCGACGACGTCGGCGAGCCGCGCGTACTTGACCTGCAACTTCACCGACCAGTCCAGGGACCGGCTGCGTTCCGCCCTGCGGTTCATGAGGCCCGCGCGGGACGTGTCGGCGAAGCCGGTGAGGCCGATGTTGCGCTCGATGGACATGTCCATCACGAGTCCCTGGGCGCGGCGGTCCTCGGGGACGAGCGCCAGGCCCGCGTGCATGGCGAGGCTCGGCGCGCCGGGCTTGAGCTTCCGCCCGAGCACCTCGACCTCGCCGCCGTCGAAGCGGTCGACGCCGAACACGGCGCGCGCCACCTCGCTGCGGCCCGCGCCGACGAGCCCGGCGAGGCCGACGATCTCGCCGCGCCGCACCTCGAAGGAGACATCGGTGAACACACCCTCGCGGGTCAACCGGCTGACCTTGAGGGCCACTTCGCCGAGTTCGGTGTCCTGCTTGGGGTACAGCTCGTCGAGGTCGCGGCCGACCATGCGGCGCACGAGGTCGTCCTCGGTGAGCCCGTCGACCGGTTCGCTCGCCACCCACGCGCCGTCGCGCAGCGTCGTCACCCGCTGGCACAGCTCGAAGATCTCCTCGAGTCGGTGCGAGATGAAGAGGACCGCGGCGCCCTGTTCGCGCAGGGTGCGGACGACGCCGAAGAGGCGGGCGACCTCGCTGCCGGTGAGCGCGGCGGTCGGCTCGTCCATGATCAGCACGCGGGCGTCGAAGGACAGCGCCTTGGCGATCTCGACGAGCTGCTGGTCGGCGATGGACAGACCGCGGGCCGGCTGGTCCGGGTCGAGCTCGACGCCGAGCCGCTTGAAAAGGGCCGCCGTGGCCTCCTTGACGGAGGTGTGGTCGACGCGCCCGAAGGAGCGTCGCGGCTGGCGGCCCATGAAGATGTTCTCGGCGATGGACAGATCAGGGAAGAGCGTCGGCTCCTGGTAGATGACGGCGACACCGGCGTCGCGGGCGTCGGCGGGGCCGTGGAACTCGACCGGGGAGCCGTCGAGCAGAACCGTCCCGGTGTCCGGGCGGTGCACCCCGGCGAGGGCCTTGATGAGCGTCGACTTTCCGGCGCCGTTCTCACCGGCGAGGGCGTGCGCCTCGCCCGCGTGCAGGCTCAGTGACACACCGCGCAGGGCGCGCACGGCACCGAAGGATTTGCTCACCCCCTCCAGGGCGAGCACCGGAGTGGTCTCCGGTTCAGGTGGCGTCATGACAGGTCTCCAGGGGTCGAAGGGCACCCGACGTGAAATGTTTCAGTGAAACGTTCCGGAAGCTAGCCACGCCCAGGCATCCTGGTCAAGGGGTCTGAACGGCCGGAATACGTCGACGTACGAAACGATTTCGTAACGCACGGGAGTCGGCGCCCACCCCCTTGACGCGCCCCACGAGGAGGACTAGCTTCGCTGCACAATGAATCGATTCACAGACGATTCAGCTGACGGCTCGCAGACCCGTGTACTCAGAGGTGGACATGCCTGACATCGCTGCCGTGAAGGCCGCACTCGCCAACCAGCGGATCGAGACGCCGTCCTGGGGCTACGGCAACTCCGGCACCCGGTTCAAGGTGTTCACCCAGGCCGGTGTGCCGCGCACACCCCACGAGAAGCTCGACGACGCGGCGAAGGTGCACGAGTTCACCGGCATCGCACCGAAGGTCGCGCTGCACATCCCGTGGGACAAGGTCGACGACTATGCGGCGCTGTCCGCGTACGCCAAGGAGCGCGGTGTCGAGCTCGGCACCGTCAACTCCAACACCTTCCAGGACGACGACTACAAGTTCGGCAGTGTCTGCCACCCGGACCCGAAGGTCCGCCGCAAGGCGCTCGACCACCTCCTGGAATGCGTCGACATCATGGACGCGACGGGCTCCAAGGACCTGAAGATCTGGCTCGCGGACGGCACCAACTACCCGGGCCAGGACGACATCGTGGCCCGCCAGGACCGCCTCGCCGAGTCCCTCGCCGCGGTCTACGAGCGGCTCGGCGACGACCAGCGGCTGCTCCTCGAGTACAAGTTCTTCGAGCCGGCCTTCTACACGACGGACGTGCCGGACTGGGGCACCTCCTACATGCAGTGCATGAAGCTGGGTGACAAGGCGCAGGTCGTCGTCGACACCGGCCACCACGCGCCGGGCACGAACATCGAGTTCATCGTGGCGCTGCTGCTGCGCGAGAAGAAGCTCGGCGGCTTCGACTTCAACTCCCGCTTCTACGCGGACGACGACCTGATGGTGGGCGCCGCCGACCCGTTCCAGCTGTTCCGTATCCTGCACGAGGTCGCGAAGAACGGCGGCTTCGACCCCGCGACCAACGTGGCGTTCATGCTCGACCAGTGCCACAACATCGAGGCGAAGATCCCGGCGGTCATCCGCTCCGTGATGAACGTGCAGGAGGCCACCGCGAAGGCGCTGCTCGTCGACCGCGAGGCGCTGAGCGCCGCGCAGGCCTCGGGCGACGTCCTGACCGCCAACTCCGTGATCATGGACGCGTACAACACGGACGTGCGGCCGCTGCTCGCCGAGTGGCGCGAGGAGCAGGGACTCGCGGCGAACCCCGTCACCGCGTACGCCGCCTCCGGGTGGCAGGAGCGGATCGTGGCCGAGCGGGTCGGTGGGGAGCAGGCGGGGTGGGGCGCGTAACCACCTCCCGGCACGCCACCGCACTCAACTCACCAGGGATTTAGGAACTTTCATGGCTACGCACCCCCAGGTCGCCGCCCTCATCGACCGCTCGAACCGGCTCGGCGCCGACCCCCGCAACACCAACTACGCCGGCGGCAACACCTCCGCCAAGGCCACCGAGACGGACCCGGTCACCGGCGGCGACGTCGAACTGATGTGGGTCAAGGGCTCGGGCGGCGACCTGGGCACACTCAAGGAGTCCGGCCTCGCCGTCCTGCGCGTGGACCGGCTCAAGGCGCTCACCGAGGTGCACCCGGGCGTCGAGCGCGAGGACGAGATGGTCGCCGCGTTCGACTACTGCCTGCACGGCAAGGGCGGCGCCGCGCCGTCCATCGACACGGCCATGCACGGCCTGGTGGACGCGGCGCACGTCGACCACCTGCACCCGGACTCCGGCATCGCGCTCGCCTGCGCGGCCGACGGGGAGAAGCTGACCGCCGAGTGCTTCGGCGAGAAGGTCGTGTGGGTGCCGTGGCGGCGCCCCGGCTTCCAACTCGGCCTGGACATCGCGAAGATCAAGGCCGCCAACCCGGAGGCGATCGGCTGCGTTCTCGGCGGCCACGGCATCACGGCGTGGGGCGACACGGCCGAGGAGTGCGAGGCCAACTCCCTCCACATCATCCGCACCGCGGAGGCGTTCATCGCCGAGCGCGGCAAGGAGGAGCCGTTCGGTCCCGTCATCGAGGGCTACGCGGCGCTCGGTGCGACCGAGCGCCGGGCACGCGCCGCCGAACTCGCCCCGCTCATCCGGGGCCTGGCCTCCACGGACCGCCCGCAGGTCGGCCACTTCGACGACTCGGGCCCGGTCCTGGACTTCCTGGCGTCCGCCGAGCACCCGCGGCTCGCCGCGCTCGGCACGTCCTGCCCGGACCACTTCCTTCGTACGAAGGTCCGCCCGCTCGTCCTGGACCTGCCGCCCACGGCCGAACTCGACGCCGTGGCCGACCGGTTGAAGGAGCTGCACGCCGACTACCGCACCGAATACGCGGCGTACTACGAGCGGCACGCGAGCCCCGACTCCCCCGCGATGCGCGGCGCGGACCCGGCGATCGTGCTGGTGCCCGGTGTCGGCATGTTCTCGTTCGGCAAGGACAAGCAGACGGCGCGCGTCGCGGGCGAGTTCTACCTCAACGCGATCAACGTGATGCGCGGCGCCGAGGCCGTCTCCACGTACGCGCCGATCGAGGAGTCGGAGAAGTTCCGCATCGAGTACTGGGCCCTCGAGGAGGCCAAGCTCCAGCGGATGCCGAAGCCGAAGCCGCTCGCCACGCGGGTGGCCCTGGTGACGGGCGCCGGCTCCGGCATCGGCAAGGCCATCGCCCACCGGCTCGTCGCCGAGGGCGCGTGCGTGGTCGTCGCCGACCTCAACGCGGACGGCGCGGCGGCGGTGGCCGAGGAGCTGGGCGGCCCCGACAAGGCGGTCGCAGTGACGGTCGACGTCACGTCCGAGGAACAGATCGCGGACGCCTATCGGGCGGCGGCGCTGGCCTTCGGCGGCGTGGACCTGGTCGTCAACAACGCGGGCATCTCCATCTCGAAGCCGCTCCTGGAGACCACGACGAAGGACTGGGACCTCCAGCACGACATCATGGCGCGCGGCTCGTTCCTCGTCTCGCGCGAGGCGGCGCGGGTGATGCGGGCGCAGGACATGGGCGGCGACATCGTCTACATCGCCTCCAAGAACGCGGTGTTCGCGGGCCCGAACAATGTGGCCTACTCGGCGACGAAGGCGGACCAGGCGCACCAAGTGCGGTTGCTGGCCGCCGAGTTGGGTGGCGACGGGATCCGGGTCAACGGGGTCAACCCCGACGGCGTGGTGCGCGGGTCCGGGATCTTCGCCGGGGGCTGGGGGGCGAAGCGCGCCGCGGTGTACGGGGTGGAGGAGGAGAAGCTGGGCGAGTTCTACGCGCAGCGGACGCTTTTGAAGCGGGAGGTGTTGCCGGAGCATGTGGCCAACGCGGTCTTCGCTTTGACCGGGGGCGACCTTACGCACACCACGGGTCTGCACGTCCCCGTGGACGCAGGTGTAGCGGCAGCGTTCCTCCGCTAAACCCGGGGCTCCGCCCCGGACCCCGCTGGCTCTCGTCCCAGAGCGGGGCTCAAAGGCCGTGCCCCGCCGCCTTGGGCAATCTGCCGCCTTGGGCGGCAGGGTGGGCAAGGCGGCCCCCGGGGCGGCGCACCAGTGACACGGGCCCCGGCCACCCACCACACCGCACACTCGCGAAGGCAACCACATGCCCACCACCCCCTACGCCGCGATAGACCTGGGCGCCTCCAGCGGCCGGGTCATGACGGCCCGCGTCAGCCGGGACACCCTCGCCCTGACCGAGGTCCACCGGTTCCCGAACACCCCCGTCCGCACCCCCGACGGCCTGCACTGGGACATCCTCGGCCTGTACGCGGGCATCCTGGAGGGCCTCCGCAACACCGGCCAGGTCCGCTCCATCGGCATCGACAGCTGGGCCGTGGACTACGGCCTGCTCGACGCGGACAACGTCCTCCTCGGCAACCCGTACCACTACCGGGACACCCGCACGGACCACACCGCGGAGAAGCTGTGGGCGACCATTCCGCCCGAGGAGCTGTACGCGGCGACCGGCCTCCAGTACGTCCCGTTCAACACGATCTACCAGCTCACGGCGGCCCGTGGCACAGCCCAACTGAGCTCCGCCCGCCGCCTGTTGATGATCCCGGACCTCCTCACGTACTGGCTGACCGGACAGCAGGGCACTGAGCTGACCAACGCCTCCACCACCCAGCTCATCGACCCCCGCACCGGCGACTGGGCACACGACATCGCCGCCCGCGCCGGCATCGACGTGAACCTGTTCGCCCCGATCCGCCGCCCCGGCGACCCCGCGGGTGACCTCCTCCCCCACGTCCTCGACGCGACGGACCTGACCGACCCCGTCCCGGTGACGACGGTCGCCTCGCACGACACCGCGTCGGCCGTGGCCGCCGTCCCGGCGACCGAGGCGAACTTCGCGTACATCTGCACCGGCACCTGGTCCCTCGCCGGCCTCGAACTGGACGCGCCCGTCCTCACGGAGGAGAGCCGCGCCGCGAACTTCACGAACGAGCTCGGCATCGACGGCACGGTCCGCTACCTCCGCAACATCATGGGCCTGTGGCTGCTCCAGGAGTGCCAACGCGCCTGGAACGAACCGGACTTGACGACCCTCCTCGACGAGGCCGCGAAGGCGGCCCCGCTGCGCTCCGTCGTCGACGCGGGCGACCCCACCTTCCTCGCACCCGGCGGCATGCCGGACCGCATCGCCGCCGCCTGCCGCGCCACCGGCCAGCCGGAACCCCGCACCCGCGCCGAGACCACCCGCTGCATCCTCGACTCGCTCGCCCTCGCCCACCGCCGCGCCATCGAGGACGCGGCCCGCCTCGCCGACCGCCCGGTCGACGTGGTGCACATCGTCGGCGGCGGCGCCCGGGGCGCCCTGCTGTGCCAACTGACCGCGGACGCCTGCGGGTTGCCGGTCGTGGCAGGGCCCGCCGAGGGCGCCGCGCTGGGCAACGTACTCGTACAGGCGCGGGCCGACGGGGTCGTGGGCGACCGGGCCACGATGCGCCGCCTCGTCGCGGACACCCAGCCGCTCGCACGCTACGAGCCGAGCGGCGACCGGGCGGCCTGGGACGCGGCGGCGGCACGCGTCCGCACCCCGTGACCAGCCCCCGTTCACGACGTACGCTGCTCCCGTCCGATGATCACCGTCGACCGAACCGCACCACCCACCACACGAAGGGGCCCCGATGCGTGTCGCGCTCTTCCTGACCTGTGTCAACGACACGCTCTACCCGGACACGGGCCGCGCCGTCGTCAAGCTCCTGAACCGGCTCGGCGTGGAGGTCGACTTTCCCACCGCGCAGACCTGCTGCGGCCAGCCGCACTACAACACCGGCTACCGACGCGAGGCCGAACCCCTGGCCACGCACTACGCCGACACGTTCGGCCCCGGCCTCGCCGCAGGTGATTACGACGCAATCATCACGCCGTCCGGATCATGCGCGGCGATGGTCCGCGAACTGTACCCGCGGATGGGCGAGCGGGCCCGTTCGGAGGGCCGCGGCGGCCGCCTCGCGACGACGCTCGCGCCGGTGATCCCCAAGACGTACGAGCTGACCGAGTTCCTGGTCGACGTGCTGAAGGTGACGGACGTCGGCGCGTACTACCCGCACAAGGTGACCTATCACCCCACCTGCCACGGCCTGCGCTCCCTCGGACTCGGCGACCGGCCCACCCAACTGCTCAGCAAGGTCAAGGGACTTGAGCTGGCCGAGCTGCCGGGCGCGGCCGAGTGCTGCGGCTTCGGCGGCACCTTCGCGGTGAAGAACGCGGACGTCTCGTCCGCGATGGGCACGGACAAGGTCCGCAACGCCGAGTCCACGGGCGCGGACGTGCTGTGCGCCGCCGACAACTCCTGCCTGATGCACATCGGCGGCACCATGTCCCGCCTGAAGGTCGGCATGCGCCCCGTCCACATCGCCGAGATCCTGGCCAGCACGGAAGAGGGACCCCAGTCATGACCGGTATGAGCGGTACAAGCGTCACGCATCTGGGGATGCCGGCCTTCCCGAAGGCCGCGCACGACGCCGTACGCAACACCACGCTGCGCGCGAACCTGAAGCACGCCACCCACACCATCCGCGACAAGCGCGAACGCGCCGTCTCCGAGCTGGACGACTGGGCACGCCTCCGCCAGGCCGGCAAGGAGATCAAGGACCACACCCTCCACCACCTGGAGCACTATCTGGTGCGGCTGGAGGAGTCGGTCACTGCGGCCGGCGGCACCGTGCACTGGGCGCGCGACGCCGACGAGGCCAACCGCATCGTCGCCGGCCTCGTCCGGGAGACCGGCGAGTCCGAGGTCGTCAAGGTCAAGTCGATGGCCACCCAGGAGATCGGCCTCAACGAGCACCTCGAGGCCGAGGGCATCCACGCCTACGAGACCGACCTCGCCGAGCTCATCGTGCAGCTCGGCGACGACCGCCCCTCACACATCCTGGTGCCCGCCATCCACCGCAACCGCGGCGAGATCCGCGACATCTTCCAGAAGGAGATGGGCAGTTGGGGCCGCCCGGCCCCGGACGGACTCACCGACACCCCGGCCGAACTCGCCGAGGCGGCCCGCCTGCACCTGCGCGAGAAGTTCCTGCGCGCCAAGGTCGGCATCTCCGGCGCCAACTTCATGGTCGCCGAGACCGGCACCCTCGTCGTCGTCGAGTCCGAGGGCAACGGCCGCATGTGCCTGACCCTGCCCGAGACACTCATCTCGGTCGTGGGCATTGAGAAGATCGTGCCGACGTGGCAGGACCTGGAGGTCTTCCTCCAGACACTGCCCCGCTCCTCGACGGCCGAGCGCATGAACCCGTACACCTCGACCTGGACGGGCACCACCGACTCCGACGGGCCGCAGACCTTCCACCTGGTCCTCATCGACAACGGCCGCACCGACACCCTCGCCGACGAGGTCGGCCGCCAGGCCCTGCGCTGCATCCGCTGCTCGGCATGCCTGAACGTCTGCCCCGTCTACGAGCGGGCGGGCGGCCACGCCTACGGCTCCGTCTACCCGGGCCCCATCGGCGCCATCCTCAGCCCCCAACTCCGGGGCACGGGAAGCGAGATCGACGCCTCGCTCCCCTACGCCTCGTCGCTGTGCGGCGCCTGCTACGAGGTGTGTCCGGTCGCCATCGACATCCCCGAGGTCCTCGTCCACCTGCGCGAGCGGGTCGTGTCGGGCGGCCCGGCCACCCGCCAGGGCAACAAGGTCATGCTCCGCCCGGCCAAGGGCCACGCCGCCGAACGCGCCGCGATGCGCGCCGCGACGTGGGCCTTCACCCACCCGGCTGCCCTCGCCACCGGCCAGCGCCTCGCCTCGCGCACGCGCCGCTTCCACCCGCGTACGGTGCCGGGCCCCGGCAAGGCGTGGACGGACACGCGGGACCTGCCGAAGGTGCCCGCGGAACCCTTCCGCGACTGGTGGAAGCGGACCAACGGCGGCAAGGAGACGAGCAAGTGAGCAGCAGGGACGTCATCCTCGGCCGAGTGCGCCGCGCCCTCGGCGGCCCCGTCGAGGCCCCCGAGTCGTACGCCGAGGACATCGACCGCGGCTATCTGCGCGAACACGGCAACCGGACGACGGAACAGACGGTGGAACTCCTCGCGGAGAACCTCGCGGACTACCGGGCGATCGTGCACCGGGCCACCGGCGACGAACTGCCGGCCACCCTCGCGCGGCTCCTCGCCGGGCACGGGTCGCGGACCGTGGTGGTACCGCCCGAGCTGCCGGCCGCCTGGCTGGGCGACGCCGACGCGACGCAGGTTCCAGACAACCCCGCGAGCACCCCCGCCGAACTCGACGAGGTCGACAGCGTCGTCACCGCCTGCGCGGTCGCCGTCGCCGAGACCGGCACCATCGTCCTCGACGGCTCCCCCGACCAGGGCCGCCGCCGCATCACCCTCGTCCCCGACCACCACATCTGCGTCGTACGCGTCCCCGACCAGGTCGTCTCCTCGGTCCCGCAAGCCCTCGAACGGCTCGACCCCGCCCGTCCCCTGACGTGGATCTCGGGCCCGTCCGCGACCAGTGACATCGAACTCGACCGGGTCGAGGGTGTGCACGGACCGCGCACTCTTGAGGTGATTCTGGTGAGCGGCGGCTGAGGGGCGCGGCTAGCGTTGGTGGCATGATCCGGTTCGACCATGTCACCAAGCGGTACGCGGACGGCACGACGGCGGTGGACGACCTCTCGTTCGAGGTGAACGAGGGCGAACTGGTCACGCTCGTCGGCCCTTCGGGCTGCGGCAAGACCACCACGATGATGATGGTGAACCGGCTGATCGAGCCGACGTCGGGTCACATCCACGTCGAGGGCGAGGACATCTCCGGCGTCGACCCGGTGCGGCTGCGCCGCCGTATCGGCTACGTGATCCAGCAGGTGGGGCTCTTCCCGCACCGCACGATCCTCGACAACACGGCGACCGTGCCCGCGCTCATCGGCTGGAAGAAGTCCAGGGCGAGGGCGCGCGCCGCCGAGCTGCTCGACCTGGTGGGCCTGGACCCGGCCACGTACGGCAGCCGCTACCCGGAGCAGCTCTCCGGCGGTCAGCGTCAGCGCGTCGGGGTCGCCCGCGCCCTCGCCGCGGATCCTCCGGTCCTCCTCATGGACGAACCGTTCGGCGCGGTCGACCCGGTGGTGCGCGAGCAGTTGCAGGACGAGTTCCTGAAGATGCAGGCGGCCGTCCGCAAGACGGTCCTCCTCGTCACGCACGACATCGAGGAGGCGGTGCGGCTCGGCGACCGGATCGCGGTGTACGGGCAGGGCCGCATCGAGCAGTACGACACCCCGGGCGCGGTCCTCGGCTCGCCCGCCACCCCCTATGTCGCCGAGTTCGTCGGCGCGGACCGGGGCCTGAAGCGCCTGTCGGTCACCGAGATCGAGCCGGACGACCTGGAGCAGCCGTCGGTGGCGCACTTCGACGAGCCGCCCGCGCGGGCCGCCGCCCGGATGCGCGAGGAGGGGGCCCGGTGGGCGGTCGTCCTCGATGAGGGCGGTGACCTGCACGGCTGGGTCGGCATCGACGAGGCGTCACTCGCCGGTCCGGACGGCAGAGTCGGCGACCTGGCGCACCGGATGCGGGCGTGGGTGCCCGTCGGCGCACCGCTCAAGCAGGCGTTCGGCGTGATGCTCCAGCACGACGCGGGCTGGGTCGCGGTCCTCGACGGCGCCCGTTTCCTCGGCGTCCTGACCCCGGCGAAGCTGCACGAGGCGCTGCGCCGGTCGGTGGACGCGGACGCGCAGGGCGTGGGCCGGGACGAGGTGGAGTTCGACTCGGTGGCCGATGCGTGACCTGCCGGGGCAACATCGACCCGGGTAACCCTAAAGTTGAGGTTGAGAGTCCGCCCCGTGGCTGTTCATCGTCCGCAGATTCTCGTCCTGTACGTCGCCGTTGATCGACCGCCCCGGACGGTACGCGTCCAGTTCCCCGGCCGCCCGCCCGCTCGTGATCTCCTGCGCGGCGAGCCGGCCGAGCACCGGGGCCAGCGTCACCGCACTGTGCGAGACCAGGTGGTACAGGCCCGGCGCCTCATCCACCTCGCCGACCAGCGGCAACCCGTCCCGCGGCACCGGTCGTACGCCGATCCGCGCGTCGGCGATCCGGGACCCGCCCAGGCCCGGAACGACCGTGCTGGCGCGCTGGTGCAGCTCCTGCGGCAGCCCTTCGGTAGCCGTCCCGTCCAGGCGCGCGTCGACCTCCCACGACAGGGCGAGCACGCCGCCGTCGGCCGTGGGCCGCAGGTCGATGCCGGGCGCCGAGAGGATCGCGGTCAGCGGCTCCTCGGGCAGTGGCGCGCTCTCGGCGACGAGTCCCGGCACGTGCCGCAGCGGCAGCCGTGTCCCGGCGAGCGCGGCGATCTGGTCGGAGGCGGGCCCGGCACAGTTCACGACGACGTCCGCGCCCCAACTGCGCTCCCCCGCCTCCGCGCCGACGATCCGTGCGCCGCTGCGGAGCAGGCCGGTGACGCGGGTGCCGTAGTGTGCCGCGGCGCCGAGGCGCACGGCCGCGTCCAGCAGGGTGTGCACCAGGCGCGGGGCGTCGAACCAGGCGGTGCCGGAGTGCACGACGACCTCGTCGACGGCGCAGGCGGCCGGGTCGACGGCGGGCGCGAGTTCGCGCAGCACGGAGGCCGGGGCGCTGCGGCAGTCGTGGCCCCATTCCCGTACGCGTGACGCCCGTTCGTGCAGGGTGCGCTGCGCGTCGTCGCTGTCGGCCCACTGCACGAGCGGCGCCGGATGCCGCCAGGTCGGACCGTCGAGTTCCTCGGCGAGGGCGCGGTGGCCGTCGGAGCCCTTGCGGTTCAGCCGGTAGTACGTGTGCGGGGTCTTCAGGTGGGTGACGTCGGCGGCGAAGGTGGCGCTGGAGGTGCCGGACGCGGGCCCCGCCTCCTCCAGGACGACCACTTCGACGCCCGAGCGGGCGAGGTGGTACGCGACGCAGGCGCCCAGGACGCCCGCTCCGACGACGACGGCTCGATTCATACGGCTTCCTGTACGTGTCCCTGGTGCGGCGTTCGGTCAGTCCCCGGTTGCCCGCCGAATCAGGACACACACCTCTCAACCGCCCTGCCGCAACAGCCCCTTGTCCTCCAGGTACGTCCTCGCGACATCCTCCGGGAGCCGACGCCAGCTGTCGACCTGCTGGTTCATGGAGGCGAGGTCCTCCGTGGTGAGCACGGAGTTGAGCGCGCCGAGCGCCCCCGCGACCTTCTCGTTGCCGGCGCGTGAGCGGTTGACGACGGGCACGAGGTAGTCGGCGTTCTGCAGCTTCTTGTCGTCGTCGAGCAGCACGAGCCCGAAGCCCGCGAGGGTGGCATCGGTGGTCGTGGTGAGCACCATCTGGTCCTGCCCGTTCTGCACGGCGTTCTTGGCCTGGGTGGTGCCGACGCCCTTGGGGTCGATCCCGGTGACGTCGATGCCGTAGACCTTCTCGAGGCCCGGCTGGCAGTACGGCCGCTGTACGCACTCGTCGCCGGCGGCGATCCGTACCTTGAGGCCGGAGGCGCCAAGGTCGCTGAGCGTCTTGAGGTCGTACTTCTTCGCGTAGGCCTCGGTCACCGCGAACGCGTTCTGGTCGACGGCCTTCCCCGCGTCGAGCACGTCGAGCCCGCGCGGTGCGGCGAGGGACCGCAAGCTCTTCATGGTGGCGGCGAGGTCGGGCGAGCCGACGGGCTTCGCGTCGGCGCCGTGGGCCTTGGCATTGAGCCAGTCGGCGAAGGTGGCGGCGTACTCGGGCACGACATCGATCTGCCCGGACTCCAGGGCGGGCTCGTACAGTTCGCGGTTGCCCACGGACAGCAGCTCGGTCCCGTACCCGGCCTGCTTGAGCAGCAGCGCGTACATGTTGGCGAGCAGGTCGCTCTCGGTGAACCCGGCGGACCCGATGACGAGGTGCTTGCTGTCACCGGGCGGCGCCGTCACCTCGCCGCGGTCCTCGAGCGAGGGCCCACTGGCGCACCCGCTGACGAGCAGCACAAGACCCAGGAACAGGGCCACCCGACGCAGCACCCCGCTCATCAGGCCCTCCTCCCCCGCAGCCACCCGGGACCGAACCGTTCGGCGAGCTCGAACAGGCCCTCGACGATGAGCGCGAAGACGGCGACGAGCACGGCGCCCGCCACGACCTGCGGCGTACTGGCGAGATTGAACCCGGCGGTGATGATCCGCCCGAGCCCGCCGCCACCGGCGATGGCGGCGATCGTGGCGGTGGCGACGAGCTGCACGGCGGCGATCCGCACACCGTTGAGAATCATCGGCAGCGCGAGCGGCACCTCGACCCTCAGCAGCATCTGCCGCCCCGTCATCCCCATGCCCCTCGCGGCCCGCACCACTTCCCGGTCGACGCCGCGCATCCCGACGTACGCGTTGGTGAGCAGCGGCGGCACCGCGAACAGCACGAGGGCGACGACGGTGGGCCCCTCGCTGTACTGCCCGAGCGGCGTGAGCAGCAACAGCACGAGCACGGCGAAGGTGGGCACGGCGCGCCCCACGTTGGCGATGTTGACGGCGAGCGCGCCGCCCTTCCCGAGGTGCCCGAGCACGAGGGCGATCGGCAGCGCGATCAGACAGCTGATGACGAGACAGACGACGGTCAGGGTCACGTGCTGGGCGAGCCGGTGCCAGACGCCGTTGTCGCCGGCCCAGTGCGCGGAGTCGGCGAGCCAGTTCCAGGAGTCGGAGAGGAGCTTCACGCGCGACTCGCTCTCGTCCAGGGGGTGAGCAGCCGCCCGATGCCGAGGAGCACCACGTCGGCGACGAGCGCGATGACGACGCACAGGACGGAGGCGGTGAGCACCTGGGCCTTGAAGTACGTGTTCATGCCGCTGTAGATCAGGTTTCCGAGGCCTCCGTAGCCGACGATGGCGCCGACGGTCACGAGCGAGACGGCGGACACGGTGGCGATCCGCAGCCCGGCGAGCGCGGCGGGCAGCGCGAGCGGCAACTCGACGGTGAGCAGCAGGCGGATCGGCCCGTACCCCATGCCGCGCGCGGCCTGCCGGGTGTCCTCGGGCACGGAGCGCAGCCCGGCGAGGATGTTCCGTACGAGGAGGGTGAGCGAGTAGAGCACGAGCCCGGCGATCACCAGCGTGGCGGACAGTCCGTACACGGGCAGCAGCAATGAGAACATCGCGAGCGAGGGGATCGTGTAGAGCACGGTGGTCAGGGCGAGCACGGGCCCCGCGGCCCACCCCCAGCGCCGTGCGAGCAGTGCGAGCGGCACGGCGATGACGACCGCGATGGCCACGGCGACCAGCGTGATCTCCAGGTGCTGCACGGTGGCGTCGACCAGAATGTGCCGACGCGTGCTCAGATACTCGCCGCAGATCCAGTCGTTGCGGGCGAGACAGTCGTCGGGCGGCGAAGTACCGGACCCACCGTTCACGAGGCGCACCAGACCATTCCAGTGCCTGTCCCCCGGCTCGGCGCGCCGGGTGACCCGTACGGGCGGCGGCGCTGCCTTCCATGCGCCACACACCTGACGCGGGGCGAGGCCGGGGCTAGTGTCGCGTCATGAGCAATCTTGACCGTGAGCCAGTGCCATCGGTGTGCGGCGGACGCGGGTTCGTCGTGGCGGAACCGGTCCGTGAACTCCTGAGCCCGCGCCGGGTCCGGCTCGGCGAGTCCACGGAGGTGCGCAGGCTGCTGCCGAACCTGGGGCGCCGCATGGTCGGCGCGTGGGCCTTCGTCGACCACTACGGCCCGGACGACATCGCGGACGAGCCCGGCATGCAGGTGCCGCCGCACCCGCACATGGGGCTGCAGACGGTGAGCTGGCTGCACGACGGGGAGGTCCTGCACCGCGACAGCACGGGAAGCCTCCAGACGATCCGGCCCCGCGAGCTGGGCCTGATGACGTCGGGCCGGGCGATCTCCCACTCCGAGGAGAGCCCGCGCGCCCACGCCCGCTTCCTGCACGGGGCGCAGCTGTGGGTGGCGCTCCCCGACGCCCACCGCCACGTGGACCCGCACTTCGAGCACCACGGCGCGCTGCCGACGGTGACGTCGCCGGGCCTGACGGCCACGGTCATCCTCGGCTCACTCGACGGCGCGGCGTCCCCCGGCACGACGTACACGCCGATCGTGGGCGCGGACCTGGCCCTCGCCCACGGCGCCGACCTCCGCCTCCCCCTGAACCCGGACTTCGAGTACGCGGTCCTTGCGATGTCCGGCGAGGCCCACGTCGACGACGTCCCCCTCGTCCCCGGCTCGATGCTCTACCTCGGCTGCGGCCGCACCGAACTCCCGCTGCGGGCGGCGTCGGACGCGGGGCTGATGCTGCTCGGCGGAGAGCCGTTCGAGGAGGAGCTGGTGATGTGGTGGAACTTCATCGGGCGGTCGCAGGACGATATCAGCCAGGCGCGTGAGGACTGGATGACGGGGTCTCGGTTCGGTGAGGTGAAGGGGTACGACGGAGATCCTCTGCCGGCGCCTGGGCTTCCGTCTGTCCCCTTGAAACCAAGGGGACGCGTACGCTGAACAGCGGTTATACAAGTGCAGTAGAGGTGGATTCGGCCCTCCAGCAGGGCACCCCAAGGTCGATGCGGTGCCCTGCCGTCCAGCGCCTCACCGACTGCTAGTTTCACCTTCAACTGCATGCGAGCGCAGCCAGGTGCGCTCAGGCCTAGTCAGACGGATGCTGGCTCAATGCTGGGTCAACTGATGACTCGTCAGGCCAGCCTGCGCCTGGCGTTCGGGTCTGAGCAAGCCTGGGCGACAGAATGACCTGGCTCACATTCGCGAGCGTCTCCTTCTCTGCGTAAGTCCTTGTGAGGACGCTTCCCCTGATGCGACGTGGGGGGCTACTCGTTATCGGTGACGAGATCGCCGTAGAAGTCGACCAGGGCATTGATAGCAGGCCTCCAAATGCCGGGCCGACCGGTCGCGTTCGGCTGGTTTCGCGACCGGTCTCGGATTACGAGGTTGAGCACCCTCAGGAGGCTGGAGGGGCATTGCGCGCCGTCTCGCTCCGCTCCAGCGACCCAAGGGGCGCACAGCCGGATAGGCACTGCCCACCGGGCCCCATGGGCAACTTGGGCCTACCGAACCCGGTACGCCGAACTATCCCCGAGGACCATGCGAGCTACGACGTCGCATGCTTGCTCGACGCGTCTCGCCTGACTCAGTCGTCGCTCCCGTGTCGTGCGAGCATCACACCGATTGCCAGACGGTTACTGACTTTATGGCCGTGTTGTCGTGAGGGTGAGTCCGGTTGCGGTGAGACACCCATCGATGAGGTCGGGCCGGTACTGGATGCGACGGAGGTGGGTGCGCAGGACCCGCATCAGGTGGTCGGGGTCGTCGAAGGCGGTGTTGCACTGCCCCGCACGACGAAGTAGTGACCACACGCCTTCGACGGGGTTCAAGTCGGGTGCATACGGAGGGAGTTGAAAGGAGGTGATCCAGTCGCGAGTGTCGATGAAGTGTCTCAGCCGGGCGTCCAGGTGCACGTTGAGATTGTCCCAGACGAGGACCAGCGGGGCGTCGAGCTGTTGGTGTGCGCAGATCAGCAGGTCGCGGTACTCGGTCCAGGTGAAGCTGCGGCGGCCTCCATGTTTGTGGTCGGTGTGCCGCTTCGGCCGGTAGAGCAGGCGGGAGCGGTGGCCGGGCTTGTAGCAGGTCAGGGCGGCAATCGAGATGCGGCGCTGGGAACGTCCCCGCACGCGGATGACCGGAGTATGTCCGCGGCGGCCCCAGGTGCGGGAGGTCGGCGGCGTCATCGAGAAGCCGGCCTCGTCCTCGAAGACGAGGTAGCCATCGAGCGCCGCCCGGGCGCTTTTGCCTGCGGCCATGTCTCCTTCACCCAGCCGGCCACCCTCTGCTCGTCACGCTCGGTGGCACGGCGGGCCGGGAGCTGGTGGCTCCAGCCGTGCCGGTGCAGCATCTGCGCGATGGCCGACAGGGTCATCGTCTTGTGGAACCGGCGTCCGATCAGCGTCTTGATCCGTTCCAGCGTCCAGACCTGACTGTCCCAGCCGTGCGCGAGTGGCCCCTTGGCCAGCTCGCCCTCCAGGGCCGCGAACAGTGCTTCGCTCAGCTTCGGTCGGGCCGCCGAGCCTGCCGAGCGCAGGGACTCGTCCCCGCGCTCCTGCCAGACGCAGCGCCAGCGCTGCACGGACCGGACGCTGACCCGCAGCTGTTTGGCCACCTCGGCGTTGTCGTTGCCATCGGCGAACATCCTGGCGGCTTCCAGGCGGATGCCCTCGCGAAACGCCCGCCGCTCGGCCGTCAGGCCACCCCCTTGCGGATACCTCATACACGCGGCATACCGCTCCAGAGGCCATCTGTCAGCCCTCACGACAACACGCCAACAAAGTCAGTAGAGCCACTTAACCGCCGGAATTACCTCAGTCGCGCACAATCGCAGCGAGGCTTCCACGGCCTGCTCGTCCTCGGTGAGATAGGGCGACATCACAAAGTGGTCGACGTGGCGGTCCCGCACCATCGACGTCATCTTTTCGGCAACGGTCTCGGGCGAGCCGACGAGCAAGTGGTCACGTTCGAAGAGCAGATCGAACGGGGCTTTTCCCTGGACAGCTGGGTCATCCACGCTCTCTCCTTCATCGAGCCAGATGCCCAGGCCGCGGACCTTGGAGATGTATTCGACAGTACTGGTGACGGCGCCCTCGACAGCGGCCCGTGCCTCCTCGTCGGTCCGCGCCACATGCATCCGTCGCAGCACCGCACACGATCTCGGGGCAGCTGAGGCCGGACCACCATTCCCCGCCACAGTCTCGGCGTACACCGTATTGAGTCGGTCCAGCACGCCGCCGGTCGGGAACCACGTGATGACGTCGAGCCCTTGTCTAGCTGCCGTCGCGAAACCGTCCGGCGTGTCGGTAACGCTGTAGAGGCGTGGGCCATCCGTCTGAGCCGGCCGCGGGAGGATGGCAAGTCCGGTGGCTCGCCCCTCGTCATCTGTGTAAGGCCCCGCAAGCGCGCCGGGCCAGTTGGTATCAGGGTTGGGCACTTCGAAGCGCTCGCTCTTCCAGGCGAGCGGATCCTGACTCCAGGCTGTCCTCAGGAGGCCGAGGAACTCCTCAAAGATCGCCTTGCTCCTCTCGGGATCCTTGCGGTCGGCCTCAGCATTCAAGTTGATGATCTCCGCCTGGAGGATGCCGCGACTCAGCGCGACATCCAGGCGTCCGTCGACCATGTTGTCCAGCGCCGCGAGATCCTCGGCCAGCCTGAGCGGGTGCCACAGCGGCAGGATCACCGCGGCGGTCCCGACCCGGATCCGCTCGGTCCGGCTAGCCAGGTCAGCAAGGAGCAGGACCGGGTTCGGCGACTGATCCTGGCCTGCGTGGTCGAAATGGTGCTCTCCGAGCCAGAATCCATCGAGACCCAGTTCGTCGGCCAGGGCGATACGTCGCCGCCCTCGCTCGAGAACCTGTCGCCAGGGAGCGCCAGCGGCATTGGCGAAGGTGTGCAGCAGGTCGAACCTCACGAGCTTCCTCTTTCGTTTCGGGCTCCAGCACACGGACTGGCATCACTTACCGAGAGGTCAGGCCGATGCAATTCAGGCAGGGATGCCGGCGGCCCCAACCGCCGGGAGCTCGATATCGGACCGCAGCGAACGGCCACGTATCAGGTCGGCCGCCTTCTCCCCGATCATCACTGCTGCCGCGTTGGTATTGCACGAGACAGCGGTGGGTTGTATCGAGGCATCCGCGACGCGAAGTCCGTTGATGCCGCGGACCCGCAGCTCCGGGTCGACGACGGCCCCTTCGTCCGTACCCATCCGGCAGGTACTGCTCAGGTGGAAGTAGCTGGTCACTGCGTCGCGAACCTCCGCTTCCAGGGCGGCTCGATCGAGCTTGAGCAGTTCCGCAGTCTCGGAGAAGCCGCCCCACTCGCCGAGAGCGCCAGTCGAGACGATCTGATCGACTGTCTCGATGCCCCTGATGAGCTGATCGACATCCCACGGGTCGGCCACATATGCCGGGTCGATGGCAGGCTGCACCGTCGGGTCCGACGACACGATGCGCACGCTGCCGCGACTGCGTGGTCGCATGTGCCCGATACCAAAGGTCATGCTGTTGGGAGCCGGCTGTTGCCAAGGCATGTGGTAATCGAAGTTCATAGCCGACAAGTGCAGATCAGGACCGTGCGCACCGGGGTTGATACGAGCGAGTAGCGTCGAGCCGTCCATGCCGGTCGACACCAGCTTCTTGTCCGCGCGATAGCGGATGCCCGTAAGCATGATGTGGTCCTGCAAGTTGGCCCCCACCTGCGGGGCATCGTGCATCACCTCGATGCCGACGGCCGCCAGGTCTGCGGCTGGGCCGACGCCGGAGAGCATCAACAGGTGTGGCGTGCCGACCGCGCCGCTGGTGAGGACCACTTCGCCGGCGGAGACTGTTTCCGGGCCGCTCTCCCCCAGATAGTCGAGGCCGGTGCAGCGGCCCTCCTGTATGACCAGCCGGCGCACAGTGGCGCCACTGATGACAGTCAGGTTGGGCCGTCCCATCGCCGGACGCAGGTATGCCGTAGCTGTGCTCTCACGTCTGCCCTGCCAGATGAGGGAGTCCGTGACACCCGCGCCGACCATGTCGGCCGCGTTGAAGTCCGTGACACGGTTGTGCCCCAGCGCCACCGCGCCCTCCACGTATGCCTGGGCGAGTGGGTGCGGCCTGCCAGATCGGCGTGGGTGGAGAGGCCCGCCGACCCCACGATAGCGAGGGTCCCCGTCGGGCACGTCCTCTGAGCGCTTGTGATACGGCAGAACGCCGTTGTAGTCCCAGCCCGTGGCTCCCTGAGCAGCCCACTCCTCGTAGTCGAAGGCGTGGCCTCGCAAGTGGGTCATGCAGTTGATCGATCCGGAGCCACCAAGGATCCGGCCACGAGCGGCCGGAAGGACACGGCCGGGGCCGTTCTGGAACACAGTCTCGTAGTTCCAGTCGGCCTCTGTGCCCAGCAAGTTGGACCACGCGCCCGGGTTCTCGACATCGGGGCGACGTTCGTCGCCGCCAGCCTCGAGCAGGAGCACCGAGACATCGGGCTCCTCACTCAGCCGGGTCGCCACCACACAGCCGGCGGTGCCACCACCGACCACGACGTAGTCAAACGTGCGCATTTGGTTCATCGTCGCTCCACCCTCCTGTTGTGACGATCAGCATCGGGTCTCACGCAGTCACGTGAGGCGTCCGGTCGAGCAAGAACTGCTCGATGGCAGTCGTGGTCTCCTCGTAGGCTGTCGTGAATACGGCATGCATTCCTGGCACCGGCACGACGCGCTCAACATGCGGTTCGTAGGCCGCAATGTGTTCGGGGGTCACCATCCCGAACTCAGGCGAGTACAGCAGTAGCGTCGGTACGGTGATCGTGTCCGGGGGCGGGGCCGGCTGTGCGAACTCACTGAAGATCGCTACGATCGCGGCCTGATTCGTCCGTCGTCGAACACGGCCGTCCTCAGTGGTGATGAAGTGGTCGCCGAGATCTGCCAAGTACTTCTTGGGGTCTACGTCTCCGGTGTTCTCACGGCTGGCGGCGAACGCTTCGAGCGAGTCCCAGACACCGCCAAGTCGCTCCTGCTCAGCCCGGTGCATGGCCAGTTCAGGGCTGATCTGGATCACCGGCTCCGTGACAGCGGCGCGGGCCACACGCTCGGGATTCCGCGCAATCAGTTCGAGTACCAGGCGGCCACCGAAGGAGTGACCCACCCAGTGAGCCTGCTCAATGCCCAGCGCATCGACAGTCTCGAGCAGGTCGTCGACGTACGTCGAGTTGGTCCACGGCGGCTCGTAGCCCGAGTCGCCGTGACCACGCAGGTCGACCGACCATATGTCAAAGTGTTCGCCCCACCGCTCCTTGGCCACCCGCTCAAAGTTGCCGTGGTAGCCGCCGACGCCGTGAACGCAGATCAACGGGGCTCCCTCAGGGTTACCCCAGCGCCAAGTCGCGAGTTTCATCAGGCCTCCTATGCCGTTCTTCTGTTCCGCCATGTCGCAGTCCGCGCAAGCTGGCGTCATATCGCAGGTTCGGTCAGAGCACGCGCTCCAGGAACGTGGCGGTGCGTTCATGTGTCGGCTTCTCCAGCACCTGCTGGGGCGGGCCCTGCTCGACGATCACACCACCGTCCATGAAGACAACGGTGTCGGCGACATCGCGAGCGAACTTGACCTCGTGGGTAACAATCATCATCGTCATGCCTTCGGCGGCTACACCGCGGATGACCTCGAGGACTTCGCCCACCAGTTCCGGGTCCAGCGCACTGGTCGGCTCATCAAAGAGGATCAGCTTAGGGTCGATCGCCAATGCCCGGGCTATGGCGACCCGTTGCTGCTGACCACCGGACAGTTGACGCGGGTACTTGCCCGTCATCGCCCCCAGACCGACGCGCTCAAGAAGCCGGGCCGCACGCTCCCTCGCCTCCTTCTTCGGGACCCTGTGCACGGCGATGGGCGCGAAGGCGACATTGTCGAGAGCTGTCATATGGGGAAAGAGGTTGAAGTGTTGGAAGACCATCCCCACCGCAGCGCGCTGGCGCCCGACCTCACGGTCGCTCATCTCGAGGTAACGACCACCATGTTGGCGATATCCGACCACTTCACCGTCAACGGAAAGGGTGCCGCCGTTGATGCGTTCCAGGTGGTTGACGCACTTGAGGAACGTGCTCTTCCCAGCGCCCGAAGGGCCGAGCAGCCCGATCACCTCCCCGCGCTGAACGTCGAGGGTGATGTCCTCCAGCACGCGGAGGCTCCCGTAGTGCTTGCGGACTGACCGGGCAGACACCATAGGGGTGCTCATGCCGTCACCTGCCTTCCACGAAGAGCCCTGAGCTTCTTGCTGAGCGACGACTGCTCATGCGCACGTTGCGACCCTCGGTTGAACCGTTTCTCCAGGAACCGCTGGCCGATCGTGAGCACTGTCGTGAGTGCGAGATACCAGATCGCAGCGACCGTCAGCAGCGGGATGACCTCATAGGTGCGGTTGTAGACGTCCTGAACGCTGTGGAGCAGTTCGGAGTAGGCCACCACGCTGGCGAGCGAGGTCCATTTGAGCATGCCGATCAACTCATTGCCGGTCGGCGGGATAATCACCCGCATCGCTTGCGGCAGGATGATGTGACGGAGTGTCTGGACTCGAGTGAGGCCGTAGGCCTGGGCGGCGTCGGTCTGGCCGTCGTCGACCGAGAGGATGCCGGCCCGGATCACCTCGGAGTAGTACGCCGCGAAGTTGAGCCCAAGTCCCAACAGGGACGCGAGGAGTGGGGTCATCACGTCGTTGGTCCCGACGTCGATGACGTCGACGCCCAGCACTGTCATCCGGAAGTGCGGGAAGATCGAGGCAAGGTTGAACCAGAAGATGAGCTGTACCAGCGTCGGCGTACCGCGGAAGAACCACTGGTAGAGCGAGGCCATGGCGATGAGTACCGGGTTGACGGAGAGCCGCATGACCGCAACCAGAGTACCGAGCGCCATGCCGATCACCATGGCCAGCACGGTCATCAAGAGGGTGTTGCGCACGCCCCTCAAGACGTCGGCGTCGAACAGGTAGTGGCCCACGACGTCCCATCGCATGGCGGGCGCGGTGGCCAGGATCCACACGACGCTCACGAGGAAGACGGCGACAGCGGCGGCACCGACCCAGCGCCATGGGTGGCGTCGGGGTACGAGGTCCAGCTCAAACGCCGGCTGCGAAGCCGTGGTGTCGTTGTTGATCAGATAGTTGGCCATCTCACTCACTCCACTGGCTTGCCATTGATCAGGGACTGTTTCAGCGCGCTCTTGTCGAGGCCGTACTTGGCCATCAGCTTCTGCCAGGTGCCGTCCTGGATGAGGTTGTTGATTGCCTTGCCAAACGCGTGCTGGAGTTCGGTGTTGTTCTTCGCGACGATCCAGCCGTTGACCTGCTTCGGCCTTGGTGTGACCCGCTCCTTGAGCAGGTCCACACCGGCGTTGGTCTTCGCGGTGTACACGGCGACCCCTGGGGCTTGGAGCGTGAAGTCGGCGCGGCCGTTCACCACGCCCAAGAAGGCAGCGCCGGGATCGGAGATCACAATCTGCTTGATTGGCTTCTTGCCATCCGCCACGCACTCCTTGGACATCTTCTTGACCACGTGCTGTTGGTAGTTGCCCGCAGCGTCGATCGAAGTGTGGCCGCAGAGCTCCGCTGTCACGCCTTTGGGATTCCCGGCCTTGACTATGACGCCCAGATCCGCGCTGAACACGTCGACGAAGCTCACCTCGTCGCGGCGGTCCGGGGTGTCCGCCAGCGCCCCGATCATCACGTCGTTGCGCTTGTTGACGATCGACGGGATCATCGCCTCGAAGGCAAGGTTGTGAAAGCGGGCCTTCACGCCCAGTTCGTCGGCGACAGCGTTGATGAGGTCGTATTCGATCCCACTGAGCTGTCCGTCCTTGACTTCCGTGTACGGCGGATAGTTGTAGAACGCCGCGACGTCGAAGGTACCGGCTTTGGCGATATCGGCCGGCAGTGCAATGTCGGAGTCGTCTCCGGGCGTGCTGGCCTTCTCGTCAGCGGTCGAGATGGTGCACCCAGAGGCCGCCATCACGAAGGACGCGACGGCGGCGCCTACGCGCCATGGAATTCGAACGGACATGGGACCTTCCTCATCCTTCAGTACTTCCTCGGAGCGACTCGGACGCGCCGCTGCATATGAGTCGAGGCGAACGGACCAGTCAGTACTTACGGTCGATGAGCCGCAGAGCAGTAGGCCGACGGCCTTACTCGGCCCGCAGCCTGGCAGGACGGAGCACAAACAGCAGAAGCGTCATCAGGAATGCGATGACCAGGCCGGGAAGTGCCACACCCAGGGTGCCTGCGACACCACCCAGCAAGGCGCCGACCACGTAGCCCGACGCCCACGTGATGTTGGTGAGCCCGAATGCCACGCCCTGGCCGAGACCAACTCGGTCGCCGACCACCGCGAAGAGGGCGAAGCTGGGCACGAGGAACACATAGACCACACTCATCAGCGCGACTACGAAGGCTGCGAAAACCAGAGGCCGATCCGGGAGCACGATCAATGAGGCAATGACAGCACTGAGTAACAGTCCGATTCTGATCGGCATCGCGTACCCGTACCTGTCCGAAACCTCACCGGCGAAGCGAGAGATCAGCGTCTCCGCCAGCGCCGCACAGACGAAAGTCGCACCGATGAAAGCGGCCCCGGCGCCGAAGCGGGCCAGCGCGAGTGGTGCCACCACCGTCACAGTGCCGAAGGCAACGCCGGCAACGGAGACGAGCACGGCTGCAGGCAAGATGGCCGGCCGGGTCATCGCCGCGAAAAGCGCTGGTGCAAGGACTTGCTTCCCCGAGCCGGAGCTCGGCTGACGACGCACCAGCAGGCCGAGTATCACGAAGAGTACGGCGATGGCGGCGAACGCACCGATGATACTGGTCGCCTCTGCCGCCGCCCCGATGACCGGACCGATCATTCCGCCGACAGCAGAGGCGCCCATACCCAGGCTGAGAGCGCGGCCGCGATGACTGCGCGGTGCGACCTCGACCAGCCAGGCGAACGCCGCAGCCCAAATACCCGCACCCACAACCCCGTTCACGAAGCGGGCCGCGAACAGCTGCGCGGCATTCGCGCTGACGCCAAGCCCAATACTCGCGGCCGCAGCCAACAGAGCCGCCACCAGAACTGTGGTACGAGATCCGACCCTCAAGACGACCAACCCGGCCGGCACCGAGGCCAGGATCGACGCAACCGGGTGCAGCGCCACGAAAACGCCGGCCGCGGCGGGCGAGATGCCGAATCGATCAACGTAGTGCGGGATCAGCGGCGTCACCAGCGACAGCTGAGTATTGGACACCAGCACCACCAGAACCGCCACCCATACCGCGAAGGGCAGACGACTGCTGCAGTGCCGGTCTGTCGTCATCCCCTCGGGCATTGACTCAGCCGAAGTTCACGACGACGAGCTTGAGTTCGGTGAAGATCTCCTCCATCGGGTAGCGCCCCTGCACTCGGCCGATGCCACTCTGCTTGCCAGCCGCCCCTCCGACGGGCAAGTGGCCCTCCACCTCGCCGCCTCGGGCGTTGACGTGGACGGTGCCTGACGCCGCCCGCTCCGCAAAGCGGATACCGGCTCCGATGTCCCGGGTGTAGATGGAAGCTGAGAGCCCATACGGCGAGCGGGCCAACTTCTCAAGTGCCTGCTCAGCCGAGGAGATCCGCTCCAGTGGAGCAATGGGCCCGAACGTCTCCTCCACCGCAACCGACATCTCTTCCTGCACGCCGGTCAGCACGGTGGGCTCGAAGTAGAGGTCGGTCGGGAAGCCAGAGGCACGGCTACCGCCGATCGTCGCGACCGCACCGGCATCGACGGCCGACTGAATGTGACGGTCGACCCTCGCAGCCAGTGGCGCGTTGTTGAGCGGTCCCATCGTCGTCTCTTCGTCGAAGGGCCGACCGAGACGTACCTGCTCCTTCACCGCTTCGGTGAGCCGGCTGGCGAATTCGTCGTAGACGGCGTCGTGTACCAGGATGCGGCTGCCCGCCAAGCAGGACTGGCCGGCCGCACCGAAACAGGACTGCAGTACGGCCGGCACTGCGAGTCCCAAGTCGGCGTCGTCCATGACGACCATCGGGCCGTTGCCGCCGAGCTCGATGAGCTGAGCCTTTCCGGCCGCTCGGGCTTGGACCACCTGCCCGGTGGCAACCGATCCGGTGAAGGCGACGGCCTGAACATCGGGGTGGCCGGTCATCGCGTCACCGACCACCATCCCGTGGCCGGTGATGAGGTTGAAGACCCCAGGCGGGAAGCCTGCGGCCTCAAAGCACTTGGCCCACTCGTACTCGATCAACGTCGTCGAGGGCGCTGGGAGAGCCACCACGGTATTGCCAGTGGCGAGGGCAGGGGCGATCTGCGCGGAAGCCGTGCCCAGCGGGAAGTTCCAGGGTTGAATCGTCGCCACCACGCCACGCGGGACCCTGTAGACATAGGCCCGGCGGTCGGAAGCGGCAAGTTGCGGCATGGAGCCTTCGAGGTGTTTCGCCGTCTCGATCGTCACCCGAAAGTTCTCGATCGTCCCGTCGATCTCGGAGAGCGCTTCGAGCTCGTAGGGCTTTCCCTGCTCGATGGCCAGAAGTTGGCCCAGCTGCTCCCGGCGCTCTGAAATCTCGGTAATGAGTTTCTCGAGGTAGCGACAACGGTCGAAAACGGTGAGCGCCCCCCACTCTTTGAACGCGTCACGGGCGGCGGCGACAGCCCGGTCCACGTCGGCGCGCGTGCCCAAGGGGAAGCTTCCGACCTCCTCGCCGGTCGCTGGACTGACGGCGGTCTTGCGCTCCTTCCCGGCGGACTTCACGAACTCGCCGTTGATGAACAAGTCGGCGTGGACTGGGGCAGGCAATGCGGACATAGTGATGCGTCCTTCCTCGGACGACGGTGGAATACGGGATGAGCGTGCCCCGGGCGGTCAAGAAGCTGCCAACTCCATGCGCTCACCCATGGTTTCCGCAGTGGACTTGTGGACCGTCTCGGCCTCGCCGGTCATCTCGGTAACAGCGGCCTCCCATCGGTCCAGCTCTCGCTCCACGCCGGCCGGGCCAGTCGCAGGGAGCCAGTGGACCGCTCGACGAACGCCCCCCTTGGCGAGCCGCTCGAGCACAGAGGGATCCGGCGGCACGCTCACGACCACGACGTCGACAGAGCGGTCGGCGCGCGCCCGGAGTTGCTCAACCCGGTCAAGGATCTCCTGGCCCTCGCGCGGATCACGCGCAAAGTTGGGCAGCCAGCCATCGGCGTACCCGAGGACGCGGTCGAAAACCGTCGGGCCATCGCCGCCCACGTAAATTGGCGGGTTTGGCCGTTGAACGGGCTTCGGCCAGGCGCGGATGCGCTCGAATTGGACGAACTCCCCATCGAAGCTCGCCTCTTCCTGCGTCCAGATCTCCTTCATCGCGCCGACGTACTCCCCCATCCGACGCAGCCGCGTACGGGGGTCGATCCCGTGGTTGACCATGGCAGGCCGCAGCCAACCCGATCCGATTCCGAACTCGAAGCGTCCACCGGACAAATGGTCGAGGGAGGCGACCTGCTTCGCGGTCGTGATCGGGTCCCGCTCGGCGACCAGACAGATGCCAGTGCCGACCCGTAGCCGCGAGGTGGCGCTTACGGCTGCCGTGAGGGCGACGAATGGGTCGTACAGGTGACTCAGGCGACGCGGTACCTCGCGCTCCTCGTATGCCACCGCCGGCACATGCGAGTGCTCGGCGAGGAAGAGGGAGGTGTTGTGGGCTCGCTCCTCGACCATCCGCGCGAGCGTTGCCGGATGGATCGAATCGTGTGTCGGGTAAAAACCTATGCCGAACTCCACCGTGGCCTGCTCTCTCTCGATGTATCGGGGCATGTGTCGTGGGCCCGTTGACGCAGTGGCGTCCATGCGACGGGCGCAGTCTCCGTGCTGTCAGGTCGAGGCGGACTCACCGAGGTGCGGTGTCGAGGCTCCTCAACGCGCGGCGACGATGTCGATGAGTACGCGCGCGTCGCCCGCCAGTCCGCCGACCTGAGTGAGCCGTACAGGGTACGGACCAGGGGCCAGCATCTCGTCGAACGTCTGCCAGAACTCTTGGCGATAGGAGTCGTCGGTCAGGTAGCAGTTGGCCTTCACAATGTCCGACAGTCCGTAGCCCGCCTCCTCGAGCGTGACCCGGATTCGGCCAAGGCAGACCCTTGTCTCCTCGCCGATCGAGTCGGTGCCCGATACACGCTCGAGTCCAGGGTGATCAAGCGCCGAGGCATCGGCATACACGAGGTCGCCAAGAGTGACACCTGCGGAGAAGCCCGTCTCACGCCCCGCCAGGCCCGCGGTCAGCTGTGTGGTCCGCGTGTTGACAGGGTGACGAGCTGCGATCACATCGAGCTGCACCCGGCAGTCGCCCGGCAGGCCAATGGCGAAGAGCGCGCGCGACGGGTAGGGGCCAGGGGCGAGCAGGTCTCGGTAGGCAAAGGCGAAGTCGAGCCGGAACGCTTCCTCACCGACCCAGGCGGTCAGCTTCGTGAGGTCCTTCAGGGACAAGCCATCCTCGGCCAGTGTCTTCTCGACGCGCTTTAGACACACCCGCACTTCGTCATGCACGGTGACTGCCTCGGGCACGCGACGCATGGTCGTCGGGTCGATGGCAGAAGCAGCCGTGAAGACGAAGGAGTCGGTGATGGCGCCGCCCGACGGTCCTGAGTCATTGGGGCGTATGAGTTGCTTCACGAAGCTTCTCCGTTCTCCAGTACCGCCATGACCTCGAACTCGACTCGGCAGTCACCGGCAATGCCGGCGCCAAGGGTGATGCGCTTCGGCCGGGCCGGAAGAATTTCGTCGACAGTGCGCCACATCTCGGTCGTGTACTCCTGGTCGGATACATAGGCCGTGATCTTCACGATGTCTTCCAGTCGCCCGCCCGCCTGGCCGAGGATGCCGCCGACACGTTCGAAGCAGAGACGCGTCTCGTCGGCGATGGTGACCGCCTCTGGAACCCGACTCAGCCCCTCAAGGTTGATCGCCATGCCGCCGGCGAACATCGCATTGCCCACCTTGGCAGCGCCGCCCAGGCCGTACTTGGCCATCATCTCGTGGTCGGCCTTCGGACCGAGGACGAACTCGGTGGGCCGAATCTCCGGAGTCCCCCTCATCAGGCTGCACCCTCCTGCTCAACCGCGGCCTTGACGCGTGGGATGACTTCCTCGGCCATGAGCCTCAGGCTGCGCTCGACCTTGTCGGTCGCCCCGTTGCCCTGCTGCAGGATGAAGTGGCCGAAGTTCTCTTCCCTGGCCAGGCGGATCATCCTCTCCGTCACGGAGTCCGGCGAACCGATGAAGAGGTAGTCGCGCTCCATCATCAGGTCGAAGCCGTTCATCGCCTGCAGCTTCTTGTCCTCGGGGTCCTCGTCGATGTCGAGCCAGGCGCCGAGACCCCGCACGCGTCGGATGAGGTCGAACCGCGCGGTGACGAACTCCTCCATCATCTCCCGCGCCTCGGCATCAGTCTCGGCGATACAGAACTCACGCACCGCCGGCGCCATCGATCCGACGTGTGCCGGCCTACCGACCTTTTCGCACTCCTCGAGGTAGGCCTCGTTGAGACCGCGCAGCTTCTTACCGGCCGGGTGCGATGTGATGACACCAAGTCCCTGGTGAGCCGCCAGCCTCCAGCCCGCCTCTTGCTGAGAGACGGCGTACATGGGGATGGGCGACTGGACCGAGTGCGGCAGCACCACGAGCCCCGTCATATAGCCATCGGGACCGTGATAGTCCTTGTACGCGGGAGAGTTCCAGGTCAGCTCCGGCTGCGGGATCTGGTACCGCTCGCCCTTCCAACTGAAGGGGTCATCGGTCAGAGCCGACTTCACGATGTCCAGGTGCTCCTGGAAGATCGCGCGACTCTTTTCCTCGTTGGAGCGGTCGGCCTCGGGGTTGAGGTTGACGATCTCACCGCGCAGGATGCCACGGCTGAACGCCACGTCCACACGGCCCTTGCTGAAGTGGTCCAGCATCGAGAGGTCCTCGGCCAGGCGGATCGGATGCCACAGCGGCATTCCGACAGCGCACATACCGAATCGGATGTCAGTGGTTCGTGCGGCAAGGTCCGCCGCCATCATGATCGGATTGGGCAGTTGGTCGGCACCCTCACGGTCGAAGTGGTGCTCGCCCATCCAGAACCCGTCGAACCCGAGCTCGTCGCCCATCTCCGCGCGCGCCCGGGTTTCGTCGAGCAACTCGTCCCAGGAACGCTTGTTGCCTCGGTTCGCTAGGACGTGGAACAGATCGAATCGCATTGCGCGAAATCCCCTTCCAGTGCCTGTCACGCAGGCCTCACGAGATGTCGGATGATCGGTGTCCCGGCCCGCGCGGCTGGACAGCCGACTTCAGCGGCCACCGCTCCGTGACGAACTTCTTCTCAGTAAGTGCGCCGGCTCCAAGGTGTCTTCCAGGCTGACCAACCGGCCGACCCGACCCTTCAGTCCGACCGGTTGGTCTGTTGATGAGACATTAACTGCAGCAGGAAGGCTCAGCAACCCCCCTCACGCACGACAGGCGCCAGCCGCACGCCACGCTCTCGTCATCGAGACCTCCGGTTCGAACGAGCCCTAGCCAGCGCCGAATTGCAATCGAAGGCGACTCCAACCCCCGAGAGGCCGAGCCAATGTCGTGGCGTTGACAGTCGCACCAAATAGCTACTACTTTCCGTGAAACTAGAGACCGATCGGTCTGTACCTGAGCCGCACCTTCTTGGGCTCCTCCAACTCGCCACATCCGACGGGAAGTTCATGACTCATCCCCTGAATGGCGCCGCGGCCGCCGTCCAAGCTCTGCGACAGAACGGTGTCGACACCGTCTTCGGTATCCCCGGTACTCACAACCTCGAGCTCTACCGCCACCTCGCCACATCGGGGGTTCGACACATTGCACCCCGTCACGAACAGGGAGCGGGCTATGCCGCGGACGCCTATGCGCGAGTGACCGGCCGCGCCGGTGTGTGCATCACCACCTCCGGCCCGGGACTGACCAACATCTCGACAGCCGCTGCCACCGCCTATGCCGACTCCATCCCGATGCTGGTGGTATCCCCGGCCGCACCGGTCGGACGGGAGCGAGCCGACGTGGGCTGGCTGCACGAAGTCAAGGACCAACGGGCCCACATGGATGCCCTCTTGGCGCGCAGTATCCGGGTCTCCACCCCGGACGAAGCCGTCGATGCCATCCATCAGGCCTTTGCCCGCTGGCGGGTGGAACGTCCACGCCCAGTGCACCTGGAAGTCCCCGTCGACGTGCTTGAAGCTCCGTGGACTTCGGGCCCCGATCGCCGACTGCCAAACGTCGCCGGTCAGCTGCCGGTTGCCGATAGCCTGTCGGCCGCAACCGACGCACTGCGTACGGCGACCGCGCCACTCCTCCTCCTCGGCGGCGGGGCATGCGACGCCGCCGAGGAGGCGACCCGACTCGCCGAATTGCTCGACTCTCCTGTGATCACGACCGTGAACGGTAAAGGAGTGGTACCGGAGAGCCACCCGCTGTCGGTCGGCGCGACGCTCAGTCAGGCGCCTGTGCAGGAGGCCGTAGAAGCCGCCGACGTACTCCTCGTGGTGGGCAGCGAGTTGGCAGAAGTGGACACCGCCGGCACCGTTCTCGCCCCTCGTGGCACAGTCGTCCGGGTCGACATCGACATCTGCCAATTGCACAAGAATGTTGCAGCCGGAATCACTGTCCACGGCCCCGCACGCCAAGTACTTACGGAGCTGGCCTCTCTGCTCGGCAAGTTCGCGGATGAACCGTCAAAGCACCGGGAACCAGGGGCCGCTCGTGCCACCGCTCTGCGGGCGCTGGCACAAGAAGCGGCTCTGACCGTGGGGGAACCGTGGCGGCGCGTTCAGGAGATCCTCCGTGCCTGCCTACCGGCTGACGCGATCGTGGCAGGCGACAGCGCCCAGGTGTCCTACTCCGGCACCGTGCCGTTCTGGCCGATGGACAGTCCGCGCTGCTTCCTCCACCCCACCGGCTACGCAACGCTCGGCTACGCCATCCCGGCAGCCATCGGAGCCAAAGTCGCGTTCCCTCAGCGCACGGTGTGCGCACTCGCCGGGGACGGTGGGTCACTGTTCAGCATCCAGGAGTTGGCAACCGCCGCCGAGCACGGCCTCCCCATCCCCATCATCATCATGAACAACCATGGGTACGCCGAGATCCGCGAGGAGATGCATGCCCGCGGCATCCCTCCCTTGGCCGTCGACATCCGCGGCATTGACTTCGCCGCCCTCGGCCGCGCCTTTGGTGGACACGGCGAATGCATCGCCGACCTGGAGCACCTCCCCGACGCCGTTTCGCGAGCGCTTGCCGCCGACGGACCCACCGTGATCGAGTTCATCGTCGACGCTCCGAAGGAAACATCGTGATGGGCGGCGCACCCGCAAACCAGGCACCGTAGCGCGCCTCACGGCGCCCGGCCCCTGGCTGGCGCAAGAGGGAGACACGGTGCCCCACGCGCGGCCGGTCCAGCGCGAGTACCGTGGCGACGGCCACTGGTCGGTTCAGTGTCCGCCGCTGGGGTCTCAGCCGACGGACGCGTCTGCAACCGTGTACGGCACGATCGACACCTCGCCGGTCAACCCGTAGTCCTGCACGCCGCCCTGCGTCTCGTAGCCGCGCTGGAGGAGGCGGTTGGTGAGGGTCGTTGCGACGATCACCTTCACCGTGTTCTCGGCGTCCGTGCGCAGCAGGTCCGTGACATCGACCTGAAGGGTGCGCAGGTCGAGGCCGGGGGCCTGGTGGCCGTTGACGAGGATGCGGGCCTGGTCGCCGTTGGTGGAACCGATGCGGAGGTAGGCGCCGTTGGACCTGGTCCAGCCGCGTGGCAGTCGGAACGTCGTCTCGTACGTGCCGATGCCGGAGACGTGTGACATCGACGGGTTGTCGCCCGCGAGACGTGACAACTGCGCTTCCGTCGCCGGGAGGTCCTTCCACGGGACGAGGCGGCTGTCGGGGAAGGACAGGTCCGTCTTCTTCGTCGTGTAGTAGACCTCCTTCGTCTCGTGGCCGAACTTGGTCTCGATGTTGACCTTGCGCTCGCCCTCGTTCCAGTCCTGAACGGTGATGTCCCAGCGTTCGAGCGGGATCGGGTCCGGGACCCGGACTCGGGTGCTCGCCCGGCGGCCGTTGCTGAGCGTGGTGGTGTACGTGCCGCTGCGGGTGGCCAGGACCGAAAGGCGTGACCCGTCCTCGATCACGCGGTCCGCGGTGGTGGCAACCGCGTGGGTGTGCGGCGTGCGGTCCTTGAGGTCGAGGGCGAGGACGGCGGCCTCGCCGGGCTTCAGCGACAGCTCGACCTTGGTGTGTCCGCCGTCGGTGGCGTAGGTGCCCACCGGATCGAGGGCCCCGGCCCAGGCGTCGACGGTGTACGGCTTGCCCCGGCCGGTCATGGAGAGGGTGAAGATGGTGGCGTCCTTGCCCTTGTTCTTCTCGAACTTGAAGTTGTAGGCGAAGGTGTAGAGGACGTTCGCCTTCGCGTCGAGCCGGGAGATCGTCATGATGGTGTCGTTCGGGGCGGCGTAGGCGACGCGCGGCTCGACGCCCAGCCGCTTCAGCGCGGCGAGGGCATCCTCGGCCCGGTCGACCTCGGCGACATTGCGCAGCTTCTTGATGCGGGCGACGACCCGGTCCAGCTCCTCCTCGCTGTCCCGCGTGAACCGCGTGGTCGAGGCGGCCTTCTCGTACGCGATCTCGGGCCCCTCGTGGGACCGGATCTCGGAGGTGTTGTTGACGAACAGCACCGGCAGGCCGCTCTTGGCGATCGTCAACAGTCGCTTGGCGGCGGAGAGTTCGAGCGAGTCCTGGTAGAGGATGACGGCCTGGTACCCCGGCCCGTCGGGCTGCAACTCGTCCCGCGTCCACCGGACGTTGGCCTCGTCCTCCAGGAGCTGCGGCGAGAAGTAGTCATAGGTGTAACCGGCGTGCTGCAGCGCCAGATCGCGCCAGAAGTACGGCTTGTCGTTCATGAAGTAGCTGTTCTCGGCCGGGGTGTTGGCGCGCGGCTGACCGTAGGAGATGAACGCGTTGTCCGTTCTCAGGATCGCGAGGTCCCGGCGCGGCTTGCCCTGCCGCAGCACCTTCTGGATCCGGCCGAGCATCTCCGTCCACTCCGGGTACATCATCGACGCCGGCTGCCGGCCGCCGAACCGCTCGGAGAAGAACGAGTACATGCCCTCGTGCCCCGGCCAGTGGGTGTCCGCCTCGGAGCCCTCGATCGCCGAATAGCCGTGGAAAACCGTGCGGTTGACGCCCCCGGCGAACTGCAGATAGGCGATCCGCGTCCAGTAGTCCATGTCGTAGTAGTAGTTGCGGCCGCCGACGGCGCCGGTCTCGCTGGAGAAGTGGCGGCCGTACATGTGCGCCGATCCGAGCATGCCGCGGTAGACGTCGAGGTCGCCGTTCTGCGCGAACGTCTCCGTCTCGACGCCGTCGAGGTACTTCGCGGGCGTCGAGATCTCGTACACCATCCCGTACGACGGCTCGGCGCGCAGCTTCATGCCGAGCCCGTGAAGCCACGCCTGCAGCGGCTTCAGGACGTTCTCCTCGTAGAGTTCGGAGAAGGTCTGGTTGACGTCATTGCGGATTTTCTGGACGCGTGCGGTGTCCGCGTCGCGCGCCACCGCGTAGTCGAACTGCGGGGGTGTGTTGGAGTCGTGGCGAGTCTTGTCCCAGGACACGATGGGGAGGTACGGCGTCACGTCGTAGCCGCGTCGCGTGCGGAACTCGTCCTTGAAGTGGTGGCCCCACAGCACACCGGCCGCGCCGTAGCTGGCGAGTTCCAGGGAGTCCATGTAGATCTCCCCGCGGCCGTTCTTGCGCATCGTCTCCCTCAGCTCAGGCGTGAGGACGTTGGCTTCCCAGTAGTCCTTGAGCGCGTCGATGCCGTACCGGTCGACGTAGTTGATCGTGTAATTCTTGCTGGTCGAGGGCTCGAAGGTCTCGCCGGTGCCGTGCATCCAGTAAGCGAAGAGGGCGTACTGACCGTCGTCGGGCGCAGTCCACTTCAGCGAGTACGTGTCACCGTCGCGCACGACCTTGTCGGAGAGATCGGTGAGCGAGGCGAAGTCGAGCTCCCCGGTGCCGGTGCCCTGGCCGTACCCGGGCGCCTGGCCGCTGTCCGGGCGGGCCCGGGTGATCCTGGCGGTGACGACGCCCTCGAAGACGTTCTCCTTCGAGTCCGCCGACTCCTTCGGTTTCACTGCGCGCGGCAGCGCACCCTCGAAAGCCTGACCCGCGTCCAACAGCACGGTGGCGTAGTCGAGTTCCTTCGAGGCGGCCTTGTTGTCGTAGTCGAACGTCGCGCCGTCCCAGGTGAACGTGTCGGGGAGGTTGGCCGTCGCCCAGTGCGTGCCACTGGTCAGGCTGAAGCCGAGCCCGCGTGCGGTGGCCTCCTCGATCACGAGCCGGGAGTCGTGCGTCCACTCGTCCGAGCCCCAGCCGTAGGTCTTGTCGTCCGCGCCCTCCTCCGGCATGGCAAGGAACTCCGCGGCGCCGAAGCCGAGATCGGCGATCTGCTTGACGTTCGCGCGCAGCGTGGCGTCCGTGTTCAGCCCCTCGGCCAGCCACCACCGCACCTCGGGCCGGAACTCGACCCCAACGGCGCGATACGCCTGCCGCATCCGGCCCGCGAAGGTGCACAGGGACGGGGAGCCTGCGGCGGCCGCGGCGCCGGCTGCGGGCAGGGCCCCGACAGACCCGGACGCCATGACCCCCAGGACAGCGGCGGTGCCTGTCAGGACGCTCCTTCTACTGATCACAATGACCTCGCAGCATAGGTGAATCGATTTAGACGGACGGTATGGGTGAGGCTGCGGAGCGTCAATGAGATGGACAGAAGTGACTAGCAATTTGGTGAACTCTGGCGCGGAACACGAGAGTTGACAGCAAACCAGGTCCCCAAATCGCAATTGAACGCTTTCAATTCTGCTTCTGAGTGGCACCGAGCGCAGTCGTGCGCTCAGACACACGTATAGAGCCTGGCGAGACTGTGCCCGCGCACGGCGCAGTGCCGTGTCCCTGGCCTTACTGCGATGCTCCGAACCGTCGAGGAGTTGAGCGGCGACTCTGCGCCTCGGTCTCCCCAGCATGAGATCGGGCCGTCATCGCGACAGCCCGAACGACGCCTTCTCTCGAGGGCTTCAAGTCCTGTTTCGCACCAGGTCGGCCGCCCTCTCCGCGATCATCACCACGGCCGCGTTCGTGTTGCTCGACACAATCGTGGGCATCACGGACGCATCGGCCACGCGCAGCCCCGCGATGCCGTTCACCCGTAGCTGAGGATCGAGGACCGCTCCGGGGTCACTCCCCATACGGCAAGTGCCGGACAGATGAAAGTAGCTGCTCACGGCTGAGCGGATCGCCCGCCGGATACCAGCACGGTCCTGTTGGAGAATCAGCGAGGTCTCCGACACACCGCCCCACCTGTCGAAGACACCGGTGCCCACAATCCGGTCGACGTGCTCCACACCCAGAATGAGCTGCTCCAAGTCGTACGGGTCGTCCAGATAGGCCGGATCGATCAGCGGGGCCGCCGCCGGGTCGGCCGACCGGAGGCGGATGGTGCCCCGGCTCCGCGGACGCATATGGCCGATGAGGAACGTGAATCCGTGCTCGACCGGCTCCTGCCAGGGCATGCTGTAGTCGCCCACCATTACCGTGAGATGGAGGTCGGGCCCGCGCGCGGGCGAACCGGTGCGGACGAAAAGCGTGGGGTCGCCGCCGTCGTCGGACTCCGTGAGCGGCCGGTCCGCCCGGTAGCGGATGCCGGTCAGCAGGATGTGGTCCTGGAGATTGCGCCCCACCTCCGGGAGGTCGACCTGCGGAATGATCCCCGCTCTCGCCAGCTCCTCGGTCGGCCCCAGGCCGGAGAGCATGAGCAGACGCGGAGAGCCCACCGCCCCGGCGCACAGCACCACCTCCGCCGCGGCGCGAGCGCGTCCCGACACACCTCCGTGTTCATAGTCCACCCCGGTGCAGCGCCCGTACTCGACAATCAGCCGGCTCGCCAGCGCGTCCGTGAGCACCGTCAGGTTCGGCCGGGTCATGGCAGGCCGCAGAAACGCGGATGCCGTACTCTCCCGTCTGCCCTCACGCACCAAGGCGTCGGTCTCCCCAATGCCCAGCATCTCCGCTGCGTTGAGATCGCTCACCCGCTGATGGCCGAGACTGACCGCTCCCTCCAGGAATGCCTCACCAATCCGCCCCGGTGCCGCGCTCGGCCTTGGGTGCAGCGGCCCGCCAAGGCCACGGTAGGAGCGATCGCCGTCGGGAACGTCCTCCGAGCGCATGAAGTACGGCAGGACGTCGTCATACGCCCATCCCTTCGCACCCAGTGAAGCCCACTCGTCGAAGTCGAGCCGGTGGCCGCGCAGGTGGGCCATACAGTTGATCGATCCAGAACCGCCGAGGACCCTGCCCCGCGGCGCCGCGTGTGCCCGCCCGGTGCCGGGCTGCCGCACCGTCTCGTACGCCCAGTCCGCGTCAGTGCCCAGCAGATTGGACCACAACGCAGGGGTCTCGACGTCCGGACGGCGCTCGTCCCCTCCTGCTTCGATGAGCAGGACGGACACATCCGGGTCCTCGCTCAGCCGAGCGGCCACGACGCAACCGGCGCTGCCACCACCGACCACCACGTAGTCGAACTCGCCCATGTCTCCTGTGCCTCCCTTGGCGCGTCGATTCATGCCTGCTTGCCAGTGAGTGCCTTGACGATGGGCGCCCAGCGCCGCGCGTACGCCTCCATTGCCGGGTCTGTCGTGTAGGCGGAGTCGAGTAGATAGAGGCCGGGCAGCGCGCAGACAGCACCGAGCTCGGACAGCAAGGGGCGCAGGGTGTTCTCGGGAGCGAGTGCGTGTGCGGGGTTACTACCCAGCATGAACGGCAAGGCAAGGACTCCCTCCCACGAGGTGTCCCCCTGAAAGCGATCGAGGAACAACTTCAGCAGGCCGCTGTACGTCGCCTTGAATGTCGGGCTCGCGACGACGACAAGCGACGAGGAGCTGACCGTGTTCATCGCGCGCGTCACGGCGGGGTCATCCGCGTTGAGCACGCCTGCTCCGAGACCGGCCAGGTCTATGACGTGGTCTGGTGGCGCGCCCGTGACGGCACTGGCCACCATGGTGGCCGCCTCCCGCGTCCGGGAACCTGGGCGTGGGTTCCCGACGAGAACGGTGACACTCATAGCAGCCTCCCGGGCGTGAGAAATCATGCTCGTACGAATCGGTTTGTTGCATGCCAGGACGCAATGTCCAAACGGAAGTGGCATGTTGGGGACGCCTACCTGAAGGCGCACCTCCCCTGCGCGGTCAAGCGAGAGAGATTTCCTCCCAGCGGTAGCCGTTAAAACCGAGGCCCGACGCATCCGCTACCGGCCCGGTGAACTTGTGGCTGTAAGCGTCGGCTATGTCACGGCGCCCCCAGACGATCCATGGGCCCTCCTCGTGGATGATCCTGGCCAGCTCGCCCATCAGCTCCTCGCTCTTCGCTCCTGTGGTTGCGAGAGCCTGCCGATACAGCGACGCCACTTGGGGGTGGTCGAATCCGGTGTTGTTGAATGAGCCGGATGGCAACCAGCAGTACGACGCGTTGTCGTAGATGGACTGGGTGAAGTTCCAGTCGTTCTTCAGCTGGGAGGTGCTGTAGCTCGCACTGCCGTAGAACTGCGCAAGGTCGGCGACGACGTCCAGTTCAAGCTTCACTCCGGCGGCCTTGGCGTACTGCAACATGAGAGAGGATGCGGTCATCGCTCCCGACTCCACGTCACCGACTCGAAACTTCACGCGCATGCCATCCTGGCCGGCGGCCTTGAGCAGCGATCGCGCCCGATCGAGGTCCTGCTCGATCCGCGGCAGTGAGGTGTCGTACGTCGGGTCGAACTTGGTCCACACGCCGACGTCGTTGCCCACGTCTCCAAGGCCTCCCATGGCGACATCGACCATCTGCTTGCGGTCGACCATGAGTTTGAATGCCTGGCGGACCCGGTTGTCCTCGAACTGCGCTCCCTTGTCGCAGCGCATGGCGATGAATTGAAACGCGCCCGATGGCGAGACCAGCACATGCATGTCCTGGCGCTGTCGGAGCTGGCTGAGCTGGCTCGGCGGGATCCGGTCGATGCCGTCGATCTGCCGACTCAGCATGGCGTTGACCCGGGCCACATCGGCATCCGCAAAGCCAAGGAGTTCGAGGCGGTCGAGGTAGGGCTTCTCCCCCTGCCAGTAGTTCTCGTTCCGGACGCCGACCCACCGCTGACCAGGCGTGAAGCTCTGATGCTTGAACGGCCCGGTACCGACGGGCCTCCTCGGGTCGAACCCGACGGGCACGATACCCGCCGGTGCCTCCGAGAAGCCTTCCGTCAGCCGCGAATTGGGGTACTTCAGACGGAGTCGCACAGTGCGCGCATCCATCCTTGTCAGTCGTTTCGGGTCGACGGAGTCGAGAAGACCGGCGATCCAGCCGGGACTCTTCGGGTCCAGGTTGCGCCGGATGGTGAACATGACATCGTCGGCGGTGAGAGGCTTACCGTTGTGAAACGTTACGTCGTCACGCAGCCGGATCGTCCACGTCGTCAGGTCCTTGCCTTCGGGGGCGAACTCCTCGGCGAGTGCGGGGCGTTGTTCCCAATGGTGGTCCCGTCGCACAAGTGTGTCGGTGAAGGCTGCGGCCATTGCGAAGGAAGAGCCGTTCGTCTGCGGGTCGGTGGAGACCGTGCTACCCATGTCCGAGGGCGCGAAGCGGAAGGTTCCACCACGCCTGCGCGGGCCGCTGGGCGGCGGAGGCGGCGCCTTGATCGGGGCGACGGCACTGGTGCAGCCGGTCAGGGCGGCCCCACCCGCAAGAGCCGCACCGAGTAGCGCTCTGCGCGGAAGGAATGCGCTGGGCGGGATACTCACAATCTTCACCTCTTGGTGTCGGGTTCAGGCGGATATGAGACTGGGGGTGTCGCCCAACAGCTGTCGCGTGTACGGGTCCTGGGGGCGGTCCAGGACCCGGCCGACCGGCCCTTCCTCGACGATCCGCCCCTCGCTCAAGACGACAACGCGGTCGGCGATGGCGCGCACGACGGCCAGGTTGTGCGTGACGAAGAGCATCGTCAGCCCGCTGTCCGCGCACAGACGCTTGAGCAGGAGCAGGATCGCGGACTGCACTGAGACATCCAGGGCTGAGGTGATCTCGTCGCAGATGAGGACGCTGGGGACGGTGGCCAGGGCGCGGGCGATAGTGACCCGCTGACGTTCGCCACCGCTGAGCCGGGCGGGATAGGCATCCGCTGTATTGGCCGCGAGTGCGACGTCGGACAGCAGGCTCTCCACTCGTTCGTCGAGGGATCCGCGTGCGCCTCCAAGGGTGCGCAGAGGCTGTTCGATCGAACGGCCAACCGTCTTACGCGGGTTGAGTGCCTCCGAGGCGCTCTGGAAGATGTATTGAACGGCACGCCGGTCCTTGGCCGAGCGGGTACGCGCACCAAAGCCGAGTCTGTGCCCGTCGAGCACCACTTCCCCGGTCGCCTCGTCGTGAAGCCCACCCAGACAACGCGCGAGTGTCGTCTTGCCACTGCCCGACTCCCCCACAACCGCCGTGACGACGCCACGCGGGAGGGAGAGGTCGATGCCGTGCAGGACCTCCGCGCCCCGATAGGCAGCCCGTAGATCGCGTACGGCCAGATACACGTCGCCCGCATCGTCCCCGACCTCCGAGGCCGGGATGCCCTCCTCCTGCACGGGCTTTGGAGCCGGCAGTGCATCGGTGCGTCGGCAGAGCGCCGTATGAGCTTCGCCCACATGTACAACATCGATCGGCCGGTGACAGTCCGGTTCGACGAAGTCACAACGCTCCGCGAAGACGCAGCCGTCAGACCTCTCGTGCAGTGGCGCGACGCTTCCTCGGATCGTACGTATCTCGCGACGCCGGTGCGGATCGGGCACGACGTCCAGGAGGGCCCGGCTGTAGGGATGGGCAGCCTCCTGGGTCACCTTGGCCGCCGAGCCCACTTCCACGAGTCGCCCCGCATACATGACCGCGATCCGGTCCGCCAGGTCTGCGACGACGGCGAGATCGTGACTCACGTACACGGCAGCCGTGTCATGGGCACGGCACAGGTCTCGCACGGTCCGCAGCACATGTGCCTGCGTGGTCACGTCGAGTCCGGTCGTGGGCTCGTCCAGGACTACAACCTTCGGGCGGCAAATGAACGACAGTGCCAGCACAACTCGCTGCTGCTGGCCGCCGGAGAGCTCGTGCGGATATCGCTTGAGAAAACGGTCGTCGTGGGGGAGTTTCACCTCCCTCAGCACCTGCCGGATTCGGTCGAGCCGCTCGCTCCGGTCTGCCTCGCCGTGTACAGCGAGGGCTTCGTGCAACTGGGAACCGAGCCGCATGGCGGGATTGAGCGAGGCGCGCGGGTCCTGCGGCACGTAGGAGACGACACGGCCGCGCCACCGGCGCAATTCCTTCGAACCGAGGGCCAGCAGGTCCACACCGTCGACGGTCACCCGGCCGCCCGAAATGGTCGTTCCAGGCCGCACGTGCCCGAGGATCGCCGATCCCACGGTGGTCTTTCCCGAACCGGATTCGCCGATAAGGCCGAGGATCTCGCCCGGCGCGAGCGCGAAGGCGATATCGCGCACCACATGGGCACTTCCGTTGGTCAACTCGACGGCGAGTTCTGCCACTTCAAGGACGGGCTTCCTGGGACGCTGTTCAGTGATGGTCCCCATGGTCAACCTTCCATGCTGCGGTCGATGCCGACAGCCCGGCCAAAGCTGTCGGAGAGCAGGTTGGCTCCCACAGTGACGACGGTAATCGCGAGCACCGGGAGCAGGACTGGCAGCGGACTGCTGACCACATTGGACTGGTTCTGATTGATCATCATTCCCCAGTCGACCGCCGGGTCCTGGCGCCCGAATCCGAGGTACGCAAGCGAGGCGATGAGGCTGATGGAATACGTCAGACGCAGCCCGAACTGCACGGTGAGCGGGGCCACGATGGCGGGCAGCACCTCGCCGGAGAGGATGCGGCGGCGAGGGACGCCGATCATCTCGCAGTACTCGACAAAGCCACGCCCGGTGACAGAAAGAGTGGAGCTCTCTGCGATCCGGGCGACGTACGGCACATGCGACACCGCAACAGTCACGAGGATCAGCCAGGGGTCGGTGCCAAGCAGCGACATGAACAGAAGCGCGAGCAGCAGCGGCGGGAAGGACAGGACGATGTCGAGTGAGCGCATGATCAACTCGCCGCGCACACCTCGTCGGTAGCCCGCCGTCAGGCCGAGCACGATCCCCAACCCGACTCCGACCACGGTGGCTACTAGGGCCAGGAACAGGATTAGGGCTCCACCGTCGAGAAGGCGGCTGAGCACGTCGCGCCCGAGCAGGTCCGTGCCCAGCAGAAAGTCACCGCCGGGCGGTGCGTACGGGGCACCGAGCGTGATGGTCGGGTCGTGCGGAACGAACAGCGGCCCCAGGAAAGCGAGTGCCGCCACGAGGAGGACGAGCACTAGGCCGACCTTTGCTCCTGGTGCGCGCAGGGTGCGTCGCACGAGGGCACGGACGCCGTCGGCCGGGGCCGCTACCTTCGGCGCGGACGGTTTGCTCGAGCCTTCGGTCTCTGTGGCCGCGGCCGCGGGTGCGGCGATCGCGACGTCGTCGGAAGGGGTCATCGTGCTCCTCCGCGCCGAGTCGGAGTCATGGCCACCGTCCCGATGTCGGCCAGTAGATTGACAAGGATGTAGAAGGTGGCGAGCAACATCGCGAAAGCCTGGATGACAGGAAGGTCCCGACTCTCGACCGAGTTGACGAATGCCTGCCCAACACCTGGGAACTGGAAGACCGACTCCACCACGACGACTCCGCCCGCCAGGTAGGCGAGCGACTGAGCTACGACCTGGAAGGTGGGGCCGGCCATGTTCGGCAGCGCGTGCCGCAGTACCACACGGACCTCGGAGACTCCCTTGAGCCGTGCCATGGTGACGTACTCACTCTCGAGTGCCTCGACCATGCAGGCGCGCACCGTGCGTACGACGTAGGGCAGCACGAGCAGGACGAGGGTCAGGGTCGGCAGTACGAGCAAGCCGGGCTGCTGGAGGAGAGGCGTGTCGGGATCGACCGGCGAGACCGCGGGCAACACCTGAAAGACGTTCGTCGCGAACAGGACAACCAGCGCGACGCCGAGCACGAACTCCGGCAAGGCCGAGACAATCAACATCACGAGCGAGGTCGCATGATCGCTCACACGGCCCCGGCGGATCGCTGTATAGATCCCCAGGGCTATCGCGGTGGGGATGGCGACGATGGTCGTCGCGGCCACCAGGATCAAGGAGTTGACCACTTGGTCACCGATCAGTGAGCTGACGGAGAAGCCCGTGGCAAACGAGGCTCCGAGCCGGCCCTGCAGGATGTTCCCCAGCCAATTCACGTACTGCGCGGGCAGGGAATCGTTGAGGTGGTACATCGCGCGAAAGCTCTCGAGAGCCGCCGGCGTCGCGTTCTTGCCAAGCCTGGCGACGGCAGCGTCGCCAGGCAAAGCCTGAGTGGCCACGAAAACCACCACGGAAACGACGAACAGTGACGCAATTGCGAACAGCGCGCGCCAAAGGATCATCTTCAACATCGAGACACCCTCCACCATGAGCCGGAGCGCCATCGGTGGCGCCGCCCGTGGGCGGTATCGGGGCGAGCGGCAGCTGCACCCACGGTAGATACAGACCAGTCGGTCTCCATGGAGGATGACCGTAACCAGTCGCCAAAATGCCTGTCAACGCTCTTACATGGGCCGAATTTACTCGGTGAGCCACCAGGGAAGTCCAGAATCACTCGCTTGACGCACCCCCAACATCCATGTGAGATGGATACCGACCAGTTGGTCTCTAGCAGCCGGAGTCGAGATGCACAGCTCAGAGCCAGAGAGTCGCTCCACCAGTGTTCTGGCAGCCGTCCTGTCCGCCCACAAACCCTCACAGGTCACCACCGGCCACGTGCGGCCTGGTGTCGCGCGCGGCAGACTCCTGGGCATCCCCACCACAAACGTCCACCAGGCCAGACCAGGGCCCCGCCCGGCGTCTGGACTGCTGCTGCCACAACCACGGACGACGACATGAGTCGACCAGCCGCCGTGTCGACCGGCCGCAGAAGGACTGTCTGCGACACCACCGGCCCGCTGTTTCTCGAAGCACATCTCCTGGGCGTCGACGAGCTGGACCTGAACGGCCGTGAGCTACGGGTTCAACTGTTCACGCTCCTGCGTCCGCAACGCCGCTTCGTGGGCGTCGATGACCTCACGCGCCAGTTGACCGAGGACGTCGCTGCGGAGCGTGGCTGGGCCCGCCCCTTGGTCTCCTCGGACGCACGATGACGGGGCGACGGCCGCCCCGCTGGGCGTTGGTACGCGTGGCCCAGGCCCTGGCAGCGCAGCAGCCGCCAGCGACCAGCGTTGACGTGGGCTCTCTCTCGCGCCGTCTGGGGCTGAGTCGCGGGCTCACTGCTGCCTGCGTGCGGGCGCTTCCGTCTGTGTCCCCCTCACGAGGGCCTACCTCAGCGCGGCCATGAACTCCGTTGTGTGTACGGAGGCGTGGGTTTGAGCCGAACCCCATTGAGGTTCGGCTCAAACCCGCAATGGACGCTCAGGCGGGAGTCAGCAGTTCCCAGATCTCTTCCTCTCCGAGTGCCGCTGCCCGGCGGCCCAGCTCGTGCGACCAGTGCCGTTCCGAACCCACTGCGTCCCGCCATGCCCACAGCCGGCGGGTGAAGCGGTGCAAGGCGTACTCCTGGGTGATGCCCAGGGCGCCGTTCAACTGGTGCGCAATCCGGGCCACGGCGGTGGCCGTCGTCGTGGTGGTAAGCCGCGCAGTCTCAGCCGCAAGGGCCGTGGAGCCCAAGGAGCAGGCAAGAGCGAGAGCCGCATCGGCCTGCACCACTTCGACCCGCATCAGGGCCAAGTTCCCAGCAACCGCGGGGATCTTCAGCAATGGGCCGCCGAACTGGGTGCGCTCGGCTACGTAACTCTTCGTGAGGTCCAACGCCCCGTGCGACGCTCCCGTCACCGCAGCCGACCACAACACCGCGAGCCGTGCTCGCATCAGGGTGAAGTCCGGTGCACCGACGAGGGTTTGAACAGGGGTGCCGTCGAGGTCAACGGTGTCACGGGCCTCTCCAGCGAGGTTCTTCCCCCGAGACACAGTGACCGACGGATGACCAAGGTCCACCAGGATCGGCGCCGTGTCCGGTGAGTACACAAGGAGCGATTCGCTGTCACCCGCCCAAGGTACTGCGGTCAGCTGCGCTGTCAGCACCCCCGCGCTACTGTCGAGCGGGCGTTCCTGCAGCAGCACAGTTGTGCCGCCGTCATTCAGGACGGCGCTGTGGCTCAGCGCCCATTCCGCCGTAGCACTCTCAATGAGCGGCAGGCTGACACCGTTGCGTCCGAAGGCCTCCGCGAGGACCGTCAGGTCCTCGAAAGCTCCGCCGGATCCACCTTGCTCCTCGTCGATGCCGATGCGATGCAGGCCCAGTTCACATGTCTGGCGCCACAGCTCCCGCTGTTCCTCCGCTGAGTCACCGCTGCCGATGCGTCGGACCAAATCGTCCGCCAAGTCGCGTAGTTCCTCGGCCATGTTGCTCATGAGCGGGTCTCCTGCCGGGCGATGAGGGAGAGCAGCACCTCGGCCGAACCGCCCCGCAATCCGAAACCGGGGGACGCGAGCAGTGCCTGGCCGAAGACTGAGTCGGGGGTGGGTTCGCGGTACAGCTCCGTTCTGCGCAGCGCCTCTATGGCATCGCGTTCGAATGCATTGCCCAGATACTTCAGCGCGGCGGACTGGCTCACCGGGGCTCGACCGGCGTCCATGGCAAGCGCCACCTCGAAGCACAGGCGACGCAGCACGGCCAGTCGAGCAACCAGCCCGCCGAGCACGCCATACAGTTCACGATCGCCGTCGTGACTTACTGCCTCGTCCAGCAAAGCAACCAGCGCCGGGTAACTGGACAGCACACGCTCGGCTCCGCCGCGCTCGAACGACAGTTGCTCAATGACCTGCCGCCATGCTCCGCCTTCGGCTCCGATCACCCTGCCTGAGGGGACGGAGACACCGTCGAAGTGGACCTCGTTGAAATGGTGCTCACCACTGAGATCGCGGATGGGGCTGACCGTGAGGCCCGGGGAGTCCATGTCGACGATGAACTCGGTGAGTCCATGGTGCCGATCCTCGCTCCACTCGCTGCGGGCGAGTAGATAGATGTGTGTGGCTCGATGGGCCTGACTGGTCCAGATCTTATGGCCGTCGATGCGCCAGCCGTCTGCGGTCCGTGTGGCGGTGGTACGTACCGCAGCAAGGTCGGAGCCGGCCTCCGGCTCACTCATCCCGAGACAGAAGACAGCCTCACCGGCAGCGATCTGCGGCACGATCTCCTCTTGGAGTGCGCTCGTGCCGTGGCGCAGCACCGCAGGCCCGATCTGGCGGTCGCCGATCCAGTGCGCGGCGACGGGAGCTCCGGCACGCAACAGTTCTTCGGTGACGGCGAGGCGTTCCACATGGGTGCGCCCGCCGCCGCCCAGATGTTTCGGATAGGTCATCGCAACGAGACCACGTGCTGCGAGTTCCTTGCTGAAGTCGAGGTCGAAGGAGCGCAACCAGGAGTCGCTGCGCGGTGTGTAGCGGCCGTCCGACCGCCATTGGGCCGTGAGTTCTCGGACCTGCCCGCGCAGATCAGCGCAGGTATCCGTTGTTGGGGAGGTGTCCATAAAGGCCTTTCGGGTGACGCAACGCGGCCGTGACCAACACTCGGCCCGGTGGCCCCGTCGGCGTCCGCGGCTAGTCGCGTTCCAGGATCAGGGCGTTGGCCATGCCGCCGGCTTCACAAACGGCTTGCAGCCCATAGCGCTGATCGGCGTCCTCCATGGCATGGAGCATCGTCGTCAGCAGACGGCACCCCGTTGCGCCGAGTGGGTGCCCCAGGGCGATGGCGCCGCCCCGGGGATTGAGGGTGTCAATGGACGCTCCCAACTCGGCCTGCCAGGCGAGCGGCACAGAGGCAAACGCCTCGTTGATCTCCACATGCTGCATCTGGTCCAGCCGAAGTCCGGTGCGGGCCAGGATCTCCCGAGTGGCCCGGATGGGGCCGGTGAGCATCAGGAGAGGGTCGTCGCCACATGCGCGGAAGGCGCGGAAGCGGGCCCGGGACGGCAGCTTCAGGCGCCGGGCCATCCGATCGCTCGCGATGAGTACCGCGCTCGCGCCGTCGGTCAGCTGAGACGAACTGGCTGCTGTGATTCGCCAGTCGACTTCGGGGAACCGTTCGGCGAGCGCGTCGGTGCGGAAGGCCGGGCGCAGGCTGGCGATCGTCTCGGCCGTGGTGGCGGGCCGGATCGTCTCGTCCGTATCCACAGGCCTCACGGCACCCGGCACACGGATCGGCACAGTCTCGCGTGCGAAGGCTCCGCCCACGGCCGCTTCTGCTGCGCGCTGATGCGAGAGGGCCGCGAACGCATCGAGTTGTTGCCTCTCCAGCGCCCAGTTGTTTGCGATCAGTTCGGCCGATACTCCCTGCGGGACCAACCCAGGCGCGTACCGCCGTTCCACCGAGGGGCCGTGAATGTCCGCACCCTGCCGGTTGGAACCGATGGGCACACGGCTCATGGACTCCACTCCGGCGACCACGACCAGGTCATAGCCACCGGCCATGACGCCCTGCGCGGCGAACTGCAGTGCCTGCTGGCTGGAGCCGCACTTGCGTTCGACGGTCACAGCCGGAACGTGTTCCGGGCCGTCGGCTGCCAGCCAGGCCATCCGGCCAACGTTCCCGGACTGTTCGCCGGACTGGGTGACGCACCCCACGACCACGTCGTCGACCAGAGCGGGGTCCACTCCCGTGCGGTCCAACAGGGCACCGATCACCTGCGCGAGCAGCTCGACCGGGTGCAAGCCAGCCAGCGCACCATCGGCTCGAGCACGCCCCATCGGAGAGCGCAAAGCTTCGACGATTACGGCCTCATGCACCGCGGTCACCGCCTTCCACTCCGCTGTGCACGATCATGATCCGGCCGGCAGCGTCTCAGGGGCGTAGCAGACCCCAAGGTCCCCGCCGACATCATGGGCGCGCAGACGCGGAACGACCTCACGCGTGAGCAGTTCGAAGTTGTTCGCGGCTACCTGCGGTGGCATTCCGCCGAACGATGGCGCCAGCAGTACCCCGCCGGCGTCGAGCCGCTCCACGTAGCCCAGCAGGCGCTCCACCACCTGATCCGGGGTGCCCCAGACCTGGAGGTCGGCCAAGAAGTCGCAGAAGCCGTCGACACCGTGCTTCTCAATGTTGCGGCTCAGGCCGGCGTAGTACTCGTAGCCGGGGATCTGCGCGAAGCCCACGTTGTCGAACTCGTAGTGTTCCATGGTGGATTCGGCGTAACGCCGCAGGTAGACCTCACGCATCCGCTGCGCCTCTACCTCGTCGGGCGCGACGCCCACGAATACGCAGATGACAGGCTTGGGCGCCTCGTGCCCATTGATCTCCCTGAACCGCGCCCGGAAGGTACGCAGCTCCTCTTCAACCTTGTCCCAAGGCTTCTGCGCAATGACCATCACGCCGATGCCGAGCTGGGCCATGAGGTCGATCGATTGCGGCGACACCGCTGACGCGAACGTGCGTCCACGGAACGAGGCGTACGGCTCAGGCCGCAGCTTCACTCGAGGCTGCTTGTACAGCTTGCCGTCGTATTCCATCGTCCCCGACTCAAGACCTTGGACGATCGCTTCGCTGTACTCGCGGAACAGCTCTCGCGACTCCCCCATCTCCAGCCGGAAGCCGTCGAACTCGACCCTCCCCAGCCCGCGACCGACACCCATCACCGCACGCCCCTGTGACAGGTGGTCCAGGATGCAGAACCCCTCAGCGGTCCGAATCGGGTCCTGCCAGGGAAGCACGGAGACCATCGTCCCCAGCTTGATTGAAGACGTCTTGCCGGCCAGCCACGACAGCACCTGCGGAACCATGGGGGTCATCCCGTACCCGGTGAAGTGGTGCTCAGGAACCCACACGGAATCGAACCCGGCTCCCTCCGCACGTTCCGCAAGCGCCAGCTCGTTCCGGACCGCATCGGCGTCCGACTGAGCATCGTCGAGGTTCTGGAACAGAAGACTCAGACCTGTGTGCACGTGCTTCTCGCCCCCTTCTATGGAATCGTTCCACTGTCGACCCCTTACAGACCGACTGGTTGGTACCTTACAGATATGGAAAGCCGTTGCCAATGAAACGAAGCGTTTTCAATCCGGGGTACGACCCACTCGCACGTGATGGCGGGTGGGACGTACCCCACCCGCCATCAGGACAGCATCAGCCCTCTGTGCGTAGCCCGGAAACGACCATCTCGGCGTACGTCCTACCGATTTCAGCCGGCGAGACCGGCCCCCCGGCGTCGAGCCATGAATACGTCCACGCACCCATGCCGATGATGCCGAACGCCATGATCCGGGGCGGCCCCAGCGGACGAAACACGCCTTGCTCAATGCCCCGCTCGATGACGTCGAGGAAGTAGCGCTCAAACTCCTCGCGCTTTTCCCGGATCCCCGCGAAGACCTCACCGGAAAGGTATCGGCGCTCCTGCAAGTACACGGTGATCTCAGACTTGTAGATCGCCATCGGCTCCAGCAGCGCTTCGACGATCAGTCGACGCAGCACCTCATCCGCAGAAAGTTCTTGGTTCGCGACCACACGGCGCGCTCGGTAGAGCTGATAATCGATGAACTGGTCATGGACCAGGACGAGCACGTCCTCCTTGGTCTTGAAGTGATGATAGAACGCACCCTTGGTCAAATCAGCACCATCGATGATGCTCTGCACCGACGTCCCCGCATAGCCATTTTTTTCGAACAGCTGGACGGCGCTGGCCAGAAGAGCGCGACGGGCACCCTCCGGGTCGCGCACGATGGTGCGGCCCCGCTGGTTGCTCCGCCCTTTGGAAGCTTGCTCGGCCACGTCACCACTCCATAATTCGACCGCGTTTCAGACCGATTGGTATCTTACCGTGGGTCAGGTGACGGGAGAAACCGGTTGTAGCCACGCTCACGCAGGATCGGCAACACGTGGTTGCGCATCTGCTGGACGCCACGTTCCGGATCGAAGAAGGACAGCGCCAACTGGCCGACTCCTGCTTCATAGAGCTCGATCATCTGGTCTGCGACGCTTTCGTAGGAGCCGAACAGCTTGTAGGCCCCCATGCCCATGCCGAGGCTCTCGTACTGTTCTTTGCCAATACCCAGGTACGGATCCTGGCGGGCCCCCGACGCGGCCCGCCCCTCGCCGAAGGCACCTTCAGTGACTGTGCGGGACTCACTGTTGAGGACATGACCGCTTCGCGTGAGCCAGGTCTCGATCGCCTCGTGATCGATCTCTTCTGTCATCCATTCGGCCGTCTCTCGCACTTCGGCCTCGGACTCCTCCATCACCACGTAGCACATGGCAGCGATGCGGACCCTGCGGCCATGCTCGGCGGCCATGTCATGGATCTTGGCAGCCTTCTTCCTGTATCCATCGATGGAGTTGTCACCCGATGTGACGAAGAGCGCGTCACACTGGCGGGTGGCGTAGTCCAGGCCTATGTCAGATCCCGCCGCACAGATCAGTAGCGGGCGCGGGGTACTCGTAGCCCGCGGATTGATCTGGGCACCGTACATCCGGAAGTGCTCGCCCTCGAAGTCAACGGGCTCCTCAGAGGCCCACAGCAGCTTCAGGGCAGTTGTCATCTCATCGGCAATCGCATAGCGAATCGCTTGCGACGGCGGGCCTACCAGGCCGAACTGGGCGTAATCGACAGCGTTCTGGCCGGCCACGATGTTGACACCGAGACGACCGCCCGAGACGTGGTCGATGCTGGCGAACTGCTTCGCCAGAAGAAGTGGCGAAACACCATATCCGACGTGGACGGTGGAGTAGATGCCGATTCTCTCGGTGACAGCTGCGGACGCGGTGGCAGCAGAGGCGAAGTCCAGGCCCGAGTCGTTCCATCCGGTGGCCCCACCGTATCCGCTCCACATCCCGTACTGAAGCTGGCTGTCGAAGCCGGCATCCTCGATGGCACGCAAGAGACGGGACGCGCTCGGCCACTTCCAGAAGTCCCGGTGCCGCTCGACATCGCGGAGCACGGCCTTGCTCGCAGAAAGACCACTGGAGACGTTCCATGCGAACAGGGACAGATGCAGATGGCGGTCGACCGTCAGCGGTGGCTGACCACCCGGGTCGAACGGGCCGCGCAAGGTCGGAGCTGTTACGCCCGGGCGGGCGCCAACTGGGCGGCTGGGCATCGTGTACTCCTCTTACTGTGCGAAGGGCAGCGACAATCTGCATACGGACCAGTTCGTTCGAAACCTGCGCGGCGTGGAAGACCAATCGCCGACAGCTACGACTGCGAGCCACGGCGCATCGACCACATCTGGGCGGTCCGCTCGACCTGTAGAGCGGTATCCCAGGACATCGGAGTGGCCCCCGTCTCCCGCCGAAAATTCGCCACAGCCGCTCGCGCGAGAGCTGGGTCCCACGCAGCACGCCGTGCCAATTCCCACGCCCGGTCGTCGAGAGCAGCCGGAGAAACGGACTCCCAAGCAAGCCCGGCCCGCACCGCCTGCTCGCCGTCCAGTTCCTCGCCGAACAGCGCCATGGCCGCTGACGCGTCGCGCCCTGCGACCCGGTCGAGCAAAGTGAAATGGCCGCCGCCAGGGTGCAGCCCTCTCTTGAGGAAGCCGCTGATCAGGCGTGCGTCGCTGCTGACGATCCGCAGGTCCGCGGCGAGCATGAGGTTCATGCCCGCGCCGACCGCCGCCCCGCGCACGGCCGCGAGCGTTGGCACGGTGACCCGGCCGAGGCGGACGAACGTCTCGTACAGCGCGCTCAGGTCCGCGAACGCGCCGGGCTCAAGCGGGTCGTTGCCGGCGGCGCTGAGCGTCTGCAGGTCGGCGCCTGCACAGAAGGCCTTTCCCGCGCCGCGGACCACGAGCACGCCTACGTCGGGGGTGGAGTCGACCTCATCCATCGCCGCGACCAACTCAGCACACATGGGCAGGGTCAGCGCGTTGTACCGCTCAGGCGCGTTGAGTGTCAGAACGGCCACGCTGTCCCGGATCTCCAGTGCTGTCTCAGCGTGCGATGCGCTCATGCAGTGCTCCTCTTCGGATGCATCGGCGCGGTCAGGAAGTCGGTCACCGCGACCGCCGTCTGCTCGTAGGCGTCATGGAAGATGTCATGCAGGCCAGGCACTTCGACAATCGACTCCACATGGGGCTTGTAGGCAGCAAGTTGTTCTGGAGTGATCAGCCCCGACGCCGGCGCGTACAACAGCAGCGTCGACATGGTCAGCGACTCCGGGTGAGGGGCGGGCCCTGCGAATTCGCTGAAGACGGAGACGATCGCCGCCTGACATGTGCGTCGCCGCACGCGACCGTCGGGCAGGGGCTCGAAGTAGGCCTCGATCTCGGCCAGCTCCTGGGCCGACGCCTCGCCGACGGCACCGTGCCCGCGTCTAAAAGCGTCGATCGAGTCCCAGACATCGCCCGTCAGTTCCTCAGTCGCCCGGCGAAGGGCCAGTTCCGGCGGGATCTGGATGACGGGCTCCAGAAGCACTGCACGGTCGACGAGTTCGGGGCGCGCCGCCGTCAGGTCTAGCAGGAGACGGCCGCCGAAGGAGTACCCGGCCCAGTGGGCGCGGTCGATACCGAGGGCCGTGACCGACTCTACGAGGTCGGAGAGGTAGGTCGCGTGGGTCCAGGGCGGTTGCCAGCCCGAACGGTTGTGTCCCCGCAAGTCGAAGGCAATGACGCGGAAGTGCTTGCCCCACTCCTCCTCGGCCACGCGCCGGAAGGACTCGGCACGGGAGCCCACTCCGTGGATGAGCACCAGCGGCGGGGCGGACGCGTCACCCCATTCATAGCGTTCGAGGATCATGAGCAACGTCCTCCGATATTGCGTGCCCGTCCGACGCGCGCCTGTGCGGAACTTCATACCCTTCGGCCCCCGCAGCAGGCGCTTTCATGCCAGCCCTCTGCGCTTGACCATGGTGACCATCTCTCCTGTCTGTACGACGACGCCTTCCTGATTCATGACGTCGACCCGCTGGTCCATGAGCCCGCGGTCAGGCTTCGAGGTGTCTCGAAGGGCGACGATCTCGTTGGTCGCGTAGATGGTGTCGCCGATGAACACAGGAGCGGCGAAACGCCAGCTTCGTATCTCGGCAAACGCGACGATCGACTCGTCGAAGATGCCGAGCCGACCGCGCAACCCTGTGACCATCGACAGGACCAGCGCGCCATGGACAAGGCGTGCGCCAAAAGGGCTGTCTCGCATTCGCTCGGCGTTCGTGTGCACCTCGTGGTAGTCCCCCGAGAGACCTGCGAAATTGACGACATCAGTCTCGGTGACGGTGCGCGCTGCCGTACGAAAACGCATACCGACACGGGCCTCGTCGAACCAGAGGGTGTCCGTCACGGCATCGCCGCGACAGCGTCCAGTTCGACCCTGCATCCGCATGCGACCCCCGCTACCTGGGTCAGCCGGACGGCCTCGGATCCGATATCCGCGAAGAAGTCGTCGTACGTCTGCCAGAACTCCGTGCGGTAGGCATCATCGGAGAGATAGCAATTGATCTTGACGATGTCCTGGAGCCCGCAGCCGGCTTCCTTGAGGATCCCGTCCAGCTGTTCTAGGCAGATGCGTGTCTCGTCGGCGATTGTGGCGGCGGTGCTCTGCCGCTGCATCGTCGCACCGTCCAAGGCCATTGCTGCGGCGAAGACCACGTTTCCCGCGACGACACCCGACGACAGGCCGTACTCCGCGAGATCGGATCCTTCCCCGTTGAGGAATCGGTTCATGACACCTTCCTGTTCATCCGTCTTGCCTGCTGCTCTGTCCCGCCGTGTAGCTGCCGGTCACCAGCGCGAGACAATGAGCTTCTCCTCGGTGTAGAAGCGCAACGGCGCGTCTCCGCAGATGTGGGTCTCGCCGTAGAACGACGTGCCCAGGCCGCCCATCGGGAAGTTCGCCGGCGGCGCCGGGAAGGAGTTGATCCCGACGTTGCCTGAGCGGACCCGCCGGGCGAACGCTCGCGCAGTGCTCCCGGACCGGGTGTAGATAGTCGCCGCGTTGCCGAACTCGGTGTCGCTGGCGATGTCCACTGCTTCCTCGACGGATGCCGCCCGGTGGATGACGATGACGGGGCCGAAGGTCTCCTCACGGTCGGCCTGTTCGGTGTGGCTCAGGCCGGTAATGATCGTGGGGCCGAAGAAGTAGCCCTTCGCGCCGGCCGACGTGCCCTGCGGAACAACGCCGCGGCCGTCGCGTACTGCCGTCGCACCGGCCGCGACGGCCCGCTCGACAAGATCCTCGAGGCGCTGCCGAGCGGCCGCGCTCACCACCGGGCCGAGCGAGGATCCGGCGTCGGCTCCACCGCCCACGACAAGCTTGTCGCTCAACGCGGCGACCTTCTCGACTATCTGCTCGTACGCGGTGTCCACCGCGATGATGCGGGTTCCCGCGAGGCAGCGTTGCCCGGCCATGCCATATGCAGAGGTAACGATTCCCTCAGCTGCCAGGTCCAGGTCCGCGTCGGCCGCCACAACGATGGGGTTCTTGGCACCGCCGTTGGCCTGAACCCGTTTGCCGAGGGCCGAAGCACGCTCGTAGACGGCCTTGGCCACAGGCGAGGACGTGATGCAGGAGACAGCGGCCACGTCCGGATGGTCGATCAGTCGTTGCGCGACATCCGCCCGACCATGCACCAGGTTGAGCACACCGTCCGGCAGCCCCGCCTCCTGCAGCAGGCGGATCACAGCGGTCGAGGCGAGCGGGTCCTGTTCGGACGGTTTGACGACGATCGTGTTCCCGGTGACCAGCGCCCAGGCGGTGAACTGACTGGGGTTCATCACCGGGAAGTTGAAGGGGGTGATGGCCACGCAGACACCCAAGGGCTCCCGAACGTGCTGCGCGTCGATGCCCGAGGCGATGTTGCCCGCCTTGGAGTGGTACAGCATCGGCGCAGCGATCGCGGTCTCGATGAACTCCCCCGCGCGCAACACTTCGCCGCGCGCCTCATCGAGGGTCTTGCCCTGATCCAGGGTGATGGTGCGGGCCAGCGACTCGGCATTGTCCACGAGGAGCTGGCGCATCTTGTACAGGAACTGGACGCGTCGCTGGAGCGACATCTCACTCCAGCCCTCGAACGCGGCCGCCGCAGCAGCGACCGCCGCGTCCACCTCGTCCGGCGTGGCTGCGGTCACCTCGGCGACCTGTTCTCCCCTGGAGGGATCGAAGACGGCAATCCGATCCGTCCCCGCCCCCGTCTGCCATATGCCGTTGATCAGATGTTGTGGCGACTTCTCTTCCACGGACATGCTGGAGAACCCTTCTCGACTGTGCGGTCTGGTACTGCGAACGGCTGCAGAAGCAGGCTGAGGAATGCGATGACAGCAGCCTCGTAGGAGGGCATCGCCTCGCCCTGACACTTCCTTCCGACCGGTTGGTCTGTAGCGACCCTAGCGAGTCCCCTCAGAGGCGGGCAAGACCCGCGAGGCGACAGTTCACCGGGCAGCGACGACCTCGATCTGGACCCGGCAGTCACCGGCGAGCCCGAGGACGACCATCGTCGTCACCGGCAGGGGCGCCGACGCGAACGCGGTGTCGTATGCGTCGATGAACTCGTCAAGGTGCGCCTCGTCGCTCAGGTAGCACGTCGCCTTGACCACGTCGCCCAGCGTCAGTCCATGTCGGGACAGGCGGGCCGCTACACGGTCAAGGACCACACGCGTCTCGTCGGCGATGGTCACCGCCTCTGGGACGAGCCTCATGGTGGCCACATCGATCGCGAGGCTGGAAGCGTGGACGAACGGGATCTTGTGAGTGGCAGCCATCAAAAGGTCTCCTTCGTAATTCGGTGCTGTACACCCACCCCTTCCGAGCAGGTGCCGCGTTCGCTACTTCGCTGGCGGCTGACTCAACGCACGGCCGACGCCAACCCGTCAAGGGCGTCGCTCGCCTGTCGGCCGGCCTCTCGTACGCGGTCGATGTACGAGTCGATCCCTCCGTTGCGGTCCGGCCTGGAGAAGCCGTAGAGCGTCAAGGCAAGTTCGGCCTCGCCGCCGCTCCCCCGGACCGGGACAGCAATCACCCGCACATCCCGTTTCGCGTCCGAGGTCTGCCCGGCAGGGTCGTAGTTGAGTCGGGTCACGAGCGACCGCAGATCCTCGGCCGCCATCGCCTGAGGATCTGCGGCCAAGCGGTCGAGCGCGCTGGCAAACTCCCGTTGCGCCTCGTTCAGCAGGCCGAGTGAGCAGCCGCGCTCACGCACTCGCGACAGCCGTCGGCGCTGCTCAGCGCGATCAGCATCGTCGGGCAACTGCTCAAGCCAGCGCTCGAGGCGGATGTCGTCGAACCAGGCGGCAAGAGCGTTGCCGTTGGGCGGCGCGAAGGGCAGGCGCAGACCTACAAGCGTCGCGCGCGATCCCGCGTCGGGACTGCCGGCTCCCGCGAGAACGGCCAACTCGTCATCAACTACGGCGGTCGCGATGCAGCGCGCCGAGAGGTCTGCGGCGAGACTCTCCATCACTGGACGCACGAGATCCACTGTGCGCAGCAGCTCGGCGGGCATACCCCGGTCGTGAGATGCCGCCATCGACAGCGGGGCGAAGCGCCCATAACCGCCCTGAAAGAAGAGCAGCGGCAGCCCAGAGCTCCCAATGTCGAGTTCCCGTACGCGGCCGATGACGATGTAATGGTCACCCGCCTCCTGGACCGACTCGAGGTCGCAGTCAATCCAGGCCACGGCCCCCTCAATAATTGGTGACCCCGAGCCGGTCACTCGCGTCGCCACGCCCTCGAACTTGTCCTCGGCCTTGGATGCGAACTGGCGGCACAGATGCTCTTGTTCGGCGCCCAGGACGTTCACACAGAACCGTCCGGCCCGTTCGATCCTGGGCCAGCTCGTCGACCGCTTGTCTGGGAAGAACGCCACGAGCGGCGGATCCAGCGACACCGACGTGAAGGATCCCACCACGAAGCCCGCACGCGAGCCGTCCGTCTGCGCCGCGGTGACGACGCAGACACCTGTCGGGTACTGCCCGAGCACCTCTCGGAACCACCGCGATGCGGAGGGTTCACTCACGGTCATCTCCCACCTCTCTACCGTTACAGACCAATGGGTTGGTAGATTAGGCGCCGAAATCCCGGCTGCCAAGGGCCTCTTCACCTTCACAAGCTGGATATTGCTGGACAATTGGCACCTCAAGAGGCCCGTCCCCGACTCTTGACTTACATACCGAACGGTTCGCTACCGTTCCTGCTCAAGGACCAGCCTCAGGCGCGCTGGCCCCAACCGTCGAACGAGGAGCAGTCGTGCCCACCTTCATCAGCAGCACATCCCAGGATGAGAGGCGCCCGCGTCGCTCGTCAGGCGTCACCGTCGACAACTTCACCTTTGCCACCGTCACTGCGACCGATCCGGCGACCGGCCGGCGCGCGGCAGACGCTGCCACTGTCACTGACGAGGTTCGCCGATGCTTCGCCTCTCTCGACGATGTTCTCCGTCAGGCCGGACTCAGTCGCGGTGACCTTGTCAAGACCACCTGTTGGTTGAGCGACGACGCCTACCGCGCCGAGTTCATCGATGCCTATCGAGCCGAGTGTGCCCCTGGCGTCCACCCCCAGCGCGTGACGATGCGCGCCGGCCTCCCCGGGGGCTGTCGCGTCGCGATCGAGGCGGTCGCGGCACGGTCGTGAACCCACTCACCGACGACCACAGGAACAGGAGCGGCGGCTCGTGCCGGCGCTTCCACCGCGAGGGAGATGCTGCGTGAGAGTCGACATCCTGCACTCGTTCTCGAACTCAGGGAACTCCCGGCCCTGGCGGGAGGTCCTGGAACAGGCCCGCCGCCGGATCCAGCTCGCCGATCAACTGGGGCTGGACGGCTTCTGGCTCGGTGAGCACCATTTCGACCACGCCGGCATCGACCAGTCCCCCAACCCAGCCATGCTGATGGCCGACCTGGCAAGCCGCACGTCCCGGATACGTATCGGCATCGCCGCCGTCATCCTGCCGCTGTGGCACCCGATCCGGCTGGCCGAGGACCTCGCGATGCTCGACCACATGACCGACGGCCGCCTCGACGTGGCACTCAGCCGGGGCATCCTGCAGGCCGAGATCGTGAACCTGAACGCCGAGGCCGACCGAGCCGACGACCAGCGCAGCAAGAAGATCTTCAGCGAGCGCCTGGCCCTCCTGAGAGCCGCCTGGAACGAAACACACCTGTCCTGGTCCAGCGAGCGGTTCCAGATTCCGCACCCGGATACCAAGTGGCCCGGAGTGAGTGAGGAGTACACCGACGAAGACGGACGTGTCACGAGCCTGAGTGTCATACCCCAGCCTGCTCAGGCGGGTGGCCCCCCGCTGTTCAGCGTCACCGATACGGCGAGTGGGTTCGTCACCGCAGCGCAGCAGGGCCTGAATGTCATCACCTGGTTCCCCACCCGGGGCGTTCTCGACGGCCTCAACGCGGCCTATCAGGAGGAATTGGACCGTGCCGGGCCGAAGCCGCCCGGACTCGCTCGCTCCTCCGCGCTCCTGCGCGGCTGCTTGGTCGCGCCGACCGACGCGGAGGCGAGGGAACTCACTGAGGCGCAAGTGGAGGAAAACTTCGCCTTCATCGACAAGGTGCGCGGTCTCAAGATCTGGCTGGACCAGGGCGAGGACGCGGACGACCCGGCCATTCGTGCCCAGAAGCCGTTCGACATGCTCTTCGAGAGGGACCATCTACTCGTCGGCTCCCCCGACACCGTCGCCGAGAAGATGATCCGCATAGCCCGCAACCACGGAGTAGATCACTGGCTGCTCTCCCCGTATCTCGACGAGGACGACGCCCACGTCGACCGTTCCCTGAGCCTGATGGCTACCAAGGTTCTGCCCAAGGTCCGAGCAGCGCTCGGCACTTGACCCACTTGTGGCCCCTCTGTTCCAGAGCTGACGCGCTCCATCGATGCGCTGATCTCAATGGCTTGACGTCAGAGGCTGATCAAGAACGCCAAGCCGGTGCAGAATGGCCCCTACCACACACGAACTACCGCGGTCGTTACCCCTGCTGCTGCCGATCGGAGTCCGAGTGCGTCATGACCAGGAATTCGCCAGCATCCCCAACGCCGTGCACGCCGCTGCAGGGCGCTTCGGCGATGCCCCGGCAGTCGTCGACGGCGTCATTCGCTGGAGCTTCAGTGAGTTGGCGGACCAGATGTGCCGCGCCGTGCGGTCCGCACTGGCCCTGGGGATTGGTCCCGGCGACCGAGTTGGACTGTGCGCCCCCAACTCGGCGCGGTGGATAGTCGCTGCCCTCGGCATCCAAGGTGCCGGCGGCATCGTCGTCCCCCTCAACACTCGCTTCAAGGCCGCCGAACTCGCCTATGTACTGCGTGTCTCCGGCGCCAAGGCACTCGTCGCAACGGAGTTCCTGGGCACCGACTACGTAGCCGAACTGCGCCGCGTCGAACCCGGGCTGCCCGCCCTGAACACCACGGTTTCACTCTCGTCCGATCGTGGTGCCGCGGACCTCACATGGCGGGAGTTCCTCGACGCCGGCTCGCAAGTCACCGAGGCGGAAGCGCACGCCTCGATGAGCAAGGTGACCATGGCCGACGTCTGCGACATCATGTTCACTTCGGGCACCACTGGGCGCCCCAAGGGCGTCACGCTGACCCATGGCCAGTCGTTGCGCCTGTACGGCTGGGTCGGACAGAACTACGGCTACACCGCGGACGACATCTCCCTGATCATTCCGCCCTTCTTCCACTGTTTCGGTTCCAAGGCGGGCTGGCTGACTTCCTTGCTGTACGGGGTCACTGTCATCCCTATGGCCGTCTTCGACCCTGCCCTGACATTGCGCCTGGTCGAGCAGGAGAAGATAACCGTTCTGAGCGGCCCGCCGACCCTTTTCCAGGACCTCATCGCCCACCCCGACCGCACCCGCCGCGATCTGTCCTCGCTGCGTTTCGCCATGACCGGAGCCACCACCATCCCGGAAGCACTGGTCCACGCCATGCACGACGAGTTGTCGTTCGACGTGATCATGAGCGCCTACGGGCTCACCGAAGCGTGCGCGCTGGCAACGACCACACGGGCAGGCGACGAGGCCGGCACGGTCGCCCGGACCAACGGACGCGCGATTCCCGACATAGAGGTTCGCGTGGTCAGTCCCGAAGGCGGCTTCCTGCCGGTCGACCGCCCCGGCGAGGTCGTGGTTCGGGGCTATTCCGTGACATCCGGTTACTGGGCCGACCCTGAGGCCACCAGCGCGCTGGTGGATGCGGACGGTTGGTTGCACACCGGCGACGTGGGCGTCCTCGACGCAGCGGGCAATCTGTCGATCATCGACCGCCTCAAGGACATGTACATCTCCGGCGGCTTCAACGTCTCTCCAGCCGAGGTCGAAAGACTGCTGATGACATCGGAATGGGTGGAGCATGCCGCTGTCGTCGGCGTGCCCGACGCGCGGCTCGGCGAAGTGGGGTGCGCCTTCATCGTGCTCAGGGACGGTGCGCGACCCACCGAAGCCCAGCTCATCGAGTGGGCACGTGAGCGGATGGCGAACTTCAAAGTGCCACGCCACATTCGCCTGGTCGACGACCTGCCACGCAACGCCAGTAACAAAGTACTGAAGTACCAGCTGCGCGCCAATTTCAGCACTTCCTGACACCTGCAGCCCCGGGGGAGAGAACGCCCCCGGGGCTGCAGGTGTGCATGAGTCGAAGCCACTCTCGGCCCGTGGCGGCTTCAGACGACCCGACCCTGCCCATTCGTCGCAACCCCGGCCCTACAACGCAGAAGCTCCGCCGTCGACGGCGAGGAAGGCGCCGTTGATGAAGGTCGCGTCATCGGAGACAAGGTAGGCGACAGCGGCAGCGATCTCTTGGGGCTGGCCAGCACGGCCGGCGGGGGTGCTGGCGAGGAAGGGGCCGGGCTCGTCCCCCAGGGCGGCCTTGGAGCCCTCGGTCACGATGATGCCGGGTACGACGGCGTTGACGCGCAGACCTGCGGGGCCGTACTCGGCGGCCCAGACACGAGTGAGCTGGTCCACAGCAGCCTTGCTGGAGGCGTAGGCGGTAGATCCGGGCACGCCCTTGGTCGAGGCGACGGTTCCGATGTTGATGACGGATCCGGCCCCCTTGTTGACCATGGCCGGGATGAGGGCGGTGGCAAGGAAGAAGGGAACCTTGACGTTGGTGTCGTAGACCTGATCGAAGACATCTTCTGTGGTGTCGGCGCTGGCGACAAAGGGGTAGATGCCAGCGTTGTTGACCAGGATGTCAATACCGCCGGTGATGTCAGTGGCAGCGGCGGCCAGGGCCCGGGCGTCAGCTGCGCCGGCGAGGTCGGCCCGGATGAAGTCAGCCTTGCCACCCGCCGTGCGGATGGCCAAGACCGTCTGTTCGCCGCGCTCGGCGTTGCGACCCGAGACGATGACATGTGCGCCTCGCTCCGCGAGAAGCTGCGCGGTCGCGCGACCGATGCCGCTGGTCGCTCCGGTGACGAGGGCCGTCTGGCCGTTCAATGAGTGAGACATGAGATTCCCGAACCTTCACATTGGAATGAGTTTTCCAATCAACAACGGGGTGAACTGGAAAGATCATTCCAACGGGATGGGTGACCTATGACACCCTGCGGAGAGCGGGACATCGCCGCGCAGCGCCACGGCTCAGGTTTGTTTCCCGGGTCGATCGCTCATGCGATCGGAGGCCAGCATCGAAGTCGGATTACCCTGGCTCGTATGTCTGCGACCGCACAAGCTGCTCCAGCCTCTACCGCGCCAACCCTGACGGGGCGCGGCAGCCGAACCCGGGAGCGAATCGTCGAGGCCGCGGCAGAGCTGATGTTCCAAAAGGGCGTGGCAGGAACCAGCATCCCTGAGGTGCAGGAAGCCGCGCATGCCAGCGCCTCGCAGATTTACCACTACTTCGGGGACAAGCACGGCCTCGTGCAGGCGGTGATCGGTTTCCAGATCGAGGCCACTCTGGACGATCAGCGGCCGCTCCTCGATCATTTGGACAGCTTCGAGGCCCTGCGCGCCTGGTGCGACGCACTGGCTGCCGTGCAGGAGCGTCGCTATTGCGCGGGCGGCTGCGCAGTCGGTTCACTGGCCAGTGAGCTTGTGGAGGGGGATGACATCCATCGCGCGGGCCTCGCTGCGGCGTTCGAGCGCTGGGAGAAGCCCATTCGTGATGGGCTCGACCGGATGCGACAGCGTGGAGAGCTGGTACCGGAAGCTGATGTCCACGACCTGGCAACAGCGCTGCTGGCGGCCGTGCAAGGGGGTTCCCTGCTGGCGCAGATCCACCGCACCATCCGCCCGTTCAATGCCGCGACGGAGGCTGTCGTCGCCCACGTCGAGTCCTTTTCCGCGCAGCCGAAACGGGTGTAGCCGAAGACAACTGACAGTGGCCCGGCGCGGACCACGCAGTGCGTCGGGCCGCGAGCCGATCTCTCGGCTCGCGGCCCGGCCTGTTCACCCTCAGGGTCTTCTCGATTGCGTCGAATGCGAGCCCGGCTTCAGAGACTGCGGTCGAACAGAGCCAGCAACGCCTCCCAATGGCGTTCGGCGGCCTCCTCGTTGTACGAGGCTGTGTCGGCCTGTGTGTAGCCGTGTTGGGCGCCGGTATAGGTCTCGCTCCGATGGCGGACTCCCGCCGCGCTGAGGGCCTGCTCCAAGCGACTGATCTGCTCGGCCGGGTTGGCTGCATCCTGGTCGGCGTGGCCGAAGTACAGCTCTGCGGTGATGCGCGGCGCGAGCAAGTGCGGGCTTTCGGGTGCGTCGGTGGCTAGGTACGCGCCGTGAAATCCCCCCGCGGCGGCAACGCGGTCCGGGTAGGTACCGGCAGTGCGGAATGCGAGTCCGGCGCCCATGCAATAGCCGGTGAGGCCGACAGGGCCGTCGGTGGCCAGCTGGGACCCCGCCAGCCAATCGAGATACGCCGCGGCGTCCCGCATCGCCCGCTCGGGCGTCAGCGTCTGTGCGGCGGGCTGAATGTTCTCGAGGATCTCCGGGCGCTCTGCCAGGTCGATGAACTCCGGCAGTTCCACGACCGGTGCCTTCCCGTAACGATAGAAAACATTGGGCACCAGCACGACGTATCCAGCTGCGGCGAGCCGGTCGGCCATGGACTCCAAGGGGGGCCGCGGCCCGAACGCGTCCATGTAGAGCAGGACGGCCGGGTGAGGACCGCCATCGACAGGGTGAGTCAGGTAGGCATCGGCGGTTCCGTCCGGGGTGGGGATGTCTACGGACGCCCTCTGTACGACTGCGCTCACAGCGGTCCTTTCTCCTGGGGTTTTCGGTCTCGGCAAGGAGGGGTGTGTAGGGCCAGGCGCCCCGCACGGCGCCGTGCGGGGCGCCTGGCCCTGACGTGCTCAGCAGCACCCGTCCGGCCCACTCGGCGAGACGAACATCGGTCGTCGACGGTGCCTCGGTCGATGGCGAGCCCAGGCGCCCCCTCCCCACCGGAGGTCTGGGTGGGCGGGGGCGATCGGCTTCAGCGACTCGGGACGGTGCCCGTCAGAGGGTGCGGCGGGTCAAGTGTTCCTGTTCGGCCCACTGGTCGAGGTGGTCCTGGTAACGGCGGCGTACGGAGTCGAGGCCGTGTCCAACGTAGAGGCGCATGGGCGCCTTGTCCGCGTCGGAGATCTCGACGACAGCTTCAGAAGCAGCCTTGAGGTTGCCAGGGGTGAAGTCGAACATGTCGGGGAGTGCCTCGGCTGCTGGGGCGTAGGCATCGATGCGTTGCTCGGGGACGTCTCCCTTGGTGGGGAGCTGGGTCTCGAAGACGCCTGGTTCGACGATCGTCACCTTGACCCCGAGGTGCGTCAGGTCGAAAGCGAGGGCTTCGAAGTAGCCCTCGATGGCGGACTTCGAGCTGGAGTACGCAGGAAGGCTCGGCATCACAACGAGGCCGCCCGCCGAGGAGAACGTGAGGATGTGTCCGGTGCCGCGTTCGCGCATGCCGGGCAGCACCGCCTTCGTCACGGCAAGGGTGCCGAACACATTGGTCTCGTACAGCCGCCGGATCTGGTCGATGCTGGTTTCTTCGAGCGTGCCGCTGAGGGCGTAGGCGGCGTTGTTGACGAGTACATCGAGAGGGCCGAAACGGTCCTCACTCGCAGCGAGCGCGCTGCGGATGCTCGCCTCGTCGGTGATGTCCAGGCGCTCGACCAGCACGCTGTCGAGTTCGGCAAACGCTGCCGGCGCCTTGGCGGTGTCGCGCATGGTGGCTGTGACGTTCCATCCGGCCCCGGCATAGGCGTGGACGAGGGTTTCGCCGAAGCCCGATGCGGCGCCGGTGATGAGAACGTTCTTGCTCATGGAGTGTTCCGTTCCTAACGGGGAGGTACGGAGGGTGGCACAGCTGCTGGTGCCACCCCTCCGGTGGTATGGATCGAGGGTGGTACGCCGGTCAGGCGGCCAGGTGCTTGCCAAAGAAGTCGACGATCTTCTCCGAAGCCGGGTCGACGTACTGCGGCTTGTCGTACATGTCGATGTGGGTGGCGCCGTCGATGATGACGACCTCGCCCGGGCCGCTGTACGCGCTGACGGCGTCCTCACTGAAGTAGCGGGTGTCGGCCTCGGAGCCAGCGATCATCAGAAGCGGCCGGGGCGCGAGGAGGTCGATCAGGCCATAGGCGTCGAACTGGGCGACCTGGTCGATGGTGCGGAACAGCCACCAGTTCGGGGAGTTGGGGTGCTGGCCGCGCGGCGTGCGGTAGTAGTCGTACGCCTCGTTGTACATCGAGCCCTTCGGGAACGCGTCCGCGTCCTCGGGGGTGTTGGGGACGCCGCGCTCCAGGTGCGGCTCGGCGCCCTGGGCCTCGGCGGTGCGCAGCTTGGCGGCCGTGTCGAGCATGCCCGCCAGGACGGCCGGGTCCTGGCCGCCGCCCATGCCCTCACGGAACAGCTTGCCGATGTCGGCGCCGGAGACGGTGGCGATGGCCTTGATGCGGTGGTCGGTCTGCGCGGCGAACGGCACGTAGCCGCCGGAGGCGCAGATGCCGAGTGCGCCGATCCGCTCGGCGTCGATGTCGTCGCGGGTGGTCAGGTAGCTGACCGCGGCCCGCACGTCCTCGGCGCGCTGGAACGGGTCCTCCTTGAAGCGCGGCTCGCCGCCGCTCTCGCCCTGGTAGGCGGCGTCGAAGGTGAGGGCGGCGAAGCCCTTGCGGGCCAGACGCTCGGCGTAGTTGGCCGGGCTCTGCTGGCGCACACTGCCGAACGGGTGGCCGACGACGACGCCGGGCAGCGGGCCGCCGGTGTGATCGTCGGGCGTGTACAGCGTGCCGGCGATGGTGATGCCGTTGCTGGGGAAAGTGACGTCGGTCTGCATGACGTGATCGCCTTCTGGGTTGGTTCTCTGGGGAGTGGCGGGGCTGATGCCGGCGCCGGGCCCGGTGTCCGGGGATCCCGGCGGCTTGCCCACTACCGAGGAAACCGCTTTGCGCGGGCAGGCGGAAGGACCTGCTGATCCATGCACTGCCAGTACAACCCAGACCGTTTGCGACGGATAACCTGGTATGCGTGGGCACCAAGAGTGACATCAGAGATTTCCTGGTCTCCCGTCGCGGCAAGATCAGGCCCCAGGAGGCGGGGCTTCCCGTCTACGGCGGATCCCGGCGCGTGCCCGGACTGCGCCGCGAAGAGGTGGCGATGCTGGCCGGCGTCAGCGTCGACTACTACGGCCGCCTTGAACGGGGCGACCTCAATGGCGTCTCCGACAGTGTGCTGGACGCGCTCGCCCGCGCCCTGCGGCTCGACGAGGCCGAACGCTCCCATCTCTACGACCTGGCCCGCGCCGCCAATACGACACCCCGAGCCCGGTCCCGCTCCCGTTTGCCCGCCCCCCAAGAGATCCGGCCGAGCGTGCAGTACCTGCTCGACTCGATGCCCACTACTCCTGCGGTCGTCATCACCGGACGCCTCGACGTGCTGGCCACGAACCGGCTGGGCAAAGCCTTGTACGCACCGTTGGACGACGCGCCCGAGCTCGGCGCGAACCTCGCCCGCCTCTGCTTCCTCGACCCGCGCGGCACCGACTTCTACCCCGACTGGGACGCCACCGCGGACACCGCCGCGGCCATCCTGCGCACCGAGTCCGGACGCACCCCTGACGACGAGAAACTCACCGACCTGGTCAAGGAGCTGTCCACGGGCAGCGAGGAGTTTCGCGCACGCTGGGACGCGCACGACGTCAACCTGCACCGCAACGGCGTCAAGCGCTTTTGTCACCCGCAGGTCGGCGGGCTCGACCTGCTCTTCGAGGCCCTGCCGCTCCCTGCGGACCCCGGCCTGACCCTGGTCGTCTACACGGCCGAACCAGGCACAGCGGCCCACGACGGCCTCGCCCGGCTCGCGACCTGGGCGGCAAGCGAGCACCTGCATGACCGCGACCGGCGCCCGTAACCGTCCTGTCGAGGACGAGGCTCCACAGGACGGGCGCGGACACCATTCATGGCCGAGGCTTGTCCGTACGTCGCCCTTACCCTCGCCCGAGCGGAGGAGAGCCTGGCATGAGCGTGCCCGAGTCGGTGAGCTTCCGGCGAGCGGTGTCGCCGCTGGAGCTATTCTTCGACCTCGTCTTCGTCCTAGCGGTGTCGCAGCTCTCCCATCACCTGCTGGAACACACCTCGTGGCGGGGTGCCGCGGAGACGGCGGTACTGCTGATCGCGGTGTTCGGCGCGTGGGCGTACACGAGTCTCGAAGCGACCCTGCTCGACATTCAGCGCAGCACCACGCGCTGGATGGTCGTCATCGTCATGGGCCTCGGGCTGTTCATGAACTCCTCGATCCCACACGCCTTCGACAACCGGGCCTGGGCGTTCGTGGTGCCCCAGCTGATCATCCTGTACTTCACAGGCCTGTTGACAGCCCTGACCGCATCCACCGGTCAGCTGCGCGAGCACTTCCGGCGCACGCTGGTATGGACGACACTCTCCGCCCCGCTGTGGATCGTGGGAGCCGCAGTCGGCTCCGGACCACGCCTGTGGTGGTGGAGCGCCGCCGCACTCATCGACGTCACCGGCACCTGGCTCGCCCACCCGCTGCCCGGCCGCGCGCTCAGCAGCCGGAGCCTCGTCTTCGACGCCGAGCACATGGTCGAACGGCTCCGGCTGTTCTTCATCATCCTGCTCGGCGAGACCGTCCTGACTGCAGGCCGAGCGATGTCCGACGCGCCCCTCGACGTTCCCAGCGTGCTCGCCACGGCCGGAGTGTTCACGGCGCTCGTGTGCCTGTGGGCGGCGTACTTCTCTGGTGGCGAGGAGGTCGTCACCGCCGCTGTGTCCACCGCCACCGACGCAATGCGATCGGTGCGATTGGGCGTGAACTGCGCGTACGTGATTGTTGCGGCGCTGGTGGCGCTTGCCGTCGGCAGCGAACTCGTCATCGCCCACCCCACCGGCCACGGCTCCACCACCCTCGGCCTGCTCCTCTTCGGCGGCCCCGCGCTCTACCTCGCCGCCACGGCCTGGTACTTCCATGCCACTGCCCACGGGGCCTGGGCCGAACGACTAATCGCCATCGCCGCCTGCGTCGTCGGCGGCATGGGCGCGATCTGGATGCCCCCGCTCGTCTCGCTCGCGGTGCTCGACCTGATCCTGATCCTGACCGCCGTTGTACTGTCCCGCAGTCACCGGCGGCTGGCGGACTCCCTGACCGCCACCGGCTAACACACCCAAGGGCCCGGCTGGTGACACTGTTGGTTAATGCCGGGCCCTTGCTTGACGCCGGCCCTCACTCCCTGGCTGTGGCGGTGAGGACCGGCGTTCGGTTTGGGGGTGGTGTCGGTGTCGTTGCACGCACAGGGGTCGGGCGTGCTCCCGGTAGAGACGCCAGGGGTGGCGCGTGCGGTCTGTCCTCGGGGCGTTCGCGATGCGGCTGAGGGGTGTGTTCGCAGAGGTCCTTTCCGGTGAGGCGTTCGCTGACGTCTTTCCGCGTCGGGGGCGTCCAGCGGTAGCTCCGGGGGGCTGGCGTTGGTCACGATGTTGCAGTTCACCGAAGGGCTGTCGGATCGGCAGGAGGCTGCCGCGGTGCGTACGAGGATCGACTGGAACTACGCGATCGGGCTGGAACTCACCGCCCCAGACTTCGACTTCTCCGTGCTCAGCACGTTCCGCTCCCGGCTGCTGGCGGGAGGAAAGGAGGAGGCGAACTTCGAGCCGGTCCTGTGACGGGCCCGGGACCGCAGGCTGCTGAAGACCTTGGGGCAGCAACGGACCGACTCTGCCCGGGTGCTGGCAGACAGGTTGGAGCTGGACTCGTTCGACCGCTATGGCCACCGAGTTGAAGAGTCTCGGCTCCCGCGGGGCCGGGACCGGCAACGCGAATGGGCCGCGCAGGTCGGGGTCGACGGAATGCGGCTGCTGTCTGCGGCCTTGGCCGCCGATGCCCGCCAAACGTCCGGCACCTGGATGCGGTGGAGGTCCTGCGGCAGGTCTGGGTGAAGAACTACCAGGTCATTCAGGGGTGCCGTGCTGGCGGGACGAGAAGAATGCACTGCAGGGGCCTATGCGGCCCGTGTCTCCCTATGATGGGCAGGCCCGCCGGGCTGCCAAGGGCGGCAGCGGCTGGGTCGGCTATCTGATCCAGCTGACGGAGACCTGTGAGCCGTCAACACCGAACCTGATCACCCACGTCGCCACCACCGACTCCGCGGCCGGCGACCGCAAGATGACCCAGGTCATCCAGGCGGATCTGGCCGCCCGGGGCAGACTGCCCTCCGTGCACCTGGCTGACGGGAATGCCATCGACGGCCGGAACTTGCTCGTGGCACGGGCCCAGGGCTTCGAACGGCTGGGGCCAGTTGAGGGCAACACCAGCAAGCAGACGGCAGGTCAGTACGCCCTCGATGCCTTCGCCATCAACTGGGACGCTCGGACGGTGACCTGTCCGGCCGGCAAGGCGACCACCCAGTGGTACCCCAAGACCGACTCGAAGGGTCTGTCGGTCATTCGGGTCCGCTTCCGCCGCTTCGAGTGTCTGCCCTGCCCGTACCGGGGCGAGTGCCTGGAGTCGGGCACCGCCCCGCGCCGGGAGGTCGTGCTGCGGCCCCGCGCCGAGCACGAGGCCATCCGGCAAAACCGCTCCGCCCAAAGAGATCCTGCTTGGCGACGTCGCTACCAGCAGCGCAACGGGATAGAGGCGGCCGTCTCCCAAGGCGTCCGCGCCTTCGGCATGCGGCGGTCCCGCTATCGAGGCCAGTCCAGAACCTACCTCCAGCACGCGTTCACAGCCGCTGCCATGAACCTCGCCCGCCTCGACGCATGGACCCTGGGTACACCCCGCGAAACCACTCGCAACGCCCGCTTCGAAGACTTGCGCCCCACCGCCTGACGGCAGCGGTACGCAAGTCTGACACACCCGGCATTAACCAACAGTGCCCGAAGCCGGACCCCTCGGATCTTGCCCTACTTGTCAGGCGGCGAGGTGCTTGCCGAAGAAGTCGGCGAGCTTGTCGGACGCGGGGTCGACGTACTGCGGCTTGTCGTACATGTCGATGTGCGTGGCCCCCTCAACCAGGAACAGCTCCGAGGGTCCCTTGGCACGCTCGGTGGTCTCCTCGCTGAAGTACCGCGTGTCCGCCTTGGTGCCAGCGATCATCAGTAGCGGCCGCGGAGCCAGCAGATCCACCAGCGCGTACGCGTCGAACTGGGCGATCATGTCGACGCTACGGAAGACCCACCAGTTCTCCGAGCGCGGGTGCTGACCACGCGCGGTGCGGTAGTACTCCGAACCTTCCCGATAAAGGGCCGGCATCTCGTCCAGGCTCACGCCCGGCTCGGGCTCGGGCACGGCCCGCTCTAGATGCGGCTCGGCACCGTGAGCCTCAGCAGTGCGCTGCTTGCCGGCCGCGTCGAGCATGCCCGCGATGACGGCCGGGTCCTGCCCACCGCCGAGCCCCTCACGCATGATCCGGCCGAAGTCGGCGGCGGACACGGTGGCGATGGCCTTGATGCGATGGTCGGTCTGCGCGGCGAACGGCACGTACCCGCCCGAAGCGCAGATGCCAAGGGCGCCGATCCGCTCGGCGTCGATGTCGTCGCGGGTGGTCAGGTAGCTGACCGCGGCTCGCACGTCCTCGGCGCGCTGGAACGGGTCCTCCAGGAACCGCGGCGTGCCCTCGCTGGCGCCCTGGTAGGCGGCATCGAAGACGAGAGCGGCGAAGCCCAGCCCAGCCAGACGCTGCGCGTAGTTGGAGGGGCTCTGCTCCTTCACACTGCTGAAGGGGTGGCCGATCACAACCGCAGGCAACGGGTCGCCCGTGTGATCGTCCGGGGTGAACAGGAGGCCGGAAAGGGCCATGCCATTGCTGGGGAAGGTGACATCCGTCTTCATGACGTCATCGCTTTCTGAAGGGGTGATCAAGGGAAGTGGTAGGGCGGCTCGCGGTAGCCCGCCGGGGCCGGAGCGTTGGCTCCGCCTTCCGGCCCGATATCGATGTAACCGCTCGCCGTACGCGGGCGGAAGGACCCGATGATCCATGCACTGCCAGACCAACCCAGCCGGTCCGGTGCCGGGACATGCGGGACCTCAACGGACGACGAGCACCAGCTTGCCGGTCGTGCGGCCCCGCTCACCGATCTCGTGCGCCTTGGCCGCCTCGGCGAGCGGGAAGGTGTCGGCGATCGTCGCGCGGAGTTCGCCGGCCGCGGCGAGGGCGGCGATCGCGTTCATGCCCGCGTGATCGGATTCGACGGCCATCACCATGGCCCGGACGCCGAGCCGCTCGGCCGCGGCGACCATGTCCGCCTCACCGGCGGGCTTGAGGGTGACCAGCAGGCCATCCGGCCGCAGGGTGGGCAGGGAACGGCTGCGGGTGTCACCGCCCATGGTGTCCAGGACGACATCCAGGTCGCCGACGGTCTCGGCGAAGTCGGTCGTCCGATAGTCGATCAGCTCGTCGACGCCCAGGGAGCGCAGGAAATCGTGCTTGCCGGCACTGGCCGTCCCAATGACGTACGCGCCGCGGGCCTTGGCGATCTGCACGGCCAGATGGCCGACGCCGCCGGCCGCCGCGTGGATGAGGACCCGCTGCCCCGGCTGCACCTGTGCGGTGTCGACCAGGGCCTGGTAGGCGGTCAGCGCGGCGAGCGGAAGGGCACCCGCCTGGACATGGGCGATCTCGGGCGGCTTGAGCGCGAAGGTGCGCGAGGGCGCCGTGACGTACTGGGCGTGCGAGCCGGCACCGTGCGGGTAGGGCAGCATGCCGAACACCTCGTCCCCCGGTTTGAACAGGGTCGCGCCCATACCGGTGGCCTCGACGACGCCGGACACGTCCCAGCCCAGGACGAACGGCGGTTCACCGAGGGACCCACCGGTCCTGCGGTGCGTCCAGTCGGTCGCGTTCAGCCCCGCAGCATGGACCCTGACCAGCAGTTCCCCGATGCCCGGCGCCGGGCGTGGCAGTTCGATCTCCTTGAGGACCTCGGGGCCGCCGAGGACGTCCTGGCTGATGGCCCGCATGGTGGCCGCGGACGCGAGAGCCGCCGACGTACTGCCGGGGCCGACATCCTGCTGCCGGCCGACAGCGTGCTTGTGCGGTGTCACGACGCGAGCGTGGGGTAGTCGATGTACCCCTCGTCGCCGCCGCCGTAGAGCGTGTCGGGGTTCACCTCGTTGAGGGGGGCGTTCTCCTGCCAGCGTCGTACGAGGTCGGGGTTGGCGATGAAGGGGCGGCCGACGGAGACGAGGTCGGCCTGACCGGTCTCCACCAGGGTGCGGGCGGCGTCGGCGTCGGTGACCGCACCCCACCCGTTGTTGATCATGTAGGGGCCGTCGAAAAGGGCGCGGAGGTCCTGGAACAGCGGGATGTCCGGCTCGCCGAAGACGTGCAGGTAGGCCAGGCCAAGCGGGGCCAGGTCGTCGATGAGCTCCCGGTAGGTGGCGGCAGTGTCTGCCGGGTCGTCCTCGATGGCGCCGTTGAGGTTGATGCCCGGGGAGATCCGGATACCTACCCGTTCGGCGCCGATCGTCTCGGCCACGGCCCGCGTGACCTCAATGACGAACCGGGCCCGCGCGGCGGGAGAGCCGCCGTAGGCGTCGGTGCGCTGGTTGGTGGAGGGGGCGAGGAACTGGTGCAACAGGTAGCCGTTGGCGGCGTGCACCTCGACTCCGTCCAGCCCCGCTTCCACTGCCGACCGCGCGGCCTGCGCGAACTCCTCGATCACGGACGGCAGTTCAGCCGTGTCCAGGGCGCGGGGCGTCGCATGCGGCTTGGGCCCCTGGGCGGTGAACATCTCACCCGGCCCGGTGATCGCGCTGGGGGCGACGGTCTCGAGGCCGTGCTTGTTGTCGGGGTGCGCCATCCGCCCGGCGTGCATCAGCTGGGCGACGATCCGTCCGCCCTCGCGGTGCACGGCGTCGGCGACCTCACGCCAGGCTTCGATCTGCTCCGGCGTGTAGAGGCCGGGCGTGTTCAGGTACCCCTGGCCGACACCACTGGGCTGAACACCCTCGGTGATGATCAATCCGGCGCCGGCCCGCTGCGCGTAGTACGTCGCCGTGTTCGGGGTGGGCACGCCCTCGGGGGTGGCCCGGTTGCGGGTCATGGGGGCCATGGCGATCCGGTTGTTCAGCGTCCACTTGCCGACGCTCACCGGCTCGAAAAGATCAGACATGGGAAAGCTCTCTGGGTGGGGTGGTTCTTGTGGGGGTGGGGTTCAGGCGTCGTCGTGGGCGAGGTCCATGCCCAGCTCGCGCGATGCCTCAGCCTGGGCCAGCAGCTGACGGGCCTTGTCCTCGGCGAGCGGGATGGCATCGGCGCCGGCGACGAACCGCAGCGGCGGCTGGTCCTGCTCGGCGAGGGTGACCAGGGTCCGGGCGAGCTTGGCGGGGTCGCCGGGCTGCTTGCCGTTCATGGACCGGAAGGCGGCCTGCGCTGCGGCGGAGCGCTCGGCGTAGTCCTCGATGGCCACGCCTGACCAGGTGGTGGAGGAGTCCTCCATCAGCTGGGTGCGGAAGTATCCGGGCTCCACCAGGGTGACGCGGACGCCGTACGGCTCGACCTCGGCCTTGAGGGACTCGGTCCAGCCTTCCACGGCGTGCTTGCTGGAGGAGTAGATCCCGGTGGTCTCCCAGCCGACCAGGCCGGCGATGGAGGAGATGTTGACGATGTGCCCGTCGCGCTGGCGGCGCAGGACCGGCAGGACGGCCCGTACGACGTTCATCGGACCGAACACGTTGGTCTCGAACTGCTGACGGATCTGATCCGTGGACAGCGTCTCGAAGTAGCCGGCATACACGCTGCCCGCATTGTTGATCAGCGTGTCGATCCGGCCGAACCGATCCACGGCCGCCTGCACCGCGGCCTGCGACGAGTCAACGTCGGTGACATCCAGGGCCGTGACCAGCAGGTTGTCCTGCTCTCCGCCGAGGATGTCGAGGACCTTCTCGGGGCGGCGGCCGGTCGCGACGACCTGGTGACCGGCCTTGAGGGCCTCTCGGGCGATGTCGGTGCCCAGGCCGCGTCCGGCGCCGGTGATGAAAATGACCTTGCTCATGAGCGTGCTCCGCTGAATAGGTAGAAATCGTGGGACCGGGGGGTCGCGGTCGAGCCGTCCGGAACCGGTGCTCGGTCCTCCCTGCTGACCCCGCCATCGAGAAAACCGCTTGTCACGCACATAGGGAAGGATCTGCTGATCCATGTACTGACAGGGCAACCCTGCTCAGGCAGCGGGCGCTTACCTTGGAATGCATGGACAACAGGAACGACATCCGAGAGTTCCTGGCCTCACGCCGGGCCAGGATCACCCCGCAGCAAGCGGGCCTGCCGGCATTCGGCGGCGGCAAGAGGCGTGTGCCCGGACTGCGCCGCGAAGAGGTGGCCATGCTCGCCGGCGTCAGCGTCGACTACTACGGCCGCCTGGAACGCGGCGAACTGAACGGCGTCTCCGACAGCGTCCTCGACGCCCTCGCCGGCGCGCTGCAGCTCGACGAAGCCGAACGCAGCCACCTCTTCGACCTGGCGCGCGTCGCCAACACCGTGCCCCGCGCACGGGCCCGCGCCGCCCGCCGCAAGGCCGCCCAGCAGGTGCGCCCCGGCGTGCAGTACATGCTCGACGCAATGACCGACTCCGCCGCCGTCGTCCTCAACAACCGCCTCGACGTCATCGCCGGAAACCAGCTCGGCAAGGCGCTCTATGCGCCCCTGTTCGCCGCACCCCAGCACGGCGCGAACATCGCCCGCCTCACCTTCCTCGACCCGCGCGCCGCCGACATCTACCCCAACTGGGACGCTGTGGCCGACAACACGGTGGCAGCGCTGCGCACCGAGGCAGGCCGCACCCCGTACGACAAGGGCCTGACCGACCTGGTCGGTGAACTGTCCACCCGTAGCGAGGAGTTCCGTGTCCGCTGGGCCGCACATCATGTCTACCTCCATCGCTGCGGCACCAAGCAGTTCCACCACCCGCAGGTCGGCGACCTCACCCTGCTCTTCGAGGTCCTCCCCCTGCCGTCAGACCCAGGCCTGAGCATGACGGCCTACGTCGCCGAGCCCGGCACGCCGGCCCACGACAGCCTCAAGCTGCTGGCGAGTTGGGCCGCCACCCGCGACAACGCCACTGCCCTGCAGGAGGAGGACGAACAGGAGGAAGCTTCGTCCGCCGACGCGCCAGGCGCACAACGCCCCTGATCGAAATGCCGGGCTGTGGAGGCAAGCGGCAAGCCGGGCGGTCTGCCGCGTGATCGTGGCTCAGCAGAGCCAGGAACACACGCACATCACTCCGCTGCTCGGCGGCCCGATCCGAACGACGTCACCGGGATCGAAACCACAGCAGCAGTCACCCGCCCCGCTTCTACGCCGGCCGCCCCTGGGCCACGGCCGCTGTCAGGGTCACGAAGCAAGCGTTCTCGACCCGAGCCATCACCTCAACCACGAGCGGAAAGACGGAATCTCATGCGAAGCGCATACGCGCACGGAACCGACGACGACCTCGCCGACGGACGGGACAGGACGAACGTCCGTGCGCCCCACGACGTGAACACCAGTCATGGCGTAGGCGTGGTGGGATGGTGAGCCGCGTTCTGGTGACCGGCTCCGCGGACGGCCTGGGGCGTGCCGCGGCGGAATCCCTGTTGTCCGCGGGACACGACGTGGTGGTGCACGCCCGCAATCTGCAGCGCGCTGCAGACCTCACTCCGCTGGTCGACCGCGGAGGGCACGTCGTTGTCGGCGACTTCGCCGATCGTGACGCCGTTCGCCGCATCGCTGCCGAACTGGGCGACATGAGACCGCTGGACGCGGTGATCCACAACGCTGGCGTATGGAGCGGATCGGCCGTGATGCCAGTCAACATCATCGCTCCCTACCTCCTCACAGCCCTGCTCCGCACACCGCGCAGGCTTGTGTATCTGAGCAGCGGATCGCACTACGACGGGAGCCCGTCGCTCGACGGCATCGACTGGCGGGGCACCAGTGCGGGTTCGTATGCAGACAGCAAGCTGTTCGTGACCACGCTCGCCGCCACTGTGGCACGCCTGCGCCCCGATGTACGCAGCAACGCCGTGGACCCCGGCTGGGTGCCGACCAAGATGGGCGGACCCAGCGCACCGGACGACCTCGAACTGGGACACCGCACGCAAGAGTGGCTCGCAACCGACGAGGATCCCCAAGCCCTGACCACCGGCGGGTATTGGTACCACCGGAAGCGCCAACAGCCGCACCACGCCGTCCACGACAAAGCATTTCAGGACCGCCTCCTGCAGACGCTGGCGGCAGAGACAGGTACCGATTTCTAATGGTCGCGTTCAGATCCCCAGCGACGGCCGCGCTGATGAACGACCTGCTGGCACGAGGAGCGAAACCCGTCAATCCTCGGAGTCAGGCGTGGTGTGCCTCATTGCCTCCGGGCGTGCCCTACTTTCTTGGTCGTAGGTTCGAACTGGTCACTCGCAAGATCAGCGGGACGGGTCTGCCGCACGATCGGGTGACAGGTCGACCTGTCGCCCAAAGCTGCATCAGACCCGGTCTCAGGCCCCAGGACCGCGTGCCCCAACCTTCGCCGCTATCAGGCCTATCGCTGCACAGCCAAGCCGCATGTCGGACTCACACTGGTCACCCACGCCCGACCTGGAGGTCCGATGCCCCCGCAGTTCATGGATGCCAAGCAGACCGCCGAGTACCTCAACATGTCCGTCACGTGGCTCTATAGGGACGCCCCCCGGCTGGGCCTGGCTCCCTACAAATTCGGCACCGGACGCAATGCAAAATTGCAGTTCAAGGTCTCTGATGTGGTCACATGGGCTCGACAGCAACGTCTCGCCTGATACCGCGGCTGCTCCAGAGCTTGCAGCTCTGGAGCCCTCGTACCGCTCACTACTACGCGGCCTCCTGACGCGGATCAGGGAGCTGCGCACTCGCTAATCGTCGAGCACGCAATTGAGTTGGGCCAAGCATCAGGTACTTGCGAGATGACGCTCGGCCGCGTCGGGGCGTTACTCAAAGATCGGGCCGAAACCGTTTCACCGGCCCTCTTCAAGCGGCGAGGTCGTGTAGCCCTCGGTCAAGGAGCCTCGCCGCCCGCCCGATCGAAGCCGGCATGAGATGCCGGTAGATCCGGAACGTGACCTCGATGCTCTTGTGGCCCATCCACTCGGCGACGTCCGTGATGGGGATGTTGTGTGCCAGGCAGTTCGCCGCGAAGAAGTGCCGGTACCCGTAGATGGACATGCCTTTGGGGACGTCCACGTCCTTGCCGGGCAGCTTCCGGTACCAGATGTAGTTGATCGTGCTGTGGTTCATGTGCTTCGCACGGGTCCCTTGAAGGACGTAGCCGTCGTGGGTGGTGCCGTGCTTGTCGACGAAGCGCTCGATCGCTTCGCGGGTGCTCCGAGGTAGCGGGACTTCGCGGAACTCCCCTGGCTTCCGGTGCTTCAGCTTCTCAAGCTTCCTCGTCCGGTAGTGGACCTGCTCCGTGACGCGGTAGACGTCGTCCGCCACGATGTTGTTCACGTTCAGAGCCAACGCCTCCCCGTTGCGCAGGCCGCAGCCGACCATCATGTCCACGAACATCGAGAAACGGTCGTGGTTGGCTGCCGCCTTGATTCCGGCGATCTGTTCGTTGGTAGGCACGATGGCCCGCTCGGCCTCGTACTGCGGCGCGTCGACGTCCTGCAGCGGGTGCTCGTTGATCGCCCCCTTGCGGTGGGCGTCGAGCAGCAGCGTCTTGAGGAGGACGTAGACCTTGAACTGGGTGGGGTCCGGTGTTCCCAGGCGGTCCATCGTCGCGAGGAAGTTCTCCACCACCATCGGACTGAACGTCTCCACACGCCGTGATCCGAGTTCCGGGATCAGGTGGTTGCGGGCGAGGTGCTCGTACTCGTACGTCGTGCCGTACGCGAGCCGCCGCTGTCGGCCCATGTAGTCGCCGATGAAGTCCTCGAACCGCATCTGGCCGTAGTGACGGATGAGTTCGGCCTTGGACGCGGGCGTGTTGGACTTCCGCACGTACAGCTCGACGAGCCGCTCCTTGGCGGCGTCCTGCGTGCGGAAGCCGGACTCCTCCCGCTGCTTGCCGGACGCGTCGCGGTAGCGGATGACGTACGGGTGCGGGCAGCGGGTCGGCTGGCTGCAGCTGCACGGCTTGGCGAAGGTGCCCATGCCGCGGGCGAGCTGCTTGGGGATGGAAGGCAATGTACTGACCTCGGGCTCTTGCTGACTTTTTGCTGACTCAGCGCCCGTGATTGTGGTTTCGATCTACGGCCGCACCAAACGGCACGTCCGGTCGTCCGCGGTGGGACGGCCCGGTTGACGGGAATGTTTCGACTCCGTCAAACCGCGTGTGAGCAGGGGATTTACCGGGTTAGCGTCAGGATCATGACAGAGACGATCAAGACCTCGGCGCCGCCCCGGCACCCCGTTCGACAGCTGATGGCCGCCTCCGTCGGCAATGCTGTCGAGTGGTACGACTGGTACGCGTACACGTTGCTGACACGGGTTCAGCGGAAACAGCGGGATCCTGTCTCCCACAAGATCGGGCCGATCCAGAACGGCACTCCGCCGTTCAACGTCTTCAAAGTCGGCACAAGGGCGCGCCTCAGCGGCGGCTCCGGAGCCTCGTCCCTCCAGAGCCGCCACCGAGCTACGCAGCCAGTGACATGTCGAGCACCTTCGCCGCCGCCCCAATGGATCCGGGCATCAGGTGCCTGTAGATCTTGAACGTGATGTCAATGCTCTTGTGTCCCATCCACTCCGCCACGTCGGTGATCGGGATGCCGCTGCTCAAGCAGTTCGACGCGAAGAAGTGCCGGAATCCGTAGACCACCATTCCATCCGGGATGTCCACTCCCCCGGCGGCCTTCATGCGCTGCCATTGATTCCACAGGCCCCAGTGCGGATATGGCCGACTCACGTCCGTGGGTTGACGCAGCAAATAGCCGTCCGTCGTGCCGTACTTGTCGGCGTACCACTCGATCGTCGACCTGATACGGGCCGGCAAGGGAACGTCCCGGTACTCTCCCGCCTTCCGATGCTTCAGAGGGCCGTACCGCATCGTCGACATGACGACCTGTTCACTCACTCGATAGACGTCGTCCGCGACGATGTTGTTGAGGTTGACGGCGGCAGCCTCGCCGTTGCGCAAACCGCAGCCACTCATCATGTCGATGAGCAGCATGAAGGCATCGTCCCCGGCCGTGCGTAGCTTGCGCAGCTGCTCCAGTGAGGGAATCACAGCGCGCGACGGGTCGTACTGCGGCGCCTTCACTCCATCCATCGGATTCTCCGGGTAGAGCCCGAGACGGTGGGCGTCCAGGAGTATCGCGCGCAGCTTGTCGTAGGCGTTGGCCTGCGTAGCCAGTCCGGCCTGCGCACGTTCCATACTGCGGATGAACGTATCGACGACCTTGAAGTCGAAACTCATCATCTTGCGGCTGCCGAGTGCTGGGAACAGATGATGTTCCAGCAGCGACTCGAGGTGGCGTACGGAGGACGGCGCCAGGTGACGCTGCCCTGCTTTCCACTCCGCCGCGAACTCCTCGAGCCGCATTGCACCGTACTTCTCGATGCGCTCAGCGCGAGCCTGCGCACGCGGCTGCGCCTTCTTGTCCTTGTAGATCTCCGTAAGACGCTCGATCGCAGCGTCCTGGGTAGCGAACCCCGACTCCTCCCGCTGCCGACCCGACGAGTTCCGATACCGAATGTGATACTCGTGCTGGCACTTCGACCAACGAGACTGCTGGTGCTCGCAGGTCTTGTACAGGGACCCCATGCCACGCATGAGCTTCTTGGCTGGCACTGACTCCGTCTCCCCGGGACTCTTGCTGGCTCATTGCTGGCCGCCCAGGGTCAGGGACACTCCTGACCTGCGAAGAACCGTAACTTCGGTGATATGTGGTGGAACTTCATCGGCCGCAACCAGGACGAGATCACGCAGGCGCGGGAGGACTGGACGACGGGGGGCCGGTTCGGTGAGGTGAAGGGGTACGACGGTGATCCGCTGCCGGCGCCGGAGCTTCCGGCTGTGCCGTTGAAGCCGCGGGGGCGGGTGCGCTGACGCGGCCGGGCGGGAGCTCGGGGCGCTGCCCGTGGATGGTCATCGTCACCGAGGTCGGACTGAACGCTGGCGCTGGTACCCAGTACCTGGCCGCGCCAGTCGTAGTCGATCCGGCCCGTGTGCTCCACGCTTGACGATCGCCCCTGACGCGGAAGGCTGCATACGATGCCTACATGTCCGACAAGGGGCGGAAATATCCCGTACAGGGCAGGACGGCCCGTCACGCCATGGGCCAGTCGACGGGCGAGCTGCCGACCGGGCCGCTGGACCGCCCGCACACCGTGGACACTCTCGTGGCGCTTTTGTTCTGCGCCTTCGTGGTGGTGGACGTCCTGACCGTGCCCGCCGAAGGGCTGCACCGGCGGGAACTCAGCACGGCGCCTGCCGTCGTGACCGAACTGGCCGTGATCGTCCTCCTGGCCGTCCCCCGCTGCCCGAACCTGCTGCTCGTGCCCTTGGGTGTCGTGACGCTCTACTTCACCGGTGGCGACGTCGCCCTCGCCTTCGCCTGCTATCTGATCGCCGTACGCGGCCGGAGGCACTGGCTGACCTGGCTCGTCGTGGCCGGCGTCTGCGAGCTCGCCGCGAGCGCTGTGAGCGTGCCGGGAACCGGCCTCAGCCTTCCGGTACGGGTCGCGGTCGTGGTGGGACTGCCCGCCTTCATCGGGCGCACGCTCCACGGCCAGCAGCGCACCCGAGAGTTGCTCGTGCGCACCGCGGAGCTCCGCGTCGACCAGGCCACCGCTCTCGAACGTGCGCGGATCCAGCGGGAGTTGCACGACACGGTGGCCCACGGGGTGACCCTGATGATGCTGCGGGCCGGCGCCCTCGAGGTGAGCACCCAGGACGCGGCCGCCCGGCAGGCGGCCATCGATCTGCAGGACCAGGCCCAGAACACCCTGGACGACATCCGCGTGTGGTACGCGGTGCTGCGCTCCGCCCCCGACGACGGTACGGACGACCGGGCCGAGCCGTCGGCCGTCACGGCTACCGACCTGGCCGAACTCGTCCACCGGGTACGGGCGACGGGCGCGCACGTCACCCTGTCCGGACCGCCCGACGCCCTGGCGCACACCGGCCGGGCCACCCGCCTCGCCGCCTACCGCATCGCCCAAGAGGCCCTCACCAATGCCGTCAAATACGCCCCCGGCGCGCGCGTCGAGGTCGGCACGCGCATCGACGGCGACCGGCTGCACCTGCACGTACGCAACGACAGCGCGAGCGAACCGCCCGCCCGCCCCGTACCCGGCACCGGCCTCGGTCTCATCGGGCTGCACGAACGGACCCGGCTCATCGGTGGCACTCTCCTGTCCGGTCCGACCGACGACGGCGGCTTCCTGGTCCGGGCCGACCTGCCACTGCACGCCCAAGAAACACCGGCGCCGAACGCGCGATGACCGCGCGCCCCGCTCCCCGACGCCGAAAGACCACCACAGGAAGGCCGATGGACCCCACGGACCCGATGAACCGACCAGACTCGACGCCCCCGTCCTCCCCGGCTCACACCCCGCCCCCGTTCCCTCCGGCCGCCCCACTCCCGTCCACGATCCGCGTCCTGCTCGCCGACGACGAGCAGCTCGTGCGGGCAGGTCTTTCGGCGATCCTCTCGTCCGCCCCCGACATCGACGTCGTCGCCGAAGCGGCAGACGGCAACGAGGCCGTAGCCCTGACCCGCACGCAGGTACCCGATGTCGTCCTGCTCGACCTCAACATGCCGCGCGCCGACGGACACGTCACGATCCCCCGGCTGCGCGCCCTCGCGCCGCGCCCTCGGATCCTGATCGTCACGACGTTCGGCGACGAGGAGAACCTGGAGCGGGCCATGCGGGCCGGTGCCGACGGGTTCATGCTCAAGGGCAGCAGACCCGCCCAGCTGATCGCCGCCGTCCGCGCCGTCCATGAGGGCGACCCGGTCCTCGCCCCGCCCCTCATGCGCGCCCTCATCGAGCGTGCCTACTCCGCTCCGCCCCCGCCGCCCGTCCTCACCGCCGCCAACGACGCGCTGAGCGTCCGGGAGCGCGAGATCCTCGCCTGCCTCGGGCGCGGCCTGGGCAACCGGGACATCGCCGCCGAACTCGGGGTCGCCGAGACCACCGTGCGCACCTACGTCTCCCGGCTCCTGGCCAAACTGGGCCTGGCCAACCGCGCCCAGGCGGCGCTCTACGCCCACCGCGCCGGACTCGGCGGCCGCTGACACCAGCACGGCCCGAACGGCCCGGCGCCGCACCTGCCGCAGGTCCCGCGCGCCGCGGGCCGGACGACCTTCGCGGCGTGGTCCGGGGACCCGGCGACACGTTCCGTCCACACCGGATCGACATCCGTCCACAAAACGGCCGCCCTCCGCTCCCTAGCGTCGAGATGCGCCCCGGACCGACGGGGCCGCCGTCTCGAACCGATCCGGGGATCGAAGGAGTCCGTTCCGATGTCGCCGCAGCTGAGCATCGTCGTGCCGTTCCAGAACGTCGAGCAGTACCTCGACGAGTGCCTGCGGTCCATCGCCCAACAGACCTTCGAGGACTTCGAGGCCATCCTCGTCGACGACGGGTCGACGGACGGCTCGACGGCGATCGCGGCCGAGTTCTGCCGCATGGACCCGAGGTTCCGGCTCATCAGGCAGGCTGCCCACGGTCCGGGCCACGCCCGGAACACCGCGATCCGCGCGGCGGATCCGCAGGCCGAGTTCCTGGGGTTCGTGGACGGCGACGACGTCATCCCGGACTACGCGTACGAGCTGCTGATCGGCACGCTCAAGGAGAGCGGCTCGGACTTCGTCTCCGGCAATGTCCGGATGATGAACTCGCAGACCTCGTGGCCTTCCAGCCTCCACCACGACCTGCTCCGCCGTGACCGCCGGCGCACCCACGTCACCCGCAAGCACGACTTGATCTACGACCGGACCGTATGGAACAAGGTCTTCCGGCGCTCTTTCTGGGACCGGCACCGGATCACCTATCCCGAGGGCGTCCTCTACGAGGACATCTGGGTCAATCTCTACGCCCACTACAGCGCGAAGTCCGTCGACGTGGTCGGCACCCCCGTCTACTTCTGGCGCCGCCGTGACGGGGGCGCCGCCCCGTCGATCACCCAGTGCAACCACGAGCTGGGCAACGTACGCGACCGCATCACCGGAGTCCAGAAGGTGAGCCGGTTCCTCGGCGACCAGCAAGGGGCCGAGTTCGCCGACCACAAGCGCCGCTACGACCAGTCCGTCCTGAAGTCCGACCTCATGATCCACCTCAAGGCCCTGCCGGAGGCGGACGACGAGTGCCGCACCTACTTCCTGGAGCACGCAGGCACGTTCCTCGCCGAGGCTGCCCCGGACATCATCGACGGCCTGTGCGCGGCCGACCGCGTCAAGTGGCACCTCGTCCGTGCCCGCAAACTGGACGAGCTCCTCGAACTGCTCGTGTGGGAACGCAAAGGCGGGCCCATACCGGTGCGCCGGCGGGTCCACCGCTATCTCGACCACCCGTATCTGGACGACCGCTCGGTCGGGATTCCCAAGCGCGCCTCCCGCCTGGGCAAGGAGTTCTCGATGCGGGGTTCGCTGACCTCGGCCGTGTGGGACGACGGCAAGCTGAAGATCTCGGGGCGCGCCTACATCCGCAACCTCAACATCCACAAGCGCCATCACTCGGTCAAGGCGATCGCCCTGCGCAACAAGAAGCTGTCCGGGCGGATCATGGTTCAGCGCGCCAGGACGACCTACACGCCGGAGGCCACCGAGCACTCGGGGCAGAACCGCTACTGCTACGACTGGTCCGGGTTCGAGACCGTCATCGACCCGCGCCGGTTCCAGCGCAAGGGCAAGTGGGTCGAGGGCACGTGGGATGTGGCCGTGGGCGCGCTCAGCCGCGGGCTGTTCCGGTACAAGAGTGTGATCGCGGGCGATGCGTGCACCGCTTCCCACCCGGCCCCCTTCTACGTGGAGAAGAACACCCGCGTGGTGCCGCTGTTCGTCGACGGCGCACTGAAGATCCGGGTCGAGCGGGTGCGCTGCCGCGTCATCGGGCACAGCCTGCGCGGCGGCCACCTGGAACTGCGCGGTGTGCTGCTCACCGACGAGGTCCCCGCATCGGGAACGCTGCGCCTGCGCGCCCTGTCCGGCGCGGCCGAGCACCACTCCGACGTAATGTTCACGCCCGGCGGCGAAGGGTGGTGCCACTTCCGGACCCGCCTCCCGGTCCGTGAGCTCGCCCCCGCGTCCCGGCGCGGGAACCATGACGCTCTCCCGCAGATGTGGGGCACGGGCGCGAGCGGCTGGAAGACCACCCTCCACCTCCCGGGCCGCAAGCGCCCCTACTACCCCGTCGTCGCCGCGGAGACGCCCGACGGCAACTACCCCGCGCCCTCCCTGGCCGACGGGACCTCGGCAGGCCGGGAGGTCGTCGTCCACCGCAACGCCCAGGGGTTCCTCGTCCTGTTCGAGCGCGTCGAGGCCCCCGTCGCCGATGCCTGCGACTGGGAGGCGGACGGCACCCTGACCGTCACCGGAGCGTTCCCCGGCCATGAGCGCCTCACCCCGCAGCAGCGGGCGGGCCTGCGTGTGGTGGTGCGTTCGCGGGCCAAGCGTGAGGAGAAGACCTTCCCCGTGCGCTGCGCGGGCGGACGCTTCCGGATCTCGCTCGACCCGGCGCACGTGGAGAGCCTCAATGGTCCCGCGCCACTCGCCTCGGGCCGGTGGGACCTCGACTTCCGTGTGCCGCAGACCGGCGGTCGCCCCTCGCACGATGTGGCGATGAGGGCCCACAGGACGTTGATCGCCGATATGCCCTCGCGGGGTTCGGTGGACGGCCGCGGTTACGAGGTGCAGACGCAGTGGCACGATCGGCTGACGCTGATGGCACACTCCGCGATGCCGGTGGAGGGGCGCGGCCCGTACCGGCAGAAGCTGCTGCGCACGCGGCACTATCCGGACAGCCGCGGTCTCCCGCTGCGGGAGGCCGTGCTCTTCGACAGCTTCCGTGGCACCCAGCTCTCGGGCAGCCCCCGTGCCGTCTACGACGAACTCGTGGACCGCGGCACCGATCTGGAACTGCTGTGGGTGGTCCGCGACGACCAGATCCAGGTGCCGGCGAACGCCCGCGCCGTCCGTATGTGGTCGCCGGAGTGGTACGAGGCACTGGCCCGCAGCCGCTACCTCGTCTTCAACAACCACCTGCCCAACTGGTTCCGGCGCCGCGACGAACAGGTCGTCGTACAGACCTGGCACGGCACGCCGCTGAAGAAGATCGGGCACGACATCGACTCGCCGCAGTTCGCGGACCGCGACTACCTGGAGCGGCTGCCCACCGAGGTCGGTCAGTGGTCGATGCTGGTCTCGCCGAACCGGTTCTCCACGCCCATCATGCGCCGTGCCTTCGGCTTCGACGGCGAGATCCTGGAGACCGGCTACCCGCGCAACGACATCCACTACGCCCCCGACCGGGCCGAGCGCGCCGCGCAGGTGCGCCGCAGGCTCGGACTGCCGGACGGCAAGCGCGTGGTCCTGTACGCACCGACGTGGCGGGACCACCTCTTCTACGGCGCCGGCCGCTACAAGTTCGACTTCCGTATCGACCTTGCCGAGGCCCGACGGCAGCTCGGCGACGATCACATCCTGCTGGTCCGCCGCCACCCCAACGTGGTCGACCCGGTGCCCGGCGCGGGCGACGGATTCGTCTGGGACGTGACCGCCTACTCCGACATGGCCGACCTCATGCTCATCACGGACGTGATGGTGACGGACTACTCGTCGCTGATGTTCGACTTCGCGAACACCGGCCGTCCGATGCTGTTCTTCACGTACGACCTCGACCACTACCGGGACACCCTGCGCGGCTTCTACTTCGACTTCGAGGCCGACGCCCCCGGGCCGCTGCTGTCCACGTCGCAGGAGCTGATCGAGTCCATCCGCGACGTGGACCGCTCGCAGGAGCAGTACGCGTTCCGATACCGCCGGTTCCAGCGGGACTTCTGCGACCTCGACGACGGCAACGCGGCGGGCCGTGTCGTCGACCGCCTGCTCGGCGGGCCGGTCGGTGCCGGCACCGGGCCGACCACCCCGCACCGTCACGCCCGGCCCCGCCACCGGGCCGCATGACCCGCATGACCTGCGTCAGAAAGGCAACCGCTCCGATGGCCCGCATGCCCTCCACCAACGGCCGCCCCTTGTTCACCGGCACCGACACCGCCGCCCAACTCCCCGTCGACTACCGGTTCTTCGAGGCCCGCAACGGCAACCGGCACCTCGTCGTCGTGTTCGCCAACTTCGACGCCCCCGAGGACTACGGCTGGTCCAACGGCGTGCTGGACAAGCTGCGCGCCAACGTCCTGTGGATCCGCGACCGCTTCGACGGCCACAACGCGTACTACCTGTGCAGGGAACTGGACTTCTCCGTCGAGCAGTCCGTCGCCGCGCTCATCGAACGATTCCTGACCGCCCTCGCGCTCACGCCTCGGGACTGCACCCTGCTCGGCAGCTCCAAGGGGGCCAGCGCCGCCCAGTACTTCGGGCTGAAGTACGGCTACCAGAACGTGGTGGCCATCGCCCCGCAGTTCGCGATCGGCTCATACGTACAGCAGGTCCACCCGAAGGTCGCCCGCTTCATGCTGGGGGACCAGCCCGACGACGCGGCCGTACGAGAACTGGACGCCTGCCTCCCCGACCTGGTGCGCGAGGGCCGTCACCGCGACGTCAACATCTACCTGTTCTCCTCCCCCGCCGACGCCCAGTACCGGAATCAGGTCGAGCCCTTCCTGCTTCTCTTCCACGACTACGAGAACTTCAACTTCGTGTTCACCGACTCCCCGTTCGTGACCGACCACACGCAGGTGGCCGGCCGGAACGTGCCCGTCATCATGGGTGTCCTCAACCTCCTCATCGACGGGATCGCGCCGCGCCTCGGATTCGTACGCAACGGCTACGAGGACCCGCAGGCCGACCGGTCGCCGCTCCACGCCCACCTCGCGGCCACCGCCCTCCCCGGCACCTGGGTGGCTCCCCCGGTGATCACGTCAGCCCCGGCCCACCCGCCGCAGCCCGCGCTTCTCGCAGGAACCGCCCGCGACGCGGTAGCGGTGCAGTTCTGGGAGCACGGCACCCTGGGCACAACCGACGTCGCGCCCGACGGCACCTGGTCCTGGACTCCCCAAAAACCCTGGCCCGCCGGTCGCCACACCGTCCGGACCTTCGCCGTGAACACACACGGCGCCGAATCGGAGCGCACCACAACCGTCCTCACCTTCGACACCCCGTGCCCCGGGCGGACTCGGTGAGCAAGGAGGGTCCCGCCGCACCAGTCTTGAACGCCGGCTCCGTCGTAGGTGTCCCGGAACTGAGGATGCGCGATCAAAGCAGCCAGCACATCTCGGTCGTCCAGCACCTCGGGCGATGGCGAGAGCTGACAGGTGGTGGCTGTAGCGGTACGCCCGGTGTATGAGGTACCCGCAAGGTGGTGGCCTGACGGCCGAGCGGCGGGCGTTTCGCGAGGGTATCCGTTTGGAGGCGGCCGGGGTGCACTCCGCAGGTTGGGCGGCCCGGCCGAAACTGACCGAGACTCTGTTCGCAGCACTGGAAGCCGAGTTGGCCAAGGGCCCGCTCGCGCACGGCTGGGACAGCCAAATCTGGACACTGGAACGGATCAAAACGCTGATCGGGCGCCGGTTCCACAAGACGATGCCCCTGTCCGCCATCACACAGAAGCTGCACCGCCACGGATGGAGCCACCAACTCCCGGCCCGGCGGGCCACTGAACGCGACGAGACCCGGGTGACGGGCTGGGTGAAGGACACATGGCCGTCGGTGGAATCGCCCGGGCGGCGCTCGAGGCCTACCTCGTCTTCGAGGACGAGGCCGGCTTCTCGATGACGCCGCCGACCTCCCGTACCTGGGCCAGGCGCGGACACACCGCCATCATCCGGGTGCGGGGACGTTCCCAGCGCCGCATCTCCATCGCGGCCCTGACCAGCACAAACCCGGCCACCGCTCCCGCCTGATCTACCGGCCGAAACGGCACGCCGACCCACAAGCGCGGCGGCCGCCGCAGCTTCACCTGGACCGAGTACCGCGACCTGCTGACCTGTGCGCACCGGCAGCTCGACGCCCCGCTCGCCCTCGTCCGGGACAACCTGAACGTGCACCTGGACACCCGCCTTCACCGACCCCGACCAACCGATGCGGGTCCTGCGCACCCACCTTCGGGAAATCCAGTACCGGCCCGGTCTCATCGACGGGTGTCTCAGAGTGGCCGGAGCTGCGACGCCTCGGCGGACGCCATCGCACAGGATGTGGTAGCACCAGCGGTGTAGAGGTCTGCCGCATGGGGCACCTCCCGCGACGCAGCGAAAGTTCGTCCGGGCGTCTGCAGCAAGGTAGGGATGGGCCTGCCGCACCAACAGCCGGGGCTGCGGACCACACTGGCGCCACGAGGAGCAGGCGATGAACGACCGCGGCCGTGAAGGGAGCCGGCGGCATACCCCTTCGCCCGATTCTCCGTGCGCCAGCGATGGCCTTAATATCGTTACACAACTGGCAAGTAATGAAATGGCGAGGTGGGTGCAGGGCATGGCCGAAAGCGGCGAGAAGAGGGCCCCGGGGGGCAGGGGTCCCGGGAGACCGCGTGACCCGTCCGTGGAGAAGGCGATCCTGCGGGCGACCGTCGGGCGGTTCATTTCGGACGGCTACGCCCGCATGACGATCGGTGACATCGCCTCCGACGCGGGCGTCACCAGGCCCACCGTCTACCGGCGTTGGGCGAACAAGCACGACCTCGTCGTGGACGCCCTGGACTTCAACTTCCAAGAGGAGCGCGAGAGCGAGCCGCTCGGCCCGCTGGACGACTTGCCGCCCGTCGAGGCACTGGGGAGGGCCTTGCGGTACTCGGTTCCGTACGCCCCGCCAGGCCGTGGAATGACGGTGGTGGGACATGTCCTGACCGAGACGGAGCACAATCCGGGCCTCCTGGAACTGGTACGAGGCCATGCGATCGGCCCCCGGATGCAGCCGCTGCTCGACACTCTGCATCGGCTGCGCGAGGAAGGGGAACTGCGCACGGACATGGACGTGCTCGTCGTCGCGGACATGATGATCGGCAGTATTTACTCGTCCTACCTGCGCACGGGCGACCGGGACCCGGGTCTCGCGGACCGGGTCGTCGCGGCGCTGTGGCCGGTTCTCTCCGAGGGCTAGCCGGTAAGGGGCCGCCGGTGGCCGGCCTGATCCGAACGGTCAGACCGGCGGGGAGAGGAATGGCGGCGGCTTCGCTATGGCGCTACCCGGTCCGGCTTGCTGTTCCCGCATGGGGACAAGCTCGTACAGATGCCTGGCGGCGTTCGGTGTAGGTGGTTGTGGGGTCGGCGAGAACTCGTTCGCCGGTCAAGAAGATCCCCTTCGTCAGCGCGCGATAGGCGTTGACGGCCCACTTCGGCGGCCGCCGCAGCCGATAAGCCGCGATCATGTGGTCATCGAAGAGGCTCACGACCCAGGCGCGCGCGAGGGGGTGCAGCGGCTTGGCGAAGTAGCGGTCGGCGAACTGCTGGATGAACGCGCGGGCGACCTGCGGACTGATCTCGTTGACCGGAACGTCCTCGGCCTCGTAGCGGTCGAGGAAGGCTTCGAGGTCTTCGAAGGTCTCGGGGAAGTCGGCAATCGGCTCACCGGTCGTGGCGTTGCGGAAATGTGTGGCCACGTTCCGCGCGTATGTCACGGCCGCGACTTTCTGCTTGTCGGTGTAGCCGGGGAGTCCGATCTTCCGCTGCAGGCGGTGTACGCCGGCCGCTTCGTAACCGAGGGTGGCGACGTAGGTGTCGTTGGGCTGGAAGCTGTCCGGGTACTTGCGGGCGTAATGGGCGTGCAGCCGATTGACCGCCTCCACGCTCTTCCGCGTCTTTTCGTGTTGTGACCCGTAGTGCCACCACAGCTGCGGCTTCCAGATCGAGCCGTCCGCTCGGGCGTGCGGATCGGTCAGCACCTTCCCCTGGCCGCCGTCGAGTACCGGGACTGCATCGCGCTCGCGCGTGCATACGTGCAAGATCCCGAGGACGAAGTTGAGGTTCGCCAAGAAGTCGTTGGGCCGGTGAGTGGCGGTCAGCCTCCAGATCTCGTCGTAGTCAGTGTGCGGGTCGAGCTGTTCGATCCGCTCCGATATCCACTTCCTGGGCATGGGGACCTTCCTGGTTGAGTTCCGATTGACGTGGCGGAGTGCGTCGGGCCCGGGCCGCTATTCGCTCGACAAGACCTCGCCGAGCGCCTCCCGATTGCGCTCCAGCCAAGCCGCCTCTTCTCCGGGGGCGGGCATGACCAGGCCGGCTTCCATGACGGAGGTCGAGTCGATTTCGTTGAGGCCGATGACCACGCTGCGGGGGTGCTCTCCCGTGATCGCGGTCCACGCTTCGCACAGCCCGGCCAGGAGCTCGGCCCGCGACGCACGATCGCGGCCGGCCCGGATCGTCCCGTTGATCACCGACAGCGTGTTGGGCCTACCGGCGGTGAAGAACTCGGACGGCTGGTACTCGGTGAACACGACGTGGACGAACCCCCGGGGAGCTCCGGTGACCGAGGCGTGCACGGTGGTGATCGCGTCCGCCAGGTCGGCACGGCGGTCGGCATCGACGGAGTCGGCAGGCACGAGACATTGATAGATCGGCATGTGTTTTCCCTGAGCTCTCATTCGTCATATGCGCTTCTCTTGGGCAACGCGCGCGATGGCCGTCGGGCGGTCTCGAATGCGTTGGGCATCGACGCAGGGCGTCCGTCCGCCGTGTTGGCGCACGACCATCGTCCTAATTACGTTACATGACTGTCAAGTAACGTAATAGCAAGACGGGTGCAGAGGAGGGGCGGAAGCGACCGGGGCGCCCGGTCCTCGTCACCGGCTCGCTCCTGAGTAGCCTGGCGACGCCAGAGGATGCGACGGTTCCCGTACGGGACGGACTCGAACGGGACGGCGCCCGGCGGCGGCAACAGCTGAACAAGGCCACTGAGGATCTCGGGGTCTACTTCCGGCAGTCCGAGGTAGGCGCGTACGGCCGCGGCGTCGAACGAGTTTCCGGCGATGCGGTCGATCAAGTGGTCGACGCGGGAGCGGAGTTCGGCGAGTTGCGGGGCGGTGTTGAGGGTCGACATGCTGCCGCCGTCGGCGAGCTGCCACACGGTTCCGGCTTCGACGGCGACCGGGAGTGGCTGGCCGGTGGCCCGGTCGACGGGCAGGCGTGCACCGGCCAGGCCGATGATCGGGGTGCCGGTCGTTGCGGATGCGGACGCGGAGTCGGTGTCGGTGGCGGCGAGTTCGTCGAGGAGTTGCAGCACGGTGACCAGCGTCGACTTGCCCCAGTGCTCCCCGCCGTCCGGGATCGAGTTGGGTACGTGGACGACGGGGATGAAGTCGACCATCAGGTCCAGGCCCTGCAGGACTTCGCCGTCGGAGCGGACCCGGTAACGGGCCTTGTCGGCGGGCAGGTTGTAGACGTCGTGGTGGCCCTTGAGGTCGTCGAGGAGCCATTCGGCGTCGGTGAGGTAGCAGGCGACGGTGGACGGCTTGCCGGGCGCCCACGGGTAGCTGCGGGTGATGTGCCCGCTGTCCGGGTCGAGACTGTCGCCGCTGGTCAGCAGCCACGACCCGTCCTCTGCGGTGAGGATCTCCCGGTAGGGGTCGCCGTCAGGTGTGCTGGCGGGGGCGGTGGCCGGCCGAAGCGGCGCAAGCTCGTAGGTGATGCGCCGTACGCGCGGCTTGAGGCCGCGGCGGGCGTCCTCGGGAAGCTCCCAGGCGAAGTACACGCGCGTCGGGTACTCCTGTGCGTCCTGCTCGCCTTCGTCCCACTCGGGGTAGTAGAAGCCGGGGTCGAAGGTGCGCAGCACGACCCGCTGTTTGGCCGGGTCCCAGGCCAGCGTGTAGACGCCGTCCCCGGCCCGCACGGCACAGCGTTCGGCTTGCTGGACCCGCAGCGGCAGCAGCTCCTTGTCGGCTCATCGCGCAGCCGCTCCTGCAGGTCGGCGGTCTGCAGGACGTCCGGGGCCGCCGAGTTCGCGCCGCTGCGCCACCTTGTCGTCTCCGGCGACGGCGGCGAGCTGCCCGGCCTGGTTCGAGTCATAGGCCGCGAGCTGCTTGTAGCAGACGCTGACGCGGGCTAAACAGGGTGCAGTTGGAGCCCTACCGGCCATAAGTTCTGTACCACGCAGCCCGCACAACGGGCTTGAGTCTCCCGTAGGAGGAGGCGCGAAGGTATGCGCATGGACGGCGACACGTTTTTCACGATCGGGGATCTGGCCCGGCGGACCGGGCTGACGGTCAAGGCCATTCGGTTCTACGCCGATTCCGGGATCGTGCCGCCGACGGACCGTAGCCCAGCCGGCTACCGGCTCTACGACATCGGCGCGCTGGCGCGTCTGGACCTGGTGCGCACCTTGCGTGACCTGGGGCTCGACCTTGCCGTCATCCGGCGGGTACTGGACCGGGAGGTCTCGGTGCCCGAAGTCGCGGCGGCGCACGCCGACGCCCTGGAGGTGCAGATTCGGACGCTCCGATTGCGGCGCGCGGTGCTGCGAGCGGTGGCCAAACGGGGCTCCACTCCCGAGGAAATGGACCTCATGCACAAGCTTGCCAAGCTCTCCGACGCCGAACGCCGGCGCCTCGTCACCGACTTCGTCGACGACACCTTCGGCGGGGTCGACGCCAACGCCGAGTTCGTGGACATGATGCGCTCGGCCATGCCCGAACTGCCCGACGACCCCGAGCCCGAGCAGGTCGACGCCTGGGTGAAACTGGCCGAACTCACCCGGGACCCCGACTTCCGCGCCGCCGTCCGGCGTATGGCCAAGTACCAGGCGGCCGAACGCGCCCGCGGAGACTCCACCGGTTTGCACCACGAGCTGACCGAGGCCGTCCGCGACCACGTCGGCCGCGCGCTCGACACCGGCGTCGCTCCGGCCTCGGCCGAGGCGCGGGTGATCGTCGACGCCCTCACCGCCCGTTACGCGCAGACCTTCAGCCGCGCCGACGACGCCGGCTTGCGCAACTGGCTGCTCACACGCCTTGAGATCGCCGGCGACCCCCGCGCGGAGCGCTACTGGCACCTGCTGGCCGTCATCAACGGATGGCCCGTCCCGCCCAGCCTGACACCGGTGTTCGCGTGGTTCACGGCGGCCCTGCGCGCTCACACCCCGTAGCCTCATCCGGTGTGGCCGAAGACGCGTCGGTAGGCCCCGGGGGTGGTGCCCAGTTGGGCGCGGAAGCGGCGGCGCAGGTTGACCGCTGAGGTGAGTCCGACGCGGGCGGCGACGGCTTCGACCGGCAGGTCGGTCTGTTCCAGCAAGACCCGTGCCGCGTCGATGCGTTGGTCGAGCAGCCACTGTCCCGGGCTGGTCCCGAGTTGTTCGGTGAAGCGCCGTGCGAGGGTCCGGCCGGACAGCCCGGCGTGTTCGGCGAGCCGGTCGAGGGTCAGCCGGGTGTCGAGGCGGGCGGTGGCCCACTCCAGCAGGGGTGCCAGCGACTCGTCGGCCTTGGCCGGCGCTGGGCGTGCGGACGGTGCGGCGTACTGGAGTTGGCTGCCCTCGCGGTGCGGCGGTAGGACCATGCTGCGGGCGATCTGGGCGGCGTACGCCGCGCCGTGGTCGGCGCGTACCAGGTGCAGGCACAGGTCGATGCCCGCGCCGGTTCCGGCGCTGGTGGCCACGTCGCCGTGGTCCACGAAGAGCACCTCCTGGTCGACGTCCACCTCGGGGAAGGCGGCGGCGAGTTGGGCGGTCCTGCGCCAGTGCGTGGTGGCGCGGCGGCCGTCCAGCAGTCCGGCCTGGGCGAGGACGAACGCTCCCGTGCAGATGGCGACGGTCCGCGCCCCGCGCCGGTGGGCGGTCCTCAGCGCCGCGATGACGGCCGGAGAGGCAGGGGCCCCGGGCGGTTGCCAGCCGGGGACGATCACCGTGTCAGCCTGCTCCAGTGCCTCAAGACCGGCGTCGACGAGCATCTCGTAGCCGGCGGTTGTTCGCAGAGGGCCGGGGTGCTCGGCGCAGATCGTGACGCTGTAGCGGGGCGGCTCGCCCGGTGGGGCGGTGCCGAAAACCTCGGTGGCGCAGGAGAGCTCGAAGGGCGACTGAGGCGGATTGAGCAGAGCCACCACCCGATGAGTGCGCATGGCAGGATTGTACCCACGGATGTCTTTCTGGACTCTCGGCCGGATGACCCGCACAGGACACAGTGGACTCATGAGCCTTGTGACCCGAACCAGCGAGACGACAGTGCGGCGGACCACAGTCCAGGTCGACGGCGAGCCGGCCAGCTACCTGACCGCAGGGCGGCCGGACGCCCCGCCGGTGCTCCTGCTGCACGGCACGTACTGGAGCCGTGTCTGGCTCCCCGTTCTGGACCACCTCGCCGACGCGGGGCTGCGTCCTCTCGCCGTCGACCTCCCCGGCCTCGGACGCTCGGGAGGCCGGCTCACCCCGGAGACGGCCACGGTTCCGGCCCTCGCCGACTGGGTGACGCGATACGTCGCCGCGCTGAACCTCTCGGGCCCCGTCGCCCTGGCGGGACACGACATCGGCGGCGCCATCGCCCAGCACCTCCTCGCCCACGACCGGCTCGACGTGTCCCGGCTCGCCCTGGTCAACTCGGTCCTCTACGACTCCTGGCCCGCGCCCCACGTGGCCCGGTTCCGGGACGCGGACACGGGAGAGGGCGTGCTGGCCGCGCGCCGACAGGCCGTGACGAGGGTGTTGGCCGGTGTCGCGACCGAGGCGTTGGTCGCGGAGTACGTGGATCCGTGGACCGATGAGCGGGTACGCCGCTCCTGGCTGGCCCTGGCGGGCGCCGCCGACAACCGGTACACCCTTGACCTCGTTCCCGCGCTGCGGCGATCCACCACGCCCAAGCTGCTGATCTGGGGCGAGGACGACCTGCACGAGACGGTGGATTTCGCCGAGCGGTTCGCCGCGGAGATGCCCCGGACCAGCCTCGTCCGCATCCCCGACGCCGATCACATCCCCACGGAGAACGCCCCCGGCCGGATCGGCAGGTCACTCGCCGACTTCTTCACGGACTAGCGGCTGCGGGGCCGCCGCGACGCCTCGACGACCTGTTGCAGGGCCGCCACATGGTGCTCCAGGGCGCCGCGGCCGGTTCCGCTCAAACTCACCCACGTACGCGGGCGCTTGCCGACGTAACCCTTCTTGACCTCGACGTACCCCTTCGCCTCCAGGGTGCTGACCTGCTTCGACAGGGCGGACGCCGAGACGCCGGCCTCGTCGCGGAGCCAGCCGAACTCGGCCCACTCCACGCCCGCGAGCAGCGAGACGATCGTCAGCCGCGTCGGGTCGAGGAGGACGGCGTCATACTCAAATGTGGCCATTGAGGGTGCTTCCCGTCGTGTGCCGCTCGCGTGTCGCCGACGATGCCAGAGCGCGCTGCATCCGTCCCCCGAAGAGGATCAGCGCGCCGCCCAGCAGCACGCCCAACGCCGTCCGCCAGTACGGCACATGCACGCCGAGGTCCGGCTGGAGCAGGGCGAGCGCGATGCCGATCGCGGCGAACGCGAGGATCACCACCCGGGCGACCAGGGCGAAACGGCCGGAGATCTCGCTCCTGCGCAGCCGGGCGCGCTGCCCGAGCAGCGCCGAGCCGCGGCGGGTGTTCAGCAGGACGACGTAGCCGACGGCCAGCGCCGAGAACGCGGGCGTGGTCCAGCCGGTGACATCGGAACCGAAGAAGTCGGGGGCGGCGAGCACCGCGAAGGTCAGGACGCCGAACACCACGTCCACCCAGCGTGCCGCGCCGGTTCCGGCGTGGGCCTGTGCGCGGCGCCGCTCGACGCTCCGCAACGTCCGGGCAGCGTTCGCGGCCTCGTCGGCTGTGGGCTCGTGGGGCTCGGGCATGGGACCCTCCATCGATGTGCTCCAGCAGAACTTGTTTCCTGAGAGGAAAGTAGTTTCCCTTGCCTCGCTCGTCAAGCGCCGGCTGTGAGGCTGAACAAGGAGGCCGCGTGCGGCGTCGAACGAAGGTGGCTGCGAAACAGGAGGCGGACGCATGAGGACACTGGGGCGCCCGCGGATCGAGGAGCCGAAGGTCTCGGAGTCCGAACTGGAGCTGTTCGGCGGCCCGTTGCGCTACGACATGGGCTGGAGCAAGCACGAGTACTCCCGCCTCGACCTCACCTTGTGGGGTGCGCTCAAGTCCCTGCCCGGCCTGGTGGGGCACACCGTCACCCTGGCGTGGCGTACGGACCGGCGCTCCCTGGTGACCGTGGGCGTCACCGAGGTGGGACAGGGCATCGCCACCGCCCTGAAGCTGCTCGCCGTCAACGCCGCCCTGCACGCGGTGCTCGCGGCCGGCACCGACGTGCACGGCCTGCGCCACGCCCTGCCCGCGGGAGCCGTGCTCGTGGCCGTCAACAGTGTCAACGCCGTCCTGGCGTCCTTGTCGACCTCGGCGGCGGGCAGCCTGGAGCCGAAGGTCGAACGTGCCGCGTCCGAGGAGTACTTGGCGGCCTGCGAACGCGTCGAGATGGCGGCCATCGAGGACGGCTCTTTCCGCGAGTTGATCGACCGGGCGCAGTACGGGGCGAACGAGGCGCGGCTCATGATCGGCTCCAGTGTCGCGGCGATCAACAGCGTGTTCTCCCTGGTCGCCTCCGGCGGGGTGCTGCTGGCCCTCAACCCGGTTCTGCTGCCGATGCTGGTCCTGATCGTGGCGCCCCGTGGATGGGGCGTGATGCGGGTGGCGCAGCAGCGGTACTTCTCGACGATGACGTGGATCGAGCACGTGCGGGCGAGCCGGGTGCTGTCCACCCTCCTCACGTCGGTCACGGCCGCGTTGGAGGTGCGCGTGCACGGCGTGGGCGGCTTCCTGCTGGGCCACTTCCACCAGATGTCGCACACCGCCGAGTCCGAGCAGGAGCGCCTGGCCAAGGACAAGGCCCGTACCGAACTGGCCGCGTCGGCCCTTCAAGGGGTCGGCTACCTGCTGACCTTCATGTTGATGATCGGCCTGTGTCTGTCGGGGCACATGAGCGTGGCCGCGTTCGGCACCGCCGTCATGGCGCTCAACTCGGGCTCCGCCGGGATCGGCGCCCTGGTCAGCACGATGAGCCAACTCCACGAGCAGTCCCTGTACGTGCACGACCTGGCCGACTTCCTCGTGAAGGCCGAGGAGCCGGCCATCCCGGAGGGCGGTCTTCCGCTGCCCGAGCGTCCCCGGTCCATCCGCCTGGACGAGGTCGGGTTCCGCTATCCCGGCCGCGACGAACCGGCCGTCAAGGACGTCTCCTTAACCATCCCCCTCGGTAGCGTCATCGCCCTGGTAGGGCCCAACGGCTCCGGCAAGTCGACCCTGGTCCGCCTGCTGTGCGGGCTTCACCTGCCCGGCGAGGGACACATCCACTGGGACGACGTCGACATCGCCGAAGCCGACAGACACCAGCTGTTCACTCACGTCAGCCTGCTCACGCAGAGCTTCGAGCGCTGGCCGTTCACGGCCGCGGCGAACATCCGCATCGGCCAGTCCGACCGCGCGGCCACGGAGGACGAACTGCGCGTCTCGGCCGAGTACGCGGGCGCGGACCGTGACATCGCGACGCTCCCCCGCGGCATGAACACCCTGCTGGGCAAGCAGTTCCGGGGCGGCAGCGACCTCTCCGGCGGCCAGTGGCAGAAGATCGGCCTGGCCCGCGCGCACTTCCGCGACGCCTGCATGATCATCGTGGACGAGCCGACGTCCGCGCTCGACCCGGACGCCGAGCAGCGCGCCTTCGACCAGATCCTGGGGCTCGCGGGCCCGGACCGCATCATCGTCCTGGTCACGCACCGCATGGCGGCGGTGCGGCACGCCGACCGCATCTTCGTCATGGACGACGGCCGACTGATCGAACAGGGCAGTCACGCCGAGCTGTTCGCCGCCGAGCCCGCCAGCCGCTACGCGCACATGTACCGCCTCCAGGCGGAGCAGTACGAACACCTCCCCCACCACCCCGTGCCCGGCCCCGCGCGCCCGGCCGTCGCCGAGCCCAACTGACCGCGCTCCGCCACCCGTACGCGGTCTTCGAGCGGAGGTTCCGTGACGGTCACGCGCGCTGATCCGTGCGCTCTTCCGATCAGGGCGAGAGCGGCAGTACGCTCCGATTGCCGACGCCCAAGTCCCCGGATCGACAGACCCGCCCCAGGAGCCCGCTGGTGTCGCGCATCGCCGACGAGGCGCGACACCAGCCCCTGCCCTACTGCGTGATTGCAGCGGGGTACCTCCCGCGCCCTGCTGCCGCAGTGGGCACCCGCGCGAGGAGTGGAGGGGAGCTACCGCTCCTCGCGCCCGACGGCCGCCGCTGACCGTACCGGTCGGCGGTGGCCGTCCCAACAGTCGGTGCCCCAAGCCGAGTTGAACTGATTTTCGATACTCAGCCTACTGCCGGAGCAGGTAGGTGGCCGTGCTTACGGCGCTCAGGCCGTCGCGATGCCCGGGTCGCTCACTCCCGGTGTGCCGTTCTCCACGTGTCCTGCCAGGCGGCGCAGATACCCGGTGACACCCTCGGCGGCCACCGTCAGGTCGTACCAGCGCCGGGTGCTCGTCAGGTCGACGGTCTGTTGGACCGTGCCGCCGGCGGGCACCGTGTACGTCTTCTCGCCACTGCCGTACGCGTTGGTGACGGTGAGCCGGACGGCGGCGGACGTCGGGTTCGTCAGGGTGAGGTCGAGGTTGCCGGTGCCCGCGTTGTGGCGCGCGGTCACCTCGGGCCCTGCGGTCCTGTTGTCGCCCTTGAAGGCGCGCAGGAAGCCGTTCGGCCCGTGCACCGTGAGGTCGTAACGGCCCCCGGAGTAGGACGAGTTCCAGCTGTCCGCGATCGACTTCCCGGCCTCGGCCGTGTACGTCCAGGGGCCGTCGCCGCGGCTGAGCGAGCGCACCTGGAAGGCGGCACCGGCCCGCTCGCCGCCGCTGAAGGTGAGCCGGTACTTGCCGGTCGCGAGGTCGGCCGCGCCGTCGACGTACGGGGCGTGGGCGAGCGGGCGGCTGGGGCGGGAGCCGGCCTCCTGGCGGGGCAGCGTGCCCTGCGCGGGCGGCTTCGGGACATAGCTGGGGTGGCGGTCGCGGTCCGGCGGGGCGTAGCCGGAGGTGTCGGGGAGTTCGGCCGGGTCGGTGACCTTCATGGAGAAGTCGAAGGCCGAGGTGAGGTCGCCGCAGATGGCGCGGCGCCACGGCGAGATGTTGGTCTCCTCCACCCCGAACCGCTGCTCCATGAACCGCAGGATCGAGGTGTGGTCGAAGGTCTCCGAGCACACGTAGCCGCCGGTGGACCAGGGCGACACGACGATCATCGGGACGCGCTGGCCGAGCCCGTAGGGGCCTGCGGCGCGGGTTCCACCGGGGTAGTAGTCGAGCTTGGTGTCCACGGTGGACAGGCCCTGGTTCGCGGAGGCCGGCGGGTAGGGCGGCACGACGTGGTCGAAGTAGCCGTCGTTCTCGTCGTAGGTGATGAACAGGGCGGTCTTGCTCCATACCTCGGGGTTCGAGGTGAGCGCGTCGAGGACCTGGGAGATGTACCAGGCGCCGTAGTTCGCGGGCCAGTTGGGGTGCTCGGAGAACGCCTCGGGAGCGGCGATCCAGGAGATCTTCGGCAGCTTCCCGGCCTTCACGTCGGCCTTGAGGACGTCGAAGTAGCCGTCGCCCGCCTTGGCGTTCGTGCCGGTGCGCGCCTTGTCGTAGAGCGGGTCGCCGGGCTTGGCGTTGCGGTAGTTGTTGAAGTAGAGGAGCGAGTTGTCGCCGTAGTTGCCGCGGTAGGCGTCGTCGATCCAGCCCCAGCCCCCGTCGGCGTCGAGGCCGTCGCCGATGTCCTGGTAGACCTTCCAGGAGACACCGGCCTTCTCCAGGCGCTCGGCGTAGGTCGTCCAGCCGTAGCCCGCCTCCTCGTTGCCGAGGACGGGGCCGCCGCCCGTGCCGTCATTGCCGACGTAGCCGCTGAGCATGTAGTAGCGGTTGGGGTCGGTCGCGCCGATGAACGAGCAGTGGTAGTCGTCGCAGACCGTGAACCGGTCGGCGAGGGCGTGGTGGAAGGGGATGTCCTCCCGGGTCAGGTACGCCATCGTGCCGGTGCCCTTGGCGGCGATCCAGTTGTCGTACTTGCCGGCGGCGAAGGCGCTGTGGCCGCCGGCCCAGTCGTGGTCGAGCCCCGCGATGAACTGCATGCCGAGGTCGTCCGCGTCCGGGTGGTAGGGCAGGGTCTCCTTGCCGCCGCTGGACTGGTGCCAGACCGGCTTGCCGCTCGGCAGGGTGACCGGGCGCGGGTCACCGAAACCACGGACGCCCTTCATCGTCCCGAAGTAGTGGTCGAAGGACCGGTTCTCCTGCATGAGCACCACGATGTGCTCGACGTCCTGGACGGTGCCGCTGCGGCGTGCTGCGGGGATGGCGGCGGCGCGGTCGATGGAGCCGCTCAACGCCGTGAAGGCGGCGGTGGCTCCGGCGATCTGCAGGAAGCGACGCCGGTTCAGTTCGGTCATGGGTGGGGGGATCTCCTGTTCTTCGCGGGTGACGCGTCAGGACTGATGACGAGTCAGTGGGGTCACGAGTCAGAGGTGGTGACGAGCCAGGCTGCCAGCGCAGGCTACGTCGCGGATCACTCCACAACCTGTCGTTTCCTGGCAACTCTTGCTGCACTTGCGCCCCAAGTTGGCCAAGAATTAAGGACGAAGGCGGTCGACGCAGGGTCAGCCCTGCGGCCTGCCGCCGTCCGCCGCGAGGCGGGTGAGCCACTCACGCAGCAGGCTCTGCTCGGCCTCGCTGAGGGCATCCGCCTTGTCGGGCAGCGCGGCGCGCAGCGCTCGGGCCGCCGGGGCGGGGCCGGACTCCGCGGCGGAGAAAGCGGGTTCGGCGCGGGTGATGGCTGCGATCATGGATTCGCGCAGGACGGTCAGCAGCGCCGGGTCACGGCGTTCCGCCGGGGTGGCCTGCCAGGTGATGACCGCGCCCTGGCCGGTTGCCTGGATGATCTGCGCGGCCAGCTCCTCGTCGACCCGCAGCCAACCCGAGGCCGCCAGGCGGCGCACCCGGGCGTGAAGGATCTCCAGACCGGCGCGGTGGGCGTCGGCCGTCTCCCGGCCGGTGGACCTGTTCATCACCGCGAAGAGCTCGGGGCGCGAGACCCCGAACTCCACGACCATGTCCCAGCCGCGACGCAGCTCCTCCACCGGATCCTCCGGCGCGGGGTCGAGCTGGGCGCGCTTGCTCTCCAGGAACTCCCTGTAGCCGTGCTCGGCGACCGCTTCCAGGAGGCCGTCCTTGTCCCCGAAGAGCCGGTAGATCGCCGGTGGCTGCATTCCGGCAGCGGCGGCGACCGCGCGGGTGCTCACCGCGTCCGCTCCCCCGCTCTCCAGCAGCTCGACGGCCGCTTCCACGATGCGGCGGCGGGGGCTGTCTGCGGTGTCACGGCTCGGCATGTATCGATGATAGCGAGATTTGGCTTCCATCGTTAGTTCCAGTGTTACCGTTGAAGTGATTCCACCGGAAACGCGTGAGCGGTTCCACCGGAAGCGCCATGAGGAACAACGTTGGGAGAACCCCGTGATCATCGTGACCGGAGCCACCGGACAGCTCGGCCGCCGCGTCGTCGAGCGGCTTTTGGAGCGTGTCCCCGCCGAGCGCGTCGGCGTCAGCGTCCGCGACCCCCGCAAGGCCCAGGACTTCGCCGACCGCGGCGTCCGCGTACGGCAGGGCAGCTTCGACGACCCCGCCTCGCTCGCGCACGCCTTCGAGGGCGCCGAGCAGCTGCTCCTCGTCTCCCTCGACCGCGCCGGCGAGGAGTGCGTCGCGGGCCACCGCACCGCCATCGACGCCGCCGTGAAGGCCGGCGTCGGCCGCATCCTCTACACCAGCCAGATGGGGGCCGCCCACGACTCGCGCTTCCAGCCGTGCCGCGACCACGCCAGGACCGAGGACCTGCTGCGCGCCACCGGCCTGCCCTGGACGTCGCTGCGCAACGGCTTCTACGCCGCGAGCGCCCTGCAGTTCCTGGAGTCCGCCCGCCGCGGCGGCGACATAGCCCTGCCCGCGGACGGCCCGGTCGCCTGGACCGGCCATGACGACCTCGCCGAGGCCACCGCCGCGATCCTCACCGACGAGGGGCGGTTCGAGGGGCCCACGCCGCCGCTCACCGGTCCGGCGGCGCTCGACTTCGACGCCGTCGCCGAGCTCGCGGCGCAGGCCACCGGGCGGCCGTTCACCCGCACCGTCGTCCCCGACGACGCCTTCCGCGAGCAGGTCGTGTCACACGGCGTCCCCGGCCCGACCGCCGACCTGATGCTGAGCATCTTCGCGGCGGCGCGAGGCGGCGAGTTCAGCGCGGTCGACCCGACGCTCCGCGAACTGATCGGCCGCGAGCCCGCCGACTTCCGCGCCCTGTTGGGGCGCGCCTGGTCCGAGGAGGCCTCGGGCCGGTGACGTGAGTGTCGCTCAACTCCCCGTGCTCTCCCGCGCGATGAGCTCGCGCCCGACGACATGACCCCTGAGCGGGGCCCGCCCCACCCGCCGACTCGCCGTCCAAGCCGCCGCGTTGACACTCCTGAGCCCCTTCCATACCGTCCTGAAGGCCTTGGGATGTACATCGATGCAAGGAGTCGCTCATGCGCGCACGCTCCCGTGCCGCCTTGGTCGCCGCCCCGGCCGCCGCGTTACTCGCCGTGCTCGTCGGTGCGGTCGGCGCGTCTCAGGCCACGGCGGAGCGGACCGCGGACAGGTCCGCACCGGCCGCGGCCGCGTCGAGCACGTTCCGCAATCCGCTCAACACGGGCCCGGACCCGTTCCTGTCCTACGCGAACGGGGCCTACCACCTCACCACCACTCAGGGCGACAGCATCAAGATGTGGAGCTCGCCCTCCCTTGCCACCCTGCTCGACGCCGACCCGAAGACGGTGTGGAAGGACAGCGACACCTCGCGCAATCAACACATCTGGGCGCCGGAGTTCTACCGTTTCGGCGGGCACTGGTACATGTACTACACCGCCGACGACGGCACGGACGACCACCACCGCCTCTACGTCCTGGAGTCGGAGGGCGACGATCCGACCGGCCCGTACCACTTCAAGGCGAAGCTCGCCCCGCCCAACCACGCCGACGACTTCGCGATCGACCCGGGCATCCTCCAGCACGACGGCAAGCTCTACCTCGCGTACAGCGGCATCAACCAGTACCAGCACAACGGCCTCAACATCGCGCCGCTGTCGAACCCGTACACCGTCTCGGGCGACGCGGTCGCCATCGACGGTGCGGGCGGTTGCCCCGAGGTCCGCGAGGGGCCCGAGTTCCTGAACCGGGGCGGCCGCACCTGGATGACGTACTCGACCTGTGACACGGGCAAGCCCGACTACCAGGTGTGGATGATGTCGCTCGCGGACGGCGCCGACCCGCTCGTCCCCGGCAACTGGAAGCAGCACGACGGGCCGGTCTTCAAGCGTGCCGACGACCGCGGTGTGTTCGGCCCCGGGCACCACGCCTTCTTCAAGTCCCCCGATGGCAAGGAGGACTGGCTGGTCTACCACGCCAAGACGACGTCGACGAACACCTACAGCAACCGCACCACCCGCGCCCAGAAGATCAGTTGGAACGCCGACGGCAGCCCGAACCTCGGCACCCCTCTCGCCATGGGCGCCACCCAGGACCTGCCCTCCGGCGACCCCGGCTCCGGCAACCACTGGATCAACGACGACGGCCGCTCCAGCGGGTCGGGATCCGTCACGTACACCGGCACGTGGAACTCCGGTACGGGCTGCGCGGCGCAGTGCTTCTGGAGCGACGACCACTGGAGCGACAAGGCCGGCAACACCGCGACGTTCTCCTTCACCGGCACCCGCATCGCCCTGTTGTCCGTGAAGGACACCGGCAACGGCATCGCCGCGATCAGCGTCGACGGCGGCCCCGAGCAGCGTGTCGACTTCTACGGCCCGATCCGCACCGGCGAGACCCTCCAGTACCTCAGCCCACGCCTCACGAACGGCCCGCACACACTCCAGGTCCGGGTGACCGGCGACCGCGACGCGTCGTCCACGGGCGCGTTCGTGAGCGTGGACCGGGCGGAGGTCTACACGGACTGAGCCCCCGCGTCCACCGCTGCCGGGGCGAAGCCGTCCGGCAGCCGCGGGGGCGGGCCCTGCGTCCACACCACCCGCAGGGCCGACGCGGAGATCCGCCAACCGTCGGCCGTCCGGACGAGCCCGGTGTCCGCATGAGCGGCCGAGATGAAGACGCTGCCCGAGCCGTCGGCCAGCACGTGGGTGCTCAACTGGGCGCCGCGGGCCGTGGCCCGGTCACCGTCGATCTCGACGACGGCGTTGGTGATCAGGTGCACGGTCCGGTCGAACATCGCCATCCCTTCCCGGATACGGGCCAGTAGAGCGTTCCGCCCGTGGACGGTGCCGATGGGCATGTCCGCGCTGACGTCCTCGGTGTGGAAGGCCCGCGCCCACTCCTCGTCGAAAACGCCGTCGTCCAGGGACCGCACGTACCGGTCCAATAGATCGGTGATCTCGGCCCGGTCGGTCAGAACCTGTACCTGCCGCTGCATCTCTTCGGTATCCATACCGAGAGCTTTCTGCCTCAAGCGCACTTGAGGTCAAGGAGGTCCTCGTCGGCGGGGGACGGCCTCGGGAATGTCGTCGGCTCCTGGGTACACCGCGGGCCGAGATGTTCAGGCCGCCGCCCGGTCGAGGAGGAAGGTGCCGCCGGCCGCGGTAGCGAGGTCGGGGCCGAAGGCGGCCGCGGGAGTGTGGGCGCCGAGCGCGCCTTCGCCGCGGGCGAGCCGGACGGCCGTTTCGGCGGCGACCGCGGCCGTGTAGTCCATGCCGTCGTCCGCGCGCAGCCAGCCTTCGCGGCGGGTGCCGTCAGCCCAGTCGACGACCACGTGCCCCCAGGAGTGCTGCCGGGGCCGCGGCGCGGCCTTGATCTTCAGGCCGGCCATGCGGCGGACCGCGAAGCGCCGCACGGCCGGAAAGGACAGCAGCTTGCCGACCGGCGGCAGCACGGCCCGCGCGAGAGGTGACGTCGGGGCCAGGGCGGTGGTGACGGTCACGTCGGGTGCCCCGCCTGCCCGGTGCGCGGCAAGGAGCTCGCCCGCCGGGGCGCCCGCGGACGTGACCTGCTGCCCGTCCGGGAGGGTGAGCTTTCGCGGGGTCGCGCCGAGCCGGGTCGTGACCATGCGGCCGTTGCTGTACGCGCGCCCGCCCATGGTCAGGGCGTCGACGATCGAGGCCGCGTAGGCGGTGCCGATGACACCTCCGTTGATGGCCACGGAGGCCAGGGCGTCGACGTGTACGCGGTCCGGGGTGGGGCGTCCTTCGCACAGCTTCACCACTACGGCTTCGGTGGCCAGGACGCCGAAGCCGGCGCCCGTGATCAGCGTGCTGCCGGCCGCGACGGCGTCCTGGTGCAGGTCCAGCAGGCGAGACACGGAGGTGAGATCGGCCGCCAGGTCCAGATAGTGCCCGCCGGGCAAGCAGGCACGGGCGACGGTGGTCGCCGTGTGGGCGTAGTCGCCGATGGCGTTGACGACGACGGAGGGGCGCTGCCGGGCGATCTCGGCGGCGATGGCGTCGGCTCCGTCGGCGATGACCACCCTCGCGTCCCGGCCGCCGGCGGCCTTGCGCAGCCTGTCGCGGTCTCGCCCGACCGGCACCGGGTCGATCCCCCGCGCGACGAGGCGCGCGGTGACGTCGCGGCCGATCCTGCCGGTGGCGCCCAGAATCCAGACCTCACCGGAGCGTGCGTGGCTCGTGTCGCGCGCGTTGTCGACCATGGGGAACTCCTCCTCGGTGGGGCCCGGCGCGTTCGGCGCGGCAGCTCCTGCGGCCCGTCGGACGGCGACCCCAGTGATGTCTCACTGTGTCATCACCAAGGCTAGCACCGACGACACAGTGAGACATCGATTGTTATGCTGCGGCCATGGCCAGATGGGACCCCGGCACGCAGCAGCGCCTCACGAAGGCCGCGCTCGAGCTGTTCACGGAGCACGGTTACGACGACGTGACCGTGACGCACATCGCCGAGCGGGCCGGGATCACGCGGCGCTCGTACTTCCGCTACTTCCCGGACAAACGCGAGGTCCTCTTCGCGGGTTCGGAGCAACTGCCGCCGGCGGTGCGCGAGGCCGTGCTCGCCGTCGACGCGTCAACTCCCCCTCTCGCGGCGGCCTTTGAGGCACTCACCGAGGTGGGCTCGCTCCTGGTGGGCAGCATCGAGCACGCGGCCGAGCGCCGCGCGGTGATCGACGCGAGCCCTGAACTCCAGGAGCGCGACCGCACCAAATTCGCCGAGGTCTCCGCCGCGATCCGTTCCGCGCTCGCCCAGCGCGGAACGGACGAGGAAACCGCACGGTTCGTGGCCCAGATCGCCACGGTCACCTTCGAGAACGCCTTCGCCCGCTGGGTGGCCGCACACGGCCGCGAGACCTTCGCCGCCTGCGTCCACGCGGTGACCACGTCGCTGCGGGCCGCGGTCACCGAGGAGGCCGAGGGACGTCCCGCGTCAGACCCCGGCCCCCGACACCACCGGTGAGTCCGTCCGGTCGCCCACCGAGCCCTGTGTCGCCTTCTTCGGGATCGGCCGGTCGTGGCGCAGGGCCTTCCACACCTTGTGCGAGGCCTTGTCGAGGGGGAGGACGCGGCCCGGGTCCTGCGCGTCGTAGGTGACCGGCAGGGTGACCATGGTGGTGCGGTCGGGGCTGATGCCCTTCAACTCCTTGGCGAGGCCGAGGAGTTTGTCGGCGGACGCCAGCTCGGAGTCCGCGCTGATGCTCTTGGTCGCCGTGTCCGCCAGGGCGTAGGACTTGCTGGGGCTGCCGAGCGGGTCGACCGTGTCGGCCCGGTGGATCAGGGCCTTGATGAAGGCCTGCTGGAGCTGGATGCGGCCCAGGTCACTGCCGTCGCCCACGGCGTGCCGGGTGCGGACGAGCGCGAGCGCGTCCTTGCCCTTCAGGCGGTGCTTGCCGGCGTCCAGGGAGAGGCCGCTGCTGCTGTCGTGGATGGCGTCGCGGGTGGTGATGTCCACGCCGCCGAGCTCGTCGATCAGCTTCTGGAAGCCCTTGAAGTCGACTTCGAGGTAGTGGTCCATGCGGACGCCCGACATCTTCTCGACCGTCTTCACGGTGCAGGCGGGACCGCCCAGCGCGTACGAGGAGTTGAACACGGCCTTGTGGTCCGCCTGGACGTCACCGTGCGACGTCTTGCAGGTGGGGCGGTCGACCTCGGTGTCGCGGGGGATGCTGACGACGGAGGCCTTCTTGTGGGTCTTGTCGACGTGCAGGACCATCGCCGTGTCCGCGCGGGCGCCCATGACGCCGCTGCCGTACTCGCCGTGGGTTCCCGCCCGGGAGTCGGAGCCGAGCAGGAGGATGTTCATCGCGCCGTCGTGCTGCTGATCGGGCCGGTTGGAGCCCAGGGCGGCGTCCACGTCCGTGCCCTTGATATTGCCGTCGAGGTGCTGCCAGGCGTAGGCCACGCCGCCGCCACCGACCAGGGTCAGCCCCAGGGCGCCGCCCGCGATCCAGCGCAGGGCGCGCTTGCGCTTGCGGTGCTTGGAGCGGCGCAACCGGGCGGGGCCGTAGGAAGGCACTGCGGGCGCCGCGGGCTCATCGGCCGGGTGCGCCTGGTGCTCGTTCCCGCTCTCGTGCGGCATGGGGGTCTTCCTCACTGCTTCGTGCTGCGTGCGTGGTGCTCGGTGCTCGCTGTTCGCTGACCGGTGGCTCAGTACGCGGAGTCGACGTTGTCGATGGAGCCGTAGCGGTCGGCGGCGTAGTTGGCGGCCGCGGTGATGTTGGCGACCGGGTTCGTGATGTCGTTCGAGGTGCCCGCGACGTGGTACGTGTCGAAGGTGGGCTGGATCACCTGGAGCAGGCCCTTGGACGGGGTGCCGGCCTGGGCGTTGACGTCCCAGCCGTTCTCGGCGTTCGGGTTGCCGGAGGATTCGCGCATGATGTTGCGGTGCAGGCCCTCGTACGTGCCGGGGATGCCCTTGGACTTCATGATGTCGAGGGACTGGCGGATCCAGCCGTCGAGGTTGTCCGGGTAGGTCTTGGCGGACACCGCGGCCTTCGTGGTCGTGGCGGCCGTGCGGGGGGCGGTGCCGGTGTGCTCGGCGGCGTGCGCCTGCGTGGGGACCAGGGTGAGGGCCGCCGCGATGGCGCCCGCCGTGGCGATGCCGGAGACGGAGATCTTGCGCATACGGGTGGTGCGGTCGGCGTTCGCCGGCGTCTGGACGAGGAACATGAGGGTGGTTCTCCAACGGTTCTACGGGGGGGGTGCGGCACGAAGTGCGTCGTGCGCGGCGAGCAGGTGCCGGAGCCTCCCGGTCGCTCCCTGCTGTTTCGGGACTCAGTAAGGGTTAGCGGCGCTCATCGGCGGGACGCAAAGATGTGACGTACTACCCGGGTACGAAGAACCGGCGGATCGGGCACTTCGGACATGCCCCGGTCCGGACCCCTGGCGGCGCATCTCTCCGTCCGCCGCGGCTACTACCGCGCCTAGCATGTGCCGTGGCTCATATGGGTGGGCTCACAGAGTGAGCGGCCCGCGAGGGGTTTCAGCGGCTTCGTCGGCGCGACGACTTTCGCCGTTCACACCTCCTCCACCCCGGCGTGGGCAACCAGTCACCCGCCCCGGAGGTCTGCTGTGATGACGATGCGCCGGATTCCGCAGGGAATCTGCACGGAAACCTCCGCGCACCGGCACCACAGCGACAGGACAACGGGAGTGCGTGTGAACGGCAAGAGACGGCAACGGATGCTCGCGGCGTGTGCGACGGCCCTGGCGGCGACAGGAGGAGTGCTCGTGGCGGGACCGGCCGCGCAGGCGCAGCCCGAGCCCCGGGCCGCGGCCTCCCGCGCGGGCGACTTCGACGGCGACGGCTTCGGTGACCTCGCGGTCGGCGCACCGGAGGGGACGATCGCCGGGTTCGCGAAGGCCGGCTACGTCTCGGTGGTGTACGGCACCGCGCAGGGCGTGCGCACCAGCCGCCACAAGGGCATCACCCAGCGCACCGCGGGCATCCCCGGCACCCCGGAGGCGGGCGACCGGTTCGGTTCTGCGACAGCCGTCGGGGACGTGGACGGCGACGGGTACGCGGACCTGGTCATCGGGGCCGGCGGGGAGGCCATCGGCTCCGTGAAGGGGGCCGGTTCGGTCACCGTCGTCTTCGGCGCGAAGGGCGGGCTGAGCGCGCACGCCATCGCCTTCCACGCCCCGACCCCGACGGCCCGCCAGGCCTTCGGCGACAGGCTGGCCGTCGGCGACTTCGACCATGACGGCCGCGCCGACATCGCGGTCGTGGCCGGGACGAAGGTGCAGGTGGTGAAGGGCGCCGCCAATCTGCGCGACACCCCGACGCCCGCCATGAAGGCCCTCAATCCGCCCGGCGGCGGCGCCGGGACCGGGCAGATCGCCGCGGCCGACGTCAACGGTGACGGGTACAAGGACCTCGCCACGGTCGCCTACTCCGACGACGGTGCGGACGAGGGCACCCTCGGCGTCCTGGCCGGGTCGGCGAAGGGCCTCACCGGTACGACTCTGGGCGAGACGGGCCTGCCGTTCGCGGGCTACAGCATCGTCGCCGGTGACGTCACCGGCGACGGCAAGGACGACATCGTCGTCGACACCGGCTTCTCGGACGGCCCGGACGACTTCCTGCTGCGGATGTTCCCGGGCACCGCTTCGGGGATGGGCAAGGGTGTCGCGTACGAGGGCCAGGCGCAGCCCGGACGGGCCGGTGTCCTCGCCGACCTCGACGGCGACGGCCACGCGGACCTCGTCACCGCCGACACCACCGCCACCGATCCGGACGGGTTCAACAACGCCGGTGCGGTGACGGTCGTGCCCGGCGCCGACTCCGGCCTCGACGCGCAGGGCGCGCACACCATCACCCTGGCCACGCCCGGCGTGACCGGTTCCAGCGAGGGCAACGACCTGTTCGGCTCCGCGGTGGCCGCCGGCGACTACGACGCGGACGGCACGGCCGACCTCACCGTCGGCGCGCCCGGCAAGTACCTCGGCACCGGCGCGGTCAGCGTCATCCCCGGCTCGGCGGACGGCCCGACCGGCAAGGGCTCGATCCTCTTCACCCCGGAGGACCTGGACCACCCGGCGACCAAGGCCCGCTTCGGCTCGGCACTGGGCGCGACAACCCGCCGCTGACGCATCCGCGGTGCGGTGGGGTGGTGGGGATCGACCACCGGTCACCCGCTCGCCACAATGGGCGGGTGACCACACCTCCAGCCCCTCGCGACCTCCTCCAGGCCGTTCTCTTCGACTCCGGCGGCGTGCTCATGCGGCCGATCGGTGGCCGCTGGAACCCACGGGCGGACTTCGAGCAGACCGTCCTCGCCCACGCCCCGTCGATCACGCCGGAACAGCTCACCACGGCGATCAGCGCGGGCGACCACTTCCTCGACGCCTCGCCCTCGACGCCCGACCACGACGACTACCACCGGGTGATGCTCCACCACCTCGGTGTGAAGCCGACCCACCAGCTCCTGACCGACCTGCGCCGCGACGTTGCCCCGTCCGTCCGGCTCGGCTACGCAGGGCGCGCGCTGTGCCGCGACACCGCCGTTTCGGACGTGCCGTCCATCGCCTCCCTGACCGAACTCCTGCAATTCTTCTGACACATGCGGCACGGCCTTCGTCGGTTGGCCGCTGTGCGGCGACGGGTGTCACGGCCGGGCGCAGTCCGTGAGGACCTCCCCCAGGGTGCTCAGCAGGCGGTCCGCGTCGTTCGTGTCGAAGACCAGGGGTGGGCGGATCTTCAGGACGTTGCCGTGCGCTCCCGTCGCCGAGATCAGGACCCTGCGTTCGCGCAGGCCGTTGACGACCGCGGTGGCGAGGGCCGGGTCGGGTGTCCTGGTGTCTCGGTCGGTGACGAGTTCCACGCCCACGTACAGGCCCGCCCCGCGGACGTCGCCGATCGCCGGATGGCGTTCGCTCAGGTCGGCGAGGCCGGCGCGCAGGAGCTCGCCGACCCTGCGGGAGTTGTCGAGCAGGTGCTCGTCACGGATGACGTCGAAGGTCGCCTGGGCGGCGGCGATGGCGACCGAGTTGCCGCCGAAGGTGTTGAAGTACCGCATGTCGTGGCCGAATTCGGCGACGGCGTCGTGGGTGACGGCGATACCGGCGACGGGGTAGCCGTTCCCCATGGGCTTGCCCATCGTGACGATGTCGGGGTGTACGTCGTGGCGCTGGTAGCCCCACATCCGCTCGCCGGAGCGCGCGAACCCGCACTGCACCTCGTCGGCGACGAACAGCCCGCCCGCCTCCTGTACCGCTTTGACGGCCGGCCCGAGGAGGTCCGTCGGGTGGGCGTACAGGCCGTCGGAGCTGAAGAGGGAGTCGACGACGAACGCGGCCACGCCCACCCCGTGGCGTTCCAGATCGCGTATCTGCTCGCGCACATGGTCGGCGAACCACTCCCCCATCCCCTCGTGGGGAACGCGGTACGAGTCCGGGGTCGGCACCCGGCGTGTCCAGGTGCCCAGTACGGCGTTCTCCCCCATCGCGGGCGAGATCCCCGCCACCTGGTCGGAATTGCCGTGGTACGCCTCGGAGGTGACGATGACGCCCTGGTTTCCGGTGCGGTACTTGGCGATGCGCAGCGCGAGGTCGTTGGCCTCGGAGCCGGTGCAGGTGAACATGGCGTGGCCGTCGGCGACCGGCCCGCTGAGAGTGGCCAGCAGATCCTCGGCGTAGTCCAGGACGCCTTCCTGGAGGTAGCGGGTGTGGGTGCACAGTGTCTGCATCTGCTGGTGCACGGCCTCGACGACGCGGGGGTGGGCGTGGCCGACCGAGACCACGTTGTTGTAGGCGTCGAGGTACTCGTTCCCCTCGTCGTCCCAGAGCCGGCAGCCCTTGCCGCGCACGATGTGCAGCGGCTGCTGGTAGAAGAGGCGGTAGGCGGGCCCCAGCAACTTCTCGCGGCGTTCGATCAGTTGGCGGGAGGACGGGGAGAGTCCCTCCGCGGCGTTCGGGTCGAACGCGTTGTTCATCTTTCCGCGGGCCTTGCTCCTGGTCTCAGGGGTGCTCATGCTCGTCCTCGTTCTTGGTGGTGGTGCGACCTTGGTGGTGTTGCGACGGGCCGGTGATCTGCTGCTCGGTCAGAGGAACGTCGAGGTGATCTCGTCAGGCGTACGGTCCAGGAACCACGCCAACTGGCCCCATCCCGGGGCGGTGTTGCGCAGGATGTACGTGGTGTTCCCGGGGATCAGTGATGCGCGGTGCAGGGTGATGAGCGCGCGGGCGACCACCCGGCCCATGACGAGGTGCGGGAGCAGGGCCAGTTCGTCCTCGGTGAGGTCGGCCGAGCGCAGGTATCCGCGCAGTACGTCGCGTGCCTCCGCGAACAGGTCCGGCACCGGTCGTCGCGCCGCGTCCCGTGGCAGTTGATTGAGGAGCGCGGTGGCGACATCGATCGCGATCGCAGTGTGCACGGCGTCGCCGAAGTCGATGACACCGGTGACGAATCCGGCGGCGTCGTGGTCGACGAGGAGGTTGGACGTGCTGAAGTCGTTGTGCAGCACCTGGCCACGCAGGGACGGCAGTTGCGGTGCGACCAGGTGCAGGTAGCGGGCCAATCCCTTGTCCAGGGCCCGGCGTTGCGTGGCGTCCGGGACGTCGTCGAGCAGCGGGGCGAGTGCCGGGAGGTGGCGGACGTCCCAGGCGCACAGCCGGCCGTCCGCCGGGTGCCGGAAGTCGGCGGTGGCGTGCCGCAGTCGGGCGAGCATCTCCCCCACGCGCTCCCGTTCCGGCGCGGAGGTTCCGGTCGTGTCGAGAGGTACGCCCGGGGCGAAGGTCATGACGCGTGCCAGGCGGCGCCGGCCGGACCCGTCCCGCACCGGTTCGAGCAGTCGGCCGCCGCGCGAGGGCAGCAGCTCGGGGACCGGTACCCCGTACCCGGACTCGTGGACGTGCCGCATCAACTCGGTCTCGAAGGCGACTTCGTCGTCGTCCTCGTCCGGGTGGGAGGCCTTGACGACATATCGCGCGCCTTGTGCGGTGTCGAGCCGGAACGTGTCGTCCTTCTCCGTCGCCAGGCGGGTCGCGGCGACGACGTCGAGGGACCATCGTGCACGGGCCAGGGCGACCGCTTCGGACTCGCTCATGACCGCGTGGGCCGCGGCCAGGCGCCCGCTCCCCAGGCCGAGCTGGTCGAGCGTCACACCGGGTCCCACGCCCTCGATCTTCCGTGCAACCGCGTCCGTCATGCCACCGTCCTCCCCCGGCGCGCAGGTCACCGGTGATCTCCGTAATGACGTACTCGACGTTCGTGCGCTCCTCGTGCCCCGCGCTCCCCTCACACCTCGTGTCGCTCGTACTCCTGTGCCTCCTCGAAGGAATACGCCGACACGCCCTCGCCAAAACCTGCTGCCCGCCTACCGGAAGCCGAGGTCCGGATCCGTACCGGTGAACTCTCCGCTGGCGGCCCACAGTCGTGCGGCCACGTCCGCGTCCGCCATGTGCGCGGGAACCGGCTCCCGCCGTGGCGTGCCCCGCAGCCCGAAGACCCGCGGCCCCCACAACTCCCCGCCCCGCACCAGCGGATCGAGCACGGCACGCACGACGGGCCATGCCCCCGCCTCCTTGCCCTGCACCACGAGCGCCGCGGGCAGGGCACGCAGCCGCTCGCCGGCGGTGGTCACGGACACGGGCGGGCGGGACGGAGTGAGGGAGTCGAGTGCGCCGCCGGGGTGGGACACCACGCTTTGCACCGTGCTGTCGATGGCACGCAGTCGGCGGTCGAGTTCGAAGCCGAAACACATCTGCGCGAGCTTCGAGCGGCCGTAGGTGCGCTTGGGCCGGTAGTCCCGGGTCGACTCCAGGTCGTCGAGGTCCAGCCGCTCGGAGCGCGCCGCGAAGCTTCCGACCGTCACGACGCGGCCCGCCGGCGCCGCGGAGAGCAGCGGGGCCAGCCACTGGGTCAGGGCGAAGTGGCCGAGGTGGTTGGTGGCGAACATGAGCTCGTGGCCGTCGACGGTCTCCCGGCGCGGCGGGTCGTCGAGCGCGACGCCCGCGTTGTGGACCACCGCGTCGAGCCGGTCGAGTTCCAGCCTGTCCACGGCCGCCTTCAGGGACGTCAGGTCGGCGAGGTCCAGCGGAAGGTGGCTGAGGTGCGCGCCGGGGACGTGCGAGCGGATCGAGGCCATGGCGGCGTCGGCCTTGGCGCGGTCCCGGCTGCCGAGGACGACGTGCGCGCCGGTGGCGGCGAGCCGTTCCGCGGTGAAGTAGCCGATCCCGGCGTTTCCCCCGGTGACCAGGAAGGTGCTGCCCTCGGCGGACGGCAGCCGGTGAACGTCCCACGGCCGGGGCCGGGTTGCGGAAGACACGGTGTCGGACTCCTTGCGGTCTGGGGCGGGTGCCCATGAGGAGCACCCGGGGCCCCAGGATGGCAAGCTCTACCGACATGTCGCCGACAGGTCTCCGACACACCGCCGCGGCCCGGCGGGTCAGTGTGCGGCGTCGGCCCGTTCCTCCGAGGCCGTAGCGGCCTCCGCCTCGACCGGTCCGGGCTGCGGGCCCGTGCCGGTCCGGCGGCGCACCGCGAAGGCGTGGATCGCCGTGAGCAGTGCGAGCCAGACCGCGCCGACCTCGAGCGCCACGCGCGTGCTCTCGTGGAAGCCGAGCAGGACCAGCACGGCGAACATGAAGACGAGCGTGACGATCTGGGCGTAGGGCCAGAACGGGGCCGGGAACCTCAGGGCCGCGGACTCCTCGGCCGACATCGAGGCGCGGGCCTTCATGTGAGTGAGCATGATCATCACCCAGACGAAGACCGTGGCGAACGTGGCGATCGAGGAGATGATCAGGAAGATCTCGCCGGGGACGACGGCGTTCATCACGACGCCGACGAGCAGGGCGCCGATCATGACGAGGGTGGTCACCCAGGGCACGCCGTTGCGGGTCGTGCGGCGCATCGCGGCGGGGCCGTGACCACGCTCGGCGAGCCCGTACATGGTGCGTCCGGCGGCGAAGATGTCGCTGTTGATGGCCGACAAGGCGGCGGTCAGGACGACCACGTTGAGGACGGCGGCCGCCGACTTGAGGCCGACCCCGGCGAAGATCTGCACGAAGGGGCTGCCGGAGTCGTCGATCTGCTGCCACGGGGTGATCGACATGATCACGGCGAGGGTCAGCACGTAGAATAGGATGATGCGCAGCGGGATCGAGTTGACCGCGCCCGGGATCGTCTTCTCCGGGGACTGCGCCTCCCCTGCGGTGACGCCGATGATCTCGGTGCCGCCGAAGGCGAACATGACGATGGCGAACGAGATCACGAAGCCGTCGACGCCACCGGCGAAGAAGCCTCCGTGGCTCCAGAGGTTGTCCAGGCCGACGTGGACATGGCCGCTGCCGAGGCCGAAGCCGATGACCGCGATACCGACGAGGATCATCGCGACGATGGCGACGATCTTCACGAGGGAGAGCCAGAACTCCAGCTCGCCGAAGACCTTGACGCTGACGAGGTTGAGCGCGCCGACGATGACGACGGCGGCGAGCACCCAGATCCAGCGCGGCACTCCGGGGAACCAGAAGCCCATGTAGACGCCGATGGCGGTGACGTCGGCGACGGCCACGATGACCATCTCGAAGGCGTACGTCCAGCCGGTGACGAAGCCGGCCAGCGGGCCGAGGTACCGGTTCGCGTACTCGCCGAAGGAGCCGGCCGTGGGGGACGCCACGGCCATCTCACCCAGGGACCTGAGGACGAGGAAGACGGCGGCCCCGCCGATCAGATAGGCGAGCAGGACGGCCGGGCCGCCCGCCTGTATGGACTCCGATGAGCCGTAGAACAGCCCCGTGCCGATGGCGGAGCCGAGCGCGATGAAGCGGATGTGCCGTGAGTTGAGCCCTCGGCTCAGGCCGGCCTTTTCGGTACGCAAACGAGTGTCTCCCTCTTCGGGGTGGGGGCCGACGGACGTTCCGAAGGGACCTCTCGTCCCGGCTCCCAATGACGAACGGCAGCCTGTATATGCCTGTCTATACAGGTGCGTCAAGAGGTGGTCCGCCGAGTGAGCGCACGAACGCTGTACCCCGCCCGCCGTCAGTCGTCCGTCAGTGCGTGGCGAACGCGCCCTCGAGCCGGTAGCGGGTGCCCGGGTGGAGGAGCCGCGCGATGCTCACGAGGGCGTCCCGCGACCAGGTGCGGCGCTGGATCAGCAGACACGGCTCGGCCGGGCCCACGTCGAGGATCTCGCACTCCCCCGGCGAGGCCAGGACCGCCTCGACGATGTGCTCGCCCCGGCCGAGCGGCGCGACCTTCGACAGGAACGTGGACGGCGTCTGCAGCGTGAAGTCCTGCTCCAAATAGCCGGGCGCGAAGGCCGGGTTGACGTACCGGTCCTCCAACTGGAGCGGCACCCCGTCCTCGTAGTGCACGACCTGCGAACGGAAGACCGGCCGCCCCTTGCCGAGGCCGAGGTGCGCGCCGGTCCGCTCGTCGGCCCGCTCCTCGCCCAGGGACAGCACCCGGGCCGAGTAGCGGTGGCCGCGGTGGCGCACCTCGTCGGCGATGTTGTGGACCTCAAGGAGCGCGGAACTGGCCTTGCGTTCGGCGACGAAGCTGCCGACGCCCATGACGCGCCGGATGACGCCGTCCGCGGCGAGCTCGCGCAGCGCGCGGTTGACCGTCATCCGGGACAGACCGAGCGCGTCGACGAACTGGCTCTCCGAGGGCAGGGCGTCGTCCTCCCGCCAGCGGCCGTCCCTGATCTGCCGCTCGACGAGCTCCTTGACGCGCTGGTACGCGGGCACGGGACCGCTCGCGCCCTCCGCGTACCACCGGGCCAGCTCGGCCTGGTCCACCGCCGCATCGCCCACTGTCCTCGCCATCCGCTCCCCGTTACCGGATCCGCCTGCGTCCATCGAATCCTATGGGAGCGGCCGCGCCGGACGGTCAGTCGCCGAAGTAGGCCCTGGCGACGGCGTAGCTGTCCTCGTACAGGTGGTAGCGGGTGATCCGCCCGTCCCGGACCGTGGCGTGCAGGGCGAACGCGGTGTCGATGTCCCGGCCCGTCTTCCTGACCTCGGAGACCATGCGTCCGATGAGGACGACATCGTCGCCCTCGGCGACGACCTGGCTCAGCTCGAACTCCTTGGCCCGCACATGGGTGCGCAGCAGCTCGAAGAACGTCCGCATGCCGTCCGCCGAATCGACGTCCGGCACCCACGGGATCCCCGGCGGGTGCGGCACGGAGAACGACACCGAGTCGGCGAACAGCGCCGCCGCCTCCGTGGTCTTCCCTTCGGCGAGCAGCGGGAACAAGCGTTGCACTGTCTGCGTCGGCGACTCTGCTGTCATGTGTGCCGACGTTACCGGCCTTGCGGGTCGCATGTGTGGTGCGAGCCCATCTCAAGAGGCCGCGGCGGAAGGCCGGTTGAGCCGGCGGGCGGGCCGGGCTCAGCGGACCTCGGTGAGGGACACGACCGCCAGGACGCCGTCGACGGCGATGTCGGCGGGGGCCTCGTCGTCCTGGAGCAGGACCGCGTCCAGGCGGTCGAGGTGGACGGAGTCCTCGCGCAGGGTCGCGGTGCCGTCGAGGACGAGCGCCAGGACGCGGGTGCCGGGGGCCGGTTCGAGCCGCGGCGCGCCGCGCTCGATGCGTACGTCGCCCTTCGCGTCGGTGCGGCGGAGCATGACGTTGAAGTCGACGAGTGGGCCGCCGAGGAGGCGGCAGTCGGTGGTGGCGTCGCCGGAGAAGGCGAAGGGCGCGAAGCGGGTGTCCACGACGTGCTCCGTGCCGTCGACGGTGAGGGCCATGCCAGGGCCTTCGACGACGGTGATGATCCGGTCGACGCCCTCGAACGCGGAGAAGGGCCCGCTGTCCGCGACGTCGGCGAGGCTGACCCGCCACGCGAAGTCGTCCGTGCCGGAGCCCTCGGGGTGCGCGAGGACCTCGGTGGTGACGCCGCCGCCGTTCTTCCACGGTGCGGGGGTGCGGGCGTGCGCGCGCAGGATCTGAGGTGCCATGAGGGTGAGTTGCGTCCTTCCCGTACGGGTGGCCGGGGACGGGAGCCCGGCCGTGTGCGGAGATGACTGTACGTACGTCGACGTCATAGGCCCTCGCAGGGGACCGCAACGCGCGACGTGCCGCACCTCCGGGGTCCCGCGGGACCCCGGAGGTGTGAGGGAGAGCGGCCGGGTCAGGCCAGGGAGCCGGTGACCGACTCGGCGGCGGCCAGGGCGCGGCCGGAGGCGACGTACTGGACGGCCTCCTCGATCTCGGGGGCGAGCCAGCGGTCGGTGCCGGGGCCCTCGACGGTCTCGCGCAGCCCGTCGCGCACCGCGGCGGTGGCCGGGGCGGGGGTCAGCGGCGCGCGCAGGTCCAGGGCGCGGGCGGCGGTGTAGAGCTCGACGGCGAGGACGCGGCCGAGGCCGTCGATGGCGCGGCGCAGCTTGCGGGCGGCCGACCAGCCCATGGACACGTGGTCCTCCTGCATGGCGCTGGAGGGGATCGAGTCGACGGACGCCGGGGTGGCGAGCCGCTTGAGCTCGGAGACGATCGCGGCCTGCGTGTACTGGGCGATCATGTGGCCGGAGTCGACGCCCGGGTCGTCGGCCAGGAAGGCGTTCAGGCCGCGATTGCGGGCCGGGTCGAGGAAGCGGTCGGTGCGGCGCTCGGAGATCGAGGCGACGTCGGCGACGGTGATGGCGAGGAAGTCGAGCACGGCGGCGACGGGCGCGCCGTGGAAGTTGCCGTTGCTCTCGACGCGGCCGTCGAGGGTGACGACCGGGTTGTCGACGGCGCTGGCGAGCTCGCGGGAGGCGACGAGCTCGGCGTGGCCGAGGGTGTCGCGGGCGCTGCCGTGGACCTGCGGGGTGCAGCGCAGCGAGTAGGCGTCCTGGACGTAGGTGCAGTCCGGGCCCGCGTGGCTGGCGATGATCGCGGAATCGGCGAGCAGGGAGCGCAGGTTGCCCGCGCTGTCGCCCTGGCCGGGGTGCGGGCGCATGGCCTGAAGGTCGGCGGCGAACACGGCGTCGGTGCCGAGCTGGCCCTCGACGCTCATGGCGGCGGAGATGTCGGCGGTGCTCAGCAGTCGGCGCAGGTCGTGGGCGGCGAGGACGAGCATGCCGAGCATGCCGTCGGTGCCGTTGATGAGGGCGAGGCCCTCCTTCTCCTCCAGGACGACCGGGGTGATGCCGGCCGCGGCGAGGGCTTCGGCGGCGGGCCTCTTCTCACCGTCGGCGGTGCGCACGACGCCCTCGCCCATGACGGCGAGCGCGCAGTGCGCGAGGGGGGCCAGGTCGCCGGAGCAGCCGAGGGAGCCGTACTCGTGGACGACCGGGGTGATGCCGGCGTTCAGGACCGAGGCGTACGCCTCGGCGGTCTCGGTACGGACGCCGGTGCGACCGGTGGCGAGGGTGGAGAGGCGCAGCAGCATGAGGGCGCGCACGACCTCGCGCTCGACCTCGGGTCCGGAACCCGCCGCGTGGGAACGCACGAGGCTGCGCTGCAACTGGGCGCGCAGCTCGGTGGGGATGTGGCGGGTGGCCAGGGCGCCGAAGCCCGTGGAGACGCCGTAGTGGGGCTTGACGTCGTCGGCGAGGGCCTTGATGACCTCGCGACTGCGGGCGATCTCCTGGAGGGCCTCGGGGGCGAGGGCCACCTGGGCGCCGTGACGGGCAACGGACACAACTTCGTCGGCCGCAAGGGCGCCGACACCAACAACAACGGTCATGCACCAATGAAGCCGCAGGCAGGCAGGGGTTCGCGAGTCGTACGACACGTCTTGTGTCTGGTATCCGAGACACTTCATCTGGGATCCCAGACAGATGGTTTGCGACATCACTGGTCTACCCTCGCCGCATGAGCATCGTCCCGGCCGCCGCCCAGGTCCTGGCCGTCCTGCGCTATCTGGCCCGCCAGGCGGCTCCCGTCCCCGCGGCCGCCATCAGCCGCGACGTGGGGCTGCCGCGCTCGACGACGTACCACCTGCTCGACACCCTGGCGGCGGACGGCTTCGTGGTCCACCTGCCGGAGGAGCGGCGCTACGGACTCGGGGTCAGCGCCTTCGAACTCGCGTCGGGCTACGAGCGCCAGGCCCCGTTCCAGCGTCTGGCCCGGGCCCCGCTCGCCGCGCTCGTGGACCGCACCGGGCACAACGCGAACCTCGCCGTGCTGCACGGCCGGGAGGTCATCTACGTCATCGAGGAGCGTGCCCCCGGCCGTCCGCCGCTGATCAGCGAGGTCGGCGTCCGGCTCCCCGCCCATCTGACGGCGAGCGGCCGGGCGGTGCTCGCTCTACTGCCGCCCGCGCAGGTGCGGGCACTGTTCCCCGACCGTTCGGCGTTCGTGCAGCGGCACGGGGCGGGCCCCGCGACGCTGACCGCACTGCGCACCCTGCTCGCCCAGGCGCGACGCCGCGGCTACGCGACGGAGGAGGGCGAGGTCACCCCTGGCCTGTCCTCGGTGGCCGCGCCCGTCCTCGACCACCACGCCCACCCGATCGCCGGGATCGCGGTGACGTTCCCCGACGACACGGTCGACGAGGCGGAGCAGGGGCGGATCGCGGGGCATGTGGCGCAGACGGCGCGGGAGTTGACGCGGCGGGTGGGTGGGGCGACGCGGGGTCCGGGGGCGCCGGCGACGTAGACCGGGCGGGGTGTCCCGCGCCGTCGCGATGACTTCTCGCCGCCGCGACGGTCAATAGGTACGGACGGATGGATGGACGTACTGACGATGGACGTACTGACGATGGACGGACTGACGATGGACGGACAGGCGGCAGTACTGCGACACCTCGAACTCGACCCCACTCGACCCCACTCGACCCACACGGAGAACGCCATGCCCCTGGACCTCTTCGCCGGCATCCCTGTCACCGACTACGCCGCGGCCCTGCCCTGGTACGAGCAGTTCTTCGGCGGGAAACCGTCGTTCCTGCCGAACGACATCGAGGCGGTGTGGGAGGTGGCCGAGCACCGCTACGTCTACATCGTGGAGGACCCCGAACGTGCCGGGAACGCCCTGGTGCTGTCGTTCGTCGACGACCTCGACACCCGCGTCGCCGAGATCGCCGGGCGCGGCCTGGAGCCCGCGAAGCGCGAGACGTTCGACGGTGGCGTGACCAAGATGATCTACCGGGATCCGGACGGCAACGAGATCAGCTACGGCGGCGGACCGGGCTGACACTCCCGGCACGCGTGAGCGTCACCGCACGGCTCGGCGTGCTCACCGCTGGTGAACCCCCAGCCCCTCGCGGCCCGGCGCGAGTTCGGGGCGCAGGACGAGTTCCTCGTCGTAGTCACCGCCCGCCTCGGACCGGTACGCCAGCGGTTCCTCGTCGGCCAGAGTGCGCAGCCGGTCCCGCAGGGCGGCGGACGTACGGGCGTAGTCCGCCGCGTCGTGCCGGTCCGCGCCGTACGCGACGAACGGCCGGAGCGGCGCCATCCCCGTGTACCAGAACGTGCCGTGCAGCAACGGGAACAGCACCTCGTCCACGTGCCCGTGGATCCCGCGCGGCCCGAACCCGGAGGGCCTCGCCCCCACCGAGGTGACGACCAGGGCCCGCTTGCCGGCCAGGCCGCCGTCGCCGTACCGGCGGGTGTGCCCGTCCGGCGCCTTCACGCCGAACCCGAGCCCCTGCACCAGGACCCGGTCGAACCAGCCCTTGAGGATCGCCGGGGGCCCGAACCACCACAGCGGGAAGTGCAGGACGAGCACATCGGCCCAGGCCAGCTTGTCGATCTCGGCCCGGATGTCGGCGCTCAACCCGCCCGCCCGGTACGCGCGTTCCTGCTCGGCGCCGACGAACAGCCGCTCACCGCCGGGTGGCCCGCCGCCGAAGTCGTCGGCGTCGACGACGGCCTTCCACTTCATCGCGTACAGGTCGGACACCTGGTACGCGTGCCCGAGCCCGTCGAGGGCGTCGAGCGCGTCGGTCATCAGGGAGCCGTTGAGGGAGCGCTGTTCGGGGTGGGCGAAGACCCAGAGGATGTTCATGTCCTCGAGCGTGCGCTCCCACCCTCGTACGGCGTCAGTGGCCAGACGGCCACGGGGTGAAAGAATCTGGCCACGGCGGGCGTCCCGCGGATCACGTCGTCCAGGACCACCTGCCCCGGCTACTGCATCAGCGCCAGCGCGAGCCCCACGACGATCAGCCCGCTCGCCAGCCCGACGAGAACGAGGCGCAGGGTCGCCGCCCGGTTCCACGACGGCGTGGAGACGTCACACTCACAGATCGCCGGCCCGTGCCCGAGCACGGGCGAATCGAGCCAGTACGGATCGGTCAACTCGGCCGGTTCCCCGGCCCGCACGGGGTTGCTCATACCGGGAAAACGACACTGCACCGCCGACGGTCGCGCACCTGCCCGAACCGTTATGCCGCCCTCACCGAATGGTCACAGTCGCCCGAACCTCGAACGGCCCGGCCCCGGCGTCAGATCGGACCCACCAGATCACTCCGCCACCGGCAGGCACTCGGCGAGCAGGTCGACGACATCGCGCCAGGCGCGCTGTGCGTGCCGTGGGTGGAAGCCGACGCCGGGGCGCACGGGATGGTCGACCGGCGGGTGGTGGAAGGCGTGCAAGGCGCCGCCGTAGACGACGAGGCGCCAGTCGACGTCCGCGGCCTGCATCTCGGCGGCGAACGCGTCCCGTTGCGCGGGCGACATGATCGGGTCCTCCGATCCGACGCCGGCCCACACCGGGCAGCGGATGCGCGCCGCCTCGCCCGGTCGGCCCGTGGTCAGTGCGTTGACGGTCCCGATCGCGCGCAGGTCGACGCCGTCGCGCCCGAGTTCCAGCCCGATGGCGCCCCCGGTGCCGTAGCCGACGGCGGCGATCCGGTCGTGGTCGGTACGCGGTTCGGCGCGCAACACGTCGAGCGCCGCGTGGCCGATGCCCCGCATCCGGTCGGGGTCGGCGAGCAGCGGCATGCAACGGGCCAGCATCTCCTCGGGATCACTCAAATAACGCCCACCGTGAAGGTCGAAGGCCAGCGCTACGTATCCCAACTCGGCGAGCGCGTCGGCCCGGCGACGCTCGACGTCGCTGAGCCCCGTCCCCTCGGGCCCGAGCAGCACCGCGGGCCGGCGTCCTGCACCGTCCGGGAGCGCGAGGTGCCCGATCATCGTCAGACCGTCGGCCGGGTATTCGACCGTGCGCGTGGTAATCACCGTCATGAGACGGGACTGTAGTGATCGTCGAGCCCGATCGGGCCGCTGTTCTGCCGCCGGCAGAACAGCACCGGTGCTGTAAGGAGTGCCGGTCCACTGCACGGTGAGTCACATGTCGAGTGCTTCTGACCGTCGAAGAGGGAAACACATGAAGCAGACGAAGCAGACGGAACCACACGAGTCCCTCGCGTCCTTCGCACTGGAGCGCATGGACGGGGAAGCGGCGGTGCAGGCCGCGAGCGCCTTCAAGCTGATCTACGCCGAGGCGTTCGCCGGTCCCCCGTACGACGAGTCCGAGGACGACGTCGACGCCGCCTTCCGCCGCTTCCCCGCGCAGGCCGGCAAACGCGGCTTCCGTGCCGTCCTGGCCCGGACCGGGGACGGCGAGCCGGTCGGCATGGGGTACGGCCACCTCCTCGGACCCGACACGGTGTGGTGGGACGAACTGACCGTGCCCGTGCCCGAGGACATGCGGCGCGAGGACGGCCGGCGCACCTTCGGGCTCATGGAACTCGCGGTGCGCGGCACATGGCGCGGGCGCGGTTTCGCACGGCGTCTGCACACGACGCTGCTCGACGGCATCGACGCCGAGCGGGTACTCCTGAACGTCCACCCTGCGAGCGGGGCGGCACCGACCGCCTACCGTTCGTGGGGCTACCGCAAAATCGGCCAGGCCCGGCCCGGAGGCCAGGCGGCCGTGGCCCTCCATGACGTGATGCTGCTCGACCTGCGCTGAAGCGGGTCGCGCTGACGGCCGGCGTCTCGTGCAGGTCGGCCTCGTCACGCATCCGCTCAATACGCGGACCGCCGCATCGAGTTCTCGCCCTGACCGCACGTGTCCCACCGTTCCTCCAGCGCCTCCGGAACGGCAACGGGCTGTGAAGCCGTCCGTTCTGGTGGTGCGAGGGACCGCCTGAGGTGACGGCAGTCGCGGATCCGGAACCCGTGGCCGACCGGCCGACGTTTCAGGCCACCGGGACCAGTGGGGCGTCGAGGAGGCTGCGGTCGCCGTCGATGCCGTGGGACAGTGCGGCGGCCACGGACTCGTGCGGGGCGCCGAGCCGGATCGCGCTGACCTCGTCCAGCTTCTGGTAGTGGTGCGGGGCGAGTTCGACGTTCAGGGCGTCGAGGTAGCCCGCCAGGTGGGCCGGGGTGCGGGGTCCCACGATGGGGATCAGCGAGGTGTGGGCGCGCGCCGCGCGCTGCCGCAGCCAGGCCAGTGCGACCTGGACCGGGCCGGTGCCCAGCTCCTCGGCCACGGCGAGGACGGCGTCGAGCGCGGCGGTGCGCTGGGCACCGTCCTCGCCTGCCGTCCCGTCGGCCGCGGCCCGCGCGCTGAGCCGACCCCGCTCGCCGTGCCGGTACTTCCCCGTCAACAGGCCGCCGGCCAGCGGGGAGTAGAGGACGACGCCAAGACCGTGCGCCTCGGCCATCGGGAGGAGTTCGCGCTCCGCGGAGCGTTCGGCCAGACTGTACTCGGTCTGGATGCCGACCAGCGGCACGCGTCCGCTCAGCTCCGACCGGACGGCGGCGCCCGCCACCCGCCAGGCCGGGAAGTTCGACAGTCCGCCGTGACGGATCTTGCCCGCCCGGATCAGGTCCTCGAAGGCGGCCAGGATCTCCGGCAGCGGCGTCACGCCGTCGGGGAGGTGCGGCATGAAGACATCGACGTAGTCGGTCCCGAGTCGCCGCAGGCTCTCCTCCAGGGACCGGATCATGGTCTTGCGGCTGTTGCCCGTGGTGCCGGGGCGGACCTGGGCGCTCCTGGTTCCGCTGTATTTGGTGATCACGACGTAGTCGTCGCGCTCGCGGCCCAGCAGTTCACCGAGGACGGTCTCGGCCTCACCGTTCTGGTAGATGTTCGAGACGTCGAAGGTGGTGCCGCCGGCCGCCACGAACGACTCGAAGATCTTCCCGGCCCCCTCCCGGCCGGCCGCGGTCGGGGCCGAGCCGAAGTTGGCCGTGCCCAGGACAAACTCCGACACCCGCAGGCCGCTGTGTCGTCCGAACGTCTGGTAGCGCATGGGAGCCTCCTCGCATTCTGCGGTACGGTCGACGACACTAACACGTAAAACGAATGGTCATTCTCTTATGCCGAAGGTCAGCCAGGCCCATCTCGACGCCCGCCGCCAGCAGATCATCGACGCCGCCCGCGCCCGCTTCGCCGCGCACGGCTTCGCGCGGACGTCCATGCCGGACATCGTCAAGGCCTCCGGGCTCTCCACCGGCGCGATCTACCGGTATTTCAAGAGCAAGGACGAGATCGTCGCCGCGATCTGCGAACAGTCGAGCCAGGCGTTCCCCGCGGACCTGACCTCCGCGTCCATCCAGAACTTCCTCGAGCACATCCGCACGCTGGCGCGCGAGGAGGGCCACGCCCGGCTGGTCGCGCAGATCTACGCCGAGGCCGCCGTCTCGCCGAGCCTGGCCGCGCTCGTCCACCGTCAACTCGAGGAACTGCGCGCGGCGGTCGCAGCCTTGCTTCCCGGCCACAAACCTGCGCACGCGGCCCGGGTCGCCGAGGCGTTCGTCGCCCTCTGCCAGGGATACAGCCAACAACTCGCCGTACGGGAAGACGTCGATCCCGCGCCCTTCACGGAGGCTCTGGTCGCGATCACGGAGTCGTAGGCCGTCTACCTGGTGGACGATCCCAGGCTCCGCGGCGCCGATCCGACAAGGGTCGGCGCCCGCCCGTCAGGCCGGCTCTTCGGTGGAGTGCGAGTTGGTGAGGGTGAGCGCACCGCCCGCCGCGATCAGGCCGACGAGCACGGCGAGCACGGCGTAGGTGATGCGCTCGCCGTGGAAGAAGGACTGCACCAGGTCGCTGCTCCAGACGCCCGCGGGCAGCTGGGTGGTGACCAGTGCGGCGATCAGGGTGCCGACGACGGCGGTGCCGACGCTGGTTCCGACCTCCTGGGCGGTGTCGTTGAGCGCGGTGCCGATCGAGGTGCGGTTGGCCGGCATCGCCTCGACCAGGGCGATGGCGCAGATGGTCATGACCGTGCGCAGCCCGATGGTCATCACGACCATGCAGACCGCGATGACGGCGTACCCGTGGTCGACGCCCCAGGCGAGGCCGGCCAGCGCCACGGCCAGGCAGGCCGCGCCGACGAGGCAGGCGACGCGGTGGCCGAACCTCTTGGCGAGCCACTCCGAGAGAGGGGTCGCCACGATCATGGTCACGATGAGCGGCAGGTTCGCCAGGCCGGCCCGCACGGGGCTCCACCCGTAGGCGTACTGGAAGTGGAGGATCAGCCCGAACATCACGCCGGCCATCGCGATGGACGTGCCGATCTGGGCGAGGACGGCGCCGCGCACGGTGCCGTTCGAGAAGATCTTCAGATCCAGCATGGGGGCCTTGCTGCGGTGCTCGTGCCACACGAACGCGAGGCCCGCGGCCACGGCGCCCAGGACCGAGGCGAGCGTGGCCGCCGAGAGCCAGCCGTGCTCGACGCCGCTGGTCAGCGCGTAGCAGGCCAGGCCGATGGTCAGCACGCTCAGGATGGCGCCCGGCAGGTCGAGCTTGTCGTCGGTGAGGTCCTCGCGCCGGTCGGGCGCGACGCCGAGCCGCACGCCGATGGCCGCGATCAGCGCGATCGGCGCGTTGATCAGCAGGAGCCACTGCCAGCTCACGTGGGCCAGCGCGGTGCCGCCGAGCAGTGGGCCGAGGATGAACCCGGACATGCCGACGACGATCATCAGGGTCATCGCGCGCATCCGCAGCGCCTGGTCGTCGAACAGGCGGAAGACGAGCGAGTTGGTGATGGGGGCCATGGCCGCGGCGGCGACGCCGAGTCCGGCCCGCAGCGCGATGAGCTGCCCGGTGGAGTCGACGGCGACGACGGCCAGGCTCAACGCGCCGAAGGCGGCGAGACCGACCAGCAGGACGCGGCGGCGTCCGAGGCGGTCGGCCATGGAGCCCGCCGTGAGCAGCAGGCCGCCGAACGTCAGCGAGTAGGCGCCGGTGACCCATTGCAGGGCGGTCGTCCCGCTGCCGAGGTCGCGGCCGATGGTGGGCAGCGCGATCGAGAGCAGCGTGTTGTCGACCATCTCGACGAAGAAGGCCAGGCAGAGCGCGGCCAGCGGGATCCACGCCGCGCGCAGTGATCCGTAGGTACGGGTGGAAACGGGCCCGGTGTCAGTGGTGGCAGTCATGACCGGCCTCCTTTCTGAGGAGCGAACACCGTCGAGCATCGAACGGCATTCGGTAATGGAACATGGTTCGATGTTCGAACGTGGTTCCACAATAGAACCACGTTCGATCGGGAGGCAAGTTGTGCTTGGATGGATGTCATGACACCCCCGCCGACCCGCTCCGCCTCCGCGTCGACCCCTCGGGGGCGCCGACGCGCCTCGCACTCGATGGAGGCCGTGCTCAACGCGGCCGTGGCCCTGCTCGACGAGGCGGGGGGATCCGCGCTGACATTCCGCGCCCTCGCCGCCCGGCTCGGCACGGGCGTCGGCACGATCTACTGGTACGTCCAGAACAAGGACGAGCTCCTGGACCGCGCAACCGATCACGCGATCGGCGGGGTCCTGGCCGTCGTGGAGGAGCGTCCGGACAGCGACGACCCCATCGCCGACCTCCGCGCGATGGCCATCACCTTGTTCGACGCGATCGTGGACCGGCCGTGGCTGTCCGCGTACTTCATGCGCAACACCGACGTCCAGGGCAACTCGCTGCGGCTGTACGAGAGGATCGGCCGGCAGACACTGCGCCTCGACCTCACCCCGCGGCAGCGGTTCCACGCCGCTTCGGCGATCACGGGTGTGGTGGTCGGCACGGCGGCCGATCTGGGGATGGAGCTTCCCGAGCGGCTGCTGGACGGTGGGGTGGACCGGGACGAGTACCTCGACCGCTTCGCCGAGACATGGCGGTCCCTCGACGCCGAGGAGTTCCCGTTCGTGCGGCAGATCGCCGACGAGTTCGCCGGGCACGACGACCGGGACCAGTTTCTCGCCGCGCTGGACCTGACGCTGGCGGGACTACGCCTCCAGTCCGGAACCTAATCTCGCTCGTACGCGATCCCTTGAGGGTTGGACGAGTCGTACACGCGGGTCAAGGTGGAGTTCTTCACGGTGAACGTGGATGCCGCCACCGGGTTGCAGGAGCTGCCGGAGTGGGCGGGGTCCACCGTTCCCGATGTCACGTAGATGGGGCTCCCGTTGGCGCCCACCGAGTCGAGCCGTGCCGTGTACTCGCAGTGGCCCATGCCGGGGACGTCCCAGAGGTAGCGCACCGCGCTCTGGCCCACGGACGCTCGGGAGATCGTGAGTTTCTGCGGCACGTTGCCGTAGCTGGTGCCGTATCCGCTGACGGCCCAGGCCCCGACGAAGCCCGAGGGCACAGCGCTGGACGACGAGCCGCCGGTGTTCCTGGACCCGGCGGAGCCCCCGGAGGAGCCGGAACCGCCCGAGCTGCCGGCGCCGCTCCGTCCCGACGCCTCGCCCGAGTCCTGCCCGCCGGTGCGAGCCGTGCCGGCGGTGTCCGGTACCGCCGCTGCGCCACCGTCCCCGCCCTTGCCCTTGCTCTTGTCGGACGAAGCGCGCTCGCCCTTGGCGGGTGACGGGCTGGGGGAAGGAGCCGGGGAGCCGTGCCGCGGTTTCGCAGGCGCGTGGCTGGTGTGCGGGGCGGACGCCCAGGGGATGCCGCCGAAGCCGGGGGTCAGGACCATGGCCGTGCCGCCCCCGACCACGACCACCGGCACCACGACAAAGGCCACGAGCCGGGAACGTTTGTGCGGGCGCCCCGGCTCGTCCTCCTTGCCGCCGCGTTTCCGCGTGGCAGAGGCGGAGTCGGGGCGCAGCAGTGGGGGCGGCCGGTCCACGTTCTCCGGTGCGGGGGTCTCGGGTTTCGGCTCCAGGTCGAGGAGTTGGGCCGCCCGGCGTGCGAGGAGGGAGCTCACCGCGTGCGGCAGATACTGCTCACCCGCCGTGGGGCGTGGCCTGTTCGGCTCCGCCAGCAGGTCGTCGACGTCCGGTCGGGCGCTCATGTCCTTGGTCAGACAGTGCGTGATCAGCGTGAGCAGCGCCTCGTCCTGTACGCCGCCGAGTTTCGGCTCTTCATGGACCACGCTGTAGGAGATGGCGGCCCCGCTCGTCTTCCCGTGCCCGAACGGGAGCCGGCCGGTCGCCGCGTAGGCGAGCACGCACCCCAGGGCGAACACGTCGCTGCGCGGCCCGGAGTCTTCGTCGAGGATCTGCTCGGGCGCCATGAAGCCGGGTGAACCGACGACCAGGCCAGCACTTGTCAGCGGGGTCTCGGCGAGGGTGTCGACGGCGCGGGCGATGCCGAAGTCGATGACGCGGACGCCGTCCTCGGTGAGCATCACGTTCGACGGTTTGAGGTCGCGGTGCACGATGCGGGCCGCGTGGATGTCCTTCAGGGCGCGCAGCATCCCGTCCGCGAGCGCGAACACCGAGGCGGCGGGCAGTGGACCGGCCAGGCGTACCACCTGCTCGAGCGAGAGCCCGGCGACGTAACCGGTCGCGACCCAAGGGCACTCGGCGTCCGGGTCGGAGCCGAGTACCGGGGCGGTGTGACGATCGTCGACGCGGCTCGCGGCGACGATCTCGCGGCGGAAGCGGGCCCGGAAGTTCTCGTCGCCGGCGTACTCGTCGTGCACGACCTTCACGGCGACCGTGCGCCCGCTCTCGGCGCGGGCGACGTACACCTTGCCGAAGCCGCCTGCGCCGAGGCGGCCCAGCAGCCGGTACGGTCCGATCCGCGGGGGGTCCGCCGGCTTCAGCGGCTTGATGCGACTTTCCGCGGAATCCGCCCGTGCGTTCCGCGGCCGTCCACCATCGTTCACGGCTCCCTCACCGCTGTGGACCGGTTCGCCACCCATGCATCCCCCTGATCTCGCGACGGCCGCGCGTAGCGCCCGCGGGGTACCGGCCCCGCGGAACGTGCGCCATCCCACATTGGGTAGCAACGCTATCCAATCCCTCCGCACGCAACACCCGAACGCCGAAAAGGTCCGGCTCGAATCGCGCGCGGGCTCCCGTACGGCTGACGTCGAAGACCTACGTAGCCCGTTCATCGTCGGAGGACGGCAGGGCCCGACGGAAGCAGCTCGGTCAGGCTCGGCGGGCGTAGGACGTGAGGCGATCGGCGAACTCGGTGACGAGGTTGCGCAGCTCTTCGGGGCGCTCTACAACGAACGGCCGGTCAAGTGAGGCGAGCACCGCAGGCAACCAGTCGAGCCGCTCCGCCCGCATCTCGACACGCAGCCAGCGCTCGGTGGCCGGATCCTGGCCCGCCGGCGGCTCGGGCTCTTCCAAGCTCGCGACACTGGCGGGAAGGCGGGCGCGGATCTGCTCAACGGTCCCGTGGACCCGCAAGGTCACCTCGTGCCGGTACTCGGCCGTGGCGAACCCCGACAGCACGCGCTGTGCCGGATCGGGGCCCTCGGGCGCTTCGAACGACCCGGGCAGGGTCCGCGCGTCCACGATGCGGTCGAGCCGGAAGGTTCGCTCCTCGCCGATCCGGGCGTCCTCGCCCGTGACATACCACCGGCCCGCATGGGAGACGATCCCGTACGCGTGCAGTGTGCGTTCGCTGGGGCGTCCGACGCGGTCGGTGTAGCGGATCGAGACCGGTCGCCGGTGGCGCACCGCATCGGCGAGGGTGAGCAGGACCTCGGCGTCCGGGGTGTCGAACTCGCCGGCCCTGTCCGTGAAAGCGAGAGCCTCCAGGAATGTGTCGAGGCGGCGGGCCATGTGCTTGGGCAGTACCCGCCGGATCTTCGCCGAGGCCGTCTCGTTCGCCGTGTACTGCGCCGTCGTCGGTCCCGCGCGGCGGCCGGCGACCAGGCCGAGCAGTACGGCCAGCGCCTCGTCCTCGCTGAGCATGAGCGGAGGAAGACGGTAGCCGGGACCCAGCCGGTACCCGCCGTAGCGTCCGCGCACCGATTCCACGGGCACGTCCAGGTCGATCAGCTGGTTCACGTACCGCCGCACGGTGCGGCCTTCGACGCCGAGCCGGTCGGCGAGTTCGGCCACCGTCCGGGTGCCGCCCGACTGCAACAGTTCCAGGAGGGTCAGCACGCGGCCAGTGGGTCGAGGCATGTTCGCACCCTAACGCGAATACAGGACCGATTCTGTCCCCTATTTCTCCTAGCCTGCGACGTGCACGCCTCCAGCACAGCCAAGGAGATCTCCATGGACTTCGTCTCGATCCGCATCATCACCGGCGACGTCGCGCGCCTCGTCGAGTTCTACGAGCGGGCCACGGGCGCACGGGCCAGGTGGGCCACCGAGGACTTCGCCGAACTCAGCACCGGGGGTGCCACGCTGGCGATCGCCGGCACCCGCACTGTCCCGTTGTTCGCCCCGGGCTCTGCCCGCCCGGCGGACAACCACAGCGTGATCACCGAGTTCCTCGTCGACGACGTGGACCGCGTTCACCAGAACCTCACCGGCTTCGTCACCGACTTCGTCAGTGGGCCCACGACGATGCCGTGGGGCAACCGGTCGCTGTTGTTCCGCGACCCCGACGGCAACCTCGTCAACTTCTTCACCCCCGCCACCCCGGCGGCCATCGAAAAGTTCGCCCTCTGACGCCCTTCGAGTCCGCCCCGGCGCTCGTAGGATGCCGGGGTGCCGAGACCGATACCGAACAGCCGCCGCGCCTGGATCGCCACGTGGGCGGTGCTGTGCGCGACCGGCCTCGCTGCCACCTATGGGCTCAACAGATCCTCGGAACCCGAGGCGCCGCCCGAGAAGCCCGTCAGTGCCCAGTGCGCCGAGCTGATCAGGAGCATCGAGGGGCAGTTGGCCAAGAACCAGCGGGAAGGCAAGAAGGGCGGAGTGGTGGCGTTCTCGCGCATCCGGAATCCCGGCGAGGACGACTGCGACGACGCACTCCACGACCATTTCGGCGGTGAGTGGTGACCCGCCGCGCCTGGCTCTGGCTCGCCTCATCGGCGGTGCTGGTTGTCGTTCTCGCTGCCGCCGGGTTGACCGTCGCCCTGGTCGCCCCATCGGAACCGGAACCGGAGCCGGCGCCTACGCGTGTGTACTCCTCCTGCCTGGCGGCGGACACCCGGCCGCCGGCGGAGGACGACGACCCGTGCGACCCCGAGAACTGACCAACTCACCTTCATCGGCGGCGCGTTACCGTACGGGTTCGTGGCGGCTGCCCGCCGCGATCACGGTCTCCACGGACTGCAGTGCCCCGAGGTCCGTGAGCGGGTCGCCGTCCACCACGAGGACGTCCGCGGTGTAGCCGGGGGTGAGTTGTCCGGTCGTCTCGTCCAGGCCCAGCGCGCGAGCCGCCTCCGTCGTGGCCATCGCGAGGACGCGGTCGTTGGGCAGGCCCAGGTGCTCGTAGAACGTGAGACCGGCGGGCAGGCCGTCGAACCCGGCGCGCTGGACGCCCGCGTCGGTGCCCGCGATCAGCCGCGCGCCGGCCTCGGCCATCCGACGTACCGCGTCGAACATGGCCTCGGCGCGCTCGGCGCCGAAGAACTTCGGCAGCATCCGCCAGTGCGGACCGACCGTGGGGCACACGTAAATGTTCCGCTCGATGATCTGGGCGAGCACGTCCTCGCGGACCTCGAATCCGTCGGCCGTCATCCACGTGCAGTGCTCGATGGTGTCGACGCCCGCCGCGACCGCCGCGGTGATGCCGTCCGCGCCGTGCGCGTGCGCGGCGACCGGCAGCCCGGCGCGGTGCGCCTCGTCGACGAGCGCCGCCAACTCCTCGTCGGAAAACTGGGATTCCCAGCTCTCGGCACCCTCCTTGGTGAGCCCGCCGCCGGTCGCCATGACCTTGATGACCTGGGCGCCGCCCTCCGCGTTGCGCCGGACCAGCTGCCGGACCTCGTCGGGTCCGGAGACCTCACCGCCGAGGAACCAGCAATGGCCACCGGGCGGGGTGACGGGCGTCGCCGCCGGGACGACGCGCGGACCGACGGCTGAGCCCTCCTTGATGTCCTGGGCGAGCCGTACGGCGAGGCCGTTGCGGTCGCCGAGGTCGCGGGCCGTCGTGACACCGGCGCTGAGCAACTGCCGCGCCCGACCGGCCATCGCGGCGAACAGCGCCTCGTCATCCTGCTCCTGGAGCGTGGCGACGGGGTCCGGTCCCGCGTCGAAGCACAGGTGCACGTGGGCGTCGATCAGGCCCGGGAGCACGGTCCCGGAAGGGAAGTCGAGCCGCGGCTCGTCGGGGTGTGCCTGGCGCTCGACCTCTGCGCGCGGGCCTACGCGGGCGATGACACCTCCGCGTACGAGGACGGCCGCGTCGGCGACTGCGTGACGATCAGGTCCGGCCAGGACTTGCGCGGCGGTGATCAGCATGAGGCGCGGCTCTCTTTCGCGTGCGGTGGACGTCGGTTGCTGGAACGCAGCACATCAGAAAGAGCGAGGAGCTCTCGGCTGCACGCGCCACCCGGCGCCGCTGTGTCTTGTCATCGTCAGCGCACCAGACAGCAGTCCCCGCACATGCCGCCGTTGGGGGCCCGGTAGAACAGGCAGCAGCTACGGCGCCGGAATGTCAGATCCGGGCCGGTGATCCGGCCCGTGTCCCGCAACCGGCCGGTCTCCAGCAACTCCCGTGTCAGGCGCGTGAGTTCCGTCCGCAAGTCGGGCCGGGATCTCAGGAGTTGAGCCGCCGATCCGACGAGTGCGGACGCGGAGTTGCCGGCCAGGAGGCGCGGCGCCACCTTGACGGTGAGGCCGTTCTCGACCCGCTCCAGGACGCCGTCGACCTCCGCGTGGATGGCCTCGGCGAGGGACGGGAGTTCCGCCGCGCGTCGTCCCTCGGGGCGGGGGAGGCGGAGGGCCGAGCCGTCCCCGGACCACTCCACCGTGCGCATCGTCGGCACGATCCCGTGGACGAGCGCGCAGGCGAGGACCGGTGACCAGAGGCGGGCCGCGAGTCCCAGGTGTGCGATGGAGACGCCGATGCGGGGTTCGGCTGTCGCGTAGCGGTCGTTGACCGTCCGGGCTCGTTCGGCGAGACCGGCGCGGGTGAGCGGTGCGTCGGGAAGCCGCCGCGTCGCGGTGGTGTCGAGGGCGAAGAATCCGCCGAGTCGCGACGCCACGTCGTGCAACGCCTCGGTGACGTGTTCCGACGGCACCTCGTTCATGAGGTCCTGACCCGTCGCGGCGCGTCGGCGCGGCACACGACCACGTGGCGGGGAACTGCCTGGTCCGTGACGGTGACGGTGACGGTGACGGGGGCCAGTATTTCGGCGAGGCGTTCAGCCATGCCGCATCCTCCCTCTCGCCGGGGAGTTCCGCCCCGGATCGCTTCGAGGAGGCGACGGCGTGAGTCTCCTGGCTCTCGGGTCCGCGCTCGTCCCGGCCTTCCCGCCCCGCGGGGCAGTGGCTCTTCCGGGATCCGCTCGCCGATCACAGTGGCGGTACCGCACCGGATTCGCACCGGTTTCCTCGGGCCGCCGTCGCCCGTGTTCACGGACATCATGCCATCGCGTCGCCGCCCGGGCCGCGTGGGGCGGAGTGGGCCGCGTGGGCCGCGTGGCCAACTCCCCTGAACGCCACCCCACTTTGCCTCGCCTTTGCCTTTTGCCCTTCACTGCGTACTATCGCCAGGTCATCGCCGCGACGGGAGACAGGAAGCCGGTGCGAATCCGGCACGGTCCCGCCACTGTGACCGGGCAGCGCGAGTCAGCGCTGCCCGGGAGTCAGGTCACTGACCCGTCGCGGGCCCATTCCGAGGAGCGCGGACTCCGCAGGAGGCTTCACGTGTACGACGGTCCGAACCGTCCCCATGCCCTCTCACTCCCCCATGCCCTGCCACGACCCCGTGCGCGACGGCGGCGCCTCGTCGTGCGCGTCGCCGCCGTCGTCGCCGCGCTGTCGACGACGACGGTGCTCGCCGCCGGCTGCGGCCCGTCCGGGCCGGCCTCCGAGCACGCCGACGGCCCGCAGTCGTCGATCACAAAGGGCTTCCCTGTCACCATCGACGACTGCGGCGTCAAGACGACGTACGACAAGCCGCCGTCCCGCGTGGTGACCATCCATCAGCATCCGGCGGAACTCATGCTCGCCCTCGGCCTGAAGGACCGCATGGTCGGCACGTCGTTCCCCGACTCCGCCGTCCTGCCGAGCCTGCGCAAGGACTACGAGTCCGTTCCCCAACTGGCCGCGCGAGCACCCTCGTTCGAGAAGGTCCTCGAATCCGAACCCGACTTCGTCTACGGCGGCTACTCCAGCGCGTTCGACGAGAAGGAGGGCCGCTCGCGCAAGGCGTTCGCCGACGCGGGCATCGACACGTACCTCAACCGCGAGTACTGCGGCGAGAAGAACGTGACCATGCGGGACACCTACGCCGAGATACGTGCCATCGGCAAGATCTTCGGGGTCTCCGACCGCGCCGACGCCCTCGTGTCCGACCTGCGCGCACGGGTCGCCGAGGCGAACGCCGCCGTGCGGGGCGAGCCGGCCGTCCCCGTGTTCGTGTACGACAGCGGCGACAAGTCCGCCTTCACCGCCGGCGGCAAGGGCCTCGGCACGCAGCTCATCCACCAGGCGGGCGGTCGCAATGTCTTCGCCGATCTGGACGACGTGTTCGGCGACGTCTCCTGGGAGCAGGTGGTCGCCCGCAGGCCGGAGGTCATCGCGATCTACGACTACGCGGGCGACAAGAGCGTCGAGCAGAAGAAGCGGTACCTGCTCGCGCAGCCCGCGCTCGCGGACGTCCCGGCCATCAAGCACGAGCGGTTCGTGGTGCTGCCGTTGACCGCGACGTTGGTCGGGGTCCGGTCCGCGTACGCGGTGGAGGGCCTGGCGCGCGGGCTGCACCCGGAGAGCTTCAAGTGAGGGCGCCCGTGGTGGCCGACGAGCAAGCGACGGACGTGCGGCGGCGACGCCCGGGACAGGGAGCGCGCCCAGGACAGGGGGCTCTCCTGGGACAGGGAGCGCGCCTGACCGCCACACTCACCCTGCTCACCGCCCTGCTCCTCGTCTCCCTCACCGCCGGGCTCGCCATCGGCTCGGTGCGTGTGCCGCCCGGTGAGGTGTGGGGCATCGTCACGCACGCGCTCGGCGCCGACTGGTGGGGGGACGCGGACTGGTCGCGGGCGCGGGAGACGATCGTGCTGAACGTGCGGGCGCCACGTGTGCTGCTGGGCGCGATGACCGGGGCGGGGCTCGCGGTCGTCGGCACCGCGCTCCAGGCCCTGGTGCGCAACCCGCTCGCCGAGCCGTACCTCCTCGGTGTCTCCTCCGGTGCCTCGCTCGGCGCGGTCGCGGTCATCGTGTTCGGCATCGGCGTGTTCGGGGCGATGTCGCTGTCGGCGGCCGCGTTCGCGGGGGCACTCGGCGCGCTCGTGCTCGTCTACGCCACCGCGCGTACGGGCGGACGCATCACGTCCGGCCGGCTGATCCTTTCCGGTGTGGCGGTCGCGTCGATTCTCAGCGCGCTGCTCAATCTGCTGCTGCTCACCACGGACAGCGGCAACGAGGCGCGCACGGTCCTCGCCTGGACGTTGGGCGGTCTGGGCGGGGTGTCCTGGAGCTCACTGTGGCTGCCGGGGCTCGCCCTGCTCCTGGGGGTCGGCGTGCTCATGGTGCAGGCGCCGAACCTGAACCTGCTGCTCGCGGGCGAGGAGGCCGCCACGACGTTGGGCCTGGACGTGGCACGCTTCCGTGCGCGCATGTTCGTGCTTGTCTCGCTCGTCACCGGCGTGCTGGTCGCGGCGGCCGGGCCGATCGGTTTCGTCGGTCTGATGCTGCCGCACATCGTGCGTCTGCTCGTCGGCGGCGACCATCGGCGCGTGCTGCCGACGGCCGCGCTCGGCGGTGCGGTGTTCCTCGTGTGGGCGGACGTCGCAGCGCGGACGGTCGCCGCGCCGATGGAGGTCCCGGTCGGTGTGCTGACGGCGCTGTGCGGAGGCCCGTTCTTCCTCTGGCTGATGCGCCGGGACGCCCGGCGCACGTACGCGGGAGGCGTCGGATGACGGCGGCCGACCTCCACGTCGAGAACCTCACGCTCACCGCGGGCGTGCGACGGCTCGTCGACGACGTCTCCCTGACCGCCCGTCCCGGCGAGACGGTCGGGCTCGTCGGCCCCAACGGCAGCGGCAAGTCCACGTTGCTGCGGGCGGTCTACCGGGTGCTGCGTCCGGACGCGGGGACGGTGCGCGTGGACGGCGCCGACGCGTGGTCGCTGCCGGTGCGCCGGCTGGCCCGGACGGTGGCCGCCGTCGTGCAGGACGCGGGGGCGGACGTCGACCTGACGGTGAGCGAGGTCGTCGCGATGGGCCGCGCCCCGCACAAACGCCTCCTGGCCGGCGACACGGCCGAGGACGCCGCCCTGATCTCGACGGCACTCACCTCTGTCGACGCCGCCGACCTCGCCCACCGCCCCTTCGCCCACCTCTCCGGCGGCGAACGCCAACGCGTCCTCATCGCCCGCGCCCTGGCCCAGCAACCATCCCTCCTCGTCCTCGACGAACCCACCAACCACCTCGACATCCGCCACCAGTTGGAGATCCTCTCGGCCCTGCGCCGCCTGCCCGCAACGGTCCTGGTGGCCCTCCACGACCTCAACCTGGCGGCCCACTACTGCGACCGCCTGTACGTCCTCCGCGCGGGCGAGGTCATCGCCTCGGGCCCACCGGAAGAGGTACTCACCCCACAACTCCTCTCCGAGGTCTACGAGGTGACCGCCGAGGTCACCGTCCACCCGCGCACACGTCGGCCACAGGTGACGTATCTGCCGGAGGAGGAAGGGGCCTTTCGATAGGTCAGCCGGTACGGCACAGCTCAACCACAAAAGTTCACACATCCCCCGCAGATCAGCGATGATGCCCCGTCAGCACTTCGTCATGGGGGGAACCATGAACCGCCGCTACACCACCACCGCCGTCGGCATCCTCGCCGCCGCGGCCCTCGCGCTCACCGGCTGCACCGCCGACAACACCAACGAGGGCAAGGCCAAGTCGAGCGCCACACCGGTATCGCCCCAACCGAGCGTCGCCAAGGTGGAAGAGGGAAAGCCTGCGGGAGAGCCTCTCGTCATCCCGCCGGAACCGACGGGTGCCAAGCGCGCCACGCTGCTGCGTGCGCTCGCGGCCGCCAATCCGGCGGTCGTGAAGTACGAGGACAAGGCCATCGACGCCGCACGCAACCAGTGCGGCGCCTTCGGCGAGGGCGTAAAGCGGCCGGACCGGCTGGCCTCTCAACGCTTCACGTACAAGGACGTAACGACAACAGAGGCCCAGGGCAAGCAGATCAACGAGGCGCTCAAGGGCCTCGGGTTCTGCAAGGTCTGACGCACGACGCACGAGCCGAGCCCGGCGCCGCAGATCATCGTGACCGCGACGCCCTGGAGAAAGGATCGTCTTGATCCTCCTCATACCGGTGGTGTTTCTCGCTGCCGTTGTACTGGTCCTGTTCCTACTGTTCCGGAGCCTCGGAGTCGCCCTGCCAGGCGACGCGCGCTGGTCCGGACATGGATGGCGCCGTCCGGTCGCGGCCGCCGCCTTCGCCTGCGCGGCCGCGACCACGGCCGCGTACTCATGGGGAGCCATGGGGCTGATGTCGACCGTGGCGGTGGCTCAGGACGGCGGGGCGGACTCGGCACCGTTTCCGTACAACCACCCATGCAGGGAGCAGTTGAAAGGGGCGGTGGACTATGACGTCCAGTTCCTCACCCTGCGCACCGTGTGCGTGATGGACGACGGAACGCGCAGAGCGGTGGATGACGTGCCGCAGGGCGTTCGGGCAACGGCCGCAGGATCGGCGGCCTCGGCCGCCGTATTGGCGGGGATCCTGTTGGCCACCGGGGCCTCGCGCGCACGCCCGTCCGTCCCCAACCAATAGCGGGCGTGGGCCTCGACGAGGTGACAAGCCTCAATCGCGCTGTCGCCCCGTAGGCGCTCCCCCCTTCACACGCGTGGCAAGAAGGCGGCGATCTCCGCCGCCACTGCGTCCGGGACCAGGGACGGAGCGAAGTGCATCTGGCCGGGGAACGTCCGGTACGTGACCTGGGGCAGCGCGGTCGCGAGTCGGTCGAGGGTCGACGGCATCGGTTCCCAGGTGTCGGCGCCCCGCATCAGCAGGGTCGGGACGGTGACATCGGACCAGCGTTCCACGTCCGACGAATCGGCGATCAACGATTCGAGGTCGCGGCTCCAGCCGGACGCCTCATCGGGTTCGGCATTCGGTTCGGTGTCTGGGTCGGTGTCTGGATCGGTGTCGTCCGGGTCGCCGGCGTCCATCATGTCCAGGAGTGCGGCAGGGATGCGGGCCACCTTCTCGGCCAGTAGCCGGTCGGCGCACCGCTGGTCGCCCTTCGCGGTCAGTTCCTGGAACTCCGCGAGTACGGGCGCCAGTTCGTCCCCCACCGCGTACAACGGCGGCTCCCACAGCACCAGCGAGCGAACCGGAAGGTCGGCCGCCGCCGCGTGCAGGGCGACGTTGGCGCCGTAGGACACGCCGGCCAGGTGCACGGGGCGGCCGATCATCGTGATGAGTGCCTCGAGGTCCGCCACTTCGTCGGCGAAGCGCTTGGGTGAGCGGCCCGGGCCGCTCGGGGCGTAGCCGCGACGGGCGGGCGTCCACAACTCGTAGCGGTCGGCGAGGAGTTCGGCCACCGGTTCCCAGGAGTGCAGTCCACCGCCGGAGCCGTGGACCATGACGATCGGTGGGCCGGAACCGAACCGCCGGTAGGCGAGGGGCGTCCCGTCGGTGGAATCAATTGATGCGACCGGCCCGAAGCCGGACTCGGGTGGCGCGAACTCGCTCGGCATGCGTGGACCGTCGCACGACCCGCCCGGAACGGTCCACCCAATTTCGCCGCTCCCGGCGAGCACCAGAAGCCCGATCATCCTTCAGGGCCCGCGGCCGGGCGTCGGACGCGCTCGCGCTCGCGGCGGCGGAACGGGCCGCCCTTGCGCCGCTCTCGCCGCCCCGGTGGGTGACACTGAACCGACCATACGGAGTGGAGAGGTTGGATCATGGCGCACGCGGTTGTCGCAGGGCTCGACGGGATTCGGGACGAGCTGGCCGACCTTTACCGGGACCTGCACGAGCACCCGGAACTGTCACTCCAGGAGGTGCGGTCGGCCGGCCTCCTCGCGCGGCGGCTGCGGGACGTCGGCGTCGACGAGGTCGTCGAAGGCGTCGGCACGACCGGGGTGGTCGGGGTGGTGCGCAACGGCGAAGGGCCGGTGGTCATGCTGCGCGCCGACTTCGACGCGCTCCCGGTGGAGGAGAAGACCGGGCTGCCCTACGCCAGCGTCGCCCGCGCGGTGGACCGCGAGGGCAAGGACGTGCCGGTGATGCACGCGTGCGGGCACGACATGCACGCGACGTGCCTGATCGGAGCGGCGACCCTGCTGGCTCGGACGCGCGATCAGTGGCGCGGCACGCTGCTGCTTGTCCTCCAGCCCGCGGAGGAGCTGGGGTGTGGCGCCCGCGGCATGGTCGACGACGGGCTGTTCGAGCGCTTTCCCGTGCCGGAGGTCGTACTGGGCCAGCATGTGGGGCCGCTGCCCGCCGGGTTCATCGGTCACGGCAGCGGCCCGGTGATGGCCGCGTCGGACTCCCTCGATGTCACCCTGCACGGTCGCGGCGGGCACGGCTCGCGCCCGGAGGCCGCCATCGACCCGGTCCTGATGGCCGCCCATGTGGTCACCCGGCTGCAAGGTGTCGTCGCCCGCGAGGTGCCCCCGGCCGAGACGGCGGTCGTCACGGTGGGCCGCCTTCAGGCCGGCACGAAGGACAACATCATTCCCGACGACGCCGAGCTGGGCATCAACATCCGCTCCACCACGGCGGCCACCCGCGCCCTCCTCCGCTCGGCGACCGAGCGCGTCGTCCGGGCCGAGGCCGTGGCAGGCGGTGCCACCCGCGATCCCGACCTCGCCTGGACCGGGAGCGTTCCCGCCCTGGTCAGCGACCCGGACGCCACCGCGACCACGCTGGCCGCGTTCGTCGGCCACTTCGGGGACCAGCGCATCATGCCCATGCCGCCGGTCAGCGCCAGCGAGGACGTGGGTGTGTTCGGCGAGGCGCTCGGGGTGCCGACCGTCTTCTGGTTCTGGGGCGGCCTCGACACCGGGACCGTCCTGGCCGCGCTGCAGGCCGGCAAGCTCGACGACCTCCCGGCCAACCACTCCCCGCACTTCGCCCCCGAGATCGAGCCGACCCTCAGCACGGGTGTGGAGGCGCTCACCGTCGCCGCGCTGACCTGGCTGGGCACACCGTGACGTGGGGTGTCCACGACCGCGGGACCGGCTAGTAGTACCCCTTCGCCCCGTCGATCAACTCCCGCACGATGTCCGCGTGGCCTGCGTGGCGTGCGGTTTCCTCGATGAGGTGGATGAGCATCCAGCGCAGATCCAGCTCGCCGTCGCCGTACTTGGGGTGGCGGCCGGTGTCGTCGAGGGAGGCCGTGGCCACGATCTCGTCGCTGCGGGCGCACTGGGACTCGTAGTCGACCAGGAGTTGCTCGAGGGGGACGCCGTCGGTGCGCCAGTCGGGGTCGTCGTCCGATTCGCCGAAGGCCGGGTTCCGTGTCTCGTCGCCGCCGAGGAACAGCACTTCCAGCCAGGTGTGTTCGACCCAGCGCATGTGGCTGATGAGACCGGCCATCGTCATCGCCGGTGATGTCGGGACGACGCTGCGGCGCGCGTCCTCCTCGCTCAGTCCTTCGCACTTCCATCGCAGGATCCGGCGCTGGAGGTCGAGCCATCCGATGAGCGCTGTGCGCTCGTCGGCCTGGAACGGCGGGCGTTCGAGTGTAGGGGCCATGCCCGTCGACGCTAGCGTGCCGGATTCCCGGATGTCCCCAGGTTTTCGGTCGACGTGAGGGACCGTCAGGTGCGTGTAACACCCATCGTCCGATCGGCGCAGTCCCAAGAGGGGGCTCCCCGGCAGTCGGCGGCCGGGGAGCCCCCATCGGTGTCACGGCTGGGGCCGCCCGAACCGCACGACAGGTGCTGCGTCCAGCCCTCCCCCTACGTCCAGGCCCTGCGCACCTTCGGCTCGTCGCGGGTCTGCGCGGAGCGGTGGTGTGCCCATTGGCGTAGGCGTTCCGCGGGTTTCGGCAGCACGACGAAGGCTTCGGCCTGAAGGCATGCCCAGCTGATGCGCGGGAGGTCGCGGGCGGTCGGGTAGACGACGAAGCGGGGTTGCCACTGCGGGCGGAACTTGGCGTTGAAGCGGTACAGGGACTCGATCTGGAACCAGCGCGACAGGAAGACGAGCAGCCCCCGCCACCCCTTCAGGACCGGCCCCGCACCGATCCGCTCGCCGCGCGCCAACGCTGCCCGGAACACGGCGAAGTTGAGCGAGACGCGGGCGATCCCGAGGCCGGGTGCTTCACGCAACGCGGCGACGATGAGGAGTTCGTTGAGGCCGGGTTCCGCGGTGCGGTCGCGGCGCATCAGGTCGAGGGAGAGGCCGTCCTCACCCCAGGGCACGAAGTGCAGGAGCGCGCGGACGTGTTGGGTTCCGTCGGCGTCTTGCTGGTGGGCGGTGACGACCACGCAGTCGCTGTCGGCGCGGTCGCCGAAGCGGCCCAGCGCCATGGAGAATCCGCGTTCGGTGGCGCTGCCCCGCCAGGCCGCGGCGGCCTCCCGCAGTTGCTGCTTCTCGTCGTCGGAGAGCTCGCGCACGCGGCGTACCCGGCATGAATAGCCGCTGCGTTCGATGCGGTTGACCATCTGGCGTACGTTGCGCATGGAGCGGCCCGCGAGGCTGAAGTCGGCGCAGTCGACGATGGCCTCGTCGCCCAGCTCCAGGGCTTTGAGGCCGCCTTCGCGCATCCAGATCTGGGCGCCCAATTCGCTGCAGCCCATGACGGCGGGCGTCCAGGCGTGCCGGGCGCACCGGTCGAGGAACTCCTTGATGGCGCCGGGCCAGGCCTCCGGGTCGCCGAGGGGGTCGCCGCCGACGACCGCGACTCCGGAGACGACGCGGTAGGCGACGGCCGCCTTCCCGGTGGCCGAGAACAGGACGCCCTTGTCGCCGCGGAGCGCGAAGTAGCCGAGCGAGTCCCGTCGCCCCTCGCGTGCGAGGAGGGCGCGCACCCGTGCGTCGCTGTCGCCCGGTTCGAGGCGGACGGGGCGCAGCGCCAGGTAGACCGTGGTGGAGGCGGTGAGCAGTCCGAGGGCGAGCAGGGACATGCTCACGGCGTCGCCGATCCGGTCGTTGTCGTACGTGAGCGGGCCCGCCATGCCGACCAGGCCGTACGCGACTTGCTTGATCCGGTCGACGAGGGAGATGCCGTGACCTGCCTCGTGGTCGGCGCGCACGCCGACGATGAGCAGGCCGAGGCCGACGCTGATGGTGCCGAGCAGCAGCAGGTTCCCCAGGGCGCGGGCGCGCCCGCGTGGATCGCTCAGGGCGCGGAACTCGCCCCGCAGCAATACGAGTGCGGCGCACAGCAGCGCGGAGACGGCGGCCGCGACGAACGCGTGGTGGCGCAGTGCCTGCACCAGGGCGCTGACGGCGAGCAGGGCGACGGCCGCCTCCCACGCGCGCCGTTTGCGGCGCCGCAGGCCGCGCGCGAGCAGGACGAGGAGGACGCCGGAGACCAGAGCGGCGGCGCGTGCCACGTCTTCGGTGAGGCCGGGGACGTAGGGCGCGAGGCGTTCGATCCGGCTTGCGCGCATGTGCGGTGAGACGGCCGTCGCGATGTCGACGAGCCCGATGAACAGGCAGGTATGACCGGCGATGGCGGCAGGGCGAGGTGTCACGGCCGCTGAGCGTAGGCCCGCCAGTCATCAGCGGAGTAAGGGCAGGTGAGGAGGAGGGTAAGAATGTGCGGCGCCGCCAACCCGGCTCGGCGTCCGGGCCTCTTTCCCGGTGGAGGCTGCCGCGTGGCGGCTTTTTGCACACGACCCCGGGGAGGGGTGGAGGAACGATGGGCCTGACGGGCCGGCCGGTGGAGTGCGCGACGGCGTTGCTGGCGCTGATGTGCGTGGGGGTCACGGTGTGGGCATGGCCACGGCTGGCCCGGCGCGGCACGGTGGCCGTGCTGGGCCGACTCGGCGTCATCGTGGTGACTCAGCTGGCGCTCCTCGCGGCGTGCGCGGTCTCGGTGAACGCGTACTTCGACTTCTACGGCTCGTGGGGCGAGCTGCTGGGCCATGTCCCCACCACACCCGCGCGGGTCACGGACGGGGGTGTCGGGCCCCGTGTGTACGCGGGGAGCGGTGGCCTCGTGCGGCCCGCCGGGCCGCAGGGCCTCGACCAGGTGCCGGGGCTGCCCGCCGGGCCGCCGGGGAAGGCGGGACGTGTCGAGTCGGTGCGCATCTTCGGGCGGCGCACGCATGCCATCAACCCCGCGTTCGTGTACCTGCCTCCGCAGTACTTCCAGCACCAGTACCACCGGCAGCGTTTCCCGGTGATGGTGGCGATCAGCGGCTACCCGGGCGGCATCATCAACCTCGCCCGGTTCCTCCATGTCCCGCAGACCGCGGGCCGGTTGGAGGCGTCGGGCCGTATGCAGCCGACGGTGGTGGTGATGGTCCGGCCCACCATCGCGCCGCCGCGCGACACCGAGTGCGTGGACGTACCGGGCGGCCCGAAGGCGGAGACGTTCTTCACCAAGGACCTGCCCGAGGCGCTCAAGTCCGCCTACCGGGTGGGGCACGACGCCAGTGCGTGGGGCGCGCTCGGTTACTCCTCGGGCGGCTCCTGCGCCCTCCAACTCGCCTTGCGCGACCCGCAGGTGTACTCATCCGCGGCCGCGCTGTCCGCCGACTACCGGGTGACCGACGACCTGACGACCGGCAGCCTGTTCGGGAGTGGGCCGGACGCGCGGCGTCGCCGGCTGGGACACGATCTGGTGTGGCGTCTGCGGCATCTTCCGGTGCCGCGGGTGTCGGTCCTGGCGGCGACCTCCCGGCAGGGCGAGCCGGGCTACGGGCCGACGATGCGGTTCCTGAAGGCCGTCAGGCCGCCGATGACATCGGCACGGATCGTCCTGCCGCACGGCAGCCACCACTTCACGACCTGGCGCCGGGAGATCGGCCCCGCGATGGAGTGGATGGGCAGGCAGCTGACGTTCCCGCAGGACACGACGCCGGGCACGAAGCCACACGGCTCGGCGCGGGCGGCGCGGGGGCGGTGACCCGGACATGGGTGCGGGGCGGGTGGTGGGCCGCCACCGACAGGTCGACCCACCACCCGCCCCGCGGAAGCTCGCGCCCACCGGCACGCGGGGGAGGGCGGCCATGATGGGCGCGAGCGGTTCGGGAACGGCCCGAGCGGACCCGGGCCGGCAGGGCCCGGGTCGAGCCGTCACACGCCCGTCAGCGTCCGTCCGGAGAGCGGCTCCGCGACGTCCAGGGCGAACGCCCGCAATACCCCGCAATACACAGACGAGGTGTGTCGGAGGAGCTACGGCAGTCGGGGCCGCGCGGCGCCCTGTGCGCCCGAGCCGCGGCGTCCACCGGGGGAAGCGCTGTCGCCGCCGGACGGCGCACCGCGCACCGAACGGGCCTTCCTGCGGGCCCAGTTGGCCGTACGTGCGGTGAACCGCTGCCAGGTGCGGGCGCGCCGGGACGCCCGGAGGTCCGCGAAGAGGGTGTCGTAGCGTTCCACGACCGGGGCCGGGTCGTAGCGGTGTGCGGACGCCAGGGCGGCAGCACTCATCTCCTTGCGGCCCGCCTCGTCGGCGATCAGGTCGAGCATGGACGCCGCGAGCGCACGCGCGTCGCCGACCGGGACGAGCCGTCCGTCGACGCCGTCGGTGATGATCTCGCCGGGGCCGAGCGGCGCGTCCGTGCTGATGACCGGGACGCCGCAGCGCATGGCCTCGACCAGGGTCATCCCGAAGGACTCGGCGTCGGAGGCGCTGACCACCAGGGAGGCGCGGGCGAACTCGGGCTCGATCGGCGTGACCGCGCCCATCAGGCGGGCCCGGCCGGTCAGGCCGAGGCCGGCGATCATCTCGCGCAGCCGCTGCTCCTCTCCCCCGGCGCCGTAGATCCGCAGCTCCCAGTCGGGTGCCTGCGCCGACACCGCGGAGAACGCCTCGAGGAGCAGGTCGTAGCGCTTGCCGGGGGCGAGGCGGCCCGCCGCCGCGATGATCTTCGACGTGCCGTCGGAGGCCGGGACGGGCACCGACGGCACGATGTTCGGCACGCACCGGACGCCGACACCGGGCAGCGACATCCGTTGCCGGTACACCTGCGCGTCCGCCTCCGTCATCGTCACCACCGCGTCGAGGGAGCGGTAGTGGTGGCGCAGGACGGCCCGCAGCTTCTTGCTGTGCGCGTCGTGCCGCAGGTGTTCCTGCGCGATCCGCAGTGCCCGCTTGGGGCCCCACATGGACAGGTAGACGTTGATGCCGGGCCGGGTGCCGATGACGACATCCGCGTCGCAGTGCTGTTCCAGGTACTCCCGTGCCCGCTGGTCGTGCAGGAGCGTGTACTGCTTGTAGCGTTTTTCGGCGGCCGGGAAGTCCTGCGCGGGCCTGCCGAACTCCGCCAGACGGGTGTCCTCGCTGTCCGCCCGCGAGTCCACCAGCGGTACGAGCGTGATCCGCGGGTCGACCGAGAAGCGGGGGTTCGCCCGGTGCCGTGACAACGAGACGATCTCCACCTCGTGGCCGCCGTGCTCGACGAGCGCGGCGGCCAGGTTGAGCGTGGTGCGCACCGTTCCGCCTATGGCGTACGCGTTGTGCAGCAGGAACGCGATCTTCATGTGCAAATGCCTTCCTCGGCGGGCGCACGGTGCGAGCCCGTACCGTTCCCGATATCACTCGACATCGGTGACAGCCTGCGTGCCGTGGGTAAGGGGGCCGTCCCCCGCCGGTGAGAGGCGGGTAAGAAGCCCTCCGGTCGGCGGCCGAGCGATCGATCCGGGCAGGCCACGGGGGGCAGACTGGGGCATGTGTCGCAACGAGCCGTTTCCCCAGCCGCCCCGTCGTCCGTGACGCCCGCCGCGCCCACGGTGCTGCTCGCCGAGGACGACCGGGCGATCCGGCACGCCCTCGAGCGCGCCCTGACCCTGGAGGGCTACACCGTCACCGCCGTCGCCGACGGCGTCGAGGCCCTGGCCGCCGCGCACCGCGCACGGCCCGACATCCTCGTCCTGGACGTGATGATGCCGGGCATCGACGGCCTCCAGGTCTGCCGCGTGCTGCGCGCCGAGGGCGACCGCACCCCGATCCTGATGCTCACCGCCCTCGTCGAGACCCCGGACCGGATCGCGGGGCTCGACGCGGGCGCCGACGACTATGTGGCGAAGCCCTTCGACGTAGAGGAGGTCTTCGCCCGGCTGCGCGCCCTCCTGCGCCGCACCACCCCGCCACCCGACGAATCCGGCGCACCGGCCGACCACCAGATCACCGCCGCCGACCTGCGCATCGACCCCGCCGCCCGCCGCGCCTGGCGGGGCAGCCGCGAACTCGAACTCACCCGCACCGAGTTCGACCTCCTCGAACTCCTCGCCCGTAACAGCGGCATCGTCCTCGACCACGCCACCATCTACGACCGCATCTGGGGCTACGACTTCGGTCCCGGCTCCAAGAACCTCGCCGTCTACGTCGGCTATCTGCGCCGCAAGGTCGACGAGCCCGAGGGCCCGCCCCTCCTCCACACCGTGCGGGGCGTCGGATACGTCCTGCGGGAGGCATGAGATGCGGGACCTCGAGGGCGCCGGGAGCGGCGAGGAGACAGGCGTTCCCGACGGCCGCCGCCGCAGGCGGTGGCGGGCCCGCAGCCTGCGCACGACGCTCGCCATAGCGTTCGCCCTCGTCGCGGCCGGTGTCACGGCGCTGGTCGGTGTCCTGTCCTACGACTCCGCCGCGCGGCTCGTCCGTGTCGACCAGGAGGCGGTGTTCGACGAGGTCGTGCACGACCTGCGCGCGCAGGTGCGCCAGCAGACCCTCACGCCCGAGGACTTCACCTCCGGCGATCCGGACCACGACGGCCCCCGCGACGATCTGACGCGCCCCGTCGGCACCGACGTCCAGGTCCTCGGCCCCGGCGGCACGATCATCGACAAGGGCAGCCCGCCGCTCCCGGTCGACTCCGGCGCCCGCCGGATCGCCGACACGAACACCGCCGGCACCCACATCGAGGACAAGGACGTACAGGTCGGCGACGACGAGTACCGGGTGGCGACGGTCGCGCTCGGCAATGGCCGCGGCGCCGTCCAGGTGGCCCAGGAATTCAGCGACACCGAGGACCTCCTGAAGGAACTGCAAAAACGCACCCTGCTGTTCGCCGCGGCCGTCGTCCTCGCGGCGGGCCTGTTCGGCTGGTGGCTGGCGCGCCGCATCACCTCACGCCTCGTCCGCCTCGCCGAAACCGCCGAACGCGTCGCCTCCACCGGACAGCTCGACGTCGCCGTCCCGGTCACCGGCCGCGACGAAGTAGGCAGCATGGGCCGCTCCTTCGACCGCATGCTGGGCCGGCTCGCCCGCTCCAAGGAGGACCAGCGCCGCCTCGCCCAGGACGCGGGCCACGAACTGCGCACACCCCTCACCTCGCTGCGCACCAACATCTCCCTCCTGCGCCGCATCGACGAACTCCCGCCCGCGTCCCGCGACGAGCTCGTCGCCGACCTCACCGACGAGTCCCGCGAACTGACTGATCTGGTCAACGAGTTGGTGAACCTCGCGGCGGGCCATCAGGACGACGAATCACCCGTCGAGGTGTCGCTCGCCGAGATCGCCGAGGACGTCGCCGTCCTGGCCCGCCGCCGCACCGGCCGCACCATCACGGTCCGCGCGGAACCCGACACGACGATCACGGGCCGACCCACCCAGCTCCAGCGCGCCCTGACCAACCTGGTCGAGAACGCCGCCAAGTTCGACCTCGACGGCACCACCCCCATCGAGATCGCCGTCACCCGCATCCCGGGCACCGGCGTCCGCATGGAGGTCCTCGACCGGGGCCCCGGCCTCGCCGAGGTCGACACGGAACGCATCTTCGACCGCTTCTACCGGGCCCCTGCCGCCCGCAGCAGCCCCGGCTCCGGCCTCGGACTCTCCATCGTGCGGGAGGTCGCGACCGCCCACGGCGGCGTGCCCTTCGCCGCACGACGCGAAGGCGGCGGCGCGGTCATCGGCTTCACCGCCCGCGAAGCGGCCACGGACTGAGCGGCGGGCGAAGGGCCCTCGGCTCACAGGTTCTGGTGCTCCTTCTGTCTCACGACGTCAGCCGAACTGTCCGTCATCGGCGGCCAGTTGGGCTCCTGCTGCCGGGCGGGCTCGCTGCCGGAGTCGATGGCCCAGCGGGCGATCACGAACGAGAGGGGCGTGGCCAGCACACCGGCGAGCAGCGCCGTGACGTTCTTCCCCATCCCCAGGGAGTGCACGCCGAGGTAGAGGAGCATGCCGCTGAACACCAGGTTCACGAGGCTCGACAGGGGGAATCGGAAGAAGCCCCGCCAGGTCGGCTTCGTGCGGCAGGTGAGGTAACTGTTCAGTAGGAAGGAACCGATGACGCTGACCATGAACCCGATGACGTGGGCTACCAGATACGGGATCAGGCGGTTCAGCGACACGTACACGGCCATATACACGGCCGTGTTGACAATTCCGATCAACCCGAAGGTCACGAACTGCCGAAAGGTACGAAGGGTGGCCTTTCCGCGGGCCGGGTCCTTGGGTCGCACGATCGTATCGACGGTAAGCGGAGGCTCGATTCCGGAGGCGGCGGCGCAGCTTTCCCCCAGTGCGCTCTCTTCGGTCTCTCGCACCACATAAGGCGGGCGGCGCTTTGTCTCGCCGTAGATGCGGCCGACGTATTCACCGATGACGCCGAGGGTGGCGAGCTGGATTCCACCCAGGGCCACAATGGCGATCAGCAAGGTGGCGAATCCGGGGACGTCGACTCCGTGCATGACCACATCCGCGGCGATCCACAGGGCGTACGCGAACGCCGCGAAGGCGAGCCCCAGGCCCCCGTAGATGACCAGCCGCAGCGGTCGGCCGTTGAAGGAGATCAGCCCGTCGATGCCGTAGTTGAGCAGCCGTCGACCGCCCCATTTCGACCGGCCCGCCGCGCGGTTGACATTGTGGTAGGTGAAGCTGACGGTGTCGAAGCCGATCCACGAGAAGATGCCCTTCGAGAACCGGTTGGCCTCCGGCAGGGCGAGCACCGCGTCCACGGCGCGGCGCGACAGCAGCCGGAAATCCCCCTCGCCGTCGACGACGTCCACGTCCATGCAACGCCCCATGGCCCGGTAGTACGCCGAGCTGACGCTCCTGCGCAGCAGCCCTTCGCCGGAGCGGTCACGGCGGGCGACGACCTGGTCGTAGCCGTGTCGGCGCAGTTCCAGCATCCGGTAAAGCAGCCCTGGAGGGTGTTGCAGGTCGGCGTCCATGAGGGCCACGGACTCACCGCAGGACATGCGAAGACCCGCGAGCATGGCCGCTTCCTTGCCGAAATTCCGGCTGAAGGACGTATAGCGAACACGCTTGTCCTCTGCGGCCAGGGCGCGCAGTTGGGCGCGGGTGGTGTCGCGGCTCCCGTCGTCGACGTAACAGATCTCGAAGGAGCGCCCCGTCCCTTCCAGGACTTCCATCAACGCACAGTGAAATGTGTTGATCACTTCTTCCTCATTGAAGCACGGCACGACAACTGAGATCTGACACGCTTCCATTCGCCACCCCGGCAGGTGTGAGTCCAGCATTTACGACCAGGTCACCACCATGACGCATCAGGTCAAGACAACGGTAAGAAGGCTGGGCCGAACGCGCCGAGAGCCACCCGTGCCGCGATATCTTTCGATCAGGCCGACCTGCGGAACCGCTCGCCGGCCGACCGCAAACCGTATTTTCGTGTAGGGAAACATTCTTCCCGACGCTCAATGGGGAAGGAGGCAGCCTGTGGTGCACGCACCGGAGAAGGCTGTTCAGGACCGGCACACCGACGACGCTGCCGGACCACGGGCGGCATGGTGGCGGACGGCCGCACCGCTGGGACTGCTCTCCCTGCTGCCGATCGCCGTGTTCGTCTACGCGGCGTGGAACGCCCGCCTCGTGCGTACCGGCGGGGATGACTGGTGCTTCCTGCCGGTGGCCCACCACGGCGGACTCTCCGCGATGGTGGGCAAGTTCTACCTCCACGACAACGGGCGGATCGTCAACGCCCTGCTGGTGTGGGCGTATGCGCGCTTCGGTGAGGCCGGTCAGCAGTGGTTCGCGCCGGTCACCGGTGCGCTCGTCCTCGGGCTCCTGTGGGCGTTCACCGTCGCCGTCCTGCGCGCCGCGCGGCTGCGGGCTCCACGGGGTGTCCCGCTTCTGGTGGCGTCGATGGTGACGGCCCTGTTCCTGTTCGGTTCACCCAACACCTACAAGACGTTCTACTGGCCTGCCGCCTCCGTCTCGCACACCTTGCCCCCGGTGTTCGCGTGCGCGATGGCCGTCCCCGTGCTGCTGGCGACGACGCGACGGGGCAGGGTGCTCGCACTGGGCGCCGTCGTCCTCGCGGGTGTGTCCCTGGGGCTTCTGTCGGAGGAGACGAGCGTCGTCACGGCGACCGTCCTGGGGTGTGCGCTGCTGATCAGCGGACGTGTCTTCCCCGAAGCTCGGCGGCGGTTCCTGCGCCTGTGCTGCGCGGCCGGTATCGCGAGCATCGTGATCGGCACGCTGATCCTCTACACCTCCCCCGGCGCCCAGCGCCGCCGGGAGCGCAAGCACGCATCGACGATGTTCACCCCCGACTCCCTGCTCGGCGCCCTGCACGGATTCGCCGAGATCTCCGCCACGCTGCTCACGACATGGTGGTACCTGGGAGCCGTCGTGGTGGGTGTCGTCCTGGGTGTGATGTCCCCCGGCCTCATGAGCCGCGCGTCCCTCACGAAGAGGCACGTGCCGGTCCTTCTCGCGGGCATCTGCGCGCTGTTGGTCGCCGGCTACGTGTGCACGGTCATCACGTACCCCGTGTTCAAGCACCACGTGGCGACGTCGACCCGCCTGTGGAACGACTACCTGCTGCTCTACCTCCTGCTCCTCGTCTACGTCGGCGCCCTCGCCGGGCACGCCGCGCGGGGCCGTGTCCGGCGGACGGCGCCGGTCCTGGCCGCCGGGGGTGTGCTGTACGCCGTCGTGTGCGTCGCCCTGGCGGTGTCACTCGCGGGCCTCGGGTCCACCATGCAGTCGCACGCCCGGGACTGGGACCGCCAGGATCGCTGGATGAGCGGTCAGGCCGCGGCCGGCGCTCAGGTCCTGCCGTACAAACGGCTTCCGCAGAGCAAGATGACGGAGCCGTTCCGTCACGGCGGGAAGGCGAAGTGGCCCGCTGCCTGCATTGCCAGGTACTACGGCGTGCAACACATCAAGCAGGCCCACGAGTTGCCGTGACTCAGCCCGCCCGGCCGGCGTGAGGAGTCGTCGGGCGCGTTCCAGGACCGGCTTGTCGACCATCTGGCCGTCGACGGTGGTGACCGCGTCGCCCGCGGCAAGTACGGCTCGAGCCCAGGACAGTTCGGCGTCGGTTGGCGTGAACCCCGCGGCGACGGACTGCAGTTGGGACGGGTGGACGCACAGCTTGCCCGCGAAGCCGAGGCGGCGACCGTGCGTGACGTCGCCGGTGAGGGTGTCCGTGTCCCGTACGGCGGTGGTGACTCCGTCGATCGGCGGGCACAGGCCGGCGGCCGCGGCCGCGAGCACCACCTGGGACCGTGCGTGTGCCAGCGCGAGGTGGTCGTCGTGCGCGACACCGAGGTCGGAGGCGAGGTCCACGTTGCCGAAGGCGAGGCGCACCACGCCCGGCTCCTGGGCCACCTCGTGGGCGCGCAGCACCCCGCGCGCCGTTTCGATGAGTGCGACGAGCGGGCAGCGGCCGGCCGTCCGTGCCGCGATCTCCGAAAGGGCCGCCGGATCCTCGGACTTGGGAACCATCACCGGGCAGCCGTGCTCCGCCGCCACGGCCAGGTCGGCCTCGGCCCAGGGAGTTCCGGGGGCGTTGATCCGTACGACCGGCCGGTGGCCCGCGGCCAGCCAGGCTGCGACGTGGGCGCGCGCCTCGTCCTTGTCTGCCGGGGCGACCGCGTCCTCCAGGTCGATGATGACCAGGTCGGCGCCGGAGTTGTGGGCCTTGGCGTAACGGTCGGGGCGGTCGCCGGGGACGAAGAGGAAGCTCCGCGCGGCGGCGATCGCCTCGCGGCCGTCGGAGGCGTCGGATGCGTCGGCGGCCTCGGTCACGTCCGTCATACGAAGGTCACCTTCGCGGAGGCGTGCCGCGCCTCCCGGTGGGTGGCGACGCCGAGTTGGGCGCCCCGGCCCTCGTCCGTCGGCGTTCCGGTGGCCAACAGGTGTTCCCCGGCGAAGACGGGCCGGTGCAGGCGGTAGGAGAGCGAACCGATCTGCCGTTCGGGCGCGTTGCGGCGCACCAGGTCCAGCATCAGGAGCGCGAGCAGCGGGCCGTGGACGACGAGGCCGGGGTAGCCCTCGACGTCGCGGCAGTACGGGGCGTCGTAGTGGATGCGATGGGCGTTGGCGGTCAGCGCGCTCACCCGGAACAGCTCACGCTCGTCCGGCTGGTCCCGCAGCTGCCAGGGGGCCTCGGAGTGCGGGAGGGTGGCGCTGTCGACCGTGGTGGGGTGGCCGGCCGCCGCGCTGCGTCCTGAGCGGTAGACGATGTCCTGTTCCTCGACGAGGCAGGTGCGGCCCGCCTGGCGGAACTCGCGGCGCTCGGTGACGAAGAGCAGTTCGCCGCTGCGGCCACTCTTGGGCGTGACGGAGGCGAGGCTGCAGACACGTTCGGCCGGCTCGCCGAGGCGCAGCGGCTCCTCGACGCTCACCCGGCCGCCCGCGAACATGCGCTGCCGGTCGGGGATCGGCGGCAGGAAGCGGGCGTCGGCGAGGTGTCCGTCGGGGCCGAGTTCGTGCTGTGCGGGCCACTCCAGGAAGTACAGCCACTGCCACAGCGGCGGCAGCGCGTCACCCGCCTTAGCGGCCGGCTCGGGCAGGTCGAGGACGGCCGAGAGTGCGGCGGCCGGGCCCGAGGGCAGGGCGTCATCGTCGGTCGTCGCGGAGGGCGCCCACGACTCCACGTAGGAGCTGAGGGGTGGTGTGGAGGCGGCGGGTTCCATGCTGGGGCTTGCCTTCCGTTGAGGGACGGGTGTCCGTGAGGGCGACGCCCAGGGCACGCACCTTCCCGGTCGAGTTGGGGATGCCCCCGGTGTTCACCAGGTACTTCTGGAGGTAGGTGGTGTACATGGTGCGCCGCAGGTACATCAATCGACACGTACTGGAAGCTGGAGTAGAAACCGCGCCGACCGGGCGGTGCCACCTCGGAGAGATACGAGGCACTGGGGCCGGACTCGCCGCCGACCGAACCGGTCCGCGTGGGCGCCGAGCAGCCAGCCGCCGATGAGGTTGCCCAGGCAGCCGCGCACGACGTTCGCGGTGACGCGGGAGGGTGGGCTCGTGGCCGGTGTCTGGCTCATCCGTGGCGTCTCCGTACTCAGTGCTCGTCAGGCGTTGGTCGGGCGGCTCGAAACGCCACTCATCATGAGCGCTGATGCGGGATGCGGAACAATAGAAATTCATGATGTGTCCATGCGTCGGGCGCATGGCACCCGGGGCACATCCGGTGTCTGGTCCTCCGCCTCGGGGAGCCGTGCCGAGGGCCATCTGCCGCTCTCCACCGCGGCGTTGACCTGTCGCACCAGCTCTTGCGCTACGACGTTCACGGCGGGTGGTGTGCGGCCGGTGCGGGGTGTGCCGAGCACGATGGAACGCCACGCGGCGGGCTCGCACAGCGGCGCGGCGCTGAGCTCCCCCGCCGCGACATCCTCGGCGATGCCCACGCCGGGCAGCACCGTCCAGCCGTGTCCGGCCCGGGCGAGCTGCTTCTGTACGGGCATCGAGTTGGTCTGCGCCGCCACCTCGATGCGAACACCGGCGCGGGCCGCGGCCGAATCAATGAGCGCGCGCAGCGCGTGCCCAGATGTCGGCATCACCAGCGGGCGCGCCGCCGCCTCTGCGAACGGCACGGGCCGCTCGGCGCGTAGCCCGGCCGACGGCGGGGCCGCCACCCACAGCCGCTCGCGCACCAGGGGCCGTACGTTCAGGGAGGGCGCACTGTCGAGGTTGTAGAGCAGCGACAGATCGAGGTCGCCGTCGTCGAGCCACTGCTGAAGATGGCCCGAGTACGCGGTCATCACCCGCAGCTGCACGCCCGGATGGGCCTCGTGCATGGACGTCACCAGGGGTTCCGCGAGCAGTTCGAGGGTGCTCTCCAGCAGGCCGACGGTCACGATGCCGGACACCTCGCCGGGCGTGGGCCGCACCTCCGCGCGGGCGCGCTCCAGCTCGTGCAGCGCGCGCCTGGCCCGCTCCACGACGGCCGATCCGGCCTGGGTCGGCCGCATGCCCTGCCGGGTCCGCTCGAAGAGGGCGACGCCCAACTCCTCCTCCAGGGTGCGGATCTGGCGGGTGACGGCGGGCTGCACCAGGTGCAGGACCGTCGCGGCCCGCGTGACGCTGCCGACCTCGGCCACCGTCACCAGCGCCTTGAGCTGTTTGATGTCCACCGCGCCCCGCCCCTCGCCTGCCATCCGCGCCGCGCATGGCGGCATCACGATTTGCTATTTCCCGAGCATTGCCATGAAGACCCATGATGTCAGTCGGTGCGAAGCAGCCGACTGTCGGCCACCTCGCGCGCCCACATGACCACTCCCGCTCCTGGAGGTCACCGCATGACCGGGACGACCGACCGTGCCACCGCACCGCCGCGGCACCCGCTGTCCGGGATCACCGTCGTCAGCCTCGAACAGGCCGTGGCCGCGCCCTACGCCACACGCCAACTGGCCGACCTCGGCGCCCGCGTCATCAAGGTGGAGCGGCCCGACGGCGGCGACTTCGCCCGCCGCTACGACACCACGGTGCACGGCGAGTCGAGCTATTTCGTCTGGCTGAACCGCGGCAAGGAGTCACTGACCCTCGACGTGAAGTCGCCGGCCGGACGCGAGCTCCTCGACGAACTCCTCGCGGACGCCGACGTGTTCGTGCAGAACCTCGGCCCCGGCGCCGCCGCCCGCCTGGGCCTCGACGCCGCGACCCTGACCGCGAAGTATCCGCGCCTGATCCCGTGCACCGTCTCCGGCTACGGCACCGACGGGCCCTGGGCCGACCGCAAGGCGTACGACATGCTGGTGCAGTGCCAGACCGGTCTGGTCTCCCTCACCGGCACGGCCGAGGAGACCGCGCGGGCGGGCGTGTCGATCGCCGACATCGCCGCCGGGATGTACGCCTACACCGGCGTCCTCACCGCCCTGTTCACCCGTGCCACCACGGGCGTCGCGCACGCCGTGGAGGTGTCGCTGTTCGAGGCGCTCGCGGAGTGGATGGGCCAGCCCGCCAACTACACCCGCTACGGCGGAACGCAGCCGCCGCGCATCGGCACCCAGCACGCCACCATCGCCCCGTACGGCGCCTACACCGCACGCGACGGCAAGCAGATCCTGATCTCCGTACAGAACGAACGCGAGTGGCGCGCCCTGTGCGAACAGTTCCTGAAACGCCCTGAGTTGACCGACGACCCGCGTTTCGCCACCGGTTCCGTCCGCGTCACCCACCGCGACGAGCTGAACGTCATCATCGCCCAGCGCTTCCAGCAGTGCGAGGGCGCCGACGCCGCCGAGGCGCTCGACGCGGCGGGCATCGCGAACGCCGGCGTCAACGACGTCGCCGAGTTCCTCGACCACCCGGTGCTCGCGGGGCGTGGGCGCTGGCACGAGGTCGGCACGCCCGGCGGCCCCGTCCAGGCGCTGCGGCCACCGGCCGACCTGGCCGGAATCGCCCCCCGGATGGACCCGGTCCCCGCCCTCGGCGAGCACACCGAACGGCTCCTGACCGAGCGGGGACGCACCGCCGAGCAGATCGCGGGCCTCCGCGCAGCGGGCACGATCTGACGCCCAGCTCCCCCTACCCGCCTCCCCGGACATCGCGACAAGACAGCAAGAAGCAGAGGAGAAGGCCCCGTGAGCACCCTGGACGCCCTGGACACCGACGAGCGGTTCGTGGTCGAGACCGTGCACGACTTCGTCGACAAGCACGTCAAGCCGGTCGTACAGGAGTTGGAGCACTCCAACACCTATCCGGAAGCCCTCATCGAGCAGATGAAGGAGATGGGCATCTACGGGCTGGCCGTCCCCGAGGAGTTCGGCGGCACCCCGGTCTCCATGCCCGCCTACGTTCTGATCACCGAGGAGCTCGCGCGCGGCTGGATGAGCCTCGCGGGCGCCATGGGCGGCCACACCGTCGTCGCCAAGCTGCTCACCCTCTACGGGACCGAGGAGCAGAAGGCCGCGTATCTGCCCCGCATGGCGACCGGCGAGCTGCGCGCCACCATGGCGCTGACCGAACCGGGCGGTGGCAGCGACCTCCAGGCGATGCGCACCACGGCCCGCCACCAGGACGACGGCACATATGTCGTGAACGGCTCGAAGACGTGGATCACCAACTCCCGCCGCTCCGGCCTCATCGCCCTGCTGTGCAAGACCGATCCGGACGCCACGCCGACCCACCGCGGCATCTCGATCCTGCTCGTCGAGCACGGACCGGGCCTGACCGTCTCCCGCGACCTGCCCAAGCTGGGCTACAAGGGCGTCGAAAGCTGCGAGTTGTCCTTCGAGGGGTACGTCGCCGCCGCCGGCAGTGTCCTCGGCGGGGCGGAGGGCAAGGGCTTCGGCCAGATGATGAAGGGCCTGGAGACGGGCCGGCTACAGGTCGCCTCGCGCGCCCTCGGCGTCGGCCGCGCCGCCCTGGAGGACTCGCTCGCCTACGCGCAGGAGCGGGAGTCGTTCGGCAAGCCGATCTGGCAACACCAGGCGATCGGGCACTACTTGGCCGACATGGCCACCAAGCTCACCGCGGCCCGCCAGCTGACCCTGCACGCGGCCCGGGAGTACGACGCGGGCCGGCGGGTCGACATGGAGGCGGGGATGGCGAAGCTGTACGCGTCCGAGGCGGCGATGGAGATCGCGCTCAACGCCGTCCGGATTCACGGCGGTTACGGCTACTCCACCGAGTACGACGTCGAACGCTACTTCCGCGACGCGCCGCTGATGATCGTCGGCGAGGGGACGAACGAGATCCAGCGGAACGTGATCGCGGCCCAGCTCGTCAAGCGTGGGGGCCTGGACGCGTGAGCGGTGCCCAGGTGTAGCGGACGCGCACCCCGTGGTCCCGGAGCCAGCTGGTCTCTCTGTGCCGGAGTTCGTGCGCGGACTCCGGGGCGATGGCGGAGGGCCAGCGGACGAGGACCGAGGTGACATCGCCGGTCTGGACCAGCTGTCGCACCCGCCGCCAGCCCGTGCGCCGGGCCGGGTCCGGCTCGCCGTAGGTGTCGGTGACGACCTCGGCGATCGTCAGGCCGCGTTCCTGTGCGAACGCGTGGCCTTCCGTTCGCGCGCACTGCGTGGCCTGGCCGGACGCGCTCGGGGCCCGGTCGGCGCATACGTACAGCACGGCGGGTGAAGCGGTGTCGCCGTGGGGGGTCATGGGCGCCTCCTGTAGGTGGATCGAGGAGAATGGATTCCTCGCCGCGCGAAGGTGAAAGTGGGGGGCCGAGCGGCCCCTGCCGGTCTGCATGGGCTCAGGAGAAGGCCGTCAACTCGGCCCAGACGACCTTGCCTTCGGCCCGCGTCGAGCGTGCGGAGCCCCAGCGGTCCGCGAGCTGCCGGACGAGGAACAGGCCCCGCCCGCCCTCCTCGCCGGGTCCGGCACGGTGCTCGGCCGGCGGGACCGGCGCGGGGCTGTCGTCGTGGAGTTCGATGCGCAGACTCCGCTCGCCCGCGGTCAGCTTGAGGCCGCACAGGACCTGATCGCTGTCGGTGTGGAGCAGCGCGTTCGTGGTCAGCTCGGACACGAGCAGCACCGCGTCGCAGCAGGTGTCGCCCGGTACGCCCCAGGATCGGAGTCGTTCGCGCACGGTGTCGCGGGCGAATCTCGCGCTCGTGCGCAGCGTGGGCAGGCCGAACCAGTACTCCCGGCCCGGCGCCGTGTTGGCTAAGGCGGGGGACGGTGCCGGGGTCAGGGGCATGGGGAGAGTCACGAATGTCGCCTTCCGGTGCCTTCCGCGTGGCGGGCGCGGTGTGGGGGTGCGGGCTACAGCTCGAGCCGTGAGAGGCACGGGCCCGGGCGGGCGCCCGGCGCGGGGGTACCGACGACGGCAGCGGCATCGCGCGCCCCCGCGGGGCCGGATGCTGCGTCAGAGCCGTGACGTGACCGCTCACAGTGCAACTATGCGCGTGATCAGGTTCATGCTGCAACCGACTCCCTGATAATTTCAGCAAGACGTCTATCACTCTGGCGTCATCATCAAGTCACTGCAAGAATGGTCTTGTTGATGAATCCTCAGGAGGTTGGGCGTGAGTGAGGCCCGTTCTGCCACCAGCGCGCCGACAGTGCTGCGCATGATCCTCGGCCGCCGGCTGCAGGACATGCGACTCGCTGCCGGTGCCTCGCTGGAGGACGCGGCCAGAGCACTGCGCGTGAAGACCCTGACGATCCGCCGGCTGGAAAAGGCCGAAGTCGCGCTGAAGCCTCTCTATGTGGAGAAGCTCCTGGAGACCTTCGGCGCGGACCGCCAGGAGATCGACGAGTTCGTCGAACTGGCCGAGCGGGCCAACGAGCCGGGCTGGTGGCACTCTTACCGGGACGCCGTCCCCAGCTGGTTCACCGCCTACGTCAGCCTGGAGACCGACGCCAAGACCCTTCGCACCTACGAACCCCAGTACGTCACGGGCCTCCTGCAGACCCCCGCCTACGCGCGCGCGGTGCTGCGCGGCGGGCTGCCGAACGGCACGGAGGAGGACCTCGAGCGCCGCGTGGAGCTGCGGCTGCGCCGCCAAGGACTCCTGGACAAGGAGGACGCCCCCACGCTGTGGGTGGTCATGGAGGAGGCCGTCCTGCACAAGGAGGTGGGCAGCGCCGACGTGATGCGGGAGCAGATCGAGCGCCTCCTGGAGCTGTCCGAGCGGGCACACATCAGCCTGGACATCGTGCCCTTCTCCGCGGGCGCGCACGTCGGGGCATGCGCCCCGTTCACGTACTTCCGGTTCGAGGAACCCGAGCTGCCCGACATCGTCTACAGCGAACTCCTGTCCGCATCCGTCTATTTGGACCAGCGCGCGGACGTGGTCGCCCATCTGGAGGCGCATTCGCGTTTGGCGCTGCTGACGTCGTCGGATGACAGCAGGGCGCTCTTGAACCGTATGCGCAAGGAGTACTCAACATGACGGTCGTCGAAGAGGGCGTCTACAACGGGATGCCGGCCCGCAACCTCGGGGAGCAGGGCTGGGAGCGTCCCTGGAGCGGGCCCAACGGTGGTCAGTGCGTCGAGACGAAGCTGCTCGCCGACGGCCGCGTGGCCGTACGGCAGTCGACCGATCCGGCCGGTCCCGCGCTGATCTACACGCCGGAGGAGATCGCCGCGTTCGTCCGCGGTGTCAAGCAGGGCTTGGCCGATCACTTGGCCGCCGGATGAACCGGCGGCCGGCGGGAGGGACGCCGACACCGGTCGCGTTCCTGGCCACGGGAGCGACAGTCACACCTACGAAGGGGAGCACATGACCACCAGGCAGTCCGGCCGGGACCTCGACACGAGCAAGGCCCACTCGGCCCGGATGTACGACTACTTCCTCGGTGGCAAGGACCACTTCGAGGTCGACAAGGAGGCGGCCATGGTCGCCGCCAAGGCCCACCCCGGCCTCCCTGTCACCGCCCGCGAGAACCGCGCGTTCATGCACCGGGCCACCCGCGTCCTGGCGCAGGAGCACGGCATCCGCCAGTGGCTCGACATCGGCACCGGCATCCCCACCGAGCCCAATCTGCACCAGGTCGCCCAGTCCCTCGTGCCCGAGGCCCGCGTCGTGTACGCCGACAACGACCCGCTCGTCCTCAAGTACGCCGAGCGCCTGATGCGCAGCACGACCCAGGGGCGCACGGCCTACATCGAGGCCACCGTCACCGACCCCGACTCGCTCCTTGACGCCGTGCAGGACGCCGAGGTCCTGGACTTCACCCAGCCCATCGCGCTGTCCCTCAACGCGCTGATGCACTTCGTCACCGACCCGCACGACCCGTACGCCATCGTGCGCCGGCTGCTGGAGCCGCTGCCGCCTGGCAGCGCCCTCGCCATGAACCACTGCACACCCGACTTCGACCCCGAGACGTGGAACGGGGTGGCGGAGGCGTACACCAACTCCGGGACGCCGGTGCAGTTCCGTTCGCACAGCGACGTCCGCCGCTTCTTCGACGGCCTCGACCTGATCGACCCCGGCATCATCTGCTGCCACCGCTGGCGCCGCGACAACCCCGAGGACGGCACGGAGATCGCGGACGCCGAGATCAGCCTGCTGGCGGGCGTCGGCATCAAGCACTGAGCGGGTGGGCGGGGCCGGGTGGCTGGTGCCGGTCGCACACACGCGCGTCAGCCGCGCCGGTTCCCCCGGTACCGGCGCGCCAGCACCAGACCGCCCAGCACGACGACGGCACCGCCCGCGACCGCCCCGCCGATGACGAGCGGAGAGGCCTTCGACACACGGCCATTGATGTCGGTCGCCAGCGCGGCGGTGTCGTTGCCATGGGTGCGGTCGTACTTGCCGACGACACGGACCGTGCCGCGCGCGCCGGGGACCTTGTCGTCGATGCGGAGGCGGACGGTCACGGTCGTGCGTGCCCCCTTGTGGCCGTCGATCGACTCGAACGCCTCGCTGCCCAGGGAGCATCGCCACGCGCGCGAGCCCTTGGCCGGCCGTTTGCACGCGTCGTCGATCGGGTCGCCGTCCACCATGTAGGGCGTGCCGGTGATGGTGGTTCCCTTGGGCGGGACGATCTCGACGCGGCCCGGGCCGATGCCGGGCAGCTTGCCGCCGTTGACGTTGCGGGCACCGATGCGCACCTTCACCGTCTGCCCGATCTTTCCGCGGACCGTTCCCTCGACGACGGGGGCGAGGTCGACCTGTGCGGTCCCGCGCACGATCAGTGAGCCCCAGGCGTTCTTGTCGTCACCGGCCTTGATGTCACTGACGGGAGCGCGTTCGAGCTTCAGCTCCGGACCGCTCCCCCGGCGCGGGTACACCGCCTTGTCCCGCACCGCGTAGAGCAGTTGATAGCGGACGCTCTCCGCGGGCATGTCCGCGTCCAGATAGCCGGTCATCGGCTGGGCGATCCGCCAGGCGGTGTGCGGCGGAAGTGGTGTGTCGAACTCGCACCAGACGAGTTCGGTCCCCGCCAGTCCCGCGTCGGAGGCGTCGTCCTCGGGGTCGGGGTACCAGCAGTTGCGGTACTTCTGGTCCACCGACAGATGACGGTTGTAGGCGCTCATCCTCAGCGCGAACTTCTCGACCGGCCAGCGGCTCTCGTTGGCGAAGCCCGGCCGCAGCGCGACCGGCGCGTTCGGCTCGACCAGGCCGGGCACCCGCTCCGTTCCGGCCGAGGTCAGGTCGGGCGGCTGGACGTCCATCCGCATGTCCGCGCGCACGGTCGCGGCGTTGTCGGCGCGTGCGGCGAGGTGCACGGTCCCGCCGTCCCCGGGGGCGGCACCGTCCGTGCCGAGCAGGTGGAACGGGCTGAAGTGGGTCGCGTAGCGCAGGGAGCGCGGGTCGAAGCGGCAGCGGAACACATCGTCGTCGCCGGTGCAGCGGTGCCCGGGCGTCATCGTGCCGACGCTTTTCAACTCCCGTGCGTCCACGGTGATCTCGACGTTGCGGGCCACGCCGCCGTGCGGCCACACCAGCAACTTGGGGGCGTCGAACCGCGCTTCGGCGCCCTCATCGGCGTCGTACAGCCCGGTGGCCTCGGGCACGTCGAGCGTGAGCCGGACCTGTCCTTGCGTCCCCTGCGCGGCGACGGCCGAAGCCGCCGCCCCGGCCACGGCCAGCAGCGCCCCGGTCACCAATGCGGCGGCCCGCCCACCGAAACACCGACCGTGTCCACGCCCGCGTATACGCAATGCCACTCCCCCGTGCTCGGCCCTTCACCGGCCCCGTGGGTCGACGGGGCCCGGAAGGCACCCTACGAGACACCTCCCGGGACACCGAGCCGGGCACGAGGACGCCGCCGGGCTGCCGGACGTGGCGTTCCGGGAATCTCGACGTCCACCGATGACTTTTCGCGCCCCGGACGGTCTCCACTCACGAAAGGCAGAACGCGCAGCACCGCGCACCGCACCTCACCGTCCGGAGGCTCCATGTCCACCACCGGCAATGCCCTGCCGCCCGTCGTCGACCGCGCCACGTGGGAGAAGGAACTGGAGGCGCTGCGGGTCCGCGAGAAGGCCGCCACTCGGGAGCTCGACGCCATCGCCGCGCAGCGGCGCCGGCTGCCCATGGTCGAGATGCCCGACTACGTGCTGGAGGGCGAGGACGGCCCGGTGCGGCTCGCCGAAGTCTTCGGTGAGCACCCGCAGTTGATCGTCTACCACCACATGTGGAGCGAGGGCGCGGAGTGGCAGTGCGGCGGCTGCACCGGGTTCACGTCCCAGTTCACGCGGCTCGCGGGGCTCGAGAAGTTCGACGCCCGCTTCGTGATCGTCACGCAGGGGCCGATCGACGAGGCGCTCGCGTACCGGAGCAAGGTCGGCAACACGATGACCTGGTACTCCACCGCGAACAGCCCGTTCGGCGCCGACGTCGGCGCGCCGCCGAACGCCGGGTTCGCGGTCAATGTGTTCCTGCGTGACGGCGACACCGTGTACCGCACCTGGCACACGGACGGCCGCGGCACCGAGCAACTGAGCTATCTGTTCGGCCTCGTCGACCTGCTGCCGTACGGCCGTCAGGAGGAGTGGCAGGACTCCCCCGCGGGTTGGCCCAAGTCACCGACCTACAGCCGGTGGGCGTCGCCGCAGGAGATCGCGGCGGCGTACGGCGAGCGCGGCTGAGGTCGGGCGAGGTCAGGCGTCCTCGACACCGAGCACGCGGTGCACGGTCTTGCGGGCTTCGTAGAAGTCGGTGTCGGAGACGTCCGGGTCGTCCTCGGTCTGTTCGAGCCAGTCCGACATCTCGTCGGGCGACCAGCGGTCGAAGTCCTTGGGGATGTCGAGCGTCGTGGTGTTCATGCGCAGCCGGGCGACGGCTGTCGCTTCCTCGACGCTGATGGTGTTCACTTCGGTCATCGCGCCCCTCCCATCGGGTCTTCACGGGATCGGACCGGCGACCTTGCCAGACGGTCCCGGGCAGTGTCCAACCGTGACGTCACACACAGTGAGGACACCTCACCAACTCCTGTGCCGCAGTGCCCGGTTGACCTCCGCAAACGTCACGCGGGCACGTCCGTGAAGAAAGGTCCGCGGCTCCGGCCGCGGACCGCTCACGCGCCCTCCGTCCCGCCGTCCCGTACGACGAGGACCGGGCAGTCCGCGTGATGCAGCAGGGCCTGGCTGACCGAGCCCATGATCAGTCCCTTGAACCCGCCCCGGCCCCGGGCGCCCACGACGATCATGCGGGCCTCCTTGGACGCCTCGATCAGGACCGGGCGCACCCTGCCCTCCAGCAGACGCCGCTCCACGGAGACGTGCGGGTGCGCGGCCAGCCCGGGGGCGAGGGCGTCGGTGAGGGTCTGCCCGGCCTCCTTGCGCAGGTCGCTGATGTTGGAGACGAGAGGGGCCAGCGCGCCGTGGCGGTCCGGGCCCTCGGCGGACCAGGTGTTCCAGACGTGCAGGGCGAGCAGTCCGGTGCCGAGGCGCTCGGCCTCGCCGAACGCCGCGTCGACCGCGACCCGCGCGTCTCCGGACGAGTCCACGGCGACGGCGACGAGTCCGTCCGCGTGGGCCCGGCCCCGTACGACGAGGACGGGGCACTCGGCGTGGGCGGCCAGGTACACGGCGACCGAGCCGATCAGGAGCCCGGTGAAGGCGCCGAGGCCGCGGCTGCCGACGACGACCAGGTCCGCGTCCGCCGAGCGCACCGTCAGGATGGTCAGCGGCTCACCCGTGACGACCTCGCCGTCGATGTCGGTGAGGTCCGGCTCCGCGGCGCGGGCGTGCTCGACGGCCGCCGACACCACGGTGTCGGCCTGTCCGCGCAGCGCTTCCGCCGCCGCCGCGAACCCGGCGGCGCGCATCATCGGCCAGACGAAGGCGTGCACGATACGCAGCCCGAGGCCGCGCTGCCGCGCCTCCCGGGCCGCGACCGACACGGCCTCCAGACTCGAATCGGACCCGTCGGCCCCGACCAGCACGTGGCCTGCCATGCGTGCGCTCCCTGTCGTTCCCGGTCACCGCCCGTGACCGCCTGTGCGGCCCGATTCCAGCGTGACCCGGTCTGCCGGGCGGCGCACGGCGAGCCTTGGACGGCCGCGTTCAACGACCGAGCGCACAGTCACGTGACCCGGCCGCCGTCCGCAACCCGCACGCCGCACCCCGCACCCCGCTACCCGAGGGCGCGCATCGCCTCGGCGATCTCGTCGACATCCGCGTCGCGGAGCGCGGTGGCGGTCTCCTTGAGGACGAGGAGCCGAGCCCCGGGGATCTCCCGTGCGATCGCCTCGCCGTTGCCCACGGGGAAGAACGGGTCACGGAGGCCGTGGACGACGAGCGTGGGGATCTCGATCTCGGGCAGACGCTCGCGCCAGCGGGGTGTGCAGTCGATCCGGGAGAACACCATGCCCAACTGGTTGGCCATCTGGACCTGGGGCGCGGTGCCGGGCGTACGGTCCCAGACGCGCGCGGCGACCGAGCGCGCGGCGACGGGGTCGTTGCCGAGGACCTCGGCGCCGGCCGCGGCGAACTCAGCGACCGCCTCCCGGTCGGCCCAGTCGGGCATCGGGCTGGAGAACAGGCGGCCCATCGTCGCCTGGTCGTGGTCGGGGAGGTCGTCGTCGACCGGGCCGGGGGCCACCGCCCGCGTGCCCACCAGGGTGAGCGCCGAGAACGCGCCCGGATGATCGAGCGCGGCCACCTGCGCGACCATCCCGCCGACGCCTATCCCCGCGAGGTGCGCGGGACCGCCGCCGAGCGCGTCGGCGAGAGCCGCGGCGTCGGCGGCCAGGTCCCGCAGCGTGTAGGCGGGCGCCTCCGGGTCCCCGGTCGTGGACTCCCCGCTGTCGCGCAGGTCGTAGCGCACCACCCGGCGCCCGCCCGCGGCGAGGCGCTCGCACAGCGCGTCGGGCCAGGAGAGCATCGTCGTCCCGCCCGCGAGCAGGACGAGCGGCGCGTCGTCGGCACCGAAGGACTCGATACCCAGAGTGACATCATTGGCTTTGACAGTGGTCATACCAGGGCAGACCCTATCCGCTTCCCGAATTCATCGGTCGGTGTGATGTCTGCCTGGCGGCCTGCGGCGGCACCGTGCGAGCGCCCGCCACACCGCACACCACCGCTTGGCGTAGGCGGACTGGCCCGCCCCCGGGCCGCCGCCGAGGCTGATGGGCACCGGTCACGTCGCGCGCAGAGGAGGCACTTCCCCGTATGGACGCCACCTCACCGGTGCCCGACGCCCGCACCCACCTGGCGCTCCAGTCGATCAGGGAACTGCTGCGGGCCCAGCGGAGACGGATCAGGAAGTACGCCGAGTCGTACCGGGAGCAGGACGAGTTCGCGGGCGCGCCGGCGGCCGTGGTCACGTTCACGTCGCTGCCGCCCTCGCCCTCGGGGCGGGAGGTCCTCGACGCCCTGCCCGCGCCGGCGCTGCTGGTGGCCCCGCTCCGGGACGACGACGGACGGATCCGGGACGCCCTCTACGTCGCCCAGAACGCGGCGGCCCGCGCCTACGCGGCCGAGCGCCTCCCCCACGGCAGTCTCCCGCGGTGGCAGGGCCCGATGTCGTTGTTCGAGCGGTTTCCCTCCCTGACCGGCACAGCGCTTCCGGGCATGCTGGCCGACGCCCTGCGCGAGCGTTCCCCGCAGGGGCCCACGTTGATCGAATGGGTCGTGCGCACCTCGCACGGCCCGGTCCGGATAAACGATCAGATCCGGGTCGCGCCGTGCGGGGAGCACCTGCTGATCAGCTGGGAGCGCGGCCACCGCCTGCACATGGCGGCGGCCGCGCAGCAATTGGTGCGCACCTGCTGGGCGGAGTGGAACCTGGGCGACGGCGGGGTCGATCCGTCGCGCGGGTTCCGCCAGGTGCTCGGCCTCGACGGTCACGCGGAGATCCCCACCCTGTCCGGCCTGGCCGCGACCGTGGCCCCGGAGAGCCTGCCCGAGCTGTACCGGACGCTGTACGACGTCATCCTGCGCAAACGCACCGGCGTCTGTGAGCTGCGCCTGAACGGGGCCGGTTCCCGGGTGATCCGGATGACCGCCGAACCGGTGCGGATCGCCCCCGGCAGCCTGGTGTGGGCGCTGCGCGCGGTGCTCACCGACGTGACCGCGGAGCGGCGCCGCCGCATGACCGCCGAGCGCGCGGAACGCGAGGCGCGGCGTCAGCGCGAGCGCGCCGAGGCCGTCGCCGAGGTCGCCGGCGCCCTGCGCGAGGCCGTTCTCCCCCACTTCCAGGGCGAACTGGCCGCCTACGGACTGGAGGCCACCGCCGTGTACCGGCCCGACGCCCGCGAGGCCGGGGTCGGCGGCGACTGGTACAAGGCCCGCAAGGTCCCCGGCGACCGCCTCCTGGTCGCGCTCGGCGACGCCCGCGGGCACGGACTCGCCGCGGTCACCCTCATGGCCAAGCTCCGCTACGCGCTGGCGGGCCTCGCCTACACCGAGCAGAGCGTCGAGCAACTCACCCAGTGGCTCAACGAGTTGGCCTGCGCCGACGGCGACGAGTCCACCGCGACCGCGATCATCGCCTGCTACCACCCGCGGCGGGGCCTGCTGCGCTGGACCTGTGCGGGCCATCCGCGCCCGGTCCTCGTGCGCGACGGCGTGGCCCGCCAGCTCCCGGACCCCGAGGGCGGCCCCGGTCTTCCCCTGGGCGTTCTGCCGGGAACGCCGTACACCGCGGCGGAGGTGTCGCTGCGGGTGGGTGACATCGTCCTGATGTACTCGGACGGGCTGACCGAACGCCGCGACAGCGACCCCGACCTCGACACGCTGCGCTTCCTCGACGCGGCCCGGCACTGCCTGGGCGGCGCCGTGCCCGGTGCGGGACACGAAGCGCTCCAGGAGTACGCCGAGCGCGTCGTCGGCGAGCTGGACGGCCCGCACCGGTCCGACGACGCGACGCTCCTGGTCCTGCGACGCACCTCCGCGTCCCTCTCCACGTCCGTCTCCAATTCCCTCAACACGGCCACCTCGACGTCTCCCTCGACGTCTCCCCCGGCGCCTTAACGACCGCTCAGCACCCACCCCCGCCACGACGGCGCACCTGACCGGAACAACCACGTTTCGCGCCGCGGGGGTTGTCGAAGGACCGCGGGCCTCTTAACGTTCGATCAGTCCTGGATCGGGTCCCCGCACAGGCCGCAGCGGCCGGGGTGACCCGGGCCGCCCGGCAGCCGTCGACGGGAGCCCCGCGTGTCCAACTCGACCCACGCTACTGACACATCCGGTCACACCCCCTCGCCCGACGCGTCCCTGCGGGCCGGGCGCCGGCTCTCGCTCGCCCACCAACTCGCGCGCCAGGCACGGCGTACGCCCACCGCCCCTGCCCTGCGCCACCAGGACCGGGAGATCACGTACGCCGCCCTCGACGCGCGCGTGAACCGCCTCGCGCGCGCCTACGCCGCGCGTGGCGTAGGCCCCGGTGACCGGGTCGCCGCACTGACCACCAACCGGACCGAGACGGTGGAGGTGTGGTTCGCCGCGCTGCGGCTCGGCGCGATCGCCGTACCGATCAACTTCCGCCTGGTGCCCGCCGAAGTGGCCCACGTCCTCGGCGACTGCACACCGACCCTGTTCGTCATCGACGAGCCGCTGACGGAACTGGGCCTGGAGGCACGCCGCCTGGCCGGCTCCGACTGCCGCGTCCTGCACCTCGGCGAGGGCCCCGCGCCGGACGGCACGGAGGGCCTCACCGCCGTACGCGACACGTACGACGACGGGCCCGTCGAGGCCGACGTCGACGAGAACGACCCGGCGTTCCTGATGTACACCTCGGGGACCACGGGCCGCTCCAAGGGCGCCGTGCTCAGTCACCTCAACCTCTTCGTGAACACCCTGCACATGGTGGAGGTGCAGCCGCCGAAGCCCACCGACCGCGGCCTGTTGAACATCCCGATGTTCCACATCGCGGGAGTCGACTCGGTCGTCGCCTCCATGCTCTACGGCACCTGCACCGTCATCGGCGCCACCGTCGGCTTCGACGCCGCCGAGACGGTCGATCTGCTGGAGCGGGAGCGGATCACCGGCTGCTTCCTCGTGCCCAGCCAGTGGAAGGCGATCTGCGAGGTGCCCGGCATCCGGGACCGCAAGCTCGTACTGAACAGCCTGAGTTGGGGCGCGTCCGTCGCCCCGCCCTCGGTCCTGGAGGCGATGAACGACACGTTCCCCGGCGTCGTCATCCGCAGCGCCTTCGGCCAGACCGAGATGGCCTCGGTGACCTGTTACCTCGACGGCGAGGACGCGGTGCGCAAGCTCGGCTCCGTCGGCAAGCCCGTGCGGCACGTGGACGCGCGGATCGTCGACGAGGACATGCGGGACGTGCCCGTGGGCGAGGTCGGCGAGATCGTCTACCGCGGCGGCAACCTCATGCTGGGCTACTGGAACAACCCGGAGGCCACCGCCGAGGCCTTCGAGGGCGGTTGGTTCCACTCCGGTGACCTGTGCCGGATGGACGACGAGGGGTACATCTACGTCGTCGACCGCAAGAAGGACATGATCATCTCGGGTGGCGAGAACATCTACTCCGCCGAGGTCGAGGCCGCCGTCGACCAGCACCCCAAGGTCGCCGAGGTCGCCGTCGTGGGTGTGCCGCACCCCCAGTGGGTGGAGACGCCGCGCGCGTACGTCGTGCCGAAGGATCCGGCCGACCCGCCCACCGAGGCGGACATCATCGACCACTGCCGCGAGCGGCTCGCCTCGTACAAGAAGCCGACCTCCGTCGTCGTCATCGAGGCGCTCCCGCGCAACGCCGCCGGGAAGGTGCTCAAGGTGCGGCTGCGCCAGGCCGCCGCCCGCGACTGACAGGACGCACCCACCCCGACTGGACGGATCCTCATGCCTGACCGGACACATGAAGACCTGACGGAACTGCGCGCCCGGATGGCCGCCTTCATCGACGATGAGGTGATCCCCGTGGAGCGGGCCCTCGGCGGCCGCACTCCCGAGGCCCGTGCCACGCTCGCCGCCCTTCAGGAGCGGGCGAAGAAGCTGGACCTGTGGATCCTCGGCCACCCGACCGAACTCGGCGGCAGGGGCCTGCCGTTGTACGACTTCGCGCTCGTCAACGAGATCATCGGGCGTTCCGAGTACGGCCAACTCGCCGTCGGCACGTACACCATGCAGGACTCGATCATGCTCGACCTGTACGCGTCCCGGGCGCAGCGCGAGCGCTGGCTGAAGCCGCTCGTCAACGCCGAGATCAGCCCGAGCGTCGGCCTCACCGAACCGGAGGTGGCCGGCTCCGACCCCACCCGGATCGCGACGACCGCCGTGCTCGACGGCGACGAGTGGGTGATCAACGGCCACAAGTGGTTCACCACCGGGGCCAGCCGGGCCGCCTTCACCACGGTCTTCGCCCGCACCGAGGAGGACGCCGCGAGCCCGCACGGCGCCGTCTCCGCGATCATCGTCCCGGCCGGCACGCCGGGCCTGGAGATCTCCCGCGTCCTGGAGACGATGGGCGACACCGAGGGCGACCACTGCGAACTGCGCCTGACCGACGTACGGGTCCCCGCCGACCATCTGCTCGGCGAGCGCGGCGAGGGGTTCACCATCGCGCAGCGCCGCCTCGGCCCCGGCCGCATCTTCCACTGCATGCGCTGGCTCGGACAGGCGCAGCGCGCCTTCGAGCTGATGGTCGAGCGTGCCAACTCCCGGTACGCGCATGGTTCGTTGCTCGCGGAGAAGGGTGAGATACGGCGCTACGTCGCCGAGTCGGCCGCCGAGATCCAGGCGGCCCGGCTGATGACCCTGGACGCGGCGCGCCGCTACGACCAGGACGGGCAGGCCCGCCTGGAGATCAGCATGGTGAAGTTCTGGGGCGCGCAGGTCCTGCACAATGTCGTCGACCGAGCCATCCAGGTGCACGGCGCGCTCGGCGTCACCGCCGACACGCCGCTGGAGGCCATGTACCGGCGCGCCCGCTACGCGCGCATCTACGACGGTCCCGACGAGGTGCACAGGATGGTCGTCGCGCGCAAGCTGCTCGCCGACCCGAGCAGGGCGCCGTGGGCGGGGCTACCCGCGTGAGTGAACCGTTGCGGGACGAACTGCGGGCCCGCCTGGCCGAGTTGTGGGGCGAGCCCGTGACCGTCGAGGGCTGGCGGCGGCTGTCCGGTGGCGCGAGCCGGGACACCTTCTCCCTCGACGCCACGGCCACCGACGGCGCCTCGCACCCGCTGATCCTGCGCTGCGACCCGCCGGTCAAGCCGGCTCCCGAGGTGATGGCGCGGGAGGCCGCGGTCCTGGCCGCGGCGGCCGGGGCCGGGGTGCCCGTGCCCCGCCTGGTCGACCACGGCGCCGTCCTGGGCCGGGCCCATCTGCTCATGGAGCGCGTCGAGGGCGAGACGATCCCGCGGCGCCTGCTGCGGGACGAGCGGTTCGCGGCCGTGCGCCCGAAGCTGGCGCGCGAGCTCGGCCGGATCCTCGCGCGCGTCCACACGATCCCGGCCGCGTCCGTCCCGGACCTGCCCGAGGCCGATCCGCTACACCAACTGACCGGCCTGTACCGGCAGTTCGACGACCCGAGCCCGGCGGTCGAACTCGGCCTGCGGTGGCTCGCCGACCACCGGCCACAAGCCGCCCGCCCGGCCCGTGTCGTGCACGGCGACTTCCGCAACGGCAACCTCATGATCGACGAGACGGGTGTGCGCGCGGTCCTCGACTGGGAGCTCACCCACATCGGCGATCCCGTCGAGGACCTGGGCTGGCTGTGCGTGAAGGCCTGGCGGTTCGGTTCGGCCGAGCCGGTGGGCGGCTTCGGCCCGCGCGAGGAGCTGCTCGCCGGGTACGCCGAGATCGCCGGCACCCGCCCCGGCGAGGGCGAACTGCACTGGTGGGAGGTGTACGGCACGCTCCGCTGGGCGGTGCTGTGCCGCATGCAGGCGGAGCGGTTCCTGTCCGGCGCCGAACAGGCCGTCGAGTACGCCGTGTTGGGGCGCAAGGTCTGCGAGCAGGAGTACGACGTGCTGCTGGCGCTCGGTGTCACGGAGCCCGGCCCCGTGCCCGATGTCCTCGCAGGACGCGACGACACGACCGCCGCTCCCCCGCACGACCGGCCCGGCGCGGACGCGCTGCTGCGCGCCGTCCAGACCTTCCTCACCGAGGAGACGGCGGGCGATCCCCGGCGGCGCTTCCTGTCGAAGGTGGCGGCCAACGCCGTCGCCATCGCCCGCCGCGAGGCACTGCTCGCGCCCGCCCTGGCCGAGGCGCACGCCCGCCGCCTCGCCGTGCTCGGCGTCGCCGACGACCGCGCCCTCGCCGCGGCGATCCGCGACGGGACCGCACCGGTCGACGACGCGGCGGCCCTCGAAGCCGTACGAGGCGGCGTCACGGACAAGTTGACGGTCGCCAACCCGGCGTACGCGGCGCAGCCGGCGCGGTGAGCGCCACCCCGAACCCGTAGGAACGAGAACCGAGGAGCACACGCATGACCAGCACAAGGACCGGCCCCGAAGCGGCCCAGCGGGTGACGGTCACCGTGACCGACGGCGTCGCCGACGTGCGGCTCAACCGGCCCGAGAAGCGCAACGCGCTCGACCCGGCCATGTTCGAGGCGCTCGTCGCCACCGGCGAGCGGCTGAAGACCGAAGCGGGCGTCCGGGCCGTGGTGCTGTCCGGTGAGGGGCCCGACTTCTGTGCCGGGCTCGACTTCACCTCCTTCGAGGCGATGCGGGACGGGCAGCGGCTTTCCGGGCTCGCCGAACTGCCTCCGTCGGAGGGGCCGGCGCAGGCGGCCGGGCAGCGGGCCGCGTACGTCTGGGCCGAGTTGCCCGTGCCGGTGATCGCCGCGCTGCGCGGCAACGCGCTCGGCGGCGGGCTCCAGGTCGCGCTCGGCGCCGACATCCGCATCGTCGCGCCGGATGCCCGGCTCAGCGTGTTCGAGGTGGCGTGGGGCCTGGTGCCGGACATGACGGGCACCCAGCTGCTGCCCGAGCTCGTGGGCCGCGACGTCGCGAAGGAACTGACCTTCACCGCGCGGGTCGTGGGCGGCGAGGAGGCCGCGCGCATCGGCCTGGCGACGTACACGGCGGACGATCCGGTGGCCGCCGCGCTGGAGACGGCGGCCCGGATCGCGGCGCAGAGCCCGCACGCCGTACGCGCGTCCAAGCGGCTCCTCGACCTCGCGGGCCGCACCGACCTCGCGACCGGCTTCGCCGAGGAACAGAAGGAGATCGGCGCGCTCATCGGCAGCCCGAACCAGGTCGAGGCGGTCGCCGCCCGCTTCGGGAAACGGGCGCCGCGCTTCACGGACAGCTGACCTTCCTACGCCACCGAAAGCTTGAGGACCCGCACATGACAGACGCCCAACAGGCCTCCACCGCAACCGACTTCACGGAGATCCGGTTCCGGGTCGCCGACCACATCGCCACCCTCACCCTGCACCGGCCCGAACGGCTGAACGCCTTCACGCACACCATGGCCGCCGAACTCATCGCCGCCTTCGACCTGACCGACGCCGACGACGACGTGCGGGCCGTGGTCGTGACCGGCTCGGGGCGCGGCTTCTGCGCGGGCGCGGACCTGGCGGGCGGCGCCGACACGTTCGACCACGACGCCGTGGGCCGGGCCGGCGGGCGCACGGACTTCGGCACCATCGACGGTGTGCCGCGCGACGGCGGCGGCTGTGTGGCGCTGCGCATCGCCTCCAGCGTGAAGCCGGTCATCGTGGCGGTCAACGGGCCCGCGGTGGGCGTCGGTTCGACGATGACGCTGCCCGCGGACATCCGGATCGCCGCCGAGTCGGCCCGCTTCGGCTTCGTCTTCGCCCGCCGCGGCCTGGTGCCCGAGGCCGCGTCGAGCTGGTTCCTGCCGCGGGTCGTGGGGATCTCGCAGGCGATGGAGTGGGTGGCGACCGGCCGCGTCTTCGACTCCGCGGAGGCCCTCGCCGGACGCCTGGTCTCACGCGTGGTCCCGGACGCCGAACTCCTGCCGACCGCGTACGCGCTGGCCGCGGAGATCGCCGAGAACACCTCCGCGGTGTCGGTGGCCCACTCGCGCCGCCTGATGTGGTCGATGCTGGGAGCGGCCTCGCCGTGGGACGCGCACCGGGCCGACTCGGCGGCCATGCTGCGACTCGGCCAGGGTCCCGACGCGGCCGAGGGCGTCATGTCGTTCCTGGAGAAGCGCCCGGCGAAGTTCCCTGCGGTGCTCGCCGACCACGCGGACACCCTGCCGTCCTGGCCCGACGCCCCCGACGACGTCCGATAACCCCCGCGTCCCGGTCGCCCGGGCCCCCGCCCGGGCGCTGACCATCGGCATCCGGTACGAACTCGCCGGGCCATGCACTCAGGTCACCGCGCTTCCCCGCCGCGGCCGAGGTCGCGTACCGCCTCGTACGCGGCCTCGCTCTGCCGCAGCACCTGACGCTCCAACTCCTTGACCGGAAGCTCGTTCTCGCCCATCACCCCGGCCGCGAACCGGGCCGCGACACCGGCACCGATGCACGCCGAGCGCCAGCGCGAGAACGCCACGTAGTACGGCAGCGGTGACACGTCCAGCCCGGACGCCTTCGCGTAGGCGTCGACGAGTTCGGCCCGGGTGCAGAAGCCCTGGGCCGCGCTCGGGCCGGCGGTCGTGGGCGGGACCGTGTCGCCCGGCTGCTCCCAGGTGGAGACGAGCCAGCCCAGGTCCGCCAAGGGGTCGCCCAGGGTGGCCAGTTCCCAGTCGAACACGGCGACGACCGTGCCGTCGGGGGCGAAGGACAGGTTGCCCGGGCGGAAGTCGCCGTGCACGATGCCCGACGCCTGTTCCGGCACCCGGGCGAGCAGCGCGTCGTGGACCGTGTCGAGGAGGTCCAGGTCGGGGGCGCCGGAGCGGTGCACCTGGCGCTGCCAGCGGTGCAGTTGGCGTTCGACGTAGCCGCGCGGGCGCGCCATGTCGCCGAGGCCGACCTGCGCCGGGTCGAGGCGGTGCAGAGCGGCGAGCACCTCGACGAGGCTCGTGCCCGCACGGCGCCTGGCATCCGTCGGCCAGTCCGCGACGGCGTCCCGGTCCGCGCCCACCGTGCCGTCGACGAAGTCCATGACGTAGAACTCGGCCCCGCTGACCGAGGTGTCGGCGCAGTAGGCGAGCGGCTCGGGCACCGGCACCCCGGTCGGTGCGAGGGCGGTCAGGAAGCGCCACTCGCGGCTCATGTCGTGCGCGGTACTCAGGACGCCGCCCGTCGGCGGCCTGCGCAGCGCCCGTACGGTGCCGGTCGCGTCGGTCACCCGGTAGGTGAGGTTCGAACGGCCGCCGGAGACGAGGTCGAAGGTGAGCGGTGGGACGATGCCGGGGACGTGCGCGGCCAGCCATGCGTCGACCGCGGGCCCGACGCCGGTCGTCATGCCGTCCCCGGCTGTACGTACCGTGCCTTCAGTTTTCCCTTGACCAGCTTGCCCGTTGGCGTACGCGGCAGTTCGTCCACGAAGTCGACGCTGCGCGGCGCCTTGTAGTGCGCGATCCGCTCCCGTACGTACGCGATCAGGCGCTCTTCGAGGTCGGGTCCCGGTGTCACGCCGGGTGCGGGCTGTGCCACCGCCTTGACCGCCTCGCCCATCTCCGGGTCGGGGACGCCGATCACGGCGACGTCGGTGATGTCGGGGTGGAGGGCGAGGACGTTCTCGATCTCCTGCGGGTAGATGTTCACCCCACCCGAGATGATCATGAAGGTTCTGCGGTCGGTGAGGAAGAGGTAGCCGTCCTCGTCGAGATGGCCCATGTCGCCGAGCGTCACCCAGTCCGTGTGTTCCGGGTGCTGTGCGCCCTTGGTCTTGTCGGGGTCGCCGAGGTACTCGAAGGTGCCTTCGCCCTCCCGCGCGAAGTAGACCGTGCCGGTCTCCCCCGCGGGCAGCACGCGCCCCTCGTCGTCGCAGATCCGCGGCTGACCGAGGATGGGCCGGCCGACCGAACCGGGCTTCTTGAGCCACTCCTCGGAGGTGATCAGCGTCATGCCGATGCCCTCGGTCGCGGAGTAGTACTCGTACAGCTTCGGACCCCACCAGTCGATCATCGCCCGCTTGACGTCCGGCGGGCAGGGCGCGGCGGCGTGCACGACGACGCGGTGGCTGGAGAGGTCGTAGGCGGTGCGGACCTTCTCGGGCAGCCGCAGCAGGCGGATGAAGTGCGCCGGCACCCATTGGCTGTGCGTGACGCGGTAACGCTCGATGGCGCGCAGCGCGTCCTCAGGGTCGAAGCGCTCCATCATGACGACGGTGCCGCCGAGCGCGTGCACGGAGGCGCCGTAGCGCAGCGGCGCGGCGTGGTAGACGGGCGCGGGCGACAGGTACACCGCGTCCGCGTCGAAGCCGTAGAAGAGGCGGAGGAGTTCGACCAGGGTGTCGCCGGGCTCGCCGACCTGGCGGTCCGGGAGTTCGGGGCGGATGCCCTTGGGGCGGCCGGTGGTTCCGGAGGAGTAGAGCAGGTCGGCGCCGCGCGGCTGGTCGGCGGGTGGTTCGGCGGATGCCCCGGCGAGGGCGGTCGCGTAGTCGTCGAAGCCGTCGACGGCGCCGCTGTAGGCGAGCCGCACGCGGACGGTCGCGGGAAGCTGCGCCGCCGCCTCCCGTGCGAGGTCACCGAGGGCGCCCGAGACCACCAGGGCGGCGGCGCCCGAGTCGCTCACGATGTAGGCGATCTCGGACGCGGAGAGGTGGTGGTTGACGAGGGTGATGTACAGGCCGGAGCGGACCGCCGCCCAGTAGACCTCGTACGCGTGGATCGAGTTGTCGGTGAGCAGCGCGACCACGTCGCCGCGGCGCAGGCCCGCCTCGCGGAACACGTGGGCGAGCCGGATGGAGCGTTCGTCCAGCTCCCCGTATGTCAGCTGTTCGCCGGTCGACGCCATGATGACGGCGGGGCGCTGCGGATCGCTCTGAGCATGGGCACCTGGATACACGTGACGCCTTTCGCAGGGACGTGGACGTCTGTGGCCGTGGACTCTTTCTAAGTCACCGTTCGAGGGGGCAGCAAGACGTACGACGACACGAATTGATCGTTCGTTCAGGGCGTCGCCGCCGGGGGCGTGCCGCTCAACTCCCCTCGCGCTGGCGCGAGTCGGCTGCCGTCCAGCGGCGGAAGGCCCGCATGAAGCTCGACGGCTCCGAGTAGCCGAGCCGGTGCGCCAACTCGGCGGCGGACAACCGCTCGTGCCGCAGTCCGTCCTGTACGAGGGTGAGCCGTACGTCGTCGAGCAGGCGCCGGTAGGTGGTGCCCTCGGCGGCGAGCTTGCGGCGCAGGGTGCGCGAGGTGATGTTCATGCGGCGGGCGATGTGCTCGATGCCGGGGTCGGGGCCGCCGCCCGCGAGCAGCTGCCGGCGCACCGTACGGGCCGCGCCGCTGCCGCTCGCCCGCTGCGCCACGAGGCGTTCGCACAGCTCCCGACAGATCTGCGCGGTGTGCGGATTCCCGTGCGGCAGCGGGCTGTCGAGGCAGTCGCCGTCGTAGACGAGGGCCGTCGTCGCGGCGCCGTAGCGGACCGGCACGTCGAGGACCGTGGGCGGCGCGGCGCCCGGCGGCCCCGGGAAGGCGAGGTCGACGCGGCGCAGCGGGACGGGCGGGCCGCCCGCGAACACCTGGCGGCCGAGGACGATGTTGGCGGCGCAGTCCCGCTCGACGAGGAAGCGTCGTACGTCGGCGGGGATCCGGCCGCCGTCCATGCGGTGCAGGACGTCGCCCGCCTCGTCCACCACGGCGCTGTGCCGGGCGAAGCCGAAGGTCAGCGCCGAGTACCGCAGCCCGTACCGGAACACCTCACGCATGGTCGGCGCGCTGAGCATCGCGTAGCCGAACAGGCCGAACGTGGTGACGCGGTAGCGGGCCCCGACCTCGATGCCGAGTCCCGGGCGGTCGCCGAGCCCGTGCAGCAGATTGCGGACGACGGCGATCTCCTGCGCGGCCTCGACGAGGTGGTGCGGGTCGCCGAGGGCGGCCGCTTCGATGCCCGAGCCCGCGAGGCAGTCGGCCGGGGCGAGGCCCCGCTCCGCCGCGAAGTCGAGCAGCAGGACGACGCCCGATGCGGCGCGCGGAAAGTCCCAGTCGGTGAATCCCTCGGCGATGACCTGCGGCTGCGCGGCAGCCGTGTCCACCGACACGGTCATGACCGGCCCTCCGTTTCCCGCCGTCACGCTGCCAACGCCCGCACGCGTCAAGGGAGTTCATGACAGCACGGCGCTCTCGGCGGCCACAACCCGGCTGCGTGTCCGAATCTGTCCCGGCGTTGTCCGCTTCGGTCATGGAGGCGTCCGGGCGTGCCGCCATAACTTGGGGCAAGTGTGGCAACGTTGCCGAAGCAGGGAGGACGCGCATGCAGACCAGGGGAGCCCTACTCCACAAGCCCGGCGAGGACTGGACGGTCGAACCGATCGAGGTCGGCGACCCGGTCGCGGGAGAGGTGCAACTGCGCCTGGCCGCCTCGGGCTTGTGCCACTCCGACGAACACTTCCGCGTGGGGACGAACCTCACCGCCTCCTACCCGTTCCTCGGCGGGCACGAGGGCGCGGGCGTCGTGACGAAGGTCGGCCCCGGTGTCACGGGCGTCGAGGTGGGCGACCACGCCGTCCTCGGCTTCATCCCGGCCTGCGGTGTGTGCCGGCCCTGTTCGCAGGGCTTGCAGAACCTGTGCGACCAGGGTGCCAACCTGCTGACCGGGCAGTCGATCGCCGACAACACCTTCCGCACGCGCACCGCGGGCGGCGCGCCGGTCACGCCGATGTGTCTGCTGGGCACGTTCGCCCCGTACGTCACCGTCAGCCAGTCGTCCGTCATCAAGATCGAGAAGGATGTGCCGCTGGAGACGGCGGCGCTGCTCGGCTGCGGCGTCTCCACGGGCTGGGGCTCCGCCGTGTCCATCGGCAACACCCGGCCCGGCGACACGGTCGTGATCGTCGGTGTCGGCGGCGTCGGCATCAACGCGGTGCAGGGCGCGGCGGCGGCCGGCGCGCGGTTCGTGATCGCGGTGGACCCGGTCGAGTTCAAGCGGGACAAGGCGCGCGAGTTCGGCGCCACGCACACCTTCGCCTCCATGGAGGAGGCCGCGGGGCCGGTCGCCGAGCTGACCTGGGGCACGCAGGCCCACACCGTCATCCTGACCGTCGGCGAACTCCAGGGTGACCAGCTGGCCCCGGCGCTCGCCATGACCGCCAAGGGCGGCCAGGTCGTCGTGACGGCGATCGCGGACATGACGCAGATCGACGCCAAGGTCGGCCTGTTCGACCTGGCGCTGATGCAGAAGCGGATCCAGGGCGCCATCTTCGGCGGCATCAGCCCGCGCACCCAGATCCCGCGCCTCCTTGAGCAGTACCGCACCGGGCAGCTCAAACTGGACGAGCTCACCACGCGCACGTACCGCCTGGAGGAGATCAACCAGGGTTACCAGGACATGCGGGACGGCAAGAACCTGCGCGGCGTGGTCCGCTACACCGACGCGGACTACTGAGCCGCCACCGGCCCGGTACGGGGGCGGGGCGTGTCCTGGAAGGTCACACGCCGCCCCCGCTCACTCACACGCCGCCCCGCTCACTGACCCGACGGGCCACCTCACGGAGCTTGACGTTGTTCTCCTGCGAGTACCGGCGCAGTGTGGCGAACGCCTCCGCTTCGGTGAGGTTGTGGCCGGCCATCAGGATGCCCATGGCTTCGCCGATGATGTGGCGGCTCTCCACGGCGCGGCTCAGGGCGGCGTTCTCGCGAGCGCTGGAGAAGGCCACCGCGGCGTGCGAGGCGAGGAGCCAGCCGGCGGTCTCGCTGGCCTCCGTGAACTCTCCGGGCTTGGCGGAGTAGAGGTTGAGGGCGCCGAGGTCGCCCTCGTCCTCGGTGTAGAGCAGGAAGCCCATCATGCTGCCGATGCCGAGCTCGTGGGCGCGCGGTGCGTACGAGCGCCAGCGCGTCGTCTCGGTCGAGAGGTCCTTGATGCGGAACACGGGGTGCCGGGTGCGGGCCGCGTCGAAACAGGGCCCCTCGCTCAGCCGGCCCTGGAGCCGGTCGCTGTCGATGACGAGCTGATCGGTGGCGGCCAGCGTTTCGACCTGGCCCTTGCGCAGGACGAGAATGCCCGCCGCGTCGCAGCCCTCGACCTGGTCGACGGCCCATGCGGTGATCTTGTGCAGCGTCGCGTCCACGGACTCCTGCGCCAGGAGCTCGCGCGCCATCGCCGCCATGTTCAGGGCAAACTCACGCCATTCCACTTCGCGCTCCTCGGGCTTCGATTACGTCCGGCCGATGTGATGAGCCAAGCCTGCCCCGCCCGCCCCGGCCGGAACCTGTCATATGCCGAGGCGGGTGGGGCAGGTGCGGGTCAGCCGGTCGGGGCCGAGGTGTTGGTGACCGGGAGCGACTGCTCCGCCCCGGTCACGTAGAGATCCCGGGGAGCTGTGCGCAGCACGAACTTGTTGTCGTCGCTGTCGACCCGCACGGACATGACGAAGAATCCGTCGTGTTCGGTGGTCGTCTTCACGTCGTACTGGCTCTCCCAGTACGTCTGCAAGAAGACCTCGGTGTCGTAGGGGTCGACTCCCTTGGGTGTGGTGACCCGGCCCTGGACGGTGAGGATGTCACCTGCCTTCACCTTGCGCTTGTTGACCTTGTAGCTGACGGTGCTGGACTTCTTCTGGAGGCCCACGGTGGTGTCCGCGAAGTAGCCGTCCTGCGGGGTGTTCGGGTCTCCGTCCTCGTCGTACGTGGCCGAGATCTGCACTTCCTGGTCGGCGTTGAGCAGGCTGCTGGCGCCGACGTGGTCGATGTCGACGTTGGGGATGGTGAACTTCCCGTCGGCGTCGCTGACCGGTGTGCCGATGTCCCGCGGCTCGTAGTAGTTCGGGTCGATCGGATCACCCCAGGGGTTCCAGGTGGTGAAGCGGACGACCTCCTGGACGGTGACGGGGATGTTCGGCGCCGGGGTGCCGTCGGCCTTGGTGACGGTGCCGGTGACATCGACGCGGCGGTTGTCGTAGTCGGTGCTGGTCGGGTCGGTGGTCACGTGCAGGACGTAGGCGTCGCCGGATGCGGCGTCCGCGCTCTGCGCCGAGGCGGCGGGCACGGACAGGGCGCTCGCGGCGAGCAGGAGCGCGGCGACGGCGGCCGTCCGCGTCGGCAGGGTGTTTCTGGGCACGGTACAACTCCAAGTTCGGTCAGTTCGTGAGGAGTTGCGCCGGGCGGTACCGGTCCCGCCGCGGCGCGTGTGTGCATCACACATGGTTCGATCGGCGGGGCGGGGCGGGAGTTGCCCGCGGTACGGGTGCCGTTACACGGCTGTGGCGGGGGACCGTTTTGCCCGGGTTTCGTGTTCACCTCGATGTCGCTCGCGGGACACGCCCGCGGGGCCGCCCCCGGCCGACGGCCTTGACAAGCTTTCCGGACCTTGATTGCTTGGGCCCACCACGCACCGAATGGTCGGTCGGTGCGTCGTGCGATGTCGAGCGAGAGGGGAAGCCGGCGTGAGGGAATCCGTCGAACCGGGGCCCGCGGAGCGCATGTTCGCCGCGGACCTGGCCTCCCAGGCCCTCGGCATCGAACTCCTTGAGCACGGCGCGGGGCACGCCACGCTCCGGATGACGGTGACGGCGTCCATGGTCAACGGCCACGGCATCGCGCACGGCGGCTACGTCTTCCTCTTCGCCGACACGGCCTTCGCCTGCGCCTGCAACAGCGAAGGCCCCGTCACCGTGGCTTCCGGGGCCGACGTCACCTTCGTCGCGCCCGCGTACGAGGGCGACGTGCTGGTGGCCACGGCCCGCGAGGTCACCCGCTTCGGCCGCAGCGGCCTGTACGACGTACGGGTGACGCGCGGCGAGTCGGTGATCGCCGAGTTCCGGGGGCGCAGCCGCAGCGTCGCTACAGACCCAGGTCGCTGAGCCCGGGGTGGTCCTCGGGGCGGCGGCCGAGCGGCCAGTGGAACCTGCGGTCCGCCTCGGCGATCGGCAGGTCGTTGATGGAGGCGTGCCGCCTGCTCATCAGGCCGTTGTCGTCGAACTCCCAGTTCTCATTGCCGTACGCGCGCTTCCAGTCGCCCGCGTCGTCGTGACACTCGTACGCGAAACGGACCGCGATGCGGTGGCCGTCGAACGCCCACAGTTCCTTGATCAGCCGGTAGTCGAGCTCCTGGCTCCACTTGCGGGTGAGGAAGGCGACGATGTCGACGCGCCCGGCGGGGAACTCGGTGCGATTGCGCCACTGACTGTCGGGTGTGTAGGCGAGCGCGACGCGCTGCGGGTCGCGGGTGTTCCAGGCATCTTCCGCGAGGCGCACCTTCCGCACGGCCGTCTCGCGGGTGAACGGCGGGAGCGGCGGGCGTTCGGTGGCGGGCACGGACGCCGGGGCCGTGTGGTCGGTCATGCTGTGGCTCACTCCTTCTGTCGTGGCCGGCATGCGCCCACACCGCCCCGCGTTTCCTCACCGGGCCGACGTGTGTGCCCGTCTCGGGCCGAGGCGGCTCAAAGGAGTTCGAGCACCGTCGCGTTGGCCATGCCGCCACCCTCGCACATGGCCTGAAGCCCGTAGCGGATGCCGTTGTCCTTCATGTGGTGCACGAGCGTCGTCATGAGGCGGGCGCCGGAGCCGCCGAGGGGGTGGCCAAGGGCCATGGCGCCGCCGTTGGGGTTCAGGCGCGCGTAGTCGGCGCCCGTCTGGCGCTGCCAGCCGAGGGAGACGGAGGCGAAGGCCTCGTTGATCTCGTACGTGCCGATCTCGTCGAGCCGCAGCCCCGCGCGCTCAAGGACCTTGGCGGTGGCCGGGATCGGGCCCTTGAGCATGGTGATCGGGTCGACGCCGGTGACGGTGCCGGTGTGGAAACGGGCCAGCGGCGTCCAGCCGTTGCGCGCGGCCACCTCTGAGGTGGTGACGAGCAGGGCCGCGGCGCCGTCGGAGATCTGCGAGGCGTTGCCCGCCGAGATGACACCGTCCTCCTTGAACGGTGTCTTGAGCCCGGCCAGTTTCTCGACCGTCGTGCCGCGCCGTACGCCCTCGTCGGTGTCGAAGAGGGTGCCGTCGGCGAGGGGCACGGGGGTGATCTGGTTCTTGAAGCGGCCCTCGTCGATGGCGCGGGCGGCCTTCTCGTGCGAGTCGGCGGCGTGCTGGTCGAGTTCGGCGCGGGTGAGCCCGAACTCCTCGGCGATCATCTCGGCGCCGACGCCCTGGTTGAACACGACGTGGTCGTAGCGCTCGCCGACGAGCGGGCCGAAGGGCTTGCCGACCTGGCCGCCCGCGCGCGTGGAGCCCATCGGGACGCGGGACATGGACTCGACGCCGCCCGCGATGGCGATGTCGTACTGCCCGGCGATGACCCCGGCGGCGGCCTGGTGGACGGACTGCTGCGAGGAGCCGCACTGGCGGTCGATGGTGAGGCCCGGCACGGACTCGGGCCAGCCGGCGGCGAGCACGGCGAACCGGCCGACGCCGCCCGCCTGTTCGCCGACCTGGGACACGCAGCCCCAGATGACGTCGTCGACGGTGGCCGGGTCGAGGCCGTTGCGCTCGGCGAGGGCCTTCAGGACGTGGGCGGAGAGGTCGACGGGGTGGATGTCGGACAGCGCGCCGCCCGGCTTGCCCTTGCCGACGGGGGTCCGCAGGGCGTCGACGATGACTGCGTCACGCATGGTGAACTCCTAAGCCAGATACGGAGGTTGAATGAGTGGCCTACTTGGGGGCCATGCGGATGGCGCCGTCGAGGCGGATCGTCTCGCCGTTGAGCATCGGGTTGGCGACGATCGACTCGACCATGAGGGCGTACTCGGACGGCTGCCCGAGGCGGGCCGGGTGCGGCACCTGGGCGCCGAGCGAGTCCTTGGCCTCCTGCGGAAGGCGGCCGAGCAGCGGCGTCTCGAACAGGCCGGGCGCGATGGTCATCACGCGGATGTTCATGCGCGCGAGGTCGCGGGCGATCGGCAGCGTCATGCCGACGATGCCGCCCTTGGACGCCGAGTACGCGCACTGGCCGATCTGCCCGTCGAACGCGGCCACGGAGGCGGTGTTGACGATGACACCACGCTCGCCGTCGACCGGTTCGTTGCCGGTCATGGCCTGGGCGGCGAGGCGGATGACGTTGAACGTGCCGATCAGGTTGATCTCGACGACCTTGCGGAAGGTGTCGAGGACGTAGGGGCCCTCCTTGCCGACGGTGCGCCCGGCGGAGCCGATGCCCGCGCAGTTCACGGCGACGCGCAGCGGCGCGAGCGCGACGGCGGCCTCGACGGCCGCGGTGGCGTCGGCCTCGCTGGTGACGTCGCCCGCGACGAAGGTGGCGCCGAGTTCCTTGGCGACGTTCTCCCCGTCGGAGGTGGGCAGGTCGAAGATGACGACCTTGGCGCCCGTGGCGGCGAGCCGCTCGGCGGTGGCGCGGCCGAGGCCGGAGGCGCCGCCGGTGATCAGGGCGGAGGACTGTGCGTCGATCTGCATGGCAGGTCCCTTCGTGGGGCCGGTGGTGGGAGGGAGAAAGAGGTGTGGGAGGGGGAAGAGGAGTGGAGGAGTTCAGAGGCCGAGCGACTTGGCGATGATGGTCTTCATGACCTCGTTGGTGCCGCCGTAGATGCGCGAGACGCGGGTGTCGGCGTACAGGCGGGCGATCGGGTACTCGGTGACGTAGCCGTAACCGCCGTGCAGTTGCAGGCACTTGTCGATGACGCGGCCCGCGACCTCGGTGCAGAACAGCTTCGCCTTCGCGGCGTCGGCGACGGACAGCTCGCCCTCGTCGTGCAGTTCGAGGGCGCGGTCGGCCATCAGCTGCGCGGCCTCGACCTCGGTGGCGCACTCGGCGAGGACGAACTTGGTGTTCTGGAAGTGGGCGACCGGCTTGCCGAAGACGGTGCGCTCCTTCACGTAGTCGGTGGCGAAGCGCAGCGCCGCCGCGGCCGTCCCCGAACCGCCCAGGGCGATCATCAGCCGTTCCTGGGCGAGGTTGTGGGACAGGTAGGTGAAGCCCTTGCCCGCCTCGCCGAGCAGGTTCTCGGCCGGCACCTTGACGTCGACGAAGGCGAGTTCGGCGGTGTCGGAGGCCTTGAGCCCGATCTTCTGGAGCTTGCGGCCGACGGAGAAGCCCTCACTGGCGGACTCCACGACGAGGATCGACAAGCCGCCGCGGCGGTCCTCGGGATCGTAGGGCGCGGTGCGCGCGACGACGAGGACCAGGTCGGCGAGGGCGCCGCCGGTGATGAACGTCTTGGCGCCGTTGAGGACGTAGTGCGTGCCGTCGGCGGAGAGCTCGGCCCTCGTCTGGATGTTGGCGAGGTCGGAGCCGGTGCCGGGTTCGGTCATGGCGATCGCCGTCATGAGGTCGCCGGAGGCGAAGCCGGGCAGCCAGCGCTCCTTCTGCTCCCGCGTGGCGTACGTCATCAGGTACGGCAGGATCAGGTTCGCGTGCACCGAGTAGTTGCCGAAGGTGACACCGGCGCGTGTCGTCTCCTCGACGGCCACCGCCGCGAACTTGAGGCTGGCCTCGCCCGCGCCGCCGTACTCCTCCGGTACCTGGATGCCGAGCACGCCCAGCTCGCCGAGCCGGCGGTAGAAGTCGCGCGGCGGGTGCCCCTGTTCCTCCCACTCCTGGTGGACGGGCGTGACTTCCTTGGCGATGAAGTCCCGCAGCATCCGGCGGAACGCCTCGTGGTCCTCGTTGAACAGCGTACGGCGCACAGCGGCCCCTTCTGCCTGTGTAGAACGATCGTTAAGCTACGTCGGTCCGGCGGGGCCTGACAACCCGTCCCCGTGGACCTTTCACCCGCGCGTCACGAGACCCCGCGCGACACATGGAGCAGCGCCTCCTGGGTGACCGAGGCGACCAACTCCCCTCCCCCGGTCCAGAATTCGCCCCGCGCCAGGGTTCTGCCGTCCCCGGCGACGACGCTGTGGCACGCGAACAGCAGCCACTCGTCGACGCGCGCCGGCCGGTGGAACCACATGGCGTGGTCGAGCGAGGCGAGCGCGATGCCGCGGGGCCGTGGCTCGCCGTAGGCCACCAGGGCGGTGGGGGCGAGCGGGGAGTCGCAGATGTAGGCGAGGACGCAGGCGTGCGGGCCCGGCTCGTCGGGCATGGCGCCGACCGTGCGCATCCAGGCGTAGCGGTCGATGCGTCCGCCGTCGGCCGGTCCGGCGTCGACCCGCGATCCGTCGGGGCGTCGCTCCAGGGGCACTTCGCGGTACTCGACCGAGGTGCGCAGCGGATGGTCCTGCGGGCGGTGCGACCAGGCGTTCGGCAGCCGCTCGGGACCCGGCACGTCGGGCATGCCGGGCTGGCGCCAACTGCCGCCCGGTTGCGGCTGTTTGAACGAGACGCTCATGGTGAGCGACTCCTTGCCGTCCTGGACGCCGGTCACCTGCCGCATCGAGTAGCTGCGCCCGTCGCGCACGACCTCGGGCGTGAAGCGCACCGGCCGCTGCGGCGACAGGGCGCGCAGGAAGTAGGCGTGCAGCGAGTGCACGACCCGGTCCTCGTCCACGGTGCGGTGGGCGGCGTCCAGGGCCTGGGCGAGGACGGCGCCGCCGTAGCTGCGGTTGGCCGCGCGGCCCGCGTGGCAGTAGCCCTCGTAGGCGCCGTCTTCGGTCGCCTCGACCCGGACATGTCTGCCCTTCCCGAGTTCGCCGAGCGCGGCCGGGGGCGCGTCGTGCGGGTTGTCCGTCTCCCGGGGCGTTCCCCGGCCCGTCGCCTCGTGGACCATGCCGCCGCTCACGTCCGTGCCGCTCCCGCTTCGTCGGCGGCCGCGTACCGCTGCCGCAGGTCCGTCTTGAGGATCTTCCCGGCGGCCGAGACCGGAAGGGCGTCCAGGAAGTGGATCTCCCGCAGCCGCTGGTACGGGGCGACGTGCTCGGCCACGAACGCCATGAGTTTCTCGGCCAGTTCGGGGCTCGCCCGGTGCCCGGCGCGCGGTACGACGTACGCGACGGGGATCTCGCCGACCCCGGGCCGCGGCGCGCCGATGACGCTGGCGCCCGCGACGGCGGGGTGCCGGTGCAGCAGGTCCTCCAGCGGGGAGGGATAGACGTTGTACCCCTTGTAGATCAGCATGTCCTTGGCCCGGCCGACCAGGTACAGCCAGCCGTCCTCGTCGACGCGTCCCAGGTCGCCGGTGCGCAGCCAGCCGTCCTGGAACTGCTCGGCGGTCAGCTCGGGGTGGCCCTGGTAGCCGTCGGTGATCTGCGGGCCGCGCGCCCACACCTCGCCGGTCTCCCCGACGGGCAGGGCGGGGCCGCAGCCGAGGTCCCGAATCTCGACCTCGGTGTCGAATACGGGGGCGCCGACGCTGCCCTCGGGCACGGGGTTGTCGTCCACGAGCGGGTGCGCGGCGAGCGCCATGGTGGCCTCGGTGAGCCCGTAGCCCTCGACGATCGTGGCGTTCGGGAAGAGCGTGCCCAGGCGCCGCATGGTGTCCGTATCGACGGGCGCGGCACCGGAGTTGACGCTGCGTACCGAGGACAGGTCGAGGTCCTCGACGCCGGGCAGCGCGAGCAGGGCGTGGAAGAGGGCGGGCGATCCGGGGACGGACGTGACACCGTGTTCCTCGATGAGCCGCACGAAGCGGCGGGGTTCGAAGCGGCCCGCCATCACGACGGTACTGGCCACCGCCACGCTGACGGACTGGCCGACGAGGCCCATCGCGTGGAAGAGCGGGGCGAGCGCCACGACGGTCGACGTGCCCAGGTCCATCGAGTGCGCGGTCCGCGCCGCGGGCACGGTTTCGAGCGCCACCCGGCCCTCCGCGTCGATGCCGGGCACGGCGGCGCCGCGCCAGCAGGACATCTGCAGGGCGTTGGCGAGGACGTTGCGGTGCAGGACGCGCACCGCTTTGGAGCGCCCGGTGGTGCCGCCGGTGAAGGCGAGGTGGGCGAGATCGTCCCCGCTGACGTCCGCGCGCTCCCCCGGTTCGGCCGCCAGCACTTCCTGAAGGGGTACGCCGACGGGGACGGCGGGCGCGGTGGCCGTCGCTGTCGCCGTCTCCGGGACCAGGACGGTCAGGCGGACGCCCGGCGCGGCGGCCTCCGTGAGCGCGGGCGCGGTCGCCGGGTGGGTGAGCGCGGCGACGGCGCGCGCCTCGTCGAGCTGCTCGCGCAGCGCCGTGGGCGGCAGGGCCGGGTTGAGGGGGACGACGACCGCTCCGGCCAGCAGGATGGCGTAGTACGAGACGGTGAACCAGGCCGAGTTGGGCTGGTGCAGCGCGACGGCCTCCCCCTTGCCGACCCCGCGTGCGCGCAGTCCGGCGGCGAGCCGCAGCGCGGTGTCGTACATCTCGCCGTAGGTGAAGGTGAGTTCGCCGTCGCGCAAGGCGGTGCGGTCGGGGTGGTGGTGGGCGGTTCCGGCGAGCAGGTCGCCGACGGCTGCGTCGGGGTAGCTGAGGCTCTGGGGCATGCCCGGGGGCACGTAGCGCGTCGTCAACCGACGATTCCCTTCTCGCGGAGTGTGTCGATGTCGTCGGGGGCGAGCCCGGCCAGTGTGGTGAGGACCTCCGTGGTGTCGGCACCGACGCGCGGGGCGGGAGCGGGCTCGCCGGGCGGTGTCGTGGTGAAGCGTGGCGCGGGCGAGGGTTCGGGGCCGCCGTGGGGGCCGCGCCGGAAGGTCGAGCGGGCGGTGTTGTGGGGGTGCTCGGGCGCCTCGTTCAGCGACAGGACCGGCGACACGCAGGCACCCTGTCCGTCGAAGGTCCGGGCCCACTCGTCGCGGGTGCGCGTGGCGAACAGGCGCGCCAACTCGTCTTTCATCACCGGCCAGTTGGCGCGGTCGTGCTGACGCGCGAAGCGTTCGTCGCCTTCGAGGTCCAGGACGCGCAGCAGCGCCGCGTAGAACTGCGGCTCGATGGCGCCGACGGCGACGTGCCGGTCGTCGGCGCAGCGGTACACGGCATAGAAGGGAGCGCCGCCGTCGAGCATGTTGACGCCGCGCCGGTCCTGCCAGGCGCCGTTGGCCAGGAACCCGTAGGTCATGGCGAGCAGCAGCGCGGTGCCGTCGGTCATGGCGGCGTCGACGACCTGTCCGACGCCGCTGGTGCGGGCGTGCAGCAGCGCGCTGACGAGGCCGAGCGCGAGCAGCATGCCGCCCCCGCCGAAGTCGCCCACCAGGTTGAGCGGTGGCGCGGGGTCGCCGTCGGCGGGCCCCATGGCGTGCAGGGCGCCGGCCACGGCGATGTAGTTGATGTCGTGTCCCGGCTCCTGGGCGAGCGGCCCGTCCTGCCCCCAGCCGGTCATCCGCCCGTACACGAGCTTCGGGTTCGCGGCGAGCAGGACGTCGGGGCCGAGGCCGAGGCGTTCGGCGACGCCGGGCCGGAATCCCTCGATGACGGCGTCGGAGCGCGCGATCAACTCCCGTACGACGGCGGCCCCTTCGGCGTCCTTGAGGTTGACGGCGACCGAGCTGCGGCCCCGCAGGATGACGGGGTGGGGGCTGTCCATTCCCGCTTCGGCGGGGCGGTCGACGCGGATGACCTCGGCGCCGAGGTCGGCGAGCAGCATCCCGCAGAACGGGGCGGGCCCGATGCCGCCCAGCTCGACGACGCGTATCCCGGCGAGCGGCCCGGCACTCACCGGCCGGTCCAGCGCGGGGCGCGCTTCTCGGCGAAGGCACTGGCGCCTTCCCGCGCGTCGTCGGATGTCATCACCGGGCCCGCGATGTCCCGCATGCGCTGCCACTCCTCGTCGGCGGTCCAGTTCGGCGCGTTCGCGACGATCTCCTTGGTGGCGCGGACGGCGAGCGGCCCGTTGGCGGCGATGGCGCGGGCGAGCGCGAGCGCGCCGTCGAGGGCGGCGCCTGGTTCGGTGACCCGGTTGACGAGGCCGTAGGTGTGGGCGCGGCCGGCGTCGAGGAAGTCGCCGGTCAGGGCGATCTCCAGGGCGACGGAGTACGGGATGCGGCGCGGCAGCCGCAGCAGTCCGCCCGCCGCGGCGACGAGCCCCCGCTTGACCTCCGGAATCCCGAACTTGGCGTCGCTCGCCGCCACGACCATGTCGCAGGCGAGCGCGATCTCGCAGCCGCCGGCCAGCGCGTATCCCTCGACTGCGGCGATGACCGGCTTGCGCGGCGGCGCCTCGGTGATGCCGGCGAGGCCGCGCCCCTCGATGGTCGGGGTCTCGCCCTTGAGGAACGCCTTGAGGTCCATCCCGGAACAGAAGCTGCCGCCCGCTCCGGTGATGACGCCGACCACCTGGTCGTCCCTGCGGTCGAGTTCGTCGAGCGCGGCGGCCACTCCTTCGGCGACGACACGGTTGACCGCGTTGCGGGCCTCGGGGCGGTTGAGCGTGATGACGGTGATCCCGTCGGCGCGGAATTCGCTGAGCACGGCGTCGGTCATTGCGTGGCTCCCGGAGTGGGTCGCGGACTGCGTACGCTGCGACGGAGCGGCCGACGACCGCTTCGCCCGGCACGGCTCGGCCTCGCCCACCCCGCATTGAACATTCGTTAAGCTACGAGGGTGGGTGCGGGCCTGTCCAGACCCTTGATCAATTCCGGGATACGGCAGGGGTGTTCGCGCCGCGCGCGACCGCGCGGACGACCGCGACGTGTTCGTTTGTGGCTCGTCAGCGGCGCGTGACGAGGACCGGGCAGTCCGCGTGGTGCAGCAGTGCTTGGCTGACCGAGCCGAGCAGCAGCCCGTGGAAGCCGCCCCGGCCGCGCGCGCCCACCACGAGCAGGCTCGCCTCCTGCGACGTCTCGAGCAGGCTCTGCCGCACGCGGCCGTGCACCGAGCGCGCCTCGACCTCGACATCGGGGTGACGGCTCCGGCCGGCGGCCAGCGCCTCCGACAGGGTCGCCTCGCTGTCCTCGCGCAGCTTGTCCGTGTCGAACCAGAGCGGCGCGGGGGCGCCGGGGCCCGCGGGCCCGGTGCCGCTCCAGGTGTTCCACACATGCACGGCGAGGAGGTCCGTGCCGCGGCGGGCGGCATCGTCGAAGGCCTCCTCGACCGCCGCCTTCGCGATGTCCGAGCCGTCGACGGCGACCGCCACGGGGCCTTCCGGCCGCGATTCGGCGCGCACGACGAGGACGGGGCAGTCCGCGTGCGCGGCGAGGTGCACGGCGACCGAGCCGATCAGCAGGCCGGAGAAGGCGCCCAGGCCGCGGCTGCCGACGACGACCAGGTCCGCGTCGCGCGAACGGGCGGCCAGGACGGTGAGGGCTTCGCCCGTGACGACCTCGCCCTCGACCGGGGCGAGATCCGGTTCCTCGGCCCTGGCCCGCTCGACCGCCGCCGCCACGATCTCCTCGGCCCGGCGGCGCAGGCCCGGCTCCGCGGTGTCCGCGGACGACGAGCCGTGCCGGATCTTCAGCATCGGCCACGTGAACGCGTTCAGGATGCGCAGGCCGAGCCCGCGGCGTCGCGCCTCGTGCGCGGCGACCGCGACCGCCTCAAGGCTCGACTCCGACCCATCGGCTCCGACCAGCACGTGGCCCGCCATGTTGTGCTCCCTCGTCGGCTCTGCCGTCCTGCCCGGCCTGTCCGTCCTGCCCGGGTGGCTCCACTCTCCAGACTGACCCGGCGAGCGGCCCGTCGCACGGCGGGGCGGTCGGACCCGCCGCCGTCACCCGCTCACTCGTGCCCCTGGATCTCGATGTCGCCCGAGCGTGTCGGCACGGCGTCCAGCTCGGCCAGGGTCGCCGCGTCGAGGGTGAGCGCACCCGCCGCGACGTTCGCCGCGAGGTGGTCGGGGTCGGCGGTGCCCGGGATCAGGAGGACATTCGGGGCATGGTGCAGCAGCCAGGCGAGGCCGACCTGGGCCGGCGCCGCGCCCAGCGCCTCGGCGGCCGCGGCGACGGCGGGCTCGTCCGTGACCTTGGGCATTCCGGGGAAGGCGCTGCCCAGCGGGAAGTAGGGCACCCAGGCGATGCCCTCGGCGAGGCAGAGCCGCAGCAGCTCCTCGTCGTCGCGGGCCACGAGGCTGTACGCGTTCTGTACGCAGGCGATCCCGGCGGGCAGGCCGCGGCGCAGTTCGTCGAGGCCCACGTTGCTGAGCCCGATGGCGCCGATCTTGCCCTCGTCGCGCAGGGCGGTCATGACGGCGAGCTGGTCGTCGATGTCGACGGCCTGGTCGCCCTCGGCCCGCAGCCCGGGGCCGTTCTCCGCGCGCCGCAGGTTGACCAGCGGGACCTGGTCGACGCCGAGGCTCTTGAGGTTGTCCTCGACGCCGGCCCGCAGTTCCTCGGGCCGCTGGGCGAGCCGCAGGGGCAGCGGTCCACCCGAGTCGGGGGTGGCGCCGACCTTGCTGACGACGAGGACGTCGTCCTCGGGACGCAGCGCCTCGCGGATGATCTCGTTGGAGAAGCCGTCCCCGTAGAACTCGGCGGTGTCGATGTGGTCGACACCCAGCTCGACGGCGCGGCGCAGCAACGCGACGGCCGAGGAGCGGTCCGGGGCCAGGCGCGGCAGCTGCATCGCGCCGAACCCGACGCGCGAGACGTCCCGGCCGAGCAGCCGGCCGGCGCCGCCGGGGCGCGGGGCGCCGCTCGCCGTGACGGCGGCGGAGGGTGAAGAAGCAGAAGAAGACGCGGAAGAGGTCATGGGAATCCCGCCTCGTGCGAAGATAGAGAAAACGGAGGAGCCTCCGTTACGTCGAAGGTAGCACAACCGGAGGAGCCTCCGCTTTGCCTGCGTCCACATCCGACCCGAACCCGGCGCCCACCGGGGCCAAGGCCGAGCGCCCCGCCCGCGCCGACGCGCGCCGCAACCGCGAGAGACTCCTCGCCGCCGCCCGGACCGCCTTCACACGGTTCGACACATCGGTGCCGCTGGAGACGATCGCCCGCGATGCGGGAGTCGGGATCGGCACCCTCTACCGCAACTTCCCCACCCGCGAGGCCCTCGTCGAGGCCGTCTACTCCGCCGAGCTGGACGCCGTCACCGCCGCCGTCGAGCCCCTGCTCGGCGAGCTGCCGCCGCAGGACGCGCTGCGCGCGTGGATGGACCGGTACGCGGACCTCGTCACGACCAAGCGCGCGATGGCCGGCAGCCTCACCCTCGCCCCGGCCGCCGGGCGCGGCGTCACGGCGAACACGCGGGAGCGCCTGACCGCCGCGGTCGCCGCGTTCCTCGACGCCGGGGCGCGCACGGGCACGCTGCGCGGCGACGTGCCCGCCGACGACGTGATCACCATGCTGCTCGGCGTGTTCCTGTCCACGGCGGCGGGCGACCGCGCGGACCGCGTCCGTCAGCTGCTCGACCTCGTGGTGGACGCGCTGCGCCCGGGCGAGGCGTCGGCGTAGCCCCACCGCCGGAGCCGCGTGGCCGATCAGCACCGCATGCGTCGCCCGCACACGTTTCACCACCCAGCCGTCGGCAAGGCACCCCACGGAGAATGATCACTGCGTGGGGAGGCCAGATGCGGACAGTCGGTCACAGCGCCGGCCGCAACGACAGCAAGGACCCCGGAGCGGGCGGTTCGCGGCGGCGGGCGCTGCTCGCCGCGGGGGTCACGTCCGCCGCCGCCACGCTGCTCGGCGGATGCGGCACGTCCGGAGCCGACGACCGGCCCTCCGGTACCGAGAGGGCCGCGCGCGGCCCGTCGAAGTCCTCGCGGTCCCCGTCGCCCCGCCCCACCCGCCACCGCCCCGAACTGCCGCGCGGCGGGCGCCGGTTGTTCCCGGAGCACCGGCTCGTCGGCTACTGCGGTCTGCCGGGCGCGGCGGCGCTCGGCCGGCTCGGCACGGGTGACCTCGACGACCGTGTCGCGGAGCTGGAACGGCGTGGGCGCGCGTACGCCGACGGCCGCCGCGTGCTGCCCGTCCTGGAGCTGCTCGCCACGGTCGCCAACCCCGGCGCGGGCCCGGACGGCACCTACCGCACGCGCACGCCCGACGCGACGATCCGCACCTTCCACGAGGCCGCGCGCCGGCACAAGGCGCTGCTGCTGCTCAACATCCAGCCCGGCCGCGCGGACGCCCTCGGCGAGGTGAAGGCCCTGGACAAGTGGCTCGTCCGGCCGGACGTGGGCATCGCCCTCGACCCCGAGTGGGAGATGGATACCGACCAGATCCCCGGCGACACCTACGGACACACCACCGGCCCCGAACTCACCCGGATCGCCGCCCACCTCGCCTCGCTCGTGGACCGCCACGACCTGCCGGAGAAGCCCTTCGTCTACCACCAGGTCGCCGAGTCGGTCGTCCACGACGAGGGGGCGCTCGACGTCCCGGAGGGCGTCGCCGTGATCAAGAGCGCCGACGGCATAGGCAGCCCGGAGCTCAAGCGGCACACCTGGGACCGCCTGGTCGACCCGCTGCCCGACGGCCTCCGCACCGGCTTCAAGCTGTTCTTCCAGGAGGACACCGAGGCCGGGTCGCACCTGATGTCCCCCGACCAGGTCCTCGGCCTGCGCCCGCGCCCGTCGTACGTGATGTACGAGTGAGGGCGCACCGCCACGTCAGGGGTGATCGTGGCCGCTCTCGCCCGACTCCCGGAAACGCGCGGCCAGTTCGCTGCGGGAGCGGATGGCGAGCTTGGAGTAGACGTGCGTGAGGTGGTACTGGACGGTCTTGACGGAGATGAAGAGTTCCAGCGCCGCCTGCTGGTTGGTGGCTCCGGCGGCGACCACCTTCGCTACGGCCCGTTCCTGCGGCGTGAGCCGCGCCAGGCCCGCGGCGCTCCTGCCTGATTGCAGGCCGCCCGCCTGGAGTTCGCGCTCGCACCGCTCGACGTAGGTGCGGGCGCCCAGCGTGGCGTAGGCGTCCCGCGCGTTCCTCAGGACGGTGTCGGCCTCGCGCCGCTTGCCGACCCGGCGCAGGGTCTGTCCGTACGCGAAGTTCACGCGGGCCCGGTCGTACGGCAGCGGCAGCCCGTCGAGGCGTGCCAGGGCCCGGTCGAACTGGCCGCGGGCCACGTCGATGTCACCGCGCGCGGCGGTCAACCGGCCCCGCGCCAGGCCGAGTCGGGCCTGCGCCGAGCGCTGACCGCGTGCGTCGGCGCACTGTTCGTGCGGGCGCAGGAAGCGGTCGGCCTCGTCGAGGCGGCCCGTCATCACCAGCGCGTTGGCGTAAACGTCGGGCCAGGGCCAGAAGCCGGGTTCGTCGACGGAACCCCTGGGGTCGAGTTGGACCACCGGTGTCAGTGCCTCGACGACCCGCTCGTACTCGCCGCGCGACTCCGCGACCTGGGCGCGCGCCAGGCAGGAGGGCACGAGCATGCAGGCGTACGGGTGGACGTCGGCGAGGGCCTCCCCGAGGTGGTGGTCGGCGGCGGCCGCGTCGCCGCGCAGGGCGTGGATCTGCGCGGCGGTCCAGTGCACCAGCGGGCGTACGAGTTCGATGCGTACGACGGCGAGCCGTTCGGCGGCGCGCTGGGCCGTCTCCAGGGCCTCCGGCCACGCGCCGAGGGCGAACTGGGTGCGGGCCAGCCAGCCCTGCGCCCACAGGGAGATCCGGGTCGAGCCCATCCGGTATCCGGTGGGGACGGCGGCCTCGAGCCTGCGGCGGGCGGACTCGGGGGCGTCGGTGGCGAAGTCGACCCAGCCCAGGCCCAGTTGGAAGCGCTGCGGCTGGGCGCCGGCCGGGTGTCCCGCGGCGGCCTCCTCGTAGGCGGCCGCGGCTTCGTCGTGCCGTCCCGTCATCGCGAGTCCGAGGCCGAGGACCGCTTCGGACTCGATGCCGGACGGGTCGTGCGCCTGTGCCAGGCCGACGGCGCGCCGGGCCCAGGTGACGAGTTCCTCGCCGTCCCAGCGGGCGAGGGCGTGCAGCACGCGCCGCTGGCTGATCTTCGCCATGAGTTCCGGTCTGCGCGCGGCGTCGCAGTGCGCCTCGGCGGTGTCCAGGAGCGACTCGGCCTCGGCGGGCCGGCCGCGCATGATGGCGAGGTAGGCGAGCACGGTGTCGCGCAGGGCGCTCGCCGGGAAGCTCTCCAACTCAGCGGCGAACATGGCGGCTTGGGGGATGTCGCCCGCCCCGATCATGGCGTCGACGGCGCGCAGCAGCCGGTCCTCGCGGCTCGCGCGCCCGGTGCTGAGCCGCCCGGCCCGCACCAGGGTGTCGGCCACGGCGGACCACTCCCCCGCGCTGGCCCGCCGGGTCGCGTACCGGTCGAGTTCACCGGCGAGGGTCTCGTCGGGGGCCGCGAGGGCGGACACCCGGTGCAGCAGGGCGCGCCCCGTGTCCTGGACGAGTTCGGCGGCCCGCCGGTGCAGGGCGGCCCGGTCCGCCAGGTCGATCCCGCCGAGGACGGCGGCGCGTACGAGCGGGTGGGAGAAGGCGAGTTGGGCGCGTCCGGGGTCGACGGCGGCGGTGAGGAGGCCTGCGGCGCGGGCCTCGTCGACGGCGGGCAGTGCGTCGCCGGTCAGCCCGGCGAGCGCCGACGCCTCGCTCAGGGACGTCTCGTCGCCGAGCACCGCGCAGGCCTCGACGAGGCCGCGTGCGGCCGGGCCGCAGCGGTCGAGGCGGTGGCGCACGGCGTCGGCGCCGCGGGCGGGCGCGGGGAGTTCGGGGCGCCAGTCGCGCCAGGTGTCGCGGGGCAGTTCGGCGAGGAGCCGGGACATGTGGCGGGGGTTTCCGCGCGTGCGCTCGCACAGGTGCCGGGCCGCGGGCAGTTCCAGGGCGAGGCCGTGTCCGTCGCGTGCGAGGGCGCGGGCGTCGTGGGCGTCGAGCGGGCCGAGGCGCAGGGCGGATCCCTGGCGGCCGTCGAGGAACTCGCGGGTGCGAAGCAGGGCCGCGGGCGGCGCCTCCGTCACCCCGCCGAGTTCGTCGGGGCGGTCCCGCGCGACGAGGACGACGAGGACGCGCTCGTCGGACATCCTGCGCAGCGCGGAGTCGACCGCCCGCAAGCTCTCCACGTCGGCCCAGTGCGCGTCGTCGACGACCACGACGACGGGGTCGCGCTCCTGCCGGGCCGTCCACTGCCGCCGCAGCAGGTCCGCCACCTCCAGGACGGCCGCGGGGTGCTTCGGGTCGGGCAGTGCGGCTCCGAGGGCGAGGGCGAGCTGTCCGGCGAGGCCGAACGGCAGCTCGCACTCCCACGGGACACCGGACACGGACACCGGACGGACGCGGGTGCCGTCGGCGCGGAAGGTGTCCAGGACGTGCTGGACCAGGGCGGTCTTGCCGATGCCCGCGGGCCCCTCGACGAGCAGCAGCCCCGGTCGCCCGGAGCACGCCGCGGTGAGCGCCCGGGTCAGTGCCGCGGCCTCGCGGGTGCGTCCGACGAGGCCGCGCCGCAGTTCAGGGCGCCCGTTCATGGTCCAGCACGCTAGCAGGGACGCCTCGTCAGCCAAGATCGCCACCGGCGACCGGCAGGACGCTCCCGGTGATGTACGAGGCCTCGTCGGAGGCCAGGAAGCAGATGGCGGCGGCCTGCTCGTCGAGGGTCCCGTACCGCTTGAGGAGGCTGGAGGCGACGGTCTGGTCGATGTGTGCCCGGAACCAGGCCCTCTCCCGCTCGGTGTCGTGCGCCAGTGTGCCGCGCGGGACGCGGCGGGGCGGGGCGTCGGTGCCGCCGGGCGCGGTGGCCACGACGCGGATGCCGGCCTCTGCGTACTCGAAGGCCAGTGAGGCGGTGAGGGCGTTGATGCCGCCCTTCGCCGCGGAGTACGGGATGCGGTGGATCCCGCGCGTGGCCGCCGACGACACGTTCACGATCACGCCGTGCCCCTGCGCCGTCATGCCGGGCAGGGCGGCGCGGCAGGACCACAGGGTCGTCATGAGGGAGCGGGTGATCTCCGCCTGGATCTCGGCTTCGGTGAACTCGGTGAACGGTTTGAAGTTGATCGCGCCGCCGACGTTGTTGACCAACACGTCGACCCCGCCGAGGAGTTGGGCGGCCTCGTCCAGCGCCGTGTGCGCGCCCTCGTAGGTTTCGAGGTCGGCGAGGACGGCGTGCGCCTTCAGCTCGTCGGCGGCCTCGCGGACGGTGTCGGCTCGGTCGACGAGGACGACGTCCGCGCCCTCTGCGGTGAGACGGTGGGCCACGGCGAGCCCGATGCCCTGGCCCGCGCCGGTGACCACGGCCCGCTTCCCGGCGAACCGGTCGGTGTGCACGCTCACGCGGCGTCCTCCGCGGTGGCACGGGCGGTGGCCGGGGTGAACTTCTCGTAGTGGAAGCCCGCCGGTGTCACCCCGAGGGCGGTGATGTGTGCGCGGACGGCCTCGACCATGGCGGGCGGGCCGCACAGGTAGACGTCGGCGGAGCCGTCGTGCAGGGTCGCCGCGTCCATCAGACCGGTCACGAAACCCTTGTTGCGGGCGGTCGACGCGCTGTCGGCGACGCAGTGGTCGAAGGTGAGGCCGGGGATGACCTCGGCGTAGTCCTCCAGGGTGTCCAGGTGGACGAGGTCCTCGTCGGTGGTGACTCCGTAGAGCAGGTGCACGGGCTGTCCGGCCGGGTGCTGGGCCATGCGCTCCAGCATCGACAGGAGCGGCGCGAGGCCGGTGCCGCCGGCGAGCAGCAGCGCGGGGCGGGACTGTTCGCGCAGGTAGAAGCTGCCCATGGGGCCGGTGAGTTCGAGCCGGTCGCCGACCCGGGCACGCTCGGCGAGGTACCCGGACATGGCGCCGCCTTCGACGACGCGGACCAGGAAGGACAGCTGCCGCTGGTTCGGTCCGGAGCTGAAGGAGTACGAGCGGGTCTCGTCGGTGCCGGGGACGGCGATGTTGACGTACTGGCCGGGCAGGAAGTCCAGGGCGTCGCGGTCGTCGACGTCGAGGGTGAACTCGACGGTCGTGGCGGAGTGCCTCGTCAGGCCGGCGAGGGTGGCGGCGTGTGTGGCCGCCCCGGTCTTCGCGGCGGCCGAGGACGTCGGGACGCTGAGCACGAGGTCGCTGTGCGGGGTCATCTGGCAGGGCAGGCAGTAGCCGGCCGCGGCCTCGTCGTCGGTGAGGGCTTCGTCGATGTAGTCACCGCCGTCGTAACCCCCGGACTCGCAGCGGGACTTGCAGGTTCCGCAGGCGCCGTCGCGGCAGTCGAGCGGGATGTTGATGCGTGCCTTGTACGAGGCCTCGGCGACGGTCTCGTCGGGGCGGCACTCGATGAATCGGGTGATGCCGTCCTCGAAGTTCAGGGCGACTTGGAAGGACATACGGCGGCTCTTTTCGGCAGCGCGGACGGTGGGCGGCGGATCAGACGTGGTAGATGTCGACGACGTGGTGCACGAAGTCGTTCTTCAGGACGACCTTCTTGCGGGCGATCAGCGGCTCGGGCCCGGAGACATCGAGCGTGTAGTACGAGGTGCCGAAGTACGTGTCCGTCGTCTGGTAGCGGTAGTAGAGCGTGAACCAGTTGAACCGCACGTGCACCAGGTCGCCCTCGCGGCCGGTGACCTCGACGTTGCTGATGTTGTGGCCGGTACGGGGTTCGGGCAGGCTCGTCGCGCTGGAGCGGTCGGTGCGGATGCGGAAGACGCGGTCCTCAAGGCCTGCCCGGCTCGGGTAGTAGACGAGGGAGATCTCGGTCTGCGGGTCGCGGGTGAGCGCGTCGTCGTCGGCCCAGGCGGGCATCCAGAACTCGGCGTCGGGGCGGTAGCAGTCGAGCCACTTCTCGAACTCGCGGTCGTCGAGGTGGCGGGCCTCGCGGTACAGGAACTGGCGGATCCCTTCGAGACCGGGTCCGGCGGCGGTCAACCGCTCGTTCGCCGTGGTCACTTGGCCGCCTCCTCGAGGTCGAGCGCCTTGTTCAGGGTGTCGAGCCAGTAGCGGTGCTGGATGGGGTAGAGGCCCTCGTCCTCGGTGCGCACACCACTGGCGATCGGGTTGATGCCGATCTTCTTGGCGTCCTCGTCGGGGCCCTCGATCTGGTGCACGGCGCCGCGGCTGAGGTCGTTCCACGGCATCGACTCCGCGAGGTACGTCTTCTGGCAGGAGCGGAACTCCTCCAGGTCGTCGGGGGTCGCCATCCCGGTGGCGTTGAAGAAGTCCTCGTACTGGCGGATGCGCTGCGCCCGCTGCTCGGCCGGCTCCCCCTTGGGGGCGATGCAGTAGATGGTGACTTCCGTCTTGTCGACGGAGACGGGCCTGAAGTGCCGGATCTGGGAGCTGAACTGGTCCATCAAGTACACGTTCGGGTAAAGACACAGATTGCGGGAGACGCCGATCATCCAGTCGGCCCGCTCGGCGCCGACCTGCGCGGCGAGCTCCTCGCGCCGCTCGTACAGGGGACGGTTCGCGGGGTCGAGCCACCGCGTCCACAGCAGCAGATGGCCGTGTTCGAAGGAGTAGAAGCCGCCGCGCTGCTTGGCCCAGCCGCCGGCGTCCATCGTCCTGGTGTCGTTCTCCGACTCGCCGGAGGTGCGGCGGGCCTGGGTGGCGGCGTAGTTCCAGTGCGTGGCGGACACGTGGTAGCCGTCGGCGCCGTTCTCCGCCTGGAGCTTCCAGTTGCCGTCGTAGGAGTACGTGGAGGAGCCGCGCAGCACCTCAAGTCCCTCGGGTGACTGGTCGACGACCATGTCGATGACGACGGCGGCGTCCCCGAGGTGTTCGGCCAGCGGCTTGACGTCCGCGTTGAGGCTGCCGAAGAGGAACCCGCGGTAGCTCTCGAAGCGGGCGACCTTCTTCAGGTTGTGCGAGCCGTCCTTGTTGAACTGCTCCGGGTAGCCCGCCTCGCGCGGGTCCTTCACCTTCAGCAGCTTGCCCGTGTTGTTGAACGTCCAGCCGTGGAACGGGCAGGTGAACGTGGTCCGGTTGTCGGTCTTGCGCCGACACAGCATGGCGCCGCGGTGGCTGCACGCGTTGATCAGGCAGTGCAACTCGCCCTGTTTGTCACGGGTGATGACGACGGGCTGGCGGCCGATGTACGTGGTGAAGTAGTCCCCGATCTCCGGGACCTGGCTCTCATGGGCCAGATAGACCCAGTTCCCCTCGAAGATGTGCTTCATCTCCAGCTCGAACAGTTCCTCGTCGGTGAAGACGCCGCGCCTGATCCGGTGGACCCCGCGGGCGGGGTCCTCCTCCAGGGCGTCCGCGAGGATGCTCCGAGCGCGGCTGGTGCCCTCCGCCATGTTCCCGTCCCTTCGCCTCGGCCAGGCCTGCCCGGTGGCGGCCGTGTTGCGGCTGCTTTTCAGCACCATGACAGCCGGGTGAAGAGTCGGCCCCGGACATTCCCCCAGGGTTGACCCAGGGGGGTATTGATATCGCCGTCATCTCAATAGCCTGCAACAAGATATTTGTGGGGTATGGGGTCCGCTCCCTACGCTGAAGCGCAACGAGGGCCCCGCCGGAACCGCGACAACCGGAACCGCAACGAAGGGGCAGTCGGATGGAATTGAGGCACTTGCGGTACTTCGCGGCCGTCGCCGAGACACGTCACTTCGGCAAGGCCGCGCAGGCGCTGCACATGGCTCAGCCGCCGCTCTCCCAGGCGATCCGCCGCCTGGAGACGGAACTGGGCGTGGAGCTGTTCACCCGCACCACCCGGCAGGTGTCCCTGACCGGCGCCGGCGAGGTGTTCCGCACCGACGTGGAGCGCATCCTCAAGTCCGTCGACGAGGCGGTGGCCCGCGTGGGGCGGTTCGCCACGGGAGTCGAGGGCGTGCTCCGGGTCGGCCTGACCGGATCCGCCTCGTACCGCCAACTGCCGACCCTGGCACGGCTGGTGAAACACGAGATGCCGCACGTACGGATGGAGGTGCACACGGAGATGCTGACGCCCGCCCAGGAGCACGGCCTCGCCGAGCGGCGCCTCGACGTCGGGCTGCTGCGCCCGCCCATCCGCCAGGAGGGCATCGCGCACCGGCTGATCGCCGACGAGCCGCTCATCGCGGCCGTCCCCGAGGGGCACTGGCTCGCCGACGCCCACACCGTCCGCGTCGAGCAGCTGCGGCACGAGGACTTCATCATGTACGGCGCCACGCTCGGCTCCGTCGTCAACGACGCGGTGGTCCGCAGCTGCCTGGCCTCGGGGTTCTATCCGCACAGCGCGTACGAGGTCACCGAGACCTCCGCCGCGCTCGCCCTGGTGGCCGCCGGACTGGGTGTCGCGGTACTGCCCGCCTCGATCCGCTCCGCGCCCCGCGAGGGGGTGGTGTGCCGGTCGATCGAGGACGCGCTGACCGTGCCGCTCGCGCTGGCCTGGCGCCACGACGACGAATCGCCGCTGATCCGGCAGCTGCTTGACGTACTGGAGCGGCACGACCTGTTCGTGAGAGAGATCGAGGGAATGCCATGAAGAAGGCGATGCAGTGAAGAAGGCGATGCAGTGAAGAGGGCGAAGCCATGAAGATCGTCAAGGTGGAGGCCGTTCCCTTTGCCATTCCCTACGTCAAGCCGCTGCGGTTCGCGAGCGGCGAGGTGCACACCGCCGACCACGTGCTGGTCCGCGTGCACACCGACGAGGGCCTGGTGGGGACGGCCGAGGCGCCGCCCCGCCCCTACACGTACGGCGAGACGCAGGAATCCATCGTCGCGGTGATCGAGAAGATCTTCACGCCGCAGATCCTGGGGCTCACTCCGCTGGAGCGCGAGGCCGTGCACGCGCGCCTCGACCGGACCGTGGGCAACCCGGCCGCCAAGGCCGCGATCGACATGGCCCTGTGGGACCTGCTCGGGCAGGCCGCGGGGATGCCGGTGTCCGGGTTGCTCGGCGGCTTCGGCGACCGGATGCGCGTCAGCCACATGGTGGGCTTCGCCCCGGCCGACGTGATGGTCGCCGAGGCCGAGCGGGTCAGGGACACGTACGGCATCACCACCTTCAAGGTGAAGGTGGGCCGCAACCCGTACACCGAGGACGTCGCCGCCTGCCGGGCGTTGCGTACGGCCCTCGGCCCGGACGTGGAGCTCTACGTCGACGGCAACCGCGGCTGGTCGGCCTCCGACGCGGCCCGCGCCCTGCGCGAGATGGCCGACCTGGATCTGACGTTCGCGGAGGAACTCTGCCCCGCCGACGACGTGTTGGGGCGGCGGTGGCTCGTCTCGCAGAGCCGGGTTCCCTTCATCGCCGACGAGAGCGCGACCCGGGCCGCCGAGGTCACCCGCGAGCTGCTCGGCGGCTCCGCGACCGCCATCAGCATCAAGACCGCCCGCACCGGGTTCACCGCCTCCCAGCGGGTGCTGCACCAGTGCGAGGGCCTCGGCGTCGAGATGGTGATGGGCAATCAGATCGACGGCCAGATCGGCACGTTGTGCTCGGTCGCCTTCGGCGCCGCCCACCGCTCCTCCTCGTTGCACGCGGGCGAGCTCTCCAACTTTCTCGACATGTCCGACGACCTGCTCACCGAGCCGCTCACGATCGCGGACGGCACGCTGCGCGTCCGCGAGGGCGCGGGTCTCGGGATCGACATCGACCCCGAGAAGCTGGCCCGCTACCGCCAGGACGCCTGACACCCACCACCCCATCAACGACGGGACACACCATGACGGACACCGCCACCGAGCAGGCCACGGCCGCCGCGTCGGGGAACGCGGCCACCGAGCAGTTCCGCAGCAAGCAGCGCGCCGGGGCCCCGGCCTCCGACACCGCGCGGGTGAACACCCTCGTCTCCGAACTCCTGGGCGCCACCCACGACATCATCCGCCGCCACAAGGTCACCTACGCCGAGTACGACGCGCTCAAGTCGTGGCTGATCCAGGTCGGCGAGGACGGCGAGTGGCCGCTGTTCCTCGACGTGTGGGTCGAGCACGTCGTCGAGGAGGTCGCGAACGAGGACCGGGAGGGCACCAAGGGCACCATCGAGGGCCCCTACTACGTTCCCGACGCTCCGGAGCTGCCCGCCGAGGCCACCCTGCCGATGCGCGAGGACGAGGCCGGCACGCCGCTGCTGTTCCAGGGCCAGGTGCGCACCGTGGACGGCACCCCGCTGGCGGGCGCCACCATCGAGATGTGGCACGCCGACGACGACGGCTTCTACTCCCAGTTCGCGCCCGGCCTGCCGGAGTGGAACCTGCGCGGCACGATCGTCGCCGACGACCAGGGCAACTTCAAGATCCACACGATGCAGCCGGCCCCGTACCAGATCCCGACCGACGGCTCCTGCGGCAAGCTCATCTCGGCCGCGGGCTGGCACGCCTGGCGCCCCGCCCATCTGCACCTCAAGGTGTCGGCGCCGGGCCACCACCGCATCACCACGCAGCTGTACTTCCAGGGCGGCGAGCACGTGTCCGACGACATCGCCTCCGCCGTCAAGCCCGAGCTGATCCTCGATCCGACGCCGGTCGCCGCGGGCGTCGGCCGCGAGGTGACGTACGACTTCGTTCTCGACAAGGTGTGATGCACTGTGCTGTTCGCTGTACGCATGGACGTCGACATCCCGCGCGACCTCGCGCCGGACGAGCGCGCCGACCTGGTGGCCCGCGAGAAGGCCTACTGCCACGAACTGCAGAAGTCCGGTGAGTGGGTGCACATCTGGCGGTGTGTCGGCCAGTACTCCAACCTCAGTGTCTTCGACGTCGCCGACAACGAGGCGCTGCACACCATCCTGTGGAGCCTGCCGCTGTTCCCCTTCATGTCCATCGAGGTGACACCGCTGGCGCAGCATCCCTCCGACCTCGCCGCGGCCGGGGGCGGTGCGTGAGGAACCCGACAGGGGTGCGGCTGCACCACGTCACGGGCGGCCCGGCCGACGCGCCGCCCGTGATCCTCGGCCCGTCCCTCGGCACCTCCACGGCGGTGTGGGACCTCCAAGCCGCCGCGCTGGAGCGGGAGTTCAGGACGATCCGCTACGACCTCCCCGGTCACGGCGGATCACCGTCCGCCGTGCTGCCCGACAGGGCGCCGGGCCGCACCACGGTCGCCGATCTCGCCTCGCTGGTCCTCGACCTCGCGGACCGGCACGGCGCGGACCGCTTCCACTACGCCGGGATCTCCCTGGGCGGCGCCGTCGGAGTCCACCTCGCCGCCCACCACCCGGACCGGGTCATGTCCCTCGCCCTGGTGTGCACCTCGGCCCACTTCGGCCCGGCCGACCCCTGGCACGACCGGGCCCGCCTCGTCCGCGATCACGGCACGGCCGCGCTGTTCGAGGCCACGCCGCGCCGCTGGTTCGCCGACGAGTCCTTCGCGGACACGCCCACCGGGCTGCGCCTGTTGTCCGCCCTCAAGGAGGACACGGACCCGGAGGGCTACGCGGCGTGCTGCGACGCCCTCGCCTCCTACGACCTGCGCGACCGTCTGGCCGACATCACCACACCGACGCTCGTCGTCGGCGGATCACGGGACGTGGCGACACCACTGGACCACGCCCGCGAACTCGCGTCCGGTATCCCGCACGCCCGGCTCGAAGTGCTGGAGTGCGGTCATCTGGCCGCGGAGGCGGGACCGGCACTCCTTGCGGCGGTGAGGGGGCACCTGGGTCGCGTCCCCGGCCGCTGAAATAGGATCACACCATGCCCGACGCGATCGAGACGGAGGTCGAGGCATGAAGGTCTCGCAACGCGCGCAGAACGTCGCCCCTTTCTACGCGATGGAGTTCGGCAAGCAGGCCGCGGCGCTGGAGGCCGAGGGCCACCACGTCGTCAAACTCAGCATCGGGGAACCGGACTTCGGGGCGCCGCCCGCGGTGCGGGAGGCGATGCGCGAGGCCATGGACGGCCGGCCGCTGCCCTATACGGAGGCGCTGGGGCTGCCCGCGCTCAGGGAGGCGATCGCCCGCTTCTACCGGGAACGTCACCACGTCGACGTCGACCCGTCCCGCGTCGTCGTGACCGCCGGCGCCTCCGCCGCGCTGGTGCTGGCCACCGCCGCCCTGGTCGACACCGGCGACGAGGTGCTCATCGGGGACCCCTCGTACCCGTGCAACCGGCAGATCGTCGAGAGCTTCGGCGCGCAGGTCACCCTCGTACCCACCGCCGCGGAGACCCGCTTCCAACTGGACGCGGCAGCGGTGCGGGAACACTGGAAGGACCGGACCTCGGGCGTCATGGTCGCCACGCCGTCGAACCCGACGGGGACCTCCGTGCCGATCGACGAGCTCGACGCGATCTGCCGGTTCGCGCGCGAGCGCGGCGCGTGGCGGATCGTCGACGAGATCTACCTGGACCTCAGCGACCACGACGAGCACGGCCGGCCGCCGCGCAGCGCGCTGTCGGTCGACCCCGACGCCGTCGTCATCAACAGCTTCTCGAAGTACTTCGGCATGACCGGCTGGCGGCTCGGCTGGTGCGTCGCGCCGCAGGCGCTCGTCCCGGCGATGGAGCGGCTCGCCCAGAACTACTTTCTGTGCGCCTCGGCCCCTGCCCAGCAGGCCGCTCTGGAGTGCTTCACCCCGGCGTCCCTCGCGGTGTGCGAGGAGCGCCGCGCCGAGTTCGCCGAGCGGCGCGCGCTCGTCCTCGACGGTCTGAGGCGCATCGGCCTGGCCGTCCCCGTCCCGCCGGACGGCGCTTTCTACGTCTACTTCGACGTCGGCGGCACCGGTCTCAGCTCCTGGCAGTTCTGCGAACGGGCCCTGCGGGAGGCGCACGTGGCGCTCACCCCGGGCCGCGACTTCGGAACGCACACGGCGGACACGCACGTACGGCTGTCCTACGCGGCGTCGGCCGATGAACTCCGCGAGGGCATCGAGCGGTTGGGCAAGTTCGTCGCCACCTTGCGGTGAACCGGCCCCACCGCGTCGCCCGGGAACGATTCCCCGCAATGCCCCTATAGGGTTCGATCATGAGCGAAAGCACACCTCCGGAGGCTGCCGGGTACGACCGCGCCGCGGTGCTGGGTGAGCGCCTCAAGGAGCGCATCTACGCGTCACTGACCCTGCTCGCCGTGATGGTGGGTCTCGCGCAGGGCGGGCACAGCACCCACAAGGGGGCGACGGTGGCGGTGGCGGCCACCGCCCTCGGCCTGTGGCTCGCAACGCTGGTCGCCGACATGCAGGCCCACCCCGTCGTGCACGGCAGCCGGCCCACCCTGCATCAGATCCGGCACGAGCTGTTCACGAGCAGCCCGTTGCTGACCAGCGCGATCGGACCGCTCCTGCTGATCGGCGTGTCCGCCCTGGGAGCCGTGGACCTCACCACGGCGCTGTGGATCGCCGCCGGCAGCGAGGTCGCCACGCTGGCGCTGTGGGGTTTCGTCGGCGGCCGCCGGGCCGGTGCCGGAGCCGTGCATGCCACGGTGACGTCGGCGCTCAACGCCGCGATCGGCCTGGGTGTGGTCTTCGTGAAGCTGCTCGCCGGTCACTGATCCCCGTACCGCGCGTCCTCAGAGCGGGTACGTGATGACCTCCGAGAAGCTCATGCTGACCCCGCCCGGCGCGACGAAGTTGGCGATGTCCTCGGCGCCCGCCTGGCCGGCCGGTGTGGCGAGCGCGGCGAGCGCGTCCTCCTTGGAGTCCCAGTCCAGCGCCGCCACCACGAAATGCGGGGGCCGCGAGCCGTCGGGCATCTCGGCCACGCTCCACTGGAAGGAGCGCAGTCCGGGCGTCTGCGAAGCCAGCGGCGCGTGCACCTCCCGGTAGTGCTTCAGGAACTTCTCGGGGTCGGCGGGGTGATCGTAGATGACGGTCATCCGGTACATCGGTCGGCCTCCTCGTGGCACGGTGCGTTCCGGGCGCGGGCCGCGTCGGCCGGCCCTCCAGCACCAGTGTCACCTTCCCCGGCCGGGGGCGGAGCAGTCCCGACTACTTCGGCGACTCGTCCTGCCCCTTGCCCTGGTCCATGCCGAGGTGCTTCTTGGCCTGCTCCTGGGCGGAGTCGACCTGGGAGCTGTACTTTCCGCCCGTCTTCTTGTCCACGGCGTCGCCCGCCATGTCGACACCCTTGCCGGCCTGGGCCTCGTGCCCCTTGATCATCTGCTTGATCTTGTCCAACGCAGACATGGAAACCTCCTCGTGGGCCTCTCCTACGCTTCCAGGATCCCGCCTGCGGCCACGGCTCGCATTCGCGCGGCGGCGGGGCGGCGGGGAGGAGCGGTGCGGTCCCGCCGTGCACCTGGTGCGCGACCGCTTCCCCGACGCCCGCGCCGCCTTCCCCGCGGCCCGCAGATCCCCGCTCCTGGCCAGGTCCGGCTCCGGCGGCGCCGTGGATCGCTTCGCCGGTGTGGTGCGCGAGATCCTGGAGTCGGCGGGCGGGCCGTGCTGGGCGGGATACCGCCGCGGCTGAACCGTCGGACCCACGGGGTACGGTGAGCCCTCGTCCACACCACATGGGGAGCAAATGACCAGTAGATTCACGGAGTTGGTCGTCGACTGCCACGACCCGGAGCGGCTCGCCGCCTTCTGGTGCGAGGTCCTCGGCTTCAAGGTGATCGACCGGGGCGAGGACAAGGTCGAGATCGGCTCGTGGGAACCGACCGTCGAGGAGGTCCGGGCCCGACAGACGCCGCCCACCCTGGTGTTCATCCGGGTACCCGAGGGCAAAACCGTCAAGAACCGGCTCCACCTGGACGTCAGCCCGATCGACGCCAGCACCGAGGACGAGGCGACCCGACTGCTCGCCCTCGGCGCCACGAAGGTCGACGTGGGCCAGGGCCCCGGCCGCAACTGGGTGGTCATGGCCGACCCCGAGGGCAACGAGTTCGACGTCCTGCGCACGCTGGCGCCGTCCGACTGAAGCCACTCCGACCAGGGCCACCGCACACCCCGCCCCCACCGGCATCCCCATATCGGTCATACTCGATGAAACACGCACAACGTCGCAGATCGAGGAGTCCGTCATCACCATCACAGGACCCGCGCCCGCAGCAGCCGTTGACCGAAATCCCGGCCTTTCCCGGCCGTGGCACGGCGTGTTGGCCGTCGTCGTCGCGGCGGCGCTCGTCACGCAGTTCGTGCTCGTGTTCAGCGGTGGGTCCGCCGCAGGGGCCGGGGACACGACGGGGGACGACGCCGGCACGTTCACGCGACTGGTGCGCATGCTCAGCTACTTCACCATCCAGAGCAACATTCTCGTGCTGGCCTGCGCCGTGTCCCTGGTGCTGCGCCCGGGACGGGACGGCCGCGGGTGGCGGGTGCTGCGGCTCGACGCGCTGCTCGGCATCACGATCACCGGCCTGGTGTTCGCGATCGTCCTCGCGCCGCAGATCCACCTCGAGGGCGTCTCGCTGTGGGTCACCGTGGGGCTGCACTACGTCGCACCGCCGATGACACTCGTCGGCTGGCTGCTGTTCGGGCCGCGCGGGCGGATCGACGGCGTGAGCGTGGCGTGGGCGTTCGTATGGCCCGCGCTGTGGATCGCGTACACGCTGGTGCACGGCGCGGTCACGGACTGGTATCCGTATCCGTTCCTCGATGTGCACGCGCGCGGGTACGGCGTCGCGCTGCGGAACATCGCCGGGGTGCTCGTGGTCTCGGCCCTACTGGCCTGGCTGTTCGCGTGGATCGACCGGCGGCTGGGGCGCAGGATCAAGCGACCGCTGCCACTTCCCGGGCGCTTCTGACGCGGCAGCGCACCACGGTGCGCTCCGAGTCGGCGCCGTGCGCATTCAGTGCCAGGACCTTGACGACGTGTTCGCCGCTGGCCAGCGGGGTGCTGGGCGTCCAGGCCCACGCGCCGTCCTCCGCGACCTGTGCCCTGCCCAGGAACCGGGCGTTCTCCCAGAGCTGGACCTGCGCGGCGCCCGCCGCGACCCCCTCGAACCGCACCGGTTCATGGCCCGGCTCGGGCGCCGTGACCCGCGGTGCGTCGACCCAGGTTCCGGGGGCGGCCGTGGACCTGAGGTAGGCGTCGACGGCGCGACGGCCGGTGTCGGGATCCTCGTAGCCGTTGCGGGCGAAGCCGATGCGGGGTGCGATGCCGTCGATCAGGAGGTTGACCAGGGCCATCACGACCGGGACGTTGCGGCGAGCCACTCGGTCGTGGGCGGGGGCGTGCGGGGAGTCGGTCAGGATGAAGTTGAAGTTGTCGTGGTCCGCGAACAGCGTCAGGTGCGGCTCGATCTCCGTCCTGTACTGGGGGTCGCCGACCGCGGAGACCAGGTAGATGTTGGCGTCGCGGTGCTCGCCCTCGCGCACCAGCGTCGGCAGCGCCTCGTCGAGCGCGCGCACATCGGCGTCGGTCGCGTGCCGGCCCAGCATGAAGGCGGCGGTGCGCGGGTGGAGGTGCTCGACGTAGGAGCCGATCCTGAACTGCGGCACGACCGACACGATGTTCCGGTAGCCGTACTTGAGGCCGAAGTACAGGGCCGCGCTGCCGCCCTTCGACGTGCCGAGCAGGACGCAGTCCTCGCGGGTCAGATCGAGTGCGGTGACGAAGCGGTCGATCAGCGCGGCGACGGACGCCTCGATGCCGAAGTCCCCCTCCCTGCACAGGTAGTAGCTGTTGTGGCCGTCGAAGCTGTCCCGGATCCACAGGACGTTGGCGCGGAGGGTGTCCAGGACGCCGGTGGACCAGCCGTACTCGTCGGGGGCGTCGAAATTGGCGAAGACGACGACCAGGCGCCGGTTGCCGCCCCGGGCGTGGAAGAAGCGGTAGTCGACGGGGACGGCGCCGCCGGTGTCGGTGCCGGTGTACATGCGGCGGCCGTGGGCCGTGGAGGTGCGGGACATGCGGGGGTCGTTCCTCTGCTCGTTGGTCGGGTCAGGCCGCGCGGCGGAAGCGGGTGCGGGAGGGCAGGGCCGGTGGCGTCGGCACGCCCAGCATCCGGTCGACGACACGGGCCGCGGCCGAACCGTCCTCCAGGTCGCAGTACCGCTCCGTGAAGCGGCGGTATTTGAAGGCGTACGTGCCGCTCAGCGCGTCGATGTCCCGTACGGCGTCGACGAGTTGGCGGGAGGTGTGCAGCAGTGGGCCGGGGGCGGAGCGCTCGAAGTCGAAGTAGAAGCCGCGCAGGGTGTCCCGGTAGTGGTCGAGGTCGTAGGTGAAGAAGAGCATCGGCCGGCCGGTGTTCGCGAAGTCGAACATCAGGGACGAGTAGTCGGTGACCAGCACGTCCGTGACGAGCATGAGGTCGGCCATGTCGTTGTACGTGGACACGTCGAAGACGAATCCGTCGCCCGCGCCCGGAACCGGGTCCACGACGTTGGGGTGGCGGCGCACCAACAGGACGTGGTCGTCGCCGAGCCGGGACCGGGCGTCGTCGAGGTCGATGCGGAAGTCGAGCGTGTACTTGCCCGCCGCGTGGTACTGGTCGTCGCGCCAGGTCGGCGCGTACAGGACCACCTTCTTGCCCTCGGGCAGGCCGATCCGCTCCCGGACGACCGCGGCGCGCCGGGCCTGCTCCTGCCGCGTGTGATGGTGCACATCGTTGCGCGGGTACCCGGTCTCCAGCATCTCGCCCCGGAACCCGAAGGCGCGCCGCAGGATCGGGGTGCTGAAGGAGTTCGGCGAGATCAGCATGGACCACTGGCCGACCTCTGTGGCCAGGCGGTCCAGATAGCCCTGGTCGGAGAAGTGCACCGACTCGATGTCGTGGCCGATCTTCTTCAGCGGGGTGCCGTGCCAGGTCTGGACGACGGTCTGGCCCTCGCGGCGCCGGAACCAGGCCGGGAAGTGGTTGTTGTGGACGAGGTACCGCGAGCGGGCCAGGGCCTCGTACCACTCCGGCGACCACATGCGTACGGCGCGGGCCCCCTCGGGGACCTGGACCTGGTCGTCGCGGACGACCCACAGGAGGTCCAGGTCGGTGCCCCGGCGCACCAGTTCGTCGAAGACGGCGCGCGGACTGTCGGCGATCTGCGTGCCGCGGAAGCTGTCGAAGAGGACCGCGGGGCGCACCGGGCGTTTGCGGCAGTCCGGGTAGTGGCGCGTGCGCAACTGCCGCTGTGCGTAAGGTCCCCGTGCGGAAGCCGGGATCCCCGAGTGGGAGCGGAGGGTGAACCGGTCGTGCTGCTGGGCCTGCACCTCGAAGCGGCGTCCGGCCAGGGTCCGTTCGCTGGGCAGGTCGGCGACGAGTTTACGGCGGGCCTTGAGCACGAGGTCGCGGGTGCGGCCCGGCACACGGAACGCGAAGTCCCAGCGGCCCGCCGCGAGCGGCACCGCGCCGCTCAGGCCCTCGACGCGCGCGGGGTCGAGCGAGAACCGGAATCGGCCGGCCACACACTCCACGGGGAAGACCCGCTGATCGCCCTTGGCGCGGGAGCGCACGACGAGGCGCAGGTCCGCCAGCTCCTCGGCCGACAGGTTCTCCTGGCCGGGGAAGGCGCCCTCGACGGTGAGGCTGCCTTGGTCGGACCAGGTGCAGCGGTCGGCGACGGGCAGTTCGTCGCGGACGAAGAGCACCAGGTAGCCGGACGCGTTGCGGAGGACGACGACCTCGCGGTCCGCCGCGATCCGGTCGGGCAGCGGGTGGAAGCCGTCGGCGGTACCGGGCGCGACGACCGGGTACAGCGGGCGCCGTCGGCCCGGTATGTGCAGCGAGGTCTTCCAGCCGTTGCTGCCCATGCCCCGCACTTCGGGGGTGTCGTCGCCGGCCGTCGGCGCGAGCGCGCGCAGCGGGATCCGTGTGCGGAACGTGCACCAGCCCTCGCCGCCGTCCTTGAAGTCGACCGGCGCGTCGTGCTCGGCGGCTCCCGTGAGGGCGCGCACCCGCAGGGTGGCGCTCGCCGGTGTCTCGGGGGCCAGCAGTACGCCCCGCAGTTCCAGGTGCTCGCCGCTGACGCGGTGTCCGGTGATGCGGGCGCGAACGATTTCCACCCGGAGCTTGAGCGCGCCGTTGACGAAGAGCGGGACGACGCGGACGTTGTTGTCGACGTAGAAGTCGCGGGGGTGGGAGGCGCTGCCCGCGTCACCGGCGATGAGCGACTTGTACCGGAACAGGCCGCGGCTCAGCGCGCCGACCGCGAGGTCCCACGTGCCCTCGACCCACTGACCCTTGTGCTTGAGGCGCTCCGGGTCGATGGTGGCCTCGAATCCGGACCAGTCGTAAGAGTAGCGCTGCTGGCCCGAGTGCTCGGTGGCCTCGGGAGCGTAGGTGGTCCGCGCGGGCAGCGCGAGGAACCGGCCCTGCTTCTTCTGCCGAAGCGCGACCGCCTTGAGCGAGTGGCGGCGCTTGCTGACGTCGAGGTTGCGGATGTAGGCGCGGCCGGCGAGCCGCAGCTTGCCGTCCTGCCACTCCGCGCTGACGAGGGAGCCGCGCAGGGTGAACTCGCGGCCCATGCGGTAGGCGCTCTTGGGCACGCCGGTGCCGCGGTCGCGCAGGTGCGGGTAGGCGAGGTGACGGCGCAGCCGGCGGCGGACGGGCAGGGAGCCGCGGTTGCCGCGCTCGAATTCGAGCACGGACAGCAGTTCGTCCAGCTTGCCCGCGCACACCAGGCTCCACTTCACGCGGTCGACCGCACCCAGCTCCTCGACGATGCCCTCGGACGCCGCGGCGACGAACGCTGCCGCGTGCCGCATGAAATGGGCGCGGGTCTCGTCGTCGGCGTCAGTCAGCACGTTCAGGTGGATCATGAGGTCGGACTCGAGGCAGGACCGGTCGTAGCGCCGCTTGTGCTCGACGTATTCCTCGGACTCCCGCGCCCGCTCGGCGAGATAACGGCTCACCGAGTCGACGGCGGTGAGGCGGTCGCGGACGTTGCCCAGGGCCTGGTTGGTCTGCGTGATCGACGGTGCGGCGCCGCGGTCCCTGCGCCGCCAGAAGTAGACGGGCGCGGCGACGACGTCGACGCGTTCGGCGCTGTAGTGGGCGACGAGGTTGACCCACACGTCCTCGTACAGGATGCCTTCGGGGTACGTGATGCCGGTGCGGTCCCAGAAGGAGCGGCGGAACACCTTGTTCCACACGGTGCGGTCGAAGATCAGGCCGTGCTGCCGGGTGATGTGGGTGCGGCGCCGGTCCCGGCCCAGGTGCTTGTGGTGCAGGGTGGAGGGCCACGACGTGCGGGAGTTCATCATGCGCACGTTGCCGGAGACGAAGTCGGAGCCGCTCTTCGTGAGCGTGCCGATCAGCAGCTCGTACGCGTAGTCCGGGATGACGTCGTCGCCGTCCACGAAGGCGAGGAACTCGGCGTCCGGGTGGATGGCCCGCAGGCCGGTGTTGCGGGCGTGCCCGGGGCCGTGCGGGTCCTGCCGGACGAGGCGGAAGCGCGGGTCGGCTGCGCAGTGCCGGGCGGCGAGTTCGGTGGAACCGTCGGTGGAGCCGTCGTCGACGAGGACGACCTCGAAGTCCGTGAAGGTCTGGAGCGAGATCGACCGCAGACACTCCTCGAGATAGGTGTCCACGTTCTGGAACGGTACGACGACGCTGAGTCGCGGGGCGGTCTCGGCCATGGTCCCTCCGGGTTCGACGGGTGTCGGTCGCGGGCAGGAGCCGAAGCTCTACGACCAGCCATATCCATCGAACCGGAACATTTCGGGACCACTGTGGGAGACGTCGGGGCGGACGCCGGGAGTCCTCCGGGAATCGCGCGGCGGCGATTCCCGGAGGGCGCCGGAAGGCTCCTCCCCCTGCTCAGGCCGCCGGGCAGCCTCGCTTCTCGAAAGCGGCGGTGCCGGTGTGGCTGCCGTCGGGCAGATACGGACCCATCACCCGCTTCTCGTCGTCTCCGGTCCTCGTGTTCTGCGGGACGTGCGTGAAGCCCTTCGCCGGGAGCATGTTGCGCATCAGCACATATCCGTCGTTCACGTGACCGGCGCCGTCACCCTTCTCCGGCCAGGCGATCCAGTCGACGCCGCACGCGGCCGTGGCATTGCGCGGCCGGTCCTCGGGCCGGCTCACGACCACCGTGTAGTACCCGTCTTTGTCGGGGTGCAGTTGCTCGTCGTACAGGCAGCTCCGCTTCCCCTCGACGCGGGTGCTCCACGCCTCGTACGAGCACATCGACCAGTAGCGCAGCTGTCCGGTACCCATCCGCTTGTCGCCGTCGTGCGTGGCCGGGGTGGTCGGCAGCCTGCCGTGCAGGACGGCGACCGGGCCGAGGTCGCGGCTGAGGCGGGCGGAGACGTACGCGTTGTCGAGGTTGGAGTACTGGCCGACGGAGCGGGGCGGGGCAGGCGTGCACCGGTCGTGGTAAGTGCAGTCGCGCAGCCATTGCGTGGTGTACGAGGCGTGCCAGCGCACCGGGTCGGAGGCCGGGAAACCCACCGGTTTGCCGGGCTGTTCGCGCAGCGCGTCGTACTCGTCGATCGGCTGGACGCGCGGGCCGCCCGACTCGCCGGGCTCCAGGGCGTCGCAGACCTTCGAACCGGTCAGCTTGGTTCCGTCGGCCAGGGTGAGCACCGGCTCGGGCAGGCCGACGCCGCCGCTCGCGTCGCGGCCGCGGTCGGGTACGTACACGCGGTAGACGAGCGACTGGGCGTTGCTGCCCGGCTTGCCCGCGTACAGGGTATTGGGCTGCTGGTCCCCCGGATCCTTCGGCGGCGTCCGGGGATCGACCTGGACGGTCCAGGAGCGCTTGGGGAAGGTGCGCCTGGCGCCCGCCAGGAACGGGTTGCGGGAGCCAGGATCGGGCCGGATCTGCTGGTCGTTGAGGGCGGTCAGGGGTGTCGCCGCGACCGGTTCGTAGGAGTTCAGCGACTGGTAGCGGGCGTGCGCATAAGCGCCGTCGAGGGTCAGCTTCGCCCCCGCGGGGAGCGTGTAGTGGCTCGACCAGTACAGGGCGCCCGTGTCGAGATAGGCGAAGTTGAACTTGTCCTCGTCGGGGGTGAACGGGCCCGTCCAGAAGCAGGACGAGGCGCTGTGCGCGGTGGCGGGCTCGTGGCGCTCGGCGGCGGCGGAGCCGAGCGGGGCGAGGACCGCGGCCGGCAGCAGGCAGGCCGCGGCGGCGAGCAGCAGCCGGTGCCCGCGCCGCCCGGAAGGTCTCGCCAGGAATCTCAAAGGCATGGCGCTCCCAAATCACGTCATGTGGACCGCCGGAGAGTCGGTCCGACGGTGGCGCGAATCTAGGCAGCGTTTAGCGTTCCGTCAATGATTTGTGCAAGGTCAGACCCGTTTACGGGTGTCGGGATCACCGGGACCCGGCCCGCACGCGGGCCCCGCGTCGCGTACGGTGTGCGCAGCTCAGTGGAGTGGCGAGGCGGCACCGGAGGCGGACTTGGCGGACAGCGGCAACGGCACGGCGGGTGCGGCGGCGCCCCGCGAGAAGGCCGTCGAGAAGGCAGGCAGGAAAGCCGCCATGGACAGCGAGGCCACGAGCAAGCTCCTGGAGCACGCCGCACTCGAACTGATCGAGCGCGACGGCGTGCTGGCGGGCCTGAACCTGCGCGAGGTCGCCGACCGGGCCGGAGTGAACCGCGGCCTCGTCTACCACTACTTCGGCTCCCGTCGCGATCTGCTGCGCGCGGCCCTGCAACGCACGGCGGCCGAGCGGCGGAACCGGCTCCTCGTCGAGGAGGGGCCGCGGCGATTCGGTGACCGGTTGGCCCGCTCGGTGCGCGGCTGTGTGCGGCTGGCGTCCTCGGTGCGGCTGCTGATGCTGCTGATGCTGGACGGGGACACGAAGCTCAAGGCGATGCCGTTCCGCGAGCGGACCCAGGAGCGGCTGCGCGGCGACATCGACAGCGGATACGTGGCGGGCGACGTGGACCCCATCGCGCTGCACGCCTTCCTTCAGTCGGTCAACTACGGCTACGTACTGGCGCGTTCGTCGCTGGCCAAGGAGTTCGGCATCGGGGTCCGGGACCTCGACGAGCGGTTCGTCCGGCTCCTCGAGCGCATGAGCGCGGGGGTCGACGGGCCGGCCGTGGCGGCGGACGACGACGCCGGTCAGGCCTCGCGCTCGGGGTCGAACACGTAGCCGTAGCCCCGCTTGGTGTGGATCGCGGGCGGGCCCAACGGGTCGAGCTTGCGGCGCAGATACCGGATGTAGGTGTCGACGGCGTCCCTGCCCTGGTGGTGCGGGCCCCACACCGCGCCGAGGATCTGCTGCCGCGACAGCACCTGCCGGGGATGGGCCATGAGGAATTCAAGCAGCCCGTACTCGGTGGGGGTCATCTCCACGGCCGTCCCGTTGCGGGTGACGGTGCGGGTCTCCGCGACCAGTGCGATGTCGCCGACGCGTACGCCATCGGCCTCGGGCTCCTCCGGCCGCGGCTCGGCCTGCGCCACAGCGGCCTCGCGTTCCCAGACGCAGCGCCGCATGAGCGCCCTGATGCGCATCTGGATCTCGGTGGCGTCGGCGGGTACGACGATGTAGTCGTCCGCGCCCGCCGCGAACGCGGCCACGCGCCGGTTGGACTCGGTGTGCCGGGTGAGGAGCACGACGGGCACCGTGTCACCGCCGCCGCGCAGTTCCCGCACCGCGTCGACGGCGCTGCCGTCCGGCAGATCCGTCACGCTGATCACCAGGTCGGGGGCCGCGTCCCCGGCCCGCTCGACGAGCTCTGCGGCGGTCACCGCCGTCACGGCGTCCAGGCCGAGGATTTCCTTGCACAGCGCGGCCGCCCGCTCGGCCGGGACGCTCTCGCCGCACCCCAGGAGAGCCTTGTGAAATCTTCCGTTATCGCCGGAATGCACGAATTCAGTCTAGGCAGAACACCAATGAGGGGGCCGCCGGACCGGCGCGCGGGCAGGCCCGGACCACCCCGCGCACCCCCTGTCGTCACGACCCCTCCGCGTGACAGGATGCGCGGGCACATCTCCGACACAGCACGCCCGCTGGAGGCCCGCATGCGTAGGAGGACGGGCGGGCTGTTCACGACCGGTGACGGATCCGTGGTGACGCTCGCCGAACAGCGACCCGGCGCCGACGGTCAGTGGCGGATCGACGCCCGCACCCAGGCCGGCCGGCAGATCGCCGAGGTCCGGTTCCGGCTGTGCGGGGACTGTGCGGTCGGGCGGATACAGGCGATCTGGGTCGACGAGTCGTGGCGCCGCGAGGGGATAGGCCACGAGTTGCTGCGCGGCGCGATCGCGGTGGGCGAGGGCTGCCGCTGGACCACCACGTTGCAGTCGTCCATGGGCCGCCGCTTCTTCGTCGCCACGGGCGCCACGGAGGGTGTCGAACTGCTGCACGGCCGGCCGCTGTGCCCGCACATGATGGGACGGTGGGGCCGGGCCTGGGCGAGACGGGCGGCGGCCTGAACCGGTCGCCGTCCGCCACCGAATCTCTGCTGCATGGACCGGCACCCCCTGGGTACGCGGGGCGCCACCCGACATCCACCAGAGGCGACTTGATCATGGATTCCCACGCAACCCCGCAGAACGGCCCCTCCCCCGCGCAGCAGGCGCTCAGCGCCCTCACCCTGAACACGGAGGACCAGGGCGCGCTCGACGCGCTCGCCGAGTGCGAGGTTCTCGTACCGGTCCCCGACGAGGCGGGTGAGTCGAGTGAGGCGGGCGAGGAACAGGATGCGGACTCCTCCTCGCTGTCCCTGCCGGTCATCGAGCAGCCCGGCGGCGAGCAGCTCGTCCCGGTGTTCACGTCCGAGCTGCGCATGTCGGAACTGCTTCCGTTCATCTCGCGCTGCACACCGGTCCCGCTGGGCGCGCTCGCCGCGCGCTGGCCGACGGAGCTGTCCATGACGATCGACGCGGGTTCACCGGACGCCCTGACGCTCAACGGCGAGGGCGTACGGGAGTTGCTCGGCCACCGGGCCGCCTGAACCAGCCCCTCCGCCCGACCCGCGACATCCCCGTACCCGTACCCCCCACCGAGAACAACTGACGACCACAGTGGAGGCCACGTGCCCTTCCGTGACCGTACGCACGCCGGTGAAGAGCTGGCTCTGCGCATGCTGGAGTGGGCCGATTCCAGCGATCTCGTCGACCCGGTCGTGCTCGCGCTGCCACGCGGTGGCGTCCCCGTGGCGGCGCCCGTCGCGCACGCGCTGCACGCACCCCTCGACGTCCTGGTCGCCCGCAAGATCGGCGTGCCTGGCCGGCGCGAGACCGCGATCGGCGCCATCGTCGGTGAGGAGCCCCCGCTGTTCGACCGGGTGGCCCTGGAACTCCTGGGCCTGAGCGAGGACAAGCTCGGCTCCGACGTCGACGAGGCCCGCGCCGAACTCCACCGCCGCACCCGCCTGTACCGCACCGACCGCCCCGCGCCGCCGGTCGAGAACCGGACGGTGATCGTGGTCGACGACGGGCTCGCCACCGGGCTCACCGCCACCGCGGCCCTCCTCTCGCTACGCAGCCGGGGCGCGGCCCGCCTCGTCCTCGCGGCGCCCGTCGGCAGCCCGCAGACCGTCGCGGACCTGCGGGGGCACACCGGCGACGTGATCTGCCTGGAACAGCCGGCGGACTTCCAGGCGGTGAGCGAGGGCTACGAGCGGTTCGCGCAGGTCACGGACGCCGAGGTGATGGACGTACTGAACGCGTTCCACGCCCAGGAGGAGCGTCAGGACCATGAGAGGTGCGGCCGCGGCGGCTGACCGTCGCGGCCGCACGCTCCAGAGCGGGACCCCGGTGTCCGCCGCGTCACCACCCGGTCAGCAGCAGATGGTTCACGAGCAGGGCGAGCGTCACCTGCGCGGCGAGCCATGGCCGCGCCCGGGGCAGGAAGGCGCAGGCGGGGACGAGCCACATCGCGAAGGGCAGCCAGATGCGTTCGGTCTCCGCCTTGCTCATGCCGGACAGGTCGGCGGCGAGCAGGGCGAGGAGTGCGGCTCCCGCGAGGAGCGCGAGCCGGGCCTGCCCGCCTTCCCTGTCGTCGGGCCGCACGAGCTGCCCGACCGTGCGCCGCAGGCCCGCGACCGTCGCCACGCCGACGACGAGGACGGTGCACGCGAGATTGGCCCACACCCAGTAGCCGTACGGCCGGATGCCGCCCGCGCCCTGGTAGTAACGGGTGGTCAGCAGGTGGTACGCCTCCCACCAGTTGAACCCGGCGAGCGTGAACGCGAGGGGCACCACCACGAGTCCGGCGCAGAACAGCGTCGCGAGCACCACCGGCCGCTCCCGCACCCTCCCCCGCCCGAGGAAGAGCACCGCGAGACCGATCACGGCGAACAGGGTGAGCCCGTACGAGAGGTAGCAGGTGAGGCCGAACAGCAGCCCGGAACCCGTCGTCCACCAGACCGGTCGTCCGCTGACCGCGAGCGCGAGGAGGGCCACCGCCCAGGCGGCGACGGCGGCGAAGTAGGCGTCGGCCGAGGCGCCCATCCACACCGCGCCCGGCATGGCGACCAGGAACGGGGCGGCCCTGCGCGCCAGTTCCTCCCCGGCGAGTGCGCGCACGGCGACGAGCACGGCCACGCACGCCGTCGCGCCGACGGTGATGCACCACATGCCCGCCCATCCCCCGCCGCCGAGCCCGATGCGGTCGAGGAGGACGAAGGTGAGCGGGGCCGCCGGGGGGTGTCCCGCGGTGTGGGCGGGCCAGTGGTCGGGCGAGCCGATGAGGATGTGCCGCGTGTAGCCGCGCAGGGTCGCCGGGATGTCGTGGAAGCGGTCGATGACCTGGAGGTACTCGTACTTGGTGGTGAGCCGTTTCGCGATGCCGCGGTGCCAGCCGTCGATCAGGGCGAGGGAGAGGATCCAGGCGGTGGCCGTCGCCCAGGCCGTGGCGAGCAGCGCGCGCCATCGCAGCCGGGCGGCGAGGGCCGGCCCGTAGGCGATGACGGCGGCGGCCACCGCGAGGGCGGCGGGTGTGCCGGGGCCGAGGTGCGGGAGCCACTTGCCGTACAGCGGTGGTACGCCGACGTGCAGGGTGCCGTAGGTGTCCTCGATGTGGCGGCCGACGAGCGCGGCGGCGAGCACAAGGAGGAGCGCGGCCGCGGCAGCGTACAGGTCGCGGCGCGTGCCGCGCGGTCCGGTGCGGGGTTTCGTGCTGGGCTTCGTACGGGATTTCGTGCGGGGGGTCACACCGGAACGCTAGGCCGAGAGGCGTCCCGCACTGCGCCGACCGGCCCTGATGTCAGCGTTTCGTCATGAGTCGCACACCCTGATGCACCCCGGTTCCGCTCTACGGTCGAGGCATGCGCGACACTCCCGCCTCGCCCTCCTTCTGGCGCAGCCCGCTGCGTGGCCCCCGGTTCACGTCCGTGCTGGGCCTCGTGCTGCTCGTCGGCATCACCGTCCTGTTCGTGACGGGCCTCGTCTCGTACGCGGCGTACAACCCGGGCCTCGCCCCGGTCAACGACAAGACCCCGGACAAGGGGATCCTCGGCTTCTACCTCTTCGCCTGGCCGACGGACCCGCACTGGCTGTACCGGCTCACGCAGGGCGTGCACGTCACGCTCGGCATCACGCTGATCCCCGTACTGCTGGCGAAGCTGTGGTCGGTGGTGCCGAAGCTGTTCGCGCTGCCGCCGGCCCGTTCGCTGACTCATGCGCTCGAACGTGTCTCGCTGCTGCTCCTGGTCGGCGGCGGGCTCTTCGAGTTCGTCACGGGTGTGCTCAATGTGCAGCTCGACTATCTCTTCCCCGGCTCGTTCTATCCGCTGCACTTCTACGGGGCGTGGGTGTTCTTCGCCGCGTTCGTGGCGCACGCGGTGCTGAAGGTTCCGGCGGCGCTGCGCAATGTGCGAAAGGCGCGCGAGGAGGGCGAGTTGGTGGCGCCGCGACCGGATCCGCCGACGGTGTCGCGGCGGGGCGCGCTGTGGTTCGTCGGGGGCGGTTCGCTGCTGTTGTTCGCTACGACGGCGGGGCAGAGCTTCGACGGTCCGCTGCGCCGCACCGCGCTCCTGGCCCCGCACGGCGGCGCCGACCCGGCCCAGGGCCCGAACGGCTTCCAGATCAACAAGACGGCCACGTACGCGGGGATCCATCGCGCGGAGACGGCGGAGGACGCGTGGCGCCTGGTCGTCGTCGGGCGCGCGGGCCGCACGGTCCGCCTCAGCCGCGCCGAACTGGCCCAACTCCCCCTGCACAGCTCGGCGTTGCCCATCGCCTGTGTCGAGGGCTGGTCGACGTCCGACCAGTGGTGGCGCGGTGTGCGGCTCCGGGACCTGGCGGCGCTCGTGGGTCACGACGGAGATCCGCCGGACGTGTTCGTCGAGTCGCTGCAACGTCGTGGCGCCTTCCGCCACGCCGCGCTGCGCGCCAACCAGGTCGCCGACCCGCGCTCGCTGCTCGCCCTGAACGTCAACGGGGAGGCGCTCTCCCCCGATCACGGCTACCCGGCGCGCGTGATCGTGCCCGCCGCGCCGGGCGTGCTCAACACCAAGTGGGTCGCCCGGCTCACCTTCGGAAAGGTGTGACCGCGATGCTCCTGCGCCGCGTTCCTTTTGGCAGTCCGCTTCAACTGCTGTTGCTGCTCTGCTCGTTCGCGCTCGCCGGGTACGCGGGGGTGCGGCTCCTGGCGGACGACTGGTTCGGGGTGGCGCTGTGGTTCGTGGGCGCCGCCCTCGTGCACGATCTCGCGCTGGTTCCGCTGTACGCGGGCGTGGACCGGCTGCTCGTCCGCGGGTTCGCGGCGGCCGGGCGGCGGGAGTGGGTGGGGCACGTGCGGGTTCCCGCCGCCCTGTCGGGGCTACTGCTGCTCGTCTGGTTCCCGCTGATCAGCGGGTCGGTGAACGAGCGCTTCCGGTCGGCGACCGCCCGCTCGGCCGATGTGTACCTGGGTCACTGGCTGCTGGTCACGGCCGCGCTGTTCGCGGGTTCCGCGCTGCTGCTCGGGGTGCGGGTGCGTAGCGCGGCGAAGCAGCGGCCGCCCACGGACCACTGACCGACGGGGCGCAGGCCGGCCTCGGCCGCGTACCGGAGCAGGGCGGGGGTGCCGAGCCGGGCCCACGGGAAGAGGTGCTCCTCTGACTGGGCCGCCTCCCCCGCCTGCCCCACCTGTTCCATGCGTCCCGGTGAGTCGGTGACCTGCACGCTGGCGCGTTCGTCCACGTCGACGGGCGCCGACTCGGCCATCAACAGGCCGCCGGGGGCGAGGAGTTGGGCGACCCGGGTGAGCAGGGCGTGCGGTTCGCCGCCGATGCCGATGTTGCCGTCCATCAGCAGCACCGTGTTCCAGCGGCCCTCGCCGGGCAGCGGGTCGAACACCGAGCGACACAGCGCCTGCCCGCCGAGGCCCCGGCTGTGGGCGACGGCGGCTTCGCTGACGTCGACGCCGAGCGCGGTGCGGCCCCGCGCGGCGAGTTCCGCGACGAGCCGTCCGGGACCGCAGCCGACATCGAGCACGGCGCCCTCGCAGCGGTCGAGCACCTGCCGGTCGACGGCGTCGGCCCGCGCGCACCAGCGTTCGACCTCGAGCGGCAGCAGCCAGCCGTCGGTGCGGCGCAGGAAGAGGGGGCCGCGGCCGGTGCGCAGGGCGGCGGCGTACGGGTCGGCGCCCGCCCACGGGGCGGTCGGCGCGCTCACTGGGGGGCTTATGGGCGCTCTCACTGGTGCACCCCCGTCGTACATCGCGCCAGGCGCGCGGCGAACCGGCCGTGCGGCGCCTCGGCGGCCACGGCCTCGGCGTCCTCTGCGGTGTCGACGTCCCGAAGCGGGGGCAGGTCGCTCACCCTGAGCCCGGCCTCGACGAGGCGGGCGCGCTGCGCGGCACCGGTGTGCGCCGTCGACATGGGCACGCCGCGCAGCAGCCCCGGGTCCGGGTCGGCCAGGCCGAGGGCCCAGAAGCCGCCGTCGAGCGCCGGGCCGAACCAGGCGTCGCAGTCGGCGAAGTCGACGGTGAGGAGGTCGGGGCGGACCTGCGGGGTGTCCATGCCGATGAGGAGCGCGGGCCCGGCGCATCCGGCGAAGGCGGCCGCGAGGCGCTCGTCGAGGCCGCCCGCGCACTGCGGCACGACCTCGAAGCCGGGCGGCAGCCAGGGGCCGGGCGCGCCGTCGAGGACGAGGACGCGGCGGGCGGCCGGGGCCTGCGCGACGGCTTCCAGGGTGTCGGCGAGCGCGGCCTCCGCGAGCTCGGCGGCCTCCTGCGGGGTGAACGGCGGGGTGAGGCGGGTCTTGACCCGGCCGGGGCGCGGCTCCTTGGCGATGACCAGGAGGTCGACCGGCCGATGGTGGCGTGTGCTCACCGTGCGCTCCCTTCCCGTACGGGCGTCTCGTTCAGCACCCGGCTCATGTCGCGCACGGCGTGCCAGGTGCCGCGCCAGGTGCCGGTCACCTTGGAGGCGCCGGTGCGCGGCAGGTACGGCACGTCGTGCTCGGCGATCCGCCAGCCGGCGTCGGCGGCGCGCACCACCATCTGCAGGGGGTAGCCGCTGCGCCGGTCGCTGAGGTCGAGCCCGAGCAGCGCCTCGCGGCGTGCGGCGCGCAGCGGCCCGAGGTCGTGCAGGCGCAGTCCTGTCCTGCGGCGCAGCATGCGGGCGAGCGCGACGTTGCCCGCGCGGGCGTGCGCGGGCCAGGCGCCGCGCGCCGTCGGGCGGCGGCGGCCGAGCACAAGGTCGGATTCTCCGTCGACCACTTCGCGTACGAAGGGGACGAGCAGGCCCGGATCGAGGGAGGCGTCGCAGTCGCAGAAGCACACGATGTCGGCGTCGGACGCGGTCAGTCCCGCGTGGCAGGCGGCGCCGAATCCGCGCCGCTCCTCGCGCACGACCTGGGCGCCCAGCGAGCGGGCGATCCCGGCGGAGCCGTCGGTGGAACCGTTGTCGACGACGAGGGCGCGCCAGTGCGGCGGGATCCGGTCGAGGACCCAGGGCAGGGCCTCGGCCTCGTTCAGGCAGGGGAGGACCACGTCGACGGTGGTGGGTGGGCTTGTCACGGGTCTCACCCTACGAGCCCGATTCCGACATTTCGGGTGCGAGATCCTTACGAAACACGGACGTCGGCCGCTCGGTCGCCGCCGGGTGTCCGCGCGGGCCCCGCGCGGTGCGAGGCTGGTGGCATGCAGCAGTCATACGAGCCCACGGGGCCGGCCCCGACGGCGGCGCGGCCCGCGTCCTCGTCGTCGACGACGATCCGACCGTCGCCGAGGTGGTGGCGGGATACCTGGACCGCGCCGGCTACCGCGTGGACCGCGCGGACGACGGCCCGGAGGCGCTCGCGCGGGCCGCCGCGCACCGGCCCGACCTGGTGGTGCTCGACCTGATGCTGCCCGGCATGGACGGCCTCGAGGTGTGCCGCCGAATGCGTGAACGCGGCCCCGTCCCGGTCATCATGCTCACGGCGCGCGGCGACGAGGACGACCGGATCCTCGGCCTCGAGGTCGGCGCGGACGACTACGTGACGAAGCCGTTCAGCCCGCGCGAGCTGGTGCTGCGCGTGGACTCGGTGCTGCGCCGCGCCCGCCCGGCCGCCGCCCGGCAGCGTCCGCTGCGCGCGGCGGGCCTCACGGTCGACCCGGCGGCGCGCCGGGTCACCCGGGACGGCGCCGAACTCGCCCTGACCCTGCGGGAGTTCGACCTCCTGGCGTTCTTCCTGCGCAATCCGGGGCGGGCGTACAGCCGGGAGGACCTGATGCGCGAGGTGTGGGGCTGGGAGTTCGGCGACCTGTCGACGGTCACGGTCCACATCCGCCGGCTGCGCGGCAAGGTGGAGGACGATCCGGCGCGCCCGCGCCTGATCCGGACGGTGTGGGGCGTGGGCTACCGCTTCGAACCCGCCACCCACATCGAACCCGCCCCGCAGGAGGTCTGACCGTGCGCGACATCCTCCTCATCGCTCTGTACGCCTTCGCCGGCGCGGCCGCGACGGGCCTCGCCGGGGCGGGCGCGCTGCGGCTGCTGCGGCGGCGTTCTCTCACCGCGTCGATCGCCGTGGTCGCGACCGTCGGCGTGGTCGCGATGCTGGCGGGCACGCTCGCCGTGGCGTGGGCGATGTTCCTGTCGCCGCACGACCTGACCGTGGTGACGCTGGTGGTGGCGATGGCGGCGGCCGTCTCGCTGGCGACCGCGCTCGTCCTCGGCCGCTGGGTGGTGGCCCGCAGCCGCGAACTGGCCGTCGCCGCGCGCTCGTTCGGCGACGGAGGCGACTTCGCCGCGCCTGCCGCACCGGCCACCGCCGAACTGGAGGAGCTCAGCCGGGAGCTGGCGGCGACCAGCGCCAAGCTCGCCGCGTCCCGGGAGCGCGAGCGCGCCTTGGAGACGTCGCGGCGCGAGCTGGTCGCCTGGATCTCGCACGATCTGCGCACGCCGCTCGCGGGCCTTCGCGCCATGGCGGAGGCCCTCGAGGACGGCGTCGCCGCCGACCCGGACCGCTATCTGCGGCAGATGCGCACGGACGTCGAGCGGCTCAACGACATGGTGGGCGACCTCTTCGAGCTGTCCCGCATCCACGCGGGCGCGCTGCCCCTGGCCCCGGCACGGATGTCCTTGTACGACCTGGTCAGCGACGCACTGGCGGGCGCGGACCCGCTGGCGCGCGAGCACGGGGTGCGGCTCGTCGGCGAGCGGGTGGAGCCGGTGCCGGTGGAGGTCGACGGCAAGGAGATGAGCCGGGTCCTCGGCAATCTCCTCGTCAACGCGATCCGGCGCACGCCCGCGGACGGCACGGTCGCCGTCGCCGCGCACCGCTCGCCGGACGGCGTCGTCGTGTCGGTCTCCGACGCCTGCGGCGGCATCCCCGAGGACGACCTCCCGCGCGTCTTCGACACCGGCTGGCGCGGCACCCACGCCCGTACACCCCCGGCGGGTGCAGGCCTCGGCCTCGCGATCGTGCGCGGCATCGTGGAGGCGCACGCGGGCCGGGCGACGGTCCGCAACATCCCCGGCGGCTGCCGCTTCGAGGTCACACTGCCGAGCACCGCCGCACCGTCCTGAGCCCCGGCGGTCACCGTTCCATCGCGGCCCGCGCGAACTCCCGTACGCCGTCGTCGAACTGCACCTCGGGCTTCCAGCCCAGCTCCGCGCGCAGGCGCGCCGAGTCCGCGGTGATGTGCCGGACGTCGCCGAGCCGGTACTCCCCCGTCACGACGGGCTCGGGCCCGCCGTACGCCGCCGCGAGCGCCGAGGCCATCTCGCCGACGGTGTGCGGTGTGCCGCTGCCCGTGTTGTAGGCGCGCAGCGCGCCCGGCCCGGCGTCGGCCTCGAGTGCCACGGCGTTGGCCTCGGCGACGTCCCGTACGTGGACGAAGTCGCGGCGCTGGCGGCCGTCCTCGAAGACGCGGGGCGCCTCGCCGCGGGCGAGCGCGGAGCGGAAGAAGGAGGCGACACCGGCGTACGGGGTGTCGCGGGGCATCCGGGGCCCGTACACGTTGTGGTAGCGCAGCGAGATCGCCGTACCGCCGCTCGCGCGAGCCCACGCGGCGGCCAGGTGTTCCTGCGCGAGCTTGGTCGCGGCGTACACGTTGCGCGGGTCGACGGGGGCGTCCTCGCCGACGAGGCCGGGCGCCAGCTCGGATCCGCAGTCGGGGCACCGGGGCTCGAACCGACCCGCGTCCAGGTCGGCGACGTCGCGCGGTCCGGGCCGTACGACGCCGTGCCGCGGGCAGACGTAGCGCCCCTCCCCGTAGACGACCATCGACCCGGCGAGCACGAGCCTCGGCACACCGGCCTCGGCCATGGCGGCGAGCAGCACCGCCGTACCAAGGTCGTTGCGCGAGACGTATTCGGCGGCGTCGGCGACGCCGTTGCCGAGACCGACTCTCGCCGCCTGGTGGCACACGGCGTCCACGCCGGCCAGGGCGCGGGCGACCGCGTCGGGGTCGCGCACGTCGGCGCCGGGGTCCTCCCGCACGTCGAACACGACGGGGTCGTGCCCGCGCGCGGTCAGCGCCTCGACGACATGGGACCCGATGAACCCGGCACCGCCGGTGACCAGTACTCGCATGCCGCCACGCTAGGTCCCCCGGCCCCGCGCACCACGGCAACGGGCCGATGCGTCATCACTCCGTAAGACCCGCCCGCAAGCCCCCTTGACACGTTTTGCATAATGCAAAGGTAAGGGTTTTGCATGGTGCAAAAGTAAGGTAGGGAAAAGAGTGAGCGGCACAGGAGGCGGCCTGCGGGCCAGACGATTGGTGCTCGGCGGCCGGGGTTCGACGATGGTCCTCGCGGTGCTCGTCGGCGCGGGAGCGGGGCTCGGCTCGATCGTCTTCCGCTGGTGCATCCAGACGTTCACGCGGCTGTTCTCCGGGCACGCGGACTACGCGGCGGCCCCCGGCAGCGCCAACCCGCACGTGCCGTGGCTCGGCCCCTTCTTCGTCCTCGTCACGCCCGTCATCGGCGGCCTCCTCTACGGCCCGCTGGTCAACCGCTTCGCCAAGGAGGCCCGCGGTCACGGTGTGCCGGAGGTGATGCTCGCGGTCGCCAAGCGCGGCGGCCGGATCAGCCCGAAAGTCGCCGTGGTGAAGACGCTCGCGTCGGCGCTGACCATCGGCTCGGGCGGCTCCGTGGGGCGCGAGGGGCCGATCGTGCAGATCGGCTCGGCGCTCGGCTCGACGCTCGGCCGGGTCACAGGACTCTCCGAGGAGCGGCTGAAGCTGCTGGTCGCGTGCGGCGCGGCGGGCGGTATCGCGGCGACGTTCAACGCCCCGCTGGCCGGTGTGTTCTTCGCGATGGAGCTGATCCTGCGGACCTTCACCGTTGAGGCGTTCGGCGCGACGGTGCTGGCCAGCGTCACCGCGAGCGTGATCGGCCGGGCCGCGTTCGGCGACGTGGCGTTCCTGAGCCTGCCCGACTTCCCGGTCCAATACCTCGGCCAGTACGCCCTGTTCGCGGTGCTCGGCGTCGTCGCGGGCGCGGTCGGCGTCGGCTTCTCGCGCGTCCTGTACGCGATCGAGGACGCCTGCGACTGGCTGTGGCGCGGCCCCGAGTGGCTGCGCCCCGCGGTCGGCGGACTCGCGCTCGGCCTGGTCCTGCTCGCGCTCCCCGAAATGTACGGGGTCGGCTACCCGGTCCTGGAGAAGGCGACCGAGGGCAGCTACGCCATCGGCTTCCTGCTGCTCCTGCTCGTCGGCAAGATGATCGCCACGAGCCTGACCATCGGCATCGGCGGCTCAGGCGGGGTGTTCGCGCCGAGCCTGTTCATCGGGGCGATGCTGGGCGCGGCGTTCGGCGCGGTCGCGCACGGCCTGCTGCCCGGCACGGCGGGGGCCGTCGGGGCGTACGCGCTAGTGGGCATGGGCGCCGTCTTCGCGGGCTCGTCCCGCGCGCCGATCACGGCCGTGGTGATCCTCTTCGAGCTCACCGGCGAGTACTCGATCATCCTGCCGCTGATGCTGTCGATCGTCCTCGCCACCGCCGTCAGCCGCCTGCTCACGCGCGACACCATCTACACGCTCAAGCTGCGCCGCCGCGGCATCGACCTGGACGGCCCGACACAGGACGCCCCGCTCGGCGGCCAGCAGGTCGCCGCGGTCCTCGAACCGCTGCCCGACCCCCTCCCCGCGTCACTCCAACTGGCCGACGCCGCCGAGCTGTTGATCCGATCGGGCCACGGCGCCCTGCCTGTACGCGACGACCGCGGCGCGCACCTCGGCGTCGTCACGGCACAGGCGGTGGCCGAGACCCTGACGGAACAACCGGAGGGCACACCCACCACGGTGGGCGAACTCGCCCTCCCCACCCCCCGCGTGACCACGGACCAGCCCCTCGCCACAGCCCTGCACACACTCCTCACGGCCCCCGGCACCGGCCTCCCGGTGATGCCCACCGAGGGAAACGAGCCGGTGGGCTGGCTCAGCCACCAGGGGGCACTGCGCGCACTGCATCACCCGACACCCACGCAGACACGGCCGGAGCAGATGCGGCCGCCACAGGACCAGCTTCCACAGGGCCAGCCGGCGTAGGCCGTGGCGCGCCCGCGCGGGTGGGTGCGGGTCGGGGCGGGTCGGTGTGAGGCGGGGCAGCCCGGGGCGGCGCGGGCGGAGCAGCCCGGGTCGGGGCGGGCCGGGTCAGTGCGGCGCGGGACAGCGCGGCCCGGGTCGGGGCGGGGCGGAGCAGCGCGGCCCGGGTCAGTGCGGCGCGGGCAACGCGGGCCGGGTCGGCGCGGGACAGCGCGGCCCGGGTCAGTGCAGCGCGGGCCAGCACGATGCAGGTCGGTGCGAGGCGGCGCGACACAGGTCCAGCCCGCGCAGGGCAGCCACTCACCGGCCGGTGCCCGCGCAGGTCCGGCACGCACAGGCCGAACCTCACCGGCCGGTGCAGCGCAGGTTCGGCTCAGCGCAGCACAGGACGATGTAGGCAGACCTGGCCCAACACAGGCCCGTGCAGCACAGGTTCAGTACTGCACAGGTTCCGTACTGCACAGAACGATGCCGCACAGTTCAGCACACGCAAGATCCAGCCCGCGGTGGCCGAGCTCGCCCGGACCGGTGCAGCACACCATGGCCCGGCCCCCACCGGACGGTGCCCCGCAGCTCCGGGCCGCCCGAGGTCAGCCCACCGCGCCCGGCGGCAGGTCGGTCCAGCCCAAGGGGTGCAGGGTCGGGTCGGGGGTGGCGGTGGCCGAGGGTTCGCCGCCGGCCTCGTTGAACGCGTCCAGCGCGTCGATCAGTGAGGCGCGCTGTTCCGGGGCGAGGCGCTCCACGATCCCCGCGATGTCCTGGCGGCGCCGCGCCGTCACGTTCTCGACGGTGCGGCGCCCCTCGTCGGTCAACTGCAGGAGCGTCTCCCGGCGGTTGGCGGGGTTCGCGCGGCGGTCCGCGAGTCCCGCCGCGATCAGCCGGTCCACCATCCGCATCGCCGTGGACGGCGCCACGTGCAACTGCTCCGCGAGCGTGACGAGTTTGGTGGCGCCGCGCGTCGAGAGCACCACCAGCATCCGGAACTGAGCCAGCGTCACCCGGTCCTCGACCTCCGCGAGCGACCGGGCCGACACGGCGACGAGCAGCCGCGACGCGGTGAGCACCGCGGCGGTCACCGCGTCCACGTCGTCCCGGCCCTCGGCCCGGGCCCCGTTCCCGCTCTCAGCCATGCGCCCTCCTCGCGGTGTCGATACCCGCCAGTATGAGGTCGATGCCGGCCAGGAACTGCGCACGGTCCTCATGCTCGGACAGGTCCGCCGCCACCTGCCGCAGAAACGGGTGGCGCGCGGCGTCCAGTTCCGCCCACCGCGCGGCGATCCCGCCGAGGAACGCCGCGCGGTCGGTCGCGCCCGGGAGCACGAGGCGGGCGTTCGCGGAGTTCTGGGCGGCGGCCCCGAGTACGTAATTCAGCAGCGCGGAGGCCGCGTTGAACTGCTCGGCCCGCGGAACGCCCAGCTCCTGGAGCCGGCTCCCAAGGCCCTCGAAGATCTGGAGCAGTGCGGACCCCCACGGCTCACGGGAGAGCTGGGTCCCCACCCACGGGTGCGCGTCGATCGCGTCGAACACGCCGAGCGCCAGGACCCGGATCCCCTCCCGCGGCTCCGCCCCGCACACGACGTCCGCGACGACGCGGGTGACGACCCCGTCGGTCGCCGCCGCGAGCAACTCGTCCTTGTTCGCGACGTGCCAGTAGATCGCCCCGGCACCGGTCGCGAGACGCGCCGCCAGCGCGCGGAAGGTCAGCCCCTTCTCGCCCTCGGTGTCGAGGATCTCGATCGCCGCCTCGACGATCCGCTCCTTCGAGAGCGCGTCGCTGCGCCGCTCCACCCGCTGTGCCCTGGTCGCCATGACCCCCATTTTGACACGGCTGGAACATTGTTCCAAACTGTCGGAGGATCGAATGGAACAACGTTCCAGACTCGTCACCGCAAGAACTCTCGAACCAGATCGCTCGAACCAGAACCCTCGAACCAGAACCCCGAACCGGAACTCTCGAAACGGAGCAAGATCATGAAGACCACCACCCCGATCACGATCGTCGGCGCGGGCCTCGGCGGCCTCGTCCTCGCCCGCGTCCTGCACGTTCACGGCATCCCCGCGACGATCTACGAAGCCGATCCCTCCCCGGACTCCCGCACCCAGGGCGGCCAACTCGACATACACGAGGCCGACGGCCAGGCCGCGCTCGCGGCGGCCGGGCTCACCGAGGAGTTCCGCGCGATCATCCACGAGGGCGCCGAGGCGATGCGCGTGCTCGACCAGCACGGGAAGGTGCTGCTCGACGAGCCCGACGACGGCAGCGCGAAACGCCCCGAGGTGCTCCGCGGCGACCTGCGCCGGATCCTGCTCGACTCGCTGCCCGAGGGCACGGTCCGGTGGGGACACAAGATCACCGGCGTCCGGCCGCTCGGCGACGGCCGCCACGAGCTGGCCTTCGCCGACGGTTCGACCGTCACGACGGGGCTCCTCGTCGGCGCCGACGGTGCCTGGTCGAAGGTCCGCCCGCTCGTCTCTGACGCCACGCCCGCCTACACCGGGACGACGTTCGTCGAGACGTACCTGTACGACGCCGACGCGCGGCACCCGGCGGCCGCCGAGGCGGTCGGCGCCGGCGCCCTGCTCGCCCCCTCCCCCGGCAAGGGGATCAGCGCGCACCGCGAGTCCGGCGGCGTCCTCCACACATACGTCCAACTGACCCGCCCCGCCTCCTGGTTCACCGGCATCGACTTCACGGACGCCGACGCGGCGAAGGCCCGCGTCGCGGCCGAATTCGAGGGCTGGGCCCCCGAGTTGACGGCGCTGATCACCGACGGCGAGTCCGCCCCGGTCGCCCGCATGATCCACACGCTGCCCGACGGACACCGCTGGGACCGCGTGCCGGGCGTGACGCTCCTGGGCGACGCCGCGCACCTCATGCCGCCGTCCGGCGACGGCGCCAACCTCGCCATGTTCGACGGCGCGGAACTCGGCAGGGCGATCGCCGCGCACCCCGGTGACATCGAAGCTGCTCTCGCGGCCTACGAAGCGGCGATGTTCGCCCGCACCTCCGGCTTCTACGAGGACGCTCGTGACATCTTGGACCTCTGCCTCGGCGACCGGGCGCCGTACTCCCTCGTCGACTTCTTCACCGGAGCCGGCCGGGCGGAGGACACCGCCGCCGCGGGATCCTGACCCCGACGAAGTCCACCGGAAACCGGAAGGCGCCGTCGATGCCCCTGCCCCGCACCCCCGAAGGACGACCGGCCCTCCCCACCGGCGTCCAGCGCCGCCTGGCCCGCCTCCCCATCGCCCTGTACCGCGCGGGCCTCGGCCCCCTGCTCGGCAAGCGGCTCCTGCTCCTGCACCACAAAGGCCGCGTCTCCGGCCTGCACCGCCGCGTGGTCCTGGAGGTCGTCGCGCACGACGCCGAGCGGGGCACCTGGACGCTCGCCTCGGGGTTCGGCCCCAAGTCCGCCTGGTACCAGAACCTCCGGCACACTCCGCGCACCTTGATCCAGTACGGCGCCCGACGCCAGCTCGTCGACGCGCGATTCCTCACCCCCGACGAGGGCGCCGTCGTCATGGCCCGCTACGCACCCGAACACCCGCGCACCGCCCGCAAACTGTGCGCCTTCATGGGCTTCGAGTCCGACGGCAGCGAGGAGTCGTTCCGGGAGATCGGGCGGCAGATCCCGTTCGTGCGTCTGGAGCGTGTGCCCGACACCCAGCGGCGCCCATAACCCCACCCGCACCCGCGGCACCGCCCATGGTGCGGCGCCGACCGCGGCGGGACAATGTGCCGCATCCGCCCCTCCCCGGGACGGACCCGGCACTCTCGTCGAAGGTGGCGCCCGTGAACGACGACGGCTATTACGACCTGGGAACCTCCCACCGCGAGATCACCACCGGCTCCCCCGAGGCCCAACTGTGGTTCGACCGCGGCCTGGTGTGGGTGTACGGCTTCCACCACGAAGAGGCGGCCCGCTGCTTCGAGCGCGCCATCGAGGCCGACGAGCGGTGCGCCATGGCCCACTGGGGACTCGCCTACGCCTTGGGGCCGAACTACAACAAGCCGTGGGAGGCGTTCGACGAGCGCGATCTGACGTCGACCGTCGAGCGCACTCACCACGCCGTCCAGCGGGCCACGCTCGCCGCCGCCCGCGCGACACCGGTCGAGCGGGCGCTGATCGACGCCCTCAAGTCCCGCTACCCGTCGGCCGATCCGGCGCCCGACCAGTCGGTGTGGAACGAGGAGTACGCCCAGGCCATGGGCAAGGTCTACGCGAACCACCAGGGCGACCCCGATGTCGCGACGCTGTACGCCGACGCTCTGATGAATCTGACGCCCTGGCAACTGTGGGACCTGCCCACGGGCCGCCCCGCCGAAGGCGCCCGCACCGTCGAGGCACGGGAAGCGCTCGAACGCGCGCTCGCGCGGCCCGACGGCCGCGACCACCCCGGCCTGCTGCACCTCTACCTCCACCTCATGGAGATGTCACCGACGCCCGAGCAGGCGCTGCCGGCCGCCGACCGGCTCCGCGGCCTCGTCCCCGACTCGGGCCATCTGCACCACATGCCCTCGCACATCGACGTGCTGTGCGGCGACTACAGGCGCACCATCGCGGCCAACACCCGCGCCATCGAGGCAGACGAACTGGCATCGGCTCGCGACGGCGCGATGAACTTCTACACGCTGTACCGCTGCCACAACGTCCACTTCCGGCTCTACGCCGCGATGTTCGCCGGCCAGGCGGAGGTGGCCTTCGACTCCGTGGACCGGCTGGAGGCGGCGGTCCCCGAAGCGCTGCTGCGCGTCGACTCCCCGCCGATGGCCGACTGGCTCGAGGGCTTCCTGGGCATGCGGGTGCACGCCCTGGTCCGCTTCGGCCGCTGGCGGGACCTCATCGACCTGCCGCTGCCCCGCGACCCGGAGCTGTACTGCGTGACGACGGCGATGACCCACTACGGCAGGGGCGTCGCCCTCGCCGCGACGGGCCGCACCCGTGAGGCGGCCGCCGAACGCTCCCGCTTCACGGCGGCCGTCGAGCGGGTCCCGGAGTCGCGCACCCTCTTCAACAACACGTGCCTCGACCTCCTCGCCGTCGCCGCGGCGATGCTCGACGGCGAACTCGCCTACCGGACCGGCGACTTCGACCAGGCCTTCACGGACCTCCGCCGCGCCATCCAGCTCGACGACACCCTCCCCTACGACGAGCCGTGGGGCTGGATGCAGCCGACCCGGCACGCGTACGGGGCGCTGCTCCTGGAGCAGGGCAGGGTCACGGAGGCCGCCGCCGTCTACGCCGCCGACCTGGGCCTGGACGACACCCTCCCCCGCTCCTTGCACCACCCCGACAACGTATGGGCGCTGCACGGCTATCACGAGTGCCTGCTCCGGCTCGGCCGCGACGCCGAGGCCCGGATCATCGCCCCGCAGCTGACGACGGCGCTCGCGGTCGCGGACGTCCCGATCCGCTCGTCGTGCTACTGCCGCCTCGACACGCCGGAACCCGAGGCGGACGACTGCTGTTCAGGCCCCGCGTAGCGCCGCCCTGGCCGAACTCCCCGTCTACTCCCGCTCCTCCATGCCGTCCATCTCCTCCCCCTCCTCAACTTCCCAACTTCCTCCACCCGCTCACTCCTGTTCCTCCAGCAGACAGAACCCGCCGCCACGGCAGTCACCGCACACCTCCCCCTCGCGCCGCCCGCTCCCATGACAGGCCCCGCACAGCCCGTCGTGCCACGTCGTCCCGTCCAGCGCGTGGTGCGGGCGCGGATAGTGCGTGTCGGGGAGTACGCACTCCACCTGTGTGTCCGGGTGCCGCCGGACACACAGGTCCCGGCCGGGCGGTCGGCGCCGAGGTTCCTGACTCATCGCTCCTGCTTCCCCTTTCCGTACAAGTCCAGGGAAGCACCCGCCACTGACAATCAAGCCCCGCCGGGCCGCGCCGCCTGTTTCGAGGTCAGGCATCGGAACGCTCCGCGGTGACCACCACCGCCGTGTACGGCAGGGTGAACTCGCCGCCCAACGCGTCGATCGCGGCGCCCGTGCGCGCGAGCAGGTCCGCCAACTGCTCCGGCCGGTACGTGCCCGCCTCCCCGCTGGTGCGCATCTGTTCCAGCCACGCGTCGCGGGTGTACGTGGCCTCCCAGTCGAAGTGCCACTGCTCGGGTTCGCCGAACTGGGCGGTGTCGCGCAGCCCGTCGGCGACCTTCGCGAAGATCGCACCGTACGCGTCGAGGGTGGGGCGGGCCCAGGGGTTGCGAGGCGAGTCAGGAAGGGCCTCGCGGTGCGCCGCGGCGAAGGGGTCGGCGAGCTCGGGTCCTGGACGGAAGACGTTCCAGAAGAGGGCGAGGCGTCCGCCGGGCCGCAGCACCTCGGCGGCCTTCGCTGCTCCGGCCACCGGGTCGACCCAGTGCCAGGTCTGTCCCGCGACGACCGCGTCGAAGGTGCGGCCCGCCGCGTCCCAGGTCTCGAACGCGCCGATCTCCACGTCGAGGCCGTGGCCGCGGGCGTACGCCGCCATGCGCGCGTCGACGTCGACGCCGAGGACAGTGCTGCCCGCCGCACGGAACTGGCGGGACACGATGCCGGTGCCGCAGCCGACGTCGAGGACGTCCGGGCCGGGCGCGGCGGCGGCGATCCGGGCCACGAGGGCTTCCGGGTAGCGGGGCCGGGTGCGGTCGTAGCGCTCGGGGTCGGCGCCGAAGGACTCGGCCATGTGGCGGGCCTTGTGCGGTTGGTCCGCGGCGGCCTCGGAGGACTTCACGTCACGAGTGGGCATGCGCCCACCATAGTGGGCAGTTGCCCACTCTTCTAGTCTGGCCCGAGCCGAACGAAGGAGAAGCGCAGGTGCCGACCGGTGTGGCCATACGCGATGTGCGCGAGCAGCTCTTCGACGCGGCCGAGCGCGTCCTCATGCGTGACGGGGCCGCCGCGCTCACCAGCCGGGCGGTCACCACGGAGGCGGGCTGCGCCAAGGGCGTGCTGCACCGCCATTTCGCCGACTTCGACGCCTTCCTGGCCGACCTGGTCATCGACCGCGCGGGCCGCATGGAGGAACGGTCCTCCGCGCTCGTCGCGTCCGCCGGTACCCGCACCGTCGTCGACCTGCTCACCGACGCGCTGACGGATCTGTTCACCCCGGTCGTCGTCGCCATGGTCGGCCTGCTCACCTTCCGCGACGGACTGCGCGCGCGGCTACGGGCGGCCGGGCGCCCCGGTGTCACGGTCCTTTCGGACGCCACCGCCATGTTCCGCTCGTACCTCGAAGCGGAGCGCCGGGCGGGCCGGTTGGCGCCCGGCACCGACATCGACTCCCTCGGCCTCACCCTCATCGGCTCCGGCCATCTGCTGTACGCGAACCGGGAGGACGGCCCGCCCGGGGAAGCGGATGTCCGCCGGGTCGTCACGTCGGCGGTCGCCGGGGCACTTCCCCGCTAGCAAGCGGAATGGCCCGTCAGGCTCCGGCGTGCACGCCGATGCCTCCGGAGACGGCGAGGTTCTCGCCGGTGATGTAACCGGCGGCGTCCGAAGCGAGGAAGGCCACGGCTTCGGCGATGTCGGCGGGGGCGCCGACGCGGCCGAGCGGGACGCCCTCACCCCAGGAATCGATCATCTCCCGCGACACGCCCATCTTGGCGTAGGCGGGAGTGTCGATCAGCCCCGGGCTGACGGCGTTGACGCGGATACGGCGAGGGGCGAGTTCGAGCGCGAGGGACCGCACAAGAGGCAATAGAGCGCCCTTGGCCGCCGTCATCGCGGCCCCGAGCCCTTCGCCCGCCCCCACGGTGAACACGACCGACGCCCCTTCACCGAGGAGCGGGAGCGCCTTTTGCAGGGCGAAGAAGGTGCCCTTGACGTTGACGTCGAACAGGGCGTCGAAGGCCTCTTCGTCGGTCGACTCGATCGGCCCCGGACGGGAGATGCCGGCGTTGAGGAACAGCACGTCGAGGGAGCCGAACTCCCGGCGCGCCCGGTCCATCACCTGGTCGAGGTCGGCCAGGGAGCGCGCATCCGCCCGGACGACCGCGACGTCTTCGGGGAGTCCGGCATCGGCGACGTTGCTGACGCCGGTGACCATCACGCGGTAGCCGCGCGAGCGGAGCAGTTCGGCGGTCGCCTTGCCGATGCCGCTGGTTCCACCGGTGATCAAAGCTGCAGGTGCAGACATGGTGCGCCCCTTTACGTATTAGGTACTGCCGGAGGTTGGACTTGACAGCCTACGCCAGCCTGTCAGCGACTGCCAACTGTCGGGTTAATGCCACCCTGGCAGCGCTGGGATACCCTGACGACATGAAGCAGGAAGCCAAGACGGCGGCGGGCGCACCGGCCACCCTGTGGGACCGGACGCGACAACTGGCCTCACAGGAAATCCTCGAAACGGCCCTGCGCCTGTTCACCGAGCAGGGCTACGACGAGACGACCACCACCCAGATCGCCCGGGAGGCCGGTGTCTCCCAGCGCACCCTCTTCCGCTACTTCGGTACCAAGGAGGACCTCCTCGGCGGAGGCCAGGAACAGTTCGGGCAGGTCCTGACCGACACGATCGACGCACAGCCCGCCGGCGCCGACGCCTGGGACACCCTGCGCGCGGGTTTCGCCGCCGTACTGGCACTGCACGACAGCCGCGAACAGGCCCTGGAGCGGTTCCGTCTCCTGCACAACACGGCCTCGCTGCGCGCCGGTTGGCTCGAGAAGCGCATGCGGCTCCAGGAGGGCGTCCTGCCGCTCATCGAAGCACGCATGGGCGTCGCGCCCGGCGGCGCGGACCCGAGGGCCCGCGCGGTGATCGCGACGGCATTCGCGTGCCTGGACGCGGCATCGATGACATGGGTCGACGACGACGGCAAGGGCGACATCATCGACCTGTACGACGCGTGCCTGGCCGCGGTGCGCGGCTGAGCTGAGGCCGCCCCCACGAGAGGGCGGGTCCACGGCGTCGTACGGACGGATCAGCCGGCTAGGGCGCCCCGGGCGCAGCGTCAACTGGACGCGGTGGCGCACCAGTTGGGTATTGAGCCGCTCCAGGAGCCGCACGGCCGTGTACTGGCCGGAGATCTCCCGGACGCGGGCGGGCAGTTCGTGGTTGAGGTCGGAGCAGATGAGCGGGTCACCGTCCGCGACCGCCTCGGCCATGGCGTCGCCGAGCCCGGCGAGCTCGTCGAGCTCGTCGAGCTGCGCGCCGGTGGCCTCCTCCGCCGCCTTGCCCGCGCACAGCCCTTCGAGAGTCATCCAGCACTCGGTGATCTCCACGGCCTCCTCGACGGTGACGACCCGAACCCGCGAGCCGCGGTTGCGGATCCGCTCGACCAGACCTTCCGCGGCCGGCTCCAGCCGCCCCGCGCGGACACCCGCCCGGGTCACGCCGTCCTGCTCGGCGAGTTCACTCCCCACCGGCCGCAGGGCCGGTGACATCTCGCCGCTCAGAATGCTTCCTTTCGACGTCCGTGCGACCCAACTTCCCTAGCCACGCCGTGAGTTCACCCCTTGTACGCTTCCGCTTCGGGCACCACTCCCCTCCCCCTCACACCAAGATCACAGGATGCATCCGCCATGTTCGCGACATGAAGGAGCTTTCACGTGGCCACTCCACGGATGTCCCTGGCGGTTCTCGCCACCGCCGTCGCCACGCTCGCCGTGACCGCGGGCGGCCCGGCGCAGGCCGCCTCCCGGGCGCTGCCCGCCGTCCAGCCGCGCGCCGAGACCCCCGCCCTGCACGACGACACCGCGGGCGGCGACGCGGACGCCGACGACCCGGCGATCTGGCGGGACCCCGCGGACCCCGACCAAAGCCTCGTCGTCGCCACGGCCAAACAGGGCGGCCTGCGCGTCTACGACCTCGCCGCGCACGAGGTGCAGTCACTGCCGGCCCCCGCGGGACCCGGCGCCGACGACGCGCCCGGCCGCTTCAACAACGTCGACCTCGTCCACAGTTCCCGTCTCGGCGAGCTGGCCGTGACCTCGGACCGGGGCAACGACCGGCTGCGCTTCTACCGCATCGACCGCGACCGGGCCGGCGGACCGCTCACCGACGTCACCGACCCGAAGGCGTCCCCGGTCTTCTCCGGCTCCCAGGACGAGATCAACGAGCAGCGCACGGCGTACGGGCTGGCCACCTGGACGGACCGGGCGAGCGGCCGCTCGTACGCCCTGGTCAGCCAGCGCGAGCGCACCCGCCTGTCCCTCCTGGAGCTCAAGGCGGGCGCCGGCGGCACGGTCGGCTACACCCGGGTCCGCACCCTCGACCTCCCGTCCGCCTTCCGCCTTCCGAACGGGACCTCCTGGTCACCGTGCGGCGAGCCCGGCGAACTGCCGCAGGTCGAGGGCATGGTGGTGGACCCGGCGACCGGCACGCTCTACGCCGGCCAGGAGGACGTCGGCATCTGGCGGCTGCGCGCCGACCTCGGCGGCACGCCGAAGCTGATCGACAAGGTGAAGGGGTACGGCGTCCCCGGCACCTACGACGAGGCGAGCGAGGAGTGTGTCGCGGGCGCCGATCCGGGGTTCGGCGGCAAGCACCTCACCGCGGATGTCGAGGGCCTGACCCTGGTCACCGAGAAGGACGGCGACGGCCTGCTGCTCGCCTCCAGCCAGGGCGACGACACCTTCGCCGCCTACGACCGCGAGGTGTCCGACGCCAACGCCTACGAGGGCGGCTTCCGCGTCACGCCCGCCTCGGCCGGGCTCGACGGATCCGAGGAGTGCGACGGCGCCGCCGCGCTGAACGAGCCGCTGGGCCGCCGCTACCCGCACGGCCTCCTCGTCGTGCAGGACGGCCACGACGCGCCGGGCGATACGGACCGCCCGTCCACCAACTTCAAGTTCGTCGACCTGGCCGCGGTCACGGACGCGGTCGACGACTGACGGCCGTGTCGGGCCGCTCGTCGAACGGCCCACCCCACGGAGCCTCCAGCGCCGCACGCAGCGCGCTGAGCGCCTCCTCGCCGATGCGCTCCGCCAGGCGGGCCTCGAGCCCGTCCAGCGCGCGCCGCGCCCGCTCGTGGGCGCGGCGCCCCTCCGCCGTGCGGCGCACCAGACGCTGCCGGGCCGACGCGGGGTCCGGCACCTGCTCCAGCAAGCCGTCCTCGACCAGCGCGCGCACGGCCTGGTGGACGGTCTGCCGGGTGACGCCCATGCGGCGGGCCAGTTCGGAGACGGTGGTGCCGGCCGCGTCGAGCATCGCGAAGAGCTGCACCTGGGTGGGCGATATCGGCGCCACTCCCTGCGCCTCCAACTCCGCGAGCAGCCCGTCCTCGAACCAGCGGCGGGCGTCGCCCAGCAGCTGCGGCAGATCACGTCGGCCCTGACTCATCGCTTCTTCGTCCTCCCGGACACCCACACTCCCGAACACCTCTGCACGGACCTCACTCTTGCCCGTCGGCCGTTCCACGTGTCAGGCTACCTGACACGTAAACGTCAGGCACCCTGACACAGGCAAGGATGATCCGCATGACCATGGAGTTCGCGACGCGCTATCGCAGCGCCTCCCGCATACCGGCCGACCCGTCGAAGCCGTACGTGATCGAGAAGGGCGAGGGCGACCGGGCCCACCTCTTCGGCGATCTCGTCACCGTCTACGCGGGCGGCGAGCAGACCGACAACACCTTCAACTTCTTCACCGTCGAGGGCCCGAAGGGCGACATCATCCCGGCGCATGTGCACGCGGACACCCACGAGGTGTTCTACGTGACGCAGGGCGCGGTCCGGCTCTTCGCCGAGGACCCCGAGGGCGAGCAGCTGGAGCGCCTGCTCTCGCCGGGCGACTTCGGTTTCGTGCCGAAGAACTGCGCTCACGCCTACCGCATGGAGCGTCACCACTCCCAGGTCGTCGGAGTCGCCGCGGGCCCCGGCGGGACCTTCGAGCGGTTCTTCGAGTCACTGGGCACCCCGGTGGAGGAGATGGGCCTGCCGGCCCGGCCGTTCATCCCCGAGCCGGGCAAGTTCGGCACCGTGCCGCAGGAGTACGACGTGCGTTTCCTGCCCGACCACCAGTGGCGGACCTCGTGACGCCGGGCGAACTGCGGCAGTTGATCGCCGCGCCCCATCCGGACGTCGCGCCGCTGCCACGGGCGACCGGGTACGCGGACGGTGTGCGCGCGCTGCGCGGCGTCCCGTTCGCGGACGTGGAGGGCGCCCGCCCGCTGGAACTCGACCTGTGGCTGCCCGCGTCGACCGCCCCGGCTCCGCTCGTGCTGTTCGTGCACGGCGGCGCGTGGCGGCGCGGCCGGCGCGACGACATGGGTGTGCGTACGCGTGGGTGGACTCCCGGCCCGTTCGAGCAGCTAGCGGCGGCGGGGTTCGCGGTGGCCTGCGTGGACTACCGGCTCAGCGGCGAGGCGACGTTCCCGGCGCCGCTGGAGGACCTGCGGTCGGCGCTGCGCTGGCTCGTTCTGCGGGCCGACGAGTTGGGGGTCGATTCCGAACGCGCCGTCGTCTGGGGCGAGTCGGCGGGCGGCCACTTGGCCTCGCTGCTCGCGCTCACACACGACGGGCCGCGGCTCGCGGGGGCGGTCATCTGGTACGGGCCGGCGGACCTGACGACAGAGCGCGCCCCGTTCGATCCGGCGGACCCGGCCACTCCCGAGGCACTGCTGCTCGGCGGCGCACCCGCCTCGGCGCCGGAAGTCGCCGACGCCGCAAGCCCGTTGAAGCGTGTGCACGGATCCGCGCCGCCCTTCTTCGTCGTGCACGGCGAGGCCGACTCGATGGTGGCGTGCTCGCACGGCCGTGACCTGGCGGGCGCGCTGCGGGCCGCCGGAGCTCCGGTCGAGCTGCGGACCGTTCCGGGCGCCGACCACGGGTGGCAGGGCGCGGGCGACGCCGAAGTCCGGCAGATCTTCGCCGCGTCCCTGGACTTCGTACGGCAGCACACTTGACCACCCCTTTTCCCCGCACGGTCGAGCTGGCAGATTGGTGTGTCCCTGCCCCCTGGCGATGAGGTGCGTGATGAGCCCGCAGTTCGGCGACTACCAATTCGAGATCTACCTCGACGGACTGCGGGGCGTCACACCCTCGCAGCCGATGGACTTCGCCACCCTCGAACAGCGGGCGCAGTCGGCCCTCTCGCCCTCCGTCTGGTCCTACGTCGCCGGGGGCGCGGGCGACGAGCAGACGCAGCGCGCCAATATGCGGGCCTTCGAGCGGTACGGACTCGTGCCCCGGATGATGGTCGGTGCCACGCAGCGCGACATGTCCGTGGACCTGTTCGGGATGCGGCTCGCCTCTCCGCTGTTCATGGCGCCGGTCGGCGTGATCGGGCTGTGCGCGCAGGACGGGCACGGGGATCTGGCGACGGCGCGGGCCGCGGCGCGCACGGGCGTGCCCATGGTGGCGTCGACCCTGACGGTGGACCCGCTGGAGGACGTGGCCGCCGAGTTCGGTGACACACCCGGCTTCTTCCAGCTCTACACACCCACCGACCGGGCGCTCGCGGAGAGCCTCGTCAAGCGGGCGGAGGCGGCGGGCTACAAGGGCATCGTCGTCACGCTCGACACGTGGGTCACCGGCTGGCGTCCGCGCGACCTGTCGACGTCCAACTTCCCGCAGCTGCGCGGCCACTGCCTCGCCAACTACATGTCCGACCCGCGCTTCCAGGAGATCGCCGCGAGCACCGACCCCACGGATCTCGTACGGTCCTGGGTCGGCATCTTCGGCAACCCGCTCACCTGGGACGACCTGCCGTGGCTGCGCTCCCTCACCGATCTGCCGCTGATCCTCAAGGGCATCTGCCACCCCGAGGACGTGCGCCGCGCCAAGGACGGCGGCGTGGACGGCATCTACTGCTCCAACCACGGCGGACGCCAGGCCAACGGCGGGCTTCCCGCGCTCGCCGCGCTGCCCGGGGTCGTCGAGGCGGCCGACGGCATGCCGGTGCTCTTCGACTCCGGAATCCGCTCGGGCGCCGACGTGATCAAGGCGCTCGCCCTCGGCGCGACGGCGGTGGGCGTCGGACGCCCGTACGCGTACGGGCTCGCGGTCGGCGGCGTCGACGGGCTCGTGCACGTGCTTCGCTCACTGCTCGCCGAGGCCGACCTGATCATGGCGGTGGACGGGTATCCGAGCCTCGCGGACCTGACACCGGAGTCGCTGGTCACGCTGGGCTGAGCCCGCCGTCGCGGGACACCGTGTCGACGAGGTTCGCGAGCGCGTCGGCGGCCTTCGCGAGGCCCCCGTGCGGGGTGACGGGTTCGTCGAGGTAGCGGTCGCGGCGCAGCTCCAGCATCAGGGCGGTGACCCGCGGTTCCCTGCCGTAGTGCTCCAGTGGGACGTACGCGCCCGCGAACGGTGTGTTCTCCGTCGAGTCGCCGTACGCGACGAAGGCCTCGCGGGCCCGGGCCACGAGGGCGTCCGGGGTGTGGAACGGGTCGACACCCAGGCAGACCGGCGGGCGCGGGTCCGTGCCGTGCAGTTCGTAGGGCAGCGCGCGGCTCGGGTAGGAGTGGACGTCGATGACGACCGCCCGGCCGGTCGCGGCGAGGCGGTCGGCCACGGCTCGTGTCATGGCTCGCGCGTAGGGATGGAAGTAGGTGTCCAGCAACTCGCGCTCGTCCGCGGGCGGCTCCGGGCGCAGTGGCTCGCGGTGTGTGGTGCGTGTGTAGACCGCGCCCATGCCGACCGCCCGCATCTCCTCGCGTTCGTCGGGGAACCGCTCCGGGTCGACGACCAGGCGCGACCGTTCGTTGACGAACCGCCAGGGGGTGACGGACGCGGCGTGCGCGGCGCGTTCCGCGATGACATCGGTGTGGGCGTCCGTGATGAGGTCCAGTTCCCGTTCCAGGGCCGGCCCCTCCAGCAGGAGGCCCTCCCGTACGCGCGCCGGGATCGCGCGGGAGGCGTGCGGCACGTGCAGGAGCACAGGGGAGGCCGGGTCGCCGGGGAGCAGCCGGAACGGCGGGGTGTCCATGTCTCCCACTGTCCCATCCCCCACGTTCCCGCCTCGCCCGTCCATTCTCTGGGACAGGTGGTTTCGAGGTGTGGTCGGGGGGTAAGGAGCCCAGCCGCTACTACTGAATGAACGGTGAGTAGCTGGAGCGCGACAGGAGTACCTCACCTTGCCCGAAGCACCTTCAGAACTCGTGCGTCACCTGTGGATTCCGCTCGCCGACGGCACACGCCTCGCCGCCCGCGTCTGGCTTCCGGAAGGGGCCGCACGCCCGGCGCCCGCGATCCTCGAGTACATCCCGTACCGCAAGAACGACGGGACGGCCGACCGCGACAACGGCCTGCACGCCCGCTTCGCCGCGGAAGGCTACGCCGCCGTCCGCGTCGATCTGCGCGGCAGCGGCGACTCCGACGGGCTGATGCTCGACGAGTACGCGCAGCGCGAGCTGGACGACGGCGTCGAGGTCATCGCCTGGCTCGCCGAGCAGGAGTGGTGCGACGGCGCCGTCGGCATGATCGGTAAGTCGTGGGGCGGCTTCAACGGCCTCCAGATCGCGGCGCTGCGCCCGCCCGCGCTGAAGGCCATCGTGACGGTCTGCTCGACGGACGACCGGTACGCCGACGACGTGCACTACACGGGCGGTTCGCTGATCGCCTCCGAGATGCTGCCGTGGGCGTCGACCATGCTCGCCTACAACGCGCGGCCCGCCGACCCCGCCGTGGTCGGCGACGACTGGCGCGAGCGGTGGCTGGAGCGGATGGCGGACACCCCGGTGTACGTCGAGGAGTGGCTGCGGCACCAGACCCGCGACGCCTTCTGGAAGCACGGCTCGGTGTGCGAGGACTTCGGGGCGATCGAGGCCGCCGTGCTCGCGGTGGGCGGCTGGTACGACCCGTACTGCGGCGCTGTACTGCGCCTGCTCGAGGGCATCGACAACGCTCCCGTGCGCGCGCTCGTCGGCCCGTGGGCGCACACGTATCCGCACCAGGCGGCGCCCGGACCCGCGATCGACTTCCACGGTGAAGTGGTGCGCTGGTTCGACCAGTTCCTGCGCGGCAAGGACACCGGGGCCCTCCAGGATCCGGCGCTGCGTGCTTGGCTGCCGGAGTGGTCGGCGCCCGGCGCCGACCGGGAGCGGCGTCCGGGCCGGTGGGTCGCCGAACAGCGGTGGCCCTCGGAGCGCATCGAGCGGCAGGAGTTCGCGCTCGCCGGGGAGTCGGCGGGCGAGGCGGTCGGGCACGACCCGCTGCGCTTTCGCGACGCACACCTCGACAGCACGCGCGTGCTCGGCACGGCGGGCGGCAGCTGGCTCCAGTTCGGCGACGCCGCCGGGCAGTTCGGCCCGCAGGGCGGCGACGACGGGCTCGCGCACTGCTTCACCACGACGCCGCTCGACGAGCGCGCCGAGATCCTCGGCGCGCCGTCCGTGACACTGCGGGTGAGCGCCGACCGGCCTGCCGCGCAGCTCGCGGTGCGCCTCAACGACGGTGCCCCGGACGGCAGTTCGCGGCTCGTCACGCGCGGCCTGCTCAACCTCACGCACCGCGAGGGGCACGAGGAGGCGCTGCCGCTGGAGCCCGGGCAGGCCTACGACGTGACCGTGCCGCTGGTGGCGACCGCGCACGCCTTCGCGCCAGGACACCGCATCCGGGTCGCGGTCTCGGCCTCGTACTGGCCGCTGGCCTGGCCGTCCCCCGAGCCGGTCACCGTCACCCTGCACGCCTCCCCCGGCGCCGCGCTCCACCTGCCCGTACGGCCACCGGCGGACACGGACAGCGAGCTGCGCCCCCACGGGGAGCCGCGGCCGGACCTGCCGGTCGAGCTGTCCACGTCCGGCGAGGGCTCGTCGCGCAAGGTCGTGCACGATCCCGTCGCGGGCCGCACCGACATCGAACTCGTCATCCGTGACGGCGAGTTCAAGGACCTCACCGACGGGCTGTGGAAGCGCGGCGACGCCGTCGACCGCTTCTCGCTCACCGAGGGCGACCCGTCCTCCGCCGCCGTGGAGTGCGAGCGCACCGAGGAGGGCGGGCGCGGCGACTGGCACTGGAAGGTCGTCACGCACAGCCGGATGACGGCCGACACCTCCGCGTTCACCGTCGTCAACACCCTCACCGCCTACGAAGGGGACACCCGCGTCTTCCACCGCACCACGGACGCCGTGATCCCCCGGCAGGGAGTCTGAGCATGCGCAGACGCACATTCCTGACCGGCTCGCTCGGTGTCGTCGCGGCCGCCGGGGTGGCCACGGCCACCGGGTCCGCCGCCGGCACGGGCCCCGTGATCACGGTCGGCTCCAAGCAGTTCACCGAGTCGTGGGTGATGGGCGAGCTGTACGCCCAGATCCTGCGGGCACACGGCTTCGACGTCGTCCTCAAGTCCAACGTGGGCAGCGCCGACCTCATCGACCGCGCGCTGCGCAACGGGCAGATCGACCTGTACCCCGAGTACACGGGCGTCGTCCTCCAGACGTTCGCGATGCCGAAACACATGCCGGCGACAGCGCGCGGCACCTACGAGGCGGCGAAGAAGTTCGAGGCGGGGCGCGGGATTTCACTGCTGGCGCCGACCCCGTTCCAGAACCGCAACGCCGTCGCCGTACGCACCGCCGACGCCCGCAAGCACAACCTGAAGACGGTCGGTGACCTCAAGCGCCTCGGGAAGATCTCCTACGCCGAGTACCCCGACAACATCACGGGACCGCTCGGCTTCGACGCCATCGTCAAGGCGTACGGGCTGCACGACATGAAGGTCCGACCGCTCAACATCGGCCTGCAGTACCCGGCGTTGAAGAACGGCGACGTGGACGCGGCCGACGTGTTCACCACCGATCCGCAGCTGCGCCGCTACGACTTCACCATCCTCGACGACGACCAGGCCATCTTCGGGTTCCAGAACGTCTCCCCCGTCGTGCGCACGTCCCTCGTCGAGCAGCACGGCAAGCGGCTCACCGAACCGCTCGACGCCGTCGACGAGTTGCTCACGGAGGAAGCCATGCAGGCCCTGAACGAGGCCGCCGCGATGATGCGGCTGAGCCCGGCGAAGGTCGCCGACCGGTTCCTGAGAGCGAACGACCTGATATGACCGTGACCGAGGAGCATTCCCCCATGCAGACCGCCGGCGCCGCAGCAGACATCGTCTTCGACGCGGCCACCAAGACGTACGACGGCACCGACGAGGCAGCCGTCGACGCGCTGTCCCTGACGGTGCCCGCAGGCGAGATCTGTGTCCTGCTCGGCGCCTCCGGGTGCGGCAAGACGACCGCGCTGACCCTCGTCAACCGGCTCACCGAGCTGACCAGCGGCGACATCCGCATCGGCGGCAGCAGCATCCGCGACCAGGACGTCATCGAACTGCGCCGCGGCATCGGCTACGTCATCCAACAGGCCGGGCTCTTCCCGCACTTGACGATCGAGGAGAACGTCGCGACGGTGCCGCAGGTACTCGGCTGGAAGAAGCCGAGGATCGCGGAGCGCTCGCGCGAACTGCTCGAACTCGTCGGCCTCCCGCACAAGGAGTACGCCCACCGCTACCCCTCGCAGCTGTCCGGCGGGCAGCGCCAACGCGTCGGCATCGCACGGGCGTTGGCGGCCGACCCGCCCATCATGCTGATGGACGAGCCGTTCGGCGCGCTCGACCCGGTGACGCGCGAGCACGTGCAGGACGAGTTCCTGCGCCTCCAGGAGCAGGTGGGCAAGACGACGCTGTTCGTCAGCCACGACATCGACGAGGCCGTCCGCATGGGCGACCGCATCGCGATTCTCGCCAAGGGCGGCAAACTGCTCCAGTACGACACCCCGGAGCGGATCCTGCGCGAGCCCGCCGACGACTACGTGGCCCGCTTCGTCGGCACGGACCGTGGGCTGAAGGCGCTGACGCTGCGCACGCTCGCCGATCTGAAGCTGGAGCCGGCCGACGAGTCCGTCCCGGGCGACGACGCGTTGCGCACGACCGACACCCTGCGCACCGCGCTCTCGGAGTTGATGGCGGGCGGCGCCGAACGGCTGTCCGTCACGGACGAGGCCGGCAAGCCGGTGGGCTCCGTCACCGTCGCGCTCATACGGGAGGCGGCGTGAGCGGCCTGCTGTCCCTGGCGGCCGGGTCCTTGGCGGCCGGCCCCGATCCCGTCATCCCCGACTTCGGCACGGTCAGTTCGTGTGTGCGCGACAACGGGGTGTTCTGCGTGGACTGGTTCACCGCGAACTTCTCCAGCGTGTTCGGCCCCGCGCTCGTCCAGCACGTGCGCCTCACGGTGATCGCGGTGGGGATCGGCTTCCTGATCGCGTTCCCGCTGGCGCTGCTCGCGCACTTCCGGAAGTGGCTGGTCAAGCCGCTGGGCGGGCTCACCTCGTTCCTCTACACGATCCCGCCGATGGCGCTTTTCACGCTGCTCGTCCCGGTGTCGGGCCTGTCCGTGCTGACCGCCGAGATCGCCCTGGTCGCGTACACGCTGATGGTGCTGTTCAAGTCGACGGTGACCGGGCTCGGCGAGGTACCGGAGGACGTACGGCGTGCCGGTGTCGGCATGGGGCTGACCCGGCGCGAGATCCTGTGGCGCATCGAGCTGCCGCTCGCGCTGCCCGCCGTGATCAGCGGGCTCCGGGTGGCGACCGTGACCACGATCAGCGTGGTCGAGATCGCCGCGTTCATCATCGACCAGGGCCTCGGTTCGCCGATCATCCAGGGCCTCCAGTCGCCGTTCAACACGCAGTTCATCGGGGCAGGTCTGCTCGCCGTGGCGCTCGCGCTCGCCGCCGACGGACTGCTCGTGCTGCTCGGCCGGGTGCTCACTCCGTGGGCCAGGACGCGGAGGACCGTCTGATGCACACCTTCCTCGCGAGTTTCTCGTTCATGGCCGACCACTTCGGCCTGCTCCTGAACCGCACGGTCGACCATCTGCTGCTCTCGGCCGCGGCCGTCGCGGTGGCCCTGGTGATCGGGGTGCCGCTCGGTGTGTGGCTCGGACACCGCGGCAATGGCTCGTTCCTGACCGTGAGCATCTCCAACATCGGCAGGGCGCTGCCCTCGCTCGCGCTCATCGCGATCTTCCTGGGGCTGCTCGGCATCGGCTTCGTGAACGTCATGACGGCACTGGTCGTCATGGCGATACCGCCGGTGCTCACGCACGCGTACCTGGGCGTGGAACAGGTCGACGCGGACCTGGTGCGCGCCGCGCGCGGCATGGGACTCACCCAGTGGCAGATCCTGTGGCGCGTCGAACTGCCCCTCGCCCTCCCGGTGTTGTTCACCGGCATCCGGATCGCCGTCGTCTACGTGATCTCCAGCGCGACCCTGGCGGCCGTCGCCGGGGGCGGCGGTCTCGGCGACATCATCCTCAACCAGGTGTCGTACGGACTGTCCGGCGTCATCGCGGCGGCGCTGTGGGTGGCGGTCCTGGCGCTGGCCGCCGACGGCCTGTTCGGGGCCGTCGGCAACCGGCTCGCGCCGCGGGGGACGAAGGCCTAGACTCCCGCGTCGCAGCAGCCCTCGCGGCGCATGAGGCGGCCCACTTCCAGCCAGTCGTCACCGGTGGCCCTCAGCGATCTGGAGGCCACCGGTTCGAACGAGCCGACGAGGTCGGCCTGTTGGAAGGGAACGCCGCCGCGCAGCACGGCCGTCGTACGCATCAGGTCGTCGAAGTCGGTGAACGGGTCGCCGTCGACGATCGTGAGGTCGGCGAGCTTGCCCTCCTCCAGGGTGCCCAGGTCCGCGTCCGCCCCGAAGATCCTGGCGGGCATCAGCGTCGCCGTGAGCAGCGCCTGCGCCGGGGAGAGGCCGCCGCGATGCAGGGCGCGCAGCGCGAGATGCAGATGGAGACCGACCGGGACGAGCGGCTGGTCCGTGCCGAGCGCGATGTTTCCGCCGGCGGCGAGCACACGGCGGTAGACCGCGAGTTCCGTGTCCAGGGTGGCGAGTTGAGCGGCGGTGGGCGGGGTGCCGGCCAGTTTCTGCACGGCGGCGGTGTCCCACGGCGGCATCAGCCGCGTGACACGCGGGTCGTCCGCGATCCGCTGATCGGCGCCGATCAGCGGCTGCGCCGTGAACGGCGTGGCGATGAGATGGAAGTCGCCGGTCTTCGAGTAGATCTCCTGGACGTCCTGCCCCGAGTGCCCGGTCGCCGTCGTGGCGTGCCCGAACTCGAGCCGCTGCGTCGCCTGCAGATGGGTCGTCAGGTCCTGGCCGAGCTGGATTCCCGGTGTGCACAGGTGGCTGCCGCTGCGCACGCCGAGCCGCTCGTGCGCGAAGGAGGCCGCCTCCTTCATCACCCAACCCGGCGCCCGCACATAGGTCTTGACGAAGTCCCAGTCCAGGGCCGCGGCACGGTCGAGCGAGCGGCGCAGGCCCGCGCGGGTGCGGTGGGCGCGGCCCATGCTGTAGGCGACGCGCGGCCCGTCGAGGAGTTCACCGGTGGCGAGGAGCCGCGGCCCCGCGAGCGCCCCCGCGTACACCGCCTCGCGGATGCGGGCCTGCTCGTAGGCGAAACCGCCGAGGGAGACCGCGGTCGTGATGCCGTACGCGAGTTGCAGCGCGGTCTGGCGGCCGCCGTAGGTCGACTGCCAGGGGTGGGTGTGGGCGTCGAAGAGGCCGGGGATCACGGTCTTGTCGGAGGCGTCGACGCGCTTGGCGGACGCCTTCTTCGCCGCGCGGTGCGGGGAGACGGCGGTGATCCGGCCGCCCTCGATGGTGAGGTCGACGTCGTCGCGGACCTCGGACCCGGCGCCGTCCCAGAACCGGCCCGCGTGCACGACGGTGTCGGCGGGGCGCGGGCGGCGGTGGTCGAGCGGGATCCTGACCGTGCGGGCGGAGCCCTTCGCCACGTCGAGGAGGCGGAGTCGGCCCGCGCTCAGGTAGAGGAGCTGTCGGCCGTCGGCGGACCAGCTCGGGTGGTCGGCGGCCTCGTCGGTGACCTGCCGGAGGTCGCCGTCCGGTGTGCCGTCGGGGCGGACGGGCAGCAGCCACAGCGCGGACTCGACGACCACGGCCATGGTGTGTCCGTCGGGCGACCAGGCGGGCCCGGAGTCGTACCGGTCGGCGATCGAGACGTGCGGGGCGACCTGGTGGACGACGGCCTTGCCGGACGTGGTGTCGACGACGCGGATGAGGTTGTAGCCCTCGCGGAAGCGCTGGTTGAGGCGGCCGCGGTCGCACAGCGCCACGTATCTGCCGTCGGGCGACCAACAGGGTCTGCCCGGCAGTCCGCCGCTGCCCATCGGCGCGGCGAGGACGCGTTCGGAGCCCGCGGCGAGGTCGCGCAGGACGAGGTTGCCCGACATGTCGACGCACGCCAGGCGCCGCCCGTCGGGCGAGAGGGCGGGGAACACCCGGCCGCCCTCGGCGAGCACCGTCTCCTTGCCGGTGTCCAGGTCGTGGCGGCGTACGGAGAAGAGGCCCGCCCGGTCGTCGGCGTAGACGAGCGCCTTGCCGTCGGCGGTCCAGGTCGGGCCGAGGACGTAGCGGGTCTGTGGGGCCTGGACGACCTTGCGCGGGGCGCGGCCGCCCGAAGTGGCGCCGATCCACAGCGAGTTGAGGGCCGCGAAGGCCACCTGCTTCCCGTCGGGCGATAGGGCCGGCAGGTGCGGGGAGCGGACGGGGCGCACTCCCCCGGCCTCGAAGTCGTAGCGCTTGACGCGGTAGCGGGGGCGGTCGACCGGGAGCGTCGCGGTGAACGCGATCTCCTCACCCGTGCCCGGGGCGGCCGGGCGCACGAGGCGGAAGCGGCCGTCGACGGTGAGCAGCAGGGTGTCCGGGCCGGTCCAGCGGGGCGGCACGGGGGCGACGTCGCCGGGCACGTCGACCGGCTTCCCGTCGACGACGAGGGTGCAGGTGGCGGCGGGTGCGGCGGTGGTCCGCAGATGGGCGAGGGTGCCTCCTGGGGACACCGCCGGGGTCATGACCTGGGCGCCGGAGTCGTCGGTGCGCTCGGTGGTGACGGCTCCGGTGCCGTCGGCGGCGACCGAGGCGACGGTGGAGGCCTGGAGGGTTCCGGCGTCGGTGAGCACCCCTCGTACGAAGAGCACGCGCGTGCCGTCGGCGGACCAGGTCGGGTCGAAGTCCTCCCAGGCGCCGCCCTGCCCGGGGCCTTCCTGACCGGGAGCGCCGGTGAGGCGGGTGAGGGTTCCGTCGCGTACGTCGATGGTCCAGATGCGGTACGGGGCGGCGTGTTCGGGGTCGCCGCCGCGCTCGGAGGCGAAGGCGATGCGGTGGCCGTCCGGGGACCAGGCGGGTCCGCGGTCGTCCCACGGCCCGTCGGTGAGCTGCTTCGGCGTGCCGCCGTCGGCGCCCAGCAGCCACAGGTGGAAGCCGCCGCCCTGGTAGGCGCAGACGACGAGTCGCTTCCCGTCCGGGGCAAACTGGGGGCGGGTGGGCTCCAGTTCGGGGGTGGTGAGCGGTCTCGCGGTGCCGCCCTTGCGCGGGATCGACCACAGGACGTTCTGGATCTCGGCGACGAAGCGGTCGCCGGACGGGGCGAGGGTGGCGGCGCCGTTGGTGGCGGCGGTGAACGACAGGGACGCCGGGGCGGCAGCGGCGGTCGCGGCGGCTGCGGATGCCGCCGGTCCGAGGAGTGCGCCGGCGCCCGCGGCGACGGCACCGGCCGTGGCGGTGGTGGTCTGGAGGAAACGGCGGCGGGTGAGGGAGGGTCCGTCGGAAGGCGCGGAAACAGGGGTGGGGACAGAGGTGGTCACGGGGGTGGTGACGGGGCTGGTGTCCATGAGGCTCCCATTGCGCGGAGGGCAGGTGGACCCACGGGACCGAGGGGGCCCGTGGGCCGTGCGGGACCGAACTGTGCGCGAGTCGGAGAGGGGACGCACAGCAACATACGTGGCACCCGCAGTGAGTCAACATGGCGACGGCGCGAACCGGCCGCTGGACACACCCGAGCCGCCCGCCGGGTGGCGGCTCACCACCCCTGTCGAGTGCGGGGAATACCCCACCCCTTGCCCCGGTTGAAGGCGTCGAGCAAGGAGGCACCAGTGGAGCAGAAGTACTACACGCACGGGACGGCCGCGGAGCGCTGGGACCGTGCCCAGATGTTCTTCGACGCGAAGGAGTACGCGAACGCCGCCCGGATCCTCGACGGCCTTGTCGACGAGGTCCCCGAGCAGACCGGCCCCCGCCTCCTCCTGGCCCGTTCGTACTACCACTCGGCCCAACTGCGCCGCGCCGAGACCGAGTTGCGCACCATCGTGGAGCGCGACCCGGTGGAGCACTACGCCCGCCTGATGCTCGGCCGCACGCTGGAGCGGCAGGGCCGGAACGATGAGGCGGCGCCGCACCTGCGGATGGCGTCGGCGCTCGCGGGCGAGTTCGACTAGCCGGATTCGGCACACGCGGGCCCTGCCCACTGGGCAGGGCCCGCCCCTGTGCGGCCCGGCCGCGGCGCACCGGCGCGCGCTGGTGAGCGGTGACTCGGCTAGCCTTGCCGGACGATGAACCGCACAGATCAGCCCGCGCCGGCCCCCCGACTGACCACTCCCTGGGGAGAAGTCGACCTCACCCGCTTCCCGGAGAACCCCCGCGAGCTTCTGCGCGCGTGGGACGCCGCGGACACGTACCTGCTGCGGCACCTCGCCGAGACAGGTGCGGACCTGACCGGCGCGGTGACGGTGGTGGGCGACCGCTGGGGCGCACTGGCCACCGCGCTCACGGGTGTCCCCGGCTGCACGCCGACTCTGGTCTCGGACTCGTACCTCGGTCAGCAGGCGACGTACGCGAACCTGACCCGGAACGAACGCACCGGCGCACACCTCCTCACCACCCAGGACGCCCCGCCGCCGAGCATCGACGTCCTCCTCGTCCGTGTCCCGAAGAGCCTCGCCCTCCTCGAGGACCAGCTGCACCGTCTGCGCCCGGCCCTGCACGCGAACACGGTGGTGGTCGGCACCGGCATGGTGAAGGAGATCCACACCTCGACGCTGAACCTGTTCGAGCGGATCATCGGCCCGACGCGTACGTCGCTGGCGGAAAAGAAGGCGCGCCTCATCTTCACCGAGCCGGACCCGGCGCTCGCCCCGGCCCCGAATCCGTGGCCGCACACCTATCGACTCCCGCCCGACATCGGCCCGTTGTCGTCGCGGCCGGTCGTCAACCACGCGGGCGTGTTCTGCGCGGAGCACCTCGACATCGGCACCCGTTTCCTCCTCGAGCACCTCCCCCAGGGCACGAACGCGCGCAGCATCGTGGACCTGGGCTGCGGCAACGGGGTCGTGGGCACGAGCGCCGCGCTCACCCACCCGGACGCGGACGTCCTCTTCACCGACGAGTCGCACCAGGCGGTGGCCTCGGCGCAGGCCACGTACGCCGAGAACGTGGGCGACCGCCCCGGCAAGGCGGACTTCCGCGTCGCCGACGGGCTCGCCGACACGCCTCCGGCCTCCGTGGACCTGATCCTCAACAACCCGCCGTTCCACAGCCACCAGGCCACGACGGACGCGACGGCGTACCGCATGTTCACCCAGGCCCGCGCGGCGCTCCGCCCCGGCGGCGAACTGTGGGTGGTGGGCAACCGCCACCTCGGCTACCACGTGAAGCTGCGCCGCCTGTTCGGCAACAGCCAACTGGTCGCCGGCAACGCCAAGTTCGTGATCCTGAAGTCAGTCAAACGGGAGCCGAGCGGCCGGCGCGGCTGAGGGCGTTCAGGCGGACCGGACGATGTGGCGGATCGCGGACGCGACGTCGACGGCGACATGCGTGGGCCGGTAGTCGTCCGTGTCCCAGGGCCGCCCGTCGGAGACCCATACGCTCCGCAGCCCGAGCCCGTGGGCGCCCGCGATGTCGGCACCGGGCGAGTCGCCGACGATCCACGCTCCTTCCAAGGGCATGCCGACGGCCACGGCGGCCGCCCGGAAGATCGCCGGATCCGGCTTCTTGCGGCCGACGGCCTCGGAGACGACCCACCCCTGAACCAGGCGGTCGAGCCCGGCGTTGCGGATCTTCGCCTCCTGTTGGCCGGTGCGGCCGTTGGTGACGATGCCGCAGGTCCAGCCGTCCGCCCGCGCCTCACCCAGCGCGTCACGGGCGGCCTCCGTCAGGACGACGCGATCGGCGCCGCCCTCGTGCAGCAGCGCACGGACGGCCGCGGGCACCACGTCGCCGTATCTCTCGACCATCGCCGCGGCGACGGCCGGCCGCGCCGCGTATCCGCCGGCGTCGAGGCGCATCACCCATGCGACATCAGCGGCAGCCAAGCCATGCCCGTCGAGGAAGTCGGCGACGGCGGCACGGAAGGCGGCATCGCGGTCGACGAGAGTGTTGTCCAGGTCCAGCAGCATCAGCGGCACGGCCGACAGCACATCACGGTTTCACGTGTGCGGGCGATCAGGCCCAGGGCCCCGCAGGGCGCTCGATCACGATCATCACCGCGTCGTCGTCCAGGTCACCCCCGACATGGCGGAGCAGATCGCGTCGGAAACGGTCGAGGAAGGCCTCGCAGTCGGTTTCGGGCCAGCCGGTGATGCGCTCGGTGAGCGGGTAGAACGTGCCGTTGCGGTCGCGGGCCTCGGTGACACCGTCCGTGTACAGCAGGAGGAGGTCACCCGGCTCGAAGTCGAAGCTCTCGACGTGGTGGCTCGGGTCCGTGACCTCGGCCAGCCCCATGGGCGGAGCGGGATGTTTCGCCTCCATCGTCAGCGCTCGGCCGTTGCGCAGGACAACCGGCGGAGGGTGCCCGCAGGACACCATGTGGACCGGCCCGCCCCCGTCCGGGACATCGAGGATGGTGGCGGTGATGAACGTTTCCGCGTAGCGACCCGCCTCCCCCGGCTCCATCAGGCCCCAGCACACGCTGCGCTCGAGATAGGCCACCAGTTCCCCCAGGCCCGCCTCGCGGTGCGCCGCGCCGCGGAACGCCCCGAGCAGCAGCGCGGCGTCCCCGACCGCGGTCATCCCCTTGCCGCGCACGTCGCCGACGATCAGCCGAGTGCCGCTGGTCGTGCGCACCGCCGCGTACAGATCCCCGCCGATCCGGGCCTCGGCCTCCGCGGCGAGGTAGAAGGACGCGGCGCGCAGTGGGCCGAGCCGCCGGGGCAGCGGCGGCAACACCACCCGCTGGGCCACTTCGGACACGTACCGTACTTGCGTCAGCTCCTTCGCGTGGCGCTCCCGCAGCACGCAGAAGATGACGAGGCTGGTGCCGACCACCAGTAGGGCGATGATCTGTGCCTCGTGGTTGGCCGAGAGCAGGTCGTCGCGATCACGCAGCAGACCGATGACCGTCTGTGCGATCACCGCCAGCGCGGCCACCAGCCCCACCGTCCGGGGCCCGCCGAACAGCGGCGTGATCGCCGGGGCCGCGACGAGCAGCGGTCCCAGGTGAATATGGGGCGGCGAGAGCACGTCGACGATGGACACGACGACGATCCACGCGACCGGGATGGCGACCAGGGCCCGGCCGGGTCGCACCGGCGGGCCGAGCACATCGTGGCCTTCGGACATGTCTCCTCTCTACACCGCCCCTGTCACACGCGCAGCGGCAGCCGCAGGCGTGCGGTCTGCCGCGGGGCCGACGCCCCACGGCACGGGGTCGGCACGGGCCCCCACCGGCCCTTGCCTGACCCTTGTAGGAATCATTCCCTCCGGGCCACGATGCCCGGATGAAGGGTGATCTTTTCGCGAGTGAGTACATGGTGCAGCCCGCCGTCGCGCCGGGCATGACCGTTCAGAACGCCAAGTCGATCCGGTATGTGATCGACGGCGAGATGCTGGCTCGGCAGGGGGCGATGGTCGCCTACCGGGGGAATCTGAAGTTCGAGCGGAAGGGGCAGGGCGTCGGCGGCATGCTGAAGCGCGCCGTCACCGGGGAGGGGCTGCCCGTGATGAAGGTGCAGGGGCAGGGCGAGGCCTGGTTCGCGCAGGAGGCGCAGAACGTGTTCGTCGTGGACATCGAGCCCGGCGACGTGTTCACCGTCAATGGCCGCAACGTGCTGTGCTTCGACGCCACGCTGTCGTACGAGATCAAGACCGTGAAGGGCGCCGGGATCAGCGGCGGCGGGCTGTTCAACAGCGTGTTCACCGGGCAGGGGCGGCTCGGACTGATCTGCGAGGGCAGTCCGCTCGTGTTCCCCGTCTCCCCGCAGCAGCCCGTGTACGTGGACACGGACGCGGTCGTCGGGTGGAGCGCCGACCTGCGCAGCTCACTGCACCGTTCGCAGTCGCTGGGCTCGATGATCCGCGGTGGATCCGGGGAAGCGGTGCAACTGATGCTGGAGGGTGAGGGGTTCGTGGTCGTACGGCCCAGCGAGGCGACACCACAGAAACCGCAGCAGCACTGACACCAGAGATGTCGACAGAGATGTCGACGAGATCTTCCGGATGGTCGAGGCCGCCTGGGAGGCCGGCCGTCCCTAGAAGGCGGTGCGTGGCGCGTTCGCGTGTTCTTCCACCGCGATCCGCGCCAGCTTCGTCAGCATCATTCCGTTGCGGACCGCGACCAGGTAGTCCACCGGGAGTCCGTGCATCCGTGTGCCGGGGCCCCTGAGCGGGTGCCAGTCGAGGACGAGGAGGGTGTGTTCGGCCCACGGGATGAGGTTCATCGCGATGCGGGCGGCCCCGAACGGGTCCGCCTTCGCCTCGAGTTCGAGGCGCTGTTCCGGCTCGCAGATCCTGACGGTGCTGGTGTCGTCGAGGGTCAGCGGGCCGACACCGACCCGCACCTTCAGGGCGGAGCCCACGGCCGGCCAGGCGGGGTCGACGTCGAGCACCCGGCGGGTTCCCGTCACCCACTCCCCGTAGCGGTATCCGTCGGAGAGCAGCGCCCAGACCTCGGAGGGTGAACTCAGGATCAGTCGACGGGTCCTGGCCATGGGTTCCGTCACGCTCCTGTTCCCACGTTCCCAGCGGCTACGGCTGGGACGACTACGGCAACCGCATTTCAGGACAAAGCTAACAGCGGGCTCGTCGCCGCGCCTGCGAAAGTGTGCCGCGGCCGGATCGGTTCCGAGGGTCGCGCAGGTACGGGGGCTCCGGGAGAATGTGCCCGATGACAGCGACCGGCGACCCCTCTCCCGACGCCGCCCCAGGCGTCCGGCTCTCGTCGGCGCGCGGGCGGTGGATCCTCGCGTGCGTGGTCCTCGCCTCCGGTATGGCGATGCTCGACGGGACCGTCGTCAATGTCGCCCTCCCGACCATGGGGCGCGACCTCGGGGCCTCCCTTTCCGCCCTGCAATGGGTCGTCAACGCCTACATGCTGACGCTGTCCGCGCTGCTGCTGTGGGGCGGCGCGATGGGCGACCGGATCGGGCGGCGGCGGGCGCTGGTGCTGGGCGTGGCGTGGTTCGCGGTCGCGTCCGCGGCGTGCGGACTCGCGCCGAACGAGGGCACGTTGATCGCGGCGCGGGCGCTCCAGGGGGTCGGCGGGGCGCTGCTGACGCCCGGATCGCTCGCGCTGGTGCGGTCGGTGTTCCATCCCGACGACCAGGCCCGGGCGGTGGGCGCCTGGTCGGGACTGACCGGCGTGGCGGGCGCGCTCGGGCCGTTCCTCGGCGGGTGGCTGATCGATGGGCCGGGGTGGCGGTGGATCTTCCTCATCAATGTGCCGATCGCCGTCGTCGTGCTGGTCATCGCGGTGCGGTACGTGCCCGAGAGCCGGGACGCCGCCGCCGTGGACGCACCCTTCGACCAGGCCGGCGCCGTGCTCGCGGCGGTGTGTCTGGCCGGGGTGAGTTACGCACTGATCGGGTCGTCGGGCGGCGCGTTCTCCGTGGCGACGGGCCTCGCCGCGCTCGTCGGTGCCCTCGCCGGTGTCGCGTTCGTGGCCGTGGAACGGCGGCGGGCCGCTCCGATGCTGCCGCCGTCGCTGTTCCGCTCGCGCCTGTTCAGCGCCGCGAACGGGATGACGCTGTGCCTCTACGCGGGGATCGGCGGCATCCTGTTCATGCTGCCCGTCCAGCTTCAAGTCGCCCTGGGATACGACGCGTTGGAGGCGGGCGTGGCGACTCTGCCCATCACCGCGCTGATGCTGCTGCTCTCGCCCAGGGCCGGTGATCTGGCACGCCGGGTGGGGCCGACGCCGCCACTCGTGGTGGGTCCCGCCGTCGCCGCGGCCGGGGTGCTGCTCATGCTGCGGATCGGTCCGGGGTCGCCTTACGCGGCCGATGTGCTGCCCGCGGTCGCCGTTCTCGGGCTCGGCATGAGCCTCTTCGTGGCGCCGCTGACGACGACGGTCCTCGCGTCGGTGGAACCGGAACACGCAGGTCTCGCGAGCGGCGTGAACAACACGGCGGCGCGCGTCGCGCAGCTGCTGGTGGTCGCCGCGCTGCCGCTGGCCGTCGGCCTGTCGGGCGACGCCTATACGCGGCCCGAGGCGGTGGACACGTCGTTCCACCGGGCGGCGGTCGGCTGCGCCGTACTGTTCGTCCTGGGCGCCACCACGGCGGCCCTGTTCATCCGGCCCCGCGCGGTGCGCCCGCGCCTCGAGGACGCGCCCCGCCCGCAGTGCCGGTCCCATCTCGGCGTCTCCGCACCGGCGTTGGAGCCGGGCGACGGGCAACGCCGGTAGGGCGGCAGGGCGCCCACAGACGGCGGCGTCGGCCTTCGGGGCCCGGGCAACCGGTCCTGAAGGCCGACCCCGTGTCGAAGCCGCGCGTCAGCCCAGCGGGATGTCCGAGACGGTGATGCTGAGGGACTTCACGGAGCCGCCGGTCAGGACGGGCAGACCGTTGGGGCCCTGGCCGAACTCGGCCGTCAGGCCCTTGACCGTGCCGCCGACGGAGAGGCCGCCCGCGACGCCGTCGAGGTCGTCATCGGCTATCTCACGGGTCTCGATACGAGAGTTGTCACTCACGGTGATGGGAATCCTTACTTCTGTGAAGGCCGCGGTGCGCGGCGGCGGCAGCCCCCGCTGGGCTCCGCGTTGCGTCAGATTGCCCGTCCCCGTGCGGCCCCGCGGATCAATCGCCCCACCCTTCACACCCCGGGCACCACACTTCTCGAAGCGGAGGGCACACCTCAGCCGGGTCCGTGTTCGCGGGCGCGTCGCGGGAGCCGCACCGCGAAGGCGGTTCCGCCCGGCTCGCTCCGCACCGCGACCGACCCGTCGTGTGCGGCCGCGACCGCCGCGACGATGGACAGCCCCAGGCCCGTGCCCGCGGCGTCGTCGCGCGGTCCTTCGCCGTGCACGAACCGTTCGAAGAGGTGGGGGCGCAGGTCGGCGGGGATGCCGGGCCCGTCGTCACGGACGGTGAGTTCGACGGTGTCGTCGCCGAGGTGCAGGCCGGCGGTGACCTGTGTGCCGGGCGGTGTGTGCCGGCGGGCGTTGGTGAGCAGGTTGGCGAGGATCTGCTGGAGCCGGTGGGCGTCCCCGGGCACCGTGACGGGCTCCTCGGGGAGGTCCAGCAGCCAGCGGTGGTCGGGCCCGGCCGCCCGGGCGTCGGTGACGGCGTCCAGGACGAGGCGGGTCAGGTCCACCGCCCCGCGCTCCAAGGGGCGTCCCGCTTCGAGGCGTGCGAGCAGCAGCAGGTCGTCGACCATGGCGCCCATCCGGCCCGACTGCGCGGCGATGCGCTCCAGCGCGTGGGTCACTTCGGGCGGGACGGGCCCCCGGTGGAGGAGGGCGAGTTCCGCGTGGCCGCGCACGGAGGCCACCGGGGTGCGCAGTTCGTGGCTGGCGTCGGCGGAGAAGGTCCGCAGCCGCTCCTCGCTGCGCTGACGTTCGGTGAGCGCGTTCTCGACGTGGCCCAGCATGCGGTTGAACGCGAGGGTGACCTGGTCGACCTCGGTGCTGCGCGGCCGGGTGTCCGGTGCCCGCGCGGGCAGGGCCACCTCGCCACTGGCCAGCGGGAGCTCACTGATGTGCGTCGCGGTGGAGGCGATGCGGCTGAGCGGGCGGAGCGACCAGCGCACCCAGAGCCCGCCCGCGACGCCCGCCCCGATGAGGACCAGGCCGAAGACACCGCCGGCGACGAACTCGAGTCGGTGCACCGCCGCCTCCACGGGCTCCAGCGGGAGGCCGGTGAGCAGAACGTCTCCGTCCCGGCCCGACCAGGCCATCACCCGGTAGTCGTCGATCGAGGACAGGTCCACGCTGTGGCCGCGCCCGTCGACGGGGACGTCGGCCAGCGCCCGTTCGTCGCCCGTGTCGAGGTCGACGCTGACCATGTCGCTCGCGTCGCTTCCCTGGCGGACCACGGCGGCGCTGGTGACGGACCCGTCGACCAGGCGGACCCCGAGGGTCCCGGTCGCCTGTCTGCGGGTGTCGCCGTACTCGTCGCCGTCGTGGTCGTCATGGCCGGACGCCGGGTGTTCCAGGCTCGCGGGGAAGGCGCTGCCGGTGTCGGTCAGCTGCTGGTCGAGGCGGTCCGTGAGGAAGCCGCCGAGTTCGAGGACCGCGGCGAGGCCCACGGCGGCGGAGCCGACGGCCAGCAGCACCAGGAGCCCCGCCGTGAACCTGGCCCGCAGGGTGTGCAGCCTCGGGTACCTCACCGGCCGTCCGCCGGCTTCAGGACGTAGCCCGCTCCCCGCACCGTATGAATCATGGGTTCGCGCCCCGCGTCGACCTTCTTGCGCAGATACGAGATGTACAGCTCCACCACGTGCGCCTGGCCCCCGAAGTCGTAGGACCACACGAGGTCGAGCAGTTGCGGCTTGCTCAGGACGCGGCGCGGGTGCCGCATCAGGCAGCGCAGCAGCTGGAACTCGGTCGGCGACAGGTCGACGGGGGCGCCGCCGCGGGTGACCTCGTGCGCGTCCTCGTCCATCTCCAGGTCGCCGACGACCAGCAGAGAGGCGGTGGCCCGCTCCCGGGTCATCCCCGCGCGGCGCAGCAGTCCGCGCAGCCGCGCGACCAGTTCGCCGAGGCTGAACGGCTTCGTCACGTAGTCGTCGCCGCCTGCCGTGAGCCCGGCGATGCGGTCCTCGACGGTGTCGCGTGCGGTGAGGAACAGCACGCACACGTGGGGCTGGACGGCGCGCAGGTCGCGCAGCACGGAGAGGCCTGTCCGGTCGGGGAGCATGATGTCGAGGACGACGGCGTCGGGGCGGAAGTCCTGGGCCTCGCGCACGGCGGCCCGGGCGTCGGCCGCCGTGCGCACCTCCCAGCCCTCGTAGCGCAGGGCGCCGGAGACGACCTCCGCGAGGTCGGGTTCGTCGTCGACGACGAGGACGCGCACGGGAGTTCCGTCGGGGCGGGTCAGGGCCGCTGGGCGTGAGGTCATGGCCGCTCCAGCATCTCTCGGTTCCCTCTGAGTTTCCTTTGAGCCTGCCGCTCAGGTTCCCCGTTCAGAGCGTGCTCAGAGGTTCCCGCACCACAGTGGGCAGCCCACCGCTCGTGAGGAGCCGCCCATGGCCACCGCCACCCACAGCCCGCCGCCGGTGCGGCACCGGCCGACCGACTCGCGTCGACGCCGCTCCCCGGCCGTGCCGCTGCTCGTGGCCGCCTGGGCGGGCGGACTGTCCGTGCTCGCCCTGTGGTGGCACGACACGGGCCCGGTCATCGGCCAATCGGGCTGGCTGACCGGCGCGGGCCGGATCACCGGGCTGCTGTGCGGGTACATGTGCGCCCTGCTGGTCGCGCTGATGGCCCGGGTGCCGTGGCTGGAGAAGGGGGTCGGCAGCGATCGCACCGCCCGCTGGCACGCCTCGGCCGGACGCTGGACGATCGGTCTCCTGCTGACCCACATCGTGCTGATCACGCTCGGCTACGCCGCACAGGCCCACCTGAATCCTGTGCGGGAACTCGGCACGATCGTGTTCGACCTGCCGGAGATGCTGAAGGGCACGGCAGGCGCCGTGATCCTGCTCGTCGTCGGCTACTCATCGGTGCGGGCGGTACGCCGCCGGATGCGCTACGAGACCTGGTACTACCTGCATCTGCTCACCTACGCCGCCGTGTTCCTGGCGTTCTGGCACCAACTGGCCCTCGGCGCCGACTTCGTGGGCAGCGCGGCGGCCCGTGCGGCCTGGTACGCGCTCTACATATCGGCGGCCTGCCTCGTCGCGTGGTTCCGTCTGCTGGCACCTCTGCGGCTCAATCTGCGGCACCGGCTCCGCGTGGAGGCCGTCGTACGCGAGGCACCCGGCGTCCACTCGGTGTGGCTGCGCGGCCACCGTCTCGATCGGCTGGGCGCCGAGCCGGGACAGTTCCTGCGCTGGCGCTTCCTCTCCCCCGGCCTGTGGAGCGCCTGCCATCCGTACTCGCTGTCGGCCGTGCCGCGCAACGACTTCCTGCGGATCACGGTCAAGGCGCTCGGCGACCACAGCGGGGCCGTCACCACGCTGCGGCGCGGCACCCGCGTCTGGGCGGAGGGCCCCTACGGGGCGCTGACCGCAGGCCGGCGCCGCCGCGGCAAGGTGCTGCTGATCGCGGGCGGCACCGGCATCACACCGCTGCGCACGCTGTTCGAGACCTTGCCCGCGTCGGCCGGTGACCTGACCCTGCTCTACCGGGCGCGTACCGCCGAGGAGTTGGCGCTGCGCGGCGAACTGGAGGCCATCGCCGCGCAGCGCCGGGCCCGTCTCGTGTATGCCCTCAACGGCCCGGACGGCGCTCGCACCGCGATCACCGCCGACGGGCTGCGGGCCCTGCTGCCGGACATCGCCCGGCACGACGCGTACGTGTGCGGCCCGCGCGGCATGTCGCTCGCCGCCTACGACGCCCTGCGCGCCGCCGGGGTCCCCGCCGCGCGCATCCACTACGAGTCCTTCGAACTGTGAGCCCCGCATGCGCGCCCATTCCGTCCGCCGCACGGTCCTGACCTGCGTGGCCACCGTCACCGTGCCGGTCCTCGCCCTGTCCCTCAAGCCGCACCACGCGGCCCGGGCGGTCACCCCGTCCGCCTCGGCCCCCTCCACGAACGGTTCCTCCGGTTCGCACACCGTCACGGTCACCGGGTCCACCGTCCAGACCCGGTACGGCCCCGTCCAGGTGCAGTTGACGCTCGACGGCTCGAAGATCACGGCCGCCCGCGCCGTGCGACAGCCGAGCGGCGATCCCCGCAGCCGGCAGATCAACGGGTCCGCGATACCCACTCTCGTGCAAGAGACGCTCGACGCCCAGAACGCCCGCATCGACGCGGTGTCCGGAGCCACCTACACCAGCGAGGGATACATCAACTCCCTGCAGAGCGCGCTGGACCAGGCCCATGCCTGAAGCCGACACACTCCACCGGGTGGTGCACACCATGGGCACGGTCTTCTCGTGCACCGTGCGTGGCACACCGACACCTGTGATCACGCGCGCACTCGACGAGGCCGAAGCCCTGCTTCACCACGTCGACGCGGTCTTCTCCCCGTTCCGCGAGGACAGCGCGGTGTGCCGGGTCCGGCGTGGCGAGCCCGTACCCGTGGCGTGGCAGGACGAGCTGAGCGAGGTCCGCACCCTGTGCGAGGACGCCCGTCGACGCACCGACGGCTGGTTCTCCGCCCGCCATTCGGGAGACTTCGATCCCAGCGGCCTGGTCAAGGGCTGGGCGGTGGAGCGGGCGGTACGCCTCCTGCGGGAGGCCGGCGCCGACGACATCTGCCTCAACGGTGGCGGTGACATCCAGCTGCACGGCGGCCCCTGGCGCGTCGGGATCAGCCATCCGCTGCTGCCCGGCAGGATCGTCGCGCACGTCGGGTCCGCGGCGGGCCCGCTCGCGATCGCCACCTCGGGCCCGGCCGAACGCGGCTGCCACATCGTCGACCCGCACACCGGGGAGCCGGCCGCCACTACCCTGGCGTCGCTCACCGTGGTCTGCGACTCCCTCACCGAAGCGGACGTCCTCGCAACGGCCGCGTACGCACGGGGAGTTGACGCCAAGGAGTGGCTGGAGCAGCTCCCCGGCGTCACGGGGTTCGCGGTCACATCCGGCGGCACTACGTGGACGACACACCAGGGACCGTGAAGGCGGCCGAGCCATCGACGTAGGACAGTATCCGGTCGATGTCCCAGGCGTGATGAGCGGCATCGTGGGCGTTGTTGCGGGCCACGTCCTCGGCCCGCTGCACCCCACGCTGGGCATGCTCCAGCACGACGTTCGCCTCCAGCGCGGCGGACACCGAGTCCACCCAGGCGTCGGCCGCCCGCTGGAGTGACCACAGGGCCCCGGCGAGGGGAATGTCGTTGTAGTGGCGGGCCCGGGCGAGAAGGTCCTGGTCGTAGCCGGGTACCTGGCGCGCACCGGTCAGTCTCGCCGCGGCGAGCCGCTCGGCCCAGTTGCGCAGGTTGTCGGTGACGTGGCTGACGTAAGCCGCCGCGTTCCAGTCGAGCTCCGGATGCCGCTCGTCGCCCCGGCGCCCCTTCACCAGTGCCGCGTACCGCGCCGGCACGTCCCCGACCTGCGCGATCGCTTCTTGTGGCGTCAGCGACCAGTCGAACGCGCAGTCCCGGCAAGGGTTCCCGTAGAGGCGTGCTCCCCAAAGTTCCATGGGACACCAACCTATCGCCCCCTCAGCGGCCCCCGCTCACCGGTCGTCGTCCGGAGGCGGAGCCGGACGCTCCGACAGGACGGGGTCCGCGCGGAGTTCGGACCCGCGAAGCCTCAGCAGGTCCTCGAACTCCCGCATGCGGCCCGCCTGGTACGCGGCGACGGTCTCGGGGTCGTACTCGTAGAAGCCGGTGTGGTCCTGGAGACCGCGGCGGCGCGACGTCATGTTCTCCTCGACCAGGGCCGGCGCGCGGAACCGGTCGCCGAGCCGGTCGGTCAGGTAGCGGGAGGCGTAGTAGAGGATGTCGCCGCCGCCCCAGTCGATGAACTCCAGCGGTCCCAGCACGGAGAAGCGTGTGCCGAGGCCCGCGCGTACGGCCAGGTCGATGTCGGTGGCCGTCGCGACGCCCTCCTCGACCATGCGGGCGGCCTCGTTCATGACGAGGGCCTGGAGGCGGGGCACGATGTAGCCGGCCGCGGGACCGCACACGACCGGTATCTTGCCGATCCACCGGAGCAGCCCAGTCGTCCGCTCCACCTGCGCGGGGTCGGTGGCCTCGCTGCGGCTGACCTCGACGAGCGGCATGAGGTCGGCGGGGTTCAGCCAGTGCGCGTTCAGGACGCGGCTCGGGTCGTCGACCAGGTCGGCGATCTCGGTGACGAGGAAGGTCGAGGTCGTCGACGCGATGACCGCGTCACGCGCCGTGTGCGTGTCGACCCACGACAGGACGGCCCGCTTGACCTCGATGACCTCGGGCACGGCCTCGAACACCACATCCGCGTCGGCGAGTTGGGCTTGCGCGGATTCGCGGTCGCAGACGACGAGTCGGGGCGCCCGGCCGGTGTCGGCCCCGGAGGGGCGCAGGCGTTCCAGGACCTGCTGCTCGGCCGCCTTCCGGTACCGCGCCCGGTCCTCGTCCGTCTCCTTGACGTCCGCGAGGGTGACATCCATGCCCGCGGCGAGGAAGGCGCGTGCGATGCCCTGCCCCATGCGGCCGGCGCCGACCACCACCACCGCGTCGGTACGTCGTTCCGTGTCCGTCATGTCGGCAACCCTTCGTGCAGCAGTTTGGCCAGTTCGGGGCGGGAGAGCCGGGCCAGACCGAGGGAGTCAAGGGTGCGGCCCTCGGCGTACAGGTCCCTGCCCGTGACGGCTGACGCGACGCTCAACAGGCCCTGCGCGACCGGGGTCGGGACGTCGGCCCAGCGCCCCACGGACACGAGGAACGACAGGCCGAGGCGGGTGTCCTCCAGCATGTACCGGTGGTCCAGCAGGTCGATCCTCTCCCGCCAGTCGCCGCTGTCCGTGAGCCGTTCGTGGGCGGCGCGGCCGTACATCCACTCGTCGCCGTCCGTCGCGTAGTGGTCGGCGAGCGGGAAGTGCGGGGCCGCGTACCCGAGCGCCTCGCGGACCGCGATCCGTTCGGCGTCCAGCGCGTCGGTGACCCTGCGGATCGACGGCTGGGTCCCTTCGTTGTGGATGTCCCAGGACGAACTGTGCTCCAGCGGACCCGCGTTCATGAGGATCAGCGGCGGATGGATCACCGGTCCCGCGTTCATGAGCGCGCCGCTGAGGCAGTCCTCGACCGGCTCGACCGACGGATAGGCCTCCCGCAGGACGCGGAACGCGGCGTCGGACGAGCGGGCCGGGAGGACGCCGGTGGGCAGGCGCGTCGCGTACCCGCTCACGACCACCTCGGACGGTCCGTGCGTACGCGCCAGATAGGGCAGCGTGCCGGTCTCGGCGAACGCGACGTCCGCCGTGTTGCCCGCCTCGGCCATCGCCTTCGCGAAGAGCACCGAGCCGAAGGTGCCCGGCGGCAGGAACACCACCTGGCCGCCTTGGAGCAGCGGTGCGACCTTGGCCGCCAGGTCCTGGTGCGCGGTGGCCGGCAGCGGTACGACGACGAGTCGCGCGCCGCGTAGGGCCTGCGCGAGGTCCGCGACCGGATGGATCGCCCCGGGGCGTGCGGTGTCGCTCACCGGTACGTTCCTGCTGCCGCGATGGTCGCGGACGCGGACGGCGCCGAGATCGCGCAGCGCGTGCAAAGCGTTGGTGTCCCGCCGCCACCAGCGCACGGTGTGTCCGTTCTCCGCGAGTTCCGCCGCCGCGGCGAAGCATCCGTGCCCGCCGCCGAGGATGGTGATGTCCATGTGTGCTTCCGTTCCCTTCAGTTGAGCGTACGAAGCGCGCTGTCCGGTGTCCGGTCGGCGAGCCGCTCCTCGCGCGCGAGGCTCTGGCGGAAGTGTGCGCAGCCGCGCCACAGCAGGACGATGCTGCCGACCGAGGCGACGCCGTACACGAGGGAGAGGGACGTACCGATGCGCCGGCTCGATCCGAGCAGCTCGTCGGTGACCAGCGCGACCAGCGTCGTCCCGAGGCCCACGGCGGCCAGGTTCGAGATGAGCAGGAAGACGGCGGACACCTGGGCGCGCATCTGGTTCGGGCTGAGCACCTGCATCGCGGCGGTGGACGCGGGCATCGGGAACGAGGCGAAGAACATGGTGACCGCGAGCAGCGTCAACGACAGCCACAGCGGCCGGACTTGAGGGAAGACGACGACCGGGACGAGCATGCCGCTCGCCCCGATGACCCCGGCACGCATCGCCCCGTCCGGGTGCCCGAGCCGGGTGAGCCGGTCGACGAGCCACCCGCCGAACAGCACTCCGGAACCGTTGGCCAGCAGCACCACACCACCCAACACGTAGCCGACCTCGGTCGCACTCAGCCCGAACGTGCGCATGTAGAAGGCCGGCACCCACGCCATGAGGCCGAGCAGCACCATCGCGTAGCAGGAGAAGCCCGCGTAGTGGCAGAAAAACGTGCGCGCATGGCTGCGCAGGAAGGTGAACACATCGCGGATGGCCACCTTGCGCACGGCCCCCGCGGAATCCCGTGCCAGCCCGCGCCGCACCGGGTCCCGGACCGTCAGCAGGAACACCAGCGCGACGAGCAGTCCGGGCAGACCAATGATGAAGAACGTCAACTGCCAGGCGTGCACGTCGCCCACGAGCGGCAGGGACACCCGGTCGACGTCCTTGAGCAGCCCGATGACGTACCCGCCGATGAAGAACGCGGCGCTGCCACCGATGAACGAGCCCAGCGAGTACATCCCGGCGGCCCGGCCCAGCCTGCTCCTCGGGAACATGTCGCTGAACATCGAGTACGCGGACGGGGTGAGCGACGCCTCGCCGACCCCCACCCCGACCCGGGCCAGGAACATGTGGGCGAACCCCTTGCTCAGCCCGGAGAGCGCGGTGGCGAGGCTCCACAGCGCGATGCCGATGGAGATGATCACGGGGCGCGAACGGCGGTCGGCGAGCGCCGCGATGGGCAGCCCCATCACCGAGTACAGGACGGAGAAGGCGAGCCCGCTCAACAGACTGAACTGCGTGTCCGTCAGGCTGAGATCGCGCTTGATGGGCTCGATCATCAGCGCCAGCGCCTGTCGATCCACGAAAGACAGGACGTACGCGGCCGTGCAGATGCCGACGATGTAGGCCTTGCACCGCTCGGACATCCGCGGTCCGGCTTCGACGTCAGGTTCGGGCAGCTGTGATTGCTCGGTCATGGAACGGCGCCTCATCGGGGTCGGGTGGTGCCCGGTACGAGATGGAGCTGGCCAGCAAGCGGAGCGACGAGATCCGAGGCTATCCACGCCCAACTCACCCGGCCATCCCGGGAATCCCGGTGCGTCGTCGGGGATTTCCCGCATCGCCTGCCGCCGTGGCCCCCGTGGATGCGCCTGCCGCTGCCGGACACCTTCGCCGTAATCCCCCTTCAGGGCAGGCCCTAGAGTGGGGGCGGTCTTGAAACAGCAAGGAAATGGGGATCAAGTGGTCGACATGGCAGCCGCGGCGCGGAAGGTCTTCGACCGGTACGACGTCGACGGGGACGGGCAGTTGACGGCCGAGGAGTACCGGAAGGTCGTCGCTGAGCTCGGTGACACGGGTGTCACCGCGGAGGCCGCGCAGGACCTCATCGACACCATCGACACCGACGGCGACCGAAAGGTCTCGTTCGAGGAGTTCAGGGCCTCCATGGGACTCTGAAACCCGCACCACCACGTGTGCCCCCGGATCCTCTGATCCGGGGGCACACGTGTGTGCGCCTCAGCGACCCCCTGGGACACCGATTCCCCGCGGGCACCTTGACACGCTCACGACCACTTGTATGGTCTAGTCCAAGCAACGGCCGTTCAGCACAAGGGAGTTCAGGAGTTCACCCACGCCCCGCGTCGGGTGAACTCCCTCCTGCCCCCACCTTCGCGCCTCTTGGCCCCACCCTCGAGAGGCCGGCCCGAGCGTGCGCCCCCACTTCACGCACGCCCCGGGAAGACCTGAAGTGAAGGAGTACGCATGAACGCCAGAAGGAAGACCGCCGCGCTCATCGGCGCGGCCCTGGCCCCGGTCATCGCCGTCAGCCTTCCCGCCGGTTCGGCGAGTGCGCACGGCTACATCTCCACTCCGCCCAGCCGGCAGGCGCAGTGTGCGGCAGGCACCGTGTCCTGCGGTGACATCACCTACGAACCGCAGAGCGTCGAAGGCCCCAAGGGGCTGACGAGCTGCAGCGGCGGGAACAGTCGGTTCGCCGAGCTCGACGACGACTCCAAGGGCTGGGTCGCCACTCCGGTATCCCGCAACGCCACCTTCGAATGGAAGCTGACGGCGCAGCACGCCACCAGCACGTGGCAGTACTTCGCCGGCGGCCAGGAGATCGCCGAGTTCAACGACAACGGTGCGAAGCCGGGCGCCACGGTCAGCCACCAGGTGGACTTCGGTTCACTGACAGGCCGTCAAAAGGTGCTGGCCGTCTGGAACATCGCCGACACGACGAACGCCTTCTACGCCTGCATCGACGTGAACGTCGGCGGCTGAGCGAGCGCCCCGGTACGGCGGCGCCGCGGGTCTTCCCCCCACGGCGGGCTCCGGCCCACCACGGCCCGCGGCGCCGCGCCCCCACCCCTCTCGACGCCAGGGTGACCCGGGCGCGAACCTGAGCTGCTGAGCCGGAAACGTCACGGAATGGTGTGCCGAAGCCATCGCCGGGAAGTCGTCCTCGAGGTGCGCCGAGTGATCAATGTGCGGAGACTCGGCCTGACGAGAAGAGATGAGGACGACAGGGAAGGCGGCATCGGCACGTGGCCCACACACCTTCGGACGGCCCGCCCACCAGAGGCCGCAGGCGTATGCCGGAGACCGTCGCGGGCATGCCCCAGCATGTACGGGAGGAACTGGCCCGCCGGCTGCGACGCACCAAACGGGCCTATCGCAAGCAGGACGTCCAGGTAGTCGAGAAACCCCTGCTCAAGCGGGCTGTCGGCGCGTCGGCACTCGGCAACTGCATGGAGTGGTTCGACTTCGGCGTCTACAGCTATCTCGCCGCCACCATCGGCAAGGTCTTCTTCCCCGGCGCCTCCCCGGGCGCCCAGCTGATCTCGTCGTTCGCAACATTTGCTGCCGCGTTCGTGGTGCGACCGCTCGGCGGCCTGGTGTTCGGCCCGCTCGGTGACCGCATCGGGCGGCAGAAGGTACTCGCCACCACCATGATCATGATGGCGGCCGGAACGTTCTCGATCGGCCTCATCCCGAGCTTCGAGACGATCGGTATCGCCGCTCCGATCCTTCTGCTGATCGCCCGAATGGTGCAGGGCTTCTCGACCGGTGGCGAGTACGGCGGCGCCACCACCTTCGTCGCCGAGTACTCGCCGGACCGACGGCGTGGCTTCCTGTCCAGCTGGCTCGACTTCGGCACCTTCGTCGGCTACGCCCTCGGCTCCGCGCTGGTCACCGTGTTGAACCTGGCGCTCACGGACGACCAGATGCTGTCCTGGGGCTGGCGGCTGCCGTTCCTGGTGGCGGGGCCGCTGGGTGTCATCGGCCTGTACATGCGGCTGAAGCTAGAGGAGTCCCCCGCGTTCCAGCAGCAGCTCGACGAACACGAGAAGCACCTCGCCCAGGACTCGGTGGGCAGCGAGTTCAAGACCATCGTCCGCAACCACTGGCGCCCCCTGCTGGTGTGCATGGGCATCGTCCTGCTCTACAACGTCACGAACTACATGGTCACCGGCTATCTGCCGACCTACCAGACGGAAACGCTCGACCGCTCCAGCAGTTCAGCGGACATCCTCGTCCTGATCGGCATGGTGTGGATCGTCGTTCTCATCACCTTCCTCGGACGCCTCAGCGACCACATCGGCAGGCGCCCCCTGTACGCGGGCGGGGCCATCGCCATGATCCTCCTCGCCGTACCCTCCTTCCTCCTCATCAAGGCGGAGGGCACCTGGCCGCCCATCTTCGGCGTGCTGATCCTTTCGACGCTCCTCGCGTGCTTCGCCGCGCCGAGCGCCGCCACGCTGCCCGCGCTGTTCCCGACGGCGGTGCGGTACGGGGCGATGGGCATCGGCTTCAACTTCGCCGTGGCGGCGTTCGGAGGCACCACCCCGCTGGTGACGGAGGCGCTGGTGAACGGGACCGGCAACAAGTTGATGCCCGCCTACTACCTGATGGCGGCCGGGGTCATCGGCCTGGTGACCGTCAAGTTCCTGCCGGAGAGCGCCCAGTTGCCGCTCAACGGCTCCCAGCCGATGGTCGGCTCGGCGGCGGAACAGAAGGAACTCATCGACACGTCCCAGGACCTGTACCGCTACGCCAAGGAACAGGCCTCGACGCACTGACCGCCGCCGTCCCGCGCCCCCTCAAGCATCCTGAGACGGCGCGGGCCGGGGCCGCCGACCCGGCCGGCTCCGGCCACCCGGCTTGCCGACCGCCTCCTCGCCGGCCCCTTCGGCGCGCGGACGCCACCAGTGGTGACGGCGCGGGTGCAACGCCCGGCCGAGCCTGCGACCGATGAACAGGTACCCGAAGAACGCGCCCGCCGCGTTCAGGATCACGTCATCGATGTCGAACGCCCGGCCCTCGACCAGGAGCCCCTGGGCGACCTCGACGGTCAGCATCACGAGCGCCGTCATGAGCACCACCCGCACGAAGCCCCGGGTGCGCGGGAAGAGCACCGGCAGCAGGACTCCGAACGGCACTCCGAGAACTACGTTGCCGCCGACCTGCTTGATCGTGTCGCGCCAGTCGGGCTGGTCGAAGTACAGGCGAATCGAACTGCCGGGGTGCAGGTTGGTGTGCGTCAGCGATTCCGAGCTGGGCGAAGGGACGAGAGTGGCCTTCGCCAGCGCGACGGCGAACGCCACCATGCAGACGAAACCGACCGCCATGACGAAGGCGCGGATCAGCCGCCGACCCCACGAGTGCCGCCGCGTGCGGGATTCAGGTTCCATGTACCGCCGGTTACCACGCAGTTGACACCGCACACGCGCCGCGGCCCTCCTCGCCGACGGCGAACGCCTCACCGGCGGCGGGCACTCCGACGTCGTGCCAGCTGAAGGGCACTCCGCGCGCCGTGTCCAGGTCCGGCCCGTCCATCAGCTGGAAGTGCACGTGCGGCTGGGTGGAGTTGCCGGAGTTTCCGCAGCGGCCGAGCACCTGTCCGGCGACGACCTTGTCGCCCGCCCGGACCGCGAGCGAGCCGCGCTGGACATGCGCGTACAGGGCGTACGTCCCCTCGCCCAGGTCGAGGACGATGTGGTTGCCCACGACGCGGCGGCTCCCTCCGAGCGTCCGGCAGACACCCTCAACGAGCCAGAAGTACAGAACTCCCGCAAGGGAGCTACGACTCAGGTGGTCGCGCTGGCCGTCCTCCGCGTGCGCGACGGTGGCGTCCGCCACCGCATGCAGGGAGGCGCCGAAGGCGGGGTAGTCCCGATTGCGGTGGGCGACGGGCCAGAACCAGACGGGGGCGGGACGCGCGGGCCCCTCCCCCGGTTCGGCCACGATGTCGATGGCGTAGGTCTGGGCGAGGTGGTGCGTTCCGTGGCTCGGCACCTTGTCGGCGGGGCTGTTGAGGGCCGACCAGCGGCCGGTGACCGGGGGCGCGACCCAGACCGGCGCCGGGGCCCGGGTCTCGATTCGCCTGGCGGCGGAGCGCGACGCCACCAGGCTGATCGCGATCGCACCGACCGCCGGCAGCCAGCTCACCCAGTAGTTGTACGGCAGTTCCACGAAGAATCTGATGACGATCTGGGCAAAGAAGATCAGCCACAGTGCGTGCTGGATCCTGGCAGCGATCTTGCGTCGGTCCGCCGACATGATTCCCCCTCGTACGTACGGCAAGTGGTCAAGTCGCGGGGCGCGCGGCGGCGAGCACCACGAGCAGCGGCACCACGCGGCCCGCGGGCACCTCGTAGCGGCCGCGCTCCGGAGTGTGGAGCCAGCCCGCTCCGGTCAGTTGGCGCAGGTGGTGGTAGATCTGGCCGGTCGTGCCGATGTCCTCGAGGGCGGCGAGTTCGGCCGCGGTGCGCAAGCCGCCCAGAATCTCCCTCAGCAGCCTCAGCCGCACGGGGTTGCCGAGCGCGGCGAACGACTCGGCCGTGTCCGACCAGTCGCTGTCGAACAGCGGCTCGGTGAGCGAACCGGACTGCCACTCATAGCGATGCCCCGTCGGCACGCGCACCGCTCCGGTGAACAGGACGGCGCCGTCCGCGTCCCGCGTCACCGGGTGACGCTCCTTCAGGGCGTCGAGGGCCCAGAAGTCACCCTCGCCCACGGCCGACGCGGGAGCGCCCGCATTCTCCAGGCCCGCCATGCGTCGCTCGAGCTCGGCGACCCGCTCTTCCAGATCCATGCGCCGAGATTACGTACTTACGTAATCCCGTGCAAGCGGGTGATGTGGGTCCGTCCTCACCTGACCGTTCCACCGGGCCGTTCAACCGGTTCACTCAGGAGAAGTCCGCGGCGGTGATGCCGCCGGGGTGTCCGGGCGGCCACTCCACCAACTCGATCCGGTAGCCGTCCGGGTCGGTGAGCCACGACGTCTTCGGGCCGCGCGGGCCTCCCGGGTATTGGACCGGGCCAGGCTCCAGGGTGGCGGCCAGCGTGTCCACCTGGATCGCGAGGTGGTCGAATCCGGTGCCCTGGACCCTGCCCAGTTCGACGTAGCCGAGGGCGGTGTAGAAGCCGAGCGAGCGGTCCAGGTCAGTGACGCGGTAGGAGACGAAGAGCGTCTTCACGCGGCCTCTCCGGGGCGGCGCACCCGGTAGCGCAGGTGTGTGACGTCTCGGTCGTCGAGCCGTCGGACGAGGTCGAGTTCGATGTGGTCGCCGCCGAGGTGGTCGAACAGCCGTCGGCCCTCGCCGAGGAGCACCTGAACCAGGTGGATCTCCATCTCGTCGATGTGCCCGGCCCGCAGGAGCGCTTGGGCGGCGCCCGCCCCATGGACCATGACCGGCCGGTCGCCGGCGGCGGCGCGGGCCTGGCGGGCGCAGTCGTCGACGTCGGTGACGAATCGCGCGTGCCCGGGTGGCACGTCCCCGTCATCGACCTGGTGGGTGAGGACGAAGATCGGTACACCGTCATGGTGGTCGCCCTTCCAACGCCCCGCGAGTTCGAAGGTCCGACGGCCGGAGATGACCGCGCCGGTCGCCAGCGCCTCGCGGTAGACCTGTCCGCTGGGACCGTCGGATTCCCGGTCGTCGAGCCAGTTGAAGAGGCGTCCACCGGCGCGCCCGAGCTCCTGGCCCGGCCGGTCGTCCGGACCGGCGACGTAGCCGTCGAGCGACATCGACATGTACAGCCGAATCGGATTGCTCATGTGCGGCCTCCGCATCTCCGCTTCTCGACCCCGGCAGGGCGGGAATGTCGAGGGGAAGACTTCGGGCGGCGGGCAAACTCATCGTCCCGGCGGGCGTGCGGCGATGCCGGTCGACCGGTCGCGGCACTTTCTCCCCCGCTGAAAAGGCCGTGATCGCACGCTACGAGCCACCCCACGGCCCGAGACCGGCGAGTTGGGCGATCCGCAGGCCCGTGTGGAGCTCGCGGCGCAGTCGGCCGTCGCCGAGGTCGCCTCCGAGGTCGTCCCCGACGGCGGCGCGGATCTTGTCGAGCCGGTAGTACAGCGTCGAGCGGTGGATGTTGAGCGCCCGAGCGGTCTGCTGGGCGTCGCCGCCCCGGTCGAGGTAGCAGTCGAGCGTCCTCAGGAGGTCACGGCTGAGACCCGCGGTGAGCAGGCGGTGGACCGATGGTGGAAGGTCGTCGACGTCGAGTGTCTCCAGCGGCAACCGCGCGAGCGTGCCGTCGAGGCCCACCTGTTCCCAGTCGGTGACGGTCGCGTGGTCCCCCGGTACGAAGCAGGAGGCCCGCCAGGCGAGCCGTGCGCGCTCGAAGGAGCGGTGGACGTCGGGGAGTTCGACCAGTGGGCCTATGCCGGCGCGTACGCCCGCGACCTGCGGCTGTTCGAGTATGCGGGTCAGCCGGTGCTGGACGACCGGCCGCGGGAAGAGCAGGACTCCCAGCCCGCCGGGCAGCGGCGCACCGGCCGCGGAGGCGGTCGAGGCCTCGGCCACGAACCTGAGCGTCACCGTGACGGCCAGGGCCGCCCGTTCACCGTCGCGGGGTGACGCGGTGCGCGGGTCGGTGCCGAGCACGACCGGGCAGTATTGTCCCGACGCGCTGAGGATCCGCTCGGACACGAGCGCCTCGGCGGCGGCCGCCCGCCGCTCCGGGCCACCGGTGATCAGGTCGACGGTCAGACTCCGCGAGCGCGCGAGCTCCCGCTCGGCGCGCAGGCCGCGCAGCGCCAACAGGTCACCGAGTGACGGGCCGGCCGCGAGCAGCGTGTCGAGCACATCGGCCGGTACGCGCTCCGTGCCGAGTACGAGAACCAAGTGGCCGGTGATCCGGTGGTTCCGGTCGGCGAGTCGTAGGAAGAGGCACTCGCCGAGCGCCGGGACGGGCTCGACGCGGTACGCATGAGTGGCTGTTCGCGGCAGTTCCCACGCGTCGCTGTGTGCCAGGACGTGCGAAAGACGTCGGCGGTCGGTGTCGCTCTCGTGCATGGAGTAGCCGACCACCCGCATCGTCTCGTCGAGGACGATGAGCCGCCGCCCGACGGCCTCGGAAAGGTCCTGGACCGCGTCGTCCAGGTCGGGTGTCCGCTGCATGGACGCATCTTGAAGTGCTCTCCCGGATGAATCCGGGAGATTCCTGCCTACCTTGCGGTGGTGGGTTTGACGCCGCTGGTGGCACGCCTGACGACTGCCCTTCCGGCAGCCGGGACGAGCGCGTGGCCCGTCCGGTATCGGTGAAGCACGGTGCGTGCGGCGTTGTGGTCGGCGTTGCCTTCCCAGCCGCAGGCGGGGTTGTTGCACACGAACTCCGCCTGACTGCGGCGGCTGCCCTCGGTGACGGTGTGGCAGGCCGAGCACTCCAGGGAGGTGCCCTGGGCGGGGACCTCGGCCAGGGTGCCGCCACGGTCGGCGACCTTGTAGGCCAGGAGTTCGACGGTGCGTCCCCATGCCTCGCCCAGGATGGACCGGTTGAGCCCGGCCTTCTGGGCAACGTTGCGGCCGGGCTGTTCGGCGCTGCCCTTGGCGGAGCGGGTCATGTTCGTGATCCGGAGTGCTTCGACGACCACCGTGCCGTACGTGTTCGCGATCGCGGTGGTGGCCTGGTGCTGCCAGTCGTCGCGTCGGCGCTTGGCTGTCGCGCGGAGACGAGCGATCTGGTCATAGGTGTGCTGCAGGCGATGGCTGGTGCGCTCGCCCTTCGTGCGGTGCGCCTTGCGGCGCGCGGCCCGCTGCTCGTAGTGCAGCAGGCGGGCCTGTTCCTGCTTGCTGAGCCACTCGCCGTGGTCGACGGTCTCGCCGTCGGACAGGGCCAGGGGGACGGTGATCCCGGCGTCGATGCCGACCTCAGGACCCCGATGGGCGGCGGGCTCGGGGACCTGGGTGGTGATGCGGAAGGCGATGTGCCAGCCCAGCGCGTCCTTGACCAGACGGGCGCCGGTGATGCGGTGCTGACTGTCCGCCCGTTTCCCGACCGGGAGGTCCTTGGTCCAGCGGAAGCGCACGCGGCCGACCTTGGGAAGGTTGACCATCCCCCAACGCCGGTGGACACGCTGCACGTTCAGGTCGCGGCCCTGCGGGATGTCGATGCTCACCTTCGTGCGGAAACGCGCCTTGAACGCCGGCGCGCAGGCCCTGCCCTCCCAGCAGTTCTTCCACGCCTGAAAGTACGTCTTGAGGACCGCCTGGGAAGCCTGCGCGGGCAGCACACCCAGCCAGTCAAGATCCGCCCGGCCCTGCCGGATGGCCGCGTCGGCCGCGGCCAGGGTCCGCTGCGCCTTCGGCAGCATCGTCCACCAGTCGTGCAGCAGATTCCACATCGTGCGCGCCGCGTGCCCCTGCGCGTCCAGGAACGCCGCCTGGGCCGGGTCGAGCGCGAGGCGGGCGCGGTGCCCGAACTTCCGCTCCACCAGACCCGGTTGACTCTCCTGTCGCTTCACAAGGACGGACGCCAGCATTGGTTTATGTCACCCCGCTGGACCCATAACAGTGATGTCAGAACCGGTCGTCACGTGGTCTACAACCTTCACGCACACTTGGTGTTTGTCACCAAATACCGTCATGACGCGTTCACCGAGGCCATGCTGGAGCGCTGCGAGGAGATCATGCGGGAGGTCTGCGCGGACTTCGAGGTCGAACTGCGCGAGTTCAACGGCGAGCACGACCACGTCCACCTGCTCGTCCACTACCCGCCGAAGGTCGCCCTGTCGAAACTGGTCAACTCCCTCAAGGGCGTCTCCTCGCGCCGCCTGCGCCAGGAGTTCGAACCCCACGTGCGCCGCCACCTGTGGGGCGGACGCTTCTGGTCCGGCTCCTACTTCGCCGCCTCCTGCGGCGGCGCACCTCTCCCCGTGGTCAAGCAGTACATCCGACAGCAGCAGCGTCCCACCTGACCCGGTAAAAGTCCGGCTCCGCCGGAACACCACCCTTGACGCTCCGCGTCGGCACTTGAAACAACCCACCGCTGCGGCACTCCGCACCACTGTCACCAGATCGGTTTCACCTCCGCCGTGAACGGCGGAGCACTACCGATGAGGTTGGTAGACACGCTCCGACAGACTGTCGGAACGCGGTGGTGGAGGTTGCCACTGCGGGCCGATGCCGGCCGCCGCGCACCCGGCCTAGCGTCGCACCGACCGACCGATGGACAGAGCGACCGACCGACAGAGCGAGCGGAGTCGAGCATGACGGGTGTGAACTCAGGGCGCAGGATCGCCATCGTGGGCGCGGGAATCGGAGGACTGACCCTCGCCGTCGAGCTGCGCAGACAGGGCCTTGAACCGCAGGTGTACGAACAGGCCGAGGAATTGCGGGAGGTGGGCGCGGCGGTGGCGCTGTCGGCGAACGCGACCCGCTTCCTCCGCGACCGGACCGGCATCGGCGCGGGGCTGGCGGAGAAGTCCGCCGACGTCGACGGGTTGGTCTTCCGTGACGGCCGGGACGGGCGCGTGATCGGCAGGGTGCTCTCGCGCGAGGCCTACCGGGCGCGGTGCGGGGCTCCGTACTACGGCATCCATCGCGCCGACATCCAGCAGCTCCTCGCGGGCGCCCTCGGCGGTGTCGGCCTCCACCTGGGGAAGCGCCTCGTACGCATCGACGACAGCGGTGCCACGGCGGCGGTCCTGCACTTCGCCGACGGGGACCGCGCGGAGGCCGACCTGGTCATCGGCGCCGACGGCGCGAAGTCGTTGCTGCGCCGTGAAGTCGTCGGCTACGACGATGCCCGCTTCTCGGGCTGTTACGGCTGGCGCGGCATCGTGGGGCCTCAGCATCTGGATCTTCTCCCGGACCCCGAGGCGATCCAGTTCTGGATGGGGCCGGGCGGTCACCTGCTCCACTACCCGATCGGGAGCGGCGAGCAGAACTTCCTGCTGGTCAAGCGACTTGAGGGGCCATGGCCCGAACAGGCCTGGCTCGCGCCCGGCGCTCCCGGAGAGCATACCGCGGCTTTCGAGGGCTGGCACCCCGCCGTCCTCCAGATGATCAACTCGGTGCCGGCCGGGAATCGTTGGGGACTCTTCCACCGGCCGCCCCTGCACCGGTGGAGCAAGGGACGCGTCACCCTGCTCGGGGACGCCGCGCATGCGCTCGTACCCCACCACGGCCAGGGCGCCAACCAGTCGATCGAGGACGCGATCGTGCTCACCGACTGCCTGACCGACGCACTCGCCGCCGGCGAGGACTGGGAACCGGCGCGGCTGCGCTACCAGGAGCGGCGCCTGGAGCGCACGCGCAAGGTGCAGGTGGCCTCGATCACGACCGCCGACGTCCTTCACCTTCCCGACGGCGCCCGCGCCGATGCGCGCAACGGGCGGCTCGGCGCGCCCGACGTCTGGGAGCGCCACCTCGCCTGGATCCACGAGTACGCGGCCGACCGCGACCGGTCACCCGCGCCCGCCTGACTCGCTCGGGGACGCCCGCATCCGCCGCCGGACACATCACACAGAGAGTCCTGTCGACCTCACCGCACCACGACCGGCACCGTCACCGTCACCGCCTCCGGCCGTGCCCCGTGGCGCGTCTGGTGCACGTCGCGGTACGACCCGTCCGCCCGGCGCCGCTGGTACACAAGGGTCAGCCGTGCCGCGCCCCTGCGCAGCCCGTGGAGCGTCACCGTGCCGTCCTCGACGCGTACGGACGCCGGGCCGGCCGGGCGCAGTTCGGCCCGTACCCGGTTCTCCGGCGCCGACAGGTCGAACGCGGCGCCCGCGGCGCTGCGCACCGTACAGGCGACGTCGGCCGTCCCGCCCACGCGCACCGCGGCCGGTCCGGCGGTGAGCGTGAACGGCGCGGTTCCGGCGGGCACGGGTTCGTCGCCGGTGGACTGGTCGATGGAGAGCAGCGGGTGGCCGGCGGCGTCCACCCGGTGGTCGTCGATACGCAGCCGCTCGGTGTAGACGGCACGGTCGGGTGACGTGGGCGATGTGCGGCCGTGGTGCACGTAGTACAGCTCGCTGCCGTCCGGTGAGGAGGTCAGGCTGCCGTGGCCGGTGGAGTACATCCCGGCGTCGGGATTCTGCGAGAGCACCGGGTTGTCCGGGTACTTGCGCCACGGGCCCAGCGGATGGTCCGCGACGGCGTAGCCCACCCCGTAGTACTGGTTCTCGAAGTTGTTGGCCGAGTAGGTCAGGTAGTACAGGCTGCGCCGCTGACCGGCGTGGACGTACGTGTGCCGCCAGGCCGTGGAACCCTCCTCCCAGCGGCGGTCCTTCTTCGAACCGCCCGACGTCGCATGGACTCTCCTATGATGCGCAAGTCGATGGGGGTGGGCTGTCGGCTCTGTTGAGATGGCGGTAGATCTGGCGTGCGAGATAGCGCTTTAGGCTCCGCCGAATCTCCTTGCTGGTGCGGCCTTCAGCGGTCCGGCGTTCGACGTATGCGCGGGTGTCGGAGTCGTGGATCATGCGGCTGACTGTGGCCATGTGCAGGGCTCGGTTCAGGCGTCTGTCTCCACCGCGGTTGAGTCGGTGGCGCACGGTGTTCCCCGAGGAGGCAGGGATCGGGTTCACGCCGGCCAGGCAGGCGAAGGCGGCTTCGGAACGCACCCGCCCGTGGTGGGACCAGGCCGTCATCACGACAGCTGCGGTGACGGGCCCGATCCCGGGTTTGTCCAGCAGCCCCGCGGCCGGCGTTGCCCGCACCAACGCTGTCATCGACTTCACGTTGGCGCTCAGTTCCTCGTCGAGGGCGACGATGCGCTTGGCCAGGCGCATGGCTTCCGCCCGAGCAGCCATCGCTGCGACAGGCTCTTCGCGGGTGCGCCAGCGGGAGATTTCGAGAATTTGCCGACCGTTTAGTGCCCGACGCCCATCGATGCCGAGGTCCACGGCCCGGACCAATGCGTTCAGCGCGTTGACGTGCGCGGTCCGCTCGTCAGTCATCTGGTCTCTGGCAGTCACCAGAACGCGTAACGCGGCGCGTTCTCCCTCGTCGGCGCGAGGGTGGCGCAGCTCGTGCTCCTCGAGCGGGAGCGCGGCCTCGGCCATGCGCCGTGCGTCGATCGGGTCGGACTTGCCCTTGCCGCGATGTACCCCCATCCGAGGTGCTTCGATGACCTGGTAGCCGGCGTCGGCGACGGTGCGGGCGAACTGAGCGCCGTAGGTCGCGATGCATTCCATGACCCATAGTGCGGTGAGGTCGCCGCCGGTGCGGCGAGCGGCCCAGGCAACCGCCCGGGTCATGCCGGATCTGCTGGTGGGAAACTCGGCCGTATCGAGCAGTTCGCCGGTCGGGGCGGCCAGGACGACCAGGACATGGTTGCGGGCGTGGGTGTCTACGCCGATGACGTACGGGTGGCTGTGCGCGACGATCGTCACGGTGGTCGGGTGCCTTTCCCTCCGGGGACCAACGGTTCGGCCGCTGACGGCCGGCGTCGGTCTGGGTGAGAGTCACTCCGGGCCAGGACTGTGACGGGCCACGCCGTGAACGGCGGGCAATCTCCTGATCAGGACACCGAGGTGGGCCAGAGCGGCGTCGGCTCCCACCACGTCGGACAAGTCCATGCGAAGGCACCTTCTGAGGGCCACCGTTGACAAGAGTCACGACACGGCGGGACGACCGACACCACCCTGGCAGCCGATCCCAGACCGGCCACCCCGAGTCTCACAGTCGTTGACATGTGCGTCCTCCCAGGCCTGTGGGTCGGCCGCGTAGGTGAGGACGGGCACGAACCCGTCGCGCCGCCGGGCGTCTCCGGATCCATCCCGCGCGTTGGCGTCCACGTAACGGGGGTGGACGGTGGGCATGGTGGCGCCCTCGGGGTCCCGCCACCAGTGCGTGGTCAGCTCGACGGCTGCGATGTTGGATTCCTCGACGTACTTGCCGAGGCCGGTGTCCCACACCCAGTTGCGGTACGCGTTACTGGAGAAGTAGAGGTAGATCCGCTCTTCGTCGAAGAGCAGGTTCGGGTCGATCATCGGTATGTAGGAGCCCAGCGGCGCGGTCCGCCCCTCCTCCTCGGTGGCCGGCGGGGTGAGCTGGTCGGCGCCCATGATCAGGTTGACGTCGTGGTAGTCCGGTTTGTACGGGTGGTAGTCCAGTGGCCGGTCGGCGATGTTGCGGAACGGGCCCTCGGGTGTGCGGGACACGGCGATGCCGATCGAGCACGGTTCCTCGAAGTCCGCGTAGCGGAAGTACTGTTCGGCGAGGGCGCTGCCCATGCGGGCCGCGTAGAACAGGTAGTACAGGCCGGTGTCGGGGTTGTGGTAGACCTCCGGCGCCCAGAACCAGTCCTTGCCCCACTGCTTCGGATCGTCGGCGCGCAACGCACCGCCCGGCAGGCGCTCCCACGTCGACAGGTCGGGAGAGCGGTGCACGCCGAAGTAGTAGCCGTCGTCCGAACCGCCCGTGCAGTACGCGTAGTAGTAGCCGCTGGGCTCGTCGAACAGTACGTAGGGGTCGCCGCCGGACGTCGTCGCGTCGTTGGCGTACGTGGCGTCGGTGGCGGTGGCTGTCGACGTGCGGGCGCCGCGGTCGGGTCCTCGCGGAGAGGCGACGGCGGCGCCGGAGGTCAGGGCCGCGGCGGCCAGGGCCAGCGTCCCGCCGAGGACGGCACGTCTGGCGGGCGGGAGAGAGGGGCTTGCGGGCCCTGGCTCGCGACTCATGACAGCGACACCTTCTTCAACTTGACGACGACCAGAGGGGTTTGGGGTGCGCCTGCACGACTCGGTCAGCAGCCGCCGCAGTTGTAGAACGTCACGTCCCAGTGACTGCCCTCGTCCGCGTACACGTTGCCGGACGCGGCCTTGTACTGCGGGGCGCCGTCGCCGCGCAGACCGATGTAGGAGAAGTGGCTCTTGATGTAGTTCGTGAGGCAGGTGCTCTTGCCGAAGTCGAGCTTGTAGCCGTTCCAGTGCGAGTACGTGCCGCTCGCGTGGCCGGTCTCGGTGCCGCCCGTGATGTTGAGCGCGCACCCACTGGCCGACTTCAACGTCTGGGCACCCTGGGCGGTGGCGAGATTGAGCTGGTCGAACGAGGTGCACGTGGACACGTTCCGGTCGGAACAGCCGCCGGACGACGACCAGGTGATCCCGGCCGAACGGAACATCGACGTCGCCGTCGCATGCGAGATCTTCGTGGCGGCGAACGCGTCGGTCGAGGTCGCCAGCACGCCGAAGCCGGGGGCGAAGAGAGCGCCCGTGGTGAGGGCGAGCGCGGTGAACGCGGAGCGGATACGGATACGCATACGCATGGGGATCGCGGTCCTTCCTGCCAGTGCTGAATGGGGTGTGACAGCTGTGACGCAGGTGGATCGGCACAGATCGTGCCAGGGTCTACGCGCGTGCGGAAGACCGCGGACGTCCGGGGACGCGGCGAACGACCGGACGACTCGATGCCGTCGCTTGCCGCCGTTCAGAACGAAGCCCGTCACCTGGCGCTCCTTCAGTGGGGGCCGGAGCGGAGCATGGACGGCGCGGACGCGAGCGAACTCGAACACCAGCGACGCATGGTCTCGCTGCGCGCCGAGGGAGTGATCGCGATCCTGTGCCCGGTCACTCAGACACCCTGGCCGGCGCCGCGAACATGACCGTGCCGACCGAGGAAGCCAAGGAGATCATGGCCGGGGACCCCTGTGTGCGAGCCGGGTTGATGCGCTTCGAAGTTCGACGGTCGTCGTCGTGGGCCGCGGCCCGAACCGGGGCATCGAGCCGAACTGGCGGATCGCCTGGTGGGTCCCCCGTGCCGCGGCGCCGGTCGGCCGAGCGCCGTTCGCCCCGTTGTCTCAGGGCCACGCCGAGATCGTCATCACCTCGTAACTGCACTTCCCCCGAACACATCCGATCAGGCAGGCTCAAGATCGACCAAGGGCAGACAGCCCGACCGAGCAACCGACCTGCCGCACATCCGCACACCCACGGGGGAACCACATCATGTTTCGCAATCACCGCCGCAAGGCCGTCCTCACCGCCGCCGCTCTGATGGCCACGACCACGCTGCTCACGGCCTGCCAGGGAGGCGCGGACGCCGGCGACAAGTCGAGCGATTCGGCGTCGTCGTCGACCGCGGCCTCGGACGCGAAGGACAAGGGTGGCAAGGCCGGTTCGGGTTCCACGGACGGCGCGGAGTCGCGGTCGCAGACCGGCAGCGGCTCGGGAGGCACGTCTGGTGGCAAGGGCGTGAGCGGCACCTGGTTCGGCACCGTCTCCTACCTGGCTCCCGGCAAGTACACCGTCTCCGACCTGAAGGACACCGAGCAGGCGTTCTTCACCTCGACCGACACCGATATCGAGGGTGCCGGTGACATCTGCGGCGACGCCGAGGGCCAGGCAGCCACCCCGTGCACCGAGCAGCAGCTCGAGGCCGCGGCCAAGAAGGGCGTTTCCGCCACGGTGAAGATCAAGAACGGCACGGCCGTCAGCATCGTCGAGGACCGCGCCAGCAGTGGTGGCGGCGACTCGGACACCGGCAAGCCGAGCGGCCTCCGCTCCGGGGAACTCGGCTACCTCGCCCCGGGCAAGTACTCCCTGCGCGACAGCGACGGAAACACCCTCTCCTTCTATAGCGCCACCGCCACGACCATCAACGGCAACGGCTGGATCTGCGGCGAGAACGGCGACAACAAGCGCTGCACCGAGGGCGAACTCGAGGCCGCGGCCAAGAAGGGCGGCGTGCGAGTGGTCGTCAAGCTCGACAACGGCGCCGCCGTCACCATCGACGAGGAGCACAACTAGCCTCCACCAGGCATCCGGTGGCGTACGCCGCCTCCACGCGTCGGCCCAACACCAGCCGCTTCCGGAGCGCTTCGACCTCCGACGCGTGGCGGCTCCCTGCGCTGGACTCGTGTGCCGGGGGTTCGGCGAGAGGCGGCCACGTCCCTGATCACTTCTGACGCATGCGGGTGCAGCGCCACTTCTTGCACGGCAGCCGTCGGTGCCGGCCGTTTGTACTCGTAGCCGTGCGACGACCTGCCCGGACGATGTCCACGACGTTGTGGCGCTGCCGCTCACGGGACGAGCTCGGAGTTGAATGCCCGCCGGTGACCTGCCGGTCGGCTACTCCGCCCAGCCCGCTGGCCTACGTACCGGTCCCACCCGGCCAACATATCGCGAACGCCGGATGCGGCATCCGCGAGCAACCAGGATGGCCCACCCCCGTGGCACCCCACCGCTCAACTTGCGGTTCCCCCAACCTTGTTGCCCTACGACCGCCACCCCGCCCTCGCTGCGGCCCGGCCGATGAGGACGGTCCCGAAGTCCGGATCCGACATCGGATCCGGCGCCACGCCGTCCGCGCCAGACGAGCCGCGGTGGCCAAAGCCGCCTCTTGCGAACTCGCCGCCCAGACTCAAAGTAAGCCCCTGGGCCGGGTTTCCACTGTCCGTGACGGTCACTCGGTGGTGCCGCAGACCGACCCTGAACTTCTTCGTCTGCCCATCGCAGGTGGCCTTCCACACGTACACCCTGTCCTGCCCGCCTTCGCCCAGAACCTGCCGCCAGCGCGGATCGGTCAGGTCGGGTACGACGTCCAGACGTGACTGACTGACCTCAACTCGATACGGGGCTCTGGTGGCGGCAAGTTCTTCGCGCGCGTGCCAGATCAGCGCGTCACCCGCGAAACTGCCTGCCCCGACCGTCGCGACGCCGGCGCCCCCTCCCGTAGTGAGCAACGAGGTCTGGGCCGACGGCACGACGGCGGGTACGGGAAGACAGTCCGCGATCTCGCACAGGAACCGCAGCACGGCTTCGATCTTGTCGGGAGACTGCTCGCCCTTCTCCCACGCCATCACCTCATTGTCGATGAACCGCAGCCCGAAGTCCCTGCTGCGCGGGTCGGCCAGCAAGAACTCGGCCAGAGGCCCCTGCAGGGCAGCGACAGCGGCGCCTTCCTGCAGCCCGCGGACCGTGAACTGGTCGTCGAACTCCGGGTTCCCGATGCGCACGTCGTCAGGAACGCCGACGGCACGCGAGACCCGGTTCGTGCGACGCACGGAAAAATCGCCGACTGAGTACGGGAGCTGAACAGCCCACAAAGCCACGACGATCGATTTACCGCTGTTGTCGTCGCCCGCACCAGGTGACGACACCCGGGGCACGGTGGCCTCGAAGGAGCAAGCGGGGCGGCCACCGTAGGTGCCGTGGCAGTAATCGGAGGCGAGTTGTTCCGGAGCCCCATCGGACGTGAACGGCTCGTCACGCATCAGCCTCGCGACTTCCCCGTTCCGGGGACGCTCGATGTGTTGCCAGCCGAGCCGCTTCGTGAACTGGTGATACTTGCCCAGTTCCCGGCGCCGCTTCCGGCGTCGCCATAGCGAGGAGACGACGCCGAGCAGCACGACGAGAACCGCCGTAACGATGAACTCCTGCACGCCTTCTGACATAGCGTCAGCCATCTCCTTGCCCGGCACCGCTCCGTCCGGCAGGGCCGACGGTACGCAGAAAGTCCTGGAAGTCATCAAGTACACCCGACAGCTGGTCGAAGCGCGCGGTAAGCGCGATCTCGATCTCCGCCAGCCGGCGCGGCTGCTTCGGGTCCTCAAGGAGCAGAATCAGCTGGCTCTGGGCGAGCTTCTCCGACCGGCCGTTGACGTGTGCATCGATCCGGATGTTCTGCACGACACCCGGTGCCTCGAAGAGGCTCGGTTTGAAGTGAGTCCCCACATCGGTGCGCTTGACGAACGTGACCGGACCGACCGTCTCTTGCAGCCGCTGAACCGACTCATCAGCAACGCGGTACAGACTCGCGCCGTCCTCGCGGACCGTCCCGGTCACGGTGATGTTCGGTGTGAAACCAGAACCGTGCGACGCGACATGCAGGGCCACAAAGGCGGCTTGCGGCGCACCGACTTCATCGGGCGGCGCCGCCCGCCAGCCCTCAGGGACCTCGCAGGTCAGCGGCACCGGAAGCGTTCCCGGCATGGTGGATCAACTCCTATAAATGTACGGGCACGTGGAGCGAGGGCTCGTGTCCAGCGAATGGCGAGACGCACTTACCTGGCGTCGACGCGCTAGAACCACGAATCGAGCGTATCGGTCGCGCCCCCACCCCAGTCCTTGACCGCATCCACTCCATCGCCCACGGCATCCACGACCTTGCCCGGGTCGACCTCGACCTGCCCGCCCAGCTTGCCGCCCAAGCCGAGCCCAGCACCCACGTCGGCTCCGATCACCACTTTGCCCTCCTCCATGCCGGCGTCGACATGCGCCGAGACGCCGGCGCCGGCCCAGCCCTCAGCCGTGGCACCGACGCCGACACCGGCCACCGAGGCGTGCCCCTCCGCTGAGGCCTTCGCCCCGGCAAAGGCCTCCCCTCCGAGGTGGCCACCGTCCGTGCCGACACTTGCCTTGGCACTCGCATCGGCGCCGGCGAATACCTGCGCCTTCCCTGACGTCTCGAAGAGCCCAGCCTCGTACCTTCCCTCTGCTGTGGCTTGGCCGAGGTAGGCCTTCCCCGAAGCCTGTGCCTGGACTCTGCCGTCTTCCATTCCGGCCCCGGCACTGCCCTCCGCTCCGAGGGCGGACAGACTCACCCGGCCAGCGACATCACCTCCGAGGACCTCCCCGCGCCCCTCTACTGCCGCTTCCCATGCCTTGGCCTCGCCAGAGACGGAAACACCGGCCACTTGAACGCCGTGCGCGCCCTGCTGCCGTCGTTCCTCGGCGGCTGCCTGATGTCGGTTGGTGCCCCGGCCTCGATACGCCTCCACATCCTCGCCCTGATGGTCCCTCAGGAGACGCTCATACTCGCGCACCTGGCCCACCTGTGCGCCCAAAGCCCACGGCGACGTATTGGCATCCTGCCCCGCCCAGCAAAGCCAGGCGGGGGCGCCGGGGCCGGAACCGCCTTGGACTTTGAACCGCTCGGCTGCAGTCTTTCCCGCCTCGTCCAACTGCTCTCGCGCCGATTGCAACGTGACGACGGCGCCGAGTTGGTCGCCGCCCTCGTGTTGAGCGATGGCGTCTACAGCCTTCTCCTGTGCCCACGCGATGGTGCCGGCATACGCACGCAGTGCCTCCGCCGTCGCGTTCAAGGAGTCCGCGCCTCGGAACCACTTCCCCGCCTGCGGAGCGAAGCCTTCCCAGAAGCCTTCGCTCGCCGCCCCGCTCCAGCCGTTGACGCGTACGGCCTTCAGGTCGTCGCCGATACCCTCCACCGTCGTCGACCACGTGGTCAGATGGTCGGCTTGCTCGTGGAGCCCCGGCACATCGCCTGGGATGAGCTCCTTGGGATCCTGGGTCTCTCCCAGTTGCGCTGCCACCGCCGCTACTGCCCCTCGACTCACTGATCGCCGGTACGTTGCGCAACAATCTCGGCCGTGCGCCCCTCGTTCCGCTCATAACGATCGGCCACATCCTTCAGGCCGTCCGCGGAGCCCTGGGACTCATCCTTCAGTACCTTGGTGAGGGCCTGGTGCCAGGTAGCCAGGAGCTCCTGGTACGCGTCGGAGGCATCGCCATGCCCGAACTCCGGTGTGTCATCGGCGAGTTTGTCCAAGTGGATCCTGTCCACGGCCTCTACGGCATCCCTGATCAACGTCGCTGACGCGCGCAGCACCTCAGGCTCGACGGAATAGCCCGTCATGTAGGTCCCCCGACTCTTATTCACCCCGGATGCACCACTGCCCGCCCCGGATCCAATGCTCGACAGGCGGGAGTATGGCATCGACGACACAGGCTGGCCGCGTGTAGCGAGGAGCCCTCACCGTGGCTCAACGACTCACCTGGCCACTGAGCGACGCCTGACACGGCGCATCCGCCCAGGGGACTGTCCTCCATCCCCAACGCACTCGGATTGCCTCGAACGGAGCTCTGGCTCAAGCGAGTTGACCGCTGTCGAGGCATTGGGGACGGGCGGGAGGTGCCGAGAGGGCTCCGGTCACCGCGAGGTGACGGCTGAACACCTGAGACAGGTGACGCGGTTGCCCATTACCTTCGTTCGTAGAGTCCGATACGTTCCCGGCAGCCGCCGTTAGGTACAAACCTGCAGAGACGACAGGTTGGCATCATGCGCATGGGCTCCCCAGCGGCAACAGAGGAGCGTGCACTGCAGTGTCCCGCAAGCTGTGATCTCGACATTGCCCATCGGTTTGCGCCGGGGACACCAAACGCCATCCAGGGAGCACCCGCTTGCGCGTTGACCGAAGGCTGGAGGGTCTCGATGATGTTGTCGAGTCGGGCGAGAAGGCCAAGGTGGCCGGGAAGGCTGCCAAGGTCACTCGCAGTCTGGAGGTTCCACAGTCGCTGCACGGTGCGATGGTGGATGAGCTCGAAGCCCTACTCAAGGCGGCTTCAAGGTCAGGGTTCCCGGCGCAATGATGATCTTCGAGGCCGACAACAGCGCCGAGAGGGCCGATGGCACGTACGAACCGCGACATCGCCCCCTGTGCGGCGTACCCGTTCGTGGGAGTACCAGGAGGCACCCACCCGCTGGATCTGTGTCGCCCCAGGCGACCGGGACATTCACGAACTGGAGGATGGCATGTGCGCCCCAGAGCGTTGACCTCCACTTCCTGAAGCCACCTGGTCCTGGCCGACTGGAGTCGGCCAGGACCAGAACCGCATTCGCGCCTTCAACATCACGACCCTGCAGGCACCATGGCAGTGGAAGCGGAACGATCAAGTGCGAGAACACTGGGGCGGATCACGCCGGGCGATGGCTGCCGCCTGCGCCGTTCGCACTTAACAGCGGTCGCCTAGCCCCGATACGTCTCCAGCAACCGCCGTTAGGTACAAACCTACCGGAGCGAATGAACCGTGCCGTGAAGGTGAAGCGACACCCATCAGTCCCTGAAGATCCACCCGCCGGCCGTGCTGACCTGTTCGCTGAACACCGAGTGTCAGCGGGGCACTTGACCGTAATTCATTGCCTGGTCAGTGATCTAGTGGGCCAGCCCATCGATACACATTGTGCTCTCACTTCCGGCCCGGCCGGTCGTCCAGCGTACGATGTACGACCCAATACTTGAATCAACCAGTCGTTACAACCTTGGATCCGGATCTATGAGAAGAGGACGCTGGAGTAATTGTCAAGAGTTGTGGGTCAGCAGCGGCTCACCACGATTCGCGGCCCAGGTGCACGAGACCTTGGATGGTGCCCAGGCGCGTGTGCAGGTGGGTTCTGGGGCCGGGGTGTTGGTGAGCAAGAGGACCCGGACCGCCGGGTGTTCCGGGGTGTAGAGGTCGTCCTGGCCATCATCGCCGGGGATAGCGTTCGGCTGGATCTCAATGCGTCCGTAAGTGCCCTGGGCGAGGTGGTAGACGCCCCGGTAGTCACTTTCGCGCTCGGTGAAGACCACATCGAGGTGGCCAGTGACGAGGCGGACCAGTTCACTCGCGGTGTGTGTGCTGGTGCCGTAGGTGTCGTAGTCGGTCATGGTGGTCTGACCTTATGCCGCGAGCGTCTCGGGGCGTTCGAGGAGCTCGCCGCGTTCGAAGTGGGCTCCGGCCCTCACCAGGGCGACGAGATGGGGTGCGTTCACGGCTCGCCAGCGGGCCTGGGCGGACTCGACGAGCTTGAATACCATCGCCAGGGCGGCCGCGCGGGAGCCGGCACCCTTGGTGACCCTCGTCCGTAGCCGCACGGTCGCGAAGGTCGACTCGATCGGGTTCGTGGTCCGCAGATGGATCCAGTGCTCGGCGGGGAAGTCGTAGAACGCCAGCAGCTGGTCCTCGTCATCGACGATCTTCTTGACGGCCTTGGGGAACTTTGCCCCGTACTGCTTGGCGAACGCCTTGACCGCGGCGGCCGCGTGCTCCTTGTCCTCGGCGTTGTAGATGTCCTGGATGGCCTTCTTCGCCGCGGGCTGGGCCGACTTCGGGAGGCTGTCGAGGCAGTTGGCTGTTTTGTGAACCCAGCATCTTTGGTGGCGGGTTTCGGGGAAGACCTCGTTCAGCGCGTGCCAGAAGCCGAGGGCGCCGTCGCCGACGGCAAGGACGGGAGCGCGCATGCCGCGCCGCTGGCAGTCCCGCATCAGGCTCGCCCAGGACTCCGAGGACTCGCGGTAGCCGTCGGCCATCGCGATCAGCTCCTTGGTGCCGTCCGCGCGCACGCCCATGACGACCAGGACCGCGGCCTTCGCCTCCTCCAGGCGTATCCGCAGGTGAATGCCGTCGGCCCAGACGTAGACGTAGTCCGTGGCGGACAGGTCGCGCTCGCTGAACGTCTTGTGGTCGGCCTGCCACTGGGCGGTCAGCCGGGTGACGGTGGCCGGTGACAGGCCGGCCGAGGAGCCGAGGAACTGCTCGAGCGCGGGCACGAAATCCCCGCTGGACAGCCCGTGGAGGTAGAGGAGCGGCAGCACCTCGCTGATCTTCGGGGACTTTCTTGCCCAGGGCGGCAGGATCGCCGAGGAGAACCGCTTGCGCTCGCCCGTCTCCTCGTCGATGCGTTTGTCATTCACGCGGGGAGCCTTGACCTCGACCGTCCCGGCCGCGGTGGTCACGTTCCGGGGCTGGTGGTGTCCGTTGCGGACCACGAGCCGCCGCCCGCGCTCGTCCCTCTCATCGGCCAACTCGGCTATGTAGGCGTCAACTTCGGCCTCCAGAGCGGCGGCCAGCATCCGCCTGGCGCCCTCCCGGACGATCTCGTCGATCAGGGACCCGCCTCGCGTCGAGCCGTCCTCGGTGACTACCGTGAGCATGGGCGTACCTTCCCAGCCGACGGGCCAACGTCGGCCTACTCGATTCCAGTCAATCGATCACCCGGGAAGGTACGCCCTTCGCGTCCAACCCGGGTCCGATCCACAGACATCCGAGCTTGGTAGGAAGTCAAGTTGCCGCTGGTGCGAGGGCTGGAAACGCCTTGGCCGGATCGAAATTCTGGCCGGTGGCCAGGCAGTGGTGCAGGCAGCCCAGGAGCCGGTTGAACACGTGGCGCATGGCGGCGGTGTGTCGGTCTCCTCGCGCTCTGCGCCGGTCGTAGTGCTCCTTGACTTGAGGGGTGGGGAGGGCACCGAAGATCCAGACGTAGCCGGCGGCGGCCAGGCGCTGGTTCTTCACGCGTCGATGGTGGACGGCGTGGCTCTTGCCGCTGGCGATGGTGATCGGCGCCGCGCCCGCGTATGCCTTGAGGGCCCGGGCATCGCGGAAGCGGGAACGGTCATCGCCGATCTCGCCCAGCACGCGGGCGCCGGTGAGCGGCCCGATGCCGGGAAAACTGTTGAGGACCTCGGCATCCGGGTGCTGGGCGAAAGCCTCGGCTGCCGCTTCGGCCAGGTCGTCTGCGGCGCGGCAGGCGGCATCCAATTGTGCTACCAGGGCGGCGGTCTGGCGGCCCATAGCCTGTTCGACCAGGGGGAGTTGGTGGAGGTAGTCGTCGGTGAAGACGGTCCGGAGCCGTTCGGTCCAGGTGTCGATGTTGCGCTGCCGTCCCGACTTGCGCAGCAGTGACCGCAGTTTGACACGAGTCAGTCGTGCGGCCGTGGTGGGCTCTGGCGCCGCTGCGAGGACCATCCGTGCTTCTCGGGAGTCCAGGCCGATGCCGCGGACCTGGAAGGCGGCCAGAGCTGCCGGGAAGTACTGCTTGAGGTGCGAACGGAGCTGGTTGTTCAGCTGGGCCCGGTTCCAGACCGCGTCCTGCTGGGCGCGGGCGAGCACCGAGATGGCCTGGGCCAGCTCGGAGTCGGCGGGCAACGGCCGGTGGAAGTCGGCGTCGGTACGCAGGATGTTGGCCAGCGCCATCGCGTCGGCGTGGTCGGACTTGGCCCGGGCGACGCGGTGACGCTCGCGGTAGCGGGCGACCGCCATCGGGTTGATCGAGTACACCTTTCGGCCGGTGGCGCGCAGGCAGGCGAAAAGCAGCCCGCGCGCAGTCTCGACGGCAACGGGGATGGGGTCCTGAGGGGTGTCTCCGGCCTCGATTAGGATGCCCAGCAGCTGCCGGTAGCCCTCCGCGTCGTCGCCGATGTGCCGCTTGGCGACGAGTCGGCCGGCCTCGTCCACCAGGGCCACGTCATGATGGTTCTCCGCCCAATCGATCCCGCAGGTGATCGTCAATCCTGGTCCTCTCTCCCGGTGTTTGCCCAGCGTGTGAGCCTGTGCGGGGACACGCAGCGACCTAATAGGAGGGCTCGGCGGCCCAACATCCGATGAGCTGTTCGTGGCCCCAGCTGACCGCACGGCCCCGGTCTTCAGAGAGAGCTCTACGGCTCGCGTGTCGAGGAGCGGGTGATCGTACGGGCGGCTCGGATCACGATCATGAATGCCCCCGCGGGAGTGATCGACACCTGCCCTCCGCGAGGGCACGGCGGCGGGGCCCTCTGCCTGTGGACAGGAGTCTGGCTCCGAGTCTTGAGTAGGGGTCACCCGTCACCGTGCACTGCTATTAGGTCTTGAGCATTGCTCCTCGGCTACCTGGGAGCCTCGCTGTACAGCGGCGCCCGCACCAGCTGGAAGTCGGCGGGCGACGCGAACAGCAAGTCACTCGCACGTGGCCTCCGCCTCATCGGGCTCGGGCTGTCGCTTGGCATCGGCTACTCCGTCATCCGAATGACGGCCCTGATCACAGGGTTCCTTGGAGCCGACGCAGTCTTGCCCGGCCTACAGGACCGGATCGGCAGCCTGCTTCTGTTCGCATCACTTGCTCTCGTCATCACCGGAAGCACACTCCCGGCACTCGACGCCTTCCGCTTCTGGCACGGCGACAGACAAGCGCTGCTGCGCCTGTACCCCCTGTGGTCCTCCCTCACCGAGGCCGTACCCACTGAACTGCTCTCGGCCCGCCCGCGCCGATTCACCGATCGAATCGATCCCCGCGCCATGCGCAACCGGCTCTACCTACGCACCATGGAGATCCGGGACGCCGCCCTCGACCTCAACGCCTACGCCCCCGATCAGCTGCACGACCGCGCCCAGGAGTACGTCTTCGCCCACGGACTGATCGGCACCCAGGCCGAGACCGCGATCGAAGCCTGCCGCCTCGCCGCCGCCCGCCAAGCTCGACTACGCGGCGACGCCCCCACCGGCCGCGCCCTGGAACCCTCCGGCGGCGGCCGCGATCTGGCCAACGAGATCAGCGCCCTGACGCATCTCTCCGCCGCTTACCATTCCGACCTCACCCGCGCCTTCCTCGCGACCGAAGCGACAGCCCCGAACGACCAGCTGGAGAACCACCGATGAGCACCTTCATCCCCCCGGCCCCGCCCACCTATTCCGAAGCGTCTTCTCGGGTCAAGGCCGCAATGCTCATCACTGACGTGCTCGCCCCCGCCAACCTCGTCATTGCGCTGCTGCTGCTCATCGGCTGGCACAGCACCCACAGCTTCAGCGGCATCGGCTGGGGACTTTTCGGCGCACTGTTCTGCGGGATCATCCCCATCACCATCGTGCAGCTCGGCGTACGCCGCGGTCGCCTCACCGACAAGCACATCCGGGTCCGCAAGCAGCGCATAGTGCCACTCGCCGCGAGCCTGGTCTCCGTCGTCGTCGGCATTGTTCTCCTGTACGGGCTCAACGCACCCCGCGACGTATCCGCGCTCGTCGTCGCCATGCTGGCCGGCCTCGCCTCCACCCTCGCGGTGACCATCTGGTGGCAGATCTCCGCGCACAACGCGGTGGCCGGCGGCACCGCGATGATCCTCTTCATCGTCTTCGGATGGGCAGCTCTGCCCGCCGTACGCATCGTCCTGGCCGTCGGCTGGTCCCGGCGGGTCCTCAAGGCTCACACCCTGACTCAGCTGTGCTTCGGCACCGCGTTGGGGGCCGTGTCAGCCGTGGTTTTCGCGTTGCTGCGGTAACTGGAACGACGAGTGACGGCCTCAGAAGTCCGAGGAACCTTTGCCTGCGGTGCCGTATGTGGCTGGACAGCGAGGACCGTGGGGGTGTCGCCGCCAAAGCGGCGGGCCGCCCCAGCTTGCTGCCCGAGGGCTTCGAGCCGTCGGGGCCTGGTTGAGGGCCGGGTACTCCTCGCTCAATGCATCAAGTCGTACTGCACCGTGGCGGAGCAGTCGCGTCAGCAACGCGGTTCACACGGCTGGTGGGCGTCGTCCACACACGATGAGCCCCTGGCTTCACTCGCTGGCGAGCCGGTTCAGAAGGTTCAGGTGTTCCGGTTCGATGGTCAATCGAGCGGCTGCCGCTGAGTCGCGGACAGTCGCCGCTCTGGTGGCACCGGATATCGCTACGAGGGACGGGGCCTGAGCGAGTAGCCAGGCCAGGGCGATCTGTGCCTTAGTGGCGTCGTAGTGCGCCGCCACCGCGTCGAGCGTGCGCGCGAGACTAGCGCGGGCAGCGGTCATGCCCCGCAAGGGAGAGTGGGCGAGGAAGGCAATCCCGTGGCGTTCGCAGTGCGCGAGGACCTCCTGGTCGCCGGGTGAGAAGAAGGAATAGGGGTTTTGCACGGCCGCGATGCCTGCAGAGTCCTGGGCCTGGGCCAGTTGGTGAACATCGACGTTGGACAGGCCGATGAGGTCGATCTTTCCTTCCCGTTGGAGGTCGGCCAGGGCACCGACGCTTTCAGTGATCGGAACATCCGGGTCCGGCCAGTGCAGGTGGTAGAGGTCGATCCGCTCGACCTGTAGGGCGCGGAGGCTCGCCTCACAGTGGCGCCGCAGGGTCTCGGGGCGGCCGTCGATACGAACGGTGTCTTCGCTGCGGTAGTGACCACCCTTGGTGGAGATCAAGGGACGGTCAGCAGGGGAAACGCCCTGGAGTGCGCGGGCGACGAGGCGTTCGTTGTGATTGTCATCGGTCGCAGTGGTGTAGGCGAGGGCAGTGTCCACGAGTTGGATACCGGCCTCGAGGCCCGTAGTGATGGTCTGCAGGGCTCGGGCGGGGTCATCGGCGTGCTCGAAGGTGAAGGCCACCAGGCCGAGGCCGACGGGGTGGACTTCGCTCTGGCCGATACGGCGCAAAGGTGGATGGGATGCGGCCTGTTGTCCGGACGCGGTCGTGTCCACGATGTACTCCTCTGCGGTTATGTGTGGAACGTCGTGCTGGGCCCTCAGCGTGGCGGGCTGCGGGGCTTCACGCTCTTGTGGGCACGCCGAGCTCAACGGTGAGGGGGCCGGATTCACTACGAACGGCCGGGAGCGGAGTCCCTCTACCGATGCACGGCACCGAAAGGCCCGTACCTCACTCCGGCTTTGGAGGCGCGAGCAGGTCGGAAAGGAAACTCCGCACCGTGTCCTGCATGTCGACTTCGTCCGCGTCGAGCAGCCACTGGAGTTGCACGCCGTCCAGCACGCTCAGCAACAATGTCGCCAGCATCCTGGGCGGGAGTGAGGAACGGATCTCCCCGTGTGCGGCCGCTGCTTCGAAGGCGTCGCTCAGGAGTCGGCGGCCCGCGCGGTACCTGTTTCGGAAGTACTCGTGCGCCGGGTGATCGCAGGAAGTCGCCTCCGCCGAGACCACGCAGTGCAGTTCGGCCAGGCCCGCGTGCGCAATGTTCTCAGCCAGGACTCCCATCACGTACTCGATGAGGTCGTCACGTGAGGGCGAGGCGGGGATCGCGGTTTCAGCGTCGGAGGCGCGGCTGTCCCGCTCCTGGAGAACCGCCGCCAGGAGCGAGTCCTTGTCCGGGAAGTAGTAGGAGAGGCCCGCGCTCGTCATGTCGAGCTTGGCCGCCACGTCCTTGAAGGTCGCTGCCCGGTAGCCGACGCTTCCGAAGATCTCGGTAGCGGCCTCGATCGCGGCCGCCCTCACGCGGGCGCTCTTCGCGTACGGTCCCCTCGAAGTCGCCACTGCTGATCCGGCCTCCACCCAGGTGATCTTCCACTGCCGCGCACAAAGCTTACTGCTCGCAGAAATTGGAGACGCCCGCGAGAAGGTGTCCGGGCTCGTCGCGAGACGCACGCACCGGCCGCGGCCGCCCGGCAGGCGACCGCGTTTGTGGTGCGTACGTGCCTCAGGCCGGCAGTCGTACCCACCCGGCTCCCCGGCGTGCGCGCTCGCCGAGCCAGCTCAGGCTGGGCTTCGGCGTGCGGACAAACGTCTTCCGGTCGACGGCGATCAGGCCGAAGGTCGGCCGCCAGTGCCCCCATTCGAAGTTGTCCAGCGCCGACCAGTGCAGGTATCCCCGTACGTCGATGCCGTCGTCCACGGCGGCGAACAGGGCCTGCAGGGCCTCGTCCGTGTAGCGGATGCGGCGCTCGTCGTCGTCCGTGGCGATGCCGTTCTCCGTGACGAGGACGGTCGTCCCGCCGGTCACTTCCGCCGCGTTGCGGATGGCGATACCCAGAGCGTCAGGCCGGTAGGCCCAGCCGGTGAGGGTGTTGTCCGGGGCCTTCGGGTGTGGGACCACTCCGTTGGCGTTGACGGTCTGGCTTGTGTACGCCTGGACGCCGACGAAGTCGTCCTCGCGCGACTGCTCCAGGTAGAAGTCCTCCCAGGCGTGCTTGAGTTCGGCGAAGACCTCCTCGTTGCCAGCCGTGGGAGTGAGGGCCTGGCATGCGACGCTCCATCCCGTCTTCGCGTCCGTGCGGGCGCGCAGGACCTTCCGGGCGGCGGCGTGCGCTTCGGCCAGTTTGGCTCCCATGACCGGGTCCGGCGTGCGCAGTTTGGCGCCGGATTCACCGGCGACGGTCAGCGAAGCCGATCTCCCGGAAGCGAGCGAATTCATCAGGCGTGTGGCCAGCGTCAGGATGTTGGGTTCATTGATCGTGCACACCCACGGCACGTCCCCGAGGATCGTCGACACCTGTTCCACGTATCGCGTGAACCACTCGACGGCCTGCGGGCTCTGCCAGCCACCGGCATCGGCGAACCAACGGGGGTGGGTGAAGTGGTGGAGGGTGACGACGGGAGTGAGGCCCAGGCCGATCGCCGTGTCGATCATGCGCCGGTAGTGGTCCAGCTCCGCCCGGGAGAACTCCCCGGGAGTGGGCTCGATACGAGCCCACTCCACGCCGAAGCGGTAGGCGTTGAGGCCGGCCTCGGCCAACAGGCGCATGTCCTCGGGGTAGCGGTGGTAGCTGTCCACCGCGTCGCCGCTGCGTTCGAAGGAGCCGTGCCCCTGGGACTCGAGCCACCACCAATCACTGTTGACGTTGTTGCCCTCTGTCTGGTGGGCGGACGTCGCCGCACCCCACAAGAAGTTCTGCACGGTTCTCTTCCGCTCGTTTCGGCTATCGCATGGTGGCGGCAGGGCTCCGGCCCGTGTCCGCTGCTGTCGTACAGGTGAAGTGGTGTGTCCCAGGCCCCTTGAGGTGCGAGGTGCCGTCGGGCAGGGTGATCTCGCCCATGGCCGTGGGAGGTACCTCGACATCTAGGTCGAAGTGGGTGCCGTCGCGGGTCCAGCGGACCTCGATCGGGCCGCGCGGGGAGAGATGAAGGAAGCGCGCCGAGGTCAGTCCGCCGCCGAGCACCGGGTGGACGGTGAAACGCTCCCAACCGACGGACGACGGGTGTTGTCGCAGACCGGCGACGTATCCGTGCAGGAACTGGATGACGGCGCCCTTGCTGTAGTGGTTGAGCGAGGCACTGGCGTCGCCCTTCTCGTCCACTCCCTCCCACTCTTCCCACAACGTGGTGGCGCCCCGGTCGAGCATCTCCAGCCACGAGGGGATGCCTCGCCGCGTGAGCAGGGTGTACGCCACGTCGGCATGCCCGGTATCGGTGAGGACCGGCAGAAGGAGTCCGCTGGTGAGGAAGCCGGTGGCGAGGCGGTCGTCGTTCTGGTGGATCAGCTCGACGAGCCGGTCGGCGGTCGCGTGCCGCAGGACCTCGGGGATGAGACCGAACGCCAAGGCACGTACGTATCCTGCCTGGGAGTCGGCCGTGGTGTGTCCGTTGGGCTTGAGGAACTCCGTCCGCCAGGCATCACGCACCCGGTCGGCGAGGGCGGCGCGGCGTTCGGACTCGCTGGCGTGTCCGAGCACGGACGCGGCGGCGCTGAGCCGGGTCAGCGAGCGGTACAGGTAGGCGGTGGCGACCTCGCCCTGGTCGCGGGCCATCAGATCGGCCAGGGTCGCCAAGGGCTCCCCCGGAGTGCGCGGCTCGCACCATTCCCCGAAGTGGAACGGGCCATCCCAGAGGTACTTCTCGTGGGATGCCGGTTCCGTGGCACGAGCCGCCCTGGACGGGTGACGAGTCGAGGCAGCGCAGCCCAGGGCGTAGTCCGCCCACGCGTTCATGCTGTGCCAGCTCTCGGACAGTACCTGCGGGTCACCGTATGCGGTGTACAGAGTCCACGGCACGTCGATGAGCGCATCGCCCCAGGCCGCGGATCCGCCCGCGAAGCGGCCGGGGTGGTTCGGGTCGAGTTTCATGCGCTCGGAGTCGGGCGAGAACATGGCGGGCAGGCCGTCGTCGGACTGGTCATCCCTGACGGACTGCAGCCACTTGCGGCTGAAGCCGTCAATGTCGTAGAGCATCGCGGCGACGGGCGCGAATACACCGTAGTCGCCGGTCCAGCCGGAGCGTTCACGGGTCGGGCAGTCGGTGGGAACGTCAACGATGTTGCCGCGGAAGCTCCATTCGGCCGCGCGGTGGAGGCGCTCCAGGTCGGGGCTGCTGCATGCAAACCAGCCGTGCTGCTCCAGGTCGGAGTGGACGGCGACGACGGTGATGTCGTGTGGGGTGAGAGTTCGGCCCAGGTGTTCGACGCGCACGTACCTGAACCCGTGGACGGTGTGCTGCGGTTCGAAGACATCAGTGCCAGTTGCGGCCGTGACCTCGTCCACCTGGCTGAAGATGACCTTGCGTCCGTCGGCCGCTGTCATGTCCAGGTGTTCCGTCGTCAAGTCGCCGGTGGTGTCGAGGTGTTCGCCGAAGGTGAGCCTGGTCCGGTCTCCCGGCCGCCCCAAGTGCGCGAGCCGGATCCACCCGGAGATGTTCTGTCCGGCGTCCACGATCGATACACCGGGACGCAGTTGCACGACGGATTGGGGCTGCCATTCGGCCACGCGACGGACCGGCGGTGCCGGCGACCAGGTCGGAGTCGGGGCGGTGACGGCATCGACCAGCACTGGAGTGCCAGGGTCGTGTTCCGGCTGGATACGGAAGTCGGTTGCCTGGCCTCGCATGAGGTCGGCGCGGGTCACGGAGGACGGGCGCGCGGTCCAGTCGGATCCGGTGGCCGCCAGGATACGTGCGTTGCCTGGCGCGGTATCTGCTTCCAGCTGCGCACGTACACCAAGGGTGTCGCCCCAGACGCCGCGCTTCTGGGGGCCGCCGTTGCGGCCGCGATACCAGCCATTGGACACCGTGAACGCCAGAGTGTTGGTGCCAGGCCGCAATGCGTCGGACACTTCGTAAGTCTGGGCGTCCAGGGTGTCGCCGTAGCTGGTCGACCCGGGGGCCAGCTCGATGTCACCCACGCCGACGCCGTTGATGCTGACCTTGTAGACCCCGAGGGCGGTGGCGTACAGCCGTGCCTGCCCAGGGACTTCGGCGAGTTCGAACTCCGTCCGGATGTCCCAGGCGCCGTGGTCGGCTTCGTCCGAAGCGGGTTCCTGGGGAGAGACCCACCGAGCCTCCCAGTCCTCTTCGCGCCACAGCGGCGCACTCACCTGCAATGGCGCCGACCAGGGCGACCAGGCGTCACCCGCCGACACACGTACGCGAAGTACGACGCGGGTGCGGCTCGGGAGTGGCTTCCACGGCCAAGCCGCACGTGGGGCCGAACCGTTGCCGCGATGACGCTGGGGCGAGGCGTCTTCCACCCTGGCTTCGATTTCGTACGACGTCTGCTCCTTCCAGCCGGTGGGTGGCAGCCAGCTGAGCGTGGGAGTGGCCGTCGCGAGTACGCGGCCGGGAGACTGTTCACCTGCGGAGAGGTGTGCGGGGGCGATGAGAGACTCCATCTCTCTTCCTTCCTGCGTGCCGTAGTTCCTGGTGCTGTCAGCGCACGCTGCGGATGCGTCGCACGAGCACTCCGCCGACGATCGCCACGACTCCACCCGCGAGGTAGAGGAACGGGTAGCCGCCGAGCGGTGTGAGTCCACCGAGGGAGATGACGGCCGGCGCGATCATCGGGCCGACCGCGCGCGGAAACTGGTCGGCGATGGTGACGAGAGACATGTACTTGGCGACATGGCGGTCACCGCCCGGGAGGACGGCCATGACCAGCACACCATCGGTGGGGATGAACACACCCGCGGCGAAGAAGAGCAGCGCGCTTCCGACGATGAAGACCGGAACTGTCGCGGAGAAGGCAACGATGATGCCGCCGGCGGCCATGAGCAGGGCTGAGGTGAGGACGAGGCCCTTCCTGCTGCGGACCCGGTCCGTGACGATGGAGCCGACGATCGTGCCGACGCAGGTCATGGCCATTCCCAGCACGCCGTTGAGCGAGATGAGAGACGGCAGTTCGGACTTGGTCACGCCCAGTTCGTCGGTGAGGAAGTAGATGGTGAACGAGCCGGTGAAGGCGATACCGAGGGTGACGAAGAACCGGCCGACCCACACCCAGGCGAAGTCCGGGGCGCTCTTGGGGTTGAAGCGGTAGCTGTCGAGCACGGTGCGCACAAGCGAGGTCCGCGGCGCGTCCTTCGGATCGAGCACCCGGTCTCGCAGGAGCGGGAGGCCCACCACCAGGGTCAGGACGAACAGGGGAGTGGCGCCAGCGGCCAGAATCATCTGGTGGTCGATGAACTTGGGGCCGACGATGCTGCCGATCAGCCCACCCATCACGCCAAGGAGCGACCCGAAGCCGAGCACCTTTCCCCGCGAACGCTCCGGGATCATGTCGGGGATCAGTGCCGAATGGGCGGCGGTGTAGGCGGCGGCCCCGACCGCGGTGATGAGAACGGCTGCGTAGACGGTCGCGAGGTTGTTGGCGAGACCCAGTGTCACGAGTCCCAGGATGATGATCACGGGCCCCACGATCATGGCGGGCTTGCGCATCCCCATGCGTGACGTGGTGCGATCGCTCAGCGCTCCGAACACCGGGGCGAGGAGCATCGCGCCGAACGCCTGGATACCGAGCGCGAGGCCGAGGCCGGACGCTTTGTCCTCGGGGGCGATCCTCGCCACGATGATCGGCAGGCCCACCATGGTCGGCATCAGCGTTGCGGTGGCATTGCCGAAGGTCGTGATCAGAATGGCGAAGACGGTCTTCTTTGACGCCTTCTCCGTCGCTTCGACGGTCGTCTCGTCGTCGGCGATCAGTGGTGGTTCAACCCCCTGCGCATCGACGGAAGTTGAGGGGGAGGCGTCCCGCGGGGCCACCTCGGACTGCGGCTCGTTCATGGTCATTCGCAGATCTCCTGTGACCAGCGAGTGGAAAATCTAGTCGCTGCTAGATATTGATGGTGGGACCGTAGCAGCAAATTCTCACCGCTACTAGATTTTCAACGAGTGGAAGTTCTCGCAGGTCCCGCGCTTCCCGACGTCGTACGGAGGGGTGTGGTTACGCCAGCACGTGCCCGCCGTCGACGTGGAGGCAGGCGCCCGTGGTGAAGGCTGCTTCAGGGCTCGCCAAGTAGGCGGCGGCCGCCGCCACTTCGGAGGGCTCTCCCATTCGCGGTATGGGCGCCTCGGACACGCCGTACTCGGCTCCTGCCGCCATGGGGGACGCGATGGGGCCTGGTGCCACCGTGTTGGCGGTGATGCCCCAGGCGCCGGTCTGGCGGGCGATCCAGCGGGTCAGGTTGATGGCTCCGGCTTTGGCGGAGGCATAGGCCGCCCCGGAGCGCCCGCCCGTGCCCGACGGGTCGACCGGGCCGATGCCGCCGAGTTTGCCGGAGACCGAGACGATGTTGATCAGGCGACCGCTTCCCTGCTCCTTCATGTGAGGGAAGACCGCCGCCTGGCAGGCGAACGCCGTCGCGGTGAGGTTGGTGTCGATGTCGCGGTGCCAGGTGTCGAGACTGAGGTCCTCGAAGGACTCGCGTCCACACGTACCAGCACAGTTGACGAGCACGTCAAGCCGGCCGAACCGTTTAGCGACCTCGTGCACGGCCGACTGCAGTGCGGGGATGTCTCGTGCGTCAACGCGAAGGGCGTCCGCCGCCCCGATGCGGCTGGCGGTGTCCTTGACGGCGGAGGCGATGTCCAGAAGGACGACGATGTCTCCATCGGCGACAAAGCGGGTGGCGATGGCCTCGCCGATGCCCTGTGCGGCTCCGGTGATCAGTGCGACGCGACCGGGCTGTTCCTGTGGTGCGGAGATGGCGTTCACGGTGGTGCTCCTGTGAGGTGGTGGGTGTGTGTCAACGGCCGACGCGGAAGCGGCGGACCTTGCCGACACTGGTGCGGGGAAGTTCCTCAATGAGGTGCCAGGCGCGTGGCCGGGCGGCGGGCGCGAGGTTGCGCGTGGCCCACCGCACCAGCTCTTCCTCGCGCGGCGGTTCGGCCGGGTCGCGGGCGACGATGTAGGCGACGGGGACCTTGTCGCGTACGGGGTCCATGGCGCCGACGACTGCCGCTTCAAGGACGCCGGGCGCCTGTGCCACCGCGGCCTCGACCTCACTGAGGCTGACGTTCTCCCCCGACACCTTGATGACGTCGTCGACACGGCCGGTGAAGCGCAACACCCCGTCGGCGTCGCGGGAGACCAGGTCACCGGTCGCGAACCAGGTGCCTTCCGGCGCAGGACTGAAGGCCCTGGTCGTGGTCTTCTCGTCGTCGAGGTAGCCGGAGAACAGGTCACGCCCGGGCGTTCCGAGTACGTGGAGTTCTCCTGGAGCACCCGGAGCCGCCTCCTCTCCGGTGACCGGGTCCACGACGTGAATGTGCCGGCCCGCGACCGGCGTACCGATCACGTCATGGACTGCTCGCGCACCGGCATCGGCGCTGACGATCGCGACGGTCTCGGTCATGCCGTAGAGCTGGCGGGGCCGGGTGCCGACGAGGCGGGCGAACTGCTCGTAGTGCTCGACTCCGAGGCTCTGTGCGTACCAAAGGTGCTCCAGGTGGAGCGGTGTCTCGTCTGGTGCGGTCCGTGCCAGGATCATCCGGATCGGTGCGGCGAACAGACTCGCGTGGGTGACCTCCAGTTCGCGGGCGTGCCGGAGCCAGCGGGAGGCGCTGAAGGTGGCGCTCAGGGCGACGCTCGCGCCGACGGCGATCGCTGGTGCGAAGCAGTAGTACTGGGCGTTGGCATGGAACAGGGGCAGGGTGACGTGCCATCGGTGGTGTGGCCGCAGCTGTGCCGCCTCGGCCATGACGGTCGCGACGTGCGCGTAGTTGGCCTGGGTGAGGTCCACGCCCTTGGGCTCGGAGGTCGTGCCGGAGGTGAACATCACCGCCATCCGGTCCTCGGGCCGCACGGGTGCGGGGCTCGTCACCGGGTTCGGGCAGCTCAGCGGGCCGTCGCCGGCGGCCACGTCGGAGGCGTCCTCCGCCAGCGCCAGGACGGTGGGAACCTGGTCGCCCGCCCCCTCACGGTAGGCATCCGCGCGGGCCGTGGCGCACACCCCGACGGCAGGGCGCACCCGTCGGACCTGACCGGCGATGTCGCGGGGCGCGGACGCCGGGTCGACGGGCACCAGCCAGGCGCCGAGCCGCGCCGCCGCGAGCCACAATGCCACGAACGCCGGGCAGTTGCGGAGCGCCACGTGCACCGGGGACGCGGGCTCGACTCCAATGGACCGCAATGCACCCGCAGTTCGGGCCACCACCGCGTCGAACTCCCCGTACGTCCACGTGGTCACGTCTCCGGACTCGGCGCGGAAGATGAGGAAGGGACGGTCGGTGTGGTGCTGAACGGCCGAGTCCCAAGTGTGCTGAAAGGTGCGGGAGTTCATGCGCGGACTTCCTTGTGTGCTTCGGGTGTGATGTCACGGTCGAGGGACGCGAGCGAGATGCCACGCGTCTCACGAGCGGCGATGACGGCGACGAGCGTGAGAACGGACCCGGCAGCCAGGTAGAGGGCGATCGGAGTGGAGCTGTCGAACCGTTCCAGCAGGGCGACCGCAATGATCGGCGCGAGCGAGCCGGCGACGATCGAGGTGACCTGATAGCCGAGCGAGATCCCGGAGTAGCGCATCCGAGTGGGGAACATCTCCGCCATCAGCGCCGGCTGCCCCGCGTACATCAGCGCGTGCACGAGCAGGCCGAGAATGATGGCCGCGAGAATCACCGCGTCGTGTCCGGTGTCCATCATGGGGAAGGCGACGAAGCCCCACCCCGCGGCCAGGACGGCGCCCGCCCCGTACACCGGGCGGCGGCCGATCCGGTCGGTCAGGGCGCCGGCCAGGGGAACCGCCACGAAGTGCACCGCGTGGGCGATCAGCAGCAGCCGCAGGATGCGCTGCGTTCCGGTCTCCACGACGACGGACAGATAGGTGATCGAGAAGGTGACCACCAGGTAGTACATGAGGTTCTCGGCGAACCGGAGTCCCATCGCGGTGAGCACGCCGCGCGGGTAGCGCCGCACGGCCTCGAACACACCATGCCCAGCGTCGGCCCGCTTCGCAGCTTCGGCCTGTGCGGCCTGGAACACGGGGGCGTCAGTGACGTGTGTGCGGACGTAGTAGCCGATCAGCACGATCACGGCGGAGAGCCAGAAGGCGAAGCGCCAGCCCCAAGAGAGGAATGCCTCGTCGGAGAGCGTTGAGGTGAGGACCAGCAGGACGACCGTGGCCAGCATGTTCCCGACGGGGACGGCCGCCTGCGGCCAGCTCGCCCAGAAGCCGCGCCGTTCATCGGGGCTGTGTTCGGCGACCAGCAGCACGGCCCCGCCCCACTCACCGCCCACCGCGAAACCCTGCACGAAGCGCAGGACGACGAGAAGCACAGGCGCCCCGTAGCCGATGGAGTCGTAGCTGGGGATGCAGCCCATCCCGAACGTCGCGACGCCGACGAGGATCAGACTGACCTGCAGGAGCGTCTTGCGGCCGTAGCGGTCACCGAAGTGGCCGAAGACGAGTCCCCCAGGGGGCGGGCGGCGAAGCCGATGGCGTAGGTGATGAACGCGGCGAGGATTCCGTCCAGCTCACTCTCGCCCGGCGGAAAGAACAGCTTGCCGAAGACCAGTGTCGCTGCGGTTCCGTAGAGGAAGAACTCGTACCACTCGACGACCGTGCCGGCCATGGACGCGTATACGACGCGCCGCAGGGCGGGGCCGCGGGCGGCGGCCGGTGCGGATGAAGAGGACATGGGGATTCCTGTCCGTGGTCGGGTGCCAGGGGCGCCGTCCGGGCGTGTCGCGGCGGTGGAGAGCGGGCCGCGATCGGACGAGCGGCGCGGCTGTGGGGAGCGGCGGGAGCCGCCAGCCGGGGCTATGCGACTGAGTGTCGATCGACAGGAATGTGTGGTCAATGTGTCGTGAGGCGCCTGATTCGCAGTGTCGCCCTGCAATAATGTGCATATGCAGACCTCGCGACCGAGCGCCGACGACCTCCTCGTCCTTCTGGAGGTCGCGCGCAGCGGCAGGTTCAGCAGGGCGGCGGAGACGCTGCGCGTGAATCAGGTGACCGTCTCGCGCCGGATCACCGCGCTGGAACGAGCGGTCGGTGGGCGGCTGCTGGTGCGTGCGGCCGCCGGATGGGAGCTCACCGAGCTCGGGCAGCGTGCGGTCGCCGCCGCGGAACAGGTCGATGGCGTGCTGCAGAAGCTGGAGTCCGGGTCCGAGGTCGGGGCGGAGATCGAGGACGTAGTCCGGCTGTCCGCCACGGACGGGTTCTCCACGTTCATCGCGGCACCCGCGGCGGCCCGCCTGCACCAGGCGCACCCGGGGATCAGTGTCGAGATCGTCTCCGCGACTCGGCGCGCGGCCCAGAACCGGTCCGGTGTGGACATCGAGATCGTCGTCGGCGAGCCGCGGGTGGTGCGCGCCAAGGCCCTTCGGCTCGGCGGCTACATTCTCGGCCTGTACGCGACCCGCGACTACCTCGGCCGCCACGGTTCACCGAGCGGCCTGGATGACCTGGCCCGGCACCGCCTGATCTACTTCATCTCCTCGATGCTTCAGGTCGACGACCTCGACGTGGGCCGCCGCTATCTCCCGGAGATGCGCGACGCGGTGACCTCCACCAATGTGTTCGCCCACATCGAGGCCACGCGCGCCGGGGGCGGCATCGGACTCTTGCCGACCTTCATGGTGGCCCGCTACAGCGACCTCGTCAGGCTCTTGCCCGACGAGGTCGAGTTGGAGATGGACTACTGGCTGGTCACCCGTGAGGACACCCTCCGTCGACCGGCAGTGGCCGCCATGGTGGACCAACTCATGCACACCATGCGGAAGATGGAGGCAGGCGTCTCCCTTCCGCGCTCTTCGGACGCGTGACGACCGCGCGGGCCACGCTCAGGAACGGACACAGGTGAAGCTTCCGGCCTGGTCGGGGTCGCCCGATCCGTCGTACTTGGGCCACTCCGGGTACGAGCACAGGGGCCGAGTGCGGCCGGCGGTCGCGGTGCTGGTGTCGGACACGACAGCGTTGTGCGGTGCTCGTCCTTCCTCGCTCCACCGCTGCACGGCTGTCACCGAGTCCCAGCTGGGCGAGAAGGGCGTGAACCCGCCGTGGCCCGCACCGGGGATGGTGTACATCCGCAGGAACTTCGAGGTCGCCCGCTCCCCCATCGTCGAGCGAACACGCTGGTAGTACTGGGCGGTGGACCGGTGACTGGCGATCGGGTCCGCAGTGCCGTGCAGGAGCAGCAGCTTCCCTCCGGCCTTGGCAAAAGCGGAGAGGTCGGAGTCGTTGACGTCCTGCATGCCGGCCAGTTCGCTGATGCGCGCCTTCCATTTCCCGGGGTTGCGGGGGTCGAGTTTCAGGGAGTCGTAGCCGGGATCGCGGGTGACGAAGTACTTGACCCACTGATCCCAGAAGTGGATGCCGAAGCTGTTGAGGATGTCCACGGGCTGCGATGGTGGCTTGTTACCGATCGAGAACACCGGCGTCGCCACGTTCGCGCCCGACAGGTAGGGCAGGCCGGGGTATCCGCGCTCGCCGCTGCCGAGTTTGTACCCCCAGTCGACAGGTGAAGACAGGTCCTGGATCGCCTTGATCTGGGGGTCCGACAGGCACTGGTCACCGGCGTCCTCGCCGTCGGGGCACCGCAGTACGCGCGGATCGAAGTCGCAGCCTGCCTCGTCGGAGATGATGCCGTCGCGCACTCCGTCGTCACCGTCGCAGGTCTGCATGACGTGGTCGTAGACCAGCTGTTGTTTCGCCGTATTAGGGAAAGCGCCGGGCCGTTGAAGGACCTGCGCCATGTAGCCGAACCAGAGGTCGAGGCTGGCGGCGTTGCCCGCGGGGTACACGGAGATCACCCCGTCGAAGTCGCGGGGCCAGCGCTGCGCCACCGCCAGTGCCTCCCGGCCGCCGCTGGATCCGCCCGCGAAGTAGGAGTGCTCCGCCCGCATGCCGTAGTGCTTGGCGATGAGGAACATCGCTGCGTCGCGGGTCTTCTTGAGGGCGTCTCCTGAGAAGTTGCGAACTGCCTCGTCATTGACACCGAAGGAGCCGGAGTTGGTGTCTCCCGGCACGTTCTGGTGGCCGGAGTCACTGGCGAAGACGGCGAAGCCGCGGCCGAGCGGAGTGGCCTTGTCCGTCGCTCCGAAGGGAATGTTGTCGGTGAGCGGCGGAATCGACCCGTCGTATCCGCCCCCTCCGAACATGAAGGCCCTGCGGTTCCACTCGGCCGGCAACGCGACCCGCATCTGGATGCTCGGGGCTTCGGGGTCCACGGGAAGCAGCTCCGCGTCGACCTGGCAGTACTCACCGATCGACGCGGAGCCGGTCCCCGAGGCAGGCACCGTCTTCGCCCCCGTGACGCGTCCTCCTGAAGTGGGAAGCCCCAGCGACTTGGCGGGGATTGCCGATCCCGCGAGTGCCGCACACGCCTCGGGGGCCCGGGCGGTGGCGCCGACTGCCGGGGCGGAGAATGCGGCGGGCACCGTGAGTACGGCGAGTGCTGATGCGGCCGCGATGACGGATCTCATGGCCTCTCCTCGGAATCTGCCATGACGGTGCCGGGGCCGCGCGCGGAACGCGCCCGACGCACCGTCGAAAGGTGGCGGTGACTGTGGCCGCCGCAACGTTAGGCACCGGCAGCAGTGCATGAGAATGCGCTGACAATGAACACTTGCGCAGCCACCAACTGCACTTCTGTTCAAGCGCTTTGATCCGTCAGGCCGACTCGCGGATGACCACTCGGGCGACTTCGCTCTGTCGGCGCGGAAATTGGTTCGGGTGTTCCAGACCGTGCAGGACCGACTCGGCCAGCTCGGCGGCCACCGTCGCCAGGTGCTGGTTGACGGTGGTCAGCGGTGGTGCGGCGAATGGCGCCAACGGGATGTCGTCGACACCGATGACAGCCAGGGCATCGGGCGCTGACAGTCCCGCGGCCCGCATCCCTGCCAGCAGCGCAAAGGCAACCTCGTCGTTGAAGGCACAGACTGCCGTGACGCCTTCGGCGACCCATCGCCGGGCATGTTCGGCCGCCGAGACGACGTCAAGTGGAACCTCGCGTACGGCCGGTGGGAAGAGGCCGCGTTCAACGCAGGCGCGCCGGACGCCTTCCAGACGCAACTCGTAGAAGTCATGCAGCCGACGGTCCGTGGGCGCGCCGTACCCGATGGCTTGGTGGCCACGCCCCGCGAGGTGGCCGACTTGGAGCAGCCCCACCCGGGACTGCGAGCGAGCCAGAGGGTCGTCCTCTCCGTTGTCGAGTCCCGGGTGCCAGACGTTGACAACGTGAGTGCCGACGGCCTCCATCTGAGCGCGCCGCTCGGCGTCGAGCGGGGCGAACAGCACCACGGCGCGGGGCGCGACATCCGCCCACAGCGTGTTGGTCGACTGTCCGGCTTCGATCCGCGTGATGACGGTCAGACCGTGACGTTCCAGGTCCTCGGTGAGGTGCTCGATCAGCTCGATCGCCGTGTGGCCGAGCGGTACGTCCGCCAGCAGCAACAGCACGACGTTGCTACGCCCCAGACGCAGGGTGCGAGCGGCAGCTGAGGGCGTGTATCCCAGCTTCGCCACCGCGGCGTAGACGCGCGCCTTGGTCTCGGCGGAGATTTTCTGGTTGCCGACGTTGTTGAGCACGTAGCTGACGGTCGGCTGTGAGACTCCCGCCTCCCGGGCCACGTCCGTGGCCGTGACGCGTCGTTCCCTCGCCATCGAGTCTCCCCCGGGATTCTTCGAGCCGACCTCTTGTGCCACTTCTAGCGGGCAGCTACGTTACCCCCACGTTTCGCTTCTACGTATAAGTAGCGCACTCCACGGTCCGCTAGACCTTCCGCTCCCCGGGCCTTGAGCACACCGCCACCTCGGCGCACCACTCTCCGCGGAGCCTCGAAAAGCACCCCACCAGTGCTCCTCCGCCTGCCTCGTTGAATCGTTCCACCCCAACCGCACACCGGGTCCCACGACGGGACAACCCCGCCTCGCCCCCGGACACCACGATGGAAAGAACGGAAACCATGCGCAGAATTCGGCTCTTGGCAGCGACCGCCACCGCGGCCACACTCATCGGCGTCTCCGCCTGCACGGACGAGTCAGGAGCCGCCGCGAACAAGTCCAACGCGGGCAGCCTGGCGTTCGCCACGACGTTCGGGCCGCTGATCTCGTTCGATCCCTGGTTGTCACCGTCGGGCGACAACCCGACGATCATCATGAACCAGATGGTCTACGACTCTCTGACACACGTCACACCGAATGGCAAGGTCACCCCGAGCCTGGCGACGTCGTGGAAGTACACGGACCCCAAGACCATGGTGCTGAAGTTGCGCAAGGGGGTGAAATTCGATGACGGCACACCACTCGACGCCGCAGCAGTGAAGGCGAACTTCGATTACGCCAAGAAGGCCGTACCTGCTGGCCAACGCACCGGCTACATTGCCGCGTTGACGAGCACGGTGGTCGACCCGACCACGCTGGAGCTGAAGTCCCCGACGCCGCAGCCCGATCTGCCGACGGACTTCGCCACCGGCGGTGGCTACATCGTCAACCCCAAGGCGCTCAAGCATCCGAGCTCGCTCAAGGCGAAGCCCGACGGGAGCGGTCCGTACAAGCTGACCCAGGCAACGTCCGGTCAGGAATGGAACTTCTCCCGGCGGGCCGGCCACTGGGACGCGAACGACTACCCGTACCAGAAGCTCACGATGCGCAACTACAGTTCCGTTCAAGCCCTGGACAACGCGATGAAGGCAGGTCAAGTACAGGCCGGAGTCGGACAGATGTCCTTCCTCGGCAGCGACCGCGCCGCAGGGCTGAACATCCACACGTCGTCGCCCACCACGGTCAGCGGGGTCTGGCTCAATGACCGGGCCGGCAAGATCTCGCCGGCGCTCGGCAAGGTGAAGGTGCGCCAAGCGCTCAACCATGCCGTAGACCGTGCCGCGATTCAGAAGGCCGTCTTCCACGGCATCGGCAAGCCGGCCTCTCTGATCGTCCCCAAGGGAATCGATGGCTTCGACGCCACGGCGAACGCCAAGTACACGTACGACCCCAAGAAGGCCAAGAAGCTGCTGGCCGAGGCCGGTTACCCGAACGGCTTCTCCTTCACGTACATGAGCGGCGCCGACGATCCGATGGCCCAGGCCGTCGCCGGCTACCTCCGCAAGGTCGGCGTCAAGATGAAGATCGCGACGCGCACCAGTGACTACGCGCAACAGCTGCGCTCGGGCAAGTGGGCTGCGTCCGGCTTCAGTTACACCATGGTGCCGCCCCTGCAGTCGATGTCGGAGCTGCTCGCTCCCAAGGGCCCGGGCAACTTCAATCGCTCGACAGATCCCGAGATCCAGGCACAGCTCAAGACCGCGCAGGAAGCCCCGGCCGACACCCGAAAGTCGGCCGCCGAGAAGTTGGTGACCACGGTCAACGACAAGGCCTGGTTCATGATCCTGAGTCACAACCCGACGATCTACGTCACCGGCAAGAAGGTCACGTGCGAGATCGGACAGCGCTCGGTGTGTCCGCTCTACACGTTCCGGCCGACGCAGGAGAAGTGATGCGGCCCATGCCCCGGCTGGCCCTCACCCGACTCGGACTGGCCGTTCCCATGCTGTTCGTGGTCGCGACGGCTACCTTCTTCCTCGAACAGTTGGTGCCTGGCGACCCCGGTAGTTTCATTCTCGGTCAGGACGCGAGCCACGCACAGATTGCCGACTTCAACGCGTCGATCGGCGTGGACCGGCCGATCCTCACCCAGTACGGAACGTGGCTCGGCAACGCCGTGCAGGGCGACTTCGGCGCGTCGTGGGTCAGCCGGTCGCAGGTCGTGGACACGCTCACCGGCGCGCTGCCCGTCACTCTGTCCCTGGCGGCACTTGCCCTGTTGGTGATCGTGGTGGGAGGCATCGCGCTCGGTACGTACGCGGCGCTTCGCCCCGGCTGGATCGACCGCTTCGTCCAGGGCGCCGCCGGGCTCATCATCGCGCTGCCGAACTTCTGGCTCGGTCTGGGCCTGATCCTGGTGCTCGCGGTGAAGGCCAGTCTGCTGCCGCCGGCCGGTTACGTGTCGCTGACATCGCCGGGTCAGTGGCTGCAGTCGTTGATCCTTCCGGTGGTGGCTCTGGCGATCGGCCCGCTCGTCGTCCTGGCTCTTCAGGTGCGCAGCGCGATGGTCGACGTTCTGGCCAAGGACTACATCCGCACGCTCCGCGCCGCCGGCCTCCCTCACCGTTCGGTGCTCTACAGGCACGCGCTGCGCAACTGCATGCCACCAGTCCTGACGACGATCGGCTTCCAGCTGCTGGGGCTGCTTGCCGGAACGGTCATCATCGAGCAGATGTTCAACCTGCCGGGTCTCGGCAGCGTGATGCTCAACAGCGTGAACCAGCATGACGTGCCCGTGGTGCAGGGCATTGTGCTGCTGCTCGCCGTCTTCGTCGTGCTGGTCAATCTTCTGACCGACGTGGGGGCGACTGCCCTCAACCCCCGCGCGAGGGAGCGCACATGAAGCCCCGCACATGGCTCGGCATGTTCCGGTCCCCGGTCGCCGCGCTTTCCCTGCTCTGGATCGTCGCGCTCTGCGTGGTCAGTGCCTTCCCCTCCTGGTTCGCCCCGCACGATCCGCTGACTCAGGATCTCGCCGACGTCCATCAGCTGCCTTCCGCCGAGCATCTGCTCGGCACGGACGGCCTGGGCCGCGACGTGCTGTCCCGGCTGATGTTCGGCGGCGGTGACCTCCTGTGGGGTGCAGCCCTGGCCACTGGTGTCTCGCTGGTGGTCGGCGTGCCGGCCGGACTGGTCGCCGGATTCTCCGGAAAGGCAACGGACCGCGTGCTGTCCTGGCTGGCAGACCTGAGTTTCGCGCTCCCGGCATTCGTCGTGCTGATCGCGCTATCCGCCATCTATCCACAGAACACCGCACTGTTGATGGCCGTGCTCGGCTTCGTTTCGGCCGGCGGGGTCCTGCGGCTTACCCGAAATCTGGCCCGGGCCGTGAGGAACGAGCTGTATGTCGATGCCGCACAACTGGCCGGGCAGCCGCGGCGGCGGATCTTGTTCCGCCACATCCTGCCGGTCGTCGCTGCGCCGATCCTGGTGCAAGCCGTGATCGGGATGGCCGCCGGAGTGGTGGTTCTGGCCTCGCTGTCCTTCCTCGGACTCGGCAGTGATCCCGAGCAGCCCAGCTGGGGTCAGATGATCTTCGAGGCGAGCCAGAACATCACTCAGGAACCGTGGCTCATGGTGCCCGGCGGCTTGGCTCTGATTCTGACCGTGATGGCCCTGAACTTCCTGGGAACCTCGGCGCGTTCGCTGATCCCCGGAACGCGAACCTCGGCCCGAGTCCGTCCCGTACCGCCCGCCCGTGCACCGTCCCCGCCCGCTTCCCATGCGACCAGGGCCGAGCCGCTGCTGGCGATCCAGGACCTCACCGTGTCCTTCCCCGTGCCGGGGCAACGTACGGTCCAACCCGTACTCGACCACGTCAACCTGGAGGTTGCCGCCGGGCAGACTGTCGGCCTGGTCGGCGAGTCCGGGTGCGGCAAGTCCATGACCGCCCTGGCGATCCCCGGTCTGATACCCAGCCCGGGCGCCGTCACCGGCGGCTCGGTCCGGTTCTCCGGTGAGGAGCTCGTCGGACTGCGGGACCGTCAACTGGCGCGCGTACGCGGGCGTCGAGTCGGCCTTGTATCGCAGGAACCCATGACGGCGCTGGATCCCTCCTTCACCGTGGGCAGTCAGCTACGGGAAGTGCTCCGACGTACTGCGGGTATTCCACGAGCCGACGTGCATCGTCGCTGTCTGGAGTTGCTCGACGAGGTGGGCATCGCCGCCCCCGAAAGAACCGCCGCCAGCTACCCGCACCAGATATCCGGCGGCATGGCTCAGCGCGTAGCCATTGCCATCGCGCTCGCCGGCGAGCCGCAGCTCCTCATCGCCGACGAGCCCACGACCGCCCTCGACGTCACGGTCCAGGCCGAGATCCTCGACCTGCTGCGCGCTCTCAAGGACAAAAGGGGCATGGCCCTGCTGTTGGTGACTCACAACTTCGGAGTGGTGGCCGATGTCTGTGACCGAGTGGCTGTCATGTACGCCGGCCAGGTCGTCGAACAGGGCGAGGTCTCGGAGGTGCTGTCCACACCTCAACATCCCTACACGGCCGGCCTGTTGGCGGCCACCCCCGAGGCGGCCGCCGGAACGCAACGACTGCGGGCTATCGCCGGCGTGGTCCCACAGCCGCGCGACTGGCCCACGGGGTGCCGATTCGCGGGCCGGTGCGGCTTCGCGCAGGACCAGTGCAGGTCGGCTCCGATCGAGCTACTGACGACCACCGACGACCATGCCGCGCGCTGCGTCCGCGTTCGGGAACTCACCATGGAGGCACAGCGATGAGCGATCTGCTCTCGATCGAGCGGGTGACCGTCGCCTATCCCGGACGGCCGCCCGCGGTGGACGCCGTCTCGCTCACCGTCGCACGCGGCGAGACGGTCGGACTCGTCGGCGAGTCCGGGTCCGGCAAGACCACGCTCGGCCGGGCCGTGCTGGGCCTGGTACCGGTCACTGACGGTCGGATCGTTTTCGACGGGGCCGACATCGGCCACCTGCCCGCGGTCGACCGCGGGCAGGCCGTGCGACGGATCCAGACGGTCTTCCAGGACCCGAACGGCTCCCTGAATCCGGCCCGCATGGTGGGCGAGAGCGTGGTGGAGGCACTCGCGGCACGCGACCGGCTGTCACGCGCCGAACGCCGCGGCCGGGCAGGCGAGTTGCTGGATCGGGTCGGACTGCCCGCTGCTGCTGCCGACCGATATCCGCACGAGTTCTCCGGCGGTCAGCGGCAGCGCATCGCCATCGCCCGGGCCCTCGCAGCCGAGCCCGACCTGATCGTTTGCGACGAACCCACCAGCGCACTGGACCTGTCGACGCAGGCGCAGATGCTCAACCTGCTGGCCGACCTGCAGGCCGAGCGGGGCCTTGCCTACCTGTTCATCAGCCACGATCTGGCCGTGGTCCGGCACATCGCCGACCGGATCACGGTCCTCTATCAGGGGCGGACGATGGAGAGCGGAACCTCGCAATCGGTCAGCGTTGAACCTCAACACCCATACACGCAGGCATTGCAGGCGTCCGCCCCCGTGGCCGATGTCGCCACGCAGCGGGCTCGGCGGGAGACACGGATCGCGGCAGCCACAGCTGCGCGCGGGCAGATTCACGCTGACGGAGCCGACAGTTGCCCCTTCGCTTCGCGCTGCCCGCAGGCGGAAGCCATCTGCGGGACACGGCGTCCACGTGAGGTCGCCCATAAGGAAACCCGGCTCGCCTGCCACCTCTTCGACCCGGCCTCCGGCCATTCCGGCGAACCGCACACTCTGCGCCCCGCGAAGCCCTCCGGCAGCTGTGACGCCCTCACCGGCTGAACCCATAAGGAGACAAGTGCCACTCATGAATCTGAACAACCAGCATCTGACCGCGCTGCGGGCCTGCGTGCAGTCCGCCGTCGACGACGGCACCTGGCCGGCGGCCCAGTTCGCGGTGGCCCGCGACGGCGAACTCCAGGCAGTCGAATCGTTCGGCCAGACTTCCGACTCCGACCGGTTCTGCCTGTTCTCGGCGACGAAGCCGGTCTTCGCCTCCCTGGTGTGGCAACTGATCGGTGAGGGACTCCTCCGTCTCGACACCCGAATCGCCGACATATGGCCGCGCTTCGGCGCCAACGGCAAGGACGACATCACGCTCGAGCAAGTCCTGCTGCACACCGGTGGGTTCCCCACCGCCACTATCGACCGGGACCTCATCACCGCGCGCGACAGCCGGGCCGCGCAGATGGAGGACTGGAAGACGGAGTGGGAGCCCGGCACCCGCTACGAGTACCACGGCACCTCCGCGCACTGGGTGCTGTCTGAAGTCGTCAGCCGGGTGACAGGCCAGGATCATCGGCAGGCGCTGCGAAGCCGTGTCCTGGATCCGCTGGGCCTGGACCGGCTTGAGCTGGGCGTGGCGGAGTCGCGGCAGAACGACTTCCATCGTGTCGTCGCCACCGGTGCACACGCGGTGGAGGCCATGCAGGAACTGACGGGAGCGCCCGTGGACGCCGACGCCATGGAAGCCAACATGCAAGAGGCGATGCTCCTCGCCAACGACCCTGAACTGGTCGCGGTCGGCGTTCCAGGCGGCAACGCGTTCTCCAGCGCCGCGGACGTGGCGATGTTCTACCAGGCCCTGCTGCATGACGAGTTGGGGCTGTGGAACCCAGACGTACTCGCGCAGGCCACCGGTGAAATCCGCAACTCCTTCCCCGACCCACTACGAGGCGGCGCCGGCGCCAACCGGACCATCGGCGTGATGGTCACGGGGCCCGACGACGGCTCCGTACTGGAATTCCCCTCGCTCGGGCTCACCGTGCCGATGCGACCATTTGGGCCGACTGTCTCGGAACGCGCCTTCGGACACGGCGGATTCGGTGGACAGACCGCGTGGGCCGACCCCGCGACCGGGCTGTCGTTCTGCCTGCTGGTCAACGGCATGGCCCGTGACGCCCTTGCCGATTTCCAGCGGCACATCGAGATCGAGTCCCACGCCGCACGGTGCGCCACGGACTGAACGGCGTCCACGTCCAAGCATTCGGCCCCACCTGCACGACCACGAAAGCCAGGCCCTCATGAGTACGACCGACAACGGCACCAGCAGCGCATCCTCGCAGCCGGAGCAGTCCGCCCTCGACTCCCTGTTCACCCCCTTCACCGCCGACGAGACCGCATCGTCAGCCAAGCACGCGGCCACGTTCCCCCTGTGGCCGGGTGCCGCTCCCGGCTCCGAGGACTGGCCCCACGAGGAACAGGCCCTCCACGGCCCCGACGGCAGCCTCGCCCTGCGCAATGTCGTCGTCCCCACCCTCACGCCGTACCTGCCCAGTGTCGCCAAGGCGACCGGTGCGGCGGCCGTCGTGGCGCCTGGCGGTGGATTCATCATGCTGTCGGCGCAGAGCGAAGGGGCTGACGCCGCCGAGTGGTTGTGCCGGCGCGGGATCGCCGCCTTCGTCCTGAATTACCGGCTTGCCTACAGCGGCGCGACACCTGCCGAGTTCGTACGGCACATTCAGTCGCACCTGGCTCCCGAGCACGTGGGCCCCTCCCCCGCACGCACCATCACCGATGTGTCGCGGGGCGTGCCTGCCCTGGCGCTGTCGGACCTGCACCGCGCTCTCGCGACGGTCCGGCAGCGTGCCGGCGAGTGGCACATCGACACCGACCGGGTCGGGGTCCTCGGTTTCTCCGCAGGTGGCTACCTGGCCACGAACTCGGTCCTCGGTGAAGACCCCCTCCAGAACCCCGATTTCGTCGCCGGAATCTACTGCGGGTTCACCGAGCACAGCCCGGTTCCCGAGCAGGCACCTCCGCTGTTTTCGATGGTGGCTGCCGACGACCCGCTGGTCTTCCCCGACGCGTTGCGGACGATCGGGGCCTGGCAGTCCGCGGGCCGTCCCGTCGAGGCGCACGTCTACGCCGACGGCGGCCACGGATTCGGCCTCAACAAGACCGGCAAGTCCGTCGACACCTGGCTGGACCGGTTCGAGGACTGGCTCACCGGACTCGGGCTCACAGCGCCCCGGACCTGACCGACGGGCAGGCACACCTCAGCCCCGCCACGACCGACCATCTCCTACTCTCCACCGCGGGTCCAGCTCGCGAGGAAGGACGACCATGCCGAACGCGCCACGTCGAACCGTGTTAGTGCATCGCCGCAGACCGGCAGGTGAGCGGCGGGCCGGGCGATTGGTGGAAGCCGCCGCACTCGTGATCGCCGTGCTCGCCGCCCTGCTGACAGCCTCGCCGGCCGGTGCCCAGACCGCTGCCGACCCATCGGTCGTCTCCACGGACAAGGGCGCGGTGCGCGGGAACGTCACCGATGGCTACCGCACGTTCAAGGGTATTCCCTTCGCCGCGCCGCCGACGGGCGACCTGCGCTGGAAACCGCCGCGGCCCGCCACTGCATGGAGCGGGATCCGCGACGCCACCCAGAAGGGCAGTTCCTGTGTGCAGGGAAGCGCGGAGGCCAGTACGGGCTCCGAGGACTGCCTCTTCCTCAATGTCACCACTCCGCTGTCCGCCGAGAGTTCGCCGACTGGACGACCGGTCATGGTGTACATCCACGGCGGCTCGTTCACCGGAGGCAGCGGCGACATCGACGCGAGCCGCCTCTCCACGGACGGGAACGTCATCGTCGTCTCCCTTAACTATCGGCTCGGCGTCTTCGGCTTCCTGGGCCATCCCGGTCTGGACACCTCCGAGAGCAGCTCAGGCAACTTCGGGCTCCAGGACCAACAGGCCGGACTGCGCTGGGTGCAGCACAACATCGCGGCATTCGGCGGGGATCCTGACAACGTCACGCTTTTCGGCGGCTCGGCCGGCGCCATGAGCGTCTGCTACCAACTCGCCTCACCGGACACGGTGGGCCTCTTCGACAAGGCCATCATGGAGAGCGGCTCGTGCACCGCCAAGATCGGCACGCTTCCCGAGGCCGAGAAGTCCCACGCCCGGTTCACGGAGCAGGCCGGCTGCACAGGTTCTGGCGCCGAGACAGCCGCGTGTCTGCGCGGCAAGAGCAGCGCGGAGATCCTCAAGGCGTCGGTCACCGGCGACAATTTCAACTGGTCCCCGCTCGCGGGGACCAGCACCCTTCCTCAGCAGCCGGCGGAAGGGATCGCCGACAGACCGGGACCACCGATACCCACCATCTACGGCGGCAACACCGACGAGGCGAGCGTGTTCATGGCGCTTCAGTTCGACCTCGCGGGCAATCCCGTCACTGCTGACAGCTACAAGAGCCAAATCCGCGCGGGGTACGGCGACGACGCCGACGCAGTGCTGGCGAAGTACCCGGTGTCCGACTACTCCTCGCCCCTCACGGCACTGTCCACCGTGATGAGCGACTGCGGAATTCCGTCGCTGCTGAGTTGGTGCTCGTACCTGCGGAGCGCAAAGGTGCTCAGCCAGAAGGCGCCCGTGTACGTCTACGAGTTCGCCGACACCACGGTGCGCCAACTGTTCCCCGGCCTGAACCTCGGCGTGTACCACGGCGCCGAGGCCAGCTACGTCTTCCCCGGCCTGCTGGGGGAAATGACGCCGGAACAGCAGGCTCTGAGCGATCAGATGGTCGACTACTGGACCCGCTTCGCGGCGACGGGCGACCCCAACGGTCACGGGTCGCCGGCCTGGCCCGCCTATCGGGAGTCGAACGACGCCCTGCACCTCGCGACCGGGTCGAACGGCATCCGCACATTCGACGTCGCGGAGCGGCACAAGATCGGCTTCTGGAACAAGCACCCGGTCCCCGGAATCTGACCGACCCGCCGAACCTCCACTGGAGCGGCAGCCGGCCTGACGCTGCCCACTCGGCGTCTTGGCGGCTGCCGCTCGTCACTCGTGCATCAACCAAAGGAGATCCTTGTGCGACTTCGGAGAAGCGCGTCCATGTTCGCGGCCTGCGCAGCGACCGTCTTGCTCGTCGGGGCCGGCGGACAGGCGACGGCCGCGGATGATCCGGGCGACGGATCCCAGCCTCTGCCTGGCTACACCGTCAACAACCCACCCCTGGCTCCGATACAGACCGACAGCGGTCCCACCCGTGTCATCCAGGGCATGCACCAGCACGCCGCGTTCGACTTCGAGGTACCACCGAAGTGGAACGGCGAACTGGTCATCTGGGCGCACGGATTCACCGGCTCGAACAAGGTCCTCACGGTCGACGCGCCGCCCTTCGGTCTGCGCGAGTCGCTCCTCAAGCAGGGCTATGCCTGGGCTGCGTCGAGTTTCCCGACCACCGGATACGACGCGGGTTCCGGTGTCAGCAGCTCACGGGCGCTCGCCGAGTACGCGGCAACGAACATGCTCGGTCACCGGCCCAGCCGCACCTATATCGTCGGTGGCTCGATGGGCGGTCACGTGGTGGCTCGCTCCCTTGAGGAGTACCCGGACTACTACGCCGGAGCGCTGTCCCTGTGCGGTCAACTCGGCGACAACCGCCTTTTCGACTACTACCTGGACGCGAACGTCACCGCGCAGGCGCTCTCCGGGGTCGATGCCTATCCGGCCGGCGAGGACTACGCGAGCACCGCGCTCCCCCTCATCCAGAAGCGTCTGGGCATCACCGACCTCAAACCGGGCGGTAACCCGACGACCGTGGCGGGCCAGCAGTACCAGAAGATGGTCACCGACCTTTCCGGTGGCCAACGCCCTGGCGCGGATGGGGCGTTGGGCATGTACGCCACGGCGCTCCTGGCCTTCGCCCCCGGTGGCCCGTCGGTGGCCCAGAACCTGTCCACGCGCTACACACCAACCTCGCCGGTGAACATCAACAACACCGTCGAACGTGTGGCGCCCGCCAGCTGGGACGAGCGCAACAGCATGGACCTCAACGGCATCCCGCGCATCACGGGGAACCCGCGCGTACCGGTGATGTCACTGCACGACATCGGCGACCTGTTCGTACCCCTGTCGATGGAGCAGACATACGCGAAGGAGGTCGCCGCCAACGGCCAGTCGCGCCTGCTCGTGCAGCGCGGAATCCGGGCCGCCAACCACTGTGACTTCACCAACGCCGAAGTAGGCAAGGCATGGAAGGACCTGACGGGGTGGGTCAAGGAGCGTACCGCCCACGGGAACAAGGCCGTTCGCCCCAAGGGCGACGACTTCACCGACCGGAGCGCCGTCGCGTCGCCCACCTTCGGCTGTCGCTTCAGCGACTCGTCGGCGCCGCAGAGCGAATCGCGAGATCTCTTCGCCACATGCCCCGACGGGGACACCAAGGGTGCCTCGCGGTGACGACACCCCGCTGACACGATCGAGCCCGGCTCCCCGTACCTCGCGAGGGAGCCGGGCTCGTCGCCGTAGGGCCTTCTTACCCCTTGCGCAGACGGGCGGCCATCCGGTCGAGCGTGGCGTGGGCAGGAGCGAAGCCCGCGATGTTGAGATGCCCATGCAGGGCCCCGGGCGTCGTGACCTGCTCCACCTCCACGCCGGCCGCTCGCAGTTGGTCGGCGAACTGCTCCCCGCTGCTGCGTAGACTGTCGAACTCGTCCATGTCGATGTACGTGGGTGGGAAGCCACGCAAGTCGCCGGCCAGACCGGGGAACGCGTGCGGCGGGATCCTGTCGACGGCGGCGCCCAGGTAGTGGTCGAGCACCTGCCGCACAGCGTCGGACGGGAGACGTATGGCTTCGGGCAGCATGGCCAGCGCGGCACCGAGTTCAGCCGAAGGCTCCGGGATCGGCGCGTGGACCAGCGGGTAGGCCAACAACGTCTGCCAGACGGTCTCGCCGTCCTCACCCAGATGCAGCGCTGCTCCTGCCGCCAGGTTTCCACCGGCACTCGCCCCGCCCAGAGCGATTCGAGCGGGGTCGATGCCGAGCTCCTGAGCGTGGTCCCGGACCCACCGGTAGGCCGAGATCACATCGTCGTGCGGGGCGGGAAAATGCACGTCCTCTCCGCACAGCCGGTAGTCGACCGAGACGACGACCGCGTCGGCACGGCCGGCGATGCCGCGTGCCGTCTCGTGCGCCTCCGGCATGTCGATGTCTCCGGCGACCCATGCACCACCGTGCATCCAGACCAGACAGGGCCGCGCAGGGGCATTCGCCTGCGGGCGGTACACGCGCAGGGGAATCGACGTCCCTGCCCCAGGGATGTCACGGTCCTCGATGAGGAGATCCCAGCCCTCGGCGGGCCCGACCGGGTCTGTCAGGCGCCCCACGGCCTCCGCGTCAACCCGCGGCGACGCCGCCAGGTCACCTATACGGCTGGCAAGTTCGGGATGGAGTCGATGGTTCGGTGTCGTGGTCATCACGCATCCTTCAAGAGGCGAGCCGAGTTCGAGCGAGTGTGGAGCGCAGGCGTACGTGCGGTCACTTGATCTTCTTGACCGGGACGATGGCCGCGGCAGCGATCAGCACCAACACCATGGCCACCGGCCACACGATCCGGTAGCCGCCGGTGAGAGCCACGATCTGGCCGCCGACCAAGGGCGCCAGCGCCTGCCCCAGATTGCCCGCCAGACCACCCATGCCCAGATCGCGTCCTGCCGCCTGCTTGTCGGGCAGGACATCGATGAAGAGCGCCTGGTCGACCACGAGATAGCTGCCGATGGCCACACCTCCGACAATGCTCTGGATGAAGAGCGCCGGCAGCGACGGCCAGATCAACGGCACCAGCATGGAGGCGGCGCACAACACGGAAGCCCAGATGACGAACGGCTTGCGGCGTCCTATCCGGTCGGACCACCGACCGGCGACGACCATCGCGATCAGGGTGCCGGGCAGCGCGACCATGGTCATGATGGGTGTGAGCCTGGTGGCCTCCTCGGCGCTGAGGGCCGGCTGGACGTAACTCTGCATCATGTAGATGCCGAAGGCCGTGGCGACCCCGTACCCGAAGAGCATCACGACCTTGGCGATCCAGACCATCCGGTAGTCCGCGTCACGCAGTGGGATCAGGAAGGACTTGAGAATGTCGGTCCACTTGGCGGCGGGCACCTCAAGCTCGGTCGAGGAGCTGTCCCGGACGGTCAATACGAACAGGACACCCATGACGGCCAGGGCTATGGCGAAGACGTAGTAGCTGTCAAGCCCGATGGCCCCGAACAGAGCGCCCGCCACGACGGCCCCAAAGGCGATTCCCGCCCATCCGCCCAATCCCGCCAACCCGGAAACCGCCCCGATCCGCTGCTCGGGAACACGGTCGGCCACAGTGGTGGTGAGCGGGCCCTGGCCCATATTGAGGACCACTTGGGCGAGGGACCAGAACGCGATCATCAGGCCGATGCTCGTCGAGTAGCGCAGGCCGAGCACGAGGGCCGCCCCCAGGACGGCACCACATGCGATCCATGGCGCCCGGCGACCCCACCGGGAGCGGGTCCGGTCGGAGAGGACACCGACCACCGGCTGAATGAACATAGTGACGAATACGCCGATGCCGGTCACCAGGGATAGCCCGCCGGCCTTGGCCGATTCGTACTTCGCGAGCAGGTGGAGCTGGTGCTCCTGCGTCGGGGTCGCAGTCGCGGCCCCGCGGGCGATCTGCGCCTTGAGGTTGGTCAGTTCCTGCAGGTTGGCCGAGGCATCGGGGCCGGTGAACCACCGGGTGAACTCGATGTCCTGGATCTGCCTCGGCAGAAGGATGTTGCCAAGACCCGAGTACAACGCTCCGAAACTGATCGTGGTCAGGGCGAACAGCAGCATGTAGTGGCGCATCGGAGGACCGCCGAGATACTTCGCCGATGTGCCCGGCACTGACGGGACGTCAAAGTGCGGCTCTGCGGGCTTCAGCGTGGTCATGCCGTCAGCGCCTCCTCCACTGTGCGATAGGGAGTCCGGAACGTGTGAGTTCCGGCGTCGGCGGAGAACGGCTCGGTGCCGGGAAGGTCGATGGTTGCATCGGTCCCGGGTGGGACACTCACATCGACGACAAGTTCGTTGCCGTCCAGTCGCCAGGCGACTTCGGCTGTTCCGTGCGGGGTCTCATGGACGGCGCGAGCGTACGTGAGGCCGCCACCGGGTCGGGGGCGGACCAGGATCCGGCTGTAGCCAGGTCCGGCGGGGGCCAGGCCGGCGACCACACGGTGCAGGAAATCGCCGATGGCGCCGAGCGCGTAGTGGTTGAAGGACGTCATCTCGCCGGGGTTGATGCTGCCATCGGGCAGCATGCTGTCCCAGCGTTCCCAGATGGTGGTGGCGCCCATGGTCACTTGGTAGAGCCAGGACGGGCAGGAGCGCTGGAGCAGGAGCCGGTAGGCGGTGCCGAGGTGACCGGTGTCCGCGAGGGCGTCGCAGATCAGCGGGGTGCCGAGGAATCCGGTGCCGATCCGGTGGTCGTGCTCGGCGACCAGGGCAGCCAATCGGTCGCCTGCTGCCCGCCGCTCGTCGGCGTCGGTCAGCAGGTCGAAGGAGAGGGCGAGGGCGTAGGCGGTCTGCGTCTCCTCTTCCAGGATCCCTGCCCCGGTGTGGAAGTGTGCGCGCCAAGCGTCGCGTACCGCGTCGGCGAGTGCCCGATAGCGCGCGGCGTCGTCCTTCCTGTCCAGGAGGGCGGCCGTGCGGGCCAACACGTGGGCGCTGCGGGCGAAGTAGGCGGTGGCGACGAGCGCGTTCGGCGTCATGGCCTGGAGCGGTTGGTCCGCGGGCGCTGTCGGGTCGAGCCAGTCGCCGAGCTGGAAGCCCTTGTCCCACACGCGCTCTTCGGGAGTGGTGAGGTGTTCGACGGCGTCCACCCAGGCCCGCATGGACGGGTACTGCTCGGCCAGCACGCCGGCGTCCCCGTACCGCTCGTACATTACCCAGGGCACGATGACCGCGGCATCGCACCAGCCGGCGACCGCGAGTCCGCCGGTCGGCAGGCCTCCGGGTACGGCGAGGGGGAGGAATGGGGTGATGATGCGAGGGATTCCGTGCTCGTTGGCGCTCTGGTCTGCCGCAAGGTCGCGCAGCCAGGAGCGTAGGAAGGCGCGCATGTCGAACAGAAAGCTCGCGGTGGGCGCGAACACCTGAATGTCACCGGTCCATCCGAGGCGCTCGTCGCGCTGGGGGCAGTCGGTGGGTACGTCAAGGACGTTGCCGCGCATGCCCCAGACGATGTTGTCGTGCAGCTGGTTGAGTTCCGGGTCGGAACACTCGAACCAGCCGGTACGGGTCAAGTCGCTGTGCAGCACCTGGGCAGTGACGTCGTCGGGCGTCAACTCGCCGGGCCATCCGGCGAGTTCGGCGTAGCGGAAGCCGTGGAAGGTGAAACGCGGCTCCCACTCCTCGCCGTCGGCTTCACCGCGCAGGGTGTACCGGTCGGTGGCGGCGGCCTCGCGCAGGGGGCGGGTGCACAGCTCGCCGTTCTCCAGGACCTCGGCGTGGCGCAGCGTGATGACCTGTCCCGCCTCACCGTGTACACGGATCCGCAGGCGGCCGGTCAGGTTCTGGCCGAAGTCGACCAGGGGGTGGCCATGCGGCGTGGTTGTGATCGACGCCGGTACCAGGGATTCGATGCGCCGTACGGGCGGACTGTCGGCCTCGAACAGCGGCGTGGTGTCGAAGTCCAGTACCTGTACGGGCGCCCAGGCGGAGTCGTCGAAACCGGCGCGACTCCATCCGGTGCGTTCCCTGCGGGCGTCGTGATGCTCCCCCTCGTACAGGCCTGCGGCCGTGACAGGTCCGTCTGACGAGCGCCATTCGGGTCCGGTTCGGAAGGTCTCGCGGGTGCCGTCGGCGTATGTGACGTGGAGTTCTGCGAGGAGCCCGGTTTGCGATCCATAGATGTCGAACTGCCCGCCACCGAAGCCGAGTCGGCCCCGCCACCATCCATCGGCCAGGTGGGCGCCCCAGGCGTTGACTCCCTGGCTGAGCAGAGCGGTCACGTCGAGGCGGTGGAAGCGGTGACGGTGCTGGTAGCTGGTCCACCCCGGGGCAAGGACGAGGTCCCCGGCCAGCTGCCCGTTGAGCTCGAACTCGTACACGCCCAGCGCTGTGACCAACAGCTCCGCCGAAGCCACGGGGCGCCGGACGGTGAACTCGGCTCGCAGCAGCGCCGCCGGTCGGCCGACGGGCGCGTCCGGTACTGGCATGTCCTCGGCAGGGGCGATGACCTGCGCGGTCCAGTGGTGTCGCATTAATACCTTCCAGGTCATGGGAGAGAATGGAGGGGGCTGCGGGCCGGTTCGTCAGACCTTCACGCAGCGGGCTGCGAGAGTGGAGAGCGTCGTGTCCCTTTCCAGTCCGGCGAAGGTGTCTCGGTCCATCCCGTTCGTGAGAAACGCGAAGGACAGGCCGGACTCCGGGTCGGCCCACGCGATCTGCCCGCCGGCGCCGGGGTGGCCGAAGGTTCGCGGGGAGGTGAGACGCCCGAAGAGCCGCGTGGACAAGGGCTCAGGCCGAGACGGCAGGGACAGTTCGCGCATGTCACTGCCTGCGACGCAGAGTCCGACGGTCCGGCGCGTCTGCGGATTGTCGGGGAGTGGGTTGGTGGGGAGGTCGCGGGCGTCACCGGTGGCCTTGCGGAGGACCTTCGGGCGCCAGATCTCGTCCGGGTTGTGCAGGAGCCCTTGGTAGAACAGGGCCACCTGTGCGGCGTCGGAGATCCCGCTGGCCCCTGGCACGCCGACCTCGACCAGCTCGGCATCGTTGGCGTACTTCACTCCATCGCCGAGCATGGCCTCAAGCATGGAGGCATCGACCGTCACTCCGAGGATCTCTTGCAGCGCGTCCAAGTCCCCGTACTCACCCGTGATGACACACCTCTTGATGTCACCCTGCCGCTCGGTGGGCACACCCACTTCGAGGCGGTCCACACCGAGTGGATCGAGTACGCGCGTCCGCAGGGCACTACGGAAGTCCTGTCCGGTGACGCGTGCGACGAGTTCCGTGAGCACCCAATGGGCCGAGGTCGCGTGGTACTCGTACCGGCTGCCAGGCTCGGATTGCAAGGTCCAGTCCTGCATCTGTGCGGCACGTGCCTCACGGGTGGTGATGTGCTGCTGGTCGATCGTGGCATTGGGGAACCCGCACATGTGCAGAAGTACATGCTCCAGCGTGATGGCGTGCTTGCCGTGCGCACCGAACTCCGGCCACACGTCGGTGACTCGGTCGGCGAGGTCGAGCAGCCCCTCACCCATCAGCTGCCAGACGAGCGCGGCGACGACGGGTTTGGTGGCTGAGAAGAGGCAGAAGCGATCACTATTGTTCGCCTCCCCCAGTGTCTCGAACTCCAGCAGTTCGCCGTTCTGGGCGAGCGCGAACTGAGCTGCGGGGGCGCGACCTTCGTCGATGGTCTTCTGTACGCAGTCCCGCAGCGCGGCGACTCGTTGCCTGTCCAGCGTCACGTTCTCGACTCCTCTCGGTCGTCATACATGGCGGAGATCTGCTCGGCGTAGCTGTGGGCCACGACGGCCCGCTTGACCTTGAGGCTCGGGGTCAGCTCGCCGTGTTCGACGTCGAGGTCGCGGGGCAGCAGGGTGAACTTCTTGATGGTCTGCCACCGTTGGAGCCCCTCGTTGAGAGTGACTATGTGGCTGTCGACGAGGTTGCGGGTCTCGGGAGCGGCCACCACGGCGGCGTACTCGCCCGCGATGCCCCGTTCAACGGCCCAGGGCATCAGTGCGGAAGCGTCCAGTGCGATCAGAGCCGTGCAGTAATTGCGCTGGTCTCCGATGACGACCGCAGTGCTGACGAAGGGGCAGAGGGCCTTGAGTCGGCCCTCTATCTCGCTCGGGGCGATGTACTTGCCGCCGGAGGTTTTGAGGAGGTCCTTCTTGCGATCTGTGATCCGCAGGTATCCATCGGCGTCCAGTGCGCCGATGTCGCCGGTGTGGAACCAGCCGTCGGGTTCGAGCACTTCGGCGGTCTGGTCCGGCAGTTGGTGGTAGCCGCGCATCACGCTGGGGCCGCGGAGGAGGACCTCCCCGTCCTCGGCGATGCGTGTCTCGGTGCCGGGGTAGGGAGTGCCGACCGTCCCGATTCGGATCGCGTGGTCCCGATTGACCGTCGATCCGGCAGCTGTCTCGGTGAGCCCGTAGCCCTCGACGATCGGTACGCCGGCGCCGATGAAGAAGTAACCGATGTCCGGTGCGAGCGCAGCGCTACCGGAGACCGCGACACGAAGCCGCCCACCGAAGACCGCGCGGACGGATCGATACACGAGTCGGTCGGCCAGGGCATGCTGGGCACGCAAGATCAGGGCGACACTGCCGCCGCGCGCGCCGGCTTGGCGAGACCGGGCGTACGAGCGCGCGATCTGCGCGGCCCAACGGAAGACCCGTTCCTTTCGCGCTCCCTGACTCCGTGCCCCGGCCACGATGCTGTTGTGGAGCTTCTCGAAGATGCGCGGCACCGCTGCCAGCACGGTGGGACGGATCGTGGCGAGGTTCTCCGCGATCCGGTCGACCCGTCCGTCGACCGCCATGACGTGCCCGGTGGCGATCTGCCCGCAGATGAGCGTCTTCCCGAAGACGTGTGACAGGGGCAGCCAGAGGTACTGGATGTCATCAGGCCTCAGCATGCCGGTGATCACCGGGGCTGCGGCCTGGTAGGACCAGCAGTCGTGGACGAGGCGAACGCCCTTGGGGCGTCCGGTCGTTCCGGAGGTGTAGATCAGGGTGGCGAGTTGGTCGGCGTCCAGTTCGGCGACGCGCTTCTCGACGGCGTCCGGCTGGTCGGCCAGGTACTCCTTGCCGCGTTCCTCCAGCTCGGCCAGCGTCAGGACGATGAGCCGGTCGGACGCGGCCTCCTCCTCCGGCTCGTCGAATACGACCACGGTCCGCAGGTCGGGAAGGCGTTCCTGCTCCGCGAGGACCTTTCCTAGCTGTGTGCAGTCCTCAGCGAACAGGACGCGACTGCCCGAATCGGCAAGGATGAACGCTGTCTCGTCGGAGTTGGTCGTGGGATAAACAGTCGTCGTCGCCAGACCCGCACACATGTTGGCCAGGTCAGCGAGGATCCACTCGATACGAGTGCTCGATGCGATGGCGACGCGCTCGGCCGGCTTTGTGCCCAAGGACATCAACCCCGCGGCGAGCGCTCTCACACGCTCGGCTGCCTGGGCCCATGTCAGGTCGTCCCACTCTTCCCCTCCGGAGCCGGGGAACCGATACGCGACAGTATCGGGGGTCGCCCTGACCCGATCGAAGAACAAGTGGGCGACTGTGGGCGGGCGGTTCTCAAGCGTCAGGGGCAGAGAACTCATAGGGCCTCCGGAAGGGGCGGAGTGGGTGCGGCGGGTCAAGGGGGAGCGCGATGACCTCACGCGAGATGACCGAGGGTTCGGAGCCAGTCCTCAAGCCGGTCCGGCCAGCTGTCGACGGCCTCGCCAGTCGGGTTGAGACCGAAACCGTGGGATCCGGCGGGATAGATGTGCGCCTCGACGGGACGCTTGGCCGCTCGCCACGACCGGATCGCCCTCACGGCCTCGTCGAAGCACTGAGCATCGTCGACGGTGACCGTGACGAACAGTGGGGGCGCGTCGTCGGGTGCGGTCTTGTCCCCGGCGTAACCGCCGTAGACACAGGCGATGAAGTCGGGGCGTTCGTCCGGCTCCTTGGCGTCGGCGCTGTTGGTGGCGAGGAAGCCGCCCGCCGAGAATCCGATCAGCCCGATCCGGTTGGCGTCGAGGTTCCAGTCGGCGGCGCGTTCCCGCACGAGCGCGACGGCGCGGCAGGTGTCCTCAAGGGCGAGGCCCGGCCCGGTGCGGCTCATGTTCACAACAGTGTCTGCCACGGTCGTGTCCCCGGTCACCGACGCGAAGGCGGCGATGGACCGTTCGGCGAAGTCGGCTGTGGTCGGACCGGTGTCGTCAAGGCGGTACTTCAGAAGGAAGGCAGTCACTCCCCTGTCGCGAAGCCACTCGGCGACCGTCGTGCCTTCGTTGTCCATGGACAACATCAGGAATCCGCCGCCCGGAGCGACGATGACCGCGGCGCCGGTCGCTCGTCCGGGCTCCGGCAGGTAGGGCGTGAGCGTCGGCACGACGACGTTACGGATCCGAAGCCCGCCCTTCGGGTCACGGAACGCCGACTCCTCATGTGTGGCGTCCTCGGAGCCGGGCGCCGTACCGGGCCACAGGCGGATGGCTGCGGCCGGGTCGGTCACCACGGCGGGGTCGATGACCTGGCTGGCGGACATCATTCTGGTCACGACGGACCGGACATCGTCATTGTGCGGCACGTGCGCTCTCCTTGGGACAGGCGGGGGAAGGGGGTGTTCATCGTGAAGCCGCACTCATCAATCGCACTGTGGCCTCCGGTGGTTGGCGTGCGAATCGCGAGCTTGTTCAGGCGACGCAGTGGTACGCGAGCGCGGTCAGGTCTCTGCTGCGGCGGGACTCCCGGATGAAGTCCCGGTCGATGCCGTTGGTCAAGAACGCGAACGACAGTCCTGTCGTCGGGTCTGCCCAGGCGAGCTGCCCGCCCGCGCCTCTGTGGCCGAAGGTGTTCGGTGGGGTCACGCCCGACCCCACGCGGAAGCGGGCGCTCGCGTCGTCGCCGGCGATCTCCAGGCCGCGCGTGCGCAGGCCGACGGTGCCAGTGGGATCGGTGAGGCGGCTGTGGATGACGGATGTCCCGTCGTGCAGGATCTCCGACTGCCAGACCCCGTTGGGGTTGTGGAGCAGGGCTTGGTAGAAGAGGGCCACCTGAGACGCGTCCGACACCCCGCCGCCACCGGGCACGCCCGCCTCCAGGGCGGCAGGGGTGGCGAACACTCGGAGATCACTCACGGGGCTTTCCGGCATCTTGTCCGTGCCCAGCGCGGTCATGAGCGCTTCGGATGTCGGCTGTTCCATCGTGTACTGCACCCGCGCGATGTCGGTCTGGTTCTCCACAGCCGTACCGAGTTCGACGCGGTCGAGCCCGAGCGAGTGGAGCAGGCCGCGCACCGCCTCCCGGTGGTCCACTCCCAGGCGACGGGTGATCAACTCCGAGAGCACCCAGTGGGCCGACAACGCGTGATATTCGTACATGGCGCCAGGCGCCCATTCCAGCGTCCAGCTTTCCATCTGGGCGACGCGAGCGGCCCGGTCGCCAGCCACTTCGAAGCCGACCATGGCGCGTGGAAACCCGGCGGTGTGCAGAAGTACGTGGTCGAGGGTGACCTGGTCCTTGCCGTTGCGGGCGAACTCGGGCCAGTAGGTTGCGATCGGGGCGGTGTAGTCGAGGAGTCCCTGGGCCACCATCTGCCAGACGACGGAGGCCACAATCGGTTTGGTCGCCGAGAAGAGCACGTATCGAGAGTCCGGAGTGGCCTCACCGAGCGTCTCGTTGACCAGGACCTTGCCGTCCATGGCGAGGGCGAACTGACACGACGGCAGGTGCCCGGCCTTGATCTCGGACAGAGCTCGCAGACGCAGGGCGTCGACCCTCTCGGGGATCACCCGGTTCACAACTCGTCCTTGCTCAGCGCGAAAGGAACCTCCACCGGCAGCGTGACCACGTCCGTTCCGACCCTGAGGCGGTAGTCGCCCGGCTCGTAGCGCCATCCTTCGTCCCAGTGCGCGAGCAGCCTCGTGTCGACACGGACCGACGCCGTGACGGCCTCGCGGGCGGGCACGCGGACGCTGGCGAATCCGACCAACCACCTCCGGGGGCGGCACACCGTCGACTCCGTGCGCTCCGCGTAGACCTGCACGACCTGCTTACCGCTCCGGTCACTGCGGTTGTGCAGAGTCACATGCAACGTCGCCGCCGCGCCTCCGTGAACGGCGGCCGCCCCGCCCTCGACGCGGGCATCGCTGACCTCGATTTCGGCATAGCCCTGACCGGCACCGAACCAGTACGCGGGTGTGAGGTCATGTGCCAGCCAGGCGCGGTGGCCGACATGGATGTCTTCGTCGTACTGCAGAACGCCGTCGTTCGGGACGGTGTCGAGGACCGGTGCGTCCGTCTCGGCGGTAGGCCAGGTGGTGGGCAATCGCCCTCCAGGTTCAGCCTTGCCCAGCAGTACGTCGGCAATGGCATGCCCGAACTCCTGCCCGCCGAAGTGCCCCACCAGAACACCCGCGACGTCCTTGCGCCACGGCATAAGCACCGGAGCACCGGCGTTGACGAGCACGACGGTGTGGGGGTTCGCGGCCGCCACTGCCTTGACGAGGTCGTCCTGCCTGCCTGGCAGTGCGAGAGACGTACGGTCGTGGCCCTCGGACTCGACGCGGGCATTGGTGCCGACGACGACGAGCGCGACATCCGCCTCGGCGGCGGCGCGCGCCGCTTCGGCGATCAGTTGGTCCTCGTCCGCTTCCGGCGGCTCGCTGCCAAGGCGTACGGACATCGCGTTCATGGCGAAGCTGCGAGTGGTGAGGTGGTAGACGAGGCGCAGGTCCACGGACTCGCCTGCCTGCAAGGAGATATCGGCTGTCGCCCGTGCCAGAGAAAGGAGGTTCGCCCCGAGGGCGTCTCCGATGGGGGCTGGCATCGAGTCGACGAGGACGGCACCGTCGGCGTACAGCGTGGCGTGTCCATCGAGGGCAAACCCGAGTCGGACGGGGCCCGTGGTTGCGGGAGTGTACCTGGTGTGGATCTCGAAGCACGCCGCTGCCGCCACGGGCGCGTCGCCGCCGAAGTACACCAGATTGGTGGCGCGTCGGTTCTCACCGAAGATCTCGTCGCCTTCGACGTTCAGGAAGCGGGCCCGCACACCAGGTTCGCCGGTCACCGGGTTTGTCAGGTGGCTCAGTTCGAGCGGGGTGATTTCGTCGCGGGTCACCGAGCCGAGGGCGTACGTGACTTCAGCATTCGACAGCGCGGTGCGCAGGCCTTCCAGCGGTGACACCGTGTACTCCGGCACCACGGTGGCGCTGCCGCCGCCCTGGGTGCGCGCGACGGCGGCGTTGTCACCGATCACGGCGATGGACTTCAACAGGTCCTGATTCCAGGGGAGTTCCCCCTGGTTCTCCAGCAGCACGGCACCCTCGACAGCCACCTCACGTGCCAGCGCCGGCCCGTCCTCCACGACGGCGGGATCGGCCGCCAAAGTCCCACTCAGGGCACCAACCCGCCGAGCGAGGCGCAGAACACGCAGGACCTTCTCGTCGAGGACAGCCTCGTCGATCTCACCGCGCCGTATGGCCTCCGTCAGAGCGTCACCCCATGGCCCCTTGGGGCCAGGCATGACCAGGTCCTGCGCCGCACGGGCGGACTCCAGAGATCGGACGGCCGTCCAGTCGCTGACGACCACTCCGTCGAAGCCCCACTCCTTACTGAGCGGTGTCGTGAGCAGCGCGTTCTCGGTCATGGTCGTGCCATTGACGCTGTTGTACGCCGACATCATCAGCCAGGCGCGCGCCTCGGTCACCGCCTTCTCGAACGGCAGCAAGTACACCTCACGCAGGGCGCGTTCGGACACACGCACGTCGACGCCGAGCCGCTCGGTCTCCGAGTCATTGGCAACGAAGTGCTTCGGCGTAGCGCCGACGCCGTTCGCCTGCACACCCCGTATGTATGCGACAGCGAGCTCAGCGGTAAGCACCGGGTCCTCACCGAAGGACTCGAAGTTCCGGCCCGCCCGCGGCGATCGGGTCAGATTGATCGTCGGGCCGAGCACGACATCAACATCCTTGCGGCGTGCTTCGGCAGCAAGAGCCGCACCGTATCGGCGAGCCAGGTCGCGGTCCCAGGAGGCGGCGAGAGCAGTCGGTGACGGCAGGTTCAGGGACGGCTCGCGCTCGTCCCACACCGCGCCGCGCACCCCCGAGGGCCCGTCGGACATGCGCAGAGAACGCAGTCCCACATCCTCGATCGGGGCAGTGGACCAGAAGTCCTGCCCGGTGACCAACCGCACCTTGTCCTCAAGCGTCAGCTTGCCGATCACCTCGGTCAGCTGGGTTTCTGCCTCTGCGTCGGTCACATCGTCTCCATCAAGGTTCATGACACTGCCTCCCTGTCACCGCCGAACAGAACTCGACCGAGTCGCGCGGAGCTCCCCGTGGGAGACCTACCGGTTCGGGCCTACGCCCGTTGGTGTCGGCAACAGGGGTTACGTGTGGGGTGTCGAAGCCAGGAATCGCCTGGCACAGGACGCATCAGTTGGTGCTCCCCCAGCGGCGAATGTCAGCCGCCGCGGGCTCAGATTCCGGACCTCGGGGAGGCCATGGGGAGCGGAGGGGCCGCGCCGGCGGCGATCGTCAGGGTTTCATCGTCGGCGCGGCCTCCCGGCCCGCCTCCCCAGACGCCAACGGCGAACGACAGCACGGTCGTCATCGCCGCAATTCCATCCTCAGAACCACGCATGGAATTCCCTTCAACTCGACATTGAGTGGGGCGCCGCAGGGGTGCTACCTGGTCGGGAGCCTAGGATCAAAACCGACCGAGCGCAAGGTCGGTTTTCGCGACTATACTGATCGCCATGGCGGCGACCACGAACAAGACCGGACCACGCGGCGACTACGCGAAGACCGAACAGCGGAGGACAGAGATCCTCACCGCAGCCCTGGAGGTCTTCTCAACCGCCGGGTATCACAAGGGCTCCCTCCGGGACGTGGCCACACAGGCCGGGCTGAGCCAGGCCGGCCTGCTGCACCATTTCCCGAACAAGTCCGAACTGCTCATGGGGGTCCTCGAATGGCGCGACACGGTCGACCGCCAGCGCTTTGAGGGCGTCGATGGAGGCCTCAGCACTCTGAAGAAGCTGCTGGAGCTCGTCGAGCACAACCAGACCGTCCCGAATCTGATCGAGCTGTTCGTGACCGTGTCCGCGGAGGCCACATTCCCCGGACACCCGGCCCACACCTATTTCCTGCGCCGCTACGACTGGTCGATCGCCACGGTCCGGAAGGCCCTGGAACAGGCAGACGCCGCCGGGCAGCTTCGCGCGGGCGTCGACTGCACGAGCGCAGCGCGGAAGGTGATCGCCGTGACAGACGGATTGCAGGTGCAGTGGCTGTACGACCGTTCAGCCGTGGACATGGTCGCGGAGCTCCACGGTCACATGCAGTCGCTGCTCACTGTCGAACTCTGACCGAATGCCTCGGCCACAGGCGATGTGGAGAGCCTTCAGTAGTTGCTACCGACCTGATGTCCTCGCGCGGCGTCACTACCAAGCATTCCCCAGCAGGACCAAGTCGAGCGTCGCGATGACACTGGCCACCCGCGACGTTCTGGAAGTCCCATGCGCCCGCAGTTCATGGATGCCAGGCAGACCGCCGAGTATCTCAACATGTCCGTCTCGTGGGTCTACCGTGATGCCCCTCGGTAGGGGCTGGCCGCCCACAAGTTCGGTGCAGGACGGAACGCCAAGTTGCAGTTCAAAGTCTCGGAGGTAGATGCATGGGCTCGACAGCAGCGTATTGAATGATCCGGCGGCGGCTCCGAGGCCCGTTCCAGAGCCGCCGCCCGTCACACGCTCAGCGTCAGGACGCCCGCCTGCGTCGCTCCAGGTCAAGCGCCGCCGTATCCCTCCAAGGCTCACACCGGGAACCGCCCGGGCCGTCTTCTTCAGACGGCGAGGTCATGAAGCCCTCGGTCGAGGAGCCTCGCCGCGCGCCAGATTTACGCAGGCATGAGGTGCCGGTAGATCCGGAACGTGACCTCGGGGTCTTGCTGACCTTTTGCTGACTCAGCGCCCGTGATTGTGGTTTCGATCTACGGCCGCACCAAACGGCAGGCCCGACCGGCGACAGCGAGGCGGCCCCCGTGACGGCAATGTGTCGACTCGGTCAAACCGCGTGTGAGCTGGGAGTTTCCGGGGTTAGCGTCAGGATCATGACAGAGACGATCAAGAGCTCGGCGCCGCCCCGGCACCCCGTCCGACAGCTGATGGCCGCCTCCGTCGGCAATGCTGTCGAGTGGTACGACTGGTACACGTACATATTGCTGACGCGGGTGCATCGGGGCGCAACTGCAGTCCAACGTCTGCACCGTTGATACGGATGCACCGCCTCAGCCGCCAGTGAAATGTCGAGCACCGTCGCTGCCGCCCCGATGGGGCTAGACAGAGCAAATGGCGATGTGGCGGAGCTGATCGGACGCTGAGGGACTCAACGTCACGTTCAACGTGTACCGGAATCTCCCACATCAGGCCGCCAACCCGAGGACCCGTCGGGTCGAGCACGGTCCGACGGTCACCACTGCCGGTCGCGTATACGCAACCACGTCCCCGGTTCGCGTAGTCATCCGCGAAATATCTAGGCTCAACTTGAGGAGGGCCGATCCGGATAGGCGGCCCAACTCCTGGGCCACGAGTGAGAGTTGCTCCGAGAAGGACCACCCCCCAGAGTCGAACGAGAGCCGTCCCAGTTCCGGCGCTTCACGCAGCCTGAAAGTCAACCGGGACCTCGGCGAGGGCCCTCGCCCGAGACGAGCGGCAGCCTTCCGCTCTGCCATGACCGTCGGGCACCCACACGGGGCGCCCGCCAGCCCCGCCGGCTCCAATAGCCGTTGCCCGTCGCAGACATGCGCTGTTCCTGGATCCCCGGCTAGTACAAACCTGTTCGCGACGACGTCGCGCCGCGTCGCGACAACGTCCAGTTCACTGCGACCGAGCATCACCTCGTACGGGCCGTGCTCCGTTGCGGTTTCCTGCGGCCGACCACCGCACAGCTCAGTGATTCCGTCACGCACTACGCGATGTTCCGTGGTCACCCACCACGTGGAGCCGTATGCCGCAGTTTTCCTCCACGGCTCTCCCCCGCTGAGACGCGCTACCACCTCCCGCCCGTCGACAGCAGGTGCCGCGGGCGATGAAGCGTCATCAATGGCTGCCGTACGGCCGGGACCTGCACTAAACAATTAAGCCTCCGCATCGTTCCCATCCAATGGTGAGAACGATGCGGTGGGCTCAAGCATTTTGCAGCGCCGTGCCTACGGGTGTAGCGACGCGCCCGTCACAGTTCCTTCTTGTGCTCAGGACCGTGAACGATCCCGGCGTGCCAGCGCCTCGGCGCCGTCGCAGGGCCAGATCGTCACACGGACGCCGAACTCGCGCAGGATCTCCTTCTTCGCCTGGTTGTCGGGAGCCTTGAACCATCGGTCCTCGACCGTCTCGCCCGTCGGGCGCGTGACCATGCCGGGCTCGCGTACGGGCTCGCGTTCCAGCTTCTCCAGCTCACGCCCCATGGCCGCATATCGGCTCCGGAACCACTCCGCGTCATCTGGGGCGTCGTACAACCCCGAGTCGCGGTCGGAGCGCAGCCGTTGACGGGACGCGTGCAGTTCGGCGATGCGTTCCCGGACTCCGTTCCCCTGCTCGTAGACGCGCTCCATGATCATCCCCTCGCCGAACTCGGCAAGGAACCAACTTTCTATCCACTCATCCAGGTGCGTCTTGTTGATCGATGGTGCGGGGCGGCAATTCGCAGCCTGTGGAACTCCAGCTACGCGCGCCTTGCACAGATACCGTTGGCCGCCGCTTTTCGGTTTGCTCTCGGTGTGCATGCGCAGCGGTTCGTGGCACTGGCCGCAGTACGCCAGGGAAGTGAGGAGGTACCCGTGGCTCGTCTGCCGGTCCTGTGCCGGCTGGGCAAGCCCCCGCTGCTGCACCACGCGCTTCAATGCCTCGTGCGTCGAGCGGTCCCACAGTGGTTCGGCCACCTTCCGTGGATGGCCCTCGGCATCGAGCACCGGCTTACCCCCGTGCATCAGATACCCGAGCGCCGCTTCCGACGTCAGGATGTCGCGAATGCTGGACGACCTCCACGGCGCACCGGTCGGCCTTCGCCCGTACATCACCGCTCGGTGATCTCCGGGGGACAGCTCGCGTTGGCGGGTCAGACGTGCCGCTTCAGAGGACGGTGTCACCTTGTCCGGGTCGGCAAGGATCCGGCGGGCCACTTCCCTGATCACTTCTGACGCGTGCGGGTGGAGGACCACCTCGTCCACGGCAGCCGTAGGCGCCAGACGCTTGTACTCGTAGCCGTACGACGGCCTGCTCTTCACCCGACCGGCTTCCCGGGCCTTGAGCGTTGCCTCCCGGTTACGGCGCTGGATGGCGCGCAATTCCATCTGCGCGCCCCACGCCTCCATCGTGAACCGGTTCTCGTCGTTCGGGTCGTCCAGGTCCCACGGACCGTCGTGCCCGTACGTGAGCAGGAGCTTGCCGGTGTCCCGCATCATGTAGCCGGTGTTGAGGCAGTCGACGAGATTTCGTCCCAGCCGGTCCACCGCGGCACCCGCAATGCCGTCGTACGCGCCCCGTTCTCCCCTCAGCCACGGCCCCAGCTTGGGGCGCGTCATGGGGTCCGTCGCCCCGGACACCTCCCAGTCGTCCGCCCAGGCAATGACGTGCCCGCCAACGGACTCGACGATGTCCAAGACGTTGTGGCGCTGCCGCTCAGGGGACGAAGTGGCTGCTGACATCTGGGACAGGCGACGGACCCCGACGAAGCATCGACCACATCCGTCGTAGGGACGTTCGATCATGCTTCGATCCATACCATGCACTGTGACCTCCGCCGTTTGTACTTAACGGCGGTAGGTCTCCAGCAACCGCAACCACACCTCGCTGATCGTCGGATACGCCGGGACCGCGTGCCACAGGCGGTCGATCGGGAGTTCGCCTGCGATGGCGATCGTCGCCGAGTGGATGAGTTCGCCGACGCCGGGGCCGACGAACGTGACGCCGAGCAGGATCTCGCGGTCGAGGTCGACGATCATGCGGGCGCGGCCCGTGTAGCCGTCGGCGTAGAGGCCGGTGCCCGCCACGTTCGCCATGTCGTAGTCGACCGCGCGGACACGGTGGCCCGCCGCCTCCGCCTCGGCGAGGGTGAGGCCCGCGCTGGCGGCCTCCGGGTCCGTGAAGACGACCTGCGGGACCGCGTCGTGGTCGGCCGTCGCGGCGTGCGCGCCCCAGCGGTCGGTCTCCAGGAGGGGGACGCCCTGGGCGCGGGCCGCGATCGCGGCGCCCGCGATCCGGGCCTGGTACTTGCCCTGGTGGGTGAGGAGCGCGCGGTGGTTGGCGTCGCCGACCGCGTAGAGCCAGGCGCTGTTCGTGACGCGGAGGGAGTCGTCGACCTCCAGCCAGGAACCCGGTTCCAGGCCCACCGTCTCCAGGCCGATGTCGTCCGTGCGCGGCGCGCGGCCCGTGGCGAAGAGGATCTCGTCGGCTTCGAGGGTCGTGCCGTCGGCAAGGGTTGCTGTGACCGTGCCGGCGGGTGACCGGGTCACCGACTTGACCGAGACTCCCGTGCGGAGTTCCGCGCCCGCTTCCCGCAGCGCGTCCGCCACCAGTTCGCCCGCGAAGGGTTCCATGCGTTCCAGCAGGCCACCCCCGCGTACGAGCACCGTGACCTGCGAGCCGAGGGCCTGCCAGGCCGTGGCCATCTCGGTGGCGACCACGCCGCCGCCGACCACGATGAGGCGGCCCGGCACCCGGTCCGCGCTCGTCGCCTCCCGGCTGGTCCATGGCTTGACCGCGTCGATGCCCGGGAGTGGTGGGAGGGCGGCGCGGGTTCCCGTGCACACCGCGACCGCGTGGCGTGCCGTGAGGGTGGTCACCGTGCCGTCCTCGGCGGTGACCGTGACGCTGCGCGGTCCGTCGAGGCGGCCGTGGCCGCGGTACAGGTCGATGCCGATGGACTCCAGCCAGCCGACCTGGCCGTCGTCCTTCCAGTGAGAGGTGTAGTCGTCGCGGTGCGCGAGGACCGCCGGGGCGTCGAGCGGGCCCTGGACCGCCTGCCGCAGGCCGGGCACCCGGCGGGCGTCGGCCCGGGCGATCACCGGGCGGAGCAGCGCCTTGCTGGGCATGCACGCCCAGTACGAGCACTCTCCCCCGACGAGCTCGCTCTCCACGATGGCGGCGCTCAGTCCCCCGGCCCGTGCGCGGTCGGCGACGTTCTCGCCGACGGGTCCCGCTCCGAGCACTACGACGTCGTACGCGATGGCTTCCGTCATGCGGCCCAGTCTCTCAGTGTGGTCGGATGTGTGCGTGCCGAGCACATGGGTACGAGCGCGGAATACGTCCGACATCCGGACGGTTGTGCACAGCGGCTTTGCCCCCGACGGCTTCGCCCCGAACCCCGGAAGCAGGAAGAGGGAAAACACCATGAGCAGCACCACCACGGAGCTGACCAAGGAGAACTTCGATCAGACGGTTACGGAGAACGAGTTCGTGCTGATCGACTTCTGGGCTGACTGGTGCGGGCCTTGCAAGCAGTTCGCCCCGGTCTACGAGCAGGCCGCCGAGGCCAATCCGGACCTGGTGTTCGGCAAGGTCGACACCGAGGCGCAGCCGGAGCTTGCCGCCGCTTTCGGGATCCAGTCGATCCCGACGCTCATGATCGTGCGTGACCAGGTCGCCGTGTTCGCGCAGCCGGGCGCGCTGCCGAAGGAGGCGCTCGAGGACGTCATCGGCCAGGCCCGCAAGCTGGACATGGACGAGGTCCGCGCGTCGGTCGCCGAGCAGCAGGCGAAGGCCGAGCAGGAGGGCCAGGGTCAGGGTCAGGCTCAGGGCCAGGAGGGCTGAGTCCCCTTCCCTCCCCCGTGAATCGGCTGTCCCCGAGGCGGTCGCCCCTGCGGCGGCCGCCTCGCGGCATGTCCGGACGCGGGCGGCGGCCGCCGTGGCTGTCAGGCCGACTCGCGTGCCACTAGGGTCACCGCCAGCGCCTCGTACGGTTCCGGTTCCGCGTCCTGGTCAGGGTCCCTGACCAGGCGGTCCACCAGTTCGGCGAGCTCCCGGCCCGACGGCAGCTCGAGGCGCACCGTGCTGAGGCGCGGGCGCAGCAGCCGCCCCAGCATCAGGTCGTCGGCGCCCATCACCGCGACGTCGCCGGGGATGTCGACGCCCGCGTCCTGAAGCGCACGCATCAGCAGCATGGCGTACTCGTCGTTGTACGCGAACACGGCACCGAGCCCCAACTCGCCGACCTGGGCGGCCACTTGGGCCGCGTCCTGCTCGTCGTACGCGAGCGGCAGCGGCACCGTCTCCGCGCCCGCCGCTCGCAGGCCCTCCAGGCGCGGCACGGCGAAGGTGTCGAGGCCCGGTTCCTTCGGCATGACGACGCCGATGCGCCGGTGGCCGCCGTGCATGAGGTGCGCGGCGGCGACGCGGCCGACCTGGCGGTGGTCCGTGAGCAGGGCGTGCGCGCCCTCGACCGGCTCCGGGCCGAGCGTGATGACCGCGCGGGCGCCGGAGCGGCGGAGCACGGCGATGCCGTCGGGACCCATGCCGACCGGGCCGAGCACGGCGACGGGGCGCAGCTCGGCCCAGGCGCGCGCGGCGGCGTCGCCGCTCAGGCCCATCCCGCCGTACTGCACGACGGTGTAGTCGAGCCGGCTCAGTGCCCACTGCAGTTCGTTGAGGAAGGCGCTGTACAGAGGCCCGATCGGCACGTCGGGGGTCGGCACGAGGACGATGCGGGTGTGTCCCGCGCGCAGGCTGCGGGCGGCGGCGTGCGGGACGTAGCCGAGTTCCTTGGCGGCCTCGTGGACGCGCCGCCGGGTCGGTTCGCTGATGCGGACGGCGCTCGTGTTGTTGAGGACGTAGCTGACGGTGGCGCGCGAGACCCCGGCGAGGCGTGCGACATCGGCGCTCGTGGGCAGGGCGCCGGGCGCCGGCTGGGGCGCGGACGGCTGGGCGGACTGCTGCTTCGGTATCTGCACCATGACGTACGGCATCCTTGCAGACGCCGCCCAGCGGCCGCGCCTCACCCTGTCCCCTCCCCGGACTGCCCCCCCGGGCTACCCCCGCGCCAGGGTCTTCCACAGTTTCGGGTCCTCGAAGTTCAGGGCCCACAGGACCGTGTTCCGTACACCGTATTTCCGCAGGACGGGGAGGTGCGCTGCGGTGCCGGCGGCGTCCTGGTACCAGACGGTGCGGCGGGTCGCCTTCTTGCCCTTGCCCTCCTTGTACGTGAAGTGGGGGGTGCGGGAGTCCGGGTCGAGGGCGTAGCGCGCGCCGACCTTGCGGCGCAGCGCCTCGGCCGACTTCGACGTGACGTGCCGGGCGCGCTCCTTGCCGGCGCCGCGGGCGCCGCCCACCCTCCAGTTCCAGCCGTACGCGGGCAGGCCCATCTCCAGCTTGGCGCGCGGGACTTGGGTGGTGGCGCGAGACAGGATCTCGTCGTACCACTGGGGCGAGGCCAGCGGTCCGGGCTTGCCCACCGCGGAGTGCAGGTTGTACCCCATGATCCGCAGGCGGTCGGCGGCGGCGCCCAGCTTCTCGTAGTCCCAGATGCGGCCCGACGAACGGGTCTTGGGCAGCACGGTCAGGAAGCACTGCTTGCCGGACGCGTGCAGGCGCGCGCAGAGTTCGGTGGCGAAGGCGGTGTAACCGGCGCGCACCGCCCGGTACTTGTCGTCGGGTGCGGTGGCGATCGATTCGTAGTCGATGTCGAGGCCGTCGTAGGCGCGGCTGCGGGCGACGGAGAGCAGCGCGTCGATGTGCCGGGTGCGGGACCTCTCGCTGTTCAGGACCTTGGCGAGCGCGTTCGGCTTCATCTGTTCCATGACGGTGGGGACGACCTGGATGCCGCGAGCGTGCAGGCCGTTGATGACGCGGCGCTCGCCCGCTCCGGTGTGTCCTGCGACGCGGGTCGCGGATTTCGTCTCGTACCAGAAGGGGCTGATGGTGCGGATCTGCGCCGCGTGGTCGAGGGCGTCCTGGTAGGAGGCCTCCTGGTCCCAGTACGGGAGCCACGCGGAGACGGTGCGCGGGGGCGCGGCCTCGGACGCGGCGGGCCCTGTGGGCGCGGCGGCGGTGAGGGCGAGGGCCCCCGCGAGGACGCAGAGAACGGTGGCGTGACGTCGTTTCATGGGGCGAGCCTGCGGTCCATGCGGCGTACCCGCCGCAGGGATTGGGCCGGTCGGCGTCTAACGTGACCCGCGTGACTGCCTACACGGATGACCCCGCATACGAACACCCCGGCCGCGGCGGCGCGACGGCCACGGTGGAGGCCGAGCCGACACGGGTCGGCACGGTGCACACCGAGTACGCGCCCGCGCACGACGGCGATCCGGACCCCGGCGAGATCGTGTGGACGTGGGTGCCGTACGAGGAGAACGACGGGCGCGGCAAGGACCGCCCGGTGCTCGTGGTCGCCCGGGAGGCGGCCGGCACGCTGCTGGCGGTGCAGCTGTCCAGCAAGCGGCACGACGGCGACCGCGAGTGGGTGGCGCTCGGCTCGGGTCCCTGGGACCGGGAGGGCCGGGACTCGTGGGTGGACCTGGACCGGGTGCTGCGCGTGCACGAGAAGGGCATGCGCCGCGAGGCGTGCGCCCTGGACCGCGGCCGGTTCAACACGGTGGTTCTGCGGCTGCGGGAGCGCTACGGCTGGCGCTGATCGGGCCGTCTGAAGGCGCGCTCGAACGCGGAGCGGGTGGGCGCGCCCTCCGCCCGGTCGAGGACGGCGAACACGACCTGCTCGAAGCGGCCCGCGAATCGCCCTTCGAGCAGGGCACGGAAGGCCTCGGCCACCTGCCCCGGGTCGTTGCGGAACACCCCGCAGCCCCAGGCCCCGAGGACGAGCCTGCGGTACCCCTCGGCCGCCGCGACCTCCAGTACCCGCTCGGCGCGCGCTGCCAGGGCCGCGGGTATCTCGTGCACCCGCTCCGGGGTGCGCTGCGCGATCACTCCCGCGTTCGGCGCGGGTGACGTCAGGAAGCCCGCCTCGAACGGCGCGTCGAGCAGCCGGCCCCGGTCGTCGCGGAACACCGGGACTCCCGGCGCGTGAATGACGCGGTCGGTGTAGAACGCGTCGCGGTGCTCGCGGTGGTGGGCGTAGAACCCGGGCACCCCGATCAGGCACGCGTACAGCGCGGAGCAGCGGCAGAGCGCCTCCTCCTGTGCCTGCGCCCCGTTCAGGTACCCGCCTCCCGGGTTGCGCGCCGAGGCGAAGTTCAGGACGGCCACCGGCTGCGGCCGCTCCTCCGTCATGCGGCGGGCCGCCTCCAGGCTGCTCTCGCCCGTGACCTCGACCCATTCCCGGTCCACGGGCGATATCGGCGGCACAGGTGCAGACACGGGTACGGGCACGGGCACCGGGTCGGGCCCGTACATCCTGGTGCCCGCCCGCGCCCGCGCCACCGCGGCGCCGATCGTCACCACGCGGCCCCCGTCGCCCGCGTACTCCCCTGACTCGACGATCTTCTCCGTGCTCCGCGCGAGCTCGCGCAGTCGCGCGCTCACGCGGCCTCCCCCGTCGTCTCCCCCGTGGTCTCCCCCGTCGTGTTCATGAATCCATCGTGTACGCACAGTGACCGCTCGGGCAACAGGTTTTCGCTGCGTCCGGAGAAGTCCGGGAGAAGCCCCAGGGATGTCCAGAGGCACTCTTGTGCGAGGCGCTCGAACCGTCTTGGGTGGAGGATCTGCGTCGCCCGGAAGGGCCCGGACCACGGGCCGAATCGACGGCATGGCCCCCACCAGGGACCATGGAGAACGTGCGAACCAGGAGGAATCCCCCCATGAGCGAGGGAGACTGTACGGCGCTCGGTGAGCTCATCACCGAGGCCGAGGCGGAGGCCCTGGTACGGGGCATCTGCTTCAAGACCGGACCGCCGCACAAGGTCGGGGTCGAGCTGGAATGGATCGTGCACGAGCCGCGCCCGCTGCTGAAGCCGTGGCTCCCCTTGGCACCCGAACGACTGGACGCGGCTTACGTCGCACTGCGCGCCCTGCCCCTGAGCTCGGCGCTCACCGTGGAACCCGGCGGCCAGCTGGAGCTGAGTTCGCTCCCCGCCGCCGGCCTCAGCGAATGCGTCGCGGCCATGAGAGCCGATCTGAGCGCCGTCCGCACCGCGCTCCGCGGCCACGGACTCACCCTGTCGGGACACGGCACCGACCCGTGGCTCCCGCCTCGGCGCGTCCTCCATCAACCCCGTTACGACGCCCTGGAGGCATCGCTCGACCGGGCCGGGCCCGCCGGCCGCTCCATGATGTGCTCGTCCGCGTCCGTGCAGGTGTGTCTGGACGCGGGGCACGAGGAGCCGGGCCCGCAGGGACTCGGCAGGCGCTGGCGCCTTGCACATCTGCTGGGCGCGGTCCTGGTGGCCGCGTTCGCCAACTCGCCGATGCTGTCCGGCCGTCCGACCGGCTGGCGCTCCACACGGCAGCTGCTGTGGGAGCGGATCGACGTGGGCCGTTCCGGCGGCGTATCCCTCGACTTCGATCCGCGCGAGGCGTGGACGCGGCACGTGCTCGACGCGCCCGTGATGTGCGTGCGCACCGACGACGGGCCGTGGCAGGTGCCGGACGGGCTGACGTTCCGGGAGTGGGCGCGCACGGGCGCGCCCAGGCCACCCACCCGCTCCGATCTCGACTACCACGTGACCACCCTCTTCCCGCCCGTGCGCCCGCGCGGGCACCTCGAACTCCGCATGATCGACGCACAGTCGGGCGACGACGGGTGGGTCGTGCCGCTCGCCGTGACGACCGCACTGTTCGACGATCCGCAGGCCGCCGAGACCGCGTACCGCGCGGTCAAGCCGCTCGCCGAGCGGGCGGGTCCGCTGCCCGCCCCGCACAATCCGCTCTGGCGCGACGCGGCCCGGCTCGGCCTCGCCGATCCCGAGCTGCGCGAGGCCGCCACGGCCTGCTTCACGACGGCGCTGGAGGCGCTGCCGAGGCTCGGCGCGGGCCCGGACGTGCGACAGGCCGTCGCGGACTTCACGCACCGCTACGTCCTCCGCGGCCGCAGCCCCGCCGACGACGTGCTCGACCTGCTCACGCGACAACCCGCTCAGGGGAGGACCGTCACATCATGACCGCTGAGGAGAACGTCACCACGGACCCGGAGGCGCTCCGCGGCCGCGCCGCGGACGCCCTGGAGGCGGCCCGGCGCCGCACGACGCTGCTGACGAGCTGCGTGGACGAGGACCAACTCACCGCCCAGCACTCGCCATTGATGTCGCCGCTCGTCTGGGATCTCGCACACATCGGGAACCAGGAGGAGCAGTGGCTGCTGCGCGCGGTCGCGGGCCAGGAGGCGATCCGTCCCGAGATCGACCCGCTGTACGACGCCTTCGAGCACCCGCGCTCGGAGCGGCCGAGCCTGCCGCTGCTGGCGCCCGAGGAGGCGCGCGGCTACGCGGCGGACGTCCGCGGCCGGGCCTTCGACGTACTGGAGAAGGCCTCGTTCGAGGCGACGGGGGCGCAGCGCCTGACCCGCTCGGGCTTCGCCTTCGGGATGATCGCCCAGCACGAGCAGCAGCACGACGAGACGATGCTGATCACCCATCAGCTGAGGAAGGGAGGCGCGGCGCTCACCGCGCCCGACCCCGAGCCGCTGGACCGGCCGCACGACGGCCCCGCCGAAGTGCTCGTCCCCGGCGGCCCGTTCACGATGGGCACGACGGCCGAGCCGTGGGCCCTGGACAACGAACGTCCGGCGCACACGCGTCTGGTGCCGCCGTTCCACATCGACACGACGCCGGTGACGAACGCCGCGTACATGGAGTTCGTCGAGGAGGGCGGCTACCGCGAGGAGCGCTGGTGGGCGCCGGCCGGCTGGGCAATGGTGCGCGAGCGCGACCTGGAGGCGCCACTGTTCTGGCGCCGTGAGGGCGGGCAGTGGCTGCGCAGGCGGTTCGGGGTGACCGAGCCCGTACCGCCGGACGAGCCGGTGCTGCACGTGAGTTGGTACGAGGCCGATGCCTACGCCCGGTGGGCGGGGCGCCGGCTGCCGACCGAGGAGGAGTGGGAGAAGGCGGCCCGCCACGACCCGGCATCGGGCCGTTCGATGCGCTACCCGTGGGGCGACGCGGACCCGACGCCGGACCGCGCGAACCTGGGCCAGCGCCATCTGCGACCCGCCCCGGCCGGCAGCTACGAACTCGGCGAATCCCCTCTCGGCGTACGGCAGTTGATGGGCGACGTGTGGGAGTGGACGTCGAGCGACTTCCTGCCCTACCCGGGCTTCGTGGCGTATCCGTACCGCGAGTATTCGGAGGTGTTCTTCGGGCCGGAGCACAAGGTGCTGCGGGGCGGCTCGTTCGCCGTGGACGCGGTGGTGTGCCGGGGCACGTTCCGCAACTGGGACCTTCCGGTGCGGCGGCAGATCTTCTCCGGGTTCCGCACGGCCCGCGACGCCGAGCCGCGGGAGCGTGCCTGATGTGCCGTCACCTGGCCTATCTGGGGCCGCCCGTGCCGCTCGGTGAGGTCGTCGACCGGCCGCCGCACAGCCTGTTCCGCCAGTCGTGGGAGCCGCGCAGGCAGCTCCACGGCACGGTCAACGCCGATGGTTTCGGGGTGGGTTGGTACGCGGACGGCGACCCGGTGCCGGCCCGTTACCGCCGCGCCGGGCCCATCTGGGGCGACGCGGCGTACCAGGACCTGGCCCGCGTGGTCCGCTCCGGGGCGCTGCTCGCGGCGGTCCGTGACGCGACGCTCGCCGGGGCGGACGGAGAGGCCGCGGCGGCCCCGTACGCCACCGGCCCCTGGCTGTTCAGCCACAACGGGGCGGTGCCGAACTGGCCGCAGTCCCTGACCTCCCTGGCGCCCACCCTGCCGCCGACGGACCTGCTGACCATGGAGGCCCGCTGCGACGCGGCGTTCCTGTGGGCGCTGGTGCTGCACCGGCTGCGGGCGGGTGCCTCCGAGGACGCCGCGGCGCAGGCGCTCGCCGACACCACCCTGGAGATCGCCGAGGCGGCGCCCACCGCCCGCCTCAACTTCCTTCTCACCAACGGCGAGACGATCACCGCCACGGCCTGGGGCGACACCCTGTGGTACCGCACCGAGCCGGGCCGATCCGTCGTCGTCGCCTCCGAGCCCTACGACGACGATCCGCACTGGATCGAGGTCCCCGACCGCACGCTGCTCGCCGCGAGCCGCACCGACGTCCTGTTGACCCCGCTCAAGGAGCCCTCCGCGTGAGCCCGTTCCGCATGACCCGCACCCTGCCCGAGGACGCGACCGAGGCCGCCCTCCGGGCCGACGTCCTGCACGGCCTGACCAGCACCCCCAAGACGCTCCCGCCGAAGTGGTTCTACGACGCGCGCGGCAGCGAACTCTTCGACGAGATCACCCGGTTGCCCGAGTACTACCCGACCCGCGCCGAGCGCGAAATCCTGCTCGCGCGCGCCCACGAGATCGCGGCCGCGACCGGTGCGCGCACGCTCGTCGAGCTGGGCTCCGGCTCGTCCGACAAGACGCGCCACCTCCTCGACGCGCTCACCGGTCTCACGACGTACGTGCCCGTGGACGTGAGCGAGAGCGCGCTGCGCGGCGCGGCGGACACGCTCATCGCCGAGCGCCCGGCCCTCGACATCCACGCCATGGTCGCCGACTTCACGGCCGCGTTCGACCTGCCGGAGACCCCCGGGCCGCGCCTCGTCGCCTTCCTCGGCGGCACGATCGGCAATCTGCTGCCGAAGGAGCGGGCGGCGTTCCTGACGGCGGTACGCCGCCTGTTGGCGCCCGGCGACTTCCTCCTCCTCGGCACGGACCTGGTGAAGGACGAGGCGACGTTGGTGGCGGCGTACGACGACGCGGCGGGCGTCACGGCCGCGTTCAACAAGAACGTCCTGTCCGTGATGAACCGCGAACTCGGCGCCGACTTCAGCCCGGACGCGTTCGAGCACGTCGCCCTGTGGAACGCCGAGTGCGAGTGGATCGAGATGCGGCTGCGCTCCACCACGGCGCAGACCGTGAAGATCCCGCCCCTCGGCCTCGCGGTCGACTTCGCGGACGGCGAGGAGGTGCGCACGGAGGTCTCGGCGAAGTGCCGCCAGGAGGGCGTGAAGGCGGAACTGCACGATGTAGGGCTCGAGTTGGAGCACTGGTGGACGGACACGGAAGGACGGTTCGCACTTTCACTGAGCAAGGCGTCGACCGACCTGCCCTAGAGCCCGGTCTCCCTTAGAACCTGACCACTCTAGAACCCCACCGCCGGGTCGGCGGGGCGGTCCGCTGTGACCAGCCAGCACGTGCTGCGCAGCCGGACCGTCCCGTCCGCCGCCTCGAACCCGCGCAGGTGGTCCGTCAGGACCCTGCGGGCTCGGGCGCCCGCGCTCGCGTCGGCCTGCTCCATCAGGTGGCGGCCGGGCCCCGTACCCAGCAGGAACTCCGCCACGTCACCGGCTCCGCTCCCCCATGTCCCGTACGCCTGCTCCTGGTTGGCGGTGATGCCGGTGAACCCGGCCGCGGCGAGGACTTCGCGGATGCGGTCCGGCGAGGCGAGGGAGAACATGCCGGGCAGCCCCGGCCGCCCGAAGTCACCGACCGGCAGGACGTCCCGCAGGGACGCCATCGCCGCGACCCAGTCGTTGAGTGCGGCGTCGGCCGGACACACGAAGGCCAGGCGGCCGCCAGGACGCAGCGCCCGTCCGACGTTCGTGAAGGCCGCCTCCGGATCGGCGTAGAACATCACCCCGTATCGGCTGATCGCGGCGTCGAACGCGCCCGCCCCGAAGGGGTGCACCTGCGCGTCGCCCTGCGTGAAGGAGGCGTTGGCGATGCCCTCCTGTGCGGCGCGGGCGCGGGCCTCGGCCAGCATGGGGTCCGACAGGTCGAGGCCCAGCGCGTGCCCCTGGGGCGCCCGGAGCGCGGCGAGGCGCGTGGTCTGCCCGGAGCCGCAGCCGAGGTCGAGGACGCGGTCGTGCGCGGTGAGGGCGGCGGCGTCGAGGAGCGGCTCGTTGAAGCCCTCGTTGACGGCGTTCCAGCGGTCCTGGTGACGGGCCCAGTGGACGCCTTCCGGACCGTTCCACGCCTGCGCCTGCTCTGTGTTGACGATGTCCCGCATGGGTGCCTCCTCGGGTGGAACACGGAGTATGGGCGTATGCCCAAACAGTATGGGCATGCGCCCAAACTGGCAATCCCGGCTACGATCCGAGGGGTCGTGCCCCTCGCGGGCAGCGGAGCCGGAACGGAAGAGGGGCCCATGTCACCGCGCGGAGTGGCGACGCCTGACGTACGCGAGCGACTGTTCGCGGCCGCCGAGCGCGTCGTGCAGAGGGACGGGCCGGGCGCGCTCACCAGCAGGTCCGTCACCACCGAGGCGGGCTGCGCCAAGGGGCTGCTGCACACGCACTTCGCGGGGCTCGACGAGTTCGTGGCCGAGCTCTGCCTCGACCGCTTCGCGCGGACCGCGGCGAAGGCGCGGGCGCTGCCGGGGCTCGCCGGGCAGGGCACGGTCACCGGGAACGTCCACGACGTCGCCCTCGCGCTGTTCGACTCCGGCGGCCCCGCCATCTCGGGCCTCGCCATGACGCGCCCCGCCGCCACGCTGCGCGTCCGCGAGGCCCTGGAGAGCGGGGCGCCCGGCTTCGCGGCGATCCAGGAGGCCGTCAGCGCCTACCTGGAGGCCGAGCGCGGGCTCGGCCGGGTGGCGGGGACCCTCGACGCGGACACGGTGGCCCTGGCCGTCGTCGGCACCGCCCACCATCTCCTGATGACCAGCTGGCCGGGCGCACCCGACCCGCGACCGGCGATGACGCGCCTGGTGGCGTCGTTGGTGGAGAGACCTTGAACGGGCCCTGCTAGCAAGCGAGTTGGGCCCTAGTTCCGCTCGTCGAGCCGGTCGGTGATCTCGCGAGAGGCCCGCTTCGCCTCCGTCGCCGGGTCGCCGCCGGCGAGGACCTTGGACATGTACTCCTTGATGGGGTTGTCGCCGGCCTCCACGTTCGGCCACAGGGGCGAGCCGGGCGTCGCCTTGCCGTGGGCGGCGCCGACGGCCATGGCGGCCACTCCGGGCTCGGCCGCGACGGCGCCGGCCAGCGTGGTCTTGTTCGGTACGTAGTTCATGGTGCGGGCCAGGTCGGTGTTCCACTTCTCTCCGGCCAGCGCCTTCACGACCTCCACGGCGCCCTCGCGGTCGTCGGTGTTCGCCGGCACGACCAGGTCGGAGCCGCCGGTGAACACCGCCCCGGGCCTGCTCGACGTCTTGCCGGGGATCGGGAAGTAGCCCAGTTCGCCCTTGAGTTCCGGGTTCTTCTGGAGGATGCGCTGGGTGGCGCCCGGCACGGAGATGATCTGCGCGATGTCGCCGCGGGCGAACCGCTCGGCCTGCGGCGGGTGTTCCTCGTCGGCATCCTTGGGGCCCCCGCCGAGCGCCTGGAGCTGCTGGTAGAAGGCCATGCCGCGCAGCGCGGCGGGCGTGTCCAGGGTGCCGGACCAGACGCCCGAGGTCTCCTTGGCGAGGCGGCCGCCCTCGTCCCAGATGAATCCGGAGAGCGTGTACCAGTCCTGTCCCGCGAGGTAGATGCCCTGGGTGCCGCCGGAGTTCAACTCCCGGGTCATGTGCAGCCATTGGGCGCGCGTGGTGGGCGGTTCGTCGATGCCGGCCCGCCGGAAGAGGTCCTTGTTGTAGATGACGACGCGGTTGGCCGCGTACCAGGGAATGCCGTACTGCCGGGAGGCGTCGACGCCGGGTTCGGCGAGGCCGGGCAGCCAGTCGTGCATGCCGAGGTCGCGCGCGGACTCCAGGGAGAGGTCGAGCAGGCCGTCCCCCTCGACGTACTGCGGGACCTGGGTGTTGCCGACCTCGATGACGTCGGGCGCGCCGGGCTCGCCGCCGCGTTTCCCGTCGAGCGCCTTGGTGACCTTGGCGCCGATCCCGGTCCAGTCCTGGATCCGGATGTCGAGCGTGACGCCGTCGTGCCGGGCCTCGAAGTCCCGCGTGAAGCGTTTGAGGAAGTCCTCGGACGCACTGCCCCGCATCAGCCACACGGTGACCGACCCCTTGTCCTGTGCCGTGCCGGGGAGGGCCCCGCACCCGGTGAGCAGCGTGCCGGTGGCGAGGAGGGAACCGAAAGTCAGGGCGATGCGGCGGGAGTTCACGTCGGTCACTTTCTGCCTGCGGACAGGGAAGGTCGACCCGACGTGGGGGAAGAGCACACGGCTCGTACGGGTGTTCAGGGAGTTTGGTATAGACCAACGGGAGGGTCAAGGGGTTCGACCCGCCCGAACCCCTCGACCCTCCCGTCACAACGCGCCGCGGTCAGGCGGTCTGCTTGGCCAGACAGGTCGCCAGACGCTTCTCGGCGGTGCCCAGCAGCCGCTTGGCGCGGGCGCGCTCAGCGAGCAGCTGCGGGTCGACCTCGACGCCGTTCAACGCCTGGGAGGCCGCGGCGGCCTCCGTCCGGGCCTGCGCGAGCTCCCGCTCGGCCGTGTCGCGGTCCTTGACGGCCTTCACGTAGTCGGCGCTGTTGGGGTCGAAGCTGTCCTCGTGCTCCAACTCCCGCACCCAGTCGCGCGCTTCGGTGTAGACCGTCGCCTGGTACTCCACCGCGCCGTGCGCCACCTGGTAGGCGTGCTCCAGCTTCTCGATCCGCGCTTCCACCGGCGTGATCCGGGCGTCGAGACGGTCGATCGTGTCCTGGTGGCGGTTGACGGTCGCCTGGTAGCGGTGGCACGGCGCGGGCGCCGCCGTCGACGCGATGGCCTGCGCCGCGCCCGTGGCCCCGAAGGCCATCAGGGTCAGGGTTGCCAGGACAGCGGCGCGGGTGTGTCGGCGGTGAGTCAAGATGAGCCTCTTTCACGGACGAGCGCGCGGACGGGCCGCGCGCGGACAGTTCGGGCGAGACCATTCATGACCGGCGGCCCCTGTCCGCTACGCGGGGTGAACGATGGCGTCACACGGATGGCGGTCCCCGTCTCCCTGCGGCACGGTGGAGGCATGTCGAACCACACGTATCGCGTCACCGAGATCGTCGGCACCTCTCACGAGGGCGTGGACGAGGCGATCCGCAACGGCGTCTCGCGCGCCTCGCAGACCCTGCGCAACCTGGACTGGTTCGAGGTCACGCAGGTCCGCGGGCAGATCGTCGACGGCCAGGTCGAGCACTACCAGGTGGGCATGAAGGTCGGCTTCCGCCTGGACGACGGCGAAGCCTGAGCACGCCCCGCGCTCAGGGCCTGATCGAAACGACCCTAACGACGGGCCTAGGTCCGCCCTTGACGCTCCTGCGCGTCCTTCAGCGCCGCCGACGTGCTCGCCCAGCGTGCCCGTACGACGGTGAATCCGGCGCGCTCCGCCTCGTCGCAGACCAGCTCGTCGTCGTCCACGAGCACCCGGACCTCGCGGTCGCGCGCGAGGCGGCGCAGAACGTCCAGCTTGGTGCGCCGGGCCGGCCTGCGGTCGTCGTCGCGCCGCATGTGGACCGGCCCGTCGGGCAGTCCGTGCGCGGCGAGCCAGGCGACGGTGTCGGCGCGGCACCGCTCCGGGCGCCCGGTCAGATAGACGACGCCGCATTCCCGCGCGTACGAGCGGACGAGCGCGACGCCCTCGGTGAGCGGCGGATCGTGCGGCGCGGCGGCGAAGAACGCGTTCCAGGCGCGCGGCCTGCGCTCCAGGAAACGCTGCCGGTGCGCGGTGTCGGCGAGGGTGCCGTCGAGATCGAACACGGCGAGGGGGCGCGGGTCGCTGGCCATGCCGTTCACCATAGGCGGACGGGACGCGGGCCGGCCCCGGGAATCCCTGGGGCGCCACGGCGTTGAACCAAGGTGTGAGCACCGTGATCGAATCGACCCGTTTCTCCGTCCTGGACCGCTCCCGCACCCGCGAGGGGCACAGCGACCAGGACGCGCTGCGCGACACCGTCTCGCTGGCCCAGGACCTGGAGCGCCTCGGCTACCACCGGCTTTGGGTCTCGGAACACCACGGCGTGCCCGGCGTCGCCGGTTCCGCGCCGACCGTGCTCGCGGCGGCCGTCGCCGCGGCGACGCGCACCATCCGCGTCGGCACCGGCGGCGTCATGCTGCCCAACCACCAGCCGCTGGTCGTGGCCGAGCAGTTCGGGGTCCTCGAGTCGCTCTTCCCCGGCCGGATCGACATGGGGCTCGGCCGCTCCGTCGGGTTCACGGGCGGCGTCCGCAAGGCGCTCGGCCGGGACAAGGACGATGCCGACGACTTCGCGGCGCAGCTCGACGAACTGCTCGCGTTCTTCACCGGCACCTCCTCCACGCGCGTGCACGCACGCCCCGCCGAGGGCCTGGCCGTCCCGCCGTTCGTGCTCGCGATGGGCGAGGGCGCCTCGATCGCCGCCCACGCCGGTCTGCCGATGGTGATCGGCGACTTCCGTTCCCGCGAGAAGATGCTGCGCGGCATTGACCGCTACCGCGCCGAGTTCCGCCCCTCCCCCTGGGCCGCGGAACCGTACGTCGTGATCTCCGGAACGGTCGCCGTGGCGGGCAGCGAGCCGGAGGCGCGCCGGATCCTCGCCCCCGAGGCCTGGTCGATGGCGCACTCGCGCACGCACGGCACGTTCCCGCCGCTGCCGCCCGCCGGGCGCATCGCGGGTCTCGACATGACCGAGAAGGAGCGGGAGCTGTACGAGGCCGGGCTGCGCGGCCACATCGTCGGCACGGAGCAGCAGGTCACCGACGAGCTGGAGAGGGTCATCAAGGAGAGCGGGGCGCAGGAGGTGCTGGTGACGACCAGTACGTACGACCGTGAGGCCCTGCTGGAGTCGCTGCGCCGGCTGGCCAGGATCGCGCGCCTGACGCCCCGCTAATCGCCTGCCTCGAGGGCGTGCAGCAGCATCGGCAGCGACGCGTGCAGTTCGCGCTGCCAGTACGGCCAGGCGTGGGTGCCGGGGCCGTAGAAATTGGTGGTGAGGTGCTTGGCTCCTGCCTTCCTCAACTGGGCGGCCAGGGCGTGGTTCTGGCGGTTGAAGTCGGCCTCCAGGGCGTTGGTGGCGCCCGGCGGGTCCAGCGGGCCCGCGGTGCCGTCTCCGCAGGAGAGGTAGACGGGGAGCGACGTGAGGCGCTTGGCCAGGTAGTACGGGTCGTGGGCGGCCCAGATGTCGCGCTGGGCGACGGGGTCGCCCCAGACCCGCAGGGGATCGTCGCCCTGACCGGCGAAGAAGCCCATGATCCGGCTCGTCGACTCGTCGTTCAGGAGCGGGTGCGCGGAGCCGGAGTACGCCGCGGCCGCCTTGAACATCCCCGGGTGCCGGGCCGCGTACAGGAGCGCGCCCTGGCCGCCCATCGAGAGGCCGGCGACGACGCGGCGGGGGCCCGCGCCCCAGTCGCTCTCCAGGAGGCGGCGCAGATCGCGGGTGTGGAAGGTGTCCCAGGCCGGGTCGCCGCCCCGGCCGTGGTTCCACCAGTCGCTGTACCAGCCGTTCCAGCCCGCCTCGGGCATCACGACGAGGACGTCGCGCAGGGTGTCGACGGAGGCGACGTCCGTCATGTTCGTCCAGGACGTGTAGTCGCCGCAGCAGCCGTGCAGCAGCCACAGGGTGGGCCAGTGCTTGCCGCGGTCGTCCGGGTTCCAGCCGTCGGGGGTGAGCAGGCGGACCTTCACCGTGCGTCCGCCCAGGGCCGATGCGCGTACGGAGAGGTCGACCTGGCGGGCGGCGACCTGGGTGACGTCGACGACCTCCGCGGCGGGCCGGGCCCGCGTGGCGGCGACGGCCGACGGGGCCGGGCCCAGAGTGAGCAGCAGGGCGGCCAGGAGGAGAAGCAGGCGTCTGGTGCGGAGGGTCAGGGCGGCGGTCATGGCGGCTCCCTCGAATCGTCCGGCACGTGCGTCAGTGGGTGTCGGGCAGCACCAACAGGGCGTCCCCGACGGGGCGTTCACCGGTCGCGTCGGACGGGTCGTTGATCACCTGATCGTCGACGACCATCGTGGTCGAGCCGCCACCGTCGAGGTTGATGGCGTCCCGCAGGCCGAGGGACCGGGCGACGTCGGCACTCTCGTTGATGCTCAGGCCGAGGGATCCGGTACCGCGGCCGTCGGCGGTGACGAGCACCGTGCGACCGTCGGCGTCCGTGCCGGCGAGGGTGCGCGGGTTCCGCTTGTGCACCCAGCCGTAGTAGAAGCTCGGGTTGCCGGGCTGGACCATGCCGTCGGTGGCGGGGGTGACGTGGCGGCGGCCGTCGCGGACGAGTTCGGGGCCGCCGTTGAGGATGCCGGTCGAGCGGGAGGCGGTGACGGCGCGCCCCTCGGCGTCCTTCAACCCGCTCTGGATCCGCAGGGGTTGGCCGCTCTTCGCGAGGGCCGCCAGTTGGGCCGTATACGTTCCGGTGGCCTGGACGCTGCGGCCTCCGGCGGGCAGGGCGCCGCCGCGCGGCGAGCGCACCTCGACGACCCGGCCGGTGCGGTCCAGGACGGCTTCCGTGCCTTCGCCCTGCGGGGTCCGCTTGCCGAACTCCGGGGTGAACGCGACGAGTTCGTCGGGGTCGGTGCAGGTGGTGTCGTGCAGCGGACGGGCGGTCGGGGTGTCGTCGGCGGTGCCGCCGCAGTTGCGGATGAGGCCGGGGACGCGGTCGATGCCGTCGAGCGGCAGCTTCGTGCTGCCCGCGCGGACGCTCCCCTGCCAGGTGAACCGCTCGACCCCGGTGCCGCGCGCCGAGTCGTGGACGACGAGGCCGGGCCGGCCGTTCACCGCCTCGCTCAGCAGGCGGCCGTCGTAGACGCCGACGCCGGCCGGGTCGCCGGGTGCGCCCGCCTTGGGGTCGAGGACGAAGAATCCCGCGTTGACCCCGGCCGTCGCGCCCTCGGCCGCGGCGAGCGCGCTGGTCGTCTCGCGGTTCTCCAGGTCCGGTCCGTACGACGCCTTCAGGCCGCCGTGGAACTTCTTCGGGTCGATGGTGAGGACGTCGACGCGCCAGGGCCCGCGGTCCCCCGCGTTCCCGTCCCAGCCGGTGTACCAGGCAGATCCGGTGTATCCGGCGGCGCGCAGGCGGGTGCGTTCGGCGGTCGCGGCGGCCTCGGTCGGGAACGTGCCGACGCGGACCCGCCAGCCGAGGGTGCCGCCCGCGTAGTCGGCGGTCGCCGCGGTGGTGACCTTCTCCGACCGGGCTTCGAAGCCGCCCGAGCGCAGGCCGGAGGCGAGTTCGGCGGCGCTGACCTCGTCCTTGAGGGCGGTCGGTGGCGCGTCCGGGTCGGGCGATCCGGCGCCGCCCGGGATGGAGACCTCGACGGTCCACGCCATGGCGGGGGCGTCGGCGCCACGCACGATCCGGGTGAGCGTGACGCCCGGCTGGAGGGTGCGCGTCGTGCGGGTCTCGGACAGGTCGGAGGCGCCGAGCGGCAGCCCGCCGTGCCGGGCCCCGGAGGAGGTGGCCGGTGCGGGTGCCGCGCCCACGAGGGCGAGAGCGCACAACGCCGCGCCCGCGCCGAACAGTCTGCCGTTCACACGCCCCCCACTGCTCGAATGACGACCTCCGTAACCGTGCGTGAGCCCATGACAAGCAGTCAAGGCATGTGCACATCATTCATCGGGCGTTCTCCGTGCCGCCTCCCGCACGCCCGTGGTGGATCATGGGGTAGGCAGCAGCGACAGCCGTACGACCGGGAGCCCGCCCCATGCACCACCCCACCTCGCCCGACCCCCGCCACGACGGTCTCGTGCGGGTGCGCGGCGCCCGCGAGCACAACCTCAAGGGCGTCGACGTGGACGTCCCCCGGGACGTCCTCGCGGTCTTCACGGGGGTGTCAGGATCGGGCAAGTCCTCGCTCGCCTTCGGCACGATCTACGCGGAGGCGCAGCGCCGCTACTTCGAGTCGGTCGCCCCGTACGCGCGCCGGCTCATTCACCAGGTCGGCGCGCCGAAGGTCGGCGAGATCAGCGGGTTGCCGCCCGCGGTGTCGCTGCAGCAGAGCCGTTCGGCGCCGACGTCCCGTTCCTCGGTCGGCACGGTGACGACGCTGTCGAACTCGCTGCGGATGCTGTTCTCTCGGGCCGGTACGTATCCGGCGGGCGCCGAGCGGCTGGATTCCGACGCCTTCTCGTCGAACACGGCGGCCGGGGCGTGCCCCGCCTGCCACGGGCTCGGTCAAGTGCACCGCACCACCGAGGAGTTGCTGGTTCCCGACCCCTCCCTGTCGATCCGCGAAGGGGCCATCGCGGCGTGGCCGGGCGCCTGGCAGGGCAAGAACCTGCGCGACGTCCTCGACGCGCTCGGATACGAAGTCGACCGGCCGTGGCGGGAGTTGGCGCAGGCCGACCGGGACTGGATCCTGTTCACGGACGAGCAGCCGGTGGTGACCGTGCACCCGGTGCGGGACGCGGGCCGCATCCACCGCCCGTACCAGGGCACGTACATGAGCGCGAACCGGTACGTGCTCAAGACCTTCTCGGACTCCAAGAGCCAGTCGCTGCGCGCCAAGGCGGAGAAGTTCCTGGAGAGCACGCCCTGCCCGTCCTGCGGAGGTGCCCGGCTGCGCGCGGAGGCCCTCGCCGTCACCTTCGCGGGCCGTACGATCGCCGATCTCGCCGGTGTCCCGCTCGCGGACCTCGCCGAGCTGCTGGCCGCCGAGGGCGACACGTCCGAGACGGCGCGCGTACTCACCGAGGATCTGCGGGCCCGCATCGCCACGGTCACGGAGCTCGGCCTCGGCTATCTCAGCCTCGACCGGTCGACCCCCACCCTGTCGGCGGGCGAGCTCCAACGGCTGCGCCTGGCCACTCAGTTGAGGTCAGGGCTGTTCGGTGTCGTGTACGTTCTCGACGAGCCGTCGGCCGGACTCCACCCCGCCGACACCGAGTCCCTGCTCACCGTCCTGGACCGGCTGAAGTCGTCCGGCAACTCCGTGTTCGTGGTCGAGCACCACCTGGACGTGATGCGGCACGCCGACTGGCTGGTCGACGTCGGCCCGCGGGCCGGGGAGCACGGCGGCCGGGTGCTGCACAGCGGACCGGTGGACGGGCTGCGCGAGGTCGCGGAGTCGGCGACGGCCCGTTACCTCTTCGACGACACACCGCCCGCGGAACGCCAAGTCCGCTCCCCCGCCGGATGGTTGAAGGTCGGCCCGGTGACCCGGCACAACCTGCGCGGGGTCAGCGCCGAGCTCCCCCTGGGCGCCTTCACCGCCGTGACGGGCGTCTCCGGGTCCGGGAAGTCGACGCTGATCGGCGAGATCACCGAGGATCTGGAGGGTGTCGGCCGGCTCGTGGTCGTCGACCAGAAGCCGATCGGGCGCACACCGCGCTCCAACCTGGCCACCTACACGGGCCTGTTCGACGTCGTCCGCAAGGTGTTCGCGGCGACCGACGAGGCGAAGGCGCGCGGCTACGGCGTCGGCCGCTTCTCGTTCAACGTCACCGGCGGGCGCTGCGAGACCTGCCAGGGCGAGGGCTTCGTCAGCGTGGAGCTGCTGTTCCTGCCGAGCACGTACACGCCGTGCCCGGACTGCGCGGGCGCCCGCTACAACCCCGAGACACTCGAAGTCACCTACCGGGGGCGGAACATCGCCGAGGTCCTCGACCTGACGGTGGAGTCGGCGGCGGAGTTCTTCGAGGCGGCGGACGACAGGACGGCCGCCGCGGCGCGGCCCGTGCTGCGCAGCCTGCGCACGCTGCTCGACGTCGGTCTCGGCTATCTGCGGCTCGGGCAGCCGGCCACCGAGCTGTCGGGCGGCGAGGCCCAACGCATCAAGCTGGCCAGCGAGTTGCAGCGGGTGCGGCGCGGCCACACCCTGTACCTGCTCGACGAGCCGACGACCGGCCTGCATCCGGCGGACGTGGAGGTGCTGCTGCGCCAGTTGGGCGGGCTCGTCGACGCGGGGCACTCCGTGGTCGTCGTCGAGCACGACATGGCGGTGGTCGCCGGGGCGGACTGGGTGATCGACATGGGTCCCGGCGGCGGGGCCGCGGGCGGGCGGGTCGTCGTGGCGGGTCCTCCGTCCGTAGTGGCCTCCGAGCCCGCGAGCCGCACCGGGGTCTACCTGCGGCGTCAGCTGGGTGTCTGAGTAGTGGTGAGTGCCGGTGGCCCGTGCGGTGCGCGCCTCCCCGACGCGTCCTGCGCCGCGCCGGCCAACGCCCTGCGGTCCGCGTGGAGGCCCGCGGCGAGCACCGGGCGGACCTCCACGTGGGCCACGATCCGCCGCGCGGAGGCGACCCGCCACAGGGCCGCGAACAGGGTGTCGTCGCCGACGAACGCGGGGGCGGTGCTGACCGTGCCGTCCGGCAGGAAGTAGCCGAGCCGCACCGGCTGCACCGGTGTGCCCGCGTCCAGGGCGGCCTGGAACGCGGCCCGGCGGAAGGTCCCCCGGGCCCGGCCGCACCAGGTACTGCCCTCCGGGAACACCGCCACCGCGCCGCCCCGCCCGAGGACCTCGGCGAGCCGGGCCACCGTGCCGGGCAGCGCCCGCAGCCGGTCGCGGTCGAGGAAGACCACGCCCGCCCGCGCCGCCAGGAAACCGGCGACCGGCCACCGCCTGATCTCCTTCTTGGCCACCATGCGGGCCGGCCGGACGGCGGCGAGCAGCGGGATGTCCATCCACGAGATGTGGTTGGCGACCACCAGCAAGCCGCCGGTGGGCGGCGCCGCGCCGGTCAGGTGCAGCCGCACCCCGGTGGCGCGCACGACCGCCCGGGCAAACAGGCGCACGCCGCCCGCGGGCACCCACCGGCCGACCGGCAGGAACACGACGCCCACGAGCAGCACCGCGAGCAGCGCCGCGAGACGCAGCACCGCACGCGGCACCCGCACGCCCGCGCTCTCGTCCCCCAGGCACGCGCTGGAGCAGGGCGCGGTGGGCAGCCAGACGCTCATCGGGCCGGGGCGAGCGAGAGGAAGTGGTTCAGGTAGCGCGGATTCATCCGGCGCATCGACAGGAGCACGTACAGGTCGGCGACCCCGAAGTCGGGGTCGTGGGCGGGCGCTCCGCACACCCAGGCGCCGAGCCGCGTGTAGCCGTGCAGCAGGGCCGGGAGCGCGGTGCGTCCGGCGGGGCGGGCGACGTCGTCAGGACGCCAGGCCCGCAGCGGGGTCACCCGGTACTCCTCGGGCGCGAGGTGTGCGGCGCGCACCCGGTCCCAGGTCGCCGCGGCCAGTGCGCCGCCGTCGGCGAGCGGGATCGAGCAGCAGCCCGCGAGCCACTCGTGGCCGCGGTCGACCATGTAGCGGGCGATGGCCGCCCATATCAGGCCGATGACGGCGCCGTCGCGGTGGTCGGGGTGCACACAGGATCGCCCGACCTCGACGAGGTCCGGGCGAATCGGGGCGAGCGACCTGAGGTCGAACTCGCCCTCGGAGTACAGCCGGCCGACCTCGGCGGCGCGCGCTGGCGGCAGCAGGCGGTAGGTGCCGACGACGTGTCCGGTGGGCGCCTCGCGCACCAGCAGGTGGTCGCAGTGGGCGTCGAACATGTCGACGTCGAGTCCGGGTCGCGGGGTGTCGAGCCGGGCGCCCATTTCGAGGGCGAAGACATCGTGGCGCAGCCGTTGGGCGGCGCGGACATCGGCCGCGTCCCGGGTGAGGGAGACGGTGTAGCGGGTGGGGGTGACGGGGCGTGCGGGGCGGTCGAGCGTACGTGCGCCGGTCATGACTGACTCCTGGTCACGTGCCTGTCGGCGGAGTTGGGGGCCGACGTGGTGCGGCCTTCCCCTCAGTTCTTCCGATCCCGGTTGGCGTGTACGTGACCAGCGCATCGTGCGCGGATGTGGGGAGGTTGAATGCCCGGGGTGGCCCGGGCGCCCGGCGTGGCACGGAAAGCGATGACGGGACCGGAGGTTGAGCACCACGCCGGTCCCGCCCACCCCGCGCTCTTCGCGGGACGCTTGTCGCGCTTTCCGGATCAGCGGCTGACCTTGCGGTTCGCGCGCAGCCACTCCTTGTTCATGCTGGTGATGGAGAACAGCGGGATGCCCTTCGGGCAGGCCGTCGCGCACTCGCCGGTGAGCGTGCAGCCGCCGAAGCCCTCCTCGTCCATCTGACCCACCATGTCGAGGACGCGGGTCTCGCGCTCGGGCGCGCCCTGCGGCAGCACGTTGAGGTGGTTGATCTTCGCCGAAGTGAACAGCATGGCCGCGCCGTTGGGGCAGGCGGCCACACACGCGCCGCAGCCGATGCACTCGGCGTGCTCGAAGGAGAAGTCCGCGTCGGGCTTGGGCACCGGTGTGCTGTGCGCCTCGGGGGCGGCGCCCGTCGGGGCCGTGATGTAGCCGCCGGCCTGGATGATCCGGTCGAACGCCGAGCGGTCCACGACCAGGTCCTTCACGACCGGGAAGGCGGAGGCGCGCCACGGCTCGATGTCGATCGTGTCGCCGTCCTTGAAGGACCGCATGTGCAGCTGACAGGTGGTGGTGCGCTCCGGGCCGTGCGCGTCGCCGTTGATGACGAGCGAGCAGGCGCCGCAGATGCCCTCGCGGCAGTCGTGGTCGAAGGCGACCGGGTCCTCGCCCTTGAGGATGAGCTCCTCGTTGAGGGTGTCGAGCATCTCCAGGAACGACATGTCCTGACTGATCCCGTCCACGTCGTAGGTGGACATGGCGCCTTCGGCGTCGGCGTTCTTCTGGCGCCAGACGCGCAGGGTGAGCTTCATGCGTAGCTCCGCTGAGTGGGGTGGACGTACTCGAAGACGAGGTCTTCCTTGTGCAGGGTGGGGGCCGCGCCGGTGCCGGTGAACTCCCAGGCCGCCGCGTAGGAGAACTCCTCGTCGACACGGGCGGCCTCGCCGTCCGGGGTCTGCGACTCCTCGCGGAAGTGGCCGCCGCAGGACTCGGCGCGGTGCAGCGCGTCGAGGCACATCAGCTCGGCGAGTTCGATGTAGTCGATGATGCGGTTGGCCTTCTCCAGGGACTGGTTGAACTCCTCGCCGGTGCCGGGCACCTTGATGCGGCGCCAGAACTCCTCGCGGATCTGCGGGATCCGGTCGAGGGCCTTGCGCAGCCCGGCGTCGGTGCGGGCCATGCCGCAGAACTCCCACATGAGCTCGCCGAGTTCACGGTGGAAGGAGTCGGGCGTGCGGTCCCCGTCGACGGCGAGCAGCTTCGCGAGCCGCTCCTCGGTCTCGCGCACGACCTCGACGGTGGCCGGGTGGTCGGCGTCGACCTCGTCCTTGTGCGGGTGCTTGGCGAGGTAGTCGTTGATGGTGGCCGGGAGGACGAAGTAGCCGTCCGCGAGGCCCTGCATCAGCGCGGAGGCGCCGAGCCGGTTGGCGCCGTGGTCGGAGAAGTTGGCCTCGCCGATCGCGAACAGGCCGGGGATCGTGGTCTGAAGGTCGTAGTCGACCCAGAGGCCGCCCATCGTGTAGTGCACGGCGGGGTAGATCCGCATCGGCGTCCTGTACGGGTCCTCGTCGGTGATCCGCGCGTACATGTCGAAGAGGTTGCCGTACTTGGCCTCGACGGCCTTCTTGCCCATCCGCTCGATGGCATCGGCGAAGTCGAGGTACACACCCTGACCGCCGGGGCCCACTCCCCTGCCCTCGTCGCACACGTTCTTCGCGGCGCGGGAGGCGATGTCACGGGGCACGAGGTTGCCGAACGCCGGGTAGATGCGCTCCAGGTAGTAGTCGCGCTCGTCCTCGGGGATCTCGCCCGCGGGACGTGTGTCGCCCTTCGCCTTCGGCACCCAGATGCGGCCGTCGTTGCGCAGCGACTCCGACATCAGCGTCAGCTTCGACTGGTGGTCGCCGGTGCGCGGGATGCAGGTGGGGTGGATCTGCGTGAAGCACGGGTTGGCGAAGTAGGCGCCGCGTCGGTGGGCGCGCCAGATGGCAGTGGCATTGCTGTTCATGGCGTTGGTCGACAGATAGAAGACGTTGCCGTAGCCGCCGGATGCGAGCACGACGGCGTCCGCGAAGTACGTGTCGATCTTGCCGGTGATCAGGTCGCGGGCGACGATGCCGCGGGCCTTGCCGTCGACGATGACGAGGTCGAGCATCTCGGTGCGCGGGTGCAACTCGATGTTCCCGGCGGCGACTTGGCGGCTGAGCGCCTGGTACGCGCCGAGCAGCAGCTGCTGTCCCGTCTGGCCGCGGGCGTAGAACGTACGGGACACCTGCACACCGCCGAAGGAGCGGGTGTCGAGGAGGCCGCCGTACTCGCGGGCGAACGGCACACCCTGCGCGACGCACTGGTCGATGATCTCGACGGAGATCTGCGCGAGCCGGTGGACGTTCGACTCGCGGGCGCGGAAGTCGCCGCCCTTGACGGTGTCGTAGAAGAGGCGGTGCACCGAGTCGCCGTCGTTGCGGTAGTTCTTCGCGGCGTTGATGCCGCCCTGCGCGGCGATCGAGTGGGCGCGGCGCGGCGAGTCCTGGTAGCAGAACTGGACGACGTGGTAGCCCTGTTCGGCCAGTGTGGCGCCCGCCGAGCCGCCGGCGAGTCCGGTGCCGACGACGATGACGGTGTGCTTGCGCCGGTTGGCCGGGTTGACCAGCTTGGCCTCGAAGCGGCGGGTGTCCCAGCGCTCGTTGACCGGCCCTTGCGGGGCCTTGGTGTCGACGACGGGTTCGCCGGTTGTGTAGTCCGCGTATTCCCTGGACGTGGTCATGTTCTTCAGCTCACCAATCCGGTCATGACGCCCACCGGCACGGCGATGAAGCCGAGGGTGAGCACTACGGCGAGTACGTTGCCGACGGTCTTCAGGACGCGGTCGCGGGTGCGGCTGCCGACGCCGAGGGTCTGCGCGGCGCTCCAGAACCCGTGCTGGATGTGCAGGCCGAGGGCGAGCATCGCGACGATGTAGATGACGTTGCTGTACCACGTCGAGAACGTGTCGATGAGGTTCTGGTACGGGTGCAGGTGCTGGTAGCCGCCGGGGTGCACGGTGCCGGTCGTCAGGTCGAGGATGTGCCAGACGATGAACAGGCCGAGGATGATGCCGCCCCAGCGCATGGTGCGCGTGGCGTAGCTCGAACCCGCCTTCTTGTGCGCGTACTTGCTGGGGCGCGCCTTGATGCCTCGGCGGCTGAGCTGGTACGCGGAGGTCGCGTGCGCCACGACGGCGACGACGAGCACGATGCGTACGAGCCACAGGCCCCACTCGTAGTGCAGGACCGGCTCGCCCATGGTGCGCAGCCAGTGCGCGTAGTGGTTCATCTCCGGCGGGCCGAAGAAGACCTTGAGGTTTCCGATCATGTGCGCGACCAGGTAGAGCAGCATGACGAGCCCGCTCACCGCCATGACTGTCTTCTTGCCGACGGAGCTGTCCCAGACAGTGCGTGCCATGGACGGCCGTCGGTCCGTCCGCGTTGCCAGAGCCATGGGTCAAGACGCTAGAGCCCAAAGGCCCGATCGGTCCAAGACATGGTCCGCCTCATTTCGATAGGCATTCGCTATCGAGGGTCTATGGTGGTCGGTATGCAGTTCCAGCAGCTCCAGTACTTCGTCGCGGTCGCGGAGACCCGGCACTTCACGCGCGCCGCCGAGCTGGTGCATGTCGCCCAGCCGTCGCTGTCCCAGCAGATCCGGGCGCTCGAGCGGGAGCTGGGGGTCGACCTCTTCCTGCGGGCCCGCGGCAACATCTCGCTGACCGACGCCGGGGAGGCGCTGCTCCCGCTCGCCCGCCGCATCCTCGCCGACGCGGACACGGCGCGGCACGAGGTGCAGGAGCTGGCGCAGCTCAAGCGGGGGCGGGTGCGGCTCGGCGCGACGCCGTCACTGTGCACGGGCCTGCTGCCGGACGTGCTGCGGTCCTTCCACGACCGCTACCCCGGGATTCAGCTCATGATCGAGGAGGGCGGTTCGCACGACCTCGTACGTGAGCTGGCGCGTGGCGCCCTCGACCTCGCGCTCGTCGTGCTCCCGCTGCCGGCGCCGGCGCCCGCCCTCACGACGGTGGAGCTGCTGCGCGAGGAACTGGTGGTGGTGTCGTCACAGGACGCGCCCACGCCGGGGCGGGGCCGGAAGTCCGTGCGGATCTCCGACCTGGAGGGCGAGCGGCTCGTCATGTTCCGGCACGGGTACGACCTGCGGGAGCTGACCGTCGCCGCGTGCCGGGGCGAGGGGTTCGAGCCGGACTTCGCGGTCGAGGGCGGCGAGATGGACGCGGTGCTCGGGTTCGTGCGGGCCGGGCTCGGGGTGGCGGTGGTGCCGTGGATGGTGGCGCACCGGGCCGGGGCGGATCTGCGCGTGACGCCCTTGGCCAAGCCCGGCCTGAGCCGCACGATCGCGCTCGCGCACCGCTCGGACGTGGCGCCGCCACGCGCTGCGCGCGAGCTTCAGCGGATGCTCTTGGAGGGGCGGGAGTGACGGGTGCGGTCACCCGGCGCACGGTCGCGGGGCTCCGCCCCGGACCCCGCGCCTCAATCGCCGGCGGGGCTTGATTTGCCCGGGCTTGATCACCCCGTCGCGTCCGCCAGGGCCAGTTCGTGGAGGCGGTCCGGAGGACCTGGCCGGGCGTAGTACCAGCCCTGGGCCGTGTCACACCCGAGGTGGCGGAGCTGCTCGGCCTGCGCACCCGTCTCGACGCCCTCGACCGTGACCGAGAGGTCGAGGCTGTGGGCGAGCGAGACGATGCCCTCGACGATCTTCAGGTCGACGGGGTCCGCGGGGAACTGCTGCATGCCCTGCGTGAAGGAGCGGTCGAGTTTCAGGACGTTGACGGGCAGCCGGCGCAGGTTCGCCAGGTTCGAGTAGCCGGTGCCGAAGTCGTCGAGGGCGATGTCAACGCCCATCTCGGAGAGCCGCCTGAGGGGCTTGAGGAGGTCGTCGTCCGCGCCGATCAGCGCCGACTCCGTCACTTCGAGGCACAGCGCGTCCGGTTCGAGCCCGAAGCGCTCCAGGATGTCGACGGTGTCCGCCACCAGGCCCGCGTGGGTCAACTGCATCGGGGACAGGTTGACGTTGATGCGGAACGGGCCCGCCTCCTCGTACCGGTCCTGCCAGACCCGCGCCTGCCGGACCGATTCTTCGAGGACCCAGCGCCCGAGCGGCACGATCAGTCCCGTGTGCTCGGCGAGCGGGATGAAACGGTCGGGGCCGAGCACGCCGTGCTGCGGGTGCAGCCAGCGGACCAGGGCCTCCGCGCCGCGCACGCTGCCGTCGCCGAGGTGCACCAGAGGCTGGTACTCGATGAAGAACTCGCCGCGGTCCAGGGCCGCGGGCAGCGCCGTCGTCAGCCCGTGCCGCGTGATGGCGCGGGCGTCGGCCTCGGGGTCGGCCAGCTCGTAGCGGTTGCCGCCCGCGGACTTGGCCCGGTACATCGTGATGTCGGCGCTGCGCAGCACCTCGGCGGGGCTGCGCTCGGCGGCCGGGCCCTCGACGATGCCGACCGAGCCGCGCACGGTCAGCTCGCGGCCGTCGATGCGGATGGGGGTGGCCAGGGCGTGCATGATGCGCTCGGCCAGCTCGTCGACCTCGGCCTGCGTGTCCTTGCCGGTGGTCAGCGCCACGAACTCGTCGCCGCCGAGCCGGGCGACCATCTCGCCGGGGGCGGTGGCGCAGGCCTGGAGGCGGTCGGCGACCTCGACGAGGAGCCGGTCGCCCGCCGCGTGGCCGAGGCTGTCGTTGATGGTCTTGAAGCCGTCGAGGTCGAGGTAGCACAGGCCGAAGCGCATGCCCTCGCCCGCGCCGAGGACCTTCTCCAGGCGCTCGAAGAACAGGGTGCGGTTGGGGAGCCCGGTGAGCGCGTCGTGGGTGGCCTCGTAGCGCAGCCGCAGGTTCAGCAGGCGGCGCTCGGTCACGTCCTCCATGAGCGCGAGCTGGTACTGGGGGGCGCCGTCCGCGTCGCGCAGCAGCGAGACCGTCAGGTTCGTCCACAGGGCGGTGCCGTCCGGGCGTGAGTACGCCTTGTCCACCCGGTAGTGCTCGCGCTCGCCCTGCACCAGCTCGTGGTACATGCGCCAGATGTGCGGGGCGTCCTCGGGGTGGGTCAGCTCGTGGGCCTTGCGCTTGAGCAGCTGCTGCCTGCTGCCGCCGAACATCCGCACCATCGTCTCGTTGACCTCGAGGATGGTGCCATCGAGGTCGGCGATGCCGATGCCGATCGCGGCGCCGTGGAACACCGCGCGGAACTTGGCCTCGCTCGCGTGCAGGGCTTCGGCGACGGCGCTGCGGGCGTCGAGCGCGGCCCGCGATATGGCCTCCTGTTCGGCGCGGGTGCGCTCCCGCAGCGCCGTCGCGAACCCGGCGGCCAGCGCGTGCTGGATGCGGACGCAGCGCGAGCGCAGTTCCTCCGCACGCTCCGCTGAGGGCGCCTCTTCGCCGCAGTGCCGGACGAGATGCGTCTCCACCACGTCGAGGGTGTGGGTGAGCGCCTCGGGGTCGGTGCAGTGGGCGGCGACCAGAGCCGCGCCGACGGCCCGCGCCTCCGCGCCGTCCAGGGCGCGCGCGGCCAGGACGGTACGCAATCGGCGTGCGAGCGGCACGAGTTCCGCCTCGAACTCGTGCCGGGTCAGCGAGGTCGCCGTGACCGGGAAGATCGCCCGGCTCCAGATCGTGGCGAACCCGCGGACTCTGTCCTCCGGACCGCCCGACGCCTCACCGCCGGCGCCGTCGTCGGTCCGCGCCGGCCTGCCCTTGCGGCCGGATTTCCCGGCCGGGGGTCCGGGGTTCGTGCCCCGGGAGGATGCAGCACTCACGCTTTGCGCCCCACTCCCACATAGCCCGCGAAGGTGTACGGGTCCTCGTCCTCCGGGGCGGTGTCGGGCCGCCACACCGGCATCGCCACGATGCCCGGTTCGACGACCTCGTACCCCTTGAAGAACCGTTTGACCTCGTCGCGGTTCCGCATGATCAGCGGATTGCGGACATCGTTTCGATAGACGTCGACCATCCCGTCCGCCCGCTCCGTCTCTATGGGCATGCCCTCATTGGAGGCATGCGTCACGATGAGCAGGCTGCCCGGTGCGAGCGCCTCGCTGAGTTCGGCCACGGCCGCGTACGGGTCGTCGGCCTCCTCGATGAAGTGCAGTACGGCGACGAGGAGCAGGGCCACCGGCCGCTCCAGGTCGATCAGTTCGGCGACCTCGGGGCTCTCCAGGATCTCCCGCGGCCTCCGCAGGTCCGCCGTGACGACGCCCGTGTGCGGGACGTCCTCGAGGACCGCCCTGCTGTGCGCGACGGCGACCGGGTCGTGATCGACGTACACGACGCTCGCGCCGGGGCTCGCCTGCTGGGCCACTTCGTGCACGTTGCCGAACGTCGGGATGCCGGAGCCGATGTCGAGGAACTGCGTGATGCCGAGGTCGGCGGCGTACCGCACGGCCCGGCGCATGAACGCCCGGTTCGCCTGCATGATCTTCGGCAGCCCCGGCAGGAACTCGATGGCCTTGCGGGCGGCCTCCCGGTCGACCTCGAAGTTGTGCGAACCGCCCAGGTAGAAGTCGTAAATACGGGACACACTGGGCACCGTGATGTCGATGCCCTGTGGGGCCCAGGCGGGACGCTGCATCAAGGTCTCCATGGCGTAGGCGAGCCGGTGTTCGAGCAGAGGCTACTGATCCACCGCCAATGGAGCGAGTCAAAACGGAAATTGACCGTCCGTTCCCGGTCACTGCCTCCGTCACGTGCCAAACGGCAACGATCCGAAACCATCCCGAAACCTTCTCTTTCCTCGACGAAAAGAACCGGCCCGCTCCCTCCACACGGCCTGACCTGGCCTTGCGGGGAACGGACCGGCAACGAGCCAATTCCGTTGACGACTCTACTGTGAGCGCCTCACCGAACGCACTGGACCCACCTGGTTGTTACTTGGGCGCGCCTACGGGCTTTCCATCCGGAGCCGCCGCATACCAAGTTCCTCCGACGCCCTGACCGTTCGTGTCACCTGCCTTTTTGTCACCGGAGAAGGTGTAGACGGGCCAGCAGTTCAGGGTCTGTTGCTTCGTTCCGTCGGGCCTTGTGAAGGCCATGTAGCCCTTCAGTGGAATGTTCTGCGTGTCGTTCTTCGCAACCGGAGCGAGTGCCGGCCACTTCTGGGCGCAGGCGCCGACGCAGTTCGACTTGATGGGCCACGCCGAGTCCTTGAGGAAGCGGTAGACCGTCATGCCGTTCTTGTCGACGACGATCTCGCCGAGCTTCGGGTCCTTGCGCGTGGACAGGCCCTTGAGGTCGGCGGGCTGGGCCCCGGCCTCCTGCTCGGCCTTCTTGTTCGCCTTCTTGCCGTCGGGGGCCGCGGCCCACCAAGTGCCGCCCACGCCCTGGCCCTTGACGTCGCCGGCCTTCTTGTCCATCGCGTAGTGGTACATGGGCCAGCCGTCGACCGTCAGTTGCTTCGTGCCGTCGGCGGCGGTGACCTCGCCGAGCAGTGAGGCGTCGACCCCGGGCGCGGCCTTGGCGCCGCTCGCCGGAACGGCCGGCCACGCCTTCAGGCAGGCCGCGTCGCAGTTCGACTTGGGCGGCTCGGCGGTGTCCTTGTCGAAGCGGTACAGCGTCATGCCGTCGCTGTCGGTGAGTACCTTGCCCAGCTCCTTGCTGTCCCACGAGGCGAGCTGCCCCGCGGACTTGGTCTCGGCGGCGCTCTTGTCGGTGCTGCCGGACGAGCCGTAGCCGTCGGAGGACCCGTATCCGCCCTGCGCGTCGGCCGCGCTGCCCACGTTCTGACCCGTGGCCGCCTGGTCGCCCTGGTCCTGACCGCACGCCGTCGTCAGCGCCAGCAGGGCCGCAGCTGTCGCTACGAGCGAGGCGCTCCGCCAGGAGGTCTTCATCTCAACTCCCGCACATTGCTTGGGTGTTGTGCGAACCGGGGCGGCCCGCACATGGCCCTAGGTACGCGCGGCGGTGACGGCTGTGTTCAATGCGCGGGAAGATTTCTTCGGGTGCGGCAGAGGCGGGCGCCGTGGGACACGGGTTGCGGTGGCGGGCCCGCGCACGCGCGCAAACCCGAATGCTCCCGCGCCCCACCATCGGGCCATTCCGGGTCCGCCCCGGCGTGCCGGGTCCCTCCGCTGCCCAGGATCTTGGTCGTGCATCGAACCAAGCGCTCCGGGTCGGCCCTGGTCACCCGCGTCATCGCGGTACTCGCCACCGCCTGGCTGTGCGGCGCGCCGAGCGCAGCCGCCGCCGCGGCGCCGTTCGCCGCCCCGGCCGACAACTGCGCGTACGCGTCCGTCGACGGCGGCTCGTCGGGCGACGCGGTGGCGGTCTCCGGCAGCGGCGTCGTCTGCCGCGCGGGCCCCAGCACTCCCCCGCCGAAGAAGCCCGCGCCCAAGCCTCCGCCTCCCAAGCCGGCACCCCCACCACCGCCACCACCCCCTCCGCCTCCGCCGCCTCCACCTCCTCCGCCGACCCCGACGCCTCCCCCGCCTCCACCACCCGCTCCCGAACCGCCTCCGAAGCCGAAGCCGACCCACACGAAGCCGAAGCCCAGCCCGAAGCCGGTGCACTACCCGGCCTACCGCGCCACCGTCCACCGCGCCCCGCCGAGCGGCGGCCCGTCCCTGGTGACGCTCACCCTCCTCATCACCGCGCCCGCGGTGCTCGCTGTCGCCGCACTGCGCCCCCGCTGAACTTGTTGAAACTTTGTGGAGCTGTCGATGTCGGAATGGCTTGTTCTCGCCCTCGCGATGCTCGCGGTCTGCGGTGTCGTCCTCGTCGTCCTGGTCCTGCAACAGCGCAGGATCGGCGATGACGACGACCCGTCCGAAACCCCCGACGTCATCGAGTACATGACGATGATGATCGGGGTGGTCTACGCGATCGTCCTCGGCCTCGCCATCGCGGGCGTCTGGGAGGGCCGCAGCGCCGCCCAGGACCACGTACGCAATGAGGCGCAGGCGCTGCACGAGGTCAGTGAGCGCGTCCGGGTCTACCCGGCGGACGTGCGGGACCGGATTCGCTCGGATGTCGACAGGTATGTCAGCCATGTCGTCACCACCGAGTGGGACTCGATGCGCACCAAGGGCGAACTGACCGCGAAGGGCGACGCGCTGCTGCAGAAGGTGCGCGAGGACGTCACGGACTACGAGCCGAAGAACGACTTCCAGGCGCAGGCCTATCAGCCGCTGCTCGACCAGGTGACGGCCGCCGACGACGCACGCGGCGCACGCGCGGACTCGACGGGCGCCACGATGCCGGGCGTCGTCTGGTTCGGCCTGATCACGGGCGCCCTGGTCACCATCGGCATGATCTTCGCCCTCCAGATCAGGCGCACCGCGCGCGAACTGGTCCTCGCCGGGCTCTTCTCGTCCCTGATCGCGTTCCTGCTCTTCCTGATCTGGGACCTCGACGCGCCGTACAGCCGCGGCGTCGCGGCCACCGCGGAGCCGTTCCTCATGCTGTTCCCCGGCGCCCACTGACCGATTCGGGCTGCGGCACGCCCCGGCGCCCCGCACTCTGTGGTGCATGACCCGATGGCACACCCCGATCGTCGTCCACCCGCCCGCACCGGCGGGTGGGCGACATGTCTCCGTACGCGGACAGGCGCTCGGCCTGGCGCACAGCGACGCGGACCTCACCGAGCTGCTGCGTCGCGCCGGGTTCGGCGAGTCGGACGTGACGCTCGACGATCCGCACCTCGTCGAGTGGCGCGGCGCGGGCCCGCACGTGTGGCACACCGGTGGGCGGACGGAGCGTCAGCACGGCCCGCCAGCCACCTGACCGGCCCACACGTGTGCCCCGTTCGTACGACACCGATCGCGGCCGTACGGGGGTGTCCTTAGCGTTTCCGGCATCGAGGTGCCTGTCCCCTGCGCGCGGAAACGGTCCGCTGCCGCTCCTCGTGGACCCGGAGGAACCCTCATGCACGCGATACGTGCCGCATCCGCCGCCGTGCTCTCGCTCACCGCGCTGACCCTGACCGCTCCCTCGGCGCACGCCTCGGACTCGGACTCCGACTCGTTCCGACCGAGCATCTCCCCCACCACGATCGCCGCGGGCGGCAAGGTGACCCTGTCGGCCACCGGCTGCAAGGGAGACACCAAGGTGTCGGCCGGGATCTTCGACAACGTCACGATCGCCCCCGGCGAGGGATCCCGCACCGTCCCCGTCGACTGGGACGCGAAGCAGGGCGCCGCCTACACCGTGACGTTCACGTGCGACGGCAGCCAGCCCCGACGCGTCGACCTCACCATCGCGACCGGCCGGCCCGACACGTCGCCGAGCCCCGTCCCGCAAGGCGTCAAGGCCGGGATCGGCGGCAGTGCCGGTGGGTTCGATCTTCAGGAGGTCGCCCTCGGTGGCGCCCTGATCGCGGGCGCGCTCGGCACCGCGTACGTCGTGGCGCGCCGCCGCACCGGCGACAAGAGCGCCTGAGCCGCCCCCGCCTCCCATGTCGAACTGGCGCTTCGCGGACGAGGAACGGCCGAGAGGGCGCGCCCCGTGGGGTGTGCTCGCGCTGGTGCTGCTCACCGGGCTCGCACTCGTCCGCAGCGGTTCGGGGGAGCTCGACCCGGGGCCGCCGCAGCCCGCCTCCGCCGCGGCCGCCGAACGACGTGCGCCGGAGCCGGCGCGGGTGGCGGCCGCCCGCCCGTTGGCCTTCTCGCCGGTCGAGCGGGTGCGGATTCCGGCGATCCGGGTCGACGCCCCGGTGGCGGAGGTCGGTCTGGACGCGGAGGGCTGGATCGACGCGCCGCCGCCCGAGGAGGCGAATCTGGCGGGCTGGTTCTCGGGCGCGGCGGCGCCCGGTGAGCGGGGCACCGCGGTCGTCGTGGGCCACGTCGACAACGCGCGCGGCCCCGCCGTCTTCTACGGCCTGGGCTCGCTGCGCGAGGGGCACCACGTGGAGATCCGGCGCAAGGACGGCAGGACGGCGGTCTTCCGGGTCTACGGGGTCGAGGTGTTCGCGAAGTCCCGCTTCCCGGGCCGCAAGGTCTACCGCTCGCACGGCACACCGGAGTTGCGGCTCATCACGTGTGGCGGCCACTTCTCCCAGCGGCACGGCTACGAGGGGAACGTCGTGGCGTTCGCGCGCCTGGTGTCGACGCGCTGATTCGATGGCTCCCGGTGTCACGTCCCCGATGCCGTGTCACACGCCGTAGGGACGCGGCACCGTCATCCGGTATCCGGCGTCGAGCAGGCGCGGCAGGTAGCTGCGCACCGCGGTGAGTGTCTGGGAGCGGTCGCCGCCGGCATCGTGGTTGAGCACGATGACGCCCGGCGCCGCCCCGTGCACCACCCGGGAGATCACCGTGGGGGCGCCGGGGTTGTCCCAGTCGAGCGAGTCCACGGTCCAGGCGAGGGGCTCCATGCCGAGTGCGGTCCCCAGTTCGAAGACGTTCCGGTTCCACGCTCCGTAGGGCGCGCGGAACCAGATCGGGGGCTCGCCGATCGTCCGCTCGATGAGTTCGCTGGTGCGCTCGATCTCGGCGCGGATCCGTGTCCTGTCCAGCTTCAGGAGCAGGGGGTGTGTCCAGGTGTGGTTGCCGATGACATGCCCCGCGTCGGCCATGCTGCGCAGCAGGTCGGGGCTCTCCGTCGCCCGGTCTCCGCACACGAGGAACGTCGCGCGCACGTCGTGTGCGCGCAGGATCCGCAGGATCTCGGGGGTGTACGCGGGGTCGGGGCCGTCGTCGAAGGTGAGTGCCATGGCGCGGTCGCCGGGCTCGGTGTCCAGCCTCAGGACGGGCGCCGTGCGCACCTTCGGGGCGGGTCGCCGGGGACCCGGTCCTGCCATCGGGCGCAGCCGGTACGAGGACGACTCGCGCACGGGGCGGACGGGACCGCCCGCCGGGGCCGGGGCGGCGCCCTGTCGGTCGGTGCCGGCGCAGCCGGTGAGCGCGGCCAGGCCGACGGCGCCGAAGCCGCGCAGCAACGCGCGCCGACCCGTGGTGTCCTGATGCTTTGTCATGATTAATGCGTGACACGGCACGCGGGCGCCGCGCACGGAACCACCGGATGGGACGCGGGAAAGCACCTGATCGGCGGCTTCTCGGTTAACCTCTGCCGCGTGACCGAAGAGCACCCACATCAGTTCGAACGCGGCACCGACGGACCGAAAGTGATCGTCGTCGGTGTCGACGGCTCCGATTCCTCGTTCCGCGCGGCGGCCTACGCGGGGGGCCTGGCCCGCAGGCAGCGGGCTCTGCTCGCCGTGGTCTATGTGCAGCCCGTGATGACGGGCGGGGCCGCGCTCGGGGTGCCCGTCGCCGAGACGACCGACGAGATCGCGGAGGGGCTCATCAAGGAGATCCGCGCCTCGGCCGCGCGCGTGAAGGGGATATACGACGTGCGCTGGGAGTTCCATACCTTCCGCGGCGACCCGTTCAACGGCCTGGTCACGGCCGCCGACGAGTTGAAGGCGGACGCGGTGGTGGTCGGCGCCTCGGAGCAGGCGGGCCACCGCATCGTCGGCTCGGTCGCCGTACGTCTGGTGAAGGCGGGGCGCTGGCCGGTGACGGTCGTGCCGTAAACATTTCCGTGGGTGCCTCCACGGCGCTGCCGTCTTCCGTCCCTGCTGCCGCACGGGCATCATGATCGGCCGTCAGCCGTCGTCGCAGCAGCGAAGAGGTGAGGTCCCCATGACCGTCCCCCCGAAGATCTCGAGAGGGCAGGGCGTACTGCGCCGCAAGCCCATCGAGCAGATCGAGGACACGGAGTCCGGCGGAAAGCTCACCCGTTCCCTCGGGCTGTGGCAGCTCACCTCGATCGGCGTCGGCGGCATCATCGGCGCCGGCATCTTCACCCTCGCCGGCACCGTCGCCAACGGCACGGCGGGCCCCGCGGTCCTCGTCTCGTTCCTCATCGCGGGCATCGCGAGCGCGGCGGCCGCCCTGTCGTACGCGGAGTTCGCCGGGCTCATCCCGAAGGCCGGGTCCGCGTACACGTACGGCTACGCGGTCCTCGGTGAGCTCGTCGGCTGGTTCATCGGCTGGGACCTGCTCCTGGAGTACACGGCGATCGTCGCGGTCGTCGCCATCGGCATCTCCGGCTACTTCAGCTTCCTGCTGGGCGAGATGGGCCTCGACCTGCCCCGCTGGATGCTGGGCGCGCCGGGCACGGGCAGCGGCCACAAGGTCGACCTGTTCGCCGCCGCGCTCTGTCTGCTCATCGCGTGGCTGCTGAACATGGGCATGAAGAACGCGGCCCGCTTCGAGACCTTCGTGGTCGTCCTGAAGGTCCTCGTCGTGCTGCTCGTCATCGGCGTCGGCGTCTTCCACATCAACACCGGCAACTACACGCCGTTCTTCCCGTTCGGCGTCAGCGGCGCGTTCACCGGCGCGGCCACGGTCTTCTTCGCGGTGTTCGGCTACGACGCCATGTCGACGGCGGCCGAGGAGTCGAAGGACGCGCAGCGGCACATGCCGAAGGCGATCATCTACTCGCTCATCATCTCGATGGTCCTGTACGTGCTCGCCTGCCTGGTCCTGACCGGCATGCAGAACTACAAGCACATCGACCCGGAGAGCGGGTTCTCGACCGCGTTCAAGTCGGTGGGCCTGAGCGGCCTCGCGGACGTGATCGCGGTGGGCGCGATCATCGGCATCCTCACCGTGATGTTCACGTTCATGCTGGGCGTCACGCGCGTGTGGTTCTCCATGTCGCGCGACGGCCTGCTGCCGAAGTGGTTCGCGAAGACCCACCCGACGCGGCACGTGCCGACCCGCGTGACGTGGATCGTCGGCGTCTGCTCCGCAGCCATCGCCAGCTTCCTGCCGATCGGCGAGGCGGCCGAACTCACCAACATCGGCATCCTGTTGGCGTTCGTCGTGGTCTGCGTCGCGGTGATCGTGCTGCGCTACCGCCAGCCGGAGCTGCCGCGCACCTTCCGTACCCCGGCGATGCCGGTCGTGCCCGCTGTGGGCATCGTCTTCTCGATCTGGCTGATCACGTTCCTGCAGTGGCAGACGTGGGTGCGGTTCGCCGTGTGGTTCCTGATCGGTCTGGTCATCTACTTCGGCTACTCGTACCGGAAGTCCGAGCTGGCCCGCACAGCCGACTGATTGCGCACAGGACCGCCGGGGCTCCGCCCGTCCCGCTCACCGCACCGCTCGTCGACGGCTTCGCCCCGCCCGCCGCAGATCCCCGCGCGTCCCCTGGGCGCGCGGGGCGGGCTGCGTTGCCATACGCCCATGACGACGGCGTTCACGACACCCACGACGACGGAGGAGGACCTCGCCCAGGTCCAGCGGGAGCACGGCGGTCCGCTGTTCTCGTTCCTGCTGCGCCTGTGCGACGGTGACGCCCAGCGCGCGGAGGACCTCGTCCAGGAGACGTACGTACGCGCCTGGCAGCATCCCGAGGCCCTCGACCCGCGCTACGAGTCGGTGCGGCCCTGGCTGTTCACGGTCGGGCGGCGGCTCGCCATCGACGCCCGCAGGGCCCGGCTCTCGCGGCCCGCCGAGGTGGGCGACGCCGTCCTGGAGAACGCGCGGGTGTGCGCGGACCACGCGGAGCGCTCGGCGGCGGCGCTCGACGTGCGGGACGCCGTGGCGACCCTCACCCCCGAACACCGCGCCGTCCTGCTCGAGGTCTACTTCAAGGGCGCCAGTGTGGCGGAGGCCGCACAGACCCTCGGCATTCCCACCGGTACGGTGAAGTCCCGTGCGTATTACGCGTTGCGTGCGTTGCGACGCGTCCTTCCGGGTTACGCACCCGACCTGCGATGAAACCGAAGCCCGGGTCAAGCATCGGTAAAGCGCCTTGCTCCGCACACCCATTCCTCGATTGAGTAATCCGCTGTCCTCCCCGGTGAGTTGGGACGGGTGGGTCCGGGGGCCGATGCAGCACGCGGACCGGAGGAAGGCAGGAAGGCGATGCGGTACGGGAGCGAAGAGGGCACGGGCGGCACGTCCGGCGCCGAGGGTGGACCGGGCGGCGGCCTCGTCGTCCCCATGGCGTGGTTGTACGCGGAGTACATCGCGGACGAGTTGCTGCGGACCGGCGACCTGATGCCGCCGACGTCCTTCGAGTTCAAGGCGGGGCGGGACGCGCTCGCCCTGACGATCTACCTGTCCGACGCGGGCGACGAGCTGTCCGGCATCCGCGTCGTGTCCCAGCTGGAGAACTGGCTGTCGCTGACGGCGTACGACCAGCCGTGGCAGTCGTGGGTACGGGACCGCTTCGCGGAGCGGCTCGACCTGGACGCGGCCACGCGGCGGTCCTCGCCCGACCTGCTGCTCGCCGAGGCGGCGTGGAGATGGCTGGAGGAGACCGAGCTGCTCGCCCCCGACCTGGACGCGGTGCCGGTGCCGGACGAGGAGGACGGGCCCCAGGTGTGGACACCCGCATGGCAACTCGGGTTACCGCTCGGCCACTTGGCGATCTCACTCTTCTGAGCGGGGCGTCCTACGGCGCGTACACGCCCGCCCGGTACTTCGGGATACGGATGGTGATCTTCATGCCCGCGCCCTCCGCGGTCTCGATCACCAGGCCGTAGGCGTCGCCGAAAACCTGGCGCAGGCGTTCGTCGACGTTCGATAGGCCGATGCCGTGGCCCTGGCCGCCCTCTCCGCGCAGGATGGCGCGGAGTTCTCCGGGGTTCATGCCGACGCCGTCGTCCTCGATGACGACCTCGGCCTCGGCGCCCGCGTCGGTGGCTCCGATGGAGATGCGGCTGCGGGTGACGGCGCCCTCCAGGCCGTGCTTGACCGCGTTCTCGACGAGCGGTTGCAGGCACAGGAACGGCAGCGTGACCGCGAGGACCTCCGGGGCGATCTGAAGGGTGACGGAGAGACGGTCGCCGAAGCGGGCGCGGACCAGGGCCAAGTACTGGTCGATGGAGTGGAGTTCGTCGGCCAGCGTGGTGAAGTCGCCGTGGCGGCGGAACGAGTAGCGGGTGAAGTCGGCGAACTCCAGGAGGAGTTCGCGGGCCCGCTCGGGGTCCGTGCGGACGAACGAGGCGATCGCCGCGAGGGAGTTGAAGATGAAGTGCGGCGATATCTGCGCGCGCAGCGCCTTGATCTCCGCCTCGATCAGCCGGGTGCGGGAGCGGTCCAGCTCGGCGAGTTCGAGCTGGACCGAGACCCAGCGGGCGACCTCGTCGGTGGCGCGGGCCAGCACCGCGGACTCGCGGGCGGCGTAGGCGACGACGGCACCGAGCACCCGGCCGTCCGCGACCACGGGCGCCGCCACCGCCCACCGCAGCGCGCAGTCGTCGTCCGGGCAGCCGCAGCCGAACGCGGCGCTGCGGCCTCCGGCGAGCACCGGGGCGACCTGCTCCATCACCTGGGCGGCGTGGGCGTGTTCGGCCGTCCCGTCCCAGGCGAGGACCGCGGAGCGGTTGGTGACGGCGAGGGCGTCGGTGCCCAGCAGCGTGCGCAGGCGGCGCGCGGACTTGCGGGCCGTGTCCTCGGTGAGGCCCGCGCGCAGCGCCGGTGCGGCGAGCGAGGCGGTGTGCAGGGTCTCGAACGTGGCGCGCTCCACGGGCGTCCCGACGTCGCTGCGCCCGGCGGGGTGGGCGGTGCGCCGCCCGAGCAGGAACCCGGCGCCGAGCAGCAGGGGGCACAGGGCGATGAGGACCGCGGTGACGGTGCCGCTCACGGGGCGCCTCCGGCGGTGGGCGGGCGCGGCTCGGGGCGGGGACGGGGCGCGGGTGGCCGCTCCCCCGCCCGGGCGTCCGGTGTGGTGGGGCGGGCGCGTGGGGGCCCCGGCCGCGCACGATCGTGGCCTCTGGTGGAACGTCCGTCTTCGGCCGGCGACACGCTCGCCCGCCCGCGCTCCCCGGCGGAGCCGATCGCCGTCGCGGCCTCGCGGTCCCCCGGCCCGCGGCCGGGCAGCGCGCCGGACCAGAGAGCCTCCGGCAGGTGCAGGCGCGTCATCGTCGCCGTCGTGTGCGGCGGGATCGCGTCCCGCGTCGCCAGGGACACCAGGATCATCGCCAGGAAGCCGACCGGCACCGACCACACGGCCGGCCAGGCGAGCAGCGTGTGCAGCCAGCCCGATGTGACCGGCCCCGCCACCGTCAGCGTCACCGCGACGAGGGCCGATCCGCCACCGAGGAGCAGGCCCGCGAGCGCCCCCGGCGGAGTGAGGCGGCGCCACCAGATGCCCAGGATGAGCAGCGGGCAGAACGAGGACGCCGACACCGCGAACGCCATGCCGACCGCGTCCGCGACCGGCACCCCGTCCACCAGGAGCGCCCCGCCGAGCGGCATCGCGATCGCGAGCAGCACGGCGAGCCGGAAGTGCCGTACGCCACGCGCCTGGAGCACGTCCTGGCTGACGACCCCGGCGACCGCCACCGTCAGGCCCGACGCGGTGGACAAGAACGCCGCGAACGCGCCGCCCGCCACCAGCGCCCCCAACAGGTCGCCCGCCACGCCGTCGAACACGCGCCCCGGCAGCAGCAGCACGGTGGCGTCGGCGTCCTGGGTGGCGGTGAGTTCGGGCGCGTACAGGCGGCCCAGCCAGCCGTACACGGGCGGCAGCAGATAGAAGAGGCCGATCAGGGCGAGGACCACGACGGTGGTGCGGCGGGCCGCGCGGCCATTAGGGCTGGTGTAGAAGCGGACGACGACGTGCGGCAGGCCCATCGTGCCCAGGAACGTGGCCACGATCAGGCCGTACGTGGCGTAGAGCGGGTGGTCGGCGCGGCTCGTGGCGAGCGGCTGGCCCGCGCCGACCCCGGCGGACGGCGGGGCGAGGGTCGCGGCCTCCGGCGGTGGAGCGCCGTTGCCGTGCCAGGCCAGAAGCAGGAAGAACGCGGGCACCAGGAGCGCCGTGAGCTTGAGCCAGTACTGGAAGGCCTGCACGAAGGTGATCGAGCGCATGCCGCCCGCCGCGACCGCGAGCACGACGACCGCGGCGACGAGCGTCGCGCCGAACCAGCGGGGCGCCCCCGTGAGGATCTGCAACGTAAGCCCGGCGCCCTGGAGTTGGGGCACCAGGTACAGCCAGCCGGCCCCGACCACGAACAGGCTGACCACGCGCCGCACTTGACGGGATTCGAGCCGCCCCTCGGCGAAGTCGGGCAGCGTGTACGCGCCCGAGCGGCGCAGGGGCGCGGCGACGAAGACCAGGAGGACGAGGTAGCCCGCCGTGTAGCCGACCGAGTACCAGAGCATGTCCGGGCCGTGGATGAGGAGCAGCCCGGCGATGCCGAGGAAGGAGGCGGCCGAGAGGTACTCGCCGCTGATCGCCGCCGCGTTGAGCCGGGGTCCTACCGTGCGGGACGCGACGTAGAAGTCGGACGTCGTACGGGAGACGCGCAGGCCGAAGCCGCCGATGAGGACGGTGGCGAGGACGACGACGGCCACCGCGGGGATCGCGTACGCCTCGTTCACGGCGTTCCGTGGTCGGTGGGGCGGCCGCGGACGAGGTCGGCGAAGTCGCGCTCGTTGCGCTCGGCGCGGCGCACGTACCACCAGCCGATGAGCACGAGGAACGGGTAGCAGCCGAAGCCGAGGACGAGCCATTGGACGGGGGCGTTGCGCAGGGCGCCGAAGAACAGGGGCAGGGCGGCGACGGGGACGGCGAGGAGCATGAACGCGGTGATGCCGGCGCGGAGTTGGCTGCGCATGAGGGAGCGGACGTAGGCGGCGCCGAGGGTGGTCTGTTCGTCGATCTCCCACTGCGTACGGGGGCCTGCCGGGCCGGGGACCTGGCGGGGTTCGCCGGTCACGGTTTCGCGTTGCGGGTGATCGGACACGGGCGGAGTTTAGGCAGGTGGGGTGGTTCGGCGGAAGGGGTTCACTGGTTGTGGCCCGACGGGGTTGCGGCCTCGGGGCTCTGCCCCGGACCCCGCGCCTCAATCGCCGGCGGGGCTTGATTTACCGGCACCGGGCTTGAGCGACCTACGGTCTGCGCATCAGGAGTTCGCGGACGCGGCTGGCGTGGCGGCGGCTTACTGGGATTTCGGCTGTGCCGATGCGGACCGTCATTCCGGCGCCGGCCCCGCCGTCGATGCGGAGTTCGTCGATGCGGTGGAGGGCGACGAGGTGGCTGCGGTGGACGCGGACGAAGCCGAGTTCCTGCCAGCGTTCCTCCAGGGTGCTGAGCGGTATCCGCACCAGGTGACTGACGCCGTCGTCCGTGTAAAGCCGCGCGTAGTCGCCCTGCGCCTCGGCGTACGTGATGTCGGCGACGGCCACGAGGCGGGTGACGCCGCCGAGTTCGACGGGGATCCGGTCGGCGACGGTGGCCGGCGGCGGGCTGCTCGCCACGCGCTCGGTGACCCGGCCCACAGCCTCGGCGAGGCGCTCGCGGCGCACCGGCTTGAGGACGTAGTCGACGGCCTTCAGGTCGAAGGCCTTGACCGCGAAGTCCTCGTGGGCGGTGACGAAGACAACGAGCGGGGGTCGGGCGAAACCCGCGAGGAGCCGTGCCACGTCGAGGCCGGTGAGGCCCGCCATCTGGATGTCGAGGAACAGCACGTCGATCGCGCCGTCGCCGCCCTCCAGGGCCCGGCCGATGCGGCGCAGCGCCTCGTTGGCGTCGGTGGCGCCCTCGGCGCTGCGTACCCGCGGGTCGGCCCGCAGAAGGTAGAGGAGTTCGGCGAGGGCGGGTTCCTCGTCGTCGACGGCCAGTACGCGCAACATGCGGCGGAGTGTAATCGCGCGGTCGCTTGAATGAATCAGCCGCCTCCTGCGTACCGGTAACCGACAGCAGGAGGAAGGCATGTGGTCCCTGGAACGGCATCGCGACGTAGGCGCCTACGCGCTGGGGGTTCTCGACCCCGCGGAACGCTTCCGCTTCGAGGACCACCTGCCCGAGTGCGCGGCGTGCGCGTCCCTGGTCGGTGAACTGGCGCCCACGACGGGCGCGTTGGCGGTATACGCGCGGGCGACGCCGCCGCGTGTGGAGGTGCTCGCGCGCCCGGCGCCGTCGTTCCTCGACCGGGCGGTGGACCGGCTGGGTTCGCTGCACCGCAGGACGCGGCGCCGGCTGTGGGGTGCGGCGGTCGCGGGGGTTCTCGTGCTCGCGGCGGCGGGCCAGGGCGTCGCGCTGCTCACCGGGGCCGGTGCGGGTTCCGGTCACTCGGCGACGCTGCGCGGCCATGACGCGGCGACGGGTGTCGCGGCGACCGTGACGGCGGACGACCGGGACTGGGGCACCCAAGTGGCCCTGGACGTACGGGACTCGGGCGGCCCGCGGGTGTGCGAGCTGGTCGCGGTGGGCCGTGACGGTTCGGAGCAGACGGTGGCGACGTGGACGGTGCGCGGGGCCCCGGTGGCGCTGGACGGCGGGGTGGCGGCACGCCCCGCGGACCTCACGCGGTTCGAGGTGCGCGCGACGGACGGCCGACCGCTGCTGACGCTCCCGATGCGTTGATCCCCTATTTGAGCAGCCGCGACATCCGCCGGTCCGCGAGCGGTTTGCCGCCTGTCTGGCAGGTCGGGCAGTACTGGAGTGCGCTGTCGCTGAAGCTGACCTCGCGGACCGTGTCCCCGCACACGGGGCACGTCTCCCCGGCCCGTCCGTGCACGCGCAGGCCGCTCTTCTTCTCGGCCTTGAGTTTTCCGGCGGCGACGCCGCGCGAGCGTTCGACGGCTTCGGTCAGCGTCGTGCGCATCGCCTCGTACAGGGTGTGCACGTCGTCGGTGGTCAGTCCGGACGTCGGCTTGAACGGGGACATGCGGGCGGCGTGCAGGATCTCGTCGCTGTAGGCGTTGCCGATGCCCGCGATGAGGGACTGGTCGCGCAGGGCGCCCTTGATCTGGCGCCGCTCTCCCTTCAGCAGGCGCGCGAAGGCCGCCTCGTCGAAGTCGTCGGCGAGCGGGTCGGGGCCGAGGCGGGCGACGCCGGGGACGTCGCCGGGGTCCTGGACGACGTACACCGCGAGCTTCTTCGTGGTTCCGGCCTCGGTGAGGTCGAAGCCCTCCCCTGTGTCGAGGGCGACGCGCAGCGCGAGGGGGCCCTTGCCGGGCTTGGGCGGGCCGTCCGGGAGCCGGTCCTTCCAGTGCAGCCATCCGGCGCGCGCGAGGTGGGTGACCAGGTGCGGGCCGCCGTCCGTGCTCACGTCGAGGAACTTGCCGTGCCGCGCCACGGCCGTGACCGTGCGGCCCTCCAGGGCGGTGGGCGGCGGGTCGTACGTCTTCAGGACGCTCACCGCGACCGGCAGGAGGCGCACGATGTCGCGTCCCACCAGGTGCTCGGTGAGGAAGTCCTTGAGCGCTTCGACCTCGGGGAGCTCCGGCATGCCCTCCAGCCTCTCACTCGCGCGCGGGCACCACGAATTCGCACCAGACGCACTTGCCGACGCCGCGCGCCTCCACCCCCCACACGTCGGCGAGCTGGTCGACGAGGAGCAGGCCACGCCCCGAGACCCCGTCCTCGCCCGCCTCGCGGCGGCGCGGCAGGGCGCTTGAGGTGTCCTCCACGTCGACCCTGAGTCGTCGGTCGGCGCCGGTGAGGACGCGCAGGGTGACGATGGCGGGGCCTTCGGTGTGCATGAGGGCGTTGGTGATCATCTCGTCGGCGACGAGTTCGATCTCGTCGGCGCTCTCCTTGGCTCCCCAGGCCCGGACGGCGTGCCGGATCATGTGGCGGGCGGCCGTCAGCGCCTCCGGGTCGCCGGGCGGCACATGCTCGGTGAGCCGGCCGCCGCTCTGCACCGCGCCCGCGCCGCGGCGGCGCAGGAGCAGCAGCGCGACGTCGTCCTCGACGTCGCGTTCCTCGCACGACGCGACGAGCCGGTCCGCGAGCTCGTCGAGGTCGTCGGGGCCCGTGCCGATGAGCGTGGTGAGGGTCTGGAGCCCGTCGTCGAGGTCGGCGCCCGGCTGTTCGACGAGGCCGTCGGTGCACAGCACCAGCGCCTCACCGGGGTCGAGTTCGGCGGCGGTCACCGGGTATTCGAACCGCCCAAACTCGGCGGACAGGCCGAGCGGCAGCCCGCCCTCCACGGCCAGCCTGCGGCAGTTTCCGCCGGTCAGGCGCAGCAGCGGGTCGAGGTGCCCGGCGCGGACGAGCTGGACGACGCCGGTCGACAGGTCGGCCTCCGCGTAGAGGCAGGTCGCGAAGCGGTCGGTGTCGAGTTCGTGCAGGAAGGAGGAGGCGCGGGCCATGACGGTGGCGGGCGTGTGGCCTTCGGCGGCGTAGGCGCGCAGCACGATGCGCAGCTGTCCCATGACGGCGGCGGCGTGCGTGTCGTGTCCCTGTACGTCGCCGATGACGACGCCGACGCGGCCGCCGGGCAGCGGGATCACGTCGTACCAGTCGCCGCCGATGTCGCGGCCGAGGGACGCGGCGCGGTAGCGGACGGCGACGTCGGCGCCCGGCACGGCGGGGATGGTGCGCGGCAGCATGGCCTGTTGCAGGCCCTGGGCGAGGTCCTTCTCCATCTCGTAGAACATGGCGCGCTGGAGGCTCTGCGCGATGCTGCTGCCGAGGGCGACGAGGACGTTGCGCTCGGACTCGGTGAAGCCCTCGCGGTCGTGGTAGAGCAGGCCGACCGCGCCGATGGGCCGGGCCTGCGCGATGAGCGGCAGGTAGGCGGCGGAGCTGATCCCGAGGTGGGCGATGTGCGGCCACAGCTCCGGGTACGCGTCGGCGAAGTCCCGCGCCGACTCGATGAAGCGCGGCTTGAGGGTGCGCACGACCTCGCTCATCGGGTACGGGGCGTCGATGGGCGTGATCCCGGTGCCCGGCACGAAGCTGCCCTTGGGGCCCTCCGCGAGGAGGTGGATGCGGCCGGCCCTGACCCGGCCCATCACGAAGCTGGTGGCGCCGAGGTGTTCGATGCCGTGGGTCTCGCGGAGCACGTCGATGACCTCGTCGACGGTCCGCGCGTGGGCGAGCGCGGCGGTGGTGTGCTGGACGACGCTGGTCTCGCGCCTGCGGGCGGCCTCGCGGGCCTCGCGTTCGTGCTGCACGGTGGCGTCGTTCAGCTCGTCGGTGGCGTCGCGGACGATGCCGACGATGCGGCGTGGGCGGCCCCGCTCGTCGCGGCGGATGTAGCCGCGCGTGTGGGTCCAGCGCATCTCGCCCGAGCGGGTGCGGACGCGGAAGTACGTTCCGAAGGTCTCGTCGCCACTCTTGAGGGCCTGCGAGACGAGGGTGTCGAGGCGCGCGCCGTCGGTGGGCGGCACCCGCACGCCCAGGGTGGCGGGCCGGTCGTCGTACTCCTCCGGCAGCAGGTCGAAGACCTCGTGGGCCTGGGCGTCCATGGCCATGAGGCCGGTGTCGAGGTCCCAGTCGAAGCTGCCCATGCGCAGGCCCCGGCCGTAGGCCTCCAGAAATCCGCGTGGGGCGTCCTCCGGGCCCTCCCCGTCCGGGGCGGTCCCGGGCTCATCGCCGCCCCCGCTACCCGCGCCCATGGGGCCCACGCTAGGCCGAGGCCCCTCCGCCCGCACGTCGTGACCTTGCCGCGAAACGGGGCACACACTGGAGGCATGGACTGGTTCGGCGCTTCGGACTACTGGCTCGCCCGCCTGGTGTTCCAGCGGGGCCTCGCGGCGCTCTACCTCATCGCGTTCGTGGCGGCGGCGCTCCAGTTCAGGGCGCTGCTCGGGGAGCGCGGGATGACGCCGATCCCCCGGTTCGTGGCGCGCGTGCCGTGGCGGGCTGCGCCCTCGCTGTTCCGGCTGCACTACTCGGACCGGTTCTTCGCCGGGTGCGCGTGGGGCGGCGCTGTGGTCGCGGCCGGGCTGCTCGCGGGGGTGGACGGGCTGCTGCCGCTGTGGGCGGCGATGGCGCTGTGGCTGGTGCCGTGGGCGCTGTATCTGTCGATCGTGAACGTCGGGCAGACCTGGTACGGCTTCGGCTGGGAGTCGCTGATCCTGGAGGTCGGCTTCCTGGCGGTGTTTCTCGGGAACGACGAGGTGGCGCCGCCTGTCCTGGTGCTGTTCCTGCTGCGCTGGGTCCTGTTCCGGCTGGAGTTCGGGGCCGGGCTGATCAAGATGCGGGGCGACGAGTGCTGGCGGAAGCTGACCTGTCTCGACTTCCACCACGAGACCCAGCCGATGCCGAACCCGCTGAGCTGGTTCTTCCACCACCTGCCGCGCCCGCTGCACCGGGTCGAGGTCGCCGCCAACCACGTCACCCAGCTGGCGGTCCCCTTCCTCCTCTTCACGCCGCAGCCGGTCGCCACCTGGGCGGCGGCCATCATGATCGTCACGCAGCTGTGGCTGGTCGCGTCGGGGAACTTCGCGTGGCTGAACTGGCTCGCGATCGTGCTGGCCGCCTCGGCGCTCGACCTGTCGTCCCTGCACACACCGCCCGCGCTCCCCGGGGCACCGCGCTGGTACGAGGTGGTGGTCATCGCCCTCACGGCGGTGGTGGCGGCGCTGAGCTATCAGCCGGTGCGCAATCTGCTCTCGCGCCGCCAGTCCATGAACCGCTCCTACGACTCCCTGCACCTGGTCAACACGTACGGGGCGTTCGGCTCGGTCGGGCGGGTCCGGCAGGAGATCGTGATCGAGGGGACGGCGGAGGAGGTGCCGCGCCTCGAATCGGGCTGGCTGGCCTACGAGTTCAGGGGGAAGCCGGGCGATCCGCGCCGTCTGCCGCGCCAGTTCGCGCCGTACCATCTGCGGCTCGACTGGATGATGTGGTTCGCCGCGCTGTCTCCCGCGTACGCCAGGTCCTGGTTCGAGGGTCTCGTCGAGCGGCTCCTGGAGGGCGACCGGGACACGCTGCGGCTGCTGCGCCACTCTCCGTTCCCCGCCGACGCGCCGCCCGTGCACATCCGGGCACGCGTGTACCGCTACCGGTTCACGTCGTGGCGGGAGCGGCGGGAGACTGGGGCGTGGTGGGAGCGGACCTACGTGCGGGAGTTCCTGCCGCCGACGCGGCTGAGGTAGACGCGGCGGGCGGTCTCCCCGAAGACGTGCGGGTCCGGTCCGCCGACCAACTCCCGTGCGGTGTCGACGACTTGCTGATACGTGGCCGCGAGCGTGCACACCGGCCAGTCGGAGCCGAACATCACGCGGGCGGGGCCGAAGGCGTCGATGACGGTGTCCGCGTACGGCCTCAGGTGGTCGATCCTCCAGCCCGCCCAGTCGGCCTCGGTGACCATGCCGGAGAGTTTGCAGACGGTATTCGGGAGTGCGGCGAGCGCCCGGACGTCGTCCCGCCAGGGGGCGAGCTCCCCCGCCGCGATCGGCGGCTTTCCCAAATGGTCGAGAACGAAGGTGAGTTCTGGGTGCTCGGCGGCGGCCTTCACGCAGGTCGGCAGCTGGTGCGGCAGGACCACCAGGTCGTACACGAGCCCGGCGTCCGCGACGGCGGCGAGCCCGCGCCGCACGTCGGGCCGCAGCAGCCACTCGGGATCGCGCTCGCCCTGCACCTGGTGCCGGATGCCCACGAGGTGGCGCCCGCCCGGCAGTTCCCGCAGCCGCTCCAGGGTGTCGCGGACGTCGGGACGGGTGAGGTCGGTCCAGCCGACGACTCCGGCGATGAGTTCGCTGCGCCCGGCGAGCGCCAGGAGGTCGGGCGTCTCCTCGGGCATCGTCACCGTCTGCACGAGCACGGTGGCGTCGACACCGGCCGCCCGCAGCTCGGGCGTCAGCTCGTCGAGGGTGAACGTGCGGCGGATCGGGGCGAGTTCGGGCCCGGTGATCCAGTCCTGGTCGCGTACGGAGAGGTCCCAGAGGTGGTGGTGCGCGTCGACGATCCCCGGTGTCACGGCAGCTCCCACACGACGGGCAGTCCGGCGTCCGCGCCCGCGGCGGAGTAGTCGTGGACGACGTCGAGGAGTTCGTCCATGCGGGCCTGCCAGGCGATGTTCACGGGCAGCTTGTCGAGTTCGGCGAGCATGCGGGCGTAGTCCTCGCACTCGATGAGGTGGAACAGATCGACGCCGCTGCGCCAGATCGTCCACTGCCGCGCGCCCGCCGCACGGATCGCGGCGACCAGTTCCTCCGGCACCTCGCGGTGGGCGGCGTCGTACTCGCCTATTCGGTCGGCGCGGACCTTGGTGTGCAGGGCGATTCTCACGCGGGCGGCTCCTGTGGTGACGGTACGGGCACGTGGGCCGGGAGGAGGTGGCGGTCGCGGGCCTCCTGCCAGAACGCGGCGGGCACCTTCGCGGTGAACTGCTGCACCGTGTCGGCGACTTCGGCCGCCGAGCGGGTTCCGACGAGCACGCTGGTGACGCCCGGATGCCCGAACGGGAAGGCCAGCGCGGCGGCCCGCAACGTGATGCCGTGGCGCTCGGCGAGGTCCTTGAGCCGCCGGGCGCGGGAGACGACCTCGGGCGAGGCCAGGGCGTAGTCGAAGGTGCCGCCCTGCTTGGGGTCGGCCAGCAGACCGGAGTTGAAGACGCCTCCGATGACGACGGAGACGCCGCGTTCGGCGGCCGCGGGCAGCAGCAGCTTCAGGGCGCGCTGGTCGAGCAGGGAGTAGCGGCCCGCGCACAGCACCACGTCCACATCGGTGTCCCGGACGAACCGCGTGAGCATCGCGGACTGGTTCATGCCCGCGCCGATGGCGCCGATGAGCCCTTCGGCGCGCAGCCGCTCCAGCTCGGGGTATGCCTCGCCGAACGCCTCGTCCGCGTGGTCGTCAGGGTCGTGGATGTAGGCGACGTCGATGTGGTCGACGCCGAGCCGGCCGAGGCTCTCCTCGATGGAGCGGCGCACCCCGGCCGCGCTGAAGTCCCACACCCTGCGCGTGGTGGCGGGCACGGCGAAGCCGTGGGCACTGTCGTCGCCGCCTCCGTCATTGGGTTCGAGCAGCCGGCCGACCTTGGTGGACAGGGTGTACGAGCCGGTGGGCCGGGTGCGGAGGTACTCGCCGATGCGGCGCTCGGACAGGCCGAGGCCGTAGTGCGGTGCGGTGTCGAAGTAGCGCAGGCCCGCGTCCCAGGCGGCGTCCAGGGCGAGGTAGGCCTCGTCGTCGCGGACCGGTGTGTAGAGGTTGCCGATGGCCGCTCCGCCGAAGCCGAGTGCGGTGACCGGGACCTCGCCGCGGCCGAGGGTACTGGTGCGCATACGGATCACTGTTCCACGGGGCGAAGGCGCAGCCCCTGCATGCCGCCGTCCACGGCCACGGACGTGCCGGTCGTCGCGCCGGACAGCGGGCTCGCCAAGTAGGCGATGGCGCCCGCGACTTCGGCGGCGGAGACCAGGCGACCGGTGGGCTGGCGGGCTTCGAGGGCGGCGCGTTCGGCGGCCGGGTCGGCCGCCTTGTCGAGGAGCCGGCCGACCCAGGGGGTGTCGGCGGTGCCGGGGTTGACGCAGTTGACGCGGATGCCCTCGCGGATGTGGTCGGCGGCCATGGCGAGCGTGAGGGAGAGGACGGCGCCCTTGGACGCCGCGTACAGGGCCCGCTGCGGGAGCCCCGCGGTGGCGGCGATGGAGCAGGTGTTGACGATCGCCGCGTGCTCGGAGGCCCGCAGCGCGGGCAGCGCCGCCCGGGCCACGCGGACCATCCCGATGACGTTGACGTCGAGGACCCGGTGCCATTCGGCGTCGTCGTTGTCGGCGACGGTGCCCTGGGCGCCGATCCCCGCGTTGTTGACGAGGACGTCGAGGCCGCCGAGCTCGCCGGTCGCCGCGGCCACGGCGGCCCGTACCGCGTCGTCGTCCGTGACATCGGCGGCGTACCCGCGCAGCGGCTTCTCGACGTCGGTGATGTCGCGGTCGAGCACGGCGACGTCGGCGCCGCGCGCGGCGAGCAGCTCGGCGGTGGCCCGGCCGATGCCGGAGGCGCCACCGGTGACGAGGGCCTTCAGGCCGGCGAAGTCCTGGACGCTCTGGACGCTGGCATCGCTCATGCGGCGGCTCCGTTCGGGTCGGTGGTGCCCTGCACGTGCTGTTCGGCGAGGTCCTTCACCCAGAACTCGCCGTCCGGGTACGTGAATTCGGCGATGGAGGCGGCGTGCATGGTGGCGGAGAAGCCGGGGGCCGCCGGGGCGGCGTAGTGGCCCTGCTTGACGACGACCGGGTCGACGAAGTGCTCGTGCAGATGGTCGACGTACTCGATGACACGGTCCTCGGTGGTGCCGGACAGCGCGACGTAGTCGAACATCGACAGGTGCTGGACGAGTTCGCACAGGCCCACACCGCCCGCGTGCGGGCAGACGGGGACGCCGAACTTCGCGGCGAGCAGCAGGATCGCCAGGTTCTCGTTGACGCCGCCGACGCGCGCGGCGTCGATCTGGAGGATGTCGATGGCGCCGGCCTGAAGGAGCTGCTTGAAGACGACGCGGTTCTGCACGTGCTCGCCCGTGGCGACCTTGACCGGGGCGACACCCCGGCGGATGGCGGCGTGCCCCAGGATGTCGTCGGGGCTGGTCGGCTCCTCGACCCAGTACGGCGCGAACTCGGCGAGGGCGTTGGTCCATTGGACCGCGTCGCCGACGTTCCAGCGCTGGTTGGCGTCGATGGCCATGCGGATGTCGGGGCCGACGACCGCGCGGGCGGTGCGGCAGCGGCGGATGTCGTCGTCGAGGTCGGCGCCGACCTTCAGCTTGATCTGGGTGAAGCCGTCGGCGACGGCCTGCCGGGCGAGGCGGGTGAGCTTCTCGTCGCTGTAGCCGAGCCAGCCGGGCGAGGTGGTGTAGCCGGGGTAGCCGCGCTCGACGAGGCGCGCGGTGCGCTCGGCTGCGCCCTGCCGACCCGACCGCAGCAGCTCAAGCGCCTCCTCGGGGGTGAGGGCGTCGGCGATGTAGCGGAAGTCGACCTGGGACACCAGCCACTCGGGGTCGGCCTCGGCGAGCAGCCGCCACAGCGGTCTGCCGGCGCGCTTGGCGGCGAGGTCCCAGGCCGCGTTGACGACGGCGCCGATCGCCATGTGCATCACGCCCTTCTCGGGCCCGAGCCAGCGCAGTTGGCTGTCCCCGATCAGGTCGCGGTTCAGGCTGCCGGGATCCGCGCACAGCGCGTCGAGGGGGCGGCCGACGACGTGGTGGCTCAGTGCGCGGATCGCGGCGACCTGGACGTCGTTGCCGCGCCCGATGGTGAAGGTGAATCCGTGCCCCTCGTGCCCGTCGGCGTCGTCGGTGCGCAGCACGACGTACGCGGCGGAGTAGTCGGGGTCGGGGTTCATGGCGTCGGAGCCGTCCAGCTCCCGGGAGGTCGGGAACCGGATGTCGTACGTGTCAACAGCGGTGACGCGGGGCGTGCTTGAGGACAACGGGCTGCCTTTCGGGCGAGGGCGAGGGCGGGCGGGGTCAGTCCTGGGCGAGGCTCAGTCCTGGGCGCGGCCGGTGGTGACGCGGGCGACCATGAGGGCGAGCAGGATGATTCCGCCGTAGATGGCCTGGATCCAGAAGGACGGCACCTGGGCGAGGGTCAGCATGTTCTGTACGACACCGAGCAGCAGCACGCCGGTCAGGGCGCCGAACATGGTGCCCTTGCCGCCGTCGAGGCTGATGCCGCCGATGACGGCGGCGGCGAACACCGTGAAGATCATGTTGTTGCCCTGGTTGGCGCTGATGGCACCCACGTATCCGGTCTGCATGATGCCGCCGACCGAGGCGAGGACGCCCGCCACCACGAAGACACCGAGCATGACGCGCTCGACACGGATACCGGCGGCGCGCGCGGCCTCGGCGTTGCCGCCGATCGCGTACAGGGCGCGGCCCACGCGGTGGTACTTGAGGACGAGCCCCGCGATGCCGAACGCGATCGCGGCGAACCACACCGACATCGGGACCCGCAGGAACGTCGAGGTGGCGAGCGCGAAGAACGCGTCGGGCATGCCGAACAGCGTCTTGCCCTTGGTCGCGCCGACGAGCAGCCCGCGCAGCACGATCAGCATCGCGAGCGTCACGATGAACGCGTTGAGCTTCAGCTTGACGACGAGCACACCGTTGAAGGCGCCGATGCAGGCCCCGGCCACGAGCACCGCCAACAGCGATACGGCGACGGGGAATTCGGTGCCGAACCCGGACTGCGCGACCGGCAGCACGAGCAGGGCGCCGAAGGCGGGTGCGATGCCGACGACCGATTCGAGCGACAGGTCGAACTTGCCGCTGATGAGGACGAGGGACTCGGCGAGCACCACCATCGCGAGGGCGGCGGAAGAACCGAGGATGGAGATGATGTTCTGCTCGGTGAGGAACGAGTCGTTGAGGACGGCGCCGAGGATGAGGAGCAGCAACAGGGCGGGCACGAGGGCGAGTTCGCGGGCGCGGCGCAGGAGGACGTTCTTGGTACTTTGAAGCCCCTGCGGCGCTTCAGCAGCGGGGTCCGGGGCAGAGCCCGGCGACCTGGGCACCGAAGTGACCGCGACTTTACGGGTGGACGTCACTGGAAACCCCTTCGATCGACGCGATCAGCGCATGGTCGGCCCACCCGGCCGCGTGCTCCGCGACCACGCGGCCGTGAAACAGGACGAGAACCCGGTCGCAGCGCCGCAGATCATCCAGCTCGTCGGAGACCACGAGGACCGCCGTCCCGTCGTCCCGCGCGCTGTCGACCCTGCGCAGCAGCGACTCCTTGGACTTCACGTCGACCCCGGCCGTCGGGTTGATCAGCACGAGCAACCGCGGGTCAGAGGCGAGCGCACGGGCCATCACCACCTTCTGCGCATTGCCACCGGACAGATCCGACACGGGCTGGTCGGGCCCCTCCGTATGGATGTCGAGCCGCTCGATCAGCTCCCGGGCGAACCGTCGGCGGCTCTCCGTGCCGATGAATCCGCGCCGGCCGAGTCGCCCGAGCACGGACAGCGTGGAGTTGTCGCCGACTGACATCCCCGTGACGAGCCCCTGGTCGTGCCGGTCGCGCGGGACACACCCCACGCCCGCGGCGAGCGCGGCGGACACGTCCCCGAAGGGCAGCGGACGCCCGTCGAGCCGGGCCGTCCCGGAGATGGGTGTGTGCAGTCCGGCGAGGGACTCCGCGAGCGCGATCTTCCCACTGCCGCTGGAGCCCGCGAGCCCGACGACCTCGCCGCGCCGCACGGTCAGGTCCACGTCCTCGTACGTGTCCGAGGTCAGCCCCGCCACCTCCAGCACGACCGGCTCGGCCTCCTCGGCGGCCGCCTGCTCGACGACCGCCTCCGCCGCTGCCGCCGCCTGCTCCGCGACCGCCTCCCCCGCCATCGCCTCGACGAGGGCGGGCCGCGGCAGTTCGGCGACCGGGGCGGTGGTGATCCAGCGGGCGTCGCGCAGCACGGTGACCGTCTGGCACACCTCGTACACCTCCTGGAGGTGGTGCGAGATGAACAGGAAGGTCACGCCCGAGTCCTGGAGGGCGCGCATGCGGGCGAAGAGGCGCTCGATCTCCCGGTTGTCGAGCTGCGCGGTCGGCTCGTCGAGCACGATGAACCGGGCGCCGCCGCTCAACGCCCTCGCGATTTCCACCATTTGGCGGTCCTCGACCTTGAGGTCGGCAGTGCGGGCGCCGGGATCGACTCGGACGTCCCACGTGTCGAGCAGGTCCCGGGCCTCGGCGTCGAGCTTCTTCCAGCTGAAGAAGCCGCGCCGGGCGCCCGGCTGCCGGTTCAGGAACAGGTTCTCCGCGACGGTCAACTCGGGTATGACGGTGGGCTTTTGGTACACGCAGGCGACCTTGGCGCGCCACGCCTCCCGGTCGCCGAGCGGCGGCGCGGGCTCCCCGTCGTAGGTGAGCGTGCCCGCGTCGGCGGCCTGCAGCCCGGTGAGGACCTGGACGAGCGTGGACTTGCCCGCGCCGTTGCGCCCGACGAGCGCGTGGGACTCGCCCGCGCGCACGGTGAGCCGGCCGTCGGCGAGGGCGACGGTGGGCCCGTAGCGTTTGACGATGCCGTGAGCCTCGACCAACGGCGGTGCGGCCGCGTTCACTTGACGGAGTTTCCCCACAGCTCGGAGTCGTCGACGTTCTTCTTGGTGACCAGCGGGGCCGGCAGCTGGTCCTCGAGGGTGCCGTTGGGCAGCTTCACGATCTTCGAGCCGTGGTCGGTGGGGCCGGGCTTGAACTTCTTCCCCTGCATCGCCGCCTTGATGTAGTACATGCCGTACTTGGCGTACGTGTCGGCGGGCTGCGAGACCGTTGCGTCGATCTGGCCCTTGCGGATGGCGGCGAACTCCTGCGGGATGCCGTCGTTCGACACGATCGTGATGTGCTTGGCGGAGCCCGCCTTCTCCAGCATCCCCTTGGACTTGAGGGTCTGCAGGGTCGGCGCGAGATAGACGCCGCCGGCCTGCATGTAGATCCCCTTGATGTCGGGGTTGGCGTTGAGGAGGGTGTCGAGCTTGGAGGCGGCGGTGTCCGACTCCCACTTCGCCGGGATCTCCAGGACCTTGAGCTTCGGGTACTTCTCCTTGACGCAGTCCCGGAACGCCTTGGACCGCTCACGCCCGTTGACGGACGCGAGATCGCCCATGATCTGGACGACCTTGCCGGACTTCACATGGTCGCCGAGGTAGGCGCAGGCCTTCTTGCCGTACGCGACGTTGTTGGCCCGTACGACCATGGCGACCTTGCCCTTGTCGGGCGCGACGTCCACGGCGACGACCGGTACGCCCTTGCGCTCGGCCTGGTCGAGCCCGGCGCCGATGGCCGCGCTGTCCAGGGGCGCGACGACGAGGCCCTTCACGCCCTGGTTGAGCTGGTTGTTGATGTCCGTGATCTGCTGCGAGGGGTCGCTGTTGGAGTTGACGGTCTTCAGCGCGTCCACGCCCTCGGACTTCGCCATCTTCGGCACGTAGTCGTTGTACGACTGCCAGAACGGCGAGGTCAGCAGCGGCAGGATGACACCCACCTTGCCCTTGCCGTCGCCGCCTCCGCCACCGCCCGCGCCGGCCGCGGTGTCCTTGGTGCTGCCGCAGGCCGCGAGGGCGAGGGCGAGGGCGGCGCAGCCGAGCAGGGCCACCGCGCTCAGCCCTCGCCTTCGGGAACTGCGGGCGCGCGCCGCCCTGTTCCTCCGGGTCGTTCCCTTCTGGTCCTTCGTGGTGCCAGTCATCGGACTGCTCCTCGGCTCCTGAAGTCATGGGCGCGGCTCCGGTCCCCGCCGCTCCGGTTCCGGCCCGCGCCGAGATATTTATCAGACCACTTCGGCGCCCCAACACCCTTCGTAGGCAAGTTTTCTCGCTATTTACGCCCTCTGGCGTCGCGAAGAGGTCCGACTTTCCTGGTAGTGGTCGGACCACCTCGCTGGTTACACTGCGCGGCATGCAGAAGGCCACCGTCACCCAGCGGGCCATTGAGCAGCTCAAGGCGATGATCGGCAGCGGCGAGCTCCAGCCGGGCCAGCGGATGCCCACCGAGCGGGATCTGGCGGCGCAGCTGGGCATCTCGCGCAGTTCCATGCGGGAGGCGATCCGGGCGCTCACCGTGCTGGGCGCGCTTGAGGCGCGGCACGGATCGGGCATCTACGTCACGCAGTTGGAGGCCGGCGACCTGCTGGAGACGTTCGGGGTGGTCGCCGACCTGTCGCGCGGACCCGGCCTCGTGGAACTCCTGGAGGTGCGCCGCATCCTGGAGTCGACGGCCACGGCGCTCGCCGCGGCACGCATCTCTCGGGCCCAACTCGCCGAGGTGGCCGACCACTTGGCGGCGATGGAGGCGACGGACGACCCGGACGAGATCCTCTCCCACGACCTGGCGTTCCACCGGACGATCGCCGTGGCCGCGGGCAACGACACGATGGCGGCGATCCTGGAGGGCCTGTCCTCACGCACCTTCCGCGCCCGCGTGTGGCGCGGCTACGAACAGGAGGGCGCCTTCGAGCGCACCCGCCGTGAGCACGCGCGCATCCTCCGCGCCCTCACCGCTCGCGACCCGGAGGCCGCGCGGGCCGCCGCCGCGGCGCACGTGGGTGAGGTGGAGGAGTGGCTGCGGGGACAGCTGGGCTGAGGCACGCCCGGTTGCCGCTCAGGCGGCGTCGCGCTTGCGGTACCGGATATGGGTGCTCAGCGGTGAGTGGAGCACCTCGACGGGCTCGAAGTCGAAGGTCTCGACGCCGTCGAAGATGCGCTCGCCGCCGCCGAGGAGGACGGGTGCGACGTCGAGGGCGAGTTCATCGACCACGCCCGCGTTGAGCGCCTGTCGAACCGCCGAAGCGCCACCGGCGATGTCCACTCCCCTGCCGTCGGCGGCGTCGAGCGCCTGCGCGTAAGCAGCGTCGAAGCCTTCGGTGACGAAGTGGAAGGTGGTCCCTCCCTCCATCTTGATCGGTTCGTGGGCGTAGTGAGTGAGCACGAAGACCGGGGCGTGGTACGGGGGCTCGGGGCCCCACCAGCCGTCCCACGCCTCGTTCCACTCGCCCCGGATCGGCCCGAACATGTTTCGGCCCATGATGTACGCGCCACGCGGGCGCATCAGCCACTTGTTGGCCGCCCTGTCGGCTTCGGTCGCACGCGGGTCGCCGATGTGCCAGCCGTGCAGCTCCTGGCCGCGCTTGCCCAGCGGATCGTCCCGGCTCTGCTCGGGTCCGGCGACGAAGCCGTCGAGCGAGATCGACATGTGGCAGGTGGTGTCGGACATCAGCTTCTCTCCGAAAGCAGCAGTGGGTGACCGCACGGCCATCGGACCGCACGACACACGTACAGACTGCCAGAGACGACGAAACTCATCGCCGCATCGCGGCATCGCGCCGTCCAAGACCTCAGGTCCGCTCCGCCGCCGCGACCTCCAGCGCCGTCAGCAGCAACTCGAGTGCCACCTCGAAGGAGCTGCCCGCCATCAGCGGCAAGTACTCGCGGGACAGGCCGAGTTGGGGGTGGGTCTCCGGCGGGAGGCTCGCGTACGCTCCCGTCCACGCCCGGTCGTCCGCCTCCCGCCGCTCCGCGGGCAGCGCCAGGTACGCGGCGTCGAGGGCGGCGTGGCCGAGGACGGTGTCGACGAAGGCCGAGTAGTGCCGCACCGCGTCCTCGGCGTCGAAGCCGGGGCGCCTGAGCAGGCCGATGCCCGCGTCCACCGCCCGGAACTCGTGCGCGCGCCGTGTCACCCGGTACGCCGCGAGCGCCGCCACCCGCGGGTGCGCGCGGTACCCGCGGTGGATGCGCCGACCGAACTCGCGCAGCCCGTCGCGCCAGGGCATCCGCTCGGGGTGGAAGCCGTCCATGGCCTCCCCGATGATCCGGTCGGAGACGGCGAGCAGCAGGTCGTCCGTGCTGTGGAAATAGCGGTACAGCGCGCTCGGATCGCAGCCGAGGGCCGCGCCGAGGCGGCGGACGCTCAGCGCGTCGGGGCCGTGCTGCCCGACCAGGCGCAGCGCACAGTCGACGATCACGTCCTCGGACAGCACCACCCCCGACTTCGTCGGCTTGCGGCGCCGACGCTCCACCGGGATCCGCCCTTCCGCCACGGCCCTCTCCCCTCCCTCGTCCGGCACGGTCCGCTTATGACAACACCATTGACGCAAGCTGACAAGGCCGATTTGATCGCGGTCGCCTCCCCTCGCGCACCGCCTCCTCTCCGCCCGCCCCTGTCTCCACCGTCCTCAGGAGTCCGACCATGAGAAGCGAACCACCGGGCCTGCGCCGCTCCCTCGGTGTCGTCGACGGCATCGCCATCGCCGCGTCCAGCACCGCCGCGACCACGAGTATCGGCATCGGGATGGGTTCCCTCGCCGCGACGGTCGGGCTGCACGCGCCGGCGGTCCTGCTGGTGGCGTTCGTGCCGATCCTGGGCATCGCGACGGCCTACGCGCGGCTGAACCGGCACGAACCCAACATGGGCAACGGCTATGTCTGGGTGGGCCGTTCGCTCGGCCCGTGGCTGGGCTTCCTCACGGGCTGGGTCACACTCGTCGGCACGCTGGTCTTCATGGCGTACACGAGCGCGGTGACCGGCTCCGTGTTCCTCCAGTTCGCCAACAAGGCCCATCTGCATACGGTGTTGGGGATCGGGCTCGATCCGAACTCGACGGCCCTGTCGACCGTCGTCGGCCTGCTCGTGCTCACCGCCGTCACCGTCACCGCGGTCACCGGCGTCCGCAAGGCGACCAGGCTCCAGGCGTGGCTGCTCGTCTTCGAGTACGTGGTGCTGCTCGGGTTCTGCGGCTGGTCCCTGGTCACCGGCTCGCACGCCTTCCAGTGGTCGTGGTTCAACCCGTTCGACATCCACGGCGGCACGGCCTTCGCGCAGGGCCTGGTCCTCGCGGTGTTCTTCTTCTGGGGCTGGGACGCGGCGTTCACGGTCACCGAGGAGACGAAGGACGTGCGGGACGCGGGGCGCGGCGGCCTGATCGCCCTGTTCGCGATGCTCGCGCTGTTCCTCTACGGTTCCGTGGCCTTCCAGCGCGAGATGTCGCTGCCGGAACTGGTCGAGCAGGGCCCGCAGGCCCTCACCTACCTCGGCGCGAAGCTCGCCGACGAGCCGGTGGCGAGCCTGCCGCTGCTCGCCCTGCTGTTCTCGGCGGTGGCGTCGTTGCAGGCCAGCGTGATCCCGACGGCGCGCGGGCTGCTGGCGATGGGCCGGGACCGCACGATGGGCCAGGTCTGGACGCGGGTGAGCCCCCGCTACGGCTCGCCGGCCGCGGGCACCGTCGTCGTGATGTCGATCGCGGCGGCGGTGGCCGTACTGGCCCTGGCGATACCGAAGTTGAACGAGATGATCCTCGCCGCCGTGAACTCCATCGGGCTCACCGTCGCCCTCTACTACGGCCTCACGTCCCTCGCCTGCGCGGTCCGTTTCCGCTCGCTGCTGCGCACCGCACCCCGGGAGGCGGTGCGCGCGGTCCTCGTGCCGGGGCTCAGCGCCCTCGCCCTGCTCGGCATCGGCGCGTACCTGGCGTACTCCTACGCGACGATGAGTGACCACTTCGAACTGTCGCCGGACAATGGCTGGTTCATGCTGGCGGTGCCCGCGGCGATCATCGTGACCGGTCTCGTGATGGCCGCTGTCGCCAAGTACGGGCGCCATTCCCCGTACTTCAGGACCGGGCGCGGCACGGACGCCGACGCCGTCGAACTGGCGGCACCCGAGGCCACCAGCTGAGCGCCACATCCACGTAACACCCTTACCAACACTGGGAGTTGACACCATGTCCACACCCGCCGACCTCGTCCTCACCGGCGGCCCCGTCCACACCGGTTCCCCCGCCCGTACGCGCGCCACCACTGTCGCGGTGCGGGGCGAGCGGATCGCCGCCGTCGGCCACGACGAGGTGCGCGATCTGATCGGACCGCGCACCGAAGTGGTCGACCTGGCGGGGAAGTTGCTGATCCCCGGCTTCCAGGACGCGCACGCGCACCCCGTCGGGGCGGGCATCGAGATGGGCCAGTGCGACCTGAGCGGCGCGACGACGCTCACCGAGTACCGGGAGCGGATCGCCGCGTACGCGAGCGCGCACCCGGACGCCGAGTGGATCACCGGGGGCGGCTGGGCGATGGAGGCGTTCCCCGGCGGGCTGCCGACGGCGGCCGAGCTGGACGCCCTCGTCCCCGACCGGCCGGTGTATCTGGTCAACCGCGACCATCACGGCGCCTGGGTCAACTCCCTTGCCCTGCGGGCCGCCGGGCTCGACGCCCGCACTCCCGACCCGTCGGACGGCCGCATCGAGCGCGAGGCGGACGGCACGCCGACCGGCATGCTCCAGGAGGGCGCCGCGAACCTCGTCGGCCGCCTGCTCCCTCCGGTCACCCGCGAGGAGAGGATCGCCGGACTGCTCCGCGCCCAGCAGCACCTGCACTCCCTGGGCGTCACGGCCTGGCAGGACGCCATCCTCGGCGACCACGCCAACCTGACCGACCCCACGGACGCGTATCTGGCGTGCGCCGACGACGGACGGCTCACCGCGCGCGTCGTGGGCGCGCTGTGGTGGGACCGGGCGCGCGGCACCGAGCAGATCGAGGAACTGCTCGCCCGGCGCGCGGCCGGCACCCGCGGCCGCCTCCGCTCGACGACCGTGAAGATCATGCAGGACGGGGTGGCGGAGAACGGCACGGCTGCGCTGCTCGGCCCGTATCTCGACGGCTGCGGCTGCCGCTCGGACAACAGCGGGATCAGCTTCGTACCGCCCGAGGCGCTGAAGAAGTACGTGACCGAGCTGGACGCGCACGGTTTCCAGGTGCACTTCCACGCGCTCGGCGACCGGGCCGTCCGCGAGGCACTCGATGCCGTGGAAGCGGCACGGGGGGCCAATGGCTGGACGGATACGCGTCCGCACCTCGCGCATCTTCAGGTGGTGCACCCCGATGACATCGGCCGCTTCCGGGAGCTGGGCGCGACGGCGAACATGCAGGCGCTGTGGGCGGCGCACGAGCCGCAGATGGACGAGCTGACGATCCCGTTCCTGGGGGCGGAGCGGACGGCCCGGCAGTACCCGTTCGGGGCGCTGCTGCGGGCCGGGGCGACGCTCGCGGCGGGCAGCGACTGGCCGGTGAGCAGCCCGGATCCGCTCCAGGGGATCCATGTCGCGGTGAACCGGGTGCTGGCGGACGCGCCGGCGGGGACGCCGGTGTTCCTGCCGGACCAGCGGATCGGCCTGGGCGAGGCGCTCGCGGCGTACACCTCCGGGAGCGCGTACGTGAATCATCTCGACGCGGAGACGGGGGTGATCGCGGCGGGGTACCTGGCGGACCTCGCCGTCCTGGACCGGGACCCGTTCGCCGGCCCGGAGACGGAAATCGGCACCACCCGGGTCACGCAGACGTTCGTGGGAGGCCGACGGGTCTTTCGTTCAAGCCCCGCCGGCGATTGAGGCGCGGGGCCCGGGGCAGAGCCCCGCGACCCCGACCACGGCGCGGCGAACTAATCCACGCTGGGCAGAATGTGCGGCTCCGCCAGATCGTCCTCGTAGCCCGCGAGGCGGATCGGCGCCGACCTCGCCCAGACGTCGAGACTGCCGAGCTTCTCCGGCCTGCGACGACCGGACCGCTCGGCTCGGTCCTTGGGGATCTGTTCGCGATTCGTCTTCTCTGGTGTCACCGCGCACTCCTTGTGTGTCGGGTAACCCGCTTCGGCGGTCCGGCCCAGCGTCTCGCGGGGTCCGGCGCCCGATCGGGCTTGTGTAGAGGGCCAGTTCGGGCGCGGTGGCGCCGGTGTGTCGCTGGTGGGATCGGCCGTGGTTCTCGGTCTTGCCCTGTACGGCCACCATGGGTCAGGGTGTCGGACCCACTTGCGGTAACCGTGCGGCTACAGCCTAACCATTTGAGCGGGGGCCCGCTCACTGGGGCTGAAATCTCTGGGTCTTTCGGAGGTCGCCTGGCGTTCATTCAGCCATGAGTGCCCGCCTGCGCGCGACAGGTTTTCGCTCGTACGAGGGCACTTCAGGACATCACGGCGTGTCGCCGCGCGATGTTGGCGCGGCCCCGGGCGTGGCCCGGGGCCGACGGGGCGCGTGGGGCGGGGCGGCCGACGCGGGAGATTGGCGTCAACTCGCCCCCGCCTCCGCGCGCTACTCGCCCTCGACCGGCACGCTCTCCGCGCGCCCGCGCAGCGCCCGTACGAGGAAGAACGCGGCCACCAGCACGACGGCCGCGACGAGTACGAGCAGGTCCGGCACGCGGTCGCCCAGGCCGCGCGCCCACTGCTCGGCGGCGAACGAGTCGTCGACGTCGAGGAGTCCGGGCAGCGCCGTCGTCCCGTCGAAGACGAGGAACAGCGTGCCGAGCGCCAGGAAGAACAGGCCGGAGGCGAGTGACGTCGAATGCGTCTCGAAACGGCCGATGCGGACCGGGCGGCCGCGCAGCCAGCGCTTCCCGCCGAGGTCGAAGCGTTCCCACAACAGGGCGAGCAGGAACAGCGGTACGGCCATGCCCAGGGCGTACACCGCGAGCAGCGCCCCGCCGTACACCGGGTGCCCGCCGAGGGCCGCGACCGTCAGGACGCTGCCGAGGATCGGGCCCGCGCAGAATCCGGCGAGGCCGTAGACCGCCCCGAGCGCGTACACCGACAACGCGTTGGTGGGGCGGATGCGGCCGGAGAGTTCCGACATGCGGCGCGAGGCGAAGCCGCGGCCCGCGATCTGGAGCACGCCGAGCACGATGATCAGCCAGCCGCCGAGGGAGACCAGCAGGTCACGGTTGCCGTAGAAGAAGCGGCCCGCGTACGAGCCGGCGGCGCCGAGCGGGACCAGGGTGGTGGCGAGCCCCAGGTAGAAGACGCCGGTGCGGGCGACGAGGCGTGTCGGGCTGTCGATGGAGTACGCGAAGAACGCGGGCAGCAGCAGGGCGCTGCACGGGCTGAGCAGGGCGAGCAGGCCGCCGAGGAACGCCGCGAAGTAGCCGATGTCGCTCACTTGCCGCCGCCGGACTTCGTCGCCTGCGCCTTCGCCGCCTCGATGACCTGCTCGAAGGCGGCCTCGGGCTGCGCGCCCGCGAGGGGCTGCCCGTTGATGAGGAAGGACGGCGTGGAGGTGGCGCCGAGGGCGTACGCCTCGTCGCTGTCCTGCTGCACCGCCGCCTTCGCGGCCTTGCCGGCGCGGTCGGTGCGGAACCGGTCGAGGTCCTTCACGCCGGCCTCGCGGGCGAGCGCGTCGAGGCGGTCCGCGCCGAAGCCCTTGTCCTTCGCGCCCTCGGCGTACGCCGCCTTGTGGAACTGCCAGAAGCGGCCCTGCTGTCCGGCTGCCCACGCGGCGCGCGCGGCGGACTGCGAGTCGGCGCCGAAGATGGGGAAGTTGCGCCACTCGATGCGCAGCGTGCCGTCGTCGACGTACTTCTTCACCAGGTCGGGTTCGGTGTCGCGGGCGAACTTCCCGCAGTAGCCGCACTTGAAGTCGGCGTACTCGATGAGCACCACGGGCGCGTCGGCGCGGCCCTGTGCGAGCGGGTCCTTGGCGTCGCGCCGGGCCAGCTTCGCGAGCTTGTCGGTGAGTTCGTTGTTGGCGTCGCCGCCGTCGGCCTGCTGGTCGGACACGTCGGCCACGTCGGTACGGTCCTCGGGCCTGGTCGCGGTGTACGAGACGGTGCCGAGGAGGATCGCGGCCACGGCGACGGCGGCGGCGATCGCGGCGGAGCGGCGCTGCTTGGTGCGGGTGGTGGTGTTCTTGGGCATGACGAAGTCGTCCTTGCGTGCGTGAGAGATGCGTGATGACGGGTGGGACGGGGCGTCATCTACACGCGCAGGACGGACAGTTCGACGGGTGAGGGCGGGTCGTTGGGCGGCGGCGGGCCGCGGCCCGCCGGGGTCGGCGGCACGATGCCCGCGAGCGGCGCCGTGGCTCCCTGCCCGTGCGCGTACGCGAGCGGGGCGAGGAGTTCGTGGGCGCTCGTACCGCGCGAGGGCACGCCCTGGCGGCTGTCGGGGGCGTGCTGTCCCTCCGGCGCGCAGTCGGGCGTACCGGAGGGCGATGCCACCTGCTGCGCGGACGCGAGGGCCGGCGCCGGTTCCACGGGCGCGCCGCCGAAGCCACTGCTCCATGCCACGCCCAGCACGGTGACCAGGAGGGTCACGAGCAGTGCGGGAACGGTGAGGCGGCGCATGCGGCAATTCTGCACCATGGGAGAAAGAGGACAGCGTTCACGTCCTGTTGACCGGTGGGTCGGTTCGGCCTCAGTTCGCCATGGTCTGCTTCCGGACAGGCTGCGGAAGATCTTCGGGAGGAGTCGTCCATGGAACGCGTCGAACTGCGCACCGTCGAGGAGCTGATGGCCTCGTTGAACGCCTGCCGGGGCGCCTGGGACACCCCGGACCGCAGCGGTGACCCCGTCGATCTGCACGATCACGCGCTGCAGACGGCGGCGCTGCTGCGCCGCTCCCGGCCCAGCGACAAGGAGTTGCAGGTCGCGGGCCTCGTCCACGACCTCGGGCATCTGCTGTGCCCGGGCGACGACGCGGGGCACGCGGACCGGGCGGCGGACGCGGTGCGCGGCCTGCTCGGCGAGCGGGTCGCCCAGCTCGTACGGCTGCACGTGCCGGCGAAGCGGTATCTGGCGGCGACCGAGCCCGGGCGCGGCCTGTCCGCGCAGAGCGCGCTGACGCTGGGCGTCCAGGGCGGGCCGATGACGCCGTGGGAGGTGGCGGCGTTCGAGGCGGACCCGCACGCCGAGGACGCGCTCACGGTGCGGCAGGCGGACGACGCGGGCAAGGTCGTGGGCCTCGACGCGGGGGTCCTGGAGGACTGGCGGCCCGTGCTCGAACTCGTGGCGCAGACCCACGCCTCGTACGTCCGATAACCCCTGTCGCCGGTCTCCCGTGTCCCCCGCCTCCACAAACGGCCCACGAACCGTCCACGGCTGACACATCGTCACCTGACGGCCGCCCGTGAGACCGTACGCGCATGGCTGCGTCCTCGATGGCTTCCACGGCTCCCCCGCGCGTGCTCGACGGCAGGGCGGCCGTCGTGACCGGTGCCTCGCGCGGCATCGGTCTCGCGATCGCGGAGGAACTCGCCGACTGCGGCGCCCGGTTGTGCGTGACGGCGCGGGATCCGCACGGGGTGCGGGAGGCCGTCGCGGCGCTGCGGGCGCGGGGTGCGGACGCGGTGGGTGTGCCCGGGTCCGTGGCCGATCCGGCGCATCTGTGGGAGGTGACGGAGCGGGCCATGGCCGAGTTCGGGCGGGTCGACGTCGTCGTGAACAACGCGGCGACGAACCAGCCCTACGGCCCGCTCATGGACGCCGACCCGGACACCTGGCGCACCGCCTTCACGGTCAACGTGGAGGCGCCGCTGCGTCTGGTGCAGTGCGCGTGGCGGGCGTGGATGAGCGAGCACGGCGGCGCCGTCGTGAACGTGTGCACGGAGGGCGCGGGCCATGTCGGTCCGAACGTCGGCGCGTACGGCACCAGCAAGGCGGCGCTGCTGCACCTGACCGCTCAACTGGCGGGCGAGCTGGGCCCGTTGGTGCGGGTCAACTCCGTCTCCCCCGGCCTCGTGCGCACCGAGATGGCCCGCTTCGTGTGGGAGCGGGCCGAGGAGTCGGTCGCGGCGGGCCTCCCGGCCGCACGGATCGGGGAGCCGGAGGACGTGGCGCGGGCGGTGCGCTGGCTGGTGTCGGACGAGGCGTCCTGGATCACCGGCGCGGAGCTGCTGGTGGACGGCGGCACGCGGGTGCGGGCCGCCTCAGCGGACGGTCCCGCGAACGCCGTCCACCAGCAGCTGCGTCACCACTTGCCGGGCTCGTAGTCCTTCAGGAAGACCCCGTACACGTCGTCGCCGGCCTCGCCGCGCACGACGGGGTCGTAGACGCGGGCCGCGCCGTCGACCAGGTCGAGCGGGGCGTGGAAGCCCTCCTCGGCGAGGCGCAGCTTGTCGTAGTGCGGGCGCTCGTCGGTGATCCAGCCGGTGTCGACGGAGGTCATGAGGATACCGTCGGCCTGGAACATCTCGTGGGCGCTGGTGCGCGTCACCATGTTCATCGCGGCCTTGGCCGCGTTGGTGTTCGGGTGGCCCGCGCCCTTGTAGCCGCGGCCGAAGACGCCTTCCATCGCCGAGACGTTCACGACGTACGCGCGCCCCCTCTCGGCCTTCTTCGCGGCGTCGGCCATGGCCGGGCGCAGCGCGCTGATGAGGATGAACGGCGACGTGTAGTTGCAGAGCTGGGTCTCCAGGAGCTCGACCGGGGAGATCTGGTCGATGGTCTGCACCCAGGTGTTGGAGTCGACGACGTCCGGGACGAGGCCGCCCGCGTCGATCGCGGAGCCGTCGAGGTGCCGCTCGACGCTCGCGTTGCCCGCGACGAGCGCGAGGTCGGCGACCTTCTGGGCGTCGATGCCGCTGGTGCCGATGGGCAGCGCCTGGATGCCGTCGACCGAGCCCGAGTTGAAGGCGCCGATGACGGTGTGCGGCGGCAGCTCGCCCGCGGGCAGCGGCGCGCTCTCGCCGTCGACGAGGGCGGCGTAGGCGGAGGGCAGCCGGCGTACGGTCTGCGTCGCATTGTTGATGAGGATGTCGAGCGGGCCCGCGGCGGCGACCTGCTCGGCGAGGGCGACGGCCTGCCCCGGATCACGCAGGTCGATGCCGACGACCTCCAGGCGGTGGATCCACTCCGCCGAGTCCTCCATCGCCTTGAAGCGGCGGATGGCGTCCTTGGGGAACCGGGTGGTGATCGTGGTGTGCGCGCCGTCGCGCAGCAGGCGCAGCGCGATGTACATGCCGATCTTGGCGCGGCCGCCGGTGAGCAGGGCGCGCTTGCCGGAGAGGTCGGCGCGGGCGTCGCGCTTGGTGCGGTTCAGGCGGGCGCAGTCGGGACAGAGCTGGTGGTAGAAGTAGTCGACTTCCACGTACCGGGTCTTGCAGGTGTAGCAGGAGCGGGGGCGCTGGAGTATCCCCGCGAGCCTGCCCTCCTCGGTCTGCGAGGAGGGCAGGATGCCCTCGGTCTCGTCGTCGATGCGCTGCGCGGACCCGGTCGCCGTCGCCTCGGTGACCGCCTTGTCGTGGGCGGTCTTCGCCGCGCGGCGCTCCTGGCGGCGGCGCTGCTTCACGGTCCGGTAGATGCCGGCGGTGGCCCTGCGGACGGTGATCGCGTCGGGGTGGTCGACGTCGATCTCGTCGAGTTCCTCCAGCACGCTGAGGCAGACGGCGAGCCGCTCGGGGTCGATGCCGGGGCCGAAGTCGGCGGCGCCGTTCTCGACCGCCTCCGCGCCTTCGGCGGCCTGGTTGTCCTCTGTCACGGTCATCGCCGCTGCTGTTCCTCGTGTCGCTCGTGCCGCGAGGAATCTCAGGTGCCGCGCGGCTGCCAAAAGGCGGCACCTTACAGGTCACTCGGTTGATCCCGCCAGATCCGGAGGATACTGGCGGGAGTGGGGTCGGCCAAATGACGGGCGTCACTCCGCCCGACCGGTTCAGGCGTTCGCCTGCTCACAGGCGGCCGTGAGCTCGGCCACTTCGTCCCGCACCGCCCGCGCCAGCACGTCCAGGTCCGGCACCGCGTCCGCGTCGGCGACGAGGCCGTAGTGGACCCGGCCGCGGTACGTCGACACGGCCACGGCGAGGGACTGGCCCTGGGCCAGTGGTGCCAGGGGGAAGACCTCGGTGAGTGGGCAGCCGCCGAGTTTCAGGCCGAGGCTGGGCAGCGGGACGCTCGTGACGAGCAGGTCGAAGAGGAGGCGCGCGTTCTGGCCGACGAGGCCGCCGCCGAGGCGAAGGCCGAGCGGCGGCACATGGTCGGCGAGGAGCGCGACGGCGCCCGCGCCGCGCGTGGGCCCCGCGTCCTTGCGGCGGTTCATGGCGGCCCGTACGACCCGCAGCCGCTCCACGGGGTCGCCCTCGGAGACGGGGAGGCGGACCAGGTAACCGGAGAGCCGGTTGCCCTGCGGGTGGGCGGTGCGGGGCCTGCGCCGGGAGACCGGGACGAGGGCGCGGGGCTCGACGCCCTCGCTGCCGTCGCCGCGCTCGTCGAGCCAGCGCCGCACGGCCCCTGCGACCACGGCGATCAGTACGTCGTTGACCGTGCCGCCGACCGTCTTGCGGATGCGGTGCACGTCGTCGAGGTCGAGCACGACCCCGGCGGTGCGCCGGGTGCCGCCGGCCTTCGAGGTGAGCGCGGGCGAGGTGCGTACGCCCCAGGTGGCGCGGGCGACGGACGCTCCGATGGACACGGCCTGCGTGGCACTGGCCGCCAGCGTGCGCACATGGTCGGGGTAGCGGCGCGGGTCGAGGTCACCGAGCGTGATCTCGCGCATGCCGGGGAACGGCAGGCGCAGTCCGCGGCGCGGGGCGGGCGCGTCCTTCGGGGCGCGGGCGGGCGGCAGGTCGATGGGGTCCATGACGCCGGCGGCGAGGGTCAGGGCGCGCAGCCCGTCGGCGAGGGCGTGGTGGAACTTGAAGAGCACGGCGAACGACGCCCCGTCGGCGGCCGGCAGCACATGCGCCTCCCACGGCGGGCGGTCGCGGTCGAGCGGGCGTTCCATGAGCGCGCCGGCTGCGGCGTGGAAGTCGTCGACGGCACCGGCCATCCAGACATGGTCGAGCGGGTCGAAGTCGGCGGCGGGCACGCGGGCCGCGCCGCCGACCGGCACGAGCACGCCGGCGATCCGCATCCGCAGGCCCGCGACGCCGGCGGCGCGAGTGGCGAGCAGCTCGAAGGCGTGCTGTGCGGCGCCGGGCCCTTCGGCCTCGAACACGCCCAACGCCCCCAGGTGCATGGGGTGTTCGGCGGTCTCGATGTTCCAGAAGGTCAGGTCGAGTGGAGCGAGCAGATCCGAACTCACAGAGGTCATGGAGGACTCTCGCGTCGACAACGGGAGTTGGCAGTCAACCCCCAGCGGTCGATTACGGTCAAGTATGATCTGTACACGGTGCGTTAACAACTGATGAAGACCCGCCCCTCTGGGAGGGACGGGTCTCATGTGACTCAGAAGCTCACCCAAGTAGCGTGTCGTTTACGTCACTTGAGGGCGGGCGGCGCCGCGTCGGCTCCGGTCCCCCACGCCGACGGCTCGGCGCCGACGGTGAAGGTCAGGTTCCGCACGCCCCGCAGATCGTCCGTCGTCAGATACGTCTTGTCGTACGCGGCGCCGTCCGTCCGCGCCGACTGGATGTACCGGTCGCTGTCCGAGGTGCCGGGCGCCTTCACGGTCAGCGCGCCCTTCGGGTAGTAGCGCCGGTCGAGCTTGACGTCGACCCGCTCGAAGACGGGCGTCGACAGGCTCCATGTGTCCGTGCCGGGCTGCACCGGGAAGATGCCGATCGACGACAGGACGTTCCAGGCGGACATCGTGCCCAGGTCGTCATTGCCGGTCATGCCGGTCGGGGTGTCGGTGAACAGGGTCAGCGCGGCGTGCACCACGTCGGTGGTCTTCCACGGCTGGCCGGTCGACAGGTACGTGTAGGGCGCGATCAGGTCGGGCTCGTTCTGCGGGTTGTACTTGTCCGCGTTGTAGTAGTCGTACGGGCCGTTGACCCACACCTCGCGGGCGGTCTTCGCGGGGTCCTTGACCAGCTGGTCGTAGGCGAAGAAGGAGTCGAGCCGCTTGTTGGCGGCGTCCTTTCCGCCGATCAGGCCGACCATGCCGGGCAGGTCCTGCGGCACGAGCCACTGGTACTGCCAGGCCGTGCCCTCGTGGAAGCCCTCGCTCTTGGCCGGGTCGGCCGGGCCGGTGAAGGCGCCCGACGCGTCGCGCGCGCGGAAGAATCCGGTCGAACCGTCGAAGATCTTCCGGTAGTTCTGCGCCCGCTCGGTGTACCGCTTCGCGTCGTCCTTGTGCCCGAGATCCTTCGCCATCTGGCCGAGCATGGCGTCGGACAGGGCGTACTCCAGGGTGGCCGAGCCCCCGTGGTCGTAATCGGAGTCGCCGGGCTTCACGTGTGCGCGGTCCTTGATATACGGCGCGAACCCGTCGGCGAGGTACTCCTTGTTGGCCTCGCGGCCCACGGGAGCGGAGTCGGCCGGCGGCACGCCGTCGGCGTTCTTCTTCAGCGCCCGGTAGGCGTCCTCCTCGTGCCCCTTGAGCAGGCCCTGCTGGTAGGCGTTGGTGAGGAACGGCGTGACGGGGTCGCCGGTCATGATGTTCGTCTCGACCGTGCCGTAGCCCCACTTGGGCAGCCAGCCGCTGTCCTTGTCGATGCGGATCACCGACAGGGCCATGTCCCGTGACTCGCGCGGGGCGAGCAGCGAGAGCAGCTGGGCCTGGGTGCGGTACGTGTCCCAGAGCGACCAGTTCTGGTAGTAGGTGAACCCGTCGGCGCGGTGGATCTTCTGGTCCCAGCCGGTGTAGCGGCCGTCGACGTCGCTGCCGATGTTCGGCGCGAGGAACGACCGGTACAGCGAGGAGTAGAAGGTGCGGCGAAGCGTCTCGCTGCCGCCCTGCGCCTTGATGTCGCCGAGCCGGTCCTCCCAGGCGGCCTGGGCCGAGTGGCGCACGGCGTCGAAGGAACGGCCGCCCTCCTTATGGAGGTTGAGCTCGGCGCCGCGCTCGTCCACGTAGGAGATCGCGGTGGTCGCCTCGACGGTGCGGTCCTTGCTGGTGTCGAAGCGGAGATACGCGCCGTTGCCCTCGGCGTCCGCGGCCGAGGTCCTGGAGCCCTCGGTGACGGTGTCGCCCTTCCAGGTGCCCGCCGTGGTGAAGGGCCGGTCGAACTTGGTGATCGTGTAGAGCGTGTACTGCTTGGTGTCCTGGCAGAAGCCGCTGCCGGTGATGGCGGTGCGCACGGTCCGGCTGTCGAGGATGTCGACCTTGGTGTGCACGGTCTTGTGCAGCGACTGGCCCGCGTTGATCATCACGTTGGCCTTGTCGGTGGCCGGGAACGTGTACTTCTGCACGCCGGTCCGCTTCGTGGCGCTCAACTCGGCCTGGACGCCGGACTTCAGGCCCACCTTGTAGTAGCCGGGCGACGCCTTCTCGTCGTCGTGGCTGAACTCGGCCGCGTACTTCGCGTAGTCCGTGCTCCCGATGTCACCCACGGTCGGCAGCACCGGCAGGTCACCGCCCAACCCGCAGCCCACGCCCGAGAGATGGACGGTGGAGAAGCCGCGGATGTGGGTGTCCGAGTGGTCGTAGCCGGTGTTGTGCCCCGTGTCGGGCGAGAACTGCACCATCCCGAAGGGGACGGCGGCACCCGGATAGGTGTTGCCCTCGTTCTCCGTCCCGATGAACGGGTTGACGAGGTCGGTGAGTTGACCGCCCCCGGCGGCGGGCGAGGCCGCGGCGGGCGTCGCGAGCCCCGCGCCGAGGAGGGCGGCGGCCGCCAGAGCGCCCAGCGCCCGGCGGATGGGTCTGGTGAGGGGTCTTCCCGTGGTGCGTCTTCTCATCGTCCACCCTTCGACAACGTTGTCAGCGTGCGCGGTCATTCTTCGCAGGCCCGGTCGGCCCGTCAAGACTCCAGCAGCTCTCAGGGCGCCAGGCGCCACAGGTGGTCCTCCGTCCCGTTGTCGGCGAACTGCACGACCTGGGCGCTGTCGGCGGTGGACATGGCGTCGACGCCGAGGACCTTGCCGCTGTGCCGGTTGCGCAGCAGGAACCAGCCATCGTCCCGGTCCTCCCGCTCCCACAGCAGGTCCTCCCGGCCGCTGCCGTCGTCCTCGTACTGCACGACCAGCGCGCTGTCGGCGGTGGAACTCGCCTTCACCGCGAGGTACTTGCCGCTCTGGCCGTTGCGGATGCGGAGCGCTCCGCCGTCGGCCGCGAGGAGCTGCCACGCGTGATCGCCGGTGCGCGAGTCGCGGAACTGCACGACGCGCGCGTCGTTGTCCGTGGACATCCCGTCGACGGCGAGGACCTTGCCACTGTGTTTGTTCAGAACGCGGTGGAAGGGCGGTTCCGGTGTCCACAGCGTGCCGTTCGGGGTCGCTGTCGGGAAGGCGGTGATCCGCAGCCGGGCCGCACCCATCGGCACGAGCGTCACGTCCTCCACGGCCGCGCGACTGCGTGCCGGGCTCGGTTGCAGGGGTGCGACGACGTTCTCCTCGTCGGCGATCCACTCGGGGATGCGGCGGGCCCGTGCGGTGAGCGTCAGCGGTGCGCCGTCCAGGGTGAACGGGTTGTCCGCGAGGGGCCCCTTCTTGCGGTGGACGGTGGTCGAACTCCCGGGCAGCAGACCGTAGTTCCAGGGCGTGGTGGCGTGCACGTCGTACTCGGGGAACGTGTCGTCGCCGCCGGTGCGCACATATCTCTCGCCGACCTTCAGCGAGTAGGTGAGCGGTCCGTGGTCGACGCTGACGCTGTCGTGGTTGCCGTGCCAGGTGCGCAACGTGGTCCTCTGGGGCAGGCGCAGCCGCACCACGTCGCCGTCCCGCCAGGTGCGCCGGATCTCCGCGAACGAGGGCCCCTTCGCGGCCTTCACCTGGCGGCCGTTGACGGTCAGGCGTGGGGCCTCGCACCAGCCGGGAACGCGCAGTCGCAGCGAGAATTCCACGGCGCGTTCCACACCTATGTGCAGCGTGACGGTCTCGTCGAACGGGTAGTCCGTCTCCTCCCGCACCGTGGCCCTGACCCCGTCGTCCACTTCGGCGCGCACCTCGCACGGCGCGTACATGGCAGCCACGAGACCACCGTCGGGCCCGGCGAGCCACAGTTCCTCGGTGAAGTAGGGCCAGCCCATTCCGTAGTTGTGCGGGCAGCACCGGTACTGGTCGACGCCGGGCTGGTAGGACTGCATGGCGAAACTGTTCTGGAACTGCCCGTTGGTCTTGCGGGAGTTGTCGAGGTCGACGCCGTTGGCGCTGGTGGTGTAGTGGATTCCCTTGCCGGTGGAGTCCAGGGCGGCCGGGAGCATGTTGAAGGCCAGGTCCTCGCAGCGGTCCGCCCACACCGGGTCACCGGTGATCCGGGTGAGCAGCTCGTGGCTGGCCATGAACTCGACGATGCCGCACGTCTCGAATCCCTGGCGCGGGTCGCCGAATCCGGGCCGCGCGTTCTCGTCCCCCGCCATGCCGCCACCGGGGAACTGCCCGTACTCCCCCAGCACTTGGTCGTACGTGCGGTAGGTGGCGCGGGTCAGTTCACCGGCGCCTTCGCCGGCCCACTGGGCATATTGGGCGGGTTCGCGGAAGCCCTGGGCGATGTTGACGTTGTGCGGGGTGGGGAGCTTGCCCGTCCAGTCGGCGCCGTAGCGGTGCATCTTGTCGACGAGACGGACGAGGAACGCGTCGCCGGTCCGCCCGTACAGCCAGCGCGCGGTGTCGATGCCGTCGCCCCAGCGCACGGAGACCCAGCTGCTGTCGAAGGCACCCTTCCCCTGGGCCTCCATGTACGTCATGAAGCGGGTCAGGAACGGGACGATGCGCTTGTCGTGGGTGTGCTCCTCCCACGTGCGCAGCGCCATGAGGAGCGGCAGGAAGGGCCAGAAGTCGGGGCCGCCGTTCAAGGCGGTGCGCAGGGAGCGCGGGCCGAAGAACCCGTCCGACTGCTGTGTGGCGAGGATGGGATCGATCCACCGCTCGCAGGTGGCGAGCGCGTCGGCGTCGCGCGTGGCGATCGCGAGGGGCACGAACCCCCGTAGCCAGTACGGCACTTCCTCCCAGCCGTCCAGCTCCGGGTGGATCCAGCCGCAGGTGTCCATGTTCAGGAAGTGGGACTTCTCGTCGTAGCGTCCGCACAGCCCGGCCAATTGCAGGCGCAGTTGGCCGGCGAGCCATCCGGCGGCGGTGACGCTGCCGACGGGCAGGCGCGTGAACGCGTCGGGGGACGGTCCTGCCGCGTCCGCGCGGGCGGTCGCGGTCGCGGCGCCACCCCAGGCGGTGGCCGCGCAGGCCACCGTCGCGGCCTGGAGCACGCCGCGTCGAGTCACAGTCATGAGCTGCCTCCTGCGAGAAGAGGGGCGGGCCCGCGGGGGGAACGGGCCCGCCCCAGGGGCGGATGGATCAGGAGCAGTTCGCCACGGTGTCCTGCGAGGCGTCATGGATCAGCGACTGCTGGGCGTCGTGCACCCGCTTCACGTCCGGCTTGACGACCCGGCGGTCGTAGGTCAGCAGACCGTTCAGCTCGCCCTCGACGTCGGAGATCTGCGTGTAGACGGCGCCGTTGCCGCCCTTGCAGGCCAGCTTGTGCACCTCGTCGACCTTCTTGAGGTAGTCGTCCGTGTACGTCGCCGGGTCCACGTCGACGTACGACTGCTGCACCGACCAGGCGTGGCCGGGCACCGCGAGGCCGAGGCCGCCGTACTCGCCTGCGACGAGGGCCCGTTCGCCGTCCGGCTTGGGTGGCAGGGCGGGGCTCGGGTAGCCGTGTTCGTCCATGATGTCGCCGGTGCCGCCGTCGCGCCCAAGGTTGAGTCCGGACATCGAGTTGACCAGACGCGTGGGGTCCCAGGCCTTCGCCTGGTCGGCGATGCGGGCCTCGTCGTACTGGCCCCAGCCCTCGTTGAAGGTGACCCACATGACGACCGACGGGTGGTTGATGTGCTGGTCGATCATCGTCTTCATCTCGCGCTCGTACTCGGCGCGCGCCGCGGTGGACGGGTCGCGCCCGGCCTCCATCGCGGGCATGTCCTGCCAGACCATCAGGCCGAGCTTGTCGGCCCAGTAGAACCAGCGGTCGGGTTCGACCTTGATGTGTTTGCGGACCGAGTTGAAGCCCATCTTCTTGTGCATCTTCAGGTCGTACGCGAGCGCGTCGTCGCTGGGCGCGGTGTGCAGTCCGTCCGGCCAGAAGCCCTGGTCGAGGGTGGCCATCATGAACATCGGCTTGCCGTTGAGCATGGTGCGCGGGGTGCCGTTCACCTTCTCGACGGAGACCGAGCGCATCCCGAAGTAGCTGCCGACCCTGTCGTCGCCGACGCTCACCTTGAGGTCGTACAGGAACGGGTCGTCGGGCGACCACAGATGCGGCTTGGCGATCTTCAGAGTGAGCGGTCCGCCGGAGGTGCCGGTGGCGGTGGCCACCTTCTGCTTGCCCGCGTACGCCGTCGCCATGACGGGCAGGCCGTCGCGAACTCCCGTGGCGGACACGGCCACTTCACCCGTCTTGACGTTCGGCGTCACCTTCAGGTCGGTGGCGTGGTCGCCGGCGACCGGCTCCATCCATACGGTCTGCCAGATGCCGGAGGACGGGGTGTACCAGATGCCGCTGGGGTCGAGGCGCTGCTTGCCCATGGGCGGGTTCTCGCCCTTGTCGGCGTCGGTCGGGTCGTAGACGCCGACGATCAGCTCCTGGGTGCGGCCCGGCTTGAGGGCGTCCGTGATGTCGGCGCTGAACTTGTCGTAGCCGCCCTTGTGATCGGCGACCTTCTTGCCGTTGACGTAGATCTCGGACTTCCAGTCCACGGCGCCGAAGTTCAGCTGGAGGCGCTTGCCGCTGCCGACCTTCCAGTCGGCGGGCACGGTGAAGGTGCGCCGGTACCACATGCGGTCCTCGTGGCGCTCGATGCCGGAGAGCTGGGACTCGACCGGGTAGGGCACGAGGATCTTCTCGCCGAGGTTCTTGCCGACCGGCGGCTGCTCGCCCTCCTTGGCGGCGGCGAACTGCCAACTGCCGTTGAGATTCTGCCACTTGTCGCGGGTCAGCTGGGGGCGCGGGTATTCGCGGTGGGCGTTGGCCGGGGTGACGTCGTCGCCCCACTTGGTGGTCAGCTCGTGCGTGGAGTGGTTGGGCCCGCTCGACCAGAAGCTGCCGACGGCCGTGCCGTCCGCGCCGGTCAGTCCGCCCTTGCCGTCGTACGTGACATCGGCCTGGCCGGAGGCGTCGCCGTTCTTGTTGCCGACGACCGGTTCGTCGAGGCCCACCAGCAGGGCGCGCGGGTCGTCGGGGTCGGCCTTCACCTTGCCGAGCGGCCACTTGGCGCCGCCGATGATGCCCTTCAGGTGATCGTTGATGTCACCGGGGACCGCGCCCAGTTTCTGCGCGAAGTCCAGCTTCAGGGTGCGGCCGTCGCCGAGCACGGTGGTGCCGATGGCGCCGTCGTACTTCCAGTCGTCGGGCAGCCGGAACGCGGAGGCGGGGATGGCTTCCTTCTGCGCGCCCGGTTCGGTCCAGCGCAGATGGAGGTTGGAGCCGCCGTAGTGCTCGAAGTACTCGACCTTGATGTCGACCGCCTTGCCCGCGGTCAGGTCGACGGGCCGGGAGGTCTGTTCCTTGTCCCAGTCGTCGACCCAGTGGTCGATGACCAGCTTGTTGTCGACCCACAGCCGGAAGCCGTTGTCACCGATCATTGACAACGTTGTCGGCCCGGACTTCTCCGGCACCAGCTTTCCGGTCCAGCGCACGCTCGCGTCGTCCGCCTGGCCGGTCGCGGACGACAGGCGGGACTCCAGGCTGTTGAAGTCGATCTGCGGGTCGAAGCCGGTGGCCTTGAGCTGGTCGAAGTCGAAGGCGCCCGGGGCGGACTGGGTGTAGTACTCGCCCTTCAGGCCGTGCGGCACGACGGTGTCGTCGTCCGCGGTGGTGGCCGCGCCGGACGGGGCCACCGCGAGCACGCTGAGGCCCAGGGCCGCGGTGAGGAGCAGGGACAGATGTCTCGCGTGCTGTCTGAGTCCGAGGGTTCGGGGTTCTCTGGGGTTTCTGGTGCGCACGGATCCTCCATTGCCGAAACGCGTCGTACGCGTCGAGGAAGAGTGGCGGCTCGCCGCTCGGGTCTGTGCAACTGCGGTGGACTACGTTGAACTTCGTTGAGCTTCGTTGAACATTGTTGCCTAGAGGGGCAGTTGGCATCACAGCATGGGTGGGCGCGTCCGGCAAGACCGCGGGAACGAGCCATCGGCTCCACGGCCGGATGTCCCGGCTGAAACCACGGTGAAACCGGGCTGAGTGCGCCGTGCCGCAATCTCTGCGGCATGACCACCACGACAGCCACCTCTCCACCCCTCGCCATCGAAGCGCGCGGCCTGCGCAAGGCATTCGGGGGCAAGACCGTCCTCGACGGCATCGATCTCGCGGTGCCGGCCGGCTCCGTCTTCTCACTGCTCGGGCCGAACGGCGCGGGGAAGACCACCGCCGTCCGGATCCTCTCCACGCTCATCACCGCCGATGCCGGCGAACTGTTCGTCGGCGGCCACGACCTGTCGGCCGACCCGCAGGCCGTGCGCGCGGCGATCGGTGTGACCGGGCAGTTCTCGGCCGTCGACGGGCTGATCACCGGCGAGGAGAACATGCTCCTCATGGCGGATCTGCACCATCTGCCCCGCCGCGAGGGCCGCCGGGCGGCCGCCGAGCTCCTCGACCGGTTCGACCTCACCGAGGCCGCGAAGAGGCCCGCCGCCACCTACTCGGGCGGCATGACACGCCGCCTCGACATCGCCATGACACTCGTCGGCTCCCCGCGGATCCTCTTCCTCGACGAGCCGACAACCGGCCTCGACCCGCGCAGCCGGCACACGATGTGGCGCATGATCCGCGACCTCGTCGCCGACGGTGTCACCGTCTTCCTCACCACGCAGTACCTGGACGAGGCCGATGAACTGGCCGACCGCATCGCCGTGTTGAGCGAGGGCCGGATCGCCGCCACGGGCTCCGCCGACGAGCTGAAGCGGCTCGTGCCAGGCGGGCACGTGCGGCTGCGGTTCACCGACCCGGCCGGCTACCGGGCCGCCGTCGCCGCGCTGCGTGATGTCACCACGGACGACGAGGCGCTGACGGTGCGGGTCCCCAGCGACGGCACGCAGGCCGAACTGCGCGCCGTTCTCGACTGGTTGGACGCGGCAGGCGTCGAGGCGGACGAGCTGTCCGTGCACACCCCCGACCTCGACGACGTGTTCTTCGCCCTGACCGGCGGCGTCGAGCAGACTTCCCGGCCCGAGGAGGCCCTGCGATGAGTAGCACCGCCCTCTCCCTCGCCGTACGCGACTCGTCCACGATGCTGCGCCGGAACCTCCTGCACGCCCGCCGCTACCCGTCCCTCACCCTGAACATCCTGCTGACGCCGATCGTTCTGCTGCTGCTCTTCGTGTACGTCTTCGGCGACGTGATGAGTGCGGGGATCGGTGGCGGGTCCGCGGACCGCACCGCGTACATCGGCTATCTCGTGCCGGGCATCCTGCTGATGACGATCGGCGCCACCCCGGCCGGGACCGCGATCTCCGTCACGATGGACATGACGGAGGGCATCATGGCGCGTTTTCGTACGATGGCGATCCATCGCGGGTCCGTGCTGATCGGGCATGTCGTGGGCAGCGTGCTGCAAGCGGTCGCCGGCGTGCTCGTCGTGGGCGCCGTGGCGGTGGCGATCGGCTTCCGTTCCACGGATGCTTCCGCCCTGGAGTGGCTCGCTGCGTTCGGCCTGACGGTGCTCGTGGCCGTCGCGCTGAGCTGGGTGGCCGTCGGGCTCGGCCTGGCGAGTCCGAACGCGGAGGCGGCCAGCAACAACGCGATGCCGCTGATCATCCTCCCGTTCATCTCCAGCGCGTTCGTGCCGATCGACGCGATGCCGGGCTGGTTCCAGCCGGTCGCCGAGTACCAGCCGTTCACGCCGCTCATCGAGACGCTGCGGGGGTTGCTGCTCGGCACGGAGATCGGTCACAACGGGTGGCTGGCAGTGGGCTGGTGCGTGGCTTTGACCGGGGTCGGGTTCTTCTGGTCGAGGGCGTTGTTCAGGCGCGATCCGGAGTAGGGGCTTCCGGGGGCGTCGGGCCGCAGCGGGGGCGTGGTCGCGGGGCTCTGCCCCGGGCCCCGCTGCTCAATCGCCGCAGGGGCTTGATCGGCTCAAGGGGGTTGATTGGCTCGATCGCCGCAGGGGCTCAGGAGAGTGCTCAAGGGAGACGGATCTCGTCCCGGAGGTCGTGCACGTCAAGAGTGGCGTACTCGGCCAGCGCGTGCGCGTACGCCGTCCCGTCGGCGGACTCGGCGGCCCGGCGGGCCCGGTCCGCCGACATCGTGGGGTGGAAGTCCCGTAGCACCCAAAGGTGTTCGGCCAGGGCGAGCGTCCGTACGGCCTCGGGGGCACGGCGGTCCGTGAGGCCTGCCGTGCCGAGTGCGTGCAGCACGGTGCCCAGGACGGGGAGGCCGACGGAGGCGGCGGCCGGACCCGCGAGCAGCGCCCGCAGCCGGTCGACCGTGTCCGCGACCGGTTCGAGCCGGCCCGCGTACGCGTGCGCCGTCACCGCCGTCGCCTGGATCTGCAACGCCCACGGGTCGTGCCACAGCTCTCCGGCGTACTCCGCCCCGGCGACGGGCAGCCGGGCGACGGCGCGGCGCCACAGTTCGAGCCCGGCCTCCGTGTCGCCGCGGGCGAGCGCGATCTCGGCGCGTACGCCCAGGTCGGGGCTGTAGAACGGGTCCTTCTGCGCGGAGCCCTCGGCCTCCGCCCGGCGCCGCCACGTCTCGGCCTCGGCCGGATCCCCGCGCTGCAGGCAGGCGAGCGCGAACCCCCAGCGGATGCCGACGTAGTCGTTCTCGTCGCCGAACCGGGGCAGTGCCTCGCGGGCCGCCCGCAGGTACCGGTAGGCGTCGTCGCCGTACCCGTTGGTCAGGCACATCTGGCTCAGGCGTGAGTAGCCCATGACCTCCAGAGGCGGACTGTCGACCGTCCCGAGTACGTCGACGGCCCGCCGCGCCGAGGCGAGCGCGCGATCGATGTCATGCTCGTACTCCCACACGTAGGTGGCGACGCTCTCGGCGACGGAGACGACCAACGGGCTTTCGTCGGCGCACAGTTCGCGCAGCACGTCGTACTTCGGAGGCAGCATGTCGGCCACGGCGCCCAGCACGACGGCGATGGCGCGCAGCAGGGTGTCCGGCGGGGCCGGGGGCAGCCGGCGCAGGGTGACGAGGTGGCGTACGACGCGCGGGGCGTGGTCCACGATGAGGCTCGCCGCGCACAACACCGCGGCGGCGCGGGCGACTTCGACGTACGCGGGTTCGGGCCGGTAGTGCGAGAGCGGGACTCCGGTGTCGGCCGCGAGGGTGGCGAGGCGGGCGAAGTTGGAGTCGGTGGACCACAGGGCGGCGAGCACGGCGGTGACGGCGGCGGTGGTGGGACCATCAGCGCGGTCCAGGGCGTGGCGCAGGGCCGCCACGAGATTGTCCTGCTCGGCCTTGATCAGCTCCCAGGCATCCGGGGAGCGCGGCCCCAGCAGCGTCGCGTGGTACTCGACACCGAACTCCCGGGCCCAGTCGGTGAGTTGCACTACGGCCCGTTCCTCGTCGCCTGCCTCCGCGCGACGGGCCGCGCTGAACTCCCGTACGGTCTCCAGCATCCCGAACCGGACACCTGACGGGGTGTCCGCGACGGTCAGCAGCGACTGCTCGACGAGCTGTTCCAGTACGCCCAGCGCGTTCTCGCCGAGGACCCGTTCCGCCGCGTCGCCGGAGAACCCGCCGGGGAAGACGGACAGCGTGCGCAGGGCGGCGCGGGCCTCGTCGCCGAGCAGGTTCCAGCTCCACTCCACGACGGCGTACAGGGTGCGGTGACGTTCGGGGACGTCGCGTACGCCGCCGCGCAGCAGGGCGAACCGGTCGCCGAGGCGGCGGGCGATCTCGGGGACGGACAGGGCCCGTACCCGCGCGGCGGCCAGCTCGACGGCGAGCGGCAGCCCGTCGAGGTGCCCGCACACTTCGGCGACCGCGTCCGGGGGCAGATCGACGCCGGGGCGCGCGGCCCGGGCCCGCTGGCCGAACAGTTCGACGGCGGTGTCGGGGCCGAGTTCCGGCAGTGCGTACACCGCCTCGGACGTGAGGCCGAGCGGCGACCGGCTGGTGGCGAGTACGCGCAGGTCGCGGGCGCGGGACAGCAGTGCCTGGACGAGGTCGGCGACCCCCGCGACGACGTGCTCGCAGTTGTCGAGGACCAGCAGCGCGGGCCCGGCGCCGAGCGTCCCGACGATGCCGGACACCGGGTCGGCCGGGGCGTGCCCGCCGACGGCGCCGTGCCGCCGCTCCCCCGCGCCGAGCGCGGAGGCCACCTCGGCGGCGACGTCCGCGTCCGCGGTGACGCCGGCCAACGGCACGACGTGCACGGCGCGTTGCCCGGCCCGGCGGGACACGGCGTACGCGAGCCGGGTCTTGCCGAGGCCGCCGGGGCCGACGACGGTGACGGCGCGGGAGGCGTGCAGGAGCCGCTCCACCGCGGCGATGTCCTGGTCGCGGCCGAGGAGTTGGTTCGGTTCGTGCGGAACGCCGTGGCGGACCACGGGCGCCTCGTCGTGCAGCAACTCCTCGTGAATGGCGCGGAGTTGGGAACCCGGGTCGGCGCCCAGTTCCTCGCGTAGAGCACGGCGGTACGTCTCGTAGCGGGACAGCGCGGCGGGCGGTCCCGTCGTGGCCGCCTCGGCGCGCAGCAGTTCGGCGAGCACCTCCTCGTCGCGTGGCAGCCGCGCGGCGGTCTCGGCCAGCGGCCCGGTCGCCTCCGCGTGACGGCCGAGCCGGGCGAGCGCGAGAGCCCGCGCGCGGGTGAGATCCCGGCGGACCGGGGCGCGTTCGGCGCGGAGCGCGGCCACGGGACCTTCCGCGCCGCCGTCCTCCTGCGCCGTCCCCTCCCACAGGGCGAGCCCGGCCTCGGCCGCGGCGAGCGCGCCGGCCCGGTCCCCGGCCCTCGCCCGCTCCGCGCACTCGGCGGCGTGCCGCAGCAGCAAGGAGCTGTCGACCTGGTCCTCGGTGAGGCCGAGCCGGTAGCCGGTCGGAGTGCTCACGATGACGTCGGCGCCGAGCTGGGCCCGCACCCGCGCGACGAGGACCTGTACCGCCTTGCCCGGCCGCTGCGGCAGCGCCTCGGGCCACAGCCCCGCCACCAGCCGCTCGACGCCGCACCCGGTGCGCGGCCCGCCCGCGAGAAGGGCGAGCAGGCCGCGCAGGCGGGGTGCGGTGACGTCCTGCCCCCGGTAGGCGACGCGGGGCAGGAGGGTCAGGTCGGTGGTCATCCGTGCAGGTTAGCCAAGGTCGCCTGGCGCGAGCCTCATGCCGACGAACGCGGTGCCGACGTGACCGGCGTGGCGGGCGTCGTGGGCGTGGACCGGCTTGGTCGCGCCAGGAGTTGGATGCCGACCGCCGCCAGGCAGGCCACGGCGGCGCAGGTCCAGATCGTCACGTACGCGGACAGCGTCGGGGTGTCGGTCGAACCGATGACGAGGGTGCCCAGGGCGACGGCGAACGCGGCGCCGCCGACGCTGCCGCCGAGTGTCTTGAAGTTGTTGTAGACGGCGGTGGCGCTGGCCGTGCGGTCCGCGGCGCTGCTCTCCACGATCACGGTGGGGAGACCGCCGAGCCCGAGGCCGACGCCGAAGCCCACCAGGGCGTTGGCGACCGTGAACGGCACGAGGCCGGTGTGCAGTGCGATCAACCCGCCGTATCCGCAGGTGAGCAGCGTGAACGCGAGCAGGAGGAGGCGGCGGTAGCCGATCCGGACCGCGAGGTTCGCGCACAACGACGAGCCGAGGAACGCCATGAGGTGCGGGATGACACCGCACAGACTGATCTGCCAGGCCGCGAGGTCGAACCCGTAACCCGTCTCCTTGGGCGCCGTGGCCATGAAGCTGACCGCGACGGTCTGTCCGCCCAGCAGGACGGCGCCGAGCACGAACCCGGAGGCATAGTACGGGGCGCTCTGCCGGCGGCCCAGGGCGCGTACGTCCACCAGGGCCTCGGGGCGGCGCAGTTGGAGGCGGGCCCAGACGTACAGGAGGGCCGCCGCCAGGGCGAGGCCGCCGAGCGTGGGCGCCGACACCCAGCCCCAGGTGGAGCCGCGGGAGACCGTGCCGAGCAGCAGGACCAGGGACACGGCCAGCAGGGCCGCCCCCGACCAGTCCATGCGGCCGCTCGCACGGGTGCGGGACTCGGGGATCGCGGTGAACGACAGCGCCACGCACGCGACGGCCAGCGCGGCGAGGGCGAACAGGGTGGGCCGCAGTTCGCCGAGGAGTGCGAGCAGCGGTCCGGCGAGCGCGTGGCCCAGGACGGAGCCGAGGGTGACGAGCCGACGAGGAGGCCGACGGCCCGGCGCCCGCCGTCGACGCTGAGCCGGTCGCGCACGAGGCCGATCTCCAGCGGCAGCAGCGCGGCGAGCGGACCCAGCAGGGCGCGGCCGAGGAGCAGTACGGCGAGGTTGGGCGCGCAGGCCACGAGGAGGGTGCCGACGGCGATCGTGCCGAGCGCGAACCGGATCATGCGCCGGTGTCCGTACAGGTCACCGAGGCGGCCGAAGGCCGGGACGCTGACGGCCGCGGCCAGGAACTGCACCGTGGTGATCCACTGGGCCTGGCCCGTGCCGATGCCCTGCCAGTGCTGGATCTCGGGGACCAGGGGCACGGTGGCGCCCTGGAGGAAGCCGCTGATCAGCTCGAAAGCGACGAGCAGGCCGACCACGGCGCGCACATTGCCGCCCGCCGTCGGCGCGGTGGGCGCGCTCACGCGGCGGCTCCCCGGGCGAGGCGTCCCTCGGCGAGCGCGGCGAGCAGCGCGGCCTGGCGCGGCAGCACGCGGTCGTCGAAGACGGCGCGCGGCGAATGGTTCACGGCGGTTTTCGCCGGGTCGGCGCCCTCGGGGGCGGCGCCGACGAGCAGCATCGCGCCGGGCACGCGCTGGAGGACGAACGCGAAGTCCTCGGACCCGTTGGCCGGTTTGGGCGACTCGTGGACCTGCCCGTCGCCGAACAGCGCGCGGGCGGTGTCGAGCGCGAAGGCGGTCTCGTCCGGTTCGTTGACGGTGACCGGGTACTGCACGGTGTACGTCACCTCGGCCTCGACGCCGTGCGCCTCGGCGATGCCGCGCACCAGGCGGGGCAGGCCCTCGATGAGGCGGGTGTGGACGGGCTCGGAGTAGCTGCGCACGGTGGCCTCGAACGTCGCGGTGTCCGGGATGACGTTCTGCTTCGTGCCCGCGTGGAAGCTGCCGACGGTGACGACGGCCGGGTCGAAGATGTCGAAGCGGCGCGTCACCCAGGTCTGGATCGCGGTGACGATCTCGCAGGCCACCGGTATGGGGTCCCTGGCGCCGTGCGGGGTCGAGCCGTGGCCGCCCTGCCCGCGCACGGTGACGCTCAGCACGTCGGACGCGGAGGTGACGGTGCCGGCCCGGCTTGCGATCATGCCGCCGGGCAGCCGGTCGGCGGCTACGTGCAGCGCGAACGCCGCGTCGAGGGGCTTTCCGGCCGCGTCCAGAAGGCCCTCGTCGATCATCACGCGGGCGCCGCCGAAGCCCTCCTCGCCGGGCTGGAACATGAACACGACGTCGCCGTGGAGGTGTTCGCGGCGCTCGGCCAGCAGCCGTGCGGCGCCGACGAGTGCGGCGGAGTGCAGGTCGTGGCCGCAGGCGTGCATGGCGCCCGGCAGCTCGGACGCGTACGCGACGCCGCTGTTCTCGGTGATGGGCAGGGCGTCCATGTCGGCGCGCAGCAGGACGGCGCCGCCGGGCCTGCCGCCGCGCAGCACGGCGGTGACCGAGCTGAGGTCCTTGCCGGTGGTGATCTCCAGGGGCAGTCCGTCGAGTGCGGCGAGGATCTTTTCCTGGGTGCGGGGCAGGTGGAGGCCGAGTTCGGGCTCGCGGTGCAGGGCCCGGCGCAGTGCGACGAGTTCGGGGTGGAGGTCGTGGGCGCGCTCGGTGTACGAGGTGGGCGGAGTGGACGAGGTGGACGACGGTGCGGTGGTGGGCGGCATGCGGGAGGTACCTCCTGAGGGGAAGAGCACACGGAAAGAGCACAGCGGACCTGCGGTGGTGCCGTGGTGCCGCGCCGGTCAGCCGGACATCAGCAGCTGCCGGGCGATCCCGTTCTTCTGGATCTCGGAGGAGCCGGTGAGCACGCGGAACATCCTCAACTTCCGGAAGATGGACTCGACTTCGGCGCCGCGCACGAGGCCCGCCTTGCCGTGGATCTGCACGGCCTCGTCGGCGATCCGGAAGGCGCTCTCGGCGACGAAGAGCTTGCACATGAACGCCTCCGTGCGCGGCTCGGCCCCCGCGTCGAGGTCGGCGAGCGCGTCGTACGTCATGCTGCGCGCCGCGTAGTACGAGGTCGCCATGTCGGCGAGCTTGTGCTGGATCGACTGGAGCGCGCCGAGCGGTGCGCCGAAGACCTGCCGGGTGCGGGCGAAGTCGACGGTGAGGGCGAGGGCGCGGCGGGCCTGGCCGAGAACGCTCGGGCAGTGCAGGAGCCGGTTGGTGGTGACGCGGCCGAGCCCGATGCGCAGCCCGTCGCCGACCTTGCCGAGCAACTGGCCTGCTTCCACACGGCAGTTGTCGAGGACGATGTCGCTCTCGATGTGCTCTCCGGACATCGGCGTCTCCCCCGGCAGCACCTCGCAGCCGGGGGAATCGAGGTCGACGAGGAACGCGGAGAACACCGGCTTGGCATCCTCGGGCGCGTCCGGCTCCGGGGCCATCCGCGCGATGAGGACGGAGAAGTCGGCGAACGGTCCGGCGGAGGAGAACACCTTGTGCCCGGTGATCCGCCAGCCGTCACCGTCGGGCGTGGCGATGGTGCTCATGGCGCGCACGTCGGAGCCGGCGTCGGTCTCGGTGAGCGAGAAGCAGCAGGCCCGCTCGCCCCGGACGACCGGCTCCAGATATGTCTCGATCTGCTCGCCGGTGGCGTACTGGAGGATGGACCCGGCGCGCAGCGGGCCGCCCATGTCGCCGAGGACGCTGTGCTGGAGGATCCGCCCGGAGGCACCCACCTCCTCCTTCAGGGCGGCGAGTTCGGTGTACGTGAGGTCCTGGCCGCCGTGCTCCTTCGGCAGGTGGATGCCGTAGAAGCCGAGCTCGCGGCTGCGCCGCCAGGCGGGTTCGAGCTGGGCGCGGGTGTAGCCGCTCTCGGGCGCGAGACCCAACTCGGTCTCGTACTCGGCGAGTTCGCCGTCGAGGTACGCGCGCAGGCGGCCCACGAGGTCCTGGAGCCGCGGGTTGTCGTCGTACGTGGGGGTGAGGGTGAAGGTCATCGCGTTCTCCTGTTCAGTGGACGCGGCGCTCGGCGCCGGTCCAGTGGCGCGCGCGGACGGCGCGGCGGTCGATCTTCCCGTTGCGGTTGACGGGCAGCGCGTCCACGAACTCCACGGACCGCGGCTTCTTCACGCGGGCGAGGCGTTCGGCGCAGAAGTCGACGATCTCGTCCTCGCCGACCTCGACGCCGGGCCTGCGCACGACGACCGCCTTGACGGCCTCGCCCCACTTCTCGTCGGGCACGCCGACGACGCAGGCCTCGGCGAGCGCGGGGTGGGCGTACAGGACGGCCTCCACCTCACTGCAGTACACGTTGTAGCCACCGGAGATGATCATGTCTTTCTTGCGGTCGACGATGAACAGGTAGCCGTCCTCGCGCAGATAGCCGAGGTCACCGGTGTGCACCCAGCCGTTCTTGAACGTCTCGGCGGACAGCTCGGGTTCGTGCCAGTACTCGGTGACGCAGTCGGGCCCGCGGGCGATCACCTCGCCGATGCTCCCGGCGGGCAGCGCGGTGCCCGCCTCGTCGACCACCCGTATCTCCGTGTCGAACACCGGCCGGCCGCAGGACAGCAGCAGGTCGGGGTCGGTGGTGGTGCCGGCGAGGACGTCCTCGCGGGTGAGCACGGTGATGCCGCTGGTCGTCTCGACCTGCCCGTACCCCTGCATGACGATCGGTCCGAACGCCGCGACGGCCTCGCGCAGCCGCTGCGGCGAGACCGGGGCGCCGCCGATGTGGAGGGACCGCAGGCAGGACAGGTCGGCGGTGGCGGTCTTCGGGTGGGCGAGCAGCATGCCCAGCATGGTCGGGACAAGGAACGTCGCGGTGATCCGCTCGGTCTCGACCGTGGCGAGGAACAACTCGGCGTCCCAGCGCGGCAGTACGACGACGGTGGCACCAGAGGCGAGGAGGGCGAGCAGCGGCATGCCGGGCGCGTGGGTGATGGGCCCGGCGGCGAGGTAGCACTCGCGGGTGGAGGGTGAGGCGTCCGAACTCATCATCCGCTTGCGCATGTTGGCGAGCCGGTTGCCGTGGGTCTGCACGGCGGCCTTCAGTTTGCCGGTGGAGCCGGAGGTGAAGTTGAGGACGGCGGCGTCGTGCTGGTCGACCTCGACGGCGACCGCCTCCTCGCCCCCTTCGGCGAGCAACTCCGCATAGGTGAGCGCCTCTTGGTCCCCGTAGTCGACCAGAAGGCAGTCCACGGACGCGCGTTCCAGGGCGGCGCGGGCCGCGTCGAGCCGGTCACTGTCCACGAACAGGACGCGGACGTCGGCGTCGTCGAGGATGTGCGCGACCTCGTCGACGGAGAGCCGCGGGCTGATCGGCACCCGTACGAGGCCGCTCTTGGACAGGGCCATCTCGGTCTCGACGGCCTGCGCGCAGTTGCCCGCGTACGTCGCGACGGCCTGCCCCGGCACGAGCCCGCGCCCGATGAGCGCGGAGGCCAGACGGTTGGTGACCCGCTCGAGGTCCCCGTACGTCAGCCTGCGTTCACCGCAGATCAGGGCCTCGCGCTGCGGCCAGAAGGTACTGCTTCGAGTGATGTACGTGCCCAGGTTCACGGACTGCTCCCACGCTCGACGGCTCAAATCATCATGACGGCCAATAGTGGACAGCGTGTCTATAAACCTTCGGGGTGTCAATGATCCGGTGTACTCTTCCGGCACCGGCCAGGGACCGACCTGGGACGCGAGAGGAGCCGGACATGCCGCCGGAATCGGGCGATCGCCGAGTACGCCGCACCCGACGCCTGTTGCGCGACGCGCTGGTGTCGCTGTCGCTTGAGCGGGGCTACGCGACCGTGACCGTGGAGGACATCACGGAGCGGGCCGACCTGGGCCGGGCCACCTTCTACAAGCACTACACGGACAAGGACGACCTGCTCGACCGCGTGGTGACCGACCTGCTCGACGAGTTGCAGGACCGGCTGCGCCCGCTCGTCCAGGCCTCCGAAGTGGGCTTCACCGGCAAACCGGCCCTGGAGATCTTCCGGCACGCCGACGAGGAGCGGGACGCCTACCGGATGGTCCTGCGCGGCGAGGGCGACGGCCGGGCGCTGCGCCAGTTCACGCGGGCGCAGGCGGAGGCGACGGCCGCGGTCTTCCGGGCCCGCGCCGAGCACGAGGGCGTCACGCCCCGGATCAGTGTCGACGTCCTGGCGCGCGCCTGGGTCGGCGAACAACTCGCCGTGCTGGGCTGGTGGTTGGAGGAGGATCCACGCCCGATGCCTCCGGAGGAGGCCACCCGCATGCTGCTCGACCTCTCACTGCGCGGCCGCTACTGGGCGAACGGCTTCGAGGGCGAGCCACCTGTGCCCGATCCCGCGTGAGCGGCGAAGGGCATCGAGGCGGCCGTACCCAGGGCGAGCCAGAACACGAACTTGCCCAACGGACCGTTCACCGTCCGCAGTTCGCCGTCGTCGTGCCGGCAGAACGAGTCCGGCGGGAAGTAGCGCGAGACCGGGGTACCGGCGCCGTGACAGGGCGAGGCCTCCGGGAACAGGCCTGGTTGCGCGCGCTGCGAGAGGAAGCCGCCGACGAGCACCGCCAGCCACCCGGCGACCAGGAACACGGTCAGCACCCAGGCCGGGACTTTCGCCCGTCGCCCGAGCAGCCACAGGCCGCCCGTCGGCAGGGCGAACACCATGAGCAGCACGGACAGCACCAGCAGCGCCTTCATGGCCCCAGTACAGCACCGGCCGCCGGTACGCCCCGCCCGACCCCACGCTCAGTGCACCGACTGCCCCTTCCCCAGGGCGATCACCCCGCCCTTCGACACGGTGTAAAGCTCCGCGTCCCGGCTCGGGTTGACGCCGATGGTCGCGCCGACCGGGACCTCGACGTTCTTGTCGAGGACGGCGCCGCGCACCACCGCTCCCCTGCCGACCCGCACGTTGTCGTGCAGGACCGAGCCCTGGACGACCGCGCCGTCCTCGATCACGACGCCGGGTGAGAGCACGGAGCGGGTGACCTGGCCGCGGATGACGCAGCCGGGGCTGACGATGGACTCGGCCGCGATGCCGCCCGCGCAGAACTTGGCGGGCGGCAGCTGGCCGGGGTGGGTGTAGATCGGCCAGCGCCGGTTGTCGAGGTTGAAGACGGGGGTGTCCGAGATGAGGTCCATGTGGGCCTCGTAGTAGGCGTCGAGGGTGCCGACGTCGCGCCAGTAGCCGTGGTCGCGGTCCGTCTCCCCCGGCACGTGGTTGCCGTCGAAGTCGTAGATCTGGGCGACGCCGCGCTCGGTGAGCATCGGCACGATGGAACCGCCCATGTCGTGCGCCGAGTTGACATCCTCCGCGTCCATCTGGAGCGCGTCGACGAGGACCTTGGTGGTGAACAGGTAGTTGCCCATGGACGCGAAGACCTGGTTCGGGGTGCCGGGCAGCGGCGGCGGGTCGGTGGGCTTCTCCAGGAAGGCGTCGATGCGCGTGCCGTCGCGGGCCGGGGTGATGATGCCGAAGGACGAGGCCTCGCCGCGCGGCACCCGGATGCCCGCCACTGTGACGCCCGCGCCGGACTCGATGTGCTGGGCGAGCATCTGCCGGGGGTCCATCCGGTACACATGGTCGGCGCCGAACACCGCGATGTAGTCGGGCTGTTCGTCGTGGACCAGGTTGAGGGACTGAAGGATCGCGTCGGCGCTGCCCTTGTACCAGCGCGGGCCGAGCCGCTGCTGGGCCGGGACCGGCGTGACGTAGTTGCCGAGCAGGCTCGACATCCGCCAGGTCGTCGTGACGTGCCGGTCCAGCGAGTGCGACTTGTACTGCGTCAGGACGCAGATGCGCAGGATGTCACCGTTGACGAGATTGGACAGGGCGAAGTCGACCAGGCGGTAGGTACCGCCGAACGTCACCGCGGGCTTCGCCCGGTCCGCGGTGAGCGGCATCAGCCGCTTGCCCTCCCCGCCTGCCAGTACGATCCCGAGCACCGAAGGTCCGCCGCGCATCCCAACCCCCCTGTGATTCACGTGCCGTTGAGGATCTCCTCGTACATGTCGGCCGTGCGCCGTGCGATCGCGTCCCAGCCGAATTCCGCCGCGGCCCGCTCCCGGCCCGCCTCACCCATCGCGCGCGCCGCGCCGGGGTCGGCGACGACCCGGTTCAGGGCGTCCGCGAGCCCCGCCTCGAAGCCTTCCGGGTCCGCGGCCGCGTACGGGACGAGCAGTCCCGTCTCGCCGTCCGCGACGACCTCGGGGATGCCGCCGACCCGCGAGGCGACGACCGCGGTGCCGCAGGCCATCGCCTCCAGGTTGACGATGCCGAGCGGCTCGTACACGGAGGGGCACGCGAACACCGAGGCGTGGGTGAGCAGTTGGATGACCTCGGTGCGCGGCAGCATGGACGGGATCCAGCGCACCCCGTCCCGCGAGGCCTTCAGATCGTCGACCAGATCCCGGAATTCGCGGCCGATCTCCGGGGTGTCGGGCGCGCCCGCGCACAGCACGATCTGGACGTCCTTCGCCAACTGCTTCGCCGCGCGCAGCAGATGGGGGACGCCCTTCTGCCGGGTGATGCGGCCGACGAAGAGAATGTAGGGGCGCCGCGGGTCGATGTCGTAGCGGCGCAGCACGTCCGTGCCGACGTCGGCGTGGTAGAGCGAGACGTCGATGCCGTTGTGCACGACGCGTACCTTCTTCGGCTCCAGGGCCGGATAGCAGGCGAGGATGTCCTTGCGCATCGCGTGCGACACGGCGATCACGCCGTCGGCGGCCTCGATCGCGGTCCGCTCCGCCCACGCCGACAGCGCGTAGCCGCCGCCCAGCTGCTCCGCCTTCCAGGGGCGCAGCGGCTCCAGGGAGTGGGCGGTCATGACGTGCGGTATCCCGAGGTGCAGGGCCGCCAGGTGCCCGGCCAGGTTGGTGTACCAGGTGTGGGAGTGCGCGAGGTCGCGGCCTTCGAGGGCGGCGGCGATGGACAGGTCCACGGAGAGCGTGCGCAGCGCGTCGTTCGCCCCGTCGAGCGCGGGCCAGGCCCGGTGCCGGCGCACGCCGTCGGCCGTCCCCTCGCCCCAGGTGTGCACCTCGAGGTCGACGAGGGGGCGCAGCTCGCGCGCCAGGAACTCGACGTGCACTCCGGCGCCGCCGTAGACATCCGGCGGGTACTCCCTGGTCAGCAGTCCCACACGCACGCGCGGCCCCCGTAGTCGTCGGTCGGCGACTCTCGCTCTGGATCGCTGTTCGAAAGCGCACCTCATGGTCACCCATGGAGGGGTCCCTGCGGAAGGGCGCGGACGGCACCGGTGCCCGAGTCCCCCGCGGGCCCCTGGGGCACCCGCCCTGGGGATGAAACAGGATGCGGCCTACTCCAACGGGAGTAGGACCCATTGCGTGCTCAGGTCGGACGACGCGAAGGGCAGGGAAGAGCGATCGTAGAGAGTATGAGAAGCGACCGTGCGCCACGCCGCACCTCCAGGGGCGCCTCATGAGCGACCTGGTGCTTTCCGTGCTGCTCTCGCTCGTCTCCGCCGTCGCGTACGCGGGCGGGGCGATCGTGCAGGAGCGCGTGGCCGCGACGTCGCCCCAGGCGGCGTACGCCCCGCTGCGCCGGCCCGCCTGGTGGGGCGCCGGATGCCTGAACGGCCTGGGGGCGCTGCTGCACGTCGCGGCGCTCGCCTTCGGCCCGCTCAGCGTCGTGCAGCCGCTCGGCGCGCTGACGATCGTGCTGGCGCTGCCGATGTCGGCGCTTCTCGTGGGGCGCAGGACCGGGGCGACGGCCTGGCGTGGCGCGATCATGGCGACGGTCGGGCTCGCGGGGCTGCTCTCGCTGACCGGGGCCACGACCGAGCAGTCGCTGGACGGGGCGCAGCGCCTGCTGGTCGGCCTGATCACGGCGGGCGGTGTGCTGGCCCTGATGTCGTCGGCCCGCGTGGCGCACCGGCACCCCGTGGTGCGCGCGGTGCTGCTCGCGGTGGCGGCCGGTGGCGCGTTCGGCATGGCGTCGGTGTTCACGAAGTCCGTGACCGAGGACTGGACCGGGGAGCCGCTGGAGCAGCTCGCGACGCTCCTCGCGATCGCGGGCCTGGCCGCGGCCGGGATGCTGCTGTCGCAGGCCTCCTACCGGGGCGCCGGGCTCGCCGCTCCGCTGGCGACCGCGACGGTCGTGAACCCCGTGGTGGCGGCCACCGTCGGCATCACGATGTTCGGCGAATCGTTCCGGTACGGCACGACCGGCACGGTGCTCGCGCTCGGCTGCGGTGTCGTGGCGGCGGGCGGCCTGATCCTGCTGACGACGGAGCGCATCGGGCGCGGACGCCGGGCGGGCGCCTCGGTGGTCACGCACGGAGTGTCACCGGTGATCCCGCCGGTGGTGCCGAACAGCCCGGCCGGGCTCGACTCGGTGCCGCTGCCGCCGCGCGCGCCGGGATCCCGGCAGAAGCCGCCGTGCGAGGGCTGGACGGCCGAGAACATCCGCTCCCGGCCCTGACACTCAGGCGGCAACAAGGACGCCGTGACGCTCAGATCCTGACGCCGCGGGCCCGCAGATACGCCAGCGGGTCCACGTCACTGCCGAAACCGGGCCCCGTCCGCACCTCGAAGTGCAGATGCGGGCCCGTGCTGTTGCCCGTGGAGCCGGAGCGGGCGATGCGCTGGCCCGCCAGGACGCGCTGGCCGCTCTTCACGGACAGCGCCGACAGATGCCCGTACTGGCTGTACTTGCCGTCGGCGTGCCGGATCACCACTTCGTAGCCGTACGCGCCGCCCCACCCGGCCGAGACGACGTGGCCCGCGGCGACGGCCTTGACGGAGGTGCCGGTGGACACCGCGAAGTCGACGCCCGTGTGGTAGCCCTTCGACCACGAGGAACCGGCGGCCCGGTAGGGAGTGCCGAGCGATGCGGCGACGGGGGCGACGGCGTTGTGCGTGGTGGCCTTCGCCGTGTCGGACTTCTTGGCGACCGGCTTGGCGGCCTTCTTCGGGGCCGGCGCCGACGTCTTGCCCGGCATCGCGAGGCGCTGCCCGGGGGTGATCAGGTCCGGGTCGGCGCCGATCGTGGCGCGATTCGCCGCGTACAGGGCACGCCAGCCGCCCTTCACGGACCGCTCGGCGGCGATGCCGGAGAGGCTGTCCCCGTTGATGACGCGGTACATCCGGGCGCGCCCCGCGCGTGACTGCGGTGTGGACTGCGGCCGGACGTCGGGGGCCGCGCTCGCGCGGGCGAGGCCCGCGCGCTGCGAGCACACCGGCCAGGCGCCGGGGCCCTGCCCCTTGAGCACCTTCTCGGCCACGGCGATCTGCTGGTCCCTGGTGGCGAGGTCGGCGCGCGGCGCGTAGGCGGTGCCGCCGTACGCGGCCCAGGTGGAGCGGGTGAACTGGAGGCCGCCGAAGTACCCGTTGCCGGTGTTGATGCTCCAGTTCCCGGAGGACTCGCACGCGGCGACCTTGTTCCACGTGTGCGCGTCCGCGGCCTGCGCCGTGCCCGCGCCGATGATCGGGATGGCCATGCCGACGCCGCCCACGGTCACGGTGAGCGACGCCCGGTTGACCCGGCCCGCCTTGTACCGGCGGTGCCGGCCGCGTAACGCCATGAATGCCCCCTCAGCCACACGTAGGAGCGGCAAATTAGCCGCTCCCCCGCATGTGGACAAGAGTGCCGGGGGCCACCTTGGCGGGATTCAGCCCCTCAAGTGACCAGGAATCCACCGGAGTTGGGCGGCCTGCTGGAAGGGGCCGCCGCCCTCGTGGTCGTTGAAGGCGTACACCTCGATGGACTTCTCGGTGCCCGCCCAGTGGTTGTACGCGGCGAAGACCGTGGACGGCGGGCAGGTCAGGTCCTCCAGGGCGGCGGAGAACAGGGTCGGCGCCGTGGCGCGCGCCGCGAAGTTGATGCCGTCGAAGTAGGAGAGCGTGCGGAAGGCGCGCTCGTCGTCGCCGATGTGCGCCTTGAGGTAGAGGGCGATCTCGCGGTACGGGTGACGCTCGGTGAGCGTGGCCGCGCGCCGGAAGTCGCACAGGAACGGCACGTCGGGCGCTGCCGCCTTCAGTCCGGGCACGAGTCCTGCCACGGCGATGGTGATGCCGCCGCCCTGGCTGCCGCCGGTGACGGCGATCCGCGAGGCGTCGACGAGCGGGTGCGAGCGGGCGGCGTCGACGGCGCGCACGGCGTCCGTGTAGACGCGGCGGTAGTAGTACTCGTGCGGGTCCCGGATACCGCGCGTCATGAATCCCGGCTGCGACGGCGTGGAGCCGACCGGGTCGGGGGTGTCGCCGACGCTGCCGCCGCTGCCCTGCCCGCGCGTGTCCATCACGAAGTGCGCGAACCCGGCGGCCGCCCAGCGCAGGTGGGTGTGCGGAAGGCCGCGGCCGCCCCCGTAGCCGATGTACTCGACGACGGCCGGAAGCGGCTCGTTCGTGCCTGCCGGAAGGATCAGCCAGCCCTTCACGGGATGCCCGCCGAAGCCCGCGTACGTAACGTCGAATATGTCCACCGCCGTGTACGGGACGTCGACGGGCTCGAAGCGTGCGTCCAGGTCGTGCTCCCTGGCCTCGACCAGGGTCTTCTCCCAGAAGGCGTCGAAGTCGTCGGGGGCGGTCAACTCCGGCCGATACGTACGCAACGCATCGATTGACAGGTCGAAATGAGGCACGCACGGCTCCAGATTCGTAGAGAGTCCACGGTGTGTAGAGAATGCACGGTGGGTCCGGATCGCCAACCTAACCCGCCTGCCCGCCAGGAATGAACAAGATCTTTCATCTTCCGCATACGGATACGACAGACTCGACAGGAGCGACAGGCATGAGCACTACAGCCCAGATCGGTGTCACGGGCCTCGCTGTGATGGGGCGCAACCTCGCCCGGAACTTCGCCCGCAACGGCTACACGGTCGCCCTCCACAACCGCACGGCTTCCCGTACGCACGCGCTGGTCGAGGAGTTCGGCGAGGAGGGCATCTTCGTACCGACCGAGACGGCCGAGGAGTTCGTGGCAGCGCTCGAGCGGCCGCGGCGCCTGGTCGTCATGGTGAAGGCGGGCGAACCGACCGATGCGGTGATCAAGGAGTTCGCGCCCCTCATGGAGGAGGGCGACATGATCATCGATGGTGGCAACGCGCACTTCGCGGACACCCGGCGCCGTGAGAAGGAACTGCGCGAGCAGGGCATCCACTTCGTCGGCACGGGCGTCTCCGGCGGCGAGGAGGGCGCGCTGCACGGGCCGAGCATCATGCCCGGCGGCAGCGTCGAGTCGTACGCCTCGCTCGGCCCGATGCTGGAGAAGATCTCCGCGAAGGCGAAGGACGGCGCGCCCTGCGTGACGCACGTCGGCCCCGACGGGGCGGGCCACTTCGTGAAGATGGTGCACAACGGCATCGAGTACGCCGACATGCAACTCATCGGCGAGGCCTACCAGTTGCTGCGCGACGTGGCCGGGTACTCCCCCGCGCAGATCGCCGACATCTTCCGCACGTGGAACACGGGCCGCCTCGACTCCTACCTGATCGAGATCACGGCCGAGGTCCTCTCCCACGTGGACGAGGCCACCGGGAAGCCGTTCGTGGACGTCGTCCAGGACCAGGCCGAGCAGAAGGGCACCGGCCGCTGGACGGTGCAGATCGCGCTCGACCTGGGCGTGCCGGTGTCCGGCATCACGGAGGCGGTGTTCGCGCGCTCCCTGTCCGGGCACGCGGAACTGCGCACCGCGTCACGCGAGTTGGCGGGTCCCAAGGCCGTGACGCTGAGCGAGTCGGAGGCCGCGGCCTTCGCCGACCGCGTCGAACAGGCCCTGTACGCCTCGAAGATCGTGTCGTACACGCAGGGCTTCCACGAGATCTCCGCGGGCAGCGAGGAGTACGACTGGAACATCGACTCCGGCGCCGTGGCCCGGATCTGGCGCGGCGGCTGCATCATCCGCGCCGCGTTCCTCGACCGGATCACGGCGGCGTACGAGGCCGAGCCGAACCTGGTCTCGCTGCTGTCCGACAAGGGCTTCGCCGACGAGATCGCCGCGGCGCAGGACGACTGGCGTTCCGTCCTGGTCGCGGCGACCATCCAGGGCGTGCCCACACCGGGCTTCGCCGCCGCGCTCGCCTACTACGACGCGCTGCGCGCCGAGCGCCTGCCGGCCGCGCTCACGCAGGGCCAGCGGGACTACTTCGGCGCGCACACGTACCGCAGGGTCGACCGGGAGGGCTCGTTCCACACGCTGTGGGGCGGCGACCGCTCCGAGGTCGACGCGTAGCCGTTTCGGCTAGGCGGGTGACGGTTCGGGCTCCGGCGGGTGCGGGTCGGGGTCCGGGTCCGGCAGCGGCGGCGTCGGGGACGGCGAGGGCCGCGGCGTGGGCTCGGGCACCGGCGTCGGGAACGGGTCCGGCATCGGGCCGGGGTCCGGCCGGTCGGGCCCGGGTCCGGGTCCGGGCGTGGGGGTCGGCGGGACGGGATCGGGAAACGGATGGGTCATCGTTGGATCCTCCAGCGGTTCGGAGGGGACCTTTCCACTGTCTCCCGGCTCGCGTGCCCACGCCCGCCGAGTCCACGCGTGCGGCGGCCTCTCAGCCGCCGGTGCGGCTCAGCCGTACGACGGGAATGTCACGGCTTGTCTTCTTCTGGTAGTCCGCGTACGGCGGGAACACCTCCACGAGGGAGTCCCAGACGCGCGCCTTCTCGTCCCCGCTGAGCGTCTCGGCGCGCGCGTCGAACCGCTCGGTGCCGACCCGCAGGCGTACGTCCGGGTTGTCCTGGAGGTTCAGGTACCACAGGGGGTGCTCGTCTGCGCCGCCCTTCGAGGCCACGATGAGGTAGTCGTCGCCGTCCGTGCCGTAGATCAGGACGGTGCGCCGCCACTGGCCGCTCTTGCGGCCCTGGTAGTCGAGGAGCAGGCAGGGGGCGCCTTGCAGGGTCGTGCCCTCGGTGCCTCCGGACTCCTCGTAGGTGCGGGCCTGCTCGGCGACCCAGCCGCTGGGGCTGACGACGACGTCGGTGTCACGGTCGGTCATGTGCGCTGCCTCCTGTTCGAGATTCCTGCCGTGGATGTCTGTCCGTGGACTGCTTGTCCGGGGACTTCTGTCCGGGGACTTCTGTCCGGTGCGGACGACTCCAGGACAACTCCCTTCAACCTAAGCCCTCTTGGCGCGCGCGCATTCCGAGGCGGCGGCGCCGAGTCCGGGGCGCGGGCTGGAGAGCACGGGCAGGGTGGTGCGGGCCCGCTCGGCGGCGTCGGTCAGGGAGGCCTGCGCGAGGACGACGACGTCCGCGTCGGCGATGCCGTCGATGGCTTCGGCGACGAGCGCGAGATAGCCGTCCCTGTCGCCCGCGAGGAATCGGTCCCAGGCCCGCTCGACGAACACGGTGCGCACCTCCACCGCGCGTCCGGCCCGCCCGGCCTCCTCCTCGACCAGGCCGACGGTCGGCCCGAAGGTGCTGCGCAGCGTGGCGACCACGGCGATCCGCTCCCCCTCGGCGACGGCCCGCGCCGCCATCGGCCGGTCCACGCGCAGCACCGGCAGGCCGACGTCCGCGGCGAGCCCCTCGGCGACGGCGCCGAGCGTGGAGCACGTGCACAGCACGGCGTCCGCCCCGTCGGCGGCGGCCGCTTCGAGCAGCGCGCGGACCTCGCCGGTGACGGACTCGGGCCCCTCGGCGCCGGCCCGCACCAGCAGCTCCTCGCGTACGACGTGCCGCAGTTCCAGGTCCGGGTGGTCGGCGTCGCGCAGGGCGTCGAAGACCGGCACGTGGACGGGCGAGGTGTGCACGAGCGTCAGGTTCATGACCGGCACCCTACGCACGGATGATCACCGCGCGCGGGGGCGTCTCACCACTTGTCGGGGTCGGCCTCGAGCGCGGCCTTCGCGGCGAGCAGCAGGTCGGCGGAGGCCTCGGGCGCCTCGCCCGGATGGCGCTCGGCCCACCGGACGACGAACGGGCACAGCGGCGCCACGGCCACCGCTTCGGCGGCGGCGATGCCGTACAGCTCGCGGGCGAGCGAGCCCGCGATCCCCTTGCCCTCGTGCGCCGGCTCCACGACGGTGTGCACGGGGACGAGCGCCCGCTCGGGTTCCTCCAGTACGAAGTACTGGATGTGGCCGACGACTTCGCCGCCGGAGCGGGCCCGCAGCAGCCCGTGCTCGCGGTCGTCGCGGATCTCGATGTCACTCATGGGCTCTCCCTGCGTCGTGGCCGGTTCCGGTACCGGCCCGCGGGTACCGCGTGCGGGCCGCGCCTCACCTCGCCGCCGGGCACCGGCTCGGCGTCCTCGATCCGACAGTAGCCAACCTCGTGCACTGCGGATCCGCCGAAGTCGCCGCGTACGACGGCTCGCCATAGCGTGGACGGCGTGAACTCCCGCACTCATGGTGTGAGCCCGGAGGCGGATGAGCGCGTACTCGTCGTCCATGACTTCCTGGGGCATCCGTTTCCGGTGGGGCTCAGCCATGAGCTGGCCCGGCGCGGACGGCGCGTCACGCACCTGTACAGCGGCGACCACGTCGGTCCGCACGGCCCGCTGGAGGAGCGGCCGGCGGACGGTGCCACGGTGCGGGCCGTGCGCGGCGGGGAGCGTGCGCCGTACGGTGCCGCCGCCCGCGACGCGTGCCTGACGGCCGTACGGGAGTGGCGGGAGTCAGGCGCCCGCGGGCCCGTGACCCTGCTGTCCGCGAACGCCGCGCCCCACGTGCAGGCCGAACTGCTGGCCGTCGCCCGGGAGCGGGGCTGGCGGTATGTGTACTGGCTCCAGGACCTGTACGGCGCGGCCCCGACCGTGGATCCCGGCACGGCGGCGCGGGAGGCGGCGGCCGTCCGCGCCAGTGACCATGTCGTCGCGGTGACCGAGGGTTTCGCCCGCTCCGCGCGAGCGCTCGGCGTGCCGGAGGACCGGGTCACGGTGATCCCGAACTGGGCCGCCCCGCCGGGCGCCCGCGCGCCGGACGCGCCCGTCTGGGAACCGGCCGCACGGTTCCTCGCCCGCGGCGAGCCGATCCTGCTGTACGCGGGCACGCTCGACGAACGGCACGCCCCCGAACTGCTCGTCGAGCTCGCGGACGCCTGCGCGCGGGCTCGTCTGGGGCAGGTCGTCGTGGTCAGCCAGGGCGGCGGCCGTGCGTGGTTGGAGCGTCAGCGACGCCTGCGCGGGCTGACGCGGCTGACCCTGCTGGATCTTCAGCCCTACGAGGACGTGCCCGCCATGCTGGCCGCCGCGGACGTCACGCTGGTCACGCTCGCCCGGGAGGCGGCCGCCGTGTCCGCGCCGTCCAAACTGCTCGCCTGCCTGGCGGCGGGCCGCTGTGTGCTCGCCGCGGCGCCGGACGGCACGGAGACCGCGCGCGTGGTGCTCGCGTCGGGCGGTGGTCTCGTGACGGATCCGCGCGACGCGGCGGGCTTCACGGCCGCCGCGCTGCGCCTGTCGCGCGATCCGGCGCTGCGCGCGTCGTACGCGCGGTCGGCCCGCGTCTGGTCGCGGGACGCCTTCGATGTGCCGGCTGTCGCGGACCGCTTCGCGCGCGTGCTGTGGGGACGCCCGGCCGAGGACGCCCCCTGACCGAACAGGCACTGCTGGAAGCCGGCAGGCCCGGACAAGACCCGTCATGCCCTGATGGGCACCGCTCGCACCCGACAGGAGAAGTCTCGTGAGTGCACGCAACCACCACCCCCGCAGACCCGCGCTCGTCGCCGGAGCCGGGGGATTCATCGGCGGCCATCTTGTCGCCCGGCTGCTCGCCGAGGGGCGGCCCGTGCGGGCCGTCGACGTCAAGCCGCTCGACGCCTGGTACCAGCTCCATCCGTCGGCCGACAACCGGCGCGCGGATCTGGCGCTGCGTGAGGAGTGCCGGCGCGCCGTCGCGGGCGTCGGCGATGTCTACAACCTGGCCGCCGACATGGGAGGCATCGGCTTCATCGAGAACAACCGGGCGGCCTGCATGCTGTCGGTCCTCATCAACACGCATCTGCTGCTCGCCGCACGGCAGCACTCGGCCGACCGGTACTTCTACGCCTCGTCGGCCTGCGTGTACCCGGCCTACCGGCAGGACGACGCGCGGGTCGAGCCGCTGCGCGAGGACATGGCGTACCCGGCACAGCCGGAGGACGGCTACGGGTGGGAGAAGCTGTTCTCCGAGCGCATGTGCCGCCATTTCGCCGAGGACTTCGGGATGACTGTGCGCGTCGCGCGCTTCCACAACGTGTACGGTCCGCACGGCTCGTGGGACGACGGCCGCGAGAAGGCGCCCGCCGCGCTGTGCCGCAAGGTGGCGCGTGCCGTACGGGACGGCGCGGACGAGATCGAACTGTGGGGCGACGGTTCACGGACCCGTTCGTTCATGTACATCGACGACTGCGTCGAGGGCATCGGGCGGATCATGGAGAGCGATGTGGCCCGGCCGCTGAATCTCGGCACCGGTGAACTGGTCACGGTCAGCGGCCTCGCCCGGATGATCGAGGACATCGCGGGGCGCCGCCTGAGCCACCGTCACGATCTCTCCGCGCCCCAGGGCGTGCACGGCCGCAACAGCGACAACGCGACGATCCGGGCCGCGCTCGGGTGGGAGCCCCGCATCCCGCTGGCCGAGGGGCTGCGGCCCACGTACGCGTGGATCGCCGAGCGCGTACGGCAGGAGTCGGCGACGCCGGTGCCGGTGCGCGGGGCATGACGCGTTCCTGGACGAACTGGGCGCGTACGGCCCGCTGTTCGCCCGCCTCCTACGCCCTCGCGCGCGATGAGGACCATGTCGCCGCTCTCGTCCGCACGGCGGGCCGTCGCGGGATCGGGGTGCGCGCGGTCGGTGCCGGGCATTCGTTCGCGCCGCTGGCCGCTTCGACGGGGTTGCTCATCGACACGCGTGCGCTGCGGGGCCTCGCCTTCTCCCGGCGCGAAGGCTCGGACGGCGTCGAGGTGTCGGTGGGCGCGGGCACGTCGCTGGGAGAGCTCGCCGAAGGACTCCACCGGAAGGGGCTCACGGTCGTGGGCCTGGCGACCACGACCGCTCCGACCGTGGCGGGCGCCGTCGCCACCGGCACCCACGGCGGCGGCCGGCACGCGTCGCTGTCCGCGCAGGTGACGGGGGTCCGGGTGGTGACCGGCTCGGGCGACGTCGTCGATGTCGGCGACGCCGACCCCCGGCTGCCCGCGCTGTGCCTGTCCCTGGGCGTCCTGGGCGTGCTCACCCGGGTCACCCTGCGCTGCGTCCCGGGCCATCTGCTCACCCGCCACGAACGCGACGTCGGGTGGGACCAACTCGTGGAGGATCCGGTGGGGTGGGCCGGTGCGGCGGAGCATGTGTCGACGTTCTGGTTCCCCTGGCAGGACCGCCTGCTGCTGCGCACGCTGGACCGCCCCGGCCACCCGGAAGCCGCCAACCCGGCGTCCCGCATCCCCCGCGAACCGGTCCGCACGGCGCTGCGCTCACTGCTGTGCCGCGCGCCGCTGACCGGTGCGGCGGCCCGGTACGCCGCATCCGCGACCCGGCCGGGCCCGACGCCTCCGCACGTCGCGGCCGCGCACCGGAACGTCGTCTTCCCGCAGCGGCTGCGGTTCGCCGCGCTCGAGTACGCCGTGGCGCTGCCCCGCCTGCCGCAGGCGCTCATCGTGTTGCGCGGGGCGCTGCGTGACACCGGGTTCGTCAGCCCGCTGCCGCTGGAGATCCGGCCGGGGCCCGCCGAGCCGACCTGGCTGAGCCCGGCGCACGACCGCGGCACCGCCTGGATCAACCTGGCGGCGCCCCGTGCGGCCGGGCGCGAGCGGTGGCTGCGCGCTGCTGAGCAGGTCCTCGCGGGGATGGGCGGGCGCCCGCACTGGGCCAAGCAACACGGTCTCGACGCGTCCGTGCTGCGTGACCTCTATCCGCGCTGGGACGACTTCCACCGTGTGCGGGAAGCCCTCGATCCGGACGGCCTGTTCCTGTCGCCGTACACCCGCCGCCTCCTGATCGGCCCCTCCGCGCCTCACCGTCCGGCGGACCGCTGAGCGTCGATCTGCTCCATCCGCACCAGGGCGTCACGGAAGCTGTCCGGAGCGATCCGCACGCCGCTGCCGTAGGGATGGTTGAGCTGGAGGACGATCCAGATCCCGAACGCGCACAGGGCCACGATCGTCCCCATGCCCAGTACGGGCCGGACGCCGGACGGCCAGCCCATCAGCAGGAAGAAGCAGGGCACGGCGAACGCCGTGGTGATCAGGAAACCGAGCAGGAGGCCCGGAACATGCTCGGCGGCCGCCGCCACGCGCAGGCGGCGCTGGGCGTAGACGTCATCGACCGCGGCACGCAGATCACCGTGCAACCGGCTGTCCTCGCCGCTCCCCCTGTACATCCGGGAGTTCAGGGCATCGAGCCGGTTCCAGGCCTCGGGTGCGGCCTTCTCGCGGGAGAGCGCGGGCCACTCCTTCGTGATCACGGTGTCCGTGTAGTCGCGCACCGCCGACTGCAGGTCCCGCCGCTCGGCGGTAGGAAAGTACTGGGCCACGAGGTACGCGTTGCGCAGGGCTCCGGCCTCGGCCTCCGCTTCGTTCTGCGCGTCCCGCAGACTCGAACTGGCGCTGACGATCAGGAACGCGATGGTCAGCACGTACATCGACGCGACCGTGCCGCACGCGGCCGCCATCAGCGGCAGCCCTTCAGAACTGGCGCGCGGGCGGACGAGGCGGTGCCAGAGCCAGGTGAGGCCGGCTCCGCACAGGAACGCGGCGAGCACCACCAGGGCGCCTTGCAGATACATTCCGCACCACTCCGACCGCTACGACCACACAGAGTCACCTGACGTAGATCGACAGTAACTCTGCGCTCATGGCGTGGCATCCTCGCGCCGCCGCCCGGCCGATGCGCCCGGGACCAGCCTCGACGCGGAGGCCGTGATCAGGTCGAGGGCCTGCGCGACCACCGGGTGGCGGGCGCCGCCCTTGCGGGTGGCGGCGAGGATGCGGCGGGCGGGGGCGGGTTCGCCGGAGAGGGGGATGCGGGCCACTGGCCATTCGGTGTCGATGCGGGCGAGGCGCGGCACCAGGATCACGCCCAGGCCGTGCGCCACCATCGCCGTGCCGGTGTCCCACTCGTCGGACTGGTGGCCCATGTCGGGCATGAACCCGGCGGCCATGCACGCGGTGACCAGCAGGTCGTGGTACGTGGTGCCCGGCGTGCCCACGATCCAGGTCTCGCGGGCGGCGTCCGCGAGGACCACCCGCTCGCGCGCCGCCAGCGGGTGGCCGGCCGGGACGACCAGGTCGAGGGGGTCGTCGAGGAGCGGCTGCTGTTCGAAACGCTCGTCGGTCAGGGGCGGCGAGTCGGCCGTCACGACGACCAGGCCGAGGTCGGCCTCCCCGGTGAGCAGCAGCTCGAAACAGCGCGCCGGCTCCGCCTCCACCAGCCGGACCCCGAGCTGCGGATGCCGCTCGCGCAGGGTCGCGGCGGTGGACGGCAGCAGGTGCGTGGCGGCCGTGGAGAAGCCGCAGAGCGTGAAAGAGCCGGTCTGCACGTCGGCCATCGCCGCGAGGTCGCTGCGCGCCCGCTCCCACTGCGCCTGAAGGACGGCCGCGTGCTGGAGCAGCGTACGGGCGGCGGCGGTCAGCTTGACGCCTCGACCCGCGGGCTCCATGAGCACCACGCCGACCTGGTCGGCCAGTTGACGCAGTTGGTACGAGACCGTCGACGGCTTGAGCCCCATGGCCTCGGCGGCCGCGGTCACGCCGCCGTGGGCCTCGACCATCTGCAGCACCTTGAGCTTCGGATCGATCATCCAAATATTCTGCACGGTCTCATGCAAGATCGTGTAATTGTGTCGATGAGTGAGGGGTGGCACCCTTCCCGGGTGTTGTCCAAGAGTCCTTCCCTGCGCCCGAATCGGGGTGTCCCGACGGGAACGCGCGCCTTGTTCGCCATGGTCTCGGCCGTCCGCTTCCTCGCCTGGGCCACGGCGGGCCTGTTCCTCGCCGTCGTTCCCGCTGTCCTGATCGTCTCGGGGCGGAGCGATCCGGCCGTCGTCTTCGGTGCTCCGCTGGCCGTTCTCGTCTGCTCGGCGCTCGCTCGGCCGCTCGCCGCCGAACTCGGCAGCCGTTGCGCGCAGTTCGCCGGTCTCACCGCACTGCTGGTGAGCCTTGCCGCGCTGTCGCTGACGGCGGGAACGTCGGCCTGGGCGACCCTGGGCGCCGCCGTGTTCGCCGGACTCGGTCACGGGCTCGGCCGCGCGGGAGCGAGCGCCGCCCTCGGCGTGCGTACGCCCCGCGCCGCTCACCTGGGCCTCGGCCTGCCGGTCCTCGCCACGGCGCTGCTCGCGCCCGCGAGCTCCCCGGAGACCGCGACGGCCGTGGTGGCGTCGGTGGTCGCGCTGCTCGTCTTCCCGGCGACCGGCGCCGTCCTGGAGGTCGGCCGCACCGCACGCCGGCCGAGGCAGCACCTTTCGCAGCCCGTTCACTGGGTGGACCCGACTCCCCTGTCCGGGAATCCCGCCCGCCGCACCGCGCAATTCTGAGGAGTAGTACGTGCCAGCCGCGCACACCGTTTCCGAGCTTCCCGATACCAAGGGCGGCCCGGCCGGCGAGACATTGGTGACCGACCCGAAGGTGACCCGGAGGGCCGTGGGCGCCGCGGCCATCGGGAACATCACCGAGTGGTTCGACTTCGGCGTCTTCGCCAATCTGACCCCGGTGCTCACCGCGGTGTTCTTCACCGGCGCGAGCCAGGCCGTCGGCACGATCGGAACCCTCGGCCTGTTCGCGGTCGCCTTCCTGGTGCGCCCCATCGGCGGCATGTTCTTCGGCCCGCTCGGCGACCGCATCGGCCGCACCAAGGTGCTGTCGATCACGGTCATCATGATGGCCGCCGGCACGTTCGTGATCGCGTTCATCCCCGGCTACGAGACATGGGGTCCCGCCGCCCCGCTGCTGATGCTGCTCGCCCGCCTCGTGCAGGGCTTCTCGACCGGCGGCGAGTACGGCGGCGCGATGACGTTCATCGCCGAGTACGCCCCCGACAAGAAGCGCGGATTCCTCGGCAGCTGGCTGGAGTTCGGCACGCTGACCGGTTATCTCCTCGGCGGCGTCGCCGGCCTGGTCATCCAGCTGCCGGGCGTCATGTCCCACGAGGACCTGCTGTCCTGGGGCTGGCGCATCCCGTTCCTGATCTCCGGGCCGATCGGCATCATCGGGCTCTACCTGCGCCTGAAGCTGGAGGACACCCCCGCGTTCAAGGCCGCCGTGGCCGAGCAGCAGGGCCGTGAGGGCAATCAGACCCTCAAGGAGATCCGCCGCGTCTTCACCGACCACTGGCGTCCGATGCTGATCTGCATGGGCCTGGTCCTCGTCTTCAACGTCACGAACTACATGCTCACGACGTACATGCTGGAGTACATCGACAAGTTCGCCCCGTCGGTGAGCCCCACGTGGGCGCAGCTCCTGGAGATCGGGGTGCTCGCCGTCGGCATGGTCCTGATCACCTTCGTGGGCCGGCTGTCGGACCGGATCGGGCGCAAGCCGGTGCTGTTCTTCGGCTGCGGCATGCTGATCGTGCTCGGCGTTCCCTCCGTGCTGCTCATCCAGCAGAACACCCTGATGTCGGTCTTCCTCGGCCTGGTGCTGATGTCGCTGATGCTGCTCTGCTTCAACAGCACCATCCCCTCCACGCTCCCGGCGCTGTTCCCGACGGACATCCGTTACGGGGGTCTGTCGATCGCGTTCAACATCTCGGTCTCGCTGTTCGGCGGCACGACCGCCGTCGTCAACGCCCTTCTGGTGGAGGCCACCGGCGACGTCAACGTGCCGGGCTACTACCTGATGGCGGCGGGCGCGATCGGCGCCGTCGCCGCCTATTTCGCGGCGGAGTCCGCGGGACGGCCGCTGCCGGGTTCGGCCCCGGCGGTGGAGGCCCGCGCCTGAGACGCGAGCTCCGTACGGCCCCGGTCACATCTGTTGAAATTTGTGTGACCGGGGTTTTGACGTTGTCCGGATGATGTCGCGGGGCTGTCACAGGGCAACAGCTGCGCGCACGACCGTGCCTACGGTGTCGGTGCAGTGGACAGCGATCCCCCCACGGATTGGACAGCAGTGACTCGCCACACCACCTCTCGCCGCATGCTCCTGGGCGCCACCGGCGCCACCCTCCTCACCGCGGCGTGCTCACCGTCGTCCGACACCACGTCGTCGGGTTCGTCCGGCTCGTCCGCCTCGAAGACCGCGCCTTCGACGTCGGCATCGGTCGAGGGCAAGGCCGCGGCGGCCGAGGGCGGGGCTCCCGGTGGCGCGCCCGACGGCGCGCTCGGCGTGAACTTCAACGAGGACCCCGCGGGTCTCGGCGCGGCCCAACTGCGGGCGCTCTCCGCCACGTGGGTGCGCGGCTTCGTCCCGATGACGCCGGGCGATCTCGGCGGGGACGTCACGCGGCAGCGCGCCGTCAAGGCGCTCCTGAGCGCGCACGGTGACGGCCGCAAGACGATCCTCTCGCTCAAGTTCCCCTATGCGCTGGGCCCCACGAAGGGCCCGCTCCCCGCGCCGGGCAGCACCGAACTGAAGGACCTGCTGGCACTCGTGGACCGGGTCCTGGCCGCCGTCATCGGCAAGGTCGACATCCTCACGATCGGCAACGAGCCGTTCCTGGAGACGCTGAAGGAGGAGCGTGACAAGACGCTGAACGTGTTCTACGAGACGCTGGCCCGCCACGTCATCGAGTACCGCGAGCGGCACGGCGGCGCGAACTCCGGCACGAGCCTCTACATGGGCGCGCTCAACAACCTCGACAGCCCTCAGGGCCGCACGCCCGCGACCGAGCGGTGGCTGCGCTTCGTCAACAAGACACCCGAGCTGGCCGGCGTCGACATCCACCCGCACGTCACGTCGCTGCAGAACGCCGCCAAGTTCATCAACTACGTGATGCCGTCGCTGCGTCCGGACCAGAAGTTCCTCGCCACGGAGTTCTCCCTGGTGCAGTTCTGGGCGGGTCACATGCACGACCCGGTGTCCCCGGCGTTCGCCAAGCGCTACCACGTGGACCCGGGGCGGCAGGTCTGGCAGGTGATCGGGGACGCCATCAAGCAGCCGTTCCCGCAGCAGAAGTGGGACGACTTCGTCTCCCTGACGCAGTGGTTCGACCACAGCAGGAACTACCTCACCGAGCAGATGAAGGCATTCCGCGACACCGGGAAACTGGCGGTGGCGACCTACGGGGGCCTCCAGATCGAGTCGATGGCCTCGGGATGGGACGGCAAGAAGACGCCGTGGATCCTCAACCCGCTGTACGCCAACCGGACCGTGCGGCCGGGCAAGGACGGCGCCCTGGGCCGCAACGTGTGGTTCGACCAGTTCAAGGCCCTTCAGGGGAACGCCTGACGATCGTGTTGCGCAGCCGCCCGAGGCGCTCCACCTCCACCTCCACGACGTCACCGGGGTGCAGCAGCCACGGGGGCGTGCGCGCGTAGCCGACGCCGGAGGGGGTGCCGGTGGCCAGCAGGTCGCCGGGGCGGAGGGTGAACGTGCGGGAGATGTGGGCGAGCGTGTCGCCCACCCCGTACACCATCTCGTCGGTGCCGGCGTCCTGGACGATCTCGCCGTTCACCCGGGTCACGACGCGCAACCCGGCGCGCAGGTCGCCGACTTCGGCGGCCGGGACCATGGGGCCGAGCGGCCCGGAACGGTCGGCATTCTTGCCGAGGATCCACTGCGAGGTGAGTTTCTGGGCGCGGCGCGCGGTGAGGTCGTTGAACGTGGAGTAGCCGACGACCGCGGCCAGCGCCTCCTCGGGCGTGGCGTCCACGAGCGGCGCCCCGACCCACGCGACGACCTCGCCCTCCCAGTCCAGGCCGTCCTCGCCGGTCGGGACCGGCACCTCGGCGCCGTCGACGGTGAGCGACCGCGTCCACCGCGCGAACAGCGTGGGGAACTCGGGCAGTTCCTGGTCGCGGAAGGTGCCCTCCGCCGCGTGCTTCAGGTAGTTGAGCCCGATGCAGATGACACGGGCGTCGGGCCGCACCGGCGGCACGAACGTCACGGTCGGGGCGGCGAGCGTCGGCCCCGCGGCGTCCGCGGCGAGGTGTCCGGACGGGTCGCGCCAGAAGTCCTCCAGCGGAGCCAGAACCGTGACCTCCCGCCCGTCGTCGGAGAGTTGGGCGACGTCCGTGCCCGCGTACGTGCCCGTGCCGATGACCTTGCCCGGCCGCCGGATACCCACTATGCGCATGCACTGCTCCCAGCCGTTGCCGTACGGAGAGAACCTCCTATCCCTTTAAAGGTTCGGAGGTTTGTGTTTCGATGGCGACTATGCCTGACGAACCAGCGACCCGACAAGCGGTCATCGGCGGCCTGGGCGCCGCACCCCGCCGTACGCGCGCCGAGCAGCTCGCCGCCGACCTCGACGCCCGGATCCGCGCACTGGGTCTGGCGGCCGGGGACCCGGTGGGCACCCTCGACTCCCTGCGGGAGGAGACGGGTTACGCGTATTCGACGGTCAGCGAGGCGGTGCGGATCCTGCGGGACCGCGGGGTGCTGCACATCCGGCCCGGCCGGGGCGGTGGCCTCTTCGTCGCCGACCGGGGCCCGGTCGTACGGCTGCGTCACACGCTGCTCGACGTACGGGACGAGCCGGAGACGGTCGCCGACGCCATCGAACTCCGGGACCATCTGGAGGTGTTGGTGAACATCGGCGCGGCCCGCTGCCGTACGGACGCGGATGTCGCCGAGCTGCGCGCGCTCCTGGGCGGGCTGCGCGAGGCGCCGGACTGGGACGGCTTCATGCGGGCCAACTGGGCGCTGCACGAGCGGATCGCGGCGATCTGCCCCAACCGGATGGCCGCCGCCGTCTACACCGGAACGCTCGGCCACCTCAACTCCTCGGCCTCCTCCCGGCTCGACGAGGACACGGAGGCGTCGCGGCACTACCGGGACGAGCGGTGCCGGGCGCACGAGAACCTCGTCGAGGCGATCGCCGCGGGCGACGAGTCGGCCGTGCGCGCGGCCGTGGCCCGGCACAACACGACTGCGCAGGCCCCGGCCGGGAGGGACGCCTGATGCCGTCCGCCGAGTTCCGCCGCTACCTCTTCCCTCCGGGCCACCCCCGTATCGGGGGGCTCAAGGGCCTTGATCCGTACGCCTATCGGGAGTTCGCGCAGGCCGAGGGCACGTTCACGGGCGAACTGATCCGGGGCTGGCGGCCTCTCTACAAGAACGACTTCCGGGGCGTCACCGAGGACGGTTCACTGCGCGAGGGCCTGTACCCCCTCGAACCGGCCGAGCGGGGCGAGAGGGCACCCGTCGCCGAAATGGTCGCCGCGGCACGGGAGTTGCTCGGCCGCCTGGACGACGCGGGCCGGGACCGGATCCGCCACCCCGTGGACGCCGTGGAGTGGCAGACGTGGGCCAACCCGGAGTTCCTCCAGTTCGACACGGGCCTGCGGCTCGAGTTCCAGCCGCCCGAGGTGCGCCGTGCGGCGCTCGGCCTCGTCCGGGCATCGCTCAGCGCGGAGGGGTACGAGGAGGTCCGCACGATGATGCGGATCAACGGTTTCCTCGGCGACGTCGTGGGCCTCGAGAACATCCTCAACGAGTTCAGCTACAACATCGCCCTGTACGGCACACCCGACGAGCACGCCCCGTGGGGCTGGCAGCTGTTCGGCCACCACTGCGCGGTCAACTGCCTTGTGGTGCAAGGTCGTTCAACAATCGGCCCGCTCTTCCTCGGGGCGGAGCCCAACCAGATCGACGCCGGTCCGCACGCCGGGACGACCGCGTTCACCGAACGTATCGCCCTCGGCAGGCGGATCATGGACGCGCTCACTCCCGAACTGCGCGCGAAGGTAACGGTGTTCGAGCGGATGGTCGACCCGGAGATGCCCGAGGGCCGCGTGCACCCCGGTGACGAGCGGCACCTCGCCGGCGCCTTCCAGGACAACCGCGTCATCCCCTTCGAAGGCGTGCGTGTGCGCGACATGTCACACACGGCAAGGGAGTTGACGTGGGCAGCAGTGGAGGAGTTCCACAAGGCGCTGCCCGCGGGGCCCCGCGCCGCCCGGATGCGGGAGATCCGCTCGCACCTCGACGAGACGTGGTTCTGCTGGATCGGGAGCCACGAACCCGACGACGTCTTCTACTACCGCATCCAGTCCCCCGTGGTCGTCGCCGAACTCGACCACCACTGCGGGGTGTTCCTCGACTACGACTCCCCCAAGCCGTTCCACGTCCACACCGTGCTGCGTACGCCGCACGGCAATGACTACGGCCGCAGCTGGGTGCGACAGTGGCAACAGGGGCGTCACCGGTAACCAAGGAGGGCGCACGATGAGGGCCAGGCTCGGCATGCCCGCCGTGAAGGCGGGAGCGAACACGTCCGGCGCACGCACCACCGGGGCGCGCACGGCCACGGCACTCGGCCTGGCCATGCTGTGCATCGAGGGCTACGACCTGTTCATCCTCGGCGCCGTCGGCCCCGCTCTTCTCAACCATCCCGGCTGGGACGTCACCAAGTCGACACTGGGCTTCCTGGGCAGCCTCACCGCGCTCGGCATGCCCATCGGATCGGTGGCCGCGGGCTGGGCAGGAGACCTCTACGGCCGACGCCTCCCGATGATGATCGGCCTGTCGTGGCTCTCCCTCTGGATGCTCCTCAGCTCGGTCGCCGGCACCCTCGGCTTCTTCGCCGCGACCCGCTTCGCCACCGGCATCGGCCTGGGCGCGCTCATCCCGCTCGTCACCGCGTACGTGAGCGAATCGGCCACGCCGGCACGCCGCAATCTCCAGGTCGGCACCGCCCTGACCGGACTCGCCTTCGGCGGCATCATCACGGGCGTCCTGGGCCGCGCACTGCTGCCCGCATGGGACTTCCACACCCTGTTCCTCTTCGGCGTCTTCCCGCTGATCCTCATTCCTGTGGTGTGGCGCCTCGTCCCGGCGGCGCTCCCCACGGCGACGCGCGGGACCGCGGAATCGGCCACCTCCGCCAACCGCCTGGGCGAAATCCTGGTCGCACGGCACCGCAGAGCCACCCTCCTCTTCTGGGCGGCCACCTTCACCGGCCTGGTACTCGTCTACGGCGCGGGCACCTGGCTGCCGACGCTCATGGTCAACAGCGGCTACGACCTCGGCTCGTCCCTGGAGTTCTCCATCGCGTTCAACGTCGGCGCGGTCGTCGGCACACTGGCGGCGGTCCTGTTCGCCGACCGCGGCTTCCTCAAGGCCGCCACGGTGACGAGCTTCGTCCTCGCCGCACTCGCGATGATCACGCTGAGCACCCCGCAGCCGCGCCCCGTGCTGCTGCTCGCGTGCGCGGTCGCGGGGCTCGGCGCGCTGGGCACGCAGAACCTGGTCAACATCGCGGTCGCCCACTACTACCCGGCCCAACTGCGCGGCACCGGACTGGGGTTCAGCCTCGGCGTCGGCCGCATCGGGGCGATCGTGGGCCCGAGCTACGTCGGCGCGGTGACCGTCCTGTTCACCTGGCCCAAGGCCGGCTTCTACGCGTTCGTGGTGCCGGCGGTGCTGGGTGCGGTACTCGCGGCGATGTTCAAAGGGACAGCCCGGGACGATCCGGCGGAGGCGGCCGGAACGTAGCCGTAGCCGCAGCCGCACCCAGCAACACGTCGGCGGTGCCGCGGCGCCGGGAACAAGGACGTACACAGCGAGGACCCAGGAGGAATCAGTGCGCGACAGGCAGCAGACCGGGCCGCGGATCGCGATCGTGGGCGGCGGGATCGGCGGCATGGCGGCCGCGGCCTTCCTCCACCGCGCGGGCCTGGCCGTGACCGTCCACGAGCAGGCGTCCGCGCTCACCGAGGTCGGCGCGGGCCTGGTGCTCGCACCCAACGCGGTGCGGCCGCTGCGCGCGCTGGGCGTGGCGGAATCCGCGCTGCGCCGGGCCGTACCCCTGGACTGGGGCTGGGAGTTCCGCCGCTGGCAGGACGGCACAGTACTGTCCGCGGAACGCCTCGACGGGGTGTGCGAGCGCCTCTACGGCGAACGCACCTACACCGCCCACCGCGCCCACCTGCTCGACGCCCTCCGGTCGGCGGTCCCGGACGGGGCGGTGCGGCTCGGGGCGCGCTGCACGGCCGTCGAGCCGCACGCCGACGGGGTGCGGCTGACCTTCGCCGACGGCACCCGCACCGACGCCGACCTGGTGATCGGCGCGGACGGCATGCACTCCCTCGTCCGCGAGACGGTCGCCGAGCCGCAGCGCCCCCGCTTCTCGGGCCTGTGCGCGTTCCGCACCGTGGTCCCCGCCGCCGCGGCCCCCGCCTTCGCCCTGCGCCGCGCGCAGACACTGTGGCTCGGCCCCGGCCACCACTTCGTGCACTATCCGATCTCCGGCGGCGCGGGCGTGAACGTGGTCGCGTTCGCCCCGGCGACGGACGAGGCGGAGGAGTCGTGGAGCGCGAAGGCCACGGTCGAGGAGTTCCACGCGGAGTTCGCCGACTGGGATAACCGGGTGACCGCACTCATCAAGTCCGGCTCGATCCCCGGACGTTGGGCCCTCTACGACCGCCCGCCCCTGCCCTCGTGGACCCGCGACCGCATGACACTCCTCGGCGACGCCGCGCATCCCATGTTCCCGTTCTACGGCCAGGGGGCGGCGCAGGCGCTGGAGGACGCGGCGGTCCTGGCCCGCTGCCTCGCCACCACCCCGGACACCCCGGCCGTCGCCCTCGCCCGCTACGAGACGGAACGCATCCCGCGCACCACCCGCCTCCAACAGGTGAGCCACGCCCGCGCCGAGGCCAACCACCTCCCGGACGGCCCGGAACAACGGGCACGGGACGCGGCGCTCGGGGACGCGGATCCATTGGTGGGCAGTGGGTGGATCTACGGGTACGACGCGGGGGCGGTTGCCCTCTAGGGCTCTCACCATGCAGGGTTCTCGGGCCGACGACGTCGATGAGAACTGCAACTGGACACGAAGCCGAACAGGAAGAGGAGTTGATCGTGGCGGTCGATCCGAAGGGTACCGATCTGAAGCGACTGCTGGCCGAGGATCCGGGCGGGCCGGTCGTGATGCTCAACCTGCTGCGCTTCGCGCCGGACGGCCGCGCCCTCTACCAGGAATACGCCCAGCGCGTGGAGGACACATTCCTGCCACGCTACGGCGGCGAGGTCGTCTACTCCGGCACGGGCGGCAACCCCTTGGTCGCCGACGACGGACAGGCCTGGGACGCGGTCCTGCTCGTGCGCTACCCCAGCCGCGAGGCCTTCGCCCGCATGGTCGCCGACCCCGAGTACCAGGAGGTCACGGACTTGCGGACGCGGGCGTTGAGTGAGGCGGTGCTGCAGCCGCTCTCGGAAGGGGTGTGAGCCCTCGCCGAGCGTTACGGCGCCGCCCGCCCCGGCGCCAGGTCGGCCAGCAGGTCGTCCAGCACGGCCTCCTCCTCGACCCGCACGCCCAACTCTTCGAGCGCAACTGCCAGTTCCGGATCCCAGGGCGCGGCGGCGGGGCTGCCGACCAAGGGCTCCGCTCCTGTCAGTCGGGCGGCGGCACGCCGGTAGTCCGCGGCGACGTAGCGCCAGGGGCGCCACGTGATGTGCCGAGCGAGAGTCGCAGCGATCCGGAGGCCACCCCAGTCGAAGTCCCCGTGGTAGCGGAACTCGACGGAGGGCCCCGGGGACACTGTGCGCATCCCCGCCAGCAGGGTGAGCGCGGCCGTCGACGGCTGCCCCTGCAGACATACCAGGGGCGGACAGGACGGTCCGTAGGCCTCCGCCGCCGCGGACAGGACGGTGGGGTTCTCGCAGATGTACACCGGACCCGACGCCTCGACTCGCTGACCACGCACCAGTTGCCGAAGCGTCAAGATGGCGGGTTCTCCGGCGTCGGCGAGCCAGTCCAGGGCCGGGGTCCCGCGCAGATTGAGAGTCAGGACGGTGGAGGAAAGGTCGTCGCGCAGCAGTCCGGCGGACGCCCACGCCTCGCGTCGCCATCGAGAGCCGCTGCCATCGGGGAATTTGGTCAGCGCGCGGATCCCGGACAGGACGAGGGTCGACAGCGGTGTCCCGTCGTCGAGTGCGTGGGCGGAGCCGAGTACGCGGGCCGCGTAGGCCGGCAGGGAAACGGGCGGGTCGGCGGGCAGGTGGCGCAGCGCCTCCACCGCGTCGGCCGCCAGTCCGCGCGCCGACTGCGGGTCGCCCGACAACCGCCGCACGAGTCCTGAGGCGGACAACTGCCCTACCCAGGCGCAGAGTTGCGAGGCGGCTCCCGGTGTGCCCGCCAATCCGTCCAGCGGTGCGAGCGCCCACCGCCAGGCCCGCTCCTCGCGCATCCGGGCCTCTGCGAGCGGAGTGACAGTGCCGGTGAGCGCGACGACGGCCGGGGCGAGGCCGTCCGGGCTGACGCCGGAGCGCCGCAGGAGGCCGTCGACAGCGTCGAGGCGGACGCTGAGGCTGCGCCCGCCGACGCGCGGCGCCCGCCCCATGAGCCGTTCCGCTGCCGCCTGTTGAGCGGGCGTGGGAGATGTCAGACTGACGCTCCCCGTGAGGGGCTCGTCCCGTTCGAGGCGTCGTCTGGCGCGGTCCAGCAGCCAGGCCAGGTCGGGATCGCCGAGCAGACGCCGCAGGCGGGCGTCGTCGACGGGAGGCGCCGCCGCGGTGACGTCGAGCTGTGTCGAGGGCGTCGGTTCCGATTCCCTGCCCGGCCGGCGTCCGGGCTGCTCACTCAATCCCACAGGGACTCCTGGGCCACTTCCTCGTCGACTGTGTCGCCGGGGCCACTGCCGGGCTCCGACGCCTCGGTCCCTGCCGACACGCTGCGGGGAGCGGGTACGAAGGGCGTGAACGACGGGCCCGGCTCCGGCCCCTTGTCCCTTCGCGCCCCATCCCACTCCCACCGGCTGACCAGCACCGCGGCGATCTCGTCGATCCTGGAGAGCTGTGCGATGGCGATCCCCGGCACCTGCGGGTAGCACGCCCACTCGCGCTCGCTGGTCATCACCACGTCCAGGTCGAAGGCGTGCAGCAGGCCGAGGCACTTGGCGCGCGAGTCGTCGTCGACGCCCGCGAACGCCTCGTCGAGCGTGACCAGGCGCGGCGCATGCGCGTTGGCGGCCGTCCGGTAGTGCGAGGAGGCCGCGGCGAACAGCGGCACCGACACGGCCAGGACACGCTCGCCGCCGGAGGCGGGGCCGGTCGCGGGCACCCACTTGCCGTGCTGGTGACGCTCGACGCCGAACTCGTGCCAGGCGCGGTAGTCGAGCGCCTCGGTCAGGTGCTCCAGCCAGCTGCCCGCGCTGTCGCTCTCCTGTTGAGCCGCGATCTGTGCCTGGAGGAACTCCCCCACAACGGCACGATCCTCGGTCGACCACGCGTCGGCGGACTGACGCAGACACATGCGAGCCCTGGCGAGCCCGGCCGGAGCCTTGCGGGAGGGGCGCCACACCAGGCGCAGACGCATTCCGGTGGATGTGGGCCGGTGCTCGAGTTCGGCGTTCATCGCCGCCGCCTGCCGCTCGGCCGCGCCGATCATCTCCTGGAGTGTCCCGGCGACTTCGGTGAGCAGGTGCGTCTCCAGGATCTCGCGCTCGTGCGCGGACAGAATGCGCTGGAGTTCGGCCACCTCGGAGGTGAGCGCCTCGGCGAGATCCGGCACGGCCCGTTCGCGGCCCTGGTAGACGATGTCAACGACCATTCCGTCCTCGATCATGCGGGCGGAAGCGGAGTGGCCGTGCCGGGAGAGGGCGTCCTGAAGCGCCTTGTACTCCTCGTTCAGGCGCTTCTGCACGCGTTCCCAGGCTCCGTCCGAGCTGTCGACGGAGGTCAGCTCCTGCTCGACGGCACGGGCGAGTGCGATCGCCGGAGTCGGCGCCCAGGGGCCGCTGTCCCGGTCCGGGATGTCGAGTTCGGGCAGTGCGACGGTGAGCAGGCCGGTGCCGACGAACCGCTGGAACGCGGCGATGGCGTCGGCGCGCTGCGCCGTGGCCGCCGTGATGTCCTCCTGGAGTTGCTCGATGCGCCCCTCTGCCTTGTCTGCCAGGCGCTGTGCGGCGGTGTGCGCGTCCCGCGCCGCCCGCTCGTCGTGCGCGCAGGTGCGCAGTGCAGCCGCAGTCTCGGCGAGGCGGCGCTGCAGATCGGCGACGGCCGCGCCGACCGTGGCGCGCAGGGTGGTGTGGCGTTCGTCAGCAGCGGCCGCCAGGTGCGCCGCTTCTTCGGCGCGCGCGGCGAACGACTCGACGCGTCCGGCCGCCTCTTCCGTCTCGGTCTGTTCCCGTGCCAGCGTGCTCGCGCCCTCGGCGCGTTCGTTCAGGGCCGGCCACAGGGCCGCGAGGACGAGGGCGTGGTCGGTGAGCCCCTGCCGGACAGCGGCGAGTCCCGCACGGTCCGCGGGGAGCCCCACGTCGGCCGCCGTGTCTTCGAGTTCGCGCGCCGCCGCCTCGGCCTCTTCGGTGGCACGGGCCAGTCTCTCGGCCTGCTCGGCGTGGCGTGCCACGGCCCGCTGGGCTGCCTCGGCGGCCGCGGCGGCGAGGGCGTATGCCTGGCGCAAGGGAGCGTCGTCGGGCAGCGCGGCGAGTTCGGCGTCCAGGGTACGGCGGCGGGCTGCGACGTGTCGGGCGGCTTCCTCGACGCGGCTCAACTTCCCACTTGTGTCCTCCAGTTCGGCGAGGACGACCGCGAGGCGTGCACGGCGGGCCGTCTCGCGGGCCCCCTCCCCCACGTATTCGGCGGCCGGCTTGGTCCAGCGGCCGGTGAGCGCGCCCACCCGAAACCGGCCGTCGGTGCTCACCACGGTGTGGGCGCCGGTGTTCTCGGGGGAATCGGCGACGGCCCTCGCGCCCAGCGCTACGGAACGCAGGAGCCGGTCGACGGCTGCTTCGGACACGGTGGTCGCGCCCGCGTCGCCATGGTCGACGGCGGGCCGCAGCACGTCGGCGAGTGTCGGTCCGGCAAGCGGGAACGAGGCACGTACCAGAACGTCCTCGGTGTCGACGGTGGTGACGGCGCTGCCGTCGGGCAGCACCCAGGCGTCCAGCAGTCCCGAAGCCTCGAGGGCGGCTTCGAGTCCGGCTCGGGCTTCGGCTGCGAGTGCCGGGGCGATCCCGCTGTCGTCGCGGAAGTCCACGAGCCGCCAAAGCGGCGCGCCCTCTCGCCCGTCCCGCGCGCCGTCGCCGCGCGTGTACGGCGCGGCCGGGCCGCGCTGACCTCCCGCCTCCAACTGGGCGCGCTCGCGATGCAGTTCCGCTTCCGTCAAGCGCAGGGAGTCCCTCTGTTGCGCGTGGTCGGCCGCCGCGTCGGCGAGTTCGGCGGCGCGCTCGCGGTGGGCGGCGCTCACGGCGGTCCGGGCGGGGGACGGGCCGTCCAGGTGACCGGTCCAGTCCTGCAAGCGGTCGAGGGCCCCGGCCTGGTCGCCGACCGTCAACTCCGTGCATCGGGCCAGGTGTTCACGTACCGCGTCGACAAGTCCCCGTCCGGCGGTCTCGGCGGCGCGGTCCGCCTCGGCGCGGCGCTCGGCGGTGTGCGTGGCCTCTTCTTCGGCGTCGTCGGCGCGGCGGGCCGCGGCGAGCCGCTCCGCCGACGCGTTCTCGACGCGTGTGGCGAGTTCGTCGATGTACGCGACGGTGCGCTGTCTCCGCTCCGTTTCCGCCTCTGCGGCCCTGCGCAGCACCGCGACCGGGTCGCCGTCAACCCGGATCTCGGCGGTGATACGGGCCGCTCGGGCCGTGTCCGCGGCGCGCGACAGCGTCTCGGTCACGCGTTCTTCGACGGCCCGCAGCCGCCCGGCGGCTTCGTTCTCTCGTACGAGGGCACGCTGGTGGAGGTTGGCGGCCTCGTCGCGGTCGCCCGCCGCCTGGGCGGCGAGGCCCGCTGTGCGCTGGGCATCGGCGGCCGCCTGTTCCAGTGCGCGCGCGTCCCGCATTTCCGGGCCCTCGCGCAGGGCCGTGTCCTGCGCGGTGAGTCGGGCGGAGGTCTCGGCCAGCCCGGCGAGCCGCTCGGCGGCCGTGTCCCGGTCCGCTTCCGCGGTGGACTTCTCGCCCTGGTGCCGGTTCAGGTCCCGATGGAGGGTCTCGTACCGTACGTGTTCCTCACGCGGGAGCCGGGCGCGGCGGCGGGAGACGACACGGGCGTAGCGGCGGTAGTGATCGAGGAACGCGGTCGCGGCGCGCTGTGCCTCACCGGCGGCGCGCAATTCCTCCTTCTCCTCGTCGAGGGAGCGGAACGCCTCGGCGACGTCCGCGACCACGGCCTGGTCCATCGGCGGGAGCGCTTCGGTCAAGGCCCGTGACAGGGCCGCCTCGTTGGGGCGTTTGGACAGCTGTGGCTGGCGGAGTTGGACGAGCAGGTCGACGAGGGCGGTGTAGCGCTGTTCCCCTAGCCCGAACAGAGCCTCGTCCACGGCCCGGCGGTATGCCCTCGCGGTGTCGTGGACCATGCCGTGCCCGGCGACGGCCTCGGCGAGCCGGTCGCGGGAGAGTGCCGTGCGGGTGGCGTCGAGGAGGCTGAGGTCCCGCCCGATCCGCTGGTCGGTGACGGCGAACCAGTGGCGGGCGATGCCCCGCCCCGCCACGGCTTTCAGGCCGCATACGAGAGTACGGAAGTGGTCCTCACCCGTGGCCTCGTCGCGGCGCCCGAACTCGATCCAGGTGTAGCCGAGACGTTCGGAGTGCGGGTGCTCGCCGCCGAGCAGCAGGTTCCACTCCATGCGCTTGTGCGGGTCACCGTCCGGCTCGACGCGCCGCGCGGAGAGGTCGCCGTCGAGGAGGAACGGCAGTGTCAGTGCGAGGACCTTGGACTTTCCTGTTCCGTTGTTGCCGCGCAGCAGGAGCTGACCGTCACGGAACCAGAACTCCTCGTCGTCGTAGTAGAAGAGGTCGACGAGCCCGATCCGCAGTGGCTTCCAGCGGCCCGGCGCCGGTTCGGGAAGCGCCTTGAGGGGCTGTGTGGTGGGCAGGTCGGCAGGGGCGGTCATGGTCACGTGCCCTTCCGGGGTGTGGCGGTGCGGGTGGTCCGGGTGTCGAGTACGACGGTCTCGCCGACGGCGTAGCGGGCCAGCGCGGGCCGCGCCCGCACGGTGGCGCCGTCACGTGCGACCAGGCCCAGGGCTTCGAGCCGGGTGACGGCTCGCTCGACGAGCTCGGGTTCGGCCCCCGGCTCCTTCGCAGTCTTGGACCAGAAGCTGCCGTGCTCCGCGGCGAGTTCGCGTACGCGTGCGTGCAGTGCGGTCAGGGTGACGGGTTCGGCCCGGGCAGCGAGGTGTTCGGCAAGGAGCAGGGTGATGTGTCCGTGGGTGCCCTGCTCGGGCATGCGGAGATCGGTGAGCTCGTCCTTCGGGTCGACCATCGCTATGCCCTCGGCTCGCACCTCGGCGACGAGTCCCGTCAGTTCGGTGATCCGGGCGGTCAGGAAGGAGCGCTGACGGGTCAGGTACGAGAGTTCCGCGTCGGTGAGTTCGTCGTAGTAGAGGACGGGGTCGTCGAGCAGACGTCGGGTGAGGGTGTGGCGGATGGCTCGGAAGCGAAGGTCGTCGCTGTCGAGGGCTGTTTCGGCTGCCAGTGCGACGAGACGATCCTCGAAGGTGGCGGCGTCGACGAGCGAGGGGCCGACCCGCGTGGCGAGCAGTCCGGCTAGCACGCGGCGCTCGACGTCGTAGAGGACGTCGCCCGCGCCGTTGACGTACGCGTCCTCGTCCCCGGCGACCCGGCGCAGCACGCCCAGGCGCAGCAAGAGACGCACGACAGCGGCAAGGTCGAGGCGTTCGTCGCGCCGGTCCAGGGTGAACTCGATTCCGGTGGCCGCGAGTTGAGGGTCGGCGGCGTCGAGGACGATGTGGTCCGCGAGCCGGCCGAGTGCGATCTGCGCCTCGCCGCGCTCCAGGGCCGCGAGGGCGAGGCACAGCAGGACGTAGCGGCGCCGTGTGAAGGGGCGGGCCGCCGTGTTCGGCTCGCGCGCGGGGTGGGTGGCATCGTGGCGGGTGCCGGGGGTCTTGCGCAGGCGGGCGGCCTGCGCGTCGACCCGCAGTGTCCAGCCGGTGTTGCGGTCGAACCAGTCCCGCAGGTCGTCGGCGTGCGCTCGCACCAGCCGGAACTCGTCCGCGTACGGGCCGGTGGCGAGCAACAGCGGCTCCTTGAGCAGCGCCCGCGCGGCCCGCTGGAAGTCGGCGGCGCGCTGCCCGTCGAGGACTTCGGTGGTCGGCGTGGTCATTCGGCGACTCCGTCCAAGGCGGCGTCTTCCGCAGCGACGTCCGCGTGGCCCGCCGTCAGGTCGACGATCTCCACGAGATGGTCGGGCCCCCGGAAGATCCCGTCCGGCATCCGGATCTCGGCCTGGCCCGAGTCGCCGGGCAGGGCGGTGAGCCGGATCTCCATGGCTCCGTCGTTACTGGTCGCGACGGTCCGCGTCATCCCGGGCCGCCAGGTGGCAAGGGCATCACCGAGCAATTGCAGGAACAGGCCGAAGGCGAGCGGATCGAGTTCACCAAGCCGGGAAAGGCGTATCTCCCCGTGGGTGGCGAGCCGGGCGCGCGCGACGGCGGTCTGCGCGGACTGCTTCGCTGCGAGCGCCGCGAGGTGGCGTCGGGCGTCCGAGCGGTCCTCGACCCTTCGAGCCTTGCCCCGCCGCTCGTAGCTTCCGGTGCGACGTAGCTGAGGGCTGATGCGCAGAGGTGGCGCCTGTGCCCAGGGGGTCGCGGCGCCAACCGGCCGAGTGCCCCGCTCGCGCTCCGTCTCCGCGTCCACGGAGAGGTGCCGGGCGGGGTAGAGGCCGAAGGCGGTGCGCCACAGCTGGTGCCGGGCCGCGTCGTCGGGAGCCTCGGCGAACCAGCGGGCGAGCGTACGGAAGTCCGCCGACCGGTCCGAGCGCCCGGCCCGTCGGTCGTTCAACGATCGCACTACAGCCAAGAGTTGGGGGATGGCGCCGAGCGCCCGGCCGCGCAGGAGGCGCGCCTGGGACTCCCGTCCGGCCCCGGAGACGAACCAGGCGGCCAGACCGCCCCAGCGCCCGCTCCATCGTTCATGGGCCAGCTTCTCGGCCCGGTCCGCCTCCTCCGGCGCCGCGTCCCCGGCCTCGCGCGCCGCTGCTATCCGTAGCAGCGGTTCGACGCGTCCCTCCAGCTCCCCGATGAGCTGGGCGATACGTCCGCCGAGCGTGATCAGGTCCTGGACGAACCGCTGGAGGTATTCGATGAGCCGGTCCTTGTAGGCGAGGAACACCTCGACCTCGACGCCGTGCAGGTCGATGGTGCTCTGCAGGGACCCCATGAACGCGCGGGCATTGTCGGCCAGCTCCGCGAACCGATGGGTGAGGGCCCCCAGCGTCAGGTGCACCTTCGCCGGATCGCCCGCCCCCGCCTCCACGTCCGAGGCGAGGACGAGCAGGGCACGCAGCTGCGTGATGATGTCCTCCAGGGCGACGGCCTGCAGCGCACCGCGCCGCCCGAGCGCGTCGTCGTACGCCCGCAGCGCCTCCTCCGCGGCCTCGCCCGCCCGCGTCAGTTGATAGATGAACCGCTTGCGGTAGAAGTCCTCGACGGCAGTGACGCGCGCCGTGTCGGGGTCGGCCCGCAGGTTCCCCCACCGCACCAGGGCATCGAGCGCCAAGCCGACCTGCTCGACGTCGGCGGGGCGCTGCTCGACCGGCAGCATCCCGTGCACATCCTCGGGCCGCAGGTGCACGGCGAAGCGCTCCTTCGCCTCGAGGAAGGTGCGCATGACCGCGCGGTACAGGGCGGCGTTCGGCACGGTGAGGTGCGCGAAGGGTGAGTAGTCCTCCGCGGCGGCGTGCGGTGGTCGTTCTTCGATCATCGCCGCCCATTGTCCCCGACGACGCAAGCGCGCGAACGAGTAATCGACACATCACAGCCGGTCAGAGGCGTCGCAGGCGGCCGGAGCCCGCGCGGCGGCGCCGACTGCATCACCTGGCGTACTCCCCTGGCGCCCGATCCCAGGGTTTTCCCCGTGGCCCAGGGGCCCGGCCGGGTCCATCGTGGAGACACGAAAGCACACGGGGGCTTTCGTCACGGGGGAACCGACGGGGGAACAACGGGGAACCCACGGGGGATACGGGGGACTGGGGGTGCCCGATGTGGGCACCCCCACTGTCTTGCCGCACCTTCACGGCGGGTCAGACGTGCGCCGACTCGCTGAGCAGGCGCACGAGTTGGGCCCGCCGGTGCACCCCGTCCAGCTTGCGGTAGATGTTGCCCAGGTGGAACTCGACCGTCTTGACGCTGAGGAAGAGCTGTTCCGCCGCCTGATGGTTGGTGACGCCGCGGCCGACGGCCAGGGCCACGCGGAGCTCCTGAGGGGTCAGGGCGTCCAGCGGGGTGGGGCCCGAGTCGACGCGGTCGCCGCCCGCCGCGTGGAGTTCGGCGGCGGCGCGGCCCGCCCAGCCCGCCGCACCGAGGCGTTCGAAAGTGGCGAGGGCGCGCTGAAGCCGGCGGCGGGCCTCGCTGCGGCGGCCCAGGCGGCGCAGGAGTTCTCCGCACGCGAAGTCGGTGCGTCCCCGCTCGAACGGGGCCTGAATGTCGGCCAGTTCGGCGAGGGCGCGGTCCATGTGCCGCTCGGCGTAGGCCGGTTCGAGCATGCCGCGGCAGCGGGCGGCCGCCGCCGCGGTGATGGGGCGCCTGCCGCGGCCCGCCTCGTGTTCAAGGACGCGCAGCACCTCGTACGCCTCGTCGGTGCGGTGCAGATGGACGTAGGCCTCGGCGAGGTCGGCGGCCCAGGAGAGATAGAGGCCGTCGCCGCGGCCGTTGGCGAGGGAGAAGGCGCGTACTACTTCCAGATGGGCTGCCGCCTCTTCGTAGTGGCCGAGGCCGAGTTCGAGGAGGCCGAGGGCGCCACGCGCGCGTGCCGCGTCCATGGGGAGTTCGGCGGCCGCGGCCAGGGAGCGGCACTGCGCCTCGTGGTCGCGGCAGTCCGCCTCCCTGCCCAGGACCGCTTCCGTGCGGGCCTGGGCCGCCAGAGCGCGGCACACCTCGATGACGCGGCCGGTGTCCTCGCCGAGCCGGACGGATTCGTCTGCGTGGGCGAGCGAGGCGTTCCACTCGCCGCGCCAGAACTCGACGACGGAGAGCGTGCCGAGGAGGTGGGCGAGGAGGCCGACCGTGCTGGAGGAGCGGGCCGCGTGCACGGCGCGGTCGAGGAGCGCGTAGCCCTGGTCGAGTTCTTCCGTCGCGAGGTAGCACAGGCCGCCGACGCCCGGGACCGGATAGGGGAAGGACAGGTCCGGTACGGCCAGGGGCTTTTCGAGGTCGTGGAGCAGGGCGCGGCCTTCCGCCGCGTCGCCGCCGAGGAGTTCGACCAGCGCGTGCAGGAGGCGTACGGGCAGGGCCGCCGCCGCGTCGCCGAAGGCGTTCGCGAGCTGCATCGACTCGGCGGACGTGGCGCGGGCCGCCGTGAGGTCGCCGATGGCGAGTTCGGTGAGGGTGATGCCGCCGAGCATGACGGCGGCGAGCGCGGGGTCGACGCGGCGGGCCTCGTCGACGGCGGAGCGCAGCTGTTCGCGCGCGCGGGCCGGGCGTCCGCGTTGGATGTCGACGTAGCAGCGCAGTTGGCGCAGGTCCAGGCGGGTGCGTTCGTGGGCGGCGTGGTCGAGGGCGCGGTCCAGGAGGTCGGCCGCCTCGTCGAGGGAACCGGCGGCCTGGGCGGCGCGGGCGGCGGCGAGCAGGCGGCGCGCCTTGCCCTCGTCGTCGGGGGTGAAGCGGGCGGCGTGGGCGTACAGGCGGGCGGCGAGCGGGAAGGTGAGGCTGCCGGGGCCGCCCGAGGCCGCCTTCGCGAGCGCGGCGGCGACCTCTTCGTCCGGGTCGGCGCCCGATTCGGACAGGTGCCAGGCGTAGCGTTCCAGCGCGGCGGGGGCGCGGGCGCCCCGGAGGGCGAGCGCGACGGTGCGGTGGGCGCGCCAGCGGCGGACGGCGCTCGCGCCGTGGTAGACGCCGGAGCGGACGAGCGGGTGGCGGAAGATGTACGCGCCTTCCTCGACCGTCATCAGGCCGGCCCGTTCGGCCGGTTCGAGGTCCGCGTACGTCAACTGGTGTGCGCGCAGGACCCGTTCGGTGCCGGCGAGGGGGCGGGGGCCGAGGACCGCGAGCAGCAGCATGGCGTCCCGGGTGGCGTCGGGGAGCCGCGTGATGGCGCTGTGGAAGGTGCGGGCGAGGATGTCGCCGATGGGCAACGGGGCGCCGCTGTCGGGGCGGTGGCCGCCGTGGGCGATGAGGGCGGGAAGTTCGACGAGGGCGAGGGGGTTGCCGCGGGCCTCGGACAGCAGCCACTGGACGTCGTGCGGAGGCAGCGGCTGCGCGGCCTCCTCGGCGACGAGTTCGCGCGCCGCCCCGGCGTCGAGGCCCCGGAGGCTGAGGGAGTCCACGGGCGCGAGACGGGAGGCCGTCTCGTCGGTGTCGCGGGTGGCGAACAGGGCGACGACGCCTTCGCGGCCCAGACGGCGGGTCGCGAAGGCAAGGGCGTCCAGGGAGTACGGGTCGAGCCACTGGGCATCGTCGACGACGACGAGGACCGGCCCGGACTCGCTGATCGCGCCCAGCAGGCTGAGCGTCCCCGCGGCGACCGCGAACCGGTCCTGCGCGACGGCCGGGCCGAGGGCGAGCGCGCCGGTGAGGGCGGCCGCCTGCCGTTCGGGGATGCGGTCGAGGTGGTCGGTGACCGGCCGGAACAGGTCCGCGAGCCCCACGTACGGCAGTTCGCTCTCCGCCTCGATGCCCTGTGTGCGCAGCCGTGTGAGGTCGCGGGCGACGGTCTCGGCGTAGCCGAGCAGGCTGGTCTTCCCGATGCCCGCCTCGCCACGGACGACCAGGGCGGCGCTGTGCCCGGTGCGCGCCCCGTCGACGAGGTCCGCGAGGCGCGCGCATTCCGCTGTACGGCCCACCAGCATGCGATCAGGGTAACCCGCGGTCACGCTGGGCGGGAGTTGCCAACTGGCCTGCTGTGCGGACGTATTGGGAACTCCACGCCCCTGTGACGGGTGGGCAGATCAAGCCCCTGCGGCGATTGAGCAGCGGGGCCCGGGGCAGAGCCCCGAGACCGCAACCACGGCGCCCGGTCACGCCGCCTCCGCGACCTCCGCTCCGCCGAACTGCGTCCGGTACAGCTCCTCGTACCGGCCGCCGCTCTCCACCAACTCCTCGTGCGTGCCCCGCTCCACGACCCGCCCGTCCTCCACCACGAGGATCTGGTCCGCGGACCGGATCGTCGACAGGCGGTGGGCGATGACGACCGCCGTACGCCCCTCCAGCGCCTCGGCGAGAGCCTCCTGCACGGCCGCCTCCGAGGTGTTGTCGAGGTGCGCGGTGGCCTCGTCGAGGATGACGACGCGCTGGCGGGCGAGGAGCAGCCGGGCGATGGTCATGCGCTGCCGCTCCCCGCCGGAGAGGCGGTAGCCGCGTTCGCCGACGACCGTGTCGAGGCCGTCCGGCAGGTCGCGGACGAGCGCGTCGAGGCGGGCGCGGGTCAGGACGTCCCACAGGTCGCTCTCGCTCGCTTCGGGGCGGGCGAGCAGCAGGTTCGCGCGGATGCTGTCGTGGAAGAGGTGTCCGTCCTGCGTGACCATGCCGAGCGTGGCGCGCAGCGAGACGGCACTGGCGTCGCGCACGTCGAGGCCGCCGATGCGGACGGCCCCGCCATCGGTGTCGTAGAGCCGCGGCAGCAGTGACGCGATGGTCGACTTGCCGGCTCCGGACGAGCCGACGAGCGCCACCGTCTGGCCGGGTTCGGCGCGGAAGGAGACTCCGTGCAGCACCTCGGCGCCGCCGCGTGTGTCGAGGGTGGCGACCTCTTCGAGCGACGCCAGCGACACCTTGTCGGCGGACGGGTAGGCGAAGCGGACGTCGTCGAACTCGACGGCGACGGGGCCGTCCGGGATCGCGCGGGCGTCGGGCTTCTCGTCGATGAGCGGCTTGAGGTCGAGCACCTCGAAGACCCGCTCGAAGCTGACGAGGGCGCTCATGACCTCGACGCGGGCGCCGGCGAGCGAGGTGAGTGGCGCGTACAGGCGGGTCAGGAGCAGCGCCAGGGAGACGACCGCGCCCGCCTTCAGGGTGCCGGTCAGCGCGAACCAGCCGCCGAGTCCGTAGACCAGGGCGAGTGCGAGCGCGGAGACGAGGGTCAGCGCCGTGACGAACGCCGACTGCGCCATGGCGGTGCGGACGCCGATGTCGCGCACCCGGCGCGCGCGTTCCGCGAACTCGGCCGACTCGTCGCCGGGGCGCCCGAACAGCTTGATGAGGGTGGCGCCCGGCGCGGAGAACCGCTCGGTCATCCGCGTCCCCATGGCCGCGTTGTGCGCGGCGGCCTCGCGCTGGAGGCGGGCCATGCGGGAGCCCATGCGGCGGGCGGGAAGCACGAAGACCGGCAGGAGGACGAGGGCGAGCAGCGTGATCTGCCAGGACAGCGTCAGCATGACGGCCAGGGTCAGGATGAGCGTGACCACGTTTCCGACGACGCCCGACAGCGTGTTGCTGAAGGCGCGCTGCGCGCCGATCACGTCGTTGTTGAGGCGGCTGACCAGGGCTCCCGTGCGGGTCCTGGTGAAGAAGGCGACGGGCATGCGCTGTACGTGGTCGAAGACGGCCGTCCGCAGGTCGAGGATGAGGCTCTCGCCGAGGTTCGCCGAGAGCCAGCGGGCCAGCAGCCCGATGCCCGCCTCGGCGATCGCGATGACCGCGATGAGGAGGGCGAGGCGGATGACGTGGCCCTCGTCGTGACCGCTCACGATCGCGTTGACGACGGTGCCCGCGAGCATCGGGGTCGCCACGGCGAGCAGTGCGGTCAGGATGCTCAGGAACACGAACTGGGCGATGCGGCGCCGGTGCGGCCGGGCGAAGACGGCGATCCTGCGAAGGGTCGCGCGGGCGAAGGGGCGGCCTTTCGGGCCGCCGTCCTGTGCATTCATGACGCTGTGCAGCTGCGTCCAGGCTGTGGTCTCCATGCTCATGTCGATGAGGTTAGAACCTCAAGCAATCTTGAGGTCAAGACCGAAGGTCACGAACGAGGCCGAACGCCGGCCGACATCCCGGTCGCATCTCTTGACCCTCAGGTAACCGGAACGTAACTTCGCTTCAATTCTTGTGCCCGCCACACAAGTTGCGGGCCTCGGTCTATCGGGAAGCGAACACATGCCGCAGCTGCACAGGCGTACCCTGCTGTCCGCGATCGGCGTTACCGCCGCCGCTAGTGCCGTCGTGACCAGCCAGGCCAGTGGCGCGACCGCCGCGGTCAGGGGAAAGCAGAACCCGTACGAGGCCAAGGTCCAGAGCCTCCTCGCACGTATGACTCTCGAAGAGAAGCTGGGCCAGCTCCAGCAGCTCCCCTGGTCCTACGACCTCAATCCGGGCTCGGGCACGACGAAGGCGGTCGAGGACGCGGCGCGGGCCGGGCGGGTCGGTTCGGTGTTCAGCATCTTCGGCGCGAAGACCACCAACGAGTTGCAGCGCCTCGCCGTCGAGGAGTCCCGGCTCGGCATCCCGCTGCTGCTCGGCCTCGACGTCATCCACGGCTTCTGGACGAACTTCCCGATCCCGCTCGCCCAGGCGTCCAGCTTCGACCCGGACGTGGCCCGCGCGGACGCCGAGGTGTCGGCCAAGGAGGCCCGCTCCAACGGTGTGCACTGGACGTTCGCCCCGATGATGGACGTCACGCACGAGCCGCGCTGGGGCCGCATCGCCGAGGGCAACGGCGAAGACCCTTATCTGACAGCCCAGTTGGCGGCGGCCAAGGTGAAGGGCTACCAGGGGTCTGGCTACGGCTCGAAGGACACCGTCGCCGCGTGCGCGAAGCACTTCGTGGCGTACGGCGGCGCGGAGGGCGGGCGCGACTACAACACGGTCGACGTGTCCGAGTCGCGTCTGCGCAACCTCTATCTCCCGCCGTTCAAGGCGGCGTTGGACGCGGGCGTCGCCACGGTGATGGCCTCCTTCAACACGATCAGCGGCGTCCCGGCGCACGGCAACGCGCACACGCTCACCGACATCCTCAAGAAGGAGTGGGGGTTCGAGGGGCTCGTCGTCAGCGACTACACGGGCGTTCAGGAGCTGATCGCGCACGGCTTCGCCGAGGACGGCGCGGACGCGGCCCGGCTCGCCCTCAACGCCGGCGTCGACATGGAGATGACCAGCACCAACCTCCTCACCAACGGCAAGAAGCTGGTGCGCGCCGGGAAGATCAAGGAGCGGCGGATCGACGACGCGGTGGCCCGAGTGCTCCGCCTGAAGTACGAACTCGGCCTGTTCGACGACCCGTACGTGGAGGAGTCGAAGGCGATCGACGAACCGTCGGCGGAGGCCCGCAAGGCGGCGCGCACGGCGGCGTCCCGCTCGATGGTCCTGCTCAAGAACGAGCAGGGCGCGCTCCCGCTGAAGAAGTCGGCCAAGTCCCTCGCCGTCGTCGGCCCGTTCGGCGATTCCTCGGATCTGCTGGGTACGTGGGTGGTGCCCGCGTCGGCCGAGAAGTTCCCTTCGGTGAAGGTGCTCGACGCCGTGAAGAAGGCGGCGCCCGGCGCCAAGGTCACGTACGCGCGCGGCGTCGACCCGGAGGGCAAGGACACCAGCGGCATCGCCGACGCGGTGGCCGCCGCCAAGTCGGCGGACGTCACGGTCGTGGTCGTCGGCGAGCCGCCGTCGATGAGCGGCGAGGCCGCGGCCCGCAGCGACATCTCGCTGCCGGGCGCGCAGGAGAAGCTGATCGCGGCGATCGCGGAGACCGGCAAGCCGTTCGTGGTGGTCCTGGTGGGCGGCCGGCCGTTCACCGTCGGCGACTGGCTGGACAGCGCGCCCGCCGTCCTGGAGGCCTGGCACCCCGGCATCGAGGCGGGCAACGCGATCGCGGACGTCCTGTTCGGCACGGTCAACCCCGGCGGCAAGCTGCCGGTGTCCTTCCCCCGGACGACCGGCCAGATCCCGATCCACTACAACCACGAGTCGACGGGCCGCCCGTACGACAAGGACAACAAGTACACGTCGAAGTACCTGGACCTGCCGCCGACCCCGCAGTTCCCCTTCGGGTACGGCCTCAGCTACACGACGTTCGCCTTCGGCACGCCGAAGCTGAGCCGCGCCTCGATCCCGGCGGCCGCGCTGCGCAAGGGCGACACCTTCGAGGTCTCCGTCGAGGTCCGCAACACGGGCTCGCGCGCGGGCGACGAGGTCGCGCAGCTGTACGTACGCGATGTGGCGGCCTCGCTCACCCAACCGGTGCGCAGGCTCCGCGGGTTCAAGCGGGTCACGCTGGACGCGGGCGCGTCGACGACGGTCCGGTTCCGGCTCGGCGCGGAGGACCTGGGCTTCTGGACGAACGACTCCAGCGGCGAATTCCGGGTCGAGGAGGGCGCTTTCGAGCTGTACGTGGGGAACAGTTCGACGGCGGATGCGAAGCTGAAGCTCACCGTCAGCTAGGTCCTGTCGTTCGGTCCTGCCGTTAGGACCTGCCGTTAGGACCAGGCCATAGCCGGCCATAGCCCGCCCCTCCGAAAGGTTCCCTTCATGTCGCCCGTCCGCGTCGAACGCCAAGGCCCGGTCACCACGGTCGTCCTGTCCCGCCCCGAGGCCCGCAACGCGGTCGACGGGCCGACGGCGGCCCAACTGGCGGACGCCTTCCGCGCGTTCGAGGCGAACGACGAGGCGCGGGTCGCCGTGCTGTGGGGCGAGGGCGGCACGTTCTGCGCGGGCGCCGACCTCAAGGCGATCGGCACGGAGCGCGGGAACCGGGTGGCGGAGGACGGGGAGGGGCCGATGGGCCCGACCCGCCTCCGCCTGACGAAGCCCGTCATCGCGGCGATCGCGGGCCACGCGGTGGCGGGCGGCCTCGAACTCGCCCTCTGGTGCGACCTGCGGGTCGCCGAGGAGGACGCGGTGTTCGGCGTCTTCTGCCGCCGCTGGGGCGTCCCGCTCATCGACGGCGGCACGGTCCGCCTCCCCCGCCTCATCGGCGAGAGCCGCGCGAGCGACCTGATCCTGACCGGCCGCCCCGTACCGGCACGGGAGGCGTACGAGATCGGCCTCGCGAACCGCCTCGCACCGCCCGGTGGTTCCCGCGCGGCGGCGGAGACGCTCGCCGCGCAGATCGCCGCCTTCCCGCAGGACTGCCTGCGCAGCGACCGGGCGTCCCTGCGGGAACAGCACGGCCGGGACGAGGCGGCGGCGATGGGCACCGAACTCCGGTACGGAATGGGTGTGTTGGGTGGGGCGCTCGAAGGGGCGGGACGGTTCGCGGCGGGGGCGGGGCGGCACGGGACGTTCGAGGACCATGGGGGCCATGGGGGCCACGGGCCGGGGCGCGACTGAGGCTGTAGCGCCACTGAAGGCGGACCGCAGCTGATCCCACCCCAGCTCAAGAGCCGACTTCCCCCGAGCTCAAGAGCTGACTAACACCTCACCCGAGCTCAAGCGTCGTCACGGCGAAAACCCGCTCCTGGGCGAACTCCCGGACCGGCCCGGTGTACATCCGCGCCGTCTCGAACCCCGGCACGAGACCCCGCCCCTCCGCGAGGGCGACCGCCGCTGGGTTCGAGGCGGGCACATCCAGGCCGACCGGCCGCCCCGCCGGAGCGAGCGCGTCGAACAGGGCCCGCGCGTCGTCCGCCGTGTCCGCGAACAGCGGCCCGATCCGGGGCATGTCCTGCCCCTCGCGCAGCACGCCGTACCCGGTGACGCGCCCGCCGACGACACGGGCGCGGGCCACGTGCCCCTCCGTGGTCAGCCAGGACTCCAGGAAACGGGGCCGGTCCGCCGGGTAGCAGCCGCTGTCGTACGCGAGGAGTGGCGCGAGATCGCCGTCGACCGGCACGACGCCGTCGGCGGTCCCGGGAGCTGCGCCGGTCGCGATCCCGGTGAACCGGACGGTCCGGTGGGCGAGTTCGAAGCCGGACTTGCGGTAGTTGCCCTGCTGGGCGACGACACCGTCCAGGCCGACGGTGCGCCCGCCCGCGTGCGCGAGCCCCGCCTTCCAAGTGGCGATGCCATGGCCGAGGCCGCGCAGGTCGGGACGGACGAGGTAGCAGCCCAGAAAGGCGTACGCGTCCCCGTAGTTGACGACGGAGACGGCCGACACCGGTTCGCCGTCGATCCGGCCGAGGAAGAACCCCTCGGGGTCCTGGGCGAAGAAGCTCACCCCGTCCGCCAGGCCGGGGTTCCAGCCCTCGTCGGCGGCCCACCCGCGGATCACGGGCCAGTCGTCGAGCGTGGCCCGGGAGATGTCGAGGCGTGCGGGACGCCGGGGGACGTCACTCATGCGCGGTGCTCCTGTCGCAGATTCCACTCCGACCCGCCATCCTCTCCCATTGCGGCCACACACTTCACACACGTACGGCAGGATGCTCGTGCACCTGCCCGAACATCCCCGGACGACAAGGGAGTTGCTGACCTCCATGCCCTCGACGCCCGACACTTCCCCCACTCCACCGCGCATCGACACCAGCAGGCCGCACCCGGCGCGGGTGTACGACTGGTACCTCGGCGGCAAGGACAACTATCCGGTGGACGAGGAGCTCGGCCGGCAGATCACGACGCTGGAGCCGACGTCCAAGTACGTTGCGCGGCACAACCGTTGGTTCATGCACCGCGCGACCCGGATGCTCGCGGCGCGCACTGGCGTCACCCAGTTCCTCGACATCGGCACCGGCATCCCGACCGAGCCGAACCTGCACCGCATCGCCCAACTCGCGGCGCCCGAGGCGAGCGTCGTGTACGTCGACAACGACCCGATCGTGCTGCGGCACGCGGAGGCGCTGCTGCGCGGCACGCCGGAGGGGGTGACCCGCTACGTCCAGGCCGACGCCCGCGAACCGGCCCGTATCCTCGAACTCGCCCGCGAGATCCTGGACTTCGAGCGCCCGATCGCGGTGTCGCTGATCGCGCTCCTGCACTTCATCCCGGACGATCAGGGCGCGTACGACATCGTGCGCACCTTCGTCGACGCGCTGCCCTCCGGGAGCCACTTGGTCCTGTCCCATGTGGCGTCGGACTACGACCCGTCGCGCACGCAGCAGGCGATCGACATGTACGCGGCCGGCGGGGTCACGCTCGCGCCGCGCACGCACGCGGAGATGACGAAGTTCTTCACAGGGGCCGGACTAGAACTCATGGACCCCGGTGTGGTCTGGCTCCCGGACTGGCACCCGGAGTTGGCCGTCGACGAGGACCGGGACGGCTCTCCGGTCCCGATGTACGGGGCGGTGGGCCGCAAGGGCTGAAGTGGCGTACGGGACCAGGCGACTTGACCGGGACAGGAGTCATCTGGTTGACAGGCATGACGAAACTCACACATGGCGATAGCCACGTGACGGACCGCAGCGAATAGGCGTACGGATCCCCTACGCTCTTTCACATGTCCGCCATCCCAGCCCCACGCACCGTCCGGTCCGCCGACGTGGTCAACGAGCAGATTCGTGACCTGTGGGCGCGCACGGGTGGGCACCTGAACCCCGAGGACCGCGCCGAGTACGAGACGCTGGTCACGGAGTGGGCGGCCGCGATCGGCGGTGGGGTCGCGCAGCGCGCGTGACCCCGCCCCGCGGCCGCCTCCGCAGTCAGGACTGCGGACGAGAGCCGTGATTCGCCGCGTGCTTACGGCGCGCTTTCTTCTTCCGACGACGCTTCGAGGACATGGGACCTCCCGGGGAGGAAACGGGCATTTCGCCTGTTAACCCTTCCATGGGGGCCGCCCGGCCGCGAGCGGACGCCTGACACCCAGCGAGGAACGAGAGCCACCGCGAGCCGCCCGCCGCCTCAGTACTGTGGCTTCGCATGACCGACACCGAGATCGAGATCACCGCAGACCTGGTCCGCGACCTGCTCCTCGAGCAGCATCCGGACCTCGCGGGGCTGCCCGTCCGCGAGGTGGCGGGCGGCTGGGGCAACCGAATGTGGCGCCTCGGGGACGGGCTGGCCGTGCGCATGCAGCGCATGGACCCCACGCCGGAGCTCCAGCTCAAGGAGCGGCGGTGGCTCCCCGAGCTGGCTCCGCGCCTGCCGCTCCCGGTGCCGACCCCGGTGCGGTTCGGCGAACCGTCCGAGCGTTTCCCCAAGCACTGGACCGTGATGACGTGGGTTCCCGGCGAGCCGCTGGACCACGGCTCGATCAGCCGCGGCGCCCACGCGGCCGACACGCTCGCGGGCTTCCTCCGGGCGCTCCACGTGGAGGCGCCCACCGGGGCGCCGGTCGCCACGGACCGCGGCGGCCACCCCAGGGACGGCACGGACGGCTTCGAGAACTTCCTCCAGGCCGTCGCCCCCGCCGACATCGCCGACATCGCCGCCGACGTCCGGGGCGTCTGGGACGACGCCGTCGCGGCCGACGCGTGGCACGGCCCGCCGGTGTGGGTGCACGGCGACCTCCACCCCGCGAACGTCGTCGTCTCGGACGGAACGCTCGCGGGCATCGTCGACTTCGGCGATCTCTCCGCCGGCGATCCTGCGTGGGACCTCGCCGCCGCATGGGTGCTGCTCCCCGCGGGCACGGCCGCACGGTTCTTCGACACCTACGAGCGAGCGGATGAGGCGGCGATCCGGCGCGCCCGGGGGCTGGCCGCCGTGAAGAGCCTCTTCCTGATGCTCATGGGCCAGAACGGAGCCCGCGGCCTTCCCGGCGGCAAGCCGCACTGGGGCCCCGCCGGCCGGGCTGCGCTCGATCGCGTCCTGAAGGGGGTCTGAGGTCACCCCACGCGGCGACGCCGGGCCGCGCGGCCCGGCGGCTGCGCCCCGCCTCGCCTACTCCGGCGGCGTGGGCGTGTCCGCGCTGCGGTACATGGCCTGGATGTCGAGTTCGAGCTTGACCGTGGGGCCGACGACCGCGATGCCCTTGGCGAGCATGGTGCGCCAGTTGAGGGTGTAGTGACTGCATGGGGTGTGTAAATCGGATGCAACTACGCTCTGTGTTCCGCGCTTTCGGTACACACGCCACGACCTGCCCGACAGGCCGTCGGCCACCGCATTCGCGTCCGGCGCCTGCACCTGAACATGACCCAGGAATCCCTGGCCCACGAGTCCGGCCTGGACCGCAGCACCATCCAACGGATGGAAGCCGGCCAGGAGATGAAGCTCAGCCACTTGCTGCACGTTGCGCACGCGCTGCGGGTGCACGTTGCCGACCTCCTCCACTAGGGACGGGTCGCGCGGGGTCTGGGCACGGCGGGCGCTTCTTACTTTCGCGTTCAATGTCATATGCCGTAACCCGTGCACAGTACAAGAGTCCTGGCACTCTTTTCACACCCCGTGTGTACCACCCGTCATGCCACGTAGTGCGTGGAGGCCCGCCCGCCACCGGAAAACCGCCGTAGGTGGCGGGCGGGAGTTCAGTCGAACTGGGTCTCGCCGTCGCGCCACGGCCACCGCACGCCCGGCCGGCGCCCCTTCGAGTCGGTGACGCCGGACAAGTAGTCGTAGTGGTCGCCGTCGTGCGCGGGTGGCTCGGTGCATCGGATGACGTCGCCGGGCTTGCGGATGAAGCACACGTGGGTGATCTCGACGCGCGGGTGGGTTTTCACGTCCGCCTCCCCTCGTCGGTTCGGTAGTTGCGGGCGTGCTCGGGGCAGGCGTACACGGCGCGCCCGGTGCCGCTGGACGTGGCGCGCGCGACGACGACGGCATCGTTGGTGAGCTTGCCGCAGTGGCAGCAGTGTCGGGGCTCGTGGATGACGGTCATGGCGCTGCCTCGACTGTGGCTCCGAGGAGGTAGGCGATGCGGTCGGCGCATGCGGTTTCGTTGCCGCGGTCGCCGATCTCGTAGTCGAACCCGGTTACGTAGTGGCCGCGTCGGAGGACGACTTCTTCGGAGAGGAGGCTGCTGATCGGGTTGGTGACCTGGAGGCGGTTCTCGGGTGCGCAGACGGCGATGGTGAGGCCGCGCGCTTTGAGTTCGTCGACTAGGTTTTGCAGGTCGGTGTCCACGTGAAGACGATCTCAATGGGCTGGTGGGGTACGGGATATGACATCCAGTGACACGGAGTTGATCATGCGGACGGTGGCTGTCACCGGGACCCGGAACACAGGGCATCGCAGCCCCGCCGAGTACGCGGACCTGTTCGCCGACTACCTGGGCCCGTTCGCCGACGCGCACTTCTACATCGGCGGCGCGAAAGGCATCGACAGCCTCGCCCTGCTGTGGCTCGCCGGGAACACTCAGGCCGCCATCACGATCGTCGTGCCGGGCCGCGTCGACCAGCAGCCGGCCGAAGCCCGGCAGGCCATCACCCGTAGCCGGGACCGCATCAAGGGCATCATCGAGTTGAAGGCGGTCGAGTTGCGGTCGTTGGCGTATCACGAGCGGAACCGGTACATGGTCGACCGGGCGTCGATGGTGGTCGGGTTTCCGCACCGGGATGAGGCGGAGTCGGGGACGTGGCAGACCCTCAACTACTGCGCCCAGCTGGGGCGTCCTCGATTGATCGTCCCCATCTAGGGGTATTTCGCGCCATGATGGCTGAGTGGACGACAGAACGGCGGGGGCTGCCGCACTGAAGCGGCTGCGCACACGGCGCGGCCTGTCCCTGTCCGGGCTCGCCCACGCGCTCCTCGACTCGGCTACGGCACTGCATCTGCGACACATGCCGTCCGTCGCCTCGGTGCAGCGCAACGTGTCCCGGTGGGAAGCCGGAACAGCTATGCCCGACGGCCGCTACCAGCTGCTCCTCGCGCACGTGTACGCGCGCACACCCGGCGGGCAGGCGTCGCTCGGCGCAAGCTCCGACCTTGCGGAACTCCTCCACGCGTTGGGCCTGTTCGGAGAGTCGGAGCGGCAGGTCGCCGATGCGCGGACCGCGGTCATCCGTGCGGTGACCGATCAGGGCGGGGCGGGCATGCTGGCGCTCCTCACGCCGGGCGCCCAGGACACGCTCGCCGCGGCGATAGCGGACCCGTCCCGTACCGACGACACCGTGTGCGAGGCCCTGTCGGCGGCGGTCGTGAACGTCAACTCGGAGGTCGGCAGCCTGCCGTTCGTGCGCCTTCAACTGCTGCTGTCCCCCACGGTGGAGGCGTGTCGGCGGCTGCTTGCCGGGCCTGTGCCTGTCGAGCTCCTGCCACGTTTAAGGGACACTGCGGTCGCCGCCTCCACCCTCGCCGGCCGACTCGCGTTCGAGACCCGTGACGACACCGCGTCCCGCGCCCTCTACCGGGAAGCCACCCGGCAGGCCGGTGAGCTGTTGGAGCCGTGGCGGCAGGCCCGGGTTCACATGTCGCACGCCCTCGTCACCCTGTACTCGCAGGACGGGCTGGACCAGCCGCGTGCGCTCGTCGACTCGGCGGTCCGTGCGGCCCGCTCCGGGGACAGCGTCCTGGTGCGGGCGCGGGCGCATGCGTTGCAGGCGGAGATCGCGGCACGGGCGGGCCTCGACCGGCAGACGGACGCTGCGCTGGGGTTGGCCTGGTACGACATGGAAGCCGACCACACCAGCGACCCGTCGGCGACGTCGTTCACGGCCGGGCATCTGCGCGGCTTCGAGGGCGTCTGCCAGCTGTGGGTGGGGGATCCGTCGGTGGCGCACGACCAGTTCTCTCACTCGGTCGCAGCGTTGGAGGGGCGGCGGGAGCAGGTGCAGCGGGCGATCGTGCGCACCGACCAGGCCCTCGCCCGGATCCGCATGGGTGAGCCCCGGGATGCGGCTGGGCTGTTGCACGAGTGCGTGACCGCGGCGTCGACGACGGGCGGCCGAGTGCCTGCGATCCGGTTGCGTCGTGCCCGCCGGGAGTTGCGGCCGTGGCGGCGGGAGGACTGGGTGCAGGATCTCGACGATCACCTGATGGACGTCCTCGGCACGTGATCGGAATATGCCGGTTTCGCTGCCCTATGGATCACTGTCAGTGGGGCGGACTAGCGTGGTCCACATGCCCCCCACTCCCCCGGCCCCTGGGCCTGTGCGCTCTGCTGCTGCGGTGAACGCGGAGATCCGTGCGCTGTCAAGCTCCGTTCCGATCACCGCCGCACCCTGGTCCGACAGCGCACCGCCATCGCCAACAAACTGCGCTGGTTCCTGCACGAGATCGACCCCGAGCTCGCCGTCCCTTCGCGCGGCCTGAAGCGCCTGTGTGTCTTGGACAGCTTGGAAGCGGACCTCGCCGACTGGTGCGGCGTGGTGGCGGAGATCGCGTTGGACCTGGTCCAGGAATGCCGGCGCCTGACCGTGCGCATCAACGCGATGGAGTCCCAGCTACGGCAGTTGGTGCGCAAACTGGCCCCGAACCTGCTGGCGGTGCCCGGATGCGGGGTCCTGTCGGCGGCGATGATTCTCGGGGAGACCGCCGGGGCCGCCCGCTTCAAGTCCAAGGACGCCTTCGCCCGGTTCAACGGCACCGCCCCTATCCCCGTCTGGTCCTCCAATACGGTCCGCGTCCGCCTCAACCGGGGAGGCAACCGCACCATCAATAGCGCCCTGCACATGGCTGCGGTCACCCAAGTCCGCAGGGAGGGGCGTGGTGCCGCGTACTACGCCAGGCAGATCGCCGCGGGAAAGACCGTGAAGGAGGCCCTGCGGCTGCTGCGACGCCGAATCTCCGACCGGGTCTTCCGGGCCCTGCTGGCCGACGAGGCGGCCCGTGACGACCAGCAGATCATCCAGGAACTTCCGCAGGCTGCTTGACATAGAAGCATCGCCGAGCTCGACCGGCCACACACACGCTCGTAGCGTTCATCGACGAGCACAAGGGCCGCTTCGGCGGCGTCGAGCCGATCTGCCGGGTCCTCACCGACCACGACTGCAAGATCGCACCCTCCACCTACTACGCCCACCGCAAACGCCAGGCCGCACCCGCGGCCCGCACCATCCGTGACACCGAGCTGAAGCCCTTGATCAGGGATGCGTACGAGACCAACTACCGGGTCTACGGCGCCAGGAAGATCTGGCGGCACCTGAATCGGCAGGGCCATCCCGTGGCCCGCTGCACCGTCGAACGCCTCATGCGCGACCTCGGCATCACCGGCGCCGTCCGCGGCAAGAAGGTGATCACCACGACCCCGGATCCGGCCGCGCCCAGGGCGCCGGACCTGGTCGACCGCGACTTCGTCGCCGACGCACCGAACCGCTGCTGGGTCGCGGACTTCACCCACATGGCGACCTGGACCGGTGTCGTCTACGTCGCCTTCGTCGTGGACACCTTCTCGCGCCGCATCGTCGGCTGGTCGGCGGCCAGCACGAAGGAAACCCGGCTCGCTCTGGACGCGCTGGAGATGGCCCTGTGGCGGCGCGACCGCGATCAACACCACTATGTGCGGGGCGAGTTGATACATCATTCGGATGCCGGGTCCCAGTACACCTCGTTCAAGCCGGCCGAACATCTCGACGTCGCCAGCATTGCGGCGAGCATCGGCTCGGTCGGGGATGCCCTGGACAACGCCCTGATGGAGTCGACCATCGGGCTCTACAAGACCGAGCTGATCAAGCCGCAACGGCCCTGGAGGACGCTGTCCCAGGTCGAGCTGGCCACCGCCGAGTGGGTCGACTGGTACAACCACAGCCGACTCCACGGTGAGATAGGGCACATCCCACCCGTCGAATACGAAGCAAACCACTACCTCAACACCACGAAACCCCAGGTCACACCCAGTATCTGAGATCTCTACCGAACCCGGAACGGTTCAGACCGTGTCCTGCGCGGTGAGGCCGCCATGATCGTTCCCAGCATGTCTAGCCCATGGCGGGCGAGCGAGCAACGCACATTGCCGGGCCCTCGTGGTGACCTGCCAGTCGGTCGTACCGAGTGAACGGCTGAGTAGGGGCGGGGGTGATCGGGGATGCGGGGCTCTTCAGGCTCCCGTGACTTGGCGAGACGCATCCATCACGGCCTTTTGGATCACAGCATCCGTGCGGATGGCGTACCTGTCTTGAAAGATACCGGGCTTGTTCCACATGAAAGCCGAAGCCCCTTCGCCGGCAAGGAGCGCCTGCACGACGTTCTGTGCTGCCTTTTCAACACTGTTGGCCAGCAGTGGCGCGGTCAGCGCGACATAGGCCTTGACGAACCAAGGGGCTTGGTCGAAGATGCCGGTCCTGACGAGCCCGGGGGTTACGCAGCCGGCGAAGATCTTCGGGTGGGTCTTGGTGAGGTAGTCCGCGTAGTACATGCACGCGCCGTTGACCTGAGAGACCGCCGTCCGGAAATTGAACCGTTCGAAATACGGGAACAGTTCCGGGTCGAGCTTGGGAACCTTGCTCAGATTCGCCGTGAGCATGACGATTTTGGGGTGCTCTGCCAGAAGCAGCTTCGGGACGAGCAGCTGTGTCAGGTGGTAGCGGCTGAGGTAGCTCAGGGCAAAGAAGAGCGGGAGGCCGTCGGCTGTCCTGGTGTCGCTCGTGTCGAACACAGCCGCCGAGTGCAGCAGCCCGTCGATGCGATCGGTCAGTTCATCGACCCGCCGCGCCGTGTCCCGGACGCCGTCGTGGGTCGAAAGGTCCACGGGGAGGAAGCTCGCCCGGTCACGAGCCTGGCCGAATGATTCCAGAGCCGTCTCACCCTTCAGCTTGTCTCGCCCCAGGAGGACGACGCGATGGCCCGCGGCCAGGAGTTCACGAGCCGCTTGGAGCCCTATGCCGCTGTTTCCGCCAGCAATGACAAATGTCTTCATGATCCAGTGACCTCCGCGGCGCGCATGGGGGACGGCGACGCCCGAATTAGCGTCAGAGACCGACACCTTAAGCGTCATAGTCTGACGCTACACCGTGTCAGGCTCTGACGTAAATGTTAGGATGCGCTCATGCCTAGAAGTGGGGAAGACGCACGTCGGCGCCTCCAGCAGGCCGCAGTCGAACTGTTCCTGGCGAACGGCTTCGACCAGACGCCCGTGGAAGCGATCGCTGCACGTGCTGGTGTCACCGAGCGCACCTTCTACCGCCACTTCGCCGACAAGCGCGAGATGCTCTTCGACGGAGAGAGCGAACTACGCGACCGGCTCGTCCAGGCCGTTGCAGCCGTTCCGCACGGCATGAAACCGCTGCCCACCCTGCGCGCTGCCTTCCAAGAAACGGTGCCCCTGTTCGAACGCAACCGCCCGCTCACCGAGCCCGGCGCCCGGCTCATCGCCCAAACCCCGGCTCTCCAGGAACGCTCTCTGGCCAAGCGGGCCCTTTTGGTCGAAGCTTTGACCGATGCCCTCAAGGCCCGTGGCGTCGATGCCCGCACGGCTCCCTTGTGTGCGCAAGTCGCCATGGACACCTTCGCTGCGGCCACTCATCGGTGGATGCAGGAACCGTCAGTTCCCCTCCACGACCAGCTTGACCAGGCCTTCCGAGAACTACGCCTGGCCTCCGCCGCTCTCAAATAGCCTCCCGGGCCTTGCAGTCCGTGTGACGCTCAGCGCGGCCTCTTGGGCGGTGTCCTGTGCGGTGAGGCGGACGTTGAACCGGTATGGGGCTGGATCGTGCCGGACGGTTTGTGGGAGAACGCAAGGCCGCTGATCCCACCGTCGAAGGTCCGTGGGCAGGGCGGTGGTACGCAGAACACGCCTGATGAGACGGTGTTTGCCGCGATCATCTATGTACTGGTTAGCGGGTGCGCCTGGCGCATGCTGCCGCCGTGCTTCGGAATATCGAAGTCGACGGCCCACCGACGGTTCGTGATCTGGTCACGGGCAGGGGTGTGGGGCCGTCTGCACGAGGCGATTGTGCACCGGCTGGACGACGCTGACCTCGTCGACCTCTCCCGTGGCGTACTCGACTACGCCCACGTCAGGGCCCAAAAAGGGGGCGAACACACAGGTCCGAGCCCCGTGGACCGGGGCAAGCCGGGTTCCAAGATGCACGTCCTGTCGGACGCAAACGGACTGGCCCTCCTGGTCGGTGTCTCGGGTGGGAATGTCCATGACAGCGAGGGCCAAAGCCGATGGTGACCGGTCACCACACGAGACACGACCCCCACCGCGGCCGGTACTTCAAGATCCAGCGGCTGCATGCCGACAAGGCCTACGACATCCCTCACCTGCGGAAATGGTTACGCGGCAAACGTTTTGGTGTCCGTATCGCCCGTAAGGGCATCGAATCCAGCGAACGACTGGGCCACCGCAGGTGGGTGCTCGAGCGCACGATGTCGTGGCTGTCCGGCTACCGCAGACTCAGCCCCCGCTACGAACGCAATCCACGCAACTACCTGGGCTTTCTCGGCCTCGCCGCGGCCATGTGCCGCTACAAACGACTCGTCCGCCTCACCACATAGGACACGGTCTTACAGGTTGTTCGCATAGAAGCTGGTGAGTCGTTCGACGGCGGCGTCGACGTATTCGGGTTCGTCGTACATCTCGTAGTGGCCGGCGCCGTCGATCACCATGAGGTCGACGGGGTTGGGGGCCAGCTTCCACAGCTGCATGCCGGTTTCGTAGGAGCCGGTGTTGCCGATGCGTCCGGCGAGGATGACCTGCAGTGGCTGGGTCATGAGCTGGTCGACCAGGTGGAACGCGTCGTAGCCGAGCAGGAGGGAGTCGCTGCGCGAGAGGCGGCGGTTGGTGGAGTGCTCGCAGCCACCCCGCTCGGTGCGGTAGTAGGTGATGGCCTGGGTGGTGTCGATGTCGGTCAGACCGGCTGCCGCGGCGTCCTCCAGGGTGTCGGGCAGCCAGTTCACACGGGTCATCTCGCCGGAGCGTGTCTCTTCGATGCGCGCGTCGGCGAGGGCGTCGAGTGCGGCGGCCGGGCCGTCGGGCTGGAAGCTGCGGAACGAGGTGCCCATATTGCCGGGGACTACGGTTCCGACCGCCTTGATGCGGTGGTCCGTGCGGGCGGTGTGCACGGCGTAGCCGCCGCCGGCGCAGATGCCGAGGACGCCGATGCGCTGCGGGTCGATGCCGGGGATCGTGCCGAGTGCGTCGATGGCGTAGGAGAGGTCCTCACCGCGGCGGTAGGGGTCTTCGAAGTCGCGGGGCTCGCCTCCGCTCTGCCCTTGGTGAGCCGGATCGAAGACGAGCACCGCGATGCCGCGGGCGGCGAGGCGGGACGCGTAGTTCGCGCCGATCTGCTCCTTCACGCTGCTGCCGGGCGTGGAGAGCACCACGGCGCGCAGCGGCGCGGTGCTGTCGGCGTTGTCCGGCAGGTGGAGGTCGGCCGCGAGCTCGATCGGTCCGCGCGGGATCGTGAGGTGCTTAAGCATGCGTGGCTCCTTCGGTGAGATTGTTGTTCCATAGGAGTCCAGTACGGAATGGCATCTTGTACGATCTAGAACTAATACGAAACCGTACCACCTGAATGGAGACTCGCATGCCGGTCGACGGGGCGCAGCTGTGGACGCTGAATCAGCGGCTGCTGGGCGTCGTGATGGACGCCTGCACCCGGGAGCTGGCGGAACTCGGGTTGGAGACGAAGGAGTTCTTCGTCCTGGCCGAGGTGGAGGCATCGCCGTACCCTGCCGAGATCGCGACTGCGCTGCTGCTGCCCAAGGCGAGCGTGACGGTCTACGTTCGCAACCTCGTTACCAAGGGCTTTGTCCGCCGCGAGATCGACGAGGCGGACTTGCGGCGTCATCGGCTCGTACTGACCGCCGAGGGCACGCAAGCACGCGATCGAGCACTTGCAGCGCTCGCGGCGGAGTACGACCGCAGGCTGGCGATGGTTACCCCCCAGGACCGCGTCGAGCTGCAACGTATCCTCAAAGCGATGCTCGCCTCGCCCGCGTCAGGCCGTACGCACGAGTGATTCGTCTGTCCGGTGTTCTGCTGCACCTTCGGGCTACGACCGCATGGATTCGTCAGACCGTTCAGCGTTCTTCTTCGCCCAGCGATGGATGTCGGCGTCTTTGTGGGCGGACAGGTTGTCCAGGGTCACGTGGATCGGGGCGCCGTCTGGCCGGGCAGCACGGATCGATTTCAGCGCGGCCAGCGTGCGCCACCCGAGAACAGGCCCACCAACTCATCGGATTCCTCATGGACGCCCTGTCAGGCCCACGACCGTGACCTCACCCGGCGTCGCCCTCACAGGTCGAACGCGACCCACGAACCGATGAGATGCCACAGGCCCTACTCCAAGCCACCGAAGGTGTTGGCCGTGTTCTCGCGCTGGCGTCTACGGGGCAATCTCTAACTGCAGTTCAGAGAAGTGACCAGGCCGAAGCTGATGGCCCCCGACCAGACCGTGTGGGGCATGACGTACCTCCGAGACAGCCCGAGAACCCCAGCCTAGGCACAACGGAAGCTTCCGGCACGCTCAGCGACCGCTCCAGATGCGGCCCCCCACCAGGCGCTCATACCGTGGCAGGAATCCTCAGCCCCACCACGCAAGGGAGTAGTCATGGGCGACAGCGCCATGGACAAGGCCAAGGGCAAAGCCAAGGAGATGGCCGGCAAGGTCACCGGCAACGACCGGATGAAGACCGAAGGGCAGACCGACCAGGCCCGCGGCAAGGCCAAGGACGGCGTCGAGAGCGTCCGCGACAAGGCGGAAGGCGTCCGCGACTCCCTGCGCAACGACGACGAGTAGCCGTTCGCGCGCCGTGCCCTCCCGCGATACGGGAGGGCACACGCATGTACACCGGCGGGATTGTCAGTGCCGTGTCCATGATTGTCGATATGGCGATCACGATGGATGACTACGGCTGACCTGGACCGACAGCGACGGCAGAAACCATGCCCCCGTCTGCCACTACGACAAGGGCAGCGCCGAAGACCGGAAAGCCGAGCTCGAGGCCGCCGGCTGCACCGCGGTCGAGGTCGTGGCGGTCAAGGTCGGGCAGGTGCTGCAGCCGAAGGGCTGACGGGCACGTGTCGTTGCCGACCGCGGCGGGCGGACCGTGAGACTGCTCGGCCTTGATGCCGTCGGGCAGCGCGACGATGGCCGTGTAGCGGCTGCTGCGCTCGACGAGCGTGGCAACGGCCGAGGGCCGGGTGCCCATCACGAGGTCACCTCCCAATGGCCCGGGAACTTGCGGTCTTCGACCTCGGAGGGGCGGGCGGTGATGGACACCATGCCGCGGATGATGCCCCGCCCCGTGGGCCGGCGGGCGATCTTCGGACGGCGCATGGGCCTGCCTGACCGCAGCTTCTGGGTGAGGCTGCGGTCGATCGCCTGGCGCCGGCGGGGATCGTAGAGCGAGAGTTAGATCGCTTCGTGCGAAATCTGCATGAAGGCGTCACCAGGAAACTGTCGTCGCAGCCATCCTGCGATCTGCTCGGACGACCAGCACAAAGCAAGCTTGGCCTCCACCAAGGCGCGCAGAGCGGGCCGTTTGAAGTTCCCCCATGGCCATGGACAGCGGGTACTTACGCTGCGGGGTGAAGTCGTGCTGCAGTCGGGCGCGAGTTTCGAGTGGGGTGATGTACCCGAACTCGGGGTGCCGGCGGAGTCTGCTGCGGTTGTACTCGACCTCGATGAAGCGGAAGACATCGGCGCGGGCTTCGGCCCGGGTCGCCCATACGCTGGTGCCGATCTCGGATTTCAGCACGGCGAACCCGCTTTCCGCTGCGGCATTATCGTAACAGGAGCCGACACGGCCCATGGATTGCCGCATACCCAACTCCCTTATCCCTGTGCGGAATTCCTCACTCGTGTATTCCGATCCGCGGTCGGTGTGCATGACGCAGCCGTCCTCCAGCCGCCCCCGGCCGGCTGCCATCCGCAGCGCCGCCACCGGCAGCTCGGCCCGGTGATGGTCCGCCATCGCCCAGCCGATCACTTCACGCGTGGCCAGATCGATGCAGGTCGCCAGATAGACCTTGCCCTCGGCGGTGACCAGTTCGGTCATGTCGCCGACCAGACGTATGCCCGGCCGCGGCGCGGTGAAGTCCCGCCGGATCAGGTCGGCGGCGAACACCGCCCCTTCTTCGCCTGCCGGGTCAGCCCGCGCCGTCGGCGCCGGGTAATCCCGACGATGCGGTGCTCGCGCATCAGCCGCTCGACCTTCTTCGCGTTGACCACCCGCCCGGCCCGGCGCAGGGCAGCATGGATCCGCGGGACGCCGTAGGCACCCCGCGAGCCGGCGTGCAACACCCGTATCACGCCGACGAGTTCACCTTCCGCGAGCTGTCGCGCCCTGACGGCGGCCCTCGCATCCCGCCAGGCGTAGTACGCCGAGCGGGACACCTTCAGCGCCTGGCACAGGAACGCCACCGGACGGCCACCCGGATTGCTCTCGGACGCCTTCTCCGCATCGATGAACGCGTAGCGCGCAGCTACGTCGTCTTCTGCTGCGCGAAGAAGGCGGTCGCTTTTCCCAACACTTCGATCGTGGCTTCCTGCTCACGGACCTTGCGGCGCAGGCGGGCCAGTTCCTCGCGCTCGGCCGTGGTCAGTGCGCCGGCCGGCCCCTCGCCCCGGTCGATCTTCGCCTGCTTCACCCAGTTCCGCAGGCCCTCCGGGCTCACGCCCAGGTCCCGGGCGACCTCGGTGACCGTCTTGCTTGACGACAGCGCCAGCGCGACCGCGTCCCGCTTGAACTCGGCCGTGTACCGCTTACTCGTATTGCTCTTCTTGCTCACTACCTGTGACTGCTTCCTCCGGGACCTTCCGTCCCAGTATCAGTCTGTCCAGGTCACGGGGGGAACCTCAGTGGGGCTGTCAGCAGCCGTTGGGGTTGGCCCCATCGGCTCCGGGGTTTCGGCCGTCTGCTCCGGGGTTGCGTCCGTCGACTCCCGGGTTCTGGCCGTCTGCCGTGCCGTCGGCTTCCGCTTCGCAGCACCAGAGCGGCTTGTGCAGGGCTCCCGGGGTGGCAGCCTGAACGTGACGGCGCCACCTACTCCAGTTGAGCTTCTTGGCCAGCATTAGCCCCCCTTGGGCAGCAGGTACGTTCCCGGGGTGTTCATCGTCGTGGTGACGCTCGGCTCCGTCGACTGTTCCGGCGGTGAAGATGCTGTGCCTGAGCTGCCGATTCACGCTACTTCCGGCCGGTGCGTCGCCGGCACCGCCGTTCGTCTGCCGTAGGTGAGCGGGTTGCTCCACGCCATCGGCACGAAGCACGGTCCCGCCACCGATCGAAAGCGATGGGGTCCTTCATCTCATCGTCGTCGAAGATGGGTTCGCACTGCCTGAGCAGTCTGTACTACCTGTTCCTGCTTCCGCAGCTTCCTTCGAGCGCCTCGCGGAGGCGGAGCTCATCTTCGCAGAGGCGCAGGTACAGCACGCATGCCTTGCGAATGCCAGAGTCGTCTGAGACCTGGTCCGGGCTGGGTCGATCTGTAGTGCAGCAGCGTGCGTGACCACGGCGGTGTCGACGCGCTCCACGGGGTTGCCGCGCGGTGAGGGCTGCGTGATCAAACATGCCGATGATGTCCCAGTAGCGCTCGAAGTAGGCGTTCTCGAGGTCCCGCAGTCGCGCCTTCGCCGTACTACGGAGGGCTGTGTAGACGCCGATGCCAGCGAGAACAACCGTTACTCCCCCACCGATGAGCTGTCCCAGATCCACCAGATCCGCCATGGCGACCTCCTGGGCGTGCTCTTCCAGGATGGTCCTGTGTCGGCTGGGGCGCGCGTTGGCCCGCTGTTCGTCAGCTACCACCTAGCGGGGGGGTGATCTCAACGACAGTGACGGTGACCTCGTTGTCGTTGATGGTGACTACGACGATGAGCCGGCTGAGTCCTGCGGTGCGCATGCGGACGGGACTGTCGGGGACTTCGAGTCCGTAGGTGTCGGTGATCTGCTCGGCTTCGCTGGGGAGCCGGTCGAAGAGGGTGATGAGCTCGGCTTGGTCGGCCACGGGCAGCGTGGCGATTTGGCGCCGGATGCTGGGTGGGACGATGAGCTCGTAGGTCACGCCGCGTTAGTCTGCCGTTTCGCTACGTTGTCGCGCAGCTGGTTGAGGAAGTCGCTGGTGCTGCCGTCGTCCGCGTACTCGGGGGGCAGCTCGCCGCCGTGGTCGCGCGCGTATTCCAGGATGCCGTCGAGGCGAGGGACGGTCTCCCCGCGCCAGCGTTCGACGAAGCGCTGCCAGCGTGCAAGCACGTCGGGCAATTCGGGCAGCGGGGTGAGGTTGACCTCACGTAGAAACGTCTGCCGGGTGTCGGCAGCGGGGATGGCATGGGCGATGGCGTCGATAGTCCACGGCTGCTCGATCATCGGGCGCCTCCTTGCCAGCGTTCTCGGCCTAGGCCACCACCGTAGCGTCTGCCCGGCCGGGCGGGCGGCCGACCGGGCCAAGGCGCCGGAATGGTCGGGCGAGGTAGGCGGAGAGGCCGTTCCGCGCCCGGCAAGCGGTGCGTGCGGCGACAAGGCATCGCAGCACGTCAGAGAACTGCTGGCCCCGGTAGACGTGGATGCCGAAGACGATGTCCCATGCTGCGTCAACTTCCGCGGGCTGGCATTCGGCCCTGGTGCCGTAGTGCGCAGCGAGGCTCAGATCGAGGGCGTCCGTGGGGAGCCGGCCCGCGCGTGTGGGCGGGAGTTCGAGCGACGCCGCGATGTAGTCGACGATGGTGTCGAACTCCGTGCCGGTGTGCTGTCGCACCTGATCCATCTGGGCGTGGGTCACGTGTAGCCGGTGAGGCCAGTTTCTCGCTGGGCCGAAGCGGGTCGGGTCTGATGCAGCTTTGGGTGACAGGTTTGACCTGCCCCACCATTTGGGCTCCAGTCGCGGTGACTAACCGGCAGCAGAGATGGTGTCGTTCTTGGAGAGTAGTTCGTACTCGATGGGGGTGCGGTAGCCCAGTGCTGAGTGTCGTCGCTGGCGGTTGTAGAAGATCTCGACGAACTCGAAGATCGCGTTGGCCAGTTCGACCCGGGTCTTCCAGCGCTTGCGGTTGAGCAGTTCGATCTGCATCGAGGACCAGAACGATTCCATCATCGCGTTGTCCAGGCCGTCCCCGACGGTGCCGAACGACGGCAGAAGGCCGGCGGAGCGGATCCGCTCCCCGAAGACCCAGGAGGTGAACTGGGTGCCGTGATCGGCGTGCACGATCCCGCCCGGCTTGGGACGGCGGTTGCGGATGGCCATGTCCAGCGCGTTGACCACGAGGGTGGCGTCCGCCCGTGAGTCGATGGACCAGCCCACGATCCTGCGGCTGAACGCGTCCAGCACCGCCGTGCAGTAGACCCACCCTTCCCTGGTGCGGTGCTGCGTGATGTCGGTGACCCACAGCTCGTCGGGACGCAACCGGTGGAACTTGCGATTGACCAGGTCACCGGCACTGACGATGCCGCGCAGGTGCTTGATGCGCACCGGTCCGGGCAGGCCGTGGATCCCGGCCTGTGTCATCAGCACCGACACGGTTCTGGTGCAGACCTGGATGCCCATGCCCAGGGTGAGTTCGGCGTGGATGCGGCGGTAGCCGTAGGTGCCACGGGAGGCGACGTGGACCTCCCTGATCAGCCTGGTCAGCCAGTCCCGTCGCAGCTGCCGCGGGGTGGTCGGTGTGCGTTTGTGCTTGTAGTAGTTCTGCCGGGCGACGCCAAGGATCCGGCAGCATCGGTCGACCGGTGCCCCGGCATCGACGATTCGGTCGATCACCGGGTAGAGCCTTTTGGGTGGGGCTTGTCCTGGTCGAGGAACGTCGCCGCCTGCCGGACGATCCCCAGCTCGGTTTCCAGCTCACGGATCCGTCGGCGGGCGGCCCGCAGCTCGGCGGACTCGCTCGACGGCGTTCCCGGCCGCCGCCCGTGGTCGATGTCGTCCTGCCGCAGCCACTTCGACAACGTGACGGGATGGATACCGAGTTCGACGGCGGCCCGCTTGGCCTGCTTGCCGGCCCGGACCAGGGCGATGGCCCGCGCCCGGAACTCCGGAGGATAGGGGCGAGGCATGACTGTCAGCCTTCCGTGAAGGGCCGTCAGTTAGCCACCAGAACTGGAACCCAGGACGTGGGGCAGGTCAAACCTGTCACCCAAAGCTGCATCAGACCCGTGATCAGGTTTTGGCGATGGTGGCCAGTGCCTTGCTGACATCGCCTATCGCTTTGAGGATTGTACTGTTCGGCTTCGAGACGTCCCGGGCGAGGCCGGTGAGGGCGGTGATTGCTGCGGCGAGGTCGCTGTTGCTTTGGGCGAGGGCGAGGTTTGTTGTGGCTTGCGCTCGGGCGATGTCGTCGGGGTGCGCTGTACGTTCGCTGGCTTTGCGGACTGCGCTCTCCGCCTTGGTGATCAGATCCCTGGTCTGCGGCATAGGTCCCCCTCCGCGTTCGTTGTGGCGTGCCCCGGCCAAGGTAAGTGCAGGGTGCACACGCCGCCAGAGGGCCTCACGCCGCTAGGCGGGCGGGAGTTGGAACACCGGCGGCTCCTGGCTTGCTAGTTGGCGGTCGTGAGTGGCGGGCGAGCGTCCCGAAGGAGGCAGGGGCTGTCGCGGAAGCGAATGCGGGCAGGGTCGGTGACATCATCCGTGCGGTGCTGGGCTAGGCGTCGTGCACGCTGGCCAGTGCGTGAGTCAGTCCCTCACGGAAGGCAGGAGAGTGCCCCGAGGCCGTGACAAGATGAAGTACTTCAATGTAGACGGCACCGAGCTGTCGCTTTATGCCAGCGGGGCCGCACGGCTGGCCCACGTGGAAGAGCACGCCCCCGTCGGGCGATTCCTGAACGCACCCACGGGACGGGAGTGGGGCCCGCTGGACGTCCGCAAGATGCAGGACACCGGCCTGTGGACGGTCGAGTGGCTGGAACCCGGTGACACCAAGCGGGAGGGGGCCTGGCTCATCGTCGGCCTGACCACATTCGGGCGCAACGTCCTCGCCAACTGGCGCAAGCGTCAGAACGCACAGTGAACTGGACGTCGAGAGCACGGTAGCTGTGCTGTCGAGGCTCGCCGCCCAGATGCCGTCGCGGCCTCAATAGTTCCAGCAGGTTCGGCACCGCTTGAGGACGCCGCCGTCCAGCAGCTTGGCCTCCAACTCTGGCATCGGCCGGAAGCCCTCTGCGCCCTCGCGAGTGTGCGTGGTGCGACTGCAGGGGTCTGCGGCTCGGTGGTAGACCGTGCGGCGCGCCCCTAGGCTGCTCCGAACAAGAACTTTGGGGTCGCTGACCTCTCGGCGTTCTTCCTGCTGCGCCTGTGCGATGCGTGCGTCGAGGTCGGCAAGCCGCCCATCGAACTCGTCGCGCTGGCGCTTCTGTTCGGCGAGGAACGCGTTGATGAGCTGCTGTCGCTCAAGCTCGAGTGAGTATGAGTGCATGGTCGATCACTCCCGTATCAACTGCTAAGCACGGATAGCACTTCAGCAACTCCGTGTATCCGGACCGGTGGTGGTAGTTGGTTGAGCTGCGGATACAAGGTCGAGAGTTGCGTTCACTCGCCCTCCTTCTCGAGCGGCCAGCGGGCGCCGTCTGCGGCGCACTCGGCGACGGTGGGCCCGTCGTGGCAAGGGATGCCGCGGCCTGGTGCGGGCGTCCGGAGGGCGTACTCGATCTGGCTGGCGATGTTGGAGACGGTGTCGCACCACAGCGCCATCGGGTGATCCATGGGGAGCTTCCCGTCGACGCCGGTCTCATGTTCGGCGACCTGAGCGCGGAGTTCGGCGACGACGCCGCGGTCGCGGTCCCGGACGCCCCCGATGCTGTCGGTCGCTCGGGTCACTGCCACGCTGACGCCGATGGTGGCGTGGCCGACGACGGGGCCGGGCTGGTCGGTCAGCTGCTCGTCCCATCTGGGTGCGCCCGTGGCGTTCGGTGCAGGGTTCGCAGTGATGGGGGCCCGTGTGGTCAGGCTGGAGAGTGCACCAGCAGTCGCCGACCCAGTCGACGGGCGGCTCGGCGCCACAGATGGGCGGCTCGGTGTCGGGTCCTGCCGCAGGTAGATGATCTTGCCGACGACTTCGATGTGTGTCGCGTTCGGTGACGTTTTCGGCGCCCTGGAGAGGGTGCGCAGGCCCTCGATGCCCGCGGCCTGGTAGCGGCGGTGCCAGGTGTAGTACGCCTGTCGGGAGATCCCGAAGTACCGGCAGGACAGCGCGACGTTCCCGGTGACTTCCTCGCCGTGGCGTATGACGGCAAAGCGCCGCTTGGCCTCTCGGTCAAGCGGCTTGGAGGGGCTCGGCTTCGACATGGTGATCTCCGTAGTGATCGGAGACCCAGGTGTCAACCATGATCCTCAGTTTTAGACATCAGCCCCCACACACAGGGCGGGCCGGTGCGCCGTGACTCGTGGAACGAGCGTTACTGGAAGTCGGCTCTCGTTCATGCCGGCGTCATCGCCGCCCACCCGGACTCGAAGCCGAGCACCCGCAGCAGGCAGCTGATGAAGTTTGTGCCGTCGCGCGAGCACGGGTTCCACGTCCTGCGGCACACGTTCGCGTCGGTGATGCTGGATGCGCGGGAGCCGATCGTGGCGGTGTCTGCGTGGCTGGGCCACGCCGACCCGTCGATCACGCTTCGGATCTACGCGCACATGATGCCGGAGGCGGACGGTCGCGGCCGTGCGGCCATGGATCGCTGGTTCGAAACGGATTCCTAAAAGATCTCCCCAGATTCTCCCCGTCGCGGAGATTTGCACTGCGTACCGGGACTGGCGGGCCGTTAGGCCGAGTGACGCGGCGGACCATGCCGCCGCGTCATATTGAGTGGAGAGGCGTCCGGATGGACAGGAAACCCCAGCTCAGACGACTACTCCGGCGGCGTAGGCGTGTCCGCGCTGCGGTACATGGCCTGGATGTCCAGTTCGAGCTTGACCGTGGGGCCGACGACCGCGATGCCCTTGGCGAGCATGGTGCGCCAGTTGAGGGTGTAGTCCTCGCGGTGCAGTTCCGCCGTGGCGAGGGCGGCGCAGCGCAGTTCCTCGGCGTAGCCGCCGTTGACGACGCCGAGGTAGCCGGTGTCCAGGTCGACCGTGCGGCTCACGCCGTGCATGGTGAGGGCGCCCTGGACGGTCCACTTGGAGCCGCCGCGGTAGATGAAACGGTCCGAGCTGAAGTGGACGTACGGGTAGTTCTCGACGTCCAGGAAGTCGGCGGAGCGCAGGTGGTTGTCGCGGGTGTTGTTGCCCGTGGTGATCGACGCGGCGTCGATGCGGACCTCGACGCGCGAGTCCGCCATGTCGGGCGCGATCTGGATGCCGCCCTCGAAGCGCGTGAAGCGGCCGTGGACGTGGGCCATGCCGACGTGCTTGGCGATGAAGCGGATCGCGGTGTGCGGCGGGTCGAACAGCCAGGTGCCGGGCTGCGGCAGCTCCGGGGAGCGGCCCACGTGCAGCTGGATGCCGGTGAGCGGCAGCGTCTCGCCCGCGACGACCTCGACCGTCTGCTGGAACGGCTCCAGGCCCTGTGCGGCGATCAGGACGCTGTAGCGGCCGGGCTGGAGGGTGACGAAGACCAGGCCGAAGGGGTCGGTCGTGGCCTTCACGGAGACGCGCCCGCTCTGGGAGTCCGTCACCGTGACCTCGGCGCCCGCCATGGGCTGGCCGAACGGGTCGGTCACCTCGCAGTGAACGCCGCCCGCACCCTGCGGCATGGAGTGGACGGGGCCTCCCCGCCCTGCGGAACCGGCGCTCTTCCGGCGGAACAATGCGAGGGGCATGAGGGGCCTTTCTTGGACATCTGTACGAGCGCGCCCACCTTGCCATGAACCCCGCCTGCCCAAATGGGACGGAGTCGCGTATTCCGGCAGGCGTGATCCCGCCATTTCACAAGACCCACACCTTTCCGGCGCCGCCCGCCCCCTGGACGTCACTGTTTTCCTCTTGCGTCCCTCGCGTATTCACGGGTTCTCCGCAAAGCGTTGACGAATCAGGAAGCGCTCTGGCAAGGTCGCGAACCCGGCGCCACCCCCACGTGGAACCGAGGAGACCCCCACCCGATGATGTCAAGGCCCGCCTTCGTCCGCAGGACCGCGCCCCACAGCCCCGCCCTGCGGCGCTTCGCCGAGACGTACTGGGCCAGGGAGCCGGTGGTCGTCACCGACGCCCCGGCGCTGGGCCTCGACCCGGCGGACGCCCACGCGCTGCTCCGCGCGGCGGCCGAGCACCCCGATTCCGCACCTCTGCGGCTGACCACGGCCGACGGCCTCCTGTGCGAGCCGGGGGCGCTGCTTCCGGGCCGGGCGGACCGGAATCTCGCCGGGTACGTCGCGCGCCTCGCCTCCGCGCCCGGGCTCGGCGGCGACGGCTGGCTGCTGACCGCCACCGACCCGCTGCGCCCGGACTTCTCGGCGTGGTCCCGCGTACGGGACGCGCTGGCCGCGCTCTGGCGGTACGCCGGGTGGCCCGCGGTCCCGGTCACCGCGGAGCTGGCCGTCGGCGACCGGCACCACGCCGTCACCGAGGCGGGCGACCCCGGATCCGCGTCGCTCACCTGGGTCGTCGACGGCGAACTGACCGTGCGCGTACGCCCCGAGCACACCGGAACCGAGTACGAACTCCGGGCAGGCGCGGGCGACTTGGTGCACTGGCCCGCCGGGAGCCGCCATCTCGATCATCGTACGGGGCCGTGCACGACGCTGCGGGTGGGCGTGCCCGCCCGGGCGGCCTCGGCCCTGCCACTGGTCACGGAGGCCGTGCGGGGGCTGGCACGAAGACGGGGCGCGCACGCGGACACCCCCGCGGCGCTCCCCCATCCGCTGCCCGCGAGAGCCGACGGGCGGCTGACACTACCCGCCCAACTCACCGACTCCGCCCGCCTGTTCACGGACACTCTGGCCGATCCGGACGTCGAGCGGGCCCTGCTCGCGCGCTGGGCCGGACTGCGCTCCGCCGCGGGCCTGGATCCGGCGCCCGCGCCACGCCCCGCCGCGCCCCTCGCCTCCCGGCACCGATTACTGCTCGTCAGCGAGATCATCCGGGTCGCCACCGGCCCGGACGACGCGCTGTGGGCGGCGAACGGACTCGTGTGGCCGGTGCGGGGCCGCGCGGCCGACCGCGTGCTCACGCGCCTGCGCACGACACACCAGGACACCACCGTGGCCGACCTGGCGCGCGCCTCGGGCCTGTCCGACCGCTCTCCTCACCTGCACGGTGTGCTCCGCGAGTTGTGCCGTTCACGGGCCGTCGCCATCACGCCACCGGAGACGCACCCGTGACGGCGGGCGCCGCCACCCCGGTCGACGTCCTCGACTCCGTCGACGGGTGGATCGACCGGCAACGACTCGCGGAGGACCACTGGGACCGCAGGCCCGCGCTGCTGCGCGCGCCCCGTGCTCGCGGTCACGCCGTCCCTTTCGACTCCCACGAGGTCTTCGAGGGGGCCGTCGCCGCCTCGCACCACGCCACGGCGGACACCGGCGAACGGGTCCGGTTCGCGGTGGGGCCGCGCCTCCTCACCGACCCCGGCGATCTGCTGCCCCGGCCGGAGGACGGCTCGTTCGCTGCCTACGACCGCCGCCTCGGCCGGCAGCTGGGCGACACACCGTTCGCCCTCGTCGTCCGGGAACTGCACGCGAGACACCATCCGCTGTGGGCGAGGGAGCGGGCCTTCCTCGCCGGCCTGTGGGACGCGATCGGCCGACCCCAAGCACCGATCGGTACGACGCTGTGCCACGGAACCTGCACGCCGCCACGCCCCTTGCCCTCCCGCCCTTCCCACCACCGAGCTGCAACGTTCCTCTACGTCCTCCACGGCCGCCCTCAACTCCGCCTCACGGGCCCCGGGGACCGGCACTGGGCGGCCACGGCCGTCCCCGGCGACCTCCTCTACTGGCCCGCCGACCACGAACACGCCGTGCACGTACCCCGCTCCCCCACCACGACCGTGCACATCACCGTCCCGCGCACACCGGCGTCGCTCCTCAACCACGCGTCCCCGCACGGGACCTGGGGCTCCGTCGACACCCTCGTACCGCAGAGCGAGCCACCTGACGACCTGCCCGACACGCTGCCACCGGCCGTCGCGGCGGCGCTCCACCACCTCCGCCAGGAGGCCCGCCCCACGCCGCTCCACCGCCGCCTGGCCCACGAGGTGTTGCGGCAGGCCACGGACGGCGGCCTTCGCCCGGCACCGGCGCCCACACGGCCCGGCTACTTCACCGACGACGACGCGGTGCGCGCCACGGAACGCGTGCTGTGGATGCCGGCCGGCGGACAACGCCTCGTCGCGGCCTGCGGACACGTCACCCGCACCGGCCTGACGGCGCGCGAACTGGGCGCCCTCATCACCCGCTTGAACGACGGCGAACCGCTCCCGGTGAGCGAACTGACACCGCCCGCACGGCGGTTGCTGGCGCGCCTGGCGGCGTTCCGGGCGGTGGAGCGGTTGTAGGGCGGCAGAAGGCCCCGCTCCCGCCGACGCCAGTGCAATTGGCAGGACTTCTGCAAAATTATCGTTCCGACGGGGTTCCCTGGCCGCCAACGTTATGCAACAGTCCTGCGCAACCGGACCGACGACGGGGCGGAGGCACACTCCATGGCGAGACACGACCGGGTGCGCGGGCACGACCTCGCTGCCCTTCGCGGACTCAACACCGCTGTGGTGCTGCGGGCGTTGCGCCAGGAGAGCCCGCAGACCGTCGGCCGGCTCACCGGCTCCACCGGCCTGTCCCGGCCCACAGTCGAGGCGCTGGTCGAGGAGCTGGCCACACAGGGGTGGATCGCGGAGACGACCGCGCCGCCCGCCGTGCGCTCACCCGGACGGCCCGCGCGCCGCTTCAGATTCCGGGCCGAGGCCGGGCACATCGTCGGCGTCGACGTCGGCCTCAAGAAGCTGGTCCTGCTCCTGGCGCGCCTCGACGGCGAGTTCGTCGCGCGGCACCGCGAGGAGTTCCCCGCGGACCTGACCGGTGCGGAGCGCATCGAGCTGCTGCGCACCCGGCTGCGCGGCTTCCTCGCCGACCACAAGCTCGGCCCGCACGACGTGTGGTCCGTGGGCATCGGCGTGCCGGGCATGGTCGACGACACCGGCCGGATCCGCTCGGTGATCGTCCCGGACTGGACCGACCTGGACCTGGCGCGCCGGCTCGCGGACGAACTCCCCTGCCCGGTTCTGGTCGAGAACGACGTGAACCTCGCGACGCTCGCTGAGCACTGGCAGGGCGCGGCCGAACTCGCGGACGACGTCGCGTGTGTGCTCGTGGGGCGGCGCATCTCGTGCGGCGTGATGATCAACGGGCGCCTGCACCGGGGGCGCCGTGGCGGCGCGGGCGAACTGGGCATCCTGCCGCAACTCGGCCTGCTGGAGGCCGGGGAGGCACTCGGCTGGTCCGGCGACCGGCAGCCCGGCGAGTCGGAGACCGACGCGCTCGCACGCGCCGTCCGCGCCGAGGACCCGGAGGCGCTTGCCGTTCTGGACCGCTACCTCGCCGGGGTCGCACCCGGCATCGCCGCACTGATCCTCGCCCTCGACCCCGAACTCCTCGTTCTGTCCGGCGCGCTGTCCCCGGTCGGCGCCCCGCTCGGCCCCCTACTCGCCGCACACCTCTCTCCCCTGACCCTCCACGTCCCACACATCGCGGTCAGCACACTGGGCCGCGAGGGCGTAGCCATCGGCGCTGTACGCCGTGCCTTGGACGAGGTGGACGCCCATCTCTTCGACGGGGCGGGGTCCGCACGCCCGCCGTCGCCCGCCCACTGACACGTCCCCCCTCCCCGTACACCTACCGACCGGAGGCGCGCATGCGCAGGAGAAGTCTTCTCGCCGGTGCCCTCGCGGCGACCCCGTTCGTCGCCGGCTGCAGCACGAGCGGCGGCGATCCCACCGCCGCCACCGCACACAGAGGCGGCACCGCGCTCTCGTACGGCATGTGGGACCCTGCCCAGGTCCCCGGCATGCGGCAGATCATCCGGGCCTTCGAGCGTGAGAACCCGGACATCTCTGTGGAGATCCAGCTCACCCCATGGAACTCCTACTGGACGACGCTGCGCACGGCGATGCGCGGCGGCACGGCACCGGACGTGTTCTGGATGAACGCCGTGAACATCAAGCTGTACGCGGCCAACGGCACGCTGGTGCCGCTCGACGAGCACATCACCCGTGCCCGTACCCCGGTCGGCAGGCACCCGGAGGCGCTGGTCGACATCTACAAGTACGGCGGCAGGCAGTACGGGCTGCCGAAGGACTTCGACACGATCGGCCTCTGGTACAACAAGGAGCTCTTCGACAAGGCAGGCGTCAAGTACCCGGACTCTTCGTGGACCTGGGACGACCTGCGCGACGCTGCGCGCGAGTTGACGGACCCGAAGCGGCGGGTCTACGGGATCGCCGCCGAGATGGACCGGCAGATCAAGTTCTATCCGACGATCTTCGGCGCCGGCGGCTATGTGCTGCGTGACGGCCGCTCCGGCTTCGCCGACCCTCGCACCATCGAAGGCCTGCGTTTCTGGACGGACCTGGTGGATCGTGGCTGGTCGCCGCCGCAGAGTGCCATGTCGGAGGTCAGGGCGCGCAATCTGTACCTGTCCGAGCAGGTGGCGATGAACTACGACCTGTCCGCGATGGCCTCGTTCATGTACGGCACGCCGGCCATCAAGGACCACGGCGGGGTCGCGGTACTGCCGAAGGGGCGTGAGCGGGCAACCGTCATCCACGGCCTCGCGAACTGCATCAGTGCCAAGTCCCGCAAGCAGGAGGCGGCCTGGAAGTTCGTGGACTTCATGGTACGGAGCCGGGCCGGCGAGATCCAGGCCGAAGGCGGTGTGACCATCCCGTCGTACGCCGGGACTCAGGACGCCTGGCTGAAGTCGATGCCCGAGTTCGACCTGCGGTGTTTCCTCGACATGCTCGACTATGCCTCCCCCTACCCGAGTTCACGGAACACGGCGGTCTGGGAGGACCTCGAGTATCTGCTGCTCGGGGCGCCGTTCAGCGGCAAGGGCGGCATCGAGGGCGCGGCCCGCACGCTCGCGAAGCAGATGAACCGGGCTCTGGACGAGGAGGACAACTGATGGCCGTGTTCCCGTCGACGGCAGCCGCGGAGGCGGAGGGCCGCATCAGGAAGCCTCGTACGAAGGCAGGGCGCGACGGTACCGCGCGTGGACCCAACTCTCGCACGCAGAAGGCTGCATACATCTTCATCGCGCCGATCGGACTCGGCTTCCTGCTGTTCTACCTCTGGCCGATGCTTCTGACCTTCGGTTTCAGTTTCACGCACTTCGGCCCGTTCGGCGGCAACACCTGGACCGGTGGCGAGAACTACGCGCGGGTGGTCCAGGACGTCACCGTCTGGCGGGCCATCGGCAACACGCTCCTGTACGGGGCGATCGGGCTCCTCACGCTGCCGCTGTCGATCGCCGTCGCGGCCCTGCTGAACCGGCGCGGCCTGCGCGGCGTCGCTGTCTACCGGGCCCTGTACTTCATCCCGTTCGTGACACTTCCCGTCGCGGTGGGCCTGGTCTGGAACTGGCTCTACAACGGCAACTTCGGCCTTCTCAACGAGGTGCTGTCGTGGTTCGGAGTGTCGCGGCACTTCTGGGCCTCGGACCCGTCGACCGCGCTGTGGGCCATCGGAGTCGTCGCCGTGTGGCAGAGCGTCGGCTACTACTTGATCATCTTCATCGCGGGGATCAAGGGCATACCGCAGGACTACTACGAGGCTGCCGAGCTGGACGGCGCCGGACCCGTGCGCCGGTTCTTCACCATCACGATCCCGCTGCTGAGCCCGAGCATCTTCTTCGCCGCCGTCATCTGCGTGATCAACTCGCTCCAGCTGTTCGACCTGATCTACGTGATGACGAGCCCCACGAACCCGGCGCTCGGCTCCACGCAGTCCGTGGTCAGCCTCTTCTACCAATGGGCGTTCCAGCAGAACAACCAGGGCGCCGCTGCGGCCCTCGCCTTCCTCCTGATGCTGCTCACCGCGGCCCTGACGTTCCTCCAGTTCCGGCTCCAGAAGAAGTGGGTGCACTATGCGTGACTCGCTGCGCCGCGTGAACGGCGGCTCCGTCGCCACGCACGCCCTCCTCTCGCTCGGCGCACTCGTGATGGTCTTCCCGTTCCTGTGGCAACTGCTCACGGCGCTGAAGACGCTCCCAGAAGCGGTGCACGTACCGACGACGTTCCTGCCGCAGCAGTGGAACTGGGAGTCCTTCACGGAGGTGTTCACCGCCCTGCCCTACGGGGAGATGCTCGGCAACAGCCTCATCAACACGGTCGGTCGCACCGCGGGACAGCTGGTGTTCTGTTCGCTCGCGGCCTACGCGTTCGCCCGGATGCGGTTCCGGGGCAAGAATGTGCTGTTCGCGCTGTTCCTGTCGGTTCTGCTCGTCCCGTCCTCGCTGCTGATCCTGCCGCAGTACGACATCATCCAGCGGCTCGGACTGCTGAACTCGCCGCCCGCACTGTTCCTGCCTGGGATGTTCAGCGCCTTCGGCACGTTCATGCTGCGACAGTTCTTCCTTTCCCTGCCACGAGAGTTGGAGGAGGCGGCGCGCATCGACGGCGCGGGTCCCTTCCGCATCTTCTGGTCGATCATGCTGCCGCTGATCCGCCCCGCGCTCGCCGCGCTCGCGGTGATCACGGCGATGTGGTCGTGGAACGACCTGCTGTGGCCGCTCGTGGTGAACACAGACCCGGCGAAGATGCCGATCAGCGCCGGACTGACCTCGCTGGAGGGGCAGTTCGAAACCAACTACCCCGTGATGATGGCCGGTTCACTGATCGCGAGTCTCCCGATGATCATCCTCTATCTCTTCCTTCAGCGGCACTTCGTGCAGGGCATCGCCCAGAGCGGCACGAAGGGCTGACCCGAAAGCCCCCGAACCGTACCCTCTGCAAAGGAGCTTCATGGCACGCCTCGACGTGGGCCTGATCGGTGCCGGCGGTATCGCCCGTGCCCATCTGCCCGCCTGGACCGCCCTGGGCGCGCGCGTCACGATCCTGTCCACCGATGGCCACGCCGAACAACTGGCCGCCAAATACTCCGAGTTCGGCGTGACGGCTGTACAGAGCCTGCCCGAACTGCTCGCCCGGTGCACCGTCGTCGACGTGTGCACCCCTACGTACACGCACAGGCAGCTCGTCCTCGACGCGATCGCCGCGGGCAAGGACGTGGTGTGCGAAAAGCCGCTGTCGCTCGATGTCGATGAGGCCCAGAAGATGGCCGACGCGGCGCAGGCGGCGGGTGTGTTGCTGTTTCCCGCTCACGTCGTGCGCTACTTCCCCGCGTACGCGGCGCTCGCCGGTGCGGTCGCGGCCGGGGACGTCGGGAACCCGGCCGTGCTGCGGTTCACGCGGTCCGGATGTTATCCCGTGTGGGCGCCGTGGTTCTCCGATCCCGGCCTGTCGGGCGGCATTCTCGTCGATCAGATGATCCACGACCTCGACTTCGCGCGGCTCCTGGCCGGTGACGTCGTGCGGGTGCACGCACAGGTGCGCGGCAAGCAGGACGCGGGCGCCGTCGCGGGAGACGTGGCGACCGGTACGGCGGTCCTCACGCACGCCTCCGGGGCGGTCAGCCATGTGCTCGGCGTGTGGGGGCTGCCGGACCTGCCGTTCCGGACGACGTTCCGGGTCGCGGGCCCCGGCGGGATCCTGGAGCACGACTCGACCGCCCGCCCCGGTTTCCGGGTGCTGGCTCAAGGGGCGCGCCAGGCTGGTGAGGGCATTCCGGGCAGCCCGATGACAGAGAGCCCGTATCTGACGGAGCTGCGGGAGTTCGCGGCGGCCGTCCAGGGCGGGCCCCCGCCCCGCGTGACGGCGCACGACGGCGTCGAAGCCGTGCGGATCGCGTGCGCCGCCGCCGAGTCCGCGCGTACGGGCGCGCCCGTCGAACTGAAGGTGACCGAGGAGGCCGGGCTGTGAAGGGCGTGCGGGACGTGAAGGTGGGTGTGCTGTCGTTCGCGCACGTGCACGCGGGCGGGTTCGCTCGACAACTCGCGGCGATGGACGGAGTTCAGGTGCTCACGGCCGACCCCGACACGGATCTCGCGGCGCCGGGCGAGGTTCGGGGGAAGGAGTTCGCGTCGCGCATCGGCGTGAACTACGCGGACAGCTATGAGGAGTTGTTCGCCTGGAGGCCCGACAAGGTCGTGGTCTGCTCGGAGAACGTGCGACACAGGGAGTTGGTGGAACGCGCGGCCGCACACGGTGTCGACGTGCTGTGCGAGAAGCCGCTGGCCACGGCTCCCGAGGACGGTGCGGCGATGCTCGAGGCGTGCCGGGCCGCGGGGGTACAGCTCGCGGTGGCGCACCCGGTGCGGTTCAGTCCGGCCTACCTCGCGGTGCGCGAGGCGGTGCGGGCGGGCACGACGGGGCAGGTGCTCGCGGTGGCCGGCGCCAACAACGGGTACATGCCGGGCGCGAGGAGCCGATGGTTCACCGATCCCGAACTCTCGGGCGGTGGTGCCATGATGGACCACACGGTGCATGTCGTGGACCTTCTCGACGATCTCTTCGACGGCTCGCCCGCGCGCTCCGTCTACGCGCAGACCAACAACCTGCTGTACGAGGGCCGGGCTGCTGTCGAGACAGCGGGCCTGCTCACCGTGACGTACGCGAACGGGGCCGTCCTCACGCTCGACTGCAGCTGGAGCCAGCCGCAGCACCATCCGGCGTGGGGCGGGCTCTCGATGCAGGTCGTCGGTGAGCGGGCGGCGTTGGAGATGGATGCCTTCGACCAGAAGGTGCACGGATTCAGCGAAACGGCGCGGGCGCCCGTGGAACTCCCGTACGGCGTCGATCTGGACGCGCTGATGCTGCGTTCGTTCTTGTTCGACGAGGGGCCCGTGGACATCACCGACGGCGCGTCCGGGCTGCGCGCGGTGCGGATCGTGGCGGCGGCGTACGAGTCGGCACGTACCGGGAGGGTCGTCGACATCACGTAAGGGGGCGGCGGCGGAGTTGCGAACGGGTTGTGCAGAATAGGTGTGGCCGCGGCCCCGCCGACACCCGTCCCCGACCGAGCAGGTTCCACGTGACGAAGCATCACATATCCGCCCACGACGCCCCGCCGGCGCCGGTCGGCCCTCGTGCGGGAGGTGCCCGATGAGTCGCGGCGTCGAGCTCCACGATCTGGCCCTCGCCGGTGTCGCGCTGCTCGGCGGCCTGTTGGCGGGGCTGTTGTTGCGCACGCTGCTGCGCTGGCTCGGCGTGCGCGCCGGGCAGACGCGGTGGGCCGGGGACGATGTGATCGTCGACGCGCTGCGCACGCTGGTGCCGTGGGCGGCGTTCGCGGCGGGCGGCGCGGTGGCCGCCGAGGTGCTGCCGCTGACGGCGCGCACGGGGCGGAATGTGAACATGGCGCTCACAGCGCTGCTCATCGTCGTGGCGACGCTGACGGCGGCACGGGTGATCACGGGGCTCGTGCGGTCGGTCGCGCAGTCCCGTGCGGCCGTGGCGGGTTCGGCGACCATCTTCGTGAACATCACGCGGGTCGTGGTGCTCGCGATGGGCTTCCTCGTCGTGCTGCAGACGCTGGGGATCTCCATCGCGCCGTTGCTCACCGCCCTGGGTGTCGGCGGGTTGGCCGTGGCGCTGGCGCTTCAGGACACGCTCGCCAACCTGTTCGCGGGCGTGCACATCCTGGCCTCGAAAACGGTGCAGCCCGGTGACTACATCCGGCTGAGCAGCGGCGAGGAGGGCTACGTCGTCGACATCAACTGGCGGAACACGGTGGTGCGGCAGCTCTCCAACAACCTTGTGATCATTCCGAACACGCAGCTGTCGGGCACGAACATGACCAACTTCAGCCGCCCGGAACAGGAGATGACCCTCACCGTGCTCGCCGGGGTCGGCTACGACGTCGACCTGGAGGACGTGGAGCGGGTGACCATCGAGGTCGTCACCGAGGTGATGAAGGGGGTCGAGGGCGCGGTGCCGGACCACGAACCGCTCGTGCGCTTCCACACGTTCGGCGACTCCCGGATCAGCTTCAACGTGATCCTGGGCGTGGGCGAGTTCAGCGACCAGTACCGGATCAAGCACGAGTTCATCAAGCGCCTGCACGCGCGCTTCCGCGCGGAGGGCATCCGCATCCCGTCACCTGCGCGGACGGTGGCCCTGACGGCCGGCAGCCCGTCGGTCGTGATCCCGCATCAGCGGGACACGCAGGAGGCGACGGTACCGGTGAAACCGACCTTGTAGCGGCACATTTGACGACCAGTCACAAGCGGCGAGCCGGACGTCACAGCAAGCGGTCGACCAGCCCCTCGACGTACTCCGGCGCCAGTGGGCCCATGCCGAACAGGACGCGGATGTACATCGGGGCCAGGATGTGGTCCAACACGTCCAACGCGTCGGGGGCTTGCTCGCCGCGCTCGCGGGCGCGGTCGAGCATGGACTGCAGCTGCCGCATGCGTTCGGCGCGGAGTTCGTCGGCCGCCTGCAGACCCTGCTGACCGTTGCCCGACAGGGCGAAGGCCAGATGCAGCACCGCCGGGCCGTCGGGTCCGGTGATCTCGCGGGCCACTTGGGCCGCGTAGGCGCGCAGGTCGCCGTCCAGGCTCCCGGTGTCGGGCATCGGCGACCGCGCGTTGAGGCGGGTGAGCACGACGTCGCTGAGCAAGGCCTCCAGGTTGCCCCACCGCCGGTAGACGCTGCTGTCGGCCACGCCCGCGCGCGCCGCGACCTCGCCGACGGTGAAGTTGCCGTAGCCGCGCTCACCGATCAGGTCGGTGACGGCCTGGTGCACCTCCGCGGCGACGCGGGCGCTTCGCCCGCCGGGCCGCCGGGCCCGCTGTCCTTCGTTCATGCCCACACCTTAACGCAGTTGGCACTTGCGTTTATGAGGCGACCCTCCCTATAGTCGACTAACGCAGTCGATGACTGCGTTAGTGCTGGGTCGGGGCGCTCGACCACGGTCGGGCGCGATCAACGTTCGAGAGGACTCCCCATCACCGCATCGCATGCGACAACGGCCTCACGCAGTCGGTCCAACCGGACCGTGCTGCTCACGGTGACCTGCCTCGGTCAATTCATGGTCCTGCTCGACAACACGATCGTCGGAGCGGCACTGCCCGACATGCGGCACCGGCTGCACACCGAATTGACCGGTCTGCAATGGATCGTCGACGCGTACGTTCTGCTGGTCGCCATGCTGCTGCTGTCCGGCGGCATCTTCGCCGACCGGTTCGGCCGCAAGCGTGTGTACCTCACCGGCGTCGCGGTGTTCACCGTCGCGTCGCTGCTGTGCAGCCTCGCGCCCTCGGTCGGCTGGCTGGTCACCGGCCGGGTCCTGCAAGGGATCGGGGCCGCAGCGCTGAGCCCCGCCTCGCTGGCCCTGCTCGCCGCCGCCCATCCCGTGCCGCAAGAACGCGTCAAGGCGATCGGACTGTGGGCCGGGATCAGCGGAATCGGCCTGGCCGCGGGCCCCGTGGCCGGCGGCGTACTGACAGAGGCCTTCGGCTGGCCCGCCATCTTCCTGGTCAATCTGCCCATCGGCGTACTGCTTCTGGTGCTCGGTCTGCGCAGCCTTGAGGAGGCCCGCAATCCGGGCGCCCCCGCGATCGACGTCCCGGGGACCGTGCTGTCCGTTCTGGGGGTGGGGACGGCGACCTACGGACTGATCGAGGGCGGCGCCCGCGGCTGGACGTCGCCGGTGATCCTGGGCAGCTTCCCCGCCGCGGTGGTCCTGCTCGCCGCCTTTGTCGCCATCGAAGCGCGCCGCCGCGCTCCGATGCTGCCGCTGCGACTGTTCCGGCAGCGGCTGTTCACCGTGTCCAACACCGCCATGGTCGTGGTGGGGTTCGCGCTCATGGGCTCGTCGTTCTTCTTCTCCCAGTTCTTCGTGTACGTCCAGGGCAGCTCGATCCTGCGCGCCGGCCTTCAGACGCTGCCCGCCACCCTCGCCATGGTGGTCGTCAGCCCGTTCGCGGGTCGGCTCGCCGCTCGGTACGGCTTCCGGATCGTGGTCACCGCCGGGCTTGCCCTGGCCGGCCTTGGACTGCTCGCGCTCGGCATGGTGCACGCCGACACCGGCTACGGGAACGTGTGGTGGCGCCTCGGAGTCGTCGGCGTCGGCTTCGCCCTGGCCATGTCGCCACTGACGGGAGCCGCCATCCAAGCGGTCGACCCGCAGGAAGGCGGCCTCGCGTCAGGGATCAGCAGCACCACACGGCAGATCGGCGCGGTGCTCGGCGTGGCGGTGCTCGGGGCCGTCGTCCGCGCCCGGCAATCCGGCGGCGCCTCCTTCGAGTCCGGGCTGGGCAGCGCCTTCGTCGCAGCGGGCGCCGTCACGTTGGCCACCGCCGTGTTCACCGGCCTGTGGCTGGCGAGGTCCAAGTCCGCGGAAGAACCCGCCGAGGCGCAGGGTTCCAACGCTGCTTCAGCTGCGGTCGCCGTCCCGAACGAGGCGTCCGCGAGCGGCCGTTGACACCTGCTGGCGGAGGCCGCCCACGCCGCTCAGGCGCGGGCGGCCTCCGCCAGGATCTCGCCGACCACACGCGACGCGCTCCGCACCATGAACGGGTTCGAATCCCGGTAGTACGCCAGCTCGTGGACCGCGATGGTCAGCGCCCAGCCACGGGCGCGCGCCCACACGCCGTCGTCGACCGCCACGGCCTCCCGGAAGACCCGCCGCTCCGGCCCGCCCAGGACGTACCAGGCGGTGATCAGATCGACGGCCGGATCGCCCGTGCCCATGCACCCGAAGTCGATGACCGCGCCGAGCCGCCCCCGCGACACCAGGAGGTTGCCCGGCTGAAGGTCCGCGTGCAGCCACACGTCACGGTCCGCGCCGGGCGTGCGCACCGCCTCGCCCCAGACCGCGAGGGCCGCCGCGGAGTCGAGCGTCCCGTCCAGGCGGCGGATCACCTCGCGGGTCCCGTCGGCCCGTTCGGCGAGCGGCCGCCCACGGAACGACTCCGGCGCCCCGGCGGTGTCGATCGCGCGCATCGCCGTGACGAAGCCGGCCAGATCCTCCGCGAGCGCCTCCGCCTCGGGCCGGTCGAGCCGCCCCACGACCGGGTTCTCGCCGGGCAGCCAGCGGTGCACCGCCCACGGCCACGGGAAGCCGTGCCCTGGCTCCCCCTCGGCGACCTGCTCGGGCACGGGCACCGGCAACCGGGCCGCCAGATACGGCATCCACTCGCGCGCGTCCGCCAACTCCTGTACGACGCCGGGCAGCCGCGGCAGCCGCACGACCCACTCCTCGCCGAGCCGGTACAGAACGTTCTGCGTGCCGTTCGAGTCGACGTACTTCAGGGGCAGGTCCGCCCACCGAGGGAACTGCCCGTCGACGAGCGCGCGGACGAGGTCCTCGTCGAAGTCTGGCTCGTTCCGGTGCAGCTTGCGAACGCCCATGGTCACCTTTCGCGGGAGCGGCCTTCCTGGCCGGGCAGAGCGTAGCCACGCACGCCCGGCCGGGCGATCGCTTTTCCCGCGCGCCCCGGGAGTTACCCGGAGACCGAGGGCCGCCCGTTCTCGATGTGGCCCAGCAGGCGCCGCGCGAAGTCGGGCTCGTCCTCGCAGCGCACCAGCAGGTCGTACCAGCCGTGGGTCTTCGCGGCGGGGTGCGTGACGGTGGTGCTGTCGCCGGGCGCGACGCGGACCTGCCGCGTGAGGGCGGCGGCGTCGGCCGCGCGGACGTAGGCCTGCGGGCGGACGGTGAACACCTTCGCCTCGGTGCCGTGGTTGGCCAGGGTGATGCGCAGTTCGCGGGTCTTGGCGCGCACGGTCGAGGTGACCTCGGCGGTGGACGCGGCGAGGCCGGCGAACTCGCGGCGGAAGCCGTTGGGCCCGGTGACGGTGAACCGGTAGCGGTCCTTGGCCGGTGTCACGGTCAGGGCGCGGGTCCCGGAGACGTCGCGGTGCTGCGGCACGTCGAACTCGCCCTCGTACGGGTAGAGCGCGAAGTGGGCGCTGGACGCACCGGAGTTGGAGAGGGTGACCTCGACGCGGCCCTCGGCGATCCGTACGTACGCGTCGGTCTGGTACGGCAGCGGGCGCGCGGGCCGGGTGCCGGGTTCCTGCACGGGCATCTTCTGGTCGGCGGGCGGGACCGGCTTCCAGCGGGCGCTCGCCGGCGGCACGTCGCCCGGGTAGCGCACGGCGGGCTGCTTCTCGGCGGTGTCGAAGTCGAACGCGGAGGTCAGGTCGCCGCAGATCCGGCGGCGCCACGGCGTGATGTTCGGGTCCTCGATGCCGGTCCACTTCTCCAGGAAGCGGTTGACGGAGGTGTGGTCGAACAGTTCGGAGCAGACGTGGCCGCCGACCGACCAGGGTGAGATGACCAGCATCGGCACGCGCATGCCGAGCCCGGTGGGCTGCCCCTGCCACCACTCGTCGGGGTCGCCCGGCTCGGGCGCGGGCGGCGGCACGTGGTCGAACAGGCCGTCGTTCTCGTCGTAGTTGATGAGTACGACGGTCTTGCGCCACACCTTGGGGTGCGAGGCAAGCGCGTCGAGGACCTTGTACGGGACGCTGGCGCTCGCGGCGGGGACGGAGACGCTGGGGTGCTCGGAGTCGACCGCGGACGGCACGAGGTAGGAGACCGCGGGCAGCTTCCCGGCGGCGACGTCGGCGGCGAAGCTCTCGGCGAGCGTGCCGGTGGGCACGCGGCGCAGGGCGCGCTCGAACAGGCTCCGCTCGGCCTTGGTGAGCGCGGCGACGCCCTCCTCCAGGAGCCCGAGCAGCCGCTCGCGCTCGGCCGTGTCGCCGGCGTCGTCCGCCTTGCGGACCAGGGCGTAGAACGACTCCATGTACGTGTGCCCGCCGGTCCTGGCCAGCGCCTTGCGGGCGACCGCCTTGAAGGAGGCGTAGAACTCGATCTGGTTGTCGGTGAAGTTCTCCCACTCGGTGTACGTCTGCCAGCTGCGGCCCTCCTTCTCCAGGAGTTCCGCGAAGGTGGGCCAGTCGTAGCCCTTGTGGGTGCCCTCGTCGTAGGCGCCGTTGCCGATGGCGCGGCCGCCGCCCGGTTCGTCGCCGGAGTTGCCGCTCCACAGGTAGTTGCGGTTCGGGCTCGTCGAGCTGTGCATGGAGGAGTGGTAGGCGTCGCAGACAGTGAAGGTGTCGGCGAGCTCGTACTGCAACGGGATGTCGGAGCGGTCGTAATACGCCATGGTCGCCGCGGTCTTGGCGGAGACCCACTGGTTCATCCAGCCGTTGTTCCAGGCCTTGTGGCCGCCGTTCCAGTCGTGGTTGAGGTCGCCGATGTACTGCGGGTCGTGACCCTGTGCCTCGGCCGCCGCGCGCACGGGGAACGGCAGGACTCTCCTCAGGCCGTCCGGCTGCTCGAACACGGGCTTGCCGTCCGGCAGTTGGATCGCGTTGCGGTCGCCGAAGCCGCGTACGCCGCGCAGCATGCCGAAGTAGTGGTCGAACGAGCGGTTCTCCTGCATGAGGATCACCACGTGCTCGATGGCGTCGAGCCCGCCGGACGGCGGCTCCGCTGCCAGCGCGCGTTGCAGGGAGGGCGGCAGCAGGGAGCCCGCCGCCGCGGCGCCGACCGCGCCCGCCCCGAGGGCGAGGGCACGGCGCCGGGACACGGGGCTCGAGAGGGGTTCGGTCATGTCGGCGGCTCCTGGGTTCGGTGGGGACGGGACGGTACGCAGGGACGCTACGAGTGCCGACGGTACGGATGGTGAGCACCGGATGAACTCATGTCGGCACGACTTCCGCGCCACTTCCGCACCACAGTCGACATCACGCAATCAAGCTCTGGACAAATGTGAGCATGGAATTGCGTGAATTTGACGAGTAGTGTGCGCCGCATGCTGGCAGAGCGACGACACCACCTGATCCTGCGTGCGCTGCGCTCCGGTGGGCCCGCGTCCGTCGCCGAGCTCGCCGAGCAGCTCACGGTGAGCCCGGCGACCATCCGCCGCGACCTGGTGAAACTGGAGGAGGACCGGCTCCTCACCCGCGTGCACGGCGGCGCCGTCATGGAGGAGGGCGACCAGCCCTTCTCCGAGGTCGCGCAGGTGCGGGTCCCGGAGAAGGACACCATCGCCGGGCACGCGGCGTCCCTGATATCGGACGGCCAGTCGGTGCTCCTCGACATCGGGACGACCGCGTTCCGCCTGGCCCGCCAGTTGCACGGCCGCCGCCTCACCGTCATCACCAGCAACCTCGTCGTGTACGAGGAGCTGGCCGACGACAGCGGCATCGAACTGGTGCTGCTCGGCGGCATGGTGCGGCGCGAGTACCGCTCCCTGGTCGGCTTCCTCACCGAGGACAACCTGCGCCAGCTGCACGCCGACTGGCTGTTCCTCGGCACCAGCGGCGTCCGCCCGGACGGGCAGGTGATGGACACGACCGTGGTGGAGGTCCCGGTGAAGCGGGCCATGATCACGGCCGCCGACCGCACGGTGCTCCTCGCCGACTCCTCGAAGTTCCCCGGCACCGGCATGGCCAAGGTGTGCGGCCCCGACTCCCTCGACGTAGTAGTGACCAACTCCTCCGCGCCGGCGCCGACTTGTGCCGCGCTCACGGAGGCCGGCGTGAAAGTAGTCCAGGTATGAAACTCACCATTCTCGGCGGCGGCGGATTCCGGGTGCCGCTCGTGTACGGGGCCCTGCTCACCGACCACGCGGAGGGCCGCGTCACCGAGGTCGCCCTCTACGACCTCGACGCGGCCCGGCTCGACGCGATCGCCCGGGTGCTCGCCGAGCAGGCCGAAGGGGTGCCGGACGCGCCGTCGGTCACCGTCACCACCGACCTCGACGAGGCGGTGCGCGGCACGGACTTCGTGTTCTCGGCGATCCGGGTGGGCGGCCTCGCGGGGCGGGCGGCGGACGAGCGGATCGCGCTCGCCGAGAACGTGCTCGGCCAGGAGACCGTCGGCGCGGGCGGACTCGCGTACGGCCTGCGGACGCTCCCGGTCGTCGAGGAGATCGCCCGCCGCGTCGCCCAACTCGCCCCGGACGCCTGGTTCATCAACTTCACCAACCCGGCGGGTCTGGTCACGGAGGCGCTCGCGGACCACCTGGGCGACCGCGTCATCGGCATCTGCGACTCCCCCGTCGGCCTCGGCAAGCGCGTGGCGCGGGCGCTCGGCGCCGACCCGCAGAACGCCTGGGTCGACTACGTCGGCCTCAACCACCTCGGCTGGCTACGGGCGTTGAAGGTGAACGGCCGCGACGAACTCCCCCGCCTCCTCGCCGACGAGGCGCTCCTCGGCTCCTTCGAGGAGGGCAAGCTGTTCGGCACGGAGTGGCTGCGCGAACTCGGCTCGATCCCCAACGAGTACCTGCACTACTACTACTTCAACCGTGAGACGGTCCGCGCCTACCAGGAGGCGGAGGCCACCCGCGGCGCCTTCCTCGACGAGCAGCAGTCCCGCTTCTACGACCGGATGCGCGACCCGGCGGCCCCGCCGCTCAAGACGTGGGACGCGACGCGGGCCGAGCGCGAGGCCACGTACATGGCGGAGAACCGGGAGGCGGCGGGCGCGGGCGAGCGCGACGAGGCCTCCCTCACGGAGTCCGGCGGCTACGAGAAGGTGGCGCTCGACCTGATGCGGGCCATCGCCCGCGACGAGCGGACCACGCTGATCCTCAACGTCCGCAACCGCACGACCCTTTCGGCGCTCGACGCCGACGCCGTGATCGAGGTGCCGTGCCTGGTCGACGCCAACGGCGCGCACCCCGTCGCCGTCGACCCGCTGCCCGGGCACGCCACGGGACTCGTGACGTCGGTGAAGGCGGTGGAGCGGGAGATCCTCGCCGCCGCCCGCTCCGGCTCGCGGGCGACGGCGGTGAAGGCGTTCGCGCTGCACCCGCTGGTGGACTCGGCGAACGTGGCCCGCCGCCTGGTCGACGCGTACCGGCAGGCACACCCGGGCCTCGGCTACCTGCGCTGACCCTCGCGGTGCTCGGCCGAGTTCCGGTACCCGTACGCCGCGTAGACACCGATCCCGATGAGCATCCACACCGCGAACCGGACCCAGGTCACCCAGTCCAGGTTGCTGATCAGCCACACGGAGAAGGCGACGCCGATCGCCGGGACCCACGGCACCAGCGGCGTACGGAAGGAACGCGGCAGGTCGGGCCGCGTCCTGCGCAGTACGACGACGGCGATCGCGACCACGATGAACGCCATCAGGATGCCGATGTTGGTCAGATCGGCGGCCTCCCGGATGGGCAGGAACCCGGCGATCAGCGCCGAGCCGATGCCGACCGGCCAGATCACTCGCGTGGGCACGTGCCTGCGCGGGTGGTTGCGCGCGAAGTACCGCGGCAGCAGCCCGTCGCGGCTCATCGAGTACCAGACCCGGGACACCGCCAGCATGTTGGCGAACGCCGACGTGGTGATGCCGATGACGGCGCCCACGGCCACGACGAGCCCGAGCCCGCCGAGCCCGACCGCCCCCAGGGCGCTGGAGAACGGACTCGCCACGTCGATGTCCCGGTAGTTCTGCATCCCCAACAGCACGACACACACTGCGAGATAGATGAAAGCGGCGATGCCGAGCGAGACGAGGATGGCCTTCGGCAGCACCTTCTTCGCCTCGGCGCTCTCCTCGGCGGCCGCACTCATGGCGTCGTACCCGTAGACGGCGAAGAACGCGGTGGCGGCCCCGGTGAACGCGCCCCCTACTCCGTAGGGAAGGAACGGCGTGTAGTTGCCCGACTTGATGTGAAAGGCCCCGGCGACGACCACGAGCGCGACGATCCCCAGCTTCACCACGACGAGGATGGTCTCGAACCGCGCCGACTCCTTCGTCCCGCGGGACAGCACGAAGGCGAGCAGCAGGCACAGCAACAGCGCGAACAGGTCGACGCGATGACCGGATCCGGTGCCGGGGGCGCCGAGCATCCAGTGCGGCACGTCGATGCCGATGTGCTCCAGGATGTACGAGAAGTATCCGGACACCGCGATGGCGACCACGGCGACGATCGCGGTGTATTCGAGCAGCAGGTCCCAGCCGATCGCCCAGCCGACGAACTCGCCGAGCGCGGCATAGGAGTACGTGTAGGCGGAGCCGGCCTTCGGGATGCTGCCGGCGAACTCGGCGTAGCAGAGGGCGGCGGCGCCGCTGGCCACGATGGCGATGAGGAACGACAGCATCACGCCGGGTCCGGCGTCCTCGTTGGCCACGACGCCGGCCAGCGAGAAGACGCCCGCGCCGACCAGGCCGCCGAGGCTGAGGGCGACCAGCTGCCACAGCCCCATGGTGCGGCGCAGTCCGCCGCTGGTCTCCTCCTCCGAGTCGTCGACGGGCTTGAGGCGGAAGATTCCGGCGCGGGACAGAAGCCCGCCGTCGGGCCCGGCCGGATCGCGGGGTGGATTGGTGGTCGTACGGGACACGGTGACTCCTGAGAGGTCTTCAGGGGCTCTTCCGGGGCTCTTCGAGGGCTCTTCGGTCAGAGCACGAAGCCGTGCGGGAACGGGTCGCGCGGGTCGAGGAGGTAATTGGCCGTGCCGGTGATCCACGCCCGGCCGGAGAACTCCGGTACCACGGCGGCGAGTTCACCGACGCGCGCCGTGTCGACGAGGCGGCCGGTGAACCGCGTGCCGATGAACGACTCGTTCACGAACTCGGTGTGCAGCGGGAGTTCACCGCGGGCGTGCAGCTGAGCCATCCGGGCCGAGGTACCGGTGCCGCACGGCGAACGGTCGAACCAGCCGGGCTGGATCGCCATGGCGTTGCGCGAGTGCCGGGCGGTCGAGTCGGGGGCGAGGAACTGCACGTGCTTGCAGCCGCCGATGACCGAGTCGAGCGGATGCCGCGGCCGGTTGTGCTCGTTGATGGCGTCCGAAATGGCGAGCCCGGCCTTGAGGATGTCGTCCTTGCGGGCCCGGTCGAAGGGCAGCCCGAGCTGGTCGAGTTCGGTGATCGCGTAGAAGTTGCCTCCGTACGCCATGTCGTAGCGGACCTCGCCGTACCCAGGCACCTTCACGGTGGCGTCCAGCTCCAGCGCGAAGGCATCCACATTGCGCAGGGTGACCTGCTCGGCGACACCGTCGCTCACGGCCACCCGCGCCTCGACGAGCCCTGCCGGGGTGTCGAGCCGCACCACGGTCTCCGGCTCACTCACCTCCACCATCCCGGTCTCCACGAGCACGGTGGCGACGCCGATGGTGCCGTGCCCGCACATCGGCAGGAAACCGCTGACCTCGATGTAGAGGACACCCCAGTCGGCGTCGGGCCGGGTCGGCGGCTGGAGGATGGCGCCGCTCATGGCGGAGTGGCCGCGCGGCTCGTCGACGAGGAACCGCCGCAGTTCGTCGAGGTGTTCAAGGGCGTACGTACGGCGCTCGGCCATGGTGTCACCGGGGATGGGACCCACGCCGCCGGTGACGACGCGGGTCGGCATGCCCTCGGTGTGCGAGTCGACGGCACTGAGTGTGCGGACGGACCGCATCAGATGTTCCCCTTCTCCAGCGCGGCGATCGCGCGGGCCATGTCGGCCTCGACCTGCTCGCGCAGCTCGGGCAGCAGCGCCCCGCGCGGCGGCCGGCAGGGCCCGCCGAACCGCCCGACCTGCTCCATCCCCAACTTGATGGCCTGCACGAACTCGGTCCGCGAGTCCCAGCGGAAGGCGGCGACCAGCGGCTCGTACAGCGCCCGCGCCTCCTCCACCTTGCCCGCGAGGGCCAGGTCGTAGAGCCGGGCGGACTCGGCGGGGAACACGTTCGGGAACCCGGCGAACCACCCGGTGGCCCCCATCAGCAGGCTCTCCAGGACGACATCGTCGGCGCCGCTGATGATCTCGAGCCCCGGCGCCTTCTCCTTGATCTCAAGGACCCGCCGCACGTCGCCGGAGAACTCCTTCACGGCGACGATGTTGTCGATCTGCGCGATCTCGGCGAGCAGATCCGGCGTGAGATCGACCTTCGTGTCGAAGGGATTGTTGTAGACCATCACGGGCAGCCCGACCGAAGCCACCGCCTCGAAGTGGTCGATGACATCACGGGAGTTGGCCCGGTACAGGGTGGGCGGCAGGCACAGCACACCGTCGGCCCCGTCCTCGGCGGCGACCTCGGCCCAGTGCTTCGCCTGGTGGGACCCGACACCGTGCACACCCACCACGACGACTCCGTCGTCCCCGACGGCGTCGATGGCGGTCCGAGCCACCTTCCGACGCTCCTCGTCGGTGAGGGACGAGTACTCGCCGAGGGACCCGTTGGGGCCGACGCCGCGGCAGCCGTTGTCGACGAGCCAGCGGCAGTGCTCGGCGTAGCGGTCGTAGTCGACGGCGAGCCCGGCGGGGGCGGCGGCGTCCTCGTAGTAGGGCAGGGCGGTGGCGACGACGACGCCACCGAGGCCGATGGAGCCCTTCTGCTGCTGCTTGGTGTCACTCATGAACTGCTCTCCTCTGTACGGGAGTTGCGGGTGTCCGGGGAAGTGGTTTCGGGGTCGGCGGCCAGATCGCCGAGCCGGATCGGGCGGGCGATGGGCCGCCGGTGTTCGCTGGCCGGTGGCAGGCCCGGGATGTCGCGGTCGCCGTCGCGGCCGTCATCGTCGGGCCCGCGCAGGCGCGCACTGATCTCGGCGACCGTGGGCCCGCACATCCGGGCCTGGCACGGCCCGAGTCCAGCGCGGGTGGCGAGCTTGGCGGCGCGCGGGGCCGCGGTGGACTGCTCGGTGGCGGCGCGGCACACGGTGGCGTAGTCCGTCTCCTCGCACCGGCACACCACGGTCTCGGGCCGCAGCCAGCCGGTCCAGCCCGCCCCGATGGGGTGCGCGCGAGCCAGCCGTTCGGCGAAGGATCGGCCCTGGTCACGGCTGGTCCGCAGCCGGCGCACGGTGGCCGTGTTCCGGTCGCCGCCCGCGGCGAGCCACCCGGCGAGCGCGCCCTCCACGCGGGCCGCGGGCGCGCCCGCGATGCCGGTGATCTCGCCGGCCGCGTACACGTCGGGGCAGGTGGTGCGCTGGTCGCCGTCGACCTCGACGAACTCCCCGGCCGGGGTGGCGCGCAGCGCACACCCGGCGGCGAGCGGCAGTTCCAGCTGCGGACTGAACCCGTGCGAGACACACACGGCGTCGACGGCGACGGTGCGCTCACTGCCCGGCACGACCGACCAATCGGCGCGCAGCCGCGCGGTGACGACCTCCTCCACACACCCGTCGCCGCGCGCCTCAATGACCGTACGTGCGGTGCGGTACGGAACCCGGTGGCGGGCCAACAGCCCACCGTACTCGGCGAGTTCGGCAGCCTTCCCGGCCTGCGCGGCGAGCTGCCAGGGGCGGTGCCCCCAGCCTCGGGCGAGGGTGGCGGGGGTGTTGGCCTCCAGCACTTCACGCACCCGCGCCCCGGCCTCGATCAGGGACGCGGCCACCGGCAGCAGGAACGGCCCGCTCCCGGCGACGACCACCTGGTCGCCGACCACGACCCGCTCACCCTTCGCCAGCGCCTGCGCCGCGCCCGCGGTGAACACACCGGGCAACTCCCAGCCGGGGAAGGGCAGTACACGGTCGTGGGCGCCGACCGCGAGCACGAGCGCGTCGGGGTCGAGCGTGTGCCGGTCCCGGCCACCCCCGTCGGCCGGCCCGCGCAGCACGTGCACGCGCGGCGGTCCCGGCCGGGCCGGATCGGGCCGCTCCAGGGCCCACACGGCGGTCTCGGACCACCAGGCGCAGCGTGGATGGGCGAGGACCCGGCGGCGGCGTGCGTCGAAGGCGCGCCAGCCGTGGTGGAGGCGCTCGGGCCGTTCGGCGGCGTACGCCTCCGGGAGCATCCGGTGGAACTGGCCACCGGGCTGCTCGGCCTCGTCGACCAGGGTGACCCGCGCGCCCGCACCGAGCGCGGCATCGGCGGCGGCGAGCCCTGCGGGCCCCGCGCCCACGATCACTACGTGGCGTGTCATGTGCCCTCCGTGGGGATCGGGTCGAGTGGGGCTGCGAGGGACGGGTCCGTGACGAACGGGGCCGCGAGGGACGGGCACGTGAAGAGCGGATCCGCGAGGGACGGGCCCGCGAAGAGCGGATCCGCGAGGGACGGGCACGTGAAGAGCGGGTCCGCGAGGGGACTGTGACGGCAGACGGCGACGGGGCCGCGATTCGGCGTCACAGTCCCTCGTTCCTCACCTGGGTGCGGGGCTCGTCCCCGGCGCGCACCGCCGTGCGGGCTGCGTCTCCGGCGCGCGATTGCGTGCGGGCTTCGTCCCCGGCACGCGATTGCGTGCGCACCTCGTCCCCGGCGCGCGATTGCGTGCGGGCTTCGCCCCCAGCACGCGCCTCCGTGCCGGCTTCGCCCCCAGCACGCGCCTCCGTGCCGGCTTCGCCCCCAGCACGCACCTCCGTGCCGACTTCGCCCCCGGCGCGGGATTGCGTGCGCACCTCGTCCCCTTCGCGTGCGCGGCGGCGGCACGCCCGCACGTCGCGCTCGGGGCCGACCGTGACCAGGCAGTCGAAGCAGGCGCCGATGCCGCAGAAGACACCGCGGGGCGCGCCCGAGCGGCCGTGGCGCCAGGCGCGGCGGCCGGAGGCGAGCAGGACGCCCGCGATGGACTGCCCCTCGATGCCGGTGACGGGCTCGCCGTCGACGGTGATCGTCAGCGGCGTCTCGCGCCGCCCGACGGCGTCCGTGGCCGCATGTACGCGTCGTGGGCTCATGCCGCCCAACCTCCTTGAGTGCTTCCCAGGACGGCCGGCCGGTCCACCCGGAACGGCGTCGCGTCGATGTCGGTGGGCCGGCCCGCGAGCAGGTCCCGCACGAGGCGTGCGGTGCCGACGGACAGGCCGATGCCCGCGCCTTCGTGGCCGCCCGCGTGCCACAGTCCGGCGAGGCGCGGGTCGGGCCCGATGACGGGCAAGTGGTCGGGTACGTAGGGGCGGAAGCCGCCGTAGGCGCGCATCACCGGCACGTCCGCGAGGGACGGGAAGAGGCGCAGGGCCTTGGCGGCGATCGCGGAGAGGGCGTCGGGGCGGAGCCGGTCGTCGAAGCCGACGCGGCGGCGGGAGGAGCCGATGAGGACGCTGCCCGCGCGCGTGGATTCGACGACGGCGGAGGTCTGGAGGTCCTCGGCGCTGCTGCCGACGGCGCCCACGTAGTCGGCGTCGTACACCTTGTGGAAGACGGTGGGCGGGAGCGGTGTGGTGACCAGGACGTCGCCGCGGCGGGGGCGTACGTCGATGGGGGCGCCGAGGCGGGTGGACAGTTCGCCCGACCAGGGGCCGGCCGCGTTGATGAAGATGTCCGCCTCGATGAGGCCGCCGTCCGACGTGCGGACGGCGGTGAGGCGGTCGGAGCGGGTGACGGCGCCGTGCACCTCGCAGTGGGTGCGCAGCGTCGCGCCCGCCCGCAACGCGTCCGCGAGGAGGGCGGCCGCCGCTCCGGCGGGCTGCACCTGCGCGTCATCCGGGTAGTGGATGGCCGCCGTGTGGTCGCGGGTGACGTACGGCTCCGCGGCGGCGAGGGAGTCGGCGTCCAGCGTCTCCGCCCGTACGCCCGCCGCGCGTTGGGACTCGGCGAACTTGGCGAGTTCGCGGGCGCCGTCGTCGGTCGTGGCGACGACGATGCCGCCCTTGGGGTCCCATTCCGTCAAGTCGGGTGCATTGGCGTCCTGTTCGGCCATCTCCGCGACGATGTCGGGCCACAGGCGCCGGGACAGTTGCGCCAACTCGAGTTCGGGCCCGGGGCCTTTGTCGGACACGAGGATGTTGCCCTCGCCGTGCGCGGTGGTCGCGGCGGCCGGGCGGCCGCGGTCGACGACCGTGGTGACGCAGCCCGCGCGGGCCAACTCCCGCGCACAGGCGGCTCCGACGATTCCGGCCCCCAGAATGACCGCCCGCGTTCCGTACATCGAACCGCCTCCGTTCGCTTCATCGAACAGATCGGAGGCTAGGACGGCCCTTCAGAGGGTGTCAACGGATCCGGTGCGAGTGATCAAAAAATAGTTGCCCCATTCAGTCGTTCTCGGGTCAGTCACGCTCGGGCTCGGTACCACCCGGCTTCGGGTGCGGGATGCCCAAGTGCGCGTGCTCGTGCGGGCGGTACTGGAGCAGCAGCACCGAGTGCACGTCGCCGTCGAGCGCCGTGTAGGAGTGCGGGAGCGTTGCGTCGAAGCCCACGTAGTCCCCGGGGCCCAGCTCCACCTCGTCGCCGTCCACGCGGACCTGGAGCCGGCCGGTCTGCACGATGGTGTGCTCCGTGCCGACGTGACCGAGCGAGTCCTGCCTGCTGTCGGCCCGCACGACCTGGTCGTACACCTCGAAGACCAGGTCGCCGAACTCCATCCGGCGCAGCGGTCGCAGGTCGACACCCTCCCCGCTGAGCACCTCGACCTCCTTGGCCCGCACGACGGTCAGGCCGCCGGGGGCCCGCGTCTCGAGGAGGTCGGAGACGGGCACCTCCAGGGCGCGCGAGAGGCTGAACACCGTCTCGATGGTGGGGTTTCCGGTGCCGGACTCGAGCTGGGAGAGCGTCGCCTTGCCGATTTTGGAGCGCCGCGACAGCTCCGAGATCGACAGTCCGCGCTGCGTCCTCGCGCGGCGCAGATTGGCCGCCACCATGTCGCGCACCGACTCCTGAGGAACGTCCATAGCGTCTCCCTGACTCCCTTGACAGCGTTCGCTTTGACGAACACTATGCCGCACAACGCGTTTACTGACCCGAACGGTTCCTCGATCGTTTCCAGACTTTCGACACCTTCGAAGCCTTCGACGCAACAGCACCCAAGTACACGTCACTTGGAGGACTGATCGTGCGGCATCCCTCTGAACGTCTCCGGCCACTACCCGGCTCACAGGTCGAGATCCTCGGCGGTCTCCTCGCCGACTGGCAGCGCCGCAACCGCGAGGCGACCCTGCCCCACACGGTGGAGCAGCTCCGCGAGGCGGGCAATGTGGACAACCTCCGCAGACTGCTGCCGGCCGCGGACGACACGGTGGGGTTCCGCGGGCGGTATCCCTTTCTCGACACCGACGTGTACAAAACCCTGGAAGGGCTCGTATACGAACTCGGCCACGTGGACGGGGGCTTGGCGGGCGAGTTGCGCGGGTTCTACGACGAAATCGTCGGCCTCCTCGAACGCGTCCAGGCACCCGACGGCTACCTCAACTCCTTCTACCAGGACCCGGATCAGCCCAAGGAACCCTGGTCCGACCTCGCCTGGGGCCACGAGCTCTACACCTTCGGCCACCTCGCCCAGGCCGCGATCGCCGCGCACAGGCGCCTCGGCGACCGGCGGCTGCTCGACGTCGTCGTGCGCTTCGCCGATCTCGTGGTGAAACGTTTCGGACCGGGTGGTGAGGAGGCCGTCTGCGGGCACCCCGAGGTCGAGATGGCCCTCGTGGAGCTGTACCGGGAGACCGGCGACGACGCCTACCTCGTCCAGGCCGGGCTGTTCGTCGACCGGCGCGGGCAGGGGCGTCGCAGCGGGCTGCGGCACAGCGTGTTCCCGCCCTCGTACTTCCAGGACGAGGTCCCGCTGCGCGAACTGCCATCGGTGACCGGGCACGCGGTGCGCATGGCGTATCTCGCGGCGGGCGCCGCGGACGTGGCGATGGAGAACGGTGACGACTCGCTGCTCGACGCGCTGCGCCGACTGTGGGCCGACATGGTCGCCACGAAGCTGTACGTCACCGGGGGCCTCGGCAGCCGGCACTCGGACGAAGCGGTGGGCGACCGGTACGAGTTGCCCTCGGAGCGGTCCTACAGCGAGACCTGCGCGGCGATCGCCACCATGCAGTGGGGCTGGCGGATGTTCCTGGCCACCGGGGACGCCACGTACCTCGACACCTTCGAGACCGTCCTCTACAACGCGTTCGCGGTGGGCCCCTCCGCCGACGGCCGCGCCTTCTTCTACGACAACCCCTTGCAGCGCCGCGCCGACCACGAGCAGCGCAGCGGAGCCGAGGCGGAGGGGGAGCTGCTGCGCCGGCCCTGGTTCGGCTGCCCGTGCTGTCCGCCCAACATCGTGCGGTGGATGTCCCAACTCGGCGAACACCTCGCGGCGGAGCGTGCGGACGAGCTGGTGGTCGCGGGGTACGCGTCGGCCCGGATCGACGGCGAGGAGCTGGCGGTCGACATGGCGACCGGTTATCCGTGGGACGGCGAGGTCCGTCTGACGGTGCGGGAGGCGCCGGAGCGGCCCTACACCCTCACGCTGCGCGTGCCCGGCTGGGCCGATGCCGACGAGGTCCGGCTGACGGTGGGCGGGGAGACCTCCGTCCCGGAAGTGACGGACGGCTGGGTGAGCGCCCGGCGTGTCTGGCAGGTCGGCGACGAGGTCGTGCTGCGGCTGCCGATGCCCGTGCGCGCCCACGGTTCGCACCCCTATCTCGACGCGACCCGCGGCGCCGTCGCCGTCGCCCGCGGGCCCCTCGTCTACTGCGTCGAGCAGCAGGACTGCGGCGCCGACATCGACGACGTGACGCTCGACGTGGAGCGGATCGCCGCCGCCCGCACCCGTGTCGACGCCGACTTCGAGAGTGTGGTCGTCCTCGAAACGGAGGCGGACGTCTCACCTCCGTCGTCCGCCGAGCTGTACCCCGTACTGACCGGCGCCGCCTCCCGCCCGGCGTCCGCCGACGCCGCGTCGACCACCGGACTCACCCTCGTGCCCTACTTCGTGTGGGGAAACCGCGAGGTCGGCCCGATGCGGGTGTGGATCAGGCGCGCCTGACCGCTGCCCCCGCCTCCCCCGCTTCCCCCCTTCCTCCCCCCTCTTTCTTCTTCCTTCCCCCTCTCCAGAAGGCGTCATGAGAAAAGCAATAGCCCTGCCCGCCGCCGCACTGTGCACCGCGCTCGCCCTGACACTCTCCGGCTGCAAGGGAGGCGGCTCGTCGGCGGCCAAAGAGGCCGACCCCGGCGCGGGCGCCGCCACCGGTGGCACCGTGCACGTCCTGGCGAACGCCGACTTCTCCCACCTCGACCCGGCGCGCGGGTTCGACGGCGGCGTCAACAACTTCTATCGCCTCATCTACCGCACGCTCACGACTCCGGTGGCCGCGCCCGGTAAGAAGGGCACCAAGATCACGGGTGACCTGGCCACCGACACCGGCCGGCCCTCCGACGGCAACAAGACGTGGACGTTCAAGCTGAAGCCGGGCACCTCGTTCCAGGACGGCTCCGAAATCACCAGTCAGGACGTCAAGTTCGGGGTCGAGCGCGCCTGGGACCCGGACGCCGGGATCGGCTCTCCGTACGCGAAGCAGTACATCGACGCGCCGGCCGCCTACAAGGGCCCGTACAAGTCGGGAGGCCTCAGGACCATCGAGACGCCCGACGACCACACCATCGTCTTTCACCTCAAGAAGGCGACCGCCCAGTTCGGGTACATCGCTTCACAGCCGACGTTCACGCCGTTCCCGAAGGGCACCGGCACCAAGGCCGCCTTCGACCGCGAGCCCATCGCCTCCGGCCCGTACAAGGTCAAGAGCTATCAGCGCGGCTCGAAGCTCGTCCTCGTACGCAACAAGCAGTGGAAGCGGTCGACGGACACGGTGCGGGACGCGAAGCCGGACAGTTTCGTGTGGACCTTCGGCCTCGACAACGCGACGATCGACGAGCGGCTCATCGCCGGGCAGGGCGCCGACGCGAACGCGATCAGCGGCGCGGCCCAGCTCCAGCCCGCGACCGTCTCCCGTATCCAGACCCCTCAACTCAAGCAGCGCACCTTGACGGGGTCGACGGGCTGCACCTCGTACATGAGCATCAACACGAGCAAGGGGCCGCTCAAGGATGTACGGGTCCGTCAAGCCATCGAGTACGCGGTCAACAAGCAGACAACTGTTGACGCGCATGGTGGCTCGTCCCTCGCGACCGTCGCGACGTCCATCCAGCCGCCCACGATCCCGGGCCGCGACGCGACCGACGTCTACCCGAGCAAGAACGGGACGGGCGATGCGACCAAGGCCCGCAAGCTCCTTGCCGAGGCGGGCCGTTCGAAGGGCTTCACGTTCACGCTCGACACCCGCGCGGCCGGTGTGGAGCAGGCCACGGCCGTCGCCGTGCAGCAGGCGCTGAAGCGGGTCGGCATCAAGGTCAAGGTCAACACCATTGACACGTCAACGTTCTACGAGGTCATCGGTACACCCTCGCAACAGCACGACGGCGCGCTGACCGGCTGGTGTCCCGACTGGCCGAGTGGCAGCACCTTCCTGCCGCCGCTGTTCGACGGCCGCAACATCTCCGGCAGCGGAAACCCGAACATCTCGATGCTCGACGACAAGAAGATCAATGACCGGATGGACGCCATCGAGGCGATGAGCGACCTGGACGCGCAGAACGCCGCGTACGGCAAGCTCGACGAGCAGATCATGCTGAAGGCCCCGATCGTGCCGCTGCACTACACCAAGAGCGTCAGCATCCTCGGTGACAACATCGCGGGGGCGTATCTCACGGCGTCCTTCTCCGGCGGCATCGACCTGGTCTCCGTCGGTCTCGCGGACCCGAAGAAGTAGCGCGCCATGTCCACTTCCGTCCTTCACGAGGCGCAGCCGGGCACGGCCGGCGCGCCGCCGGGCACCGAGGTGCCCGGCTCCACGGGGCGGCGTGTGCTGCACGCCCTGTCCCGCGATGTCGGGGCGGTGCTCAGCACCGCCTTCCTGCTCCTGATCGTCCTGATGGCGCTGTTCGCCCCGCTGATCACCATGGTCACGGGGCACGGCCCTGACGCCTTCGACCGCGCGGCCGTCGACACCGACATCGGCGGGCTGCCGCGCGGTTCGTTCGGCGGGATCAGCGCCGAGCACTGGTTCGGCGTCGAGCCGCAGAACGGCCGCGACGTGCTGGCGCGGATCGCCTACGGGGCCCGTACCTCGCTGCTCATCGCCGTCGCGGCCACCCTGATCACGACCGCGATCGGCACGGTGCTCGGGGTGCTCGCCGGGTTCCTGCGCGGCTGGGTCGACACGGTGATCTCGCGGCTCATGGACTTCCTGATGGCGTTCCCCGCCCTCATCTTCATGATCGCGATCCTGTCGGCGCTGCCGGGCAGCGGCCGGGCGCCGCTCCTCGTCGTCGTGCTCAGCGTGTTCGGCTGGCCGTATCTGGCGCGCGTGGTGCGCGGGCAGACGCTGGCGCTCGCCGAGCGGGAGTTCGTCGAGGCGGCGAAGGCGTCCGGGGCGGCCAAGTGGCCCCTGGTGTTCAAGGAGATCCTGCCGAATCTGCGCAACTCCGTCCTGGTGATGGCGACGCTGTCGGTGCCGGGCTACATCGGCACCGAGGCCGGCCTGTCCTTCCTCGGCGTCGGCGTCACCCCGCCGACGGCGTCGTGGGGGCAGATGATCGCGAGTTCGGTCTCCTGGTACCAGGTCGACCCCCTGTACTTCGCGATCCCCGGCGTCTTCCTCTTCGGCACGGTGCTGTCCCTGACCGTGCTGGGCGACCGGATCCGACACGCCCTCGACGCAGGGGAGGCCGTCTGATGGCCCGTTATCTCGCCGGACGCCTCGCCTGGGTGGCGCTCATCCTCGTGGCCGTCTGCGTCTTCACGTACCTGATCTTCTTCCAGCTCTCCCCCGACCCGGCCGTGATGATCTGCGGCAAGACCTGCACCGCGGACCGGATCGAGACCATCAGGTCCTCCCTCGGCCTGAACCTGCCGTTCACCACGCAGCTGTGGGACTTCCTCAGCGGCATCGTCGGCGGCCGCGACTACGGCAGCGGCGCGAACCTCGTGCACTGCCACGCCCCCTGCCTCGGCTACAGCTTCCAGAGCGGCCAGTCCGTCTGGGACATGGTGCTCCAGCGCCTGCCGGTGAGCGCGACGGTCGCGGTCGGCGCGGCCGTGCTGTGGCTGCTCGCCGGGGTGGCCTGTGGTCTGCTCAGCGGCGTCAAGGAGGGCACGTGGTGGGACCGCGGCGCGATGAGCCTCGCGCTCGGCGGCTCCAGCATCCCCAACTACGTGCTGGCGCTGGCCCTCCAGTACGTGCTCGTGGTCAAGCTGCGGATCCTGCCCTTCCCGGCGGCGGTCTCCTTCGGCGACGACCCGCAGATGTGGTTCGAGTCGTATCTGATGCCGTGGATCGTGCTCGCCACCGGATACGCCTGTCTCTACGCGCGGTTGACCCGCTCCAACGTCATCGACACGCTCTCCGAGAACTTCGTGCGCACGGCCCGCGCGAAGGGCCTGCGGCCGACGCTGCTGATGCGCCGGCACGCCCTGCGCCCGGCGCTCACCCCCATCACCACGCTGTTCGGCATGGACTTCGCGGGGCTGCTCGGCGGGGCGATCATCACCGAGACCGTCTTCGGGCTCAACGGCGTCGGCAAGATGGCCTCCGACGCGATCGCCAAGAACGACCAGCCGGTCATCATGGCGGTCACGCTCCTCGCGGCCTTCTTCGTGGTGCTCGGCAACCTCGTCGTCGACGTCCTGTACACCTTCCTGGACCCGCGCGTGAGGATCACGTCGTCATGACCCACGTACCGAACCAGCGAGCCTCTGAGACACCGGCCCAACAGGCAGCCACGGACCCCCTGTTGAGCGTCGAAGGGCTGACCGTCACCTTCCCCACCGGGCGCGGCCCCGTCGACGTCGTCCGCGATCTGTCGTTCACCGTCGAGCAGGGCGAGACCCTCGGCATCGTCGGCGAGTCCGGCAGCGGGAAGTCCATGACCTCCCTCGCGGTCATGGGCCTCCTCCCGCGCGGCGCGCGCACCAGCGGCAGCGTCCGCTTCCAGGGCCGCGAGCTGCTCGGCCGCCCCGACCGGGAGCTGCGGCGGCTGCGCGGCGACGCCATGTCGATGGTGTTCCAGGACCCGCTGTCCTCGCTCAACCCGTACTACACGGTGGGCCTGCAGATCGCCGAGGCGTACCGCAGCCACCGCGGCGGCTCGCGGCGTGCGGCGCGCAGGCGGGCCGTCGAGGCGCTCGGGCAGGTCGGCATCCCGCGGCCTGCCGAGCGGGTGGACCACTATCCGCACCAGTTCTCCGGCGGCCAGCGGCAACGCGTCATGATCGCCATGGCGCTCGTCTGCGAGCCGGCCCTGCTGATCGCCGACGAGCCGACCACCGCGCTCGACGTCACCGTGCAGGACCAGATCCTCACGCTCCTGACCGAACTCCAGCAACAGACCAGCACCGGCATGCTGTTCATCACCCACGACCTGGCGGTGATCGCGAACCTGGCGGGCCGCGTCCTGGTGATGCGGGGCGGCGAGCAACTGGAGTACGCGACGACGGAGGACGTCTTCTGCACGCCCCAACACGCCTACACGAGAAAGCTGTTGGAGGCGATCCCCCGCATCGACGACGAACTGGCCGAGCCCGGCGGCGCGCTCGCCGACCTCACCCCTCTCGGCGCGGCACAGGAGGACCCCCGATGACACCCTCGTCCGGTTCCGCGCCGCTGCTGCGTGCCCGCGGGCTGACCAAGACGTTCACCACGCGCGGCTCGCTCGGCCGGACGTCCGAGACCACCGCGGTCGACGACGTGAGCCTCGACATCCACCCCGGCGAGACACTCGCGGTGGTCGGCGAGTCCGGCAGCGGCAAGTCGACCACCGCGCGCCTGGTGGCCAAGCTGATGGAGCCCACCGCCGGAACCCTGGAGTTCGCGGGCGAGGACGTGACACGCGCGAGCGGCACCGCGCTCGCGCGCTTCCGCAGCAACGTACAAGTGGTGTTCCAGGACCCCTACTCCTCGCTCAACCCCCGGCACACCGTCGAACGCATCCTGACCGCACCGCTCGACTACCAGCACCTGCCGGTCCCCGGCGGCCGCCGCGCCTTCACCCGCGAGCTGATGGAGCGCGTCGGCCTGAACCCGGACCACGCGCTGCGCTACCCGGCACAGTTCTCCGGCGGGCAGGCGCAGCGGATCGGCATCGCCCGCGCGCTCGCCGTCGGCCCGCAGCTGGTGATCTGCGACGAGGCGGTGTCCGCGCTCGACGTCTCGGTGCAGGCCCAGGTGATGAACCTGCTGCTGCGGCTGCCACGGGAGAACGGCTTCTCCTACCTGTTCATCGCCCACGACCTCGCCGTGGTGCGCCGGATCGCCCACCGCGTGGCGGTGATGCACCGGGGACGTATCGTCGAGTCCGGCCGCGCCGCGGACGTCTTCGACGAGCCGCGGGACGCGTACACCCGCACCTTGCTCGGGGCGATCCCGCGCATCAACCCGGAGTGGGACCGCCGCCGGCGTGCCGCTCCCCGGACCTCTCACGAAGTGGAGTCGGCATGACCGAGACACCAACCGCCACCTCCGTGCCCAGGTCGAGCACCCCGGATCCCCGGATGCCGCGCCTGGCCGAACTGCCGGACTTCACCGCGTACATGGGTCAGGGCTGGGACGAGGCCGACCGTACGCCGCCGACCGTGCCGGGGGCCGCCGAGGCGGCCGCCGCGCACCGGGCGCGGCTGAGCGCCGAGTTCCCGGGCCGGCCGCTCGTGGTCGCGGCCGGGCGCGCGCCGACGCGCAGCAATGACACGGCGTACGACTTCCGGCCCGACAGCGACTTCTACTGGCTGACCGGCTGCGCGGTCGAGGACGCCGTGCTGGTGCTGCGCCCGGCGCCCGGCGGCCACGACGCGGTGCTGTATCTGCCGCCGCCGGCCCGGCCCGGCGAGACCGGGTTCTTCGCGGACGCGGCGCACGGCGAACTGTGGGTGGGCCCTGCCCCCGGTCTGGAGGACTGGCGCGAGGCGCTGGGCGTGGAGACGGCGCCGCTCGGCGCCCTGGACGAGGCGCTGGCCGCATGCGCGTCGCAGGGCCCGCAGCTCACCGGAGCGCTCGACCCGGACACGGCCCGCCGCCACGGCATCACGGTCTCCCCCGACCTCGGCCGCACGCTCTCCGAGCTGCGCATGGTCAAGGACGCGTGGGAGATCGGCCAGCTGCGCGAGGCCGTGGACCGTACGGTCGAGGGCTTCGCCGCGGTGGTCCGCGAGTTCCCGGCGGCCGTGCGCGGCGGCGGCGAGCGCTGGCTGCAGGGCACCTTCGACCGTTATGCCCGCACGTACGGCAACGGTCCCGGTTACGCCACCATCGTGGGCAGCGGCCGCAACGCCGCGACCCTGCACTGGGTGCGCTGCGACGGGCCCGTGGCCGAGGACGCGGCGGTGCTCCTGGACATGGGTGTCGAGACGCGCAGCTACTACACGGCCGACGTCACCCGCACGTTCCCCTCCTCCGGCCGTTTCAGCTCCGCCCAGCGTTCCGTGCACGACCTGGTGGAGCGGGCGCACCGGGCGGGGCTCGACGCGGTGGGACCGGGGCGGGACTGGGCCGACTTCCACACGGCGTCGATGGAGGTCGTCGCACGCGGCCTGGACGACTGGGGCCTGCTGCCGGTCTCCGTCGACGAGGCCCTCTCCCCCAAGGGCCAGCACCACCGCCGCTATCTGGTGTGCGGCATCGGCCACCACCTCGGCCTGGACGTGCACGACTGCGCGCGGGCCGACTACGCGGCGTACCAGGGCGCCCGCATGGCCCCCGGCATGGTGCTCACGGTCGAGCCGGGCCTGTACTTCCACGCCCATGACACGACCGTGCCGCCGGAGCTGCGCGGCATCGGGGCGCGCATCGAGGACGACATCCTGGTGACCGAGGCCGGTTCGGAGGTGCTGTCGGCCGAACTGCCTCTGGACGCGGCCGGGTTGGAGCGGTGGATGGCGGCGTAGCCGAACCGCCCACTCCTTACGTGTCTCATATATCGAACACCGATTACCGGTGAATGAGACACATGAAAGGGTTGCGATCCTCGTACCGTCCGACCGGTACGAGGGTCGCCGGCGTCGAGCGCCGGTGGACGCTCACCGCAACACCCCTGGGATTGACCCGAGATGTCCGCTTCTGCCACCGGCCCGGCACCTGCCAAGTCCGCCGCGCCGTCACCCGCCTCCGGCCCGTCACCGGCCGCGCCGGTCAACCCGCGCTCGCGGGTCCTGATCGCCAGCCTCATCGGGACGACGATCGAGTTCTACGACTTCTACGTCTACGCGACGGCCGCCGTACTCGTCTTCCCCGCGCTGTTCTTCCCCAGCAGCGACCCGACCACCGCGCTCCTGTCGTCGTTCGCCGTGTTCGGCGCGGCGATGGTGGCCCGGCCCATCGGCGCGGCCTTCTTCGGCCACCTCGGTGACCGGCTCGGCCGCAAGAAGACGCTGGTCGTCTCGCTGCTCACGATGGGTGTCGCCACCTTCCTCATCGGTGTGCTGCCCACGTACGGGTCGATCGGCTGGGTCGCCACCGCGCTCCTCGTACTGATGCGGCTCGCGCAGGGCTTCGCGCTCGGCGGCGAGTGGAGCGGCGCGGCGCTGGTCGCCACGGAGAACGCACCGCCGGGCAAGCGGGCACTGTGGGGCACGTTCCCGCAGCTGGGCGCGCCGCTCGGGTTCATCGTCGGCAACGGCCTGTTCCTGGTCATCGCCGCCCTCCTGCCGTCCGCGGCGGGCGCCGACCCCTCGCAGCCGTCGCAGGCGTTCCTGTCGTGGGGCTGGCGGATCCCGTTCCTGTTCTCGGCCGTGATGGTCGCGATCGGCCTGTGGGTGCGGATGCGCCTGGTCGAGGCGGAGGTCTTCACCAAGACGCGGGAGACCAAGAAGGTCCGCAAGCTGCCGCTGGCCACCGTCTTCCGCCACCACTGGAAGCAGCTGATCCTCGGCACGTTCGCGATGCTGGCGACGTACGTCCTCTTCTACCTGATGACGACGTTCTCGCTGAGCTACGGCCGCACCGCGAAGAACGCCGCCGTCCCCGGGCTCGGCTACAGCTACACCACCTTCGTCCTGATGCTGATCTTCGGCGTGCTCTTCTTCGCCGCGTTCACGCTCATCTCGGGTCCGCTGGCCGACAGGTTCGGCCGCCGCAAGACCCTCGCCTGGATCACCGCGGGCATCTTCGTGTTCGGCCTGGTGTGGGTGCCGCTGATCGGGCTCGGCACGCTCGGTGTGGTGCTGTGGCTGGTCCTCGGCTTCACGCTGATGGGCCTGACCTTCGGCCCGATGGGCGCGCTGCTCCCGGAGATGTTCCCGACGTCCGTGCGCTACACCGGCTCCGGCATCTCGTACAACGTCAGCTCGGTGCTCGGCGCGGCCGTCGCCCCGTTCATCGCGGTGGCCCTGTGGGACGCCGGCGACGGCTCCCCGTGGCTGGTCGGCGTCTACCTGTCGGCGATGGCCGTCCTCACCTTCGTCGCGCTGCTGTGCAGCAAGGAGACGAAGAACGTAGACCTGGGGGCGCTGGAGGCGGGCGAGAGCCCGGCGTAACCACCGTCCCCAAGAGCCCGGGTCGCCCGTTCGCGGGCGGCCCGGGCTCTTGTGCACACGCGAGTTCGCCGACATTGCTTCGCGTCGACGTCTTGCGCACCGTTCACGGCTCTGGCTACCTTCGCGTCACTCCATCGATACGTATCGGCAACGGGCAAGCGCACCGTGTCGATACGTATCGACAGCGCCGGGAAGGTGGTGGGCAGGCATGGTGACCAGCCGGGACGTGGCTCGCCTCGCCGGGGTTTCGCAAAGCACCGTCTCCTACGCGCTGAGCGGGCGGCGATCGGTGTCGGTCGAGACCCGCAAGCGGATCGACGAGGCGATCGCGCAGCTCAGCTACCAGCCCAACGCCGGGGCCCGGGCCTTGGCGAGCCGGCGCACCCAGGTGATCGGCCTGGTCGTCTCGTTCGGCTCCGGTGCCAACACCGCGGGCCTGTTGCCGTTCGTCGAGCAGCTCACCCTGTGCGCCCGCGAGCAGGACTACGACGTCCTCCTGGTCACGGCGGACGAGGGGGACCAGGGCCTCACCCGGCTCGCCGCCCGCTCGCTGTGCGACGCGATCGTCCTGCTCGACGTCGAGTCCCGCGACGCCCGGATTCCCGTGGCCGAGGCGCTCAGTGTGCCGGTGATCCTGATCGGCGTACCGGAGCGTGACACCCCATTGCACTGTGTCGACCTGGACTTCGAGCTCGCAGGGCGGATGGCGGTGGACGAGCTGGCCGCCACGGGGCACGAACGCGTCGTCCTCATCGGGCACCCCAGCGAGGTCGTGGAGCGGGACATCAACTTCGTGCGCCGCTTCCAGCGCGGAGCGGCCGCGTGCGCGGCGGGCCACGGCATTGCGTACGACGTCGTGGAGCCGACGGGACACGGACGCGGCGGGGCACGGGACGCGGTGGAGCAGGGGTTGACCGGCGGTCGCGGGCAGGGCGGGGACGGGGGGCGGACCGGTTTCGTCGTCGCCAACTCCTCGCTCGTCGACCCGGTGTTGCAGGTGCTGCTCGACCGCGGCCTCGCGCCCGGCCGGGATCTGTCGGTCGTCGCGCTGTGCACGGACGCCGCGGCCGAGGCGTCGCACCCGGCTGTCACCAACGTCTCCCTGGAGCCGCAAGACGTGTCCCGGCGCGCGATGCAGACGCTCTTCCGGCTCCTCGACCAGGATCGCCGGGACAGCGACCTCACCTACGAACTCGCCGACCGGCGCACCGAGTTGGTGACCCCACGACTGACCCGGCGCCGAACGGTCGTACACCGCCCGGCACCGCCCTCCTGACCAACTCCTGGCCCCGGATGGGCTGCGCCCACCTGAGCCTCCGGACCGTCGATACGTATCGATAACCCAAACCTGAACAGACCGCACGTCACGCACACCGCACACCGGAACAGCCCTGTGAGCAGCACCGCGCCGACGAAAGGACTGAGATGGTTCGACGCACAAGAGCCGGGAGCAGGGCCACGGCGGCGACGGCCCTGGCCCTGGGCGCGTCCCTCGCGTTGAGCGCCTGCAGTGGCTCGGAACCCGACACGTCCTTGTCGGGAAAGGTCACCAGCCTGCGCGTCCTCGACTACTACAGCAACGAACCCGACAAGACGGTCTACCGGAAGCTGCTGAACGCCTGCGGCCGCGAGAACGGGGTGGCGATCCAGCGGGAGGTCGTGCCCGGGACCGCGCTCATCCCCAAGGTGCTCCAGCAGGGCTCGTCGCACACGATGCCCGACGTCCTGATGCTCGACAATCCAGACCTCCAGCAGATCGCCGCGACCGGCGCCCTCACCCCGCTGAGCGACTACGGCCTGTCCGCCGACGGATACGCCAAGGGCGTGGTGGACGCCTCGAGTTACCGGGGCCGGCTGTACGGACTCCAGCCCGTCGCCAACACCCTCGGACTGTTCTACGACAAGGACGCGCTCGCCAAGGCCGGGGTGACACCGCCGACCACCTGGAGCGAGCTGCGGGGCGCGGCGAAGAAGCTGCGGACGAAGGACCAGTACGGCATGGCCTTCGCGGCGCCCGCCTCCTACGAGGGGACCTTCCAGTTCCTTCCCTTCCTGTGGTCCGCGAGGGGCGACGAACGGAACATCGCCACGCCGTCCGCCGCCCGCGCCCTGGGCCTGTGGGCCGGCATGGTCAAGGACGGATCGGCGTCCAAGTCGGTGGTCAACTGGACGCAGGCGGACGTCAACGACCAGTTCGCCGCGGGCAACGCCGCCATGATGATCAATGGTCCCTGGCAGATCCCCGTCCTGAACGGCACGCCGGGCCGCCACTACGGCATCGTGCCCGTCCCCGTGCCACGGTCCGGCGAGCGGGCGGTCGCGCCACTGGGCGGCGAGACCTGGACGCTGCCGAAGACGGGCGACGTCCGACGCCAGGCGAAGGCGGCCCGCGTCGTCAAGTGCCTCAACTCCGACAAGAACCAGCTCATCCTGGCCAAGCGGCGGCAGACGGTGCCGACGAGAACCGCGCTGGCGCAGCGCTTCGCCGCGCAGGAGCCCGCGATGAAGCCGTTCGTGCGCCAGGTGCGCGGTTCGCGGGCCCGTACCGGGGAGCTCGGCAGCGCGTGGCCGAAGACCGCCCTGCGCATCTATACGGCGATCCAGTCCGCGCTCGCCGCCGGTGAACCGCCCGCGCAGGCGTTGAAGGAGGCCCAGGATGGCTGAGAGCCTGGTGACAAAACCCTCTCCGACCCCGAGCCCCGAGACCGGCAGGCGCGCGTCCGGCAGCCGGTCGGGGTCCGCTTCCGGGCGTCTCGCCCGGTGGCGCGGTCCGCGCGGCCGGGAACGCCTGATGCAACTGCTGTTCCTGGTCCCGGCCGTGACGTACCTGCTGGTGTTCTTCGGCTATCCGGTCGTCAAGAACGTCCTGATGGGTTTCCAGCACTACACGATCGCCACGTACTTCACCGGCGAGGCGCCCTGGGACGGCCTCGCGAACTACGCGTCGGTGCTCGGCTCTTCGCTGTTCGGCGAGGCGATGCTCAACACCGTGCTGTTCACGGTGGGTTCGATCGCGGGGCAGTTCGTGATCGGCCTGGCGATCGCGGTGTTCTTCCGGCGCCGCTTCCCGCTCAGCGGGGTGCTGCGCTCGCTGCTGCTCGTGCCGTGGCTGATCCCGCTGATCGTCGCGGGCGCGGTGTGGCGCTGGATCCTCGACCAGGACAACGGTGTACTCAACCGCTTCCTCGAAGCCCTGCACGTGGTGTCGGGGCCGCCGGGGTGGCTCACGGACACCTCGCTCGCACTGATCTCCGTGATCATCGTGAACATCTGGATCGGCATCCCCTTCAACGCCGTCATTCTGTACGGCGGCCTTCAGGACATCCCCGAGGAGCTGTACGAGGCCGCGTCGCTCGACGGGGCGACGGGGTGGCGGGCCTTCCGGCACATCACCTGGCCGCTGCTGCGACCGGTGGTGACCGTGGTCCTGGTGCTCGGCGTCGTCTACACCATCAAGGTCCTCGACATCATTCTCGGTCTCACCAAGGGCGGCCCCGCGAACACCACGCAGACCATCGCGACGCAGTCCTACCAACTCTCCTTCCAGCAGTTCGACTTCGGGCAGGGCGCGGCCCTCAGCAACGTCCTCATCGTCGTCTCCCTCGTCTTCGCCGTCCTCTACCTGCGCGCGAACCGGCGTGCCGTCACCGAGTGAGGCCCCCATGGCAGTGACCGAGAACATCCGCAAGCCCGCCCCGCGCGCGCTGGGGCACACCGCGGCCGGGGTGCTGATCCTCGCGGTGCTGCTGTTCCCGCTGTACTGGATGGTCAACGTCTCGCTCCAGCCCAGCGGTTCGGCCGTGGCCACCCCGTGGCTGCCGACCCACATCAGCCTCCAGGGCTACGCCACGGCCCTGAGCGAGCAGGGCCCGAACCTGCTGACCAGCCTGACCGTGGCCCTCGGCAGCGTGGTCTTCAGCCTCGCCGTTGCCACCCCGGCCGCGTACGCACTCGCCCACTTCAAGGTGCGCGGCGTCGGCGTGGTGCTGTTCGCCATCCTGATCAGCCAGATGATCCCCGGCATCGTCGTCGCGAACGCCCTCTACAGCGCGTACATCAAACTGGGGCTGCTCAACTCGATCCCGGGCCTGATCCTCGCCGACTCCACGCACGGCATCCCCTTCGCGATCCTGATCATCCGCGCGTCGATGGGTGTCATCCCGCGTTCCGTGGTCGAGGCGGCGCACGTGGACGGGGCGGGCCCGCTGCGCGCCTTCGCCTCGATCGTGCTGCCGATGAGCCGCAACTCCCTGATCACAGCAGGGCTGTTCACGTTTCTGTTCACCTGGAGCGACTTCCTCTTCGCCCTGACCCTGACCACGACCGAGGACGTACGGCCCGTGACGCTGGGGCTGTACCAGTACGTCGGCGCGTTCGTGAACGACTGGAGTTCCGTGATGGCCACGGCGGTGCTCGCCTCCGTGCCGGCCCTCGTGCTGCTCCTGATCGCGCAGAAGTACGTCACCGCGGGCGCCGTGGGCGGCGCCGTCAAATAGCCACCCCCTCCCCACGCCACACGCACCCATCAACAGAGAGCGAGACACCATCATGGCCGGGACACCCGCCACTCCCCTGCGCGTCACCGTGTGGGGCGAGAACCGTCACGAGCAGATCGAGGAGCACGTCGCGAAGCGCTACCCGGACGGGATGCACGGGGCTATCGCCGCGGGCATCACCGAGAACCTCGGCGCCGCCTGCACCGTGCGCACCGCCACGCTGGACGAGCCCGAACACGGCCTGACCGAGGCGGTGTTGGCGGACACCGACGTCCTCACCTGGTGGGGGCACGCGGCGCACGGCGAGGTGGCCGACGATGTCGTCGAGCGCGTCCACCGGCACGTCCTGTCCGGCATGGGCCTGGTCGTGCTGCACTCCGGCCACTGGTCGAAGATCTTCACGAAACTCATGGGCACCACGTGCACGCTGCGCTGGCGCAACGAGCGCGACCGCGAACTGGTCTGGACGGTCGACCCCACCCACCCCATCGCCGAGGGCGTGCCGCACCCGATCGTCATCGACGAACAGGAGATGTACGGCGAGTACTTCGACATCCCGGCCCCCGACGAGCTGGTCTTCGTCAGCTCGTTCTCCGGCGGCGAGGTGTTCCGCAGCGGCTGCACCTTCCGGCGCGGCCACGGCAGGATCTTCTACTTCAGCCCGGGCGATCAGGACTACCCGGTGTACCACCACAAGGACGTACGCCGCGTCATCGCCAACGGCGTGCGCTGGGCCCGCTCGGACCGCCCCGCGCGGGCCCTGCCCGAGCTGCTGCGCTACGACACCGGTGACTTCTCACAGGGCCGTGGCTACGAGGGGCCGCTGGGATGACCCACCGCATCATCGACTGCGGACCCGACCGCCCGCTGCGCGTCGTCGTGGCCGGTGCGGGGAACATGGGCCGCGCCTGGCTGTCCGCGATCACCGCCGCCCCCGAGGCCGAAGTGGTCGGCATCGTCGACCTCGACCCGGATGCCGCTCGCGGCGCCGCCGCGGACCTGGGCCGGCCCGAACTCCCCATCGGCAGCGACGTGGTGGCTCTGGCCGCCGACACCGGGGCTCAGGCCGTGGTCGACGTGACGGTGCCCGCCGCACACCACCCCGTCACCATCGCGGCGCTGTTCGCCGGGCTTCCCGTGCTCGGCGAGAAGCCCGCGGCCGACACGCTGGCCCACGCCCTGTCCCTCGCGGCGGCGGCGGAGGCGAGCGGGGAACTGTTCGTGGTGAGCCAGTCCCGGCGCTGGAACCCACACCTGTTCGCGCTGCGGGAGATGGCCGGTGAGCTGGGGGCGCTCGCCACGCTGACGACCGAGTTCTTCAAGGCCCCGCACTTCGGCGGCTTCCGCGAACAGATGGCCCACCCGCTCCTGGTGGACATGGCGATCCACGCCTTCGACTCGGCCCGCTTCCTGCTCGACGCCGACCCCGTCGCGGTGTACTGCCAGGCGTACAACCCGCCGTGGAGCTGGTTCAAGGGCGATGCCGCCGCGCACGCCGTTTTCGAGATGGACGGCGGCATCCGCTATGCGTACGACGGCAGTTGGTGCAGTTCGGGCGCCGAGACCTCCTGGAACGGCACGTGGCGGCTCAGCGGGGCGAGGGGCTCGGCGCTGTGGAACGGCGAGGACGATCCCGTCCTGGACGCCGGGCCGCGGCCGAAGGCCCCGCGCCCCCGGTCCCCCTACTCGGACATCACCGGCGCCCTCCAGGTGTTCGTCGAGGCCCTGCGGACCGGGCGGACGCCCATGGGCGAGGTGCACGAGAACGTCATGAGCCTCGCCATGGTCGACAGCGCGGTCCGCTCGGCCGACGACGGGCGCCGGGTCCTCGTCGACGACGTCCTGAACCGGGCCCACGCCGACGCGCTGCGCACGGAGCGGCACACCGAGGTCCGTGCGGCGCTCGCCGCCTGGCCGTCGGTCCGCGCGGCCCTCACCGTGAATCCGCCGGTGTTCCCGGTCACTTGGTGAACCCCGCCGTGAGGCCGCTGAGCAGTTGCCGACGGCCGAACGCATACAGGATCAGGATCGGCAGCGTGGTCAGGACGACCGCCGCGAGGATGGCGGGGACGTTGACCTGGTACTGGCCCTGCAAGGACCACACGGCGAGCGGCAGGGTCCGCTGGGACGGGCTCTGGGTGAGGATCAGCGGCAGCAGGAATCCGTTCCAGATGGTCAGCCCGTTGTAGATGGACACGGTGACGATGGCCGGCCGGGTCAGCGGTGCCGCCAGGCGCCACAGGGTCGTCCACTCGGTGGCGCCGTCGACCCGCATCGAGTCGAACAGCTCCTTGGGCACGTCGCGGATGAAGTTGGACAGGACCAGTACGGACAGCGGGATGGCGAAGGCGATCGAGGGGAGGATGAGCGCCAGCAGGCTGTCGTACAGGTGCAGCTTGATGATGATGAGGTAGATCGGGATGACCGTCGCCTGGAGCGGGATGGCGAGGCCCATGAGGAAGAGGCCGTTCACCGCGCGCAGGAACCGCATGCGCCAGCCGCGCACGATGGCGTAGGCGGCCATGAAGGAGAACGCGACGGCAGGTACCACCGCTCCGAGGGTGACCACGACGCTGTTCACGAAGTAGTGGCCGAAGTCGGACTCGAGGACCAGCCGGTAGTTGGCGAACGTGGAGTCGGCCGACGGCAGGAGCGCGTTGCCCGCGTAGTACTTGCTCTGGTCCTTGAGGCTGGTGATCAGGGTCCAGTACAGGGGGATGGCGACGACGGCGAGCCAGAGCCATCCGGCAAGCCCTCCGGCCCAGTTGCGCCGCTGGGCGACCGACCGGGGGCGGCGGCGCCGCTCGCGGTGGGTGGTGTTCTGCGGTTGCGGTTTGGTGAGCATGGTGGTCACGTCAGGCTCCCTCGAGCTGGCTCTCGCTGGCGTCCCGTCCGCCGAGCCGGCGCAGCAGCAGGGCGAGGGCGAGGCCCACCAGGACGAGGATGACCGCGATGGCGCTGGCCGGGCCCATCAGGTTGGCCTGGAAGCCACGCTTGTACATGTCGAGTGCGAGGACCCGGGTGGCGTCCCCGGGTCCGCCCTCGGTCAGGACGTAGATCAGGTCGAAGAAGGTCAGTGAGCCGACCACCATCAGCGTCGACGAGGTGATGATGGTGTATTTCAGCTGCGGCAGCGTGATGCTGAAGAACTGCCGGACCCGTCCGGCGCCGTCCAACTGTGCAGCCTCGTAGAGGGACTTGGGGATCTGCTGCACACCGCCCTGGTAGATCAGCGAGTGGAACGGGACGAACTGCCAGGAGACGATGAAGATGACGACGCCGAACGCGAGTCCGGGCTGTCCCAGCCAGTCCTGGCTGAGCCAGTCGACCCCGAGTCCCGCGCCGAGCCCGAAGGTGGGGTTGAGCAGCGCCTTGTACGCGACGGCGATCGCGGCGGAGCTGAGCAGCAGCGGGATGAAGTACACCACGCCGAGGAGCGCCCGGTAGCGCTGGCGTCCCGCCATGAACGCGCCGAGGAGAATGCTGATCGGGGTCTGGAACGCCCAGGAGGCAACCATCACCCCGAGTGTCACCAACACCGCGTGCGGAAGCCCGGGGTTGGTGAGCACCGACCGCCAACTGGTGAGCCCCGACGGGTGGATGGCGCCGATGCCGTCCCAGGTGGTGAAGCTGAGCGCGAAGACACCGACGAGCGGGACGACGGCGAAGCCGACGAAGAGCACGAGCGCCGGCACGGTCAGCCACGGCAGGAGGCTGCGCTGACCGCGACGGTGCGGGTGGGCGGTGAGCGAGGTCATTTCCCGATGACCTCGTTGAGGTTGGCGGCGAACTGCTTGGGAGAGATGGACAGTTGGAACAGCTTGACGATGTTGTCGAGCAGCGTCTCCGCCGCCGTCGGGCTGAGCGCCTGGTCCCAGGACTGGCTGAACGACTTGGCCTTGGTCGCGACGTCATAGGTGAACTGCAGGAACTCGTGGTCCTTGGAGGCGGCGAGCAGCTTCTCCGTGCCCAGCTTGACCGGGACGCCGCCGCCGTCGATCCACGCCTTCACCTCGGCGTCCTGCAGCATGCCCTTGGCGAAGAACTCCTTGGCGATCTTCTTCTCCGCGGCGCTCGCCTTCGAGGAGATGGACAGGTACTCGCCGGGGTTGCCGACGGTGTTGCTCGGATCGCCCTTGCCGCCCTTGACGGGCGGGAAATTCATGAAGCCCAGGCCGCCGCTGGAGACGAAGTCACCGCCGGCCTGCTTCTGGATGCCGTACGACCAGGAGCCGTGCAGCATCATCGCGGCCTTGCCGGTGTACAGGAGCGCCTGGTCGGCGTTGGAGTCCGCGGTGATCGAGGAGAAGCCCTTGATGAAGCCCTTGGCCTTGACCAGGTCCTGCACCATGCCGAGCGCCTTGAGGGCGGCCGGGTTGGACCAGGCGTTCTTCTGGCCGTCGAAGATGGCCTGGAAGACCTCGGGGCCGCCGATGCGGTCGAAGAGGAACTCCAGCCACATCATGTTCGTCCACCGGGACTGGCCGCCGAGGGAGAACGGCGCGATGCCCTTGGCGTTGAACTTGGGCACGAGCGCCATGATGTCGTCCCACGACTTCGGCGGCTGCACGCCGACCTTGTCGAAGACCTTTTTGTTGTAGTAGAGGAAGATGGGCTGCACCCGCTCGACGGGCATCGCGTAGATCTTGCCCTTCACGGTCGCCGCGGGGAAGGCGGTGGGGAAGATCTTGTCCTTGACTTCGGGGTGCTGCTCGAACCACGGGCTCAGATCCTCGACCTGGCCGGCCTCCACGTAGCTGCGCAGCGTCCCGCCGCCCCAGCTCTTGATGATGGTGGGCGCCTTCCCGGCGCCGATGGCGGTCTTGATCTTCGTCTTGAACGCGTCGTTCTGGAAGGCCGTGCCCGCGATCTGCCCCTTGGGATGCGCCTTGTTGAAGGCCTTCACCGCGGCGGCCCTGACACTTTCGTCCGGCTGACCGCTCAGGTACCAGTACGTGGCCCCCTTGCCGCCCGCACCGTTCTTCGAGGGCCCGGACGAGCCGCACGCCGCGAGCGCCGCGGAGAGCGGGATGCCGGCGGTGATACCGAGGACGGCCCGTCGTGAGACGGGACGTCGTGAGAGAGGGATTTCCATGTCTGTTCTCCGCACTCGAGAGCCGCCGGCTACTCATGAGCCGCCGTGAAAACTTTTCGAAATCCAGCCAAGGTTCAGCCCTGTGAATGCAAATTAGGTAGCCGGTAACTGGCTGTCAAGGCATGCGCAATAACGTTGTGGGGCAAGGAACTTCTGCGTAGCGTCGAGCGGGCAGGACGCACATGGAATCCGCGGCAGAGATCGAAAATGTTTCGAGATGCCGTGGTCGAACACAGTGGAGGATGCGGATGTCCACGGCTGATTCACTTGCCGAGACGGGGCAGGTCGTGCGGCGCTGGCAGGACCCGGCGCTGCCCGTGTCCGACCGGGTCGACGCGCTGCTCGCCGAGATGACGGTGGCGGAGAAGGTGGCGCAGCTCGGCAGCCGCTGGCTCGGCAACTTCATGGGGCCCGAAGCGGGCGACGGCGGGGAGGGCGAAGCCGCGGGCGGGGAGGCCGAGCGGCCTCAAGTGGCGCCGCTGGAGGCCCTGTTCACGGAGGCGGGGCGCGTTCCGCTGGAGGAGGCGGCGCGGGACGGGCTCGGCCACCTCACGCGGGTGTACGGCAGCCGTCCGGTGAGCGCGGAGGAGGGCGCGGCCCTGCTGGTCGCCCAGCAGCACACGGTCGTCAAGGGCTCCCGGCTCGGCATCCCGGCCCTGGCCCACGAGGAGTGCCTCACCGGGTTCAACACCTACGGCGCCACCGTCCACCCGGCCCCGCTCGCGTGGGCGGCGGCCTTCGACCCGGACCTGGTGCGCCGCCTCGGCGGGGCGATCGGGCGTGACATGCGGGCACTCGGCGTGCACCAGGGACTCGCTCCGGTCCTGGACGTGGTGCGGGACTACCGGTGGGGCCGGGTCGAGGAGACCATGGGCGAGGACCCCTACCTGGTGTCGGTGCTCGGTGCCGCGTACGTCGGCGGGGTGGAGGGCGCGGGCGTCGTCGCCACCCTGAAGCACTTCGCCGGGTACTCGGCGGCCCGCGGCGCCCGCAACCACGGGCCCGTACCGATGGGCCGCCGCGAACTCATGGATGTCATCCTGCCGCCGTTCGAGACGGCGATCGCGGTGGGCGGCGCCCGCTCCGTGATGAACTCCTACTCCGACATCGACGGCGTCCCCGCAGGCGCCGACCCCTGGCTGCTGACCCAACTGCTGCGCGAGGAATGGGGGTTCACCGGAACGGTCGTCTCCGACTACGGTTCGCTCGCGTTCCTCGCCGGGATGCACGGTGTCGCGGCCGACTTCGACGAGGCGGGCGCCCTGGCGCTCGGCGCGGGCATCGACGTGGAGCTGCCGGACACCCTCACCTTCGGCCGGAACCTGGAGGACCGGGTGCGTCGCGGCGCGCTTCCGGAGTCGCTGCTCGACCGCGCGGTGCGCCGACTGCTGACCCAGAAGGTGGAGTTGGGCCTGCTCGACCCCGACTGGACGCCCGAGGGTTCGGTCGCCGCGGCCTCGGCGAGGGACCTGGACTCGCTCGAAAACCGGGCGCTGGCGAGCGAGTTGGCCGAACGCTCCGTCGTACTGCTCGACGCGGGCAGCGCGCTGCCGCTCGTCGACGCGGACGCGGGACGCCCGGCGCCGGGCCGGGTCGCCGTGGTGGGGCCGTGCGCGGACGACTCCCGCACCCTCATGGGCTGTTACGCCTTCCCGAACCACGTCCTGCCCCGCCACCCCGAGCTGCCGCTCGGCATCTCGGCGCCGACCGTCGTCGACGCGCTGCGCGACGAACTCCCGGACAGCGAGATCGTCTTCGAGCCGGGCTGCGACGTGCGCGAGGAAGACCGGTCCGGGTTCGCCGCTGCGGTGGCCGCGGCCCGCGACGCGGAGCTGTGTGTCGCGGTGGTGGGCGACCGCGCGGGCCTGTTCGGCAACGGCACGTCCGGCGAGGGCTGCGACGTGGAGGACCTTAAACTGCCCGGTGTTCAAGCTGAGTTGCTCGTCGAGCTGTTCGCCACCGGGACACCGGTCGTCGTGGTCGTGCTCTCCGGGCGCCCGTACGCGCTCGGCGACGTGCATCCCCGGGCGGCCGGCCTCGTCCAGGCGTTCATGCCGGGGCAGGAGGGTGCGGCGGCGATCGCCGGGGTGCTGTCCGGGCGCGTGCAGCCGGCGGGCAGACTGCCGGTGCAGATCCCGCGGCGCCCCGGCGGCCAGCCCGGCACGTATCTGCAACCGCCGCTCGGCGCACACACGCAGGGCATCAGCAGCGTCGACCCGACGCCGCTGTTCCCCTTCGGATACGGCCGGTCCTACACCACGTTCGAGATCGGCGACCTGCGGGTGAGCGCGAGCGACATTCCCACCGACGGCGAGTTCACGGTGTCGGTGCGGGTGCGCAACACCGGCGCCAGGCCGGGGCGCGAGGTGGTTCAGCTGTATCTGCGCGACCCCGTTGCCCAAGTGACCCGGCCCGTACGGCAGTTGGCCGGGTTCCGGCAGGTCGACCTCGCCCCCGGGGCGAGCGCACGGGTGACCTTCCGGGTGCACGCCGACCGGACCGCGTTCACCGGCCGCGATCTCACCCGGATCGTCGAGCCCGGCGACATCGAGGTGCAGGTCGGCGCCTCGTCGCAGGAGCTGCCCTGCCGGGCTGCCGTACGATTGACGGGCCCCACCCGGGAGGTCGGCCACGACCGGCGACTCACCACGCCGGTGGACGCAACTCTGGAAGAAACCGATGCCACCGCAGGCTAGACGCACCACCCTGGCGACCATCGCCCGCGAGGCGGGGGTTTCCGTCGCGACCGTGTCCAAAGTGGTCAACGACCGCAGTGACGTGGCACCCCGGACCCGCGCCCGGGTGCAGGAGCTGCTGCGCGAGCACGACTACCTGGCCCCCGTGTTCCGGCACACCGAGGCCGCGAAGAACCCGACGATCGAGGTGCAGTTCAACGGCGACCTGAAGACGTACTCTGCCGAGGCACTCGAAGGCATCATCGACGCCGCCGCCGACCTTGGCGCCTCCGTCGTCATCAGCAAGTCGTCGCCCGCGCCGCACTGGGCGCGGGACCTGGTGTCCGGGGGACGGCGCGCCCTCATCGCGGTCACCAGCATGTACACGGCCGCGCACGTGAAGGAGCTGACCAGGGCCGGACTTCCGCTGGTCGTCCTCGACCCGCTGCACCTGCCGCACAGCCGGGTCCACAGCGTCGGGGCGACGAACTTCGCCGGCGGCCTGGCCGCGACCGACCATCTGCTCCGTCTCGGCCACCGCCGCGTCGGCTATCTCGGCGGACCGACCCTCGCCGTGTGCAACCAGGCCCGCATGCACGGCCACCGCGCCGCGCTGGAGGCGGCGGGCGCGCCGACGCCCGCCGCCTACGTCCGGCACGGGGCGTTCACGCACCGGGCCGGCCGGCTCGGCGCCGACGCACTGCTCGACCTGGACGAACCCCCGACGGCGATCTTCGCGGGCAACGACGAGATCGCCCTCGGTGTCATCGAGGCCGCCCGGGCCCGCGGCCTGCGCATCCCCGAGGACCTGAGCGTGGTCGGCTTCGACGACACACTCCTGGCCCGGATGGCGGCCCCGCCCCTGACCACGGTGCGCCAGCCGCTGCGCGAGATGGGTGGCGTCGCACTGCGCACCGCGCTGCGCCTCGCGAACGGCGAGCGGGTCGAGTCCCACCACATCGAACTCGCCACGGAACTCGTCGTCCGAGCGTCCACGGCACCGCCGCAGGACGCGACGCCGACGCGGACGTAGGCGCGCGTCCTCAATGGGCGCGCGTCCTCAATGGGCGCGTGTCCTCAATAGGCGGCCTCCGCGAGCCGCGGCGGCCACACCCCCGCCACCAGCACACCCTCCGCGTACGCCCGCGCGACCAACTCCGTGCGGTTCGACGCGCCCCAGCGGCGCGACAGTTGGCGCAGGTGGTAGGTGACACCGTCGGTCGTCAGGCCGGTCTCGCGGGCCGCGCGGGCCGTGGTCGCGCCCGCGGCCAGCAGGGCCAAGATCCGTGCCTCCTGCGGGTGCGTCGGCGCGGCGGCGGACGGCGTCCGCTCGGGCGCGACCGCCGCGTCCTGCACCCGTACCGTCACCAGCAGGTCGGGCACGCGGTGTGCGGTCTCGCTCACCGTGTCCACGATCAACTCGCCGCGGCGGCGCGTCCCGTCGCCGCCGCGCCAGGCCACCGCCACCGTGTAGCGCGAGCGGCGGCGCGCCTTCTGCGCCCGGGCGATCCGGTCGACCTGTGCCGCGTCGACCGGCACGAACAGGTCGAGGATCGCGCGGCCCTTCAGGCGGCCGGCGGTGGTGCCCCACTCCAGGGCGAACGCGGCGTTCACCAGCCGTACGCCGCCGTACGGGTCGCACACCGCGACCGGCATCGGGATCCGGTCGAAGAGCACCATTGCGCGATTGCGCCACACCACCGCGTCCCCGGAGTCCACCCGTGCCCCGCCTCCCACCGTCCGTACGTGCCGCCTCTGCCACGGACGGCGCCCGGGCACAAGTCCGATGCACCGTCAGCCACTACACAATCATGTAGTGGCCCGGGCCCGACCGGCAGGGGGAGCGGATCAAGCTGGAAGCCGCGGCTCCCCCGCTCCGCGACAGCGGCATCCCCTCCGTGAAAGGCCCCCACCATGACGGACTCCCCCACCCCCGACGACAGCGCCTACGCCGCGGCCGGACTGCCCGTCGTCGACGTCACGGGCGCCGGCCTCGGCCCCGGCCCGTTGCAGCAGATCATGGGCCTGATGCGGGAGCACGGCCCGCGCCTGGTGCGGCGGGTGCACGGAAGGGACGCCCTGTTCGTCTCCGACCTCGATCTCGTCACCGAGCTCGCCGACGAGACCCGGTTCACCAAGAGCGTCGGGCCCGCGCTGCGCAACGTCCGCGAGTTCGCCGCCGACGGCCTGTTCACCGCCTACAACGACGAGCCGAACTGGGCGCGCGCCCACGACATCCTGATGCCGGCCTTCGCGCTCGGCTCCATGCGTACGTACCACCCGGTGATGTACCAGGTCGCGCGCCGCCTGGTCGACTCCTGGGACGTGGCTGCCGGTGACGGCAGCCCGGTCGACGTGCCCGGTGACATGACCCGGATGACGCTCGACACCATCGGACTCGCCGGGTTCGGCTACGACTTCGCCTCCTTCGCCAGCAGCGAGCCGCACCCCTTCGTCGAGGCGATGGTGCGCTGCCTGGAGTGGAGCATGAAGCGCCTGGCGCGGGTGCCCGGCGGCGACTACGAGGCCGTCGACGCGGCGTTCCGGGCCGACGCCGACTATCTCGCCCAGGTCGTCGACGACGTGATCAGCGCGCGCGTCGAGAGCGGAGAGCGGCACACCGACGACCTGCTCGGCCTGATGCTGACGGCGCGGCACCCGCAGGACGGCTCCACGCTGGACACCGCCAACATCCGCAACCAGGTCATCACGTTCCTGATCGCCGGGCACGAGACGACGTCGGGCGCCATGTCCTTCGCCCTGTACTACCTCGCGAAGAACCCGGCGGTCCTCGATCTCGTACGCCGCGAGGTGGACGCCCTGTGGGGTGACACCACGGACCCGGAGCCGGACTTCGACGAGGTCGGCCGGCTCACGTACACCCGGCAGGTCCTCAACGAGGCGCTGCGCCTGTGGCCGACGGCCGCCGCGTTCAGCCGGGAGGCCCGCGAGGACACCCTGCTCGGCGGCCGCATCCCGCTGCGCGCGGGGCAGGGTGTGACGGTGCTTGCGCCGATGCTGCACCGGGAGCCGGTGTGGGGCGACAACCCGGAGCGCTTCGACCCGAACCGGTTCACGCCGGAGGCGGAGGCGGCGCGCTCCCCGCACGCCTTCAAGCCGTTCGGCACCGGTGAACGGGCCTGCATCGGGCGGCAGTTCGCGCTGCACGAGGCGACGATGCTGCTCGCGATGCTCGTGCACCGCTACCGCCTGGTCGACCACGCCGACTACCACCTGTCGGTGAAGGAAACCCTCACGCTGAAGCCGGACGGCTTCACCCTCACCCTCGCGCCGCGCACCCCGGCCGACCGCCGGCACACTCCCCTGCCGGGCGCCACCGCCCGGCCCGAGAGGGACCTGGCGGCCGACGCACTCCCGGCCCGGGTGCTCCCCGGCACCCGAGCCCTGTTCCTGCACGGCAGCAACTACGGCACCTGCCAAGGCCTTGCCGCCCAGCTCGCCGACGAGGCCGCCGCACTCGGCTGCGAAACGGAGGTCGCCCCGCTGGACGCGTACGCGGAGGGCCTCCCGACCGACCGGCCCGTGGTGATCGTCGCCGCGTCCTACAACGGCCGGCCCACCGATGACGCCGGACTGTTCGCCGCCCGCCTCGACACCGACACACCATCGCAGGGCGTGACGTACGCCGTGCTCGGTGTCGGCGACCGCAACTGGGCCGCCACCTACCAGCACTTCCCCACCCGCATCGACGACCGCCTGGCCGCGCTCGGCGCCGAGCGGCTGTGCGAGCGGGCCGCCGCCGACGCCTCCGGCGACCTGGGCGGCACCGTCCGCACGTTCTCCGACGACCTGCGCACCGCCCTCCTGGAGCGGTACGGGGACCCGGAGGCCACCGCCGCGAACGCCCCCGCCGGGCCCACCGCCCCGTACGAGATCCGCGAGATCACCGGCGGGCCGCTGGACGCCGCCGCGGCCCGGCATGTGCTCGCCCCGCTGACGGTCACCGAGTCGCGCGATCTGACGGCGCCCGGCCACCCCCGCGTCAAGCGGTTCGTGCGGCTCGCGCTGCCCGATGGTGTGTCGTACCGGACCGGCGACCACCTCGCCGTGCTGCCCGCGCACGAGGACGGGCTCGTCGAGCGCGCGCTGAAGGTTCTCGGACTCGACCCCGACGCGCTGCTCGACATCCGGGACTCCCGCCCGCGGCGCGACGCCCTGCCCCTCGACCGGCCCGTGACCGTACGCGAACTGCTCACGTTCCACGTCGAGTTGCAGCACCGGCCGGGCCCGGACGAGGTGGCCGCGCTCGCCGCCGCGAACCCCTGCCCGCCGGAGGCCGCCGCGCTGCGGGAGCTGTCCGCCGACGACCCGCGGACCTTCCTGGAGCTGGTCGAGGACCACCCGGCGCTGCGCGACGCGCTCGACCTGCACCAACTCCTGGGCCTGCTCCCGCCGTTGCGCCCGCGCCACTACTCGATCTCGTCCAGCCCGGCCGAACTCCCCGGCCACGTCGACCTGATGGTGTCCGTGCTCGACGCGCCCGCCGCCTCCGGCACCGGCCGCCACCGGGGCACGGGCTCGCACCACCTGGCCTCCCTGCGCCCCGGCGACACGGTCCTCGGCCGTGTCCAGCCGTGCCGCGACGCCTTCCGCATCGCGCCTGACGCCCCCGAACCGGTCATCATGATCGCGGCGGGCACCGGGCTCGCCCCGTTCCGCGGCGCGGTCGCCGAACGAGCCGCGCACGACGGCCAACTGGCGCCCGCACTCCTCTACTTCGGCTGCGACCACCCCGAACGGGACTTCATGCACGCCGACGAACTGCGCGCCGCCGACGCCGGGGGAGCGGTCTCGCTGCGTCCCGTGTTCAGCGACGCCCCGGTGGACGGCCACGCCTTCGTACAGCACCGCGTCGCCGCCGAGAGCGCCGAGATCGGCCGCCTCCTCGACGCCGGGGCGCGGGTGTACGTGTGCGGGGACGGCGCCCGGATGGCGCCGGGCGTGCGCGCCGCGTTCCGCGCGCTGCACCGCGGGCGCACACCGGGCGCCGACGAGGCCGCGGCGGAGCAGTGGCTCACCACGCTGATGGCCGAGGGGCGTTACGTGGAGGACGTGTACGGCGGCTGACCGCACACGCCCCCTGCGAGGCAGCTCAGTTGGCCTTGTCGGTGAACTCGGTCGTGTACGTCTTCTTCAGGTCGATGGTGGCGTCCTTCAGGTTCGGGTTGAAGGACTTCAGCACCCGCTGCACGGTGGCGGGTCCATCGGCCGGCATCCGGCCGTCCTTGGTGAACATGGGCAGCGTGCTGTCGATGGCCTGGGCATACAGGCCCGCACCGCCCTGCGCGTAGTCGCTGGGCATCTTGGCCGCGATCTCCTTGGCGTCGTGCGTGGACATCCACTTCAGGGTGCGGACGAACACCTTGGCGAGCTTCTGGACGGTGTCCTTGTGCCCGTTCACCCAGTCCGTGTTCATGTACAGGCTGGAGGACGGGTACAGGCCGCCGAGCGCCTTCTTGGAGCCCGCCGGGGTCCGCATGTCGACCACGGCCTTGCCGAGCTTCTTGTCCACGATCTGGGCGACGGTCGGGTCGGTGGTCATGCCGCCGTCGATCGAGCCCTTCTTCAGGGCGGAGATGAACGTCTGCCCGGCGCCGACGGCGACGTTGGTGAACTTGTCGGTGGAGACACCGTCGTGGACACCGAGGTACTTCGTCAGGAAGTCCGTGGACGAGCCGAGGCCGGTGACACCGAGCTTCTTGCCGGCGAAGTCTTTGGGCGACTTGAGGCCGCCCGCCGCCTTGTTGGAGACGACCTCGACCTCGCCGGGGGTGCGGGCGAGCTGGACGACGGACTCGACCTGCTTGCCCTTCGTCTGCAGATCCAGGGTGTGGTCGTAGAAGCCGACGACGCCCTGCACGTTCCCGGCGACGAGCGAGGTGGTGGCGTCGATGCCGGCGGGCTCGCTCAGCAGCTCGATGTTGAGGCCCTCGTCCTTGAAGTAGCCGAGGCGCTGGGCGAGCATCGCGGGCAGATAGATGACCTTGTCGATGCCACCCACCATGATCTTGACCTTGCCGCTCTTGCCGCCTCCCCCGCCGCCGTCCGCGGACTTGGAGGAGACCTCGTCGGCGCAGCCGCTGAGCGCGGCCAGGGCGGCGAGGACCGCGGTGGCGGCGGTGACCTTGGTGGTGAGTCTGCGGCGGGACATGTGCGGCTCCTGACGTGGCGGGGGTGAGGGTGCGGATCAGCGGGCGTCGTTGGCGGCGGGCTTCCAGCGGAAGAGCCGGTTCTCCAGGAAGGTGAGCAGGCCCTCGGCGAGCAGGGCGACGACGGCGAGGATGACCATGGCCGCGTAGACGCCCGCGGAGTTGAAGGTGCCCTGGGAGGCGGAGACGAGCAGGCCGATGCCCTTGGTGGCGCCGATGTACTCGCCGACGATGGCGCCGATGAGGGCGAAGCCGAAGCTGACGTGGAGGCTGGTGAAGATCCACGAGGTGGCGGCGGGGATGACGACCTGGAAGGTGACCTGCCGGTCGCGGGCGCCGAGGATCCGGGCGTGGTCGATGATGTGCCGGTCGACCTCGCGGGCGCCCTGGAAGGCGTTGAAGAAGACGGGGAAGAAGACCAGGACGACGGCGGAGGCGACCTTGGAGGCCGGTCCGAGGCCGAACCAGATGAGGAAGATCGGGGCGAGGACGATGCGCGGCAGCGCGTTGAGGACCTTGATGTAGGGGCCCATGACGTCGGCGAGGAAGCGGACGCGGCCGAGCGCGATGCCCAGGACGACGCCGCCGATGACACCGATGACCCAGCCGAGGAGGGCTTCGTAGAGCGTGTACCAGATCTGTTCGAGCAGCGAGCCCTGCGGTGTTCCGTGCAGGGTCCACTGCTGGATCTGGTCCCAGATCTTCGAGGGCATGGAGAAGTTGAACGGGTCGATGATCCCGGCCCGCGAGAACCACTCCCAGATGCCGAGTACGAAGACGAGCAGTGCGGCCCGCGACAGGAGGACGATGCCGCGGCGCCGGCGCGCGGCGCGGGCGCGGGCTTCGGTGCGTGCGGACGTGACGGCCGGGGCGGCGGGGTCGGCGGGCGCGGTGGTCGTGTCAGGCGGCATGCTGGGCGCCCCTTTCGCGGGTGATGCGGACCTCTTCGCCCAGGGAGGACCAGATCTCGCGGTAGATCTCGACGAAGCGCGGCTCCAGGCGGATCGACTCGACGCGGCGCGGCCGCGGCAGGTCGATCGTGAAGATCTCCTTGACGGTGGCCGGGCCCGCGGTCATGACGACGACCTGGTCGGCGAGCGCGATGGACTCCTCCAGGTCGTGCGTGACGAAGACGACCGAGGAGCCGGTGCCGGCCCACAGCTCCATCAGCTCGTCCGACATCAGCGCGCGGGTCTGCACGTCGAGGGCGGAGAACGGCTCGTCCATGAGCAGGATGGACGGGTCGTTGACGAAGGTGGAGGCGAGGGCGACGCGCTTGCGCTGGCCGCCCGACAGCTGGTGCGGGTAGCGGTCCTCGAAGGCGGTCAGTCCGACGCGGGCCAGCCACTCGCGGGCCCGCTCCTTGGCCTCCGGCTTCGGCACTCCGCGGAACCGCGGTCCTGCCATGACGTTCGACAGGACGGTGCGCCAGGGGAAGGTGGCGTCCTGCTGGAAGACGAAGCCGACCCGCTCGTCGATGCCGCGCACCGGCGAGCCCGACAGCATGACCTCGCCCTCGGTGGGTTCCTCCAGGCCGCTGACCAGGGTGAGGGTGGTGGACTTCCCGCAGCCGGTGGGGCCGACGACGGCGACGAACCGGCCCTGCTCGACGGTCAGGTCGAGGTCGTGGACCGCGGTGTGCAGGGCACCGGACGGAGTGCTGAACGCCTTGCGGACACCGCGCAGTTCAATGGCCGGACTCGATGTACTGCTCGCTGGGCCGCTCGGTCGGCCGCTCGATGGGCTTGGCACGCTTGTCATGCCGCGGAACGTTAGGAACGGGGCCGCGGCCTGGGAAGTATTGGCCCGCAACCGCCGGTTGTGCCTGTTGAACGGGATTCTGCCGATTGTGCCGACGGCCGGCGCACGAGCTGCCGTCCGAGCCCTTCCCCGGCCGAAACACCTGCGGCTACGGTGCGTTCACCCCGGCGAAACGTCCGCTCGCGCGGGAGAGTTCCCGAAAGCAGGTGTCATCGTGGCCCGCATGCGCATCGGCTGGCCCCGGCAGGTGTTCGCCCAGGTGCTGATCGCGCAACTGCTCATCACCATGGGTGTCCTGCTGTTGCTGACGGGTCTCTTCCTTCAGCCGCTCCGCACGCAACTCGACGACCAGGCCGAACATCAGGCCCTGGCCATCGCGCAGACCACGACGGCCGATCCGGCCATCGCCTCCGGCCTGTTGACGAGCGCCCCCGACCCGCGGGGCCCGGTGCAGCGGCAGGCCGAGCGCACCCGTGAGGCCACGGGCGCGCTGTACGTCGTGGTGATGGACCTGCGCGGGATCCGCTGGTCGCACACCAACGTGCGCAAGGTCGGGCACCGTGTGTCGACCGATCCGTCCCTCGCGCTGCACGGGCATGTGGTGTTGCAGATCGACCGCGGCACCCTGGGCACGTCGGCGCGCGCGAAGGTGCCGCTGCGCGACCGTTCCGGCGATGTGATCGGCGCGGTGTCGGTGGGGATCGCGTACTCCGGTGTGCGGGACCGCCTCATGGGCGCGCTGCCGGGGCTGCTGCGGTACGCGGGCACGGCGCTCGCGGCCGGTGCCTGCGCCGCGCTCCTGGTGGCCCGCATCCTGCGCAAGCGCACCCATGGTGTGTCCGTCGGTGACATCTCCGCCCTGCTCTCCGAGCGGGAGGCGATGCTGCACGGCGTACGGGAAGGTGTCATCGCGCTGGACGAACACGAGCGCGTACGGCTCGTCAACGACGAGGCCGCCCGGCTGCTGGCGCTGGAGGACGACGCGGAGGGCCGCGACCTCAAGGACGTGCTGCCGCCCGGCCGTTCACGCGATGTCATCACCGGGCAGGTCACCGGCCGCGACCTGCTGACCGTCCGGGAGAACCGGGTCCTCATCGCCAACCGGATGCCGACACCCGACGGCGGCTCGGTGGTCACCCTCCGGGACCGTACCGAGGTGGAGCTCCTCGGCCGGGAACTCGACTCCACCAAGGGCCTTCTCGACGCACTGCGCGCCCAGGACCACGAGCACGCCAACCGCCTGCACACCGTCCTCGGCTACCTCGACCTCGACATGACGGAGCGGGCCCGCAGCTACGTCGCCGGCCTCACCCGCGCCCGGCGGGCATCGGCCGGAGAGGTCGCGGAACGCATCCGGATGCCGATGGTCTCGGCCCTCCTCGCGGGAAAGTCGGCGATCGCCTCGGAACGCGGCGTGACACTGCGCCTGTCCGACCGCACCCAGCTGCCCTCGGGGCTGATCGAGGCCCGGGACATCGTGACCGTCCTCGGCAACCTGATCGACAACGCCCTCGACGTCGTCGGTGGCGGTCGCTCCGCCCGGCCCGCCGTCGAGGTCGAGGCCTTCGTGGAGGCCGACACGGTGGTGCTCCGCGTCAGCGACAACGGGCCCGGTGTGCCGGTGGAGTTGCGCGACACCGTCTTCCAGGAGGGCTGGAGCACGAAGGAGTCCCCCGCCCACCGCGGCCGCGGCCTGGGACTCGCCATGGTCCGCAGCCTCGCCGAGCGCTACGGCGGCACCGCCCGCGTCACCGCGCGGGCCGGCGGCGGCGCCGTGTTCACCGTCGTCTTCCCCGACATCGTCTCCGGGACGGCCCCACCGCGGCCCGTCCCGGTCGCCGCCCTGCCCGCACTCCAACGTCCAGGAGAAACCCCGTGATTGACGTTCTGGTGGTCGACGACGACTTCCACGTCGCGGAGATCAACGCCGCCTACGTCGAGAAGGTGGCGGGCTTCCATGTCGTGGGCACGGCCCACACGGCCCTACAGGCCCAGCAGTTGCTGGAGAGCCGGCACGTCGACCTGTTGCTGCTCGACCACTACCTGCCCGACCGCACCGGACTCGACCTCGTGCGCGGTCTGCGGCAGCGCGGTGTGCGCAGCGACGTCATCATGGTCACGGCCGCCCAGGACGTCGACGTCGTCGAGGCGGCACTGCGTTACGGCGTACTGCACTACCTCGTCAAGCCGTTCACGTTCGACGGGCTGCGCTCCCGCCTCGCCGCCTACGCGGAGCTGCGCCGCACCCTGCGGGACGCCGGCGGGGCGACGACACCGGGACAGAAGCAGATCGACCGCATCTTCGGGGCGGGGCGGGCACCGGCGGCCGGCGCCTCACCCACGCCGGCCAAGGGCTGGTCGGGACCCACCGTGGAGCTGATCTGCGCGGTCATCACGGAGGCCGAGGCACCCCTGTCCGCCCACGACGTGGCATCCCGCACGGGCATCAGCCGCTCGACGGCGCAGCGCTACCTCCGCTACCTCCAGGAGCACGGGGTACTCCAACTGTCGCTGCGCTACGGCGACGCCGGTCGGCCCGAGCACCGGTACGCGTGCTCCCCCGCCGAGCCGACGAACTCCCTTTAACCGCACCGGAAAAGGGTCTGGCATATGCAAGAGGGGGCATCCGGTGAAGAGTTGATGCGCATTTGGCTCACCTTCGGGATTTACCGCTGTACGGCAATGCGCGCATTTCGTCGACGAAGACCTTTCTCACAACGGACCGTGCCGCAGAAATGAGGCAATGAAACCGTTCATTAACTGACGCGTATCGACCGGGACTCCTGGCGTAGATGCACTCCTTGGCATTGCAGGTGCCGTCGTCAGGAGAAAATTCATGTCCTTCTTCGCCAGGGCTTCCTGGCCGGGAGACCACCGCGACGAGATCGTCGCGGGCGCGCTCGCCGCGACGGTGATCGTCGTCCTCGGCTACGCGTCCGGCATCGGCGCGACCGCCGACCGGGCCGAAACCGCCCCGCCGGCCGTGCAGACCCCCGCATCCCCCGCGCCCTCCTCCAGTCCCGCCGACCCTGCTCCCTCGCCGCCCGACGCCCCCACTTCGGATGCCGGAGAGGCGGGGGCCGGGAACCCCGGGGTACTGCCTGTGGGCGGGATTCCCGCGGGTGGCGGAGAAGGAACCGGGGGGAATGCGGGCGCCCATGGCGGGCACGGGAATTCAGGCGGCCTTCCCGGTGACTCCGGCCATTCCGGCCACGCATCCCCGACCCCGTCCCCACCTGCTTCTTCCACGCCCTCGCCTACTCCCTCGTCGCCGTCGGCTCCGCCGTCGTGCGCGGAGGGCGAAGTCCGCCTCGTTCAGCCGCTCCTGAAAGGGGTGCTCGCGCCGGTGACCGGGCTGCTGGGCGGCCCGACCGAAAAGGCCGCCAAGACGGACGAGGCCGGCACACAGGAAGACACGACCCCCTGTGTCGGTCTGGCCTCCGACCCGTCCCTGCTCACGGAGTTGACGCCGTGAGAACCCGCTCGCTGTACGCCCTCATTCTCGCCCTGGTGGCACTCCTGTTCGCGGCCCCCGCCGCCTCCGCGCACACCGAACTGGAGTCGTCCTCCCCCAAGAGCGGAGCCCACCTCTCCCGGCCGCCCAAGGAAGTCACGCTCACCTTCAGCGAGCCCGTGAGCCTCGCCGACCTCCATGTCACCTTGGGCAGCAAGGAGTTGGCGCTCACCCAGGACGAGGGCCGCGACACCGTGGCCGCCGCCGTCCCCGCGCGCAAGGCGAAGGCAGCCGGGCGCCGCCTCACTCTGGATTGGCATGTACGCAGCAAGGAGGACGGTCACCCGACCTCCGGCTCACTGTCCTTCGCCCTCCCTGCCCACACCGGATCCGCCGCCGGCGGCCACACAGCGACGGACGAAGACACCACACCTGCCGCCGCACCGTCCGGCACGGTGCGCACGGCCTGGGCCGTCGCCCGCTGGGTCGGGTATCTCGCACTCGCGCTGTACGTCGGCGGGCTCGCGTTCCTGGCGATGCTGTGGCCCGAGGGCACCCGGGAGCGCAGGACCCGGCGCATCCTCGCCTCGTCCTGGGCGGCCGGACTCGTCGCCACCGTGGCGGCGGCCGGGCTGCAAGGGGCGTACGGCGCGATGGGCTCGATCCGCGACGCGTTCAGGGCCTCCACGTACGTCGACCTGCTGGGCACCGAGGTCGGCGTCGCCCTGGCCGCCCGGGCCCTGATGTGGGTGCTCGCGGCGGTGGTGCTCGCCGCGCTGCTGCAGAACGGCGAGCGCGCCGCGCGGTCGCCCGGCTGGCGGGTCGGTGCGGCCGTCGTCTGCCTGGGGCTGCTGCGCACCACGGGCATGGCGGGTCACAACTCCGAGGGCAGCCACCCCGGTTGGGGCGCCGTCGCCGATCTGGTCCATCTGCTCGGCATCTCGCTGTGGCTGGGCGGGCTCACCCTGCTGCTGGCCGGTGTGCTGCCGCGCCGCCGCCCTGAGGAGATGTCGAGCGCCGTCTCCGGCTACTCGGTGCTCGCCGGGGTGTCCGTCGCCGCGATCGCGGCAGCCGGGGCCGTACTCACCTGGCAGGTCGTCGGCTCGTTCGACGCCCTTTTCACCACCGGCTACGGGCAGTTGCTGCTCGTCAAACTCGCCCTGCTGGCAGCGGTGTTGCTCATCGCCCAGCGCAGTCGTGGCTGGGTGCGTACCCGGCTCGACATCGCCGTTCTGCTGCGCGGAGACCGCGCGACCGTACGGCCCTTCGTCTACTCGGTCGCGGCCGAGACGGGGCTCGTCCTCGTCGTCATCGCCGCGACGAGTTTGCTGGTCACCGCCGCACCCGGCCGCTGATCGGCGCACCACGATCACCCCCTTCCAAAGCCTGATCCGCATGGATCTGTGAGGAGAAGTTCGTTCATGACTACTGACGTTTCCGATCGCGACACCCTGACGCGGCAGCGCCCGCCGTCCCGGCGCGGCAATCGCGCGCTGCTCGCGGCCGGGCTCGGCGCCGCCCTGGCGTCCGTGGGCTGCCTCGGCCTCCTCCAGGCGGCCGATGGCGCCTCGGCCCCTGCCACCGCCAACGCCCAACCGGCCGCCGAGGCCCACTCGATGGCCCAGACGCAGCAGCCCGCCGCGGCGCCTGCCGCTGCCGCCGCGCCCGACCACACCATGAAGATCGCGGACATGAAGTTCGCGCAGTCCAAGATGACCGTCAAGGTCGGCGAGACCGTCGAGTGGGTCAATGAGGACACCGCTCCGCACACGGTCACCTCGACCAAGGGCCCCGCGAAGTTCGACTCCGGCACGATGGAGAAGGGCGACAGCTGGTCGTACACCTTCACGAAGCCGGGGACGTACGAGTACTACTGTGCCGTGCACCCCGACATGGTCGGGTCGATCACGGTGGTGGCGGACGACTCCGGGGGCGGGACGGGCGGTTCCGACACGGGCGGTTCGGGCAGCACGGGCGGCTCGGGCGGCTCGGGCTCCGGTGGCTCGACCGGCGGCACCGGCGGCACCAGTGGGGGCTCGACCGGCGGTTCGACCGGCGGCTCGTCGGGCGGCTCGTCCGGTGGCCACGGGTCGGGCGGCTCCACGGGCGGCACCAGCGGAGGCGCGTCCGGCGGTTCGAGCGGTGGTGGCGACGGTGACGCCGAGCAGTGCCAGAGCGTTCAGCAGGTTCTCCTGCCCATCCTCCAGCACCTCAACAAGGCGCACCTGGAGGCTTCCCCCGGCCAGCAGGTCCAGGACGCGCTGAAGCTCGACAGCTACATCAAGATGCACACCGTCTGGGTCGAGTCGATCCTCACGCCCGCGGTCGAAGGCGGCGGCGCCACCCTCGACGACACGCTCGGCGTCCTGCTCCAGCACGTCAACTCCGCCCACCTCGAGGAGTCCCTCGGCCAACAGGTCGCGGACATCCTCAACCCCGACGCGTACGTCAAGATGCACACGGTCTGGGCCGAGCACCTTCTCGCACCGTCGATGAACTACGTCACGACCTCCTGCTGAACCGAGGTCGCCGGCGAGGCGTGTGATGGCGGGCCGGCCGAGTCGCAGTCGGCCGGCCCGCCACCGCCGCCATTGTCCCTTCCTCACCTGCCCAATGCCATGCCCCTCCCTCGTGGACCGAGGTACCCGCCATGAGCACAGACACGAGTACACCCACCGCCACGCCCACGCGGACGCTGCCCGCCCCGCCCGGGACGGACCCCGGCCTCCCCTGGCTGCCGCGCCCCGGCGCGTACGCCGCGACCGGCGACCGCTGCATCGTCGAACTCACCACGCTTCTGGGCCCGTTGGCCACCCTGCGCCGCCGCGTCACCGCCGACGAGGCGACTCTCACCGTCGCACCGTCGCCCGAAGACTGCGTGCTGGCCCTCAAGCTCACCGGTGACGCACTGGGCGGCGACGCACTCTCCTTCGTCAGTACGGCCCTCGAACCGCCGGCGAACGGCTCCCGGCTGCTCGTCCACGGTGAACTGGCCACGGCCGACCCGACCGTCCCCGGCGTCCCCGCGACGCTGCACCTGCGTGTCGTCTCCCGCACCGACGACAGCCTCCTCGTCCTCGGCACCGCCCGCGTCCCCTACCGGCACCTGCGCCGCACCACGGGCTTCGCCCTGTCCCGCATCCGCCCCGCAGACCAGCTGCGTCTGCTCGTCGCCGCGGAGTTCACATGCCCCGCCTGACCCACCGCGCCACACACCTGGCGCTCGCCACCCTGCTCAGCTCCGGCGCCGTGGTGTTCCTCCCCGTGCCCGCCGCACACGCCGCGGGCCACCAAGTCCTCATGTCGAACTACAAGTTCGGGCCCGGTACGCTCACGATCCCCGTCGGCGACAGCGTCACCTGGGTCAACCAGGACACGGCGCCGCACGACGTGAAGACCACGTCGGGCCCGGCCGCGATCCACTCACCGATGCTCGACAAGGGCGGCACCTGGACCTACACCTTCACCAAGGCGGGCTCGTACGGCTACGTGTGCACGGTGCACCCCGGGATGACCGGCGGAATCGTCGTCAAGGCCGCCGCGACGACCCGCGCACCGGCCCCCAGCACCCCGCCCCCGGCCGCCGCCCACACCCACGAGCAGCACAGCCCTGCACCCACCAGGACGGCGACCGCGAGCCCCACGCCCAGCTCGACGCCCACACCGTCCGACCACCACAGCAGCGCGGCCGTCGCGCCATCGGGCCCCGCGTCCCCCACCGCGCCGGCGGAGGCGGAGCAGACCCCCGCGACCCAGGCCGTCGGCGCCGCCCGCCCGCTCGATCCGCTGCTCGTCCTCGCCGGGATCGTCGCCGGGTGCGCCGTGCTGTGTCTGCTCCTGGTCGGCTCCCGCTCGGCGGCGGCCTCCTCCGCGCACACCCCCGAAGGGAAGTGATCACACCGCGCGGAACCGCCACCCGTGATCGACAGGGCCGATCCCGGCCCCCAGCGCGAACCCCGCCGCGATGGCCCCGGTGACGTACTCCTTCGCCCGTCGCACCGCCTCCGGCACACCATGGCCCTGGGCGAGGCCGACCGCGACGGCCGAGGCGAGGGTGCAGCCGGTGCCGTGGGTATGGGCGTTGTCGTGGCGCGGCGAGCGCAGCCAGTGCTCGTCCGTGCCGTCGGTGAGCAGGTCGACGGCTTCGCCGGGCAGGTGACCGCCCTTGATGAGCACCCAGCGGGGCCCGTACGCGAGGAGGCGCTCGGCGGCGCGCCGCATGTCGGCTTCCGCGGTGGCCGCCTCGACGGCGACGCCGGTGAGTTCGGCGACCTCGTCGAGGTTGGGGGTGACCACCGTCGCCACCGGCAGCAGCCGGTCCCGTACGGCGTCGATGGCGTCGTCGGCGAGCAGCCGGTCGCCGTGCTTGGAGACACTGACGGGGTCCACGACGACGGGGGCCGGTGCCTCGGCCAGCAGCTCGGCGACCGTGACGACCATGTCGGGGTCGGCGAGCATGCCCGTCTTGAGCGCCTGCACACCGATGTCGTCGACGACGCTGCGGTACTGGGCGCGCACGGCCTCCAGCGGGAGACTCCAAGCGCCTTGCACACCAAGGGAGTTCTGTGCCGTCACGGCGGTGAGCACGCTCATGCCGTGCGCCCCGAGGGCGAGCATGGTCTTGAGGTCGGCCTGGATCCCGGCGCCTCCGCCGGAGTCGGATCCGGCGATGGTCAGCACGCGGGGCGGCGCGGGCGCGGGCGGTGTCTCGGTCATGCGGAGACGTCCTTTCGGACAAGGGGACGGGTACGTGGGTGGGGGCCGCTCGACCAGGCGTCGGCGTAGGAGCGGGCGGCGGCGCGGGGGTCGTCCGCGGCGCAGATGCCGGACACGACGGCGGCTCCTGCCGCGCCCGCGGCCCGCAGGTGCGGCAGGTCCGCGGGGGTGACGCCGCCGATGGCCACGGCGGGCAGCGCGCTCAGCCGGGCCAGTGCGGCGAAGCCGTCGCGGCCGAGTGGCTCGGGGGCGTCGGCCTTGGTGCGGGTGGCGTGCAGGGCGCCGATGCCGACGTGGTCGACGCGGGCCGTGGACGTCGCGGCGGCGTGCAGCTCGTGGGCGGTGGCGGCGCTCAGGCCCAACACGGCGTCGTCGCCGATGAGTTGACGTACGGCGGTCGCGGGCAGGTCGGACTGGCCCACGTGGACGCCCGTGACGCGTGCGCCGCTCGCCCGCGCGGCGAGGAACACGTCGACCCGATCGTTGACCATCAGCGCGACGTGCTCGGGCAGGACCTCGGCGACGTCAAGGACGGTTCGCAGGAACTCCCCTCCGCTCGCGTGCTTCTCCCGGACCTGTACGGCGGTGACGCCTCCGGCCACGGCCTGCGCGACGGTCTCGGCCACGGTGCGGCCGCGGGCCGCGCACTGGGCGGGGTCGGTGACCAGATACACCGACAAGTCGGCTATAGCGTCCGTCGGTTGAGGACGCGCCGTCGAGCGTGCCGTCCCATCTGCTGTCCTACGTGCCGTCATGACACGTCCGCCCGCTTCGCGAGGTCCTCCGGGGTGAGCGCCGCGAGCGCGTCCAGGAAGCCGACGGCGAAGCTGCCGGGGCCGGACGCGGTGCGCGCCGCGGACTCGGCGGCGACCGTGTACGCGGTGGTGGCGGCGACGGTCGTCGCGAACCGGTCCTCGTCCACCGCGGCGAACGCGGCCATCACCGCGCCCAGCGCGCACCCACCGCCGGTCACGCGGGTCAGCAGCGCGTCCCCGTTGGCGATCCGGGCGCCGCGCGTGCCGTCGGTGACGAAGTCCACGGGCCCGGACACGGCGACCACGCCACCCGCCGTGCGCGCGAGTTCCGCCGCCGCGTCCTCGGCGTCGTCGACGCCGTGGGAGGCGTCCACGCCCCGGCCGCCGCCGCCCGCGCCCGCGAGCGCGATGATCTCGGAGGCGTTGCCGCGGATCACCGTCGGCCGCAGCGCGAGCAGGTCGGCGGCGAGCGCCGTGCGCACGGGCAGCGCGCCGACGGCCACCGGGTCGAGCACCCAGGGCGTGCCCGCCTCTGCGGCGGCCCGCGCCGCCTCGGGCATCGCGGAGCGCTGCTCGGCGCGCGGGGTGCCGAGGTTGACCAGTACGCCCGAGGCCACGCGGGCGAAGGGTCCCGCCTCGTCCGGGATGTCGACCATGGCGGGCGCGGCGCCCACCGCGAGCAGGACATTGGCGGTGAACCCGGTGACGACCGCGTTCGTCAGGCACTGCACCAGCGGTGCTTCGCGCTGTACGCGCCCGAGCGCCTGCGCCGCGAAGGCGACGAGGTCGGGGTGGCCGGTGGAGGTGTGGGGCATGGGGTCGCTCCAAGTACGGGGGTGCCGTGGTTCGTTGCGTGCTTGTTCGCAGCGGTCTGGGTCACTGGGTTCTTGTGGGGATGTCAGCCGCGTCGTCGCAGCCGCAGTGGCGCGTACACGGCGGCGGCCACGAGGAACGCCACGTAGTACGACACGTCCGCGCCGTGCAGGGCGTCGGCCACCGGACCCACGTACAGGCTGGTGTCCATGAACGGGACCGCTGCCGCGAAGGCCGCGGTGAAGGCCAGCAGGGCGGGCCAGGCGGGCTGTCGCCGCTCGCGCTCGGCGGCGAGGTCGAGCGGTGCGCCCTCCCGCCGCCTGGCCCGCGCGCGCCAGTCGACGAGGACGATGGCCACGAAGCCGGGGATCCAGTAGCCGACGAACAGCAGCACGTTCTGGAAGCGTGCCGTGGTGTCCGCCGCGTGCATCCACAGCACGAGCGGGAAGCCGAGCGCTGCGGCGAGGGCGGCGGCCAGCGGGCGCGGGATGCGCACTCCGACGGTCTGCAGGGCGAGCGAGCCGCTGTAGTCGTTCATGGCGTTGCTGCACAGCGCGGCCAGCGCCACGGCGAGCAGCCCGAACGCGCCGACCGCTCCCCCGCCGAGGATCTTGTCGACCCCCGCCGCCGTCTGGTCGGTGAGCACGGAGGCGCCCCACAGCCCGAGCGCCTGCACGGCCACGAAGGACACCAGCAGGCCGAGCAGCGTGTACCAGAACATGCGGGTACGGGAGGTAGCGGCGGGCAGGTAGCGGCTGAAGTCGCTGGCGTACGGCGCCCAGGACAGGCTGAGGCTCAGCGCGACTGTGCTGGTCAGGATGAACGCGCCGGCGCGGTCGGCCCCGTGCACGGAGCCGTGGGCGGCCGGGTGCACGCCGTCGAGCAGCCGCCAGGCGATCAGTGTGAACGCGGCGCCGAGCACGAAGGTCATGACGATCTGGAGCCGGTGGATGGCCTCGTAGCCGAAGACGCCGAGCAGGCCCTGGGCGAGCAGCATGACGAGGACGCCGGCCCAGAACGGCCAGCCGAACAGCCGGGCCAGCGCGTCACCGCCGAACAGGCCGATCAGCGCGTCCCACGCGATGGACGACAGCCATTGCAGCACTCCCGGCAGCACGACGCCCCGCCCGAACGCGAGCCCGGCCAGCGGCAGTTGCCCCGCCCCGGTCCTGCTCCCCCACGTCCCCAGGTACGCGGTCGGCACCGCGCCGACCAGGGTGCCGAGCACGACGGCGGCGAGCGCCGTGGCGAAGTCGAGTCCGAGCGCGATGCCGACGGTGCCGGTGAAGACGCCGGTCATGGTCAGGTTCGGGGCGAACCACACGGTGAACAGGCGTCCGGCGCCGCCGTAGCGGTTGCCCTCGGGGACCGGTTCGATGCCGTGCCCCTCGATGCCGAGGTCGCCGGGTGCCGCGGGCATCCGCCCGTCGAAGGCGCCGCCTTCGCGGTCGGCAGGCAGGCCGCTGGAAACATGCGCCACAGGCATGAGACATCCCTCCGCCAGTACGAACTGGTTCAGGTTCGACGGGTGTGATCTCAGCCCTCGGGTGGGGCACCCCGTGTCCGGTACGGCGGCCAGCGTAACGCGGCGGCGGGCGAGATCGCGCGGGCGGGTTCCGGATCCGTCGCGTCCGCCCGTACCTCATCCGTCGTGTCCGCCCCTACCTCGCGCGCTACAGGGACGGCAACGCGGAGCTCTGTGTCCGCTGGCCGACATCCGTCGGTTTCGCGGCGCCACGACGCGTACCCACCGCGTGACCTCGGGGCCGGCACCCGCTCGGGCACACCGGGAAAACCGGCCGAGATCCATCGGTCCCCGGCAAACACCGCGCGGCCTTGATCATCGCATCGAGCGAATGTCGCCGACTTCGCTTGGCCCGGCGGCCGAGGCGGACCTTACGGTGATGCTGGACCTGGACGCATTCCTTCCAAATTCTCCGCATTTCCTTCTTTCGACCCGTTGTTACCGGCATGCGGGCTTTCGCCCGACCAAGGAGAGCTCACCCGATGACAGTCGACTCGACCACCCCGGACACCGCGGCGGCCCCGCCCAAGCAGACCAGCCTCGGCACGGCGGCCGCCCGCAACCTCGCCACCACCACCAAGTCCGCCCCGCAGATGCAGGAGATCACCTCGCGGTGGCTGCTGCGCATGCTGCCCTGGGTGGAGACCAAGGGCGGCGTCTACCGGGTCAACCGCCGCCTGACCTACACCGTCGGCGACGGAACCATCGAGTTCATCCAGGACGGCTCCGACGTCCGCGTGATCCCCCGCGAACTCGGTGAACTGGCCCTGCTGCGCGGCTTCGACGACGTCGACGTACTGACCGCCCTCGCCGACCGGTGCGAGCAGCGCGACTTCCGGGCCGGCGAGACGCTGGTCGAGCGCGGGGCGCCCGCGGACCGCCTCCACCTCATCGCCCACGGACGTATCAGCCAGTTCTCCGAGGGCGGCTACGGCGACGAGGTCGCGCTCGACGTGCTCGCCGACGGCGACCGCTTCGGGGACAACGCGCTGCTCGACGAGGACGCCCGTTGGGAGCAGACCGCGGTCGCCGAGACGGCGGGCACCCTGCTCACCCTGTCGCGCGCCGACTTCGCGGCCGTGCTGTCCGCGGCGCCGCCCCTCCAGGCGCACGTCGAGGAGTTCAAGTCGCTCGCGGGCCGGGGCCAGAACCACCGCGGCGAGGCGGAGATCCCGATGTCCGCGGGGCACGTGGGCGAGCACGAGCTGCCCGGCGCGTTCGTCGACTACGAGGCGAAACCGCGCGAGTACGAGCTCTCGGCCGCCCAGACGATCCTGCGGGTCCACACCAGGGTCGCCGACCTCTACAACGAGCCGATGAACCAGACCAAGGAGCAACTACGGCTCACCATCGAGGCGTTGCGCGAGCGTCAGGAGCACGAGCTGGTCAACAACCGGGAGTTCGGCCTGCTCCACAACGCCGACTTCAAGCAGCGCCTCCAGCCGCACGCGGGCCCGCCCACTCCGGACGACCTGGACGAGCTGCTCTGCCGCCGCCGCGGCTCGAAGTTCTTTCTGGCGCACCCCCGCACGATCGCGGCGATGGGGCGCGAGTTCAACGCGCGTGGCCTGTATCCCGACCACGTCGACCTCGGCGGCCAGCAGGTGCCGGCCTGGCGCGGGGTGCCGATCCTGCCCTGCAACAAGATCCCGGTCACCAAGGAGCGGACCAGCTCGATCCTCTGCATGCGTACCGGCCAGGACAACCAGGGCGTCATCGGCCTGCACCAGACCGGTCTGCCGGACGAGTACGAACCGGGGCTCTCGGTCCGGTTCATGGGCGTCGACGAGCAGGCCATCACCAAGTACCTCGTCAGCACCTACTACTCCGCCGCGATCCTCGTGCCGGACGCGGTCGGTGTGCTGGAGAACGTGCAGATCGGCCGCTGGCCCAGCAGGTAGCGGGACAGGACCGAAGTCACCCACCCCACCGAGGAGCCCTCAAGGAGACATGCATGCCCCCGCCTGAGCCGACACCTCCTCAGTCGAGCCTGCCCGAGGCGGCCTCCCGCTTCGGGGCGCAGGTCCTGGCCGACGCCGCGGCGCGCGCCCGTGACATCGGCGCCGTGACAGGCGGCCCGCCCCGCGTGCCGTCGCCGGCCGCCGAGGCGCCCGCGGCCGAGGCTCCCGCGGTCGAGGTGCCGGCGCCCGAAGTCCCGGCCGCGGGCGCCGACTTGGAGCGGCTGCTGCGCGGGCCCAGCGGCCTTGGCACGGCGGGCCTGCGCCTCACCCTGCGGGAGGAGCCGCCCGCGCCGGCGGGCCCGGCACCGGCGGCGGGCGCGGCCGCGAAGGGCCGGCCCGTTCCCGGCCTGTACCACCACCCGGCGCCCGACCCCGATCCCGTACGGGTCGAGGAGGTCAGCCGCAGGATCAAGGACTGGGCGCTGGACGAGGTCGACCTGTACCCCGACGACTGGGAGGAGGAGTTCGACGGATTCTCCGTGGGCAGCTACATGGTCGGCTGCCACCCCGACGCACCCACCGTCGACCACGTCATGATCGCCACCCGGCTGATGGTGGCGGAGAACGCGCTGGACGACTGCTACTGCGAGGACCACGGGGGCTCGCCGGTGGGCCTCGGCTCACGGCTCCTGCTCGCGCACACCACACTCGACCCGCTGTACACGACGCGGGAGTACGAGCCGCAGTGGGCGGACTCGCTGCACGCGGACGCACCCCGGCGCGCCTACCGCTCGGCCATGGAGTACTTCGTCCAGGCGAGCAGCGCCTCGCAGGCCGACCGCTACCGGCACGACATGGCCCGCCTTCACATGGGCTACCTCGCCGAGGCCGCCTGGTCCGAGCACGACCACGTACCCGAGGTGTGGGAGTACCTGGCGATGCGCCAGTTCAACAACTTCCGCCCCTGCCCGACCATCACCGACACCGTCGGCGGCTACGAACTGCCGGCGGACCTGCACGCCCGACCGGACATGCAGAAGGTCATCGCGCTCGCGGGGAACGCGACGACCATCGTCAACGACCTGTACTCGTACACGAAGGAACTCGACGCTCCCGGGCGGCACTTGAACCTGCCGGTCGTGATCGCGGAACGCGAGGACCTGTCCGACAAGGAGGCCTACCTCAAGTCGGTCGAGGTCCACAACGAACTCATGCACGCCTTCGAGACAGAGGCCGCGGCCCTGGCCGCCGCCTGCCCGCTCCCGAACGTCCAGCGCTTCCTGCGGGGCGTCGCGGCGTGGGTCGACGGCAACCACCAATGGCACCAGAACAACACCTACCGCTACAGCCTGCCCGACTTCTGGTAAGAGATAGGACTCATCAGTGACCAGCACCGAACTCACCGCCACGGCCCCCGGCACCTCCCCGTACATCCCTGAACCGGCCACGCCGTACCAGGGGGACATCGCCCGCTACTGGGACGGCGAGGCCCGGCCGGTCAATCTGCGGCTCGGCGATGTCGACGGTCTGTACCACCACCACTACGGCATCGGCGCGGTCGACCACACCGCGCTCGGTGACGGAGCGGGGGACGCGAGCGAGCAGAAGCTGATCGCGGAACTGCACCGCCTGGAGTCGGCCCAGGCCGCGTACCTGCTCGGACACCTCGGTGACATCGGGCGTGACGACACCCTGGTCGACGCCGGCTGCGGCCGCGGCGGCTCGATGGTGATGGCGCACCAGCGCTTCGGAAGCAGGGTCGAGGGGGTCACGCTCTCGGCCAAGCAGGCCGACTTCGCGAACGGTCGGGCCGAGGAACTCGGCATCCAGGACCATGTCAGGGCGCGCGTGTGCAACATGCTGGACATGCCGTTCGAGACCGGGCAGATCTCGGCGTCGTGGAACAACGAGTCGACCATGTACGTCGACCTGCACGACCTGTTCGCCGAGCACTCCCGCGTCCTGGAGGTCGGTGGCCGCTATGTGACCATCACCGGCTGCTGGAACCCGCGGTACGGGCAGCCCTCGAAGTGGGTGTCCCAGATCAACGCGCACTTCGAGTGCAACATCCACTCGCGCCGTGAGTACCTCCGCGCGATGGCCGACAACCGCCTGGTGCCGCAGACCGTCATCGACCTGACCCCCGACACCCTCCCCTACTGGGAGCTGCGGGCCACGTCGTCGCTTGTCACGGGCATCGAGGACGCGTTCATCAACTCGTACAGGGACGGCTCGTTCCAGTACGTGCTGATCGCGGCGGACCGCGTCTGACCGTAAGCCGACGACCGGGGAGGGGCCGTTCCGGAACGGCCCCTCCCCTTCGGCGTCGCCCGGCGTGCGCACTTGTGCCATGATCCACCGACGGCGGCCGGCCCTGGGGAGGGACCGGCCGCCCCAGAATCGGCACGGCACAAGGGGAGTTCAGCAGTGAATTCGGGTGGGGATCACAGCGGTTCGTCGCTGTCCGACGAGGATTGGGAGCGCTTCCTCCAGGAGTCCGAGGACGGCGTACGGGGCGCGCCCAAGGAGCCGTCGGCGCGCGCCCGCATGGTGACGCGCCGCTTGCGGGAGGAGGGCGCCGGGCCCGAGCCGTGGCGCTCGCACCAGCCGCCCCGGCCGCGCCGCCGCACGGGCCGGTACGTGCTCGGCCTGCTGGCGGCGCTGGCCCTGCTTGTGGTGGCGTTCGACCCCGGGCTGGTGACGGACCGGTTCGGCGGTGGCTCCGACGAGGCGACCCCGCTCGCCGCGGAGACCGCCCGCCCCACGGCGCCGCCGCCTGGCGGGTCGGCCGCGCGCCCCACGGTGGACGAGCCGTTCAGGGGCTCGCCCGCCGCACGCTGGGCCTCCGGGACGGCCGGGATCACCCTGCCCGCGGCCCGGGCCACCGGCTGGATGAGCGAGGCGCAGGTCGCCCGGTCCCTCGAACGCTCCCGGGACTTCCTCACCGCGTCCAGCCTCGACCCCGGGGTGCTGCGCGGCGAACACCCCGCCGAGGCCATCGCCCTCATCAACCCCCGCCAGCCGAAGGAACGCTCCTTCCTGGACAGGTCGCTGACCGCGCCGAGCGAGAAGTACAACCCGCTGGTGCTGTTCAGCCGCTTCGACACGGCGAAGGTGCGACTGGTCGGCGACGTCGTCAAGACGCGTGGCCGCATCACCTACGGCGAGGGCGAGAAGGGGGCGTTGGAGGTCACCACCGACGTCACGTACGTGTACCCGGTGATGAGCGCGGAGTCGGGCAGCGACCGGGTCACGCGCGTCGTCGTCCGCCGCGAGGTGGTCATGAACTGGCCCGACCCGACGAAGGTGCTCACGGAGCCGGGCACCTTCTCGGTCATCTCGAACCGCGTGAACACCACCAACGCCGGCTGCGAGACGTACACCGGCTACCTCACCCCGTCCTTCACCGACGACCGCGACTCCGGCGACGGCCCGGTGGTGGACCCGTACGACCGGAGCACGGCGATGGACGAGCGGATGAGCGGCGCGGGGGACGACAAGTGCGGGACCGCGACGCGGTCGTGAGGCGGGGTCGGCGTGCCTGACGCTGTGTCGGGCGGGGCGCGGTCGGCGCACTCCTCGTGTCGCGGCCGCACCCGTCACTCCACCGTTCAGCGGGCCCAGCGCAGGACGAACGGGTCGCGGGCGCGGGCCAGTTCGAGGAGGCCCGCACGGGTCTCCGGGGACACCGGGCCGAACGGGGCACGGGTGCGCTCGGAGCCGATGATCCCGCCCTCGGCCATCAGGATCTTCTGCGCGCGCAGCCCGCACTGCCGGTTCTCGAAGTGGATCAGTGGCATCAGGGCCTCCCACGCGGCGTTGGCACCCGCCCGGTCCCCGGCCCGGTACTGCCGTACGATCCGGCCGAGTTCACCGGGAACCATCGCGCTGCACATGGTGCCGACCGCTCCCGCGTCGAGGTCCGGGATGAGGGTGATGGACTCCTCTCCGTCGAACGGGCCGGGAAGGGCGTCGCCGAGCTTGGATATCAGCGTCCGCAGCTTGTCCGCCGCGCCCGGCACCTCGATCTTGGCGTGGGTCACCTGCGGGACCCGGGTCACCAGGTCGTAGAAGAGGTCCACCGGCAGCGGGGTGGTGGAGAGCGGCGCGTCCTGCACCATGATCGGGATGTCGACGGCGTCGGCCACCGCGGCGAAGAAGTCGACCACCGCCGGCCTCGGCACCGCCATGGTGGCTCCGAAGAACGGCGGCATGACCATCACCATCGCGGCGCCCAACTGCTGTGCGCGGCGGCTGCGTTCGGCCGTGACGCGCGTGCTGTAGTGGCTGGTCGTCACGATGACCGGAACCCGCCCGGCGACACGCTCCAGGACCGTACGGGCGACGAGGTCGCGTTCGTCGTCGGTCAGTGAGAACTGCTCGGAGTAGTTCGCCAGCACGCACATCCCGTCGACGCCGCTGTCGACCAGGTAGTCGGCCACCCGGGCGGTGCCGTCCAGGTCGAGGGTCTCGTCGGCGTGAAAGACGGTGGGAACGACGGGAACCACACCGGTCAGTGAAGTGGTCGGGGACGGTGTGCTCATGACGGTCAACTCCTTGTGTTGATCGGTTGGTTCGGGACCCGCATCGCGGGCGGAGGCTCAGGGCAGGATGCGGCGCAGCCCCAGCGTCGCCAGCAGGGCCACGAAGCAGACTCCGATCAGCAGGATCAGTCCGCTCACCGCGGAGCCCGTACGGTCCACGATGACGCCGATGCCCATGGGGCCGAGGCCGCCGCCGAGGTTGCCCACGGCGTTGACGGTGGCGATGGCGGCCGCGGCTGCCGCGCCCGCGAGGAAGCGCGGGATCGTCGTCCACACCATCGGCTGTGACGCGGTACTGCCCACCGCTCCCGCGGTGACGCCGATCATCTGGAGGAGGGGTGAGTCGACGCTGGCGGTCAGCGTGAATCCAGCGACGGCGAGTCCGAGCAGGGCCGCGATCCAGCCGAGCGGGGTGCCGCGGCGCCGGGCCATCATCGGGACGATCACCAGGCTCGCGGCGACCACCACGAACGGGGCCGCGGAGATCACCCCGACCGCGCCGCCGGACAGGTGCCCGAACCCGCTGACGATCGTCGGCAGCCAGAAGCCGAGCCCGTACGTGGCCAGGGTGAAGCAGAGGTAGAAGCCGGCCAGCGCGAGAACCCGGCGGTCGCGCAGGGCGGCCAGCGGGTGCGCCGACTGCGGCCCGGCGGCCTCGGCCTCCAGCGCCAACTGCCCTGAGAGCCAGTCCTTTTCGTCGGGCCGGAGCCAGGAGACCCGCTCCGGCGAGTCGGGCAGGCAGCGCAGCACGAGCGGCACCGCGAGGAGGGCCGGTATCCCGGTGACCACGAAGATCCACTGCCAGCCCTGGAGTCCGCCCGCGCCGTCCAGGCCGTCCAGCACTCCGAGCGCGGGGTTGCCGATGATGTTCGCCAGCGGCTGGGCCAGCATGAACACCCCGATCGCCGCCGTGCGCCGGGACGAGGGGAACCACTTGGACAGGTAGTAGAGAACCCCCGGATAGAAGCCGGCCTCGGCCGCGCCCAACAGGAAGCGGCCGAGGTAGAACTGCCATCGACTGTCCACCAGTGCCGTGAGCATCGTGACGGCGCCCCAGCTGAACATGATCCGGGCGATCCAGCGACGCGCGCCGAACCGGTGCAGGGCGAGGTTGCTGGGCACTTCGAGCAGCGCGTAGGCCACGAAGAAGACGACCTGGCCGAGCGTGAACGCCGTCGCCGACATCCGGAACTCGGACTGCATGGTCAGCGCCGCGAAGCTGATGTTCTGCCGGTCCAGGAACGCGATGACGTACAGCCCGCACAGCAGCGGCAGCAGCCGCCAGGAGATCTTGCGCAGACTGCTGTGCGCGACGTCGTCCGTGGTGGTGGGCACGGTCAGGGATGGTTGGGCCACGTTGCCCTCCGATGCGTATGCATTCGAGATTTCGAACAGCGTTCGACAGGTTGGCGAGCGGACACTATGGGCGGGCCGCGGGGTTGTCAATGATCTTGTAGCGGATCCACCTCAACCCGCCCTGAGCTGACGCGACATGAACGACCGCCGGCCCGCCCCGACCCTTGACGCTGATCTTCGCGAGTGCTCACAATGACGGCCGCCCCGGGGCTGATCATCCGCACGCAGTGTTTCCTGCCCGCGACGCCCATGAACCGCGCCTGCTCGAGGCCACGTCATCCGCACGGCCTGACCAGGGACCGACTTCCCCGCCGGCTCCGCATGGCGCCGCGGCTCACTCACGCGTCCACGTACGCCACCGCCCGTATCTCGACGCGCATGTCCTCGGTCGCGAGGCGGGGGTAGATCAGCAGTGAAGCGTACGAGCGCTCGTCGAGGAGTCTGGGGGCGTGCTTGGCGAGCCAGGCGTCGCGGGTGGTCATGTACGTGAGCCGTTCCGCCGGGTCGGCCACGTACTGGTCGAGCTGGACGATGTCGTCCATCGTGGCACCCGCGTCGGCGAGGAGTTCCTGTACGCGGTCGAGCAGCACGGTGGTCTGGGCGGCGATGCCGTGGACCTGGCGGCCCGTCCGGTCGGTGACACCGTCGATTCCGCTGAGGAAGACGAAGTCCGCCGCCGCGGCTCCGCGCCCCCAGGGCTGGACGGTGTCGCCGTAGGTCAGGGGGCCGAGGTTGCGTTTGGGCATGTCACTTGCCTTTCTCGGTGCCCCTGTTGGTGTCAGGGACGTTCTGGACCATCAGGATGCGGACCTGCTCGGGGGCCGAGACGGCGCGCCAGCGGTGCGGGGTGCCGCCGGGGTAGGTGAGGCTGTCCCCCTGGGTCAGGAGGTGCAGGCGGGGACCGTCGGGGTAACCCAGGTCGACTTCGATCTCACCGCCGACGACGTAGAGGAATTCGTCGCCCGCGTGGTCGTAGTACTCCTTGAAGTCAGGTGTGCAGCCGGTGAATTCGACCGGGTGCACGGCGAGGCCGCCGGCGCCGAGCATCCTGGCGGTGCCCGCGGGTGTGGCGACCGGGGGGCCTTCTCCGCTGCGTACGAGGTGGGACCCGCCCTCGGGGGGTGGTCCCGGTGGGGCGAGGAGGGCCTGTTGGGTGGTGCCGAGGGCGTGGGCGATGCGCTGGAGCGACTGCATGCTGGGGCGGGCCAGACCGCGTTCCAGTTGACTCAAGAACGGGTGGGACAGCGAGGCCCGTTCGGCGAGCTGGACCAGCGTCAGGGACTGCCCCTTTCGCAACCTCCTTACGGTGGAGCCCAGTTCGATGCGCAGGGCGGTGTCGGGACTCGGATCTCGCCCAGCGCCCCTCTCGTCACGTGCTCCTTGCGGCGGCATGGTGGCTCTCCTGCTTCTCCGTGGGCGCCTTAACTCCGTGGAAATGTACGGCCCTTACGGTCGATGTTCATGACGTCAACATTCTAAGCATGAGCCTGTCGTTGCCACTTCTTCCGCGAGGAGTTCGCCATGCGCCCAACGCCGAGACCGGACCCAAGGCCGGGACCGAGTCCAAGACCGTCGGGGGTCGGTACGATCCGCAACGCCCTGCTCGCCGACGGCTCCGTGGTCGATCTGCGAATCGCGGGCGGACTTGTGGCGGCCGTGGCCGCGTCCGGCCAATTGCCTTCAACCGATGGCGAGTTGGACCTGTCCGGCCATCTCCTGCTCACCGCACCCGCCGAACCGCACGCCCATCTGGACAAGTCCGGGACCTGGGATCTTGCCGCGGCACCCCCATGTGACCTGCCGGGGGCGGTCGACGCCTGGCGCCGCTACGCCGAGGCCGTCACCGAACAGGACGTCCTGACCCGGGCCCGGCGCACGGCCGAGGAACTGACGGCCAACGGCGCGACCGTCATACGCACCCACGCCGACATCCTCCCGGGAGCCGACCCCCTGCGCGGCATCCGCGCCCTGGTCCACCTGCGCGCGGAGCTGCGGGGCCGGGCCGAGCTCCAGATAGCCGTCCTGCACAGTGGCGCACCCGAGCAACTGCTCGCCGATGCGGTGCACATGGGGGCCGACCTGCTGGGCGGCTGCCCGCACCTGTCCGCGGACCCGGCATCACTCGTCGAACAGATGCTGATCCTCGCCGAGCGGCTCGGCGTGAGCATCGATCTGCACGCCGACGAGCATCTTCGGCCCGGGGCAAGCGACTTGGCACTCATGACGGACGCCGTCCGCCGGCTGCGCTTCCCCCGCCGGGTCACGGCTTCGCACTGCAGCAGCCTGGGTGTCACCGAACCGATGGAGGCGGCGCGGATCGCCAAGGAGGCGGCGCAGAGTGGCATCGGCGTGGTGACGCTGCCACTGACCAACCTGTATCTGCAGGGGCGCGAGCACCCGTCGTCCACGCCACGCGGCCTGACCGCCGTGCGCGCGCTGCTCGACGCGGGGGTCTCGCTCGCCGCCGGGGGCGACAACGTACGCGACCCGTTCAACCCCGTGGGACGCGCCGACCCGCTGGAGACAGCGGCGCTCCTGGTGACGGCGGGGCATGTCACCGTCGAGGAGGCGGTGCGCGCCGTGACGGCCGGGGCCCGGGACGTCCTCGGGCTGCCACCGGCCGGCCCGTACGAGGGGGCGGTCGCCGACCTGCTCGCCGTACGCGCCGATTCACTGTCGCAGGCGCTCGGGGCCGCGTACGCGGATCGCATCGTGTTCAAGGCCGGCCGTGTCGTCAGTCGCACAACAGTGGTGCGGGAGAGCGCAGTTGGAGCCGATGGTGACCTCCGCGTCACGGCGCCGAAACAATGAATGTTCACGCTATCAACATCTGGCCCACCGGCGATTCCCGGCTGTTCGGGATGGAGGAAGCATGACGGCGACTCTGGAGACGACGGCTCTGCGCCTCGACGGCGTGGAGAAGCGCTTCGAGAACGGCACCACGGCACTCACCGACGTACAACTCACGGTGAATCAGGGGGACTTCGTCGCCGTTGTCGGCCCTTCCGGCTGCGGCAAGTCCACCCTGCTGCGACTCGCCTCCGGCTTGGAGACACCGACGGCCGGCGCGGTGCGCACGGCGGGTGATCCGGTGGGGTACGTCTTCCAGGACGCCACCCTGCTGCCCTGGCGCAGCGTCCTCGCCAATGTCGAACTCCCCGGGGAACTGGGCGGGTTGAGCAAGCCGGAACGCCGCGAGCGGGCCATGGAGGCCATCCGGCTCGTGGGCCTCGGCGGGGCCGAGAAGCAGCTGCCGGGGCAGCTGTCCGGCGGCATGCGGATGCGGGTCTCGCTGGCGCGGGCGCTGATGATGCGCCCCTCGCTCCATCTGTTCGACGAGCCTTTCGGCGCCCTCGACGAGATCACCAGGCTGCGCATGCAGGAGGAGTTGCAGCGGATCTTCGCCGAGACGGGATTCGCGGGGCTCTTCATCACCCACTCGGTCCCGGAGGCCGTCTTCCTCGCCACCCGGGTCCTGGTCATGTCGCAGCGGCCCGGCCGGATCGTCGCCGAGTTCGATGTGCCGTTCGCCCACCCACGCCCGCCCGAGCTGCGCTACGACTCCCGGTTCTCCCGGATCGCGGGCGAGGTCTCGGCGGCCCTGCGAGGAGGAATCCAGTGAGTACGCAGACCGCGCCGGCAGAGCCCCTCGACGCCCAGGAAGCACCCGCCCCGCCCTCCGTCACCGCGGCGAAGTCGGGCCGCCGGCAGGTGCTCGTGCTGGCGCCGCTCGCGTCCCTCGCCGTCTTCCTCGGCATCTGGTACGCCGTCAGCTACCTGATGCTCACCCCCGCACGACGCTTCCTCGTGCCGCCGCCGCACCAGGTCCTGAGCGTGGCCTTCCTCGACTGGACCCGCCTCCAGCCGATGCTCACCGCTCTCTGGCTCACCGCGCAGGTGGCCCTGGTCGGCCTCCTCATCGCGAGCGTCCTGGGCGTGGGCGCGGCCGTCCTGATGAGCCGGGCCACCTGGCTGGAGCGCTCCCTGTACCCGTACGCGGTCGTCCTGCAGACCGTGCCGATCCTCGCGATCGTGCCGCTGATCGGGCTCTGGTTCGGGTTCGGCTTCACCAGCCGAGTGGTGGTCTGTGTCCTCATCGCGCTCTTCCCGATGATCGCCAACACGCTGTTCGGGCTTCAGTCCGTGGACCGCGCCCACCACGACCTGTTCACGCTGCAACGGGCCGGGCGCTGGGACCGGCTGCGCAAGCTGGAGATCCCCTCCGCGCTGCCCGCGATCTTCACCGGGCTGCGTACCTCGTCCGGGCTCGCGGTGATCGGCGCGATCGTCGGCGACATGTTCTTCAAGCAGGGCAGCCCCGGCATCGGCACCCTGCTCGACGTCTTCCGCTCCCGGCTTCAGTCCGAGGAGCTGTTCGCGTCGATCATCCTGGCCTCGCTCTTCGGCGTCGTCGTCTTCGCCGTGTTCACGCTTGCCGGGCGGCTCGCCGTCGGCTCCTGGCACGCGTCCGCGGGCGACCGCTGAGCGGCGCGGCCCTCCCCCTCCCGTCTCGGAGCCTCTCTTGCCACTCACCGCCAAACGCCGCGCCCTCACGGGCATTTCCTCCGCAATCATCCTGCTTTCCGCCACCGCCTGCGGTGCCGGAACCGACACGGGCTCCGCCGCGAACCTCAAGGACGCCCCCTCCCCACAGCGCCTCGCCGGCGTCTGTCCGAAGAAGGTCGTCGTGCAGACGGACTGGGAGCCGGAGGCCGAACACGGGCCGCTCTACAACCTCGTGGGCCCCGGCTACACCATCGACACCGACAAGAAGCGCGTCACCGGACCGCTCGTCTCCGGCGGCAAGGACACGGGCGTGGACATCGAGATCCGCGCGGGCGGCTCCGCGATCGGCTACCAGAGCGTGACGTCCCAGCTCTACCTCGACAAGGACATCATGCTGGCGACCGTCACCAGCGACGACGCCATCGAGGCGGCCGCCAAGCGCCCGGTCACCGCGGTCGCGGCCCTCATGAAGAAGAGCCCGCAGATCCTGATGTGGGACCCGGCGAGCCATCCCACGTGGCATTCGGTCGCCGACATCCACAAGAGCGACGCGAAGGTCGTCTACGCCGACGGCAATCTCTTCATGCCGCTGCTCCTCGACAAGAAGATGGTCAAGAAGAGTCAGGTGGACGGGAGTTACGACGGCGCGCCCGCCCGCTTCGTGTCCGACCCCAGCATCGTGCAGCAGGGCTTCGCGACCGCCGAACCGTACATCTACGAACACGAGATCTCGGCCTGGAAGAAGCCGGTGAAGTACCAGCTCCTCGCCGACGTTGGCTACAACGTCTACCCCCAGGCCATCTCCGTGCGCAGTGCCGATCTCGGCAAGCGCGCCGCCTGCCTGAAGAAGCTCGTCCCCGTCATCCAGCGCTCGGCGGCCGACTTCGCCGCGCACCCGGACCGGGCCGTCGACCTCGTCGCCGACCTGGCCACGCAGTACAACACCGGCTGGGTGTACAGCAAGCAGACCGGCCAGTACGCCGCCCGACAGTTGATCAAACTCAAGCTTCTCGACGAGGAGTCGGACGGCAGCATCGGCAGTTTCGACATGAAACGGGTCGACAGGATTCGCGGCACGTTCGCGCCGCTGCTCACCAAGAACGGGGTGAAGGTCCCCGCCGGGCTCACGTCCGAGGATCTGGCCACCAATCGGTTCATCGACTCATCGATCGGGATGCACCATGACTGACGTCCTCACGACCACGCCCAGCCCCCAACGGACCGCCGCCATCGGGGAGTTCACCGCGGCGGTCACTCACCTCCTCGGCGACCGTGGAGTCGTACGCGACGAGCCGACCCTGACGAAGGCCTCACGGGACTGGGCACACCTGTCCCCGATCCTCGCGGCGAAGCTGCCCGGCGGGCGCGCCGAAGTGGTGGTGCGACCGGAGCGGCACGAGCAGATTTCCGGGATCGTCGCCTTGGCACACCGCCACCGCGTGCCCCTGACCGCACGCGGCAAGGGAACGGGGAACTACGGGCAGGCGATCCCGCTCAATGGCGGCGCGGTACTGGACCTGACCGGCTGCAACCGCGTCCTCGAAGTCGGCGACGGCTGGATCAGGGTGGAGGCCGGCGCCCGGATGTCGGCCCTCGAGGCGCAGGCCAGACGGCACGGGCAGGAGCTGTGGATGTTCCCCTCCACGGTGGGCTCGACCATCGGCGGCTTCCTGGCCGGCGGCAACGGCGGCACCGGCTCGCTCGTGCACCGCACCACGACAGGAGGGTTCGTGAAGGACCTGACGGTGGTGCCCTGCACCGACACCGCGCGGCCCTTCACACTTCACGGCGAGGACGCGCTGCCCTACCTCCACGCCTACGGGACCTCGGGCGTCCTGGCCGCGGCGACCGTGCGGCTGCAACCCGCCCGCGAGTGGACCGGATTCTTCTCGGCGTTCGACGACTGGTCCGCCGCGACAGCCGCCCTCGCGGACCTCGTGGCGCTCGAACCCCCGCCCCGTCTGGTGTCGTTGGACGAGGCGGGCCTGGTCGCCACCTTCCCTCCTGCCGACGGTCTCGACCCGGCCGCCCTGAGCCTGCGCGCCATCATCGAGGCGGACGCCGAGCCCGCCGCGCGCGCGATCATCGACCGGCACGGTGGGCGCGTCCTGGACGTCCGCCCCGCCCCGCACGGGCCCGGCAGGCTGACCTCGCTCTCCTTCAACCACCCGACGTACCACCTGATGAAGGCCCACGACGGCTACTTCCACCTGGAGGTCTCCGGCGAGGCCCTGCTCGGCGACCCCACCGCCATCCGGCGGGTCTTCCCCGGCACACTCCTGCACCTGGAGGGCATGCGCACCGGCACCGTCGGGATACTCATGGCGCGCTACGAGGACGCGCACACCGTGTACGAGGGCATCAACTCGCTTGCCGTGTTGGGTGTTTCGGTCCACGACCCGCACAACTGGTTCGTCGACCGCCGCGTCGACCTCGTCCGCGACACGGCCCGCACCACCGACCCGCTCGGCCTCCTCAACCCCGGCCACCTGCCGCCCGCCACGAAGTCCTGACCCGGCAACTCCCCCCGCACGGAAGGAGAACGCCCATGGCGTTCACCCGCTTCGCCGAACTCGCGGCCCCGGCCGTCGAACAACTCCCGGACGACACCGTCGCCGTACTCCCCGTCGGCGCGATCGAGCAGCACGGCGCCCATCTCCCGGTCGCCACAGACCACTTGATCGCCGAGGCCGTCGCGGAGGGCGCGGCACAGGCGGCGGGCGAGGAGTGCGACATCACGCTCCTGCCCTCGCTCGCGTACACCAAGTCCAATGAACACGCCTGGTCCGCAGGGACGTTGTGGATCGGCCCGACGACGCTGCTCGCCGTGCTCGACGACATCGGCCGCTCACTCGCGGCGGGCCCGGTGCGCCGCCTGGCCTTCCTGAACGCGCACGGCGGCAACAGCGCCCTGCTCGGCGTGGCTCTGCGCGAACTCCGTGTGCGGCACGGCCTGCACACCTTCCTGCTGCACGCCTCGCTCCCGGTCGACCAGGGCGGCACCTCACCCGAGTCCGAACTCGGGCTCGGGGTGCACGGCGGCCTGAACGAGACATCCGCGATGCTCCACCTCCGCCCGGACCTGGTCGACCTGACCCGCGCGAAGCGCAGCGTCCCCGAACACCTCACGGCCTACGAGCACATCGGCTTCGGCAAGGCCGTCTCCTTCGGCTGGACCAGCGACGACTTCGGCACGGGCGACGGCGTGGTCGGCGACCCGACGGGAGCGGACGCCGCACTGGGCCGCAAACTCATCGAGGCAGCCGTCGCACGAGGAGCCGCGGCGCTGCGCGAGTGCGCACGCTTCCATCCCGGCCCGGCGCGCGAAGACACATGACACCAGCCGGAGGGACCGGACCGCCCGTCCTCAGGTGTCGAGCAGCGCGGGCACGATGATGTCCTCGCTGGTCAACAGGCGCCTGGAGAGGCCCTGTTCGTAGTGGTACCGCAGGAACGTGTCGACGACCTTGCGATTCGCGCCGAGACCGTACGGCCACCAGTCCTCGCCCAGCAGCGCCCGGTTCTCCTCGAAGTGGCTGCTGAACCAGGGTGTGATGACGCTCATGTGCTGCTTCAGCGCGCCCTGGCGGTACTTCTGCTGGGCGATGTCCTTGGCCTCGCAGAAGGCACGGTAGATCGAGGTCATCAGCTCGTCCTGCGTGGCCAGTTCCCGGGGGACCACGACGACGTGCATGGCGGGGAAGATTCCGGTGCGCCGGTAGTAGTCGCGCTCCACGGCCTCGTAGTCGGGGAAGAGGCGGGCGATCCTCGTCGAGCCGGCGATCAGCGACCGGGGAACGTCGACGGAGATGAGCGCGTCGATCTCGCCTGACTCGAGCATCGCGCCGAGGCTCTCCCCCTCGGCGGCGTGCCGCACATCCACGCCCTCCGGCACGGGCTGCGGAACCCAGTCGAAGGCGGGAAGGGGATGATCGGTACCCCCGATGACCCAACGGGACCGGTCGGGAGTCAAGCCGTACTCGTCGGAGAAGATCCCCTTCATCCATACGCCAGGGTCGTGCCCGTACATCGCGAACTCGCCGATCGTCCGGCCCGCGAGGTCCTGCGGCTTCTCGATCCCGGCCGCGGTGTTCACGAAGACGGACGAGTGCCGGAAGTTGCGGTTCGGGAAGATCGGCAGCGCGAGGAACGGGGATTCCTCCAGGTCGAAGGTGCGCAGGAAGTAGGTCAGGCCGTACTCGGCGACGTCGTAACGTCCCTCGACGGCGCGCCGGAAGATGTCCGAGACCAGCGGGGCCGTCTCGAAGGTGGCGTCCACGCCGTCGATCGGGACGCGGCCGTCGAGCAGCGCCTCGGTGTGCTCGTAGGCATAGGTCGCGACGCGTAGTTCCGTCTTCATGCCCGCACCCAACAGGGCCCCTCCACTCTCAAGAACCCGAGGACCCTCCACTCATCAGGGATCCCCGCTTCCGTGAATGAGCTTTCACTATTAAAGTAGGCCGCGACCGGACGCCGGTCAAGGTAAATGCTCGTTCACGTTGAAGGGGTCAGCCATGCCGCGCCTCACACCGGAGCGCCGCGAGGCCAAGCGTGCGGAGATCGTGGCGGCGGCACGCCGTTGCTTCTCACGCGACGGTTTCCACCAGACGTCGATGCCCGACATCGCCGCGGAGGCCGGTGTCTCGCAGGGCGCCCCGTACCGGTACTTCGAGAGCAAGGACGAGATCATCCTCGCCATCGCCGGGGACGCCTTCCGCCTGATCTTCGCCCCGGTCGAGCGGCTGGCCGCCGAGGCCGACTCCGCTTCCGTCGCCGAGCTGACCGCCGCCGCGCTCGACGCACTCTCCGCGGACACGGTCCGCGACGCCGCGGGCCACGACGTACCCGTCGACGAACTGCTGCGCTGCGCCGTGCAGACCTGGTCGGAAATGCTGCGCAACGACGCGGTACGGTCCCCGGCCGTCGCCGGCTTCACCTCGGTGCACCGCGGCATCGCCGAAGCCATCGAGCGCGGCCAGGCGGCCGGCGCCGTCCCGCCGACCGTCCGGCCCGATCACGGCGCACGCGTGGTGATGGGCCTGCTGCACGGATTCCTGCTCCAGCGGGTGGCCTTCGGCCTGACCGACACCGCGCAATACAACGCCGACATCGGGGCGTTGCTGCAGCAGCCTCACCAGGCTCCTGCGGAAGCGCCGCGGCCGGGCACGCCTGCTGTGACCAACTGACCGTTTCTACTGGGCGATTGCCTCGTCCGCCAGAACCGCCAGCTGTCACCTGTTCTCGCAGGCCCTGAGTTTGAACTCCGCTGTGGAGACGGTGACTGCGGTTTCCTCGCCGGCGTGCACGACCTTGTCGTACCGGACGTGTCCCGGGGTGACCCGGTGCCGGTCGGCCAGGGTGAAGGAGACGTCCGTCGCTGACCACGAGTTGTCCTTGGTCCAACCGTAAAGGTCGTAGGTGGTCCTGGCGTTGAACGGAGCGGGAGATCCGGTCGCGGTCCAGCCGGCAGCAGGAGAGTCGAGGGGCCATGTGGTGAGGCCCGGTGCGAGGGGGCGGTCGGCGGTCCACGAACGAATCGTCACCGTCTTGTTGGTGCCCGGCCTGTCCACGTAGACGGTCGCGCCGTCGATGTGATGTCCGCAGACCATCATGACGCCGAGCAGCTGGCCATCGGCGGTCACGGAGATGCCGGCGAGCCCATCGACGGGAACGGTGCATCCTGAGGTCGCGGCCAGGGCCAGGCCGACCGCGAGAACACCGAAGCCCCGGATCACCGGCCGTGAAGTGGTCAACCGCATGGTGAGCCCCCCTACCCTCAGCCCGCTTGGGCCCCTGTCCCGGATGGCCGGGGAGCGAGCGACGCGGATGCGGCCGCCTTCGATCACCGGTGTGGGGGGACAGAACATCAGGCGGTGGCCGCAGGACAGAGTGTAGAGGCCCACACGCTGGCAGCACACGGTCAAGGCTCTGTTGGGTTGCTCCGCAGGACGGTTCACCCGAGCCGAACCACGTTGGCGGGCACGGGAGTTCATGCTCAGCCTCTCGTCGGCCCTTGGGTGACGCTGCGCAGGTTCAACTGCCAGGAGACGCCGAAGCGGTCGTTCACCCAGCCGAACTTGGCGCTGAAGCCGTACGACCCCAGCGGCATGAGTTCCGTCCCCTGCGCGGCGAGTGCCTCGTAGAGGCGGTCGAGCTCGGCTTCGGTGTCGCACTCGACGAACAGCGACATCGCCGGGGTGAACCCGAAGGCGTGCTTGACATGGCTGTCGATGCACATGAACTGCTGCCCGGCGAGCGAGAAGGTGGCGCGCACCACCGTGCCCTCCTCCCCTGGGCCGTCGGCTCCGTAACGGGAGATGTCGATGACCCTCGCGTCCTCGAACAGAGACGTGTAAAAGGTCAGAGCCTCCTCCGCGTCGCCCTCGAACATGAGAAACGTGGTGATCTTCTGCGGCACCGAAGCCATACGGCTGCCCTCCCGGTACTGACGTCAGTTCATTGAGGGCAACACGCTAGAGCCTGCCTCTGACACGAGGACGCAGGTCGGTGACGCCACACTCCGTCAACGAGCTGAGGGATCGCCGTCGGCACGGTCCGGCAGGAGTTGCGCCGCGAGTGACCGTGCCGTGGCGGTGAGGGTGGTCGTGTCCATCCCGGTGCGGCCCATGAACACGATGCCTTGTTGCGCGGCCAGGAGGGCCCGCGCCAGTTCAATCGGCTCCGCGTCGGCCGACACGTCGCCCTCGCGTTGGGCGCGGGCGACACAGTCGGCGATCAGCGCGGTGGACGTCTCGTAGGTGCGGTGGGCGTGGGCGAGGACCTCCGGATCGGCGTTGCCGAGTTCGCAGGTGCTGTTGGCCATCAGGCAGCCACGCCGCGTACCGGTCGGGTCGCCGATCGGGGCTTCGAGGAGCATGCGGAGGGCGTCCACCGCGCGTGGTGCCTCGTCGAGGGCATCCCGAAGGTGGCCATGACTGTCGTCGGTGTAGCCCTGCAACGCCCGAAGGAAGAGCTGGCGCTTGTCGCCGAACGCCGCATAGAGGCTGCCTTTGCCGAGCCCGCTGACCCGCATCAGGTCTTCCAGCGAGGTCGCGGCGTACCCGGCGTCCCAGAACTGCTCCCGGACGGCATTCAGTACTTGCTTCTCGTCGAACGCTCGTGGTCGTGCCATGTCCACCACGATACGCATTCTTGACCGCATGGTCCACTATCCTTATGGTGGACCGTGCGGTCAAGAACTCCGCCGTGCGTCACGCCCGGAGTACGTCGCACGTCGCACTTCGCGCCGAGGGAAGCAGGAAGACATGGGAAAGCTGGACAACAAGGTCGCGATCGTGACCGGCGGATCGCGGGGAATCGGGGCGGCGACGGCGCTGGCGCTGGCCGACGAAGGAGCCGATGTCGCGATCAGCTACTCGTCCTCGGCGGATCGCGCCAAGGCCGTGGTCGCCGATCTGGAGGCGAAGGGAGTGCGCGCGGCGGCTTTCCAGGCCGACCAGGCGGACGCGTCGCAGGCTGCGGGCCTGATCCACAGCGTGGCCCAGCACTTCGGAAGACTCGACATCCTGGTCAACAACGCGGGGTTCACCGCCGCCGCCCCCATTGACAGCGAACTCGCCGACGAGGCCGTTTTCGACCGCCAACTCGCCATCAACTACACCAGCGTGGTGGCCGCGATCCGGGCGGCGTTCCCGCTCCTGCCCGAAGGCGGGCGGATCGTGAGTATCAGCTCGGGCGTGGGAACGCGGGTGGGTTTCACCGGGATGACCGACTACGCGGGCTCCAAGTCCGCCCTCGAGGGCTACAGCCGGGGCGCCGCCCGCGATCTGGCCCACCGGGGCATCACGGTCAACGTCATCCAGCCCGGGTTCATCGACACCGACATGAACCCCGCCGACGGCCCCGCCGCCCCCATGTTCCTCCCGACGACGGCGATGGGCCGGCACGGCAGGCCGGAGGAGATCGCCGCGGGCGTCGTCTTCCTCGCCAGCCCGCAGGCCTCCTACATCACCGGCGCGGTGCTCGCGATCGACGGCGGGTACGGGGCGTAGGGCGAGTAGCCGATGGTGGGCGGCGGGCATCGGGAGCCAAGGCCGGGGCAGGCTCAGTCCTGCACCTACTGCTCTGCTACCGCGCTCCTACTGCTCCTCGACGATGCTCTTCAGGACGCCCGTCGCCCCCATGCCGTTGGGCCAGCCCGCGTAGAACGCCAAGTGCAGCAGTGCCTCCTGGAGCTCCTCGTCGGTGACGCCGTTTTGGCGCGCGAAGCCGAGGTGGAACTTCAGCTGGTCCAGCTTCCCGAGCGCGGTCAGCGCGGCGATGGTGACAAGGCTGCGGTCGCGCTTGGACAGTCCCTCGCGCTCCCAGACCTCGTCGAAGAGGACCCGGTCGGTGTAATGGACCATCCCCGGCGCGAAGTCACCGAAGGCGTTCTTCCCGCCGCTCCAGCCGGTGCCCGTGTTCTCAGCCATGTTCTCTCCCTGTCCGCGCCGACATCCGCCGAGCGCTTTCTCTGCGTGCAGTGCCAATGACACCGCCGCACGTGCCGGTCGAGGGAGTCCCCGACGAGGGGCGTACTGGCAGGGCATCCCTCAGGCATCCCTCACAGCGGCTTCGCGCTTTAGCGTGGAAGCCATGGACGCCAGGAACGAAGCACGGGAGTTCCTCATGTCCCGTCGAGCGAACCTCACGCCGGAACAGGCCGGCCTGCCGGCCTCCGGGCACCGCAGGGTGTCGGGCCTGCGCCGCGGCGAGGTCGCGATGCTCGCGGACGTGAGCCCCGAGTACTACGCCAAGATCGAGCGCGGCCACCTTGCCGGTGTCTCCGACGCCGTGCTGGAGTCACTCGCCCGGGCGCTGCGACTGGACGACGCCGAGCGTGAACACCTCTTCGACCTCGCCAGGGCAGCCAACGGCGCGGCCCGGCCCGTACGCAGGCGCAGTCCGAAGAAGTGGGTGCCCCGGGACAGCCTGACCCGTGCGCTGGACGCCATCGCCCTCGGACCCGCGTTCGTACGCAACGGCCGGATGGACGTCCTCGCCACCAACGCCCTCGGGCGCGCCTTCTACGACGAGGTGTTCGACGGCCCCGGGCAGGGAAACCTGGCCCGTTACTGCTTCCTCGACGAACGGGCCCAGGCGTTCTACCCGCACTGGGAGGCGGCCGCCGACATCACCGTGTCGATCCTGCGCACGGAGGCGGGCCGCGACCCCCGGGACAAGCAGCTGCACGACCTGATCGGCGAGCTGTCCACGTGCAGCGACGAATTCCGGACCCGCTGGGCAGCCCACAACGTGCGCCGCCACGGATCGGGCACCAAGGAGTTCCACCACCACGAGGTCGGCGACCTCACGCTGACGTACGAGGGTCTTGAGCTGACCGCCGAGCCCGGCCTCTCGTTCCTCATCTACACCGCTGAGCCCGGCTCGCCCAGCCAGGAACGCCTGCAACTGCTCGCGAGCCTCGCCGCGACACCCACCACGCGGCCGTCCCGCGACGGACACCCGACCACGACCCAGGAGGGCTGACCATGCACACCAGAACACTCGGACACGGTGGACACGGCCTGGACGTGTCCGCGATCGGGCTCGGCGCGATGGGCATGTCCCAGAGCTACGGCCCCAACCCCGGCAGCCGCGACGACATGATCGCCGTGCTGCGCTCCGCCGTCGACGAGGGCGTGACCTTCTTCGACACCGCCGAGGTCTACGGGCCGTACGTGAACGAGGAGTTGGTCGGCGAGGCGTTCGAGCCGATCCGCGACCAGGTCGTGATCGCCACCAAGTTCGGATGGGACATCCAGGACGGCCGCAGCGTCGGCCTGGACAGCCGCCCCGAGCAGATCCGCCGCGTCGCGGAGGCGTCCCTGAAGCGGCTGCGTACCGACGCGATCGACCTGTTCTACCAGCACCGCGTCGACCCCGACGTGCCGATCGAGGATGTCGCGGGCACGGTCGGCGAGCTGACCGCCGAGGGGAAGGTCAGGCACTTCGGGCTCTCCGAGGCCTCGGCCGCCACCATCCGCGCCGCGCACGCCGTGCAACCCGTGACCGCGGTCCAGAGCGAGTACTCGCTGTGGACACGGGACCCCGAGGCCGAGGTACTGCCCACGCTCGCCGAGCTCGGCATCGGCTTCGTACCGTTCAGCCCCCTGGGGAAGGGCTTCCTCACCGGCACCGTCGACACCTCCACCACCTTCACCGACGGCGACATCCGCCAACGCGTCCCGCGCTTCGAGGCGCAGAACCTGGCCGCGAACCAGGCCCTCGTCGACCACGTCCGCCGGCTCGCCGAAGGGAAGGGCGCGACGCCGGGCCAGGTCGCCCTTGCCTGGCTGCTCGCGCAGCAGCCGTGGATCGTGCCGATCCCGGGCACCCGCCGCACGGCACGCATCCAGGAGAACAACGCCGCGACGGCCCTCGCGCTGTCCGCGGACGAGGTGGCCGACCTCGACGGCCTCGCCCAACAGGTCGGCGTCCGCGGCGACCGCTACAACGCCCAGCACATGGGCTACGTGAACCGCTAGAGCGGCCCGCACCGAAGACCGCACCGAACCAGAAGGAAAGCACGCAGAACATGACCGCCACCGGATTCGACCAGATCTTCCCGCTCGGCGAGAAGAACGACGCCTACGCCCAATACTTCACCGGCCAGAGCTACCTCGCCCCGCTCGCCTCGGGCAACGTCCCCGTCAGCAACGTCTCCTTCGAGCCGGGCTGCCGCAACAACTGGCACATCCACCACGGCACGGACGGCGGCGGTGACCAGATCCTGCTGTGCACGGCGGGCAGCGGCTGGTACCAGGCCGAGGGCGAGGACCCCATCAGCATGGAGCCCGGAACCGTGGTGCGCGTCCCGGCGGGCACGAAGCACTGGCACGGCGCGAAGGCCGACGCGTGGTTCTCCCACGTCGCCTTCATCACCCCGGGCGAGAACGTCAGCAACGAATGGCTCGAGCCCGTCACCGACGAGGCGTACGGCAAGCTGCCGAGGAACGGAGCGACCGCATGACCATCCTGAACGAGACCTACACGCTCTCCAACGGAGTCGAGATCCCCCAACTGGGGCTCGGCACCTGGTTCATCGACGACGACAAGGCGGCCGAGGCGGTCCGCGCGGCCGTGGAGATCGGCTACCGCAACATCGACACCGCCCAGGCCTATGGCAACGAGCGCGGTGTCGGCGAGGGCGTGCGCACCGCCGCGGTCCCCCGCGACGAGCTGTTCGTCTCGACGAAACTCGCAGCCGAGATCAAGGACTACGACCGGGCGGTCGCCTCGATCGACGAGTCACTTCACAAACTCGGTCTCGACCACATCGACCTGATGCTCATCCACAGCCCGCAGCCGTGGGACGACTTCCGCGGCGGCGACTACGCCGAGGGCAATCGCGCAGCTTGGCGCGCGCTCGAAGAGGCCCACCAGGCCGGCAAGATCCGCTCCATCGGGGTCTCCAACTTCCAGCAACAGGACCTGGAGAACCTCCTCCAGGGCGCGACCGTCGTGCCACACGTGAACCAACTGCTCGTCCACGCCGGCAACACCCCCTCGGAGCTCCTGGACTACTGCGCCGCGAAGCAGATCCTCGTCGAGGCGTACTCGCCGATCGCCCACGGCGCGATCCTGGAGAACGCCGAAGTCCAGGCAATGGCCAAGAAGTACGGCGTGACCGTCCCGCAGCTGTGCATCCGCTACACCCTGCAACTCGGCACGGTCTCCCTGCCCAAGACGTCGAACCCCGACCACATGCGCTCCAACGCCGAGGTCGACTTCGAACTCTCCGCCACCGACATGGACGCCCTGCGGGGCCTGCGCGACGTGGACTACGGCGAACACAGCGCGTTCCCCGTCTACAGCGGCAAGTGACACCAGACGACGGGCCGAGACCGGTCAGCACGGTCTCGGCCCGAGGCCGTTGCGGCTGTTGCCGTCTGCTCGGAGCACCGCCCGGGCCGCTCTGACGACCTCTTCGTCCATGTCCATTCCATCAGCCAGGACCTGGAGCAGTCGGGTCTGCCATACGTCTGGGTCCGTCGCGTACGCGTCGAGGACCCGTACGCCGTATTCCCCGCCAGCCAGCCGTTCGCGGACTGCGCGCTGCAGGACGGTATGGAGTTCCGCAACGACTCCGCCGATCCCGGTAAGCCTCTGGGCCGCGCCTGTGGCCAGCGCGATGGCCACAATCTCCGCTTCGGTCACTTGACCCTCCTGTGGTTGTGCAGGTTGTGCGATCTCGTGGTCCCCACCGTGTTCGGGCGTGCTGCAATACCTCTGAACTTTTGATGAGGGCGACATTGAAGCGGAGGCTGTGCGGTGGACAGCAGATCTCCCCGACCACTCCGGATCGAAGTGCTCGGGCCCTTACGGGCCTGGCGGGGCGAGACGCCGCTGAGGTTGGGGCCGGCCAAGCAGCAAGCTGTGCTGTCCGCACTGCTCCTGGGCCAGGACGCCGTATGCAGTCATGAGCGACTGCTCGACGCGGTGTGGGGTGCACAGCCGCCCGCAGACGGCAGCAAAGTGCTGCCCACGCACGTCAACTCACTGCGAAGGGCGCTCGATCCAGAAGGTGCGCGACCCTCGGAGTCGGTGATCCGCAGCGGTACGGGGTGGTACCGCTTCGCCGTTGAGGAAGTCGGGCTCGACACGACGGATCTGGAGGGGCAAAGCAGCGAAGCGATGCGTGCGTTCGCATCCGGAGATCTGACCACCGCCGCGGACCAACTATCGCGTGCAATAGGCATATTCAGGGGAGAACCGCTGTCCGGTCTGCCGGGGCCGTTCGCACGCGAGGAACGTCAGCGATGGATGGAGCGGCGACGAACACTACAGGTGGAGTGGCTCAGGTGTCTGGTGCTGCTGGGCCGCTACGAGGAGGCTCTGGACGGCCTCGGTGTGGCATCGCCCGCGTCTGACGGATACGACGAGCGACTGACAGTCCTGCACATGCGGGCCTTGTACGGCTGTGGCCGGCAGGGAGAAGCACTGCGCGCCTTCGAGGACATGCGCGTGCGGTTGCGGGACGAACTCGGCACTCACCCGGGTGAAGAACTGCGCCGCGTCCATGAAGCGGTGCTGCGACAGGACGACACCGTCCTCATAGGCTTACCGGCTCCCGTTCCTCCACGGCACAGTGGCGTGCCTGCTGAACTCCCCCTCGACACTGCCGGATTCGTCGGTCGAACCGAAGAACTCGCCCAGCTCCACGCTCTGCTCCCGCCCGAGCCCGGGCAGGGCGACACCGTGCCAAGATCCGTCGTGATCTCCGCCATCGGCGGCGCCGCGGGCATCGGCAAGACAGCGCTGGCCGTGCACTGGGCACACCAGGTGCGTGACCGGTTCCCGGACGGCCAGCTCTACGTCAACCTGCACGGCTTCGATCATGACCGGCGGCCACTCGAGCCTCGTGAGGCGCTGGAACTGCTGCTGCGCAGCCTCGGCCTCACGGCCACGGAGATCCCTTCCCTGCCCGAGGCACAGGGCCGGATCCTGCGCACACTGCTTGCCGACCGGCACGTGCTCGTCCTGCTGGACAACGCGGCCTCGCCCGAACAGGTACGTCCGCTGTTGCCGGGCAGTCCGACCTGCTGCGTCATCGTCACCAGCCGCAACCGTCTCGGCGACCTCGTCGCCCACGACGGGGCCCACGCCCTCGCTCTGGGCCTTCTCCGGGGCACCGAGGCCCGGACGCTGCTGGGCCGAGCCGTCGACTCGGAGCGGGACTCCACCGATGGGGCCGCGGTGAGCGAGTTGATCCACCTGTGCGGCAGGCTGCCTCTGGCGCTACGGGTGGCCTCTGCCCAACTGGCGGGAGATCCTGGCCTGCGTCCGGCCGACCTGGTCGCCGAGATGGCCGAGGGCCATCGTCTGGCAGCGCTGGAGCCGGACTCGGACGCCAACACCCCCCTGCGTACGGCCTTTTCCGTGTCCTACCGGGTTCTGGCACCAGCCGCGCGCCGGCTCTTTCGCCTGCTCGGCCTGTTCCCTGGGGCGGAGTTCACCGCGGAGTCCGCGGCAGCGCTCGGGGACATGCCGCTGACACAGGCCCGCCGTCTGCTCAGCACCTTGACAGAAGCTCACTTGATCGAACCCACGACGGTGGGCCGGTACCAGTTCCACGATCTCCTACGCGAATACGCGCAAGAATGTGCACGGGCGGAGGAGCCGGCAGCGGATCGCGACGCGGCGCTGGAACGGCTCTTGCTCTGGTACCTGCATGCGGTACGCGCCGTCGCGGGAACCTGGCTCTTCCCGGAACTGCCCCCGGGACTCGGCCGCCACGGGCACCCATGCCTGCCCTCCCCCGCCGTCGCCACGCCATGGCTGGAGGCGGAACGCGGAAATCTGCTCGCCTGCATCGACCATGCCGCCCACCACGGTCCCCGTCCCGTCGCATGGCACATGGTCAACGCACTGTTCGGCTACTTCTTTGCCCAACTACCGCGAGCAGCGTGGCAGGCCGCCGCGCAGACCGCGCTCGATGCGGCGGTTTCTGAGGCTGACCCGTTCGGCCAGGCAGCCATGCACATCAGCCTCGGGCTGATCCAGGCCGACTGGGGGAATCCTGCGCTGGCCCTCGACCATCATTCCCGTGCGCTGCACATCAGCAGGGAACTCGGGTGGGCGACGGGCGAAGCAGCAGCCATAGGCGGCCAGGGCCAGGCAGAGTGGAACATGGCGCAGCTCGAGAAGGCACAGCTGCACGTCACCACCGGCACGAGGATCGCCCGCGAGGCCGGAAATCCCTACCTCGAAGTCTTGGGGTCCGTCGTCATCGGACTGGCCTGCCGGGACATGGGCCGACTGCACGAAGCTGCCGAACAGCTCGAACTCGCTATCCGCCTGGGAACCCAGATCAAGGGGTGGGACAACAGCCTGGCCTTGCAGAATCTTGGCTGGGTGTACTGGGAACTGGGCCGTCCGACCGACGGCCTCGCGCTCCTCGTGCCCGAGGTGACCGCCAGCGAGAGTGAGGGCAACCATCACGCCCATGCCGCAGTGCTCGACGCTGTCGCCAAGAACAACATCGCGCTCGGTCGACACAGTGAAGCACTGACACAGGCAGAGCACGCCTACGCCCTGGCCAAGGACAAAGGACGGCGCTGGACCCAGGCGAGCATTCTCAACACGATGGCCACCGCCCACCGAGAACTGAAACAACTCGACCAGGCGGCCCAGGCCGGCACGCAGGCACTCTCTGTGGCCCGTCAAGGGAAGTACACGCGCCCCGAGGCGGACAGCCTCCTTGGCCTGTCTCTCACCTTTAGAGACATGAGCCTCGGCAACGAGGCCCGTGTCCACGCCGAACAGGCGCTGGCGCTGGCACGTGCCTGTTCCTTCCGCGTGGTCGAAGGCCAAGTGCTGACCAGCCTGTGCGGCATAGCGGCATCCGAGGAATCCGCCGCCACAGCAATCGAGTTGGGGCGTCAGGCCCTCACCATTCATCGCGAGACCGGCCACCGCCCCGGCGAGGCCCTCACCCTCCAGGCACTCGCCCAGGCCGCCCACTTGAAGACCGAGATCGGCTGAGGACACGTACGAGCGCTCCCGGAGCCCGTCAGATGTCGACCTCTGTCGCGGTCCCAGTGCCCAGCCAGCAGAAGCGGTCGGCGATGTCGGCAGGCGACGCCCTCGGTGGGTGCGGAGCTGAGGGCGACGCCCGCCGCTCCGTATCCGCGGTCCAGCAGGAGTTGGACGAAGACGCCGCCCGCGGAGTGGCCGATCAGGATCGGCGGTCGGTCCAGGCCGCCGACCAGGGGCTCGAGGCTCTCGACGATCTGCTCGACGGTGGCCTTCTCGATCGGGGGCGGATCCGCGTGGGTGACCCAGTGCTGCGAGCTCCTTGGTGTCACCCAGAAGCCGTGGATCAGGACGATGGTGTCAGGGGGTGCTCATGCCCCCTCCTCGCGGGATGTCAGCGTGTGACAGCGCGGTACGCGGCCTCGATGTGCCGGACGACGATGTCCGGACGAGACATCATCGCGACGTGCGAGGCCCCCTTGGCCTCGACGAATTGCTCTTGGCGCGTTCGGCCATGAAACGCTGCGCGGCCGGCGGGATGACACGGTCGCCGGACGCGACGACGTACCAGGACGGCACGGTCTTCCACGCCGGTACGCCGCTGGGTGTGCCCAACCCGCCGATGCTGCCCGGGCGTTGGGCCGTCGCCATGATCGCGGTCTGCGCCTGCGGCAGGTCCTGGGCGAAGACGTCGTGGAACTTCACGGGGTCGATGTAGCCATCCACACCGGGCTCGGCCCCGGGAATCGGGTACGGGCGGCCGACGAGGGCGCTCTCCAGTTGGCTGCCGGGGAACTTCGCGGTGAGGGTGAGCGCGCTCTCGCCCTCGTCGGGCGCGAAGGCGGCGACGTAGACCAGCGCCTTGACGTTCGCGTTGCCGCACCCGGCGTTCGCTGCGGCAGGCACGGCGGGATGCGCTGGACACCGTAGCGATCAACGTCCTGCTGGAAGGAAGCGGTGGATTCGCCTGGGACAGCCACCAGCAGTTCATCGCAGAGTGCGCTCCGACCCTGGCACCCATGTCCCAGGGGTACGCGTACTCGTGGACGGGCACCTGGAGCGCGCTGGCCCTCATGTTCGACATGGATCGCCTCGCCATCCCCGGGGACACCGTGCGAGCGTCCGTCCCGCTCCTTCAGTACAGCCCCATCGGAGCGCTGCTCACTGATCACATCCGTGGACTGCGCCGTATTGCCGACCAGTTGGAGGGCGGCGCCGAGACCGAAGCGCTCGCCAACGCCACCATGGAACTCACGCGCGCGTGGATCCTTTCCGTCGCGGGCGACGACCGCATCCGCCGGCAGGTCGCACGGGAAACCCTCCTCACGCGTGTCCTGACCTACGTGCGGGCCCATCTGCGCGAGCCCGACCTCACGCCCCAACGCATCGCCTGGGCCCACAACACGTCCGTACGCACCCTGTACCGGCACTGCGAGGAGGGCGGCCTCAGCCTCCAAAAATGGATCATCCGACGCCGCCTGGAAGGCACACGCGACGATCTGGCCGCGGCCACCCACCGGCACCGCGCCATCGAGTCCATCGCCCGTTCCTGGCGCTTCACGAGCCCCGCGTACTTCTCCCGCCGCTTCGGCCAGACCTACGGGCTCACGCCCAGTGAATGGCGGCGGTCCAACCACGGCGGCACATCGCGCGGGAAAGCGTCATGACGTGACGCCCGGCCGACGGGGCAGGCCCGGCCGTCCCGCCGTCAGACGCTCGTATCACTCTCACGCTCGCGCTCGAAGCGGCTGGGGAACGGGAAGTAGTTCTCCAGGAAGGCATGGATCTTCCGGTGGATCTCTTCCTGCTGCTCGGACGGGGTGTTGACGTCGTTGAGGCAGAAGAAGTCGAACCGGCGGTTCGTCAGGAGCTCGGCGAGCCGCTCGTCCGCGTCGGCCCGGGCCACGTCGACGTAGCGCGCCTTGTACGTCGCGGGCACCGCACGGCCGGTGAGGAATGCCTGGTGGTGGTGGAACGAGGCGCCCATGGCGATGTCGGTCGGGGCACGGAACCGGGAGCGGCTGGTGCGGTCCACGTCGGCCGCGAAGCGCTCCTCTATCTCGCGCATCACCGAGCGGATCTGGGGGTGCGGGGCGTGCGCGAACTTGTTCACGGTCATCCGCCCGTGCTCCTCGAACAGCAGACACCGGACGTTCTTGCCCGCCGAGTTGGGGGCCGGTTCGTCGGGATGCGGTGCGCCGAGGCCGAGTTGGGAGGGTGAGAAAGGGCACCTTGGCGATGCCGTTGCCGTGGAAGAAGTGGCCCGCCGTGACGGGGCGGCCGAGGAAGACGTCGTCGTTGAAGTACAGGTACTGCTCGGACAGGCCCTCGATGTGGTGCAACTGGGTGCCGATGGCATGGGAGTTGAAGACGGGGAGCATGTCCGGGTCGCGGAACACCTCCTTGTGGTCGACGACCCGGATGCCGGGCGCCGAGGTGTCCAGCCACGCGGGGGTCTGGCCGTCGGTGACGATGTACACGTTCCTCAGGAACGGGGCGTACATGTCCAAGGACCGCAGGGAGTACTTGAGTTCGTCGTGGCTCGTGTAGCGGGAGGCGCCCGCCTCGCGGGACTCCGCGTCGGGGACCCGGCCGGTCCGGTGGGCCTCGCGCTTGGCGGCCAGCGCGGGGTCGTCGCCGTCCACCCACGTGTAGACGACGTCCAGGGGGAACGTGACCGTGTCGATGCCGGGTTCGGCGAAGTCGGCGAACGTGGGGTGGGCAGTGCCCCGGATCGTGCGGGTGGCGGGCTTCTGGGCCTCGGCCGGTACGACGTCGGAGACCGCGTTGGGTCGGGGCCCCACCAGCGCGCCGTCGAGGAGGGCGGGCGGCGCCTGGAAGCGGAGGCCGCCGAGGAGTTCGGCGGCGCGCTCGTCGCCCTGTTCCCGCTGCTCACGGAGCTGCCCGCCATCGCGCCAGAACTCCACGTCGCACCCTCGCACCAGGCCCGCGAGCACCTGTCCGGAGGGGCCGAGGAGTATTTCGCCGAAGCGGATGGCCGAGCGCCGCTTGAGGTCTGTGGGCAGCGCGCCTTCGGCGTACAGCGCGGCGCTGCCGGGCCAGATGTCCGATACGGGTTCCGCCGCGTAGAGGGCCGTGCCGGCGTACAGCTCGCGCAGGGACCTCAGCAGGGCCTTGCGGTCGCTCAGCCGAATGCCGACGACGTACCGCTGTACGGAGCGGCCGGGCACCAGGAAGTAGTCGACGCCGCCGTGTTCGAGGGCCGCCGTGACGAGGTGGAGATTGCGCTCGGCCGCCCGCCCCTCCTCCAGACTGCCGACCCGGCGACCTATCCAGGTACGCCCGTCGGCCGTCACCTCGGCCAACGACGCGTCACCCGCGAGCAGCTCGCCACGCCGGTCCACCGTGGTGACCTCAGGCGCGGGCTCCTCCCGTACGTCTCGACGGAAGCGGGCGAGAAGGGGTCTGGGGGTCGCCATTTCGTACATCCGATCTGTCAAACGGGCAGCCGTGCCGCGCCCACCGAGGGGCTGCTGAGGTGTCGGACGGCTCGTGTGCCGTGAGAGACCGCCTCAGGCTATGTCGGCCGGACGACTGTTCGGCCGGGCCGGGTGCCGGAACGGCAAGCGTGAGAAAGACGTGACGGATTCTCTGCCAAAGTGCCGCCTGACCACGTACAACCATTTCGGGATGACGGCGGCTGCCTACGCCGTCCGTCCACAGCCCGGCCTGCTACGACACCGGCACCCGCGCCGGATCAGGGACGGCCAGCTCCGTCAGCAAATGCGCGTACTTGGCGGGCCGCTCATCGAAGCCGGCCCGGGCGGCGATCCAGTTCGGCCGCGCTCTCCGCCGTCGCACGCCCCTCGGGACCGGCCTGCACGAGCAGGGCCCAGCCTGGCAGGAGGATTGCCGTGACGGATTCCGTGGACGTGGTGGAGACTGGCTAGATGCCTCGCGACGCCGGCGGATCCGTGTTCGTAGTGCTGGGTTTCGTTCTGGTCGCCGCTGGTGTCCTGTTTCGGGGACTCGTCCTGCGTCCATTCTCGGCGAAGCGTGCCGAGGCTGCCGGAATCCGGGAGCGCTCCAGAACGCTGCTGTGTGCTGCGGACATGGCGATTGCCGCCGCGCGCCGCCGCGCCGCGAGCGGCGAACCGGCAATCGTCACGGTCGACGACGTGACTACGACTGCACGTCAGAACTACGGGTACGTGGTGGAGCGCGAACAGGCGGCTGCCGCCCTCCGCCACGCATTCAAAGCCGCCGGTGACCAGTCGGACTGCATGACCGACGCTTTCGACTGAGAACCCAATTGGGAGCCCATAGCGATGCGGGTCCCGACGGATGATCAGGCAGGTTAGCCTGCGGGTCACGAGCGTGATGGCTACGAGGTGGACATTCGCTCGGAGTGCTGAGGCGAGGTCTCGTAATCGCGGACGTTTCGTCGCGCGTGCAACAGCCATGCCATGGCCTCGCCACCACCCGCCGACGCGGAAGGATCACGAACCCCTTTGCCCGGTAAACGGCGATGAGGGTGATGCCCTGAATCTCGGGGTCGTGTCCAGGCCCAGGGCATCGACGGCCTCTCCCGTGACCTTCGTGATGCTCTGCGCCCAGCGTGCGGCGTGGTGGGCAAGGGCCAGGGATTCGACCCCGCCGTCGATGCGAGGGGCGAGCCGTGCATGCGTGGTCACGCAGGGACGGTAGGGACCGAAGAGTCCCGGCGACAGGCGGACTTCACCTTCCACGTACCGGACGGTGCCCCGCGCATTCTTGAACGAAGGAGCAGTACCGGGCCATGGTCTCTTGGCATTCGGCGGGACTCAGCTCACGCCGGTGGGGTTGTACGCGCGTCCAGTGCTGCCAGGGCCCTTCCAGTGTGAGGAAGCGCGCGGCATGGTCGGTGCCGTAGGTCGCATCGAGGTGGAGCAGAGCACCCAGGGCGGACGACTGGTCGTAGTCCAGATCGGGCCGGGCCAGATAGCGGTCGAGGTACGCAGCCAGCAACTCGGCGTCGGCTGGAGTGCCAAAAGTGGCCAGGGTGATGCAGTACGCATGCCCGGCACAGCAGACCTCGCTGGCCAGGAGAAGTTCGCCCAGGTGCGGGCGGAAGCCGGTGTGGCCGGCTATCGCGATCAGCCATGCGGCGGTCTTGCGTTCCCGCCAGCCGCAGTCGAGCAGCAGATGGAGTTCGCGGTGTGTGACGGCGTCCACACCCTTGGCCAACTGCCGTGCAAATCGGCGGCGTTCACGCTCGGTAAGGTGGAAGATCCCGTGGTTCAGGCGGAGGTAACGCCGGTCGACAGCGACATGACGGCGGCGCAGTGCGTCGAGTTCCGGATCGCGGTCGGTGCGCATTCCTGCATACTGCCCGACGCCCGACTCCAGGGCATCGGAGTTTGCCACGCCTGACCCGGTCCAGGGCATCAGTCGGCCGTCAGGATCCGTCCTCGACCCCCTTGGCCGCGTCCCGCGCGTCGGCGACTGTGCGGCATCCCGCCACGATGCGGCCTATAGGCTGAGGACGTGAGGATCAAGAGAACAGGCAGACAGTGGCGCGCCGCCGCGATGACCGCTTCTGCCGTACTCACCGCCGGGTGCGCCCACGCCGTCAACACCGATGAACTGCTCGGCCGGTACCGCAACGAGAAAACTGGCGGGCAGATCCGTCTCGCGCGCGACGGAGCGTTCACCGCAACGCACGTGTCGACCACACAGGTACCCCATGGTGAGCAGGCCCCGCGATGCGCGAGCGGAGCGACCTGCGCGCAGCATGCGGCCCGAGATCAGCCCCGGCGTGGTCACCACGACGACTGCGAGAGCGTAGGGGACGGTGACGAGCCAGCCGACCGTTCCCTGCGAGTAGCCCATGCCCTCATGCAGGAACGACGGCAGCCAGGCCACCTTCAGCGAGGTGATGAGGTAGCCGGCGAACGACAGGGAGGCCAGGCCCCAGAAGCTGCCGAGCCTGAGCATCGAGGAGAACGGGACGTCGATGTCCCCGTTGGGGTCGGCCGCCGCCTCCCCGTCCGTCGCCGCGGCACGTTGGGGCCCCATGCCGGAGGCGCGACGAGTCACCAGGAGCCACACCACGACCCAGGCCAGACCCACGACGACCAGCGCGACGAACGCGGCGTGCCAGTCCCAGGTCAGCATGGCCCAGGTGAGCAGGGGTGCGCCGAGCAGCGGTCCCACCGAGGCGCCGGAGTTGATGATCGAGCCGGCGAAGGCGCGGGTGTGCGGCGGGAACTTGTCGGCGACGATCGACTGGCACAGCGCGTGCGCCGGGCCCTCGAAGAAGCCGAGCACCATGCGCGAGACGAGCAGGACGGCCAGCGTGGTGGGGAACATGAGCGGCGCCATGCTGATCACCCAGGCGAGCATCAGCAGGGTGGCCGCCCAGCGCCATCCGATCCGGCGGAAGGTCAGCGTCACCACGACGGCGCCGACCGCGAACAGCCAGAAGAACCCGCTGGATATGAGGCCGTACTGCGTCTCGCTCAGCCCGAGGTCGCGCTTGATGTCGTGGGCGGCGAGCCCGATCGCCGCCTTGTCGGCGAAGTTCAGCGTGAAGAAGGCCAGGAGCAGGCCGATGATCCACCAGTCCCGGGCCGAGACATGCGGCCAACCCCCCTTCCCGACGCCTTGGGCAGGTGCCCGTACACCTGTGTCCTGCGCAGCCACATGAACCTCCCGATCACGTAGGCGCCACCCGTGAGTGATGCACACCACACACAACCGGGAAGTCATCGGACGGAACAAGCACGAACTGGGAGAGGAAGCCTTCGGCGATCCTGAACGGCCGGGTACTGGGCAAGCCGGTCTGGACGGTGGAGAGTTGTCCCGCCCAGCCATAGGGGCGGGGCGGCGGGGTCTACTCTGCGTGGGTGATCAGGTTGCCGTCGGAGCAGTGGTTGGCGTGATCGCCCGCGTAGTCGCCGAGTACCGGAACGACGGCGACCTCCTGGAGGCAGTTGGCTGCGGAGCTGACGTTCCAGTCGTCCGAGACACCGAGTCCTGAGCCGAAGTTGCTGCCGTTGTCGGCGTGGGCGGGGGCGGCGATACCGATGGTGGCGAGCGCGAGGCCCGCGACACTGATGATCTTCTTCATGTGCGGTGAACGACGCTCCCCACTCGCAGGTTGCGGGACAGCCACCGGTGCGCCCGGCACGCGGAAGTCGACGGTCAGCGCGTCTGCCTGGGACGCGCTACGTCGCCGCACTCTGCCCTGAGCCCGCGCCACGGCCGAAGAACAGTGACGCCACGAACGTCACGAGGCCGATGACACCCGCGAGGACGAACGCCGCGCTCAGGCCACTCGCGTCGGGCGCACCGGACGCACCGTCGGACGCACTGGACGCCACGGTGACGAAGACCGCCGTACCGAAGGCGCCCGCGACCTGCTGCATCGTCGCGAGGATCGCGCTGCCGTGGGAGTGCAGGTGGTCCGGCAGCACGTTCAGGGACGCCGTCATCAACGGCGTCATCATCAGGCCGAGCCCGCCCATGAGCAGCAGGTGCATGCCGATGACCGCGACCAGCGAGGAGTCCGGGCCGAGCAGCGAGAACAGCCACAGCGAGGCCGCCAGCGCGGCCGCCCCCGGGATCACCAGCGGACGCGCGCCGACGCGGTCGTAGAGCCGGCCCACCGGGCGGCCGAGGACGCCGAGGAGCAAGCCGCCGGGCAGGACGGCGAGGCCACTGACGAAGGTGGTCGTCCCCATGACCGTCTGGAGGTAGAGCGGCAGCAGGATCGCGGCCGCGCCCAGCATGCACATGAACAGCAGCGCGGACAGCAACAGGGCTACGGAGAAGGTGGGGTTCGCCAGCGGGCGCAGGTCCAACAGGGCGCGATCCCGGCGCTGCAACCGCAGTTGGCGCAGGACGAACACGGTGAGGGAGAGCAGGCCGGCGACGATCGGCATCCACGGCGCGACGGTGTGCTCCCCGCCGCCGGACTCGCCGATGGAGGCGAGGCCGTAGAGGATGCCGCCGAAGCCGATGGCGGAGAGCACCACCGACAGCACGTCCAGCGGCACCTTCCGCGTCTCGCTGTCCAGGCGCAGCCATATCGCGCCGATCGCCAACGCCGCCAGTGCCAGCGGCAGGACGATCCAGAACATCCAGCGCCAGCCCAGCGAGGACAGCACCGCGCCGCCCACCGTCGGGCCGATGGCCGGGGCCACCGCGATGACGATCGTGATGGTGCCCATCATCGCCCCGCGACGCTCCGCGGGGACCAGGCGCATCACTGTCGTCATCAGCAACGGGATCATCACGGCGGTGCCGAATGCCTGCACCACGCGTCCGGTGAGCAGCACGCCGAAGCCCGGTGCGAGGGCGCTGATCAGGGTGCCGGTGCTGAACGCCGTCAGTGAGGCCAGGAAGATCCGGCGCGCGGAGAAGCGTTCGAGGAGGAAACCGGTGATCGGGATGACCACGGCCATCGTCAGCAGGAAGCCGCTGGTCAGCCACTGCACGGTCGTCGTGGAGACCCCCAGGTCGACGGTGAGGTCGCGTAGGGCGATGCTCAGGATCGTCTCGTTGAGGATCATCACGAACGCGGACGCGACAAGGACGGCGATGAGGACGCCTGCGCGCGCCGGTGTACCTGCGCTCGGAGCGGCCGAACTGCCGCTCTCCCCGGGTGCGTCCACGTTCTCGACGTTGATTGGCTGGCTCATGTGGGGCTGTACCTCGCAAGAGTCGGTCGAAGTCACGCGCCCGACGGGCCGGGCCGCTCACCCCCCAACGGCCCCTGGGGGCAGGACATTCCCGGTATGACGGCGATCAGAATGACGTAGACCAGAATGACGTAGATCAGAATGACGGCGATCCGAGTGACGGCGATGCGAGCAGATCACGCCGACGCGGCGGATCACCGTCGTCGGCCTACCCCCGCGGGAAGTCGACACCGGCCGCGAGCAACCGCGCCTCGACCAGAGCGTTCAGCCGGGCGATGGAGGGGGCGTCGTCCTCGCGGTGGCGGTTGACGAGTGCGTACCGGGCCGCGTTGTCGGACCCGCCGCGTAGTCCGGTTCCCGCCGCCAGCAGTTCGCGGTCGGCCAGCACCTTCTCGGCGAGCGCCGCGGCCAGTTCGTCGAGGCGCGGGTCGTCGGGCGGCCAGGACCCCGCGTCCCAGGCGCGCTTGGTCAGTTCGACGTGCTCGGGGTCGTCGAGGAGATGCTCGAGTCTGGTCAGGAAGGCGTCGAACATCTCCGGGACGAGGGCGCGGGTGAGCACCAGTGCCTCCCGCTGCGTCGCCAAGTACTCGGCAGGGAAGGCGAGTTCGGCCATGCGGTCGAGGACCGCGCAGGCCCGGTCGGGCAGCAGGGCACGGTCACCATGAGTGATCCGGTGCAGCGTGTCGCGGCGCGCGACCAGGTCTTCGATCTGGTCGGTGAGCCGGCGGTGGACGTCGTCCAGGGCAGCGGTGAACCGCTCGGGCCCCGCGTCGAGCAGTTCGCCGACCTCGGCGAGCGGCACTCCGGCCCCGGCCAGGGTCCGCGCCTGCACCAGGCGGAGCAGTTCGGCCGAGCCGTAACGCCGGTAGCCCGACGTGTCCCGCTCCGGCTCGGCGACCAGACCGAGCCGGTGATAGTGCCGCACGGTCTTGATCGTGACGCCGGCGTAGGCCGCCGCCTGACCGATGGTGAGCCCGCCCTTGGCACGCATCCGTTCCAACTCCCCCGCCGAGACGTGACCTTGACCTTGACCTTAGGGCAGGGACCACGCTCGCCGTACTGCCACTTCGGAGCGCTGCCACTTCGGAGTACTGGCATTTCTGAGTACCGGCATGTCTGACACAGGAACAGAGGAGACGACCATGAGCCAGTCCCCGCACCCCGCGACCGACGTCACCGCCGGCGGCCCGGACCGTCCGCAACTGCGCGGCATCCTCCAGGAGATCGTCGATTCCGGCATCACCGGAGTCCAGCTGCGGGTGCACGACGAACAGGGCGCGTGGGTCGCCACCGCCGGCGCGGCCGAGCTGGGCGGCAGCTCCGAGCCTCCGGCCGAAGGGCACGTCCGTATCGGCAGCAACACCAAGACCTTCACCGCGACCTTGGTGCTGCAACTGGTGGCCGAGGGCAAGGTCGACCTCGACGCGCCGGCCGTCGACCACCTCCCCGGGTTCGACCTCGACCGCCGGATCACGGTGCGCATGCTGCTTCAGCACACCAGCGGGGTGTTCAACCACACCGGTGAGCTCTACGAGGACGGGACCGTGGTCCCCGGGATCCCTTCGACCCTCGCGGGCAAGGAGTGGGTGGACAAACGCTTCCACACCTACCGCCCACAGGAATTGGCCCGGCTGTCCCTGTCGAAGCCGCCGCGGTTCGAGCCGGGCGCGGGCTGGAGCTACTCCAACACCAACTACGTGCTGGCCAGACTGCTCGTCGAGAACGTCACCGGCCGCCCGTGCGCCGAGGTGACCCAGGAGCGGATCGTGCGACCGCTCGGCCTGACGGGCACGGTGGTGCCGGGCACCGCGCAGGCCATCCCCGAGCCGTACGCCCACGCCTACTACCGGTACGAGGACGCCGGCCACCGGCACACCGTCGACGTCAGCCGCCAGAACCCGACCTGGATCGACGCAGGCGGCGACATGATCTCCACCACCCGGGACCTGCACACCTTCATCTCCGCGCTGGCCCGTGGTGAGTTGCTGCCCGCCGCGCTCCTCGCCGAGATGAGCGAGCCGCACCCCGAGAGCGGCTTCGGGCTCGGCCTGCGCATCCAGCAGACCGGTCCCGACGGGGACACCCTGCTGTTCCACAACGGCGGCCACAGCGGCCACGCGGCCCTGATGTACAGCACGGCCGACGGCAGCAGGACCCTGACCGCCACGCTCAACTACGTGGACGATGCCGAACTGACCATGGCTGGACCGTTCATGAAGGCTCAGGACAGGCTCGTCCAGGCGGTGTTCGGCGGCTGAGCCGGCACAGGAGGGCAGGTGGCGGGCGGCGGTGGGGAACGGTGCGTCTCAGCGACCGTGTGCCCGACTCCACACCCGCTCGCCTCGCCGGCTCCTCGGCGCCGCGGGAGACGTGCCGACACACGGCCGACGACGGTTCGTACGCCACGACGCGCCCCGACCAGCGCCTGTACGCCGATGAGGACCCAGACAAAGTTCGACGTCACCGAGGGCCATGCCCCACTGGCGGCGGCGGACACGGCCAGGAGGGCGCCACCGAGCATGTTGACCACCTGAAACGTCGGAGCGTCCGGCTCGATGACACGACGCGAGACCAACAGATAGGCGGCAGCCGTGCTCAGGGCACCTACCCACCCTGCTGCCGTCGCCGCGGAGGTCGTGATTGCCTGCATGTCCCCCATAGTGGACACCCACTACATACAGATCAATCGAAGTTCTCTACGCCGGGGGTTAAGCTGGATTGAATGGACGTGGACCCGCGGAAACTGGCCGTTCTGCTCGCCGTGCACCGGGCAGGCGGGATCCTCGCGGCCGCCGACGTGCTGCACCTGACGCCCTCTGCCGTGTCGCAGCAGATCAGCCGCCTCGAAACCGAGGTCGGCACCCCGGTCCTCGACCGCCAGCCGCACGGCGCCGTGGTCACGGCCGCGGGCCGGGTGCTCACCGAAGCGGCCGAACGCATCGAGTCGGAACTGACGAACGTCACACGGTCGTTGGCGGCCTTGCGGGAGGAGGTCTCCGGCACCGTGGTCATCGCCGCGTTCCAGACGGTGATCCGGGCGCTGCTCGTCCCGCTGGTGCACCAATTGCGTGCCGAATTCCCGGGCCTTGAGCTGCAGATCCACGAGATGGACGGCGAGAAGGCGCAGCAAGAACTCCGCGCCGGGACGGTGGACCTCCTGATCGTGGAGGCCGAGACACCCATCGGCCGCAGGTCCGCGCGGGGAACCCGGGACGTGCCGATCCTCGAGGAGCCATGGGTGGTCGTCACACCCGCCGGAACCCCGACACCCACCACCCTGGCGGACCTCGAACACCTCATCTGGCTCGGTGTCGACACGGACGCCGCCGCCCACGGCGCCACCGAACACGTACGCCGCGGCATGACCCTCGCCCGCACCGCCCACAGCTATTACGACTACAACGCCGCCCTGGCGCTGGTCGCAGGAGGACTGGGCGTCGCGGTGGTGCCGTCACTGGCCGTGCACGGCATGCCCGTTGAGGGCGTCAAGGCGGTGTCCGTGCCGGGGCTCGGCTTCCGCCGCTTGATCGCCCGGCACCGCACCAGCCGCGCCGAGCCGCGCAAGGAGGTGGCCACGGTCCTGGACGGCGTCATCAAGGCCGCCGCCGAGCTGCCGTCCCCGACGGCATGACGCCCAAGCCAGGAGCGCCGCTGGAGGTGGTGACCGGACCGCCACCTCCACCGGCGGCGGAAATATTCACTCGCCTACGCCGCACCGGCCTGCCTACCCTTTCCCCGCTGCTTCCTTCCGTAGGGCATCCGTGCCCGTGCGGCCGAACCACCGGGCCCCGTGCCCACCGAAAGGGTGTCTTGATGACCCGGCCCGCGCCGAGCGCGCCTCACCGCGACGAACCACGTACACGTAACGCCTGTACGGCACGTACCCGCCGCGAATAGTCGACCGATCCGGATCCCGATCCGGCCGTCGAGGCCGCTCGGCCTGCTCTTGCTGTCGATGACCACCTCCCCAGCAAGGAGCACCGGTGTCCGAGCACACCCCCAACCCCAATCCGAACCCCAGCGCCACCCTCAAGATCAGTACGTTCGTCTGCGCCTGGTGCGGTCTCACCGTGACCCTCGCCGATCCGGACGGCCGCAGCCGTAACCACTGCCCTTCGTGTCTGCACTCGCGCCACGTCCTGGACCACGTTCAGGGCGGCCGCACCGAGTGCCACGGCCGGATGTCCCCGATCGCCATCGCCGTCCTGCGGACCGGCGACTGGATGATCGTCCACCGCTGCGTGCGGTGCGACGAGCTCACCTCGAACCCGGTGAGCGCGGACGACAACCAGCTCGTACTGATGCGGATGGCGGTACGGCCACTGGCCCAACCACCCTTCCCCCTCGAAACGTTCGGAACACTGTGAGCGGGGAGGTGCGACATGCCACGCCGTAACCGAACGTCGTCCGACGGCCCCGCCTCCCGGCGGCGCCGTCAGCCCGAAGGCCACCGCACCCGCGATTTCCGTTGCGCGGGCTGCCGGTTGTACGTGTCTCTGGACGCCCCGGGCAGCGGCCACCGCAACCACTGCCCGAACTGCCTGACCAGCTTGCACGTGGACGCCCGGATCCCGGGCGACCGCGCGTCGGACTGCCGGGGCCGCATGGACGCGTTGACGGTGTCCTGCCGCCCGGACGGCGAGTGGCTGATCGTCCACGAGTGCCTCTCGTGCGGCGAACTCTCCACCAACCGCATCGCGGGCGACGACAACGCCCTGGCCCTGATCCGCCTCGCGGTCCTCCCCCTCCGGACGACGGCCCGAGCGGCGCACCACACGCTGCTGATGCTGTGACGGGCAGCCGGTACGGGCAGCGCCCGTACCGGCCACGGCCCGGAAACTCCACGTACGGCGGACGCCGCCTGCCCCTGCCAGGTCGGCGAGGTGCCCGAGCCGAGACGCCTCGGCGGCCATCCGCTGGCTGGTCGGCGTGACGATGGGCCGGGATCTGAGAGCAGTAAATCCAGCAGTAGATCCCCCATCAGGATGAGGAGGCCGAGACCTCGGTCAGTCGATGCCTTCGACGATGCGGAAGTCGCGCTCGACTCCGTCGGAGAGGGCGACCAGCGCCTCCTGGTAGGCCGCACTCTCGCGCGCCGCGACGGCCTGCTCGAAGCTGTCGAACTCGATCAAGATGGTGCGCTCGGCGATTCCGGCGTCGTGCGCCACGACCCGACCGCCACGGACAACGGTCCGACCGCCCCCGGCCTTGACCGCCGGACCAGCCAGTCTGTTGTAAGCAGCCAGCTTCTCGGGATCTGAAATGGTCCGGTAGACGCTGACCCAGTAGCCCTTGGGCATGAACCCTCCAGTGTTGGGATGAGTGCATCTGACTTAGAGGTGCTAACAAAGGCGTTGAACGTGCCGATGAGTGATCAGGCAGGCGGCCAGCCCGAGAAAGGCTTCATGGATGTCGTCACGCCGCTCCCAGCGGATGCGGAGACGGCGGAAGCCGTGCAGCCACGCGATGGTGCGCTCGACCACGTACCGGAAGGTGCCCAGTCCGGTGCCGTGCAGCTGACCGCGCTCAGCGATCACCGGACGGATCCCGCGTTGCCGCACGAGGCGTCGGTACTTGTCGTGGTCGTAGCCGCGGTCGGCGAACAGCAGGTCCGGCCGCTTGCGCGGCCGTCCGACCGTGCCGGCCACCGGTGGAACCTTGTCGAGCAAGGGCAGGAGTTGAGTGACGTCGTTGCGGTTGCCGCCGGTCAGCGACACGGCGAGCGGGATGCCCTGGCCGTCGGTGAGCACGTGGTGCTTGCTGCCCGGTCGCGCGCGATCGACCGGGCTCGGCCCGCTTTTGGGCCCCGTCGGGCGGCCCGGACGTGCGAGGAATCGATCACCGCCCGCGACCAGTCCAGCTTGCCCGCTGACCGCAGCTTCTTCAGCAGCACGAGGTGCAGTTCGTCCCACACGCCCGCCTCGTTCCAGGCGGCCAGCCGGCGCCAGCAGGTCATGCCCGAGCCGAAGCCCAACTCCTGGGGCAGGTACTCCCATTGGATGCCGGTGTGCAGGACGAAGAGGATCCCGCACAGTGCCTGCCGGTCCGGAACCCGCGGTCTGCCCTCGACCTTCTTCGGGCCCGGCTTCGGCAGCAACGGCTCGATCAATGACCACAGTTCGTCCGACACGATCCATGGTCGCGACTGACGCTCTCCCATGACCAGACCTACGGACAGACAGACCGAAACACTCATGATCAGCAGCTTTTGTTAGAACCAGTTAGACGTCGTTTCTTTTGGTGTTTATGCCTTCCGGATCAGCGGTCGTTCGTGGGCTCTGCACACTCAGCCAAGAGGGCTGCGAAGGCCGCACTAGCGGAGTCAGCGGGGAACACCCGCAGGACCGCGTCGCCCTCCGGTGACGTGATCACGTAGCTTCGCGCCAGGTAGGAGAGATCTCCCCAGGGTTCTCGGGTGTGGGTCCGCATCAGGACCTGGCCGCATCGCGTGCAGGTGATCCACGGCACGAGAACGTTGGCTGCGTCCGGGTCGGCCGCTCCCGACGACTCGATAATGTCGCCGACGTGCTCGATCAGCTTCAGCTGGGTCGGCGCGCTGTCCCCACGGCACTGAAGGATCTTACGCGTGAGCAACTCCCTCTCGCCCCAGCCCTCCGCGAGGACGGATATCTGCGCCCTGACCGTCTCACTGATCGGCACCTGGTGGGTGAGGAGCCCGGAGACAAGCAGGCCAAGCCCCGCTTCCTGCTCGCCGATATCCCAGCAGTCCTTCATCTCATGGGCCTCAACTTCGGGAAGCAAGGCAGCGAGCCGGTTCCAGACAACAACGTCATCGGTCACCGGACAGACGCTACCGGCCAGCGCTGACACCCAAACGTCGCAGGCAGATGAGGGTTGCTGCTATGCCGACGAAGGCGAGGAAGTGCTCGGGTTTGCGTTCGTAGCGGCGGTGCAGCCGTCGACAGCCGGCCAGCCAGGAGACGGTTCGTTCAACGACCCAGCGGTGACGGCCGAGCCGGGTGGAGGACTCGACTCCCTTGCGGGCGATGCGGTGACGTATGCCGCGTGAACGAAGCCATCGCCGCAGGTGGTTGTAGTCGTAGCCCTTGTCCACATGCAGCTTCGCCGGCCGCCTGCGGCGTGGGCCGCGACGGGAACGGATGGGCGGGATTCCACGGACGAGCGGTTCCAGTCCCTGGCTGTCGTGCATGTTGGCGCCGGATATGCCCAGTGAGAGCGGCAGTCCGTTCCGGTCGGTGACCAGATGGATTCTCGATCCCAATTTGCCTCGGTCGGTCGGATTCGGTCCCGTCAGAAGCCCCCTTTTGCCGCCCGGACGCTGACGGAGTCGATCGCGCACCGCGACCAGTCCAGCTCACCCCGCGCCCCGAGTTCGTCCAGGACCACGCGGTGGAGACGGGCCCAGACCCGGTCCGTGCTCCACTGGGCGAACCGCCGGTAGACCGTCTGCCAGGCCGGGCCGAACACCGGCGGAAGCTGCCTCCACGTACAGCCCGAGGTGGCCACGAAGACGACCGCCGCCAGAACCTCACGGTCACCGGCCCGACGACGGCCCCCGCCCTGCGGACGCCTCACCTCCGTGGGCGGCACCACCCGCCGGAACAACACCCACAACTCATCCGGCACCAACCGCTCAACCAGATCCGTCATGCACAGACCAACGAGCGACCACGCCATAAGAAACGATGTCTTACGGGTTGGTCTCGGACGAGCGTCGGCGGGCGAGAGCGAGGGAGTGCCCCAGACGCCGCGTGAAGCACAGCGCCCTGCTCGCGTACCCGCGGACATCGCCAACACCAACTGCCGGCGGCCCGGTCCCGGGATGCCACGTCCACGATCGCCGTCGGACCACCACCACGTCCCTCACGCAGGGGCATGCGTGGACGATCACGACTGGCAGGTCGCCGTAGCCGCCAAGCCGCCGGGTGGAACGCGTCATTGAGCGCGGAGCGCGAAGTCGGAGAAGTGCGGCGCGCCGGGCTCGTGCGGCACGCGCGCCGCGCGCGCGGCGAAGCTGACAGCGTGGTACCACCCGCACAACAGGAGCAGGTCTAGCAGCTGGAGTTCATCGAAGACCGAGGCGAGCCGTGTCCACAACGCGTCGTCGATGTCGGAACGCTCGTGCAACATGTCGACGGCGAGGATGAGCAGCCGTTCCGGCTCGGATGTCCAGCACCGGTCGGCCGGACATCCGTGCACCAGAGAGGCCGCCTGTTCGTGAGTAAGTCCGACCCGCCCGGCGAACGTCATCATGTGCACGCCCCACTCGTACTCGCAGCCGCACAGCACGCACGTCCGGTCGATGACGATCTCTCGTTCACGCATGGTCAGGCTCAGTTGTCTGCCCAACTCGTATCGACCCCACGTGTGCATGGCGTCGGCCATCGAGAGGTTTCTGGCGAACATCCGGAACAGTCCGATCGGCGGGGCTTCCCCGGGCATCATGCGCGCGAGCAGTGCGCCGGCCTGGTCGGTGTACGGCGGGTCCAGCGGGGCTATCCGAGGCATCGGTTCTCCCGTCCGAGTCGTTTCGAAATCAGAAACGCGCTGACTGGATGCTAGTGTTTCGAATAACGAAACGCAAGGAGGGTTATGCCGACGCCGCGCCCCGGTACACCAGTTCGTGGATCGACGACCGGCCGTCCCCTCATGGCCGCGATGGACCTGTTCGGCCGTCGGTGGGCGCTGAGAATCCTCTGGGAGTTGCGCGCCGGGCCGATCGGCGCCCGCGCGCTGCTGGCACGGTGCGACGGCCTGTCGTCCAGCGTCCTCTATCAGCGGCTCCGTGAACTCGCGTCGAGCGGAATCGTCGCGCCCTCGGCCGATGGATACGAGCTCACTCCGCTGGGGGCCGCACTCGGTGACGCCCTCCGTCCGCTCGACGAGTGGGCGACCACCTGGGCACAGGAGCGAGAAGGCAACGATCAGGAGCCCACGGGGGCGTGAAGGTTTCGTCGGCAGAACGACGCTGCCGTTCGATGCGACAGCTGACGGCCGCCCACCCGAAGGCCGAAGTGATCACCTGAATCCAGGACCTGACGCCAGCTCCCCCTCCCGCCGCGGCGGTTCAGCCCTTGACCGCTCCCGCCGCGAGCCCGGAAGCGAGCCGGTGCTGGACTGCCACGAAGAAGATCAGGACCGGCACCGTGACCAGCGTGGAGCTGGCCATGACCGGGCCCCAACTCGTGGTGTTCTCACCGAAGAACTGGAAGATGCCGACCGCGGCCGTGTACTTGTCGCTGCTCTTCATGAAGGTGTACGCGAAGACGAACTCGTTCCACGCGGTGATGAACGCGAAGATCGACGTCGCAACCAGACCGGGCGCGACCAGCGGAAGCAGTACCGAGCGGAACATCCGCCACCAGGAGCAGCCGTCGATGTACGCCGCCTCTTCGATCTCCTTGGGGACGGTCTGCACGAAGCCGCGAAGCGTCCAGATGGCGAAGGGCAGCGACAGCGCGGTGTAGACGATGGTCAGGCCGAGGAGGCTGTTGAGCATGTCGTAGTCGCGCATCTGGATGAACAGCGGGATGACGAGCGCTTCGAGCGGCACCATCTGCACGATCAGGACCATGACCAGCACGGAAGTGCGGAACTTGAACTTGAAGCGGGCGACCGCGACAGCCGCGAACAGGGCGAGGGCCGCCGAGACCACGACCGTCCCCAGGCCTACGACGGCCGAATTCAGCAGGTACGTACCGAAGTTGCCGCGCTGGAAGACCGTACTGAAGTGGTCGAAGGTGATGCCGCCGGGCAGGAGGTCCGCTCCGCGGCTCTGGGCGCTCGGGTCCAGGGCCGTCGAGACCATCCAGTAGATCGGGAAGAGGGTGAAGATCAGGAGTGCGGCGACGGCCGCCGGCAGACCGACCTTGGAACCGAGGAAGGACCGCGTCGTGGCAGGCATGTCGGTGGTGCTCATTAGAGGACCATCCCTTCTGCAGCCCTCACGAGTAGGGTTGTGACCTCTCGGTCCCGGTGGGTGCATGGCTTGTGTCGCGAGCTGCTCGACGGCCACTGTGAGTTATGCCAGCCCCGCCGGGCCGAGGCCGTCTGATCGGCTTCAGGGACACGCCCCGCAGAGGGCCGATTAATGAGCTCCCGGCAGACGTCCTCACCACCGGGCAGGTCCTTGGCGCACGACACAGAGGTGCTTCTTTCGTGTACATCGGCTGGGACTGGGCGACCGAGACCCACGACGTGACGGTCATGGACAACTCTGGTGCGAGGGTTGACCGTTGGGAGTTCTCGCACACCGAGGACGGCATCGCCAGGACGCTGGCCAAGCTGGCGAAGTGCGGTGCCCCGGCGGACCTTCCGGTGGCCATCGAGACTACCCGCGGCCTGGCCGTGGACAGGCTGCTGGCCGCCGGGCACCCCGTGGTGCCGGTGCATCCCAACGCCTTCCACGCGATGCGCCCGCGATGGGGCGCATCCAAGGCCAAGACGGACGCCGGCGACAGCCTCAAGCTCGCCGACTACCTGCGCACCGACGGCCACTTCCTGCCCCGCCTGGAGCCCACCGAGCAGGCCACCATGGACCTGCAGGCCCTCACTCGGCAGCGGGCCGATCACGTCGAGGCCCGCATCGCGGCTGTCAACCAGCTCGCGGCCCTCCTGGACGCACACTGGCCCGGCGGCAAGGCCGTCTTCTCCAGCCTCGACAGCGATATCGCGCTGACCTTCCTGGAGCGATACCCCACCCCGTCCGCGGCCGCCGAGCTCACCGCCGGACGACTGGAAGCCTGGTGCAAACGGCAGGGATACTCGGGAAAGCGCCCCGGCAGCGTCCTGATCGGGCGCCTGCGCTCCGCTCCCACCGCGGCCTCCCGCCTCAGCAAGAACGTCGTCGGACAGCTGGTACGCACCCAGGTCCAGCTCGTGCGGGGCATCCGCGCGACCATCCAGGCCCTGGACAAGTCCATCGCGGACGCGGTAGCCACCCACCCCTACGCGCCACTCCTCGCGACCATGCCCCGCATCGGCACGGTCAATCTCGGCCAGATCATCGGTGAGCTCGGCCCGATCCTCGAACGCTCCCGCACCAGCGAGCAGTTCATCGCCGAGACCGGCGTCGTCCCGGTGACCCGGGCATCCGGAAAGTCCCGCGTGGTGACCTTCCGCTACGCGACCAACAGACGTGCCCGGCAGGCCATCGTCACCTACGCCGACAACAGCCGACACGGCAGTGACTGGGCCGCAAAGATCTACAACGACGCCCGGACCGCCAAGAAACGCCACCCGCACTCGGCCCGCATCCTCGCCCGCTCGTGGCTCCGTGTGATCTGGGCCTGCTGGCGCACCGGCACCTGCTACGACCCCGAGATCCATCAAGCCAACAACAAGATCAAACCGGCGCTCGACATGCCCAAAACCGCCTAGAGGTTGACTCAGGGAACTCACAGGTCCTCCTCCCCCTGCTTGAACAGGGTGCGGATGTAGATGATGGTGATGACAAGAAGGAGGAGGGTGAGCAGGACCGCCGCGGCGGCGCCCGTCCCGTAGTCCTCCTTGGCGAAGGCTTCGAGGTACGAGTAGACGCCGAGGTTCTCGACCTGCTCGTTCTGGCCCTGGCCGCCGGGCATCAGGAAGATCTGCGTGAAGACCTTGAAGTCCCAGATGGTCGACAGGATCGTCACCACCAGGAACACCGGCTTGATGGCGGGCACGGTGACTTTCCAGAACCGCTGCCAGGCGTTCGCGCCGTCCAACATTGCCGCTTCGTACAGCTCCTTGGGGATGGTCAGGAGTCCGGCGAAGACGGTGATCGCGACGAACGGGAAGCCGTGGTGGACCACGTTGAGGGTCCCGATTGCGTAGAAGGAGAGGCGGTCGGTGAACCAGTTGCTGGAGTCGGAGCCGCCCACCAGAGCGCTGAACAGGCCGTCGCCCGGCTGGAAGAGCCAGATCCACACGTACGTGCCGGTCACCGCGGGCATCGCCCAGGCCGCCATGATCGCGGTGGAGCAGATGGTCCGCCAGACCGGGCCGAGACGGGCCAGGAGCAGGGCGATCGCGGTGCCGAGCACCACCGTCAGGCCGACGCAGGCCACCGCGAAGAACGCGGTGTTGGGCAGCACCGTCTTCCACAGCAGATCGCCGCTGAGGAGTTCGACGTAGTGGTCGAAGCCGGTGAAGGTGGCGACGCCGCCGCCGAACTTCACCTCGTAGTCCTGCAGCGACAGGATCCCGACCTGGATCATCGGCCAGAGCAGCAGTCCCGCCAGGACGAGGAGCGAGGGGGCGAGCAGCAGCCAGGGCCGGGTGAGGGTGGTGCGGCGCTTGCGCCGCAGCAGGCGTTCGGACTCGGGCGAGGGCACGGACGGCCCGCTGCCCTTGCGCTCCGGGGCATCCACGGTCCCGGTGGCGAGCGTGCGGTTCATGGAGCGCTCTCAATGGTCGGATGTGCGGAGGGACTTGAGGGGTGCGGCGCGGGACTGGCTCACCGCCCGGCCGCGGGAGTCAAGTGAGTCACCGTTCGACCCTGGGAGCCAGGTGACTCACCGTCCGGCCCAGGGAGCCAGCTGACTCACCGTCCGGCCCTGGGAGTCACTCGCCGGTCGCGGGAGCCACGTCGCGCCGTTCGACGATGGGTGGGTGTCACTCGCTCTGCGCGAAGATGGCGTTCATTTCCTTGGCCGCCTTGTCGGCCGCCTGCTGCGGCGTCGCCTTGCCGGCCAGGATCGACTGGATCATCTTCGGGATGACCTGGGTGGCCTGGATCTCGGTGTACGACTTGGCCTTGGGGACGCTCGCGCCGCCGTCCTTGAACTGCTTGACGAACGGCTTGACCAGGTCGTCGTCCTTGTCGGGCATCTTGTCGAGGTCGGTGTTGGTGGGCGGCAGGTAACTCGACTGCTCCGCCCACTTCTTGGCGAACTTGCCGGTGGTGAGGAGCTTGATGAACTCCCACGACAGCGCCTGCTTGTCCGTCTTGAACGCCGAGAGGTAGGAGCCGCCGAGGAACGACGGGGACATGCCGCCGTCCTTACCGGGGATCGGGATGGCGCCGAGCTTGCCCTTGAGGTCGGGGTTGGCGGCGGTGAAGGCCTTCGGGGTCCAGTTGCCGGAGAGGGACATGGCGACCTCGCCCTTGTTCCAGGCGTCTCCGACCTCCTTCTCGGTCCAGGTGTTCACCTTGGCCGGGGACACCTTGTCCTTGAGCGCGAGGTCGGTGTAGGCCGTGATGCCCTCGACGGCCTTCTTCGAGTTGATGCCCGACGTCCACTTGCCGCCCTTCTTCACGGCGAGTTCGCCGCCCGCGCCCCAGATGAAGGGCGCGGCGAACATCTCCGCGCCGCCCGCGACCGGGAAGGCGAGCATCTTCGGCTCGTCCTTCTTCAGGGTCTTGGCGGCCGAGCGCAGCTCCGCCCAGTTCGTCGGAGGCTTGATGTCGTGCTTCGCGAAGATGTCCTTGCGGTAGACGATCGAGCGGACTCCCGCGTACCACGGCATGCCGTACTGCTTGCCGCCCAGGGTTCCCGCGTCCTTGAGGGCGGGGACGAGGTCGTCGGTCAGGCCGGCCTTGTCGACCTCCTTGGAGACGTCGACGAGCGCGCCCTTGTCGGCGAAGCCGGGAACCCAGGTGGTGCCGACCTCGGCGACGTCGGGCACCTGGTCGGCGCCGCCCTCGATGGCGGTGGTGAACTTCCGCTGGGCGCTGGCCCATTGCTGGTACTCGACCTTGATCTTGGCGCCGGTCTTCTTCTCGAAGGCGGCGGCCGCCTCCTTGAAGAAGGGCTTGGCGTCGGGGTTGGTCCCCTCCATGATCCAGACGGTGAGCGTCTTGCCCTTGCCGTCGGTCCCGCCGTCGGCCTCCGAGCCACCCCCTCCGCAGGCGGTGGCGGCGAGCCCGAGTGCCAGGGCGGTGCTGGTGGCTGCGATGACGCGTCGGTTCATGGGTGGTGGCTCCTCTGACAGCAGTACAGCAGGGAAGTGGTGTTGCCCGTGATGTGACCGTGAGTACGCAGATTCTCATCACGTTCTCACCAGAAGGTCTAGACCCTTTTTGAAGTGGCGGCCGAACTGTGATCCGCGTTGCGGACCGTACAGCAGACGCCGGTGGCGCGGTCGGTTCCGGACCGCGGCCAAGGGACCGCGAGGGCATGCCAGTTGCCCGGGATGGCATGCCGGTTGCCCGGGACGCGCCGGTCCCGGGCAACCGAACGGGCCAGGTCAGCGCTCGATCTTCACCTCGGCGCCGCTCTTCGCGGACGCGTAGACGGCGCTCAGCATGCGGGCCATCTCCAGGCCCTGTTCCGCGGTGGCATCGGCCGGTATCTCGCCCCGGCAGATCCGCAGGAAGTGGTCTATCTGGTTCGCGAACCCGGCCTTGAAGTCGAAGCCGAGCGAGTCGATCTGCGGTCGCACGTGCAGGAGGGTGTCGTGCCGCTCGGTGAGCATCAGCAGTTCGGGCTCGATCTCCGCGCCGCCCTTGTCACCGTGGATGCGCACACTGATCTCGTTGCGCGCGTGCAGCGAGTACGACGTGTCCACATCCAGCACCTGACCATCCTCGAAGCGGATCTGCGCGGTGACGTAGTCCTCCACGGTGTTGGCCCGGGCCGCCGACGCCGCACGGTACCTCCGCAGGTTCTGGATGTTGTCCCACGCACCCAGCGGCGCGAACGTGACACCTGACGCGGACACCGCCTTCGGCCTGCCCATCAGGTATCAGCACGGGTCGATGATGTGGACGCCGAGGTCGATCAGCGGCCCGCCGCCCGACAGCTCCACATCGCCGAACCACCCACCCGGGTTCCCGGCGGCCCGCAGCAGCGTGGCGCGCGCGGCGTACATGTCACCGAACTCGCCCGCGTCCAGGAACCTCTTCGTCACCAGCGCGTTCGGCGCGAACCGCCGTACGTAGCCGATCTGGAGCGCCTGCCCGGTCTCCTCGACGACCCGGACCAGCGACTCGGCCTCGGCGACGGTGACCGTCATCGGCTTCTCGATCAGTACGTTCTTCCCGGCCCGCAGCGCCCTTTCGGCGATGGTGGCATGCAGGGTGTTCGGCACGCAGCCGGAACGGCCGGGCATCCTCTACGCCTTGGTCGCCATGGACACCTTGTCGGCCCACCGGACCGAGGCGCTATCCACGTGCCGTGGTGCCGGTGCCGGTGCCGGAACTGACCGTCATCCTTGTCGCACTACTCCCCCACGACATGGCTGCTCGGCGCCGCGAGTAGAGAAGCGGCAGCGCAAGCGCCCCGGCGACCAAGCCCCGACGCACCGGTCAGTCCCCAATCGCGGGAAACAGGCGCTCGACGGCCGCGACGATGGCAGCCCGGCGCGCCGCCAGGAACGGGGCGCGGCCCTCACCGGGCGGAGGCAGCAGGTCGGGCTGTGCGACCCAGCCGGTGGAGATCTGGTGGACGAGAACCAGGATGTCGACCGGGTCCCAGCCGGCGTCCAACCGGCCTGCCACCTGGGCTTCGCGGAGTTGCCCGACCTTACGGGAGACCGTTTCCCGGAAGGCGTCGCGAGGGAGGGAGTCGCCGGCGTCGAGTTCGAGTTGCCCCCAGCTCATGAGCCGGAAGCGGTCCGGGTGTTCGGTGAAGTAGTCATGGAGGCGGCCGGCGTAACCGGGCAGGTCGGTGGGGTCCAAGCGGGTCGCTTCGGCCACCGCCGCCAGCTCCTGTGCGGAGACGAAGCGGTAGAGGGCGACCTTGCTGGAGAAGTAGGCGTAGACACGTTCCTTGCTGGTCCTGGCGGCCTTGGCGATGCGGTCTATCCGCGCCCCGGCGATCCCGTGCTGGGAGAACTCGGCCTTGGCGGCACTCACGATGCGGTCGCGGGTCGAGTCTGCGCGGGTCGAGGCACTCATGCTTCCACGCTACCCGACCAAACCGTTTGGTTTGCCGCAGAGCGACGGTTGACGTAGGCTTAATACCGAACCGTTTGGTTCGACCCTCTTTCTGGAGGGCCGGCAGAAGAGCACGAAGGAGTTCGCTCATGCAGCACCGCACTTTGGGCCCGTCGAATCTGCGCGTCTCGGCGCTCGGCCTCGGCACGATGGGCATGTCGATGGCCTACGGCGCCTCGAACGACGCCGAGAGCATCGCCACCATCCACCGCGCCCACGACCTCGGCATCGACTTCTTCGACACCGCCGAGCTGTACGGCGGCGGTACCGGCGCCAACGAGATCCTGCTCGGCGAGGCCGTCAAGGGCTTCCGTGACGACGTGGTCCTGGCCACCAAGTTCGGCTTCGACATGAACGCCCCGGAGCTCGAACCCGGCTTCAACAGCCGCCCGGACAACATCCGCAAGGTCGCCGAGAACAGCCTGCGCTACCTGCAGACCGACCGCATCGACCTCTTCTACCAGCACATCTCCGACCCCGACGTGCCCGCCGAGGAGGTTGCGGGAGTCGTCGGCGAGCTCATCGCCGAGGGCAAGGTGAAGCACTTCGGACTGAGCAACGTCGGCCCGCAGTACATCCGCCGCGCCCACGCCGTCACCCCCGTCACGGCCCTGCAGTACGAGTACTCGATCTTCGAGCGAGAGGTGGAGGAGCAGATCCTGCCGGTCCTGCGGGAACTCGGCATCGGCCTGGTCCCCTACTCCCCGCTCGGCCGCGGATTCCTGACCGGCCAGGTCAAGCCCGCGAGCGAGTACCCCGCCGACGACATGCGCAGCTGGGACGAACGCTGGCAGGGCGACAACTACACGTACAACCTGGGCGCCACCGAACAGCTCACGGACCTGGCCGCTGGGAAGGGCATCACCACCGCCCAGCTCGCACTCGCCTGGCTCCTCGCGCAGGATGAGCACATCGTCCCGATCCCCGGCACCCGCAGCGCCACCCGCGTGGCGGAGAACGCCGGCGCCGCCGAGGTCCAGCTGACCGCCGGTGACCTGGAACGGATCAAGGAGATCCTCCCCCAGGGTTCAGCGGGCAGCCGCTACCCGGCCGCGTTGCTCGACTCCTTCACCACCGGCTGAGCTGGGCACTCGCTCGGTGGCCAACGGCATCATCGGCAGGGCGTGCAGGCCGTGTGACGCGACAGGCTCACCGTCGGCATCGCCAGCAAACGCAGCCCGGATCGTCCCTCCAACTCCGCGACCATGGAACTGACTTGCTCGGTCAGGCGGGTCGTACGCCATGGGTGTCGGCCCAGCACTCCGGGCACCTGTTCGCGGAAGGGTGCAGGCCGCCGCGGGTAGGAAACACCGGACGCCGAACCCGCGCCGCCACCCGTCGTTCATCGACCGGCAGGCACGTCGGCGACGATCCGCCACGGTGTCCGTACCTGGGCTGTCGACTACCGGAGGCCACCGTTCCCATCCGTACCGCCGGTGGCGGGCGGGTGGATGTTCGCGCGTAGGACGGCGCTGTCGCGGGTGCACCGAACGGGGGCGCACTGGGTCGCCTGCGGGTGCTTCGTGCATCGCGACACGGGGACCTCCACCCGCCGAGGGTGGGTCCGGCGGTCTGAGGTTCAGCGTGGGCGGGGGAACAGACGCTCCACAGCGGCGACCAGGGCCGCGCGGCGTGCGCCGACGGAGGTGTCCGCGGCCAGCTCGGCCGCGGCGGCGCCAAACTCCGGCTGACCCGCCCACGTGGTGGCGATCTGGTTGATCAGGGCGAGCACGTCGACCGGATCCCAGGAGGAGTCGATCAGGCCGGCGCGCTGCGCGTCGCGGAGCCGTTCGACCTTGCCGGCGATGGTGGTCCGCAGGGGGGCGACCGTGTCGCTGTCGGCTTCGACGTCGCCGTCGCCGAGTTCGAGGCGGCCCCAGTTGATGAGCCGGTAGTGGTCCGGGTGGGCCGTGAAGTGGTCGAAGAGGATGCCTGCGTAGCCGGGCAGGTCCGCCGGGTCCATGTGGGTGGCCTCGATGAGCGCGGCCGTTTCGAGCCCGGTGATGTGGCGGTAGAGGTCCTCTTTGCTGCTGAAGTAGGCGTAGACCCGTTCCTTGCTGGTCCGCGCCTGCTTGGCGAGGCGGTCCACTCGGGCGCCCGCGATGCCGTACCGGGCGAACTCATCCTTCGCCGCGGCGAGGATCCGCTGCCGGGTGTCGGTGGTAGCGGAGTTCGAGGTCTTGCGGGTGACGGCAGAGCGAGGCATAAGGACACGATAGACGACCAAACCGTCCAGTTTGCCAGGCCTGCCGTCGTCGGACCTCCCCTCCAGGGGTGAACGATCCGGCACGCAGAACAGCCACAAGCACGGCACGGACTGCCTGTTCGGCCCGGTTCTACGGCCGATTCGTGGCGATGGGCGGCGGCCAGGACCTCAGCGACTGGTGCTGCGGAAGACCTTGAAGTCGACACCCCCGCCGGGAGGACGCTTTCCCTCCTCAAGGTAATTGACAGGGTACGAACGTACCTCCTAACGTACCCACATTCGCAGCAACGCCGGCTCAACGAGGAGCACCGATGCAGCACCTGTACGAGATAGATGTCCGAGTCCCGATGCGCGACGGCGTGGCCCTGGCGGCCAACGTGTGGCATCCGGCCGAGGGGCAGGCTCCGACGCTGCTCGTGCGCCTGCCGTACGGCAAGGACGGGATGGCCATGAGCCTGGGAGGGGTCATGCCTGACCTCGTGGCCTTGCTGGAGGCCGGTTACGCGGTGGTGGTGCAGGACTGCCGGGGCACCTACCGCTCGGAGGGTGAGTTCGTTCCGCATATGGCCGACCGGGCCGACGGGGAGGACACCGTCGCCTGGATCGCCGAGCAGCCGTGGTCGGACGGCACGGTGGGCATGTACGGGGGGTCCTATCTCGGGATGGTCCAATGGGAGACCGCCGTGACCGGCGCCCCCGCTCTCAAGGCGATCGCGCCGTCCCTCACCTCGATCGACAACTACGAGGCGCCCTGGTACGGCGCGGGCGGTGCGCTGTCACTGAGCCTGGTCACGTGGTGGAACGCCATGATGTACGCGGCCGACGCGCAGCGGTCCCTGGCGGCCGGTGAGGGCTCCGTGTCCCAGCTGCAGCAGCTCGGTCAGGCGGCGCTGTTCCCGGAGCCTCTCAACGATGTGCTGCCCACGGCCGAGGTTCCGGTCCTGGCGGCGTACGGGAAGTGGTGGGACGACTGGATGGCCCACCCCTCCCACGACAGCTACTGGGATGCCATGGAGCTGACGCCCGAGCTCAAGAACGTCACCGCCCCGGCGCTCAACATCGGCGGCTGGTACGACCTCTACATCGGGCAGACCCTGCGTACCTACACCACCGCCCGCAAGCAGGCGGGCAGTGCGACGGCGCGCGAGGGGCAGCGGCTGATCATCGGTCCGTGGGATCACATGGGCACGACCGGCGTGTATCCCGACCGCTCCTTCGGTCCGCTGGCCAGCGCCCAGGTGATGGGCCTGACCGGCCTGCAGGTGAAGTTCTTCGACCGCTGGCTGCGCGGCGACACCACCGCGCTGGACAACACGGCACCGGTGAAGATCTTCGTGATGGGCATCGACCAGTGGCGCGACGAGCAGGAGTGGCCGCTGCCAGACACACAGTGGACCGACTTCCACCTCACCAGCGCCGGCCACGCCAACACGGCAGGTGGCGATGGTGTGTTGACGACCGAGGCACCCACCGGAACCGAGCGTGACACCTACCTCTACGATCCGCGCCGCCCGGTTCCCACGGCCGGCGGGGCGTGCCTGCCGATGACGCCGGGGTTCGGCGGCCCGGTCGACCAGCGGACCGTCGCCGCCCGCGAGGACGTCCTGTGCTTCGCCTCCGCCGTGCTGGACGAGCCCGTCGAGGTCACCGGTCCGGTCAGCCTGACCCTGTACGTCTCCTCGTCGGCGGTGGACACCGACTTCACCGCCAAGCTCGTCGACGTCTTCCCCGACGGCAAGGCGATCAACCTGTGCGACGGGATCCTGCGGACCCGCTACCGGGGCGGCCTCGCTACGGAAGAGCTGATGGAGCCCGGCACGGTCTACGAGATCACCGTCGACATGACCGCCACCTCGAATGTGTTCCTTCCCGGTCACCGCATCCGCGTGGACGTCTCCAGCAGCAACTTCCCCCGCTACGACCGCAACACCAACACCGGCGGCGTCATCGCCCGCGAGACCGAGGAGCAGATGATTCCCGCGGTCAACCACATCCACCACGGGCCGAACCACCCCAGCCGCATGATCCTGCCGGTCATCGACCGCAAGGACCAGGCAAAGGACCAGGCATGAGCGCCGCCGACCGCGTCGCCGAACTGACCGCTACGTTCACGGCGCCTTCCCTCGATGTGGCCCGGCTGCTGTGCGACCAACACCCGGCTGATCGCACGGCGTTCACCGTGATCGACGGATCGGGCGAGGCTTCCGGCCTGACCTTCGGCGAGCTCGCCGCGGACTCGCACCGCTGTGCGCGGGCGCTGCAAGGACTCGGGGTCGGTCCCGGTGACAGGGTGGCGACCCTGATGGGCAAAAGCACCGACCTGGTCACCGTCCTCCTCGCGATCTGGCGGCTCGGCGCGGTCTACGTCCCACTGTTCACGGCCTTCGCTCCGCAGGCCATCGCCCTGCGCCTGGAGGGCTCGGGTGCGCACGTCGTGGTGGTCGACCCGGACCAGCGCCACAAACTCGACCCGAGCCCCGACATGCCGGACGACCCCCAGCGCCGCGTCGTCGTCACGGGATCCGAAGTACCGCCAGGCGACGCTTCGTTGGCCGATCTCCTCGCCGCCGCGTCACCGGAGCCGCTGCCCGCCGTCACCACCAGCGGGGACGGGCCGCTGGTGCACATGTTCACCTCCGGCACCACCGGCAAGCCCAAGGGCGTCATCCACCCCGTCTCCTACGTCGCCGGATGGCAGATCTACCTGGAGTACGCCCTGGGTGTCACCAGGGACAGCAGCTATTGGTGTGCCGCCGACCCCGGCTGGGCCTACGGGCTGTACTCCGCCATCGTCGCCCCGCTGGCCGCCGGCATCCCCAGCCTCCTGCTCTCCGGCGGCTTCTCCCCCGAGACGACCTGGCGCACCCTCGTCGACCACCGGGTCACCGACTTCACCGCCGCCCCGACCGTGTACCGGGGCCTGCGCTCCTCGTCGGTACCGGCTCCCCAGGGCCTGCGTCTCCAACGGGCCTCCAGCGCGGGCGAGCCACTCACCCCCGAGGTCAACGAGTGGGCCGGCTCCGCCCTCAACCTGGCCGTGCACGACCACTTCGGGCAGACCGAGCTCGGCATGCCCCTGGCCAACCACCACCATCCCGAACTCGCCCGCCCCCTCAAGGAAGGATCGATGGGCCGGCCGGTGCCCGGCTGGAGCCTGACCGTCCTGGCCGAAGACAAGGACGAACCCGCCGGACCGGGCGTCCTCGGCCGGGTCGCGATCGACATCGCGGCGAGCCCGCTGATGACCTTCCGCGACTACCAACTCCCGGGCCAGAGCGACGCCAAGTTCACCCCCGACGGCCGCTATTACCTCACCGGCGACGCCGGGCGCATCGACGCCGAGGGCGACTTCTTCTTCTCCTCCCGCGACGACGACGTCATCATCATGGCCGGCTACCGGATCGGGCCGTTCGAGATCGAGAGCGTCCTCGCCCAACATCCCGCGGTCGCCGAGTGCAGCGTCATCGGCGCACCCGACTCCGTCCGCGGCGAGGTCATCGAGGCGTACGTCGTCCTGCGCGACGGTATCGAGGAGTCGGCCGAACTGGCCGCCGAACTACAGCAGTTGGTCAAGACCCGCTACGCCGCCCACGCCTACCCCCGCACCATCCACTTCATCGACGCCCTGCCCAAGACGCCCAGCGGCAAGACCCAGCGCTACCTGCTGCGCAAACGCCGACGCACCGAACTCGCCACCCGAGAGACACAGTGACCGACACCTCACCCGCTCCCCTCATCGTCGAACAACGCGGCCCCGTCAGGTGGCTTCGGCTCAACCGCCCCGAGCGGCGCAACGCCCTCGACATCACCCTCGTCGAGGCCCTGGACAAGCAGATCACCAGCGCCGAGGCCGACCCCGACACCGCGGTCATCGCCGTGGCAGGCAACGGGCCGAGCTTCTGCGCCGGCGGCGACTTCCACCAGTTCCTTCAACTGCACGAGAGCGGCCACAACCCGGTCGACTTCCTGGCCGACGTATCCGCCTGCTTCAGCCGCATCGCGGCCAGCCCGAAACCCTGGGTCGCCGTCCTGCACGGCCACGCCGTCGCCGGCGGCCTCGAACTCGCGCTGGCCTGCGACGTCGTCATCGCCGCCGACACCACGCTCATCGGCGACGGACACCTGCAGCGGCGCCTGACACCGGCCGGCGGGTCAAGCGTCCGGCTGCCCGGTGCGGTCGGGCGTGGCCTGTCGCGCTGGCTTCTGCTCACCGGCGAACTGCTGCCCGCCACCGAGTTCGCGAACACCGGCTGGATCCGCGCGATCGTGCCCGAAGCCGACCTCGACGCCACCGCCACCCGCATCTGCCACCAACTCGCCGACCGCAACAGCCCCGCCCAGCAAAACCTCAAGACACTCCTGCACCGCATCGACGGCATCCCGCCCGAGCACGCCCTGCGCGAAGAACTGGCCGCCTTCGCCGACAACTGGCAGGCCAGCTCGGTCGCCGACGCTCTACGGGACTTCCTCGCCCCCCACACCACGAAGGCAGACACCAAGTGAATCGCTACCAGGGACGCGTCGTCGCCATCACCGGCGCCGCACAGGGGCTCGGCCTCGCGATGGCGACCCGGTTCGCCGCCGAGGGCGCCACCGTCGCGCTGGCCGACGTCAACGAACAGGCCCTCACCGACGCGGTGAAGACGATCGCCGACGACACCGAACTCCGCACCGACGTGGTCGACGTGACCGACTCCGCCCAGGTCGACGCCTGGATCACCGGCGTCACCACCGATCTCGGCCGCCTCGACGTGCTGGTCAACAACGCCGGCATCATCCGCGACAACCGCGTCGAGGACATCACCGACGACGACTGGCACGCGGTCATCGACGTCAGCCTCACCGGAGGCTTCCACTGCGCCCGCGCCGCGTTCGGCCCCATGAAACGCCAGGGCTACGGACGCATCGTCAGCTTCTCCTCCATGTCCTGGCGCGGGAACTTCGGCCAGACCAACTACGTCGCCGCCAAGGCCGGCATCGTCGGCATGACCCGCACCCTCGCACTCGAAGGCGCCCGCCACGGCATCACCGCCAACGCGATCGCCCCCGGCCTCATCGAGACACCCATGCTCGCGTCCATGAACGGCCCCGCACGCGACAAGCTGACGAACAAGATCCCGATGCGCCACACCGGCAAGCCCGAGGACATCGCCGAAGCCGCCACCTTCCTCGCGTCCGAAGCCGCCGGCTACATCACCGGCGTCGTCCTCGACGTGGACGGCGGCATCTCCATCGGCTCCTCGATCCGATGACCAGGAGCGACGACCTCGTGAGGGATCTCGCGAGTGATCTCGTGCGGGCCCTTCTGGTCGGGAGGCACTGATGCTGGCAGCACTCGTCACCGCGTTCGAGGGTCCCGATGCCCTGGTCGTGCAAGAGCTGCCGGAGCCGGCGGCCGAAGAGGGCCAGGTCCTCATCGACGTCGAATGGGCGGGCGTGGTCTTCCCGGACCTTCTGCAGACTCGCGGGGAGTACCAGACGCGTCCCGACCTGCCGTTCGTCCCCGGCCGGGAGCTGTCCGGAACGGTCCGCGCCGACGGTGCCGGATTCCGCGCCGGTGACCGCGTGGCAGCCCTGCCGGTCACCGGTGGCTTCGCCCAGAGGGTCGCGGTCGACGCATCGATGGTGTTCCCGCTCCCGGACAACGTCGACACCCGCCGCGGGGCGGCCCTGCCCCTGAACTACCTGACCGCGCAGTTCGCGCTCATCCACCGTGGTGCTCTCCGCCCGGGCGAGGTCGTCCTCGTCCACGGAGCCGCGGGCGGCGTGGGGAGCGCGGCCTGCCAACTGGCCGCGGCACACGGCGCGCGCGTCATCGCGGTCGTATCCACTGACGAGAAGGCCGAACTGGCCAGGTCCGTAGGCGCACACGAGGTCGTACGTGTCGGCGGATTCCTCGACGAGGTCAGGACCCTCACCGACGGCCAGGGGGTCGACCTCGTGGTCGACCCGGTCGGCGGGGACCGCTTCCCGGACTCGCTTCGCGCGCTGCGACACGGCGGAGGGCGCCTCCTCGTCCTGGGATTCGCGGGCCGGGGCATCCCCACCGTCAAAGTGAACCGTCTGCTGCTGACCAACACCTCCGTGCTCGGCGTGGGGATGGACGAGTACTGGCGCCAGGATCCGGACGCCGCCCGCACCTTGTGGCACGAACTCTGGCCCTGCTGAAGTCCGGCCGACTGGACCCACCCATCTCGTCCGTCTTCCCCCTGGAACAGGCGTCGACCGCGCTCAAGCACCTGGACCAGCGGAGGGGCCTCGGCCGCACACTGCTGCGGATCGGTGCCTGACGACAAGCACGGAAACCCGGCCGCCCCGCGCTGACGGTGGCGGCACTCCCCGTGGGTACGTTAGGAGGTACGCTGGTACCCATTCGCAAGGGGTCGGCCTTCCGGCCCGGACAACCATCCGCCGCTTCGGGCGGAGATCCCCGTGGGAGACTGCTGCGGTGACGGCCCAAACTGACTCGCGCGACCGACGCCCCCGCCGAACAGCGCGCAAGCGGGTCGTCGACACCCGTCGGCGGGACGAACTGCTGCGCCAGGCCGAGGAGATCATCCTGGCCGAAGGCTTCACCGCAGTGACCATGGACGAGCTCACCCAGCGACTGGGATGCTCCAAGGCGACGCTCTACAGCCTCGCCTCCACGAAGGAACAGCTGGTACTGGCGGTCACCCGCGCATTCTTCCGCGATGCGACCGCCGCGATCGAACAGGTTGTCCAGGCCGAGCCCGACCCCCGCCAGCGCATCCGCGTCTACCTCAACGGCGTCGGCACGGCCATGCGCCGGCACTCCCACGCCTTCTACGACGACATGGTCGGCTACGAACCGACGGCCCAGATCTACCGCAAGAACTCCGCCGCCGCGGCACGCCGGGTCCACGAACTGATCGAGGAGGGCGTCCAGAGCGGCGTCTTCCGCGCGCTCAACGGGCATTTCGCCGCCCAGGTCGTGTCAGTCACCATCGACGCCGTCCAGTCGGGAGCCCTCCTGGAGAGCACCGGTCTGACCGCCGGCGACGCCTTCTCCGAACTCGGCGACCTCCTCCTTGACGGACTCAGCTCGGGACAGGCCGCACCCGAATCTGCGTCCGCCGCTGTCCGCTCACCCCGGGACCAGATTTCGCCGCCCAGGTAGAACCCGGCGTCAACTGGCCATGAGCGAGGGCACGATCAAAGCCCACGTCAGCCGCGCCCTGGCGAGCTGGACCTGGCCGACCGCGTACAGCTCGGCATCAAGTAGACCGGGAGCGTCGAGGCGACCAGCGCCAGTGGTACGGGCTGTGTCGCCGCGCCGCGGCGCAGGGGTCAGGCACTCGGCGACACGGTCGCGGTCACCGGTGTGCCGGCCTCCACGGTGCGGCTCACCGTGCACAGGCGGTCGTGCGAGCTCTTCACGGCCCGCGGCAGGATCGCGCGGGCCCGGTCCCCCTCCGGCCCGTCGGGGAACGTGACGTGGAAGGTGACCGCGAGGTCCGTCATCCGGTTGCCACCCTCGTCCTCGACCTTGTCGCCGGAAGCCGTGACGGTGAACCCGCCTGGCTCGGCGTGCCGGGTCGTGGCGACCTCCACGTCGACCGCGGTACAGCCCCCGAGCGCAGCGAGGAAGAGCTCGACCGGAGTGAAGTCCGCGTCCGAGCCGGTACCGAAGGTCAGCGTGCCCCCACGGGCGTTGGTCGCGGTGAACCGGCCCGAGCCGGCACGTTCGATGGACACGGAGCGCAGCGCATCGTCAGTCATGGTGCCGACCCTAGTGTCCGGCCGCGCACACCACCGACCGCCGCGGCCCGGTCGACCGGCCTTCGTCGACCGCCTCACCTTCGGCGGCAACCTGATCCAGCCCGGCACCGACTCCTCCCCCTCGCCCTCACCTAGGCCCGGGCCGCCGCACAAGGCAACGCCGGCCGAGGACGTCCGGCCGCTATCGTCGCCAGATGCCTGAAGCTCCTGAGAAGTTCAACACCGCGATGACCACCTGGCAGGACTGGCAGGACGCCCCCTGGGGCCGACTGCGCTACTCGATCGCCGAGGCAAACCTGCTCCGTCACCTTGGCGACCTGGGCGGCGAATCGTTGCGGATACTCGACCTCGCCGGCGGCGACGGCTCAGACGCCATCCGCCTCGCGGCCCGCGGGCACCATGTCACCATCGTTGACTACGCACCCGCCATGCTCGCAGCGGCCACCGAGCGAGCCGTGGCAGGCGGCGTGACGGATCTGATCCACTGCGTCGAGGCCGATGCGACCAACCTGCCCCGCGACCTCGCCGGCGGGGAATTCGATGTCGTGCTCTGCCACAACCTCCTGCAATACATGGACGACGTCTCAGGCACTCTCGCCTCGGCACTCTCCCCGCTGAAGGCCGGGGGCCTGGTCTCCGTCATGGCGATCAACCAGCATGCGGCGCCCTTGAACATCGCCGTCCGGGAGATGGATCCCGCGGCCGCACTCGCCGCACTCGACACCGATCAGGCGCGGACGCAGATGTTCAACTCGGCGTTGACGCTCCACACAGCAGAAGAGATCATCCACACCCTGCGGGAACTCGGATGCCAGGACATCGCCCACTACGGCATCCGCAGCTTCTGCGACTACATCACCGACGACGCACGCAAGCACGAACCGGCCTTCTACGCAGACCTCGAACGCCTCGAACTCGCCACCACCGCCCGGCCTCCCTACATGCACACTGCCCGGCTCTTCCAGCTCACCGCGTGGAAACCGAGCTAGAGATCGCCCCTTCGCGGTGTCAGTTCTCACCGACATTTCGAGGCTCTCTGCGTTCCTGCCGGCCGACGACACGCTTCCGCAACTGGTCGGCCACTGCACGCCGACCGCCCGCATCACCGCCTACAAGCACTGGCCCGGCCGGCCAGCCGGACGAGAGCCTGTGTCACCGTCCTCGTACACAGGCCGCCCACCGATCAGAACAAGCCGCACCAAATCGGCATCCAGGTGCGCCAATGCCTCCGCCAGCGGAGTGTGCAGGAGTACGAGGTCGGCCCGTCGCCCTCCCTCAATACGGTGGGGCGCGCTGCCCGGCCACCGTGCCGGGGAGAGGTATCCCTCCAACGCCTGCGCGGGCCCCAGCCGTTCACTCGGTGCGACGACGGCTCCGGACGGGGTGTCCCGCTGCACGGCCGCCCGCATCACCGCCCACGGGTCCAGTGGCCCGTACGGCGCGTCACTGGACAGGCCGAGGGGTACGCCCGCCGCGCGCAGTGAGGCGCAGCGGTACAGGTCGCCGTGCTCGTCCGCCGGGGTGCCGGACAAGTAGGCGTCTCCGCGATCGGCGAGGAACCCCGGTTGTGTCACCACACTCAGGCCCAACTCCCTGATGGTGGGCAGGACTTCGGCCGGGATCAGGGACGCGTGCTCAAGCCGATCACCCGGCAACGTACCGACCTGCTCCAAGGCCGCGAGGAGCAGCAACAGTGACACCCGGGTCACGCAGTGCACGGCTACCGGACGGCCGGCGCGGTGGGCAACGTCGATGGCCAGGGTCAGCTGTTCGAGGTCGGGCAGACCGGAGTCGGCGAGCACGATCTTCCAGGGGCCGGGCTCCGGTCCGTTCCGGTCGCGGTCCGGCCGGAGACTTCCGTCGAGTGGTGCGCCGAGCACTTGGACCCTCTGCGGCACTTCACCGACGGCCACCGCCTCGGTGAGCGCGTCGATCGTGCCCTGATCAAGACGGGGCGTGGCGTCGGTGACCGCGGTGATTCCGTATCGGGCGAGCCGTCGCCCCAGCTCGGCGAGCGAGGGCGGCGCGGTGGCAGGCAGCCGAGTTCGCAGCCAGTCGTCCGCCCGCCACAACCTCCCGGTGGGGCGGCCCTCGCCGTCCCGCTCCACACCAGGGTGCTCGGCCGTGTGCAGCCCAACGGCGTTCATGGCACGGGAGTTGAGCACCCACAGGGCACCGCTACGGTGCTGGACACGGACCGGCAGGTCATCGCGCAGCCGGTCAAGGCGCTCCGCGTCCAACTCGCCTGCCACCGACTCGTGGTAGCGCACACCCCGGATCCAGCCGTGTGTGTCCGGCGCGGCCCGGCGCAATGCCTCCGCGAGTCCCTGGGCGTCCTGCACGGCGGCGGGGCCGCAGGGCAGCGATGCGAGGTCGGCGGCGGTGGCGTAGAGGTGCAGGTGATGGTCTGTCAGCCCGGGCAGCAGCGCTCCCCCGCGTGCCTGGACCACCCGCTCCCCGCCACTCGCGCGTGGCAGCTTCCGGCCCAACTCCCGTACGCGCCCGGCCCCGACCCGGACATCGAGCACCACGCCGTCGAGTTCCGCGTCGCGGATCAGCAGTCCGGTCACGGTGCGGGAATCCCGAGCCGGCGCAGCACCGTGGTGGTGTCCGCGCCCATCTCGGCGGCGGCACCGAGCGGCGTACGGGCCACGGGACGCGCCACCGGAACCGTCTGCCCGCCGGTGTCCACCACCCAACCGTCCGCATCAGCCGAAACGTGCGCCACAGGCAGCGACTCCCCTGGCAACGTCGCTGCCACCACGTCCGCCATGGACACCTCCCACAACACACCACGCCCGCCCGGCGGTTCGGACAGCGCGAGCGCGGCTGCGGTCAGCCCCGTGAGCGGATCGGCGATCGCGTCACCGCAGAACACCGGTGCGCCCTCGCGGTCAAGGGCCAGCAGCCCGCCGGCGGCGGCCACGTCGTCACCGAAACCCACCCGGTCCGAGTCCCGCCCATAGGCCGTGATCGACACCCAGGTGCAGCCACGCTCCACCTCCTGCCCCGCATCCAGGCCGAAGCCGGCCAGAGCCCGGGGCCGTGACGCCTCGATGACGATGTCCGCGCGACGCACCAGCGCGTGCATCGCCGCCCTGCCGGCCGGATCGGCGGGGTCCAGGGCCACTGAGCGGTGCCCGGCGTGGAGCAGATCGTAGAAGGACTCTTCGCCTTTACGCATCCCGTCCGGCCGGGTCGGCACCTCGACCTTGACCACCTCCGCTCCGGCCAGGCCGAGCAGGTGTGCACACAGTGGCCCGGCCCACAGGGCGCTGAAATCCACGACCAGCATGCCGCGCACCGAGCGCGGCCGCCCCGGGCCCGGTACCGCACGGGCCGCTGGTCCGCTTCCCGTACCCGGCATCGCGCGAACCGACCCGGCCGCGAGCCCCAACAGCTCGGCGCGCTCGTCCAGTTCGGCGCCGTTGTGCCGGTCCAGCCAGTCGCTGATCCGCTGCGGCAGCAGCTCGTCGAGCTCGTGCCCAATGAGCGCGCTCCACAGCAGCGGGTCGTCGGGACGCGCGCACGACGCCGCTGCCCAGCCGTCCCGGGTGGGCAGCAGGCGACAGCTGCCGCCCACGGACAGCCGTCCCTGACGGCCACGGCCCGTCAACGCCGCACGCTCCGCCAGGAGTTGCCGGCCATCTACCCGTACGGATCGCCCTGCCTCGACAGCGGCCCGCTCGACATGGCGAGCCATCCGCCCGGCCCAGGAGGCGGCGCGGCCCACCGGCACCATGGGCAGCCCGGCGCCATGGCCGGTCAGCCACATCGCTCCGCTCGCCGCCCAGTCACGCGCCGCTTCGGCAGGAGATTCGGACACCTGTGTCACCATGCCAGGATGCCATGGTCGGTGTGGTGTCCTCAGGCGTGGTTTCACGGACTCCACGGCAACCGAAGAACGGGACCGGTCGGCGGCGCCCGGCCCCAGGACGTCCGACGGACCACACGACGTCCCGGCGCGTCCGGGCCCGGAGGGAGAACCGTGACACCACCCCCTGGACTGATCACTGTCGAGGAACTGGCGGCAGGTGCGGCCCACACCACACTGCTCGACGAACACGGAACGATCCGTGACCCGCTCGTCGTCGTCGACCTGGACCGGCAATCCGCCTCCGAAGCCGTACGCCGGCGCGCTCTGGAGCAGGCTGCAAGCTGTGACCGGCTGCTGGTCGGGCTGACCCGCACGACACACCCTCCCGCGGACCTGCTCGAAGTACTGGACCTGACCCTGGCGCCCGCCGGCGAAACGGAATCGGACCTGCGCACCGTCACCGTGGACGCCCCAGAAGCAGCGGCTCAGTCCGTGCAACGCGCAGCAACCGACCATCCTGCGGCGGCAGTTGTACTCGGCGGCCTCCTGCGCGCCGCAGCCCGTAGCACCGTCGACCAGGCGCTCGACGCCGAATCGCTCTCCTATTCCACCCTCCTCGCCGGAGCGGACTTCGCGCACTGGCTGCACACCCACGGGCCTCGCCCGGCTCCACCGCCCGCGACGGCCGACACCGTGCTCATCACCCGCGACGACAAGGTCCTGAACCTCACCCTCAACCGGCCCGAGCGGCGCAACGCCTACGGCCGGGAACTGCGCGACGCACTCGTCTCCGCCCTCGACATCGCCCTGCTCGACCCCACCATCACCCAGGTGATCCTGGACGGCAACGGCCCGTCCTTCTGCTCCGGCGGCGACCTCGGAGAGTTCGGCATCGCCACGGACTTGGCGGCCGCGCACATGATCCGCACCCGCGGCGGCGCCGCACGTCCCCTGCACCGGCTACGCGACCGGGTCACCGTGCACGTACACGGCAGCTGCGTCGGCGCCGGCATCGAGCTCCCGGCCTTCGCCTCCCGGATCGTCGCCGCCCCCGGAACCCAATTCCGCCTGCCGGAACTCAGCATGGGCCTGATCCCCGGAGCCGGCGGAACCGTCAGCATTCCGCGGCGCATCGGCCGCTGGCGGACGCTCTACCTCGTCCTCACCGGCTGCGCGCTGCCGGCGGACCGGGCGTTGAGCTGGGGGTTGGTCGATGACCTGCAAATGACTGGCAGTTGAGGCCCGTAGGCCGGGCCCTACGGGGCGGGCGAGCGTGGGCACCGGCGGCCTGCGCCTCATCTTGCCTGTCTTCAGGAGGCCAGTGCGGCGAAGAGGTCGGGGATCAATACCGCGTTGGGATTGGTCAGCGGGACGTTGAGCAGTGGTTTGTCGGAACCGGTCTGGTAGATGCGGATGATGCCGTCGTGTGTGACGCGGACGGACTCCCAGGGCAGGTCGAGCCGTGGCCTGGTGCACGTGATGCCGGCCTCGCTGACGTTCACGCTGCCGCCGACCGTGATGGTCTCGCCGCGGCGCACCCGGGCGAGCAACTGTGTGAGCAGGCGGGGTTCCACGTACTGCCTGACCAGGTTCACCAGGAAGGCCCACTCGGGTGGCTGTTCGGCCCGGCGGCCCGACTCGTAGAAGTCCACGCGGACCAGGGGCGCGCCGTAGTACGGGTATCGGCCCACCAGGAAGTCCCACGTGCTGTGGTGGGTCGTCGGGTACAGGAAGCGCTTGGTGGCGGTGTGGGTCGCCGCGTAGGCGACCCATTCCACCTGATCGAGCGCGATCGACTTCTTGCCGTAGGTGATCGCCGCTGGACTGGCGTGGAGAGGTTTGCGGCCGATTCGTGTATCGAGCACCGGCCCCGCGTCGGCCGGCCCGGCCGGTGCGTGCCGCTCGGTGGGCTTTGCCGACTCGTTGTTCCGGGGTCCCGTGGGCCCCGGCGTCGTACGGGAGGTGACCCCTGGCGCGTTGCTGGGGTGGCCGGGGCCGTCGGTGCCTGAGACGTATGCGGACAGCCAGGCGGGGGTGTGGTCGCGGGGGTAGGCAGCCAGGTCGTTGCGGTAGTGCTCGCGAGCCAGGAGGTCTTCGTCGGGGAAGGGCTCGTCGCCGTAGTCGTAGTCCGTCGTGACGTTGGCGCCCGTCTGTGGGGTGTGGCTGACGGAGAGTTGCAGGCGCCACCACGGTCCGGCCGGCATGCGCGCGGCGAGGTGTCTTTGCCGGCGGACCAGCACGGCCACCTGTTCGGGAACGGGGACCTCGGTGCTCCGCTTCCCTGAGCGGAAGCGCAGGTGGGCGACCTCGGCGGAGACGGTGAAGGAGAAGACGGCGGTGAATCGGTCCCATCCCGGCGGGCCGAGCAGGGCCAGTTGCTGCGCGATCGGGCCGACCAGTTGGGATGCCCTGGCCGCGATCACTTCCGTAGAGGGGACTTCGACAGTGAACGAGCTGATGCCGGCGACGTTGCCCGACTCGGCCTCGAGACGCATCACCTCGTCCTTGAGACCGGTCATGAACCGATCCCCGGCAGGGGGACGGCGAACGTAGGTCTCCTCGGCGGTGAACATCTGCTCCGCCTGGTGCGGGGGGATCGAGCTGGAGATTTCCTTGACCCGCCCGATGTCGCTGATCAGGAACACGGAGCGGCCCACCGGCATGTCCAGGAAGGCCATCGGGTCGCTGTCGTCGACGTCCACGGGCGCGAACACACTCCAGCCCGCCGCGAAACGATCCGCCGTCAGACCCTGCGTCGGGTAGTCCAGACCACGTACCTGGATATATTCCACGACCCGCGCGATCGCCTGTTCCGCCGTCAGCCGCCCGTACTCGGGCGCCGGGACATCGTCGAGCGGGTGGCGTGCGGCAGACGACGGTCCCTGGTAGTGGTGCGTGAGATCGAACCAGAGACAGATCTCCTGGGCGGCCTCGACCGCGACGTCGGCCGCGAGCACTGACCACGAGCTGTCGGTGTCGCGCCCGTAGAGCGTGACCACATCGCTGTCGTTGCGGCCCGACAGCACGTAGTCCGACTCGTGGAGCTCTCCGAACGCGACGGCCTCCGCGTGCGTGGGAGTCGTGGAGCTGACGCGCTCCCCGAACCGCTCGCCGTCCACGCCGATGGCGGTCAGCGAAAAGGCGTTGTCCGCGGCAGGGGCGTTCGCGTGGCCGGACGCGGGCTCGTCGTCCCAGGCCGGCCTCGGCCCGCACGCGGCGTCATGCTGCCGGCGCAGTTCCACGACGACAGGGGCGGGGGCGTCGGCGGCGATGAGGGTCCAGGCGCCGGTGGCGTCTCTTCCGTAAAGGGTGATCTCGTGACCGTGGCGGACCGACACATAGTTGGACCGATGACTGTCACCCAGAGCGGCGGCTTCACCAGGTTCCGGCGCCGTGGCGAGGGTGCGCTCGCCGAGCCGCTTTCCGTCCGCGTCGGTGGCAGCCATCACGTAGTCGGCCATCAGTCCTGCTCCCATCCATGCCGAAGGGAGGAGTGCAGACCACCTGCACACCGGGTGGCAGGCAACGCCGGCCCACCGGTGGCCGACGCCCACATGGTGCTTGCTCCACCGACGCAGCACCCTGCCACACGCGGCGAGTTGGGCGTAGTGGGGCGACTGGACGGGATCTGTGAAGGCCCATCAGGAAGGCGAGAGTGAGGCCGAAGGACTCGCCCTCACCCCTGGCGGGGCCGCCTACGAGGCAGGCGTGATGCGGACGGTCGCCGAGCGGGGGCCGCGTCCGAGCATCGGCTCCAGGTACGGGCTGGGCGCGTACTTGGTCGGTAGGCGGCATCGACGGCGTCGAGGACGGAGCCGGCGGCGGGGTCGGCGGGGTCGAAGCGCACCGGGTACTCGGTGCCGGCGATGTGGATCCGTCCGCCCCGCTGCGTCATCGCGGCCCGGTACCAGCGGGATTCGGGGCCGTTGTAGGGGCGGACGTAGAGATCACCGACCGCGACGACGGACCAGATCCAGGTTGGCGTGCCGCAGGTGACGCCGTCCTCGCGAAACGGTGAGATGTGCAGGTCGTCGACTGCTGCGAACGAGCGCAGCCGTGCCGGGTCCCAGGTGCTCATGATGGTCTCCTTGGCAAGTCAGGGACGGCCCGGCGCCGGGGTGTGGTGGTAAGCGTGCCGCACCCCGGCCGGGTGCCCTGGTTCGGGGCGGTGTTCAGTGGGTGGTGTATCCGCCGTCGACGGGCAGGGCGACGCCGACCACGAAACTGGCGCCGGGGCTGCACAGCCACAGGGCCGCCGCAGCGACTTCCTCGGCCTGGCCGAGGCGCCCGATGGGCTGCTCGCTCATGATCGCGGCCATGGCCTCGGCCTGTCCCTCGAGCATGTCGGCGACCATCGGGGTCTCGATCACGCCGGGGCACACCGCGTTGATGCGGATGCCCTTGGGCGCGTACTCGACCGCGGCGCTCTTGGTCAGGCCGATCACACCGTGCTTGGAGGCGTGGTACGCGGCGCGCTCGGGCAGGCCGACGAGCCCGCCGAGGGAAGAGCAGTTGACGATGGCGCCGGAGCCCTGGGTGCGCATCTGGCGCAGTTCGTGCTTTTGGGCGGCCCACACTCCACGCAGGTTGACGCTGTTGACGCGGTCGAAGTTCTCGGCCGTCTCGTCGGCGGCGTCCGAGGGCGGGACCTGGATGCCGGCGTTGTTGAAGGCCATGTCGAGGCGGCCGTAGGTGTCCACCGCGCTCTGGACCATGGCGGCGGCCTGCTCCTCGTCCGTGACGTCGCACCCCACGCCGATGGCCTGGTGCCCGGCGTCGGTGAGCTCCTTCGCGGCCGCCTGCACGGCGGCCTCGTTCATGTCGGCCAGCACGACGGCCGCACCGGCCTCGGCGAAGGCGCGGGCGGCGGCCAGGCCCATTCCGGAGGCGGCGCCGGTGACCAGGGCGACCTGGCCTTCGAAGTTGTACTGCGGGTTCATACTCAGGGTTCCGATCTCTGGGGCGGGCGGGCCCGAGGTGCGGGGCGCCGCCGCGTGGAGGGGTGTGCTGGAGGGGTGTGTTCGAGGGGTGTTTCAGGGGTGCAGCAGGGTCTTGATGGCGCGGCGCTCGTCCATGGCCCGATAGCCGTTGATGCCTCGGTAGTCCCACAGGTCCGAGCCGCACACGCACGTGGCGACGGTGCGGATCACCGCATCGGTGGGTAGCTGGAGGGTGGCCTTGGGCCGGTCCTCGATCCGTACGTCGTGCGGGGCGTGAAGGACGGTTGCGCGCATGATCATTTCCGTAATCGCGAGGGGTGCAGTACTGGCGGTGCGGGGAGGGCCGGAGGATTCGATGTCCGTGAGATGGCGTGGGATGGAGAGAGATGGAGAGAGGCGGGACGGTCCCCAGGACGCGGCAGGCGACCGTGATCACGGAGAGGGCCTTGCCTTGCCTACACGGAGGGCGAGCTTCCCGGGCTGCGGACGCAGCCCTTCGGGCTGCTTGTCTTCCGCCATCACCCACTCCTTTCCGTGCGGAGCCCCAGCGTGTTCCCGCAACCGCGGGCAGTGACATCGCCTTCCGTTCCGCCTTGCCCGGGCGGCGCGTGCCACTTGCTGCAGCGGCGGCCGTCTGCTGGCCTGACATCGATGAAACGGCAGGTCACGCACGTGCGGAAGGACCCGCTGTTACGTGTACTGGCAGGGCACCCCTCGCACGCCGCGATCGTCGTAGCCTCGAAGACATGGACAACCGAAGCGAGGTCCGCGAGTTCCTCACCAGCCGCCGCGCCAAGATCACCCCGCAGCAGGCGGGCCTGCCCGTCGCGGGCCACCGCCGGGTCAAGGGGCTGCGCCGCGAGGAGGTCGCGATGCTCGCCGGGGTCAGCGCCGAGTACTACGCCCGCATGGAGCGCGGAAACCTCTCCGGCACCTCCGAAGCCGTCCTGGACTCCCTGGCCCGCGCACTCCAGCTCGACGAGTCCGAGCGTGCCCACCTCATGGACCTGGCCCGGGCGGCCAGCGCGCCCCGCCGGCCCGCCCGCCGCCGCACGGCGCAGCCCATCCGCCCCGCCCTGCAACAGCTCCTCGACGCGATGACCGACGCGCCCGCGTTCATCCGCAACGGCCGCCTCGACATCCTCGCCACCAACCGGCTCGGCAAGGCCCTGTACTGGCCGCTGTTCCAGGACCCCGCGCGGCCGGTCAACATGGCCCGCTACCAGTTCCTGAACCCCGGTGCCGAGCAGTACATGACCGAACTCGACCACCAGAGGGCCGCGGCCGCCGCCCTCCTGCGCACCGAGGCGGGACAGGACCCGTACAACCGCGACCTCACGGACCTGGTCGGCGAACTCTCCACCCGCAGCGCGGAGTTCCGCTCGCTGTGGGCCGCGCACGACGTGCGCCTGCACCACTCCGGCCTCAAGCGCTTCCACCACCCCGCGGTCGGCGACCTCACCCTCGCCTTCGAAGCGTTTCCCGTGCCGACCGATCCCGGTCTGACCCTCACCGCGATGAGCGCCGAGTCCGGCACCCCATCGGCAGATGGCCTCAAGCTGCTCGCCAGCTGGGCCGCCACACTCGACGGCGACCACCACCAGCCGGACGAGAAGGCCAGCAACGACCACAGCGCCACACGCCGCCCCTGAGCGGCTTCAGACTTCGTGGTGCGTTACGCACAGGCGTTACGGCAGTCCGGCACGGACTCCGTGCGGGCCCACCCGACCAGGTCGAGGGGACGTTGGCAGCAGGACACCGAGCCCAAAGGCTGCTGTCATGACGCCGTTGTCGAGGGTGAGGGTGGGCTGGTCGGTGACCACGGCCGTCTTGGCCTCCGTACGGTCCAATGAACCAACCGGGTAGAGCCGACCGGTTTCCTTGCAGCCCCTCTTCCGGTCGCCTCCAGGGTAGTTGGCCCCGAGCGTCCTGATCCCGAGCTCCACCTCGCCGGTTGTCCGCGTCGAGCACCTCGTTGAACGCCTGCTTCGCCGCGGCCGTCCTGGAGCCGCCGTCGATGTCGCGAGCGCGCATGGATCCGCTTGCATCCAGGACGAGTTCGGCCTGAGGCACCGGACTTTCGTCGGCTCCACCGACATACGCCTGGGTGGGCAGCGGGCCGCCGACGGCGGGTGCGGCCGCGAAGTCGCCTACCTGCCGGGCCCGCCCATGCGCCGGCTGACCGACCCGCACCCCGGCCGCGGCAAGACCGACGCCCGCACCCTCACCGACCGGGCGAGCTCGGGCCAGCTCTCTACCTGCCCGAGTACGGCACTCAGCCCGACACCGGCAACCGGCCAGCCCACCAGCAGCCCACTGAACGCCCCCGGCGACTGGCTCGCCCGCTGGCTCAACTTTCGCAACTTCGCGGCCACTTCCCGACTTTCTCGTACAACCCTCGGACGCCTTTACGAGTCTCCTGTTTGCCGAACGGTGGGTCACGCCTGGAACAAATTAGGGCAAACACCAACGGACCAACACCTCGTCGAAGCGGGATGTCCGCCGGACGCCTCTGTCCCCTGCAGGAGCTCAACGCATGCCCAAGCACATACGCCGCCCTACCACCCGGCCTCCGGCGCGCATCCGCGTCGCCACAGCGAACGCCTCGGCGACGCCCCTGACCGGCGGCCTCCTCGCCGCGTCGGCGCGCACGGCCGGCGCGGCGAACTCCGTCACGCACCACAAGGCGGATTTCAACGGGGAGAGTTACGGCGACGTCGCGTTCTCCATCGGCAGCGCCACTGCGTCCGGGCAAAAGAACGCCGGGGACTTCGTCGCCCTGTACGCATCGGCGAACGGCATCACGTCGGCCAAGCGCACCACCAGCCAGAACACCACCCCCTCACCCGGCTCCTCCGAGGCGGGTGACGGCTTCGGCCGGGTCAGCGCAGACGGCGACTTCACCCCCGACGGCTTCGACGACCTGGCGATCGGCGCCGAGTACGAGAAGGCCGGTACCGACCTCGACGACGCCACCGTCGCGATCCTCCAGGACTCGGCCCGCGGCCTGCCCGCCGGCACCGCCATCGCCGGCTCCGCGGCCTCCCCTCACGACCCCTGTGGCGCCACCCTCGCCGCGAACGACATCAACGGCGACGAATACCCGACGTCCGGGGCGAACACCGCCAACTGATCCGAAGCCATGAGTAGTTCATCCGGCCGGATGAGGGGCGATCCCGTCACACCGCACTGCAGGACAGGCCTGCCCGTGCTACGACGCCGGCCACCAAGGCCACCTCCTCGACCACTCATGGGTCGATCAGCACAGCAACACCACGGCTCGTCATCGTCATCGTCAACAACCCAACGAAAGGCCCGTCCATGAAGCGTACGCTCACGTTGATCACCGCTCTGGCCGTCACCGCGCTGACACCTACAGTGGCGCACGCGGCGGTCAAGAAGGCCAAGCCTCCGCTCAGTTGCGATTCCCGGACGTTCACCTCGAGACCGGGCCCGGTCTTCAGCGACCCCGAGGACGCCGACGCCCAGATGAACATCATGGGCCCGATCATCGAATCGATCAACAGCGCCAGTTGCGGGCAGACCATACGCGTCGCCATGTACTCGATCGGCAGCACGAACCCGGGCCCCGACTTCGCCAACGCCCTGATCGCCGCGCACCAACGCGGCGTCATAGTGAAGGCGCTGATGGACTCTCACAGCGACAATGCGATCTGGCAGTCGATAGTCACCGAGTTGGGCAACGACCCGCAAGCCTCCAGCTTCGCCGCGCTGTGCCCGGGCGGCTGCCTGTCCCACTTCTCCGGCTCCGCCCTGCACGCGAAGTACTACATGCTCAGCGGCGGGAGCGACGCGAACAGGACCGTGACCGTCAGCAGCGCCAACCCCACCTCCGCCCAGGCCAGAACCGCGTGGAACAGTGGCGCCACGGTCAAGGGCAACGTCGACCTGTACAACTCCTACGTCCGCTACTTCACGGCCATGTCCAAGGGGGCGCTCAACGGCCCGGGCCCGTTGGCGCCCGACTACTACGACTCCACCAGCGGCCAGGACGCCAGGACGCTGTCCCCGCCCTCCTATCAGTGGCCCAAGGATCGCTCCAGAAGCGACACCTGGGTCGACTTCCTGAACAACATCAAGGCGCCGGCCACGATCAACATCGCCATGTTCGAGTGGACCTCTCACGGGCAGCCCGGCGACCGGAATTATCTTGAGCTGCCGAAGAAGCTGGTGAGCCTGGCAAAAACCGGCGTGAAGATACAGATACTCTTCACCGCCGGCCAGGTTGACGGCAGCGTGCAGAACTACCTGAAGGACCGGCCGAATATCGACGTGCACGACACCACCCGCGGCGTCGACGCGAACGGCAACGCTCTGCACTACACGCACGACAAGTACATGATGGTCAGCGGCGGTTACGCGGGGGCGTCCAACTCCAGAGTCGTGTTCGTCGGCTCCTCGAACTGGACGAGCAACGGCGTCTGGCACAACGACGAGTCGGACCTGAAGCTGGTCGGCCAGTCCAGCTACGACATGTTCAAGACGGACTGGCAGAACCAGTTCAACCGCTGCTGTGGGACCGTGGCGCGGCAGTTGAAGGCCGAGGAGCGCGCCGAGAATACGGCACCCGAGATTCCGGTCGACCCGAATCAGGTCGAGGAATAGGCCTTCCCGGTCCCCGCCATCCGGCTACTTGCCGAACCCTGCCGTGAGGCCGTCGAGCAACTGCCGGCGGCCGAACGGTACTGCATCAAGGTCGGCAGCGTGGTGGGGACGACGACGGCGAAGACGGCCGGGACGTTGACACCGTCCTGGCCCCGTTGCACTTCACGCAGAAGCTGGCCCTTGAACCGGCAGACCGTGCGCCGCCAGCCGTACCTCAACACCCGCTTCGCCGAGGCCGGAGGCCGGGTCAGCGGCAGCCGTCTGTTCCTGGAACTCCAGGCCCGCGGCTACCGCGGCAGCCGTGCGGTGGTCCGCAAGTACCTCGCCGCGCTGCCGGCCGGGAACGCCGAGCCGGTCCGCGCGGACATCCCGAGCCCACGCAAGATCACCGGCTGGATCATGCGGCCCCGCGATGCACTCACGGACCACCAGGAGGAAGAGCTCCTCCAAGTCCGCCTCGCCTGCCCGGACATCGCCCGGGCCTGCGACCTCGCCCGCGTCTTCCACGAACTCGTCCGCCACCGGCACGGCGACCTGCTGCTGGAGTGGATCCGCCAGGCCGAGCAGGACGTACCGGCGCCGATCCGCAACTTCGCCGGGTTCCTGCGCCAGGACCTCGACGCCGCCACCGCAGGGCTCACGCTCACCTACAGCTCCGGCGTCGTCGAGGGACACGTCCACCGTTTAAGACGATCAAGCGGCAGATGTACGGCAGCGGAACGTTCCAACTCCTGCGTACCCGCGTCGTGTTGCGATCGTGACCGTCACGAGATGTCGCCCAGACCCATTCTCAAGGAGCGCCATCATCACGTGTGGCCGCCGGATGTGACGTGCTCCGTGGATCGCAATCCTCGGTAGCGTGGCCATCTGCTGGATGGGTGTCCACGTGTCCGGCTGGTCCGTGCAAGGGTCCCGACGGAGAGTGCTGAGGCGGCAATGAGTGAACTGAGGAAGCCCGAGGTCGATGTTCCGGAAGGTGACGCTCCTGCCGAACTGACCATCCGGGACCTGATCGTCGGGGACGGAGCTGAGGTGAAACCCGGCATGGTGGTCAAGGCCCACTATGTCGGGGTGACCTTCGAGTCCGGGAAGGAATTCGATGCCTCCTGGGACCGGGGCGAGCCGTTCAAGTTCGCCGTAGGCGGTGGCAGGGTCATCAAAGGCTGGGACCGGGGAGTGCGGGGCATGAAGGTCGGCGGTCGGCGCGAGATCATCGTTCCCCCGCGTCTCGGCTACGGCAACCAGTCGCCCTCGCCGTTGATTCCGGCGGGCTCAACCCTCGTCTTCGTGGTGGACCTGCTTGACGTGTATTCCAGGCAGGCCGGGTGGAGCAACGCCTAGCGTGCGCCACAGAGCGCGCGAACCCATCACCGCCGCAGGCCCAACACCCAGAATGGCCGCCCTGACGGCGCAGGTCGGCAAGGCGCCCGACGCCTTCGCCTGCCCGGAGGGCCTCCCGGCGAAGGTGGATGCCGTCATCCGTTGCCAGTTGGCGTCGGAAGGCAAGCGGTACGGGGTGACGGTCTCCGCAAAGTCGATCGTCAACGGCCAGGTCAACATGGACTTCAAGGTCGACGACGGCGCGGCAGACGTCGCGGTTGCCATCGCTCGCGACAAAGACGACTCAGTGGTCGTGTTTCCTGCGGTGCCCGCGTCGGCGAGGTACTCCAGCCGTAGATCGTGATCTCGACGGTGAGGGGCGTCGGGGCGGCAGGTGTCCAGCGTGGATCGTCTCGCCCGAGATCGCCCATGCCGTCGCGGGCGTCGGCTCCTTCTCCGTCTACCCGAGCTCACCGCGACGGAGGGCATTCCTTATCTCGCTGAGGTTCGCGATCATTGCCGGGGCCTGCTCCTGTGCTTGTTCACCGAGTCGGAGGGCGTCGTCGATCTCGCTGAGTTTCTTGGAGGACAGGACGGCCGCCCGCTCGATCAGGTCGTCCCGGGACACGGTGGTCAGCCACGTGCACGGGGTGAAGCCTGGGCGGGGGAACGCGAGCCGCAGCACGCCTTCGAGTGGCAGCCCTTCACCGGCGCCGACCGTCACTTCGATGCCCAGACCGCTGATGTCGAGGCCCGCCGGAGCGACGACCTGCATCACCTGGAACCCGGACGCGTCGTCTCCGGACAGCAGTACGACCAACCTCCGCTCGTCGAACTGGACCCACCAGACTTCGCCACGTTGCACAAGCCCTCCGATACACAGGCCGGCAGGCAGACGCTGCGCGACCTGACGCGGTGTGGAGACGGGTGCGACCACCGTTGATCTTCGGTTGGTGAAGACAAACGATCATGCGGTGGCCTCAGGTCACAGCGTAGACCCCGCCTGCCGGCAGGAGGCGTTCGAGGGCCTGTTGGGCCGGAAAGCGGGACGCTTCACACGGGTCGAATCCCGACGCCGAGCCCGGGAATTGGTACTCGGCCTGTTGTCGGACCTGCCGCGCAAGAACTGCTGGGCCATCGCCGAGTGGGCCGGGGACAGGGCCCCGGACGGCATGCAGCATCTGCACGCCGACGAGGCGGTGCTGGTGGTCGACGAGACCGGCGACGTGAAGAAGGGCACCGACACCGTTGGAGTCCAGCGACAGTGCACCGGCACCGCGGGCAGGATCGAGGACGCCCAGGTCGCCGTCTACCTGGTCTATGCCGACCGCCGCGGGCACGGCGCCAACACCGATCCGGCGGACTTCATCGCGTGGATCGCCGAGGTGATGGGCCCCAGTCACGTACGGACGCGTCAGCCGGCGAGCGCCGGGGCGCCCGGACCTGGATGGTGAGCGCGGCCAGCGCCATCATCACCGCGCCGAACACGGCCGCCACGGCGAACATCGAGAAGCCCAGGTCGGCGTGGCCGGCGGCGAGCAGTTGACCTCCCATCCACGGGCCGAAGACGGCGCCGAAGCGGCCCATCCCGGCGACCCAGCTGAGCGCGGTCGGCCGATCCTCCTCGACGTGGTGGGAGCCGACCGTCGCGTACACCATCGTCTGGCCGCTGAACAGGAGCAGCCCGGCGAGGAAGACGACGCCGTACAGCACGCCCACCGACATGTGCACACCCATCAGGTAGACGAAGACCGCGGTCAGAGCGAACCAGATGATGACGATGCGGCGCGGGCCGACGAGGTCGGCGAGGCGACCGGCGACCAGCATGCCGACGATGCCGCCGACGTTGAGGAAAGTGGAGAACAGGAGCGAGTCGCCGGTCTCGTAGCCGAGGTCGCCCATGATCTTCGGCAGCCACTGGCCGACACCGTAGACGAGCAGCAGGCCCGCGAAGGAGGTGAGCCAGAAGCACAGCGTCGTCAGCCACTGGCGGTCGCGGAAGAGGGCCTTGATGCTCTCCAGCATGTCCGCCGCGTGCCCCTTGGGCTCGGGCAGGACGAGGCCGTACTCCCCGGCCAGGCTCTGCGCGTCCGCGGTGCGGCCGCGGGTGAGCAGGTTGGTGGGCGACTCGGGCAGCATCTTGAGGGCGAGCGGCAGGAAGATCAGCGCGGGTATCGCGCCGACGAGGAACGCGGAGCGCCAGCCGAAGTCGTCGATGAGCCACAGCGCGAGCAGCGGGGCGACGGCGCCACCGGTCTGGTGGGCGGTCATGATGACACCGGTCGCCAGCGCCTTGCGGGCACCGGTGGTGAACTCCATCCCGTACGAGATGGCGATCGGCAGCAGCGCCCCGAGACCGAAGCCGCACACCAGGCGGAAGAGGCCGAACACCCCGGCGCTCTGTGCGAGTCCGCAGCCGACGGTGGCGATGGTGAAGATCACGACCGACGTGAAGACGGTCTTGCGGCGGCCCACCCAGTTGCTGACGGTGCCGGACAGGATCGTGCCGACCAGCATGCCGAGGGTGGTGTAGCTGCCGATGTCACCGGCGGTGGCGTCGTCCAGGCCGAGCGCCTTCGAGCCGAGCATGTGCGGCAGCGCGGAACCGTAGATGAACGTGTCGATGCCGTCGATGAACACCAGCGCCCAACACAGGGCGATGACGACAGTGCGGCTGCGACGGGACGGGGCGGATGCCCCGACCGAGGTCGCTGCGGAAGAGGAGGACACCTTTGTTTCCTCGTTTCCTTCTGTCCGTGAGGTGTGACGCGCACGCCAAGGGAACGGAGCGGCTCCGGAAGCGGTCAGCCGCCCCGGAGCCGAAACGCACAGGTCAGTCCCGATCAGGGCTGCAGCGGCGGAGTGCCGTGGGTGTGGAAGGACTCGATGGTCTTCAGGCCCCAGGCCTGGCCCTTCTTGCGCTCTTCCTCGGTCCAGGTGATCAGCGGCCAGTCCGGGGCGAGGACGAGGCGGGTGAGCGGGTTGCACAGCTCGATGCGGTTGCCGCCGGGCTCGTAGACGTAGAGGAAGAACGTCTGCTGGATGGCGTGCTTGTGCGGGCCCGTCTCGATGAACACGCCGGTGTCGATGGCGAGATCGGCGGCGCGCAGGATGTCCTCGCGGGTGTCGGTCGCGAAGGCGATGTGGTGCAGGCGGCCGTTGGCGCCCGTCCAGTCCTCGGTGTAGACGACGTCGTACGACTTGTTGGTGAAGGTCAGCCACTTGCCCGCGATGCGGCCGGTGTCGAGCCGGATCTGCTCGGTGGGGCGTGCGCCGAGGACATCGCGCTGGAAGTCCGCGTTGAGGGCGACGTCCGAGGCGAGGAAGTTGACGTGGTCGAGGCGGCGGACTCCGACGCCCCGGTTGGGCTTGGCCTGCGGCTGGTTCTTCAGGGCCGGCTTGAGCTCGTCGGGGGCCCGGTAGTGCTCGCTGTCCCAGTACAGGGCGTGCTCATGGCCGTCCGGGTCGGTGGTGACGAACAGCTTGCCGATGCCCGGTTCGTCCTCCGCCCAGTGGCCGGTGCCGCCGGACTCCTCGACCGCCTTGACGCGGCGCTGAAGTGCCTCCTCGCTGGAGGTGCGCAGCGCGATCCGGCCGAGGCCCGGCTGCTCGCGGGCGGTGAGGACGAGGCTGTGGTGCTCGTAGTCGTCGAAGGTGCGCAGGTGGACCGTGTCGCCGTCCTGGCCGCAGACGGTCAGGCCCAGGAAATCCGTGAAGAAGCCGACGCTGGCGTCCAGGTCCGGGGTGAACAGCTGGGCGTGGCCGATGTGCGCGATGTCGCCGAGGGGCGGAGTCATCGTTGACCTCCCGGTCGGGTGGATGCGGCGCGCGGGAAGACCGTGCCGTCGAAGAGTTTGCGGGCCGTGCGTACGACGGCGGTGCGCCGGGCCGCCGGCAGGCCGTCCGCGCCTTCGGTGAGGCCGGCTTCGATGTCGGTGAAGCCGGTGGGGTGCTCGATGCGCAACCGGTCGCCGTCGGCGGGCAGTTGAGCGATGCCGTCCGCCACGCTGCCGTCGATCCGTAGGCCCGCCGCCACGCTCGCCGCGCCGAGCACGCCGATGGAGGTGTGGCAGCGCACGGGGATGAACGTACGGGTGGTGACGGCGCCGCCGTGCCGGGGCGGGGCGAGCAGGGTCAGCTTGGGCACGGTGGCGTCCGAGACGTCGCCGAGGCCCATCAACTCCCCTGCCACGAGCCGGATTTCACTCAGTCGATCCGCCAGCTCAGCGTCCGCCTCCAGGTCGTTGGGGTCCTCGTATCCGGTGAACTTCAAGGACTCGGCGGGGATCAGCACGGTCGGCATGCCGTTGTCGACGCAGGTCACCTCGACGCCCGCGACGGTGTCCCGCACCCTCCCCGTCGGCAGCAACACACCTTCCCCCGGCGGGAATTCGATGACCACCGCGGCCGCCGTTCCGGGTACGCCGGAGATCTCCGCGTCACCCGTGTAATCGACGTGGCCGCCCGGGGTGGGGAACGTGGCCGTGGCCCGGTCGCCCGAGTTGACCATGCGGATACGGACCGAGGTCTCGCCGTCCCGTGCCGGCACCAGGCCGCGCTCGACCGCGAACGGGCCGACGCCGGCGAGGATGTTGCCGCAGTTCTGACGGTCCGACACCACCGGTTCGTCGACGTTCACTTGGAGAAACAGGAAGTCGACATCGGCGTCCGGATCGCCCGAGGGTGACACCACGGCCACCTTGCTGGTGAGCGGGTGGGCACCGCCGATGCCGTCGATCTGGCGCGGGTCGGGGCTGCCCATCACCCGCAGCAGCAACTCGTCACGGGCGGCCGGTTCGGCGGGCAGGTCACCTGCGAGGAAGTAGGCGCCCTTGGAGGTGCCGCCGCGCATCAGCAGACAACGCACACCGTCCGTTCCGGATCCCTTCGCACCGGTCACGACGTGTGTTCCTCGTACGTGCGGTACTCGACCCCGAGCCGCTGAAGCGTCTCGCGCAACCCGTAGCGGTCCAGGCCCAGTTGACCGTCCAGGAAGGCGGCGCGGGTCGCCGCCTCCTTCTCCTCCCGGGCCCGCGACTTCTCCGCGGTGTCACGGGCGCGCTCGCGCGGCACGACCACCACCCCGTCGTCGTCCGCGACGATGACATCACCGGGACGGACCATCTCGCCCCCGATGACGACCGGTACGTTGACGCTGCCGCCCGTCGCCTTCACGGTGCCCTGCGCGGACACGGCCGCCGACCAGGCGTGGAAGCCCATCCCGCGCAGCTCCGCCGTGTCCCGGATACCGGCATTGGTGACGACTCCGCGCACACCGCGCCGCCGCAGCGCCGTCGCGAACAGTTCGCCGAACATGCCGTCCGTGGACGGCGACGTGGTCGTGACGACGAGGATGTCGCCCTCGCCGCACTGCTCCACGGCCGCGTGGATCATGAGGTTGTCGCCGGGCCAGGACAGCACGGTCACCGCGGTTCCTGCGATGCGCGTGTCCTGCTGGTTGGGGCGCAGATGGTGGCCGAGGAGGCCGGTGCGGCCCATGGCCTCGTGGACGGTGGCGACCCCGTACCCGGCGAGCGCCTCGACGTCCTTGGCCTCGGCCTTCGGCGGGTCGGTGACGATGACGCCGGGCATCAGGCGAGCTCCTTCGCGATCTGCGGGTACGGGCGCATGTACGCCTCGGCCATGGTCTTGTGGGCGAGCCCCGGGTTGGGCCCCGCGTTCCGCTGGGCAGATCGAGGTGGGATGGCCTGCGTATGGCCGTTGGTCATGTGCTGCATCTCTCTAGGTGACAGGTGTCGAGCCCGCCCCAAGACAGCGTCAGTCGGCGCGCAGCGCGTCGATCACACTCCTGAGGTGGGCGCGGACGGCCGTCTCGGCCGCCTGCGGGTCCCTGGCGCGGATCGCCTCGATCATCGCCAGATGCTCACCCAGGGACTGCTGCGGACGCCCCGGCCGAAGCGCCAACTGGAAGCGGTGGCGCACCAGTTGTGCGTTGAGTCGTTCCAGGAGGCCGACTGCCGTGTGCTGGCCGCTGATGTCCCGGACCCGGGCATGCAGCTCCTGGTTCAGCTCGGAGTACGCCATCGGATCGCTGTTCGCGACCGCCTTGGACATGGCGTCACCGAGCCCGGCGAGCTCGTCGAGCTGCGCGTCGGTGGCCTCCTCCGCCGCCTTGGCCGCGCACAGCCCTTCGAGCGCCATCCGGCACTCGGTGATCTCCACGGCCTCCTCGACCGTGACGACCCGAACCCGCGAGCCGCGGTTGCGGATCCGCTCGACCAGGCCTTCCGCGGCCAACTCCAGCAGCGCCGCGCGGATGCTCGCCCGCGTCACGTCGTACTGCTCGGCGAGTTCGCTCTCCACCAGCCGCTGGGCCGGTGACATCTCGCCGCGCGCGATCGCGTTGCGCAGCTGGCCCAGCGCGTACTGCTTGGCCTGCTCCCCGGAGCCCGGACGGACTTCCTCCGGCATCTGCCCTCCCTGAGTGAGTGCGTTGTCGACGCTAAATCTAGACGAACAGAATTGTCAACAATTTCGTTCTCATTGTTCAGGCGTCCGGGGTGCCCTGGCCACCGGGCGACGCGGCACTGGTCGGCGTGATGCAGACCGACACCGCGCCCGGCCACCGGAAACCTCGCTCACATACCGACCCCCGCGCCGGTACGCCCGCGCCGGCCCAGCAACCACAGGAGGTACGGCCCTCCGACCAGTGCCGTGAGCGCGCCCACCGGGATCTCCAGAGGCCCAAGTACCGTCCGGGCAGCGGTATCGGCGATGACGATGACGAGCGCGCCGGTCAACGCCGAGCAGATGAGCGGGAGTTGGGGTGTGCGGGCCAGACGGCGCGCGAGCTGGGGTGCCGTGAGCGCGACGAAGCCGATGGGGCCCGCGGCCCCCGTGGCCGCCGCGGCGAGGATCACCCCCAGCAGGGTCAGGCCGAGCCGCATGCGGCCCACCGGCGCACCGAGAGCGGCCGCGGTGTCGTCGCCCAGGGCGAGGACCCGCCCCGAGCGGGCCGCCCAGGGCAAGGTCAGGGCGGCGGGCAGCAGGACGCAGACGAGCGGGACGGCCTGCTGCCGGCCCCGCCCGTTGAGACTGCCCGCGAGCCAGAGCTTGAGTTGTTCGGCGGCGTCGAGTTCGCTGTCGGCGAGGTAGAGCTGGACGACGGCGGACAGGCCGAGGCCGAGGCCGACTCCGGTGAGCACGAAGCATGTCGGCTGCATGCCGCCGCGCCTCCACGCCGTGACGTACACGAGCGCGGCAGCGCCGAGGCCCCCGGCCACGGCGGCCATCGGGAGCGCGGCGGGCGCGGTGACCGTGCCCGTGACCAGCAGGGCGACGGTGGCGGCGGCCGCGCCGTGCCCGACGCCGAGGACGTCCGGGCTGGCGAGCGGGTTGCGGGTGACGGTCTGCACGAGAGCGCCGGACGCGCCGAGCGCGGTACCGACCAGGGCGCCGAGCACGATCCGCGGCACGCGCAGTTCGGAGACGACCAGGGCGTGCGGCCCGGGTCCCGAGATCAGCTCGTGCAGGACGGCGCCGGGGGCGATCCACACCTGTCCGGCGCAGGCGGCCAACAGCATGACGGCGCCGAGCAGCACCGCGAGGACGCCTGCGACTGCGGCCGAACGGCGGTGCAGCAGCAGCGAGTTGCGGCCCTTGCGCACCACGGACACACCGGGGGCGGGAGCCGACGCGGTCGCACACTGCTCCGGGCGGTCCGCCCGTATCGCCTGCGCGGTCATGCGGGTGCCCCCCTGCGTCGTACGAGGACCACAAGGACGGGCACACCGATCAGCGTGGTCAGCACGCCGGCCGGCACCTCTCCCGGCGGACGCAGGATCCGGCCGACCACGTCCGCGACCAGCAGGAGCGCGGCGCCGAGGAGCGCCGAAAGCGGCAACAGCACGCGATGCCCGCCGCGGATCAGCCGTCGGGCCAAGTGCGGGACGATCAGGCCGATAAACGCCAGGGGGCCCGAGGCGGCGACGGCGGCCGCGGTCAGCAGCGTGGCGCCGAGCGCGGCGCACACCCGCACGGCGTGGACGCGGTGGCCGAGGGCGAGCGCGGTGTCGCCGCCGAGGGCGAGCGCGTCCAGGCCGCGCGCGCAGCCCAGGACGAGGAGGGCACCGACGACCAGGAACGGCAGCATCTGGAGCACCGTCGCCCCGTCGCGGCCCGCGAGGGATCCCGCCTGCCAGAACCGGTACTGGTCGAGGGTGTCCGAACTCGCCGTCAGGACAACCGTGTTGAGCCCACTGATCATGGCCGCGCACGCGGTGCCGGCGAGCGCCAGCTTGACCGGCGAGGCGCCGCCCCGACCACGCGCCGAGACGGCGTAGACCGCGCAGGCGGCCACGACGGCGCCGCAGAACGCGAACCACACGGCCCCGGAGAACCCACCGACGACGCCGGTCGCCGTGGCGAGCACGACCCCGGCGGCGGCACCGTGGCTCAGGCCGAGCACGCCGGGGTCCGCGAGCGGATTCCGGGTGACGGCCTGGAGGGCGGCCCCGGCGATGCCGAGCGCGGCGCCGCCGGCGAGTCCGACGGCGGTGCGCGGAACCCGCAGGGTCCGTACGACGAGGGCGTCCGGGCCGTCGGCGTGGCCGACCATCGCGTCGAGCGCGGCCGACAACGGCACCGGACGGGTTCCCACGGCGAGGCTGAGGGCGACGGCGAACAGGGTGAGCGCCAGCGCCGCACCGAGCCAACTCACCTGTACTGTGCGGTAGTTCACTTGGCGAGGGCATCCGTGAGCTGGTCGACGACGAGGCGGGCAGCGGTGGGTCCCGCGTTGAGGTACCAGGGGTCGTCGTCGACCTTCACGGCATGGCCGGCCTTGACCCCGTTGAGGGACTTCCACAGCGAGCCGGCGAGCACACTGCCGGCGTCGGTCTTGGCGGCGTCGCCCTGGACGGAGTAGAAGATCCAGTCGCCGTCCGCGAGGTCGATGCGCTCGGCGCTGAGGTTCTGTGAGATGGCCGTGAACCGTTGGGCCCTGGGCCGCCCGACACCCATGTCGACCGCGAGGGAACCGGTGAAGGAGGAGACGCCGAACATCCTGGTGCGCCCCGGGGTGAAGCGCAGCATGGACACGTCGATGCCGGACGCTCCGACCCTGTCCCCCTCCTCCTTCGCGTCGGCCGCGAGGGCGTCGAGCTCCCGCCGCGCCTGCTGCTGCTTGCCGACGGCGGCGCCGACCATGAGGAAGTCGCGCTTCCAGTTGATCCCCTGCCCCTTGGTGACGACGGTCGGGGCGATCCTGGACAGCTTGGGGTAGAGGTCGGCGAGCGTGTCGTTGACGAGGATCAGGTCGGGCTTCGCCGCTTCGATGCTCTCCAGGTTGGGGGCGGAGCGGGTGCCGATGTCGTCCATTCCCGCCAGCGCGTCGCGCTCTTCGGGATAGGCGTCGCCCAGATAGTCGGGGAGGAGCCCGGCGTTGTCGGCGCGGGTGGTGGCGACGGGGACGGTGCCGAGCGTGAGCAGGTCGTCGAGCTGGCCGGTGCTGATGGTGGCGATCCGCTCGGGCCGCGAGGCGATCTTCGTCGCGCCCTCATAGTGCTTGACCGTGCGCGGGAACTCGCCGTCCTCGGCCGTGCTGCCCAGGCCGTCGCCGAGCCTCGCGGGGGCGGCGGTCGCCCCCTGCGCGGAACCGGCGACCTCGCTGCGCGCTTGTCGGCTCGCGGCACTCCCCCCGCCTCCACCCCCGGAACAGCCCGCCAACAGGCCGCCTATGACAGTGAGGCCGATGACGACCCGGATGTTCTGCATGCGTACAGCTACCCCTCCACCTGGAAACTTAGGTGAGGCTCACCTTACCCATACACGCCGAACTCGATTTTCCCCTCACGCAATCTATTGTCAACAATTTCGTTGGCAGATAGCGTGGGCCGCCGAGCCGCCCACTGGAGTGCCGCTTCGCCAGGCACCTGGTGTGACGTCTCGGGCGTACCGCACTGCACGTCAGAGCACTGCGGCCGCCCCACTTTCCTGCCCCGCACAGCACAGGAACACCGATGATCATCGATTGCCACGGTCACTACACGACCGCCCCTCCGGCCCTGGCCGCCTGGCGCGACCAGCAGATCGCCGGGCTCACGGACCCGGCCGCCGCCCCGGCCCGCGCGGACCTGCGCATCAGCGACGACGAGCTGCGCGAGACCGTCGAGCCGAACCAGCTGCGGCTCATGGACGAGCGAGGCATCGACCTCACGGTGTTCTCGCCGCGCGCCTCCTTCATGGCCCACCACATCGGCGGCTTCGAGACGTCGGCCGAGTGGGCGGCCATCTGCAACGAGCTGTGCCACCGCGTCAGCACCCTGTACCCGGAGCGATTCGCGCCGGCCGCCATGCTGCCCCAGTCGCCCGGCGTCGACCCCGCCACGTGCCTGCCCGAACTCACGCGGTGCGTCCAGGAGTTCGGCGCCGTAGCGGTGAATCTGAACCCCGACCCCTCCGGCGGGCACTGGACCGCTCCCCCGCTCACCGACCGTTCCTGGTATCCGGTCTACGAGAAGCTGGTGGAGTACGACATCCCGGCGATGGTGCACGTCAGCACCAGCGTCAACCCAGCCTTCCACACCACCGGAGCGCACTACCTCAACGCCGACACGACGGCGTTCATGCAGCTCGTCCAGGGTGACCTGTTCGCCGACTTCCCCACGCTGCGCCTGATCATCCCGCACGGCGGCGGAGCTGTGCCCTACCACTGGGGCCGCTTCCGCGGCCTCGCCATGGCGCTGGGCAAGCCGCCGCTGGAGGAACACGTCCTGAACAACGTCTTCTTCGACACGTGCGTGTACCACCAGCCCGGAATCGACCTGCTCACGAACGTCATACCGGCCAAGAACATCCTCTTCGCGTCGGAAATGATCGGCGCGGTGCGCGACATCGACCCGTGCACGGGCCACTACTTCGACGACACGCGGCGCTATACGGAGGCGGCCCAGCTGCCCGTCGGTCAACTCCCGGCGATCCAGGAGCACAACGCCCGCACTGTCTACCCCCGCCTTGACGCCCTCCTCAAGCGGCAAGGCCGCTGAGCAGAAGCAGCGGGAGCGACAGGCGGGCCAGGCGGAACCGGCGCCCGTACGTCGCCGAACGCCCGGTCACGAGAGTCCCCCGCGGCCGCCCCGAGACATCACGCGCACGACCGCGCATCACCCGGAAGGCACCCCCATGCCCGACCTCGCCCCCAAGACCCCCGGCTGGCTCGACTGGTACGCCGGTCCGTCCACACCGACCTTCCGCCTGCCGGCCGGTGCCGTGGACACGCACTGCCATGTCTTCGGCCCGCAGGCCGAGTTCCCCTTCGCCGAGCAGCGCAAGTACACGCCCTGCGACGGTGGCAAGGACGACCTGTTCGCGCTGCGCGACCGGCTGGGCGTCAGCCGCAACGTGATCGTGCAGGCGACCTGTCACGGCGCCGACAACAGCGCCATGGTGGACGCGGTGCGGGCATCGGACGGCCGGGCTCGCGGCATCGCCACCGTACGGCCTGACATCACCGAAGCCGAGCTGCACGACCTCCACGCGGCCGGTGTGCGCGGCGTCCGCTTCAACTTCGTGCGCCGGCTCGTCGACGCCCCGCCGCACGACGACCTCAGCACCATCGCCAAGAAGATCGCGCCGCTCGGCTGGCACATCGTCCTCTACTTCGAGAGCGCGGACCTGCCGGACCTGGAGGACTTCTTCGGCTCGCTCGACGCACCGCTGGTCATCGACCACATGGGACGCCCGGACGTGACCCGGCCCGTGGACGGGCCGGAGTTCTCCCGCTTCCTTCGGTTCGTCGACCGCAACGACGTCTGGGTCAAGGTGACCTGCCCGGAACGCCTCAGCGTCACCGGTCCCACGGCCCTCGCAGGCGAACAGCACGCCTATACCGATGTCGTGCCCTTCAGTCGCCGCGTCGTCGCCGAGTTCCCCGACCGCGTGCTGTGGGGCACGGACTGGCCGCACCCCAACCTCACCGACCACATGCCCGACGACGGACTGCTCGTCGACCACATCCCCGGGATCGCCCCGACGGCAGCGCTCCAGCACAAGCTGCTCGTCGAGAACCCCATGCGCCTGTACTGGCCCGGCGAAGACGTCTGAGCCGACGACAACACACTCGACAGGGGCCCTCCCATGCAAGCCAGCAACGCAGTCAGCAACGCGAAACACCGGCTCGACCGCCTGCCGGTCGGCCGCTTCCACAAGGTCACGCTGCTCGCCGTCTCCTTCGCGTACTTCTTCGAGTTCGCGGACATCAACAGCTTCGCCACCACCGCACCCAAGCTCATCGACCTCTGGGGGGTGAGTGTCGACCAGGTCGCGTACGTCACCTCGCTGTCATTCGTCGGCATGTTCATCGGTTCGATCGTCGCCAGCAACATCGCCGACCGCTGGGGACGCAAGCGGGCCCTGATGTACACCACCCTGAGCTTCGGGATCTTCTCCTTCGCCTCGGTGTTCTCCTGGGACCTGGTGTCGCTCGGCGTCCTGCGCGTCCTGACCTCCGCGGGCCTGTCCGCGATGACCGTCGTGGCGGTCATCTACGTCAACGAGCTGTACCCCTCGGCCGTGCGCGGCAAGTACCAGGCGTATGCGCTGGTCATCGGCATCTGCGGCACCCCGGTCACCAACCTCATCGCGAGCGGCGTCGTACCGCTCAGCGACTGGACGTGGCGGCTCGTGTACCTGTGGGGATCCCTCGGCATCCTCCTCGTCCTCTTCGCCCGGCGGCTCAAGGAGTCCCCGCGCTGGCACGAGAGCCGGGGCGAGTACGACAAGGCGGACGCGATCCTCCGCGAGATCGAGAAGAGCGTCACCGCGGAGAAGGGCCCCCTTCCCGACCCCGAGCCGCCGGTCCCGGAAACCCCCGTCGTCAAGGCCCCGCTGCGCCTGCTGCTGCAGAAGAAGTACCTGCTGCCCACCCTGCTCCTGACGGTCATGTGGGTCACGCAGACGATCGGCTTCTTCGGCTATTCCAGCTGGGCGCCGACGCTCCTGTCCAAGGAGGGCTTCAGCGTCGAGAAGTCCGTCTTCTACGTCGCCCTCACCACGGTGGGCGCCCCCTTGGGCTCCTATCTGGCCGCCGTGGTCACCGACCGCTTCGAGCGCAAGTGGTGCCTGGTCGCCTTCGGCACCGTCATCGCGCTGTGCGGCCTGCTGTACGGCCTCACGTTCAACCCGGTCCTCATCGTGGTCTTCGGGTTCCTCGTCAACTTCTTCGAACGCGGCTACACGGCCCTGGCCTACGCCTACTCCCCCGAACTCTTCGACACACGCGGCCGCTCCCTCGGCACAGGCGTCTCCTACGGCCTCGGCCGCCTGTCCAACGCGGCCGGCCCGCTCCTCGTCGCCGGGCTCTACACCAACCACGGCTACCAGAGCGTGTTCTTCTTCATCGCAGGCTCCTGGCTGGTCGGTGCGGCGGTACTGGCCGTGTTCGGTGCTCGTACGCGGGTGGCAGGCACGGCGCCGACGCTCCCGCCCTCCGAATCCCGAGAACGCGCACCGTCCACTTCGGGATGACCGTGCCCGTGAAGAAGACCATCGGACGGGGGGCTCCACACCCCTGAGATCCCCGAACGGATCCCAACCGTCCACCCACGCCGCCCTGTTGAGCGGAAACGGCGCTCCCCCTCCCAGTGACCCGGCACCATCGGGGACGGCCTGGACAACGCGATGATGGAGTCGTTCAGGCTCGATCCTGCGCGTCAACCTCAGCTTCGCGATCTCCACACTGCCCGACTCCGCGAACGTCGTCCGCGACCTGGGCCTGGTCAACATGGCGGCAACGCTGCCCTACTCCTTCGTGCCGTTCGCGGCCCCGCTGCTGCTGAACCTCGGAGGCAGCAACAACTACACGGCGCTCTTCTCCGCGGGAGCGGCCCTGTGTCTGCTGGGCTGCCTCCCGCTGGCCTAGATCCGCAAGGCCCTCTGACCGCCCCTTTGCTCCCTGCCCCGCGGGCTCCGCGGGGCAGGTTCACAGGTTCAATTGGTGCGTCCGCGCCGTGGCGAGATGACGGCCGGTGATGCTGTCGGCGTGGTCGGCCGGCGTCGGCCGCCCGCGCCGCCGTCACCTGACGTCCACCAGACCACCGGCTTGAGATGTCATGGGCGAGCCCGCCCCCTTCACTTGCCGGACTTGGCCTCGCGAGCCGCGAACGCGGCCGGAGCAAGACCGGTGTGGCCACGGAAGAAGCGGCCGAAGTTCGCGGGATCGGTGAAGCCGAGATGGTGGGCGACAGCCCGGGCATCCCAACCGGCACCTGCCAGCAGGCGCCGTGCCTCCAGCAGCCGCCGCTCGTCGATCAGCTCACGCACCCCCTTGCCGGTGGCGTCCCGAGCGGCGCGGCTGAGGGTACGTACCGAACAGCCGAGCAGAGCGGCATAGTCCGCGGCTCGGTGCAGTTCCCGAAAGTGCAGTTCCAGGGCATCCACGAACCGTGCGTACGTGTCCTTGCGGCCCGTGGCCTTCGCCGCCCGGCCGGCGGAGGCGACGTCCGGGGAGTTCGCGAGGCGGAGCAGCAGCGATTCGAGCAGGCTGCGGCGCAGGGCGTGATGAACGTCGAGGGGGCGGCGCCCGAGCGCGCGGTGTTCGTCCAAGAGTTGGAGAGCTGTCTGCTGGAGCCAGTCGGCGTCCTCGGGGCGCGGGCTCAGTACGGCAGGAGCCTCATGCGCGGTGAGCGGGGCCAGGAGGCGGGCGATGTCGGGCCGCAGCACATCCGGTTCGAACAGGATGAACGGGCCGCGGGCGGCGCCGGGTGGATGCCAGCACTGGGTGTGTCCGGGACGTACCCACAGCCACTGGCCGGGGGCAACGGTCCTCGTGACATGGTCGACGTCGTGCCGCAACTCGCCCTCGGTGACGGCGATGAGGTAGTGGAAGGCGGCGCGGCCCGGACGGGGCGGGTTCCACGGCCAGTCGTCGTGCTCGGCGAAGAAGTCCTCGACCGTGCTCACCTCAAGGCCGTACGGGGTGCCGACCGGGGGCTGGAAACCGTACAGCGGGACTGAGCCGGGGTGTCGCTTGTCGACCATCACGTGTCCGCAGCCTACCGCCCCTTTTGTCACCTTCGGAGGAAGGATGGGGTGTGCCGCCGCGATCACCCCTCCGACAGCGCTCCCTGAGGAAGGCAACGCCCCGATGAACGGAACGTCCCTGCACAAGACCGCCGCCGACTGCGCCGAGGAACTTCCCGGAGCCCGGCTGGAGCACCCCTTCGGCGACGACTGGGAGGTCTTCAAGGTGCGCGGAAAGGTGTTCATGCTCATGACCGAGGTCCCGGGACGTCCCGTCGTGATCCTCAAGGCGGACCCCGGTGAGGCCGAGGCACTGCGGGAGCAGTACAGCCACATCACCCCCGGCTACCACATGAACAAAAAGCACTGGATCACGTTGGAGGGCGGGGAAGGCATCGACAAGAGGCTCGTGAAGGAGCTCGTCACCGACTCGTACCGGCTCGTCGTCGCCCACCTGCCCAAGGCCGAGCGGCCCGTCGACCCACACACCTACGGCAGCGGCACGGGGGCGGCCCGATGAGCACGGCCGGCGACCGGCTCCAGGACACCGCCCGCCAGGTGGCCCTCGCTCTGCCCGGCGTCAGCCACGGATACCCCTTCACCCCTTCCCTCGATGTGTACAAGGTTGTGGGCAAGGTGTTCCTGATCGTCACCGAGGACCCCGACGAGCAGATCATCACGGTCAAGTGCGAACCCGAACACGCCCGCGCCCAGGAACGCGGCTACGCCTCGATCACACCGGGCCGCTACCTCGACAAACGGCACTGGATCTCCCTCGGCGCCGGGCCCGGCGTCACCAAGCGCCTGGTCACCGACGCAGTCGAGCACTCCTACGATCTGGTCGCCGCGACGGTGCCGGCCAGCGCCCGCCCCGAAACGAGCGGGGACACCTGATGAGCGCGGCACGGTTCCCCGCCCGCTCCCGTTAGTGATCACACCTCCCGGCCCAGCCGGCACGGAGCCTGGTCGTCACAGCGCTGTCGACCATCACCCATCAACAGCAGACCCGAAAGACCCATGCGACCCACGGAACCCGCTGCCCTGCCGCTCTTCGACGCCGAACCCGCGCGCCCGCTCGCCGACCGACTACGGCCGCAGCGACTGGAGGACGTCGTCGGGCAGGACCATCTCCTGGCCCCGGACGCGCCGCTGGGCCGGCATGCCGGCCCAGCGGCGCCTCGGCTCCACCATCCTCTGGTGCCCGCCACGCGTCGGGAAGACCCCCATCGCCCAGCTCCTCGGGTACGGCAGCAACCTCGCCTTCGGACCGGTGTCTGCCACCTTCATCTCCGCGCTGCACAAGCCCATGCGCGGCACCGACCCGGAACGTGGCCCTGTACTGGCTCGCCCGCATGCTCGACGGCGGCGAGGCCCCCCTGTTCGTGGCCCGCCGCCTGGTCCGCTTCGCAAGCGAGGACATCGGCATCGCCGACCCGCACGCGCTCCAGCAGGCCCTCACCGCCTGGGACGTCTACGAGCGACTGGGCTCTCCCGAGGGCGAGTTGGCGATCCCCCCGTACCGTTCGTCCACCTCGCCACGACGGCGCCGACTACTTCCCCGACGACATGGACCGCGAGACGTACCACCACCCCCACCACCGGCGACGCCTCTTCGCCCTCAGACGACACCTGACCCCCGAAAGACATCTCACGGCCCTAAGCCGTCAAGCCGCCACAGCTAGAGAGGTGGGGAATGCCTGATGTTCGTCGAACAGTTCGCCGGTCTTGAGGCAGTGGAAGAGCTGGCCGAGCATGCGGTTGAACAGGTGTCGCTGGGCCTGGGCATGCCAGTCTCCGACCTCGCGTCGGTGGCGGTAGTGGGCGTCGACGCCGGGCGATGCCCTGAGGGCGGAGAAGGCCCACAGGTAGCCGGTGTTGTGCAGCCGGTTGTTCTTGATCATGCGTCGCCCGACGTGGTGCTTCTTGCCGGAGGCGCGGGTGATGGGAGCGGAGCCGGCGTAGGCCTTGAGCGCACGGGCGTCGTCGAATCGGTTGGGGTCGTCTCCGATTTCAGCGAGCAGCCGGGCACCGGTCTGAGGCCCCAGGCCAGGGAAGCTGAGCAGGATTTCAGCGTCCGGGTGCTGTCGAAAAGACGCCTCCACCGCCTCGGCGAGGTCGTTGGTGGCAGTGCAGGCGGCGTCCAGTTGCCGCAGCAAGGAGAGCATCTGCTTGCCGAGTGCTCCTTCGACCAGCGGTGCCTGATGGGCGTACTCGGCCCGGAAGACCTCGCGCAGGCGCTGGGCTTCGGCGTCGATGCCTCGCACGCGTCCGGCTCGTTTGAGGGCGGAGCGGAGCTGGGCGAGCGACAGGCCGGCGGCCTTGGCTGGTGTCGGGGCCACGGCCAGCAGAGCGCGGGCTTCGGGACGGCACAGGCCGTTCTGCCAGTCGGCGAAGGCTTCCAGGGCAGCGGGGTAGTACTCGCGCAGCAGGGAGCGAAGCTGGTTGGAGATCTGCTGTCGGTTCCAGGTGGCGTCCTGCTGTGCCCGGGCCAGGACCGCGATCGCCTTGGCGAGGTCGCTGTCGTCGGGCAGCGGCCGGTGCATGGTCATGTCGGTGCGCAGGATGTTGGCCAGGACCAGGGCATCACCGGGGTCGGACTTCTTGCGCGAGACGCCGTGCCGGTCGCGGTAGCGGGCGGCGGCCATTGGGTTGACGGCGAACACCTTGCGCTTGCCCTGTCGCAGGATCGCGACAAGAAGGCCACGGCTGGTCTCGATGGCCACCGGGATCGGGGCATCCTCGGTGTCGCCGTACTCGGTGAGCAGGTCGAGCAGCAGTTGATAGCCGGCCGCGTCGTCCAGGATGCGGCGCTTGGCCAGGAGCTGGCCGGTGTCGTCGACCAAGGCGATGTCGTGGTGGGTCTCGGCCCAGTCGATCCCGCAGTAGATCAAGTTGTCCCTCCCCTTGCTTGTGCTGTTCGCGCTGGTTACGAGCGCATGCGTGCCACGCGGCGACCTAATTCAAGGACTCGAACCATCGGGTCGGTCCGCCATCTCACAAGCCGTTCGCGGCACCAGCTCACCCCACGGGCCTCGGTCTGCTCCAGAGCTCCGCGGCTCGGGACTTGTAAGAGGTCACCGTGCGGCGGGCTCGCACCACGAACCCCAACGAGTGAACGCCGTGTGGGGTGGTGGCGGCCACGACAGCGCCGGGCGCCACCGGTCTTTCGGGAGGCCTTGCCAGCCGGGACTCACATGAGGCATCCGCCCGGCGCCGACGAGGCCGCCGCCACCCCATCAGCTGGATCCGTTCGCCGGTCTTTGTGAAGGCCTCAACGGCCGAGACACATGTGAGGCGTCACGAATCCAACCCTCGAACAGTCCGGGGAGCTCTGCGCTCCGTCCGGAACCGCTACTCACAGAATTAGGACTCTCTCGCATGACCAGCACCACCACCGCCGAACAGGGCGCAGTGCGCTCGTGGCTCGGCATCCCGTACGCCACCGCCGACCGCTTCCGCAGCCCGAAGGTCGTGCCCTTCGACCCCGACCTTCCCTACGACCAGAAGGGGCCGGCGCCGCTCCAGGCCGGTGACACCAGCTGGCTCGAGGCCGACAACGGGTTCAGCGAGGACTGCCTGAACCTCAATGTCTGGGCACCCGCCGACGCCGGGGACAAGCCTCTCCCGGTCATCGTGTACGTCTTCGGCGGCGGGTGGATGCTCGGCGCGAACACGCAGACCACCTCCAACGCGTCCGGTCTCGCCGCGACCGGCCGCGCCATCGGCGTGTCCCTCAACTACCGGCTCGGCCCCTTCGGTTGGCTCTCCCTGTCCCAATACGGCGGTGCTCTCGCCGAAGCGTCGAATCTCGGCCTGCAGGACATCATCGCCGCGCTGCAGTGGGTTCGGGAGAACATCGCCCGATTCGGTGGCGACCCGAACAATGTCACGGTCACGGGCCACAGCGCCGGCGCGTTTTCCGCCCTCAGCCTCCTCGCCGCGCCGTCCGCCGAGGGGCTCTATCACCACCTGGCCGCGTTCTCGGGCATGCCATCGCGCCAGGTGCCGGCCTGGGGTGCAGAAGAGCGCGCCCACGCCGTTCTCACCGCGCTCGGGCTGCAGGACGACCCCGAGCAACTCCTCACCGTGGACGCGGACCTGCTCGCCAAGACGATGGCCGATACGCAGTCGCCGGATCCCGGTGCCGCGCACGGCGTGGACAACGAGGTCATCGCCATCACCGATGACCGGGACCAGCCGAACGGCGTTCTCACGGACCACCCCATGCGCGTCCTCGAGTCCGGCCAACACCGCGACGTCGACATCCTCTTCAGCAGCACCACCCACGAGACCGACTGGTGGGTCCTGCACCGGACCGAGGACTTCGACCCGGGCAGCATCGACGCCCTCGTTACGGAGTTCGCCAACCGGAATCGTATGCCGCGCAGCCGCGCCCGCAAGATCATCTCCGCCTACGACATCGACGGACGCACTCCTGTCGAGGTCCGCGGTGCGCTGCTCACTGACTTCTCCTTCACGTTGCCGCAGACCCGTGGCGCGCTCGCGCACGCCGCGGCCGGCGGAAACGCGCACCTGCTCGTCGTCGGCCCGGTCGAGGGAGCGCACGCCGTGCACGGCACCGAAATGTACGGCATCGTCGGCCAGACCCGCCCCGGCGCCAGCGACGCGCAGATCACCCGCGACACGTTCGTCCGGGACGCGCTGCTCGCCCTCGCTTCCGGGGACACCGGGGCTCTGTGGGAGCCCGTCACCACGGTGCCGACCGCCAAGGGAATCGGCGACATGCCCTACGACGCCACCGCCCACGCCAAGGAGGTCCTCGAGACTTTCTCGGGCGTCAACCGCCCGTAGCTGCTTCGCCGGGCGTGCTCACGTGACTCGTGCGCGCACCGATCAAGACGGCCGTCATCGATCCGGCTGAGGGGGCCGGCGCTCCGACACACCCGCCACACCGCGACGATCACCACACCGCAGCACAAAAGGCCATCCCCTCGATCACGAGGAGATGGCCTCTGGCTTGCGCTGACAAGCCGACATCTCTGTCGGGACGACAGGATTTGAACCTGCGATCCCTTGACCCTCAGTCAAGTGCGGCCGCTCCCAGGCGAGTTCTTGAATGGGAACTACTCAGGTTGAACTCGTAGAGCCTGCCGGCTCGTGACGTTCCTTGAACCCGCGGTACGACGGGATCATGCGGTACGCGCAGAGAGGCGGGTACACGCCCGCCGAACAGGAGAATCGGGAACGGTTGCGGCTGGAGGCGGCCGAGTGGTTCGAGCGCGGTGACGATGCCCAGGTAATCGCTGACGATCTGAGGGGCACCATGCGCACGGTGCGCCGTTGGCGCAAGCGGTGGCGGGACGGCGGCAACCAGGCGCTTCGGTCGAGGGGGCCGGTCTCGCGTGAGCGGCTCTCCGTGCGGGAGTGGAGCATGCTGGAAGGCGAGCGGAAGCGGGGGCCGTTGGCCCACGGGTTCGCCGATGACCAGCGGTGGACGCTGGGCCGGATCAAGACGTTGATCGGCCGCTTGTTCCACAAGGGCTACACTGTCAAGCGCCGATTTTTGTGGAGAGTGCGTTAGCTGGTTTTCTGGAGTGACGCAGGGGGTTCGGCCGTGTAGTGGGTGGCTCCGTGCTCGGCGGGGGTGACGTGTCCGAGCTCGCCGTGCAGGCGCCGCTGATTGAACCAGTCGACGTACTCGGCGACCGCGATCTCGATGTCGTTGATGGACGTCCAGGGGCCCTTGTTGCGGATCAGTTCGGCCTTGAACAGGCTGTTGAACGCCTCGGCTAGGGCGTTGTCATACGAGTCGCCCTTGGAGCCGACCGAGGCCACGGCCGCCTCGTCTGCGAGGCGTTCGGTGTAGCGGATGGCACGGTACTGGACGCCCCTGTCCGAGTGGTGCGTGAGGCCGGCCAGGCCGGCGCCGGTGTGCCGACGGCGCCAGATTGCCATCTCCAGTGCGTCCAGGGCCAGATCGGTGTAGAGGCTGGTGGCGACCTGCCAGCCGACGACCATCCGGGAGAACACATCGATGCCGAAGGCCGCGTAGACCCAGCCGGAGAACGTCCTGATGTAGGTGATGTCCGCAACCCACAGCTGGTTGGGGGCAGTTGCGGTGAACTGCCGCTCGACCAGGTCGGCCGGACGGTTGGTCTCCGGGTCGGGCCGGGTGGTGCGCGGGCCCTTGGCCCGGATCACCCCGCGAAGTCCTGCGCTTCGCATCAGGCGCTCGACCGTGCAGCGGGCCACTTCGACGCCCTCGCGGACCAGGGCGGCGTGAATTTTGCGGGCGCCGTAGACGCTGTAGTTGTCGGCGTGGATCTGGCGTATCTGTTCGGTGAGTTGCTGGTCGCGCAGGCTGCGGGCCGACGGCGGGCGGGTGTGGGCGGCGTAGTAGGTGCTCGGCGCGATCGGCGCGTCCGTCCCGGCGAGGACATCGCAGATCGGCTGGACGCCGAACGTCTCCTTGTACTGGTCGATGTAGGCGACCTTCATCGCAGTGGACGGTCCAGCTCCGCGATGCTTCTATGTCAAGCAGCCTGCGGAAGTTCCTGGATGATCTGCTGGTCGTCACGGGCCGCGTCGTCGGCCAGCAGGGCCCGGAAGACCCGGTCGGAGATGCGGCGTAGCAGCAGCCGCAGGGCCTCCTTCACGGTCTTTCCCGCGGCGATCTGCCTGGCGTAGTACGCGGCACCAGGCCCCTCCCTGCGGACTTGGGTGACCGCAGCCATGTGCAGGGCGCTATTGATGGTGCGGTTGCCTCCCCGGTTGAGGCGGACGCGGACCGTGTCGGAGGACCAGACGGGGATAGGGGCGGTGCCGTTGAACCGGGCGAAGGCGTCCTTGGACTTGAAGCGGGCGGCCCCGGCGGTCTCCCCGAGAATCATCGCCGCCGACAGGACCCCGCATCCGGGCACCGCCAGCAGGTTCGGGGCCAGTTTGCGCACCAACTGCCGTAGCTGGGACTCCATCGCGTTGATGCGCACGGTCAGGCGCCGGCATCCCTGGACCAGGTCCAACGCGATCTCCGCCACCACGCCGCGCCAGTCGGCGAGGTCCGCTTCCAAGCTGTCCAAGACACACAGGCGCTTCAGGCCGCGCGAAGGGACGGCGAGCTCGGGGTCGATCTCGTGCAGGAACCAGCGCAGTTTGTTGGCGATGGCGGTGCGCTGTCGGACCAGGGTGCGGCGGTGATCGGAACGGAGCTTGACCTCCCGGGTGGGGCCGTCCAGTTCGGCCCTGGGCAGATCAGGCTCTCGGAGAGCGACCCGCGCCACTGCTTCGGCATCGATCGGATCGGACTTCCCGCGCTCGCGGGCTGAGCGCCGGGCGCCGGCCATCAGCCGCGTGTGCACGCGTACCACCGCGTACCCCGCCAGCAGCAGGTCCGCCTCGAAGCGCCGGGTCAGATGACGGCAGTCCTCGATAGCGAGGAGGACCTGCTCGCCAGTCCTCGATGGCGAGGAGGACCTGCTCGAACTGGCCCAGCCAGGAGCAGGCCTGTCGGTGCCCCCTGGCGGTGGCGTCCACGGTCAGTTGCGTCAGACGCTTTCCGACCTGGTCGACCGCGACCAGAGTGTGGGTCTTCTTGTGGGAGTCGATGCCGGCCACGGTCACGGAATGCCTCCAACGGGAGTCGGACGAGGTGTCGTCGTTCTCCGCGGGGGCACGCCTCAATCGGGCGAGCAGCACGCTTCTATCAGGCCACATCGCGAAGAACGTGGACGCCGATGGGGCGGCACATCGCCGAGAAGCCCTCAACTGACGGGGCAGCAAAGAAAAGAGCCAGCCCCATCGACATCTGTCACTGTCGCACCGTCACCGGGTCGACGTCTCCAACGATGGCATTGAGGCGAAGAAAGCCGACGCGGACTTCAATATCGCGTTCGCCCGCCGCAGTTCCTTCACCTCCCGCTCCAGCTCCGCGATCCGGGCGGCCTCGACGCTGGTGGTTCCGGATACGGTGCCGTCGTCGACCTCGGCCCGCTTGACCCACCCGCGCAGGGCCTCGGGGTGTACGTCGAGCTGGTCGGCGATGCGCTTGATCGCACCGGCCCGGCCGGCCGGGTCCTTGCGGGCCTCGACCGCGAGACGCGTCGCGCGTTCACGCAGTTCATTGGGGTACTTACGAGGAGCAGCCATGATCGGCATCCTTCCGGGTCTTGATGATCTCCATCAAACCCGGGGCGATTCACCTTCGCCTGACCGCGAGCCCCTGGGGCTTGCTTGAGTCGTGTGCGGTGAACAGCTGCTTGCACGGTTCTGAGGGGGCGGGGACGCAGCAATGCGTCCCCGTCTACTTCTGCGAACCCGCGAGCCCCTGGCAACGCGGCTCGAACGAGAACACCAACGGGCTGCTTCGCCAGTACTTCCCCAAGAGCACCGACCTGTCCATCTTCAGCGCCGAGGACCTCGCCTTCGTCGCCGCCGAACTCAACAGCCGCCCCCGCAGGACACTCGGCTGGCAGACGCCCGCCGACCTCTTCGCTAAGCTCGTCGCAACACTGGAATGATCACCGTGTTGCGACGACCACTGGAAACTGCCCTCCTTGAGGACAAGATCCTCGTACACACAAACCAGCAGCAGAAAGGGCACGAACCTCATGCCTAGAACGCGTCCCTGAAGTACGCAGCCTGTGTTGGGCATTGCCAAAGCGGCAGACAACAGACTCCGGGGCAGCGATACGGGTGGCTTGTGCTGGGCCATTGGCGATCACGCCCCCGACGCCTCGCCGCGAGTGGCAACGGCACGGACGATCGCCGCGACACCCTCCCGATCCGTGGGCCGGTCGTCCATGGAGTTATGGATGGAGAAACCCTCCACCAGCGCATCCAGGGCACGAGCGGTCAGCGGGTCGAAGTGGCGGGACAGGGACTGGCGACTGGCCCCCATCCAGGAACGCATCACCGTGCGCAGTTCCCGGTGGCGGGTGGCGAACGCGTACAGCTCGTAGCTGAGCAGCAGGTTGCGATCGGTTCCCCAGACCTTGCCGCAAATGATCTCCACAACGGCCGCCTCCGCCTCCTCGGGGGTGTGCGCTGCCTCGAGGAGGGCTCCGTGACACGAGGAGACGGATTCGGCAAAGCGGGTGAACGCCGCTACGAGCAGATGCCGCATGTCGTCGAAGTAGTACGTCAGTGAGCCGAGTGGAACTCTCGCGGCCTCTGCGATCTTGCGAAAGGTCACTTTGATGGCGCCGTGCTCGGCAATCACGTCGAGCGCCGCGTCGAGAATTCGCTCGCGCCTGTGGGGGTCATTGGGGCCGCGTGTGGTGCCGGTCATCCTGTGGTTCGCCTCTTCTCTCGCCCACACCGAGTATGTACATTTGTACACGCCCGGTGCCGGTCCCGGTGCTCGCCGGGCATTGTCCCGTACCACCGATGGAGCTCCTGTTGATGGACCGCGCCGTACGTCGACGCCGTCAGGCCCTGTTCCTCTTCTTCTTCCTGCCAGGCATAGCAATGTCTTCCTGGGTCACGCGGACCCCGGACGTCCGAGACCAACTGGGGGTGTCCACGGGCCAGATGGGCCTGATCCTGTTCGGACTGTCCGTCGGTTCCATGGGCGGCATCCTGTCTTCCGGCCGCCTCGTGTCGCGGTTCGGCACCCGTCCCGTGATCGCAGTCGGCACGAGCCTCATCGTCGCGGCGGTACTCACCATCGGCGTCGGCAGTGCCATCACGTCAGCCCCACTGGTCACCATGGGCCTGTGCCTGTTCGGCGCGGGCATGGGTGGCGGCGAGGTGGCCGTCAATGTCGACGGGGCTGATGTGGAACGCCTCACCGACAGTCCTGTACTGCCCACGCTGCACGGCTGCTTCAGCCTTGGAACCGTCATCGGCGGACTGCTCGGCATGACCGCCACGGCCACCGGCTTGCCCGTGGTCTGGCATCTGATCGCGGTATCGGTCGCCGCTGCCGGCATCCTGTTCTATGCCCTGCGCGCGGTCCCCACCGGCACCGGCCTCAGGAAGACCTCCCCAGCCGGGGGGACGGAACAACTCCGCGAGCGCCACGTATGGCGAGATCGCAGGCTCCTCCTCATCGGCGGCATCGTCCTCGCCATGGCCCTGGCCGAGGGCTCCGCCACCGACTGGCTCCCGCTGCTCATGGTGGACGGCCACGGCCTCGACGCCGCACTCGGCTCGCTCGTGTTCGTCGGGTTCGCCGCCGCGATGACCGTCGGGCGCTTCACCGGTACCTTCTTCCTCAGCCGCTTCGGCAGGAGCGCCGTCGTGTGCGCCAGCGCGTGTTCGGGCGCCCTCGGGCTCCTGCTCGTGATCTTCTCCGACAGTGCCGTCGTCGCCGCCGCGGCGGTCGTCTTCTGGGGATTGGGGGCATCGCTCGGCTTCCCCGTAGCCCTGTCCGCGGCGGGCGACTCAGGCCCCGACCAGACGGCCCGTGTGAGCCTCGTGGCCACCATCGGCTATGTCGCCTTCCTGGTCGGCCCGCCGTCGCTCGGCTTCCTGGGCGACCACTACGGGCTGCGTTCCGCGATGCTGGTGGTCCTGGTGTTCGTCGCAGCAGCCATCGCCCTGGCGCCCTCCGTAGGCACCCACGCCTCCGTCCGCACTCACAGCGGTTCGACGCGCGACCCGCGAGCTGGCTCACCAGAGGCCAACAGCTCCGCTGCGGTTGACGAGACGGGCGCCTGAGGACAGGGCCTTGCAGCGCCCCGGAGTCCGGCCGCGAGTGAGCGCTGACGCAGGCCGGTCACGGTGAGGATCGCAGTCAGCAAGCCAGGGGGATCATGGACCGACCGGGACAACGAGACAGTCCCGCTCCAGCCTGTTGTCGATGATCCCGTACCCCTGCTCGCGGATCTGGTCGAGCTTGGGCAGCAGCATAGTGCGGCCGATGACGGGCTGCGGTGTACGACTCCAGCGTCGCAGAGAGCATGCCTCAGCGCGCGTGCCTGGCAGCTGATGCGTCAGGGATGCGCCGCATCCCCTCCCCGCCAGTGCCGTGCCGGCTTTCCTCCCCGCGTACCCGGACGCGCCACCGTCCGGGCCGTGGACGGCGCGAATCATCGGGCATCGCACACCGGCCACATACGCCGGGCTGCACCTCCGTGCGGAGACGGAGGCCCTCCCGGGCCAACAACGTGGCGACTGAACCACACGGCCTGAGCAGGGAGCATGCCCCCTGACAGCCGCAACAGCGCACCTCCCGGTCGCGCCCGGCAGTGCCCCGGGAACACAGAAGAGCGGCCGTCCGCATAACGTCCCCTACCTGCGACGTTCGATCGTCCGGACCGCCAGGAGGGCCTGACGCCCCACCATTCACCAGTGTCGACGCCCAGACGACGTTCCGATCGGAGTCGTCTGGGTAACGCGCGACGAGGACGTCCACATACGCCACGATGCGCGGCACTGGAAGCACGACGGCGTCAACCGACTCCAGATGGCGCTCGTAGATCTCGTCGAACGTCGAGCCTGCCCGGTGGCAGGCGGTCGTTCCTCGAACGCCCCGGCAGGGCCCGCATCGAAGCTCCGACGCTACGAGCTATCACGTCGGACCTGCCCGAGCGACTCCCCTCCCCCGCCCCGCACACCACACCTTGAACTGCAAGTTCACGACAGCCCTTCTCGCTGGCAGCACCGAGAACAACCGAGCCCCATTTCGTCCGTTCCATTGACAGCCAACGATGCGATCTCCACCATGACGTTTCAAGGCGCGACACGTCGTTCCACTGTGCGGCACACCTTCGATCGCACGACCCTCAACCTAATTCCGATCTGGACCCACCGGAAGGTGCACCTAGTGAATGATCGGTTCTTTTCGCGTGCGGCCAAGCCGGACGCCAAGTCGTCCAACAAGCGCGTCGGCGCAGCAATCGTAGTAGGCACGACTCTTGAGTATTTCGACTTCTACCTTTATGCGTCCATGGCCGCACTGGTGATCGGCCCGACGTTCTTCCCTTCGGACAACTCCGTCGCAAGCGCGATGGCCGGCCTCGCAAGTTTCGGCGTAGGATTTCTGGCTCGCCCCTTCGCGGGCTTGGTTTTCGGCATCATGGGCGACAAGTTCGGCCGCAAGACCGTCCTGTCATGGAGTCTTATCCTGATGGGCACATCCTCTGGGCTGATGGGACTGCTCCCCTCTCATGCCTCCATCGGTGTGGCAGCCCCGATCCTGCTAGTCGTGCTCCGCATCATCCAAGGAGTCGGTGCGGGTGCGGAGTTCAGTTCCGCGATATCCATGTCCTATGAGCATGCCAATAAGGGAAGGCTCGGACGGTTCGGTTCACTGCCAACGCTCGGCGTCAATCTGGGAGTATTCACTTCATCGCTTGCGGTTGCGGGACTGTCCTTGATCGGCAATGACTTTTTCTACTCCTGGGGATGGCGCATCCCGTTCGTGGCCAGCTTCGGTCTGACCATCGCCGGGTACATCATTCGGAGGAAGCTCCCGGAAAGTCCCGAGTTCACGTCCATGCCTACCCAAGAGACACGACGGAGCTGGTTCCGGGTCCTGGCAGACTTGTTCAAGTCTGACCGGAAGGGCCTGGTCATTGTGCTTGTTACATACGCCGGTTACTCGCTCGTAGCGACACTGTGGAAGACGTTCTCGATTTCGTACCTCGCCGAGTTCCACGACGTCACAGGAGCAGTTAGTAGCTTCGGCGTGACCCTGGCCAGCCTGATCGCTATTCTTTGGACGCCTCTCTGCGGTCGGCTCTGCGACGCAGTGCCAGTTCAGCGGATCCTCGCCATCGGTGGCGTTCTGGTCATCGTTTACTCATTCCCGTTCTTCTGGCTCCTCGATACAGCGACCTCTATTTGGATCTGGGTCGCACTGATAATCGGGACCGGCATCCTTGCGCCAATGCTCTCGGTTGCATCGAACCCCTTCATGGCTCGTCAGTTCGCGACCAATACGCGCGCCACGGGACTGGGGGTTGGTAAAGAAGCAAGCGGCGCAGCGGCTGCCGGGTTTGCCCCTGTGATGGCACTGGCTCTCGTCAGTTCTTCCGGATCATCCAGCCCGACCGGCGTATCAGTGATGTTTGCCGTGGGCGGCATGATGTTCCTGATTGCAGCATGGAGAGGGAGGGCGGCAGCACCTTCAATCGGAAATCCTGTAGTACGTCACGCCTCTGCCGGCGCCCGGGAAACTTCGGATTGACACCCCGGTCCGGCCGCCGAATGGCCGCCGCGAACACCTCCTGGGGCACTTATAGAGATCGATCGCCGTGGATTCACGGTGACGCCGCTGTCCGGTGTTCGGCACATGGAACCCCCATAAGTGCGCCTCAGACGCTGGCCGCCAACAGTACCGAGCAAGAGCGGCCGCGGCGCTCCGGGTAAGCCACCTGCATACTCGGTCAGCAGCAAGGCGTGCATTGACAGGCGATGACGCGACCCTCAAGATGGCCGTACCGCGCAACGGTACAGCGTGCCGACTAGTGGAACATGATCGATACTGCGTACCCATCTCGCGAGTAGGGGTGGCCTGCCGAAGCGGGGTGGCGCTGAGCGCATCGCCAACGCACTCAGCGCCGCCGCGAGAGTCGCCTCGGGAGTGAGTCTTCGCCGACCAGGACCAAGCAAGCCCTGAACGACTTCGCCTGGTCGGCCGACAGTTCACCTCGCACAAGAAAGCAGCAGCTCACGGGGATGCGTTCAGGGGCGCGACTGCAAGACGACGACCACTGACGATGAAGGAGTGGAGAACGTGGAACGGAACGACAACGGACCACTGTCAGGAATCCGGGTGATCGACCTCGGCACGATGGTGGCGGGGCCCGTCGCCGCAACTCTGCTCGCGGACTTCGGCGCCGAGGTGATCAAGGTCGAACAACCGGGTCGAGGAGATACGCTCCGCCACATCGGCCCGTTGGGCGAAGGCGGCAACGGTCTGTGGTGGAACGTCGAGGCTCGCAATAAGAAGTCCATCACCCTCAACCTGCGACAGCTCGAGGGCCAGCGGATCCTCAAGGAGCTGGTGAAGCACGCCGATGTACTCGTAGAAAACTTCCGCCCCGGCACCTTGGAGCGCTGGAACCTTTCCTGGCAGGAGCTGGAGAAGGTGAACCCGCAGCTGGTGATGCTCAGTGTTTCGGGATACGGCCAGACCGGCCCCTACGCATCGCGCGCGGGCTATGACCGCATGGCCCTCGCGCTGGGAGGGACGCTGAACATCTCTGGTTTCCCTGACCGGCCCCCGGTACGGCCGGGCAATGCGGTCGCCGACTACCAGACAGCGCTCTTTGGCGCCTTCGGAATCATGGTGGCGCTATACGATAGGGACAACCGCGGGGGAAGTGGGCAACAGATTGATCTCTCGCTCTATGAGTCAGTCTTCCGGTTCACCGACATACTGGTGACCGCCTACGACAAGCTGGGCCTGAAGCGGGAGCGCACAGGTAACATACATTTCTCCGCTGCCCCGAGCGATCATTTCGAAACGATTGACGGCCGCTACATAGCGTTTGCCGTTTCCTCGGAACGCATGTACCGCCGCTTGTGCGAGGTCATACCCGAGCTGATTGAGGACGAACGCTTCACGACGCTCGCGAAGGCTGTTGAGAACGTGGAGGCCATCAATAAGACCGTCGGGGAATGGATCAAGTCACTTCCCGTTCCAGAGGTTTGCCGCATATTTAACGAAAAGGGCTTGGCCTATTCACTTATATACTCGATCGAGGATATTGTCGCGGACCCGCAATACCAATCGCGAGGCACCATCATCACGGTCGATGACCCGAGGCTAGGTCCGTTGAAAATGCCGGCGCCGCAGCCCAGGTTCAGCGGGACGCCGGCACCACGAGTGCAGCCGGCGCCTGAGCTGGGTGTACACACGGACGATGTCCTGCGTGAGCTTGCAGGCCTTTCGGCTGACCAGATCGCCGCGGCACGCACGGCAGGAATCATTTAGTCGCCCCTTGCATGGCGGGCTGAGCCACGATGGCACCTCGGGGAGAGCCCTGAATCCGCCGGAGTTGCGATGAGTATGGAGATGCGTTTTCGCCTCCGCCCCTCAACCGCCAAAATCGGCCCGCGCGCGAGACACCACGAAGTCCGCACATCCTGACCCCCCGCCAACTCCCGTAGTTCTAGCATCTCTTCAGAGGTGAGATCCGTACCTGACTCGATAACAGAAACCACAGGTTCCACAATCAGACCACGAGACATCGGGAGGGTCACGGTGACCACACCTCGCGTCACGGCCATGGTGCAGGATCCAGCAAGCGTCGAGAGTGCGATCCTGAGCCGCTTCTCTTGCCGAGCCTTCTTGCGCGACAAGACCGTCGACCGCAGCGACATCGAAGAGATACTTCGCGGCGCGCGCCATGCCGCGTCAGGCACGAATACGCAGCCCTGGAAGGTGTACGTACTCCAGGACACCCGGCGAGACGAGCTCGCCGCGCAGGTGTGTGCCGTGGACGACGCCATCTATGCCGATCCTGCGCTGTCGGCAGAATACCGCGATGAATCCGACTACTACCCGAAAAAATGGATCTCTCCGTATATCGACCGTCGACGTCAGAACGGTTGGAGCTTGTACGGCCTTCTCGGTATCAACAAGGGTGAGAAGGAGAAAATGCACGCACAGTCCCAGCGCAATTACCGCTTCTTCGACGCCCCCGTCGGGCTGATATTCACCGTTGATCAAGTCATGGGCCGCGGCTCGCTGCTTGACTACGGAATGTTTTTGCAGAACATCATGCTCTTGGCGCGGGCGCGCGGTCTACATACGTGCCCGCAAGCGGCATGGAACTATTACCCAAAGGTCATCCTGCCATTTATCGGGGCCGGATCTGATGAAGTGCTGGTTTGCGGCATGTCCCTCGGTTACGCTGACGAATCGGCGCTGGTGAACACTCTGGAAACCCCTCGGGAGGAAGTTGAGAGTTTCACTCACTGGGCGTGACTTCCCCTACTGTCAACTCACTCACCCTGACAGGAACTTCTCGCCGTGACTCCGGGTCTGGAAAAAGGCCGCTGAACGCGGTGAGTGCTTCTCGGCCGGCTCCAGGTCGCTGAGGGGGTCGACGTTCACCGCAATAGCCGGGAAGACGTGTTGCAGATGGGCGTTCGGCCGGCTTCGGGAGTGGCAGTGGCGCATGCCGTGCCCGCGGTCGAATTGACTGACTGTGCTCTCCACTCCGGAGCGAACCACGCAGCTTGGCACTGGCTCTTGGTGAACCGGTGTCCACGAGTGGCTTTTTCCAGGCGAGACAGAGAGGTGTAGCCGACGTCCTCTACCGGCACGGCACAGACCGCGCGGCCGGTTCCCGGAGCCGGAAGGCATCATTTCCGGTGGCAGGTCCTGCTCTTGAGCTTGGTTGGTTTCTTGCCCAGACGGACCGACCGGCCGCAACGGGCCAGATCCAGCACCGCGGCCAGGACGCGGCTGACGTCGGTGCGCCAGCTCGAGACGAGCCAGCGCGAGGTCGAGGAGACGGTCAGCACGATCGCCTCCAACGCGACCATCGCGGAAGTCGGCCGGCACGCTGTGATGCAAGCCAGGATCGTCCAGCTCCATGACCATCACGTACTTGAAGTCGACGCGGGCAGCGGACCGCCTCAGCGGCCTGCCGGAAAGGCCCGGTCGTTCCTCGCGCGAGTACCAGCCGGCGAAGCCCTCGTCGCATCACAGCCCGTCCGGGCGATCTCTCACCCGGCATTGCCTTCGCGTCCGTCAGATTGCTCGACCGCGCGATCTACACGGTCAGAGAAGGGACTTGCTCCAGCAGGCCGGCCCACGCGGTGCGCCAGTCCGATCCAGCCGATGAGGCTCACGCTGTCCGGCTGCCCCCGTTATGGTCTTCGCGGTCCTGCAAGAGGGCCGCTGGCCTCCGGGCCCGGCATGACTGTTCCCCCCCCTGTCGAACCGATGACCTGGGGGGTGGTGCCACCGGGCCCGAGAGGCGCCGTTGGAGACGCTGATGAGAGACCCGGCCACCGTCCCGCCGAGCGCAACGCCCGGCACCTCGAAGGCGGTAGGCCTGCATAACGTGGATGCGCGCACGACGCCAACGCCCAGGCCAGCACCGCACAATCCCGTTCGGGAGGACGGCTTGATGGACTACGACGAGATAGGCGTCTTCCTGGGCCTGGATGTCGGCAAGAGCACTCACCACGGCCACGGCCTCACCCCGGCCGGCAAGAAGGTCTTCGACAAGCAACTCCCCAACACCGAACCGAAGCTGCGGCAGGTCTTCGAGAAACTGAAGGCCAAGTTCGGCACCGTCCTCGTCGTGGTGGACCAGCCCGCCTCGATCGGCGCCCTCCCGTTGACCGTCGCCCGGGACACGGACTGCAAGGTCGCTTACCTGCCCGGCCTGGCCATGCGGCGGATCGCTGATCTGTATCCGGGTGAGGCGAAGACCGACGCCCGTGACGCCGCGGTCATCGCGGACGCCGCCCGCACCATGCCGCATACCCTGCGCTCGCTTCAGCTGACCGACGAGATCACCGCCGAACTGACCGTCCTGGTCGGCTTCGACCAAGACCTCGCCGCCGAGGCCACCCGCACCAGCAACCGCATCCGCGGCCTGCTCACCCAGTTCCACCCCAGCCTGGAACGCGTCCTCGGACCGCGTCTGGACCACCAGGCCATCACCTGGCTGCTGGAACGCTACGGATCGCCCGCCGCCCTGCGCAAAGCCGGACGCCGCAAACTCGTCGAGGCAATCCGCCCGAAGGCCCCCCGCATGGCGACGCGGCTGATCGACGACGTCTTCGACGCACTCGACGAACAGACCGTCGTCGTTCCAGGCACCGGCACCCTCGACATCGTCATCCCCTCCCTGGCCCGCTCGCTCGGCACCGTCCACGAACAACGCCGGGCCACAGAAGCGCAGATCAGCACCCTGCTGGAGGCACACCCTCTAATGCGGTGTGAAGGTCCGCACCCGCCTAGAGAAGCGAGTGCAGTCTGACAGTTGGGACTGGGTGCCCTTGTCTCCGTGACCTGTGGGGTCTCAAAGAAGAGCGACTCTGTTCCGGTGGTGAGCTTCGTGGCGGTGCGGTGGGCACCGGGGTGACTCCGAACCCTCTGCGGCACTGTGATGCCTATGGAAAGACCGGGAGCTCCCGGTGCTCTCCGGCCGCCGCGAAACTTCCCGGCCGGCGGTACGCGTTGAACATCGTGGTGCGAGCCCGCCGCACGGTGACCTCTTGCCTTTCCCCGCGAGCCGGTGAGCTCTGGGCAAGAACGGGGCCCGTGCGGTGCGCTGGTGTCACGAACGGCTAGTGAGATGGCGGACCGAGGAGTCCTGGCATTAGGGAGCCGCGTGACCCGCTTGCGCTCGCCACCAGCGCGAACGACCGGACGAAAGGCATGAACATGAACGTGTTCTGCGGGATCGACTGGGCCGAAACCCACCACGACGTCGCCCTGATCGACGACTTGGGCTCGGTGCTCGCCAAGACCCGCATCACCGACGACACGGCCGGCTACCAACAACTGCTGGATCTGCTCACCGAGCACGGAGACAGCCCTGACACACCGATACCCGTGGCGATCGAGACCTCCCGCGGCCTGCTGGTTGCGGTGCTGCGCACTGTCAAGCGGCAGGTCTTCGCGATCAACCCGCTCGCCGCCGCCCGCTACCGCGACCGGCACAGCGTCTCGCGCAAGAAGTCTGACCCCGGCGACGCCCTGGTGCTGGCCAACATCTTGCGCACCGACCTGCACATGCATCGGCCACTGCCCGCCGACAGCGAACTCGCGCGTTCCATCGCCGTGTTGGCCCGCGCCCAGCAGGATGCCGTCTGGAGCCGCCAGCAGCACGCCAACCAGCTGCGCTCGCTGCTGCGCGAGTATTACCCGGCGGCCCTCGCCGCGTTCGCCACCGGCCGCAAACGTGGCCTGGCCCACCCGGAGGCCCGCGCCGTCCTGGCTCTGGCTCCCACCCCGACTGCCGCCGCTAGGCTGACCAAGACACAGATTCAGGCCGCCCTCAAGCGGGCCGGCCGTCGGCGATATACCACCGCCGAGACCCAGCGCCTCCAGACAATTTTCCGGGCCGAGTACGCCCATCAGTCACCCCTGGTGGAAGAGGCCCTCGGACGGCAGATGCTGGCCCTGCTCGGGCAGCTCGACGCAGCGGCACAGGCCGCAGACGACCTCGCCGAGGCGGTCGAGGCGTCTTTCCACCAGCACCCGGACGCTGAGGTGATCACCAGTTTCCCTGGGCTGGGCTCACTCCTCGGCGCCCGGGTCCTGGCCGAAGTCGGCGACGACCGCAGCCGGTTCGCCGACGCACGGGCCTTGAAGTCATACGCCGGATCGGCCCCGGTCACCCGGGCCTCTGGCAAGAAGCGCCACGTCGGCCGCCGGTTCGTCAAGAATGACCGACTCATCCACGCGGGCTACCTGTGGGCGTTCGCCGCGATCACCGCCTCGCCCGGCGCTCAGGCGCACTACCGGCGCCGACGTGAGCACGGCGACTGGCACGCATCGGCGCAGCGCAACCTTTTCAACCGCATGCTCGGCCAGCTCTATCACTGCCTCCAGCAGAACATTCCGTTCGACGAACAACATGCCTTCACCCCCTTACCCCAAGCCGTTTCCGCTTGACGGCTTCAAGCCGTGAGATGTCTTTCCCAGGTCCTGACCTCGATCCCGGGAGTCGCGGTCAGGACCGCCGCCACCTTGCTGGTCACCGTCGGCGACGGCACCAGCTTCCCCACCGCAGGACACCTCGCCTCCTACGCCGGCCTCGCCCCGACCACGAAGACGTCGGGCACCTCGATCCACGGCGAACACGCCCCCAGAGGCGGCAACCGCGTCCTCAAACGCGCCATGTTCCTCTCCGCGTTCGCCGCCCTGCACGACCCCGCCTCCCGCACCTACTACGACAAATGCCGGGCCAGAGGAAAGACCCACACCCAAGCCCTCCTCCGCCTCGCCCGACAACGCATCAACGTGCTCTTCGCGATGCTCCGCGACGGCACCTACTACGAACCCCGAACCCCACGCACAGCTTGACCAAGGACATAGAGACACCCCCCCGCTCCGCTGACACGACGACTCGGCGCGGCCGTAGAGGATCGCCATCAGGTGCCCGCCGACCACATTGCGACATCGGGGCTGCCGGGCCAATGAGGCAGGGCCCCCGGCCCGATACGAACCCCATGTCGTCCTTCGGCACCGTCCACCAGCACGCAGGGCTCCTCTTCCCTCTCGGGGCGGGACCTCAGATCGCAGTGTGCCTGGAGAAGCAGACACAGCACCTCGCGTCCTTCAGCCCCGACAAACGCCTCGCCCTCGTCGTGCGTCATCCGGCTTGCTTCGGGATCTGCCAACTCTCCGTGCAGGCGGCTGACAGCACTGACTACGGTGGAGAACGCATCACCGAAGCGTCGCGATTCCAGTATCACTTGTGCCTCACCGCTGGCCGGGCGGAGCGCTCGTTCCACGCAGCGGGTCACGAAGCACCCGTTCCGCACAGTGGTACGCTCAGGCGGATGCAGGTACTCACAGGTCTGAGAGGGGTCGGATGACTGTCGCCGGCGTGAGAAGTGTGTTGACGGCAATGCGCGTGCTGGAGCAGCTCTCCGATCCTGACCTACTGGGCGTTTCAGAGTTGGCCAGGAGGCTCGGACTCCCTAAGAGCTCTGTACAGCGGATGCTGGTCACACTGAAGGAGGGTGGCTGGGTAGTGGACGTTCGCGGCGACACGACGCAGTGGACACTCACGCCGAAGATGTTTCGCCTGGGCCAACGCCACCAGGTGGGCAATGACCTGCGTGCTACTGCATTGCCAGTGATGGAGAAGCTTCGCCAGGAAACGCAAGAGACCGTCCATCTCGTAACTCCGAAGGGAGATGTGGTCATTGTCCTTGAGTGCCTCGACAGCCCCCAGCCGGTGCGCGCCCACGTATCTCCGGGTGATGTGTTTCCGCTTCACGCGTCCACCAATGGGCTCGCGTTGCTCTCAACGCAGTCGGACGAGGCAATCCATGGTCTGATCGCACGCGGATTGACCGCGTACACTCCGCACACGATCACGAAGCCGGCAGAGCTGGAAGCTGCGATTGGTCAAGTCAGAGTGCGGGGCTACGCCGCGAGTGAAGGGCAGTTGCGCGAGGGCGTCCACGCCGTTGCGGCACCGATCCTCGTGGGCGGGGTGGGCATTGCCGGCATTGGCGTCTCCACGCCAGCTCACCGGATGTCGCCTGCCCTGGAGGCTCGATACGGGGGCTTGGTTGTCGAAGCCGCGCTCACCATTGCCCAGCACTTCGGCGAAGAGCGGTAAGCAGCGCCCTCCAAGACCAGGCGTGCATCAGACGTCACCTCGTTCATCGACCCTCCGGCAACAGATGAGCATCCAGTCGATGCTGGTCGCTCCTCGCCGGCCCTGGACACCATCGCTCTGCGCTGAGGCACTTGATGCCCGGCGTGACGTGCGCGTGAGCCTGGGAGCGACGAGTATTCCCACCAACCAGCGGTGTGGTGTCGGTCAAGGGGCTTCGGGCTCCGCACCACGAACTGGGGCACAGCCGCGGAACGCAGGCTGGTACCGAACTTCGACCCGGGACCGGGCGGCATGCGGGCGGTAGGACCAGGCAGTGGACGCGCCCCGTCTTGGGTAAGAAACGGGATGGGTCGCCCATCGCTGCCGGATTACGGACCCGAGGCAGCGCTAGGCGGCCATGGCCACGCGAGCGGTCACCGCTGCGCCCTGTCCTGCCAACGCGGAGCTCCACTCTGACGATCCGGCAGGCCACCCTGTTGCTGCAGCCCTGCTCAGGAGCTCGAAGTATGCAGCCCGTTCCCGGCGCAGCTCCTTCATGCCCCACAGTCTCGTTCAGCCCGGGCGCATCACGAGCGCTCCAGCAGACACCCCTTCAGACGATGGGGTGTTGCAGCCCTCACCGGAATACACCCTGCGCCTGCGTATTCGCTGTGATGATCGCGCACCGCGGCCAGTCCACCCTGAGCGCCGAGTTCCTCCAGGACTAAAGGTGGAGACCGGCCCATGCCCGGGCATGGCCCCGTAGAGGGAAGCATCAGCGGGCGCCAACCATCGTGGTGGCGACCAAGCCGCCGACGGCTCCCCAGCGGCCAGATGGAAGCGGGGTGACCACCCGATCGAACAGGTCCCACGACTCATCCGGCACCAGACGTTGAACGATCCTGTGCCCGCAGAATGCCCACCCACGAAGAGGGTTACACCCCAAGCGACATCTCACCGCTCCCCCGCCAAGCACTGCGATATCCGGTGACAGGCACGGAGGGGCTGAAGCTTGCGCGACGCGCACCGACATGTCGAAGCAGGCGGCGAACAGGGGGTGCCTCCTGCGCCGACAGCCCCTCGACGAGCGCGTAAGGCAAGTCGGATGCGGAAGGTAGGCCAGCGACGCCCGTGCGCCGAAGGCTCGACGCGATGAACCATCACTCCGCAGGCGTTGATCGCGTTCCCGCCCGCGAAATTGCATCGACGACCCACTTCACCAGGCCCCACGAGCGCGCCGCTTCGAGACGTCCTCATCGTGAGCCATCGCTCCTCTACCTATGCCGACATCTTCGCGAGGCTCAGATCCCTTGACAGGCGACCAAACGAGCCCATACGTTCTGCGTACCGAACAGCGGCACATCGTTCCACACAGTGGCACATCGGGATGCGACCTCCAGCACCCGCCCAGAGACCTTCCGCACAACGTGACGAACAGGACCGCTCGACTTCGCCCCCTGAGGGCACCGCGGAGACCTGCGTGGCCCGCTCGGCATTTCACGGGGCAGCAGAATCTCGATGCACGTCGATCGAACGAACCGTTGGGGAACTACTACCGAGGAGCCGGAATGGTTGCACGAGACACTAATTCCTGGGAAACCGGAATCGCGAAGGTCGAGCCGGACGATGTGATCATCAGGGGACATCGTCTTTCTGGCCTGATCGGCAACGCTTCTTTTGCCGAGATGACGTACCTGATCCTGGCCGGCAAGCGTGCGACCAGTGGCCAGGCGAAGGTCCTCGAAGCCCTCCTTGTCTCCGTGATGGATCACGGTGTCGCGCCTTCCAGCACCATTGCCAGGCTGCTCTCGTCATACGGGGTTCCGATTCAGGCGGCCATCGCAGGGGGCGCGCTGACTTTCGGGGACATCCAGGGGGAGCCGGCGAGCAATTGGCGGCAAACCTTCACTCGGTTGTAAAGCGAGTCAGCACAGAGGGCGAAGTCACCGACGAGGCGCTGCGGCGTGTGGCGAAGGAAATGGTCGCTGAAAGCAAGGAACAGCGGTCACCGCTCGACGGGTTCGGCCACCCTCAGCACAATCCAGATTTTCGGACTCCCATTCTGCTGAAGCTCGCCAAGGAAGAGGGCGTTTATTCGCATCACTGCGCCCTGCTTACCCACCTCGAAAACGAGCTGGCGGAGGCCGTCGGTCGCAGGATCGGCGCCAATATTGACGGTGCTTCAGCCGCCCTTCTGCTCGATCTCGGGCTCAAGCCCGAGGTAGCGCGTGCCCTGATTGTCACGCCACGAACAGTCGGCCTTGCAGCTCACTACCTGGAAGAAATCGAACAGGGAAACACGTGGCGACACGTTCCCGTCGACCAGATCACATACACGGGCCCCATGCCGGAAGATGCGTAAGGACGTAAATCGCGCATGCCGCCCGCCACACAGAATTGCGGCCGCGGACAATCACGGAATTCGCCGATTCTCTTTGGGGCGCAACTTGACTCGCACATGACGGCGCCTGTTGCCCCTCCATCCACAAACCACGGGCCAGAGAACGTCAGTGAGAAATGGAGTCTGCAGTTGAGCAGTGTCATGCCGCTTTCAGGGGTAACAGTCGTCGATTTCACGCAATTGATTGCGGGTCCATCAGCAACCATGCTGCTTGCGGATATGGGCGCCGACGTAATCAAGATCGAACAGGTCGAAGGTGAACTGTCCAGGCGTCTCGGCACTTCACTGAAAACCACGTTCCTGGCTTACAACCGAAATAAGCGTTCGATCGCGATGAACCTGAAGCGCTCCGAGTCCAGGGAAATCGTCCGAAAGCTTGTCTCGCGAAGCGACATCGTGGTGCAAGGTTTTAGCCCCGGAGCCATGGAACGAATGGGGCTGGGGTACGAGGACCTCCTGGAGGTACAACCACGCCTCATCTATGCCTCCCTGTCCGGATTTGGTGCGGGAGAGTCAGGGAGCAAGCGAAGGGGGGTCGACGCGATCGTTCAAGCCGAAACCGGAATGATGGCGGCGACTGGGGACCCGGCCGGCCCTCCGGTAAAAGTCGGCTTTCAGGTAGTGGACGCGGCAGCCGGTTTGGCACTCGCACAGGGAATTCTGGCGTCCCTCCGCATGCGGGACATGACAGGTGAACCGCAGCACCTCAGCACCTCCCTATATGAAGTCAGTACATTTCTACAAAGTCCCGCCTTCGTACATGCGTCCGCAACAGGCAGCGATGTCCCCAGAACAGGAAATACTGGTGGAACATTGGGCTATCCCACAGACCTGTTCGAGACATCCGACGGGCGGTACGTCGAGGTGGCCGCCTACCTCCCTGAGCAGTGGCGCCTCTTCTGCGAAACGATCGAGAGGCCGGACCTGCCCTGCGATGCACGATTCGCCGATGGTCCTGCACGAGTAGAGAACATGGCGTCGCTGAGGATCGAACTCCAGAAAGCGATCAGTGCCCGATCCAGGGATGAGTGGACATCACGATTTCGCGACAGCGGCATAATGGCCGGCCCTGTGCTCGCTCATAGCGAAGTCATGGACAGCGAACACGCCCATCAGAATGACTGTTTCGTGGAAAGTGAGTGCGACGGCCAGCAGTACAGGTCAGTGCGCATGCCCGTTACATCTCATTCCTTCGTGAATCAGAAAACAGTGACTGCGCCACGCCTGGGGGCCGATACCGAGGAAATCCTCACAGAACTGGGCTATCAGGCAGACGAGATGGATGCACTCCGCGGCGCAGGGGCGTTCTCGGCTCATTGACGCATTCGGAGTGGAACCCCACGATGCTCTCCTGGAGCGGCATCGTGGGGCAGGGACAATCGACACATTGGGGATTCGAAATGGATTTCAATGAGACTGATGATCAGCGCGCACTGCGATCGGCAGTGCGGGAGCTGATCGACAAAGAGGCCCCGCAGGAGCGCGTAAAGGAATGGGACGAGCGCGCCCACTATCCTAAAGAACTCTATGACCTGTTGGCGTCGCTCGGGTACTACGGCCTTCCGCTTCCCGAAGAGTACGGCGGTGGCGACCAGGGCGTCACGGGAATGATTATCGTCGCTGAGGAGTTGGCCCGCCGAGGGCTGGAACTCGCCGCCGGCTACGGGAATACAATTTTCCTGGCGATGAACATTCTCCGTAATGGTACTCAGGCGCAGAAGCGTCACCATCTTCCGCGGGCAATCCGCGGAGAAGAACGTTACAGCATCTGCATGACCGAACCCGAGGCCGGTAGTGACGCGGCCGCGATTCGGACGTCGGCCCGCGAGCAAGACGGCGGCTTCGTGATCAACGGCCAGAAGCTGTACACCACAGGCGCCGGTCTGCCCAACTCCGTCCTTCATGTCACTGCGCGAACAGATCCCGAGGCCGAACGCCATTCAGGAATGACGATGTTCCTGGTCCCGGCCGACTCACCTGGTATCGAAATCCGACGGTTGCGCACTGTAGGGCGACACCTGCTGGGGACCAACGAGGTATTTTTCGACAACGTCCATGTCGAGCGCGACCAGATGCTCGGGCCACTGAACCAAGGGTGGGACGTTCTTCACTCCAACCTGGAACTCGAGCGGGCTCTCACCTGTGCTGGTTTCATCGGTGCACTCAGCACGGTGTTCGAGATGACTAAGGCCTACGTGAATGGCCGTAAGCAGTTCAATCGACCGATTGGCGCATTCCAGGCAGTCGCTCATCCAATTGCCGACATGTACTGCGATCTGGAATCGGCCAGGTTGCTGACCTATAAGGCTGCGAGTCTTCTTGATGCCGGATCTCCCGCATTCACTGAGGTGACGGCGGCGAAGCTGTTCGGGTCTGAAGCACTGCAACGAGCCACCAACACCGGAATGCAGTTGATGGGCGGCGCCGGCTTCATGATGGAGTACGACATGCAGCGATACTGGCGTGAGGCGCGAGTAGCAACCGTCACCGCAGGAAGCTCACAGATCCAGCGCACCGTACTTGCGCGGGCAATAGGCATCGCCAAGTAACACAAACCCGTTAGTGCCTGCAGACATACAGCTTGCGGCTCGCAGCGAAGCCGAGGAAAGAAGTGGAATTATGGGTGCCCTTGACGGTCGAATAGCGATTATCACCGGAGCTGGGCAGGGGCTCGGCCGGGAGCACGCCCTGTTGTTCGCCGCTGAAGGCGCGCGAGTCGTGGTCAACGACGTCGGCGGATCGGCCTCCGGTAACGGGGCCGGCTCCGGCCTTGCCCACGACGTGGTGAAGGAGATCACGGCCGCGGGTGGACAAGCCGTTGCGAACACTGACAGCGTCAGTGACTTCGCCGGAGCGCGGCGGCTGGTTGATACCGCGGTACAGGCCTTCGGTGACCTTCATGTAGTCGTAAACAACGCGGGCATCCTGCGAGACCGGATGCTGATCAACATGACTGAGGAAGAGTTCGACTCTGTCATCGACGTCAACCTCAGGGGCACCTTCGCAGTCAGCCACCACGCCGCGCGCTACTGGCGTGAACAGTCCAAGCAGTCGAACGTCGCGGACCGGGCAATCATCAACACCTCGTCAGGGGCAGGGATGCAACCTGGCGTCGGACAGACGAACTATGCCGCCGCAAAGGCCGGAATCGCAGCGATGACACAGGTCTGGTCGAAGGAGCTGAAGCGGATCGGCGCGCGGGTCAACGGCATCGCCCCATTCGCGCGGACTCAGACGACCCTTGCAACACCCGGGCTGAGCGAGCGGCTCGCAGAGCCCGAGTCGGGCCGTGATTTCGACCCTTACCACCCCGGGAATGTCTCCCCCCTCGTGACTCATCTCGCGAGTGCGGACTGTCCGATGACCGGTCACATGTTCCGAGTGGTGGGTGACTTCATCGGCGTGTACGAGGGGTGGCACCTCGTCGACAACTTTGAGAACGGTGGGCGGTGGGACGTCTCTGGCATCTCGCAAGCTCTGGCCGAGGTTCCTTCCGAGCCTCTCGCCGAGGCGCCGAAGATGGTATGAGAGCGCTTTCGCAAGAACCTGTCGGAAATACGAACCGCATCTGCGCTTGCGGATTCGAAACTCAGCCGGACCAGGGAATGACATGCCTGAATCGGAATCACCATCCACGCCAACACGTGACGCTCCCAAGAGTTCCACTGCCTCAGCGCCCGCAACCCATGCACGCTCTCCGATCTGGGAGAAGGGTGACGACGGTGTCCTGCTGATCGGGTGGGGTTGCCGGCTATGCGGGCAACGCGGCATCCCGCGACAGGACTTCGGTTGTGAAAGGTGTGGCGCTCCGCGAGGGGGAATCGTCAATTCCAAATTCCCGGCACGCGGGGTCCTGCGAAGCTCTGCAACTGTTGAGCGCCATGCTACGTGGCCCGTGCCCTTCGTTCTGGGCGAAATTGAACTCGACAGCGGGCAAGTAATTCACTCCTTCCTCTCCACTGAGACTGGCTGGAAGCCTGGAACGAGAGTGGAGGGTGACGCGGGTAATACCTCCCGGGAGCCATACGTGATCTTCAAGTTGGAGGAGCAGCATGGCGCTCATTAGCGACCTCCGGCCAGTATTTGTTGTTGGCATCGGCTTGCATCCCTATCAGTACCCGACGGACACTTCGTACATTGAACTTGGGCTGCATGCAGTCCGCGAAGCTCTCGCCGACGGCGGCATCACGTGGCCATCCGTAGAGGCCGCCTTCGTCGGGACCGCGCGACTGGGTATGGCCGCGGGGGTTCCAATGCTGAGGTACCTGGGGATGACCGGTCTTCGGGTCTCCCAGGTGGAGAACGCGTCAGCCACGGGATCCACTGCGTTTCGCCAGGCCGTCGTGGAAGTAGGCAGCGGTCTCGCGGACGTCGCCATAGCAATCGGAGTGGACAAGGTCCGGGGAAAGATCGCTGCGGCGGACACCGGCATCACTCCGGTCTCTCCGGTGTCCGACATCCCGTTCGCCCGATACGCACTGTTGACGGAGCGTTACCTCGCTGAGGCAGGTTACTCCAGGGAGCAGATCGGACGTGTCGCGGAGAAGAACCACGGCAACGGCGCGCTGAACCCTTACGCCCAACGCCGTAAGAAGCGAAGTCTCGAAGAGGTGCTGGCTCCTCCCTTCGTCGCGGGGCCACTGAACAGCTACCAGATCACTCCGCTCGGCGAGGGCGCCGCGGCAGTGATCGTCATGTCAGAAGAAGCGATCCGCCGGCACCACGTGCCCGGCAATCGCGCGGTGCGTGTCGCCGCCTCGGCAACGGTAAGCGACCAGGCATTCGACGGAGCAAACGCCGACGTGGCTCTCACAGTTGCCGCCACGCGGGCTGCGTACGAAGAGTGGGGTGGAGAGCCCGCGGACCTGGACGTGGTGGAGGTGCACGATGCCTTCGCCATTGAAGAGTTGCTGTTCGTCGAGGCTATGGGGCTCTGTCCTCCCGGGGCAGGGGCGGCTGAGCTCGAGAAGGGCGCGTTCAATATCGGCGGTCGGCACGCCGTCAGCACCTCCGGCGGACTGCTGTCCATGGGGCATCCGCTGGGTCCCACCGGCCTCGGACAAATCGCCGAGGTCACACGCCAGTTGCGGGGCGAGGCCGGTGCCAGGCAGCACCCGGGGGCCAGAACTGGACTGGCTCACATGGTGGGCATCGGCCCTGTGTGCGTCGTGCACATTCTGGAACGCTAAGCCATTTTCCTCTAGACCGTTAGCGCAGGTCGCCGAACGACCCGCGCGCCATGTGTGCAGGATTGGAGCATTGCCGCGTGTCCCGTGACGAAGAGAACCCACTGAGGATCGACCGATCCGGCCATAGCCTTGTTCTGACATTGAACCGCCCTGCGGCGCTCAACGCCCTGACTACGCCTATGGGCGTAGCCATCGCCGACGCGCTCGAGGATGCATCCGCTGATGATGACGTCCGCACCGTCATCATTACAGGCTCGGGCCGCGCCTTCTGTGCCGGCGCCGACCTGAAGGAATCCCTGGCCGGTAAGCCCGAAGTGCCTGAAAAGTACAAGGCGTGGGGCTGGGGCGGATATGTCAGGCACTTCATCAACAAGCCAACGATCGCAGCGGTCAATGGCCTGGCGCTCGGCGGTGGCATGGAAATCTTGCTTGCCAGCGACCTCGCCGTGGCGCATGAGAGTGCAGTATTCGGTCTGCCGGAGGTGAAGATTGGCACCCTGGCAGCGGGAGGCGGCTGTTTCCGCATCGCAAATGAGCTCCCTCGAAAATCAGCAATGAAACTCTTGCTTTCCGGAGATACGATCGACGCCGAAGAGGCGCTGCGCCTCGGGCTCGTCAACGAGGTGGTTCACGGAGAACGGGACGTACTGGACGCCGCCCTCGAAGTAGCCGAGACCATTAATCGAAACGCACCCCTGGCGGTTCAGGCCATCAAGCGAATCGCCTACGGCGTGGGGGGAGATTCCCAGCCTGACGAGAACTTCTGGCGTATCACCTACGAGGAGCAAGCTGCGATCCTTCGCACCGAAGATGCGACGGAAGGCCGCCGTGCGTTCGTGGAGAAGCGGAAGCCTGTCTGGCAGGGTCGTTAGCCTCGATCGTTCATGAGTCCTCGTCGGTTCGCTGACGAGGACTCTGTGCTTGCGGGGTCGGTGACGACGAGGAACACCTTGCCCACGACCTCGTACACGTCCGGTGCGGGGTGAAGGGGTATCCGTGGCTGACGCCTGACGGGGACGAGGCCGCCTGGCGGGCGGCGTCCTGAAGTCTGTCACCCGGTCGCGCTCACGAGGCTCCCCGCGAGCTGCTGCCATTGGTGTGCGGGGCGACGGGCCGCTGGCTTCCTCGTTCTCGTAGAGCTCGCGCAGGAAGCAGCGGCGGAAGACCAGGACGGTTCCGAGCTCAGCCGGTGGTGAAAGGGTCGAGCTGAGCGACCGGGTAGCGGCCGCCCGCTGAGCCCTTGGGGGCGGATTCCCCTTGATCCGCTCCACACACCCCGCGCCCCTCGACCGGCGCGAGCTCCAGGTCCGACGGGAGCTGGATGGTCAGGGGCACCGGGTAGGGCTGCTGCCATCCGTTCCTTCATCCGTCCTCTCCTTCGGACGCCACGGGGAGCGGCGGCGCTCACGGACGCGGGAGGGATTCACTGCGCACCATGCGGGACGGTTGTCGCTTCTCAGTCGTCCAGGAGCACGACGTGCTTGCCCGGCGTGGTGCCGGACTCGACGTCAGCTTGGGCGTCACCGACCTGTTCCAGACCGTGGTAGACCTTCGCGACCGGGACCTTGAGGCGCCCTTCGGCGACGGCCTGGAGCTGGTGGGCGAAGACGTCGGCCGGGAGGTCGGCGGCCTGACCGCCGTAGGAGGTCAGCCGCACTCCGCCCGGGATTGTGAACGGGGTGAAGTCGGGGATCGTCCACTGGCCCGCCAGGGCTCCGGTGAAGCAGGCCGTGCCGTGCCGGCGGACGGTGCGCAGGGTGTCCGCGAGGACCGAGCAGCCCACCAGTTCCAGTGCGGCGTCGACACCGTCCGGCATCAGCTCGCGCACCTGGTCGGCGAGGGCACCGCCGTCGACCAGGGGATGGTCGACGCCCGCGGCCCGCAGTTCCCCGGCCCGGCCGGGGTTGCGGGTGGTGGACAGCACTGTGGCTCCGATGTCCTTCGCGATCGTGGCCGCGCTCAGCCCGACCGTGGAGGTGCCGCCGCGGATCAGCAGCGTCTGCCCGGCCTTGAGGTCCAGGCCTGTGGTCAGCGATCCGTAGGCGGTCTGGAACATCTCCGGAAGCGCACCGACGACATCCCACGGCAGGCCGGTCTCGAACGGGATGACCTGCGCCGCGGGGACGGTCACGTACTGGGCGTACGCGCCGTCGTACGAGCGGCCCATGCCGCCCATCATGGTCGCCACCTGCTGTCCCGGCCGCAGCCCGCTGTCCTCGTCGACCTCTTCGACCACACCGACACCCTCGATGCCGGGAATACGGGGGTAGGTGACCACGGCATCCGACCCACCCTTGCGAGTGGTGACCTCTGACTCGTTGACGCCGAACGCCTTCACCTTGATCCGCACCCAGCCGGGCTTGCGGGCGTGCACCGGGACGTCCTTGATCTCCAGTGCGTCGAGGCCGCCGGGTCGGGTGACGACGACGGCTCGCATCGTGGCCGGTGCGGCGCCGCCTGCTGTCGGTTGACTCATGCCGATCCTTACTCTGCTCGCCCCCTGGTGCGCTGTTCTCTACCGCCCGCCGACCGTCAGGGACGGTCAATTCCCTCCCACAGGTCGAGGGCCTGCTGGTAGTGGTCGGTGGCCTCGAAGGGAGGGTTGCCGACGCTTTCCGCGGTGGGCCGGTCCCTGACGGCCGGCCACAGACTGCTCTGCTCGCCGGTGGCGAAGTCGAGCACGATGTCGCGGACACGCGTGTCGCGCTCGGCCTGTTCTGCGCTGCGGCCCGGCTTCTCCTGGCCGACCAGGGCGTACATCTCGGTGCCGTGCACGGCGGGCACGCCCTCGGCGGGCCCGACCACCAGGAGGTGGGCATTGCCGCCGGCGGCGGCGTGGGCCAGGGCGCCGCGGGCTGCGGGGAGCCCGAACACGTAGTCCGTCAGGAGTGCGGCGCGGACCTGGGCAGGGGTGCGGCCGCCCTGGTCGTAAGCGTCGACGATCTTCTTGGCGCGGGAGCGAGGGATGCGCCACCCCGCGACCTCGTCGACGATGCGGTCAGTCGTGCCCGGGTCGAAGCGGGCGAGGTCGTTCGCCACCCACCAGCCCATGTCGTCACTGGCCATGCTCAGCAGCACGTCGACATCACGGATTGCGCCCGAGGCGAGGACGTCCAGGGGGTGGGCGTGCAGCACCGCGCCGGGCTGCCCGGTGTCCAGGACGACGCCGAGGCTCTTGCTGTCCATCCCACCGCGGGCTCCAAGGTCGGTCGGCGTGACCTTGTGCAAAGCGGCCACCAGGGAAGCCGTGTCGAGGTCGAGCAGCTCTTCAGGGTTGTCCGCGATGCCGAGTTCGGTGACGAACCGGTGGGCGAGCTCCTCGGCCCACCAGGCCGGCTGGAGACGCGAGGGCCCGGCGGAGAACCCGGCCAGACGCCGGTACAGGCCGTCCGCCGAAGAGGCGCCGAGCAGCCCGAAGGTGGAGTAGGCGCCGCCGCTGTGGCCGTAGACGGTGACGTTGTCGGGGGCGCCGCCGAAGTGGGCGATGTTCTGCTTGATCCAGGTCAGCGCGGCGATGACGTCCTTCAGGCAGAGGTTGCTGGCCTCGGCGAGGTGCCCGCCGTACTGCGACAGCGACACCGCGCTCAGCGCACCGAGCCGGTAATTGACCGAGACACCCACCGCACGCCCCGACGCGGCGAGACCGGCGGCGTTCGAGGTGATCTGCGTGTTCGCGCCGAACTCGAATCCGCCGCCGTGGATGTAGACGGCTACCGGCAGCGCCTTTCCGGCCGGCTCTGGCGCCCACACGTTCAGGTTCAGGCAGTCCTCGCCCGACCCGCTGTCCGCTTCGAGCCAGGCGCCGGTGTCGGGCTGGACGGTGGCGACGCCCTTGCGGTCGTAGGGGAGGTCCGGATCGAAGTCCGCGACCACGGGGCGGCGGTACCGCTCAGCTGTGGCATACGGGATCCCCCACCAGGACCGCACTCCAGGTGCAGTCGGAGCCGTAGGTGCGGCGGCGGTCATGGCATGTCCTTCGGGTACAGGGAGCGTGTTACGTCGGGGCTGCGGCGCCACCTCACGGACGGAGGGTGTCGCGGCACACCTCCATGCTGTGCCGATTTCCGCCAGGTCGGCCATTCGGCGGCGGACAGTTCATGGTCAACAGGCGACACGATGCGCTGACCGGACGCGGCGGGAACGCGCCCGAGCAGCGCGGGGCGCCTGCACGCGGATGGTCACGTCGATGTGCGGGGGCATCGGGCGCACTCGGGACTCCATGCGGGTAGCTCATCGTCGGCCGAGCAGGCACTGCCTCGCCCGGGTCCCTCCTGCCACGTGCCACGTGAGGGCTCGGGCCGGGTTCGAGCTGAAGCAGCTCGAACCCGGCCCGGCCCACTGTCGACGCAGTCCTCAGTCTCCGGTGTCGGAGGAAGCCCGCAAGAGCACGGGCGGCCGAGTGGTCACAGACACCTCGGGGACCACACCCAGCCACTTCTCCACCTCTACCAGGGCGTGTTGTGCGGTCGTGGCTTGCGATAGACGGGAGGCCGGCCGGTCCGCCGTCAGCACGTTGGGATTGCCGTGCCGGCAGAAGGACGGATCATCGGGATCCGGGTCGTACCAGGCCCCCGCCGAGAGTTGCACGACGCCCTGCCGGACCGCGTCCGACACCACGAGGCCTGCCAGGCAACTCCCCCGCTGGTTGTGGACCCGCACGACGTCGCCGTCCGCCAGACCACGAGCGGCCGCGTCCCCGGGATGGATGCGCAGAGGTTCCCGGCCCGCGGTCTTCGCGCTCTGGCTCGTCGCGCCGACATCGAGTTGGCTGTGCAGCCGGGTCTTGGGCTGGTTGGCGATCAGGTGGAGGCCGTGGGTCCCGGGCCGCGCCTTCCCTTCGTCGTGTTCGATCCAGACGGGGTGGCCGGGGCAGTCGTCGTAGCCGAACCCGGCGATCGTCGAACAGTGGATCTCGATCTTTCCGCTGGCTGTGGTCAGCGGGTACTGCTCCGGGTCCTGACGGAACTCGGAGAAGAGCACCTGTTCCTTGTCGATGACGGGGATCGATATGTGGTCGCTGTTCCAGAAGGTGTCGAAGTCGACGACGTCGACGGCGTGTTCTGCGAGCCGGTCGCGCCACGTCGCGTACAAGTGACGCAGCCACCCCATGGTGTCTCGGCCTTCGGTGAAGGTGTCCTCGGGGTCGAGCCGCCTCGCAAGCGCCGCGAAGATGTCGTAGTCGTCGCGGGACTCGCCTGCGGGCTCCGTGAGGGCGGGCATCGGGAAGAAGGCAGGGTCGTTGCGTCCCGCCCCGTAGTCGTCGCGCTCGATGGACATCGTGGCGGGGAGCACGATGTCGGCGTGGCGGGCCGTGCTGGTCCAGAACTGTTCGTGGACGACGACCGTGGCGGGCTTCGTGAACGCCCTGCGCAGACGGGCGAGGTCCTGGTGGTGGTGGAAAGGGTTGCCTCCCGCCCAGTAGACGAGCTCGATCTTGGGGAGGGTGATGCGACGGCCGTCGAAGTCGGTCTCGCGCCCCGGTGTCAGCAGCGTGTCCGCGATCCTCGCCACCGGGATCCCGGTCGTCTCCGCATTGCGTCCCTGAGGCAGCGAAGGCGCACTGGCCACCCGTTTCGGCAGACCCACGTCGGCGGTCGCGCCGTAGCCGTGCTGGAATCCGCCGCCCGGCAGCCCGATCTGGCCGAGCATGGCCGCCAGGGTGACGCCCAACCACACTGGCTGCTCGCCGTGCTGCTGGCGCTGGAGGGACCAGCTCAGGTTGATCATCGTGCGGGACGCCGCCATCTCCCGCGCCAGCCGCACGATGCGATCGGCGGGGACAGTGGTGAGACGCTCCGCCCAAGCCGGGTTCTTCGGGACGCCGTCCACAGTGCCGCGCAGGTACGGCAGGAAGCGCTCGTACCCGACGCAGTGCGTGGCAAGGAAGGACCGGTCGGCGAGCCCCTCGGCGTCCAGCACGAACGCGAGTGCCAGCATCAGGGCGGCGTCGGTGCCGGGCAACGGTGCGATCCACTCGGCCTTCGCGTCCGCGTAGGTGTCGTCCGCGAGCGGTGAGACGTCGACGAAGCGGCACCCGTTGGCCACCGCGCGCCGGATCGCGGCCCGGGCGGGGTGACGGCCGATACCGCCGGGGCCGACCGCACTGTTCTTCTCTGACAGTCCGCCGAAGGCGAGGAAAAGCTCGGTGGTCCGGCTGACCACCTCCCAGGAGGTGGCACCCGCCATGATGGCGTCGGCACTGCCCACCACGTGCGGCAGCAGAATCCCCGACGCGCCGTAGCTGTAGTCACTCCATCCGGCAACGTATCCCCCGAGGGTGTTGAGGAACCGGTGGATCTGGCTCTGCGCGTGATGGAACCGCCCCGCGCTGGCCCAGCCGTACGAGCCGCCATACACGGCGGACGGTCCGAACTCCCCGTACACGCGGTCGAGTTCACCACTCACCAGGTCGAGGGCGCGGTCCCATGACACCTCGACGAAGGGTTCGGTGCCGCGGCCCGCTCCGTTGCCGGGCCCGTGCTCGAGCCACCCCTGCCGGACGGCCGGCCGGAGCACCCTTGTCGGGTGGTGCTGGGCCGTGGACACGTTGTGGATGAGGTCACGCGGATCCGGATCGCCGGTCCACGCCCGGACGGATGTCAGTGACCTCCCGTCGCTCTCCGCTTCAAAAGCTCCCCAATGTGTCAGATGCGTCGGCATGATCACGCTCTGTTGTCACGGCCTCGGGCCGTTCAGCCCTGGTCGGCGGTGGGACGGCACGCATTCGTCGGCTTCCGAGCGGTCGGCCCATGGTTCGTGCGCCTTCCGAGCTTTGTGGAGGATGGTGCTCGGTAGCGTCCAGGCGAACGACTCCCATGCAGCTGGTCGTGCGACGACCAGCAAGACCAGTGGCCCGCACGAGGAAGGACGGTCTCCGCGTGTTTGACCCGATGGACGTCTTGTCGAGGATCGAGGCGGCCGGCGTACCAGTGGAGACCACGGGGCCCCGCCTCGCCGCGTACGCCGACGACGCGTCCAACTACGGGGAACGCGATCGGCCTCGGCTGCGTACTCGCTTCTCCCGGCGAGGCACGTGGCGTCCTATTCCGGAACGACGGGCAGCTCGATGTACGACGGGCGGCGAGCATCGTGAAAGAGCCGCTGGTGCGCGGTGACGAACTCAGTTGCGTGCTGGTTGCCTGCGTTCAGGTTGCGGTCCCATCGAGGGAAGCAACTGTTCGTGACCTGCACCCTGAGCCTGTGTCCGGCCAGGAACACGTTGCTCGTCGACCACAGATCGATCGCAATCTCCTGAGTCTCGTCGGCACCGCTGTCCATGCGGACGATGCCGTCGCTCAGGTTCAGCGATCGCCCGGCGGGGTCCACGTCACAGAGTCGCGCGACCCAGTCGGTCGACGGCGCCGAACTCTGAACGTGCAGACGTACACGGATACGCCCTGTGACCTCGAGGTCCTCCTCGAGCACATCGGAGGTGAAGACCAGTACGTCGGATCGCGACTCTACGAGCGCCTGGTCGAGGGGGCCTCGTCCGGGGCCGAGGCCGAGTGGCCCACCGCACGTAGGGACTGGGTCGGCGGGGTCGTAGTCGATCTCACTCGGCTTTGCGTCGACGGTCGGCGCTGTCGTGCTGAGGCCGCCATCGGCATGCAGGTGCCAGCACTCGACACGGGAGCGCTGAAGTGGCCAGGTTGCCTCGTTGCGCCATTCATTGCGTCCCATCACGAATATGCGTACCGGGGCCGAGGTGCGCGCAGGCGCGTCATCCGTTGTGTGGCGCCGGAGGAATGCGAGCACCTCATCGCTCCAACTCCCGTTCGGGTGTGCCCCTGCGTCCCGCATCGACATGATCCCGAAATCCTGCGCGCCGATCCGGTTGCCGAAGTCCTCGTGCGTCCACGGGCCGATGATCAGCTGAGACTCCCGGCCGAGGTCACGCATGGTGGTGAAGCTGTCGATGGTTCCCTGCAAGCAGCTGTCGAACCAGCCTCCCGTGTGCAGGCTGGGAACCTCGACGTCCGCGTGGCCACCGGCCACACGCATGTGTTGCGTAGCCTCCGCATCGTTGGCCGCGCCCGGTTCCACGAACATCGGCGTGCCGTGACGACGCAGGACGGGCAGCTCGGCCACCGGCAGTCCCCAGTAACCGTCCTTCTCAAGGCTGTCGAAGTCTTCAATCAGGGCGGCGGTGCGCGCGGCCCTCTCGTCATCAGCCAGTTCCTGACGCGCCAACCAGTCGAAACCGGCCGACAGCGACCACGACGTGATGACCGTCATCTGGATGGCACCACCGCGCGCCACCAGGGCTTCACGCGGCTCCGTCCATGTCATCAAGGGTGTGATCGCCTTCAACGCAGGCGGCTGCTCAAGCGCGGCCCGCCATTGCGTATGACCGCAGTAACTGCCACCGAGCATGCCGACCCGGCCGTTGGAGCCGGCAAGCTCGGCAGCCCAGGCAATGGTGTCCGCGCCGTCACGACCCTCGTGGCGCAACGGCTCCCACACACCGTCCGATGCATACCGGCCGCGGACATCCTGGATGACCACCATGAACCCGCTGCGGGCCACCTCTGTGGGCGAGAACCCGTTCCACACGTTGTCCGCCGCGCCGCCCTTGTTGTACGGCGTGCGGATTACCAGAGCCGGCCAAGGTCCGTCTCCCGCAGGCCGATACACATCAGCTCGCAGCACGACGCCGTCGCGCATGCGCGCGGGGACATCGAACTCGACCTGCACCGCCTGGGTCGTCTCCTGCTGTTCCGGTGCTGCTGTCATGCCGGTTCTCCTCTACCTCGACGCTCGTTGGCACACCGCGTTCAACCTCATGGCTGATGTGGACTGTTCTGCCGCCGAACGCCTACGGCACCGAGGGCGACGGCGCGCCCGGGCTGTGTACGTCGTGGACCTGGTCACGGAAGATCCACCGCAGTGTCTCCGGGAGCACCGCACCAGCGTGTCTGAGGCTGTGCCCTCCGGTGCCGAACACGAACATCGAGTCATAACGGCGGTACTTCAACGCCGCGTCGAGATCCTGGTTGGCGATGGGGATGTTGCCATAGACGATGTCGACGTCACGCTTCCCCGACTGGTGCCACACCCGGATCGGCTTGCGCGGCTCGCGCCGGACCATGCTGGGCAGGTTGTTCGCTCCCAGGATGTTGATGAAGCTTCCACAGTGCGAGATCACGTTCCCGAACTCGTCGGGGCGATGGAACGCGGCGGTGAAGGCACCGGCGCCACCGGAGCTGAATCCGCAGATGACGCGGCCCTTCGGATCATTCGTCAGCCGGACCTTCGTCCGGATGACAGGAAAGAGTTCCTCCACCAGGAATCCTGCGAAGACCTCGTCGACCGTGTCGTACTCCACGGCACGGTTCGTGCTCCCGCCGTAGATCGGATATCCGGGTCCGATCTCCCCCGGGTTGTGGAAGAGGCCGACGGTCATGGGGATCTCGCCCTTGTGTACGAGGTTGTCCAGCACCGTGGTGGCGCGACACTGCTCTCCGACGTAGTCGAGGCCGTCCAAGCAAACCATCAGGTTGACCGACTCCGCCTCCTCGGCGCCGTGCGGGAGGTACAGGTAGACGCTGCTGGGGACGTCCGGGTAGACCGTGTGACTGGTCCAGCGGAAGTGGAAGTACTTTCCGGCCGGCACACCCTCCTGCGGAAGGGAGTCGGACGTCAGGTGGTACTCCGACACGATGTCGTTCGCGTAGTCGAAGGCGGCAAGGTCCTTGCTGGGAGTGTGACTCTCGTCCGACAGGACCGCCTCGGGTGACATCCCCCAGTGGTCGAGATCCACCAGCTCGAGCTCGATCATGCTTGCCGGCGCTTGGGTCATGGTGTTGTTCCCCTGTTCTTCTCAGGCTGTCGAGATCGTGTATTCGGCTCATCGTTCGAGATCGTGCGCGCAACCCGATGCGTTCCACTTGGATCGGCTGCGGGCTCGAGCGGTCCATCGAGCGAGCTCACGAGTGTTCTCACCCGGCTCCGGTCGCCTGCTTCGATCGCGGCGACCAGCTCGCGGTATCGCCCGACGAAGGCCGTGGCCTGTCCGCTGGCACTGAGAGCACTGCACCTTCTCGCTCGTGCCTCTTCTGCGTGCGTCACCATGGAGACGGGCATCATGTCGAGGCAGGTGCGTGGTGCGAGTTCGAGGATCGCGGCCCGCAACTCGATGAGCTTGCCGACGTCGACGGCGCTCCCCGCATCGTGCAACAGAGCGCGGGCCATGACCGTTGCCCGGGGCGCCGGCCGAGCCAGGGCCTCGGCCACCGCCTGCTGTTCGAGCGCCCGGAGAACCTGGTCACCGACTCCGGCGTGCCCCTGCGCCCCCTCTGCGGTCACGCGAGCCATCGCCTTGCGGGTGGCTCGACGAACCTGCTGGAGGTCGGCATCGGCACCCAACGAAGCCGCGATGAGTCGGCGGGTGTAGGGATGGGTGGGTTGTTCCGTCACCACGCCGGCGTCGCCCTCTTCCACCAGGTGCCCCTGCTGCAGGACGGCGATCCGCGTACTCATGTGCCGCACGACGGCCAGGTCGTGGGTGATGAACACGTACGCCATTCCACGCTCTCGTTGGAGCTCGAGGAGCAGATTGAGGATCTGCGCCTGAACGGAGAGGTCGAGGGCGGACACCGATTCATCACAGACGACGAGCCGCGGCTCGGGGAGCAAGGCGCGGGCGATCGCGATCCGTTGACGCTGCCCACCCGAGAATTGAGCGGGGAACTTCGCCAGTGCCGACCGGTCAAGACCCACGCGCTCCAACATGGCGACCACGCGCGCACGCTGATCCGAGTGCGGCATCCTGGGCAGGGTCGCCATGGTTTCGCTGACGCTCTGCTCGATGGTGCGGTGAGGATTGAACGAGCTGTAGGGATCTTGGAAGACCGCTTGGATCTGTGTGCTCAATGCCCGGCGCTCGCGCCGAGAAGCGCGTGTGACGTCACGTCCGTCAAAGGCGATCGTCCCCCGCGTGGGCTGCACGAGCCCGAGCACACAGTTACCGAGTGTCGACTTGCCCGATCCGGACTCGCCAACAAGTCCGAGAGTCTCCCCGGCGCTGATACTGATGCTGACATCTTCCAGCGCAACTTTGTCATTGCGCCGTCCCCGGCCGCGGTACAGCACACTCAAGTCGCGGATCTCAATCAATGCACTCATGTCGCCACCACACCTGATACGTGGACGCAGCGCGCACTGGCGCCTGCTCCAAGCTCAACCATCGGGATGGGTCCTGTTGTGCACGCCTCCTCAGCGGAGTCGCACCGGCCTGCGAATCGACACCCCTGCGGCCAGGACCCCGGCGTCGGCACCGTGCCCGCGATGACTGGCAGCACTTGGCGGGGCGAGGTACCGACGGACGACGACTGCAGCAAGGCTCGGGTGTAGGGATGCTCTGGTTTGGAGATGAGCGACCGGACATCTGCTGTCTCGACGACTTGCCCGGCATACATGACAAGGGCGCGGTCGCAGCTCTCCGCGACGACCCCCCAGTCGTGCGTCACGAGAATGAGTGCCATCCCGCTCTGCTCCCGAAGGTCGCGGAGCAGGTCGAGGATTTCCGACTGCACCGAGACGTCGAGGGCCGTCGTGGGCTCGTCGGCAATCAGGAGTTCCGGTTCACCCGCAAGGGCCCGGGCGATGGCGATGCGTTGCGCCATGCCCCCGGAAAGCTCATGGGGGTATTTCTTGGCGATCACGCCAGGCTCGGACAGCTGGACGCGCGTCATGAGTTCCTCGGCGATTCGCCGGGCTTGGCTCCGCCCGACCTTCCGACGCAGCCGGACGGCCTCCCTCAATTGATGCCCCACCGTGAATGCCGGGTTCAGGCTGGAGATCGGCTCCTGGGAGATGAACCCGATCCCGAGGCCGCGGTATGCGTTCATCTCACGCTCGTTCAACGAGGTCAGCTCGACGCCCTTGAACGTGATCGAGGCGGCCTGCACGTTGGCTCCCAGGGGCAGCACACGAAGCACTCCCGAGATCGTCATCGACTTCCCGCAACCGGACTCCCCGACGATGCCGACAGCCTCTCCGGGGAGGACGTCGAAGCTCATTGTCTCGACGATCGAAACGTCTTCCTTACCTCGCGGGAGACCGACCGTCATGCGATTCACACTCAGCACGGCGTCTCGCTTCTGAGGTGTCTCCTCGCCACCTGCTGGTGCCGGGAGATGGGAGACCCGAGCGGCCAGGGAGCGCCAGCTGTAGGCCGCGGTCGAGCCGCTCGAGCGGCCCATGTATGCGTCCCGGATGCCGTTTCCGATCAGTGTCAGGCTCAGACTGACGACAGCGATGATCCCCCCGGTGGGCACCAGCATCCAAGCGTCGAGGGGCATCGCATGTTGGGCGTCGGTCACCATGTTTCCCCAGCTGGGCGCCGGGGGCGCCACGCCCAGACCGAGGTATCCGATCCCGGCCTCCACAAGACAGGCGACAGCCGCCACGATGCTGATCTGCGTCAGCGCGGGTCCGGCAACACCGGACAGGATGTGCCGGCGCATGATTTGGGCGCTGGTGAGTCCAGCCACCCGCGCACCGGCGACGTAGGGCTCCTCCCGTACGGCGATGGTCGCGGCATACACCACGCGCGCCAGAGTGGGCGCCATGATGACACCGAGCGTCATCATGGCTGCCGTCTCGTTGTTGCCGAAGATACCGAGGACAACCAGGAGCATCACCAGGCCGGGTACGGCGAGGAGCAGGTCGCACAGGCGCATCGCGACCAGTTCCACCCAACCGCCGAGCGTGCCCCCTGCGATGCCCAACGAGAGACCGATCGCGGTGCACACCGCAACTGCCTGGGCGATGCCCACCAGCGTCACCCGGCCCCCGGCCAGCATCCGGGCCAGGATGTCGCGGCCCATCTGATCGGTGCCCAGCAAGTGGTCTGCGGATGGCTTCGCGTAGGCCTCCAACAGGTTCTGCTCGAGCGGTCCATGCGGTGAGATCCAGGGTGCGAGAACGCAGGCGACGACAACGACCAGCAGGAATAGGCCGCAGACGACCACCAACGGCTGCCGCAGCAGGCGCGAGAGGAAACCTGCGCTGCCCTCCGCGACTGAGCGAGCATCTGCTTTCGATGCAGCGCCTTCGACGACCACGCTCATCGCGACTTCACCTTCGGGTTCAAGAATCCGGTGACGATGTCGGTGAGGAGAAACACCGCGACCACCATCGCGGTGTAGAAGACGGCCATCCCCTGGATGACTGGTAGGTCATGCTTCACCGTTGAGGCGACCATCTGCGTCCCGAGACCAGGCATCCCGAAAATCTGCTCCATGAGAACAGTGCCGCCCAGCAGGCTCACAAAGACCAGGCTCACCATCGTCAGGACGGGCCCTCCGGCGTTCTTCGCGATGTGCTTGAACACGATCCGCTTCCACGGATATCCGTTCGAGCGAAGGCTGCGCACATAGTCGCTGCGCATGGCAGCGAGCATCTCAGCCCGCGTCACGATGGCGACCAGAGCAGCCTCCGCGACGCCCAGGACACTGACGGGAATCACCAGGGACTGCACCCAGCCCGAAGTCGAATCTCCGAAAGGGACGTATCCCGAGACGGGGACCCAAGCCAGGGTCACGCCGAAGACAAGTGAGGCAATCAATGCCAACCAGAAGCTCGGCAAGCCTCGACCTACAACCGCGAGAACCTCGGCCACGCGACCGATGACTCCACCCCGGACAGCAGCGATGATCCCAACGCTGACACCCAGGGCGATGACCAGGAGAAAAGCACCCAGAGTCAGCGACAATGTCACCGGGATTCGCGATGTGATGGTGTCCGTTACCTGTTGGCCGGAAATGACGGAGGTACCAAGGTCCCCCGTCAACGCATTTCGGAGCCAGTCCTCGTACTGCGTCAATACAGGTCGGTTTGCGCCTAGTTGCGCATTCAGTTCCTTTACCGCTTCGGAGGAAGCGGTCGGACCGAGGATCGCCTGCCCTACGGTACCGGGCGCTAGCGAGCTCAGAACGAAGACGACGAGCGAGATGATTCCTACCAGAGGAATCCCCAGAGCCACCCGCCGAACAACAACTGCCAGCATGACCTTCCCTTCACGTTCAGTCGTCTCGAGGCTGCCCTAGGAACGAATCAGCCTTGCGGCTTCCACGAAGAAACCGCGAAGGATCCCATCGGATCAGGCGACCCCAGATCGACCCCCTTCGAATACACGAACTGGGGCGTGTTCACGATGGGTATGTACCAAGCCTTGGCGGTCATTACCTTGTTGAACTGCGTCGCGCGCTTCTTAAAAGTGGACTCGGAGGAGGTAGTGAGCGCCCCGTACGCCTTGTCAATGTCGGAGTCCACCGAAGCGAAGGGGTTCCACACTGCCGAGATCGGCAACTTGTAGAGCCGGTACGCCTCGCCCGGCAGTACGCCGTACAACCCGTACGAGACCGCTCCGGCCGGGTACTTCTTCGTGGCCATCTCAGCCCAATACTCCATGCCAGAGATCGACTTCAGGTGGATCCGTATCCCGATCCGGGCGAGCTGGTCGACCGCCGCGCCCGCCGCGGTATTGACCTCCGCGTCATCAGTGTTCGTGATCATCGTCATCGAGAAGCCATCGGCGTAGCCGGCTTCGGACAGCAAGTGCTTGGCCTCCCGCACGTTGTAGGCGTACTTCGACGGCAGGTCGGGGTCGTAACCGGTGAAGTCGGTGAGCGTGAACTGGTCTTGAGGCAAGGCATTCTGATCCGACCGCCTTCGCGATGGCATCTCGATTCAGCGCTAGCGCCATCGCCCGGCGAACACGAATGTCACCAAGCGGCTTTACGAGCTCTCCTTCTCGGTCCCATAGCATGATCGTGGAGGCAGAGTGCCTCGCCACGGTGGCATCGAGGCCCTTCGCCTTCGCCTGCTCCACCAAGGAAGTGCCGCCGGTCATGTCGACCTGCACCTGCCCCGACGCCAATGCATTCAACGCCGTGTTCTGGTCCGCGATCACGCGGAGCACGACCTTGTCCCAGTTCTGGCGGGACTTGTCGTAGTAGTTCGGGTTCGGCTCGTAAGTGTAGTGATCGCCAGGCACGCTTTCCCCGGCCACATACTTATAAGGCCCAGCACCGAGCATCTCGGTTTTCAGCTTGTCCGGGTTCTTCAGACCGGCCTCGCTGATGATCATGCCGTTGTTGCAGTTCCCGCTGTCGGACAGGGTCGACTCGATCCCGATGAACGGCTTGTCGTAGCTGATCTGCACCGAGTCCTTGCCCTGCGCCCTGATCGTCCAGGGCTTGATGTAGCCGTCGTTGACCCCGGGCACAGACTTGTAGTAATTGAGCGTGTCAACGACCGACTTGGCCGTCACATCCGTGCCATCTGCGAACTTGATGCCATCGCTGATCTTCATGGTGAAGACCGTGTTGTTCTTCGAGTACTTCCAGGACTCGGCGATACCCGACTCGTAGTCACCCTTCGGGGAGACCCGGATCAGCGGTTCATAGGCCAGCTGGAACATCGGGCTCGAGCACTGAGCGTTCAGTTCAAAGCTCGTCGGGGAATCGCCGGGGATGGCGACCGTGAGCACGCGAGACGACGAAGACGATTTGCCGCCCGCGCCAGCGCCACCGCCGCACGCCACCAGCATCCCCGCACTCACCACTACGGCCAGCACCGCCGCGCCCCGACGCCGGGCGCGACGAAGGCACCCCGCTGACCAACAGTGATTGCGTACCTTCATGCTGCTCTCCTCGAGCCGGTATGAGTGCAAGCGCATCGTCGACCTACACGCCCGAGGTGGGGTGGGGTCCTACCACTCGATCATGTGCCACTGTTCGGCACGGCGTTTCCTTCCGTGGTACAGGCATGGTGGGTGCCAGGTACACGCCTGTCAATGAATCGGACCGCCAAACACCCGCCGGTGCCGAATCCCGGTTGCCCATGAGTTGACTCGGGAGCGGTTGACGAGATCTCACCGAGCTTCATGATCGTGCACTGAAGGCCTCGTAGCCGACAGCGTCACCACGTCCACCCCGGCCTTCCACGACGCTCCGCGACGAGCAGTCACCATCCTGGGTATCACCAATGCCCGGAAACCCTAAGGAACTTGACCAACACCCTGAGGTGGGCCGGACCGGAAGCCGGCCACTCGAGCACGCCATGCCGCACGCATGCAGCCCGACTTCCACGGGGTGGATTGGTCGATGTTCCAGTGAGCCGAACTCGGGGCGCCCCCTGCAACTCGTGCAGCGCCACCCCGGCGACGGGAAGACCCCAGAGCCCCTGCCTCCGCCGACCGTCGGCACCCCTGTACACCCTCCCTATTGACAGGCACCTAGACACACACCAGACTCTGCGTACCAATAGCCGAAACGACGTGCCGGTGACTGGAACAAGCTCAACCAGCTTCGCCGTCGAGCGAACCTCGATCCCCGGACCACAAAGGGCTCGCGTGCACACTGATCTACCCGATCGAAGACATCATGACGGGCCCTCAGCACGAGTCCCACGGCACGATCGTGGCGGTGGCCAATCCGCGGATCGGTTCGCTCAAGACACCTGCGCCGCAGCCCGGATTCAGCGATGCACCGTCCCGTCGACCTCCGCGAACGGGCTCAACTCTCCTATGCATGCCGTCCGTCGGTGGATCGACGTGCAGCGCGGTGCTCGATGCCGTTTTGTCGGCGGCCAGTGCCACAGTCACTCAGCTCGATGGCGAGCCTGCCGACCGGGCACACACCGACAACGACAGCCGCTATTCGGTGACCCTTGCCGGTCCGGGGCGCCACCTCGTCGTACGGAGGAGCTGACGCTGACAGGTGTGGCGGTCGTTGGTGTGCCCATGGATCGGTCTCTCGTAGTGCCAGTTCCGCGAGGTGGTTGTGACCACGCTCGGCGCGCAGATCGTGATCGAGGCAGGGCCGTGAGCGCGCACGCATCGGCCCGGTCGGGGGCAGCGGCGAGAAGCCGCGACAGACGACCGACGGAGCCACCCGTCAGATCACGAAGGAAGTCATCGGTCGCGAAGTCACCGACCGCTACGGCAAGGGGAATTGCAGATGGTTGCGTCCATGAAGCTCGGCATGATCCTCGACCATGCGGGCAGGTTCAACGAGACAGTGGAGCTGCTGCGCGCCTACGAGCAAGCCGGCCTCCAGCTGGTCGCCGTCCCGGAGTCCTACTCTTTCGACTCGATCAGCAAGTTGGGGTACCTCGCGGCGAAGACCGACAGGCTCGAGCTGATGTCGGCGATTCTTCAAGTGTACTCGCGCACACCCGCCCTGACGGCGATGACGGCCGCCGGCCTCGACTACGTCTCGGGCGGCCGGTTCACTCTGGGGCTGGGGGCCAGCGGCCCGCAGGTCGTCGAGGGATTCCACGGCCTCAAGTACGACGCTCCCCTGGGGCGCACGCGCGAAGTCGTCGACATCTGCCGCAAGGTCTGGCGCCGCGAACCGCTCACGCATGACGGCAAGTACTACCGCGTGCCGTTGGCACAGAACCACGGAGGCTCCGGGCTGGGCAAGCCGCTGAAGATCATCAACCACCCTGTGCGTGCGGACATCCCGATCTCGGTCGCGGCTCTCGGTGTCAAGAACGTCGCCCTTGTGGCGGAGATCGCGCAGGGCTGGCAGCCGCTGTTCTTCCACCCCCTCAAGGCCCAGCACGTATGGGGAGAGGCCTTCGAGATGGGGTTCAGCAAGCGCGACCCGATGCTTGGTGAGCTCGACATTCAGCTCCAGGTCCAGTTCCACGTGGGTGAGCCGTCGCCGGATGCGGTGCAGAGGGTGCGCAACCAGCTCGCGCTCTACATCGGCGGCATGGGTCCGCGCGGCAAGAATTTCTACAACCAGTTGGCATGCCACTACGGCTATGAGGCCGAGGCCACACATATCCAGGACCTCTATCTGTCCGGGAAGAAGGCGGAGGCCGCGGCGGCCGTACCCCAGGAGCTGCTGGACGCGGTCACTCTGATGGGCGACGAGGACTCGATCCGCCGCCAGGTGAAGGAGTTCCAAGCCGCGGGAGTCCGTACCTTCCTCCTCAACCCGCTGGCCGAGAACCCCGGGGACCGCGTGGAGCAGGTGCGGAGCCTGGCCAGGATCGTCGCCGGGGAGACCGTAGGGGGAGCAGCATGAGGACAGTCGTCGCGCTGCGTCGCACCGGTCGCGCGGCCGAGGTCTCGCCCGGTGGTTCGCTGCCGGGGTGCCAAGTTGGTCCTCGGCCGTCGGGCCGCGGAATGTGCCGTTGAGGCAGCCCGCGACCTGACCGCTGCGGATCAGACGGTGTCCGCTGCCGTCGTGCGCCGGTCGAGCTCGCCGGCCGCTTTCAGCTTCGACAGCAGGACCTGGTGAACTGCTCGAAGACCCCGGCCTGTTGCCACCGGCCCGGCGCCGGCAACACGTGCGGTTCGGCCAGGGCGACGACCGGGGTTCTATCACCGCTGACAGGCCGTCATCCACGATCCGCGGCCGAGTCCTCACACCCACCCGAACAATCACGTCGCCGCCCGGAGCGCGGGGACGGGGGACAGCCGCATGCGCAGTGGAGAGGCTGGTCACAGCCTCTCCCTGTTAGATGTGGACTGGTGCAGAGGGAGCGGTGCCAGCGGGTTTCGTGGGCGGTGAGCAGGCGCGGGTGTTGATGCTGTCGGCGACGTGGGCGTAGACGTCATCGATGCCGTTGAGGGTGTGGCCGAGGCGGCGCGCTTGGGCGACGTCGGGGATGCCGTCTTCGATGAGCCAGGTTCTGTGGGCGTGGCGGAGGTGGCGGAAGGTCATGCCGGGTTTGAGGGGTGGCCAGGCGGGGTTTCCCGGTGGTTGCGTGCCGCGGGTGGCGGCGGTCCAGTAGCGGCGGCTCAAGGTGGAGCGGCGCAACAGTTTCCCGTTGGTGGTGGTGAACAGGTGGGGGCGTTGATGGGTGGCGGGGTCTTGTTGGAGGAGGGTGTTGAGTAAGGGCGGGAGGGGTGACGGTGCGGACGGAGGAGGCGGTTTTGGGGCGGGCGTAGCTGTGGCGGCCGTTGACTTCGAGGAGGTTGCCGCAGTCGGACTGGACGGTGAGGGTGGCTTGTTGGGGGTTGAAGGCGGGGCGGGTGAGGGCGGCCAGTTCGCCCCAGCGCAGGCCGGTGTAGGCGGCGGTGATGGTCAGGAGGCCTTGGTTGGGGCCAGCGAGGTGGATGATGCGGCGGGCCAGTGTGAGGACTTCGTCCTCGGTGGCCCACATGGTGGTCTCGTTGCGGCGTTCGCGGCCGCGTTGGCGGGGGACGCGGACGGGGATGAGGCGTTCCTGGCGGGGAGAGGACCTTGCCGAGTGCGGTGACGGCATAGCGCTCGCGTAATTGTTTGTGCCAGAGGTGGGGATAACGCGGTCCAAGGGCCTCGGTCGGGCCGCGCGGCCATGCAAGAGCCGTGACCTCCTCCCGGTTGACCGCTCCACGATGGGCTGCCGCCTCGTCAAGATTCCCGCGACGCCCGGCACGCACGCCCCGACGCACCGACGTTGCAAAACCCCGAGGACTACGGTGCCCGTCCCAAGACACCTGCTCACGCATGGAGTCCCCTGGACGGATGCCCTGCGACCTACCCGCCGACGACACGAAGGCTCTGCGTCATTGGGAACCAGAGAGGCGGTGCCGTTGACCCCGGCGGGCAACGTTCAGCACGTACTGGCGATCAACGGTCGCGCCAAAACACCGCTTAAGCAGCACCTAAGGAGCAGAACAGGTGGTGGGCAGCAGCGGCACCCTTGGCGCGGGCCACTTTCCTTTATCGCCAAGGGCTCCTGGCAGCAGCACAGCTTTTCGCTCCTTGTCCTTTCCTTGTCGCTCGTCTGGCTGACTCACGGCTTCGTCTCGTCCTTACGCGAAGGAGGCACCGGCCATGACCGTCGGACTACGAGGCGCTACCTCCCACCCGGTCAGCGAGGAGTGCGACACGCTCTCCCTGACCGCTGCAAGGGCAGGCTTCAGGATGTTGAGGGCCGGGCCCGCCGCACGCTGCCCGGACGGTCGACCGACCGCACGTGCCGGTGCGGTTGCAGTGAGCCACGTTCCGCGCCGGGTTGGCCGCGCTGCGCGAGCGTTGGAGGTGCCCACGCCAGTGCCTCCCGGTTCCTGGCCGTGCCCGCCGGCTTCGCCGCCGGGGGATCACGGACCTCGTACTCGCCGCCACGGTCCGAACCCGGATCGAGGCGACGCTGGTCGGATCGGACCGACTCCACTCGGACCACCTGACGGACTGTGTGGTCCGGTCCGAAGTGACCGCCACAGTCCCGTACAAGGCGCGGCAGCGCACCGAACACCCCCTGATCGCCCTTCTGCGCAACCTGAACCGCACCGCCGGACCAAGTGGTGCGGACCGCCCTCTGCCCCATGGCCGCGCGCGGTTCCGCCGCGACCGCACATCACCGAGGCCGTGATTGCGGCGCCACTCCATCGACGACCTGCCTGTGGGGATGTGACCAACCAAATGCGAGGGCGCAAGCAGGCTCCAGCGTCCAGTGCGGGCCTCGAATCACGGACTTTTCACCTGAGGAGGGCTCCCGCTTTCTGATCCCTTTCGCGCGCACGCCCCGCTCTCGGAGGCCCGCCATGACGAAAGTTCTACTTCAACTTCTCGCCCGTTTCCGCCCCTTCGCCGAGACCTCGGACCCAATCCAGCCCGGTCCCATCCCGTCTGCCGCTGAGTTCGGTGCAGTCCTATTCAGTGAGGAACGGCCCACTGCGGTCCGGTCCACCGCAGAGTCCGGTGCAGTCCAATCCGATGTCGACGAGTCCGATTCAGTCCGATGTAAGTCGGGCCGCCGTCGGCATCAGTCCGGACTGCGCTGCGGGGTCCGCCTATTCGTCGTTCCGGTCGTGCTGCTGGTCGTCTGCTCGGCGTACGGCGCCTCGGCACACGCCGCCGCCGACCCCGAGCCGTACTTGGCTCTGGCGAAGTCGGTGAACGAGATCCTCGACAACATCCGCAACTGGATCATGGGCATCCTGGCTGGCCTCGCCACGGTGTTCCTGACCGTCGGCGGTGTCCGTTACGTCATGGCCGGGGGCGACCCCGGCGAGGTCGAGAAGGCCAAGTCCGCCTTCAAGAGCGCAGGGTGGGGCTACGGCCTGGCCGCGCTCGCTCCGCTCGTCGTGGAGATCCTCAAAGGAATCGTGGGCAACTGATGGCCGTCTCAGCGTTCTCCACCACAGGCGGCATGGAGCGGCACCGGTCGCGTTGGGCCCATCCGGGGCGCGGTTGCGTCGCCCGACGCCGACGCAGGCGTAAGGCAATTGCCCTCGCCACGCTCGCCCTTGTGCTCACCACGTTCCTGGTATCCGCCCGCGCCGACTCGGGCCCCGCACCAATTTCCCACCCAGCTACGACGGCCGTCGCCGCCTCCTCCTCTCCCCCGAAGCCGCGGCCCCCAGGGCCACCCGCCACCCCAACCCCATGCGCCGCATCGGACTGCATCTCCCACCCCAGTCCCTACGGCAAGCCGCAATCTTCCGCCGAGCCGGCCACGAGCACTCTTGGCCTCGGCGGGGGCGGCGCGCCAGGCGGCATCACCGGTTGGATCGCCAAAGGGATCACCAGCGCGCTCAACTCCTTCTTCCGCGGCATCGTCGACGCAGCGCTCAATCCACTGCTCGACCTGCTCGGCCGGACCCTGCTGACCACGCCGACCCCGTCGTCACTGCCGCGCCTGGGTGAGCTCTGGGAGAGCTCCTGGCAGATCGCCATCGCCTGCTACGCCCTGCTGGTGTCCGCCGCCGGGGTGGTCGTCATGGCGCACGGAACCGTCCAGACCCGTTACTCCATCAAGGAGTTGGCCCCGCGCATCCCCCTGGGGTTTCTGATCGCGGGCCTGTCGCTGTTCCTCGCAGGCAAGGCCATCGACCTGGCCAACGCTCTCTCGGTGGCGGTGATGGGTGACGGCCTGGACACCGGCACGGCCGCCACCGCCCTGAGTACCTTCGTCTTCGCCGCCCTCAACGCCAACACCGGCAGCGTGTTCTTCGTCCTGATCGGCTTCGCCATCGCCGGCACTCTGGCGGCACTGTTGGTCGGCTACGTCGTCCGGCTCGCCCTCACCGTGATCCTCATCGCCGGAGCCCCGCTGGCCCTCATCTGCCACGTACTGCCGCAGACCGAGGGCGTCGCCCGCTGGTGGTGGAAGGCGTTCGGCGGGGTCCTGGCCATCCAGGTCGTCCAGTCCCTCGCGTTGATCACCGCGCTGCGGCTGTTCCTCACCCCGAGCGGCTTCACCGCCTTCGGCCGCGGCCACAGCGGCCTGGTGGACCTGCTCGTCGCCCTGGCCCTGTTCTACATCCTGCTCAAAATTCCCTTCTGGATTCTCGGGTCCCTGCGAGGCAACCGTGGGCGCTCGTTCATCGGTGGCCTCGTACGCGCCTTCGTCCTCTACCGGACCTTCGGCGCCCTCCGCGGCGTCACGGGTCGGACGGGTGGCGGGAATTCCGGTGGAGGCTCGGGGCCTGCGCCGTTCACCGGCGGCCCGAACGGTCCATCCAACTCGCCGACACCATCCGGTGTTTCACCTGCTGCGGCAATGCGACGCACTCGCGAGGCATCACGTTTGCCCCGCCCCAACTCAAGCGGGGCGTCCGGTCGAGGTTCGCGGCTTGCTCCCAGGCCTCCTTCGTTCCTCGCGCCAACACCGGCTTCACCCACAGGCGGTGGCAATCCCTCGCACCCTGACAGCGGCCCGCCGCGCCTGCCCTCGTTCCGCAGCCCCGGCGAACCAGCCGTGCCCGACAGCCGTGCCAACGCGTCGGCCCAGTCATGGCCCCGGCCGGGTGGCCCACCGGGCCCGCCTCTCTTCCGAGCCCCGGTCTTCCCGGAGCCGGTACTCCCCGGTCAGCGACCCTCGGGCGTCACCGGCCCCCACGCGGGAGCCGGGATGCGACCTCCCGGCGTGTGGCCGAACTCTCCAACTGCCGGGCGGCCGACACGATCTCACACACCTCCCGCGCCGACCACGTTCCGTTCACCGGTCCCCGAGAACACAGGCGGCGTCAGGCCGCTCCCGCAGCGCACCGCCCCTCCGCATCCCACTACCTTCCGCGCTTCCCCACCCCCATCCACACCCCGACCGACACCGCCCAGCAGCCGACGTCTCCCTCCGCCACCCACCAACACACCCCACCGTCCACGAGGTGAGACATCATGAGCGCCCCCGACACCGGCCCACCCCGGCGCTACGCCGTGCGCATCCCCGCCGACGTAGACCGCGAGGACACCGTGCTCGCGAACCTCACCGCCCGACAGCTGCTGCTCCTGTCGGTCACCGGGGTCGTGCTCTACGGGGTGTGGACCATGTCCCGGCCGTTCGTTCCGGTCACCGCGTTCCTGGTCGTCGCTATCCCCGTGGCCGGTGCCGTAGCCGTACTGGCGCTGGGGCAGCGTGACGGCGTATCGCTGGACCGTCTCCTCCTCGCCGCGGTACGGCAGCGCACGACACCACGCCGCCAGGTCGCCGCGCCAGAAGGCATCCACGCGCCTCCCCCGTGGCTCGCTCGGTACGCCACCGCCCCCGACGGACGGAAGCCGACGGATTCGGCCGCAGTGCCGCTCAGGCTGCCGGCCCATGACGTCACGGACACCGGTGTCATCGACCTCGGCCCGGACGGGCTTGCCGTGATCGGTGTGTGCGGCACGGTGAACTTCGCCCTGCAGACCGCCACCGAACAGGAGTCGCTGGTCGGCGCCTTCGGCCGCTACCTCCACTCGCTGACCGCACCCGTGCAGATCCTCGTGCGCGCCGAACGCCTCGATCTGAGCGCGCAGGTCACCGAACTGCGCGAGTGTGCGCCTGCGCTGCCCCACCCGGCGCTGGAGGCCGCGGCCCGGGAACACGCCGACTATCTCGTCGCGCTCGCCGACCGTGTCGATCTCCTGCGGCGCCAGGTGCTGCTCGTGCTGCGTGAGCCCTTGTTCTCCTACACCGGTGTTCCGGACGAAGGTGACGTCGCGGGGGCCCGTCCATTCACTGCCCTTGCGCGGCGCAGGCATGCTCGGCGGCCGTCTGTCACCGAGGCAACGCGACGGGCGGCCGAGGCCCGTCTGGCACGCCGACTCACCGAGGCAGTCGAGCTGTTGGGCCCCATCGGCATCACCGTGACACCGCTGGACTCCGGCCAGGCCACAGCGGTCCTGTCAGCCGCCTGCAACCCGGACAGCCTCTTGCCGCCGTCCCCAGCGCTCGCAAGCGCCGACGAGGTCATCACCGCAACCGCCACCACCCCGTACGAGGATCATGAGGGGCGGGAGCCACCATGATGCGCAGCCGACGATGTAACCGGCGGGGCACAACGGGCCGTTCGGGACCGGGCCCGGCACGGGCGGCGGCCGGCGACACCGCCTCCTTCATCCCCGACGCCCTCACCATCGCGCCCCGGCATCTGGAGGTCGGCGCTGACTGGACGGCATCGTTCGCCGTCACCGGATTTCCGCGTGAGGTCCAACCCGGCTGGCTGCAACCGCTGTTGACGTACCCGGGCCGGGTGGACGTGGCCCTGCACATCGAGCCGATCGACCCGGTCACCGCCGCGCAGCGCCTGCGCCGCCAGCTGGCCAAGCTCGAGTCCGGCCGCCGTTACACCCAGGACAAGGGCCGTCTCCTCGACCCGCAGGTGGAGGCGGCCACCGAAGACGCCTACGACCTGAGCGCCCGCGTGGCCCGCGGCGAGGGCAAGCTCTACCGGCTCGGCCTGTATCTGACCGTCCGCGCGAGCGGTCACGACCAGCTCCTCAATGAAGTTGCCGCGGTGCGGTCGCTGGCGGCGAGTCTGCTCCTGGACGCGAAACCCACGACGTATCGCAGTCTGCAGGGCTGGCTCACCTGCCTGCCCATGGCCTTGGACCTCATCAAGATGCGGCGCACGTTCGACACCGCGGCTCTGTCGGCGGCCTTTCCGTTCACCAGCCCCGACCTGCCGCCGCCCGATCCGACCTCCGTGGCCGCGCCGAGCGGGGTGCTGTACGGGTACAACGTCGGCAGCCAGGGCCTCGTGCACTGGGACCGGTTCGCCCTCGACAATCACAACGCGGTCGTGCTGGGCCGCTCCGGTGCCGGAAAGTCCTACCTGGTCAAGCTGGAGGCGCTGCGCTCGCTGTACCGCGGGATCGAGGTCCATGTGATCGATCCGGAGGACGAGTACGCGCGGCTGACACGCGCGGTCGGCGGCGCCTACGTGCACCTTGGAGCGGGCGACGTCCGCGTCAACCCGTTCGACCTGCCTGTGCGAACGCGTGCCGACGGGCGGCTCAGCGCTCCCCGGGACGCCCTGGTACGCCGGTCACTGTTCATGCACACCGTTCTCGCCGTGCTTCTGGGGGGAGCGCCGAGCCCGCAGGACCGTGCGGTGCTCGACCGCGCCATCGCGGCGACGTACCAGCAGGCCGGCATCACCGCCGACCCGCGCACCTGGATCCGGCCCGCTCCCCTGCTCGCCGACCTCGCCGCCGCGCTGCAGCGGACGAAGGACCGGGCCGCCACCGCCCTGGCGGACCGGCTGCATCCCTTCATCCGGGGCGCGTTCTCGGAACTCTTCGCGGGCCCGACCACCACCCGTCCGGAGGGCCATCTCGTGGCGTTCTCGCTGCGGGACTTGGCCGACGAACTCAAGCCCATAGGAACCCTGTTGACCCTGGACACGGTGTGGCGGCAGGTGTCCGACCCGTCGCTGCGACGGCCGCGGCTCGTCGTGGTGGACGAGGCGTGGACTCTCTATGAAGGAGCCCGCCGGGGCCGAGTTCCTCTTCCGTATGGCCAAGGCGAGCCGCAAGCACTGGGCGGGACTGACCGTCGCCACCCAGGACACGGCCGACGTCCTCTCCACCGATCTGGGCAAGGCCGTCGTCGCCAATGCGGCCACCCAAATCCTGCTGCGTCAGGCACCGCAGGCCATCGACGAGATCACCCGCGCCTTCAATCTCTCCGACGGCGAGCGGCAGTTCCTCTTGACCGCGGACCGCGGCCAGGGCCTATTGTCCGCCAACCAGCGGGTGGCCTTCCAAGCCGTGGCCTCGGCCACCGAGCACTTCCTGGTCACCACCGATCCGGCCGAACTCGCCGCGTACGACGAACAGGACACCCAGCAATCACCGAGTCGTGACGACCTGATGGTCGAACTGACCGCCGAGGACGGTGACTTGGGTGGCTCGCCCATCGATGCCGAGGACCCACTCGATCTCGGTCCTGTCTGAGCACGACTCGCTCGCCGCGAGTCGGACCACGACACCTGCGCCCCCTCCACGCCCTCCGCCGCCGCCCCTCAGGAGTTCGCGTCATGCCGCTACCCGCAGTGCTCCACCAGCCGTCCACGCCCGGAGCATCCCCGCTCGAGGACTACCTCCGCGATCCGCAGGGCGCCGTCCACGCCGTACTCGGCCTCATCGAACAGTGGGGCGCGCAGTGGGGACCGGCTGCCGCTGCCGCCGCAGCCCTCGGTGTCGCCGGAGCGGTCGCGGCCCGCTCCGGATGGCGGCTGCGCCATCGCCGCGTGCTGGCCAGGCGCGCCCGCGTGATCGGCATCCTCCCGCCACCCACCGCCGATCCGGACGGCGCACTGGCGCTCTGGGCGAACCTGACGGGTCTGCTCGTGACCTCCCGACGTCGACGTCTCGCCGGCCGGGCGCCCCATGTGGCCTGGGAGTACGTCTTCGACCGGGAGACGGTGCGGCTCCAGCTGTGGGTGCCTGGCACGGTTCCGCCCGGCCTGCTCGAGCGTGCCATCGAGGCGGCCTGGCCCGGCGCCCGTACCGACACCCACCGGGCACGGCCCCCACTCCCACAGACCGCACCGAAGGACCGCCAACTCCTCACTGCCGGAGGCGAATTGCGGCTCGCTCGCAGCGACGCACTGCCCCATCGCGCCGACTTCCCCGCCGACCCCCTCCGCGCCCTCATCGGTGCCGCGGTCGATCTGGCCTCGCACGAGCAGGCGGTCGTTCAGATCCTGGCCCGCCCGGCGACCCGGCGCCGGGCGCGGCAGGCCCACCGTGCGGCCCGGCACGTAGGAGCCGGACACTCTCCACATCGCATCGGCCGTCTGCTCGATCTCCTGACGCCGGGCCCGCGTGCTCGCCCCCACACCAGCCCCCAGGGCCGCGACCGGCAAGCGGCTCTGGAGACGTCCGCGCAGGACCGTGCGATCGTCACCAAGCAACGTGGCGCCCTGTACGAAACCATGATCCGCTACGGCATCGCCGCCACCGTCCCCGCCAATGCTTCCGCCCCCGACCAAGCACGCCGACGCGGCCGCCTGCGGGGCCGGGGCCACGCCATAGCCGGCGCATTCGCCACGTTCACCGAGCACAACCACTTCCGCCGCGTGCAACTGCGGCGCCCACTCCCCCGCATTGCCGAACGGCGCCTGGACCGTGGCGACTTGCTCGCCGTCCCCGAGCTGTCTGCGCTCGCGCACCTGCCGTGGGACGAGACGGTGTCCGGCCTGCAACGGGCGGGCGCCCGCGCCGTACCCCCGCCGCCCGGCGTCCCCGCAGCCGGTGTGGACATCCGCCCGCTGGGGCGCACCAACAGCGGCCCACCACGTCCGGTCGGCCTGTCGGTGCCGGACGCCCGCCACCACCTCCACGTACTCGGAGCCACCGGTGCAGGCAAGTCCGAACTGCTCGCCCGCATGGCGCTCGCGGACGCCGAGGCCGGGCGCGGCGTCGTAGTCATCGACCCCAAGGGCGACCTGGTCACCGACATCCTGGCGCGCCTGCCGGAGGAGCTCGGCCACAAGGTGGCTCTGTTCGACGCCGACAGCACGGACCGTCCGCCCGTCCTCAACCCGCTCGAGGGCGGGGACGTCGCGCACACCGTCGACGACGTCGTCTCCGTCTTCTCCCGTGTCTACGCCGCCTATTGGGGCCCGCGTACCGACGACATCCTGCGCGCCGGCCTGCTCACCCTGCGCATGCTGCCCGGTACACCGACGTTGACCGACCTGCCCCGGCTGTTGTCCGTCACGCCGTTTCGGCGGCGCGCCGTCGCCCACGTCTCCGACGACATCCTGCGCGGCTTCTGGTCCTGGTACGACGCCCTCTCCGAGGCCGGGCGTGCCCATGTGGCGGCTCCGCTCATGAACAAGCTCCGGGCCTTCCTGCTGCGGCCGTTCGTCCGCGCGGCCATGGCCTCCGGGCCGTCCACCGTCGACATGGGCCAGGTCCTGGACGGCGGCATCTGCCTGGTCCGTATCGCCCGCGACTCCCTGGGCGCGGAGACGTCCCGGCTCATCGGCTCGCTGGTCGTCGCCAGGACCTGGCAGGCGGCCACCCACCGCGCACACCTCCCTCCACCGCGACGCAGGGACGCCTCCCTCTACATCGACGAGGCTCACACCTTCCTCAACCTGCCGTACGCCATGGAGGACCTGCTCGCCGAGGCACGCGGATACCGGCTCGCGCTCACGCTGGCCCACCAGTACCTGGGTCAACTCCCCAAGGATCTGGCGGAGGGAGTCAGTGCCAATGCACGTACGAAAGTCTTCTTCAACGCCTCCCCCGAGGACGCCCGCCGCCTGGCCCGTCACACCGAACCCCGGCTGTCGGAACACGATCTGTCCCACCTCGACGCGTTCCACATCGCCGTCCGGCCTGTCGTGAACGGCGCCGAGCTGCCGGCCTTCACCGCGGTCACCCAGAAACTCCCGCCACCGATCCGCGGTCGCGCGGACGCGATCCGCCGCGCCGCCCGCCACAACGCCTCACCGGCCGACGCACCACGCCCCCTCGCCCGACCGCCCGGTTCCACGCCCCCGGATCCCCGACGTGCGCACTGACCCGCCCCATCACCACGGAGGAGTACGCCGTGAACACCCAGCCCACCCCGCAACGCTCCCTGCGCGGGCACCGCCCGCACCGCCCCACCCCGCGTGCCGCCACCGGCGCCGAGTACGTCGCCCGACTCGCCGGACGCCTCACCGAACGCGACCGGTGGCTGGCCCGCATGCTCTACGAGCACAAAGTCCTGACCACCGGCCAGATCACACAACTCGCCTGGCCCTCCGCCCGCAGCGCGAACCTGCGTCTGCTCCGCCTGTACCAGTGGCGCGTGGTGGACCGCTTCCAGCCCTTCGTCACCTACGGCTCCGCTCCCATGCACTACGTCCTCGACGTCGCCGGCGCCGCCGTGCTTGCTCGCCAAGACGGCCTGGAACCAGGTGAGTTGGACTACCGTCACGACCGGGCGATCGGACTCGCCCACTCCCTGCGCTTGGCCCACACGGTCGCGACGAACACCTTCTTCACCACGCTCGTCGAGCGCTCCCGCCGCGCCGAGAGCGACGGCCGCCTGACCGCCTGGTGGTCGGAGGCACGCTGCCGCGGCTTCTTCGGCGACATCGTCCGCCCCGACGCATACGGCCGGTGGCGCGAGAGGAGGTCCGAGTTCGAGTGGTTCCTCGAGTACGACTGGGGCACGGAACGCCCCGCCGACCTCGTGGGCAACAAACTGCCGGGGTACGCACACCTCGCGGCAACAAGCGGCATCACCACGCCGATCCTGTTCTGGACCCCGACCCCACGCCGCGAGGAACGTGTGCGCCGTGCCCTCGACCTCGCCGCCGCACTCCTGGAGGAACCGTCGCTGGTGCCCATGGCGACCACCTGCACGGACCTCGTACCGGGCGAGGAATGCGCCGACCCCGCGGTACGCAGGTGGCTGCCGCTGGACGCCACGGCATCGGACTCCGGCCGGCGCTTGTGCCTGCCGGAACTCCCCACCGCCTGGTCCGAGCTGCCCTCGCCGAACCCCTCGACGGCCGTCCCCCGGCCCGACCCCGATGACCCCGAGGAACTTGAGGCCATGTCCGGGCCCCCGCGCCCGCCGTCACCACAACCGCCCTCCACGCCCACGGGACGCCGCCCGAGGAAGGTGCCGTGATGCGCACCGCTGGCGGCATCTTGGGCGCGGCCGTCGCCGGCGTGGTGCTCATCGCCGCGGTCACCGGAGCAGGCGCGGGAAGCCTGCTGGCCCCGTTCGGCGCCAGTCGCCCGGGCGCCCACGCCCTGGCCGACATCCCGGCCCACTACCTCGCCCTCTACGCGAACGCGGCGACCACGTGCCCCGGCCTGGACTGGCCGGTCCTGGCCGCCGTCGGCAAGGTCGAATCCGACCATGGCCGCTCCCCGCTTCCCGGCGTCCGCAGCGGGGCCAACTCAGCGGGCGCACGCGGCCCGATGCAGTTCCTGCTCCCCACCTTCACCGGCGTCGTCTCCCGCCACCCCGCGCTGCGGCAGGGACCACGGGCCCCGTCCCCGTACGACCCCGACGACGCGATCCCCGCCGCGGCCGCCTACCTGTGCGACTCCGGTGCCCGCCACGGCGCGAACATCACCCGCGCCCTGTGGACGTACAACCACGACAACGCATACGTCGCCCAAGTCCTCGCCCAGGCAGAGCAATACCGCCACCGCGCGACGAACCCCTCGGCGACACGCGTCATCGACTACGCCCAGGCCCAACTCGGTCTCCCCTACGTCTGGGGAGGCGACGGCCCGGAGCACGGCGACGCCGGCTTCGACTGCTCGGGCCTGACACGCGCCGCGTACGAGGCGGCGGGCGTCCACCTGCCGCGGACGGCCCAGCAACAGTTCGCGGCCGCCCATCGCCTGCCCGCTCACGCACCCCTACGGCCGGGCGACCTGGTCTTCTACGGCACCGGCCCGGCGCACATCTCCCACGTCGGCCTCTACATCGGAGCCGACCGGATGATCCACGCGCCGGGCCGCAACAAGCCGATCAGGATCGCCCGGTACCGGTATCGCGGGGACGGTTACGTGGGAGCGGCACGGCCAGCACCTCCCGCTCCCACGTCACGTCCGGGCAGACGACGGGTCACCAGACGCGGAATCCGCCCCGCTGCTGGGCCCGTTGCAGATAGCTGATCCACTGCAGCCAGTAGTCGAGTTCCTCGGTGTCACCGCCGACGATCACCTTGACCTCCTCGGCGCTGTGGACGCGGTAGCTCTCCAACGCGGCGGCGATCTCCTCAGGGGTGACCAGCCATCCGTCGTTGGAGCAGAACTTGTGCAGCGCGATACCGAACGCCGGGTCGAGGTGCCAGGACAGGTGTGCCTCCAGTTGCTTCCAGTAGGCCACCACCTCCGGCCGGGCGGGCGCGTCCGGCCCGTGGCCCCGGTCACCAAAGGCGTCGATCTCCTCGCGCGTAACGCCGTCGGGCTCGTGCGGGAAGGGCGGCAACTCGTAGTCGGAGACGACCATGCCGAGCTGTTCCATGACCTCGCAGTAGTGGGACATGCCCCAGATGTTGAGCCGGAAGTACGAGGAATCGGCTTCCCTCAACGCCTCGTAGGCACGCTCCACCTTTTCCTGGGCTGCCACGCAGTCGGCGTGGTCGGGCGGCAGGTGGAGGGCGTCTCGCGCCCTCGCCGCCGCGTGAAAGGCGTCCTCGGCCGCGCGGACTGTCGCGGCCTCGTGGTCGGACACGGTCTCGATGAACATGTCGTAGCCCATGGTGGGCTCCTTGAATGGTCGGGTACGGCAGGTGCCCGGCGCGGCGGGCGGCCGACGCCGGGCGGGGGGCAGCTACCAGACGCGGATGCCGCCGTGGTCGCGGGCCTTGGCCAGCAGGGCGGTCCACTCGGCCCACCAGGGCAGGCCCTCGCGGGCGAATGTCTGCGTCTGCGGTGCGGCGGCCGTCCACCAGGCAAGCGCCGAAGCGATCTCGTCAGGGGTGACGAGCCAGCCTCCGTGGCTGAGCTTGTAGCAGGGGATCCCGGCCGGATCGTCCGCCTGCCCGTCGAAGAGGGCACCGACCGCGTCGGCGAACTGCTCAAGTTCGGGCGGGGCCTCGACGGAGTCGGTGGCCAGGAACGCCGTCACGCGCGCGGCCGTGGTGCCGTGCTCCTCCGGGATCGGTTCGCGGGGTGGGCTGAGGTGCTCGATCATGCCGAGCGCGTCCATGACCTGCAACATCATGGCCAGCCGGGTGCACGCCACCCGCAGGGGCCTGCCTTGCGGGGCGTCCTCAAGCTCCAGTTCGAAGCACATAGTTGACCTCCTCAGTGTCCGGGGTGTCAGTGATCGGGGAGGCCGCGCCCCGGTCATCGGGACTCTTGGGCGGGGCGCGGCCGGTCGGTGGGCTCACACCGTCCGTAGGCGCATCAGGCGCTCGTGGGCCCTGGACTTGATGTCGTCGTCGGTGCCTTCGAGCAGCGCCGTGGCACGGGCGATCTCTTGCGTCATGGTCTTGCCGGGGCGACGCGGGGCGACGTGATCGAGGTAGTCGGTCAGCGTGCGCTCGGCCGCGTAGGCGGTGCGTCCGATCTGCTGGGCCTCGATGGTGAACATGTCGGCGAGCAGGTCACGGCGCCGTTCGTCGGTGCGCACGGTGCGGGCGCTGGCCTCGTCCTTCGGCGGCCACAGCTCACCGACGAGCCGGTCGAATGCGTCGACCGCGAGATTCGTGCGCGCAAGCGCCGTTTCCTCCGCTGCCCACTGCTCGTAGTAGGCGATGGACAGCTTGAGGGTGCGCCGGGCTTCCTTGATCCGGCCGGTGGCGGATTTGGTGTGCCGCACCGTCCAACGTGTGTACGCGTCGCGGACGGCGAACCGTTCGGTGTTCCCGCACACCGGCCGCCACGGTGTGACGACGGCGGTGAACGGGGAGCGCCCGTCGTGGGAGTTGATCACGGCGACGAACGGGGTGATCTCGTCGTTGATCCCGTCGGCGTCGATCCTGATGGTGCGCGGGAGCCGGATCGAGACGAACACCTTTCGCCCCTCGCGCAGCGCCCCTGCGGACTCCCAGATCACACCGAAGTCGTTGACGAGTTCTTGCAGGAACTCGAAGCCGGACCGGTTCTGGATCGGTGCGTACTGCGCGCCGACCACCCCGAGTGCGGCGCCCGTGTCGTCGCGCACGGTGTGGAACTTTCCATCGTGTTGGCGCAGTTCATCACGCCACTGGTAGAACGCGGGGACCCGCTCGACCCGGAAGTCGATCCCGGCGAGGTCGAGCACGGCGTCGATGTCACTGATCCCACCGGGGATCACGTTGCCGAGGCCGTGCCACGCGGGTGTGGTGGCGTACAGGGCAGCGGTGCCGAGCGAGGTGTCCAGACCGTCCTTGCCGATCACCTCGTCCCGGTCGTACCCGACGGTCGCCGCGTAGGTGCCGTCGTCACGGCGGACTGCTGCGGACTCAGCCATGCGAGCAGAACGCTCCGCGTGGAACCTCTCGTTGACGTCAGTGGACATTGCTCCTCCTTCATGGTCACGAGATGAGAGGAGTGGACCCGACCGGGATCGAACCGGCGCTGACGTTCGGTTATAAGCCGACCGCTCTGCCACTGAGCTACGGGCCCTGTTTGTGTGAGGCGCTCCGTCCGCCCCCTGACTCAGCCGCAGGCGGCCGAGCGGGTGATCGACTCGCGGCGCGCGTGATGAGGTCCGGAACGCTCACCCCAGGGGTCCACGAGCGCGAACCGGGCGGTGGGGAGCCCCAGTTGATCGGCCAGCGCGCACTCGCGGCACTGACACGGGAGCGCGAGCCACAGACCGTGATGGCTCTTGATCGAGCCGTGGTAGATCACGAGGTCACCGGGCTCGATCATGTCGAGCGACCGGAACAGCGATTCGGACATGACGCCCCCTCAGGCGGCAAGGACCGGGAGAGTTGAGGTGCGCGGGTAGGCCCCCCACGCGGTGGCGAGTACGTGCGCCTCGTTCGGCCGGTACGCGGCGACGCGACGGAAGCGGCCGTGGATCAGGAGGAAGGCGCAGGTCGGCTCGCGACGGTAGGCCGTCCGGTAGATCTCGGCGGCTACGCGACCGAACGGGGAGGCGTAGCGCCAATCGGCCGGGAGGCCCCGCACAGCGAGGTACTCGGCGGCGGTTATCCGATAGTCCAACACCCCTATGCCCATGACTCCCCTCCCAGGTGAGCCTTATTTTCTGTACCCCCATAATCTCGCCACGCCCAACGTCGGTCAAGAGGGCTGGTCAAGATTTTTGGGGGTACATAAAAGGCGATGATCCACACACGGAGAAGGCGCCTGCTAGATTTTTGGCACCCCCAGAAAGGAGCGCGACATGGCACGCTTGGGCCGCCCCGCCACCGGTGTCACACCGAAACGCAACGTGCGCGTGCCCGACGCGCTCTGGACCGCCGCAATCAAGGAGGCCGCCGCCGCGGGTACATCAGTCACGCAGTGGATCAACGAAGATCTCCAGAAGCGAGTGAATGCGGCGCAGCGGAAGCGCGCCCATGAGGGGCAAGACCACGAAGCCGGCTGAGATGATCAGCGGCGAGAGCTTTGACCTGCACGCCCGGAACACCGACTAGCACTGCGCGGGAGCATTGAGTCGCGGGCGCTAAAGGAAGGGGCATTTACGCCTCTGAGCTCCGAGTACTGAGCGGCGCAGGGTTACCGCTCTAAAGGGCAGCTGGCCCGGAAGCCCGATTGGCAGGCGGACCGGCAGTAGCAGTTACCTTTCCCCGTCCCACCGGCGCACAGCAACGAACGCTTCAACCAACCGAGTTACCTTGATCCCGTTGGCTGCGCACCTCATTGACGGCAGCAAGCGCGGTTGCCCAGGGGTATGCCTTCGGCGCCCCGGATCCGGCCGGGTTCGGCTGGAAGCCGCTTTCGCCGTACAGCACAGTGATGCCTTGGTCGCGAAGGTCCGCGATGCTGCGATCGAGTTGGCGATGTTGGGCGTATGCCGCGTTCACGCACGGCATCGCCACGGTCGGAATCCGTTTGCCGATCGCCTCCGCCGCCACACCAACCACGAACGAGGAAGTAAGGCCGAGCGCCCACGAGTTGATACTGTTGAACGTCGCTGGAGCGAAGAGAATGACATCAGCCTTCGGCCACGCGTCGGCTTCCTGGGGCAGCTTGTACTCGCTGCGTACCGGATGCCGCGTCAGCGCCGCCAACCCGTCAAGCTTTTCACCGAGCCAAAGGGCAGCCGTGGGCGTCAACCCGAGACATACGTCCCATCCGTCAGCCTGCGCCGCCTCGACGACTTCGGCGATATCGAGTACAGGCGGAGCCGCTGACGCGAAGAGATACAAGGCTGGGGTCATGCTCTCATCCCACCCCGCGCGATTGGTCCCTTGCAACCATCCGCGCTTGTAGACGACGAACCGAGAATCGGCGGTCCACCAACGCCGCCAGCGGGTACCGTTCCAAATGGTGAACCAGGAACGGAGTTGCCGTATGCCCACAGACGACCACGCCGGTTCTCGGATCGCGCAGCAGCGGAAGCTCGCCGGTCTCACGCAGCGCGGCCTCACCATGAGGATTCCGTACTCGTACAGTCTGCTGCACCAGGTGGAAGCCGGTCACAAGCCGGCGAGCCCGGACTTGATCTCGGCTGTCGCACGGGCATTGCACATCGGCGTTACCGCGTTGACGGGACAGCCGTACATGACTGAGCTGCAACAGGACCGTCTCGCTGAGCTGATCCGCCCCATCCGTGAGGCTCTCGACCTCTACGACCTGGGGACCGATGCACAACTGTCTCTCCGGCCGCCCGCCAATCTCATCAATGACGCCGATCTTTTGTGCCGGCACGTGCGCGCCACTCAGCTCAACTCCGCCGCTGAGCGACTGCCTGGGCTTATCGCCGAGCTCACGGCTACGGTCCACCAGGGCGCCACGACCGATCTCTGGCGCGCCCTGGCCTCGTCGTACCGGACTGCTCACGACATTGCCGTGAAGCTCGGCTTCTACGACCTGTCGACGATTGCTTTGGACCGTATGGGCTGGGCCGCCCAGCGCGCCTCCGACCCAGTGCTGGCCGCGGTGCGCCAATACATGCGCGGATTGGTCTACTTCCGCGAGGGGGAGCATACGATTGGTCTTCGCCTGATCGATGCGGGGCACAATGTTCTCGGTCAGGCGACTGAAAGCGTCGAGTCACTCGCGGTGACCGGGCAGCTCCACCTGGGCGCCACCGTGATCGCGGCGCGGGCCCGTGCTGCTGGCACGGTGGATGAGCATCTCGGTCACGCTCGCTCGATCGCGGACCGGATCGGGGACGCTTCCGAGATGCACTGGCTGTCTTTCGGCCCGGCAAATGTCGACGTACACGAAGTCTCGGCTCTCGGTGAACTACGTGAGCACGGCCTTGCTCTCGAGCGAGCGAGGAAGGTCAGGTTGCCGGCGACTTGGGCAACGTCGCGCAAGGCGCACTTTCTCATTGACAAGGCGCGCGCCGAAATGGAGACGGGCCGCTCTGACGCTGCACTCCAGTCCCTGGTGAAGGCTCGCGAAGTGGCACCCCAGCAGACCCGCTATCACCCCACCGCGCGCGAGACCATCCAAGGACTCGTACGCCAGCAGCGCAGAACCCCGGACACCCTCGGGCACATGGCTGCGTGGGTGGGCCTATGAGTGTCACCCAAGGGTGACAGTTCGCACCGCCGTCGTCCGCGAGTCTGGTTCCACGACCTGATCAACGACGGCAGGGGCTTCTTGTGGGCACGCAACAATCTACCGGTCGAGGGCCCTCCAGCACTGAGCCGGACAGCGCCTCGTTCGAGTTCGCCCCGGTCGTACGGGAGTGGTCGATGGACTACTCGATGGTCCACGGCTGCGTCCCCCTGGCACGTCACCACGTCCAAAGAGAGTTGACAGCGTGGCAGTGGGCGGGTGACCAGAACAACGCCGCGGTCATCGTGTCCGAACTCGTCACCAACGCCATCAACCACGCCCGAGTCGCCGGCCATACCCTCTGCGTCCGGCTGGCTCTACTCGAGGACAGCTCAATCCTCATCGAAGTAGCCGACCCTGTCGGAGCATTCCGGAACTTCGACGAATACATCACGGGGGATAGCGATAAGGAGTGCGGCCGCGGGCTGCTCATCATTCGTGCATTGGGCGGCAACTTGTCATGGTCTCCGCGCACCACCAGAGGAAAGACCGTCCGCGTCCGCCTCGGTCCCTGAGATGTCCCTCTCGGCTTGCGCGCCCGGCTGCAGGTATGGGGATCACGTGATCTCTCCCGCGGCCGGGCGTGGAGGCCTGTGAAAGCGGCAACGACCTCTGCCTGCCCGTCACCATGCACAGTCGTCGTCAAGAACTGTGGATCAATGGCCATGTGCGCGGTGTGTAAGACATCAGGCCGTTCGAGGTGCAGGTCGTGGCTGGTGCCGGTAACGCTCGTAGCCATGGTTTCGGGGCGTTGCCGGAGCATCTCGTGGACTTCCTACTCAGGAGTGAAACTGGCTTGCGTCAGGACAACCAGGGTGGGACAGACACACGCCCTGCCTCCACTCCCGCCGGAAGGAACCCTCAACGTTCTCTGCCAGCGACCGGACCATGACGTCCCGGTCGGACCGAGGCCACCATCGACCATCGCGTTCTTCCAGCCCGGCCGCCCAGTCGGCGCCAACCGGTCCACCGCCGAGGAAAGCGGCTGCCGCTTCACGCGAGAGAAACGGTGTCGGCCATGAGTCGAGCCATTCGCCGTCTTTCCCGGGGCCGCTCGGATTCGGACCACCGAATCTGGCCTCGACGGTGGGCAGGGGCCTCTGCGGGTGGCCGCGGCGCCGCTCCCCGGTCGGTGCCCGCCCCAGCTGGATCGGACCGAACTGGACACGCACGTTGGCATTCCCCTTGCAGCTTGGAGCGGAGGGGTTCGGCCATCTTGTGACGGAGCCGCTCCGGCCGGCCGCAGGTCCAACAACCTGCGATTCCCCGGCGTTGTCCCCCGCTGCGGGCTGTTGGGTCCGTGATTCGAGGGAGTTCGCAGCAAGGGCGGCTGCCCGTCCACTGCCTTGTGGCTGCCTCGCCTTGGGGTGCTACAACGCAGTCACCTCCGCGAGGATCTTTGCCTCCTTGGCCGGGTCCATACCGTGCTCGCCCCAACGGGCATGTGCCACAGGCGAACCCCCTCCTCTGAGCCAAACCCAAGTGTCGGCCACGGTGTCCGAGAGCGGTCGACATGTGAGTCCGGCCTCTTGAGCACGCCCGGACCCCACGGCCCACGTGCCGCGCGCGGTGCGCCACAGCGGCAGCTCCGTCCATTCGCGCACATGGTGGCTTCTAAGGACCTCGTCGTCGACCCACACCAGTCGTCCGCGGTCCCCGGTGACGCGCAGGCACGCTGCGAGGAGATCGCCCATCGTGTTGCGGCCCAACGGTGCGGCGACATTAAACGAGCCGGGCGGCGAGTCGAGCGAGAAGGTCGCCACGTCCCGCACGTCGACGGGTTGGACTGGTTTGCCGGGACGTCCCGGCGCCAGGATTTGTCCCCCGCGTTGGGCTCGCCGCAGCCACCACGGCAGGCGCCCCACGTACTCACCAGGGCCGAGGATCACACCGGGTCGCAGGATGGTTGCCCGTCCCTGGAAGACATTGAGCACCGCGTTCTCGGATCCGGCCTTCTGCATGCCGTAGTGGGTCGTGATGCCCTGCTCGGCCCCATATTCCCTTCCCACGTCAGCTGGCGCCGCGTAGGTCGGGCTGGATTCCGTGAGGAGCTCGTGGGGCCAGCCCGTGTAGGCATTGACCGTGGAGACGTACGTGTAGTGCTGCACGGCATTACCGAGTGCGCGTGCACCGCCGAGTACCTGCCTCGGCGACATCTCCGAAGCCGACGTATCTACGGCAAGGTTCCATGACCCGCGCCCAGCCAGCCTGTTCAGGTCGTCGATGCAGGTCCGATCACCGTGTACCGACTCCACTCCCGGTACATCCTGCGCGCTTCGGCCACGGTTGAACGTCGTCACCTCCCAACCTCGTTCACAGGCAGCCTCCACCACTGCCCTGCCGAGGAACCACGTGCCACCGAGAAGAAGGATGCGCATGCGGATAATCCTTTCGATCCACAATGCGGTCCGCCAGGCATCACGTCGTCGGGTTTGCTCGGGCGGTTGAGTTCAGTCAGCGCTCTGATCTCGCCCGCGAACCGCTCCCGTCGGCGAGCCACGGCGCTGCAGCGCCTCGCAGAGAGCGATCGTCTCCCGGCACGGCTCCTCATCGACTTCGGCGAGCGTCGCGCTGAGGAGGCTCAGAGTGCGAGGGATCTCGGCCTGCAGGCCGAGACGAGCCTGTACGCGCGCGATGTCGCGGTAGATGGCCTCGTTGTAACGGTCGAACGACCTGGAACGCTCCAGGAGGACGAGAGCTTGGTGGGGATCAGAGGCGCTCACGTCGCGGGTGAGTGCGGCGAGGCCGTCGAGTACGTCACGACGCAGGGCCTCGCGCGGGGCTTCGCACCACTCCGAGACGATGTCGGTAGCGAAGTCGCCGGCATAGAGACCGGTGCCCCGTTCCAGAGCGTCCCGGCGCAACTCATCGTTCTTCCCCGCTGTGCCCGCTTCGTGCAGGGAGTCCTGCAGCTCCCAAAGGTCGACGGAGACTTGGCCGTGGTCGAGAACGTACCGGCCGTCGAGGTGGTGGACGATGTTGCTGATCTCGTCTCCGGTCGCTGTTCGTAGGGTGCGGCGGAACTGGCTCAGTGTGGCGTGGAAGCTGTTGTAGGGGTGCTCGCTGGGGGCATCGGGCCAGATGGCGGCGATGAGCGCTTCCCGGCGGGCACCGTGTCGGTGCAGTGCGAGGTACGCGAGGATCTCGCGCTGTTTCGGGGCGAGGGACCGGGTGAGGTCGTTGTCATCCGCACCACGGCGCGGGTGGTGTGTCAGGCGTACGGGACCCATTACGGCGAGCGTGAGGGCGCGGCTGCTCGACTCGGCTGACGGCGCCGCCGGCTCCAATTCCTGCAGCAAGTCGAGGAGCGCTCGCGCATCGGGCGCCGGCATCGTGAACAGGCCTGCCCCGGCGAACTCGTCGGCGTCGGCCTCGGGCGAGGATTCGACCGAGACGGTTCCGTCTTGCCCCACGCAGAGAGTTCGTCCCGGACGCCACTGTCCCAGGAGCACTCCCGCCAGGCCGAGCGAGGAGCCGTTCTCCAGCAGCGACTGCAGACGTCCATCGGAGTCGGGAACGGGACTGGCGATCAGTAGAAGGGCAACACCCGCGATGCCGTTGGATGTTGGAGAGGTGCCGTCGTCCCGTGCGTGACGCGCCCGAGTGAGGATCTCGGCCTCCAGCACGTTCAGAGCTGCGTCCAGATCTTCGACGATGCGCAGACCCGCCGGGCAGGGGATGTCTGCTGCGTCCTCGCCGAGGAGCCGTGCGGCATCCTGCGCAGGGACCAGGATCTCGAGGTGTCCGGCGGCCGTCCCATGCCGCTCCGCCACACCCGCGACCGCGAGGGCGCGGGCGGCGTCCATCGCTCCGGCCCCGACCAGGCCGAGGCCCCGGCTGTGGGCCAGGTCCCAGGCGAGGGACTGGCCTTCTCGTACCCCGATCACCCGCCGTGTCGCTGGCGACAGGGGCTCCGCATGATGCCGGGCTCCGGCGCGGAGTGGTTCGTCGGGTGGGCGAGGTGGCGGGTCCACTTCGGTGTCGATGTCCATCGTGGTGTCGTCGTCGGTCTCCTGGATCGCTTGGTCGTGGGCCATGCGGAGGGCGCGGACCACGGGCGCGATGGTCAGGTCGCCACGTTCGCCGCTGCCGGGCTGGTAGCGAACCCGCCGTCGTCGGCGCATGGTTGCGGCAGCGGCGGTGATCAATGCCGCCAGGCCGAGGCCGACATAAGCCCCTGTGGGCAGGTCGAGCCCAGGGGCCCGGTGCGTATCAGGGCCAGGCGGTCGGGGAACCTCAGTAGCCGTACCCGTGGGCGAGTCCGGGTTCGGCTCGCTGGAAGGAGCGGGGGTCGTCCCCGGTGGAACTTCGGGTGCCGGATTGTCCGGACGCTTGGGCGGGACCTCGGCAGGCAATTGGAGAACCCAACCAGGTCGGATCAGGCCCGGGTTGGTCAAGACTTCTCCGTCAGGCTGGGGCCGGTCTCGGTTGAGCGCATAGATCTCTGGCCATCGCCCTCCGTCGCCCAGCGTGCGGGCGGCAATCCTCCACAGGCTGTCGTGGATACCGTGATCGGGCGGACGCACGGTGACAGTGTGCGGCGGTCGCTGTGAGGTGTCGGCCACGCGGTAGGAGGCCGTTTCCGGGAGGGTGTTCGCCATGTTGTGTACGGGTCCCGAGGGCGCCTCGAAGATATCGGGGTGCAGCGGTAGGTCCGTCGTGGCACGGAGCGGCGCGGGCCTGCTGACAGTGTCGGGCCTGTTCAGCAGCAGCGCTGTGACGGCGGTTCCGACCAGCAGGGTCGCCAGCATGTGCACCGGCCTGTGCGGATCACGAAGTTCCGGCCGCGAGGATCCCCTGACCACATCCGTCGCGGCGCGTGCGACATCAATCGCGAAAGCGCACCAGAGCGTCCAGACCGCGCACGCCAGGGTGTTGAGCAGGAAGGCAGTGCTCATCGGGGCGCGTAGGGCCGTTCCGGCCTCCGTCCACGTGGGGATGCGACGCGGCAGCGGCCATCCGACGTAGTGCCATAGCCCCCACGGAATTCCGGCAGCCAACACAAGCAGCACCACTGCGGCAAGCAGCCCCCGCAGAAACCTGTTCACGCGGTTCCCGCCCTCGGAAGAGGCTGGTGGTGTCATGGCACTGCGGTGCCGGTGTTCCGCACCGGATGCGCCGAGCCCGAAGCCGACACCGTGAAGAACCGGATGCCCACTACGTCGAGGAGTTGCGTGGAGGATCGTGCCGTGACCGTCACAGTGACGGTGTCCTCGGTGGCCGTGACCCTACCCGAGTCGCCTGTGGCGGAAAGGTGGCTCAGGGCCAGGGCGCGGGCCTGGTCAGGGATCAGCCGAAGCGTGCCGTGCGCTCGGTAGGCTGCCAGGTCAAGGGCCTGGGCACCGCGTCGGGCCGACTCCTGGGCTTCGCCCATGACGCGCACCTTGGCCGCCAGGGCGAGGCCTCCGTCCAGGACGAGTCCAGCGAACATCAGCACGGCGACCGTGATCAGGACGACGAACACGGTCGCCTGGCCGTCGTCGCGCCGGAGCGCCTTGCGCCCGCGAGCAGCGGACAGATTCGGGGACGTCACGAGTGCTCCACTCCCCGGCGGACCGAGGTGCTCGCGACACGCGGCAAGGTGAGACCTTCGGCAGTGTCCGACAGAGCATGTGCCGACGGGACTCCGCGGTACACATCGACCGGTGACGTGAACTCTGAGGTGAGCGCAGCGTCACCAGGTACTCGCAGCAGGGCAAGATCGCTCAGGTCGATGTGGCAGGTCACAGAAGCCCGTGCAGTACCACCCGACCGCATGCTGCCCTGCGTGTGGACGGACAGATCGCGGCAAGTGACTCCCGCGCCCTTCAGCGCCTCCGCGGCGGTCGTCCGCGCGTGCGCTTCGGCGGCCGCTGCCGTGCGCTCGGAACTCGCGGCCCTCGCCGCTTGATGGGCCGCGTCATCGATACGCAGGCGGGTGTCCGCCATCCGCCCGCAGAAGACCAGGAACCACAGAGCCAGAAGCAACACCGGGATGGTCAGGACCAGTTCAATGGTTGCGGAACCCGTGTCGTCTCTGCTGCGGTGCTGCTGGGATCCGCCCGACGGGACGGATCGTGCCCGGCACCGCGCCGACAACCACGGTACGACCGGCCTCAACGTGTGCCTCCCCGGTCGTTTGTGACCGTCTCGACCGGACCAACGGACCGTGCTCGCACCGGCAATTGCAGGAAAGGGAGAACGGCACCGGCCGTGCCGGTGACCCCGGCCTCGGCGAGGTGGGGCCCGCGCCTCAGGTCGACGTGCGCATCGCGGAGGGGGCCTCGCCCCAACTGGTTCAGGACGCGGTCGCCTTCCGATCGGCCGGCCTCCACGGTTCCGTGTTGCACACGGGTGGCCGCCAACGCGTGGGCGGCGGTGGCCTGGGCGATGTGGGTGGCGTGCAGGTAGACGGCCGCCTGCGCCAGCAGCAGGACGACAGTGAACACCAACGGCAGGACGAGGACCATCTCGATAGTGCCGCCACCCGCGTCCAATCGCCCGACCGGCGCGGACAGGCGGCAGGGCCTGACTATTTGAACGTGACGCTTCGGGCCGCGGCCAGGATCTGCGGTCCGAACAGTCCGGTCACGGTCAGAGCGAGCGCGGCAAGAAAGGCGATCCATATGACCTGTTCGGTCGTCATGCCGCCGGTGTCGCGCCTCATCGCGCGCCTGACAACGCTGAGACGGCTTCGCACGAAGCGATAGCAGGTGAGGGATGACATGTCCGTGGTTCTCCAGGCGTGATCGATGGGTGTTCACAGCGAGGCCCCGATCTGGACGAGGGCCGGATAGAAGACGAAGAGCACGAACCCGAAGGCCATCAACATGCCGGGCAGCGCCATGCGCTCGGTGGCCGCGTTGGCCCGGCCTTCAGCTTCGGCGGCATCGCGACTGCGGAGCGCCGCCGCCTTGGCGGCGAGGGAGGCACGGATCTTGGCTCCCTCGGTTCCGGCGAGGGAGAGTGCGGCCGCCAGTTCACAGAGCTCACTCACGCCGACCTCTTCGCCGAGTTGGCCCAGCGTCGTCCAGGGGGAAGTGCGGGTGAGGCGAGCGGTGTTCAGCGCGGTGCGTATGCGCTGGAACAGCGGCCCGTGGCCGATCTCGGCGGCGTCGGTCAGCGCGCCCTCCACACCCGCACCACCGGCGAGCAGGATGTGGATGAGGTTCAAGTAGGCACTCAGGACGTGCCGGAAGGCTGCTCGTCGACGCTCGGCCGCTGCGCGGACGCCGATGTCCGGCAGGAGGAAGCCCCCGGCCGACAGGGCCAGCGCACCACCCAGTGGGATCGGCCAGGGCAGGGATCGGCCGCCGACGGTGAGGATGGCCTCTACGGCCGCCGGCAGGCACAGTCCGGCGAGGCTGAGTGCCGCCTTCTCTCCTATGTACGTCTCCACCGGACGCCCCACGACCGACAGGTCCTTGCGCACACCCGCAGTGGGCAGCCCCACGCCGCCCAGCACGCGAGCGAACGGAGCACCCATCCGCTCAGCCCATCCCAGCTGGCGGTCGGCAGCGCCATCTGGCGACGCGGGCACGGCATGGAGGCGTGAGACCAGCTCGGTCAGAGGCGGCGGAGGTGGGGCGATCCAGAGCGTCAGAGCCCACAGCCCCAGGCCGGCCCCCATCGAGATCACCACGATCGCGATCATGCGAGAGCCTCCCGCCCTGGGCTGTCTCCCACCTGCTCTGCACCAAAGCTGTCCCCCGGGGCCGCGAGGATCCGCGCGGGCTCCTCGATTCGTGCCATCCGGCGCAGCCAGGCGAAGGCCCCTGCGAACACCGCCCCGATCAGCAGCAGGACCAACTGCCCTTTCCACGTGTCGTATGGGCTCAGGAACGCGGGATTGAGAAGGACCAGTCCGCCCGCGAAGGAGATCGTGGTGATCACGACGACGCGCAGGGTGGTGCGTACACGGGCCCGGCCGGCGTCGATCCGCTGCCGCATCTCGACCTGGGCGCGAGCAGTCGCGGCCAATGCGTCGAGAACCGGGCCGAGTTGGCGTCCCTGTCGTTCGGAGGCGAGCATCAAGGCGGCGATCACCAGATCGGCGGTGGTGTCGGCCAGGTCGGCCGCGAGGCACCGCAGCGCGTCGGGGAGCCGTTGCCCTGCGGTGATCCGCACGGCGAGGGCCCGCACCTGCGGGCGGACCGCCTCCGGTGCGGTGTGTGCCGTGGCCACGATGGCCTGTTCGAGGCCGGCAGCTGCGGCCAGGGTGTCGCGGAGCATCTCCGTCCAGCCGGCGATTCCTTCGACCCGAGAGATCTCTTGACGGTGGGCGGCTCCCTGTTCCAGCAGCCTCGGCACACTCCACATAGCTGCCGCCCCCAGTAGGCCACCGACCACCCAGCCCGTCACAGCGCCACAGGCCAACCCGGCGATCGCTGCCGCGGCCAGCCACCGCCCTCGATGCTCCATGTGCCGGCACGCTCGCTGTGACCGGCGAGACGTTCGCGCTGGGTGCGCACCGACCGGGCGACGTGCCGTCCGTACGAGGGCGAGCACCCCCGCGCCGAAGCCGAGTCCGAGCAACCCCAGCAACGCTGAGTAAACAGGCACCTCCCTCACCCCCACTCGGTCCGGTCGATCCGGTCGAGGCATTCGGGGTCGAACCCGGCGGCCACCAGGTCATCAAGCGTGTCAGTGCGCAAAGGCGCGCCAGGAACTGCTCGCAGGTCCGCACCCGGCCGAAAGACTTCGTTGGAGACGATCTGTTGGTTGTCTGCATCGACGACCTCGCGGACCGAGGACACCACGCGCTTGGTCGGGTCATCGCGCGGCTTGTCGAGGTGTACGACGAAGTCCAGAGCGGAGGCCACCAGCAGGTTGGTGGCCTCCAGTGGCAGGCGCTCCGGGCCCTGGACCGCGTAGGCGGCCAGCTTGGTGAACGAGCCACGGCTCGTCGAGGAGTGCAGCGTGGCCATGGAGCCGTCGTTGCCCTGGCTCATGGCGTTGCACATGGGGATGACCTCCGGTCCGCGCACCTCGCCGACGATCACACGGTCCGGAGACATGCGCAGCGCCCACCGCACCAGCTCGGCCTGGCTGATGGCGCCCTGGCCCTCAATGTTCGGCTCGCGAGCCTGCAAGGCCACAACATCCGGGTGGGCTCGTACGTCAGCGTCCAGGCCGAGTTCGAGCACGTCCTCAATGGTGATCAGACGTTCCTGTGGTGGGATCTCGGCGGCCAGGGCCCTCAGCATCGTCGTCTTGCCTATGGCCGTGCCTCCGGTGATCAGGACGTTCTTACCGGCGCGGACCATCGCGCCGAGGAAGGACTCCAGGTTGCGGTCGAGCGCGCCCGCGTCGCGGAGCTGTGCGAGGGTGACGCGCTGGAAGCGATGTCGCCTGATCGACACCGACGGACGCGCCGTGACTGCCATGACGGCGAACACCCGTTCACCACTGGGGAGTTGGAAACTGACACCCGGACTTCCACGATCGAAGCGGCGCTCCTCGACACCGGCACGTGCCGCCAGGTCCCGGATGAGAGCGACCAGTTCCCCGTCGGAGCGAACCACCGGCCGGAAGCGCTCGCGTCGGCCATCGGCAAACCGTAGGAAGACGCGGTCGCCGTTGATGTTGATGTTCTCGATGTCCGGGTCGCGCAGCAGTGGCTCAAGCCCAGCGAGACCGAGGGAGTCTGCCAGCACGGACACGATCACCTGTTGTTCGACGTCGGGCGACACCACGTCCGCACCGCAGCCGAGTTGGGCGCGTGTATGTTCCTCTGCGACATCGACCAGGATCGCCCTGGCCCGTTCGCGACGCTCGGGCTCCGACATCATGGGGCGCCCGGCTTCCTCGTCGGCGCGGATGCGCTCGGACAGCCGAGCAGGGAGTTCCCGGCACAGTCGGCGGCGCAACAACTCGGCGGACGGTCCGGCTTCCTCGCCCCCTCCGCCGGCCGCCCCGCCCGCCGCCGCACTGCTCCATGGCAGGCCCGGATCAATCACCGCGGACCCAGGCGGCAGTGGGTGTGCATGTCCGTGCATCGGCTCGTTCGTCTCACTCATTGCAGTACTCCGCTCGGATGGACCTGGGCAGCGCGGCCCGCTAGAGCAACCCCGTCCGCGTCAACATCAGGTCCAACAGGCCTGGTTGGCGGCTTCCGGACCGCCCTCCCGCCGAACGAGGGGGCGGCGACGGTCGCCGCGATCCGTGCCATCGCTCCGGCGAGCGGCGATCGCCCCGACGCGCGACGCGGTCCCGCCCGTCCTCCCAGGAGCGCCGCCCCGCGCCGGTCTTCCGGGATGCGTCCGAGCACATCGACCCTCAAGGCCTCCTCGATCGCCCGGGTCGCGTGTCCGTCACCGACCAAGAGAAGACCGACACACGGTGCCCAGTGCGCCACCTCGTTCCATCGCGCCGATACGTGCGACAGGGCGTCGTCGTGGGCGCGGGCAACCACCATCAGTACGTCAGCCGCATTCATGACCGGAAGGGCGGGTGATTCCGGATCGGCTCGCCCACAGTCCGCGACCACCACGGTCCCCGCATGGTTTGCGACCCTACTCAGCGTATTCGTACGGGAGTTGGCGACCTGCCGGAGTACGGCGCGCGCCTGCGCCGCCCCCGCGGGACCGACCACCACGGGGAGTCCACCCGGGAGCTGCTGGGTGTGCTTGCGGAGTTCGGTGGGTCCGGACATTCTCCGTGCGGCGGACGTCAGAGTGACCAGGCCCGGGGAAAGATCAAGACGGAACCGGGCAAGCAGGTCTCCCCCGGCAGGGTCGCACTCCACGAGCACCGTCTGCCGTCCTGTCGGCCAGCCCGCGGCGAGTGCCAGTGCGGCCGTCGTGACTCCGGGAGACCCTTTGAGGCTGCACAGCGCTACGAGCGTCATTCCCGGCCCCCGTTCACGATGAAGACAGCGACTTCGCCTTCGCCTGCTGTGGCGAGTTGCCGTGCGGCGCCACCATCCATCTGCAGGGAGGCCACGGTGGTCTGCTCGTTCGGTGGTGTCTCCACCGCCATGACGGTGGCGCGCCAGGAAGTGGCGGACGCTGCCGTGGAAGCGGTGTCCCCTGATGCGCGCGACGTCATGACGACCGTGACACGGTTCCCCGGTTGCAGTCCGGGCGGGAACTGACCTGCCTTCAGGCCGACTGCCGCGATTGCCTTGCCGGGTGGCGGCACCCGTGCTGCCTCCCCGACGACCGCCTCTGTCAGCAGTGCACCTGCTGGGAGGCTGTAGGCAACGGGCCGTCCCTCCACCCTCGAGCGAGAGCCGGCGGAGAGGGACGGGAGGTCACTGTCCGCCGTGATGCTGATCTCGCGGAGGTCCCGTGCACGCAGTTCGTGGCCGACCGCCACCGGGCGGGCCAGGGCCAACACCGCTTTACTGTCGCCGAGTCGGGTACCGACGATCACGCCCGCGGTCGCACAACCCACCACGAGGAGCAGCCCGAGCAGAAGGTGTCGCGGGCGCCTGATCCGGGGCAACGCCGTCAGCCTTGTCGGGGCACGCCTCATCGGGCGCGCCTGCGGCTTCTGGGCGTTGCCCGGATTCCTCGGATTCCTGGGGTCTCCGCCTCGCGGCGCGGACGGTGCACCGTGCCTCGCTGTCGAGTGCGGGGACACTCGGGGTTCCACCATCTGCTGCCTCCCGGCACATGTCTTCTCAGCACCGCACGGTCTGCACGGTGCTCGTGATCGATTTCGGTTGGTGCCCCGGCCGTCGAGCCATATGGGGCGGGCGCCTTCTCCTTACGGAGCCTCGCGCTCATTCTCTGGTGTTCAGCGCATGGCTCTCGGCGACGCGAACACTCGCGTTGGACGTGGTCGTGAGGTCGGGGAACGTGCCGGTCTGGCCGGCTCCCGCCCAGGTGACCTTCCAGTGCACGGTCGCCGAGACGATGTAGGCGCAGCTTGGTCGACCTGCCGATGAGGTGCGGTAGGTGTGCCCGCAGTCAGGGGACGACTGATTCGCGTCGACCGCCCCTGCGTACGGGGTGCCGGGCCCTTGGCAAGTCACCGAACTGCCGTCGCCGAAGGTCCAGACGGTCTTCGCCGGCCGGGCCGCCGCCGTCACAGAGACACCCGGTACGGAGGCTGCCGCGGACACCCTCCGCCAGTCGCTGCGTGCCAACCACAGCCAAGTCGGCAGATTTACCAGTTGCTCACCTCTCGGACTCATCCCCATCTCTGGTTCAGGAAGGCGGAGTTGAGCACGCGCGCGTCGCGCGAGGTCCGCGGGTGCCGGGGCGGGAGCCGGGTCGGCAGCACCGCCTGCCGCGTTCGGGATCCACACGGGCGGCCGGTAGAAGGCGTCCCGCGTCCCGCCGCGGGTGCACCGGTACACGTACCAGCCACCGTTGCCCTGGCGCGCGGAATCCTCCCCAGCGGCCCCGAGTCCGTGCGTGAGCGTCACCTGCACGGCTCGGGACCGCTGCCTTCCCGCCGAGCGGGGATAGGCGGCCGGAGCCACCTCCGGCGGGGGCTTGTAGCCGCTGCGCTCGTAAGCACAATCGGCGAGATTCGGATCGCGCGGTGCCGCCGTGCCGCCGCCTCCGCCGTTACCGACAGACGGAGGCGTCCTGGGGTATGTACGTCGCGGGACATCGCTTCCACCGCCGCCCTTGCCGACACCGAGCTCGCAGCCGGGACGGGGGTTCTGCGAGCAGTCGACCACACCCCAGCCGTCGTCGGCGAAGGCCTCCGCGGCACCAGCCAACACAACCGCTGTGGCGACCCCGATCGCTGCAAGCGGCCGTTTCAGCACGAGCCGACCTCCTGCACGGCGAAGCGTGTGACCTTCCAGGCTCCGTCGTCCTGCTTCTTCACCTCAGCAGTAATCTGCCGAGGCCCGCCCGGCCGGCCATCCGCCAAATCCTCAGTCCCCCTGCGGTATTTCAACCAGTGGGTGGAATTGCCGCAGTCGGAGATCAACACCACGACAGGAACGTCACGCGGCCTGAGCCGCGCGACTTTCGGCTCGTTGCGCGGTGCTCCCTTGGTGACGAGGCCGTTACGCCGATCCGCATACATCCCACGCGTGATCGCACCGAGCGCGTCCCCTGTGGCATGGCGGCTGAGCAGTGGCGACCTCCAGTCGGATGTCCGCGCGGCAACCGCCATGTCCCGCCACATGCCGAGGTACGCGGCGGTCGCTCGCCGCCGGGCGATGGCCGCGGCCGACGGGGCGGTAGAGGCGGAGGAGCTCATCGGACCCACACTCGGGTAGCTGCCGCTGCCCCCGTCGCCCTTCGTTCTGTCGTGGTTGCCGGAGTCGGTACAGCCGGCAACCACAAGCAGCAGCAGTGCAGAAGTGACACCGGAGCAGAGAACACGCCGTTTGGCGCTCCGCCCGTTCGCGGCTTGCACAATGGACACCTCCCCCATCGGATGAAGAAATCGGATGACGTTGCCCGCCGGCCACACGCGACACGGTCGGCACATCCATTCCTCTACTCCGCCTCTACGCTCCGACTGCAAGGTGCGTACGCGTACGGACTTCAGAGTCGGTACGCGTTCATTGCCGATCCTTTACCTCGGGTGAAATCTTTTCCTCCCAGTCGATGTGATGACGGGTCAACCACGGAGCCGCGTTGCGCGGCCCGTCTTTCAGTAGCCGCGACAACATGAAGTCGCGCAGGATCCGCTGAAGCGGGCCGGGGATCGCACGCCTCTTCATGCTTGCGCTGGTGGCCACGAGCTCCTCAACACGAGGACGACGCAGTTGCTCGTAGCGCTCAAAGGCCGCATCCTCTCCGGGCACGTCGCGCAGACACTTGGCCAGCACCACGCTGTCCTCAAGGGCCATGGACGCTCCGTGACCGGCGTTGGGCGCCGCCGCGTGGGCCGCATCCCCGATGATCACCATCGGGCCTGTGTGCCACACGGGGGTAGACGCGATGTCGTAGACACCGATGCCCACCACGTCGTCTCTGGTGGCACGGATCAGGTCCGTGGCGGCGGCCCCCTCCCCGGCCACCCTCTCCAGCGCCCTACGTTTCCACTGCTCAGGCGTGGCCGTTGCGGGGGCGGGCGACGCAGACGCCGGGCCGGGAATGTTAACGAACCACCACGTGTCCCCAAAGGGCGTTGTGAGGTAAGAGAAGAGTGCACGCTTGCCATACGCCATGCGCATCGTCTCTTCCGGAGCGGTCACGGGAGCCTTTCTCACGTAGCCACACACCACGTCCTCGCCCGTGTAACGAGGGTGGGGGGCAAGAGGGTCGATCATGCGCCGGACCACCGAGTGGATGCCGTCACAGCCGACCAAGAGATCACCTTCGGCCTCGGTGCCGTCATTGAACGTGGCGATGACGCGGCCAGCCGTGGTGCGCACCGCCGAGACGAGGGCTTTGCCAGCCTTGATGCGGATGCCACGTCGGTGCGCCTCCTCGGCGAGCACGTGGCAGAGTTCGGCACGCTTCAACATGCGCGGGCCCGATAGCAGCCCAAAGCGGTCCCGGTCGAGCCGTCCATCCTTGAGTCGTTTCCCCCTGCCAGTCACGAACTCAATCCGAGTGGTGGGGAAGGACCGCTCCAGAACCAGTTGGTGCGCGTCGATCGCCCGCAGGGCATCCATCCCGTTGGCGAAGAGCCCGAGGAACGCGCCCCGTTCGCTCACGCCGCAGGGGTGGGTTTCGTACACGGTCGAGGTGATTCCGGTCTTCTTCAGCGCCATCGCAGTGGTCGGACCCGCGACTCCGCCCCCGATGATCAATGCGTGCATTACGGTCCTCCATTCGGATCCGTGGCGCGTAGAGCGTCCGACAGCACGATGAGTTCATGGACATCCGCTTCCAGGGATGCCTCCTGCGGCACGGCCACAGGAACGGCGAGCTCGGCCCCCATCTCGCCGGGTCGATGGGACCGAAGGGCCCGTCGCAGCTTTGCAGAAATGACCTCGCCGCCTGCGACTTCCGAAGTGCGTTCGCCCTGCGGTGTCAGGTAAGGGCTGATACGCACCAGGCCGTCACGACATTCGATGGCTCTGCGGTAGTAACGGCGGTGCACAGCACCGGGATTGAGCAGACTTCGCCAGGCTGCCGTGGGCACACGCGGCAGCACGTTCCCAGGGAAGACGTCATGGAGGGCAGTCCAGAGCGGCCCCATGCGACGGAAGTGCATCAGATGTCGCCACCACACCCTCAAGGCCACAGCCCGCATGGCGGCCGCTGGGTATGTGACCCCGACCAGGAACAGGGCGAGGCCGGGCAGCATGAAAAACGCAGCCGCGAACCACCCCAAGGCGGTTGATGCCGCACCCGCGGTCTCCAGTGACGCAGGGGCTGCGCCCCGCCCGGCCCAGTGCCGGATGACCGCCACGATAAAGAGCACGTTGGCGGCGACGATCGCGAGCATGCCGGTAGCAGCGGTGCGCAATCCTCTGCGCAGACGAGGGCCGGCTCCTCGCGCATAGCAGCGATTCCAGGCCCACGCCTTGGAAAACCCGAAGACAAGATAGGCGTCTGCGACCACATAAAAGACAGCCACACTGGTTACGTGGTGATCACGGGTGCCCACTCCATTTGGCGTTGACAGCGCGGCCCACACCAGGGTTGCGACCGTCAAAACCAGCGGAATCGCATACAGCAAAGCACGACGCCTCGCCTGACGATTGTCCAGCGCCGAGTAGAGGTAGAAGCAAATCAGCCCGTGCCAACTCACGGCACCCAGGGCATGCTCAATGAGGCGTGACACCATCGGGGTCGTACCGAGTAGTCCAAAGCCGTGGTCTGCCGCTCGGCCGAAAGGGAAGGCCGTCATCCATGCGGCCATCAAGCCGCACAGAGACCACAGCGCTCGGTCTGCGGGCGCTCGCCTCAGGCGAAGGAGCGCCCAAGTGAGGACTACGAACACAGTGATGCCGTACGCCCCGAGAAGCCCACTCATAGCCACCCCAGTCGGTCACTGAGCGCCACATCTATGCGACGCGCAGTGGCCTCATCCGCCGCCCTGGGAACAACCCGGTCTAGCACGGACGCCCACTCCAGAATGATCGTCGCTACGGTCTCGGCCTCACGTTCATCCTCGTGGTCGTAGGCCGAGCGCCCCAGTGCGCGCAGGATGCGGCTTTCGTCGAGGAGTGGCGTGCGACCGTACGGACCTTCGGAGCCGCCCCGTCCGAGTCCCGAGGGAACTTCTAGTGGTGTGCGGTTCTCGTGTCCTGCAAGGATATGGCCGATCTCGTGCAGAATGATGTGCCGCTGGTGGGCCGGGCTGGTCTGCTTCTGGTACACGATGAAGTCCGTCATCTCATCACCGATCCAGAGACCGTACGGTCCGGACACAGGAATATCGAAGGGGACCAAGTGAAGATCTCTGCCCCGTTGTTGCGCGAACCGCTGGCACAGGTCTTCCACGTCCAGGGGCGGCCTGATCTCCAGCTCATTGAGTAACCTTCGGCAGCGTCTACGTAAGTCGCGTTCACTCATCGATCTTGAATTCCCCCATATCTACAGGAAGCTTTGAACCCACGACTTCACGTGGCTTCTGATGCACCTGGCACAGCCCATACTCTCGTCAGCTACCGGACTGTGAATCTCCCCGATTCGCGATCTCCCGGTCTCCCCTTGGCGACTCCTGGCGAACGTCACCCAGAACGCTTTCCACGATCTGCGTCACGACGGCCAAGGAATCAGGACTGAGCTCCAGTGCGCGCAGGGCTAGGTTTCTAACCTGGGGGTGATGCCCCACCCTGGCGAGGGTGATCACCTCCTCCGCCTGGTCCTGCGGCGCCGGATCCAGGAAATACGATGCCGATACGCCGAAGAACCGCGCCAGCGCGGTCAGGAGGTCGAGCGACGGATTGCGCTTGGATCCGTTGCGCAGAGCCGACAAATACGCGCCACTGACGCGCAGGCCGGGCTGGATCCGCCGCAACTCTGCGGCGACCTCGTCGTGGGTATATCTACGCCCCGTCGGCTCTTGCGGACGGATCTCGTCGAAGAGCATCTCAAGCCTCTCGGCCAATGTCGGCCGCCCCGCAGCACCCGGCACGGATCATCCCTTCCGAAGCGAAGCCCTACCAGCACCCCTTCAACTCGCTTTACTCACGAACCAGTTGACAGAACCGCGCTACCGCACTCTAGACTCGCACCCCATTGAATTCAACCAGGAGTTGCGCAACAACTTCTGTCGATCACCCAAGAGTTGTCAATTCGTGAATTAATGAAGCACGAACAATCACTTGGGACTTGGGCGCCTGAAGATCCGCCCCAATACCGGTCCTGTTCCGGCCGGCGCTGAATATCGGCAAGCCGAGACGCCCGCCCCACAGTGTGAACTCGTGCCGACGCCACGAGGGGACGATGACCATGGCTCAGCACGCAACGCCGTTCCACGACGCACGGACCGATGCCTACGCCGCACAGCCTCCGCCCGGCGGCGAGTCCCCCGCACCACCCCCGAGGCCGGAAACGAACAGGCAGGCATACCGCTGCACCGTATGCGGGGAGTCACTGGTCGACGCCGTCACCGGAGCTCTCTACCGACACACCTGGGACCGCCGAGCGGCCGCCACCGTGGCCGACGCACGCCGCGAACGCCGCTCACTCGCCCTGATCCTCGCCGACGTCGACCGCTTCAAGGCGATCAACGACACCTACGGCCACCCCGCCGGCGACAAGATGCTGCACGCCATAGCGGAGGTGCTTCGCAGTGGCAGCGGGGACACCGGCATCGTCGGCCGCTACGGGGGCTGCGCCGGGGACGAGTTCCTCATCCTGCTGCCCGGCCTGGACCTGAACCACACCCTGGCGCTCGCCCGGCGGATGCGGGACCAGGTCCGCAGGCTCGTCCTCCGTGTGCTCACCGAGCGCGGCGTCTTCGCGACCCTGGCCGGCCAGACCGTCTCCATGGGCGTCGCGGTCGCCACCGACCTGCCTCCTGGCGCATTGGCGGACCTCCTGCTGGACTGCGACACCGCTCTACGCCAGGCCAAGCAGAACGGTGGCGACCAGGTCCGCGTCGCACTCCCCCACCCCGGCATCCCTGCCAAAGACGCCAGCAGACAACCGTGGATGTCCCGCGACGCAGGGATCAGCCATGACATGGGAATCCGTCTCATGCTGGCGCCCCACCACTGCCTCCCGCGCGCAGCTGAACGGGAGTTGGCGCTGTCGCCCCTCGGCGTGGAGCACGTCTACACGGTCCTCTCCACGCTCCTCAACCGCTGCACCGCACCCCTGGACACACTATGAAGGCCTATCGGCAAGCCGAGCTGCTCAACCTCGATGCCTGGGTACCTGAACAAGGCGCACAGGCCGTCCCCGCGGGAACCTGGTGGGACACCGTACGTGTCCCGGAGGTACTGGGTGTGAACGTCGTCCGCGCGTTCCGCACACTGGCCCCGACCCGGCTCGGCCCCGTCATCGCCGACCTCGACATGAAGGTCCCCAGCCTCTACTTCCTCACGCCCCTCGACACCGTCGCGACCTGGGACGAGCCGCCGACGCGGGGCCTCGGCCACCACAGCTACATCGTGGTCCCCGACGCCGACACCACGAGCCCTCCCGGCCCGTACTGGCTGATCAGGCCGCAAGACATCACCGTCCTCACCGACCCACGCGCCTTACGCCGCTTCCTCCACTGCGCCGAACCGGACACCCACCCTCCGGCGTGACAGGAACACACGACCATGCGACGCCCACCGGACACCAACCACCCACACCGCTCACGACTCACGAACTGGCGCCCCTGGCTGCCCCGCCGCACCAAGCCGGACCACCACACAGACACGCCACCCCCAGCGCAGCCCACACCCTCATCGGTGTCACGACAGTCCCGCTACGCGCTGCGCCTGCTGCGACGCGAGTGGCTCCCCGACATCCTGGAAGCCCTCGCCCCCGGCCCTCTCCAGTACCGCACACTCCTCGACAACGTACGCGCCAACAACAGCAACTCCGGGGAAGCAGACCAGAATTCGAGCCGCCGCGACATCCAGGAGTCCGTCCTGAACCGCACACTCGCGAAGATGCGCGAACTCGGGTTGATCGACAAAGACCGGGACACAGGCTTCCCCTACCACACGACGTATCGCATCACCGCCGCCGGACAAGAACTCCTCGACGCCCTCGTGCCCTTGATGCACTGGGCACAACGCCACAGCCCGCCCCCACCGGACAGCGGCCCCGAGTGAACGACGCCCCCCACCCGCAACCCCGACCCAGCGCACGCAATGAAGCCCCCACGCAAGAGCCCCGCCCCGAGCCAGGAACCCAGCCGAACGAGTAGAACCCACCTCCCCGAACTCGACGCCTGGCTCCGGGGCGGCTGCGCCCTCACGGTCGCCGGCGTGGCGGCCTACGCCTCCTACGTCCACCAACGCACCTTCGCCCTACAGGGCGGCGCGGACCCCATCAGCGCGTCACTATGGCCCCTGTCGGTGGACGGCCTCCTCCTGCTGGCAACGGCAGCCCTCCTCCGCCAGACACGCACCGGCACACATCACGCACACCGCCTCGTATGGCTGTCCTTCCTCCTCGGCATCGCGGTCTCCCTGGCAGCCAACATCGCGGCCGCACCAACGCCGGCGTGGAAGCCGGTACTGGTCGCCGGCTGGCCCCCGGTCGCACTGCTGCTCTCGGTGGAACTCCTGGCACACCTGCCCACGAACACACCGGGGCCGATACGCACCCGGGAGACGACAGCCAAGACGAAACGGGCCAGCGCGCAGGACGACCCGCTACTGACACAGGCACGCCAAATCGATGCCAGACACCGCGAGCTGCACCAGCGTCCCGTGCCTACCGAGACTCTCCGCAAGGAGCTGCGGATCGGGGCATCGCGAGCACGGCAGCTGAATTCCCGACTACGGGAGGGCGGGGGCGACACAGACTCTGCTCACGGGACTCGTACGCGTGCCGATCAACACGGCCGCGATCGATCCGGCTGAGGGACGCAGGCGCTCTGGCACACCCTCTCCCGTGACAAACGCCGAGCACCTATCGCGCCCAGCCCTCACCACCCCGCGGCGACCACCACGCCTGCAACACAAGAGGCCATCCCCTCGATCACGAGGAGATGGCCTCCGGCTTGCGCTCACAAGCCGACATTTCTGTCGGGACGACAGGATTTGAACCTGCGACCCCTTGACCCCCAGCAATGCGGACAAGGACGTCGCGAGCCCTTGAACGCTGTATAGCCACCTGTACGGCGACATCACGCCCTCGGGCGCCACTGACCACGCATGCGGGCACCATGCCCGGTCCCCGGAGCCGTCCCACGCTCTCACACGACGTGGACGGACATAGCCGCATGTGCGCATCCACCACGCACAGGGCCCTGACCAATTCTCGTCCCGAGCCTGCCGCTGCACCGGATCCAGACACACGGCTCCGCCGCGAGTGAGGGCTAGGCGGCAGCAGGACCACCTCGACGAACCTCTGCTACCCGCAGAACAGTTTCAGCCTCTCCCACGATCCGGCCGCGTCCGCTACGTCCTGCTCGCCGGCGAGAAGGTACTTCCATGTGACGCCTCGGACCTGAGGGGATGAGTTCGCGGTGTTGGCCCATTTCCTCGCTGCGCGCCGCTTCGCCTGCACTTCCGCAGTGGGCATGTCCTTGTCGCTCTTCGTCTCCACGAGCCAGCCGAAGCGTTCCGCTCCGAACTCTTCGATGACCACGAAGTCCGGGTTGTAGTTCCGGCCGTCCGTGGTCCATTGGATCGGCACGTCGTTGACATGCAGTCGTGCCCAGGTCAGAACGGAACCGCTGCTGTCTATCATGCCTGCTACCTGAAACTCGGGGGAACTGTCGAACCAGGCGTGACTGTAGAGATTCCTCTGCCACCCGTTGAATGCAACGGTCTTGTCGAACGCCCCGTCCGCGTGACCCGCTTCCTGCTTCCGCTGCGCCTTGCGGACCTTGTCGATCGTGAGCCATTCCACGTCATCGATGTACGAGATCTGGGTGGGGTTGAATTCCCGCAGCGTCTTACCGATCTGCGTGACGAGCCGCTGCCCGCACACTTCCCCGAATGCCGACAGACACTCCTGGGCCTCGTCGCCCATGGCCTTGATCACGCAGTCGACGATCCTCTCCGCGGCTCCGCACTCGTTCGCACGGCTCGGCACGTCCCTGGCTGACATGGCACGCTGGACCAACGCCTTACGGGACTCGGCAAGCGGCGTGTCCAACGGCAGGGCGGCCCTGATCGGCCCCTGGGCGGTCTCCGTGTGGACCTGGGCCCTCTTCCAGTTGTGGCTGGCGGACAACTTGGTACGGCGCAGCTCATCGGAATGGTCGCTGGCCAGGGCCCGCCCCAGGCGCTGGAACGGCCCGTAGTTCTCGGGATCGATGTCGTTCAGGCTGACCGTTGCCGGCTGGACCACGGAGATGAGCCGAGGGACCACGATCGGCTCCCGCTGCGGCAGCGGAGAATATTCGACGATCCCGGTGGACTTCCCATGCTTCTCCGCCTGGCCGGCGCGCGTCTTCTGATCCACGATCCCAACGCTGGAGCGAACAACCGTCGCTGCACGTACTGACTCGGCAGCCACCGACACCGGCGTCCCCCGAGAGAACGGGATACTTCCACGTACCTCAGGCTCCCCAGCGACAGCCGCTTCGGTCGGGAAGACCAGGCCAGGCGGAGTGATGGACTCCTGACGCACCTCCACACTGCCATCAGCCAATTTCCGTAACTGTGCATAGGTACCGTAGTCGATGAACGCCTCGTTGAGCACATTGCGCTTCTTCAGCAGGTCGCCGTACTTCTCGTGGGCCAGGACTTCGAGGGTGTCGAGGAACTCGACGTTGGTGTAGCGCCCGAAGGGGAGCCGCATGCCGCGGCCCAGGGTCTGTTCGGTGAGCACTGCGGATACCGAGGCGCGCATGGATGCGATGACGTAGACGTTCTTGACGTCCCAGCCTTCCTTGAGCATCCCTATGCTGATGATGATCCGCACTGACGAGTCTGGGTCCTCCACCGCCTGCAGGTCAGCGAGTGACTCCTCCTTCGCCTCACCCGTCAGCTTCGAGTGCACGAGCAAGGTCTTGCCGGCCCAGGAGCCCGCGTCGAAGCTCGTGGAGTCGAGAACGTCCTGGTACTCCCGGGCTTCTTCGATGGACCCTGCGATGACCAGCATGACTGGGTTCACTCGCGGGAGGTCCTGTTCAACGCAGTACGCGTCGACTGCTGCGGTCTTGTACCGGAGCAGACTGACGCCGTCGAGAAGCTTCGTCTCCGTGTCAGTGCGATCGTCACGACGCGCGACCATGACTGGGGTCTTGACCAGCTGGTCCGCGATCGCGGCAGCCAGCGGATACCGGAAGGCGACCAGGTTCTCGTCCGCGTTGGCGGGTGTGGCTGTCAAGCCGACCACGAGCTCCGGCTTGAGCTCCCTGATGGTCCGAGAGAAGGCGGGCCCGCGGTAGCAGTGGTGTTCGTCAGCGAGGATCACCAGGTCGTCGAGTTGGGCGAGACGCTCGTAGAGCGAGGCCCCCAGGTTCTCGAGAGACACGTGGGTGGCCCGTCCCTCTCCCGTGGCCGAGGTCAGCGCCTGGACGGTGAAGACGAATAGCTTCGTGACACTCACGTCGTCCATCGCCGCCCTTGCGGCCTGCGAGTCGAAATTCTCCGCGCTGATGACGTACGGATTCGAACGCATCAGAGGCCGCAAGGACTTCGGGTTGCCCGGCGTGAAGTTCAGAGCCGACTTGTCGCGGATAGTGCGGCCGGGTGCAAGGAGCAGGAAGTTCCGGGCCGGATGCTCCGCATCGGCCAGGTACTCCATGAGCCCGGCCATCACGTAGGTCTTTCCGACACCGGTCGCCGAGTCGACGATGCACTCGAAGGGCTGCGTCCGCTCCTGCACGTCGTAGTGGTCGGAGGTGCGAAGGATCACCGACTCGATGGCCTTGCGGTTGGGCTCACGCAGGTCGAGACGGTGCGCGACCTCGTTGAGGAGATCGGCTTGGAACTGGAGCTCCCCCATCAGACACTCTCCCTTTCGACCCCCACAGCGGAGCCAGGTGGGCTCGCTTCCCCGGCGGTGCGAGGTGTCGGCACGGCACGGCCGGCACCGAACGGACGTTTCCGGGTGGGCTTGCGGCGGTATCGGTCGAGGACGTTGTCCGGAATCAATTCGAGTTTCGATCCCGGACGTTGGGCCTTCAACGCATCTCCGGCACCGTCCCCGATCTGGGTTGCCCAGATCTCCACCACCTCGCCTGCGGGCAGTTGGTCGAGGAGGAACGCGATGGTGTCCTGCCCGACCATCCCGTCGAGCACCACATAGCGGGTGCGTCCATGCCGACCGACGAAGGCGCCGTCCGGCTGGTAGCGGACGGACAGTTGAGCGCACATGACCTCCACCAGCGCCCCCTGGGTCGCCCAGTCGGCGAGCAGAATCCTGTCGTGCCACTTCACGAACATGGACTCGCCGACACGGAGATGGGCGAAGCCACCACCGCCATGCCAATTCACGGTCGTGACGTTCCTGGTCTTCGTAGCCGCCTTCAACGCCTTGATCGTGCCCTCGTCGAGTCCGGCTCCGCCCGCCTTGGTCACCTTGTTGAGCAGCCGGTTGAACTCCTGTGCGTCTTCAGGGGACATTCCCTCAGGCAGCGCCTCGTCTTCGTCGTCGCCCACGACGGCCGTGGTGCGCTCGGTAACGCTGGTGACCCCGCCCGGATCCTCACCGTTGACCACCTTCGTCAGGCGAGGAAGGAGGAACCGGCTCACGGTGGAGGGCAGCAGTTCGCAAGTCACCCACCGGCGGCCCAGCTTGTGGGCTACCGCCGCCGTGGTACCGGACCCGCCGAAGCAGTCCAGCACGATGTCGCCCGGCAGCGACCCGATGTGAACAATCCGGGCGATCAGGTGCTCCGGCTTGGGGGTCGCGAAGGGATGCTCATCGGGGAAGAGCGCCCTGTTCTCGACCTTGCCTCGCAAGTTTCCGCCTACCTCGCTTCCCGGCCACCAGGTTTCCGGGACGCGGCCGTCGTCCTCCAGGTGCTTCTTTCGGCGGAGCCGCTCCCGCAGGCCGAGCATGACGAGGTCCGGCCAGTGACCAGCGTCGTATCGCGCCCGGGCCTTCGCGGCGGCCTCCTCAGCTGGCACAGACAGCATGATCGCGGGGACTTTGGGCCGCACCTCGCCCCGTGTGACTCCGCAAATCCGGGCCCGCTCCGCCTCGTCCTCGATGTCGCGAAGCTCGTACGGCGCGTACTCGGAAATCTGCTCCAGCATCCATGACTGCGCCTTCCCCCAGCACCGTCCCGGCGGCGGGTACATCAACTTCCCCGTGACCGGATGCTCGATCGCATAGACCATCGACTGATGCGACGCCGCGCCGCCCGCCGTCGCGTCGCTGTCACCCCAGGGGATCGGGTCTTCGTCCCGCGACCTGAAACGAGAGGTGTTCGAAGCCGCGAGCCTCGGCATTCGATTGGGCAACCATAAGTCGCTCTTGCGGTACACGAGGATCGTGTCCTGCGATGTGGAGAGCAGCTTGGTGTCGTTGCGCGGAGAGTCCGCCTTCTGCCAGGCGACCTCCGCGACGAAGTTGTCCTCCCCCAGTTCCTCGTCGAGGACCACACGGCACCGGTGCGACTCCGTGTGGTCGAGGTGAACCCACACGGAACCGTCCTCAGCCAGCAACGGCCGGATCTGGCGAATGCGGTCCCTAAGGAGAGTGAGCCAGATCGAGTGCGCGATGTTGTCCTCGTACTGCGAGAACGCCTGGCCGGTGTTGAACGGCGGATCGATATAGACCAATTTCACCTTGCCGAGATACCGGTCGGAGTAGGCCGGGATCTTCGCCAGAGCATCAAGAACGTGCATCGCGTCGCCGGTGACGAGGAGATTGTCCTCGGTCGGCCTCGGCAGCCCCACCGGCCGTTCCTCGGGTGTGGGAGCCGCCACCCTGCCGACCTCGTGGAGCAGCCGGACCTCGGACACACGGTAGTCCCACGAATCGACGAAGCTGTAGTCGTACCTGCCGTCCCCTGTGGACAGTAGAGCCTTATCCTTGTCCGCCCACGTCAGTTCGAGGCGACCTTGATGACGTGGCGTCAGCTTAGTTGCCATGGCACGTCCTTCGGGGATCGATGACGTGACCCGATCCATGTGCGCAATTCGCGCCAGGCAAACAGGAATCATCACGAATCCTTGGCACCCTTCACCACACTGACCGGAACAAGTCCCCCCTTGTCCGAAACTCAACTGCCCGTACAGGCAAGGAGGTTGAGACATCGAGGCCGTTACCGTCTACATCCTGGTGTTCGTCGACCATGAAACTCGGCGTCTGCAACTGGCTGGAGCAACGGCTCATCCGACCGGAGGCCCGGGGCGCGCAGCAGGCGAGGAACCTGGCCGTCCAGCTGGACACGCGGCTGGAGGAGCTGAGGTTTCTCATCCGGAACCGGGACTCGAAGTTCACCAACTCCTTCGACGCGCTCTTCGAAGCCGAGGACGTGGAAAACCTCAAGTCCCCGCCACAGGCGCCACGGGCGAATAGTCAGCGAGCGCCTCGTCGGCACCCTCCGCTGAGAACTGCTCGACCATGTTCTGATCTGCATCGAGGCCCACGCCGTGATCCTGCTGCTCGAGAACGCAGAACACTACAACGAACATCGACCGCACCAGTCTCGGCGACATCGGGAGACGACGGGTTCTCGGTGGCCTCATAAACGAATACCAGCAAGCCGTCTGCACCTCGTACGCTGCGCGGCGCGACCCGCTTGACCAGCAGCGATCAGTTCTCGAGCGGCACACGCGCGCCAGGGCTTCGACACGCTCCGCGTGCGTCGTCCGCACCGCCCACGGCGCGGACTTCGCCACCGAGGCGTTGGACCACGACACTTCATCGCCCACCGCGCCGCTCCGGCGGCGCAACCATCACCCGTCAGGTCCTGATCACTCGGCGTCAAGCCGATTCGGCTGTGCCGCTTTCCCGCAGGATGCGCGTGCCCTTCACGTCGACGCTCACGCCCTCCGGGTCGTTCACCGGGTCACCGGTCACGACGACCCCGTAGTCATGGGCCGCTCCCTCGATGGTGACGTAGCCATTGCGGACATCCCGTGCGACCCGCTCGGGGTCACGCTGCAGTTGTCGACCCCAGCCGCCTCCACCGTTGGTGTGGTAGCGGAAGGTGGCGCCCTGCCCCGTGGGCCAGGTGGCCACCCGTCCGAAGTAGTGGTAAATCCCCTGGTCCGAGGGCAAGTTGGTCTCCGGGTCGAGGACTCCGGCGACCGGCGTCGCCTTTGCATATGCCGCACTGTCCGTGCCCGGGAGGCGCGCGTTCGACTCGCCCTCCTGATCGAAAATCCACACACCACCGACGCGCCCCTCGGATCCCCCGTACACCCCGGTGCCCGATGGGGCCTTCAAGCGCAACGGCATCGTGTAGTGCTCGGCCTCCTGGAGGTAGCGAATGTCCTTCACCATTCCGGCGCCGCCACGGTTGAATCCCGGGCCGGCGGTGTCGGGAAGGTACTCCTTGCGCAACACCATCGCGGGCACGTTGCTCTCGATGCCCTCTGTCGAGGGCGAGAGCATATTGACGAAGTAGAGCGTGTTGTAGCCATCGCCGTCGCCTGCTCGGCTGGCACCCCACGCCCCGTACTCGCCTCCGCACTCCGCCATCGTTCCCCACGGCTCCCCGCTGGGATGAACACCCTGCGCGTTGTGCGTACCAGTTGATCCGAAGTCGCCACCGAAGGACCGGTCCCCGAGGGCGTGGCGCAAGGCCAGGTTGAGGGCCGACAGAATCGCGGACGAGACCTCCCAGAAGAAGAACACGACGCCGTCCGGCGGCAACGCGCTCGCGACCGTCCCCGGTGGCAGCACCACGTCGATGCCACGGAAGTTCCCCGAGGTAAAGGGGGCTTCGACCGCGAGGAGCATGCTCAGCCCCGCGCCGATGGCCGTCTTGGCATCGAGGGCTGCGCCGTTGATGCAGGTTCGGGCCTGTCGTGACGAACCGCTGAGGTCCCAGCGGACGCGGAAGTCCTCGCTGCGGGTGGACAGTTCCCCGACCAGGTGGGTCAGGCCCTTGTCGTACGGGGTGCGGCCGGCCTCGGTGCGCAGCGCCGCCACCGTGTTGTCGGCCACCGCGTCCCAGTTGGGGTAGTTGTCAGCGGCGCGCGGGTCGAGGAAGGTGAGCCGCGCGATGGGTGTGGATTGAGCCGTTGCTTCCGGATCGGACGCCGAAGCTTGGAGGCCGGTGGCGTGATCACGGCAGGTGGTCAACGGAATCAACCACCGGCTGAGCACTGGCTGTCAGCGGCGTCAAGGCCCGTTCGTTTCGGCTTGTGGCAGGTCGTCCGCAAGCGCTGCATGCCGTGGTCCGCGGACGGCGCTGAGGCGGGCTGTCGCCCGGGCGGTCGGTCAGGTGCCGACGGCGTAGTCGTTGTAGAAGCCCCGGCCGGATTTCACGCCGAGGTGGCCGGCGTCGACGTACTCGTGCAGCAGTCGGCGGGGCCCCTCGGGCAGGTGCGGGTTCTCCACTGCGTAGTGATTCTCGATGTCGAGGACGACGTCGAGGCCGATCTGATCCATCATCCGAAAGACCCCGGCTGACGCGCCGGTGTTCACCTGGAACATCGCGTCGAACTCCGCTGGTGTCGTCACGCCTTCGTCCACGACCGCCAGCGCCTCGCGCTTCACTGCGGCCCATACCCGGTTGAAGATGAAGCCGGTGCTCTCTTGGCGGGCTTCGAAGGGGTGCACACCGTAGCGTGGCAGCTCGGCCTTGAGCAGCTCGATGATCGCGGGATCGGTGGCACCGTCGCTCATCAGGTCGACCGCATTCTGCGTCGGCGGCATGTAGAAGTGCATGTTCAGTACCCGTTCCCTGCGCTGCACCCGGTCGATGAACAGCCGGGAGGCGTAGGAGGAGGAGTTGCTGGCCAGGATGGTGTCGGGCGGGGCGATCCGGTCCAGGTCGGCGAACAGGGTGCGCTTGAGTTCCAGGCGCTCGGGCACCGCCTCGATGACCAGCCACGTATCGGCCAGCGCGGCCTCCAGTGTGGCGACCCCGGTGACCCGGCCCTCGCGGGCGCCGGGACGCGCGGCGACTACCTGCGGCAGCGCTTCGCCAATGTAGTCCAGGGCCGCGGTGCGGACGTCGGTGGACGGATCGAAGACACGGACCAGCCCGCCGCCGGAGGCGAACATCAGTGCGATACGTCGGCCGAGGGTGCCTCCGCCGATTACCGCGACGGGGCGGTTGGTGGTCTCACGGGAAGCGGTGACCATCAGGGTCTCCTTTGGTGTTGTCCGGCTCGGCTGGTTGCCTGGCACACAGTCTCAGTACATAATGTACTCAATACGTTTTGTATCACAAGGAGTGATGCGCAGTGCGCGAGTCAGAAGTGGTGCGCCAGGCAGTCACGCCGCTGGCGGCGCCGGTCTACCCGATGCGGGCGACCCGGTTCACCGACCGGGAGTACTTCAACGTCGTCTACCGCACCGATCCCCAGGCGCTGCGCGCCGTGGTGCCCGAGCCGCTGCGTTTGCCCGAACCGCTGGTGCGGTTCGAGGTGATGAAGATGGGCGACGTCGAGGGCTACGGCCCCTACCTGGAGTGCGGCCAGGCCATCGCCGTGGAGTTCGACGGGGAGTGTGGGGAGTACCTGCACGCCATGTACCTGGACAACTTCGCCGCCACGGTCGCCGGCCGGGAGCTGAGCGCCTATCCGAAGGTGACCGGCAACCCGGCGCTGGTCACCGACACCGGCGCGCTCGTCGGCACGCTCGACCACGGCGGTCAGCGGGTGGCCACCGCGACCATGCCCTACAAATGGCAGGCCCTCGACCTCGACGAGGCCCGGAAGCAGATCACTGTGCCCACCTTCGCGCTCAAGCAGGTACCCAACGTGTTCACCGGGCAGCTGCGCGCCTCGGACCTGGTCCGAACCGAGATCACCGACATCGTGATCAAGGGGGCGTGGACCGGGCCGGCCCGGCTGCAGCTGTTCGAGCACGCCATGGCTCCACTGGCCGATTTGCCCGTGTTTGAGATCATCGCTGCAAGTCACATCGTCACCGACCTCACCCTCAGCCCGGTGACCTCCGTCTACGACTACCTGCGAGACAGTGCGCAGTCCGACCACGACGCGGGCTTGCGCCAGCTGACCGAGAAGGCGGGCCGATGACCCATCCGACCCCTCAGACGCCCGCGCGACCGCCCCGCCGGCGGTCGGAGACCCGTGCCCATCTGATCGCCGCGGCCGCCGACCTGTTCGCAGAACGGGGCACCACCAATGTCAGCGTCGAGGCGATCTGCGAGCGTGCCGGGTTCACCCGCGGCGCCTTCTACTCCAACTTCAAGACCGTCGACGACGTCTTCTTCGCCCTCTATGAGCAGCGCAATGCAGAGGTCCAGCAGCAACTGGAGACCCTGGTCTTCGACGCGTCTCCTTCCGAGCGCGCCCACTACTGCGTGGAGTCCATCGTGAACGCGATGCTGCAGGCGCTGCCTGCGGACCCGCAGTGGTTCGCCGTCCGCGCCGGTTTCGCCGGGCAGGCCCAGCACCGGCCGGAGATGGCCGGTGTGCTGCGCGAGCACGCCGAGCAGTTCCGTGAGCGTTTCCAGCCCCTGCTGCTGCGCGTACTCGAACTCGCCGGCCGCCGGCCGCTGGACTGCCCGGAGACCTTCACCCGGGCCGTCATCGCCGCCAACGTCGGCGCGATCACCCAGTCCCCGTTCTACGACGAGCCCGCAGTCGTCCGCGAAGCTGCCGTCCGGGGCGTGATCCTCGGCCTGACCACCGACCAGTGAGCCCCTGCCCAGGCGGCTGATCTCGCCTGACAGAGCAGCGCGGCTTCCTGCCATCGACGAACCCGCGTGAGAACTTCAGCGAAGAGGAGAAAAGCATGACCGACTACGCAGCCCAGATCCGACGACTGAATGAGCTCGGACCGCGCTACTCCGGCAACGATGCCCACCGCACCCTGATCGAGGATGTGGCGGCCGGGCTTTCCACGCTCGGCTACACCGTCGAGCGCGACACCCACTCCTTCGAGCGATGGGACAGTGCGGGCGGCAGCAGCGCCCTCACGATCGGCCAGGAGGACATTCCCCTCTCCTCGGTCTGGCCCTACTCCGGCGAGACCGGACCCCAGGGAGCCACAGCACCACTGACACTCGTCACCGGCCTGCACAAGAACTGGAAAGCGGCCGCCGGGAAGATCGCCGTCCTCGACGTGCACAACCTCGACGTGCCCTCGAAACTCGTCTTCGACACCTGGTCCGGCGAGCTCCCCTTCGAGACCCTCACCAATCCCGTCGTCGGCTCCGAACTCGCCGGAACCGACCTGACCAAAGCCCGCGAGGCCGGCGTCGTGGGAGTCATCGGCGTCTGGAGGGGGCTCTCGGACGGCGCGGCACGAGGGCAGTACCTGCCCTTCACCCGCGACTACCAGGGCATCCCAGCCCTCTGGATCCCCGAATCCCAGCGCGACACCGTTCTCGCCGCCGCCAAACGAGGCGACACGGCGACCTTGACCCTGGACGCGACCAAGACCCCGGGCACCACGATGGACACCCTGTGGGCCGTCTCCCCCGGAACCGGACCCCAAGCCGACGAAGCCGTCCTCGTCGTCACGCACAGCGACGGCGGAAACGCCGTCGAAGAGAACGGGCACCTCGGACTCCTCGCGCTCGCCCGCGACGCGGCCGCCACCCCCCACAACAGGACCGTCGTCTTCGTCTACACCGCCGGGCACCTGCGTATCCCCGCAGTCACCGAGCACGGGCAGGCGACGACCGCGTGGCTCGACGCCCACCCCGAACTCTGGTCCCCCGACACCGAGGGCCTCACGGCCGTCGCAGGTCTGGCCATCGAGCACCTCGGCGCCAAGCACTTCCGGATCAACCCGGCCTCCGGACGCTACGAATCCGACGGCACACTCGAGCCGGAAATCCTGTACGCGACGACAAGCGAACTGGCGGAACTGACTCGCTCGACATGGAGCGGCGTCACCATCGACTCCGCAACTCCCCTGAAGCCAGGGGAGCTCATCCACTTCGGTGAAGGCGAGCCCCTCCACGACCAGCGCATTCCCGCCATCGCACTGGTCACCGGCCCCCTCTACCTCCTCGCGGAACTCGAGGGAGACCTCGTCGACATCGACACCCTCACCCGCCAGATCGATAGCTTCCGCCGCCTCCTGGCCCATCTGGTAGGACCCGCCGAAAGCTCCTCGTTCGGCACGGTCACACTGCCGACGAAAGCAAGGAAAGCCCTCGCCGGCCTCCAGACCCTCCGCTTCGTCGCAACCCAGCACTGACCCCGGAGCGCCCTCAGCTCCCCGCCAGCACGCGGGTGTCAATTCAGACACTCCCTCACGGCGGCTCGGAACGGCGGGAGTTGACCGCCAGGTGTGCGCTCAGGCCGGATGGGCTGCTGAGATGCCCGCGACAGCTATGTTGGCGATCAGGTCCAGGAAATGACTGCCCAGGGGTTCGCCAGTCATGAGCAGCCTGAAGTGGATCGGCGCGATGAACATCTCCAGCAGCGTACGGCTGTTGCGGAGGCGGGGAGTTCGCCTCGGGCCGTGGCGCGCTCCACCAGAATCCGGCACTCGTCGCAGCCGGCTGCCCGGAACTGTCATCGGATCCGTGCGGTATCACTGTCGTCGTTGTTGGCGGCCAGGGTTCGTATGCGTGCCTCGCCCAGCGGAGAGGTCCCGTAGTCGACGAGTTCCTGCCCCAGAGCGACCAGGTCCCCGCGTGCTGCTCCTGTGCCGGGAGCCTTGAGCAGCTCGGCGCGGTGTTCGATCATCGTGTCCAGGATGAGCCGTTCCCGGGTCTTCCAGCGCCGGTAGATGGACGTTTCGTGCGCTCCTGCCCGCGCTGCCACCTCGGCGATGCTCAGTCTCTCGGGGGCGGCCTCTGCAAGAAGCTCCAGGGTCGCCGTACGGACAGCCGAGCGCACTTCGATGCTGCGTCGTCCGCCTGGTACCCAGCCCGCAAGGCGGTGCTGTTCGCTCAGGCCGACGCGCCCGGGGCCGCGGTCGCTGTGCTGACGCTGTACCACTCCGTTCGGAATCAGCCGAGGCCGTGCAGGCAGTAGTCGGCCTGTTCGCCGTTCGGTGTTTCCACGATCAAGCTGTGGCCGGAGTGCTCCAACCGCCATCAATCGCCGTCTACGTTGCTGCCCTCGGTTGGTGGGCGGAGGTCGGGACTCCCCGGAGGATCTCCGTCGGCCCACCCGCACTGATCCGCCTTAGCTATTCCTACTTGCCTACTAAGTGCTCAGTAGGTATGTTCGCCAACTAGAACAGCCTGCTGAGAGCAGGGTGAGCAGGCGAGCCGCCAGACTGGAGTAAGCGATGGTGTACGCAGGCAACGGTGATACCCGCGTGTGGTGGGAAGAGCAGGGTTCGGGCGAGCCGGTGCTGCTGGCGATGGGACATGGCTTCGACTCCCGCATGTGGCATCGGGCCGTCGCGGCTCTGGCTCCGCACTACCGGACCATCGTGTTCGACAACCGGGGTGTCGGTCGAACCGAATGGCCCGGTGGCGCGCTCGGCATACCGGATCTCGCGGCGGACGCACTGGCCGTCCTGGACGCGGCCGGCGTCGAACGAGCCCATGTCTACGGGATATCCATGGGAGGAATGACGGCCCAGGAGATCGCCCTCGCCGCTCCCGAACGGGTCCACACCCTCATTCTCGGCTGTACGGGAAGCCAGACGGACGTACAGCGACCCCAGTTCTCCCGGCTGGCGGCGTTCACTATGCGCCATACGCCTCATTGGGCGAGACATCTGATGCTGCGCCGTTCCTTGTACGCACCCCGCACCGACCGCGAAGCGATTGCCGAGGACATGCGGATCATGAGGAGTACCTCGTTGGTCGGCGATGGCTTGGTGGCGCAAGACGAAGCCATTGCGATGTATCGCAACAGATCGCGCCTCGGCGACCTCGACGTCCCGACGCTGGTCCTGCATGGTGACGACGACCGCACCGTTCCTCACTCGTGGGGAGAAGAACTGGCACAACTCATCACGGGAGCCGAGTTCGTCAATCTCCCAGGTGCTCGTCACAACTACCTGGAAAGCGTCGACTGCCTTGGGAACAAGGTAGTCCTCGACTTCCTGGCCGCCCATCGAATGCAGTGCGCACAATGAACGGATCAAACCTTTCCACCCACGCACGGTAGGTATGCGGAGTCGCATAACCATCGCACTTCGGGAGAACAACGTGAGCGACTTTCCGGCTGGTTCCCTCTGGGGAATCAGCGCCCGCACCGGCTCCCTTGCAGAGTTGCAGGAAGGCAACACGGGATGAGCAATACGGCCCAAGAGCACGATGAAACGAACGCGATCGTTGAGCCAAAGCGCAAGAAGCACACCTCGCAAGAGACGCTCGAGCGAGGGCGGAAGCGTCGTGAACAGATCCTTGAGGTAGCCACAGAGCTCTTCTCCAAGAGCGGATATCGCGGTACCGGTCTGGCTGGGATCGCCGCCGAGGTGGGCGTCACCCAGGCTGGTCTGCTGCACCACTTCGGCAGTAAGGAGGCACTGCTGGAGGCTGTGATCAGGTATCGCAGCGAGCAGGACTCCCCGCTCATCGCGGAGATTATCGGTGATGGAGGCCTGGGGATGCTCGACCGGTTGTATCTCCTTGCCGAGCACAACACGCGAAGGGCCGGGTTGTCACAGCTGTTTACCGTCCTGGTGGCCGAGAACCTCGCGGCAGAGCAGCCGGCGCATGACTTCTTCATGCAGCGATACCGCGATCTGAGGGATGCGCTCCAGCGCGCCCTGCAGACCGGCCAACTCCGCGGAGAGATCCATGAGGACGCCGATTTGCCGGCGGTCAGCCGCCGCCTCATCGCATCGCTCGACGGGCTGCAGACGCAGTGGCTGCTCGATCCAGGCGCCATAGATCTGGTCCAGAGCTATCGCGAACTGGGGGAATCCCTGCGACGTGAACTGCAGACCCCAGCGGATCGGTAAGTCTCCCAAACATCATTTGACACGGTGAGCGGCGGCAGGCCGCTCGCCGAACCCGGAGGACGGCCATCATGAGCAAGCTCCTTGACGACCCGCGCATCGACCCGCGCATCAAGGCGAGCCCGGTCGGGGCGATTCCCGAGCCGCCGCGGCTCCTCGACGTCGCTTCCCGCGAGGAACTACTCGACGAGGCCAACTCCGACGCTCAGAAAGAGATGCGGGACAAGCGGCTAACCGCCTACACCGAACTGTTCGGCGAGCAGGCCGTTCCCACCGCGGGCCTGCGCGGCGAGACGCTGTCGTTCACCTCGGTGCCCGACGGGAACACGGTGCGGATCAACTACCTCCGCCCCGACACCGACGAGACGCTGCCCTGTGTGTTGCACATCCACGGCGGCGGCATGCAGAGCGGGTCGGCCTTCGACCCAGTGACCCAGGCTTGGTGCCGCACGATCGCTCATCAGGGTGTGGCGGTCGCCAGCGTCGATTTCCGCAACTGCCTTGTAGCGTCGACGTCGGAGGCGGAGGTGGCGCCGTTCCCCGCCGGGCTGAACGATTGCGTCTCCGGCCTGCGCTGGGTGATCGACAACGCCTCGGCTCTCGGCATCGACCCCGCGCGGGTGATCGTGGCCGGCGAGAGCGGCGGAGGGAACCTCACCCTCGCCACCGGCCTGCAGTTGGTCCGGGACGGCGACACCGGCCTCGTCCGCGGTCTGTACGCGATGTGCCCGTTTCTCGTCGGCGTGATCCCGGACGAACGGTTCCCCTCCACGGTCGAGAACGAAGGGATCATCATCGCCGGGCAGGGGAACCGGCCGCTCATGGCCTACGGCATCAAGGAGTGGGAGAACCGCAACCCGCTCGCCTGGCCGATCTTCGCCACCGAGGACGACGTGGCCGGCTTCCCGCCGACCGTCATCACGGTCAACGAGTGCGACCCCCTGCGTGACGAGGGCATCGCCTTCTACCGGCTTCTCCTGCGCGCCGGCCGCACGGCCCGCTGCTACCAAGCGATGGGCACCGTCCACGACACCGAGATCTTCACCATCGCCTGCCCCGACATCAGCCGCGACGCGGCGGCGAACATCGCACGCTTCGCCAAGGAGGACTGAAACGTGAGTGGGCTGCTCGGGACCAGGCAAGACGACATCGCTGCCGTGGGCATCGACGAGACGATCTTCGCCAGCGAAACACGGCTGGCATCCTGGTGCGAGCGGATCGGCGCGGCGGGCCTGCGTGGTACGGCGAGCCCGGCACACGAGCGCCTCATCTCCTGGGTCGAGGAGGAGTTGCAGGCGGTGCCAGGAATGGTCGTCAGAACCGACGAGTACTCCATCCTGGGCTGGGCGCCCTCCCCGTCTGGGGATCTGGCGAGCGCGGGCGTGCTTCGCGTTGCAGACGACCGGATCGAGATCGCCGGCGCCGTGCCCTACAGCAGGCCGGGGAGCAGCAGCGGTGAACTCGTTCACCTGGAGCGAGCACAGGACATCGGGCCGGCCTGTGCCGGGAAGATCGTCCTGCGCGACTTTCCCGACCTGAGCATGCCCTACGACCAGCTGCTCCGACCCGCCCTGCACGTCAGCCCGGACATGGAGTCGCTGCGACACCAGGCGTGGGATCGCCCCGGCTTCGCCGACACGATCCTGCACAACGACCTGCTGGCCGCCGGGCAGGCGGGCGCCGCCGGCGTCATCTTCGCGTTCGACCTGCCTCGAGAGCAGGTCTCCGGCTACTTCGAGCCGCACAAGGGAACGCACTACCGGGTACCCGCGGCGTTCGTCGGGGTGAGAGAGCGCGACCGGCTGCTTGCCATGACCGGGGCGACGGCCCACCTCGCAGTGTCGGCGGACGTCGGACCGGCACGGACGCGGAACGTGTTCGGCACGCTGCCGGGCCGCAGCAAGGAACGAATCGTCCTGGTCACGCACACGGACGGCAACACCTGGGTGCAGGACAACGGCATCGCGGCTCTCCTCGCTCTGGCCCGATACTTCGCCGAGCGCCCGCTGGAGCGCACGCTCGAATTCTCGTTCACCTCGGCTCACCTGCACATCTCGCGAGAAGGGGCGCTCCGGTACGCCAAGCGCCTGGACGCTGAGTACGACGAGGGCACCGTAGCCTTCGCCTTCCCCATCGAGCACTTGGGTGCACGAGAGCTGGTCCCGGTGCTGGCTCCGGACGGTATGCCTGGACGGGAACTCGCTTTCACCGGTCATGCCGAACCAGTCCTGTGGGCGGCCGGGCCGAGCGAACCGATCCGCGCCGCGGTCTCGAAAGCAGTGGCACACCGTCGGCTGGAGCGCGTCATCATGACACCCGGCTTGGGAACGCCGGTGCCGGGCCGAGTGCCGGCGATGTTGTCGTTCGGCGGGCTGGGCACGTACTTCAACCAGCAGCTGATTCCCACGACTTCCATCCTCAGTGCACCCTGGTCACTGTGGGCACCACACTTCGGCAGCAGCGCTGTTGACATCGCGCTCCTGCGAAGGCAGAGCCTCGCTTGCGGCGACGTCGTGGCGGCATTGGACAAGGTGCCCAGGACAGAACTCTCCGGCGATTATCTCGCCGACCGTTCAGCCAGGGCAGCCGGCGCGCCCATCGGTGTCGACATGGAGCCTCCGGAAGTCGCCTGAAACCCCCGGTACTCGGCCTGTTCGCCGAGTGCGTCAAGAAACCTCATCTCCTTCCACGGCCTCGATCACTAGGCCGTGACTTCCGATACCGCCAGACCCGGACCACACAGGCGCGCCTGCGTGCGGATTGCGGGCTCGCGCCGGAGCGCGCGCACCATGCGGCGCACGGCCTCATTCCCCGCTCGGTGGCTTCGCGTCTGATGGTGCCGACGAACCGTTCGAACCCGGAGGCTTTTATGTCCAATCTGGCGGAATACCTGGTACGGACCGCACGTCGGCAGCCCGAGCGACCCGCCCTGCGGCTGGGCCCCAAGACCGTCGACTACGCCGAGTTGGACGAGCTGTCCGCACGCGCCGCCGCGATGCTGCGCGCCGAAGGCGTCCGCATCGGCGACCGGATCGCCCTGACGCTGCCGAACGTGCCCGAGTTTGTCGTGCTGTACTACGGCATCCTGCGCGCCGGCGCCGTCGTCGTACCCATGAACCCGCTGCTCAAGGCTCGGGAGACGGAGTACCACCTGCGTGATTCCGGTGCCGTGCTCCTCTTCGAATGGCACCTCGCCCCCGGTGAGGGTGCCCAGGGCGCGGTGGCCGCGGGGGTGCGGCTCCTGTCCGTCGAGCCGGATGCCTTCGGCTCGCTCCTGGCCGGCCACGTGCCGCAACCCGAAGTCGCCACCGTGTCGGAGGACGACGTGGCGGTGCTGCAGTACACCTCGGGGACTTCCGGCCGCCCCAAGGGCGCCGCACTCACCCACGCCGGCCTGCGCCACAACACCGAGACCACCGTCGCCCACGTGGAACAGCTGACCCCCGACGACGTCGTAGTCGGCTGCCTGCCGCTCTTCCACATCTTCGGCCAGACCTGCGCCATGAACGCCGCCGTGCACGGCGGGGCCACGCTGGTGCTGGTCCCGCGGTTCGACCCGCAGACCGTCCTCGACACGATCGCCCGCGACCGGGCCACCGTCTTCGAAGGCGTCCCCACCATGTACGCGGCGCTGCTCGGGCATCCTGGCGCGGAGCGGGCCGACACCTCCAGCCTGCGCATGTGCTTGTCCGGCGGTGCCGCCCTGCCGGTCGAACTCCTGCATTCATTCGAGCACACCTTCGGCTGCGTGATCCTCGAGGGCTATGGCCTGTCCGAGACCAGTCCGGTGGTCTCCTTCAACCACCCCGACCGCCCGCGCAAGCCCGGCTCCATCGGCACCCCCGTCCGCGACGTCGAGGTACGGCTGCTCGACGAGAGCGGCAACGACGTCGCCCCGGGCGAGGTCGGTGAACTCGTCGTCCGCGGACCCATCCTCATGAAGGGCTACTGGAACCGCCCCGAGGACACCGCCGAGGCCATCCCCAGCGGCTGGCTGCGCACGGGCGACCTCGCCCGTCAGGACGACGACGGCTACCTCTACGTCGTCGACCGCAAGAAGGACCTCATCATCCGGGGCGGCTACAACGTCTATCCGCGCGAGATCGAGGAGGTCCTCCACGAGCACCCCGCCGTCGCCCTCGCCGCCGTCCTCGGCGTGCCCGACGAACGACTCGGCGAGGAAGTCGCCGCGGCAGTCGTCCTTCGTCCGGGGGCACTGGCGACCGCCGAGGAGCTCCGTGAGTTCACCAAGCAGCATGTGGCCGCCTACAAGTACCCCCGCCACGTCTGGCTGATGGACGCCCTGCCGATGGGCCCCAGCGGCAAGATCCTCAAGCGCCGGATCACCGCGCCGGCCCCCTGACCGTTGTGACTGGTGAGCGGTGAACCCGCCTCGCCGCCGTTTCCGAGCGACGACGTTGTGGATGGCCACCGCTTCGGTGTCGATCAGGCCCGCGCCAAGCCGACCACGAGCGAGTCGACCCGCACCGGTCGACACGCCTCCGGCTTCATCACCGCCGACCGTGCCACTTTCCGCCACACCCCCGAGCGCGGGATCGAGCCTGTCCAGCAGCGGGTTCTCCGCAACACCCGGCTGGCTCTGAACGAGTTTTCTGACCCCAGTGAACGATCAACCGGCGCTGCGGTCGCCCACCCGCGCGACCACCTTCAGCGCCCGTTCGCCTGCCACCCCACCACACGTGCCGCACATCTCCGCCACCGCATCCGCGCACCCTGGCGCGCCGTAAAGATCCGGAGCCGACCATGACCGAACCGACGCTTGACGACCCGACGAGATCCGCATCCGCCGAAGAAGCGGCCGCCCCGTCCCGCCAACGCGGACTGATGGCCCTGCTGGCGCTCGCCAACGTCTCGATGTTCGCCCTCTACCTGGGTGTGGGAGGCGTGCTGATCCCGACCCAGATCGCCCAGCTCGACCCGGCGCACAAGGTCGCCACGCTGGGACTGGTCGGCGGAATCGGTGCCGTGTTCGCCACCGTCTTCAACCCGATCGCAGGTGCCCTGTCCGACCGGTCCGGCCGCCGCGGTCCCTGGATTGTGGGCGGGGCCCTCGCCTCGCTGGGCGTGATGGCCCTCCTCGGAAGTGTCGACACCGTGCTGCTGGTGGCCATCGGGTGGTGCCTGGGCCAGGCGACCATGAACGTATACCAGGCCGCGACCACCGCCATCGTGCCCGACCGGATCGCCCCGGCCCGGCGTGGCGCGGCCTCCGCGATGGTCGGCCTCGGCCTCCCGGTCGGCGGCACGCTTGGCGTGATGATCGCCTCGGCGACGGTCGGCACGCCTCGCACCGGCTACCTGGCGCTCGGCGCGATCGTCGCCGTGGCCGCTGCCCTGCTGACCGTGCTCGGCCGCGAGCCGCGCCGCACCGCGCTGCCGGCGGTGCCGCTGCGCGAGCAGATCGCGACGTTCTTGTCCGCGCTCGCCAACCACGACTTCCGATGGGCCTTCATCGGACGCGCCCTGCTGGTGCTCGGCTGGTTCTCCGTCTTCAGCTACCAGCTCTACATCCTGGCCGACCACACCGAGCTGCCAGCCGGTCTGACGCCACCCGCCGCGATGGCGATCCTCACGCCGGTGTCCATGGCGGCCATGGCCGTGTCCACCGTCATCGGCGGGGTGCTCTCGGACCGCTGGAACCGGCGGAAGCTCTTCGTCGGCGCCGCGGCCGCGCTCTCCGGCGTCGTGATGATCGTCCCGGTGGTCAGCCCCACCTGGGACGGGATGCTCGTGTTCAGCGCGCTGAACGGCCTGGCGTTCGGATGCTTCATGGCCGTCGACACCGCACTCGTCACCCTCGTCCTGCCCAAGTCCGCGGACGCGGCCCGCGACATGGGCGTCATCAACATCGCCAGCGCCGGCCCCCAGATCGTCGCACCCTTCGTCGCCTCCGCGGTCATCGCCAACCTCGGCGGCTACCCCGGCCTGTTCCTGGTCGGCGGCGCGCTGTCGGTGCTCGGCGCTCTCGCCATCGTTCCGATCCGCAGCGTTCGCTGACCACCACGGGCGCGCTCACGCGCCCCACGCCCGCCGGGAATTGAGACCCGGCAGACGGGGCTTGAGCGGCTCTCCAAGTCGCCGCGGCAGTCGTCGTTCGTCCGGGGCACTGGCGACCGCCGAGGAGCTCCGCGAGTTCACCAAGCGGCATGCGGTCGCTCACCTTTACCTGCTGGTACGTCGACTGGCTGCACAGGGCGGAGCTCACCGCGCACCAACCATCCACGACCGCCTGACGCCTGACGGCGGGCACTTCGGGTGTACGGCGCTGCGCCGTCGACAGGCTGAGCTTTGTAGTTGGCCGCACGTGCCAACTACAAAGCTCAGTCACACCTACCCTAGGAGCCGGGACATGCCGTGGAGACATGTCCCGACTTCGTGCCGTCACCCCCTGACGTTACGCGCCTCAACGCCCGACCCTTCATGGCTACGGACGCCCCCGCTGCCCGCCAAGTCCCACGCCCGCCCGACCCACCGTCCCCGCACGGCCCCCGAGAGCGCCCAAGGGGCTCCGATGTCCTCCACCCCGCAGACAAAGGCTCACCGCCCCGCACCGACGAGCGCCCAACGTCCCCCGATGTCCACCCACAGTTCCCCACCGCGTTCAACATCTCGCGACATCCTGCACCGAGATCCGCCACCCGCCAGTCAAGGGGACACGCTCCCCGAGTTATGGGGTCGTCAATTCGCCGACCCCATAACCGAATTCCAGCTATGGGGACACCCTCCGCCCCCATAACCCAGGTAAAGCGATGTGACCTGCACAACATCGTCAACCTATGGCTGCGACAGGGACACGAACGGGCCCCACGAAAGGAGCCGAAACGGGCGCCGCATTGACGCGACGCCCCCTTGACCACCCACATGGGAGGAAGAGCGCTCCCAACCTCCCCTGGACGCAAGAAAGGGGCCGTTCGAAAACGGCCCCTCACTTGCGACGTTCGATTCTTCGAACTGTCGGGACGACAGGATTTGAACCTGCGACCCCTTGACCCCCAGTCAAGTGCGCTACCAAGCTGCGCCACGTCCCGATGTCCACTGCCCCGGCCCGGTGTTTTCCGGCCCTCCGGCGGCGACAAGAAGAACAATACCCCAAGCTCAGGGGTGGTTTGAAACCGGATCTGCGGGCTCGCGGGCGGCTGCGCGAGAATCGGGAGATGAGCACTTCGCGCAATGGTGAACGGGACCGTGACCAGGAGGGACGGGCACGTAATGCCAGGCCCCGGGACGGGCTCGGGCGGCCGCTCCCCTACGGCACGCCCGGTGTCGAGCGGCAGCCGGAAGGGGTCGTGCGGACCGCCGCGCAGAGCGTCGCGGAGGCGCAGGCGTTGCTGAATGCCGGGCGGCCGTTCCATGCGCACGAGGTGTTCGAGGACGCGTGGAAATCGGGGCCGGATAGTGAGCGCGGGCTGTGGCGGGCCCTCGCGCAGACCGCGGTGGGCCTGACGCACGCCGCGCGCGGCAACGCAACAGGCGGCGCCCGGCTGCTGCGCCGGGGCGCGGAGGGCATCGCGGCGTGGCAGGGCGTTGCCCCGGCCGGGCTCGACACGGCGGGGCTGGTGCGGTGGGCGCAAGGTCTGGCCGATGAGGTGGAGCACGGCGACGGACCCGTGGATGCCGCCTCCGCCGCGCCGCGCCTGAACTGACGCGGGGGCGCCCGGCGCGCGGGACCAAGTCCGAGGCGACGCCCGGCGCACAAGGCCCGTCCGAGGCGGTGGCCGCGCGCGGGCCCCGTCCGAGGCGACACCCGGCACATGCGGCCCGTCCAGGGCAACGCAACCCCGCCCAAGGCCACGCCCCGCGCACACAATCCCGCCCGAAGCGACACCCACCGCCCGCGACACCGACCGAAGCGACACCCGCCGCCCGCGCCCCCGTCCAAGGCGACGCCCGGCACATGCGACCCCGCCCAAGGCGACGCCCGGCACATGCTGCCCCGTCCAGGGCGACGCGACCCCGTCCGAGACCACACCCCGCGCACGCGCCCCGCCCGAGGCGACGCCCACCGCACGCACCCCCTCCCGCAGCGAATCGCGCATGTCACCAGTCCGGCCCCCACCCACATGCGCCGCCGCAGGCCCGATGTGACGCTGCGAGGGTGACGACCATCGAAGAAGCAGCCCCGCCGCCGGCCGCCGAGACGGCTCCACCGGTACTCGACAGACGCCGCCGCAATATCGTCTTCGGGACGATCATGCTCGGCATGCTGCTGGCCGCCCTGGACCAGACGATCGTCGGCACGGCGCTTCCGACGATCGTCTCGGAACTGGGCGGCGCGGCGCACATGTCGTGGGTGGTGACGGCGTATCTGCTCGCGGAGACCGTCGCCACGGTCCTCGTCGGCAAGTTCGGCGACATGTTCGGGCGCAAGATCGTCTTCCAGGTCTCGGCGATCATCTTCATCACCGGCTCGTTCCTGTGCGGCCTGGCCACGAACATGTCGCTGCTCATCATCTGGCGGGCGCTGCAGGGCGTCGGCGCCGGCGGGCTGATGGTGACGGCGATGGCGCTGATCGCCGACGTGATCCCGCTGCGCGAGCGTGGCAAGTACCAGGGCGCGATCGGCGCCGTGTTCGGTGTCTCGACGGTCATCGGGCCGCTGCTCGGCGGCCTGTTCACGGACCACCTGAGCTGGCGCTGGGCGTTCTACGTCAACGTTCCCATCGCGATCCTCGTCGTGATCGCCGCCGCCCGGAACATCCCCGTGGTGAAGTCGGCGGCGAAACCGATCATCGACTATCTCGGCATCGCGCTCGTCGCCGTCGGCGCGAGCGCCCTGATCCTGGCGACCAGTTGGGGCGGCAACGAGTACGCGTGGGGCTCGGGCGTCATCATCGGTCTCTTCGTCGGCGGCGTCGTCGCGCTCGGCCTCTTCTGCTGGGCGGAGACGCGGGCGAAGGAACCGACGCTGCCGATGCATCTGTTCCGCAACCCGGTGTTCACGGTCTGCTCGATCCTCAGTTTCATCGTGGGCTTCGCGATGCTCGGCGCGATGACGTTCCTGCCGACGTATCTGCAGTACGTGGACGGGGACTCGGCGACCATCTCGGGTGTACGCACGTTGCCGATGGTGATCGGTCTGTTGATCGCGTCCATCTTCTCCGGCAATGTGGTCAGCAAGACCGGGAAGTACCGGATCTTCCCGATCGTGGGCGCCCTGGTGATGGCGCTGGGCCTGTATCTGCTGTCCCTGATGGACAGTTCGACCAGTGCGTGGCTCGAGTCCTTGTACATGTTCGTCCTGGGGCTCGGTATCGGTCTGTGCATGCAGGTGTTGACGATCGCCGTGCAGAACACTGTCGAGTACGCGGAGTTGGGCACCGCGACCTCCGGTGTCACGTTCTTCCGCACGCTGGGCAGCTCGTTCGGCACCGCTGTGTTCGGCACGATCTACGCCAACAGCCTGGAGCCGAACCTGAAGCAGGGCGTGACGGAGGCTGCGCAGGCCGGGACCGGGATCGCGCCGCAGGTCCTGGCCAAGGCCGCACAGAGCCCGCAGGGGCTGCACGGCCTGCCGGACGCGGCGCGCGAGCCGATCGTCAACGGGTACGCGGATTCGCTGCACACGGTGTTCCTGTGCACGGTGCCGGTGGCGCTCATCGGGTTCCTGGTGGCGCTGTTCCTCAAGCAGGTGCAGTTGCGCGACACCGCGCGCGCGGGTTCCGCCGACATGGGCGAGGGCTTCGCGCAGCCGTCGTCCGGCGACTCCTCGCATGTGCTGGAGCGGGCCGTGGCGAACCTGGTGAAGGAGACCAACCTGAACACCGCGCGGCAGATCCTGGAGTCGTCCGAGACGCGGCTCGACATCGCGGGCGCGTGGGCCGTGATGCAGGTGGACTTCTTCACGCGGATGGTCGGGCACGCGACCCTCGGCATGATCGCGGCGCGCCGCAGGGTGCCGCCGGAGGTGCTGGTGCCGGTGTTCCAGCGGATGGTCGACGAGGGCTATCTGACGCGTACGGGCTCGTTCTTCTCGCACACCGAGGCGGGGCACCGGGAGTCCATGGTCATCAACCGCGCGTGGGGCGACTGGCTGAGCGAGAAGGTCGAGGCCGACGTCGGCCGTCCCGCGGACGGGGAGCTGCGGGTGGCGGTCGACTCGATCGCGAAGCGGCTGCTCGCCGAGGACATGGCGCAGGGGCTGACGAGCCAGTCGGGTTCGGAGCGGGCGCTCGTGCCCATGTAGGGCCCCAGTAGGACGCCCCAGCAGGACGTGGCGGCCTTCAGTTCAGCAGGAGTTGGAGGCCGCCGAGGACCGTCGCCGCGATGACGAGTTGCTCGAAGAGCCGTTGGTTGATCCGGTTCACACAGGCCCGGCCGATCACCGCGCCCGGGATGACGAAGGCGGCGAGCGCGGCGTCCAGGAGCAGCGAGCGGCCGTCGATGAGGCCGAGGCCCACGCTGAACGGAACCTTCGCGGAGTTCACGATGAGGAAGAACCACGCGGAGGTGCCCAGGAAGCCGAGCTTCTTGAAGCCCGCCGACAGCAGGTACATGGACATCACGGGGCCGCCCGCGTTCGCGACCATGGTGGTGAAGCCGCCGAGCACCCCGTACGAGCCCGCCTTGACGCGGGCCGCGCGGTTCGGCGTCGACTCGGCCTCGGGGGCAGCGGCCTGCTTGCGGCGCCAGAGGGTCACGCCGGCCATGACGAGCAGGATCACGCCGATCGACATCCGTACGGCCCCGTCCCCCGCGAAGCCGAGGAAGACGGTGCCGAGGACCACGCCCGCGCCGACGGCGGGGAACAGGCGCCACAGGGTGGGCCAGTGGGCGTGCCGCCTATAGGTGAGCACGGCGAGGATGTCGCCGCAGATCAGGATGGGGAGCAGCACCCCGGTGGAGGCGCGCGCGGGCAGGATCGCGGCGAACACCGCGAGGCTGACCGTATTGGCGCCGCTGACGGCCGTCTTGGAGAACCCCACCACCATGGCCGCGGCGGCCAGGGCGGAGAACTCCCAGGGGGTTATCCCGAATATGTCGTGCATGGCGAGAACAGATGCTAATCCCAACCATCTGTTCGACGTCAGGGGCGTCACATGGTGATACGGGTTACGTTTCGCCGGACCCGGACGCCCCCAACTCCCGTACGCCTCAACCCGCGTAGGTGTCGCGCAGTTCGCGCTTGAGAACCTTCATGCTCGGGCCGAGCGGCAGCCGGTCGGTGAACTCCACGCGGCGCGGGTACTTGTGCTTGCCGAGGTTCTCCTTGGACCACGCGGTGAGTTCGGCGGCGTCCAGGGAGGCGTCCGGCTTGAGGACGACGACCGCGCAGACCTCCTCGCCGTGCACCTCGTCGGGCAGGCCGATGACGGCGACGTGGTCGATGCCGGGGTGGCGCATCAGCACTTCTTCGACCTCGCGCGGGTAGACGTTGTAGCCGCCGCGGATGATGACGTCCTTCTTGCGGTCGACGATGCGGAGGTAGCCCTCCTCGTCCTTGGTGCCGAGGTCGCCGGTGCGGAACCAGCCGTCGACGAGGGCCTGTGCGGTCTGTTCGGGGCGGCCGAGGTAGCCGGAGAAGACGCAGTGGCCGCGGACGACGATCTCGCCGAGTTCGCCGGTGGGCAGCAGCTCGATGCGGTCATCGAGTTCGGCGCGGGCGACCTCGACGTCGACGCCCCAGATGGAGTGGCCGATGGTGCCCGCCTTCGCGCCGTACCAGGGCTGGTTGACGGCGGCGACGGGCGAGGTCTCGCTCAGCCCGTAGCCCTCGTGGACGGGCGCGCCGAAGAGTTCCTCGAAGCGTTCGAGGACGGCGACGGGCAGCGAGGCGCCGCCGGACACCGCGACGCGCAGGCGCGGCAGTTCGGCGCCCTGCTCGACCGCCTGCGCGGCCGCCGCGAGGAGGTGGACGTACATGGTGGGCACGCCCTGGAAGACGGTGACGTGCTCGCGGACCATCAGCTCGACGGCCTTGGCGGCGTCGAAGCGGGGCATCAGGACGAGTGTCTTGCCGGCCCGCCACACGGCGTTCATGGAGGCGGTCTGGCCGAAGGCGTGGAAGAGCGGCAGGGCACCCAGGACGATGTCGTCGGGGCTGTACTCGTTGCAGTCGAAGGCGTCGACGGTCGCGTTCATGACGAGGTTGAGGTGGCTGAGCACGGCCCCCTTGGGGACGCCGGTGGTGCCGCTCGTGTAGAAGACGACGGCCGCGTCGTCGGCGTCGCGGGTGGCGTACGTGGCGATGGGCTCGGCGTCCTGCGTGAGCTTCTCCAGCTCGCCGTCGGCGCCGAGGGCGACGGTGCGGATGCCGACGGCATCGGCGGCCGCCTCGCCGGTCTCGGCCTGCGCCGGGTGGCACAGCAGGAGCGTCGCGCCGCTGTCCTTGAGGACGTGCTCGACCTCGGGCGCCGACAGGAGCAGATGGACCGGGACGACGGCGGCACCGGCCGCGATGGCCGCGTAGTAGGCGCGCGGGAACTCGGCGGTGTTGGGCGCCATGAGGGCGATCTTGTCGCCAGGGCGGACGCCGAGTTCGGCGAGGGCGGCGGCCTGCTTGCGGACCTCGAGCCACAGCTCGGCGAAGGTGCTGCGCAGTTCGCCCGCGACGAGGGCTGTCTTGTCCGGGTGCCGGCGGGCGTTGTCGGCGAGGATCGCGGCGAGCGAGAGAGTGGCCATCGAGAAGCGCTCCGTTCCGTACTGACTGCTGGTTCGGCGGTGGACCAGGTCGGGATGACTCCACAGCGCTTAATTAGCGACGCTAGTTTTGTCTTCCTGGAGGGACTCTACGCCTCCACCCCGACCGCACGGTATGTGCCCTGGCTCACTTCCGGATCTCAGGGCTGGCCCTGATGTCCGCGCCGGTCGGGCCGCCTACGGTTGAGGTCCGGCACCGCTCCGCGGACGACGTTCGGGGGAGCACGGGGGCTACGGGGGTGGCGCGTCGCCCGACGGAGCGGGTAGCCGGAACTTTTTCCCCACGGGGGTGGGGAGCGCGGCTCAGCCGCGCAGGAAGCGCAGCACCGCCATCACGCGGCGGTGCTCGGTGGGGTCCGTTTCGAGGCCCAGCTTGGCGAAGACGTTGCGGACGTGGGTCTCGACCGTCTTGCCGCCGATGACCAGCTTGTTCGCGATGGCCTCGTTGGATCTTCCCTCGGCCATCAGCGCGAGCACGTCGCGCTCGCGGCCGGTGAGTTCGTCGAGGGGGCCCGGCGGGCGCGGCGCGTCCATGAGGCGGGCGACCACCAGCGGGTCGACGACGGTCTCCCCCGCGGCCACCCGCTTGAGCGCCCCGCTCAGCTCCTCGGCGTCGGCTACGCGCTCCTTGAGGAGGTAGCCGAAGCCCTCGGGCCGCCCGGCGAGCGCGCGGACGCTCGCGGTCGTCTCCACGTACTGGGACAGCAGCAGCACACCGGTGTCGGGATGCGCCGCGCGCACGGCCGCCGCCGCGACCAGGCCCTCGTCGGTATGGGTGGGCGGCATACGGATGTCGAGCAGCACGGCGTCCGGGGTGTGCTCGGCGACCAGGGCGAGCAGCGGCGCGGTGTCGGCGCACTCGGCGACGACCTCGATGCCCTCGTCGGTCAGCAGCCGTACGATCCCCAGCCGAAGGAGTGCCGAGTCCTCGGCGACGATCACCCGCACGGCAGCTCCGCCCTGATTCTGGTTCCGCCCCCGGCGGGGCTGTGGATGTGCAGTACGCCGTCGACGGCGGCGAGCCGGTCGGCGAGGCCGCGCAGGCCGGTGCCGCGCGCCAGGTCGACGCCGCCGACGCCGTCGTCGATGGTCTCCACCACGAGGCGTCCTTCGTGGTGCCGGGCGGAGACGCTGACGGCCCGGGCCTCCGCGTGCTTGGCCGCGTTGGTGAGGGCCTCGCAGACGGTGAAGTAGGCGGTGGACTCGACGAGCGGGTCGTAGCGGCGGGACTCGGCCGCGACGACGACCGGCACGGAGGCCTCCTCGGCCAGCTCGCTCAGCGCGGCGGCGAGCCCGTCGCGGGTGAGGACGGCGGGGTGGATGCCGTGGGCGATGCCGCGCAGTTCCGCGATGGCGTGCCGCACGCCGGCCTCGGCCTCGTCGGCGGCCTCGCGCAGCGACGCGTCCGGGTGGTCCGCGAGGCCCTTCTGCACGCGGCGCACGGACATCAGGGCGAAGACGAGGCGGGTCTGCGCGCCGTCGTGCAGATCGCGCTCCAGGCGGCCGCGTTCGGCGTCGGCGGCCGCCACGATGCGGGTGGCGACGTCCTTCGCGCGCGTGCGCAGCCAGACGTTCTCCAGGGCCAGGCGCAGGGCGGCGGCCACGGACTGCAGGAGTTCGGGGTCCTCGTCGAGCGCGGGGTCGTGGTGCAGGAGGGCGAGCGGGCGGCCGTCGGCGGCGGCGACCGGGGTCCGCCCGGCGCCCTCCGCGCCGACCTCGCGGCCGGATCCGTCGACGTATCCGCCGCGCTCCTCGTCCCACAGGCCGAGCCGGAGCGTCGCGTCGCCGAGGACGCGGACGAGGGCCTCGCGCAGGCGTGCCGGGTCGGAGTCGGTGCCGATGTCGATGACGAGCCCGCTGACCTCGGCGCGCTGCAGGCGCATCCGCAGCAGTCCCGCGAGGAAGGCGAAGGGGACGGCGATCTGGGCGAGGTCGGACAACAGGTAGACGGCCTGCTCGGCGAGCGAGCCGACTCCGCCGAACCACGGCACCACGTAGAACAGCATGTCCCACATGAGGAACACGGTGGCGACGGCGATGCCGATCCAGGCGGGCAGCAGGGCGCGCCTGCGGGCGGCGGACGCGTGCCGCCAGCGCTGCACGATCGCGACGGCGGCGACGGCGGAGATCACCCAGCCCGACGCGTGGTAGGCGGCGTCGAACGGGCCGAAGAGCCCGTCCCAGGCGGGCACATGCAGCAGGTTCGGCCCGCACGCGCGGCAGTCCAGGTACGTCGCCCCGGTCTGCGCCGCCGGGTCGAACAGGAGCGTGCGCACGAATCCGCCGACGGCTACGAGCCCGTACGTGATCTGGACCAGGCGGCGGGTGAGAACGGTGGTGAGGCGGCCTTCGGGGAACGACAGGATGAGGTGCAGGAGGACCGCCATGTTCAGCGCCTCCCACCAGGCGCCGAAGGCGAACAGGGCGGGGACCGCGGTGCCCTGGAGGTTGCCGAAGAACCAGGTGACGCCTTCGAGCACCATCAGGCGCCCGGTGTGGTTGGCGGGCCTGCGCCGCCAGGCGACGATGCCGGCGACCACGTACGCCCAGCCCACCGCGAGGTCCCGTACGAGATCCCCCGCGGACGCGCCGCTGCGCGCGTACGCCCACGCGCCTGCCCCGCCCGATACTGCGGCGAGGGCCGCGGCCCCGGTCAGGCGCAGCCGAACCGCCCGCTCACCCTGACTGTCCACGGCCACACGGTAAGGCATCCGGGGGCGGGCCGGGGAAATCGTCCGGGGCGCACGGTGGCACTCCGGGTCACCGGGGGCTGGTGGGGTTGCTGGGCTCGCCGGTGTTTCGGGCGCTCTTGGCCGCCTGGTCCCGCGGCCCGCGGCCGCCCGCTCCGCCGCCCTCGCGGATCAGCTCCAGGACCCGGCTCCTGAGGGCCGTGAACCGCGCGTCCGCCCGGGTCGTCAACTGGTCGCGCAGGGCGGGCAGTTCGACGGGTACGTCGTCCAGGACGACGGTCGGCGACGCGCTCAGGGCCAGCACCCGCTCCCCCAGTTACACGGCCTCGTCTATGTCGTGCGTGACGGACAGGACCGCCATCCCGCGCTCCCGCCACAGTCCGCGCACCAGGTCCTCCAGGTCGGGGACGCGTGCGCGGCGGGCCGCCTTCGGTGTCGATCGGCGCTGCCTGAGCGGGAGTTCGTCGTTCTCGGCGACCCGCATCCATGGGAAGAGGCTGCGCCCGTACTCCTGGAAGACGACGGCGAGGCCCGGGCGCGGGCCCGTGACGTGCGCGCCGTCCAGCGTCACCGAGCCGCCGGTCGGCCAGCAGCCCGGCGACGCACTTCAGGAGCGTCGTCAATCCCCCTGGGGCCCTGTTGCTCAGCGGGAATGCAGAGCCCGCACCCCATGGGGTCAACTCCCCGTGCCAGCAAGGGTGGTTGACACGATTCATAGCGGACTCTTCACACGTGCGCCGCGCCGCCCACCGGGCCGATCGACGCCGAACCCGGCGTTGCGATGGTGACTGATGAGAAAGTCAGAGGCTCAATGGCCGGTGTTTCCCGGGATTTCTTGGCGGCTTGGAGCCCCCGTGTTGTGTTCTTCTCAACGCATGGTTAGGGTCGTATCCCGTGGAATCCAGCAACGAGGCAACCCCTGCCGACACCGCCGCCCGCGTCCGTGAGGTCATCACGGCGGCCGGTGTCAGCCAGCGCGAGTTCGCGCGCCGCATCGTCATGGATCCGTCGAAGCTCTCCCGCTCCCTGAGCGGCACCCGCCGGTTCACGGTGGCCGAGCTGGCGCGGATCGCCGACGAGGGGCGCGTCGACGCGGGCTGGCTGCTCGGCGCGCGACCGCTGGAGGCCGAGGTCGAGGCGCCCGCGCCCGTGGCGGGCGGCCGACCGCTGCAGATCGTCCAGGAGACGGTCCGGCTCGTCGCCGAGCACGGCTTCCACGCGGTGCGGGTCTCCGACATCGCCCGCGCCTGCGCCACCAGCACCGCCGCGATCCACTACCACTTCCCCGGCCGCGCGGACCTCCTGGAGGCCGCGGTGCGCTGGTGCATGGACGAGGACACCGCGCGCCGCGCCGCCCACCTCGCGGAGGCGGACGACGCGGCGGCGGAACTGCGCCAGCTCATCGAGTTGCAGACCCCGCGCACCGAGCAGCAGCGGCGCCAGTGGAAGGTGTGGCTCGACCTGTGGGCCGAGGCGGCGCGCTCCACGACGGTGGGGCGCCTGCACACCGACTACTACCGGCAGTGGCGGGAGACCGTGGCGGATGTCCTGCGCCGCGGTGTCGATCAGGGTGTGTTCCGCTCGTCCGTCGACCCTGCCGCGGCGGCGTATGCGCTCACCGCGCTCATCGACGGGCTCGCCACGCAGGTCCTTTCGGTGAGCCGGGAGTCGTTCGGCTCGGCCGCGGATGCGATGCATGCGGCGCTGCTTTCCTACGTCGACGGCACCATCACGGCCCCGTAGCCGACGACTCGGGGCTCTGGCCCCGGACCCCGCCGGCTCTCGTCCCACAGCGGGGCTTCAAATACCCAGCCGCTCAAGCGGCCCACTCGCTTGAAATGCCCAACCGCCGCAAGCGGCCAGATATATGGGAGGTCCCCCTATGCCCAACGAAAACGTCATCATCACCGCCGCTCTCACCGGCGCAGGCGACACCGTGCGGCGCAGCCCGCACGTGCCCGTCACGCCGGAGCAGATCGCCAAGAACGCCGTCGAGGCGGCCGACGCGGGCGCCGCCGTCGTGCACATCCACGTACGGGACCCCGAGACCGGTGACCCCTCGCGCGACACGAAGCTGTACCGCGAGGTCGTCGAGCGGATCAAGGAGACCGGCACCGACGTCGTCATCAACCTGACCGCCGGCATGGGCGGCGACCTGGTCATCGACCCGGACGAGCCGCTCAACCACCTGCCCGGAACCGACCTCGTCAGCGGCCTCGACCGGCTGCCGCACGTCGAGGAGCTGCTGCCCGACATCTGCACGCTCGACTGCGGCTCGCTGAACTTCGGCGACGGCTCGAACCTGTACGTGTCGACGCCCGACATGCTGCGCCAGGGCGCCAAGCGCATCCAGGAGCTGGGCGTGCGCCCGGAGCTGGAGATCTTCGACACCGGCCAGCTGTGGTTCGCCAAGCAGCTGCTCGCGGAGGGCCTGCTCGACGACCCGACCGTGTTCCAGCTCTGCATGGGCATCCCGTGGGGCGCCCCGGCCGACCCGGGCGTGCTGCAGTCGATGGTCAACATGCTGCCCGAGGGCGCCCAGTTCGCCAGCTTCGCGCTCGGCCGCATGCAGATGCCGTGGGTGGCGCAGTCCATCCTGCTCGGCGGGCACGCCCGCGTCGGCCTGGAGGACAACCTCTACCTCGGCAAGGGCAACAAGGCGACCAACGCCCAGCTCGTGGAGCGCGCCGTGACCATCACGGAGTCCCTCGGCTCGCGCGTCGCGACGCCGGACGAGGCGCGCGCGACGCTCGGCCTCAAGCCGCGTTCCTGAACCCTCCCTCCCCGGAACCCCCGCACCACCGGAAGGCAACACCACCCTCATGACCTCCCCCCTCACCGCTCCCGAGGACGTCCGCCGGGTCGCATGCGTCGGAGCCGGCGTCATCGGCGGCGGCTGGGTCGCCCACTTCCTGGCCCGCGGCTACGACGTGACCGCCTGGGACCCGGCCCCCGACGCCGAGCAGAAGCTGCGCCGCCTGGTCGACGCCGCCTGGCCCGCCCTCACCGAGATGGGCCTCGCCGACGGCGCCTCGCGCGACCGTCTGACGGTCGCCCCGACCCTCGAAGAGGCCGTCGCCGACGCCGAGTTCGTGCAGGAGAGCGCCCCCGAGGACCTCGACCTCAAGCGTGACCTGCTGTCCCGCCTGGACGCGGCGGCGCCGGAAGGCGTCGTCATCGCCTCCTCCACGTCCGGCTACCCGATGACGGACATGCAGACGACGGCCGCGAACCCCGCGCGCCTCGTCGTCGGGCACCCGTTCAACCCGCCGTACCTGATCCCGCTCGTCGAGGTCGTCGGCGGCGAGAAGACCGACGCGGACGCCTCCGCCTGGGCCTCGCGCTTCTACGAGGTCGCGGGCAAGTCGGTCATCTCCATGGACCGCGAGGTTCCCGGCTTCATCGCCAACCGCCTCCAGGAGGCCCTGTGGCGCGAGGCGCTGCACATGGTCGCCAACGGCGAGGCGACGGTGAAGGAGATCGACGACTCGATCACCGAGGGCCCCGGCCTGCGCTGGGCGTTCATGGGCCCGATGCTGACGTTCGCGCTCGCCGGCGGCGAGGGCGGCATGGCGCACATGCTGGACCACTTCGGCCCGTCCCTGAAGTCGCCGTGGACGCGCCTGGAGGCCCCGGAGCTCGACAAGCAGCTGTACGACTCCGTGGTCGCGGGCTGCGACGTCGCCGCCGACGGCCGTTCCATCGCGGACCTCGTCGCCGAGCGTGACCAGGGCGTCATCGACGTGCTGCGCGCGACGGGCCGGCTCGGCCGGAAGGCGGACCAGTGATGACCGCCCTCCCCCTGCTGCACCGCACGGTCCGCCCCGAATGGATCGACTACAACGGTCACATGAGCGAGGCGTTCTACGTACTCGCCTTCGGCCACGCCACCGACGCCATGATGATCGAGACGGGCCTGGACTCGACGTACCGGGAGTCCACCCACTGCTCGCTCTACACGGTCGAGTCGCACATCCGCTATCTGCGTGACGTCCCCGAGGGCGCCCATCTCTCCATCCGTACGCGGGTGTTGGGCGCGGCGTCGAAGAAGGCGCGCTTCACGCACGAGATGTTCGTGGTGGACGACGAGGCGGGCGAGCCCGCCCCGGACGCGGCGCCGGTGGCGACCACCGAGCTGCTCGCGATCCACGTCGACCAGCAGGCGGGGAAGGCTGCCGAGTTCCCGGCCGCGGTCCGCGACCGCTTCACCGAGCTGACGGAGCCCGCCCCCGAGTGGGCGGGTCGGTCGATCGCCGTCGTCTGACGGCGCGCGCACGACCGTTTGACGTACGAGGGCCCCGGACCGCGTGTCCGGGGCCCTCGTACGCGATGCATCAGGACTGACGTGGCGTCACCAGCCCTTCTACCGGGGCCTGTTCCTCCTCCCGTACGCCGAACCGCTCGTGCACCCTGCGCAGCGCGTGCGGCGCCCACCACGCGCGCTTGCCCATGAGCGTCATCGTCGCCGGTACGAGCAGCATCCTGACGATCGTCGCGTCGATCACGACCGCCAGGGTGAGGCCGAGGCCGATCTCCAGGATGGGCGCGAAGCCGCCCGTCATGAAGGCGCCGAAGACGACCGCGAGGAGCAGTGCCGCGCAGCTCACCACGCGGCCCGAGCGTCGCAGCCCGGTCACCACCGCGCCCTGCGCGTCCCCCGTGACGCGCCACGACTCGCACATCCGGGCGAGGATGAACAGTTCGTAGTCCATGGCGAGCCCGAAGGCGATGGCGACGATCAGCGGTGGCGCGGTCAGACTGAGCGCGCCGAGGCCCTCTCCGCCGAGCCAGGACGCGGCGTGCCCGTCCTGGAAGACGAGGACCACCACGCCGAGCGCGGCGCCCAGGCTGAGCAGTGTGGTGAGGACCGTGCGCAGCGGGATCAGGAGCGAGCCGGTGAACGCGAAGAGCAGGGCCATGATGCCTGCGAGGACGGTGAGCGCCGCCCAGGGGGCGCGGTCGGCGAGCATCTGCCGGAAGTCGACGAGCCGCGCGGCGACCCCTGCCACGGCCACCGGATTGTCCCCGCGTAACTCCCTTACCTGTTCTACGAGTTGGGTGGCGGTGGCGCCGTCGACCGAGCCGGCCGGGGTGACGCGCAGGACACGGGTGCCGTCGTCGAGGGTCTGCGTCTCGGACGACGCGACGCCGTCCAGCGCCTTCACGCGGGCTTCGAAGGCGGGGTCCGTGCCGGGGCGTGCCACGACGACGACCGGGTCGACGCCGACGCCCGCCGGGTAGTGCGCCCGCACGGTGTCGTACAGCTGTCGCGCCTCGGTGGAGGCGGGGAGTTGGCGGGCGTCGCCGATGTCGATGCGCAGGTTGGAGACCGGCAGCGCGAGCGTGAGCAGGGCGAGGACGCTCACCGTCGTCACCGCGATGGGGCGGCGCGCCGCGAACCGGGCGAGGCGGGCGAAGACGCGCCCCTCCGCGCCGGGCGCACGGGACTTGGCAGGCGCGATGCGCGCGCCGAACCGGGTGAGCAGCGCGGGCAGCAGGGTCAGCGCGGCGAGCATGTCGACGACCACGACGGCGGCCACGGCCAGGCCCATGCTGCGCAGGAACGGGCTCGGGAAGACGAGCAGTCCGCTGAGGCTGACGGCGACGGTGAGGCCGGAGAAGAGGATGGTGCGGCCCGCGCGTTCGACGGTGCGGTGCACGGCCTCGGTCACATCGCCGCCGGCCCGCCGCTCCTCGCGGAAGCGCATCACCATCAGCAGCGCGTAGTCCACGGCGAGGCCGAGCCCGAGCATGGTCGTCACCTGGATCACGTAGACGGAGATCTCGGTGACCTGACTGAAGCCGAACAGGGCGAGGAACGCGCCCGCCACGCCGCTCACCGCCACGAGCAGCGGCAGCCCGGCCGCGCGCAGCCCGCCGAAGATCAGCAGGAGCAGCCCGAGCACCACCGGCAACGAGATCAACTCGGCGCGCTGGACGTCCTCTTGGGCCCGGTCGCCGAGCTGGCGGCCGAGCAGCGGGCCGCCGCTGACGTGCACGTCGGCGCCGTCGATCTCCTTGACGCGGTCGGCGACGGCGTCGACCGTCTCGTCCTCCGCGTCGTCGTCGAGGCCACCCTTCAGGGTGACCGGGACGACGAGCGCGCGGCCGTCGCCGGAGGCCAGGCCCTCGGTGGCGTACGGGTCGGGGACGGCGGCGACGCCGGGGACGCGACGCAGGTCCGTGACGGTCCGCTCGATCCGGTCGCGCAGTGCGGGGTCGGTGACGCGGGGTGCCTCGACGACGGCGCTGAGGGATTCGCCGCGCGGGTCGATGTCGTCGAGGAGCGCGGCGGTGCGGTCGGACTCGGTGCCCGGCACGTCGGGGACCGAGTCGGAGAGCCGGCCGAAGACGCCGGTGCCGAGCCCGAAACCGAGCACGATCAGGGCGAGCCAGGTGAGGATCACGGTACGGGGGCGGCGGGTCGCCGCCCGGGCGAGTGCGCTGAGCACGGCTCCTCCTCGGAGGGTTCCGATGGGACACCGTCAGCGTGGTCGCGCGCGGGTGTGCGGCGGATCGCCGGGGCGGGCGGTTCCCGGCTCACGCGCAGGAGTGAGGCGGGGCGCGGGTATGGGTCGCGCGGGTGAGGGGCGGGCCGCGGGCGCCGCCCGCACAGGAGACCGCCACGGCCGAGCCCTGCGTCGGGTCCGGCCCGGCGTCTGCGCTAGCCGGGTGCCACCAGGCCGGACTCGTACGCGCAGATGACCGCCTGGACCCGGTCGCGCAGGTGCAGCTTGCTCAGGACGTTGCTGACGTGGGTCTTGACGGTGTGTTCGCTGACGTGGAGGGTCGCGGCGATCTCCGCGTTGGTGAGGCCGCGGGCCAGGTGGCGCAGCGTCTCGGTCTCGCGGGCGGTGAGCGCCGAGAGGGTGGGCGGCTCGGGGGACCTGGGCCTGCGGCGGGTGATGTCGGCGACGAGGCGGCGGGTCACGGACGGGGCGAGGAGAGAGTCGCCGGCCGCGACGACGCGGACCGCGTGCACGAGGTCGTCGCGGCGCACGTCCTTCAGCAGGAACCCGGACGCGCCCGCGTACAGCGCCTCGTAGACGTACTCGTCGAGGTCGAACGTGGTCAGCATGACGACGCGGCAGCTGGACTGTTCGCAGACGCGGCGCGCCGCTTCGATGCCGTCCATGTGCGGCATGCGGATGTCGAGCAGGAGGACGTCGGGGGCGTGGCGGCGCACTTCGGTGACGGCCTCGGCGCCGTCGGCCGCCTCGGCGACGACCTCGATGTCGGGCTGCGCGTCGAGGATCATGGTGAAGCCGCTGCGTACCAGTTCCTGATCGTCGGCGACGACGACGCGGATGCTCATGGCGCCCTTTCGGCGGCCTGCCGGGCCGCCGCGGGCAGCCGGGCGGTGACCCGGAATCCGCCGTGCGGGCCGGGGCCGCTGTGCGCGCTGCCGCCGCAGGCCGCGGCGCGCTCCTCGATGCCGACGAGTCCGCGTCCAGCACCGGCCGCCGACGGTCCGCCGCCGGTTCCGTCGTCCGTCACGGTGATCGCCAACTCCGCGTCCCCCCAGTCGAGTTGTACGTCCGCTCGGGCAGCGTACGCGTGCTTGACGGTGTTGGTCAGGGCTTCCTGGACGATGCGGTACGCGGCGGTCTCCGTTTCGGGGGCGATGGGGCGGGGGCGGCCCGTGGTGTGCAGGCGCACGGTGACCTCGGTGGTCCCGGAGACCTGGCGGATCAGATCGGGGAGGCGGGCCAGGCCGGGGGCCGGGGCCTCGAGGCCGGCACGGCCATCGCCGGATCCGGTCAACACGCCGAGGATCAGCCGGAGTTGCTGCATGGCCTCGCGTCCGGCGCCCGCGATCGCGTCGAACGCCGCCTCGGCGCGCGCGGGATCGCTGCGCACCACGACGGGGCCCGCCTCGGCCTGGACGACCATCAGGCTGACGGCGTGGCCGACGACGTCGTGCATGTCCCGGGCGATCCGGGCGCGTTCGCCGGCCACCACCCGGGCCCGGTCGATCTCGCGCTCCCGCTCCAGGGCGCGGGCGCGCTCCTCCAGGGCGGCGGTGTACGCGCGCTGGGTGCGGGCCAGCAGGCCGAACCCGTAGGCGCTCAGGAGGCTGAGCAGGTGGAAGGCGTACTCGAAGGGTTCGGCGTGCTCCTTCATGGACATCGTCGCCGACGCCCCGATCACCCAGCCGACGAGCATGACGCGGCGCGGCACGGGCTCCGCGTACGCGGCGAGCGTGTACAGCACGACGAGTCCGCCGTACACGACGTCGGGCGGCGGCGCGTGGTAGAGCGCCATGGCCGGGGTGGCGCAGGAGATCACGCTCGCGCACAGGAGCGGCGCGCGCCGCCGCCAGACCAGCGGCACCGCCGTGCCCGCGCCCAGCAGGAAGCCCTGCCAGGACAGCGGGTCGCCGCCCTCGTCGGGGAACAGGAACTGCAGGGACACGGCGAACAGGACAAGGGCGGCCAGCGCCCCGTCGACGAGGTACGGGCTGGTGCGGCGCGGCAGACGCATGGTGCGGCTCCTCGTGACCTGGTCCCTGCACAGAGTCCTCTGCGGGGCCAGTATCGAGGGACGGCCCGGTCAACACCTCGCCGGTGAGAGGGATTTCGGGCCGCCCGCACCTGCTTCCCAGGTCCGGTCTTCAAACTCCCGTCGCCGCCCGAGCGGAGCTACGCGGGCCTTTCGGCAACGCCGCGAGCGCGCGCCAGGCCTCGCGCGGCAGTCGGGAGTTCGACGACAGGGCTCAGAAGGGGCGGTCGCCCGCGATGGCGACGCGTTCGGCGACCCGGCGGGCGTCGCCGTAGTCGGCGACCGCGTAGTGCTGGGTGGCGCGGTTGTCCCAGAAGGCGATGTCGCCCGGCTGCCAGCGGAAGCGGACCTGGAACTCGGGCACGTGCGCCTGCTGGTAGAGCAGGCGCAGCAGGCGGTCGCTCTCGGCGCGCTCCATGCCGAGGATGCGGGTGGTGAAGGAGGTGTTCACGAAGAGCATGCGCCGCCCGGTCTCGGGGTGGCGGCGCACCACCGGGTGGATGACCGGCGGGAACGACTCCTGCCACTGGGCGAGCCGTTCGGGCCCGTAGAAGCGGCGGAAGCCGGGCAGGAAGTCGTGCTCGGCCTCGGCGCCCTCGATGCGCGCCTTCACCTCGTCGGACAGGTTGTCGTACGCGGCCGCCATGTCGGCCCACATGGTGTCGCCGCCGAACGGCGGGACCTCGCGCAGTTGCAACACGGCACCCAGGGCGGGGCGTTCGCGGAACGTGACGTCGGTGTGCCAGACGTTCTCGTAGCTGGGGACGCCGCCGGCGCCCTTGTCGAAGCGGACGACGTCCTCGCTGTCGCCGCGCTCAAGCAGCGGGTTGGTCTCCAACTCGCCCCAATTGCGCGCGAATTCACGCTGACTCTCGCTGCTGAGGTGCTGGCCGCGGAAGAACAGGACCTTCCATTCGAGCAGCGCCCGGTTCAGCTCCTCGCGCAGCTCCGCGGAGAGCGGGCGGCTCAGGTCGACGCCGCTGATCTCGGCGCCGATGGTGGCGCCCTGCGGGACCAGGTCGAACAGCTCGTAGGGGCGGTCCTGCCAGCCGGCGGGCGTGCGGCGCAGGGTGCGGCGCCCCTCGTAGAGGCCGTCGGCGGGGATGTGGGCGGGGCGCAGCGAGAGGGAAGGGGGCATTTCGGTCACGGACAAGGGGAGCCTCCACAGGCACGCGGGTGACGGGGGAACGCGCTGAACGCGAGAGTGATCCGTACGTGCGCCGCCGACGCCTAGAGGGCGACGGCTTCTACGGGACGTACGGGAAAGTTCGGCGAGGGGTCTGGAAGCCCACTACAAGCCGCTGCGCGCGCAACCACATCGATCCGGAACGGGGGCCGTTCCGGATGCGTGGGCGCGATGCATGAACATGTGCCTCATCCTGCGCCCCAGTTGATCATTCCGTCAAGTGCCGCGAGGCCGGACCCGCAGGAAGCGGGACCGGCCTCGGGACATGTGCCGTACGTCGGGCGGTGCGTCAGGCGGTGGGCGCCGGGAAGGTCGGGTACTCGACGCCGGAGACGTGCTGGACGACGCGGATCACCTGGCACGAGTAGCCGAACTCGTTGTCGTACCAGAGGTAGAGGATCGCGTTGTCGCCGTCGACCTTGGTCGCGCCCGCGTCGACGATCGAGGCGTGCCGGGACCCGAGGAAGTCGCTGGAGACCGCGTCGGGCGAGTCCGTGAAGTCGATCTGGCGGCGCAGCGGCGAGTTCAGCGAGACGTCGCGCAGGTGGTCGAGGACCTCGTCGCGGGTGGTCTCGCGGCCGAGCCGCAGGCTGAGGATCGCGATCGAGACGTCCGGGACGGGGACACGGATCGAGGAGCCGGTGATCGGCGCCTTGAGGTCCGGCAGGGCCTTCGCGACGGCGGAGGCGGCGCCGGTCTCCGTGATGACCATGTTGAGCGGCGCGGACCGGCCGCGACGGTCGGCCTTGTGGTAATTGTCCAGCAGGTTCTGGTCGTTCGTGAACGAGTGGACGGTCTCCACGTGGCCGCGCTCCACCCCGTACTCGTCGGCCATCGCCTTGAGCGGCGGCACGATGGCGTTCGTGGTGCAGGAGGCGCAGGACAGGATCCGCTCGTCCGGCTTGATCATGTCGTGGTTGACGCCGTGCACGATGTTCGGCACGTCACCCTTGCCGGGCGCGGTGAGGACGACCTTGTCGATGCCGGGCCGCAGGTGCGTGGAGAGGCCCTCGCGGTCGCGCCACTTGCCGGTGTTGTCGATCAGGATGGCGTCCTTGATGCCGTACGCCGTGTAGTCGACCTCGGAGGGGTCGTTGGCGTAGATCACCTTGATCGCGTTGCCGTTGGCGTTGATCGTGCTGTTCGCCTCGTCAACGGTGATCGTGCCCTGGAACTGGCCGTGGATCGAGTCGCGGCGCAGCAGGGAGGCCCGCTTCACGAGATCCTGCTCGCCGCCGCCGCGGACGACGATGGCGCGCAGCCGCAGCCCGTTCCCGGAGCCCGCCTTCTCGATGAGCAGGCGGGCGACGAGGCGGCCGATGCGGCCGAAGCCGTACAGGACGACGTCGCGGCCCTCGCCGCGCTCCAGCTTCAGGGCGCCGGTCGCGCCGGCGACGGCCTCGGCGGTGAACTCCTCGACGCTCAGGCCCCGGTCGTCGGTCTTGTACGTCATCGCGAGGATGCCGAGGTCGATCTGGGAGGGCCCGAGGTCAAGGTCGGCGAGGGCCTTCAGGAAGGGCATCGTCTCGGTGACCGAGAGCTCCTCGCCGGCGATCTGGCGGGCGAATCGGTGGGCCTTCAGCAGGCTGACCACCGACTTGTTCACCAAGGAGCGGCTGTGCAGCAGGACGTTCACGTCCCGCTCGCGGTGCAGCTTCCCGATGATCGGGATCATTGCCTCCGCGGTCTCCTCACGGTGCTTCCAATTGGTGAACGAGTCGTCATTGACAGTCACGTGCGTCTCTTTCGAGCTAGGCGGCGCTCATATGCTAACTCCCCCGTTCAGGCGACCGATGCCCAGGTCGGCGAAGCGCTCGCCGATGCGCCGGTGGGCGGTGGCGTCGGGGTGCAGCGCGTCCGGCAGCGGGAGTTCCTCGTGGTCCGCCTCGCCGTACAGTTCGCGGCCGTCGAGGTAGTGCAGGTGCGGATCGTCGGCCGCGCGCTGGGCGACGATGCGGGCCAGTTCCTCGCGGATGGATTCGAGGGTGAGCTTGCCCTGGGCCGCCTCCGCGGGGTCCCCGGTGGCCATGAAGCGCATCTGCCCGCCCTCGGAGAGCGTGCTGAAGTCGGGAGCGAGGGGCCCGGGCGTCTTCTCGTGGATCGGGCACAGGATCGGCGAGACGACCAGCAGCGGCGTGTCCGGGTGCCCCTCGCGGATGGTGTCGAGGAAGCCGTGCACGGCGGGGGTGAAGGCCCGCATGCGCATCAGGTCGGCATTGACGACGTTGATCCCCATCTTGACGCTGATCATGTCGGCCGGGGTGTCCCGCATGGTGCGCGCGGTGAACGGGTCGAGCAGGGCGCCGCCGCCGAAGCCCAGGTTGACCAGGTCGACGCCGCCGAGGGACGCGGCGAGCACGGGCCAGGTCGTGGTCGGGCTCGCGGCGTCGGAGCCGTGACTGATGGAACTGCCGTGGTGCAGCCACACCTTGCGGCCTGACGCGCCGAGCGGCGCGGCGGGCTCCACGGGCGCGTCCGTGCGCAGCGCCACGAGTTCGGTGGTCTCGTTGTGCGGCAGCCAGATCTCGACGGTCTTGAGGGCGTCGGACAGGCCGTCGAACCGGAGCGTTCCCGGCTGACCGGCCTCCTCGTGCTCGTAGGTGCCCGCGCTCATGTCGATGGTGAGGATGTCGCCGCCTGCCACGCTGCCCTGTCCGGCGGGCCGGCCGTCCACGAGCAGGTCGTAGAGGCCGTCGGGGCGTGGCGGCACGCCCACGTAGACGCGCTTGGTCGGCACCGTGTCGAGTTCGACGACGGTGGCGCGGGTGCGGAAGGCGAGGCGGACGCCGGAGGGCTGCGACTCGGCCATGGCGAGCTGGCCGTCCGTGTTCTGGGCGCGGGCCCAGGCGGGGAGGCGGTGCGGGAGGAGACCGCGGCGGGTGCGCTCGATGTCGATCGCACCGTGGACGAGCTCGTCCGTCAGCGGTGTCGTGGTCAATGTGTGGACGGAGTCCGGGGTGTTCGTGCTGTTCACTGTGGTGTCAATCTGTTGATCAAGCGGGTTGAGCGCGTGGAGTGTTGAGCGGCTGTGCCTGCGCGGGCCAGTTCCTCAACAGCGCGTCGAGCGCGTCCAGGCTCCGCGCCCAGCTCTCGCCCGAGTCGGGCGCGCTGTGGCTGAATCCGCCGGCCATTTCGAGGCTGACGTAGCCGTGGAAGACGCTGCCGAGGAGCCGGACGGCGTGGGTCTGGTCGGGTTCGGTGAGGTCGTAGCCGCGCAGCACGGCCCGCGTCATCTGCGCGTGCCGCACGCCCGCGCTGGCCGCCGCCGTCTCCGGGTCGAGCCGGTACTGGGCGGCGGCGTAGCGGCCCGGATGTTCGCGGGCGTAGTCGCGGTAGACGTTGGCGAGGGCGGTCAGCGCGTCCTTGCCGGAGCGTCCCGCGAGGGCGTCGGCGGCCCGGTCGGCCAGTTCTTGCAGGCCGATCAGGGCGATCCGCGTCTTCAGGTCGTGCGAGTTCTTGACGTGCGAGTACAGGCTCGCGACCTTGACGTCGAAGCGCCGGGCGAGGGCCGAGACGGTCACCTGCTCGAAGCCGGCCTCGTCCGCGAGCTCGGCACCTGCCCGGGCCAGCCGCTCCGCGGTCAATCCGGCACGCGCCACGACCGTACGCCCTCTCCCTCGACCCCCGTCACTGTTACCGAAAGACATTCTGCATCTGCCTAATACCTTTAGGCAAATGCGGCTGGCGTTTAGCTCAACGGGTCGCGCCCGCGGCTCCGCCCGTGAGCATCCGCAAGGAGATCGAGTCGGCGATCGCCTGCTGCCCGGCGATGTTCGCGTGGATGCCGTCCCCGTTGTCGTACGCGGGCTTGATGCTGTTGGGGTGCAGCGGGTCCTTCAGGACCTCGTCGAAGTCCATGACGCCGTCGCAGGTTCCGTCACACGAACTGGCCTTCTTCGTAAAGAGGTTGACCGTGTGGCGGTCCAGGTTGTTCTGGTCGGTGTAGCCGGGGCGCGGCGTGATGGGCGTGACGTAGATCTTGATGCCGGCGTCGCGCAGTTCCTTGAAGACCTTGTGGTAGCTGGCCAGGATCTGCTCGCCGTCGCAGCCGAAGGCGAGGTCGTTGGTGCCGTAGTAGTACAGGACCGAGGTGACGCCGTGCAGGGCGAGGACGTCGCGCTTGAGGCGGGTGACGGCGTCGAGGTTCCGGACGTACGACGGCGTGCCGGGGCAGTCGGCGGCGCTCGTCGTGCCGCTGAGGCCCGCGTTGGCGATCGCGACCTGGCCGGAGGCCGGGAGGTCGGCGTGCACGCGGCGCGCCAGGTCGTCGGTCCAGCGGCGGTTGGTGCCGGTCTCGGTGCAACCGGGGCCGCAATTGGTGCTGCCGACGCCGTCGACGACCGAGCTGCCGTAGGCGACCGCCGTGCCCTTGAGGCGCGGGTTGTGCACGTCGACCGCGCTGACCAGGTACGTGGCGTCGACGGTCTTGGTGTAGGCGGCGCCGCTGGTGTCCGCCGTGTGGTCACCGCTGCCCTCCGGCGTGAGGTAGTTGGTGCGCAGCGCGGTGCGGTGCTGGCCCGGGGTGGCCGCGCCCTTGAGCGCGACGGAGACGGCGACGTCGTCCTGGGCGGCCGTCTTCAGGTCGGTGGGGTCGCTCCACACCTCGCCGCCCGCGGGGACGGTGACGTGGGTCTTCCCGTCGAAGCGGACGGGGTGCGCCGCGCCCTTGAGGGCCGCGCCGTCGCCGCTCGCGCCGACGGAGGCCCCGCCGATCTCCAGGGGCGCCGTGCCGAAGGTGTTCTGGATGCGGACGCGGACGCCGTCCCCACCCTGGCTGAGATGGGTGACCGTCCGCACGGACTGGTCGCGCAGCGGGTCCGTCGCCGCGTCCTGCTGGGACTGCGCCCAGGAGGTGAACCAGGCGCTGCCGCCGCCCTGTCCGGCTCTCGCCTCTGCCGGGTGCGGGGCTCCCGCGAGGCCGCCGCCCGCGAGCGCGAGGACGGCCGCCGCGGCGGTGATGAGCGTACGAAGTCGAGGCATGTGCACAACCTTTGCTTCCGATGAACGGGAGGGAGGATGGTGCTGCGCTGTGCTGCGAACGCGGTCAGCGGAAAGGGGCCCGGCGCGGGGGCCCCTTCCCTGTGTCCGGTCAGCCGCCGACGAGCGCCCTCAGCGACACGTAGAAGAGCGAGGGGCCGAGGAGGCAGCCGACGCCCGTGTAGAAGGTCGCGGTCATCGCGCCGTACGGGACGAGCCGCTTGTCGGTGGCCGCGAGACCGCCGGCCACGCCGGACGTGGTGCCGAGCAGGCCGCCGAAGGCCATCGCCGACTTGGCGTTGTTCAGGCCGATCAGGCGCGCGACCAGCGGCGTACCCACCATCACCACCACGGACTTGACCAGTCCCGCGGCGACCGACAGCGCGATCACGTCCGAACTCGCGCCCACCGCGGTGCCCGTGACGGGGCCGACGATGTACGTGGCCGCGCCCGCGCCGATGGTCGCGAGCGAAGCGGCGTCCCGGTAGCCGAAGAGCGCGGCGATGAGCGCCCCGGCGATGAAGGAGACGACCACACCCAGCAGGATCGACAGGACGCCGGCGGGGCCCGCCCCCTTGATCTCCTTGAGGTCGACGCCGTACGCCGTGGAGACGATCGCGAAGTCGCGGAGCATGGCCCCGCCCATCAGGCTCATCCCGGAGAGCGCGGTGATGTCCGCGATCCCCGCCTCTCCCCCGGTCGCCGAGCCGCCCCAGTAGGCGAGCGCGAGGCCGAGCACGATGGCGATGGCGGAGCCCTGAAGCCGCCCTCGGGTCAGCTTCTTGGACAGCCATGCCGAGGCCAGCATCAGCGTGCCGACGAGGGCGAAGGCGACTATGAGCCCGTTGTCCTTGCAGACGGATACGAACGTGTCCATGTCACGCCTCCAGCTTCTCGGTGGCGGACTCCGCCTCGGCGTCGGCCTCGTTCAGGGGCGGGAGCGGCTCCCCTTTTCCGCCGATCCGCGCGATCACCGGCACCAGGGCGAATCCCGCGACGAGCGCGAGGAGCCCGGCCAGGAGGGCCATCGGGCCGCCGGTGACGGCCTTGTACACGTTCTGCGTCGACGCCATCGCGATGACGATGGGGATGTACATCGCGCTCCAGAAGAGCACGCCCTGTTCGCTCGCCTCGGGGAACTTCCCCCTCTGGCGCAGCCAGTGGGTCGCGAACACAAGCATGATCATGGCGAAGCCGACGCCGCCGACATTGGCGTCGACGCCGAGCGCCTCGCCCAGGTATTCACCGACGAGCGTGCCCGTGAGCATGCACACCGCCAGCGCTGCCACTCCATAGAGGACCATCGTTTTCTCCACATTGAGAGACCGGGAATTAGGGAAGCAAGAAGCAAGAACGTGCAGGGGGTTGGGGAAAAGGGGCGTGCCGAGAGGAGAGAGCAGGGCCGTCAGGCGGTCGCGAACAAGTCCACGTAGGTCTTGCGCAGTTCGGCCTTCTGGACCTTGCCCATGACGTTGCGGGGCAGCGACTCCACGACGCGCACGGCGCGCGGGTGCTTGAAGCGGGCGAGGTCACCGGCGATGGAGTCGATGAGGTCCCGCTCCTGCGGATCCTGGCCCGGCGCGGCGACGACCACGGCGACGACCGTCTCGCCGAAGTCCGGGTGCGGGACGCCGATCACGGCGGATTCGAGGACCGTGGGGTGGGCGTCGAGGAGCGTCTCGATCTCCTTGGGGTAGACGTTGTAGCCGCCGGAGATGATCAGGTCCTTGCCGCGCCCGGAGATGCAGAGGTAGCCGTCCGCGTCGATGAGGCCGAGGTCGCCGGTGATGAAGAAGCCGTCCTCGCGGAACTCGGCGGCGGTCTTCTCGGGCATCTGCCAGTAGCCGGCGAAGACGTTCGGGCCGCGGACCTCGACGCTGCCGACCTCCCCGTCGGGCAGCGGCTTTCCGGTCTCGGCGTCGACCACGCGGATCTCGGTGCCGGGCAGCGCCTTGCCGACGGTGCCGGGCTTGCGGGGCCCGCCCTCGTACGGGTTGGTGGTGTTCATGCCGGTCTCGGTCATGCCGTAGCGCTCCAGGATGGCGTGTCCCGTGCGGGCCTCGAACGCCTCGTGGTCGCTGGCGAGCAGCGGCGCGGAGCCGGAGACGAACAGGCGCATGGAGGCGCAGGTCTCCGGCGTGACCTTCTCGTGCTTGAGCAGGCGCGTGTAGAAGGTGGGCACGCCCATGAGCACGGTGGCGCGCGGCAGCAGCTCCGCGACCGCGTCGGCGTCGAACTTCGGCAGGTAGAACATGGAGGCGCCCGAGGCGAGCACCATGTTGGCGGCGACGAACAGGCCGTGGACGTGGAAGATCGGCAGGGCGTGGATCAGCCGGTCCTCCGCCGTGAACTGCCAGGAGCCCAGCAGCGCCTCGCAGTTGGAGGCCAGGTTCTCGTGCGTGAGGATCGCGCCCTTGGAGCGGCCCGTGGTGCCGGAGGTGTAGAGGATGGCCGCCGGGTCGCCGGCCGCGGCCTCGTACACGTCGTCGTGGTGGGCGTCGCCTTCGAGGAGGCTGCCGTCGCCCTCGGCGCCGAGGGTCTCGACGACGAGGCCCGGGCCCTCGCGGTGCGCGTGGTCGGCGCGGCGCTTCGGCGGGCAGACGAGGACGCGCGGCTCGGCGTCGCCGATGAAGTAGTCGATCTCGGCGCCGGTGTAGGCGGTGTTGAGCGGCAGGAACACGCCGCCGATCCGCAGCGTCGCCAGGTAGAGGGCGATGGCCTCCACCGACTTGTCGACCTGCATCGCGACGCGGTCGCCGGGGGTCACGCCGTCGGCGACGAGGCGCGCGGCGATGCGCCGCACGAGGTCCGCGGTCTCGCGGTAGGTCACGGACCGCCCGCCGGGCAGCTCGAAGAGCGCCTTGTCCGGCCGCAGTTCCGTCTGCTCGACGAAGGACCGGTGGATGGTGCGGAAGGGGGCCGTCGAGGACGTCGACTGCGTGCCCTGCGTGCTCTGCGAACTCATCGGGGTGGTTCCTTTCTCATTTCCTTCCGAGGCCGGGTCGTACGTGGCCTCGCACTGCGGGAAGTCTTCCTTGAGGGGGCCGCCGACCGCGACGGAGCCGCGGCGCACGAAGCCCTCGTGGCGGCGCTCCAACTGGTCCGGTTCGTAGCGGTAGTTGATCATCGCTCCGTAGGACTGGCGCCAGGCATCGGGCGAGGCATTGGCCGGCCAGTCGAGCTGCCAGGCGGCGGCGCCGTTGCCGAGGTGGAAGCGGGCCACCGGGTCGATGGGGCGGCCGTCGGGGCGCCGTTCGGCGGTGATGTAGCGGGCGAGGACCGGCAGCAGCCGGGGGCGGATGCGCTCGGCGTCGTCGGCCGCGCCCGGGTCGCTCAACTCCGCTACCAAGGACGCGAGTTCGGGCTCGTGCTCGGCCCGGCCCTCCAGCCACGCGCGGAAGCCGGGGATCGGTGACAGCGTCGCGAACTGCGTCAGGTGCGGGAGCTGTTCGCCGACCTGCTCGATGACCTGCTTGATGAGGAAGCTGCCGAAGGAGACCCCGGCGAGGCCGTCGAGCGCGTTGTTGATGGAGTAGAGCGCCGCCGTGTCCGCGTGCGCGGGGCTGAGCGCGGGCCCCGGGTCGAGCAGCGGGGCGATGCTGTCGGGCAGCCCGTCGACGAGGGCGACCTCGACGAAGATCAGGGGTACGTCGCCGGTCGCCGGGTGGAAGAAGGCGTAGACGCGGCGGTCCTCGGGCTCGATGCGGCGCCGCAGTTCGGCCTCGGACGCCATCGGGTGCACCTGCTCGCCGCGCAGCAGATGGCGGTGCAGCTCGGGCGGCGAGTCCACGGTGACCTCCTGCATGCGCAGGAAACCGCGGTTGAACCAGGACGTGAGCAGGTGGTGGAAGTCGTGGTCGAGGGGCCGCAGTTCGGGGTGGGCGGGCAGCAGGCGGCGCAGGTCGGCGCGCATGTGGACCAGGGCGAGCGTGGCGTCGGGCGCGTGGTTCATGCGGCGCAGCAGTTGCTGGCGGGCCGGCTCGACGACGTCGAAGAGCCGGACGAGTTCCGCCTCTCCCTGGGAGCCGGTGGCGCGGGCCTCTTCCCAGCGGCGGTAGGCGGCGCGGACCTGATCGGCGTCGGCGTCGTAGGTCCTGGTGATGTGGGCGAAGAAGGCGAGCCGGCCGGCGTCGTCGAGCACGCCGTACGCGGCGAGGGCGCGGGCCGCGACGGCGCGCGTCGAGGCCTCGCCGACGTCGCTCATCAGCACTTCGCACGCCGCGAGCAGCTGGTCGAGCGGGGCGTCGGCCGCCGGGTCCCCGGCGTCGCCCTCTCCTCGTCCGCCGAGCCTGCCGAGGGCCTGGTACAGATCGGTGAGCAGCCAGCCGTCGTGGCGTTCGTCGTGCCGCTCGTCACGCTGCCCCATCTGCGCCCCTCCTCATGTCCCGATGTTCCGCCCCGACACTTGATATGCATCGCAGGCCGTGATGTATATAACAACCGCACGGTAGATCACAGGAGTGACCGGCGCCACCCCCTGGAGCGGGCGGATAATCTGGGCAATCGGAGGTGGAGATGGCTCGAGTCCCTGAGGCGAGGCGCGTGCGCGACGCCCTGGAGAACGCGGTGGTGGACGGCCGGTACCGGCCGGGCGAACGCCTCGACCCGGCGGAGCTGGAGCGCGAGTTCGGCTGCTCGCGCACGCCGGTGCGCGAGGCGCTGCAGGCCCTCGAGCGGTCCGGCCTCGTGCAGATCCGCCCCAAGCAGGGCACGTACGTCACCGAGTTGAGCGTGTCCGAACTGGCCGAGCGCTTCGAGGTGATGGCCGAGCTGGAGGGGATGGCGGCACGGCTCTCGGCGCGCCGCATCGAGCGCGAGGCGCTCGCCGAGCTGGAGGACGCGCTGCGGGAGTGCGAGCAGCACGCGCACGCGGGCGACGCCGACCCTTATTACTACGCCAACGCCCGCTTCCACGCCATCGTCTACGACTCCTGCGGCAACGAGTACTTGCGCCAGCAGGCCCACGCGCTCAAGCGGGCCCTCCAGCCGTACCGGCGGCTTCAGTTGAGGGTGCCGGACCGGATGCGGCGCTCGCTCGCGGAGCATCGGGCGATCGCCGACGCGATCGCCGCGGGGGTGGCGGACCGGGCGGAGGAGGCGGCGCGCGAGCATGTCCTCGTCCAGGTCAAGGAGTTCAGCCAGCTGGTGCGGACGTGGCGGCATCTGACGGAGTCGGCGGCGGGCTGACCGGGCCCCCTCCCCGCCGGGATACCCGGTGGGGCTCCCGGCCCTCGCGGCAGAGGATGGAGCGCGTGACGGAGACGACGGACACCGCGGGCATGAAGGCGTTCCACGACGCGGTCACCGAGTGGGCCGCGGGCGGCCCCGGTGAGCCGGCGCGCGCGTTGGCCGCGCGTCTTCGCGTCCGCGGCGCCGTCCTCCTCGAAGGGCTCAGTGACGCCGCGGCGGTCGATACGCTCGCCGAGCGGCGCGGGCGGGACCTCGCTTCCGAGGGCGTGTGCGTCCTGCCCATGGGCGGCGCGATGAACGTCGGGCGGTACGCGCGGCTGCTCGGCCCTGAGGGGCTGGGGCTGCGGCTCACCGGACTGTGCGACGAGCGCGAACGGCGCTTCTACGACCGGGCGCTGGGGCGGGGCGAGGACACCGTCTTCGTGTGTGTCGCGGACCTGGAGGACGAGTTCATCCGCGCGCTCGGCGTCGAACGGGTCGAGGACCTCGTCCGGGAGGCCGGCGAGTGGCATCCCTGGCAGACCTTCGCCCGCCAGCCCGCCCAGCAGGACAGGAGCACCCACCGTCGCCTGCGGCGGTTCCTCGGCACCAAGGCGGGCCGCAAGATCCGTTACGGGCGGCTGTTGACCGAGGCGGCCTGCGACGCGGGGTGCATGCCCGCTCCCCTCGAGGGGCTGTTCGCGCAGGTGTAGGCGGCGCACCGCGACGTTCCCGGCAGGTGCGCCGGGCGATCGCCGCGCGGTGGCCGGAAGGTAGCTTGGCCGCATGCAGTCCTACACAATCGGCCAGGCCGCACGGCTGCTCGGCGTCAGCCCCGACACCGCGCGGCGGTGGGCGGACGCCGGGCGGATCGTCACGCACCGCGACGCGAGCGGGCGCCGGGTCGTCCAGGGCGGAGATCTCGCCGCCTTCTCCGTGGAGTTGGCCGCGGGCGACGACGCCGACGACCACCCCTCGTACACCTCGGTGCGCAACGCGTTCCCCGGGATCGTCACCGCCGTGAAGCTCGGCGATGTCGCCGCCCAGGTGGAGATCCAGGCCGGACCGCACCGGCTGGTCTCGCTGCTCACGCGGGAGGCGGTGGAGGAGCTGGGCCTGGAGGTCGGCATGGAGGCCACGGCCCGCGTGAAGTCGACGAATGTCCATATCGACCGCGCGTAGCCGCACCCCCGCGGTCACGTAGGAACGCACATGCACACCTGTACCCTCCACCTGCCGGGATCATGCGAACCCACAGGCGACTTGTGCCTGGTAGATGCGGCAGTATGGAAGCCGTAAACGTTCCAGGACACGTAGGGGAGCCGAACCGTGACAACCCGTTCCGCGCGCAGGACGACGACCCGCCGGATACTGCAGGTGACCGGCGTCGGGGCGGTGGCCGTGCTGACGCTCAGCGCCTGCGGTTCGTCCGACGCGGACTCCTCCGGCTCCGCGCCCTCCAGCGGCAAGAAGCTGTCCGGGACGGTGAACGTGTTCGCCGCCGCTTCCCTCAAGGAGAGCTTCACCAAGCTGGGCAAGCAGTTCGAGAAGGAGCACCCCGGCACCAAGGTCACCTTCAACTTCGGCGGCAGTGACAGCCTCGCCGCGGGCATCACCGGCGGCGCCCCCGCCGACGTGTTCGCGGCGGCCAGCCCCAAGACGATGAAGACGGTGACCGACGCCGGTGACGCGAAGGGCGAGCCGAGCACCTTCGTCCGCAACCAGCTGGAGATCGCCACCCTCCCCGGCAACCCGCACAAGGTGTCGTCCCTGAAGGACCTCACCAAGCCCGGCCAGAAGGTCGTGCTCTGCGCGAAGGAGGTGCCGTGCGGCGCCGCCGCGCAGACGGCGCTCGCCGCGAGCAAGCTGAAGCTCACCCCTGTCTCGTACGAGCAGGACGTCAAGAGCGCCCTGACGAAGGTGGAGCTCAAGGAGGCCGACGCGGCGGTCGTCTACAAGACGGATGTGCACGCGGCGGGTGACAAGGTGCAGGGCGTGGAGTTCCCCGAGTCCAAGGACGCCATCAACGACTACCCGATCGCCCCGCTGAAGAAGGCGCCCAACGCCGCGGGGGCGAAGGCGTTCATCGAGCTGGTCAAGTCCGCCGACGGGCAGAAGGCGCTGACCGAGGCCGGATTCCTCAAGCCGTGACCGTGCTCGACGACTCCCTGGAGGGCGGTCCGCGGCGCCGCCGTGGCCGCATTCCTCCGCTGCCACTCCTCGTACCCGCGCTCGTGGGCCTGGCGTTCCTGGTGGTGCCGCTGATCGCGCTGCTCGTACGGGCCCCGTGGGCGCAGCTGCCCGAGCAGCTGACCAGCCCCGAGGTGTGGCAGGCGCTCCAACTGTCGCTGGTGTGCGCCACGTTGGCGACGCTGGTGAGCCTGGTGCTCGGGGTGCCGCTGGCGTGGCTGCTGGCGCGCACGGAGTTTCCGGGGCGCGGTCTCGTACGCGCCCTGGTGACGCTGCCGCTGGTGCTGCCGCCCGTGGTGGGCGGCGTCGCGCTGCTGACGGCGCTCGGCAGGAACGGTGTCGTCGGCCAGTACCTGGATCAGTGGTTCGGGATCACTCTGCCGTTCACGACCACGGGTGTCGTGATCGCCGAGGCGTTCGTGGCGATGCCGTTCCTCGTGATCAGCGTCGAGGGCACGCTGCGGGCGGCCGACCCGCGCTACGAGGAGGCGGCCACGACGCTGGGCGCCTCCCGGTTCACCGCGTTCCGGCGGGTGACGCTGCCGCTGATCGCGCCCGGAATCGCGGCCGGCGCGGTGCTCGCGTGGGCGCGGGCGCTCGGCGAGTTCGGCGCGACGATCACCTTCGCGGGCAACTTCCCGGGCCGCACCCAGACCATGCCGCTCGCCGTGTACCTCGCCATGCAGAGCGATCCGGCGGCGGCGATCTCCCTCAGCCTGGTGCTGCTGGCCGTGTCGATCACGGTCCTCGCGGGGCTGCGTGACCGCTGGATGACCGCCTCATGACCGATCTTGAGAAGGCCACGGTGCCGTACGAGGACGTGGGCGGCGCCGGGCTCGACGCGCGGCTCGTCGTGGACCGGGGCGACTTCCGGCTGGATGTCGCGCTGACCGCGCGGCCCGGCGACGTCGTCGCGCTGCTCGGCCCGAACGGGGCCGGGAAGACCACCGCGCTGCGCGCCCTCGCGGGCCTGACGCCGCTGGACGCCGGACACCTCAGGCTCGACGGCACGGGCCTCGACGGCACACCGCCCGAGTCACGCCCGGTGGGTGTGGTGTTCCAGGACTACCTGCTCTTTCCGCACCTGACCGCCCTGGACAACGTGGCGTTCGGGCCGCGCTGCCAGGGCGCCACGAAGGCGGAGGCGCGTACGCAGGCGCAGTCCTGGCTCGACCGGATGGGGCTCGCGGAGCACGCGGGCGCGAAACCTCGCCGGCTCTCCGGCGGGCAGGCGCAGCGCGTCGCGCTCGCCCGCGCGCTCGCCACACGGCCGCGACTGCTGCTCCTGGACGAGCCGCTGGCCGCGCTCGACGCCCGCACCCGCCTGGACGTACGGGCCCAACTCCGGCGCCACTTGGCCGAGTTCGAGGCCGTGGCGGTGCTGGTCACGCACGATCCGCTGGACGCGATGGTGCTGGCCGACCGGCTCGTCGTCATCGAGCACGGCCACGTCGTCCAGGAGGGCGCCCCGTCGGACGTCGCGCGCCGCCCGCGCACGGACTACATCGCGCAGCTCGTCGGCCTCAACCTGTACCGGGGCCGCGCCGAGGGCCACACCGTCCACGTGGCGGACGACGGGCCCGCGATCACGACGACGGAGGAGCTGGAAGGACCGGTCTTCGTCGCGTTCCCGCCGAGCGCGGTGACGCTGCACCGCGAACGCCCCACCGGTTCCAGCGCCCGCAACCTGTGGCGCTGCGAGGTCACCGGCATGGAGACCCACGGCGACCAGATCCGCGCCGCCCTCTCCGGCGAGCTCCCGCTCGCCGCGGACCTCACGACGGTGGCGGCGGCCGAACTCGGCCTGCAGCCCGGCGCGACGGTGTGGGCCACGGTCAAGGCGACACAGACGCACGCGTATCCGGCCTGATCGGGCGCATCGGGCGGCTCGGGTCCTAGGGTGAAGGACACGCAGAACACCCCCATCGTCCCGACTTTGCGAGGCGCACCGCCATGGCCCTCTCCATCCGCAACCAGCTTCCCGGCACCGTCACGTCCGTCACCGAGGGCGAGGTGATGGCGACGGTCAAGGTGCGCCTCGACGGCGGCCAGGACCTGACCGCCGCGATCACCCTCGAATCCGTCAAGGACCTGGGCCTCTCCTCGGGTTCCGAGGTGCGCGCCCTGGTCAAGTCCACCGAGGTGGCGCTCGCGACGGGGCCCGTCGAGGGCCTGTCCATCCGCAACCAGCTGCCCGGCACGGTCAGGGACGTCGCCACCGGGGGCGCCATGGCCTCGGTCAGGGTCGACATCAACGGGGCGGAACTGACCGCCGCCATCACGAAGGACGCGGCCGCCGACCTGGGCCTGGCGGCCGGCTCCGCGGTGGTCGCGCTGCTGAAGTCGACCGAGGTGTCGCTGGCCACGGCCTGAGGGCTCCGCCGCGGCCCCGTATCTCATGCCGCGCGTGTCTCACCTCGCGTGTCGCGCGTGTCTCATGTCGTGACCGCGATATGAGACACGGGTCCACGGATTCCGGCAGAAACCTTAAAGTGGCGCACATGTTCGGACCCGCTCGTCATCTGGCTCTCGCGCTCTTCGCGGCCACGACGTGGAGTGTCGACGACGCGCTCTGTCGTCGCTGACGTCCCTCCGCGCCCGAACGTTCCCACTCCACCTGCCGGAGATCTGCCGTGACCACCGCTCCACCCGCCGGGGCGCCGCCGCGCGCCGCCCTGCTCAGCCCGTCCCCCACTTCCTCGCCCGCCCCGGTCGCCGAGGCCGCGCCGCCCACCCGCTGGGGGCCGCTCGCCGGCGCCGGGGTCATCGGCGCCGCGCTCGCCGTCTACGTGTTTGTCGAGCACGGCGCCAAGCCGGGCGTCCTGCTGCTGCTCGGCCTCGGACTCGGGTTCGCCCTGTTCCACTCGCGGTTCGGATTCACCTCCGCCTGGCGCCAGCTCGTGGCCGTCGGCAACGGCACCGGACTGCGGGCGCACGCCCTGCTGCTCGGCACGACGGCGACGCTCTTCGCGCTGATCATCGGCACCGGCAGCGGGCTGTTCGGTTCGGTGCCCGCGCCCAGTGCGGGGCCGATCGGCATCGGACTCATCGTCGGCTCGTTCCTGTTCGCGATCGGCATGCAGCTCGGCGGGGCCTGCGCGTCGGGCACCCTGTTCGCGGTCGGCTCGGGGCAGAGCTCGATCGTGCTGACCCTCTTCGGGTTCATCGTCGGTTCCACCCTCGCCGCCTGGCAGTTCGGGCTCTGGAGCGATCTGCCCGCGCTCGATCCGTACCTGCTGTCCGACCACGTCGGCTGGTTCGGGTCCTGGGCGATTACGATCGTCGCGCTCGCCGTCATCTGGTTCGTCGCGCGCGCCGTCCAGGCCCGCCGCAATCCCCCGCCGGTCGGCACCCCGCCGTCGGCGAAGGGCACGCTGCTGCGTACGGTCCGCGGTTCCTGGCCGCTGGCGGCGGGCGCCGTGGTGCTCGCGGTGCTCGGCGCGGGCGTACTGCTGGTGTCCGGCGGCGCGTGGGGCGTGACGAGCGCGTTCGCGCTGTGGGGCTCGAAGGTGGTGGGCGCGCTCGGCGGCTCGCCCGAGACGTGGACGTACTGGCAACAGCCCGGCAGCGCGGCCCAGTTGACGGGCCCGGTGCTCGCCGACAAGACGAGCCTCACCGACATCGGCATCATGGTCGGCGCGGCGGTCGCCGCCGCGGCGGGCGGCGTGTGGAAGCTGCACCGCGGCATCCCCGCGCGTACGGCGGTCGCGGCCGTCATCGGCGGCATCCTGATGGGCATCGGCGCGCGCCTCGCGGGCGGCTGCAACATCGGCGCGTACCTCGCGGGCATCGTCTCCGGTTCGCTGCACGGCTGGATCTGGGGCGCCGTCGCCATCCTCGGCACGTGGGCGGGCCTGCGGCTGCGCCCGCTGTTCGGCCTCGGCAACCCGAAGCCGTCGGACAGCGTCTGCTGAACCCGTGGCACCGGTGGACAGGGGCGAGGGCCCGGGCGGCGTGGGCGGTTTCCAGGGGTCGTTGCAACACTCGGTCGTGTTGATCAGGTTGTGAGTAGGTTATGCAGGCGCTCGGCTGGGGTTTCCCAGTCGAGCGTTTTGCGTGGTCGGCTGTTGAGTTCGGCGGCCACGGCGGCGAGGTCGTCCCGGCTGTGCCGGGACAGGTCGGTTCCTTTGGGGAAGTACTGCCGCAGCAGGCCGTTGGTGTTTTCGTTCGATCCGCGTTGCCAGGGGCTGCCCGGATCACAGAAGTAGACCGGGATGTCGGTGGCGAGGCTGAAGGCGTGGTGGGCGGCCATCTCGGTGCCTTGGTCCCAGGTCAGGGATCGCTTCAGGTGGGGCGGCAGAGTTTGGACGGTATCGGCCAGCGCCTGGCGGACGGCCGATGCCGCGTAGCCGTTCGGCAGGTGGACGAGCATGAGGTAGCGGGTGCTGCGTTCGACGAGCGTGGCGATGGCGGAGCGGGAGTTGCTGCCGACGATGAGATCACCCTCCCAGTGGCCAGGGACGGCTCGGTCGGTCACTTCGGCGGGCCGTTCGCTGATCATCACCATGGGGTGCGGGAATCGCTGTCTGCGGCGGGCGGAGTGGCGATGGGGCTTACGGACGGCGCGTCCGGTCCGCAGTGCGCGGGTCAGCTCGCGGCGGAGTTCGCCGCGGCCTTGGACGTAGAGGGCTTGGTAGACCGTTTCGTGGACCACGTGCATCTCCGGCCGGTCGGGGAACCGTCTGCGCAGAGCGTGGCAGATCTGCTCCGGGCTCCAGCGCAGGGCCAGGTGTTCCTGGATGAAGTCCCGCAGCTCGGGGTTCATCGCGATCCTGGTGGCCTTGGGCCTTGACCGGCGCTTATCCGCCCGGCGCTGGGCAGCGTGCGGCCGGTAGTACCAGCGGCCGTCGGCCAGGACGGTCCGGTTTCGGCGGATCTCCCGGCTGATGGTTGACGGGCTGCGGCCCAGCTCGGCCGCGATCGTCCGGACGGCCGCCTTCTCGCGCAGCCGGTCGGCTATGTGGATGCGGTCTGCCTCGCGCAGGTAGCGCGAGGGACCGGCCGGCCCCTCGGCTAGGGGAACGAGGTGAGGCGGCACCACCCCACTGATGGGTGGTGCCGCTTTGTGGTGGCGGTCGGCGCTGCGGCCGTTACGCCATCGCCTGCCGGTCTTCGAGTTGATGCCGACGATCCGGCAGGCGTCCTCGTAGGGAATTCCTTGATCCACAAGCAGAAGGTATTGCTCCCGCTCCCGAGCCAACTTCCTCGGGCCTTGCGGTTTCCGGTCCTTCCGGATCTTGAAGTCCATCGCACCCCTGAAGTGGGATGTTGCGACGACCACTAGAACTCAAGCGTGCCGCCCGGGCCCTCGTCGTTCGGTCCAGCCGAACCGGTCAGGTCAACGCGACCGGGTCCGGCGGCTCCACCGATCTACGCGCCCGCCCCGTCGCCCAGCAGTCCCTCCAGCGCGGCCACCGCGTGCTCCCGGTGTCCGTCGAGCAGCCGCACCGCGTCCTCCGTGCGTCCCTCGCGCAGTGCGTCGAGCACGGCACGGTGTTCGACGAGGACGTGCTCGCGGCTGATCGAGTCCGCGTAGTAGAGGGAGCGGTAGGCGTCGGTGGCGTCCCACAGGGTCGCGATGAGGCGCACCAGGCGGTGCATGCCGGACGCCTCGAAGAGGACGAAGTGGAATCTGCGGTTGGCGGCCGCCATCGCCGCGACGTCCGCCGCGGCTGCCTGCGCCTCCACCTCTTCCTGGGCCTCCTCCAGGGTGTCGAGGACGGCGCCGCCGCCGCGCATCGCCTCGCGTACGGCCTCGGCCTCCAGGATCTCCCGGATGCGGTACACCTCGCGCAGCTCTGCCAGGGACAGCTCGGCCACGAAGTAGCCGCGGTGCGCGTGGTGCACGACGAGGGACTGGCCCTCCAGTGTCTTGAGCGCCTCACGCAACGGCACCCGGCTCACCCCGAGCCGTTCGGCGAGGGCGTCCTGCCGGATCGGCATGCCCGGCCTGATCTCCCCGCTGGTGATGGCCCGGCGCAGTTCCTCAAGGACGAACTGCTGCGCCGTTGGGGGCCGCCGCCTCGGTGCGGGCGTCGTCATGGCGGCTCCTCTTCCTCTCTGCCGGGCGTCGGCAGCACGTGGTGAACGGGCCCATCCTACGGAGCCCCACCGACATCGGCCGCCGCGTCGACGGCGGAAAGTCCCAGCTCGGCGAGGATCTGCTCGGTGTGCTCCCCGAGGCGCGGCGGCGCCGTGACGTACGCGGCGGGGGCGGCGCTCAGCCGGATCGGGTTGGCGACCTGCGCCGCGGGGGTCTCACGGTCCGGGTCGTCGATCTGTACGCGGGGGTCGAGGCCGAGGCGTTCCGCGAAGGCGAAGGCCTCCCCGAGGTCGTTGATCGGGCCGCAGGGGACGCCGACGGCGGTCAGCGTCTCGAACCACTCGTCGGCCCCGCGCTCGCGCAGCCGCTCGGTGAGTTCGGCCAGGAGTTCCTCGCGGTGGGCCACGCGCGCGGTGTTGCTCGCGAAGCGCGGGTCGGCGGCAAGAGCGGACACCCCCAACTCCGCGCACAGCGCGCCGAATTGCCGGTCGTTTCCGACGGCGAGCGCCAGCGGACGGTCCTTGGCGTCGAGCACCTCGTAGGGCGCGATGCTCGGGTGCTTGTTGCCCATCGCGCGGGGCACCACGCCCGCGGCCACATGCGCGGAGGCCTGGTTGGTGAGTGCCGAGAGCAGCGAGGTGAGCAGGGAGACCTCGACCTTCTGCCCCTCGCCGGTGCGCTCGCGGTGCCGCAGCGCCGCCATCACGCCGAGCCCCGCGTGCATCCCCGTGATGACGTCGACGAGCGCGACGCCCGCCTTGGTGCCCTGGCCGCCCGGCTCCCCCGTGACGCTCATCAGCCCGCCCATGGCCTGCACCAGCAGGTCGTAGCCGGGCAGCGCGGCCCCCTCCGCGGTGCCGAATCCGGTGACCGAGCAGTAGACGAGGCCGGGGTTGAGGGCGCTCAACTCCTCGTAGCCGAGGCCGAGCCGGTCCATGGTGCCGGGCCGGAAGTTCTCGACGAGGACGTCGGCGCGCGCGGCGATGGCGCGGGCTGCCTCGCGGCCGGGCGCCTCGGTCAGGTCGAGGGCGACGGAGCGCTTGTTGCGGTTGACCCCGAGGAAGTAGGTGGCCTCGCCGTCCGCGAACGGCGGGCCCCAGGAGCGGGTCTCGTCGCCGACTCCGGGGCGCTCGACCTTGATGACCTCCGCGCCGAGGTCGGCGAGGAGCATCGTCAGGTACGGGGCGGCGAGGACCCGGCCGAAGTCGGCGACGACGAGCCCGGACAGGGCGCCGGGGGCGGCCGGGTTGGTGGTGGCCCGCATACGACTCTCCTTGGCAAGCGGTGGGCGTGCGGCTACGATCCGAGACGAGAAGAAAGTTGGATCCAAAATCCGATATCCGTAACCCTAGCGCCGACCATCCACCGCAGCCAAGGAGCCCGCGATGCCCTCGCCCTCGTCCTCAACTCCCCTCCACCCCTTCGACCTTGTCGACATCGACGGCATGTTGAGCGACGAGGAGCGCGCCATCCGCGACACCGTGCGCACCATGGGCGAGCGCGAGCTGCGCCCGAAGGTGGCCGAGTGGTTCGAGGCCGGCGCCATCCCGGCCCGCGAGCTCGCCCGTGAACTGGGCGGCCTCGGCGTCCTCGGCATGCACCTGGAGGGCTACGGCTGCGCGGGCACCAGCGCCGTCTCGTACGGCCTCGCGTGCATGGAGCTGGAGGCGGTGGACTCGGGTCTGCGCAGCCTCGTCTCCGTGCAGGGTTCGCTCGCGATGTACGCGATCTGGAAGTACGGCTCCGAGGAGCAGAAGCAGCAGTGGCTGCCGGGGATGGCGGCGGGCGAGAAGATCGGCTGCTTCGGCCTCACCGAGCCCGACGCGGGCTCCGACCCCGGTTCGATGCGCACCAACGCCAAGCGCGACGGCAAGGACTGGGTCCTCAACGGCGCCAAGATGTGGATCACGAACGGTTCGGTGGCGGACATCGCCGTCGTCTGGGCCCGCACCGAGGAGGGCGTGCGCGGCTTCCTCGTCCCGGCGGGTACGCCCGGCTTCTCGGCGCCGGAGATCAAGCGCAAGCTGTCCCTGCGCGCCAGCGTCACCAGCGAGCTGGTCCTGGAGGACGTGCGCCTGCCCGCCGACGCCATGCTGCCGAACGCGCGCGGCCTCTCCGGTCCGCTCGGCTGCCTCAACGAGGCCCGCTTCGGCATCGTGTTCGGCGCGATCGGCGCCGCCCGCGACTGCCTGGAGGCGGCCATCTCCTACGCCGCCGACCGCACGGTCTTCGAGCGCCCCCTGGCCTCGTACCAGCTGACGCAGCAGAAGCTCGCCGACATGGCGCTCGAACTCGACAAGGGCATGCTGCTCGCGCTGCGTCTCGGCCGGCTCAAGGACGAGGGCCGCGGCACGCCGGAGCAGATCAGCGTCGGCAAGCTCAACAACGTGCGCGAGGCCATCCAGATCGCCCGCGAGTGCCGCACCATCCTCGGCGCCAACGGCATCACCCTCGAATACCCGGTGATGCGGCACGCCAACAACCTCGAGTCGGTGCTGACCTACGAGGGCACGAGTGAGGTCCACGCGCTGGTCATCGGCAAGACCCTCACGGGCCTGCCCGCCTTCCGCTGAGCGGCGCTCGGCACCGTCAGCCGGTGAGCCGCCACGTCACTTCGCCGTCCTGCCACTCGTCCGTGGGCGCGAGCCCGCAGGCGGTGGCGACGGCGGCGGACGCGTGGTGCTCGGGGTGGATGTGCGCGACGAGGGTCCGGGCGCCCCGCTCCCCGAGCCACGCGGCGAGCGCCCGCGCGGCCTCGGTGGCGATGCCGCGGCCCTGCCACCGGGTGCCGACGACCCACGCGATCTCGGCGACCCCGTCCCGGACGGTCGCCTGCACCGTGCCCACGAGGCGTTCCTCGTCCCGGAGTTGGACGACCCAGTTCAGCCAGGCGACGTCCGGATCGGGCGAACCCGCGAGCATCCGCCGGTAGCGCGCCCTTAGTTCCGGGGCCGTGTCCGGTGTGCCGCCGATGAAGGTGTGCAGGGCCGGGTCGGCGAGCACGTCGGCCATCTCGTCGGCGTGCTCGGCCCGCAGCGGCAGCATGGTCAGCCGGTCGGTGGTGAAGGTGCTGGGCGTAGGAGCGGGAGGCGTCGTCACGAGCGAGACCGTAACCCAACGCGCGCCGGCCGCCCCGGAATTTCGTCTACGCCAGCTGCTCCGCCAGCAGCACGACACCGATCGCGATCATCATGACGCCGGAGACCCGTGTCACGGCCCGCGCCGCCGAGGGCCGTGTCCTCAGAACGGTGCGCGCCAGCACACCGACACCGAGGTAGACGACGGCGCAGGCGGTCATGTGGAGGGTGCCGAGCACGCCGGTCTGCACGGCCACCGGCCAGCCCGTCGCCGGGTGGATGAACTGCGGGAAGAGGGAGAGGTACAGCAGCAGCGCCTTGGGGTTGAGGCCGCTGATGCCGATGCCCTTGAGCATGACCTGGCGGCGGGAGGCGCCGATGGGCTCTTCGCCCGCGGTCAGCACGGCGGGCTGCCGCAGCACGTTGCAGCCGAGCCACACCAGGTAGCCGGCGCCTGCGACGGTCAGCACCGTGAGCAGGGTCGCCGAGCTCGCCACAAGCACCGCGAGACCGGCGACGGCGAGCACGGTGTATCCCACGTAACCGGTGATCAGCCCGGCGACCGCCGGGACGACCGAGCGGTCCCGCAGTCCGGCCGCGATCGCGTAGGCCCAGTCCGCGCCCGGTGTGAACACCAGCAGAAGGTCCACGGCCAGAAATGCGGCCAGCGTGGTCGTGTCCATGTGTGTCGATCCCTCTCACGTGCAGTTGTACGCGAGGAAGGCTAGGTCGGATTCGCCCGTAAGTGTTCCCTTCTTTACCCCACCATCGGCACACGTGAGGGAGAATCTTCTCCATGGACGCCATGGACCGGAAAATTCTTACCGAGCTTCAGATGGACGGCCGCCTCACCATCACCGAGCTGGCCGCTCGCGTGAAGCTGAGCGTCTCTCCCTGCCACCGCCGGCTGCGCGATCTGGAGCGCTCGGGGGCGATCCGCGGGTACCGCGCGGTCGTCGACCCGTCCGCCCTCGGCCTGGACTTCGAGGCGCTGGTCTTCGTCACGCTGGGCTGGGAGGACCGGGACACCGTCACCTCGTTCGAGGAGGCGGTGGCGGCGGTGCCCCATGTGCTCCAGGCGCAGCGCCTGTTCGGCGATCCGGACTATCTGCTGCGGGTGGCCGCCGCCGACCTGACCGCCTTTCAGCAGCTCTACGACCAGCAGCTCGCGCGCCTTCCGGGGGTGCAGCGCCTCAACTCCACGCTGGTGATGAAGAACGTCGTCGCGAACCGACCGCTGCCGGACTAGGCCGTTTCGTTCAGATCATCTGATCGTTGGTCCGGGTGTGCCGTTGACTGATGCGCAGTGGGCGCGGATTGAGCCGTTACTCCCCGACCGGGCACCGAAGCGGGGTGGCCGGTGGCGAGACCATCGTGAGGGGATCGACGCGATCGCTTTCAAGTTCCAGACCGGCACCCCGTGGATGTGCCTGCCGGAGCGTTACGGCAACTGGCGCGGCGTCTACAACCGGCTGCGGATGTGGGCCGTCGACGGCACCTGGGAGAGGGTCTTCACCGCGCTGATGGCCCGGGCCGATGCCGACGAGGACCTCAACTGGGCGGTCTCGGTGGACTCCACGATCGTGCGCGCCCACCAGCACGCCGCCGGGGCCCGCAAAAAGGGGCCCCGGCCGGGGAACCGGCCGACCACGCCATCGGCCGCTCCCGCGGCGGACTGACCACAAAGATCCACCTGGCCTCCGACGGCCGCTGCCGGCCTCTCGCCTTCGTCCTCACCGCCGGACAGGCCGGCGACGCACCCGCGTTCACCGAGGTCATGGCCCGCCTACGGGTGCCCCGCCGCCATGGACGCCCGCGCACCAGACCGGACGTGGTCCTGGCCGACAAGGCCTATTCCTCCCGCGCGATCCGCAACTACCTGCGCAGGCGCGGTATTCAGGCGGTGATTGCGAGCCCCGCGGATCAGCTCCGCCATCGCATGCGCCGCGGCAGCGACGGCGGACGGCCACCCGCGTTCGACCGCGAGGTCTACAAGCAGCGCAACACCGTCGAGCGGTGCATCAACCGCCTCAAGCAGTGGCGAGGAATCGCGACCCGTTACGAGAAGACAGCGACCATCTACCTAGCCGGACTCCACATCGCAGGCATCTTCCTGTGGTCCGCACGATGATCCAAACGAGAAGCCCTAGGTGTGTCGTTCTGACTGATCTCGCTGGAGACGTTGACGGTGCGATGGCAGGATCGCCCCGAGGAGGCGCCGGTGTTCGGACGGGGCAGGCAGTGGTGCGCGGTGGCCGTGGCCGCGGTGTGTCTGGTGTTCGTCGGCCCGAGCACGCCCAGCGGCGCCCTCGTCTCCGAGCCGCTCCCGCTGCCGGTCGGCGCCGCGAAGGACATCGTGCCGGGCCGCGTCATGACGTGGAACATCTGCAACCCCTGCGGCAGCGCCCAGAACCTCGGCAGGGCCGCCGACATCGCGACGTACGCGCCGCAGGTCATCGGCCTCCAGGAGGCGTGCGTGCGGGACGTGGAGGAGATCCGCGCCTACCTGAGGACGTTCTACGGGCTGAGGTACCACGTCGAGTACGGCTCGGTGCTGCGCAACTGGGGCCGCTGCGGGGGACTTCCGTGGCGGCCGGGCGGCTACGGCCAGGCGATCCTCTCGGCGGCGCCGATGGCCGACCCCGTGCTCAAGGAGTATCCGGACGGCGGTTCCGAGGACCGCGGCTACCTGGCCGTCACCACCTCGGTGGCCGGCCGCCCCGTCCGCCTCTTCAACACCCACCTCGCGCAGCGGCAGCAGGAGTCGTTCCGCGCGAAGCAGATCACCGCCCTCACCAAGGCGGTCGCCCGGCACGAACGCACCGTCGTGCTGGGCGACTTCAACGCCGTGCCGGACGCCCCCGAACTCGGCCCGATGTGGTCCCTGGCCAAGGACGCGGACCCCGGCTGCCACCCCGCGGCCGCCCCCGACTGCGGGACGACCACGGACTGGCACAGCAAGTTCGACTACATCTTCCTGCGCGGCTTCGCCGCACGGAGCCATGCGGTACATCCGAGCGAGTACTCGGACCACCACCAGTTCCGAGCTGACCTGGGGCCGATACAGGGGCCGTGATGGCCCCGGCTGCGGGGATTGCACTGCGAGTGATCGCCCGTGGCTGACCGCTCGGGAACTTCGACCCGAATTCGACCTGGTGGGCGAGTGAGGTGTGTCTCTCCGCTTGCCGACTGGCTCGTTGGATCGTCCCGCTGTGCGACCCGTGCGATACGTTCGCAGCCTTGATCGAACAGGCTTGAGGGGAGCGAGTGGCGTGAGCGAGCGCATGCGGGTGGACACGGACGAACTCAGAGACGCTGCACCAGTCTTCCACCATCAGAGCGACCAATTGCGCGACGCCCTGCACACCCTCGAAACCCGCCTCTCCGCCCTCGGTGCTCCGTGGGGCGGGGACGAGCAGGGCAGTCAGTTCCACGCGAAGTACCGCCCGGCCAAGGACGGCATCGACAAGGCCGGCGCGACACTCGTGACCGGCCTGGAGTCGATCGGCGACGCGCTGAAGGCGATGTCCGACAACCACGACGAGAACGAACTGGCGACCAAGGACGTCTTCGACTCCGTCGCCAAGGAGCACTGACCGGCCGATGGACGTCGAGGAGATACTCAAAGACGCCCTGATGAAGCTGGGCATGTGGTGGCCGGACGCCGACTCGGGCCAGCTACGCGAGGCCGCTTCTGCCTGGCGTGCCTTCGCCGAATCCGTCGACGACGTCACTGCGGCCACGCACAAGTCGGCCCGCAGCATCATCGACGGCAACGAGGGCCCGTCCATCGAGGCGTTCGGTGAGTTCTGGGCGCGCTATCACAAGGGCGCGAAGTCCGGTTGGCTCGATGACCTCGCTGAGGCGGCTCGTTCGATCGCCAAGGCGCTCGACCAGTACGCGGACACAGTCGACGAGGCGATCAGCCACCTGCGCACGGAGATCGGCATCGCCGCTGCCGCACTGGGCGCGGGCATCCTGCTTGCAATCGTCACCGGCGGCGCGGGAGCCGTGGCGGGCTCAGCTGCGGCCGAAGGAGTGATCGCGGCCTCGGCGAGCGTCGGCGTCACCGTGTCGGCGGAGATCGCTGGTGTCATCGGCACGACCATGACCGGCGTCGCCTTCGGCGCCATCGAGTCCATCGCTGTAGACCTTGCTGTCGCTCAGCCCCTGCACATTGCAGCGGGCGACCAGGAGGGCCTCAGCCTCGACCATGCCCGTGAGGCCGGCGTAGGTGGAGCTGTCTTGGGCGGAGCCCTGGTGGGCGCTGGTAGCTCGGCTGCGGCCATCAAGAACGCGGGTGGCATAAGAACCGTCCTCAACTCGATCGACATCCCGGCCCTCAACATGGCGGGCCCCCGGCTGGCAACTCCATCAGGGGCCGACAGCTCGGGCGTACTGCTCAGTGAGGGTGGGGGCGCACTTCGAGATGCCACCGCCCGCTACCCCGTAGGACGACGCGGCACGAATGAGGACACGAGCTTCAAGTCTCCGGACGCGAGTGACAAGACGCGGAACAAGGGAAATCGCGAGGTCAAAGTCGCCCAGTCCGAGGGACGGACAGCACGCAACGAGCCGACGACGATCCAAGGCCGTGTCTATGCCGGCCATGCCCTCGATCAGATGCAGACGAGGGGAATCCCGCCCACCGTGGTGGAGGACACCGTGCGCAACGGAGAATCCGTGACCGGCAAGGTCGCCGGGACTACGGCCCACTACAACTTTGACGAACGAATCACGATCATCACGGACACTGAAACTGGCCGCGTGGTGACCGTCGCAGGAGGGATCATCAAGCAGTGAACGGTGACGTGGAGTGGTGGGCATACCAGCGGCGCCTGGTTGAGAAGGCGCTGAACGACTTCGACCGGGGAGAGATCCAGCTCCAGACTCTGGCGGCAGATCTGATGTCGATCTCAGACGCCATGGACGAACGAGGCAGCGAAGCGATGTCCCCGATCGCGGCAGGGCTGTCTGACGCCCCTGAGGAGTGGTTGGAAAACTTCCGGTCCGCCGCCTTCGGGATCGAAGTCATCTTCGCTGTCGCTGCGGACAAGGGCGTCGATGTGCTACCCCCTGACGAGGTAGACGCAGTCGACCGCGAAATCGATCAGGTGGAGTTCCTTGTGGGGCAACTGCCGGTGTGAGTATCGCGTGGCAGGCACTGTCGTTCGTTCGTGGCACCTGTGGGCGTGGGGGCCGAACCTGGTAGGGCAGCACGGCAGGGCTGTCGGGGCGCGACCGAACTGAACCAGGGGTGCGCAATTATGAGCTGCCCGGGTGACCAGGCGAGGACACACATCTCCGGAGGGCGGTTGGGTCCTGGACGTGCGCGAAGGTCACGGAGTTCTTGCTGAACTGGTGTCGGACACTCGTCCACGAATAGTCCGAGGCTCGCCACCCGCGCGTCAGGGTCGATGCGCGTTGTTCGGGACTTGCTCCAGTTACGTGTCGGCCGTGCTGAGTGCAGCTCTACGTCGCCCCACACACACCGTGGAGCGGGCGTGGTCCGTGGACCACGCCCGCTCGGCTCTGCCTGGGGCGACGGAGGTCGGGATGGGATCCCAACACGCTCGCCGCGATGTGCCCGCGGCCGGGAATGGCGCCCCCCTCCCACCCGGTGCCGGCCGATCCCAGCCGTAGCCGCCCGCCCCGGCGCCGTCAGTCCTTCTCCCGAAGCACCTCCGACACGTTCTCCTGACGCCACCGGCGCAGCAGTTCGTGGAAGGCGACCGCGCCGTGTGGGTAAGAGTTCGGGCCGTTGGGGCGGCCGCGGCCCTCGCGGTTGTAGTAGCCGGGGGTGCACTCGGCGTGGAACCACTCGTGGTCCGGGGCGCCCTCGGCGCAGGTCGCGCGCCAGCCGTCGACCACCTCGGGGGTCGGCTCCAGGACCGCGTCGGCCTTCTCGGCGGCCACCACCAGCGCCGCGGCGTGCACGGCCTGCTCGTCCAGGATGTGGCTGAAGTTGACGCTGGAGGCGTTCTGCATCGGGCCCAGCTGGATCAAGTTGGGGAAGCCGGTGCTGGTGAAGCCGTGCAGCGTGCGCGGGCCGAACCGGGCGAGGGAGTCCTGCAGTTGAAGCCCGTCGCGGCCCGTCACCGGCAGCTTGCCCGAGGTGACGCCGGAGACGCCGACGGAGAACCCGGTGGCGAAGATCAAGCAGTCGACCTCGTACTCGACCCCGCCGACGACGACGCCGCGCTCCGTCATGCGCTCGATGCCATGGGTGTCGGCGGTGTCGACGAGCGTGACGTTGTCGCGGTTGAAGGCGGGCAGGTACAGGTCGGAGAACGTGGGCCGCTTGCAGGCGTAGCGGTACCAGGGCTTGAGGGCCTCGGCGGTGGCGGGGTCGGTGACCTCGGCGGCGACGCGGTCGCGGATCTGGTTCATCGTGGCGTGGTCGGCGGCCTCGTACGCGGCCTCGAAGTCCGCCTCGCCGTCCCGGCGGAAGCTCGGCAGCAGCTTTTCGAGGAGGCTCGCCGACTCCGTCCAGCGGTCCGCGACCAGGTCCCGCGCCGCGTCCTCGCCGGAGACGATCCGCAGGAAGTTCTCACGCCGCTCGGCGGCCCAGCCGGGGCGGTCCGCGCCGACGTCCTGCGGAGTCATGCGCCGCTGCCCGCGCGTGTCGACCGCGGACGGCGTGCGCTGGAAGACGTACAACTGCCGGGCGTCCTCGGCCAGCTTCGGGATGGCCTGCACGCCGGTGGCTCCCGTGCCGACGACGCCGACCCGCTTGTCGGCGAGGCCGGTCATGCCGCCGTCGGGGCCGCCGCCGGTGTAGCCGTAGTCCCAGCGCGAGGTGTGGAAGGTGTGCCCCTTGAAGTCCTCGATGCCGGGGATGCCGGGCAGCTTGGGCTCGGAGAGCGTGCCGGTGGCGGTGACGACGTACGTGGCGTGGAACACGTCGCCCCTGTCCGTCGTGACCACCCACCGGTGGGCGCCGCCGTCCCAGGTGAGGGAGGTGACGGCGGTGGAGAAGACGGCGTCCTCGTACAGGTCGAAGCGCTCGGCGATGCGTACCGCGTGGCGCCGGATCTCGTCGCCCGGCGCGTACTTCCACTCGGGTACGTAGCCGGTCTCGTCCAGCATCGGCAGGTAGACGTGCGACTCGATGTCGCAGTGGATGCCGGGGTAGCGGTTCCAGTACCAGGTGCCGCCGAAGTCGCCGCCCTGCTCGATCACCCGCACCTTCGCCAGGCCCTGTTGCCGCATCCGCGCGCCGGCCAGGATTCCGCCGAAGCCGCCGCCGACGATCGCGACGTCGACCTCGTCGCGCAGCGGCTCGCGCTCGGGTACCTCGCCCGCGTACGGGTCGGCGGCGAAGTAGCCGAACTCGGCTGTGGTGGACCGGTATTGGGCCGTGCCTTCGGGGCGGACGCGGCGTTCGCGTTCGGCGCGGTAGCGCTCACGCAGCTCCGCGGTCTCCTGCGGGGTGGGGGGCGTGTCGCACTGCGGCAGGGTCATGCGGCGGCTTCCTCTCGTGGGGGGACATACGGCGCGGAGGGGTGCCCTCGGTGGGACTTCCGCACCGTCACGGGTACCGTAACCCAACAACCGGACAACACTGTCCGGTAGGGGTCCGGTGCGGCCCGACCCCGACGTGACCCGACGCGAAAGGCCCGCGATGTCGAACCTCACCCCCGCCTCCCCGCTGCGCGACTGGCTCGCCGACCCGGCCGCCGGACAGATCCTGCGCGGCATGCTGGCCTCGCAGGGGCAGAGCGAGGAGGCCCTGGCCCCCGCACTCGGGCTGCCGCTGGAGCAGCTCGTGAAGATGTCCGGCGGCAAGTTCCCCGCCGAGCTGGTGGGGGTGCTGGTCACCGCCGCCGAGACCGGTGAGGTGCCCGAGGGCCTCCCCACCGCTCCCCCGGCCTCGCCCGCCGCCACCGCTCCGGAGCCGGGCATCGAGATCGGCACCCCCCAGCCGTGGACCGAGCAGTTCACCTCCGGCCGCTTCGCCGGCCAGATCGTCGTGGTCACCGGCGCGGCCTCCGGCATCGGCAAGGCGGTCGCCTCGCGTGTCGTGCGCGAGGGCGGGCGCGTGGTCGCCGTCGACGTGTCGGGCGACAAACTGGCCGACCTGGCCGCCGAGTTGGGCGAGCCCCTCGTGCCCGTCACCGCGGACATCACCGAGCCCACGGCCGCCGACACCGTGCTCGCCGCCGCGGGCGGACGCGTGGACGCGCTGGCGAACGTCGCGGGCGTGATGGACAACGACGCCGCCGTGCACGAGGTCGACGACAAGATCTGGGAGCGCGTCATGCGCATCAACGTCGACGGCCCCATGCTCCTGATGCGCGCGGTCGTGCCGGGCATGCTCGCGGCGGGCGGCGGCCGGATCGTGAACATCGTGTCCGAGGCGGCGCTGCGCGGCTCGGCGGCCGGCGCCGCGTACACGACGTCGAAGCACGCCCTCGTCGGCCTGACGAAGTCCTCGGCGTACCAGTACGCGGGCACGGGCGTGCAGGTCAACGCGGTGGCGCCGGGCGCCGTCGCCACGGGCATCCAGGTCCCGGACGGCGCGCCCTACGGTTCGGCGCGCACCGCGCGGATGCGGGTGGCGATCCCCGGTCTCGCGATGGCCGAGGAGCTGGCCGCGTCCATCACGTTCCTGCTCAGCAAGGACGCGGTGAACCTCAACGGGGTCATCCTGCCGTCGGACGGTGGCTGGTCGGTGGCCTGAATCGAGCCGCTGCGGCGATTGAGCAGCGGGGTCCGGGCAGCGCCCCGCGACGTCGACCACGACTCAGAGCACCGTAAGAGACAACAGGAAGGCACACCCCCCATGCCCACCAGAAAGCACACCCTCGCCGCCCTCACCGCCCTCGGCCTCCTCTCCCTCACCGCCTGCGGCACCGAGAAGGCCGGCACCTCGGACGCGCGGCCCGCCGCCGCCCCGGTCTCCGGCGAGGGACACACCATCCGCGCCACCCAGGTCTCCCACGTCACCGCCCCGCACAAGGCCACCGGCATGACACTGCTGGAGGGCCCGGTGCTCACCAAGGGCGGCGACCTGTACGTCGTCGACGTCACGGCCCCGGCAGGCGAGCCCAAGGTGCTCTCCGTCGACGTGAAGACCGGCGACCACAAGGGCGTCTACACCGACAAGACCGGCGCCTACACCTCCGCGCAGATCAGCCCGCACGACGGCCGCGTGTATCTGACGGAGTACCAGTCGGGCGACGTGATCAGCATCGCGCAGGACGGCTCGGACCGGCGCACGTTCTTCTCCGGCGACGTCGACGGCTCCCCGATGAACCCCGACGACATCGCGTTCGACGACGACGGCAATCTCTACGTCAGCGATCTGCACGGCATGAAGACGGGCGAGGCCGAGGGCCGCATCGTGCGCATCGACCGCGACGGCAAGAAGACCACCGTCCTCGCCGACAAGCTCGCACACCCCAACGGCGTGATGCTCGACCCCGAGCAAAAGGGCCTGTGGATCAGCGAACTGGCCAAGGACACCATCTCGTACCTGCTCCTGGACGCCAAGAAGACGTCGGTGACCACGAGGCACGAGGCCATCCACGTCAACGCTGGTGTCGCGCAGACGGACTCCATCGCCGTGGACGGCGAGGGCAATCTCTACCAGGCGCTGCACGGCCGCCCCGCCATGGCGGTCTTCAGCAAGTACGGCGAACGCCTCGGCACGGTGGAGGTCCCCGCGAAGGAGGCCGAGGGCCTCCAGTCGGCGACAAATGTCGCGATCACGCCGGGCGGCCGGTCCGCGTACATGACGGTCAGCGGGCCGAAGGGCGGCTACGTCTACAAGTTCGACGCCCTGGCCAAGGGCATCCGCCAGTCGAACGGCGGCTGACGCTCAGTCCTCCGCGAGCTCGACGGACCGCAGCGGCCCCACCTCGACGCCGAGCAACTCCCAGGCCGCGAGCGCCAGGCGCTCGCGCTCGGCGAGGGTGGGGCCCGCGACGGCCCCCGACACCATCGCGATGGCGAGCATCAGCTGTTCGGCGGACAGTCCGCGCCCCGCGGACGTGCACCCGCCGAGCACGCCGCGCACCCGCGCCGCCAGTTCCCGGCCCTGCTCGTCGTCGCCGCGTACGCGCAGCAGGTCGACGAAGGCGGTGGAGCGGGTGATGTGCCAGGTGACGACGCCGAGCACGGACTTGAGGGTGGCGTCCTGCTCGGCGGCGGCGCTCTCGATCTGCCGTACGTTCTCGTCGAGCACCGCCGCGGCCAGGGCCATCCGGTCGGCGAAGTGCCGGTACAGGCTTCCCTGTCCGACGCCGGCCCGGCGCGCGACCGTGGACAGCGGCGCGTTCAACCCCTGCTCGGCGAAGACCTCGCGGGCCGCGGTGATGAGGGCGGCGCGATTGCGGGCGGCGACCCGCCGGCCTTGGTTCGCCGGGCGGGCCCGGTCGGGCTCGGAGGGGTTCGTCACGTTGGCAGCGTAATGCAGTGCAATACCCGATCAACGAGGAGGAAGTTCATGTCCAGGTCTGTGGTCGTCGTCATCGGTGTGGGCGGCATGGGGAAGGAGATCGCCCGACGTCAGGGCCCCGGGGTCCGGCTCGTCGCGGCCGATTTCGACGGGGAACTGCTCGCCGGGGCGGCCGACGAGCTGACGGCCGACGGTTACGAGGTCACACCGGTGCGGGTCGATGTCTCGGACCGGGCGTCGGTCGCCGCGCTCGCCCGGCAGTCCGCGGCGCTCGGCCCCGTCACTCAGGTCGCGCACACCGCGGGCCTGTCACCGGTGCAGGCGCCGACGGCGGCGGTGCTCGCCGTGGACCTGCTCGGGGTGGCGCTCGTCCTGGAGGAGTTCGGCGAGGTGGTCGCGGAGGGCGGCGCGGGTGTGGTGATCGCGTCCATGGCCGGGCACATGACCCCGCTGCCGCCCGAGGTCGAGGCCGCGCTGCGCTCCACACCCACCGACGACCTCCTCGACCTCCCGTTCCTGCGGCCGGACACCCTGTCCGACCCCGGCGCCGCCTACGCCCTCGCCAAACGCGCCAACCAACTGCGCGTCCAGGCCGCTTCGCTCACGTGGGGTGCGCGCGGGGCCCGCATCAACTCGGTCAGCCCCGGGGTCATCTCCACCCGGATGGGCCGCGCCGAGCTGGCCGGCGAGTCCGGCGCCCACATGCGCGCGCTGATCGAGGGCTCGGGCACGGGCCGCGCCGGCACCCCGAACGACATCGTGGAGGCGGCGGCATTCCTGCTCTCCCCCTCCGCGTCCTTCATCACGGGCACGGACCTCCTGGTGGACGGCGGAGCGGTAGCCGCCATCTCCAGCCCTCCCACCCCCTGACCCACCCCCGCTCGAGCAACACCCATTTCAAGCCCCTCCGCCAATCAAGTCGCACGCATTCCGGGCCCCGAGGCGACGGAGCGGCGAACCCTTCAAGCCCCCCGAGGCGACGGAACCACGGACCTTTCAAACCCCCGAGACGACGGGCCCGCGGACCCTTCAAACCCCCAAGGCGACAGAGCCACGGACCTTCCAAGCCCGCAAGGGCGACGGAACCACGGACCTCTCAAACCCCCGAGACGACGGGCCCGCGGACCATTCAAGCCCCCAACGCGACGGAACCGCGGATCCTTCAAGCCGCCGAGGCGACGGCGCGGCGGATCCTTCAAGCCCCCCGAGGCAACGGAGCCGCGGACCATTCAAGCCCGCAAGGCGACAGAGCCACGGACCTTCCGAGCCCCCAAGGCGACAGAGCCGCCGATCTTCCAACCCCCCGAGGCGACGGCGCGGCGGACGATTCAAGCCCCTGCGGCACCGGAACCGCCGATCTTCCAAGCCCCCCAAGACAACGGCGCCACAGACCTTTCAAGCCCCCCGAGGCAACGGAACCGCCGACCTTCCAAGCCCCTCCAAGACAACGGCGCCGCGGATCATTCAAGCCCCTGCGGCGATTGAGCAGCGGGGTCCGGGGCGGAGCCCCGAGGCGTAGGAACGGCTCCCCGCACCGGACCCCGGCCCCGGCCCTGGCCGAGAACCCACCCTGGACGCGCCGCCGGCCCGGCGGGAGGCTCAACGCGAGACCCGCCCCACGAAGGAGCCCCCCATGGCCGACCGCCAGGTCCTCGTCCTCGACCCCACCGCATCGAACCACCACGCCGAACACCTCGCCCTGCGCACCCGCGGCCCCGCCACCCGCGTCGACATCCTCGGCGTGACCGCCTGGTCGGTCTCCGATCCCGCGCTCCTCAAGCAACTCCTCACCAGCCCGCACATATCCAAGAACGCGCGGGCGCACTGGCCAGGGTTCGCCGACGCGATCGCCACCTGGCCACTGGCCCTGTGGGTGGCGGTCGACAACATGTTCACGGCCTACGGCAGCGACCACCGCCGCCTGCGCCGCATGATCGCCCCCGCGTTCTCCGCCCGCCGCATCACGGCGTTGCAGGCCGACATCGAATCGCTCGTCACCGGAATCCTCGACCCGCTCGACGCCCTCCCGGCCGGCGCCGTGGTCGACCTGCGCGAGCGCCTGGCGTACCCGCTGCCGATCGCCGTGGTCAGCCGACTGATGGGGGTGCCCGAGGGCCAGCGGGAGCAGTTCCGCACGATGGTGGACCAGATCTTCGCCACCACGCTGTCCGCCGAAGAGGCCGCCAAGAACACGGCCGCCGTCTACGAACTCCTGGGCGAACTGATCGAGTCCAAGCGCGCCCTGCCCGGGGACGACATGACGTCCCTGCTCATCGCCACCCGCGACGAGGAGGGCGACGGCGGCACCCTGTCCGACAACGAACTGCGCGACACACTCCTCCTCATGATCAGCGCCGGTTACGAGACGACCGTCAACGTCATCGACCAGGCCGTCACCTCGCTGCTCGCCGACCCGACCCAGCTCGCCCATGTCCGGGCCGGCCGCTGCACGTGGCAGGACATCGTCGAGGAGACCCTGCGCCACGAACCCGCGGTCAAGCATCTCCCGTTGCGCTACGCGCTCCAGGACGTCCCGCTCCCGGACGGCCAGGTGATCAGGACCGGTGAGGCGATCCTCGCGTCGTACGCCGCCGCGAACCGCCACCCCGATCTGCACGGCGACACCGCCGACGAGTTCGACGCCACCCGCCCGTCCAAGGAGCACCTCGCGTTCGGGTACGGCGTGCACTTCTGCCTCGGCGCCCCGCTCGCCCGCCTGGAGGTCGAGACCGCGCTACGTATGCTGTTCGACCGCTTCCCTGACCTCGAACTCGCCGTGCCCGCGCAGGAGTTGGAGCCGTACCCGACCCTCATCAGCAACGGTCACACCTCCCTCCCCGTGCGCCTGAAGCCGAACGGGCCCGCTCCGCGCCGATGATGTGACCGCACCGCGGTCGTCACGGACCGGGCGGGGCCCCCTCGGCGCGCCCCACCCGGAGCACCCCTTTTCACCCGATATGTATCGTGTATGACCGCACTGGTCCTCGCACACTTCGTCGTCGCGCTCTGCGCCGCCCCACTGATCCGCCGGGTGGGGCCGCGCGGGTTCCTCCTGCTCGCCCTGCCGCCCGCCGCCGCCCTCGCCTGGGCCCTGTCCCGCTGGAGCGAGGTGAGCGGCGGCGGGGCGAGCGAAGAGGCCTGGTGGTGGATCAGGGACTACGACGTCGAGATCGCGTTCCGGCTCGACGCCCTATCCCTCGTCATGGTGCTGCTCGCCGCCGGCATCGGGGCACTCGTCCTGCTGTACTGCGTGCGCTACTTCGACGGCGGCGCCCGGCAGTTGGGCTCCTTCGGCGGCAACCTCCTCGCGTTCGCGGGGGCGATGCTCGGACTCGTCCTCGCCGACGACCTCATGACCCTCTACCTGTTCTGGGAACTCACCACCGTCCTGTCCTTCCTGCTCATCGGCTACGACAGCGAGAAACGCGCCAGCCGCCGCTGCGCGCTCCAGGCACTGACGGTGACCTCGGTCGGCGGACTCGCCATGTTCGTCGGGTTCCTGATGCTCGGTCACCTGGCGGGCACGTACCGGATCTCGCACATCCTGGAGTCCCCGCCCGCCGCGAGCGGCACCCTGTCGGCCGCGCTCGTCCTGATCCTGTGCGGGGCGCTCGCCAAGTCGGCGATCTGGCCGCTGAGCATGTGGCTGCCGAACGCGATGGCGGCGCCCACCCCGGTCAGCGCCTATCTGCACGCCGCCGCGATGGTGAAGGCGGGCGTGTACCTGGTTGCGCGGTTCGCTCCCGCCTTCGCCGATGTCGCGCCGTGGCGCCCGGTGCTGCTGGTCCTGGGGTCGGTGACGATGCTGCTCGGCGGCTGGCGCGCGCTGCGGCTCAACGACCTCAAGCTGGTGCTCGCCTACGGAACCGTCAGCCAGTTGGGCTTCCTGGTGGTGCTCGCGGGCGCCGGCTCGTACAACGCCGCCCTATCGGCTATCGCGATGCTCCTCGGGCACGCGCTGTTCAAGGCGCCGCTGTTCCTGGTGACGGGGATCGTCGACCACGCGAGCGGGACCCGCGACCTGCGGGACCTGTCGGGCGTGGGGCGAAGACTTCCATGGGTGGCCGGAGTCGCCGTCCTCGCGGGCGCGTCGATGGCCGCGCTTCCGCCGCTGCTCGGGTTCGCCGCGAAGGAGGCGGCGTTCGACGCGCTGCTGCACGGGAGCGTCGCCGAGCGATGGGTGCTCGCGTGCGTCGTCGTCGGCTCCGCGCTCACCACCGCGTACACGCTGCGCTTCCTGTGGGGCGCGTTCGCCCGCAAGCCGGGGGTCGAGGACACGCCCGTGCACGGCGTCGGCGCCGCCTTCCTCGCGCCGCCCGCACTGCTTGCCCTCGCGTCGCTGGTGCTCGGCCCCGGCATCGGCTGGACGGCGCACCTCTTCGAGCAGTACGCGCGGCAGTACCCGGTCCCCGCGCACCCCTACCACCTGGCGCTGTGGCACGGGTTCGGGACGGCGCTCGGCCTGTCCGTGCTCGCGTGGGCGGGCGGCGCGGCCCTGTTCCTGGCGCGGGAGCCGGTGGTACGGCTCGGGCGGCGCGTCGCCTGGCCCAAGGCGGACGAGGTGTTCGGCCGGACCGTCCTCGGCCTCGAACGCTCCGCGCTCCAGATCACGGGCGCGGTGCAGAAGGGCTCGCTGCCCTCGTACGTGGCGACGGTCCTGGGCGTCATGTTCGTCGGGCTGCTCGCGGTCCTCGCCACGGACCGGCCCTGGGGCGCCACCCCCGCGCCCCGCCTGTGGGACCACCCGATGCAGGCAGGCGTCGGCGCGCTGACGTGTGCGTGCGCGCTGATGTGCCTGGTGGTGCAGCGGCGCATGAAGGCGGCGGTGCTCGCCGGCCTGACCGGGTACGGCACGGCGCTGCTGTACGTCGTTCAGGGCGCGCCCGACCTGGCGCTCACCCAGTTCGGCGTGGAGACGGTGTCGACCGTGGTGCTCGTCCTCGTCCTGCGGCGCCTCCCGGTGTTCTTCGGTGACACGCAGCGGACCTGGCGGTGGGGTGTGAGCATGCTGCTCGCGCTGGGCAGCAGTGTGGCGGTGGCGTGTGCGGTGTGGCTGGCGACGGGCGCGCGCACGGCGGAGCCGGCGGGCGCCGCGCAGGTCGAGGAGACCGCGCACCACGGCCTCAAGGACGTCGTCGCGACGATCCTCGTGGACTTCCGGGCCTGGGACACCATGGGCGAGTCGGCCGTCCTCGCCGTCGCCGTGCTCGGTGTGACGAGTCTGCTGTACGTGCACCGCCGCCAGGGCCGGGCGACGGCGCCGCCGCCGCGGCTTCCGGGCGGGGTGACCGCGTGGTCGCTGGCGACATCACGGCTCAAGGTGCCCGCCAAGTACCAGCAGGGCGCGCCCGAGCGCAGCTGGCTGGTGGCCGGTGACACGCTCGCGCCCGAGCACCGCTCGGTCGTCTTCGAGGTCGTCGCCCGGCTCGTGTTCCACCCGATCCTGATGCTGTCGGTGTACCTGCTGCTGTGCGCGGAGAACCTGCCGGGCGGCGGCTTCGTCGGCGGTCTCGTCGCCGGCGTCGCACTGACGATCCGTTATCTGGCGGGCGGGCGGCACGAGTTGGCGGTGGCGGCGCCGGTCCACCCGGGCTTCTTCACCGGGCTCGGCCTGACCCTGTCGACGTCGGTCGCGCTCGTCGGGCTCGCCGACGGCACGGTGCTGCACGGCTGGACCTGGCACGGGCACCTGCCGCTGATCGGCGACTGGCACGCGAGCACCGCCGTCATCTTCGACCTCGGGGTGTATCTGCTGGTCCTCGGCGTGGTCCTGGACGTCGTACGGGCGCTCGGCTCGAAGATCGACCAGCAGACCGAGTACAGGGCGAGTCTCGCGCTCGCCGGGGAGGCGCAGAACTCGTGACCGTCAGTCTCACCCTGCTGGTCTGCGCGGTCGTGCTGACCAGCGCAGGCGGGATCCTCATCCACACCCGCAGCCTCACCCGGGTGCTCGTCGGCATCATCGTGTGCGGCAACGGCGTCAACCTGTTCGTCCTCGCCTCGACGGGGACGGCCGGTCTCCCGCCGCTGCTCTACCCGGGCGTCGACGCGACCCGCGTGACCGATCCGCTGCCGCAGGCCATCATCCTCACCGCCGTGGTCATCACCCTCGCCACCACGGCGTTCGTGCTCGCGATGGCGTACCGCAGCAGCCAGTTGACCGGTTCGGACTTCGTGCCGGACGACGTCGCGGACCGGCGGGTGGTGCTGCGCGCGGAGATCGCCGCCGAGCGCGCCGAGCTGCGCGAGATCCACCGCGGCGAGGGCCCGAGCGCCTGGCGCGAGGAGCGGCGCGAGCAGCGCCGCAGGCTGCGCGCGAACCGCGCCTACCAGGCCCGCGCCCGGGACGCGGACGGCGACCTGTGGGACGACGTCCTCGGCGCGGACCCACCCGAGCCCTCGACAGCCGACCCGGCCGAGCCCACCGAGACCCGCCCGGAGGAGACCCGGTGAACTCCCTCGTCCCGCTGCCCGTCGTGCTGCCGCTCGTGGTGTGCGGACTGACCCTGTTCATCGGGCCGCGGCTGCGCTGGCTGCACCGCCTCATCACGGTCGGCGTGCTCGCGGGCGTCGTCGCGGTCGATGTCATCCTGCTCGTCGAGGCCGACCGCACGGGCCCGCTCGTGGTCCACCTCGGCGACTTCGGTCCGCCGCTCGGCGTGACACTGGTCGCCGACCGGCTCGCCGCACTGATGCTCCTGGTGTCCGGCGCCGTCACCTTCATCGTCCTCGTCTACGCGATGAGCCAGGGCATGGCCGACCGCGAGGAGCGGGCACCGATCGCCGTGTTCCACCCGGCGTACCTGGTCCTGGTCGCGGGGGTGTCACTGACGTTCCTCGCGGGTGACCTCGTGAACCTCTACGTCGGCTTCGAGATCATGCTGATGGCCAGCTTCGTGCTGCTCACGGTGGGCGCCACGGAACCACGGGTGCGGGCCGGATCGACATACGTCGTCGTCTCCCTCGTCTCGTCCCTGGTGTTCCTGTGCGGGATCGCCGTGACCTACGCGGCGGTGGGCACGGTGAACTTCGCGCAGCTCGCGCAGCGCATGCCCGAACTCCCGCAGGGAGTGAGCACGTTGGCGGAAGTGCTGCTGCTGACGGTGTTCGGGGTGAAGGCGGCGGCGTTCCCCGTCGCGGCCTGGCTGCCCGACTCGTACCCGACGGCCCCCGCGCCCGTGACGGCCGTGTTCGCCGGACTGCTCACCAAGGTCGGTGTGTACTCGATGATCCGCGCGGACACGCTCTTCTTCCCCGGCAACCGGCTCTCCGGCGCGCTGATGGCCGTGGCGTTCGCCTCGATGATCATCGGGATCCTCGGCGCGGTGGCCCAGACCGACCTCAAACGCCTGCTGTCCTTCACCCTCGTCAGCCACATCGGCTTCATGCTGTACGGGCTCGCGCTCGGCACCCGGGGCGGCATCGGCGGCGCCATCGTCTACACCGCACACCACATCACCGTACAGACGACGCTGTTCCTGGCCGCGGGGCTGCTCGAAAAGCGGTACGGGACAACGGAGTTGACGCGCCTGGGCGGCACGATGCGCTCGGCGCCACTGCTCGCCGCACTCTGGTTCGTGCCCGCGATGAACCTCGCGGGCATCCCACCGCTGTCCGGGTTCCTCGGCAAGCTGGGCCTGATGCGGGCCGGTGCGGCGGCCGGTGGTGTGTGGTCGTACACGCTGCTCGCCGCGGCCGCCGTGACGAGCCTGCTCACCCTGTACGTGATGGCGAAGGTGTGGAACCTGGTGTTCTGGAGGGCCGCCCCCGCCCGGCCCCCGTCCGAGGACGATGTGCTGGAGGAGAGCGACGACCCGGACTCGGCACCCGAGGAGAACGGCGGCGACACCGCGGTGGCGACCGCCGTGTGCGTACGCACCACCATGCGCGTGCCCCGCGTCATGACCGCGGCGACGGCCGCCGCGGTCGCCCTCGGCCTCTCCTACACCCTGCTCGCCACCCCGCTCACCGGCCTCGCCGACCGCTCGGCCGCCGAACTCCTCTCCCGCACGCCCTACGTGGAGGCGGTGCTCGACCAGTGAACACCTCACGCCCCAGGGGCCGTTGGCGCCGCATCGACCTGCCGCTGATCGCCTGGCTCACGGTGATCTGGACGCTACTGTGGACCGGCCTCAGCTGGGGCAACGTCATCAGCGGCGTGGTGGTCGCGGTCCTGCTGTGCCTGGTCTTCCCGCTGCCCGCCGTCGAACTCGACCTGCGCCTGCGGCCGGTCGGCATCGTCCGCCTCGCGGGCTACCTCCTGTACGACATGACCTCGTCGACGGCCACCGTGACCTGGCAGACGCTGCGCGGCAGGCCGGGCCCCGCGGCCGTGATCGCGATCCCGCTGCGCTGCCGCACCGACCTGATGATCGCGGCGACCGCCGTCGCCGTGTCCAGCGTCCCGGGCGGCGCGCTCGTCGAGGTCAACGGCACCACCGCCACCCTGTTCCTGCACGTCGTGCACGCCGACGACCCGCGGGCGGTGGACCGCGCCCGCGCCGACGTGCGGCGCCTGGAGACCCTCGTCGTACGGGCCTTCGGCACCCGCGAGGAGATCGCCCGGCTCACGGAGCCCGCCTCGCACGACGCACCCCAAGGAAGGACGCCCGACGCATGAAGCTGGCCAACGACCTCCTGCTCAACGGCGCGCTGGTGCTGATCCTCCTGGCCGGCGCGCTCCTCCTGGTGCGGATCTGGCAGGGGCCCTCGATGCTGGACCGGGCCGTGTCCGTCGACATCGCGGCCGTGCTCATCATCGCCGGGATCGGGGTCAACGCCGCGATCACGCGCACCAGTTACTACCTGTCGATCATGCTGGTGATCGCCTTCCTCGGCTTCACGAGTTCCGTGGCCATCGCCCGCTTCATCGCGGCGCGCGACCGGCCGGCGGCACGGCCGCGGGCCGGCATCATCTCCCTCAAGAAGGACCAGCCCCCCACGAAGGACCAAGGCTCCAAGGAGCGCCCGTGAACTGGCACGACGTCACCGATCTCGCCGGATCCATCCTGCTGTTCGCCGGGGCCGCGGTCTGCCTGACCGGCGTCATCGGCATGCTCCGGCTGCCCGATGTGCTGACCCGCAGCCACGCGGCGACCAATCCGCAGACCCTCGGCATGCTGCTGCTCGTGGCGGGCGTCGCGCTGCGGCTGCGCTCGGGCGTCGACCTGGGCACGCTCGCCCTCGTCGCCTTCTTCCAGCTCCTGACCAGCGCGGTCGCGGCGCATCTGGTGGCGCGGGCCGCGTATCGAACGGGTCAGGTCGGCGAAGTCGCGCTGCTGCGGGACGAGTTGGCGTCGGCGCGCCGACAGTGAGGCCGACCCATCACTGAGGCGGCCTTCCGTCAGTGCGAACCCGGCGTGTGACCGAACGCGCGCCGGAACACGTCGATGAACGCGCTCGTCGACGACCAGCCGCACAGGTGCGCCACGTTCGTCACCGGCGTCCGCTCGGCGAGCAGGATCAGCGCGTGGTGCAGGCGCAGTTGGGTGCGCCACTGCGGGAACGTCATGCCGAGGTCGCTCCGGAACAGCCGGGACAGCGTACGGTCGCTCGCCCCGACCTCCCGGCCCAGTTCCGCCAGGGTGCGACGGTCGGCCGGATCCGCGTGCAGAAGATCGCAGACGGCGCGCAGCAACGGCGCGGCCGGCGTCGGCAGGTGCAGCGGCTGCTGCGGTGACAGCTTCAGCTGGTCGAGCAACACCCCACGCAGGCGCGCCCGTTCGGGGCTGCCGACGTCCGTGGTGTCCGGGGACCCGGTGCGCGCGTACTCGATGATCAGCTCGCGCAGCAGCGGGCCGACGGCGAGCACGGCCGGGGTGTCGAGGCCGAGCGGGTTCTCGGTCGCCGGCAGCCCCACGAAGTGCAGTTCGACGTCGCCGTGGGCCTGGTGGGCGTGCACGGTGTCGGCGGGCACCCACAGGGCACGGGTGCCCGGCGCGACCCAGGACCCGGCGTCGGTGGTGACGGCGACGACGCCCCGGCCCGCGTAGGCGATCTGGTGGTCGTCGTGCCGGTGCGCGTCGATCTCGGCTCCGTGCGCCAGGTGCCGGGTGCGGGTGGGGGCCACGGGGGTGTGCCGAACCGGGTGAGGTACCAGGTGGGATACGGGGTGGCCTACGGCGTGGCGGTTCTTCGGCATTGTCTGGCAGGTTATCGGAAGCGGGACAGCGGGTCCGGTCGCGACGATGACCGGGTGCGAAAGAACACCTCCATCCCCCTTCTCTCCGTCGGGCACGCGTGCGTGGACGTCTACCAGGGCGCCGTCGCCTCGCTCGTGCCGTACTTCGTCGCCGAACGCGCCTACAGCTACGCCGCCGTGTCCGGCATCGTGCTCGCGGCCTCCCTGCTTTCGTCGGTAGCACAGCCGGTCTTCGGTCTGCTCACCGACCGCAGGGCGATGCCGTGGCTGCTGCCGCTCAGCACCCTGCTCGCCGGCGTGGGCATCGCGCTGAGCGGGGTGAGCGATTCGTACGCGGTGACGCTCGCCGTCGTCGCGGTGTCCGGGATCGGTGTGGCCGCCTACCACCCGGAGTCGGCGCGGGTGGCCCGGCTCGCGAGCCGCGGCAGTCACAGTGCGATGGCGTGGTTCTCGCTCGGCGGCAATGTCGGTTTCGCGCTGGCCCCGCTCCTGGTCGCCACCGCGGTGGCCACGGGCGGGCTACGGTTCACTCCCTTTCTGGTGCTGCCCGCGGCGGCCGGCGCCGCGATCTGCCTGCCGGTGCTGCGCGCGCTGGGGCGCCGGGAGAACGCGTCGTCGGCCACCACGGCGCCCCCGGCCGGGGACGACGTACCGGCGTTCGTCCGCCTGTCGCTCGCGGTGGTGTGCCGCTCCATCGTGTTCACCGGCCTGAGCACCTTCGTCTCCCTGTACGCGGCGCAGCGCATGGGCGGCAGCGAAGTGGCGGGCACGGTGGCCCTGTTCGTGCTCTACGTGGGCGGCGCGGCCGGCAGCGTCCTGGGCGGCGCGCTGGCGGGACGCTGGGACCGGGTCACCGTCTCGCGCTGGTCGTACCTGCTGACGGCCGCGTCGGTGGCGGGCGTGGTGTGGGTGCCGGGTCCGGCGCTCTACGCCTTCCTCGCGCTCACGTCGGCCGGCCTGTACGTGCCGTTCTCGCTGCAAGTCACGCTCGGGCAGGACTACTTGCCCTCGCGCGTCGGCACGGCGAGCGGCATCACGCTCGGCCTCACGGTCAGCATCGGCGGCCTGGCGAGCCCCCTCATCGGCACCGTCGCCGACCAGACGTCGCTGCGCACCGCCCTGACTCCGCTCATCCTCATGCCGCTGCTGAGCTGGCTGCTGTTCCGGACGCTGCCGGAGCCGAAGGGGACGGTGCCCGACGACTCCGGCAAGGACGCGCCACGCCCGCGCACCGGCGTGACCCGCTGACGACGGCGCCTGTCAGCCGGTGGCGACGGCGCCGTCAGCCGCCCACGGTCGCGCTGTTCCGCGAGCCCTGCGCGTTCACCGCGGGGCGGGGCCGGTCGGCCGTCGCGGGAACCACTTCGCGCACGGTCACGGCCAGGCTGTTGTTCGCGGTGAAGTAGGGGCCGATCCGCACCTGCCGTCCCGTGTCCCCTTCATGGAAGGCAGGGGGGACCGCGTCGGTGCCCTTGCGCTGGGCCACGTCTCCGCCGATGCGGCCGACCGGGATCCGGGCGCCGCCATCGACGAGGTGCAGGTCCCAGAACTCACGGTCCTCGCCGGATGCTCCGCACCGCTCGGCGAAGTCGGCGTGCGGCACGGAGAACCACACGTGGTCGCCGGACACCACGACCTCCGCCGACGCGAAGGCGGTGTCCTCGCCGCGCCGCGACGCCACCACCACGGTGTCACCGCCCAACGGCCGTCCGGCGTACCGGCCCTCCACGATGAGGGCGGTCCCGCCCGTGTCCACGGTGCCGATCTCGAGGTGTGCGGGGCGGGCCCAGGCCCGTACGGCGAGATGTCCCGTGTCCGTGGTGCGGGGGATGCGGGAGGTTACCTGACCCCCCGTCACCTCGGGTGTGCGGCCCACCAGTTCGGCGGTCTCCACCGTCAGGGACTCGGCCCGGCGACGTACGCCGTCGTCCGTGCGCTCCACGTACGCGGTCCACTCCCCCTCGGCCAGCACATGGTCCCGGCCGATGCGGGCGCGCAGGGAGTCCTGCTCCCGGTGGAGCGGGAGGCGCAGTGTGTCGTCGCCCCGCTTCAGGAGCAGCGCGGCTCGTGGTGTGTGCACGCCGGTGATGTCCACCACGAGGTCACCGTCGGACGTGACTCGCGTGCGCGCCACCGGTTCGAGACCGGGAAGGCGGGTGAGGCGCTTGGCGCGCCGGGGCATCACGGTGCGGACGGCGGGGGCGAGGACGGGGGTGCGCAGGGACGCGCGCAGGACGGGGCGTGCGACGGTGCCGACGCGCTCGCGCACCGGGCGCCGTACGCGACCCGTGGTCGGCGGCGCCGGGGCGATCGGTCCGGGTCCGCCCAGCTCCGACACCAGGTCGAGGAACCTTTCGGCCGCGGTCTTCGGGGTGAAGGTCAGCGCCTTCGCCCGCGCCACCCGCGCCATCGCGTGGCGCCGCTCGTCGTCCTCGATCAGGTCGAGCAGCGCGGCGGCGAACGCCTTCGGGTCGCCGGGCTGCACCAGGTATCCGTCGCGTCCGTCGTCGATGATCTCGCCGGGCCCGTACGGGCAGTCGGTGGCGACCACCGGGACACCCGCGTGCATGGCCTCGACGAGGGTCATGCCGAAGGACTCGGCGTTCGACGAGACCGCCGCGATGGCCCCTTTCGCCCACTCCGGCTCGATGGGCGCGACGGCTCCCATGAGCCGCACGTGATTGCTCAGGCCCGCCGCCAGGACCTGCTGGCGCAGCCGCCCCGCGAGGCGGCCCCGGCCGTAGAGGCGCAGCGACCAGTCGGGGCGCTCGGCCACGACGTGCCCGAAGGACTCGATGAGCAGGGCGTAGTTCTTCACCGGGATGAGGCGGCCCGCCGCCACGACCACTTTGTTGCGCCCGGTCGACGGGGCGACATCCGGTACGGGGACCCCGTTGGGGATGCAGCGGATCTCGGTGTCGACCGCGGGCAGGGCGTCGCGATAGCACTCGGCATCGGCGTAGGAGACGGTGGTGAAGGCGTCGAGGCCGGCGATCGCCCTGTCCTGGGCCGACTGGATGGCCGGCTTGTGCATGCTGTGCGTCAGGTGTTCCTGCCCGATGCGCAGGGCGCCCTGGGGGCCGTACTCGGCGAGGAGCACATTGATGCCGGGCCGTGTTCCCACGATCACGTCGGCGTCGGTGCTGCCGAGCCACTCGACGACGCGTCTGTCCGTGAGGGTGCTGGAGTGGACGTAGGGGCCGTCGGCGCGGAGGTAGAGACGTGAGGGGTACGTCGCCGGATCGTGTTCCGGGTCGAAGTCCGGGGAGCCGCGCCGCGCCTCGACCAGCGAAAGGATTCTCACTCCGGGTGCCGGCTTCAGTGCGGGGTGTTCCCTGGATCGCACGACCGACGCGATCTCCACTTCGTGGCCCGCCTCGGCGAGCGCGCCCGCGAGGTTCATCGTGGAGCGGATGGTGCCGCCGATACCGAAGGCATTGAAGAGCAGAAAGCTGATTTTCATCCGTGGGACGCCCGTTCTGTGATGCCGAGGCTGACGCGCGGGTTGACGTCTCCCGTCAAATTAAATGCCCAGATCGGGGCATATGCGACTTAAGGTGATGTGTCGCGCGCCAAGTTTTGGCTGGTGACGGGCAGTTGGGTGTCCGCCATATGGACGCCGGGTCCGACTGGCCGGCTGACCGACCGTCCGCTCGCCCCGAATTCGCCGCCGCGGCTTCGTCAGTTACGCGCCGCGTCCACCCCACTACGGACGGGCGATGTCAGGCGGCCGTCCCTCGCGGCGACCGCCATCACGGCGAGCCCGAGGGCCGCGATCGCCGCGCCCACGTACAGCGGCGCGGTGTAGCCGAGGCCCGCGCCGATCGCGAGGCCGCCGAGCCACGCGCCCAGCGCGTTCCCGACGTTGGAGGCCGACACGTTGGCGCTCGCGGCGAGCGGCGCGCCCCCGGCGGCGTCCGTGACGCGGGTGATCATGCCGGGGACGGCGGCGAACCCGAAGACGCCCATCAGGAAGACGAGGACCACCGACGCGATCCGTGAGTGCGCGAGGAGGCCGAACAGCGTGAGCGTCGCGGCGAGCCCCGCGAGGGCCACGAGCAGCGTCCGGTCGCGGGCCAGGTCGGACGCCCGGCCGCCGCCGATGTTGCCGAGCACGAGTCCGCAGCCGTACACGATGAGCAGCCAGGCGATCGTGGTGTCGGCGAAGCCGGTGACCTCGGTGAAGGTGTACGCGATGTAGCTGAAGGCCCCGAACATGCCGCCGTACCCGAGGGCGGTCGCGGCGAGCGTCAGCCAGACCTGCCGGGAACGGAAGGCGCGCACCTGCGGCCGCAGGCCGCCCTCCGCACGACGGGCCTCCTCCACCGTGCCCGCCGCGGCCGGGACCCACACGGCGAGGGCGGCCACCGCCGCGACGCCGATCCCGGTGATCGCCCAGAACGTGGCACGCCACCCGAACCGCTCCCCCACCAGCGCGCCGAACGGCACGCCCAGCACATTGGCGACGGTCAGGCCCGCGAACATCACGGCGACCGCACGCGAGGCCCGTTCCGGAGCCACCATGCGGCGGGCGACGAGCGAACCGATGCCGAAGAACGAGCCGTGGCACAGTGCCGCGACGATCCGCCCGAGCAGCGCGACCGCGTAGGTGGGCGCGACGGCGGAGAGCAGATTGCCGAGAACGAAGAGGACCGTCAGCCCGACGAGGACGGTCTTGCGGTGGATGCGGGTGGTGGCGGCGGTCAGCAGGATCGCCCCGATCGCGACACTCAGCGCGTACCCGGAGATGAGCCACCCCGCGGCAACCTCGGAGACGTCCAGACCCCGGCTGACCTGCGGAAGCAGCCCCGCGATCACGAACTCCGTGAGCCCGATCCCGAAGCCGCCGAGGGCGAGAGCGACAAGCCCGGCGGGCATGCGCCGCGTCTCCCCGTCCCCGCCCCCTGCGATGGCCACGCGCACATCATGGGGAGCGGCGGCCGGGCCCGGCAAGACCGCGTGGGGACGCGACGTGACCGGGATGCGACGTGACCGGGATGCGGCTCGGCCGGACGCGGCGTGGCCCGGTGCGGACGCCTTCAGTCACCGCCGGAGGCGCCGCCCCTTCCGGTTGATACGCAAGTAAAGACTTGCCTATGCTGAGGCCGTGGCCGATGACCTTTTCAAAGCCTTGGCCGACCCCACCCGCCGCACGATCCTCGACGAGCTGACGCGGAAGTCGGGGCAGACACTGTTCGAGATCTGCTCCCGGCTGACCATGAAGCATCGGCTGAACCTGTCCAGGCAGGCCATCTCCCAGCACCTCGCCGTGCTGGAGGCCGCCGGACTCGTCGAGACAAGGCGGGAGGGCCGCTACAAGTTCCACGAGCTCAACACCGCCCCGCTGCGCGAGATATCGCGGCGGTGGCTCGAGTCGGCAGACCCCGCACAGGACCCGGAAGAGAGCACCTCATGAAGATCCACATGACCAGCGTCTTCGTCGACGACCAGGCCAAGGCGGAGCATTTCTACACCGAGATCCTCGGCTTCAAGAAGAAGCACGACGTGGATCTGGGCGGGGGCGTCCGCTGGCTGACCGTGGTGTCGTCCGAGGAGCCCGACGCCGCCGAGCTGCTCCTGGAGCCCTCGGGTCACCCGGCCGTCAAGCCCTACCGGGACGCGCTGATCGCGGACGGCATCCCGCTCGCCCAGTTCGCCGTGGACGACGTGCAGGCCGAGTACGAGCGGCTGACCGCGCTCGGCGTGCACTTCACCCAGGAGCCGCTGGAGATGGGCCCGGTCACGAGCGCCGTACTCGACGACACCTGCGGCAACCTCATCCAGATCGCGACGGAACCCAAGTAGTTCCGAGTCCGGGTCCGGGTCACGCGTGGGCCCGGGTTCGGCAGTCAGCCGCTGCCGGTGAGTTCGCCGCTCAGCTTTCCGTGCAGGGCCGCGCTGTCCGGGTTGAAGCCGACGATCTCGACGGTCTTGCCGCGCTCCGCGTACTTGGTCTCGATCGCGTCGAGCGCGGCGACCGACGAGGCGTCCCATACGTGTGTCGCGGAGAGGTCGATGACGACCTTGTCGGGGTCGCCGGCGTAGTCGAACTGCGTGACCAGGTCGTTGGAGGACGCGAAGAAGAGCTCACCGGTGACCGAGTAGACGACCTGGCCGCCGTCGGGGTCGGTGACCGAGGTGACGTTCGCGACGCGGGCGACGCGGCGGGCGAAGATGACCATCGCGGTGATCGAGCCGACGACGACGCCGATCGCGAGGTTGCTGGTGGCGACCACCACGACGACGGTCAGCACCATCACGACGATCTCGCCGGCCGGCATCCGCTTCAGCGTCTTCGGGGCGATGGAATGCCAGTCGAACGTCGCGAAGCACACCATCACCATGACGGCGACGAGCGCGCCCATCGGGATCTCGGAGACGACGGGCCCGAAGACCACGCACAGCACCATCAGGAACACACCCGCGAGGAACGTCGACAGGCGGGTCCTCGCGCCGGACACCTTTACGTTGATCATCGTCTGCCCGATCATGGCGCAGCCGCCCATGCCACCGAAGAAACCCGTAACGATGTTGGCGATGCCCTGGCCGATCGACTCGCGGGTCTTGGACGAGCGGCTGTCGGTGATCTCGTCGACCAGCTTCGCCGTCATCAGGGACTCCATCAGCCCGACGAGCGCCATGGCGAGCGCGTACGGAGCGATGATCTTCAGCGTGTCCAGGGTGAACGGCACGTCCGGCAGCCCCGGCACCGGCAGCGAGGACGGCAGCGCGCCCTTGTCCCCCACGGTCGGCACCGCGATCCCGGCGGCGACCGTGATGACCGTCAGGATGACGATGGAGACGAGCGGGGCGGGGACGACCTTGGTGACCTTCGGGAAGAACACCATCAGCGCGAGCCCGGCGACGATCAGCGGATAGACGGCCCACGGCACGTCCGTCATCTCGGGCACCTGGGCCATGAAGATCATGATGGCGAGCGCGTTGACGAAGCCGACCATCACGCTGCGCGGCACGAACCGCATCAGCTTCGCGACGCCGAGCGAGCCGAGGACGATCTGGAAGACACCGGCGAGGATCACCGCGGCGACCAGGTAACCGAACCCGTGCTCCCTGTTGAGCGGCGCGATCACCAGCGCGACGGCGCCGGTGGCGGCCGAGATCATGGCGCGCCGCCCGCCGACGATGGAGATCGTCACCGCCATCGTGAACGCGGCGAACAGACCGATCTGCGGGTCGACGCCCGCGATGACCGAGAACGAGATCGCCTCGGGGATCAGCGCGAGCCCCACCACGAGCCCGGCCAGGATCTCGGTGCGCCACACCTTCGGGTCGGACCACCAGTCGGGGCGCAGGCGCCGCAGCCGGGCGGCCGGGGACGGGACGGAAGGCGCGGAGGAGGGGGACAAGAGAAAGTAACCTGTCGTGGTCGGGCACACCGGCGTCACGCGGCCTGTGCGTACGGAAGGACGGGCGGCGCACGGCCGACCCTGACGACCAGCAACTCTACCCTAACGTTAGGGTAGAGATCGGTGTCGCCGACTGTGGCCTCGGTGACACCACGCAGACACGGAGAAAGGCGCCGCGTGAGCAGCGAGCACATGCAGATCGGCGAGGTCGCCACGCGGACCGAGCTGTCGTTGCGCACCATCCGGCACTACGAGGAGACGGGCCTGGTCATCCCGTCCGCCCGCTCGCAGGGCGGCTTCCGCCTCTACACCGAGAACGACGTGGCCCGGCTGATGGTGATCCGCCGCATGAAACCGCTCGGCTTCACCCTCGACCAGATGCGGGACCTCCTGGACGCCACGGACCGCCTCGACGCGACCCCGCCGCCCGAGGGCGACGAGCGCGAGCAACTCCTGGACCGTGTACGCCACTTCGAGCAGGCCGCGGCCGACCGCGTCGCGGACCTGCGCAAACAGCTCGGCCGCGCGGAGGAGTTCGCGGGGACGCTGCGGGAGCGGCTGGACGGGGCCGGGGCGGTGTAGCGGGGGCGTGTGGCGGGGACGGTACAGCGGGCGCGGTGTAGCGGGCGCGGTGTAGCGGGGGCGGTGTAGCGGGGGCGGTGTAGCGGGCGCGGTGTAGCGGGGGCGGTGTAGCGGGGGCGGTGTAGCGGGCGCGGTGTAGCGGGGACGGCGAAATCCGCTACCCGGGCCTGGCGCCGCGTGCCAGGATCGCGCCATGACACGCACCGACATGCCGCCGTCCTGGGACGAGCGCACGATGCTCACGACCTTCCTCGACTACGCGCGCGCCACGGCCGTCGCCAAGTGCGCCGACCTCGCGCCCGAGCACGGCGGCGCGGCGCCGCTGCCCGGTTCGCCGCTGATGACGCTGGGCGGCCTGATCAACCACCTTCGGTGGGTCGAGTACCACTGGATCCAGGTGATCTTCCTCGGCGAGGAGGACGCGGGCCCGTGGACGGACGAGGACCCGGACCGCGAGATGCGGCTCGGCGCCCAGACCCCGATCCCCCAACTCGTCGCCGAGTACGAGGAACAGAGCGCCCGCTACCGCGGCTTGGTGGCGGACACGGACCTGTCGGCGACGGCGAAGCGCCCGGTCAGGGACGGCACACATGTCACCCTCGGCTGGATCCTGATGCACCTGATCGAGGAGACCTCGCGCCACAACGGGCACATCGACATCCTGCGGGAGATGGCCGACGGCGCGGTGGGTGACTAGAGGCGCCGCTATGCCTCCCGGCAGCGGTCCCTGACCTCGGGGAGCGGGTGGAAGCCGGCCGCCTTGTAGGTGGCGACGGCCGCGGTGTTGGCGCTCGGTGTGCCCACGAGGGCGCTCGACGCGCCGAGTTCGCGGAGCGCGGCCGCCGCGGCGAGGGAGATCGCCGCACCGTGACCGCGACCGCGGTGGTCCCGGTGCACACCCATCGGTTCCAGCAGCCCGGGCCGTCCCGGCCCCGCCGACCACACCGTCACCGCCGCCACGGCCGCGCCCCCGTCGTCGTACGCGAGCAGACACCGCGCCTCCCCGTACGGCGCTCCGGAAGCCATGGCGTGCCAGCGCTCCGTGTCGAACGTCGACCCGTCGAACGCCGCCCGGTGCACGGCGGCGTACGCCTCCGCCCGCTCGGGCCCCGCCACCTCGATCCGGACGGCCGGGAGCCGGACCGGCTCGGTGAGATCGCGGCGCAGCGGCGTCCACGCCTCGCCGGTGCGCCAGTCGGCCCCGGCCAGGAGGTCGTGCACCAGGGCGCCCCGGGGGGCCTCGATGTCGGCCGGCCCGTCGGGCAGGACACCACGCCCCGGCTCCCCCACGTCGCCACGCAATTGCCGCGCCAGCTCCACGTCTTGGTGGGCGTGTGGCGCGAGGGTCAGCCGCAGCAGGGTGGGGCCGTCCAGCAGTCCGACGGCGACGATCCGCCCACCACGCCGCCACGTCCGCACCGCCGCGGCGGTCCGCTCCGCGCCGTATCGCCAGTACCAGCCCAGGTCGCCGGGATGCAGCTGCATCGGCGCCGTATCGTGCTGCCACGCCCGCAGAACGTCGACGACCTCACCCAGCGCGTCGACGCGCGGCGCTCCCAACTCGATGGTCATGCGGTCGATGACACACGACGGGCCCCGGTGTCCGCCACCTGATTTCACCCGCAGTCCAGCACCATCACCGCCACATGCAGTCCCGTCCGCTGCTCCCCCGACTCCAGGTCGCAGCCGAGCAACCGCTCGATGGAGCGCAGACGTTGGTAGAGGGCCTGGCGTGACACCCCGGCCTCCTTCGCCGCGAGGGACTTGTTGCCGGCCGCCGCGAGGTAGGCACGCAGGGTGGGGAGCAGGTCGCCGCCGTTGCGGTCGTCGTGGTCGACGATGCGGGAGAGGTGACGTTCGGCGAAACGCTGGAGGCGGGCGTCCTCGCGGAGCAGGCGCAGGAGTTCGGGGAGGCCGATGTCGGCGGGGACGTGGAACCAGCGGTCCGTGGTGGCCGGGTCGACGGCCTCCGCCGTCTGTTCGGCCTCGCGGAAGGAGTGGGCGAGGGATCCGAGGTCGGTGACACCGGGACCGATCGCGACGACGGAGCCGGGCCCTATCTCGTCGCGGGCGAGGCGTCCGATCCGTTCGGCGACGGGCTGCCAGGCGCTGGCCCGGGCGAGCGCGAGGACGGCGGCGATGAGGCCGGGGCCGATGCGTCCGACCAGGGCGCGGACCCCGGAGTGGGCGAGTTCGGTGGCGATCCGCTCGTCCAGCTTGTCGTCCGCGGCGGTGGGGTCCGGGTGCCGGATGGCCACCGCGAACAGCCGGTGGCTGTGGGCGGGAAGACCGAGGGCCTCGGCGCGGGCGCGGGCGTCGGCCGGTGAGCGGAAGCGCCCGGCGCGCAGGTCGCGCAGGACCGAGCGGTGGGCGCGGCGCTCCCAGGCAGCGGGTCCGGTGAGCCGGGCCACGGTCAGTGCGACGGCGGCCTGTTCGAGGACGATCCGGTGTTCCGGGTCGGCGTCGGAGTCCGCCGACTGCGGGAGGAGGAGCAGGCGGCCCCACGGGCCTCCGTGGTCCGAGACGGAGGCGACGAGCCAGCCCTCGGGGCCGCTGGGCGCGACCCGGTCGGGGGTCGGCGTGGCGCGTGAGCGACGGGACCAGGCGGAGACCACGGGTTCGTAGGGGCGGCCGAGGAGTTCGCACATCAGGACACGGTGGGTGAGGTCCTCGAGGACGACCGGGGCGCCCGTGAGTTCCGCCGTCGTGCGGATGACCTCCTCCGCGTCGGCGCGGCGCAGCGTCAGGGCGGTGAACACCTCCTGGATCTGCCGTCCGCGGCGCAGGAGTTCGCCCTGCGCGTCGAGGATGAGGGCGTGCACGCTTTGGGTGACATCGATGAAACGGACGCCGCGGGCCAGCTCGATCAGCGGCAGCTCGCGGGCCTGGCAGGCGGCGACGAGTTCGGCGGGCACGCGCCGGTAGCGGTAGCCGAGTTCGACGACGAGCCCGGCGGCACCGACGTCCGCGAGCTGATCCACGTATCCGCTCAGCCGTGACGCGTCCTCCGGGTAGGGCATGCCCGTCGTGAGGAGCAGTTCCCCGCCCTCCAGGAAGTCGGCGGGGTTGAGGAGCTCGGTGACATGGACCCAGCGCACCGCGCGGTCGAGTCGGTTCCCGCCCGCCAGGACGCGGGGCAGTCCCTCACTGAGCACGGGCAGTTCCAGTACCTCGCGGAGGCTGAGCGACCGGGTGCGGGTGCGGGACGGCGCCTTCTCGGGGTGCATTTCGATCACGTTGACAGGGCTTCGGGGTCCCGACAAGACAGCTGTTGTTACGTTTCGAAGTCCGGACACCGGTCGCGACGGCGCGCGAACAGAACGTCAACACACGGCCGCTGGACGGAACAGAGTGTGCGTTGACCTGCGCCTGCGTCCGCGCCGAGAGTGTGGGGCACCGGAGGACGGCGCTCGCCGAAGGCCGCCGACAGGTCCGGTTCCGGTGCGAGAGGAGATCCGTATGACCGCTCGTCCGCGTATCGCAGTGGTCGGTGTCGGCACCATGGGAAGCCAGACCATGTGGCGCCTCGCCGCTCGCGGCGCCGATGTCATCGGCTACGACCGCTACGCCCCCGGGCACGACCGGGGCGCGGCCGGCGGCGAGAGCCGGATCTACCGGGCGGCACACCTCGGCGAGCCCGCGTACCGGCCGGTCCTCGCCCTCGCGGACCGGCTGTGGGAGGAGTTGCAGCGGGACACCGGCCGTCAACTGCGGCGCCGCAGCGGTGCCTTGATCATGGGTGAGGCCGATTCCGGGCCGATCCGTACGCTGCTGGAAACCAGCGAGACGCACGGCCTCGACCATGAGGTGCTCGACCCCCGTGCCATGGCCGACCGTTACCCGATGCACCGGATGCCCGAGGGGCACATCGCGGTCCTCGACCGGGAGGGCGGCATCATCCGCCCCGAGGCCTCCGTGCTGAGCGCGGCCCGCCGCGCCGAACAGCTCGGGGCGACGCTGCGCCGCTACTGCACGGTCCGCGAGCTTCGGCCCGTGGCCGGCGGAGGTGTGGACGTGATCGGGGACCACGGCGTGGACCGCGTCGACCGGGTCGTGGTGACGGCGGGGCCCTGGGTGAATCTGCTGCTGCCCGATCTGCCGCGCCCGGTGGAGGTCCGCCGCCTGATCAGCTCCTGGCACGTGCCGACGACGCACGACTGGTTCGCGCACGGCGCTCCCCCGTTCGTCCGCAGCGCCCCGCGCGACTGCTACGGCCTCCCCTCCCCCGACAGGCTGACCGTGAAGATCGGGCTCTCCCGGCCCGAGCACCGGCTCGTGCGGGACCCCGAGCGGCTGGATCGCGAAGTGCAGCACCCGGAGGAGCTGGAGACGTTCCGCACGCTCATCGCGGACCTCATGCCCGACCTCCACCCCGACCCGGTGCGCCTGAACGTCTACATGGAGGGCTACACCGAGTCCTCGAATCCGCTCGTCGGGCCGCTGCCCGGAGCCGAGGACATCCTCGTCCTCGCCGGCTTCTCGGGCAGCGGATTCAAGATGTCTCCCGGCTTCGGTGAGATCGCCGCCGACCTCGCGCTCGACGGGAAGACCGAGCATCCCATCGGTTTCCTCGCGCCGCGGCCCACGCACGCCAACTGAGACACCTCCCCCACACACGCACTGACCCACCCCCGATCCCCAGGAGGCGTCTGCCTTGGGAGCCACCCGGATACCCCGCAGGTCCCTGCTGCGTACCGCAGGCGGTGTCACCGCCGCCGCCGCTGTCGCCGGATGCGGCAGCGGCACCAGCCGCGGCGCGTCGGGCGGGAAGTCGAGCAAGTCCCTCGTCGTCAGCAACAGCGGGGGCACGTACGGCGACGCGCTGCGGAAGGCCGTCTACGACCCGTTCTCCAAAGAGACCGGGATCTCCATCACGACGGTGAACTACCAGTCGGCGCAGATCCTCGCGCAGATCAAGCAGGGCGATCCACAGTTCGACGTCATCGACAACTCGCTGCTCGTGTATCCGAAGATGGCGCGGGCGGGGGCGCTTCACCCCCTCGACCACGACCGCCTGAAGCACGCGGGGCCCGTCCCGGACCATCTGCGCACCGAGTACGCCATCGGCAAGAACACCTGGGCGAGCCTGATGGCGTACCGCAAGGATTCGCTTGCCCGTACGCCCAGGAACTGGGCCGACTTCTGGAACACCTCGAAGTTCTCCGGTCCCCGCTCCCTGCAGAGCCTCGACGCCGACGTCCCGGAGCTGGAGTTCGCCCTGCTCGCCGACGGGGTGGCGCTCGACGAGCTGTATCCGCTCGATGTCGACCGCGCGTTCAAGGCGATGACCCGCATCCGCGGTGACGTGAAGAAGTTCTGGGACACCGGCGCCATGCCGGCCCTCCTGATCGGACGCAAGGAAGTCGCGCTGACGAGCCTGTGGAACGGCCGCGCCGACGATCTGATCAAGCAGGGTCAGCCGGTCGCCTATCAGTGGGCGGGCGCCCGGCGACACACCAACGGCTGGGCGATCCCCAAGGGCAGCGAGAAGCTCGACACCACGTACCGGCTCATCGACTACTCGTTGCGGCCCGAGGTGCAGGCCGCGCTGGCGAAGATCTTCCCGCAGGGACCCGTCGTACCCGCCGCACTCAAGCGGCTCTCCACCGGTGACCTCGAACGACTTCCCACGTCCGCGGCGCACCTCAAGACGGGCTTCGACCTCGATGTCGACTGGTGGGACAAGAATCAGGACGCCGTCGCCAAACGCTGGCAGGAGTGGGCGAATGTCTGAGTCCCTCCTCGCGCCGGGGCCCGCCACCACCGCACCCGCGACGCCGTTCCTCACCGCGTCCGCGCTGCGCAAGTCGTACGCCGGCGCCACCGTCGTCGACGATGTCGAACTGGACATCGCGGAGGGCGAGTTCGTGACCTTCCTCGGTCCCTCCGGGTCGGGCAAGACAACCACATTGATGATGATCGCCGGGTTCACGGAGCCGGACTCCGGGAGCGTCCTGGTCGGCGGCCGCGACGTGACCCGGCTCGCCCCCGGCAAGCGGGACTTCGGCTTCGTGTTCCAGCAGTACCTGCTGTTCCCACACATGACCGTCGGTCAGAACATCGCATTTCCACTGGAACTGCGGGGTGTGCCGAAGGAGGAGATACGCCGCCGGGTCGGCGAGGTCCTCGAATCCGCGGGCCTGTCCGGGCTCGCGGGACGCCGGCCCGCCGAACTGTCCGGCGGGCAGCAGCAGCGGGTCGCCCTGTGCCGGGTCCTCGTCTACCGGCCGCCCGTGGTGCTGATGGACGAGCCGCTCGGCGCGCTGGACAAGAAGCTCCGCGACCAGATGCAGACCGAGATCAAGTCACTGCAAAGGGAGTTGGGCCTCACCGTCGTCTACGTGACGCACGACCAGGAGGAGGCGCTCGTCCTCTCCGACCGGATCGCGGTCATGCGGGACGGCCGCATCGAGCAGTTCGATACCCCGCGCGAGCTCTTCGAGCACCCCCGAACCCCGTTCGTCGCGGACTTCCTCGGCGCCGCCAACTTCCTGCCCGGCACGGTCGATTCACGGGACGGCGACAGCACACGGGTGCGCCTCGACACGGGCGGCCACCTGACCACGCGCCCCCATCCGTACGCGGCCGGCCACCAGGTCCGTGCCGCCGTCCGGCCCGGCAGGCTGCTGCCGTGTCCGGCCGACGAGGGTGCGCTGACCGGAACCGTGGAGCTGGTGACGTACGTGGGCACGCTGACCCGCGTCTCCCTGCGCCCGGACGGAGCCGACCCGCACGCCCTGCCCGTGCGGATCGAGCTGTCCTCCGCGCGCCCTCCACACACCGGCGAGCGCATCGGCCTGCGCGCGGACCCCGACGACGTCACCCTCTTCGACGCGGCGGAGGCGGGATGACCATGGCCACGGTGACGTCCTTCGTGCCCCGCACGTTCCGGGCGCTCGGCGGTCGCCGCACCCGCCTCGGCCTGGCCAACGCCGCGCCGACCGTCGTCTTCCTCGCCCTCCTCTTCGTCTACCCGATCGTGGGTGTGCTCGCGCTCAGCCTGCAGGGCACGACCGGCGACTTCACCCTGCACTGGTACGCCGACGCGCTCGCGGGCGCCAATCTGTCCGTACTGCTCACCACCTTGCGGATCTCGCTGGAGAGCTCGGTGGCGAGCCTCGTCATCGGCTTCGTCCTGGCCCACGCCATCTCCCGGATGCGTCCGGTGTTCGCGGCGCTCGCGATGCTGATCGTGGTGGTCCCGCACTTCATCAGCGCGCTGGTCCGCACCTACGGCTGGATCATCCTGCTCGGCGAACACGGCCTGCTCAACGAGGTGTTGACCTCCCTGCACGTGCCGGGCGCACCGTACTCGCTGCTCTACAACGAGACCGGCGTCGTCATCGGCACCACCTCCGTGATGCTCCCGTACACGGTGCTGCTGCTCCAGGGCACGATGCGCTCGGTGGACCGGCGGCTGCTCGCCGCGGCGGCCGGGTTCGGGGCGAGCCGGTTCACCGTGTTCCGCCGGATCTATCTGCCGCTGGTCTCGCACGGCCTGGTGGCCGCGGGCCTGCTGAGCTTCATCCTCTGCCTCGGCTACTACATCACCCCGGCGTTGATGGGCGGCGAGCACCAGACCGTCGTCTCGGCCCTCATCGACCAGCAGGTCATGAAGCAGAACCAGTGGAACCAGGCCGCCGCGTTCGGCGTGATCCTTCTGCTCCTTACGTTCCTGGGGCTCGGCGTGCTGGAACTGGTGCGCAGACGCCGGGAGAGGACACTCCGTCAGTCCGTGGGGGTGACACCGTGATCGAGCTGCCTGCCACTCGCTCGGGCTCCGCCGCCCGCACCGCCGCCGCGACCGTCGTCCTCCTTTTCCTCGCGCTGCCGCTCGCCGTCATCGTCGTGACCTCGTTCGGCGCCGACGGCGTCGGGACCTTCCCGCCGAAGACACTGAGCACCCGCTGGTACGGCGAGGTGTTCGCGGCCGGCAGCGACTGGCCCACCGCGATCACGCTGAGCTGCGGGGTCGCCGCCCTGACGACCGTCTTCTCGCTCATCCTCGGAGTGACGGCGGCCACCGCCCTGACCCGCGGCACCCTGCCCCTCAGATCCGCCGTGTACGGATTGGTGCTCGCGCCGCTCCTCGTCCCCCAAGTCGTCGTGGCACTCGGCCTGTTCCTCTTCTTCAACGACCTCTCGATGGTCGGCAGCCCGATCGCCATGGCCCTCGGCCACACCGTCCTGTCCGCCCCCATCGCCGTCATGATCATGGTGTCGACGCTGCGCGGCATCGACTCCCGTCTCGAGGACGCGGCGGCGAGCCTGGGTGCGAACCGTGCCACTATCGCGCGACGCGTCACGCTCCCGCTGGCGACACCCGGACTGATCGCGGCGGCCGTGTTCTCGTTCATCACCAGCTTCGACGAGTTCTTCATCGCCCAGTTCCTGTCCACGGCCGGGACCAGGACGCTGCCCGTCGAGGTGTTCAACGCCCTGCAGTACGACATGGACCCCACCGTCACCGCGATCAGCACCGTACTCATCGCCCTCACCGCGACGGCGCTCGCGCTCGTGGCGGTGGTCCGCAAGCTGAGCGGCGGACGCCAGAAGGGCATCCTGCCGAACCCCTGACCAGCCCGTACACACCCGCCTCCGCACACCCTCACCACTCTCTGATCGGAGATCCCCCATGCGCGAGATCGTGACCTTCGACGCCTACGGCACCCTCGTCGACTTCAAGATGAGCGGCCCCACCCAGGAGCTGCTCCAGGACCGCATCGACGAAGTCGGCGTGGACGCACGGGAGTTCCTCGACAACTTCCGCGTCATGCGCTACCAGGCGGTGCTCGAGGCGTACCGCCCGTACGACGAGGTGCTGCGCTCCAGCCTGGAGAAGGCGATGCGCCTGCACGGGTTGCGCTACACCAAGGCGGACGGTGACGCCATCGTCGACATCGTGCCCACCTTCGGCCCGTTCCCGGAGGTTCCCGAGGCACTGCGCCGCCTCAAGGAGCGCTACGAGATCTGCATCATCTCCAACACCATGGACGACTACATCAAGAAGAACATCGAGCTGATCGGCGTCGACTTCGACCACGTCATCACGGCCGAGCAGGCCGGCGCCTACAAGCCCGACCGGCAGACCTTCGAGTTCGCGTACAAGAAGATGGACATCGCTCCCGCGCAGGTCATCCACTGCGCGCAGGGCTGGGAGTACGACATCATCCCGACCTACGACCTGGGCATCAAGCGCCGCGTGTGGATCAACCGGCAGTCCAACCGAGGCTCGGAGGCGTACCAGCCGTACGACGAGATGAGCGAGATGAGCGGGCTTCCCGAGCTGCTCGGCTGCTGAACCGCCCGCCGCCCCCGGACCTCCCGCGGGGCGGCGGCGCCCAACTCTTCCTCCTGGAGCCCGCGTTGACGCTGAAGCACATTCCCTTCTGGATCGACACCGCCCCCGCGTTCCCCGACCGCTCCGGCAAGCCGCTGCCCGAGGAGACCGACCTGGTCGTCGTCGGAGCGGGCCTCACCGGCCTGTCCACCGCGCTGCACGCCGCGCGCGACGGCCTGCGTGTCACCCTCGTGGAACGGGACAAAGTCGGCTCCGGCGCCTCCGGCCGCAACGGTTCCATGTGCAATCAGGGCTTCACCATCGGCGTCCGGCAGGCGATCCGCCGCTACGGTCTGGATCGCGCCAAGGAGCTGTACGACGCGTACCGGCGCGCGGTCGACACCGTCGAGGAGCTGGTGTCCGAGGAGTCGATCGACTGCGACTTCCGGCGGGTCGGGCGTCTCGGGGTCGCGGCGCGGCCCGAGCACTTCGCGCACCAGAAGGCCCAACAGCGGGACCTGGCACGGCACTTCGGGCATGAGACGCAGCTCATCGGGCCCGGCGAGCTGCGCTCGGAGATCGGCTCCGACGTCTACCACGGCGCGCTGCTGGACCCGCTGAGCGCGGTCCTGCACGTGGGCAAGTTCGTGCACGGCCTGGCGGAGGCGGCCGAGCGGGCCGGGGTGCAGATCCACGAGCGGTGCGCTGCGAGCGGCGTGCGGCGTGGCGGCGACGGGAAGTTCACGGTCCAGACGGAGCGCGGAGTGGTCCGGGCCGAGCAGGTCATGATGGCCACGGACGCGTACACCGGGAAGGCATTTCCGTGGCTGCGGCGCAAGCAGGTGTGCGTGGGCAGCTTCATCGTCGTCACCGAGCCTCTCGGTGAGAGCCTCGCCCAGAAGTTGATCCCGCGCGGCCGGCTCATCGTCGACACCAAGAACATCGGCCACTACTACCGGCTGACCCCCGACAACCGCCTCCTGTTCGGCGGCCGGGCCCGCTTCGCGCCCTCCGATCCCACCAACGACAAGAAGAGCGGCGCCATCCTGCTGCGCGACATGCGCACGGTCTTCCCGCAACTGGGCGCCACGAAGGTCGAGTACCTGTGGGGCGGCAGCGTCGGCTTCGCGATGGACCGCATCCCGCACGCGGGACGCACCGAGGACGGCATCCATTACTCCATGGGGTACGCGGGGCACGGCGTCCAGATGGCCACGTACATGGGGAAGGTGATGGCTCAGGTCATGGCGGGCCGCCCGGAGGCGAGCCCGGTGCGTGGCCTCCCGGCGCCGCGCATCCCGCTCTACAACGGCACGGCCTGGTTCCTGCCGTTCGCCGGCGCCTTCTACCGCACGCTCGACCGTGTGCGCTGACACCACCTCCTCCCGAACGGACCACGAGGCAACCACCATGACCGCGATCCATCCCCGGGGCCGCCTGGTCGTCCTCCACGGCAGCACGCTCCCGCCCGCCACGGAACGCATCGAGCAACTCGCGGAGACCGTCTACTCCACCGAGGACGAGCTGCCCTACCTCCTGCCCGGCGCGGACGCCCTGTTCGCGTGGATCACGCTCACGCCCGCCCTGCGCAAGGCGTGGCCGGACGACCCGGATCTGGCGCCGCGCTGGGTGCACGCGGCGTCGGCGGGCGTCGACCCCTTCCTCTTCCCGGCCCTGACCACGAACCCTGACCTCACCCTCACCAACTCCCGCGGCGTGTACGAGCGCCCGATCGCCGAGTACGTCCTGAGCCTCGTCCTCGCCCTCGCGAAGGACCTGCCGGGCACCCTGGAACACCAGCGCCGCCGCGAGTGGCGCCCGCGCGACAGCGACACCGTCACCGGCCGCACCGCCCTGGTGTGGGGCACGGGCCCCATCGGCCGGGCCGTCGCCCGACTCCTCTCGGCGGTCGGCATGCGTGTCACGGGGGCCGGCCGCACCGCCCGCCCTACCGACCCGGACTTCGGCTCCGTGCACGGACCGGCCACCCTGCGCGGCGCGCTCGCGGAAGCGGACTACGTGGTGCTGGCCGCGCCGCTGACCGACCAGACGCGGGGCATGGTCGACACGGCGGCGCTGCGCGCGATGAAGCCGGGCGCGCGCCTGGTGAACGTGGGCCGCGGCGCCCTGGTCGACGAGCAGGCCCTGACGTCCCACCTGGCAGAGGGCCGCCTGGCGGGCGCGGCTCTGGATGTCTTCGCCGAGGAACCGCTCCCCCGTACGTCGCCCCTGTGGGACATGCCGGGCGTCATCGTCTCGCCGCACACCGCGGGCGAGTCCACCGGCCACCGCGAGGCCCTGGCCGACCTCTTCCTCGACAACCTGAGGCGACGCGTCGAGGGGAGGCCGCTGCGGAACGTGGTCCCGCTCACTCCTTGAACGTGGGCCCCGGGGAACGTCCGGAGGCCGGGAGTCACACCGGATTCGCCGGACGTGTAGTGTCGGCGTCTCATTCTGAGCTCGCCCCGCTCGTCTACAGCGGTGGCGGCTTCTTCGACATCTCGCAGACGGCGCCCCTTCCGTGGTGACTCGCGTCCGCCCCCGCACCCCACGTTCTTGGAGCACGCCATGACTCATGACGCACAGGGCCCACCTGTCTACGGCAGCGCCGTCACCAAGGTCGAGCCGTTCGGTGTCGACCACATCCCCGACAGTGAGCGGCACGGCAAGCCGAGTTCGCAGTTCTTCGTGTGGTTCGCGGCCGGGCTGAACTTCCCGGTCATCCTGCTCGGCTTCAGCGCCGCGTGGTTCGGGCTCAGCTTCACCACCGCCGCCGCCGCGATCGTCGTCGGCGCAGGCGTCGGCGCCGTCCTGATGGCCATCATGTCGCGCATGGGCGTCCGCCTCGGTGTGCCGCAGCAGATCCAGGCGAGGGGGCCGCTGGGCTTCTTCGGCAACTTCGTGCCCGTCGCCTACATCAACGTGTTCTCCGGTGTGGGCTGGGCGGCCGTCACGGTCATCCTCGGCGGCAAGGCCTTCGCCGAGCTGAGCCACCTGCCGTACTGGCTGTGCGCCCTGCTGCTCACCGCGATCGAGCTCGTCGTGGCCATCTTCGGCTACAACATGATCAATTTCCTGCAGCGGGCGCTGACGTACGTCCTCACTCCGCTGTTCGTACTGATCACGGTCGTGGCGGTGGTCCGCGGCGGCAGCCTCTTCGAGGCGAATCCGCACGCGGACGGCTACGTCGGCGCGGCCGGTGGCTCGATCACCCTCGGTGGCTGGTTCCTCGCGTTCCTGGTGGCGTGGATGCCCTTCGCCTCCGACTACTCGCGCTACCTGCCCGACACCGCGAAGGTCGTGCGGCAGACCACCTGGTACACCGCCTTCGGCAACTTCCTCACCATCGCCTGGCTCGGCATCCTCGGTGTCGTGGTCGGCGCCTCCGCCTCCAGCTCGGACACCATCACCGCCCTGCACGAGCTGATGGGCCCGTTCGCCGTCCCCGCGCTCGTCGCCGTGGGCCTGTCCGCGCTGGCCCAGAACTTCCTCAACGTCTACGGCGGCGCGATCTCCGTCCAGACCCTCAAGGTCCCCGTCACCCGCACCCAGGCGGTCGCCGGGATCTGCGTCCTCGCCTATGGCATCAGCCTGTGGGGCGCCTCCGGCACGGAGGACAAGTTCAAGGTCTTCCTCAACCTGACCGCGTACTTCATCGCGCCGTTCGCCGCCGTGCTGCTGATCGACTTCTACCTGGGCGGGCGCAGTGACCCCCGCAGGATCGCCGAGCTCTACGACCGCTCCCGGGTCGTCGACTGGGGCCTGGTGGCCTGGGCGGCCGGCGTGGTGGCGTCCGTGCCCTTCTGGGTGTCCGACATCTACACCGGGGCCTTCGCCTCGGCCCACCCGGGAGCCGGCGACCTGAGCATGCTCGTCGCCGCGGGTGTCGCGGTCATCGTGTACCTGTTCACTTACCGGCTGAAGCCGCTGTGGCGACGCCCGAGCGCCGCCGTCGCCGCGGCCTCTCCGGACGCCGGGGTCGAGCAACTGGCGGAGCCCGTGCCGGACTTGATCGGTCGCGGCTGACGGCGGGACGCCGCGGCGGGTGTGTCCGCCGCGGTGGCGGGTACGACACTTCCCGTGCAGGATGTCGCAGAAGCGGCGGAAGAGCGAGGAGTGCCGGAAGTGATTCGAAAACTGCAGGCGGTCGCACTGGACTGTGCCGACCCCGTACAGCTCGCCGAGTTCTACGCGGAGCTGCTCGGCGGCCGGGTGGTCCTGGACCCCGAGGACCCCGACTGGGTCGACGTGGTGGGGTTCGAGGGGACACGCCTGGCGTTCCAGCGGGTGGACGGGTACCGGCCGCCGCAGTGGCCGGGCCAGGAGCGCCCGCAGCAGATCCACCTCGACTTCGACGTGGACGACCTCGAGGCGGACGAGAAGCGGGTGCTCGCCCTCGGCGCGACCGTCCTGGAGCGGACGGACCAGCTCCACCCGGACACCAACTGGCGGGTCTACGCGGACCCGGCGGGCCACCCGTTCTGCCTCTGCCTGCACTGAGCCCGGGACGGGAACGGGGACGGGAACGGCGGGCGGCCCACGGGCAGCCTGGAGACGAAACCGGCGGGCCGTGCCGCCCCGGCTCAGCCGGTCGGCGCGGCCCGCTCCAGGTCGTCGACGCTCCCCGACATGATGTCCCGTACGTGCTCGGTGATGTGCTCCAACGGCCAGTCCCACCACGCCACTTGGAGCAGCCGCTCGATGTCGGCGTCGCTGTACCGGCGGCGGATGACGCGGGCCGGGTTGCCGCCGACGATGCCGTAGTCGGGGACGTCGTCGACGACCACGGCCCCGGAGGCGATCACCGCCCCGTGCCCGATGCGGACGCCGGGCATCACCATCGCGCCGTAGCCGAACCACACGTCGTTGCCGACCACGGTGTCGCCCCGCCCCGGCAGCCCGGTGATGAGGTCGAAGTGCTCGGCCCAGGACCCGCCCATGATGGGGAACGGGAACGTGGAGGGGCCGTCCATGCGGTGGTTGGCGCCGTTCATGATGAACCGCACGCCCTCCCCCAGCGCGCAGAACTTCCCGATGATCAGCTTCTCCGGACCGTAGTGGTACAGCACATTGCGGGTCTCGAAGGCGGTCGGGTCGTCCGGGTCGTCGTAGTACGAGAACGCGCCGACCTCGATGAGCGGCGACTTGACCAGGGGTTTCAGGAGGACGACCCGAGGCTGTTCCGGCATCGGGTGCAACGCGGTCGGGTCGGCGGGAACGCTCGGTGTCACCGGTCGGCCTCTCTCGTACACGTGGGGCCGGCCCGAGCGGCCGACCACCCATTGACAGGACATTTGAACAAGGACGATCGTACTCGGGCCAGAGCGCGTCAGTAGCGGAGCGAAGGGACGCCAGCCGAGATGCCGTTCGATGTGTTGACCATGGGCCGCGTGGGGGTGGACGTGTATCCGCTCCAGACCGGCGTAGGGCTTGCGGAGGTCTCGACGTTCGGGAAGTACCTCGGCGGCAGCCCGACGAACGTCGCGGTCGCCGCGGCCCGTTACGGACGGCGCACGTCGGTGATCACCAAGACCGGCGATGACCCCTTCGGCGAGTTCGTGCGAACTGCCTTGGCGGGCTACGGCGTTGACGCCTCGTTCGTCGGCACCTCCGGCATCGCGCCGACACCGGTGACGTTCTGCGAGATCTTCCCGCCGGACGATTTCCCGCTGTACTTCTACCGCTTGCCCAAGGCGCCGGACCTGGACATCCGACCCGACGACCTCGACCTCGACGCGGTGGCGTCGGCGCGGATCTTCTGGATGACGGGGACCGGGCTGTGCGAGGAGCCCTCGCGGTCGGCGACGCTGGCGGCGCTCCAGCACCGGGACAAGCGGGGGACGACGGTCTTCGACCTGGACTGGCGGCCCATGTTCTGGAAGGACACGGCCCGGAAAGACACGGCCTCGAAGGACACCGCTCAGGCGCGCGCGTACTACCGCGAGGCGCTCGCCCACACCACGGTCGCCGTCGGCAATCTCGACGAGTGCGAGATCGCGACCGGCGAGCGGGAGCCGTACGCGGCGGCAACGGCCCTGCTGGAGGCGGGCGTTGAGCTGGCCGTCGTGAAGCAGGGCCCCAAGGGCGTGCTCGCCATGGACCGCGGCGGCGCGGTCGCCGAGCTGCCGCCGGTGCCGGTCGACGTCGTCAACGGGCTCGGCGCGGGCGACGCGTTCGGCGGGGCGCTGTGCCACGGGCTGCTCTCGGGCTGGGACGTGGCGCGGACGGTGTCGTTCGCCAACGCCGCGGGCGCGCTGGTGGCCGGCCGACTCGCCTGCTCGGACGCCATGCCCACCGCTGCCGAGGTCGAGGAGAAGCTCCGCGAGGTGAGCGGCGATGTCTGAGGAGAAGAACGTGCGCATAGGTGTCATCGGGGCCGGCTGGATCGGCCAGGAACACATCCGACGGCTCACCGACGTGATCGTCGGGGCCCGGGTCACCGCGGTCACCGACATCGACGCGGAGCGCGCCGCCGAGGCCGCGCGGTACCCCGGCGCGAAGGTGTACGCCGACGGTGCCTCACTGATCGCCTCCGAGGACGTCGACGCGGTGCTCGTCACGTCGTGGGGGCCGACCCATGCCGAGCACGTCCTGAACGCCATCGCCGTGGGCAAGCCCGTGTTCTGCGAGAAGCCGCTCGCGACCACGCCCGAGGACTGCCTGAAGATCGTCGAGGCGGAGCGGGCGCACGGCGCGCGGCTCGTCCAGGTCGGCTTCATGCGCCGCTTCGACCAGGGCTACCGGCAGCTCAAGGAGGTCATCGACGCGGGCCGGATCGGCACCCCGCTGATGGTGCACTGCGCGCACCGCAACGCCTCGTCCCCGGCCTCGTACACCTCCGACATGGCCGCGCTCGACACGGCCGTGCACGAGATCGACGTGCTGCGCTGGCTCCTGGACGACGAGATCGTCTCCACCCAGGTGATCATCCCGCGCTCGACGACACACAAGCACCCGCACCTCACCGACCCCCAGTTCATGCTCTTCGAGACGGCGGGCGGCGTCCGTATCGACCTGGAGGTCTTCGTCAACTGCCGTTACGGCTACGACATCCAGTGCGAGGCGGTCGGCGAGGACGGGCTCGTGCGGCTGCCCGACCCGGCGGCGGTCGGCGTGCGCACGGCGGGCGCGCACAGCACGGCGATCCTGCCGGACTGGACGGGCCGGTTCGCCGACGCCTTCGACACCGAGTTCCGCGAGTGGGTCGCGAACCTCACGGCGGGCAGGGCGCCGACGGGGCCCTCCGCCTGGAACGGCTACGCGGCCACCGTCATCACCGGCGCCACCGTCGAGTCCCGCACCTCGGGCCGGGTCGTCACCACGGGCATCCCGAAGCGCCCCGACTTCTACGCGGGCGACGACCGGCGGTGACGGTCACATCCCGACGGCCAGCGTCGCCACGACCGGCACCAGATACAGCACCGGGAACGCGACCGTCTTGTAGGACCGCGCCCGCAGCACGGTGATCACCGCCCCGACGAAGTACAGGACCAGGCCGATCGCCGCGGCGACGCCGACGGCCGGCACGGGGAGACCGACCAACAGGCCTGCCGCGCCGAGGAGTTTGGCCGCGGCGAGCCGGGGCCACCAGGTGTCGGGGATCCCGTAGGAGACGAGCGGTTCCACGACGAACGCGGCCCGGCGCAGCAGCGAGACGCCGGAGAAGCCGACCCACAGGGCCGTCAGGACGGTGACGATGACGACGGTGACGGACATACGGGCGTCCTCCTTCAGGAGGTGAGGAATGATGAAACGCGGAGGTGACAGGGGCGGCCGTCCCGGGCCAAGGGTCCTCGCCGCCGGCCGAAGCATCAACGGCCGCCTCGGCAACGAGCGATAATCCCCGCGTTAACGATGGGGAGGGGACGCAGGGGTGGAACTGCGGGACATCGAGATCATCCTGACGCTCGCCGACGAGCTGCACTTCGGCCGGACCGCCGAGCGGCTGCACATCTCGGCGGCCAGGGTCAGCCAGGCGGTCAAGGCGCAGGAGCGGCGCATCGGCGCGCCGCTTTTCGAGCGGACCAGCCGGACGGTGCGGCTCACACCGATCGGACGGCGCCTCGCCGATGGCCTGCGGCGGGGACAGGACGCCATCAACGCCGCGATCGCGGAGGCCACCGCCGCCGCCCGCGGTGTCTCCGGCACGCTCGGGCTCGGGGTGATGGGCGCGCTCGGCCACGAACTGCGCGCCTGCATCGGGCACTTCCGCAAGCTGTACCCGGACTGCGAGGTGCGGCTGCGGGAGGTCCACTTCAGCGATCCGTACGGGCCGCTGCGCCGCGGCGAGGTCGACATGCTGGTGCTGTGGCTGCCGGTCGAGGAGCCCGATCTGACCGTGGGCCCCGTGGTATTCACGGAGGGCCGGGTGCTCGCGGTGTGGGCGGGGCACGAGCTGTCCGGGCACGCCGACGTCTCCATGGAGGACCTGGCCGGCCGCACCGTCCTCGACGTCGGCCCGGAGGTGCCGCGGGACTGGGGCGAGGCCATGGTGCCCACCCGTACGCCCAGCGGGCGCGCGGTCCCGCGCGGCCCCCGCGTCCGCACCTTCCACGAGGTCCTCACCCAGGTCGCCGCCCGCGCCGCGATCAGCCCGCTCAACGAGCACGTCCTGCGCTACTACCGCCACCCCGGCGTGGAGTTCCTGCCCGTCCGGGACGCGCCCACGACCGAGTGGGCGCTGGTGTGGCGCACCACCGACGAGACCTCGCGGCACCGGGCGTTCGCGGAGGCGGCGCGGGCGTTTGCCCCGCCGGAGACGGGGCAGGCACCACGGCCAACGGATGTTGCTTGAACTCACACCTTTGGGCAGGCCGAAGAGAACAGAGGTTCACGTGTCAGTCAGGCTCGAGGCCGCGCACCTGTACAAGGTGTTCGGCAGGCGACAGGAAGAGGCGGTCGAGCGGCTCCGCACCGGGACCGACCGCGAGGAGCTGCGCTCCGAAGGCACCACGGCGGGCGTGATCGACGCCTCCTTCTCGGTGGAATCCGGCAAGATCTTTGTCGTCATGGGGCTGTCGGGGTCGGGCAAGTCGACGCTGCTGCGCATGCTCAACGGCCTGTCGGAGCCGACGTCCGGACACGTGGAGTTCGACGGCGAGGACCTGACCGCGCTGCCCGCCAAGGAGCTGCGGGAGGTCCGCTCCCGCAAGATCAGCATGGTCTTCCAGCACTTCGCGCTGTTCCCGCACCGCAGCGTGCTCGAGAACGCGGCCTACGGCCTCGCGGTGCAGGGTGTCCCGCGTGCGGAGCGCGAGCGGCGGGCCGCCGAGGCCCTCGAACTGACCGGGCTCAAGGGCTGGGAGAAGTCCTTCCCCGACGAGCTGTCTGGCGGCATGCAGCAGCGCGTGGGCCTCGCGCGTGCGCTGGCCACGGACGCGGACCTGCTGCTGATGGACGAGTCGTTCAGCGCGCTGGACCCGCTGATCCGGCGGGACATGCAGGACCAGCTGCTCGTCCTCCAGAGGAAGCTCAAGAAGACCATCGTCTTCATCACGCACGACCTCAACGAGGCCATGCGGCTGGGCGACCGCATCGCCGTCATGCGCGACGGCCGCATCGTGCAGAACGGCACGCCCGAAGACATCCTGGTCCGCCCGGCGGACGACTACGTCGCCAACTTCATCCAGGACGTGGACCGTTCGCGGGTCCTGACCGCGGGCGCCATCATGGAGTCCCCCGACACCGTGCGCGCGAGCCCGGGCCGCGCGGACCTCACCGACACCGAGCTGCTCGCGCGGGCCTGCGCCCGTGTCGGCCCCGACACTCCGCTCGCCGACCTGTTCGCGCCGTGCGCACAGCGGTCCGCGGAGCCCGTCGCCGTCGTCGAGGACGAGGTGCTGACCGGGGTGGTGAGCCAGGAGCGGCTGCTGGCGGTGCTCGGTGAGGGGGCGGACGTCAGGGTCAGCGGACCTTCTTGATGGGGATCACCACCAGCGCGCCCACCACGCAGATCGCCGCCGCCACGTGCAGCATCGTCGCGTAGCTGTCACCGCCGACCGTGGTGACGAGGAAGCCCGCGAGGCCCGGGGCGAGGGCCTGGGGGCCCGCGTTGGCGACGTTGAAGACGCCGAGGTCCTTCGCCGCGTTGTCCGGGTCCGGCAGCACGTCCATGACCAGTGCGATGTCGACGCCGATGTACATGCCGTAACCGAGGCCGAGCACCAACTCAGCCCAGTAGAAGGCACCTACGGATTCCACGTGCACCAGCATGTACGTGCCGATACCGAAGAGCAGGGTGGCGCCCCCGACGAACGCCTTGCGGCGGCCCGTCTTGTCCGACAGCCAGCCGGCGGACTGCGAGGCGACCATCAGGGCGACGGTGTAGACGAGTACGCCGGTGGCCATCGCGCCGGTGGCCTCGCTCACGGACAGGTCGAGCTGATGCTCCAGATACATCAGCCGGAACGTGGTGAACATGAACGACGCCAGGATCATCATGAACCGTGACGCGAACGCCCAGGCGAAGTCCGGGTGTTGACGGGGACTCACCCAGAACGTCTTCACCGCGGTACGCAGGCCGCCGTCGGTCCGCGGGCGTTCCCGCAGCGGGACGTCCGGGAGCATCACGGCGTACAGGACCATCGCGGCGAGGCCGACGAGGCCCGGCACCATGAACAGCAACAGCATGTCGCTGCCGAGGAGTTGACCCGCGTACGCGGCGCCAAGCACGCCCGCGTTCTGCATCAGGCCGACCAGTCCGGAGACCTTGCCGCGCTGGCGGGTGGGCACTTGGTCGGCGATCGAGGCCAGGTACGCGGCGAGCGCGGCGTTGGCGAAGATCTGGGCGAACAGCCAGGCCACCGCGACAGTGGCCACGTTGGGGGCCACGGCGATCACCAGTAGGCAGCAGGTGAGCCCGGCCGCGCCGGTCACCAGCCAGGGCCGGCGGCGCCCGAACCGGCCCGTGGTCATGTCGCTGATCCGGCCGAAGACCGGGTTGGCGAGGAAGGCGCCGGCCGCGCCGATGGACGACACGGTGGCCAGGGCGGTGACCGCGTCGCCGTCCGCGGTGAGGGTCTGCAACTTCAGGGTGAGGCTGACGTAGACCGGCGTGAGGAGCGCGAAGTACAGGCCGGCCTGGGCGATCGCGAGGAAGACGACGAGCCGGGGCGAGGCCTTGCGAGTGGGGGGAGGGATGGCCGCGGTGACGGATGGGGTGTCACCTGCGGGGTCGGTTCTTGTCGGGTCGTATTCTGCCGAGTCGGGGCGGTGCGGGGTGGATCCCATGGTTCGCCTCCTTGCGAGCCTGGGGGGTGGGGGGAGTTGTTGCGCCGCGGCGGGGTTGCGGTCACGGGGCGCTGCCCCGGACCCCGCTGCTCAATCGCCGCAGGGGCTTGATGTGGCTACAGGGACTTGGGGCCAGCCGCTCCTCACCCGCGCGAGCCGCGTGATGTGGCCACACAGGCTCGAAGTCGGCCGCTTCTCAAGCGCGCGAGGTGCTTGATGTGGCCACCGGGGCTTGAGGTGACCGTTTCTCAAGCGCTCGAGCCGCTTGATGTGGTCACACAAGCTCGAAGTCGGCCGCTCCTCAAACGCTCGAGCCGCGTGATGTGGCCACCGGGGCTTGAGGTGACCGTCTCTCAAGCGCTCGAGGTGATCGGCCTGTTGTCAGTTGCTGGACGTGCCCAGGTTCAGTAGTGCGTCCCTGTTGCGGGCCAGGAGGTCGAAGCGGTCGAGGTCTGTTGTGTCGATTTCGGCGATGTGCCAGGCCAAGGTGGGGCCGCCCGCCTTGATAGCCGCGGGGACGTCGACGTCGCCGGTGCCGATCGGGGTCTGCGGCTCCTGGCGTACCGCCTTGCCGTCCTTCAGGTGCGCGGCCACCACGCGGCCGTCGAGGGCGCGGAGGACGGCCGTCGGGTCCTGGCCCGCGACGGTCGCCCAGTAGACGTCGAGTTCGGCGAGGACCTGCGGGTCGGCCAGTTCCCAGAAGACGTCGTAGCCGGCGCGGCCGTCGGGCAGCGTCGTCCACTCCAGCTCGTGGTTGTGGTAGCCGAGGCGGATGCCGTGACCGGCCAGTTCGGTGGCGGCCTCCCCGACGCGGGCGGCGAACCGGGTCAGGGTGTCCAGGTCGCCGAACACCTGGTGGTCGAAGCCCTCGACGAGGCCCGGGATCGGGATGAACACGGTGTCGGTGCCGAGGATGCGGCACTCCTCGGCGAGGGTGGCGAGGCCCTCGGCGGCGATCGAGGCGTGCAGGGAGCAGACGCTCAGGCCCGCCGCGTCCAGGTCCGCACGGAGCGCACGCGCCTTGGCCAGGCGCTCCTCGGCGGGGGTGCGCCAGTCGCCGAAGCCGAAGGGCTCGACGTACCGGTAGCCGAGGTCGGCGAGGCGGGCGAGGGTGCCGGGGCGGTCCTGGTCCAGGTCCTCGCGGAGGCTGAAGAGTTGGACGGCCAGGGTGCCGGTCGGCTCAGGGGTGGAAGTCATGGTGGGTCGGTCCTCCGGGTGTCAGTCGACGATCAGCGGGCGGAGTGTGCTGTGGGCGATGTCGAGGCCCTGGATCACCTTCTGCGGGGTGCCGCCCCACACGGGGTCCTCGTGCTCGACGGAGAGGGTGCCGGTGAAGCCGTGCTCGTAGAGGCGGTCGAGCACCGTGCCCCAGTCGACCTGGCCGCGCCCGGGGACGCGGTAGCGCCACCAGCCCATGTCCCAGGGGTTCTTCGTACGGTCACGGGCAGGACCGAAGTGCCCGTAGCGCTGCCGGTCGTGCGGACGCAGCTCGACGTCCTTGGCCTGGGCGTGCACGATCCGGTCCGCGTACGGCGCGATGGTCTCCACCGGGTCGATGCCGATCCAGGTGAGGTGGGAGGGGTCCCAGTTGAGGTAGAGGCCCAGGTCGAACATCCACTCCCACAGCTCCGGGGAGTAGGCGAGGTTGCCGGGGTAGCCGTCGGGGTGCCAGCCCTCCATCACGCAGTTCTCGATGATGAGCTTCACGCCGCGCTCCCCCGCGTACTCCACGAACCCGGGGAAGATCCGCTCGGCCTCGGCGAGGTTCTCGGCGACCGGCTTCGTCCAGTCCCGGCCGATGAACGTGCCGACGTACGGGATGCCGAGGCGCTGCGCGGTGTCGATGGCGTGCTTGAGGTGGGTGCCGTAGGCGGCGCGCTGCTCGGGGTCGGGGTGGAGGTGGTTCTCGTAGTAGGCGAGCGCGGAGATCTCCAGGCCATGGCGGTCGAGGAGGGCGCGGGTGCGCTCCTCGTCCTCGCCCGTGAAGGTGGCCACGGGCAGGTGCGCGGCCTCGAAGTCGCGGCCTCCCGTTCCGGGCCAGACGGCGACTTCGAGGGCCTGGTAGCCACGGCCGGCGGCGTATTCGGCGATCTTGTCGAGGTCCCAGGAGGGCAGGCAGGCGGTGAGCATGCCGAGCTTGATCCGGCTCGAATTCAATCCACGTTCACTCATGGTCAGTTCACCTTTGTCCAGGCGCCGTTGGCGGATGAGGTCAGGAAGGCGTCGACGAGACGGGCCGAGCGCAGGCCGTCGGCGAAGATCGGGAGCCCTTCGGGGGTCTCGCCGGTGGTGACGGCCGCGTACACGTCGGCGACGAACGCGGCGAAGCAGTCGACGTAGCCCTGCGGGTGGCCGGGCGGTACGACGTTGAGGCGCTGCTGCTCGGGCGAGGTGTGTCCGGCGCCGCGGTGCAGGATCCGGGAGGAGTCCTCGCCGCCGAGCCAGAGGGTGTCCGGGTTCTCCTGGTCGAAGACGGCGCTGCCGGCCGATCCGTCGAGCTCGAACCAGAGGCGGTTCTTGCGGCCCGCGGAGACCTGGGACACCACGGTCGAGGCGAGCGCCCCGCTCTCGGTGCGCAGCAGCAGCGCGGCGGCGTCCTCGGTGGCGACGGTGGAGCGCTCCCCCGAACTCGTCGCCCCGGAGAAGGACTTGGCGCCGGCCACCGGCCGCTCGGGCACGGTGACCGTACGGTGCGCGGTCAGTTCCGTGAAGCGTTCGCCGGTGACCCACTCGACGAGGTCGCACCAGTGCGAGCCGATGTCGGCGAAGGCCCGGGAGTCCCCTCCGGCTCCCGGGTCCACGCGCCAGCCGGAGGCGTCCGGGTCGAGCATCCAGTCCTGGAGGTAACTGCCGTGCAGCAGATGCCAGTTGCCGAACTCTCCGGTGCGGGCGCGGGCGCGCAGTTCCCGTACGAGGGGGTGGTAGCGGTACACGAACGGCACGGCGGCGACGGTCCCGGCACGGTCGGCCGCGCGCGCCAGGCGTTCGGCGTCGGCCACGGAGGTCGCGAGGGGCTTCTCGCACACCACGTGCTTCCCCGCCGCGAGGGCACGCTCGGCGTACGCGGCGTGGGTGCGGTTGGGGGTGCAGATGTGCACGACGTCGACGTCCGCGTCCGCGAGGAGGTCGTCGAAGTCCCCGTAGGCGGCGACGGGTTGGCCGGGCGCCGACCACTCGGCGGCGACCTCCACCGACCGCTCAGGGGTGGAGGCGAGCACGCCGGTCAGCCGGCCTCCCGCGGTGCGCACCGAGCGGCGGTGCACCTCGGCGATCATGCCCGCGCCGACGATCGCGGAGCGGACCGTCCCGGAGCGGAGCTGCACGGCCTTCGGGTCAGGGGTTGGTGGTGCGGGCGGGGCCATCGCGGCCGCCCTCCTTTCGACGTCGACACATGACGCACATGACACGCATGGCGCCGTGCACACCGTCGGCAGAGGTAACTCGTCCCGGTCATGAACGTAGGACATGCAATTTGGCCCTGACAAGCGAAAGTTACTGCATCTTGAGAGTCATAAATGGTGAGCGGGGCGTACGGTGTGCAGCCATGTCCACCTCTGCCTCCGTCCGAGCCCGTCTGTCCGTCCCCACGCTGCGGTTCCGGGACGGCGGCGGGCTGCTGTACTCCACGCTGGCCCGGCTGATCGCGTCCGGCATCGCCGTGCACCGCGGTGACCTGGTGGAACGTGCCGGGCTCGCCCGCTCGACCGTCACCCGCCACCTGGACGCCCTGATCGAGGCCGGGGTCGTGGTCGAGGACGGCGGCGTCGCGCGCGCCGGACGCGGCCGGCCGCCGCAGCTCCTCTCGCTCAACCCGCGGGCGGGCCTCGTCGCCGCGGCGGACATCGGGGCGCGCGACGCCCGCCTCGCCGTCGCCGACCTGTCGCAGAACCCGCTGGCCACCGGCCATATAGCCGTCGATCTGGCGCAGGGTCCCGAGGCGGTGCTCGGCGAGGTGGAGGCGGCCCTGCGCGAGCTGCTCGCCTCGGCGGCCGAGGGGAGTGTCCCGCTGTGCGCGGTGGCGGTCGGCCTGCCGGGCCCCGTCGATCATGCCGCCGGGGCGCCGGTCCGGCCGCCGATCATGCCGGGCTGGGACGGGTACCCCGTCGGCGACGCGCTCGCGGAGCGCTTCGGCTGCGCGGTGCTCGTCGACAACGACGTGAACCTGATGGCGCTGGGCGAGGCCCGCAGCCTGCCCGAGGACCAGCTCCCGCTGCTGTTCGTGAAGGTGTCGACCGGCATCGGCGGCGGCCTGGTGTCGGCGGACGGCGAACTGCACCGCGGCGCGGACGGCGCGGCGGGCGACATCGGGCACCTTCCCGTCACCTCCGGTGGCGCGTCCGAGGTGGTCTGCCGGTGCGGGAAGAGCGGCTGCGTGGAGGCGGTGGCCTCGGCGGCGGTGATGATCCGCCACCTCAACGCGGGCCGGGAGGCGTCCAGTTCGCGGCTCGGCGGCACCGGCGACCTGGCGCGCCTCGTGGCCCACGGCGACCCGGAGGCGCTGCGTGTCGTGCGCGCAGGAGCCGAGCGGATCGGCGAGGTGGTGGCCCTCCTGCTGCACGTCTTCAACCCGGCCCGCGTGGTCCTCGGAGGCGCTCTGGCGGGCGCGGGCGACGAACTGCTCGCCGGGGTGCGCTCGGTGGTCTACCGCCAGGCACTCCCCCTGGCCACCCGCAGGCTCGTCCTCGAACCGAGCACCCTCGCCGACCGGGCCGGACGCGTCGGCGCCACGGTCCTCGCGGTGGAACATGTGCTGTCACCGGACGGGGTGGTGGACTTGATGGAACGCAGACTGGGACGGGAGGCGCACGGCACGGCCGGCGTCATGAGTTGACGCGCACACCCTTGACATCCCCCGACCCCGGTGTTTGATTGACGCAAGATCGTGCACTTCCCGGCGGAGGTCTCGTCCCCCGAACCCAACCCGCCCGAAGGGAAGCCATCCCGCATGAGCCGCAGCGTCAACGTCGGCATACTCGGCACCGGTTCGATCTTCCGTGCCTACGCCGCCGGCATCGCCACCCTCCCCGAGCTGACCGTCACACGCGTCGCCGACGTGGACCTGGACCGGGCCCGCACGGCCGCGGCCGAGTTCGGCATCCCGGCCGCCGGCACCACCGAGGAGCTGCTGGCCGACGACGACGTGGAGATCGTCGTCAACATCACCCCGCCCGCCGTGCACGCGCCCCTCAACGAGGCGGCCCTGCGCGCCGGGAAGCACGTCTACACGGAGAAGCCGCTGGCCGCGACCACCGAGCTGGCGCGCGCCAACCTGGTGACCGCGACCGAGACGGGCCGCACGCTGGGCGGCGCCCCCGACACGTTCCTCGGCACCGCCGGGCAGACCGCGCGTGCCGCGATCGACGACGGCCTGATCGGCACGCCGTTCGCCGCGACCAGCTTCGTACGCTCCAGCCGGGTGCAGGCGTGGCACCCGAGCCCCGGCTTCTTCTTCCAGGCCGGCGGCGGGCCCGTCCTCGACTGGGGTCCATACCATGTGGCCGCCCTGGTCCACCTGTTGGGCCCGGTGCGGGACGTCATGGGCGCGAACGCGATGGCCGAGAAGGAGCTGGCGGTGACGGCGCCCGAGCGCACCGTCGCGTCGGTGCCGGTGGAGGTACCCACGCACGCCACGTCCATCCTCCGCTTCGACTCGGGGGTGCTCGCGACGGTGATGTACTCCTTCGACGTGTGGGACACCGAGCTGCCGCACCTGGAGATCTACGGCACCGGCGGCACGCTCTCCCTGCCCGACCCCAACACGTTCGACCGCCCGGTGCGCATCAAGCGCCGCGGGGACACCGAGTGGAGCGAACTCCCCGCGGTGACCGAGGCGAAGGCGCCCGCCACGGGGCCCTTCCGCGGGCTGGGCGTCCTCGATCTGGCCCGGCACCTCGACGGCGGTCCGCACCGCGCGTCCGGCGAGTTCGCCTTCCACGTACTGGATGTGCTGGAGCGGATCGCTCTCGCGTCGCCGGAGTCGGGCGCGCTCACGGTGCGTTCGTCCGTGAAGCGGCCGGCCCCGCTGGACCGGCCCTGAGGAACTGTCGCTCTACGGGTAGAAGTGTGTGAGCGACTCCGCCACACACGCGGGCTTCTCGGAGCCCTCAAGGTCGAAGGTGAACGCCCGCGTCATCTGCACGCCGCCCCGCGCGACCTCCGTCACGTCACCGACGGAGGCATGCAGGCGTACGCGGCTGCCGACGGGCACGGGGGCCGGGTAACGGACGCGGTTGACGCCGTAGTTGAGCGCCCGGCCCACGCCCTTCACCTGGAGCAGTTCGGCGAACATCGGGATGCCCCAGCTGAGGACCATGTAGCCGTGAGCGATGGTGCGTCCGTACGGCCCGGCGGCGGCGCGTTCGACGTCGGTGTGGATCCACTGGTGGTCCCCGGAGACGTACGCGTACGCGTCGATGAGCTCCTGGGTGATCTCCTTCCAGTCGGAGTGCCCGAGGTCGCGTCCGGCGAGGGCGAGGATCTCCGGGATGCCGTTGACGGTCAGCGGCATGGTCAGACTCCGTTCGTGGTTGCGGTCACCGTGCGCCGCACCGGGCCCGGATCGGTGGCCAGTTCGTCGTGGTTGGGGCGCTTGAGCAGGAGCAGCATGCAGCCCAGGGTGAGGGCGACCTGGAACAGGGCGTAGGCGATGACCGCGGTGATGGACCCCGTCCGGTTCAGCAGGAACTGGCCGATGATCGGGGTCGTGCCGCCCAGCAGCGTGCCGCACAGTTGGTAGCACAGGGAGATGCCGGTGTAGCGCAGGTGGGCGGGGAAGCGGCTGGCGAGCATGCCGGCGAGGGCCGCGTAGTACAGGCAGTGCGGGATGGTGGCGACGGCGACGCCGAGCATCGCGAGGCCGTAGTTGTTGGTGCTGATGAGCAGGAACATCACCGGCAGCAGGACCAGTTCGGGCACCAGCATGACGGTGACCGCGCGGGCCCAGCTCTTCATCCTGGTGGCGAGGACGGCGCCGAAGGGCTGGACGACGACCTGCGTGATGTTGGCGACGAGGATGATCGTCAGGAAGGTGCTGCGGTCGAAGTCGAGCGACGTGGTGGCCCAGGACAGGGCGAACGTCGACTTGAAGTACGTCGCGGACAGGCCGATGGTGCAGGCGCCGATGCCGAGGGCGATCAGGCCGGGGTGGCTGCGCAGCACCTCGGTGAGCGGAAGCTTGACGACTTCCTTCTTCTCGATGAGCTTGGCCATGGCCGGGGACTCGGCGACCTTGAGCCGGACCAGCAGACCGACGAGGACGAGGACGGCGGAGGCGAGGAACGGCACCCGCCAGCCCCAGGACACGAAGGCGTCGTCGGGCAGCTGACTGATCGCCAGGAAGCTGAGCGTGGCGAGGGTGTTGCCGACGGGCGAGCCCTGCTGGGCGAACGCCCCGTACAGCACCGACTTGCCCTTGGGCGCGCTCTCGGAGGCGATGAGGACGGAGCCGCCCCATTCGCCGCCGAGGCCGATGCCCTGGATCATGCGGATGCACACCAGCAGGATCGGCGCGGCGACGCCGATCGAGGCGTAGCTCGGCAGCAGGCCGATCGCGGTGGTGGAAAGGCCCATCATCAGCAGCGTGATGACGAGGGTCTTCTTGCGGCCCAGGCGGTCGCCGAAGTGACCGAAGACGATGCCGCCGATGGGGCGGGCGAGGAAGCCGACCCAGAAGGTGGCGAAGGCGACCAACGTGCCAATGGCGCCTTCGAGTTCGGGGAAGAAAGCCTTGTCGAAGGCGAGCGCAGCCGCGGTGCCGTAGATGTAGAAGTCGAACCACTCGATGGTGGAGCCGACGAAGGCACCGAATCCTGCTCTGTTGGCGGCTCTGGTCTCCGCACGCGAGGTGGCGGTGGACGCACTCATGGTTCGCTCCGTGAACGTCATTGATCAAGCGGATGGGGACGGGGTGCTGCGGGTCCTGCGGGGACGTGCGCGGGGTCAGGCGGCGACGCGCTCGAAGACCGCGGCGAGGCCCTGGCCGCCGCCGATGCACATGGTCTCCAGGCCGTAGCGCGCCCCGCTGCGCCGCATCTCGCGGGCGAGCGTGGCGAGGATGCGGGCGCCGGTGGCGCCGACGGGGTGGCCGAGGGAGACGCCGGAGCCGTTGACGTTGATGCGCTGCTCGTGGTCCTTCTCGCCGAGGCCCAACTCGCGCGTGCAGGCGAGGACTTGGGCGGCGAACGCCTCGTTGAGCTCGATCAGGTCGAGGTCGGCGAGGGTGAGTCCGGCGCGCCCCAGGGCGGCGCGGGTGGCCGGGACGGGGCCGATGCCCATCGTCTTGGCGGGGACACCCGCGCGGGCGAAGGAGACGAGGCGGACCAGCGGGGTGAGGCCGAGGCGTTCGGCGGTGGCGGCGCTGGTGACGAGGCAGGCGGCGGCCGCGTCGTTCTGGCCGCTGGCGTTGCCCGCGGTGACGGTGGCCTCCGCGTCGGTCTTGCCCATGATGGGCCGCAGCGCGGCGAGTTGCTCGGCGGTGGTGTCGGGGCGCGGGTGCTCGTCGGCGCTGACGACGGTGTCACCCTTGCGGCCCCGCACGGTGACGGGCACGGTCTCCGCGTCGAAGCGGCCCTCCCGCATGGCGCGGGCGGCGCGCTCCTGCGAGCGCAGGGCGAGGGCGTCCTGGTCGGCGCGGCTGATGGCGTACTCGCGGCGCAGGTTCTCGGCGGTCTCGATCATGCCGCCGGGCACGGGGTGGTGGATGCCGCCCGCGGTGACCCGGCCGCGCGCGAGCGAGTCGTGGAGCTGGAGGCCCGGGCCCTTGATGCCCCAGCGGCCCTCGTGCGTGTAGTACGGGGCGGCGCTCATCACGTCGACGCCGCCGGCGATGACGACCTCGCTGAACCCGGCGCGGATCTGCATGGCGGCGTCGAGGACGGCCTGTAGTCCGGAGCCGCAGCGCCGGTCGATCTGGGCGCCGGTGACGGAGTCGGGAAGACCGGCGTCCAGGGCGGCGACGCGGCCGATGGCCGGGGCGTCGGAGGAGGGGTAGGCCTGCCCGAGGATCACCTCGTCGACGCGATCCGGGTCGATTCCGGTGCGGGCGACGAGCTCGGAGACTACGCGCGCGGCGAGCGCCGCCGGCGTCTGCCGGGCGAAGGCCCCGCCGAAGCGCCCGATGGGGGTGCGCAGTGGTTCGCAGATGACGACATCGTCCTGTTCGGGCACGGCGGAACACCTTTCGGGCGGCTCAGGGCGGTGAGCCGACCATCGCACCCGACCGCTGAGTCGGTCCAATACCAAGTTTTCGATCCATCAAGACGACGGGCGTCTCAATCAGCGCTTCCGGGAGTCGGCAGCGCCTCCTCGCAGACCGCGAGCACGGCGCGCAGGGCGGCGGAGGGGTTGTCGGCCCGCCAGGCGAGCGCCGCCTGGCGCCGGATGGGCGGTCCGGCGAGGGGCCGGTAGACGAGCCCGGTCTGCTGGATGTGCCGGACCGATGACACCGTGAGCGTGACACCGACACCGGCCGCGACGAGCGCCAGGATCGTGTACGAGTCGGGGGCCTCCTGCACAACTCGGGGGTTGAACCCGGCGGCCTCGCAGGTCTCCACCATCGCGTCGCGGACCGTGGACCCGGCGTTCGCGGGGAAGGAGACGAAGGGCTCGCCGGCGAGGATGCCGATGGGGATCTCGTCGAGCGCGGCGAGGTGGTGGTCGGAGGGCAGCGCGCACAGCAGCTCCTCCTCGTCGATGACCCGGTGGGCCACGCCCGGCTGGGTCACCGGGAGCCGCACGAAGCCGAGGTCGAGGGAGCCGTCCGCGACCCGGTCGAGCGCGACGTTGGCGTACGTCTGGCCCTTCATGACCAGTTCGAGCGCCGGGTGCGCGGCCCGCACGGCGCGGGTGAGCCGGGGCAGCGTCTCGTGGCTGGAGGCGCCCGCGAAGCCGATCGTGACCCGGCCGAACTCCCCGCGCCCCGCGGCCTTCGCCGCCCGCACCGCCGTGTCGAGGTCGTCGAGCACGGTCCGTACGGGTTCGAGGAAGGACTCCCCCGCGCTGGTGAGGCGCACGGAGCGGGTGTTGCGCTCGAAGAGCTGGACGCCGAGCTCCTTCTCCAGCTGCCGGATCTGCTGGCTCAGGGGCGGCTGCGCCATTTGCAGCCGCTTGGCGGCCCGGCCGAAGTGGAGCTCCTCGGCGACGGCCGTGAACGCGGTGAGATGACGCAGCTCCACGAGCCCACCCCCATTCATTAATCAGCTGTCTTGATCCGACCTTAATTTGGTATTGGACGGCAATCAATAGGCGCTGACACGGTAGGGCGACCAGTACGCACTCGCCGAGGAGCACCGTGGAAGCCGAGTCACCGAAGGTCATGTCGATGAAGGAGGCCATCGCCGCCTTCGTGCACGACGGCGCCACCGTCAGCATCGAGGGCTTCACCCACCTCGTCCCCACCGCCGCCGGACACGAGATCATCCGTCAGGGCCGCAGGGACCTCACGGTCGTCCGCATGACCGCGGACATCGTCGTGGACCAGATGCTCGCCGCGGGCTGCGTCTCGCGGCTCGTCTCCTCCTTCGTCGGCAACTCCTCCGCCGGTTCGCTCGGTGAGCTGCGCCGCAGGGTCGAGCGCGCGGATCCGGCGCCGCTCGCGTTCGAGGAGTACAGCCACTACGGGATGATCTGCCGCTACCTGGCCGGCTCCCAGCGCCTGCCGTTCTTCCCGCTGCGCAGCTACGGCGGCAGCGACCTGCCCGGCGTCAACGACGCGCTGCGCAAGGTGACTTCGCCCTATTCCGGCCCGGACGGCGAGCCCGAACAGATCTATGTCGTGCCGCCCGTGAACCCGGACGTCACGATCATCCACGCGCAGCGCGCCGACCGCCGCGGCAACACCCAGATCTGGGGCCTCACCGGCATCCAGGCGGAGGCGGTGTACGCGGCCGACAAGGCGATCGTCGTGGTCGAGGAGCTCGTCGAGGACGAGGTGGTCCGCTCGGACCCCAACCGCACGCTCGTCCCGGCCCACGCCGTGGACGCCGTCGTGGTGTGCCCGCGCGGCGCTCACCCGTCGTTCGCCCAGGGCTATTACGACCGGGACAACGCCTTCTACCGCGCCTGGTCGCACATCAGCAAGGACCCGCAGCGCCTCCAGGACTGGCTGGCGGAGTGGGTGTACGGGACGGCCGACCACGCCGAGTACGTCGCCAAGCAGGGCGAGGAGTTCTGGGAGGGCCTCGCGGTCGGCGAGGCCCTCAGCGAACCGGTGAACTACGGACGGCGACTGTGAGCGCGACACACGAGAAGGAATCGACCACCATGACTGCTGCCACGCCCGACACGGTGACCTCTTCAGAGCTGCTGTCCGTCGTCGCCTCACGCGAACTGGCCGCCCGTCGCACGGTGTTCGCCGGCATCGGCCTGCCCACCCTCGCCACCGAACTGGCACACCTGACGGTCGCTCCGCAGATCGAGGTCGTGTACGAGTCCGGGGTGTGCGGCGCGCACCCCTCGCACCTGCCGGAGACCATCGCGGACGCCGTGCTCATCTCGGGCGCGGAGGCGGTGCTCTCGATGCCGGCCCTGTTCGGCTGCGTGCTGCAGGGCGGACACATCGACGTCGGCTTCCTCGGCGCCGCGCAGATCGACCGCTGGGGCAACCTCAACACCTCGGTCATCGGGGACTGGGAGAGCCCGTCGGTGCGGCTGCCGGGGTCCGGCGGCGGCATCGAGGTGATGGCCAACTCCCGTGAGGTCTTCGTCGTGATGCGCCGGCACAACCCGCGTTCCTTCACCGAGACCCTGGACTTCTGTACGACACCGGGCCCGGACCGGGCGCTCGCGGAAGGCATCCGGCCGCTCGGCGTCGGTGTCACGCGTGTCATCACCGAGCTGGGCATCCTGGCCCGCGAGGGCGTCGGCGAGGAGCTGCGGCTGACCGCCGTCCACCCGGGTGTCACGGTCGAGCAGGTCAAGGAGGCGACGGGCTGGGACCTGAAGGTCGCCGACCACGTCGACACGGTGGAGCCGCCGAGCGCGGCGGAGCTGCGGCTGTTGCGCGAGGACGTCGACCCCGGCCGGGTCTACCTCCGCTGACACACCCCCGGCCGGGCACATACCCGGCCGGACACATCCCGGGGCTGGCACACTCCCGTAGGACACCTCCCGAATCTGCGAAAGGGCCCAACTGCCATGCGTATCAGGATCGTCGGCGCCGGAGCCATGGGGCGCGGCATCGCCCAGTGGGCGGCGAGCGCCGGGCACACCGTCGAGCTGGCCGACGTCCGGGCGGAGGCGGTGCGGGAGGCCGTCGAGTTCGTACGGTCCATGCTGGATCGCGCGGTGGCCAAGGGCCGCATGACCGCCGAGGACCGCGCGGCGACCGTGGCACGGCTGGTCCCGCTGGACGATCCGTGGGCGGCGGGTCCCGACGTGGAGCTGGTCGTCGAGGCCGTACGGGAGGACCTGGACACGAAGGCGGAGGTCTTCGGGAAGCTGGAGCGGGCGCTCCCGGCGACCGCCGTCTTCGCGACCAACACGTCGTCCCTGTCGGTGACACGGATCGCGGCGACGCTCGACGACCCCACGCGCCTCGCGGGCCTGCACTTCTTCAATCCCGTGCCGCTGATGCGGATCGTGGAGGTGGTGCCTGGCGCCGCCACACGGCCGGACATCCCGGCGCTGCTCACGGAGTTGGTCGAGGGCTGCGGACACCGCGCGGTCACGGTGGCCGACACCCCCGGCTTCCTCGTCAACCACGCGGGGCGCGGCCTGGTGACCGAGGCGCTGGCGCTCCTGGAGGAGTCGGTGGCGCGGCCGGTGGACATCGACCGCGTCGCGCGCGACGTACTGGGGCTGCGGATGGGCCCGTTCGAGCTGATGGACCTCACGGGGCTCGATGTCACGGCGGCGGTCATCGACTCGATCTGGCAGGGCTTTCGCCACGAGCCCCGGCTGCGCCCCTCCTACCTCACACCGAACCGGGTGGCGGCGGGTCTGCTCGGCCGCAAGACCGGGCAGGGCTGGTACGTGTACGGCCCCGACGCCCCGGACTCCGCCGAGGAGGCGCCGGTGACGGGGGACGCGGACCGGCCGGTGTTCGTGGCGGGCGACGGCGCGGCGCTGCGGGACGCCCTCACCGCGTCCGGCGTCACCGTGGAGACCGGCGAGCGGCCGTCGGCCGGCGCGCTCGTCCTGGTGCCGGTCTGGGGCACCACGGTGGCGGACGCGGTCGCCGCCCACGGGCTGCCCGCCGCGCGCACGTTCGGCGTGGACCCGCTGTCCGTGGCGAGCGGCCGCCGTGTGCTGTCGGTGACCCCGGCCGCCGACCCGGCCGCCGCACGCGACGCCCGCGCGGTACTGGCCCGCGCGGAGCACACCGTGACGGTCGTCCGTGACACCGCCGGTTCGGTGGCCCAGCGCCTCCTCGCGTCCGTGGTGTCGGTCGCCGCGTCCATCGCCGAGCGCTCGCTGGCCGCCCCGGCGGACATCGACCTCGCGGTGACGCTCGGCCTCGGCTACCCCGTCGGCCCGCTGGCCTGGGGCGACAGCGTCGGCGCCGCCCGCCTGCTGGAACTGCAACGCGCCCTGCACACCACCACGGGCGATCCCCGCCACCGCCCGACCCGCTGGCTCACCGAACGCGCCCTGCTGGGCCTGCCGTTGACCCACGCGGGCACGACGCCCGAGGACTGCGCCGACCGACCCTGATCCGGCGGCCGCCGCGCGCCCTCGTCACCAGTCGTGCACGGCCCCGTCCCGCAGCCGGTTCACGGGAAGGTACTTGCGCTCGTACGGGAACCTCTCGGCGGCCTTCTCGTCGAACTCGACGCCGATGCCGGGGCGGTCGCCGGGGTGCATCAGGCCGTCCTCGAAGGTCCACGACGTGTGGAACACGTCCTCGTAGCCGGGGAGGTGGGCCATGTACTCCTGCATGCCGAAGTTCGGTATCGACAGGTCGAGATGGAGCGCCGCGGCGAACGACGCCGGGGACAGGTCGCCCGCGCCGTGCGAGCCGGAGCGCACCCCGTACAGCTCCGCGAGCGAGAAGATCCTGCGCAGGTGTGTGATGCCGCCCGCGTGGGAGACGGAGGCGCGGATGTAGTCGATCAGCCGGTTCGTGATGAGGTGCTGGCAGTCCCAGATCGAGTTGAAGATCTCGCCGACCGCGAGCGGCGTCGTGGTGTGCTGCCGGATGAGCCGGAAGGCCTCCTGGTCCTCGGCCGGTGTCGGGTCCTCGATCCAGAACATCCGGTACGGCTCGAGGGACTTGCCGAGCCGGCCGGCCTCGATGGGGCTGAGCCGGTGGTGCACGTCGTGCAGCAGGTGGAAGCCGTAGCCGAACTCCTCGCGGACGGCGGCCATGTACTGCGGCACGAAGTCCAGGTAGGCGCCGGTGTCCCAGACCTCCTCGGTGGGGAGGTCGCCGTCGGCGGGCTCGTAGGTGTCGCCGTCGCCCTTGCGCATGCCGTAGACGCGCTCCAGGCCGGGCACCGCCGCCTGGGCGCGGACCGCACGGAAGCCCTTGTCGCGGAACCGCCGTACGTCGTCCAGGAGTTCGGGGATCGTGTTGCCGCTGGCGTGGCCGTAGACGGTGACGCCGTCGCGGGCGGCGCCGCCGAGGAGCTGGTAGACGGGCAGGTTCGCGACCTTGCCCTTGATGTCCCACAGGGCGACGTCGACGGCGGCGACAGCGGTCATGGTGACCGGGCCGCGCCGCCAGTAGGCACCCTTGTAGAGGTACTGCCACAGCTGCTCGATGCGGGCCGGGTCCTTGCCGATGAGCGTGGGGCAGACGTGGTCGCGCAGGTAGGAGGCGACGGCCAGCTCGCGCCCGTTGAGGGTGGCGTCGCCGATGCCGGTGACACCGTCGGAGGTGGTGATCTTCAGGGTGACGTAGTTGCGGCCGGGGCAGGTGACGAAGACCTCGGCGCAGGTGATGGTGGAGGACATGCGGTGCCGTTCTCTCGGGAAGCGTCGTCGGGTGGTGTCTCAGGTGCGGGCGGCGCGCAGTGCGGCCTCTACTCCGTGGGCGTCGAGGATCCGGGCGGACTCGGCGACGGCATCCGCGAATTCCTTGTGCTGGGACGCCTGTTGGGACAGCAGGCCGCCTTCGGCGAGCAGCAGGCGGGCCTTCCCGTCTGGCCCGTTCGCGCGGGACGCCAGTTCGGCGAGGCGGGCGCGGGCGCCGTCATGGACGGCGCCCAGGCTCCGCTCGTCGTACGCGTCGTCGGCCGTGAGCACCCTTACGTAGGCGGCGAAACCGAGCGCGAGCACGCGCGGCACACGTCCGGCGGCCAGTGACTCGGTGACGGTTCCGGCCCAACGCACGGGGATCTTGAGGGAGCCGTCGGAGCCGACCTGCGCGGTGCGGTGACCGAGCGCCGGGTTGGCGAAGCGGTCGAGCAGCTCACCGACGTAGGCGGCGCCCGGCATGCCGGGCGGTTCCGGGACGGTCGGCAGGATCTCCTCACGCATCGCGAACTCGACGGCTCCGCCCAGGAGTTCGTCGTTCACGGCCGCGTCGATGGAGCGGTGGCCGCGCAGCAGTCCGAGGTAGGCGAGCAGGGAATGGGCACCGTTGAGGAGACGCAGCTTCATCAGCTCGTACGGCGCCACGTCCTCGGCGAACACCGCGCCCGCCTGCTCCCACGCGGGCCGCCCGGCGCGGAAGTCGTCCTGCATGACCCACAGTTTGTAGGGCTCCGCGGGCACCGGCACCGCGTCGCGGACGCCGAACGCGCGGGCGGCCAGAGCACGGTGCTCGTCGGTGGTGGCGGGCGCGATCCGGTCGACCATGCTGTTCGGCGTCGACACGGAAGCGTCGGCGTACGCGTGGAGTTCGTCGCGCTCGGCGGCGGGCAGCGCGGCGGTGAACTCACCGAGCAGGGACCGGAGTCGGTGCCCGTTCTCCATGAGGTTGTCGCAGCTGAGGAGCGTCACCGGCGGGGCGCCCGCCCGCAGGCGCTGTTGCAGGCCGCGCGCGATCAGGCCGAGCGCGGAGCGCGGGGTGCCGCCCGCGAGGTCGGCGCGGATGAACGGGTCGTCGAGGTCGAGGCGGCCGTCGGCGCCGAACGTGTACCCCTTCTCGGTGACCGTGAGGGAGACGATGCGGGTGGTGGCGGCGCCGATGGCTGCCACCACGTCCGCGCCCTGGCCGTCGGCGACCAGGCCCTTGTGGTGCACGCCGGGCACACTCGCGGCGACGGCGCCGCCGCGGTGCAGGGTGAGCACGGTGTAGAGGCCGTCCTGCGCGGCCATGCCCTCGATCACCGGCCGGGGCCGGTCACCGGGCGTGGTGGACACGCCGGTGATGCCCCACGGCCCGTCGGTGCACCGCAGCGCGTCGGCGGTGTACACGGCCTGGTGGGCGCGGTGGAAGTTGCCGAGGCCGAGGTGGACGATGCCGGACTCCGGTGTCGGCGGCGGCAGTTTGAGCCCCGCGACCGGAAGCGCGGCTCGCGTCATGCGCGGCAGCGCGCGGTGCTTCGCGCTCACACGACCACCTCACCAGGCGTGATCAACACCTTCATCTGGGCGCGGTCCGTGAGCGCGGTGTGCAGCGCCTCGTCGGCCCGCTCCAGCGGAAACTCCGCGGTGACCAGCCCGTCGAGACGTACGCGACCGGACCCGGCGAGCCGCACCGCGGCCGCGAAGTCCCCGGCGGCGTACCGGAAGGAGGTGACCAGCGACATCTCCTGACGCTGCATCCACGCCAACGGCAACTCGGTCTCCGAGCGGCTCGGATTGCCGACGACGACCGCGGTGCCGCCGGGACGCAGCGCGCGGATCCCGGACACCAGGGCGGGGCCGACGCCGGAGCAGTCGAGGACGGTGTCGTAGCCGTCGGGGTCGGCGAGCGCGTGCGCCCGCGCCGGATCCGGCGTGAGCGAGGCCGCATCGACGGTCTCCGCGCCGAGCCGGGCCGCGAACTCCCGCCGCTCCGGCGCCACATCGGACACGGTGACCGAGGCTCCGCAGGCCGCGGCGGCCTGGGCGACGAGCACGCCGATCGGCCCCGCGCCGGTCACCAGCACCCGTTCGCCGGGCGCGACGTCTGCGCGGCGAACGGCGTGCACGGCGACCGCGAGAGGTTCGACGAGCGCGCCCAGCTTCACGTCCATGCCCGCGGGCAGCGGGTGCACGAAGTCCCTTGGTACTGCGACGAGTTCGGTGAGCGCGCCGTTGGTGGGCGGCGAGCCGAAGCAGGTGCCTTTCGGGCACAAGTTGTAGCGCCCGGCCCGGCACAGCGTGCAGCGCCCGCAGGGGTGTGCCGGTTCGATCGCGACGGGCGTGCCGTCGGGCACATCGTCCACGCCCGCGCCGTGACCGACGACGAACCCGGCCGGTTCATGGCCGAGGACGGTCGGCTGCCGCAGCACGTTGGGCCCGTTCTCGCCGTGCTCGTAGTAATGCAGATCGGAGCCGCACAGGCCGACGGCGCGGACGGCGACGAGCACCTCACCGTCGCCCGGCACGGGCACCGGACGGTCCTCGACGCGCAGGTCCTTGGGCCCGTGCAGCACGGCGGCGCGGTGCGTGGTGGTGGCCACGGGGTGTGCCTTTCTCTCGTACGGAAGCTGTTGCCAAAGATGTCAGGCGCGCACCGGCAGCGGTTCGACGCGCTTGATGACGAACGCGTAGGTCAGCGCGCCGACGACCGACAGGGCGCCGGAGACGAGCAGCGGCACCAGGTACGAGCCGCCGGAGGCCGCGAGCAGGAAGCCGGTGACGATCGGGCCGAGGGCGCCGGCGACGTTCGACGCGAAGTTCTGGATGCCGGCGAGCGAGGCGACATGTCCCGCGGTGGGCGCGACGTCGGCGGGCAGCGAGGCCACGGACGCGGTGGCGAAGGTCAGCGAGGCGTAGCTCAGGGAGAGCAGCGCGAGCGCGCCGGACGCGGTCGGCACGACGACGGCGAGCGCGATGACGGACGAGCACAGGGTGCCGGTGACGAGACACGTCTTGCGGACCTTGGTGGTGGACCAGCCCTTGCGCAGCAGCCGGTCCGCCGTGTAGCCGCCGAGCAGCGAGCCCACGATGGCGACGAGGCCGGGGACGGTGCCGAAGAACCCGAGCGAGAGGAGGTCGAAACCGCGCTCGTCGACGAGGTAGCTGGGGAACCAGGTGATGAAGAAGTAGATGACGTAGTTGAGGCAGAAGAAGCCGAGCATCATGCCCCAGACCGTCCGGTACCGGAACAGGTCGCGCCAGCGCACCTTGGGCGCGTCCCCGCTCCCGGCCTTCGCGGTCTTCTCAGGGGGCGGCTCCTCGACGCGGGCGCCGCCGGCCTCGATGTACTCGCGCTCCTCCGCGCTGAGCTTCGGGTGGTCGGCGGGCTCGTGGTACAGCCGCCACCAGCCGATGATCCACAGGAAGCCGAGGAGTCCGCAGGTGACGAAGGCGACCCGCCAGTGGAAGGCGGAGACCAGCATCGTGACGAGCGGCAGGGCGATGGCGGTGCCGACGCGGGCGCCGTTGTCCCACACGCTGTTGGCGAGCGTGCGTTCGTGCCGCGGGAACCAGCGCGAGACGGCCTTCGCGGGCGCCGGATATCCGGCGGCCTCCCCCGCGCCGAGCAGCATCCGCGCCCCGACGAGCGAGCCGACCCCGCGCACCAGGCCCATGCCGACGGTGGCCACCGACCACCAGATCGCGCCGAACGCGAAGACCCGCTTCACGCCGTACTTGTCGAGAAGCGCGCCGGCGGGCAGCTGGCACACCGCGTACGTCAGGAAGAACGCGCTGAGGACGAAGCCCTGGGTCTCGGGCCCGATGTGCAGGTCCTTGGACATGGCGGGCAGCGCGACGCTGAGCGTGGAGCGGTCGAGGTAGTTGACCGCGAGGCCGCCGAAGCAGAGCACGGCGATGCCCCAGCGGACGTTCTTGCCGCGACCGCGGGGACGGGGCGGCGGGGTCGCGCCGGACGGCGTCGTCACCTCGGTGTCGGTGACGGGATGGCTGGTCATCATTGACCTCCGGTCGGAAGCGGGCCTGTCACTTTCTACCTGCGCGACCACTTACATACAAGCCTTGTATGTAAGAATTTCCGCAGCTGAGGTGAGAGGGTGACGGCATGCGGGACGAGCAGCGACGAAGCAGGAAGACGACCCGGCGCACGCCGGACGAGGTGACACCCAGGGAGTCCAACCGGTCCCGGGTGCACGCGCTGCTGCGCTCGCGCATCACGTCCCTCGAACTGCTGCCGGGCGCCCCGCTGTCGGAGAACGAGCTCGCCGCGGAGCTCGACGTCAGCCGCACGCCGGTGCGCGAGGCGCTGATCCTGCTGGGCGAGGAGTCGCTGGTCGACATCTTCCCGAAGCTCGGCACGTTCGTGTCCCGGATCAGCGTCGACGCCGTCCTGGAGGCCCAGTTCATGCGCGAGGCGCTCGAACTGGCCGCGCTGCGCGAGGCGGTGAAGCGGGCAGACGACGAGGACATCGCGGCGCTGCGCGCGATCCTCGACGCGCAGCGCGATGCGTTCACGGCGGCGGACGACGACCTCTTCTTCGAGCAGGACGAGGCGTTCCACCGCCGCCTGATGGAGGCCAGCGGCCACCGCACACTGTGGCGCACGGTCACCACGGCCAAGGCCCACCTCGACCGCGCACGCCGCCTGAGCCTGCCGCTGCCCCGCCGCGTCGAGCACCTCATCGACGAGCACCGGGCGGTGGTGGACGCCCTGGAACTGCGCGACGCGGCGCGGGCCGAACAGGCGCTGCGCACACACCTTCAGGGCGTGTTCGACGACATCGGCACCATCCAGGCCGACCGCCCCGAACTCTTCGTGGACACCGGGGAGTTGCCCCCGCCGAGCCGACCCCGCTCCCACCCGGGCCTGCGCGCCTGAACGCTCAGTCCGTGAGCCTCAGCCCGTCCAGGGTGAGGTCGAGGAGGCGCTCGGCCTGTGCGCGCTGCCCGGGACCGGCCGAGGTGAGGGCGATCCCCGCGAGGGCGGCGAAGATGTCACTCGTCGGGATGTCGGAGCGGATCACCCCGGCGCGCTTGCAGGCGTCCATCAGCTCGGCGATGGACGCCTCGATCATGTCGCGACTGTGCCCGTACGGGTTCCCGCCCTCGGCGGCCATGGCGCGCAGCGCGTCGGCCATGCCGTACTTGGCGCTCGCGTAGTCCATGAAGCGGCGGGTCCACGTCCGCAGCGCCTCGTACGGCGGGCGCGCCGCGAGCAGGTCGGTGGCGGCCTCGCACAACTGGGCCACCTCGTTGCGGTAGGCCGCTTCGATGAGGGCTTCGCGGGTCGGGAAGTTTCGGTACAGCGTCGCGCTGCCGACGCCGGCGGCCTTGGCGATGTGCTCCAGGCGCACGTCGAGGCCGTCCTCGGTGAACACCCTCACCGCGGTGGCCAGGATCTTCTCCCTGTTGCGTCGCGCGTCCGCCCGCAGCGGCCGCTGAGCGCCTCGGTCCATCACCGGCCCCTTTCGTGCCCGCTTGCTAAGTGGAGGCTACCCCACTTACGGTCGCACCAGCACCCTAAGTGGGGAGTCCCCCACTTTCACCCTGGGGGCACGGCCCCGGCCTGCCCACACCCACCCCTGGGAAGGACCACCCATGTCGGGAATCGAAGGCAAGGTCGTGGCGATCACCGGCGCCGGCAGCGGCATCGGCGAGGCCACCGCCCTCCTGCTCGCGGAACGCGGCGCCAAGGTCGTCCTCGGCGCGCGCCGCACCGAGCGCCTGGAGGACCTGGCGAGCCGCATCGAGAAGTCGGGCGGCCAAGTCGCCTGGATCCGCACGGATGTGACGGTCCGCCAGGATCTCGCGTCACTCGTCGAGTTGGCGAACAACCGCTTCGGCAGGCTCGACGCGCTCGTCAGCAACGCCGGGATCGGACCGATCTCCCCGCTGGACGACCTGCGCGTCGACGACTGGGAGAACATGATCGACGTCAACTTCAAGGGCGTGCTGTACGGGATCGCGGCCGCGCTGCCGGTCTTCCGGGAGCAGGGCTCGGGCCACTTCGTCAACGTCGTCTCCACCGCCGGGCTACGGATCGTCCCGACGCAGTCGGTGTACGCGGCCACCAAGAACGCCGTGCGCACCCTCTCCGAGGGCCTGCGCCAGGAGGCCGGTGACAGCCTGCGGGTCACGGTCGTCTCGCCGGGCGTCACCCGCACCGAATTCGCGGACCACATCGCACCCGAGGTGAGGGACCGGCTCACCTCCTCGATGGGCGACATCGGCATCCCGCCGGAGGCCATCGCGCGCGCCGTCGCCTTCGCCATCGAGCAGCCGGCCAATGTCGACGTGGGGGACATCGTCGTACGCCCCACGGCACAGGGGTAGTCGGGCCGACCTCCTGTTAGCGTGCGTCGATGGACGAACTGGAGCTCGGCGCCTGGCCGCCCGAGCCGATCAGGACCGAGCGCCTCGTACTCCGCGGATCCGAGGCCCGGGACCGTGCGGCGTTCATCGAGGTGCTGACCTCACCGCAGGTGCACACCTACCTCGGCGGTCCCCGACGGCGTGCCGAGGTCGAGCGCGAGTTGCCCGCGGTGCCCGAGCACCGGCCCGGGAGCCTCGTCGTCGAGCTCGACGGGGCGATGATCGGCCAGATCCTGCTCAGGAGAAACCCGGCACACCAACGCCCGGCCGCCGCAGGTAAGGCCGATCTCGGCTACCTGTTCCTCCCACGGGCCTGGGGATCCGGATACGCGTCCGAAGCGTGCGCGGCGGCGCTCGACCGGCTCGCCGACGCCCTTCCCGGCGAGCCGGTCGTACTCACCACTCAGACCGCCAACACCCCCTCGATGCGTCTCGCGGAGAAGCTGGGGTTCGCCGAGGTGGAGCGGTTCGAGGCCTGGGGCGCCGAGCAGTGGCTCGGCGAGCGGCCCCCGGTCACCGCGTCCGACTGAGACCCCTCCCCGGCCACCCCGCGCAACTCGTCATCCGTGTCAAGGGGTTGACCCCCTTCCGCTTCCTGCTTACGGTGCTCGCACCCCGAGGGTATATCGATATACCAACGCGACAGGAGGCCTCCCGCCTTGCGCTCCCCGATGAATCGACGCGGCTTCATGGCTCTGGGTGCGGGTCTTGCGGCAGTGCCTGCGCTCAGCGCGTGCGGCGCCTTCTCCGCCTACGGCTCGGACCCCGACACGCTCGTGATCCACAGCCAGATGGGCGGGAACGCGCCCGGCTCCCCCACCTTCCGCGCGGTCGTGAACCAGTTCCGCAAGGAAAACCCGGACATCACCGTGAAGAACCTGATCAACGGCGATGACCTGGGGCAGGTCTACGAGACCTCGCGGCTCGCGCGCGCCGAGGCCGATGTCGTGATGGTCAACCTCTACGACAAGACGCTGTCGTGGACCGAGGTCGGCGCCACCGTTCCGGTCGGCGGCTACCTCGACGACTGGGGGCTGCGCGAGCGCGTCATCCCGAAGGCCGTCACCGAGTGGACCGACACCGAGGGCCGGCTGCGCGCCTTCCCGTACATCGGGACGAACTGGCCGATCGCCTTCAACCACGCCCTCCTGGATCGCGCCGGGGTCGACTCCCCGCCGGCCACTGCCGACGAACTCGTCGCCGCCGCGAAGAAGTTGCGCGGCAAGGGCATCACCCCGTTCACGGTGGGCGGCAACGACTGGACGGGGCAGAAGCTGCTCGCCCAGATCATCCAGACGTTCCTGACTCCGGCCGAGGCCCGGCACCTGTACCGCACGGGTGACTTCAGCGGCTCGCGCGGCGCGCAGGAGGGCATCGCGTACTTCGTGGATCTGCGCGACGCCGGGGTGTTCGCCGACAAGGCGCAGGGCCTCATCTCGGACACGATGACGACGCAGTTCAACACGGGGCACGCGGCCATGCAGTCGGCGATGTCGTCCGCCCTCGCCAGCGTGCCGGACAACGTTGTCAAGACGACTTCGGTCGGCGGTTTCCCGCTCCCCGACGGGGCCACGCAGAAGAAGCCGACGATCCTGCGCACGTACACCGTCTCCGGTTTCTGGGTCAGCCCGAACGGGGTGAAGAAGATCAAGACGGTGGAGCGGTTCATCCGCTTCATGTACCGGCCCGAGGTCGTGGACCGGTTCGTGACGGAGGGCGGCCGTGACATGTCGGTGGTCACCGACGCGCTCAGTACGGACTTCCCGCTGGTGGCGAAGGCGCAGCAACTCGGTGACTCCGTCGGCCAGGTGGTGCTGCCGGACCAGTACATTCCGGCCGCCGCCGCGCAGCCGCTGATCCAGGCGACGTCGACCGCCTTCACCCCAGGTACCTCCGCGCGCGGCATCCGTACGGCGCTGGAATCCGCGTACCGCTCCGCGTGAGCCCTTCCCGTCGAAGAACGCCGAGTACGCCGTGAACCCCGAGTACGCCGAGACCGTCGAGCCTCGAGACCGTCGAGAACGGAAGTCGCCCCGATGACGATCACCACGCCTCGGCCCGCCGACACCGCGGGCCGGGCCCCCTCCGCCGTAGAGCCCGGCGGCAGCCGCAAGGGCCGCCAGGGCAGCACGATCCTGGCGCTGCCCGCGCTCGTCTGGTACCTGCTGTTCATGGTCGGCCCGATGGTCGCGATCTTCGTGATCGCGGTCCTGCACTGGCCGGGCATGCTCCAGCCGGTGTCCTTCGCGGGCCTCGACAACTTCCGTACCGTCTTCGCCGATCCGGCCTTCTGGGCCGCCGTGCGCAACACGGCGGTCCAACTGGCCATCGCGCTGCCGGTGATGATCGTGTGCGCGTACATGATCGGCTACTACGTGGCGCAGAAGCCGCCGGGGCATCGCGTCATCCGGTATCTGCTGTTCGTGCCCGGCCTGATCTCGACGCCCGCGAAGGCGATGGTCTTCTACGCCGCCCTGTCCCCCGACGGCCTGCTCAACGGCGCCCTGTCGGGACTCGGTCTCGGCTCGCTCACGGACGCGTGGCTGGCCAGCCCTTCGACGGCTCTGTACTGCCTGATCGCGATGGACATCTGGGCGGGCATCGGCTTCACCGCGGTGCTGTTCGCGGCGCGCCTGTCCAGCGTTCCCGAGGACCTCGGTGAGGCCGCACAGCTGGACGGGGCGGGGCACTGGCGGACGATGTGGCGCATCCACTTCCCGGTCGTGCGGGACTACGTGGGTGTGGTGACGATGCTTCAGCTGCTGTGGACGCTGTTCGGTTCGGCGCAGTACGTGCTGCTGCTCACCCAGGGCGGTCCCGGCACCTCGTCGACGACGCTGTCCTTCCTCGTCTACCAGAAGGCGTTCATCGAGGCGGACCTCGGCTACAGCCAGGCCGTGGGCGTGATCCTGTTCCTGGTCGGGCTCGTGGGCCTGCTGACCGTCCGCCGTGTCTTCCGCGCCAGCCACTGAGCACTGAGCCTTGAGCCTTGAGCCGATCGGAGCTGTTTCCCATGAGTAAGAGTCGTGCGCGGTTCGGCCGGTCGTGGTGGCCCGCACATGTGTTGGTGTGGGGGTACGCGGTGCTGCTCGCGGTGCCGCTGTACTACTTCGTCGTCTCCGCGTTCAAGTCCAACGACGCGATCTTCGGCAGTCCGCTGGCGCCACCGACGTCGCTGGGTCTCGGCAACTTCACAACGGCCTTCCGTACCGCGGGACTTGGCACGGCGGTGTTCAACTCCGCCCTGGTGACCGTGGTGGCGCTGATCCTGACGCTGGGTCTCGCCGTCCCGGCGGCGTTCGCGCTCGCCCGGTCCGAGGGCCGGGCCGCGTCGGTGATCGAGAAGGTGTTCTCGCTCGGGTTCCTGATCCCGACGTTCGCCGCCCTGTTCCCCACGTTCCTGCTCGCGGCGGCCGCCGGCCTGTTCCACACCCGTACGTTCATGGTGCTGCTGCTCCCGGCGACCGCGCTGCCGCTGTCGGTGGTGATCCTCGTGCAGTTCATGCGGACCATCCCGAAGGAGATGGAGGAGGCGGCCCGGATGGACGGCGCCTCGACCTTCGCGGTGCTGCGCCACATCTATACGCCGATGTGTCTGCCCGGCATCGCCACGGTGCTCCTCCTCAACTTCCTGAGTTTCTGGAACGAGTACCTGTACTCCCTCGTCCTCATCGGCCCCGATCCGGACCTGCGCACGATCCAGGTCGCCCTGCCCACCCTGAAGTCGGTGACCGGCACGGACTACGGTGTGCTGACGGCGGGCACGGTGCTCACCCTCGTCCCGGTGTGGATCGTGTACACGGTGTTGCAGAAGCGGATGCAGACGGCCCTGGTCAGTGGCGCGGTGAAGATGTGAGTGCACAGGGCAGGAGGGCGCAGGGCAGGCGCCCCACCATCAAGGACGTGGCGGCGGAGGCGGGTGTCTCGCCGGGTGCCGTGTCGAAGGTGTTCAACGGTACGGGCCGGATCTCGGAGCCGACCCGGGTGCGGGTGCAGGACGCCGCGGCCCGGCTGGGCTGGTCGCCGAACGCGGCGGCGAGCGCCCTGCGCCGCTCCCGCAGTCACACCGTCGCCCTCGTGGTGCGCCGCCCCAGCGATGTCCTGGGCACGGACCCGCACTTCAGCGAGTTGATCAACGGTCTGGAGAGCGAGCTGGCGCCGCGCGGCTACGGTCTGCTCCTGCACCTCGTCGCGGACGTCGACGAGGAGGGCCGGCTGTACGAGCGGCTCGCCGCCGAGGGCCGGGTGGACGGCGCGGTGCTCACGGAGAGCCGCATCGACGATCCGCGCCCGGCTCAACTCCGGCGCCTGGGGATGCCGTTCGTGCTGCTGGGCGGTCCTGACGGGGTGATGCTCAGCCACCAGGAGACCGGTGTCACGGAGGCCGTGGAGCATCTGCTCGCCCTCGGCCATCGGCGGATCGGCTATGTGTCCGGGCCGCCGGAGCTGGTCCACTCCGGGTTCCGGCAGGGCGTGCTGACCGAGGTGCTCGCACGGTCGGGGCTCGCCCCGGCCGCCGTGATCCCCACGGACTTCGGCGCCGAGGCCGCGATCGCCGCCACGGAACGCCTCCTCGCGCTCTCCCCGCGCCCCACGGCGATCGTCTACGCCAACGACTCGATGGCGGTGTGCGGCATCGGCGCCGCCCAGCGCGCGGGCCTGTCGGTCCCCGGAGATCTGTCCGTCATCGGCTACGACGACCTGCCGCTCGGCCGCTGGCTGCACCCGCGGCTCACCACCGTCGACCAGCGGGTGACCGTGGTGGGCGCGGCGGCCGCGCGAGCGCTGCTCGCGGAGGTCGGCGAGGTGGGTGTGCCCGCGCCCGAACTCGCGGAGAGTCCACGTCTCGTGGTTCGCGAGTCGACGGGGTCGGTCCCCGTGTAGGCCGTGTGTGCCATGCCGCCAGCGGCTGAGATCACCGGCACCGGCGTTGCGGACTCGGGGCTCTGCCCCGGACCCCGCTGCTCAATCGCCGCAGGGGCTTGAATTGGCTCGATCGCCGTCGAGGCTCGAATTCTCAAACCAACCCGCCATGTCCAGCACCACCTATGGAGCACCATGCGTCGCCACAGCGCACAGCTGTCCCACCATCCCTCCGTCCTGCCGTGGATCGGCGCCAACTACTGGTCGCGCACGGGCGGCCCGCTCATGTGGCGGAACTACGATCCCGTCGTCGTGCGCGAGGAGCTGCGGGTCCTGAACGACCACGGCCTGAACATGACGCGCTCGTTCTTCTACTGGCCCGACTTCCACCCGGAGCCGCATCGCATCGACGAGGAACTGTGCGAGAAGTTCGACGACTTCCTCGACGCACACCGCGAGTTGGGCATGGGCACCGTCCCCACGTTCATCGTCGGCCACATGTCCGGCGAGAACTGGGACCCGGCCTGGCGCGGCGATCGCGACCTGTACGAGGACGTGTGGATGGTGGGCCGGCAGGCGTGGTTCGCGAGTGAGATGACGCGCCGGTTCAAGGACCACCCGGCGGTCACCGGGTGGCTGATCACCAACGAGATGCCGGGGTACGGCCGGATCTACCAGGTCGACCCGCCGTCCTCGGACGTGGTGACGGCGTGGGCGCAGTTCATGTGTCAGGCCGTGGTGGCGGCGGGGGCGACACAGCCGGTGTCACTGGGCGACGGCGCGTGGGGCATCGAGGTCACCGGCAAGGACAACGGGTTCTCGCTGCGCGACACCGATCCGTACGTGGACTTCGTCGGCCCGCACGTCTACCGCTCGGACACGGACCGGCCGCGCCAGCACTACCGGGCCGCGTTCGAGTGCGAGTTGGCGGCGGTCACCGGGAAGCCGGTGATCCTGGAGGAGTTCGGCCTGTCCACGGACACCGTGTCGGCGCGCAACGCGGGCGTCTACTACCGGCAGACGCTGCACAACTCGCTGCTCGGCGGTGCGACCGGCTGGATGGCCTGGAACAACACGGACTACGACGACCTGTGGGAGCAGTCGCCGTACGACCACCACCCGTTCGAGATGCACTTCGGGATCACGGACGGAGCTGGCCGTCCGAAGGAGCCGCTGCGTGAACTCGCGGCGTTCGCCGACGTGTTGAAGACGGTGGACTTCCCGCGCTGCCGTCGCACGGACGCGGGCGCGGCGCTCGTGGTGCCGGCGTTCCTGGAGAAGGGCTACCCGTACAGCCGCCCCGCCGACCGGCCGCTGATCTTCACCTCGCTCCAGCAGGGCTACGTCGCCGCGCGCGGCGCCGACCTCCCGGTGGGCTTCGTCCGCGAGGTCGACGGGCTGCCGGAGGCCGGCGACGTACAGCTGTATCTGCTGCCGTCCACACGGCAGTTGACGACGCGGACGCGGCGCGGTCTCGAGGAGCGGGCGCGCGAGGGGGCGACGGTGTATCTGTCGTTCTGCTCGGGTGAGCACCCGGGCACGCGCGGTCCGTGGTTCCACGACCTGGACGGCCTGTTCGGGGTCGAGATGCAGCTGTCGTACGGGGTGGCGGAGCCGATCGAGGACGATGTCCTGGAGATGACGTTCACGGAGGACTTCGGTTCGGTGCGGGCCGGTGAGACGCTGCGTTTCGCCGTCGCGGGGAACGAGGACAGCCGGGCGTGGCTGCCGGTCGTCCCGGACGGTGCGCGGGTCGTCGCGACGGACGCGCACGGCCGCCCGGCGCTGCTCGTCCACGAGATCGGCGCGGGCCGGGCGGTCCTCGCCACGTATCCGCTGGAGCACATGGCGGCGCGCACGGCGCGCGTGAACCCTGAGCAGACGCACCGGCTGTACGCGGCGCTCGCGGAGGTGGCGGGGGCGGCCCGGCCGGTGACCGTGGACACGCCGCTGGTCAGCGCGGACACCCTCGTCCACGAGGACGGGCGGCGGTTCCTGTGGCTGGTCAGCCAGGCGGAGGAGGAGCTGACGGTGCGCCCGTCCGGCCGTCTCGGCAAGCCGCTCGACGAGGTGACACTCGCCCCGTACGGGGTGCGGGTCATCGAACTGGACCCGGAGGCCTGACCCATGGAGCTGTACCAGGACGCGGACGCGCCGGTCACCGACCGGGTGCGTGACCTCCTCGACCGTATGACGCTCACCGAGAAGGTCGGCCAGGTCAACCAGCGGATGTACGGCTGGGACGCGTACGAGCGCACGGCCGACGGGCATCGGCTCACGGACGCCTTCCGCGAGGAGGTGGCCCGCTTCGACGGGATGGGCGCGCTGTACGGATTGCAGCGGGCCGACCCGTGGTCCGGTGTCACCTTCGCCGACGGCATCACGGCGGCGGACGGCGCGCGGGTCTGCGACGCGGTGCAGCGACATGTCATCGAGAACACACGTCTCGGCATCCCCGTCCTGATGGTGGAGGAGGTGCCGCACGGCCACCAGGCCCTCGACGGCACCGTGCTGCCGGTGAACCTGGCGGTCGGCGCCACCTGGGATCCGGACCTGTACCGGGAGGCGGCGGCCGCCGCGGCGGCCGAACTGCGGGCCCGCGGCGGGCACATCGCGCTCGTGTCGGCGCTCGACCTGGTGCGGGACCCGCGGTGGGGCCGCGCGGAGGAGTGCTTCGGCGAGGACCCGTACCTGGCGGCGCGGCTCACCGCGGCACTGGTGGAGGGGATGCAGGGCACGGGCGATCTCTACGGCGCGCGGAACGCGGCCGTCGTGCTCAAGCACTTTGCGGGACAAGGGAGTTCGGTGGGCGGGCGGAACAGTGCCGCCACCGAGATCGGCGCCCGCGAGCTGCACGAGATCCACCTCCCGGCGGCCCTCGCGGGGGTACGGGCGGGGGCCGCGGGCGTGATGGCCGCGTACAACGAGTTCGACGGCCTGCCGTGCGCGGCCTCGCACGACCTCCTCACCGGGCTGCTCCGCGAGCGCTGGGGCTTCGAGGGCCTGGTGATGGCGGACGGCTGCGCGCTCGACCGTCTGGTGCGACTGGCGGGCGACCGGCCGTCGGCGGCGGCGCTCACGCTGTCGGCGGGCACGGATCTGAGCCTGTGGGACGGGGTGTTCCCGGAGCTGGGGACGGCGGTGGAGCGCGGCCTCGTCCCGGTCGAGGTCCTGGACAGGGCGGTGGCCCGCGTCCTGACCCTGAAGTTCCGCCTCGGCCTCTTCGAGCACCCCTACGTCACCGAGCCGCCCGAACAGGCCGCCGACACGAGGGAGTTGAGCGAACGCATCGCCCGCGCGTCGATCACGCTCCTGCACAACGACGGGTCACTCCTCCCCCTCGGCCCCGGCCCGCAGCGGATCGCCGTCATCGGCCCGAACGCCGACTCCATCCCGCAGCAGCTCGGCGACTACACGGCGCCGCAGCGGCCGGGCAGCGGTGTCTCGGTGCTCGCCGGGCTGCGGGAGGCCGGCGCGGACGTGACGTATGCGCGGGGCTGTGACCTGGTGGGTGACGACCGTTCGGGGATCGCGGAGGCGGTGGAGCTGGCCGCCGCGTCCGATGTGACGGTGCTCGTGCTCGGCGGTTCGAGCGCGCGCGAGCACGACACACTCTTCGACGACAACGGCGCCGCGGTCATCGCCACCGGCAACCCGACGGAGATGACCTGCGGCGAGGGCGTCGACCTCGCCGACGTGCGGCTCGGCGCCGGGCAGCGGGCGCTCGCGGAGGCGGTGGCGGCGACCGGCACTCCGTGCGTGGCGGTGCTGATCCAGGGCCGCCCGCACGCGGTGCCCGAACTCGCCGACGGGGCAGGGGCGTTGGTCAGCGCCTGGTATCCGGGCCCGTGGGGCGGCAGGGCCGTCGCAGACGTACTCCTGGGGGCCTGCGAGCCGAGCGGACGGCTGCCCGTCTCGGTTCCGCGCTCCTCCGGGCAGCTCCCCGTCTTCTACAACTCCAAGGACCACGGCTTCCGCGGCTACGTCGACGAACCGGCGACACCTCTCTACCCCTTCGGCCACGGACTGTCGTACACCACCGCCGAGTTCGGGGCGCCGCGTGTGTCCGGCGGGGTGTGCGAGGTCGAGGTCACGAATACCGGGGGCCGGCCGGTCCGCGAGACCGTGCAGCTGTACGTGCGCCGGGTCAGCGGCGGGACGTCCTGGCCGCGCGTCCGGGAGCTGCGCGGTTTCCGGCGTGTGGACCTGGCGCCGGGCGAGAAGGCCACGGTCGCCTTCGCCCTCGACGACACGGTCCTGGCCTCGGTGACCCGCTCCCTGGACCTGGCGGTGGAACCGGGCACGTACGAGATCGGGACGGGTCCTTCCTCGGATGCCACGCAGTCCGCGACGCTGACCGTCTGACCCACTCCGCGCGCGGGGGCCCGCCCGCAGGCTCCCGCGCCTCAGCCGCGGCGCACCGCTCCGAGCTGCGCCCGGTCGAGGCCCGGCGCCGCGAACCGCCGCGCCACCGTGCGCAGGACGCGCGCCATCGCCTGCGCGGGCGGTGTCGCGGGCCGGGACGTGGAGCGGGCGAGGAGGATGCGGCGGGTCGGCGCGCCGACGTCGGAGGCGAAGGGCAGGAGCCGGACGTCGCTGCGCCGGCTGGTGAGGGCGAGCCGGGGCGCCAGCGCGATGCCGAGCCCGGCGGCGACCATGGCCTGCGCCTCCTGGTAGTCGTGCGAGGCGTAGGCGATCCGCGGTTCGAAGCCCGCCTGGCGGCAGCTGCGGCGCAGCACGTCGGCGACGGGGTGGTTGTCCGCCCGGATGATCCACTCCTGGTCGGCGAGGCCGCCGAGATGTACGGGCGAGTGGGCGCGCAGCGGGGAGTCGGCGGGGACGACGAGGACCGTGGGGTCGTCGAGGAGGTGGCTGAGGGCGAGCGCCGGGTCGTCGATCCGGTTCCACTCGTAGTCCCACAGCAGCGCCTGCTCCACCTCGCCCGTGTGCAGCATCTCGCGGAGTTCGGCGAGCACGCCCGCCCGTACCTCGATGCGGATGCCGGTGTGGCTGCGGCGGAACTTGGTGAGCGCCAGCGGCAGCAGCGACGCGCTCGCGGTGGGGAACGAGCCGAGTTGCAGCGTGCCCTGGTCGAGGGCGGCGAACGAGTGCAGGTCGGCCTCGGCGGCGCGCAACTCACGGCGTACCGCGCGGCCGCGCTCGGCCAGCGCGGCGCCCGCCGGGGTGGGCCGGATGCCGCGGGGCAGCCGCTCCACGAGGGGCTGCCCCGCCTCCTGCTCGAGCAGTGACATCTGCTGGGAGGCAGCGGAGGTGGTCATGCCCAGGGATTCGGCGGCCGCGGTGAGCGAGCCGCGCTCGGCGGCCTCGGTGAGAAGGAGCAGGCGACGCACGTTCAGCATGCCTGCGACCTTAGCCGACTTTAGCGCAGCTTAACCCGAGTGAAGTGAACTGCCATTGTTCGCAAGTCGCACCTCTGCGAAGGTCTTGGCAATCGCCGGAGCGGCCCGTTCCCCCGGCGTGTCCCCACTGATCAAGGAAGAGCCTCAGACGTGCACATCCCTGCGACGTTGGTGCGTGGCGGCACCAGCAAGTGCTGGTTGTTCCAGCAGGTCCATGTCCCCGCCGATCGCGGGGAGCTGGAGCGCATGCTGGTCGCCGCGTACGGCGGCGCCGACCCCGTGGAACTGGACGGGGTCGGCGGAGCCACGCCCACCACTTCGAAGGCGGCGATCGTCAGCGCGTCGCCCGAGCCGGGCGTCGACATCGACTATCTCTTCGCCCAGGTCGGCATCGGCGACGCCACCGTGGAGTGGACGAGCAACTGCGGCAACTGCGCCACGGGCGTCGCCCTGTACGCGGTGTCGAAGGGGCTGGTGCCGATCGCGGGCGACCGGACCCGTGTGGTCATGCGCAACAGCAACACCGGCGCGGTCCTCGAGGGCGTCGTGGACACCACGGGAGGCGTGGTGCAGCACTTCGGACGGCAGACCGTCCCGGGGACGCGGGCCGGTGGTGTCGCCGTCGACCTCACCTTCCGCGACCCGGCGGGCGGCACCACGGGCGCCCTGCTCCCGACGGGGCAGGCCGCGCAGAAACTGCCGGTCTCCGACACCGAGCGGGTCCTCGTGAGCATGGTGGACGCCGGCGCCCCGGTGGTCATCGTCGACGCCGACGGGGCGGGGCGGAGCGGCTCCGCACCCCTGGACCGGGTGCGGGCCGATGTGCCGTGGCTGCGCGCGGTCCGCCATGCCGCCGCACCGCTGATGGGCCTGGTCGAGCCGGGGCGCGTACCCGGTGACGCGGTGCCGAAGGTGGGCCTGGTCGGGGCCCCGGTGGCGTACACCACGACGCTCGGCGAACACGTCGCGGCCGAGGACTACGACGTCTCGGTCCGCATGCTCAGCATGAACGCGCCGCACCCGGCGATCGGCCTCACCTCCGCCGTCGCGCTCGCCGCGGCGGGGCTCGTGCGGGACTCCGTGGTCGACGGTGTCGCGGCCCCCCGGGACGACGGCTGGCTGCGACTCGGCACTCCGGCGGGCGTGGTGGCGGTCCGCTGCTCCGACGTGCGGGACGGCCTTCCGGGCCGGGTGGCCGTACGCCGGGCGGCGCGGCTGCTCGCCGACGCCCGGATCTACGTATCCGACGCCGGCGAGCCGCGAGCCGCCTGAACCGGGACGCACGAACACACCCCCCGCACTGCCCCGTCCCCACCGCACAAGGACAATGATGTCTGCTGAACTGATATCCATAGGCGCCCTGTTGGTGATGTTCGTGGTCGGCACCGTGCTGCCGATCAACCTGGGCATCCTCGCCTTCGTCGCGACCTTCGTGGTCGGAACCGCCTCGCTCGGCCTCACACAGGAGCAGATCTTCGAGGGGTTCCCGGTGGATCTCTTCGTGACGATCGTCGGGGTCACCTACCTGTTCTCCGTCGCCCGCCGCAACGGCACCATCGACTGGCTCGTCACCGCGGGCGTGCGGCTGGTGCGCGGGAAGGTTGCGCTCATTCCGTGGGTGCTGTTCCTGGTCACGGCGCTGCTGACGGCCTTCGGCACGTTCACCCCGGCCGCGGTCGCGCTCCTCGTTCCGATCGGCATGAACTTCGCCCACCGCTACAGGCTGAACCCGCTGGTCGTCGGCATGATGGTGGTCAGTGGCGGACATGCGGGGGCGTTCTCGCCGCTCGCCGTGTCCGGGGCGCTGGTCCTGGGAGTCGTCGACAAGACCGCGCTGCACGTGTCGCCCGTGGCCCTGTTCACGGCCAGTTTCGTGATCAACCTGGTGCTGTCGGCGGTGACCTACGCCCTCCTCTCCAAGCGCCCCGCCCCGCTGACCGGGGACGCCGAAGCACCCGAGGACGAGGGCCCGGCCGTCTCCGGCGTGCCGGACTGGCGCCAGTGGCTCACCCTCGGGGCACTGGTCGCCCTCGTCGTCGGCGCGCTCGGCTTCCATCTGGAGATCGGGCTCCTCGCCCTCGCGGCGGGAGCGCTGCTCGCCCTGGTGGACATGAAGCGGCAGGAGAAGGCCGTGGACGGGATCAGCTGGCACACGACGCTGCTGGTCGCGGGCATGATGACGTACATCGCCATGCTACAGAAGGCCGGCGTCATCGAGGAGATCTCCGAACACGCGGCGAAACTGGGCGCTCCGCTGCTCGTCGCACTGCTGCTCTGCTTCACCGTGGCCATCACCTCGGCCTTCGCGTCCTCCACGGCGATCATCACCGCGATCATCCCGATCGCCGTCCCCCTGCTGCTGTCCAGCCACCTCAACGCGGCCGGCCTGATCGCCGCGCTCTCCGTCTCGGCGACGATCGTGGACGTGTCCCCCTTCTCCACGAACGGCGCCCTGGTCCTGAGCAACGCCCGCGGAGTCGACGCCCGCCGCTTCTACCGCCAGGTCATCAGCTACACGGGCGGCATCGTGGCCCTCGGCCCCGTGGTCGCGTGGGGCGCGCTGGTGCTGCCCTGGTCGTAGCTCGCAGCCGGCTTGAACGAGCTGCGTCGGGTACGGGTTCCGGCCGATACGGCGGGTGTTGGTACGGCGTCGCCGGGACTGCCGCACGTCTGTTGAGCGCCGGACCGCATTGCCCGCTCTGTCGGTGAACGCATTGCGGGGCTGCCGCGTCACAGGGGCACAGGAGCCGGACAGGGGCCCGGGTGTCGTCCAGGAGGTCACATGAGTCTCGGCGCAGTTCACTCCGGAAGGCTGACGGCGGGTGTCTTACTGTCCGTCATGGGGCTTGTCACCGCGGTCGGTTGCGGTGGCGAGATGGTGGTCGGGGAGAACAGGGCCGCGCTCCCCGAGCGGCCCCGGCAGGTGGCCGGCGTCTGGGACGGTTCGTCGGCGGCCGCCGCGTGGCGGGCGGGTTACCACCCCACCGGGGAGGCGGTCGAGCTGCCGCGCGGCGGCCTGCACGGCGGCGCCGACCAACGGGCGTACAAGGAAGGGAACTTCAGGGTGCGGGGCGCGTTGCCCGGCACCGGGCCGAAACACGGCGAGGTGACCTGGGCGGCGGGCGAGTCCGTCACGCGTCCGCTGGTGGGGGCGAAGGAAGCGTACGGAGGTCTGGCGGTTCCGCGCGGCGACCGCGACGGGGAGTCGCAACTTACCGTTACGGGTGTGGAGTTGGGCCGGATGCGGCTGGCGACCAGTCGGGGGCCGGCATCGGTTCCCGCGTGGGTCTTCACGCTCGACGGGTACGCCTCCCCGCTCAAGCGGGCCGCCGCCGTCCCGTCGAAGACTCCCCGGTCTCCCGTCGGACCGGCCCACGATCTCCCAGGCTTCCCGCTCGACCGTCTGCTCAAGGTTTCCGCCGACGGGCGCTCGGTGACCGTCGTCGCGATGCACGGTGTCTGCGACGACGGTCCGACCGTGGACGTACTGGAGACCCGCGACAGCGTCGTGTTGACCGCCTCCGTCACCGGCCGGGACCGCGACCGCGTCTGCACGGCGCAGGGAAAACTGGAACGGGTCGAGGTGCCACTGCGCAAGCCCCTGGGCGACCGTGTACTGCTCGACGCACACTCGGGGAGGCCGGTTCCCTACCGGGGGACGAACGGGCTCGCCCCCTGATCAGGCGGCCGCCCGACCCCCCAGGGCCGCGACCTCGCGGACGGCCTCCGCGATGGCACGGTGGTCCTTCTTCAGGATCGCCCCATGGTTGCTGGCGACCTTGGCGTGGATCTCGATGTGGGCGTTGCGGGCGGTCACTTCGGCGAGACCGGCACGGATGCGCTCCTGTTCGTCGCCGCGACTGCCGAGGGACGAGCCCGAGGCCAGCACGTAGCGCGTCGGGACGGTGATGGCGTCGAGCACGGCACCCAGTTCGCTCTTGCCGCCGAGCCGGCCCAGTTCGATGTTGCTCTCGGCCATCTGCGCGGCCGACATCCGCGGCAACAGGCCCGTCGGGCGGACCAGCGGCGCGAACAGGGCGACGCGCCGGAACATCGTCCGGATCCGCGCCTCCATGGCCTCGTCCAGCCAGTCGTAGGGCTGCGCGCCGTCGACCAGGACCGCGCCGATGGTGCGTCGCGGGTTGCGGCTCGCCCAGTGCGCGCCGACGTACGCGCCGTAGGACCAGCCCACGATCAGCGCCCGGTCGACGCCCCTGGCGGCGAGGACAGCGTCGACGTCGCGGACGGCGGCCTCGAAGGAGTAGTCGGCCGAGCGCCCCGACTTCCTGCCGCGGGCCCGCTCGTCGTAGGTGATGTGCCGCCACTGCGGGCCGAGGTCCGCGAGGACACGGCGCCAGTAACCCTGCGTGGCGAACTGGCCGTTGAGGTACACGACCGGGGTTCCGGGGCCGCCGGAGTCGGTGACGGCCAGGGCGGTGTCGTCGACCGGGACCATGCCGGTCCACGGGGCGGCGGCCGAGGGTGCGGTGCGGTTCGTCATGACATCCCCTGGTTCGGGTCGGATCGGGCCGGTGGGTCGGGCGGGTGGTACGCGCGGGGCCCGCGGTCAGTGGGCGGGCCCCGCGTCGAGGTGGGCGGTCACGCGGTGGCGCCGGGTCACAGGCTGCGCGCGGTGATGTCCCCGTGGCCGGTCGTCGCGTGGATGGTGAGCTGGGCCTTCGCGCCTTCGGCGTTCATCAGCGAGTTGTGGACCCGGCCGTGACCGGTGCCCGCGTCGAGGGTGGCGGAGACACCATGGGCGGCGTCGACCGTCACATCGCCCATCTGCGTGTTCAGTTCGAGCGCGCCCGACGTGGCCTCGTCGATACGGATGTCCCCCTTCTGCACCTTGATCTCCGCGGGGCCGGTCAGCCGGCTGACCGTGACATCACCGGCGTAGGAGGAAAGCCGCACGCCCGCGGCCTCGTCGATCTTCACGGGGCCGTGCGCGCCCTCGCAGGCGAGCTCGCCGAGCCGTCCGACGCCGCGGAACTCGACGGCGGCCGACACGGTCTCGACGCCGGATCCGGACGGCAGTTGGACCGTCACCTCGATGACGCCGGACGCTCCGAGGAGCTGGTTCTTCTCGGCCGGCGCGGCGACCCGAAGGACACCGTCGGCGAACTCGACGGTGGTCTGCTCGGCGGCCTTCACGTCGCGCTTCTTCGACGGGTCGGCGGGGCGGACCTCGACGGTGGTGTCGGCGCGGTCGGCGGCGATGACCTGCACGCGCCCGGCGGGGAGGCGCAGGACGGCGGAGATGGCGGCGGGGGTGTCGAACTTCTGCATCGTGCTCTCCTTGGACTGTGGTTGATTCGCTGTTTCGCTGTCTCGTTGCTTCGGTGTCTCGCTGTTTCCGATGAGTGAAAAGCTACGTTGCGTTTCTTGATCAATCAACGCCCTTGTTGCACAACTAAGGCTTTACAGCAGGCCAGCGCGGCAATTTCGTTGCAACGGATATGGATCTAACGCAACAGAACGCACGGTTCCGTTGCATTGGGGTGACGGTGAACGCTACGCTGGCACGGTCGGGTCCATGAAGAAGACGGAGAGGTGCTCGCGATGCCGGGAGGCCGACTCACCCAGCAGGAACGGCAGCAGATCTCGCTCGGGCTGGCCGACGGGCTCGCCTACGCCGAGATCGCCCGCCGCCTGGAGCGCCCCACCTCGACCATCACCCGCGAGGTGATGCGCAACGGCGGCCCCACCTCCTACCGCGCCGACCTCGCCCACCGCGCCACCGAACGCCGCGCCCACCGCCGCAAGCAGGCCACCCCGCGACAACCGGCGCGCGCTTCCGGGCGGGACGACGAGGCGGTGCGCGAGTACGAGGAGACGTTCACGACGCTGCTCATGCAACAGGGCCTGCCCAAGATGTCGGCGCGCGTACTGACATGCCTGTTCACCAGCGACGCGGGAAGCGTCACCGCGCCCGAACTGGTGCAGCGCCTGGACGTCAGCCCGGCGTCCGTCTCCAAGTCGATGGCGTTCCTCGAGGAGCAGGGGCTCATCCGGCGCGAGCGGGACGCCGGGCGCCGCGAGCGCTATCTCGTCGACGACGACGTCTGGTACCAGTCGACGATCGCGAGCGCCCGCGGCACCGCGCAGGTCGCCGAGGTGGCACGGCAGGGCGTCGGGATCCTCGGCCGTGACTCCGCGGCCGCGGCGCGGCTCGAGAACATCGCCCGCTTCAGCGAGTTCATGAGCGAGAGCATGCTCCGCGCCGCCGACCAGGTGCGCGAGATCCTGCACACGAAGCCGGAGACGGGCCAGGACGATACGCCGCCGGAGAGGTGACCTGCGGGGTTACCGTGATCAGCCGTCCTCGCCCACGCGAACAGGAGCACAGGTGCAGAAGACGCAGCCCACCAAAATCGAGTACATCGGCGCCGACGAGCTGACAAAGCTGCTGCCGCCCCGCGAGGCGGTCGCCGCGATCCGTGAAGCACTCATCGGGGGCCTCGACCCGGGCACCGCGGGCCCGCCCCGCTCGATCCTCGAACTCCCCGGTGGCCAGGGTCAGTTGCTCGCCATGCCGTCCGCGTCGGAGTTCGGTGTCGGGGTGAAGGCGATCTCGGCCGTCCCCGCCAACGCCGACCGCGGCCTGCCCCGCATCCAGGGCGTCCACCTCGTCTTCCGCCCGCCGTCGTACGCACCCGCCGCGGTCGTCGACGGCGCGGCGCTCACCACGCTGCGCACGCCCGCGGTGTCGGTCGCCGCGGTGCTGCCGCTGCTGACCCGGCCGGGGCGGCGGTGGCGGGTCGTGGTGTTCGGAGCGGGACCTCAAGGTGCAGGCCACGTACGGACGTTGCGCGATGTCGGTGCCGAACTGACCGACGTCACCTACGTCGTACGGGACCCTTCACGGGTGGACCCCGCTCTGGTCGGTGACGACCGAGTGGTCGCGGCGACCGACGCCGAGACCTGGATGCGACGCGCCGACCTCGTGGTGTGCGCCACGCCCGCCACCACTCCCCTCTTCGACTCGGCCCAACTCCCCGACACCGCCGTCGTGTTGGCCGTCGGTTCGCACGACCCCGACTCCCGCGAGGTCGACTCGGCGCTGGTGTCCCGCGCCCAGGTCATCGTGGAGGACCCGGACACGGCGTTGCGGGAGTGCGGCGACATCGTGATCCCTGTGGCGGAGGGCGTGTTGCCGGCCGCGCGGCTGATCCCCATGGCGGATGTCGTGCGCGGCACGCGCGAACTCGCCGCGGATCGACCGGTGTTGTTCAAGGGCTCGGGCATGGCATGGCAGGACGCGGTCGTCGCGGACGCGGCGGTGCGTGCCTCGGCCGACGGCGTCAGCCCCGCCCGTCGAACTTGAGGTCTCCTCTCGTCACCGTACGGATGTGGTCACTGGCGAGCATGTCGTGCGGATAGCCGAGCGCGATGGCGCTCGTGTCGTCGAGGCGGGCGAGGTGGGCGGCGGTGAGGTCGACGTCCAGGGCGCCGAGGTTGTCCTCCAGTTGATCGGGGGTGCGGGCGCCGATGATCGGTGCCGTCACCGCGGGGTTCCGCAGTGTCCAGGCGAGGGCGATCTGGGCGGGTGTGCGGCCCAGGTCGCCCGCCACCTCCCGCACCGCGTCGGCGATGGCGAGATTGCGTTCGGTGAGCGTGCCGAGCGCGAGGTTGAAGCTCCTGCGGGTGCCGTCGGCCCGCGCCGGGCGGAGGTCGGCGCGGCCGTACTTGCCGGTGAGGACCCCGCCGCCGAGGGGCGAGTAGGGGATCACGCCGAGGCCCAGTTCGCGTGCCATGGGGATCAGGTCGCGCTCGCCGCCGCGCTCGATCAGGTTGTACTCGATCTGGAGCGCGACCAGCGGCGACCATCCCCGCAGATCGGCCATGGTCTGCATGCGCGCCACCTGCCAGGCAGGGGTGCTGCAGATGGCCACGTAAAGGATCTTGCCCTGTCGGACGAGATCGTCCAGTGCGCGCAGCGTCTCCTCGACGGGTGTCGTGGCGTCCCATACGTGGAGGTAGAGCACGTCGATGCGGTCCGTGTCGAGGCGGCGCAGGCTCTCCTCCACCGAGGCGAACAGGTTCTTGCGGTGGCTGCCGCCCGAGTTCGGGTCGCCGGGCCTGCGCAGCGTCGTGTACTTCGTCGCCAGCACCAGGCTGTCGCGCCGGTCGCGGGCGAAGGCGCCCAGCAGGCGCTCGGAGCTGCCGTCGGTGTACGTGTCGGCGGTGTCGACGAAGTTCCCGCCGCGCTCGACGTACAGGTCGAACAGCTTGCGCGCCTCGTCCCGCTCGGCGCCCCAGCCCCATTCGGTGCCGAAGGTCGCGGTGCCGAGCGCCAGCGGGGAGACGCGCAGCCCGGAGCGGCCGAGCAGCCGGTAGGTGTCGAGGGTGAGAGTCATGGTGTGTGTGGTTCTCCTGTACTCGTGTGTGTGCGGGGGTACACGGGGGTATTCGGGTGTGTCCGTGTGTGTTCGTGTTCTGCTGACACGAGCCAGGTTCCGCCCGGCGCCCGTCGCGCATAAGGGAAGGCCGATCCTGGGAACGCCGGTCCCACCCTCGTTGTTGCAGCAACCATGACGACGCACACCGTGGACACCGCGCAGGAGCTGGCCGCCTTCCTGCGCACCCGGCGCGAGCGGCTGGACCCGCTCGCGCTTGGCCTGCCGCCCCGGCGGCAGACCCGCCGGACGCCGGGGCTGCGCCGCGAAGAGGTCGCCGAGCTGGCCGGGCTCAGCGTCGACTACGTGGTGCGCCTCGAACAGGCCCGCGGGCTTCGGCCCTCCGCGGACGTCGTGGAGGCGCTCGCCCGCGCGCTGCGTCTGGCCCCCGTCGAGCGCGCCTACCTCTTCGACCTGGCCCAGCAGCGCCCGCGCGGCGCCGCCGAGCCGTCCGCCACCGCGGCGCCTTCCCTGGCCCGCCTCGTGAGTGACCTGTCGCCGCTGCCGGCGATGCTCCTGAACCACCGGTACGACATCCTGGCCTGGAACCGCGAAATGGCGGACGTGCTCCTGGACTTCGACACCCTGCCGCCTGCTCGCCGCAACGCGATGTGGCTGTGCCTGATGCATCCGCGGATCCGCGAGTTCTACGTCGACCGGGACCGGGTCCTGCGGGAAGGGGTCGCGCACCTGCGTTCCGCGTGGGCCGCGCACCCCGAGGACCGGGCCCTGAGCGACCTCATCGCCGAGTTCCTCGCCGGGGACGAGACGTTCGCGCGCCTGTGGGCCGAGCGGGACATCCAGGTGAGTGGTCGCGGGCGCAAGGCGATACGGCATCCTGACGTGGGCGTGATCACCGTGCAGTACGAGGTGCTCATGCCCGTGCAGGACCCTGACCAGCGCTTGCTGATCTTCCGTCCGGCTGACGAGGACAGCCGGACGGCACTGGACCGGTTGCGCGGCAATTCGTAGTTCGTAGGAAGGCACGTTTTGATCACTCTGGAAGACGTCGAGTCGGCGGCCCTGCGCATCGGCGGGCGCGTGCGGCGCACCCCGCTCGTGGAGGTGGCTCCGCAGGAACTCGCGCCTGCGGCCGGGCGGGCCTGGCTCAAGCTCGAACTGTTGCAGCACACCGGCTCGTTCAAGGCCCGCGGTGCCTTCAACCACCTGATCACGGCGGCGGACCGGGGCCGGCTGACCGGCGCCGGGGTGGTCGCCGCTTCCGGTGGCAACGCGGGGCTCGCCTTCGCGTACGCCGCCGCCGAACTGGGCGCCCGCGCCCAGGTGTTCGTGCCCGAGACGGCGCCCGCCGTGAAGGTGGCGAGGCTGCGCGAGCTCGGGGCCGACGTCGTGCAGGTGGGCGTGAAGTACAACGACGCCTATGAGGCGGCGACCAAGCGGGCCGCCGATTCCGGCGCCCTGTTCTGTCACGCCTACGACCAGGCCGCGGTGTGCGCGGGGCAGGGCACGATCGGCCTCGAACTTTGGGAGCAGACCGCGGGCGAGCTGGACACCGTGCTGGTCGCCGTCGGCGGCGGCGGGCTCATGGCCGGGGTGGCGACCGCCCTCGCGGGCCGGGCGAAGGTCGTCGCCGTCGAGCCGGAGAACGCGCCGACGCTGCACGCGGCGCTCGCCTCGGACGGCCCGGTGACCGTGCCCGTCTCGGGCGTCGCCGCGGATTCGCTCGGCGCGAGCCGGGTCGGCGACATCGCCTTCGAGGCCGCCCGCAGCGCCGGGGTCGAGTCGGTCCTCGTGACCGACGACGCCATCGTGCGGGCGCGCCGCGCGGTCTGGGAGCAGTACCGGGTGGTCGTCGAGCACGGGACGGCCGCCGCCGCGGCGGCCCTGCTCTCGGGCGTCTACCGGCCCGCGCCGGGCGAGCGGGTCGCCGTGCTTCTGTGCGGGGCGAACACCGACCCCTCGGACCTTTGATCGAGACGCCGGGTGATCCAGACACCGAGTGATCGAGGAGGCACCGGTTGGTCGAGGTCGAGACACCGGGTGACCGAAGAGGCGCCCCGGTTGGTCGAGACACCAGGTGATCGAAGAGGCGCCGGTGAATCGAGAAGACACCAGAAGACACCAGGAGGCACCGGTTAATCGAGGAGACACCGGGGCCGCCCGCGCCTACCGTCGACCCCATGGCTGACGCATGCTTCGCGCACCCCCGGCTCGCCGCGATCTACGATCCCCTCGACCCCGACCGCGGCGATCTCGACGCCTATCTCGGGATCGCGAAGGAGTTCGGGGCGCGCCGCGTGCTCGACATCGGGTGCGGCACAGGGGTCTTCGCGCTCCTCCTGGCGGACCTGGGGTGCGAGGTCGTCGGGATCGACCCCGCCCCCGCGTCCCTCGACGTCGCCCGCGGCAAGCCGGGCGGCGAGCGGGTGCGGTGGATCGACGGTGACGCCACGACCCTCCCGCCGCTCCGGGTCGACCTCGCGACCATGACGGCGAACGTCGCCCAGGCCATCGCCGACCCGCAGGCGTGGGAGGGCACCCTGCGGGGCGCCTACGACGCGCTGCGCCCCGGCGGGCACCTCGTCTTCGAGACCCGCGATCCGGCCCGCCGCGCCTGGGAGCGGTGGACCCGTGACCACACCCACCAGGTGACGGACGTCCCCGGTGTCGGACCGGTCGAGAAGTGGGTGCAACTGACCGACGTGGACGGCCCGTTGGTGACGTTCCGGCAGACCTATGTGTTCGTCGCGGACGGGCGCACGCTGACCTCGGACTCGACGCTGCGTTTCCGTGACCGGGAGGAGGTCGAGCGCGACCTGCTCGCGCACGGCTACGTGGTGCAGGACGTCCGCGAGGCGCCCGACCGCCCGGGAAGGGAGTTCGTCCTCGTGGCCCGGCGCCCGCTCCCGTGACCGGATCAGCTCGGCGGTGTGTACCGGCCGTCGACGGCCGTCCAGCCGCCGTCCACGAACAGTTGACTGCCCGTCACGAACGATGAGGCGTCGGAGGCCAAGTAGACGACCGCGCCCGCCAGTTCGTCGGGGCGGGACCAGCGGCCCAGGGCGCTCTTGGAGGCGTACGCGTCGGACCACTCCGGTACCGCGCGGATCTGCTCGGTCAGCGGGGTCGACACGACGCCCGGGGCGATGGTGTTCACGCGCACGCCGGACGGGCCCAGTTCGGCCGCCGCCGTGCGCGCGAGCTGGACGAGGCCCGCCTTGGTCGCCGCGTACACGCCCTGGCCCGGCTCCACGGTCACGGCGCGGATCGAGCTGAAGCCGATGATGCTGCCCCGGCCACGCTCCGCCATGCCGCGGCCGAACGCCCGCACCAGGTCGAAGGAGGCGCGCAGGTTGAGCGATACGACCCGGTCGAACTCCGCCGACGTGTAGTCGAGGAGCCGCTTGCGGACGTTGGTCGCGGCGGTGAAGACGAGGACGTCGACCGGGCCGAGGGCCTCGGCCGCGCGCGTCACCGCGTCGGTGTCCAGGACGTCCAGGGCGTACGCCGACATGCCGGGGGCCAGGGAGGCCGACTCCTCGGCCGCCTTCAGGTCGCGGTCCGCGCACACCACGTCCGCGCCGTGCGCGGCCAGCGCCAGGGCGCTCTCCCGGCCGATGCCGCCGCCTCCGCCCACCACGACCGCCTTGCGACCGTCGAGGCGGAACAGGCCCGCGTAGTCCGTGGGTTGGGTCGGTTCCTGCGTCGTCACGGTGTCACCGGTCCTTCGTCGTCGTCGGGCTTCGTCGTCGGGCGGATCACTGCCATACGGGTCACCGTCAGTTCGTCGATCGCGAACCTCGGCCCCTCGCGGCCCGCCCCCGAGTCCTTCACGCCGCCGTACGGCATGGTGTCGGAGCGGAAGCCGGGGACGTCGTTGACGACCACGCCGCCCACCTCCAGTCGTTCCACCGCAGCGAACCCCGTGTCGAGGGACGTGGTGTAGACGCTCGCGTGGAGCCCGTAGCGCGAGTCGTTGGCCAGGGCGAAGGCCGCGTCCATGTCCGGGACCGAGCGCAGGCACACCACCGGGCCGAAGACCTCCTCGCTCCAGACGGGCAGCGCGGGGTCCGGGTCGAGGAGGAGCACCGGCCGGATGACGCCGTTCTCGATGTCACCGCCCGCGGCCGCCACCGCGCCCGACTTCACCGCTTCCTCGACCCACGTGTGGACGCGGTGTGTCGAGCCCTCGTCGATGAGGGCCGAGACACGTGTCGCCGGGTCCCTCGGGTCACCCGTCACGATCTCCGGGACGCGTTCTGCCAGGCGGGCCACGAACTCCTCGCGCACCGCCTCCTCCACGATGACGCGCTGCACGCTGATGCAGGCCTGCCCGGACGCGTAGTAGCCGCCGCGTACGACGGCGTCCGCCGCGGCGTCGAGGTCGGCGTCGGCGGCCACCAACAGGGCGGCGTTGGAGCCGAGTTCGAGGAGCACCTTGGTGGGGGCGGCGTCGCGCGCGATGCGGTGGCCGACGGCCGCGGAGCCGGTGAAGGAGACCGCGCCGATCCGGCGGTCCGTGGTGAGCGCCTCCCCCACCTCGGGGCCACCGGTGACCAGTTGCACCGCCGCCCGCGGCGCCCCGGCCTCGTACAGCGCCTCGCGCAGCAGGTGGACCAGCCACAGCGTGGCCAGCGGTGTCTGCGGGGCCGGCTTGGCGATGACGGGGCAGCCGGCCGCGATCGACGGGGCGAGCTTGTGCGCGGCGAGCAGCAGCGGGTAGTTGAACCCGGCGATGCCGACGACGACGCCGATCGGCTTGCGCGTCCAGAAGCCGAGCAGTCCCTCGCCCGAGGGCAGCAGGTCGAGCGGCACGGTCTCGCCGTGCAGCCGGGCCACTTCCTCGGCGGACGTGCGCAGGGTCAGGAGCGTGCGGTCCACTTCGACCCGGCAGTCGACGAGGGGCTTTCCCGTCTCCAGGACGAGGAGGTGTTCGAGGTCGGCGCGGCGGGCGGCGAGCGCGTCGTGTGTCGCGAGGAGGGCCGAACCGCGAGTGTGCGAGGGGAGTCGGCCGACCTGTGCGCGGACCGCGACCGCCTCGTCCAGCGCGCGGCGGGCCAGGGTCGTGTCGCCGACGGGCGCGCGGCCGATGACCGACCCGTCGTACGGGAAGCGCACGTCGTCGCTCGCGGGCGCCGCGAGCCAGGTGTCGCCGACGGGCAGGCCCTCGGGGATCTCCGTCGTCAACGGGCTTGTGGTCGCCGCCTGTTCGGGGTGTGCGTTCACGCGCGCTGCTCCTGGTTGAGGTCGGCCGCCGTCAACCCTGCCAGTGCCTTCTCCAGCGTGGGCACGGCGGCGATCAGCCTGCGGGTGTACGGGTGCTGGGGGTTCTCGTAGAGCTCCTCGGTGGGTCCGCTCTCGACGATCTCGCCCGCCTGCATGACGGCGACGCGGTCGCACACATGCCGCACGACGGACAGGTCGTGGGAGACGAAGACGAGGGTGAGGTTCAGCTCGTCGACGAGGTCGGCGATGAGGTTGAGGACCTGGGCGCGCACCGACACGTCGAGGGCGCTGACCGGCTCGTCCGCGACGATGATGTTCGGGCGCGGGGCGAGGGCGCGGGCGATGGAGACGCGCTGGCGCTGGCCGCCGGAGAACTGGTGCGGGTAGCGCCGGGCGGCGTCGGCGCCCAGGCCCACGGATTCGAGGAGTTCGGCCACCCGCTCCTTGCGGTTGCCGATGCCCTGCGCGACGAGCGGTTCCGCGACGATGTCGCCGACCTTCATCCGCGGGTCGAGCGAGCTCATCGGGTCCTGGAAGACGAGTTGGAGGCGCTCGCGGACGAAGCGGAGCTTCCGTTCCCGCAGCCGGGTGATGTCGCGGCCCTCGACCTCGACGGTGCCGCTCGTCGGCTTGTCGAGCCCCGCCAGGATGCGCAGCAGCGTCGACTTTCCGCAGCCCGACTCCCCCACGATGCCGAAGCGTTGGCCAGGCGGGACGGAGAAGCTGACGCCGCGCAGCGCGTGCACGGGCTCGACGGGCGTACGCAGTGAGGCGCGCGGCCGGTGGTAGTCGCGGGTGACGTCGGTGACGCGGAGGGCGTCCGGGCCCGTCTGCCGTTCAGCCACGGCCGGCCTCCTGGTGGTCGGGGGTGTCGGTGTCGCGTACGCCGCCGTGGCCCCTCGGCACCGGGTGGAAGCACGCGTACCCGGCGTCGGGGCCCGTCGGCGTCCACGTGGGGAGGGTCGCGCACAGGTCTGTGGCCTTGGCGCACCGGTTGCGGAAGACGCATCCGGCGGGGAAGGCGCCGGCGGGCGGCACCGAACCGCCGATGGTGGCGAGGCGGCCGCGTTCGTCGACGGCCGTCAGGTCGGACGCGGCAATGAGGCCCTGCGTGTAGCGGTGCCTCGGGCGTGTGAACACCTCGCGGACGGGGCCGGATTCGACGATCCGGCCGCCGTACATCACCATGACGCGTTCGCAGGCGGTGGCGACCACGGCGAGGTCGTGCGTGATGAACAGGAGCGCCGATCCACGGTCCTTGACACCGCGCACGATGAGGTCGAGGACGCGGGCCTGCACGGTGACGTCGAGCGCGGTGGTGGGTTCGTCGCAGACCAGCAGGGCGGGGTCGTTGGCGAGGGCGATGGCCAGGACGACGCGCTGGCGCTGGCCGCCGGAGAACTGGTGCGGGTAGGCGCGCGCGGCGGCCGCCGGGTCGGGAAGGCCCACCTGGTCGAGGAGTTCGACGGCGGCGGCCCGCGCGGAGGCGCGGTCGGGCCGGGTGCGGTGGACGAGGAGGACCTCGGCGATCTGCCGGCCGATCCGCATCGTGGGGTTCAGGGCGGTCATGGGCTCCTGGAACACCATCGCCATGTCCTTGCCCCGTACGCGGGACATCCGTGCCTCGTCCGCTCCGAGCAGGTCGTGGTCGACCCCGGCGAGCCGCACGGAGCCCGTGGCGCGCAGCCCTTCGGGGAGCAGCCCCATGAGGCTCAGCGAGGTGAGCGACTTGCCGGAGCCGGATTCGCCGATGAGGCCGACGCGTTCACCGGAGCGGATGGTGAAGCCGACGTCCTGGACGAGCGGCCCGCCGTCGCCGGTGGTCACGTCGAGGCCGCGGACTGTCAGCACGTCGTCCGGCGGCGTCTTCGCTGCGGCGGTCATCGGCGGCTCTCCATCTTGGGGTCGAAGCGGTCGCGCAGCCCGTCGCCGAGCAGGTTGAATCCGAGGACGGCCACCGCGATCGCGAGGCCGGGGAAGACGGCGAGCCGGGGCGCCGTGCCGAGCAGTTCCTGGCTCTCCTGGAGCATCCGGCCCCAGGACGGGGTGGGCGGCGGGGTGCCGAAGCCGAGGAAGGACAGCGCGGCCTCGGCGAGCACGGCGATGGCGAAGCCGACCGAGGCCTGCACGATGACGAGGCTGCTGACGTTGGGCAGTACGTGCCGCAGCGCGATGGCGAGCGGCCTGCGCCCGGCGGCGCGCGCCGCCATCACGTACTCCGTGCCCATCACCTGGAGGGTGCCGCCGCGGATCAGGCGGGCGAAGCCGGGGATGGAGGCGATGCCGATGGCGACCATCGCGACGCCCGTCCCCGCGCCGTAGACGGCGGCGAACATGATGGCGAGGAGGAGGGCGGGGAACGCGAGGATCAGGTCATTGCCGCGCATGAGGAGTTCGCCGGTCCAGCGCGAGCCCATCCCGGCGAGGATGCCGAGCGGGACCCCGATGACCGCGGCGACGCCGACCGCGACCAGGCCGACGTAGAGCGTCGTCCGCGAGCCGATCATGATCTGGCTGAAGACGTCGCGCCCGAACTTGTCGGTGCCGAACCAGTACTCGGCGGACGGCCGCTGCATCCGCACGGCGGGGTCCACGAGCGTCGGGTCGTGGGGTGTCCAGATGAAGGACAGCAGTGCCACGGCGACCACGAGCGCGACGACGGTCCCGCCGACGAGGAGGGAGCCGGGCAGCGGCCTGCGGCGGCGCCGGACGGCCGCACGTTCCGTCTCCGTGCCCGCGAGATCTGGAGCAGTCATCAGCCACGCACCCTGAGTCGGGGATCGATCAGCAGATAGGCCAGGTCGACGAGGAAGTTCACGAGCAGCACCGCCGCCGCGATGATCATGACGACGTCCTGCACCACGATGAGGTCCCGGCCGGCGACGCCGTCGAGCAGCATGCTGCCGAGGCCGGGGATCACGAAGACCCGCTCGATGACGACGGCGCCCACGAGGAGCGTCGCCAGTTGCAGCGCCAGGACGGTGACGACGGGCACCGACGCGTTGCGCAGTCCGTGTCGCACCAGTGCCTTCATCGGGCGCAGTCCCTTGGCGCGGGCGGTGCGCAGGTAGTCCTCGCGCAGCACGTCGAGCACGGAGCTGCGGACGTAGCGGGTGAGGACGGCGGCCTGTACGAGGCCGAGGGAGAGCGCGGGCATGAGGAGTTGTTTGAGGAAGAGCACGGGGTCGTCGTCGGGTGGTGTCCAGCCGTTCGCCGGGAGCCAGCCGAGGCCCACCGCGAACACGGTGATCATGAGGATGCCCGCGAGGAACGCCGGTACGGCGACGCCGACTTGGGACAGCGCGGAGAGCACGAGCCCGGACGGCTTGCGGTGCCGCACCGCCATCAGCGTGCCCAGCGGTACCGCCACGATGCAGGCGATCACCATGCCGGTGCCGACGAGCCACAGGGTGACGAGGAGCCGGTCGGCGAGCTGCGGTCCGATGGGCGTGTGGGAGATGTACGAGTCGCCGAGGTGGAAGGTGACCAGGTCGTGCAGCCAGCTCGCGTACTGGTCGACGAGGGGGCGGTCGAGGCCGAACTGCTCGCGCAGTTGGGAGACCGCGGAGTCGGACGCGCCGGTACCGAGGGCGACGCGCGCGGGGTCTCCCGGCAGCACCGCCATGAACGCGAACACCACGACGGAGCTCACGAACAGGCTCGCCACCAGGATCGCGATCCGCTGCGCCAGACGGACGATCATCGGTTCAGGCCGCCTTTCATGAGCCGTCGGGCCGGTCGGCCTGGTCGGACTTGTCGGAGGAACCGGATGCGCCGGACCGGCTCAGGCCGGTGAGGTCGAGGGATTCGGTGACGCTGTTGACCGGCAGGCCCGTGATGTCGGCGTCCGCCACCATGAGGTTCGGCAGCAGGAACAGCCAGTCGGCGGCGGCGTCCTTCGACAGCAGCCGTGCGGCAGCGCGCATGTTCGCGATCTGCTCCTTCTGGCTGCCGGTGTCCGCCTTCGCGAGGAGGTCGCGGAACGCGGGGTTGTCGTAGCGGGTGTAGTAGTTCTTGTCGCCGAACACGGCGGGCATGTCGCGTGGTTCGACGTGGGACATGATCGTCATGTCGTAGTCCGCGTTCTTGAAGACCGTGGACAGCCAGGCGGCGGGGAACTCCAGCTGACTCAACTCGACCTTGAATCCGGCCTGTTCGAGCTGGCTCTTGACGACGGTGCCGCAGGCGGCGGCGTACGGAAGGGTCGGGATCCGCAGCCGAAGTGTGTGCCCGGCCTCGCCCGACTCCTTGAGGAGCCTGCGCGCCTTGTCCCGGTCGTACGGGTACAGGCCGGTGAGGTCCTGGTACCAGGGGTCGGTCGGCGGCACCATGCTGCCGATGAGCTTGCCGCGCCCGCCCCAGCAGGTGTCGACGAGGGCCTGGTGGTCGATGGCGTACCGGACGGCCTGCCGGGCCTTCTTGTTCTTCATGGGGCCCGACCCGTTGTTCAGCGAGAGCATCACCTCGCCGTTGGTCGAGCCCTCGATGACGCGGTACTTGGGGTTGTTCTCGAAGCGGTAGAGGGAGTCCGGTGACTGCATCGCGCCGATGACATCGATGGTGCCCGTGAGCAGCGCGTTGTTCATCGCCGTCGGGTCCTTGAAGTACTTGAGCGTGACCGTGTCGAAGTGCGGGGCCGGTCCCCAGTAGTCGGGGCGGCGGGCGAGGGTGAGGGAGTCGCCGCGGTTCCACTTCTTCAGTTCGTACGGGCCGGTGCCGACGGGGTCGGTGGCCAGCTTGTCGACGCCGGTGCGGCTGAACATCGCGCCCGTACGCGTGGTCATCCGGTACAGCCAGTCGTTGCTGGGCCGCTTGAGTGTCACCTTCAACTCGTCGCGGGAGACGGCCTTCACGTGGTCCACGACGCTCATCTGGGCCTTGAGCGCGACGGTCCACTTGGGGACGACGCGCTCGATGGAGAACTTGGCGTCCTCGGCGGTGAACGGTGCGCCGTTGCTGAACCTGGCGTCCTTGGTGAGGTGGAAGGTGTACGTCCTGCGGTCCTTCGACAGCTCCCACGACCTGGCGAGCGAGGGCCGGATCTTCCCGTGCTGGTCGAGCTTCACCAGGTTCTCGTAGACGTTGTAGAGCAGCGCCTGGGGGATGGCGGCGCCGTCGGTCTTCGTGAAGTCGAGGTTGGCGGGTTCGGCGGTGACACCGATGGTGAGGGAGTCGCCGGGGCCTTCGGGGCGGGAGCCGGCGGCGGTGGATCCGGCGGAGCAGCCCGCCGCCAGGAGGCAGCAGGCCAGCAGGGCGGCGACCGCGCGGACGGGTCGACCGCGTCGTCGGTCCTTGCTCATGCACGACACCTTCCGCCGTAACTGGCCTGACCAGTAAGCTCACTTGACAGGTACGGTGTCGACTGAAGCGGTACCTGTCAAGAGGAGAGGGTGCGGATGCTCACCGAACAGAACCTGGCCACCATGTCCGCCGTCGAGATGACCGCCCGCTTCGCGGATCGCACGGTGTCTCCGGTCGAGGTGCACGACGCCGTGCAGTCGGTGATCGAGGCGCGCGAGGGTGTGCTCAACGCGTTCTGGGTGCGGGACCCCGCCGAGTCCCGCAAGGCGGCAGCGGCGAGCGAGGCCCGTTGGGCGGCCGGGGAGCCGCTGGGGCCGATCGACGGCGTGCCGGTGACCCTCAAGGAGAACATCGCCCGCAGAGGCGTCCCGATGCCTTCGGGGAACGCGGGGGTGGAGCCGGTCGTCCCCGACCGGGACGCGCCGATCACCGAACGGGTCCTGGAATCGGGCGGGCCGGTCCTCGGCTCGACCGTCATGCCCGACTGGGGCATGCTCTCCTCCGGTGTCTCCAGCCTGCACGGCATCACCCGCAGCCCGTGGAACCCGGCCTTGACGACGGGCGGTTCGAGTTCCGGGGCGGGCGCGGCGGCCGCGGGCGGGTACGGGCCGCTGCACGTCGGCTCGGACATCGGCGGCTCGATCCGGCTTCCGGGCACGTGGCTGGGGCTCGCCACCCTCAAGCCGAGCGACGGCCGGGTCCCCCTGGACACCCCGTACTTGGGGCGCGCGGCGGGGCCGATGGCGCGCACGGTCGCGGACCTCGCCCTGTTCATGCGGGTCCTGAGCAGGCCCGACCCGCGGGACTGGACGAGCCTGCCGCCGCAGGACATCGACTGGTCGCAACTCGGCGGTGAGGTACGCCGGTTGCGGGTCGGCCTGCACCTGGACGCGGGCTGCGGAGGCCCGCGCGATCCGGAGGTCGTGGAGGCGGTCCGCCGGGCGGCGGGCGTCTTCGAGGCGGCGGGGGCGACGGTCGAGCCGGTGGAGCCGTTCATGTCGCAGGAACTCCTGGACGACCTGGACCTGTTCTGGCGGGTGCGCTCCTGGAACGACCTGCGCAAGCTGTCGCCGGAGGCCGCGCTCCGCGTCCACCCGTACATCATGGGCTGGTGCCGCGAGGGGGCCGACGTGCCCGGCACCCGGGTGCTCCAGTGCTACCAGCAGGTCATGCGGATCCAGTCGCGGACCGTGGCGGCGACGCTCCCCTACGACATCGTGCTCTCGCCGGTGGCCCCGGTGTCGGCGTTCGCGGCGGAGCAGCCGATGCCGTTCATGGAACCGGGCCGGACCATGTCGCACATCGGCTTCACCGCCCCGTACAACATGTCGGGGCAGCCCGCCGCGACGGTCAACTGCGCCTTCACGGCGGACGGCCGGCCCATCGGCGTACAGATCTCGGGCCGCCGCTTCGACGACCCGGGGGTCCTGCGGGCGGCGGCCTGGTACGAGCGGAACCGGCCGGCGCAGGCAGTCCCGCGGTGGCCGGACGGCATCGCCCTCGGGAGCGAGCAGGGAGAGGCACCGTGACGGCGGACGGGGCCCGGTTCCAACAGGTCGCGCCGGTACGGCTGTACCAGCGGATCGTCGAGCAGATCGAGCAGGCCATCGCCTCCGGCGACCTGAAGCCGGGCGGACGGCTGCCCAGCGAGCGGGAGTTGGTGAACCAGTTCGGCGCGAGCCGTCCCACGGTTCGTGAGGCGCTGCGCGTCCTGGAGAGCAGTGGCCTGATCCGCTCCCGTCCCGGCGATCCGCACGGTCCTGAGATCCTGCCGTTCAGCACGGCGGGACTCGCCAAGGAAATGAGCCGCCTGGCCCGCTTCGACACCATCTCGATGGCCGAGCTGATCTCGTTCCGCATGATCCTCGACGGCTCGGCCAGTCAGCTCGCGGCGCGCCTGCGCACGGACGACGAACTGTCCGCGATGGAGGAGACGGTGAGGGCGATGACGCAGGCCATCGAGGCGGGCTACGAGGAGTTCAGCAGGGCGGACGTGGCGTTCCACGAGGTGGTGGCCCGGGCCAGCCGCAACGCGCTGATAGAGGTCTCCAACCAGGTCGTCCGCGGAGCGGTCCTCACCCTCATCGCCGACAAGGTCGCCCACGCGGACAACCGCGAGGCCCTCATGCGCACATCGCTCCGCCACCACCAGGAGGTACTGGCCGCCATCCGCACCCGCGACGGCCTGGCGGCGTCCCGCATCTCACGCCGCACGTTGTACGACTACTACGCGGGGTATGTGGCGGAGGAGGAACGGGGGCCGTTGCTGGCGCTCGTGGAGGGGGAGGAAAACTGATCGCGGTCGTCGGTGTCGGGGTGGTCGGGGCCTGCGTCGGGTGGAATCTCGCGCGGCTCGGGGCCCGTGTGGTCCTCGTCGATGCCGGGGAGCCCGGCGGCGGGGTCAGCAACTGGTCGTTCTCCTGGGCCAATGCCAGCAACAAGACGGTGACCAGGGCCTACTTCGACCTCAACGTCGCGGGCATGGCGGCCCACCGCGAACTGGCCGAGGTCATCGGGCCGGACCCGTGGTGGCATCCCACCGGGCATCTGCGCTGGGCGGACGAGGCCGCGGCGGAGGCGAAGCTGCTGAAGACCGGTGAGCTACTGGACAGTTGGGGCTACGCCGTCGAGGTGTGCACGGGTGCCGAGGTGCGACGGCGTTTCGAGCCCGCGGTCATGGTTCCCGACGACGCGCGGGTGCTGTTCTACTCCGACGAAGGCTGGGTGCACGCGCGGCGGCTCGTCGGACGGCTGGTCGAGGAGGCCGTCGCGGCCGGCGCCGAGGTACGGGCCGGCACCGCCGTCCGTGACGTACGCACCGGAGCGGACGGAGGCGTGCGGGCGCTCGCCCTCTCCGACGGCAGCACGCTCGAGGTCGACGCCGTCGTGAACGCGGCAGGACCCGACGCCTCCCACGTCGCCGGTCGCGTCGGGCGGCGCCTGCCGATGCGACGGGAGCCCGGCGCCGTCACCCGGCTCGACTGCGCCGAGGTACCGGTGCGACGCGCCATGCACACACCGCACATCGAGATCCGCCCCGACGGCGACGCGTCCGTGGTGCTCCACAGCCGCGAGATCGACGCACTCACCGACGCCGACGAAGGCCCCAGGGATCCGAACGAACTCGGGCGGCTGCTGCACGCCTCGGCGCGGCACGTCGTGCCCGCACTCGGCGCCGCCCGCATCGCCCGGACCCGTGTCGTCAACAGGCCCGTCCCCGCCGACGGTTTCCCCTCCGTAGGAGCCGTCCCGGCCGTGCCGGGCTACTACGAGGCCGTCACCCACAGCGGCATCACGCTCGGCCCCGTCATCGGCCGCCTGCTCGCCCCGGAGATCCTGGGCGGGAGCGGCGACGAGCTGCTCGCGGATTTCCGGCCCACACGGTTCCCCGTGTGAACAAGACGGCGGGGCGGGGACAGCGCGCCACGCCGTCGGCGGCGGAACGACCCGCGAACGACCCTGGTGCTCTGGTGTTTTCCCGGCCGCGGATGGTCAGTGTAGGGAACGGAAAGATGATCACTGGCCGCACGGAGGAGAGGCTGCACCATGGACGCCTATGTCATGACTGGCCGTCATGAGGAACTGCGGGCGGAGGTGCGGTCGTTCGCCGAGGAGAAGATCGCGCCACGCATCGCCGACATGGAGGCCTCCCGGGCCGTCGAGTTCGAGCTGGCACGGCTCATCGCACGATAGGGGTGGATCGGCGTCACCATCGACCCCGAGTTCGGCGGGATGGGCCTCGGGCATCTCGCGAAGACCATCGTCATCGAGGAACTCTCGCGGGTCAGCGGGGCCATGGGCGCGATGGCTCAGGCCTCCCAGCTGGGCGTCGCGAAGATCATCCACTTCGGGAACGAGGCTCAGCAGCGGGCATGGCTGCCGCGGATAGCCGCCGGCGACTGTCTCCCGACGATCGCGGTGACCGAGCCCGAGGCCGGCGGCCACGTCCTCGGCATGGAGTCGACCGCACACCGCGACGGCGACGACTACATCCTCAACGGCCGCAAGGTGTACGTCGGCAACAGTCACGTAGGTGACCTGCACGGCGTCGTGGTGCGCACCGGCGAGGGCTCGCGCGGCCTCTCCGCGTTCCTGGTCGAGTCCGACCGCCCCGGCTTCAGCCTCGCCCCGCACACTCCGGCGATGGGCCTGCACGGCTTCAGCTTCGGCGAGCTGCGGTTCGACAACTGCCGTGTCCCCGCGGCCAACCTGCTCAGCGGCGAGGGCCGCGGCCTGGACGTCGCGTACTCCTCCAGCATTCTCTACGGGCGCCCGAACCTGACCGCCGTGTCGCTCGGCATCCACCAGGCGATCGTCGAGGAGACGGTCCGCTTCCTGAATGAACGCGAGCGTTACGGCAAACCGCTCAGTGCCCAGCCGAACGTGCGCCAGAAGCTGGGCATGATGCAGTCGGGCCTGATGACCGCCCGGCTCCTCGCCTACAACGCCGCGCACCTGCTGGACAGCGGCGCGCCGTGCGACGCGGAGCTGATGAACGCCAAGTACGTGGGCGTGGAGTCGGCGATCACCGCGGGGCGCACCGCGATGGAGATCCACGCGGCGGCGGGCCTGTTCCCCGACCGGCCGATCGAACGCTTCGTCCGGGACGCCATGCACATCTACTCCCCGGCGGGCACCTCCGACATCCAGGTGCTGCGCCTCGCCGAGGTCGCCCTGGGCACCTCCCGCAGCCGCTGGTCCGAGCAGCTCGCCCGGCCCGACCGGCCCGTCGGCGCCGGGGCGTAGCCGCTACGGCAGCTGCTCCCCCGCCCGCTCGTAGATCAGCCGCATGGCCTCGTCCCGTACGTTCTTGATGAGCTGAAGGCTGTTGTGGCCGCTGTCGAGGGAGCGGGGCTCCGTGCCGACCGCGCACACCGTGCCGAGGACGAGGTCGGTGTGCGGGTCGATCAGCGGTGCGCCGAGGTAGACGCGGATGCCCAGTTCGTCGACGACGGGGTTGCCGGCGAAGCGGGGCGCCGCGTACACGTCGGGCAGCACGAGGGGCTTGCGGCGGGAGAGGACCTCGGGGCAGTAGCCGTGGTCGCGGGACATGACACGGCCGACCTCGGTGGCGCTGTGGTCCTGCGGCACCATGGTGTGCCGGGTCCCCTCGGGGGTGTGCAGGCCGACGAAGAACTGCTGGTCGGTGATCAGGTTGACCATCGCGTACGGGGTGTCGGCGGCGTCGGCGAGTTCGGTGGCGAGCCGGTCGAACCGGTCGTCGGGCTCGCCGAGGCCGAGCTGCTTCAACCGCTCGGCCCTGGCCGCGAGTTCGGGGTCGGCGGCCGGGTTGTGGAAGCCGGTGAGGGCGTCGTAGGGCATGGTCGCTCCAGCTGGTTCAGCGGATCGCGGACGGCGTACGGTGGCGCCGGCTCAGGGTCAGGGCGTATTCGACGAGGGCGATGAGGACATGGCGGCCGGTGTCGGCGCGCCGGGCGTCGAAGAGGACGACGGGCACCTCCGGGTCGAGCTCCAGGGCGGTGCGGACCTCGGTGGACGTGTAGCTGTGGTGCGCGGTGTCGAACTCGTTGACGGCCACGATGAACGGCAGTCTGCGGTCCTCGAAGTACTCGATGGCCGCGAAGCTGTCGGCGATGCGCCGGGTGTCGACCATGACGACGGCCCCGATCGCGCCGAGCGCCAGGTCGTCCCACATGAACCAGAAGCGGTCCTGGCCCGGCGTGCCGAACAGCAGGATCTGCAACTGCTGTTGCCACAGGGTGATGCGGCCGAAGTCCATGCTGACCGTCGTGGTGGTCTTGTGCTCCACGCCGTCGAGCCGGTCGAGTCCGGCGCTCGCGGAGGTGAGGATCGCCTCCGTGGTGAGCGGTTCGATCTCGCTGACGGCGCAGACCAGCGTGGTCTTGCCGACGCCGAAGCCGCCCGCCACGAGGATCTTCAGCGCGGTCAGGGGTATGTCAGAGGCTGCGTAGGCCGACAAGGACTGCCTCCAAGAGGTTGGGGTCGCCGCCGTCGGCGTCGCGGGGCGGGACGGTCGGGGCCAGGACGTGGGTGTCGATGAGGTCGGACAGGATGACCTTGGTGACCTGAACGGGCAGGCGCAGCCGGGCCGCGAGCTCGGCGACGGAGCGCGGTTCGAGCCGGCACAGGGCGAGCACCTGGGCGCCCTCCGGCTGGAGGAGCAGACCGGGGCGCTCCGTGTCGACCCGCAGGTGCGAACCGAGACCGAGCGGGTGGTCGGGGCGGGTGCGCCCGCCGGTCAGCGCGTAGGGGCGGGTGGTGGCGGTGTCCTCGGCGAGCCACGCGGTCCCCTCGGAGATCGGGTCGCGGTCCACCGGTCACTGCGCCCAGTCGGCCGAGGGTGCGGGACTGAGGCGGGTGGGCGTGCCGAGGTGTCCGCGGACGCTCCTGACGAGCATGGTGATCTCGTAGCCGACGACGCCGACCTCCGCCTCGCGGGCGGCGAGGACGCCGAGCACTCCGTTGAGTCCGGCCTTCGAGACGAACAGATAGCCTCCGGCGCACTCCACGATGACCTGTTCTACCCCGGCCATCGGCTGGTGGATGGTGCTGAGGCCGGTGCCGAGTGAGCACATTCCCGTGGCGATCGCGCTGAGCCGGTCCGCCGACGCGTCGTCGAAGCCGTGGCGGTAGCGGGTGACTCCGTCGCTGGAGGCCAGCACGGCACCCAGGACGTGGGGCACCCGGGCCGAGAAGTCGGCGAGGAGCCAGTCGAGGTCCTCTGAAGGCGCCTGCGTGGTCATGTGTCAGTTCTCCTGGTGTTCGTCGGACCGGGGCGGCTGCGGGGCGTCGGACCGGGATGTCTCCCGGCGGGCCGCCTGCACTCCGCCGCTGTAGCGGGCGAGGAGCCCGCCGTCGAGTTCGGTGTGCTGCTGCGGGAGTTCGTCCTCCGTGGCGCCGCCGTGCCGCAGTTCGGGCGCGAGGTGGCTGGCGCTTCGGCGCGTCCGCTGCGTCAGGGGCGGGCGCTGGGCGGGATCTCCGCCACCGCTCCGCGGGGCGTCCGGCGCGGGGGTGGGCCGGGACGTCTCGCCGGTCGTGTGGGACGTGGGGCCGGCACCGGGTTGCGGCATCGGACCCGGCGGGGTGGCGGGGGCCGCGTGGGAGGGGGCGCCGGGGGCCGGCGGCGGGGTCCGGCCCTGCGAGGGGCTGGAGGCCGCGTAGGACCCGGTGCCGGGGGTCGGCGGCGTCCCGCCCTGCGAGGAGGTGGGGGCCGTGTAGGACGTGTCGCCGGGGGCCGGCGGCGTCCGGTCCTGCGAGGAGGTGGGGGCCGCGTAGGACGTGGCGTCTGGGCCCGGCGGCGTCCCGCCCTGCGAGGAGGTGGGGGCTGCGTGGGACGTGGTGCCGGGGGCCGGCGGTGTCCCGCCCTGTGAGGGGGTGGTCGGCGGGGGCGGCATGCGGGTACCCGGGGAGCGGGCCGGGACCCGGCGTGGGAGGGCCGCCGCGCGGGGCGCCGCGCCGGTCTCCGACGCGTGCCCGCCCCCGGTCTCCCGGGGCGGCTCGCGCCGCCACTCGCCGGTGCGCGCGCCCGCCTGGACGACCGGGCCCACCGCGCCGACCGGCACGGCGTCCGGCAGGGGCTGCTGCTCGGGCGCGGTACGCGGCGGAGTGGGTGAAGTCGACGCGGGCGCGGGGGCGTTCGCCCCCGGGTGGGGCGCGTACGAGGGGGCGGTGGGGGGTGCCGCGGGTGCGTGTTCGGGCGCGTAGGCGGGAGTTGCCCCGGCCGCGGGCGGCCCGGCGGGGGCCTCGTCGTCGGACGGTGTGTGCAGCACCGCGTGCGGCAGGATCACGATCGCCTGCGTACCCGCGTACATGTTGGCCTCGAGGCGGACCGTGAGGCCGCGCCTGGAAGCGATCTTCGCGGCGACGAACAGGCCGGTGCGACCGTCCTTGAGCTGCTGCTCGACGTCGTACTGCTCGGGGTGGGCGAGGAGTTCGTTCATCCGGCGCCGGTCCTCGTCCGCCATGCCGAGCCCCCGGTCCTCGACCTCGATCACCATGCCGGATCCTGCCATCGCGGAGCGGATGAGGACCTGGCTGGTGGGCGGCGAGAACCGCGTGGCGTTCTCCGCGAGTTCGGCGATCAGGTGGATCGTCTCGACGGCGGCGTGCCCGCGCACCTGCACGCCGCCGGCCACCGGCATCACCCGGACCCGCGGGTACTGCTCGATCTCGGCGATGGACTGGCGCAGCACGGTCGCCAGCGGCACCGGGTGGCGGATCTCGCGCGGGACGGCGCCGCCGAGGACGGCGATGCTCTCGACGGACCGCTGGATCCGGGTGATCAAGTGGTCGATGCCGAACAGGGTGTTGAGCAGCTCGGGGTCCTCCACGATCCGCTCGGCGTCGTCGAGGCTCTTGAGCGCGCGGACGACCAGCGTCTGGAGCCGGCGGGCGATGGTGGTGAACGCGTCGAGCTGACGGCGCGTCGCGGCCTGGAGGACCGCGGTGTGCGTGGCGTACAGCCCGTGGTGCAGCTCGTGTTCGAGCACGGCGAGCGGATGGGAGTCGATCATCCGCTGGGGTGCGGCGACGGGCGGGCCCGCGGGCTCGCCCCGCTGGATCCGCTCGGCCGCCCGCTGGATCCCGTCGATCCGCTCGGTCAGCGCCGCCCGCAGGCGCGCCGACCGCTCGGCGACGCTCGCCTCCTGGGCGGCCTGCGCGGTGTGCAGGCCGCGGGCGGTGGCTCGGGCCGCGCGCCAGGCGAGGCCGATGGCCGACCCGCAGAGCACCGTCGCCCCGGCGCCCGCGCCCCAGGCCACCGCGGCGGATTCCGAGCCGACGCACGCCGCGTACGCGCCCGCGGCCGCGACGGTGACGGACGCGGTCGGGGCGACGGCGAGCAGGGTCAGGCGCTGGCGCAGCCCCTTCTCGGAGAGCAGCGCCGACGCGGGCTTGCCGCGGTGCAGGCCGCGGCCGCCCACGGCGGCACCGTCCGCGGAGTAGTCAGGCATGGGGGTTCCTCGGTAGAGAAGCGAGCGGCGCACGGTGCGTGTGGCGGGCCACCAGGCCGGCACCTCGGACATCAGCCGCATCAAGATCTTGAACTACCCTGATGCTTCAAGGGCGTTCGGGGCTACTTCAGCCCAGGGTCGTTTCAGGGTCGTTCCGTCTCCGGCCGGTGCGCCGCCTGGTCGGGCGGGCCGCCGAGCTTCCCCGCGAAGGCGAGCACCGCGTCGAGGGACTCGGTGTCGACGAGCCGGCTGCGGGGCCGCAGCAGCCCCCCGGTGCCGAATGCCGCCAGCTCGCCGCAGCGCCGCGTCAGCCACTCCCAGTCCAGGCCGAGGTGGTCGGCGAGCGAGCGCAGCCGTTCCCCGGGGATCGTGCCGCGGGTCACCGCCCGGGCGCGGGCCCGGTCGAGCAGTTCGGTGCACGCGCGGACGTCGGCGAGCGAGTCCCTGGTGTCGACGTGCCAGATCCCGTGCTCCGCCATCCAGTTGGTGACGATGACCTTGTCGTCGGGGACCAGGACGAAGGCGTCGGTGCGCGCGAAGCCCGGGTCGGCGTACACCCGCACCTCCAGCCCGTGCAGCTCCATCAGGGCCACGGCCAGCCACAGCAGGACACGCTCGTGGGGTCCGGCGTCCCGCAGGACGTTCTCCGGGATGTACAGGGCCCGCTCGTCGGGTGCGGTCCCGGCGGCGTCCCGGATGGTGCGCAGGTACTCGGGCCAGCACGCGAAGAACAGCCAGGCCGCGGCGTCCTCGGCGGAGGGCAGCGGCGTCCAGAACAGCGGCGGCGCGGTGGTGCCCGCGAGTTGGCGGCCGATGTGCCGGGCGCACACGTGCATGCCGAGCCAGGCCGCGCTCACGTTGGTGAGTTCCGGCATCGCCGCGCGGGCCATGGCCGAGCGCCGCTGGTCCAGGAACGGGCCGAGTCGCTGCTGCTCGGCGTGGAGCACGGCGTCGTCGGCCTGGAGGCTGTCGTCGAGGTTGGTCATCGCCCACAGCAGCGCGTACGTGAGCTGGTCGACCCGGTAGGCGGACGGGATGGCGAGTATGTCGCCGCCGGTGAGCAGGCTGCGCTTCGCGTACGCGGCGTCCAGGGCGTAGGCGCTTCCCTGGGACGCGGCGAGGATGAGGGCGCGCCTGGTGGGCCGGATGAAGTGCCGGACGTGCGGCTGGTCGGCGGCGCCGATGATGACGAGTCCGGCGTGCTCGTCCGCCTCGTATATCTGCACCGGCAGGTGTGCGCCGTCGAAGCGGTGGCGGCCCGTCAGGTGCCACAGTCCTTCGAGTCCTGACGGCGCGTCGGTCAGCCTGAGCGAGGAGTCGCCGAACGCGTTGTCGAGGGTCCGCGCGGTGTCCCGGACCACGTCGGCCCCGGTGCGCGGCCGCGGGCCGTCCCACTCGTCGGTCACCGGCCGCAGCAGCGCCGAGACCTCGGCGCCGAGCCAGTGCTCGAGGACCGTCGCGGTGTCCGCGCGCGGTACCTGGTCGCCGCTGAGCCACCGCTTCCACGTCGCCTGCGACGCCGTCACGGCGGCGAGCCCGGGGCGCCCCAGGTCGCGCGCGGCGGCCTCGGCCGCGCGCCCGAACTCCGCGTCGAACACGGCGTAGCCGTGGCAGCCGCGCTCCTCCAGCAGCACACGCAGCAGCGTCCTTCGGGCCATCAGCGCCTCGCCCCCGCGTGCTCGGCGCTCGTCCCGGGGACCCCTAACTCCCGTCGGCCGGCAGACATGTGACGGTGCGCATGCCAAAGGCATGTGCGGCAGTGGAGATCCATGGCTGCGATTATGTCGACGCTATGTGAGGCTTGGGCCATCAATTTGTGAAGATCGTTTGAAGACACTCTCCGAACGCGGCACATCCAGCGTCGGGTTGCGGTCGAAGAAGCCGAACGGCTTGAGGGTGAAACCCGTGCGGTCGACCGGCATGACCGGCCAGTCCTCCGGCCGTGGCGCGTGGGTGAGGCCGAAGGTGTGCCACAGCGTGAGGGGTTGGCCGTCGAGGTCGCGGTCCGCGGCGACATAGGAGGGCAGGCCCGCCCCGCCGGGGTGCTGGTTCACGAAGTCGCCCGCGGGGTAGCGCTCGGCGGCGTCGGAGCGGGTCACCCAGAGGTGCCTCGTGGCGAAGGCGGCGCGCGCGGCGACCGAGGACTCCGGGTCGGCGAGCAGGGTCGGCCTCCCCTCCGGGAACAGGGCGTAACCGACGGGCCTGCCCATGCGGTTGAGGGATTCCGGATTGGTGATGTGCCACGTCCGGTCGGCGGCCGGGTGCGCGTCGCGCTGGGCCGCGCGCTCGGTGAGCAGCGGGGTGCGGCGCAGCGTGAAGGCGTTGCCGCGCGGGTTGTCCGGGCCGACCGGGACGCGGACGGCGTCGACCTCTTCGACGCGGTTGGTGATGCCGTCGACGGCCATGTCGAGGCGCGCGCAGAACAGGTGTTGGTGGAAGGGCGCGCCGAGCCCCGGCGCGATCTCGGCCCGGAACCGGTCGTCGCCCTCGTAGGCGGCGGTGAAGACGACGCCGGTCGCCTTGGCCTCGAAGGCGATGGTGCCGTCGAGGTACAGGTACCAGTAGAAGCCGTAGTCGTAATTGCCGATGGTGGTGAAGAAGGAGAGCACCATGCGGCGCTGGCGGCGGGTCTCGGCGGAGCCGGCCCACAGGTCGGTGTGTTTCCAGAGGATCCCGTCGTCCTCCTCGTGCAGGCAGATCGCGTTGCGCAGGGTCCTCGGTGCGCCCTGTTCGTCGGCGATCACGGCGTCGAGGTAGGTGATGTCGCCGACGCAGTCGCAGCCCAGTTCAAGGGAGTTGGCGCAGCGGCCGATCAGATACTCGCCGGTGTCGAAGTAGTTCTGCCAGGAGCGGACCGGGGACGGGTCGGCGTAGGGCACGACCATTTCCGCGATGGAGGCGCGGTGGACGACGGGGCGGGTGCGTCCGGTGTCGCGGTCGGCGAAGGCGACGCGGTGCAGGACGAGGCCCTCGCGGGCGTCGAAGCCGATGTCGAGCGACCAGTTCTCCCACTCCAGGTGGTGGCCGTCGAGGGTGAAGCTCGGGCCCTCGGGCTGGGTGATCCGGATGGGGCGCTGGGTGGTGCGCGGCGGGCCCGCGACCTCGGGGTCGTCGAAGTTGCCGGAGCCGGTGGGGACCGGGACGGGGCCGAGGTCGATGACCCGGTCGACGGTGCGGTGGGTGACATCCACGTAGGCGACGAGCCCGTCGACCGGGTGCGCCCAGGCGTGGTCCGCCTCGTGGTCCTGCACGAAGGCGAGGCCGCGCAGGATGCGCCGCCCGCTCTCCTGCGGATACTCGTCGGCGTACACACCGGCGGACAGGGGCGCGACCCGCACCTTGCGCACGTCGAGGCCGCGGCTCTCCAGGGCGGCGAGCCACTGCTCGTCCTTGGCGAGCACCTCCTCGACGGCACCGAACTCCTCCTCCAGTACGGGGAGTTGGCCGTCCTTGACCGGGTCGAGCCGCCTGTCCGACACCACGCGTGCGTCCGCCAGGGACACCACCACGTCGCGGGCGGGCGCACCGGCCGTGTCCTGGAGCAGGACCCGCACCCGGCGCCACGCGTCCGTGTCCGCGCCGCCGAACAGCGCCTCCTTCGCGGGTTCTTCGAGACCGAGGTAGGCGAAGCGCGTCGTGTCGGCGAGCAGCCCTGCGGCGTGCAGGATGCTGCGGGCCGCCCGGATCTCCTCGGCGGTCACCGGTGCGAGCGGATCGTGATCGTGCAGGTCACTCATGAGACGCTCCCGAAGCTTTGCCCTACGTCCGTGTCACCGCGAACGTAGGCCGGTGGACTCGCGCCGGTGCGGCAGCGCGTGCACGCGTAGGCGCCATTGCGTGCACCCAGTGGTGTCCCGCGCCGCGCGCGAAGGGTCAGGGTCGCAGCATGCCGTCCCCGCCGGGAACGGTCCACCGAGCGACCTACGGAGTACGCACATGGACCATCGCCATGACCACCTCTACATCGGCGGGGCGTGGGTGCGCCCCGGCACAGGGCGGCGCCTCGCGCCCGTCGACCCGAGCACGGAGCTGCCGCTCGGGTCGGTCCCCGAGGCGGTGGAGGCGGATGTCGACGCGGCGGTACGCGCCGCCCGTGACACCTTCGACTCCCCTGGCGGCTGGGCGAGTTGGGAGCCGGGGCTGCGCGCCGAGGTGATGGAGCGGTTCGCCGGGGAACTGGACGCGCGGGCGCAGGACATCGCAACGCTCGTCAGCGCGCAGAACGGGATGCCGGTGAGCATCGCCCGGCAGTTGGAGGTCGGCTATCCCGGCGTGGTGCTGCGCTACTACGCGGGGCTGGCGCGTGAAGCCGCGTTCAGCGAGGTCCGCGAAGGGCTGCTCGGCGGCCGCGTCGAGGTGCGGCGGCTGCCGGTGGGTGTCGTGGCGGCGATCGTGCCGTGGAACTATCCGCAGGTCCTGTCCATGTTCAAGATCGCGCCGGCCATGGCGGCGGGCTGCACGGTGGTGCTCAAGCCGTCCCCGGAGACGGTGCTCGACTCCTTCCTCGTCGCCGAGGCCGCGCAGGCCGCGGGGGTGCCGGCCGGGGTGCTGAACATCGTGCCGGGCGGGCGTACGGCGGGCGCCCATCTGGTGGCGCATCCCGGCGTGGACAAGGTCGCGTTCACCGGCTCGACGGCCGCGGGCCGCGCCATCGGCGAGACGTGCGGGCGCCTGCTGCGGCCCGTGACACTGGAGTTGGGCGGCAAGTCGGCCGGCATCGTCCTCGACGACGCCGAACTCGACCCGGCGGTCATCGGCCAGGACCTCGTCGCGGCGACGCTCACGAACAACGGGCAGACCTGCTTCCTCAGCACCCGCGTCCTCGCCCCGCGCAGCCGCTACGGCGAGGTCGTCGACCTCGTCACCGACCTGGCCCGCTCTCTGCCCGTCGGCAACGCCCTGGACCCGAAGACGCTCGTCGGCCCGCTGGTCAGCGCCGCGCAGCGCGACCGGGTCGAGGGGTACGTCGCCAAGGGCCTGGCCGAGGGCGCGCGGCTCACCACGGGCGGCCGCCGCCCGGCCGGACTCGACCGTGGCTGGTTCGTGGAGCCGACCGTCCTCGCCGACGTCGACAACTCCTGGACCGTCGCCCGCGAGGAGATCTTCGGCCCGGTCCTGTGCGTCATCCCCTACGAGGACTCCAGGGACGCAGAGGACGCCGTCCGCATCGCCAACGACTCCGACTTCGGGCTCGGCGGCACCGTGTGGACCGCCGACCCGGAACGCGGCGCGGCCGTCGCCCGCCGCGTCCACACCGGCACGATCGGCGTGAACGGCTATCTGCCGGACCCCGTCGCCCCGTTCGGCGGCGCGAAGGCCAGCGGCCTGGGCAGCGAACTGGGCCCCGAGGGGCTCGCGGCGTATCTGCGGTTCCAGAGCGTGTACCGATAGACCCCGCCGTCTGACGAGGGACAGCGGGGTCCGGGCTGGGGCTGGGCCCCCGTGGCGGTCACCGCATGAACAGTCCCCCGTTGGCGTCCCAGCACGCGCCGGTCACCGTGTCGGCGTGCTCCGCGGAGAGCAGCACGACCATGTCGGCGATGAACTGCGGGCGGCCGAGGCGGCCCACCGGGATCATCGCCTCGGTCTGCGCGAGCTTCTCCGGGTCGACGGTGCGGCGCACCACCGGCAGGTCCTGCGGGCCCGGTGAGACGGCGTTGACGGTGACGCCGCTCGGGCCGAGGTCGCGGGCGAAGACCTTGGTGAGCGTCGCGACGCCGCCCTTGGCCGCCGCGTAGTGCGCGCCGGTCGCCGTGCCGCCGTTCTGGCCCGCGAGCGAGCCGAGGTTGACGATGCGTCCTTCGCCGCGCTCGGCGAAGTAGGAGCCGAAGACCTGGCAGCCGAAGAAGGTGCCGTGCATGTTGGTCTCCACCACGGCGGCGAAGCTCTCCGGGGTGATGTCCATGAGTGACTCGACCTTGGAGTGCCCGGCGTTGTTCACGAGGACGTGCACCGCGCCCCACCGTTCGACGAGCCGGTCGCGGGCGCGGGCGAAGGCGCCCTTGTCGCGGACGTCGAGGGCGAGTCCGACGGTGTTCTCGCCGGTCGGGTCGAGTTCGGCCGCCGCCTTGGCCGCGGCCTCCTCGTCCAGGTCGGTCAGGGCGACCCGGTACCCGTGGTCGTAAAAGCGCGCGGCGATACAGCCGCCGAGGCCGCCGGCCGCCCCGGTGACCAGGACCACGCGGCGCGGGCTCACTTCGTCACGTCCGGCAGCGGACGGCCGACGCGGGCCTCGATCTTCATGTACCGCCACAGGCCGTGCTCGCCGACCTGCACGGTGCGGAAGAGGTTGCAGGCCGCGGCGACGGTCGGCTGGTCCACGACGTCGGCGAGGACATAGCTGGTCCAGGGCCAGGAACCGGACGGGCCGACCATGTGCTGGTCGTCGTCGATGGTGCCGATGACCTGGACGCCCGGCAGCTCGTGGAGCTGGCGCAGCATGCTGGTGAAGCCGTCCCAGACCGCCTTGCCCTGGCCGGTCGGCAGGTCGAAGAAGTTCTGGTTGACGCCGATGCAGAACAGCACCCGCAGGGGAGCCTGGGGGGAAGTGGACATGCGGTCACACCTTTCGTGAACGGGGAGTTGGACGCGCGAAGAGGGTTCAGAGATAGCCGGGGAACGGGTCGACGCCCATGAGCACCGCCCCCGCCCCGTCGTACAGGCCCTCTTGCAGGAACGCGTGTTGCGGCACGACGGAGGCGTCCCGCAGGTAGCGCTGCATCGGGCTGCCGTCCGCGATGGCCCGGATGCCGGCGAGCTGGTAGGCGGTGCGGGCGACGTCGAAGGAGTCCTGGGCGAGGGCGGTGGAGGCCAGGCGCAGCAGGCTCGCCTGGTGGGGGCCGGCCGGATCGCCGCCGAGCACGGTCTCCCACACCTCTTCGGTGATCTCGTAGAAGAAGGCGCGGGCCGAGCGCAGCCGCGCCTCCGCCCGGCCCACCGCGATCCGGTAGGCGGCACGGTCGGCGGCGACCGGACCGCCGGTGTAACTGGCGCGCCCGCCCTCCGTGATGACCTGGTCGAGCGCGGCCCGGGCGACGCCGAGGCCGACGACGGCGAGGACCTGCGCGGCGTACGGCACGGCCGGGTAGCGGTAGAGCGGTTCGTCGACGGCCGGTTCGCCGCCGCGGACGAAGGTCCACTCCTCGGGGACGACGACGCCGTCGACGGCGAGGTCGTGGCTGCCGGTGCCGCGCATCCCGATGACGTCCCAGTTCTCGACGATCTCGACGTCCTCGGGGCGCAGCACCGCGGTCCGCGGCCGGCCCGCCCGGTCCTCGCCGACCTTGATGCCGACGCCGAGGAGGTCGGCGCCCTTGCAGCCGCTCGCGAACTTCCAGCGGCCCGACACCCGGTAGCCGCCGTCGACGGGTTCGGCGGGCTGGACGGGGAAGAGGCCGCCCGCGAAGGCGATGTCGGGCCCGTCCGCGTACAGCCGCTCCTGGGTCTCCAGCGGCAGCGCCGCGAGATAGATGAGGGAGGAGCCGAAACTCGCGACCCAGCCGGCCGATCCGTCGACCCGCGATATCCGCTCGATCAGGCGCAGGAATGCGGCCGGTGGCAGTGGTTCGCCGCCGAAACGCCGGGGCGCGCTGGCGCGGTACAGGCCCGCCTTCTTGAATTCGGCGATCATGTCGCGCGGTACGTGCCGTGCGGTCTCGAATTCCGCCCTGCGTTCGGCCACGAGGTCCAGCACGTGCTCGAAGGCCGCGTCGGTGGAGGTCGAGGGCGGATCCAGCGTCTGCGTCATGAGTAATTCCCCTGCCTGGGCTGCGAGTTGATCGCCCGAACTCGATGCACCCATCACGCTAGGCGGAGTCACCGTGCGCCAACAATTGGGAATGGGCGGCGGAGCGTAGGGGATTTCCCTGATCTCTCTGACATTCCTGATCGTTCACGCCCCCGTTCCCCGCAGTGGCAGCCCGAAGCGGAAGACGGTGCCGTGCGGGGAGTTCGGGAACGCCTCGATCTCGCCGCCGTGGCGGGTGATGATGCGATGACTCAGGGCGAGGCCGATGCCGTGGCCGTTGCCCTTCGAGGTGAACACCCCGTCGAAGATCCGCCCGTCGGACGGGGCGGGCAGTCCGCCGCCGGTGTCGCGCACCTCGACCTCCGCGCGGTCGCCGTCCCTGCGGGTGGAGATGGTGACCGCCCCGGGTGCGTCGGGCCAACGGGCCATCTCCTCCAGGGCGTTGAAGGCGAGGTTCATGACGACCTGCCCGATGAGCACCTTCTCGCAGCTGACGGGCAGGACCTCCGCCGTGCGTTCCCAGCGCACGGCGACCTGGTGCGCCCTGGCCCGTACGTCGACGAAGTACGCGCAGTCCGCGACGATGTCGTTCAGGTCGACGGAGCGTTTCGCGTCCTCCAGGCGCACCACGTAGGCGCGCAGGCTCGACAGGATGGTGGTGGCCCGCTCCAGTTGGCGGGTGGCGTGGTCGAGGCCCCAGCGCAGCGGCCCGGATCGCGGGGTGTCGTCGATGCGGCCGACCGCGCCGGCCACGAAGTTGTGGGCGGCCGCGATGGGCTGGCTGACCTCGTGGGCGATGGCCATCGCCATGTCACCCATCGCGTTGTAGCGGGCCAGGTGGTTGAGGTACTGGGCGTCGCGCCGGTGTTCCTCCTCGGTGTGCACCGTGTCGGTGATGTCGTGGAACAGGAGGAGCAGGCCGCGCAGGTCGTTCTCGATGTCGATGTACTGGCTGCGCGCCGCGAACCAGCGGTCGGGTCCGCCGCCGGCGCCGTCGGAGACCGACAGCCGGTAGCGGGCGTCGGTGGGCCGGCCGCCGCGTGAGGTGTCCTTCAGCACGTCGCGCAGGACGGCGCCGGAATCGGCCGCGAGGACCTCGGTGAAGTCCGTGCCGAGCAGGTCGTCGGGGTCGCGGCCGAGCAGGATGCCCGCCGATTCGCCGGCGAAGACGATCCGGCCGTCGTCGTCGAGCACGACGATGCCCTCGTCGAGGTTGCGCAGGAACGCCTGCAACCTGGCCTCGGTACGGGTCAGATCGCGGCGGGTCGCCTTCTCCTCGGCGATGTCGCGGAACTGCACCATGACGACGGGCCCGGCGGACAGCTCCACGCGCACGGCGAGCGCCTCGCTGAGGATGTCCGTGCCCGACTTCGACCGGTAGCACCACTCGATGCGGCTGCGGCCCTCGTCGGCGGCCCGCTGCAGCCAGGCGACGCCGATGTGCCGTGCGTACTGCGCCGCGTTGGAACTCATGTCGGGGGCCTTGAGCGGCTTGAGCTCGTCGAGCGTGAAGCCAAGTGCCGTGCGCGCGGCGGGATTGGCCCACAGGATGTCCTTGGTGGCGGCGTCGTGCACCAGGACGCAGCCGTCGATGGCCTCGAAGAGGCGGGCCAGGTCAGGGCAGTCGAGGTCGGCGGTGACGGGCATCGGACCTCACACCTCCTCGGGGCGCAGGCCGCAGCGCATCATGTCGCCGATGAGCGCGCCGAGGGTGTCGGCGTCCGTCTTCTCGCGGATGCGCGCCCGGTGGGCGTCGACCGTCTTCAGGCTGATGCCGAGCTGCCGCGCGATCACCTTGCTGGGGACACCCTCGACGACCTGGCGCAGGATCTCGCGTTCGCGCGGGCTGAGATCGGTGATCCGCTCGCGCAGGGAGCGCTGCTCGGCGCGGCGCACATAGCGTTCGCCTGCCACCCGCAGGGCCTTCTGAAGGATGTCGAGCAGCCGCTGCGGATCGTAGGGCTTCTCCAGGAAGTCGACGGCCCCCGCCTGAAGGGCGCGCACCGACATGGGGATGTCACCGTGCGCGGACACGAAGACGATGGGCAGCGCCGCGCCCTGCGCGTTGAGGAGTTCCTGTACGTGGAATCCGCCGATGCCCGGCATGCGTACGTCGAGGACGAGGCAGGCCGGGCGGTCGGGGTCGAAAGCTTCGAGGAAGGCGTCGGCGTCGGTGAACCACTCGGTCCTGATGTGCACGGACTCCAGCAACCAGGCCAGGGAGAGGCACAGTTCCTCGTCGTCGTCGAGCACGTAGACGAGGTCGGCCGCCGGTTCACCTGTCATGATTTCTCGCTTCCGTCGTGCGTACGTCCCCGCGCCCCGCCCGGCCGCAGCCGGCCGAGGACCACTCCCCCGGCGAACACCGCGACGACGACCAGCTCCAGGATCAGCGCGGTGGTCCCGGACGCGGAGACCAGGGTCGTGAAGTTGCGCAGCGCCAGTACTGTCGCGCCGCACAGCAGGGCGATGGCGAACAGGGGCGCGAGCATGGTGTGCCAGATCCTCCCATCGAGCCGTGTCCTGCGGAAGAACACGATCACGGACACCGAGGTGAGCAGGTACAGCAGCATGAGCGCGAGCACGCTGACACCGCCGCCCCAGGTCAGCAGCGTGAGCACCGGGTCGGCCCCGGCGGCGGCGAACGGCACGACGAGGACGGCCGCGAGCACCGTCTGCGCCAGGCTCGCCGCGTAGGGCGCCCCGTGCCGGTTGGTGCGGGCCAGCGCGCGGGGCAGCACTCCGGCCCGGCCGAGGGAGTGGAAGTACCGGTTGATCCCGTTGTGGAAGGCGACGACGCCCGCGAGCAGCGAACTGGCCAGCAGGATCTGCGTGACATCACCGGCCCACCCGCCCAGCGTGTGCGTGAGCGGTGTGAGCACGACGGACGTCGCATCGCCCTCGCGCAGCGCGCCGAGCGCCGCGCCGCGCACCCGGTCCGCGCCGTAGTAGCTCACGATCATCCAGGAGACGAACGCGAAGAACACCGAGATCACCGCGACCGACACATAGGTGGCCCGGGGCACCGTGCGCGCGGGATCCCGTGCCTCCTTCGCGTACAGGGCGGTCGACTCGAACCCGAGGAGACAGCCGATCGCGAACGTCACCGCCACACCGGGCGCCCCGGTGAAGAAGGCGGACGGGGCGAACGATCCGGCGATGTCGAGGCCGTGCGGGCCGCCGCCGCCGAGGAGTTCGTGGCCCGCGAACAACAGCAGCACCGAGGTCTCGGCGACGACGAGCACGGCGAGCAGTCGCGCCCCCAGCTCGATGTTCAGACAGCCGAGCGCGTGCACGAGGAACATCGTGGCGAGCGTCCACACCCACCACGGCGGATCGAGCGAGAGGTAGCGCTGTCCGAGTCCCTGCGCCACCACGCCGTACAGGCCGTAGAGCGCGGCCTGCGTCGCGCTGTAGCAGAGGATCGCCGCCTGCGAGGCGCCGACGCCGAGTGGCCGGCCGAGGCCGCGGGACACGTACGCGTAGAAGGCACCGGCGTCGGTCACGTGCCGGCTCATCGCGATGAACCCGACGGCGAACAGGCCGACCATGACGCCGACCACGAGATACACGGCGGGCGCCGCGCCGCCGTTGCCGAGGCCGAGCGGGATGGGCAACGTTCCGGCGACGCCGGTCAGGGGCGCCTGCGCGGACAGCACGAAGAACACCATGCCGGCCACGCCGACGGCGCCCTTGCGCAACCGGGTGCGCGGTTCCGGTCCTGCGTCCGTTGCTGCGCACGTTGCTGTGTCCGATCCTGCCGTCTGCTCGATCACGCGGTCTCCTTGCGGCCGGAGTTCGGTGGGGTCGGGACGTACTGTGCGCGCGGCGGGCGGGGTCGAGGTGCGGGCGCGTGCATCCGTTACCGCCTTTGCATGCACGCACGGGCGGACTACCTTGATCGAAAGTCCTCCGGCGGGTGGAGCGCAACATGCCTTCGTACGTGACCACCGAGTACGTGACCACCGACGGCGTCGACCGGGACGACCGCTTCGACCACTGGGCGCAGGAGATGTCGCAGGTGTTCGGCGGGCTCGACACCCGGCCGGTCGCCGCGGGCGCCTTTCACGGCACGGCCACCTGCGACGCACTGGGGCAGCTGCTGCTCGGCTCCATCAGTGCGGGGCCGCTGCGGGTGCGGCGCACCGAGCGGCTGACGGCGCGGAGCGAGGACGACCACTACAAGGTGGCCCTTCAGGTCGCCGGCACATGTGTCGTCGAACAGGACGGCGTCCACGGCGAGTTGGGCCCCGGTGACCTCACCATCTGTGACACCACGCGCCCGTACGCGTTCCGCTACGACACCGCGTTCCGCACCGTGCTGATGCTCGTCCCGCGGGCGATGCTGCCGGTGCGGCCGGAGGCGGTGCGCGGCCTCGCGGCGCGCCGGCTGGCCGGGGAGAGCGGGGTGGCGGCCGTGGTGGGGCCCTTCCTGCGCTCGCTGGGCGAGCAGGCCCGTACCTGCGCGGCGCCCGCGGCGACCGGTCTCGCGGACGGGGCGGCGTCCCTGATGACGGCGCTGGTGTCGGAGAGCCTCGACCGTGCGGCGCCCGCGGAGCCGGGGCACGCGATGATGCTGCGGATCCGCGCGCACATCGACAGCCGCCTCTCCGACCCGGACCTCACCCCGGACTCGATCGCCGAGGCGCACGGGATCTCCCGCCGCTACCTCTTCAAGCTGTTCGCCGCCGAGGGCCTGACGGTCGCTGGCTGGATCCGGACGCGGCGCCTGGAGCGGTGCGCGCGGGACCTGGCGAACCCGGCGGCGGCCCGGCAGCCGATCGGTGTGATCGCCGCGCGCTGGGGGCTGCTGGACGGCCGCCACTTCAGCCGGGTGTTCAAGACGGCGTACGGCCGGACGCCGCGCGACTTCCGCGGCCGTGCGCTCGCGGAGCGGCGCCGAGGGTGAACCGGCCGCACCCGTCACGCGGTCAGTGACGTGGGGATCGAGTGGAACTGGCGGCGGAAGTAGACCAGCGCGCCCGACCCGTCCTCCCCGACGAGCACCCGCTCCGCCTCGATGAACATCACGGTGTGCGAACCGCGTTCGGCGGTGCCGGTGACACGCCCGACGACCGAGGCGGCGGAGCCCTTGAGCACCGGCACACCGGCCAGCGTGTGGTCCCATACGTCGCCGCAGGCCGCGAAGCGTTCCTCGGCGGGCACGCCGCCCGCGAAGGCCTTGGCGACGTCGGCGTGGTCGGGGCCGAGGACGTTGACGCAGACCCGACCGTTATGCGTGAACAGGTCGTGGCTGCGGCTGGACCGGTTGATGCAGACGAGCATGGTGGGCGGGTCGTCGGTGACGGAGCAGGCGGCGCTCACCGTGATGCCGGCGCGGCCGCGCGGTCCGTCCGTGGTGACGATGTTGACGCTTGCGGAGAGGTTCGCCATCGCGTCACGGAACGATCGTTGGTTCGGGGTGAGTTGGTCCACCGCTGCGCTGCGTGTCACGGGTGTCATGGCTGTCACCGTAGGGCGCGGCGGGCGGCCCGCGATATCGAGAGTTCCTTCGCACGGCCTCAGGATTTCCCCTACGCCGGGCGGGCCGTCCCCGGCGCCGCATGACGGCATGACGGCATGACCGCATACTGCACGGGTGACGACGTCTTCGCTTCCCGCAGGGCTGACGCTCTGCCATGACCTGACCCCGGCCGCGTGGGTCCGCGACGCGCTGCCGGACTTCGCGGCCGGCATGGTCGGCTCGCTGCTGCCGGCCGGGTACGAGCGGTACGTACGCGTGCTGCATCCGGCCGGGTCCGACGAGGACGCGGACGACGACGGGCCCGGCGAGGGGACACTGCCGGGCCCGCTGGCCGCGCCGCTGGCGTCGGTCCTGGAAGGCTGCACGGGCACGCCTCAGGACTGCTGGTTCGGGGTGTGGGAGGGGTGCGGTTACCTGGGGGACGACCGGAGTCACGTCGATGTCACCGGCGCGCCCCGCCTCGAACTGCCCCACCGCGGGTACCCCGTGTTCCACGGGCCGGTCGGCTCGGTGACCGCCCTGGCCATGGCGGTCGCGGGCGAGACCGGGGAGGGCGCCGAGGTGGACCACGCCCTGGTTCCCGACTTGTGGTGGCCCGCGGACCGCGCCTGGTTCGTGCACGGGGACACCGATCTCACGGCGACGTGGATCGCCTGCTCCGCCGCGGCGGCGGAGCAGGTGCTGGCACACCCGGCGCTGGAGGCCGTACTGATGGATCCGGCCTCGCCGGTGCTCCCCTAGGGCCCTTCTGACGGTCAGTCGGCGAGCGCGCCCATCGGGTCCCAGGCCGGCAGCACGATCGGCGGCTCGTCGAGGGCGGCCGAGAGCTCCGGCGGAAGCGCGGAGCGGCGGACCGCGACCTCGAAGACGTGCTCGCCGAACCAGGAGTCGTTCATGGTCCAGAAGCCCTTGTCGGCCTTCTCGTCGCCCCAGCTGTTCTCGACCCGCCAGCGGCGCGGCCTGCCGTCCACGACGTCGACGCCGGTGAAGAGCATCGCGTGGGTCATCTGGGTCTCGTGGTGGACGAGCCGGTCCGCCTTGTCGAGCTCGAACGACGCGTCGTAGACGGCCTCGTAGTCGAAGAGTTCGGCGTCCCAGATGCCGAGGTCGGAGCGCATCTGCTGGGCGACGTCACAGCCGAACCAGACCGGCTCGCCGCCCATGACGGCCTCCATGCTGAGGCGCTTGAGCACGTCGATGTCCGCGTTGAGGTAGACCACGGGCGGCGCCTCGACGATGTTGCCGAGGTGCTCGACGGTGAAGGTGCGGCCCGCCGGGCTCGACTCGCGCGGGTCGTGGACGAGGCACACGTACTCGTCGAGGGGTATCTGCACATACGCCTCGGCGAACTCGGCCGGTGTCATCCAGCCGTCGCGGTGGAACTCCTGGTCGCTGTCCCGCCATTGCCACAGGAACGTCTGCGGCGGCGTGCCGAGGTGGATGCTGAGCACGCGGTGGACGGCGCCGAGCACCTCCGCCTTGCGGGCGCGCTGCGCCTCGACGCCCTCGGCCGCCGCGCGGCGCACGTCACGGGCGCCCTGGCGGAGCAGGCTCATCAGGGCGCGGTTCATCGGCCCGGTCGCCGAGGAGCTCTCGGTCTCCGGCATCGCCGACTTGGGCACCAGACCGTGCTTGGCGACCAGCGCCACGAACATGTTCCACTGCCCGCCGTCGCTGATCGGGTCGCCGAGCAGGTGCGCCACCGTACGGTCGTCGACGTCGCGGTCCGAGGTGTCGATGACGCTCTCGAGGAAGTGGTTCGCGCGCTCGAACTTGTCCCACCACAGCACGTAGTTCTGGGAGAACTCGAAGTCCTTCACGCCGAGCTTCTCCGCGGCGCCGACGCGCAGCAGGTTGAGCCCGGCGAACATCCAACAGCGGCCGCTGCGCTTCTGGTTGGTGACCTTCCAGTCGTCCAGGTGGTGCGAGACCGTGTGGTCGATGGCGGTGACGATCCGCCGGTCCAGGGCGATGTCGTCCACCGTCGTCTGCGTCACGGCGTTCTGCATCAGCCGGTTCGCGGGACGGGCGGCGAACTCCTTCTCGTAGGCCTCGAGTTGTGTCGGAGTGAGACTGCGGTCGCTGTCGGCCGGAGCGTCGGTGGGGCGAGAGGTGTGGGCGTGTCCGAGCGTCACGATATCCGCTTCCCATTCTCGAATCGGCCCGTGCTCACGCAGGGCCTGGGCAGGTAAAAGGGGCAACGCGCTCTCACCGTCGCACGGCCGTTCTAGCCAGTCAACGGACCGGTGTGTTCATGGTCGTTCGCCCGGCACTCAGCCTTCGGCGTCCTGCGGATACCACCGCAGTTCGACCGTGTTCCCGTCCGGATCCTTGACGTACACGGACTGCGCCTGCCCCCGCGCACCCCACCGCGGCACGGGCCCCTCCAGGACCTCGAACTCCCCCGAGTCGACGACCTCCTGCCAGTCCAGGGGTTCGACGACGAGACAGAAGTGGTCGACGTTGGACTCGGTCCGCGGCGTGGCGAACAGGTCGATGACGGTGCTGTCGTCGATCCGCACGGACGGGAACGGCACCTTCCCGGCCCGCCACTCCTCCACCCGCTCGGGCGCGAGCCCCAGGCGTCCGCCGTAGAACTCGAGCGACTTGTCGACGTCGGCCACGTTCAGCACCAAGTGATCGAGAGCTTTGACTCGCATGGGCACGGTCCCCGTTTCTGTCGGTTGCACGGTCATGCACTGCCTAGTCCAGCAGCGCCGCGACGGCAAGCGCTTTTCCCCGCCCCCATCGACGGCACCGACACCGCCCGGGCGACCTCAAATGTACGTACACCTTGAGCCAGAACCCCGGTGGCCACTTGCCCATCGGCGACTCCGCACCCTAGCGTAGATGTACGTACATTCACGGGAGGGGTTCTCTTGGTGGCCACACAGCACCACCGGACGGTGATCGTCGGCGGCGGGTCGGCCGGGGTCTCGGTCGCGGCGCGGCTCCGGCGTGCCGGGGAGCGTGATGTCGCGGTCCTCGAGCCGAGCGAGCGGCACTACTACCAGCCGCTGTGGACGCTGGTCGGTGGTGGGCGGGCGCCGCTGAAGGAGAGCGTCCGGCCGCAGAGATCCGTGATGCCGAAGGGGGTCCGGTGGATCCGGCGCGCCGCCGTCGCCGTCGATCCGGAGGCCCAGGAGGTGACCCTCGACGACGGGGGCGTTGTGCGCTACGACCATCTCGTGGTGTGCGCGGGCATCCAGTTGGATTGGGGGCGCGTGCCCGGCCTTCAGGCGGGGCTCGGCCAGAACGGGCTCTCCAGCAACTATCTGCCGCACACCGCGCCCGCGACCTGGCGTTTCATCCGCGACACCCGCTCGGGCAGCGCCGTGTTCGCCATGCCGCCCGGAGCCATCAAGTGCGGCGGCGCCCCGCAGAAGATCGCCTACCTCGCCGCCGACCACTGGCGTCGGGAGGGCGTCCTCGGCCGGATGGACATCCACCTGGTGCTCCCGACGGACACCATCTTCGGTGTGCCGGAGTTCGCGCGGGTACTGGAGGGCGTGGCCCGCCGGTACGGCATTCACGTCCACTACGGCAGCGAGGTCACCGAGGTACGCCCCGAGGCGCGCGAGGTCGTCGTCGGCGACATCGGTACGGGCGCCAGGACGACGCTCCCGTACGACATGGCCCACCTCGTGCCGCCGCAGAGCGCCCCGGACTGGATCAAGCGGAGCCCGCTCGCGGACGCCGCCGACCCGGCCGGCTACGTCGAGATCGACCGGCACACCATGCGACACGTCCGGTACCCCAACATCTGGGCCCTCGGTGACGCCGGCTCCTCGCCGAACTCCAAGACCGGCGCGGCCGTGCGCAAACAGGCGCCCGTGGTCGTCGAGAACCTGCTCGCGACGATGCACGGCCGGGAGCCCCTGGCCGTCTACAACGGCTACTCCTCGTGCCCACTGACCACGGCCCGCGACAAGATGCTGCTCGCCGAGTTCGACTACAGCGGGCGGCCCGCCCCGTCGATCCCACTGATCGACACCGTCCGCGAACGCACCGACATGTGGTACCTCAAGCGGCACGGTCTGCCGTTCCTGTACTGGAACCTCATGCTCCGCGGCCTCGCGTGACCCGCACACCTCCCCCGCACAGCAGCTTCGTGACCCAGGAGTCCGTCGTGCCCCAGGAGCCCGTCACCCACGACAGCACCGGACCGCTGATATTCGCGCAGTTCTACCTCGACTGCCTCTCGCACGCCTCGTACCTCATCGGCGACCGCACCACGGGCCGCGCGGTCGTGGTCGACCCCCAGCGTGATGTCAACGAGTACCTCGCCACCGCCGCACACCACGGCCTCACCATCGAGCGCGTCGTCGAGACCCACGTCCACGCCGACTTCCTCTCCGGCCACCTGGAGTTGGCCGAGCGCACCGGCGCCCGCATCTCCTACGGCGCCGTGGCCGACGTCGGCTTCGACACCGATCCCCTCGCCGACGGCCAACGCCTCCGCCTCGGGGAGGTCGACCTCCAGATCCTGCACACCCCCGGACACACCCCGGAGTCGGTCTGCGTCGTCGTACGCGAGCACGCGGCCGACCCCGTCCCCTACGGAGTCCTCACCGGCGACACCCTGTTCATCGGCGACGTCGGCCGCCCCGATCTGCTCAGCGCGCGTGGCCGGACCGCCGAGGAGATGGCCCGCGCCCTGTACCGCTCCACCCGCGAACGCCTGCTCACCCTCCCCGACGCCACCCGCGTCTTCCCGGCGCACGGGGCGGGGTCGGCGTGCGGCAAGAACCTCTCGACCGCGCTGAGTTGCACGATCGGCACCCAGCGCCGCACCAACTACGCCCTGGCCGACATGTCCGAGGACGCCTTCGTCGAGGTCGTGACCTCCGGCCAGTCCGCCGCGCCCGCCTACTTCTCGTTCACGTCCGCGCGCAACATCGAGGCCCGTCCGGTGCTCGACGAGGACGCCCCCGTCCGCGCCCTCACCCCCGGCGCCGTCCGGCACGCCGTCTCCGGGGGCGCGACCGTCCTCGACACCCGGGCCCCGGACCTCTTCGCCCCGGCCCACCTGCCCGGCTCGGTCAACGTCCCGCTCGGCGGCCGCTTCGCCGAACTCTGCGGCGAGGTGCTCCCGGCCGGGGTCGACCTCGTCCTGTGCGGCGACCCCGCCACCGCGCGCGAGGCCCGCAACCGGCTCGCCCGCATCGGCTACGACCGGGTCATCGGCGCGCTGCCCGCCGACACCCTCGGCGCCGGGCACGTGACATCGGTGCCGCGGGTGGAGCCCGATTCCCTCGCCGCCCGCCTCACCGAAAACCCCCGCTCCTTCACCTTGCTGGACGTACGTGCCCCCGGCGAGATCCACGACACCGGCACGATCCCCGGCGCCCGCACCATCCCCCTGCCCGAACTCACCTCCCGCATCGCTGAGTTGACGCCGCATCAGCCACTCGTCGTCGTGTGCGCGAGCGGGAACCGGTCCTCCGTGGCCGCCTCCGTGCTCCGCGCCCACGGCTTCGACGCCGACGATCTGCGGGGCGGCTTCGGCGCATGGCGCGGACCGGTCGAGCACCCGGCCGCCGGGGGCGGCGTCCCCGCGTGAGCACCCTGATCCTCGCCGTGCTCTGCGGCGCCGTGGTCGGCCTGGCGCTCGGCGGGCTCGGCGGTGGCGGTGGCGTGCTCGCGGTCCCGGCCCTCGTCTACCTCCTGGGAGTCGCCCCCGCCGACGCGGGCACCACGAGCCTCCTCATCGTCACGGTCACCTCGGCCACCGCCCTCGCCCGCCACGTGGGCACCGGCACCGTCCGCTGGCGTACCGGCGCCCTGTTCGCGGCGGTCGGCGCGGTACCCACCGTCGGGGCGTCGATGCTCGCACACCGCCTCCCCCAGAACCTGCTGACCGCCGCGTTCGCCATCCTGGCCGGGGTGGCCGCCACGGTGATGCTGCGCGGCACGCGTGCGTGTGGTGACACGGCGCCTACGAACACCGGCCTGCCGGCGCTGGCCACCGCGGAGCCCGGCCTCGTACACGTACGGCAGCGAGAAGAGACGGTCACCGTCGCCAAGGTCGGCGGGTGCGGCCCCTTGCGGACCGCCGGGGCCGGGGCCGGGCTCGGCGCGGTGACCGGGCTGCTCGGGGTGGGCGGCGGGTTCCTCGCCGTGCCCACCTTGGTATCCGTGCTGCGGCTGCCGATGCGGATGGCCGTCGGCACCAGCCTCGTCGTCACCCTCCTCAACTCGCTGGTGTCCCTCACCACGCGTCTGACGACGGAGGGAAGCTCCGTCGATCCGGCCGTGCTCGGCCCCTTCGTCGGCGCCGCGATCCTCGGGGCGTGGGACGCGAGGCGCCTGGCCGCCAGGCTGTCGGGACCGGCCTTGCAGCGCGCGTTCGCGGTCCTGCTGCTCGCGACGGCCGCGTTCATGCTGGTGGACGCCTTCGTGTGAGCCGGCCCAGAGGTTTGCGCCGCCTCCGTAAATCGACGAGCATGCATCCCGTGCCCACCAGCAGCTCGCAGTCCGGCCCTCGCCCGCTCACCCGGTCCAAGGGCAAGCCGCTGTGGTCGCAGCTCCGCGCCGACCTGCTGCGACGCCTCGAGGACGGTGAGTTCCGGGACGTCTTCCCCGGCGAGCACGACCTCGTCGCCGAGTACCGGGTCAGCCGGCACACCGTCCGCGAGGCGTTGCGCACCCTGCGCGCGGAGGGCCTGGTCACGGCGCAGCGCGGCCGGGTGTCCCGGTTCGCGGCGAGCCGGCCGCTGGAGCAGAAGGTCGGCGAGGCGTACAGCCTCTTCCGCTCCGTCGAGGAGGTGGGCGCCGTCCAGCGCAGCGTCGTCCGCCGCCTCGACCAGCGTGCCGACGGTGTCATCGCCGCCCGCCTCGGCCTCGAGGAGTCCACGCCCCTCGTCCACCTGGAGCGTCTGCGCCTCGCCGACGGGGAGCCGCTCGCCGTCGACCGCGTCTGGCTCCCCGCGGACGTCGCCCGCCCGCTCCTGTCCGTCGACTTCACGCACACCTCGCTCTACGACGAGCTGGAACGCCACTGCCGTACGCACATCAGCGGTGGCTGGGAGCGGATCCGGGCCGTCGTGCCCACCCGTGCGGAGCGCAAGTTGCTCGACTGCCCGGAGTCCACCGCGCTGTTCGCGATCGACCGGCTCGGCCACGACGCGGCCCACCGCCAGGTCGAGTGGCGCCAGACCCTGGTCCGCGCGGACCGCTTCGCCGTGGCGGCCGCGTTCTCCGCGGACGACGGTTACCGCCTGGGCGCGCCCGTGCCGACGCCCTGACGGCGGGATCCGGCGGTGTCACAGCCGCCGCACGCGCAGCACACCCGTCCGCATCGGCAGCGTGAACTCACCGCGGCCGATCTCCGGTGTGCCCGCCAGGAAGGCGCGGATCCGGCTCAACAGGGCCTCCCGTTCCTCCTCCGGCAGTCGGCGGTGCGGCGCTGCCCGTGCCGGCACTCGGCCTGTTCCGGGGACCCGAACCGTGGAGCCGACCCGGTCTCCGGGACATACATGCCGGCACTCGCGGCACGCCACGCGGCGGGTGTGTCACGGTGGCCGACGACCGCGGCGCCGCCGACCCGTGCGAGCCCGGCGACCCACTCCACCTGGTCGTCCACGAGGTTCCACAGCCCGGCCAGCACACCGCCGGGCGCGAGGACGCGGGCGATCTCGGGTCCCGCGACCGCCATGTCGAACCAGTGCATGGCGTTGCCCGCCACCACGGCATCGACCGAGGCGTCCGGCAGCGGGATCGCCTCCGCGCTGCCCGCCAGTGCACGGACCCCCGGCAGCGAGCGACGCATCGTCCAGCATGCCCAAGTCGGGCTCCGCGGCCACGACTTCCGCCCCGGATGCGGCAACTACGCCGGCCAGCTTGCCGGTTCCGGACCCGAGGTCGAGCACGCGCTGACCGGGCGCGACGCCGAGCGCCCAACGCACCGCGGCCTGCGCGTAGTCGGGCCGGTGCTCGGCGTACGGGACCGCCGCCGCACCGAAGGAGGAGGCGTGACGCAACCGCTCATCGTGGTCCTCGCGTTCACCGTAGCCGGGCTACCCGCGAACCGCCCGACGCACGGAACGCGGCCGGTACTCCACCACCGTCAGCGCCAACGACACGTACCGCTCGACGAGTTCGCCGGGAGTCACCTCGCCGTCGGTGCGGTACCACTGGGCGATGGCGTTGCACATGGCGATCACGGCGCGGCGGGCGTCGTCCGGGTAGGGCGTCAGGAACACACCGTCGGCGACGCCCCGTTCGATGACCTCCCGGAACTGCTGCGTGCCGCGCTCCTCGTTCTTGCGGTAACGGGCGAGGTGCTCCGGCTCCAAACTGCGGCCCTCGGTCAGCACGATGCTGCTCTTGACCGGGTGCTCGATGCGGAACTGCACCGTCGCCGTGACGAGGGCCTCCAACTGCTCCGCGGGATCGTCCCCGGCCTCCTCAAGTGCGGTCCCGCACGCGCCGAAGTAGGCGTCGAGGCCCTCTTCGAGGATGGCGACGAGCAGATCCTGCTTGCCCTTGTAGTAGTAGTACAGCGCGGACAGGCTCACTCCGGCGCGCCCCGCGATGTCACGGATCGAGGTGGCCCCGTAGCCCTGCTCGGAGAACTCTTCGCGGGCGGCCTCGATGATGGCCTTGTGACCTGCGGGGCGAGTGGACACGTTGCTCCGATCTGCTGGGCCGCTCGATCCGCCCCCGCCACTGAACATCCGTACAGCGGGCGACGGATCCGTCATCGTAGCGCCGTGCGCCGTCGGCGCCGAGCCCGCGGTGGCGGCATCCTGTACAGAACGAGCGTTAAGCGACGGTCACACTCCGGCCTTGCTGCCGTCCTCGAAGTCCACCGGGATCTCCTTCCCTCGCATGTCGTCGAGGGTGAGCAGGTGGGCGGGCGGGGCGAAGGGGTGCCGGGACGTGGCTTCCCCCCGCTCGATGCACAGCAGTTCGCCGGGTTCCAGCAGGCGCCAGTCCGGGTCGTCGTCGAGGCGTTCGCTGGCGATCACCCAGGCCGGGACGCTCCCTTCGAGCGTCTGCTCGGTGGCGCCGCGCGTCCCGCTCGCGAACCCGCCGCCGGCCGGGGAGAGCACCCACAGCTCGCAGCTGTGCGGATAGCGCAGGGCCCACAGCCGGCCGGCCTCCGCGAGCACGAAGTTCAGCGAGAACACGGGGAGTTCGGCCGCGATCCGGCTGATGGCGGCGATGATCCCCTCGCCCGTGTCACCGGTGCGCCGGATCTCGGCGGAGAGGTAGGCGAAGACCAGCTCGGAGTCGGTGGTCCCCTCGATGTGCGCCTTGTCGACGTCGGTCAGCCATCCGTCGAGGACCTCGGCGCCCCGCAGGCAGCCGTTGTGGGCGAACAACCGGTCGTTGATGTCGAAGGGATGGGTGTTGTGGACGTCGACCTCGCCCGCGGTCGCGTATCTGATGTGGCTGACGATGGTGTGGGACACCACGTTGCGGGCCTGCGCGATGAAGTCCTCGTTCTCGAAGGCCGCGACTCCGGAGCGGTCGCGTACCGGCTCGTCGCCGAGCGAGAACCAGCCGAGGCCGGTGCCGTCGGGCTGACGGGTGCTCTGCTGGGCGAAGTTGGTCAGCGAGTCGAGCAGCCAGTGCGAGGCCTGAACCCGCGGGCCGCCTGTGGTCAGGGCGAACAACCGACACATGTGATCTCACTCCTACGGTGGTCAGTACACGTGGCGCACGGCGCGGGCCAGAGCCTCGTCCGACGCCTGCGCGAACAGTTCGGACTCGGCGCGGCGCACGGCGAGCAGCGCCTCGAAGAGGGGGTCGCCAAGCGCCGCACGGAGCACGGCCGAGTCCTGGAAGTGCTTGGTCGCCTCGGGCAGCGAGCACGGCAGGCGCTCGGCGCTGTCCTGCCCGGCCGGGTCGCCGGCCACCGGACTCGGAAGCGTCAGCCCCTCCCGCACTCCGGCGAGACCGGCCGCGATCACGCACCCGGTGACCAGATACGGGTTGGCGGCGGCGTCAAAGCACTTGACCTCGCCGTTGGCCGTGCGGAGGTCGTGGGACGGTCCGGGAATGAAGCGGAGCGCCGCTTCCCGGTTCTCCACGCCCCAGCACGCGTAGACGCCGGCCCAGTGGCCCGGCCGCAGCCGGAGATAACTCGCCGCGGAGGGCGCCCCGATGGCCATCAGAGCCGGCAGTTCACGCAGCACTCCGGCGAAGAACGCCTCGCCGTCCGGGGTCATGCCGGCCGCCCCTTCACCACCCCGGCAGAGGTTGCGACCGTCCCGCCACAGGCTGGTGTGCAGATGTCTGCCGTTGCCCACGGACCCGGCCTCGGCGACCGGCGAGAAGATGGGTGTGAGGCCGTGCCGCAGGGTGACCGCCCGGACCGTCTCCCGTACGAGCACGGCCAGATCCGCCGTGGTCACCGGGTCCGCGGGGGCCACGGACACCTCGAACTGGCCCGCCGCGTACTCGGGGTGGAGTTGCAGTACGCGTACGCCTTGGGCCTGGAACGCCTGGAGCAGCTCCGCGAGGTAGGCCGACAGATCGACGACGCGGGACATGCCGTAGGCCGGACCGTTCGTGGCGTAGGCCGGCGCGACGCCCGCTTCCTCGTGCGCGTCGGCGGACACGACCACCCATTCCGTCTCGAATCCCATGCAGACGTCGAACCCGGCCGCGCCCGCCTCCTCGTACATCCGGCGGGCGAACTGCCGCTGGCAGCACGGGTGCGGATGGCCCTCCTGGTCGTAGCGGTCGGCCGGGGCCCAGGCCCAGCCGGGCTGGGCGGCGAGTTCGGTGAGCCGGCGCAGATCGGGGTGGAGCCGCAGATCGCCGTCGGGTCCGCCGACGTGGGCGCTGTCGGTGATGGAGTCGTCGAGGAGGAAGACGTCGAACACCGGCGACATGCCGACCCCGTGCTCCACCGCCTCGGCCAGGCGCCCCGCGGGCACCGCCTTCACGCGTGTGATGCCGCTGTTGTCCACCCAGGTCAACGCGGCGCCGTGGATGCCGCGTCCGGCCAGCCGCGCCGACTGCTCGTGCGCCGCCGCCACGGCCTCCGCGGGGACCGCCGCCCGCGTGCCGTCGGCCATCACCGCGCCCCCGCCCGCACGGTGTGGGCCCGTCGGGCGCGGCCACGCCCGGCGGCGTGGGCCACGACGGACGCGGCCACGTGTTCCACCTCGGCGTCGGTGAGTTCGGGGTAGGCGGGCAGGCACAGGCGGCGCGCGCCGCCCGCCGACCGGGCGGTGACCTCGCTGCGGTGCGGGATGCCGCGGAAGGCGGGCTGGTCGGGCAGCAGGTACGGGTAGACCTGTTCGGCCTCGATCCCGCGCCCGGCCAGGTACCCCGTGAGGCCGGGGAGATCGGGGCAGGACACGGCGTACTTGTAGTAGGCGTGCCGGTGTCCCGGCAGGACGGCCGGGGTGGTGACCGGGCTGTCGGCGAAGCACATGTCGTAGTACTCGGCGATCGCCTGACGGCGCCTCACCCACCGGGGCAGCAGGGCGAGTTCGAGCGCGATGAGGCCGGCGTCCAGTTCACCGAGGCGGCCCCGGATGCCACGTTCCTCGTGAACGTGGCGCTTGCCCGGCGGGCGGCCCATGTCCGAGAGGCGGCGCACCCATGCCGCCCGCTCCTCGCTGTCGGTCAGCACCGCGCCGCCGTCGGCGAATCCGCCGACACACTTGCCCACCCAGAACGAGAAGCACCCGAAGTGCCCCCAGGTGCCTGCCGCACGGCCGCCGAGCGCCGCGCCGGGCGCCTGCGCGCAGTCCTCGATGACGGCCAGATCATGGGCGCGGGCGACGTCGATGATGGCCGGCATGTCGGCCATGTGTCCGTGCAGGTGGACGGGGATCACGGCGCGGGTGCGCGGCGTGAGGGCGTCCCGCAGGGCACGCGGGCACATGGTGAGGGTCGGTTCGGTGACATCGACGACCACGGGCACCGCTTTGACCTCGGCGACCGCGAAGGCGGTCGCGGCGAAGGTCGCCGCCGGGACGATCACCTCGTCGCCCTCGCCGACGCCCGCGGTGCGCAGCGCCAGCGCGAGGGCCTGTGTGCACGAGGTGGTGGCTACGGGATGGCCGCCCCACGCGGCGCGCATGTGCTGTTCCAGCGCCGCGGTCTGCGGCCCGAAGTGGAACCTCCCGCGGTCGGCCACCTCGTCGACGAGGCGGTGGATCTCCGGCCGGAGCGCCCGTACCCGCCGGGCGTGTCCTTCTGCGGGGATGTCCCAACCGTGCCGCGCACCTGGCGCGGCGAGGGAGGGGAAAGGGGCAGGGGAAGCGGAGGCGAGCACCATCGGGAGACCTCACAGGGAGAGGGCAGAGCGCTCGGCGAACCGCGATACGGCAGAAGACGGGCGACAGATCCTGCGTCTCCACACGGAACACATTCGCTCTGGCGTTCTACGGCCTCTGACATCGTGAAACGAAGAACAAGCGCCCGCAACCGCACCCGACCAGCGACTCTGCCCCCAGCCCGCGACATACCGCTCAGTCGGTGATCTCGATGTGTCCGTTCGCCGATGCGGCGCCGGCCGGTTCGGCGGGCTTCGGTGCGGGCACCGGCGCGCCCTTTCCGCCGGTGATGTTCTTCAGCAGGGCGGCGAGGTCGACGCCGGTGGTGGAGTTCAGGAGTTCCACGCCCTGGGCCACGTTGTCGGCGACCGTACGGGACAGCTGGCTCGCCCCGTCCGTGGAGATCACCGTCATCTTGTCGACGGCGGCCAGCGGTTCGGACGCCTTGGCGACGACCTGCGGCAGCACCTCGACCAGCATCTGCAGCACGGCCGCGTCGCCGTACTGGGCGAACGCGTCGGCCTTCTTCCGCATGGCCTCGGCCTCCGCGGCGCCCTTCGCGCCGATCGCCGCGGCCTCGGACTCGCCCTCGAGGCGGACCGCGTCCGCGAGCGCGGCACGGTGGGCCTTCTCGCCCTCACCGGTCAGGCGGGACCGCTCGGCGTCCGCCTCGGCCTGCTTGACGAGGCCGATCCGGCGGGCCTCGGCCTCCTGCTCGGCCTGGTAGCGGGCGGCGTCGGCGGGCTTGCGGACCTTGGTGTCCAACTCGCGGTCGGTCAGGGCCGCCTGACGCCCCGCCACCTTCTCCTGCTCGGCGAGTACCTCCTGCTGCCGGGCCGCGTCGGCCAGCGGGCCCGCCGCGTTCGCCTGCGCGGCCGCCTGGTCGGTCTCCGCCTTGATCTCGGCCTGCTTCAGCGCGAACGTACGCTGCGCGATCGCGATCTCCTCCTCGGCCTTCAGCCGCGCCTGCTCGGAGGCACGGCGCGCGACCGCCTCGGCGATGTCGGCCTCCTGCTTGGCGCGGGCGGCCTCGGGCCGGCCCAAGTCCTCCAGGTAGGAGCCCTCGGTGGTGATGTCCTGGATCTGGAAGGCGTCAAGTACCAGGCCCTGCCCGGAAAGTGACGCCTCCGCCTCCTCGGCGACCTGCCCGGCGAACGCGGCCCGGTCACGGATGACGTCCTCCACCGACATCCGTCCGACGATGGAGCGCAGCGCTCCGGACAGCACTTCCTGGGTGAAGCCGACGATGCCGTCCTGCTGCATGAGAAAGCGCTGGGCCGCGGCCCGGATCGAGTCCTCGGTGCCGCCGACCTTGACGATCGCGACGCCTTCGAGGTTCGCCTTCACGCCGCGCAGGGTGACCGCGCCGCGCACCGCGACGGGGATGTGCCGCGAGGACAGGTCGAGGGTGAACTTCTGCTGCACGAACGGGACGACGAAGACGCCGCCGCCGACCACGACCTTCTGGCCGCTGGTGTCGGTGATGACGCGGCCGGTCTCCGGGTCGGTGGACTTCTTGCCGCGCCTGCCGGTGACGATGAACGCCTGGCTGGGGCCCGCGACCTTGTAGCGGGTGATGACGACGAGTGCCAACAGGACCAGGAGTACGACGACTCCGGCCACGGCGATGGTGACTGGGCTCATGATGGATTCCCCCTCTGCCCCCTCAACCTCCCGGGAGACGGCAGTCGATCGGTCATGGTTCAGCGGTCGACGGTGCGGACCTCGACCGAGGTGGGCGACAGGATGTCCGCCACCCACACCTCGGCGCCGCGGGCGACGGCGATCGCGCTCTTCGCCGAGTACTTGGCCGGCTGGCCCGCGAGGTGCAGCAGCACCTCGCCGTATCCGTCGACCGGGATGGCGGTGACCACGGTGCCCGCGCTGCCGACGAGGTCGGTGCCGCGCGGTGTCTCTGCGGTCTGGTCCCGCATCAGCGCGCGGGTCAGCTTCCACGTCAGCCAGCCGGCGCCGCCCCCCGCGACGGCACCGACGGCGGTGGCGGGTCCTGCCCCGAGGTCGGTGGTGCCGAGCACGATCGCGCCGCCGAACCCGAGCATGGACACGAAGCCCGCGATCACGGGCAGCGACAGCAGGCCGTCGAAGATCCCGTCCAGGGCCCCGACCCCGTCGAAGAGCCCCTCCAGGACCCCGTCCAGCAACAGGGACAGCACGAGCAGCACCACTCCCGCGATGCCGAGACCGAGAAACCACGTCATGTCACAGGCCTCCCTGGTAGCCCCTGTTCCGTGTGCTTGATCCGGATGTTGTCATGGGCACTCACCGCAAGTAACTGCCGGTTCCCGGCAATCTTTACGCGGTTTTGATGCCCGCCTGCTCATCCGTTAAGAATGCGGGGAGGAACGGACACGACATCGCGATGGGGGTGGGCATGGCGTCGCAGCAGGACGTCCCCGACGAGTATCTGGACGGGTACGTCGAGGCGGTGGCCGACGCCTCCGCCACGGGGCGCCGACTGACCCGGGACGAACTCGACGCGCGCCGCGCGCTGGGCGAGCGCGCCGCGGAGGCCGGTCTCGGGCTGCGCGCGCTGGTCGCCGCCCACCTCGCGCGGACGCACACCGGCAACATAGGGACGCGGGTGACGGTCGACGCGGTCGTCGCGGCGGGCGCCCAGGCCATCGACGCGTTCGCCGAGGGCTACGAGCGCGCGCAGCGGCAGACGATGCGCCGGGAGGAGGCGGCACGCCGCGAGTTCATCGACGACCTGCTCTACGGCCGCAGCGACCTGGGCAGACTCGCCGAGCGCGCCGAGCGTTTCGGTTTGCGTCTGTCCGGCGAGCACGCCATAGCGGTGGCCCGCGGCGACAGCGCGTACGAGGAGGGCGACACGGTCGCGCGGGAGATCGAGCGCGCGGTGATCGCCCGCTTCGGCAACCGGAACATCCTGCTGACCACCAAGGAAGGGCAGCTCGTCTGCATCGCCCCCGGCGACCAGAGCGAGGTCCTCACCTACTTCGCGAAGCAGGCGTACGCCGCCGCCGACGGGGGCCAGGTCGCCATCGGCCGCCCGCAGTCGGGCCCCGGCGGCGTCGTCCAGTCCTACGAGGAGGCGCTGAGCGCGCTCGACCTGGCCACCCGCCTCGGCCTCGACACGCCGGTGCTGCGCTCGGCCGACCTCCTCGTCTACCCCGTCCTCACCCGCGACCGGCAGGCCATGACCGACCTGGTCCACAACACGCTCGGCCCGCTGCGGCAGGCACGTGGCGGCGCCCAGCCTCTGATCGACACACTCATGGCGTACTTCGACTCCGGCTGCGTGTCGGCCGGGGCCGCCCGCCAACTGTCGCTCAGCGTGCGGGCGTTCACGTATCGCCTCGCCCGCATCCACCAGCTCACCGGCATCGACCCGGCGGTCCCTGCCGACCGCTACACGCTCCAGACCGCGGTGATCGGCGCCCGCCTCCTGGACTGGCCGACGGACGCCGCCTGACAGCGACCGCGACCGCAACGGGTGCCCAACACGGCCACTCCATCGATACTGGCGAGGGACCCGCAGACGTCGACAAGCTCCACCCGCCAACGCCACCCGGAGGCACCAGTGAAAATGTTGATCAACGTAGCCGAGACGGTCGTCGCCGACGCCCTGCGCGGGATGGCCGCCGCCCACCCCGAGCTGAATGTGGACGTCGAGAACCGGGTGATCGTGCGCCGGGACGCGCCGGTGGCCGGGAAGGTGGCGTTGGTGTCGGGGGGCGGGTCCGGGCACGAGCCGCTGCACGGTGGGTTCGTCGGTCCCGGGATGCTCGCCGCGGCCTGCCCCGGTGAGGTGTTCACCTCGCCCGTACCGGATCAGATGGTGCGGGCCGCCGCCGCGGTGGACAGCGGCGCCGGCGTGTTGTTCATCGTCAAGAACTACACGGGTGACGTGCTGAACTTCGACATGGCCGCCGAACTCGCCGAGGACGAGGGCGTCCAGGTCGCCAAGGTGCTCGTCAACGACGACGTCGCCGTCACCGACTCCCTCTACACCGCCGGGCGGCGCGGCACAGGCGCGACCCTGTTCGTGGAGAAGATCGCCGGCGCCGCCGCCGAGGAGGGCCAGCCGCTTGAGCGCGTCGAAGCGATCGCCCGGCAGGTCAATGAGAACGCGCGGAGTTTCGGCGTCGCGCTGAGCGCGTGCAGTACGCCGGCCAAGGGCGCGCCCACCTTCGATCTGCCGTCCGGCGAGCTGGAGTTGGGGATCGGGATCCACGGCGAGCCGGGCCGCGAGCGGCGGCCCATGATGACGTCCGGGGAGATCGCGGACTTCTCCGTGAACGCCGTGCTCGAGGACCTCAACCCCAGCAGCCCCGTGCTGGTCCTGGTCAACGGGATGGGCGCCACCCCGCTGCTCGAGCTCTACGGCTTCAACGCCGAGGTGCAGCGGGTGCTCGAGGAGCGCGGCGTTCCCGTCGCCCGCACGCTCGTCGGGAACTACGTCACCTCGCTCGACATGGCCGGCGCCTCCGTCACCATCTGCCAGGCCGACGAGGAGCTGCTGCGTCTGTGGGACGCGCCCGTCAGCACGGCCGGCCTGCGCTGGGGCATGTGACGGCCCCGGCCGGGCACCTGACCACGTCAACGAACCTGAACAGCAAGGAGATCACGTGCTCGACGCCGACTTCTTCCGGCGCTGGCTGACGGTGGCCGCCGCGGCCGTGGACCGCGAGGCCGACCGGCTCACCGACCTCGACTCGCCGATCGGCGACGCGGACCACGGCAGCAACCTTCAGCGCGGCTTCAACGCCGTGCGCGCCACCCTCGACAAGGACGCGCCCGACACTCCGGGGGCCGTACTCACCACGGCCGGACGGCAGTTGATCTCGACGGTCGGCGGGGCCTCGGGTCCGTTGTACGGGACTCTGCTGCGCCGCACCGGGAAGGCGCTGGGCGACGCCGCCGAGGTCGGCGAGGCGGACTTCGCGCAGGCGCTGAAGGCGGGGGTCGACGCCGTCGCCGCGCTCGGCGGTGCCGCTCCCGGCGACAAGACGATGCTCGACGCCCTCGTACCCGCGGTGGAGGCGCTCGGCGACGGCGACTTCGCCGCGGCGCGGTCGGCGGCCGAGCACGGGGCCGAGGCCACCATCCCGCTTCAGGCCCGCAAGGGGCGGGCGAGTTACCTCGGCGAGCGCAGCATCGGGCACCAGGACCCGGGCGCCACGTCGTCGGCGCTCCTGATCGCCGCGCTGGCCGAGGCGGCGGGGGCCGAGTCGTGAGCGCCCCCGACAAGCAGGTCGGCATCGTGCTGGTGTCGCACAGCAAGGACGTCGCCGAGTCCGTGGCGCGGCTCGCGGCCGGGCTCTCCGGTGGCGGCGACACCGCGCCCGTCGCGGCGGCGGGCGGCACGGAGGACGGCGGCCTCGGCACCAGCTCCGAGCTGATCTCCGCGGCCGCCGCCGAAGTTGACCGGGGCGCCGGGGTCGCAGTCCTCGTCGACCTCGGCAGCGCCGTGCTGACCGTGAAGGCGCTGCTGGCCGAGGGTGATGAACTCCCGGACGCCACACGCCTGGTGGACGCCCCGTTCGTGGAGGGCGCGATCGCCGCGGTCGTCACGGCCTCCACCGGTGCGGACCTGGACGCCGTCGCCGCGGCGGCCTCGGAGGCGTACACGTACCGGAAGGAATGAGGCAGCGGGGAGGCAGCCTCCCCCAAACGTCTCCCCCAACCGCCTCCCCAACGAGCCTTTGGTGCAGACCTGTTGGCGCGAACCCCTTGAGGAATGACCACCCCTCGTGCCATACAGGTCTGTACCAATCCGCTCGAACGGAAGGCCCTCCGTGCGACGCCTCCCCCCACGCACCCTGCTCGCCCGCACGGCCTGCGCCACCGCGCTCGTGACCGCGCTCGCCTCCTGTGGCCTCCTCTCCGACAGCGCGAAGGCCGAGGGGCCCGCCCTGTCGGCTCCGGCCGGGGTCACCGCGCAGGCCGGAACGGCCACCTCCGTGCACGTCATGTGGAACCGGCCCGCGAGCACGGCGGAGGTCAAGGGGTACGAGGTGTACCGCGGCTCCCAGCGCGTGCGGCGGCTGCCCGCGGAGCAGCACATGGTGGACGTCACCGGGCTCTCCCCCACGTCCCGTTACGTGTTCACGGTGCGCGCCCGCGGCACGGACGGCGCGCTCGGCCCCGCCAGTGCCCGCGTCACCATCACCACCCCGGCCGCCGTCAAGGAGGACCGCTCCGCGCCGGGCCGGCCGACCGGGCTGCGCGGGCGGGCGGACGGGAGCCGGGCCGTTTCGCTGGCATGGCGGAGGGCGACGGACGACCGGGGCGTCGCCTCGTACGACATCTACCAGGGCGCCACGAAGATCCACAGCGTGGGCGGGAAGGAGACGCGGGCGCTGGTCACCGGGCTGCGGCCCGGCACCGCGTACGCGTTCAGCGTGCGGGCCCGGGACGCCGCCGACAACACCTCGGCCGCGAGCGGGACGCTCCGTCTGACGACCGCGCGGGGCAAGGACGAGGAGGGGCCCGGTACCGCGCCGTCGGAGTTCGAGGCGTCGACGCGGCGCTCGAAGGGCGCGTACTCCATCGACCTGGCGTGGACGCCACCGCGGACCGGCGGCGAGGTCCCGGCGTACCAGGTGTTCCTGGACGGCCGGGAGGCGACGACGGTGATGTGGGGCGAGAGCGCGCCGGCCGGACCGGCGACGTACAGCTTCTACATCGGCAAGAAGGCGCACGTGAAGCACCGGGTGAAGCTGCGCGCGCAGTTGCCGGACGGGACGTGGGGCGCCTTCTCGGCGGAGCGGACCGTGACCACGGGGAGTCCGGCGGGGCGGGGCTGAGGGTCAGTCCAGCTCCGTCAGGGTGCGCTCCAGCCACCCCACCCAGAACCGTTCGAGGTCGATGCCCGCGCGCAGCACCGCGTGTTGCAGGCGATCGGCCTCGCTGTTCTTCTCCGGCGGGAAGTCGCGCTTCTCGATGTCCTGGTACGTCGCCAACTGCTCGCGGTGCAGGGCGAGATGGCGGTTGAGGTCCTCAGCGATGCCCTCCGTGCCGACGACCGCGGCCGAACGCAGGCGCAGCGGCAGCGGGTCGCGCAGCGGCCTGGGGTCCTGGGGGGCGGCGGTCCAGCGGGCCAGTTCGGCGCGGCCGCGGGGCAGGACCTCGTACTCCTTCTTCTGGCCGCGCGCGGGTGTCTCGGTGGGCAGCGCGCGGATCAGTCCCTCGCGTTCGAGTTTGCCGAGCTCCCGGTAGATCTGCTGGTGCGTGGCCGACCAGAAGTAGCCGATGGACTTGTCGAACCTGCGGGTCAGTTCGAGGCCCGACGACGGCTTCTCCAGGAGCGCCGTGAGGATCGCGTGCGGGAGTGACATGTCGTAAGGGTAGGCGAGTTCCCTTCGGGCGAAGGGGAGTCACGTGTCCGGCGGGCCCGGTCACGTGACTCCCCGGTCTTCAGGGCCTGTCCTAGAGCGCCGCGGCGACCTCGGTGCCCTGCTTGATGGCCCGCTTGGCGTCGAGTTCGGCCGCGAGGTCGGCGCCGCCGATCAGGTGCGGGGTACGTCCGGCGGCCACCAGGTCGTCGTAGAGCGAGCGGTGCGGTTCCTGGCCCGCGCACAGGACGACGGTGTCGGCGGGGATGAGGGACCGCTCGCCCTCGATGGTGACATGCAGGCCCGCGTCGTCGATCAGGTCGTACGTGGCTCCCGCGACCATGGTGACGCCGCGGTGGCGCAGTTCGGTGCGGTGGATCCAGCCGGTCGTCTTGCCGAGGCCCGCGCCGACCTTGGTGGCCTTGCGCTGGACGAGGTGCACCTGCCGGGGCGGGGTGGGCCGCTCGGGCCTGGTGAGGCCGCCACGGTCGCCGTAGTCCATGTCGACGCCCCACTGCCGGAAGTACGTGGCCGGGTCGAGGCTCGCCTTCTCGCCGCCGTCGGTGAGGTATTCGGCGACGTCGAAGCCGATGCCGCCGGCGCCGATGATGGCGACGCGGTCACCGACGGGCGCGTCGCCGCGCAGGACGTCGAGGTAGCCGACGACCTTCGGGTGGTCGACGCCGTCGATGGCGGGGGTGCGCGGGGTGACGCCGGTGGCGACGACCACCTCGTCGTAGGAGTCGAGGTCTCCGGCGGCGACGCGGGTCTCCAACTTGACGTTCACGCCGTGCAGTTCGAGCTGCGCGCGGAAGTAGCGCAGCGTCTCGTTGAACTCCTCCTTGCCGGGGACCTGGCGGGCGACGTTTAGCTGCCCGCCGATCTCGGCGGCGGCGTCGAACAGGGTGACCTCGTGGCCGCGTTCGGCGGCGCTGACGGCGCAGGCGAGTCCGGCGGGGCCCGCGCCGACGACGGCGACGCGCTTGCGGATCCGGGTCGGCGAGAGGACCAGTTCGGTCTCGTGGCAGGCGCGCGGGTTCACCAGGCAGGAGGTGATCTGGAGGCTGAAGATGTGGTCGAGGCAGGCCTGGTTGCAGCCGATGCAGGTGTTGATGGTGTCGGAGCGGTCGGCGGCGGCCTTGTTCACGAACTCCGGGTCGGCGAGCATCGGGCGGGCCATGGAGACCATGTCGGCGGCGCCGTCGGCGAGCAACTCCTCGGCGAGTTCCGGGGTGTTGATGCGGTTGGTGGTCACCAGCGGGACGTTCACCTCGCCCATGACCTTCTTGGTGACGAAGGTGTACGCGCCGCGCGGCACGGACGTGGCGATGGTGGGGATGCGCGCCTCGTGCCAGCCGATGCCGGTGTTGATGATGGTCGCGCCGGCCGCCTCGATCTCCTTGGCGAGGTGGACGACCTCGTCGAGGGTCGAGCCGCCGGGGACCAGGTCCAGCATGGACAGCCGGTAGATGAGGATGAAGTCGGGGCCGACCCGCTCGCGCACGCGCCGCACGATCTCGACGGCGAACCGGATGCGGTTCTCGTACGAGCCGCCCCAGCGGTCCTCGCGGTGGTTGGTGGCGGAGACGATGAACTCGTTGATGAGGTAGCCCTCGGAGCCCATCACCTCGACGCCGTCGTACCCGGCGGACTTCGCGAGTTCGGCGGCGCGCGCGTAGTCCTCGATGGTCCGCTCGACGTCTTCGTCGGTGAGGGCGCGCGGGACGTGGGCGCTGATCGGCGCCTGCACGGCGCTCGGCGCGACAAGACCGGCGTGGTGCGCGTACCGGCCGAAGTGCAGGATCTGCATGGCGATCCTGCCGCCTGCCGCGTGCACGGCGTCGGTGACCTCGCGGTGCTGCGCGGCCTCCGCCTCGGTGGTCATCTTGGCGCCGCCCTCGAAGGAGCAGCCCTCGGCGTTGGGCGCGATGCCGCCGGTGACCATGAGGCCCACGCCGCCGCGGGCGCGGGTCGCGTAGAACTCAGCCATGCGCGCGAACCCGTTCGGCGCCTCCTCCAGGCCCACGTGCATCGAGCCCATCAGAACACGGTTCGGGAGCGTCGTGAAGCCGAGGTCGAGCGGGGCGAGCAGGTGCGGGAAGCGGCTCATGGGGGCCCTCCGTGAGCGGTGAACGGTCGAATCAGTTGTAGAGGACACCGCACCGGTTTTGCAACAAGTTGCATAAGAGATACGCGCCACGTCCGACCGCCCCGGAGGGGTTCTGGGTTGTAGAGTGCAACGAGCACCCCGAAAGGAACCGCCGTGGCCCAGTCAGATCGCGCGACCGACCGTGAGGCGGCCGTGGAGACCATTCAGCGCGAGCTGACCTCCTTCGCCCGGCGCGCACGGGCCACCGCCGCGCGGATGCACCCCGAGCTCTCGCTCGTCTCGTACTCGCTGCTCGCCCACCTCGACGAGCGGGGCGGCTGCCGCGCCACGGACCTGGCGGCGCACTACGCCCTCGACAAGTCGACCGTCAGCCGCCAAGTGGCCGCCCTACAGCGAGCCGGCCTGGTGATCCGACGCGTCGACCCCGACGACCACCGCGTCCAGGTCCTCCACCCGACCGAGGCCGGCGCCGACCTCCTGCGCCAGGTGACGGTCAACCGCCGCCAAATCTTCGGCGAACGCCTGGCGGACTGGCCGGAGGCGGACCTGGAGCGGTTCGCCCACTACCTGGTGCGGTACAACGCGGCACAGGAGGAGGCGGACACGTAGGCCTGAGCCCGACCCACCGCCCGCCCGTCGGGCTCAGGCGGCGACGCCGTGCCGCTGCGCCGCGTCCAGCGCCGCGATCACCGCGCCCGTCAGCGGTGCGGTCTGCGTGAAGCGTGCCGTCACCAGGGACGGCGGGAACGGCACGACCCGGTCCAGGATGCGGCGCAGCCGGGGCAGGACACGGTCGGCGGCGCGGGTCATGCCGCCGCCCGCGGCGATCGTGTCCGGGTCGAGCGCGATCGCCAGGTTGGCGAGGTGCACGCCCAGCGTGTCCAGGGCGTCGTCGACGAGGCCCGCCAACTCCCGGTCCTCCCCCGCCAGTTCGAATACCTCGGCGGTGGTGACGGCGCGGCCCAACAGCGCGGAGCCGCGGTCGGCGAGCGCGCGACCGGAGACGTACTCCTCGAGCGGGGCCCGCCCCGCGTCGGCGAGCGGGAGGTCCGCGGCACGCAGGAGCCCGGAGCCGATCTCACCCGCCGCCCCGTGGGCGCCGCGCAGCACCCGTCCGTCGACGACCGTGGCGACGGAGAGCCCGGTGCCGAGGTTCAGGAAGATGCCGCACGCCGACCCGGCGAGCGCTCCCCACCGGGCCTCGGCGAGGGCCGCGGCCTTGACGTCGGTCTCGACGGCGACCGCGTCGACGCCGAAGGCGACGCGCAGCGTTGGGGCGAGCGCGAGCCGGTCCCAGCCGGGGTTGTTCGGCGCGAGCAGGATCCGGTCGTCGAGCACGATGCCGGGCGACGCGGCGCCGACCGCGCACAGCGGGCCGTACCCGTCGGCGGTGGTGCGGGCGGTCAACTCCCGGCCCGCGTCGGCCAGTCGGCGCATGACGTCGTTCGCGCCGCGCTCGGCGAGCGTGGGCAGAGAGGCGCGGTGCAGGGTCGTGCCGTCCGGCGCCGCGGTGGCCAGGGCGATCTTGGTGCCGCCGAGATCGATCGCCAGGACGTGGTGCTGGGAGCCGCCCCCGACCGGTGGGGCGACAGTGGTGCCGGTGGTCATGCGGTGGCCCGCTCCTCGCTCGTCATGGAGGCGAACTGCTCGCGTATCTCCTTGTCGCCGAACGGCCAGATTCGTTCCTTGCGGGCCCACAGGCCGAAGGAGACGATGCCGAGCGCGACCCAGGCGAGCGACCACTCGATGGGGTGGCGGCCCGGCGCGTTGTGGTCCGCGTACACATAGATGTAGGCCCAGCCGGCGAAGGCGAGGATGCTCGGCAGCGGGTACAGCCACATCTTGTACGGGCGGCGCAGGTGCGGCTGGCGCTTGCGCAGGACGGTGAGCGCGACGCTCTGGGAGAGCGTCTGCACGAGGACCATCACCGTCGTCAGCAGCTGGATCAGGGTGCCCATGTCGGTGTGCCGGCCGATCATGAAGCCCACGGCCGTGATCACGCCCATCGTCAGCAGGCCGATCGTGGGGAAGCCGTGCCTGGGGTGCAGGCGGGCGAAGGAACGGAAGAAGACTCCGTCGCGTGCCGCGTCGAAGGGCACCCGGGATCCGGCGAGCAGCCCCGCGAACACCGAGGCGAACGCGGTGACGAGGATGAGCCCGGTGACGATCCGGGCGGGCCCCTTCCCCCAGGCCTCTTCGAGGATCACGGAGGCCATCGACCGGTAGACGGCGGAGTTCGGGTCGAGCATCCGGTGCCAGTCGACCGCGCCGAGCACGCCGATCTGGAGCACCAGATAGATGACCATGACCCCGATGATCGAGGTGACGGTGGCACGCGGCAGGGTGCGCCCCGGCCGCTTGAGCTCGCTGCCCATGTACGCGGCGGTGTTGTAGCCGAGGTAGTCGTACACGCCCACCGCGAGACCCGCGCCGAACCCGGCCCAGAACTTCCCGCCGAACACGTCGAAGGCACCGGCCGGGTACGCGAAGGCGCGCGCGGGATCGAAGTCCGAGTACGCGGCGGCGACCACCAGGACCACGGCGAGCAGCATCACGCCCCACATGATCGTGGTGAGCCGGGCGACGGAGTCGACGCGCCGCCACAGCAGCAGCACGATCAGTGCGATGAGCGCGATGCCCGCGGCGTCGCCGGAGCCCTGGCCCATCGACGGCCACAGATACCCGAGGTACTGGACGAGCCCGACGACGCCGGTGGACATGATCAGCGGGATGAAGAGGATCGCCGTCCAGACGAACAGGAACGGCATCAGCTTGCCGCTGCGGTACTGGAACGCCTCACGCAGATAGACGTACGTGCCGCCGGCGCCGGGCAGCGCCGCACCGAGTTCCGCCCAGACGAGTCCGTCGAAGAGGGCGAGCAGCGCGCCCGCGACCCAGCCGATGACGGCCTGCGGCCCGCCGAACGCGGCGACCATCAGCGGGATGGTGATGAAGGGACCGACGCCGACCATCTGGCTCATGTTCAGCGCGGTCGCCTGGAGGAGGCCGATGCGGCGCGCGAGGCCGCCGCTGGGTGGGGACGACTCGGATGACGGGGATGACGACACGGGTCTGCGCCTTTGCGGTCGGGGCGGCCTTCGCGAGGCCGCGGTCAGGGCGCGGTAAATGTAACGAGTCCTTCTTAACTAAATCAATGCCCTGGTGAACGGCCTGCAGATGACCTGGCGCACACTGCCGCATGGAAGGATGACGCTCATGCCCACGAATCCGAACAGCCTGGACACGCTGCCCCTCCAAAGGCCGATGCGCGGGCCCGGGAGCATGCGGCAGGCCAACGAGTGGGCCGTCCTGGAACTCCTGCAGCGCGGCGCTCCGCTGTCCAGCACGCAGCTGGCCGCCGACACCGGCCTGTCCCGGCCGACGGTGAACCTGGCCATGTCCCGCCTGGAAGCGGCGGGTCTGGTCCGGCAGACGGGCCTGCTCACCGGTCGCGCAGGCCGCGCCGCCCGCCTGTGGGAGCCGAACGTGGACACCGGCCGGGTGGTCGGCGTCGACGTCGGGGCGCACTGGATCCGGCTCGCCCTCGCCGACCTCGGCGGCAGCGTGATCGACCGTCGCAAGGAGGCCGCCCGCACCCACGACGCCACCGAACTCGTCCAGCAGATCGCCCACTTGGTGACGGACCTGCTGGAGGGCAACGGGGTGGCGCTCGGCGAGGTCTACAGCATCGTCATCGCCAGCCCCGGCATCTACGACCCCGGCTCGCGCCGGCTCCTGCACTCCGGCAACATCCCCGGATGGGACCGGCCCGCCGTCGTCTCCCTGCTCGCGGAGGAGCTGGGCGACCGGGTCACCTTCGAGAACGACATCGACCTGGCCGCGCTCGGCGAGCAGGCGGCCGGCGTCGGCCGGGGCGTGGACGACTTCGTGTTCCTGTCCGTCGGCACGGGCATCGGTGTCGGCTCCGTGCTCGCCGGCCGACTGCACCGCGGGGTCAGGGGCGCGGCGGGCGAGGTGGCCTACCTGCTCGTCGGCGACTCCACGACCCCCGCGGACGAGCAGCGGGAGCGCGGCATGTTCGAGAGCGCCGCCGCGGCGGACGCGCTCGTGGCGGCGGGACGGGCGGCCGGGCTCGGCGACGACTGCACCCCGGACCGGATCTTCCGGGCGGCCCGCGACGGGGACGCGGCGGCCGAGGCCGTGGTGGCGCGGGAGGTGGAGTTGATCGCGCGGGCTTTGGTGCCGGTCGTGGCGCTGCTCGACCCGCGGCTCGTGGTGCTCGGCGGCGGCGCGCTCGGCGAGCACGCGGAGCACGTCAGCGAGCGGGTCGAGCGGCGGCTCGGCGAACTCGTTCCGCTGCCGCTGCCCGACTTCGCGGCGTCCGCGACGGGCGAGGACGCGACGGTCCTGGGCGGGATCGCGCAGGCCGTGTCGATCGCGTGGCAGCGGGCCTACGCGCAGTCGCAGGCGTGACGCCGACTACTGTCGCGGCGCCCGCACCGTCCGGAACCGAGTCGTCCCGTGCAGGTGGAAGCCCAGGGACTCGTACAGGCGGATCGCGTTCGTGTTGGCCGCGCCGGTGTGCAGGAAGGGGGTTTCGTCGCGGTCCTGGACGACGGCTGCGACGGCCTTCACCAGGCGGCCCGCGAGGCCCTTGCCCCGGTGGGCCGGGTCGGTGCACACGGCGCTGATCTCGGTGTGGCCCGGCAGGTGCAGGCGCTCCCCCGCCATCGCGACGAGCGCGCCGCCCTGGCGGATTCCGAGGTACGTGCCGAGTTCGATGGTGCGGGGCGTGAACGGGCCCGGCTGGGTGCGGGCCACCAGGTCGAGCATGTCCGGGACGTCGGCGGCGGTGAGCAGGACGGCCTCCGGGTCGGGGGTCGCGTCCACCGCGTCGCCGACCATGCGTACGCCCGCGTGGTCCACCGTCGTCTCCCAGCCCTCCGGCAGTTCGATGTCGGTGCCGAGCAGCGGCAGCGTTCCGTCGGGGGCGGCGAACGCCGCCAGGTCCGCCCAGTCCGAGGGCCCCGGGTCGGGGGGCAGCGCGGTCCACGGCGTGACGGCGGTCGGGTAGCGCAGGGCCCGGCCGCTGCGCTCCGCGAAGTGCGCGTGCGGGCCGGTCAGCGCGGCGTACGCGGGGTGGTCGAGGGGGTGGAACCCGCGCTCGGTGTGCGGTGCGGGAGCCGTGGGGTCCCCGTGCGCCGCGTACGTCTGCGTCTGGGCCTGCGTCTGCGTCATCCGTCGGAACCCTCGAACCTTCTCCTGTGCCACCGCCGTCCCATCCGTTCGGGACGGCCACAAGATCAGAACCGTTCCGGGCGTCGGCGCATTCCCGGACCCCGCGGGGCGTGCCCGTGATCACGCTTGGCATCCTGGCGCGATGCCGTTCACGTCACTGACTGATCACGTCGAGTCCCTGCTCGCCGCCGAGGAGCCGCTGCCGATCGTCGCGGCGGGCGACCCGGTGCTCCGCCGCCCCGCCGAGCCCGTCGACGGTCAGCTCCCGGACGAGCTGCTCGCCCGGCTCATCGCCGCGATGCGGGTCACCATGCACGCCGCGCCCGGCGTGGGCCTCGCCGCGCCGCAGGTCGGGGTGCCGCTGCGGCTCGCCGTCATCGAGGACGCGGCGGCCGTGAGCGAGGAGGTGCGGGCCGCGCGAGGACGGGTGCCGCAGCCGTTCCGGGTACTGGTCAACCCGTCGTACGACGGCGTGGGAGCGCGCCAAGTCGCCTTCTACGAAGGGTGCTTGAGCGTGCCGGGCTACCAGGCCGTGGTCGCCCGGCACGAGCGCGTGCGGCTGCGCGCCCTCGACGAGCAAGGGCGCACGGTGGACGAGGAGTTCACGGGCTGGCCCGCGCGGATCGTGCAGCACGAGACGGACCATCTGAACGGCACCCTCTATCTGGACCGGGCCGAGCTCCGGTCCCTGTCGTCCACCCGGACTCCCGAAGCCGTGGAGCGCTGGGCGCAACCGACGCCCCAACTCGCCGCGCGGGAGCTGGAGTTCAGACTGCCGTCGTCCGACTCGTCCGACTGACCGTCAGGACAGCTTCGGCATCTCGCCCTTGGCCGCCGTCACGTCGATGACGGAGAACGCGGCGCCCTGCGGGTCCCCGACCGCCGCGAACCGCCCGAAGGGCGTGTCGATCGGCCCGAAGTGCAGCTTGCCGCCCAGGCGTTGGACGGTGGCGACCGCCGCGTCGCAGTCCTCGACGACGAAGTACACATTGACGTACGAGGGAACGTGCGGCGGGAAGTCGTCCGTCATCTGCATGCGGCCCATGACCGGCTCGCCGTTCAGTTCCCAGACGTCGAAGTCGATCTGGTCGTCGTCCATCTTCTTCACGCCGTAGCCGAAGACGGCCGGGAAGAAGGAGTCGGTCCGTGCGGCGTTGCGGGTGTTGACCTCGGCCCAGCAGTACGCGCCCGGCTCGTTGACCTTCTCGAAGCCCTCGTGTGTGTCGGGCTGCCACACGCTGAAGACGACGCCCGCGGGGTCCTGGGCGGTGACCATCGTGCCGAACGAGGCGACCTGCATCGGGTCCGTCATGAGGCTGCCGCCCGCGTCCTTGATCCGCTCGGCGACCGACGCGATGTCCGCGGTGGCGAGGTACAGGTTCCAGGCCGGGTGCACGCCCTCCGCGCCCGGCATCTGCGGCACGAGCGCCGCGACCCGCTTGCCGTCGGGCGTCCTGGCCTGCGTGTAGTTGCCGAACTCGGCGCTGCCCTCGTCGTAGGTCCAGCCGAACAGCTCCGTGTAGAAGCTCTTCGCGGCCTCCAGGTCGGGGAACATCGCGTCGGCCCAGACCGGCGCGCCTTCAGGACGAGCGGACATGAGGCGACACCCTTCCGTCGGTCGCCGGGCACGGCGCGGCCCGGCAGGTATGGGTACACGCTAGGCGCGGCGGGGCCGGGACGCGATCCGGCGGGCCCGTCAGCGGCGGATCGCCACGACCAGCCTGCACCGCGGGCTGCCGTCGGGCCGCTCGCCGAGCTCGGGCAGGGCGTGCAGCGCGACGTCGAACCCGGCGCGGTCCAGTTCCCGCCGTACGTCGCCGAGCCGGAACGGGCGGTAGTACATGACGAACGGGGGCCGCCACACGGCGTTGCGCACCCGCATCGCGGCGTCGAAGCCGAGCATCGCCCAGTAGCCCGTCGATCCGGGCCGCGACGGCGCGGGCAGCGGGAACGCGAACCGGCCGCCGGGGCGCAGCACTTGGCACACCTGGGCGAACAGCCGCGGCCACTCGCGCGGCAGGAAGTGCCCGAACGCCCCGAAGCTCACCACCAGGTCGAAGACCTCGCCGAAGGGCAGCGCGAGCGCGTCCCCGCGGACATGGTCGGCCGTCGGCTCACCGCGCCGCGCGACGTCCAGCATGCCGCCGCTGAAGTCGACGCCCACGGCCCGCCCGACGCCCGCCTCGCGCAGCACGCGCAGGCCCGCCCCGGTCCCGCAGCACAGGTCGAGCCCGGTGCCGTACGGGCCGAGCCCGGCGAGCGCGCGGCCCACCGCGTCCAGCACGACGTCCGGGGTGCGGAACGGCGTGTGGTCGAATTTCGGCGCCAGCAGGTCGTACCCCCGCTCGACCGAGGACAGCGCCTGAACGGCCAGCTCGCGGAGGGTGGGGCCCTGATCGGTGAACATGGCGGATCAGCATAGGGCGCACCGGCTCCGAAGTCGGGGCTTGCCGCGCGACGGGGGTCGGGTGGTACGGTCATGGCGGTACACGTGCTCGCCCACTTCGAGGCGCCGGTACCGAATCTCATCTCTTCAGCGCTCCCCGGCAGACGACTTTCCGTCGCCGAACAGCGCACGTCACCCCTGGTCAGCGGCTTCTGGCGGGCTCTTCACCCGTAGCCGCGACACCAGGTTTCCCCGGCCGCGGGGCGCGCTCCAGCGCCCCTGCCACTCGCCGGATCCCACCCCTTCCCTGCCCCAGGGCCCTTCTGACGGATCTTGCTGGAGTCGCGGGCCCTGGCACGCACATCTGCCGCGTTGTCGTCGGTTGCCAACGCTCCGCGTTGACGCCCTCCTCCGCCTTGCAGCTGCACGCACCAGACCCCGCTCGCGGAGCCGAATGATCCCGGCCCACCGCGTCCAGCCTGATCCGTCAGAAGGACCCTTGTACGCCTGCCGCGTCCGCGGCTCGGCCCGCGAAAGGACCTGTGATCGTCATGACCACGGCCACCACCACGAGCACCACCCCCGCCCCACCCCAAGAACCCGTCCGCGCCGCCGGCGTCCTCGACATCGGCGGGAACGAGCACGGTTTCCTGCGGGCGGCCGACCTGGAACCCACGTCGCACGACGTCCAGGTGCCCGCCCACCTCATCCGCCAACTCGGCCTGCGCAAGGGCGACTTCGTCGAGGGGACGTGCGGGAAGCCGCGCAGTCTCGCGCACGTCGAGACCGTCGGCGGCGCCCCCGCGGAGGCCACCCGCCGCCGCCCGCACTTCGCCGACCTCACCCCGCTGCACCCCAGCGAGCGCTTCCGCCTGGAGCACCCGGCCTCGGGGCTCGCGGGACGCGTCGTCGACCTGTTCACGCCGGTCGGCAAGGGGCAGCGCGGCCTGATCGTCGCCCCGCCGAAGACCGGCAAGACGGTGCTGCTGCAACAGCTCGCCGCCGCGTTCGCCGCGAACCACCCCGAGGTCCACCTCATGGTCGTGCTCGTCGACGAGCGCCCCGAAGAGGTCACCGACATGCGCCGCTCCGTGCGCGGCGAGGTCTACGCCTCGACGTTCGACCGCCCGGCGAAGGCACACATCGCGCTCGCCGAACTCGCCGTGGAGCGCGCCAAGCGCCTCACCGAGCAGGGCCGCGACGTGGTGATCCTCCTCGACTCCCTCACCCGGCTGTGCCGGGCGCACAACAACGCGGCCTCCACCAGCGGCCGCACCCTGTCGGGCGGTGTCGACGCGGCCGCCCTGCACGGCCCGAAGCGCTTCTTCGGCGCGGCCCGCGACGCCGAGGAGGCCGGATCGCTGACCATCCTCGCCACCGCCCTCGTCGACACCGGCTCCCGCGCCGACGACTACTACTTCGAGGAGCTCAAGAGCACCGGCAACATGGAGCTGCGCCTCGACCGCGTCCTCGCGCAGCGCCGCGTCCACCCGGCCGTCGAGCTCACCCCCTCCGGCACCCGCCGCGATGAACTCCTGCTGCCAGCACCCGAGTTGACCGTCGTACGCGGACTGCGGCGCGCCCTGCAGAGCAGGGACCCGGCCGCTTCCTACGAGGCGCTGCTCGACAAGCTGCGCCAGACCCCGGACAACGCCGCGTTCCTGCGCCAGGCGCACTCCACGGTGCCCACCGCCTGACCCCGCCCCGTATGCGTAATACTCGACACATGAACGCGAGCATTACGCGCCGCGGAGGGACCCCGGCGGTCACCGTCCGGCGGGCCACCGCCCGGGGCGCCCGGCGCCTCACCCGCCTCGTGCGCGGCTCCGGCGCCTACCGGGACCCGTACGCCTCCATGGTCGCGGGCTATCGGGTGGGCCCCGACTACATCGAGGCGCACCATGTCTACGTGGCCGTGGATCCGGCCGACGAGCGGGTGCTCGGCTTCTACGCGCTGCTGACCGTGCCGCCGGAGCTGGACCTGATGTTCGTCGCGGACGAGGCGCAGGGCCGGGGCATCGGGCGCCTCCTCGTCGACCACATGCGGGCGCAGGCGCAGGCCGCGGGCCTCGACCACGTCCGCGTCGTCTCGCACCCGCCCGCCGAGGGCTTCTACCGCAGCATGGGCGCGCACCGCACCGGCACGGTCCCCGCGCGCCCGCCGGCCGTCGCCTGGGACCGGCCCGAACTCGAATTCCCCATTCCCCCGGCCGCCTGAGGGGTTCCGCCCTTGCCCGGCAGGCCGCACACTCGGGGGCGTCGGAATGCGGCAAGGAGGCCACATTGGGCAGCAGTCAGGCACGCGCCGAGGCGTTCGACGTGATCGTGGAGATCCCGCAGGGCTCACGGAACAAATACGAGATGGACCACGAACTCGGGCGGATCCGGCTCGACCGGATGCTGTTCACGTCGACGCAGTACCCCGCGGACTACGGCTACATCCCCGGCACGCTCGGCGGCGACGGGGACCCGCTGGACGCCCTCGTCCTGACCGGCGACGCGACGTTCCCCGGCTGCGCCATCGAGTGCCGGGCGATCGGCATGTTCGTGATGAGCGATGAGAAGGGCCCGGACGAGAAGGTCCTGTGCGTTCCCGCGCACGACCCGCGGCACGACGCGACCCGGGACATCGAGGACATCCCCGAGTTCGACCGCCTGGAGATCACGCACTTCTTCGAGGTCTACAAGGATCTCGAACCGGGCAAGTCGGTCGACGGCTCCCACTGGGAGGGCCGGGACAAGGCCTACGAGGAGATCCACCGGGCCCGCGAACGCGCGTCCGGGTAGGTAGTAGGGTGGTCGGGCCGTGGTGCTCGGGAAGACCGGTGACGGCCCCTCAGGGGCCCATTCCGGAGCGGCCCTCGCCACTGTGATCGGGTTTCGGACCGCGCGTCTTTCGAGTCACGCGCCCGGAGCCCGCCGTTCCATCCTGTACGCCACTGGTGGCCGTCGGCCGCTGGGAAGGCCGGAGCGGCGGGCACACCCGTAAGCCAGGAGACCGGCCGCGGCATCTCACGAAGTGATCCACGAGGTGCTGGAGCGTGATCGACGCATGACCCTGCCCGGGAACTCCCCGACCCCTGCCCCGAACTCCCCTTCCCCTGCTTTCCGTTGGCGCCGCGAGGACACGCTGCGCACGGCCGGCCTGATCGCGGTGATCGCCGCGCTGCACGTCGTCGCGTTCGGCGTGCTGTTCCTGCTCGTCGTCCCCGAGCACTACGAAGTGGGCAACAAAGCCTTCGGTATCGGCCTCGGCATCACGGCGTACACGCTCGGCATGCGGCACGCCTTCGACGCCGACCACATCGCGGCCATCGACAACACCACCCGCAAGCTGATGGCGGACGGCAAGCGGCCCGTCTCGGTCGGGTTCTGGTTCGCGCTCGGCCACTCCAGCGTGGTGGTCGCGATGGCGGCGCTCGTCGCGGGCGGCGCGGCGCTCGCCGGCACCCTGATGAACGACGACTCCCGCACCCACCAGGCGCTCGGCATCGTCGGCACGACCGTTTCCGGCACGTTCCTGTACCTCATCGCCGCGCTCAACCTCGTGGCCCTGATGGGCATTCTGAAGGTCTTCAAGGCGATGCGCGCGGGCTCCTACGACGAGCGGAAGCTCGAGCAGCACCTGGATTCCCGCGGGTTCATGAACCGGATCCTCGGCCGCTTCACCAAGTCGATCACCCGGCCGGGGCAGATGTTCCCGCTGGGCTTCCTCTTCGGGCTCGGCTTCGACACCGCGACCGAGGTGACCTTGATGGTGATGGCGGGCAGCGGCGCCGCCGCGGGCCTGCCCTGGTACGCGATCCTGTGCCTGCCGCTGCTGTTCGCCGCGGGCATGAGCCTGTTCGACACGCTCGACGGCACGTTCATGAACTTCGCCTACCAGTGGGCGTTCTCGAACCCGGTGCGCAAGGTGTTCTACAACCTCACCATCACCGGCCTGTCCATCGCGGTCGCGTTCTTCATCGGCACGATCGAGCTCGTCGGCGTCCTGCACGACAAGCTCGACCTGAGCGACGCGGTCACCGGCTGGATCGCCGGTCTCGACCTCGACAACGTCGGGTACGTGATCGTGGGCCTGTTCGTGGTCGTGTGGGTGGCGGCGATCGCCTACTGGCGCCTGGCGAGGGTCGAGCAGCGGTGGTCGGCGCGGTTGGCCGACGCCGGATAAATCGGTTGCCGGGGTGCGCGGCGCGCTGCTGCACTGATCTCGGTGCGGCACATGCCGCGCGCCCCGACCGTGAGGACCGATCCATGCGCTCTGCAGTCCAGTTCCTTCCGAGGGCCACCGCGAATCTCGCCGTGGCATCCCCTTCCCTCAAGGACACGACTGCCAGTGGCATTGCTGAATCTGGGCGTTCTCGCGCATGTGGACGCCGGTAAGACCAGTCTGACCGAGCGGCTCCTGCACACGGCCGGGGTGATCGACGAGCTGGGCCGTGTCGACGACGGGAGCACCCGCACCGACTCCCTCGACCTGGAGCGGCGGCGCGGCATCACCATCAAGTCGGCCGTGGTGTCGTTCCCGGTCGGCGACGCGAGCGTCAACCTCGTGGACACACCCGGCCATCCCGACTTCATCGCCGAGGTCGAGCGGGTGCTCGGGGTGCTCGACGGGGCGGTGCTCGTCGTCTCGGCCGTCGAGGGCGTGCAGGCGCAGACCCGCGTCCTGATGCGGACGCTGCGCCGACTGCGCATCCCCACCGTGGTGTTCGTGAACAAGGTCGACCGCCGGGGCGCCCGCGAGGCCGGCCTCCTCGACGACCTGCGGCGCAAACTCGCGCCCGGCATGGTCCCGATGAACACGGTGACGCACGGCCTCGGCGGCCGGGACGCGCTCTGTGTCCCGTACGCCGATGACGACACCGCCCATCGCGCCCGCCTGGTCGACGTGCTCTCCGCCCGCGACGACGCGCTGCTCGAGGCGTACGTCAAGGACGAGGAGTCGGTCACGTACGGCTGGCTGCGGGACGCGCTCGCCGAGCAGACGGCGCGTACCGGGGCGCATCCCGTGTACTTCGGCTCGGCGATGACCGGCGCGGGGATCGACGCGCTCGTGGACGGCATCACACGACTGCTGCCTCCGGCCGAGTCAGAACCCCAACTCCCGCTGTCTGCCCGCGTGTTCAAGGTGGACCGCGGTCCGGCCGGCGAGAAGATCGCGTACGCCCGCGTGTTCACGGGGACGCTGCGCGTGCGCGAGCGGCTCGCGCTGCCCGGTGGCGCGGAGGACCGGGTGACGTCGGTGCGCGTCTTCGCGGACGGGGCGGACGCACCGCGTACGGAGGTGGGTCCCGGACAGGTGGCGCGGCTGTGGGGACTCGGCGGCGTACGCGTCGGGGACGATCTCGGCGAGCCGCAGGCCCCCGTCAGGGAGCACCACTTCGCTCCGCCGACCCTGGAGACGGTCGTGGAACCCGACCGGCCGGGCCTGCGCGGCGCCCTGCTCGCCGCACTCACCCAGCTCGCCGAGCAGGACCCGCTGATCGGGCTGCGGCAGGACGACATCCGCCGGGAGATCTTCCTCTCGCTCTACGGAGAGGTGCAGAAGGAGGTCGTGCAGGCCACGCTCGCCGAGGAGTTCCGGCTCGACGTGACGTTCCGGGAGTCGACGCCGCTGTGCGTCGAGCGGCCGACGGGCTCCGGCGAGGCGGTGGAGTCGATGAAGGGCGAGGACAACCCGTTCCTGGCGACCATCGGCCTGCGCGTCGATCCGGCGCCGGTCGGCTCGGGTGTCGCGTTCCGCCTCGGGATCGAGCTCGGCTCCCTCCCTCTGGCGTTCATCAAGGCCATCGAGGAGACCGTGCACAGGACGCTGCGCCAGGGGCTGCTCGGCTGGCAGGTCACCGACTGCACGGTGACGCTCACGCGCTCCGGCTACGCGCCGCGGCAGAGTCACGCGCACGCCGTCTTCGACAAGTCGATGTCGAGCACGGCGGGCGACTTCCGCGGCCTCACCCCGCTGGTCCTGATGAGCGCACTCGCGCGCGCCGGCACGGCGGTGTGCGAGCCGATGCACCGCTTCCGCCTGGACATCCCGGCCGATCTGTACGGGGCGGTGCTGCCGGTGATCACCCGGCTGCGGGCCGTGCCGACGGGGCAGCGCACGGACGGCGGGGCGTGGACCACGGTCGACGGGCTGATCCCCGCGGCCCGGGTGCGCGCCCTGGAGCAGCAACTGCCGTCCCTCACCCGGGGCGAGGGGGTCCTGGAGGCCTCCTTCGACCATTACGCCCCGGTCCGCGCGGACCCGCCGCACCGCTCCCGCACGGACCACGACCCGCTGCACCGCAAGGAGTACCTGCTGCGGGTGGTGCGCGGGGCGGGGGCGCGGACGGGGTGAGGGCCGTGGGCCGGCGTCGATCCGGGGACGGTTGAATCCGGGCCGTTCGGCCCACCGGGAGGGGCCCCTTGGCCCCGTCCGCGGTGCGGGCGCGCGCTGAGATGCTGCGGTATCGAGCCTCCCGTGCCCGCGCTCTCCCGCCGCGCGGCACGGTCGAGGCCGAGCCCGGGCCCGCCGTTCGCAGCTGGGGGAGTCGCGAATGGCGGGCCCGTCCGTGCCGCCGCCCGGGACGGGCCGCTCCGACTTCGCACTCGTGTCCGCCGCGCCGCTGTGGCAACTCGCGCGCAAAACGGCCCAATCGGAGCGATAAAGTGGTTCGTCAACCCGCACACGCCCGATCACTCAGGAGTGCCTACGTGTCCGTAGCCATCGACTCGTCCGACGCCGCCGTCCCGTCCGGCGACGCCGCCCCCGCGGAGCCCGTGCCCGCGCCGGCCGCCGCCCCGGACGCCGGCGCCGCCGCACCCGCGAACGAGGAGACGGCCGAGCCCGGGGACACCGCGAACATGTGGACCCCGCCGACCACCGACACCCCGGCCGCAGCCCCGGACACCGGCAGCGCTTCCGACAGCGCGTCCGACGGCTTCTGGACGCCGCCCACGGAGGTCCCCTTCGCGGAGAGCTCCGAGGCCGACGCCGAAGCGGAGGCCGACGACGACCCCGCCACCGGCGACGTACCGGAGGCCATCACCCGCGACGCCCACGATTTCGGCGTCTACGCCCGCACCGGAGGCTGGGCCTTCGCCCTGAAGGTGGCCCGCAGCGTGCGGCCCGGCGGGCAGCCCGCCGGGGAGTCCACCAAGGTCTCCGCCCGGAAGTTCGCCGAGCTCGCCGGCTGCTCCCCCGACCGCGTCATGCGCTTCTACAAGGCGTGGGACAGCGCGGCGGACGACGGTCTGGTCCCCCAGTTCGAGTCCCTGACGCCCGGCACCGATGTCGAACTCCCGGACGCCGACGTCTGGTTGTCGTACTACGTGTCCCGCAACAGCGCGACCTCGGTGCGCGGCCAGGCGATCACCGCGGCCGCCGAGTCCGAGGGCATCCGCCCGACGAAGGCCCTGGAGGTCGCGGAGAACCCGACCGCGCTGCGGGCCGCGATCCTCGCCGACCCCGGCACCGCAGAGGCCGCCCGCAAGGCGCTCATGGACCGCCTCGACGAGGACCCGGTGCTCCGCACGGGCATGGCCCGCGACATCGTGCGCACGGACGACCTGAAGAAGGCCGTCGCCGAGGAGACCAAGACCGGCGGCCAGCTCGAGTACGTGCGCAGGATCGCGGAAGGGGGCCAGGTCAAGACCCCCGCGGGCCAGAAGATCGAGGCCTCCCCCGCGCTCCGCGAGGAGGCCGAGCGGCACCTGTCCCTCATCGACGAGCTGGACGAGGACGAGGAGGCGGGCGAGTGGGCCCGCGAGGCGTACGACACGGTGCGCACGCTCGTCGCCGAGACCGTCGAGAAGGACCCCGAGCTGCGGGTGCAGGAGCGGCGCGCGAAGTTCTACAGCAGCCTTCAGAAGGCCACGAAGGCGTTCGAGGAGCTGACCTTCGACGACGTCGACGCCCAGGAGATCGACGACATCGTCGAGGACGACATGCTCCAACGCCTGGAGGAACTCCAGGCAGCAATCACGACGTGCATCACGGCACTCCAGTCGGTGAGGTCAAGCCCCTGCGGCGATTGAGCAGCGGGGTCCGATTTCAAGCCCCTGCGGCGATTGAGCAGCGGGGTCCGGGGCAGAGCCCCGAGACGTAGGCCCGGACGACATCAACCGTCCGGGCCTACGTAGAGGTCACATCACCAGATGCGAACCCGATCCCCCGGCTCGACCCACAACCCGTCCCCCACCTTCGTGGCGAACGCCTCATGGAACTCGTCCAGGTTCCGCACAATGTTCGCCCGGAACTCCGGCGGCGAGTGCGGGTCGATGGTGAGGTACTGCTGCTCCTGCTCCTTGCGCCGCTTCGTGCGCCAGCAGTACGCCCAGTTCATGAACAGCCGCTGCGTACCGGTGAGTTCACCGTCGCTCGGCACCGGCTCGTCGCCGAGCGCGATCTTGTACGCGGTGTGCCCAATGGTGAGCCCACCCAGATCGCCGATGTTCTCGCCCACGGTCAGCGACCCGTTGACGAACTCGCCCGGCAGGTTCCGCGGCGAGAACCCGTCGTACTGCTTGATGAGCGCCTTCGACTTGCTCTCGAAGGCCGCCTTGTCGGCGGTGGTCCACCAGTCGTTCAGGTTGCCCGCGCCGTCGTACTGCGCGCCCTGGTCGTCGAAGCCGTGGCCGATCTCGTGGCCGATGACGGCGCCGATGCCGCCGTAGTTCTCGGCGGCGTCGGCGTCCGGCGAGAAGAACGGCTTCTGGAGGATGCCGGCCGGGAAGCAGATCTCGTTCGTGCCCGGGTTGTAGTAGGCGTTCACGGTCTGCGGCAGCATGAACCACTCGTCGCGGTCGACCGGCGCGCCGATCTTCGCCATCTGCCGGTCGTGCTCGAAGGCGTCGGCGGCGTACGCGTTGGCGAGCAGGTCGTCGGGGACGACCGCGAGGCCCGAGTAGTCACGGAACTCGTCCGGGTAGCCGATCTTCGGCCGGAACGTGGCGAGCTTCTCGTACGCCCGCTCCTTCGTTTCGTCCGTCATCCAGTCGAGCCGGGAGATGGACTGGCGGTACGCCTCGAGGAGGTTGGCGACCAGCTCGTCCATGAGCGCCTTGGAGCGCGGCGGGAAGTGCCGAGCCACGTACTCCTTGCCGACGGCCTCGCCGATGGCGCCCTCGACGAAGGCGACGCCGCGCTTCCAGCGGGCGCGCAGCTCCGGCGTCCCGTTCAGCGTGCGGCCGTAGAACTCGAAGTTGACGCGCACGAACGGCGACGACAGGTACGGCGCGGCGGAGCGCAGCACGCGCGCGAGCAGCCAGTCGCGCCACTGCTCGATGGGAACTTCGGTGAGAACCGCGGACAGGTGCGTCAAATACGAAGGCTGGCGCACGCACGACTCGGCGAGCGTCTCGTCCTTGCCGCCGAGCCCGGTGACGTAGCCCCGCCAGTCGAACGCCGGGGCGAGCGCGGTGAGTTCGTCGAAGGTGGTGAGGTTGTACGTCTTCTGCACGTCGCGCGTCTCGGCGCGCTCCCAGTGGCCCTCGGCGAGCCGCGTCTCCAGGGCGAGGACGGTGCGTGCGGCGGCGGCCGGGTCGGCGTGCTCGCCGAGCGTGAACAGCTCGGTCAGGTACGCCTCGTACTTCTCGCGGATCTCGGCGAACTTCTCTTCGCGGTAGTACGACTCGTCGGGCAGGCCGAGGCCGCCCTGGAGGATGTTGAAGAGGTAGCGGTCGGAGTTCCGGTCGTCGCTGTCGATGTAGGCGCCGAACAGGCCGGAGCCGCCCTTGCGCTCGAAGCGGCCGAGGAATCCGGCGAGCTGCCGTACGTCGCTCAGCGCGGCGGCCTCGTCGATCAGCGGGCGGACCGGGTCAAGACCGCGGGCCTCGACGGCGTCCTCGTCCATGAACGACGCGTACAGGTCGGCGATCTTGCGCGCGTCGTCCGCGTCCAGGCTCGTGGGTCCGCCGGCCGCGATCTCCTGAATGATCTCCTTGACCCGCTGCTCGGCCACGTCCACGAGCTCCACGAAGGGGCCCCAGCTGGAGCGGTCGTCGGGGATGGGCTCGGTCGCCAGCCACTGGCCGTTGACATGCCCGAAGAGATCGTCCTGCGGTCGGATCGCCGGGTCCATGCCCGGGCGTGCGTCATCCAGAGTGCTCATCGCTGCACCCTACCCAGGTCAGGGCGTAGGAAGAGCGTCAAATACCCCGCTTCCGCGCAGCGTGAACGGAGCCGCCCGCGCCACTGCCCCGGCCGGCACGGGGCCGACCGGGGCAGTGTTCGCGCTGTGCTGACCGACTCGGGTCAGGCGATCGAGGCCAGCGCCTCGTTCAGCGTCTTCGACGGGCGCATGACCTTGTCGGCCTTGGCCGGGTCGGGCTTGAAGTAGCCGCCGATGTCGGCCGGGGAGCCCTGGACGGCGAGCAGCTCGTCGACGATCTTCTGCTCGTTCGCGGCGAGCTTCTCCGCGAGCGGGGCGAAGGCCTTGGCGAGCTCCGTGTCCTCGGTCTGCTTGGCCAGCTCCTGGGCCCAGTACAGGGCGACGTAGAAGTGGCTGCCGCGGTTGTCGATGCCGCCGAGGCGACGGGTCGGCGACTTGTCCTCGTTGAGGAAGGTGCCGGTGGCGCGGTCCAGGGTCTCGCCGAGGACCTTCGCCGAGGCGTTGTCCGTGGTGGTGGCGAGGTGCTCGAAGGAGACGGCCAGGGCGAGGAACTCGCCGAGGGAGTCCCAGCGCAGGTAGTTCTCCTTGACGAGCTGCTGGACGTGCTTCGGGGCGGAGCCGCCGGCGCCCGTCTCGAAGAGGCCGCCGCCGTTCATCAGCGGGACGACCGACAGCATCTTGGCGCTGGTGCCCAGCTCCAGGATCGGGAAGAGGTCGGTCAGGTAGTCGCGCAGCACGTTGCCGGTGACCGAGATGGTGTTGAGGCCCTGGCGGATGCGCTCGACGGACAGCTTGGTGGCGTCCTCCGGGGACATGACGCGGATGTCCAGGCCCTCGGTGTCGAACTCCGGCAGGTACTGCTCGACCTTCTTGATCAGCTGGGCGTCGTGGGCGCGGCCCTCGTCCAGCCAGAACACGGCCGGGTCGCCGGTGGCGCGGGCGCGCGTGACGGCGAGCTTGACCCAGTCCTTGATCGGGGCGTCCTTGGTCTGGCAGGCGCGGAAGATGTCGCCCTCGGAGACCTGCTGCTCCAGGACGACGTCGCCGGCCTGGTTGACCAGGCGGACGGTGCCGGTCGTCGGGATCTCGAAGGTCTTGTCGTGGGAGCCGTACTCCTCGGCCTTCTGCGCCATGAGGCCGACGTTCGGGACGGTGCCCATGGTCGACGGGTCGAAGGCGCCGTTGGCGCGGCAGTCGTCGATGACGGCCTGGTAGACACCGGCGTACGAGGAGTCCGGGATCACCGCGAGGGTGTCCTGCTCCTGGTCGTCCTTGTTCCACATGTGGCCGGACGTGCGGATCATCGCCGGCATGGAGGCGTCGATGATGACGTCGGACGGCACGTGCAGGTTGGTGATCCCGCGGTGCGAGTCGACCATGGCGAGGTCGGGACCGGCGGCGAGCTCGGCGTCGAAGGACGCCTTGATCTCGGCGCCGTTCGCGAGGGTCTCGAGGCCCTTGTAGATGCCGCCGAGGCCGTCGTTCGGGGTAAGGCCCGCGGCGGCCAGGTCGGCGCCGTAGCGGGCGAAGGTCTCCGGGAAGAAGGCGCGCACGACGTGGCCGAAGATGATCGGGTCGGAGACCTTCATCATGGTGGCCTTCAGGTGCGCGGAGAACAGCACACCCTCTTCCTTGGCGCGGGCGATCTGCGCGGTAAGGAACTCGCGCAGCGGCGCGACGTGCAGCACGGAGGCGTCGACGATCTCACCGGCGAGGACCGGTACGGACTCGCGCAGCACGGTGGTCGTGCCGTTGTCGGCGACGAGCTCGATCTTCAGCTTGTCGGCGGCCGGGATGACGGCGGACTTCTCGGTCGAGCGGAAGTCGTTCTCTCCCATGGTCGCCACGTTCGTCTTGGACTCGGCGGACCAGGCGCCCATGCGGTGCGGGTGGGCCTTGGCGTAGTTCTTCACCGAGGCGGGCGCGCGGCGGTCGGAGTTGCCCTCGCGCAGGACCGGGTTCACGGCGGAACCCTTGACCTTGTCGTAGCGGCGGCCGACCTCGCGCTCCTCGTCGGTCTTCGGCTCGTCCGGGTAGGCCGGGAGCGCGTAGCCCTGCTCCTGAAGCTCGGCGACGGCGGCCTTGAGCTGCGAGACCGAGGCCGAGATGTTCGGCAGCTTGATGATGTTGGCCTGCGGCGTCTTGGCCAGGTCGCCGAGCTCCGCGAGGGCGTCCGGGACGCGCTGCTCCTCGGTGAGGTACTCCGGGAACTGGGCGAGGATGCGCCCGGCCAGGGAGATGTCACGGGTCTCCACGCCGACACCGGCGGTGGACGCGTAGGCCTCGATGACCGGCAGGAAGGAGTACGTCGCGAGGGCCGGGGCCTCGTCTGTGTGCGTGTAAATAATGGTCGAGTCAGTCACCGGGTGCTCCGCTTCCACGTCTTCCACGTCGTCGTCTGCATCTTGCTCAGATTGCTCGACATCAAGATATCTCCTACCGGGCCCGGATTCGAAAGGGGTCCGGTCGCCAAGATCTTTCCGGCCCCGCGGGCGGGCCTGTCCCGCCCTGTGTCCGTCCCGGTGGGTCACGCAGGGTTCACGCCATGAGGTGGACCGTGAGCCACTCCGCGTCCCGGGGCAGGTAGCCGTGCCGCTCCCGCAGCCCGGCCACGATCGCCGGGACGTGCCCGGCTCCGTAGACGATGGCCACCCGCAGCGGTTCGGTGTGGTGCTCGGCGTGGATCCCGTCGAGCGCGTCGAGCAGCCGCTGGTCGCGGTGGTCGGACATGGCGTGCCCGATCGGATGGTCCGCGAGCATCTCCGCCCGCGCCGTCATCGGCAGGTCGTCGAGCTCCATGTCCTCGTCGAGGAAGGCGCGCGGCCCGCGCAGCGCGAAGACCAGGCCCATGACGGGTGCCCCGAGCAGCATCATCAGATACATCCACCGCGGCAGCGTCTTCAGGTCCGCGACCGCCTCCGCCGCGGTCACGTCCGGGCACACGACGGGCACGGACTCGGGGAGCAGGTCGGCGCGCTGCTCCTGCAAGCCGTTGCGGCTGCGGCGCGGGGCGAACCGGTAGGCGAGCGTGAGGGCGCTCACCGCGGCCGACTTCCCGCGGATGCCCTCCACGACGATGAGGTCGCACTTCCGCAGCCGGAGCCGGACCTGGTCGTAGAACGTCGGCGAGGCGACGTGCAGCATCGGGAAGACGACGAACTCCATCGGCGTCCCGCGCCGCCGCAACGTCACCACGGCCGAACGCACGGCGTACCCGGTCACCTCAATGATCTGCATGCCGCCCCCGCCCCCGTGCCTCCCGGCATCTTCGGACACGCGGCCGACCGGGCATCCGGTTCCGGCAGATCAAGCCCCTGCGGCGATTGAGCAGCGGGGCCCGGGGCAGAGCCCCGATCTTTTGACCCCGGGCGACGTGACCTCAATCGCCGGAGAGACCCGACTGACCACCGGTCCAGGCCAGCAACTCCCCCACCGACCACGTGGTCACCACCCGCCCGGCCGGCACCCCGCACTCCTCCGCCCTGGCGCAGCCGAAAAGCTGCCAGTCCAGCTGACCGGGCGCGTGCGCGTCGGTATCGATGGCGAACAGGGTGCCGGCCGCCACGGCCTTACGCAGCAGACGGCGAGGCGGATCGAGCCGCTCCGGACGACTGTTGATCTCCACGGCGGTACCGCCGGAGGCACACGCCGCGAACACCTCGTCGGCGTCGAACTGCGACTCGGGCCGCCCCTTGCCGGTGACCAGGCGGCCGGTGCAGTGGCCGAGGATGTCGGCGTGCGGATTGCCGACGGCGGCGACCAGGCGGCGCGTCATCGCGGCGGCGTCCATCCGCAGCTTGGAGTGGACCGAGACGACCACCACGTCCAGGCGTTCGAGCAGCTCGGGTTCCTGGTCGAGCGAGCCGTCGTCAAGGATGTCGCACTCGATGCCGGTCAGCAGGCGGAACGGGGCCCAGCCGGCGTTGAGTTCGGCCACCACGTCCAGTTGCTCGCGCAGCCGCTCCGGAGACAGGCCACGGGCCACGGTCAGGCGCGGCGAGTGGTCCGTGAGCACCGCCCACTCGTGCCCGATGTCCCGGGCGGCGCGGCCCATCTCCTCGATCGGGCTGCCGCCGTCCGACCAGTCGGAGTGCAGGTGGCAGTCGCCGCGCAGCAGGGACCGCAGCTCGACGCCCGCGTCGCCCTCCAGCGGCACGGTGCGGGCGAGTTCGTCCTCCAGGTGCGTGAGGTAGTCGGGGACCTGCCCGGCGCTCGCCTCCCGGATCACGGCGGCGGTCTTCGGCCCGATGCCCTTGAGCGACTCCAGGGAACCGTCGGCAACGCGCCGCGCGACCTCGGCGTCGCCCAGGTCGGTGATCACACCCGCGGCGGTGCGGAACGCGCGCACCCGGTAGGTGGGCGCGCCGTCCCGCTCCAGCAGGAACGCGATCCGCTCCAGCGCCCGCACGGGCTCCATGGCCACCTCCGGTCACGCACGTACGCGTCTGTCTCCACGCGTATGTCTCTACGCGTACGTCCCCTACGCGCATGTCTCCAGCGTGCCGTACGCCCTGGTGACCGGCATCCGTGGCTGCCACGCGGGAGGCGGCGGGGGCCCCACGCGCCTTCGCGGGGCCCTCGCGGGTCCGAACCTCAGAGGCGCTTGTCGATGGCCTGCTGGGCCTGCACCGGCAGCGCCCGCACGTGGTCGGCGGCGCCGCGCACAGTGCCGGCCGCATCGCGGGTAGCGCCCCGCAGCGTGTGAGCCGCGTCGCGACGTGCCCGGCGTGCCGACGAGCGTCCGGACGCGGCGGCGCCACGGACCCGGTAGGCGGCCGACGGCTTGCCGTGAGTGTCGGCCGCCGTGATGAGCAGGCCGCCCATCAGGGACAGGTTCTTCAGGAACTGGGTGCGCTGCTGGGCGCGTTGATCGGGGTCCTCCTCCTTCCACCAGGCGTGGCCGGCCAGCGTCGTCGGCACGAGCGTCCCGGCGAGGGCCAACGCGGCCAGCCGCGGGGCGACCCCGGTGGCGAGCAGCAGCCCGGCCCCGATGTGGACCGCGCCGTTGATCCGGACCAGTTGCTCGGGGTCCTCCGGCAGCCGGGGCACGCGGGAGGCCACGGGTACTGCCACCGGTTCCGCGGCGGGCGCCACGCGCTCGGGGGCACGGACGGTGGACAGCCCGCCGGCCACGAACACGGAGGCGAGCATCGGACGTGCGCATTTCCTCAGTACAGCCATGCCTCGCCGCGTTCCCCGACTGCGCGCACTCACTCCGGGATCGGCGTGATGTGTCTGGACGACGCCGGACGGGGCAATCGGCTCTCATGGAGGCATCGAGGGGAGCGGGCGTGCGCTATCGGGCGGGGTGTCGAGCGCTGGGGCTGGGCTTGAGGGTGGCGCTGGCCGTGGGCCTGGCGGCCTCGGTGGCGGCCTGTGACAGCGGCGGAAAGCCCTCCGCCGACGGGCAGTTGGCGAGTGAGCGGGGCGCCCGGCTACTGGTCACCACGGACAACGGGCTGCGGCTGCGACCCACCGACGGCGACCGCGTCACCGTCGACCGGCGGGTCGGCCACCACTGGTCCCATCACGACCGCACGCGGGTGCTCGACCTGTCGTGCAAGCGCCGCTGCCCACGGATGCCGGAGGTCGACGTGCCGTCCGGCACCGCCGTCACCGTCGTCGCCCGCAACGCCGGCGTCGACGCGGCGGGCGTGTCCGGCGCCCTCGACCTCTCGACGGTCAACGGCGATGTGACGGTGGCCAATTCGGGCGATGCCGAGACGAAACTCCGCCTCGCCACCCGCAACGGTTCGATGCGCGCGACCGGCCTGCGAGCAGCCGCCCTGGACGCCACGACGGTCAACGGCGACGTCACCCTGAGCTGCGCCACCGCACCCCGCCGGGTCGCCGCGACGACCACCAACGGTTCCGTGGACACCGTGCTCCCGCACGGCTCCCCGGCCTATCGGACCACCGCCACCACGGACAACGGGCGCCCCACGGTGGCCGTGGCCACCCACGGGGCGCCCGAGGACCGCACGCTGCGTCTGACGTCCGTCAACGGCGACGTACGCGTACGCACGGGCTGACCCCGCCCTACGACGCCCTACGAGTGCCGTCCCGCGCGGCGCCCCGCGGCGTACGACGCGGCGCCGACGGCGGTGACCCCGGCCCCGACCCCCATCGCCAGCATCTTCCGGTGGGCCAGGGCGCTCCAGGCCGTCCGCGCCACGGTGGTGACCTGCCCGGTCGCCGCCACGGCCGCCTCGCCGGCCTTTTCCTGGGTCTTCTTCGCGACGTCACTCACGGAAGCGGTCGCCTTGTCGGCGCTGTCACGCGCCAGGGAAGCGGTCTTCCGCTCCGTCGCCTCGATCTGCGGATCCATTGCCTTGTCCTGTTCACTCATGTGTCCCGGTTAGCCCTCGACGCTCCTCACAAACCCGCTCGAGGCGGTCGCGGGGCGCCTACCCCCGCGAGGCCGCGTGTGTGCCCTTCACGGTCCGCCCACTCTCCTCGCTCGAAGTGTGGTGCCCCACCACATACGCCGCCGGTCTCCGGGTTCCTACCGTGTGCCGACGACGGACACCCGTCGACGTCCCCTTCGGAGCCCCTGGAAGTGGTGCAGATGGCCGCCGCAACACCCGCACCCCCGTCCCCCGCACACCTGCGCCGCGTCGTCGCCGCGAGTCTGGTCGGCACCACCGTCGAGTGGTACGACTTCTTCCTCTACGGCTCGGCCGCCGCGCTCGTCTTCAACAAGCTGTTCTTCCCGGGGTCCGACCCGCTCGTCGGAACCCTGCTCTCCTTCCTCACCTACGCCGTTGGCTTCGCAGCCCGTCCGCTCGGCGCCCTGGTCTTCGGCCACTTCGGGGACCGCCTCGGCCGCAAGAAGCTCCTCGTGGTCAGCCTGCTCATGATGGGCGGTGCGACCTTCGCGATCGGCCTCCTGCCGACGCACGCCACCATCGGCTCGGCCGCGCCCGTCCTCCTCACGATGCTCCGCCTCGTCCAAGGCTTCGCACTCGGTGGCGAGTGGGGCGGCGCCGTACTCCTCGTCTCCGAACACGGCGATGCCCGCCGGCGAGGCTTCTGGGCTTCCTGGCCGCAGACCGGCGCGCCCGCCGGACAGCTCCTGGCCACTGCCGTGCTGGCCATCCTCACGGGCGCCCTTTCCGAGTCCGCCTTCGAGAGCTGGGGTTGGCGCGTCCCGTTCCTCCTTTCCGGGGTGCTCGTCATGCTCGGCTTGTGGATCCGGCTCCAGGTCGACGAGTCCCCGGTGTTCAAGGCCGCCCTCGCCCACGCCGAAGAGCGTCGCGCTGACGGCTCCGCCGCCGAGAAGCCCCCACTGATCACCGTCTTTCGCCACCACTGGCGCGAGATCCTCACCGCCATGGGCTGCCGCATGGGCGAGAACGTCTCGTACTACGTGATCACCGCCTTCATCCTGGTCTACGTCGTCGACGCGGTCGACATGTCCAAACAGGCGGCGCTCGATGCCGTGTTGATCGGCTCCGCCGTGCACTTCGTGACGATCCCGCTCTGGGGCGCTCTCTCCGACCGGCTCGGACGACGGCCGGTGTACATCGCGGGCGCCGTTGGCATCGCCGTATGGATGTTCCCGTTCTTCTCCCTCATCGATACCGGCTCCTTCATGAACGTGCTGATCGCCGTCACGGTCGGTCTGGTCCTGCACGGCGCCATGTACGCGCCCCAAGCCGCCTACTTCGCCGAGCTGTTCGCGACCCGGGTGCGCTACTCCGGTGCCTCGATCGGCGCCCAGTTCGCCTCGGTCGCGGCCGGCGCGCCGGCCCCGCTCATCGCGACAGCACTGCTCGCCGCCTACGGCAGCGGCACTCCGATCGCCCTCTACGTGATCGGTGCCGCGCTCATCACGCTCATCGCCTTGGCCGCCGCCCGCGAGACCAGGAACGTGGATCTGGCGGCCGACGACGCCGTGCCCGCCGCGTCTCCCCGGACTGTGGCCGAGTCCAAGTAGCACGACCTCACCCACGGCGATCAGCGTCAGGAGCGCGACGTGGCCCACGGCCCGCCGACCCCGTCCGCCCGCGCGGACGGGGTCAGGGTATGTCCGGGACCGCCAACCGGTGCAGCCGCAGGGCCAGTTGGATCTCCAGCGCGCGCTCGGGTGTCTGCCAGTCCTCGCCGAGGAGCCGGCCCACCCGCTCCAGCCGCTGCGCGACCGTGTTCACGTGCACGTGCAGCGCGTCCTTCGTACGGGCCGGGCTCATCCCGGACGCGAAGTAGGCGTCCAGGGTGCGCAGCAGGTCGGTGCCTCTGCGCTCGTCGTAGGTGACGACCTCGCCGATGGTGCGGCCGACGAATCCCGCGACGTCCCGGCTGTCGGCGAGCAGCAGCCCGAGGAACCCGAAGTCCTCGGCCGCCGCGCCCTGCCCCGACCGGCCGAGCAGCCGCAGCGCGTCGAGGCAGCGCCGCGCCTCCACGTACGCGGTGGCGGCCGACTCGGTCCGCCCGGCCAGGCCTGCGACGGGAGCCGAGGCGCCCACGGTGACGCTCTCGTGGATGGCCTCGGAGAGCCGGCCCGCGACCTGGGACGCCAGCTCCGACGCGGCGGTGGTCCGCGCCGGGAGCAGCAGCACGGCGCCGCCGTCCCGCGCGGCGGCGAGGCCGTGCCGGGTCGCCGCGAGGTGGTTGGCCGCGGACCACAGGCGGCGGCGCGCGGCCGCCTCCTGCTCGGCGTCCCCGGTGCTCTCCAGGCGGGCGGCGAGCACCACATGGGCCGCGTCGAGGTCGGCGTGCAGCCGCTCCGCCCGTTCGCGCAGCAGCCGCGGGTCGCGGTCGCGCCCGTCGAGCAGGTCGTCCAACAGCTCGCCCCGTACCCGCTGTTCGGCGTCGGCCGCGGAGCGCCGGGCGAGCAGCAGCAGCGAGGTGACCATGGCGGCGCGCTCCAGGGTGCGCTGGTCGACCGGGTCGAGGCCCGGGTGGCCACGCAGCACCAGCGCGCCGAGCAGTTCACCGCCGGCGGCGACGGCCGCGACCCAGTCGTCCCGGTGCCGCACCGCGTGCCCGTCGGCGCGGGACGCTTCGAGGGCGCTGCCGGGCGCCTCCTCCGGGTCGGTGAACTCCACGGTGCCGTCGAGGACTTGGGAGACGGCCGCGGCCACGTCGTGCACGCCGCCGCCGCGCAGCACCAGCTCGGCGAGCCGGTCGTGCACGTCGGACGCGCGCTCGATGACGCCGCTGCGGTCGCGGATGATCTCGTTGGCGCGCTCCAGCCCGTTCAGCGCCTGGCGGGTCTCGGTGAGCAGGTTCGCGGTGTCGATGGCCGCGGCGGCGAGCGCCGCGAAGGAGCCGAGGAGCGCGATCTCCTCGCGCTCGAAGACCCGCGCGCGCCGGTCGGAGGCGAAGAGCACCCCGATCACCTGCGCTCCCAGCATGAGCGGCACGCCGAGGATGGCGACGAGCCCCTCGTCCCCCACCCCGGCGTCGATGCTGCGGGTGTGCTGGAAGCGCACGTCGTGCCCGTAGTCGTCGGTGACGTAGGGCCGCGCGGTCTGCGCGACGAGGCCGCCGAGGCCCTCCCCCATGCCGAGGCGCAGCTGCTGGAAGCGCGCCGCGACCGAGCCCTCGGTGACCCGCATGTAGGTGTCGCCCCTGACCGGGTCGTTCAGCGTCAGATAGGCGACGTCGGTGCCGAGCAGCGAGCGGGCGCGCTGGACGATGGCGTGCAGCACCGCGTCCAGGTCGCGCAGGCCCGCGAGGTCGTGCGCGGTCTCGAACAGTGCGGACAGCTCCGCCTCGCGGCGCCGCCTGCCCTCCATCTCGGCGCGCACGCGCAGCGCGAGCGCCTTGGCCGCCTCCAGTGCCGCTATCCGCTCGGGCGCCGCGCCCTCGGCCCGGGCGAGCAGCACGGGCTGTTCGTAGGCATCGGCGGAGGCGCCCCTGGCGAGCAGCTCCAGGAACGGGGCCTGCGGGTCCTCGGTGGTCACCGGGCCGGAGGCGGTGGCTGAGTGCGGTTGGTGGCGCGACATGCGGACAAGGATTACCCGTCGGGCGGTCGGGCCTGCCGGCCCTGTGGACAACTCGAGTCTGCGCGGAATCGCGGTCACTCGGCCGAGGGACCACGTTCCGTGCGAAACCACCCCGAACCCGGCGATCGGCGGGGTGGAATCAGTGGGCGGACCAGCCGCCGTCGAGAACGAGGGACGTACCTGTCATGAACGAGGCCTGCGGCGTGCACAGGTACGCGACGGCCTCGGCGACCTCGGAGGGTTCGATGAGCCGCTTGATCGCGCTGTCCTGCAGCATGACCTCGCCGAGCACCCGCTCCTCGGGGATGCCGTGCGCGGCGGCCTGGTCGGCGACCTGCCGCTCGACGAGCGGGGTGCGGACGTAGCCGGGGTTCACACAGTTCGAGGTGACGCCGTGCGCCGCCCCTTCGAGCGCGGCCGTCTTCGACAGTCCCTCGAGCCCGTGCTTCGCGGCCACGTACGCGGACTTGTAGGCGGAGGCCCGCAGCCCGTGCACCGACGACACGTTCACGATGCGGCCCCAGCCCTGCCCGTACATGTGCGGCAGCGCCCCGCGCAGCAGCCGGAACGGGGCCTCCAGCATCACCGTCAGCACGCTGTGGAAGACCTCGGGCGGGAACTCCTCGATGGGCCGGACCAGTTGGATCCCGGCGTTGTTCACGAGGACGTCGGTGCCGGCCGCCGCGGCCTCCGCCGCGTCGAGGTCGGTCAGGTCCAGGACGTACGGTTCGACACCTTCGGCCTCCCCCGCCAGCGCCTCCAGTCCCGCCGCGTCCCGGTCCACCGCTCTGACCTTGGCGCCCGCCGCGGCGAGGCGCAGGGCGCAGGCCCGCCCGATGCCACTGGCGGCGCCGGTGACGAGTGCGGTACGCCCGTCGAGATCCAGCTGGGGGGCGGTGGGGCCGGTCAGTGGGGTGTGCGACGTCATGACTCGAACCCTAGGCAGTTGATCAGCGCCGCCCGATGTGGGCGGCACCCATACTTCAGCGCTCGGTCATGGTCTCGAACCATGTGGGTCCCTCCGACTGGGCCTGCTTGATCCGGAACAGCGAGAACTCTTCCAGCGGCGGCAACGCGTCCAAGGCGAACCAGGCGACGTCCAGCGACTCGTCGTCGTTGACGCGCGCCTGGCCGCCGGTGGCCCGGCAGCGGAAGGACGTGTCCATGAACTGGCAGTTGTCGCCGTTGGGGTACGTGATCGGTTGCAGGGCCTGCACCAGCACGACCCGCTCGACGACACACTCGATGCCGGTCTCCTCGAACACCTCGCGCACGGCGACGTCCGCGGGCTGCTCGCCCGGCTCGGGGATGCCGCCGATGATCGACCACTTGCCGGTGTCGGCACGCCGCCCGAGCAGCACCCGGCCCTCGTCGTCGAAGACGACGGCACTGACCCCCGGCAGAAACAGCAGCTGGTGGCCCGCGGAGGCCCGGATCGTACGGATGAATTCAGGAGTCGCCATGCGGCCGAGCCTACCTGTAGGCCCCATCGAACCGGCAGGCCACAAGCCCCGTCAGCCGTCCGAGCGCCGCCCCGCACGGGTCCGCACCACGGCCCAGCCGAGGCCGCCGACGCCGATCGCGACGAGCAGCGCCTCGGGCCACGCGCCCACGCGCGTGGCGAGCGTCTGCGAGGTCCGCTTCGGGACGTCGGCGAGCAGTGTGGCGGGCTCGAACATGCCGGTCTGCTGCTCGATCGAGCCGTCGGCCCGGATCACGGCGCTGACCCCGCTGGTGACCGGGACCATCACGGCCCGGCCGTGCTCGACGGCCCGCACCCGGTCCATGGCGAGCTGCTGGTACGTCATCTGGCTGCGCTCGAACGTCGCGTTGTTGCTCGGCACGGACAGGATCTGCGCGCCCTCGCGGACCTGGTCGCGCACCGTGTCGTCGAACGCGGCCTCGTAGCAGGTGACGTTGCCGACCTTGGTGCCCGCCATGTCGAAGACGACGGGCTTCTTGCCGGGCACGAAGTTGCCCGCCCGGTCGACGTCCTTGCTGAAGATCCGGAAGAAGCTGCGGTACGGCATGTACTCGCCGAACGGCTGCAGATGCCGCTTGTCGTAGACGGCGCCGGGGCCGGTCTTGGGGTCCCACAGGATGAGCCGGTTGCGGGGCTTGCCGTCCGGGGGCGTCACCACGGCGCCCACCGAGATGGGCACCCCGACGGCCTGCGCCGCCTTGGTGATCTCGTCGTAGGCGTCCTGGTTGATATACGGGTCGATGTCGGAGGAGTTCTCCGGCCACAGCACCAGGTCGGGGCGCTCGACCTGCCCCGACTTGATCTTCGCGGCGAGCTTCATCGTCTCGCGCACGTGGTAGTCGAGCACGGCACGGCGCTGGGAGTTGAAGTCGAGGCCCATGCGCGGCACGTTGCCCTGGATGAGCGCCACGCGCGCGGTGCCCGCCTCGGCGCCGGTCGCCACGAAAGGCATCGCGAGCGCTCCGGCGACGATCGGGGCGACGGTGAACGCGGCCGCGGCGGCGACGCCCTTGTCCTTCAGGAAGGACAGGTCCTTGAGGGGCGACACGTCACCGCCACCGCCACCGTCACCGGAGGACGCCTTGCGCACCTTCCTGACGCGCAGGGCGAGGGAAGCGAGCCCGAAGCCGCACAGGACCACACCGAAGCCGAGCAGCGGGGTGCCACCCAACGAGGCGAGCGGCAGGAACACTCCACTGGGCTGCCCGAACGCGACCTTCCCCCAAGGGAATCCGCTGAACGGGGCACGCGCGCGCAGCGCCTCGGAAGCGATCCAGACGCCGCCGGCCCACAGCGGCCACAGCGGAAGCCGGGACACGTAGGCGATCCCCATGCCGGCGAGCGAGACCAGCAGTGCCTCCGCGGCGGCGAGCGCCAGCCAGGGCAGCGGCCCGACGTCGACGCCGGTCCAGGAGAGCAGCGGCACCAGGTAGGCGAGCCCGAAGGCCAGGCCGAGTCCGAAGCCCGCTCTCAACCGCCGCCCGTACACGGCCACGCCGAACAGCGCGAAGGAGATCGGCGCGAGCCACGGGAGCTCGCGCGGCGGGAAGCTCACGTACAGGAGCAGCCCGGCGATCACCGCGAACGCGAGGGGCGCGAACCGCCGCAACTGGGAACGGACCCTCGACAGCCCTGACTGCTCTGCGGGCTCGTCGGACGGGGCTACGGGAGGTGCGGTGGCGGTCACCCGGGGAGTGTACGGCGCGTCCCTGTCACGCCGACATGCCGGTCGGAGCGCCCCGCGTCGGCCGCGTGGCGGATCGTTCCTGTGCAACACCGGTCCGCCGCGGCCCACCAGCCGTTAGCGTGTGGCCCGGATCCCGACACGGCGGCCGCATCCGGCCTCGCGTCCGGGGCCCGGCTACGTCGGGGGGCGACGGGTGGAAGCGACGGGGTGGTCTACGGATGCGGCGACGGACGACGCGCTGCGGGGGCACGGGGGCGCGTCCGACGCCGTGGGGGTCGCGGTTCTCGGGTGTTGCGCGGCCTGGTCACTGATCAGCGCGACCGCGCGTGAGGGCAGACCGGAAGGCGTACTCCTGGCGGTGCTCGCCGTGATCGCGGGGTACGCGTGCGGGCGCATCGGCGGGGCGCTGGTCCCGGTCGCCGCGTCCTGTGCGGTCGGGATCGGCGGCCTGTGCCTCGCTCTCACGGCCCCGTACGCGGTCCCGGCGCCGGATGTCGTCACGCCGCTGGGCCGGGTCGGCGCGACCGCGGCTTTGCTCGCCCTGTCGACCGGGGCGCTGTGCTGCGCGGCCTGGTCGGCGCGGCAGCGGGCGCTGCGGGCCGTGCTGCACCTTCTGGCGGCGGGCAGCGTGGTGGTGGCCGCCGCCGTCGACTCGGCGGCCGGGGTCACGGTGTGCGCGGGCGTCGTCCTGTGCTCGCTCGCGGCGGCCCGGTTGCGCAGCCGGGCGCTCGGCCTGTCGGGCCTCGGTCTCGCCACGGCGGTGGTGGCCGGTCTCGGTGTGGCGCTCGCCAAGGGCGTCCTGCCGGCCGGTCCCACGGCCTCCCTGGAGACGTGGCTCTCGCACCGGCGGATCCTGCTGTGGCGCGACGCCGTGCACCTCGCCGAGGTGCATCCCGCGCTGGGCACGGGGCCGGGGCGCTTCGAGGACCTCAGCCCGACGCTCGCGCAGTCCCCGCTCTCCGACGGCAAGCCGCACTCCGCCGTCCTCCAGGTGGCGGCCGAGCAGGGGCTCATCGGCGTGCTGCTGCTCGCGGCGGCCTACTGCTGGCTGCTGTACGTCCTGTGGCGCTCCGCGCGCTCGACGCAGGTCGTCCTGGCGGCGGGCGCGGCCCTGACCGCGGTGGCCGTGATGGCGACGGTCGGCAACGCGCTGAGCTTCACGACGGTGACGGCGGGCGTGGGCCTGCTCGCCGGGATCGCCACGGCGGAACCGCTCACGCAAGCGCCGCCCGACGACGAGGCGGCCGCCCCGGAATTCCTCCGGGACGGCCGCGACTGAGGGTGTGGGGCGGGTGGCGGGTCCTGGTTCAGAGGGCCGGGCCCGCGGCGGTGCGCTTCAGGCGGTCGCGGATGTGCCGCACCGCGCTCTCCGCGTCGTCCACGGTCACCGTGAACCTGCGGCCGTCACCGAGGTGGAGCACCACGCCCTCGCCGCGGCGCACCACGACGGCCGTGCCGATCTCCGGGCGCCAGCGGTAGCCCCAGCCGCCCCACTGCCGGGGCGTGACGCGGGGCGCGAAGTCGGCGTCGACCACATGGGCGAGCGGGATACGGCGGCGCGGCAGGCCGGCGTGGCCGCAGCGCACTTCGAGGTGGTCCTTGTCGACCTTCACCGCGACATGGAGGAACGCGAGGGTGCCGAACAGGATGAGCAGGCCCACGGCGATCAGGCCGACCACGGACATGGCCAGGGCGAGTATCCCGGTGGCCCAGGAGTTGTCCACGGCCAGCTCGATGCCCAGGGCCAGGCAGGCGAGCCCGCCACAGGCCAGGATCCACTGCACACGGTTGTGTGCGCGGCCGGTCCAGATTTCGGTCGCGTGGGCGGAAGAGCGTCGCCCAGAGTGCTCGTCGGGGGCGTGTTCCCTCATGGAATCGAGCCTACTCATGTTCCGCGCGTCCGGCACCGGCTTGCGCAGCCCTGTGGGCCGGGCCGGTGCGGGCGCTCAGCCCGCGTGGCTCAGCGCCTGCAGGTCACGGCCTTCCGCGTAGGCGAGCGCCTCCTGGGGCAGCGAGGACTCCCGGCCGCCCAGCAGGACGGTGAGCCGCCCGCGGGCGTCGGACCCGGCCTCGGGGCCCTCGCCGATCCGGCGCAGCGCCTGTGCGGCGACGGCGCCCGCGCTGCTGTGCAGGACGAGGGGGGCCGCGTCGGGCTGCTGCACCGCGGCGCGGATACGCTCCGCGACCAGCTCGTAATGGGTGCAGCCCAGGACGACGGCCCTTACATCACGGGGGGTGAGGGCGGCCGCGGCCTCGATGGCCCGGTCGATGCCCTCCTCGTCGGCCCACTGCACCGCGTCGGCGAGGCCGGGGCAGGGCACCTCGGTGACCTGGGCGCCGCCCCCGAAGTCCCGGATCAGCGCCTGCTGGTACGGGCTGCCGGTGGTCGCGGGCGTGGCCCAGATGGCGACCGGTCCGCCGCCCGCGGCGGCGGGCTTGATCGCGGGGACGGTGCCGATGACCGGGATGCCGGGCTCCAGCCGCGCGCGCACCGCGGGCAGCGCGTGCACGGAGGCGGTGTTGCAGGCGATGATCAGCGCGTCCGGGCCGTGCGCCGCGGCGGCCTCGGCGACGGCGAGCGCCCGCTCGGTGACGTCCTCGGGCGTGCGCGGCCCCCACGGCATGGTTTCCGGGGCGGAGGAGAGCACAAGGTCGGCGTCCGGGCGCAGGCGCCGTACCGCGGCGGCGGCCGCGAGCAGTCCGATTCCCGAGTCCATCAGCGCGATCTTCACCCGGAAACCATAGACGATCGGCCCGACAAGGCCCGTGCCGGTGGGGCAGACTGCGGCGGATGGACGTCGTTGTGTGGATCACCGCGGCTTCGCTCGCCGCGTGGCTGTGGCTGCTGCTGTGCCAGGGCTTCTTCTGGCGTACGGATCTGCGCCTGCCGCCGCGTTCCGAGCCTCGGGACTGGCCGGACGTGTGCGTCGTGGTCCCGGCCCGTGACGAGGCGGAGGTGCTGCCGGACAGCCTGCCGTCCCTGCTCGCCCAGGACTATCCGGGGCGGGCGGAGATCTTTCTGGTGGACGACGGCAGTTCGGACGGTACGGGCGAGGTGGCGCGCACCCTCGCGGACCGGTTCGGCGGGCTTCCCCTGACGGTCGACTCACCGGGCGAGCCGCCCGCGGGCTGGACCGGGAAGCTGTGGGCGGTGCGGCACGGCATCGGCCTGGCACGCGCGCACGACCCCGAGTTCCTGCTGCTGACCGACGCCGACATCGCGCATGAACCGGACAGCCTGCGGGAGTTGGTGGCGGCGGCGCGCACCGGCGGATTCGACCTGGTGTCGCAGATGGCGCGGCTGCGGGTGCAGAGCGTGTGGGAGCGGCTGGTCGTGCCCGCGTTCGTGTACTTCTTCGCGCAGCTGTACCCGTTCCGCCGGATCGCGCGGCAGGGCGCGCGCACGGCCGCTGCGGCGGGCGGCTGCGTGCTGCTGCGCACCGAGGCGGCCGAGCGGGCGCGGATCCCGGACGCGATCCGGCAGGCGGTCATCGACGACGTGTCGTTCGCGCGGGCCGTGAAGCGGTCGGGCGGGCGCATCTGGCTCGGCCTGGCCGAACGCGTCGACAGCGTGCGGCCGTATCCGCGCCTCGCCGATCTGTGGCGCATGGTGTCCCGCAGCGCGTACGCACAATTGCGGCACAACCCGCTGGTGCTGCTCGCCACCGTGCTGGGGCTCGCCCTGGTCTACCTGGTGCCGCCCGTGGCACTGATCGCCGGCCTGGTCGTGGGCCGCGCGCCGACCGCGCTGCTCGGCGCGCTCGCCTGGGCGCTGATGGCGGGAACGTACATCCCCATGCTGCGCTACTACCGGCAGACGCTGTGGCTGGCGCCGCTGCTGCCGTTCACCGCGCTGCTGTACCTCCTGATGACGGTGGATTCCGCCGTGCAGCACTACCGGGGGCGGGGCGCGGCCTGGAAGGGGCGCACGTACGCCGCGCCCGAACGTGGGTGAACACCTCGCCGCGGCACGCTACTTGCGGCCCCGCGTCCAGGTCATGCCCCAGCCGTAGGCGCGGTCCACGGTGCGCTGCGGGCTGATGCCCCGGTCCGGGACGAGATAGCGGGCCTCGCGCCGCACGGTCAGGTCGCCGCCGTCGTTCGTGAGCAGGGCGAGCGCGCACACCGTGGAGGGCACCGTGCACTCGTCCAGGGAGAAGTCGATCGGCGCGCCGTGCGCCGGTTGCAGGGTGACCGTGGCATGCAGGTCGGCGAAGCTGCGCGCGCCTTCGTAGATGGTCACGAAGACGAGGATGCGGCGGAACGCGCCCGTGTGGTCGAGGTTGATCGTGAGGTTCTCGCCGGCGACGAGGCCTCCGCTGCGGTCGTCGCCGTCGAGGTGGATGTACGGGGCCCGGTCCAGCGCCCCGAACGCGTTGCCGAGTGCCTGCACCACGCCCTTGCGGCCGTCGGTGAGTTCGTAGAGGGCGCACAGGTCGAGATCGATGCCGCGGGCACGCCTGCTCCCCCGGCCGCCGAACTGCTTGCGGGCCTCCCAGTTGAGGTTCACGCGCAGGGCGCCGGACGTGCCGCCCTGCTTCGCCAGGGAGACGGAGGGAGCGGCCTTCGTCAGCGTCACCTTGGTCAGTTGGACGGGCTCCGCGCGTACGGGCGTCACCGAGGGTGCTGGGGCGGGCGGCGGCGCCTGTCGCGGTGCGTCTACCGTGATGCCGTAGTCCCTCGCGAGGCCCGCCAGCCCGGTGTCGTAGCCCTGGCCCACGGCCCGGAACTTCCAGGCTCCCTGGCGGCGGTACAGTTCACCGAGGACGAAGGCGATCTCCACCGTCGCGTCCGCGCTTTCGTAGCGGGCGAGTTCGGCCCCGTCCACCGCGTCGACGACACGGATGTACAGGCCCGGCACCTGCCCGAACGCCCCGCCGTCCGCGGACGCCGCGAGGACCACCCGCTCGATGGCGGGCTCCACACGCGCGAGGTCGATGAGCAGCGTGTCCGTGATGGCGCCCCCGGCGGTGGACCTGCCCTCGTGCCGCACCGCCCCGGAGGCGTGCTCCGGCTGGTTGTAGAACACGAAGTCCGCGTCGGAGCGGACCTTTCCGGAAGCGAGCAGGAGCGCCGAGGCGTCGACGTCGGGCACACCGGGGCCTGAACGCCGGCCCAATTCGACGCGTACGGCCGAAGCCGGTACAGCGACATTCGCCCCTTTAGCCATTGTCATGTCCGCCCCAAACGCCCGCCCCCGGCTTAGCGGCCAACATATTCCCTGGAGCCTTCCGACTCCCAGAGGCTCGTTCGAAGATCACTGGCCAACCGCCGGTAACCCCCCGAAAAGTTGGGCTCTACAGGAAAACTGCCCCGCGCGACGACCGTTTTCCCCAAGTTCGCTCGCATTGAGGACGCGCGGTCACACACGACACGCAAAAGAACCCTCTTATCGGTCTACCCCAACGACCACATCGTGGGCTTAACTTATGTGTCATGACCTCCCCCCGCTCCACATATGGCGGCGGTTACTACTCCGCGCCGTCCTTCCCGGACACTCCGATCTACGACTCACTCGTCGCGGAACGGGGTACGCCGCAGATCGCCCCGATCCGGGTTCCCTCCGCGTACGACAGCAACAGCCACCTGCCGGCGCTGCCGGCCGCGCTGCCCGCCCTGCCGTCGGCGCCCTCCGCGCCGGCGCCGCAGTACGGCTATCCGCACCCCCAGTCCGCCCCGATGCAGGCGGCCCCGACCGCGTACATCCCGCAGCAGGCGAGTGCCCAGCGCGGTTATCCGGGCCCGCAGGCCCAGCAGCCGCAGCGCCCCGCGCCCGGCCAGGCGACCGGCTACGAGGCGATGCGCCCGGCCACACCGCGGCCCGCCCCCGCGCCGTACGAGGATCCGTACAACCGCCAGCAGTACCGCGGTTACTGACCCGACACGGCCGGAACAGTCCGGCCCACCACAGCAGCCACGGGCGATGTCCGTGGCTGCTGGCAGAATTGCCGTCATGTCGCAGCCAGCACTCAGTTCGATCCATGTCCACCCGCTCAAGGCGGTCCGGGGGCACGCTCCGCGCGAGGCCGTCGTGGAGCCGTGGGGCCTGGCCGGGGACCGGCGCTGGGTGCTGGTGGGCGCGGACGACAAGATCGTCACCCAACGGCCGCATCCGCGCCTGGCGTTGGCCGCCGCCGAGCAGCTGCCCGGCGGCGGCGTTCGCGTGTCGGCCCCGGCGATGGACCCGCTGACCGTGGAGGTGCCGGAGCCGCGGGCGACGACCACGATCGAGGTCTGGTCGGACAAGGTCGAGGCGGTCCCCGCCTCCCGCGCCGCCCACGCGTGGTGGAGTGGGTACCTGGACACCGACATACGCCTGATGCACCTGGACGACCCGGCGACGAGACGCCCCATCGACCCGGAGTACGCGCGCCCGGGCGAGACAGTGAGTTTCGCCGACGGCTACCCGCTGCTCCTGACGACCCTCTCGTCCCTCGACGCCCTCAACTCCTTGATCGCGCAGGGTGATCACGCCGACGAGGGCCCGCTGCCCATGAACCGGTTCCGGCCGAATGTCGTCGTCTCCGGCACCCCTCCGTGGGCGGAGGACGACTGGTCGCGCGTCGCGATCGGCGACGTCACGTTCCGTATCGCCAAGAAGAGCGGCCGCTGCGTGGTCACGACGACGAACCAGCAGACCGCGGAGCGTGGCAAGGAACCGCTGCGCACGCTGGCGCGCCACCGCCGCTTCGGTGACCAGCTGTGTTTCGGCACGAATCTGGTGCCCGAGTCGACGGGCACGGTGCGTGTCGGAGATCCCCTGACGATCCTCGAATAACCGTGATCCGGTCGGGAACCCGGCGCCGCGACATGCTCGTTGAGAGACAATGGCAGTGTCGGAAGCGCCGGTGGGCAGGGAGGACCAGGGTCAGGTGACGTCGCTCTCTCTTCTCTCCTCCGGCATGCGGGCGCTGCCGTTCGGGGTTAAGACAGACCCGGAAGGGGGTGCAGACCGTGCGAGCGTTGATCGGGCTCTGGCGCTGGCGCCACAATCCGGTGTGCCGCGGGACCGACCTGGCAGAGGCCTGGGTCGCCCTGGTCGCACTGTTCCTCATCGTCGTCGCCGCGCCGGCGGCCGGCATCATCGCGGGGTCCGTGTCCCGTGACGCTCTGTACCGCTCCGTGGAGGAGCAGCGCAGCATGCGCCACGAGGTGACGGCGACCGTGGTGCACAAGGTGGCACAGCCGCCCCTCGACCCCGACCCGGAGACGTCCACGGCGCGTGACGCGCACACGCGCGTGGTGGCGACGTGGAAGGCGCCGGACGGCTCCCCCAGGGAGGACCGCGTGGTCGCCGCCCTCACCACCCCGCACCGCGGCGACAAGTTCCCGGTGTGGACCGACGACCAGGGTCGCGCCGTCGGTCGTCCCCTCGACCGGCCCACCGCCGCCACGCACGCGGCGCTCGCCGGATTCGGTGCGGCCGTCGCCGTCACCGGCCTGGTGGAAGGCACCCGGCGGCTGGTCCTGTGGCGCATGATGCGCCGCCGGTACGCGCGTTGGGACAGCGCCTGGGACATCGCGGGACCCGATTGGGGCAGGACCGGCACAGGCAGTTGACGGTCGTCCACAGGCTCGCCGCTCTGGTCAACTGCCGTGCTCCACGCACGCTACGGTGGAGCCACCTTTTGGCAGGCAGAGCGCAGGAAGCAGCCAGGAGCAGCGCCGCGCGAGGCGCGCACACTTCCTGCGGAGGACGAGGTGGGGGCAGATCAGCGCCATGGCACAGGGCTCGGTCCAGGTGACGCACGCCGGTACTTCGCGGTGGCGGCGCCGCACGGGGGATTACGCGTCGCTGGCGGCCGCCCTGGAGGCGGCGACCGACGGTGACGTGCTGACCGTGGCCCCCGGCACGTACCGGGAGAATCTGGTGCTGCGGCGGGCCGTGACGCTGCGTGGCCCCGAGGGCTCCCCCGGCTCCGTGCGGATCGCCCCCGCGGACGGCGTCCCCGTGACCGTCCGGGCCTCCGCGACCGTGCGGGACCTGCACGTCGAGGGGCAGGACGCGGCGGCGCCCGCGCTGCTCGTCGAGGAGGGCGCCCCGGAGATCGTCGGCGTCCGCGTGGTGACCCGGTCCGCGACCGGCGTCGAGGTGCGCGGCGGCGCCCGGCCCACGGTGCGGCAGTGCACCGTCGACAACCCCGGAGGCATCGGCATCGCCGTCCTGGACGGCGGGGGCGGCGTGTTCGAGGAGTGCGAGGTCGTCGCCGCCGGGCAGGCGGGCGTCGCGGTGCGCGGCGGCGCGCATCCGCGGCTCGAGCGCTGCCGGGTGCACCACACGTCGGGCGCGGGCCTCTCCGCGACCGGTGAGCACTCCGGCCTGGAGGCCGTGGGCTGCGAGGTGTACGAGGTCAAGGGTTCCGGTGTGCAGATCACCGGGCGGGCCGCAGCGCACCTGACCGACTGCGATGTGCACCGCACGACGGGGGACGGCGTCACGCTCGACACGGACGCGGTGCTCACCCTCGCCGACTGCCGCGTCCACGACGTCCCGGAGAACGCGATCGACCTGCGCTCCCGGTCCGTGCTCACGCTGACGCGTTCCACCGTGCGCCAGTTCGGGCGCAACGGCCTTTCGGTGTGGGACCCCGGCACGCGCGTGGACGCCAACCAGACCGAGATCCACGACAGTACGGGCGACTATCCGGCCGTCTGGGTCAGCGACGGCGCGACGGCCGTGCTCGACTCCTGCCGGGTGCACGACGTGCCGGACGCGCTGTTCGTGCTCGACCGCGGCTCGCGCGTGGACGTCGTCGACAGCGACCTCTCCCAGGTGCGCAACACGGCGGTGTCGGTGAGCGACGGGGCGACCGCGCAGCTCGACGACTGCCGCATCCGCGAGGCCGCGACGGGCGCCTGGTTCCGCGACCACGGCAGCGGCGGCACGCTCGCCAACTGCACGGTGGACGCCACGCAGACCGGCGTGATCGTCACGAAGGGCGCGGACCCCACGATCGAGCGCTGCACGGTCACGTCGCCCGCCGAAGCCGGCTTCTACGTGTCCGCGGGCGGCCGGGGCAGCTTCCACGGCTGCCGGGTCGCGGACAGCGGCGGCTTCGGATTCCACGTCATCGACGGCTGCCGTGCGAGCCTCAAGAAGTGCCGTACGGAGCGGTGTTCGCGCGGCGGCTACGAGTTCGCCGAGGACGGGCCGCTGATCGAGGACTGCACGAGCGACGAGAGCGGCGGCGTGCGCGCAGGCGCGACGGCCCCCGCACAGCCGGCCGTGCAGACCGCGACGCAGACCGTCGGGCTGCTCAGCGCCGTGCCCGACCAGCGGCCCGTGGCGGCGCCCCAGGAGCCCGCGCAGGAGTCCCGCACGTCCAAGCTCGTCCTCGGTGAACTCGACGCTCTGGTGGGCCTGGAGAGCGTCAAGCGCGAGGTGCGCGCGCTCACCGACATGATCGAGGTGGGCCGCAGGCGCCAGGAGGCGGGCCTCAAGGCGGCCTCCGTGCGGCGGCACCTGGTGTTCACCGGCTCCCCCGGCACCGGCAAGACGACGGTGGCGCGCCTGTACGGCGAGATCCTGGCGTCGCTCGGCGTGCTCGGCCAGGGACACCTCGTGGAGGTGTCCCGTGTCGATCTGGTCGGCGAGCACATCGGCTCCACCGCGATCCGCACCCAGGAGGCCTTCCAACGGGCCCACGGCGGCGTCCTGTTCATCGACGAGGCGTACGCCCTGTCCCCCGAGGACTCCGGGCGCGACTTCGGCCGCGAGGCCATCGACACGCTCGTGAAACTGATGGAGGACCACCGCGACGAGGTCGTGGTGATCGTCGCGGGCTACACGGCGGAGATGGAGCGCTTCCTGTCCACCAACCCCGGTGTGGCCTCCCGCTTCTCACGGACCATCACGTTCTCCGACTACGTGCCGGAGGAGCTGCTGCGCATCGTGGAGCAGCAGTCCGAGGAGCACGAGTACCGGCTCGCCGACGGGACGCCGGAAGCACTGCTCAAGTACTTCACGGCGCTCCCGAAGGGGCCCGCGTTCGGTAACGGCCGCACCGCGCGGCAGACGTTCGAGTCGATGGTGGAGCGGCACGCGGGCCGGGTCGCCCAGCTCGACGCCCTGGACACCGACGCCCTCACGCTGCTCTACCCGGAGGACCTGCCGGAGCTGCCCTGAGCCTGCTCGCCCTCGGGGCGCTGCTGCGGCACCGCGGGCTTGAGGCGGGCGAGCAGCCGGGCGCGCTCCTCGGCGAAGACCGGGTCGGCCTGATAGTCGCTGTGGCCCAGGATCGGTGCGGGGAGCGGGTGTTCGGCCGTGCGCCCGTACGCGAGCGGGTCGAGGAGCGCCGGGTGGTCGACCTGCGGTCCGCACTCGCCGGGCAGGTTGATGGGCCCGCCGATCGGGTCGGTCCTGCGGTGCAGATTGCGCCAGCAGTCGACCTGTCGGTGCAGCGAGGCCAGCGCCTCGGGGCCGAACTGGGCCGGGAACCAGCGCCCGTAGAGCCGCTCCAGAGGCGATCCGTAGGTGAGCAGTCCGACGCGCTTCCTTACGGAGGGGTGCAGTTGCCAGGCGGCGGCCGCCGCGAGGACGCTGCCCTGGGAGTGTCCGGACAGGATGAGCCGGCCGCCCGTGGCCTGCGTCCAGGTGGCCATGCGCCAGGTCAGGTCGGGGACGGCGCGCTCGGCGTAGCAGGGGGGCGCGAAGGGGTGCGCGGCGCGCGGCCAGAAGGTGCCGACGTCCCACAGGATGCCGATGGTGCGGCGCGCGGACGCGTCCTTGTAGGCGCGGCGTCCCCAGGTGACGAACAGTATGAAGCCCAGGCCGATCAGCCAGGAGCCGAGCGCCTGCGCGGTGTCCGCGGCCCCCTCGACGACCGCGTACGAGCCGCGGGCCGCGCTGCCCGGCACCTTCCCGGTGGTCCAGGCGCCGATCACGGCGAGGGTGCCGAGCAGCAGCGTCACCGAGGAGACGACGCCGATCATCACCGGCGCCTGGTCGGTGAGGGCGGCACGCGCGCGTGCGCCCGCGATGCGTGACGTGCGGGCCGCGTCCGGGGGTTCGGCTGTACTGCCCGGCTTCTCGTCGAGGTGGTAGTCGGCCGCCACCTGGGCCGTCTCCCGCTTCTTGATGCGGGCCGTGCGCAGGGCGAGTGCCCCGCACAGGACGGCGAGCACGATCAGCAGCGGAGGGATGACGGAGGCCTGCCAGGTGAGCAGCACGGGCGGGCCCTTGATGAGGCCGCTGGTGCCGTCCAGCCAGTCGGCTACGCGCTGCGCCACGCCACCGGTCATCACGCCGCCGAGGGCGCACGCGAGCATCGCGGTGGCGGGACCGCCGAGACCGCGCAGCGCGGTGCGACGGTCGCGGGCCGTGCGGTAGATGGCGTGCGCGACGAAGGCCAGGACGATCACCAGCGCGCCCTGGACGAGGGCGATGCCACCGAAGCTCATGTCACCGGGCAGCCGTCCGGAGGACTGCCATCCAGGGCGCGACCAGGCCGCGTACACCATGGTCACGACGAGCAGGGCGAGCGCCGCGTAGGGCAGGGCGCGCACCACCGTGCGGTCCAGGGTGTCGTCGACCCGGCTCTCGCTGCGGCCACGGTGCACGACGACGCCGATGACGGTGAGGGTGCCGAGGACCAGCGCGCCCACGATCAGCCAGCCCAGCACGTCGAGCACGACAGGGCCTCCGGCCGCCCGGTCGAAGCGGGCCGCGGACGTGCCGACGGCCGCGGCGACCGTCAGCAGCGCGGCGGCGGTGTGCGCCGAGCGCAGGCGGGCGACGAGGCGCCGCCCGTACCAGAAGCCGGGCCTGCCGAGCGCGTTGTCGATCTCGCCGTCGGTGGGCTCGGGCATGTTCGGCAGCGGGCGCTGCGCCTCGTACGCGCTCCAGGTGCGGTGCGAGAGGTACCAGAGCAGGACCGCCAGGGCGGTCGGGACGAGCGAGGCGAGCGCGAGGCGGCGACCGGGCTGGCTCCACCAGCCGCCGCCCCCGTGCGCGTCCACGGAGAGGAAGGCCAGCCAGGCCCGCTGCCCGGCGCATGCGGGGGTGCCCGCGCACTGCCAGGCCGTCAGGTCGAGGGCGACCTCGCACGCGGCGCCGACCAGCAGGACCGTGAGGGTGAGCGAGACGAGGCGGACGAGCAGGCCGTACAGGCGTACGGTGCGCGACCTGCGGCGGGCGTTGGGGCGCATCCAGTGGGACAGGTTCACCACCATGAAGGGCAGCAACAACAACCACAGCGCCCGCGAACCGTTGCCCGAGGTGAGGTTGCACCACACGTACGCCTCGGGGACGGGCTTGCCCCGGTAGTCGTCGGGGCGCGTCTCCGCGTCGGCGTCCTCGCCGCGCCGGAAGACGGCCGCCGTGTCGTCGCCCGACACCCGCACCGGCCGCGGGTCGTCGAGCATCTCCTGCGGAGTGGTTCCGCCGACTCCGTGGACCAGGAGTTCCAGCGCGGTCTCGTCGGTGTCCGCGGTCGATGTCGCGGACGGCGTGGTCGACGGCTTCGCGGGTGGTGTCGTTCCCGGGTCCGCCGTCGTGCCGCTCGGTGATTCGTGCTCGTGCGTCGTGCTCATGTGTCCCCCGTTTCTGAACACGACCAGGATCTCGGCCCGGCGCCCCCTCGGGCACCCCTCGTCACGGAATCTCCCCGAGGTGCCCCGCCCCATTCACCCCATGTCGCCCCGTGGCGGCGCAGGTCGGCAGCGCGGGCGGTGGTCCCGGTGTCGGTGGCGCGTGCGAGGATGACGCGAAAGCGCTGGCCGGTACGGCGGTGGTGGCAGGCGGGACGAGCCGAAGGGATCCGACGGACGTGAGCGAGCATCAGAACCTCCTCGCGGAGCAGCGCCGCGCCCTGATCATCGACGAGGTCCGTCGGCGCGGCGGCGTCCGGGTCAACGAACTGACCAGGAAACTCGGCGTCTCCGACATGACGGTCCGCCGCGATCTGGACGCGCTCGCCCGGCAGGGCGTCGTCGAGAAGGTGCACGGCGGCGCGGTCCCGGTCGTCGAGGCCAGCACCCATGAGCCCGGCTTCGAGGCCAAGTCCGGCCTGGAGTTGACCGCCAAGGAGGACATCGCGCGCGCCGCGGCGCCACTGGCCGCGCCCGGCACGGCGATCGCGCTCTCCGGCGGTACGACGACGTTCGCGCTGGCCCAGCAGTTGCTCGACGTACCGGACCTCACGGTGGTGACCAACTCGGTGCGGGTGGCCGATGTCTTCCACGCGTCGCAGCGCGGCGCGGCGTCCCGGCAGGGTGCGGCGACGGTGGTGCTGACCGGTGGGGTGCGCACGCCGTCGGACTCGCTTGTGGGTCCCGTCGCCGACCAGGCGATCGCGGCGCTCCACTTCGACGTGCTGTTCCTCGGGGTGCACGGCATAAGCCCGGAGGCCGGCCTGTCCACGCCGAACCTGGCGGAGGCGGAGACCAACCGGCGGCTCGTGCAGTCCGCGCGACGGGTCGTCGTGGTCGCGGACCACACCAAGTGGGGGACGGTGGGCCTGAGTTCGTTCGCCTCGCTCGACCAGGTGGACACCTTGGTGACGGACGGCGGCCTGCCTCTCGACGCGCGGGCGGAGGTCGCCGAGCACATGCGGCTCGTGGTGGCCGGGGAGCCCGAGGACGGCCCCGAGGACGGTACAGACATCTGACGGTGCGCCAGTTATGGTGACCGGGACCGGTCACCTGGAGCACGTCAACTCAGCGACGGGCGGCGCCTGTTGACCGGGGTGTCCGCGTCCGCCGATTCAACCTTGGGGGCTGAACCTTCATGGCACGCCGTCTTCTCCCCGTCGAGCACGACTTCGTCGACAGTGCGCCGTTGCGGCTCGTGTTCGCCCGCGAGGTGTCGGCCCCCGCGGACGCCGTGTACCGGGCGCTCGCCGAGGATGTCGTCGGATGGCCCACGTGGTTCTCCGCGGTGACGCTGGCGCGACCGTTGGACGGCGGGGCGCGCCGGGAGGTCCGGCTCAAGGGCGGGACGCGGTTCGTGGAGACGATCGTCGCCGCGAAGCCCGGTGAGGTCTACGCGTATCGCGTTGACGAGACGAATGTGCCGGGGCTCCGGGCGATGGTCGAGGAGTGGCGGATCGAGGCGGTTCCCGCCGGGGGGTCGCGGGTTCAGTGGACGTTCGCGGTGGATGCGCCCGCGGGTGTGCGGGCGGGGATGAAGTTCGGGCGGGCCGGGATGGCGCGGGCGTTTCGGGGGGCCGTGGAGGCGCTCGACCGGAAGTTGGCGTCTACGCCCGCGTGAGGGCGGGGTGTCGGTTGCGCCGCGGCGTTGGTGATCGTTGCGCCGCGGCGGGGTTGATCGTTGCGCCGCGGCGGGGTTGACGATTCGGGGCTCTGCCCCGGACCCCGCGCCTCAATCGCCGGCGGGGCTTGATTGGCCTCAGTCGCCGGCGGGCTTGATCGGCTCAATCGCCGGCAGGGCTCATCGGGGCCACTCCCCCGTCTCCAGCAGGCGCGTGATCGCCGCCGCGTACGGGGTGATGTCCAGGGCCTGCTCCTCCAGCCAGGCGTCCGAGTAGTACTTGTCCAGGTAGCGGTCGCCCGGGTCGCACAGGAGTGTCACCACGCTGCCCGTGCGGCCCTCCGCCACCATTTCCGCGATGATCTTGAGGGCGCTCCACAGGCCCGTACCCGTCGAACCCCCCGCCCTGCGGCCGATGGCCGACTCCAGGGCGCGGACCGCCGCGACGCTCGCCGCGTCGGGGACCTTCATCATGCGGTCGATGGCGCCCGGCACGAAGCTCGGTTCCATGCGGGGCCGGCCGATGCCCTCGATGCGGGAGCCGCAGTCGCTCGTCGCGTCCGGGTTGTCGGTCGTCCAGCCCTCGAAGAAGCAGGAGTTCTCGGGGTCCGCGACGCAGATGCGGGTGTCGTGCTGCATGTAGTGGACGTAGCGGGCGAGGGTCGCCGAGGTGCCGCCGGTACCCGCCGTGGCGACGATCCAGGCGGGTTCCGGGTAGCGCTCCAGGGCGAGTTGGCGATAGATCGACTCGGCGATGTTGTTGTTCCCGCGCCAGTCCGTCGCCCGCTCCGCGTACGTGAACTGGTCCATGTAGTGGCCGCCGGTGCGGGACGCGAGGGCCGCGGACTCCGCGTACATCGTCCTCGGGTCGTCGACGAAGTGGCACTGTCCGCCGTGGAATTCGATCAGTCGGCACTTCTCGGCGCTGGTCGTACGTGGCATCACCGCGATGAAGGGGACGCCGATAAGCTTCGCGAAGTACGCCTCCGAGACCGCCGTCGAGCCGCTCGACGCCTCGATGACGGGACGGCCGGGGCGGATCCAGCCATTGCACAGGCCGTAGAGGAAGAGCGAGCGGGCCAGGCGGTGCTTGAGGCTCCCCGTGGGGTGGGTCGACTCGTCCTTGAGGTAGAGGTCGATGCCCCAGTGCTCGGGGAGCGGGAAGAGCAGCAGGTGCGTGTCGGCCGAGCGGTTGTTGTCCGCCTGCACCTTGCGTACCGCCTCTTTGAGCCACTCACGGTAGCCGGGGTCCGTGTGGTCGACGTCGAGCGTCGGGAGGGGGCCGGACGCCGCACCCTCGCCCGTGGGCCGACCTTGTTCCGTGGTGCTCACCGCTTGGCTCCTTCTCGTCGTGCCCGGGCGTCGGTCCGCGCGCCGGTCCGGAGCGCCGACAGCAGTCGGACACCACGATCATAAGCACCTTGCGCACGCTTCTCACCTGCATAAATGCATCTTTGAGCGTCTCAAAGGAACGCCTGGGACGGCGACGGAACACGCGTCCGGGATGCCGGAAGGATCCGGGAACGTGCGTGCGAGGGGGGCGCACACCGAAGGTGCCCCCAATGCTTCACAGCACGTCCACATGTGCACTGGTGCTCCTGGCCAGGTGCGTGCAGACTGCACCGCAGACACGCACTCGAGGGGGCGAAACGGCATGGCGGACCCGGAGTTCACGGCGAGGGGCGTGCGCATCGGCCGGCGCCTGCGATCACTGACCCGGGCGGGGCAGGTCCGGATCACGGGCGGCAGGCTGGAGTTGCTCACGAGCTACGGGAGTGAGATCGACAGCGCCCCGCTGGGTGAAGTCCGCGCGGGCAGGCCCTGGTTCGGCTCCGAGGACCGGGCGACCGCCGAGGTGGACGGGCGGCGCTATCTGCTGCACCTCGGCGACCCGGGCGGCGGCGCCGGACCGCTCACCGCGCGGCGGTTCATCGAAGCCGTACGCAGGGCCGCCGCGCGGACCGGATAGCGCGACGCTCCACAGCGGACCGCCGGCGAAGTTGCACGCCCACGCCCCCTGAGTCACGCTGGTCACACATCACTACTCAGGGTTTACCGGCGATAACGCTGCGAACCAGCCCGCCGGACACGGAGCGGGCAGTCCTGCCACAGCGCGGTCGCACCGCTCGATCCGTTCTCGTCTTCTTCCGGACTCAATTCGGGGAGTCGTAGCCGTGATCAGCCAGCCGAACAGGCATTGCACGGTGGAGCTCCAAGCCCTGCCGTCGCGGATAGGTCAGGTCCGCAGAATCGTATCGGCGCAGTTGCGCTACTGGCATCTCGATCCGTTGATCGAGTTGGCCGCGCTCGGTGTCACCGAGCTTCTGACGAACGTCCACCGGCACGCCGGTCCTGACAAACTCTGCACCGTGGAGATCGAGCTGCTCGGCGGCACGCTCACGATCTCGGTGCACGACCACGACCCGAGGCTCCCCGAGGTACGGGACGCCGACCCCCTCGCCACCTGCGGCCGCGGTCTCGCGATGATCGCCGCGGTGAGCGAGAGCTGGGGCGTGCGGCCGCACGGCAAGGACGGCAAGGTCGTCTGGTTCGCCCTGCCTGCGCCCACCCCCGCGATGGCCATCGCGCCCTACCCGGTGTACGCGGCGAAGCCCGCGCGCCGCACCGACACCCACGAACGCCGGGTGTCCCCGCATGCTCCCGCCCGGTCGGCCGTCGCAGGCTGACCGGGCGGTGATCACCGTAGGTACGTCGCTCACTCGGTGGCGATGGCCCGCAGCACGTCGAGGCGTGCCGCCCTGCGGGCAGGGCGCAGGCCCGCAAGGGCGCCGGCGGCGAGCCCGACGAGGGCCACGATCGCCAGCCGGCCCGGGGGCAGCGCGAACGCGAAGGCGCTGTCGCTCGCCCCGTCGGACGCCTTCACCAGCACCCAGCCGAGGAAGCCGCCGAGCACCAGCCCGCCGGCCGTGCCGAACGCGGCGACGAGCACCGACTCCCAGCGGACCATCGCCCGCAACTGCCCGCGGGTCTGACCGACGGCGCGCAGCAGCCCCAGCTCCCGGGTCCTTTCGTGGACGGCGAGGGTGAGGGTGTTGGCGATGCCGAGCAGCGCGATGACGACGGCCAGGGCGAGCAGCGCGTAGACGAGGGTGAGCATCATGTCGATGCCGCCCGCGGAGGACTGCGCGTACGCGTCGCGGGTCTGCACATCCGGATTGCCGTACGCCGCCGCGACCTTCTCGACCGCCTTGGTGCCGTCGGCCGTGGAGACGCCGTCCTTGAACGTGACGGAGACCAGCGTGTCGGCGTCCTGCGTACGGTGCGGTGACCAGGCCGCGCGCGAGATCACGTAGTCGCCGGCGAGTTCGGACTGCCCGTAGACGGCGCCGACCGTGAACGGTTCCTTCGTGCCGTCGGTGAAGGCGAGGCGCGCCGTGTCGCCGACCGCGAGGTGCTGCTTGTCGGCCTCGGCGCGGGTGATCGCGATGCCGTTCTTCCCGAGCCCGTCCATCGAGCCCTTGACCGTGCCGAGGTCGAACGACTTCGCGAGGGCGGCCGGGTCGGTGACGGTCAGGGCGCGCCCCTTGCCCTCGACGTCGGCGACGCCGCTGCCGAGGCCGACCGCCGTGGCCACCTCGGGCCGTTCGGCGATCGCGGGCGCCAGTTTCGGGCTGAGGCCGCTGCCGCCCGCGCCGAACGACGGGGTGGAGACGGCGACGTCGCCCGCGAAGGAGCGGTTCACGGTCTGGTCCATGGTCGCCTTCAGCGAGGCCCCGAAGACGGTGAACAGGGAGACGACCGCGACACCGATCATCAGGGCGCTCGCCGTGGCGGCGGTGCGCTTCGGGCTGCGCAGGGCGTTGCGCCGGGCGAGCCCGCCGGTGACACCGCGCAGCCGGTCGAGCGGGGCGCCGAGCGCCCGCACGGCGGACGTGGAAGCGACGGGGCCGAGCACGACGAACGACGCGAGGACCAGGACGGCGCCGATGCCGGCGAGGGTGATCGACGGGGACACCAGAACACCTACGAGTGTCGCCGCGATCGCTGCCGCGCCCAGCACACCACCGAGGACTGCGCGGCGCCGCGAGGCACCGGAGTCGTCGACGGCGCTCTCGCGCAGCGCGGCCAGCGGCGCGGTGCGTCCGGCGCGCATGGCGGGCAGCAGGGCCGAGCCGACGCACACCACGATGCCGACGGCCAGCGGCAGCAGCATGGACAGCGGGCTGACCACCAACTCCCCGTCGGGGAACGGGAATCCGATGACCGGGAACAGCGCCTGGAGCCCTGCCGCGATGCCGATGCCGCCCGCGAGTCCGACGGCGGAGGCCGCCACGGCGACCGCGGTCGCCTCGACGAGGGTCGCGCCGGCGATCTGCCTGCGGGCCGCACCGAGGGCCCTCAACAGCGCGTTCTCGCGGGCCCTTTGGGCCACGACGATGGCGAAGGTGTTGTGGATGGAGAAGGTCGCGACGAGCAGGGCGATGCCGGAGAACACGAGCAGGAAGGTCGTGAAGAGGGTGAGGAACTGGCCGGAGATCATGTCGGTGTTCTCCTGCGCCGAGTCCTGGCCGGTGATCGCCTCAACTCCCTTGGGGAGCCTGCCGCTCAAGGTGTCGACGAGCTGCTGCTGGCTCACGCCGGGTCCCGCACGCACCTGGATGGTGGAGGCCTCCCCCGGCTTCGGGGTGAGGTACTTCTCGGCGTCGGCGCGGGTCATGCCGGTGAACGTGGTCTGCGCCATGCCGTCCTCGCCGCCGAAGGTCGCCAGGCCCACGATCGTGACCTTGACCGGGTCGGGCGTGCGCAGTGTCGTCGTGTCACCGACCTTCAGGTCGCCGTTCTTCGCGGCGCCGCGGTTGATGACGACCTCGCCGCTCTTGTGCGGCGTGCGGCCCTCGGCGAGCTGGTACGCGTTGAGCTTCGGGTCGTTGATCCAGTTCCCGGCAAGGGTGGGCGGGCCCTGACCGCCGATGGGTTTGCCGTGGGCGTCGATGAGTTGACCGGCGCCCTGGATGTTCGGCGCCGCGGCGGCGACGCCCGGCACCTTCGCCAGGTCGGCGGCGAGCGAGGCGTCCACCGGGCGGCGGGTGCCCTGGCTCTCGCCGGGGGTGGTGATGACGTCGGCGGAGCGCACGACGGCGTCGGTGCCGCTGCTGGCGCCCGCGAACATCGAGTCGAAGCTCGCGCGCAGGGTGTCGCCCATGACGAGGGTGCCGGCGAGGAACGCGACACCGAGCAGGACGGCGCTGAACGTTCCGGCGAAGCGCCGCTTGTGGGCGCGCAGCGAGGTGAGACTGAGGCGGACGGAGGCGTTCATGACGGTCCGCCTCCCTCCGCCGGAGCCGGCCCGTCGAAGGCCTTCATCCGGTCGAGTACCCGGTCCGCGGTCGGCCGTTCCATCCGGTCGACGAGGCGGCCGTCGGCGAGGAAGACGACCTCGTCGGCGTGGGCGGCGGCGACCGGGTCGTGGGTGACCATGACGACCGTGCGCGAGGAGTGGCGGGCCGCGTCGCCGAGGAGGCGGAGCACCTCGCCGCCGGATCGGGAGTCGAGGTTGCCGGTGGGTTCGTCGGCGAAGACGACGTCGGGCCGGCCCGCGAACGCCCGTGCCACGGCGACGCGTTGCTGTTGTCCGCCGGAGAGTTCGGCGGGCCGGTGGTGCAGCCGGTCGCCAAGTCCTACGACATCGATCAGCGCGTCGAGCCACTCACGGTCGGGGCGTTTGCCGGCCAGGTCGATCGGCAGGGTGATGTTCTCGGCGACGTTCAGCGTCGGGACGAGGTTGAACGCCTGGAACACGAAGCCGACGCGGTCGCGTCGCAGCAGCGTGAGGCGGCGGTCGTCGAGGGAGCCGAGGTCGGTGTCACCGATGTACGCGGCTCCCTCGGTGAGGGTGTCGAGGCCCGCCGCGCAGTGCATCAGGGTCGACTTCCCGGAGCCGGACGGGCCCATGATCGCGGTGAACCGTCCGGCGCGGAAGCCGACGCTCACGCCGTCGAGGGCACGGACGGCGGTGTCCCCGGAGCCGTACACCTTGACGGCGTTGTCGACGCGCGCGGCGAGGGCGGTGGGGGTGGTGGAGGTGAGGGTCGTGGTGGCGGTGGTCATGACGCGCCGCCCTTCGTCTTGCCTTCGACGCCGCTGGTGCCGTTGGTGCCATCGGTGCCGTACCGGCCGTAGCCGCCGAAACCGCCGTAGTCGGCGTAGTGGCTGTCGTGGCCGAACTCCTCGTTGAGTACGGTCAGTCGGCGCCAGTACTCGTCCTCGTCGATCTCACCGGCGGCGAAGCGCCGGCCGAGCACGGCGATCGGCGAGTTCTCGGCGAAGCGGGGGCCGACGGGGCGCCACGGTCCGCGTCGGCCGCGCCAGACGGTGCGGCGCAGCAGCGTGACGACGCCGATGACGACGGCCGCCCAGATCAGCGGGAAGAACAGGATCCAGGGGCCGGGTCCGTCGCCGGGCCCGAACGCCGCGAGGGTCTGCAGCTGGCTCATCATGAGACTCATCTCCCGAGGTGGGTGTGGCGCCCGACGGTGTGCCGGGTGGTGGTGATGACTCGAGCGTCGCGCCGACAGGGGGTCGAAGTCGTCGTACGGCCAGCGGCACTGCGCGTACCCCCTGGGGAGTACGCGCAGGGGGCGGGGCTGCTCCCGGCCGCCCGGTCGCCCCTGACCCGTGTAAGGGGCCGGGTCAGGGGCGGCTCCGGGGCGGCCCCCATGGTGTGCGGGTCCTCCCCGGCCGGAGGATCGGGGCGTGACCACTCCGAGACGAGACACCTTCAGCCGGCTGCTGGCCCCCGCGGTGTGGGCCGCCGTCCTCCTGGCCGTCGGCGCGGCCCTGCTGGCTCCCCGGGACACCGATCCCGGGCTCGATCCGCTGTCCCTCACCGTCAGCGACTTCGCCGCGCTCGACCGCGGGGGCCCGATCGAGACGGCCATGGCGTCGCTCGGCGTGATCTCGCTGCTGCTCCTGGTGGTGGCGAGGAAGCGGCTCACGGCGGTCCGCGGGCTGCCGTCCGTGCTGCTGGCGGTCTGGGGCGCGGGGCTCGTGCTGGCGGCCGTGGTGCCGACCGATCCGCTGACCACGCACTTGACCGGGTCGGCGTATGTGCACCGCTACGCGTCCGTCGCGGCGTTCGCGGCGCTGCCGGTGGCCGGGCTGATCCTGGCGCGGCGGCTCGCCTCCCGCGCGGGGCGGACCGCGTGGTGGCTGCGCACGCTGTCCCTGGTCGCGCTGGCGGGGGCCGCGGCGATGGCGTACTCGGCGGGGCCGGGTGGCCGGGAGCTGATCGGGCTGGTGGAACGGGTGCTGCTCGGGTGCGAGGTGCTGATGCTCGGGGTGCTCGGACGCTACGTTCACCGGTTGGTACCGGCGGGGCGCGCGCATGCCAGACTGACACCATGAGCAAGGCACGAACCATGGACGAGTACATCGCCGGTTTCGACGGCCCGGGCCGTGAACTGCTCGACCACGTACGGGCGTTGGCGCGCGAGGCGGTTCCCGACGCGACCGAGGCGCTCAAGTGGGGGCAACCCGCGTGGGTGCACCCGTCGGGGACGATCCTGTTCACGGTGAACGGCTTCACGAAGCACGCGAACGTCGTCTTCACCCCGGGCACCCGCGAGGCGTTCGCGGCCGACCTCACCGACTTCACGACCGGCAAGGGCTCGGTCAAGCTGCCGTACGACCGGCCCGTGCCCGACGATCTGCTGCGCCGGATGATCGGGCACCGGGTGCGGGAGCACGAGGTCGACGGCGTGCAGTGGATGTGAGCGCGGACAGCCTTCCGCCGGGCCCTTTCGTGGCCTCCCGCGTTGATTCTGTAACTACTGGTATGTACGGTGCGGTCATGGCCACCACCCCCGAGCGACTGATCGAGACCACCCGCGAACTCCTCTGGGAGCGCGGGTACGTGGGCACCAGCCCGAAGGCGATCCTGCAGCGCGCGGGCGTCGGCCAGGGCAGCATGTACCACCACTTCACCGGGAAGCAGGACCTGGCGCTCGCCGCGATCAAGGTCACCGGGGACGAGATGCGGACCGCGGTCGACCGGCTGCTGGCCGGTGGCGGTTCGGCGTACGAGCGGATAGCGGCGTATCTGCTCCGCGAACGGGACGTGCTGCGCGGCTGCCCCGTCGGGCGGCTGACGATGGACCCGGACGTGATCGCCAGCGACGAACTGCGGGCGCCGGTCGACGAGACGATCGCGTACGTCGAGGGCCGGATCGCCGAGGTCGTCCAAGAGGGCGTCGACAGCGGCGAGTTGGCCCCGCACCTGGTGCCGCGCGAGATCGCGGCGGCGGTCGTGGCGACCGTACAGGGCGGTTACGTCCTGGCCCGGGCATCGGGCGACACGACGGCGTTCGACGCGGGCGCGCGCGGCCTGCTGGCACTCCTCTCCCCCACCCCGTCCGCCACCGCCGACCACTGAGGACGCGATTCATGCACGCGATGCAGTACGAGATCACGCTCCCCGCCGACTACGACATGGACATCATCCGCGGCCGGGTGGCGACCAGGGGCCACGCGCTCGACGACTTCCCCGGCCTCGGAGTCAAGGCGTACCTGATGCGGGAGCGCGGCGTGGACGACTCGCCGGTGAACCAGTACGCCCCGTTCTACCTGTGGAAGTCACCGGCCGGCATGAACTCCTTCCTCTGGGGCCCCGGATTCCAGGGCATCGTCGCCGACTTCGGGCGCCCCGTCGTGCAGCACTGGACGGGTGTCGCGTACGAGGAGGGGGCCGCGGCCACGGCGCCGGCGCGGACGGCCGTGCGGCAGCGGACGCCGATCGAGGCGGGCGCCGACCTCCCGAAGCTGACCGCCGAGGCGGTGGAGGACACCGCGCAACTCGCGCAGGAACAGGGCGTGTTGTTCGCGGCGTCGGCCATCGACCCCCGCACCTGGGAGCTGCTGACGTTCTCGGTCTGGGAGCACGACACCCCCAAAGCCCCCGGCGCCCGCTATCAGGTCCTGCACCTCTCCCAGCCCGAACGCGACACCCTGACCCGAGGGCGGCAGTGGTGAGCGGGGCCGTCCGCAGCGTTCAAGGCGACCTGGAACCGGCCCAGTTGGGCGTCGTCGACGCACACGACCACCTGTTCTTCCGCAGCCCGATGCTGCCGGGACAGGAACTCGACGACGCCGAACTCGCGCGCCAGGAACTGGAGGCGTACGCGGCCGTGGGCGGCGGCACCGTCGTGCAGTGGACGCCGTACGGGCTCGGCCGGCACGCCGCGGAACTGCCCGCGCTCGCAGAGGCGACCGGGGTGCGCATCGTGGCCGCCACCGGCATGCACCAATCGGCCCACTACGCCGAGGAGTTGCTGGCGGAGCGGCGCACCGACCTCGCCGAGGTCTTCGTGCGCGAGCTCACCGAGGGCATCGGCGACAGCGGCGTACGCGCGGGCCTGATCAAGGTCGCGGGCGGCTTTCACACACTCGACGCGCACGCCCGCTGGACGATGGCGGCCGCGGCGGAGGCGCACCACGCGACGGGGGCGCCGATCGCCCTGCACCTGGAGCTGGGCACGGGCGCGCTGGACGTACTCGACCTGCTGTGCGAGGAGTTGGAGGTGCCCGCGCATCGCGTCATCCTCGGCCACCTCAACCGCTCTCCCGACCTCGTGATCCACCGGGAGGCCGCGGACTCGGGCGCGTACCTGGCCTTCGACGGCCCGTCACGGGCGAACCACGCCACGGACTGGCGCATGCCGGACGCCCTCGCGTCCCTCGCCGACGCGGGCCACGCGGACCGCCTCCTGCTCGGCGGCGACACCACGACGGCCGGGGCGCGCTCGGTGACGGGCGGCCCCGGCATGCCGTATCTGCTGCGCCGGGTGCGCCCACGCCTCGAGGCGGCACTGGGGGAACAGGCGGTGGAGCGGATCCTGGTGGACAACCCGGCACAGGCGTTCTCGGTCGAGTGGCGGTGAGGCGCGGGCCATCGCCACCGCCACCGCCATTGTCCTCTTCAAAGCATGTATTGCACCGAGCGATCCAAAACAGGTAGCGTTCCCGTATGGCCCGACCGAGGATGTTCGACGAGGAGCGGGCCCTGGACGCGGCGATGCACGCCTTCTGGGAAAACGGCTACGAGGCCACTTCCACGCAAGACCTGTGCACCGCCACCGGACTGGGCCGCAGCAGCATCTACAACACGTTCGCCAGCAAGCACGACCTGTTCACGCGTTCACTGGCCCGCTACATCGAGCAAATGACGTCGAACCAGCTCGCGATCCTCGAGGACGCCGAGCGCTCGCCGCTCGACCGGATCCGCGCCTTTTTCGCGATGACGGTCGACACCGAGACCGCGACCCGCAAGGACGGCCGCAGCCGCGGCTGCCTCACGGTGAACACCACGGTGGAGCTCGCGGGGCGCGACCCGGAGTCTGCGCGCCTCCTGGAGCGTGACCTGGACGTCCGGCTCGCGACGTTGCGATCCGTGATCGCGGCCGGACAGCGCGACGGCTCGATCACCTCGCGACGCCCGGCGGACGAGCTGGCGCGCTTCCTCAATGCCGTGGTCGGCGGGATGCGCGTCGCCGGACAGGGCGGCGCCGACCGGGCAACCCTGGAGTCCACGGCACACATCGCCCTGGACGCACTCACCAACTGACCCCGACCCCACACCAGCACCAGCACCCGCCGGGCACTCGCCTCGATCAGCCATGCCCTCTTTTTGTGCTGATCCATCCAAAACAACTCTCTGCTGATGTTCCCTGGAGGACACCCATGCCACGCGCCGTATACGTCCTGGCCCTCGGCATCTTCGCGATGGTCACCAGCGAGTTCGTCGTCGCCGGCCTGATGCCTCAGATGGCGGACGGGCTGGACGCGACGATCCCGCAGATCGGGTATCTCATCACCGCCTTCGCCACGGCCATGGCGTTCGGCGGTCCGTTTCTGACGGTCGCCCTGCTGAAGGTCCCTCAGAAGCGAGCCCTGATGGTGCTGTTCGCGGTGTTCCTCGCGGGCAATGTGCTGGCCGCGACCGCGTCGACGTACGCGGTGATGCTGGTGGCGCGGATCGTCACCGGGGTCGCCTCGCAGGCCTTCTTCGGTATCGGTCTTGCCATGTGCGCGCAGCTCACCCGCCCCGAAGTGCGCGGCCGCGCCGTCTCCGTGGCGCTCAACGGGCTGATGCTCGGGACGCTGCTCGGGCTTCCGCTGTCCACGTTCATCGGTGACCGGTTCGGCTGGCGCGCCGCGTTCTGGGTGATCTCGGGGATCGCGGTGCTCGCCGCGGCGGCGACGCTCATCGGGGTGCCGGAGGTGCCGAAGAGTGAGGGCGGCGGTCAACTGCGGGAGGAATTCGGCGTGTTCAGGTCGGTGCGACTGTGGCTGACTCTGTCGACGAGCACGCTCGTGATCGGCGCGACGTTCGCCGCGTTCAGCTATCTGGGCCCGATCCTCACCGAGGTCTCCGGGTTCGGCGCGGGTACCGTCCCGCTCCTGCTGGTCGCCTACGGCGCGGCGACCGTCATCGGCAACACGGTGACGGGGCGGCTCGCCGACCGGCACACCTTGACCGTGCTGCTGGCGGGGCTTGTCCTCAACTCCCTTTTCCTCCTGGGGTTCGCGCTGTTCGCGCAGCTGAGTGCGGCGGCCGTGGCGTGCATGCTGGGCATCGGTCTGGTGGGTGTCACCATGAACCCGGCGATGGTGGTACGCGTGCAGCGCCGGGGGAACGCGGGGGCGCTGGTGAACACCGTCCACTCCTCGTTCATCACGCTCGGCATCGTCATCGCCACTTCGGTGGGCGGTGTCGTCATCGACGCGTACGGGCTGCGGGCACCGCTGTGGCTCGGTCTGGCGCTCGCGCTCGCCGGGATCGCCTCGCTCGTACCGGATCTGACGGCGCGTAGGCAACGGACCGGTACGGAACCGGTCGTCGAGCCTGTGGCTGTCACCCCCCGCTGAGCGCCCCCAGAGGGTCGTCCAGGACCGGCTGCCATGCCAGTTCCGCCGCGCCCACCAGGCTGTTGTGGTCGAGGGTCGAGGCCAGGATGGGGACGCTGCCGCTGCGGCCCCACAGGCTACGGTCCGCGACCACCGCGCGCAGGCGGTCCGGGTCGGCGTCCAGGAGGGTGCGGTGGAGGCCGCCGAGGACGATGCGGTCCGGGTTGAGGATGTTGACGAGGCCCGCGAGGCCGAGGCCGAGGCGGTCGATGAGGAGGTCTTTCGCCGCGCGGACGTCCGGGTCGTCCTTCGCCTCGGTCAGCAGGCCGCGGGCCTGGGAGAGGAGCGAGCCGCCGGGGTCCGGGGCGCGGCCCGCCGCCGTGAGGAAGGCGAGCGGGTCGGCCTCGACGTCCAGGCAGCCGCGGCTTCCGCAGTGGCAGGGGCGGCCCTCGGGGTTCACCGTGAGGTGGCCGACCTCGAGGGCGAGGCCCGAACTGCCGGTGTGCAGGTGGCCGTCGAGGACCAGGGCTCCGCCGACCCCCCGGTGTCCCGTCGCCACGAGCAGGAGGTCGCGGGCGCCGCGGCCCGCGCCGTGGCGGTGTTCGGCGAGCGCGCCGAGGTTGACGTCGTTGGCCGCGAACGCCGGGATGTCCAGGCCCGCTTCCCGTACGCAGTCGGTGAAGATCTGCCGCACCGGAGCGCCCACCGGCCAGGCCAGGTGGAGCGGGTTGAGGGCCGTGCCGTCGGGTTCGGCGACCGCGGAGGGCACGGCCAGGCCGGCGCCCACGCAGCGCCGGCCGGTGGATTCGAGGAGCCGGACGCCCGCCTCCACCACCGAACGCAGTACGTCCGCCGGGTCCGGGTCGATGATCTCGCAGCCCGGCGTGGTCTCGACGATGCCGCCGCCGAGGCCGACGAGCGCCGCCCGGTAGCCGTCGGAGTGGACCTGCGCGGCGAGTGCCACCGGTCCGTCGTCGGCGACGGACAGGCGGTGCGAGGGGCGGCCCTGGGAGCCGGACGCCGCGCTGGGCTTCGCGTCGATGCGGATGAGGCCGAGCGCCTCCAGCTCCGCGGCGACGGCGCCCGCGGTCGCGCGGGTCACGCCGAGTTCCGCGGTGAGCACGGCGCGGGTGGGGGCCCGCCCGGTGTGGACGAGTTCGAGCGCGGGACCGAGCGCGCTGCGCCCCCGCTCCAGACGTGGTGGCCGCCCGGCCCCTTCGCCCGCCGTGTGGCCCCCGGTCCCGGAAGCCGCCCTGCCGCCGCCCATCAGCAACTCCTCGCCCTGATCACGCTCAGGAATGGTAGCCGGTGAGCGCCGCCGCGACGGCCGCCCCCGGGTCCTGCGGGCCTACAGCCCGCTCACCCGCAGCGTGATGTTGAGCCGCCCGCTCCGTCCGAGCCCGGGCGGCGCCGACCCCGGTTCGGTGCGCGGCACCCCGTGGTACGCGAACCGTGATTCCCCGCCGAACACGAACAGGTCCCCGCTGCGCAGCTCGACGTCCGTGTACGGCTTCGTACGCGTCTCGGTGTTGCCGAACCGGAAGACGCAGGTGTCACCGAGGCTGACGGACACCACCGGCGCCGCGGACTTCTCGTCGCGGTCCTTGTGCATGCCCATGTGGGCGCCCGTGTCGTAGTAGTTGATCAAGGCGATGTCGTACGGCTCGTCGCCGGGCCACCCGTCGTAGGCGGCGCCGAGCGCGCGCCGGCCGAGCGCCACCAGTTCGTCCGGCATCGGCTTCACGGGCGCCCCGTCGCCGTCGACGACCGTGCGCGCGTACCCGTACGGGAACCAGTGCCAGCCGAGCCCGAACTGCCGCACCGACATGCGGCCGCCACCCGGAGTGGTCACCTCCCGGAGCCCGGCAGGTGGCTTCGCCCACGCGCGGCACTGTTCGAGCAGCGCCCGCTGCTCCTCGACGGCGAGCCAGTCCGGCACGTGCACGGCTCCGGGAGCGACGGCTCGGCGCGCACGGGGAAACAGCTCACTCATGCGTCCAGGCTATGCGGGGCCGCCGGTGGTGTGTCGGACGGCCCACGAGGGGGCGCAGCGCCCGCCGTCAATCAGAAGTTGTTCCCATACCCGGGCCCGCGGGGCGGTGCCAGCGTCGTTGCCATGACGTTCTATCGGCCAGAACCACGACTGGAACCACAACCGAAAAAGCGCCCGGCCCAGCGGCCGGCGCACCCCGACTCCGCCGAGGCAACCGGGCCGCACGCCAGGGGTTCGGCCGGGCAGCCCTCGACCGCCCCAGCCGAGCCCATGTCGGGTCCCCACGCGCGCGGCGGAGCGGATCTCTCGTCGTTCGAGCGGGCTCCGCGCCCGGCGCCGCCCGAGGTGGTCCCGTGCCAGGACGTGCCGGTGGACCCGGCGGAGGGTCCGGCGGACAGCTACGCGGAGTTCGGCTGCGAGGTGAACGCCCTCGCCCCGCACCGCCTCTTCGACCACTACGCGCAATCGCAGCTCCTCTACGCCGAGAAGGTGGCGCGCCTTGAGCCCTTCCTGCCGTTGATCCTGGAGAACTGGGAGAGGGCCGCCACGGCGGGCCGCTCGCTGCTGCGGGTGGTGCTGCGTCGCACGCCCGACGACGCTCTCGCCTCGATGGCGATGTGGCGCTCCACCGGGACCTGCTGGCACGCGCAGCACCTGGTCAACTCGGGGCCGCCGGAGGCCGTGCGGGCCGTGATTCTGGCGACCCAGGAGGCGACGATGCGCGAGGGGCACATCGGCGCCATGCAGATGTGGATCCGGCCCGACCACCCTTACATGGGACCGGTGTTCGGGACTCTGGAGAAGTGGCTGCCGCCCGGTACCGGGTCCGTCACGCCCGGCGACTACCTGATGGTGCCCCTGGCGGTCGCGCGGTCCCTCGCGGACCCGGACGACCACGCGCCGACGCCCGAATGGGACGGCGACGGGGCATGTGCCGAACTCGCCGCCCTGGCCGTCCGCACGCGCGGGGCCCTGTACGCGCGGGCAGAGGAACTGTGGACGGACGACCTGCTGCTGACGCGGGTGGACTCCGTCTACCGCACGGTCGGGCTGCGGCGCAGGCGCCGGATCTGGCTGCACCCGGGCGAGCAGGGCCGTCTCACCGGCGCTGCCCTCGCCCACGAAGGGCCGTTGGGGCTCAACCTGTCCTTCCTGGAGAACCGCCTCGACCTGCTCGTCGACCCCGCGCTGGACGCGGCGGGGGCCGAGCGGGTGGTCCGCAGGCTCCTGCCCCGCGCGTGCGCGGCCTACGAGTGGTTCCCGCTCGGCGCGATTCCGGTGGCGACCGACCCCAGGACGGGCCGGTTCCTTCGCGAGGCCGGGGCCCAGCCGATCGCCCCGTACTCCCTGGCGATCTGGCTCGCCGAGGGGTACGCCGACTTCTACCGGCACATAGACGCCCTGTACGGGCACCCGGGAGACGGGTCCGCACCGGACCGGCGGGCCCGCGCATGACGAACCGGTACCTCATGGAGGATCCCCGGGAGGCCGCCCGCCTCGAGGCGAAGGCGGACGCCCCGCGATGGATGCGGACACACCTGTCGCACGTCATGTCTCCGCGCGCGACGGTGCTGGACGTCGGCGCGGGCCCCGGGCACGTGGCCTCCGCCGTCCTGCGGCGGTGGCCCGCGGCGAAGGTGGTCGCCGTCGACGTCAGCGCCGGACGGCTGGCCGCGGGAGCGCCCGGGGGCGTGACACCGGCTCACTGGCGCTGCTGCGCGGACGCCTGCCAACTCCCCTTCGCCACCGGCTCGTTCGACGTCGTGTACAGCCGGCTGCTGCTCCAGTACGTCGAGCGCCGCGGCGCGGCGGTCGCCGAGATGGCACGCGTCACCCGCGGCGGCGGGGCGGTCGTGCTGTTCGACCTCGACGGTCAGCTCGTCTGGCACGATCCCGTTCCCGGGGAGTTGGGCGCGCTGCTCGCCCGGGTCGCGCCCGCGCTGCGTGCGGCCGGCTTCGATCCCCATGCGGGACGCACCCTGCGCCGGCTGGCCTACGCGGCCGGACTGCGCGAGCTGTCCGTGCGCGTGGAGCCCTATCACCTGATCGCGGGGCGGGTGCCGGAGGCGGAACGGGCCCACTGGGAACTGAAGTTGGACATCGCGCGCCCGTTCCTCGCGCACGCCCTGGGGTCGCCGGCCGCGGCGGACAGGGCCGTCGCGGTCTTCCTGGAGTTCCTCGACGCCGAGGAGACCCTGAGCTATTCCGTCGCCTTCACCGTCACAGGACGCCGGCTCCGGACCCTGTCCTCGGACTCCCACTAGACACAGCCGGCGCGCCCCGGAGGGGAGCCCGCGCCGGCTGCCCGGACGGCCGCTCTGACAGCTGCCCGGATTCGATGGACCGGATTTGATGGAAGGGATCAGGCCCGCCGGGCCAGACTGGCCCCATGAGGGACCTGTCCGTGCAGGACTACGAGGAGATGCTCGACCTCGCCGCCGCCGTGTACGGCGACCCGGGCCCCGGCCCGTCCTGGCCGCAGTTGCTCACCGGACTCGGCACCTGCCTGCGCGGCGACGTCAGCGTGCTGGTCGCCCTCCATTGGGACGCGGGCACCGGACAGATGGTCACCGGGCATCCGGACTGGGTCAGCGGCCGGCCGATGAACACCCTCATCACCAGACACATGCGTGCCCACCCCGTCATGCGGCTGTACGCCGCCGGTCACAGCGGCCCGTTGACGCTCGACGACGTGGCCGACGCGGCCTGGTGGCGCAGCGAGGCGCACGTCGCCGGCCGCGAGACCATCGGCGTCACCCGTCAGCTCGCGGTGCCGCTGCGGGCGCCGCCGGGTGTCGTCCGCGCTCTGGTGATCGGGCGGGGCGGCTCGGACTTCGGCGGGCGGGACCGCGCCGTCGCGCGGCGCCTCCAGCCGCTGCTGACCGGGCTCGACGCGCATCTGCGGGGGCTCGAGGCGCTGCGCCGCGCGATGCCGGGGGCGGGCCCTGCGGAGGCGCCGGAGCGCCGGGCCGCCGCGCACGGCATCACGCCCCGCGAGCTGACGGTGCTCGCGCTCCTTGCGCGCGGCCTCACGGCGGAGGCCAGCGCCCGCAGGCTGGGCATCACCGTGCACACGGTGCTCAAGCACCGCGAGCATCTCTACCGCAAGCTCGGCTCCCACGACCGGCTCACGACCGTGCTGTTGGCCCGGGAACTCGGCCTGGTGCCGGAACGGGAGGACGCCTCACCGGCGCTGTGACGCGGCGCGCTTCCACCGCCCGCCTGCCCAGTCAGTACGCCCGCAGCTTCCCCTCCCCCGCCGCCTTGCTCGGCTTCGTCGCCGTGTCCTTGGGATACGAGATGTGGTCCGGGTCCCCGTCGGACGTGTAACGGGCGATCTTCCCGGCGGCGAGCTGGTCGAGCCAGTGCGTGGAGCTGTAATTGGCGTCCTTGCCCTTGGCGGGGGCCGAGCGGATGCGCGGGATCGCGGCCGGGTCGAAGGAGTCCGCGTACGGGGACGGGGCCGGGTTCGCGCCGACGAGGTAGACGCCGCGGTTCTTGTACGTCGTGCCGGACGCGCTGCCCGTCAGGGCCAGCTTGGCGGGCTCGGGCTGGATGCCGTACGGGAGGGCGAGCGAGCGGACGTCCGTGCCGGGGACGTCGCGCACGATGGACTTCTGGCCCTCGGCGATCTGGTCGCGGGCCTTCGCGGTGCCGCTCTGCGCGAGGTTGGCGTGGTCGAGGGTGTGGTTGCCGATCTCGAAGCCGTTCTTCTTCAGCCAGGTCAGCGCCTTCTTCTGGCCGGTCGCGGCGAAGGCGTCGCCGTTCACGAACAGGGTGGCGCGGGCCTTGAATTCCGGGTGGGCGCGGGCGACGGCGCGCAGGACGCCGACCGCGCAGTCGTCGGTGGGCCGGCCGTCGGCGCTGAGGCGGAGCTGGCTGTCGGTGGAGTCGTCGAAGGTGAGGACGACGGGGTGGGTGCCGGCCGGGATGTCGATGTTCCCCGTCTCGTAGTCGGCCGCGGTCACCGGCACGTACTTCTCGCGCACCAGGCGTTCCAGTTCGGCGCGGAGGTCCTTGGGTGTCCGGTCGTACGCGCTCTTCGGGTGCTCGACGATCTGGTGGTACATGAGCACCGGCACGGCGCCCAGTTCGTTGGCGCGCACCTTGGAAGGCGCCGGAGGTTTGGCCGGTTTCGCTGCCCCTGAAGGGTGTCCGGACGCCGGGGAACGGGAAGCCTGCCGGTCACCGGCGGACCGCGGAGCCTTGGCCCCCTCATCCGGCGCATTGCTCCCGGTACCGCCACAGGACACCGCGCCCGTCCCAAGGACCAGAGCAGCTACGGCAGTTGTGCCGATCCGATGAAGCCGATGAAGCCGGCGTACGCGAAAAAGACAGGACAGACCACGACGCACGAGACCTCCTGGAGGATCTGCTGATGCGGCTCGACTGGAAGAACTGGCTCCGCCCCACCGCCTCCCGTACATCCGGTTCCGTTTCCGACTCCGCGGCCAGTGCTTCCCCGGCGGGCTTCCCGCGCAGACGGCCGGTCATCCTCGTCTGCGTACTGCTCGCACTGGTTCTCGCCATAGGCGGCACACTCTCGCTACGCGCCCCACACGGAACCACCCTGAACGTCGTCGGCCTGCCGAACGACGGCAAGTTGGGCGCGCGGCTCCTGCGCCAGGGAGAGTTCGAGGTCACGGGCGGCGAGGGCGACGAGCTCAAGGGCACGAAGGTCACCCTCGACGGCGAGCCGCTCCGGACGCGGGCCGCGCACGGCAGCGCCGGCGCCCTCTCGGTCGGCCTGGGTGACATCAAGGACGGCACCCACGAACTGCGTGTCACCCACCCCGGTTCGTGGCCCACGGGCGACACCGAGGTTGTCCGAAAAATCACCGTGGACACCAAGGCGCCCCGTCTCACGGTGGCGGACACCAAGGCGGCCGGCTTCCGCGAACCCGTCACCGTCAAGGGCACGGCGGCAGGCGCCCGGACGATATCGGTCGCGGGGCACACGGCGAAGCCCGCGAAGGACGGCGCCTTCGCCGTCCGGCTCCCGCGCCCACCGGGACGTACGACGGTCACCGCGACCGACGCCGCGGGCAACACGGCCCGCCGGGACGCCGATCTCACCGTGCACCGGCCGCTGTTGCGGGCCGTGCACGTGAGCGCGCAGGGCTGGGCATCCGACGCGCTGCGGAAGCCGGTCATGAGGATGCTGAAGCAGAAGAAGATCAACGCCGTGCAGCTCGACATCAAGGACGAGCTCGGAGAGGTCGGCTACAACTCGAAGGTGCCCCTCGCCCGGAGCATCGGCGCGGCCAAGGGCTACTACGACGCGAAGAAGGCCGTCAAGGAGATCCACGCCGCGGGCGGCACGGTCGTCGGCCGCATCGTCGCCTTCCGCGATCCGATCCTCGCCACCAAGTCCTGGAAGTCGGGACACCGCGACCGCGTCGTGCGGACGCCGGGCGGGGGTGCCTACAACGGCGGCAGCTACGGCCAGTTGTCGTTCACCAACTTCGCGAACAAGGAGGTCAGGCAGTACAACATCGACCTGGCCGCGGAGGCCGCGAAGCTGGGCTTCGACGACGTCCTCTACGACTACATCCGCCGTCCCGACGGCCCGATCAGCAAGATGTCCTTTCCCGGCCTCGGACACACGAGCCCCGAGCGGTCCGTCGCCGATGTCGTCGGCGAGACCCGCGCCGCCGTGCGCAAGCACAACGCGTTCCTCGGTGTCTCGGTGTTCGGCATCGCCGTCGACCGGCCGAAGGAGATCGCCCAGGACGTCGGCATGCTCGCGCAGGAGGCCGACTACATCGCGCCGATGATCTACCCCTCGCACTGGGCGAAGGGCGAGTACGGCGTCTCGGACCCCAACTCGCACCCGTACCCGATCACCAAGCGCTCCCTCGCCGCGTTCGCGAAGAAGACCCGGCACACCGACGCGCAGATCATCCCCTGGATCCAGGACTTCTCCCTCGGTGTCTCCTACGGCGACAAGGAGGTCCGCGCCCAGCTCGACGCGGCCCGCTCCGACGGCATCAAGGGCTTCCTGCTGTGGAACCCGGGAGTTCAGTACCACGCGGGTGCGCTGGGCTGAGGCACGGGCGGGAGGGGTGTCTCAACCGCCCACCGTTTTCAGCATCTTGAAGAATTTCAACATGCCTCTTGTCGGGCGCGGCGTCGTGCAGTTGAATCGTCGTTGAGCCCGCCGGTGTTCCGTGCCGCGCGGGGACGCCCGACACGGCAGAGGCAGGTACGTCCATGAGTGAGGCCAAGCCCGATGTGGACGCCCTCGTCGCCACCGTGGGACTGCAGGTCAGGGCGGCCCGCAAGCAGTCGGGGCTCACTCTGGACGCGCTCAGCAAGGCGGCCGGCGTCAGCGTCGGCCTCATCAGCCAGGTCGAGCGGGGCAAGGGCAACCCCTCCTTCGCCACGCTCGCCCAGATCGCGCACGGCCTGGACATCCCCATCGGTCGTCTCTTCCACTTGGCGGACCAGGTCTCGCCCGTCGTGCGCCACAACGAGCGGCGAGGCCTCGACTTCCACGGATCCGCCGAACTCACCGGCGCACGCTACGAGTTGCTCACTCCTACGCTCAGCGGGGCACTGGAGTCGATCTGGGTGGAGACCGAGCCGGGGCACGACTCGAGCGACACCCCGTTCCGGCACAACGGCGAGGAGTTCGGCATCGTGCTGAGCGGGGTCAAGGACGTCTACCTCGACGGCGTCCGGCACCGCCTGTACCCCGGCGACTCCATCACGTACTCCAGCAGCGTGCCGCACTGGTACGCCAACCCCGGTGACGAGCCCGCGAGTTCGGTCTGGGTGATCACACCGCCTACCTGGTGAGCCGCCCCCTTGCCGGGACCCCGTAACAGACCCCACAGAAGAACACACCCCACCGGACGCGCCCACCGCCGCGCGCGCCCGTCATCCGCGCACGCCCGATCCTCGACCAGCGAGGTGCCTGATGGCATCGCTTTTGCAGAGATCCCCCGCCCGTGTGCCGGTCTCCACCCGTCGTGCCCTGCTCGCCCTCGGCGGCGGGAACGCCGTCGAGTGGTACGACTGGATGGTCTACGGCCTGCTGGCCTCCTCCATAGGCCCGCAGTTCTTCCCCTCCTCCAATCCCCTGTCCTCCACGATGTCCGCGCTCGCCGTCTTCGCCGTCGGTTTCGCGGCGCGCCCGCTCGGCGCCGTCGTCTTCGGCCGGATCGCCGACCGGGCGGGACGCAAGTCGGTGATGCTGTTCTCGATCGGCTCGATGGTGGCGAGCAGCCTGGTCATCACCGTGGCCCCCACCCATGCCGCGATCGGCACCTGGGCGGGCGTGATCCTGCTCCTGTGCCGGATCGTGCAGGGTGTCTCCACCGGCATCGAGGCCCCGCTCAACTCCACGTATGCCGTGGAACTCGCCCCCGAGGGACACACCGCGCGCTTCGGCGCGATCATGGGGATATACGTCCAAGTGGGCATCGTGGGCGCCTCGTTGGTGTGCTTCGGTGTCAGTTCGGTGCTGAGCCAGGACGCGCTCGACTCCTGGGGCTGGCGCATCCCGTTCGCCATCGGCGCGCTCGCCGGAGGTGTCTTCCTGTGGCTGCGCAGGGCGCTCCCGGAGACGCTGGAGAACACCACCGGCACCACGGAGGCGACCGCCGACGAGCCACCCGTCGGACCCTGGGCCGAGCTCGCCCGCCGCAAACTCGCCCTGCTCACCATCGTGTTCGTCGTCGCGGGCGCCCAGGCCATCAACTACACGTGGACGACCGGCCTGCCCAACCTGGCCCGCACCACCCACCACGAGGACAGCTCGTCCGTCTTCGCGATCACCACGCTCTCCGGTGTGCTGGTCGGGTGTCTGTACCCGCTGGTGGGGCGGATCGCCGACCGCACACGGATCTCCCGTACGTTCTGGATCTCGCGGCTCGCCACGGCCGCGCTCGTCTTCATCGTCCTCGTGTACCAGGGCCCCGGACTCACCCGGTTCACCGTGGTGATGCTGGTCGGCGCGCCCGTCCTCGCGTTCACGATGGGCCTCTACAACACGGTCGCCGCCACCCTCATGCCCATGCACTGCCGGGTCACCGGTGTCGGGATCGGCTACGCCGTCGGCGTCGCGGGCTTCGGCGGCACCGCCCCGTACGTCCTCCTGTGGTTCCAGGACCACGGCATGGCCGCCGCGTTCCCCGCGTACGTGGCCGTGCTTTGCCTGCTCAGTGTGCTGCTCTACCGGCTCGCCTTCGCCCGCGGCGCCGTCCGCGCCGGCGACTGACCGCTACAAGCCGACCCCCCTCAACGTAAGGACATCGCTGTGCCTGTAGTTCCCCCTGCCCTGACGGGCGACCGCATCGCGCTCGACGCGGTCGAGGCCCCCGTCGTCCAGCGCTCCGACGTCGTCGTCGTGGGCGGCGGCCCTGCCGGTGTCAGCGCCGCCGTCGCCGCCGCCAGGACCGGCGCGAGTGTCACGCTGCTCGAGCGCTACGCGGCGCTCGGCGGGCTCGCGTCCGGCGGCATGGTCCTCGTCCTCGACGACATGATCAACGGCGACGAGATCACCGTGACCGGCGTCGTCGACGAGTACGTCGAGCGGATGGCGAAGCTCGGCCTCGCCGTGTACCCGCCCGTCGAGGACCGCTACTCCTCGCCCGAGACCTGGGCGAAGTGGGGCCGCTGGGGCGCCTTCGACTTCCACCAGCACACCAACCCGAAGCCCATCTGCTATGCCGTCGCCTTCGACCCGGACGGCTGGAAGCGGGTCTCCAACGACCTGGTGCGCGAGAGCGGTGTCAACCTCCGCCTGCACAGCTGGTTCTCGCGGCCGATCGTCCAGGACGGCGTGCTCAAGGGCGTCGTCTGCGAGACGAAGTCGGGGGCGCAGGCGGTCATGGGCGATGTCGTCATCGACACCACAGGGGACATCGACGTGGCCGCCCGCTCGGGCGCCGCGCACACCAGCGCCGGCTACCTCACCACTCTCGTCTTCCGGCTCGGCGGCATCGACACCGACGCCGCCGAACGCTACGAGCAGGAGCACCCGCGCGAGGTCCGCGCCCTCAACCGCAAGATCAAGCGGATGCTGGGCGGCGCCTGGGAACTGTGGTGGCTCAAGACACCCATCCCGGGCGTGGTGTGGTGCAACTGCCCCCACATGACCGGCTTCGACGGCACCGACCCGGCCTCCCTCACCGAGGCCGAGTTCGAGGCGCGCGACCGCATCGCGACCGCCCTCGACACCATCCGGCAGGAGCTGCCCGGCTTCGAGAAGGCGTATCTCCTCGACGTCGCCGAGCAGATGGGCGTACGCCAGACCCGCCTCCTGGAGGGCGAGTACGTGATGACGAAGGAGGACATCACCACGCGGCAGCACTTCACGGACTCCGTGGCCCGCGGCCGCGACTACTACTACCCGTACCGGTCGCTGCTGCCGCGCGGCGTCGACCAGTTGATCGTGGCGGGCCGGCACTATTCGGCCACGCCCGACGCGCAGCGCATGTCCCGCGAGATCCCGCCGTGCATGGCGATGGGGCAGGCGGCGGGGATCGCCGCGGCCACCGCCGCCGAGCAGGGCGTTCTCGTACGCGATGTGGACCCGGCCGTGATCCAGCGCCGCATGCGCGACCAGGGGGCCGACCCCGGCGACGTACCGGCGGCCAACGCCACGGCCGCCACCACCGCACAGTCCTCGCAGCCTTCGCAGGAGGCCCTCGTATGACCACCACCGCACCGGACCGCACCCAGCCGCTCACGGGTGTCACCGTCCTCGACTTCACGCAGGTCTTCATGGGCCCGTCCGCGACCCAGCTGCTCGGCGACTACGGCGCCGATGTCATCAAGGTCGAGCGTCCGGGGACCGGCGACATCTCCCGCACGTCCATCCCGGACGAGGCCGGGCTCGACAACCCGATCTTCCTGTCGATCAACCGGAACAAGCGCAGCATCGCCCTCGACACCCGCACCGAGGAGGGCCTCGCCGCAGTCCGTGAACTGGCCCGCACGGCCGACGTCGTGGTGTCCAACTTCCGCGCGGGCGTGATGGAACGCCTCGGCCTCGGCTACGAGGACCTGAAGGCCCTGAACCCGCGCGTCATCTGGGCGTGCGGCACCGGCTTCGGCAGCTCGGGTCCGTACGCGCACAAGGGCGGCCAGGACGCCGTCGCGCAGGCCTACAGCGGGGTGATGTGGCGCAGGCCCGCGGACGACGACCCGGTCGGCCTGTACGCCACCACGCTGTGCGACTACACGACGGGCATGCACCTGCTCCAGGGCATCCTGCTCGCGCTGCTGCACCGTGACCGCACGGGAGAGGGGCAGCGGGTCGAGGTGTCGATGTACGACTCGATGCTGCACATGCAGATGCAGGAGGCCTGCCAGCAGCTCAACAGGGGTTCCGAGATCAACTGGGCGGCGATGCCGCTGACCGGTGTCTTCCCGACCACGGACGGCGCGGTCATCTTCGTCGGCGGCTTCCGGGACAACGCGCTGCACCACCTCAGCATCGCCCTGGAGCTGGACGAGGACCTGTCGCTGCGTCCCGAACTCGCCACGCTGGACCAGCAGTTCGCGGCCCGCCCCGAACTCCAGGAGATCTTCCGCGCGGCGGTCGCGGGACGCTCCACCGAGTACTGGGTCAAGCGTCTGGAGGAGCAGGACATCCTGTGCGCCCCGGTCCGCAGCCTCGCCGACGCGCTCGCAGACGAGCAGACCGCCGTCAACGACATGGTCGTCGAGATGCGGCACCCGGTGGCCGGCACGGTCCGCGCGCTCAACGCGCCGATCAAGCTCTCGGCGGCCGAGGCGACGGTACGCCGTGTGCCGCCCCGGCTCGGGGAGCACGGGGACGAGATCCTGACGCAGCTCGGGTACGACGCCGAGCGGATCGCCCTGCTCCGCGAGAAGGGGGTCCTGCGATGAGCGCCGCCCGCGACGAGACGCCCCCGGTCGACGAGATCCGCTTCGAGCGCGAACGCGACGGCCATCTCGCCCGCGTCACCATCGACCGCCCCGCTGTCCTCAACGCCCTTGACGGCAAGGCGACTTCACGACTGAACGACATCTGGTCCGAGATCGAGTCCGACCGCGAGATCCGTGCCGTGGTCGTCACCGGGGGCGGCTCCCGCGCCTTCTGCACCGGCGCCGACATGTCCGCCGACGCGACCCCGAAGACGGGCCTCGAGTACTGGGCCGACCTCGACCCGAACGGCTTCGGCGGCCTCGGCCTGCGCACCACGCTCGACGTCCCCGTCATCGCCCGCGTCAACGGGTACGCGCTCGGCGGCGGCATGGAAATGGTCCTCGGCTGCGACATCGTCATCGCGGCCGAGCACGCACAGTTCGGCCTGACCGAGCCCCGCGTGGGCCGCATCCCGCTCGACGGCGGCGTGTTCCAGCTCCTGCACCGGCTGCCGCACACGCAGGCGATGGGCCTGCTGCTGACCGGGCGCCGCGCGCCGGTGGCCGAGCTGCACCGCATGGGTCTTGTCAACGAGGTGGCGACGGAAGGCGAGTTGGACGCGACGGTCGACCGTTGGGTGGACGACGTGCTCGCCTGCGCGCCCACGTCCCTGCGCGCCATCAAGCAGATGGTGCAGCGCGCGGGACACCTTCCTCCGCGCGAGGCCCACGCGATGCGGCTGCCCGCGCTCACCGCCGCCCTCGACAGCGAGGACGGCATCGAAGGTGTGCGCGCCTTCCGCGAGAAGCGCAGGCCGCAGTGGCCGGGCCGCTGACACACCACCGTGCACGACAAGGAGCGCTCGACATGACACATCACCTCGCGCCCGGAGTCTGGGGCGTGGTCGCCACCCCGTTCACGGGTCCTTCGCTCGACGTCGACGAGGCCTCGCTGGCCCGCCTCGTGCGCCACTACGCGGACATCGGCACCAGCGGCCTCACCGTGCTCGGTGTCTTCGGCGAGGCCGCCCGGCTCGACGCCACCGAGCGCCGCCGCGTGCTCAACACGGTCGTCGGCGCGGTGGACCTGCCGCTCGTGGTCGGTGTCACCGCGCTGTCCACGGCGCCCGCCGTGGAGGAGGCCGAGCAGATCCGCGCGGCGCTGGGTGACCGGCTCGCCGCGCTCATGGTGCAGGTCAACTCGCCCCGGCCGGAGGTGGTCACCGAGCACCTCAACGCCGTCCACAAGGCGACGGGCGCGCCGATCGTGGTGCAGGACTACCCGGTGAGCAGCGGCGTGCGGATCACGACTCCCGATCTCGTCGCCGTCGTACGGGAGTTGCCCTCGGCTGCGGCCGTCAAGGCGGAGGCGCCGCCCACCCCGGCGGCCGTCGCCGCGCTGACCGGGGCGCTCGACGTGCCGGTCTTCGGCGGGCTCGGCGGCCTCGGCCTGCTCGACGAACTCGCGGCGGGCGCGGCGGGAGCCATGACCGGATTCTCCTGCCCCGAGGGCCTGTTGGCGTGCGTCGAGGCGTATCGCGACGGCGGCTACGAGGCGGCTCGCGCGGCCTACCTGCCGTATCTGCCACTGGTCAACTTCGAGGCGCAGGCGGGCATCGGCCTGGCCGTCCGCAAGGAGGCGATACGCCGCCGGGGCCTGATCGAGGCGTCCGGGGTACGCCCGCCCGCACCCGCCATGCCGACGGCGCTCGCCCCGCAGCTGAGCCGCCATCTCGCCGCCACACCAGGGGCGTTGGGGGCTGAGTTGAAGTGACATCGAGGGAGCGACAGCTGCGGACCGCACTCGGCCCGGCGGCCACGACCGGCACACCGCCACGCACATCCGCCGGGCGAGGCGAACGAACCACCACGACGGAGGTCACCTGATGGAACTCGGAATACGCGGGAGGGTCGCGCTCGTCGCCGCCTCCACCGGAGGCCTCGGCCGGGCCGTCGCCGAAGCACTCGCCGCCGAGGGCGCCCGGGTCGTGGTGAGCGGGCGGCGGGGCGAGCAGGCGGCCGAGGTCGCCGCCGGGCTGCCGGAGGCCGTCGGGGTCGCCGTGGACCTGCGGACGCCGGACGGACCGCAGCGGCTCGTCGACGCGGCGCGCGAGGCGTTCGGGGCGCCGGACATCGTGGTGCTCAACGGCCCCGGCCCGCCGCCCGGCGCCGCCGCGGACACGAGCGGCGACGCGTACGCCGCCGCCTTCGACACCCTATTCCTCGCCCAACAGCGCCTCGTGGAACTGACGTTGCCCGCGATGCGCGCCAACGGGTGGGGGCGCGTGCTCGCGGTCGGCTCCAGCGGGATCGCCGCACCCCTGCCCGGGCTCGCCGCGTCGAACGCGGGGCGGGCCGCGCTCGCCGCCCACCTCAAGACCCTCGCGGCGGAGGTCGCGGCGGACGGTGTGACGGTGAACCTGCTGCTGCCGGGGCGCATCGCCACCGCGCGCGTGGCGGAACTGGACGCCGCCAAGGCCGCGCGGTTGGGCCGCACCACCGAGGACGTCGCGGCCCAGTCGCGGGGCACGATTCCGGCGGGCCGCTACGGCGAGCCCCACGAGTTCGGCGCCGCGGCCGCGTTCCTGTGCTCGGCGCCCGCCTCGTACGTCACGGGGACGGCGCTGCGCGTCGACGGCGGCCTGGTGCGGAGCCTGTGACCGTCAGCCGGTCCGTGCCTCCCGTGCCGCCCGTATCGTGGCGCGGTGGGCGGAGTCCAGGTACTCGTCGATGCGGCTGATCCGGCCGTCCTCGATCCGTACGTACATGGCGGCGTGCAGGGTCACCGGGGCGCCGCCGGGCAACGTGCCGTGCAGGACGTGCTGTTGGAGCACGCCGTCGTCGAGGCGGGCGCGCCGGACGATGTCGTAGCGCAGGTCGGCGACCGTGCGGTGCAGGCCCCGCAGCACCTTGAGGTTGTCCTCCACGGACTGTTCCACCAGGTCGTCGTTGTGCCAGATGACCGCGTCGGGCGCGTACAGGGAGCGGACGGTGTCGATGTCGCCGGCCTCGATGGCGGCGAGGAACCGGTCGATGATCCGGTCGATCGGCGGGTCGGCGAGCGGGTCGGCGAGCGGGTCGGCGAGCGGGTCGATGCGCGGGGCGTCCATGGGCACTCCTCCGGGGGTGGCGGCGATGGATCAGCGGGCGGCGGCGCGGCCCCGCAGGTCGCGCTTGAGCACCTTGCCGGTCGTGGTGCGGGGCAGTTCGGTGGTGAACTCGACGCTGCGGGGGCACTTGAAGTGGGCGAGCCGCTCGCGGGCGAAGGCGATCAGGTCCTCCGCAGTTGGCGTCCCGGACCCGGCCGGGACGACGACGGCGTGCACGGCCTCGCCCCAGCGCGCGTCGGGGCGGCCGACGACGGCGACCTCGGCGACGCCGGGGTGACGCGCGAGGACCGCCTCGACCTCCGCGGGGTAGACGTTCTCCTCACCCGTGATGATCATGTCGGTGGCCCGGTCGAGGATGGTCAGGCAGCGGTCGGCGTCGAGCCGGGCGATGTCGCCGGTGCGGTACCAGCCGCCGTCCGTGAAGGCCTCGGCGGTGGCCTCCGGTGCGTTCCAGTAGCCGCTGAACAGGCAGTCGCCGCGGATCAACAGTTCGCCCGGACTGCCGGTGGGCACCGGCCGCCCGTCCGGGTCGACGATCTCGACCTCCCAGCCGAAGGAGATCCGGCCCGCCGTGGCCAGGCGCGGGTTGTCCGGCTGATGGTCCTCCGGCGCCAGCAGGCTGATCATGCTCTGGCTCTCGGTGTTGCCGTAGATCTGCCGGAACCGGCAGCCGAAGGTGGCGAGGGCCGCCTCCAGCGAGCTCGGGGTGATGGGCGCGGAACCGTAGGCGATCTCCACGAGGCTCGACAGGTCGGGGGCGCGGTCCCGGCCGCGTACCTCCGCGACGAGCATGTCGACGAGGGAGGGGCCCGCCGTGAAGAACTGGATGCCCTCGCGCTCGACCGTGTCGATCGCCGACGCCGGGCGGAACGCCGTGGGAATCACCAACGTGCCCGCGGTGAGCAGCACTTGGAGTGCCTGGCCGAGGCCGCCCAGGTGGAAGAGCGGCATCAGTTGCAGGTGTCGCGAGCCCGCGACCTGGTCGCCGATCTCCAGGGCGAAGGCGGCGACGCTGGTGATGAGGGCGCCGTGGCGCAGCGGCACCGCCTTGGGCCTGCCGGTGGTTCCGCTGCTGTGCACGAGAGCCATCACGGCGTCGCCGCGCAGCCGCTCGACGGGCCGGGCGGGCGCGGGCGCGTCCAGCAAGTCACCGTCGCGCCACCCGTCGCGGAGCGGGCCGCCACCGATGCGGACGCACAGCGGCAGGCCGTGGGGCGCGGCGAACTCCGCGTCGGCGGCGACGGCCACCGGCCGGAGCAGATCGAACAGATCCTTCAACTCACCCGCTGACAGGCGCCAGTTGACCATCGCGGGAATGGCGCCTACGCGCATCAGCGCGAAGGAGTGGACGAAGAAGTCCGCGCTGTTGCGCGCGATCACCGCGACGACGTCCCCGGGAGCGACACCCGCCCGCGCCCAGCCGCCGGCCCGGCGCTCCACGGCGGCGAGCAGCTCGGCGTAGGTGAGACGAGTCCCTCGGTCGTCGATCAGTGCGGGGATGTCCGGGCGCGTGGTGGCCCGCCATTCCAGGACATGGATCCAGCTCTGCATCCGTGCGCCTCCGTCCGTCCACGTACGTGTCGATGGGTGTCACGGCGTGCGCTGCGCCACCCAGTTCGCGATCAGGTCCGCGGCCAGGGACCGGGTGCCGTCCGGCTCCTGGAGGTAGTGGTCGGACTTGACGGTCTCCAGGCGCTTGTCCGGGGCGGCGAGGTGACGAAGCAGCGCGTCCGCGTCGCTGTCGTACACGCAGGCGTCGGCCGTGGCGTGCACGACGAGGGACGGCACGGTGATCCGGGCGAGGTGCGGGGCGGCGATGCACTGCGACATGCGCAGGCTCCACATCGACAGCCACGTACGCAGCGTGGAGAGCGTGCCGATGCCGAACATGCCGTAGTTGGCGCGGGCGGGCTCGCCCAGATAGCACCAGTTGGGGCGGCGGTCCGACGGCTCGATGGCCGGGTCGATCATCCGCAGGTCGGCCCAGGTGCGGTGGAGTTGGAAGAGCTGGTCGCGGGCGCGGGTGCCGCGCAGCGCGTCGAGCCGTTCGAGCGCCCAGTCGGTGATCCGCTCGTTGCGGGCGCGCTGCGCCGCCCGGTAGCGCCGCTGGAACTCCTCGTCGTACGGGGCCGGATTGCGCGGGCCGAAGGGGTCGAGGTCCGGGTCGACGGAGAGGGCGTCGGTCTCGTCGGTGACGGACGGGTCCATCCAGTTCGTGAGCACCTCGGGCCGCCCCGAGTGCGCGGCGAGCGCCACGAACAGGTCGCCCTGGTCGAGGTGTTGGATCGCCTCGACCGGCCGGCCGCCCGCGGTGGGCAGCACGTTCGGCTCGACGGCCTGCGACTGGTAGGCGGCCATCAGGGAGCCGCCGCCGGAGTTGCCGAGCAGGACGACGCGTTCGACGCCCGCGACGTCCTTGAGCCAGCGCACGCCGACGCCGATCTCCGCGAGGGCGTGGTCGAGGAGGAAGTACGGCTCGTTCCCGCGGAAACGGGTGTTCCAGCCGAGGAAGCCGTAGCCGCGCTCGGCGAGATACGGCGCCAGGTAGTGCTCGGAGAAGTCCACGTTGTAGTGGGTGGCGATGAACGCCGTGGTCGGCCGGTGCCCCTCGGGCCGGTGGTAGATGCCCTGGCAGGGATGGCCTCCCGCCCCCGCCCGCCCCACCAGCGGCGAGGGCAACCCGACGAATTCCCTGGTGATTTCGTGCACTGCGCTGCCTCCTCTGACGAGAACGGCTGTCCGGAACGACTGGCGAGAACGGTCCGCGAACGCCTGACGCGTCGGCACCCTAGCGCAGTTCTGAATCTGAGTTTAGATTCAGAACAGGATTCACCGGTCGACGTCAGGGAGGTCCGGCACATGACTTGGCGGAACCCGAAGTACGAGCTGGGCGGGGTCAACCATCTCGCCCTGGTGTGTGCGGACATGGAGCGCACGGTGGACTTCTACACACGGGTCCTCGGCATGCGCCTGATCAAGACGATCGAGTTCCCGGGCGGCACCGGTCAGCACTTCTTCTTCGACATGGGCGGCGGCAACGCGCTGGCGTTCTTCTGGTTCGCCGACGCGCCCGACGCGGTGCCCGGGGTATCGCGGCCGGTGACCGTGCCGGGCATCGGCGAGTGGACCTCGGCGGTCGGCACCATGAACCACGTCGCGATCAACGTGCCCGAGGAGCGGTTCCTGGAGTACCGGGCGAAGCTCAAGGAGGACGGGGTCAGGGTCAGCCCGGTCATCGACCACGACGACGGCGAGGACGGGTACGCCGAGAAGCTGCACGACGGCGTCTTCGTGCGGTCGTTCTACTTCCAGGACCCGGACGGCATCCTGCTCGAATTCGCCTGCTGGCGCCGGGAGATGGGCGCCCCCGGCGACGTCGCCCACACCCCGCGGACCGCGGCCGACCGGGTCTCCCCGGCCACCGCCGGCTAGGGCCCTTCTGACGGATCTGGCTGGATACGGGAGGCCGTGAATGTTCGATGCAGGCGAGCGGGGCCTGGTGCGTGCAGCTGCGAGGCGGAGGAGGGCGACGACGCGAATGGGGCCTCCCCTGCTCGAGCGAAGCCGAGAGCTTGGGGAAGTCGGCAACCGACGACAACGCGGCAGATGGGCGCACCAGGGCACGCGACTCCAGCAAGATCCGTCAGAGGGGGCCTGAGCCCGTGCCCGCCTGGCAGCACGTACTGGACTGGCGCGCCGCACATGACGCCGACCGGACCGCGCTCAGCGACGACCGGGGCGGGGAACTCGGCTACGCGGCGCTCGCGGGCGCGGTGGAGCGCGAGGCGGCGCGACTGGCGGCGGCCGGTGTGGCGCCGGGGGACGTGGTCCCGCTGCTCGCGCACAACCGGGTGGAATGGGCGGTCACACTCTTCGGCCTGCTCCGGGCCGGGGCGCTGCCCGCGCCGGTGAACTGGCGTCTCGCGCCGCCCGAAGTCGCCGTCCTGCTGGACATGATGAAGCCGCGTCATGTCGTGGCGGACGAGGCGTGCGCGGAACTCCTCGGCGCGGTCGAGGGGTTCGGCGGCGTCACCCTCCCGCTGGCACCCGACACCCCGGCCGTGACGAGCGCCCCCGTACGCCCGCACGACCGCATGCTGACCTCCGCCCCCTGCGCGCTGCTGCACACCAGCGGTACGACGGGGCGGCCCAAACTGGTGCCGGTCACGCACGAGATGCTGAACTCGGCGGCCACCTTCATGTCCCTTGAGGTGCCGGAGGCCGTGCCCGGCGCCCGGCATCTGAGCGCCCTGCCGCTGTTCCACGTCGCGGGGCTCGTCAATCTGGGCTACGCCCTGTTCACCGGCGGCCATCTGCATCTCATGGACGGCTTCGCGCCGGCCCGGTTCGTGGACGAGCTGGCCGGCCGCCGCATCCAACTCACCCAACTCGTACCGACGTTGGTGGACGCCGTGACGGCGGAAGTGGCCTCGCGCACGACACCGCCCGAGCTGTCCGCGCTGGTCGAGGTGGTGTACGGGGCATCGGCCATCCGGCCCGAGGTGCTTGAGCGGGCCGTCACCACGCTGGGCTGCCGGTTCCGGCAGGCGTACGCGAGCACCGAGACGGGACCGCTGCCGATCAGCTCGCTGTCACCCGCCGACCACGAGGTGTCCCGTGGGCGTCTCGCCACGGCGGGCCGCCCCTCGCTCGGCTGGGAGATACGGCTCGGTGAGCACGACGAGGTGCAGGTGCGCGGCGCGGCCCCCTTCCCCGGCTACTGGAACGATCCGGACGCCACCCGCCAGGCGCTCACCGCCGACGGCTTCTACCGCACCGGGGACATCGGGGCGATCGACGACGACGGCTATCTCACCCTCGTCGACCGACTCAAGGACATGATCGTGACCGGCGGCGAGAACGTGTATCCGGCGGAGGTGGAGGCGGTGCTCGCGGCGCATCCCGCGGTCCGCGAGGTCGCCGTGATCGGCGTTCCGCATCCGCGCTGGGGCGAGACGGTGCACGCCGTGCTCGTACCCGCCGAAGGGCAGGGCGAGTTCGCGCCCGAACCGTTCCTCGCCTGGGCGCGGGAGCGGCTCGCCCACTTCAAGACACCGACCGGCATCACCGTCGCCGCACACCTGCCGCGCAACGCCACGGGGAAGGCACTCAAGGGGCCGCTGCGCGAACCGTTCTGGGCCGGACACACCCGCCGGGTGTCGTAGGTAGGTAGCCTCCGGCCGCCCGCCATCGCACCCGTCGCGCCTGGTGCGAGGCCGGTCCGGATAGCATCGCGGCGGCGACGAGGAGGGGGCCGCAGCATGCGGAGACACACCGTGAGGCCCGCGCGCAAGGCGACGACCACGGCCCGGCCAGGAGCCGAGCGCGCGGCGAAGGCGACCCGGAAGGGGCGGGAGACGGACGAGGCGTTCCGCGCCGCGGCCCGCACCGTGTTCGCCAGGGACGGCTATCTCAACTCCCGGATCAGCGACATCGCAGCCGAGGCCGGCAAGTCGGTGGCGTCGTTCTACAACTACTACGACACCAAGGCCGACCTGCTGGCGGCGCTCGCCGAGGACTTCCACCACGAGGCCTCCGAGCTGACGAAGCGGCCCTACCGCGCGGGCCTCGCACCCCAGGAGGCACTGCGCGAGGCGGTGGCCGGGTTCTGGCACACGTACCGCAGGCACCGCGGTGAACTCGTCGGGGTGTTCCAGGCGTCGATGCTGGAGGAGGAGTTCCGCGACCGGTGGCTGGCGATCCGCGCCGAGGGCACCGGGATGATCGCCGCCGAGATCCGGCGGGCCCAGAAGGACGGGTACTGCCCGGGGGCCGACCCCGAGCTGACGGCGTCGGCCCTTTCGGCCATGCTGGAGCACTCCTGCTACATCTGGCTCGGGCGCGGCGACGAGGGGACCGCGGCCGACGAGGAGCGCGCCATCGACGCGCTCGCCACGATCTGGGTCAAGTCCGTCTACTGGCGCCCTGACCACCACTGAACTGAACGGCAGCGCTCAGGCGCGCACCACCCCGATGAGTTCGCTGACCGTGCGCTCCATGGCGTCGCGCGCCACCTTGAGGTACTTGCGCGAGTCGACCGCTTCCGGGTGCGCGGTGAGGAACTCGCGGATGGCCGCGGTCATCGCGATGTTCAGGGCCGTGCCCACGTTGACCTTGGCGATGCCGCCGCGGACGGCCGCCGCCAGCTCGTCGTCCGGCACGCCTGACGAACCGTGCAGCACCAGCGCCACGTCGAGGCCGTCGGCGAGCCGCTTCAGCAGGTCGTGGTCGAGCGTCGCGGTACGGGTGGTCATCGCGTGCGAGGAGCCGACCGCGACGGCGAGCGCGTCCACGCCCGTGCCGGAGACGTAGGCGCGGGCCTCGCCGGGGTCGGTGCGGGCGCCGGGCGCGTGCGCGTCCAGCGGCGCGGCCCCGTCCTTGCCGCCGACCTGGCCCAACTCGGCCTCAACCCACAGCCCGTTGGCGTGGCCCCAGTCGGCGGCGGCACGGGTCGCGGCGAGGTTCTCGTCGTAGGGCAGGCGCGCGGCGTCGTACATCACCGAGCCGAACCCGGCGTCGGCGGCCTGCCGCAGCAGGTCGTCGCTCTGTACGTGGTCCAGGTGCAGGCCGACATCGACGCGCGCGGACTCGGCCGCCGCGACCGCCGCGCGGGCGAGTGGCAGGAGACGTCCGTAGCGGTAGCGCACGGCGTTCTCGCTGATCTGGAGGATGACGGGGGCGTCCACCGCTTCGGCGCCCGCGATAACCGCCTCGATGTGTTCGAGGGTGATCACGTTGAACGCGGCCACGGCGCCGCGCCGCGCCGCCGCCGCGCCCACGAGGGTCCCTGTTGCTGCGAGGGGCACTGCCCCTCCCTTCTCAAGTCCTGTACGGGGAAGGTCAGTTGGCGTCGAGGATCACGGAGCGGGTGAGGTGGCGCGGGCGGTCCGGGTCGAGTTCGCGACGGGCGGCGACGGCGACCGCGAGGCGCTGGGCGCGGACGAGTTCGGCGAGGGGGTCGAGGCGACCCTCGATCCAGAGGCCGCCCGTCGCGGCGACCTGGCCGGCGAGACCCTCGGGGGCTTCGCCGAGCATCCACGTCGCGGTGCCGGAGGTGGTGATGCTGATGGGGCCGTGGCGGTACTCCATCGCCGGGTACGCCTCGGTCCACGACAGGGACGCCTCGCGCATCTTCAGCGCCGCCTCGTTCGCGAGGCCGACCGTCCAGCCACGGCCGAGGAACGTGAACTGTCCGCAGTCCACGAGGCCTTCGGGCAGCGGCTCGGCGAGCGCGGTGCGCGCGTCGGCGACGGCCTGCTCGGGGTGCAGGCCCAGGTGCGCGCGGAGCAGCGTGAGGGCGGTGGTCGCGAAGCGGGTCTGGACGACAGACCGCTCGTCGGCGAAGTCGAGGACGACCAGGTCGTCCACGGCGTCCGCGATCGGGGTGGCCGGGTCGCCGGTGATCGCCGTGGTGCGGGCGCGGCCCCGGTGGGCGGCGAGGAGGTCGAGGACCTCGGTGGTGGTGCCGGACCGGGACAGCGCGATCACATGGTCGTAGGACCGGCCGGCCGGGAACTCCGACGCGGCGAACGCGTCGGTCTCGCCGTGGCCCGCCTCCTCGCGCAGCGCGGCGGCGGCCTGCGCCATGAACCACGAGGTGCCGCAGCCGACGATCGCCACCCGCTCCCCCGCGGCGGGCAGCGCCGCCTTGTGCCTGGTCGCGAGCCCCGCGGCCCGCGTCCAGCACTCCGGCTGACTGTTCAGCTCGTTCTCGACGTGGCTTTCCTGCCGGCCCTGCCGACCCTGCTGGACGTTGCTCATGTCGTGCCCCCACTCCGCGGATGGCCACGCCTCTGGGGGCGCGCTCACTGATTGCGTGTTCCTGCAAGATATAGCGAGCTTTCGCGCACAATCAAGCATTAGTGCGCAGGACAGTTAAGGTCGTGACACCGAACCGAACGACGAGTTGGAGCCGCCGATGTCCCGCGACGCCCGCTGGAAGTCCCTCCTGGAACTGCTCGTCGAGCGCGGGCGCCTGGACGTGGAGGACGCGGCGAGCGAACTCGGCGTCTCGGCCGCGACCATCCGCCGCGACTTCGACGGCCTCGCCGAGCAGCAGATGCTCGTGCGCACGCGCGGCGGCGCCGTCGTGCACGGCGTCAGCTACGAACTGCCGCTGCGCTACAAGTCCGCGCTCGGCGCCGCCGAGAAGCAGCGCATCGCCAAGGCCGTCGCCGAACTCCTCACCCCGGGCGAGGCGGTGGGCCTCACCGGCGGCACGACCACGACCGAGGTGGCGCGGGCGCTCGCCGTGCGGCCCGATTTCTCCTCCGGGACGCCCGCCCTGACGATCGTCACGAACGCGCTCAACATCGCCAACGAACTCGCGGTGCGGCCCCAGTTCAAGATCGTGCTCACGGGCGGGGTCGCGCGCCCGCAGTCGTACGAGTTGATCGGCCCGCTCGCCGACGGCGTGCTCGGCCAGGTCACGCTCGACACGGCGGTGCTCGGCGTCGTCGGCCTCGACGTCACGCACGGCGCGTCCGCGCACGACGAGGCGGAGGCGGCGATCAACCGGATGCTGTGCGAGCGGGCGGAGCGCGTGGTGGTCGCGGCGGATTCCAGCAAGTTGGGGCACCGGGCGTTCGCGCGGATCTGCGACGTGGCACAGGTGGACGTCCTCGTGACGGACACGGCGGCGGACAAGGCGACGCTCGCCCGGTTCGAGGAGTCGGGGGTGCGGGTGCTCACCGTGTGAGGTGCGGGTGGCGTCTGTACGGGCCGGTTGCGGTCGACCGTCCCGACGCCACGGGGCTCCGCCCCGGACCCCGCTGCTCAATCGCCGCAGGGGCTTGAATGGCCCACGCCGTCCAAACGCCACAGGGACGTGATTGGCCCGCGTCGCCCAAGCGCCACAGAGACTTGATTGGCCCGCGTCGTCCAAGCACCACAGAGACTTGATTGACGCACGCCGTCCAAACGCCACAGAGACTTGATTGGCCCGCGTCGTCCAAACGCCACAGAGACTTGATTGCGGCACCCCGCCCGCCATGGCCCCGTCGGGCCCCCTTGTCGGGCCCCTGAGTCCCCCTCTACTCTCATTTTGTGCCGCTACTGAACAAACTCCGGGTCGTCAGCGCCGACGATCCCCGTGCCGCGTCGCTGGCCCGGCTGCGTCTGGCCATCACCGCGTTCTTCGCGCTCGACGGCTTCGTCTTCGCCGGATGGGTGGTGCGCATCCCCGCCGTCAAGGCGCAGACCGGGGCGTCCGCGAGCGCGCTCGGGCTCGCGCTGCTCGGGGTCTCGGCGGGCGCCGTCATCACGATGATGCTGACCGGGCGGCTGTGCCGGCGCTTCGGCTCGCACGCGGTGACCGTCGCGTGCGGCGTGCTGCTCCCGCTGACCGTGATCCTGCCGCCGCTCACCCACTCCCCCGTCACGCTCGGCCTCGTCCTGCTGGTGTTCGGGGCGGCGTACGGCGGCATCAACGTGGCGATGAACAGCGCCGCCGTCGACCTCGTCGGCGCCCTCGGCAGGCCGATCATGCCCAGCTTCCACGCCGCGTTCAGCCTCGGCGGCATGGTCGGTTCGGGCCTCGGCGGGCTGGTCGCGGCGCACCTGACACCCACCAAGCACCTGATGGCGATCGCCGCGCTCGGCCTCGTCGTGACCGCGTGCGCCGCTCCGACGCTGCTGCGCCACCCGGCACCGGGCCCCGTGGACCGTGTCGACGACACGCGGGAGCGGACGCACCGGCGGGTCGACGGCCGCACCCGCCTCCTCGTCCTCGTCTTCGGGCTCATCGCCCTGTGCACGGCCTACGGCGAAGGGGCCCTCGCGGACTGGAGCGCGCTGCACATGGAGCAGGACCTGCACGCCCACCCCGGCATCGCGGCGGCCAGCTACTCGTGCTTCGCGTTCGCCATGACGATCGGCAGGCTCACCGGCACGGCCCTGCTCGAACGGCTCGGCAGGACCCGGACGCTGGTGGCCGGCGGGCTCACCGGCGCGGTCGGCATGCTGCTCGGCTCGCTGGCGCCCACGGTGTGGCTCGCGCTGATCGGCTTCGCGATCACCGGGATCGGCCTCGCGAACCTCTTCCCCGTCGCGATCGAACGGGCCGGGGCGCTCGCCGGACCGACGGGCGTCGCCGCCGCGTCCACGCTCGGCTACGGCGGCATGCTGCTCGGCCCGCCCGCGATCGGCTTCATGGCGGACTGGTTCTCGCTGTCGGCGGCCCTGACGAGCGTGGCGCTGCTCGCCGCCGTGGCGGCCACGATCGGCTTCGCGACGCGGCGGGTGGCCACCACGTGATCACGTGATCAATTGACTTGCGTGCACGCACACTTCTGGCGGCAGACTCTGCGTATGCAGATTGCCGAACATATTCGAATCGTGGACGAAGAGGGCCGGCTGTTGGCCGCGGCCGCCGAGGAGGCGGGCGTCGACGCCAAGGTGTCGACGTGCCCGGGCTGGCAGGTGCGCGATCTTCTGCGCCACCAGGGCGCGGTGCACCGCTGGGCGACCTCGTACGTGGCGGAGGGCCTCCAGGAGCGCCGCCCCATGGAGGACCGCTCCGACCTGGACGGTGACGCGCTGCTCGCCTGGTACCGCGAGGGTCACCGACACCTCGTCGAGACACTGACGAACGCGCCGCCGGACGTGGACTGTTGGGCGTTTCTCCCCGCCCCTTCGCCCCTGGCTTTCTGGGCCCGCCGCCAGGCGCACGAGACGGCGGTGCACCGCGTGGACGCGCAGTCGGCCGTGAACAGTGCACTCCGCGGGGAACCCGACTCGATCACCCCGGAGTTCGCGGTCGACGGCATCGACGAGCTGCTCACCGGCTTCCACGCCCGCAAGCGCAGCCGGGTCCGCTCGGACGCGCCGCGGACCCTGCGCGTACGCGCCACCGACGCCGGTGCGGACGCCGTGTGGACGGTGCGCATCACGCAGGATCCGCCGGCCGCCGAGCGCGGCGCCGAGGGCGAGGCGGAGTGCGAACTCTCGGGTCCCGCGGCGCGCTTGTACCTGGCGCTGTGGAACCGGCTGCCGTTCCCGGAGGTGAGCGGGGACCGGGCGCTCGCCGCGTTCTGGCGGGAGCACTCGGGGGTCTGATCCGCGCGGTCCTTCGCGGCCGGTCTCAGCCCAGCCAGCCCGGCCGCACGAGCCCCGACTCGTAGGCGAGCACGACGAGTTGGGCCCGGTCGCGGGCGCCCAGCTTCACCATGGTGCGGCTGACGTGGGTCTTCGCGGTGAGCGGGCTGACGACGAGACGGCGGGCGATCTCCTCGTTGGACAGGCCGATGCCGACGAGCGCCATCACCTCCCGCTCCCGCTCGGTCAGCTCGTCGAGCGGCGCGGCGGCCTCCGGCTCCTTCGAGCGCGCCGCGAACTCGGCGATCAGACGCCGGGTGACGCCCGGCGAGAGCAGCGCGTCGCCGTGCACCACGGCCCGTACGGCGCGCAGCAGTTCGTCCGGCTCGGTGTCCTTGACGAGGAACCCGGAGGCCCCGGAGCGGATGGCCTCGAAGACGTACTCGTCGAGCTCGAAGGTGGTGAGCATGACCACCTTCACCGCCCCCAGGTCCGCGTCCTCGCCGATCCGGCGGGTCGCCGCAAGGCCGTCGAGCAGCGGCATGCGGATGTCCATGAGCACGACGTCGGGGCGCAGTTCGCGCACCAGGCGCACCGCTTCCTCGCCGTCCGCCGCCTCGCCCGCGACCTCGATGTCGCTCTGGGCGTCGAGCAGCGCCCTGAAACCGGCGCGGACGAGCGACTGGTCGTCGGCGAGCAGTACGCGGATCACTGGAGCTCCTCCGGTGCGGGGGCGGCCGTGGTAAGCGGGAGCCGGGCGACGACGCGGAAGCCTCCGTCGGCGCGCGGGCCCGCCTCGATCGTGCCACCGAGGGCCGCGGCGCGCTCGCGCATCCCGGCGAGCCCGTTGCCACTGCCGCCCGCGTCGGCGCGGGTCGCGGGCCCGTCGTCGTCGACGGTGAGGGTCAGCGCCGCGTCCCCGTACGACAGTTGTACGCGCGCGTGGCGTGAGCCCGAGTGCCGTACGACGTTGGTGAGCGCTTCCTGCACGACGCGGAACGCCGCGAGGTCGGCGCCGGGTGGCAGCGCGGTCCGCGGGCCCTCGGTGGTGACGTCGACGGTGAGGCCTGCGCCCGCGGCCTGGTCGACGAGTTCCGGGAGGCGGTCGAGGCCGGGGGCGGGTGCGCGGGGCGCGTCGCCGGGGGTCCGGAGGGTGTCGAGGACCTGCCGCACCTCGCCCAGCGCTTCCTTGCTCGCGCTCTTGATGGTGGTCAGCGCGGTGCGCGCCTGTTCGGGGTCGGTGTCGAGCAGGGCGAGCCCGACGCCGGCCTGCACGTTGATCACGGAGATGGAGTGGGCCAGCACGTCGTGCAGTTCGCGGGCGATGCGCAGGCGCTCCTCGTCGGCCCGCCGCTTGGCCGCCTTCTCCCGCTCCACGCGCGCGTGGACCCACTGTTCGCGCCGCACCCGCGCCAGCTCGGCGACCGCCATCACGGCGAGCACCCAGGCCGCGACGATGCCCTCCGCGCCCCACCCGGCGGGCCCGTCGCCGGACGGCGGCAGATACGCGTACAGCCAGTGCGCGATGAGCAGATGCCCCGCCCAGAGCAGTCCTGCGGCCGCCCACGCCGCCCACCGGCGCCCCGCCACGATCGCGGAGAAGCACGCGAGGGCGACGAGCAGGAACACCGGACCGTACGGGTATCCGGCGCCCAGGTACACGGTCACGCACGCCGCCGTCCCGAACGCGACGAGCACGGGGTACCGCTGACGCCACAGCAGCAGGGCGCCCCCGGCGAGCATCAGCAGCCGCGCGAAAACGTCCAGGTCCGCGCGCTCGCCGGCCTGCCCGTGCGCGGCGAAGTTCGTCCCCACGAGCACGAACGCGGTGACGAGCAGCGTGGACCGCCAGGGCCACCTCCGGCCGCCCTCTGCGGACCCGCTCTCCCATCGGGCCCGCAGCCACGGTGGCCCGCCCCACTGCCGGGGCGGGCCACCGTCACGTACGCGCTGCTCGTCCATGCCGCCACGCTAAGCGCCGAGGGCGGCGCCGGGCGTCCGCCGTGCGAGGTGATCACGTGTACTTCCCCGGGAGTACGGCTACACGGTGAGCCCGACGCCGACGGCGAGCCGCTCGACGGCGTGCGCGAAGAACGGCGAACGGTCCTCGACGACCCGGTTGAACTGGCCGAACAGCTCGAAGCCGACGAGCCCGAAGAGCTGCGCCCACGTGGCGACGAGCGCGGCCACCACCGCCGGCGGCAGGTCCGGCGCGAGGTCCGCGGCCAGCCGCTCGGCCTCGGGCCGCAGCGCGTCGGAGAGCGGAGGCGGCGTCACGCCCCCGCCCACGTGCGCGTCCCGCACGATCCCCATGAGCAGCAGTCCGACGCGCGAGGCGGCCCGGACGGTGCTGTCCGGGGCGGTGTATCCGGGCACCGGGGATCCGTAGATGAGCGCGTACTCGTGCGGGTACTTCAGGGCCCAGTCCCGCACCGCGCCGCACACCGCCGTCCAGCGTTCGGTGGCCGACGACGTCCGGACGAAGCCGAGGTCGGCGTGCTCGGCGGCCTCGCCCAGGGCGTCGTACGCGTCGATGATGAGCGCGGTCAGCAGGTCGTCGCGGCTGGGGAAGTAGCGGTACAGGGCCGAGGAGACCATGCCGAGTTCGCGGGCCACGGCGCGCAGCGAGAGCTTGGCCGCGCCGTCCTCGGCGAGCTGTCTGCGCGCCTCGTCCTTGATGGCGGCGGTGACCTCCTCGCGGGCGCGGGCGCGTGCTCCTCGGGCGGCACTTGTGGTTCGCGGGGGTGTGCTGCGGCTCGTACTCATGGTTCGAGTGTTCCACGGAAACGGAGCGGTGCACATGTTCCGGTGCGGCGCTCAAAAACAAGAGCAGTGCTCTTGCTTTGGATCACCGGACGGGTGCACACTGCTCTCAAGCGAGAGCACCGCTCTCGAAAATCATCCGGGGGTCACCATGACCGCACAGTCCGAGCCCTACTACCTCAAGGCCGGTCCGGTCTCCGTCCGCATGAACAAGGCCGTGGGCTGGCTGGCCCGCCGCGGACTCAGCCTCGCGGGCTCCGCTGAGCTCTCCGTGCGCGGCCGCAAGAGCGGCCAGATGCAGCGCATCCCGGTGAACCCGCACTCGCACGAGGGCGCGCAGTACCTGATCTCGGCCCGCGGCCACTCGCAGTGGGTGAAGAACATGCTCGCCGCGGGCGGCGGCGAGCTGAGGGTGGGCCGCAAGGTCCGCACGTTCGAGGCCGTCGAACTGTCCGACGACGACCTCAAGCGCGACGTCCTGCGCACCTACCTGGAGCGCTGGGGCTGGCAGGTCAACGACTACTTCAAGGGCGTCACGGCGAAGTCGACGGACGCCGAACTCACCGCCGCCCTGCCGGACCACCCGGTCTTCCGGATCACTGTCGGGTGACCGTCACCGGTCGAGCCGCGACAGCGCCCGTCCCGCCACCGGATGCGTCCGCACGAGCTCGCCCAGGGAGGACGAGCCCCGCGTGATCCTCGCGAACGCGTTCCACGCGGGGCGCAGCGAGGTGATCGCGGCGTGCAGCAGTCCCGGCTTGCGCTCGAAGACCGCCAGCATGCTCTTGCCGACGGCCATTTCGACGCCGAGCCCGGCCTTGACGGCGAACGCGTAGTTCAGCGCCTGGCGCCGCGCGTCCACCGCGTCGTGCGCCTCGGCGACGCGCACCGCCCACTCCCCGGCGAGCCGCCCCGAGCGCAGCGCGAACGAGATGCCCTCCCGGGTCCACGGCTCCAGGAGGCCCGCCGCGTCGCCGCACACCAGGACCCGGCCGCGCGAGAGCGGCGAGTCGTCGGCGCGGCAGCGCGTCAGGTGCCCGGACGAGATCGACGGCTCGAAGCCGGCGAGCCCGAGCCGCGCGATGAAGTCCTCCAAGTACCGCTTGGTGGCGGCCCCTTCGCCCTTCGCCGAGATCACGCCCACGGTGAGTGTGTCGCCCTTCGGGAACACCCAGCCGTAACTGCCGGGAATCGGCCCCCAGTCGATGAGGACCCGTCCCCGCCAGTCCTCGGCGACGCTCTCGGGCACGGGGATCTCCGCCTCCAGGCCGAGGTCGACCTGGTCCATCTCCACACCGACGTGCGCCCCGATCCGGCTGGCGCTGCCGTCGGCGCCGACCACGGCCCGCGCGAGGATCGTTTCACCGCTCTGCAATCCGACCGCGACGGTGCGCCGGTCGGGCACGGCGCTGCCGTGCTGCTCGACGCTCGTCACCGTGACTCCGGTGCGCAGCTCGGCGCCCGCCTTCTGCGCGTGCTCGACGAGCTGGGCGTCGAACTCGGGCCGGTTGATGAGCCCGAACAGCATCTTCTTGGAGCGCCGGGTGCGCGTGTACCGGCCGTTCAGGGAGAACGTCACCGCGTTGATCCGGTCCTTGAACGGCAGCACGAAGCCGGGCGGCAGCGCGTCCCGCGAAGGGCCGATGATGCCGCCGCCGCACGTCTTGTAGCGGGGCAGTTCGGCCTTCTCCAGGAGCAGCACGCGGCGCCCCGCGCTCGCGGCCGCGTGCGCGGCGGAGGCGCCTGCCGGGCCCGCGCCCACGACGACGACGTCCCACACGCTCCCGGAGGGCCCGCCGCCGCCCGTCTCGATGCCGTCCGTGCCGTCCGTCGCCGGATTCTCGCTGCTCACGATGGTCTGCTGCTCCCGTTTCGGCCATCTTGGAATGCCTGCCGCACCTGTCCCAGGCATCCTACGGCGGGCCGTGTGTCAGTCCCCTGTGGGAGGATCTTCCGCACACGCTGCACACCCAGTACCAACGTCGCACCTACGAGGAGCGTGCCCATGTCGCCGCATCCGATCGCCGAGACCGTCGCCTCGCTCATGCCGAGGGCCAAGGCGGAGCTGACCGAACTGGTCGCTTTCAAATCGGTGGCGGACTTCGAGCAGTACCCGCGGAGCGAGAGCGAGGGCGCCGCGAACTGGGTCGCCGACGCGCTGCGCACCGAGGGTTTCCAGGACGTCGCGCTGCTCGACACCCCGGACGGCACGCAGTCGGTGTACGGATTCCTGCCCGGCCCCGCGGGGGCGCCCACGGTGCTGCTGTACGCGCACTACGACGTACAACCGACGCTGGACGACGCGGCGTGGGTGACGCCCCCGTTCGAGCTGACGGAGCGGGAGGACGGCCGCTGGTACGGGCGCGGCTCGGCCGACTGCAAGGGCGGCGTGCTGCTGCACCTCCTGGCGATCCGCGCGCTGAAGGCCAACGGCGGGGTCCCGGTCAACGTCAAGGTGATCGCGGAGGGTTCCGAGGAGCAGGGCACGGGCGGCCTGGAGCGCTATGCCGAGCAGCACCCCGAGCTGCTCACGGCCGACACGATCGTCATCGGCGACGCGGGCAACTTCCGCGTCGGCCTGCCCACCGCGACGGCGACCCTGCGCGGCATGACGCTGGTCCGCGTCCAGGTCGACACCCTCGAAGGCAACCTGCACTCCGGCCAGTTCGGCGGCGCCGCCCCGGACGCGCTGGCCGCCCTGGTGCGCGTCCTGGACTCGCTGCGCGCCGAGGACGGTTCGACGACCATCGACGGCCTCGACTCGGCCGAGTCCTGGGACGGCCTGCAGTACGAGGAGGACGCATTCCGCAAGGACGCGAAGGTGCTCGACGGCGTCGGCCTGATCGGTTCCGGCACGGTCGCCGACCGCATCTGGGCGCGCCCCGCCGTCACCGTCCTCGGCATCGACAGCCCGCCCGTCGTCGGTGCGACGCCGTCCGTGCAAGCGGGGGCCCGCGCGCTGATCAGCCTGCGCGTCCCGCCGGGCGCCGACGCCTCCGAGGCCACGAAGCTCCTCATGGCCCACATCGAGGCGCACACCCCGTGGGGCGCCCGCGTCAAGGTCGAACAGGTCGGCCAGGGCCAGCCGTTCCGCGCGAACACCGCGAGCCCCGCGTACGCCGCGATGGCCGACGCCATGCAGCAGGCGTACGACGGGCAGGAGATGCAGTACGCGGGTCAGGGCGGCTCGATCCCCCTGTGCAACACGCTCGCCTCGCTCTACCCGGAGGCGGAGATCCTCCTCATCGGCCTGAGCGAGCCGGAGGCCCGCATCCACGCGGTCAACGAGTCGGTGTCGCCCGAGGAGCTGGAGCGCCTCTCGGTGGCGGAGGCCCTCTTCCTGCAGAAGTACGCGGCCGCCAACTGACCTCGCACCGCCCGCCTCTGCCCTGAGCCGATTCGTACGCGGTTCGGGGCACGGGGCTCGTACGGTCGCGGCATGGACACCACCGGCGCGTACCCGATCACCGAGACGGTCGACGTCACACCCCGGCTCCGGCTGCTGCGGTTCGCCGTCGGCCAGGCCTGGCTCTGGCGCGACGGCGACGAGTTGACGCTCATCGACGCGGGCGCGGTCGGCGCCGCGGGCCCCATCGCCGAGGCCGTACGCGCGTGGGGGCACGATCCCGGCGACGTACGGCGGATCGTTCTCACGCACTTCCATGAGGACCACGCGGGCGGCGCCGGGGAGTTCGCGCGCCTCAGTGGGGCCGAGGTGTTCGCGCACCGGCTGGACGCGCCCTTCATCCGCGGTGAGCGGACCGGCCCCGGCCCGGCCTACGAGGACTGGGAGCGCCCTCTCCACGCCCAGGCCCTCGCCCAGCTCCCGCCGCCTCCGGCCGACCCTGTGCTCCCTTACTACGTAAGGGAGTTGGACGACGGTGACGTGCTCGCATTCGGCGACGGGGCGCGCGTGGTCGCGGCGCCCGGACACACCGAGGGGTCGATCGCGGTCCATCTCCCCCGCCACGGCGTGCTGTTCACCGGCGACGCGATCGCGGCGTCACCGCTGGACGGGCAGGTGATGCTCGGCGTGTTCAACCTGGACAAGGAGCGGGCGATCGCGTCCTTCCGGCGGCTCGCCGGGCTCGATTGCGAGGTGGCCTGCTTCGGGCACGGCGATCCGGTGGTGGGCGGGGCGGGCGCGGCGCTGCGGGCGGCGGTGGCGCGCGCTCACCCCGTCGGCACCCCGGCCTCCAAGTAGTGCGCGGCGCCGCGCTCACGCGCCCTGAGGGCCCAGCGCAGGCGCTCGAACCGGACGGGCGGCAGCAGCACGGCCGCCTCGTCCTCCGTCACGAAGCGCCACGCACGCAACTCGGGGCCCGGCAGCAGCACTTCGCGCGCCCGCGAGCCCGCGAGCCGGCCGCCGTCGAAGAGGAGGCGCAGCCCCCCGTAGCCGGGCGGCGCGGGCGCCTCCCAGTCGACGACCAACAGGCGTGGCACCTCGTCGAGTTGGATCCCCGTCTCCTCAGCCACCTCGCGCACCCCCGCGCGCGCGGGCGCCTCGCCCGCCTCGACGACACCGCCGGGGAACTCCCAGCCCGGCTTGTACGTGGGGTCGACGAGCAGCACCCGGTCCTCGTCGTCGAAGAGCAGCACGCCCGCGGCGACCGTCTCGGCGGTGGGCTCGGGCGTCTGCACGATGTCGCAGGTCGGCGCGTCGCCGGTGCGCAGGGCGGCGGCGATGCGGAGGGCGGTCTCGTACGGGGACAGGGCGCCGCTGTCGACGGGGTAGGCGTCGGCGGCGAGCCAGCCGGAGAGCGCGGCCCGGTACGGCTCGATGTCGGCCGGGGCCTCACCGGCGGGGTCGCGAGCGCGCAGGATCGTTTCCCCTGGAGCAAGGAGCACATGGCACACGGGAATCCGCCGGGCCGCGAGCCCACCGAAGACCTCGTCGCGGTACTCCTGGCGGAGCAGCCCCATCGGCACCACGAGCACGCCGCCCAGTTCGGCGAGGAGCGCCGCGGCGGTGTCGACGACGAGGCGCCGCCAGATCGGCAGGTCCTGATAGGCGCTCACCTCGGCGAGACGCTTCGCGGGCAGCAGCCGCTCCAGCTCGCCGTCGATCACCTCGGGGTCGAAGAGTGTGCTCTTGGGGATCAGGTCGATCAACTCCCGCGCCGCGGTGGTCTTCCCCGCGCGGGATGCCCCGTTGATCCAGACGATCACGGTTCCCCCTCATCCATCGGCCCCCTGTGGCTTGCCCGCAACACCCTGTCACGGAAACCAGCCGCTGATGAGGGGATCGATGTATACGCCAGCGACCTCGCGGCCCGCTCCGGGGACCACCGTACGGAGAACCCGCCCGCCGCCCAGGGAAGTCACGGCAGGCGGGCTCTGCGTACTGGGCGGCAGCACGCCATGACACCGCCCGTGCGACTCCGGGGTATCGGGGGGAGCCCAGGAGCCGCGCACGGGAGACCCGCGGGACGGATGGCGTCCACCGCTGCCCGACGGTCGACGACCGGCCCTGATCATGAACTCCCGCGCTTTTCTTCGAGCCAGTCAAGCGCGCCGCGACGGCGGGCGACACCGTGTGTGCGCGGCCGGTGACGGTGCGGAGTTCACACGGGGTGTGTATCGAACACACGGGTAGCGCCAAAGCGGAACAACCCTGAACCGTCAAGTGATTTCGCGGTTATTCACCCCTTCAAGTGACGTAAGCCGCTCGGGAATCGTTACGCCACCACAGCGAGGGAACCCTCCCACTAGCGTGATCGACCAGTCACCCCGGACCCCGGTGACCTCGTTCCGCCCGCCCGGTACCGGTTCGGACCCGGCCGGGCTCGCGACCCGGGGGGCCAGATGCTACAGAGCGGGCAACACGACTGCGCTTACGGCACTTTCGGCGCCGTCGACATATCGTCCGCGCCCGAGGACGACATCCCCACGCCTCGGCTGCGCACTGTCGGAGACTGCGTCGTGGTCGAACTCACCGGCGAGATCGACATCCAGGCATTCCACCGGCTCTCCCCGCTCCTCGACTCGGTGGCCGCCAGGTCCTACCGCGTGGTGGTCGTCGACCTGACCGGCACCACGTTCTTCGACTGCTCCGGCCTGAGGCTCCTGGAACGCGCCGCGGACAGGGCCCGCCGGCACGACGGCCGCGTCACCGTGGTCTGCCGCCACCGCCTCACCCTCCGCCTCATCGCACTGGGTGGCCTGACGGAACTGCTGGCGCCGGCCTGGACGGTGGACGAGGCCGTACGCCGGGACCGGCAACTGCCCGGGTAGTGACCGACGCAGCTGCCCGGACAGCGACCGACGGCATGCCCGCCGGGACGCACCACCTCAAACCGCCTGGCGGCGCACCCCGTTCACGCCAGAACCCACGCGCAGCGCCGCTGCCGCCGCGCCCACGAGACCGGCATCCGTGCCCGTCGACGCCGGGGCCACCGTGAGGTCCTGCACGAAGGACAGCGTGGCGTAGTCCCGCAGCGCGCGGCGCAGCGGCGTGAACAGGACGTCACCGGCCTTCGCCACGCCACCGCCGATCACCGCGATGTCGATCTCCACGAGCGTCGCAGTCGCCGCGATGCCCGCCGCGAGGGCCTGCGCCGCGCGCTCGAAGGAGGCGATCGCCACCGGGTCACCGGCGCGGGCCGCCCGGGCCACCGCGGCGGCGGTGGCGTCCCCGTCGGCCCCCGGCCGCCAGCCCTCGGCCAGGGCGCGGCGGGCGATGTTGGGACCGCTGGCGATGCGCTCGACGCAGCCGCGCGCGCCGCACGGGCAGGGATCGCCGTCGAGGTCGACGCTGATGTGGCCGATGTGCCCGGCGTTGCCCGTCGGGCCGGGGTGCAGTTCGCCGCCCAGGATCAGTCCGCCGCCGACACCGGTCGACACGACCATGCACAGTGCGTTGTCGTGGCCCTGGGCCGCGCCCTGCCAGTGCTCGGCGGCCGTGATCGCCACGCCGTCGCCGATCAGCTCGACGGGCAGCTCACCGGTGACCGCGCGGACTCGGTCGACCAGCGGAAACCCGCGCCAGCCCGGCACGTTGACCGGACTGACCGTGCCCCGCGAGCGGTCCACGGGCCCGGCGCTGCCGATGCCCACGGCGCGTACCCGCGGCCACAGGTCGGAGGCGGTCAGCTCGCCGAGCACCTCCGCCACCGCGCCCATCACCGTCTCGCCGTCCTCCTGCGCGAGGGTCGGCCGCTGCGCTCGCAGAAGGAGGTGGCCCCGGTCGTCCACAAGGGCACCGGCGATCTTGGTGCCGCCGATGTCGAGCGCGGCGACGAGGTCCATGTGCATCAGTGTCTGTTCCCCCGGAAAGGCAGGTCGGATGGGCGGCTGTTAGTCGACAGCCGATCAGTGGTGGACAGTCTCTCCCGCATCTGACAACGTTGTCCAGGCCCTATGCTCGACGCCACACGCCGGGACGACAGGACAGGACAGCGCACAGTGGACCGTACCGCCCGCCGCACCGAGAACCGCTACGGCAACCGACCGACGATGAAGGACGTCGCCGCGCGGGCCGGGGTCGGCCTCAAGACGGTCTCCCGCGTGGTCAACGCGGAGCCGGGTGTCACCGAAGACACCGAGCGCCGCGTACAGGAGGCGATCGCCGCACTCGGCTTCCGGCGCAACGACAGCGCGCGCGTCCTGCGCAAGGGGCGTACGGCGAGCATCGGACTCGTCCTGGAGGATCTGGCCGACCCGTTCTACGGGCCGCTCAGCCGCGCCGTCGAGGAGGTCGCGCGGGCGCACGGGGCGCTGCTGATCAACGGGTCGAGCGCCGAGGACCCGGAGCGGGAGCAGGAGTTGGTGCTGGCGCTGTGCGCGCGGCGTGTGGACGGGCTCGTCGTGATCCCCGCGGGCGTCGACCACCAGTATCTGGAGCCGGAGATCGCGGCCGGTGTCGCGACGGTCTTCGTGGACCGGCCCGCCGGGAAGATCGACGCGGACGTGGTCCTCTCCGACAACTTCGGCGGCGCGCGCGACGGCGTCGCCCACCTCATCGCCCAGGGTCACCGCCGGATCGGCTTCATCGGTGACCAGCCCCGCATCCACACGGCGGTCGAGCGCCTGCGCGGGTACCGGGGGGCCATGGAGCAGGCCGGGCTCGCCGTCGACGACCGGTGGGTGTCGCTCGGTGCGACCGAGCCGGAGCGGGTGCGGCGCGCGGCCGAGGACATGCTCGCGGGCCCCGATCCGGTCACGGCGATCTTCTCGGGCAACAACCGGGTGACCGTCACCGTGGTCCGCGTGCTGGCCGAGCGCGAGCGTCCCGTCGCCCTCGTGGGCTTCGACGACATCGAGCTGGGCGACCTGCTGAAGCCGGGGGTGACGGTGGTGTCGCAGGACGCGGCGCAACTGGGCCGCACGGCGGCGGACCGTCTCTTCCTGCAACTCGACGGGGCGGCGCTGCCGCCCGAGCGGATAGAGCTGACGACGCGCCTGATCCAGCGCGGCTCGGGCGAACTGCCGCCCGCGGTCTGAGCGGACGGCGGGCGGGGTCGGCCGTCTCAGTGCTCGACCAGTCCGCCCACCGGCACCAGTGCGACGTGGCCGCTCGCCGGAGTGGTCGCGGCCACAGCGAGCCCGATGTCGAGCAGCGAGCAGCGAGCAGCGGGCGAGGTCCGCGACGTCGGCGAGCGGCGTCCAGGCCGACTCGGCCGTGTCGCCGTTGGGTTCGGGCCGCAGCGTTCCACCGGTGATCCGGACCGCATAGAAGACGCCGACGTTGTGCAGCGGGGGCGATCCGGGCACGCGGCCCTCCGCCGCGGGCACCACCCGCGCGTCCACGCCCACCAGCCGCTCCACCTCGCCCGTCAGGCCGGTCTCCTCGGCGACCTCGCGGACCACCGCGTCGACGGGGTCCTCCGCGTCCTCGACGCGCCCGCCGGGCAGCGTCCAGGTCCGCTCCCCGCAGGGCTTGACGGCGTGCGCCAGCAGCACCCGACCGTCCTCGATGCACACGGCGTAGGCCGCCAGCCGCAGATCCATTCCGGGAGCCTAGGCGCACGTGGGTGCCGAACGCACCGCTGCCCTCCCCCGGCCGTCCCCGGGGAAGGGCAGCGACGAACTGTGGGCGTCCTACTCGGCCGTGGCCGTCAGGTCGCCGCGGCGCGGGGCCGAGTAGCCCTCCAGGTCGGCGCGGGTGAGGCCGGAGCGGCGGGCGACCTCGGCGATGTCGAGGGCGCCGCAGTCGAGGCCGCGCAGCAGGTAGCCGGCGAGGGCCTTCGCGGTGGCGGGCTCGTCGGCGATGTCGCCCTCGGCCTGGTTGGCGTAGGCGGACAGGCGCGCGGCGGCGGCCTCGAAGCCCTCGCGGTAGAACGCGAAGACGGCGGCGTAGCGCGTCGGGATGTGGCCCGGGTGCATGTCCCAGCCCTGGTAGTAGGCGCGGGCAAGCGCACGCCGGGTGAGGCCGAAGTGCAGGCGCCAGGCGTCGTGGACCTTGGCGGTGGAACCGACGGGCAGCACGTTCGTCGAGCCGTCCGATACGCGTACGCCCGTGCCGGCGGCGGCGACCTGCATGACGGCCTTCGCGTAGTCGGCGGCCGGGTGGTCGCTGGCCTGGTACGCGGCGGAGACGCCGAGGCAGGCGCTGTAGTCGAAGGTGCCGTAGTGGAGGCCGGTCGCGCGGCCCTCCGCCGCCTCGATCATGCGGGCCACCGTGGCGGTGCCGTCGCCGCCGAGGATGGACTGACTCGTCTCGATCTGGATCTCGAAGCCGATCCGGCCGGGCTCCAGGCCGTGCTGCTTCTCGAAGGCCTCCAGGATCCGCACCATGGCGGTGACCTGCTCCGGGTACGTGACCTTGGGCAGGGTGAGCACGAGGCCCTCGGGCAGGCCACCGTGCTCCATGAGGCCCGTGAGGAAGATGTCGAGGGTGCGGATGGCGCGGTCGCGGACCGCCTCCTCCATGCACTTCATGCGGATGCCCATGTACGGGGCGGCCGTGCCGTTGGCGTAGGCCTCGGCGATGACGCGGGCGGCGCGCGCGGCGGTCTCGTCCTCGTCGGCGTCGGAGGCGGGCCGGTAGCCGTCCTCGAAGTCGACCCGCAGGTCCTCGATGGGCTCGCGCTCCAGCTTCGCGCGTACGCGGGTGTAGACGGGCTCGGCGAGGTCGTCGCTCAGGCCGAGGGCTGCGGCGAAGGAGGCGGCGTCCGGGGCGTGCTCGTCGAGCTGCGCGAGCGCCTTGTCGCCCCAGGTGCGGATCGTCTCGGCGTTGAAGGCGTCACCGGGGACGTAGACCGTGTGGACGGGCTGACGGGTGCCGGGGTCTCCCGGGTAGCGGCGGGCGAGCTCCGCGTCGACCGGGGCGAGTGAGGCGCTGATGCTCTCGCTGACCGCGCCCGCGAGGCTCGTCGACACCTTCTCCTGCTGACCCATTCGTGCACTCTCCGTATGCTCGATGTTTCCACTTCACGGAATCAACAATCCGTATAGCGAAGTTAACCGTCGGCGTGATCGGCGTCAATGGGCCATTTACGTCGCCTCGTCATGTCGCTCCGTCATGTCGTCCCGTCACGCGGACGGGGCCGCGCGGTGCGAACACCACGCGGCTCCGTCGACACCGGAACTGTCTCAGCCCTTGCGGGTCTTGACCTCTTCGGTCAGGGCGGGGACGACGTCGAAGAGATCGCCGACGACGCCGTAGTCGACGAGGTCGAAGATCGGCGCCTCGGCGTCCTTGTTGATCGCCACGATCGTCTTCGAGGTCTGCATACCCGCACGGTGCTGGATCGCGCCCGAGATACCGGAGGCGATGTACAGCTGCGGCGACACGGACTTGCCGGTCTGGCCGACCTGGTTGGAGTGCGGGTACCAACCGGCGTCGACGGCGGCGCGCGAGGCGCCGACGGCCGCACCCAGGGAGTCGGCGAGCGCCTCGATGACCGAGAAGTTCTCGGCACCGTTGACACCGCGGCCACCGGAGACCACGATCGCGGCCTCCGTCAGGTCCGGACGCCCCGACGACTCACGGGCGGTGCGCGAGGTCACCTTCGTGCCCGTCGCCTGCTCCGAGAACGACACGGACAGGGCCTCGACCGTACCGGCGGCCGGAGCCGGCTCCACCGCGGCGGAGTTGGGCTTGACCGTGATGACCGGCGTGCCCTTCGACACCGTCGACTTGGTCGTGTACGAGGCGGCGAACACCGACTGCGTGGCGACCGGACCCGCGTCACCGGCCTCCAGGTCGACGGCGTCGGTGATGATGCCGGAACCGATCCGCAGCGCCAGACGCGCGGCGATCTCCTTGCCCTCCGCGGACGACGGCACCAGCACCGCGGCCGGCGACACCGCGTCGTAGGCGGCCTGCAGCGCGTCGACCTTCGGCACGACCAGGTAGTCGGCGTACTCGCCGGCCTCGTGCGTGAGCACCTTCACCGCACCGTGCTCGGCCAGCGCGGCGGCGGTGTCACCGGCGCCGCTGCCCAGCGCGACGGCGACCGGGTCACCGATCCGGCGGGCCAGCGTCAGCAGCTCCAGGGTGGGCTTGCGGACGGCACCGTCCACGTGGTCGACAAAGACCAGAACTTCAGCCATGGGACTTCAATCTCCTGCAATCACAAAGAACTTGGGCGGTTTACGCTGGGACGGCCGAAGCTCAGATGAACTTCTGGCCCGCGAGGAACTCGGCGAGCTGCTTGCCGCCCTCGCCCTCGTCCTTGACGATCGTGCCCGCGGTCCGCGCCGGACGCTCATCGGCGGACGCCACCTTCGTCCAGGCACCCTCCAGACCCACCTGCTCGGCCTCGATGTCCAGGTCGTCCAGGTCCCACGCCTCGACCGGCTTCTTCTTCGCCGCCATGATCCCCTTGAACGAGGGGTAGCGGGCCTCACCGGACTGGTCCGTCACCGAGACGACGGCCGGGAGCTGCGCCTCCAGCTGCTCGGACGCGGTGTCACCGTCACGACGGCCCTTGACGACACCGTCCTCGACGGCGACCTCGGACAGCAGCGTCACCTGCGGCACACCCAGACGCTCGGCGACCAGCGCCGGCACGATGCCCGCGGTGCCGTCCGTGGACGCCATACCGGACACGACCAGGTCGAAGCCGGCCTTCTCGATCGCCTTCGCCAGCACCAGCGAGGTGCCGATCGCGTCCGTGCCGTGCAGGTCGTCGTCCTCCACGTGGATCGCCTTGTCCGCACCCATCGACAACGCCTTGCGCAGCGCGTCCTTGGCGTCCTCCGGGCCCACGGTCAGGACCGTGATCTCCACGTCGTCATCGGAGTTCTCCGAGATCTGCAGCGCCTGCTCCACCGCATACTCGTCCAGCTCCGACAGCAGACCATCGACATCGTCACGGTCCAAGGTCAGGTCATCGGCGAAACCCCGGTCGCCCGTGGCGTCCGGCACGTACTTCACGGTGACAACGATCCTCAAGCTCACGCCGGCTCTCCTACTGCAATCGTCTTTATCTGGGCGGCTGTCTTGCTGCCAGCTGCACTGGCCAGACGCCTTGCTGTACTGCTACGGCTGAAAACGCCTACTCGCAGGCAGCATATGCGCCTTGTGCGGACTCTTCCGGTCGGGGCGGCCCGCGCTCCGAACAAAAGGTTACTCGCCAGTACACCCAGGTTATGCCCACTAAGCAAGCGCTTTGAACTGTGACCTTGCCAACGCTGCGTAACCGGATGGTCCGGGAACTCTCAGTCGCGCAGCCCGTTGAAGCGGCCCTGGTGGTACAGCAGCGGTCGGCCGGCGCCCGCCGGGTCGCCGCAGAGCGCCTCCGCGAGCACGATCTGGTGGTCGCCCGCGGGCACCCGCGCGATGACCTTGCAGACGAGCCAGGCGAGCACGCCGTCGAGGATCGGCACGCCCTGCGGCCCCTCGTACCAGCGGGTGGGCTCCCCGAAGCGGTCGGCGCCGCTCTTCGCGAACGTCGCGGCGAGGTCGGCCTGCTGCTCGCCGAGTATGTGCACGCCCACGTGTTCGGCCTCGGCGACGGTCGGCCAGCTCGACGAGCCGACACCGATGCCGAACGAGACGACAGGCGGCCTCGCGGAGACCGAGGTGAGGGAGGTGGCGGTGAAGCCGACGGGTGCGGCGCCGGGCGCGGTGACCACCGCCACACCGGCCGCGTGCTGACGGAAGACGGAGCGGAACAGGTCGGGCGTCGCTGCCTGGGCGGTGCGCAGGTCGGGCGTGGCCGTCATGGAGTTGTCCTTCTGGCAGGAGGGTTCGAGCAAGGGCCGGGCTGCGTCAGACACGCGGACAGCGGGCGCTCGAACATCGCGCCAGGTCCACGTGGACCCGCTCGACGAGAAGGAGTTCCGGGGGCATACGGTCACCCTGACGATACGTGGCGCGTGCAGTCAAGTGCGTTCCGTCATCTGGGAGATGCGTCACGCGGCACTCCCGACCCTCCTCGCCCCTCCTCACCCCTACGCCTCAGACGGCCTCGCCCAGCGCCGCGATGACGTCCACCTTGCGCGGCTGCCCCGACGCCCTGCGCACCTCGCGTCCGCGCGCGTCCAGGACGAGCACGGTCGGCGTCTTGAGGACGCCCGCGTCGCGTACGAGATCGAGGCGGGCCTCGGCGTCGATCTCCACGTGGGACACGCCGGGCACCATCGCGGCGACCTCGTCGAGGACCCGGCGGGTGGCCCGGCAGGGGGCGCAGAACGCGCTGGAGAACTGCACGAGCGTCGCCCGCTCCCCCAGCTCCTCGCCCAACTGCGCGGCGTCCCACGTCTGTTCACCGACCGTCACCCTGTTCCTCCTTCATTTCGCCGCTTTCCGTGCAGCGATTTCCGGCCGTTCGCGTATTCCCGGCACGTGACAAGGATCTCGTACGACGCTGGAACCAGGACTGGCCACCCGGCCGTTGATGGGGCACCATCTGCGCAAGCCGGAAAACCTACGGCCGCGTAACTTACTGAAGGGCCAACCCCCTCCATGGCAGAGCTCGTCTACCCTCCGGTCATCGGCGCCGCCCGCACGATGTTCAAGGCGCTCGACCTGAAGATCGACTGCAAGGGCTCGGAGAACATTCCGCGTACCGGCGGAGCAGTCCTGGTCAGCAATCACATCAGCTACCTGGACTTCATCTTCGACGGCCTGGCGGCCCTGCCGCAGAAGCGTCTCGTCCGCTTCATGGCCAAGGAGTCGGTCTTCCGGCACAAGATCTCCGGCCCGCTGATGCGCGGCATGAAGCACATCCCGGTGGACCGCTCCCAGGGCGAGCACGCGTACCAGCACGCGCTGCGGTCGCTGCGCTCGGGCGAGATCATCGGCGTCTTCCCGGAAGCGACGATCTCCGAGTCCTTCACGCTCAAGAGCTTCAAGACGGGCGCCGTGCGCCTGGCCCAGGAGGCCGGGGTCCCGCTGATCCCGATGGCACTGTGGGGCACCCAGCGACTGTGGACCAAGGGCCGTCCGAAGAACTTCAAGCGGCAGCACATCCCCATCACGGTCCGCGTCGGCGAGGCCATGGACGCGCCGTCCGACCAGTACGCGGGAGCGATCACGCGTCGGCTGCGGACGCGCATGCAGGAGCTGCTCGAGGCCGCGCAGCGCGCCTACCCGGTGCGCCCCAAGGGTCCGGACGACACGTGGTGGATGCCGGCGCACCTGGGCGGCACCGCCCCGACCCCGGAAGAGGTCAAGGCCGCCGAGGCCGGCTGAGTCACGCCGGGAGCGCGTCCGGGAGGTGCTCCCAGAGATAGGGGCGGTCCGGCGCGCGGCGCAGCGCGTCGAGCACCGCCGGGTGCGGCGCGTCGTGGAGCGCCGGGTAGTCCGCCTCCCCGGCCTCCGGGTCGGGTGTCCACGCCAGCCGCTCCCCGTTCAGGGAGAATTGGGCGTCGACGCCCGGCTTGTTCCCCCGGCAGTCCTGCCGATGCCACGCGCCACGGAGCCGTACGGCCACCAGGCCGTGCAGGCACCAGCCCGTGCCCGCGTCGTGCGTCAGCCGCTGGTAGCAGAGCGCCGTGGGGATGTCCTCGGCGCGCAGCAGCGCCGCGAGCGCGTGCGCCTTCGCGTGGCAGATTCCGGTGCCCTTCTCCAGGACGTCCGACGCCCGCCAGGTGACGCGCAGGTCCCCGCTGTCGGCGGAGTGCGGGATGGTGTCCCGGACGAATTCGTAGGCCGCCCGAGCGTATGCATATGAATCGTCGACATCGCGCGCGAGGCGCGCCGCCACCTCCCGGACGAGCGGGTGCTGGTGGTCGATAACGTCGTCGGCCGCCAAATACGCGGACAGATCAGGGTTCTGCTGGATCAGCTGCATGACACGCGAGCATAGAAACGCGGCCGACCGCCCGTCAATGGATTTACGGTCGACCGCATAACTATGCGGTTCTGGTGGCTAGCGTGCCATCTCCTCCTTGAGGGCCGCCACGAAGGAGTCGATGTCCTCCTCGCGGGTGTCGAAGGCGCACATCCAGCGCACGTCGCCGGCCGCCTCGTCCCAGAAGTAGAAGCGGTACTTCTTCATCAGGCGCTCGGACACGTCGTGCGGGAGGCGGGCGAAGACGCCGTTGGCCTGCACCGGGTAGAGGATCTCGACGCCGTCGACGGCGCGGGCGCCCTCGGCGAGGCGCTGGGCCATCTCGTTCGCGTGCCGGGCGTTGCGCAGCCACAGGTCCTTGGCGAACAGCGCCTCCAACTGCACGGAGATGAAGCGCATCTTGGAGTGCAGCTGCATGGACAGCTTGCGCAGGTGCTTCATGTGGCGCACGCGGTCCTGATTGAGGACGACGACGGCCTCGCCGAACAGCGCGCCGTTCTTGGTGCCGCCGAGCGACAGGATGTCGACGCCGACCGCGTTCGTGAACGTCCGCATGGGGACGTCGAGCGACGCGGCGGCGTTGGATATCCGGGAGCCGTCGAGGTGCACCGTCATGCCGTGCCCGTGGGCGTGCTCGCAGATCGCGCGGATCTCGTCGGGCGTGTAGAGCGTGCCCAGTTCGGTGGACTGCGTGATCGAGACGACCTGCGGCATCGCCCGGTGCTCGTCGTCCCAGCCGTAGGCCTGCTGGTCGATCAGCTCGGGGGTGAGCTTGCCGTCCGGGGTCGGCACGGTGAGCAGCTTCAGGCCGCCCATCCGCTCGGGGGCGCCGCCCTCGTCGACGTGGATGTGCGCGGACTCGGCGCAGATCACGGCGCCCCAGCGGTCGGTGACCGCCTGGAGCGCGACGACGTTGGCGCCGGTGCCGTTGAACACCGGGAACGCCTCGGCGGTCGGGCCGAAGTGGCTGCGGATGACCGTCTGGAGATGGTCCGTGTACTCGTCTCCGCCGTACGCGACCTGGTGCCCGCCGTTGGCGAGGGCGAGCGCCGCCATCACCTCGGGGTGGCCTCCCGCGTAGTTGTCGCTGGCGAACCCCTGCGTGGTGGGGTCGTGATGCCGGCGAGCATCGGTCTTCGGCGGATTCACGACTTCTCGGTCAGCCACAGACGGGTCCCGTTCAGTTCGGCGGCGGGCCGCTCCCAGACACCGGAGATGGTCTCGGCCAGCTCCGTGACGTCCGTGAAGCCCGCGAACTTCGCGTTGGGGCGTTCGGCGCGCATCGCGTCGTGCACCAGCGCCTTGACCACCAGGATCGCAGCCGCCTGCTGCGGGCCCGCGTCACCCCCCGCCTTGCGGAAGGAGTCGCCGAGCGCGAGCGTCCAGGCCTCGGCGGCGGCCTTGGAGGCGGCGTATGCGGCGTTGCCCGCGGTCGGCTTGGAGGCGCCCGCCGCGCTGATGAGCAGGTAGCGGCCGCGGTCGCTGCGCAACAGGCCGTCGTAGAACGCGAGGGAGGTGTGCTGCACCGTGCGGATCAGGAGCTTTTCGAGCAGGTCCCAGTCGGCGAGGTCGGTGTCGGCGAAGGTGGCGCCGCCGCGCCAGCCGCCCACCAGGTGCACGAGGCCGTCGACACGGCCGAAGTCCTTCTCGATGCGTCCGGCCCAGTCGCGGGTGGCGTGCAGGTCGAGCAGGTCGACGTTGTCGCCGATGACGGTGGCGCCGCCGTGCGCGTAGCGCGCCTCGTCGACGGCCGCCACCAGCCGCTCCGCGTCCGCGTCGGCCCCGATGACGGTGGCGCCCGCCTCCGCGAGCCGCTTGAGGGTGGCCTTGCCGGCCGGGCCCGCGGCTCCGGCGACCGCGATCACCGCACCGTCCAGCGTGTCCCTGGTCCCGTTGGTGTCGCTCATGACAGTCGCCTCCTGCTGCTGTTCCCGGTGGCTCACGCGGCCACCCGCTCGACGCTCTCCGCGGTGATCCCCTTCGTGGAGGCGATCACAGTCTTCAGCTTCTTCGAAAGCGCCTCATAAAACATGCTGAGCGGAAACTCGTCGGGAAGCACCTCGTCCACGAGCTTGCGCGGCGGCAGGGACGTGTCCAGGGCGTCGGGGCCCTTCGCCCAGCGGGAGCCGGGGTGCGGGGACAGGTACGTGGACACCAGGTCGTACGCGGCGAACCAGTGCACCAGCTTCGGGCGGTCGATGCCGTCCCGGTACAGCTTCTCGATCTCGCCGCACAGCTGGTTGGTCACCTCGGGGGCGCGCCGCCAGTCGATGTGCAGCTTGTTGTCCGTCCAGCGCACGACATCGTGCTTGTGCAGGTACGCGAAGAGGAGCTGGCCGCCGAGGCCGTCGTAATTGCGGACGCGCTCGCCGGTGACCGGGAAGCGGAACATGCGGTCGAAGAGCACGGCGTACTGGACGTCGCGGCCCTGCGGGACGCCGTCGGCCTCCAGCTTCACGGCCTCCTTGAAGGCGGTGAGGTCGCAGCGCAGCTCTTCGAGGCCGTACATCCAGAACGGCTGGCGCTGCTTGATCATGAACGGGTCGAAGGGCAGGTCGCCGTGGCTGTGCGTGCGGTCGTGGACCATGTCCCACAGGACGAACGCCTGCTGGCAGCGGTCCTGGTCGGCGACCATCTCCTCGATGTCCTTGGGCAGTTCGACGCCGAGGATGTCGACGGCGGCCTCGGTGACGCGGCGGAAGCGGGCCGCCTCGCGGTCGCAGAAGATGCCGCCCCAGGAGAAACGCTCGGGTGCCTCGCGCACGGCGATCGTCTCGGGGAAGAGCACCGCCGAGTTCGTGTCGTACCCGGAGGTGAAGTCCTCGAAAGTGATGCCGCAGAACAGCGGGTTGTCGTAGCGCGTCGCCTCCAGCTCGGCGAGCCAGTCCGGCCACACCATGCGCAGCACGACGGCTTCCAGATTGCGGTCCGGGTTGCCGTTCTGCGTGTACATCGGGAAGAGCACCAGGTGCTGGAGGCCGTCCCGGCGCTGCGCGGCGGGCTGGAAGGCGAGCAGCGAGTCCAGGAAGTCCGGGACCTCGAAGCCGCCGTCCGCCCAGCGGCGCAGGTCGCGCACGAGCGCCTCGTGGTACGCGGCGTCGTGCGGCAGCAGCGGAGCGAGCTCCTCGACCTCTGCGACGATCCGGCCCACGATCCGCTCGGCGTCGGCCTTCGCCGGGGCGCCGTCGGCCTCGAAGTCGACCGACCCGTCCTTGCTCTGCAGCGGCCGGAACTCCTCCACGGCATCCTTGAGCAAGCGCCAGGCCGGGTGGTCCACCACCCTGGGCCCGGCCATCTGGACCGGAGAATCCGTCCCCTCCGCGCCGACCTGCACAAGAATTTCCGTCATGCCCCAACCTCCACGGGAGAACCTCGCGTAGGAACACCGTATGCGCGCGAGGTTCTCGACCACAAGAGGAGTCTCGGGAAATTATCCTGCGTTACCCCCTTGATCACCGCCGTTTTTCCTGTGACGGGCGGTAACGGCAATCACCTCTGCCGCGCCGGCCAAGGCCTGCCGGGAGTCCTCGAGGAGTTCGGGGAAGCCGAAGAATCCGTGGAACATCTGCGGGAAGTGGGCCTCCGTGACCGCGACGCCCGCGTCGCGCAGTGCCTTGCCGTACGCCCGTCCCTCGTCGCACAGCGGGTCGCAGCCGGCGGTGACGATGTGCGCGGCGGGCAGTCCGGCGAGGTCCTCGGCGAGCAGCGGCGACACGTGGGGGTGGGCGGGGTCGCCGTCCGCGCCCAGGTACTGCTCGCGGAACCAGCCGCAGTGGGCGGCGGTGAGGAAGTAGCCCTCGGCGTTGGCGTCGAAGGAGCCGGACTTCTGGCGGGCGTCGGTGGCCGGGTAGACGAGGACCTGGCGCGCGATGGCCGGGCCGTCCTCGTCACGCGCGATCTGCGCGACGACCGCGGCGAGGTTCCCGCCCGCGCTGTCGCCCGCCACCGTCAACGCCCCCGGATCGGCCCCGAGTTCGCGCGCGTGGTCGGCGACCCAGCACACGGCCGCGTAGGCGTCCTCGACGGCGGCCGGGAACGGGGCCTCGGGCGCGAGCCGGTAGTCGACCGATACGACGACGGCGCCCGCGTCGCGGCACAGGGCGCGGGCGGTGTGGTCGTGGCTGTCGAGGTCGCAGATGACCCAGCCGCCGCCGTGGAAGAAGACCACGACGGGGCGGGGGCCCGGCGCCGAATCCGGCTCCGGCAGGTACACGCGCACGGGTATCGCGGGCGCTCCCGGCGGCCCGGGTATCTCGCGGTCCTCGACGGCCCCCACGACGGGCGCGGGGAACGGCGAATCGGGGGCGGCGGCGAGGATCCTGCGGGCCTCCGCGGCGTCGGTGACGGCTCCCCCGAGGTCGGGGAACGCGGCGGCGATGGCGTCGACGAGGGGCCGGGCCTCGGGTGCGAGGCGGTCGACCGGGTTGGTGGGCATGGGCGGCTCCTTGGTATCGGTGGTGGCTGCCAACCGGGTGGGCGGGGCCGTGGGGTCCGCCCACCCGGGGTGACGTCTCGGGGCTCTGCCCCGGACCCCGCTCCTCAATCGCCGGAGGGGCTTGATTTGTCCCCGGAGGGGCTTAGTTGGCCACGGAAAGGCTCGATTCGCGGAAGTGCGGGATCACCTTCTCGCCCCACTGCCGCAGCGTCTCCATGCACGCCTCCTGCGGCACCGTGCCCATCTGGATCAAGCACATGATCTCGTCGGCGCCCGCGTCGCGGAGGCGCTCCACGTAGGCGATGGCGTCGTCGGCCGTGCCGTACGCGTGGTCGGCGTTGAAGGTGGCCGTGGCGGTGGGGCGGACCGGGATGTGGTGTTCGTTGAGGCGGGCGACGACCTGCTCGGCGGCCCGGCGCATCTCCTCCGCCTCGTCCGCGCCCTCCACGACGGCCTCGTCGGGGATGCCCGCGCCGCCGTACCAGTGCCCGATGGACTGCGCGAAGAAGCGCTGGCCGCGGATGCCGATGCTGCGAGCCGTCTCCCGGTCGTCGAGCACGATCGTCGGGCAGAGCACGGAGAAGTGGTCGTTGACGACGGAGGAGACGTGGCGCTCCGGGGTGCGGGCCGCGATCGCCGCGTCGTAGACGCCGCGCATGTCGGCGATCGCCTCCGGGCCCGCGAAACCCATCACCAGGGCGCCGACGCCGAGTTCGGCGGCCTGGCGCAGCGTCTCCGTGCGGCTGCACGCGAGGAACAGCGGCGGGTGCGGGGTCTGCGCCGGGCGGGGCAGGATCGGGTGCGGGTCGATGTCGAGGAGCGGACCGTGGTGCTCCAACTCGTCCTTCTCCCACGCCTTCCCGATGATCCGCAGCGCCTCCTCGACCTCCTGCGTGGTCCGCTCCTTGTCGACCCCGCACAGCGACGTCTCCTGCGTGGTGCCGCCGCGACCCGCCCCGAGGTCGAGCCGCCCGCCGGACAACAGGTCGAGCATCGCGGCACGTTCGGCCACGCGCGCGGGGTGGTTGAAGTTGAACGGCATGCACACCACGCCGTGCCCGACGCGGATGCGGGAGGTCCGCGCCGCGACCCAGGTCAGGAAGATCTCCGGCGCGGACATGTGCGCGTACCACTTGAGGGAGTGGTGCTCGACCGCCCAGATCCGGTCGAAGCCCATCTCCTCGGCGAACACGGCCTGTTCGACGCTGTCGCGCAGCAACTGGTGCTCGCGTTCCACGGTGGGGTCGGCGAGCTGTGCCTCGAAGATGACGCTGAACTTCACGGTTCCCTCCCGGGGGCCGAACGGAGTGCCATATGACTAATAGCTATATGACGGCCCGTCAGAGAAGGGAAGAGGCACGACGCTCCGCACAGCCGGTCCGGACACGCTCTACGCTTCCCCGGTAACCCCCTAGCCCCAGGAGCCACCCGTGTTCGACCCCGCGCCCGCGCCCGCGTACCCGTACGGCGAGACCCCCGAGCCGCACCCGCTGCTCGCGCCCGTCCTCGGCCTCCTCGGCGACTGGCACGGCCGGGGCCGGGGCGAATACCCCACCCTGGACAGCGACTTCACGTACGCGCAGGAGGTCACGTTCAGCCACGACGGCCGGCCCTTCCTGCGGTACGAGGCGCGGGCCTGGCTGATCGACGGGGATGACGCCCCCGTGCGGCCCGCCGCGCGCGAGAGCGGCTGGTGGCGGATTCAGCCCGAGGGCCGCGTCGAGGCGCTGATCACGCAGCCCACGGGGATCGCGGAGGTCATGGTCGGCGCCGCCACCGGCGGCACGGTCGAGCTGGCCACGCACTCCGTGGGCCTCACGCCGACCGCCAAGCAGGTCGACGCGACGGGGCGCCGCTACACCCTCAACGACGACGGCACCCTCACCTTCACCCACGACCTCGCGGCCGTCGGCCGGCCGCTCCAGCACCACCTCTCGGCACAGCTGCGCCGGCGGTAGGTCTTGCGCCCGTGACCTCGGCTGGCTTCAATGCGGAGCCATGCCGACCACGCAGCTGCCGCCGACCGCCTGGGCCGTGCTCGGGCTGCTGTCCTTCCCGCCCGGCGAGCGGACCGGGTACGAGCTGAAGAAGTGGGCGGACGCGTCGCTGCGCTTCTTCTACGGCTCCCCCGCCTTCAGCCAGATCTACGCCGAGCTGCGCAGGCTGGAGGGGCTCGGCTACGCCACGTCCAGGCGCTCGGGCCCGGAGGAGCCGCGCACCAAGCGCACGTACGCCATCACGCGCGCGGGCAGGGACGCGCTCGCCGCGTGGGCGGCCGGCGACCGGGACACGGCGGCCGTGTCGCTGCGGCACCCGGTGCTGCTGCGCGTATGGCTGGGGCATCTCGCCGCCCCGGGACGCCTGCGCACCCTGGTCGAGGAGCATATAGCGCGCACCGAGGGCGAGTTGAAGGAGGTGCGGGACGCGCTCGCGCGGGCGGAGGGCGTGGAGGCGTGGGCGCATCCGCAGATCGCGCTGCGTTGGAGCGAGCGGCACCTCGCGGCCGAAGTCGAGCTCGCGCGCGGCATGTTGGCGGACCTGGACGCGCTGCCCTCCGCCCCCGATGTCAACGTGGACGGGGACGCGCCCACCACCGGGTGAGCGAACTCGCGCCGAGGGTGACCCGCCCGGTAGGACGGGCCGAAGCCCTGTCCGCACCGCCCGGAGGCGCATCCGCCATGAGTACCCGTGCCGTCCTCGTCGCCGCCGTGATCACCGGATTGATCCTCGGGGTCGTGGGCGGCAGAACCCACGACTCCGGTGCATCGCGCAGGCACGGTTCCCTGACGCGGACGGCCCGTTAGTGTACGAGTCTGTCGCGTCCGCGCGGCAGCATCGAGCCGCAGTCGACGGAGGCGAGACGACCTTGAACTTCCTCACCATCGGACATCGCGGAGCCATGGGTGTCGAACCCGAGAACACCCTGAGGTCCTTCGTCGCCGCCGAGCGCGGGGGGCTCGACATCATCGAGCTCGACCTGCACCTGAGCAAGGACGGCGCGCTCATCGTCATGCACGACGCCGACGTCGACCGGACCACGGACGGCCACGGGCCGATCGCCGAGAAGACCCTCGCGGAGATCCGCGGCCTCGACGCCGGGCGCGGCGAGCGCGTGCCGGTCTTCGAGGAGGTGCTCGACGCCGTCAACGCCCCGCTGCACGCCGAGATCAAGGACACGGCGGCGGCGCGGGCCCTCGCCGACGTGATGCTGCGCCGCGACCTGGTGCACCGGGTCGAGGTGATCTCGTTCCACGACGAGGCGATCGCCGAGATCGCCCGGCTCGTGCCGGGCGTGCGCACGGCGCTCGTCGCGAGCCGCTACGGCACCGGCGTCGTCGAGCGGGCCGTCACCGCGGGGGCCACGACGCTGGTGCTCAACATCCGGCGGCTCACGCAGGAGATCGTCGAGCACGCCCGCAAGGCGGACCTGCGGATCATCGGCTGGGTCGTGAACACCCAGGACGATCTGCGGCTCGTACGGGCCCTCGGCCTCGACGGCGCGACGACGGACTACCCGGAGATCAAACGCACGGGCCGCTTCACGGCCTGACGGCTAGACCAGCGGCTTGACCAGCAGCTCGAACCTGAGGTCGTCGCGCTGCGGGATGCCGAAGCGCTCGTCGCCGTACGGGAAGGGGCTGAACCGTCCCGTACGGCGATAGCCGCGGCGCTCGTACCAGGCGATGAGTTCCTCGCGGGCGTCGATCACCGTCATGTGCATCTCGCCGACGCCCCACGTCTCGCGGGCCCTGCGCTCGGCCTCCGCGATGATCGTCTTGCCGAGGCCCGCGCCCTGCTGGGCGGGGCTGACCGCGAACATGCCGAAGTAGGCGTGCTCCCCGCGGTGCTCCAGCTGGCAGCAGGCGACGACCTCGCCGTCCCGCTCCACCGTGAGCAGCCGGCTGTCGGGGTCCTCGATGACCTCGAGCACGCCCTGCGGGTCGGTCCGCTGCCCCTCAAGGATGTCCGCCTCCGTGGTCCAGCCGGTCCGGCTGGAGTCCCCTCGGTAGGCCGACTCGACGAGGGCGACGAGCACGTCGACGTCCTCGGGCCCGGCGTCACGGAAGACGAGGTCGACGGTGGTCATGTGAGGGCCTCCAGATTGAGGGACGACGGGCGTGCGGGCCGCCGTCGAGATTAACGCGAGCGCACTACGCTCCGTCGGCATGGTTCACGTACTGAGCAGCAGGGTCCTGATCCGGCCGACCGACCCCGAGCGGTCGCGGGTGTTCTACGGGGAGGCGCTGGGCCTCGCGGTGTACCGGGAGTTCGGCACCGGGCCCGAGCGGGGCACCGTGTACTTCCTGGGCGGCGGATTCCTTGAACTGGCGGGCCGCTCCGCTGAGCCCGTGGTGCCGAGCCTCAAGCTGTGGATGCAGGTGGCGGACGTGCACGCGGCCCACGAGGAGCTGGCCGGGCGGGGCGTCACGGTGGTCCGCGAGCCGGTCAAGGAGCCGTGGGGCCTCATCGAAATGTGGATCACGGACCCGGACGGCCACGAGATCGTCCTCGTCGAGGTGCCGCAGGAGCATCCGATCCGGTACCGGCCGGGGATCTGAGGCCGGGGACACTCACGCCCCGCCGGCGTGCCCCGGCCGTCGCTCGAACGGTCTAGGCCGGGTTGGGTGCGGGGAGTCGTGGTCGGCGCCACGGGGCTCCGGCCCGGACCCCGCTGCTCAATCGCCGCAGGGGCCTTAAGTGAGCGTGCGGGGGACCGTCGCGGGACGCAGGATGGCGTGAGTTCGGGATTCGGGTGTGCCGAATCCGGATACGCAGGGATCGACGACGCCCCACCGGTCCCACGCAGCCCACCCCAGGAGAGATCCGAATGACCACTCCGCGGAACACCAGCGCTTCCCGTACGTCGAACGTCCCCCGGATCCTGATCATCGGCGCGGGATTCGCCGGGATGGAGTGCGCGCACAAGCTGGAGAAGGAGCTGAAGCCCGGAGAGGCGGTGCTGCGGCTCATCAGCCCCACCGCGCACCAGCTGTATCTGCCACTGCTGCCGCACGTGGCCTCCGGCGTTCTCACCCCGCAGTCCGTGGCGGTGCCGCTGCGCAGGATGCTGCGGCGCACCTCGATCGTGCCGGGCGGCGCGATCGGCGTCGACCCGCAGGCGAAGGCCGTCGTCGTACGGAAGATAAACGGCGAGGTCAGCGTCGAGCACTACGACTACCTGGTGCTGACGCCGGGCAGCGTGACGCGCCAGTTCGACATCCCGGGCCTGGACAAGTACGCGGTCGGCGTGAAGACGCTCGGCGAGGCGGCCTGGATCCGCGACCACGTGATCACGCAGCTGGACCTGGCGGCGGCCAGCTCCGACCCGGCCGAGCGCGAGGCGCGGCTCCAGTTCGTCGTGGTCGGCGGCGGTTACGCGGGCACGGAGACGGCCGCGTATCTGCAACGGCTCACGACCGCGGCGGTCAAGCGCTACCCCGGGCTCGACCCGGCGCTCATCAAGTGGCACCTGGTCGATGTCGCGCCCAAGCTCATGCCGGAGCTGGGCGAGCGGCTCGGCGACAAGGCGATGGACATCCTGGAGCGGCGCGGCCTGCACGTCTCGCTGGGGGTGTCGGTGGCGAGCGTCACCGAGGACACGGTGACGCTGACCGACGGGCGCGAGCTGCCCTGCCACACGCTGATCTGGACGGCCGGTGTCGCGCCGAGCCCGCTCGTGGCGACCCTCGGGGCGGAGACCAACCGCGGCCGGCTCGTGGTGACGCCCGAGCTGACCGTGCCCGGGCTCGACGGGGTGTTCGCGCTCGGCGACGCGGCGGCCGTGCCCGACCTCGTCAAGGGCGGCGACGCGATGTGCCCGCCGACCGCGCAGCACGCGATGCGGCAGGGCTGGGCGGCGGCCCGCAACATCCTCGCCTCGGTGCGCGGCACCCCGCTGGCGCCCTACCGCCACAAGGACCTCGGCCTCGTCGTCGACCTGGGCGGCATCCAGGCGGTGTCGAAGCCGCTGGGCATCCAGCTGACGGGGCTGCCGGCGCAGGTCGTGGCGCGCGGCTACCACTTGGGTGCGCTGCGCACCCTGACGGCACGGTTCCGTACGGCGGCCAACTGGGGCCTCAACGCGGTCGCCGGCGACGACTTCGTGCGCACCGGCTTCCAGCGGCACCGCCCCGCGACGCTCCGGGACTTCGAGATGACCGACGCCTACCTCTCCCCCGAGGAGCTGCACGAGGTGGTGTCGGCGCAGGTCGACGGCCGTTCGATGGCGCCCGAGAAGCCGGAGCTCCCGATCACCTGACCGACCGTCCGCGGGCACGGCGCCGCCACCCGGCGCCGTGCCCGCGGCGCTCACCTGCCCGCGGCGCGCAGCTCCTCGTACTCCTCGCGGGACAGCGGCCGCGCGTCCGGGCCGCCGAGCCGGTCCAGCGGGACGCGGTACGTCTCCGGGGACTTCCACGTCGCGATCGAGGCGACGACGGTGATGACGAGGCAGAGCGTGCCGATGGTGAGCGGCACGTTCGAGGAACCGGGCGGCGCGACGAGCGTGAAGATCGTCGGCAGGAAGGCGACGATCGCCAGGCCGATGTTCTGCGCCAGCGCGAACCCGGTGACGCGGCGGGCCGCCGGGAACAGCTCCTGGAAGAAGCAGGCGAACGTGGCGTTCCAGGACTGGTAGGCGACGCCCCAGGAGAGGACCGCGAGGGCGAAGGTCAGCGGGACGTTGTCGGAGCTGACCGCCCACAGGTACGGGTAGCAGAGCAGGCCCGCCACCAGACCGCCCCCGATCATGATCGGGCGGCGGCCGAACCGGTCGGAGAGGTGGCCGAAGACCGGGACGACGAACATGCCCGCGACGTTCGCGGCGATCTGGATCCAGAGGTAGACGCTCGTGCTCATGCCGACGCCGTAGCCGGACTGCGTCGCGTAGGCGCCGCCGAAGACCGAGACCGTGACGCCGATGACGTTGACGAGCGTCATGCACACCGCGCGGACGATCTCCCGCCAGTTCTCCCGGAACGCCTCGACGAGCGGCACCTTGTGCGCCTCGGGGCCGCTCTCCCGCTGCTCCTCGAAGGTCCGGGTCTCCTCGACGCGTCGCCGGATCAGGTAGCCGGCGAGGACGACCACGGCGCTGAGCACGAACGGGATGCGCCAGCCCCAGGACCTGAAGGCCTCGTCGGACAGCAGCATCGACATGGGCAGGAAGATCGCGGCGCCGAGGATCTGCCCCGCGACGGTCCCGTGCAGCGCGAAGCTCGCGAGGAAGCCGCGCCGCCCGTGCGGAGCGTGCTCGATGATCATCGCGCCCGCGCCGCTCAGCTCGCCCGCAACGGCGAAGCCCTGCACGAGGCGGACGAGGGTCAGCAGGATCGGCGCGATGATCCCGACCTGGCCGTACGTGGGCAGCAACGCCACCAGGAACGTGGAGACGCCCATCAGGAGCATGGCCAGGACCAGGACGTTCTTGCGGCCCTTCTTGTCGCCCCAGTGCCCGAGCACCGCGGCGCCGATGGGGCGCGCGACGTAACCCACGGCGTAGGTGCCGAGCGAGGCGAGCACGGCGATCGTCGCGTTGCCCTCCGGGAAGAAGATCCCCGGGAAGACGAGCGCCGCCGCCTGGGCGTAGATGAACCAGTCGTAGTACTCGAGGGCACCGCCGACCCAGCCGCTGGCCGCGGCCTTCCTCCACATCGCCCGCCCGGCGGCGGGCGCATCCGCGGTACGCGACTCCTTTGACGCGGTCACGCTCATGGCTCTCCTTGGCTTGATCCGGCCACAGCACTGGCAGAAAGCGCTTGCCCAACAGACGGTCGTGATCGCTGTTGAAACGCTCCATTGATGGCGGCCTTACGGCTCCGTGCTCGACGGCGACGGACGATCGACCCGCAGGCGGGTCCATACGAACCCGCCGCGTACGCCTCTGTCAATGGATTCCGGAAGCTTTCCGGGAGCGGTACAGGAAGTGACTGATACGTTTCAACGCCGCAACCCCGGCCGCGTCGAGGCCCTCCGGTGATCAAGGAGCCGCGTCCGAGGTGGAACCCCGCGTTCGCACCCTCGGACCCCCTTGTCCGGACCCGCACCACCCGCTTAGGGTCAACGCCAACGGAAAGCGCTTTCCCCCGTCAGCTCTCCGCGAGGAACCCGCATGCCAAGCCCTTCCCGCCAGGGATCCCGTCTGCGTGCCGCCGTCGTCGGCACGGGCGCGATCGTCACCGGCAGCCACCTGCCCGCTCTCACCTCCTTGCGCGACCGCGTCGAACTCGTCGCCGCCGTCGACGTGGACCCAGGCCGCCTCGACGCCTTCCGCGCCCAGGCCGCCGAAGCCGGATTCGCGGACGTCTCCGTGCACACCGATCTGACCGCGATGCTCGAAGCGGCGCGGCCCGATCTCGTCCTCATCGGCACGCCGCCGGTCTTCCACCGCGAGCAGACCGTCGCGGCGCTCAAGTCCGGCGCCTGGGTGCTCTGCGAGAAGCCGCTCACCCTCTCCCTCGCCGAGTACGACGAGATCGCGGCCGCCGAGGAGGCGAGCGGCGCGTACGCGTCCGTCGTCTTCCAGCACCGCTACGGCTCCGGCGCCGTGCACGCCAGCTCGCTGCTCACCGAGGGCACGCTCGGCCGGCCGCTCGTCGCGCACTGCCAGACGACCTGGTACCGCGACGCCGCCTACTACGAGGTGCCCTGGCGCGGCCGTTGGGCCAGTGAGGGCGGCGGCCCCGTGATGGGCCACGGCATCCACCAGTACGACCTGATGCTGCACCTGCTCGGCGAGTGGACCGAGATCCGGGCGATGGCGGCCCGCCTGGTGCACGACACGGAGAGCGAGGACGTGTCGACCGCGCTCGTCCGGTTCAAGGACGGCGCCCTCGGTACGGTCGTCAACTCCGTGCTCTCGCCCGACGAGACGAGCCGCATCCGCATCGACTGCGAGAAGGCCACGGTCGAGCTGACGCACTTGTACGGGCACAACAACGACGACTGGCGCTACACCCCGGCCCCGGGCACCGAGCAGCCGCCCGCGCCCACCGCCGACGTGCCCAGCTCGCACGCCGCGCAGCTGACCGCGCTGCTCGACGCGTACGACGCCGGCACCCGTCCGCCCGGCAGCGGCCAGAGCGCCCGCACCACACTGGAGTTCGCCGCCGCGTTGTACAAGTCGGCGTTCACCGGTGAAGCGGTGGCGGCCGGTGAGATCGGCCCCGGCGACCCGTTCTACGCCGCGATGCACGGCGACCACCCGGATTGGAGCCCGAAGCAGTGAGCCCCGAAGCAGTGAGCAGCGCCGAGAAGTCACTTGAGGTCACCCACGTCCACGGCGACCGCGTCGTGGTGCGCGCCGCCGCGACCGGCACGGACCTCTTCTCCTACGTCTACAAGCCGGACCCGGAGGCCTTCGAGGCCCGCAAGCCGTACGTGCATCCGCTGCGCACCCTGTCCGGCAACCTCGTCTCGGGCTACCGGCCGAACGACCACCGCTGGCACAAGGGCCTTCAGATGACGGCCAGTCACCTGTCCGGGCAGAACTTCTGGGGCGGCAACTGCTATGTCCACGGCGAGGGTTACCTCCCGCTGCCCGACCGCATCGGCTCGATGCGGCACGACGGCTTCGACGCCGTCGAGGCCGGTGCCGACGAGCTGACCTTCACCGAGCGGCTGACCTGGGTCGAGAACGGTGGCGACGAGTGGGCCCGCGAGGTGCGCGGTGTGCGGGTGCACTCCGTGGACCCGGACTCCGGTTCGTACGCCGTCGACTGGTCGATCGAGCTGACGAACACCCGCGCCGACGGCGAGGCCCTGCGCTTCGGCTCGCCGACCACGGCGGGGCGCGAGATGGCCGGCTACACGGGTCTGCAGTGGCGCGGGCCGCGCGACTTCACGGGCGGCAAGGTCTTCGGGCCCGAGGAGCCGGAGGACGCGAGCGGGTCCGTCGCGACGTACGACGCGCCCGGCGCGCTGATGGGCACGCAGGGGCCGTGGGTCGCCTTCACCGGCGAGCACGACGACGTCGACGGGCACTCGACGCTGGTGTTCACGCACGCGCCCGAGAACGCGGACGCCATCCACGAGTCGCACTGGTTCGTACGCGCGGAGCCGATCCCGACGGTCGCGTTCTCCTGGGCGTTCTTCGAGGAGTTCGCGCTGCCGGTGGGCGAGACGTTCCGCTACCGGTACCGCATCGTGGTCGCCGACGGCGCCTGGGACAAGGAGCAGGTCACCACCCGCCTGAAGGAGCTCCCGTGGTGAGCCCCGACTCCTCCTCCGGCCTGGACCGGCCGCTGCCCGGCGGGATCGGCCTCTCGCACATCTCCGCGTACGACTGGCAGGCGGCGGACGGCGTCTGTGGTGGCAGTCCGCATCTGCACCTGGTGTGCACGGAGGCGTACGTCGTGACGGGCGGGCGCGGCGCTGTTCAGACGCTGAGCCCGGACGGCTACCGGGACACGCCCCTGGAGGCCGGTTCGCTCGCGTGGTTCGAGCCGGGCACGGTGCACCGCATGATCCAGGGCGAGGATCTGCGGATCACCGTCCTGATGCAGAACAGCGGGCTGCCGGAGGCGGGCGACGCGGTGTTCACGTTCCCGCCCGAGTATCTGGCCGACCCGGAGAAGTACGCGGCCGCTGCCGCTCTGCCCGGTCCCGCGGGCCCCGAGGCGGAGGCCGCCGCGCTGCGCCGCCGGGATCTCGCGGTCGAGGGGTATCTGCCGCTGCGCGAGGCGCTGGCGGCGGGCGACGCGGAACCGCTGCGCGCGTTCCAGCGGGCGGCGGCTGAACTGGTCCGCCCGCGCGTCGCGGCCTGGCGCGAGCTGTGGCGCACCGGCGCCCTGGCCACCGCCGAGCGCACGGGCGCCCAGCTCGACGCCCTGGAGAGGGGCGACGCCGACGGCTATCTGTCCGCGTCGACCGCGCACACCGCCACACCCACCCGCCACGGCGGCCTGGGCATGTGCGGGCGCCGCGAGGAGTACGGCATCGAGGGCGCGACGCTGGCCCGCTGAGCGCCTCCCCCGGCGCGGTTCGCGAGTGCCGCGCCGGGGTCTTCACCGCAGGACTCTCTCCGCAACGCAACGCATCGCAACACCCCACCGCACCCTCGGAATTGATCACCGCAAGGAGGCGTGACTTCGGCATGCCCAGAAACAGGACGACGAGGTCCTGGGCCGGCGCCCTCGCTCTCGCACTAGGCGCGCTCACCCTGGCCACAGGCTGCGGCGGCGACGCCGACACCGCCATGAGTGGCGGGAAGACCGTGCTGCGCTACACCTGGTGGGGCAACCCCGACCGGGCTCAACGCACCGACAAGGCCGTGCAGTTGTTCGAGAAGCGACACCCCGGCGTCGAGGTGTAGACGTCGTTCGCCGGCTTCGACTCGTACAAGCAGAAGCTCGCCACCCAGGCCGCGGGTGGTGACGCGCCGGACGTGATGCAGCTCGACTACCGGCAGATCGACCAGTACGCGCGTGGCGGGGTGCTGCTCGATCTCGGCAAGCAGCGGCGACAGTTGGACACCTCGGACATCGACAAGGGGCTGCTGCGCACCGGCAGGGTCGACGACACCCTGTACGCGATTCCGCAGGGCCGCGGCGCCATGACGCTTGTCTACGACGCGCGTCTATGGCGCAAGGCGGGGCTCAAGGCACCCACGCCCGGCTGGAGTTGGAGCGAGTGGGCGGACGCGGTGCGTACCGTCGCGAAGCGCACCGACAAGGCGGGCGCCACCGACCCGGGGCAGAGCGAGGACGCCTTCGAGGTGTGGCTGCGCGGGCGCGGCAAGGCGCTCTACACGAAGGACGGCGCCCCCGGCTTCACGGCCGGCGACCTGACGACGTTCTGGACGTTCGCCGACAAGCTGCGCCGCCAGGGCGCCGTGTCCTCCGCCGAGCAGACGACCCAGCTCGACGGCACGGTCGAGAACACCCCGCTGGGCCGCGGCACGGCGGCCTCCGACATCAACTGGGACGCCCCGGCGAGCGGTTACCAGCCGATGCTCGGTGACGACGTGCGGCTCGCGGCGATGCCCTCGGGCGAGGACGGCACGCCGGGCCAGTACTTCAAGCCGTCGATGTTCGTCGGCGCCTCCGCGCACACGGCGCACCCGAAGGAGGCGACCGAGCTGATCGACTTCCTGGTGAACGACCCGGAGGCGGCGAAGATCCTCGGCGCCAACCGCGGCCTCCCCGTCAACGACACGCTGCGCAAGGAACTGGAGCCGAAGCTCACCGGTTTCGACCGCACGATCGCCGACTACCAGGACTCGATCAAGCACAAGGTCTCCACGCCGCCGCAGGCGCCGCCGGCCGGTGACATCTCGCTGCAGACGACCTTCCAGCGCGATTACGACCAGGTCTCCTACGCACACCTGAGCCCCCGTGAGGCCGCCGAGGACTACCTCACCGAACTGAAGGCGGAGCTGCGATGAGCACGTTGACGACCGAGCCGAAGAAGGAGAGGGCCGAGGCGGCGTCGGCGCCCGCGAAGCCTCCGGCCCGCCGCAAGCGCAGGGGTGAGGGCGCGGCGTGGGTGTTCCTCTCCCCCTGGGTGCTGGGCGCGAGCGTCCTGACGGCCGCCCCGATGCTGATCTCCCTGTATCTGTCGTTCACCGACTACGACATGTTCACGTCGCCGCACTGGGTGGGCTTCTCCAACTACGTCCAGATGTTCACCGAGGACCCGCGCTACTGGCGCTCGGTGGGCGCGACGCTGGCGTACGTCGTGATCGCGGTGCCGCTGCAACTCGCGCTCGCCCTGGTCGTCGCGCTCGCCCTGAAGTCGATGAAGCGCGGCAAGGCCTTCTACCGCTCGGCGTTCTACGCCCCGTCGCTGCTCGGCGCGTCCATGTCGATCGCACTGGTCTGGCGGGCGATCTTCAACGACGGCGGGCCCGTCTCCCATCTCTTCGGGGGCGGCGGCTGGATCAACCGGCCGGGCTGGTCGCTGCTGACGGTCGCGCTCCTGACGGTCTGGCAGTTCGGCGCCCCCATGGTGATCTTCCTGGCGGGCCTTCAGCAGATCCCCGGTGAGCTGTACGAGGCGGCGGCCGTGGACGGCGCGAAGCCGCTGCGGCAGTTCTGGTCGATCACCGTGCCGATGCTGTCCCCCGTCCTCTTCTTCAACCTGGTCCTGCAGACGATCCAGGCCTTCCAGGTCTTCACCCCGGCCTTCGCGATCAGCGGCGGCAGGGGCGGCCCCGCCGACTCGACGCTCTTCTACACGCTGTACCTCTACGACCGCGGCTTCACGGCCTCCCACATGGGCTACGCCTCCGCGATGGCGTGGGTGCTGCTGCTCGCCATCGGCGGCGTCACCGCGATCCTCTTCAAGACCTCCCGCAACTGGGTCTTCTACGCCAACGAGCCCGAGGGAGCCGCCCGATGAGCGCCGCCACCGCCCCCACGTCATTGAGCAAGCCGCGGCCCTGGCGCCGGATCGCCCTGCACGTCGGCTGTCTGGTCGCGCTCGCCGTGATGCTGTACCCGCTGGCGTGGCTGCTCGCCACGTCGTTCAAGCCGGCGTCCGAGGTGATCGCCAGCCTGAAGCTGCTCCCGTCGCACCTGGAGTGGTCGAACTACTCGACGGCCCTGGACGGCGTCAACGGCGTCTCGGTGGGCCGGCTGTTCACCAACTCCCTGCTGATCGCGGGCGGCGCGGTCGTGGGCAACGTACTGAGCTGCTCGCTGGCCGCGTACGCGTTCGCGCGCCTCAGGTTCCGGATGCGCGGCCCGCTGTTCGGCTTCATGATCGCGACGATCATGCTGCCGCACCACGCGGTCCTGATCCCGCAGTACATCGTGTTCAACCAGCTGGGCATGGTGAACACCTACTGGCCGCTGATCCTGCCGAAGTTCCTCGCCACGGAGGCGTTCTTCGTCTTCCTGATGGTGCAGTTCATGCGCGGTCTTCCGCGGGAGCTGGAGGAGGCGGCGACGATCGACGGCGCGGGCCCGTACCGCACGTTCTTCTCGGTGATCCTGCCGCTGACACGGCCGGCGCTGATCACCACGGCGATCTTCACGTTCATCTGGACGTGGAACGACTTCTTCACGCAGCTCATCTATCTGTCCACGCCGGACAAGTTCACGCTGACGCTGGCGCTGCGCTCGTTCGTGGACGCGTCCAGCCAGTCGTCGTTCGGGCCGATGTTCGCGATGTCGGTGCTCGCGCTGCTGCCGATCGTGCTGTTCTTCTTCGCCTTCCAGCGGTTCCTGGTGGAGGGCATGGCCAGTTCGGGGGTCAAGGGATGAGGGGGCGCAAGCAGCCGGGCGAGGTGTTCGGCACGCGGATGTCGCTCTTCGCGGACGTCCTGAGCATCGGCATGGTCACGGCGCTCGTCTCGCTGCCGCTGGTGACGGCGCCCGCCGCGCTCTCCACGGCGTGCGCGGTGCTGCGCGGCGCGGCCGAGCACCGGCCGAGCACGGCGGGGCGCTACGTCGCCGAGCTGCGCGCCCGGTTCCGTGCGGGAGACGTGGGGGCGGGCGCGGTGCTGCTGCTCGCGCTCGGGCTGGTGGCGGCGGACGCGGCGCTCGCGGGGGCGGGGCTGCCGGGGGCGGCGGTGTTCGCGGGTGCGGCGGGGCTGTTCGCGGCGGGCGCGCTGGCCGTGGGGCTTCGGGCGTGCGGTCGCGCGGAGTCGGTCACGGATTGGCGGGCCGCCCTGCGCGCCGCCGTCCGGGACGCCACGTACGACCTGCCGGGCACCGGCCTCGTGCTGCTCGCCGTGGCGACGTGCGGGCTGTGCACCTGGATGATGCTGCCGTTGGCGTTCCTGGTGCCGGGTCCGCTGGCGCTCGCGCTGGTGGCGGTGGAGGGGCGGCGACGGGGCGCGGGCGCGGTCGCCCACGAGGCGTAGGGGTCGAGCGGAGTCCGGGGGGGGCGGTCAGTGCGGGCCCGCGCCCAGCCGGCCCTCCAGCTGGAGCAGCAACTCCCCCAGCAGATCGCTGAGTTGTGCGTCCTTGCCCTCGCCCAGACCCGAAAGGACCGCCCCCTCGTACGCGAGTTGACTCGGCAGGACCTCGTCGACGAGGGCGCGGCCCTCGTCCGTCAGGCTCAGGTGGGAGACGCGGCGGTCGCGGGTGTCGCCGCGGCGGGAGATGAGGCCGCGCTCCTGGAGCTGCTTGAGGCGCTTGGTGACGGCGGCGCCGGAGGAGAACGTCTCGCGGGCGAGGTCGCCGGGCGTGAGCTCGCGGCCGGTCCTGCGCAACGTACCCAGCAGGTCGAACTCCGCCCTGGTCAGGCCCGCGTGCCGCAGCGGCGCGTCCTCGGCCTGCTGGAGCAGCGCGGCGCACCGGTTGATGCGGCCGATGATCTCCATGGGCGCCGTGTCGATGTCGGGGCGCACGGCCCGCCACTGCCGTACGACCGACGACACGATGTCGAGCGGCCCCGTCGCCGCCGCGCCTTGCTGCGTGCTCATGCCTGCCTGACCGGACCTTCCTCATCGGCCGAACGTTGTGCGTCCGCCACTATCCGCCACTGCCGGGCGCCAGCACCACTCGGGGCGCTGTGTTCCGCCTGCCGCCGGACCGTGGCCGCGAGCGTACGGTGCCCGGACTGCTCGGCCGCGAGCACCCGCTCCTCGGGCAGGGCACGCTGCCACCACTCGCCCGCCGCGGTGTCCGCGGCGGCGCGCAGTTCGACGAGGGCGGCGGTGAGGCCGCGGCGCGCCGTCTCCAGCGCGGCGTGGCCGGGATCGGGCAGCGCGAGGGTGCGCTCGGCGCTCTCGCGGGCGGTGTCGCTCGCGGCGAGGGCCTGCTCGATGCCGTCCGTCGCGCGCCGGTTGGTGACGGCGATCGCCGCGACGACACCGAGCACGGCGCCGACGAGGGTGTCGATGACCCGGTCGCCGATCAGCTCACCGGGCTCCTGGTAGCGGGCGAACTCGGTGACCAGGAGCGCCATCGGCGTCACGCAGAGGCTGCCCAGCCAGTAATTGCGGGTGATGAGCGCTTCCGCCCCGAACGCGCAGGCGAGACAGCACAGCACGAGGGCGAGCCGGCTGGCGTGGGCGAGCGGGACGAGCGCGGCGAAGACGAGGACACCGGCGATGTTGCCGACGACGCGCTGAACGCCGCGGTTCCACGACAGCGTGAGGTTGGCCTGGTAGATCGACGCGGCGGTGACCAGGGCCCAGTAGGGGCGGCCGACACCGAGGGCGAGCGAACCGTACCCGGCGAGGGCGCAGCCGACGAACGTACGCAGGACGATGGGCAGCAGCGGCGAGCCGGGGCCGATACGGCGCCACAGCGAGGGCTTCCCGCCCGCGAGTTCGGCCTCGATGCCGAGGAGTTCGTCGTCCATCCCGGCGATGCGTTCGGGCCGCGGCACCGAGCCCGCGCCCCGCAGCCCTCCCGCCCAGGCGCGCAGCCGGTCCGCGTCGGTGTCGCCCGGCGCCGCGATGGCGACCTCGGCGCGCAGCACGAGCCGCTCCAGGGCGCGCCGGGCCTCGGTGCGCGCCCCGGTGGCGAGCAGCGACTGCCACGCCGCGTGCACGGCGGCGGCCGCCGCACCTCGGGCGGGCGCGTGCTCGGGCCGCTCGACGTACGCGGCGGCGGCGTTCAGCGCGCGGGCCGTGGCACGGCGCTCCGGCCCGTGGGGGCGGACGACGGCGGGGGCCATGCCCACGATCCACGACACGGCGCCGGCGGCCAGCGTCAGCGCGAGGTGGCCCGGCACCTGCCCGATGGCCTGCGGCGCGAACAGTGTCGCGGAGCTGATGAACGTGAAGATCAGGTGTCCCGGCGGTCCGATCCGGGTGGCGTCGCACAGCCCCTTCTGCGCGGCGGCGAGCAGCGCGCCGATGGCGACGAGGACGGCCGCGGACGAGGTGAGCGAGGCGGTGACCATGGCGACCGCGACGCTCGCGAGCATCCCGGCGACCACCCACGCCAGCGCACGCGCGCGTGCCGCGTAGGGGAGGTTGTGCCCGTACAGGGCGCACAGGCTGCCCGCCATCGTGTACATGGCCAGGTCGAGCCGGCCCAGGGCGAGCAGCGCCATGTTCGGTATCGCGGTGGCGACGACCACGCTGGTCGCGGGCTTGAGCCAGACGTCGGACGGCTTGTTGAGGCGCAGCACTCCGGCGAGCGGGAGGCGATGGACGGCGGGGGTGCGAGGTGACGGAGGTGTGCTGCTCATAAGGAAAGCTTAGCAGGTGTTTTACCCGTAAATGATTTGCGCGACCATCCGTGCTTCTCTGCGCCGCCTTACGCCCCCGCCCGCCGGGGCATCTCCTGGACGGACACCGACGACGCGAGACAAGGCAAGAGAGTCAGAACGAGACGGACAGATGGGGGACCCGGTGCACGGACCGCTCTCGGCCGCCTGGCTGCTGGTCGCACTGTGCGCGGCGACCGGCGCGTACTGCCTGCTGCGCCTGCGCAGCGACGTCGAGGAGCAGCGCCGCACGGCCGGCGGCGAGGCCCTGATGGGATTCGGGATGGCGCTGATGGCCGTGCCCGCGGCGGTGCTCACGCCCCCGCACTGGGCGTGGCTGCTGTACGCGACCGTGTTCGGGGCCGCCGGGCTCCGCGCCCTGTGGACTTCCCGGGCGGGCGGCCATCACCTGCACCACCTGGTGGGCACGTTCGCGATGGCGTACATGGCGGTGGCGATGGCCGTCCGCCCGGAGGCCCACGCGCACCACGGCGGCGCGGGCGCCCCGGTGCTCACGGGCGCCCTCCTGCTCTACTTCACGGTCTACGTCCTGTGGTCGGGCGCCCGCCTCGTCCCGACCGCGGCGCCCGCGGGTCCGGTGGCCGCGACCGGCTGGGGCGACCGCCCGGAGCTGGCGCGGGCGTGCCGGCTCTCGATGGGGATCGGGATGCTGGCGATGCTGTTGTCGATGTGACGAACGACGCGGCGAATGACATGACGGGCGACCCGGCCGACGATCAACGAAACCGTGGCGTGCGTCACTTGACGCGCCAGGCCATACCCGTGGGTAGCGCTCGCCTCATAGGGTGACGGCCATGACCGTCCCCGTAGCACTGTTGCTGCTCGGCGCCCTCGCCGCCCTGGTCGCGCCGAGGCTTCTCGCGCGCGCGGACTGGACGGAGCGGGAGCCGATCGTCGCGCTGTGGGCGTGGCAGTGCGTGGTGGCCGGCGTGCTGCTGTGCTGTGCCCTGTCGATGACGCTGAGCGCGGCGGCCGCCTGGAGCGCCGTGCGCGGCCACGTGTTCGCGCCCGCGCCGAACGGGGTCGTGGACGCGTACGCGCTGCGCGCCACCGGAGGCTGGGCCGCGATCGTCGCCGTGGCGCTCGCGCTGGGCGGGGTGTGGACGGTGGCGATGCTGGTGCGCGAGGTACGGGCCGCGCGGGCGAGGCGTCGCGCGCGGCGGGTCGAACTGCTGGAGCGCGCACCGCTGTTGCCGGGCGAGGAGCCGGGCCCGGACCGCCTCGTGATCCTGGAGGGCCGGCGCCCCGACGCCTGGTGGATGTCGGGCGCGACGCCCCAACTGGTCATCACCACGGCCGCGTTGCAGCGCCTGAAGGGGCGTCAGCTGGACGCGGTGCTCGCGCACGAGACGGGTCACGCGCGGTGGCGGCACGACTGGCTGCTGCACTGCTCGGGCGCGCTGGCCTCCGGTTTTCCGCAGGTCCCGGTGTTCGCCTCGTTCCGCGACGAGATGCACCGGCTGGTGGAGCTGGCCGCCGACGACGTCGCCTCGCGCCGCTTCGGCCGGATGAGCATCGCGCTCGCGCTGGTCGAACTCAACGAGGACCGCGGGGTGTTCGGCCCCTGCCCGACGCCGCACACGCAGGTCCCGCAGCGCGTGCACCGACTGCTCGCGCCGCCCTCGCGCCTGACGCCCGCGCACCGGCTGCGCCTGACGGCGGCCGCGGCGCTGATCCCCCTGGTCCCCCTCCTGGTCACCTTCGTCCCCGCCCTGCGGGCGCTGGGATAACACCACGCCGCGCCGCCCACCGGGATGGCCCGCGCGACGCCCCGTGAGCGAGGATCGTCCCCATGCACCCGGTACGGCCCGCCTCCCCGCCCCGACGCCCCCGCCCCGTCCTCGCGCTCACCGCCGCGCTGGCCCTGCCCTCCGCCCTCCTGCTCGTCCTGGTGGCGCTCCGGTGGAGCCCGCTGATGCGCCTCGACCGGGACGTGGCCCGCTCGCTGCACGGCCGGGCCCTCGCCGAACCCGGCGTCACGCACGTCAACCGCGTCCTGACCGACTGGGTGTGGGACCCCTGGACCATGCGGGCCCTGTGCGCGGTGATCGTGCTGGTCCTCGTACGGCGGTCGCGGGACTGGCTGCTCGCGGGCTGGGTGGCGGCCACCTGCCTGATCGGCGCGCTGCTGCAACAGGGCCTGAAGTCGGCCGTCGACCGGCCGCGCCCGGTGTGGCGCGACCCGGTGGACTCGGCGCACTACGCGGCGTTCCCCTCGGGTCACGCGATGACGGCGGCCGTGGTGTGCGGGCTGGTCCTGTGGCTGCTGCGGCGCCACGGGGCCGGTCGCCCGCTGTGGCGCACCGCGCTCACGCTCGCCGTGGTGTCGGTGCTCGGCGTCGGCCTGACCCGCCTGTGGCTGGGCGTGCACTGGCCGTCGGACGTGCTGGCCGGCTGGCTGCTCGGGGCGCTGACCGTGGCGGTGTCCACGGCGGCGTACGACAGGTGGGTCGCCCCCAATGCCCGTGCTTGACCAGGGCGTTCGGCACGTCGGAGGATCGACGGCATGACGATCAAAGCCGTGCTGTTCGACTTCTCCGGGACGCTCTTCCGCATCGAATCCACCGAGTCCTGGCTGCGCGCCGTGCTCGACGCGAGTGAACTCACCCTGCCGGCCGAGGAGTTCACGCGTGCGGTCGAGGGCCTGGAGGCGGCGGGAGCGCTGCCGGGCGGCAGCACGCATCAGGTGAACGTCCCCGAGCACCTGGCCGAACTCGTCGCGGTCCGCGACGTGGACGCCTCGCGGCACCGCGCCGCGTACACGGGCCTGGCCCGCCAGGTGCCGCTGCCCGACGATCGGCTCTACGACGCCCTGTACGACCGGCACATGAAGCCCGCCGCCTGGCGTCCCTACCCGGACACCCGCGAGGTGCTCGCCGGTCTGCGCGAGCGCGGCGTCCCGGTGGCCGTGGTCAGCAACATCGGCTGGGACCCGCGCCCCGTCTTCGCCGGGCACGGTCTCGACGGGTTCGTCGACGCGTACGTCCTGTCGTACCGGCACGGTGTGGCGAAGCCGGACCCGCGGCTGTTCGCGGCGGCCTGCGAGAAGCTGGGCGTGGCGCCCGGTGACGCGCTGATGGTGGGCGACGACCGGCACGCGGACGGCGGCGCCGCGGCGCTGGGCTGCGCGCTGCACTTCGTGGACCACCTGCCGGCCGATGAGCGTCCGGACGGGCTGCGGCCGGTGCTCGACCTGGTGTGATCCGGTCACGCCGAATGGGCCGACTACCGGACCCCACCGAATAGAATGTACGGTTTTGTCCGTATTAAATGCAACGCTGTCATCCGGTGTACCCGGATGTGAAGGAGAGTCAGCGATGCATCGCGGCGGAGAATCGCTCCAAGCGGCGTGGCTGCGGAAACTCGTCTGCGTGATGGCGCTCGGCGCGGCACTGGGCCTCGGGGCCGCGCCCCCGTCGGCGGCGGCACCCCGGGCCGGCGAGGCCCTGACCATCACCAAGGACGCCGAGGCCGACCCGGGCCACGGGACCGGCACCGCCGTCAGGCCCGGCGGCACGGTGACGTACCGGGTTCGGGTCACCAACAACGGCGCCACCGACTACACCGGCGCGGTCGTCAAGGACGACCTGTCCGGAGTGCTGGACGACGCGAGCTACAACGGGGACGCCAAGGCCCGCTCGGGCAGCGTCTCCGTCGACGAGCCGACCCTGACCTGGTCGGGCGACGTGCCGGCCGGGCGCACCGTGACGATCACCTACTCGGTCACCGTCGACGATCCGGACACCGGCGACCAGCGCCTGGACAACGGCATCGTCGGCCCTGCCGATTCGAACTGCGCGGAGGGTTCCACCGCCGCCTCCTGCCACTGGTCCATGGAGGTGAGCGAACTCTCCATCACCAAGAGCAGCGACGTCTCCGAGGCGGAGCCTGGCGACACGGTCACCTACACCGTACGGGTCGACTCCAAGGGGGACAGCGGCTTCACGCACTACGACCAGATCCTCCGCGACGACCTGAGCGGCGCACTGGACGACGCCACCTACAACCACGACGCCAAGGTGGTGAGCGGCCCCGGCCGGGTCTCGTACACGGAGCCGGATCTGGACCTGCTCATTCCCGAGATCAAGAGCGGGGAGTCCACGGTCATCACGTACTCGATGACGGTCGACGACCCGGACGACGGCGACCACAAGATGACCAACACGGTCGCGTCCCCGGTGCCCGACGGCCTGTCCAACTGCCAGGTCGTCACCGAGGCCACGGGCTGCTCCGCCGATGTCACGGTCACGAAGCCGCAGCCGCAGCCGCAGCCGCTCGACATCACCAAGACCTCCGACGCGGGCGACACCGTGGCCCCCGGCGACACCGTCCACTACAAGATCACCGTGTCCAACCCGGGAACGAGCGACCGCAAGGACGTCACCTTCAGCGACCCGCTGACCGACGTCCTGGACGACGCCGACTACAACGGCGACGCCGTCGCCTCCTCCGGCTCGGTCGCCTACGACGCTCCGGACCTGAACTGGTCCGGCGACGTACCCGCGGGCAAGAGCGTCACCCTCACCTACAGCGCCACCGTCCACGACCCGGACAACGGCGACCAGCACCTGAACAACACCGTCACCTCCGACACCGCCGACACCAACTGCGCCCCGGCTTCCACCGATCCGCACTGCTCCACCGGGATCAAGGTCGTCGCGGAGTCGGGCGGCGGCAGCGAGCCGACGGAGCAACCGCGGCCGGGCGGCGGACAGTTGGCCGCCACCGGGGACTCCGACGGCACGCCGGTCGCCGCCGGTATCGCGGTGTGCGTGCTGCTGGCCGGAACGGCCCTGACCCTGGCCGCCACCCGCATCCGCCGGTCACGGCCCTGACGGACCCGCCGCGCCCACCCACCGGGAACGCGCCGCGTCTCCCCCGGGCATGGCACAGCCGTATTCCGACGATCCCCCGCGTCGCCGGAATACGGCCGGCCTTCCTGCACACACCACGCCCCAACAGGCCGGTGGCCAGGAAGCGCTGAGTATAGTTGGCTGCCGGCCAGTCAACGCAGGAGTCAAGAATGTCCCCCCGCAGCGCATCGGTCAATGAGGAGTTGCGCCGACGTTCCCGCGAACGGCTCCTGCGGGCGACGTTGGAGCTCGTCGGGGAACGCGGGTACGAGGCGACGACGCTCGGCGACATCGCGGACCGCGCCCGCTCGGCCCGCGGTCTGATCTCGTACTACTTCCCGGGGAAGCGGCAGTTGCTGCAGTCCGCCGTGCACCGGCTGATGCACCGCACCCTGGAGGAGACGCTGGAGCGCGAGCCGCGGCCCGCGCTCGACGACGGGGACGAGCGGCTGGCCCGCGCCATCGACGCGATCCTCGGCCTCGCCCGCGACCACCCCGTCCTCATGCGCACGCACATGGCGGGGATCCTTCAGGCCGAGGGCTTCGTGCAGTGCCCTGAGCAGCAGCGGCTCGCGGCGCTCCTGCGCGACACCGTCGTGCGGCACGGGACGCTCGACGTCGACACGGACTATCCGCTGCTGCGCGCCGTACTGATGGGCGCCGTGTTCTCGATGCTCGTGCCCGGTGCGCCGATGCCGCTGGGGGCGCTGCGCGCCGAGCTGTTCCGCCGCTACGAGCTGGAGTGGCGGGGAGGCTTCCCGCCGGACGACGAGGATGACGCGTCGTCCGACGAGAGCCCCGCTCACGGCGGACCGGCCGATTTCTCACGCTACTTCGAGCCGTTGTCCCCGGCCGTCAACGGTGAGCGGACCGGTCAGCCGAAGTAGTCCGGCTGCGTCTGGACGTTGAGCTCACCCAGGCGGACCTTCTGGGCCGGGTCGGTCCGGGCGTCCTTGATCTTCAGGACGTCGAAGCCCTTCGCGATGTCGTTGGAGAACACGTACCCGTTGTAGTAGTACGCCGACCAGGAGCCGCCCGTCGTCATCTTGTCGGTGGTGAGCGGGCCGCGCTCGAAGTAGCCGATCTCCTTCGGCTTCGCCGAGTCCGTGAAGTCCCAGACGGAGACGCCGCCCTGGTACCAGGCCTGCACCATGAGGTCCTTGCCCTTGACCGGGATCAGCGAGCCGTTGTGCGCGACGCAGTTCTCGGTGTCGGCCTGGTGGCGCGGGATCTTGAAGTAGCTCTTGAAGACGAGCTTGCGCTTGTCGCCCTTGCCGGTGATGTCGTAGATGCCGTCGGCGCCGCGGTCCGGGCCGATCTCCGCGTTGCAGGTGGCCGCGCCGCCGCCGCCCAACTCGTCGGTGAAGACGACCTTGTTGGCCTTCTGGTTGAAGGTCGCCGAGTGCCAGAACGCGAAGTTGACGTTGTCCTGGACCTGGTCGATGACCTTCGGGTTCTCCGGGTCCTTGATGGAGAACAGGATGCCGTCGCCCATGCAGGCGCCCGCCGCGAGGTCCTTGGAGGGCAGGACCGTGATGTCGTGGCAGCCGGTGGTCTTGGAGACACCCGGGTTGGTGGGCGCGCCGGGGTTGCCGCCGCCGTCCTCGCCCTCACCGGGGAAGAGGACCGGGAAGTTCACCACGGCCGCCTCCTGCGGGGCGTTGCGGGGCACCTTGATGACCGAGATGCCGTCGTGCGGCGGCTGGCAGTCCGGGAACGTCGCGCTCGGCGAGTACGAGGAGACGTAGACGTAGACGTTCTTCTTCTCCGGCACCAGGGTGTGGGTGTGGGAGCCGCAGGAGGTCTCGACGGCGGAGACGTACTTCGGGTTCGCCTTGTCGCTGATGTCGAAGACCTTCATGCCCTCCCAGGACGACTTCTCGGTCGCCGGCTGGGTGGTGGAGGCGCAGGAGTTGTCGCTGCGGGAGCTGTCCGTGGACAGGAACAGCAGGTTTCCGGAGACGGAGATGTCGTTCTGGGAGCCGGGACACAGCACCTGGGCGACGGTCTTCGGGGCCTTCGGGTCGCTGATGTCGAAGACGCGGAACCCGTCGTAGTTCCCGGCGAAGGCGTACTTGCCCTGGAAGGCGAGGTCCGAGTTGGTGCCGGGCAGCGCGTCCTTGGGGATGTTGGTGACGTGCTCGATGTTGTCCGAGTGCACGACCTCGTCCTGGCCGGGTATGTCGCCGGCGGATATCGCCTTCTCGACCTCGGCCTCGGTGCTCTTCGAAACGCTCTTGGGGGCCGACGACTTGTCGCCCGGGTCGGGCGTCGCCGAGACGGGGCCCGCGGCGAGCAGCGCCGCGAGGAGTCCGGCCGCCGCTGTGGCAACTCCCAGGCGTCTGCGCCGGGTTCGGGGGGAGTACAGGGTCACTGTTGTCTCCTTGGGTGACGGTGACTTCGCTCGTACGTGAACGATTCACGGATCTCCCCGAGTATCGTCTTCCTCATGCACAGATCAATAGATGGCAACGTAATCGTCATGAAAGTTGCTGTCGCCGCGCTGGCGGCGGTGTCGGCGCTGGTGTTGACCGGGTGCGATTCGGGAGGTTCGAGCGACGCCGCCAAGGCCAACTCGCCCGCGTCCGGCGGGCCTTCGGTCATCGCGCCGGGCAAGCCGGGCGACGCGGCCGAGACCTTGTCCGCCAAGGACGCCGAGCGGCGCGGCTCGGACGACACCCCGAACTCCGCCGACGTCACGTACGTGCAGATGATGATCCCGCACCACGAGCAGGCCCTGAAGATGACCGAACTCGCCCCGGAGCGGGCCGAGTCGAAGCAGGTCAAGGGACTCGCCGAGCGGATCACCGCCGCGCAGGGCCCGGAGGTCGGGGCGATGCGCGGCTGGCTGAAGAAGTACCACCGCGACGCCAAGCCCGAGGGCCACCAGGCTCACGACACGATGCCGGGGATGGCGACGGACACCCAGCTGAAGAAGCTCAAGGCCGCCAAGGGCAAGGCGTTCGACGAGCTGTTCCTGAAGCTGATGATCACGCATCACCAGGGGGCCGTCACGATGGCCACGGAGGTCAAGAGCGGCGGGAACAACGTGCAGGTGGAGGAGATGGCCGACGACGTGATCGCGCAGCAGACGACCGAGATCGAGCGGATGCGCGACATGTCCTGAGCGCCGTCGCGCCCTCTCCCCCACCGCGGCTCCCGGTGTCATGCTGGGACACATCAGCACCTCGGCGGAGGGAGCCTCCCGTGCCGCACATCGCCGTCGTCGGCTCGGGTCCGAGCGGGGTCTACACCGCGCAGGGCCTCGTACGGCAGGATCGCGTTCCGGACATCCGCGTCGATGTGCTCGACCGGCTCCCCTGCCCGTACGGGCTTGTGCGCTACGGCGTCGCCCCGGACCACGAGAAGATCAAGTCGTTGCAGGGCAATCTGCGCTCGGTCCTGGAGGACGAGCGGGTGCGTTTCCTCGGCGGGGTGGAGATCGGCCCGGCGCTGCCGCCCGCGAAGCTCCTGGAGTTGTACGACGCGGTGGTGTACTGCGTGGGCGCGGCGGCCGACCGGCGGCTCGGGGTGCCGGGCGAGGACCTGCCGGGCAGCTGGTCGGCGACGGACTTCGTGGCCTGGTACAGCGCACACCCGGACGCGGTGGACGGCGGCTTCGTACGCGACGTGCGCACGGCCGTCGCCATCGGCGTGGGCAATGTGTCGGTGGACGTGACCCGGATGCTGGCCCGCGGCGCCCCCGAGCTGCTGCCCACCGACATGCCGCGCGCCGCGCTCGACACCCTCGCCGCGAGCGAGGTCCGGGACGTGCACATGGTGGGCCGGCGCGGCCCCTCGCAGGCCCGCTTCACCACGAAGGAGCTGCGCGAGCTTGGCGGCCTCCCGGACACCCAAGTCCTCGTCGACGAGCGTGAATTGAGGCTCGACCCGGCGTACACCTACACGTCCGCGCTGCCTGCCGCGCAGCGGCGCAACGTGGAGGTGCTGCGCGGCTGGGCCGCCGAGCCGGCGCGGGGCACGCGCCGCCGGATCCACCTGCGGTTCTACCTGCGGCCAGTCGAGCTCCTCGCGGGCGGCGACGGCAGGGTGGCCGGGGTGCGCTTCGAGCGGACGCGGCCCGACGGACGCGGGGGCGTCGCCGGAACGGGCGTGTTCGAGGAGGTCGGCGCGGAGCTGGTGCTGCGGTCGGTCGGCTATCGCGGAGTGCCGCTGGAGGGCCTGCCGTTCGACGAGAGCAGCGGCACCGTGCCGCACGAGAGCGGGCGGGTACTGCGGGACGCGCGGGTGGCGCCGGGCGAGTACGTCGCCGGGTGGATCAAGCGCGGCCCGACCGGCGTGATCGGCACCAACCGCCCTTGCGCCAAGGAGACCGTCACCTCGCTCCTGGACGATGCCGAGGCCCTCGTGGGGGCGGGTGCCCTCGTGGGAGCGGGTCCCGCGCGGGATCCGCTGAGCGGTCTGATCGCGGCCGGGGCGCGGCCCGTGCGGTGGGACGGGTGGCGGGCGATCGAGCGGGCCGAGGCGGAGTTGGGGCGGGGGCTCGGGCGGGGCTCGGTGAAGATCCCTGACTGGGAGGGACTGTTGAGCGCGGCCCGGGGTTCGTAGGCAACTCTTCGTAGGCAACTCTTCGTAGACAACCCAACGCGATCCATGGGCGAGGACACGCAGCGGCAACACGACGGAAATCAACAAAACGTTCAAGGTCATTACGTTCTCGTGCATGACAACGCATCCCGTGGACCAGGTCCCGCCCGCACGCCAGTTGGCGGCGTTCGGGCTGCAGCACGTTCTCGCCATGTACGCGGGCGCGGTCGCCGTGCCGCTGATCGTGGGCGGCGCGATGAAGCTGTCGCCCGCCGACCTCGCGTATCTGATCACCGCCGACCTGCTGGTGTGCGGCATCGCGACGCTCATCCAGTGCGTGGGCGTGTGGCGCTTCGGTATCCGGCTGCCCATCGTGCAGGGCTGCACCTTCGCGGCCGTGTCGCCGATGGTGCTGATCGGCACGACGGGCGGCGGACTGCCGGCGATCTACGGGGCGGTGATCGTCGCGGGCCTCGCGATGATGCTCCTGGCCCCGGTGTTCGGGCGGCTGCTGCGCTTCTTCCCGCCCCTGGTGACGGGCACGGTGATCCTGATCATCGGCCTGTCGCTGCTGCCGACCGCCGGCACGTGGGCCGCGGGTGGCTCAGGCGCGAAGGACTTCGGTGACCCGAAGAACATCGGGCTCGCGGCGCTCGTCCTGGTGCTCGTGCTCGGCGTGCAGCGGTTCGCGCCGCCCGCCCTGAGCCGGGTCGCGGTGCTCGTCGGCATCGTGGTGGGAACGGCGGTGGCGATACCCACCGGCTTCACGGACTTCTCCGCGGTCGGGGGCGCGCACTGGTTCGGGATCAGCACGCCGTTCCACTTCGGGGTCCCCGAGTTCCACGCGGCGGCGATCGTGTCGATGCTGATCGTGGCCCTGGTGACGATGACCGAGACGACGGGCGACTTCATCGCGGTCGGCGAGATGACGGGCCGCCCGGTGGACCGGCGCGCGCTCGGCGACGGGCTGCGCGCCGACGGCTTCTCGACCGTCCTCGGCGGCGTCTTCAACACCTTCCCGTACACGGCGTTCGCGCAGAACGTGGGCCTCGTCGGCATGACGAAGGTGCGCAGCCGCTGGGTGGTCGCCGTCTCCGGCGGCATCCTGATCCTGCTCGGGCTGCTGCCGAAGCTGGGAGCGGTGGTCGCCGCGATTCCCTCGCCGGTGCTCGGCGGCGCGGGCCTGGTGATGTTCGGGACGGTCGCCGCGAGCGGCCTCAAGACCCTGTCGAAGGTGGACTTCGAGGGCAACAGCAATCTGACGGTGGTGGCCGTCTCGGTCGCCGTCGGCCTGCTGCCGGTGGGCGTGCCGACGATCTACGAACACTTCCCCAACTGGTTCCAGACGGTGATGGACAGCGGCATCAGCGCGGGCTGCCTGACGGCTATCGCACTGAACCTGCTGTTCAACCACCTTCCGCAGAAGGCGGGTTCGGCGCCGTCAGCTCCCGCCGAGCCGGTCCTCCTGCCGGGCAGCCGCGTCGAGGACGGTGTCGAGAAGGCCGGGGAAGAGCGCGTCTAGGTCGGTCCTGCGCAGCCCGTTGAGCTTGGCGGTCCCCCGGTAGACCTGCTCGATCACCCCGGCCTCGCGCAGCACCCGGAAGTGGTGCGTGGTCGTCGACTTGGTGACGGGCAGGTCGAAGGCCGAACAGGACAGCTCGGCCTCCGCCGAGGCCGCCATCTCCCGGACGACGGCCAGGCGCATCGGGTCGGACAGCGCGTGCAGCACCGCTTCCAGCCGGATCTCCGTGACGTCGGGGTGCGCGAGCGTACGGCCGCCGGCGGCGGTCCCGGTGTGCGGTGCTGCGGTCGTCATGGACGACTCCCCTTCGCGGTCCGTGTGGTGCGTCATCGCCATTGTACGAGAACCATCGTAGTTTGACATCCGCCGTACTACGGTGGCTATCGTACTAGGCAGGTCCTCGTCGCAATCCGCGAGGCATTTCCGCGCACCACACCGAATGGAGTCCGCCGTGAGCGCACTGTTCGAGCCCTACACCCTGCGGTCACTGACCATCCCCAACCGCGTGTGGATGCCGCCGATGTGCCAGTACAGCGCGGCTCCCGAGGGCCCACTGACCGGCGCTCCGAACGACTGGCACTTCCAGCACTACGGGGCGCGCGCCGCGGGCGGCACGGGCCTGATCATCGTCGAGGCGACGGCCGTCTCCCCCGAGGGTCGCATCTCGCCGCAGGACCTCGGTATCTGGAACGACACCCAGGTCGAGGCCTTCCGCCGGATCACGTCGTTCCTGAAGTCGCAGAACACGGTGCCCGGCGTTCAGCTCGGTCACGCCAGTCCTACCAAGTATCAGGGCACCACGGAACGCGCTGACCTGGCGCTCTGCGCCTAAACCCACTCCCCCTCCAGTGCGCTCACTTTCCGCCCCGTCAGGTCAGGAGTCCCGATGACCAACCTGTTCACGCCCTACAAGCTCCGCGAAGTCACCGTCCCCAACCGGATCTGGCAGGCACCGATGTGCCAGTACAGTGCGGCCCCCGAAGGTCCGCTTACCGGAGCCCCCACGGAGTGGCACTTCCAGCACTACGGCGCCCGTGCGGCGGGCGGCACGGGTCTGATCATCGTTGAAGCCACGGCCGTATCTCCCGAGGGGCGGATCAGCCCGTACGACCTTGGCATCTGGAATGACGCGCAGGTGGCCGGCCTCCGCCGCATAACCGACTTCATGAAGAGCCAGGGAACCACTCCGGGAATCCAGATCGCCCACGCCAGTCCTACCAAGTATCAGGGCACCACGGAACGCGCTGACCTGGCGCTCTGCGCCTAAACCCACTCCCCCTCCAGTGCGCTCACTTTCCGCCCCGTCAGGTCAGGAGTCCCGATGACCAACCTGTTCACGCCCTACAAGCTCCGCGAAGTCACCGTCCCCAACCGGATCTGGCAGGCACCGATGTGCCAGTACAGTGCGGCCCCCGAAGGTCCGCTTACCGGAGCCCCCACGGAGTGGCACTTCCAGCACTACGGCGCCCGTGCGGCGGGCGGCACGGGTCTGATCATCGTTGAAGCCACGGCCGTATCTCCCGAGGGGCGGATCAGCCCGTACGACCTTGGCATCTGGAATGACGCGCAGGTGGCCGGCCTCCGCCGCATAACCGACTTCATGAAGAGCCAGGGAACCACTCCGGGAATCCAGATCGCCCACGCTGGACGAAAGGCGTCAACTGACCGGCCGTGGAAGGGCGGCGCACCCGTCGGAGAGGATGAGTTCGGTTGGCAGGCCGTCGCCCCCAGCGCCGTCCCGTTCGACGACGAGCACCCCGTACCCCACGCCCTCACGGTCGACGAGATCCGCGAAATTGTCGGGCAGTTCGCCAGCGCAGCACGACGCGCCGCCGACGCCGGTTTCCAGGTCGCGGAGCTGCACGGCGCCCATGGCTACCTGATAGGTCAGTTCCTGTCGCCGCACAGCAACAAGCGCACGGACGAGTACGGCGGTTCCTTCGAGAACCGCACCCGTTTCGCCCTGGAGGTCGTCGACGCCTTTCGCGCAGTGTGGCCGCAGGATCTCCCGCTCTTCTTCCGGATCTCCGCAACGGACTGGCTCGATGACGGCGGGTGGACCGCGGACGACACTGTCCGCCTGGCGACCATCCTTCAGGAGCACGGCGTCGACCTCGTAGACGTCTCCACGGGTGGCAACGCCGCAGGCGTCCGCATCCCCGTTGGCCCCGGCTACCAGGTTCCGTTTGCCGCCAGGCTGAAGAATGAGACGTCGATGCCGGCTGCGGCCGTCGGCCTCATCACCGAGCCCGAACAGGCCGAGAAGATCCTCGCCAACGGCGAGGCGGACGCGGTCCTCCTGGGGCGGGAGCTTCTGCGTGACCCCTCGTGGGCTCGCCGTGCGGCAAAGGAGTTGGGCGGGTCCGTTCGCGTGCCCGAGCAGTACGGACGGTCATAACAACGACTACGCCCCACTCTCATCTCCCCGGGGGAGGAAACGAGAGTGGGGCGCGCCGTCAGGGACGGGCAGAGGCCCAACGGCGACGCAGGGCCCCTGCTGCCCCACCGCGCTCCCGGGTGCTGGGACACAGGGGCGCGGGTCTAGGAGGGGGTCTCCCAGTGGAATTCCCCCATGTCGTGCTCCGCGTCGTCACGCAGTCGGCCGGCGTGCTGGACGCGCGGATGCCGCGGGGCGAGAAAGCAGCGCACCACCACGGCTGACACGTCACGGCCGCAGACGTCCCACAGGTGCTTGGCTATCGACTCCGGGACGCGCCCCTCCGCGCCGCATATGGGGCGCTTGCCGGCGCTCACGGCTCCAGCTCCGACGGGGCGAACTGCGCGAGATCCACCTTCGGCGGCTCGACCGCGACGACGTCCGCGTCCATGGGTGTCGCACGCCAGAACGCTATGAGCGTGTAGCGGTACCCCGTGTGGGACGGGTGCTTACTCACGTGCTCCTGCGCCCACTCTTCTGGGGCGTCCGTCGCGTGGTCGAGACGGCCCGACTTCACCAGGCACGTGGTGCACCAGACGACCACAGTGGGGGCCTGCGGGGCTCCCTCGCTCGCGTCGGGCCCGATATGCCACCGCACTTTGCGGACGATGGAGCGCGTCACTTCCGCGCCTTCCGCCGCATAGCCCGGGAATGCGGGTGGCGCGAGATCTCTACCGCGAGATCCGTTGCGTGGGAAAGGTCGTATGCCGGACTACCCGACTCCGTTGCCTGCCTCCACTGCTTCAGCAGCGCGCCGCACACGTCGCACCCGGGAGTCGGTTTCGGCTCCCTCTCAGTCCACTCAGTGAGCGTTACCGGACCGCTGAGCGTTGTCTCCAGTCTCATCCCCAAGACCTCCGCGAGTCGCCGTTGTGGACGACGCTAGAGACTCCAGAGGCCGCAATTCCACGACGTTCTATGAGGTTCTACGGGGATTACCCGAGCGCGTTAATCGCGTCGGAGATCAGCGCCCGGGCGCGGGCGCCGACGGCGGCTTGCTCCGCCTGTTTCGTGAACGCCGCCTCGTACAAGTCGATTTCACCGGGAGCGGTCACCGTGATTGCGGCGGAGAGCAGTTCAACGCTGACGCGCGTGTCGTCGTAGATGCTGAAAGTTTCCAGCTTCCACATAGCCCGTGGGGCCCCTGCCGGGATGACGCCGACGGAGACGGAGGGGAACGCCATCGCCGCGAGCAGGTACCCGAGTTGGCCGGCCATCGTGTCCGCGTCACCGACGACGTCACGGATCACGGCCTCTTCGATCAGGAAGGCGAATCGTTTCCCGGGCCTGCGGATGATCTCCGACCGTCGGAGCCTGGCGTCCGCGGCCTCGTCGACGTCGTTCACGGTGTCATGGAAGGCGGAGATCTGCCCCAGGAGCGCCCGTGCGTACTCGCGGGTCTGGAGGAACCCGGGGATGACACTGGAGGTGTAGACGCGGAACGTCGTCGTCTGTTCGAAGAGCGGGACGCGCGACTCCTGGAGCCGCCGAAGTCCTGTGCGCTGGACCCGCTTCCATTCGACGTACATCGAGTCGGCGTCACGGTTGGCTGCGATCAGATCTGCCGCCTGATCCTCTGCCCCGCACGCCCGGCACCAGGCGCGGACGTCCTCGTCGGACGGCGGCGTGGTCCCACTCTGGAGCCGCGACACCTTCGACGGCTGCCAGTTGAGTGCACCGGCAAGCGCCCTACCTGTCAGCCCCGCATCCTTACGCAGCTCGAAGAGGCGTGCTGCCACACCTTCGCGAGCAGCCTGGACGCTGGGTGACGGGTAGGGCGCGTGCTGCACGGCTACCTGATCTTGTATTCGTCGTGCGGGATTGCTCGCTCCCACATGGCATCGAAGGCGGCAGAATGACGCTCGATGACGTCCCCGTCCCGCTCCATGACGTCTTCCAGGAAGCGCCCGTTGCCGTCGAAGAGGCCGAAGCGCGCCACCCGCTCATCAAAGATCCACAGATCGTTTCCGGGGAGCAACAAGTCCGACGCCATGCGGCGGGGAAGCCACCGGACTTCCTCGCCCGCCGCGATGTTCTGCGGGGTGCACGAGTGCTCGTATCGGATGTAGTCCGTCACCGGCTCGGAGACGACGCGAGCGCGCCGGAACACGACGCCGCGCGCCACGGCGTCCGCAACCGTCTGATGGAAGCCATTCCACCACGACGCCTGGTCAGAGAGCTCGTACCTTTTCCCCTTCTTCCAAGCGGCGAAGTCCTCGTCTTCCTCCACGACGCCGTAGACGTCGCGCGTCTCCAAGTGGACGGCCGACACACGGCAGTCCGCGACGAGCTCAGCGAACGTCGGCCCCTTCTGCGACACGACATGCCTCCTGTAGAACCTGCGCCATGCGGACGGGCAAGCGCACGACACCCTCCGTGTCAGGGATCGGGCCCGCCTGGAGGCACTCGGCCTCCGTGCCGGCGTCCGCCTTCCATCCCTGGATCACGAACTCCTGCTTCTCCTCGTCCACCCATACCGTCGGGCAGTGCTCCCCGTTCGTCTCGGGGTCTTTCGCGATGAACCGCAGAGACATGATTACCTCCGTCACGGCCAGTGTTGCGCGATGTTCTACGACCTTCTATGCACAGGTGTCACGGCGTCAAGAGTGCACGTGACAAGTGCACTTGCGGCGAGCGAGCGGCGCTGCCCCTCACGCCCCCTCGTCGGGGAGCGGCACCGTCAGGAAGACGCTCCGGAGCGCGGGCAATGGGTTACAGACCTTGCACGCAACGAGGGGCCTGTCCCGCATCATGATCGCTGCCTCCTCCGCCTGGAGGAGTCGGCCAGCGGTGGGGTTCTTCCCGCACCCGCCACGGTGCATCACGTCAGGAGTCTCGTCGTCCCACGTGTGCTCGACCCGGAAGCGGTTCTCCACGAAGGCGACGTCTTTGCGGCGCTTGTGCTCCGCGGCCTCCTTCTCCAGCTCGCGGATCTTCTGCTCCGTCTCGCGGAGCTGATGGCGGAGGTACTGCGCGACGACGCGCGCGTTGGCGAGCCGCTCCTCGGGCATGCGTTCGGGCATGTGTTCTATTCTACGACTCCGGAGTCCGCGAGGGCACAGGCGTACGATTCCGTTGAAACCCGAATAGAAGAGGACGCAGCCATGAGCACCCCCGCCGAAGAGGTCGCCTACCACCCCCCGGTCACCGGAGCGGGACCGTGCGCCACGGCGAAGTGCGGGAACCAAGCGCAGAAGTACGGGCCATCGCAGTTCGGGCGCCCCTCGTCGCCGCTGTGTAACGTCTGCCTCGCCCGGGTGGAAGCTGCCCGCGCGCCAAAGCCGACGGCGTAACGGCCCACAACGCAGAAAACCCCCGCCGCGGATGCGACGGGGGTTCGTCATGAGGCGCTTACGGGGTGGCGACAGGGCGCCGGATCTCGCGCCGCACCTCGTTCAGATCGACGCGGACCGTGTTCGGCGTCAGTCCGCTGTACTTCGTGAGCCGCGCTTTCGGCCCGTTGGCTGCGCCGCGGATCGTCTCGGGGGCGACGCCGAGTGCGTCCGCCGCTTCCTTGTAGGAGACGAGGACGGGGCGCTCCGGGGCGGGCTCCCCGTCGGCCACGACAGGCGCCTCCGCGGGCTCCTGCGGCTCCTCGTCGACGACGTCCTCCGCCTTGCGTGAGTGGACGAGCAGCGAGCCACCGAAGAACGCGAGCACGGGCCACGCCGCGACGAGCACACGGAGTGCCGTCGGAGGGCTCTCCAGGTCGACGATGCCGGCCGTCGCCACGTTGGCGCTCATGGACGCCACGAGCGAGAGCCAGAACCACAGGCGCGCGGCACGTACCGACTCACCTTCTCCTGCCTCCCGGACCCGCTTCCACGCCATGACCAACAGGACGTCGACACTGATCGGGTACGCCCACGCCTTCCAACCGGTCTGACCCGCGGCCTCCGCGACGTCATGGATGTGCGCGAAGGAGAGGGCGGCAGCTATGACGGCCTGGATCAAGAGGGGGTCCAGCCGGCGGAGGTGGGTTCTCATGGCTCCTCGTTCGTGTGCATGCATCGTGAATGACTCGTGATAAGCGCAACGCGGCTGTACGGGCTTCGAGTTGGTGATCACAGAACCCCACGAAACCGAGGGCCTCTCGACCCAATGACGTTCCGAACGTCGAGCGCTACGCTGGAGAACAGCTCCAGGCCAGGGCACTCGGGGGACTTCATGGCCGTCAAGTTTCTAATCTCGATAATCGCCGTACCTATCGCAGTCATCATCTGCTTCATCGTGGTAATCAGCTGCCTCGTAGGGGTCACCTTCGGCCTGCTCATCGGGGTGCCTTCGATGGTCCTCGGTTCAGCGTTCGGCATCAAAGGCGACGGCGGCGTTAACGACTTTGTGAGCCGCTGCTTCAAGGGAGCCGTGGACGGGCCAGCAAAGATCCTCGCGCAGGTAATGGGAAATATCTGGGACTGAGGATCCATCGAACGACTAGCGCTCCGCGAGCAGCGCGACGAGCTTGCCCTCCGGCAGCGTCACCACGTACCCGCCGCGGACCTTCGTCGTCTCGTCCCCGCGCTTCAACGCCTGGCGGAGGAGGTGGCGTTGCGCCACGTCGTCGACGAGGGCACTCACGCCGCATTCGAAGGTGATCCGGTACGTCACGGCCGCTCCCGGGTGACCGTGAGGGGGGTCAGCTTGGAGAGGATCGCGAAGCCTCCCCCGACGAGCGGTACGGACACGTGCCCGTACCCCGCCGGCCACGGCCCGTCGGCCGCCGTGCGCGTCTTGCGGTGGAGCTCGAAGACGTCGCCGCGTCTGAGCTCGCTTGCGCGTATCGGTACGTCGTATGTGGATGCCATGGCTCCTCCGTTCGTCGTGTTCCATACGGGCGCCCATTCACTGGCGCTAGTGATGTGTGCTTTGATCTGCGACGGCGAAGGCGTCTCCCGCCAGGCGGCATGTTGAGCGTGCCGGACAGGCGTCCTCGCTTCCCATTCCTGGGGACCAGTAAGCCGCCAGGGATGAGCGGGACTTCTTCACGTCCCGAAGAGGGCTGCATGCGTCAACCGACGCGTCCGACAGCGGCCCTCGCCTGCTATGCAGTACGAGCACGACCGCGTTACAGGTCACTTCGACCTCAGCGAACATCCGCCCCCGGGCGGCACGGTCTGGCAGGCACCGTGTCTCAGCAGACTTCGTCTGCCTTCGTTGAGGTTGAGCGCCGCACCCCGCGGTGCCCTCCCAGAAGGCGGCGGCATACCGTCATGGGAGGAAGAGCAATGTCAGTTCCGGGGATCATGCAGGAGCTCGCAAGCGCAGGGCCGTGGGCGATTGTTGCCGTGATCAGCCTCGTCATCATCGTCATCTGTGGCGGCATCCTCATGCTGCGCGTCGGGCTCCGCGACACGTCGGAGGCGTCGCGCCCCGACACCATTCGCGCCCTGGCCGACTACTTCCGCGCGCTCTGGGGACGCAAATGACTAGCGGAGCGACGGCTCGATGGGCGTACGGTCGCCGTCACGCGTCTCGTGCGACGTCGACCGCGTCAGAAGCCTGGGGTTCGGTATCGGGTCGGGCGTCACCACGGGCGCTGTACCGGTCGCGGGGAGCCGCTCCGGGGCGTTGGCCGTCGACGACATGGAGACGCCGAGCGCCGCCACCGTGGCGACGGACGCGACGGCAACGGCCACGCGTGCGGGGAGTCGTGAAGGTCGGGGCATGGTGCCTCCTCGGTTATGGGAGTGCATGGAGTGCCCCGCCGCGGATTCGAACCGCGCGCCGTTCAGCGCTGGGGGCGCCGGCGGGCTTTCCTATGCGGGGAGAGTGCGCCCCCGGAGGGGCGTTTCCGCTACTCGTTGATGAGCTCCAACTCAGCCCCACCCCCGACGAACCCTCGCCCCCGACTGGTGCGGACGAGGTTCTCCGCAGCAACGCGCGTCGAGTAGCGACCGGGGCCGAGCGACACCGTGACGCCGACGGACTCCAGCTCTCCGAACGCCCCGTCACTGCGGGTCGGGCGGCCGACAACCGTCATGTCGTACATGCGCCCGTCGAGAGTGACTCGCACACGGTCGCCGTCCTTCAGCGACCCGATAAGGCTGATCGCCTGCGCCATCTCCGGCTCCATAAAGTCCCCTCCCCTGTGGTCTGCCTCGTCAGGCCCGGTAGACCAATCCCGGACGACGCCCCCGGAGGGGCGTTTCGGCTAGAGCGACGACGTGAGCGGAAGGTGCCGCGCCACGAACGCGCGAGCGCGCTCGGCTTCGGCGGCCTCGCGACCTGCGTCGGTCAGCATGTAGAGGGAGCGAAGCCCTTCCTCGGGATCCCGCGGGGCCGTGTTCGCCGTGATAAGTCCCCGCCGCTCCAGTGCGCGCACCGTCGACGCCCCCATGAAGGGAACGCCACCCGCAGCGAACTTCTCCAGTGCCACCCGCATCGTGTCCGTGAGCGTCGTGTCCATCTTGTCCCCTCCCCTGGAGCCGCCCCGAGTGGAGCGGCTCCGTCAGTGCTTCGCGATTCCAGGACTATGACACGGTTGGGTCGGCCACCACAACCCCTGAAGCTGCGATAGTCGTTTAGCGCTACTCCGCGGCCAGGAACTCCGCGAGGCGGACGATGTCCGCGGCGTCGTGGTCGGTGCCGGCGAGGAGCTCCTTCGCCTGCTTCACGAAGTCGCCGCGCATGGAGGCAACGGGGACGCGCGGGACCGGGGAGCCAGCCACCCACACGCGCCCCCGACGGTCGGCGAAGGTCGAGCGAGCGTCGACCTTCTCTCCTCCGTCGATGTCGTCGGCGAGCTCCAGGAGCTGCCGCACGAAGACGCGGAGACCCGCGGGGGTGGCGAAGACGGCGTCCCCCAACCTCCGCCCGTCGGAGCAGCGCTCCAGCGCCACACGGTTATCGGAGATCTCCGCCCGGATCTGGTCTCCGTCGTAGTAGTCGCACTTCAAGGTTGCTTCCGCCATGTTCTCTCCTCAGATAGTTCCGCTAGCCGTTTCGCGTTGCTCAGACGGCTTCGACGTGGAAGCCGTCAGGGAGCGGCGCCTCGCCGGAGCGGGACTCCACGGCCCACATCACGTCGTCACCCCAGAGGGCGGCCTCTTCGGGGCGAACGCCCTGGACGTCGTAGTCGTCGAGTGAGGGAAGTCGGTTCATGGTTGGGCTCTTCTCTGAGTAGTAGTGGTTATGACTCACGCAACGAGGCCGTGAACGTCGGCCACGTTGCGTGCGCGCTTCGTTCCCTGGAACCGGAGCTGCCGGAGCGCGGTCGCCTTGATGCCCATGTCCGCGCAGGTCTCCGTGTCGTCCTGGCGGGTCATGCCAATGCCGTAGAACGCGCGGAGCGAAAGTGCCTGACGGTGCGAAATCTGCGTCAGAAGCCACCGGGCAAGGTCGCGGCGCTCTGACGGGACCGTGATCTCAGACGAGGTGTCGGGGGTGACGTCCGCGAGGGTGAGAGGTTCGCGCCCTTCGCCAGCGGCACGCCCGGCGCCCTGAGAGACGGGGGTGTCGAAGGACACCGACTCTGCGAGCGCGTCCAGGACAGCGAGAAACGACTCACGTGACACACGCTGCGTTGCGACGGGCTCCTTCTCCAGCTCCTCCCACACCTTGTCGGCGTCGCCGGCGTGCTGCCACAGGAGGTGGCGGACCTTTATCGCGAGCGACGCTGGCACGCTCACGGCGCATGTGGCGTCGATGTGCGCCTCCTGCACCGCGCGTCGGGCGGCACGGTAGAGGTACGAGGTCAGCGATGCGGCCGACGCGCCCGACTCGTAGTCACGGACACGCTCGATGACGACGGCGCGCGCCTCCTGGAGGTAGTCCTCCGCGTCCTCCCGGCACGCGTTGGGGGCGACGGAGCGGACGATGCCGCGGAGCATCGCGTCGCATCCCATGACTACGGCCCACATGGCGTCGGCGTCGCCAGCCTGCGCGGCGAGGATCTGAGCGTCGTTGATCTCGTTGCGGCTCATGTGGGCTCCTGAAGTGTGAGTGTTTGTTGTTCGTAGGTGTTGTGTCGTAATCCGGCGCACTTGTTATGCCGGTCTTCTGTGGCGTGGGTCACACAGGGGTTCGGGCACGGCAAAGCCCCCGTCCCGTGCAGGAACGGGGGCTTGGGTGCGTCAGTCGTTTCGCGCTTCGGTCACGCGAGGAGGTGACGCACGGCGATACCGAAAGACTCTGCAATAGCGACGTCGGCCACCGCCCGCGGGCAGCTCTCCCACCCGCTCAGGCAGTAGAGGACCGTGGCCGCGACCCACTGCGCTACGACTTTGAACGCGGGCAGCGCATTGAAGATGCTCGCAGCGTCGGCGAGGGTCTCGCGGTCCTCGTCGCTACTCTGCGGCCCCGTAATGATGATCAATTGGTGGTCCCCCTGACACGGGATCCGGCACACTCTCCCCCTCCCAGCGAGCGAGTGCGCGGTCCATGGATGCGGTGACGCCCCGAACTACCGCTATCGCATAGGGCAGTTGGGATACGCCTGTCTTCAGTTCTGCTTGAAGGGCTGCGCGACGCTCGTCGAGCGCCGTCGCTTCGGTCGGGCGGGATGGTCCGTGCGTCGCCTGCCGGCCTGTACCGTCCGCATCCACATCGGGGACACGCCCCGGCATGGTCACTGCGTCGCCATAGGCGTTCACGAACTGCCGACACTCCGTCAAGTCCCGCTCCATGGCGGCGATGAGATCGGTCATTCGTTGTCCGTCTGTGGCTTGATCAGGACTGTAAGTCACACATCCTCCACAAGCAATCAACACTCGGCCGGATCTGTTCCGGTTAGTGGGGGGTTTTAGGGCGTTACGCCCGGTTACATGACCCGCAATGTGCATCGGGCATATGGCGGCCGACCCATCTCACCTGCGGATATGGTGGCCGACCCATTCCGCTTCGCAACCGTCCACCGTTATCTAGTCGTGATCTGTGTGACGGTGCCGTGAACAGCGTGTCGTCGGGGGCCGTGCCGGTCCGTGACGGTGCCGTCGTCCTCCGTCAGGCTCTGACCTGGAGTTAGGACAGCCAGGCGTCGAGATCTTTGTCAGCCTTCAGGCGGTTGCAACTCGCGCATGACGGAGCCAAGTTGGACCAGTCGTGGGCTCCGCCCTTCGCAAGCGGACGAACGTGGTCCACCTCCGCTACAACCGTTTGCCCGAACCGCGCGTCACAGTAGTCACACGCCCACACGTCCAGTTCCTCCCACCGTCGCAGAACGTCACGGCGGGAGGGGTAAAGCGGGGGCTCTACGGGACGCAGGAGAGGCATGGTGCGGATGGGACGCGACACGGAGCGCACAGAGCGGGGACCAAAACCGGTCACCGTTCGGTCAACTGACGTCGCACGCCCCGCTATTGGCGCCGCGAGACGTGCGGGCGTCACTTGCGTGCCTGTTCCGCGGCGTACGCCTCGTCGGGGTGAGCCGCGTACCACCTGTCGTGATGCATCATCGTGTCCGCCTTCCGCATGTAGAGCGACCCCCAACTTCCGCCACCGACGTCAGGGTCCGTGTCGATCGGAATGCCGCGGATCGTCGTCGCCATCGCTTCGCCGATTTCCCGAGCCACCGTTGCCGCCTCCTTCGCCGGCGCGTCCGCGACGATCTCGTCGTGCACCGGGAGGAGGACGTGCGGGGTGAGCCCTCGCGCGTGGATCTCCAACATCCCCTGCGCGAAGATGTCCCGCGCCGTCGACTGGATCTCCCCGTTGAACGAGGCGTAAGCCGCGTCGCGGTCGAAGACGAGTCGTCGGCCCGACGGCGTCCGCAGGGTGTAGCCGTTGCGGATCACCTGGCCTTGAAGCTGCCTGATGTACCGCGCGAGCCGGGGATACGTCCGCTTGTACCCGCGGACAGCAGCCTGTGCGGCAGCGATCGTCAAGCCGGTCTGCGCCGCAATCGTCTTCGCTCCTCCCCCGTAGGCCACGCCGAGCTGCACGACCTTCGCCACCTTGCGCTGCCCTTTCGTGAAGTCGGCGCCGTAGACGCTCGCGGCCGTCAGGTTGTGGAGGTCCGCGCCCGCGAGAATCGCGGCCGTCATCTTCTCGTCACCCGAGAGCGCCGCCATGACGCGCGGCTCCACCGACGAGTAGTCGACGGAGATCATGCGACTGTCCTCGTCCGTCACGACGCAGTGCCGCACCTCCCACTTCCCTGACGGGAGCTGTTGGAAGGGCGGGTCAGAGATCGACATACGCGCCGTGCGGGCCGCGAGTGCCCCGATCTTCGGGTGTACGCGGTCGTTCTCGTCCGCGGTCCGGAGCATCGCCTCCGCGTAGGACGTGCGCCACTTGGACGCGCGCTTACTGCGGAGGATCGCCATCGCCAACGGGTTAGGAGTCCGGCTCTCGATCGGCTCCCAAACCTTGTCGACGTCGGCCAGGCGCTTCAACACCTTGCCGTCGACCTGGACGGCACCGCCCGCCGTGCGCTCGGGGATCTTCTCCCCCATGCCGAGCAGCGCCTCCGACACCTGGCGCGTGGAGTTGATGTTCTCGACCCCGTACTTCTTTGCCTCCGCAGCCCAGCGCGCCGACTCCTCCAGCAACTCCGCGGAGAGCTGCGTCGTGTAGTCGCGGTTGATCCGCATCCCGCGTCGCTCGACAAGCGCGCAGACGAAGCCGACCTCGTGCTCGAAGGGGATGAGCGCGGGATTGACGCCGAGTTGGCGCACCCGCTCCTGCACCTTCGGCAGGAGTCGGGACGTGAGGATCACGTCCCCGCCGGCGTAGCTCAGATACAACGGATTGTTGATGTCGATGTACGGCCACCCGTCGTCCTTCGTGCGGCCGATCTTGTGGAACTCTTCGATCAATCCGTTCTGCGTGTCGGGGGCGTCGGGGTCGATGTAGTGCTCTGCCGCCTCCTTCAGCTTGTTCCCGGGGCCTCCCTGATCCTTGCGACGAGGGTCGGACAGGTGGAGGTGGATATACGTGTCGAGCGTCTTCGGTGCGAGCTCCTCCAGCGAGATCCCCGGCAAATGCCGGTCACTCGCGAGCATGTCGAAGTTGCGGTTCTGCATGGAGAGTTCAGGCAGTGTCCGAAGCGCCCACGTCGTGAGCCGCTGGAGGTCGTCCCCCTTCTCCACCTGAAGGACCCACGCCTCGTCGGGCGTGCCGAACTGCGCCGTACGGATACGGAAGCCGCTGGAGAAGGTGTCGAGCCCCGTCGTCTCCGTGTCGTACGCGACCCGCTCCCCCGCATTCGCCCGGTCGATGATGTACCGCTGAAACTCGCGAAAATCATCAACGCTCTGCGGTACACGAACGGGGATCTTCTTCCCCAGCACCGGGAAGCTGTGCTCGATCATGCAGCCTCCTTCGGCTGTCCAAAGATGTCGGTCGGTCCGTCGACGACGGGCGACTGTGTCTCCTCCGCACGGGTCGCGGCCTCCCGCTCCTCGTCGGTCATGAGGCGAATGCCGTCGAAGCCCCAGCGCCCGGAGCGCTTCTCCTTCGTGAAGCCCCGGCTCTCCAGCTCGACCCCGAGCGCCCACCCGGAGAGGACTTCCTTCCGCGAAAGACCCGCGTCTTCCGCCCACTCCGCGTACGCGCGACGGACCGCCATGGGGGCGACGCGGGCGTCAGGCTCCTGGACGAGGCGAGCGGCGATGAACTCCGCGAGCCGGTCCTCCGACTCCCGGTAGTCCTGCGTGGCCGTCGCGATGGAGGCAGGCTCTTGGAGGCCGTGCTCGTACCACTCCTGCGCGCCGCGAACAGCCCACGCGAGGATCCCCTCCGCCTCGTCCCGCAGCTTCGCGGGAAGCGTCTTGTCGGCCTTCGCGCCGCGGAACGTCGCTTCAAACGGAACGAGCTTGACCCGCCTCCACACGCCGAGATCCTGCGACAGGATGGCGGGCTTGTAGTTGCCCGCAACCATGATCAGAAACGTCGGGACGTAGGTGAACGGGCTCCCGTACAGGTGCCTCGTCGTCACCGGGTCGCCGCCCGTGACCTGCTTGACGAGCGCCTCCGCGAGACGGCTGTACTTCTCCGTCTCGCTCGCCGTCACCAGCCGTGCGCCGCGGAGCGAGGCGAGTTCGGGCGACGCCTGCCCGACGGCCGTGCGCTGCTCGAACGTGCTGAACTCCGTCGACTTCGTGACGCCCTTCAGGACGTGGATCAACGCGTCCAGAAACACGCTCTTCCCGTTGGCGCCCTGGCCGTGCATGAACGTGAAGCACTGCTCCGACGTGCTCCCGGTGATGCCGTAGCCGACGAGCCTCCGCATGAACGACGGCAGCTCCGGGTGGTTGGGGAACACCTCTACGAGGAACTGCTCCCACCGTCGCGCCTCCGCCTCCGGGCGATAGGCGACGTCCAGTCGACGAGTAATCATGTCGGCCGGCGAGTGCGGACCCAGAGCACCCGTGCGGAGATCAACGGTCCCGTTGGCGACACTCAGGAGGTGCTCGTCCGCGTCGAAGTCGGCCGCTCGCGCAGGGACTCCAGGCACGGACGGCAGAACCTTGATGACGTCCTCAATCGCGCGGTTGGTCAGTGCCTTAAGCGCGATCTTCCGGGAGCCGTCGTCGCCCGACGCGATGAGCTCCGCGCCCATCTGGAGGAGCGCCGTCCGTACCTCGTCGTTTCCCGGGGCCCACACCGTGCCGTCCCACACGAGGAAGCCGAGACCTCCCGCGTAGCGCACACCGCCGCCCGTGTGGGTCATGTAGTCGCGCAGGCGCACCGCGATACCGACGTCTGTCACGTCAAACGCCTCACGCGCTGACTGCGACATCGACTGAAGCGCGGTGTCGGTCGCGGATGTGTCCGCTTCCTTCGCCGGCTTCGGCTCCCGGGCCTTCGGCTGCTCCAGCTCGACCACGGCCGCGGAACGCACGGCCCGGTGGAGCTCCGCCGCGAAGGTGTCCGGGATCCGCTCGCGCCACGCCGTCAGATCCTCGCCCCGGTTGGGGAAGGGCAGACGACGAGGAGCGTTGCCGTCGGCGACGAGTGCAGCCGCGAGAGCCTTCGTCCCGCGCTCCCCCGCCCCGTCAGGGTCGAACGCGAGGATCACGTCACGGCCGCGCAGGTGCTCGACCAACTCCGAGACGAGCGCCGCATTGTTGGCGAGTCCTGCACCGCGAATGACGAGCGCGTCGTAGCCGACACCGACCGATGTCAGGCCGTCGCCCGGACCTTCGGTGACGAGGATGGTGTCATAGCCGGCGCCCGCGGAGAGGACGCCATACTTCGACCATGTCCGCCCCTCCACGTTGGTCAGGGAGACCCAACGAGCCGGGCACTTGCCGGAGAGGTCGCGCCCCTGGAGGCCGCGGACCACACCGTCGAAGCCGACCAGCGGGACCGTCAGGCGCGGGTACCGGGTGAATCCCCGCGAGAGCCACGGCCACGACTGCACTGCGGGGGTGGAGAGGCCGACGAGGAGTTCCGCACACTGCTCGGCAGACAGGCCGAACCGGTCCGCGGCGTACTTCCGCGCGTCGGCGGCGAACCCTGCGCCCGCCCCCTCGTGCTGGAGATCGTCCGCCCACCGCTCCACGGCCATCCGGAGCCCCGCGATCTCCGCGACGCCCACCGCCTCCGGCGCGGCACTGTTGATCGTGCTCGCGCCGATGTCGTTGACGACGTCGAAGAGGTCGGACGCGTTGATCCGCATCGCGCGGAGAATCGCGACGTTCTTGCACCCGGTGCGGCAGACGAGCAGGAGTCGGCCGTCCTCCTTCAACGTGAGCTTCAGCGACGGGTGCGCGCGGTCGGCGTGGACCGGGCACAGCGCCAGGTGCCCGTCATGGTCGGGCTCGACTCCGCTCAGTCGCCCCAAGATGTCCGACAGTCGCACTACTTCTCCCCTCGTGTTTGCTGACGTCGTCGGGCGCTGCCAGTGACGCCGCCCAACGTCACGCCGATACCGAGCCCTTCGCGCATCTGCCACCCGTCGTTGCGGTACTTCAGCGGGTCCCATTTCGTGAGTGACACACGCGGCCTCTCGTGGCCGTGGGTCCTCGCCTCCAGCGCCTGGAACAGAGCTTCGGATGCCTCGTCCAGTGCGCTGGGGATGTGGCGCGCGTGCGCCCGACGGAGCTCCGTGCAGAGTGGGCACGAGCAGTTCCAAAGCTCGTCCCAGTACGGATCGAATCGGCTCCCCACGACGTCCCTCCCCTCGTGTGCATGCGGAAGGGGCGCCCCGAAGGACGCCCCTTGTGTTGATGACTTGCGCTAGTCGACTAACGGTGTCGCTTGTTGAGCAGCTCGTAAGCCGCTGGAGCCGCGGACTGGAGCGCCTCCTCCATGTCCCGCATGCGGTTCATGAGACGGACGTCCGTCGCGACGTCACGGACGACGTAGCCGTCAGCCACGCCCTTCATCCGCCGTTTGACGACCGCGCACCCGAACGGTTCGCCGGCGTGGATGGCTTCCTTGTTGGCCTGCGCGATGTAGTCGGAGAGCGTGATCGTCTTCTCCGCCTTCAGCTCCGCCGCGTGGAGGTAGTACCCGCTGACATCGCCAATGTCGAGACGGCCCATCTGAACGTTCCGGTGGGCCGTCGGGTTGTGGTGCTCTCGTATGTAGTTGGTCCACGTGGTCTCCCACGCGGTGCCTTTCGCCTTACTGGGGTTGGCCGCCGCCCTCACCTCTCTTGACCCACACTTCGACGAGGACCGACTCCCCGTCGGACTCCACGACCGTCGGTTCGGACTCCACATCCCACCTCTGCCCGGCGTAGACGAGGACGTTGTCGTCTGCCGCGCTTTCACGTGCCACCATCTGTCCACCTCTGCCCGCGCGGCGGGCGCTCGCCGCCGTGCATATGCGTTCGACATACCCGAGTGCACGGGTGATAAGAGGTTTAACGGCGAACAAGCGTGCGGGTTACGTGAGTTCACCGTTTCCGCACGTGTATGGCTGCACCGTGGAGGAATTCAGGACGAGGCGAGAGCGCCGCCTCCGCCACCTGCGCCGACGAGGTTCATGCCGCAAGTGGCGCCGAACTCACCGGACTCGATGACGCCGTCCCCACCGAACTCGCGGAGCAAGTGCACGCGTTCGCTCGCGTCGAGCTCCTCCGCGTACGGGCCCCACGTCTTGCCGACGGGGTAGCGGAAGGCTTCTGCGGTCTGCACTACGCGGAACGTCACTGGCTCTCCTCAGAAGATGTCGCGGGTGATGACGAGTGCCTCGCCGTTGTCGAGCGTGTCCACGAGGTCGATGATCGACGACGCAGCGCTCAGCTCCTCGCCGTCGGTGAAGGAGTGGTCCGCGTCGCTGTCGAGCCGGACCGTCACGACGTCTTCGCCGTTGGGGACCCGCACCTCACGCACGTTGATGTAGCTCACGGGCTCTCCTTCCAGGGCAGGGCGTCGGTCGACGTCCCCGCTTCGACGCGGTAGAGCAGCGTCCAGCCGTCGGCCGTGCGCTCGTAGATCTCGCCGCCACGCGCGCCACCCCACGACGTGTAGGCAACGGCGAGCTTCGCCAGGCCAATACCGGCGTGGAGCTTCAGCTCCGGGCGTCGGTCGGGGACGATGGATGCGAAGGGCTCCGCCTTCAGCCTCGCGCGGTACGGGGCGCAGGCGGATTCCATGGGGGTCACGCGTCGATCACCCCCGCGACGTGCTCGGGGACTGTTCCGTCCGCCTTGCAGAGGACGAGGACGTTCGACCCGACCTCACTCTTCCTCTGCGCGTCGCCCCAGTTGGATTGAGACACCTCCATCATCGGGCGCCCCGATGCCGCGAGGTAGACGGTCCCTAGCTTGAAGAGTCCTGTCGATGACGCTGCCGACAGGACGTAGTCCCCGGGCTCGATGGTGACGCCGAAAGAGTCCCGCACTAGCTCTCCTCACTGTTGACCACGTAGACGTGTGCGCCCCGCTTCCGCGCGACGCCGACGGCCTCCCAGTACTTCGGGAAGTCCTTCCGGCTCGTCGCTCCGCGGCGGACGTAGATCAGATCCCCCGGGCCGGCGCCGCGGACGTCGCCGAGCGCGGGGCTCATTGCCTCGTCGATGACGTGGAGGGCGCCGCTCACTCGACGCCGCCGGGCAGAATCCCGAGGATGTCCCGCGCGTCTTCGTCATCGCGGTCGAGCCAGTCGGTGTTGGCACGCAAGGAGAAGCTAAGTGCCTCACGGACCAACTCCACGTCTCGCCCGCTCAACTCCACCGTGACTCCGCTGTGCGCGATCACCTTCGCCATGTCTCTCTCCCTCTAGTCGGTCCTCCTACGTCCAAAGCCCCCGGGACCGAAGTCACCGGGGGCTGTAGAGTGCTAGGCGTTCACGCGGGTGAGCGGGCCGTAGTCGCTTACGACCGTTTCGAGGGTGTCGCTGTACTTGTTGATGAGCGCCGAGCAGTCGACGTCAGTCGCGCGGTAGTTCCCTCGGGCCTCACCGTCGATGCGGCGGAAGGTCCAGAAGTCGCCTTCCTTGTCGCGGTAGCGGGCCGACAGGTCGTACGTCACGCCGTCGTGGGTGTAGGTGTTCGCGTCGTCGACGAGCTCCACGTTCGCGGGCTTGAAGAACCAACGGCTCGTGAGGCCGTTCCCGTCGGTCACGATCTCGTCCGAGTAGACGTTCTGCACGGTGAAGACGTCGCCCTTCGAGACGGACGCGCCGTCCGCGTAGTCGACGAGGACGCGCACCTTGTCGCCAACCTTGAACTTCGCCGCCGCCTCCGGCTCCCGCGTCAGGGTGCCGACGTTGGCCCGGTAGTCGACGCCGTCCGCCTCCCCGACGACGTACCACTCCGTGGCGTGGCCGGCGAACGGGCCCGCCTTCACCGTGTACCCGCCGTCGGCGTACACGCGCACCTTGTCGCCGACCTCGTACGCCGACGCGAGGGTGAGCGCGGCAGGCTCCGAGAACACGTGCCTGTCGCTGTCGGCCTCCTTCATGAGGTACATGTCCGACCCGCTGAAGTGCTCGAACGGGCCGAACGCGACCTCCCCCGCGCCGAACGTGCGGTGCTTCACCTTGTCGCCAACCTTGAACGTCGTCGCCATGTTCTCTCCTCTGAGGTTCGTGAGTCGTTTCTCGTAGGGCCCCTGGATCGTCGGTGTCCGGGAGCCGTAGGGCGGGGTTGGTCAGATGCGGGTGAGGGGGCCGTAGTCGTCGGCGATGTCCGCGATGGTGTCGATGTTGTCCGCGTTGCCGTACGCCGTCACGCGCGGAACGCCGTTCGCGTCGTACTTGCCGGTGAACTCCCAGACCTCGTCGCCGTCGCTGTACTTCGCAGTCAGGTCGTAGGTCACGCCGTCGTGGGTGTAGGTGGCCGCGTCGTCGACGAGCTCGACCTCCGCGACGTTCCACAGGGCGAGCCGGGCACCCTGTCCGGCGTCGAAACGGACGGTGTAGGGCAGACGCCGTGTCGGCGGATTCAGACGAGCGATGACGCCCGTCAGCCCGACGAACACCCCCTTGTTGACGAGCTCGTCGTCCTTCACCACACGCACCCGGTCGCCGACCTTGATCTTCGGCTTCGCCACCTTCGTGAGGAGTGCCTCGCGAGGGCACGCGTGCTGACCGTTCCGCTCCGCTACCCAGAAGGTCATTCCACTGAGTCGAGAAGTGTACGGACCTGCCACGAGCTCCGCCGGAGCGCCGCCGAACATGAGGCCGGCCGTTACCGTGTCGCCGATGGCGAACGCCTGTGGCTCGGGGATGGCGGAGAGGTACGTCGACGACACGACGCCGTGCTCTCCGTCGCCCTTGTCCACCACGTACCCGCCGCGCATGCTCATGAAGTCGACCGGCCCGAAGGCGATCTCCACGTCCCCGTAGATGTTGTGGCGGACCTTCTGCCCGACCTTGAACTCCGTCACTTGCTCTCCCCCGTGTCCGCGATGACGACGACGTGTTCGGCGCTCACCTTCTGGGAGGCGAGCGTCTTGCGTGCGATGAAGCCGGAGTCGCGCCCCGTCGGACGGACCTTCAGCATCGGGACGACACGTCCCGTGCTCTTGTCGCTGAGCGTCTCCAGGACGACGGCCTCCGAGTTGCGGACGACGTTCCCTTGACGCGTCGGGTACGCGACGACGACACCGGGGCGGATCTCCGCGCCGGTGAAGTCAGTCAGTCGGGACTTGCCCATTGCTCTCCTCCGTAAATGACTGTTGCTGCATCTGTGCTGTGAGGTGTTTGAAGGCGTAGAGCGCCTGGTGAGGGACGACACCGTTCCCGATACGACCGATCTGCTCTTTGTGCGAGAGCCCCGGGACGTCGGTAACCCATCCCGGCTCCAGCCCCATCAACCACTCCGCGAACTTCGGCGCGAGCTTCAGCCCTCCGCGCGGTCCGCGGACGATGGGGACGGGAGCAGCCGTTCCGCGGATGCATTCCCAGCGATAGACGGCCTTCGCGAACTCGCCCCACCACTCGGCCGGCGAGTGCGGTCCGTCGTCCGGGTGCTCCTCGTCGGGGTCGACGTTGAGGAGGAAACAGACCTCATCCTCCAACGTCGGCCCGTGCCCTCCCGCCTTCCGCTTGTCCGGGTGCTGCGCGCTCCCGTTGTTTGCGAGGTTGGCGGTGGGTGTCTTGAAGAGCTTCTCCGCCTTGTCCCGGGGGAAGAGGCGACAGACGGCCGTCACGAGGTCGTCACCGCCGGATCCCTTGCGGTCCCGCTTCGCGTAGTCGGGTCCGCGGAAGGCGTCAGCTACCGTCGGTGTCGGCAGGTGTGGCCACGCAGAACCAGCGGTCGCGGTGGTGAGGGGCGCCGATGTCGGAAGCTCGTAGAGACATCCACGCCGCGTCATACCCGATCTCGTGAAGCGATGTGAGGACGCTTGCTTGTCCCCGATTTCGGAGTGCTCCGACGTTCTCCAGGTACACGTATCTCGGTCGAAGAACCCGTATGGCTTCAGCGACGTTGAACCAGATTCCACTACGGGCACCCTTGATCCCCTCCCGCTTCCCCGCGTTGCTGATGTCCTGGCAGGGGAACCCCGCCGTTAGCTTGTCGATCCCCTCGTCGAGCAGTCCGCCCCAGCTCTGATAACGGATGTCGCCGATGTTGGGGGCGTCGGGGAATCGGTGCGCCATGACTCGGCAGGCAGCGCCGTGGACTTCCGCGACGACAGTCACTTTGTCGCCTGTCAGGGCTTCAACCGCGATTCCCAGTCCGCCGTAACCGGCGCAGAGTTCCAGGATCGGCATCGGGCATCTATCTCCTCAGTGTGCGTACACTCGTGAATGACGCCCGCCCCTCCCGACCGCAATTCGGGAGGAGCGGGCGTTCTATGTGGTGCTGGGGTCAGGCCGCTTCGGCGAGCGCGACCGGCTCCGCGGCCTCGTAGGCGCCGGTGATCTTGATGACCGGCTTGTTGTAGCTGACCTCCTGGCCGGCGCGCGGCCCCTTCTGCGGGACGAAGCTGACGTTCTCGATCGTCAGCGTTGCGCGCACCTGTCGACCCTCGTACTTGTCGAGCTCCGCGAACAGCGGGCCCAGGACTTCAACGAGCTTCCAACTGCCGGAGTTGAAACGGAAGATGCCCAGATCCGGGGCGTCGGCGACGCGGAACTTCACGTCGATGGACGGCTTCGGGCCCCGCATCTGCGTTGCCTTCAACTTCCGCTCCGCGATCAGGGACGGGCAGCCGCACGGTGTGCCCTTGTCCTCCTCCGGAGACAGGTACTCGAAGCCGTCGCAGTGGTGCGTCATACCCGCGCCGGGCATGAACATCTTGAACGAGGCGTCGACGCCCTCCGGCTCGATGATGATCGCGACGGTGGGCGAGTCGGTGAGAACCTGGAGGTTGTCCTCCTTGTCGGTCTCCCACTCCTCCGACTCCCCGCCCAGAATCTCCACGATCTTCGCGGCGACGACCGGGTCACCGGTCGTGACGCGCCACTCGTTCAGCGACTCGGGGACGTCCTTTCCGCCCAGCTTGACGAGGCGCCCGGAGCGGAAGCGGCCGACGACATCGTCAGCGAAAGAAGAGCGCTCCCTCGGAGCGGCGTCGGGGTCGGCGTCCCAGATCTTCGTGAGGTTGTTCGCCATACGTGAGTGCCTCTCGTAGGTGACGTGTGCGTGTGGTGTGTTGGCCTCTCGGCCTTACACATGGGTTATGTCGTAATCGCGGCGCGTTGTTATGCGCGGCCTTCGACGAGTTGGAAGACGGTTCCTCCATCGCCGTCAGGACTGCTAGGCGCATTGCAGGGAGCGTGAGTCGTTGAGCGTGCGTCTCGATGGCGCTTCACGGGCGGGTCCGGGCCAACTGTGGTATTCTGCTTATTCGTTACGGCCCGTTGCATGAGTATCCAGGAGCTGCTGAAGTCACCTGTCACACGACGCTAGCGCGCTTGAAGACGCGCAGACCTTGATGGCTTTCACTGCCATCAGTCGTCGCTGTGGTGTGCTTCCGGGCCGTCGGTACGCGCCGCAGCATAGGTACCCGAAGAGGACCGATGCTTCCCACCTGGCTGCAATCTCTTGCAGAGCTGGTGAGCCCTCGCCATCTGCTTGTGGCTCTGCGCTTTCTTCCTGTACTGGTCATCGTCGTTGCCATGCTTCCGACATGGATCCTCTGGCCTGTACTCCCCGCCCGAACGCACATCGACGTCAATACCTTCCTTGACAAGCTCATCGCCTGGACGAAGGCAACTAAGGTTTGAGGGACAGGTGTTGAAGGGGCCCCTTTGTCTCACATGGGCAAGGGGCCCACGGCGTCGTGCCCCGGCTGCCACAAGCAGCCGTCTGTCGATGACACACGCTCTGACTGGAGCAACTTCCACAGATCCCCCGGCGTGACATCCCCCGGGATCCGGCCGTCGTCGAAGAGGTGGACACCCGCCCGGAGGTAAGCCTCGTCGACCAACTGACTGCAAATCAGGTGGCCCGTGTCCGTCACGAAGTCCCGCACCCATCGCGGGCGGATCCGGTAGAACGCGAGCGCGATAGAGACGTAATCCATGAACGAGTACGGCGTCCCGACGAGGCCGCGAGCAGCGCCGCAGACACGCATGCGCTCCGCGGCTGTGAGCGGGATCCTCCCCGTCGACCACACGACGGGTTCGCTCGCGTCCTCCAGGCGGATCAACTCCGCTCCACCCGGCATCGCTTGGACGATCTCGCCGTTGCCGACGTAGACGAAGGCATGTTGCACAGGGGCGCCGTCGCCGACCAGCCATTGGCCGGCGGATATGGCGGCACCGGAAAGCCTGGTGATCTTCGTTAGGGCGAAGTCACCGGGCTGCGGGAAGCTCATCGAATCGTCCTCGTTCTCGTCTGCTTGGTTCGGATTTTCGGGCGGGGGCGCTCGTAGGGGAGCTCGCGGAGCGGGTCGGGATACCCCCACGCCATGACGTACCGGCGCGGGAAGTGGGCGTACTTCAGGAATGCCGCGTAACGCTGGTAAGCGCGGAGCTTCTCCCGCGCCTGCGCGAGCTCCCAATACGCACGCTCGTGGCGGCTCTTCCACCACTGCTCGCCCTCACAGCTCATGCACCGGGCCGCACGCCCGTGCCACGGCGTCTCGCGGAACGCCATCCGGTCCTTCCGGCGCCGACACTGCTCGCACAGAAGCGTGTTCCTCCCGCGTGGGTGGTCGCGCTCGAACTGCTCGCGGACGGCGTCGGCAAGGGTGTACGTCACGCCGCACCCACCTTCGCGAGCATCGCGGCGAGCCACTGCGCCGCCAGGTACTGGACGATATCGTCCGACCATCCGCGGCTCTGGAGGTCGGCACGCATGCCGTCGGCCGCATCGAAGAGCGGCTCCAGGACCGACGCCTTCGACTCCATGAGCCCCTGCGTCAGTGCCTCCCGCATCTCGTCGACGGTCGACGTCTTCTGGCCGAACATCAGCGACCTCCCCGCGGATCGTGGTCTCCGGTGAATGCACGGATGTACTTCACTGCCTCTCCTTCGGGTCGATCAGATCCGCGGACGTGTGGACGCCGTCGGTGTACTCGTCGCTCCACCTCCACACGGGGGCCGGCGACGGGTCGTGGTTGCGGATCTTCTCCGCCAACTCCCGCGCGTGGGCACGGAGGAGGTCGTCGAGCAGCTCCGCGAGCTCGTCGTATCCCTCGTACATCCGATCCATCGCAGGTGGATGGAGGCGCGCTCCTCGTCGACGGTGCGGGCGCTCACATGCACTCCGCGGCGTCGATCAGGAGCTTCCGCACGTCGTCGCGGCTCATCTCCACCGTGGCGACGGTGCGCCCGTCGGCTGCGCGGAGGTGGAGGTCGTACTCGACTCCCCGCTCAACGAGGTCGAGAGTGGAACCGTCGGCGGTTTCGATCTTGAGTGGCTTCCTCGGGGGCATGGCCCCTCCTCTCGTGTGGTTACACGCCGAAAGCCCCCGGCGCCGAAGCAACCGAGGGCTGAGGTGGTGCGTGTGTGGCTAGCGCTAGATGTCAGCGCCGCAGAGCTGACACGAGTAGGTCTCCAACTCGTCGTGAGCGCGCGGGCATTCGGCCTCCCCGCGGACCCCGGAGACCTCCGTCGGCCCCTCTTCGACTTCGACGGGCCGTTCCGCTGGCCGTTCGCGGCTCCTTCGACTGTCGAACAATCAGCCCAATTGGACTGCCGTGCATGAGCCGTCGTCCTCTTCTGGCAGGGCACATAACCCATCAAGGGCGCATGCAGTCACGGACGTTGTCTGAATCCGGTGTGCTATTGGGCTGACAGAGGTACGTTGCCCTCTGCGCACGCTGGTCAGGCACTCTGCGCGCTCCGGTCGTGCGGGTTCCGACTGGGGCTACTCTGTGGCTCCGTTTCCGCCCGTTGTACGACCATTCAGGAGCGGCCTGTGGGCGCCGAGCTCACCAAGATCCCAATTTCGTTGAGTGCTAAGGATGGCAACCTCGCCGTCCTCGCAGCCACCACCGGCCCAGGAGCCGGAGGGGGAGCAACTGACAGCGCGCTGCCGCTGTCAGCCAGGATCGTCGCGGTTGCCGTGTGCGCCTTGATCTCGTTCGCCGTGGCGCTGATTGCAGGCATCCTCGCGTTCGCGATGGCTGAGGCGCCCACACCGGGCATGCCAACGGAGGACGCAAGGCGGGTGCGGGGGAAGCGTGTTGCCCACACCTTGAAGGTCGCGGGTGCGTCCTTCGGCGTCAGCCTCGTTGTCTGCCTCACTGCCGCGAAGGCGCTCGGGTTCGTTCTGTAACGACACCGGGAGGGGGCCGGTCCTTGCAGGGCCCCTCCCGGCATCCCATGGTTCAACACACCGTAGTCAGCGAGAAACGACTCACGCAGCTACCTCCCACTTGCCCGCGTCCTGGTTGTCGAGCGTGACTTTGAAGACGTTGCGGGTCTGCGTGTGGAAGATGCAGACACCTTCCGGGTTCATGAAGCCGGGAGCGGCGTGAGAGCCGTGCGTCTTCAGGCTGAGGAGCGCGTGATTGATGCGAGCCTCGCTGAACACGCCGACGTAGATCACAGGCACCGCACCGATTTGCCCCGCGAGCGCGGAAGTCTCAGCGCGCGTCGACATTGAGTCGAGGCCGTCCTCCCCCGTCGCGAACCATCGTGCCGTGTTGAAGAGCGCGAACCGCCGGCCGTCGAGACCGTAGCCCCGCTGGATCCCCTTCCCGTACCACTCGCCGTAGTGGAGTCCTTCGCCCAGGATCCGAACGAGGTCCGCGGCGTTGTCGTAGACCCACGCTGCGAAGCCGTAGTTGTCGGACGTCTTGCCCGGCGTGATGATGCGCTTCCGGGACTGCGCGCTGAGACGGTACAGCCGCCCATCAACGATCGCCTCCCCCGGCTTCAGCTCGAAGAGCGAGGGGTGAGCGACTTCGTACCCTGCGCTGATGTGGATCGCGGAGTTCGTGCCGTCCAACTTCTCCGTGATGACGATGTCCCGGAAGAGCCGCTTCGTCTTCGGCCACTCAACGAACTCGTGCAAGATCTCTCCTCTGGGGCGCATGCGAAGCGGGGCGCCCGAACTGGACGCCCCGCATGTGTGGGTGACTAGCGTTAGCTGCGGCGGAAGAGCTTCCGGAGGTAGCCCGTCACCATGGTCAGACCGACGACGAAGAGCACCGCCGTACCGAAGCCGATCGCAGGCACGGCGGCAATCACGCCGTGCACCGCGCCGAAGACGAGCATGAGGAGCCATGCCTCCGCCGGCAGAACGGCCGCGATGGCGAGGCACGCCCCGAGCATGACGGCGCTACTGGACTCCTGCTGAGGCTTACGGATGCTTCCTCCACGTGCGAAGTTGCTCACCCGCTCTCCCCCTTCCGTCGCGCGATCTCCCGCGCCTGGCTGACGATGACTGCCTTCAACTCGTCGACGTCAGGCCGCTCCGCCGCTTTGCGCTTCCACTCGTCCAGCTCGTCACAGGCACGAAGGAACGCGCCTTGCGTCTCGTCGCACTCACGTCGGAGCCGCACCTTCTCCTCGTCCTCGTCCCGGATCTGCTGCGCGAGCTCCTCAAACTCCTTGCGCGGCACGATGAGTTGGCGAAGCGGCATGGCAAAGGCGCTGCGGGGCGTGTCGCGCACCTCAATCCGGAGGCCCTCGCCGTTCGGAAGATCGATCCGCACGTCCCCGCTCATGCGGTGGAATGCCTTCACGCCGCCCTCCTCTGCGTGCCAGTGACGAACGCGCCGCCCGACGCGATCGGCTTTCCGATCACGCCGCGCTTTCCGCCCTTCTCCCAGTCGAAAACGCCGCGGAGGTGGTTGAACGTCTTGAACACCTCCTCGTCGCACTGCACCGGGTGAAGCGCCCAACCCTCGGGGCGGACGTGCAGCGCGCCGCCGCCGACGATCTCCGGGACGGGAACGCTCTCCCCCGTCTCCGCGATGATGATGCGGTCCGCGAAGCGGTAGGCGGAGAGCTGGAGTGCGACAGAGTCATAGATCGACTTCGACGTCTTCCAGTCGAGAATGACGATCTCGCCGTCCACCTTCGCGATTGCGTCGAAGCTGCCGGCGTACTTGTCCGTGTCGCTCCAGACGGTCTCTTCCAGGAAGAGGAACTCCGGCTGTACTTGCTCCAGGAACTCGCGGAAGTGGCGGACGTGCGGCTTCACGTCGACGTGGACGTGACGATCGTTGACGGTCTCCCCGCGCGCCAGGCGCTCGAAGTAGTCGTGTGCTGCGGAGCCGAGATCCGCCGCAGCCTTCGACTTCCGTCGGTGCGCGCCCTTCAGGTAGTCGACCGCGCCCTTCGGGTCGCGCTGGACGAGCTGCGAGACGATGTCCCAGTTGTTGACGGCCGCCTCCGCGGCTTCCTTCGCCGCCCAGAAGGTGAGGAAGTCCTTCGGCAGCATGCTGCCGACCGACGTCACGCCCGGAACCTTGATGGACCCGTCTTCGGGGTCGACGTAGAAGCGCGAGTCACCGCGCTTGATTGTGGACACTCCGGCCATGTGGCCTCCCTTGTGCTCGCTTCGTGCTTACACATGGGTTGTGTCGTAATCGGGAGCGGATGTTATGCCCGAGGTCCACGGCGAATCCATCGCGCAACAGTGCCCGGCCATGCGGCACGGAGGTTCTCCCGCCAACCGTGGCTCCATACGACGTTGCCGGGAGCGAAGGAGGAGCCATCCACGCGCCGACGCCCCACCTTCCTGACCTGGCTACTTTTCAGGTCTCGTGCCCACCAGATGCCGTCAGCGTCATGGAACAACAAGCGCGCCCGATCAACCGGCCACGGAACCGCGTAACGCCTTGAACCTCCTGCCTCAATTTCCCTGTCGTAGGCGGTTGCTTCGGCCGCTGAATTGGGCTCATCCGCGCTACGAAGCGTCAACAACACCACTTGGATGATCGGCCTGTCAGCCATGTTGCGAACGCTGACGCGCGCCTCTCCGTCTTCCTCCCCGTCGCGGAAGACGACTACTTTCTGTGCGTCAGCGCGCTCGTCCTTCCGCCGGTCCCGCATCAAGATCGTGAAGCCCATCATTAGCGACCCACTCGTCCCGATCGCGCTCACCCACGCCGGCGCCGTTCCCCACCAATCGCTCATGGCGGCAGTGTGCGTCAACCGCGCTGCGCACAAACGGCACTTGAGCAACTCCAGAGGCTCGGTAGGAGCGTGAATGACTCACCTTGATGTCCACCACGCAGTGAGCGCAGAGCCGACGCCCGTCGTCAGGAACGCGACGAGGCGCACGGGTACGCGCTGCCACGTCACACGGAAGCCCCCGATGCGGACGTCTACCGCGGGAGTGCTCTTCTCGCTCGCCATGGTCCCTCCTTCAAGTCTTCTGTTTTATCGCCCCGTTGGCTGGTGCCCTAACCGTTTCGGATCCTGGACGATAACCCTCGGTGCCACAGTTGGCGATGACTCGCGGCACTCAGTGCCGCCGACTGCCGCCGTCCCGCCTAGCTTGCCCCTGACGCTCCGCTCCTGGAAGGGGTTGTTACCTCTATGACCGCTCTGATCGATCACCGTCGTGCCTGCTGGGGGCTACATAGGCACAGGACGTTAACGAGCACTAACCTGATGCGGCTTCCTTCTGCACAAAATCTCCCGGAGCGTCATCCCGGAACCGGCCGCGACCGGGATCACCACACCGAGTACTCGCTGCCCTGAGGGCGATGGATGGTCACAGCAGCTCGTCGAAGTCGTATGGGACTTCCTCGTCCTCGTCGGTGTCGTCCTCCGCGAAGAGGAGGACGGCCAAACCGCGCGCCAAAAATGCAAACTAACCCCCTACTTTCACTTTCTCCCTACGCACGTTAGAGAGAAGTGGAAACAGGGGGTTAGTTTGACGGTTTGGACTGCGGGGCGGACGAGGAGCGGGCCGACGTCGACGAGCTGCTAGCCCTCTGACCTGGCCTTCTTCAGGTGCCGACGCAGGCGTCGAGTCGCGGATTCCACGGCCGCGAGCTGCTCGTCCAGTTTGGCAATCTGCCCCGGGGTCATGTCGTCGTCGATCACGTCGGGGTCGATCTGCCCCACAATGTTCGCTGCCACATGCGCTAGACGGAGGTGATCCGCGGTCGCTTTGACTGCCTGCGCGGGGACGACTTCCGTCCCCTTCTCCGTGGACTTCTTCCGCCCCGACGTCGACGAGGCGGCCTCACTGGAGGCGGTGGCGGCCTTCACGATTGCCGAGTTGGTCGCGCGCCGGTCCTGCTGCCGCTCCAGCGCCGACGTCTCAAGCAATCCGAGACGCTTCAGCTCACGCGACGTGAGCTGTCGGCGGATGAGGTTGTTGATGTGGTAGCGGACATTGCCCTTCAGACGGTCCAACTGATCCTTGTCCTGGATACCGGACTGGTTGTAGACCTCCGCCGCCTTCTGACGGTAGTCGTAGTCACGCCCGAGGTAGTCGTCATGCTGCCGGCGCAGCGCCAGGAGGACCGTCGCCAGGTTCACGGCGAGGACGGTGGGCGCATGCTCGATGCGGGCGTATTCGCGGGCGTAGGCAGCCCCGCGTGCGATGAGCTGTTCTTCCGCCTCGTCTGCAATGGAGTCGAAGTCAAGCGTGTTGAGCTCGTCGACGTCAGGCACCACCGGGTTCGTGAGTGCGCGCTCGACATCCTTCGGGCTCATCCTGCCTGACCTCTCACACGACGCACGGCGCTTCGCGGCAGAGTACCGCGAGGCACTGACAATACGGGGACACTACCGCATTGTTAAGAGGCTCGATCAGTCAGCCGTGAATTCCTTGCTGCACACGCCGCAGATAACTGGCCCCTGAGCTGCGACAGTGCGGGACATCCTGAACTTCCTTGGGGGCGTGCACTGACAAGACAGGGTGAGCCTGTCTGTGGCGCGTCTCGTCTTCGCTGGCAGTGCGATATGTGGGAGCGCCTGCTCGATGACCTCAGGCAGCGTGGCCAGGTCAGACGCGTGACGCTCCCTGGCAGCGTCGGTCAGAGCTACGTCGGCGTAGCCAGTGCCGCCACTCCGTCCCGCCCCTTCCGGCCATTCGAGGCCGACCTCCTCCGCAGCCGTCAGAAAGCTCGCGTTGTGGTAGATGCCGCGGGATGCGACGTCCTTCACGTCGCGCTGCCAGTTCAGGACATGGACAGCGTCGTGAAGCACCGAGGTAAGCAGCGCCTCCGCCCCTGCCTGGAGGGTGTCGGCATTGATGACGAGACCAGCGACAGCGCCGTCGTCAGTGCGCGTCCAGGAGGGCCGGTGATCAGAAGATCGTGGGGTATGCGAGACGACGGGGCGTATCACCGGAAGTTCCGGGACATCGCCGCGAAGTCGCTCCCAAAGCAGGGTCAGGGCCTGGAGTAGCGGCTCGGTTGAGGTCGGCATGACGGGGAGTATATGGACCTTGACGACAGCTTCAGGAGCCACGCTTCAGTCAAGGTCATCTCATCCGTCAGTCGTTTAGCGTCACGGAAACGCAAAAAGCCCCGCCCTCCCAGTGGGAAGGCGGGGCTTCGGTTACTTCGACGGACTGACCTTCGTCCTCGTCGACTCACCTACGACGATGGGAAGGATCACAGCGGCCGTCGCTCCGACAGCCTGCGCGAGGTTCGGGTCGGCCAGTGCGGGGACGAGAACGGCTGCCGCCATGACGAGTGACGTCAGTGCGGCGCGGAGTCGTACAGGTTCCTGTGTGGCGAACTTCCGGAGTGTTGCCTTCACGCGGAGCCAGAGAATGGACAGGTACAGCGTGAGTGACATGCGTTCCTCTCGTCAGAACTTCATTGCGAAGCGGCGCGACTCCGCGGCGTGGATGTCCTCCCAGACGCGTTCGAGCCGCTCATGTAGTCGTGTGATGTCGCCGTTGTTGACGACGGTGACGGCCGCGTCCGCCCACCCGAGCGCTCCCTCCGACTCGTGGTCGAGCTTCGGGACGCCAGGGCGGTGGATGTGGACGAGGTGGAAGCCGGCGCGCTTCAGCGACTCCGCCTCGTTGCGGTACCGGACGTCGGTGATGACCGTTGGGACGCCGTCTTCCCCGTTCTTCATGGCGGAGGCGACGGCCTGACGGAGCCAGAAGTCGGGATCCAAGGCGCGCATCGCGGCGCCCAACTCCTGGAGGATGCGGCGGACTTCGGGAGTGTCGTCCTTCACGGCTTCCCATCCCCAGCGCGCGACCTCCTCACCGAGTCGGAAGTAGTCGCCGGTGACGCTGACGTCGACGATGGGGTCCAGGCTGAGCGCCGCCTCCTTCAGCGGGTCCGCGAAGGCCACCCGCCGGTACCCGTGCTTCTCCACGAAGTAGGCGCCGGCGGTGTCTTTCCCGACCCGTGCGCGCCCGATGATCCCGATGTTCACGTCCGCTCCCCTCAGTTGGCTACAGAGGGGTTGTGTCGTAAATCGGGGCTGTTGTTATGCGCGGGTCTCAGAATCTTCGAACGATGCGGAGCGACGTCGCGTAGAGCCCTGTCCCGGTGAGCGTTGATGCACCGCCCAGGTCACCGAACGTCGGCCCGTTGGGTGTCTTCCGGGAGTTGACGAACCGGGGCACGCCAGCGTTGTCGACGCCCAGATAGATCCCGTTGTGGTCCATCTGCCCCGCCACGGCGTCGCCCGTGTCTGCGTCGAAGAGGGGGACGTCGCCGATCTGCATTGCCGTCAACGGCGGCGCACTGCCCGTCGACTGCGCGACGACGACGCCGGGACCGGAAGGGCCGATGTCTTTCGTCATCCGCGGCAGGTTCAAGCCGTTGAAGCTCGATGTGCGCACGAGGGGAATCCCCATGTGGAAGCCGTAGACCATGCGGACGAAGCCGGAGCAGTCCATGCAGCCGTACTCTGACGCCTTCGCCGCCTCCGTCTCACCGTTGGCGAACGTCCAGTCACGGCCCATGAAGTCGTGGAAGTCGCCGCCTTCGATCCTCGTCCCGTCGACGTCGTTAGGGCCGTAGAGCGACTGCCCCGCGATCCGTGCACCGCCGAGTGCGGGGCTAGACACGGGCGGCGCACCGGTGACGTACATCATCGCGCAGGCCAGAACGTCCGGCGTGGTGTCGACGGCCCACCGCTGTACCCGGTCGTCGAGCGCGGACGTCCACGTCCCGTCGAAGGCCGTCGGGAGGACGCGCACCCATGTGTTGTGCGTGACGACCGGCGGCGACGGCCAGGTCCCGGAATAGACCTGTATGTCGTGCACCCGGAAGTTGAACGGGGTCGCCGTGGAGCCGGAGCTCGCGAGCCCCCGCACACCGACCCTGCCGGCGCCGAGCGTGGCATCCGTGACCTCGTGGACCCACGTCGTCGGCTCCGTCGTACCGTCCTTCCATGCCCGGCATCGGAGCGTCGTCCCCTGGCGCTGCGCACGGATGTGCCAGACGTCGCCCACCGCATACCCAGTGCCCACCGTCGTCAGCGCTCCGAGCGTCGTCGTGGTCCCGCCCGACTCGCACTCCAAGGTGAGTTGCACGGTGCCAGTCGTCAGCACGGAGAGTCGCGCCCGGTACTGATTCGAAGAACTTGCATAGGCGAACGAGAGGGCGAGCGACGAGGCGTTGCCGACAGGCATCACGTCCAACGACCAGGAGAGCCGCGCGTCGACGTCAGTCACGTCGTTGATCAGCGACGTGTGGCGGGAGGAGTTGGCGGCCGTCATGTTGATGAGGCCGACGCCGTTCGCCACGCTGTATTCCGCGTCGCTGCCGCCCGAGTTGGACCACGTCCCGCCGCCCGGGGACGCGCCCCACCCGCCCGACGTTGTCCGGTCGAAGTCGTCGACGAACGGCCGCTTCTGCTCCGTGAACGTCCTCGTCTGCCCGCGCACGGTGACCGTCTTCGCTCCCACGGTGAGCGTCGCCAGAAGTCCGGCAGAGTCGCTCACCTGGAGCCGCTGGGGTGTGCCGGCGACGAGCTGCGTCGACAGGACCCGCGGCGCCGCCACGTGCTTGATGTCGTCGTCCTGGACGACGATTACCCCCGGCATCAGGCCCCCTGGAGAACGTCGACCTGGACCGTCACAGCGGACGGCGTACCCGTGACGCCTGTGACGGCGAGGACGAGGGAGTCACCCGCCGCCATCGCAGTGTTCTGGAGCGTCGGCCCCGCCATCCACGTATCCGCCGTGCTCAGGGAGAGGTCGGTCGCTAGCAGCGTCCCACCGCTCTTGGAGGCGTTGATCGTCGCCCCCGTCCCTCCCGTGCGGTATCCGCGCACAGCCGTGACTGTGCATGCCTGCGGGGCGCGCCACACGACGAAGGCGGAGCCGCTGGTCGGCGACGGGAAGACGGCGCTCTTCGTCGACGCCACGGTCCCAAGGGTCAGGATGCTCCCGTCCCCCTGCCGTACATAGGTCTTGCCGCCCTTCGAGTAGACCTGAACTCCGGACGCTGCTGACACGGGATCGGTGGCGACATCGCGGATACCGACTGCTCCGTACGACGTCACCTGAGCATCGCCAAACGGCGTGCTCCCGCCGAACGCCGTCTTCCTCGTTGCGCGGTTGACATACACAGCGAGTCCGGCGTCAGTGCCGTCGTCGTTGCGTGCCGAGATCCGGAGGTTGGAGCCTGCGCTGGCGCCCGTCTCCGCTACGCCGTCCGTCTGGATCTGCCAACGGTCGACACCGCCGGACTGGAGGCGGATGGGCCGGTACGACCCGGCGTTCCCGTCGACCGTCAGGGACGACGTCGTCTTGCCGTTGGTCGACGCCATGGCGCCGACTTCCGCGGCCCCCAGGTTCACGGCTCCCTGAAGGGTGTTGACCGATGTCACGAGGTTGCCGCTGCCCAGCGCAACACCCGTCGACGGCCAGGAGCCGGACGCCTTCGGGCCGTACAGCTTCACGGCGCCCGACGTCGTGTCGATGTAGAAGTCCCCGTTCGCGCCAGAGGCGCCGGGCGGGACTCCGGTACCGGAGAGGATCTTCGACCCGGGCGCGCCTGCCGGACCGGTGATGAGGACGTAGTCGCCGTTCGACGGGTCCGCCGGCGCGATGTCCGCCAGGTCGACGACGGGCGTCGCCTGCGGGAGCTTGACCGGGTACGAGCGACCTTCGGCGTGCATGAAGGTCTCGCGAACCTGATAGGTCCAACTCGTCGGCTGCATGCTCGCGTTGTCGGTTGCGATCAGTGTCAGGCTGAAGGCGCCGTCCTCGTCGAGTTCCACCTTCGCCGAACCTACGGTGATGGTGTCGGCCGCGGAGAGCGTGAGCGTTGGGGCGCTGAAAGTGATGTTGCCGCGGAGGGGGGTCCCGTCAGGGCGGATGTAGCGCCCGGACAGGAGCACGGTCGCGATGCCCTGCGGGATGTACGGCATTTAGTCTCCTCGTTGTGGCGGCGTCCGGCCGATGAGCAGGTGTTCCGCGTCGTGGCCTGCCTGCCATTCGCGTACGCGGGTGACGTCCTCGCGGACTTCGCTGACGTCGTCCCGGACGTCGTCGATCCGGGCGTTCAGTTGGGACCCGAGCGCCTGCACGGCTTGCGCCACGGCGTCGCGGGTCGTCTCTCCCTCCGTCGCCACGGCGCCGGCAGTACGGCGCTGGAGCGACAGGAATGCGGGTACAGCCGCGATCACGGCCGCGCCAATGACTGACGCAGCCGTGATCAGTGCGACGGTGAGTTCGGGGCTCATGCCTTCGCGGTGAACCCGTGACGGGCGGCGAGCTTCTTCAGGGACTCCAGGCCGATGGAGCCGGTCGCGTCCTTCCCTGTGAGCCTCATGACCTCACGGCGGAAGCGGTTGTAAGCCTCGTCGGTGAGCGTCCCCCACGAGCCGTCGGTGGCGTACTTCGCGGAGAGGAAGCCCTCCGCTTTCAGCGCCGCTTCGACGACCTTGACCTCAGTCGGGTACGTGGTGTGCCCCGTCTTCGCCGGGATGTCCTGCGTCCGCGCTGCGTTCAGGTGCGCGACAGAGACGGACGGCTTCGAGGTCGCAGGCTTCGCGGGCGTGGTCGTCTTGGCGCCGGACCACGTGGCCATTGCTGCGCGCGACGCGAAGTTGGCGACGTTCGTGTCCACAGGCGTGCTCGTGTACTGGTGGATCAGCCAGGACGCCTGGATACCGGGCCTGCCCGCGTGGCCGTTGTACCCCGCGATCCACAGGCCGTCGGCCGCGTAGGACGAGCGGTCCCGGTTCTTCCAGTAGTCGACGTTGCAGTACAGGATGACCTTTCGGCCGCCCGCCTTCGACTTCAGGTAGCGGAGGAACGCATCCTTCTCCACGCTGGAGACGCTGGGATCCTCCCAGTCGAGCGCAAGGAACTCGTCCGCCTGCGCGCCCGCGTGCCTCAGGAAGTAGTCCACCTGTGCGGTCATGCTGCCGTCACGCACGAAGTGGTAGTGGCCCACCACACGGCCGTTGTCCCGGGCCCGCTTCACCTGCGCACTGTGACGCGGGTTGAGGTACGAGGTTCCTTCGGTCGCCTTGACAACCACGAAGTCAAAGCCGGTGAGCGAATACGTGGCGCTCTGGTAGGCGGAAACGTCGACACCCTTGATGGTCATGCAGGGTCCTTCCAGACATAGAGAAAGCCCCGACGCTGCGGGGCGTGAATGGCTTTCGGTGTACGTCAGAGTGCGTAGGACAGGCCGTCGAGCCCCGACCATGTGAGGCCGTTCTTCGTCGACGTCGCCCCGGGCGGGGTGACCAGAAGCAACTCACCTGTGGTCGGACTGAGTTCGGTCCTCCCGTAGTAGATGCCGGCGCCCATCTCCACGGGCGTCACCCAGTACTGCGCGGTGGACGGGAGGATCGACTTCGGGAGCGTCGCGAAAATCCAGTCCGTCCCCGTCGAGAACTGGCCCGAGTTCGTCCGCTTGATCCGGCCGCGAAGGAACACCGTTCCGTTGACGACACGGTATCCCGGTGAACCCGACTGGACGGAATACCCCGACTTCAGCGTGAGCGGAATCCACGGGCCCGGTGACAATGGCTGCCAACTACCATCCTGCATCCGCCCGTCGTATCTGTCTTCTGAAATCAGATAGGTAAGCATCCCGGGGCGCGGAGCGTAGTCGCCAACGAGTGCCGCCGCGCGGGCGTTGGCGTTTGTGAAACGCATTACCGTCTGCGGAACAACCCCGTTTACCAGCGTTTGGAATGCCGTTTCGATGTTTGGGGCGTCAGAGAGAACGGGGTATTGGACGTTCTGTGCGTAACCGTCATTCTTGGGCATGCTGAACCCTCCTCAGAATTCGATGAATTGGGCGCAGCCCTAGCGGCATTGCGCGCCGTCGAGAGAAATCCACGACGGGGACGAGCCGGAAATCAGGCGCGCGCTGACCGTGCTGTCGCGGTTGATGTAGATGCGGACTGCGACGCCGTCCCCGACGCCCATGCAGGCGCCCCGGTACTGCGGGCGGATACCGTCCGGCATATCCGCGATCACGGTGGAGTCGGCCGTCGTCAGACCTGTCGGGATAACCATCCCGGAGAGCTGGACGAGGCCGTCAGCCGAGAGCCGGCAGGAGGGCGGGGCGTCACCGTCCGTGCCGCTCGCCGTGAAGCCGGAGCGCAGTGTGAGTGACTTCCATCCGTCCGCGGCCTTCGCCGTGGCGTCCTCCACCACCCAGTTGCCCGTGGGGTTGCGAGCCACCTTCACCCGGTCCCCCACCTGCGGCGCTGCATAGCCTCGCAGGCGCCTGACGCGGGAGACGGGACCCGTCGACGTGGCAATGTCGACCGTCCCGTCCGCGTAGGAGGCCGTCACGGTGGCGAGCAGCCATGCGGCGCTGCCCTGCGTCACTGTGCGTGTCGCCGTGCGCTGGACCGCGTCGGCTAGCTTCTTCGTCATGTGGTGTCCTCCTTTCCTCCGCGGAGCGTGATCGGGAAATCCCCTTCAGCCGTCAGAGGGACGCTGAAGGACTGGACGATGAAGAGCTCTTTCCGTCCCGCGTACGAGACGCGGACACAGTCCCCCGCTTCCAATGCGGGATTGGGGCTAGCCTCAATGGACGTCTGCACGTTCGGCGCTATCAGGTCCGCAAGCATGTAATTTGCGAGGGCCTGAGCGTCCCCCTGCGTGACGACGAGTGAGGACGAATACAGTTTGGGAACTCGACCGTAGGGGCCGCCCCATCTCGTCGGCGACGTCGGCTCGTTGTCGTAGGCAACGCCCGAAACAGGGGCCGTTTCGGAGGACGAGTTTTCCCCTGAAACCACAACGGCGTTGAAAACGGCCGTGCGTGACATCTGGCGTGAGGCGGAAATGAGGTTGCCCCACTCCCCTTCGGCAAACTCCCAGACAACGGGAGCCGCCAACGGGTCCGGCAAATCGGTGATGACGAAGCGCCCGATTGCGTCGACGTAGATCTCCGCGCGCATCGCCGTTGCCACGGAGACAATCGCGTCCCACCGGTCCCCGCCAGCATCCCAATTCGCCACCGCGCAGATCGGGTTACGGCCGTCGGAAGTGAGATTGACTATCGGTGCTCCGGGGATCGCCTGACGTATGAGGAACTCGATTGCCTGGACGCAGTTCCCGTAACCGGCCGTCGACGTCGGGACCATGAAGACGTCGTCCTGTAGCGTCGCCTCCGCTGTGACGCCTGTGAGCGTCACCGGGCCTTCGTGGACGTCGCCCTGCGGCTCGTTGATCCGGAACGTCCCGAGCGGGACGAGCTCGTCGCGGTCGGCGAACCGGACGCCGCGTGAAACGACTAGCGTCTGTCCGTACGCGGCGAGCGGGTCGGTCACGTCCCACGGGAGGTACGAGACGTCGCTCACCGTCAGGGAGAGCGATCTCCGCGTCTTGCTCCCCCGGTCGACGCTCACGGATCCGTCCGCGACGGGGATGTCTTCCGCCGTCAACTGCCCGTTGTAGTAGGCATCGACGCGCGTGACGATCCGATGGGAGGACAGAAGCGCGCGGAGGAATTCGGTAGAGACTGAGTACACCTATCCCCCGTTCACACCGCTGTAGACGTCGAGCCATGTCGTCGCACCGGACAGCGCAGAACTCCACGAAGAGCCGGAATCCAACACCGTCTGCCACGTGCGGTCGGGACTGCCGACCATGCCTCCGAAGGGGCGGTCCACCTCCGTCAGCGCGAGCGTCCACGTCCGGTCGGTGTGCTCGGCAAGGTCAGTGATGCGGGACTCCGTGACGTCGCCGACAGACACATAGGCGTCTCGCTCGCCGAACGTCGGAGGCCACTGGAGGAGCAGCACGTTCCCAGAGTCGAGCACCCACCACAGGGCATCGCGCTCGTCGTCCGTCTGTGTCACGAGGCCGACGGAGCCTGTGCGGGAGGATCGGACGTCGCTGATGACGATGGGTCGAGTACGGCCGCGGATGTTGTTCACGCCCTGGCGTGCCTGACGCTGCCACTCGGGGAGCGTCTGCACTGTCGCATGAACGCTTCGCGCAGGCAGGCCCGGGTCTTTGAGCCAGACGTCGAGCGTCTCCGCCGGCAGGGTGACCGGGTCAGAGGTGTAGACGTACGAACCGTTTCCACTGGGGTTCCATGTCCTCACCCGCCACTGCACCGGGACGCCGAGCGGGGCCTCGTAGTCGGTGACGACTGCCACGTCACCCGTGACAGACATCGACTGCAAGTCGCCGTCCCAGCCGCGCACCACCTGCGGTGTGTCACCGCCAACGACGCGGTACAGGGACCAGAGCCATGTCGGGCCGCCCGTGGTGAGTCCGCGGACTGTGACGGCCGCGCCTCCCCCGAAGTTCGTTGGCGTACCCGTCGCGACGAGCCCGCCCTCCATGAACCGGACGCGGTCGGCATACACGACCCTGCCGGCAGAGGCCCCGGTGAACTCCACGCTGAGCCTGACGGCGACGGCACCGGCAGGCGCGATGTCGCCCATCTGCCCTGTGCGCCACTCGTCCGCGCTACTCGTCCATGTCTGCCACCGGGTCCGCACTGCCTCCCCGGAGGCCGTGATCCACTCAAGCCGGGTGGCATACCGAATTGCGGTGCCCACCTGATAGAGCGGGAAGGCGAGCTCGTAGCCGACGCCTGGCTTCAGGCTGCTCAGGGGAACTGTCGCCGAAAGCGTCGCGTCCCCGCCCGTCATGACGAGCTTGGCGGAGTACACCCCGCCGAAGGGATTCTCTGCGGACTGCGTCAGTGCGGCGCCCGTGGCCGTCCATGCGGAGATGTCCGGCTCCATGTCGCTGACCGTGTACGGCAGCAAGTTTCCCGGGATCCCACGGACGGCCGTCGGGAGGATGGACATCAGATCGCATAGCCACGTCTGACCGGCTGCCGTGGCCGTAGGCCGGATCACCACTCGTGCTGACGTGGCGTCGGCCGGCGCCGTGCCGACTGCCTGACAGGCAACCCACGTCCCGTCGGACGGGAGCGTCCGCGGGGACGAGGAAGATCCGATGAACGTCGACGATGCGTTGTACCAGCGCAGTTCGAGCGACATTGGGGCGCCCGACGTGCTCCGCATCATCACCTGAGCCAGGTACTCAGTGCCGGGGGTGATACTGACGGAGCCGCATCCCGCCTCGACCTGACCGGCCGCGGACGATGTGAGCTGGAGGCTGTACCAACCTTCGCGGCTCGCGAACGTCGTCCTGTCGACCGTGCAGTTAGTCCACCCGCTCCAGGTCCCGACGCTCACCTCCGCACTGGTCGAGCTGTAGGAGAGGAGATTCCCCAGGATCGAATACGGCTCCCCGAGCGTGATGACATCCACGGCTACCGTCGCGCCAGCCGTCAGGCCCGTGACCGTGATCGTCACGCCCGCATAGAGCGCGTTGGACGGAGCATCCGCAACGACAGGCGGAGGCGGAGTGTTCCACCCCGTCGAATTGTCCAGCGCCGTTGCCACGCTCGATGACGACGAGAGCGCCGACCCTCCCGACGACGCGGCGTACCAATCGATCCGCACTGTGGCGGACCGGCCTGACGCCGCAACGACGTTCGCGAAGTAGGCGTATGCCTGGTAGGTGCGCCCGGGAACGACAGCAACTCGTCCGGTGGTCGACGCCGTCGCGGACCCTGCCGCTGTCGCCGTCATCCCGAGGGATGCGGCGCCGTCGTAGAAGCGGCTGGACTTGCTCAGGCTCGTGTTCGAACCGGCAGTCCAGCCGCTTGTACTCGACTCCATCGACGCCGTGTTGGCGCTGAGGAGGTTGGTAGGGACGCTCACCCGCCGTCGCCCCCACGCTCGCCCCGCGTCGGCTCCGGTTCACGGACCGGCTCGACTGCCTCCGTCACGTAGTCGATGATGGGCGGGACCATCTCGCCGACTTCGGGCTCCGGGAGTTCATCCGGGGGCGGAGTCGTCTCGTCGTCCGGTGACGTGGGATCGCCGCCCGGCGCTGGAGTCTCGTCCTGCGGGGTCGGCTCCTCGTCAGCCATGAGCTACCACCTTCCGTTGTCGATGGCCGAAGCCGTGGATGCTTCGCGCGCAGTCACCTCCGTGCGCACGATGTCTGTGATTTCGCGGTCCCCGACGAACACCCGCACGTCGGCGTGAACCTGCGTCGTCCCGCTGCCGCCCTTCGCGGCGCGGATGTCCGACCACTGCGAGCCCGTGAAGACAGGCTCCGGGCGCCCGGTCCCGTTGGCGACGAGGGAGAGACCGGTCGGGAGGTAACCGCCGTCGTCGTACCAGTGAGGGCTGCGCGACAGCCACTTGTGGTACGCGGCCGACGGACTGCCGTAGTCCGGACGGTTTTTGATGTACCCGAGACCCCACCGGATCTGCGTCGCGGCGTTCGTCTTCCAGTCAGAACCAGCGCTAGCCATTTTCGATCCGGGCAAGCTTTGCGGAATCCCGTAGGCCCCTGAGCTGGGGTTTCTCGCATTCCAGCGCCACCCGGATTCGCCCTGCCACAGAGCCTTCAGGGGGCCGAACTCGCCTTGTCCCCACCCGTAGTGGGAGAGGATCGACTTCGCGTACTGCTGTGCATGACCGACGGCCTTGACGTTGACGCCCCCGCCACCCGACAAGAACGGCATCGGGTCGACAGCACGCCCATTGACCCGCGCCTCCAAGTGGAGGTGAGGGCCAGTGACGTTGCCCGTCGCGCCAACCTTGCCGATCTGCTGTCCCTGGCGCACGTGGGCACCGACCTGCGTCATGATCGACGACATGTGGGCGTACAGGGACGACAGTCCGCCAGGGTGCCCGATGGTGACATGCTTCCCGTACGGGCCTCCGCTCGCCGCCCCCGTGACAGTGCCATCCATGACGGCACGGACTGCCGTCCCGATGGCTGCGGGGAAGTCCAGGCCCGTGTGATGCCCGGAGGACCACATCGAGCCGGCGACGCCGAAGCCCGTCCCATACGGCACGTTGACGGGCTTCGCCCACACACCGCCCATGCCGTCGCCGCCGAAGACCGCCGCCTTCGCGGCGTCGACGAGCGTCGAGCGCGCGGCGGTGAGCAACTTCCGCGGGGCCTTTCCGACCATCTTCCCCCAGTTGCCATTACCGGCGACGCCAGGCGTGATGGAGTTGAGAATCGGCTTCGCGAGCGTGTCGAAGATGCTCCCCGGATTGCTGAGAAACTCCGCGCCTGCCCTGCCCCAGTCGAGCGCCTTCGAGAACGTCTTCTTCCCCGCGTCCCAGATCGAGCCCAGCACACCGCCGGATTCCAGGAGTTGAGTCCCAGCCGCAGCGTGAAGCGCCTTCGCCCGTCCCCTGTACTTCGGGTCGGTGGGTATGACGTATTCGGGATACCTGGGGTTTCCTTCGCCCACAATCGCCGTCGGGCGGTTGACCTTCATCGGGGTTGCTGCGCCCCAGCCGTTGCCGACGGTGCCGCCCGCCTCCAGGAGCTTGATTGGCTTAGGAGGATCGGGAAGCATCGGCATTCCGACGTTCTTCGCGAGGGCGTCCCACATGGGCTTAATGCCGTGCGCATACACGGATGTGATTACGAAATTCACAGGCTTGGCCGCGATATTCGCGATTTGCGACCACTGCCGTTTCGTCGCGTCTTTCGCCGACTTAAACGCCGCCGAGACGAGTTCGAGCCCCTTCTTCAGCTTCTGGAACGTCGGCTGAATCTTGTCTTCCCAAATGCTCTTGACAATCCAGCCGAATTTCTGCATCGCAGGCCGCACGTGGTTTGCGTAGAAGATCCCGAAAGAGAGTCCGAGATTCACGAGCTTGTCGTAAATCCACTTGAAGACCGGCTTAAAGATCTTCTTCCACAGCCACGACACTATGTCGCCGATAAACCCGAAGTACGGCTTCCAGATATTGACGTAGAGCCAGACCAGGACGTTGCCGACTTTTTCGAGAATCCAGCGTATGAAGCCGAAGTAGGGCTTTACGATATTCTTCCAGAGCCAGACCACGACGGGCGCGATCAGTTCGACGATCACCGGACGCCAGAAATTGACGTACAGCCACACCAGGACTTCGGCGATCTTCTTCCACAGCTCGATCATGAAGCCGAAATAGGGCTTCAGGACGTGATCCCAGAGCCAGACGACGTTGTCGCCCCACCACTTGAAGAACGGCTTCAGGACGTTTTCCCAGAGCCACGATGTGACGATCTGGATTTTTGCCCAGGCGTTCGTCACCGCATCGCGGAACCAGGGGAATTTCTTCCAGGCGATGACGACAATCGCAATCAGGGCGCCGATCGCAATAACGACGAGGCCAATCGGATTCGCGTCCATCGCGACATTGAGGGCCCACATCACGCCCGTCCAGACGCGCGTGACGACGACGATCCCCCACACCATCTGCACGAGCCACGGCGCATTTTCGGCAACCGTCGCGATACCCTCCGCCATTCCCGCCAAGAAGTCCAGGACAGGACCGGAGAGAGGGGAAAGCGCCTTACTGATCTCTAGGAATGCGTCGAGTATCTTCCCGAGAGCATGGGCCATCTTCGGCCCGTTCGTGCTCGCGTAGTCGAGAAAGCGCTCAAACTCGGGAGACCCTTTCAGGCTCGTCCCCCATTTGGCGAAGCGGCCGGTTATCCGCTGCATCGTCTTGGAGATATCACCCATGTGCGGAAGGAATGCGTCGACTACCCCCGCCATCCCCTTCAAGACATTCCCGAAGGCGACACCCAGACCAGTGATCGCAGGCTTTGCGCTGCCCTGGATATCCCGCTTGAAGTCCTGCCAAAACGGCTTCTTCAACGACTTCGACGCGCGCCTTTGAAGGTCGCTCACGGCGTCGGCCGCGTCGATGACTAGCGGGGAGAGCCCGGGGAGGGCCTTCTTCATCCCTTCCACGGCACGCGTGAAGATCGGGAGCACGTGCGGCTGAAGCGACTTCTGCCAGGAGTCGAACGCCGACTTCAACCCCTTGGGGCCGGCAATCGCGTCGTAGAGGTCGCGCTGTGACGGAGTGAGATTCGCTAGTGCCTTGCGATACTCGTCCGTCTTGTTGACAGCCTGCGTCGTGGTGTCGATGGTCGACAGGCGCGCCGACTCGACGCCCCGCTCCGCGGCCTTCACCGACTCCGCAGCCTGCACCTGCGCGTTGGACGCGTTGGTCACTGCGTCGCTGAGCGCACGCTGAGCGTCGGCTACCGACTGAGCAGACTCCTTCTGGACGCGCGCCTGTTCCCGGTGCGCGTCGGCGACGGCGTCCGTCTGATCGCCCACGTTGCGCTGAGCGGTAGCGAGTTGATCCGCAGCACGTTGGACGTCGGCGTTCCCGTCGACACCCGCCTTCCGCTGTGCCTCCGCGGACTTCTGGAGGTCGGCGTAATCGTCCTTCTGCTGCTTCGCAGACTGGACGGCCTGATCCAAAGAGAGCTGCGCGCGCTCGCGCTGGAGATCCGTAGCCTTCGGATCCGCCATCGTGCGATTGAGCTCCTCCTGCGCCTCCTGGACGCGGAGGGTTGCGTCCCGTTGGTCGAGCGCACCTTCCGTCAACCGGTCGTTGAGATCGCGGAGTTGGTCGGCCGCCGTCTTGCGCGCCTGCGTGAGGTCGTCCTCAGCCTGCTTCGCAGCCTTCTTCGCGTCGGAAAGGGAGCGTTCGGCACGCTCAACGTTTTGCGCTGCCTGGCGTCGCTGCTCCATCGTGCGAGCCGCAGCCTGCCCGAGAGAACGCTCCGCGTCCTCCACCTGCCGGTTCGCCTGCGCAATGGACTGCGCGGCCTGACGGTGAGCGGAGGTAAGCGCCTGCTGAGCGCTCGCCATCTGAAGCGCCTGTTGCGCTCCCTTGACGTGCTCAGCGGCGGCATTGGACGTCGAACGGGCAGACTCCTGCGTCGCCTGCTTCTGAAGCTGCATCACGTTCGTGACGCCCTTGATCGCGGGAACCGCGACGAGGGCCATGGCACCCAGACCCGCGCCCGCAGCGACGCCGGCTGAGGCCACGGCGCCCAGACCCGCCGCGATGACGGGGAGTGCGGGAATCGCTGCAACTCCACCGATGGCTATGGCGAGTTGGAAGAGCGCGGCCTGAGCCTGCGCTGTGTTGACGTGGGCGACGATGCGAATGTCGTCCCGGTCAAGGTTGTTGACCATGGCGTGCACAGCCGCGAGTTCGGCCTCCGCCTGCCCGGCATCGACCCGAACGTCCACCGTCGGCGTGCGCCCGCGGAGACGGTCAATCATGAGCCCAAGGTTCGTGATCGCTGCTCGGGCGCGGCCCGTGTCGACGTCGACCGTGGCACGCTGCGCGGAGAGTTCGCGGAGTTTTAGCTGTATCTCGCGGACCTGCGCGAGCGCGTCCGCCGCTGATATGTCGATACCGACACGCACGTCACGGAGCGCTGTCAGACGGCCGCGAAGCTGCTGTATCTCGCGCTGTGCGGGCGCCGTGTCGGCGTCGACATTGATGTGAGGGAGGGATTCCTCTGCTGCCTGAACGGCCGCACGGAGCTTGGCGCCGAGTGCACCGTCCACCTCGATGCCGACCTCACGTCGGCCCGGGATCGCTGCGATCTCGGCACGGATAGCTGCCAGGGCAGCGCGAGCGGTTGCGGTGTCTGCCCGGACGGCCACGTTCGGGTGCTGAGCTCCCAGCTCTCGGAGCTGCTCCTCCAGGCGGATGATCTCCGCCTCCGCGTGCTCGGCCGATACGTCGACACCGATGCGCTTGTTGGAAAGCTGCTCCAGCTTGGCACGGATGCGGGCGAGTTCAGCGTCCACACCGGTGTCACCGATGCGGATGTCGAGCTTCGGCATCGCGCGGAAAGCCGCCTCCAGGTGACGGCGCATCGAGTCGGCGAACGCGCCGGCATTGCGGTCACCCTGGCGCGTTGAAGAGGCGCGAGCGCGCTGCCCTCCACGGTTGATCGCGTCTGGGATGGCATCGGCGAGACGCCGAGCGAGGGCGTCGCCGATGGAGTCGCCGAGCGAGTTACCGATCCGCTGCCCATCGTCGGCGAGCGACGCGCGCATGGCGTCGCCCATCTTCTCGCCCATCTTCCGGCCGGCTTCCGTGCCGACCTCATCCGCGATAGGGAGGATTGCCTCCTTCAGCTTCCTGTGGAAGTTGGGGACAATCGGGACGACGTCGACCGCCGCTCCACCGACAATGTCCAGGTCTCCGGCCATGCGCTACGCCTCCTTTGGCTGTGATCTCAGCCGCGGGTCAAGCGCGCGGCGCTGCTCGTCGCTGAGTTGTCGGCGCGACGTTTTCGCGCTCTTCGGTGGAATCCCGGGGCGTGGCGTGGGGACGAAGTCCTCCGGCTTTCCGCCTGCCGCGACTAGGGCGACGTGGCGCGCACGGACGAGCTCGTCCTTAATGGCGGCAAGCAGCACTTCGACGCTGCTCCATTGCCCGAGATCGGGGCGCGCTTCCTCGCTCGCCCGCTCCATGACGTCGTCAGGCGTCGCATTGCGGAGCGCCGTCTTCGTCGCCGACTCCGGCGGAAGGTGCGTGATCAGCACACGGAGACGGCGCAGGGAGAGCCTCCCGCGGTACACGTCCAGGAGGTCAGTCCCGGGGTAGTACCGCAGGAGGTCGGCTTCTAGCGCTTCCGCGTAGTCCGCGAGGACCGTGTACGTCCACTGGACTTTCCCGCCGGCTCGCCGACGGCCTCAGCCGCAGCCCCGACGAAGACGTTGATCTCCTCGAAGGTGGCGTCCAGGTCGATGAAGGTCTGGACGTCGTCCTCGTGCAGGACGCCCGCGGCCCACGCGTCGAAGTCGGACTGACGCAGGGCTCGCATGTAGGACGGACGCCAGTGGTTGACGCCCTTCACGCGGAGTTCGGTGCCGCACAGTTCGGCCGTGGCGTACTCGCCAGTCGCCTCGTTCTCCTGCGCCTCAGCGGGGGTGATGGTGGTCTCAGACATGCGCGGGTCTGCCTCTCTCGGCTGTGTGGTTCAAGGGGTTGCGCGGGTCGTTGTGGAGCTGGAGCGGGGCCCGGACCCGCGCAGATACGGGCCCCGCTAGTTCATGAGTGCTTTACGCTCCGCCACCTGCGGCGGGGAAGAAGCCGGAGACGTCGACAGAGCCGAAGTCGATGGAGCGCTTCACAGCCGCAGCGTTCGCGGCCCCCTTGTAGAAGCGGAAGGTGAGCTCCACCGGCATGACGTCGGACGTCTGCGGCTGCTCGTCGCCACGCTCCACGACCTTGCCGTTGGGCATGTAGAGCCGGACGCGCTTGTCGCCGTCCATCGTGTCGAAGACGAAGGCATAGCGGAGATCCGACGGCTTGTCGGGGAGGTCGTACGCCGCGACGCCACTCACGGCGTCAGGCTTCAGAGCTGTGATCGCCACGTTGTCGTACAGAGAGCGCACGAGAGGGTTGAGCCCCTCCAGGAACGTCACCTGAAGCGACTTCGTGGACTTCGTCATCAGGGTGCGGATCGGCTCCAGCGAGCCGGCCGCCTCCACATCCTTCGACTCCTCTTCGACCTTGAACAGACCGCCTTCGGTGGTCGTCCACCCGAGGCACTGCCACGGGGTCGCCGGGTCGCTGAAGTCGGTCGGCGACACCGTGTTCATCGCCGCCATGTAGACGAGGTAGTCGGTTGCGCCGAACGTCAGATCGGCATTGCGGGTATCCGCCATGAGCCCTCCAGGGCATGCAGGAGAGCCGCTAGTCGTTTGACGTAGCGGCTCGAAGTTCAGGGGGTTACGCGGCCCGGAGGCTCACCGTGTATGAGGCGCCGCGACGGTGGACCGCCTCGTTCGCCCACGGCTGCCGTGACGGGCCTGAGTCACAGCGGACGTCGCGGATCACAGCGCCATTCACGGGGCCGCGCAGAGCGAGCAGCTTGTCCCGCAGGTCGTTCGCGAGCCTGCGCGCCTCGTCGGCCGTCGCCGCGAAGACGTCGACGGCAACGCGGGGGTGGAGACTGAAGCGCTCGTCCGGTCCCCCGATCCGCTCCACGCGGACCATGGGGAGGCGCTTCTCCAGGTCGGCGGGTGTCTCTGCGCCGGCGCGGACGCCGAGCACGGCCTCCGCCCATGGGTTGAGCACCGCCTCCACGTCAGCCACGGTGCCCCGCCTTCAGGTCGTCGATGCTCTTGCGGAAAACCGCATAGCGCGGGGTCACGCCGTTGCCGTACTCCAGGATGTGCGCGTACGGCGCCGTGTTGATGAGACGTGCACCCGCACGCATCCGCGGCTTCCCGCGGAAAGGGACGTTCTTCACGACTGGCACCACGTCGAAGGACGCCTTATAGCGTCCCGAGTGGTTGTCCTCCACAGGGTCGCCAACCGGCGCGTGAGCCTCTGCCGCAGCCTTCAGACGGACGGCCGCATCCTTGCAAGGCTTCTGGAGCCACGGCCGCGAAAGCATCGTGCCGATACCGGAGTACCGGCCGTGGTACTTCGAGCGGTACGCCATTAACCGGTGACCTCCTTCAAGGCTGCTTCGAGGTGCGCAAGGGACGTTGCCCCGAGCGTGTTCGGGCGTCCCTCCACCTGCCACCGTTCGCCGTTGCTGCGGACGATGACGTCAGCGGGACGGACGTCGGTCCCAAGTGGGGCGAAGAGGACGCGTCGCGTCGTGATCGTTGTCGACGCGTCGTGCGTCTCTGTCGACGAGCCGACCGTCACGCCGTACGGCGGGATGACGGCGCAGTATTCGACGTCGAAGCGCACCGGGATCCCCGGGACTTCGGACCCCGTGGAGTCACGGGTCGGTGTCCCGGGTCTCTCCACGGTGATCGTCTCGTTGAAGATCTGCGCGAAGAGGCTCACTGCGCCCGCCAGAGCGTCATGGGCGGGGCGACGTCCTCCGGAGCGATGCTCAGAGACGAGGCACCCGACGCCATGCCTACAGCGCGCCGGAGCCGGCGCCGCTCGTCGGTCGACAGGGCGACACCGTTTTCCGAGTCGGCGTACGACTGGAGCATGCCGCCGGCTTGCTCGCTGCGGAGTCCGCCCGGGTTCGTCAGGAGTCGAGCCGCCACCATGACCGCGACGGACTTCACTCCGCGCTGGGGCGGGTCCGTCAGCCGCTCCCCGACCTCACCGAAGAACGCGTCTTCCGTGAGGCCGTGGGCGAGCTCGCACTCCGCGTCAGTGAGCGGGCGCGCCAGGAGTGTGCGCAGTTCAGCCGGACTGAAGAGCGTCATCGGGTGCCGCCTTCCGTCGCGGAGCCGCGCGCTTCGCGGTCGCCTTCTTCAGCGCCGGAGCGGGCGCGGGGACCGGAGCCTCCGCCCACGCCTTCGGGTTCGTGATCAGTGCCTCAGCCCACGCCGGGACGTCATCCGCGGGGCCGAACGCGTGGTTGACGCCCTCGTCGTCCGTCACGTGGACGAAGGTTGCCAGTCGTGCCATGCGTGAATGCCTCGCGTTTCTGGTTAGAGGACGTCGGCGACGAGGGTCAGGTCAGGAGCCGCCACAACGGGCAGGGCAATGGCGGTCGCGCGAGTCCATACGGTCTGCGGGTCCTCGCTCTTGTACCCGCCCACGGCCACGCCCGCCGAGTCGCCGGCCAGGCCGTACCGCGGGTCGTTCGCCTCCACAGGGACACCCCACAGGGTCTTACCCGCGGCGTCGCCCTGCGGCGGGAGGAAGAGGAGCTTGTCCTCCGGGGTGACTCGGGTCGCAGCCCCTGCCACAGACACCCGCGCGTCGTAAATCTCGATGGGCGGGATGTCGTACTCGCCGAGAACAGCGTTCAGACCCTCGCGCGTGAGGACCCCCGGCGCGCCACTCTGTCCAGCGAAGGCCAGGCTGATGATCTGAGTGTTCTTCCGGAGCGCGTTGTAGATCTTGCGGGACATGAGCATCGTCGCCGGCAGGGTGCCGTTCGTCTCGTTGTAGACGTCGAGCCACGCCTGAAGCTGGTCGTACGCCGGGGCGGCGATGTTGGACCACATCGTCGTGGCAGTCACGGAGTGCGTGGCCGACCTGCCGAAGTCCACAGACGCCTGGACGCCGTTCTCGTTCAGGCTCACAGACCCGTTGAACAGCGCCTCGCCCCGCGCGAGCTCCAGACGCGCCGCAATCGCGCTCACGAGCTTGACGGAGTCGGACTCCATGGCCTCGCGGATCTCGGCGTTCTGCGTGTCGACGTTCCGCATACGGATCTGCTCGTACTCGCCGACAGGCATCTTCCGCGAGATCGGAGGCAGTTCGCCGCTCACGCGAGCCCCGCCGGAACGGGTCGCAATGTCCGACTCGGCGTCGAACGCGCGGAAGTTGGCCGCCTCAGTCAGGCCGCCTCCGCCACGGTTAAACCGGAACGTCAGGTCGTTGATGGTCTCGTTGGGGAGCCACCGATTCAGGTTGAGGGTGTTCTCCTCGCGGAACCGGAGCGCCTCACGGGCGTAACCGGTGAGCTCCGCGGGAGTCGCGTACTCAGTGATGAGCTGCATGTATCAGGGCCTCTCAGACGAAGATGACGCGGCCGGCGACGTCGGTCTTTCCGGCGGTGTCGACGGCGACGGGGAGCTTCGCCTCACGGATGAAGCAGTGGATGAGCATCGAGCCCACGACGGAGGTGGACGCCACCTTGCGGGCGTCGACGTCCTGCGCGGTGAAGAGGAAGCCCGCGAGGGTCTGACGGCCGTCGGTCGCGGTGTCGTCGTACGGGCCGTACTTGCCGCCGGTCGTGATCTTGCCGAGCGGGATACCGCTCTTCAGGTAGCCGTCCGGGTAGTGGGTCGCCTTCGTGAACTTCGAGACGTCGAGCGTCACGGAGACGGGGGCGTCGGTGCCGTGGGCGGACCCCAGCCAATCCCGGCGGTCCTGAGTGAAAGACTCAACCTTGAGGTTGAGGTCCATGTGTCCTCCAAGAGGTGTCGGTTACTGCTTGCCGTGCTTCGCGCGGAAGCGCTCCGCACCGGACGCGACGGACGATGCGCTGTTGACGTCGCCCCCACGGTTTCCGCCGGAACGGTGCTGCGTGCTGGAGCCGCCGTTGCCCTGCTCGCCACCGGAGGCGGGGAACAGCGCCTTCAGCGCATCCGCACTCGCCTCCAGCTCCTCACGCGTGGTGCCCGTGATGAATGCGGCGTGCGCGGGCGTGAGCTCCTTCTCGCCGATCACCTTCAGCTTCAGGAGCTCCGCGGTCGCAGCCGCAGCCGTCGCGGCGTTGGTCGCGGCGAGCGCCGCAGCGTCGTCACGCTCCTTCTGGAGCCGCTCAGTCTCCGAGAGTTCGGAAGCCTGGTGCTTCTTCAGCTCCTCGTCAGCGGCGCGCAGGCGCTCCAGCTCCGTGGCGTCAGGCGCAGCCTTCGCGGCCGTCTCGTGCTTGCGGGCGTGGTGCTTCCAGTACGCCACCTGATGCTCCGGCGTCATGTCCGCCGTCGGGGTGTTGTCTGGGTAGCCGTGCTCGTTGACCGTCGGGGCTCCGCCACCACCTCCGCCGTTGCCAGCGTTCGGGTCGTCCTCGAAGAGGGTCCACGGTTCGGCAGCGAGCGTCAGAAGCGAATTGCGGCGTGCGAGAGTGCGTCGGGACATGCTGAGGTCTCCCCTGTCGGGATGGTCTGGAGCGCCCATGTCGGGCATGAAAAAGCGCCCCAGTTAGGGGCGCTGTCGGTAACGAAGGTGTCAGTCGTCAATCACGTCGACGTCTGGACGGTCGCCATACGCTTGCATGACACCGTCTTCTGCCGTGGTTGTCTCCGCCGGCGGGGCACTGCGTAGCTCTTCGTCGAGCCGCGCACGCGCAGAATCCGGGCCGCCCTCTGCGAGGAGCGCGGCGAGCTCTCGAAGCTTGTCGGTCACTCGTCCTCCTCGTCTGCGATCAGGCCAAGCCGGCGGAGGACCGCGCGGAATGCGTCCGCAACAGGTTCGAAGTCCTCTTCGCTCCATTGTCGCGGATAGCCCGACGTGAATCCAGCGATCAGCACAGCCCCACTGCCCGGATCCTGAGCGAGCTCCAGCTCCTCCCGCAGGAGGTCGTCGTCCGAAGCGGTAGCGATCCACTGTGCGTAGGAGCGGCCGAACATCTCAGCCGGCGACATGAGGTAGTCCAGATGCTCATGGTCAAGAACGAAGGACTCGACATCGTCTCCCCGCTGCACGCGCGCCCACTCGGAGCCGTCCGGCTGCGACCGCATGAACTTGAGTACCTGATAGGAGGCCGTTTGCTGGATGGCGTCCCACCACTCGTGGAGGATGCCGCCCTCTGCTGTCTCCGTCTCCGTGGCGAAAGCTTCAAGGCTGTCTCCCAGACCCTTGTGATCCAGGAAATGGCCAAGCTCATGCGCGGCCGTCATGTGAGGCCACGGCCCGTCGGGATTCAGAGACATACGGACGGAGTCTCCGCCTCGCGTGTGCACGTACGACCCCAGGTAGCCGTGGCGATGCTCGTCCACGAGGGGGATCTCCGGCATTTCACGGTCAACGGTGTGGACGGAGGCGATCACGTCCCTAACGTGCGCTAGTGCCTGCCCGTTCGGGGTGGACTCATCAACATCCGTGATGGAGCGGCCGAGTTGCTGCGGCGTCTCGATGTCGGGCTCCACGTCACGCGGGCGTTCCGGCGGGTCCGCGTCCTCGCCCCGGTGGGGTGGCGTGTGGTCCGGTCGGGCCCCATGGTCCCTGTCTGCAAGCTCGTCCGGGCCCGTGAAGTTCTGGCTCCGGTAGCTCAGGACAGGACCGATCTCTCCGTGATCCCGGGCAATGATGATCTTTCGGTAGTCGACCGCGCGGCCTCCGCGGTCACTCCTGCCGAGCGCGTCCTCCACGAGGTCGTGAATGCGCTCTAGGCGGTCCTCGTCGACGATCTGCCCCGGGTCGTAGTCGGCTGTGACCGTCTTGACGATGCAGTCGCATCCCGGGTGGATCGGCGCAAGATCCTTTTTGTGGTACCTCTGAGTGCTCGCGATCATGCAGAGCGCGCAGTCGTATTCGCCCTGAAGTACGCGGACGGTGTACTCGAACTTGGGGAGCTCGTCGGCGACTTCGCGAACCGTGTGCGTGCGGGCGAGTTGAAGATCCGTCTTCGCGAGCGTCTCCAGGCGGTTGCCTCCGCGCTCGACTGCCGCGTCCAAGGATTCGCCCCGGGAGAGCGCCGTCCAGACTTCTTTGAACGGACGCTCGTAGACGTCGACAGGATCCACGCCGCGCAGGGACTCCCCCGTCACGGCGTCCAGGTCCAGGCTCACGCGACGAGCGCGCGCGTCCACATCCTTGTAGAGCTGCTCCAGGTACGAGGCCGTGAGGTTCGCGACCTGGCGCTCACCCGCGAGGACCACGGGGAGCGCCTGACGCTGGAACCGGCGGACGTCGGCGTCACGGTAGGAGCCGAGCGAAGTCCACGAGCGACCGACTCTACCGAGCACGGTTGCCCAAATGCCTGCGACTGCTCCGCCGTACTGAGAATCAAGCCGCGATGGCGTTGTCATCCTCGCTCCGTCCGATCACGGTCCGCGGGTCGCGCTGCTCGCGAGCGTCGCGGGCGGCCTGGAGGGAAGCGGGTTGCTGGTCAGTCAGCGGTGCCGGCGTCGCGTTCATCTGGTCCGCAGCACGGTCAATCTCCATGCGGGAGATCTGCGCCGGCGTGTAGAGCATGTCTTCCATGCGCTGACGCCACGGCACGTCGGCCGCCTTCTTCTTCACGGCAGCGTCGGCGAGTTCGGAGATACTGCGCGACTCCGGGTCACGCCAGATCGTCTCCGCGTGGAACGCCTTCGACCGTGTCTCGTCGCCCAGGACGCGGAAAGCGATCCGCATCGTCTGCTCCCACGACTCACCGAAGTTGCGCTGACGGTCGCGGACCTTCGAGACGAGGCCAGTCTCCGCAGCCTTCAGAGCGTCGCCGGAGACGTTCACGACGGCACCGATCAGGTAGTGCGGCGGGGTCCTGCTGATCGCGGCGAGATCCTGCACCGCGGACTGCACGGCAGCGACGTACGGCTTCAAGTCAGTTGCCGCGAACTCGCCGAACTTCGTCTCGTGGTCGCCGCTCGTCCACAGGGACTTGATGTCCAGCTTGTACGGCTGGATCTTCTCCCCCGTGAGCGGATCCTCGTCGACCTCCAGGCCCGCGGCCCAACGCTGCCTGAAAGCTCCGTACTTCATCGCAGCAATGAGGTTGATCAACGAGAGGTTGATCCGGTTCTGAATCGTGAGAACGTCCTCGTGCTCTGCGAACCCGCTCAGTCGCCGATTCCTGCGGTTCGTGAAGACGCCGAAGGGGACAATCTCCAGCTCGTTGGATCGCTCGCCGTCGTCCTGGTTCGGGAGCGTGAACGCGTCCCAACCGCGAAGCGATGCAGCGCGGCCGGAGAACGTCGGGGCATCCGACTTCGTGACGAACTCGTGGATCCGCTCAGGGGTCCACAGTGTCGCGCGCGTGTTGCCTGTCCAGTCGTCGCGCCACAACTTCAGCCCCGCAGCGAGCTTCCGCCGGCTGCCCTGCTCGTGCTCTACGGCAACCTGACGAGGCGACTCATGCGTCAGGACCGGTCGGCCGTCGTCACCCTTCTCTACGAGGACGAACGCCCGACGCTGAGAGAGCGCGCCGTAGTGGACGAGGTCGGCGTCCGCATCGAGGCTGTTCTCCTGCCAGATGCGGTTGGCGTCATCGTCCGCGGCGCTCGCGCCTTCAGAGTCGTCGTCGGGCGCGCTGAAGCGGAAGCCGTCGACGTGCATGCGCTCGACAGGCGAGTCAATGACGAGCGACGTCCAGTTGGTGCGCGCGTCATGCATCCACTCGCGCGCCTCGCGCGGGTCGACACCTGGCACGCGAGGGAGCGGCGCGCGGTTCTCCGCGAAGGCCCGAAGGGTGTCGAGCCCCGGCTCCGTCTCGCCGTCAGCGTCGGTGGAGTCGGCCCGCTCGTCGAGCAGCTTCTTTCCAAGACGCTGGAGCCACCACCCGGGAGACTCCACCTTGTCAGCTTCGACAGGCATTCACGGACCTCCCTCAGAAGGCAACTAGACGATTGGACTTCTTCTTGCGCTTGGTGATGCCTGCGGCGACCGCATCGGCGCGGCACTCGTAGGCGAGTGCGGCCGACATGGCGGCGTCGATCTTCTTCGGGCTCTTCGCGTGTTCCTTGCCGATGCCCATGTGGTTGCGGCCCATCGGCCGACGCTTCGCGTTGAGCACGTGGCGGGAGAGCGTGGCGCCCAGCCGCGACCATGCCGACGAGTCGTCGTCAGCTTTCGCGGTGCCGGCAAAGGAGAGCGCCCTGTCGTCGACGGCTTCAACGAAGCGGTCTAGCGCGTGCTCCATGGCAGTCGGGCGGTTGGTCCACCACTCCAGCGGGCGCGCCTGCGTGGCGCTCACCTGGAGCCCTTCGCCGTGGTCGCGCGTCCAGGCGTCCACGTAGTCCTGCCAGTGCGGCGGGTCGCAGTAGAAGCCGGCGACCTCGTACCGGTCGAAGGCGCGGGCGACACAAGCGTCAACCGCTTCACGGTCCACCTGCCACCCGTCGCCCTCCGGGCCTTCCGGCTTCTCCCAGCATCCGAGGAGCTGTAGGTGCCCGTCAGTCACGCGACAGGCGGTGAGAGCCGTCGCGTCGTCGCGGATAGAGCCGTCGAAGCCGAGCGTTACGAGCTCGCCCGGGGCGATCTCCTCCGGACGTCGGCAGAGCTCCCACGCATCGGGTTCCATCCACGCATCGGAGGACGAGGTACGGGAGTTGAGGAAGTAGCGCTTGCCGTCCGCGGAGTCGTTACGCAGGTCGTAGAAGTCGTCGACGAGCGTGTCCTCGTCGATCCACTCCATAGCGTCGCCGTACGCGTCGCGGAGCGCCGCGCGGAGCTCGTCCTCGTTCTTCAAGTCTTTGCAGACGCCGTACCGGTGGTCGTACATCAGCCGCGCGCGACCGCGCTTCTTCTTACCCTCGCGGATCGCTTCCGCTTCCTCGTAGGTGCGCTCAGCGACGGAGTCTTGCCCGGGGGCGAACATCGTGGTCGTTTCCAGGTACCACGTGCCGGCACCCTTCTTCCTCTTGCGGAGGTTTCGGGTCACCGTCGCGTACATGCGCCGCAGTTCAGGCGTGTTGTAGAGGTGCGACTCGTCGAAGCAGACCCAAGTTTCCTTACCGCCGTCCTTCGACGAGGACGAGGCAGTCGACGGGGTGATTTCCCCGCCGTCGGGGAGATTGATCTTCGTAAGCCCGGGGTCGACTCCCGGGACTTGCGAGAGGGGCGACGCCTCGTCGGTCAGGTTGAAGTAGATGGTGTCGTAGACGTTGCCGGTCTGGCCTTCCTCCGTCGCCATGATGCGGAGGTAGGGGACGCGGACCGGGCGGCCCATCGGCTCACCGGGCTCGTAGACGTACTCGAAGCCGAAGCCCCACGGGTCGCGGTAGACCTCCCCGCCTTCAGCCCAGCCGGCGAACCGGGAAGGGCCGAGAGCTTCGAAGAGGCCGATACGGGCGCCTAGACCGCTCTTGTCGCAGCCCTTCGGGCGGCTGAAGAACGCGGAGTCGTAGAGCAGCTTGCCCGCACTGTCGTCGACCGCGTAGCAGTCCACGACGAAACCCGTGTACTCGTCGCCGTGGCGTACAGGCTCGCCCTGGACGTCGCCAGGGCCGTGCACGACGAAGTACTCCATCCATGCGACCGCCATCCACCCGAGAGAGCGGGAGCGGTCGTGACCGGGGGCGCGCACGGTGACGTGCGGCACGCGGTCTCCTAACCGGTCAGACGAGCGCGACGAGAGTTGATGTCGGCCACGTTGTCGGCACGCTGTACGGGCGCCTGCGGGCGTGTGGTGGGGTCGTCGACCTTCAGCTTCAGGCGAGCCCTGTCCTCCGGCGTAGCGCCGAACTTGGCGGCGCGGAGGCGCACTTCGGAGGCGAACTCCCATCGGCCTTTCGCCCACATCGTGTGATGCATGAGCGCGGTGTCGATCAGGAAGAGCCAGTCCGTGTCAGTGAAGGTCTGAGCCTGCGCGGAGGTGCGCCAGGAGTTCCACCAGAGCTGAGTCATGGCGTGCCACTCGACCGTGGCGCCGTCCTCTTCGCCGAGGACGCCCTCCGGCAGCTCAGGGCCGCGGAGCTCGTCGTCGGGGGTAATGACCGTCTCCGGGGCTGTGGCGTTGCGCCGGCGGCGCTTCGTGGGGTCCTTCGGGGCGGGACCACGTCCAGCCATCGGCGCTCCTTTCAACTAATTCGGTGAGATAGAAGTGATCAAGGCGACCGGCTGTTAACGTCATTGCCACTTCCATCCCTTCCGGGGGCACAGCCGGGGACCGGCCGCCATGGACGTCCGCCTCGCGCCTACTGGTGGGAGTGTGAGATGGAAGCAGTTGGTTGGGTCGCGGCAGCCCTCGTATTCATCGCGGGGGCAGCGGCCGTAGCCGCTAGCGCGTTGGATCAACTCCGCATGATTCTCGGGAAGTTCGCCAAGACGGTTCGCGCTCTTGACGAAGCCCGAGCGGAGGTCAGAAGGTTCCGGCGCCCTGGAGAGTCAGGGAGTCAGAGCAGCGACGACCGCGGACAAGTTCCCTAGCGCAGACGGGGTGTTGCCATGGCGGCGCCCCGTCATTGCGATGTAGCGGCCGGTCCCGTAGATCTCCACGGCCGTACCGTCGGGGCGCCGGATCTTCCGTCCATGGCGGACGTCAGCGCGACCCCAGATATGCAGTCCGTCGCCGGACGGGGACACCTCTACGTAGGTGGCGCCCGCGTCGCGAACGATGGCTGCGGCCCACGGAGCCAGACGGCCCGTGAGCGGGTTAAGACAGTGGTCAAGGTCGAGACAGACGATGTCGTCGACGTCCGAGAGGACGAAACCGAGACCGACACCCGCGGAGGACGATGACGCCTCCGCGTAGGTGCTCCAGGTACGCGAGTTGGTCGACGACGCAGCCATGCCGGCCGACGTCAACGGAACCTTCTTCGCGTCACGGCGGATCCACCTGTCGCGGGTCCGCAGCTCCTCGGGGAGCGGGTTACGCGCCTTCGCGCGCGACAGCGCCTTACGGCACCGGGGCGAGCACGTCTTGGCGTGGGCGCGCGCCATGATCGGCATCGCTCCCGTGCAGTGCTCGCAAGTCCTGGTCATGGGTCCATCCTAGATGCGGCCGGTCACACTTTCAAGCCTCTGACCAGGGAAGATGAAGGACGCTATGTGACCGAAGCCCTGTGTGCCCGCCTCCCGGATCGGGGTCCACGACAGGCCAACCGGCCGGCGTTCGGGCCTCCAGCGGGCGCGTGCGGACGCCTAGGCCACATCCCCCAGACCCGTACAGACAGCGGGGCCCAGCACCTCTTCGGTCTTCAAGGTGACCGATCGGGGGTCACCCCCCTGGGTTGATCTTGCTCGACGACCCGGCGGGGCTAGACGATCTTCGCTGTGAAGCCGGCGCGGGGCTCGCGACGTTCGCCGTCAGCGAGCTCGCCCCTGATCTCCAGGCGGCTCGGGACGAGCGTGATCGTCACCGTCGTCACTGATCGATCTCGATTCGAACCGACTTTGATCTTCGGAGCATTTGCGAGTCGACCAACATCAACGCCGTTGACTACGACGCGAGTCACCATGACTCCGTCCTCGCCCGTGTCGTCGCCCTCCTCCAGCACCACATGGGCACCTGCCATGCCTACTCCTCTAGTGCCGGGTGTGTGGGCATGGGCCGTGCCATACGCACGCGTGTGAGGGCGGCTGCTGTGCCGCCTTCACTGCTGCTCTTGTGCCTGTGATGCCACGTGCACAGGAGCCGCAGGTTCGAGTCTGTGTGGTCGTCTCCAGGCACGATGTGGTCCACATCAGTACCCGGCAAGGCGCACTGTGTGCCGTCGCTGTACAGGGCCACACAAACACCCTTGTCACGGCGGATGATGCGGCGTCTGATGCGGGGCCAGTCCTTCGGAAGGCGCTGCCTGCGCGTACTGCCTGCCCACGCCATCACGCCTCCTGCTCCACACGCATGCCTTACGCTTGCGCTTCATGCGGTCTGGGGAGGCCGCTGTTTCATGGGGGGGTTGCTATGAGCACCTGTATTCGCCGTGCCGGTTTACTGGCCGTTCCTGCCGTCCTCGTCGCCGTACTGACGGGATGCAGCGGGGAAGGGACCGGCGCGGAATCGAAGCCGGTAAAGGCCGACGTATCCGTTGAAGACATAGGCACGGCATCGCCGGCCGACGAACCGCCGTCCACCGCATCCGCCACGCCAAACGCCCCGGTCCTGAAGATCGGGGAAACGGGCACTTGGATCTACGCGCAAGCGGACGAGTACGGGGAGCCGTCCGACGTCACGACGAAGATGCAGACCACGGCCGTCAGCGCGAAGTACGTGACGCCGGCGCAGATCGACACGACCAACAAGCCCGAGCACGGGCAGTACGTCGAACTGACGTTGACGCTGAAGAACGTCGGCAAAGCTCCGGCTGACATCGCGTTCTACGGGATGACCTCGTGGGAGGACTCCAAGACGGCCGCGCAGGGCGCGTCCACGCTTGAAGGAGTCGGGGAAGGTCCCGAGCTCGACACCACGTACAAGCCGGGGCAGTCGCTCACAGGGAAGTTGATCCTTGACGTCAGCCGCAAGGGCGGCGAAGTCAGCTACTTCGGAGGCTCCGGGGGCGAGTCTCAGGCACCGTCGTTCACAGTCGAGTTGCCGAAGTAGCTACTCCTGAACGCAAACAGCCGGGAGAGTTCCTCCGCGGCGGGGCTGTGCGCTACCAGGGGAGCCCCGCTCCTCCCAGTGCCAGGTAGTGCAGTACGAGCGCTACCGCTGCACTTCCAGCCGCAGCCCCCGCCCCCCTCGCTGCGCCTACCATGGCGGCCCACGCGATTCGCTGCCTCTTCTTCTCCATGCTCGCCCCCTCAGCCTGTCGGATACCGCTGGATGCGGTAGCTCCCAACATGCCTCAGCCAACAGGGCCTCTGGACGGTTCGAGACGGCGTGCGCCACATTAGGACGGCAGAAGACAGATAGGGACACGTCCCGAGGGACGCCTCAGCGAAAGGCAGTAATGGGCAGCGCGGGCTTTCTGAGTAAGCCAGAGGGGCTAGACGGTCCACTCGCCGACCTGAATCAACGGCTACACCGTCTGCACGCCGAGGTGGGCGCCCCATCCCTCCGCTGGATGGAAGCCAAGCTCAAACACAGTGACCCGCCGCACTCTCGCAGCAAGATCCATGCCGCCTTCACGGGCACACGGCTACCGGACTGGGACCTCATCCAAGACCTTCTCCAGATCCTTGGGGACCGCCACAGAGTTCACACACCAGAGGAACTCCTACCGGCATGGGACGAGCTCTGGCAAGCAGCACGAACCAGAATAGAAGTTGCGCTTGAACGCGAGCGGTCCCAGCACGAATCCGCCACGTCGACCACGTCAGCGCAACCGCTGACGCTGCCCAGGACGCTCCAGAACGTCGGCGTCAACAAACACTGCAGCGTCTGCAACGCTTTCATGCCGCACCAACGCTTGAACAAGCAGGAGCAGGAGTACGTATTCAGCCTCACAGGGCGCACTGATGCCGACGCCTTGGCCGCCTGCGCCAACTGCCGCACCGTGCGGCACTACTTCAGCAGTGCCGCCATATACCCAGGCCCCGAGCGACTCGCTCTCTGAGACGACCGGGCCGCTCGACCGCGCTTCAACCCGGAGGAGAGTTCGGGGAGCGCAGGAGCGGCACCGGTCGTCGGTGGAGGAGAGCGGGAGCCGCGCCATTCGCCGGCGTCGCCACGTCCTCCCCTCCTACTAGTGTTATGTCGTAAGTGTTATACGCGGGGCGCTCACGGGCCGTCGGACAGACCTCGTCCAAACCAGCAAACTAACCCCTACTTTCACTTTCCCTCTAACGCGTAGGGGAGAAAGTAGAAGTAGGGGGTTAGTTTGCGTTTTTGGCACCCGGATTGACCACGTGTCGTACGTAGCGTGACGAGAACCCTCTCGGCGTCACTCGCCGTCACCATGCCCCGCACGCCGCGGACGAGGATGCCGCGCCGACGTCGCCCCGGAGGCCGATCCGACGAGTGAGGCGCCCCGCCAACTGCCCGCAAAGGCGCCTCAGTTCGTTATCGGTCTGTGACCTTAGAGTGTCTCCTGTTGGGCCACATCTTCGAGCGCGTCCTCCACCGGGTCGACGTGCTGCCCGACAAGGAAGCGCAGGCGCGTAGAAATGTCGGGGCGCCACCCCTTTGCCGGCAGTGCTTCGATGCGGACGCCGACGTCTCGCAGCAACTTGGCGCGCTTGTACCAGTCATCCGTGCCGCGCCAGACGTCACCCCATGTCTCGTCAAGCTCCACCACTTCCTGTCGCGGGGGGACGTAGGGGGCTGCCTGGAGCTCCTGCAAGCGTGTGGAGCGGCCTACGAGTTGCTTCTCCACGGCGTCGGCCGCGGGACCACTCAAGCGCCCCAGGCGGGTCGCTAGCTCGTCGACGGCGGCCCCAAGCTCCGCGATCTCGTCCCTGTGGTCGACGCCCGGCGTCGTGACCACCTGCGTGCGCCTGAACGGTCCGACGTTCTCCAGGAATTGGACGTCAAGCCACTTCAGCACCTCCGCACGGCGCATGCCCAGACCGGGAACGCCTTCCGGGTGGTGCTTCCCGTTGCAGCGGAAGGTTTCGACGCGCACGCCGGTTCTGACGCGGTTTCGTCCTTTGCCTTTCGTCTCCGACGTCCACGACTGGACCATGTTGCGCTGACAGATGCCGCACACCACGATGCCTAGAAGCTCGTGTCCGTCGCTGCGGGGCTTTCCCGCGAGGCCGTTCTCAAGCAGCTTCAACGCGTCTTTGAGCCGGTATGCCGTGTCGTTGTCGACGAGTGGTTCTGCTTGAAGTACCGGCGCCCCTTCGTCGTCACGGACGATAGAGCCGTCACGTTTCACGGTGTACCCGCGGTTGATCTCCGACAGGAGCATTTCGCGCACCACAGTGACATTCCATGTGCTGTTTTCGTCTTGCTCTCGCGGCGGAGTTGCGAGCCGCGCGCGGTGGTTGAAGGGGGTTATGGCCTCCATCTCCTCCAGCCATCGGAGGATTTCGGAGAAACCTTTACCCGAGATTGCCCGCGCGATCATCGACCGCCGGATATCCGATGTGCTCCGAGTCGGATCCTCCTTGTCGACGTGAAGGAACAGCCACCACCCTTCGTTGCCGTCTTCGAAGGTCTTTCTCCGCGGCTCCCATCCGTAGGGGACAGGCCCGCCGCCCCAGCGCCCGAGCGACTCCAGGTGCGCCGCAGCGCCCTGATTCCGCTCCATAATCGTCTGCCCTTCCATTTGGGCAGCGAACGCCAGGATGAGCATGATCAGTTCGGACATGGGCGACGCGAAGTCGAGCTCCAACATGTCCCCGCCGGGGCCCGACGCGAAGATGAGGCGCTTGCCGTGCTGCTTGGCGTAGCGGCCGAGATCTGCCATGTCCGCCATGGACCGCACTGCGCGGTCCATGCGCTGCCAGATGAGCACGTCCCACTCGTCGGGGCGGTCGAGCCAGTACGCTAGTTCCGGCCGCTCCCATGGCGTCGTCTTGAGCGCGGAGATATCGAGATCCGTCGCCCACCCGACGAATGAACCCCCCACTCGTTCCTGCGCGGCCGTGATCATGTCCTCTTGGACTTCAGGCGATGTAGTCGCGTCGGTGTAGCGGCTCAACCGCTTCGCCCCGACTACCCGCAGCCCTCCCCTGCGCGGACTATTCCGCGCTACTGCTGCTGTCATGGGTACAACGATACTTGGTAAGACCGGCACACGCGGGCCGAAAGGCCTCGACCGACCGGCCCTGGAAGGGCGGCGCGCCGGTGGGCCCGGACGCGTACGGCTGGGACGCCGTCGCCCCGAGCGCGGTGCCCTTCGACGAGAACCACCCGGTGCCGACCGAGCTGTCGGTCGAGGGCATCAAGGAGATCGTCCAGCAGTTCGTCGACGCCACCCGTCGCGCCCTCGACGCCGGTTTCCAGGTCATCGAGCTGCACGGCGCGCACGGCTACCTCATCGGCGAGTTCCTCTCCCCGCACTCCAACAAGCGCACCGACGAGTACGGCGGCTCCTACGAGAACCGCACCCGTTTCGCTCTTGAGGTCGTGGACGCGGTCCGCGCGGTGTGGCCCGAGGAACTGCCGCTGCTCTTCCGTATCTCCGCGACGGACTGGCTGGACGGCGAGGAGGGCTGGACCGCCGACGACACCGTCCGGTTCGCCGCCGAGCTGAAGGCCCACGGTGTGGACCTCATCGACGTGTCGACCGGCGGCAACGCGGCCGGCGTCCGCATCCCGGTCGGCCCCGGCTACCAGGTCCCCTTCGCGGCCCGCGTCCGTAACGAGGCCGGGGTCCCGGCCGCCGCGGTCGGCCTCATCACCGAGCCCGAGCAGGCCGAGAAGATCCTCGCCAACGGCGAGGCGGACGCGGTCCTCGTCGGCCGCGAGCTGCTCCGCGACCCGTCCTTCGCCCGCCACGCGGCGCGCGAGCTGGGCGCGGAGTCGCATGTGCCGGACCAGTACCACCGGTCCGTCTGAGCCAACGGCCGTACGCCCCCGTGGTCCGCGGATCACGGGGGGCGTACGCGTGTCCGCGCCCGTTGTCAGTGTCCGGCCACCACGCCGGACAGCTCGTTGGTGCTCTTCGGCAGCTTCACGGACGTGAGCTTCTTGCCGGTGTCCAGGTCGATGGCGTGCAGGGACTTCTCGCCGGGTTCGGACACGTACGCCGTGTGGTCGCGGACGAACAGGGTGGGCCGGGGCTGCTGCCAGTCCAGGGGTTCCCGCCAGTCGCCCACCGCGTCGATCCGCTTCTCGATCTTTCCGGTGGCCGGGTCGATGACGTGGATCCTCCCGTCGGTGCCCAGGACCAACGCCTCGCCGTGCGGCCCCCGGGCCAGTGAGCGGAAGGAGTAGCTGGTGCCCAGGTCGACCAGGCGGAGCCGCTTCTTCTCCGTGTCGACGAGGGAGACGCGGGTGGGGCGTTCCAGCTCGGCCTCCGCGTCGGTCTTGTAGTCGCCGAGGAGGACCGGGGAGGCGTCGCTTCCGGCCTGGTTGCCGATGCGGCCGTAGTCGTCCGGGGCGTCGATCTTCGTGAACTTCCCTTCCTTGTAGATCAGGATGCCGTCCTCGCAGCCGACACCGATCGCCTCGCCCTCGGCGGCGGCCTCGCCGTGCACGCCGGGGCACTTCTCGTTGCGCGCGATCTCCTTGTTGTCCTTGTCGAGGACGAGCACGCCGGTGCGTGTCTCCTTGTCGCCCAAGGTGCTGAGGAGTTCGCCGTTCTCCAGCTCGATGGCGACGCCGTGGTGGGCCTCGGCCGAGGTGTACTCGCGCCCCTTGGGCTTCGTGCCGCGGCCCAGGTCGGCGGGGTCGAAGACGTTGACCTCGCCGGTGCCGTCGGTGAAGAGGACAGTCTTGCCCGCGTGCCGGACGACGTGGCCCGGCTCGGAGCCCTGGTACGCGATGTCGGTGAGGCGCTGTCCGGCGGCGTCCAGGACGCGGAAGCCGCTGTCGGTGGAGACGACGACGTGGTCCTCGTCGCCCGCAGGGTTGAGCCGGTTGAAGCCGGGCAGGTCGATCGTCCTGCCGGGCTTCAGGTTCTTGCCGTCGAGTATGTAGAGGCCGCCGTCGAAGCCGGCGACGAGCGGGTCCTCGACCTTGGCGGCGGGTGTGGCGCGCTCGGCCCTGGACGCGCTCCTGGTGTCGTCCTCGCTCCCGCAGGCGGTCAGCGCGGTGGCGAGCGCGAGGGCGAAGGCCGTTCCTCCGAGGGCTCTCCTGCGGGGTGTCGGGGTCGTGTTCACTTGTGTTCCTTCCTGTTGGGCGTCATGGGGCGTCGTTGGGCGTTGTCGAACGTCCGGAGGTCAGCGGGCCGTCAGGCCCTTGGTCATCGCCGTCGTGTTGGCGCGCATCATCCGCAGGTACGTGTCCGCGCCCCCGCCCTCGGCCGTCAGCGACTCGGAGTACAGCTTCACGACCTGGACCCGGCCGCCCATCTCCTTGCGCAGCACCTCGGCGAGGCGCGTGGGCCGGGACGAGTCGGCGAACACGGTGCGGACACCGGCCCGTTCCATGGCCTCGGTGAGGGAGCGCAGGTCGGAGGAGCTGGGCGAGGCGAGGGTGGTACCGCTGGGGACGACGGCGCCGACGACGCGGAGGCCGAAGCGGTCGGCGAGGTAGCCGAAGACGTGGTGATTGGTGACGAGGGCGCGCCGTTCGTCGGGGACGCGGTCGAAGGACTCCCCCATCCACGTGCTGAGCTTCGCCAACTCCTTGTCGTAGCGGTCCGCTTGGGCGCGCACCGCGCTGTCGTCGACGCCGTCGACGTGCTGGGTGATCTGGTCGGCGATGAGTCCTGCCGCCTTGCGCATGCGGTCGGGGTCGGTCCAGAAGTGCGGGTCGGCGCGGCCGTCCCCGGCGTCGTCGCCGGTGTGGAAGGTGAGCGGGTCGACGGCCTTGCCGACCTCGAAGGCGGCGACGCCGGACGCGCGGGCGGCGTCCACGTGGCGCAGCACGTTCTCCTCCAGGCCGAGGCCGTTGTGGACGACGAGGTCGGCCCGTTCGAGGTCGGCGGCCTGCCGCGCGGAGAGGCCGAAGGAGTGCGGGTCGGCGTTGGGCTTCATGAGGACGGTGACGTCGGCCTGGTCGCCCGCTATCTCGCGAGTGACGTCGCCGAGGATGTTGGTGGTGACGACGATCCGGGGCCGTTCGCCCTCGGTGGCGCAGGCGGTCGCGGTGGCGGCGGCCGTCAAGGTCAGCAGCCCGAGCAGCAGACTGCGCAGCCGTGCCGTGCCCACCCGGACACGCTTCTTCGCCTCGTTCGCGCTCATCGGCCGGCCTCCGCCATGAGTACGGGTTCGATGTCGAGGTCGAAGGTGCGGGCGACGCGCAGGTCGTCGTTGTAGTCGACCTCGAACACCCGCTTGCCGTCAGGGTCGTTGACGTAGGCGCGGCTGCGGTCGACCTCGATGACGGGGGCGCTGCGGGTGTGCGGTGCCCCGGTGAGGAGCTTCTTGGTGCGGGTGGTCTCCTGCCCCGTCCCGATGTCGTAGCCGTGCAGCCTGCCGTCGGTCTCCAGGACGAGCAGCGGCGCCCCTTCCCCGGCGGTGTTGGCGGCGACGACGGGGCCGGTCTCCACCCGCGTCCAGGTACGCTCGCCGACGTCCAGCATCCACACGGCGTCATGCCCGGCACGCGCGGTCAGGGTGTCGCTGCCGGGGCGCTGCCGGAAGTCGGCCGCCCGCTGGGTGTCCGGCACGTCCGTGTCGTAGGGGATGGACTCGGTGGTGAACCGCCCGTTCTCCTCTCGTACGAGCAGTGCCCCGTCGGCGCAGCCGAGAACGACGCCCCGCCGGGTGACGGCGTCGCCCTTCGGGTTCTCGCATGCGACGTCCGGCGCGGGGACGGGCCTGCCCTTGCGGTCGAGTACCGTGAGCTTCGTGGCGCCGCGCTCGTCGGCGAGGGTCAACAGGTGTTCCTCGTACGGGATGACGGGCCCTGTGTGTGTTCCCGGCAGCGTGCGGGTGCGGACGAGTTCGCCGTTCTCCAGCTCGCCGCGGTCGTACAGGACGGTGCGCCCGCCCTTGTCGGTGACGGCGGTCACGGCGGCGTCACTGCGGACCAATGTGCCCTCCCCTACAGGGAGTTGACCCACGTCGCGGATCGCCGCGCGGTAGTAGTGGACGTGGTCGCCGTGGTCCACGGTCCAGGAGCCGCCGTCGAGGACGTGGGTGGTAGCGGAGGCGTGGAGGTAGCCGAAGCGGCCGTCCGTGGTGAGGCCGGCGGCGTCCGTGACCTTGCCCGTTCTCGTCACCTTGCCGGTGATGAGGTCGAGGACCCGGGTGCTCCCGCTGTCGGGGTCGTTGAGGATCAGCCGGGACTGCTGCTCGGCGCCCTCCTTCGCGCCGGCTACGTAGCCGTGCGGGGTGGTCGACGGTGAACTCCCCGCCGATTTCGGGTCGTTGCCCTCCTGGGGCGAGCAGCCCGCGGCGATCAGGGCGGTGAGTGCCAGCGGGAGCGGGGCCCACTTCGCGGCGAGGGTTCTGGCGGTCAAGACAGTGCCTCCGAATTCCTTCGGTCGACTTCGAGAACGAGGGCGGGACCGGTGGCGTCGGCGGCACGGCCCGTTCGGCGGTGGCGGACGCCGGACGCGAGGTGGGAGAGGAAGAAGAGACTCACCGCGAGCGCCGAGACGGTGGCCCCGGCGGCCGTGGACAGGTGCCACGACAGGAGCAGCCCGCCGAAGGTGGCGGCGGCGCCGAGCAGGGCGGCGCCCGCCATGACCCCGAGCACACTGCGAGCCCAGGGCAGGACGGCCGCGGGCGGCGCGATCAGCAGGCCGAGGACGAGCAGCGTCCCGACGATGTGGAACGAGGCGACGATCGCGAGCCCGAGCAGTCCGAGCAGCACGGCGTGCGCGAGCCGGGGGCGCAGCCCCAGCGTCTGCGCCTTGCGGGCGTCGAACGTGAGGGCGAGGAAGGCCCGGTGGCCGAGGAACGACACCAGGAGTGATGCGAGCAGTGCCACCCCGAGCAGCGCGAGGTCCTGTCCGCGCACGGCGAGGACGTCACCGAAGAGGAAGCCGGTCAGGTCCACCGCGAAGGACTGCGAGCGCGACACGATGATGACGCCGAGCGACAGCATGCCGACGAACAGCAGCCCGATCCCCGTGTCGCGGGAGAGCCGCCTTGCCCTGCCGAGGGCCGTCACGCCCGCCGTCATCACGGCCGCGCTCGCGACCGCGCCCACCATCAGGTTCCCGCCGAGCAGTGCCGCCAGCGCGACACCCGGCAGCAGCCCGTGGGACATCGCGTCCCCCAGGAAGGCCATCCCCCTCAGTACGACCCACGTCCCGGCGAGCGCGCATATCGCGGACACCAGGATTCCGCCCCACAGGGCGCGCTGCACAAAGGCCACCTCGAAGGGGGCCGTCAACCACTCCATGCGAGGACAGTACAATGAAAATCATGTTCAACAAACCGACCGCCCCGGCCGCCCCACATCGACACGGGGACACCCGCGTCCAGCTCACCGACCTGTGCGCCGGTTACCCGGGCCGCCCCGTGCTCCATCAACTCACCGCACACATACCGGAGTTGGCGACGGTCGCGCTCGTCGGACCGAACGGCAGCGGGAAGTCCACGCTGCTCGGTGTGCTGGCCGGTGTGATCCGCCCTACATCGGGTGAGGTGCGGCACCACGGGGAACGGCGGCCGGCGTTCGTCCCGCAGCGCGGCGCCGTCGGGGACGCGCTTCCGCTGACCGTGCGTCAGGCAGTGGAGATGGGGCGTTGGGGCGGGCTCGGTGCGTGGCGTCGGCCCTCGCGGCGGGACCGGGCCGCCGTCGGCGCGGCGCTCGACCGGCTCGGCATCGGCGGCCTCGCCGGGCGCCAGTTGGGCGAGCTGTCGGGCGGGCAGCGGCAGCGGACGCTGATCGCGCAGGGGCTCGCCCAGGAGTCCGACCTGCTACTCCTCGACGAACCGACCACGGGCCTCGATCCGGAGGCCCGCGGCCGGATCGGGTCACTGCTCACGGAACTCGCGGCCGAGGGCGTGACCGTCGTGAAGGCGACACATGACCTTGAAGCCGCGCGAGCGGCGGACGTGTGTCTGCTGCTGCGCGACGGACACCTCGCCGGGCAGGGCCCGCCCGACCAGGTGCTCACCGAGTCGGCGCTCGCCCGGATCTGGCAGCCGGCCTGACCTCGGACGCGCGACTCACTGCGCCTGACCGGCGGCCCCGCCGACGTGTTCGGTCGGCCCGCCGAAGGGGAGGACGAGTGTCCGGCTCGCCATGAGCCAACGGCCGTCCACCTTGCGGAAGGTGTCCTCGTAGTGGCCGACGTTCGCGGGCAGCCGGGGCGGGACGATGGTGCCTGCGGTGTAGCCGTCGACGCGGTAGGTGGCGAAGTACGTGGTGGCCGTGGCGGTGTCGGGTGTGTCGACGGTGACCAGGATGTTCGTGCACATCCGCCGGGACAGACGGTTGGCGGGGCGGCCGTCGAAGTAGGCGCGCAGGGCCTGCGTGCCCTGGATCCGCCGGTTGTCGTAGGGCCAGTGCCAGACGCCGTCCGGGGTGAAGAGTTCGCAGACCGTGCCCGGGTCCCCGAGGTCGAGGCGGCGCACGAGTTCCAGGATCAGGCGCTCGCAGGCGCGCTCCGCCAGGAGGCGTTCCAGTGGGTCGAGTTCGTCCGTCGTGTCGTCCTTGATCATCCGTCAGTCCTACCAAGTGAGCGCCTGCGCCTACGAGTTCTTTTCGAAGCGGCGCCGTGTCGCGTCGTCGGCCGGTAGGAACGTCTCCAGGTGCAGCCCCTCCAGGGCGGCGTCGGCGGGCGTGGTGAGCTGCGCGGAGGTGCTGAAGAAGCGGAGCGGTCCCGCGTCCGGCACGGTGAGTTCCAGCGTGAGGACGGGGCTGCCGGTGGGGGCGGTGCGGGGCACGGCGGCGAGGTGTCGCACGGTCTCCTCGGCCAGCGCGAAGTGGCGCGGGTCGTGGGTGCGTTCGGCGCGGTGGACCACTTGGTGGTGCAGGTGGGATGCCCACTCCGTGAAGTTGCGGATCCGCGGGGCCAGGCCCCGCTCGTGCACGCACAGCCGGATGACGTTGATCGGGGGTTCGAGGAGCTCGGGCGCACACCCTTCGAGCAGCGCCGCGACGCCCGCGTTGGCGTCGACGACGTCCCAGTACGTGTCCAACAGCAGCGCCGGGTACGGCATATGGGCGTCGAGGAGTCCCCGCAGCCCGTCCATGACGACCGCGAGCGAGGCATCCGCCAGGTCGCGGTCCCGGTAGTGCGGCGCGTAACCGCCCGCGAGGAGCAGCTGGTTGCGGGCGCGCAGCGGGACGTCGAGGTGATCCGCCAGGTGCAGGATCATCTCGGGCGTCGGGTGCGCCCTGCCGGTCTCCACGCGGCTGAGGTGCCGGGTGGAGACCGCGGAGCGGTTGGACAGCTCCTGCTGGCTGAAGCGGCGCCGTTCGCGCCAGCCGCGCAGCAGCGGGCCGACGGTGCGGGCGTCCAGGGGATCCGCCGGGGCGAGGGAGTCCACGAGGGTGCTCATGACGGCAGCGTACGACGGCGGGGCGCGCCCTCCATGACCTCGGAGGTCATGGAGCTTCCGCCGCCGCCCGGCCACTGTGAGGGACGTCAACACACCACATCGCAGCGGAGGTTCCACCATGACCGCACACCACGCCGTCGACGCCTACCTCGCCACCTGGAACGCGCAGGGCGAGCAGCTCACGAAGCTCATCGCCGAGCACTGGTCGGCCGACGCCACGTACACCGACCCGCTGGCCGAGGTGGCGGGGCACGCCGCGCTCGCCCAGCTGATCGACGGGGTGCACCAGCAGTTCCCCGGCTGCGCGTTCGCTCCGGTCGGCGAAGTCGACGCCCACCACCGGCAGTTGCGCTTCCAGTGGGGCCTCGGCCCCGAGGGCGCCGAGCCGCTCGCGATCGGCTTCGACGTCCTGGTCCTGGACGAGGAGGGCCGGATCCGGGACGTGCGGGGCTTCCTGGACAAGGTGCCGAGCGCCTGACAGCGGGCGCGACGCGGGCCGGCCTACTTCAGCGGCTCCGCGTCCGCCGGCCGCGCGTCCCCCGGGTTCACGACGCGCGCGAGGAACGAACGGGTGCGCTCGTGACGGGGGTTGCCCAGCACCTCGTCCGGGCGCCCCTCCTCGACGACCACGCCGCCGTCCATGAACACGACCCGGTCCGCCACCTCGCGGGCGAAGCCCATCTCGTGGGTGACGACCATCATCGTCATCCCCTCGTCGGCGAGCGAGCGCATCACGGCGAGCACATCGCCGACGAGTTCCGGGTCGAGCGCACTGGTCGGCTCGTCGAACAGCATCAGCTCGGGCCCCATCGACAGGGCGCGGGCGATGGCCACCCGCTGCTGCTGGCCGCCGGACAGCTGGGCCGGGTAGCTGGTCTCCTTGTCGGCGAGGCCGACGCGTTCGAGGTTCGCGCGCCCCGTCCGCTCCGCCTCGGCCCGGTCCCGGCCGAGGACGCGGCGCTGCGCGATGGTGAGGTTCTCCAGGACGTTCAGGTGCGGGAAGAGGTTGAACTGCTGGAAGACCATGCCGATCCGGCGGCGTACGCGGTCGATGTCGAGGTCCGGGTCCGTGAGGTCGGTGCCTGCCACCACCACCCGCCCCGACGTGGGCTCCTCCAGCAGGTTGGTGCAGCGCAGCAGCGTGGACTTGCCGGATCCGGAGGGGCCGATGACGCAGACCACCTCGCCGTGCGCGACGGTGAAGTCGATGCCGCGCAGCACCTCCAGGTCGCCGAACGACTTGTGCAGTCCCTGGATCTCGATGGCCGCGCCGGCACTCATGCGTGTGTCCTCGTCCTTGTTCCTGTTCCCGGCGCTGGGCCCGGTTTCCTTCGTCATGCCGCTCACCTGGCCTTCGCGTGTCGCGCCTCTAGGCGGCGCACCAGATAGCCCAGCGGGACGGTGACGAGCAGATAGCAGAGGCCGGCCACGAAGATCGGTGTGCTGTTGGCGGTCTCACCGGCCAGGTCCCGGCCGAACTTGGTGAGTTCGCGGGTCTCCAGGGAGACACCGAGGAAGAGGACCAGCGAGGAGTCCTTGAACAGCAGGACCAGTTCGTTGGTGAGCGGCGGCACGATGATGCGGAACGCCTGCGGGATGACGATCGAGCGCATGGCCAGGGTCTGCGACATGCCGAGCGTGCGGGCGGCCTCCAACTGGCCGCGCGGCACGGCCTGGATGCCGGCCCTGATCGTCTCGGCCATGTACGCGGCGGCGACCAGGCCGAGCGCGATGGCCACCTGCCCGTAGACGCCGCCGGGCAGCGCGGTGCCGGGGAAGGCGAGCGGCACACCGACGCCGATGAAGATGAAGATCAGCAGCGCGGGCAAACCGCGGAAGAACTCGATGTAGATGGAGGCGAGCCACCGGTAGGGGGCCACCGACGACAGCCGCATCAGGGCGATGACCAGACCGAGCACGAGCCCGACGACGAACCCGGTGAGGGTGTAGATCACCGTGTTGACCAGCGCGGTCGTGATCAGGTCGGGGAACATCCGGCGGGCCACGGACGGTTCGAGGAACTGGTGCTGGAGCTGCCCCCAGTCGGCGAGCGTCGCGGCGAGCACGACCGCGACACCGAGGACCACGTACTGGACGACGCGCGTCACCTTGCGCCTGCGGCGCGGCGACATGCGCTTACGCGGCTGCACCTCGCTGCCTGAACTGCCTGAACTGCCGTCCACCGACGAGGACTTCACGGTGCTCACTTGTCGGCGCCCTTCGGCATCGGGCCGATCCACTGCTCGTACAGCTTCTTGTACGTGCCGTCCTTCTTGGCCTGTCCGATCGCCTTGTTGATCGCGGCGCGCAGCTTCGGGTTGCCGCCCTTCTTCACGGCGAAGCCGTACTCCTCGCCGGTGGGGACGGTGCCGATGAGCCGGAACTTGTCCTTGACCGCGGAGTCCTTCAGCCAGTTCTGAACGACCGGGTAGTCCTGGATGAGGACGTCGACCTGGCCGGTGCGCAGCCCGTTGAGTTCGGCGTCCGAGCTCTCGAAGGACTGCGAGTCGACGCCCTTCTTGTGCGCCAGGTCCTCGCCGGTGGTGGCGGCCTGGGAGCCCAGCTTCAGCTTGCCGCCCTTGACGTCGTCGATGCTCTTCGCGTCGACTCCCTTGCGGGCGAGCAGCGCCTGGTCGGCGTCGAAGTAGGGGTCGGAGAAGTCGAGGTTCTTCTTGCGCTCGTCGGTGATGGTCATGCCCGCGGCGGCGACGTCGCACAGGCCCGCGTTGAGGTCCGCCCCGGTCTTGATGGTCTCGAAGGACTTGTCGATGATGTCCTGCTTCACCCCGAGCTTCTTCGCGACGAGGTCCATCAGGGAGACGTCGAAGCCGACGACCTTGCCGTTCTTCTCCGACTGGAAGGGCGCGTACGGCAGGTGCGTGCAGGTGGTCAGCTTGCCCTTGTGGACCAGCTTCACCCCGCCCGCGGTCGTCGTGACATCGGCGCTCTTGCTGCACGAGGTCGTCAGGACCACGAGGCAGGCCGTGACGGCGAGCGGGACACAGCGGCGGGCGAGGCGGTGCGTTGAAGTCACGGGGCTTCCCTGGAACATGGAGGGGGCGGGCGTTGCGCGCCGCGGACGGTCGGGAGCAGGTCGGGTCCGGGGTGCGGAACCGGCACTGACCTCGGAAAACATGGGGTTCGGACACACTGACGCACCGGCGCGGCAAGGTCCACATCGCATTTCTTTACCCACCCCAAGAAATGCTTACCGATCTTGACTTGCGCGGTGAACTCCATAGCTTGTACGCATGTTTGACTCGCGGCACATCCAGACGTTCTCCGAGGTCGTACGCACCGGCTCCTACGCGGCGACGGCGCGGGACCTCGGGTACACGCAGCCCGCCATCAGCCAGCAGATGAAGGCGCTGGAGCGCGCCGCGGGCACGCCGCTGTTCGTCCGGGCGGGGCGCGGCCTGCGGCTCACGGACGCCGGGCAGGTGCTGGCCCGGCACGCCACGGGCATCCTCAGCTCCATCGCGACGGCGCACGGCCAGCTGAAGGCGATCACCCGCCTGGAGTCGGGGCGCGTCCGCGTCTGCGCCTACCCCGCGGCGAACGCCGCGCTGCTCCCGGCGACCGTCGCCCGCGTCGCGGCGGCCCACCCGGGCATCCGCGTCGAGCTGTTGGAGGAGGAGCCGCCCGACTCGCTGCGTGCGCTGCGCGAGGGGCGGTGCGATCTGGCGCTCGCCTTCTCACCAGGACACCCCGGCGACGCAGCGGGCACAGCGGGCCGTGACAGCGAGGAGGGGCTGGTCGAGACGCCGCTGCTCGACGATCCGCTGATGGCGCTGCTCCCGGCCGGACACGCCCTCGCCGCGAGCGGCCGCGTGGACCTGGCACAGCTGGAGCGGGAGCGCTGGATAGCCGGGTGCCGGCGCTGCCGGGGCCACTTCGTCGACGCCTGCGCGGAGGCGGGTTTCGCGCCGGACATCGCCTTCACCACCGACGACAACCTCGCGGTGCAGGGGCTGGTGGCCGCCGGGGCGGGCGTCGCGCTGGTGCCCGGCATGACGTTGTCCCTGCTGCGGCACACCGAGGTCGTGGCCCGCCCACTCACCTCCGCGGGCGTCCGCCGCGTCTCGGCGTTCGTCCCCGAAGGGCACGAGTCGGCGCCGGTCACCGCGTTGATGCTGCGCACGCTGAGCGAGGCCGCGGCCGAACTGCGAGCGGCCGACGCCTGACCCTGCGGGTCGGATCGGTTCAGGACGGTTCAACCGGTCATCCGCAGCCGCTCCGCCCAGGGGTGCCCCCTCCCGTACGTCGCCGCCAACGCGTCCGCGAGCCAACTCCGCTGTTCCTGGGCGAGGATGGGCAGCGCGGCATCGAAGTCCACCTGGTCCTTGGGCCGCAGCCCCTTGGCCTTGTAGTGGAGCTGCACCTCGGGAGAGACCACGGGCGTGCCGTCCGCGGTGGTGAAACCGAGGGCGTCGAGCGGTCGGCGCAGACGCGGGTCGCGTCGTGACACCCACACGTCGCCCTCGGTCTCCTCCAGCATGAGCTGGATGCGCCAGCGCGTGGCCCCGGCCGGGCGGCACCAGATGTCGTGCACGCCCGCCGCGAGCCGCTCCCCCGGCTCCCACGGGCGCAGCGTTCCCGGCGGGTCCGCGGCCCACAACTCCCAGCCGTCCAGGACCTGATGGGCGATCCGCTGGTCGCGGCGCAGCAGCATCACGTCGATGTCGCCGTGCTCGCGCAGCACCCGCCCGGCGGCCAGCTCGATCGCCATCCCTCCGGCCACCCACCAGGGTGCGCCGGTGCCGTCGAAGCGGGCCGCGACCTCGCTCACGGGGGCGGGGTCCCAGGGGTCGAACGGCGCGTGGAGTCGTCTCATGTCCGCCATTCTCCCCTCCGGTCCGGCCGCCTTCCGAGCCGTGGACACCGCCTTCACCGGCACGAACTCTTCTGACATGGTGTGTCGCCGGACGATCAGTTCACCCTGCAACCACCGTGCCGAGGAGTAGTCGCGATGAGCCGCCGCGCGTCCAGACAACGTGTCGCCACCCTGTCCGCCCTGGTCTGCCTCCTGGGGCTGACCGCCGCCGCGCCCGCGGCGCCTTCCGCCATCCAGCAGTCCGCCAAGAAGCAGCCGGCCAGCCTGCTCGACTCGGTACCCAAGTCCGGTGTGCTGCGGGTGTGCACGACGGGTGACTACAAGCCGTTCACGTACAAGGACCCGAAGGACGGTTCGTACAGCGGCATCGACATCGACATGGCGAAGGACCTCGCGAAGAGCCTGGACGCCAAGGCCCAGTGGGTGGACACCACGTGGGCGAACCTGTCGAGCGACCTGTCGGCCGGGAAGTGCGACGTCGCCGTCGGCGGTGTGTCGATCACGCTGCCGCGCGCCCGCCAGGTGTACTTCAGCGAGCCGACCCGCGAGGACGGCAAGACGCCGATCGTGCGCTGCGCGGACAAGGACAAGTACCAGACACTGGGGGACATCGACCAGGCGGGGACGACGGTGATCGTCAACCCCGGTGGCACGAACGAGCAGTTCGCCCGGGCCCATCTCAAGAGCGCCACCATCAAGGTCCACCCGGACAACCGCACGATCTTCGACGAGATCGTGGCGGGCCGGGCGGACGTGATGATGACGGACGCGAGCGAGACGCTCTACCAGTCCAAGCTCCACCCCGAGCTGTGCTCGCTCCACCCCGACAAGCCGTTCTCGTTCGCGGAGAAGGCGTACGCGACGCCGCGCGGTGACCGCGACTTCCATGAGTACGTCGACCAGTTCGTGCACCTGGCGACGCACGACGGCACGTACAAGAAGTACGAGTCGGAGTGGCTGAGCTGATCCCTGGATGAGCCCTGGATGAGTCCTACAGAAGGGTGGGCGTGAGGTCGGGTCCGTTCTCGGAACCGGTCTCGTAGGCGTCCTCGTCGAACGGGTACAGCGGGCGCTCCACCCGGTGGTGTCCCAGGCGCAGCAGGTCCTGGTCGACGCCGCCGGGGGTGAGCGCGAGCAGCCAGTCCGCGGCCATGTCGTGCAGTTCGGGCTCCAGGTAGCCGATCTTGACGACGACCACGTCGTACGTCCGCGGGTCGATGCCGAGGCCGCCATCGGCCGGGCCCGTGAAGTCGGCGAGGGTGTGGAACGGCTTGCGGCGCTCGACGAGGATCACGGTGAGGCCGCCGACGCGGACGGCCGCCATGTCGACGCCGCGGTCGTACGCCCCGCCCTCGGCGCGGTCCTTCTGGTCGGCGGCGCGTTGCAACGCCTCGACGGTGCCGGTGAGTTCGTAAGGACCGCCGTGGTTCGCGTCGACCTTGCCGCCGACGGAGAGCGTCACCTCGGCGCCCACCCCGGCCTCGAAGCAGCGGGCGACGGCGACCGGGTCGGTGATGCCGGGGTGCACGGCCGTGACCTTCCCCGTGCGGATCGCGTCGTTCTCCAGCAGCCTGCCCAGCATGTACGCGAGGTCGCCCGCGCCGCCCGCGGTCGGGTTGTCGCCGGAGTCGCTGATGAGGAAGGGCCGCTTGTCGGAGGCGACGGCCTTCTCGACGCACTCCTCGGCGCTGCCGGTCGGGCCGACGAAGAGGAAGTCCTTGCGCGCGTCCCAGTACCGGCGGGCCAGCAACTCGGCTTCCCGCGCCGCCAGTTCGGCGTCCTCGCCGGTGACAACGATGGCGGCCTTGCAGCGCGGCTCGTCCGCCCAGGCGTAGCCGACCCACATCGCCGCGTCGAGGATGCCGTCCTTACGCTCGATGTCGACGAGCGACGCGTAGAGGGACTTGGCGGGCTCCAGGCGGGTGCTGGTCTTCTCGCCGGGCAGCAGGACCGGGACCTGGACCCAGGCGCGGTGCGGGCGGGCACCCTCGCGCAGGCAGCGCACGAGGTTGCGGGCGGCGCGTTCGCGGGTGTCCCAGGCGTCCTCGTGCGGGGCGAGGCGGTGCGCGGTGAGCAGGTCGATGGGCTCGGCGAAGCGGCGCGAGACGTTGCCGTGCAGGTCCATGGCCGTGGAGATCATGGGGCGCCCGCCGTCGGGGGTGCCGTTGTGGTCCAGCGCCGCGCGGACCGCCTCCGTGAGGTCACCCTCGGCGTCAGTGAGGCCGATGACACTCATGGCGCCGTGGATGTCGTAGACGAGTCCGTCGAGCGGGCCCGCCTCCCGTATGCGGGTGACGAGTTCGTTCTTGAGGATCAGGTACGACTCGGCCTCCACCGGGCCGCCGGGCAGCGAGGTCGCGTGCAGGAGCGGCACCCATTCGACGTGCTCGGCGAGGTCGGAGTCGGGCCGCGTCCACGTGTAGCGGTCGAGGAGGTCCTGGCCGCGCGTCTGCCGGAAGTCGTCGGTGGTGGAGCGGTGCGGGCAGAACGTGGACGACTCGATGCCGATGCCGCCGATGCCGATGCGCAGGCGGCGGCCGGTGATCGGCGGGGTGGTGCTGGTCATGCGTGGGCGCTCTCTTCCTTCGGGGCGGGGGCCGTGGCCGACAAGTTCTTGTGCAGGGCCGTGAGGCCCGCGCCGAGCAGGCCCGCGTCGCGGCCCGCGGCCGTCGTGGTGATCTCCAGGTCGGCCGTGGCGAGCGGCAGGCAGCGCTCGTAGAGCACGCCGCGGACGGCGGCGACGAGGGGTTCGGCGGTGGCGAGGACGCCGCCGATGGCGACGACCCGCGGGTTGAAGAAGTTCACGACGACGGAGAGCACGGTGCCGATGTGCCGCCCCGCGGCGCGCACCAGCGTGGTGGCGACGGGGTCGCCGTCGGCTACGAGCCGGAGCAGCTCTGTGGTGTTCGCCACGTCGACGCCCTGTGCGGCGAGTTCGCGGATGAGGGCGGCGCCGCTCGCGACGGTCTCCAGGCAGCCGATGTTCCCGCAGGAGCAGGGCCGCTCGCCGGCCTCCTCGACGCGGACGTGGCTGATGTCTCCGGCGCTTCCGTTGGCACCGTCGTGCGGCCGGCCCGCGACGATGACGCCGCTGCCGATGCCGCGGCCGGCCTTCACGACGACCATGTGGTCGAGCTCGGGCCGGGAGGTGCGGTGCTCGCCGACCGCCATCATCGTGGCGTCGTTGGCGACGGTCACCGGCATGCCGAGCCGCTCGGCGAGGACGTCGCGCAGCGGGTAGCGGTGCCAGCCCGGCATCCGTGAGGGGCTCAGGACGCGGCCGTCCGCCGGGTCGACGGGGCCCGGGAAGGAGACGCCGAGCGCGCGCACGGTCCGCCCCGACTCCCGCTGCTTCCCGGCGAGTTGGGCGACCTGGGCGCACAGCCAGTCGACGGCGGACTCGGGTCCCGCGGTGATGTCGTGCGGCAGGTCGACGGCGTCGTGCACGGCCGCGCCGAGGTCGACGGCGCCGAGCCGCGCGTGCCGGCTGCCGAGGTCGGCGGCGAGCGCGACGCCGCCCTGCGCCTTGACCCGCAGCAGTCGCGGCCTGCGTCCGCCGCGCGAGGCGCCCTCGCCGGACTCGGTGAGCACGCCCTGGGCCACCAGCTCCTGCACGCGCAGCGAGACGGTGGAGGGCGCGAGGCCCAGTTCCCTGACGAGGTCGGCCGAGCCGGAGTATGTGCCGGGCCGAACCCGGCTCGCCCTCGTGCGCGGTGTCCGTCATCCGGTCCCCCTGAAAACTTACTTCGGTCAGTTCGTTCGATGCCGGACCGAACACTAACCATCACCGAATCAAGTGCGCCAGACCCTGGTGGATTTTGACTTACTTTCCGAATGAACCTATTGACTTGCTTCGAACGGTCGACTTAGCGTTCGGGCGCCCCTCGTCGAATCTTCACACGGGGCTGGATCCCGTCCCCTTGGAGGCCCTTCGGCATGCGTTCCCTCAGGTCAAAGGCGTCGGCCGCGCTCGTCCTCGCGGCGGCGCTCGTGGCGCTCACCGGCTGCACGCACGAGGCCGGCCGCATCGCCATGGGCCGCACGGGCGGCACCCCCGTCGAGGGCGGCACGGCCACCATGGCCCTGCCACCCGCGGCGACCCCGAACTGGATCTTCCCGATCGGCGCCCCCGGCTACGGCGGCTCCTACAACTACGCGATCCAGTCCCAGCTCTACATGCCCGTGTACGACGCCGTGCAGAAGAAGGGCGAGCTGGTCACGCACGGGCCGAGCACGCTCGGCCTGGAGCCGAAGTACAGCGACGGCAACAAGACGGTGACCATCCCGCTGCGCAAGGGCGTCAAGTGGTCCGACGGCACCGAGGTGACCGGCCGCGACCTCGAGTTCTGGTTCAACCTCGTCAAGGCGAACAAAGCCGACTGGGGCGGCTACTCGGTCGGCAACATCCCGGACAACGTCAAGAAGTTCGAGCTCGTCGGCGACCACACCGTACGGCTGCGCCTCAAGCGCTCGTACAACCCGGACTGGTTCACGGCGAATCAGCTCTACTACATGCGCGCCCTGCCCCAGCACGCCTGGGACGCGAAGACCGACGGCGGCGAGGTCGGCGACTTCGACCGCACCACGAAGGGCGCCAAGGCCGTCTTCGCCCGGCTCACCCAGCACGCCAAGAGCCTCGGCTCGTACGGCACCGACCCGCTGTGGAAGACCGTCAACGGCCCCTGGAAGCTGGCCGGATGGCGGGACAACGGGCAGGTGACACTCGTCCCGAACGAGAAGTACACCGGGCCGAGGTCGGAGCGCCCGCACCTCGACAAGGTCGTCTTCAAACCGTTCACCACCGCCGACTCCGAGTACAACGTGCTGCGTTCCGGCGGCGTCGACTACGGCTACATCCCGCCGTCGGTGATGGCGCAGAAGGAGAAGTTCGAGGGCAAGGGGTACCGCGTCGACCCGTGGGAGGGCTGGGCGGCCACGTACATCGTCTACAACTTCAACTCCACGCACGCGGGCCCGGAGATGAACCAGCTCTACATCCGGCAGGCGATGCAGCACCTCGTCGACCAGAAGGCGATGAGCAAGGTCATCTGGCAGGGCAGCGCGACCGAGACGCTCGGCCCGGTCCCGGTCACGCCGAAGAGCCAGTACCTGTCGAAGAAGATGGCGCACAACCAGTACCCGTTCTCCGTCTCCAGGGCCAGGTCGCTGCTGTCGGCACACGGCTGGAGGACGGTCGACGGCACGGCGCGCTGCGTGCGGCCCGGCACGGGCGACGACGAGTGCGGCAAGGGCATCGGGAAGAACGACCCGCTGGAGCTGACCCTGCTCTCGCAGTCAGGCTCGACCGAGACGACGAACATGATGCAGGAACTCAAGTCGTCGCTCAGCAAGGCCGGCATCGACCTCACCGTGCGCCAGCAGCCGCTCAACTCCGTGCTCGGCAACTCCGTTCCGTGCAAGGTGAAGGACCCCGGCTGCAACTGGGACATGTCCTTCTTCGGCACCGCCGGCAGCTGGTACTACCCGCTCAACCCGAGCGGCGAGCAGCTCTTCTCCACCGGAGCCTCCTCCAACTTCGGCAACTACAGCGACAAGAAGGCCGACCGCCTCATCCGCGCCGTGCAGTACGCGCCCGACATGAAGGCCATCCATGAGTACGGCGAGTACCTGGCGGAGCAGCTGCCGGTGATGTGGATGCCGAACCCCGCGTACCAGGTGTCGGTGATCCGGGGCGATCTGCGCGGCATCGAGCAGAACCCGACGGTGACCTTCGCGCCGTCGCACTGGTACTACGTCAAGAACTCCAAGAGCGCCAACAAGAGCGTAAAGAAGGAGGCCGAGAAGTGACCGGCTTTCTGGTCAAGCGTTTCCTTCAGGCGCTCGTCGTCCTGTTCCTCGTCTCGATCATCGTGTTCACCCTGCTGCACCTGCTGCCGGGCGGCCCCGCGCGCGCGATCCTCGGCCCCAAGGGCACCCCGCAGCAGATCGAGCACTTCAACCACGTGCAGGGCTACGACCGTTCACTGCCGACGCAGTACCTGATGTACCTGAAGCGCCTGGTGACGGGCGACCTCGGCGAGTCGTACAAGCTGAACTCGCCGGTGATCGACCTGCTCACCCAGCGCCTGCCGAAGACGCTCCTGCTCACCCTCATGTCGACGGTGCTCGCGGTGCTCATCGCGGTGCCGCTCGGCCTGGTCCAGGCGGTGCGGCGCGGCAAGGCGTCCGACTACGCGCTCACCGGACTCGCGTTCCTGATGTACGCGACGCCCGTGTTCTTCCTCGGCCTCATCATGATCATCCTGTTCGCGCAGGTGCTGCCGATCTTCCCGGCGGAGGCCCCGCAGGGCGAGACGATCGGTCAACTCCTGGGCGACATACCCGGGTTGGTCCTGCCGGTCGTGACCATGGCGTTCGGCATCGTGGCCATGTTCAGCCGTTACATGCGCTCGGCGGTCCTCGACAACCTCACCGAGGAATACGTCCGCACGGCCATGGCGAAGGGCCAGTCGAGCCGCCGGATCATGGTCAAGCACGTGCTGCGCAACGCCCTGATCCCGCTCGCCACCCTCCTCGGCCTCTACCTGCCGACCCTGTTCAGCGGCGCCCTCGTCGTCGAGTCGATGTTCAACTACCCGGGCATGGGGCTGCTGTTCTGGAACGCCGCGCAGGGCTCGGACTTCCCCGTCCTGCTCGGCGTGACCCTCGTCGTCGGCATCGCGACCGTCCTCGGCTCGCTGCTCACCGACATCCTGTACGCCGTCCTCGACCCGCGGATCCGGAGCGTGTCATGACCACTGCTGTGACGACCTCTGTCATACCCGGACAGGAGGAGACCGCGCAGGCCACGCCCTCGCTGGCCCGCCGCACCCTGCGCGTGTTCACCGGCAACAAGCTCGCCCTCAGCGGCGTGATCCTGCTCGTCCTGCTGCTCGCCTTCTGCTACCTGGGCCCCCTGGTCCACCCAACGGAGCAGATCCACACGAACCTGTCCCAGGCGAACCTGGCACCGGGCGCGTCGGGACACCTCCTCGGCACCACCGACCTCGGCTACGACATGGTCGGCCGGCTCATGGTCGCGGGGCAGACGTCCCTCGAGATCGGCCTGGCGGCAGGCCTGTTGGCGACGCTCTTCGGCACCGTGTACGGCGCCGTCGCCGGATACTTCGGCGGCTGGGTCGACGCGACGATGATGCGGATCACCGACGCCGCGCTCGCCATCCCGGCGATGTTCCTGCTCGTGGTCGTCGCCGCGATCATCACGCCCAGCAAGGGCGTCCTCATCGTCATCATCGCGGGCGTCGCCTGGCTCTCCCCCGCCCGCCTGGTACGCGGCGAGGCGCTGTCGCTGCGCAACCGGGAGTACGTACAGGCGATGCGGATGATGGGCGGTGGCGGCGCGCGCGCCGTCTTCAAGCACATCGTCCCGAACGCCATCGGCACGGTCATCGTCAACTGCACGTTCCAGATCGCCGACGCCATCCTCTACGTCAGCTACCTGGCCTTCCTCGGCCTGTCGATCCCGCCGCCGTCCGCCGACTGGGGCTCGATGCTGTCCGCCGGCATCACCTACACGCAGAACGGCTACTGGTGGCTGATCTTCCCGCCGGGCATCGCGATCGTCCTGGTCGTCGCCGCGTTCAACTTCATCGGCGACGGACTGCGCGACGCGTTCGAGGTACGGCTGCGCAAGTAGCTCACGTGGGACCAGACCGGGACCGGGCCGGGATCAGGCAACGCAAGGGATCTAGGAAAGCTGACATGACCGAGCCTCTGCTCAGGATCGACGACCTGCGCGTCGACATCTCCACGCGCGACCGCACCGTCCACGCCCTCGACGGCGTCTCGCTCGAACTGGCCCCGGGTGACGCCCTCGGTATCGTCGGCGAGTCCGGCTGCGGAAAGACCATGACGGCGCTCAGCGTCCTCGGCCTGCTGCCGCCCGGCGGCGAGGTGACCGGCGGCCGCATCATGTTCGAGGGACAGGACCTTGCCACCGCCCCCGCACCGGTCCTCCAGGACGTGCGCGGCAACACCATCGGCATGGTGTTCCAGGACCCGCTGACGTCCCTGAACCCGACGATGACCATCGGCGCGCAGGTCGCGGAGCCGCTCCTGCTGCACCGGAACGTGTCCAAGAAGGAGGCGTGGGCGCGCGCCGAGGAGACGCTGCGCCTGGTCGGCATGCCGCAGCCGGCCGAGCGCATGAAGGCGTATCCGCACCAGCTGTCCGGCGGCATGCGCCAGCGCGTCGCCATCGCCATGGCCCTGGTCTGCGAGCCGAAGCTGCTGATCGCGGACGAGCCCACGACGGCGCTCGACGTGACGACGCAGCACCAGATCCTGGAGCTCATCGACGATCTGCGCGAGCGGCTCGGCATGGCGATGATCCTCGTCACGCACGACCTCGGCGTCATCGCGAACCGGGTGGACCGGGTCGCCGTGATGTACGCGGGTCAGGTCGCCGAACAGTCCGATGTACGCGGCCTGTTCGCCCGCCCCCGGCACCGCTACACGGAGGCGCTGTTCGCGGCGCTGCCCGAGCGTGCGGCGGACAACGAGACGGAGCTGCACACCATCCCGGGCCTGCCGCCGAGCCTGACGGTGCGGCCCACGGGGTGCCGGTTCGCGCCGCGCTGCCTGTTCGCGACGGACGACTGCCGGACCCTTGAGCCGTTCCTCGAGGAGGACGAGGTGCAGGGCGCGGACCACCGGTTCGCGTGCTTCCACCCGGTGCCGCACGAGGCGGACGCGGTGGACGCCGACGAGGTAATCGCGCCGCCGACGATTCCGGCGCAGGCGTCGCCCGGCGAGGTTCTGGTCGAACTCGACTCGCTGGTCAAGGAGTTCCCCCTCAAGGGCGGCCCGTTCTCGCGCAGCAGGGGCACGGTCAGCGCGGTCGGCGGGGTGTCGCTGAGCATCCGCAAGGGCGAGACGTTCGGCATGGTCGGCGAGTCCGGCTGCGGGAAGACGACGCTGGGCCGGATCGTGGCGGGCCTGGAGGAGCCGACGGCGGGCTCCGTACGTTTCGACGGCCGCGACCGCGCCTCGTTGTCGCGCTCGGAGCGGCGCGCGCACCGCCGCGACGTCCAGTTGATGTTCCAGGACTCGACGGCGGCGATGGACCCGCGGATGCGGGTCGGCGAGATCCTGCGCGAGCCGCTCGTCATCCAGGGCGTCGGCGACAAGGCCGAGCAGGAGAAGCTGATCGGCGAACTCCTCGACGCGGTGGGCCTGCCGCGCGGCGCGGTGCACCGCTACCCGCACGAGTTCTCCGGCGGCCAGCGCCAACGCCTGGGCCTGGCACGGGCGTTGACCTTGTCTCCCGACCTGGTGGTGGCGGACGAACCGGTGTCGGCACTCGACGTCTCGGTGCAGGCGCAGATCCTGAACCTGATGCGGGAACTCCAGCGCGAACGCGGCCTCACCTACCTGTTCATCTCGCACGACCTGGCGGTGGTCCGCTACCTCGCGGACACGGTCGGGGTGATGTACCTGGGCAAGCTGGTGGAGGTGGGCCCGGCGGAGCAGGTCTACAACCACCCCCTGCACCCGTACACGCGCGGCCTGCTCGACACGGTGAACGTCCCGGACCCCGAGGCGGCCGCCGCCACCGGGTCGCCGCTCACGGGCGAGACCCCGTCGGCGGCGAAGCCCCCGTCGGGCTGCCGGTTCCGGACGCGGTGCCCGATCGCGCAGGACGTCTGCGCGACGACGGAGCCGCCGGAGTCGACGCCGGGCTCGGCGGGCCACCGGGTGGCGTGCCACTTCCCGCTGGCGGTGCCGACACCGGCCTGACCTGCGGGGATGTCCGGTGCGGACGCCGTTGTCAGTGGTGGGGTGCAGACTGACCGATACCTGGAGACAACGACGTTTCGGAGGTTCGGCATGACTGACGTACTTCTGGCAGTGGGGACCCGCAAGGGCCTCTTCCTCGGCCGCAAGCGCGACGGCGGCGCGTTCGAGTTCGACGAGAGTCCGTACTTCAACGCGCAAGCGGTGTACTCGGTCGCCATCGACACCCGCGGGGAGCGACCACGGCTCCTCGCGGGCGGCGACAGCGCGCACTTCGGCCCGTCGGTCTTCCACTCGGACGACCTGGGCCGCTCGTGGACCGAGCCGTCCAAGCCCGCCGTCAAGTTCCCCGATTTCACCGGCACTTCACTGGAGCGGGTCTGGCAGCTGCACCCGTCCGCCTCCGAACCCGACGTGGTGTTCGCGGGCACGGAACCGGCGGCGTTGTACCGCTCGGAGGACCGGGGCGAGACGTTCGAACTGTGCCGCCCGCTGTGGGAGCACCCCACGCGCTCGCAGTGGGTGCCGGGCGGCGGCGGAGAGGGCCTGCACACGATCCTGACGGACGAGCGGGACCCGCGCGCGGTGACGGTGGCCGTCTCCACGGCGGGGGTCTTCCGCACGGCGGACGGCGGCGAGAGCTGGTCCCCGGCGAACTCCGGGGTGGCCGCGGTCTTCCTCCCCGACCCGAACCCCGAGTTCGGCCAGTGCGTGCACAAGGTGACGCGGGACGCCGTCGACCCGGACCGCCTCTACCTCCAGAACCACTGGGGCGTGTACCGCAGCGACGACGGCGGCGGAAAGTGGCTCGACATCGGCGAGGGCCTCCCCTCGACCTTCGGCTTCGCCGCGGCCGCCCACCCGCACCGCGGTGACACGGCGTACGTCTTCCCCATCACCGCGGACATCGACCGCGTCCCGGCCGACCACCGCTGTCGCGTCTACCGCACGCAGGACGCCGGCACCACCTGGGAACCCCTCACCCACGGCCTCCCCGAGACCGACCACTACGGCACGGTCCTCCGCGACGCCCTGTGCACGGACGACAACGACCCGGCCGGCATCTATTTCGGCAACCGCAACGGCGAGGTGTACGCATCCCCCGACGACGGCGACACCTGGAAACAGGTGGCGTCACATCTTCCGGACGTGCTGTGTGTGCGGGCGGCGGTGGTGGGGTGAGGTGGGGCTGGCGAGACAGAGGGGGGGGCCGGGGGCTGGGTTCGGGTCAGCCCCCGGACGCGCCCTCTTGGCTCGGCTCCGCGGTGTCGACCCGGTACCAGGCCGTTGTGTCCGGGGGGAGGAGGCGGGCCCTGGGTGGGAGGGGCAGGCTTGTGAGGGACGGGGGGACTGGGGAGGTGGGGGGTAGCAGGGTCGGTTCGGGGGTCGGGTTGGTGATGCAACGCAGGGAGCCGACCGTGAAGTCGAGGACGGGGTCGGTTTCCGCGGAGTGCCAGGTGATGTCGGTGTTCGGGGTGAGGAGGGTGCGGCGCAGGGCGATGGCCTCGCGGTAGAGGGCCAGGGGGCTGGTGGGGTCGGCCTGTTGGGCCTCCACCGAGAGGGCGGCGAAGCTCGTGGGCTGGGGCAGCCAGGGGGCGGCCGGGCCGAAGCCGTACGAGGGGCCCGTGCGTTCCCACGGGATCGGGACGCGGCAGCCGTCGCGGCCCTTGCGGGCGCCGGCCGAGCGGTGGCGTACCGGGTCGCGGAGAGCCTCGTCCGGGAGGTCGGCGACCTCGGGCAGGCCCAGTTCCTCGCCCTGGTAGACGTAGGCGGCGCCGGGGAGGGCGAGGAGGAGGAGTGCGGCCGCGCGGGCGCGGTGTGCGGCGACGGTGGGCGGGATGTGCGGGTCCCGGCCGTCGGACCGGAGCCAGGACTCCACGTCCGTGCCGGCCGGCAGGGCGAGGCGGGAGGCGTGGCGGACGACGTCGTGGTTGGAGAGGACCCAGGTGGGGGTCGCGCCGACCTCGTCGGCGAGGGTGAGGGAGCGGTCGATCGTCGCCCGTAGCGCCGTGCCGTCCCAGTCGGCGCCGAGGAAGTCGAAGTTGAAGGCCTGGTGGAGTTCGTCGGGGCGTACGTACTGGCCGCGCCGGTCGAGGGCCGCCCAGGATTCGGCGACGGTGACGCGGGGCGGCTCGTACGTGTCGGTGACGGCGCGGAAGCCGCGCAGCAGGTCGTGCACCTCGTCGCGGTCCCAGAACGGGTGCTTGCCGTGCCAGCCGTCGCCGACGATGCGGTGGTGCGCCTGGTCGGGGCCGAGGTCGCGGAGGGGTTCGGCGAGGTCCTTGGCCATGCCGTGGGCGACGTCGAAGCGGAAACCGTCCACGCCGCGGTCGAGCCAGAAGCGGAGGATGTCGTGGAACTCGGCGACGACCTCGGGATGGTTCCAGTCGAGGTCGGGCTGGGTGGCGTCGAAGAGGTGGAGGTACCACTGGCCGTCGGGTACGCGGGTCCAGGCGGGGCCGCCGAAGACGGACTGCCAGTCGGTGGGCGGCTGCGCGCCGTCGTCGCCGCGGCCGTCGCGGAAGACGTAGCGGGCGCGGGCCGGGCTGCCGGCCGGGGCGGCGAGGGCCTCCTGGAACCACGCGTGCTGGTCGGACGTGTGGTTCGGGACGATGTCGATGATGACGCGCAGGCCCAACGCGTGGGCGCGGGAGAGGAGTTCGTCGGCGTCGGCGAGGGTACCGAAGCGGGGGTCGATGTCGCGGCAGTCGGCGACGTCGTAGCCGCCGTCGCGCATCGGGGACGGATAGAAGGGGGTGAGCCACACGGCGTCGGCGCCGAGGTCGGCGACGTGTGGCAGGCGGGCGGTGATGCCGGGGAGGTCGCCGATGCCGTCGCCGTCGCTGTCGGCGAAGCTGCGGACGTAGATCTGGTAGATGACGGCGGAGCGCCACCAGGCGTCGTCCGGGTTCACGGGGTGTCTCCGTTCCGGCCCAGCAGAGTGGCGAGTTGGGCGGTGCCCGAGCGCGGCGACGTGAGGACGGGCACGCCGAGCGCGCCCTCCGGCAGTGCGGTGAGCGCGTTGGCCATCGACGCCTGGGCGAGGACCAGGACGTCGTGGTCGGCGGCGAGGCGTCGGGCCTCCTCGGCGATGAGCCGGTCGTGCCGGTCCTGGTCGCCGGTGGTCCGTGCCTCGTACGCGCCCGGGCAGGCGGTGGTGGTGAGCGTGATGTCCCGCCCTTCCGCGACGGCCGCCCGGCGCACCAGGTCGGCGGTGGGCGTGAGCGTCGAGTCGAGGGTGGCGAGGACGGCGATGCGGTGGCCGGTGCGGACCGCCTCGGCGGCCATGGGTTCGTCCACGCGCAGGACCGGGATCCCGGCGAGCGGCCGGGCCTGTTCGGCGAACGGGCCGACGGACGAGCAGGTCACGAGGACGGCTTCGGCGCCGGCCGCCTCGGCCTGCTGGACGTAGGCCGCGAGGCGGGCGGCGGTACGGGGCAGCGGACCGTGCTCGACGGTGTCGGCGAGCAGGCTCTCGTCGACGACGTGGTACGGGCGTGTGTGCGGGGCGAGTTCGCGCAGCAGCGGGTCGAAGGTGGCGGGCAGCGCGGCGACGGTGTGCAGGACGCAGACGCGGGCGGTACGGGTGCTCACGCGGAGGCCTCCTCGTGGGTGACGGCCACGCCGTCGCGGGCCGCGGGCGTGTCCCACCACGGGCGGCCGTGGGTGTCGACGATGTCGCCGAGGCGGCGGAGCCGGTCCGTGCTGGGTCCCCGGAGGGCCGCGTCGCGGTCGCCGGTGAGGGCGTCGGTCCACAGGGCGCGGCCCGCGAGGAAGCCGGAGGCTCCTGCGCGGCAGGCGGCCTCGACGGCGGCCGGGAAGTCGGCGGCGGCGACGCCCTGGGAGAGGACGACCCAGGGGACGTCGACGACGGCGTCGATGCGGGCGGCCTGTTCGGTGAGGTGGGCGAGGGAGCCGACGCCGCCGTCGGGGACCTGGCACTTGTACAACGAGGGCCGCAGCGGGGCGAGTTCGCGGGCTGCCTCGACGATGGCGCCGTTGAGGACGAAGGTGTCCTCCTCGCCGCGGGCCGGGCGGGCCACCGGTTCGAGGACGGAGGCGAGTCCGGCCGTGCGGCACAGGTCGATGAAGCGGGAGGCCAGTTCGACGCGTTGTTCGCGCTGGTCGTCGCGGCGCCAGATGACCAGGAGCTTCAGGCCGCGGGTGCCGTCGGCGACGATCGCCGCGGTGTCCACGGTCTCGTCCAGGGATGTGCCCTCGACGGCCTGACCGGGTTGTTGGTCGAGGATGTCGACCGCGAGGATCGGCGCGCAGGAGCCGGGCAGCACCTTGTCGTCGATGAGGCGCCGGTAGCCGTAGTCGCGGTCGATGAGCAACGCGGAGGCGTGCGGGGCGAGTTCGCGGGCGACGGCCATCTTGAAGTCGGTGAGGTGGTCGTCCGGGATGTCCGTGCCGGGGACGCCGGCGCGGTCGGCCATCATCGTGCGCAGCGAGTCGCGCTGGTCGGCGGCGACCATGGCGAACGTGCCGGTGGGGCGGGCGAGTTCGGCGGGCGCGACGGATCCGCCGGTGAGCGTGGGGGTGGGGGTGGGGGTGGGGGTGGTGCGGGTCATGGGTCTACGTTCCTTCAGGATCGGGATCGGGATCGGGGAGCGGGGAGCGGAATCGGGATTGCGGGAGGGGTCGGAGCCGGGGCCGGGCCCCTCGTGACATGCGGCCTGCACCGGGGCCGCCTTGCCCACCCTGCCGCCCAAGGCGGCAGATTGCCCAAGGCGGGCGGGGTCGACGGAAACGGGTGGGAGCCGTGCTTGGACAACAGATCGCCCCCCGGCGATGACGGCCGCCCTTCGGGGCGGGGTCGCCCATGAGTGGAGGCCACCCATGGACGGGGGCGATAGGTGGAGGCCGCCCCCGGGCGGGGTGCGCCCCTCATAGGTGAGTTGCGCCCCTCATGGGCGGGCCCGGCCCCCTCGACCCGGCAGGCGGATCGCCGGGGTCGGGGTGCGCCCCTCATGGATGGACCCCCGACCCGACAGGCGGACCGCCGGGGCGGGATGCACCCCTCATGAGTGGGCCCCCGACCCGGCAGGCGGATCACCGGAGCGGGGTGCACCCCTCATGAGTGGGCCCCCGACCCGGCAGCCGGACCGCCGTCGTCCGTCACAGGTGGGCGTCGCGAGTCCGGCCTATCAAGCCCCTGCGGCGATTGAGCAGCGGGGGCCGGGGCGGAGCCCCGTGACGTGGGGACGGTCGGGCGTGGCGGGGCGACGAGCGGAAGGAACCGTTCGCGGTGATGCGCCCGATGCGCCTCCGCCACCCCCACATCGGGCACCAGCGGACGCGAACCCGCCGGGACCGCACCGTCGAGGCCAAGCGCACGCCCCGCCAACTGCGCCGCACCCCGCCCCGCCGCCTCCGGCTCCGCACACACCCGCGTGGGCCACGGCGCGACCGCCGCCTTGAGCGCGGTCCAGGCCGCGAGCCTGGTGGAGCCGCCGAGCAGCGTCACGGAGCCGGGCGCGAGCCCACCGCAGAGCCGCGCCTGCGTGTCGGTCATCCAACGTGCCTGGTGCGCCGTGCCCTCCAGGATGGCGCGGGCGAGGTGCGCGGGCCCGTGCTCGATGCGCAGATCATGCACCGCGAGCCGGGCCCCCGGATCGGGCCGCGGGGCGCTGCGCCCGTGCGCGTACGGGGTGACGGTCGGTCCGCACGGTGTCGCGGGCAGTGTGTCGACGAGCCGGGCGAACTCCTCGTAGCGGGCGTGTCCTTGTGTCCCGTCGAGGAAACGGTCGCAGAACCACTCCACCAGGAGCCCTGAGCTGCCCGCGCCGGCGAGCACGATGAAGTGCTCACCGTCTGCGTGCCGGCCCCATGACATGCCCTCGGCGGCGGCGCCGGCCCGGTCCGGGGGTTCGGCGGTGACCGTGAGGACGGCCTCGGCGGTGCCCATGGAGTCGGCGACCTCCCCGGGCGCACGCACTCCCGCGGCCCAGGCCCCGACGAGGTGGTCGTGCCCGGCGACGACGACGGGAGTACCGGCACGCAACCCCACCTCACCGGCGGCCCCTGCCGTGACCCACCCGACGGGTTCCCCGACCTCGCGCACGCGCGGCATGTGGCCGACGCCCAGCCCCGCCTCCCCCAGCAGCTCGGGGATCCACCGGCACGCGACCGGGTCCCACGCCATGGTGCGCTGCGCGAACGTGGCGTCCGTGCCGACCGCCCCCGTCAGCGCGTGCGCGACGAGATCGGCGGCGCCCGCCCACGTCCGCATGCGCGCGGGCAACCCGGCGTCGTCCGCCACCAGCGCACACCACTTGGCGAGCGGCACCTTCGGGCTGGGCAACACCCCGGTACGGAAGTGGAGTTGGTGGGCGCCGAGGGCGGTGGCCAGCCGTGCCGCGTGCGGCGCCGGGGTGGGGTCCGACCAGGCGCGTACGGGGCCGATCGGGCGGCCCTGCGCGTCGAGCGGCACACCCGCCTCCGCCATCCCGGTCACCCCGATGGCCTCCGGCGCGCGACCGACCTCCCGTACGCAGGCGGCGAGGACTCCGAGCGCCGCGGCGACGAGCCCGTCGGCCGGATGGGTGTGAGGCGAACTCCCGTAGGGTGTCGGTGACTTGGCGCGGGCGACAACCCGTCCCGACGACGCCTCGCAGAGCACGGCCTTCACATGTGTCGTGCCGATGTCGAGCCCGCCGAGGAGCACCCCCTCACTCATCGCCGCCCCCGGAGTCGACCGCGGGCAGCACTCCGGAGCGGGCCACCTCCGCGTACCAGCGGCCGCTGTCCTTGATGGTGCGGCGCTGCGTCTCCCGGTCGACGTGGACGAGGCCGAAGCGGGGCCAATACCCCATAGCCCACTCGAAGTTGTCGAGCAGCGACCAGTGATAGTAGCCCTCCACGCGCGCGCCCGCGCCGATCGCCCGGTGCACGGCGGCGAGGTGCGAGCGGAGGAAGGCGATGCGGCGGCGGTCGCGCACGCGGCCGTCGTCCCCCGGCCCGTCCCCGTAGATCGCGCCGTTCTCGGTGATCAGGAGCGGCACGTCCGGGTGGTCGCGGTGGAGGCGCACCAGCAGGGACTCCAGGTCGTCGGGGACGATCTCCCAGCCGAGGTCGGTGCGTTCGGTGTCGGGGCGGCCCTCCTCGACCTTCCAGGGCCACGGTCCGTCGCCGGGGCGGGCGGAGACGATGCGGCGGGTGTAGTAGTTGACGCCGATGAAGTCGCTGCCGGCGGCGATGGTGTCGAGGTCGCCGTCCTGGATGAAGTCCAGTTCGCCGACGGCCTGTTCCCAGTGGGCGCGCATGTCGGCCGGGTAGCCGCGGCCGTGCACGGGGTCGAGGAACCAGCGGTTGACGTACCCGTCGGAGGCCTCGGAGGCGGCACGGTCGGCGGGGTTCGCCGGGTCGTCGGGGGTGTGGGGAAAGAGGGAGTAGGCGATGCCCGCGCGGGCGTCGTCGCGCCCGCCGGCCCGCAGTTCGCGGACCGCGAGTCCGTGGGCGAGCAGCAGGTGGTGCATGACGGTGACGGACGCCTTGAGGTCCTTCTCGCCCGGTGCGTGCAGGCCGAGTTGGTGGCCGAGCAGGCCGACGATCCAGGGCTCGTTGATGGTGACCCAGTCGCGGACGCGGTCGCCGAACGCGTCGAAGCAGACGGACGCGTACTCGGCGAACCGCTCCGCCGTCTCCCGGTTCCGCCAGCCCCCGCGCTCCTGCAGCGCCTGCGGCAGATCCCAGTGGTAGAGCGTGACGAGCGGTTCGATGCCGCGCTCCAGCAGCCCGTCGATGAACCGGTCGTAATGGTCGAGGCCCCGCCGCTCGACCCGGCCCCCGCCGTCGGGCATGATGCGCGGCCAGGCGAGCGAGAACCGGTGGGCGTTGGTGCCGAGTTCGGCCATCAGCGCGGTGTCGTCGGCGCGGCGGCGGTACTGGTCGACGGAGATGTCACCGGTGTCGCCGCCGTCGATCGCTCCCGGCGCGCGGCAGAACCGGTCCCAGATCGACTCGCCGCGCCCGTCGGCGTCCACGGCACCCTCGACCTGGTACGAGGAGGTGGAGGTGCCCCATCGGAAGCCCGCGGGGAAGTGCGGTCCGGGCGTCGTCACAAAGTCTCCTGAAACTCGGGAAGTTCACGGGCGCGCTCGCAGGCGTACAGCAGGACACCGGCCGACCAGGCGTGGGAGAGCGTGAGCAGCATGCCCTTCGCCTGAAAGCACTCGGTCTGGTAGAAGCGCTCGCTGACCATGCCGCGGTAGGCGTTGAAGTCGCCGTCGGCGCGGGCCACGAACTGGCGGAAGCAGTCGAGGTTCTCGCGCGTCGAGCGCAGGTAGTAGGCATCGTCCAGGTACCGGGCGAGGCGCACGAACTCGGGCAGACAGATCAGGCCGAAGGCGTGCAGGTGCTGGTTGGACGGCGAGGCCTGGTCGGCGCCGCGGGTGCGGAAGCCGTAGCGGGCGAGGAAGGTGTGCTCGTCGAAGCGGACGTCGTACGTATAACGGAAGGTGAGGGTCCAGTCGGCTGCGCGGCGGGCCAGGTCGAGCCACCGCCCCTCCGGGTCCCCCGCCTCATGGAGCAGCGTGTACGCGATGATCGCGTTGTAGCCGTCCTCGGAGGTGGGGGCGAGGGAGACGTCCTCGGGGGCGCCGCACAGGAACTCGGAGCGCACGTCGCTGTCGAAGGCCGCGCCCGCGCGCCGGGCCGCCTCCAGGTAGGCGGGCTCCTGGAAGACCTCGGCGGCCTCCACGAGCGCGCCGACGAAGGCGAGCCCCGCCGCCCCTTCGTGGTCGAGGCCCTTGCCGGTGTGCACGTCGTGCGCGGCGGCGAGGCGTCCGGTGGCCGGGTCCTGTCCGGCGAGCGCGGCGGCCAGATTGCCCCGCACGGCCGCCTCCCAGGACGGGTGGGCGTGGCCCCGCGCCCGCTCGGAGACCAGCGCACGCAGCGTGAACAGCGTCGCGTCGCCGAGGGTGCGCGCGTGCAGCCGGTCGGCGTCGCCCGTCCACCCGGCCGACCAGCCGCGCGAGCGCGACCACTGGCCCCAGAAGGTGCCGCCGGGCGTGAGGTGGGCGCAGATGTGGTCGATGACGGCGACGGCCGCCTCGGCCCGCTCGGTGTCGCCCACGCGCCGGGCGTGCAGCAGCAGCGCGTGCGCGTAGGGCACGCCGCTGATCCAGGAGACGTGCATGGCCTGCCGGTCGCCGCTGTCGCCGAGCGCCTCGCGGTCGAAGGCGGCGGTCTCCAGGAGGACGGGCGGGTCGCTGCGGTAGTGCCAGCGGTGCAGTCCTTCGGCGGACAGCGCGGCGGCCTCGTCGATGCCGACCCAGGCGGCGGGTTCCCCCTCGGGCACCGCCTGGTGCAGGGCACGCAGCACGCGCGCGTAGGCGTGCGGATCGGCGTCGAGGAGGTGCACGGTGAAGCGCAGGGTGTGTTCCTCGCCCGGCCGCCAAGTGTGCAGGGGTGTGTCGGCGGGCTTGGGGGTGCCGGAGCCGTAGTACGTGACGGGTTCCTCGCGGTACGGGGCGTGCAGCCGCAGCGCCGGCCGGTCGCCGTCCACGAGGGCGAAGCCGACGCCCTGTTCGCCCAGCGGGCCGGTCTCGGCGAGGGCGAGGGCGGCGCCGCCGCGCCGGTCGCGGGCGAAGACGGCGGGCGTGGCGCAGCGGTCGGCGCGGAAGGACCAGGCGGAGGCGGTGAGGTCGTCCTGGAGGCCGACGGTCGCGTAACGCGGGTAAGGGCGCGCGCAGTCGACGCGGCGGTTCTCGCCGTAGAAGGCGCCGGGGATCAGCCACCCGGGGTCGTCGCTCTCACCCAGCCGCAGCTCTATGCGGAGCCCGGCATCGACCGCTTCCAACCCCTCATAGCGTACGGAGAGTTGGGCTTCGTAGGAGCCGGCGTGGAGGCGGTGGAGTCGGAGGGTGGCGTCGAAGCCGTGGGCGCTGCCACCGAGGGCCGTCGGGTCGGCCGCACGCGTGACCGGCACTGGCAGACACGCACCATTGGCGTCCAACACGCCGACGACATACGGGAGTTCGGCGATCCCCTCGCTCTCGGCGCGCAACACCCACGTCGGGGCTTCCGACGTCTCAGTCAAGGACTCGGGCATCGACATTCCAGCCTTCCAGCAGTACGGCGCGGCCCTCTTCGGGGGCGTCGCGCCAGGTGACGGGCACCTCGGCGGATTCCCCGGGCAGCAGATCGAGCATGTTGTCCCCGAACACGGCCCATCCGGGGGTGTCGATGGGCCGGGCGTCGGTGAGGTGGAGGCCGAGGGCGGCCGGGCCCTCGACGTGGGTGAGGCGTACGGCCCTCCGGTCCGGCTCCCAGTCGAGCGAGACGCGGGCCGGGGGCAGGTCGAGAAGGGCGGAGAGGTCGGCGCCGACGCTGTGGACGTATCTGTTGTCCGCTTTCAACTCATCATCCTCACCCAGTAGTTGGAGATCCAGCACGAACAGCGGACCCGGCAGATCGGCAACCGGGACAACGAGGTCCGCGCCCCGGCTCTCCGCCGCCACCCGCCCGTCGAGTGCCACGATGCGCGCGAGGGTCGCCCCGTCCCGCCACCCGCGCACCCGCGCCTCGAACCGCTCCCGGCCCGCCCACGCCTGCGTGGCGAACGACGCGCACACGTGGTCGGGTCGATAGGCGCGGCGCACCCCGTGGTAGGCGGGCTTGGGGTCGCCGCGGTGGTCGACGGCGGCGGTGCACCAGGCGTTCGGGAACGGCTCGTTGAACTGCCAGGGGATGGCGCCCGAGGAGCGCGGTGCGCGGCGCAGGTTGGCCTCGACGGCGTAGCGCAGCCCGTCGTACTGGAGTTGCTGGCTGGCGCGGCGCATCCGGTCGACGCTGTCGAGCCGGCCGCCGAACGTCTCCTGGACCAGCGGCGCGTTGTTCCACCAGGCGCCGAGGTGCTCCATGACGGGGTTGCTCCGGTCGGTGGGCCACTGGGCCCCGGCGGGCACCACGGCGTCCCAGGTCCGCCGGTTGGCCATGCCCTCCACGCCGAACTCGGAGTGCAGCAGGCTGGTTCCGGCGTCGTACAACTCCTGGTGCGCGCCGAGCCCTTGGTGCTCCCAGGGGCCGTGCACGTCGTGCTGGCCGTCGGGCGCGCGCTCGATGTTCTCCCGCGTGTTGAGGAAGTCGCGGCCCGACGGGGAGCCGGGCAACCAGCCGCGTCCGGGGTCGAGTTCGGAGACGACGCGGGCCAGCCGTTCGACGACCGGTGAGGACTTCTCGTCGAGCGGGGTGGCGGTCGCCGTGTCGTGGAGTTCGTTGCCGGGCCCCCACAGGGCGAGCGCCGGATGGTGGCGCAGGGCGGGGACGATCGCCCGCGCCTCGCGTTCCATCAGGTCGAGATACGCGTCGTCGGCGGCGGGGACGGAGTCGATCCCGGAGCTGGAGAGGCTGAACTCCTGCCACACCAACAGGCCCAGTTCGTCGCAGAGTTGGTAGAACTCCTCGGTCTCGACGAGTCCGCCGCCCCACACTCGCAGCAGCGTGACGTGCGCGTCGGCGGCGAGCGCGAGCAGGTGCGCGAGCCGGTCCGGGCGCGGGACCCCGTAGAGCGCGTCCTGCGGCACCCAGTTCCAGCCCTTGGCGTGGATGCGTCGGCCGTTGACCTCGATCGTGTAGGGGAGGGCGTCGTCGGGCGCGCCGGGGTTGGGCACGAGGCGCACGGTGCGGAATCCGACCGTGCGCACCACGGGTTCGCCGCCCGATGCCCGTACGGTCACCGTGTAGAGCGGTTGGGCGCCGTGGCCGTTGGGCCACCACAACTCCGGCTCCCTGACGAAGAGTTCGGCGCCGACCGGTCCGCTGTGGCCCGCCTCGAACGGGACGTCCAGCTCCGCGACGAGCGCGCCGTCGGGACCGTGCACCGTCACACCCAGCACCCCGGCCCCGGCCGCCTCGACCGCCGCCTCCACCCGTACGCACCGGTCGCCGGCGTGCGCGCCGACCACCGCGTCCCGCAGCCGCACGGGGCCCGCGACCTCCAGGCGTACCGGCTTCCAGATGCCCTGGTGGACGAGGCGGGGGCAGAAGTCCCAGCCGTAGTTCATGCGGGTCTTGTGGGTGCGCACCCGGTCCGTGCGACCCACCTGGGGTTCGCCGGGCGGGGCCGGGTGGACGACGACGGCCAGCAGGTGCGATCCCCCGTCCGCGTACGCGCTGACGTCCACTTCGAAGGGCACGAACATGCCCTCGTGGTGGGCCAGTTCGTGGCCGTCGACGAGGACGGTCGCCTCGTGGTCGACGCCCCCGAAACGCAGCAGGGCGCGCTCACCGTCCGCCAGGCGCGGCAGATCCAGGACGCGGCGGTACAGCCAGGCGCGCTGCGGCACCCATTCGCTGAGCAGGCTGTTCGTGCCCACGTACGGGTCGGGGATCTGCCCGCCCCTGCGCAGGTCGTCGAGGACGGAGCCGGGGACCCGCGCGGGGAACCAGCCCGGTTCCCCGTCCGGGCGGCCGGGGCCGCACAGCCAGCGCCAGGTGTCCCCCAGGCAGGCCCGCAGCTCCCAGCCGTCGTCGAGCGTGTGCAGCACGAGGGTCAGGCCTCCGGCGCCGTGGTCACGGGAAGTTCCAGCAGATCCGTCTCGGTGACGGGCGCCGCCGGGTCGGCCGGTACGCGGAACGTCTTGATCTCGTGCGGCCCGAACTCGGCCTCGATGACCCGCTGTTCGCCCAGCATCGGCAGCGCGATCCGCGCCGACGCGGCCTCGCCCCGCGACTCGTAGGCCCGCACGATCGCGTCGCCGGAGGCGTCCTCGTCGCCCTTGACGACGGTGACGACGACGCTGCCCGCGCCGTCGTCGGCATGCGCCTGGAGCTGGGCGAGCGGCCCCTCGTGGAAGGTCTCCAGGAGGGCGAACGACGGCTGGTTCAGCTCGGCGGCGCGCCGCGCGGGGTCGGCCACGCGCCAGTCCTCGCCGTGCGGGAGCAGTACGTACCGGAATTCCTGGCGGCCCTGGTCGAGGTACTCGTAGACGCCGTCCTCGTCGAGGATCTTCGGCTCGTGCCAGGCGTAGACGGGGCTGCGCAGCGCGGTCATGCCGATCTCGGCGCCGGTGACGTCGTGGCCGTGCTTGCTGTCGTTGACGACGGTGAGTCCGGCCCGCTCGCCGCCGGGGAGGGTGCCGGTGACGTCGACCCAGGCCTGGGTGGGCTCCTCGGTGCCGTCGGGGGTGCGCTCCACATACCCGTAAGGGATCTCGTGTGTGGCCGTCACATCGGTGAGCGCCGTCGGGAAGCGGAGCTTGAGCGTCTTGAGCTGCTCGTGCCAGTCGACGACGGTGCGCACCTCGACGGAGCGGGCGCCCGCCGAGAGCACCAGTTCCTCGGCCATGCGCGAGGTGCCGTACGCGGACTCGATGCGCAGCACCGCGCGCACCGGGCCGGACTCGACGAGGCGGACGCGGCGGCCGGTGAAGGAGCCGATGGCCTGGTCGTAGGCGCGCACGCGGTGGCCCCAGGTGTCGCTCTTGTCGTCGATGACGACGGCGTGCGGTGCGGGCTTCGCGGGGATCAGTTCGGCGCCGGTCGACTTGTCGATGAAGGAGGTGAGCCAGCCGCTGGCCGGGTCGACCTCGAGGCGCAGGTGCTCGTTCTCCAGCGTCGTGTCGGTCGCGCGCACCGGCCCCGCTTCGGGGACGCTTCCCGGCACCAGGTGGTACACCCGGTGGCCGAGCGCCGGCACCGTGGCGCGGAACGCGAGCCGGCCGCGGCTGCCCATCATGCTGGCCTCGGACCGGGTCAGCTGCACCGGCACCGGCTCGCCGTCCTGATCGGTGAGGCGGACGGTCGCGGCCTGCGCGAACTCGACCTCGACGTCCTGCTCCAGCTCCCACGGATGCGGGTTGAAGACGACGACCGGCACCGTGCCGTCGGCGAGCGGGATGTCGATGCGGCGGGCGATCGCCTGGGTGGCGCGGTTGAAGACGTCGGCGGCGATCGAGCGGGCGCGGCCGTAGTCGTCGCGCGCGTCGTCGTAGGCGGAGCGGATCGACGTACCGGCGAGGATGTCGTGGAACTGGTTGAACAGGACCAGCTTCCACGCCTCCGTCAGCTTCTCGACGGGGTACGTCTCGCCCGCGACGGCCGCCGCGACCGACGCCCACTTCTCGGCGCGCTGGAGGTCGTTCTCGGCGCGGCGGTTCCACGCCTTGACGCCGGAGTGCGCGGAGTAGCAGCCGGGGCCGTGGTGCTGGAGTTCGCCCGCGTGCACGGGAACGTCCTCGCGGTCGCGGACGCGCTCGAAGAACCGCTCGGGGTGGGAGAGTTCGAGCTTCGGCAGGCCGCCGAGGGCGTCGAGGCGGGCGATGGAGTCGAGGTTGGCCTTGGTGGGGCCGCCGCCGTGGTTGCCGACGCCGTAGAACACCATCAGCTCGGACTCGTCCGGCGGCATCATGGCGAGGGACTTGTCGAGGTGGTTGCCGATGTCCTTGCCGGGCGTGCAGTACTCGTTCGGCAGCCGGTAGGCCAGCACGCGGGAGCCGTCGGGCGCCTCCCAGTGGAAGAACTGGCCGGGCAGCACCTGCTCGTGCGGGCCCGGGCGCAGGAAGATGTAGCCGTCCATCCCGGACTTGCGCAGGATCTGCGGGATGGTCGCGTTGTGCCCGAACGGGTCGAGGTTGCAGCCGATCGTCGCGGCCTCGCCGAACTTCTCGATCAGGTACCGCTGCCCGTACAGGGCCTGTCGGACGAAGGACTCGCCGGACGGGATGTTGCAGTCGGGCTCGATCCACCAGCCGCCGACGATCTGCCAGCGGCCCTCGGCGACCCGCTTGCGGATGCTCGCGAACAGCTCGGGGTCGTGGGTCTCGATCCACTCCAGGTACATCACGGAGTCGCAGGTGAACACGAAGTCGGGGTACTCCTCCATGCGGTCGATCGCGGACTGGAAGGTGGCCCGGATCTCCTGGAGGCCCTCCGGCCAGCGCCACAGCCACACCGGGTCGATGTGGGCGTTGCCGACGAGGTGCAGGGTGCGCTCGCGGGAGTTGGGCTTCGCGGTGGTCATACGGCGGCCTCCGGGCGGTGGTCGTGCGGGTGGTGGGCGTCCGGGCCCGCGGCCCAGGCGTCGACGTGCTCGCTGAGCAGGTGCAGGAGGGTGAGGTGCATCTCCTGGATACGGGCAGTGGTGTGTGCGGGGGCGACGAGGACGTGCTCGGCGTGGGCGGCTGCGGGCATGCCATCGTTGTCACCGCCCGCGAAGAGGACGGTGCGCGCGCCGCGCCTGCCCGCTTCCTCAAGGCCCCGGATCACGTTCGCGGAGCGCCCGGACGTGGTGAAGCCGACCACCATGTCGTCGGCGGTGACGAGGGCCTCGACCTGGCGGGCGAAGACCTCCTCGTACGCGTAGTCGTTGCCGATGCAGGAGACGACGGAGGGGTCCGTGACGAGCGAGACCGCCGGGAGCGCCCGGCGTTCGCGCAGGTAGCGGCCGATGAACTCGCCCGCCAGGTGCTGTGCGTCGGCGGCGCTGCCGCCGTTGCCGAAGGTGTAGAGGCGGCCGCCGCGGCGGAACACCTCGATCAGCGCGTCGCCGACGGTGCGCAGGGTGGGCAGCAGTTCCTCGAGGCGCTGCGCGGCGGCGACGTGTTCGGCGATCTGGGTCGCCGGACTGAGGCGGGCGGAGGAGGGCGGGGCGGACATGGTGCTCCTGAAGCGAGGCGTCGGGGCGTTCGGCGGGGCGAGGTGGCGGGGTCGCGCGCGGGGTCAGACCCGGGCGAGATCGGCGGCGGACCCGTTGTGTTCCGTGAGGCGTTCGAAGGCGATGGCGGCGGCGCCGAGCACACCGGCCTTGTCGCCGCCGGTGGCGGTGACGATGCGGGCCGCGTTCGCGGCCGGTCCCATGGCGAGCCGGGCCACCATCTCCCGTACGGGGGCGAGGAGTTGTTCGCCGGAGCGGGTGACGCCGCCGCCGAGGACGACGAGTTCCGGCTCGTAGAGATTGACGATGGAGGCGAGGCCCTGGGCGAGGAGTTCGCAGGTCTCCTGCCACAGTTCGGCGGCGAGTCCGTCGCCGTCGCGGGCGGCGCGCGCCACGTCGGCGGCGGTGACGTCGCCGTTCGGCAGGCCCGCGAGCACGGTCCGTCGGTTGCCCGCGAGGGCCTCACGGGCGCGTTCGGCGATCGAGGTGCCGGACGCGTACGCCTCCAGGCAGCCGGCCCGGCCGCAGCTCTTGCAGGTCCGGCCGTCGGAGCGGACGGTGATGTGGCCGGGCTCGCCGCCGTTGCCCGCCGCGCCCCGGTAGGTGCGCCCGTCGACGACGAAGCCGCCGCCGACGCCGGTGGACACGGTGAGGTACACGAGGTGGCGGGTGCCGCGGCCCGCGCCGAACCGCCACTCCCCCGCGGCGCCGGCCGTCCCGTCGTTGTCGAGGACGGACGTCAACCCGTATGCGTCGTGGGCGAGTTGGGTGATGGGGATGTCGAGCCAGCCCGGCAGGTGCGGCGGCGCGACGAGCACGCCGGACGTCGAGTCGAGGGGCCCGCCGCAGCCGATGCCGCAGCCGAGCAGCTCTCGCGGCGCGTCATCCGGTGCGATCCCGGCGGCGGTCAAGGCGTCGCGTCCGAGCGCGAAGAGACGGTCGAGGCAGGCGTCGGGGCCCTCCTCGACGCGGGTGGGCACGGTCAGGAACGACAGCGCCTCCCCGTCCTCGCGGACGACGCCGGCCGCGAGCTTGGTGCCACCGATGTCGAGCGCGAGCACGCTTTGGTTGGTCATGTGACTGTTCAGCCCTTGCTTCCAGTGGTGGCGATGCCCTGCGTGAACTGCCGCTGGCAGACGAAGAAGGCGATGATCATCGGCACGGTGACCACGACGCTGGCCGCGCAGACGATCTCCCAGCGCATCTCACCGCCGTCGCCGAACTGGTCCAGTACGGCCTTGAGGCCGCGCGGCACCGTGTACAGCTGGGGGTCGCGCAGATAGATGAGGGGTCGGACGAGGTCGGTCCAGGAGGCCTGGACCTCGAAGATGAAGGTGACGATGAGGGCGGGCCGGCACAGCGGTACCGCGATCCGCCAGAACAGCGTCCAGTAACCGGCGCCGTCCACCCGCGCCGCCTCGAACAGCTCGCGCGGCAGGCCGAGGAAGAACTGGCGGAGCAGGAAGATGTAGAAGGCGCTGCCGAACAAGTTGGGTGCCCACAGCGGGACTTGGGAGCTGGCGAGGTGCAGCCAGTTCCACACCATGTACTGCGGCACCATCGTGACGGCGGCCGGCAGCATCATCGTGCCGATGACGAGCGCGAACAGGGTGTCGCGGCCGGGGAAGCGGAAGTACGCGAACCCGAAGGCGACGACGGCGCTGCTGACCGTGACGGTGACGGCGGCGGCCAGGGTGACGGCGACGCTGTTGCCGATCCACGTGAACAGCGGCAGCGCCTTCCACAGCTCCTGGTAGTTCGACCACTGCACGACGTGCGGGATCAGCGCGTTGTCGAAGACGTCCGTGGACGGCTTGAGCGAGGCGCTGATCAGCCACGCGAACGGGTAGAGGAAGACGACGGAGGCGAGCAGCACACCGACGACGCGCAGCACCCGCTTGACTGCCGCTTCCTTCGTGTCGGGCCGCATCGTGAGCTGGGTCATCGCTGGTCACCCTCGTAGTAGACGAACCGCTTGCTGACCTTGGCCTGGATGACCGTGATGACGAGGATCACCAGGAACAGCAGCCACGCGAGCGCGGAGGCGTAGCCCATGTGCATGTACTGGAAGGCCTGTTGGAACAGGTAGACGACGTAGAACAGGGCCGCGTCGCTGCTGTACGACTGCGTGGTGGCGGTCCCGAAGAACGCGGTGTACGCCTCCGTGAACGATTGCAGCGAGGCGATCGTGTTGACGATCAGCGTGAAGAACAGCGTGCCGGAGATCTGCGGGAGCGTCACGTGCCGGAACGACGTCCAGCGGCCCGCGCCGTCCAACTCGGCTGCTTCGTAAAGGTCCTTGGGGACGTTGCGCAGCGCCGCGAAGTAGATGACGACGGTCGATCCGACCGACCACAGGCTGGTGAGCACGAGGCCCGGCTTCACCCAGAAGCTGTCGGTGGTCCAGGACGGTCCTTGGATGCCGAAGAAGCCGAGGACGTGATTGATGAGGCCGACGTTGCCGTTGAACAGGAGCAGGAAGAGGATGCCGACGGCGACCGGCGGTGTCATCACCGGCAGGTAGAACACGGTGCGGAAGAACCCGGCGGTGCGGCCGACCTTCAGCAGCAGCATGGCGAGCACGAGCGCGAACGCCATGGACAGCGGCACCCGCATCACGGCGAAGATCAGCGTGTTCATCAGCGACTTCGCGACCTGCGGGTCCTCGAAGAGCTGCTGGTAGTTGGCGAACCCGACGTTGTGGGTCGAGCCGATGGCGTCGTAGTCGGTGAACGACAGGACGAGGCTGGCGAGCATCGGTCCCGCGGTGAACACGACGAAGCCGATGATCCACGGCGAGATGAAGCCGTACGCGGCCCAGATCTCGCGGCGCCGGGCGCTGCCGCGCAGACCGGCCTTGCCCGCGGCCGGGTCCGGGGAGCCGGCGGACTTCCGGCCCTTCGCGGCCTTCGGAGGCTTCGGGGTGAGGACGGACTGCACGCTACTCACGTCCTTCGTTGGCGAGGTCGAGCGCGCTCTGCGCCTTGCGCTGCGCCTGGTCGAGGGCCTGCTGAGGGGTCTGCTCACCGGACAGGACCCGGTTCACCGCGGACTGCCAGGCGTCCTTGAACTCGCTGCCCGCCGCGTTGGACGGGACAGCGAAGCCCTTGCGGGAGAGGTCGAAGACGATGCGGGTCGCCTTGTCGAAGGCCTTGTTGCCGGTCGGCTTCCAGACGTCGTGCTCGATGATGCGGTCCGCGGCGAGGTTCCCGGTGACGTCACCGGTGTAGGGCGAGCCTTTCGCGCGCGCCTCCTTCGCCTTGGCCCGCGCGGCGTGCACCCACGTCTTCGTCGACGTCATCGTCTTGACGAACTTGCAGGCGGCCCGCGGGTGCTTGGCATTCTTGGGGATCGCCCAGCCGAGGCCCGATGACCAGTTCAGCGGCTTGCCGTCGCGGCCGCGGAACACGTCGGGCGCGAGGTCGATCTTGGGCGAGGCGCCGGCGAGGACGTTGACGTACCAGTCCTCCATCGGGAACGAGCCGAGCTGTCCGCGCACGAACTCGTTCTTCGCGCCGAACATGTCGAAGGAGTCGCGCAGCGCCTTCAGCTTCCCCCAGCCGCCCTGCGCGTCGACCAGCTTCACCGCGTACGTCAGCGCCTGTACGGCCTTCGGGTCGTTCAGCTCGGCGGTGCGGCCGTCGGCGCTGATCAGGTCGGCGCCGTTGGCCTTGGCCCACATCGGGAAGAACTCGGGGATCTTCGGGTCGAAGCCGATCCGGGTGAGCTTGCCGCCGCTGCGCTTCTGCAGCTTGCGCGTCGCCGCCTCCAGCTTCTTCCAGTTTCCGGTGGAGAACTGGGCGGCGCTGGTGCCGTTCTCCTTGAGCACCTTGTCGTTGGTGAGAAGGAGCCGGCTGTCGTACGAGTCGGGCAGCGCGTACACCGTGCCGTCGAGGGAGCCCTCGTCGATGGCGGTCCTCACGTAGCCGTCGGTGTCGATGTGCTCGCGCTTGAGGCAGTCGGTCAGCGGCATCAGGGCGCCGCGTGCCGCGTAGCCGCCGACGAGGGTGCGGTCCATGACGACCGCGTCGGGGGCGTCGCCCGCGGCGACGGCGGAGAGGAACTGCTGCGAGTCGAAGGCGCCTTCGTTGACCTGGATGCGCAGGCCGTCGGGCTTGAGGGCCTTGCGGGCCGCGTCCATGCGGTCGGTCGCGAGGGCGTCGGACTGCATGAACCCCATGGTGGTGAACGTGGAGTCGCCGCTGTCGGCCATGCTCACGCCGCCGCAGCCGGACAGGGCCGGCAGCAGGGCGAACGCCGCGGCGAGTCCCGCCGCCTTGCGGCGTATGCGCTGGGGTGGTGCCGCCATCATCTCTCCTTTGAGTGGCGAGCTACACGAGGGGAAGGGGATGCGGCTCTGTTCCACCGGCGTCCTGACGACGTCCGCGGTGTGGCATCGATCCCATGTGAGAACGTAACCACGTCCGGTCCGAGCGTCAACGGTTTTCGGCCGGGCAGTTGCTGGAATTGAGCGGTGGGTCCGGGTGGGGTCAGCTCTTGGGCGGGGCGGTCGAGCCGCGCAGCACCAACTCGGGCTGGAGGACGACCGATTCGGACCGTCCTGTCCCGTCCCGTCCGACCCGGTCGAGCAGCAGCTCGGCGGCCCGTCCCCCGAGGTCGAACACGGGCTGCCGTACGGCGCTCAGGCCGGGCTCGACCATCTTCATCCATGCCAGGTCGTCGAAGGAGACGACCGAGCAGTCCTCCGGTACGGCGGAGCCGCGCCGCTTGAGTTCCTGCCACACGAGCTCGGCCATGACGTTGTTCGCGGCGAACACGGCGGTCAGGGACGGGTTTCCGTCGAGGAAGACGGCGAGCTGCTCGGCCTGGTCGTCCTCGCCCTGGCTCAGGTCCAGGACGTGCCGGCGCGGCACGGGAAGACCCGCGTCCCGCAGCGCCGCCCGATAGCCCTTGAGCCGGTTGCGCCCGGTGTCCCACTGGACCTCGTCGACGACGATGGCGATGTCACGGTGGCCGAGCCCGATGAGGTGCTCGACGGCGAGCCGCGCGCCCCGCTCGTTGTCGATGGCGACGGCGTCGCAGCCGCGCACTCCCGATCTGCGGTCCAGCTCGGTGACCGGGACGCCGTGCCCGACGAGGGTCTCGGTGGCCCCGCGCGCGACGGGCGTGAGCAGCACCCCGTCGGCCCGCATCGCCAGGAACGCGCGCGCCCCGGCGGCGGCCCGCTCCTCGTCGGCGTGGTCGTCGACGAGGACCATCTGGTAGCCCGCGGCGGACAGCGTGTGTTCCACGCCCGCGGCCAGCTCGGCGTAGAACTGGTTGCGCAGGTCGGAGACGAGGACGCCCACGAGCCCGCTGCTGCGCCCCTTCAGGGTGCGCGCCGACACGTCGGGTACGTAGCCGAGCCGCTCGGCGGCGGCCTCGACGCGCTCCTTGATGTGGTCGGCGACGTAGCCGTGGCCGCCGAGCGCCCGGGAGGCGGTGGAGCGCGAGGTGCCCGCGGCCTCAGCGACGTCGCGCAGGGTCGCCCGCGCGCGTCTGCCGCCCGAGCCTCCGCCGCGCGCAGCGGCCGCCCCGTTCGCCATCAGGCCGTCCTTCCCGTCGCCCCCGCTATGCGGTCCCCGCGCTGGTCACGTCCGCGCCATCGGGCCCACATCGTCCGCAACGCAGCGTAGTCGATGTCCTCCAGCGGCTCGCCCGTCCGGTCCACGTGGGTGCTCAGGTAGAGCGCGGGGACGCCGAGTTCGTCCTTCATCCCGGTGTACTCGCGCCACTGTTCGCGGTCGGGCGCGCACCAGTCGTCGGTGTCGACGGGTGTGTCGGGGCAGGCGGCCGTGGCGACGGCGGCGCGCAGCCGCATCTGTGGCACCACGCGCGCGTACGGGTCCGGGTCGTCGAGGCGCAGCATGTCGTTGAGCCGGATCATGTCGGTGACGTCGGCGAAGGCCGGGTGCGGGGTGTGGGTGACCACGAGCGCGTCAGGCTTGGCGTCCTTGGCGGCCTCGTACACGACGTCCAGGTAGGCGTGCAGGAGCGCGATCCCCCATACGTCGCCGTCGTGGGTGCGCAGGCCTTCGCCGGAGGGTGTGTCGGCCGTGAAGTCGATCTTCAGCCCGTCGGCATCGAGTGCGTCTGGGCCCGCGGCCGACAGCATGGTCCGGATGTTCTCGGCGAGGAGTTCGCGGGCCTCGGGGTGGGTGGGGTCGAGGGCGACCGGGCGGCCGTCGGCGGTGCGCACGCACAGCTCGTCGGGTACGCCTTCGGTGGCCCAGGCCCGCCACCAGAGGAGAACCTTTTGGTCGCGCGTGTGACGGTCCGCGATCCATTTCCTCAGCGAAGGCCAGCGCGCTTCGTCGGGACGCCAACTCCCATACGACTGCTGCCATTTGTCGTCGATGACGATGGTTCCCGGTACGAGGCCGTGGGCTTCGAGGTGGTCCAGGTGTGCGTCGTACTCGGCCTGCGTGCTCAGCGCGGGGGCGGGTGTGCCGGTGGCGCGGGAGCGGGCCATCTGGGCGCCCCAGCCGCAGAACATCGGCTCCGTCCACCACGCGGGGCGGTCCTCGGGCGCGGTGCGCGGGTGCGCGGTCCAGCCCTCGCGCTCCAGCCAGTCGCGGTGTGCGCGCAGGCCCGTGTACGGGTCCGGGTGGCCGGGCGAGAGGAGCACGGAGGGCGAGCGGTGCACGCCGTCGACGCGAGTGTGGCCCTCGTGGGCGAGCGCCAGGTGGAAGCCGCCGTCGGAGGGCACGTACGTCAGCTCGGTGAAGGTCAGGGCGGGAAGCGGCGCTCCGGCCGATACGGTCCACCAGCCGTGCGGGGCCTGCGCGGTGGCCGGGTCGGCGGTGTCGTCGAGGCGGTCCTCGGTCAGGGCGAGGGCGAGCGGGGCGGGCGTGAAGAACCAGTGGCCCCGACCGGGACGGGCGTCGCCGCACACCCCGACGACGGCGCTCTCGCCGGCGCCCCGGGTGAGGCGGCGGGGCGGTCCCGGGTTCGGCGTGAACAGCGTCTGCCAGGCGTGACCACTCGGGCGCAGGCCGCCCCCACGACCGCCGAGCGCGGCACGCCCGGCGAGCAACAGGCTCTGCCGCAGGGCGCCTTCACCCTCGACCTCCCAGCTGAGCACGGGACCTTCGGGCGTGCAGGTGATCCGGGTCCGGGCCGCGCGCCAGGCGCTGCTGCGGCGGCCGATCGTGATCACCGGGTGCGCTCCCGTGACATCGAGCACGGGGGCCTCGACGGACAGGGTCTCGTCGGTACGGTCGGTGCGGTCGAGGGCGCCGGCGAGTTCGAGGTGGACGGGCTGGTGGCGACCAGGCCCAGGCGGCGCCAGACGCGGATCGGGGCAAGCATCGGGGCAATCGAGCCCGCCTTTGGGACGAGAGCCGGCGGGGTCCGGGGCGGAGCCACGCGACCGGCGGACGGACACCCGCGAGCCACTCGCGCGGAGCTCGGCCGCGAGGCCATCCGCGGCGACCGTCATCTCCCAGCCCGCCGCCCGCACCTCGACCGCGCCGTCCACCAGCTCGGTGTGAATCAACGTCATCGCACGCTCACCAATGCCTCCGCCTGCTGCCCGAATGCCATTTGCCCCACCGTCATGTCCACCGCGACCCGCATCCGCTCCGCCGCGGGGGCGTCATCGGGCACACGCAGGGTGAACCGCGCCTCGGCCGTCTCCCGCCCGGCGAGCTTGAGTTGGCGTACGGGTGGATCCGCTTGCCAGCCGGGTGGGACGACCAGTTCGAGCCGCGCCGTCTCCGCCCGGGGGAACGGGTTGCGCACCTCGACCGTGAGCGGCACCGTGCCGCCCGGCGCGGGCGTGCTGCGGTACGGGAAGATCCGCGCGCCGAAGCCTTCCGCCTCGAAGTCGACGTCGCGCGGCAGGAGTTCACGGTGCAGGCGGGCCAGGCGCGCGCCCTCCGTGGACAGCATGTCGAGGTAACCGTCGCTCACCTCGAACGGCTGCCAGTGCCCGCTGATCATCACTTCCGGGCGCAGTCGCTGGTACAGCTCGGCGCTGCGCACGAAGTCGTCGATGCGGAAGCGGTTGCGGTACTGGTAGTTGAGCAGCTCCGGCTGACCGCCGTCCGGGGTCCACGCGGTGTTCTGCTGGTCGCCCGTGGCGATGACCCGGCGGCCGTCGACGGTGAAGGAGTAGGCGGCCGCGTAGAGGGTGTGCCCGGGCAGTTCGTGGACGCCGATCTCGTACTCGCGCCAGCGTACGGTGCCGCTGTCCGGCAGCGTGCGGTCGACCGGGATCGGGTCGTACCAGAGGCAGGGCAGGTCCCAGCGGGTGGGCGCGGAGAGCACGGGGGCGATGTGGGCGGGGGCCCAGACCTCCGTGCCGTGCACCTCCCGGAGGAGGTTGAAACCGGCGACGTGGTCGTCGTGGTAGTGCGTCGGCAGGGCGACCTCGACGCGCTCGATGCCGTGGTCGCGGCGCAGCGCCTCGATCGAGGCGAGCAGCGGCCGGCGGGAGGAGCGGTCGTGGCCGCCGGGCAGGCCGGTCATCAGGTCGAAGCCGAAGTCGATGAGGAGGGCGGTGCCGCTGTCGGAGAGCAGGGCGTAGGAGTTGGCCATGCTCGTGACGTTGCGCAGGAGGTGCGGAGTGACCGGCTTCCACGGGCTCGCGAGCATCGGCTCGGGTTCCCAGGGGGTGGCGCGGCGCATGTCGATGAGGTCCTGGAGACGGGTGCGCAGGCGGGTCACCGCGGCGGGCGGGTCGGTGACCGTCTCTCCGTGGGACGGCAGGAGCAACTCCGGTTCGTACTGGAGGAGTTGGATGCAGGAGAGGATCGTCGCCGCGGCGCCTTCCACCCCGGCGTTCGGATGCCATCCGGTGTACGCCCACTGCGTCGCGGCGAGCGACCAGACGCGGCCCTCGCCGTGGATCAGGTCGCCGGTGAAGGCGAGGCGGCGGCCGTTGACGTCCACGACGTAGCCGACCGAGCCGACCGTGTGGCCCGGCAGCGGCAGGGTATGGATGTCGAACGCGCCGTGGCGGGCCGTGCGGTACTCGGCGACGGTGCCGGTGACCGGGACCTGCTTCAGGAGCGAGAAGCGGTCCTGGCGCACGTCGTAGTCGTTGTCCAGGGGGCGGGTGCGCCAGTGCTCGTCGACCGCGTCGATCAGGTCGCGTTCCACCGGGGGGACCCAGATCCGGATGCCCTCGCGGGCGGCGCGGGCCAGGCCCTGGACCTGGTCGCGGTGGTGGTGGGTGACGAGGACGTCCGTCACCCGGTCGATGCCCAGGGCGGCGAGTTCGTCCAGGACGCGGCCCGCGCCGAAGTCGACGAGGACGGCTTCGCGTCCGCTTCTCAGGACGTAGACGTGGCAGGTGTCGTGGAAGCGGTAGACGTCTTCCGTAACGCGCTCGTATGGCATCGATCCCATGTGGGAACGGTGCCATGTGGGGGCGGGTGGGTCAATGGTTTCGGTGCGGCGGGGTTAGGGCCTGTCGTGTGGGTCAGGCCGGATCAGGGAGCGGGGGAATGGGGCCTCCCCTGCTCGAGCGAAGCCGAGAGCTTGGGGAAGCGTGCGATCGCAAGGCGGAGGAGGGAGTCGACGCGGAGCGTCGGCGACCGACGACAACGCCGCGAGCGTGCGTGCCAGCCCCCGCGAGCCCGGCCTGACCCACACGACAGGCCCTGGGTCGCGGGGCTCTGCCCCGGGCCCCGCTGCTCAATCGCCGCAGGGGCTTGAATTGCTGGTCACGCTTGGGCTGCCTGTGTCAGCAAGCGTTGAAGTCTCAGGCCCCTGTGTGCGTCCAGTTCGCCGGAGCGGCCCGTTCGCACTGCCTCCGCGAACTCCCGGCGCAGGATCGGCCAGCATTCCTCGTGGTCGATCTCTGCCGTGTCGTAGATCAGTTCCGGGGCCGGGCCGAAGAGTTCGACGCGGGTGAGGGCGCGGGGGCGGGACACGCGGCCGGAGAGGGAGGCCTGGCTCACCGCGCCGTTCTCGTGTTCGCAGGTCAGTTCCAGCCAGCGGCGGGAGTCGCCCGTGGCGCGGATCGACGCGATCGGGCCGACCGCCGCGTCGAGGAGGTCGAGGAGGTGGGGGCCCAGGTCGTAGAGGGCGCCGTGTTCCAGGCGCCAGGACGTGGCGAAGTCGCCGCCCAGGAAGGCCCCGTGGAGGTAGCAGGAGCGGGCGCCCGTCACCTCGGTGCGCCGCGCCTGTTCGATGAAGCGGCGCGTCGTCGGGTGGTAGCGCTTCGTCAGGACGAGTTGGGAGACGACGCCCGCCTCGTCGATGGCGTCCACGAGGCGTTCCGCCGATGCCAGGTCCAGCGCGAGGGGCTTCTCCAGCAGGAGCGCCTTGCCCGCCTTGGCCGCCCTCGGCGCCAACTCGGCCTGGACGGAGGGCGGTACGGCGAAGGCGACCGCCTCGCAGTGGTCGAGGAGTTCGTCGAAGCTGCCCGCGACCGTCGCGCCATGGGGTTCGGCCGTCTCGCGGGCCGCGTCCGTCCGGCGGGCCCAGACGGCGGTCAGCTTCGTCTCCGGTCCCGCGGCGAGCATGCGGGCATGCATCGTGCGGGCCCAGGGGCCGGCGCCGACGAGGCCCACTCGGACGGGGTCGTGGGGCCATGCGGGGTTCGAGGTCACGAGGTTCCTTGTGCGGCTTGCTGGGCTTGTGGGTCGGGGCGATCGGCGAGGGCGCGCAGCCGGGCGTCCGCGCGTTCCGGTGCGTAGAGGACGTCGACGACCATCGCCGCCGCGCCGGTCAGGCCCGCGTGGTCGCCGAGGCGGGAGGTGACGACGTCGAGGTGGGCGGTGGTGCGCGGCATCGCGCGCTGGTAGAGGAGTTCGCGCACTCCGGTGAGGAAGGGGATGCCCGCCAGGTCGCCGGCGAGCATCAGGACGCCGGGGTTGAGGAGGGTGACCACCGTGACCAGGACCTCGCCCGCGCGCTGTCCCGCTTCGCGCGCGAGGCGGACCGCGTCCGGGTTTCCCTGTTCCAGCAGGGTCTTCACGTCGGTGCCGGACGCGACGTCCATGCCCAGGTTGCTCAGGGCCTTGGCGAGCGCCCGGCCGCTCGCCACCGCCGCCAGGCAGCCGTAGGACCCGCACATGCACAGCGCGTCGGGCCTGTCGTGCAGCCGGATGTGGCCGATGTCGCCGGCGCCGCCGTCGATGCCGCGGAAGATCTCGTTGTTGACGACGACGCCCGCGCCGATGCCCGTGGACACCTTGATGAGGACGAAGGCCGCGCAGTCGGGGTGGCCCGCCTGCTGTTCGGCCAGTGCCATGAGGTTGGCGTCGTTGTCGACGAAGACGGGGATCGTCCGGCCGGTCGTGTCCGCCAGGGAGGTGCCGACATGCTCGGCGTACGCCTCCTGCGTCCGCTCCCTGATCGGGAAGCGGTCCCAGCCCGGCATGATCGGCGGCTGGACGACCTGTCCGGTCTCCCAGTCCACCGGGCCCGGCACCGACAGGCCGATGCCGCAGACCCGCTCGGCGGGGGTGCCGGACGTTTCGAGGAGGTCCGGGAAGCAGCGGGCCAGCCGGTCGAGCACCCGGTCGGGGCCGTCGCCGATGTCGAGGTCGACGGTGTGCTCCGCGAGGACCGTGCCCGCGAGGTCGAGCACGGCCACGCGCGCGTACCGGGTCTCCAGGTCCACCGCGAGGACGGCGGCGTGGCCGGGGTCGAAGACGATGCGGTGCGAGGGCCGCCCGCCGGTGGAGGTGCCGGTGTCCTGGCGCAGCCAGCCCGCCCGGTCGAGTTCGTCGAGGCGGAACCCCACCGTCGACCGGGAAAGGCCGGTCGCGCGTTGCAGCTCGGCGCGGGTGTTGGCCTGCCCGCCGCGGATCAGTTGCAGCAGTCGGCCGGCGCTCGCCGGGCTTGGCGTGCTCATGGTCTTCTTCCCCCTGGTCACCTGGGTCGTCTCCCCCGGTCAGCTCTTGTCCGCGCCGGCGGTGAGACCCTCGGTCAGCAGGCGTTCCGCGGCGAAGAACAGGATTACCACGGGGATCGTCAGGACCACGGATCCGGCCATGAGCACCGTCTTCGACACCTCGATGCCGTTGGACAGCTGGGCGAGGCCGAGCGACACCGTCCATTTGTCGGGGTCGGCGGCCAGGAAGAGGAGCGCGAAAAGGAACTCGTTCCACGCGATCATCAGCACGTAGAGGCCCGTGGCCATGAGCGACGGCAGCGCCAGCGGCAGGATGACCTTGCGGACCGTCTGGAGGCGGCTGCAACCGTCGAGCGCCGCCGCCTCCTCGATCGAGTACGGGATGGTGACCAGGTAGTTCTTGAGCATGTAGATCGCTACGGGCACGGTCTGCGCCACGTAGACGATCGCGAGGCCGACGAGGCTCGACGACAGGCCGATCTTCGCGAACATCACGAACAGCGGGACCGCGAGCAGCGTCGACGGGAACATGTAGACCGCGAGGAACAGCGCGCTGACCTGGCGGTTGCCGAAGAACTTGAGGCGGCTGATGGCGTACGCGCCGGGGACGGCCGCGAGCAGGGTCAACAGGACCGTGCCGAGGGACACCATGGCCGAGTTGCGCAGGAGTTGGAGGAAGCCCTGGCCGCCGTCGCCGGTGGAGCGCAGCACCTCGGTGTACGTGTCGAGGGTGAACTGCTTGGCCGACACCCACAGGGAGCCGGGGTCGAGCAGCAGCGCGTCGATCGGCTTCACCGACAGCAGCAGCATGTAGTAGAAGGGCACGATCGTGATCAGCGCGAGGAACGCGATGACCACCCAGCGTGCGACGCCGAAGAACCGCTCCTCGAACTGCGCGCGCGTCATGGCGGGCCTCGTCGTCACGACTCCTCCTGGACCTTGTTGCCGAAGAACTTGAAGTACAGGCCCAGCAGGACCATGAGGGAGACGGCCAGGACGAGGGCCTGGGCGGCCGCGGCGCCGACGTCGTAGCGCGAGGTCAGGAAGTCGTAGACGCGCACGGCGGCGACGTCGGTGCCGGCGCCGCCGCCGGTCAGCAGGTAGACGTCGTCGAACTTGTTGAACGTCATGATGAAGCGCAGCACGCACAGCAGCGCGATCACCGGCATCAGCTGCGGCAGCAGGACGTGCCGGAAGCGCTGGGTGGGTGTGGCGCCGTCGACCTTCGCGGCCTCTTCCAGGCCGTCCGGGACCGCCTGGAGGCGGGCGAGGATGAAGAGGAACGCGAACGGGAAGTAGCGCCAGCACTCGAAGGCGATCACCGTGAGCAGGGCCAGCGGGATGTCGAAGTGCACGCCCAGGACGTGGACTTCGTACGCGCGCGTGGACAGGAACGCGATCGGGTCGTCCCAGCCGAACAGCTTCTGGCCCCACTCGTTGACGATGCCGTACTGCGGGCTGAGCGCGACCTCCCACACGAACGCGACGGCGACGACCGGCGCCACGTACGGCAGCAGCATCGCGGCGCGCAGCAGTCCGCGTCCCCGGAAGGGCTTGCGCAGGGCGAGCGCGGCGATCAGGCCGAGCGCGACGGAGCCGAAGGTGGCGCCGACGGTGTACGTGAGCGTGGTGCCGAGGCTGGACCAGAAGCCGGCGGAGTCGAAGACCTGCGAGAAGTTGCGCAGGCTCCAGTTGCCGAACAGGCCCATGCCCTGGATGTCGACGAGCTTGGCGCGCTGGAAGGCGAGCAGCACGGTCCACACGATCGGCAGCACCACGACGACGAGGACGACGAGGAAGGTGGGGCTGACGAAGGCGAGGCCCGCGCGGTTGGTGCGGCGGCTCGCGGTCATCGGCTTGCGGGGTCGGCGGCCGCCGGGCGGGTTCGGTGATCCGTCCGGCGGGTTGTGGCGCTGTGTCGCGCCGGTGGTTGCGGTAGTCATGGCGAGGCTTTCGACGGGGAGTTCAGGAAGGGGCCGGGCGGGCTGCTACTGGAGCGACTTCTTCAGGGCGGCGACCTCTTCCTCGGCCTCGCGCGAGGCCTCGCGGGGTGAGGTCTGGCCCGAGGTCATGGCGCCGATGGCCTTCGGCACGGGCAGTTCGCCGTTGGTGGCGCCGACCAGTGCGCCCTCGCCCTGCTCGATGCCCCAGCGGCGCAGGTCGCCGATGCCGCCGGCCAGTTGGTCGAGAACCCGCGGCGAGTAGACCTCGTCGAGGGGCTTGCGCTCGCCGACCCCGATCTTGCTGTTCCGCCAGGCGGTCATGTACTTCCCGGGGTCGGCGGCGGTGCCGCGGCGGACCGGGATCTTGCCCTCGGGGGCCTGGCCGAACCAGGGCTCGTAGCCGGTGCCCATCATGTACTCGATGAACTCGCGGGAGGCGGCCGTCTCGGCGGTCTTGGTGGTCACCCAGGACGTGATCTCGCCGAACTGTGCGGCCTTTTTCGCCTTCGCGCCCTTGAGGGCGGTGACGATGCCGGTGTTGTCGGCGAGGAACTGCTTGTCCTTGCCGCACTGCGGGCAGCTGGGCAGGGCGTCCTTGCGCAGGCCCGCCAGCTCGTCGAGGAGGAAGGAGGACCAGATCATCATCGACGAGCGGCCCGCGAAGTAGGTGGCGCGCGTCGAGTCGACGGTCTGGGTGCCGGGGGCTCCGTACTGGCGCGCCAGCTGGTCGTAGGTGTGGAACGCCTCGACGCACTGCGGGGAGTCGAGGGTGACCTTGCCGTGGCCGTCGACGAGCTGGCAGTCGTTGGCGAGCGCCAGGCTCTCGAAGCTCTGCGAGGTGAAGACGTCGGAGGGGTCGGTGGCGGCGGAGACGCCGTCGTGCCCCTTGGTGGTGAGCTTCTTGGCGGCCGTGACGAGCTTGTTGTACGTGTCCGGCTTGCCCAGGCCCGCCTTGGCGAAGTCGTCCTTGCGGTAGACGAGGAGCTGTAGCCAGGCGTCGGAGGGGACACCGAGGCTGACCTTGCCGTCGCTGGTGAGCTTGAGGGCGTTCTTGTCGAACGTCCCCCGGCCCAGCTTCTTGACGATCTGCCGGGGTATGTCCGTGTTGAGCAAGCCGTTGCTGTACATCTGCCAGGTCTGGCCCATGGGGGCGGCGCCGATCACGTCGGGCAGGTGGCCCGACGCCGCGGCGGACATGATGAGTTGGGGCATCTGCCCCTCGTCGACGCCGACGAGATGCACCTTGATGCCGGTCTTCTTCTCGAAGCCGTCGATGATCTTCTGCGTCGCCGCGACGCGGTCCGGGAGGTTCTCCTGGGACCACACGGTGATCTCACGGTCCGGTGTGCCCGGCCCCGTGCTGCTGGAGCAGCCGGTGAGCAGTCCCATGCCCAAGGCTGCCGTGGCGCCGACCGCGGTCATCCTCGACCGTCGTGTCCTGGTGCGCATTGCCCGTCCCCATCGCCGACTTACGTCTATCAAGCACGCATCTCAGCACTACTTTTGCCTGTTGACAAGACATAAGTTGCGGATATCGTCGACTCAACCAACAGCCGCACCACCCTTTTTCGGAGTCGTCCGTGGAACGCGTCGTTCAATTCACAGGTCCCCGCCAGGTGGAGGTGGCCGAGCACGAGAGCCTGGAGCTGCCGCCCGGCCACCTGCGCGTCCACACCCGCTACTCGGGCATATCGGCCGGCACGGAGCTGACCGCCTACCGCGGCACGAACCCCTATCTGACCCGGACCTGGGACGCGGACGCCCGGCTGTTCCGCGACGACGAGGCGGGCATCAGCTACCCGGTCGTCGGCTGGGGCTACTCCGAGGTCGGCGAAGTCACCGAGGTCTCCCCGGAGTTGGCCGACACGCCTGGCATGCCCAAGGTCGGCGACCTCGTGTGGGGCATCTGGGGCCACCGCAGCGAGGGCATCGTCCCGGCCGAGCGCATGATCGGCCACACGCTCCCGGCGGGCCTCGAACCCCTCGCCGGCGCCTTCGCCCGGGTCGGTGCCATCGCGTACAACGCGATCCTGGCCGGCGGCATCAACCTCGGCGAGGACGTCGCCGTGTTCGGCCAGGGCGTCATCGGCCTGATCGCCACCCGCCTCGCCCAGCTCAGCGGCGCCCGCGTCACCGCGGTCGACGCGATGGACGCCCGCCTGGAGTCGGCGAAGAAGTACGGCGCCCACGCCACGCTCAACGCCCGCACGGACGCCGTCGCCGAGCGCATCCGCGAGGCCACCGGCGGCCGCGGCACCGACCTCGCCATCGAGATCAGCGGCGTCTACCCGGCGCTGCACCAGGCCGTGCGCTCGGTGACCGTCGGCGGCCGCGTCGTCGCCTCCGGCTTCTACCAGGGCGACGGCATGGGCCTGCGGCTCGGCGACGAGTTCCACCACAACCGCGTCGAGATCGTCTGCTCGCAGATCGGCGGCGTCCCGGCACCGCTGTCCGGGCGCTGGACGGTGGAGCGCCTCCAGCAGACGTTCCTGCGGCTCGTCGCCGAGGGGCAGGTGGACGTGGAGTCCCTCGTCAGCCATGTCGTCCCGGTCGCGGACGCGGCCGACGCCTACGTGCTGCTCGACGAGCGCCCCGCGGACGCCCTCCAGGTCGTCCTGGCGTTCTGAGACGTTCCGAGCCGGCCCCACCACACGCCCGACACGGCCCCAGCGGGCCTGAGAGGTACCCAGAGAACATGCTGAAGTTCGCTGCCCAGGAACAGCTGCTGCCCGGCGAGAGCCTCCAGGAGAAATGGGAGTTCGCGCAGGGCGCCGGGTACGACGCCATCGAGCTGCGCGCCAAGGGCGACCTGCACTTCGCCTCCCGGCTCCCGGAGTTGAAGCAGGCGCTCAAGGACGGCGTCGTCATGCCGACCGTGTGCGTCGAGATGCTGCACTTCTTCGGCGCCTTCGACGACGGGCTGCGCCGCGACGCGATCGTCCAGATGAAGTCGCAGCTGTCCGTCATCGCGGAGCTCGGCGGACTCGGCGCGCAGACCCCGGCCTCGTACGGGATGTTCTCGCGCCGGCTCCCCCGTTCGAGCCGCCGCGCTCGGAGCGCCGGGACCGCGAGATCCTGCTCGAAGGGCTCACCGAGCTCGGCGAGCACGCGTCCGCCGAGGGCGTCACGCTCTACCTCGAACCGCTCAACCGGTACGAGGACCACATGGTCAACCGCCTTGAGCAGGCAGCCGAGTTGATCAAGGAGGTCGGTCTTGACTCGGTCCGGATCGGCATCGACAGCTACCACATGAACATCGAGGAGTCGGACCCCGCGCAGGCGATCCTCACCCACGCCCCCTACATCGGGCACGCGCAGGTGTCGGACTCCAACCGCTTCCAGCCGGGCGCGGGGCACCTCGACTGGCAGGCGTGGCTGGGCGCCCTGCACACCGCCGGCTACGAGGGGTACCTCGCGGCCGAGTGCCGGCTGACCGGCGACCCGGTCGAGGCGGTCCGCTCGGTGCCGGCGTTCCTCAAGGGGTCCGGCGCGTGACCGCTCTCCTCGACGGGCCCACCCGTACCGCCACCGCGAGCCAGGCGCTGCGGCGCGGCGCGGGCCGGGTCCTCCTCGACAACTGGGTGGGCGCGAACACGGTGCCGTCCCGAACTCTGTATCCGCACCAGTGGAGTTGGGACTCCGCGTTCATCGCGATCGGCCTGCGGCACCTGTCCGCGCGCCGGGCGCAGCGCGAGCTGGAGACGCTGCTCGCCGCGCAGTGGGGCGACGGGCGTGTCCCGCACATCGTGTTCAACTCGGCGGTGCCGAACGGGGCGTACTTCCCGAGCCCCGACTTCTGGCGCTCGTCCACGGCGGGCGCCGGGGTGGGCGCGCCCGCCTCGCCGGAGACGTCGGGCATCGTCCAGCCGCCCGTGCACGCGCTGGCCGCGTGGCTCGTGCACCGGGCCGATGAGGCCGAGTCGCGGCGCCGCGGCTTCCTGGACCGGGTGTATCCGCGCCTCGTGGCGTGGCACCGCTACCTCCTCGACCGGCGTGACCTGGGCGGCGGCGGGCTCGCGGCGATCGTGCATCCGTGGGAGCCCGGCATGGACAACAGCCCTTGCTGGGACGCCCCGTTGACCCGCATCACCCCGGCCGATCCCCGCGGCTACCGGCGCGCCGACCTCGACCACGGCCACCCGGCGGACCGTCCCACGGACCTCGACTACGGCCGCTATGTGCGGCTCGCCGTCGACTACCGCGACGCGGGGTACGACGACCGTGCGGCCGCGCATCCGTTCCGGCTCGAAGACCCGTGCGTGAACGCCCTGTTGATCGCGAGCGAGCTGGCGCTCGCCGAGATCGCGGAACGCGTGGGCGGCGCCCCGGACGCGCACGAGGCGCAGGCGGCGAAGCTCACCGACACGCTGGTGACACGACTGTGGGACGAAGAGGCCGGCCTGTTCCGGGCCCGCGATCTGGTCGACGACGCGTTCGTGCCGGCGCGCAGCGTGGCGGGGCTCGTTCCGCTGCTCGCGCCCGGGCTGCCCGAGGCGGTCGTGGACCGCCTGGTGTCGACGTTGGACGGCCCGGCCTTCCACGCCGACTCCACGGCCCTCGTGCCGAGTTACGACCTGACGGGCCCGGCCTTCGACCCGACCCGGTACTGGCGGGGTCCCGCCTGGTTCAACACCGCGTGGCTCATCGAGCGCGGCCTGCGCACCCACGGCCGGCACACCCACGCCGACCGGATCCGGGGCGCGTTCCTCGACACGGCGGGCGCGTCCGGGTTCGCGGAGTACGTCGACCCGACGACGGGCGCGGCGCGCGGCGCCCGCTCGTTCTCGTGGACGGCGGCCCTCACTCTTGACCTGCTCAACGATGGGGAGACGACGGCATGACGCGCGCCCAACTCGTGCGCGACGGCACGTTCGCGCACATCGACCCCGACGGCGGTGTCACCGGTACGCGCGGTGCCACGCCGGACGGGCTGTTCGTGCGCGACGCCCGGCACCTGAGCCGTTGGCAGCTCACCGTCGACGGCACCGCGCCCGTGGTGCTCTCCCCCGTCGGGCCGGCCGGGGAGTGTGTGCTCACCCCGGAGGGGACCCGCGACGCGCCGCCCGCGTACACCGTGTTCCGCCAACAGGCCGTCACAGCGGGCGAGTTCACGGAGACCCTGCATCTGGTCAGCAACAGTCCGGACCCGCTCGTCGCCGAGGTCGTCATCACCGCGGACGCCGACTTCGCCGACACCTTCGAGCTGCGCGCGGACGAGCGCCGCTACCCCAAGCCCGGCGCGGAGCGCACGGCTCACCGCAGGGACACGGGTGTCGAGTTCGCCTACCACAGGGCCGATTGGCACTCCCGCACCGTCGTGTCCGCGACGCCCGCGCCCGACTCCGTGCGCGGCGAGGGCCCGTGCGAGCTGACGTGGCGGCTGGATCTGGCGCCGCACGGCCGGGCGGAGCTGCGACTGCGTGTCACGGCGCATCCGCACGGCGGACCACAGATCCCGGCGACCCGGGTTCGCGGCGGCGAGGCCGAACTCGGCGACGTAGCAGACGACTTGGCCGAGTTGAGAGCCTTGGGCGCGGCTTGCGCTCAAGGGCTCGCGGATCTCGACCTGTTGACGATCTCCGCTCCCGGTGTGGACGGTGAACCCGTCAGCATCCCGGCGGCAGGTGTGCCGTGGTTCCTCACCCTGTTCGGCCGGGACTCGCTGCTCACCTCGTACTTCATGCTCCCCTACCGGCCCGCCCTCGCGGCCGGCACGCTGAGCGCGCTCGCCGCCGCGCAGGGGCGGGAGTACGACACGTTCCGCGGCGAGCAGCCCGGCCGCATCGTGCACGAGACGCGGCGCGGCGAGCTGGCCCACTTCGGGCAGGTGCCGTACGGGCGTTACTACGGGACGATCGACGCGACGCCGCTGTTCCTGGTGCTCCTTCACGCCCACTACGAGGCGACGAAGGACGGGGCACTCGCCGCCCGCCTGGAGGCGCACGCGCGCTCCGCCGTCGACTGGATGCTCGGCGACGGCGGCCTGCGCGAGCACGGATACCTCGTATATGAGCCGGACCCGAACGGCCTCGTCAACCAGAACTGGAAGGACTCCGCCGGCGCCGTCTGCTTCAAGGACGGCACCCAGGCGGACGGCCCCATCGCCGTGTCCGAGGCCCAGGGGTACGCGTACGACGCGCTGCGCCGCACGGCCCGGCTCGCCGCGGAGGTGTGGCAGGACGGCGCGTACGCACGGGAGTTGGACGGGCTCGCCGACGAGCTGCGGGCGCGTTTCGCCCGTGACTTCTGGCTGGCCGAGGACGACTTCCCGGCGCTCGCCCTCGACGGGTCGGGCCGCCAGGTCGACGCTCTCGCCTCGGACGCCGGGCATCTGTTGTGGTCCGGCATCCTCGACGAGGACCGCGCCCGGCGCGTGGGCCGGCGCCTCCTCGAACCGGACTTCTTCTCCGGGTGGGCGATCCGTACGCTCGCCGCGGACCAGCGGCCGTACCACCCGCTGTCGTACCACCGCGGCAGCGCCTGGCCGCACGACAACGCCGTCATCGCGCTCGGCCTCGCCCGCTACGGTCTCGCCGACGAGCTGCGCCGGTTGACATCCGGCCTGGTCGACGCGGCGGCCGGGCACGGGCACCGGCTCCCCGAGGTGCTCGGCGGCTACCCGCGCGCCGACGCCGCCCGCCCGGTCCCCTATCCGCACTCCTGCTCCCCGCAGGCGTGGGCGGCGGCGACACCGTGGGCACTGCGCACGGCTCTCGACACGGTAGGGGGCATCACCCTTACCACGGCGGGCGGTTGACGGCGGCCGGTTGAGGCGCGGTGCCGGGACGGCAGTAGGGTGACGCCCGTGGCACCACGACCTCTGCATGAAATCGTCGAAGCGGGCTGGGCGAAGGCCCTCGAGCCCGTGGCCGGGCAGATCTCCGCGATGGGGGAATTCCTCCGCGCGGAGATCGGCGCCGGGCGCACCTACCTCCCGGCGGGCGCCAACGTACTGCGCGCCTTCCAGCAGCCGTTCGACGACGTGCGGGTGCTGATCGTCGGACAGGATCCCTACCCCACGCCGGGGCACGCTGTTGGTTTGTCATTCTCCGTGGCCCCGGACGTACGCCCCCTGCCGCCCAGCCTCATCAACATCTACCGCGAGTTGAACGCGGACCTGGGCCTGCCGCAGCCGTCCAACGGGGACCTGACCCCGTGGGCGCAGCAGGGCGTGCTGCTGCTGAACAGATCACTGACCGTTGCGCCCCGACGTCCGGCCTCGCACCGCGACAAGGGCTGGGAGCAGGTCACCGAGCAGGCCATCCGCGCCCTCGCCGACCGCGGCACACCGCTCGTGTCGATCCTGTGGGGCCGTGACGCGCGCAACCTGCGGCCGCTGCTCAGCGACTACCCGGCGGTCGAGTCCTCGCACCCCTCCCCCATGTCGGCGGACCGCGGCTTCTTCGGCTCGCGGCCGTTCAGCCGGGCCAACGACCTTCTCGAACGCCAGGGCGCGCAGCCCGTCAACTGGCAGCTTCCATGACCGCGGCCGGGTGGGTGCTCGGGGTGGACTCGGGCGGCTCCGGGCTCCGGGTCGCCCTCGCGCCCGTCGGTGACATCGGGCGGGCGCTGACGAACGCTTCGTCCGTACCTGTGCGTACGTCAGGCTCCGGGATCGACCCCGGGCACATGGTCGAGCAACTGGTGCCGATGGCACGGGAGTTGCTGGACCGGGCCGGGGATATCGCCTTGTCCGCTGTCGCGTTGGGGGCGGCCGGGATGGCGACGCTCGGCGACGGGCTGCGGGCCGATTTGCCGGGCGCGTTCGCGCGTGAACTGGGCGTCCAGCGGCTCGCGTTGGCCGCCGATGGTGTCACCGCGTACGCGGGTGCGCTCGGGCAGCGGCGCGGGGCGGTCGTCGCCGCGGGCACCGGCATGATCTCCCTCGGCACCGACCTCGCGGGCTGGCGGCGGGCCGACGGGTGGGGGCATCTGCTCGGCGACTGCGGCGGCGGCGCGTGGATCGGACAGGCCGGGCTCGACGCCGCGATGCGCTCCTTCGACGGGCGGCGCGGCGGGAGCAAGGCGCTGCTCGCGCTCGCCGAGGAACGCTTCGGGCCCGCCGTCGAGTTGCCGGGCCGGATCTATCCGCGTACCGACCGCCCGGCGGCGCTGGCCTCCTTCGCACCGGACGTGGCGCGCTGCGCCGCCGACGACCCCGTGGCGGCGGGCATCCTGGGCCGGGCCGCCGCCCACATCGCCGAGGCCGCCGCGGCGGTCTGCCCGGCCGACGGCGGCGAGGTCGCCCTGACCGGCGGCCTGTTCAAGATGGGCGAGCCGCTGCTCGGGCCGTTGCGGGAGGAGCTGGCCGGGCAGCTTCCGCAGGCCACGGTCGTGCCCGCGGCCGGCGACCCCCTGCACGGGTCGCTCGTGATCGCCTCCGCGCTCGCCGCGGACGGGCTCCGGCTGCCGCTCGACCGGCGTCTGCTTCATGTGCCGTAATTCACTTCGAATGTCCCGCACACCCCTCCGGACCAGGACACTTGCAGGATTCGTAACTGAAAGGACAATCTCGGACGGAAACCGCTCACCTGCACCCTGACCGAACAACGAAGCCGGTCGAGCCAGTAGCATGCGGCGCCATGAGCACCCCCACTGGGCCCGCATCCGGCCTGCCCGTACGAATGCCGCGACCCCGACAGCCCGGACGCCACCGTCGTCCGGAACCCGTGGCCGCCCCCGAGGGCGCGCCGTCTCTTGTGCTCGCGGTGCCCGGCACGCCCAGCGCCGCCACGCGCATGCTCGCCGACGAGGTGGTGAGCATCGCCCGTTCCGAGCTGCCCGGTCTGGACGCGCGGGTCGGCTTCGTGGAGGGTGAGCTCACCGACTTCCCGATCTCCGCGGAGTTCCCCTCGCTGGCGTCCGTGCTCGCGCACGCCGCGAAGGAGCGCACCGCCCGCTACGAGCAGGCGCTCGCGGCCGGTGTCGAGGCGCAGGAGCCGGCCGGGCCCGTCGGCGTCGTCGTGCCGCTGCTCGCCGGCCCGGACAACGCGCAGCTGCGGCAGATCCGGCAGGCCATCGCCGACAGCCGGGTCGCCGCGGAGCTGACCGATGTGCTCGGCCCGCACCCGCTGCTGGCGGAGGCGCTGCACGTGCGGCTCTCGGAGGCCGGTCTGGCCCGCGCCGACCGCGCCCGCCTCTTCGCCGTGACCACGGCCGCGGACGGGATCATCCTCGCCTCCATAGGCGGCGAGGAGGCCGTGCAGGCCGCCGGGATCACCGGCATGCTGCTCGCCGCGCGGCTCGCCGTGCCGGTGATGGCCGCGGCGCTCGACGAGGAGGGCGCGGTCGCCGCCACCGCCGAGCAGTTGCGCGGCTCCGGTTCGCAGCAGTTGGCGCTGGCCCCGTACCTCGTCGGTCCCGAGCTCGACCCGACCGTGCTGGAGGCTGCCGCCAAGGACGCGGGGTGCGCCGTCGCGGAGCCGCTGGGGGCGTATCCGGCGATGGGCAAGCTCGCGCTGGCGAAGTACACGACGGCGCTTGGCATCTCCCCCCAGCCGGTTGCCTCCGGCGGCTGAGCGGTCGGGGGTCGGGGCTCGGGACGGCGTCCCGGGCCCCTCTTTTTGTCGCCCTACGGGCTCGGGTGTCCTCAATCGCCGGACGGGCTTGATCGGCTCGGTGCACGGGGCGGTTGAAGGGGGGACGAGGGCGGTATTTGGTGGTTACGGTCGGGGGATGAGCCTTGATGACGCCTTGGTGACGGAACAGATGGCTTACTACCGGGCACGGGCGCCCGAGTATGACCGGCCGTATGCGGAACGGGCGGATCTGCGGGAGCTGTTGCGCGGCAGTGCGGAGTGGCCCGTTCGCGGGGATGTGCTGGAGCTGGCTTGTGGGACGGGGCAGTGGACCGCGGTGTTCGCGCCGCGGGCCACGTCCGTGACGGCCGTCGACGCGTCGGAGGAAGTGCTCGCGATCGCGCGGGAGCGGGTGTCCGCGCCCAACGTACGGTTCGAGCAGGCCGATCTGTTCGACTGGCGGCCGTCGCGGCGCTACGACACCGTCTTCTTCGGGTTCTGGCTGTCGCATGTGCCGCCGGCCCGGATGCCGGGGTTCTGGAGCTCCGTTGCCGCCTCCCTCGCTCCGGGCGGCAAGGTGGTCTTCGTCGACGACGGGCCGTCCATGGCCGCGGACGAGGAGTTGCTGACGGACGAGTCCGCCCCGGCGGCCGTGCGCGAGCTCGACGACGGCAGCCGGTACCGCATCGTGAAGGTCTTCCACGACGCCGAGGCGCTCACCGGGGACCTGGCCGCCCTCGGCTGGGCGGCGGAGGTACGGCCCGCGGCGCGCAACTACCTCGTGGGCGTGGCGGAGCCGGCGGTCTAGATCTCTAGGCGAACACCACGCAGGACGGCGCCGGTACCGGCACGCTGCCGCCCCGGACCGGCACCCCGGACTCGCGGTCGACCGTGAACCACGTGACGTCGCCGGAGCGCTCGTTCGCGGCGTAGAGGAAGCGGCCCGACGGGTCGAGGGCCAGGTCGCGGGGCCAGTTGCCGCCGCAGGGGACGGTGCCGTGGAGGGTGGGCCGCTCGCCGGTCGGGTCGAGGGCGAAGAGGGAGAGCCGGTCGGCGCCGCGCGTCGCCGTCCACAGGAAGCGGCCGTCGGGGGCGACGACGATCGCCGAAGGGTACGCGTCGTCGGCCGGCGCGCCCGTCAGGACGGGGACCTCCGTGAGCGGCTTGACGGCGCCGTCCGCGGCGTTCCAGGCACAGACCGTCAGCGTGGGCGCGAGTTCGTTGAGGACGTACACGTAGTCGCCCGACGGGTGGAAGGCCAGGTGGCGGGGGCCCGAGCCGGGGCGCAGGGCCGTCTCCTGGTGCGGGAGGAGACCGCTTCCCTCGGGGTTCTTCGTGTACGTGCGGAGCGAGTCCGTGCCCAGGTCGACCGCGAGGGCCCAGGCGCCGCTCGGGTCCGGCAGGATCTGGTGGGCATGCGGGGACTGCTGGCGCTGCGGGTGCGGGCCCGAGCCCGTGTGGCGGTGGACCTCGGCCGCGGCGTCGGCCGGGATGCCGTCGCCCCGCAGCGGGACCGAACTGACGCTGCCGGAACCGTAGTTGGCGGTCAGCACCTGCCTCCCCCACACGGACAGATGGGTGGGACCCGCCCCGTCGACCGGCACCGGCGGCGCGGCGAGCGCGAGCGGCGCCGAGTCCGTGCGGAACGCGGCCACCGCCCCGTCGGCCGTCTCGCTCACCGCGTACAGCAGCCCGCCGGAGAGCGTCAGGTACGAGGGGTCGGGCAGCTCGTCCGTGGCGTCGAGGAGCGTGAGCGAGCCGTCCTTGGGGTCGAGCGCCGCGGTCACGATGCCGCGCCCGCCGGCCGCCGTGAACGATCCGATGTACGCCCGCTCTGCCTGACTCCCGGTCACTGCGTCCCCTTTCGGCGTGCGGGCCCGGCGCCCGTGCCGCCGACGGTAGCAGCGGGGGAGGGTCTGTCGATTGGATCAGGCCGGATCAGGGAGCGGGGTCTGGTGCGTGCGATCGCAAGGCGGAGGAGGGAGGCGACGCGGAGCGTCGTCGACCGACGACAACGCGGCGAGCGTGCGTGCCAGACCCCGCGAGCCCGGCCTGATCCAAACGACAGGCCCCAGGTCAGAGCAGGTCGCGCCAGGGCCTCGTCGGCCGTTCCACGGCGGGTTCCTCGCCGCGGGCGCGGGTGTGGGCGTCGGCGTGGTGGACGTAGGCCGGGGTGCTCTGTTCGTCGTCGTACGTGCGGTGGAAGACCGGGGTCGTCGAGCCGGAGAGCGGGGGGACGATCCAGGACCAGTCGGCGCCGACGGTGCGGCCTCGGGACTCCTCGCGGTCGACGTGCGTGAGGAAGCGCCGTGACTCGGTGTGGTGGTCGGCCATGGTGACGCCCGCGCTGTCGAAGGAGTGCAGGACGGAGCGGTTCAGCTCGACGAGCGCGCGGTCCTTCCACAGCGACCGGTCGCTGGAGGTGTCGAGGCCGAGGCGGTCGGCGAGGTAGGGCAGCAGGTTGTAGCGGTCGGTGTCGGCGAGGTTGCGGGCGCCTATCTCCGTGCCCATGTACCAGCCGTTGAAGGGCGCGGCGCCGTAGCAGACGCCGCCGATCTCCAGGCACATGTTGGCGAGCGCGGGAACCGCGTGCCAGCGCAGGCCGAGCGTGGACCACCAGTCGAACTCCGGGTGGTGGAGCGGGACTTCGAGGATCGCGTCGGCGGGAAGGTCGAAGCAGCGGGGCCGCCTGCGCGGGTCGTCCTGCACGATCAGCGGCAGTACGTCGAAGGGGCTGCCGTCGCCGCCGCGCCAGCCCAGGCGGCGGGCGTACGCGGTGAGTCCGGTGCCGCGCGGGTCTCCGACCACGTGGCCGTCGCGCTGGATGTAGCCGGCGTAGCGGATGAGTTGTTCGTTCCAGATGCGGGGGCCGGGGCGGTCCGGCCGGTCGGGTGCGAAGACCGTGATGAGCGGGCGGATGCGGCCGCCGGGGGCCGCCTCGCGCAGATGGTCGGCGCAGGCCTCGGCGATCTCCTCCGCGGTGGTGAGGTGCCGCAGGTCGCGTACGCGCAGGGACTGCCAGTAGAGGCGGCCTATGCAGCGGTTGGCGTTGCGCCAGGCGACGCGGGCGCCGAAGACGAGTTCCTGCGGGGTGTGCGTGTACGTGCCCGTGGCCGCGAGTTCGGCGTCGACCTCGGCGAGGCGGGCGGCCGGGTCGCCGAGGCCCTGCTCGGCGTGGTGCTGGCGGACGAACGCGGCGGCGGCGTGCGCCACTTCGCCGGTGCCGCGGACGGGGGTGGGGTTGGGGGGCTTGGGGCGGGCGCCCTCGGCGGTGACCGGGCAGCGGTCGTGGCGGGGCGATTCGGGGGCGTGGGCGCCGGTGCGCCGGTTCGCGGCGAGGGCCAGCCAGCCGGCGGCGTCCGCCGGGTCCGGCGCGTTCGTCACGTCCTCCGCGGCTCGTGTTCCGTTCCGGCGCAGGTTGCTACGCATGGTGCACCCCCAGCGGCTAGTCATCGGCGCGCGGCCCGCTCCCGCACGGGTGTGCGCCCTGGATGTTCGATGGCGCGGGGTCTACCCGTCAGGCGAACTGATCCACCCTGTATGTGCCCCGGACACGTGCCTCAAACGGTGCGGCGGTGTCGACGCCGCTGCGAGACAACCACAAGTCGCCGCGGGTGGGCGGCGGGTTACGGACGCCCCCGGGGCGCGAGGGATTACACGGGGGCGCACGCCCCGCCTCAGCACGCCCCGCCGGCCAAGCCCCGTCAGATTAAGCCCCTGCGACGATTGAGCAGCGGGGTCCGGGGCAGAGCCCCGCGACCGGAGGACGGACGACCGCCACGGCCCTACACCTCTCGCGCCCCGCGCAACGGCACCGCGAGCTCGACAAGAGCCCGCTCAAGCCCGTGCAGATGCGCCAGCACCGGATGCTCCGCGTCAGCGGCATGCGGCACGGGCACCACAGCGCGAGCGTACGGCGCGGGCGCCGTGAGCACCTCGACCGCCGCCTCCACCCGCTGGCACGCCGCGGCGAGCCGCGCGTCGTGGGAGGCCTCCGGGTCCGCCGCGACGGACGCGAGCCCGCGCACCTCGCGCGCGCAGTCGTCGAGCAGCGCGAGCACCTGCCGGGCCCGGCCCTTGCGCGCCTTCACGGGGCTCAGCGGATGCACGAGCGGCGACAACGAGAGCCGTACGCGCCCGAGGATGTGCTCGAGCTCCGCGACGCGCGGCGCCGGGTCCGCGCTCGCGTCGCCGCCAAGGCGCGCCGCCGCCTCGGCGGTGCACGCGTGCACGCAGCGCAGGGCCCGCTCGACCCACGCCTCGGTGACGGAGTGCGTGGTCACGGGCAGCAGGAGCAGCACCGCGAGCACGGCGCCGAGCGAACCGACCGCCGTCTCCGCCACCCGCAGAGCCAGCAGCGCCGGGTCGAGCACGCCGAGCAGCCCGTACAGCATGCTCGCCATGACGGTGACCGCGAGCATCATCCACGTGTACGAGACGTGCGCGGTGTAGAAGATCCCGAAGACGCTGACCGCGACGACCACGGCCGCGGCCACGGCGTGTTCGTGCAGCGGGACGGCGACCAGGAAGCCCAGCACGATGCCGAGCACCGTCCCGAGGAACCGGCGGAATCCCCGCACCACGGTCTCGCCCCGCGACGTCGTCGCCACGAACACCCACCACGTGGCGCCCACCGCCCAGTACCACCGCTGGTCCGAGAGCAACTGCCCGATGCCGAGCGCGAACCCCGCCCCCACGGTCGCCTGCACGGCCTGCCGCGTCGTGATCCGCGCGAGCCCCGCGCCGCCGGTCGGCGCGGGCACACCGACGGGAGCCGGGAGCCGCCGCTCGTAGCACCACACCCCGAACCTGACGACGGCGGCGGCGCCGAGCGACAGCAGCACGGCGACGTACAGCTCGGGCAGTTGCGCCGGGACGGTGTGCAGGAACTGGGCGGCGAAGAAGGTCATGAACGCGAAGACGCCGAGCGAGTGCCCGCGCGGCCCCCAGCGCCGCGCGTACACGCCCGCTCCCACGACGGCGAGGAAGGCGAGATCGCGCGCGAGGGGCAGATCGTGCAGGGCCGCGGCGAGCGCGAGCACCGGCAGTCCGACGGCCGGCAGCAGCGCCGTCGTGACGGCCTGCCCGCGCACCGTCGCGTCGGTCACCGTGAACAGCGCGAGCAGCGCGGCGAGGCCGCCCGTGATCGCGCCCGGCAGCGAGTGCCCGACCGCGCCGCACAGTGCGACGGCGAGCCCGATCCCCAGCACGGCCCGCGCCGCGAACCGCAGCCGTATCCGCCCGGGATCCGCCGCCACGAACGCCCTCTTCAGCACAGTGCCCCGCCCCTTCCGTACCGCGTTCGTCTCCTGTACACGCAAAAGGCGCCGCGGAGACCCTTCCGGGTTCGCAGCGCCATCGACAGGGCCATTGCAGCACCTGTGGGTCCTGTGGTTCAACAGAGGCCGTGATCGCTGAGCCATTGGCCCAGTTCCCGACTCGCGTCCCGTCGCCCCACCGGACCATCTGTCCAGCCGGGCCGGGCGGCCTCGCCGTCCCGCGGCTCCCCTGCGTCCGGGCAGTCACTTCTCCCGACCAGAAAGCTCGTGATGCGCGGTGTCTGTGAAGTGACGGTGAAGCGGGTTTCGGCTGCTCGGGACGGGCAACATGCCGCCCGTGACTCACCCCAGCGACGGCATTCCGAACAATGCCCCATACGGCTCCAGCCCGAACAGGCCCCCCTATAGAGGCCCTTATCCCCCACAGAACGGAGACACCGCCCCGATGCACGGCGGCCCCCGCACCCCGTACGACGGCCCCCCGCCGCCCGCCTACCGCCAGGAACCGGACATCCCGTACGAGCCCGTCCCCCAGACCGGTTACGGCCAGAACTCCGGGTTCACGCCGTCCGGCCGCCCGGTGCGGAACCGCAGCGGACGGGGCGCGGACCGACTCGCCCTGGTCGTGCACACGCTGGCCGACATCGCCGCGGCCTTCCTCGCCCTGTGGATCCTGCTGTACCTGCTCGACGCGAACCAGTCGAACGTGTTCGTCGACTTCGTGCACGGCATGGCCGACTGGCTCTCCGGCTGGTCGCAGGACATCTTCACCATGGACACCGAGGGGCTGCGCGTCTTCTTCAACAACGCACTGCCCGCGGTGATCTATCTCCTGGTGGGCCACGGCGCCGCCGCCTGGATCCGCCGCCTCTGAGGCGCTCGTCGGCCGGACTTCGGGGCGGCCCCCAACGCCCTGGAGACTCCGCCGACGGGCCCCTTTCGATCACACCTCGCCGCACACCTTGACGCCCGCGGGCACCCGGCGGGACGCTCGGCTCACCTTGAATCCGACGTCAACTCCGACGTCCACATCGAGAGGTGCGCCGATGACGCAGGTCTGGACGGTCCGCGGTCCGATCGACTCCAGCGAACTCGGGAACGTACTCGTCCACGAACATGTCGTCATCGTCGGCGAGGAGTTCCGGCGGAACTACGCGCAGTGGGACGAGCAGGCCGTCGTCGACGACGCGGTGACCCAGCTGAACGAGCTCAAGGGACTCGGCATCGACACGATCCTCGATCCGACGGTGCTCGGCCTCGGCCGGTACATCCCCCGCATCCAGCAGATCGCCGCGCGCACGGACCTCAACATCGTCCCCGCGACCGGTCTCTACACGTACAACGATCTGCCGTTCCAGTTCCACTACAACGGGCCGGGCACGCTGTTCGGCGGCCCGGAGCCGCTCGTCGACCTGTTCGTGAAGGATCTGACCGAGGGCATCGCGGACACCGGTGTGCGGGCCGCGTTCCTCAAGTGCGCCATCGAGGAGCAGGGCCTCACGCCCGGCGTCGAGCGGGCCATGCGGGCGGTCGGCCAGGCGGCCGTGCGCACCGGGGCGCCGATCACCGTGCACACCCATCCGGCCTCGGAGTCGGGGCTCGTCGCGCAGCGGGTGCTCGCCGAGGAGGGTGTCAACCTCACGCGCGTCGTCATCGGGCACTCAGGGGACACCGATGACATCGACTACTTGATGCGGCTCGCCGACGCCGGCTCGTACCTCGGCATGGACCGGTTCGGGCTCGACAGCCCGCTGACCACGCAGCAGCGCGTCGACACCATCGTCGAGCTCGTGCGCCGCGGCTACACCGACCGCATCACGATCTCGCACGACGCCTCGTGCGTCATCGACTGGTTCGGCGACGTCGACCGCGCCGAGGTCGCCCCGCACTGGAACTACCGGCACATCAGCGAGGACGTGCTGCCCGCCCTCGCCGACAAGGGTGTCTCCAAGGACGACATCGACACGATCCTGCGGGCCAATCCGCGACGCCACTTCGAGGGCGAGGGCGAGGGAGGGGCCCGGGGCGTCAGGGGCTGACCGCGCCCCCGCCGCGTTCGACGCTGCGCAGCACCTCGGCGTGCAGCGCCTCAAGGCCGTCGGGCGGCACGGCCGCGGGGCTGCCGGTGAGGGTGTACCACTCGTCGGCGCCGGTGTACTGGACGGCGATCCGGGCCCGGTCCCCGGACTCCCGGATCGTGGCGACGGTGAGGTCCCCGGTGACGACGCCGACCTCGTCGGTCATGGCGCCACCGGGGCCCGCGTGCACGTTCCCGGTGAGGGTCTCGGGCTTCGGCTTCTTCTCGTCCCCGCTCACGCGGAACACGTCCCCAGCATCGTGGTCAGCTCGGCCTTCTCGGCGTCGGTGACCGTCAGCTCGTACGCCGACTTCACGGCCACCCAGGAGCGGGCGTACGCGCACCAGTAGTCCTTGGACTCCGGCTGCCACTCGTCGGGCCCTTGGTCACCCTTGGAGCGGTTCGAGTGGGCGGACACGGACAGGAGTTGGGGGTGCTTCAGGTCGTTGGCGAACGCCTTGCGCTGCTCCTGCGTCCACCGGTCGGCGCCGGAGCGCCAGGCGTTGGCGAGCGGCACGGTGTGGTCGATGTCGAGGTCCCCGGAATCCGTGAACTTCTCGCCGTCGTAGGCGCTGACCCAGTTCCCGGAGACGGCCCGGCACTCGTCGTCCGTCTTCACGTCCTTGCCGTCGCGCTTGAGGACCGCTTCACGGGTGGTGCAGTTGTCGCCCTGCTCCGCCCAGTGCGGGAACTTTTCGCGGCTGTAGCCGGACATGGATCCGTGGGGGCCCACCTTCAGTTCGGCCAGCTCACCGCGGGCCTCGTCCGCGCTGGGCACGCCGGGGAGGGTGCCTTCCTGCGCGGGGGCGCCGCCCGTCGCGCTCGTCGACGCCGAGGGTCCGGCGCCCTGCGCCGGGTCCTCGGACCCGGTGCCCACCCCCTGGCAGCCCGCGAGCAGCAGCGCCGTGAGCGCGACCGGCACCGCCGACCGGCCCAGCCGCCCGAACCGCGTACGTTCCTGAAACCCCATGCCCCGCAACTGCCTTCCGTCGACCGCTTCGAACACTCGAAGCGTACGGCGCGGTCGACGGGGCGTCAGGGACCGGGCGGGATTCCGTGAGTCGAGGCCGGTCGGTGGGTCGAGTCCGGTCAGCGGGTCGAGGCCAGCAGCTTCAGCAGTTCGTCCGTCGTGCCGGTCTCGCCCAGGCGCGGGAAGATCCGCTCGACGCTGCCGCGGTGGCCCTCGGGGTCGAGGTCGGTCATGGCGTCGGTGGCGAGGGTGACGTGGTAGCCGTGCTCGTGGGCGGCGCGGGCCGTGGACTCCACGCCGATGCTGGTGGCGACGCCGGTCAGGACGACCTGGGTGATGCCCCGGCGGCGCAGGTGCAGGTCGAGGTCGGTGCCGTAGAACGCCGACCAGTTCCGCTTGGTGACGGTGATGTCCTCGGGGTGCCCGGCGAGCGCGTCGGTGATCTCGTCCCAGCCCTCGGGCATGGCACGGCCGCTGCTGGGCGACTCGGTGCGGCCGGGGGTCGCGTCGGAGCCGTCGGCGGAGAAGGTGACCCGGACCAGGACGACGGGGAGTCCTGCCTCGCGGAAGGCGTCGGCGAGGCGCGCGCTGCGGTCGACGACGTCGGACACGGCGTGCGGGGCGCCGGAGACACCCATCAGGCCGTTCTGGAGGTCGACGACGACGAGGGCGGTCTTGGGGTCGAGGGTGGTGAGAGACACGTGAACTTCCTTAGGGGCGAGCGGTGTTGATGGGTGAGAGAGAGGGGTGGTTCGGGGTCAGTCCCGGCCGATCCGGCGCAGTGCCCGGTCGGCCGCGGTCACCAGGAGCAGCAGCACGGAGACGACGACGAGCATCCAGGCCAGGCCGTGCAGCCCGGCCGTGTCGGCGCCGCCCTTGAAGAACGCCGCGTTCCCGGCGGAGGCGAGCAGCGCGCCGAGGTAGCTGAAGGTCCGCAGGAGTCCGGCGGAGGCGCCCGTGCGTTCCGGGTCGGCCTGGGCGTAGAGGGCGTTCTGGTTGGCGAGGCCGATGAGGCCCTGCGGGATGCCGAAGATCGCGCCGATGACGACGAGGACCCAGATCGGGCTGTCGGAGTTCAGCCCCAACAGGGCGGCGACTCCGACGAGTTGGGCGACGCCGCCGACGAACAGCTTGGCCCGTACCTGCGGGCGGCGCCCGGTGAGGACGGTGACACCGATGGCCATCAGGGACATCGGGAGCAGCAGGAGGCCCGCCTGTTCGGGGCCGAGGCCGCGGCCGTCCTGGAGCCACTGGCTGTAGCCGTACAGGAACGCGTAGGACGTGGTGTACGCGAGGAGTTGGCGGGCGTACGTGGCGAGCAGCGGGGTGTTGCCGCTCAGCACGCGCAGGTCGATGAACGGGTCGCCGGAGCCCAGTTCCCGGCGGACGAAGACCGCGCCCGCGACGGCGCCGATCACCGGCAGGTACCAGTGCGCGGTCCCCGGCGACGTGAGGAAGAGCATGAACGCGGTGAGCGATCCGGCGAACAGCAGCATGCCGGGAACGTCCGCCGAGGTGGCGGCGTCGGCCTCGCGGCCCGCCCGGGCGTGCTTCGGCAGCCGCAGCGCGCCGAGCACGAGGCAGACCAGGGAGAGCGGCACGTTGATGGCGAAGATGAGGTGCCAGCCTCCGAGGCCGATCAGCACGCCGCCGAGGGTCGGGCCGATGACGGCGATGACCTGGTTGGACACCGACAGCGCGGCGAGGATGCCGCTCGGGCTCTTCATGCCGGTGCGCTCGGACTCGGTACGCAGCAGATACATGGAGGCCGGATAGGCGGCGGAGGTGCCGAAGCCGAGCAGCACCCGGGAGACGATCAGCACCCAGAAGCTCGGGGCGAGCACCCCGAGCAGGCCCGCGACGCCGACGAGCGCGGTGCCGAGGAGGTAGAGCCTGCGCGGCCCGAACGCGTCGACGAGCCGGCCGATCACCGGCTGGCCGACGGCGGTGGCGAGATAGAGGGCGGAGACGAGCCAGGCCGTCTGGGACGGCGGGACGCCGAAGGCGTGGCCGATCGGGACGAGGGCCACGGCGAGCATCGACGAGTTGATCGGGTTCAGGATCGACCCGAAGATCATCGGCGCGACGAGGCGCCGGTCGAATCCGTCGGCCGCGCCCCGCTTGCGCACGTTCCGGACGCGCTCGGCTATGCCACTCACGCCTGCGTCACCTCGTCGAGCAGCGCCATCGCCGTGATCACGGCGCGCAGCTGCTCCGCGCTGCCGCGCTCGGCGAGCTGTCCGGCGAGCCACGCCTGACGGGCCCGGCGCACGCCCAGACGGCGCTCGCGCCCCGCCTCGGTGAGCTCGACGACGCGGCGGCGCCCGTCCTCGGGGTCCGCGTGGCGCTCGACGAGGCCGCGCTCCTCCAGGGCGATGACGTGCTTGGCCATGGACTGCGGACGCACGTTCTCGATCGCCGCGAGGTCGCTCGCAGTGGCCGGCCCGTACTTGTCGAGCCGGGAGAGCACGGACGCCTGGGCGGGCGACAGCTCGCCCTCCGGGTCCACGTCGAGCGCCATCAGCTTGCGGCGGAGCCGACTGATGATCACCCACACCTCGTCGGTGGCCCGGGCGGCGAGCTCCTCGATCGGTGCGCTGTCGTCGTTCATGCCTCCAGAGTAGATCGACAGCCCAGGCTGTGCAACCTGGGCTGCACAGTTTGAGCTGTCGACAAATGGGGGCCGTGGCTACCGGCTATTCCCCCAGCGGTTCCTGGAGCTCCGTCACCCAGTCCTCCCGGTTCTCCGGGCACTCCAGGCTGATCTCGCGTGGGTAGCCGGCCGAGCGGTGGCCGTGTGCGTCGATCCAGCGGGCGAGGGTCTGCACGGACGGCAGCACGGCGTCCATCGACCCGCGGTGCACGAGCGTCGCGGCGCGTCCGACGGGCGGCAGGTCGAGGACGCGCAGCGGTCCGTCCTCGCGCGGCACGGCGCTCACCTCGACGCCCGCGTGCACGAGGATGCCGCCGCCGGGGGCATCCTCGTAGCGCGCGACGCCCGGACCTGTGGGCCGGATGCCCGCCGCGTCGAGGAGCCGGAACAGCTCCTCGTACAGCGGCTGGATCACCGGGCTGATGGAGCCGGGCTCGAAGTCGGGGGCCACGGCGGTCAGTTCGGCCACGCGCACACCCGGCAGGGGTTTGATGACGACGTCGTCGGTGGGCATGAATCCCTCGCTCTCGATCGATCGGAGCCTCGCCTCGACGCCGGTGAGCCGGGCGGCCGCCGCGGCCATCTCCGCCTCCAGGTCGGCCCGCCGCAGCCGCAGCATGGCGCGCAGTTGCGCGGGGCCGATCTTCTCGTCAACCAGCTCCCGGACCTGTTCGAGCGTGAAGCCGAGGTCCTTGAGTGCGATGACGCGGTTGAGGCGGGCGAGCTGGGCGGCGGTGTAGTGGCGGTATCCCGTGGCCGGGTCGACATGGGCCGGGCGCAGCAGTCCCATGGCGTCGTAGTGACGCAGCATGCGGACCGACACACGGCCGTGCCGGGCGAACTCTCCGATGGTGAACATGATGTCTCCCAGTCCACGGGCTCACACGGTGTGAGGGTCAAGCGTCCGCGGTCAGGCGGTCCGCCACCACACCGTCGTGTCGGCGGGCAACTCCATGTGTCCGTCGTCCGCCGCCACCGGCGTCGAGGCGAGCAGCACCGTGCCGGGTGCGGGGATGCGCACCGCGGTGTCCGTCGTGTTGACGGTGCAGGCGAAGCCGGGCCGCTCGAAATGGAGCACGCCCTGAGGGGCGTCCTCGTGCCACTTCACGCCGTCACCGGCGCCGAGGCCCGGCTGCGCGCGGCGCACGGCCAGCGCGGTGCGGTACAGCTCCAGCGTCGAGTCCGGGTCGCCGGTCTGCGCCTCGACGCTCAGCCCGCCCCAGCTGTCGGGCTGGGGCAGCCAGCTGCCGCCCTCCCCGAAGCCGTATGAGGGTCCGGTGCGGGTCCACGGGATCGGTACGCGGCAGCCGTCGCGGAAGCCGTCCTGGCCGGCGCCGCGGAAGTACGCCGGGTCCTGGCGCACCTCGTCGGGGAGGTCGGTGACGTCGGGGAGCCCGAGTTCCTCGCCCTGGTAGAGGTACGCGGATCCGGGCAGGGCGAGCATCAGGAGGGTGGCGGCGCGGGCGCGGCGCAGGCCGAGTTCACGGTCGCCGGGGGTGCGGATCTGGATGCCGAGGCCGGGCGGGTTGGCGTACCGCGTGGTGTGCCGGGTGACGTCGTGGTTCGAGAGGACCCATGTGGTGGGGGCGCCGGCCGGGCGCATCGCGTCGAGCGAGCCGTCGATGATCCCGCGCAGGCCGTCGGCGTCCCAAGGGGCGCTCAGATACTGGAAGTTGAAGGCCTGGTGCAGCTCGTCGGGGCGGACGTAGTGCGCGGTGCGCTCGACGGTCGGCGTCCACGCCTCGGCGACGAAGACCCGCTCGCCGTCGTACTCGTCGAGGATCCGGCGCCACGAGCGGTAGATGTCGTGCACGCCGTCCTGGTCGAAGAACGGCATCACCTCGTTGCCCAGGAGCTTGAGCTGGTCGTGCGAGCCGAGGTCCGGCAGACCCTCCGCCTTGACCAGGCCGTGGGCGACGTCGACACGGAAACCGTCGACACCCATGTCGAGCCAGAAACGCAGGATCGAGCGGAACTCGTCGGCGACCGCCGGGTGTTCCCAGTTGAAGTCGGGCTGCTCGGGCGCGAACAGGTGAAGGTACCAGTCGCCGTCCGGCAGGCGGGTCCAGGCGGGGCCGCCGAAGATGGACTCCCAGTCGTTGGGCGGGAGTTCGCCGTGCGCGCCCTTGCCGGGGCGGAAGTGGTAGCGCTCCCGCAGCGGCGATCCGGGGCCGTCCGCGACCGCCCGCTTGAACCACTCGTGCTGGTCCGAGGAGTGGTTCGGCACCAGGTCGACGATGATGCGCAGGCCCAGGGCGTGCGCGTCGCGGATCACCGCGTCGGCGTCGAGGAGCGTGCCGTACATCGGGTCGACGGCCCGGTAGTCGGCGACGTCGTAGCCCCCGTCCGCCTGCGGCGAGGCGTAGAACGGCGACAGCCACACCGCGTCGACACCCAGGTCGCGCAGATACGGCAGGCGGCGCCGGACACCTTCGAGGTCACCCGTGCCGTCGCCGTCGCTGTCGGCGAAGCTGCGCGGATAGACCTGGTAGATGACCGCGCCCCGCCACCAGCCGGAGGACTCGCGGGGCGTAGTGACAGAAGCCGGCGACGCGTCCGTGGAGTGCTGACTCATCCCGACAACGTAAAAGAAGACAGCCCCCGGAACGCCGATCAACACCACACCCCCGGTGTCGCGGAACTGGACCATCGGTACAGTGAAACCCGTGCCGGTCGACCATTTGGACACCCGAATCCTCACGCTGCTCCTGGAGCGGCCGCGCACGAGCATGCGCGAATACGCCCGCATCCTCGGCGTCGCCCGCGGCACACTCCAGGCCCGACTCGACCGGATGGAGCGGGACGGTGTCATCACGGGCGTGCAGCCATCCCTCTCCCCCGCGGCCCTCGGCCACCCGGTCCTCGCCTTCGTGCACATCGAGACCACGCAGGGCCACCTGGGGGACGTCGGGGACGAGCTCGCGGGCGTGCCGGAGATCATCGAGGCGTACTCCACCACCGGCGGCGGCGACCTCCTCGCCCGCGTGGCCGCGCGCGACGCCGAGCATCTGGAGGACGTGATCCAGCAGCTCAACCGCCTGCCGGGCGTGGTCCGCACCCGCACCGAGGTGGCGCTGCGCGAGCGCGTCCCGCACCGGCTGCTGCCGCTGGTCCAGGCGATCGGAAAGGCGACGGGGCCGGCGCGCGGATGATCCCAGGACCCCGGTCCTGCATCCTGGTGCACATGAGCGACGCGAACCACCCCCCGTACCACTTCGGCGACACCGCGATCGTCTTCGATCTCGACGGCACCCTCGTCGACAGCGAGCCGAACTACTTCAGGGCTTCCCTCGCCACCCTCGCCCGCCAGGGCGTCACGGACTTCACGTGGGCCGACCACGAGACGTACGTCGGGATCTCCACGCTGGAGACCCTCGGCATCTGGAAGCGGAAGTACGGCATCGACGTGCCGGACGGCGAGCTGCTCGACGAGATGAACGCCCGCTATCTGGAGCTGGCGCGCGCCGACACGCATGTCTTCCCGCAGATGCGGCTGTTCGTCGAGCGGCTGCACGCGGCGGGCGTGCCGATGATCGTCGCGTCGGGGTCGTCGCCGGAGGCCATCGACGCGATCCTCACCGGTACGGGGCTCGGGGCGCAGCTGCCGCTGTACGTGTCGGCGGACGAGGTCGAGCACGGCAAGCCGGCGCCCGACGTGTTCCTGGAGGCGGCACGCCGGCTCGGCACGCGGGCCTCGCACTGTGTGGTCCTGGAGGACGCGGCGCCGGGGGCCGCCGCCGCGCACGCGGCCGGCATGCGCTGCATCGCGCTGCCGTATGTCGCGGCGCAGGCGGACGACCCGGCGTTCACCACGGCCGACCTGCTGTTCAAGGGCGGTCAGGAGGAGTTCACTGCGCGGGCCGCGTGCGAGTGGCTCGAGCGCTCAGCTCCGTCTTCTTGATCTTCCCGGTGGGGGTGAGCGGCAGCTCGTCGAGGATCTCGACGATGTGCGGGACCTTGTACGTCGCCATGTTCCCGGCCGCCCACTCCTTCAGCGCGTCCCCGGTGAGCGGGGATCCGGGGACGGTGCGGGCGAACGCGTAGGGGCGCTGGCTGCTCTCCGGGTCGTCGACGGCGACGACCGCGGCGGCGAGCACGTCGGGGTGCTGGGCGAGCAGGGTCTCCACCTCCGTGGGGAAGACACTCATGCCCTTCACCTTGATCATGTCCTTGTCGCGGCCCAGGTAGTGCAGGCATCCCTCCTCGTCGAGGGCGCCGATGTCCCCGGTGTGCAGCCAGCCGTCCCGCAGCGCCGCCCGCGTCGCCTCGGGCGCCCGCCAGTACCGCGTGAGCACGGACGGTCCGCGCACCACGATCTCGCCCCGCTCCCCCAGCGGCAGCGGCGCACCGGTCGTGAAGTCGACGACCATGAAGTCCGTGCCGGGGACCGGCAGTCCGCAGAACACCGGGTCGCTCAGGAGGTCGCGGTCGCCGTCCTGGAAGCCGAGTGTGTTGGTGTCACTGGTGTGTGTCTCGGTCATGCCGTACGAGGCCTCGCGCAGCACACTGTGCTCGCCGACGGCCTTCTTCCACCGGGCGCGCAGGGCCGGGGTGAGCTTGCGGATGAACGAGACGGTGAGCGGGGTCGACAGGCTCGTCAGGTCGTGGCGCGCGAAGTCGGGGTGGTCGAGCAGTTCGAGGTAGTTCTCGACGGTGCCGGCCATGGTGGTCGCGCCGTGTGTCTCGATGGCTTCGAGGACGTCGGCCGCGTTCCAGCGGGTGAGCAGGATGCTGGTGCCGCCGGAGACGAGCGGGGCGAGGATGCCGAGGTTCTCCCCGGCGATCCAGAAGATGGGCAGGTAGCAGACCGAGACGATGCCGCGTGCCCGCTCCTCGTCCGTGGCCGCCCGGCCGTTGTCGATGGCGGTGGCCGTGTAGACCATGTGCCGCTGGGTGTGCTCGCAGCCCTTGGGCAGCCCGGTGGTGCCTCCGGTGTAGTTGAGGGCGGCGAGCGCGTCGAGGTCGTCGGCGATGGGCTCGTGGCGGGCGTGGGCGACGGCCCGCGGCCAGTCGGCGTCCGCGAGCACCCTGCGTACGGGGGTGTCGGCGCGCACCTCGTCGACGGCGGGCAGCAGCGCGTCCCGCGTGACGACCAACTCGGGCCCGGCGTCGTTCAGTTCGTGCCGAAGCTCCGCCGCGCGGAACATCGGATTCACCGGCACGTGCACCGCCCCGATGCGCAGCACGGCGAGCAGGGCGACGACGAAGCGGGCGCCGTTCGGCAAGAAGACGCCGACACGGTCGCCGGTCCGCACGCCCTGTTCGGTCATCCAGCCCGCCAACCGGGCGCTCTGGTCGTCGAGTTGCCGGTAACTGAGGGTCTCGGCCGCCGTGACGATCGCGGGCCGGTCCGGATGGAGTCCGGCCCAGCGGGCCACGTGCCCGGGAAGGGTCAACTCCCCGCCCGCATGGCGGGTTTCGGAGGGCTGGCGGCCGGACCTGGACGCGGCCTGGCGGGCGCGCAGGTCGCGAAGATACGCCTCTGTGTCGCTGGTGGATGTGCCGGTGGACAACGTGCGGCTCCCTACTGCTGCGGTGCTGCTCCGATACCGAGAAGGTGCAGGTACACGGCGGTCGCGTCGGTGACCGCCTGCTCGTACGTGGCCGGCCGCTCGGCGACGAGCCGCGCGAACTCGATGCTCATGCCGCCGACGGCCCGGGACAGGGTGAGCGGGTCGACGACCGGGTGCGCCCTGCCTTCTGCCGCGACCCGGCGCACGTAGCGGGCGGCGCGGCGGACCGGACGCTCGCGGATCTCCTCCCACAGCGCACGCACCTCGGCGTCGCCCCGTGCCTGCTGTTCGAGCAGGACGAGCAGGGGCAGGTGCCGGGCGTAGGCGGCGATGAACGCGCCCGTGGAGGCGCGCGCCACCGCCGCCACGTCGTCCGTGTCCACCCCGGGCACGTCCTGCGCGGTGAGGAACGCGTCCCGTACGCGCCCCGCGAGCACCCGGAAGACCTCTTCCTTGGACGCGAAGTAGACGTAGAAGCCCGCCCTCGACACCTCGGCCCGGTCCGTGATGTCGGCGATCGTCGCGGGGCCGTAGCCGAGCCGCGCGAAGACCAGTTCCGCCGCGTCGAGCAGCCGTCCGCGCGCCGGGGCGTCGGTCCGGTCGCGGGCGGTGCGGGTCGCCCATTCCTGCCGCCGGGGCGGTCTGTCCTGCTGACTGCGTGCCACAGCGCCAGAGTATTGACGTTGACGTCAGTGTCAATGAGCATGACGGAATCCGGTCCTGAAACCGAATTCGACATCCCGGAGGGGCACATGGGGTCAGCCGCCGTACTCGTCGCCAACCGAGGGGAGATCGCCGTACGGGTGCTGCGCGCCGCCGCCGAACTCGGGCTGCGCACGGTGGCCGTGCACGAGCCCGGCGACGAGGCGCACCTGCACCTGGCGGACGAGGCCGTGCCGCTCGCGGCGGGCGGCTACCTGGACGCCGGTGAACTGGTCGCCGCCGCGCGCCGGTCCGGCTGTACGTATCTCCACCCCGGCTACGGCTTCCTGAGCGAGTCATCGGCGCTCGCCCGGCGGTGCGCGGACGCCGGGCTCACCTTCGTGGGCCCGGCGCCGGAGGTGCTCGACCTGTTCGGGGACAAGGCCCGGGCCCGTGCGCTCGCCGTCGAGACCGGGGTGCCGGTCCTGCCCGGCACGGAGGGTGACACCACGTTGGAGGAGGCGCGGGCGTTCCTCGCCGAAGGCCCGGTGATGGTCAAGGCCGTGGGCGGGGGCGGCGGGCGCGGGATGCGGGTCGTCCGGGACGCGGCGGAGCTCGACGAGGCGTGGGAGCGGTGCGCCTCTGAGGCCCAACAGGCCTTCGGGCGCGGCGAGTTGTACGTGGAGCGGCTGTGGGAGGGGGCCCGGCACATCGAGGTGCAGGTCGTCGGCGACGGCGCCACCGCGAGTCATCTGTGGGAGCGGGACTGCAGCGTGCAGCGCCGCCACCAGAAGCTCGTCGAGATCGCCCCGGCGCCCGGCCTCGACGCGAGCGTGCGCGGCCGGCTCCTCGACGCCGCCCTGCGCCTGGCCGGTGCCGCCGGGTACGCGGGTGTCGGAACGGTCGAATTCCTGGTCCGCGGCGGGGAGTTCGTGTTCATGGAGGCCAACCCGCGCCTCCAGGTGGAGCACACGGTGACGGAGGAGGTGACGGGTGTCGACCTGGTCGCGGCGCAGCTGCGGATCGCGGCGGGCGAGTGCCTCGCCGACCTCGGCCTCGTCGGGGAGCCGCCCGCCCCGCGCGGATTCGCCGTGCAGCTGCGGGTGAACGCGGAGGTCACGGGGCCGGACGGATCGGTGCGCCCGTCCGCGGGGCGGCTCGCGCGCCTCGACGTGCCGACGGGCCCCGGCGTGCGCGTCGACACCGCGGCCCGCACCGGCACCGAACTCGGCACGCGCTACGACTCCCTGCTCGCCAAGGTCGTCGCGCACGCGCCCGCAGGCGACTTCGCGGCAGCGTGCGCGCGGGCCCGCCGTGCGCTCGACGAGTTCACGGTGGAGGGGGTGCGGACCGGGATCCCCTTCCTGGCCAGGCTGCTCGACCATCCCGGTTTCACGGCGGGCGGCTTCGACACCGGCTTCGTACAGCGCCACCTGGCGGAACTCGCGCCGCCCTCCGCCACGGCCCCGGAAGGTGTCACGGAGCCGGGCACGGTCACCGCGCCCATGGCGGGCACGGTCGTCACCATCGACGCCGAGCCGGGCCAACTCGTCGCGGCGGGCGCCACCTTGCTCGTGCTGGAAGCGATGAAGATGGAGCACGTGGTGCGCGCCGAGCACGCCGGCGTCGTCCGTGCGGTGAGGGCGGCGGTCGGCGAAACGGTCGCCGAAGGCGCCGAGTTGGTGCTCCTCGACGTCATGGACAGCGGCGCAGCCCAGGAGGGCGCGGCCGAGGAACTGGACCTCGACGCGGTGCGCCCCGACCTCGCGCAGGTCGTCGACCGGCACGCCTTCGGCCTCGACGAGAACCGTCCCGAAGCGGTCGCCAAGCGGCATGCGACCGGGCTCCGCACGGCCCGCGAGAACATCGAGGACCTGTGCGACCCGGGGACGTTCACCGAGTACGGGGCGCTCGCGGTGGCCGCACAGCGGCGGCGCCGAACGCTGGACGACCTGATCCGCTCGACACCCGCCGACGGCATGGTCACCGGCACCGGCCGGATCGGCGGCGCGCCCGCGGTCGCCCTGTCGTACGACTACACGGTGCTCGCCGGTACGCAGGGCCACAACAACCACCGAAAGACCGACCGGATGCTGCACCTGGCCGAGGAACGCGGGCTGCCCGTCGTGCTGTTCGCGGAGGGCGGCGGCGGCAGGCCTGGCGACACGGACACCTCGTCGATCGCCGGTCTCGACGTGATGACGTTCCATCAAATGGCGCGGCTCAACGGCAAGGTGCCGCTCGTCGGCATCGCGTCGGGCCGCTGCTTCGCGGGGAACGCGGCGCTGCTCGGCTCCTGCGACGTCATCATCGCGACGCCCGAGGCGAACATCGGCATGGGCGGCCCGGCGATGATCGAGGGCGGTGGCCTCGGCGTGCACCGCCCGGAGGACATCGGCCCCCTGTCGGTGCAGGTGCCGAACGGGGTCGTGGATGTCCCGGTCGCCGACGAGGCGGAGGCGGTGCGCGTGGCCCGCGCCTACCTGTCGTACTTCCAGGGCCCGCGGCCGAGTTGGGAGGCTCCGGACCCGCGGCGCCTGCGCCACGCGGTCCCCGAGAACCGGCGCCGCGCCTACGACATCCGCGCCGCGATCGAGGGTCTCGCCGACACGGACTCGGTGCTCGAACTGCGCCGCGGCTTCGGGGTGGGGGTCGTCACGGCGCTGGTGCGGATCGAGGGCCGCCCGATGGGCCTGGTCGCCAACAACCCGGCGCACCTCGGCGGCGCCGTCGACCGGGACGCCGCGGACAAGGCGGCGCGCTTCCTGCGGCTGTGCGAGTCGTTCGGCCTCCCGGTCCTCTCGCTGTGCGACACGCCGGGCTTCATGGTCGGCCCGGACTCCGAACGCACCGCGACGGTACGGCAGTTCGCCGACCTGTTCGTGGCGGGCGCCCGCCTCACCGTCCCCCTGGTCTGTGTCGTACTGCGCAAGGCGTACGGGCTCGGGGCGATGGCCATGATGGGCGGTTCGACGCGGGCGCCGCTCGGCACGGCGGCCTGGCCGAGCGGCGAGTTCGGCGGCATGGGCCTGGAGGGCGCGGTGCGGCTCGGCTACCGGCGCGAACTGGAGGCGATCGCCGATCCGGTCGAGCGGGAGCGGGCGTTCGAGGCGCGGGTCGCCGAGCTGTACGAGCACGGCAAGGCGGTGAACGCGGCGGCGGCGCTGGAGATCGACGCGGTCATCGACCCGGCGGACTCACGGAGTTGGATCATGTCGGCGCTGGACGCTCCGGCCCTGGTCCCGGGCGTGTCCGCGCATTGATGCACGCCAGGAGGGGTACTCGGTGATCATGCGGATCAGTGTGGTGGATGTCGGTTCGAACACCGTGCGTCTCGCGATCGCGGACGCGCGCGACGGGGCACCGCTGCCGGTGCACACGGCCAAGCGGCGGCTGCGTCTGTCGGAGCTGGTGGACAGTGAACGAAGACTGGGGTCCGCGGCCGTCGAGCGTCTGGTGGGCGCGGTGCGGGCGGCGGTCACCGAGGCCGAACGCTGGGGAAGCGACGAGCCGTTCGTCTTCGCCACGGCCATCGTCCGGGACGCGCCGAACCGGGACGAGGTGCTCGACGCCGTCGAGGCGGGCACCGGGGTGCGGCCCCGGGTGCTGCCCGGCGAGGTGGAGGCCGAGCTGACGTTCCTCGCGGCGCGGCGCTGGATGGGCTGGCGGGCCGGGCCGCTCGGTGTCCTCGACATCGGCGGCGGTTCGCTGGAGGTCGCCTTCGGGCGTGGTCGGCTGCCGGAGTTCGCGATCTCACTGCCGCTCGGGGCGGGGCGGCTGACGCGGGAGCATCTGCCGCGCGACGGGGCGCCGCCGACGGCGGCGGAGCTGAAGGCGCTGCGGCGCCATGTGCGCCACCAGTTGCGGGACGTGGCGGCGCGGATCCGCTGGGAGGGGCCGCTCACGGCGGCGGCCACGTCCCGTACGTTCACGCAGCTGGCGCGCCTGTGCGGGGCGCCTCCGGGGCGTCACGGGCCGTTCGTGTCACGACAGTTGAGCCGCAGGTCGCTGGGTACGGCGGTCACTGAGCTGGCGGCGCTCCCGGCCGTGCGGCGCGCGGAGCTGCCCGGCATCTCCGCGCCGCGGGCCTCGCAGTCCCTCGCGGGGGCGCTCGTCGGCCACACGGCGATGAAGCTGATGGGCATCCGCGAGCTGACGGTGTGCCCGTGGGCGATCCGGGAGGGCATTCTGCTGCGCCGCATCGAGGGGGACGCGGGGTGGTCCGCGACCGGGCACCCGGCGCTGCACGTGGCACCCGACCGCACCCACGCCACGGGGCTCCGCCCCGGCCCCCGCGCCTCAATCGCCGGCGGGGCCTGACTTGCCCACCTCGCGTACCAGGTCGATCGCGCGGCCCAGCGTCGTGAGTCGCGCGTCGACCGTGTCTCCCGCCGGGTACAGCCGGACCGTGTCGACGCCCGCGTCCCGCCACACGGCCAGGCGCTTGCGCACCATGTCCTGCGTGCCGATGAGGGTCGTGGCGAGGACCATGTCGTCGGTGACCAGGGCGGCCGCCCCCTCGCGGTCACCGGCCTGCCAGCGTTCGCGGACCGCCGCGGCGACGTCGGCCCAACCCTGCCTGCTGTAGGCCTGGTTGTAGAAGTTGGTCGAGGCGGAGCCCATGCCGCCGAGGCTGAACGCGAGTTCCTTCTTGCGACTGCCCACCACGGCGGCCAGCTCCTCCTCGTCCTCGACGAAGTTCACCTCGGCCCCCTGGCAGATGTCGAGGTCGGCCCTGGTCCGGCCGGACGCCGCGAGCCCCTCGTCCAGGTGGTCGAAGTACGCCTCCTTCGCCCCCTCGGGCACGAAGCTCGTCCCGAGCCACCCGTCGGCGACCTCGCCGGTGAGCCGCAGCATCTTCGGCGACAACGTCGCCAGGTAGATGGGCAGTTCGTGCTCGGCCCGCATCGAAAGCCGCATCGGCTTCGCGTCGCCGCCGGGCAGCGGCAGCGTGAACTCCCGCCCCTCATAGGCGATCTTCTCGCCGGTCGCGGCCATCCGCACGATCTCGACCGTCTCGCGCATCCGGGCCAGCGGGCGCGCGAACGGCACCCCGTGCAGCCCCTCGATCACCTGCGGCCCGGAAGGGCCGAGCCCGAGGAGGAAGCGGCCCTCCGAGATGTTCGACAAGGTGATCGCGGCGCGCGCGATGGCGGCCGGGGTGCGGGTGGCGAGCTGGATGATGCCGGAGCCGAGCAGCATCCGCTCGGTGCGCGCCGCCAAGTACCCCAGCGGGGACGGCGCTTCGGAGCCCCAGGCCTCGGCGACCCAGCAGATGTCCAGGCCCAGCTTCTCGGCCTCGGTGACGAAGTCGACGGTCTCCCGCCAGTTCCCGCCGGACGCCTCGATGGTGGTCGACGTACGCATCAGACCTCAGCCCCTTCCGCATCCGCGTCCGCTTCCGCGAGGGACTTCAGCCCGTCGAGCGCCGCGTTCATGCCCCGCTCCCACTCCCGCAGCCGACCGAAGACGATCTTCTGCTCCTTCTCCGGCATCCGGTCGATGGCGTACGACAGGCCGGAGCGGCCGGGGCCCATCCGCGCCCACTGCGTCAGCTCCGTGCCGCCGTCATCCGTCGCCTTCATGCTGAACCGCCATACGGCGCTGGGCCGTTCGGGATCGCCCACAGCCCACGCGAAGACGCGGCCCGGCGCGCACTCGACCACGCACGAGGTGGTCTCCCACGCCCCGAACGCCTCGTGTCGGCTGCGGCCCACGAAGCGGGCGCCGACGCCGCGCTCCTCGCCCAGCCACTCGACCGACTGGAGCTCGGCGCTGAACCGGGGCATCAGGCCGACATCGCTGATCAGCTCCCACACCCGGCCCGGAGGCGCCGCGATCGTGCGTCGTACCTCGACGGTCGGCGTGTCCGCGTAGCGCGCGCCCGTCCACTCCATCGTGCTCCACCTCTCCGTAGAACGGCCTGCGAGCACGAGAGTTTCGTAGATGGACTCACTGCGTCAAGAGGGGTGCGGCCACCGAAAGGGCCGGTCAGCGGGTGAAGCGCGCCGCGATCTCCGGGCGCCGCGCGAGCTTCTCCGGGTAGCCGGGGCCCATCCGCGCGTGGGTGTTCTCGGCGGTCATCGGCTCGCCGCAGTGCGCGCAGACGACCGCGGCCTCGCTCTCGTGCCCGCACCGGTCGTGCTCGAAGACGGTGGGCGCGCCCTCCTCGCCGGACAGCCAGCGGTTGCCCCAGGCGTTCATGGCGGCGAGGACGCCGAAGAACTCGCGCCCCTTCTCCGTGAGGACGTAGTCGTGCCGCACCGGAGCGGTGTCGTAGGCACGCTTCTCCATGAGCCCCGCCTCGACCAGGCGGCGCAGCCGCTCCGCCAGGGTCGTCCGCGCGATGCCGAGCTCCTGCTGGAACACGTCGAAGCGGGTGATGCCGTAGAACGCCTCGCGCAGCACGAGCGGCGTCCACCAGTCCCCCAGGAGATCCATGGTGCGGGCGATGGAGCAGGGCCAGTCGGCAAAGGAAGTGCGCCTCATGTCCGCCAGGATACGGACGGGGACGAGGCGGGTCTCGGTACAGGACTCAGGACGTGACGTTCGCCATGAACGGCGCAAGCCCATTGTGGGCGGCCCGCGCACCTGATCACCTGAGGACCTACAACGCACCGAGCAGGAGGCCCCGTTGTTCGCTTCCGTGGACGAAGTCACCACGCGCCTTGCCGGGACCGGCTATCTGGCCTCGCCCGCCGTGGCGACCACCGTCTTCCTGGCCGCCAGGCTCGGCAAGCCGCTCCTCGTCGAGGGCCCGGCGGGCGTGGGCAAGACGGAGCTGGCGAAGGCGGTCGCCGCGATCAGCGACGCCCGCCTCATCCGCCTCCAGTGCTACGAGGGCGTGGACGAGAGCCGCGCGCTCTACGAGTGGAACCACGCCAAGCAGCTGCTGCGCATCACGGCGGGCCGCGACGAGACCTGGGACCAGACGCGCTCGGACATCTTCAGCGAGGAGTTCCTCCTCCCGCGCCCGCTCCTCACGGCGATCCGCGGCGACGACCCGAAGGTCCTCCTCATCGACGAGATGGACAAGGCGGACGTGGAGGTCGAGGGCCTGCTCCTCGAAGTCCTCTCCGACTTCCAGGTGACGGTCCCCGAGCTGGGCACGATCGCCGCCACGCAGCGCCCCTTCGTGGTCCTCACCTCCAACGCGAGCCGCGAGCTGTCGGAGGCGCTGCGCCGCCGCTGCCTCTTCCTCCACATCGGCTTCCCCGAGGAGGAGTTGGAGCGCCGCATCGTCGCCCTGAAGGTGCCCGAGCTCGACGCGGTGCTCGCCGAGTCCCTCGTCCGGGTCGTGGGCGCGCTGCGCGCGATGGATCTGCGCAAGGTGCCCTCGGTCGCGGAGACGGTGGACTGGGCGCACACCCTGCTGGCGCTCGGCGCGGACCGCCTGGACGAGGAGGTCGTACGGGCGTCCCTCGGTGTCGTCCTCAAGCATCAGGAGGACGTGAACACGGCGGCGGCGAAGCTCGATCTGGACGCGGTGTGAGCACGGCGTTGTCGGTCGCGGACCGGGTCACCTCGCTCGTGCGGGCGCTGCGCGCGCACGGCATCCGGATCGGCACGGGCGAGAGCGTGGACGCCGCGCAGGCGGTGGCGGCGCTGGGCCTGGACAGCCGGGACCGTCTGCGCGAGGGACTGGCCGCTGCGCTCCTGCACGACCAGGGCCAGCGCGCGGTCTTCGACCCGGTCTTCGACGTGTACTTCCCGCACGCGGTGGGCGCCCCGGGCCGGGACGGCGCCACCGACCGGGACAGCCTCCGCGAGCGCCTCACCGAGGCCCTGGCCGCGAACGACCGTGCCGCGCTGGCCCGGCTCGCGGCGGAGGCCGTGGACTCCCTCGGCGGCTACGACGCGAACGGCTGGTCGTCCCAGCAGACGCTGGACCGGCTGCGCCCGCAGACGCTCCTCGCCCCGGTCATGTCCGCGATCCGGGCGGGCGGCAGCGGCCAGTCCGGGGCGTTCACCGACCGCATCGAGGCGGACGAGATCCGCCGCCGCATCGAGGAGTTCCGCGAGGGGGTGCGCGGCGAGGCGAGGCGCCGCGTCGCGGAGGCCCGCGACCGGGACGAGCTGGCGCGCCGGATGCCGGTACAGACGCCCGACCGCACCCTGTTCCTGTACGCGGACAAGGCCCAACTCGCCGAACTGCGCCGCACGGTGCACCCGCTGGCCCGCAAGCTGGCCACCCGCCTCGCGGCCCGCAGGCGGCGCGCGGCCCGCGGCCACATCGACCTGCGCCGCACGCTGCGCGGCTCACTGTCGACGGGCGGCGTCCCCATGAAGCCCGTCCTGCGCAAACGCCGCCCGACCCGCCCGGAACTGGTCCTGCTCTGCGACGTGTCGGGCTCGGTCGCCGGCTTCGCGAACTTCACGATGCTTCTGGTCCAGGCCCTGCACGACCAGTTCAGCAAGATCCGCGTCTTCGCCTTCGTCAACCGGACCGATGAGGTCACCGACCTCATCGCGCACGGCGCCGCGGACGCGGAGGGCCTCGGCGCCCGCATCGCGGCGGAGGCCACGCTGACCGGCTGGCACGGCAGCAGCGACTACGGCACGGCGCTCGGCGAGTTCGTGGAGCGCTACGAGTCCGCGGTGGGACCCCGCACCACGGTCCTCATCCTCGGCGACGCCCGCAACAACCAGCAGAACCCGAACCTCCCGGCGCTGCGCCGCGTCGCCCGCGCCGCCCGCCGCACCTACTGGCTCAACCCGGAACCCCGCACCCAATGGGACACGGGCGACTCCGCGGCCTCCACGTACGCGGAGCTCGTCGACATGCACGAGTGCCGCAACGCACGCCAGCTGAGCACCCTGGTGGGCCGGCTGCTCCCCGTATAGCGGGTAACGGGACGGGCCCTCACGGCCCTCACGACGAGCTGCGCGCCAGGTCCCACACGACCCGCTTCTTACGGGGGCCGCGGAACAGTCCGGGGGTCTGGGAGCGCAGCGCCGCCAGGGCGTTGATGACCCAGTACGCCAGCGGGTAGAGGGGCAGCAGGACGCAGGCGGCCGGGAGTTTGGGGTCGAGGCGGAGGTCGACGAGGGCCGCCACCGCCACCTGGATCATCGCGATGACCGCGATACCGAGACCCCAGGCCAGCATCTCCGCGAGGTGGGCGTCCTCCGGCGCGACGACGTAGCGCACGGCGCCGACCACCGTCGTGCACAGCATCAGCACCACCCACACGTACGAGAGCAGCGCCTCCGCGGCGATCGGCCACAGCGCCGCGTTGCGGAGCCGGAAGATCGTGCGGAAGTGGGTGCGCAGCACCTCTCCCTGGCCGCGGGCCCAGCGGGTGCGCTGCGCCCAGATGCCGTGGACGTCCTGGGGGACCTCCATGCCGACGAGGGCGTGCGGGGCGAAGCCGGTGAGGTGGCCCGCCTCCATGAGGCGCCAGGTCAGTTCGATGTCCTCGGTGGCCATGCTCGGGTCGTAGCCGCCGACGGCGAGCACGGCGTCGCGCCGGAACAGGCCGAGCACCCCGGCGACGGTGCCGACGTGTCCGGCGAGGCCGTGGGTGCGGCGCATCAGGCCGATCAGCGAGGCCGTCTCCAGCATCTGCATGACGGTGATGACGTTGCGGCGGTTGGTGACCCGGGGGCTGCCCGCGAACGCCGCGTAGCGCGGGGAACGCGTCATGCCCATCGCGAGGTAGCGGATCGCCTGCGGGTGCAGATGGGTGTCCGCGTCGGTGACCATGACGAGTTCGTGGCGGGCCCGGCGCATGCCGTCGTTGAGGCGGTCGGCCTTGCCGAGGTTGACGCCGTCGTCCCGTACGGAGATCCGCGGGTCGCCGGCCGCCGCTGCCTCCGCGACGGCGACCGTCGCGTCCTTGGAGCCGTCGTTGAGGATCTGGATGTCGAGGTCCGGGTAGTCGACGGCGCGCAGCGCCTCGACGCAGCGCGCGATCACCCTCTCCTCGTTGTACGCGGGGACCAGCACGGTCACTCCGGGCCAGCCGCCCGGCGGGGTCACGATCTCCGGGCTCTCCTCGCGCAGCCGGAAGATGACACCGCCCGCCATCCACGCGGCGGCCGTCACCACGGGATAGAAGGCGAGGAAGACAAGGAGGAGGTCAAGGATGTGCACGGCGCTCCTCCCGGCCCCTCAGCGTGATCGCCCAGACCAGGGCAAGCGAGAAGAAGGCACAGGAGATGACGGTGACGAACAGCAGGCGGACGAGGATGCCCGTGTGCCCCAGCAAAGCGACCGCCAGGAGGCCCGCGCCGATCCACAACAGCGCGCCGAGTCCGAAGGCCGCCATGCGTCTGGCCCTGGAGGCGGGGCGCGTGGGCTCGAAGTGGACGGCGCCCCCCGGAGTCGCGGTCGTGGGAATCGTCGGCGTCGTGGGCAAGGAGGCACCTTCCAGTAGCTGATCCAGCAAATGGTGCAAGTGGGGTCAACCAGGGTACATGCGCAACTTTTGGACGCTCGCCGTGGGGTTCCGGTGCCGGCGCACGCGCCCTCGCGCACCCTCCGTAGCCCTCTCACTTGCGCGATCGCCTCGGCCCGTGAAGCGTGATCGGGAGGTTCACCGACCGGGACGGAGGCCGCATGAAGGCGGACGGCCGTGACGCGTACTTCGACAACGCCAAGTACCTGGCCATCGTCCTCGTCGCGCTCGGGCACGCCTGGGAACCGCTGCGCGGGGACAGCCGCGCGGCCTCCGCGCTGTACTTCACCGTCTACACGTTCCACATGCCGGCGTTCATCGTGATCTCCGGTTACTTCTCGCGGTCGTTCGACGCGAGCCCCAGACGGATGAAGCGCCTGGTCACGGGCGTACTCGTGCCGTACGTGATCTTCGAGGTCGCGTACACCTTCTTCAAGCGCACGGTGGGCGACGACCCGCACTACCCGATCACGCTCCTCGACCCCTGGTATCTGACCTGGTTCCTGATCGCGCTCTTCATCTGGCGGCTCACCACCCCGCTCTGGAAGATCATTCGGGCGCCGCTGCCGCTGGCCCTCGCGGTCGCCGTGCTCGCCGCCGTCTCCCCCGACATCGGTGACGACCTGGACCTTCAGCGGGTGCTTCAGTTCCTGCCGTTCTTCGTGCTCGGGCTGTGCCTGAAGCCGCAGCATTTCGAGCTGGTGCGGCGCCGCGAGGCCCGCGTCCTCGCCGTGCCGGTGTTCGTGAGCGCGCTGCTCGTCGCGTACTGGGCCTCGCCGCGGATGACCGCCGCCTGGTTCTACCGCCGTGACAGCGCGCAGGAGCTGGGCGCGCCCGGCTGGTACGGCGTGGTGATGACGCTCGCCCTGTTCGGCTGCTCGGTGATCCTGATGGCCTGCTTCTTCGCGTGGGTGCCGGGGCGCAGGCTGTGGTGCACGGCGCTCGGCGCGGGCACCCTGTACGGCTATCTGCTGCACGGTTTCCTGGCGAAGGGCTCGCGCTTCTGGGGCTGGTACGACCACGACTGGGTGCACACGCCGCTCGGCGAGATCACCGTCACCGTGCTCGCGGCGTCGGTCATCACCGTCCTGTGCACCAGCCCGGTGCGGTGGCTGTTCCACTGGGCGATGGAGCCCGAGATGCGCTGGGCCTTCAAACGGGAGCCGGCGCCGGCCGGCGGCGGGCGGATGGAGACCCGGCCGTAGGCGCGCCCTTCGGGTACCTCGCGGTTTCCTGAGTGCAACGCGGCGGAAACACCGCCTCCCTACCGTCACCCCCACACCGGTCATGGCTGCAACGGCCGGTGGGTGCTTGGGCGTTGGGTCGCCGGGTGCTAACCAGCCATCTTCCACCGAGCTGTGAGGAGGAACGATGGCTGTTGTCGAGCATGCCGTCGCGCCCGCACACCAAGGCCCCCACCCCGTCGACATCCGGCCGCCGCTGCGGCGGCTCGTGCCGCTGAGCCTGCAACACCTGCTCGTCGCGTACGCGGGCATGGCCACGATGCCGCTGCTCGTGGGCACCGCGCTGCATCTGCCGGAGGACCGGATACGGCTGCTCATCAGCGCGAACCTGCTGGTGAGCGGGGTCGCCACCGTGTTGCAGTCGATGGGCCTGAAGTGGTTCGGGGCGCGGTTGCCGATCGTCATGGGCTCTACGTTCACCGCGATCACGCCCGCGATTCTCATCGGGCAGGAGCACGGGCTCGCGGCCGTGTTCGGGGCGACGATGGTGTCCGGGCTCGTGACGCTGGCCGTCGCCCCGTGGTTCGGGCGCTGTCTGCATCTGTTCCCGCCGCTGGTCACCGGGACGGTCATCGCCGTGATCGGGTTCTCGCTGGTGCCGTCGGCGGCCGGTCTCATCGCCGGGGAGGGGGACGGCGGCGGCAGCGGCGGACGCGGGCTGGCGCTCGCCGCCGGGACCGTGCTGCTCGTGGTGGTCGTCGAGCGGGTCGCTCCGCCGGCGTTCGCCCGGTTCTCTGTGCTCGTCGCGATGGCGGTGGGGACCGTGATCGCCCTGCCGCTGGGCCTGTTCGACGGTTCGGGGGTCGCCGACGCGCACGCCGTGACGGCGCCCGATCCGACCGCCTTCGGGGCGCCCACGTTCGTGGTGCCCGCCATCGCCGCGATGCTCGTCGTGCAGCTGGTGAACATGGTGGAGTCCGTCGGTGACACCCTCGCGGTCGGCCAGATCGTCGGCCGGGGCGACGACGCGCCCACCGTCGTACGGGCGCTGCGCGCGGACGGCGCCGCGACCGTCGTTTCGGGGGCGCTCGCCTCGTTCCCCATCGTGACGTTCGGGCAGTCGGTGGGCCTGGTGAGCGTGACACGGGTGAAGAGCCGTCATGTCGTCGCGCTGTCAGGGGCGTTGATGGTCGTGCTCGCTTTCGTGCCCGTTCTCGGAGCGGCTGTCGCCGCCGTGCCGGGGCCGGTCCTCGGCGGGGTGTCGCTGGTGATGTTCGGGACCGTGGGCGCGGTCGGGCTGCGCATCCTCGCGCGCGCCGATCTCACCGAGCCGCGCAATCTGCTGACCGTCGCGCTCGCCTTCGCACTCGGCATGATCCCGGTCGGCGCGCCGGACTTCTACGCGCCGCTCCCCTCGTACATACGCACCGTCCTGGACAGCGGGATCGCCGTCACCGGGATCGTGGCGTTCCTGCTCAATCTGCTGTTCCACCACACGTCCCGCCACACGTCACGCCACTCGTCCCGCCCGCGGAAGGACCCCTCCTGATGACTCTCGGTTCGCTCACGGACGTCGACACCGTCACGGACGTCACGGTGTTCAGCGGCGGCAGGTGGCTGCCGGGGATGGATGTGCACCTCGCGGACGGCCGGGTCCGGGCGCTGGCACCGCACGGTGAACTCCCCTGCGGGGAGAGGGTGTTGGACGGGTCCGGCGGGCATCTCACGTCCGGGCTCGTCAACACCCACACACACCTCTTCCAGGCCGGTCTGCGCGGCATCGGCGAAGGGCTCGGGCTGCTCGCGTGGCTGAGCGCCGTCGGCGAGGAGGCGGCGCGGCTCACGCCCGAGCGGGCCTACGCGACCGCTGCCGCCGCCGCGGCCGAGGCGCTGCGCAGCGGCACCACCACACTCGTCGAGCACATGTGGCCGCACCCGTCGCCCGAGGTGCACGACGCGGTGCTGCGGGCGCTGAAGGACAGCGGTGTGCGGGCCGTGCTGTGCCGGGGTGTCGCCGACCGGGCGGACGGCAGCCGCAAGTGGGGCTTCGATCCGCGGCTGATGCAGCCGCTCAAGGAGGCCCTCGCGCACACCGACGAGCTCATCGCGGCGGCGCACGGCAGCCGCGTCGACATCGGTGTCGCCGTGCCCAATCCGCGATGCCTGACCCCGGAGGGGATGGCCACCGTGCGCGCGTACGCCGAGGAGCGCGATCTGCCCGTCTCGCTGCACCTCCTGGAGACCACGACGGACGACGTGATGTGCCGGGAGCACGCGGGGGTCGGAGCCGTCGAGTATCTGGAACGGGCCGGGTTCCTGTGGGAGCGGCTCCTCGCCGTGCACTGTGTGGAGCTGGACGCGGCGGGGCGGGCCACCCTCGCCCGGCACGGGGTCGGTGTCTCGTACAACCCGCTCAGCAACATGCGGCTCGGCAGCGGGATCGCGCCCGTGCCCGAGATGCTGGAGGCCGGCCTCGGCGTCGGGCTCGGGGTCGACGGGGCGGCCAGCAACGACACCCAGGACATCCTGGAGGCGCTGCGCATCGGCGCGTATCTGCAACGGGCGGCGCACCGCAAGGCGGACCTGTTCGGGTTCCCGGAGATGTTCGCGCTGGCGGCGGGCGGCGCCAACCGGGTCCTCGGGATCGAGGAGAACCCGGCGGGCGGCGTGCGCGCGGGGATGCGGGCGGACCTGGTGCTGCACCGCTTCGACCGGGACTACGCCTGCCTTCCCGTACGCGATCCGGGGGCGACGCTGTTGACGTGTGCGGGCAGCCGTACGGTGGACGCGGTGTTGGTGGCGGGTGAGGTGCTTGTGCGGGGTGGGGAGCATGTCCGGTTGTCCTCGGGGGAGTTGGCTGCGGGGCTCGGCCGGTCCTAGGTCGCGGGGCTCCGCCCCGGACCCCGCTGGCTCTCGTACGAAAGGCGGGCTTGAATGGTTTACCGGGGCGTAATCCCGCGCTCCCCAGAGGTAACACGCGCCCGGCAGGCTGAGCGCATCGCGTGCGGGGCCCGGTCGCCGGGGCCCGCGCCAGCCCACGGCGCCGGGCCCGTTCAGGGTCCGCCGCGACCGTGCCCGCGGGCCTCTGAGCGCCCGCGGTGGGGATCGCAGGGGCGGTGACTGCATCCCGTGGACCTCACCCCACAGGAGTGAAAGCCGCGATGACGAACACCACATACACGCTTGACGAGTTGGCCAAGGAGACCCGCATGGGCGGGGCCGGGACGGAGACGTCCACCCGGGAGATCCGGCGGATCGACCTCTCCGACTTCGAGACCCGCAAGGCCGAGATCACCGAGGAGCTGTGGGCCGCCGCCACGGACATCGGCTTCTTCCAGCTCATCAACCACGGCATCGAACAGGACGCCGTGGACGGCGCGTTCGCCGACGCCGAACGCTTCTTCGCGCTGCCGGAGGAGACCAAGGCGCGGCACGGGCTGAAGAAGGGCCTCAACTCCGGCTGGGAGTCGATGACCCAGGTGCGCCCGTCGATCGGGACGCCCGACCAGAAGGAGTCGTACCAGCTGACCCGGCCCCACATGGAGGGGCTGTGGCCGGACGACGCGCTGCCCGGATTTCGCGAGCGTACGCTCGGATTCGAGGCGCGGTGCAGGGAGTTGGCGATGCGGGTTCTGTCCTGCTTCGCCGACAAGCTGGGGCTGCCCGACGGATTCTTCGCGCGCGCCCACGAGCCGGCGAGCGCCGAGTACCAGTCGACGCTGCGGATGCTGCACTACTTCGCCGTGCCCGAGGACGCCGTGATCCCGGCGGACGTGTGGCGGGCGGGCGCGCACACCGACTTCGACTGCCTGACGCTGCTGTTCCAGCGGGACGGGCAGGGCGGCCTCCAGGTGTGCCCGGGCAAGGAGGCCGAGGCTCAGGAGTGGACTCCGGTGGAGCCGGCGGACTCCGTGATCACCTGCAATATCGGGGACATGCTGATGCGGTGGAGCGACGACCGGCTGCCGTCCAACTTCCACCGGGTCAGGTCCCCGGGCCCGGGCGATGACCGGTCGGCCCGCTACAGCATCGCGTTCTTCGCGCAGGCCGACCGTGATGTGGTGATCGAGGGGCCGGAGGGCCGCTACCCGCCGATCACCGCGGCCGATTACATCCAGCAGCGGATCGCTGCCAACTTCGCCCGATAGGCAGGTGGTTGACGTGACGATGCCTGCGAAGGGCACCCGGCGCACCAGCGCCGGCTTCGGGCGGCTCGCCGTGCTGGGTCTCCAGCACGTGCTCGTGATGTACACGGGGTGTGTCACCGTGCCGCTGGTGTTCGGCGCCGCCGCGGGGCTCGACGCCGCGACGGTCGCCGTGCTGATCAACGCCGATCTACTCGTCGCGGGCGTCGTCACCGTGATCCAGGGCGCCGGGGTGGGCCGGATCCTCGGGGTGCGGATGCCGGTGATGGCGGGGGCGGCGTTCACCGCGGTGACACCGATGATCCTGATCGCCGGGGAGTACGGCATCCAGGCGGTGTACGGGTCGATGCTCGCGGCCGGAGTGTTCGGGCTGTTGATCGCCTACCCGTTCGCGAAGGCGGTGCGCTTCTTCCCGCCGCTGGTGAGCGGTGTGGTGATCACCGTGGTGGGGCTCGCGCTGATCGGGGTGGGGGTGAGCCTCGTCGTCGGGAACGACCCGAAGGCCCCCGACCACGCGGCGCCCTCCCGGCTCGCGCTCGCCGCGTTCGTGGTGATCGTGATCCTGCTGGTGGCGCGCTTCGGGCGCGGGTTCCTCGCGCAGACCGGCGTCCTGCTCGGCCTGTTGGCGGGGACGGCGGTCGCCGTGCCGCTCGGCCTCGTCGACCTCTCGGCGGCGCGGACGGCGGACGGGATCGGGGTCAGCGCGCCGTTCCACTTCGGGGCACCGCAGTTCCCGGCCGTGGCCGTGCTGTCGATGTGTGTGGTGATGCTCGTCCTGTTCGCCGAGTCGACCGCGGACCTGATCGCGGTCGCGGAGCTCACGGGCAAGCGGCTGACGACCGCCGACATGGCGCGCGGGCTGGCCGCGGACGGGCTCTCCGGGGTTCTCGGCGGCGTCATGAACGCCTTCCTCGACACGGTGTTCGCGCAGAACGTGGGCCTGGTGACGATGACGAAGGTACGCAGCCGGCACGTCGCCACGGTCGCCGGCGGCATGCTCGTGGTGCTCGGCCTCATCCCGAAGCTCGGCGCGGTGGTGGCCGGTCTGCCCGAACCGGTCGTCGGGGCGGCGGGCCTGGTGATGTTCGCGACGGTCGCCGCGGTCGGCATCACCACCCTGCGCCGGGTCGACTTCGACGGCACCCACAACCTGCTGATCGTCGCCGTGTCGATCGGCGTCGGCATGGCGCCGGAGGTGGCGCCCGACCTGTACTCGCGCTTCCCCGAGGGCGTCGGGATCGTGCTCGGCTCGCCGGTGACGAGCGCGACGCTGCTGGCGTTCGGCCTGAACCTGGCGTTCAACGGCGGGGGTTCGGGGCGGAAGACGGGGCGGGCGCCGGCGGCGGGGGCCGCGCCGGAGGTACCGGCGCAGGCCGGAGCCGGGGGCGGGGGCGGGGGCGGGTAGCGTCAGGCCGGTTCGGCGACGACCCGGATCGTGCGCAGCGCCGGGTCCGCCGGATCGGGCACGTTCATGCCGGCGTCGATGCCGGTGCGGAGGTAGGTGATCACCGGGTCGGTGAGCCGCTCCCCCGGCAGCACCGTCGGAATGCCCGGCGGGTACGGCGTGGTCATCTCGGCGGCGACGCGTCCTTCCGCGCGTTCCAGCGGGACCTCCTCGATCGGCCCGAAGTACGCGTCGCGCGGCAACATGGCCTGTTCCAGGCGGAGTTCGGACGGCTTCGGCACCGCGACCGCGGGCGCGCCGCGCAGTTCGGCGCGGTGCTCGGCGACGTCCCGCAGGCCGTCGAGGAGCGCGGCGAGCGTCGCCGGGGAGTCCGCGATGGTCAGCTGGGCGCCGATCCTGCGGTGGTCGGCGATGTGCACGTCGAGGGCGCGGTGGGAGCGCAGCCAGTCGGCGACGCGGTAGCCGCTCGTGTCGAGGCCGGCCACGTCGATGAGGACGGGCAGCGGGTCGAGGTCGTGGGCGAGGCCGGCGCCGGTGAGGTCGTCGCGGCCGTACACGTGCAGGCCGTCGATCGCGTCGATGTCCCGCCGCGCCTGCGCCACGAGGTCGAGGGCGTCGCCCAGGAGTTCGCGTCCGTGCAGCCGCATCTGGCGCCGCCAGCCGTCGAGGCCCGCGTAGATGAGGACGGAGGGGCTGGTGGTGCCGAGCAGGTCGGCGCGGGAGGTGAGCGTGTCCGGGTCGATGAGGTCGCCGCGCAGATGGAACACCGAGCCCTGTTCCAGGCCGCTGCCCATCTTGTGGATGCTGGTGACACACACGTCGGCGCCCGCGTCCATGGCCCACTTCGGCAGGTCGGGGTGGAACGGCAGATGCGCGCCCCACGCCTCGTCGACGATCAGCGGCCTGCCCCGCGCGTGGCAGACCTCGGCGAGCCGGGCCAGGTCGCCGCACGTCCCGTACGGGGTGGGGGACGTGATCAGCGCGCCGCGCGCGTCCGGGTGGCGCTCGAAGGCCTCCTCGTACGACTGCGGGGAGGGCGGGTGCGCGAGACCCCGCTCGGCGTCCCACTGGGGTTCGACCCACACGGGGTCGATGCCGCACAGGATCAGCCCGCTCACCACGGACTTGTGGGCGTCACGCCCGATGAGCAGCTGCTCGTGGGGCCCGGCGACGGCCAGCATCGCGGCCTTCACCGACAGGGAGCTGCCGCAGGTGGTGAAGAAGGTGTGGTCGGCGTGGACCGCGTCGGCCATCAGCTCCTCGGCGCGCCGCAGGACCCGGCCGCGCATCCGGCGGTCGTCGAGGCCGCCGCTCGCGAGGACGTCCGCGTGGAAGGCGTCGCCGAGCACTCTCCTGGCCTGCTCGTCGGCGCCGCGCGCCTGCTTGTGACCGGGTGGTGTGAAGGCGAGCCTGCCGTGCGCGTGGTAGGAGTCGAGGGCTTCCAGGACGGGGGCGGCGGTGTGATCCATGGGAACCGGGTACCGGGCGTTGGGCCTGTTCATTCCACCCGCTCCCGCCGGATCGTGCGGTGAGGGACGGATTCGGCCGCACGCGCACCGTCCGTGCACCCGAGTACCCACACCCACCCGCACCACTCCCGGCCTGCGGTGTTTCACCCGGCGCAGGCCCGGGCACTCGGCCCGCCACCGATCCTTCCGGCACACATCTTGGAGGACACACCGATGCCACGACCCATGCCGGGGCGCATGATCGTGGAGGAGTTCCGGGCCATCGGCGGTTCCGCCCGCCGTGCCGTGTCGGGACCGGGACCCGAGCGGGCCACGGCCGTGCAGGCACTGAAAGCCGCGGTGGCGGCGATCGTGGCGTGGGCCCTCGCCGGCTGGTGGTGGAACGCGCCGATGGCGCTGCTCGCGCCGTGGACCGCGGTGGTCCTGGTGCACAGCACCGTGTACCGCTCGGTGCGCTCGACGGTGCAGCAGTTCCTGGTTGTCGCGGGAGGCACGCTGATCGCCTCCGGGGCGATGGCGCTCACCCACGACGTGCTGGCCGGCATGGCGATCGCACTGCCGGTCACCGTGCTCATCGGCTCGTACGGGCGCTTCGGCGACCAGGGCTGGTACGCGCCGAGCGCGGCCCTCTTCGTCGTGACGTACGGCTCGTACGCCCCCGTGGAGATCGGGCACCGGCTCATGGAGACCCTGCTCGGAGCGGTCGTCGGCGTCCTGGTCAACGCGCTGGTGCTGCCGCCCGTGCACACCAGCGACGTGCGGCGGCTGCGGGCCCAGGTGCAGACGGACTGCGCCCGGCTGCTGCGGGAGATCGCCGACGGCATCGAGGACGGCTACGGCGCGGCCGACGCGGAGGAGTGGCACGGGCGGGCGCTGCGACTCGGTGCCACGGTCGCCGAGCTGCGCACCGCGCGACACCGGGCGGACGAGAGCCGCCGCCTCAACCCCGGCCGCCGGCTGCGCCGAGAGCCACCCGCTCCGCCGGCCCGCGAGAACCGCTGGGAGCGGATCGCGGACCATCTCGCGGAGGCGCTGCGCTCGCTGACGGAGGCCGCCCACGACACCCCACCGTTCGAGACACCGCCGCCGCAGGCGCTGCGCGAGCTGGCCGCACTGTTCCGCGCGGCCGGCGAGGCGTGCGCGACGGACACCGACCACGTCGGCCGCTCGGCCGGGCGCCGGTCCGAGGAAGCACTCGACGCGGCGCGCGCGGCAGGCGACCGCTTCGCCGCCTACCTGGCCGACCCACCGGCCCGCGGCCTCGCGGCCCTCGGCGAACTGACCACGACGACGACCCGCCTCCTGGACGACCTGACAGCGGCGACAGATCACTCCCCCCATTCCCCCGCCTCCCGCTCCGGCACCTCGAAGTCGACCAGTAGGCCGTAGTGGTCACTGACCCGCACCGGCCCCGGACCTGGAGCGTGAGCAGCCGTTTCAGGGGAACTCGTCGGGCATGACCGAGAGCGCATCCATCCGGAGCTCCTACTGGATCGAGTCCGCGCCGGGGCGGCGTTTTCCGCCGTTGGAGCGGGACGTGAGCGTGGATGTCGCGGTGATCGGCGCGGGTGTCGCCGGGCTGAGCACCGCGTGGGAGCTGACGCGCGCCGGGCTGAGCGTGGCGGTCCTGGAGGCGGGGAGGATCGCGGAGGGCGTCACCGGGCACACGTCGGCCAAGCTGTCCGCGCTGCACACGCTGAGTTACGAACGATTGCGGCGTACGCGAGGCGCTGAGGCCGCCCGGCAGTACGCGCGGTCCCAGTCCGAGGCCGTGGAGCACGCCTTCGAGGTTTCGGAACTTCTCGGTGTCGACTGCGAGTTGGAGCGACGCGATGCCTATACCTACGCGACCGAAGGGCGTCAGCTGACCGCGGTGCGGGCCGAGGCCGGGGCGGCGCGGGCCGCGGGGCTACCGGCGTCGTTCGTGACGGAGACCGGGCTGCCGTTCCCGGTCGCGGGGGCGGTGCGTGTCACCGGTCAGGCGCAGTTCCACCCGCGTAAATACCTGCTCGGGCTCGCCGAGGACCTGCGGGCGCGCGGCGCGCTGCTGCACGAGCACACGTCGGTGTTCGGCCTTGAGGAGGACGGCGACTGCCATCTGACGGCCGAGACGGGGGCCCGGGTGACCGCGCGCGACGTGGTCGTCGCGACCCACTACCCGATCTTCGACCGGGCCCTCCTGTTCGCCCGGCTCACGCCCCGCCGAGAACTGGTGGTGGCGGCGCCGATCGACCCGGAGCGCGACCCGGACGGCATGTACATCACGCCGGAGGACAACACGCGGTCGGTGCGCACCGCGCCGTACAAGGACGGGAAGCGGCTGCTCATCGTCACCGGCGAGAAGTTCACCCCCGGCACCGGGAACACCCCGCAGCGCCTGGAGCGCCTCGTGTCGTGGGCCGAGGACCACTTCCCCGGCATCGAGCCCGCCTACGGGTGGGCCACCCAGGACACGTTCCCCTGCGACACGACACCACTCGTGGGCCTGCTGCACCCGGCGGCCAAGCACACGTACGTCGCCACGGGCTTCGGCGGCTGGGGCCTCAGCGGCGGCATCATGGCCGGCGGGCTGCTCACCGCGCTCATCACGGGCCGCGACGAGCCCGAGTGGGCGGGGCTCTACGATCCGCGCCGGGTGCGCTCCGTGCTGCGCGCGGCGCCCCGCTTTCTGAAGCACCAGGCGGATGTGGCCTACCACTTCGTGGGCGACCGGGTACGGCCCCCGGGAGTCGACTCCGTCGACGAACTGCCCCCGGACTCCGGCGCCGTACTGCGCACCCAGGGCGGGCGCAGCGCCGTGTACCGCGACCCGGACGGCAAACTGCACGCCCTGTCCGCGCGCTGCACCCACCTGGGCTGCCTGGTCGCGTTCAACGCGGCGGAGCGCGCCTGGGAGTGCCCCTGCCACGGCTCCCGCTTCGACACGGACGGTCAGGTCATCCAGGGCCCGGCCACCCGGGCACTGGAACAGCGCGACATCTGAATCCCTGAGGAACCGTGTCCTGATGGACCCCCACTGAACCCCCTGACGGCAAGCACGAGTTGAGGGAGCGCCATGACCCACCACAAGCATCACCGCGAGGACGAGGACCGGCCCGCCGAGGCCGAGACGGCGCTGGAGAGCGTCCTTGACGAGTTCGAGCGGGCGGAGACCGACCCCCGCCACCGCAAGGAGAAGGACCGCCGCCGCGGTGAGAGCGGGGATGCCCTCACCCCCAACGAACAGGCGCAGGAACAGGCCCATGGCGATCAGTGAACCGGCCCCGGGCCCCCGGGACCCGACGGACCTCCCGGCCCGCTCCTGGTGGGCCGTGCTGCGCCGCACCGGCAAGGAGGCCCTCGACGACGAGCTGCCGGACCGGGCGGCCGCGCTGACGTACTACGGCGTCCTCTCGCTCTTCCCCGCGCTGCTCGTCCTGGTGTCCCTGCTCGGCGTGATCGGCGAGCGGGCGACGGAGGGCGTCCTGGACAGTCTGCGCCACCTCACACCGGGCCCGGTGCGGGACCTGCTGAACGATGCCGTGCGGCAGTTGCAGGACAGGGGCGGGGCCAGCGGGGTCGTCGCGGTCGTCAGCCTGCTGGCCGCCGTCTGGACGGCCTCCGGCTACATCGCCGCGTTCATCCGCGCCTCGAACGCCGTGTACGACACGCAGGAGGGCCGCCCGGTGTGGAAGCTGACACCGCTGCGACTCACGCTGACCGTCGCGCTGATGGTGCTGCTCGCGGCGAGCGCGACCATCGTCGTGTTCACCGGTCCGCTGGCCAAGCGCGCGGGCGACTGGCTCGGGGCGGGTGACGCCGCGCTCATGACGTGGAACATCGCGAAGTGGCCGGTGCTGCTCGTCCTGGTGGTGCTGATGGTGGCGCTGCTGTTCTGGCGCGCCCCCAACGTCCGTGGTCCGGGCTTCCGTTGGCTGAGCCCCGGCAGCCTCCTCGCCGTACTGCTGTGGCTGGCCGCCTCAGGTGGCTTCGCGCTGTACGTGGCCGGGTTCGGCTCGTACAACAAGACGTACGGCACGCTCGCCGGGGCCGTCATCTTCCTGGTCTGGCTGTGGCTCTCGAACCTGGCGCTGCTGCTCGGCCTGGAACTCGACGCGGAGCTGGCCCGCCAGCGCGCCATCAGCGGCGGCCTCCCCGAGGACGAGGAGCCGTACGTGGCGCCACGCGACACCCGCACGTGGTAGGACGGCCGGGACCCACAGACCGCGACACCGTCACCCCGTCACGACGGCGAGTGGATCGCCCCCTCCCCCGCCCTCAGCGGCGAACCACTGCCGCCCCGCCGCGACGCGACGATCTCCGCGCCGATCGACACGGCCGTCTCCTCCGGAGTGCGCCCACCGATGTCGAGACCTATCGGGGAGTGCAGACGCTCCAACTCGCCCTCGCTCAGGCCGACTTCGCGCAGCTTCTCCATCCGGTCCTCGTGCGTGCGCCGCGACCCCATAGCCCCGACGTACGCGACGGGCAGCCGCAACGCCACTTCCAGCAACGGCACATCGAACTTCGCGTCGTGCGTCAGCACGCACAGCACGGTGCGCTCGTCCGTGTCGGTAGCGCGGAGGTAGCGGTCCGGCCACTCCACGACCACCTCGTCCGCCTCCGGGAAACGCGTCGGCGTGGCGAAGACGCCGCGCGCGTCGCACAGGGTGACGTGGAAGCCGAGCAGCTTGCCGACCTTGACGAGCGCGCCCGCGAAGTCCACCGCGCCGAACACGATCATCCGCGCGGGCGGCACGCTGGACTCGACGAACAGGGTGACGTCGCCGTCGCAGCGCGCCTTGCTCTCCGGCACCTCGCACAGCCCGGTGCGGCCGAGGTCGAGGTAGGCGCGGGCCTGCGCCGCGAGCCCCGAGTCGTCGCCCCGCGTCAACCGCCCCTCGTGCGAACCGTCGGGGCGGATCATCAACAGGCCGCCGGTGAGCGGGAGTTCACCGGGACCGTCGAGGATCCTGGCCAGCGCCACCGCCTCGCCGCGGGCCGCGACGGCGAGCGCCGAGACCACCGTCGTACGGGACGGCGAGTCGAGCCGCACCGGTTCGACGTGCACCTCGACCTCGCCGCCGCAGGTCAGACCCACCGCGAACGCGTCGTCGTCGCTGTACCCGAACCTCTCCCGGGCGGGCCCGCCGTCCGCCAGGGCCTGCACGCACAGTTCGTACACCGCACCCTCGACGCAGCCGCCGGACACCGAGCCGATGACCTCGCCCGCCGAGTCGACGGCGAGGGCCGCGCCGGGCGGCCGGGGCGCGCTGCCGCTCACCGATACGACGGTGGCGACAGCGAACTCCCGGCCCTGCGCGGCCCATTCGCTCAGTTCGGCGGCGAGGTCAAGCATTGCGCTCCGCCTCGGCGAGCAGCACCCGGTCAGGGCGCAGCGGCAGGTCGCGGTGGCGCACACCGGTCGCGTGCCACACGGCGTTGCCGATCGCGGCGGCCGTGCCGACGATGCCGATCTCGCCGACGCCCTTGATGCCGACGGGGTCGTCCGGGTCGCTGTCGTCGACCCAGTGCGCCTCGACGACCGGCACGTCCGCGTTGGCGGCGACGTGGTAGCCCGCGAAGTCGGCGCCGACGTGCCCGCCGTCCGCCGCGTCGCGGACGGCCTCCTCGTGCAGGGCCATGGAGATGCCCCACGTCATGCCGCCCACCAACTGGCTGCGCGCGGTGAGGGGGTTGATGATGCGGCCCGCGGAGAAGACGCCGAGGAGCCGGCGCACGCGGACCTCGCCGCTCGCCACGTCCACGGCGACCTCGGCGAACTGGGCGCCGTAGGAGTAGCGCTCCTTCTGTGCGAGCGCGCCGACCAGTTCGGTGGTGTCGGTGCGGACCGTGAGGCCCTCGGTCGGGATGGGGGCGGTCGGGGACAGGCGGTCGCGCAGTTCGCGGCTGGCCGCCATCACGGCCCAGCCCCACGAGCGGGTGCCCATGGAACCGCCCGAGAGCCAGGCCTGCCCGAAGTCGCTGTCGGCGATCCGCACCCGTACCAGGCCCTGGTCGACGCCGAGTTCGTCCGCGGCGATCTGGGTCAGCGCGGTACGGGCCCCTGTGCCGACGTCCGCCGCCGTGATCCGGACCGTGAACGTACCGTCGTGCTCGGCGGTGACGGACGCGGTGGACGGGGCGACACCGGACGGGAAGGAGCAGGCGGCCACGCCGGTGCCGAGGAGCCAGCGGCCCTCGCGGCGCACGCGCGGCCGCGGGTCGCGGCCCTCCCAGCCGAAGCGGCGCGCGCCGTCCTCGTAACAGCCCAGCAGATTCCGGCTGCTGAAGGGTAGCCCGGACACCGGGCCGACCTCCGGTTCGTTGCGCACGCGCAGCGCGACCGGGTCCATGCCGAGCTTCTCGGCGAGCTCGTCGAGCGCCGACTCCACGGCGTACGAGCCGGGGGCCTCGCCGGGCGCCCGCACGAACCCCGGGGTCGGCAGGTCCACGGGCACCACACGGTTCACGGAGTGGTGCGCGTCGGACGCGTACATCACGCGGCCGTACCCGGCGCTCGCCTCGACGAACTCGCGGATGTTCGAGGTCAGCGACTGCGCGTCGTGCCCGAACGCGCGCAGGCGTCCGTCGGCGTCGGCGCCGAGGCGTACCCGCTGCGTGGTGGGGCTGCGGTAGGTGGTGAGCGCGAAGACCTGACGTCGCGTCATGGCCAGGCGGACGGGGCGCTGGAGCTCGGTGGCGGCCATCACGGCGGCGATGTGGTGCGACGCCACGAGCTTGCCGCCGAAGGCGCCGCCGACGTGTTCCGAGCGCACGCGCACAGCGGACGGGTCGAGCGAGAAGGTCTGCGCGAGCTGGTCGGCGACGGCCTTGCTGCCCTGGTTGGCGTCCCACACCTCCAGGCGCCCGTCCTCCCAGCGCACGGTCACCGCGTGCGGCTCCATGGCCGTGTGGTGCGTCTCGGGGGTGGTGTAGCGCTCGTCCACGACGGCGGTGGACGCGGCGAGTTCGGCCTCCAGGTCGCCCTTGGCGGCGGCGGAGCCCTCAGGGGTGTACGTGCCGGGGCGGTCGGCCTCGAAGGCGATGTCGTGCGGCTCGACGTCGTACTCGACGACGAGCGCCTCGGCGGCCTCCCGCGCCTGCTCGGACGTCTCGGCGACGACGAGCGCGACGGGCCAGCCCGCGTGCCTCACCTTGTCGTCCTGGAAGACGTGGAGGATGCCGTCGGGCGGCCCCATCAGGGTGAGGTAATCGGTGTTGATCCGGGGCGCGTTGCCGTGGTGCATGACGGCGAGGACGCCGGGCATGGCGCGCACGGCCTCCTCACCGACGGAACGGACCCGGCCGCGTGCCACGGTGGACAGCACGAGCCAGCCGTGCGCGAGGTCGGTGAACGGGAACTCGCCCGCGTACCGGGCGGCTCCGGTGACCTTCTCGCGGCCCTCGATCCGGCTGCGCCCGACACCCACCGAGTTCGTCTTCGTCGTGCCGGCCGCTGTGGTGGTGGTCGTCGTCATCGGGTGGCCTCCGAGGCGAGTTCGGTGAGCAGCGCAATGATCAGATTGCGCATCAGGGGCACCTTGTACCTGCTGTCGGGCAGCGGCTTCGCCGCGGCGAGTTCGGCGTCGGCGGCGGCCGCGAACGTCGCGCCCTCCGCGGGCTGCCCGATCAGCGCCGCCTCTGCGGCACGGGCCCGCCACGGCCGCGAGGCGACCGCGCCGAGCGCGATCCGCGCGTCCCGTACGACACCGTCCTGTACATCGACGGCGGCGGCCACGGAGCCGATCGCGAAGGCGTACGAGGCGCGCTCGCGGACCTTGCGGTACGTCGAGTTGGCCGCGACGGGCGCGGGCGGCAGGGTGACCGCGGTGATGAGCGCGCCGGCCGGGAGCGCGGTCTCCAGGTGCGGGGTGTCACCGACGGCCCGATAGAAGTCGGCGAGCGCCAACTCCCCCTTGCCCTCGGCGGTTTCGTACTCGACGACGGCGTCGAACGCGGCGAGCGCGACACCCATGTCGGACGGGTGCACGGCCACGCAGTGCTCGCTCGCGCCGAGGATGGCGTGATTGCGGTGCTCGCCCTCGACGGCCGGGCAACCGCTGCCGGGCTCCCGCTTGTTGCACGGCTTGCTGACGTCGGTGAAGTAGCCGCAGCGGGTGCGCTGGAGCAGATTCCCGCCGACGGTGGCCATGTTGCGCAGCTGCCCGGAGGCCCCGGCGAGCACGGCCTGCGCCAACGCCGGGTAGCGGCGCCGCACTTCGGGGTGGGCGGCGAGGTCGCTGTTGGTGACGGTGGCGCCGATGCGGAGCCCGCCGTCTTCAGTCGACTCTACGCTGTCGAGCGGCAGTTCACGTACGTCGACGAGGCGCGCGGGCCGCTCCACGCCGATCTTCATCAGGTCGACGAGGTTGGTCCCGCCGCCGAGGTAGCGCGCCTCGGGGTCGGCCCCGAGCACCGCCACCGCGCCCGGCACATCGGACGCCCGCTCGTATCCGAACTCCCTCACGCCACGGTCTCCTTCGCGTCCTCGGCGGAGTGCGCGGCCGCGTGGGCGACCGCTTGCACGATCGACACGTACGCGCCGCAGCGGCACAGGTTTCCGCTCATCCGTTCCCTGATCTCGTCCGGGGTCAGCGGCTGCGGCCCGGCCTCGGGCCGCACGTCGGCGGTGGCCGCGGACGGCCAGCCCGCGGCGTGCTCCTCGATGACGGCGAGCGCCGAACAGATCTGTCCGGGCGTGCAGTAGCCGCACTGATAGCCGTCGAGCTCGACGAACGCCTCCTGGACCGGGTGCAGTTCACCGTCCGGCCCGGCGACGCCCTCGATGGTGGTGATCTCGCGGCCCTCGGCGGCGACCGCGAGCTGCAGACAGGCCACGGTCCTGCGACCGTCGACGAGCACCGTGCAGGCGCCGCACTGCCCCTGGTCGCAGCCCTTCTTCGTGCCGGTCAGATCGAGCCGCTCGCGCAGGGCGTCGAGCAGCGTGGTGCGGTGGTCGACGGGCAGCGTGTGCTTCTCCCCGTTGATGTTCAGGGTGACGACGCTGGACGTAGCGGACACGGTCGTGCCGCCGGTGTCAGCTGGGGGCATGTGTGCAGCCTTCTTTCGCGTGTCTGATGCGTGGAGAATCGGCGCTGTACGCAAGGTGGGACGCGGACCGGGCATGGGTGCGGTCCGGGGCCGGTACCCACTATGGTGTGGACTCTAACCGGACAGCTGTCCGCTCTACGGGACACGAACGTAGTGGACAACTGTCCGCCTAGCAAGCACTATTCCCCGCCACGGCCGAAGGAGGTGAAGTCGCGTGGGGCACGCGAAGAAGCCGGCCGCGCTGCGCTCGGACGCGCAGCGCAATCGCGACCGCATCCTCGAGGTGGCGCTGGCCGAACTGACGCGCTCCGCGGACACACCGCTGAGCGCGATCGCCAAGAAGGCGGGCGTCGGGCAGGGCACGTTCTACCGCAATTTCCCCAGCCGTGAGGCGCTCGTCCTCGAGGTGTACCGCTACGAGGTGGAGCAGGTGGCCGCCGCGGCCTGCGAGTTGCTGTGCGGGCGACCGCCTGAGCTGGCCCTGCGCGAGTGGATGGACCGCCTCGCCCAGTACGCGATGGCCAAGGCGGGCCTCGCGGACGCGCTCCGTGAGGCGACGAGCGCGCGCGGCACGATGAAACAACTCGCCCACGGCCCGCTGACCGAGGCGGTGTCACATCTCCTGGACGCCAACGAGAAGGCGGGCACGATCCGCCCCGGCATCACCCCGGACGACTTCATGCTGGCCATCGCGGGCCTGTGGCTGATCGACCCCCGCGGCGACTGGCAGGAACGGGCGGGCCGCCTGCTGGACCTGGTGATGGACGGCTTGCGAGCAGGAGCACCATCCCATTCAAGCCGATCAAGCCGATCAAGCCCCTGCGGCGATTGAGCAGCGGGGTCCGGGGCGGAGCCCCGCGACCGGCGGACGGCCGACGTGCACGCAGCCCGGTGCCTCAGGACCGCTTCCGCTTAGCCGGCTTATTCGCACTCCGCTTCGACTGCGGCCTCCCGTCCTGCCGAATACGCCCCGGCTTCACGAACGGCTTCTTCCCCGGCGGCTTCTTCTTCCCGGCCTCACTCTTCGCCGGCTCCGCCTGCGGACGGCCCCGCGTACTGTTCACGGTCCGGCCCCGCACGATGCCGATGAAGTCCTCGACGTGATCCGTGGTGCGCTCCTCCGGCCAGGCGAGCACCACGCTCGACTCCGGGGCGTCGGTGACCGTCCGGTACGTGAGGTCGCGGCGGTGGTGCAGGCGGGCGAGCGACATCGGGACGACGAGCAGGCCCACGCCCGCCGCGACCAGCTCGATGGCGTCGGCCGTGGTGGCGGGGCGCTCGAAGGCGGGCTGCCCCGGCGGCCGCTCCCAGCCGAGTACGTCGTCGAGGGGGTGCTGCACGATCTCGTCGGCCAGGTCGGCGAGAGAGACCTCGTCCGCGGCGGTCACGAGATGGTCCTTCGGGACCACGACCACGGTCTTCTCGGTGTAGAGCGGGATCGCGCTGAAGTACGTGCGGTCGACGGGCGGCCGCACCAGGCCCGCGTCGGCGTCCCCGCGGCGCAGCACGTCGGACACCTCGGCCGCGGTCACCTGCACCAGGTCGAGGGGGACGTCGGGCAGGCGCTCACGCCAGATCCGCACCCACTTGGCGGGGGTGGCCCCGGGAACGTAGGCCAGGCGGAAGCCGGGCTTCGAGGGCGGTGCGGGGGTCTCTTGCGTGCCGGTCACGGGTCAAGGTTACCCGCCGTGGTCGGCGGGCCCCGTCTCGCTCGATACCCTTGACCTCATGAGTTCGCACCAGAGCACCCAGACCATGAAGCCCGCGACCGCGGCGAAGAAGCTGGGTGTGTACCTCGAGGCCACGCCCGCCGAGTTCCAGGAGGGCGTCGTCTCGCGCGCCGAGCTGACCGCGATGCAGGCCGAGCCGCCGCAGTGGCTCGTCGAGCTGCGCGAGAACGGCCCGCACCCGCGCCCCGTCGTGGCGCAGAAGCTGGGCGTCTCCATCTCGGGCCTGGCCCGCGGCGGCGTCACGGAGGCGCTGACCACGGAGCAGATCGAGGCCATCAAGACCGAGAACCCCGAGTGGCTTCAGGCGGAGCGGGCCACGCAGGCGGATGTCCGCAAGGAGAACGTGCGCGTCAAGAAGCTCCACGCGGAGCAGGCGGAGAAGCGGGCGCAGCGCGAGGCGTGACCGGGTGGGGCGTTGAGGTCACCGGGTGGCCTGCGCCCCACCGCACGGGGCTCCGCCCCGGACCCCGCTGCTCAATCGCCGCAGGGGCTTGATCGGCTCACCCGTAGCCGCAGAGGTACGACGGACACACCCGCCACGACCAGCGCCCCGCACACCACCCCGCTCGCCGCGCCCCAGCCGCCCGCCGAGACAAGCGGCGCCGCCACGCCCGCGCCGAGGGCTCCCGCCAGGAAGTACAGGAGCAGGTAGACGCCGCTGAGGCTGCCGCTGCGGCGCGGGTCGATGGACAGGACGCGGGTCTGGTTGGCGGCCTGCGCCGTGAAGCAGCCCGCGTCGACCAGGGCGAGGCCCGCGGCCGTCACCACGGGCCGGTCGAGCCCCGTGCACAGCAGCCCCGCGCCGACGGCCGCCACCGCCATGCTCCCGGCGATCACCGCGCGCGGCGAGTACCGGTCACCGAGGCGCCCGGCCACGGGCAACGCCGCGAACCCGAGCGCCCCGGCCAGGCTGTACAGCCCGATGGCCGCCGCGTCGAGACCGTACGGCGGCTGCGCGAGCCGCACCGTGAGCGCGACCCAGACGAGGCTGAAGGCCAGGTACCACAGGCTGCCGCTCAGCACCGCGAGCCGCAGCGCACGGTGCCGCCGCAGCAGCCCGGGCAGCGCGGCCAGGGTGCCGAGGTACCCGCCGCCGTCACCGCCCCCGGGCCGCTCCCCCGGCAGCCGCGCCCACGCCGCCGCCCCGCACACCACGACGAGCCCCGCGAACGCGAGCAGCATCCCCCGCCAGCCGAGCGTGTCCGCGAGCGCCCCGCCGACGAGCCGGCTGAGCAGGATCCCGGCCGACATGCCCGCCGCGACGCCCGCGACGGCCGCGCCGCGCCGCTCGCTCGGCACCCCGCGCCCGGCGATCGTGGACGCCATCGCGCTGACGCTCGCGCCCGCGCCCACCATCACGTACGCGAGGAGCAGCACGCCGAGGCCGGGTGCGCAGGAGGCGAGCAGCAGCCCCGCGGTGAGCAGGGTGAGCTGCCCCGTGACGAGCCGGCGCGGCGCCGCCCGGTCGGCGAGCGGCAGCAGGAAGGCGAATCCGGCGATGCATCCGGCGAGCGCGGCGGTCGTGACCAGGCCGATGGCTGCGGCGGAGGTTCCGGTGTCGCGGGCGACGTCGCCGAGCGCCGGCTGGATCGCGTAGTTGTTGGCGAGCGCGACGCCCGCGGTGCAGGAGAGGACCGCGACGGCGCCGCGCGGCATCGTCACGGCGCCTCTCCGCGCACCAGGACCACGGCGTAACGGCAGTCGCGCTCCGTGGAGTTGACGAAGACGCAGGCCGTCGGCGGGCCCAGTTCGACGGTGTCGCCCGCGTCGAGTTCGTGCACCACGTCGCCCTCGTGGAACGTGAGATGTCCTTCGAGCACCCAGATGATCTGCCGGTGGAACGCGAACGCCGCGGCCGGGTACGGGACCTCCGCCCCGGCCGGGAGCCGGATCTCGGCCACCTCGGCGGGGAACCCGGGCCCCGACACCTGCCGCCGCGCGTATCCGGTCTCCGGGTCCTGCCACCGCGGCGCCGCCTCCGCGCGCCGCACCCGCTCCCCGGCCGACCCGGGCTCCGGCTCCGGGTCGAGCAGCGTCGCCACGCTCAGCCGGAACGCCGCCGACAGCTTGCCGAGGATCACGGCGCTCGGGCTGCTCTCGCCGCGCTCGATGCGGTGGATCATCGCCCGCGACACCCCGGACTCCTCGGCCAGCTCCGCGAGGGTCCAACGGCGCCGGTCCCGCTCCGCGCGGATCCGGGCACCGATGCGCTCCACCAGAGGGTCTACGATATTGGACATGGATCCACGATACGAGAACCGGGCCCCGGCGGTGAAGGTCCGCCCCGCACACCACGACGACCTGGACGCCGTCCTCGCCATCCGCAATCACGCCATCGAGCACGGCATGGCGCTGTGGACGGACACCCCGCAGTCCCGCGTGGAGGGCGCGGCCTGGCTGGGCGCGCATCTTGAGCGCGGTTCGGCGTACGTGGCGGAACTCGGCGCCGAGGTCGTCGGGTTCGGGGTCTACGGGCCCTGGAAGGCGTACTCGGGCTTCCGGCACACCGTGGAGAACTCGGTGTACGTCACCGGGGGCCATCAGGGCGCCGGCATCGGCTCCGCCCTGCTGACGACGCTCGTCGACTCGGCCACCGCCGCGGGTCTGCACGTCATGATCGCCGGCATCGAGTCGGGCAACGCGGCCTCGATCCGGCTGCACGAGCGACACGGTTTCGAGCATGCCGGAACGGTGCGCGAGGTCGGCACCAAGTTCGGCCGCTGGCTCGATCTGACGCTCATGCGGCGGCAGTTGAGCTGACCGTCACCGCGGCGGATCCTGCGACGGGGACCGCAGCGCGGCGTAGCGATCGATGGCCCGCTGCAACTCCAGGCGTTCCTCGTCCGGCAGGAGGCCGCCCTGGGCGAAGTCCAGGAGGTGCTTGGCCACCAGGTTCAGCTTGACGTTGGCGCGCTGCGACACATCGCGCAGCACGCGCCACGCGTCCTCGGGCGGGATCCGGCCGAGGACGACGACCACGCCGATGGCCTGGTCCACCAGAGCGTGCGAGGTCACGGCCTGCTTGAGCTGGGTGACCTCCGTCTGCAGCCGCTCGTGTTCCTTGGCGAGGTCGGTGGCCGACAGCAGCGCGAGCGGCCGCGTGGCGGACAGCATGAAGAAGGCCATGCGGCGACCAGGGTTGGACGCGGGAGCGGTCAGGGCGTTCACCTTTCTCAGTCTTCGACGGGAGCGCCGGCGCCGGCGCTCTCGCCCCGTGACCGCCACGGTACTTGGGCAGGGCAGGGGTCGACACCTCGATGCTCGGGCCTCGCGCACGAAGCCCGCAGTCCTCACAGCGAAGTTTCGGGAGAAGGCTATCCAGCAAACGAAAGGGCGGGCGGCACGCACGCGCAGGTACGCGCCGTGGAAGCCGCGGCGGCGCCGATCGTAAAATGAGCCCACCGGGCATATTCAGCGGAGGGCGCGGCACGCATGGACACACTGCATTTCGACAGCAGCGACCTCGAGGTCACCGAGGATTTCCTCAGTCGTCACTACGCCCGCATGCGCATCGGCAACGGCACACCCGGGTCCAGCAGGGCCCGGATCCGGCGCGACGCGATGCCCGGGGTGACCGTCGACGAACTCGACCTCGACTTCGACATGCGTTACGCGGTGACGCCCCTTCAGAAGATCTGCCTGTGCCTCGTCCACGAGGGCACCGTCCAGGACCACGCCTTCGGCGATGTCGAGGACGCCTTCGGCCCCGGTGACGTGGTCTCCTTCGCCCCGCCCGAACTGCCCTACGAGGGGCGGATCTGCGCCGCGCGGTACAACATCACCATGCTCGATCCCGGCCTCCTGAGCCAGGTCGCCACCGCCGCCCCGGGAGCGGCGCCGGGGCCGGTGCGGCTCATCGGCCACCGGCCCGTGTCCGACGCCGCGGCCCTGCACCTGAAGCGGACCATCATCCACGTCCGCGATCACGTCCTGGCCGACCCCGAGGTCGCCTCCGAGCCGCTGGTCGTCTCGACCGCCGCCCAGCACCTGGCCGCGAGCGTGCTGGCCGCCTTCCCCAACACCGCGCTCATCCGCCCCACGGGGACGGACCGGCACGACGCCCACTCCGCGACCCTGCGGCGCGCCGTCGCCCATATCGACGCGCACGCCCAGGAGCCGCTCACCGTCACCGAGATCGCCGCGGCGGCCCATGTCACCGTCCGGGCGCTGCAGTACGCGTTCCGGAGGCATCTGGACACCACGCCGCTGGCGTATCTGCGCCGGGTGCGGCTCGCGCACGCGCACGACGAGCTGCGTGACGCCGATCCGGCGGACACGACGGTCACCGCGATCGCCGCGCGCTGGGGCTTCCACCACTCCGGCCGCTTCGCGGCGCTCTACCGCGACGCCTACGGACGCACCCCGTTTCAGACGCTGACCGGCGCCTGAGGGCCGCCGCGGCCCGGGGCGGGCGGCCCTTCCGGCTCATGATCGTTCATATTCGCGAACAACGATCACATACATAGCCGTTGACGCGAACACGACGCCAGCTCTAGCGTCACCGTCGACCGCCCGCAGAAAGGGCTTTCCCCGCTGTGATTATGGCGCCTCCGGACGGTCCTGTTCACGGATTCGAACCAGCCACGTTCACGCACCTGGAGACGAACGATGAACTCAAGAGCCGCGAGACCCCTCGTCACCCTCACCTCCGCCGGCCTCCTGGCGGGCGCCCTCGTCGCCCTGTCCGGCAGCTCGGCCCAGGCCGCGACCACCCGCTACCAGGCCGAGACCTCCCCGGCCGTGTGCACCGGCGTCACCGAGACCGAATGGTCCGGCTACACCGGCTCCGGCTACTGCAACGCCACCAACGCGACTGGCGCGTACGCCCAGTTCACGGTGGACTCCCCCGCGGCGGGCACCGCGACCGTCACCGTCCGCTACGCGAACGGCACCACCACCGCGCGGGCCACGGACATCGTGGTGAACGGCTCCACCGCGGCCTCGACCTCGTTCGCAGGCACCGGGGCGTGGACCACGTGGGCCACCAAGACCGTCACCGTGCAGGTGAAGGCCGGCAGCAACACGATCCGGCTCAACCCGACCTCGTCCGCCGGGCTCCCCAACATCGACTACGTGGACGTCGACGCGCCGGTGGGCGACACCACCACACCGCCCGCGAGCGGCGCCCTGTACGTCTCGCCGACCGGGACCGACGGCGCGGCCGGCACCGAGTCCGCGCCCACCACGCTCACCTCGGCGATCAGCCGCGTCTCCGCGGGCGGCACCAACTACCTGCGCGGCGGCACATACGCGCAGTCCTCGACGGTCACGATCCCCGAGGGCAGGAACGGCACGGCCTCCGCGCGCACCACGCTCACCGCCTACCCGGGCGAGAAGCCGGTGCTCAACTTCTCGGCGCAGAGCGAGGATCCGGCGAACCGCGGCCTCGCCGTGATGGCCTCGTACTGGCACGTCAACGGGATCGTCGTGGAGCACGCCGGGGACAACGGCATCTACGTCGGCGGCAGCGACAACGTCATCGAGCGCACGGTGACCCGGTTCAACCGGGACACGGGCCTTCAGCTCGGCCGGATCGCCTCCACCACGCCCAAGGCGCAGTGGCCGTCGAACAACCTGATCGTGAGCGCGGAGTCGCACGACAACGCCGACTCGGACGGCGAGGACGCCGACGGCTTCGCCGCGAAGCTCACCACCGGCACGGGGAACGTCTTCCGCTACGCCGTCTCGCACAACAACATCGACGACGGCTGGGACCTCTACACCAAGACCGACACGGGCCCCATCGGACCGGTGACCATCGAGGACTCCCTCTCGTACGGCAACGGCACGCTCAGCGACGGCACCGTGAACTCCAACGGCGACCGCAACGGCTACAAGCTCGGCGGCGACGACATCGCGGTCGACCACGTCGTGCGGCGCAGCATCGCCTACGACAACGGTCACCACGGCTTCACGTACAACAGCAACCCCGGCTCCATGGCGATCTCCGGGAACCTCAGCATCGACAACGCGGAGCGCAACTACTCCTTCGACAAGGGGACTTCGGTGTTCCGCTCCAACACCTCGTGCCGGTTCTCGGTCTCCGGGTCGAACGACAAGACGGTCGGCGACGCGGACTCCACGAACCAGTTCTGGACCGGCGCCAACGGCTCCCGCTGCGCCTCCTACAGCGGCGCGCTCGCCTGGTCCTACGCGACGGACGGCAAGCTGACCGTGACCCTCGGCGGCAAGCGGGTCACCCTGTAGCCACTCGTCACCCGGCCCGCCCCCTCCACGGGGGGCCGGCCCGGCGACCCGGCACGATGGCCACAAGGGTGCTTCGTGCGCGGCCGGGAGGGCGGCAGACTGGCGGCGTCGAGCACAACTCTGCCGCTACCGATGGAGCTGCCATGGCGAAGGATCTGTCCAAGCATCAGGCCGCCGCACTCGACGCGCACTGGCGGGCCGCCAACTATCTCGCGGCGGGCCAGATCTACCTCCTCGACAACCCGCTGCTCACCGAGCCACTCGCGCCGGAACACATCAAGCCGCGCCTTCTCGGCCACTGGGGCACGTCCCCGGGCCTCAACCTCGTGCACACCCACCTCAACCGTGTCATCAAGGAGCGCGACCTCGACGCCCTGTGCGTCTGGGGTCCCGGCCACGGCGGGCCCGCCGTGCTCGCGAACTCCTGGCTGGAAGGGACGTACTCGCAGACGTATCCGGACGTCACGCGGGACGCCGCCGGCATGGGGCGGCTGTTCAAGCAGTTCTCGTTCCCCGGCGGCGTGCCCAGCCATGTCGCGCCCGAGACACCCGGCTCGATCCACGAGGGCGGCGAACTCGGCTACTCCCTCGCGCACGCCTACGGCGCCGCCCTCGACAACCCGGACCTGCTCGTCACCTGCGTGATCGGCGACGGCGAGGCGGAGACAGGACCGCTCGCGACCTCCTGGCACGCGAACAAGTTCCTCGACCCGGTGCACGACGGAGCCGTCCTACCGGTCCTGCACCTCAACGGCTACAAGATCGCCAACCCGACCGTCCTCGCCCGCATCCCCGACGCCGAACTCGACGAGCTGCTGCGCGGGTACGGGCACGAGCCGCTGCACGTGTCGGGCGACGACCCGCCGCGCGTGCACCGCGACCTCGCCCGCGCCATGGACCAGGCGCTCGACCGCATCGCCCGCATCCAGCGCGAGGCCCGCGAGGGGAAGGCGACGCGGCGCCCACGCTGGCCGATGATCGTGCTGCGTACGCCGAAGGGGTGGACGGGCCCGGCGAGCGTGGACGGCGAACCCGTCGAGGGCACGTGGCGCTCCCACCAGGTGCCGCTGCCCGCCGTCCGCGAAAACCCTGACCATCTGCGGCAGTTGGAGGCGTGGCTGCGCTCCTACCGCCCCGAGGAACTCTTCGACGCCGAGGGCCGCCCCACCGAGCAGGTCCTCTCCTGCGTGCCCGAGGGCGCACGCCGCCTCGGTGCCACCCCGCACGCCAACGGCGGGCTGCTCACCCGCGGCCTGCCGATCGCCCCGCTGGAACACTTCGCCGTGCCCGTCGACAAGCCGGGCACCGCGATGCACGAGCCGACCCGCGTGCTGGGCGACCTGCTGGCCCAGGTCATGCGCGACACCGCGGACCGCCGCGACTTCCGCATCGTCGGCCCGGACGAGACCGCGTCCAACCGCCTCCAGGCCGTCTACGACGCCACCGGCAAGGCCTGGCAGGCGGGCACGCTCGCCACCGACGAGGACCTGGCGCGCGACGGACGCGTGATGGAGGTGCTGTCCGAACACCTCTGCCAGGGCTGGCTGGAGGGCTACAACCTCACCGGCAGGCACGGCCTGTTCTCCTGCTACGAGGCGTTCGTGCACATCGTCGACTCGATGGTCAACCAGCACATCAAGTGGCTCAAGACATCGCGGGAGTTGTCGTGGCGCGCCCCGCTGCCGTCCCTCAACTACCTGCTGACCTCGCACGTCTGGCGCCAGGACCACAACGGCTTCTCGCACCAGGACCCCGGCTTCGTCGACCACGTCCTCAACAAGAGCCCCGACGTCGTACGGGTCTACCTGCCGCCGGACGCCAACACGCTGCTGTCCGTGGCCGAACACGTGCTGCACAGCCGCGACTACGTCAACGTCGTGGTGGCGGGGAAGCAGCCGTGCTTCGACTGGCTGTCCCTGGACGAGGCCCGCGCCCACTGCGCGCGCGGCGCCGGGGTGTGGGACTGGGCGGGCACCGAGGACGGCGGCCGCGAGCCGGACGTCGTCCTCGCGTGCGCGGGCGACGTGCCGACGCAGGAAGTCCTCGCCGCGGCGGGCCTGTTGCGCACGCACCTGCCCGAGCTCGCGGTGCGCGTCGTGAACGTCGTCGACATGACGCGGCTGCTGCCCAAGGGCGAACACCCGCACGGCATGCCGGACTTCGAGTACGACGCGCTGTTCACGGCCGACAAGCCGGTGATCTTCGCGTACCACGGCTACCCGTGGCTGATCCACCGCCTCGCGTACCGCCGCACCGGCCATGCCCACCTCCACGTACGCGGCTACAAGGAGTCGGGCACCACGACCACGCCGTTCGACATGGTCGTGCGCAACGACCTCGACCGGTACCGCCTGGTCATGGACGTCATCGACCGGGTGCCGGGGCTCGCCGTGCGGGCCACGGCGGTCCGCCAGACGATGGCCGACGCCCGCACGCGACACCACGCGTGGATCCGGGAGCACGGGACCGACCTCCCGGAGATCGCCAACTGGTCCTGGACGGGGTGACGGGCGCCCCGGGCCGGGACCCGCTCAACTCTGCCCGTTGGCAAACCAGTCCGCGAGCCCGGGAGCCACCCGGGTCACCGCGACCGGGCGCCCGTCCGCCCGCAGCGACTCCGTGGCGGCGACGCCCGCGGCGACCGCCTCGCGGGCCGCGACGGGGCTCGTGTCCGTGGCGCCGCCCTCGCGCACGAAGCGCAGGAACTCGGCGACGAGCAGCGGGTCGGAGCCGCCGTGTCCGCCCTCGCCGGGCGCGGGCATGGGGACGACGAGGTCGGCGTCGGCGCGGTAGCCGCTGCGCCGCTTCCAGACGCGGACCTCGGCGCTGTCCCCGTGGTCGCCGAAGTTCTCCAGGCGGCCCTCGGTGCCGATGACCGTGTAGTTGCGCCAGTAGTCGGGCGTGTAGTGGCACTGCTGGTAGCTGGCGTGGATGCCGCCTTCGAGGCGCATCACCATCATGGAGAGGTCCTCGACGTCCACGACGGGGTTGAGCCCGGTGAGGGACGCCGGGGGCCAGTTGTTCTCGGGGTCGTACCAGTCGGGCATGGTGGCGCCTGGTGCCTGCCCCGAGCGGTCGGCGATGTCCCCGTAGACGGTGAGCCCGCCGAGCGCGCTGACCCGCTCCGTGTAGGCGCCGGCCAGCCAGTGGATGACGTCGAGGTCGTGGGCGCCCTTCTGGAGGAGCAGGCCCGTGGTGTTGCGGCGGTCGGCGTGCCAGTCCTTGAAGTAGAAGTCGCCGCCGTGCCCGACGAAGTGCCGGCACCACACGGCCTTGACCTCGCCGATCTCGCCGCGCTCGACGAGTTCGCGCATGACACGGACCACGGGCATGTGCCGCATGTTGTGCCCGACGTAGAGCCGGGATCCGGAGGTGCGGGCGGCCTCCAGGACGCGGTCGCAGCCCTCGGTGGTGATGGCGAGCGGCTTCTCGACGAAGACGGCGACCCCGGCTTCGAGGAGGTCGACGGCGAGTTCCTCGTGGGTGTGGTCCGGGGTGATGACGAAGACGGCGTCCAGGTCCTCGGCGTCGAGCATGGCCCGGTGGCCGTCGTAGGTGTGCACGTCGTCGCCGAACCAGTCTCGGGCCCGGTCGAACATGCCGGGCGCGGTGTCGGCGACGGCCACCACGGCGGAGCCCTCCCCGGGGTGGTGGGCCTCGCGGGCGACGGTGGCGCGCAGGCCGAGCCCGATGACACCCAGGCGGAGGTCACGGGTGCGGGTCGGGGCCGCGGCGGCGACAGCGGTGTGGGTCATACGGGTTCAGCCCTTCATGCCGGAGAAAGCGATGCCCTGGATGAACTGGCGCTGCATCGCGACGAACACCACGATCACCGGGAGCGTGGCGAGCAGGGACCCCGCCATCAGCACCGGGTACTCGGTGAGGTGGGCGCCCTGGAGCGCGGCGAGGCCCGCCGACAGCGGCATCTTGGCCGGGTCGGTGTTGACGATGAGTGGCCACATCAGGTCGTTCCAGGACCACAGGAACGTGAGGATGCCGAGCGCGAGCAGTCCGGGGCGGGCCAGCGGCAGCGCGATGCGCCAGAAGACGGTGAAGGGATTGGCGCCGTCGAGCCTGGCCGCCTCCTCCACCTCCTCGGGCAGCCCCATGAAGAACTGGCGCAGCAGGAACGTGCCGAACGCGGAGAACATGCCGGGGACGACGAGCGCCTGCATGGAGTCGAGCCAGCCGAGGTTCTGCATGATCTGGTACTGCGGCAGCAGGAAGAGCTGTCCGGGCACCATCAGGACGGCGAGGAACCCGAGGAAGATCGGCCCGCGGCCGGGGAAGCGGATGCGGGCGAAAGCGTACGCGGCCATCGAGCACAGCAGGAGTTGGGCGGCGGTCCGCAGCAGCGCCATGACGAGCGTGTTCACGAACTGCTGCCCGAACGGGACGCCGTCGAAGACCTTCGCGTAGTTCGAGAAGTCCCAGTGCGCGGGCAGGATCGTCGGCGGCACGCGCACGGACTCGCCGAAGCTCTTGAAGGAGGTAAGGAGTTCCCACAGCAGCGGGAACACGGTGATCACGGCGCCGAGGACCAGCAGGACATGGGCGGGCCAGAGCCGCCCTTCGCGCGCGACGGCCTTACGCATAGTGCACCCACTTCTTCTGCAGCCTGAACTGGACGGCGGTCAGCGCCATGATGAGGACGAACAGCACACACACGATGGCCGCGCCGTAGCCGCGCTGGTTGTCGAAGAACGCCTTCTGGAAGAAGAGCATCACCACCGTCTGGCCCTCGCCGTAGGCCGGGTTCTGGAGCGCGTTCTGCGTGTTGGCGCCGATGATCAGGTAGACGAGGTCGAAGACCTGGAGCGACTGGATCACCGAGAGCACGGTGGTGAAGAACAGCGTGGGGCTCAGCAGCGGCAGCGTCACCGAGAAGAACTGCCGGACGTGTCCCGCCCCGTCGAGGGCGGCGGCCTCGTAGTAGTCGCCGGGGATGGACTGCAACCCGGCGAGCAGCAGGATCATGTTGTACCCGACGGTCATCCACACACCGACGACGGCGACCGCGAAGCGGATGGTGTGCGGGTCGGACACCCAGTGGGTGCCGTCGATACCGATGGTGGACAGCGCGTGGTTGAGGATGCCGGCGTCGCCGTTGTAGAGCCAGCGCCAGACGACGGCGACCGCGGCGGGCATGGTGACGACGGGCAGGAAGTAGAGGGTCCGGTAGACGCCGGTGCCGCGCAGTCCCTTCAGGTTGAGCAGCACGGCGATCACCATGGAGAGCGGGATGCCGAGGAGGACGAGTCCGGTGTAGACGGCGGTGTTGCCGAGGGACTGCCAGAACTCCGGGTCGCCCACGAGGGTGCGGTAGTTGGCGACCCCGATCCAGGTCGTGCCGCCGAAGGGCCCCCATTCGGTGAAGCTGTAGTACAGCGTCTGCACCACGGGCCACAGGTAGAAGACGGCGAGGCCGAGCCCGGCGGGCGCGATGAGGGCGTAGCCCCACCACTTGTCGCGGTGCTGGAAGCGGCGCTCGCGGCGCCGCAACTCCCGCTGGTCCAGCGGCTGTTGGTGGACGCGCCGCGCGGGTGTCGCGGCTTCCGTCCGTGTGTCGACGCTCATCAGGCCCTGCCCTTCCTCTCCTGCGCGAGCAGCTGGTTCATGGCGTCCGCGAGGGAGTCGGTGGCGGAGTCGAGGCTCTCGACTCCGCTCCACGCCTTGGCGAGCCACAGCTGTTCCTTGTGCTGCCAGGCGGCGCTGTTGGCGGAGCTGGGGTAGAGCACCGCATCGTCGAGGGCGTCCAGGTGCACCTTCAGGTCGAAGTGCGGCATCCCGGCGGCCCACGGCTTCGCGGTGCCGTTGCGGGCGGGGATCGCGGTGCCGTACTTGCCCTGGAGGAGGGAGATGCGTTCGGTGCCGAGGAACCGGACGAAGTCGCGGGCGAGTTCGGGGTTCGGCGTGCGGGCGTACACGACGTTGGCGAGGCCGTGCAGCACGCCGGCGCGGTGCTTGCCCTTGGGCATCGGCGCGACGTCGACCTTGGCGCGCAGCTCACGGTCCGCGTAGAAGGTGGCGGCGTTGTAGGACGCCTCGTAGGTCATGGCGAGGGTGCCCGACTGGAACATCTGGGTGGGGTCGGTGTCGGCCATCTGCTGGAGGGTGGGCGAGGCGCGGTAGCGGTGGATCAGGTCGATCCACAGCCGCAGCCCGTCGCGGGTCCGCTCGTCGGTGTAGCCGGAGCTCCGCTTGTCCTTGGAGATGACATGGCCGCCGGCCTGCGGGATGGAGTCGTAGTAGTTCTCCTGCGCGCGGACGGGCGCGCCCACTCCGTAGATCCCGCGCTTGCGGTCCGTGAGCCGCTGGGCGTTCTCGATGAGGTCCTGCCAGGTCCAACTGGCGTCCGGATACGGCACCTTGGCCCGGTCGAAGAGTTCCTTGTTGTACCAGAGGGCGACGGTGTCGAAGTCCTTCGGAGCGCCGTACTGGGTGCCCTTCCAGCGGTACAGGGAGACCAGGTCGGCCGGGAAGTCGGCGGTCCGCAGCACGGCGTCGTCGCCCTCGGTGTCCAGGGGGAGCAGCTGCCCGGCGTCGGCGTACATGCCGAAGTTGGGCCCGTTCATCCAGAACACGTCGGGCGCGGAACCACCGGTGCAGGCGGTGCGCAGCTTGGTCCAGTACGTGCCGTTCGGGGTCAGCTGGACGTCGACGCTCACGCCGGGCCGCGACCGCTCGAAGGCGCGGGCGGCGCGCTGCATGGCGGGCAGTTGATAGACGTCCCAGACGCCGTACGTGAGATGGCCGCGCCGCGAGCCGCCGCCCGCGGCGCCGGAGGCGTTCGACGAGGAGGGGCCGCAGCCGGACGCGAGCGGCGCCGCCGCGAGTGTCGTGGCGGCCGCGGCGAGGAGAGAGCGCCTGCGCACAGGGAGCCTTCCTGGTGAAGAGTCGACCGGAATGCAAGGACGCTATTTGCTCGAAGTTGATGGGTCAAGGCTCGTTTCGATCACCTTTAAGCAAACGACGAGGCCGGGCATGGGAATTCGCCACTTCTGGCCGACCGGCCGGAGTCACCCGGCGCGGGCGACGTGCGTCGGGGCGGTCGGCCCGACAGTGCCCGGCAGGGGTGCGGGTCCCCCGTCCCGGGAGGGCGTTGCCATGACGATCACAGGCGCTGTCCGTCCCCTGGTGGGCCGGATCCTGCAGCAGCTGGTGCGCGTCAGCATCCTGGACATGGCGACACGGCTCGCGGCGCAGGCGTTCCTGGCGGCCCTGCCGATGCTCATCGCCCTCGCCTCGTTCTGTCCGCAGGCGGTGCGGCGCGAACTCCTCAGCTCACTGCGTACGTTGATCGGGACGTCGGGTCCTGTGGTGGCGCAGGCCGAGGAGGCGGCCGGGGGCGCCGACTCCACCCTGCACAGCTGGGGCGCGGCCGGCGTCCTGGTCGCGCTGCTGTCCGCGACGGCCTTCACCCGGGCCCTGCAACGGCTGTGCGAGCGGGCCTGGGACGTGCCCCACTCCGGGGTGCGGCTCGTGGCGTGGCGGTGGGCCGTGTGGCTGCTCGTCTGGGTGGCGATGCTGATCGTGCAGGGCGCGCTGCACCGGGCGTTCGGCGCGGGCGCGGTCGTCGGCTACCCCTTGCAGTTCGCGGCGGCCACGCTGATGTGGTGGTGGACCCAGCATCTGCTGCTCGCCGGGCGGGTGCCGTGGCTGCCGCTGCTGCCGGGGGCGCTGCTGACGGCGGCGGGCGTGGTCGCGTTCTGCGGGGTGTCGGGGCTGTGGCTGCCGCGCACGCTGCGGATGAGCGTGGACCGCTACGGGGCCCTCGGGTCGGTGTTCGCGGTGCTGTCCTGGCTGATCCTGTTCTTCACCATGGTGGTGTTCGGCGTGGCCGTCGGACGCGTCCTGGCCCAGGAGGAGTTCCTGCGGCACCGGCTCGGCGGCGCGACGGCCACCGGCTCACGCTGACTCCACCGTCACCCTGCCGTCCCGGGCGGCCTCGGCCAGCGCCGCGTGGTCGCGCTCGTTCTGGTCGGCGTAGGCCTCGGCGAAGCGGGCGAGCGCCTCGTCGAAGCGGTCGGAGCGGCCCAGGTAGGCGGCGATGGCGACGCGGTCGCCGGAGCGTGCGTGGGCGCGGGCCAGCGTCGCGCCGCAGGCCCGGGCGAACAGGCGCATGACGCGCGGTGACATCAGATCGGCCTGCGGTATCGCCTTCCAGTCCCTCAACTGCCGTACGTAGAAGTCGCGTTCACGTCCATCGAAACCCTCCACGCGCTCCCAACCGAGGAACATGTCGCCGGCCGCCTGCATGAGGCGCTGCCCGGCGACGACACGTTCGCCCTGGTTGGTGTGGGCGCCGGGTCCGGCGAACTCCGCGAGCACGGAGGTCCCCGCCTCCTTCGCCTGGAGCAGCAGCGGATCGTGGTCGTCGCGGCCGAGCAGCAGAACGATCCAGCAGCGGGTGCCCACACTGCCCACGCCGACCACTTTGCGCGCCATGTCGACGACCCGGTACTGGGTGAGCAGAGCCCTGCGTTCGGCGGTGAGCGTGCGCGCGTACCGCTCGATCAGGTCCATCAACTGCGCCTCCAACTGCTTGCGTTCGACGCCGGGCAGCAGCTGGTCGAGCGGGGAGACCAGGGGCGGGTCGGCGGCGATACGCAGCTCGCCGTCGACGACGTGGGCGAGCTTCTCCAGGGCCTGGAGGTGGTCACGGCCGCGGGCCTTGCCGATCGCCTGCGACATGCGCCGCCTGCTGCGGGTGTCCAGCTTCGTGGACACGGCGGCGTACAGCTCGTCCGCCTCGATCCGCGAGTACCACACGTCCAGCGTGCGCATCCCGGCGAACAGCTCCATCGACTGCCGGTACGAGGCCGCCGCGGCCCGCACCACGCGGTTCCGCTCCGAGCGGCCGAAGCCGTTGGCGCGGCCGGCGATGGCGAGGCTGGCGGCGAGCCGTTTGACGTCCCACTCCCACGGCCCGCGCAGCGTCTCGTCGAAGTCGTTGATGTCGAACATCAGACGCCGCTCCGGTGAGGCGAGCAGCCGGAAGTTCAACAGGTGGGCGTCGCCGCAGAGTTGGGCGCGCAGGCCGGTGACCGGGGTCTGCGCCAGATCTGCCGCCATGATCGCGGCGGCGCCCCGGAAGAACCGGAACGGCGACTCCAGCATGCGGCCGTAGCGGATCGGGACCAGCTCCGGCAGCCTGCTCGCCGACTGCCGCTCAAGGATGTCGACGGGGTCGGGGCGGTCGGCGGCGGGGGCGTAGTCGGCGTGCCCGGAGCGCGGGACGCGGGACCTCGCGGACCTGCCCGTGCTCTCCTGCTCGCGCGCGGTGCGGCGACGGCTCGTCATCTCGGACATGGCGGGCTCCTTCCTGGCTGTGCACACCGTGCGCCGGGGCGGGCGCGGCGACGTCACCCCGCCGGTGTGAGGTCGCCTCCGGGGGGTGAGTCCGACGGGGTTCCCGGGTCGCAGACTGCCGGTCATGGAACCGACGACACAGGGGCGGACGGCACAGGGGCGGACGGCACAGGGGCGGGGGCAACGGTGGCTGGCGCGTGCGTCGTTGGCCGCCGCGGCGGCCGCCGTGCTGGTCCTGGCCGCCTTCGCTGGGGTGCGGACGTTCGCGCTGCTGGGCGCGGGGATCCTGGGGACGGCGGTCACGGCCGCCGCCGTGTGGTGGGTGCTCAGCAGGCGGGGTCCCGCGCGGTATCTGGCGCTGCTCCTGGCGCTCGCCGCGCCGGTCCTGGTCCTCGTCGCGTACGCCCGCGCGCATCTGGTGTGGGTGGTGCTGGTGTCGGTCGGGCTGTGGCTGCTCGCCGCGGGGACGGGCCGGGCGGCGCTGGGGCCTCGCTCGCCGGCCGCTCCGATGCCCGAGGCGACGGCGCCCGCGTTCCACCGGCCGGTGCTGATCATGAATCCGCGCTCGGGCGGGGGCAAGGTCGACCGCTTCGGGCTGCGCGCGAAGGCCGAGCAACTGGGCGCGGACGTCGTGCTGTTGGAGGGTCCCGAGCCGGTCGACGTGGCGGCGCTGGCCCGCGAGCGCGCCGCCGCCGGGGCGGACCTGCTCGGCGTCGCGGGCGGCGACGGCACACAGGCCCTCGTCGCCGACGTCGCCGCCGAACTCGGCCTGCCGTTCCTGGTGATCCCCGCCGGGACCCGCAACCACTTCGCCCTCGACCTGGGCCTGGACCGCGAGGACCCGTCGAAGGCGCTGGACGCGCTGGCCGACGGCGTGGAACTGCGGGTCGACCTCGGCCGGGCGGGCGGCCACCCGTTCGTCAACAACGTCTCGTTCGGCGCCTACGCCGAGGTGGTGCAGAGCCTCTCCTACCGTGACGGCAAGACCCGTACCACCCTCGATCTGCTGCCCGGACTGCTCGTCAGGCACCAGGGCGCGGAGCTCACCGCACGGGTCGGCGAGCACGAAGTGGCCGACCCGCAGGCGCTATTGGTGAGCAACAACCCGTACGGCGCCCGCGACATCGCGGGGCTCGGCCGGCGCACCCGCCTCGACGGCGGGATCCTCGGCTGCGTCGGCGTGCGGGTCACGAGCGCCGCGCAGGCCGCGGGGCTACTGCGGGGCAACCGGTCCGCCGGTCTGACGACGCGGACCGCCGCCTCGGTGGTCGTCGACGCCGACCGGGACTCGGTCCCCGTCGGCCTCGACGGGGAGGCGATGCGCATGGACGTCCCCGTACGCATCGAGGTGCGCCCCGGCGCGCTGCGCGTGATCGTGCCGAAGCAGCGCCCGGGAACGTACCGGGAACGCCCGCCGCTCAACTGGCGCGACATCACGGGCCTGGCCCTGACGGTAGGGCGGCCCTGAAGTCGCCGAGTCGCTAGAGCGGCGCCCCGTAGACCTTGTGCGCCTCGCGGTGTCCGTACACGGCGAGGGACCAGATCACGAGGATGTCGAGGGCGATGAGGATCGCCGACCACACGGGCTGGTACGGGGTGAAGAAGAAGTTCTCCAGCGCGCTCATCGCCGCGATGATCATGACGACGATCCGTGCCCAGGTCCGGCCGCTGAAGAGGCTGAGCGCCGCGGCGAAGACGATGACCCCGGTGATCATCTGCACCCAGCCGCGGGCGTTGACGTCGAAGTCGAACGCGTAGTCGTTCTGCGCTTGGTAGAAGTTGTCGTTGAGCACGGCGGAGAGGCCGGCGATCGCGTGATAGGCGCCGATGATGCCCATCACGAACGCGGCGAAGACGACTCCGCCGACGGCGGCCGCACGGACATGGGGCTCAGGCTCGGACGCTCCGGAGCGCGCCTGACCCGGCGAGGTCTGCTCGGCCATGTCGCACCCCCTTCCTCGATCTCGATGGATCCCGACTCGATGGACCCGGAGCATGCGGCCCGGACAGCCGGAACCGGTTCACCCGCAGCGGATGAGCCTCGCCCCGCGCGCGACTGTCACCCGTCCGAGGTGATGCCCTCGGCGGTGCGGTCGCCGGGAGAATGGCACGCGGGCCGACGCCCGCACTGGAGGTGACGTCATGGGCGGGTCACACACGGGTCCGGGACCAGGACCGGCCGCAGCGCCCTTCGGCGGCGGCGACTTCGAGATCCGCGTCAGGGGCAGGCTCGGCGACGCCTTCCGGTCGGCTTTCGGCGAGCTGACGGTCGTGCTGCGCCCGGCCGAGACGGTGCTGGTCGGCGCGGGACTCGATCAGGCCGCCCTGTACGGCATCCTCGACCGCATCCAGGGCCTCGGCCTCGAACTCCTCGAGGTCCGCAGGCTCCCCGGGCCGCGCGAGGCGCGGGGATAGCGGCCTTTCGGCCCCGGCGACGGGCCGAAGCTCCCGGAAAACGGCGCGGAGACCCCTTCCGCCGCGCTCACGCGGGCCGCACCGTGGTGGGGTGATGCCCTCCACATGGGGAGGTGAGGGGCATGCCGACAGCACTGTGCCCACGCACGGTCGATGAAACGGGGAACGCGGGGCGGGTCCTGGCGCTGCGCCTCCAGCTGGGATCGCTCAACCAGGAGAGCGCGGCGGCCGACGCCGTTCTGGCGGCCTGTCTGTTGTGGGTGGCCGGAGTCCTGGTGGAGATCGCGGGGGACGTGGCGGATCCACGGGCGGCCGGTGCGCTGGTGCACCGGGCCTCGGCCGCGCTCGCCGCGGTGCCCGCCCCGGCGGAGAACGGCTCGCGACCGTTACCGCCGCAGCTGACCACCCGTCAACTCGCCGTACTGCGACAGCTTCAGGAGGAGGTCCCGCTGCGGGAGATCGCCGACGGTCTCTACGTCTCGTACAACACGGTCAAGAGCCACACGCGCGCCGTGTACCGCAAACTGGGCGCCCGCTCGCGCGAGGAAGCCCTCGTGCGGGCACGGGAGTTGGGGCTCGTGTGAGGCCGGGGCCGGGCCGGCACACCAGGCCGGCGCCGGCCCCGGCGCACTCACACTCACACTCACACTCACAGGATCTGGAGTTCGCGGGCCCTGCGGACCGCGGCCGAGCGGCGCGACACGGCCAGTTTGCGGTACACGCTCTTGAGGTGTGTCTTCACCGTGTTGACCGAGAGGTAGAGATCGTCGGCGATCTCCTCGGTGGTCATCATCTGGGCGAGCCGGTCGAGGACATCGCGTTCGCGTGCGCTGAGCCGCTCGGCGGGAACCTCCGCGAGCGGATCCCGCTCGGGCGGCGAGGAAGCGGACGCGCGGTGCGGCTGCGCGGGGTTCAGCAGCCGGGCACAGGTCGGCGCGATCGTGCGCTGCACCGTCTGCGGCAGCCGGGACACCGTCACGGCGTCCGCGACGGCCTCGGCGCCCCGGGACCCGCGCTCCATCGAGGCCGCGGTCCGGGCGACGACCCCGCCGAGCTCGGCGAGGAACATGTCGGGCGCCTGGCCCAACACGCCGTCGCTGTCCGTGAGTTCGTGCCGGGCCCGGCCGGGCTCGCCGCGCGCCAGGGCGCCCCAGGCACGCACCAGGTGCAGCGTGGCGCGCGAGGGCTCGCCCGCGGCCCACGGCGGCATCGGCGGCTGGACGGCCTGGGAGGTGAGCTCGTCCGCGGCCCGGAACCGGCCGCGCAGCGCCTCCAGGAGCGCGAGTTCGACGAGGCAGTCCCGGCGCAGCGCGCCGTTGCGTGCGGCGCCCGCCGCCTTGAGTCCCCGGGTGAGGGAGACCTGGGCGCCCTTCAGGCTGCCGGCCCGCAGCTCTCCGCCGCCCCGCACCGTCAGGATGAGGGCCGGGATCTCGGGGCGCTCGGCCAGCAGGGTGTGCGGAACGTGCGGCGCCGCCGCCTCCGCATCGGCCGCGGCGTCGCCCGCGCGGCGCGGGTCGCGGCAGCGCAGCCGTTCCATCCGGATCACGGCGTGGGCGAGCCGGCACCGCGCGACGCGGTCCTCCTCCCCCTGCGGCAGTCGGTCGAGGAGCTCGGCGGACCGCTCCAGGTTCCTGGTGCACGCCTGGTCGTCCCGGCGGGTCCCGGCGAAGGCCGCCGCGAGCAGGGCGGACTCCGGCTTCTCCGCGGACAGTTCGTCGGGCGGCGGCCGTCCCCCGTCGACGGGCAGCCTTGTCCTGGCCAGGCCGAGCACCTGCCCGATCGCGAGGCGGTGCACGATGAGCCGGGCCGCCTCGTCCCAGTCGCCCGCGGCGAACAGGTGCCGCACGGCGTCGCCGAGCAGACCGTGCCCGGCGAGCCAACCGGCGGCCGTGCGATGCAGCGGCGCCACGAGCCCGGGCGTCTCGTGCCGCAGGCAGGTCCGCAGCACGTCGGCGAACATCTGGTGACAGCGGTACCAGCCCTGCCCCACGGGCCGCAGGAAGGAGTTCTCCCGGACGAGTCCCGCGAACAGGGCGCCGTCGGTGTCGCCCGCGAGTTCGGCGGCCAGCTCGGCGTTCACCCGGTCCAGGACGCTCGTCGTCAGCAGCAGCCTGCGCATGCCGGGCGACTGCTGGTCGAGCACTTCCTCGACCAGATAGCTGGAGATCGCCTCGTCGTCCCCCGCGAGCTGCGCGACGAACCGCTCGGGATCGCCGCGCCGCTCCATCGACATCGCGGCGAGCCGCAGTCCCGCCGCCCAGCCGTCCGCGCGCCGCCGCAGCGTGCTCACGGTCTGCTTCGTCACGTCGATGCCGTGCTGGGCGAGGAGCGCCGCCGCCTCCCGGTCGTCGAAGGCGAGGTCAGCGGTGCGTACTTCGGCGACCTCGCTGGTGAGCCGCCCGCGGTACAGGTGCAGCGGCGGGTCGCGGCGGGCGAGCACCACGAGGCGCAGCTTGTCGGGGGCGTGCCGGAGCAGGTGTGTGACGCCGCGGGCGATCGGCGAGTCGAGGGCGGGCTGGAAGTCGTCGAGGACGAGGACCGAGGGTTCGTCCTGCCCGTTCAGGCAGGCGGCGAGGGTCGCGACGAGCAGCGGCCCGTCCTCGCTCGCGGCAGGTTCGGGGACCGCGACGCCCGCGGCGCACAGCGCGCCGGACACCCGCTGCCAGAACACTCCCGGGTGTTCGGCGGGACCGTCACAGGAGACCCAGGCGAGCGGCCAGGGCGGGCGCCGGGTGTGCGCCCATTCCAGGGCGAGGGCCGTCTTACCCGCGCCCACGGGGCCGACCACCACGGTGAGCGGGCCGCGCACGCCCCTGGCCAGTTGGTCGGTCAGCCGGGGGCGCGGCACGATCCAGTCGGGCAGCGCGGGCACGGCGTCGCCCTGCTCCGCGCCGTGATCGCCCCTGTCGTCGTCCGGTGTGCGGTGTGACCACTCGGCCATGGTGACCCTCGCTCTCGCAGCGCCGTGCACCCACACCCCCGTCTGGGTGGCAAGTGTGGGGCCGGGGGCGCCGCGTCCGGCACATGCCAGACGCCATTTCACCCGGGTGAACTTCCCATGTGGGACGGCGCGTTGGCAGGGGCCGAGTGGGCCGACCGATGGCTACTTGGGCTGGAGGGCCCGCACCAGCTCCTCTTCCCGGTCCTTGGTGAGCGAGGTGTGGATCACGGTGGGGCCGAAGGGGCGCAGCGCTTCGCGCACCCGGTCCGGGGTGGTGCGCCGGACGAGCGCGAAGACGGCGGCGCGGCCGGGTTCGAGGGCGTGCGCCGTCTCCTTGACGAAGGCGTCGTTGATGCCGATGTCGGCGAGCTTCCCCGAGGCGGCTCCGGCGGCCGCGCCCACGGCGGCGCCGAACACCGGCATCAGGAAGAGCATGCCGAACAGCGCGCCCCACAGGGCGCCGCCCGCCGCTCCCGCACCGGTGGTGCTGTGCTGCTGGTGGACGTGCATCTTTCCGTCCATGGTGCGCCAGGCCACCACGGCGTCCTCGAGCTCCAGCAGTTCCTGCCGGGACAGCTCGCCGGCCAGGCGCAGCACCGATTCGGCCTTTTCCTTGTCCGAGAATCCGAGTACGACGAGTTCGGCCATCAGGTCCTCCTGCGTGGTTTGCCGGGTTTGGGTACGGGAGTGGGGCGGGGAGCGGCCGGTTCGCCCAGGCGCTCGGCAGCGGCGGCGAGTTCGACGGCCACGGGCTCCAGGGCCTCCTCGGTGAGGAACCCCTCGGCGACGGGCACGCCGCCCGCGTCCCTGACCGCCTTGCGCAGCTGTTTCGCCCAGGCGTGTTCGAGCAGGATGTACGCCGCCGACGTGCCCGGGTCCTGGGACTCGGCCATCTCCCTGATGTCGGTGGTGCTCAGCCCGAAGGCGTTGCCCTCGGCGAGGCTCGGATAGGTTTCCTGGACCGCGCGGATCCGCTCCCTCGATATTCCGAGCAGGGCGGCGACGGTCTCGCCCATCCCCTCCTGCTGGAAGTCGAGGGAGAACAGTCCGCCACCGGGCTCCTTGCTGACGAAGAGCATGTCGAGGACGCGGATCTGTTCGCTCGCCTCGAGGATCGCCAGCTCCTCGACGATCCGCCCCTCGAACTTGGCGTCGGGCCCGAACTCGATGGTGAGCAGCTGCACCGGTCCGATGACCGCCATGGCGTCTCCCTCCGACTGTCGACGGAATCTCCACCGGCATCACAGCGGCGCGGCCCGCGCGGCGCGTCACCCGCCGTAGGTGAGCAACGCGCCGCGGACCGCGGCGACGCTGACCGCGGGAGGTACCACGCCATGAGCGATGAACAGGTCCCCGGCCGAGCCGCGTCCGGCGCGCCGTCCGCCACCGACACGGAACTGGAACGGCTGCGCGCCGAGGTCGAGCGGCTGCGCGATCGCGCCGGCACCGAACGCAGGCGCCACGCCCGGACGTTCGCCGTGCGGCGCACGATCGCCGCGATCCTGATCGCGCTCGTCGCGGTGCTCGCCGTCACGTCCGTGGTGGGCGTGTGGGGTTCGCGGACCACCCTGAACACGGACCGCTGGGTCGCCACGGTGGGCCCGCTGCCCGAGGACCCGAAGGTGAACGCCGCGGTCTCCACGTATCTGGCGGACGAGATCTTCGATCAGCTCGACGTGGAGCAGCGGCTGACCGAGGCGCTGCCGCCGCGCGCCGCGTTCCTGGCGGGCCCGGTGACGGGGTCCGTGCACGACTTCATGCGCGAGAAGATCTCTCAACTGATCGCGAACGAAGGGTTCCAGGAGCTGTGGCGGACCACGAACCGGATCGCGCACGAGCGCATCATCGCCATCCTGGAGAAGCGCAACAAGAACGTCCAGGTGAAGGGCGACACCGTCACGCTCAACCTGCTGCCCGTGGTCAACAATCTGCTGGGCTCCCTGGAGACGGAGCTGCCGTCCGTCTTCGGTAAGAAGATCGACCTTCCGACGCTGTCCTCCGGAGAGCTGCCGCCCGGTCTGCACCAGCGGATCGAGAAGGCGATCGGAAGGGATCTGCCCGAGAACTTCGCGCAGATCCGCCTCTACAACCGGCACACGCTCAGCCAGCTCCAGGACGCGGTCCTGCTGTTCAAGCGGGCGCTCGTGGGCCTGCTGATCGGCGTCCCCGTCCTGCTCGCCCTCTCCCTGTGGGTGTCGCCGAACCGGCGGCGCACCCTGCTGCAGCTCGGCCTGTGGCTGGTGGTGACGGTCACCATCCTGACGGCCGTCCTACGGGGCGTGCGCGACCAGTTGCTCGGCCAGTTGCCGGAGGGCGTCTACCGCGAAGGACTGCGCTCGGCGCTGTGGACCGTCTTCACGACGCTGCGTGAACGGGGCGACCAGCTCCTGTGGTTCGGTGTCGCCGTCGCCGTCCTCTGCTATCTGATCGGACCCGGACGGCTGCCGTCCGCGCTGCGCGGCTGGACCGTGCGGGGCGCCCGCGCCACCGGCCACGGGATCGCGAGGGCGGGCGAACATCTGGGAAAGGACCGACAGTTGAGGCCGTGGCTGGCCCGGCACGCGGACGTGCTGCGCGTCGGCGGCGCCGTCGTCGCGGCCCTCGTGTCGATCCTGCTGTCGTCGTGGACCGCGCTCCTCGTGATCGCCGTGCTGCTCGCCGCGTACGAGATCGCGATCACGCTCGCGGCCCGCGAGGGGAGCTCACCCCCGGAAGGTGAGGCGCCCCCGCGGCCCCCTGCCGAGACTGGCGCCTCCATATCAAGCCCCGCCGGCGATTGAGGCGCGGGGCCCGGGGCAGAGCCCCGCGACCGCAACGCCGGAGGACCGCAACACAAGGCACGGCGAGGGCACTGGGAGGCCACATGAAGTCGCAGTCGCGCATCGGCCCGACCAACGACGGAGTCGGACGCTCCCGGTTGTGGGGCCCGTATCTGAGCGAGCGGCAGTGGGGGACGGTGCGCGAGGACTACAGCCCGGGCGGCGAGGCGTGGTCGTACTTCCCGCACGACCACGCCCGTTCGCGCGCCTACCGGTGGGGCGAGGACGGCCTCGGCGGAATCAGCGACGAGAAGCAACGCCTGTGTCTCGCGGTCGCCCTGTGGAACGGCCGCGACCCCATCCTCAAGGAGCGCGCCTTCGGCCTGACCAACGCGGAGGGCAACCACGGCGAGGACGTCAAGGAGTACTACTTCTACCTCGACGCCACGCCCAGCCACTCGTACCTGAAATACCTGTACAAGTATCCGCAGGCCCCGTACCCGTACAACGACCTCGTCGCCGTCAACGGCTCGCGTTCACGGCAGGAGTTCGAGTACGAGCTGCTCGACACCGGGATCTTCGGCGAGCAGCGGTACTTCGACGTGACGGTGGAGTACGCCAAGGCCGATCACGACGACATCCTGATGCGGGTCACCGTCGACAACCGCGGCCCGGACGAGGCGACGCTGCACGTGCTGCCCACGCTGTGGTTCCGCAACACCTGGTCGTGGGGCGAGCACTCCAGCGCGGCTCCGAAGCCCGTGCTGCGGGCGGCCGAGGCGACCCGCTCCACCCGCACGATCCGCGCCGACCATCCGGAGCTCGGCAGCTACGACCTGCGCTGCGGCGCCTCGGCCGAGCTGCTGTTCACGGAGAACGAGACCGACAAGGCGCGCCTGTTCGGCACGGCCGGCGACGCCACTTACGTCAAGGACGGCATCGGCCGACACGTCGTCGAGGGTGAGCCGCACACCGTCAACCCCGCGCAAGAGGGCACCAAGGCCGCCGCCCACCACACGCTCACCGTGCCCGCCGGCGGGTCCGAGACGCTGCGGCTGCGTCTCGGACCCGCCGGTGCCCAGCTCACCCTGGCCCGCGGATTCGACGCCGTGTTCCGCGACCGGATCGCCGAAGCGGACGCGTTCTACCGGGAGTTGACGCCGAAGGGCACGGGCGAGGACGAGGCGCGGGTGATGCGCCAGGCGCTCGCCGGGATGCTGTGGTCGAAGCAGTACTACGCGTTCGACCTGGAGACGTGGCTCGCCGAGCACCATCTGACGCCCTGGAGCCTGCCGCGGCCCGGTGTGCGCAACCGCGAGTGGTTCCACATGGTCAGCGACGACATCGTGTCGATGCCGGACAAGTGGGAGTACCCGTGGTTCGCGGCCTGGGACCTCGCCTTCCACGCGGTGGCCCTGTCCGTCGTCGACCTCGGTTTCGCCAAGGACCAGCTGGAACTCCTGCTGCGGGACTCCTTCCTGCACCCCAACGGGCAGATCCCGGCCTACGAGTGGAGCTTCGGCGACGTCAATCCGCCGGTGCACGCCTGGGCCGCGTACTTCGTCTACACGGTGGAGAAGGAGACGACAGGGCACGCCGATCACGCGTTCCTGGAGCGCACCTTCCAGAAGCTCCTGACGAACTTCACCTGGTGGGTCAACCGCAAGGACCCCAGCGGCCGCAACGTCTTCCAGGGCGGCTTCCTCGGCCTCGACAACATCGGCGTCTTCGACCGCAGCGCGCCGCTGCCCACCGGCGGCTCTCTGGAGCAGGCCGACGGCACCGCGTGGATGGCCCTGTACTGCCAGTCGATGCTCCAGATCGCCCTCGAACTCGTCGAGCACAACGAGTCGTACGACGACCTGGTCCTGAAGTTCGTCGAGCACTATCTGTGGATCGCCGCGTCCATGGACCGGCTCGGCGACCTCGGCGACGAACTGTGGGACGAGGAGGACGGGTTCTTCTACGACGTGCTGCGGCTGCCCGACGGGCAGGCGCAGCGCCTGAAGGTCCGCTCGATGGTCGGCCTGCTGCCGCTGTGCGCGTCCACCGTCTTCCAGCCGCAGCAGCTGGAGCGTCTTTCCGGCCTCGGCGAGCGCTTGCAGCGGTTCGCCTCGCGCCACCCCTCGCTGTCCGTGACCCTGTCGCAGGCGCAGGCAGGGAAGACGGGCGGCCCCCGGCTCCTGTCCGTCGTCGACGAGAAGAAGCTGGTGCGCGTCCTGTCCCGGATGCTGTCGGAGGACGAGTTCCTCAGCCCGTACGGCATCAGGGCGCTGTCCAAGTACCACGAGGAGCACCCGTACACGTTCTGGGTGCACGGCGAGGAGTACAAGGTCGGCTATCTGCCCGCCGAGTCCGACACCGGCATGTTCGGCGGCAACTCCAACTGGCGCGGCCCGGTGTGGCTGCCGATGAACGCCCTTGTCATCCGGTCCCTGCTGAATCTGTACGGCTTCTACGGCGACGAGCTCACCGTGGAGTGCCCGACGGGTTCCGGGGTGCACATGAACCTGTTCGAGGTCGCGCAGGAGATCTCCACGCGCCTCGGCCGCATCTTCCTGCGCGACGAGGACGGGCACCGGCCGGTCCACGGCGGACAGCCGCTGTTCCGGGACGACCCGCACTGGCGCGACCTCATCAGCTTCTACGAGTACTTCCACGGCGACAACGGGGCCGGCATCGGCGCCTCGCACCAGACGGGGTGGACGGGCCTCGTCGCCGCCCTGATGAAGATCTTCGGCGCGCTCGGCCCCGACGCCTTCCGGCCGCGGAACACGAGGAGGTAGCAGCGATGGCGACTTTGCCGGCACAGCCCGTGATCCACGAGGTCAACACCCGTGTGTGGCTGCGGGAGACAGGACGGCGGCTCGGCCGCGAGATCGGTCTCGCCGACGTGCCCAAGGACGTCTGGGACGAGATCACCCCGTCCGGGGTCGATGTCGTCTGGCTGATGGGCGTGTGGGAGCGCAGCCCGCAGGGCCGCGCGATCGCCCTCCGGAACCCTGCGCTGCGGGCCGCGTTCGAGACGGCCGTCCCCGGCATCGGCGAGCAGGACATCGCGGGCTCCCCGTACTGCATCCGCCGCTACGAGGTGGACGGGGCGCTCGGCGGGGCCGTCGGCCTCACCGCGGCGCGCGCCGAACTCGACCGCCGGGGCGTCGGGCTGCTGCTCGACTACGTGCCGAACCATGTGGCCCCCGACAACCCGTGGGTGGGCGAGTACCCGGAGCTGTTCGTGCGCGGCGACGCCGAGGACCTGCTGCGGGACCCGGACGGCTTCCTCGACACGGGACACGCGGTGCTCGCGCGCGGCCGGGACCCGTTCTTCCCCGCGTGGCCGGACGTCGTCCAACTCAACGCGTTCGCCCCCGAGTTGCGGCACTCGACCGTCGAGGTCCTCGACCACATCGGCCGGTTCTGCGACGGCGTGCGCTGCGACATGGCGATGCTGCTGACCAACGATGTCTTCGAGCGCACCTGGGGCGAGCGGGCCGGGAAGCGTCCCGCGGAGGAGTTCTGGGTCGAGGTGATCGGCGCGGTGCGCCGCGAGCGCCCGGAGATGCTGTTCGCGGCGGAGGCGTACTGGGACCTCGAATGGACGCTCCAGCAGCAGGGCTTCGACTTCTGCTACGACAAGCGTCTCTACGACCGGATCCTCGCCCACGACACCGCGTCGGTGCGGGGCCATCTGCACGCCGACGAGGTGTACCAGCGCGGGCTCGTCCGCTTCCTGGAGAACCACGACGAGCCGCGGGCCGCACACACGCTGCCCCCGGACAAGGAGCGCGCGGCGGCCACCCTGATCGCCTCGCTGCCCGGCGCGACGCTGTGGCACGAGGGCCAGTTCACCGGGCGCCGCGTCCAGTTGCCGGTGTTCCTCGACCGGCGCCCCGACGAGCCGGCGGACGCCGGGCTGCGCTCCTTCCACGAGCGGCTGCTCTCGGCCGTGCACCACAGCGGCATGCGCACGGGTAGCTGGCGGCTCCTCGACTGCGCGGGCTGGCCGGACAACGACTCGGCCGCCTCCCTGATCGCGTCGTGCTGGTCGGGCCCGGCGGGCCGGTTCCTGACGGTGGTCAACCTCTCCGACGACCGGGCCCAGGGCCGCGTCCGACTGCCGTGGCCCGAACTGGGCGAGGGCCTCTGGCAGTTGACCAGTCTCCTCGGCACGGATCAGTACGAGCGATCGGGCGCGGAGCTGTTGGACAGCGGGCTGTACGTGGACCTTCCGGCGTGGGGGACGCATCTGCTGGCCGCCAGTTGAGCCGAACCGGGGTTGCGGCCTCGGGGCTCCGCCCCGGACCCCGCTGCTCAATCGCCGCAGGGGCTTGAAAACCAAGCCCCGCCGGCGATTGAGGCGCGGGGTCCGGGGCAGAGCCCCGTGACCTCGCCGCCGGTCGGGCTCACCATTCCGCCCCGGCCCGGTCCCGGTACGCCTCCACCGCACCCTCCACCGTAGGGAAAAACGCGTCAGGCCCAAACGTCTGAGCCAGGCCGTACCGCTCGATCTTCCGCCGCACCGGATCCTTCAACTCCGCGAACACCAGGTCCACACCCCGCCCGCGCAGCACCTCAAGAAGGTCCTCCAGGACATCCGCCGCGGTCGTGTCCACGTCGGTCACCGGCTCCGCGGCGACCACCACACAGCGCGGCCCGTCCGCGTCCCGCACCGCGCGCAGCACCTCGTCGCGGAACGACTTGGCGTTGGCGAAGAACAGCGGCGCGTCGAAGCGCAGCAGCACCAGGCCCGGCAGCCGCCGCGCACCGGGGTGGGAGCGGACGTCGTGGTAGCCCTCGATGCCCGGCACCCGCCCGAGCACCGTGCTGTACGGCCACCACGCGCGCCGGAAGACGTTGAGGATCGACAGGCCGACCGCGACCGCGATCCCCGGCAGCACCCCGAGCAGCGCGACGCCGAGGAACGCGGCCACGCACAGCCAGAACTCGGCCTTGCGTTGGCGCCACAGCCGACCCGCGCCCGCCAGGTCGGCCAGCGACAGCGACGCCGTGATGACGACGGCGGCGAGCGCGGGCTGCGGCAGGTCGCGGAACAGGCCGGGCAGCAGGACGAGCATGAGGAGGATGAGCGCCGCGCCCACGAGGCCGGTCAACTGTGTTTTGGCGCCCGCCCGTTCGGCGACCGCGGTCCGTGATCCGCTGGTGCTCACGGGGAAGCCCTGGAAGAGTCCCGCGGCCGCGTTCGCCGCGCCGATGGCGATCATCTCGTCGTTGCCGCGGACCTCGTCGCCGCCGCGGTTCGCGAACGCGGAGGCGTTGGAGATGGTGTCGGCGAGGGAGACCAGGGCGATGCCGAGGGCGCCCACGAACAGCGGGCCGAGGTCGTCCCAGCGGACGTCGGGGACGGTGAACGGCGGCAGCCCCTTTGGCAGCCGGCCGACCAGTTTCACGCCGTGCTCCCCGAGGTCGAACGCGACGGTCGCCCCGATGGCGAGCACCACCATCACGAGGACGGCGGGCACCTTCGGCACCAGCCGCTGCAACGCCACGACGAGCACGATGCAGCCGCCGCCCACGGCCACCGCCGCCGGCACCGCCGCACCTTCGGCCAACTTCCTTACCAGCGCGTCCAGTTCACCGATCAGCCCGTCCGCGTCCACGGAGAACCCGAACAGCTTCGGCAGCTGGCCGACGAGAATGGTCAGGGCGAGGCCGTTCATGTAGCCGATCATCGTGGGCTTGGAGATGAGGTCCGCGATGAAGCCCAGGCGGGCCACGCCCGCCAGGATCGTGATCGCCCCGACCATCAGGGCGAGCACGGAGGCGAGGGCGATGGCGCGTTCGCTGTCGCCGCCCGAGGCGACCAGCGGCAGGATCGTGGCCGCGATCATCGGGCCGAGCGAGGAGTCCGGGCCGAGGACGAGGATCCGGGAAGGGCCCGCGACGGCGTACGCGAGCAGGCACATCACCGACGTGTAGAGCCCGGTGATCGCCGGAAGCCCGGCCAGCTCGGCGTACGCCATGCCCTGCGGCACCAGGAGCGTGGTCAGGACCACGCCCGCGACGAGGTCCTTGACCAGCCAGGAACGCCGATAGCCGCGCAGCGTGCGCACACCGGGCGGCACCGGCAGGGCCCCCCGCACCGCCCGGTCACCTCCGCCGGGCGATCAGCTTGCCCAGCTCCCACAGCACGAGGAGCGCGAGGGCCGGCAGCAGCGCCCAGCCGAACTGGCCGATGTGCAGGGGGACGGTGTCGAGCAGCCGATTGAGGACGTCGGTCTGTGTGACGAGCACGGCGAGCACGAACTCGCCCAGGATCGTCCAGTTGAGCTGTTTGCTGTCGAAGGTGTCGACGGTGAGCGCGGTCCCGGTCTGGCTGCGGCACTCGACCGCGGCCACGATCAGGCAGAGCGCGAACGCCGCGAACGCGATGGAGTTGCCGATGCGGGCGCTGTCGTAGCGGGCCTCGCCGAGCTTGATCAGACTCAGCAGCGCGACGGCGATGCCGGCCCCCACGAGCCCCACCGTGAGCATCAGCGCCGGGGTCATCACCGGATCGCCGCGCGGCCGCGGGCGCCGCGTCATGAGCCCCGCGCCGACCCGGTCGAAGCCGAGCGAGAAGCCGAAGGCCGCGTTGACGACGAAGTGGATCCACAGCACCTGAGCGGGGTTGAACGGCTCGGCGTCCGCGATGTCGAAGAGCGCGGCGCCGAGGAACGTCAGCACGAACACGACCAGCAGGATCAGCACGAAGCGGATGTACTTGGTGAGGTTGTCGTAGATCTTGCGGCCCTGCTCCACCGCGTGAATGATCGTGGCGAAGTTGTCGTCGGACAGAATCATCCGGCCGGCGTTCTTGGCCACCTCCGTGCCCGACCCCATGGCGATGCCGATGTCGGCGGCCTTGATGGCGGGCGCGTCGTTGACGCCGTCGCCGGTCATGGCGACCACGTCGCCCTTCTTCTTCAGCGTCTCCGCGAGCAGCACCTTGTGTTCGGGCGCCACCCGCCCGAGGACGCCGATCCGGTCGATGCGGTCGAGCCGCTCGTCCTCGGGCAGCGCCGCGAAATCGGCGCCGAGGATCGCCTCTCCGCCGATCCCGACCTGTTCGGCGATGGCCGCGCCGGTGATCACGTCGTCGCCGGTCACCATGCGTACGCGGATGTGGGCGGCCTGCGCCGCGGCCACGGCCTCCTTCGACTCGGGGCGCGCGGGGTCGACCATGCCGACGAGGCTCGTGACCCGCAACTCCCGTATTTCATCGAGGAGTTCACCGTCCGCCTTGAACGTCGCCGGGTCCAGGTCGCGCGTCGCGGCGGCCATCACCCGGCGGCCCGCTCGCTCCATCCGCTCGACCTCGCCGTCGGCCCGGCCGCGCAGTTCCGCGTCGAAGGCGACGCCCGCACCGTCCGACAGTGCCGTGGTGGTGCGTGCGAGCACGGCGGGCGCGGCTCCCTTGATGAAGCAGCGCACGACGGGCCGCCCCTGCCCGTCGTGCGCCGCATGGAAGGTGGCCATCAGTTTGTACGCCGGGTCGAACGGCAGGGTGGCGACGCGGGGCAGCCGCTCGCGGGTGGCGGCCACGTCGAGGCCCGCCTTGTGGCCGAGCACGAGCAGCGCGCCCTCGGTGGGGTCGCCCACCACTTCGCCGTCGACCAGCGAGGCGTCGCTGGCGACGAGGTAGGGAAGGATCGCGTCCTCGATGCCGGGCGAGCTGCCCGCGGCGTGATGGATGCTGCCCTCCAGGCCGTAGCCGGTGCCCGAGACCGTGTACCGGTCGAAGGCGTCGACGACCTCGACGACCGTCATCTGATTCATCGTCAGGGTGCCGGTCTTGTCGGAGTTCACGGCCGAGGTGAAGCCCAGCGTCTCCACGGACGGCAGGTCCTTGACGATCGCGTTCCGCTTCGCCAGGTCGAGCCCACCCATCGAGAGGATGGTCTGCGTCACCGTCGGCAGCGCCTCGGGCACCGCGGCGATGGCCAAGGACACCGCGCTGACGAACAGCGCGTCCCAGGGCTCGTCGCGCCCGCGGCCGAGGGCGAACATCACGACCATGGTGAGCGCGGCCGCCCCGACGATCCACAGGGTGAGCCGATTCAACTCCTTGGACAGCGGCGACATTTCGCGCCGCGTGCCGGCCAGCATCCCCGAGATGCGGCCCAGTTCCGTGGCGGCGCCGGTGGCGGTCACGAGCAGCACGCCGCTGCCGTGCGTCACCGGAGTGGTCATGAACGCCATGTCGCTCTGGTCGGCCGGTCCGAGATCCGCGCCGGACACCGGGTTCGCGTCCTTGGCCGCGGGCACGCTCTCGCCGGTGAGCGCCGACTCGTCGATCTGGAGGGCGCTCGCGGCGACGAGCCGGCCGTCCGCCGGCACCTCGTCCCCCGCGGCGAGCAGCACCACGTCCCCGACGACCACGTCCTCCGCGGGGATCTGTGCCTCCCTGCCGTCCCTGCGCACCCGGGCGGTGGCCTTCGTCATCGCCTTCAGGGCGTTCATGGCGCTGTCCGCCTTGCCCTCCTGGCGCAGGCCGATGACCGCGTTCACGACGGACAGGACGAGCAGCACGACCGCCGTGCCCCACTCCTGGATGGCGAGCGACACGATCGCGGACACGACGAGGATGATCTGCATGTACGAGGCGAACTGGCCCAGGAGGCGGCGCAGCGCCGGTGTCGGCTCCTCCTCGGGCAGCGCGTTGGGCCCGTTCTTGTCGCGTCGCGCCGCCGCCCGCGCGGTGTCGAGCCCCGCGGCCGGGTCGACGCCGAGTTCACGGGCCACCGAGTCGGCGGGCTCGGCGTGCCACAGGTGTGCCTGCGGCGCGCCGGGCCCGGTCGCCGCCGCGGTCACCGCGCCCGCCGCCCGGACGTGAACGGGTCGGCCGCGGCGCCGCTCGGCGCCTCCTTCTCCAACTGGCGCTTCTCCAGCTCCAGTTCGTGACGGGCCTCGTCGTCGATGACCGGATACCGTGGATCGATGTCCATCAGCGTGTGCGCGAGCACGGCCGCCGCGCAGGTCCGCGCGTACCACTTGTGGTCGGCGGGCACGACGTACCACGGGGCCCAGCGTGTGCTCGTGGCGGACAGCATGTCCTCGAACGCCTCCTGGTAGTCGTCCCAGTGGCCGCGTTCACGCGCGTCCGCCGCCGAGAACTTCCAGTTCCGCTCCGGTACGTCGATGCGCTTGAGGAAGCGGACCCGCTGCTCCTCCTTGGACAGGTTCAGGAACATCTTGACGAGCCTGAACCCGTTGTCCGTCAGATACCGCTCCCACTCGTTGATCTCACGGAAGCGCCGCCGCCACAGCGCCTTCCCACCCTTCAGGTCCTGCCCGTCCTTCCCACCCCTCCCCCGTCCCGGAAGCCGCTGGCGGTCCAGGAGTTCGGGATGCACCCGCACCACCAGGACCTCCTCGTAGTGGGAGCGGTTGAAGATGCCGATCTCCCCGCGGCGCGGCAACGCGCAGGTGTAGCGCCAGAGATAGTCGTGGCTCAGCTCGTCGTGCGAGGGCACCTTGAACCCCGCCACGCGCACGCCCTGCGGATTCACCCCGCTCATGACATGCCGGATCGTGCCGTCCTTGCCGCCGGCGTCGAGGGCCTGCAAGCACAGCAGTACGCCGTACTTGCCCTCGGCGGCCAGCCTGCGCTGGTGGTCGGCGAGCAGGGTGACGCCCTCGCCGAGCAGTTCCCTGCCCTGCCGCTTGTTCTTCAGGCCCGACGTACCTGCCGGGTCGAAGTCCTTGGACAGGTGCACCTTCGCCCCGGGCTCGACCCGCAGCGGTGCGATGAACTCGGCGATCCGCTCGGCCCGCTTGTCCTTCGTGCGCGCCCGTCCGTCCTTCATGAGTCACCTCGGTCCTGGTCCGCCGCGGGTCGGCCGGTCACCTCAGCGTGTCCGTCTTCACCACACAAAGGCCCCAGATCACCAGCATGTTCATCGCGATCAGCGTCAGGGACCAGAAGGGGTAGTAGGGGATGGAGAGGAAGTTGCCGATCATGATCAGGACGGCGAGGACCACGCCGAGCACCCTGGCCCACTTCATCGCGACGAACAGGCCGAAGCTGACGATCACGGCGACCGCGCCGAGGATCAAGTGGATCCAGCCCCAGGACGTGAGGTCGAACTGGAAGGTGTAGTCGCGCGTCTTGAGAAAGACGTCGTCCTTCAGAACCGCCATCAGACCGCGGCAGAAGTCCATGGACCCCGCGATGAAGAGCATCACCGCGGCGAAGATGGTCAGCCCGCCGGCGGCCGCTTCCCGCGCGCTGCCCATGCCGTGCTGAGAAGTGGTCGAGGTGGCCATCACAGGACCCCCAAGGGTTGAGGAGAGTGCCGATTGCACCTCTGTGCCGCCGAGTGTCACGGTCCGGCGCGGCCCGGTCGTCACCCTCCGGGGGTGACGACCGCGCGGGGCCCCGCCCGGAGGCTGTCGGGAGTCCGGGCCGCGAGCTGAAGCGAGGCGATGAGCGTGGCAAGCACTCCCGAGGCGGCCGACGGCCGAAGGCCGCCAGGACCCGAAGGCAAGCCCGGCCCGGACCGCGGCCGGCAGCGCCGCGTCCTCGCGCCGCTCGCGCTCGCCCAGTTCATCTGCAGCTTCGCGGGCTCCAACATGAACGTGATGATCCAGGACATCAGCGATGACCTGGACACCACCGTGCAGGGCGTGCAGATCGCGATCACGATCTTCCTGCTGGTCATGGCGGCGCTGATGATCCCCGGCGGAATCCTCGCCGACCGCTACGGTCGCAAGCGCTGCCTCGTCCTCGGCCTCGTGATCTACGGAGTCGGGGCCCTGCTCAGCGCGGCGGCGCCCGGCCTTGGCGTGCTGATCCTGGGCAACTCGATCCTGGAGGGCGTCGGCACCGCGCTCCTCATCCCCCCGGTGTACATCCTCACCACCCTCCTCTTCACGGACATGGCCGGCCGGGCGAAGGCGTTCGGCGCGATCATGGCGATGGGCGGCATCGGCGCCGCCACGGGGCCGCTCCTCGGCGGGCTGATCACGTCGGCGATCAGCTGGCGGGCGGCCTTCGTGTTCCAGGCGGCGGTGGTTGCGGTGATCATCGTGCTGAGCCGGGGCCTCCACGACCCGCTTCCCGCGGACCGCACACGCGACTTCGACACGGTGGGCGCGATCCTGTCGGCGGCCGGACTCGTCCTCGTGGTCCTCGGGATCCTCGCGGCGGACGACAACGTGTGGCTCATGGGCGGGCTGCTCCTGGTCGGCGCCCTGGTCCTGACGGCGTTCTTCCGCTGGATCCGCAGGCGGGAACGGACCGGGGCCCAACCCCTGCTCCCCACCGCGCTGTTCCACAACCGGACGTCGAACCTCGGCCTGATCACGCAGCACGCCCAGTGGCTGATGCTCATGGGTGTGTCGTTCGTGGTCGCCGCGTATCTCCAGGTCGTCCGCGGCTACGACGCCATCGGCACCGGCGTCATCTTCACCGCGTCGACCGTGGGCCTGCTCATCAGCTCGCTCGGCGCGGAGCGGTTCGCCAAGCGCCGCGAACAACGCTCCCTCATCATGGCCGGCTTCACGGTCACGGTGTGCGGCATCGGCGCCCTCCTGGTCGTGGCCCACGCCTCGTCGAAGGCCTGGGCGTCCACGCCCGGCCTGCTGCTGATCGGCCTGGGCCTCGGCCTCATGCTCACACCTTCGGTCAACGTGGTGCAGTCCAGCTTCTCCGAGGACCTTCAGGGCGAGATCTCCGGGCTGTCCCGCAGCGTGTCCAACCTGGGCTCGTCCGTGGGCACGGCGATCGCCGGCACGATCCTCGTCGCGGACCCGGCCGTCGGCCCCTACGCCGTCGCGCTGGTGGTCCTCGCGGCGATCGGACTCGCCGGCCTCTGGGCAGCGGCCCGCCTCCCCCGCACACCGCCGCCGAATCACCCGTCATAACCCCGGTCGTACGTCACCACACTGCGCACCACGAGATCCGGCAACGCCGCGCGCCGCCTGCTGAACGGTATCCAGAGCAACCCCAGCGGAAAGCTCACCGACACCGCGGCCCGCACGAGGGCCCGCACCGTCCGCAGCCGCCGCCCCGCCCGGTCCGTCACACTCACCCCCATCAACCGCCCCCCAGGCGTGGCCCCGACCACCGCCCACGACCCACCGAGATAACAGACCGCCAACACCCACCCAATGGGCCCAGCAAGCCAGTTGGTCACATCCGGCATCTGAAACGGCGGCCCAACCACGACCACCCGCGCACACCCAGCCCCAACCTCAACACTCAACCCCACCACCGCGAGCACAACCGCATCAACCAGAGCCCCAACCCCCCGCGAAACAATCCCGGCGGCGGGGTCTCCGCCGCCGCCCGTGTCCAGGGGGCCCACCGGCACGGCTTCCGGGACTGCGGCGGACTCCGGCTCGCCGGCGGGCCCCTTGCCGGACGCGGCTGCGGGGAACGCGCGGCCGGAATCCCAGACAGCGGCGGGGTCCTGCCCGCCGACGGGCCCCTTGCCAGGCACGGCCTCGGAGACGAGCTGTCCGGAGTCCCGGAACACGGCGGGGTCCTGCCCTCCGGCGGGTCCCTTGCCGGCTGCGGCCGCGGGGACCTCCCGTGCGAAACCCCGGAACACGGCAGAGCCCTGCCCACCGACGGAGCCACTACCGGACACGGTCGCGGGCAACACGCGGCCGGAGTCCCGGAACACGGCGAGGTCCTCCCCGCCGTCCGCCCCATTGCCGACCGCGGTCACGGGGACCACCCGTCCGGAGTCCCGGAACGCGGCAGGGTCCTGCCCTCCGACAGGGCCACTGCCGGACGCGGCCATGGGCAACGCCCGCCCGGAGCCCCGGAACACCGAGGAGTCCTGCCCATAAACCCGTCCGCTGCCCGACGCCCGTCCTGGGCCCCCGCACACCGCAGCATCTTGCCCGCCAGAGGGCCCGCCATCCGCCGCAGTCACAGGCAACGCCGACCTGGAGTCCCGGCACACCTCAGAGTCCGGCCAGCGAGCGGACCCGCTGTCCGCCGCCGTCACGGGCAACGCCCGACCGGAATCCCAGCCCCCCGCACCATCCTGCCCACCCGCAGACCCACTGTCCGACGCCCGCCCCGAGTCCCGGCATGCCGCAGAACGCCACCCGCCAGCAGACCCACCACCCGACGCAGCCACAGGCCACGCCCGCCCGGAATCCCGGCCCACCCCACCACCCAGCCCCCAAACAGGCCCACCCCCCGCCGCGCTCACGGGGAACGCTCGTCCGAAGGGCCGGTGCGGCGCAGTATCTTGTCGGCGAATCGGTTGACGTTGCGGTCTCCGTGCCGGCCGAGCACACGTACCGAGTCGACCGCCTCCACGGTGAGTCCTCCCCCGGTGTCCCGCACGATCCGCCCGAGGTCGATCTCCCGCAGTACCCCACGGGTGATCCCCACCAGGTCGAAGCGCGCGAGCACGGCGTCGACGTCGAGCCGCGCGGCTATGCGGTCGACATCCACGCGGGCGACGACGCCGTCCACGTCCACACGCGCGACGATCCGGTCCACATCGACGAGCGCCGCGATCCGGTCGACATCCACGCGCCCCGCGACCCGGTCCACATCCACCCGGTCCGCCACACCGTCCACATCCACCCGGCGGGCGACCCGGTCCACGTCGACCCGGTCGGCGATGTCGTTGACGTCCACGCGCTCGACGACCGCCGCCACATCGACCCGCGCCGCGATCCCGTCCACGTCCACGCGCGCCACGACACGTCCGACGTCCACCCGGTCGGCGATCCGGTTCACGTCCACGCGGTCGACCAGCTCGTCCAGGTCGAGGCAGTCGAGCACCGCCCCGACCGACCGCCGGACGACCGCCCGCGGCACCTTCCCCAGCACACCGAGCACACCGGCCACACCCCGCGCCACCTGGCCCGCCACCGCCACCGCGCCGTCCGTACTCACCTCGACCATGCCGCGACCGAAGCAGGCCACGGCACGCCCGGCATCCTCCGCGACGGGTGAGTGACACACACGTACGGGTCCGCACCCCAGGGACGTAGCGCCAAATACCCTCACCCCGGTGGCAGTTCGGGCACACGATGAAGCTCCCCGGCGAAACCGAACGCCACACCTCGCTGCGCGGCCAGCAGACGGGCGAGCCGCAACACACTGAGGCCGCTGACCCCCAGGTCACGCACATGCCGCAGGTCGACCACGACACCCGCGCCACCCGGCCGGATGGCCCCGTGCAGCACCTGCCCTATACGGGCCTCGGCGGCGGGGCCGATCGCCTCGCGCACCTCGATCACCAGACAGCCCGCAACGCACCGCATCACCACCGGTGCGACATCGGAACGGTGCGTCACGACCTTCGGCCTGCGAGCGACGAGCGGAACATTCCATGCCATGAATAAGTCCCCCCGAGTGCGCCGGACTTGGGAGAACAGCATCGTCACGCCGTACGGAAGCGGCATCGCTCCGCAGGGGTGAGCGGGGGGCGACGGGATCGACAACGACGGGTCCCGTCCGCACTGTTGATCATCGCCCGTGAGGTTCTTAGTCTCGACCCCGTCGCCCCATGGACTCGTTCCCACACCCCGCACGGCCCTGACGAAGGTGGAACACCGCATGAGTCACACAGATCAGGCACCGCACAACGGCCCGACCCGCCGCCGAGTGATCGGCACCGCGGCCACCCTGGCCGTCGCCGCGACAACGTTGCCCACCGGCACCGCGTCCGCCACCCCGCACCCCTCCTCCACCGCCGACCTCGCCCGCTGGAAGAGACAAGCGGCCCGGGTGACGATCACCCGCGACGACTGGGGCATCCCGCACGTGGTGGGCGACACGGACGCCGACGCGGTGTTCGGGATGATGTACACGCAGGCCGAGGACGACTTCAACCGCATCGAACGCAACTACCTGGTCAGCCTCGGCCGCCTCGCCGAATCCGAGGGCAAGAGCGCCCTCTGGCAGGACCTCCGCCAACGCCTCTTCATAGACCCGGAAGCCCTGAAGAAGCAGTACGCGAAGTGCCCGTCCTGGCTCCGCGCCCTCATGCGCGGCTGGGCCGACGGCCTCAACTACTACTTGGCCACCCACCCCGACGTACACCCCCGCGTACTCACCCGCTTCGAGCCGTGGATGCCCCTCAGCTTCTCCGAGGGCAGCATCGGAGGCGACATCGAATCGGTGGCTCTGAGCCAACTGGAGGCGTTCTACGCGCAACGCGAGGTCCCTCTGACCGACGAGGAACGCGGCCTCAAGTTCCGCGAACCCTCCGGCTCCAACGGCATGTCCATCGCCCCGAGCAACACCCGCGACGGCAACGCCCTCCTCCTCATCAACCCCCACACGAGCTTCTTCTTCCGCGCGGAACAGCACGTGACGAGCAAGCAGGGCCTCGACGTCTACGGCGCCGCGACCTGGGGCCAGTTCTTCATCTACCAGGGCTTCAACGAGAACACCGGCTGGATGCACACATCGAGCGGCGTCGACAACATCGACGAGTTCGCGGAGACGGTCGACCGCGCGTCGGACGGCACGTACACCTACCGCTACGGCAAAGACCACCGCCCGGTCACGACCCACGACATCACCCTGGCCTGCCGCACGGAGAACGGCGACACCGAGCACCACACGTTCACCACCTACGCGACCCATCACGGCCCGATCGTCCGCGAGGCGGACGGCAAGTGGATCGCGTGTGCGCTGATGAACAAGCCGGTGGAGGCCCTGAAGCAGAGCTACTTGCGCACGACGACCCGCGACTACGCCGAGTACATGAAGGTGGCGGAGCTGAAGGCCAACAGCTCCAACAACACCCTCTTCGCGGACTCGAAGGGCGAGATCGCCTTCCTGATGCCGCAGTTCATGCCGATCCGCGACGACCGCTTCGACTACATGAAGCCGGTCGACGGCAGCGACCCGGCCACCGACTGGCACGGCCTGCACACCTTGGCCAGCATGCCGCAGGCGGTGAACCCGAAGAGCGGCTGGGCGTTCAACAGCAACAACTGGCCCTGGACGGCGGCCGGCGCGGACAGCCCGCACGCGTCCGACTACCCCCGCTACTTCGACAAGGCAGGCGAGAACCCCCGCGGCCCACACGCGATCCGCGTCCTCACCTCCAGCACCCGCTTCACCCCGCACACCCTCATCGAGGGCGCCTTCGACCCGTACCTCACCGCCTTCGCCCGCCTCCTCCCCGGCCTGGCGAAGGCCTGGGACCAACTCCCCTCCTCCAACGCCCAGAAGAAGAAACTCGCCGCTCCCACCGACCTCCTCCGCACCTGGGACCACCACTGGTCGGGCAAGTCGACGGCAACGTCCCTGGCGGTCTTCTGGGGCGAAGCACTCTGGGCCCTGGTCTCAGCGGCAGCGGCCACCGCCGGCCTCTCGGTCTGGGACTACATGGCCGACCGCGCCACGGACACCCAACGCCTGGACGCCCTCGAATCCGCGGTCGACCGCCTCACCCAGGACTTCGGCGACTGGCAGGTCCCGTGGTCGCAGATCAACCGCTACCAGCGCAACGACGGCGCCATCACCCAGACCTTCGACGACACCAAGCCCAGCTACCCGATCCCCTTCACCTCCGCCCAATGGGGCTCCCTCGCCTCCTTCGGCGCGAAGCGCTACCCCGGCACGAAGCGCTACTACGGCACGAGCGGCAACAGCTTCGTCGCCGTCGTCGAATTCGGCCCGAAGCTGCGGGCGTGGGCCGTGACCGCGGGCGGCGCGAGCGGTCACCCGTCCTCCCCCCACTTCGGCGACCAGGTCAAGCGCTACGCGAGCGGCGACCTGCGGCCGGTGTACTTCTACCCGGAGGAGCTGGAGGGGCATGTGGAGCGGAGGTATCGGCCGGGGATGTGAGGTGACACCAGCGGGGCGCGCGGCAGTTGAGCGCTCCTCCTTGGCCGGCCGGCTACTTCTCCGGACCGAAGTACTTCCCCGCGCCGTCAATGGCCGCGAACCCCTTGCCCGTCAGGTACGGCGTCACGTAGCGCGTGACGCCGTTCACCGGATCGGAACCGGACCACGTCCTGCCGCGCTCGGGCCCGTGAGAGTCCCGGCGTTCGCTGTGCAGCCGGAGGGTGCGCGGCGCCAGTCCGTCAGCCTCGAAGACGACCCGGAGATCCCAGACGTCGGGGGCCTTCGCCGAGTCGTCCGCCAAGCGGCGCGGGGCGATCACGGCGTCGAACGTGGCGTGTTCGCCGTCCTCGCCCGTCCGGTGGGCGGGCACGGTCAGCTCCGCCCCATGGATGCGGCCCAGCAGAGAGAGCGAGGCCCGGGCACCTTCGACACGGACGCCTCCGGCCGCGGAGACGACGAAGGTGTACAACTCGTCGTCCCCCTGCGGTCGTTGCACCGTGAGGACGGCTTCGAGCGGGGCGCCCTCCCCGCCGATGTCGAGGACTCCGTGGCCGCCCCTTGTCCGCAGAGCGCGCCAGTACCGCCCGCCGTGCGGAGTGTGCCGGTGGGTCGGCATGGGCCAGGCGGCGTCCGCGGGTGCGGTCAGCGGGACGTCACGGACGAGACCGCCCCCGCGCACCCGGGCCCACAACCCCCATACTCCGTCGCCCGGTTCGGACAGCGCGACCTGCGCGCTCCACGAGGCGTCCGGTCCTTCCGTGTTCGTGTTCGTGGTCAGAGCGCGAGAGGTACCGTCCACGCGGTGCCGCAGCAGGATCTCGACGTCGGGCGCCGGGTCGTGGCCGGGCAGCCGCAGCTCGGCATGCCCGGTGAGGCGGAGGGTGCCGTCGTCCTCGGTGAGGGTGGCGACGGTGGCGCGGGCCGGGACGGTGTCGGTGACGTCGTAGAAGTCGTCGCTGATGCGGTCCTCGGGGTCGTCGTGGAACCGGAAGAAGGGCCACATCCGGTAGGCGCGGCCGCCCTCGATGAGCAGCTCGGCCTCCGCTCGATGGGGGTGGAACCAGCCGAGGAACATCAGCTCGTCGAGCTTGCCGCTGGTCAAGCAGTGCACCATGAGTCGCTCGTAGGGGCCGATCTCGGGGGCGAAGTCGTCGCTCCAGTAGCGGTCGAAGAGATCCAGCGTGGAGGCGAGGGTCTCGGCGATGTAGGCCTCGTCGTAACGGGGGCCGGTGCCGGGGTCGAAGCGGGAGGGGACGATCACCGGCAGCAAGGTCTTCCCCAGGATGTTCCTGAAGTGCCGGCCGAGCAGCGTGCGCCGCCCCCGCGGATCGCTCACGCGCTCGTCCACCATGCTCAGCAGCCGTTCGAACATGGCGACCCGCTCATGAGCGGCCTTGGGGCGCCCGCTCAGGTTCTGGCCGTCGTCGCGGGCGCGCGCGTAGTAGCAGGTGTAGTCGCCTACGACGGAGATCGTCCGGGCCGACAGGAACGCCTCGGTCACGAAGACCTGGTCCTCGCCGAGCCACAGGTCCGTGTCGAACCGGATGTGGTGGTCGTCCAGGAGGCTGCGCCGATAGAGCTTCGTCGGCCCGAGCGAGCGGTACACCTGGCTGGTGTACAGGTCGGCGCGCGGAGCGTGCCGGAAGGCCGCTTCCGCCATGCGCCGACCGCCGACACCGGCCATCTTGCCGACCACGACGTCGCTCTCCTGCTCGTCGGCCATGGCCACCATGCGGGCGAGCGCCTCGTCACCCAGGTAGTCGTCGGCGTCCATGAGGAACACGTACCGGCCGCGGGCCCGGTCGATGCCCTGGTTGCGGGGAACGCTGGGCCCACCGGAGTTCTCCTCGCGTGCCACGACGCGGACTTGAGGGTGGCGGTCGGCGTAGCGCCGCAGTTCCTGGAGGCTCGCGTCGGTCGACTTGTCCTCGACGGCGACGATCTCCATCTGCTCGATCCCGAGTGTCTGGCCGACCAGGGAGTCGAGGCACTCGGTCAGATACGGCATGGCGTTGTACACGGCCACCACGACCGACACGGTCGGAGGCGTGGACGTGTCGGCGGAGGCTCGGGGTTCGGTCACGAGGGCGCCTGTCCGTTGAGTGGCCCGGTCGGCCGGGCGGGCTGGGGCCGCAGTGCGGCTGGGCCCGGATCGTGGACGCTCACGGTGTGCGCAGTCGCCGGTGAGACGAGCGGGCCGAACACGGCGACGACATTCAGGTGGTGCTCCCCGGCATGCCACGGCTCCTCACCGAGGAAGGACCAGGAGCCGTCGGCGTGCACCGGGGTCCGACCGATCCGTCGTTCGCCGTCGAACAGGACGACGGCCGACGCGTGCGGCGCCCGGCCCCGGATGAAGGGGTGGCCGCCCGACAGCCGGCCGGGCCGGGGCATCGTGACCCGGGGGGCTTCCAGAGCGTCGACGACGTGCACGGGGTGGTCGACCGGTGCGGTGAGGGCCCCGTCGGCGCCCTGCCCCACGAGGGTGAGGACGTGCTCGCCAGGGGGCCAGTACGTGGTGCGCCGCCATATCCATTGGCCTTTGGGGCCGATCCGGGTCGCACCGACGCGGGAGCCGTCGAGGTAGAAGCCGATACGCGTGAGGGCGCGGTCGGCGACTCCGGCGAACTTCTGGGCCGGGACGATGTGCCGTCCGGCGCACGGTCCGCGGACCTTGATGCGCCCTGGTGCGGTTCCTGTGAGATCCGCGTGGAGGGGAAAGGCGTCCGCGGTCCTCCTGGGGTGGGCGGGAAGCTCGGGGGCGTCGGGCGGCACGGCACGGAGCGCGTCCTCCGACAGCACCTCCAGCCGTACGAGCTCCGCGGCGACGCGCTGAGCCACCCGCCATGCCCCGGCCCGGTTCAGGTGCAGTGAGTCGATCTTGCCGGCCGGCAGTACGGGGTGCACTCCCGCGTCGTACCAGCGGAAATGGCGGCGCGTCTCCTCGGGGCCGAGCTCCTGCCACAGCTGCGTGGTCAGCCGGTGGAGGTCGAGCAACGGGGCTCCGGACTCCACGGCCGCGGCCCGGGCGTGCTCGGAATATCCGCGAGCGGAGTCCGCCACGGTGCCGTCCTCGGTGAAGTCGGCGGGGCAGAGCGGTGTGACGACCACGGGGACGCCACCGCGTTCCGTGACCACGGTGGCGAACCGGCGAAGGTTGTCGCGGTACTCCCGCGGCGGCACGTACCAGTCGTCACGGCCGAGCTGCTGATCGGTGTGACCGAAAGCGATGAGGCAGAGGTCCCCGGGCCGCATCAGGTTGACGAGGGTCGCGGCACGTTGACGGAGGAAGGTCGAGCTGTTGTGCCCCTCCTGCGCGTAGTTGAACAGGGGCGGCTCGGGTGCGACGAAGCGCGGCAGGTGCTGGGGCCATCCCGAGAGGGGTTCGCTGTCCTTCGCGCGCTGCTGGGTCACGGAGTCACCGGCCACGAAAAGAGCTGGCACTCCCCGGGTGTCCGTCATGCATTCCACTCTCCATGGTCCTCGCGGCGCCCGCCACAGAAGGCCGTGGGCGCAGCTGGGCTCCGGGACATCGCCGGTGGCGCCTCACCTGTTCGGCGGACAGCGGCCGGGGCCCGCCCTTACCGGAATCGGGTCCCGTTGGCGGGCCGTCCGGACGTGTGTTGATCTGATGGCTGGAGCGGAATCCCGAACGGAGGCCGGTATGCAGGAGCGTTGGAACTCCGCCCCTGCCGTCTACATCCTCGGAGACTCCGTCGCCAAAATGGTGGCCCCGAAACGCCGCGACCGCGCCGGCTGGGGCGAGGAGCTGGAGCGGCTGTTCACCGACGAGGTGCGGGTCTACAACTTCAGCAAGAAGGACTGGTCGATTCTTCGCGCGGCGGAGATATTTCTGCCCTCCGTGCTGAACACCCTGCGCGGCGGCGACATCGTCCTCATCGCGTACGGCCACGTCGACCAGCAGCTCCATCGCCAGGACCGCTACGTGGCCCCGGCCGACTTCTGTTACGTACTGGCCCGGATGGCGCGGCAGGTCCGTGACCGGGGCGGGGTTCCGGTGTTCGTCACGCAGGCGACCCGCGCCGGGTTCTACGAGGACGGCACCGTCATCGACGCCACCGGCGGCTACGCCGACCTCGTGCGGGAGACCGCCACCGCGCACCAGGTACCCGTCCTTGACCTCAACGAGCTCACCGCCCGTCTCTTTCGTTCGATCGGCCCCGTGAGACACGCCTGTACTTCAACTGGTTCGCCGCCGGTGAGCTGCCGGGGCTGCCGGAGGGCCAGATCGACACCAGTAACTTCAACCGGCCCGGCTGCGCCCGCGTCGCCGCGATGATGGCCGAGGAGCTGAGGGCGCAGGGCATCCTCGATGCCCGGTGGTTCCAGTCCCCCGCCCCCACCCCGCCTCCGCTGCCGGGCCGCCCCGAGTGGGACACCCCGAAGATCCGGGCCGAGCTGGCCCGGCGGGCGGGTCTGCCCGAGCTCCCGGTCGAGGTGTCCTTCCAGGAGCCCGCGCCCGGAGACGTCGTCCTGCCACGCCGGATCTTCCGCGGCACCGCGGGCAAGGGGGTGCGGCACATCGTCTTCTTCAGCGACGGACGCCCGGTGGGCGAGACGACCGTCGGGCCGAAGAGCACCTGGCTGTGGCGCCTCGCCCACTACTGGCCACCCGGTCAGCACACGCTCACGGCGATCGGCCTGACCGACAAGGCGGCCACGCCCCCGGTCGAACTCCCGCTGCGGGTGATCGCCTCCCTGGACGCGCCCACGGTGACCCACCCGCTGCCGGACCGAACCGTACCCGGCACCCCCGTCATCGCAGGCGTGGCCAGAAACGCCCCGCTGGTCGTGGTGCTCCACCACGGCCGCCGGATCGGGGAGGCCCGGGTCGACGAGGGTGGCCGCTGGACGTTCACCCCACCCGACCCCTGGCCCGCCGGCCGTCATGTGGTCCGGGTGGTCGCCTGTCACGGCATGGTCATCTCGCCGCCCGCCGACTGGGAGTTGGAGGTCGTGGACGCCGTCGCGCCGCCCGCGGAGCTGCCGGGCGCGGACACCCTCCCCGTCGAGTTCCGGGAGTGGCGGCCCACTCTCCGGGGCGACCGGTAACGGGAAGGAAGGTCCACGATGCACACCGAGATCGGGTCCTGCGGCCGACGCCCGGCGGATGTCAGCGTCCTGCTTCCCGTCCGGGACGCCATGCCCGAGCTCAGCAGGTGCCTGAAGTCGCTGGGCCGGCAGACGCTGGCTCCCGAGCGCATGGAAGTCATCGTCATGGACGACGCGTCCACGGACGGGACGGCCGAGGAGGCGGACGCCTTCGCGGCCGGCGCGAGATGCCCGGTCGTGGTCGTCCGGCGGGAGGCGCCCGCCCCGACCCCCGGCATCGCGGGCAACCAAGCGCTGGACCGGGCCACCGGTCGGTACGTGCTGTTCGTCGGGAGCACGGACCAGCTCGCCGACGAGGCGCTGGAGCGCATGCTCGCGGCGGCGGACCGCGACAGCGGCGACGTCGTCGTGGGCAAGGTCGCGGGCGCCGGGCTGCGCGGGTTCGAGAAGCAGGCGTTCAAGGCGAAGCCGGGCGAGGAGGGCCCGCGCGCCCAGGCCCTGCGGCACCTCGGGGTCACGAAGCTCTTCCGCCGGGAACTGCTGACCCGCCACGAGATCCGTTTCGACGCCTCGCTGTGCAGCGGGGAGGACATCGTCTTCGTAGCGCAGGCCGTGTCCAGCGCCGCCCAGGTGTCCTTCGTGTCGGACTACGTCTGCTGCCGCCTCGGTCAGCCCCGCGCGCTGGAGGACGGGGTCGTACCGCGGGCGAGCGACTGCGCGGAGAGGTCGCTGCCCTTCTTCCGGGCCGCCGCGGCGGTCACGAAACGTGCCGGCACCCCGGCCGAGGCCGACCGGATGCTGTCCGTGCTGATCGGGCACCACATCGAGGAGATGCTCGCGGTCGTCGACGCCGCCGCCTCGTTCTGCGAGCGGCAGTGCGCGGTCCTGGAGATGCAGCGCATGCGCCAGGCGTACTGGAGCAACGGGGTCGGCAGGAGGGTGGGCCTCTATCCCGGCCTGTGCTCCTTCGCCGCCGACCGCGGCCTCTTCGACGAGGTGTCCTACCTGGCGGTCAACCGCCGCTTCTCCCACCGCGCGCGGACCGTGGTGGAGGGCAGCCGCGTCTACCGCGCCTTCCCGTTCTTCCGCGCCCACCGCGGTCCGGGGAACCCGCTGCCCGACCATGTCTTCGACGCCACCGACCGCCTCAGGGCCCGCGCCGAACTGCTCCAGGCGGTGCTGTCCGGCCCGAAGAAGGCGGTGCTCTCCGGTTTCGGCTACGTCGGGTCGCTGGACAGCTCCAAGTGCACGGTCACCCTGCACCTGCGCCGGCGCGGCGGCGAGGGGGCCGTGGTGCTCCCGGTGGACACCACCCCGACGCCGTTCCTGACGCACGAGCGCGGCGACGGTGCGCACGATTACGACGACGCCGGCTGGCGCACCGTACTGGACTTCGAACAGACCGACTGGTCCCGGAAGAAGCCGGGGCCCTGGGACTTCTGGGTCGTCGTGGCGGCGGACGGGATGGCCAAGGAGGCACGTCTGAAGGCTCCAACTGGGGCCGGGAAGGCCCTGGACAACGGCCTGTTCACGGGGAACGGCTCGACCCGGGTGCGGATCTACCGGACGCCGGGCGGCTACCTGGCCTGCGAGATCTCCACGGATACGGATCCCCACGACGGCGAGCCGCGATGACACTCTCCGGCGCGCGGTCCACACAGGAGGACGCCCCCGACCAGGACGGCCTGGGGACGGCGTCGCCGTCCCTGGGCGCCCGGCTGGGGCGCGCTCTGCGCATATCCGCCCGGTGGGTCGCGGCGAACGTCCTACTGCTGGCCCTGCTCGGCGCGTATGCCGCCATGGCCTACAGCGTCGCCACGCTGTCCAAATGGTTCTTCGCCATCGGCATCGTCGTCAGTTACAGCGTCGATCTCGCCCTGCCGTACATCAAGTCCAATGCACTGTCGCTGCTGCGCAAGAACCGCTTCGGCCTCACGATGCGTTTCCTGATCCGCCAGCTTCTGCTCATCGGGTTCTTCGGCGAGTTCCCGGGATTCCCCCGGCACGCCACCGCACTCGTGGCCTGCAGTTTCATCTATCTCTTCCTTTTCCTGGTGCTGTACGGGCTGCCGTTGGAGACCGCGAAACGGAAGCACCGGGCGATTCCCGTGACGGTGCGGACGCTGGATCTCAGCGAGTGCATTCCGCCGCCACTCCCCCGCAACCTCGTCTATCGCAGCTACGTCCGAAAAATTCTCTATCTCGATGTACTGATCTCCGCGGCTGCCACCGCGTCGATCGTCACCGATCAGGTCACCGTTCTGTACGGGGGCATCGGGGTCCTGCTGTTCATCTCCGCCGTCGCCATGACCGTGATGCTGCCGCAGGCGCTGCGAGCGCTTCAGGTGCCCGAGCGCGAGGAGTCCCTCGCCGCGCTCAATCGGGCCCTCGGATACGCCAGGCCCGAAGTGGTCGTGTACTTCAGTTTCGCCTCGGCGTCGAGCGATTTCATGTACCAGGTGAACATGTGGCTGCCGGTCCTGAAGAACACCGGCAGGAGCTGTCTCGTCGTGCTGCGCGAACGCCGCTCCATGGAACTCCTCGCCCCCACGGACATTCCCGCCATTTGCGTACCGAAGGCGGACGACCTGGGAGAGGTCCAGCTCCCTCATGCCCGGGTCGTGCTTTATCCAGGAAACGCTGGAAAGAACGTCCACATGCTGGGTCGTGCCGAAATGAAGCATGTCTTCGTCGGCCATGGCGACAGCGACAAACTCGCGTCCAGCAACCGGGTCAGCAAGACGTACGACGAGATCTGGGTGGCCGGTCAGGCGGGCCGGGAGCGATACCGGCGGCTGCGCGGATCCATACCCGACGAGGCCATCGTGGAGGTCGGCCTGCCCCAGCTCGACGAGGTCGAACCCGCGGCCCCCCTGGCCAGGGAGCACCCGGCCGTCCTGTACGCGCCGACGTGGGAGGGCTGGACACGGGAAGGGGACTACAGCTCGGTGCCGGAATTGGGCGTCCGCATCATCACCGAACTGCTCCGGCTCAATCCGGAGGGCCGCATCGTCTACCGCCCCCACCCGATGCTCGGCTACCGCTCGCCGGAAGCCGCCGCGGAACACCACAAGATCCTGGCGATCCTGGAAGAGGACAACAAACGGCGGCTCGCCGAGAACCCCGGTCTGGTGGCCGACGCGACCGTCCTCAAGGAAATGGCGGCTCTGGAAGAACGCATGGCGGAACTGCAGGACCGCAGCCGCGACTCCCCCGCCTACCACCTCACCGAACAGGAACGGGTGGTGCGCCAGGAATTCGCCATCGCCCGCTGGTACGAGCTCTTTCCGATGGTCAACAGCCCGCAGCTGCACTTCCACAGCACGGGACGGCTGCCGGGCCTGTTCGCCGTGTTCAATTCCGTGGACGGCATGATCAGCGACATTTCCAGTGTGGTGTCGGACTTCCTCGCCAGCGGAAAGCCCTACGCCCTGTCGAACCCCCGGGATCTGTCCGTCGCCGAGCTCACGGAACAGGTGTCCGTGGCGGGCGCCGCGTATCTCGTACCCGCGGGCGACGACCTGGCGGTGGGCGCCTTCCTGGAATCCGTACGGGCCGCGGGCGACGACCGGCTCGCGGAACGGCGCCGGGTGCTGCGGACCTTCGTCCTCGGCGGACCCGACGCCCAGAAGCGCTTCACGCACGCGGTGGACGATCTGTACGACCGGGGAATTCGGACGTTCCCCGCCGGAGAGGTCCCGGTGCCGACCGTCGCGACGCCCTTCAACCAGGAGGACACCGAGGACGTCGAGGGAGCCCTGGAGAGCCAGGGCACCCGGGACACCGAAGGCGTCGAGGAGACCCTCGACCTCACCCAGAGCGCGACGCGGGAAGGAGCTCACGGCGATGGTTGACATCAGCGTCATCGTTCCCGTGTACAACGCGGAGACCACCATCGAGCGGTGCCTCACCTCCGTGGTGCGCCAGAGCATCGGGGCGGACAGGATCGAACTCCTCGTCGTCGACGACGGGTCCATCGACGCCACCCCCGCGGAACTGAGCCGGCTCGCCGCGCAGCACCCCGTCATCACCGTGCTGACCATCGACCACCGGGGAAAACCCGCGGCCGCCCGCAACACCGGGATCGAACGCGCCCGCGGCCGGTTCCTGTACTTCCTCGACGCGGACGACTGGCTCGGCGAGGAGACGCTGGAACGGATGCTCACGCTCGCGGAACGCGGCGGCGCCGACATCGTCCTGGGGAAGATCGTGGGAGTGGGCGGGCGCAGACCCGCCACCTCGATGTTCCGCGAAACCGTGACCCGCGGGAACATCTTCGACACGCACGCCTACAGGAACCAAGTCGTCTTCAAGCTCTTCCGGCGGGACCTGATCGACCGGCTCGGACTCCGTTTCGACGAAGAGGCCGGTTACGGCGAGGACATCATCTTCGTGTCGGCCGCCTACCTGGCAGCCCCGGATTCCATCGCCATCGTGGCCGACTACGACTGCTACTACTGGACCCGCGCCCAGGGCGACCAGCAGGAACTGTCCCGTACGTACCAGGCGCCGGACCGCGTCACCAACATCGTCGAGCCCGTCCGGCGGATCCGGGCGGCCGACCTGGATCAGGCCCAGCGGGACGTCCTGGTGGCACGGCACATCAAGGACGTGGTCGGCTTCCTGCGCCGTTGGGTGGGGGTGCAGGGGGTCCCGGCCGCGGAGTCGGCGTTCGACCGGATCGCCGCGGAGCTGTCCCCCGTCCTCACCGATGGGGCGCTGTTGCAGTGCGACCCGTACGAGCGGCTCTCGGCCGTGCTCCTGACGAAACACCGCAGGGACCTCCTGGCCGAGCTCTACACCTCGGATCTCGTGTCCGACCGCGCCGCGCAGGTGACGTTCTCGTCGGCCGGGCGCTTCTACGCCGATCTGCCCCACCTGCGCGACCCCGACGCCGGCGTCCCCGACCTCGTCTACGACGTCACGGACTCGCTCGACGCCTCCGCCGCGCTGGAGTCCGCCTTCAAGGACGAGGAGGACTTCGCCCTCACCGGCCGGATGGAGGTGCCGGGACTCCCGGTGAAGGAGATGGAGTTCCACCTCATGCTGGCCCGGCGGGACGGCTCCGAGGAGGTCGAGCTGCCCGTCACCACACTCTCGTACGCCGCGTTCGACCTGCTGACCTGGCGCGCCCGCATCCCCGTGACCACCTGCGACGACGGGTCCATCCTGACGCCGGGGGTCTGGGACGTGTCTCTCGTCGGCCGGATCAGAGAGGCCACCGTCCGGGCCCGCCTGCACGGCGGCGACCTGGGCAGCCACCGGGTGCCGGCCCCCGCCTTCGAGGAGTACCTGCCCGGGTACGGCCTGTACGAGGCGGAGATGTACTCGACCTCCCGTGGCCACTACGTCGCCATCGGCGTGGCGGGCCGCCACCGGACACCGGCCAGGGCCTACCTGTCGGGGGTCACGTGGCACGACGACTCGGCGCAGCTCGTCGGGGGCGGCTGGAGCGGCCGGGACAGCACAATGCCGCTGACCGTGAGCCTGGTGCTCTCGCAGCGCGGAACGAGCCAGGAGATCGAACTCCCCACCACCCCCACCGACTTCCCGCCCCTCCTCGATCCCCCCGCCGCGCGCGCCCCGCAGAGCCCCGACGGAGGGGCCGCCTCGCCCGCGTCCGAGACTCCCTGGGCTCCGCCGGTACCCGACTGGGCCATCGGCTTCACGGCGACCTTCACCGCCGAGCTCCGGGAGGGCCTCGAGGGCACGTGGGACTGCTACCTGCGACTGCGGCGCGGCCGGGACCTGCGCGACATCCGCGTATCGGCCCCCACATATGCCACCTCCGCCGACCTGCAGCCCTTGACCCGCAAGGCCAAAGCGCTGCACTGCAGCCCGTACATCACGGGGAAGCGCAATGTCAGCCTCCGGCTGTGACGCGACCCTAAGTGTGACCTAATTGTCCCGTTTGACGGGTTGGTTGCGGTTGATGCAGCCTGACTACATTCGACGATCAAGTCTGGGGAACGACGTGATTCAGCAGCCCGGAAGCGAACAGAAGAGCGACCGCACCGTCGCCGTCGTACTCGCCGGAGGCTCGGGCACCCGCGTCGGTCTGTCCGTGCCGAAGCAGCTGGTGAAGATCGCGGGCAAGACGATCATCGAGCACACCCTCGACGTCTTCGAGCGCGCCCCCGACGTCGACGAGATCATCGTCCTGATGGTGAGCGACTTCGTTCCCCAGCTTCAGAAGATCGTGGACGCCGCGGGCTACGAGAAGGTCAGCCGCGTCATACCGGGCGGCACCTCCCGCAACGAAACGACCCGACGGGCACTCGGTGCCCTGGGCGCCCAGGCGGGCACTGCCCCCGAGGAGAACCTCAAGGTCCTCTTCCACGACTCGGTGCGCCCCCTCCTCTCCCAGCGGGTCGTCGCCGACTGCATCACCGCCCTGGACCGCTACGACGCGGTGGACGTGGCCATCCCCTCCGCGGACACCATCGCGCACGTCCGCACCCACGGCACCGACGGCGAGTTCATCACCTCGATCCCCGACCGCTCCCGGCTCCGCCGCGGCCAGACCCCCCAGGGCTTCCGCCTCGCGACGCTGTGGAAGGCCTACGAAATGGCCTCCGGCGACCCCAACTTCGAGGGCACCGACGACTGCTCCATCGTGCTGCGCTACCTCCCCGACGTGCCGGTGCACATCGTGCGCGGCGAGGAGCAGAACATGAAGGTCACCCACCCCGTCGACGTGTTCCTCACCGACAAGCTCTTCCAACTCTCCTCAAGCGTCGCCCCCGAGTCCCTGGAGGAGGATGAATACCGCAAGCGCCTCGACGGCCGCACCGTGGTGATCTTCGGAGCGAGCTACGGCATCGGCGCGGACATCGCCGATATCGCCCGGAGCCACGGCGCGAACGTCTTCGCCAACAGCCGCTCCGGAACCGGCACTTACGTCGAACGGCCCGAGCACATCGAGCGCGCGCTGGCCGAGGCGTACGAGGAGACGGGCCGCGTCGACTACGTCGTCAACACCGCGGGTGTGCTCCGCATCGGCAAACTCGCCGAGAGCAGCACGGAGGCCATCGAAGAGGCCACGGCGGTCAACTACCTGGCCCCGGTCCACATGGCCCGCTTCGCCCACCGCTACCTCGCCGAGACCAAGGGCCAGCTCCTCCTCTACACCTCGAGCAGCTACACCCGGGGCCGCGGCTCGTACAGCCTCTACTCCTCCGCCAAAGCCGCCACCGTCAACCTCACTCAGGCCCTCGCCGACGAATGGTCCGCCGACGGCATCCGCGTCAACTGCATCAACCCGGAACGCACCGCGACCCCGATGCGCACCAACGCCTTCGGCGACGAACCGTCCTCCTCCCTCCTCACCTCGGAGGCGGTGGCCCAGTCCTCGATCGACGTCCTGGTGTCCCCCCTGACGGGCCACGTCATCGACATCCGCCGCCAGGACCCGACCCTGAAGACCGTCGGCGACGACTTCTACGCGGCACTGGTGGCCGGGCTCGAGGAGTAGGCGAGGCTTCGGACCGTCCGGAAGAGCGATATGAGCAACCCCGAGCCACAGCCCTCGAACCGTGCCCCGCGCGTCTTCGTCGCCGGCGATTCCACCGCCGTCACACGCCCGAACACGCACCTGCCCATGACGGGCTGGGCGCAGGCACTGCACCTCTTCCTCGCCCACGAGGTGGAGGTCGTCAACTGCGCCCGCGCCCGGTCCAGTTCGAAGAGTTTCCGGGAACGCGGCCGACTGCAGTGGATCCTCGAACAGCTCGCTCCCGGCGACTACTTCATCGTCGGCTTCGGCCAGATCGACTGGAAGCCGGACCCCGGCCTGCACACCGAACCGTTCGACGACTTCCAGGAGCACCTGCGCGCCTACGTCTGCGGGACCCGGGCCGCCCAGGCACATCCGGTGATCCTGCTGCCGTACGAGCGGCGCCGGGTGGACCGGCACTCCAATGTCTCCCGCTTCCTCGGTGACTACCCCCTGGCCATGCGGGAGTTGGCCCGCGAGGAGCATGTGCCCGTCGTCGACCTGTACGGGCAGACGGTCGCCTGGTGGGAGGAGCTGGGGCCCGAGGACTCGAAGCGGGCGTTCACCTATCTTCGTCCGGGCGAGCCGCTGATGGGTGTCGTCCTGGACGCCGACAATGTGCATGTGCGGCCCGAGGGCGCGATCGAGTGCGCTCGATTCGTCGCCCGCAGCCTCCTCGAACAGGAGGTGCTCCCCGCCCATCTCGTACAGGACCTCGGCCGACGCACGTTCTCGTACGAGGAGCTGGGCTGGCTCGACGAGGCCACGTACGACCGGCTGACCAAGGAGCGCGTCTCGCGTCGGCCCGCCACGGAAGGTCACTGACGATGCCTCACGAACTGTGCCGGGGCCGGGTCACGGGGCACTCCGCCTCCGACGGAGTCGTGTCCGCCGCGATCTTCTCCTCGGCGGATCCGGAACCCGGCGTCCGGCCGGGCGAGGAACTCCATCTGACGCTGTCCGTCTCCTGCGACGAGCACGCGCACCTGGGGTTCGCCTACCTGCTGGCGGACTCACTCGACGGGGTGGCGACCGTGGTCGGGCTGACGGACGTCGAACACTTCCCGGAGCAGGGCTGGTACCGGGTCCGCGCCGAGCGGCAGCAGACCGCCACCGGAAGCGTCACCGTGCGGATCGACGGCCGGCCGAGCACCCCGCGCCTGCGCCCCGTGCTCGCCGCGACGCTGCGCCTTCCCGCCACCGGGGAGCGGATCCGCGTCAAGCGACTGACCCACGCCGCGCTGCCGATCCGTACGGCCGACGTCCGCGGGCTTCGCGTCACGACCGATATCGGCGCACCCGTGTCCGTGCACCCCTGGGACAGCCGTCCGGACGCGGGTTCCGTGTTGTCGGTGACCCAGCCGGCGCACGGCGTCGTCGAACATACGGGGGACGACTGGATCCACTACCGGCCCGCGGCCGACTTCACCGGCTACGACCGGTTCACGTACACGGCCGTGGACGCGGGCGGCACCACGGCGACCGCCCCGGTCAACGTCTACGTGGGTGAACTGGGCCCGACGCCCGGAGTCTTCCCCGTCGAACCACCGGCCCCCGCCTTCGCCCCGTGGCAGTGGCCGGAACTCACGGGAAGCCTGCCCTGGCCCACCACCCCGCCCAAGGCATCGCACGGCTGAGGAGCAGCACACCATGAACGCCACCTCCGCTCCCCCTGCGCCGCTTCCGGACGCCACCGTCGCGCTCCGGGTGCAGAACCAGGCCGACCAGCTCCGCGCGTGCCTGGACTCGCTGTTCGCGCAGACCTTGGGGGCGGCCCGGACGCAGATCGTCGCCGTCGACGACGGTTCGACCGACTCCGTCGGCAGCCTGCTGCGGGACGTGGCCGCCGACCGGCCGGAGCTGCTCACCGTGGAGCTGCCTCAGCGCGGCCCCACGCCCGCCGAGGCCCGCAACGCGGCCATCGAGCACACCCGTGGCCGCTACGTGATCTTCCTTGACGCCTGCGACCAGTTGGCCCCCGACGCGCTGGAACGCATGGTCCGGGCGGCGGACCGCAACGAAGCCGATGTCGTCCTCGGCAAGCCCGCCGCGCTGGGCAGGCGTGCCGTGCCGACGGCGATGTTCCGCAAGAGCAGCGCCTACGCCGCTCCCCTGACCAGCAAGGTCTACTGGACCCTCACTCCGGACAAGCTGTTCCGCACCGAACTGCTGCGCCGGGCCGAGCTCTCCTTCCCCACCGACCTGCGGTTCGGTGAGGACCAGCCGTTCACAGCCGCCGCCTATCTGGCCGCCGACGCGGTGTCGGTGCTGGCGGACAGCCCGTGCGTTCTCAAGGGCTCGCCGGCACCCCCGGCCTCGCCCGTCGGGCCGTCCGACCGGGTCGTCCTGGCCGAGCGAATGATGTCGATGGTCCACTCCCTCGTCCCTGACGGGCCTGGGCGCGACCGGCTGCTCTCCCGCCACCTTGAAGTGGAGCTCGGTAAGGCGACCGGCCGCGCCCTGCTGGCCGAGGACTCCTCCGAAGAGCGGCGGCGGACTCTCTCACACGCCGAGTCCGTACTCAACACCCTCGCCACACCAGGCTCGTTGGCCCTTCTGCCGCGACCGCTCGCCGTCCGGTACGCGCTCCTGGCGGCGGGCCACCACGAGCACGCGGTGCGGATGGCCGAGTACTCCGCGGCGACCGGCAACCCCGCGCCGAAGAAGGTCGTGGAGGGCGGCAAGGTGTTCGCCGCCCTGCCGTACTTCCGCGACCCGGCGGTGGAGCTGCCCGACTCCGTCTTCGACATCACCGGCCAGATGAAGGTGATGATGGAGCTGCAGAAGCTCCGGTGGGACGGGCCGCTCCTGCACCTGGAAGGCTTCGCCTTCTTCGACCAGCTGAGCACCGCGAGCCGCAGGACCCATGTCGTCCTGAGACACCGCGCCACCGGGGCGGAGGAGCGTTACCCGGTCACCGCTCACCGGGACGACAAGCTCGTCAATTCCAAGGGGCGCCCCCGCGCCATGGGACGCTTCGCCACGCGCGTGAATCTGGCGCAGAGCTCCGACGGCTGGCCGCTCGCCCCCGGCATCTGGGACGTTCTGCTCTCGGTGAGCTTCGAGGGCGTCACCCGGGAGGTTCCGCTCGGCGCACAGCGCGCCGCTACGGTCGACGTCGTCTCGCGCCTGCCACATATTCTGGGTCCCGCGCCGCGCACCGAGGGCCACCAGCTGATCGCCGTACCGGCGTACACGGAGAAGGACCATCTGATGCTGGAGATCTCCGAGCGGCTGCCGCTTCACCAGCCGGGCTGAGGCGGCGGCCCCGACGGGGCACACCCTCTGGCCTGCCCATAGTCATCAATACGCCCATATAGGTACAACCCACGGCTTCCAGGGTTGTCGTACAAAACTTCATCACCTTCGCGGGCGACCCTTCCTACGGACACATCCGTCTCCGGAGGAAGGGCGCCGATGGACCGCAACAGACGACCGGCCTGGGGGGTGAGGCTGCAGCGGCTCTCCGCCACGCTGGCCGTGACTCTCAGCGCGGCGATGGGAACGGCCGTCGCGCTCCCGGCCATGGCCGAGGCACCCTCGGATGCCGCGAAGGCACCGGAACACAGCCGCGCGGCAGCGGCCGCTCAGCCGGGGGTTCCCGAGGACCCGACCGTCGTGTACGACGAGAACTTCGAGAACGATCCGGCTCCGCGGCCGATCAAGCTGACCGATTACACCGGTGGCCCGGCAACTCAGAGCATGACCTACACCGCGGACGACGCCTGGCTCACGAACTGCAACGGCTGGGTCCTCAACAAAACGGACTCGGACGGCTTCCCAGAGGGCATCCAGGAGTGCGCGAACGAAGAGACCAACTGGAACAACCTGCGCAACATCACTGACGCGATCGGCCGGTACAACGGCACGGGCAACCCGCCCGACAACCACGCCGTCGCCGCGTACACCTCGGCCAACCCGGGTGCCGACAAGGTGGAGTTCCAAACCGACAAGCAGATCCCGCTGACGTCGAGGAATCGCTTCCTCACCGCCTCAGTGACCTCGGGTGCGTCCGCCTGCGACGTCTCGGCGCCCGAACTCAACTTCTTCCTGCTCGACGGAAACACCCCCTACTCGGTTTCCGACGCGCCGATCAACCCCTGCACCGACCCCACGGCGACGACGTACCCGAAGGCCGAGACCGGCTTCGCCAAGGACATCAACGTCGTGAACAACCGGGCCGACAACCCGATGATCTACCCCGGCAGCAGCCTGGGCATCCGCATGACGAACGCGAACGGCAGCTACAGCGGCAACGACGCCGCCTTCGACGACATCCAGATCGAGGACGTCACCCCGCGGGTGGAGAAGTCGTTCAGCCCGGACGCGGTCGCCGTCGGAGGCACGTCGAAGCTGACGTTCACCGTCACGAACACGTCCGACCTCATGAAGAAGCAAGGCTGGTCGTTCGTCGACAACCTGCCGGCCGGGCTGAAGGTAGCCGATCCCGCCAAGACCGCGACGACGTGCACCAACGGCAAGGTCGACACGTCCGTCGGCAGCGGCGCCGTGGACCTGTCCGGTGACCTGGAGGAGGGGCAGAAGTCCTGCACCCTCAGCGTCGACGTCACGTCCGACCAGGCGGGTTCGTACGAGAACTGCGCCGAGAGCAACATCACCCAGGAGAAGGGTGTGATCGGCGTCGATCCGCAGGGCTGCGCCAGCGTTCTCTTCGACGAGCCCAGCTACAAGATTTCCAAGACGTCGACCCCCGACGACGGCAGCACGCTCGCCCAGGGCGACACGGTCCAGTACTCGGTGAAGGTGGAGAACACCGGCAAGGTTCCGGTCGACGCCACCGCCGACGACGATCTCAGCGATGTCCTCGATGACGCGAAGTTCAACGGCGACGCGAAGGCCAGTACCGGTGACGTGACGTACGACGATCCGAACCTGAAGTGGTCCGGGACACTCGATCCCGGTGAGACGGCGACCATCACCTACTCCGTCACCGTCGATGCCTCGGACGGCAGCAACGCCCACCTGGGCAACGCCGTGACCGGCAACAAGTACTCGAACTGCGAGACCGGCACGGAGGCCGGCTGCCACGACGAGCAGGACGTCAAGGACCTGCACATCACCAAGGCCGCCGACACCCACACCGCCAAGCCGGGCGACAAGGTCACGTACACGGTGAAGGTCACCAACAACAGTGCCACCGACATCAGCGGCGCCGACATCAGCGACGACCTGAGCGGAGTGCTCGACGACGCCACGTACGGCGAGGACGCCTCGGCCTCCTCCGGTTCGGTGTCGTACGACGATCCGAACCTGAAGTGGTCGGGTGACATCGCGGCCGGTGAGACCGTGACGATCACGTACTCCGCCACGGTCAACAGCCCGGACAAGGGCGACCACCAGCTGACCAACACGGTCACCGGCCCGGGCGACTCCAACTGCGCGAAGGGGTCCACCGACACGGACTGCCAGACGCTCGTCCCGGTCGCGGAGCTCCAGATCGCCAAGACCACCGACGCGGACAAGGTGAAGCCCGGTGACAAGGTGACGTACACGGTGACGGTCAAGAATGTCGGTGCGGCCGACTACGACGACGCCACGCTCACTGACGACATGTCGGACGCGCTCGACGACGCGAAGTACAACGGCGACGCCACCACCGACACCGGTGACGTCTCCTACGCCTCGCCGAACCTCACCTGGTCCGGCGACCTGCCCGCGGGCCAGACCGCGACGCTGACCTACTCGATGACCGTCAAGGACCCGATCGCAGGCAACGGGACGCTCGCCAACTCCGTAGTCGGGCCCGACGGTTCGAACTGTGCGGCGGGTTCGAACGACCCCGACTGCGGCACGAGCGCCGAGATCACCCCGGACGACTCGGGCGGTGAACTCCCGGACACCGGCCCTTCGACCCTCACGCTGATCGCGGCGCTGGCGTCCGTGTTCCTGCTGGGGGCCGGTGTGCTGCTGACGACGGCCGTGCGCCGGTCGCGGAAGTGATCACAGCGCCGGCAGGCTGACGACGAGCAATCGTCACCGAACGGCGTCGTACGACAGCGGTGGGGCCGCCCTCTTCCGGATCTTTCCGGAGGGCGGCCCCACCGTCGTGTGCGGGTCCGCTTTTTTCGCCGGTGGCGGGGCGCGGCCCGCTTGCCCCCACCCGCCACCTCAGTCGGCATCCAGCATCCCCCGCACCAACTCCGCCGCCCGCCCCGCCCCTCCCTCCGCGTGGAACCGGCGTCCCAGTTCGCCGGCCGCCTTCGCCATCCCCGGGTCCCCCAACACCCGCTCGACGGCGGCCCGTAGCGCAATGGTCGGTACGGGGCGGTGGGACAGGTTCTGGCGGAGTACCACCGCCGCGCCGCGCTCCGCGACCGCCCGGCCGATCAGCAGTTGCTCCACCTGCTGCGGCACGACCATCAGCGGCACCCCGCAGTGGAGGGATTCGAGCGTGCTGTTCATGCCGCCGTGGGTGACGAACACCGACGCCTCGCGCAGGACGGCGAGTTGAGGGACCGTCCGGCGGGCGAGGGTGTTCGCCGGTGTGGACCCCAGGTCGGCCGGGGCGACGCCGCTGCCGGTGGCGAGGACCACGCGGACCGGGAGGTCGCCGAGCGCGGCGCAACAGTCCCGGAAGAAGGACGCGCCGCCGTCGTGCAGCGTCCCCAGCGAGACCAGGACGACCGGCTGCCCGCCCGACAGGTGGGCGGAGAGTTCCGGGTCGAGCGGTGTGGGTGCGGTTTCCGGGGCCACGCTGGTCGGGCCGGTGAAGTGGCAGGTGGCGTCCAGGCGCGGGTCCGGGGCCTGGAGTTCCTCGGGGATCGGGAAGAGGGTCAGGTCGCCGCGCAGCGGCAGCATCGGCGTGGGCGGCACGGCGTCCGTACCGAACTCCTTGACCAACGCGCGCTTGGCCCGCAGCGCGGCCGGCATGTCACGCAGCGTCGGGCCCACGACGGTCAGGTTCTCCCGCACCGTGAGGGCCTTCATCGCGCCGGTTCCTACGAAAAAGGTCGTCATGAAGGAGACCGTGGGGAGGTCGAGGGCGGTCGCGGCCAGCCGGCCCCACAGCGCGTTCGAGTCGTGCATCAGGGCCGACGGGCCCAACGCCCTGGCCTGATCGACGACGAAGGGCACCAGCGCCGAACATGCCCTGAGCACCTTCACCACCACCCCCACGCTGCTGCCGGCCCGGGTGGCCTCCGCGATGTCACGGGACGTCAGCACGCCCTCGGGATACGGCACGAAACGGGCACCCGTCCCGCGGATGCGGTCCGCGAACTCGGCGTCGCAGAGGTACACGACGTCGACACCCGCGCCGACCAGCTCGGTGACGACGGGAAGGGTCGGATTGACGTGTCCCGCGGCCGGCATGCCCGCGATCAGCAGAGTGGTCATGGGGGCGACGATAGGCGTCCGCCTGACAGGGCCGACCGATGGGCCCGACCGATGGGCCCGCCCATCAGCGCGTGCGGGATCGTCGCCTCCGTGTGCCGGGCAAATCCCGTTGAGCGGTCCCTGCCGCCAAGGGAGGATCAGGACATGGAGTTGAACGGGGACAAGGTCCTTCTCCGACCGGTGGCCGACGGCGATGACAAGGTCCTCGCCAGGATCGTGAGCGAACCGGAGGTCGCGGCATGGTGGTCGCCGCCGGACGACTATGAGGGCATGCTCGTCGTCCTCTTCGAGGGCGAGATCGTCGGAGCGATCCAGTTCGACGAGGAGGACGACCCGGAGTTCCGCCGGGCAGGCATCGACGTCTTCCTTACAGCGCGGCAGCACGGGAAGGGGCTCGGCGCCGACGCGGTGCGCACGCTGGCCAGGTGGCTGGTGCGGGAGCGCGGTCATCACCGGCTGACCATTGATCCCGCCGCGGCCAACACCGTCGCGATCCGCAGCTACGGCAAGGTCGGCTTCAAGCCCGTGGGGATCATGCGGGCGTACTGGCGCAACCATCGGACGGGCGTCTGGGAGGACGGGCTGCTCATGGACCTGCTCGCAGAGGAGCTGACCTGAGCGGCGCGGGTCGGGGCGGGTCACGTCGGGGCGGGGCGCAGGTGGGCGGTCGACACGCGGATGATCAGCGAGGGGACCGACGTCGGGACGAACGAATCGGTCACGTCGGGAACAGTCGACCCGTCCCGCACGGTTGCATCTGGCGAGGGACCGGCGCCCGCGGCGGGGAATACGAAGACCACAAGGTCGTCCGCGCCGCCAGGATCCGGTCCCCAGAGGCGCGGCACGTATGCCGCGCCTCGGACCAGGCATGTTTCCGCAGGAGGACCCTTTCATGACCGATCGACCCTTGACGCTCATGGCCGTGCACGCCCACCCCGACGACGAGGCCACCAGCACCGGAGGGGTCCTCGCGCGGTACGCGGCGGAAGGCATCCGCACGGTCCTCGTGACCTGTACCGACGGCGGTTGCGGTGACGGACCGGGAGGCGTCAAGCCGGGAGAGCCCGGCCACGATCCGGCGGCCGTCGCCAAAATGCGCCGCCAGGAACTCGAGACGAGCTGCGAGGTCCTGAAGATCAGCGACCTGGAGATGCTCGACTACGCCGACTCCGGGATGGTCGGCTGGCCGAGCAACGACGCCCCCGGTTCCTTCTGGCAGACCCCCGTGGAGGAAAGCGCCGCCCGGCTCGCGGAGCTCATGCGGCACTACCGCCCCGATGTGGTCGTCACCTATGACGAGAACGGTTTCTACGGCCACCCCGACCACATCCAGGCGAACCGCATCACCATGGCGGCACTGGAGATGATCGACTTCACACCGAAGGTGTACTGGACGACGATGCCCCGCTCGGGCATGCAGCGGTTCGGCGAGATCCTGCGTGAGTTCCACCCGGACATGCCGGAGCCGGATCCCGCCGAGGCCGCCGCGATGGCGGAGATCGGCCTCCCGGACGACGAGATCACCACGTGGGTGGACACCACCGCGTTCAGCGACCAGAAGTTCGACTCCCTGGCCGCGCACGCCAGCCAGGGCGAGAACATCTTCTTCCTCAAGATGGGCAAGGAGCGCTTCGGCGACTTCATGGGCACGGAGACCTTCGTGCGTGTCAAGGACGCCACCGGCGCGAGCACGCCCGAGGACGACCTCTTCGCCGGATTGCGCTGATCCAGGCAAGCTGACTAGCACCACTGAACCTCGTACTCAACTCCCCGTTCGGGTACGGAAGTTGTCCACAGGCGCCGGGCCGTCCACAGATTGTGGCGGCCCGGCGTTCGACGTTCCGGGCCCGGCTAACTTCCTAGATGTGCGTCGGCGCAGCGCCGACGCGGAGGAGGCCGCCGGGGAGGCGGCTGCACGGACCATGGGGGAACGGATATGGGCAGTGGACTGCCGGTCGTCGGCGTGAGCGTTCTGGTGTACGCGGTGGTGGGCGCCGCGGTGCTGGTCAGGGCAGGGGTGCGCAGGCTCGGGCGGGGGCGCGGCCATGCATGACGTGACGGTGATCGTGCCCGCGCACAACGAGGAAGCGGGGCTCCCGGCGACCTTGGAGTCGATCGCGGCACAGACGGTGCCACCACGCAGGGTGATCGTCGTGGACGACGCGTCCGACGACGCCACCGGCGAGGTCGCCCGGCGGTACGGGGCGGAGGTGCTGCGCCCGCCGCGCAATCTGGGCAGCAAGGCGAAGGCGCAGAACCACGCGCTGCCGCATTGCACGTCGGAGCTCGTCCTCGCGGTGGACGCGGACACGGTGCTCGCGCCCGACTACATCGAGAAGGTCGCACCCGTCTTCGCCGATCCGCGCGTGACGATCGCGGCGGGCAATGTGCAGACCCGGTTCGCGCGGACGTTGTGGGAGCGGGGCCGCTCGGTGGAGTACCTGCACGGATTCCACTGGCAGCGGCCGATCCAGGCGGGTGCGAACAGCCCGATGGTGTGTTCCGGGTGCTGCTCGATGTTTCGGCGCAGCGCGCTCGGCGAACGCGGGTTCCCCGAGCGGACCATCGTGGAGGACATGGACTTCACCTGGTCCCAGCAGATCGCGGGGCGTCGCGCCATGTACGTGGGTGACGCGGTGGCCAGGGCGGCCGATCCCGAGAGCCTGCTGTATCTGCGCAAGCAGGTGTGGAGGTGGATGGCGGGCTTCTGTCAGAACGTGCGGCTGCACACAGGCCAGTTGGCACGGCGCAAGCCGATGCTCGCGCTGTGGGTGACCCTCGCCCTGATGGAGATTCTGCTCGCCCCTTTGTGGTGGGGTGCGCCGCTGGTGCTCGTCCTCGGATTCGGCCGCCCCGCCCTGGAGACGTTCGGCTGGTGGTTCGGATCCGAACTCGCCCTGACGCTACCGCCGTTGGTGTACGCGGCGCGCAGACGGCGGGTGCCGCTCGGGCAGGTGCTGCTGAATCTTCCGTGCGTCTATCCGACCAAGGTCGTCAATGTCGTCTACGCGTGGAAGGCGGTCATGGTGGAGCTGATCCTTGTCCCGCTGGGCCGGTCTCAGGGGCTTGTCGTGTACGAGAAGGGGCGGGCGTCGACGACAGCATGAGCGCGATAGGCGCCGGACCGGCCGTCTCGTCTCCCTTGCTCCTGCCGCCGGATCACATGTCTATGGACACGGAAACGGACACCTGCGCGGCCCGGTGTGATCCCGACGCGTACAGGTCGCGGCGGAAGGACTCCTTGATGGTGTAGACGGCGATGAAGGTCAGGACGGAGAGCAGGAGGATGTACGCCGAGACCGACCAGGACGAGCCCGTCGCGGCCAGCATCGCGGTCATGAGGAACGGGGCGAGGCCCCCGGCGAGCACGGAGGCGGTCTGGTAGCCGAGGGACGCGCCGGAGTAGCGGACCTCCGCGGGGAACATCTCGGCGTACAGGGCGGCCTGCGGCCCGTACATGGTGGCGTGGATCGTGAAGCCGATCAGCAGGGAGAGGAAGGTCAGCGGTGCCGATCCCGTGTCGATCAGCCAGAAGAGAGGGAAGGCGAAGAGGCCCATGAGTGCCGCGCCGGTGAGGTAGAGCTTGCGCCGCGACCAGCGGTCGGAGAGGGCTCCGAAGAGCGGGATGGTGACGATCTGGGTGGCGCCGGCGCCGAGGACGCAGAGAAGGGTGGTGGTGCGGGACAGCCCGGCGTGGGTGGTGCCGTAGTCGAGCATGCCGCTGATCAGGATGTAGAACGTGGCGTTCACGACGAAGAAGGCGCCGGCGGCCTGGAGGATGGCCCGCCAGTGGTGCCGGACGGCCTGACTCAGCGGTGACCTGCGGGTCCCGGCGGCGTGCTCGGCCTGCGCCGACTCGTCGCGCATGGCCCGGAAGACCGGCGAGTCCTCGATCTTCAGTTGGACGTAGAGGCCGACGGCGACCAGGGCGAGGCCCGTGACGAAGGGGATCCGCCAGCCCCAGCTGGTGAACGCGGAGTCGGACAGGTTCGCGGTCAACAGGAGGAAGACGGCGTTGCCCGCGACCGCGCCGATGATGGCGCCGGTCTGGACGAGACTGCCGTAGAAGCCGCGGCGTTCTACGGGCGCGTGCTCGGTTAGGAGCAGTGCGGCGCCGCCCCACTGGGCGCCGACACCGAGCCCCTGGATGAGACGGAGGAACACGAGCAGCACGGGTGCCCAGATACCGACGGCGTCGTACGTGGGCAGCACGCCGACGCCGAACGTCGCGACGCCCATCACCACGAGCGCCCCGACCAGCGGCGGTTTGCGACCGAACCGGTCGCCGAGATGCCCGGCGATGATCCCGCCGACCGGCCGCGCGACGAAGCCCACCGCGAAGGTGGCGAAGGAGGCCAGGGTTCCGGCGATGTCGCTGAAGGAGGGGAAGAAGAGTTCGCCGAGGACGAGCGCCGCGGCGGTGGCATAGATGAGGAAGTCGAACCACTCAAGCGCCGTGGAGAGAACGGCCGCGCCGGCGAGTCGGCGCATTTCGGTGGCGGGGGTTGGGGTGGCGGGCGGTCCGCCGAGGGGCGATTCGTTGCGCTTGGTTTCGGTGCCCGTGGTTCCGGTGCCGGGCGCTCCGTCGCCGCGCGATCCGTCGCCGCGCGATCCGGTGCCCTGGGATCCGGTGCCCACGGTTCCAGTGCCGGGCGATCCGCCGCCCTGCGGTCCGCCGCCGAGCGATTCGTTGCCCGTGGTTCCGGTACCGGGCGATACGTCGCCGAGCGGTCCGTCGCCCTGTGGTCCGTCGTTGGGTGTTCTGTTGCTGCGGGGGTCGCCGCTGGTCACCGTGGTTCGCCTCCTGTCAGGAGTTGCTGGGCCTGTTCGCGGAGCGCGGCGGCCCGGATCTTGGTGCCGTTCGTTCCCGAGGTGGTGGGCATGCGGTCCAGTACGTGCACGGTCGCCGGGACCTTGAAGCGGGCCAGGCCCTGCGCGCACCAGTCCCGGAGAGTTTCGGGTCCGGTGGGCGAGTCGAGGACGACGAAGGCCACCGCCTGCGGGGCGCCGTCCGGGCCACGCGCGCCGACGACCTTCGCGGTCCGGACGGCGGAGTGCGCGGCCAGCCGCTGCTCGATCTCCGCCGGGTCGACGAGGAATCCGCGCAGCCGCAGCACGTCGCCCATCCGGCACACGTACTCGACGGCCCCGTCCTCGGCGACCGTCGCCAGGTCCCCGGTGCGGAACCACCCGTCGGCGGTGAAGGCGCGGTCGGTGGCTTCCGGGTCACCGAGGTAGGCGTCGACCACGTTGGGGCCGCGCAGCTGCAACTCGCCCTGGGCGCCCGGCAGTACGGGATCGTCTGTCTCCGGGGAGACGACCCGTACGGCGATGTCCGATGACACCGGATGCCCGCCGCCGATCCAGCGGCGCGGCGCGGGTTCGCCGGGCGGCCAGCAAAGGGCGAGGGCGAAGACCTCCGAGGAGCCGTACACCCCGGAGGTGTGTGTACCGAACTCCTTCCGCGCCCACGCCGCGATGTCTCGGGTGCGGCCGAGGAAGTCGGCCATGCCGAGCCAGCGCAGCCGGGAGAGGTCCCGCGGCTCGCGCCGCCAGGCGTCGACGAGCCGGGAGACCATGTCGTCGCCGCCCACCAGATGGGTCGCCCCGTGCCGGGCGAGGCCGGCGAGGACCGAGTCCTCCTGGAAAACCGGTTCGAGGAGGCAGGCGGCGCCGCCCGCGATCGCGGCCATGGCCGTGGTGAAGCCGAAGGTGCCGGAGAGCGGGAGGATGCAGCCGACGACGTCGCCGTCCTCGATGCCGAGGGCGCGGGCGTCGGCCTCCGCGTGGGCTACGACCGCGGACTCACGGTGCGCGGCGAGTTTCGGCCGACCCGTGGAGCCGGACGTGGTGAAGGCGACGGTGAGTTCGTCGCCGACGTACTCGGGCACGTTCACGGGCGTGGTGTCTCCGGTGGTGCCGCGCGGTGTCCAGGCTCCGGCGCCCATGTCGTACGCGGACGGGTCCGTCGGCGGGTCGGCGTCCGGGCCCGGGACGACGGCGACCGACGGGATGGGCGCGCTGGTGCGGGGCAGCGCGCGGCGGAGGATGCCGACCAGGTCGAGGCCGTGGAAGTCGTACGCGAGGGCGAGGACCTTCGGGCGGGCGCGGTCCAGTACGTGCACCAACTCGTCGACGTTGTAACGGGTGTTGACGCCGATGACGTGCGCTCCGAGGCTGCCGGCGGCGAACTGCCAGGTCAGTGCGGACGACCAGTTCGGCAGCCAGACCGCGACGCAGTCGCCCCGGCCGACTCCGGCGTCGGCGAGGTCCGCACGGAGCCGGGCGACGCGCTGCTGGAACTCCCGGCGGGGGACGGCCATACCCCCTCCGGAGCGGGAGCGGGAGCCGGAGCCCGACCCCGACCCCGACCCCGCGTCGATGGCGAGGACCGCGTCGGGGTCGCGGTCCACGAGTCCGGACAGAAGGTCGGTGAGCGTGGTCATCGGAGTCCTTTCACCGTGTGGTTGGCGAGACGGTGCCCGCGCCGTGGGAGAGTCCGGCAGGGCAGGGGGCAGGGCAGGCAGGGCAGGGTCATCGTGCGGGAGCGGGTCGCTCAGCCGGTCCCGACCCGGCCCCCGGCCCTGGAGAGCTGCGCCAGCCAGCCGTGGAGCAGCCGCGCGAAGCCGTCGATCTCCTCCATCGGGTAATGGCCGACGCCCGGAAGCAGCACGTGCTGCCCATGCGGCAGCGCCTGGGCCGTCCGCCGCACCTGTTCGGGGTCGAGCCACAAGTCGTCCTCCCCAGCGACCAGTTGGACGGGACAGCGCGCGGATCCGAGCGCGTCCCGTACGTCGTGCGTGCCCCAGCCGATGAGGTCGGCGCTGGACACGGCGGGGTCCTCGCGACGGTGCATGGTGGCGATGAGTTCCGCCGTGCCGGGCGGCGCGGCGGAGCCGACCACGGCGAGGGTGCCCAGATACGTCCGGTCGGAGCGGCTGGGCGCGGCCAGATCCTGCAATTCGCGACGTAGCCCCGCCACGTTGACGCGGCCGGGACCGGCCTCGGCGGCCAGGACGACGGCTCCGGCCACCTCGCCCCCTGCCCGTACCGCCAGTTCGAGCGCGATCTTCCCGCCGATGGAGCAGCCGACGACGTACGGCCGCTCCAATCCGAGGGCGGAGATGAGGAGTTGACACCAGTCCGCGTACTGGGAGAGATCCTCGACCGGGCCGTTGCGGGCTGGCTCGGACCGGCCGTGCCCCGGCAGATCCGGAACGATCACGCGGTAGCCGAGCGCGGCGAGCTCGTCGATGGTGCGGCGCCACTGCACACCGCTCTGCCCGGCCGTGTGCAGGCAGAGCACCGGGGCCCCGCCCCCGCCACCGCCACCGCCACCGCCACCGCCACCGCCACCGCCACCGCCACCAGCCTGGCCCACCCCCGCCTGATCCACGTACGCCTGCTCCACATAGCCGAGCGCCCCGTCGATCTCCAGATAGCGGGCTTCGTGTCGGATGCGGGTCATGCGCGCGCCTCCTCGGCGAGTGCCCGCGCCGCGTCCGTGATGAGATACAGGACTTTGGTCAGGCGCAGGTACTCATATGCGTCACCGGTGGCGTGGAACTGCCCGCGCATCATGCGTGCGACGAGGTCGTTGCGCTCCCCGGTGAGCAGTTCGGTCCAGGTCAGTTCGTCGGCGGCGAGGGTGAAGGTCGGCCCGTGCGGGGTGCGGCGGGCGACGTCGATGATGCGGCCGAGGTAGACACGCAACTGCACCTCGTTGTCTCCGGACCGGAGCCCGATGGTGCCGTCCCACGTGGCGGTCGCGGAGGTGAACTGTTCGTTCTGGGCGAGGAGTTCGGCGAGACCGCTCCCCCACTCCACGGTTCCGGGTGCGAGGGCGACCGGGTCGGGCCCGGTGCCACGGGCGTGGACCAGGACCGCGCTGGTGCCCTCCTGGACGCGCTCGCCACGCTGGTTCTCCAGGATCACGTGTCGGTGGACCACGCCCTGGTGCGGGTCGGACGTGCGGCGGCAGCGGGTGATGGTGAGCGTGCACTGGAGGGTGTCGCCGACGTACAAGGGCTTCAGATAGCGCCAGTTGGTGTCGAGCAGGGCGATGACGGATTCCCCTGCGAGGCCCATGTCGTGGAGGAACCCGAGAAAGGCCGCTATGCCGAACGGCCCGTGCAGGACCGGCCGTTCGAAGCGTGTGCGTGCCGCCCATTCGGGGTCGGTGTGCAACGGGTGCCGGTCACCGCTGAGTTCGGTGAACGCCGCCAGGTCGTCCGCGGTGATGCGGCGCGTGGTACTGGTCCAGCGTTGCCCGGGGCGGAAGTCCTCGAAGTACAGGGTCCGCGTACGGACCGTCGTTCGCGATGCTGCCACGCGCGACTCCATCCTTCCTCCATCCATCCCTCATCCGCTCCGGCCAGAGCAAGAACGAACGTTCATGCGTAGAGAAGCAGCGCACAAGTCCACCCGTCAATAGGTGCGTTGACCATTCCGGGAGGGACCCGTAGCCTCCCCGCATGAACGATCGTTCTCCCGCACCGGACCTGATCAGCGACTCCGGGCGGGGCAATGAGGCGGCGATACTCCGCGCCGCCCTCCAGCTGTACGCGGAGCGCGGCTTCAATGGCGCCTCGATGCGGGACATCGCCCGCGCCGCGGGCACCAGCCTGTCCAACCTCTACAACTACTTCCCCTCCAAGGCCCGTCTTCTCGCGGAGCTCCTGAACCGCGCCAACGCGATGCTGTCCGCGCAGGTGACATCGGCGGTGGATACCGCGGGCAAGGAAGTCGCCGACCAACTGGGCGCGGCGGTACGCGCGTACGTGAGTTTCGTGGCGGACTACCAGACCGCCATGCTCATCGCGCTGAGCGAGGTGCGCCATCTGGAGGGCGAGGAGCGCGCCCAGGTGGTCGCCGAACGGGATCGCAACCAGGAGATCTTCGAGGAACTCGTCGCCGCGGGCGCCGCGTCGGGCGTGTTCACCACCCCGTACCCGCAGGACGCCGCCCGCAGCATCCTCGCCATGTGCTCCACCATCGCCACGTGGTACCGCCCGGAGGGGCGGCTGACCAAGCAGGCACTGTGCGACCAGCACGCCCGTTACGCCCTGGCACTCCTGGAGGGCGGGCTCGACGGCCGCTGAACAGCGGTGCGGCGTGCAACGGGTCCCCGTGGGGGTCGAGTTCCTCGGCGCGGTCGGTGGGGAGCAGGAGCGGGGATTCGTAGGTCCAGCGCAGCAGTTGGGAGACGATGCGGCCGGCTATCCGGTTGTCGGCCTCGGATCCGTGAGCGCTTGCCGTGCTGCTGGGTGGCCGGGGCCGGGCGGTCGATGACGTAGCACCAGACCAGTTCCTTGAGCAGCTCGCAGGCTGATCGGCGTTCGGCGGGGACGACGAGGCGGGCAACGTAGCGAATCGCTGCCGGGCCGCCCCGCCCCGGGGCGACCGGTCGGCCGAACAGCGACGCCGGCCGCGCGACAGCGGACAATGAATTCTCCAGGACCGCTACGAGACCGATCCGCCGGACAGAAGCACAGGAGGGGAAGCGTGCCCGAGACCAGCGACACCCGATCCACGGACAGCAGCGAAAACACCAACGACGGCACCAATGGGGCCGACAGCAGCACGCAAGAGGCGCCACCGAGCCGGCTGCGGCGCCTGATGCGCTACATCCCCCTGGTCGCCCCCGTGCTGCTGTGGGCCGTGCCGTGCTGGGTGCTCCTGCACACCGGTCAGCACTGGCCGCTTCCCGTCACCGTCATCGGCACCGCACTGTTCGCCCTCGGCCTGGTCGGGATGCCACTCGCGATGATGCGCGGCCACGGTCGGCGCCAGCAGGACCGGGCGGCGATCGTCGGTGACACGCTGCTGGGCAGCGCCTGGGTCCTGTTCACGTGGTCCGTTCTGCTCGGCGTCCTGCTGCGGCTCGCCCTGACCGTGGCCGGTGTCGGTGACGGTGAGGGCCGGGCGCGCATCGTCACGTGGGCCGTCCTCGGCGTGACCGCGGTGCTGCTCACCTGGGGGTACGCCGAGGCGCGACGCGTGCCACGGGTGCGCCGGCTCGACGTGCAACTCCCGCGCCTGGGCGCCGGGTTGGACGGCACCCGGGTCGTACTGATCACCGACACCCACTACGGCCCGCTCGACCGCGTCCGCTGGTCGGAACGGCTCTGCGAGACGGTGAACACGTTGGAAGCCGACCTCGTCTGCCACACCGGCGACATCGCGGACGGCACGGCCGAACGCCGCCGCGCCCAGGCCGCCCCCTTGGGCACCGTGCAGGCGACTCGGGCCCGTGTCTACGTCACCGGCAACCACGAGTACTACAGCGAGGCCCAGGGCTGGGTCGACCTGATGGACGAACTGGGCTGGGAGCCCCTGCGCAACCGCCATCTGCTGCTCGAACGCGGTGGTGACACCCTCGTGGTCGCCGGCGTCGACGACGTCACCGCCGAGTCCTCCGGCCTCGCGGGCCACCGCGCCCACCTCGCCGGAGCCCTCGACGGCGCCGACCCGGAACTCCCCGTCCTCCTCCTCGCCCATCAGCCCAAGTTCATCGACCGCGCGGCCGCCCACGGCGTCGACCTCCAGCTCTCCGGCCACACACACGGTGGCCAGATCTGGCCCTTCCACCACCTGGTCCGCCTCGACCAACCGGCCCTCGCCGGCCTCACCCACCACGGCCCCCGCACCCTCCTCTACACCAGCCGCGGCGCCGGCTTCTGGGGCCCACCCTTCCGCGTCTTCGCCCCCAGCGAGATCACCCTCCTCGTCCTCCGGTCCTCGAGGCGGTCGACGTCGGCGTGAAGGGTGTGCGGGGCACCGACGCTACTCAGCCGCCTCGTCGACTCTGTGGACGCACAGCGCCCGCCCGCCCGCTGGGGCCTCCCCTAGGGTCCCCCGTTTCCAGGCTGTAGCTGGAGTGGTGCAGCGGGCAGGTGATGCGCAGTGCCCCGGCATTGACGTACCCGTGCGCGAGATGCCCCCGCCGGTGCGAGCAGTAGGCCTCCAGCAGGTCAAGTTCTCCTGCCCGCGCTACCTCATCGGCAATCCCGGCCCACCATCTGACGGTGGCGTCGACTTCCACGGAACCCTGTGAGGGATATGTTCCGAAGACGTTTGCGCGCAGGCTCTTCGGTGCGCGCCATGATCAGCTGGAGTGTTCCGCTCCACTGCCGGCGAACGCGCGGAACAGCTCTCGAGCCCGCTCGCAGAACTTCTTGACTTCCGTGATGTCCGGCTCGCCACCGGTACCCGGCACCGGAGTTGCTCGCAGCGCAGCCCGCTGCCCTCGCCTGACCGTCACCAACTGGGCCGCGATATGCGGGTGTTCGCGTGCCTCGCGGTCGTGCGACCACGTGCGGACGGTCGGCCCCGTGGGTCGGTGTCGGCGGGGCCCGCACACGGCAGCCTCGACGGTCCGGGACGGCCCCGACGGCGGGGAGGGGCCGCTGCGGGTGGCCGCGGCGGCCCCTCCCCGGTCGATGCCCGCCCCGACCGCCGGCGAACTGTCCGGCCTCACCGATCAGGCGGGCGGAAGGTTCAGCGCCCTGCGGGCGAGCCGGAAGTACTGGTCGCCGCGGACCACCTGGTAGCGGGAATCGAGCGAACCGGCGATCGTGACCACGTCGGCCGGGGTCAGGTTCCAGGCGAGGGTGCCGATCGACAGGAACAGGGGCTTGGTCCCGTCCCAGCCGGCGGATGCCTTCGCGATCGCGTCCCGGGCGTCCGCCACGGAGTCGGTCAAGTAGCTGACGGACAGCGGCACGCTGCCCTCCAGGGCGCTGATCTCGGTTCGGGTGGTCCACTCCTCCAGCAGGCCGAGCGGACGCACGTCGTGGAGGTACTGGCGGGCCTTCGCACCGGTGAGCGGAACGTCCGAGCCGGACGTGCGGTTGAGGATCACCGCGCTGTCCATCCCGGTCCGGCGCATGTAGCGGGCGCTGGTCTCGGTGAAGGCCCGGAAGGTGTCGTCCGGCCAGGGCGTCGGATACGCGTAGCCCGCGCCGGAAGGCCCGGCCATCAGGTAGTCCTGCCGAGTGGCGGTGCGCTGGTAGTAGGACAGGAAGGTGGGCGCGGCGTCGGCGAGCACCGGGGTGGTGGACCAGTTGATCGGCACCGCACCGCGCGCCGGATCGTCCCACAGCACCCGCATGCGGTGCTGGTTGTACTGGAGGTTGTCGCCTTCCGTCATGGTGAAGGTGACGTAGATGCGGTTGCCCAGCCGCGGCGTCGGCAGCGTCTTCTGAGACCGCGCCAGCGGCGCCCGCACGCCACCGAAGACCGTCAGGTTCTGCGACCAGTCGCTGGCCAGCACCACCAGGCCGTGCTTCGAGGTCAGTTCGGTTCCGTCGCTCTCGCCGCCCACACCGGAGGGGAACCAGCCCATATAGGGGGAGCCGGCCCGCATCTGGGACATCACCCGGTCGCCCAGCGCACGGGATTCGGGCTGGTCGGCGTGGATCCACAGCACCAGCGCCCGGGTGGCTACCGCGTAGTCCCGCAGATAGGCCCCGACGCTGGGGTCGAGCCCGACCAGCAGGCGGTGGCTGGCGTGCGGCCAGAGGTTGTCCACCGCCCAGCGGTAGGCGGACAGTTCGTCGGTGAACCGGTCGCGCAGGTCGTCCAGAACCTTCAGGGAGTACGGCGCGGCGGTCAGCTTGGACAACTGGTCGGGAGAGGCGGCCACGACGTTGTGCAGGCCGGCCAGCGTGGTGGCGAGGTTGACGGTCGCGGGCTGGGCCGGGTCGGTGACGATGACGCCACTGATCTCCGAGCGGTACTTCGACAGCAGCGACCACGGATCGCCGATCGAACGGAAGGGCAGGCCGGCGGTCTTCAGCCAGGTGGTCGCCCCCTCGTCGGACTCGCGCAGCAGGGCGATCCGCGGCCGACCGCGATTCACGTTGCCCTGCAGCGTGGCGAAGAGCAGTTGCTCGTCGGCGTCTGCCGTCGTCAGGTCCGCGACGTCCAGTGCGCGGGGTTCGGCGAAGCCAGGCAGTATCCGTTCGCGCGGCCACCACAGGCCGCCCGCCGACGGAGCCGCGGCCAACGCGGTGCCGGGCAGCGCCCCGGCGAGCGCGGCACCCGCACCGGAGGTGGCGAGCAGGCCGAGCATCTTGCGCCGACTGGGGTTGGGGAGTGACACGGTGGGACCTCCACATTGGATCTCCGAAGATCAGGCGGGACAACGTTGTCAGCACTGTGCGACACGGTCAATGCCCCGTCAGGGATCGGCTTGGCACGAGGAAGGACGCTCCCGGTGGCCGCCACGGCGCAGGCCGTCTCCGCGCGATCGGGCCACCGCCGTCGGGGCTCGCCTACTGCCGGTGCCGGCCAGACAGGTGCCTGGGTTGGTGGGTGCAGATGATGCCGACCTCTTGGGGCTGGAATGCGGCGGCGGTTCACCGTGAGCTGGTGGCCCAAGGCGGCCGGGCAACTGGTCAGGACGCCACGAGCGACGACCTCGCTGACGTGCCGCGCGCGCAGTACGTCTGAACCGGCCGTGCTCGCCGAAGAGCCGACGCCGTTCCTGGCCGCCACTGAGCATCAGAGGACCGAAGAGGCCTGGTACGACCCCGACGGCCAGAGCCGGACGAGCCTCTCCTTGGCACACAGCCGGACATCACCCCTACAGGCAGGACCCCGCTTCGGAGCTACCCGAGGAAGGACAAGCGAACCTGACTGTTGGGATTGTCCACGTTCGTGTCCGCGAATCTCCGCCAAGACAACCGTGAGCGTAGCCGGTGGCCAGAGACTGGGCCACGCGTGCCTTCTCCCTCTCCCGCGTCCACGACCTCGACCTCGACCTCGACTGCGACTCGCCAGACTGCGAGCGGCGATGGTATCTGTAGCGATAGTATCTTCATCGCTACTATCCTTACGGGAGGATTGCCGTGCGCCGTTTCATCGGGCGGAACCGTGAGCTGAAGGTGCTCGACAACGCCTTGCAAGGGGTTGCCGATGCCGTCGGATCAGCGAAACCAGGCCAATGCGTCCTCGTGCGCGGACGCAGGCGCGTCGGCAAGTCCAGCCTTGTCGAGGAGTTCCTTCGCCGCACCGGGACGCCGCACCTCTTCTTCACCGCCGCCGGCGGCACGGCCGAGGATGAGCTGACGGAGCTGCTCGACACCGTCGCGAGATCAACCCTGCCGGAGCGGGGCCTCTTCGCGGAGGAGACCCCCAACCAGTGGAATGCGGCCTTCAGGCTCCTTGCGGAGACCCTGCCCGACGACACCCCCAGCGTCGTCGTCATCGACGAGGTCCCCTATCTCATGGACCGTGTCGACGCCTTCGAAGGAATGCTTCAGAGGTCTTGGGACCGCCTGCTCAGCCGGAAGCCCGTACTCCTCCTCCTTGTCGGATCCGACCTGTCGATGATGGAGGCACTGAACAGCTACGACCGCCCCTTCCACCAGCGAGGCCGGGAAATGGTCGTCGGGCCGCTGAATCCGGCCGACATCGGCGACATGCTCGGCCTGTCACCGGCAGCCGCCTTCGACGCAACCCTGATCACCGGCGGCCTTCCACTGATCTGCGCGGAATGGCGGGCCGGAGCGGACGTATGGGAGTTCCTCCGCGACTCACTCGACAACCCGATCTCGGCACTGCTCGTGTCCGCCGAGCGCTCGCTGGGCGCGGAGTTTCCACCGCAGGCGACGAGCAGAGAGGTACTGCGGGCCGTCGGATCCGGAGAGCGCACCTTCACCAACATCGCACGCGCCGCCGGCGGCATCGCTCACACAACCCTTACCCGAGCCACTGACGTGCTGACCGAGAAACGAGTGGTGGCAACCGAGTTGCCCCTCTCCCTGAGGCCGTCGAAGGAGCGCCGCTACCGGGTGGCCGATCCCTACCTGAGGTTCTGGCTCACCTTCCTGGATCCGCACATGGCGGAGATCGAGCGGCTGCGGGGAGATCTCACACTGAGCCGGGTCAAGGAACAGTGGACCAGCTGGCGGGGCCGCGCGGTCGAGCCCCTGGTCCGGGACTCCCTCGCGCGCCTCCTGCCGGACGAGCTCCTGCCCGCAGCCCCTGCCATCGGCGGATACTGGACCCGCAGCAACGACATCGAAATCGACCTGGTGGGAGCGGACCGGCAGCCGATCGCCAAGCAGCTGCTCTTCTTCGGCTCGGTGAAGTGGCTGGAGAACTCCGCCTTCAACAGCCACGACCTGGCCGCGCTGCAGAAACACCGGGCCGCGATCACCGACGAGCCCGTCCCACTCGTGGCCGTCTCCCGGAGCGGCATCAAGTGCTCCGGCCTCCAGGCGGCCTACGGCCCCGAGGAACTGCTCAGCGCCTGGCAAAGAGCGGGCTGACCGGGGTCCGCCCTGTCACCCCGGCTCGATCGCGCGATTCGACAGCAGCGCCGTCGACGCGCGGCGCTCCCTCAGACGTGCAGTTCCGTCCCCTCTGGCAGCCGGACGCACACGCCCGCCACTGCACCGTCGTCCGAAGCGCCCTCGTCGACGGTCACCGTTCCCCCTTCCCTTACGGGAGTTCCGGCCGGCGCCTCCACCCGGTGCACAAGGGACCCCGCAGGTGTGGACCAGCTCCAAGCTGATGTGAGCCGGCCCGCGAGTCAGTTCTGGACGCTGCGACCCATGGAGCGGTGACGCAGGCCGACGCCATGACAAGGAGTGCCGCGACCAAGTCAAGCGGCACTCCTTGTCGGGCTTGTGGACTTGGAGGACCACGGCACGCGGGGAGGTATCACAGGCAAAGCCGGCCCGCTGAACGTCGGGCGCATGGGGCCGCTTCACCGACCAGGGCGATCCGCTACCTGCCCCGTGACCGACCGGGCGCCCCCTGCCGACACTCGGCGGACCGGCGGGCCAGTGGTCGGCAGCCTTGGATCGGAGCAGCAATCACTCGCAGCGGTGCCGGATGTGATCTTGCGTCATGTCCCGCCCGCGCCGCTCACCCGCCGAAGAAGCTCAACCGAACCTTCCGCTGCGGATTGTCCTTGTTGGTGTCCACCAAACACACCGACTGCCACGTCCCCAGCTCCAGCCCACCCCCCACCACCGGCAACGTCGCATGCGGCGGCACGATCGCCGGGAGGACGTGGTCGCGGCCGTGACCCGGGGAGCCGTGGCTGTGCTGCCAGCGGTCGTCCGCGGGGAGGAGGGTGTGGAGGGCGGCGAGGAGGTCGTCGTCGCTGCCGGCGCCCGTTTCGATGATGGCGATGCCTGCCGTGGCGTGCGGGACGAACAGGTTGAGGAGGCCGTCGCCGCCGTGGGCGACCTCGCGCAGGAAGGACTCGCAGTCGCGCGTCAGGTCGACGACGCGCTCGGCGGAGCCGGTCGTGATGTCCAGGACTCGGGTCGTGAAGACGTCTGACATGGGGACATTGTCGCCCACAAGGGCGGTGGGGCGCCCGGTGCGGGCGACCGGCGTTCGGGATGGCCGGTCCATAGGTTGAGACGTCATTGACCATGCGTCGACAACTGGATACGTTCTGCCGCATGTTGCGTTCAGCTATGCTCACCACGCGCGGTCACATCGACCTGCTGCGGGTGGCCTCTGCCGCGTGTCGTCCCGGCTGCTGACGCCTTCTCCCGCTTTTTCTGCGCATCTTTCGCGCTTCTTCACCCCTTTGCGCTCACCCTCTTCTCGTTGCCGCTTCGGTGTCTGTCCGTGACGGTGCGCCGCTGACGCGCGCCCGCTGACGCCGAGGTGTGCCCTCGTCTGCCATGGAGTGCCATGAGCATCAGTCATGCCCCGCCCGTTCCGTCTGCCCAGCCGCCCGAGAAGGAGTCCGGGCTGGCTGCCGACAAGGCGCCCGAGGACCAGGTCCAAGTATCCGGCCCGGCGCCCGAACTCGTTCCACTCGTCCCCTCCTCCACCCGCCGCACCCGTGTCCCCCGTTGGCTGCGCCGTACCAGCGGGCCGCTGCTGCTCCTCGTACTGTGGCAAGTCCTCACGTCTGTAGGTGTGTTGACGCCCGAGGTGTTGGCGTCGCCGGGCACCATCGCGCGTGTCGGCGCGGATCTCATCTCCGACGGGTCACTGCCCGCTGCCATGGGTGTCTCGCTGCAACGTGTCGCCGTCGGCCTGCTGTGCGGTGTCGTCGTCGGGACCGGGCTCGCGCTGCTGTCCGGGCTTTTCCGGGTCGGCGAGGATCTCGTCGACGCGAGCGTGCAGATGCTGCGGACCGTGCCGTTCGTCGGACTGATCCCGCTGTTCATCATCTGGTTCGGGATCGGCGAGGCGCCGAAGGTCGCCATCATCACGCTGGGTGTCTCGTTCCCGCTGTATCTGAATGTGTACGCCGGGATTCGCGGCGTCGACTCCCAACTCATCGAAGCGGGCGAGTCGTTGGGGCTCAGCCGGTGGGGGCTCGTACGTCATGTGGTGCTGCCGGGCGCGCTGCCCGGGGCCATGACCGGGCTGCGGTACTCGCTCGGCATCGCGTGGCTGGCGCTCGTCTTCGCGGAGCAGATCAACGCCGACGCCGGGATCGGGTTCCTGATGGTGCAGGCGCGGGACTTCCTGCGCACCGACGTCATCGTCGTCTGCCTGATCGTCTACGCCTTCCTCGGCCTGCTCGCCGACTTCGTCGTCCGTTCCCTCGAAAGGCTGCTGCTGCAATGGCGACCGACATTCACCGGCCGGTGACCACCGCCCCCTCCCCGGCCCCCTCCGTCGATTCCGGTTCGGGTTCCGGTTCCGGTTCGGGTTCCGGTTCGGGTTCCGGTTCGGCCGTGCGCGTCGAGGGGCTCAGTCGGTCCTTTGACGGTCGCACCGTGATCGATGACCTTCAACTCGACGTACAGCCAGGGGAGTTCGTCGCACTGCTCGGGCGCAGCGGGTGCGGCAAGTCCACGCTGCTACGCATCCTCGCCGGGCTCGACCGCGACATCACCGGCACCGTGCTCGTGCCGCGGCGCAAAGCCGTCGCGTTCCAGGCGCCGCGACTCATGCCGTGGAAGCGGGTGTGGCGCAATGTCCTGCTCGGCCTGCCGGGAAAGCCCGAACGGGACGTCGCCGAAAGGGCGTTGGACGAGGTCGGACTCGGGCATCGTACGGACGCCTGGCCCAAGACGCTCTCCGGCGGCGAGGCCCAGCGCGCCTCGCTCGCCCGCGCCCTCGTGCGCGAGCCGGATCTGCTGCTGCTCGACGAGCCGTTCGGCGCGCTCGACGCGTTGACCCGGATCAAGGCCCAGCGCCTGGTCGGTGAGCTGTGGCAACGGCGGGGCTGCGCCGTGCTGTTGGTGACCCACGACGTGGAGGAAGCGGTGCTGCTCGCCGATCGCGTGCTCGTCATGGACGACGGTGTCATCGCCCACGAGACCCGTGTCGATCTGGATCGGCCGCGCGATCTCACCGATCCGCGCTTCGCCGAACTGCGCGCCGAGCTGCTGAACCGGCTGGGTGTGGACGAGTCCTCCCACTGATCACTACCCACTGAGGCCAGTACCCGCTGGCCACTGGCCACCGCCCCACCGCCCCACTGACCGCTGACCTCCTCACCCCGTTCACCCCGGCCTCCCACTCGCCAACTCGCCAACTCCACGATTCTGGACGGACTTGTCATGCGACGCCCACTCATAGCCGGCGCCCTCGTCGCCCCACTCGCCCTCCTGCTCGCCGCTTGCTCCGGCGCCTCCACCGCCAGCACATCCAATGGCACCGGCGGAAGCGGCGGCGGCATCGACGGGAAGGGGTCTCTCACCCTCAACGTCGGTGACCAGAAAGGTGGTTCGGAGGCGGTACTGAGGGCCGCCGGTGAACTTGACGACCTGGACTACAAGATTCGCTGGTCCACATTCTCCTCGGGGCCGCCGCTCCTCGAAGCCATCAACGCCAAGGCCGTGGACATCGGCGGCGTCGGCAACACACCGCCCGTCTTCGCGGCCGGCGCCGACTCGAAGATCAAGGTGGTGTCGGCCAGTCACGGGACCGCCAAGGGCGACACGATCCTCGTTCCGAAGGACTCGAAGCTGAAGAGGCCGGCGGAGCTCAAGGGCAAGTCGATCGCCGTGGCCCAGGGGTCGTCGGCGCACTACCAGCTCGTCGCCTCGCTCAAGAAGGTCGGGCTCGGGCTGAAGGACGTGAAGGTCAAGTATCTCCAACCGGCCGACGCACTGGCCGCGTTCACCGCCGGCAAGGTCGACGCCTGGGCCGTCTGGGACCCGTACACCTCGCAGGCGCTGCGCGCGAAACTCGGCCGTGTCCTCACCGACGGCGACGGGGTCACCAACGGACTCGCCTTCCAGGTCGCCTCCCCCATCGCCCTCGCCGACAAAAGGAAGTCCGCCGCGATCAAGGACTACCTTGAGCGGCTGCGGCGCGCCCAGAACTGGGTCTACAAGCATCCGCAGGCATGGGCGAAGGTGTGGGCCAAGGACACCGGGCTGCCGTACGGGGCGGCGTACGACGCCGTGCGGCGTACGAACGGCACACGTGTCACGGTCGCCGTCGACAAGAACGTGATCGCTTCAGAGCAGCAAATCGCCGACATATTCAGCGAGTTGAAGCTGATCCCGGACAAGGTCGACTTCTCGAAGTACGTCGACACACGCTTCAACGGCAAGCTGCCGCCCTCCACCACCGCCCCGCGCACGTACCACACCACGCATGACACCGCGCACGACACCGCGTCCGGCAAGGAGTCCTGAATCCATGAACGTCCACCTGCACTGGTTCCTGCCGACGGGCGGCGACGGACGCACCCTCGTCGACCGGCACGCCTTCAGCGGTGGGGCGCTGGAGCGTTCGCCGGGCGGGTCGACCTCCGGAATACGCGCGCCCGACCTCGACTATCTCGTTCAAATAGCCAAGGCGGCCGAGCAGTTGGGCTTCGAGGCTGTTCTCACTCCCACCGGGACGTGGTGCGAGGACGCGTGGCTGACGACGGTCGCGCTCGCCCAGCACACCGAGCGCCTCAAGTTCCTCGTGGCGTTCCGGCCGGGGGTCATCTCACCGACGCTCGCCGCGCAGATGGCGTCGACGTATCAACGCCTCACGAACGGGCGGCTGTTGCTCAATGTCGTCACCGGTGGTGACTCCGCCGAGCAGCGGCGCTTCGGCGACCATCTCGACCACGATCAGCGCTATGCCCGCACGGACGAGTTCCTTTCAGTGGTACGTGGTGTGTGGGGCGGCAGCTCGCAGGCACCGTTCGACTTCGCCGGGGAGCACTACCGGGTCGACGGCGGCTACACGGCGCTTGCGCCGGATCCCCGGCCGGAGATCTTCTTCGGTGGTTCGTCGGCCGCCGCGGGGCCCGTCGCGGCGCGGCACTCCGACGTGTATCTGACGTGGGGCGAGCCGCCGCAGCAGGTGAAGGAGAAGATCGACTGGATCCGCTCGCTCGCCGAGCGGGAGGGGCGCACCGTGCGGTTCGGGATCCGGCTGCACACGATCTCGCGCGATTCGGCGCGGGACGCGTGGGCCACCGCGGACCGGCTGCTCGACGACCTCTCCCCCGAGGCCGTCGCCGCCGCGCAGAACACGCTCGGGCGCAGCGAGTCCGTCGGGCAGCAGCGGATGCTGGCGCTGCACGGCGGTGACCGGGAGAGCCTGGAGATCTCTCCCAATCTGTGGGCCGGGGTCGGTCTGGTGCGCGGTGGCGCGGGCACGGCGCTCGTCGGCAGTCACGCCGAGGTCGCCGACCGGATCGAGGAGTACCACGCGCTCGGCATCGACCACTTCGTGCTCTCCGGGTATCCGCATCTGGAGGAGGCGTACTGGTTCGGGGAGGGGGTCATTCCCGAACTGGCCACACGCGGGCTCGTGGAGCCGGCCGCGCGCCGGTCCGGTGCGCCGTTGGCGGTGGCGGGCGGGCGCTGAGCCGCTTGGGGCGGGTGGTGCGGCCGGTGCGGCCGGCACCGCGGGCGCGGCGGGTGCGGTTCGCGCCGTCCCGGGAAGATCTCGCGCCCCGATGGAGTTAGTAGAAACATGAACGACATCGGGGTACGAGACGCCGCCTCCGCCGATGGTCCGCGCCAGGTCGACGTCGTCGTCATCGGCGCCGGCCAGGCCGGGCTTTCCGCCGCCTATCACCTGCGCCGCGTGGGCTTCGAGCCGGAGCGGGACTTCGTCGTCCTCGACCACGCGCCCCGACCCGGCGGCGCCTGGCAGTTCCGGTGGCCCTCACTCACGTACGGCAAGGTCCACGGAATGCACGCGCTGCCCGGCATGGAACTGACCGGCGCCGATCCCGCGCGCCCGTCCTCGGAGGTCATCGCCGGGTACTTCACCTCGTACGAGGATGCCTTCGATCTGCGCGTGCGGCGCCCGGTCGACGTGCGGGCGGTGCGCGAGGGGCAGGGCGGCCGGCTGCTCGTCGAGACCTCGGACGGGGTGTGGTCGGCGCGTGCCCTGATCAACGCGACGGGGACCTGGGACCGGCCGTTCTGGCCGCGTTATCCGGGGCAGGAGACCTTCCGCGGGCGGCAGTTGCACACCGCGCAGTATCAGGGGCCGGAAGAGTTCGCGGGTCAGCGGGTCGTAGTGGTGGGCGGCGGGGCCTCGGGGACGCAGCACCTGATGGAGATCGCGCCCTACGCCGCCTCGACGACCTGGGTGACCCGCCGGCCGCCCGTCTTCCGTGACGGCCCCTTCGGCGAGGAGCAGGGGCGGGCCGCCGTGGCGATGGTCGAGGAGCGGGTACGCCAGGGGCTCGCGCCGCTGAGCGTGGTGTCGGTGACCGGGCTTCCGGTGAACGACGCGATCCGCGAGGCCCGCGCCAGCGGTGTCCTCCACCGGCACCCCATGTTCGACCGGATCACGCCGACCGGCGTGGCCTGGGACGACGGGCACGAGGTCGCGGCCGACGTGATCCTCTGGGCCACCGGCTTCCGGGCGTCCATCGAGCATCTGGCGCCGCTGAGACTACGGGAGCCTGGCGGTGGGATCCGGATGGAGGGCACGCACGCCGCCCTCGATCCCCGCATCCACCTGGTCGGCTACGGCCCTTCGGCAAGCACGATCGGCGCGAACCGCGCGGGACGCGCGGCAGTGAGCGACATCCGTCGACTACTGGCGCGAACGGCGTCCGTCGCGGTGTGAGACGACTCGATCGGACGCCCCGACGGGTCGGGCGACCGGAACGGGTCCGGCGACCGAACGGGCCCGACGATCCGAACGGGCCGCGTGGTCCTGACTGGTCAGGCGCCACGAGCAGGCCGGGCAATCCGGACGGCTCGCTGGCGCCATGAACGGACCAAGCGACCTGGACAGCTCGGGCGCCGCGAACGGACCGGGCGATCCACACGGCCCCGGCGCCCCGAACAGGCCGAGCGATCCGCACAGCTCAGGCACCCCGAACAGGCCGAGCGGTCCGCACACCTCAGGCACCCCGAACAGGCCGAGCGATCCGCACACCTCAGACGCCCCGAACAGACCGAGCGATCCGAAGAAGCCAGCCGTCCCAAAACGAGTCAAGCGATCCCCACCGAACCGGTGCTCCGCCCCTCTACCCGCCCCAGGCCCCGGCCCCGGACCGGCCCCGCACCCGCACCCGCACCCGCACCCGCACCCGCACCCGCACCCGGCCCCACCCAGCCAGCCAGCCAGCCAGCCAGCGCACAACCCCTCCCCCCGCCACCCGACCCGACCCAGTCAGCGCGCAACCCCACCCCCGGCACCCCGGAGCGCCCCGCCCCGTCAGCCGCCCCGCTTCTCCTTCGCCTGGTTCTTGTTGAACTCCGCCACGTTCTTCTCCTGCACGCCCAGATCCGCCGTGAAGCGCGTGTCCCCCGGCTTGACCGTCACGAAGTACAGCCAGTCACCCGACGGCGGACTGCTCGCCGCCTGCATCGCCTGCTCCCCCGGATTGCCGATCGGAGTGGGCGGCAGCCCCTTGCGCGCGTAGGTGTTGTACGGGTTGTTGATCTTGGTGTCGTCGTGTGTGGTGGCCAACGTGGAGCGGCCGAGCGCGTAGTTGATGGTGGAGTCCATCTGCAACGGCATCCCGTGATCGAGCCGGTTGTATATGACGCGGGCGACCCTGCCCATGTCCTCCTTGTTGTCCGCCTCGGCCTGCACGATGCTCGCGATGATGACGCGCTGGTACGGATTGACGGCGTTGCTCTCGGCGCCCGCGGTGGTGCCGCTGCCGCCGAACCGCTTATTGGCCGTGGCGACCATGTACGAAAGGACCGACTGCGGGGTCGACTTGTCGTTCAAGGGATACGTCGCCGGGAAGAGGTACCCCTCTGCGTTGCCACCCGCGTCGCCCGGAAGCTTGAGGTGTGCCTTGGGCGCGGCCTTCTTCGTGGTGCCGGCCGGGACGTCGAGCGCCTTGTCCACGGCCTCGTACACCTGGCCCGAACGCCAGCCCTCAGGGATGGTCAGGCTCTTGTCCGTCCCGTCCTCACCCGCCAGGGTCAGCGGCACCGCGACGGCGGCTGCCGCCACGACGGCCCCGGTCACCGTCATGGCGATGCGTCCGCGGCGCGTGAGTCGCGTCGTGTTTCGTCGCGGAGTCTCGGTCTGCATGCCGGAACGGTAACCCGTGCGTCAGAGCATCCCTGACATATCTCTGCCCTTCTCGACTCCCTCACGGACTCTCTCCCCGCTGTTCGCGCCGACGTCATGGCGGCCCGGGCGCAACCCCCGTCACGCCGCGGCTTCCACGCGCGCGTCCTGCCGCACCAGCGCCGCGTAGCGACCCTCGCGGCCGAGCAGTTCCTCGTGCGTGCCGCGCTCGGCTATTCGCCCGGAGTCAAGGACCACGATCTGCTCGGCGCCACGGACCGTGGAGAGGCGGTGCGCGATCGTGAGCGTCGTGCGGTTGGCCGAGAGCGCGTCGATGGCTTCCTGCACCGCGTGCTCGGTACGCGTGTCGAGCGCGCTCGTCGCCTCGTCGAGGATGAGGACCGGCGGGTCCCGCAGGATGGTGCGGGCGATGGCCAGGCGCTGCTTCTCGCCTCCGGAGAAGCGGTGACCGCGCTCGCCGACCACGGTGTCGTAGCCGTCCGGCAGGGCGGCTATGTGCTCGTGGATCTGGGCCGCGCGGGCCGCCGCGTACAGCTCCTCGTCGGTGGCGTCGGGCTTGGCGAACCGCAGGTTCTCCGCCACCGAGGCGTGGAACAGGTACGTCTCCTGGGAGACCACGCCGATCGCGCGCGCGAGGGTGTCGAAGTCCAGGTCGCGCACGTCGACCCCGTCGAGCGTGACGCGGCCTCCCGTGACGTCGTAGAGCCGCGGCACGAGATAGCTGAGCGTGGACTTTCCGGAGCCGGTGGGGCCGACGACGGCGAGGCTGCCGCCCGCGGGGACGGTGAGGTCGATGCCGTCGAGGATCGCTTCCTGCCGCTCGTCGGCAGCATCGTCGGTGACATAGCGGAACTCGACGTTCTCGAAGCGGACCTCGCCCTTGACGGTGTCGAGGCGGACCGCGTCCTCGCGCTCGGTGATGTCGACCGGCAGGTCCAGGTACTCGAAGATGCGCTGGAACAGGGCCAGCGAGGTCTGGATCTGGACGCCGGTCTGCAGCAGGCTCACGGTCGGCCGGAACAGGCCCTGCTGCAACGAGACGAACGCGACGAGCGTGCCGATGGAGACGGTGGGGCCGCCGAAGTGCAGGGCGATGCCGGCCGCCCAGTAGATGACGGCGGGCATGGCGGCCATGACGATGCTGATGACGGCCATCCGCCAGCGCCCCGCCATGTTCGACCTGACTTCCAGGCCGACCAGTTCGTCCGACTCTTCGGCGAAGGACTTGGTGAGGGAGTCCGCGCGGCCCATGGTGCGACCGAGCAGGATGCCGCTGACGGAGAGCGACTCGGTGACCGTGGCGGCCATCGCCGCCATCTGCTTCTGGCGCTGCGTGGCGATCTTCTTGCGCTCGCGGCCGACCCGGCGGCTGATCCACACGAAGACCGGCAGCAGGAGCAGGGAGACGATCGTCAGCCGCCAGTCGAGGGCGATCATCGCGACGACCGTGGCGACGACGCTCGTCAGGTTCGAGACGAGGGATGTCGCGGTCGATGTCACCGTCGCCTGCATGCCGCCGATGTCGTTGGCGATGCGGGACTGGACCTCGCCCGTGCGGGTCTTGGTGAAGAAGGCGAGGGACATGCTCTGGAGGCGGCCGTAGACGGCGGTGCGCAGGTCGTGCATGACGCGCTGGCCGACCGTCGTCGAGATCAGCGTCTGCAGGACGCCGAAGACGCTCGTCACGACGGCGCTGACGATCATGCCGAGGGCGAGCAGGCTGAGCAGCCCGGTGCGGCCCTGCGGGATCGCGACGTCGAGGATCTCCTTGAGCAGGAACGGTGTCGCGACCGTGACCAGCGAGGCGGCGCAGACGAGCAGCCCGACGATGGCGAGGCGGGCGCGGTAGGGGCGGAAGAGGGACAGGATGCGGCGGATCTGCCGCGGCTGGCCCGACGACTCGGCATCGGGGGGCGGCGTCCAGCGGATTTCGTCGCGGGGCATGGGCCTCCTAGGCACTTCTGGGATTCGACCTTGAGGAGCATAATGCATTGTTACCTTCTTTCACAATGCACAAGGTCCTGATAATGTTCCCGGCATGAAGACACCGGACGCCGACGGTTTCCTCGCCGAGCAGTTGCTGCGCCTGACCCGCCGCCTGCAGCGGCTACAGCGCCGCCAGCTGGAGCCGGTCGGAATCACACCCGCGCAGTCCCGGCTGCTGCGCACGCTCGTGCACTACGAGACGCCGCCACGCATGGCCGATCTGGCCGAGCGCCTCGAGGTCGTCCCGCGTGCCGTCACGACGACGGTGGACGGCCTGGAGGCGGCCGATCTGGCGCGCCGCGTGCCCGATCCGACCAACCGCCGGGTCATCCGGATCGAGCTCACCGACAAGGGCCGGGCCGCCCTCCGGGAGCTGCGCAGCGCGCGGCGCGCGGCGGCAGAGGAGATCCTGGCCCCATTGGACAAGGAGCAGCGAGCGCAGCTGACGGTGCTGCTGAACACGCTGTTCGGGTCCCCGCACGACCGCGATTGCTGAGCTAGGAGAGGCCATGCCGCTGCTGGAGCCGAAGCCGGAAGCCCTGCGTCCCGGAGCCCGCTCGTCCGGTCCGGCGCCCGACCGGGTCGCGGACCGGCAGGCCGGTGGCACGCCCGAGCCGCTGCGCTCGGAGCTGACGCGGCTGCTCGGCGCGGACAAGGTGCTCACCAAGATCTCGGACCTGGTGCGTTACGCGTCGGACGCCAGCCCGTACCGCTTCGTGCCGCAGGTAGTGGTGGTCGCCGAGGACATCGACGACGTGTCGGCGGTGCTCTCCTACGCGCACGGCAAGGGCCGCGAGGTCGTCTTCCGCGCGGCGGGCACGTCGCTGAACGGGCAGGCGCAGGGCGAGGACATCCTCGTCGACGTCCGCAGGTTCTGGTCGGGCATCGAGGTGCTGGGCGACGGTACGCGCGCGCGGATCGGCCCCGGCACCACGATCGTGCGGGCGAACGCCACGCTCGCGCGGCACGGGCGCGTGCTCGGCCCCGACCCGGCGAGCGCGATCGCCTGCACGGTGGGCGGCGTGGTGGCGAACAACGCGTCGGGGATGACGGCGGGCACGACGCGGAACTCGTACCGGACGGTCTCCTCCCTCACCTTCGTGCTGCCGTCCGGCACCGTCGTCGACACGGGCGACCCGCGCGCGGACGAGGATCTCGCGCACGCCGAACCGGCGCTCTGCGAGGCCCTGTTGGCGATCAAGCGGGAGATCGAGGAGGACGCGGAGCTCACCCGCAGGATCCGCGCCAAGTACGAGATCAAGAATACGAACGGGTACCGTCTCGACGCCTTCCTCGACGGCGGGACGCCGGTGCAGATCCTGCGCGGCCTGATGGTGGGCTCGGAGGGCACCTTCGGGTTCATCTCCGAAGTCGTCTTCGACACCCTGCCGTTGGACAGGAGGGTGTCGACGGCGCTGCTGTTCTTCCCTTCCCTGCCCGCGGCCGCCGCGGCGGTGCCGGTGTTCAACGAGGCGGGCGCCCTGGCCGTGGAGCTGATGGACGGCAATACGCTGCGCGCCTCGGTCAGCGTGCAGGGCGTGCCGCAGGACTGGGCCGAGTTGCCCAAGGAGACGACGGCGCTGTTGGTGGAGTTCCGCGCCCCGGACGAGACCACGCAGGCCGCCTACGAGAAGGCGGCCGCGAAGGCCCTTGAGGGTCTCGAACTCGTCGCGCCCGTCGCCTCAGTGACCAATGAGTTCACGCGGGACGCGAAGACGATCGGGGGCTACTGGAAGGCGCGCAAGGCGTTCGTGACGGCGGTCGGCGGCTCGCGTCCTTCGGGTACGACGCTCATCACGGAGGACTTCGCGGTGCCGCCCTCGCGGCTCGCGGAGGCGTGCGAGGAACTGCTCGAACTGCAGACGCGGCACGGTTTCGACGCGGCGGTGGCCGGCCACGCCGCGCACGGCAATCTGCACTTCCTGCTGGCCTTCGACGCGGCGAAGCCAAAGGACGTGGAGCGGTACGCGGCGTTCATGGACGAGTTCTGCCGCCTCACGGTCGACCGGTTCGACGGCTCCCTGAAGGCGGAGCACGCGACGGGCCGCAATATCGCCCCCTTCCTGGAGCTCGAATGGGGCGCCAGGGCCACGGAGTTGATGTGGCGCACGAAACAGGTCATCGACCCGGACGGGGTGCTCGCGCCGCGCATCGTGCTGGACCGCGACCCGAAGGCCCATCTGCGGGGCCTCAAGACGATCCCCAAGGTGGAGCTGATCGCCGACCCGTGCATCGAGTGCGGCTTCTGCGAACCCACGTGCCCCAGCGAGGACTTGACGACCACACCGCGCCAGCGGATCGTGCTGCGCCGCGAGATGATGCGCCAGCCGTCCGGTTCGCCGGTGGAGGACGAGCTGATCGACGCCTACGGGTACGACGCCGTGGACACCTGCGCCGGCGACTCCACGTGCAAGCTGGCCTGCCCGGTCGGCATCGACACGGGGGCGTTCATGAAGGGCTTCCGTCACGCCCGTCACTCGCCGCGCGAGGAGCGGACGGCCGCGCTCGTCGCGAAGAACTTCAAGGCGGTGGAGGCCTCGGCCCGGCTCGCCGTGGCGGCGGCCGACAAGATCGGTGACCGCCTCCTCGCGACCGTGACGGGCGCCGCGCGCAAGGCGATCCGGCCGGACCTGGTGCCCGAATGGCTGCCGGAGGTACCTGCCGCGGCGGCCCGGAAGCTACCGCGTACCGCGCGCGTGGGCGCCACGGCCGTCTACTACCCGGCGTGCGTGAACCGCATTTTCGGCACCCCCGGCGACGTATCGCTGCCTCAGGCCGTTGTCGCGGTCTCCGCGCGCGCGGGCAAGCCGGTGTGGATTCCGAACGATGTGGCCGGGACGTGCTGCGCCACGATCTGGCACTCCAAGGGCTACGACGAGGGCAACACGGTGATGGCGAACCGGATCATCGAGTCGGCCTGGGCCTGGACCGGCGGCGGCCGACTGCCCCTCGTGGTGGACGCCTCGTCGTGCACGCTGGGCATCGCGCACGAGGTGGTGCCGTATCTCACCGACGACAACCGGGAGTTGCACGCGGAGCTGACCATCGTGGACTCCCTGGTGTGGGCCGCGGAGGAACTCCTGCCGCACCTCACCGTCGAGCGCACCATCGGCTCCGCCGTGCTGCACCCGACGTGCTCCATGGAACACCTGGGCGACGTAAGCCAGTTGAAGGCCGTGGCCGAGGCCTGCGCCGACGAGGTGGTGATGCCGGACGACGCGGGCTGCTGCGGCTTCGCGGGCGACCGCGGCATGCTCCACAAGGAGCTGACCGAGTCCGCCACGGCGAAGGAGGCCGCTGAGGTCACGTCGCGTGCCTACGACGCCCATCTCTCGGCGAACCGGATGTGCGAGGTCGGCATGGACCATGCGACGGGCCGCTCCTACTACTCCGTACTGGTCGAGTTGGAGCGGGCCACAAGGCGGTAGGCCGTCGGGGAGGCGGGGCCGGCTCAGGTCGCCTTGAGCTCGGCCTTGTCGCCCATCACGACCACCGGGTGCTGCTTCGGGTCGAGCGTCTTGAGCAGGTACTCCATGTCGCCCTTCGACTGGCTCACGCACGCCGAGGTGCCGCTGCCGTGGTCCATGTGCAGCCAGATGCTGCCGCCCTTGGACTGGCCCTGCGGCCGGGTCGGGTCATTGGGCGACGTGCCCTTTGCGCGGTTGTAGTCGATGGCGATGACGTAGTCGAAGTCGTGCCAGTGCGACTTCGCCCAGTAGTGCGGGGCCTGGAACGACGCCGACTGCGTGTACGGCAGCTTCGCGCCCGGGTCGGCCAGGACGCCGCCGGCGTCGCTGAGCGTGAAGACGCCGACGGGGCTGCGCTTGTCGCCCTCGTGGTGGCTGGTCGTCCAGCCCTTCTTGCCGTTGTGCCCGGACCAGTCGCGCTGCTTCTTCCAGGTGTCGCCGGACTTGGTGTAGAGCACGATCGTGGAGCCCGCCGCGTCCTTGCCGTCGCCGTACACGGCGACGACCTGCCTGGCGTTCGCCGGGATCTGTTTCTGGTAGCGGTCGCCCACCCCCGGGATGCGCTTGAGGTCCGCCGCGCGCGCCTCGGCGCCCTGGGACTCGCCGCCCGAGGAGTTCGCCCCCGCCGTGGCCTTCTTTCCGCTGTCGCCGCCGTCGGCGCCGCAAGCGGCCACCGTCGTCAGCAGGACACCGCACGCCGCCATCGCGACGCCCACCCTGATCGCACCCGCACTCCGCATGCGTTCCATGGTCGCACCACCGGTCAAAAACCGCGGAACCGACTCCGATCATGACGTTCGATCCGGTCCGATTCTTTGCCCGGGACCGGAAAACCGTTTGCCTCGGCTCGCCGCGGGGCGCGAACCTTTCACGGTTTGCTGCCTTTGAGTCCGCTTCTTCGATCCACCCCGCTTCGAGCCCTGGGACGTCATGCAGATCTCCGACCTTCCGTATCCAGACCCAGGTGTGCCGGACGCACGCTCGGGCCCCCGGTTCCTGATCTGGCTCGGCAGGAACCAGCTCGGTGGGCAGGCCAAGTCCCTTGTCTGGGGCCTGATCCACTTCGTCTCCGTCGCCGGCCTCGCGTACGGCGTCGGTTATGCGGTGCAGGCGGTCGTCGACCGCTCCGGCTCCGGTCTCGCCAAGGCCGGCGCGCTGATCGTGCTGCTCGGCATCGGTGTCGCGGTCGGCGACACGATGCTGCACCGCACGTCCGTCACGAACTGGATCACCGCCGCCGCCCGCGTCCAGCAGCTCCTCGCCCGCAAGACCGCGACGCTCGGCGCCGCCCTCACCCGGCGGGTCGCCGCGGGCGAGGTCGTCGCGGTGTCCACCGGTGACGTGGAGAAGATCGGCTGGTTCGTCGAGGCGCTCTCCCGCTTCACCGCCGCCGCGCTCACCGTCGTCATCGCCGCCGTGGGCCTCCTGATCTACCAGCCGGCGCTCGGTGTCGTCGTCGCGCTCGGCATGCCGGTCCTGGCGCTCGCCGTGCTGCCCCTGCTCCCCCGCGCCACCCGGCGCGCGGACCACCAGCGGGAGAAGGCGGGCCACGCCACCGAACTCGCCTCGGACACCGTCGCGGGCCTGCGCGTGCTGCGCGGCATCGGCGGCGAGGAACTGTTCCTCGACCGCTACCGCCGCGCCTCGCAGGACGTGCGCCGGGCCGCCGTGCGCAGCGCCCGCATGTGGTCGCTGATCTCCGCGATCCAGGTCCTCCTTCCCGGCCTGCTGACGATCGTGCTCGTCTGGTACGGCGTCCAGCTCGCGCGCGAAGGCCGGATCACCGTCGGCGAACTGATCACCGTCTACAGCGGCGTGATGCTCCTCAACTACCCGCTGCGCCACTTCGAGGAGATCGCGATGGCGTACTCGTTCTCCCGGCCGTCCGCGCAGCGCGCGGCCAGGGTGCTGTCGCTGGAGCGCGTCACCGAACCGGACGGCGGGCTGCGCGACGCCAAGGCGCCGGCCGGCGACCTGTACGACCCGGCGACGGGCGTGCTGGCACCCGCGGGGCGGCTCACCGCCGTGGTGTGCGGCGACCCGGACCTGGCGGGGCGCCTCGCCGACCGGTTCGCCGGACACCCCGCTTCCGCCGCCGACGACGGCGCCGGCGAGGCGGCGCCGTCCGTCCTGCTCGACGGCGTGCCGCTCGACGAATTGCCGCTGGACGTAGCGCGGACGGCCGTACTCGTCCAGGACAAGGACCCGGTGCTGCTCTCCGGCACCCTCGCCGAACTCCTCGACGTACCGGCCTCCGGAGGCGTCGCACCCGACGACGCGCTGGACGCGGCCCAGTGCTCCGACGTGCTGGACGCCCTCACCCAGGGCGCCCCGGACGAGGACCCGATGACCGCCCGCATCACCGAACGCGGCCGATCCCTCTCCGGTGGCCAGCGCCAGCGCCTCGCGCTGGCCCGCTCGCTGGTCACCGACCCGGACACGCTGGTGCTCGACGAGCCGACGTCCGCCGTCGACTCGCACACCGAGGCCCGTATCGCCCAGGGCGTGCGCGCGCTGCGCAGCGGTCGCACGACCGTGGTGCTCACTTCGTCGCCGCTGGTCCTCGACCGCGCCGACCGCGTGGTGTTCGTCCACGAGGGCGAGGTCGCCGCGGTCGGCGAGCACCGCGAACTGGTGCGCAGCGAGCCCCGGTACCGCGCGGTCGTCACCCGCGAGACCGACGAGGAGCAGGCCTCCCCCGGTGCCGGCACCGGCACCGGCACCGGCACCGGCATCAGTACCGACATCGAGATCGACATCGAGGAGACGGCATGATCGGCGTAGCGCCCCCGGCCTACGACCCGGCGGCCCCCACCACGGCGAACACCCTGCCCGTCGGCGCCCCGGCCACGGTCCGCGCCTATGTGCGCGAGCTGTACCAGCGCCACCGCCGCGAGTTCCTCCTGCTCATCGGCGTGAACACGGTCGCCGTCATCGCGTCGATGGCCGGCCCCTACCTGCTCGGCGGCCTGATCCAGGACGTCTCCGAGAACCCGGGCGGCGCCGGCGCGCTGGAAGGGGCCCAACTGGCCCGCACCATCGGCCTGTTCGCACTGGCGCTGGTGGTCCAGGCCGTGTTCATCCGGCAGGTGCGGCTGCGTGGGGCGGTGCTCGGCGAGCGGATGCTGGCGGATCTGCGGGAGGACTTCCTGGTGCGGTCCGTGGGCCTGCCGCCCGGCGTCCTGGAGCGGGCCGGTACGGGCGACCTGCTGTCGCGGATCACCACGGACATCGACCGGCTCGCGAACGCGATGCGGGAGGCCGTGCCCCAGCTGTCCATCGGTGTCGTGTGGGCGGTGCTGCTCGTCGGCGGGCTCGCGGTGACCGCGCCGCCGCTTGCGCCCGCGCTGCTCATCGCGGTGCCGGTCCTCGTGCTCGGCTGCCGCTGGTACTTCAAGCGGGCGCCGTCCGCGTACCGCTCGGAGGCCGCCGGGTACGCGGCCGTCGCCGCCGCGCTCGCCGAGACCGTGGACGCCGGGCGCACCATCGAGTCGCACCGGCTCGGCGAGCGCCGCATCGCGCTGTCGGAGCGGCGCGTCAAGGAGTGGACCGCATGGGAGCGCTACACCCTGTATCTGCGCTCGGTGTTCTTCCCGGTGATCAACACCGTGCACGTCCTGGTACTGCTGTCGGTGCTCGTGGTGGGCGGTGTCTTCGTCCTCCAGGGCTGGATCGATGTGGGGCAGCTGACCACGAGCGCGCTCATCGCGCAGATGCTGGTGGACCCGCTCGGCCTGATCCTGCGCTGGTACGACGAGCTTCAGGTCGCCCAGGTGTCGCTGGCCCGGCTCGTCGGCGTGCGGGACATCGAGCCGGACGCGGGCGACGCCTCCGTGCGGCCCGACGGCCGTGATGTCCAGGCCGACGCGGTGCACTTCGGTTACCGGGAGGGCGTCGACGTGCTGCGGAAGGTGTCCCTGGAGGTCGCGCCCGGCACGCGGCTCGCCCTGGTCGGCCCCTCGGGTGCGGGCAAGTCGACGCTCGGGCGGCTGCTCGCCGGGATCTACGCGCCGCGCACCGGGCAGGTCACTCTGGGCGGCGCGGAGCTCTCCCGGATGCAGGCCGAGCGGGTGCGCTCCCATGTGGCGCTGGTCAACCAGGAGCACCACGTCTTCGTGGGCTCCCTGCGCGACAACCTCCGTCTGGCCCGCACCGGCGCCGACGACGCGGAGCTGTGGGCCGCTCTCGGCGCGGTCGACGCCGACGGGTGGGCCGATGGCCTCGCCGACGGCCTCGACACGGAGGTCGGCTCGGGCGGGGTCGCGCTCACTCCGGCGCAGGCGCAGCAGATCGCGCTGGCCCGGCTGGTCCTCGCCGACCCGCACACGCTGGTCCTCGACGAGGCGACCTCGCTGCTCGACCCGCGCGCGGCCCGCAACCTGGAGCGCTCGCTCGGCCGGGTCCTCGACGGCCGCACCGTCGTGGCCATCGCGCACCGACTGCACACCGCGCACGACGCGGACGTGATCGCCGTGGTCGAGGACGGCCGGATCCGCGAACTCGGCAGCCACGACGACCTGGTCGCGGCCGACGGCGCGTACGCGGCGCTGTGGCGGTCCTGGCACGGCTGACGTGCCGCGGGCGGCGGTCGGGAGCCCTTCCCTCGGGGCGGCTCCCGGCCGGCGTCGGCTCAGTAGCCGTTGCCACCAGTGTCGTTGTCGTTCCCGCCCCCGGGTGCGGCCTTCTTGATCGCATGGCCGTGGGAGTCGATGACGTACCAGATCTGGCCGATGCCCTGTCCGTTCGTGTCCCCCGCCTTGTGATCGTCGGCGTAGTAGTAGAGCGGGTGTCCGGCGTACGTCGCCTGTGCCGTGCCGCTGCCCTTCGTCGTGGCGATGAGGTTCGGCTGGACCCCGGCGCCGGCCTTCGGTTTGCCCTCCATGTGCGGCCACTCCTTGACGCACTTCGCGTCGCACTTCATGGAGTTGCTGTTCTTGCCGTCGCTGGTGAACAGGTAGAGCGTGCGCCCCTTTCCGTCGACGAGGATCTTGCCCATCGGGGAGTCGCTCGTGCTGAGGGTGGAGGCGTCCGTGGCCGCGGGCGTGCCGCCACCCGAATCGCTGCCGCCGCCCGAGCCGCCACCACCACCGCCGCAGCCCGCCAGTCCGAGGGCCGCCACGAACGCGAACCCGGCCATGCCGATCCTGAAGTTCTTCATGATCACTCCGTCCCTTCCGACGGAGGTTGTACGACCGGGGGACGCCGATGGATTGCGCCACCCGACGGAACACGGACGCTGCGTGCAATCCCTTCACCTCTCTCGTACGTATAAGGGGGCGTGGAACTGTTCTCGCGGGCGGATCGCGCCGACGACGCCTCGCTCGTCGCCGGTTTCGCCCTGGGCGACGAGCAGGCGGCCGTCGCCTTCGTGCGCCGCTTCCAGGACGCGGTGTACGGACTCGCGCTGTCGGTCACCCGCGACCCCGCTCTGGCCGAGGACGTGAGCCAAGAGGTGTTCGTCCGTGCCTGGCGGGCCGCAGGCAGCTACGACGCCCGCCGCGCCTCGGCCCTCACCTGGCTGCTGACGATCACGCGCAACGCCGCCATCGACGCCGTACGCGCCCGCAGGCCCGTGCCGATGCTGGCCGAGACATTGGAGCGGCTGCTCGACATGACGTTGCAGAGCGAGAGCCCGGAACGCCTCGCACTGGTCTCGCTCGAGAGCGACCGCGCCGTCCGACGGCTTCGCGCCCTGCCCGTCGAGCAGGCCCGCGCGGTCGCGCTCGCGGTGCTCGGCGGGTGCACGGCGCAGGAGGTGGGCCGGCACGAGGACATCCCGCTCGGCACTGCCAAGACCCGGATCCGGACCGGCCTGCGGAGGCTGCGTGAGGCGTCGAAGGAGGAGAGCCGCGATGGCACGCCACCCCGATGAGGACGAGCTGGTCGCCCTCGCCCTCGGCACGCTCCCCGGTGGGCAGGCCGAGCTGCTGCGCCACCTCTCCCTGTGCCCGAACTGCCGCTCCGCGTACGACGACCTTTCCGCGGCCGTCGACGCTGTGCTGCCCGCGGCGCCCGCACTCGCCGCCCCGGCGGGGTTCGACGCACGGGTCCTGGAACGCCTCGACGTGCACCGTCCCGCACGGCGCCGCGCGCTGCGGCGGCCTGCCCTGCTCGTCGCGGCGGCCGTGCTCGCCGGCGTGTGTGCGGGAGGCGCCGGCGTCACGGTCCTCGGCCACCTCGGCCGGGGGAACCCGCCCGCCGTCTCCGCGAGCGACCACGGGGCGGAGCTCGTCACCCGGTCCGGCACGACGGTGGGCACGGTCGAACCCAGCCGCGTCGGCGACCGGCCTGTGGTGGTCATGCAGATCGCGGACGGCGGCCCCGGGGGCTACTACACGTGCCGGCTCCTGCTGAAGGACGGCTCGGTCCGCGACGCGGGCCACTGGTGGCTTCCGTCGTCCGGGCGGGCCACCTGGATCGCCCACGGAGCGGCGAGCTCGATCGACCGCGTCGACCTGGTGGACGACACCGGCCGCGTCTGGTCGTCCGCGGACCTGGCCGGCTGACGACGCCCGCCCAAGGCGGGGCCGCCGCCCCTGGGTCAGATGAAGTTCAGCGCCGCCGCACACCCCACGCCGCCGGCCAGCATGAACACCGGCATGAGCACCTTCAGCTCGATCCAGCTGCCGGCCCGGAACCGCATCAGCTTGGGCGGCCCGATCGGGTACCAGCGCTTGCGGCCGATCGGGATGGGCCACAGGATCGGGCAGCCCGAGACGGTGAGCGCGTCCCCGATGTCGTGCACCAGCGCGCCGAGCACGATCGGCAGGCCCAGCCACAGATACTCCTGGCCGGGGTCCGTGAACAGCCAGTCCGAGCCATTGCCCGGCTGGTCCAGGATGCCCGCGAGTATCCACGCGCTGGTCGCCGCGAGCAGCCACACGAGAATGTCGCTGCTGTGACCGCGGGCCGCCCGCCACAGCAGGCCCTCGATGGCGAGCACCATGTGCACGAAGAGGATCCCGAGAACCGTCCAGCGACCGCCGGTGATCGCCGCGAACGAGGTGCCCGCCCCGATCAGCACCGCCCAGACCCAGGTATGGGTGAGCGTGCGGTGGCCGCCCGAACGCCGGGGGTCGCCCTGCTTTCGAGTGGTCTTGTAGACGGCGTACGAGAGTTTGTCGACGATCTCGCAGAGCCCGCGGGAGATCGGGCCGAAGGCGCCGGAGATGGTCGCCGACTTGTGGTCGAGGTCGGGCGCGAGCGCGGCGCCCGCGCAGATCAGCGCTCCGACGAGGAGGACCGGCCACGGCATCGGATACCCGGCCGCCGTGGTGGCCGCCCCCACCCCCAGCCAGGCCGCCGCTCCTGACAGCGAGTGTGCCGGTCCCATCATGGCTCTGTTCCGCCCCTGTTTCTGTTGTGCCGGCCGCACGCGGTGGACCGACATGTCGCTTATTGCTGCGCCGAGTTGCCCCGTGAGGGCCGCGCGCGTGCTGACGCCCCGTCGGCGACCCAGCGTAGCCTTCGTGATCTTCGCCTGGACATCCGATTGCCGGATCGAGCCGGAAGGCAGGCAAGATGGTGCCGTGACCCTTATCGATCAGCTCCCGAAGACCGCCGACCCGGACGCCCTCTACGACGCCTTCGAGTCGTGGTCCGAGGAGCGTGGGCTCACCCTCTATCCCCACCAGGAGGAGGCGCTGATCGAGGTGGTGTCGGGCGCGAACGTGATCGTTTCGACGCCCACCGGGTCCGGCAAGTCCATGATCGCCGCCGGTGCGCACTTCGCCGCGCTGGCGCGGGACGAGGTCACCTTCTACACGGCGCCGATCAAGGCGCTGGTGTCCGAGAAGTTCTTCGAGCTGTGCAAGCTCTTCGGCACGGAGAACGTCGGCATGCTGACCGGCGACGCCTCCGTGAACTCGGACGCGCCCGTCATCTGCTGCACCGCCGAGGTCCTCGCGTCCATCGCGCTGCGCGACGGCGCGCAAGCCGACATCGGCCAGGTCGTGATGGACGAGTTCCATTTCTACGCGGAGGGGGACCGCGGCTGGGCCTGGCAGATTCCGCTGCTCGAGCTGCCGCAGGCGCAGTTCATCCTGATGTCGGCGACGCTCGGCGACGTCTCCATGTTCGAGAAGGACCTCACGCGCCGCACCGGCAGGACCACGTCGGTGGTCCGCTCGGCCACGCGCCCCGTCCCGCTCTCGTACGAGTACCGGCTCACCCCGCTCACGGAGACGCTGACGGAGCTCCTGGAGACGAAGCAGGCGCCCGTCTACATCGTGCACTTCACGCAGGCGCAGGCCGTGGAGCGCGCGCAGGCGCTGATGAGCATCAACATGTGCACGCGCGAGGAGAAGGACCAGATCGCCGAGCTGATCGGCAACTTCCGGTTCACCACCAAGTTCGGCCGGAACCTGTCCCGTTACGTACGCCATGGCATCGGCGTGCACCACGCCGGCATGCTGCCGAAGTACCGCCGCCTGGTGGAGAAGCTCGCCCAGGCAGGCCTGTTGAAGGTCATCTGCGGCACCGACACCCTCGGCGTCGGCGTCAACGTACCGATCCGCACGGTGCTGTTCACTGCCCTCACCAAGTACGACGGCACGCGCGTGCGGACGCTGCGCGCGCGGGAGTTCCACCAGATCGCGGGCCGCGCGGGACGCGCCGGGTTCGACACGGCCGGCTTCGTCGTCGCGCAGGCGCCCGAGCACGTCATCGAGAACGAGAAGGCCCTCGCGAAGGCGGGCGACGACGCCAAGAAGCGCCGCAAGGTCGTCCGCAAGAAGGCTCCCGAGGGGTTCGTCGCCTGGACGGAGAACACCTTCGAGAAGCTGATCGGCTCGGACCCGGAGCCGCTCACGTCGCGCTTCCGTGTCACGCACACGATGCTCCTGTCGGTCATCGCCCGCCCGGGCAACGCCTTCGACGCGATGCGACACCTCCTCGAGGACAACCACGAGCCGCGCAAGGCACAGCTGCGGCACATCCGCAGGGCCATCGCGATCTACCGCTCGCTCCTGGACGGCGGCATCGTCGAGAAGCTGGACACACCGGATCCGACCGGCCGCATCGTGCGCCTGACCGTCGACCTGCAGCAGGACTTCGCGCTGAACCAGCCGCTGTCGACGTTCGCCCTCGCCTCGTTCGACCTGCTCGACCAGGAGTCGCCCTCGTACGCCCTGGACATGGTGTCCGTCGTGGAGTCCACGCTCGACGATCCGCGGCAGATCCTGCACGCCCAGCAGAACAAGGCGCGCGGCGAGGCCGTGGCGCTGATGAAGGCGGACGGGGTCGAGTACGAGGACCGGATGGAGCGCCTCCAGGACATCTCGTACCCGAAGCCCTTGGAGGAGCTGCTCTTCCACGCCTACGACACCTACCGGCAGAGCCACCCGTGGGTCGGCGACCACCCGCTGTCGCCCAAGTCCGTGATCCGCGACATGTACGAACGCGCCATGACGTTCACGGAGTTCGTGTCCTTCTACGAGCTCGCCCGCACCGAGGGCATCGTCCTGCGCTACCTGGCGAGCGCGTACAAGACGCTCGACCACACAGTGCCCGACGACCTGAAGTCGGAGGATCTGGAGGACCTGATCGCCTGGCTCGGCGAGATGGTGCGCCAGGTCGACTCCAGCCTCCTGGACGAGTGGGAGCAGCTCGCCAACCCGGGCGAGATGACCGCCGAGGAGGCCCAGGAGAAGGCCGACCAGGTCAAGCCGGTCACGGCGAACGCGCGCGCCTTCCGGGTCCTCGTCCGCAACGCCATGTTCCGCCGCGTCGAGCTCGCGGCGCTCGACAACGTCGAGGAACTCGGCGAGATGGACGGCGACTCGGGCTGGAACGCGGACGCCTGGGGCGACGCCATGGACAAGTACTGGGACGAATACGAGGACCTCGGCACCGGACCCGACGCGCGCGGCCCCAAGCTGCTCATGATCGAGGAGGATCCGGAGCACGGCCTGTGGAAGGTGCGCCAGACCTTCGCGGACCCGAACGGCGACCACGACTGGGGCATCAGCGCCGAGGTCGACCTCGCGGCGTCCGACGCCGAGGGCCGTGCCGTCGTCCGGGTCACGGACGTCGGTCAGTTGTAATTCCAAGGACGGCCGGACAGCAGATTCCGGCCGCGCCCCTGCGCCGGTCCCCTCCGGCCGCACACACGAGAGAGATCCACCCATGACGAATCCTGCGGAGAAGCTCGTCGACCTGCTCGACCTGGAGCAGATCGAGGTCAACATCTTCCGCGGACTCAGCCCGGACGAGTCCCTCCAGCGCGTCTTCGGCGGGCAGGTCGCGGGCCAGGCCCTGGTGGCGGCGGGACGCACCACCGAGGGCGACCGCCCCGTGCACTCGCTGCACGCGTACTTCATTCGCCCGGGCCGCCCCGGCGTGCCGATCGTGTACCAGGTGGAGCGGATGCGCGACGGGCGCTCGTTCACCACGCGGCGCGTCACCGCCGTGCAGCAGGGTCGCACGATCTTCAATCTCACCGCCTCCTTCCACAAGCCCGAAGAGGGTGCCTTCGAGCACCAGTTGCCGCCGGCCCGGCAGGTGCCGGACCCGGAGTCGCTGCCGACGATCGCCGACGAGGTGCGGGGCCACCTGGGCGCGCTGCCGGACGCCCTGGAGCGGATGGCCCGCCGGCAGCCCTTCGACATCCGCTACGTCGACCGGCTGCGCTGGTCGCCCGAGGACATCGAGGCGGCCGAGCCGCGCAGCGCGGTGTGGATGCGTGCCGTGGGCCCCCTCGGCGACGATCCGCTCGTGCACACCTGCGCGCTCACCTACGCCAGCGATATGACACTGCTGGACGCGGTGCGGCTGCCGGTCGAGCCGCTGTGGGGTCCGCGCGGCTTCGACATGGCCTCGCTCGACCACGCCATGTGGTTCCACCGTCCTTTCCGTGCCGATGAGTGGTTCCTGTACGACCAGGAGTCGCCGATCGCGACGGGCGGCCGGGGCCTGGCCCGTGGCCGTATCTACGACACGGAGGGCCGCCTGCTGGTCTCCGTGGTCCAGGAGGGGCTGTTCCGCAAGCTCGAGGGCTGACCGGCCACGGAGCCGGTGGTCCGATCATGGCCGACGTACAGGCGGGGGCCGCGCGGCGGTTCAGACTCCTCTTCCGGTGAGGCGGGACCACAGGCTCCGCGGCCTCGCCTCCGGAGGCTCCGCGACGGCCACCGCCGCGGCCACGGGCTCCGGCGCGACGCCGGGCAGCGCCGCAGCGGGTTCCATGTGTCCGACGGGCCGTGGTGCCGGGCGCTGCCTTCGGGCCTCCTCCAGGTTGAGCAGCAAGGTCCCGCGCAGCCAGCTGATCTCGTCCGGGTCGTCGGCGGTCAGGATGTGCTGGACGATCGCGGCGTTCGGCGACTCCGGTGCTCCGTACCAGAACGTGTCGGGCCGCAGCCGGTGCAGGTGGGCACGCTCGTAAGGGCTCGTGACGAGTTCCGCGAGCTGTGCCGGGTCGAGGAGTGTGGCGACGGCGGCCGCCCGTTCCCACGGGCTGTCGGCCTGCCCGAGCAGGTAACCGGCGTGCCTGGCCCGCCAGTTCTTCGGCCGCAGGTCCGCGCCGGCCTGCAACCTGGCGCGCACCCTGTCGGGCGCCCGCCCCGTCAGCAGCGGCCCGTTGACCTCGGCCGCCGCAAACTCCCGGAGTTCCTGCGCGAGGTACAACCACACCACGGCCCGGTACCGGTTGACGTAGAATTTCGCGGGCGTCAGCATCCCGACACGGGCCAGCCTGGTGAAGCGGGACGACGGGACGTCCAGGAGCTCGGCGCCCTCCGCCGTGCCGACGACCCTGACCTGCTCGAGCAGCGTGTCCGGGAACCCCTCGGTCTCGCGGATGCGGTCGATCTCCTCGCGCGGGACCCGGCGCCTACCGCCGCCCGGTGCCGGGACGGTACGGATCCGGCCCAGCCGGACGGCGAGGTCGAACTCACTGCGTTTCAACCCCAGTTCCCGCGCCGCGCTGCTCTGAGGCCTGGTCATGATGTCGCCTTGCACGATGGTTCTCCCCCGTCTGCGAATCAGACGCGGTCACTCTCCGTGACCGCTCGAGAGAACCGTAGCCCGGATCACCCCGCCCCGTGCGAGCCTGTGGATAACCCTTCCGAGCCGTGGATCGCCGCAGGTCAGAGGTCTGCGAGCGGACCTCGCCCGGGGTTTCGCACATCGACGGTGAGATGTTCGCCGACCCGGTGCACCAGCAGCGTCATCTCGTACGCGACCTGCCCGATGTCGGCCTCGGCCGCGCTGAGCACGCACAGGCAGCTGCCCTCGCCCGCCGCGGTGACGAACAGCACCGCGTCGTCGAACTCGACCATGGTCTGGCGCACTCCGCCGGTGCCGAAGTACCGGCCCGACCCCTTGGCGAGGCTGTGCAGTCCGGACGAGACCGCCGCGAGGTGCTCGGCGTCCTCGCGGAGCAGGCCCGTGCTCGCCCCCGTCACCAGGCCGTCGTTGGACAGGACCAGAGCGTGCCGCACATGCTCGACGCGCTGCGCCAGGTCGTCCAGGAGCCAATCGAGTCCTTCGTACTGCTGCCCCATGATCCCCTGTCCCCGCTTCCCTGTGGCTCCCCGCCCCCGGAGGGGATCCGCTCCCCTGCCCGGAGGATCTCAACCGCAAGCCTTCCCCACGGTGGGCATCCGGGCAAGGAGGATGGGCGCATGGCACACAAGATGACCGATGAGCAATGGAAGGCCTTCGTCTCCGAGGGCACTCACACCGCCAAGTTGTCCACTGTGCGGGCCGACGGGAGCCCGCACGTCGCGCCCGTCTGGTTCGTCCTCGACGGCGACGACATCGTCTTCAACACCGGCAAGGACACGGTCAAGGGCCGCAACCTGGCCCGGGACGGGCGGGTCGCCCTCTGTATCGACGACGAGCGGCCCCCGTTCTCGTTCGTGTCGATCCAGGGCCGCGCCGAGCTCAGCGAGGACCCGGACGAACTGCTGGATTCGGCCACCCGGATCGGCGGCCGGTACATGGGCGCGGACCGCGCCGAGGAGTTCGGCCGGCGCAACGCGGTGCCGGGTGAACTCGTCGTCCGTGTACGGGTCGAGAAGGTCGTGGCGCTGGGCGACATGGCCGGCTGAACAGGCCGGCCACGTCCGTCATCCCACGGAGTCGAGCAGCCGGGCGGAGTGCATGCGCCCGGCGTACTCGACCAGTCTGATCAGCACCTCCTTCCCCGAGTCCCGGTCGCGCGCGTCGCACAGCACCACGGGGGTCCCGCGGTCGAGGTCCAGGGCCCGGGCCACCTGGTGCGCTCCGAAGGCATGGCTGCCCGCGAAGCAATTCACCGCCACGACGAACGGGATGCGCCGGTGCTCGAAGTAGTCCACGGCGGGGAAGCAGTCCTCCAGCCGCCGGGTGTCCGCGAGGACCACGGCGCCGAGCGCGCCCTGCGAGAGCTCGTCCCACAGGAACCAGAAGCGGTCCTGGCCGGGCGTGCCGAACAGGTAGAGCGACAGACCGGACCTGATGGTGATGCGGCCGAAGTCCATGGCGACGGTCGTGGTCGTCTTGCGTTCGACCGCCCCGGTGTCGTCCACGTGCTGGCCCAGCTCGCTCAGGCGTTCCTCGGTGCGCAGTGGTCTGATCTCGCTGACCGCGCCGACCAGGGTGGTCTTGCCCACCCCGAATCCACCCGCGACCAGAATCTTCAGGGCCAGTGCGGCACTGGAGCCGCCGGCCGTGGTGTCAGAGTGCTCTGAGCCCATCGATGACTTCTCTCAGGATCTTCTCGTCAGGTAGCTGTGCGGGCGGCACCGGCCTGCTGACCTTCACGCAGGCCAGTTCGAGCAGGTCGCCGAGGAGCACACGGACCACGCCCACGGGCACGTCGGTGCCAGCGGCCAGTTCGGCGACCGTCTGCGTCTCCGTGCGGCACAGCTCGATGATCGACCGGTGCTCGGGACCGAGTGCGGTGTCGTCGTCCGCGCCGGGTGCCGCGATGTCGAGCGACACCAGGGCGATCAGGTCGAAGTGCGCTCCCTGGGGCCCCGGTGCGGTCCGTCCACCGGTCATCGCGTAGGGGCGGACCAGAGGCCCGGCCTCTTGGTCGAACCACTGGCTTCCGGGGTCGTTGTCGTTCATGTCGCCGACCGTGCCCGTCAGCCCGCGGTGGGCGGCTGCCCGGCGGATCTCGGGGCCGTGTAGAGGTGCTCGCCGACCCTTCTGACCAGGCGGGCCATCTCGTAGGCGACGAGCCCGATATCGGCGGTTCCGGTGCTCAGGACGGCGAGACAGGAACCGTCGCCCGCGGCCGCCACGAAGAGGAAACCTTCATCCATCTCGACCATGGTCTGCCGCACCCCGCCCGTGCCGAAATGCCGCCCCGTGCCCTTGGCGAGGCTGTTGAAGCCGGACGCGACGGCCGAGAGGTGTTCGGCGTCCTCCCTGCGCAGGCCGCTGGAGGAGCCGACGGCGAGCCCGTCGTTGGAGAGGATCACGGCATGCCGCAGTTCGGGCACTCGAAGCACCAAGTCATCAAGGAGCCAGTCGAGTTCGCCGGAACCGTGGGCCGTGCCCGTGATACTCGGTTCCTTGATCATGCGCGATCTCCTTCATGGATGTCGGGGCCGGGCGGGCGGCCACCGCCTCTGGCCCAGCCGTCCCGGAAGGAGGCCATCCGGGCCCGGACCTGTTCGGGGGTGCGCTCGTCCGGTGCGGGTACGCGCGCGGGGGACATCGGTTCGGCCGGCCGCTCGCGCAGTTGGGGCGCGAGGCTGGCCTGTCGTACGCGGTGTGGGAGGCCGTCGGGGAGTGGAGCCGTGTCGTCCTCTGGCTGTTCGGGGTGTTCGGGGAGCACGGGCTCCGGTGGGGTGCGCAGACGCAGCGCGGTGACGCCCGGTGGGTGCCGGGGGCTCTCGGGCTCCGCAGAGGGGGCGAGCGCCGGGCGGGGCACCGGCGCGGGGACGGGGTGGCTGTCGTTCATCGGCCCCGCTTCGGGCTCGGGCACGCGCGCGTAGCGGCGCTCTGCCTGGGACAGTTCGTGCGCCTCTGGGGCACCGGGACCGACCTCGCCGTCCTTGTGCAGCAAGGGGGTGGGCAGGAGGACGACGGCGGTGGTGCCTCCGTACGGGGACGTACGCAGGTGCACCTTGATGTCGTGGCGTTTGGCGAGCCGGCTGACCACGAAGAGGCCGAGCTGGTCGCTGTCGAACAGGTCGAGGGCCTCCGAGTGCCCGATGCGCTGGTTGGCCTCGGCGAGGCTCTCCTTGCCCATGCCGAGGCCGCGGTCCTCGATCTCGATCGCGTATCCGTTGCCGACGGGCTCGCCGCTGACGCGCACCTTGGTGTGCGGAGGCGAGAACTGGGCCGCGTTTTCGACGAGTTCGGCCACGAGGTGGGTGAGGTCGGCGACGGCGGCGCCGGACACCTGGGCGGCGGAGAGGTGGCGCACCTCCACGCGCGCGTAGTCCTCGATCTCGGAGACCGCGGCCCGTACGACGTTCGTCAACGGGACGGGTTGCCGCCAGGCACGGCCCGGCGCGGCTCCGGAGAGGATGATCAGGCTCTCCGCGTGGCGCCGCATCCGTGTGGTGAGGTGGTCGAGCCGGAACAGGTCGCTGAGTTCGCTCGGGTCGTCGGCGCGGCGCTCCATGCCGTCCAGGAGGCCGAGTTGACGGTGGACGAGGACCTGGCTGCGGCGGGCGAGGTTGACGAAGACGCCGGAGATGCCGCTGGCGAGTTCGGCGCGCTCCACGGCGGCGTACAGAGCCGCGCGGTGCACGGTGGTGAGCGCCTCGGACACCTGTCCCGTCTCGTCCTCCGCGGGCGCGCCCTGGGGTGCTTCGGCCTCCACGTCGATCTCCTCGCCTGCCCGCAGCCTGCGCATGGTGTCGGGCAGTTTGCGGCGGGCGATCTCCAACGCGGTGTTGCGCAGGCTGACGAGTTCGACGACGAGGCCGCGGCCGATGCGTACGGAGATCACCAACGAGGCCGCCACAGCGACGAGTCCGAGCAGTACGGCCGCTCCCGCCGGGGTGAGCAGTCCGCGGGTGAGCGGGTCCGCGCGGACCGCGGCGCCGCGTGCGGCGTCCGTCTCGATGGTGCGCAATCGCTCCTGCACGGTCGCGTACGCCGTGTTCCAGGAGTCGGCGGACGCGGCGGCGAGCGCCTTGCCGCCCGGTTCGGCGATGAGGGTGCGGTCCTCGACGGCGCGTACGTCGCCGTAGGCGCGGCCCGCCGCCAGGTGCTGCCAGGCGGCTCGTTCGGGCCCGCGCAGGTCGCTCGCGGCCGTGCCGATGAGGGTCTCGCGGGTCCCCACCGCCCCGGTGAACAGCCGCAGCCGCTCGCCGTCCAGGGAACCGGCCAGGCGCGCGCCGACGAGCACCGTGTTCTCCCGGGCGAGCATCTCGCCGGAGCGGCCGAACTCCAGGAGCACGCGCGCGTCGGAACCGAGTTCGGAGTCCTGGATTCCGGTGAGTGAGCCGCTGACCGCGAAGGCGCTGTCGACGGTCCTGGTGTACTGCCCGTACGCGTCGTCCCAGCCGGTGCGCCGCTCCTGGACGGCCTTGCGCACGCTCCGGAGGTGCTCGACGTTCCCGACGAACGACTCCAGTCGGCCGGCCACCGCGCGCGGGAGGTCCGCTCCGTCCGCGACCGTGCCGTCCGTGCCGAGGCGCAGGGGGGAGACGGCGCGGTCGGTGGTGGCGGCGCGCCTCGTGAGGTCGTCGCCGCGGGCGGCGGTGGGTTCGGTGGCGTAGGAGACGGCCGCGGTGCGTTCGGCCTGGAGGGCGGCCACGGCCGCACCCACGGGGGCGCGGACCGTCTCGTCGACCCGCTGCAACTGCCGCAGCCGCGCGATGTCCTGGGCGGTGCTCACGGTGGCGAAGGCCCACAGGGCTAGCAGCGAGACGACGGGCACCATCAGGAGGCAGATGATTTTCGCCCGGACCGTACGCGGGCGCAGGTTCACGGCTCCCCCGCGCGCGGGGGACGCCTTGCGGGGCTCCGGGTCCACCGGGACGTCTTCGTGGGCGGGCAGCCCGGCGTGCGCGCGCCGTCCGCGCGTGGGCGCAGAACTCTCGTGCGCAGGGCCGGGGCTGGGGGTTCTGCGGGGCGGGCGCATGGCCTCCTCGATCGGGGTCGGGGCACTTTCGCGCTACGGGTGCCGGGCCGGTGCCGGTGCGGTCAGGGAGTCTGGTGCTCCAGCGGGCGCTGGGCCGACATGGATGCCTCCCTTTCGTCCGCGGCCGGGGACAGCGCGACGAACGCCGAGGTCAGGAAGAGGTAGGAGCCGAGCCCCACGGCCAGCGGGAAGATGAACTGCATCGCTGTCGCCCCGGGGAGCACGGCCGTGGAGGGGGCCACCCGCACGCTCACCGCCATCATCCCGGTGTAGTGCATGCTGCTCACGGCGCCGCCCATGACGAGGGAGGCGACCGCGACGGCGCCCGGTGACCGGATGTTGAGGGCGGCCCACAGCGCGGCGGTCGCGGCGACGACGGCGATCACCACGGAGAGGGCGACCAGCAGCGGGTCGTAGTCGACCTGCCCGTGCAGGCGCAGGGCCGCCATCCCCAGGTAGTGCATGCTGGCCACGCCGATGCCCGTGGTGAGGCCGCCCAGGACCAGCGCGCGCCCGCGCCCGCGGTCATGGCCGACCACGAAGACGCCGACGCCGACGACGGTCACCGCGACGACGAGGCTGAGGATGGTCAGTGGAACGTTGTAGCGGATCTCGGTGCCGGTGACGGTGAACCCGAGCATCGCGACGAAGTGCATGGTCCAGATGCCGGTGCCGATGGCGGATGCGGCGGTGAGCAGCCAGTTGCGCCGTGAGCGTCCCGTGGTGTTCAGGGCGCGCACGGTGCAGCGCAGTCCGAGGGCGGCGCCGATGCAGGCCATCACGTACGACAGCACGGGGGTAAGCCAGCCGAAGGCGGCGTGGTCCAGGTGTCCCATGAGTCAGGGACGGTATGCCGGTGGGGGCTCACAACGGGGGCGCAGTTCGAAAGGTTTTGGAATACGGAGGAGATACGGTTCGAAACGGTCGCCGGAAAGTCGAACATGCGCACCGCACGCGCATGCGATGTCTTCGACGGAGAAAGGGACCTTTCGATCCCGTGTCCCCCACTCGTGTCACAAGACGCGCCTGGTCTCCGCTGTCAGTGTGCTGCGCAATCATGGAGCGCATGAGCGATGACGCCACACGTGTGCAGGAGTTCTTCACGGCCAGGGCCGCCGACTGGGACGCCCGTTTCCCCGACGACGGACCGGCCTACGCGTCCGCGGTGGCCGCGTTGGGGCTGCGCCCCGGTAGCCGTGTGCTCGACGCCGGCTGTGGCACGGGGCGGGCGCTGTCGCCGCTGCGCGCGGCCGTGGGGCCTTCCGGGGTGGTCCTGGGCGCCGACCTGACCGCGGCCATGCTGGAGCGGGCGGTGCAGGCGGGCAGGGACGCCGAGGGGCGGTTGCTGCTCACGGACGTTGCGCGACTGCCGCTGCGCGCGGGCGTGCTGGACGCGGTGTTCGGGGCCGGGCTCATTTCGCACTTGCCGCAACCGGCCGAGAATCTGCGCGAGTTGGCGCGCGTGGTGCGCCCCGGCGGGCTGCTCGCGCTGTTCCACCCCATCGGCCGGGCCGCCCTCGCCGCCCGCCACGGCCGCGCGCTCACGCCGGACGACTTGCGCGCCGAGCCCAACCTGCGCCCGCTCCTGGCCGCCGCCGGCTGGCGCCTGACCTCGTACGCCGACGAGGACGACCGCTTCCTGGCACTCGCGGTGCGGGAGGAGGACTGAGTCCCGCCGCGCGGGATCCGCTCCGTGGCCGGGTCTGTCACCATGGCCGCAACTGCGCGACACACGTTGGCGGTTACGGGCAGGGGGACGGTGGCGTCCATGATCGAACGAGTCCGCAAGGCGTGGAGGACGTGGCGCGAGGACAGCGGCGCGCCGAGCAGGAGAGAGCGTGCGCACAATCTCTTCGAGGCGGCTGCCGCCTACGTGGTGGCGTGCGTCGACGACGATCAGGATCGTGCCGACGAGGCGGAGGGCTGGGTCGAGCCGAGTGCGCTGGCCTTCGGGGTCAACGAGCTGGCTTGCAGGGCTGTCATCGCCCTCGCGCGGGAACGCGACGAGCCGCCGCGCACCGTCGCCCGCGCCCTGCTCGGGCTGCCCGTCGGCTGACCCACGCGTGCGGGGCGCACATGACGGACACGGGACGTCGACACTTTGTTCACCTCTGGGCCGCCAGAGCTCAACTGGTGGCGAAATTCCTGGTCATCGACCACGGACCCCCCTGTACGACGCCATCGAACACTGGCTAAGGTCTCGCCGGTGGAACGAAGTTCAGGGGAGGCTGGCGTGGCCGGTGTGGACGAAGCGGCGGTCGAAGGGGACGACGCGCTGTACGTGCTGACGGCGGTGTTGCTGACGCCTGCGAAGTTCCCGAGCGTGCTCGGCGACGACTACCCGGAGGCCTGCAAGGCCCTGGGTCTCGCGCCGTTGGCCGAGGGGTACGGCCTGGTGCTGGGCCAGGACGGGCAGGGCGCCCGCTGGACCGTCGTGGTCGACGACGTATCGCTGGTCGCCGTGGCCATCGCGACGTGGGACTGCGGCATGGAGTACGAGCTGTCGCCCGACGAGAACAGCATGGTCGCCGCGCTGCCCGGCTGGCCGCTCGCGCTCGCCGTGGCCGCCCCGGGCGTCCCCGCGCCGCACGATCCCGAGCCCGACCCCGAGGACACCGACACGCCGCCGCTGGCGCCGCCCGACACGGAGACGTGGGGCCCGGCCCAACGGCGCCTGGGAGCGGACGAGATAGCCCTTCAGTGGGCCGTGTGGCGGGAACAGCTCGACGACTCCCAGTTCGCCACGGAGGAGGACGCCGAGGCGCCCCAGGAGGGCGACGGCGCGGACGCCGGGCCCGGCGGCGGTACGCACACGGGCGTCCGGCGGGTCCTCTCGGAGGTGCGCGGGTACGTGGACGCGCCGCCGCCGCTGGGCCGCGTGCGCTCCGCGTTCGCCTCCGGCGACGCCCGGACGCTGCGCGCGGACGGTCCCGGCTGGTCGATGGTCGCGCGGACCGACGACATCGCGTTCGTGCTCCTCGACGACGAACCGGGCGAAGTGCTGCCGGTCGGCCGCGGCAAGGAGCTGCCGAGCCTGCTCGAAGCACTCGACAAGATGGCCGTGCGCCCTACGTGAACCGCCGCAGCCGCACGGGACGTTCGCGCCCCGTGCGGCTCCGGCCGTCACGATGTCCCCTCAGTGCCCGATTTCCTTGCGCGAGACGCGGCGCAGCCTGCGCCGCTGCGAGGGGTCGAGCATCAGGTACGCCGCGGCGGGCACGCCCAGCACGATGAGCAGGGACGCCCACCAGGGCAGCCAGATCCACAGGATGATGCCGGCCGCCACACCTCCCGCGGCGATCTTCGCGTTCTTCGACATGTGTGGCCTCCTTCGGGGCGGCCCGCCCTCGCCTGAGTGGAGCGGACCCGCCTCTGCTGTGAGAAACGGGCCCACGTCGCCCGCAGTTCCGTCGCGTAACCCTGAGACATCCCTGATTCCGTGCCCCCGCGCACGGCCGGGAGGCCGTCAGATGTCGGCCCGCAGCGGCTCTCCCACTTCATACATGTGGCGCAGCGCCTGGCGGTAGGAGTCGACAAGCCCTGTCTCCACGAACGGGATGCCGAGTCCGCGGCAGTGGGCCTTCACCATGGGCTGCGCGAGGCGCAGGTGGGGGCGGGGCATGCTCGGGAACAGGTGGTGCTCGATCTGGTAGTTGAGGCCGCCGAGGAACCAGTCGGTCAGCACGCCGCCCTTGATGTTGCGCGAGGTGAGGACCTGGCGGCGCAGGTGGCCCCACTTGTCGCCGTCCGGGTCCGGCATCTCCATGCCCTTGTGGTTGGGGGCGAACGCCATTCCGAGGTGCAGCCCGAACAGGGCCTGGTGGAGGGCCGCGAAGACGAGCGCGTGGCCGAGCGGCATGGTGGTGAGGAGCAGTGTGACGTAGCCGGCCACGTGCGCGACCAGGAACGCGCCCTCCACGAGGCGTTCGCGGGGGCTCTGGCGGCGCAGGTCCTGGAATCCGTAGATCTTCAGGGCGAGGCCCTCGAGCAGGGTGAGCGGGAAGAAGAGCCAGGCCTGGTGGCGGGTGAGCCAGCCGCGGAACCCCGCGCGCGTGGCGGCCTGCTTGCTGGTGAAGACGAGTACGTCGGCGGCGACGTCGGGGTCCTTCTCGATGTGGTTCGGGTTGGCGTGGTGCCGGTTGTGCTTGTCGTTCCACCAGGAGTAGCTCATACCGAGCAGCAGATTGCCGTGGACCAGGCCGATCAGCCGGCTCACCGAGCGGTTCCCGGTGATCTGGGCGTGGCCCGCGTCGTGCCCGACGAAGGCGGTGCGTGCGCACAGCACCGCGAGGACCGGCGCGAGGGCGAGCACCCACCACGAGCCGCCGAGGAGGGCCATGCCCGTGACGACGGCGCCGAGGCAGAGAGCGTTGACCGCGATGGTGCGCACATACCAGCCGGTGCGCCGCTCCAGCAACCCCTGCCCTTTGATGGCGCGCAGCAGTGGCGTGAACTCGCTTCCCCTTCGGGGGAGGCCGGCCTGGTGGCGGGTTCCGGCAGGGTTCCGACGGCCGAGGGCATGACGGTCTCCGGTCTGTGGTGGGTGAGGTCGATGCGGCGGGCTACGCGTCGCCCGACCACTAAGAACCTATGGATCACGGACCTTGATCGACCATGGCGCCACCACCCCTGTACCGCCTGGGCTCGCCCCACCTCGACAGGGGGGTAAGCCCCACCCTTAAGGGTCAGGTGATCCAGATCACGACATATGGAGGCGCGTCCGACGGATCGGGAGGTGTACCCTCGGCGCCTCCAGGGTGAGTAGTCAAGTTTGATGAATACGAGGTCGTCGCCATCTCCGAGCACACCCACACCGCTCCGCCCACCCCATCAGAGACCGCCGAACTCGCGCGCTGCGGCGTCGTGTTCACCCCCGCCGACCCGGCCCGTACGTCGACCGTCGCCTTCTGGCGGCCCGAGGGCGGCGAGCCGCCGCTGCCGGACGCGGGTAGCCGCACGGAGCTGCGCCTCGCGCTGCCCGGCGAGGACGCCGTGGAGCCGGTGACCGTACCGGCCGTCACCCTGCCCGTGCGCGCCGCACTGCCGGTGCTAACCCGCGCGCGTGCCACCGCGGACGCCGACCCGACGGCCACCTTCTGGGGCGCGGCCGGCCTCCTGGCGCTCCAACTCGTCGCCCGTGGCCTGCTGTTGCCGGGGGTGAGCGCCGAAGGTCACGACGCGTGGCGCGCCGGTCCGCTGGGGTCCGACGACCTCGACCGGGTCAGGGAGCTCGCCGCCGCGATGCCGCCCGAGGCGCACGCCGTGCCGCTGGACGGGCACGAACCGCCGCGCCTGCACACCCCGGAACGGCTGCTGAGGGCGTTCCTGGACGCGGTGGCCGATGCCCTGCCGCGCTCCCCCGCCGCGGCACACGCCGCCGGTGGACCGGCGTTCGCGGCGCGGGAGCCGCGGCGGGTGCCCGAGCTGCGGCCCTGGGCGGGGGATGTCGCGGCGGGGCTCGACGCGGGCGTGCGGATCTCGTTGCGCGTGGAGGTTCCCGGCCTCGAACAGCTCACGGACGACGAGCCCCGCGTCCCGTTCCGCGCGGTGCTTCAGCTGCACAGCGTCAGCGACCCCACCCTGGTCGCGGACGCGGCACAGGTGTGGGCCGGGACCGGCGCCTCGGGGCGGGCCTTCGGCGACCGCGCCCGGATGGACGCGCTGTTGGCGCTGCGCCGCGCCACGCGCGCGTGGACACCGCTCGCGCCGCTGCTCTCCGCGACCGTGCCGGACGCCGTCGAACTGGCCGACGACGAGGTCACGGAGCTGCTCGGCGAGGGCGCGCGGGCGCTGTCCGCGACCGGCGTCGACGTGCACTGGCCCAAGGAGCTTGCCCGCAAGCTGACGGCCCGTGCGGTGATCGGCCCGGCCGACGGCGAGGAACCCGACGGGCTCGCCTCCGACGCCCCGTCGTTCCTGTCGGCCGACGCCCTCCTGGCGTTCGACTGGCGGTTCGCCCTCGGTGACCAGGAGTTGAGCCGCGCGGAGCTGGACGTGCTCGCCGAGGCGAACCGTCCCGTCGTGCGGCTGCGCGACCAGTGGGTGCTGATCGACCCCGCGCAGGCCCGCCGGGCCCGCTCCCACCAAGATCGCAAGGTCACACCGGTCGACGCCCTGAGCGCCGTTCTCACGGGCTCGACGGAGGTCGACGGCCGCCGGGTCGACGTGCGGCCGACGGGCTGGCTCACGGCCCTGCGGGACCGCCTCACCGACCCCGAGGGCATGGAGCCGGTCGGCCAACCGGCCGCGCTCGACGCCGAATTGCGCGATTACCAGCTGCGCGGACTCAACTGGCTCGCCCACATGACCTCGCTGGGCCTCGGCGCCTGCCTCGCCGACGACATGGGCCTCGGCAAGACGATCACGCTGATCGCGCTGCACCTGCACCGCCAGGGCTCCCCGGAGAGCGCCGGACCGACGCTCGTGGTCTGCCCGACGTCCCTGATGGGCAACTGGCAGCGCGAGATCGAGCGGTTCGCGCCCGGCACCCCCGTACGCCGCTTCCACGGCGGGCGGCGCTCCCTGGAGAACCTCGCCGACGGCGAGTTCGTGCTCACCACGTACGGCACGATGCGCCTCGACGCCGCGCAACTCGCCACCGTTTCCTGGGGGATGCTCGTCGCCGACGAGGCGCAGCACGTGAAGAACCCCTACTCGGCGACGGCCAAGGAGCTGCGCACCATCGGCGCACGTGCGCGTGTGGCGCTCACCGGCACCCCGGTCGAGAACAACCTCTCCGAGCTGTGGGCACTGCTCGACTGGACGACGCCCGGCCTCCTGGGGCGCCTGGGCGCCTTCCGTACGCGCTACGCCCAGGCGATCGAGGGCGGCAAGGACCCGGCGGCCGCGGAGCGTCTGGCCAAGCTCGTCGGGCCGTTCTTGTTGCGTCGGCGCAAGTCGGATCCCGGGATCGCGCCGGAGCTGCCGCCCAAGACCGAGACGGACCGCGCGGTGTCCCTCACCGCCGAACAGGCGGGCCTGTACGAGGCCGTGGTGCGCGAGACGCTCGCGGAGATCGCCGGGGCGGCCGGCTTCGAGCGGCGCGGCCTGATCGTCAAGCTCCTCACCGGCCTCAAGCAGATCTGCAACCACCCGGCGCAGTACCTCAAGGAGGACAAGCCGCGCATCACCGGCCGCTCCGGGAAGCTGGAACTCCTCGACGAACTCCTGGACACGATCCTGGCCGAGGACGCGAGCGCGCTGGTCTTCACGCAGTACGTGCAGATGGCCCGCCTTGTGGAACGGCATCTGGCCGCCCGGGGCGTCCCGGTGATGTTCCTCCACGGAGGCACCCCGGTCGCGGAGCGCGAGGCCATGGTGCGGCGCTTCCAGGAGGGCGAGGTCCCCGTGTTCCTGCTCTCGTTGAAGGCCGCGGGCACGGGCCTCAACCTCACGCGCGCGGAGCACGTCGTGCACTACGACCGCTGGTGGAACCCGGCCGTGGAGGCGCAGGCCACCGACCGCGCGTACCGCATCGGGCAGACCAGGCCGGTGCAGGTGCACCGGCTGATCGCCGAGGGCACGATCGAGGACCGCATCGCGGAAATGCTGCTACGTAAGCAGGAGTTGGCGGACGCGGTGCTCGGCTCCGGTGAGGCGGCGCTGACCGAACTCACCGACGCGGAACTGGCGGACCTGGTCGAGCTGCGAGGGGGCGCCCGATGAGCCACATGGAAGACGACATGCGTACGTTCGCGGCGCTGCCGCCCGCGCGCGGGCGGGCCTTCGCGCAGACCTGGTGGGGTCAGGCCTGGTTGAAGGCTCTGGAGGACACCGCGCTCGACAACGCGCAACTGAAGGCGGGGCGCCGCCTCGCGCGCGCGGGTGCGGTGGGCGCGGTGTCGGTCCGGCCGGGGCGCATCACCGCCGTGGTGGAGGACCGCGGCGGCGCGACGCACCGCTCGGACGTGCTGCTCCAGTGTCTGGACGAGGAGGAGTGGGACGCCTTCCTGACGATGGCGGCCGAACGGGCGGGGCACATCGCGGCGCTCCTGGACCGCGACATGCCGCCGCACCTCGTCGAGGACGCCTCGGACTCGGGTGTGGAACTCCTGCCGGGGATCGGCGACTTGGAGCCGCGCTGCGACTGCGACGCCTGGGACCACTGCGCGCACACGGCGGCGCTGAGCTACCAGCTCGCCCGTCTGCTGGACCAGGATCCGTTCGTGCTGCTCCTGCTGCGTGGGCGCGGCGAGCGCGCGCTGCTCGACGAGCTTCAGGTGCGCAGCACCGTACGCGGCGAGCCCGAAGCCCCTCGCGAGGACCGTGAGGCCGAGGGCGTGGACGCCGCCGAGGCGTACGCGTCGGCGATCGTGCTGCCGCCGCTGCCTGGTCCGCCACCGCTGCCCGACGAGCCCGGCCTGCCGCCGTCGCTCGACACGGAGACTCCGCCGCCCGCGGGCACGGACGTCGACGCGCTCGGCTTCCTGGCCGCGCAGGCGGCGGCCGAGGCGCACCGGCTGCTCACGGAGGCCCTGTCCCCCGGACATGAACAGCGGGCCGCGCCCCAGGAGAAGACGCCGCGTCAGGACGCCGTACGGCTTGCCGCCGCGTCCCCCGCGCAGCACATCAGGGCACGGCTCGCCGAGGTCGAAGGCCGTGGCCGGGAGGGTCTGGCGCTCGCCGTGCGCGCCTGGGAGTACGGGGGCGCCGCCGCGCTCGACGTCCTGGACGAGGAGTGGACCCCGGACGCGGAAAGCCTGGTACGCGCGCGTGCCGCGCTCGACGCGGCCTGGGACGACGGCGAGCGCCCCGAACTCAAGGCCGCCCGCGGCCGCTGGAGCACCGCCGACGGGCAGGCCCAACTGCGGCTCGGCCGGGACGGGCGCTGGTGGCCCTACCGCAAGCAGCGCGGCCGCTGGACGCCCGCCGGGCCCGCGGCATCCGATCCGGCCTCCGCGCTGGCCGGCGCGCTCGGCTCCGCCGACGAGGACGGGTAGGCACGCGAGCGGGCCCGCACGGTGACGTCCACGACCGTGGACGTCATCGTGCGGGCCCTGACCGGCTGTTGACCCCGTCCGCGCTAGCGGATCGGCATGCCCGACAGCGTGCGGGCGATGACCAGGCGCTGGATCTCGCTCGTGCCCTCGAAGATCGTGTAGATCGCCGCGTCGCGGTGCATGCGCTCTACGGGGTACTCGCGCGTGAAGCCGTTGCCGCCGAGGATCTGGACCGCCTGGGCGCTGACCTTCTTGGCGGTCTCGCTCGCGAACAGCTTGGACATGGAGCCCTCGGCGTTCTCGAACTTCTTGCCCGTGGACGCCATCCAGGAGGCACGCCACACCAGGAGCCGCGCGGCGTCGATCTGGGTGCGCATGTCGGCGAGCTGGAAGGCCACGCCCTGGTTGTCGATGATCGGGCGGCCGAACTGCTCGCGCGTCTTCGCGTACTCCAGGGCCTCCTCGTAAGCGGCGCGGGCGGTGCCGACCGCCATGGCGCCGACGGCGGGACGCGAGGCCTCGAAGGTGGCCATCGCGGCGTTCTTCACGCGCTCGCCGCCCTTCTTGGCCTTCTCACGCGCGCGGGCGAGGCGCTCGTCGAGCTTGTCCTTTCCGCCGAGCAGGCAGGAGCCGGGCACCCGGACGTTCTCCAGGACGACCTCGGCGGTGTGCGAGGCGCGGATGCCGTGCTTCTTGAACTTCTGGCCCTGGGACAGGCCGGGGGTGTTCGGCGGCACGATGAACGAGGCGTGGCCCTTGGAGCCGAGCTCGGGGTCGATGGAGGCGACGACCACGTGGACGTTGGCGATGCCGCCGTTCGTCGCCCACGTCTTGGTGCCGTTCAGGACCCACTCGTCCTTGGCCTCGTCGTAGACGGCACGCGTGCGCATGGCGGCGACGTCGGAGCCCGCGTCCGGCTCGGAGGAGCAGAAGGCGGCCACCTTCACGTCGTTCACGTCGCCGTACATCTGCGGGATCCAGGTCCCGATCTGCTCCTCGGTGCCGTTGGCGAGGACGCCCACGGCGGCGAGGCCCGTGCCGACGATGGACAGGCCGATGCCCGCGTCGCCCCAGAACAGCTCCTCCATGGCCATCGGGATGCCGAGGCCCGAGGGGTCGAAGAACTGCTGCGCGTAGAAGTCCAGGGAGTAGATTCCGAGCTTGGCCGCTTCCTGAATGACCGGCCAGGGGGTCTCCTCGCGCTCGTCCCACTCGGCGGCCGCGGGGCGGATCACGTCGGCGGCGAAGCCGTGCAGCCAGTCACGCACTTCCTTCTGCTCGTCGTTGAGATCCATGGTGAACTCGGCCATAACCCCTCCAGGGCGCACGCAATACTGTGTTACTTAAGGTAACCCGAGTCTGTTACTGGCGAGTAGCCCATGTCAACCTCCGAGTACGCGTTCGATACCGGACAACCCTCGGGTGTTACCTTTCGCGTGCGTCAGGCAATCGAACGGGGCGGGGAGAGTTCATGGAGACCACACAGCGGACCGATCAGCGCGCGGACCAGCAGTCCGCCGCCGAGCGTCGGAGGCGCGACCTCCTTGAGGCCGCGGACCGCGTGGTGCTCCGGGACGGTCCCGGCGCCTCGATGAACGCGATCGCGGCGGAGGCCGGGATCACCAAGCCGATCCTGTACCGGCACTTCGGCGACAAGGGCGGCCTCTACGCCGCGCTCGCCACGCGCCACACGGACGCGCTGCTCGCCTCGCTGCGGGCCGCCCTGGACGCGCCCGCGGAGCGGCGCGAGCGCGTGGAGGCGACGCTCGACACGTACCTGGCGGCGATCGAGGCCCGCCCCCAGGTCTACCGCTTCCTGATGCATCCGTCGGAGGGCTCCCCCGCCGATTCCGGGTTCGACGTCGGACGGCATTCGTTCCCGCTGCTGCGCCGCATGGGCGAGGAGCTGGCCGAGGTCATCGAGGAGCGCGTGGATCTCGGCCCCGGCAGCCAGCAGCTCGCGCGCGTCTGGGGGCATGGGATCGTCGGCATGATGCACGCCGCGGGCGACTGGTGGCTCGGTGACCGCCCGTGCGAGCGCGCCGAGTTGGTGCGCGGCCTCGCCGACCTGCTGTGGGGTCGGCTCGCCGCGGCGGGCGACAAGGTGGGCGGCCCGGGCTTCTGACCGGGCACCAGACTTCCGACCCGGCCGAAGCCACCTCAGCACCGCACACCGACGCCACGTCAGCAGCGCACACCGACGCCACCTCAGCACCTCACGTGGCCCACGGCGCCTTCGCCGCCTGCCGCAGCACCTTCCTGCGCCGCCACCCGGTGACCCGCTCCGTGTACGTACGCCCCTCCAAGTGGTCGCACTCGTGCTGGAGACAGCGGGCGAACCAGCCCGTGCCGTGGATCACCACAGGGTCACCGGCGACGTCGTACCCCTCCACGCGCGCGTGGTCGAAGCGGGGCGTGCCCGCCTCGAGGCCGGGGAGCGACAGGCAGCCCTCGGGGCCGCGGATCACCTCGCCGTCGGCCTCGACCAGACGCGGGTTCACGACGTGGCCGACATGGCGCACGTCGTCGTCATCCTCACAGTCGAAGACGAAGACCCGCAGTCCCTCGCCGACCTGGTTCGCGGCGAGACCCACGCCCTGCGCCGCGTACATCGTGGCGAACATGTCCTCGACCAGGCGCGCGAGGGCCGGGCCGAAGTCCGTGACCTGCGCGCAGGGTTGGTGGAGCACGGTCTCACCGAGCAGGGTCAGGGGTCGTACGCGCCCTGAGGCGCCCGGGATCGAGCCGTGTCGCATGCCGGTAAGGGTACGGTCCTGTGCGCACCACGAAGTGCTGGTGGTGCCGCTGTTCGGGCTTGTCAGAGGATCTCGATAGGCTGAGCCCATAAACGATGCCGGGGGCAGGCGCGGCGCCGTACGCAAGGAGGACCCAGGAAGATGGCAGGCAACTCGGAGCCGATGACTCCGCGCGCCAAGCTGGCCGTGACGGCCGGCCGGGCCGCGGCCGCGGTGTCGCGGGCGGCGGGCCGCGGCAGCGGATCAGTGATCGGCGGCAAGGTCGCGCTGCGGCTCGACCCCGAGCTGCTCGCGCGGGTCGCCCAGCACCTGGACGTGGTGCTCGTCTCGGCCACGAACGGCAAGACGACGACCACCCGGCTGCTCGCGGAGGCGCTGCGCGCCAGCGGCCCCGTCGTCTCGAACGCGCTGGGGGCGAACATGCCCGCGGGCATCACCTCCGCCCTGGCCGGCGGCGGCGAGGCCAAGTACGGCGTGATCGAGGTCGACGAGAAGTACCTGGCCGGTGTCGCCCGTGACACCGACCCGAAGGCGATCGCGCTGCTCAACCTCTCGCGCGACCAGCTGGACCGCGCCGGCGAGACCCGCATGCTCGCCGAGAAGTGGCGCGAGGGCCTGTCCGGTTCGAAGGCCATCGTGATCGCGAACGCGGACGACCCCCTGATCGTCTGGGCCGCCTCCTCCTCGCCGAACGTGGTGTGGGTCGCCGCGGGCCAGGAGTGGAAGGACGACGCCTGGTCCTGCCCGGCGTGCGGCGGCGTGATGCAGCGCCCCGGTGACGACTGGTTCTGCGGCGAGTGCGGCTTCCGCCGCCCGATCGCGAGCTGGGCGCTCCAGGGCGACCACGTCATCGACCCGCACGGCTCCGCCTGGCCGATCCACCTCCAGCTGCCGGGCCGCGCCAACAAGGCGAACGCGGCGACGTCCGCCGCCGTCGCCGCCTGCTTCGGGGTGCCCCCGCAGGTCGCCCTGGAGCGCATGTACCAGGTGCAGGCGGTGGCGGGTCGCTACGACGTCGTGCAGTTCCAGGAGCGCGACCTGCGGCTGCTGCTCGCCAAGAACCCGGCGGGCTGGCTCGAAACGTTCACTCTGATCGACCCGCCGCCGACGCCGGTGATCCTCTCGGTGAACGCGCGGGGCGCCGACGGCACCGACACCTCCTGGCTGTGGGACGTCGACTACACGCGCCTGGCCGGGCACCCGATCTGCGTGATCGGCGACCGCCGGCTCGACCTCGCGGTCCGGCTCGAGGTCGCGGGCCTGGACTTCCGGGTCTGCGAGACGCTCGACGAGGCGGTGCAGATGTCGCCCCCGGGCCGGATCGAGCTGATCGCCAACTACACCGCGTTCCAGGACGTCCGCCGCCGCGTGGGCAACTGACGAGCCCCCACAGAGCGCGAACAGCGAAGGATCATGACCATGAGCGACAACAGCCTGCGTCTCGTGTGGGTCTACCCCGACCTCCTGAGCACCTACGGCGACCAGGGCAACGCACTGGTGGTGGAGCGCCGCGCCCAGCAGCGCCGCCTCCAGGTCGAGCGCTACGACGTGCGCAGCGACCAGGCGGTGCCGACCTCCGGCGACATCTACCTCATCGGCGGCGGCGAGGACCGCCCGCAGCGCCTCGCGGCGGAGCGGCTGCGCCGCGACGGCGGCCTGCAGCGCGCGGTGGCCAACGGCGCGATCGTCTTCTCCGTGTGCGCCGGCTACCAGATCCTCGGCCACGAGTTCGTGAACGACCTCGGTGAGCGCGAGCCCGGCCTCGGCCTGCTCGACGTCGTCTCGACGCGCGGCGAGGGCGAGCGCTGCGTCGGTGACGTACTGGGCGACATCGACCCGGAGTTGGGCCTGCCGGAGCTGACCGGCTTCGAGAACCACCAGGGCATCACACACCTCGGCCCGACGGCGCGGGCGTTCGCCCGCACCCGGATCGGCAAGGGCAACGGCACGGGGGACGGCACCGAAGGCGCCTTCAACGACACCGTTTTCGGCACGTACATGCACGGGCCCGTGCTCGCGCGCAATCCGCAGATCGCCGACCTGCTGATCAAGCTGGCGCTCGATGTGAACGCGCTGCCGCCGGTGAACGACCGCTGGTACGAGGAGCTGCGGAACGAGCGGATCGCGGCGGCCACGACGCAGCCGGCCTGACCCCCTCGGGGCCCTCCTCGGGGCCCCTCCTCGGGTCCTTCTCCAGGGCCCTTTAGGGCGCCCGCGCGCCCATGTGAGCAGGCCGGTCCACCAGTCGGACGCCCCGTGCGGACGGGCCCCCGGACGCCGATAAGGTACGGGGGTCCAGCCGGACGGCGTGGTCCGGCCATCGGCCCCACGTTGCAAAGGTATTCCGGGCTTATGCGTATTGGTGTCCTCACCTCCGGGGGCGACTGCCCCGGCCTGAACGCCGTGATCCGCTCGGTCGTGCACCGTGCCGTCGTCGACCACGGCGACGAGGTCATCGGCTTCCACGACGGGTGGAAGGGCCTCCTCGAGTGCGACTACCGCAAGCTGGACCTCGACGCGGTGGGCGGCATCCTCGCCCGCGGCGGCACCATCCTCGGATCCTCCCGCGTACAGCCCGCGCATCTGCGCGACGGCATCGAGCGCGCCAGGGAGCACGTCGCCGACCTCGGCCTCGACGCGATCATCCCGATCGGCGGTGAGGGCACCCTCAAGGCGGCCCGCCTCCTGTCGGACAACGGCCTCCCGATCGTCGGCGTACCGAAGACGATCGACAACGACATCGCCGTCACCGACGTGACGTTCGGCTTCGACACCGCCGTCGGCGTCGCCACCGAGGCGCTCGACCGCCTCAAGACCACCGCCGAGTCGCACCAGCGCGTGCTGATCGTCGAGGTCATGGGCCGACACACCGGCTGGATCGCGCTGCACTCCGGCATGGCCGCGGGCGCGCACGCCGTCGTCGTGCCTGAGCGGCCCTTCGACATCGAGGAGCTGGCCAAGAAGGTCGGCGAGCGCTTCGAGGCCGGCAAGAAGTTCGCGATCGTCGTCGCCGCCGAGGGCGCCAAGCCGCGCGTCGGCTCGATGGAGTTCGACGAGGGCGCCAAGGACGTCTACGGCCACGAGCGGTTCGCGGGCATCGCGCGTCAGCTCTCCATCGAGCTGGAGCAGCGCCTCGGCAAGGAGGCGCGGCCCGTCATCCTCGGCCATGTCCAGCGCGGCGGCACCCCCACCGCGTACGACCGCGTGCTCGCGACCCGGTTCGGCTGGCACGCCGTCGAGGCCGTGCACCGCGGCGAGTTCGGCAAGATGACGGCGCTGCGCGGCACCGACATCGTGATGACGTCGCTGGCCGAGGCCGTGGAGACGCTGAAGACGGTGCCGGACGAGCGGTACGCCGAAGCCGAGTGCGTGCTCTGATCCGCACACCGCCCCACACCGCCCCACACCGCACGGAACTGCCCCCCCCGGCCGAAACAGCGGCCGGGGGGCAGTTCTAGTCTGGGGGCGCACAATCCGTACGAAACGAGCAACAGGAGCCGGCGGATGGATCACAGCGGGCACGGCATGAACATGGATCTGCCGCCGTTCACGCTGGGGCGTGGCCTGGAATGGTCGGCCGACCCCTTCTTCCTCGTCGGGTGCCTGCTGGCGCTCGCCCTCTACGGATGGGGCGTGGTGCGCCTGAACCGGCGCGGTGACGCGTGGCCGGTGTCCCGGACGATCACGTTCGTCGTGGGCGTGCTCACCATCGGTCTGGTGATGTGCACCAAGCTCAACGACTACGGCATGGTCATGTTCAGCGTGCACATGGTGCAGCACATGGTCATCAGCATGCTGTCGCCGATCCTGCTCCTGATGGGCGCCCCGATCACGCTCGCGCTGCGGGCGCTGCCGGTGTCCGCGAAGCGCGGCAGCAAGGGGCCGCGCGAGGTGCTCCTTTGGCTGCTGCACAGCCGCTACATGCGGATCATCACGCACGCCGCCTTCACGATCCCGCTGTTCATCGCGAGCCTGTACGCGCTCTACTTCACGCCGCTCTTCGACTTCCTCATGGGCTCCAAGGTCGGCCATCTCGCGATGATGGTGCACTTCCTCGCCGTCGGCCTGGTGTTCTTCTGGCCGATCATGGGCGTGGACCCGGGGCCGCACCGGCCCGGCTACGTGATGCGGATGCTGGAGCTGTTCGCGGGCATGCCGTTCCACGCCTTCTTCGGGATCGCGCTGATGATGGCGTCGACGACGATGGTCGGCACGTTCGAGAACCCGCCGGCCTCCCTGGGCATCGATCCGCTCGCCGACCAGACGGCGGCGGGCGGCATCGCCTGGGCGTTCAGCGAGGTGCCCTCGGTCCTCGTCCTGCTGGCCCTGCTCTTCCAGTGGAAGAAGTCGGAGGACCGTCAGGCGCGCCGCAAGGACCGTGCCGCGGACCGGGACGGCGACAAGGAACTGGCGGCGTACAACGCCTACCTCGCGTCTCTCAACACGCGCGGCCAGTAGCACCGCCCCGCGCGCGGCAGTAGCGCCACTGCCCCGTTACGGGTGAGTATGGCCTCCTGGTCGCGGCTCGGACTCGGTCCGGCTGCTGGGAGGAGGGTGTGTGATGCCCGGTTCCACGAAGACGATGGGTGCGTTCACCGTGGGCGGCCTGGTGGCCGTGACCGCCTACACGGTGGCGCTCGGCAGCAATGGGTGGCTGTGGTTCGGCTGGGTGGTGCTCGGTCTGCTCACCGTGGCCATGGTGGCGTCGCGCAGCAACTGACGGCGGACGCCACCGGGGCTCAGAAGCGGAAGACGGGGCCCGTCGACGCCTCCATCGCGCAGGGGTTGCCGAAGGTCTTGTGCCAGGCGATCGCCTTGCCGCGGTACGTACCGGTGGCCTCGACGGTGACCGGGTCGTAGACCTGGGTGCACATCTGCTGCCGGACCGGCAGTGCGTCCAGGTCGCCGCCGGCCGCCTCCAGGGCCGCGCAGGCGTCGGCGGCGTGCGGGTGCTCGCCCGAGGGCTCCGGCTCGCAGTTCAGGTGGACGCCGCGGATCCAGGTGTCATCGGCACCGGAGACGGTCAGGAACAGCTCGCCCGGCCGCTCGGGCCCGGTGGCCACGGCGCTCGCGGCCGGGGCGGCCGCGGCCAGGGACAGGAACGCGGCAGCGGCCACGTAGACGGAACGCATACGGAAATACCTCCGGTGCTGGACGTCAGGGTGGAAACAGGCCACCTGCCGGGACCTCCACCGCCAAGCGGACGCGCCGTACCGGCCCCGGACGGGGCCCGATCGGGCTCTCGCGTCGGCGCTTCCGATTGGTTACTGTGCGCAAGCACGCGGCGGTACAAGCGGCAGTACAAGCGTTCCAAGTGGCTCCAGTGGTTCAAGTGGTTCGTGGGGGAAGGCGATCGGGATGTTCTACCGGCTGCTCAAGTACGTGATCCTCGGGCCGCTGCTGCGGCTGCTGTTCCGGCCCCGGATCGAGGGCCTGGAGCACATACCGGAGTCCGGCGCCGCGATCGTCGCGGGCAATCATCTGTCGTTCGCCGATCACTTCCTGATGCCCGCGATCATCAAGCGGCGGATCACGTTCCTGGCGAAGGCCGAGTACTTCACCGGGCCCGGGCTCAGGGGCCGGCTCACCGCCGCGTTCTTCCGCAGCGCGGGCCAGATCCCGGTCGACCGTTCGGGCAAGGAGGCCGGGCAGGCGGCGATCCGCGAGGGGCTCGGGGTGCTGGGCCGCGGGGAGTTGCTGGGCATCTACCCCGAGGGCACGCGCTCGCACGACGGGCGCCTGTACAAGGGCAAGGTCGGCGTCGCCGCGATGGCGCTCAAGGCGCGGGCCCCGGTGGTCCCGTGCGCGATGATCGGCACGTTCGAGGCGCAGCCGCCGGGTCAGAAGATCCCGAAGATGCACCGGGTGACGATCCGGTTCGGCGAGCCGCTCGACTTCTCCCGCTACCTCGGCATGGACGACGAGAAGACGATCCTGCGGGCGGTCACCGACGAGATCATGTACGCGATCCTGGAGCTGTCCGGGCAGGAGTACGTCGACAAGTACGCGGCGCTCGTGAAGGCGGAGGCCGAGGAGGAGAGGGCCCGGAAGTTCCCGCGGATGCCGCTGAGTTGATCTCCTCCTCCGGGTTCCGCGCTCTGCGCTGAGCAGATTCCCGGGTGCGGGCGGCCTCACCGACGTACGGTCCGGTCATGAAGAAGGCATTGGTGATCGGTGCGGCAGGGCAGATCGGGCGGCCCGCGGTGCGGGCGCTCGCGGAGGACGGCTGGGAGGTGACGGCGGCCTCGCGCGGTGGCGGGCGGGACGCGGGCTGGCCCGACGGGGTGCGGGCGGTGCGGCTCGACCGGGAGGACGGCGCGGCGCTCGCGGAGTTGGTCGGGGACGGCGTCGACCTCGTCGTCGACATGGTGGCCTTCACCCGGGAGCACGGGCGGCAGCTGGCCGGCCTTTCCGGCCGGATCGGCTCGGCGGTGGTGATCTCCAGCGGCGCCGTCTACGAGGACGAGAACGGGCGCAGTTTCGATACGCAGACCGAGCCGGACGGCTGGCCGCGCTACCCGGGCCCCGTCAAGGAGAGCGACCGGACGGTCGGGCCGGGCGAGGCGACGTACGGGACGCGCAAGGTGCGACTGGAGCGGGATCTGCTGGCGCTCGGCGAGGCGCTGCCGACGACCCTGCTGCGGGCGTCCGCGGTGCACGGCCCGTACTGCCGCACGCCGCGCGAGCTGTACTTCGTGAAGCGGAACCTCGACGGGCGCCGCCGGCGCGTGCTGGCGTTCAACGGGGAGAGTCGCTTCAACCCGGCGAGCGTGCGGAACCTGGCGGAGCTGGTGCGACTTGCCGCGGCGCGTCCGGGGTCGCGGGTGCTCAACGGCGCCGACCCGGACTGCCCCACCGTCGCCGAGATCGGCGCGATGATCGACGAGCTGATGGGGGTGGAGACGGAGACGGTACTCGTGGACGGGCCGCCGCCCGCGGAGACCGTCGGGGACACCCCGTGGTCGCTGCCGTACCCGTTCCTCTTCGACATGTCGGCCGCCGAGCGGGAGTTGGGGTACAAGCCGGTGACGACGTACGCCGACGCGCTGCCGGAGACGGTCGAGTGGCTGACGGCGCGGCTGCGGGAGCAGGACTGGGTCGACGGTTTCCCGAAGATGGTGGCGAACTACACGACCGGCCTGTTCGACTACGCGGCCGAGGACGCCTGGCTGGCGTCCCGGGCCGCGTAGACCTAGCGAACTGCTACGGCTACGGCTACGGCTACGGCTTGGGCGTGGCGTGCGGGGCGCACGTCACGTCCTTGCTGTCGCTCTTGCCGGTGAGCATGTAGGTGTCGACCCGGTCGTTGATGCAGGGGTTGGTCAGACCCGTGACGCCGTGCGAGCCCGCGTCCTTCTCGGTGATCAGGCGGGAGCCCTTGAAGCGCTTGTGCAGCTCGACGGCGCCCTCGTACGGGGTGGCGGCGTCACGCGTGGACTGCACGATGAGGACCGGCGGCAGGCCCTTGCCGGTCTTCACGTCCAGCGGCGTCTGCTGCTTGGTCTTCCAGGTGGCGCAGGGCAGGTTCATCCACGCGTTGGCCCACGTCATGAACGGGTACTGCTTGTTCAGCGCGGTGTTGTCCTTGTCCCACTTGGACCAGCTGGTGGGCCACTTGGCGTCGGCGCACTCAACGGCCGTGTAGACCGCGTTGCTGTTCTCCGCGGTGGCGTTGCCCGCGGTGTCCGACATGTCGGGGGCGGCGGCGTCGACCAGTGCCTGGGTGTCACCGGCGACGTACTTGCTCCAGGTCTGGGCGACCGGCACCCACGAGGAGTCGTAGTACGGCGCGCTCTGGAAGAAGGCGATCAGCTCGGCCGGTCCCACGACCCCGCCGATGGGGTTCTTCTTCGCGGCGGCGCGCAGGGTCTCCCACTGCTGCTGCACCTTCGCGCGGGTGTCGCCGAGGTGGAAGGTCGCGTCGTTCTTGGCGACCCAGTCCTGCCAGTCCTTCCAGCGGCCCTCGAAGGCGATGTCCTGGTTCAGGTTCGCCTGGTACCAGATGTTGCTCTTGGCCGGGTTGACGACGCTGTCGACGATCATGCGGCGGACGTGGCCCGGGAAGAGCGTGCCGTAGACGGCGCCCAGGTAGGTGCCGTAGGAGACGCCGAGGTAGTTGAGCTTCTTGTCACCGAGGGCGGCACGGATGACGTCGAGGTCGCGCGCGGTGTTCGGCGTCGTCATCTGCGGCAGCATGTCGCCGCTCTTCTCGTAGCAGCCGTCCGCGTACTCCTTGGCGAGCTTGCGCTGGCCGAGCTTGTCCGCCTCGGTGTCCGGGACCGGGTCGGCCTTGGGCGCCTTGACGTACTCCTGCGGGTCGACGCACGAGATCGGCGCGGAGTGACCGACACCGCGCGGGTCGAAGCCGACGAAGTCGTAGGCCTTCGCCATCTTCGCGTAGATCGGGTTCTTGGTGGTCACGCGCGTCGGGAAGCGCATGCCGGAGCCGCCGGGGCCGCCCGGGTTGTAGACGAGGGAGCCCTGGCGCTCGTCCTTGGTGCCGGTGTTGCCGATGCGGTCCACGGCGAGCTTGATCTGCTTGCCGTTCGGCTTCGCGTAGTCGAGCGGCACGCTGACCCAGCCGCACTCGATGGGCTTGGCGAAGCCCCAGTCCGCGGGGCAGTCCTTCCAGTCGACGCCGGCCTTCGCGGCCTTGGCGGCGGCGAAGGCCGCGCCGCGCGCCTGGAGGTTGGCGGTGCCGGCGGACTTGGCCGCGTCGGCCTGGGCTGCGGGGGCGGAGACCGCGCCCGCTATCAGCGCCGCGGCGGCGAAAGCGCCCGCGGAACCGATCACCGCCTTCCGGCTGCCGCGCGCTGTCTGTCTGGTCCGTCTCAAGTGAGGCCTCCCGCACATCGATTCGATCCGTACGTCGATCGTGTTGCTGATCGGTACGCGGATCCTGACGTGTGCGGGGTCCCTGGCGACAGAGACAGCGGACGTTCTTTACCAATCCGATAAACGGTATGACTCGCCCCGGTGAGCGGTTCAGGCCAATCGGCCCAGCGCTTCGTCGAGCGTTCGGCGCAGCCGCAGGGCGTCCGGCGCGACCGCCGTGACCAGCACGGCGGGGCCCGCCAGCGGTGTCAGCGCGGCCGTTCCGGCCTCGTCGAGGAGGGCCGCGGACGGCTTCTGCGTCTCGAATTCCGGGCGTACGACGACGAGTTGGCCGAGGGCGCGGTGACCGGCGAGGACGGCGGGGCCGTCCCAGCCGCCGGGCGCGCCCGGCCCGCAGGCCAGCTCCTGGTCGAGCAGCGGACGCCCCGCCCGGTACACGGTGAGCCGGCTGGTGAGCCGGCCGGGCTCCTCCCCCACGCGCCCGAGCACCTGCTCCTCGCGCAGCACGAGCCGCGCGCCCGGCGCCAGGTCGGCGCGCGTGGACACCCGCAGGTCGCTCCCGCCCGCCGAGATCAACTGCTCCGGGAGCCAGTCCAGTTGGGCCCCGTCGGCGACGTCGAGGCGTACGTCGTAGTGGGCCTCGCCCTTGGCCTGGCCGGGCAGGGCGATGGTCGCGGCGATGGAGCCGACGTGCAGGTGGGCGCCCTCCTCGGCGCGCGCCTCGACGGTGAGGTGGTCGCCGCCGAGCGGGCCGCTCATGGCGCCGACGAGCATGACGCGGGCCTCTGCCGGGCTCGCGCCGCGGGTGCGGCGCAGCGCGAACGAGCCCTCGCCCTCCACGACGGGCAGCGCGGTCCCGCCCCGCCCGTCGCCGCGCGCGACGATCCGGGCGGCGGAGCGGACTCCCGCGCTCACGCGGTCCACGCGGCGAGCTGCGCCCGCACCCAGGCGGCGACGTCCCCGACGCCGACCTCGGAGCGCAGGGACTGCAGCACGACGGGGAGTTCGGCCCGCGCCTCCTTGGCGTCGGCCTCCATCCGCGCCAGGTCGGAGCCGACGTGCGGGGCGAGATCGGTCTTGTTGATGACGAGCAGGTCGGCGGTGGTGACGCCGGGGCCGCCCTTGCGCGGGATGTCGTCGCCGCCCGCGACGTCGATCACGAAGATCTGCGCGTCGATGAGCCCCTTGGAGAAGGTGGCGGTGAGGTTGTCGCCGCCGGACTCGATGAGGATCAGGTCGAGCGGGCCGACCTCGTCCTCCAGGTCCTCGACGGCCTCCAGGTTCGCGGAGATGTCGTCGCGGATCGCGGTGTGCGGGCAGGCGCCGGTCTCGACGGCGGTGATCCGCTCGGGCGGGAGCACGGCCTCGCGCAGCAGGAACGCGGCGTCCTCGCGCGTGTAGATGTCGTTCGTGACGACGGCCAGCGAGAGCTCCTCGCGCAGAGCGCGGCAGAGCGCGGCGACGGTGGCCGTCTTGCCCGAACCGACGGGCCCGCCGAGCCCGATCCGCAGCGCCCGCCGGGTGCCGTCGGGCCGCTGGGCGTCCGCGGAAACGGCGGAGGCTTCGTCGTGAGTGTGTCCAAGGTGCATGGTGATCCACGGCTCCAATCTGTGTCTTCTCAGCGTGTCCGGCACTTGAGGACGAGGCCGTTCAGGCCGACAAGGGGTCCGGGGGCGAAGCCCCCGGGGTCGGGAAGGGGAAGGGGCGGCGGGGGCGACTTCCGCTAGGACGCGAACAGCCGCACGGGCCACGCCGCATGGGCCTCGGCGCCGATCTCGAGAAGCGGCGCCGACCCCGCGGGCAGCGCGTCGACCCCCTGGTCGACCGCCCGCCGCGCCGCCTCCACGGCGTCCGCGACGACCCGGTCGATCTCGGGCGCGAGCCGCGCGAGAACCCCGGTCGCGTCGAACGGGTCGAGGCTCAGCAACCGCACCACGGCGGTCGCGGCCCCGCCCACGCCTTCGTACGCGGAGCAGTACGCGGCGTCCTCCGCCCCGAGACCGGCCGCCCGCGCGGCGAGTCCGAGTACGACCGGCTGGTGCGCCCCCTTGGGGAACTGCCGTGCAAGGGCGTCGAGTTCGGGGTGCGGCCAGGTGGCGCGGGCCGCCCGCATCATCTGCCGGCCGAGCTTGCGGGCGGCGACCCGCAGCGCCGGCGACGGCGTACGCGCGTCGGCAGCTTCGTCGAGCGTGCCCGGGTCGATGCCGAGCGCGGCGGCCGCGGCGAGGGCCGCGGTCACGGCGCCGCTGGTGTACAGGCGGCCCCGGCAGAACGCCTCAAGGCTCGCCGCGTCGGTGATGCGTCCCGCCTTGACCGCGGCCTCCGCCCCGCCGGAGTGCGCGTGCCCTCCGGCGGGGAAGCGGCCGTCGGCCAGAACGAGGAGCGCGGCGCGCGTCATGACGTACGCACCCGGCCCGTGTGAACCCGCATCAGAACAGGAAGTACCGCTGCGCGAGCGGCAGTTCGGCGGCCGGGGCGGGCTCGACGAGCTCGCCGTCGATGGTCACGGCGAACGAGTCGGGGGCGACCTCGACGCGCGGCAGGGCGTCGTTGTTGATCATGTCGGCCTTGCCGCGTCCGCGGGTGGAGTGGATCGGCACGAACGAACGGCCGAGCCCGAGGCGCTCCGGCAGCCCGTCCTCGATCGCCCACTCGCTGGTGAAGTTGACCGAGTTGGCCTGCGGGGCCTTGCCGTACGCGCCGTACATCGGGCGCGGCAGGATCGGCTGCGGCGTGGGGATGGACGCGTTGCCGTCGCCCATCTGCGCGTACGCGATCTGGCCGCCCTTGACGACGAGCTGCGGCTTCACGCCGAAGAACTTCGGGTCCCAGAGGACCAGGTCGGCGAGCTTGCCGGACTCCACGGAGCCGACCTCGTGGTCGATGCCCTGCGAGACGGCCGCGTTGATCGTGTACTTGGCGACGTAGCGGCGGGCGCGCGCGTTGTCTGCGCGGGTGTCGCCGGGCAGGAAGCCGCGGCGGCGCTTCATCACATGCGCGGTCTGCCAGGTCCGCATGATGACCTCGCCGACGCGGCCCATGGCCTGCGAGTCCGAGGACATGATCGAGATGGCGCCGAGGTCGTGCAGGATGTCCTCGGCCGCGATGGTGGTGGGCCGGATGCGGGACTCGGCGAAGGCCAGGTCCTCGGGCACCGCCGGGTTGAGGTGGTGGCAGACCATCAGCATGTCGAGGTGTTCCTCGACGGTGTTGACGGTGTGCGGCCGGGTCGGGTTGGTGGACGACGGCAGCATGTTCGGCAGCGAGACCGCCGTGATCATGTCGGGTGCGTGTCCGCCGCCCGCGCCCTCGACGTGGAAGGCGTGCAGGGTGCGCCCGGCGACCGCGTCGAAGGTGTCCTGGACGAAGCCGGCCTCGTTCAACGTGTCGGAGTGGACGGCGAGTTGGACGCCGGACTCCTCGCAGACGTCGAGGCAGGCGTCGATCACGGCCGGGGTCGCGCCCCAGTCCTCGTGGACCTTGAAGCCGATGGCCCCGCCGCGCAGCTGGGCGCGCATCGAGTCCTTCGACATGGTGTTGCCCTTGCCGAGGAAGCCGATGTTGACCGGGCTGTTCTCCATCGCCGCGAACATCCGGGCGAGGTGCCAGGAACCGGGCGTGATGGTGGTCGCCTTGGAGCCCTCGGCCGGTCCCGTGCCGCCGCCGACCAGCGTGGTGACGCCGGAGGCGAGGGCCTCGTCGAACTGGGTCGGCGAGATGAAGTGGATGTGGGTGTCGATGCCGCCGGCGGTGACGATCTTGCCGTTGCCCGCGATGACCTCGGTGTCCGGGCCGAGGACGAGGTCGGGGTGGACGCCGTCCATGGTGTCCGGGTTGCCGGACTTGCCGATCGCCGTGATGCGGCCGTCGCGGATGCCGATGTCGGCCTTGACGATGCCCCAGTGGTCGATGATCACGGCGCCGGTGATGACCGTGTCCGGGGTGCCCTCGGCGCGGGTGGCGCGGGACTGGCCCATGGACTCGCGGATGACCTTGCCGCCGCCGAAGACGGACTCGTCGCCGGAGAGGCCGGGCCCGCCGGAGCGGTCCTCCTCGATCTCGACGAGCAGGTCGGTGTCGGCGAGCCGGATGCGGTCGCCGGTGGTGGGGCCGAACAGATCGGCGTATGCGGCGCGGGACAGCTCAGGCATCGAGGGCACCTCCGGTCTCGCCGCGCAGGCCGGTGACGATGCGGTTGCCTGCGAGGGATACGAGTTCGACGTCGACGGGGATGCCGGGTTCGAAGCGAACGGCGGTGCCCGCGGCGATGTTCAGCCGCTTGCCGCGGGCGGCGGCGCGGTCGAAGTCGAGGCCGGGGCTGGCCTCGTAGAAGTGGTAGTGGGAGCCGACCTGGATGGGCCGGTCGGCGGCGTTGAGGACCGTCATACGTATGACGTCGCGGCCCTCGTTGTACACAACCGGCTCGTCGGCGAAGAGGATCTCTCCGGGAATCATGATGTCCGCTCTCCCGTCAGACGATCGGCTCGTGCACGGTGACGAGCTTGGTGCCGTCCGGGAACGTCGCCTCGACCTGCACGTCGTGGATCATCTCGGGGATGCCCTCCATGACGTCGTCGCGGGTGAGCAACTTGCGCCCGGATGCCATGAGTTCGGCGACGGTGCGACCGTCGCGGGCACCTTCGAGGATGTGCGACGTGATCAGTGCGACCGCCTCGGGGTGATTGAGCTTCAGACCCCGTGCCCGACGCTTCTCGGCCACGTCGGCAGCCACATGTATGAGCAGTCTCTCCTGCTCATGCGGGGTCAAATGCACGAATCCCACCTCACAGTCCTTCACGCCGGACCGTGCGGGACCGGCTGCCGCGGCCACCGCGACGGGTCTAGATGTAACACACAAGAAAAACGGACATCTGTGCGGACCCCTGCCACGGAAAGTGGCCGATGACCTGCGACTGGAGGGTAATTGGGCGGAGTTTCAACGACGTTAACCGTCGCTTGACCGTCTCATTGCTGAACGCCCGCCGCGCTACCTGATCTCGGGGCCGCGGTGCTCGGCGGCAATACCGAACCTTTGCTGTTCGCCGGGAGCGGACGTCAGGGTGCCGATCCGTGACACAGACGTGACCGCCGGTTCATCCACGACGTCCCCGACGGGCTCCCCCATCGCCTCGAGTCGCTCCAGGTCGGCGGCCGAGACCAGGGCGACGAGCGGCTTGCCGTGCCGGGTGACGACCACGCGGTCGCCGCCGTACACGACGCGGTTGATCAGGTCGGCGAGCTCAGCCCTGGCTTGCGTCACCGGAATCTCATAGGCCATGCTCACCATCGTACGTCATGTACGTCCTGTACATTTTTAGAGAAGGGGCCTTGCAGCAGACACTGAAGGCCTCGCAGGCCTTGAAGCAGCGTCATGAGGAGGCACCATGCCCCATCCGTACGGCCGCTACGTCCTGCCCGAGTTCACCGAGCGCACCAGTTCGGGGAGCCGCACCCTCGACCCGTATTCGAAGCTTCTGGAAGAGCGCATCGTGTTCCTCGGGACGCCGATCGACGACGTCTCGGCGAACGATGTGATGGCGCAGTTCATGCACCTCGAGTACCTGGCGCCCGACCAGGACATCTCCCTGTACATCAACTCTCCGGGCGGCTCGTTCAGCGCGATGACCGCGCTCTACGACACGATGCAGTTCGTCAGCTGCGACGTGGCGACGACCTGCCTCGGCCAGTGCTCGTCCGTGGCCGCGGTGCTGCTCGCGGCGGGCGCGCCGGGGAAGCGGATGACGCTGCCCGGCGCGCGCGTGGTGATCGACCAGCCCTCGCTGCCCGAGCCGGCCCAGGGCCAGCCGAGCGACCTGGAGATCTACGCGAGCGAACTCACGCGCATGCGCGACCAGTTGGAGGAGCTGCTCGCCCTGCACAGCGGGCGCTCCAAGGACCAGGTCGGCGCGGACATCGAGCGGGACACCGTGCTGACGGCGCAACAGGCCCTCGAATACGGCCTGGTGGACCACGTCGTGGAGAGCAGGACGGCCACGCTGCGCTCCCCCGGCGCGAGGTGATCGGCCGATGTATCCGCCAGAACCCGCGCCGCTGCCCGCGATGACCCGCGCCGAGTGCGAGCTCGTGGACCGCTATCTGGAGGTGGTCGACCTCATCGCGCGGATCAACCCGGCCCGCGGCGACGACACCTACAGCGGGCTGCGCGCGGCGCAGGCGCTGGTGAGCCGGGCGGTGGCGCTGCGGGACGCGCTGGACCTAATGCACCGGAGGGGCGAGAGCCGGGTGCACGCGGGCACGCTGGCGCGGGCGCTGCGCGTGCTCGACGGGGAACGGCGCACCCGGCGGGTCACTTTGCCGCCAGAGTCGGTCAGTTGAAGTCGTAGCCCGCTCACTTGAAGTCGTAGACCGCTCACCGGACATCCCGAAGCGCCACGCGGCGATCCAAACGACCCAGATGGGGTACCCCGGACGGCCCAGCGTCCGGTACGCCGATGAGCCCGGCAAAGTTGCGCACAGGCCGTAGTCGGCTGCCGGAATTCCTCGTTCCGCCGCTGGTGCGGGGCTCGTCGGGCCTCGGCGGTCGGGGGCGAATGCCGCACCGTCCACCCGAACGGGTCAAGGGTGACGAGACTCACTTACCGCCGGTTCAGCTCGGTTTTCGTCTGCGCGGTGCGTGAAGATCCGTTGCGACGACAAGCCCCCGCCGCCGCGGCGGGGCGGTCCGCACGGACGCCGAGTCCTGCCGCCGTGCGGATGCCAGGTCGACAGGAGTGCATCGGCAGGAGTGGAGGACCCGAGCACGACGGGCCCCCGCCGCGCCTCGTCAGAGGCCGCGCCGGACGGTCCTTGGGGTGAAGCCGCAGGACGCGGCCGGGCAACTTCGCCACCCGAACCCGACAGGTCATCCTTCACAGGCGGCTGACGAAGGGTTGCGCATGACTGCGCTGAATCGTGTTCCGTCGCTGCTGACCCGGGCGGGTACCGCTTCCGCCCTCTCCATCGCCGTCGCCGGCGCGGGACTCATGGTCCCCGGCGCCGCGTCCGAGGCATCAGCGGCCACGGCATCCGTCAAGGCACTGCACATCGCCGCGTCCAAGAAGGGTGCACCGTACAAGTGGGGCGCCGCCGGGCCGCACCGGTTCGACTGCTCGGGCCTCACGCTCTATTCGTTCAAGCGGGCGGGCAAGAAGCTGCCGCGCACCGCGGCCCAGCAGTACAACAAGACCAAGCACATCTCCAGGTCCCATCGCACCCGCGGTGACCTGGTGTTCTTCCGCTCCGGCAGGAGCATCTACCACGTCGGTATCTACGCCGGTAAGGGCCGCATCTGGCACTCCCCGAAGACCGGTTCGGTGGTGCGTCTCGAGCGGATCTGGACGAACAGCGTGCTGTACGGCCGGGTCCGGTGATCCGCCGCGCTCGCGCTTGAGCGTGCCCCGGACGGATACTCGTAGGGGATGGAAGAGCGCAACGAGACGTCGTTGGAACGCGCCGATCGGAACTTCGGAGAACTCCTTCAGGAGCTCCGGGTCACCCAGACCGGCGTGCAGTTCCTGTTCGCGTTCTTGTTGACGCTGGCGTTCACGCCGCGCTTTCCCTCCCTCGACACGGTCCAACGGGCCACGTATGTCACGACGTTGCTCCTCACGGTCATCGCGGCCGCGCTGTTCACGGCGCCGGCCGCGGTGCACCGGATGCTGTTCCAACTGGGCGCGAAGCGGCTGATCGTGCAGGTGTCCTCGCGGCTCGCCGCGTTCGGGATGGCGGCGCTGGTGCTCGCGCTGAGCGGGTCCGTGCTGCTCGTGGTCGATGTGACGGTCGGCAGGGGCGGCGGGATCGCGGCGGGCGCGGGGACGTTCTGCGTCTGTACGGGACTGTGGGGAGTGCTGCCGTGGCTGATGCGGCGGGCGGTCCTCAGGCGGGACGGCTGACCGGGGCGGCCACCCACGGCAGGGTGATCAGCACCGTCTTACCGCCCTCGGGCGTCGGCCGCACCGTCAGGTTGCCGCCGCACTCCGCGGTGAGGCAGCGGATGATGACCATGCCCCGCCCGTTGTCCTGCTGGACCGCGGCCGGCAGCCGCTTGGGGTAGCGGGGGTGACTGTCGGTGACGCCGATACGCAGCTGCTCGTCACGCTCCAGCTCCATGTCGACGGTGAACGTGGGTGACTGGCCGAGGGTGTGCTGCACCGCGTTCGTCGCGAGTTCGGACACGATCAGGCGGATGGTGTCCGCCGCGTCCGACCCCGGCGCCATGCCCCACTCCGTGAGGACGGAGGCGACATACCCGCGGGCGGACGAGACCGAGGCGGGATCGCTCGGCAGCGTGACGGATGCTTCCTGGTGGTCTGCCATGGCGACGTGTCCCTTTCCCGCCGAGGTGGCTCGTCCGGCCTCGCGGATCGCTCGCGCTCGGCCCCCGGCAACTGCTTCGCGCCAGATTACCACTCGGACGTCCCCCAGTGGTGCCGATCCCCCAAGATATGCATATATCTGTCGCTCGATGCGGTGAACTCTGCGACGGTGGACCGTATTTGGGCCGAGGTACGCTCCGTCCTCTACCGTCGGCTCAGACACGCGCTCCGTGCGGGCCGGGAGGGAGTCCGGCCGGGTGGCGCGAGGAGCCCGAGGAGTCCTCCATGAAATACGGTCCCGCGGTACGCCGTCGCAAGCTCGGGGCAGAATTGCGGACGCTGCGCGTCCAGGCCGGCCTCACGAGCGGGGAGGCGGCCCGGCTCGTCGGCTGGCACCAGTCGAAGGTCAGCAGGATCGAAACAGGCCGCAGCGGCGTGAAGCCTTCGGACGTGCTGCGGCTGCTCGACGCCTTCGAGGCCCGCGATCCCCGACTCCGCGATCTGGTGGTCGCGTTGGCCGGCGGGAACGACGCGGGCGGACAGCACTGGTGGCACGCGTACCGGGGCCTGTTGCCGCCCGCGTACCGCGACTTCATCAGCCTGGAGTCCCAGGCGTGCCGCATCAGGACTCTGGAGACGAGCGTCGTACCGGGGCTTCTTCAGACACCCGAGTACGCGCACGCGGTGACTCGTTCGGTGCTGAACGGGGCGCCGGACCGGCACATCGACGCGCTGGTGGAGGTGCGGCTCGCACGCCAGGACGTGCTGCGCGCGGAGCCGCCGCTGCGGCTCACCGCGGTGCTCGACGAGGCGGTGCTGCGCAGGGAGGTGGGCGGGAACGGAGTGCTGCGGCGGCAGTTGACGCATCTGATCGAGGCGGCGGAACTGCCGCATGTCCGGATCCAGGTGCTTCCGTTCTCGTCGGGGGGCCATATCGGCTTGACGGGGCCTTTCGTTGTGTTCTCTTTTCCGAACACATCTGATCTGGATGTGGTTGTTCTCGACCATTTGACGAGTAGCCTCTACCTGGAACGGAAAGAAGACCTCAAGGCGTACACGGACGCCTTTGACGCTCTTCTGCTCCATGCCAGGTCACCCGAGGATTCACTGGAATTCATCGCAGAGATTGCCGGGTAAGCGAGGACGCCGACACCTCGTCGTGCGCCGGCAACGCGTGAGGAGGCAACATGACCATTGCCTGCAGTACGTCGCTGAGCGGCGTCCGATGGCGGCGCAGCAGCCGTAGTACCGGCGCCAACAACTGTGTGGAGACGGCCCCGTTGACGACGAGTGCGACGGCCGGTCTGCTGGCCGTCCGCGACTCCAAGCGCACGACGGGGCCCGCGCTTCTGTTCACGTCGGAGTCATGGCGGGCGTTCGTCAACTCCCTGCGGTAGACGCCCCGTCGGGAGCGGTGCGGCTGATCACCCGGACGGCCTCGGTGACCTCGGTCCCCGTGAGGTCGGCGCGGGCGGTCAGTCGCAGCCGCGCGATGCCGTCGGGCACGGAAGGAGGCCGGAAACACCCCACCGAGAGTCCCGCGTCCCGGCAGTCCGCCGCCCAGCGGAGGGCCGCGTCGGGCGAGGGGGCACGCACGGAGACGACCGCGGCGTCGGGACGGACGGCCAACAGGCCCTCGTCTCGCAGGAGTTGATGCAGGGACGTCGCTACGTCGCGTGCTCGTGCGGCACGTTCGGGCTCGCGGCGCAGGAGGCGCAGCGCCGCGAGGGCCGAGCCGCACGCGGCCGGGGCGAGGCCCGTGTCGAAGATGAAGGTGCGGGCCGCGTTGACGAGATGGTCGATGACGTGGGCCGGGCCGAGGACCGCGCCGCCCTGGCTGCCGAGGGACTTGGAGAGCGTCACGCTGACGACGGTGTCGGCCGCGCCAGCGAGTCCCGCCGCGTACGGAACGCCGCGGCCGCCGGGGCCCACGACGCCGAGTCCGTGCGCGTCGTCGATGATCAGCCCCGCCCCGAACTCCCTTGCCACAGCGGCCAGTTCGGCGATCGGGGCCTGGTCGCCGTCCACCGAGAAGACCGAGTCGGTGACGACGACGGCGGGCCCTTCGTGTGTGCCGAGCGCCTTGCGGACGGCTTCCGGGTCCGCGTGCGGGGCCACCTGTGTGGTGCCGCGGGCGAGCCGGCAGCCGTCGATCAGCGAGGCGTGGTTGCCCGCGTCGGACACGATCAGTGAGCCGTGGGGGGCGAGCGCGGTGACGGCCGCGAGGTTCGCCGCGTACCCGGAGGAGAACACCAGGGCCGCCTCGAACCCGCAGAACTCCGCCAGTTCCCGCTCCAGTTGGGCGTGCAGCTCGGTGCTGCCCGTCACCAGCCGGGACCCGGTGGCCCCGCCGCCCCACCTGCGCGCGGCCCCGGCCGCGCCCTCGACGACCTCGGGGTGCCGGGCGAGGCCCAGGTAGTCATTGCTCGCGAGGTCGAGCACCGGGCTGTCCGCGGGGCGCGGGCGCAGGGTGCGGACGAGGCCCGCGGCCTCGCGGGCGCGCCGCTGTGCGCCGATCCAGCCGAACGCGGGTGTGTGGGGCGTGGCCATGTGTCCCTCTGCGAGTCCGGCGACGGGTGAGCGGTGCTTTGTAGGTAATGCACAGACACTAGCGCCCGCGCCACTCGGGCAGGATGTGGCAATACCCACACGACGCACGCCGTCCTTTGTAGAGAGTCTCCTTTCCCCGGGGCCGCGGGATAGGTAAGGATCAGGGCCCATGGACCTGCTGAACACGCTGGTGGACAAGGGGCTTCGGCGCGAACTGCCGAGCCGTGAAGAGGCGCTCGCGGTACTCGCGACGCCGGACGACGAACTGCTCGACGTGGTGGCCGCGGCCGGGAGGGTGCGCCGCCAATGGTTCGGGCGGCGGGTGAAACTCAACTATCTGGTGAACCTCAAGTCGGGCCTGTGCCCGGAGGACTGCTCGTACTGCTCGCAGCGCCTCGGTTCGAAGGCGGAGATCCTCAAGTACACGTGGCTGAAGCCCGATGAGGCGTCGAAGGCGGCGGCCGCCGGGGTCGCGGGCGGCGCGAAGCGGGTGTGTCTGGTGGCGAGCGGGCGCGGGCCGACGGACAAGGACGTGGACCGGGTCGCGCGCACCATCGACGCGATCAAGTCCGAGAACGAGGGCGTGGAGGTGTGCGCGTGCCTCGGGCTGCTCGACGACGGGCAGGCGGAGCGCCTTCGCGGCGCGGGCGCCGACGCGTACAACCACAACCTCAACACCTCCGAGGCGACGTACGGCGACATCACCACGACGCACACGTACGCGGACCGCGTCGACACCGTGAAGAAGGCGCACGGGGCGGGGCTTTCGGCGTGCTCGGGCCTGATCGCGGGCATGGGCGAGAGCGACGCGGACCTGGTCGATGTCGTGTACGGGCTGCGGGAGTTGGACCCGGATTCGGTGCCGGTGAACTTCCTGATCCCGTTCGAGGGGACGCCGCTGGCCAAGGAGTGGAACCTGACGCCGCAGCGGTGTCTGCGGATCCTGGCCATGGTGCGGTTCGTGTGCCCCGACGTGGAGGTGCGGATCGCGGGTGGCCGCGAGGTGCATCTGCGGTCGATGCAGCCGCTCGCGCTGCACATCGCCAACTCCATTTTCCTGGGCGACTACTTGACGAGCGAGGGCCAGGCCGGGAAGGCCGACCTGGACATGATCGCGGACGCGGGGTTCGAGGTCGAGTGCACGGAGCAGGTGACGCTGCCGGAGCACCGGGCGGGCGGCGGATGCGGTTCGGTGTGCGCGTCCGCCGACGAGACGGACGTGGCGGACGTGTCGGACGTGTCGGACGAGGCCGTCGCTGCACCGGTCGAGCCCGCGGAGGCACGTACCGATCTCGTCGCCGTACGTCGCCGGGGCGCGGGAACGGATCTGGCGCCCAATGCCTGAGCTGAACGTGGCCGAACTGCTCGACCTGGACCGGCGGCACGTCTGGCACCCGTACGGTCCGATGCCCGGAACGCGGCAGCCCCTGGTCGTCGAGTCGGCGGCCGGGGTGCGGCTGCGGGTCGCGGGACACGGCGAGCTGGTCGACGGGATGTCGTCGTGGTGGTCGGCGATCCACGGCTACGGCCACCCGGTGCTCGACGAGGCGGCGCGCGGCCAGTTGGACCGCATGAGCCATGTGATGTTCGGCGGCCTGACGCACGAGCCGGCGGTACGGCTCGTGGAACGCCTTGTCGACATGTCACCGGAGGGGCTTGAGCACGTCTTCCTCGCGGACTCGGGGTCCGTGTCGGTCGAGGTCGCCCTGAAGATGTGTCTGCAGTACTGGCGCTCGCTCGGCCGGCCGGAGAAGCGGCGGATGCTGACGTGGCGCGGCGGCTATCACGGTGACACCTGGCAGCCGATGTCCGTGTGCGACCCCGAGGGCGGGATGCACGGGCTGTGGGCGGGTGTGCTTCAGGAGCAGATCTTCGTGAACGAGCCGCCGAGCGGCTTCGACGCGTACGAGGAGTCGTACGCGGAGCTGTTGCGGGAGGCGATCGGGCGGCACGCGGACGAGGTGGCGGCCGTGATCGTGGAGCCGGTCGTGCAGGGCGCGGGCGGGATGCGGTTCCACTCCCCCGCGTATCTGCGGGTGTTGCGGGAGGCGTGCGACGAGCACGATGTGCTGCTCGTGTTCGACGAGATCGCCACGGGGTTCGGGCGGACCGGGGAGTTGTTCGCGGCCGGGCACGCGGGGGTGTCGCCCGATGTGATGTGCGTCGGGAAGGCGTTGACCGGTGGCTATCTGACGATGGCGGCGACGTTGTGCACGGCACGGGTCGCCGAGGGGATCTCGCGGGGCGAGGTGCCGGTGCTCGCGCACGGGCCGACGTTCATGGGGAATCCCCTCGCGTCGGCGATCGCGTGCGCGTCGATCGATCTGCTGATGGAGCAGGACTGGCGCGGTGAGGTGAAGCGGATCGAGGCGGGGCTGCGGGACGGGTTGGCGGATGCGGAGGGTCTTGCGGGGGTGCGGGACGTACGGGTCCTCGGGGCCATCGGCGTCGTCCAGTTGGACCGTGAGGTCGACATGGCGGCGGCGACGCGGGCGGCGGTCGCGGAGGGTGTGTGGCTGCGGCCGTTCCGGGACCTCGTCTACACGATGCCGCCGTATGTCACGAGCGACGACGACGTGGCACGGATCGGTCGTGCGGTGTGCGCGGTCGCTGCCGCCGCGTCAAGGGAAGGGTGAGTGCCGAGGTGAGTGTGCTGGTGGTGACCGGGACCGGGACCGAGGTGGGCAAGACCGTGACGACGGCCGCGGTGGCGGCCGTCGCGGCGCGGGCCGGGCGGTCGGTGGCCGTGCTCAAACCGGCGCAGACGGGCGTCGCGCCCGGGGAGCCGGGGGACGTGGACGAGGTGGTGCGGCTCGCCGGGGACGCGGTGACCGGGGTGGAGTTGGCGCGGTATCCGGAGCCGCTCGCGCCGGGGACGGCGGCGGCGCGGGCCGGGCTCGCGCCCGTGCGGCCGTGGCAAGTCGCCGAGGCGGTAGGGAAGTTGACGGCCTCGCACGACCTCGTGCTGGTCGAGGGGGCGGGGGGTCTGCTCGTTCGGTTCGACGAGGAGGGTGCGACGTTGGCGGACGTGGCGAGGTTGCTCGGGGCGCCGGTGCTGGTGGTCGCGGCGGCGGGGCTCGGGACGTTGAACTCCGTGCAGTTGACGGGTGAGGCGTTGCGGTCGCGCGGCCTTCACCAGGCGGGGGTCGTCATCGGCAGCTGGCCCCGGGATCCGGGGCTCGCGGAGCGCTGCAATGTGGTGGATCTGCCGGTGGTGGCGGGGGCGGAACTGGTGGGCGCGGTGCCGGCGGGGGCGGGGTCGGTGTCGCCGGGGGCGTTCCGGGGTGGGGCGGAGGGGTGGTTGGGGCCGGAGTTGGGCGGGGTGTGGAAGGGGGTTCCGGCGGGGGTGGGCTCGGGGTGATGGGTGTGCGGTGCGGGGGTTCCGGGGCCTGACCGGGGCGACGCCTGTCGTGATGGGTGCGCGGCACCGGGGTTCCCGAGCCTCGCCGGGGTCGACGCCCTCGTCATGGGCGCGCGGCACCGGGGGCCGCCTTGCCCACCCTGCCGCCCAAGGCGGCAGATTGCCCAAGGCGGGGCGGCAGTCCGCCGACCAGGCGGTGGAAGTGGGGGCGGTCGTGGCGGGCGGCCGGGGTGGAACTCGGCGTCCATCGGGCGCTGACGATGCCGGGGCACGGCCCCGGCAGCCGATGTCGGCGTGTGTGCTGGGCGCGGCCCGGCGGCCGACGGCGGACTGGGGCCTCACAGGCTCCAGGTGCGGAGTTCCTTCTCGATGTCGTGGACCGTCGCCGTGCCGGTCTTCACCAGCCGCGCCAGGTCGCGGATCTGCTCCGGCGACGTGACGATCTTCAGCCCGCTGGCCACGAGGTACGCGTAGGCCACGGCCGTCGCGAACATCGCGTTCGACCGTTCCAACGCCGGTACGTGGATGAGGAGTTGGAGCAGGGACGCGGCGCGCGCGTGCGGCGAGTCGTAGACCGGCACGTCGAATATCGCGGCTCGGTGGCGGGCGACCGCGCCCACGAGGGCACCCCAGTCGGTGACCTGCGGGTCACCCGGGGTCTTCTGCTCCGCGACCATCAGCAGCCAGGCGAGGTCGATGGTGAGATGCGGCGGCTGTGGCGGTTCACTCAACGGGACGGCGCCGGCCTTCGGTGTCCGCGCCGAACTCCTCGGCGAACACCGACTCGTACTGCTTCATGAAGTCCGCGGCGGCGTCGACGAACGTCCGCCCCTGCTCGCCGGCGTCGCGCCGCACCAGCTCCTCGATGTACCGGTTCACACTCACCCCTTGGGCGAGCGCGCGCTCACGGGCGGCGCGGGCGGTGCCCTCTTCCACCCTGACGTTCAACTGCGTCTTGGCCATACCTACACGCTAGCGCCGTTGTGCTAGCACCGGCAAGGCGCGGACGATCGATCGTCTGTGCCTCTCCACACCTTTGATCTCCGGCTGTACCCTCGCGGGCCGGACGGGACAGGACCTGCGGATGAGCGCGAAGGGGCCCTCATGCCGATGGACATGCCGGACACACCGAATGTCACCACGGCCGCCTCGGCCGCGGGCCGTGGCACGTATCCCGAGCACTGGCTGCGGGTCTGGAGTCACCGCGAGGACCTGCTCAGGGTGGCCCGGCGCGGATCCATGACCCCGGAGGACGCCGAGGACGCGGTGCACGAGGCGATGCTGCGTGCGGCGGAGCGGCCGGGCCTGGACGACGAGCGGCTCGGCGGGTGGCTCACGACGGTGACGATGCGGTTGTGCGTGGACCGGCATCGGCAGGTCACGCGGGAGGCGGAGGTGCATCGCAGTCCTACGCTCACGGTGCCGGGGCCCGTCCCGGTGGAGGAAGCCGTGTGCGACCGGGACGAGGCGCGATGGTTGGCGGCTCGCAGCGCGCAGTTGCCGGCGCGCCAGGCGGAGGCGCTGCGGTTGAAGTCCGAGGGCCTCGATGTGAGCGAGGTCGCGCTGGAGATGCGGCTCGGCTATCGGACCGTCGAGTCGCTGCTCGCGCGGGCGCGGCGCACGTTGCGGACGACCTTGGCGGGGACGCTGGGGCTCGCCCTGTTCCTGTGGGGTCGCGGGAAACTCCTCGCGAGTGGTCCCGCGCAGGCCGTCGCGGTGTCCTCGGCGACGGTGGGCCTGGTGGTGGCGGGTTTCGTGGTGCCGGCCACGGTGGGACACGGCGCCACGGTGCCGCCCGCGGAGTCACGGGGGGCCGGGGCGCCCGTGGGGTATGTGCGGCCGGTGGGGAGTTCCGTGCCGGGAGGTGGAGGGGGTGTACGTGACCGTGCCCGGGGGGACCGGGGTTCTGGGGTGGTGCCGGGTGTACGGAGGGAGGCGGGAGCGGCGCGGTTGCGGTCGGTTGTCCCGCTGAGGTTGACGTTGGCCTTGCCGTTGTCGTTGCGGTTGCCGTTGCCGTTGCCGCCGGTGGTGCTGCTGGGTATCGCGGTGGCGCGGCCCGCGCTACCGCCTCCGCCACGGGGCTCCGCCCCGGACCCCGCTGCTCAATCACCGCAGGGGCTCAATTTTGCCCACCCGACCCCAGGACCCAATGGCGACAACCCACCACCCGGGCTCGACGGGGGCGTCCGGCCACACCGCCCCGCATCAGCCCCCTCTCCCCGAAAGAAATCCGTCTCCGATGCGACGGACCGGGTCCGGCTCCCCGTAGAGCAGGTGTCGGAAGTGTGTCGGCGTGGCCGGAGGGGGACCGGATGGGTGCGGAGATCCGGGTCGAAGGGCTTGCCATGTCCTTCGGTCGGCAAGTGGTCTGGCGCGATGTCTCGTTGACGCTGCCCGCCGGTGAGATCTCGGTGCTGCTCGGCCCTTCGGGGGACCGGCAAGTCGGTGTTCCTGAAGACGCTCGTCGGGCTGCTGAAGCCGGATCGCGGGTCGGTGACGGTCGCGGGGCGCGACATCACGCGGCTGCGCGAGCACGAACTGTACGACGTGCGGCGGTTGTTCGGCGTGATGTTCCAGGACGGCGCGCTGTTCGGCTCGATGAGCCTCTTCGACAACATCGCGTTCCCGCTGCGCGAGCACACCCACAAGGCCGAGGCGGACGGAGATCCGGCGCATGGTCATGGAGAAGGTCGACATGGTCGGCCTTCTCGGCGCCGAGGAGAAGCTGCCCGGGGAGATATCGGGTGGCATGCGCAAGCGGGCCGGGCTCACACGGGCGCTCATGCTGGATCCGCAGATCGTGTTGTGCGACGAGCGTGCTCCGGACTCCGCACGACATCGCGTCCGCCCGCACCGTCCCCGACAACATCGGGCTGCTCTTCCGCCGGGAGCTGGTGCTGTTCGGGCCGCGTGAGCAGTTGTTGACCAGTGACGAGGCCGTCGTGCGGCAGTTCCTCGGCGGGCGTACCGAGGGCCCGATCGGGAAGGCCGAGGAGGCCGAGGAGAAGGACGCCGCGCTCGTCGAGGAGGAGCCGGCCCGGCTCGCCGACGCCGCCCGGCACACCACGCCCTGCAGCCGCCCGGCGTCGGGGGCCCTGGAGCCGATCAAGGAGGCCCCGGAGCCGATCAAGGACACGCCGACCGCCCCCGAGGACGTCAAGCCACGACCGGCCGCCCCTGTGCGCTCTCGCCCGGCCCGCCCTCCTCCTCGTACTGATCGCGACCCTCGTCGCGGCCGTCGTGCTCGGCCTGCGCTACCGGGACGGCGTACGCGCGGAGCAGGCGCGCGGCGCCGCCCTCGCGGCCGCCCGCAAGGCCGCGCCCGCGGTCCTGTCCTACGACTACCGCCACCCGGACCGCGACTTCGCCGCCGCCCGCGACCGGATCACCGGCGATTTCGGCGACGAGTACCGCAAGACGATGTCGAAGGCGGTCGGGCCGAAGGCGAAGAAGTACCACGGGATCGTCAGGGCCACCGTGGCGCAGGTGTCCGGGGACGCGCCCGCGGCCTCCGCGCGTGGACCTCAACCGGGTCCGGATGACCATGACCCGGACCTCGGACGGCTGGAAAGTGAGCGCCGTGGACGCGCTCTGAAGGCCCGTTGTCAGTGCGAGCGGCTATCCTCGGACCCGATGTCGAGCCTCGAAGTCGGATGCACAACTGGCTTACGGAGCAAGGGAGTTGGGGTGGGGGGAGCGGGTGTGGCCAAGGATGCCGCCGTCGCCGCGCGGGCCAGGGGCCTGACGAAGGCGTACGGCTCCGGCGAGACGCAGGTGCTCGCGCTCGACGCGGTGGACGTGGACATCGCGCGCGGCCGGTTCACGGCCGTGATGGGCCCATCGGGCTCGGGGAAATCCACGCTGATGCACTGCCTGGCGGGACTCGACACCGTCTCCGCGGGACAGGTGTGGCTCGGTGACACGGAGATCACGGGCCTGAAGGAGCGCGAACTGACGCGGCTGCGGCGCGATCGCATCGGCTTCATGTTCCAGTCCTTCAACCTGATCCCCACGCTGAACGCGGCGGAGAACATCACGCTGCCGATGGACATCGCGGGCAAGTCCCCTGACCCCAAGTGGCTGGAGCAGGTCATCGACACGCTCGGCCTGCGGGACCGCCTGAAGCACCGTCCCGCCCAGCTGTCCGGCGGGCAGCAGCAGCGCGTCGCGTGCGCGCGGGCGCTCGCCGCACGCCCCGAGCTGATCTTCGCGGACGAGCCGACGGGGAACCTGGACTCGCGGGCCGGGCTCGAAGTACTCGGATTCCTGCGCCAATCCGTGGACGAGCTGGGGCAGACCGTGGTCATGGTGACCCACGACCCGGGCGCCGCCGCCCACGCCGACCTGGTCCTCTTCCTCGGCGACGGCCGCCTCGTGGACGAGATGCGGGAGCCGACCGCCGAGGCGGTCCTGGAGCGCCTGAAGCAGTTCGACGTCGTGCGCCACGCCGTCGCCGACAAGCCCGGCCCCCGGACGTAGCGATGCTGAAGGCGACGTTACGGAGCTTCCTGGCGCACAAGGGGCGCCTCGTCCTGTCCGCGCTCGCCGTCGTCCTGTCGGTGGCGTTCGTCGCGGGCAGCCTGATCTTCTCGGACACCGTGTCGCGCACCTTCGACCGGCTCTTCGCGTCGACGTCCGCGGACGTGCGGGTAGGCCCGAAGGAGGACGACTTCGACGAGTCGGTGCCGTCGGGCACGGTCCGTACGGTGCCCGCGTCGCTGGCCGGGCGGATCGACCGGGTCGACGGCGTGGCCGCCACGCACATCGACGCCGGGGTCGAGAACATCACCGTCGTCGACCGGCACAACAAGTCGGTCGGGCCGACCACCGGCGCACCCACGATCGCCACCAACTGGGAGCCCACGGACCGCAGTCCGGTGCGCCTGACGTCGGGGCACGCGCCGCGCGGCGCCCGCCAGGCACTGCTCGACGCGGACACGGCCGACAAGAAGCACGTACGCGTCGGGGACCCGCTCACCGTCCTCGCCGAGCCCGGCTCGTTCAAGGTCGAGGTCGTCGGCATCGCCACGTTCCGTACGACGAACCCGGGCGCTGCCCTCGTCTTCCTCGACACCGGCACCGCGCAGCGCAGGCTGCTGGGCGGCACCGGCCGGGCGACGAGCATCGCGGTGGACGCGGCGCCGGGCGTCGCCGACGCGACCCTCAAGCGGCGCATCGGCCAGGAGCTGGGCGGGGCCTACGACTTGAAGACGGCCGACGAGGACGCGAAGTCGGCCGTCGACGATCTGGGCGGATTCCTCGACGTCATCAAATACGTGATGTTGGGCTTTGCCGGGATCGCCGTCCTGGTCGGCGTGTTCCTCATCGTCAACACGTTCTCGATGCTGATAGCCCAGCGGACAAGGGAGTTGGGGCTTCTGCGGGCGCTCGGCGCGGACCGCCGGCAGGTGCGGCGCTCCGTGCTGACGGAGGCGGTGCTGCTCGGCCTTGTCGGCTCGGCGACCGGGTTCGCGCTCGGTGTGGGGCTCGCCGCCGGGCTCATCAATCTGATGGCCGTCTTCGGGATGAACCTCAAGTCGACGGAGATGGCGGTGGGCTGGGGCACGCCCGTCGTGTCGTTCGCGGTCGGCGTCGGGGTCACGTTCGTGGCCGCGTATCTGCCGTCGCGGCGCGCGGCCCGCGTCTCCCCGATGGCCGCGCTCGCGGACGCCGAGATCGCGGGTGTGGGGCGGCCGTTGAAGGTGCGGGCGGTGGTGGGTTCGGTGATCGGCGCGGCCGGCGCCGCCGCGCTGGTCGGCTGCTGGGCGGCGGACGAGACCGGTCCCGCGGCCTCGCTGCTCGGCCTCGGCATCGTCCTCACGCTGATCGCGACGGTCGTCGCGGGACCGCTCCTCGTACGGCCCGTGATCCGCGTCCTCGGCGGCGCCTTCCCGGCGGTGTACGGCTCGGTCGGCCGGATGAGCCAGCGCAACGCGCTGCGCAATCCGCGCAGGACGGGTGCCACGGCCGCCGCCCTGATGGTGGGGCTCGCCCTGGTGGCGGGGATGTCGGTGGCGAGCGCCTCCATGAGCCGGTCGTTCGACGAGCAGATCGACGACACGCTGGGCGCCGACTTCACGGTGCAGAACGCCAACTTCTTGCCGTTCTCCCAGGAGGTCACCCGGAAGATACGGGCGACGGACGGCGTGGGCCTGGTCGTGCGCCAGCGGTTCACCGCGCTCGCGGTGCGCATGCCGGACGGGAAGCGGGTGAAGACGACGGCCGCAGGCTGGGACCGGCGCGTCGACGAGGTCGCGCACGTCACATACGCGCGGGGCGGCAGCGCCGCGGCGCTCGCACCCGGACACCTGCTGCTCCAGAAGGAGTTCGCGGACGAGCACGGGGCGCGGATCGGCAGCGTCCTGCCCGTGGAGTTCCCCGGCGGGAAGCGGACCGAGCTGACCGTGGGCGCCCTGACCGACCAGCAGGCCAACGACTTCGGCATGTCCGGCGGCTTCGCCATGGGTCTGCCCACGCTTCAGAAGTACGCGCCGGGCGGCCAGGACTCGGCGGTGTACGTGAACGCCTCATCCGGCACGTCGCCCGACGCGCTGCGCGAGCGCCTGGAGAAGACGCTCGACCCGTATCCGCAGGTGCAGGTGCGCGACCTCGCCGACTACAAGGAGCTGATCCACGGGCAGATCGCGGTGCTGCTGTATCTGGTGTACGCGCTACTCGGCCTGGCGATCGTCATCGCGGTCCTCGGCGTGGTCAACACCCTCGCCCTGTCGGTCGTGGAACGCACGCGGGAGATCGGACTGCTGCGGGCGATCGGGCTCGCGCGGCGCCAGTTGCGGCTCATGATCCGCCTGGAGTCGGTGGTGATCGCCGTGTTCGGGGCGGTGCTCGGGCTCGCGCTCGGCCTCGTGTGGGGCGTGGTCGCGCAGCGGGTGCTCGCCCTGGAGGGCATGAAGGCGCTGGCGATCCCGTGGACGACGATCGCCGCCGTGGTGGTCGGCTCGGTGGTCGTGGGCCTCGCGGCGGCGCTGCTCCCGGCGCTGCGGGCCTCACGGCTGAACGTGCTGGCGGCGATCGCGCACGAATAGCGGGGCGGACGTAAGGTCGGATCCGGCAACTGTCCACGTTTCGAGGAGAGTTCATGGGTACGGAAGGGTCGGCGGGTTCCGGGACGACGCGCCCGTTCCGCTTCGGCGTCAACCTGGTCACCCCCGCGCCGGACGACGCGTGGCGCGCCAAGTGCCAACGGGCGGAGGAGCTCGGCTACGACGTGATCCTCGTGCCCGACCATCTGGGCGCGCCGTCGCCGTTCCCGTCGCTCGTGGCGGCGGCCGACGCGACGAGCCGGCCGAGGGTGGGGACTCAACTGCGCGTTCTGGAACCCGGTGCTGCTCGCCCGCGAGGTCACCACCACCGTCGCGCTCACCGGGGGCCGCCTCGAACTCGGCCTCGGCACCGGCTACGTACGCGAGGAGTTCGAGCAGACAGGCCTGGGGTGGGGCACGCCCGGCACCCGCGTCGACCATCTGGAACGCACCGTCACGGAGCTCGACCGCCTGCTCTCCGCCCTCGACCAGGGCCCCCGGCCCCCGCTCCTGATCGGCGCGAACGGCGACCGGATGCTGCGGATCACCGCCGCGCACGCCGACATCGCCGCGTTCACCGGGGCCCGCGCGCCCGGCGGGAACGCGGGCGGCCTCGAACCGCTGACCGGTGACGAGCTGCTGGAGCGGGTCGCCACGTACCGGAAGTTCGCCGCCGACCGCGCGGAGAGCGCCGAACTCAACCTGCTCGTACAGCTGGTAGCGGTGACGGACGACCGGCCCGCCGCCGTCCAGCCGCTCCTCGAACACCTGCCGCGGCTCACCGAGGAGCAGGTCCTCGACTCGCCGCTGCTGCTCGTCGGCACCGTCGAGCAGATCACGGAGCAGCTCCTTGCACGGCGCGAGCGGTTCGGGTTCTCGTACATCACGGTCCTGGAGCCGTCCATGGAGGCGCTGGCGCCGGTGATCGAGGAGCTGCGGGGCCGTTGAGCGTCCGGCATGTGAAATCCGCGGCGCCCGGCGATCCGCGGTGGTGGGATCGGGGGCATGAACGATCTTCGTGTACGTGCCGCAGGACCCGCCGATCTCGACGCCGTGCTCGCGTTCTGGAAGGAGGCCGCGGAGGGCACCAGCATCAGCGACGACCGCGCGGGCGTCGAGCGCCTGGTCGAGCGGGACCCCGAGGCGCTGCTGCTCGCGGAGCGTTCCACCGGGTCCGGCGCGGAACTGGTGGGTACGGTCATCGCCGGGTTCGACGGCTGGCGCTGCCATCTGTACCGGCTCGCGGTGCTCCCTCGGGCGCGGCGCCAGGGCATCGCGTCCGCGCTGCTCGCGGCGGCGGAGGAGCGGTTCGTCGCACTCGGCGGGCGCCGCGGGGACGCCATGGTCCTGGACCGCAACGAACGGGCGCAGCACGCTTGGACGGCGGCGGGATACGCGCCCGATCCGCAGTGGACCCGCTGGGGCAAGCTGCTCGACGGCCTCGACGGCTGACCCTTCCCGCGGCCGGAAATATCGCTTTGCCGGTCCTTTACCATGGATGAGTCACTCGAACTCCTACGAAAGGTGTGAGCGTCCGCCCATGGGCGAGCCCCCCAGTCCCCGCTTCATCGCTCCCTGCTCCGTCCCCCCGCGCGGCCCCTGCGGGCGCGCATCCGTCCCGGCCCTGGCCGATCATGGGACGGAGGTGACGTCCCGATGACCGAAGTGCTGCTGCTCCTCGTCGCAGTCCTGCTGTCGCTGGCCTGCGGCGCCTTCGTCGCGGCGGAGTTCTCGCTCACGACCGTCGAGCGCGCGGATCTCGAAGAGGCCGTCGAGCGCGGTGAGCGCGGCGCGGCCGGCGCCCTGCGAGCCGTACGGAACCTCACGTTCCAGCTGTCCGGCGCCCAGCTCGGCATCACCGTCACGAACCTGGTCGTCGGCATGCTCGCCGAGCCGTCCATCTCCAAGCTCCTGTCGGGTCCGCTGGAGTCCCTGGGGTTGTCGGAGGGTGTCTCCACCTCGGTCGCCCTGGTGCTGGGCACCGCCCTGTCGACCGTGTTCCTGATGGTCGTCGGCGAGCTGGTGCCGAAGAACTGGGCGATCTCCTCGCCGCTGGCCGTGGCCAAGAAGGTGGCGACGCCGCAGCGCTGGTTCAGCGCGGCGTTCCGCCCGTTCATCACGCACCTCAACAACACCGCGAACCGGCTCGTGCGCCGTTTCGGCATCGAGCCGACCGAGGAGCTGGCCTCCGCGCGCGGCCCGCAGGAGCTGATGGCGCTCGCCCGGCACTCCGCCAAGGAGGGCGCCTTGGAGGCGGACACCGCCGAGCTGTTCGTCCGCACCCTGAACCTCGCCGACCTGACCGCCGAGAACGTGATGACGCCGCGCGTCCAGGTCATGGGCCTCGACCTCCAGGCGACCTGCGAGGACGTGGCGAACGCGACGCGGGCCACCGGCCTGTCCCGCTTCCCCGTCTATCGCGGCAGCCTCGACCAGGTCGTCGGCGTCGTGCACATCAAGGACGTCCTCGCCGTGCCCGACGAGCAGCGGGCCCGCAAGGGCGTCGCCGATCTGCTGCGCGAGCCGCTGCTGGTGCCGGAGACGCTGACCGTGGACCGGCTGCTCGACCGGCTCTCCGGCAAGCGGACGATGGCCGTGGTCATCGACGAGTACGGCGGCACGGCCGGAGTCGCCACCCTGGAGGACATCGTCGAGGAGGTCGTCGGCGAGGTCCGCGACGAGCACGACCCGCACGAGACCCCCGACATCGCCTCCGCGGGCACCGACCCGGAGGGCCGCACGCTCTACTCCGCCGACGGCGCCGCCCGCACCGACCAGCTCGCGCGGGTCGGACTGCGCGCGCCCGACGGCCCGTACGAGACGCTGGCCGGGCTCGTCGCGACCGAGCTGGGCCGGATCCCGGACATCGGCGACAGCGTCGAGGTCACCGGGTGGCGGCTCGACGTGGTGGACGCGCACGGACACCGCGCGGCCCGCGTACTGCTGCACGCGCCGCTGATCCTGGACACCGACGAGCGCCGGAGGGCGGACGAGGCGAAGACCCGCGGGTCGGCCGCCGAGGAGAAGGGGGCGACCCGATGACCGTGATCCAGTTGCTGATCGGCCTGGCGACGCTCGTCGTCAACGCCTTCTTCGTGGGCGGCGAGTTCGCGCTGATCTCGGTGCGCCGCAGCCAGATAGAGCCGCACGCCGAGGAGGGCGACCGGCGCGCGCGCAGCGTCATGTGGGGCCTGGAGCACGTCTCCGCGCTGCTCGCCGCGGCGCAGCTCGGCATCACGCTGTGCACCCTGGTGCTCGGCATCGTGGCCGAGCCGGCCATCGCGCATCTCCTCGAGCCCGTGTTCAACGCGGTCGGTGTGCCGCACGGCCTGGTCCACCCGATCTCGTTCGTGATCGCGCTGACCGTGGCGACGTATCTGCACATGCTGCTCGGCGAGATGGTGCCGAAGAACATCGCGCTCGCCGAGCCGGTGCGCTCGGCGCTCCTCCTCGGCCCGCCGCTGGTCGCCGTCGCGCGCGCCCTGCGTCCGGTGATCTTCGCGATCAACGCCTTCGCCAACGGGCTGCTCAAGCTGCTCCGCGTGGAGGCGAAGGACGAGGTCACGGCGACGTTCTCGGACGACGAGCTGGCCCGCATGGTCAAGGACTCCTCCGAGGCGGGCCTGATCGACGACCGCGCGCAGGAGCGTCTGCACGACGCGCTCGAACTGGGCCGCCGCCCCATCAAGGACGTCGTCCTGCCGATCGAGAAGGTCGTCTACGCGCGCGTGGGCGTCACGCCCGAGGAGCTGGAGCGGCTCTCCGCCGAGTCCGGTTTCTCGCGCTTCCCCGTGGTGGACGAGGGCCGGCGGATCGTCGGCTACCTCCACGTGAAGGACGCCCTGGACGCGATGCCGCGCGACCTGCCGTTCCGGGTGCCGGACATGCGCTCCATCGCGCGCGTGCGGGAGACGACGCCGCTGGACGACGTGCTGACCGCGATGCGCGGCAGCCGTACGCATGTCGCGGCGGTGCTCGGCGCGGACGGCCGGCTCGCCGGGCTCGTGACGATGGAGGACGTGCTGCGGGAGCTGTTCGGCCAGCCGGTCTGACGGTGCCCCCGCGGTTCGCCCCGTGCCTACGCCGCGGGGGCTCTATTCGCGCGGCTTCGCGGGCTCCGGCGTCGGTGTTTCCAGGACGCCGGGGCCGTGCGGCCCGATGCCGGCGGTGCCGACGGCCGTGAGGACCGCGAGCAGCGCGGCGAGCCCCGCGGTGCCGAGGGCCGCCGCCCAGTCGACGTCCAGCAGGTTGGTGGCGCCCGCGACCAGCACCGCGGCGAGCGCCTGCGCGAACGTCCGGATCGCGCGCTCGGCGGTGGCCTTCCAGAAACCGATGCTCCACATGACGTACTCCCCCGTTCACCGTGTCCGCTCCTGGCATACCGCCGCCGGGAGCGGCTGCCCAGCCCCGCGGCGACCGTCGCTTCGTTGCCTCGGGATACGATCTACGGAGCCATGCACACGAACCCCCCTCACACCAGCCTCGTCGCGGTCGGCGACTCCTTCACCGAAGGCATGTCGGACCTGCTGCCGGACGGTTCCTACCGAGGTTGGGCCGACCTCCTCGCCGCCCGGATGGCCGCGCGCACCCCGGACTTCCGGTACGCGAACCTCGCCGTACGCGGCAAGCTCATCGGCCAGATCGTCGACGAGCAGATCGATGTCGCCGCCGCGATGAAGGCCGACGTCGTGACCCTGGTCGGCGGCCTCAACGACACCCTTCGCCCCAAGTGCGACATGGTTCGCGTCCGCGATCTGCTCACGCGGGCCGTGGAGACGCTGGCCCCGTCCTGCGGGCAGCTCGTCCTGATGCGCAGCCCCGGCCGCAACGGCCCGGTGATGGAGCGCTTCCGGCCGCGCATGGAGGAGCTGTTCACCTGCATCGACGAGCTGGCGGCGAAGCACGGCGCCCTCGTCGTCGACCTGTACGGGGCGCCGGTCCTCGGCGACCAGCGCCTGTGGGACGTGGACCGGCTGCACCTCACCGCGGAGGGCCACCGCCGGGTCGCCGAGGCGGTCTGGCAGGGCCTCGGCTACGACGCGGAGTCCGACTGGCGCGCCGCGCTGCCGCCCGCGCTCCCGCCGAACTGGCTGACGCGCCGGGTCTCCGACGCCCGCTTCGCCAGGCAGCACCTCGTGCCGTGGATCGGCCGCCGCCTGACGGGAAGGTCGTCGGGCGACGGCCGGGCCCCGAAGCGGGCGGAGCTGGCCCCGTACGAGGAGCGCCCCGGCATCCGGCCGTGAGTTCCGTACGTTCCTACATTCGGACGACGGTTCGGAGCCTGTAGGGACGGCCGGTAAACTCCGTACACGTGACTGCGCCTGCAAAGCCCCGTATCCCGAATGTTCTCGCCGGCCGCTATGCCTCCGTCGAGCTCGCCACCCTCTGGTCCCCCGAGGAGAAGGTGAAGCTGGAGCGACAGCTCTGGCTCGCCGTGCTGAAGGCCCAGAAGGACCTCGGGATCGACGTCCCGGACGCCGCCATCGCCGACTACGAGCGCGTGCTCGACCAGGTCGACCTGGCCTCCATCGCCGAGCGCGAGAAGGTCACGCGGCACGACGTGAAGGCCCGTATCGAGGAGTTCAACGCGCTCGCCGGGCACGAGCAGGTCCACAAGGGCATGACGTCCCGCGACCTGACGGAGAACGTCGAGCAGTTGCAGGTGCGCCTCTCGCTCGAGCTGGTCCGCGACCGTGCCGTCGCCGTCCTCGCGCGCCTCGGCAAGCTGTCCGGCGAATACGGCGAGCTGGTCATGGCCGGCCGCTCGCACAACGTCGCCGCGCAGGCCACCACCCTCGGCAAGCGCTTCGCGACCGCCACCGACGAGCTGCTCGTCGCGTACGGCCGGGTCGAGGAGCTGCTGAACCGCTACCCGCTGCGCGGCATCAAGGGCCCCGTCGGCACGGCCCAGGACATGCTCGACCTGCTGGGCGGTGACGCCGACAAGCTGGCCGACCTGGAGCAGCGGATCGCCCAGCACCTGGGCTTCTCGCAGGCGTTCACCTCCGTCGGCCAGGTCTACCCGCGCTCGCTCGACTACGAGGTCGTGACCTCGCTGGTGCAGCTGGCCGCGGCCCCGTCCTCGCTCGCCAAGACGGTCCGTCTGATGGCCGGGCACGAGCTGGTCACCGAGGGCTTCAAGCCGGGCCAGGTCGGCTCCTCCGCGATGCCGCACAAGATGAACACCCGCTCCTGCGAGCGCGTCAACGGCCTCATGGTGATCCTGCGCGGCTACGCGTCGATGACCGGCGAGCTGGCGGGCGACCAGTGGAACGAGGGCGATGTCTCGTGCTCGGTGGTGCGTCGCGTGGCGCTGCCGGACGCGTTCTTCGCGCTCGACGGCCTGCTGGAGACGTTCCTGACCGTGCTCGACGAGTTCGGCGCGTTCCCGGCCGTCGTCGCCCGTGAGCTGGACCGCTACCTGCCGTTCCTCGCCACCACGAAGGTGCTCATGGCGTCGGTGCGCGCGGGCGTCGGCCGCGAGGAGGCCCACGAGGCCATCAAGGAGAACGCGGTGGCCTCGGCCCTCGCGATGCGCGAGCAGGGCGCCGAGCGCAACGAGCTGCTCGACAAGCTGGCCGCCGACTCCCGTATCCCGCTGGACCGTTCGCAGCTCGACGGGCTGATGGCGGACAAGCTGTCGTTCACGGGCGCCGCCGCCGGCCAGGTCGCGCAGATCGTGGCCCGCGTCGAGGAGATCGTGAAGCAGCACCCGGAGGCCGCCGGCTACACGCCGGGAGCGATCCTCTGACCCGGCTCACCCAAGCTGACCTTGAGGCCGCTCGCGACCGTCTCGTTCCGGACGTCGTCGCGAGCGGCCTTCGGGTTCTGTTCTGCGGGATCAACCCCGGCCTGATGACGGCCGCCACGGGCCACCACTTCGCCCGGCCCGGCAACCGTTTCTGGCCGGTGCTGCATCTGTCCGGCTTCACGCCCCGGCAGCTCAAGCCGTCCGAGCAGGGGGAACTCCTGTCGTACGGGCTCGGGATCACGAACGTCGTCGCGCGGGCCACGGCTCGGGCGGACGAGCTGAGCGCGGAGGAGTACCGGGAGGGCGGCCGCGTACTCGCCGAGAAGGTCGCCGAGCTGCGGCCGCGGTGGCTCGCCGTGGTGGGGGTGACCGCGTACCGCGCGGCTTTCGGTGAACCGAAGGCGCGGATCGGGCCGCAGGAGCGGACGATCGGCGGCGCGCGTGTGTGGGCGCTGCCCAACCCCAGTGGCCTGAACGCCCATTGGACGGCGGCGACGATGGCGGAGGAGTACGGGCGGCTGCGCGAGGCGGCCGCCGCGGAGTAGCCGGCCCCGACGTCCGCGCAGGGTGAGAGCTTCGTCAAGTCGCCGCCAATACGGCCGGTCGTCACACATGGTCACGTTTACGATCCCCTGCGTGATGACCATGATCGCCGCCGCGCACCGACGGCTGCTGATGTTGATGTTGCTCTGCTATCTGCTGGCCGGGGTGTTCCCTGCCCCGGGCGAGCGGCTGCGGGAGTCCGCGCTGCACGTGCCGATGGTGCTGCTTGCGGTGATGCTCTTCAACGCGGGGCTCGGGGTCCGCGTCGCCGATCTGCGCGTCGTCGCGGGGCGGCCCGTGCGTCTCGCGCTCGGCGTCGCCGCCAACGCCCTGCTGCCCCTGCTGGTGCTGCCGGTCGTCGCCCTCGGCCTGCGCACCTGGCCCGATCCGGCGGAGGCCGAGGGGCTCGTGGTCGGGCTGATGCTGGTCCTCGCGATGCCGATCGCCGGGGGCGCCGCCGCCTGGGGGCAGACCGCGGGCGGCAACGTCCCGCTTGTCGTCGCGATGGTCATGGGCTCCACGCTGCTGAGCCCGCTCACCGTCCCCTTCGGGATCCGGATGGCCGGGGAACTCGTCGGCCCCGGTGGCACCGGGGCGCTCGACGACACGACGAAGATCGACACCATCGCCCGGACAGGGGCCGGGGTGTTCGCGCTGGTCGCCGTGGTGCTGCCGTGCCTGGCCGGGATCGTCGTACGGATCGCGCTCGGGGAGGGGCGGGTGCGCGGGGTGCTGCCCTGGGTCAAGGCGGTCAACCTGGTGAACATCCTGCTGCTCTGCTACATCAACGCCGCCGGCGCGCTGGGGCAGGCGCTGTCCCGCCCGGATCCCGACCTGCTGATGCTGGCGCTCGCCCTGTCCGGGGCGGTGTGCTGCCTGACGTTCCGCTGCGGCCGGTGGCTGTCGCGCTGGACGCGGTGCGACCGGCCGGACACGGTGTCGCTCACCTTCGCGACCGGCATGAACAACAGCAGCGCGGCCGCCGTGCTCGCCACCGGCTGGTTCTCCCACCGCCCCGAGGTGCTGCTGCCGATCCTCTCCTACAGCCTGCTCCAGAAGATCGTGGCCGGGGCGGCGGGACGGGCACCCCGCTCCCGGGTGCGCGAGGCCGCCGCCTAGGCCCTGCCCAGGGCTCAGCTCACGGCTTGCGGGCCACGGCGCCGAACTGAGCGACCTGCGTGCCCTTCTCGTCGCGCCAGCGCGCGCACGAGACGAGGCCGGGCTCCACGAGGTCGAGGCCGTCGAGGAACGCGGCCACCTCGGCGCCGGTGCGGGCGGTGATCGGCGGCTTCGCGTTCTCGTTCCAGAACTTCATGGCTTCCTCGTTGCCCTCGCCGCCCAGTTCGAGGGTGGGGTGGGTGAGCACCACGTAGCTGCCGGAGGGGATCGCGTCGACGAGCTCGCGCACGATGGACGCGGCCTCCTCCGTGTCGAGCACGAAGTTCAGGATGCCCAGGAGCATGATCGCGACCGGCCGGTCGAAGTCGAGGGTCCCGGAGGCCGCCTCGATGATCGCCCGCGGGTCACGGGCGTCCGCGTCCACGTAGTTCGTCCGGCCCTCGGCGGAGCTGGTGAGCAGCGCGCGGGCGTGGGTGAGCACGATCGGGTCGTTGTCGACGTAGACCACGCGCGCGTCCGGCGCGATCCGCTGGGCGACCTCGTGCGTGTTGTCGACGGTCGGCAGTCCCGTGCCGATGTCGAGGAACTGGCGGATGCCTTCCTCACCGGCGAGGTAGCCGACGGCGCGGCCGAGGAACGCGCGGTCGGCGCGGGCGACCTCGCCGATGCTCGGGTACATGGACGTCACCATGTCGCCGACCTTCTCGTCGACCTCGTAGTGGTCCTTGCCGCCCAGCCAGTAGTTCCACACGCGCGCGTTGTGCGCGATGTGGCTGGAGATCCGTCCCTCCGGCCTGGACCCGTCGGCGTCACTCATGCGATCTCCCTCGTACGTTGCTGGGCGGGGCTCAAGATCCCATAGTGGCACGGGAGTTCGACGGTGTGCGCGACAGGCCCGCCGGTCTACGCGTCCCTGCGCCGCACCGCCCACCATCCGGCGAGCACCGCGGCCGCCGCCCACAGCGCGGTCACGGCGAGCCCGGCCCACGGCCCGAGGGAGCCCTCCGCGTGCCGGTGCAGCACCTGCTGGCCCGCGCGGTCGGGCAGGAAGTCGGCGGCCGAGCCCGCGACGTCGCCGACGACGAAGGACACGATCAGCAGGAACGGCACCAGGATGCTCAGCACGGCCACCGCGCTGCGCAGCACGGCCGTGAGTCCCGCCGCGAACAGCGCCATGAGCGCCAGGTACACCCCGCCGCCGACGCAGGCGCGCAGCGCCCCCGGGTCGCCGAGTCCGAGCGCGTACGGGCCCATGAACACCTGGCCCACGAGGAACGCGGCGAAGCTGGTGAGCAGTCCCACGACGAGCCCGCAGGCGCCGATGACGGCCGTCTTCGCGGCGTAGAAGAGGTTCCGGTCCGGCACGGCGGCGAGGGAGACGCGCAGCGCGTTGTTCAGGTACTCGGCGGAGACGGCCGTGGCGCCGAAGGCGAGCGCCGCGATCTGGCCGAAGTTGAGGGCGTAGAAGGCGCCGAAGAGCAGGTCCCCGCCGTCGTCGGCCTCGGCCTGGCCGATCGTGGCGAACGCGAGGGTGGTGACGGCGAGGGTGGCGACGAAGACGGCGAGCAGTGACCCGAAGCTGCCGCGCAGCGATCTGACCTTGATCCACTCCGAGTGCAGTACGGCGGTGGTCGACGTGGCGGACATACCGGCCATGTGTCAGGCCTCCTGAAGGGGTGTGGCGGCGAACTCGGTGTCGTGCGCGGTGAGGGCGAGGTAGGCCTGCTCCAACGAGGCCTGTTCGTCGGCGAGTTCGAGGACGGGTACGCCCTCGGCGGCGGCCAGCGCGCCCACGTCGGCGGCGGTGACGCCCTCCACGGCGCAGCGCCCGTCGTCGGCAAGCGTCACCGCGTGTCCGGCGCGCACGAGGGCCGCTCGCAGGCGCGCGGGGTCCGTGGAGCGCACGCGCACGCGGCGTGCGCTGTGCGCGGCGATGAAGTCCGGCATCGGGGTGTCGGCGAGGAGCCGCCCGCGGCCGAGGACGACGAGGTGGTCGGCGAAGGTCGCGGTCTCGTTCATGAGGTGGCTGGAGACCAGCACCGTGCGTCCCGCGCGCGCGAGGTCGCGCAGCAACTCCCGGATCCAGATGATGCCTTCGGGGTCGAGCCCGTTGGACGGCTCGTCGAGCAGCACCACTTCGGGGTCGCCGAGGAGCGCCGCCGCGATGCCGAGCCGCTGCCGCATGCCGAGCGAGAACGTCTTGACGCGCTTCTTCGCCACGGCGGCGATCCCGGCCTGCTCGAGCACATCGTCGACCCGCCGCGCGGGGATCCGGTTGCTGACGGCGAGCGCCCGCAGGTGTTCCCGGGCGGTGCGGGAGCCGTGCGCCGCCTGCGGGTCGAGCAGGGCGCCCACCACGCGCAGCGGTTCGCCGTACGCGGCGTAGGGGCGGCCTGCGATGAGCGCGGTTCCGGAGGTGGGGCGGTCGAGGCCGAGTGCGAGGCGCATGGTGGTGGACTTGCCGGCGCCGTTCGGGCCGAGGAAGCCGGTGACGCGGCCGGGCCCGACCCGGAAGGTCAGCCCGTCCACGGCGCGCGTCGTCCCGTACTCCTTGGTGAGGTCCTGGACGTCGATACTGGTCATGCCCTCAGAGTCGTCCGCACCTGGGGTCTCGGTCCTCCCCCGCCCGTGGAGTCCGCCTCCCCCGTGCGGGGGAGCCGTCGGCCGCGGGGCGGCTGGCACGATGACCGCATGCCCCGCTTTTCGCCCCGCCTCTTGAGGCCGCTCGCGCGAGCGGTCACGTACACCCGCTGGCTGCATCTGCTCTGCTCGTCGGTGATCGCCTTCGTGTTCGCGATGATCTACCCGGGGCTGTCCTCTCCCACCGTGGGCGACTGGGCGCTCGTCTACGTGACGCCCGTGCCGCTGCTCCTGGCGCTCGGCGCGGTTCCGGTGCTGCGGCGCTCGGAGGGGCTTCAGGCGCGGATGATGCTGTTCCCCGGGAAGCACGCGCGCGTGGCCGGGACCGGCGCGGAGCGCGAGATCTCGGTCGCGCCCTCGGCGTCGTGGCGGGACCGCGGCAGGACGTCGGTCTGGCTGGTGCTGCGGCTGTTCCTGGGGCTCTCGGTCGCCCTGCTCTCGGGCCACACGGCGTCGCTCTGCATCGAGTTGACGGGTGGCGCCGTGGGCGCGCGGGACGACTCGATCTCGCCGCTGCCGGTTCCGCGGACGCCCTGGTTGTGCGCGGCGGCGATCCCGTTCGTCCTGCTGTTCCTGGTGTACGTGGTGGCGGGCGCGGGCCGGCTGACGGCCCGCACGGCGCAGGTGCTCCTCGGCCCGTCCGGGGCTGAGCGTCTTGCCGCTCTGGAGGAGCGCACCGAGCAGTTGCTGGAGCGCAATCGCATCGCCCGGGAGCTGCACGACTCGATCGGCCACGCGCTGACGGTCGCCGTGGTGCAGGCGGGTGCGGCGCGGGCGGCGGGCGATCCGGCGTTCACGGACCGGGCCCTCGACGCCATCGAGGAGACGGGCCGGGCCGCGCTGGAGGACTTGGAGCGGGTGCTCCTGGTGCTGCGCGAGGCGGAGCGGCCGGTGGGCGGCCGGCCCAGCCTCCAGGAGGCGGACCGGCTGCTCGACTCGGCGCGGGCCTCGGGCGCGAAGGTGGAGGTGACGGTGTCCGGCCCGCTGGAGACGGTGCCGGGTCCGGTGTCCCGTGAGGGCTACCGGATCCTCCAGGAGGCGCTCACGAACGTGCTGCGGCACTGCGGAACCGTGCCGGTCACCGTGACCCTCCTGGTCGCGGAGAAGCAGCTGACCCTGGAGGTGCGCAACCCGCTGCCGCCTGGACGCGGGGCCGGGTCCTGTGCCACGTCCGGGTCCGGGGCCGCGTCCCGGCACGACCGTACGGGCAGTGGGCTGCGCGGGGTGCGCGAGCGTGCGGCGCTGCTCGGCGGGCACGCGCGGACGGGCCCGCTCGGCGACGAGTGGCAGGTCCACGTCCAACTGCCCGCCGCGTGAACCCTCGTGGCTCCGGACCGGGCCTAATCGACGGGTGCGCGCAGGGCCTGCGAGAGCGCGCCCAGGGTGACGTCGGTGATCGCCCGGAGCTGCTTCCGGCTCGCCCCGGCCCGGCTCATGACGGCCAGTGACTGGTTGACCGCCGCGATGTGAACGGCGAAGTCGTCGGCGTCGCCGTCGGTCATCCCCGCGGCGACCAAGGCGGTCCGCAGCCGGGCGCACTGGGCGGCCAGGGCGTCCTTCGCGCGCGTGGCGATGCCGGGGCTCAGCGCCGGAATCGCCAGCGCGGTCTGGGCGACCAGGCATCCATCGGGCACGTCGGGGTCGGCGATGCGGTCCAGGGTGACGTCGAAGAAGGCCCGCAGTGCCCGCAGCGGTTCGTCGGACGCGACGGAAAGGGCCCGGTCGTAGCTGTCTCCGTAGCGCTTGGCGTAGCGGTCCAGGCAGCGCGAGTACAGCGCGTCCTTGTCGCCGAGCGAGGAGTAGATGGAGCTGCGGTTCAGTCCGGTAGCCCTGGAGAGGTCGTCGAGAGACGTGTCGGCGTATCCGGCTCGCCAGAACTGGACCATCGCGGCGTCGAGCGCCACGTCCACGTCGAACTGCTTCTTCCCGGCCATCGCGCGCACGCACCTCGTTCCTGAGCCCGGACCGGGCCGTTGAGGCCCCCGCCCAGTATATCTTGAACTGAATGGTTCAAGATGCGTTAGCCTCCCCACATGACCGACACCGATATCGACATCGATACCGCAACCGCCGCGCCTCGCCCTTCCGGCCGGAACCCGCTACCCGAACTGCCCCTGCACGACCTCGCGGGCTTCACGCACCGCTGGGTCGACGCGGACGGCGTCCAGTTGCACGCCGTGGAAGGCGGCCGGCCGACGGACCCCACCGTCGTCCTGCTCGCCGGATTCCCGCAGACCTGGTGGGCCTGGCGCGAGGCGGCGTCGGCCCTCGCCGAGCGATTCCACGTGATCGCCGTCGACCTGCCGGGACAAGGCCACTCCGACCGTCCCCACGACGCCTACGACACGCACACCGTCGCTTCGCGCGTCCAGGCCGCGGTGACCGCGCTCGACGTGTCGACGTACTGGCTCGTCGCCCACGACATCGGCGCCTGGGTCGCCTTCTCCATGGCCCTGAAGTACGAGGAGCACCTGCACGGTGTCGCGCTGCTCGACGCCGGCATCCCCGGCATCAGCCTCCCCGACGCCATCCCGACGGATCCCGAACGGGCCTGGAAGACCTGGCACTTCGCGTTCCACCTGGTGCCCGACCTCCCCGAGACGCTGCTCGCCGGCCGCGAGCACGACTACATCGACTGGTTCCTGAGGGCCAAGACGCTGCACCCGGACACGTTCGACCGTACGGAGATCGACCACTACGCGGCCGCGGTCGCGGCGGAGGGCGGCCTGCGGGCTTCTCTCGCCTACTACCGCGACGCCGCGGAGTCGGCACGCAAGAACCATGAAGCCCTCGGACGACGCCACGTGAGCGTCCCGGTCCTGGGCATCTCCAGCTCCCACGGCTCCGTCCCCGACATGGCCGCCTCCCTCAGCCCGTGGGCGGACGACGTGACTGGTGTCGTCATCCAGGATTCCGGCCACTTCATCCCTGAGGAGCAGCCGGCCGCCGTCGTGGACGCGCTGACGGCGTTCATCGACCGCGGGTGAACGCGGCACTACTAGGTCCTGTCTTCAAACTCCCGTCGTCGCCCGCAGGGCGGCGTCGCGGCGTCTGGTGCGTGCGATCGCAAGGCGCCGGGAAGCCCTAGTAGCGGAGCTACTCGGGCTTTTCGGCAACGCCGCGAGCGTGCGTGCCAGGCGCCGCGACGCAGACGGGAGTTTGAAGACAGGGCCTAGGGTGGCGGCGTGCCGCTCACCGTGCTTCTCGTCGACGACGAACCCCTGGTCCGCGCCGGCCTGCGCGCCGTGCTCGAAGCGCAGCCGGACATCACGGTGGTGGGCGAGGCCGCGGACGGCGCGGCGGTCGTTCCCCTGGTCCGCGAGCTGCGGCCCGACGTGGTCGCCATGGACGTCCGGATGCCGCTGCTCGACGGGATCGAGGCCACGCGCGCGGTGCTGCGCGGCGCGGAACGGCCGCCGAAGATCCTCGTGATCACCACGTTCGAGAACGACGAGTACGTGTACGGGGCGCTGCGCGCGGGCGCCGACGGCTTTCTGTTGAAGCGGGCGCGCCCCGAGGAGATCGTGCACGCGGTGCGTCTCGTCGCGGCGGGCGAGTCGCTCCTGTTCCCCGCGGCGGTCCGCAAGTTGGCCGCGGAGTACGGGAGTTCGGCGGCCCGCGAAGCACTGGAGCGCGCGGCGCTGACCGAACGCGAGGAGCAGGTGCTGCGGCTCATGGCGCGCGGCCTGTCGAACGCGGAGATCGCCGGGGACCTGGTCGTCGGCACCGAGACGGTCAAGTCGCACGTCAGCGCGGTGCTGACGAAGCTGGGCGCGCGGGACCGGACGCAGGCCGTGATCGCGGCGTACGAATCGGGGTTCGTGGCGCCGAGTTGACGCCCGACCTGCGCCGTTCCGGGTGCGCGCGGCTGAGCAACGTACGTCACAGAGGTGCACCCGGCTCTCGCCGGTGTCGTGGGCTGCGGGTACCATCCGGCGAACACGCGCGACTGCGGGGAGGACCACGGTGGGGCGGCTGACCGGCGGGGACCCCTCTCTGCTCAGGCGGATCAATTCCGCGGTGGTGCTGCACGCGCTGCGCTCCACCGATTTCGCGACGCTCACCGAGGTCACCCGCGTCACCGGCCTGTCGCGGCCCACCGTGGAGGGCGTCGTCGAGGGGCTCATCGTGGCCGGGCTCGTCGTGGAGACCACGGTCGAGGAGCCGGGCGCGCGGCGGCAGGGGCGGCCCGCACGCAAGTTCCGCTTCCGGGCCGAGGCCGGGCATCTGCTCGGCCTGGAGATCGGCGCGCACCGGGTGACCGCGGTGCTCTCCGCGCTCGACGGCAGGGTGCTGGATTCGGCGTCCAAGGAGGTCGACGAGGCCGCGCCGGCGGACGAGCGACTCGAGAAGCTGCGCGGCACCGTCGCCGATCTGCTGCGCCGTGCCGGTGTGGCCCGTGGTTCATTGCGGGCGGTCGGTGTCGGCAGCCCCGGGATCGTGCAGGCGGACGGGACGGTGCGGCTCGGCACCGCACTGCCGGGCTGGACCGGGCTTCCGCTCGGCGAGCGGCTGCGGCGCTCCTTCAAGTGCCCGGTCCTCGTGGAGAACGACGCGAACGCCGCGGCCGTCGCCGAGCACTGGCAGGGCGCCGGGGCGGACACCGACGACATGGTCTTCGTCCTCGCGGGGCTGAGCCCCGGGGCCGGCGCCCTGATCGGCGGCCGCCTGCACCGTGGCTACGGTGGCGCCGCCGGGGAGATCGGCGCGCTGCACCTGCTGGGCCGCGAGGTGCGGCCCGAGGCGCTGCTGTCCACCACGGACGAGCCGCTGCACCCGCTGGACGAGGTCGCCGTGGCGCATGTGTTCACGCTCGCGCGCGAGGGCGACGACCGGGCGTCCGCCGCGGTCGAGCGGTTCCTTCAGCGGCTCGTGCACGACGTCGCGGCGCTGGTGCTCGCGCTCGATCCGGAACTGGTCGTCGTGGGCGGCTGGGCCGCGGGGCTCGACGGCGTACTGGAACCGCTGCGGCGGGAGCTCGAGCGTTACTGTCTGCGGCCCCCGCGCGTGGCGTTGTCGACGCTGGGCGAGGCGGCCGTGGCCACGGGGGCGTTGCGGCTCGCGCTGGACCACGTGGAAGAGGAACTCTTCGCCACGGAGAGCACGGTGACCGCCCGCCGGTAGGCACCGGCGGGCCGTTACGAAGCCCGTGTCCGCGGAGTGTGGTGGATCTCCACGCCCGCCGTGTCACCGAAGGTGAGCCGGCACGTGTCCGCGCGGTAGGTCGCCACCGAGACGGCGGCGGTCGTGCCTCGGCTGAAGTAGCGGGTCGTGACGACGAGGACGGGAGCGCCCGGCAGTCGGTCGAGCTCCTTCGCGTCGTCGGCGCGCGCCGAGCCCAGCTCGACCGCGCGGTCCTCCCCGTCGAGTCCGAGGCGCTGAAGCTCCCGCACGACCGCACGCGCGCGTGCCGCACCGGACACCGCGTCGACGGCCGTCAGGTCGGGGTCCTGGCCGACGGGGACGTACAGCAACTCGGCCGCGACCGGCTGGCCGTGCGAGACCCGGGTACGGCGCAGGACGTGCACCTCGGTGTCCGGACCCGTCTCCAGGGCCGCGGCCACAGCGCTCGGCGGAACCTCGACCGCGGAGTCGACGGCCTGCCACGCGTCGGCGCTGCCGCCGGGCCAGTCCCGGTCGTTCGACGCGACTGCGACGCCCATGCGCGGCGGCGCCACCGTGGTGCCGACGCCGCGGCGGCGCTGGAGCCGGCCTTCCAGCTCCAGCTGCTCCAGTGCCTGGCGGAGCGTGGCGCGGGCGACGCCGAAGCGGGCCGCGAGGTCACGCTCGTTCGGCAGGATCTCGCCCACGGCGAACTCGGAGTCGAGCGCGTCGGTGAGCACGGTCTTCAGGTGCCAGTACTTCGGCTCCGGAGCCGCTTCCAACTGCGTGGTCCCCACCCTGTCCTCCGCAACAGCCGCGCCCTGGCAGCTTTTTAGCGCCCTTGTTTATTAAAGGTTCCTGCCTTATCTCTGCCGAGAGTAGGACCGTTCTCGGAACTTGGTCAATACCAATCCTCGTCCGGTTCTCACGTGGCGGAACGCGGCGGCGCGTGACGGAACGCGGAAGGCCCGCCCCCGCATGTGTGACGGGAGCGGGCCAGAGTCGGAGGCCGGGAGCGGTGCCTACCCGAGCGAGCCGAGCTTGTCCGGGTTGCGCACGATATAGATCTGCTGGATCCGGCCCTCGCGCAGGCCGAGTTGGATGACGGAGTCCGGCTTTCCGTTCCCTGTGACGAGCACGCCGAGGGTGCCGTTGAACTCCACGACGCGAAGCTCGAAGCCGTCGGACATCCCCTGCCGCGCGGCGCCCTGCACGAACCGGCCCACCTTGTCGGCGGTCTCGATGACCCGCAGCGGCGCCCTGGCCTTGCCGCCGCTGTCGCCCACGAGCCGGGCGTCCGGGGCGAGCATGGCCATCAGCCCGTCGAGGTCACCCTCGGACGCGGCGGCCAGGAAGCGTTCGGTGAGGTCGCGCTGCTGAACGGGGTCGACGTCGAAGCGGGGCCTGCGCTCGTCCACGTGCTTACGCGCGCGTGCCGCCAGTTGTCGCACGGCGGCCTCGCCGCGCTCCAGCGTGCCGGCGATCTCCGCGTAGGACAGGCCGAAGGCCTCCCGCAGCACGAACACCGCGCGCTCCAGCGGGGAGAGGGACTCGAGGACGACGAGCACGGCGAGCGACACGGAGTCGGCGAGCACGGCCCGCTCCGCGGTGTCGGGCACCGTGGGCCCGAAGTCGGTGACGAGCGGCTCGGGCAGCCACGGCCCCACGTAGGACTCGCGGCGCGCCTGGACCTGCCGCAGCCGGTCGATGGCGAGCCTCGCGGTGACGCGCACCAAGTAAGCGCGCGGTTCGCGGACGTCGGCCCGGTCCGCGCGGGACCAGCGCAGCCAGGCGTCCTGCACGACGTCCTCGGCGTCGGCGACCCGGCCCAGCATGCGGTAGGCCACGCCCATCAGGACGGGGCGGTGCTCTTCGAAGTCATCGATCTCTGTGTCTGCATCGGTGGCCACCCACCCATCCCATAGGACACATCGGGCGCTGTCCAGCGGGCGCACGACTACTTCGACTACGCCTCTTGAACTGCGCGCTACTGAGCGGTAATTGTTGCTGACAAGGAGTCTAAGGAGACCGTCGCGATGTGGCGGGGAACAAGGAGCGAGCGACATGGCGACAGAGGCGTCCTTCAGCATCGAGAGCGCCGGAGGGCCTCGCACCGTACGCCTCGCGTACGAGCGCGCGGGCACCGGTGAGCCGCTGCTTCTGCTGCACGGGATCGGGCACCACTGGGAGGCCTGGCAGCCGGTGCTGCCGATCCTCGCGGCGGAGCGGGACGTGATCGCGGTGGATCTGCCGGGGTTCGGGAAGTCGCCCGCGCTGCCGGACGGGCTCACGCACGACGTGGCCGGCGTGGTCCCGGTCCTCGACGCGTTCTGCCGTCATCTCGGGGTCGAGCGGCCGCATGTGGCGGGGAACTCGCTGGGCGGGCTGCTCGCCCTCGGCCTCGGCCGGGAGAAGCTCGTGCGGTCCGTCACGGCGCTCTCCCCCGCCGGGTTCTGGACCGAGGCCGAGCGGCGCTACGCCTTCGGGACGCTGCTCGCGATGCGGGCGGGCGCGCGGGCCATGCCGCTGCCGGTGATCGAGCGGCTCTCCCGCTCCGCGGCGGGGCGGGCGGCGCTCACGAGCACCATCTACGCGCGGCCCGGCCGCCGTTCACCCGAGGCGGTCGTCGCGGAGACGCTCGCCCTGCGGGAGGCGACCGCGTTCCGGGAGACGCTGGAGGCCGGCCGTTCGGTGCTGTTCCAGGACGACATCCAGGAGTTGCCGGTCACCATCGCGTGGGGCGCGAGGGACCGCCTCCTCGTGCGCCGCCAGGGCGTCCGTGCCAAGCACGTCATCCCGCAGGCCCGCCTGGTCAAGCTCCCCGGCTGCGGGCACGTCCCGATGAACGACGACCCGGCGCTCGTCGCGCGCGTGATCCTCGACGGCACCCGCTGACGTACGGAACACATGGCCGAACACCCCTGAGCCCAGGGCGACGCCGGTGGCGACGAGGACGCTGCCCGCGCCCTGGGCGATGCCGAACGTCCCGGAGCCCACCAGGGGCGCGGTGCAGGCCGCCGCGACGGGGATGAGCCCGGAGAACAGCGTGGCCCGCTCGGCGCCGATCCGCTGCATGCCCATGTACCAGCACACGAAGCCGACGACCGTCACGACCACGGCCTGCCACACCAGGGCCGCGAACTCGGCGCCGTCCGGCATCCGCAGCCAGGAGCCGCCGTTAACGACGATCCCGGCGACGGCCGCCTCCAGTGCGGCGATTCCGCACACCGTGCAGGACAGCAGCCGGGGGCCGAGCGGGCGCAGCACCGGCACGGCCAGCACCGCGAAGCCGACCTCGCCCAGGAGGGCGCACGCGGAGAAGGCGATCCCGGCGACGTCCGTGTGCCCCCACCCCTGGACCGTGAAGGCCCCGGCCGCCACGAGCAACGCCCCGTACAGCACGGCCCGTCCGGGCCGCGCCCCGCTCAACAGGGGCACCAGTACGGCGACCACCACGGGCGCGCATCCCACGAAGACGCCGGGGACCGCCGGTTCGGCGGTGCGTTCCGCGGCGAGGACCGCGAGGTTGAAGCCGACCATGCCGACGGCGGCGAGCAGGGCGAGCCGGGCCCACTGGCGCGGCGCGAGCCGCCTCAGCGGGCGCAGGCCGCCCCGCCCGAGCAGCGGCAGGAGCAGCAGGCACGCGACGGCGTAGCGGAGGAACTGGCCGCCTGCGTACGGGTAGTGGCCCAGGACGCTGTTGGCGGTGAACGAGCCGCCCACGAGGACGCAGGCGAGCGTGGCGAGCAGGGAGCCTCGAAGCGAAGTGGCTTTCATGGAGGCGACGTTAAGGAGCACGGCTGGTCCGCCACGAGGTCCATTCGCTCGGCCCTATCGGGGACCAATCACGGACAGCCGGGCGACCACCGTAGGGTCCCGGTATGACACAGCCGTCCGCCCCGGAGGGCCGCGAATCGTCCTCCCCCGCCTGGGAGTTGCTGCTGCCCGCGTCGTCCGCGCCGCCACGCGCGCGTGGGCGTGCCTTGCAGTCCGCGCTGCGGGACGCGGTGCGTTCGGGGCGGCTCGCGCCCGACACCCGGCTGCCGTCGAGCCGGGATCTGGCGCGGGACCTCGGGGTGTCGCGGGGCCTGGTCACGGAGGCGTACGAGCAGTTGACCGCCGAGGGGTACCTGCGGGCCGGGCGGGGCGCCGGGACGTGGGTGGGCGGGGCGGCGCGGGCGGCCGCGCCGGGAGCGAGCGATCTGGCGCCGCGCCCCTCGACCGGTGTACGGGTCGACTTCGTCGCGGGGACCCCGGACCTGTCGCTGTTCCCGCGCGCGGCGTGGTCGGCGGCGCAGCGCGCGGTGCTCGCCGACCTCCCGCACCACACCCTCGGCTACCCGGACCCGCGCGGCCTCCCCCGGCTGCGGACGGCCCTCGCCGAGCTGCTCACGCGGCGGCGCGGCGTGGTGGCGGACCCGGAGCGGATCATCGTGTGCTCCGGGGTGACGCAGGCGGTGACGCTGCTCGTCATCGTGCTCCGCGCGCGTGGGCAGCACGACATCGGCGTGGAGAGCCCGGGCAGCCCGCAGTACGAGGACCTGTTCGCGACGGTGGGCTCGCGGGCGGTGCGCCTCCCGATGGACGACGAGGGGCTCGCCCTGCGGCCGTTGCGGGAGTCCGGGGTCCGCACGGCGATCACCACCCCGTCGCACCACTTCCCTTCGGGCATCGCGTACTCGGCGCCCCGGAGGGCCCAACTCCTGGACTGGGCGCGGCGGGTGGGCGGGCTGGTCGTGGAGGACGACTACGACGGGGACTTTCGCTACGACCGCGCACCCGTGGGCGCGCTCCAGGGACTCGACCCGGAGCGCGTCGCGTACACCGGGTCGGTGAGCAAGTCGCTGGCGCCGGGGCTGCGGCTCGGCTGGCTGGTCGTGCCGGACGCGCTGACCGACGACGTCGTCGCCCGCAAGCGCTACATGGACCTCGGCAACCCGGCCATCGACCAGGCGGTCCTCGCCCGCTTCGTCGAGCGCGGCGATTACGACCGCCACCTGCGCCGCTGCCAACGCGCCTACAAGGAGCGCCGCGACGCCCTGGTGGCGGCGCTGCACGAGCACCTTCCCGGCACCGAGGTCTCCGGCATCGCGGCGGGCCTGCACGCCATCGCCACGCTCCCCCGCCGCTTCGGGCCGCGTCGGGAACTCCTGGACCGCTGCACGGCCGCCGGGGTGTCCGTCCGTTCGCTGGACCACTACGGAGGCGGCGCGGGCGACGACGTGTCCCTGGTGCTCGGCTACGCGCATCTGCCTCCGGCGCGCATCGCCGAAGGGGTGCGCCTACTGGCGTGCGCCGCTCAGGAGTTGGACCACGCGCGCGTGCACAGCACGAGCCGGTAGCCGTCCGGGTCCTCGACCGTGACGCCCCATTCGTTCCAGTAAGGGTTGGGCGATACGACGCGCTTGCCGCCGTGCGCCTCCAGGCGCGCGACGAGTTCGTCCTGGACGGGCCCGTCCAGGTAGATGACGAGGAGGTCCTCCTCCGTGGGGCGCGGGTGGACCGGCGCGTCCTTCTCGTGGACGAGTTCGAGGTGCCACGCGGCGTCGGGGTGGCCGAGCATCAGCAGATCGTGCTCACCGGGGAGCGTCCCGGTCATGCGGTGGACCACGGCCAGGCCGAGCCCGCGCACCCAGAAGCGCTCGGCCGCGGCCAGGTCGAGCGACGGGCGGGCGATGCGGACATGGGCCGAGCCCGGCGGTGTCACTGCGGTCATCGGTCTCCCCTTCGACGCCTGTGTCATGGCTCCCCAGGCTAGGCAGCGACGATCTTCCGGACATCGGGCGCCGGGCCCGGCCAGGCTCGTTCCTGGGGCCTAGGTCCTTCGGCCGCGTTCCGCGCGTCCGGTTCCCCAGTCGGTGGGGACAGTTGTTCACTTGGGGTTCGTGTGCGCGCCGTGGCACGGCAGTAGGAGTGGCAGAGCGGCGCCGCGCACCGGCCATGGCACCGCACTGTCGTCGAGACCGTCACTGGAGGCATCCATGTCAGACCGTCCGCAAACCGCCCGGCCCGGCCGCCGCGGAGTGCTGCGCGGCGCGCTCGCCACGTCTGCGGCGCTGACCCTTCCGGCGGTCGGCGGGGCCGTCGCCGCGCCCGCGTTCGCGCTCTCCGGGCGCCCGAAGGCCGGCTGGGGCGTCCAGGCGGGAGACGTGGGCGCGCACTCGGGCCTCGTATGGGTGCGCTCGGACCGGCCCGCGCGGATGGTCGTCGAGACGTCGGCCACCGAATCGTTCAAGAAGGTGACCAGATGGCAGGGGCCGCTGATCGGCCCCGGCACCGACTTCACCGGGACGACCCGGCTGCGCGGACTGCCGCCCGGCGAGCAGATCCACTACCGCGTGCGGCTCGCCGACCCGGACGACCCGCGGCGCACCGGCGAGCCCGTCGCGGGGGCCTTCCGTACCGCGCCCGTGTCGCGCCGGGACGGGGTGAAATTCCTGTGGTCCGGCGACATCGCCGGGCAGGGCTGGGGCATCAACCCGGACCGCGGCGGCTACCGCGTGTACGAGGACATGCGCGCCCTCGACCCGGACTTCTTCCTGAGCAGCGGCGACAACATCTACGCCGACGGCCCGATCCTGCCCAGCGTGACGCTGCCCGACGGGCGCGTGTGGCGCAATGTGACCACCGAGGAGAAGTCCAAGGTCGCGGAGACGCTGGACGAGTTCCGTGGCGCGTTCCGCTACAACCTGCTCGACGAGAACCTGCGCCGCTTCAACGCCCAGGTCCCCACGGTCACGCAGTGGGACGACCACGAGGTGCACAACAACTGGTACCCCGGTCAGATCCTGGACGACGACCGTTACACCGAGAAGAACGTCGACGTGCTGGCGGGCCGTTCGCTGCGCGCGTTCAGCGAGTACTTCCCGGTCTCGACGCTGCCGCCCGGTGACACCGAAGGCCGCGTGTACCGCGTGCTGCGACAGGGACCGCTGCTCGACGTGTTCGTGCTCGACATGCGGACGTATCGCAACGCGAACTCGACCGACCGGCAGGCCGACGACACGACCGGGATCCTCGGCGCCGAGCAGCTGGCCTGGCTGAAGCGGGAGTTGTCGCGCTCGCGCGCCGTGTGGAAGGTGATCGCCTCCGACATGCCGCTGGGCCTCGTCGTCCCGGACGGCACGAACTTCGAGGCGGTGGCGCAGGGCGACCCCGGCGCGCCGCTCGGGCGCGAACTCCAGATCGCCGAGCTGCTGCGGCACATCAAGCACGACCGGATCACCGGCACCCTGTGGCTGACGGCCGATGTGCACTACACGTCCGCGCAGCACTACGAGCCGTCGAACGCCGCGTTCAAGGACTTCGAGCCGTTCTGGGAGTTCGTGTCGGGGCCGCTCGCGGCGGGCGGGTTCAAGGCGGTGAAGCTGGACGGGACGTTCGGCCCGCGGCAGGTCTTCATCAAGTCGCCGGACCGGAACAACACCTCGCCGGCCGAGACCCCGCCGTACTTCGGTGAGGTCGAGATCGACGGCGGCAGCGGGGAACTCACCGTACGGCTGCGACAGGAGGGCGGCGACGTGCTGTTCTCGCAGACGTTGCAGCCGGGACGGGTGGGACAGTGACCGCTCGGCCACTCAGCACCCAAAAACAGACATAAGCACGCTTAACCCGTCGGTCACAAAGCGTTTGTGATCACGCAACACCGGTCCTGCACAGTGGACGCATGAGTAATGAGACGCAAGTTGTCGCTGTTGTCCTCTGCTGCGCCGCGGCCCTGCTCGCCACCGCCGCGGCCGGGCTCCGATTGCTGTGGTCACGACGCAAGGAGCACGCGCCACCGGCGGCGGATACCGGCGCCCGGCCGCCCGCCTCCCCGGAGGCCGCGGCCGGGCCGCCCGACCCGGCGAACAGCACGCTGTGGCGGATGCGCACGACCGTGCGGGACGAGCCGGGGTCGCTGGCCGCGCTGTGCACGGTGCTCGCCCGCGAGCGGGTCGACATCCTGAGCCTGCAGACGCACCCGCTCGCCGACGGCACCGTGGACGAGTTCCTGCTGCGCGCCCCCGAGGAGCTGACCTCGCAGGAGCTGGCCGGGGCGGTCCTCGGCGCGGGCGGCGCCGACACCTGGGTCGAGCGGGCGGACGCCCACGACCTGGTGGACGCCCCCACCCGCATCCTCGGCCTCGCCACCCGCACCGCCCTCGATGCCGCCGAACTCCCGCTCTCCCTGCGCCAGTTGCTGGGCCGCTGCACGATCAAGTCGCTGCCGGCGAAGGCGGTCGGCGCGCGCGGCGGCGACGGCGGCGCGCCTGTCGAGGGAGGCTTCGACGACACCGTGCTGCGGCTGCGCACCCCCGAGGGCGGGGTCATCGAGGTGGAGCGGCCGTATCTGCCGTTCACGCCCACCGAGTTCGCGCGCGCCCGCGCGCTCGTGGAGCTGGACACCCGGCTCGGCCCGCGGGTGCCTCACGGCGAGGACGTCCTGACGCTGCCCGAGGGCAACGACATCACGGTGCGGCGCGCCGACAGCGGCGACCTCGCCCTGTCGAAGGCGATGCACGACCGGTGCTCGCAGGCCACGCTGGCCAGGCGCTACCACGGGCCGGTCGCCGACGCGGACCGCTATCTGAACCACCTGCTCAGCCCGCGCTACGGCCGCACCCTCGCCGCGCAGACCGCCTCGGGACGGATAGTCGCCCTCGGCCATCTGCTGTGGGACGGCGACGAGACCGAGGTCGCGCTGCTCGTGGAGGACGACTGGCAGCGCCGCGGCATCGGCGCCGAACTCCTGGGCCGCCTCGTCGCGATGGCGGTCGAGGCGGGCTGCGCCAGCGTGTACGCGGTGACGCAGTCGGCCAACACGGGCATGGTCGCGGCGATGCGCGGCCTCGGCCTTCCCCTCGACTACCAGATCGAGGAGGGCACGCTGGTGATCACCGCCCGGCTCGACGCGGCGCCGACGGCTTCCCTGCTCCCGTACGCGCAGGAGGCCGAGGACGAGGGCGAGTTCGAGCGGGCCGAGCAGCACGGGTGACCGCGTGAGCGGCGGCCCGCCTCCCCGCGGTGGGGGTGTGGGCCGCCGCTTCCGCCCGCGGCGAATCATGGTGACGTGGGGCCCTCACTCGTACGAGGATGTGTCGCATGCCACACACCGCGAGCTCTCAGCACTCCGCAGCCCCACTGCCCCGGCAGGTCGCCGATGCCTACGTCGACGCGATGGTCGCGCTCGACCCCGTGGAGGGCACCTTCCTGGGCGTCCGGGAGGCCCACAGCAAGCTGCCCGACCTGTCCCCCGCCGGTCTCGCCGCGGTCGCGGACCTCACGCGTGAGACCCTCGCGAGACTCGACGAGGCGGAGCGCGCGCCCGGCGCCGACAGCGACGTCGAGCGGCGCTGCGCACGGCTGCTGCGCGAGCGCCTGACCGCCGCCCTCGCGGTGCACGAGGCGGACGAGCACCTGCGCGAGGTCTCCAACCTCGGCTCGCCGATCCACAACGCGCGCGAGGTGTTCACGGTCACCCCGACCGACACGGACGAGGACTGGGCGGCGATCGCCGAGCGGCTGCGCGCCGTGCCCGCGGCGTTCGCCGGCTACCGGGAGACGCTCGCGCTCGGCCTGGACCGGAAGCTGCCCGCGGCGCCGCGTCCGACGCAGACGTTCATCGGCCAACTCGGCGAGTGGCAGGGCTGGTTCGAGGAGTTCGCGGCCGCCGGGCCCAAGGCGCTGCGCGAGGAGCTGACGGAGGCGGCGCGCGCCGCGGACGCCGCGACCGTCGCACTGCGCGACTGGATGCGGGACGTGTACGCGCCCGCCGTCGAGGGCGCGCCGAACGTGGTGGGCCGCGAGCGCTACGCGCGTTGGTCGCGCTACTACAACGGCACGGACCTCGACCTGGACGAGGCGTACGCGTACGGCTGGAGCGAGTTCCACCGGCTGCTCGCAGAGATGCGCACGGAGGCCGAGAAGATCCTTCCGGGCGCCGAGACCCCGTGGGTGGCGCTCGCACACCTCGACGAGCACGGGCGGCACATCGAGGGCGTCGACGAGGTGCGGCAGTGGCTTCAGAAGCTGATGGACGAGGCGATCGGCGCGCTCGACGACACCCACTTCGAGCTGGTCGACCGGGTTCGGCAGGTGGAGTCCTGCATCGCCCCCGCAGGCAGCGCCGCCGCGCCCTACTACACACCGCCGTCGGAGGACTTCTCGCGCCCCGGACGCACCTGGCTCCCGACGATGGGTCAGACCCGCTTCCCCGTCTACGACTTGGTGTCGACGTGGTACCACGAGGGCGTCCCCGGGCATCACCTCCAGCTCGCGCAGTGGGCGCACGTCGCCGGTGACCTCTCCCGCTACCAGGCGACGCTCGGCATCGTCTCCGCGAACGCGGAGGGCTGGGCGCTGTACGCGGAGCGGCTGATGGACGAACTGGGCTTCCTCACGGACGCGGAGACCCGGATCGGCTACCTCGACGCCCAGATGATGCGGGCGTGCCGCGTCATCGTCGACATCGGCATGCACCTGGAGCTGGAGATCCCTGCGGACTCGCCGTTCCACCCCGGCGAGCGCTGGACGCCCGAGCTCGCGCAGGAGTTCTTCGGCGCGCACAGCAGCCGTCCGGCGGACTTCGTGGAGAGCGAGCTGACCCGGTACCTGTCGATCCCGGGCCAGGCGATCGGCTACAAGCTGGGCGAGCGGGCGTGGCTGCTCGGCCGCGCGGGCGCGCAGGCCGCGCACGGGGATTCCTTCGACGCGAAGGCGTGGCACATGGCGGCACTGTCGCAGGGCTCGCTCGGCCTCGACGACCTGGTGGACGAGCTCTCCAAGTTGTAGTCCTCAGACGAGAGTCCGACGGAAGCCGCCCTCCGATCCGATGACCTGCCCGGTGATCCACGCGGCCTCGTCCGTGGCCAGCCACGCGATGAGCCGCGCCGGATCATCGGGCATCCCCCACCGCTTCGCGGGAAACAGCTCGGCGATGGACTCGTACGCCTCGCCGTCCAGGTAATCCGTGTCCACGGGGCCCGGGTTGACGGTGTTCACGGTCACGAACTGCGGGGCGAGGGTCGTGGCGAGCGAGCGGGTGACCGACGCGAGCGCGCCCTTCTGCAAGGCGTACGCGATCTCGTCCGGCATGCCGTCGGCGATGTCCTGCCCGGAGGTCATCATGACGACGCGACCGCCGGGCTCCGTCGTGTTCGTGGCGGCCCGGTGCCGGGCGAAGGCCTGGACGAGCAGCACCACGGAGCGGGCGTCGACGGCCCAATGGGCGTCCAGCATGGCGGCGTCGATGGTGTCGAGGGTGCCGTCTCGGCCGCTGAGGGCGTGGTTGGCGACGACGATGTCGAGCCGTCCCCCGAGCGCTTCGGCGGCGTCCCGGATCAGGCGCGCGGGGGCGTCGGCTCCGGTGAGATCCGCCGGACCGTGCGCGACGACGGCGTCCGGCTCGCCACGCGCGTCCCGCACGGCTTCGGCCACGTCGTCGGGCCGGTCGGCGCCCCACGGCATCGCCTCGTCGTGCGCCACGTGATGGTGCAGATACACGCTCGCCCCGTACGCGGCCAGCCGCCGGGCCACGGCGAACCCGATGCCACCGCGCCGACTGGCACCGGTGACCAGGGCGGCGCGACCGCGCAGCGGGAGGGGGTCGCGATGGAGTTCCTCCGGAGAGGGCGGGGGAAATTTCGGCATGCCATGGATCATGCCTGACGGGCCTCTCGCACCGGTACCTGCGCGCCTATCCTGACCTCATGGAGTCTGCCCGCCCGCCCTTCGTCGACGAGCACAGGATCGTGGTCGACGCCCCCGTCGAGCGGGTGTGGCCGGTCGTGGCCGCGGAGTTCGGGCGGAGCGGTGGCCGGTCCTTCGAGGTGTACGCGCGGTTCATCCGGGCAACACCGCCGCGGTCCAGCGGGGCTCCGCTCGCCCAGGGCTCGACCCTGCCGGGATTCGCCGTGGTGTATGCCGTACCCGGGCGCTCGGCACGGCTGGTCGGGCGACACCTGTACTCGCGCTACGAGTTGACCCTCGACCTGGCCGAACGCCCCGGCGGCACGCTCGTGCGCGCCCGTACCTACGCGGCGTTCCCCGGCCCGCTCGGCCGCGTCTACCGGCTTCTGGTGATCGACTCGGGTGCGCATCGCGCGCTGATGGTCCGCAGGCTGGCGGCGACGCGCAGGCGTGCCGAGCGGACCCGCTGACGGGCCGACGGGTCGGGCGCGCTCGTCCGCGCCGCCGCGACGGGCGATCGGGTGCTGACGGTCTTTCGGGTCAGGCGTGTTGGGCTCCGCGTTGGCGCACCACCGATCCCTCTCGGCCCTTCACGACCTCCAGCTGCGCGTGCACGCGGCGTCGCAGGTCGCCGACGTGGCTCACGATGCCGACGCTGCGGTCCCGCTCGCGCAGGGAGTCGAGGACGTCGAGGACCTCGTCGAGCGTCTGGTCGTCGAGGCTGCCGAAGCCCTCGTCGATGAAGAGGGTGTCGAGCCGGACGCCGCCCGCCTCGTCCGTGACGACGTCGGCGAGGCCGAGTGCCAGGGCGAGCGAGGCGAAGAAGGTCTCGCCGCCGGAGAGCGTCGCCGTGTCGCGCTCGCGGCCCGTCCACGCGTCGACGACGTGCAGGCCGAGGCCCGAACGGCCGCGCCCCGCAAGGGAGTCGGAGTGCACCAGGGTGTAGCGGCCCGACGACATGCGGCGCAGGCGCGCGGTCGCGGCGGCCGCCACCTGCTCCAGGCGGGCGGCGAGCACGTACGACTCCAGGCGCATCTTGCGCTCGTTGTCGGCGGCGGTGCCGGCCGCGAGGGAGGCGAGCCGGGCCACCCGGTCGTATGTCTCGCGCAGCGGGCCGAGGCGGCGGGCCTCGGTGGCGGCGCGGCGCGAGAGCCGGTCGAGCTCGGCGCAGCGCCGCTGGGCAGCGTCGCGTGCGGATCCGGCCGCCCGCACGCGCGCGTCGGCGGCCTGCGCGGCGGCCTGGGCCGCGGCGACGTCCGCGGCGGGTCTGCGGGCGGCCTCGGCGGTGTCCTCCTCGGCGAGCACCGCGCGCACGGCCGCCTCCTCCGACTGCCGGGCGTCCAGGCGGTGTTGGAGCTCGCGATACCGGTCGTCGTCGAGCAGCGCGGCGGCCGCGGCCTGCGGCGTGTCGAACCCGGCCCGGAACGCCGCGTCGGCGAGTCGCGCGTCGGCCTCCTTGAGGCGCCGCGCCGTGTCCTCGACGGCGCGGGCCGCGTCGGCCGCCTCGGTGAGCAGCGCCCCCTGCCGCTCCAGCTGCTCCGCGCGCGCCTCGACGCTCTCGGCCGCACCCCGAGCCTGCGTCAACTCCCGCTCAAGACCCGCCTGTTCACGGTCCATGGCGTCACGCAGCGACGTACGCGCCGCGGTCCGCTGCGCGGCCTCCTGGCGGGCGGCGAGGCGGCGGTCGCGCTCGCTGTCGGCGCGGGCGAGGGTCTCGCGGGCGGGGTGCGCGGTGGCCGCGAGGGCGTGCGTCTCGGCGTGTCGCTCCGCCAAATCCTGGGCTGCATCGGCGAGTTGCGCGGCGGGCGCCTCCCCTGCCGCGGCCTTCGCCGCCGCCAGTTCCTCCCGTACGTCGCCCAGGGCGCGCTCGGCCCGGGTGCGGCGCTCGTCGGCGGCGCGGTAGGCGGCGAGCGCGGCCTCTTCGGCGGCCCGGTCGACGTGCCCCTCGGACTTCCGCATGGGCGCGGGGTGTTCGGGCGCGCCGCACACGGTGCAGGGTTCGCCGTCGACGAGGGCCTCGGCGAGTTCGGCGGCGACGTCGCGCAGCCGCTGCTCCTTCAGGCCGAGCCAGTGCTCGTGCGCGCTCGCCGCCTGCTCGCGGGCGCGCAGCGCGTCGGCCTCCGCGACGTCCACGCGCTCGGCGAGCCGGTCGCGGTCGACGGCGGCGCGGGCCCGCTTGCGGGCCGGTTCGAGCTGTCCCGCGAGGTGTTCGGCGCGGGTCGCGGCCTCCTGCGCCTCGTCGACCCGGGCCTGGAGGTCGGCGCGCCGGGCGTCCCAACCGTCCAGCCAGCCCTCGGTGTCGGCGAGCAGGTCGGTGTCGGCGCGCTCCTCGCGGTCGAGGTCGGCGCGCTCCCGCGTGAGCTCGGCGAGCCGCCGCTCGGCCCGCCGCGCCGCGTCGAGCCCACCGAGCTCCTGAGCGACACGCCGGGCAGCCTCAGCGAGCGCCTCCGGCGAGGCCGGGATGCCGGAGGCCGGGTCGGCGTCGGGCGCGTACGACTGCTCTGCACCGGCACCGGACGCGGAGCCGTCGGCGCCCGCGGCGCCCGACCACTCCTCCGCCGATGCGGGGCCTGCTTCGGCCGCCGGGACGCCGGGGCCCGGCGTCCCGGCGGCGGATTCGCCATGGCTCCCCGGAACGGGCGGCATCGGGAAGAGACCATCCGCCGCCTCACCCGCGCTGTCCGAACCGGCGTCCGCCCAGCGTGCCGCGCCCGGCCACGCCGACCGCAGTTCCTGCCGGGCCCGCCGGTCCTCCGCCAACGCCTCCCGGTGCGCCGCCTCCGACTCGTCCCGGAGGGCCAGCGCCGGCTCCACCGTCGCCGCCTTGCGGGCGCGGTCCATGCGGTCCTTGAGGTCGCGGTGTTCCCCGGCCCGCTCCTCCAGGGACGCCGCCCGCTCGCGGGCCTGCGCGAAGCGGAGTTGCAGGCGGTGGGTCTCCGTCACGTCGGACACGTCGCGCTGCGCCGCGATCCGCGCCGACTCGGCCGCGTCCAGGGCGAGATGGGCGTGCGTGAAGTGCTCGCGCGCGGTCGAGCGGGCCGTGGCCGCCCAGGTCAGGACGGAGTCCGCGATGCCGGGGTCGCCCGGCGCCGCGTCGACCGGGTCCAGTTCCACCACGTCCCCCGCAGCCTGCTGCATGCGGTGGGCATCCGCCAGCAACTCCGCGTCCCCCGCGGCCACTTGCTTCTGCGCGGCCTTGCGGTCCTCGGCGAGCCGCTGCTCCACGGCGGCGAACCGGTGCGTGTCGAAGAGGCGGCCGAGCAGCTCGCCGCGGGCCTCCGCGTCGGCCCGCAGGAAGCGCGCGAAGTCGCCCTGCGGGAGGAGGACCACCTGGCAGAACTGGTCCTTGCTCATGCCGAGCAGCTGTGTGATCTCCTCACCGATCTCCTGGTGGGAGCGGCTGAGGTCCTTCCACTCGCCCGCCACGGCGTCGTACTCACGCAGCCAGCTCTGCGCCTTCTCCGTCGTGAAGCCGGTGCCGCGCTTCTTGGGGCGCGCGAACGGCGGCTGCCGGGTGATCTCCAGGCGGCGGCCCGCGACGGTCAGGTCGAGGGCGACCTCGGTGCGCACGCCCGCGTCGGCGTGGTCGCTGCGCAGGTTCTGCCCCTGGCCGCTGCCGCCCTGCCGGGCGCCGGGCACCGACCCGTACAGCGCGTAGCAGACCGCGTCGAGGACGGAGGTTTTGCCCGCGCCGGTCGGTCCGTGGAGGAGGAAGAGTCCCGCCGCCGACAGGTCGTCGAAGTCGACCATCTGCGTGGCGCCGAAGGGGCCGAACGCGGTGATCGTGAGTGTGTGCAGCCTCACCGGGCCACCTCGCGCAGGACGTCGTCCGTGCGTACGGCGTCGAACGCGGTCCGCAGCACCGCCCGCTCCCTCTCGTCGGGCCCCGCGCCCCGGACGTGGGTCACGAAGTCCTCCGCGATCTCGTGGTCGTCGCGCCCCTGGAGGCGCTCGGCGTAGCTGGCGTCCGGCTGCTCGTCGTCCGTGCGGCGCGGGTCGAAGAGCAGGCTGAGGGTGTGCGGGAAGCGGTCGCAGAGGCGGGCCATGGGGTCGTCCGGGCGGACCGCGTCCGTGAGCGTCGCCTCCACCCACGACTCCTCGTGCCGGGCGAGGTCCGGGTCGGCGAGGAGGTCCTCGAGGTCGCCGCGGATGCGGGCCAGCGGGCGCGGCACCGGGCAGTCGAGGCGCTCGGCGGTGACCGCGCCCCCGGCGTCGAGGTCGATCAGCCACATGCTCTTGCGGTGGTCGGCCTCCGAGAACGAGTACGGCAGCGGGGAGCCCGAGTAGCGGACCCGGTCGCTGATGACCTGGCTGCCGTGCAGATGTCCGAGCGCCACGTAGTCCGCGCCGTCGAAGACACCGGACGGGACCGCCGAGACGCCGCCCACCGTGATGTCCCGCTCGCTGTCACTGGGCGCTCCCCCGGTCACGAAGGCGTGCGCGAGGACGACGGACCTGGTGCCCGCCGGGCGCGCGGCGAGGTCGGCCCGGATCCGCTCCATGGCGGCGGCGAGCACCTGCTCGTGCCCGGCCCTCGCCACCCCGAACTCGTCTTTGACCAGGGCGGGTTCGAGATACGGCAGGCCGTAGAACGCGACGTCGCCGTGCTCGTCCGGCAGCACGATGGGTTCGCCGCAGCGGGACGGGTCCGTGCGCAGGTGGATGCCGGCCCGGCCGATGAGGCCCGCGCCCACGCCGAGCCGGCGGGCCGAGTCGTGGTTCCCGGAGATCATCACCGTGGGTACCCCGAGCTCGGCGAGGCGGTGCAGCGCGTCGTCGTACAGCTCCACGGCGGCCAGCGGCGGCACCGCCCGGTCGTACACGTCACCCGACACGACCACCGCGTCGACGCTCCGCTCGCGGGCGGTGTCGACGAGGTGGGCGATGAACGCGGCCTGGGCGTCGAGCATGTTCACGCGGTGGAACGAGCGGCCCAGGTGCCAGTCGGATGTGTGGAGCAGTCTCATGTCACCCGAGGCTAATGGGTGGGTCTGACATCGGTGGGGCGATCGTTGCGGTAGCCGTTCCTCACGTCTCGGGGCTCCGCCCCGGACCCCGCGCCTCAAACGCCGGCGGGGCTTCTTTGGTCACCCGTACGCTTCCCCGCCCAGTTCGAAGCCCGCCGTGCCCGCGCTCGCGTCCGCCAGCCAACCCCGGAACCGGTCGATGTCCGCCTCCGGGAGGCCGATCTCGATGACGACGGCCGCGCCGTACTGGACGTCCCGTACCTCGCACCCGGTGGACCGCAGGTCGTTCTCCATCTTGCCCGCGCGCGCGTGGTCGACCGTCACCGTGGCGAGGCGGAAGCGGCGCCTGGTCACCGTGCCGAGCGCGTCGAGGGCCTCGCCCACCGCGCCTCCGTAGGCGCGGATGAGGCCGCCGGCGCCGAGCTTCACGCCGCCGAAGTAGCGGGTGACCACGGCGACGACGTAGCGCATGTCGCGCCGCGTGAGCATCTGCAGCATCGGCACGCCCGCCGTGCCGCCCGGCTCGCCGTCGTCGCTCGCCTTCTGTACGGAGGCGTCGGCACCGATGACGTAGGCGTAGCAGTTGTGGTTGGCCGTCGGGTGTTCCTTGCGGACGCGCGCGACGAAGGCCTGGGCCTCCTCCTCGGTCGCGGCGGGCGCGAGCGCGCACAGGAACCGGGAGCGGTTGATCTCTGTCTCGTGCACGCCCTCGCGGGCCACCGTGCGGTACTCGTCCTGCATCGGACCAGCGTATGCGCAGGTGGCACAGGACTCGCCCCCGCCCGACGCACAGGTGACGATGTGCTGGATACTCGCTCGTCGTCCCAGGAAGTCGTCCACGTCGTCCGCGTCGTCCGACAGGAAGTACCCGCACATGACCGGCACCGAGGCCGCGAGCCCCGCCACCCCCGCGTCCACCACGAGCCGCTGGCGCTCCTGGCTGCTGGAGGGGCTGAGCGAGCGGACGGCCCGCCATCAGGGTCCGCACGGGCATGTCCCCGAGGAGCACAAGGGCCACAAGTGGTGGCGCGTGATGTGTCTGACGGGTGTGGACTACTTCTCCACGCTCGGCTATCAGCCGGGCATCGCGGCGCTCGCCGCGGGCCTGCTCTCCCCGCTCGCGACGCTCCTCCTGATCGCGCTCACGCTGCTCGGCGCGCTGCCGGTGTACCGCAGGGTCGCGAAGGAGTCTCCGCACGGGGAGGGTTCGATCGCGATGCTGGAGCGGCTGCTGCCCTGGTGGGCGGGGAAGCTGTTCGTGCTCGTGCTGCTCGGGTTCGCCGCCACCGACTTCATGATCACGATGACGTTGTCGGCGGCGGACGCGGCCGCGCACGTCGTGGAGAACCCGTTCGCGCCCGCCGGGCTGCACGGCGAGAACACCTGGATCACGCTGGCGCTGCTCCTGGCGCTCGGCGCGGTCTTCCTCAAGGGGTTCCAGGAGGCGATCCGGGTCGCGGTGGTGCTCGTGGGCGCCTACCTCACGCTGAACATCGTCGTGCTGATCACGGCCGCCGCCCATGTGTTCACCGAGCCGGTCAAGATCGGCAACTGGTGGGACGGGATGACGGCGGAGCACTCGTCGCCGTTCATGATGATCGGCGTCGCGCTGCTGGTGTTCCCGAAGCTGGCGCTCGGCATGTCCGGCTTCGAGACGGGCGTGGCCGTGATGCCGCAGGTCCAGGGCGACTCCACGGACACGTACGCGAAGCCGAAGGGCCGGATCCGCGACACCCGCAAGCTGCTCACGACGGCCGCGCTGATCATGAGCTGTTTCCTGCTGCTGTCCAGCCTGGCCACGACGATCCTGATCCCGCAGCACGAGTTCGAGGCCGGTGGTTCGGCGAACGGGCGCGCGCTCGCGTATCTCGCGCACGCCTATCTCGGCGAGGGCTTCGGCACGGTCTACGACGTCTCCACGATCGCCATCCTGTGGTTCGCGGGCGCCTCCGCGATGGCGGGCCTGCTCAATCTGGTGCCCCGCTATCTGCCGCGCTACGGCATGGCTCCCGAGTGGACACGGGCCGTGCGCCCGCTGGTCCTCGTCTTCATGGCGGCCGCGGTCTTCATCACCCTCTGGTTCAACGCCAACGTCGACGACCAGTCCGGCGCGTACGCGACCGGCGTGCTGGTCCTGATGCTCTCCGCGTCGTTCGCCTCGACGGTCGCGGTGCACCGGCGCGGCCACCGCAGGGCGGCGGTCGGGTTCGGCGCGATCACGGCGGTCTTCGCCTACACCCTGGTCACGAACGTCGTGGAGCGTCCCGACGGCATCAAGATCGCCGTCATCTTCATCGCGGCGATCCTGATCACCTCCTTCGCCTCCCGCGTCCACCGCGCCTTCGAACTGCGCGCGGGCGCGGTCACGTACGACGAGACGGCGCTGCGCCTGATCGAGGAGGCGGCGGCGCAGGGGCCGCTGCGGATCATCGCGAACGAGCCGCAGGAGCACACCACCGCGGAGTACCGCGACAAGGAGCACTGCCAGCGCGAGGACACGCCGATGCCGGACGACGGCCGGGTGCTGTTCCTGGAGGTCTTCATCCAGGACTCCTCCGACTTCACCGAGGACCTGCTCGTCCACGGCGACGAGAAGCACGGCGTGCGGCGGCTGCGGGTGCGCGGCCCGGGCGTCCCCAACACGGCCGCCGCCGTCCTCATGGACCTGCGCGAACGCACCGGCAGCGTCCCGCACGCCTACTTCAACTGGACCGAGGGCCACCCCGTCGGCCACCTGCTGCGCTTCCTGGTGTTCGGCGACGGGGAGGTCGCCCCGGTCACCCGCGAGGTGCTCCGCCGCGCGGAACCGGACCCGGCGCGGCGCCCGCGCGTGCACGTGGGCTGAGCCCGCCGGAATCCCCGCGCCGCGCGAGGAGTTGTCCTGTCCGTACGAAGAAGACCGTACGAAGAAACGTCCCGTCCCAGGAGGCCCCCATGTACGGCGATCACGACACGGTCCGCAAGATCCTCACGGAGACCGGGGACACCTGGGCGGTGGTCGGCCTCTCCTCGAACCAGACCCGCGCCGCCTACGGGGTCGCCGGCGTCCTCCAGCGTTTCGGCAAGCGGATCGTGCCGGTGCACCCGAAGGCGGAGACCGTGCACGGGGAGCAGGGTTAGGCCTCGCTCGCGGACATCCCCTTCCCCGTCGACGTGGTCGACGTCTTCGTCAACAGCGACCTCGCGGGCCCGGTCGCCGACGAGGCCGCCGCGATCGGCGTGAAGGCCGTCTGGTTCCAGCTCGGCGTCGTCGACGAGGCGGCGTACGGGCGGACGCGGGAGGCCGGGCTCGACATGGTGATGGACAAGTGCCCCGCCATCGAGGTCCCGCGGCTCGGCTGACCCGCCGCGGGAGCCCTCAGGGTCCTCAGAGTCCTCACGCCTGGGCGAACTCCCCGTCCGTGGAGGCGCCGGAGGCGATGCCGTACGCGGGCTCCGGGACCGCCTCGGGCAGCAGCAGCGTCGAGCGGCGGCCGCCCACGCCGACGGGTACGTCGCCGTCGATGGTGACGCGGCGCAGGGTGCGCGTGTGGGCGTCGGAGTCGTCGACGCCGTAGTGCTGGGTGGCCCGGTTGTCCCAGATGGCGACGTCGCCGACGCGCCACTGCCAGCGGACCGTGTTCTCGGGCCGCTCGATGTGCGACTGGAGGACGCCGATCAGGGCGCGTGAGTCGCGGGCGTTGAAGCCGGTGAGCTTCTGCAGGAAGTTGCCGAGGATCAGCGTGCGTTCGCCGGTCTCCGGGTGGACGCGCACGACCGGGTGCTCGGTCTGGAACGTGGTCGACGTGAACACCTTGCGGTGCTGTTCGATCGCCACGGAGGGGGCCTCCGGGCGGGCGGCCGCGTAGTCGTAGTCGTTGGTGTGCACGCCGCGCAGGCTGTCGGCCAACACCCGCAGGGGCTCCGGGAGTTCGGCGTACGCGGCCGCCGTGTTGGACCACAGGGTGTTGTCGCCGTACGGCGGGACGACCTCGGCGCGCAGGATGGAGAAGGCGGGGTACGCGGGCACGAACGTGACGTCGGTGTGCCACTGGTTGGCGCGCCCGCCGTGCTCGTTGTCGATGCCCAGCGCGTAGCGGCCGTCGACGGACGGGACGGTGGGGTGAGCGACCGGGGTGCCGAGGAGGCGGGCGAACGCCTCGTGGCTCCCTGCGTCGAGGTGGTCCTGGCCGCGGAAGAAGACGACCTTGTGTTCCAGGATGGCGGCCCGGACGGCGGCCACGGTGGCCTCGTCCAGGTCGCCGCCGAGGCGGACCCCGGAGAGCACGGCGCCGATCCTGCCGCCGACCTTCTCGACGGTGACCTCGGGCGCGGAGGTGGCGTGTGCGGTGGTCGCGGCGGGTGCGGTGGACGTCATGGAGGGACCCCTTCACTGGGTGGGTGGGCGGTGTCCGCTACCGCCGGGGCGGCGGGCCGCGGCGCAGGCGGGCACAAGAGAGAGGGAGCTGCGGGTCGCGAGCGTCAGCGGCACGGACACGTGAACGGTGCCGGGCGCTCCAGGTCGACGTGGAGCCGCGTCACGAGCTGCGTCGTCGTCGCGGTCATGAACAGGAGCTTGGCCAGCGGCCCGGGAGCCGGTCAAGGCTCCGCCGGACCGCTTCACGACCCTGCAATGCGCGCGACATGTGTTCCCACATGCTGGACCGGCCGCGGTTCTCTTCAGGGTCACGGATCCGGCGACGAATCCGCTGTTCAGCAGCGTGCCGCAAGCTTGCTGCAATGCGGCCGCAACACCTCATTCATGCCCGCAACTCCGCGTGCACGAAGGGCTGTTGACCCCTGCGCGCACCCCTGCCATTGTGCTGCGCGTGATCCCGGACCCGCTGCGCCTCGTCTGCCGCCGGCACGTCGACCTCTGTCGACAGGCCAGCGCGATCTGTGCCGTCCGCCGCTGACCCGCACCCACCTCTGATCACTCCGGGCCCCGCCCGTGGCCCGCCCCTTCCCGTGCCTCTGGACGTACCGCCGGTCGTACCGCTGAGCGCGCGCCCGCGCCCTCCGTACGCCGCACCCCGGCACGGGTCGCTCCCTTCTGCCGCAGCGAAACGAACAGGTACCCCGCCATGCGCACACGCCCCTTCCCGCCCCCGGATCCGCTGTCGCGGCGCACCGCCCTGCGCGCCGCCGGCGCCGGCGCCCTCCTTCTCGCCGCGGGCGGCGGGCTGGCCGGCTGCCGTTCGGCCGTGTCCGCGCAGGAGAACGCGGCGGCGGCCGGTCCGAAGCGCGGCGGAAAGCTGACCATCGGCATCAACCAGGACTTCACCCCCGCGCTGCTGTACACGCAGAGCGGGGAGTCGATCCAGCACCGGCTGCTCTACAACACCCTGATCCGCTATGACGACCAGCTCGAACCCCGCCCCGAGCTGGCCACTTCATGGGAGTACGCCGCCGACGGCAAGAGCGTCACGCTGAAGCTGCGGGACGACGTGACGTTCCACGACGGCCGGAAGTTCACCGCGGACGATGTCGTCTTCGCCGTGCAGAACCTCCAAAAGCCGGAGCGCTCGGCCCAGTTGGCGGCCACCGCGAAGACGGTGACCGGGTTCGAGAAGCGTGGCGAGCACGAACTCGTGCTGAAGCTGGCGCACCCCGTGAGCAATCTCTTCGACCTCTTCGAATTCATGATCATCACGGATCGGCACACCGTCGACGAGGCCGTGAAGGGCACCAAGTTCAACGGCACGGGCCCGTTCCGCTTCAAGGAGTGGCGGCCGGGAACCTCCCTGGCCCTCACCCGCAACGAGAACTACTGGATACCGGATCGGCCCTACCTGGACGCCGTCGAACTGCGCCTCTACACACAGCCCGACGCCCTGCTGTCCGCGCTGCGCTCGGGCCAGGTCCACCTCTCGTACCACGTGTCGGGCAAGCACCTCGCGACCCTCCAGAGCAACGCGAACTTCACGATCAAGAAGTACGACACCGGGAACGGCGCCGTGTACGTCGGCGCCTCCGTGCACCACGAGCCGGCCGACTCCCGCGAGTTCCGGCAGGCCGTCGCCTGGGCCGTCGACCGTAACCGCGTCGTGCAGCAGGCCCTCGGCGGCTACGGCCTGGCATCCGCAGCGCCCTGGCCCCGCTCGTCGCCCGCCTACAGCGAGGCCAACCGCACCCACTACACGCACGATCCCGGCAGGGCCAGGCAGCTCCTGAAGGCCTCCGGCGCGTCGACGAAGCGGACCCTGCCGCTCGGCCACCCGACGACGCCACTGCACACCTCCATCGCCGAGATCGTCCAGTACGACCTCCAACAGATCGGAATCCGCACCGAGTTGCAGCCCTCCGATCCGGCGTCGTTCCAGAAGAAGCTGATCTCGGGCACCATGCCGACCCTCTGGATCAACGGCCACGGCTTCGCGCAGGTGCAGCCCGCGACGCTGGCCGTCAGCGCGTACCCCTTCAACGAGGCGAAGAACACCTCGGGTTACCGCTCCGCCGCGTACACGGAGGCCGTCCAGGACGCCTGGCGGTACAAGGATCCCGCCGGGGCCGAGGCGCTCGCCCGGTACCAGAAGATCTCGGACCTGCTGCTCGACGAGGCGTTCATCATCGACCTCGCCGTCCAGGGCGCGGTGCAGGTCGCCGCCAAGGAGCTGCACGGGCCGCGGCTCACGAAGTTCTCGTATCTCGACCTCGACGACGCGTACCTGGTGTGACGATGACTCGCCAACTCCTCAAGAAGCTGCCCTCCGCGCTCCTCGTGCTGTTCCTCGCCTCCTTCCTCATCTTCGCCATCCTGCGACTCGTCCCCGGCGACCCCGCCGAAGTACTCGCCGGACCCGACGCGAGCCCGTCCTCCGTCGCCGCGATCCGCGGCCAACTCGGCTTGGACACACCTCTGTTGACGCAGTACGCGACCTGGATCGGCAATCTGCTCCGCGGCGACCTCGGCCCCTCGTACGCCATCGGCGGCGAGGTCGCCGACCTGATCGGCGACGGGCTCGGCGCCACCGTCGAACTCACCCTGGGCGCCCTCCTCTTCACCGTCGCGCTCGCCCTGCTGTTCGGCGTGCTCGGCGCGACCTCGCGGCGGGGCCCGGTGCGGGCGGCCGTGCGGGCGCTGACCACCGCGGCTCTCGCCGTGCCGCCCTTCGTGACGGGCGTGCTGCTGGTGCTGGTGTTCGCGGTGGGGCTCGGCGTGCTGCCCGCCGGCGGCCGGATCGGTCTCTTCGACGCGCCCGACCTGGAGGTGCAGTACCTGCTGCTGCCCGCCCTGTGCCTCGCCCTGCCCAGCGCGGCCGTGCTCGGCCGCTACCTCGGGGACGGCCTGGAACGGGCGCTCGCCGAGGACTACGTCCGCACCGCCACGGCGGCCGGTGTGTCACCGCGCAGGCTGCTGTGGCGGCACGCGCTGCCCAACGCGATGCCGCCCGTCGTCACCCTGCTCGGCATGCAGATCGGCCATCTGCTGGGCGGCGCCGTCCTGGTGGAGGCCATCTTCGCCTGGCCGGGGCTAGGCCAGCTCGCCGAGCAGGCGCTGACCCGCCGCGACTACCCCGTCGTCCAGGACCTGCTGCTGCTCCTCGTGGCGGTCTTCGTCCTCGTGCAACTCCTGACGGACCTGCTGTACGCCCTGCTCGACCCGCGCATCCGGTGGGAGTGACCGCTGCCATGACCACACTGTCCCTTCCGCGGGTGCGGAGGCCGGGACCGGCACATCCCTACGTCGCCGCTCTCGCCTCCACCCGCGCCCGTATCGGCCTGACCCTCATCGGCGTGGTCGTCCTCGCCGGGCTGCTCGCGCCGCTGCTCGCCTCGTACGGCCCGACCGCGCAGAGCGGCCAGGCGCTCGCGGGCCCCGGCAGCCCCGGGCACCCGCTCGGCACCGACGACCTGGGCCGCGACCTGCTGAGCCGGGTGCTGTACGGCATCCGCACCGACCTGGCGGTGATCGCCCTCGCGGTGCCGCTGGGCGCGCTGCTCGGGTGTGCCGTCGCGCTGCTCGCCGCGGCCCACCGGGTGCTCGACACGGTGGTGCAGCGGGCCTTCGACCTACTCCTCGCCTTCCCGGGTCTCATCCTCGCGCTCACCATCACGGCCGTGCTCGGACCCGGCCGCCTGCCCGTGATCATCGTGATCGCGCTGGCGGAAGTCCCGGTGTTCGGGCGGCAGTTGCGGGCCGGGATCCTCGTCCAGCGGACACGCGACTACGCCGTCGCCGCGCGCGTGGGCGGCACCGGCCGGGCCCGACTTGTACTGCGGCACATCCTGCCCAACTGCGCCGATCCGCTGGTGGTGCAGATCGCCGTCTCGCTCACCGTCGCCGTCTTCCTTGAAGGCGCGATGAGCTTCCTCGGGGTCGGCGTCCGCCCGCCGGCGCCGACGCTCGGCGGCATCCTCAATCAGGCGTTGCCCTATCTCGCCCAGTCCCCCTCTTTCGCCGCCGGGCCGCTGCTCGCCGTCACCTTCCTCGTCCTCGGCCTCTCCCTGCTGGCCGAGTCCCTGAACCGGGAGATCCGCCGATGACACCCCCGCCGACACAGCCGACCCCGCCGCTGCTCGACGTGCGCGGTCTCAGCGTCGACTTCCCTGCCCCGGACGGCCGGACCGTGCACGCCGTACGGGACGTGTCGTTCACCGTGCGGCGCGGCGAGACCCTCGCCGTGGTCGGTGAGTCCGGCTCGGGCAAGTCGACGACCGCGCTCGCGCTGACCCGGATGCTGCCCGGCGCGGGGCGGATCGCCGCCGGTTCCGTCCGCCTCGACGGCACCGAACTGACCACCGCGGGCGAGCGGGAGCTGCGGGCGGTGCGCGGCGCCCGGATCGGGATGGTGTTCCAGGATCCGATGACCTCGCTCAATCCGGTGCTTTCCGTCCGCGCCCAGCTCGACGACGTACTGCGGGCGCACGGTGGCGGTGACCGCGCCGCGCGGCGGGCCCGCGCCGAGGAACTTCTCGGCCTGGTGGGCATCCCGGATCCGCGGCGCCGGCTCGACGACCACCCGCATCAGTTCTCCGGCGGCCAGCGCCAGCGCGTCCTCATCGCGATGGCCCTGGCGAACGAGCCGGACGTGCTCCTCGGCGACGAGCCGACCACGGCGCTCGACGCCACCGTGCAGGAGCAGATCCTGTCCCTGGTGACCCGGCTCAACGAGGAGACGGGCACGGCCCTGGTCCTCATCACCCACAACATGGGTGTCGTCGCCCGGACCTGCGAGCGGGTCCTGGTCATGTACGGCGGCTCCGTCGTCGAGGACGGCCCCACGGACCGGGTCCTCACCCGGCCCCGCCACCCGTACACCGGCGGGCTCCTCGCCGCCGTGCCGCGGCTGTCCGCGCGGTCCGGTACCCGGCTCACCGGGATTCCCGGCGTCCCGCCGGACCTTTCGCTGCCGGTGACCGGCTGCGCGTTCGCGCCGCGGTGCGGGTTCGCTGCCGCGGGGTGCGGGGACGGGGTGCCGGTGCTGGAGGCGGGGTCGGGGGGTGGGCATCTCGTGGCGTGCCGGTATCCGGACCGGGTGGGGTCCGGCGACGCGGCGGGTGTGCCGGAGGGACGCGGTGGGCCTGCCGTGCCGGCCCGGCACGATACCGAGCCGGACGGTCCGTTGGAGGTCGACACTCCCGCACGCCTCGGGGCTCCGCCCCGGACCCCGCTGCTCAATCGCCGCAGGGGCTTGATTTACCGGTCCTCGCCGCGCGCCGACCGCAAGGGCTTGATTTACCGGTCCTCGCCGCGCGCCGACCGCAAGGGCTTGATTGACCGGTCCTCGCTGCGCGCTGACCGCAAGAGCTTGGATGACCGGACCCCGCCGCGCACCGACCCCAACCGCTTGATTGACCAGTCCCCACCGCGCGTCGGCCGCGCGGAGTTGGGCGGGCTCGGCGGCAGGGCGGAAGGCGCGCCGTTGCTGGAGGGCGTTGGGTTGCGCAAGGAGTTTCGGGGGCGTGGGAGGCGGCAGTCGCTCGTTGCTGTCGATGGCGTCTCGCTGCGGTTGCATGCCGGTGAGACGCTCGGGGTCGTCGGTGAGTCCGGGTCCGGCAAGTCCACCCTGGCCCGGCTGCTCGCGCACGCCCATCCGGCTGACGCCGGCACGATCGCGCTGCGCGGCGCGGACGTCACCCGGCCCTCTCGCGCGACGCTGCGGGCGTTGCGCCGCGAGGTGCAGCTGGTCTTCCAGGATCCGTACGCCTCGCTCAACCCGCGCATGACGGTCGGCGACATCGTCGGCGAGCCGCTGCTGGTGCACGGCCTCCAGCCGGAGCGCACGGCCCGCCGGGCCCGCGTCGCCGAACTCCTGGAGCTGGTCGGCCTGGACGCGGGAGCCGCCGACCGGCTGCCGCGCGCCTTCTCCGGTGGCCAGCGCCAGCGCATCGGCATCGCCCGCGCCCTGGCCCCCGAGCCGTCCGTCCTGATCTGCGACGAACCCGTCTCCGCGCTCGACGTGTCGGTCCAGGCGCAGATCGTCAATCTGCTGTCCGACCTCCAGCGCGACCTCGGCCTCGCCCTGCTGTTCATCGCCCATGACCTGGCGGTCGTACGGCAGGTCAGCCATCGGATCGCGGTCATGCACCGGGGAAGGATCGTCGAGACGGGGCCCGCGGACGAGGTGTGCGAGCGGCCCCAACACCCGTACACGCAGGCGCTCTTGGCGGCGGCACCGGAGCCGGTCCCGACGGCGGCGCCGCGCGTCCCCGCCGCGTGACCGAGCCCCTCACCACCTCAAGGACCCACATGACCGCTCCCCGTCGTGATCCGTACGCGAACTTCCCCGGCCGCATCGGCCGCACGTTCGCCGAGTCCCGGCCCGCCTGGCCCGAGCGCCGCACTCCCCCGGCCGGCGCGCCGAACATCGTGGTCGTCTACCTGGACGACATGGGCTACAGCGACATCGGCCCGTTCGGCGCGGAGGTCCCCACGCCGACCCTCGACGCGCTCGCCGAACGCGGCGTCCGGCTGACCAACTACCACACCCAGCCGCTCTGTTCGCCCGCCCGCGCCGCGCTGCTGACCGGCTGCAATCCGCACCGGGTCGGCTACGCGATGGTCGCCAACTCCGACCCGGGCTTCCCCGGCTACGGCATGGAGATCGCCGACGACTTCCCCACGCTCGCCGAGACACTGCGGGACTCCGGCTACGCGACGTACGCGGTCGGCAAGTGGCACCTGTCCCGCGACTCGTCCTCCAACGCGGCGGCCGAGCGCGCCAACTGGCCGCTGCAGAAGGGCTTCGACCAGTACTACGGGGTACTGGAGGGGCTGACGAACCTCTTCCACCCGCACCAACTGGTCCGGGACAACTCGCCGTTGGACATCGACGCGTTCCCCGAGGGCTACTACTACACCGACGACATCACCGATCAGGCCATCAGCATGGTGACGTCGCTGCGCGCCCACGACCCGGACAAGCCCTTCTTCCTCTACCTCGCGCACAACGCCGTGCACGCCCCGCTCCAGGCGAAGCAGGCCGACATCGACCGCCACCGGGGCCGCTACGACGACGGCTGGGACGCCCTGCGCGAGGCACGCTTCGCGCGGCAGAAGGCCGACGGCCTCTTCCCGGACGACACCGGACTGCCGGACCGCAACACCGAGGACGGCGCGGACGTCGGCGCCTGGGACGCGCTCACCCCGGACGAACAGCGGCTCTACGCCCGCTACATGGAGGTGTACGCGGCGATGGTCGACAACGTCGACCAGAACCTCGGCCGCCTGGTCGACACCCTGGAGGCGCTCGGCGAACTGGACAACACCATCATCGTCTTCACCTCCGACAACGGCGGCAGCGGCGAGGGCGGCGCCGAGGGCAGCCGCAGCTACTTCAGCCGGTTCGCCCACCACCCCCGCCTCCCCGCCGACTGGCCGGTGGACGTGGCCCGCGACCCGGACCTGATCGGCGGCCCGCGCAGCCTGGTGCACTACCCGCGCGGCTGGGCCATGGCGTCCAACACCCCCTTCCGGCTCTACAAGCGCCACACGTACGCGGGTGGGGTGCGGGTCCCGTTCCTGCTGTCCTGGCCGGACGGCCTGCCCCGCTCCGCCGGGGACGACAGCGTCCGCCACCAGTACCAGTACGTCACCGACATCGCACCGACGCTCCTCCAACTCGCGGGAATCCAGCGCCCGGTGGACGGGGTCCAGGAACAGGACGGCACCAGCTTCGCGTCCGTCCTCACCGATCCGGGCGCCGACAGCACCCACCCGGAGCAGTACTGCGAGATGACCGGCAATCGCAGCTACTACCGCGACGGGCACAAACTCGTCACCCTGCACCGGCCGGGCACGCCCTACGACGACTCCGAATGGGCGCTCTACGACATCCGCACCGACCCCACCGAGATCCACGACCTCGCCGACCAACACCCGTCCGTCGTCAAGGAGTTGTCGGCGGCATGGGAGGCGGCCGCCTGGCGCAACGGTGTCTTCCCGCTCCCCGACGCCTCGGGCGCCCTCGCCCTGCGCGGCCCCGCGGAAGCACGCCTCGCCCGCCCGGTCACACTGCTGCCCGGCACCCCGGAACTGGAGCGCTACCGCTCCTCACGCCTGATCGCCTTCCGCTCCTTCACGGTCACGGTGGAGCTGTCCGCGTACGAGGCCGGGGACAGCGGCGTTCTCGTGTCGCACGGTGACCAGGGCGGCGGCTACAGCCTGTACGTCGAGGGCGGCCGGCTGCGCTTCGCGTACAACGAGTACGGGGCGCTGCGCGAGACGGACGCGGGCCCGCTGCCACCCGGCGCCCGCACGGTCCTGCTCACCGCCACGGCCGAACCGGGCCTGCGCTGGCGCTTCACCCTCTTCGTCGACGGCGTCGAGCGCGCCGGCACCCCCTCGGTCCACCAGCTGATCGGCATGGCGCCGTTCCAGGGCATCAGCGTCGGCGTGGACCGCAAGTCACCCGTGTCCTGGCCGCTGCACGAGCGCCACGGCGTCTTCCGCTACACCGGTTCCCTCCGCTCGGTGACCTACGACCCGGGCCCGCCGGGGCCCGACTCCCCGGAGGCGGTGGGCCGGGCGCTGAAGGAGGCGGCAGCGGCGTTCGAGTAGCGGGGCCCTTCTACCGTCGGGTCGCGAGGCGGAGCTCCGTCAGGTAGCGCTTCGTGACCCGGCCGCCGTAGCGCGTGTCGATGAGCGTGCCGATGCAGTCGAGCAGGCCGGCGCGGGCGGCCGGGGCGAGGGCGAGGGTTCCCGAGAAGGTGCGCAGCAGATCGAGGTAGTCCGGGGTGGCGAAGGTGAGTTCGCGTTCGTAGCGGTGGAAGACGGGCGGTGCGAAGCGGTCGGCGCCGGGGAGGGCGGCGTTGCCCTGGTCGACGTTCCGGTTCGGCGCCTCCTGGCTGTCGTACGGGATGTCGGCGGCGGGGGTGAGGCGCAGGCCCGGTGGGGTCGTCGGGTCGTAGCGCTCGTAGCAGTGCTGGGCCTCGGCGAAGAAGTCCTCGGTACCGCCCGCGACGTGGTGGGTCGAGACGGTCGCGAGGGTGCCGCCGGGGCGCAGCGCGTCCGCGCTCTTGACGATGCGGACGGCGGGGTCGATCCAGTGGAAGGAGGTCGCGGCGAGGACCAGGTCGAAGGGCTCGGGCGGCAGCGGCCAGTCCTCGAAGGCCGCCACCTCGATGGTCGCGTCGGGGAGCTTGCGGCGCGCCACGGCGGCCATTTCGGCGCCCAGTTCCACGCCGACGACCTGGCAGCCGCGCTTGGCGAGCGGCACGGTCGCCTTGCCGGTACCGGCCCCGATCTCAAGGACGCGGCACCCCGGCCCCGCCCCCGCGTGCTCGGCGAGGTCGTCGAACATGCGGGGCGGGTAGCCGGGGCGGGCACGGTCGTAGCGTTCGGCGTCCTGGGTGAAGGTGCCGCGCAGGCGTTCGCGGTCGGTGTCGGTCACGTGCCGCACGGTACGCCCGCGTCGGGCGGTGCGCGGCACGTGAAGCGGCATCAGGACGTCACATCGGTGACCCTCCACCGCTGGTTGGCGCCGGAGTTGGGCTGCCAGGTCCCGACGGGCGCGCCGTCGTTCGTGGCCTGCCCGCCGACCTCCAGGAGGCGGCCGGTGCCCGCGTTGACGAGGGTGTACGTGCCGTCGCCCGTGGTCGACACGATCCACTGGGCGGCAGGATCGCGCTCGCCCGTGTCCGGTTCGACGACCGCCGCACCGTCACGGACGGCGAGCCGCTTGCCGTCGGCGGCGCTGGTGAACACGTGCCGCTTGCGGCTCGCGGGCCCGTCCCCGCCGACCTGTGCGAGCCGCCACCGCTGACCGGCCGCGCCCGCCGCGGACCTGATGACGAGCGTGTCGCCGCCGTCGGCGACGGTGAGGGCCTTGCCGCTCTGCACACCCGTCAGCTGGTAGCTGCGTCCCTGGCGCAGCTCGGCGGCGTCCTTCGCCACCCCGGACACGCCCTTGACCACGAACGTGGTGACCGACTGGGCGGGCACCGTGAAGGTGGCCGTACGCCCCGTCACCTTGACCGGCGCCTGTTCGGCCAGTTTGCCGTCCGCGCTGGTCACGACGGGGGTGACGGTGGCGCCCGGGCGTACGGTCGCGAACTTCGACAGGTCGAGCGTCACCGTGCGGGTGCTCGTGGTGTTGTTGACGTGCACGACGGTGGCGCCGTTGCCGCCGCGGGTGACGGCCGCGGCGCTGCTCGTGTCGTCGACCTTGATGAGGTGGTCGCCGGGCCGTATGTAGTGGGTGAAGTTCCGCGCGGTATCGAACTTCGTGTTCGTGTGGACGGGGCAGGTCTCCAGGGTGTCGTCGGGTCCCGCGCTGAAGGAGACCTGGACCTCGCCCCAGTTGCCGCCCTTGGCGGACTCGCCGCCCGGCTTCATGTTGTCGAGGTCCTCGACCGGCTGCCAGAACACCCAGGCGCTGGGCTCCAGTTCCCGCAGGTCGTCGACGATGTGCTGGGCGAGCCCGAGACCGGGCCGCATGTCGGTGAAGGACTGTCCGTCACCCCAGTCGCCCTCGACCTCGCTCATCCACAGCGGTTTGCCGTCGGCCTTGGCGAGGTCGCGGACGGAGGTGCGGCCCCCGGTGCCGTACGTGTGGACGTTCATCTGGGCGACGTGGCTCTTCACGTCGGACGGGTAACTGGTCCAGTTCGTGACGAAGGTCGTCGGGTTGGTCTCGTCCATCGCCGAGACGACGGCTGTCGTCCGTGCCTTCTTCAGCGCGGCGTCGAGCGCGGGCACGATCTTCTGCTGGAGGCCGGGGCCGATGTGGCAGCCCTCCTGACGGCCGCCGGTCGGATCGCCGTCGGCTCCCAACGTCGTACCCCAGTAAGCGGTGTTGGGCTCGTTGCACGGGTCGACGGTCTTCACCTTGATGCCGTGCGCCTTCTCCAGGCGCCGCGTCGCACCGGCCAGGTAGGTGGCGAAGTCGTCGACGGACGCCTCCTTCAGCTGGTCCTTCGACGCGTCGAAGCCGCCGGAGACATAGCCGCTGACCGTCATGAAGTAGGGCGGGGAGTTGGAGAACGTCTCCCAGTGCGTGATGTCCTTCTTGATCCGGTCGACCCACCAGCGCTGACGGGCGTCGGCGTCCTTGTTCCAGTGGTCCTCGTTGCCTGGGTCCCACCAGTCGGTGTCGGTGCGGGTGGTGCCCTCGGGCGCTTTCCACCAGCCCTCGACGGCGCCGCCCGCCCTCAAGTAGTCAGGCACATCGGGGGCGTTGCCGCCGCCGATGTTGTAGCGGGCGATGTTCAGGGCGAGGCCGTCCCGTCCGAAGACGAGGTCGGCGATCCTCTCGCGGATCTCGTCCGGGTAGTGCCCGGTGGCGTTCGCGAACCAGACGAGGCTGGTGCCCCACCCCTCGAACCGGTCCTGCTGGTACGAGGGGTCGGGGGTGACCGTGACCGTCGCCGCGGTGCCTGCCGCGGCGACGAACTGTGCGGCCGAGAGCTGGGTTCCCGCGGCCGCGGCGGTGGCCGCGGCGATGCCGATGAACCGTCTGCGGGTCAAGCGCGCCAACGTGTGCTCCCTACGTCGTGGTGTGAGTGGGGTGTTGGTGGTGCCGAAACGGAGTGGTTCCAAGGAAGGCCGAGTAGTTCCGGGGCGACTGATGGGCTGAAGGGCGGCCGATTGGCTTCAGGAGGAGAGCGGTTGCCTTAGAACGGCGACCTGACGGGGCGCCAGGACGAGCCCTTCGCCCCCGTCCCCCGGCCCGACCAGCACGTCGCCGGGCAGCCCCGGCAGCGCCACCCGCTCGTCGCTCCGGTTGACCAGGAAGACGTACCGGTGCCCGTCGTCGCGCCGCACGACCTCCTCCACCAACCCCCGTGCATGATCCGGGAGTTCACTGCGCACCCCGGCGGGCGCAAGCAGCTCGGGCAGCAGCACGGCGAGGCCGTCGACGCCGAGGCGGGTGGAGACGTACGTGGCCGAGCCGCGGCCGGTGCCGCGCCGGGTGACGGCCGGACGGGACGCGTACGTACCGGTGCGGTAGCCGGCGAGGACCTCGACGTCCGTGCCCGTGACGGAGATCCGGTCGGTCCACAGGCTGCCGGTCGTGCCGTTGTCCAGGTCGACGGTGTCGCCGTCGAGGAGCGGCCCGAACTCCTCGATGCGGATGCCGAGGACGTCGCGCAGGGCGCCCGGGTAGCCGCCGAGCCACACGTGGTCGTTCTCGTCGACGATCGCGGAGAAGTACGTGGTGACGAGGTGGCCGCCGCCCTCGACGTACCGGGTGAGCTCCTTGGCGAGCGGCTGCGGCACCACATGCAGGACGGGCGCGATCACGACGTCGTACGCGGACAGGTCGGTGCGGTGCGCGGGCACCACGTCGGCGCGGACCCCGAGGCGCAGCAACGCCGAGTACCAGTCGAGGGCCTCGCGGTGGTAGTCGAGGCGGGACGTGGGGTGGGAGTCCTGCTCGCCGGCCCACCACGAGTCCCAGTCGAAGAGGATCGCCACGCGGGCGGGTTCGCGCACGCTTCCCGCGATCGGGGCGAGCGCGTCGAGGGTGCCGCCCAACTCGACGACGGAGCGGAAGAGTTCGCTGTCGGCACCGGCGTGCGGGAGCATCGCCGAGTGGTACTTCTCCGCGCCCGCGGCCGACTGCCGCCACTGGAAGAAGCAGACGGCGTCGGCGCCGTGCGCGACGTGCAGCAACGAGTCGCGGGCCAACTCCCCCGGCTTCTTGGGCAGGTTGACGGGCTGCCAGTTGACGGCGCTGGTGGAGTGCTCCATCAGGAACCAGGGCCGGTGGCCCGCGATGCCGCTGGTGAGGTTGGCGGAGAAGGAGAGTTCGTCGCGGTCCTGCGGGCCGGGAATGACGTAGTGGTCGTTGGCGACGAAGTCCACCTCGCCCGCCCAGTCCGCGTAGTCCATGCCCTTGGTGCCGGGCATCACCATGAAGTTGGTGGTGACGGGCGTGTCCGGGGTGAGCTCGCGCAGGATCTCGCGCTCGGCCAGCAGGTGGTCCTTGAGCGCGTCGGAGGAGAACCGCTTGAAGTCGAGCTGCTGCGTCGGGTTTGGGTGCGAGGCGGCGAGCCGCGGCGGAAGGAGCTGCTCCCAGTCGCTGTAGCGCTGGGACCAGAAGGCCGTGCCCCAGGCGTCGTTGAGGGCGTCGAGCGTGGTGTAGCGGCGGCGCAGCCAGGTCCGGAAGGCGCGGGCCGCGTCGTCGGAGTAGTCGTAGACGTTGTGGCAGCCCAGCTCGTTGTTGACGTGCCAGGCGACCAGGGCCGGATGGTCGGCGTAGCGGGAGGCCAGCTTGCGGACGAGGCTCAGGGCGTGCTCGCGGAAGACGGGTGAGGTGGGCCGCCAGTGCTGGCGGGCGCCCGGCCACAGCGTCTCGCCGCTCGCGGTCACCGGCAGGATCTCCGGGTGCGCGGCGGTGAGCCACGGCGGTGGCGACGCGGTGGCGGTGGCCAGGTCGACGCCGATGCCGCCCGCGTGCAGCTGGTCCATGATCTCGTCGAGCCAGCCGAAGTCCCATACGTCGGCGGTGGGTTGGAGCCGCGCCCAGGAGAAGATGGCGAGGGAGACGACGTTCACTCCGGCCTCGCGCATCAGCCTGATGTCGTCCGCCCACACCTCCCGCGACCACTGCTCGGGGTTGTAGTCGGCTCCGTAGCCGAGGCGCCGGGTGCCGTCCGAGCTCTTCGCGTACGGGAAGCGGGAGGTGAGGGGGGCGGTCATGCACGTCCTTCCAGAAATGCGGAGTTGAAGCCGTACGCGCTACTTGTCGACGGTGAAGCCCTGCTGGGTGCCGTACTTGGCGGACGCGTCCTGCCAGGACTTGAGCCCGGCGGTCAGCTTCGTCGGGGAGACGTACGCCTTGCCGACGGTGTCGTTGAAGATCGAGTTGGCGTACACCTGGAACGGCAGGTACTTCCAGTCGGTGGGCACGTTCTTCGCGGACTCGGCGAAGATCTTGTTGGCCTTCTGGCCGCCGAAGTAGGGGAACTCGGTGTTCTGGAACGACGACGAATTCAGGTCCTTCGTCGTCGCGGGGAACGCGCCGTTCTTGATGCGGGTCTGCACACCGGCACCGGAGTTGGCGTACTTGACGAAGGCGTAGGCGAGTTCCTTGTTCTTCCCGAGTTCGGGCAGCGCGAGCGAGCTGCCGCCGTTCTCGGAACTCGCGTGCGCGCCCTTCTCCCACTGCGGCATGGGGGCGACGCGCCAGTCACCGGAGGCGCCCTTCACGCCGGAGGCGAAGTTGGCGGGCATCCAGGCGCCTGTGGGCAGTGTGGCGATGGTGCCGTCGCCGAGGCCCTTGTACCAGTCGTCGGTCCAGCCGGTGACGGGCGAGACCAGCTTGCCGTCGATCAGCTTCTGCCAGGTGTCGGTGTACTTCTTGGCGCCCGCGTCGGTGAAGTCGATGCCGACCTTGGTGCCGTCGACCTTGTACGGGTGCGAACCGGCCTGCCACAGCAGGCTGGTGGTCAGGCCCGCGTCGCCGACGTCGCTCGTGATGTACGCCTTCGGGTTCGCCTTGTGGAGCTTGCGGGCGGCGTCGACGTACTCGTCCCAGGTCGTCGGGACGGCGATCTTGTACTTGTCGAAGACCTTCTTGTTGTAGAAGAGGGCCATCGGCCCGGAGTCCATGGGCAGGCCGTAGACGCCGTCGCCGGACTTCACCGAGTTCCACGGCCCCGGCGAGTACGAGTCCGCCAGCTTCTCGGCGCCGTAGGCCTTGAGGTCGGTGATCTGCTTCGTCAGGGCGTACTGACCGAGGGCGTAGTACTCGATCTGCGCGACGTCCGGGACGCCCTTCTTCGCCGAGATCGCGTTCGAGAGGGCCTTGTACTGGTCGTTGTTGGTGCCCGCGTTGACCAGCTTGATGTCGACCTTCGGGTACTTCTTCTCGAAGTCGGCGGCGACCTGCTTCAGGGTGGGCTCCCACGCCCACACCGTGACGGTGCCGCCCTTCTTCAGCGCCGACTGAAGGTCGGCCGAGCCGACCTTCTTGTCACCGGAGCCGTCGTCGGAGCCGCCGCAGGCGGTGGCCCCGAGGGCGAGGACGCAGAGGAGACCTATGCCGCGCAGGACGCGGCGGGAGTGCTGGGGCATGGCGTTGGCTTCCACTTCTTCGTGGTCCTACAGAGGGTGTGCGAGGGATCAACTGCGGTGCCGTGCCTACTCCTTGACGCTTCCGGCGGAGAGACCCGACTGCCAGTACTTCTGGAGCAGCAGGAAAGCGGCGATCAGCGGCACGATGGTGAGCAGCGAACCGGTGAGCACCAGATGGGGGATGGCCTCGCCGCCGGCCGTCTGCGCCTGCTTGTTCCAGGAGTCGAGGCCGAGCGTGAGCGGATACCAGTCGGGGTCCTTCAGCATGATCAGCGGCAGGAAGTAGTTGTTCCAGGTCGCGACCGTGGTGAAGAGCAGGACGGTGACGGTGCCGGGCGCGAGCAGCGGCAGGGCGACCTGGAAGAAGGTGCGCAGCTCGCTCGCGCCGTCGATCCGGGCGGCCTCCATCAGCTCGGCGGGGATCGCCTCGGTGGCGAACACCCACATCAGATACAGGCCGAACGGCGAGATCAGCGACGGGATGATGACGGCCCACGGGGTGTCGGTGAGGCCCATCTTGCTGAACATCAGGAACGTGGGGACGGCGAGCGCCGTGCCCGGCACGGCGACCGCTCCGATGACGACGGCGAACACGGCGCGCTTGCCCGGGAAGGCGAACTTGGCGAGCGCGTACCCGCCGAGGACCGCCAGGAAGGTGGCGCCGCCCGCGCCCACCACCACGTACAGGAGGGTGTTGAGGAGCCAGCGGCCGAAGACGCCGTCCTGGTAGGTGAAGGTCGCGCCGATGTTGTGCCAGAGGTCGAAGTCCGAGTCGAACCAGAGGCCGAACGAACGGGCCAGGCCCTGCTGGGACTTGGTGGCGCTGATCAGGAGCCACACCAGCGGCAGCAGGCTGTAGACGAGGACGATGCCGGTGAGCACGGTCAGCGGGACGCTGCGCCGGGGCCGCCCAGCGGTGCGCCGCCGCACGGTGCGCAGGCGCGGGGCGGTGGACCCCCGCGAGGTGGCCGGCCGTACGGGCCCTGTGGTGGTGGTCATCGCGTCACGCTCCCTTGCGCATGCCGCGCAGTTGGACCACGTAGGCGACGATCATCGTGATCACGCCCATGACGATGGCGACCGTCGCGGAGTAGTTCTGCTGCTGGCCCGCGAAGGACAGCGAGTACGTGTAGTAGTTCGGGGTGTAGTCGGTGGTGATCGCGTTCGGCGCCAGCTTCTGGAGGATGGCGGGCTCGTTGAAGAGCTGGAAGCTGCCGATGATCGAGAAGATCGTGGCGATGACGAGGGCGCCGCGGATCGCCGGGAGCTTGATGGCGGTGATAACGCGCCACTGTCCGGCGCCGTCGATCTCGGCCGCCTCGTACAGGGAGTGCGGTACGACGCGCAGTGCGGCGAAGAAGATCAGCATGTTGTAGCCGACGAACTCCCAGGTCACGATGTTGCCGAGGGACGCGAGGACCAGGTGGGCGGAGAGCGGGTCGGGCAGCTTCGTGCCGAGCGCGTCGTTGATGTCGCCGACGAGTCCGTAGCGCGTGCCGTACATGAAGCCCCACATGAGGGTCGCGACGACGGCGGGGACCGCGTACGGCAGGAAGACGGTGATCCGGAAGAAGTCCTTGCCGTAGAGGCGGCCGCTGTCGATGGCGAGGGCGACGAGCAGGGCGATGCCCAGCATGATCGGCACCTGGATCAGCAGGAACAGGCCGACGCGGAGGACTCCGTCCCAGAACTGGCCGTCCTGGAGGGCCTGTTGGTAGTTGTCCAGGCCGACGAAGGTGGTGCCGCCGATGAGTTGTGTACGGAACAGGCTCAGGTACACCGAGTAGGCGAGCGGCGCCAGGAAGACCAGGGCGAAGACGAGCACGAAGGGGCCGATGAACCCCCATCCCGTCCACGAGCGGCGCCGCCTCAGGGCGACCGGCGGTTGCAGCGTGGTCATCTCGCGCCCCTCATTCGTCCAAGCGTCACGGTCAACGTCACGGGTCAGCGTCACGATTCAGCGTCACGATTCAGCCCACGGGTCCCGATGTTTGCGTAAACATCCCTGGGTACGAAGCACTCGGCGGCTGTTATGTTTGCGTAAACATTCGGTGGCGGCATGTCTACACTGCCCCGAGGACGAGGGTCAAGAGTCGGTGAGGGACACGATGGCAACCAAAGAGAGCGCCCCGCGGCGCGGCAGGCGCCGTTCGCAGAACGCGTCGATGGCCGACGTCGCCCGGGTCGCCGGGGTCTCGTCCCAGACCGTCTCCCGCGTCTCGAACGGCTTCCCCGGTGTCAACGAGGAGACGCGCGAGCGGGTCCGCGCCGCGATGAAGGAGCTCGGCTACCGCCCCAACAGCGCGGCGCGGGCCCTGAAGCGGGGCGACTTCCGCACGATCGGCGTCATCACGTTCACGCTGTCCACGACGGGCAACATGCGCACGCTGGAGGCCATCGCCACCTCGGCCGCGCAGGAGGGCTACGCGGTGACGCTGCTCCCGGTCGCGGTGCCCACGCAGGACGAGGTGCGCGGGGCGTTCTCCCGCCTCGGCGAGCTCGCGGTGGACGCGGTCATCGTCATCATGGAGGTCCACCTCCTCGACTCGGCGCGCCTGTCGCTGCCGCCGCACGTGAAGGTCGTGGTCGCCGACTCCGACGCGGGCGACCGTTACGCGGTGGTGGACACGGACCAGGCGGGCGGCACCCGCGACGCGGTGCGCCACCTGCTCGAACTGGGCCACCGTACGGTCTGGCACCTGGCGGGCCCCTCCGAGTCGTACGCCGCGCAGCGCCGAACGGACGCCTGGCGTACGGCACTTGAGGACGCGGGCCGCGCCGTCCCACCGCCGGTCCGGGGCGACTGGTCGGCCGAGTCCGGCTACCGCGCGGGCCTGCGCCTCGCCGAACAGGCCGACTGCACCGCGGTGTTCGCGGCGAACGACCAGATGGCGCTCGGCCTGCTGCGGGCCCTGGAGGAGCGCGGCCGCAAGGTCCCCGAGGACGTCTCGGTCATCGGCTTCGACGACATCCCCGACTCGGGCTCGTACCAGCCCCCGCTCACCACGGTCCACCAGGACTTCGCCGAGGTCGGCCGCCGCTGCGTGGCGAGCGCGCTGCGCCAGGTGCGGGAGAGCGAGGCGGAACACGGGACGACACTGGTGCCGACGCGGCTGGTGGTACGGGAGAGCACGGGTCGGGCGGCCGCGCGACGGGGGTGACGGGGGCGGAACGCGGCGTCGGGAGAGGCAGCTCGGGGAGGGGCAGCTTGGGAAGGCGCGTCAGACCGCGACGCCCAGCCCCTCCACCACGACGGCGCCCGGGAGTTCGGCGAGGGCCTTGCCGGGGACGATCAGCTTTCCGCGGCGTGTGCCGCTGCCGATGAGGACGTGCGGGAGGTCGACGACGGCCGAGTCGACGAGGACCGGCCAGCCGGCGGGCAGGCCGATCGGGGTGATGCCGCCGTACTCCATGCCGGACTCGCCGGTCGCGGTGTCCATCGGGGCGAACGAGGCCTTGCGGGCGCCGAGTTGGCGGCGGACCGCGCCGTTGACGTCGACCTTCGTCGCGGACAGCACGACGCAGGCCGCGAGGGTGGTCTCGCCGCCCCGCTTGCCCGCGACGACGACGCAGTTCGCGGACGTGTCGAGCAGGTCGGGGCCGTAGTGCTCGACGAACGTCGCCGTGTCCGCCCACGCGGGGTCGGTGTCGACGTGGATCAGGTCCCGCGCGGGCACCGTGCCGCGCCAGTCGCGGACGGCGTCGGCGACGGGCCGGGTGAGCAGGTCGAGGGCCTCGGGGGCGGGCAGGACGTGGTCGAAGGTGCCGATGGGTGCGCGCATGGCGGCACGCTAACAGCCGCCGCGCGGGCGTCGACCGGGTGTCTCAGCTGTCTCACCGTACGAATGGCACCGACACGGCCATGATCATCTCGACGTCCTCGGTCCCGTCGTTGCGGTAGGAGTGCGCGGTGCTCGCCTCGAACGAGACGCTCGCCCCCGTGGGCACCGCGTGCGCGGCGCCGTCCACGACGAGGGTCAGCTCACCGGCCGTGACATGGACCAGTTCGATGGTGCCCTGCGGGTGCGGGTCGGAGTCGCTGCCGTCGCCGGGCACGAGCCGCCAGTCCCACATCTCCAGCGGGCCCTCGGACTCGGTTCCGGCGAGCAGCCGGTTGTAGCTGCCGGCCTCCGTGTGCCACAGGCGTACCGCCTGATCCTCGGTCACGATGCGGACGTTCGGGCCCTGTTCGTAGTCGAGCAGCGTGGTGATGCTGACGCCGAGCGCGTCGCCGATCTTGACGACGGTGCCGATGCTGGGGTTGGTGCGGGCCTGCTCGATCTGGATGAGCATGCCGCGGCTGACGGCGGCGCGGGCGGCGAGCGCGTCGAGGGTGAAGCCGCGCTCGGACCGCCAGTGCTTGACGTTGCGCGCGAGCGCCTGGTTCAGGAGGTCGAGATCCGACACGTTCCGTCCAAGGTTGTTCGGCCCGATGGGTCAATATTTTGGATGACAGCGTTCAGTTCAGTGAACTACGGTGTGGTGCACCACAACGTCCAGCAAACTGTACTGCGAGGTTCGGCATGACAGCACTCTTCGCCCTGGCCACGAGCCTCATGTGGGGCTTGGCCGACTTCGGCGGCGGGCTGCTGACGCGACGCACCCCGGCGCTCACCGTGGTCGTCGTCTCGCAGACGATCGCCGCGGTCGTGCTCGGCGTGATCGTGGTCGTCACGGGTGGCTTCGCGGAAGCGGGACCGCAGTTGTGGTTCGCCGTCGCGGCGGGTCTCGTCGGTCCCGTCGCCATGCTCGCCTTCTACAAGGCGCTCGCTCTCGGGCCGATGGGCGTCGTCTCGCCGCTCGGCTCGATCGGCGTCGCCGTGCCGGTCGGCGTCGGGCTCGTGCTCGGGGAGCGGCCCGGGGTGCTGCAGTTCGCGGGCATCCTGGTCGCCGTGGTGGGCGTGGTCCTCGCGGGTGGGCCGCAGTTCAGGGGCGCGCCGGTGCAGCGCCGGGCGGTGCTGCTCACGCTGCTCGCCGCGTTCGCCTTCGGCGCGGTGATGGTGCTGATCTCGGAGGCGTCCACGACGCTCACCGGGCTCTTCCTCGCGTTGTTCGTGCAGCGGGTGACGAATGTCGTGGCGGGTGGCGGCGCGTTGTACGTGTCCGCGAAGCGGGGTGGGCGGGTGCTGCCGGCGGCGAGCGACGGTGGGCTGCGGCTCATCCGGTCCTCGCTGCCCGCGCTCGCGTTCGTCGGTCTTGCGGACGTGGCGGCCAACGGTACGTATGCGCTGGCCGCGCAGCGGGGGCCGGTGACGGTGGCGGCGGTGCTGGCGTCGTTGTATCCGATCGTGACCGCGCTCGCGGCGCGGGGCGTGCTCAGTGAGCGGTTGCGTGGGGTGCAGGCGGCCGGGGCCGGGCTCGCGTTGGTGGGAACGGTTCTGCTGGCCACTGGGTGACCTCGGCCGGATGGCGTTACGGACGCGGGGCTCCGCCCCGGACCCCGCTGCTCAATCGCCGCAGGGGCTTGATTGGCCCACCCGCCCCGGAGGGTTGATTTTGGCCGATCGCCGCCGAGGCTTGAACGTGCCGCCCCCGCCTTGTGCAATCTGCCGCCTTGGGCGGCAGGGTGGGCAAGGCGGCCCCCGGTGCCGCGCACCCAGCACGACGGGCCCGGCCCCGGCACGACCTCGCCGCGCAACAACGACCCGGTCAGACCCGGTAACGCCGCAACGCCGGGACGGCCGCCGCCAACGTCAGCATCGCCAGCACCACCAGGAGGCCGCCACCGGCGACCGCCGGGCGCGTGCCGAAGGCGGAGCCGGCCGAGCCGTGCAGGACGTCGGCCAGGCGCGGCCCACCCGCGACGACCACCGTGAAGACGCCCTGCATGCGGCCGCGCATCTCGTCCGTCGCCGCCGACAGCAGGATCGCGCCGCGGAAGACCATGGACACCATGTCCGCGACCCCGGCCACCGCGAGGAACACCACCGCGAGCCACAGGTTCCCGCTCAGCCCGAACCCGGTGATCGCCAGGCCCCACGCCACGATCGCCCCGATCACCATCCACCCGTGCCGCCGCGCCCGCGAGAACGTACCGGAGAACACGCCACCGACCACCGCGCCGATCGGGATCGCCGCGAACAGCAGCCCGAGCGCGAGCCCCTCCCCGTACGGCGCGTACGTCTCCGCGGCGAGCTGCGGGAACAGGGCCCGCGGCATCCCGAACACCATCGCGATGATGTCCGCGAGGAAGGACAGCAGCAGCACCTTGTGCGCGGACATGTAGCGGAAACCGTCGACGATCTCCCGCACACCCGCCCGCTTCTTCGCGGCAGCGACAAGCGGCGGAAGCGACGGCAGCCGGTACACCGCCCACACGGTGACGCACAGCGCGAGGGCGTCGATGAGGTACAGCTCGGGCAGGCCGATGACCGGGATGAGGACGCCCGCAAGCAGCGGGCCGACGACCTGGCCGGTCTGCATGACCGTCGAGCCGAGCGCGTTGGCCGCGGCCAGTTGGTTCTCGGGCACGAGCCGCGCGATGGACGCGTTGCGGGCCGGGGCGTTGAGCCCCCAGAACGCCTGCTGCACCGCGAGCAGCACCATCAGCACGACCACCGAGTCGAGCCCGGATATCGCCTGGAGCCAGAACAGCACCGAGGTCACGGCGATGCCGGAGTTGGTGATCAGGAGCAGCTTGCGCCGGTCCATGTGGTCGGCGATCGCGCCGCCCCACAGCGCGAACACGACGAGCGGCACGAGCCCCGCCATGCTCGCGGCGCCGACCCACGCCGATGAGCCCGTGATGTCGTAGATCTGCTTGGGCACGGCGACCGCGGTGAGCTGGCTGCCGACGGCCGTGACGATGGTCGACGACCACAGCCGGCGGTAGGCGGGGATGCGCAGGGGCCGGGTGTCCATGGCCCAGCGCCGCCAGCCGCGCGGGGTGGCCGGGGCCGCCTCCGTGCCGTCGGTGGTCCTGCTGTCGTCGCTGGTCTCGCTCGTGTCCACGGCTTCCCTGATTGCTCGCTACATCTATCTGGTCCGGGGCTCAGTGTCCCAGGCCCCGTCGCGGGCCCCGTCGTCGAGTTCGGACAGAGCGAGCAGTTGGTCCGGGGTGACCCCCTCGGGGATGGCCCGCGGCGCCGGCGTCCTGAGCGGCGGCTGCCAGCCGACCTCCGCGTCCCAGCTCCGTACGACGCGTGCGGGCGCGCCCGCGACCACGCAGTGGTCGGGTACCTCGCCGCGCACCACGGCCCCGGCCGCGACGACCACGTTCCGCCCGAGGCGGGCGCCGGGCAGGATCACGGCGCCGGTGCCGATCCAGCAGCCGGGCCCGATCTCGACCGGCTCCATCCGGGGCCACTGCTTGCCGATGGGCTCGTGCGGATCGTCGTAGGAGTGATTGGTGGAGGTGATGTAGACGTACGGGCCCATGTAGACGTCGCTGCCGATCCGCACCGTCGTGTCGGCGATGACATGGCTGCCGCGGCCGATCACGACGCCGTCGCCGAGGGTCAGGATCGGGTCGGGGCCGAGGTCCAGGTCCGGCATCAGGCCCGCGGTCAGGGTCACCTGTTCCCCGATGATGCAGTGCGCGCCGATCCGGATCCACGGCTCACCGAACACCGTGCCCTGGGGGAACGCGAGCTTCGTACCGTGCCCGATCGCGCCGAACCGGTGCCCGCCGGGCTGCCTCGCTGTGACCGCGCCCCTGCGCTGCACCCAGCGCCAACCGGCCTGTACGAGCCGGTGTCCCGGCCCACCCTTGTCGTTCCGCTTCTTCGGCACGGCGTCACGTTACCCACGCGTATCTGCCGCCCCCACCTCGCCGACCTGTGATCTTCGCCCCACAGGTACGGTTCGGTTGGCGCGACGCATGCATGACACACACTTCATGACACGTAGGGAGCACAGACCTCATGTCCCACGAGGCACTCGTCACCGGCATCGGCAACAAGGAACCGAAGGTGGACCCGGAGGCGTTCACCGCCCCGATGTCCGTGGTCGTCGGCGACGTCACGCTGAGCGCGGGCGCGAGCGTCTGGTACGGGGCGGTGCTGCGGGCCGAGTTCGAGCCGATCACGCTCGGCGCCGACAGCAACATCCAGGACAACTGCACGGTTCACGTCGACCCCGGGTTCCCGGCGACGATCGGCGAGCGCGTCTCCGTCGGCCACAACGCGGTGCTGCACGGCTGCACCGTGGAGGACGACTGCCTGATCGGGATGGGGGCGACCGTGCTCAACGGCGCGGTGATCGGGGCGGGTTCGCTGGTCGCGGCGCAGGCGTTGGTGCCACAGGGGATGGTCGTCCCGCCGGGGTCCCTGGTCGCGGGCGTCCCCGCCAAGGTGAAGCGGGAGCTCTCCGCGGAGGAGCGCGAGGTCGTCACGCTCAACGGCACGCATTACGTGGAGCTGGCGAAGGTGCACAGGGGAGCGTGAATTCAAGCCCCGCCGGCGATTGAGGCGCGGGGTCCGGGGCAGAGCCCCGGGACCGCAACGCCGTTCGCCTCAGGCCCCGGTGGGGCTGGACTCCGGTTCGGCGGCAGCATCGTGTTCCGCCACCATCTTCGCCGCCCGCCGCTTCACGATCAGCATGGAGGCCAGGCCGATGAGGATGGCGATGCCGAGGCCCACGTAGGAGAACTTCTTGAGCCAGTCCTCCGCGACCACGCCCACGTAGTAGATGACCGCGGTCGTGCCGCCGGCCCAGATGACGCCGCCCAGGAGGTTCGCGGTGAGGAACTTCCAGTACGGCATGTGCAGGACGCCCGCGAGCGGTCCGGCGAAGATGCGGAGCAGGGCGACGAAGCGGCCGAAGAAGACGGCCCACATGCCCCACTTCTCGAAGGACCGCTCGGCGGTGGCGACGTGTCCCGGGCTGAAGTGCTTGGGGAACTTGCGTCCCATCTTGGCGAGCAGCGGGCGCCCGCCCTTGCGGCCGATGGCGTACCCGATGGAGTCGCCGACGACGGCGCCCGCACTGGCGCAGGCCCCGAGGACGACCGGGTTGATCTCGCCGTGCTGCGAGGAGAGCAGCGCCGCGGAGATGAGCACGATCTCGCCGGGCAGCGGGATGCCGAGGCTCTCGACGCCGATCACCCCGGCGACCAGGAGGTAGACGGCGACCGCCGGAATCGTGTCGAGCCATGCCTGGACGTGCATCGACGCCGCCTCCCGTACCACCAAAGTTCTGCCTGTACCCGGCGCGCGCTCCCCTCCGGTACGCGCACGCCGGGCAGCCTACCTGCTCCCTATGACGCAGCCGCGTCCCACAAGGTGCAGTGATGTTCGCGATCGACGTCCGTGGAGAGGGTGATCCCGCCCACACCGGACGTCTTCAGTGACAGCACGTGTCCGGGCAGCCGCCGCTGGTCCGGCATGGCGGGGGCGCCGTCGGCCCGCGGGGCGTCGCCCCTGATGAAGGAGCCCCAGTACTGCACCATCTTGTCGGCGAGGGTCCGCTGCTCGGCGTTGAGCGGGGAGTCCTGCCCGAAGTGCTTGAACAGGTACTGCACCTCGTTGACGTGCGTGGCCCCGAAGTCGAACGTCTTGCCCGCTTCCCTGATCGACGCGAAGGGCGGCGAGGTGCGGTCGGCGAACTCGTACGCGTAGACGGGAGGCCCGCTCGCCGCGAGCCGCCGGTCGAGCCGGAGCGCCGGGCAGGCCATGAGCTGGTCGCCCTGGGCGGCGGCGTACGCGTAGGTGGGCGACGTGTAGTCGGAGAGGGGGTAGGCGGCCAGGGCCTTCTCCCCCGTCGTCTTCCCGTACGTGTCGGTGAGCGCCTTCGGGTACGCCTCGGCCGTGAGCGGCTTGCCCTGGCCGTCGTACGCGCCGTACGCGAAGAGGCGTCCCTCGTCCTTGTTGGCGCCGTTGAGGACGGGGACGTGGGCGGAGCGGCCTTCGGCGATCGCGGTGGCCGGCTGTTCGGGCAGGAAGGCTCCGCCGGTGACCGGCGCCCAGTCGAATCCGGCCTGGGCGTCCAGGATCTCCTTGGCCGACTTGCCGCGCAGGCAGGCCACGGTGTCCGCCGCCGTCCCGCATCCGGCCTTCTCCGCGAACCTCGCGCCCTCGGCGACGGCCGCCTTGTGTTCGCGGGCCGCGCAGTCCCCGTACGCCCCGGACTCGATGATCCCGGCCCGGAACAGGCCGCGTCCGGTCGGCGACGCGAGCTGGCTGCACACCGAGCGGCCGCCCGCGGACTCACCGGCGATCGTCACACGGTCCCGGTCGCCGCCGAAGCGGTCGATGTTGGCGCGCACCCAGCGCAGCGCCTGCTGCTGGTCCTGGAGGCCGAAGTTGCCGGAGACCCCGTCGGACGCCTGCTTGTCGAGGCCCGTCGCCGCGAGGAAACCCATCGCTCCCAGGCGGTAGTTGACGGTGACGACGACCGTGCCGGTACGCCGGGCGAAGGTGTCGGGCACGATGTCGCCGCCCGCGCCCGCGGTGAGCCCGCCACCGTGCAGCCACACCATGACGGGGCGTCCCGCCGAGCCGTCCGGCGCGTACACGTTCAGGTCGAGGCAGTCCTCCGTGTACGTCGGATCCTCGTATCCGGGGTCCCAACTCGACGCCTGTACGCATCTGTTGGAGAAGTCGGTGGTGTCACGCACGCCGTGCCAGGACTTCGCCGGGCGCGGCTCCCGCCAGCGCAGCTTGCCGACGGGCTGCTCGGCGTACGGAATGCCGAGGAACTGCCGCCCCTCGTCGGTGTGTTGGCCGCGCACCCAGCCGGACGCCGTGTGCACGGTGGGGCTTTCGGACCGTTGGGTGGCGTGTGCCGGCACGAGGGCCGCGGCGGTCATCGCCGCCACGGCCGCGAGCACCGTACGTATTCGACCGTGTCGCATGTCAGTTGCTCCTCTTCCGCTCGACCATCACGTCCGTGCGACGCAGCAGGTCACCGGCCGATGCGCCGAGCCACACGGTGCGCCTTCCGGTGCCGAGGACCCAGTCGTGGCGTCCGGTGTCCCACGAGGAGAGCGTGCGGGGCGCGACGCGCACGGTGATCCGCCGCCGCTCCCCCGCCTCCAGCGCGGCCCGGCGGTATCCGCCCAACACCTTGACGGCCTGGTCGACTTCGAGGTCCGGTGACGGGCCGACGTACACCTGGGGCACGGCGACGCCCGCCCGGCGTCCCGTGTTGCGCACGGTGAAGGTGACGTCGAGGCCGTGCCCGGACGTCCAGCGCGCGGTCAGGTCCTCGTACGCGAACGAGGTGTACGACAGGCCGTGTCCGAACGGGAACAGCGGCTTCACGCGCTGTGCGTCGTACCAGCGGTAGCCGAGGTGGATGCCCTCCGAGTACTCCTCGACGCCGTTCACTCCGGGGTAGCGGCGCGGGTCCCCGGACATCGGGTGGGTGGCCTCGGAGGTCGGGAAGGACTGGGTGAGCCGACCGCCGGCGTCGCAGTCCCCGTACAGGACGGCGGCGGTGGCCTCCGCACCCTCCTGGCCCGGGTAGTACATCTGCAGCACGGCGCCCACCTTGTCGAGCCACGGCATGGTGATCGCGGAGGAGCTGTTGAGGACGACCGTCGTACGGGGGTTGGCCGCCGCCACCGCCGCGATGAGGGCCTCCTGGAAGTCGGGCAGCGCGAGCGACGTGCGGTCCTGGCCCTCGGTCGCGTCCTCGTACGCGAAGAGCACCACGCTGTCCGCGCCGCGCGCGGCCCGCACGGCCTCGGCGACATCCTCCGCCCGCGTCGCCCCGGTCACCCGGCGCAGCCGGAACGTCTGCCCCTTGTCGCCGCCCTTCGCCGTGATCTCCAGCGTGTGCGAACCGGCCGCCAGGTCAAGGGACTTGTGGCGCACCGCGAGCCCGTCGGGCGCGATGGAGACGAGGCCGCCGCTGAAGTACTCGTCGAAGCCGGGCAGTTTGGGGAAGAGCTCGGTGCCGTCGAGGACGACCTTGGGGCGATCGCCCGAGTAGTGGATGACGAAGGTCCAGTCGTCGGCCTCGTCGGTCGTGAGTGTCCCCTTGTACGACCAGGTCTCCCCCGCCGCGACCTTCCGCTCCTCCAAGTAGGCGGCGGGCGAGAGCGCGGCGGCGGGCAGGGCCTTGCCGTAGATGTCGTTGCCGAGCGCATAGGTGGCCGAACCCCGCTTGCCCGCGCGGGACTTGATGGCCTCGTACGGGCTGTCGGCGTGGTCGGGGACGACGTGCGCGCTGCCGCCGCCGCTGACGAACGGGACGTAGCCGGTGGGTCCGAGGACGGCGACGGAGCCGCCCTCGGGCAGCGGCAGGGTGCGGCCCTTGTTGTGCAGCAGGGTCGCGCCCGCCTTGGCGACGTCGAGGGCGACGGCCGCGCCCGCCGCCGCGTCCCGGCCGGGCCTGGCCGGCACCTTCCCGGACAGCAGCCCGAAGCGGTCCATCACCGACAGGATCCGGTGCACCGCCCGGTCCACCTGCGCCTCGGGCACCGTGCCGTCCTGCACGGCCTTCTTCAGCGCGGCGCCGAACGCGTCCTCGCTCGGCATCTCCATGTCGAGGCCCGCGGCCATCCCGGCGACGGTGGAGTGGGTGGCGAACCAGTCGGTCATCACCCAGCCATCGAAGTGCCACTGCCCGCGCAGGATGTCGTCGAGCAGCTCCTTGTTGTCGCAGGCAGGAGTGCCGTTGACCTTGTTGTACGAGCCCATGACGGAGCCCGCGCCGGCCCCGACGGCGGCCTCGAAGCCGCGCAGCTCCAGCTCGTGCATGGTCCGCTCGTCGGCCCGCACGTCGATCGACATGCGGTCCTTCTCCTGATTGTTGAGCGCGAAGTGCTTGACGGTCGCGATCAGGCCCTTGCCCTGGATGCCGCCGATCTCCTCGGTGACCATGTCGGAGGCGAGCAGCGGGTCCTCGGAGAACGTCTCGAAGTTGCGGCCGGCGTACGGCGTGCGGATCAGGTTGACCATCGGCGAGAGCAGTACGTCCTGGCCGAGCGCCCGGCCCTCGCGGCCGATGACCTCGCCGTAGCGGCGGGCGAGCGCCGGGTCGAAGGAGGAGGCGAGGAGGACGGGGGCCGGGAGGGCGGTGGCGTGCTCGGTGACGCGGACGCCCGCGGGGCCGTCGGCGAGGCGCAGCGGCGGGATGCCGAGGCGGGGGACGCCGGGGATGTAGCCGGCCTGACCGAGGCTGTGCGGGTCGTCGGCGCCGTGCAGGAAGGTGAGCTTCTCGTCGAGCGTGAGCCTGCCGAGCAGTGCCTCGACCTTGCGTCCGGCGCCGCGGTCGGGCCGCCGCGACGACGCCTGCGCGAGGCCCGGCAGGCCCGTGGTGACGGCGGCGGCGACCATGATCGCCCCGCCCATCCGGCGCAGGGCCGCCCGTCTGGAGACCCCGTCGGCTCTGATTCCGCCGCTGGACCCGCCATCGGACCCGCTACCGATCTCGCTACCGCTCCCGCTACTGGTCCCGCTGTAGGGCATGGGCTGTCTCTCCTTGTTGCGTTCGAGCACTCAACGCACTGGGCGACAAATCGGACCTGACGCATCGTTGGACACCGCAAAACCGAAGCGGAAACTATGACCGGCGTTGACTCGTGTCAACAGGTTGAACAAGAAACGACGAAGGCACCGCCCGACGGGCGGTGCCTTCCTCTCCGTACGGACCTTGCTCAGCTGTTGGGACGCAGCGTCCAGACGACGGTCATCTCGCCGGTCACGGCGCCGTCCTCGCGCGTGATCGCGATGCTCACCGGGAACTCGGGGCGGTCACCCGCGTCCAACTCGGCGACGACGTCGGCGGCCGGGCGGCCGAGTGTCGCGGTGGCGGTGACCGGGCCCATCGCCAGCTTCTTGTACGCGATGTCGGCGCTCACGGCGAGCGGCACGGCGCGCGAGAGCTGCTCGCCGAAGGCGGCGAGCACGATGGCGCCGCTCGCGGACTCGCCGAGCGTGAACATCGCTCCGGCGTGCGGTCCGCCGACGTGGTTGTGGTAGTCGGCCTGGTCGGGCAGTGCGACGACCGCCCTCTCGGGCGTGGTCTCGCGGAACTCGAGGTTCAGGGTGCGGGCCATCGGCACCGTGGCGGCGAGCATCTCGCCGATGGACATCTGATCTGCGCTCATGACCCGAATGTTACCCACGGGTAGCAACGCTTGGCCATCCCCGCATTCGTACGGGGTGACCAGGCCCTGAGATAGTCCCTCAGTGACATCTGCCGCCGCCCCCGAACCGAAGCGTCCACGACTGCGCCCCGCGTGGGCCGGACGGAACTACACGCTGCTCTCCGTCTCCGCGGTCGTCACGACACTGGGGGCGCACGGCGCGCTGATCGCCTCGGCGTTCGCCGTGCTCGACGCGGGCGGCGACGGCGGCGACGTGGGCCTGGTGGCCGCGACCCGCACGCTGTTCCTCGTGGTGTTCCTGCTCGTCGGCGGCGCGGTCGCCGACCGGCTGCCGCGGCACCATGTGATGGTCGCGGCGAACGCGCTGAACTTCCTCTCCCAGGGAGCGTTCGCGCTGATCGTGTTGCAGGGCGATCCGAAGCTGTGGCAGATGATGGCGCTCAGCGCGCTCGGCGGCACGGGGCAGGCGTTCTTCAACCCGGCGGCCGAGGGCATGCTGATGTCCTCCGTCTCCGGGGAGCAGGCCAGCCGCGCGTTCGCCCTGTTCCGGATGGGGATGTCCGGTGCGGGCGTGGGCGGCGCCGCGCTCGGCGGGGCGATGGTCGCGGCGTTCGGTCCGGGCTGGGTGCTCGCCGTGGACGCGGCGGCGTTCCTGGTCGCGGGCGCGCTGCGGATGTTCCTCGACGTGCGGCACATCGCGCCGCGGGAGCCCGGCGGCGGGCTGCTCGCCGACATGCGGGACGGCTGGCGGGAGGTCATCGGCCGACCGTGGCTGTGGACGATCGTCGCTCAGTTCGCGGTCGTGGTCGCGGTGGTGGGCGCGGCCGAGTCGGTGTTCGGGCCGCTGGTGGCGCGCGACGAACTGGGCGGGGCGGGGCCGTGGGGCATCGCGCTCGGCGCCTTCGGCGTCGGCACGATCCTCGGCGGGCTGCTGATGATGCGCTGGAAGCCGCGGCGACTGCTGTTCGCGGCGACGCTCTCCGTCTTCTCCCTCGCCCTGCCGTCGGCGGCGCTCGCGGTCCCGGTGCCGATCGGCTGGCTGATCGCCGTGATGTTCGTCAGCGGCGTCACCATAGAGATCTTCGGCGTCTCCTGGATCACGGCCCTGCACCAGGAGATACCGGAGGAGAAACTCTCCCGCGTCTCGGCCTACGACTGGTTCGGCTCGGTGGCGATGGTGCCGCTCGCCACCGCGCTCGCGGGGCCCGCGGAGACGGCCTTCGGACGGTCGGCCTCGCTGTGGGGGTGCGCGGCGCTCGTCGTCGTGGCGACGTCCGCGGTGCTCTTCGTGCCGGACGTACGGCGCCTGCGGCGGCGCGAGCCGGGCGGGGCGAAGGTCGCCGAGGGCGGCACGGCGCCCCAGGCCGAGGTCACCCCACGCTGAACGAACCGCCCGGCGGCTCGGGCGAAGGCACCGCGTCCGCGTCCTCCACCGGCTCCGCGTCACCGACGAAGCGGCGCAGCGCGGCGCCGTGCTCCACGCGCGCGGGGAACGTGTCACGGGCGGTACGCCGGGCCAGCTCCGCCACGTCGAGCTCTTCGCGCGAGGCGAGCAGCACGGCGTTGCCGAACCGCCTCCCCCGCAGCACCGCCGGTTCCGCGATGAGCGCGACGTGCGGGAACACGGCGGCGAACGTGGCCAGTTGCGACCGTAGGAACGCGAAGGGCGCCCCGTCCGCGAGATTCGCCGCGTACGTGCCGGCGGGCCGCAGTACCCGCGCCGCCTGACGCGCGTACGCCAGGGTCGTCAGATGCGCGGGCACCCGGGAGCCGCCGAACACGTCCCCCACGAGCACGTCCGCGTACGCGTCGGGCGCCGTCTCGAGCCAGGCCCGCGCGTCGCCGCCGTGCACGGTGATGCCCGCGCCGTCCGGCACCGGCAGGTGTTCCGCGACGAGCGCGAGCAGCCCCTTGTCCGCCTCGACGACGTCCTGCCGCGAGCCGGGCCGGGTCGCGGCGACGTACCGGGGCAGGGTCAGCGCGCCCCCGCCCAGGTGCAGCACGTCGAGCGGCGCGCCCTCGTCACCGAGGCAGTCGAGGACGTGGCCGAGCCGGCGCGCGTACTCGAACTCCAGGTGGGCGGGCTCGTCCAGGTCGACGTACGACTGGGGCGACCCGTCCACCGTGAGCAGCCAGGCCCGCCGCCGGTCGACGTCGGGCAGCAGCTTGGCGGTGCCGTGGTCGACGTCGCGGGTGACGGGTATCGGCTCGGGTTCGGATGCGTTCACGTACACATTGTGCCGGTGACCACATCCGACCCCTGCGGCGACTTAACAGTGGGCCAGGGCAAATCAAGCCCCTGCGGCGATTGAGCAGCGGGGTCCGGGGCGGAGCCCCGGTCTTTGGCCCCGCCCCGGCCCCCGCACCCTCACAACACCGCCGTCACCGTCCCCGCGCCCACGGTCCGCCCGCCTTCACGGATCGCGAACCCGAGCCCCGCTTCGAGCGGTACGTCACGGCCGAGCTCGACCGTCATCGAAACGGTGTCCCCGGGCCGCGCGACGCCCACCTCACCGAGGTCGACGTCCCCGACGACATCCCCCGTACGCAGGTAGAACTGCGGCCGGTACCCGGTGACGACGGGCGTGGACCTCCCGCCCTCCGCCGCCGACAACACGTACACCCGCGCGCGGAAGCGCCGCGCCGGGCGCACGCTCCCCGGCTCCGCGACGACATGCCCGCGCCGCACCGCGTCGCGCGGCACCCCGCGGAGCAGCAGCGCCACGTTGTCCCCCGCCTGCGCCTCCTCCATCGGCTTGCCGAAGGTCTCGACGCCGGTGACGACGGTCTCGCCCTCCTTGAGGGACTCCGCGCCGTAGACCCGCACCCGGTCGCCGACCCGCACGCGGCCACGCTCGACCGCGCCGGTCACCACGGTGCCGCGCCCGCTGATGGTCATGACGTTCTCCACCGACAGCAGGAACGGCGCGTCCACGTACCGCTCCGGAATCGGCACGTACGTGTCCACCGCGTCGAGCAGCGCCTCGATCGACGCCGTCCACCGCGGGTCCCCCTCAAGGGCCTTCAGCCCGGAGACCCGCACGACGGGCACGGAGTCGCCGCCGTACCCGTGCGCGGACAGCAGCTCGCGCACTTCGAGCTCGACGAGGTCGGTGAGCTCCTCGTCACCGGCGTCCGCCTTGTTGATCGCTACGACGATGTGGTCGACGCCGACCTGCCGGGCGAGCAGCACGTGCTCGGCGGTCTGCGGCATGATCCCGTCGAGCGCCGAGACGACGAGGATCGCCCCGTCGAGCTGGGCGGCGCCGGTGACCATGTTCTTGACGTAGTCGGCATGGCCCGGCATGTCCACGTGCGCGTAGTGCCGGGTGTCGGTCTCGTACTCGACGTGCGCGATGTTGATGGTGATGCCGCGCTGCGCCTCCTCGGGCGCCTTGTCGATGCGGTCGAAGGAAACGTATTGGGTACTGCTGCCGGCGCCGCGCTCGGCGAGGACCTTGGTGATGGCGGCGGTGAGGGTGGTCTTGCCGTGGTCGACGTGACCCATGGTGCCGATGTTGAGGTGCGGCTTGGTGCGCACGTATGCCGTCTTGGGCATGGCGATGAGGTCCCTTCGGGAACTTCACAGAAGCAATGGCCTCCGAGCGGGAGGCGGGGACCCCTGAACCGGACCGACCCTCCCCCTGCGGGGTCCGCCGGAATGTCCGGAGAGGGTCAGCTTCGCGCGCCGTCCGCTGCGACGGCAGCCAGGAGAACGGCAGCCTGAGCTGCGTCCGCGACTGCGGACGGAGCTGCGAGGAAGGCGTGCCGGAACATGTGGCAGATCTTCTCCGACGGATCGCCCCACGTCGAACGATTTTCCGCGCCCCGAGCGGGAGTTACCCGCCCACGTTCTTCAGTGCCTCGCGCGCCGAGAGCGGGGAGAGGGCGGCGCGGTGGGCGGCGACGAAGGACCGTACGGCGTCGGGGTCGGTCTTGGCGTATTCGCGCAGGGCCCAGCCGATCGCCTTGCGGATGAAGAAGTCGGGGTGCCCGGACTGCCGCAGGCAGTACGCGAAGAGCCGGTCCGTGTCGGTGGCCGCCTTGTACCGGAGCTGGTGGAGCAGGGCGGTCCTGGCGACCCAGAGGTCCTCGTCGCCGATCCAGGCGTCCATGTCCGCGCGCAGCTTCGGGTCGGCGGCGACGAGGCCGCCCACGGTGTGCGCCGCCAGCAGGTCCACCGTGTCCCACCACGGCACCGTCGTGATCAGTTCGCGCGCGACGGGCAGGAAGCCGGACGTGAGGTGTCGTGCGTGGCGGCGCAGGTAGTCGATCGCGAAGTACGCGTACTCGCGCTCGGGCAGCGCCCAGCAGCGCAGCGCGACGGCGGTGAGGTCGCTCTCGTCGGGGCGCGGTGTGCCGTCGAGGACGGCCTTGGTCAGGTCCCGGCGCACGGGGGACGTGAGGCCGAGGAAAGGGGCCACGTCCTTCATGTACGCGCGCATCTGTTCCGCCCGCTCGGGATCGGCGGCCGGGCCGTACACCTCGGGGAGCCGGGCGAGCAGGGTGTCGGCGAGAACGCTCGGCGGCGGCGCGGTGACGGGCACGTGACGCTCCTCGCAACTGGGGCAACTGCCGGGAGAGTGAGACACAACCTACGGCGATCTTATGTGGGGGTCGGTTAGTCTCCCCTGATGTTCGAGACCGTCCCCGCCCGTCCCGCCGGGCTCGCCGCGCGCTGCGGCCAGGCGCTGCTTTCGCCCTGGTCGCGGCTTTCGCTGCTGGTGCTGCTGCTGGCCGCGGGCGCGACGTGCGTGCTGCTCTTCGAGCCGCAGCAGCTGATCACGCAGGGCTGGCCGCCGCAGGTGAACGGGGCGGCGGCCGTCGTCCTGTTCGCGGTGGCGTACGGGGTGTGCACGGTCGCGTTCGTCCCGAGACCGCTGCTCAACCTGGCGGCGGGCGCCCTGTTCGGCTCCCAGCTGGGGCTGCTCGGCGCGATCGGCGGGACGGTGCTCGGCGCCGGCCTCGCCTTTCTGCTCGGCCGGCTGCTCGGCCAGGACGCGCTGCGTCCGCTGCTTCGCGGGCGCTGGCTGAAGGCGGCGGACGGGCAGCTCAGCGAGCACGCCTTCCGGTCGATGCTCGCGGCGCGGCTCTTCCCCGGCGTCCCGTTCTGGGCGGCGAACTACTGCGCGTCGATCTCGAAGATGAGCATCGTCCCGTTCCTCCTGGCCACGGCGCTCGGTTCGATCCCGAACACGGCGGCGTACGTGGTGGCGGGCGCGCGTGCCTCGACGCCCACGTCGCCCATCTTCCTGATCGCGATGGGCTTCATCGTCGTCACGGGGTGCGCGGGCGCGGTCGTGGCGTGGTGCAAGCGTCACCACTTCGGGAAGCAGAAGTCGGACTGACCGGCTCCCCCTTGAGCCCCCGGCCGAGGCGCAGCGTCACGGCGACGGAGGCCGCGGCGAGCGCCGTCATCGCGGTGGCGGGCGAGGTCGCCTGGGCCAGCGCGCCCGCGAGCACCGCGCCCACCCCCTGCATGGTCAGCATCCCGGCGGTGTGCAGGCCGAGAGCGTGACCGCTCAGGTCGTCCGGGGTCAGCGCCATCAGTCGCTCCTGGAGCAGCAGGCTCGCCGAGAAGCCGACCGAGGCGAGGGCGACCGCCGCCACGGCGAGCGGCAGGGCGGGGCGCAGCGCGAACACCAGGTACGGGACGGCGAGCAGCAGCCGCAGCGGTGCGGCGAGGCGGGCGCGCCGGCGGGGCGGCAGGAAGCGGCCCGTGAGGATGTCGCCGGCGAGCATGCCCAGGGCGGCGCTCGCGAGCAGCACTCCCGCGTGCCCGGTGTCGTAGGGGACGAACAGCGCCTCGCAGCCGACGATCAGTCCGTTGGGCACCCACAGCGCGAGATAGACGTAGCGGCGCGGGATTGAGGACCAGAGGGCGGCGTTGCCGCGCATCGTCTCGCGCGGGGACGGGCGCCCGGCGGCGCGCGCCGGGCGCCGGGTCAGTCCGCACCGGGCGACGAGCGCGGCGAGCACGTAGAGCGCGGCGGCGACGAGCAGCGTGCCGCGCGCCGACAGGACGGCGACGAGCAGCCCGCCCAGCGCGTACCCGAGGATCTGGCAGACGCCCGCGCTCATGTTGAGCACCGACCGCCCGAGCAGATAGCCGTCGCGGGCGAGGATGTCGGTGAGCATGCCGTAACGGACCCCGCCGCCGAGCGCCGAGGGCACACCCTGGACGAGGACGAGCGCGAGGGCCGCGGCCGTCGGAAGACCGGGCGTCGCCTGCGCCGCCGTGGCGAGCCCGAGGAAGAGCGCGAGCCCGACGAGGGCCGCCCGCGGCGCCACCCGGTCCGCCGCGGACAGCAGGGTGAGCGCGCCCACGACCTGGGCGAGCGAGGGCCCGAACATGGCGAGCGCGGACAGCAACGGCGATCCGGTCGAGGCATACACGAGCGCCCCAAGAGCAAGCCCACTGACCGTCTGCCCGGCGACCTGGAGCGAGACGGTGACGAAGAGCGAGGAATATTCGGGCGTACGGAACAGGTCCCGGTAGGTGTCCATGCCGTGAGGCTGCGGTCCACGACCCACAAGCCGTTAATCTTTCGCCCACCAGCGAAACGGGGCCCTGCCCCGGGGGCGCCGCGGGTCGGGGTCACGCCGGGCGGGAGCGGGGCACTCCGCGGATCAGGGCGCCGCGCGTCGGCGGCACGGTGAACGAGAGCAGAGCGCACCCAATGGACGTCGGAGGCTCGTGGGCCCGGAGGGAGCCGCGACTCACAGGTCGGCCGCGCGCCGGGTGAGAGCGGGGCAAGTCCGGTCGGCGTCGGAGGCTCGCGAGCCCGGAGGAGGCCGCGACTCGCCGGTCGGTGGCATCGCAGTGACACGGAGGAGGCGCAGTCGTGGGTGTATGGCAGGTTGACGTGGATACGCTCGCGGGGAGTCGGTTTGTTGTGTCGCGGCTTGCTGAGGTGACCGCGAGTCTCAAGAAGTTGGCGGATCCTGTCGCCGCGCACCCCGGCGAACGGCGCTGGCTGGACGCCCACTTGCCCGCCTACCGCGCGCGGCTCGCCGCCGAGCCGACCACGGCGCTGCTGCTTGACGTCGCGTTCGGGGCGCGGTGGATCGCCGACTTCATGACGCCCACGCCCGACGGAGCCCGCGAGGACGACCTGGCGGACGGCCTCGCGCGGATCCGCGCCACACCGCCCGCGGCCGTCCGCGCCGACCTCGCGGTCTCGGCACCGGGCCCGCTGCCCGCCGCGCTCGCCCACGCCGACGACCTGGCAGAGCGCGCCGCGGAGCTGCTCGCATGGGTGTGGCGGGAGACGGTCCTGCCGGAGTGGCCGCGGCGCCGCCGGATCATCGAGGCCGATGTCCTCGCCCGGACAAGGGAGTTGACGCGGGGCGGCTGGGCGGCGGCCTTCGGCGGGATGCGGCCCACGATGGGCTGGCTCGGCGAGGGCCGGCTCCGGATCAACGCGCACGACTACCCGCCGCGCGACATCTCCGGCACGCACCTGCTGTTCGTCCCGGTCACACCGAAGCAGGGCTGGGTGTCGTGGCCGGACCCGCCCCCGGCCGACCGGTACGCCGTCATCTACCCCTGCGCGGGCGCCCTCGCCGACGCGGACAGCACGGCGCCGCCCGACGCGCTCGCCGCCCTCCTCGGCACGGCCCGCGCGCACGTCCTCGTCCTCCTCGAACAGCCACTGACGACCACCCAACTCGTGGCCCTCACCGGCCAGGGCCTCGGCTCGGTGGGCCGCCACCTGAAGGTGCTGCACGAGGCCCGGCTCGTCGCGCGGCGCAGGGCAGGCCGCTCGGTGCTGTACTTCCGTACGCCGACGGGAGACACGCTCCTGCGGGCACAACGGCCGGGCGTGTAAAGGCTCCGCTCACGCCCCTGTGGTGCTCCCGTCACTTTCGAACGCTACTGTGCCCCTCGCGAACCCCCGGTCCCTGTGCGACGGTTGTTCGCGCAGCCCCATCTGGCCCGCGTTCGCGGCCGGTTCCGCCGAGCACCTGGATCGCGTACTCACCTCATGTCCTGGTTCGAATCATTCATCCTCGGGCTCGTCCAGGGGCTCACCGAGTTCCTGCCGATCTCCTCGAGCGCCCACCTGCGCCTCACGGCCGCCTTCGCGGGCTGGAGCGACCCCGGCGCCGCCTTCACGGCGATCACCCAGCTCGGCACGGAGACCGCGGTCGTCATCTTCTTCCGCAAGGACATCGCGCGGATCATCTCCGCATGGTTCAGGTCCCTCACCGACAAGACGATGCGGGGCGACCACGACGCGCAGATGGGCTGGCTGGTGATCGTCGGCTCGATCCCGATCGGTGTGCTCGGCGTCGCGTTCAAGGACCAGATCGAGGGCCCGTTCCGCGATCTGCGGCTCACCGCGACGACGTTGATCGTGATGGGCGTGATCCTCGGCGTCGCCGACCGGCTCGCGGCCCGCGACGAGGCGGGCGGCCGGCACCGGGCGGCCCACCCACGCAAGGAACTCAAGGACCTCTCGGTCAAGGACGGCCTGATCTACGGCCTGTGCCAGGCACTCGCCCTCGTGCCCGGCGTCTCCCGCTCCGGCGCCACGATCAGCGGTGGCCTGTTCCTCGGCTACACCCGCGAGTCCGCGGCCCGCTACTCCTTCCTCCTGGCGATCCCAGCGGTCCTCGCCTCCGGCGTCTTCGAGCTCAAGGACGCGAGCGAGGGTGGCCATGTCTCCTGGGGCCCCACGATCTTCGCCACGCTGATCGCCTTCGGCGTCGGCTACGCGGTGATCGCCTGGCTGATGAAGTACATCTCGACGCGCAGCTTCATGCCGTTCGTCTACTACCGGGTCATCCTCGGCGTCGCCCTGTTCATCCTGGTGAGCGTGGGCGTACTCAGCCCGCACGCGGCGGAATCGGCGGGCTGACCACCGGTCCCGGGAACGTACCCGCCCCGGGAAGAGACCGGGCACCCCAAGTGTTGCGACCCACGTCACAGTTGAGCCGAGTCGGACGGGTGGGCGCTGGATGAGAGCGGTGCGGTTTCACGAGTACGGCGGGGTCGATGTGCTGCGGGTCGAGGACGTGCCGCGGCCCGTTCCGGCCGCCGACCAGGTGCTCGTCGAGGTGCGGGCGGCCGGGATCCAGCCCGGTGAGGTGAGCATCCGGACGGGGTTCCTGCACGAGCGGTGGCCCGCCACGTTCCCGTCGGGGCAGGGCAGCGATCTCGCCGGCGTCGTCGTCGAAGTCGGCTCGCACGTACGGGACTTCGAGGTCGGCGACGAGGTCGTCGGGTTCACGCACCGCAGGTCCAGCCACGCCGAGTACGTGGTCGTCGACGACGTGAACCTGGTGCACCGGCCGGCCGGAGTCTCCTGGGACGTGGCCGGATCCCTGTACGTCGCCGGGGCGACCGCGTACGCGTGCGTCTGGGCCGTGGACCTCCGGCCCGGTGACACGGTCGTGGTGTCCGGCGCGGCGGGCGGGGTCGGGTCGATCGCCGTGCAGCTCGCGCGGCGCCACGGCGTCACCGTCATCGGGCTCGCGAGCGAGTCGAACCACGGCTGGCTGAAGGAGAAGGGCGTGGTCCCGGTCGCGTACGGGGACGGGGTGCGGGAGCGGATCCGGGAGGCCGCGGGCGGCCGGGGCGTCGACGCGTTCATCGACACGTTCGGCACGGGATACGTAGAACTGGCCATGGAGTTGGGCGTGCGGCCCGAGCGCGTCAACACCATCCGCGACTGGGCGGTCGCGGGCAGGGTCGGCGCCCGGACCTACGGGGAGGGCGCGGCGGCCAGCGCGGTCGTCCTCGGCGAACTGGCCCGGCTGGCGGCGCGCGGCGAGCTGGAGGTGCCGATCGCCCGCACCTACCCGCTCGACCAGGTACAGGACGCCTTCCGCGAGTTGGAGCGGAGGCACACCCACGGGAAGATCACGCTCCGGCCGCGCCCCGAATAGCGCGGACGGCACTCGACACGACGAGACGGGCTCACCAGGGCAGCGGGCCCTCGGCGGAGACGTACGTGCCGGTCGGGCCGTCCGCCGCGACGCGTGCCATCCGGACGATGATCTCCGCGCCCTGCTCGACGGTCTGGACGCCCGTGTTGCCGTTCAGGTCGGTCTTGGTGAAGCCGGGTTCGACCGCGTTGATCCGCAGCTTCGGGAACGCCTTCGCGTACTGCACGGTCAGCATGTTCACGGCGGTCTTGGAGGCCGGGTAGGCGAGCCCGGGATAGGCGGCGGCCGGGTTCCCCGCGTCGGTGGCGCCGGCCAGCGAGGCCAGACCGCTGCTGACGTTGACGATGACGGGGGCGGCGGAGCGGCGCAGCAGCGGCAGGAACGCGTGGGTGACGCGGACGGTGCCGAAGACGTTCGTCTCGAACAGCGGGCGCAGCGTGTCGACGGTCTCGTCGGCCGGGAGCACGACGCCGTTGCCGTCGGTGCGGCCCTCGATGCCGGCGTTGTTGATCAGTACGTCGAGGCCGCCGTCGGCCTCGATCGTCTTCGCGGCCGCGGCGACGGATGCGTCGTCCGTGATGTCGATGACGACGTGCCGCGCGCCGAGCTCCTCGGCGGCGCGCCGGCCGCGCTCGGGGTCGCGGGCCCCGACGTAGACGGTGTGCCCGGCCTCGACGAGACGGCGGGCGGTTTCGCGTCCGAGGCCCTTGTTGGCCCCGGTGATCAGTGTGGTGGTCATGCGTCCAGGCTGCGCCGGGAGCGGTCCCGCGACCAGCCGTCCCGTCTTCCTGGGACCGGCGATACCAGGAAGATCCGGGCCTGACGGGGCACAGTGGTGGCATGGCACATGCGGAGCTCGGCGCGTTCGGTGACACGGTGCGGCGCTGGCGGGACCGTGTCTCGCCGCAGGCCGCGGGGATCGCCTCCGTGGGACCACGGCGGGCCGCTGGGCTGCGCCGCGAGGAGCTGGCGCTGCTCGCGGGGATCTCGGCGGACTACGTCACCCGGCTCGAACAGGGCCGCGCGACCCACCCCTCCGACCAGGTCGTGGAGGCGCTGGCCCGCGCGCTGCGGCTGACGGACGCCGAGCGTGAGCACCTGTTCCGGCTCGCGGGCCTCGCGCCACCGGGGCGGGAGACGGTGCCGGCCCGGCTCACCCCCGGCGTGCGCCGGCTCCTGGACCGGCTGTCCGGGACGCCTGCCGCCGTGTTCGACGCAGCGTGGACGCTGCTGCTCGCGAACCCGCTGTACACGGCGCTGCTCGGCGAACGCCCCGAGTGGGGCGGTCACGGGCGCAACGGCGTGTGGTGGACGTTCCTCGGGCCGACGAGCCGGGTCCGCCAGTCCCCCGACGAACGCCAGGCCCTGGAGACGGCCCTGGTGTCGGACCTGCGCACGACCGCGAGCCGCTACCCGTTGGACCCGCGCCTGCACACGCTCGTCGACGAACTCCGCACGCGCAGCCCGCGCTTCGCCGAGCTGTGGGACTCGGGCACGGTCGGCCGGCACGCCGCGGCGCGCAAGACGATCGACCACCCCGAGGTCGGCCCGCTGACGCTGGACTGCGACATCCTCACGGTGGCGGGCGACGATCTGCGCGTCATGCTCTACACGGCCGAGCCCGGCACCCCGGACGCGGACCGCCTGACGCTGCTCGCCACGACGGCACTGCCGGCCCTGATCGGCACGTGACCAGGCGCCGCACCAACTCGCCCGGCCAACTCCCTCAGCCGACTCACCCAGCCAACTCCTTTACAGCAGCGGTCACTTGACGCCCAGTACCGCTCACCCAGGGTTCCCAACCGGGCGACCCGCACGTAGCCTTGGCACATGCCGCCCGTCAACTCTGGTCCTGTGCGGTCTGCCGAGGAAGTCAACGAGCAGATCCGCGGATTGTGGCTGCGCACGGGAGGCCGGCTCACCGGCGAGCAGCGCGCCGAGTACGCGCTGCTGGTCACGGAGTGGGCGGCCGCGGTGCGCGCACAGGTCGTGAAGGCGGCCTGAACCGCCTTCACTTCCCCGGTCCGCTCAGCGGCCCCCTGCCACCCTCAGCACGGTCCCCGTCGCGTACGAGGCGTCCGGTGACAGCAGCCAGGCGATCGCCGCCGCGATCTCGTCGGCCTGGCCCGGTCGCCGCAGCGGGATGCCGGGAGCCGCTTCGCGCGCGATGTCGGGCATGCCGCTACTGGCGTGGATCTCGGTGTCGACGATGCCGGGGGCGACGCCGTTGACCCGTACGCCCGCCGGGCCGAGTTCCTTGGCGAGGCCGAGGGTGATGGTGTCGACGGCCGCCTTGGACGCGGCGTAGTGCACGTACTGTCCTGGGCTGCCGAGCGTCGCGGCCCCGGAGGACACGTTCACGATGGCGCCGGCGCCCGCCGCCGTCATGTCGCGCGCGGCGCGGCGGCAGCACATGAGGACGCCGAGGACGTTGACGTCGAGGACGCGGCGGAAGTCCTCGGTGCGCGCCTCGGCGAAGGGGCCGACCGGCGCGGTGACGCCCGCGTTGTTCACCAACCCGGTGAGCGGCCCGAGTTGGGCGACCGCCTCGTCGAAGAGGCGCTCCACGTCGGCCTCTTGGGAGGTGTCGGCCCGTACGACGACGCAGCGGGCGCCCTCCGCACGGACGGCCTCGGCAGTGCGCTCGGCGGCGTCCTTGTCGTTCACGAAGGACAGCGCGACATCGTGGCCTTCACGCGCGAGACGCACGGACGTGGCCGCGCCGATGCCTCGGCTGCCGCCGGTGACGAGCGTGACGGGGCGGTTCAAGGTGACCTCCTGGTCAGGGGTGCGTCGTCCCCGTGGACCGGGATGTGGCCACGCGGACGATGATCATGTCGCGCCGGGCGCACCGTACCAGCGCCACTTCCCGCGCCGCTGTCTGCCCTCCAGTTCGCCCCGTCCCGTGGCCCACAGCAGCGTCGCCCACGGCTCGGTGTCGCCGGGGACGTCGGGGAAGAGGCGGTGCAGCGTGCGGGCGCACAGGCCGGCCGGCGCCTCGAACGCGATGCCGAGTCCGAGCGCCAGGTCGTGCGCGTGCACCAGCGTCTCGACGACGCCCATCGCGGCGAAGCCCTCGGGGTCGGAGACGCCGAAGACGTGGTAGCCGCGGGCGGTCGGAGGCGTCGCGCGCACCACCGCGGCGAGGATGCCGCCGCCCGCCTCCAGGGCCCCGAGCATGGCGGACGGTCCCGCGTCGACGTCGACGGTGAGGGTGTTCTCGGGCCCTTCTGGGCGGCGCCGGCCGGAACCCCAGCGCACGTGGTCGTCCGCGAGGGGACGCAGCGATCCGATCTGCGCGGCGTAGAAGAAGAGGTCGTCGGCGAGGTGTTCGCCGGTCTCCCAGCACGTCCACTCCAGCGGGCCCGCCGGGGCGCTCCAGTCGGCGTCGGGCGCGGCCCGCAGCGCGGCGACCGCGAGCTCGACGGCCCGCACGACATCGTCGGCCGTGACGGGTCCTGGTGTCCCGGCCGGGAGTTGCGTGTTCGGATCAGCTGACATGGCGCGACCGTAACAGCGCAGGCGGCGCACTCCCCAGGAGTTTTCGACCCAGCGGCGCACGCCTCTTGGCTCCGTGCGCCCAGGGCCCGAGACTGAGCCGATGACGCAGCGTGTGGAACTCGCGACCGTCCTCGACCGCCTCGCCGTCGACGAGTTGGTGACGGACTACGCCGCGGCCGTGGACGACGGCGACTGGGCGACGTACCGCTCCCTGTTCGAACCGGAGGGCCGCGCCGACTACCGGGAGGCGGGAGGGGTCGAGGGCAGCGCCGCGGAGATCGCGCAGTGGCTGTCGACGACGATGGAGCTCTTCCCGATGCGCCAGCACCTGATCGTGAACCGCCGGGTCCGCTTCGACACCGTCGACCGCGACATCGGCGACACGGGCCGCGTCCGGGCCGACTACTTCAACCCGATGCGCTTCGCCGGCGACGGCGACTCGACGGCCCCCGACTTCATCTGCGGCGGCCGCTACGCCTTCGACCTCGTCCGTACGCACCTCGGCTGGCGGCTGCACCGGGTGACGGTGTTCGAGAAGTGGCGCCGCATGCCCCAGCGGTCCGCCGCCGGCAGCTGACCCGCTCCCCCACCTCGCCCACCGCCCACTGTCGGTGATCGTCCGCGGCGCGCACACTGAGGGCGCGAGGTGATGGTCGTACGAGTACGAGTGAGGCCGGGAGCCGAGAGCTGAGAGTCGGGAGTCGGGAGGCGCGGCGGATGGGGCGATGGCGGCAGCGGCTCGACACGTCACGCTGGTGGCGCGGCGCCGCGGCGGTCGGCGCGGGCGCCCTGCCCGCGCTCGCGTTCCCCGCGCCCGCCCTGTGGTGGTTCGCGTACGTCGCGCTCGTGCCGTGGATGCTGCTCGCGCGCTCGGCGGGCACGCCGCGCCGGGCGGCGCTCGACGGCTGGCTCGGCGGGCTCGGGTTCATGCTCGCGGTGCACCACTGGCTGCTGCCGAGCCTGCACGTGTTCACGGTCGTCCTCGCGGCGCTGCTCGGCGCGCTGTGGGCGCCGTGGGGCCTGCTCCTCCGTCACCTTCTGCACGGCCGGCCGACGCCCGGGCAGGCGGCGACCGCGCTCCTCGCCGTCCCTTCCGCATGGCTGATGGTCGAACTGGTCCGTTCCTGGCAGGGGTTGGGCGGCCCGTGGGGGCTGCTCGGCTCCAGCCAGTGGGAGGTGACGCCCGCGCTGCGGCTCGCGTCGGTGGGCGGCGTCTGGCTGCTCAGCCTGCTCGTCGTGGCCGTGAACACCGGCGTGACGCTCCTCGTCGTCGCGCGCGGCGCCCGCGCTCCGGCGGTTGCGGGGCTGGTCGCGACGGTCGCGGTCACCGGCGTCGCGTGGGCCTGGGCGCCGCGCCCCGACACGGACGGGCGGGCGCGGATCGCGGTGGTGCAGCCAGGCGTGGTCGACGGCGTCGGCAGCATCAAGGCCCGCTTCGACCGGGAGGTGCGGCTGACCCGGCAGCTGGCGGACCGGGACGTGGACCTCGTCGTATGGGGCGAGAGCAGCGTCGGCTACGACCTGCCGCGCCGCCCCGACCTGGCCCGCAGGCTGGCCGCGCTCTCCCGCGAGGTGGACGCGGACATCCTCGTCAACGTCGACGCGCGGCGCCGCGCCGCCGACGGCTCGGGCCAGGGCATATACAAGAGTTCGGTGCTGATCGGCGGGAACGGCCTCACCGGCGACCACTACGACAAGATGCGGCTCGTCCCCTTCGGCGAGTACGTGCCCGCGCGCTCGCTCCTCGGCTGGGCGACCTCGGTCGGCAAGGCGGCGGGCGAGGACCGGATGCGCGGCACGCGGCAGGTCGTGATGGACGTGCGCCACGGCGAGCGGACGCTGCGCGTCGGGCCGCTGGTGTGCTTCGAGTCGGCGTTCCCCGACATGACGCGGAAGCTGACGCAGGACGGGGCGCAGGTGCTGCTCGCGCAGTCCTCGACGTCGACGTTCCAGCACAGCTGGGCGCCCGAGCAGCACGCCTCGCTCGCCGCGCTGCGGGCCGCTGAGACGGGCCGCCCGATGGTGCACGCGACCCTGACCGGGGTCTCCGCGGTGTACGGCCCGGACGGGGCGCGCGCCGGTGCCTGGCTCGGCACGTCGGCGAGCGCGGCCCGCGTCTACGACATGCCGACCGCGCGGGGCACCACGCTGTACGTACGGTTCGGCGACTGGCCTGTGCACGCGGCGGTCACGGTCCTCGCGGTGCTCGCGGCGATGGAGGCGGCGGCCCGTCTGCGCCGCCGCCGGACCTCAGCCCTTGCCGCTCCTGCGCCGGCCTACGAGGGTGGCACCGCCGAGGGTCAGCAGCGCCGCGAGGCCGCCCACGAGGAGCGTGTGGTCACTGCCGGTGGCGGCCAGTTCGCCGCCCGGCGGCCGGCCCTGCGGGAGCGGACCCGCGGCAGAGGCAGAGGGCGTCGGGCGAACGACGGCCGGTGACGTCACGGCGGGGGACGGAGCCGCGGAAGAGGGAGCCGCGGAGGATGGAGCTGCGGACGACGGAGCGGGCGATGACACGGGGTCGGGCCGCGTCGTCGCCTCGCCCGACGACACGGCGGGCGACGGATCGGCCGCCGGCGCCACCCACCGAACGGTCGCGGCGTCCTCGAGCCTGACCTCCCGGGGGATCTGGTCGACGAACCCCTGGCAGTCGGCGCGCCCGGACGCGGTGACCCAGAAGCGCGGCTCCCGGGCCGCCGCGACGGCCGTCACCTTCACATCGGCGCTGCCCGAACGGGCGCGGGTCACGCACAACTCGACGCGGTCCGTGCCCTCCTCCAGCGTCAGTCTCCCGTCGGCCGCGAGCGTGGCGCCCGTGGTGCCGGGGCACAGGCGCGGCGGGCCTGACAGGCCCGTCGTCGTCACCTGCAGTTCGCGCTCGGTGGTGTTCACGGTGAGCCGCTGCTCCTCGCCCGCCACCGCGGCGTCGGCCCCGGTCACCGTCAGCGCGGCCGCGGCGGACGCCTTCCGGTCGACGTCCCGCCAGTCCGGACAGCGGGCACCCGGGTAGAGGTTCGGGTCGGGCACCTCGGCCCCCGCCTCCTTGCCCTCGGTCACACACCACACGTACTGGGCCGCGAGTCCACGCGTCGTGGCGGTGCTGTAGTCCGCCATGTCACTCAGGATGTACGCGATCCGGGCGCGCTCGGTCTCCGTGAGCTCCTTGCGGCCGCCGTTGCGGCCACCTTCCTTGTACTGGTCCTCGCCGCAGGCGGGCACCCCGTGGTCGAGGCAGAACATCCACCGTGGCGGGTTCGGCGTTCCGTCCGGGCCCAGTTCGGTCACGCACAGCGGCGTGCCGCCGAACGGTGTGCCGCCCGGTGGCGCGCTCGCGAGATGCGGGTTGCGACCGCCGGAGTTGTTCATGAGGGCCACCGTGTGTCCGCCGGCGAACCACGCCGGATCGACATCGACGGTCGGTGGCGCACCCGGCGCCGTCGTGTTCGGGTCGCAGGCGGTGACGGTCAGCGGCTCGTCGGCGGCGGCCGCGGAACCCGGAACGGCGATAACCGGAACGGCCGAGGTCAGCAGGACGGGCATCGCGAACAGCGACGCCACGGCCGCTCGCCGGAGGGCAACGGTGCGCATGGGACTCCTGGAGCGTGGGGGAGCGGGGGACGGCCCTGGCCACGCGCACGTACGACACCGCAGGTCAGCACCGACGTAACAAAAGCCGACAAGTCACACTAAGCACCGCTCCCGGGACCGCTTCGCCACGCCGCACCGCGGGGCAACCCGACTGCCCGGCCCCGTCACACCGACGGTCGATCCGCCTTCCGAAGCACCTCTCGTACGACCTGTTCGCACAGCTCGTGCGTGGCGAGCGCGTCGCGGGCGCTCAGCACCTTGCCCGCGCGCACCGCGTCGAGGAAGGCGAGGACGGCCTGCTCGATGCCGCGCTGGCGGGCGACCGGCACCCAGTCGCCGCGGCGGCGGACCGTGGGTTGGCCCTTGTGGTCGACGACGTCGGAGAGGTTGAGGACCTGCCGTTTGGAGTCCTGCCCCGACACCTCGAGGATCTCCTCGGTGGAGCCGCTCAGCCGGTTCATGACGCCGAGCGCGGTGAAGCCGTCGCCCGCGAGCTGGAGCACCACGTGCTCCAGGAGGCCGTCCGAGACCCGGGAGCGCACAGTCACGGCGTCGACCGGCCCCGGCACCAGGAACCGCAGCGTGTCGATGACGTGGATGAAGTCGTCGAGGACCATCGCGCGCGGCTCCTCGGGGAGCCCGACGCGGTTCTTCTGCATCAGGATCAGCTCGCGCGGATGCTCGACGCACTGCGCGTACGCGGGCGCGCAGCGCCGGTTGAAGCCGACGGCCAGGCTCACGCCGCGCTCCTCGGCGAGCCGTACGAGCCGCTCGGACTCGGCGAGTTCGTAGGCGAGCGGCTTGTCGACGTAGGTCGCGACGCCCGCTTCGAGGAGCCGCGTGACGATCTCCGGGTGGGCGCTGGTGGGCGCGTGTACGAAGGCCGCGTCGAGGCCCTGCGCGAGGAGCGAGTCGAGGTCGGCGTGGCGCTGCGCCTCGGGGACCCGGAGCTGGTCCGCGACCTCGGTCAGGGTCGCGGGCGTCCGTGTCTGCAGGTGCAGTTCGAGCGCGGGCCGCGCGCCGAGCACCGGCAGGTACGCCTTCTTGGCGATGTCTCCGAGTCCGATGACGCCGACTTTCACGTCTGTGTGCTCCTGTCCTGCGACGACCGGGCCGTGGTCCGGTCCATACCGGGGTGCTGGTGGGTCCGGGCAGCATACGGGGGTACCGCCGCGTACGGCTCCCGCTGCGGCGGGCGCCAGTCCGCGATGCCGTCCATGCCGCGCAGCAGGAAGCCCGGACCGAGCGCGCCGACGGCGCGGATCGCCGTGTTGCGCAGGGCGATCAGGGGCCGGTTCGCGGTGAGGTTGACGCGGCTGACGGTCATCGCCTTGCGCGCGATCGCCGTCGTACGGGGCAGCCGTGCGGCGGTGTAACCGGGCAGGTCGAGCGGGGCGTCGGGCGCGGCGTGGTGGGCGAGGACGACCGCGTCCTCGATGGCCTGGTTGCCGCCCTGGCCGAGGGTCGGCGCCATGGCGTGCGCGGCGTCGCCGAGGAGCGCGACGCGGCCGCGGTGGAAGGCGGGCAGCGGCTGTGCGATCTGGTGGACGTCGTGGCGCAGCACCTTGCCGGGCTCGACCGCGTCGAGGATCGCGGGGATCGGATCGTGCCAACTCCCGTACCGGCGCCGGAGTTCCGCCTTCTCGTCGCCGCCCGGCGCCCGCTGTCCGGCGAGGGCCATGGCCGCGGCGTACGCGTAGACGGTGCCGTCGGCGAAGGGGTGGGTGCCCCAGATCTGGCCGGGGCCCCAGGTCTCGTGCTGGGCGAAGGGACGACCGAGCGGCGGCACGAGCACGCGCCAGGTGGTGAAGCCGGTGTACTCGGTGCCGGGGTGCCCGGGGAAGAGCGCGCCGCGCACGGCGGAGTCGATGCCGTCGGCGCCGACGACGAGTTCCGCCTCCAGGTCGCCCTCGGGGGTGGTGACGCGCGCGGGGCGTGCCGGGTCGTCCGGGTCACCGGGGTCGGCGAGCCGCGCCTCGGACGCGGTGCGCACGGCACCGGCCGGCAGCCGGTCCGCCAGCTTGTCGATCAGGGTCGCGCGGTGCAGCAGCACGATGGAGCCGCCGAAGCGCTCGGCCGCCGGCTCCGGGTTCACCCGCGAGAGCCAGCGCCCCTTCGGCGTGAGCAGCCCGCCGTCGCCCTCCCACGCTTCCAGGGAGCGGATCTCGGCGCCGAGCCCGACGACGTCGAGGGCGCGCTGCGCGTTGGGCGCCAGGGAGATCCCCGCGCCGACGGGCCCGATCCCGCTCGCCCGCTCCAGAACGGTGACCTGCCAGCCGCTCAGATGCAGCGCGAGCCCGGCGGTGAGCCCGCCGATCCCGCCTCCGACGACGACGGCACGGGGCTGTCGGGACATGACGCCTCCTAATGGAGTACCGAAACGGCCACTACACCTGTAGTGGTCCCACGCTCCGACGGTACTACAGCCGTAGTGCTCACGGTAGATTGCCCCCATGAACCGCCCCGCCACTCCGAAGCCCGAAGCCGTCGGCCCCCTCCCCCGGGCCGACCGCATCGCCGACGCAGCCCTGACACTGCTCGCGGAGCGCGGCATGCGCGGGCTGACCCACCGCGCGGTCGACGAGGCCGCGGGGCTGCCCCAGGGCTCGACGTCCAACCACGCGCGCACCCGGCTTGCCCTCCTGGAAGCGGCGGTGCGGCGGCTCGCGGTGCGCGAGGGACAGGTGCTCTCGGTCGACCCCGCGGGCGGCCTCGCGTCCCTGATCGACGGCATGGCCCTCGCCCTGCACCGCTACCTCACCCGCCACCCCCAACTGCTCGTCTGCCGCTACGAATTGGCCCTGGAGGCGACCCGCAGACCCGAGCTCCGCGCGTTCTTCGACGAGACGGGCCGCCAGTTCCACGAACCACTCACCACGCTGCTCCGAGCGGCAGGCTCAGAGAACCCCGAACGACACACCCTGTCCCTGGTCGCATGGACGGAGGGCACCATGTTCTCGTGCGTGGCCGGCTCCTTCCACACCAAACCCCCCACCCTGCCCGCCCTCCGCGCAGGCTACGAAGAACTCCTCCACGGCATGCTCACCACCTCAAGCCGACGGGAGGACTGAACAGCGGGGCCCGACAATCAAGCCCCCGCGGCGACGGTGCAACGAGAGCCCGCCTATCAACCCCTCACGCCGACGGTGCAGCGAGAGCCCGCCTATCAAGCCCCTGCGGCGATTGAGCAGCGGGGTCCGGGGCAGAGCCCCGCGACGTCAACAACACTCCCACCCCCACACGACACCCCCGCCCCCCGCGGAGCACCTGTCACACGTGCGGGCCAACCTCCCCCGATCACTCCCCCCACACCCCCACCACCCCACACAGTGACTTCGTGCCCAGAACGTCCAGCTCAACCACGATCCTACTGACCGCGGCCGCCGCCGTCGTCACCGCAGCCACCGCCTCCGGCTGCGTCAGCGTCCGTACGCCGACCGACCCGAAGCCGCCCTCCCCCTCGGCCTCCGCCCCGGCGCCCCGCCCCGAGGGGCACGCCGACCACCCGGTCGTCCAGGCGCCCGCGCGCGAGGCCCTGGAGCGGATGAAGCCGACCGTCCCGCACCGCCCTCCGGCGCCCCACACCGAGCAGCCTCACCGAGCCGCCGCCCCCGCTCCCCCACACTCCGCCCCACCCCCACGCCGGACCGCGGCTCCCGAACCCCCCGCCGCGCCGAAGCCCCGAACGGCCCGGAAGCCCCCGAAGGCCCCCGCCCAGACCGACGTCTGCGCCCTCGGCCGCCGCTACGGCGGCTGGGACCCGGACAGCCCCCCAGTCGGCCATCTGCCGCGACACATACGGCGGTTGACGCCCCACCCAACCAAGCAACCACCCCCAGCCACCCACCAACCCGCTCCCCCGCCTACGCCCCCGTCCTCGGCGGCCCCAGCGGCTCCCCGCCGGGCCGCCCCCCGTCCCCTCGCCCGCCCCCCTCTCTCGCTTCGACCGGCCCCGCCCCCATCGTGGCCACCCTGTCCTCCAGCCGGGTGAGAGCGGCACGCACCCCGTCCCCGTACCCGTCGTCCCCCAGCGCCCCCGCCGCCGCGCGAGCCCGCGACAGATGGCTGCGGGCCGCCCCGGGGCGGTCCAACTTCACGTAGTCCGCCGCCAGGTTGAGATGCAGCGACGGATAGAACGCCTGCAACGCCAGCGACGACTCGTGCTCGGCGAGCCGCTCCTGGGTGAGGGAGTCGGCGGCGGACAGCGCGCGCAGGTCCCAGGCCAGCTCGTCCGACGGGTCGTCCTGCGTGTCGGCCATGTAGTGCGCGAGCGTGCAGCGGTGCAGCGGGTCGCCGTCCTCCCCGATCTCCGCCCACAGGCCGAGGAAGCGCCCCTGCGCCTCCTCGCGGTCGCCCCCGTGGTGCAGCATGACCGCCTGCCCGATGCGGCTCATCATGGCGTCGTCCGACGCCTGCTCACGCTGCTGTGCCACTGTCTCCTCCAAGCTCGGCCGCCCGGCGCGCCCGACCACGATGTCCGATCCGACGACGCTAACCGGCGGCACTGACAATCCAGCTCAAGCACGACTCCCCGCGAGCCGGGCCCGCGCTCAGCCCAGGTCCGGAACGGTCCAGTCGATCGGCGTGTGACCCTGCGCGGCGATCGCCTCGTTGATCTGCGTGAACGGCTGGGAGCCGAAGAACTTCCGCGCCGACAGCGGCGAGGGGTGCGCCCCCTTCACCACCGCGTGCCGCTCGGTGTCGATGAGCGGCAGCTTCTTCTGCGCGTAGTTCCCCCACAGCACGAAGACCGCCGGGTCGGGCCGCTCGACGACCGCGCGGATCACCGCGTCCGTGAACTTCTCCCAGCCCTTGCCCTTGTGCGAGTTGGCCTCGCCGGCCCGCACCGTGAGCACCGCGTTGAGCAGCAGCACGCCCTGCTCGGCCCACGGCATCAGATAGCCGTTGTCCGGGATCGGGGTGCCGAGCTCGGCCTGCATCTCCTTGTAGATGTTCCGCAGCGAGGGCGGCGTCTTCACGCCGGGCCGCACCGAGAAGCACAGGCCGTGCCCCTGCCCCTCGCCGTGGTACGGGTCCTGGCCGAGGACGAGCACCTTGACCTTGTCGTAGGGCGTCGCCTCGAGCGCGGCGAAGACCTGCTCGCGCGGCGGGTAGACGGGACCCTTCGCGCGCTCCTCCTCGACGAACTCGGTGAGCTCCTTGAAGTAGGGCTTCTGCAGTTCGTCGCCGAGGACGCCGCGCCAGGACTCGGGCAGCATCGCGGTGTCGGTCACGTCAACAACCTCCGGGGTACGGGCACATACACGCCCGCGCCCCACCCTGCCGGGGACGCGGTCGCCTCCACACCCAGAAACCTACCGGCGCCCACTGACAATCGACGCCCGCGCCCGGTTCACCAGCTCGTCTTGCGGTGCAGCTCCCACATCATCATGATCGTCGACGGGTCGAGGGCCCGCTCGCCGCCCGAGATCTCCTCGCTCGCCGCGATGTACTGCTTGCCCTGCCACAGCGGCAGCAGCCGCGCGTCCCGCACCATGACGTGCTGGGCCTGCTCGAACTGCCGCGCCACGGCGCCCCGGTCGCTCTGCTTGCGGGACAGCGGAAGCAGCTTGTCGGTGATCTCTGGCGAGACGTACGGCGTGCTCAGGGCGTTCTTCTCACCCACGAAGGGCGCGATGAAGTTGTCCGCGTCGGGGAAGTCGGGGAACCAGCCGCGCCCGAACACCGGATACTCCCCCTTCTTGTAACCCTGTTCGAACGGCTTCCAGGGGCGGCTCTTGAGCGTGACCTTGAAGAGCTTCGACGCCTCCAACTGCCGCTTGATCTCGGCGAATTCGGGCGCCGTGGCGGAGCCGTAGCGGTCGGAGGTGAACCAGAGCGTGAGCGGGACGGGGGCGGTGATGCCCGCCTTGGAGAGGATCTCGGCCGCCTTCGCGGGGCTCGGGTCGTTGAACTCGTCGAAGAAGTCGGTGGTGTGGCCCGCGAGGCCCCTGGGGACCATCGAGTACAGCGGTTCCACGGTGTTCGCGTACACCTTCTCCGCGATCGCCCCACGGTCGACGACCTGGGCGACCGCCCGGCGCACCGCCCGCTTGCCCGCCCACGGGTCCTTGGGGTTGAAGACCAGATAGCTGATCTCCATGCCCGCGCCCTCGACGAGTTGCAGGCCGTCGACGCCCTGCTTGTCCTGGAGCTTGACGATGTCGTCGGCCGCGAGACCGCGGTAGGTCGCGTCGATCTTCTTCGCCTTCAGGGCGCCGACCATGGCGGACGACGTCTTGAAGTAGCGGATCGTCACCGCGTCGTTCTTGCGGTCCGCGAAGCCCTGGTAGTTGTCGTTGCGCACGAGTTCGGCCTTGCTGCCGTCGGCGTACGACCGGAGCACGTACGGCCCCGAACCGGTCACCTTGCCGTCCGTGCGCGCGGACGTGGCCGGGTACGCGGACGGGTCGACGATCGACATGGCCGGAGTGGAGAGCACGAACGGGAAGGTGGCGTCCGGCTTCGTGAGGCGGAACGTTACGCCTCGCTCACCCTGCGTCTCCACGCGGTCGAGACTGCCCAGCAGCCCGGCGGGCCCGCCGCTCCCGCCGACCCTACGGACCCGGTCGATGGAGTACTTCACGGCCTTCGCGTCGAGCGTGTCCCCGTTGGAGAACTTCATGTCCTCCCGCAGCTCGCAGTGGTAGACGCGGTTGGCGGAGTCCTCGAATCGGCACTGGGCCGCGTCCGACTGCGGTTCGGCGGCGCCCGACGGCAGCGACACCAGGGTCTGGTAGACGTTGCGGAACAGCTCCCACGAGCCGTCCCAGGACATCGCGGGGTCCAGCGTGCTCGGCACACTGGTGGTGCCCACGGCTATGGGCCGCTCATCGGAGCTCTCGCCCGAATTCACCAGCCCGCACCCGGTGAGCAGGGTCATCGACGCCAACGCCGCCCACGCGCGAGGGGCAGGGAAACGGTTGAACACGCGCTCGCTCCTCGATCGGCCATGCCAGATCGGCAGACAATATCGCAGCGCCCCGCCGGTTCAACTGGGTTGAAACAACGGGGCACTTCGCGAGCGGGACCCTTTGTGGAACGTTGTCGCGCAACGCCCGGAATCTCACCTCGGGGCCGGTCGGCCCCGAGGAGCTGTTCGGTCCTATTCGACGCCGGCGTTGAGGAACTTGCCGCCGTCGATGACGAGGTTCTGCCCGGTGATCCAGCCGGACTGCTCCGAGGTGAGGAACGCGGCGGCGCCCCCGATGTCCTCCGGCACACCGAGCCGGCCCATCGGGTACGTGGCCGCGACCTCGGCCTCCCGGCCCTCGTACAGGGCGGTGGCGAACTTCGTCTTCACGACCGCCGGGGCGATCGAGTTGACCCGCACCTGCGGCGCGAACTCGTGCGCCAGCTGGAGCGTCAGGTTGACCATGGCGGCCTTGCTGATGCCGTACGCGCCGATGAACGGCGAGGCGGAGATGCCCGCCACGGACGCGATGTTGACGATCGCACCGCCGTTCTCCCTCTGCCACGCCTTCCACGTCTGCTGCGCGAAGCCGAGCGCGGAGACGACGTTGGTCTCGAAGACCTTGCGCGCCACGTTCAGGTCGAGCTCGGCGATCGGGCCGAACACCGGGTTCGTACCGGCGTTGTTGACGAGGAAGTCGACGCGGCCGAACGCCTCCATGGTGCGCTCGACGGCGGCGGCCTGGTGCGCCTCGTCGTGCGCCTTGCCCGCTACGTAGATCGCGCGGTCGGAGCCGAGGGCCTCGACGGCCTCCTTGAGGGCGTCCTCGCCGCGTCCGGTGACGCAGACGCGGTCACCGCGCGCGATGAGGGCCTCGGCGATGCCGTAGCCGATGCCGCGGCTCGCGCCCGTGATGAGCGCGACCCTGCCGGAGGGCTCCGGAAGTTCGGAAGTCGTCATGTCCATGTCCCCCGGCCTCAGTTGAGCGGGCCGCCGGCCACGTACATGACCTGGCCCGAGACGAAGCCGGCCTGCTCGCCGGTGAAGAAGGCGATGGCGTTGGCGATGTCCGCCGGGCGGCCCACGCGCTGCACCGGGATCTGGGTCGCGGCAGCGGCCTGGAAGTCCTCGAAGCCCATGCCGACGCGCTCGGCGGTGGCCTTGGTCATCTCGGTGACGATGAAGCCCGGAGCCACGGAGTTGGCGGTCACGCCGAACTTGCCGAGCTCCTTGGCGAGGGTCTTCGTGAAGCCCTGGAGACCGGCCTTGGCGGCGGAGTAGTTGACCTGGCCGCGGTTGCCGAGCGCCGAGGACGACGACAGGTTCACGATGCGGCCGAACTTGGCGTCCACCATGTGCTTCTGGACGGCCTTCGACATCAGGAACGCGCCGCGCAGGTGCACGTTCATGACCGTGTCCCAGTCGTTCGCGCTCATCTTGAACAGCAGGTTGTCGCGCAGCACGCCCGCGTTGTTCACGAGGATCGTGGGGGCGCCGAGCTCCTCGGCGATGCGCGCGACGGCGGCCTCGGTCTGCGCCTCGTCGGAGACGTCGCAGCCGACGGCAAGGGCCTTGCCACCGGCGGCGGTGATCGCCTCGACGGTGTCCTTGCAGGCGGCCTCGTCGAGGTCGATCACGGCGACGGCGCGGCCCTCTTCGGCCAGACGGATCGCGGTGGCGGCGCCGATGCCGCGCGCGGCTCCCGTGACGATCGCTACGCGCTGCTCAGTGGTGGACATGCTCTTCGGTCTCCTCGCCCTAGAGGTGCGGCCGCTCCGCCCGGTACGGGTGAGCAACCGCTTAGTACCCTGTGCGTGCGACGCTAGAAGCCCTGGCACCCGGTGTCAACGTACCCACCAGGTGCGACTGATCACTAGGGGCTCTCGACCTGGGCGTTCAGCGCACCAAGAGACCGAGGAGGCGCTTCGCCTCGGCGGCCGGATCCGTGGTCAGGCCGGTGTGCACGGGGCCGGGCTGCACCACGGTCGAGCGCGGTGCGACGAGCCAGCGGTAGCGGCGCCCGGCGTCGTCCTGCGCCGCCTGGCCCGCGTCGGCTCCCCCGCGGCAGTGCCGCTCGACGGCGTGCAGCACGGCGCGCACGCCGGTCACGTCCACCTCGGGGTCGAGCGCGAGCAGCCGCTTCTCGTCGAGGTGGGTGAGGGCCGTGACGAAGGACTTGGCGCGGCAGTACACGACGACACCGGCGTTGATCTGCTCCCCGCGTTCGACACTCGGCACGACGCGCAGCAGGGCGTACTCGAAGACATGGCGCTCGGTCATCGGGCCGCTCCCTCGGTCACCCAGCCGGGCGTTCCGGCGGGTCGGGCGCCGGCCGCGGGCAGCGTGACGCGTTCATGGATCGTGGCGGCACGCGCGCGTAGCGTCTCCACGTACGCGCGCCGCACCGCCTCCGGGGTGTCGAACCCGGGCTCGTCCGCGAGCCACACATCCGGTACGTCTGCGACGGCCGCGGCGATCACCTCCTCCGTCACGAGCGGCGCGAGCTCGGCCGCGGCGGCGGAGACCTCGGGCCCGAAGCGGGCGAGGGCGTGGTCGCTCGCGTCGTAGGGCTTGTCCGCCCACGCGTGCGCGCCGCGCCAGTTGTGGTGCCAGATCATGCTGGCGCCGTGGTCGATGAGCCACAGCTCGCCGCCCTGGACCAGCATGTTGGGATTGCGCCAGGACCGGTCGACGTTGTTGATCAGCGCGTCGAACCAGACGATCCGGCCCGCCTCCACCGGATCGACGACGTACGCGAGGGGGTCGAAGCCGAGCGCCCGCGGCAGGAACCGCATGCCGAGGTTGGTGCCGCCGCTGCCCTTGAGCAGTTCCTGCACCTCCTGGTCGGGCTCGCCGAGGCCGATCACCGGGTCCAGTTCGAGCGTGACGAGCCCCGGCACACGAAAGCCGAGCGCGCGCGCCAACTGGCCGCAGACGACCTCGGCGACGAGCGTCTTGCGGCCCTGTCCCGCGCCGGTGAACTTCATGACGTACGAGGTGAGGTCGTCGGCCTCGACGAGACCGGGCAGCGACCCGCCTTCCCTCAATGGGGTGACATAGCGGGTCGCGGTGACTTCGGTGAGCATGCGCACAGGTTATGAGATCAGGATGACGTTGAACGTCCAGGGATCACCGTACGTACCTCAGGAAAACCCCCACGGGATCCAGCACGTCCCCTCGACCCGACCCACCGATGAAGGGACCTTCACCTCATGACCGCTTCTCAGGAGCCCGCACCCACGAGCCACGTTCCGACCCGGCGCACCGTCGTCACGGCGGTCGGCGCCGTGGGGATCGCCGCGGCGCTGAGCGCGTGCGGCAGCTCGGACGACGACACGTCACAGCCCGCGGGCAACGCGTCGTCGGGCGGCGGCGAGAAGAAAGGCAAGGAGATCGCCAAGACCGCGGACATCCCGGAGGGCGGTGGAAAGGTTTTCGCGGACGCCGGAGTCGTCGTGACACAGCCCGCGTCGGGCGAGTTCAAGGCGTTCACCAACATCTGCACGCACCAGGGATGCAAGGTGAACAAGGTCGCCGGCGGCACCATCGACTGCCCGTGCCACGGCAGCAAGTTCTCCATCAAGGACGGCAGCGTCGCGCACCCGCCGGCCACGCAGCCCTTGGAGGAGATGAAGCTCAAGGTCAGCGGCGACTCGATCGAACTCGCGTAGCCGCTGCGTCCTTAAGGGCGCTAAGGGCACATAAGGGCACTAAGGGCGCTTCCACGCGGCGAGCACGTCCGGTGTCGCCGTCACGGTGGCGACCAGGGCGAGCGTGTTGTCGATCATCGCGGGGGTGTAGTCGGCGGGTACCCCCGCGATGGCGTCCCGCGGCACGACCACCGTGTAGCCGAGGTTCACGGCGTCGAACACCGCGTTCGGGATGGCTACGTTGGCGGAGACACCGGTGACGACGAGCGTGCGGCAGCCGAGGTTGCGCAGCAGCGGATCGACGTCGGTGCCGGAGATCGGCGAGAGCCCGTGCAGCCGGCGTACGACGAGGTCCTCGTCCGCGACCTCGACGGGCGGGGCGACGCGGACGGCGTCGGTGCCCGAGAGCTGTTTCACGGGGAGGCGCTCGGCGGCGCGGAAGAGGCGGGCGTTGCGGCTCGCCCCGCGGCCGTCCGGGCGCCGCTCCGCGACGGCGTGCAGCACCTGGACCCCGCTCTCGTGGGCGGCGGCCACCAGTCGTGCCACGTTGGCGAGGGCCCCCGACGCCCGTGCTTCCTCGGCAAGTTCAGGTAGGGCACTGTCGGCGCCTACGACGCCCTGCTGGCACTCGACGGTCAGCAGCACGGTGCTCGCCGGAGCGAGCAGTCCGGCCAGTTTCTCGCGCTTCTCGTTCGACGGCACGACCGCCCCCTGCCTGTCGGTTTCCGGGCTGCTGGAGGGTAGCCACCATTGCGTGTACTGGGAAGAGGTCGCATGCTGCCTTCCTGATACCACGTCAGCCGGACCACAGGCATGCCCGATTGACGTCGGATGCCGGACAAGGGAGTCCCTATGACCACCGCCACCCAGCGCTGCGGCCGGAAGATCATGATGTCACCCGAGGAGCGCGACGCGTTCCTCGCCGAGCAGCGCACCTGCCGCGTCGCCACGGTGTCCGCCGACGGCACACCGCACGTCAGCCCGCTCTGGTTCGCCTGGGACGGCACGTCGCTGTGGCTGTACTCACTCTCGCGCAGCCGCCGCTGGGCCGACCTGCGGGCCGACGGCCGGGTCGCGGTGGTGGTCGACGCGGGCGAGGAGTACGGGGAGCTGCGCGGCGTCGAGCTGTCCGGGCGCATGGAGTTCGTCGGCGAGGCCCCGCGCACCGGCGAGCCGTGCCCCGAACTCGACGCCGTAGAGCGGCTGTTCGCACACAAGAACTTCGGGCTGACCGAGATGGTCTACGACGGCCGGCACGCGTGGGCGCGGCTCACTCCGGACAAGATCGCGTCGTGGGACTTCCGGAAGCTGGCCCTGTAAAGCCCCTCCGGCGATTGAGGAGCGGGGTCCGGGGCGGAGCCCCGTGACGGTGACCTCACCCTTCGGCGAGCCGCCCAAGGTCCGCCCCCACCTTCTGAAGAGCCCGCACCGCCGCGCGGATCGAGGGCCGCCGGTCCGCGTCCGCACGCCACACGACGTACACATGACGCCGCACCTTCTGCCGCACCGGAACCGTCACCACGCCCTCGGGCATCGGGTCGCGGCCGAGCAGCGGCGCGACGCACACCCCCAACCCGGCCGCTACCAGGCCGAGTTGGGTGTGTGTCTCGGCGGCGCGGTGAGCGACCTGCGGCTCGACTCCCTTGGCGCGCAGCGTGAACATCAGCCACTCGTGGCAGAACTCACCCTGCCCCCAGGTGATCCACTCGTCGTCCGCGAAGTCCTCAAGTCCGACCTCCGCGCGCCCCGCCAGCGGATGACCGGCAGGCATGGCGATATCGGCCGGGTCGTCGAGGATGCTCGCCTTGACCAGGCCTTCCGGCATGGGCATCGGCTTGTTGTACCAGTCCAGCACGACGGCGAGGTCGAGATCCCCGCGGATCACCTCGGCCACCGCCGCCTCGGGCTCCAACTCCTGTGACCGTACGCGCAGTTGCGGATGCTCGGCGCGCAGCGCGGCGAGCGCGGCGGGGAACAGTCCGCGGGCGGCCGTCGGGAACGCGGAGAGCCGCAACTCCCCCGCGACCTGCCCGCGCTGCGCCTCCAGGTCGGACTGCGCCAGCTCGACCTGCGAGAGGATGCGCGCCGCGTGCTCCGCGAGCAGCCGGCCCGCGTCGGTGAGCCGCACGCCGCGCCCGCGCTTGGCCAGCAACTGCTGTCCCGCCTCACGCTCCAGCTTGGCCATCTGCTGCGAGACGGCGGACGTGGTGACGTGCAGACCCTCGGCCGCGCCGCTCACCGATCCGTGCCGGGCCAGGGCGTCCAGGACCCGCAGGCGCTCCAGGTTCAACATGTAAGTGATGCTAATCGGTACCCGGAAAATAATCTCGCTTGTGCTACGAAGAAGCGGGGAGCCAATCTGGACCCCATGAGCACGACGACCGCTTCCCGAGCCACCGCGGCTCCGCCCACCGCCGCCGCCCCGCGGCCCACCCTCGACTGGCGCGTCCGCTTCGGCGTGCTCGCCCTCATCTGGGGCTTCAGCTTCCTGCTCATCAAGGTGGGCACGGAGAGCTTCGCCCCGCTCCAGGTCACGCTCGGGCGCCTGCTGTTCGGCGCGGCGGTCCTGGTCGTGGCCATGATCGTGAAGCGTCAGCGGCTGCCCCGCGGGGCCCGCACCTGGGGACACCTGGCGGTCGCGGCGCTGTTCCTGAACGCGCTGCCGTTCTCGCTCTTCGCGTTCGCCGAGGAATCGATCCCGTCGACGCTCGCCGGGATCTGCAACGCGACGTCGCCGCTGTGGGGCATGGCGCTCTCGATGGTCGCGCTCTCCGAGGACCGGCCCACGCGGCGCCGGGTGGCCGGCCTGGGCATCGGCTTCCTGGGAGTCCTGACGGTCCTGGGCGTCTGGCAGGGCTTCCACGGCCTGGACGTGGCGGGCACGGCGATGGCGCTCCTCGCCTCGCTCTGCTACCCGATCGGCTGGATCTACGTCCGCCGCACGCTCGCGAACACGGGCGAGTCGAACGTGTCGATGATCGGGGCGCAGCTGCTGCTCGCGACCGCCCAACTCGCGCTCGTCACCCCACTGTTCACCTCCTGGCCGACCCACTTCTCTGTGGTCCCACTGCTCGCGATCGCCGCACTGGGCGCGCTCGGCACGGGCGTGGCGTTCCTCATCCAGTACGGACTGGTGGCCGAGGTCGGCCCGACGACCGCGCAGATGGTCACGTACTTCGTCCCGGTCATCGCGACGGCGGCCGGCGTCGCGGTCCTCGGCGAGCCCCTGTCCTGGTCCACCCCCCTCGGCGCAGCCATCGTCCTGGCAGGCGCAGCCCTCACCCAGCCACGCCGAAAGCCCTGACCCTCACGGGCCCCCTCTCCACCCCACACCTGGGCAATCCCGACCGCCCCCGCCTCCCCACCCCGCACGCCCCCTCACAGTCGGCCGCCCCCGCCTTGGGCAATCTGCCGCCTTGGGCGGCAGGGTGGGCAAGGCGGCACCCCGGTGCCGCGCGCCCATGACGACTGGCGCCGCCCCGGCACACCTCAAAAGCCCCGGCGCCGCGCAACGGAACCCAGAAGCCCCACCCCGACACGGCACCGCACCCCGGTCCACCGAACCCTCACGCGTAATACCTCCGCGGAGCGGCCCGCACCGCCGCCACCACCGCATCCGCCACCACCCCGATCTCCTCAACCCCCAACCGGGACACCGTGATCCGCACCCCCGGCCCCGCCTCCATCCGAAACCGCGCCCCCGGCGCAACCGCCCACCCGGCATGCAACAACCGCGCCACCGCCCCGGTCTCATCCGGCACCGGCACCCACACGTTCATCCCGCTGCGCCCATGCGCGACCACCCCCCGCTCAGCCAGCGCGGCGACCAACGCGTCACGCCGCTCCCCGTACGAGGCCGCGACGGCCCCCGCGTCCACCGCCCCCGCCTCCCACAGCCCGGCGACCGCCCGCTGCGTGATGCGGCTGACCCACCCCGGCCCGAGCCGCTGCCGCCCCCGCACCCGGTCGACCGTCCCGGCGTCCCCCGTGAGCACGGCGAGCCGCAGATCGGGCCCGTAGGCCTTCGCCACGGAACGTACAAACGCCCACCGCCGCGTCGCCCCGGCGAGCGGATGCAGCGCCAGATCGACGATGCCGTGGCCGTGGTCGTCCTCGATGAGCAGGGTCTCCGGATGCGCGCCGAGGATCTCGCGCAGCGCCTTCGCCCGGCTCCGACCCACCGCGGCCCCGGTCGGATTCTGCGCCCGGTCCGTCACCACGATCGCCCGGGCCCCCGCGCCCAGCGCCCGCTCCACATCGTCCGGCAGCGGCCCCTCGTCGTCCACCCCGACCGGCACCGTCCGCAGCCCGAGCGCGGGCACGAGGTCGAGCATGCTGCCCCAGCCGGGGTCCTCCACGGCGACCGCGTCCCCCTGCTTGAGGTGCACCGCGAGCACCCGCTCGATGGCGTCGAGCGAACCGGACGTCACGGTGACGGGCCCGCCCGGCACCCCGTCTGCGTCGAGGTCGGCCCGCGCGCGGCGCGCCAACCACGGCTCCAAGGAGTCGTCCCCGTACAGCACCGGATCCTTGTCGGCGACGCCCGCGGCCGCCGTGAACGCCTCGACCAGCGAGGGCAGCAGCGCGGTGTCGGGATTGCCGTCCGACACGTTCCGCACCCCCTCCGGGACGTCCACGCGGATGGCCTCGCGCGCGGTGATGACCGGCTTCGGACGCACCCGGCTGCCGCGCCGCCCGGCCGTCTCGATGACCCCGCGCTCACGCAGCGACCGGTACGCGGCCGCGACCGTATTCGGATTCACCCCGAGCCGATCCGCCAACTCCCGCATGGGCGGCAGAAGTTGACCCGGCTCCAGGTCACCCGCGATGACCCCGCGCTCGACGCTGGCACAGATCTCTGCTGCGCGACGCCCACTGATCCGATACTCTCCTAGCACAAAGAACACTATGTACTAGTGCAATGGAGTTCGCAACATGAGCGTCGCCCAGGACGTCCCCCAGGAAGAGTCGGCCGCCTCCTACGCGCCCACGGACCGCACGACCCCGACCCGCGCCAAGGAGCGCGCGGCGTACGACCACGCCCTGGTGCACTCGATACTCGACGAGACATACATCTGCCATCTCGGCTTCATCCGCGACGACGCCCCCGTCGTGCTGCCCACGCTCTACGCCCGCGTCGGCGAGCGGCTCTACGTGCACGGCTCCACCGGCTCCCGCCCGCTGCGCATGGCGGGTCAGCAGGACCCGGGCATGCCGGTCTGCGTGACCGTGACGCACGTGGACGGCCTGGTGCTCGCCCGCTCCGCCTTCCACCACTCCATCAACTACCGCTCCGTGGTGGTGCACGGCACCGCGCACCAGGTCACCGACGCCGAGGAGAAGCGGCTCGCCCTGGACGCGCTCGTCGACCACGTGGTCGAGGGCCGCGCCGCCGACTCGCGGGCCGCGAACGCCAAGGAGCTCGCCGCGACGGCCGTGCTCCGCATCGACCTCTCCGAGGTCTCGGCGAAGATCCGCGCGGGCGGCCCGAACGACGACCCCGAGGACATGGACCTGCCCCACTGGGCGGGCGTCGTCCCCGTACAGCGCGGTTACGGCGAGCTGCTCCCCTCGGACGACCTCGCCGACGGCATCGATGTTCCTCCGTACCTCAAGGCGCTGTGATGCTGATCCATCCTTGGGATGCGGCGCGCGACACCACGGAATGGCAGCAGTGGCTCGCCGCCCACGACTTCGGCCAGCTCGCCGTCAACGGACTCGACGGCGAACCCCCTTTCGTGCAGCCCATGCACTTCGCGTACGACCCTGATGGCGCGGGTGAGTACGGCGAGGTGGTCGCCCACCTCGCCCGCCCGAACCCGCTGTGGCCCGCGCTCGACGCCAACCCTGAGGTGCTGCTGAGCGTCGTGGACGACTACGCGTTCGTGCCGGGCCCCTGGCAGGCGCCGCCGGACGTCCCGCCGGAGCACGGCACGCCGACCAGCGTCTACGCGGCCGTCCAACTCCGCTGCACCGCGCGCGTGGTGGACGACCCTGAGGAGAAGGCCCGGCTCCTGAACCGGCAGGTGGGCCACTTCCAGGCGCCCGGCCTCTCGGTGCCGGTGGCCGCGGGCGAGGCCCCGTACGGCCGGATGCTGCCGGGGATCCGGTGCCTGCTGCTCGAAGTGACGGACGTACGCGCCAAGTTCAAGTACGCGGGGCACAAGCCCGAGGAGGTCCAGGACAGGATCGCGGCGGGCCTCGCCGAGCGCGGCGACCCGCGCGACGCCGCCGCCCTCGCCACGCAGCGACGGCGGCGTCACCAACCGGTGTAACGGCTCAGGCGGTCGACCGGGCCTCCGCCGCGGCGAGGCCCGTCACCGCCGCCAGCATCAGCGCGGTGCCCGCGACGGTCGCCGCGGTGAGCTCCTCGCCGAGCAGCGTGACCGCGATGACGGCTGCGCCGACCGGTTCGAGCAGCATGATCACGGAGACGGTGGCTGAGCGCACGGCCGCCGCGCCCGCGAAGTACAGGGCGTAGGCGAGCGCGGTCGGCACGGAGGCGATGTACGCCAACAGGCCGAGCACGGCGAGGTGGTGGCCGGTGTGCGGCACCAGGCCCTCCACCGCACCGAGCGGCAGCAGCACGAGCGAGGCGACCGCGAACGTGCCGACGGTCGTGCCGAGCCCGTTCCCTCCCCCGCCGTGCCGCCCGAACCACCGGGTGAGCAGCGTCATCACGGCGTAACCGGCCGCGGACAGCAGCGCCCACACCACCCCGAGCGGACGCGCCGTCGCGCCCCCGCCGCCGAGGACGAGGACGCCGAGCCCGCCGAGCGCACCGGCCACGGACAGCAGCCCGCCCAGGCCGAGCCGCTCCCCGAGCAGCACGCGCGCCCCGACCGCGATCAGCACAGGCCCCGCGCCGAGCGTGACCACGGTGCCGACGGCGAGCCCGGTCGCCTGCACCGCGGCGAAGTAGGCGGTCTGGAACACGGCGAGCGAAAGACCGAGCACGCCGAGCCGGACGGCCTTGCGACCCCGCGTCTCGGACGACACCGGTGCAGGCGTACGCCGCAACGCCCGCACGGCGACGAGCAGCAACAGCCCGCCGGCGCAGCGCCAGAACGACAGGGCACCGGCCCCCAGGTCACTGTCCCGGAACACCAGCGAGGCGGCGGCCCCCGCGGTGCCCCAGGCGACACCGGCGACGACCAGATACACCAGGCCGCGGGCGACCGGCAGTTGACGTACAGCCCCAGAAGAGCCGGATGCACAAGCAGAAGCAGAGCCGGACACAGAAGCAGAGCCGGATACAGCGGCGGAATCAGCGGGCGCGGCTGCGCCCGCCTTGACGACATGCGACACGTGACACTCCACGGAGAACGGCCCTCCGGACACGCCGGGGGCCAGGAACACGGACCGTCGTGAGCGGACGGCCGTGTCCCTCCGGGAAGTGCCGCCCGCGGCAGGGCCATGCACGGCACCGGGGATCACTTAAGGCAGCACGGTTTCGACCGGCACCCTCAGGTGGCGGCCCCACAGTGGCGAGATCCCCGGCGGACCGGGCCCGGCCACGACGGCCGGGCAGCCCTCAGACGGCCGGGGGCGGGAGGACGAGCGCGCGTGCGTGCATGCCCGGCACCTTAGACAGCCCCGCCGGAGCGCGACAACACATTTTCCGGAGCGGCGTCGGACGGCGCGGGCGGCGTCGCCGCGGGCTTCGACGACTGTGCGATGAACGCCCCGACGAGGACCATCGCCCCGCCGAACAACTGCGGCCCCGACAGGTGCTCCCCGAGCATCACCCAGGCGAGGACGGTCGCGACGACCGCCTCCAGGCAGGCCACGACCCCGGCCACCTGCGGCGAGAGGAGCCGCACCGACACCACACCGGTGAGGTACGCGACGACCGTGGCGAGCAGCACGATCCAGCACAGCAGCAGCCACGCGGGCACCGACGTGCCGTCCATGGAGGCGCTGCCCGCGAGCACCGACCAGTCCATGCCCCAGGGGCGTGCGACGACGGTGAGCAGCACGGCCCCGATGAGCAGCCCGTACGCGATCACACCGAACGGGTCGGGCACCTCGGCCCCGGACTCCGCCGCGTCACCACCGTGGTCGGACAGGACGAAGTAGCCGACCTGGCAGCAGGCCGCGCCGAGCGCGAGCAGCAGGCCGAGCACGTCGAAGCCGAGCCCCGACCACACCTCGACGACACAGGCGAGGCCGGCCACGGCGATCACGACGCCGACCGCGGCGGCGCGCGTCACGGGCTTGCGCTGCACGAAGCGGACCCAGCCGAGTACGAGCGCGGGCGCCAGATACTCGATGAGCAGGGCGACACCGACGGGGATGCGGGAGATCGCGGCGAAGTAGCAGGCCTGCACGCCCGCCACCGCGAGCAGCCCGAATCCGGCGAGCAGGGCGGGCCTGCGCAGCACGAGCGCGCGGTGCCGCCAGGCGACGGGCAGCATGACCAGGGCGCCGCCCGCGACGCGCAGCCACACCACGTGGAGCGGGTCGAGTCCCGCCTCGATCAGTGGCTTCGCCGCCACCCCGGAACCGCCGAACGCGAGAGCGGAGAGGAGGGCGAGGCCCAGTCCCATGCCGCGCCCGCGGGTTGCCTGCTTCCCCGAAGACCCCATTGACTCGTGCACGGGCACATCATGGCAGGGAGCGTCAGGACCGTCACCCCCATTGACCCCTGTCTCACGGGATGGACGCCGACACCCCTGGGCGCCTCGTACACGGCTTCAGTTGAGCCGCTGGCGCAGCCGCTCCACATCGACGCCCGCCCGGCCGAGCACCTCGACCGCCCTGCACTCCACGTCCGCCGTGAGCGCGGCGAGCACGTCGACGCCGCGCGCCCGCTCGTCCCCGCGCGCCGCGGCCCGCTCCACGCCCGCCTCCATCGCTGCGGCCGCGACGGGCGACCAGCCGGGGGCGGAGGGCACGAGGGGAACGGCGCCGGAGTCCTCCACCGACCCCTGCCAGCGCAGCCCGTACCCGATGCTGCGCTGCACGAGATAGCCGAGCAGCCGCGCCACCTGCGCGCCCTCGGGGAACGCGGCGCGCACGTCGGGATCCGTCTCGAGGAGGGAGTGCAGCAGGTGCGCGGTGTCGATCTGCCGGTCCCCGTCCCGGACCGCACGCCGGCGCGCTCCCGCGACGACCGCCGCGAGCTCGTCGCTGAGCTGGGCGGCTACGGGTTCGTCGCTGGTGGGGCCGATCGCATCGGCGTCGGACGGGGTTGAGCTATGCACACTCCCCACCCCATCAGCGCGGATCCCGCGGAACATCCACGGTGAGGAGCATTCTCATGTCCGACACAAGTTGGGCACTGATCAAGAACATCTCCTCCTTACGGATGAGTTCGAGCCACCCGTCCCCGAGGGGTCCGAAAAGCTTCACCACAGAACTGACGGTTCATCAGTATTGAATGTTCGAGGCCACGCGGCTACTTTCCGCGACGACGCGACACCGAAGCCCGTCATGGCTCTCGACTCAAAGGGGTGGCCACATGGCCGAAGTCAGCGCGGAAGCACGCATGGAAGCGCCCGCGGAGAAGGTCTGGGCACAGCTCACCGACTTCTCTTCGTACGGGAAGTGGAACGCCACCCACACCGACTTCCCGAAGGGCGGGCCCGCCTCGCTGGAAGTGGGCGGACAGTTCGAGGAGAACATGAAGCTGATGGGCTTCCCGGCCGAGGTCAACTGGACCATCGAGGAGCTCGAGACCGCCCGCACCTTCGCCATCAGGGGCAAGGGCCCCATGGGCGTGAACCTGTTCATGCACTACTCGCTCGCGCCGGACGGTGACGCGACCACGGCCCGCATCAGGGGCGAGTTCACCGGAGCGGCGGTCTCGCTGATGGCGGGCAAGCTCAAGGACTCGGCGACGGCCGCGCTCGACGAGTCGCTGCGCAAGCTGAACGGACTCGTGACCTGACCCTTCGTACGTACTACGTACGTAGAGGTACACGAAGAGGCGCCCCGCACCTTTCGTACGAGGCGCCTCTTCCGCGCCCTGTGGCCTGTCCGGGCCCGCACGGGGCTCAGTCCTCGTCGGCGAGGATCAGGTACAGCTTCTTGCGCGCGTCATTGATGACGGAGATCGCCTTGTCGCGCTGATCCTTGCTGCCGGTCTTCCAGACCTGACCGAAGGCCTCCATGAGGCCGAAGCTCGCGCTCCGGATCTCGTTCATGGCCTCCCAGTCGACGCCGCGACCGGCCTCCTCCCAAGGGGCGTCGGGCCCCTCTTCGGCGGCGGTACGGCCGTCGTCGGTGAGCGAGAAGAGCTTCTTGCCGCCCTCGCTCGCGCTGGAGATCAGGCCCTCGTCCTCGAGCAGCTGAAGCGTCGGGTAGACCGAGCCGGGGCTCGGCTTCCACGCGCCGCCGCTGCGCTCGGCGATCTCCTGGATCATCTCGTAGCCGTGCATCGGGCGGTCCTGCAGCAGGGCCAGGATCGAGGCGCGCACGTCACCGCGCCGCGCCCGTCCGCGAGGTCCGCCGCCGCGACCGCCGCGCCCCCAGGGGCCGGGGCCGCCGGGGCCGCCGAAGCCGGGCCCGAAGGGCCCGAACGCCGCGCGCCGGCCCTCGAAGCCGCCGCGCTCGAATCCGCCCCCGCCGTGGCGGCCGGGGCCGAAGTTGCCATGTCCGTGTTCGTGTCCGTGGTTACGCATGGGAATCAGTCCTTTCACAACTGATCGCGGTTTACTTTGAACGCGATCATCAACCGATCGCGATGCCTCAACGATATATCGGGACTGTTCGGATGGCAAGCCCCTGAGGATTCCTGGAAGTCAGGCCACCCGCGCCGGATTGGCCTTGGGCGGTTGTCAGTGGGGGCAACTACCGTCTCTGACATGCGTATTCGTATCGTCGACGCCTTCACCGACCGGCCCTTCGCGGGCAACCCCGCCGGCGTTCTGCTCCTGGACGCCTTCCCGGACGACGCGTGGCTCCAGAGCGTCGCCCTTGAGGTCAATCACGCCGAGACCGCCTTCGCGCACCCTCTGCCCGAGGGCGGGGACGCCGACTGGGCGCTGCGCTGGTTCACGCCCGCGACCGAGGTCGACATGTGCGGGCACGCGACCCTGGCCACCGCCCACGTACTGCACTCGACCGGGGTGACGCACGGCCCCGTGCGCTTCGCGACGCGCAGCGGCGTGCTCGTGGCGACACCCGGAGAGGACGGTTCACTCACCCTCGACTTCCCGACGGCGCCGCTCACCGAGGAGCCCGTCCCCGCGGGGCTCGCCGAGGCCCTCGGCGCCGAGCCGCTCTCCGTGCACGACACGGGCCCGTCCGTCGGCGACCTGGTCGTGGAGCTCGCCGACGAGAAGGCCGTGCGGGCGCTCACCCCCGACCACAAGGCGCTCGTGGGCCTCTCCCGGCGCGGCGTCATCGCCACCGCCCGCGCGGAGGACCCCTCCCGGGGCTACGACTTCGTGTCCCGCTGCTTCTTCCCGGGCGTCGGCATCGACGAGGACCCGGTGACCGGGAGCGCGCACACGGCGCTCGCCCCGTTCTGGGCGGCGCGTCTCGGCCGTGAGGAGCTGACCGGACTACAGGCCTCCGCCCGCGGCGGTCTCGTACGCGTCGCCCTGCGCGGTGAGCGCACGCTCCTGACCGGCCATGCGGTCACGACCATCGAGGGCGAACTGCACGCGTGACCCGGGCTACGCGGTGGGCAGCCAGCCCACCTTGCCCGCCAGCACCGCGTATCCGACGAACGCCCCGATGTCCAAGAGGGAATGGGCCACCACCAGTGGCCCGACCCGCCCCCAGCGCCGGTACAGGAAGACGAAGACGACGCCCATCGCGAGGTTCCCGAAGAACCCGCCGATGCCCTGGTACAGGTGGTACGAGCCGCGCAGCACGGACGACGCGACGAGCGCGGTGCCCGGCGTCCACCCCAACTGCCCGAGCCTGCGCAGCAGATACCCGACGACGATGACCTCTTCCAGTACGGCGTTCTGCACCGCCGAGAGGATCAGCACAGGGAACTTCCACCACACGTCGGGCAGCGCCTCCGGCACCACCGTGAGGTTGAAGCCGAGGCCGCGCGCGGCGAGGTAGAAGGCGATCCCGGTGCTGCCGATGACGGCCGCGACCGCGGCGCCCCGCCCCGTGTCGAACCACGGACGCTTCCGGTCGAAGCCGATCGTGCGCAGCCCCTCGCCCTCCCTGAGCAGGAAGTGCGCGACGAGCGCGACCGGCACGAGGGCGCTCGCGATGCCGAACAGCTGCCAGGCGAGGTCGAGCCACGGGCGGCCGGGCGCCGCCGAGGCGTTCATCGTCGCCGCCTGGTCCTTGAGGCCGCCGGGTTTCGTGACGGAGCCGACGAAGCTGATGAGCGCGGACACACCGCTCGCACCGAGCGAAAGCCCCAGAACGAGCAGCGTCTCGTCCCGCAAAAAGCGCCGTGAGAGCCGCCCTTCGGGAGAAGAACCGGGCATCGGTTCCGCCTCCACCTGCACACCTGCCTCCAGTTGACTAATCCCGCCGCATCCGTCACAGCGTCCCGCTAGGGTCCTTCTGACGGATCTTGCTGGAGTCGCGGGCCCTGGCACGCACATCTGCGGCGCACGTGGCGGCCACCCGCACCCAGCCTGACCCGTCAGAAGGACCCTAGGATCTCGAATGCAGGTACGAAGATCGCGTGCGACAGGCCGAGGGGGCCGAGGCGACGCAATTCGGCGCACCGCTCCCCTCCGCCGCTCCACCGCTTATACCGCAACTGCCTTTGTGGCTCAGGGAGGGGCTCCACCGCCATGGGACGTCACAGCAGCATGCCCGACGAGTACGGGACGGCCGCCACCGCACCCCGTCCCCGTTCGCGCGGCCGGACCGTGGCCATCGTGACCGCCCTCGTCGTCGTGGCCGCGGCGGGCACGGCCGCGGTGTTCCGCCCCGAACTGATCGGCCTCGGCGGCGAGTGCGCGGACGAGGTCCACCTCGATGTGGTCGCCTCCCCCGACATGGCCCCGGCGCTGCGCGAGGCGGCGGAGCGCGCCCGCAGGGAGAAGGTCACCTCCGACGGCAACTGCCTCGACGTCGCCGTCACCGCGCGCGACGCGTACAAGGTCGCCGACACCCTGCGCGCAGGCAAGGGCGCGGCGCACTACCAGGTCTGGGTGCCCGACTCGGACGTCTGGGTGCAGCGCGTTACGACGGGCACCGGGGACACCAAGGTCACACCGGCCGGCAACGTCGCCTCTTCACCGATCGGCGTGGGCATGGTGCCCGGAGCCGCGAAGTCCTTCGGCTGGCCGCGAAAGACGTACACCTGGGCCCAGTTGACGGGCGCCGCCATGCGGGACGACAAGCTGCGCCTGGGCGCCGCCGACCCCTCCCGCAGCGCCAGCGGACTGCTCGCGTTGACCAAACTGGCGGCCACCTCCAAGAAGGGGGACGGCACGCAGGCCGCCTCCATGGCCAAGAGCCTCTCGCAGCGCACGTCCGACAGCGACGCACAGCTCATGGACACGGTGCCGCGCGACGACTCCGGCACCGAGCAGGGCAACCCGCGGCGCAATGAGGCGCTGATCCTGTCCGAGCAGGCGGCGTACGCGCACAACAAGGAGGCGGGCGAGGCGGGTTCGGTCGACCTCTTCTATCCGAAGGACGGCTCGCCCACCCTCGACTACCCGTTCTCACTGGTCGGCGAGGACAAGCTGAGCACCGACGAGAGCCGCGCGGCCGTCCGCTTCATGACGCTGCTCGGCGCGCCCGAGGGCCGCTCGATCCTGGAGAAGCACGGCTTCCGCACCGACAGCGGCCGCTCCCCCGCGACGATCGTCTCCCGGGCCGGCGGCCGCTCCCCGCAGCCGTACGCGCGCGTGGCGGCCAAGGCGCCCTCGGAGGAGCAGCTCGAGGAGACCCTCGGCATGTGGACGATCACGGTGCAGAGCGCCCGCATCACGACGGTCGTGGACGCGTCGGCGTCGATGGGGAACATCGTGCCCAGCCGCGGCGAGTCCCGCATGGAGGTGACGAAGGCGTCGATGCTGGCGGCCCTCTCCACGTTCACGCCGGAGGACGAGATCGGCCTGTGGGAGTTCTCCACGTTCCTCGACGGCGACCGCGACTACAAGAAGCTCGTCCCGACCGAGCGCCTCGGCGACCACGTCGGCTCCGGCACCCGGCGCGACCGCCTGTCGGCCGCGTTCACCGCGCTGAAGCCGGTGCCGGGCGGGGCGACGGGCCTGTACGACACCACGCTCGCGGCCTACAAGGAGGCCACGTCCTCCTACAAGAGCGGCAGGTTCAACGCCGTCGTGGTGGTCACGGACGGCGTCAACGAGGACCCGGGGTCGATCTCCCGCGAGAGCCTCATCAAGAAGCTGGGGAACCTCGCCGACCCCGCGCATCCCGTCCCGCTGATCGTCATCGCCGTGGGCCCCGACACCGACAAACGGGAGGTCGAGCAGGTCGCCGCGGCGACGGGCGGCTCAGGACACCAGGTCAGCGACCCGGCGGACATCCAGCAGGTCATCCTGAAGGCGATCATCGAGGCGGGCGCGAAGGGCAACTGAGCCGGTCGACCGGTCCCTTCAGCGCAGCGGAACGGCCGGCGCGGGCAGCCCGACCGGCCAGTCGTGCACCGGCTCGCCCCGGTGCATCAGCTCGCAGTACCGGCGCGTGGTCGCCGCGAGCGCCGCGTCCCTCGCCAGACCGCTCTCCAGCGCCCGGTGATACGTCGCCGACTGCCACGCCGCACCGTTCATCCGCAGCCGGCACCGCTCCTCGATCACCCCCAGATACAGGTCCCGGTCGGCCGGCTCCACGCCCCACGCGTCGAGCCCGGCCGCCGCGAGCGGCAACAGCTCGTCCCGTACGAGGTTCACGGCCGGCACCCGCTCGGTGCCGCCGAACCGGCCCCTGCGCGGCCACTCCAGGCGCGCGTCGATGCCGTACCGGCAGGCGGCGTCGAAGTTGCGTGCGGCGGCGGCGAAGGGGAGCCGCGACCACACCGGCCGGGACTCCTCGGCCAGGGCGCGGACGACACCGTAGAAGAACGCGGTGTTGGCGATGACGTCGGTGACGGTGGGCCCGGCGGGCAGCACCCGGTTCTCGACGCGCAGGTGCGGGACGCCGTCCGCGATCCCGTACACGGGGCGGTTCCATCGGTACACCGTGCCGTTGTGCAGGACGAGTTCGGCGAGGCTCGGGGTGTCGCCCTTGGCGAGGACGTCGAGCGGCTGCTCGTCGTCGAGGATCGGCAGCAGCGGCGGAAAATACTTCAGGTTCTCCTCGAAGAGGTCGTACGCGGAATCGATCCAGCGCTCCCCGAACCAGGTGCGCGGCCGCACGCCCTGCGCCGCGAGCTCCGGCGGCCGGGTGTCGGTGGACTGCTGGAACAGCGGCGGCCGGGACTCGCGCCACAGCTCACGCCCGAACAGGAAGGGCGAGTTGGCGCCGAGCGCGATCTGCACGGCGGCGACCGCCTGCGCCGCGTTCCACACATCGGCGAACCGCCCCGGCGTCACCTGGAGGTGCAACTGCACGGACGTGCACGCGGCTTCGGGGGCTATCGAGGAGGACGTGCAGGTCAGCCGCTCGACGCCGGCGATGTCGAGCACGAAGTCCTCGCCGCGCGCGGCCACGATCCGGTCGTTGAGCAGGGTGTAGCGGTCGACGTCCGACAGGTTCGCCGAGACCAGGTCGTCCGCGCTCAGCGTCGGCAGAATGCCGATCATCACGATGCCCGCGTCGACCTCGTTCGCCTTCCGGTGCGCATATCCGAGCCCCGTGCGCAGTTCCTCGGCGAGCTGATCGAGAACGCGGCCGCCGAGCCGGTGCGGGGCAATGTTCACTTCGAGATTGAACATCGCGAGTTCGGTCTGGAAATCGCGGCTCGCGATGCGCTCCAGAACTTCCGCATTCATCATTCTCGGCAGCCCGTCGGGCCCGGCGAGATTCAGCTCTATCTCGAGCCCCATGAGATTCTGCGGACGGTCGAAGCGCTTCTCTTCCAGCAGTCTCCCGAACCCCTCCAGGCACTCCTTGAGCTTCTCCCGATAGCGCCGCGGGTCGGCCAGCCCGACCGCCTCCGCAACGACCTTCTCCCCCATGGAAGCGTCCCTCCTCGCACGGGCGACCCGTTGCTGCTCCGTCCCGGCCGCGTGTCACGGTGGATGATGCCCCGGCAATGTGATCCATAACGCCCCGCTCGCGTCCACGGAGCAGTACGCTCTAGCCGGTTACCCGCGGGCACATTCCTCAGGCATGCGGCCGCCCGCAGATTCCGTCGCTCGCGGCCCTGGTGAAAAACGCCGACAAGAACAGGCCGACCGCTCGACCGAAAGACATCGAGGTCACGTGCGGCTACCCCACCGAAAGTGGGGAGGATGCCCACAAAACACCGTGGGAATCGCGCCCGAATAGCACCTTGCGAAATCCGGAGGGCGTGCTAGCGGAAACACTCCGTGAACACGCATCGTATAAACTCCGCTGGCGAGACAGAGAGTTGGCGCCCGCGGCCCGGGCACAGACCAGGCCCCCGCCCTCTCCGCCCCGTGTACCCCTGTGCACCCGCAGCAGACAGTGCCGTCCGCTCGTCCCGCACCGCCCTCGCATCACATGCCTGTCGAATGAGAGGCGATCCACCATGCCGCTGCACGTCCCACCGGCTCCCGCGCCCGCCCTGCGCAGCGTCCTCACGGCCCTCGGTTCCCCCACCGCCGTCCGCGAGGCCCGCACCCCGTCCCTGCGCGCCGCACAGGGACCCGCCACTCCCGAACTCCCGCTGCCTCTCCATGTGTTGGACCACATCACCGAGTCCACCGGGCCATCCAGGGCCCGCCTGACCGGCTGGCGGTTCATGATCCGCTGCGGGGAGCGCGCGGTGGCGGCGGCCGACACCATGCTCACTCCGGACGGCTGGGCCTTCTCGCACTTCTTCGAGGGCCCCTACATCAGGTCGACCGAACGGGCCCTGCGGCAGGCGGAGTCGCTGCCCCAGGCCTATCAGCCGCGGCTGCTCTCGGTGCCCGAGCTCTACATGCTCACGCTGTGGCTGCACGGCGAGCGCACCGCCGACCCGGCGAGCGGCCAGCCCGCGGCCGACGACATCCTCGTCCCGCTGGCACCCGCCCCGCCGGGCATCGCCCCGCACCGCCCGCACCGGGTGGCCGAGCTTCTGCCGGTCCTCACCCACCGCCTGACACCGGCCCCGGCTCCGGCCCCCGCCGGCCTGCTCGCCTGACCGACCGGGGCCCGCCGACGGCCCCGGTCACCCGTGCCCGTGCCCCGCGCCGTCCGCCGTCCGGTCGCGGGGCACAGCCGTGCCCGAGCGGACTAGCCCGTACCGACCACTCCTAACCACCCGAAGGGAGAGTCGAGTTGGACTGAACCGTCCGCACGGGTGATGCGTCTCCAACCCAGAAGGACCGCTGCAAGGAAATCCCTGCGGATTGACGCCCACAGGGCAACACTGGGTTCCAGAACTCACGAAAACGGGGGGCGGCCATGAACAAGCCTTCAAGCCGCGGCACGACAGGCACCACCAGCACCGCCCGTACAGCGAACACAGCAAGCACAGCCCACGTCATCGAGATCACTTCGCAGCGAAAGATCCCATCCATGTGCCAGCACCAGCCAGCCTGCCCGACAGCGGAATCCGAGGACAGGGAAGCCGCACTCCCTGTGGCTCACCACCCCGAGCAGGGATGGAGCCTCCTGTGCAACGGGGTCCTGCTCTTCGAGGACACCGGCGAGCTGCTGCCCAACGGAAAGATCATCGCCCCGCACCGCCCACTGGGCCGGGTCGTGACGGCGGCGTAGGGATCGACTGAGCAGGACTGCGCGACCGGCGGCCGCGCAGTCCCGAGTGGATCAGCCCTCGTAGGCGTCGAGCGGCGGGCAGGAACACACCAGGTTCCGGTCGCCGAACGCCTGGTCGATACGCCGCACCGGCGGCCAGTACTTCTCCGAAGCGACCACTCCGGCCGGGAAGACACCTTCTTCCCGGCTGTACGCGTGCGCCCAGTCGCCGCCGAGCATCCCGGCCGTGTGCGGAGCGTTCCGCAGCGGGTTGTCGTCGGCCGCCCACTCGCCGGAGGCGACCCGCTCGATCTCGCCGCGAATCGCGATCATCGCGTCGCAGAACCGGTCGAGCTCCTCGATGTCCTCGCTCTCGGTGGGCTCGATCATGAACGTCCCGGCGACCGGGAACGACATGGTCGGCGCGTGGAACCCGTAGTCGATGAGCCGCTTGGCGACATCGTCGATGCTCACGCCCGTCGCCTTGCTGAGCGGCCGCAGATCGATGATGCACTCGTGCGCGACGAGCCCGCCCGGACCGTTGTAGAGCACCGGGAAGTGCGGCTCGAGCCGCTTGGCGATGTAGTTCGCGGAGAGCACGGCCACCTGCGTGGCCCGCTTCAGCCCCTCGCCGCCCATGAGCCGCACATACGCCCAGGAGATCGGCAGGATCCCGGCGGAACCCCACGGGGCGGCGGAGATCGGACCGACACCCGTCTCGGGGCCCGCGGCCGGCTGGAGCGGGTGGTTCGGCAGGTACGGGGCGAGGTGCTCGCGCACACCCACCGGGCCGACGCCGGGACCGCCGCCGCCGTGCGGGATGCAGAACGTCTTGTGCAGGTTCAGGTGCGAGACGTCGCCGCCGAAGTGCCCCGGCTTGGCAAGCCCCACAAGGGCGTTGAGGTTGGCGCCGTCGACGTAGACCTGACCGCCCGCGTCGTGCACGGCGGCGCAGATGTCGGCGACGTGCTCCTCGAAGACGCCGTGCGTCGACGGGTACGTGATCATGAGGACGGCGAGCTGCTCGGCGTGCTGCTCGATCTTGGCGCGCAGGTCCTCGATGTCGACCTCGCCGTCATCGGCGGTCTTCACGACGACGACCTTCATGCCGGCCATCACGGCGCTCGCGGCGTTCGTGCCGTGCGCGGAGGACGGGATGAGGCAGACGGTGCGCTGCTCGTCGCCGTTCGCCCGGTGGTAGCCGCGGACGGCGAGGAGACCGGCGAGCTCGCCCTGCGAACCGGCGTTCGGCTGCAGCGACACCTTGTCGTAGCCGGTGACCTCGGCGAGCCGCTCCTCCAGCTCACGGATCAGCGTCAGGTAACCCTGCGCCTGCTCGGCGGGGGCGAAGGGGTGCAGCTGGCCGAACTCGGGCCAGGTGACCGGCTCCATCTCCGTCGTCGCGTTGAGCTTCATCGTGCAGGAGCCCAGCGGGATCATGCCGCGGTCGAGCGCGTAGTCCTTGTCGGCCAGCGTGCGCAGGTAGCGCAGCATCGACGTCTCGGAGCGGTACTGGTGGAAGACGGGGTGCGTCAGGTAGTCGTCCTCGCGCAGCAGCCCGCCCGGCAGCGTGTCCTCGGCCTCGGCGTCCAGCGCCTCGATGTCCGCGTCGACACCGAACGCGCTCCACACGGCGCCCAGTTGGGCCCGCGTGGTGGTCTCGTCGCAGGCGATGGAGACGTGATCGGCGTCCACGAGGCGCAGGTTGACGCCGCCCTCGCGCGCGGCCGAGACGGCCTCGGCGGCCTTGCCCGGCACGCGCACGGTGAGGGTGTCGAAGTACGCGCCGTGCACGACCTCGACGCCGCCCGCCGTGAGCCCCGCGGCGAGCAGGGTGGCGTACCGGTGGGTGCGCCGCGCGATGGACTTGAGGCCCTCGGGCCCGTGGTAGACGGCGTACATGCCGGCCATGACGGCGAGCAGCACCTGCGCGGTGCAGATGTTGCTGGTCGCCTTCTCGCGGCGGATGTGCTGCTCGCGGGTCTGCAGGGCGAGGCGGTACGCCTTGTTGCCGTCGGCGTCGACGGAGACACCCACCAGGCGGCCGGGCAGCGAGCGCGCGAACTTCTCGCGCACGGCCATGTATCCGGCGTGCGGGCCGCCGAAGCCCATCGGGACACCGAAGCGCTGCGTCGTACCGACGGCGATGTCCGCGCCCAGCTCGCCGGGCGAGGTGAGCAGCGTCAGAGCAAGAAGATCAGCGGCAACGGTCACGATGGCGCCCAGCTCGTGCGCCTGGTCGATCACGGGCTTGATGTCCCGCACGACGCCGGAGGCGCCCGGGTACTGCACGAGCACGCCCACGACGCCGCGCTCGGCGACCTCGGCGGGGATGCCCTCGCTCAGGTCGGCGACGACGATCTCGACGCCGGTCGGCTCGGCGCGCGTCTGAATGACGGCGATGGTCTGCGGCAGGGCGTCGGCGTCGACGACGTAGACACCGTTCTTGACCTTGCCGACGCGGCGCGAGAGGGCCATCGCCTCGGCGGCGGCCGTGCCCTCGTCGAGCAGCGAGGAGCCCGAGGTGGGCAGGCCGGTCAGCTCGGCGACCATGGTCTGGAAGTTGAGCAGCGCCTCGAGGCGGCCCTGCGAGATCTCCGGCTGGTAGGGCGTGTACGCCGTGTACCAGGACGGGTTCTCCATGACATTGCGCAGGATGACGGGCGGCGTGAACGTCCCGTAGTAGCCGAGGCCGATCATCGAACCGAGAACGTCATTGCGCTCGGCGAGCGACTTCAGCTCGGCCAGCACCTCGGCCTCGCTGCGGGCGGCCGGAAGGTCGAGCGCCTCGGCGCTCTTGATCACATCGGGCACCGCGGCCGCGGTCAGCTCGTCCAGCGAGCCGTAGCCGACCTGCGCGAGCATCTTGGCCTGAGCGGCCTCATCGGGGCCGATGTGGCGCTGCTCGAAGGGGATCCCTCGCTCCAGCTGGGAGAGCGGAATACGGTTGGCGGTCATTGCGGAGGCCTCCTGGTCATTGCGACCTACGAGGGGCACCATGGCGCGGGTACCCGGACGGCCTCCCCCTCTGTCATCTCAACCTGAGAGCTTCACCGGCCCACCCCGCGAGAACACGGAACGCACCGGCTTGCACCGTCGGTGAGAGCGGAAACCGTGCACCCCGCCCTGCTTTCCAGAGTGACCTCGTCCGTGCGGTACAGGGGCCTGAGAGATTCCGGGGAGGATTTGCTCCTTCGGCGCCCCCGACTACCGTCGGAAGACTCTCCCGCACGGGGTCAGCAGCCGTCTGCCAGCCTACCAGCGGCTACTTGACCGGAGCCCCCGAGTGGCCGCCTTACGCAATGTGCTCTTTCGTAGTGCTTACAGACGAGTTGCGATCATCGCGATCAGTTGGAGGGCCCGTGCAGACCGATGTCGATCCGCGCAATCTGATCGGCCGCAAGGCCTTCGACCGCGACGGGGCCAAGATCGGCACCATCGACGAGGTGTACCTGGACGACGCCACGGGCGTGCCGGAATGGGCCGCGATACGAACCGGCCTGTTCAGCCGCGACGCGTTCGTCCCGCTCGAGCCCAGCGACTTCACGGACGGCACGCTGCACGTGCCCTTCGAACGCTCCCTGATCAAGGACGCCCCCGACTTCGGCGTGGGCCGCCATCTCTCCCCGGAGCAGGAGCTCCAGCTCTACCACCACTACGGTCTGGACATCACGGCTCCTCAGTCGCCCGACGTCACGTTCGGCAAGGTCGCGGGCGCGGAGGACGACCCGACCTGATCGCGGCCCCCGCCGACGGCTCCCCCACCTTCGACGGCTCTTTCCACCAGCGGCAGCGGATCCGCCGACTCCAGCTCGGGATCGTCGACCCGGAAGGTCCGCACCCGCCCCGGCACCACCGCATACGGCGTCTCGAACCGCACGGTCACCCGCCCGAGCCCGCTCCCCTGCACCCACCCCGGCCCGAACTCGGCATGCCGCACATCGTGCCCGGCCAGCCATCTCCGCTCGACGGGCTCGGCGGCCTCCACCGGCTCGACCGCGGCCGCCTCTCCCTCCGGCTCCTCGGCCGCGGCCTCCGCGGCCGCCTCCTCCGCGGCGGCGAACTGCGCGAACAGATCCTCCTGCGTGAAGTCGGCGAGCCCACTGACACCGACCCCCAGCAACCGCACGCCCCCGGTCGTGTCCACGCTCTCCAGCAACCGCGCCGCGGCCTCCCGCACCACCCCGGGATCGTCCGTCGGCCCCCGCAGCGTCTCGGAGCGCGTCAGCGTCGAGAAGTCGTAGCGCCGCACCTTGAGCACCACGGTCCGCCCCGACCGCTCGGCCGCTCTCAGCCGCTCCACGCACCGGCCGGCGAGCCTGCGCACCTCCATCCGGACCCGCACCCGGTCATGGATGTCCACGTCGTACGTGTCCTCGACCGATACGGACTTGGAGTCCCGCTCGGCGACGACGGGCCGCTCGTCGCGGGCGAGCGCCATCTCGTACAGGTGGCTGCCGTGCGCCTTGCCGAGGAGACGCACCAGCTCGTCCTCACCGGCCCCCGCGATCTCCTCCACGGTCTGGATCCCGGCCCGCCGCAGATGGTCCGCCGTCGCGGGCCCGACGCCGGGCAGGATCCGCACGGACCGCGGCCCGAGCAGCGCGCGCTCGGTACCGGGGCGTATGAGCACGAGCCCGTCCGGCTTGGCCTCCTCCGAACCGATCTTCGCGAGCATCTTGGACGCGGCGAGCCCCACGGACCCGGTCAGCCCGGTCACGCGCCGGATGTCGGCCCGCAGCCGACGCCCCACGGCCTCCGCCGACGCGGCGTCCCAGGCCGCCTCACCGGCCTCGAGATCGACGAACGCCTCGTCCAGGCTCAGCGGCTCGACGAGCGGCGAAAGGGCGCCCAGGAGACCCATCACCTGCTCGCTGATCTCCCGGTAGAGCCGGAAACGCGGCACCAGATAGGCGGCGTGCGGCGCGAGCCTGCGCGCCTGCCCCATCGGCATCGCCGAGTGCACCCCGAACTTCCGCGCCTCGTACGACGCCGTGGCCACCACGCCGCGCGGACCCAGCCCGCCCACGACGACCGCTTTCCCGCGCAGGCTCGGCTTCGCCGCCTGCTCCGCAGAGGCGTAGAAGGCATCCATGTCGAGATGCAGGATCGTGGGCGCGGTTCTCACATCACCGATGCTGCCCTACGCCACTGACAACGGGGCCGTACGGACCTCACACGGCCCTGCCCCGCCGCCTCGCGAGCTCGTCCGTCGGGTTCGGCGGCACGATCGTCTCGCCGGTGTCCACACGCTCGCCGTGCAGCTGCGAGAGCGCGGCCTCCACGTCCCGCCAGACGACGCCCACGGCGATCCCGAAGACCCCCTGGCCGCCCTGGAGCAGGTCGTGCACCTCGTCCGGCGACGTGCACTCGTACACGGTCGCGCCGTCGCTCATCAGCGTCATCCGCTCCAGATCCCGGAAGCCGCTCTCGCGCAGGTGCTGCACGGCGGTCCGGATGTTCTGCAACGAGACGCCCGTGTCCAGGAAACGCTTGACGACCTTGAGGACGACCACGTCCCGGAAGCTGTAGAGCCGCTGTGTCCCCGATCCGTACGCGGAGCGCACGCTGGGTTCCACAAGGCCGGTTCTGGCCCAGTAGTCGAGCTGCCGGTAGGTGATGCCGGCCGCCGCACATGCCGTCGGCCCCCGGTATCCCAGCTGCTCGGAAGCGGCCGAGCCGCTCTCCCCCGCCACCACAGGCACGGCCTGCGGGCGCTGCGGAGTGTGATCGGCCGCGCTGCCGTCAAACAGGTACGGACCGCCCGTCGCCGTACCGTCGCCGCTGCTTCTCACGCCGACCTCCTCATTGACCTGCCTTGTCGACGGTAGGCAGTCACAGGGGGTGCGTCAACGAACGCCACACTAGGCACGCCGAGTGATAATCACCCTAAGAGTGGTTTCCCGTGACCCACCGCCGGGAAAGGCTAGCCGAATGTCCCGACGGCGCCGCCGCTCGACGGCCGGTCCGGCCGTCGTCCTGGAGGTCACTGACTGTTGGTGCCGAAGTCCTCGGGAGAGATCTGGTCGAGGAACTCGCGGAACTTCTCCACCTCGTCCTCCTGCTCGTCGGGGATCGCGATCCCCGCATCGTCCAGGACCCCGTCACTGCCGAAGATCGGCGTACCGGTGCGCAGCGCCAGGGCTATGGCGTCCGACGGGCGGGCACTGACCTCGACCCCGCTCGCGAACACCAGCTCCGCGTAGAAGACGCCTTCGCGCAGGTCCGTGATGCGCACTTCCGTGAGCTCCTGGCCGACCGCCTCAAGGACATCCTTGAAAAGGTCGTGCGTCAGCGGACGCGCGGGCGCCATGCCCTGCTGGGCGAAGGCGATCGCGGTCGCCTCCCCCGGTCCGATCCAGATGGGGAGGTACCGGTCGCCTCCCACTTCACGCAGGAGCACGATCGGTTGGTTGGAGGGCATTTCGACCCGGACACCTACGACGTCGAGCTCGTTCACACAGCAACCCTAGGACGTGCCCGGTCGGTTTGGGTAGTCGGGCATCCACCGAGGACCGGGCCATCGGTGCTCACCCGCGCCCGCGATCAGGGCAGACGCACCCCGAGCGCGGTCTGCACAAGTGCCGAGTGCAGCCTCACGGTGAGGCCCGCCAGCTCCTTGGCACGGGCCTCGGCATGCGCCCGCGTCTGCGGGTTGCGGTGCACCTTCAGCGGGGCCACCACCTGGTCCACCAGGCCGGCCTCCCGGTCCGCGGCCGCCCGCATGACCCGCAGGTGCCGCGGCCCGATCCCGAACCGGGCCAGCTCGCCGATGAGCTCGGCGACCAACACGGCGGAGGCGTCGTAGCCGCCGTCGGGCAGGGGTGTGAGGAGCCCGTACGACTCCCATTCGTCGAGCTCGTGCTCCTCGACGCCGACGGCGGCCAGCAATTCGTCCCGGCCGACCCGCGCGGCCGTCGGCACGTCGTCGCCGTCCTCCGCGTCGCCGGGGCGTCCCGGCGCGGGCACGGACAGCGTCTCGCCCGGCTCCAGGGCGTCGAGCTGCTCCTTGATGACCTTCAGCGGCAGGTAGTGGTCCCGCTGCATACGCAGCACATGGGCGAGCCGCTCGACATCGTCCGGGCTGAACTTCCGGTAGCCCGAAGGCGTCCGCCGGGGCTCGACGAGGCCTTCGGACTCAAGGAACCGGATCTTGGAGATGGTGACTTCGGGAAACTCTTCTCGGAGCACGTTCAGTACGGTGCCGATGCTCATCAGCCGACTGTCCGTGGTGGCGGTACCCCCTGGGGCACCGCCACTCGTCGTGTGCAGCATGGACCTTCCTGAAGGGTCGCGGACGGTTCAGATACCGCGCTGGCTCGCGTAGAACACCAGCCGGTACTTGCCGATCTGCACCTCGTCCCCGTTGTTCAGCGTCACCGAGTCGATGCGCTCACGGTTCACATACGTGCCGTTGAGGCTGCCGACGTCGGCGACGGTGAACGAGCCGTCCTGCAGGCGACGGAACTCCACGTGGCGACGCGACACGGTCACGTCGTCCAGGAAGATGTCGCTCTGCGGGTGGCGCCCCGCGGTGGTCAGCTCGCCGTCCAGGAGGAAGCGGCTGCCCGAGTTCGGACCGCGCCGCACCACCAGGAGCGCCGAGCCCAGCGGCAGCGCGTCGACCGCCGCCTGCGCCTCGGGCGAGAGGGCCGGAAGCTGCGTCTGACCCGTCGCCTCCGGGTCGTAGGACTCGAGGCCGGAGATGGAGATCGTGGACGTCGTCTCCGACGGCCCCTCCGGCGTCGCGCCGCCACGCAGCGGCGCACCGCAGTTGGAGCAGAACCGGCTGTTCTCCCCGTTCTGGTTTCCGCACCTCGTACACACCAGGGCCGACATGGACGGATCCTCCTGCCGCGGCTGCCCCGCGGGGGCGTGGGACGCGTACGGGTCGGGGGTAAACCCTCCACCCGTACTTGAGGTTGACGGTTCTCCGAAACCTATGCGGCCGGAACCGGCAGGGTCAACAGACGACGCGCCCTGTCCGCCCGAATTGTCTCCGGCGACCTGGTCCCGGAACAGCGGGCGCTCACCCACCTGCGTCTCCGGCACGTCTCCCTGCCGCGGCGCGCGATGACGGGCGTCCTCACGCGCGCTCTTGCCGAACAACTTCGCAAACAACTTCACGGGCGATTCCCCTTGACCGAAACAGACCCGCCCGTGGGGCAGGACGAACCCTGACTGCACACATCGGCGTACATCGCGTACATGATTGACACGGACACCCTCACAACGTCCGTATCCGCCAAACAGTTTCCACCACGCACACCACCCTTGCTGCGGCGACCCCCCGCAACGTCATGCCCTCGCACGGTATCCACCATGCACCCCCGGCTTCACTCCGAGGACGACCGAGCGTAATCAGGCCGTTGCGCCGATCGCAAGGCATCCACGACGATCTTGCCGGAGCGGCTCACGGCCACCGTGGCCTGCTCCTTCTCGAGCGTCTGCACCACACCCCCGGGGATGTTCAGGGCCGGCTCCAGGTCCTGCGGCTTGCCGATGACCTTGAACCGGTAGGGACGGCTGATCCGGTGCCCGTCCACGCTGATCCCCTTCCCGCCACTGCCGTCCGTCAGATACGTGTTGGCCACGACACGGACATCGTTCACCTGGATCGCCTCCGCGCCGGCGGCGCGCAGCTCCTGGATGGCGTCGAGCAGCATGTCCGCCTCCACGGCCCCCTTCGTGTCGGTGACGGTCATGGTGATCCCGGGCCCCTGCGCGGCCGTCGTGCCCGCCAGGATGCCGAGCTGCTTCTGCTTCTCGGCCGTCTGCTTGCGGGCCTCGTCGGCCTGGTCCGAACTGCTCTCCAGCTCGGTGCGCTGGTCCACGAGACCTTGCTTCTCATCCTCAAGACGCTGAGTTCGATCATCCAGTTCATCGAGGATGCGAACGAGATCTTCCTGACGCGCACCGCGCAGGGCGCTGTTGTCGCTGGTGGACCGCACCTGGATGGCGAGCCCGAGCCCCAGGACGAACAGCAGCACAGCCATGATGAGTTGGGCACGCGACGCGCGTGGCGGCCACAGACCCTTCACGAGCCGCTGCCGCCCGGTCAGTTCGGGCTCGACGACGTCCGGGCCGACCGGCTCCGCCTCGGGCGCCTCGGACTCAGCCGGACCCGACTCCGACTCCTCCGGCTCCTGCCCCACCTCCGGCGTACGGCTCTCCGGCGGCACCTCGGCAGGCAGTTCGGCAGGAAGCTCCCTGCGCAACTGCTCGGTCTCGCCGTCCGGTTGCCCGCTCCGCACGTTCTCGCGGCTCTCGGCGTTCTCTTCGTTCTCGTTCTTACTCATCGGCCTCACGCCCTGAACACATGCCGCCGGATCGCGGCCGCGTTGGAGAAGATGCGGATGCCGAGCACCACGACGACACCGGTCGACAGCTGCGCGCCGACGCCCAACTTGTCGCCCAGGAAGACGATCAGCGCGGCCACGACGACGTTCGACAGGAACGAGACGACGAACACCTTGTCGTCGAAGATCCCGTCCAACATGGCGCGCAGCGCCCCGAACACCGCGTCCAGCGCCGCGACGACGGCGATGGGGAGGTAAGGCTCGACGACCGCCGGAACCTCGGGCCGGACGAAAAGACCGACCACGACTCCCACGACGAGGCCCAGTACGGCGATCACGATGTGCCCTTCTGCTCTGCTCTCGGCTGTGCTGTACGTACGATCACGCTGGGGGCGGCAGGAAGCTTGATGTCGTCCTGGGCCGAAATACTGGTCCTGACCCCGAAGTTCTCCTGCAGCGCGTGCAGGTAGAGACCGTCGGCGCTGTTCTGGAACCGCGTGCTCAGCCGCTGCCCGTCCCCCACCGCGAGCACCGTGTACGGCGGCACCAGCGGCTTGTTGTCGACCAGTATCGCGTCACCCGCGGCCCTGATCGCGGACAGCGAGGTGAGGCGCTGCCCATTGATACTGATGGCCTCGGCGCCGGACTGCCAGAGACCGTTCATGACGCGCTGCATGTCCCGGTCACGTACGCGGCCGGTGTCGGAGAAACCGTTGCTCTCGCGCGGACCGCTCCCGTCGCCCGTGGTGGCCGACTTGGCGTCGTCGACGACGAGCTTCACACCGGGGCCGTGCACGGCGACGGCGCCGGAGAGCACCCCCGCCAACTCCCCCTGCTCGCCACCGTGCTTCTTCAACGCCTCGCGCTGCATCTCGCCCACACGCCCGCGCAGCGAGTCGACCTGTCCCTCCAGCTTGTCCGCGGACTCGGTCTCCCGGTCGATGCGGTTGATGAGCTCCTCGCGCTCCTTGGCCACCACCGGCGCGGCGACGCGGGCCTGCGCGGCGCCCACCGTCACCACGAGCGCGGCGAGCACGAGTCCCGCCGCGAGCCCCAGCTTCGCCCGCAGCGTCTTCGGCAGACCGCTCTGGCCCAGCGCCTCTTTGCGCGCGGTGGCCTCCGCGTACCCGTCGTCCAGGCTGTGATCCATGACGTTGGTCAGCAGCGACATGGAGGCGTCGGGGCGCGCGGGGCGCTCTGGGGTGCTCCGTTTGGGGGGCTGCTGCGGCATGCCGCACATCGTCGCACGTCGCGGCCCCTACCACGCAACGACCCCACTGTCCCGCTGCTCGACGCCCGAAATAGGCGTCGAGCAGCGGATATCCGGGTCAGCGGCCGGCGCTGTCCACAACGGCCGACCATTCGTCGAGCAGCTGCTGCGCGGAGGCGTCGTCCGGTCCTTCGGCCCACAGATGGGTGACGGCCTCGGCCGGGTCGGGCAGCACCATCACCCAGCGCCCGTCGGCCTCCACGACCCGCACTCCGTCGGTCGTGTCCACGGACCGCTCGCCCGCCTCCTCAACGACGCGGCGCATGACGAGCCCCTTGACGGCCCACGGCGTCGCCAGATCCCGCTTGAGCACGTGCGCCCGCGGAATCCGCGCGTCGATCTGGCTGAGGGTCAGCTGCGTACGGGCGACGAGCCCGATGAGCCGCACAAAGGCCGCGGCACCGTCGAACACACTGCTGAACTCGGGAATGATGAACCCGGCGCGCCCGTCCCCACCGAAGATCGCCCCGTCCTCACGCCCCACGCGCGTCAGGTCGTCGGGCGACGTCGTCGTCCACTCGACCTGCGTCCCGTGATAAGCGGCGACCTGCTCGCCGATACGGGTCGTGGTCACTGGCAGCGCGACCCGCCCGCTCCTGCGCTCCGCCGCGACAAGATCGAGCATCACGAGCAACGCCCGGTCGTCCTCGACGATCCGCCCCTTCTCATCGACCAGCGAAAGCCGCTCACCGACGGGGTCGAACCGCACCCCGAAGGCGGCCCGCGCCGACGCCACGATCTCCCCCAGCCGTACGAGCCCGGACCTGCGGGCGTCCGCCGTCTCCGTGGGCCGCGACTCGTCGAGCCCGGGATTGATCGTCAGGGAGTCGACACCGAGTCGCCCGAGAAGGCTGGGCAGCACGAGCCCGGCGCTCCCGTTCGACGCGTCGACGACGACCTTCAGCCCGGCCTCCGCGACCCCCGTCGTATCGACGTTGCGCAGCAACGACCCCGTGTACGAGTCGAAGACGCTCGACGGGAAGTGCAGGTCGCCGATCTCCCCGGGGAACGCCCTGCGGTACTCCTGCCGCGCGTACACCCGGTCCAGCTTGCGCTGACTGCCCTGCGAAAGATCCGCCCCGCGCTCGTCGAAGAACATGATGTCGACGGAGTCCGGCACCCCGGGCGTCGTACGGATCATGATCCCGCCGGCACTGCCCCGCGCCGTCTGCTGCCGCGCCACGGGCAGCGGCACGTTCTCCAGATCCCGTACGTCGATGGCGCTGGCCTGGAGCGCGGAGATGACGGCCCGCTTGAGCGCACGCGCACCACGGGAGTGGTCGCGCGCGGTCGTGACGGTCGACCCCTTCTTGAGCGTCGTCGCGTACGCCCCCGCGAGCCGTACGGCCAGCTCCGGCGTGATCTCGACGTTCAGGATCCCGGAGACGCCCCTCGCCCCGAACAGATGGGCCTGCCCACGCGACTCCCAGATGACCGACGTATTGACGAAGGCACCGGCCTCCACGGTCTTGAACGGGTAGACCCGCACATTGCCCTGGACGATCGATTCTTCGCCGACGAGGCACTCGTCGCCGATGACGGCGCCGTCCTCGATCCGCGCGGCCCGCATGATGTCGGTGTTCTTTCCGACCACACAGCCCCGCAGATTGCAGTGCCGCCCGATATAGACGTTGTCGTGCACGACGGCCTTGTGCAGGAACGCCCCGCTCTTCACGACGACGTTCGAACCGACGACCGTGTGCTTCCGGATCTCCACATCCGCTTCGACCTTGGCGTAGTCGCCGATGTAGAGCGGTCCGCGCAGCACGGCGTCCGGGTGCACCTCGGCACCTTCGGCGACCCACACACCGGGCGAGATCTCGAACCCGTCGAGTTCGACGTCGACCTTTCCTTCGAGGACGTCGGCCTGGGCCTTCACATAGCTCTCGTGTGTCCCGACGTCCTCCCAGTACCCCTCGGCCACATAGCCGTAGATGGGCTTGCCTTCCTTCATCAACTGCGGGAAGACATCTCCGGACCAGTCCACCGGAACATCGGCCTCGACGTAGTCGAAGACTTCGGGCTCCATCACATAGATGCCCGTGTTCACCGTGTCCGAGAAGACCTGCCCCCAGGTCGGCTTCTCGAGGAAGCGCTCGACCTTCCCCTCCTCGTCGACGATGGTGATACCGAATTCCAGCGGATTGGGCACACGCGTCAGACAGACGGTGACGAGCGCGCCCTTCTCCTTGTGGAATTCGATGAGCTCGGTGAGGTCGAAATCGGTGAGGGCGTCACCCGAGATGACAAGAAAGGAGTCGTCCTTCAGCGCTTCCTCAGCGTTCTTCACGCTGCCGGCAGTGCCGAGTGGCTTCTCCTCGTTGGCATAGGTGAGCTCCATTCCCAGCTCTTCGCCATCCCCGAAGTAGTTCTTGACGAGTGAAGCCAAGAACTGCACGGTGACCACGGTCTCGCTGAGCCCATGCCGCTTGAGCAGCCTGAGCACATGCTCCATGATCGGCCGATTGGCCACAGGCAGGAGCGGCTTGGGCATGCTCGAGGTCATGGGGCGAAGGCGTGTGCCTTCGCCTCCGGCCATCACGACGGCCTTCATGTCGGAAGCGTCCTCCTTGAAGAGACGACGGTCTAGCCGACTTCGCCCGCCCGGAATGACCCGCACTTGTCACGGCGGGCCATCTGGCCTCTGCCAACACGCAATGGCGAGCTCAATCGGCCATGGAGTCCGCCCGGACAAGCCGGCGGACTTGAACCACGTAGAGGATCCCTGCCCACCAGTACAGCGTCGTACCCCATCCGGCGAACGCCCATCCGAAAATAGCAGCGAGTTCGTGGATCCAGCCCGTTCCGTCACTGAGAAGCAGCAAGGGGAACGCGTACATCAGGTTGAAGGTCGCTGCCTTCCCGAGGAAGTTCACCTGGGGCGGCGGATAGCCGTGGCGCCGGAGGATCCCCACCATCACCAGAAGAAGCAGCTCCCGCGCCAAAAGTACGGAGGTCAACCAAATGGGCAGAATGTCACGCCAGGTCAAACCCACCAACGTGGACAAAATGTAGAGCCGGTCAGCGGCCGGGTCGAGCAGCCGGCCGAGGCTGCTGATTCTGATTCCAGCGCCTCGCGAGCTTCCCGTCGAGATAGTCACTGACGCCGCTGAGAGCCAGCACGAGCAGCGCCCAGCCATCACTCTTGGGGCCCCCGAACTCAGGGCGCAGGATGAGCCACAGGAAGAGGGGCACGCCGACGAGACGCGCCATGCTGAGGATGTTCGGGATGGTGAGGACCCTGTCCGTCTGAACACGGGTCTCCTGGACCTCCACCCGGGGGCCTCCTGTGGGGAACGAACCAACGATACCCCCCGACTTTACCCTCAGTGTCGACCAGCGAGAGCTACCGGGGGTCGCCGTAACGCTCGGTTACGGCCCTTGAACACAGAAAAGCCCGGACCGTATCCCGGCCCGGGCTTTTCTATAAAATTAGTTCGGCGGCGTCCTACTCTCCCACAGGGTCCCCCCTGCAGTACCATCGGCGCTGTGAGGCTTAGCTTCCGGGTTCGGAATGTAACCGGGCGTTTCCCTCACGCTATGACCACCGAAACACTATGAAACTATCAACCGGAGCCGTGGCACATGGCTACGACGGTTGTTCGTGGTTTCAGAACCAACACAGTGGACGCGAGCAACTGAGGACAAGCCCTCGGCCTATTAGTACCGGTCACCTCCACACCTTACGGTGCTTCCAGATCCGGCCTATCAACCCAGTCGTCTACTGGGAGCCTTAACCCCTCAAAGGGGGTGGGAATACTCATCTCGAAGCAGGCTTCCCGCTTAGATGCTTTCAGCGGTTATCCTTTCCGAACGTAGCCAACCAGCCATGCCCTTGGCAGGACAACTGGCACACCAGAGGTTCGTCCGTCCCGGTCCTCTCGTACTAGGGACAGCCCTTCTCAATATTCCTACGCGCACAGAGGATAGGGACCGAACTGTCTCACGACGTTCTAAACCCAGCTCGCGTACCGCTTTAATGGGCGAACAGCCCAACCCTTGGGACCGACTCCAGCCCCAGGATGCGACGAGCCGACATCGAGGTGCCAAACCATCCCGTCGATATGGACTCTTGGGGAAGATCAGCCTGTTATCCCCGGGGTACCTTTTATCCGTTGAGCGACGGCGCTTCCACAAGCCACCGCCGGATCACTAGTCCCGACTTTCGTCCCTGCTCGACCCGTCGGTCTCACAGTCAAGCTCCCTTGTGCACTTACACTCAACACCTGATTACCAACCAGGCTGAGGGAACCTTTGGGCGCCTCCGTTACTCTTTGGGAGGCAACCGCCCCAGTTAAACTACCCATCAGACACTGTCCCTGATCCGGATCACGGACCCAGGTTAGACATCCAGCACGACCAGAGTGGTATTTCAACGACGACTCCCCCTGAACTGGCGTCCAAGGTTCACAGTCTCCCACCTATCCTACACAAGCCGAACCGAACACCAATATCAAACTATAGTAAAGGTCCCGGGGTCTTTCCGTCCTTCTGCGCGAAACGAGCATCTTTACTCGTAGTGCAATTTCACCGGGCCTATGGTTGAGACAGTCGAGAAGTCGTTACGCCATTCGTGCAGGTCGGAACTTACCCGACAAGGAATTTCGCTACCTTAGGATGGTTATAGTTACCACCGCCGTTTACTGGCGCTTAAGTTCTCAGCTTCGCCACACCGAAATGTGACTAACCGGTCCCCTTAACGTTCCAGCACCGGGCAGGCGTCAGTCCGTATACATCGCCTTACGGCTTCGCACGGACCTGTGTTTTTAGTAAACAGTCGCTTCTCGCTGGTCTCTGCGGCCACCCCCAGCTCAGACAGTAAATGTCATCACCAGGAATGGCCCCCCTTCTCCCGAAGTTACGGGGGCATTTTGCCGAGTTCCTTAACCATAGTTCACCCGAACGCCTCGGTATTCTCTACCTGACCACCTGAGTCGGTTTAGGGTACGGGCCGCCATGAAACTCGCTAGAGGCTTTTCTCGACAGCATAGGATCATCCACTTCACCACAATCGGCTCGGCATCAGGTCTCAGCCTTGTGTGCGACGGATTTACCTACCGCACGGCCTACACCCTTACCCCGGGACTACCATCGCCCGGGCTGGACTACCTTCCTGCGTCACCCCATCGCTCACCTACTACCAGCTTGGACCGGCGGCTCCACCACTTTCCATTCCCCGAAGGGTCCGGAACGGCTTCACGGCCTTAGCATCACTGGATTCGATGTCTTTCGCGTCACAGCGGGTACCGGAATATCAACCGGTTATCCATCGACTACGCCTGTCGGCCTCGCCTTAGGTCCCGACTTACCCTGGGCAGATCAGCTTGACCCAGGAACCCTTAGTCAATCGGCGCACACGTTTCTCACGTGTGTATCGCTACTCATGCCTGCATTCTCACTCGTGAACCGTCCACAACTACCTTCCGGTGCTGCTTCACCCGGCACACGACGCTCCCCTACCCATCCACACACCCGTTGGGGCTGTTGTATGAATGACACGACTTCGGCGGTACGCTTGAGCCCCGCTACATTGTCGGCGCGGAATCACTTGACCAGTGAGCTATTACGCACTCTTTCAAGGGTGGCTGCTTCTAAGCCAACCTCCTGGTTGTCTCTGCGACTCCACATCCTTTCCCACTTAGCGTACGCTTAGGGGCCTTAGTCGATGCTCTGGGCTGTTTCCCTCTCGACCATGGAGCTTATCCCCCACAGTCTCACTGCCGTGCTCTCACTTACCGGCATTCGGAGTTTGGCTAAGGTCAGTAACCCGGTAGGGCCCATCGCCTATCCAGTGCTCTACCTCCGGCAAGAAACACACGACGCTGCACCTAAATGCATTTCGGGGAGAACCAGCTATCACGGAGTTTGATTGGCCTTTCACCCCTAACCACAGGTCATCCCCCAGGTTTTCAACCCTGGTGGGTTCGGTCCTCCACGAAGTCTTACCTCCGCTTCAACCTGCCCATGGCTAGATCACTCCGCTTCGGGTCTTGAGCGCGCTACTGAATCGCCCTATTCGGACTCGCTTTCGCTACGGCTTCCCCACACGGGTTAACCTCGCAACACACCGCAAACTCGCAGGCTCATTCTTCAAAAGGCACGCAGTCACGACTGTATGTGCAAGCACATACAGCGACGCTCCCACGGCTTGTAGGCACACGGTTTCAGGTACTATTTCACTCCGCTCCCGCGGTACTTTTCACCATTCCCTCACGGTACTATCCGCTATCGGTCACCAGGGAATATTTAGGCTTAACGGGTGGTCCCGCCAGATTCACACAGGATTTCTCGGGCCCCGTGCTACTTGGGTGTCTCTCAAACGAGCCGCTAATGTTTCGACTACGGGGGTCTTACCCTCTACGCCGGACCTTTCGCATGTCCTTCGCCTACATCAACGGTTTCTTACTCGTCCTGTCGCCGGCAGACGACAGAAGAGAGATCCCACAACCCCGTACACGCAACCCCTGCCGGGTCTCACACGTATACGGTTTGGCCTCATCCAGTTTCGCTCGCCACTACTCCCGGAATCACGGTTGTTTTCTCTTCCTGCGGGTACTGAGATGTTTCACTTCCCCGCGTTCCCTCCACACTGCCTATATATTCAGCAGCGGGTGACAGCCCATGACGACTGCCGGGTTTCCCCATTCGGAAACCCCCGGATCAAAGCCTGGTTGACGACTCCCCGGGGACTATCGTGGCCTCCCACGTCCTTCATCGGTTCCTGGTACCAAGGCATCCACCGTGCGCCCTTAAAAACTTGGCCACAGATGCTCGCGTCCACTGTGCAGTTCTCAAACAACGACCAACCACCCGTCACACACCAAGAACCTTGGCGCTTCACCGGGGCCGGCACTGAAGGATCAGGCTCTACAGCCCGTACCTTCAGATACCCAACAGCGTGCCCGGCCCGACCAGTTCACTCACACGTTCCACGCCGAAGCAGTACTAGTGAAGCCAACCAATCGTGCCGAATAATCAACGTTCCACCCATGAGCAACCACCGTCGAACGTGTGCCGACGTAATGGCCCTGGACCACCGGGCAAGCCCGGCGGCCTAGATGCTCCTTAGAAAGGAGGTGATCCAGCCGCACCTTCCGGTACGGCTACCTTGTTACGACTTCGTCCCAATCGCCAGTCCCACCTTCGACAGCTCCCTCCCACAAGGGGTTGGGCCACCGGCTTCGGGTGTTACCGACTTTCGTGACGTGACGGGCGGTGTGTACAAGGCCCGGGAACGTATTCACCGCAGCAATGCTGATCTGCGATTACTAGCAACTCCAACTTCATGGGGTCGAGTTGCAGACCCCAATCCGAACTGAGACCGACTTTTTGAGATTCGCTCCACCTTGCGGTATCGCAGCTCATTGTATCGGCCATTGTAGCACGTGTGCAGCCCAAGACATAAGGGGCATGATGACTTGACGTCGTCCCCACCTTCCTCCGAGTTGACCCCGGCGGTCTCCTGTGAGTCCCCATCACCCCGAAGGGCATGCTGGCAACACAGAACAAGGGTTGCGCTCGTTGCGGGACTTAACCCAACATCTCACGACACGAGCTGACGACAGCCATGCACCACCTGTACACCGACCACAAGGGGGCGCCCATCTCTGGACGTTTCCGGTGTATGTCAAGCCTTGGTAAGGTTCTTCGCGTTGCGTCGAATTAAGCCACATGCTCCGCTGCTTGTGCGGGCCCCCGTCAATTCCTTTGAGTTTTAGCCTTGCGGCCGTACTCCCCAGGCGGGGCACTTAATGCGTTAGCTGCGGCGCGGACAACGTGGAATGTTGCCCACACCTAGTGCCCACCGTTTACGGCGTGGACTACCAGGGTATCTAATCCTGTTCGCTCCCCACGCTTTCGCTCCTCAGCGTCAGTAATGGCCCAGAGATCCGCCTTCGCCACCGGTGTTCCTCCTGATATCTGCGCATTTCACCGCTACACCAGGAATTCCGATCTCCCCTACCACACTCTAGCTAGCCCGTATCGACTGCAGACTCGGGGTTAAGCCCCGAGCTTTCACAATCGACGTGACAAGCCGCCTACGAGCTCTTTACGCCCAATAATTCCGGACAACGCTTGCGCCCTACGTATTACCGCGGCTGCTGGCACGTAGTTAGCCGGCGCTTCTTCTGCAGGTACCGTCACTTTCGCTTCTTCCCTGCTGAAAGAGGTTTACAACCCGAAGGCCGTCATCCCTCACGCGGCGTCGCTGCATCAGGCTTTCGCCCATTGTGCAATATTCCCCACTGCTGCCTCCCGTAGGAGTCTGGGCCGTGTCTCAGTCCCAGTGTGGCCGGTCGCCCTCTCAGGCCGGCTACCCGTCGTCGCCTTGGTGAGCCATTACCTCACCAACAAGCTGATAGGCCGCGGGCTCATCCTTCACCGCCGGAGCTTTTAACCCCCATCCAGGAGGACAGGAGTGTTATCCGGTATTAGACCTCGTTTCCAAGGCTTGTCCCAGAGTGAAGGGCAGATTGCCCACGTGTTACTCACCCGTTCGCCACTAATCCACCCCGAAAGGCTTCATCGTTCGACTTGCATGTGTTAAGCACGCCGCCAGCGTTCGTCCTGAGCCAGGATCAAACTCTCCGTGAATGTTTCCCCGTGATCGGGGCGACACACACGAGAGCGGAACAGTCGGAGGAATAATCCGACCGTTCACAGCGTCCTCGCTGTGTTTTTTTACAAAGGAACCTCATCCCCAGCAGACGCTGGAGACGGGGTATCAACATATCTGGCGTTGATTTTTGGCACGCTGTTGAGTTCTCAAGGAACGGACGCTTCCTTTGTACTCACCCTCTCGGGCTTTCCTCCGGGCGCTTCCCTTCGGTACTTCTTTGCAGTGTTACTGCGTGTTTCCAACCTTACCAGATCCGTTTTCCGTTCCGTTTCCGGTTCGGATTTCATTTCCGGTGGCCGTTGGAGGGCCTTTGCCTTTCGGCGAGGTCAAACACTATCAGTCTTTTTTCGGCCCGCTTGCCACGTCTCCGCAGGCATGCAGAGATACGCTTCGCAATGGAACTTAGGACTTGATAGATGCTGCCGAGGTGTTGGACGCTCAGTGGCGTCGCTTGCCTCCCTGGCAGAGGTACGACAGTACATCGGGCCCGAGCTTCGGCGCAAATCGTTTGCCCGCGGCCTCTACGTCCGCCAACCGGTACCTCTCGTAGGGAACCGGGACTTTTTATGACTTACGCTTCTGAACAGTACGCCGTCCAGGACAGGCAGTGACGGCGCCCCTGAATCTCCGCCCCCTGGGAGGCTTGCCATGACCAGTGTGACGTCCCCGCTCACCGGACGCGCCATCGGGCTCTCCGCCGTTCCTGACCCGGTCTTCTCCGGTGCGATGGTCGGCCCCGGCTCCGCCATCGACCCCGCGCGCGAGGCGTCCGACGCCGTGGCGCCGGTGGACGGCATCGTGGTGTCCCTTCACCCGCACGCCTTCGTCGTCGTGGATGAGGAAGGCCACGGTGTGCTGACGCACCTGGGCATCGACACCGTCCAGCTCAACGGCGAGGGCTTCGAGCTGCTCGTCAACAAGGGCGACACTGTGCAGCGCGGGCAGTCCGTGGTCCGCTGGGACCCGGCTGCCGTCGAGGCCGCCGGCAAGTCGCCGATCTGCCCGGTCGTCGCCCTCGAGGCCACGGCCGAGTCCCTTTCCGGTGTCGTCGAGGACGGGGACATCAAGGCCGGCGACGCGCTCTTCGGCTGGAAGTGACGCGCCCCGTCACTGACGGCCGGCTGGAAATCAACGCGGCGGCTGTGCTCGCCGCACTATCGGAGACGGGTGAGATGGAGACAACGCTGCGAGGCGTCGGCGTGAGCCACGGTGTGGCGATCGGCGAGGTTCGGCACATGGGGACGGCGGTGCTTGAGCCGCCGGCCAAGCAGATTCCGGCTGAGGACGCCGAGCGCGAACAGGGGCGCGCCCGCCAGGCCGTCGAAGCTGTCGCGGCCGACCTGATGGCGCGCGGCAACCTGGCCGGTGGCGAGGCCCAGGCGGTGCTCGAGGCTCAGGCCATGATCGCCCAGGACCCGGAGCTGATGGCCGACGTCGACCGTCGGGTCGCCGTCGGGAGCACGGCCGAGCGCGGTATCTACGACGCGTTCTCGCACTACCGCGAGCTCCTCGCTGGCGCAGGTGAGTACATGGCGGGCCGCGTCGCGGACCTTGATGACGTGCGGAACCGCATCGTGGCCCGGCTGCTCGGCGTGCCCATGCCCGGCGTTCCGGACAGCGACAAGCCCTATGTGCTCATCGCCCGTGACCTCGCGCCCGCGGACACCGCGCTCCTGGACCCCGCGCTCGTGCTCGGTTTCATCACCGAAGAAGGCGGGCCGACCAGCCACAGCGCGATCCTGGCCCGCGCCCTGGGCGTGCCGGCCGTGGTCGCGCTTCCCGGTGCGGGTGAGCTCGCCGAGGGCACCGTCGTCGCCGTCGACGGCAGCACCGGTGAGATCTTCGTGGACCCCAGTGCGGAGAAGCGGGCCTCGATGGAGGCCGCTGCCGCCGAGCGCAAGGCGGCGCTGGCCGCGTCGACCGGTCCCGGTGCCACCTCTGACGGACACAAGGTGCCGCTGCTCGCCAATGTCGGCGGCCCGGCGGACGTGCCCGCGGCGGTGGAGGCGGGGGCCGAGGGCGTCGGTCTCTTCCGTACCGAGTTCCTCTTCCTGGACGACAGCAAGAACGCTCCTTCCGAGGAGAAGCAGGTCGAGGCGTACCGGCAGGTGCTCGAGGCGTTCCCCGAGGGCCGTGTCGTGGTGCGCGTGCTCGACGCCGGTGCCGACAAGCCCCTGGACTTCCTGACGCCCGGTGACGAGCCCAACCCGGCTCTGGGCGTGCGCGGTCTGCGGACGCTGCTCGACCACCCGGAGGTGCTGCGCACGCAGCTGACCGCGCTGGCGAAGGCTTCCGAGGGCCTCCCGGTGTACCTCGAGGTCATGGCGCCGATGGTGGCCGACCGCGCCGACGCCAAGGCGTTCGCCGATGCCTGCCGTGAGGCCGGTCTGCAGGCGAAGTTCGGCGCGATGGTGGAGATTCCGTCCGCCGCGCTGCGTGCCCGGTCGGTGTTGCAGGAGGTCGAGTTCCTGTCGCTCGGCACCAACGACCTGGCCCAGTACACGTTCGCCGCCGACCGTCAGGTCGGTGCCGTGTCGCGTCTGCAGGACCCGTGGCAGCCCGCGCTGCTCGACCTGGTCGCGCTGTCCGCGGTCGCGGCGAAGGCCGAGGGCAAGAGCTGCGGCGTCTGCGGTGAGGCCGCGTCCGACCCGCTGCTGGCGTGCGTCCTGACCGGTCTGGGTGTCACCTCCCTCTCGATGGGTGCCGCTTCGATTCCGTACGTGCGGTCGACGCTCGGCAAGTACACGCTGGCCCAGTGCGAGCGTGCGGCCGCTGCCGCACGTGCCGCGGAGTCGGCGGAGGAAGCGCGCAACGCGGCTCAGGCCGTGCTGTCCGGCGAGTAACCGGGCACGACCGCTCCCTTTCGGAGGGCGCTCCGCCTTTGGGCGGGGCGCCCTCCGCGCTTGTCCGCGGGATTCAGTGCAGGTGCTTCCCGTCCGGTTGCGTGTCGTCCACTTCTGGTGCGGTGCAGTAGTTCACGCCGGGTTCCGGGGCGGACAGGTCGCCGGAGTCCGCGTCGGTGCAGTAGGCGTCGAAGACCCGTCCTCCGGGGATCGGTCGGAGTCCTTCGTCCTTCAGGTGCCAGCCGCAGACGCGGTCTTCCTTGCCGGGGACCGAGCTGCGCACGATGACCGCGCTGGCGCGCCGGGTGACGATCGCCAGCGCCAGTACGGCCGTGACCTCCATGGCCGCGGACTCGTCGACCTTGACCGTGTCGGGTTCCGTGGCGTCCACGTGCAGGACGGCGTTGAGGGACTCCCTGTCGGTGAGCGCGCTGCACACCCAGTGGTGCGCTCCCTCACCGAGGGCGTCGATCACCCGGGAGACCAGGTGGGAGGCCCTGGCGAAGGCCATGTGTCCGACGTCCTGCCCGCACACGGCGCATGCCCCTGTCCGGGACAGGACGGACGTCGCGAACTCCCAGGTCGCTTGGCGGACCGCCTCTTCCACGAGTTCGGGGACGAGGTCGGCCATGGGCTGTCCCTGGTAGGCGACCACGGGTCCTGACGCGGCGAGTTCGGCGGTGAATCGCGTACGGCTGACCGCGCTGTCCGGGTCAAGGCCCTCCGCCTTGCAGAAATCCGTGAACTCGGCCGGGTCGAAGAGCGTGACCGTGGTGTACCCGCCGGCCGCGGCCTGGGATTTGAGCAGCCCTTCCACTTGGCGCAGGTACGTCGTGTGGTCGTCGAAGGTGAAGGTGCGGTAGAGCCGCATCGCCTGGAAGTCCTGCTCGTCGGCCAACAGGCCGATGGTTCCCGCCACTTCACGGCGCAGGCCGCGCCGCGTGCTGATCGTCCGGCTGTGCTGAATGTGCCCCATGATTCCCCCTGAGTGCGCTTGAACGATGCTCACTCAGAGTAATCGGGGGCACTGACAACGCCACGTTCGGTGACGGCGCGCTGCCGGTTTCGGGCGGTCGGTCAGGCTCGCTTGCGGGCGATCTCCTCGTAGAACTTGAGCAGTTCGAGGTTGTCGATGGAGCCTGGGTTGACCGCCTTTTCCAGCGGCGTGCCCGAGAGCAGGCGCTTGACGGGCACCTCGATGCGCTTGCCGGTGAGGGTGTGCGGGACGCCGGGGGCTTCGATGATCTCGTCGGGCACGTGGCGCGGCGAGAGCTGTTCGCGGATGACCTGCTTGATGCGGGAGCGGAGCGCGTCGTCGAGGGTGGCGCCCGGAGCGAGGTGGACGAAGAGGGGCATCCAGTAGCCGCCGTCGGGCTGTTCCAGGCCGATGACGAGCGATTCCCGGATCTCGGGGAGTCGCTCCACCGCCTCATAGATGTCGGCCGACCCCATGCGGACGCCCTGGCGGTTGAGCGTGGAGTCGGAGCGGCCGTGGATGACGACAGAGCCGTGCGAGGTCAGCGTGATCCAGTCGCCGTGGCGCCAGACTCCGGGGTAGGTGTCGAAGTAGCTGTCGTGGTACCTAGTGCCGTCGGGGTCGTTCCAGAAGCGGATCGGCATGGACGGCATCGGGTTGGTGACGACGAGCTCGCCGACCTCGTCGGTCAGCGGGTCCCCGGCGGGGTCCCAGGCCTGGAGGTCCGTGCCGAGGCCGGGCGCCTGCAGTTCGCCGATGTGGACGGGGAGCGTCGGCACGGCTCCGGCGAAGCAGGAGCAGACGTCGGTGCCGCCGCTGACGGAGGCGATCCACAGGTCGCCTCGCACCTCGTCGTGGAGCCAGCGGAAGCCGTCCGGGGGGAGCGGGGAGCCCGTGGTGGCGACGCACTTGACGCGGGACAGGTCGTGGTCGCGTGCGGGGTGCACGTCCGCCTTGCGGCAGGCCATGACGTACGCGGCGGACGTACCGAAGAGGGTCGCGCCCGTACGTTCGGCGATCGCCCACTGGGCGCCGGTCTCGGGGTATCCGGGGCTGCCGTCGTAGGTGACGATCGTGGTCCCGGTGAGCAGGCCGCCGATGAGGAAGTTCCACATCATCCAGCCCGTGGAGGTGTACCAGAAGAAGCGGTCGTCGGGGCCGAGGTCGCAGTGCAGGCCGATCTGCTTGAGGTGCTCGACGAGGATGCCGCCCTGCGACTGCACGATGGCCTTGGGCAGGCCAGTGGTGCCAGAGGAGTAGAGCACCCACAGGGGATGGTCGAAGGGCACTTCCTCGAAGACGGGCGTGACGTCGGCGGAGGTGAGGTCCGACCATTCCAGGGCACCATCGGGTGCCTCGGTCCCGAGGAGCGGGATGTGCACCACCGCGCGCAGGGACGGCAGTTCGTTGCGGAGTTCCTGCACGGTGTCGCGGCGGTCGTGCTCCTTGCCGCCGTAGCGGTAGCCGTCGACCGTGAACAGGACCACGGGCTCCACCTGCTGGAAGCGGTCCAGGACGCTGCGTGCGCCGAAGTCGGGGGCGCAGGACGTCCACACGGCTCCGACGGCCGCCGTGGCGAGGAGGGCGGCGACGGCCTCGGGGATGTTCGGCAGATAGCCGCTGACGCGGTCTCCGGGGCGTACTCCGAGGGCGCGCAGTTGTGCGGCCAGTGAGCCGACCTGGCCGCGCAGCTCGGTCCAGGTGACGGGGCGGGGTTCATGCGTCTCGTCGACGTGGAGGATCGCCGGGGTGTCCGCGCGCGCGGGGTCGTCCGCCGTGCGCAGGGCGTGCGCGGCGTAGTTGAGCGTGGCGCCGGGGAACCACTCGGCGCCGGGCATGTCGCGGTTGCCGAGTACGCGCGTGTACGGGTGCGTGAAGCGCACGTCGAACCACTCGGTGACGGCCTTCCAGAACGTTTCGAGTTCGGTGACCGACCAGCGGTGCAGCGCCTCGTAGCCGCCGTCGGCGGGCGCGCCGTGCCGCTCGGCCGCCCAGGCCTGGAACCGTGTGATCTGCGCGTCGGCGATCTGCTGGCGATCGGGCTGCCAGAGCGGTGACGGGTTCACGGTGGGCATGATGCGGCTCCAGGAAGTACGTGCGCGGCGTGTGCCGCCTCGGCGCGCACCGCGGAGTGTGCGCTTGACGCGGCTCACTGGACGATGCCACGTGATCGACTTCGGCACCAGGGTGTATCCCACATAGTCGGGCTAGCGAAGATGTGGTGGCACCACGGATGAACGGCAGTTGAACGAGGCACGCACGCGTGCGCCTCGGTGGCAGGGTGAGCAGCATGGATGGTCGTGACCTGGTGCGCTTGGCGAAGGCGGTCTCGTCCGTGGGGTCGGCCCATGGGCTGCGCTCCGTTCGGGCGTCGTGGCGGCACCTTCGCGCGGACTCCGTGGGCCTGCCCCGGCGGGGCGTCGAGCGGGCCCGGACCCCGGGCGCCGTGGTGGATGCGACGCCCGAACCGGGCGGCGGTGTGGTGCGGTTCACGCGATCCCGGTTGCGCATCACCGTCACCGTGAGCGGTGCCCTCTTCTGGGGCTGGGACGGAGCCGAACCCGAGCCCTCGTACGCGCTGGCCGGGATCTGCCCGGAGGCGGACCCTCGGGCGTCGCTCGAGCCGGACAAGGACGGCGGATGGCGGGTGGTCTCCGAGCGGGCGACCGTCGTGGTCTCGCGGCACGGCGCTCTGGAGGTGCGCACGCCGGGCGGGGTCCTGCTGCGCCGCGATCTTCCGCCCCGGTGGTGGGAGCCGGAGGACGGCGGTGAGGCGCGCTGGGCGCAGCGGACCGAGGTCTCCGCCGACGCGCGCTTCTTCGGCCTCGGAGGCCGTGCGTCGGGCCCGCGGCTGCGTGACGCGACGTATCGGTTGTGGAACACGGACCCCGGCCGTTCGTTCGGCCGCCAGGACGATCCGTTGTCGCTCACGATGCCGGTGCAGGTGGTGGTCGCGGACGCGGGGACGCATCTGGTGTTCCACGACAACACGTGGGACGGCACCGTCAGCCTCCGAGAGGGCAGCGAGGGGGCGGGCTCCGGGCACGACTGTGCCGGGATGTCCGAATTGCGCATGGACGGTGGCCCGTTGCGCTGTTGGGTGATGGTGGGCACGCCCGCGCGCGTGCTGAACGTCTGGTCGCAGCTGACCGGCGCGCCGGTCGTGCCGCCGGGCTGGGCGCTGGGCCACCAGCACGCGCGTAGGGGCTTCGGGAGCGAGGAGGAGGTGCGTCGCGTCGTCGCGGGCTACAAGGAGCGCGATCTGCCCCTGGAGGCCGTCCATCTGGACATCGATCACTTCACGGCGGGCGAGATCTTCACCGTCGATCGTGAGCGGTTTCCGTCCATGCCCCGGCTGGCCGAACAGTTGCGCGGCGAGGGCGTCCGGCTGGTGTCGATCGTCGAACCGGCGGTGCAGGCACAGCCCGGCAACGCCCTGTACGACGGCGGGCAGGCGATCGACGCCTTTGTGCGGGACGCGGCGGGCCGGCCCGTGCGCGGGGTCGTGCGGCCGGGTGAGTCGATGTATCCGGACTTCACGGCGGAGCGGGTGCGCAAGTGGTGGGGCGGCCTGTACGAGGAGCGTCTCGCGCAGGGTTTCTCGGGCTTCTGGCACGACATGAACGAGCCGGTGTCCTTCGCCGCCTTCGGTGAGCCCACGCTCCCCCGGTCGTCCCGTCACGCCGTCGAGGGGCGGGGCGGTGACCATCGGGAGGCGCACAACGTGTACGCGCTGTGCATGGCACGGGCCGGCTACGAGGGGCTGCGCGAACTGCAGCCGCAGGAGCGGCCCTTCCTGTTCTCCCGGTCCGGCTGGGTGGGGCTGCAGCGCTACGGAGGAACGTGGTCCGGTGACATCGCCACCGGGTGGGACGGTCTTCGCTCCTCGCTGTCGTCGGTGATGGGGCTCGGGTTGTGCGGGGTGCCGTACTCCGGGCCCGATGTGGGCGGGTTCGACGGGAAACCGTCACCGGAACTGTTCTTGCGGTGGTTCCAGCTGGGCGCCTATATGCCGCTGTTCCGTACGCGTTCGGCGCTGCGGGCGGGTCGGCGCGAGCCCTGGACGTTCGGCGAGGAGGTGCTCGCGCACGCGCGCGTGGCGCTGGAGGAGCGGCGTCGCCTCTCTCCGTACTTCCTGGCTCTCGCGCATGTCGCCCGGCGCACCGGCGCCCCGTATGTGCGGCCTCTGTGGTGGGGGGCTCCGGAGGACCGGGCTCTGCGTGACTGCGAGGACGCGTTCTTGTTGGGCGACTGCCTGTTGGTCGCCCCCGTCCTGGAGCAGGGGGCCGTCCGCCGAGCCGTTCAGCTGCCGCCAGGGCGCTGGTACGACACGGCGACCGGCGAAGCCTTCAATGGGCCCGGACAGGTCACTGTGGACGCCCCCTTGTCGCGTATTCCGGTGCTCGCGCGTGGCGGTTCGGTTCTGCCTGTGCGCGATGCGGGCGGGGACATCGCCCTGGAGGCGTGGGCGCCGGCGCCAGGACGTGCGGGCGGCGGTCACGTGGCCCGGGACGCCGGGGACGGTTGGGAGGAGCCGGAGATCGAGCGGTTCCGGGTGCGCTGGAGCAAGGGGCACGTGGTCGTCGAGGCGGACCGGGAGGACGGTGAGGTCGAACCGCCGTACCCGGTGCGGGTGCGCGGCCTGTGACCGTCGTTCCGCGCAGGGGCGCGCCGGCCTCCCACGGGGGCGTGGCTCCTACAGGTAGCGGCCCTCGAACCAGGCCTTCACGGCCAACGTGTGGAGGGGAAAGGCCAGTTCGGCCGGGCGGCGCAGGAGGTGCCAGCCGTCCGTCTCGTCCGTGACCACGCTGGTGGGCAGGAATCCCGCCGGGCGTTCGGGCAGGAGGCCGAAGAGCAGGAGGTGGCCGTCCGGGGCGCTCATGGCGTCCACGAGGCGCACGTCGCGTGCCGCGGCGACGATGCCCGTCTCCTCCTGGAGTTCACGGACGACGGCTCGGCGCCAGTCCTCCCGGTCGTCGATGAAGCCGCCTGGCAGTGCGGGCTCCCCGCGCGCGGGGGCGATGGTGCGCGTGATCGCGACGAGGGCTGTGCCCACCGTGTCGTACACCGGTTGCAGGGCGATGGCCACGGGGAGCGGGTTGCGATAGGCGACGGAGTCGCAGGACCGGCAGGTTCGCGGCCAGCCATGCGTCTCGGCCCCGTAGGCGGCCCCACAGCTCGAACAGTGGGAATCCGGAACGGGGTTGACCGTGGAGTGGGTTGATGCGGGCACGGCGCGGACTGTATCCGATCACTCGGCCGCGGTCTTCCCCGGTGGGCCCGGCTCCTGATAGACGCTGATCCATGAATCGAGCCACCACCGCTCTGCGGAAACTCGCCGCCCTGACCGCCGCCGCGCTGCTCGGCGTGGCCGCGGCCCCCTCGGCCGCCCATGCGACGCCCGATCCCAAGGCTCCGAAGGATTTCGTGGCACTCCATGACGTGGACCCCACGATCATCCAGGAAATGCGCTACTACACGCAGCACGACTTCATGGGTGAGCCGGTCGACGGCTACAAGAAGCCGATGTGCCTCCTCACGAGACCGGCCGCGAAGGCGCTGCACAAGGCGCAGATCGGCCTCCTGAAGGAGGGCTACTCCCTGAAGGTGTACGACTGTTACCGACCGCAGCGCGCGGTCGACCATTTCGTCCGCTGGGCGAAGGATCTCGACGACCAGAAGATGAAGGCGGAGTTCTACCCGCGCGTCGACAAGACGCGCCTGTTCGCGGACGGCTACATCGCGGAGAAGTCCGGCCACAGCCGTGGCTCCACCCTGGATCTGACCGTCGTGAAGATGCCCGCCCGGCCCACGCGCCCCTACGTGCCCGGGGAGAAACTCACGCCCTGCTACGGGCCGAAGGCGGAGCGCTTCCCCGACAACTCGCTGGACATGGGGACCGGGTTCGACTGCTTCGACACGCTCGCCCATACCGACGATCCGCGCGTCCAGGGCGTACAGCGGGCCAACCGGGACCTGCTGCGGGACGCGCTCGGCGCGCAGGGGTTCGTCAATCTGCCTGAGGAGTGGTGGCACTACACCTACAAGCCCGAGCTCTACCCGGACACGTACTTCGACTTCCCGATCTCCAGGAGGTCGCTGACCGGGCGGTGATGTCGCGGGCGCGACCGGAAGCACCCCCGTGGATCCCGGTCGCGCCCTCACCGATCACGGACGCCGGCGGGACGCGGACGGTTCTGCGGGACCCCTGACGTCATTCGGTTCCCCGTGGCACACTTCTGACGTTCCGTCAGATTCATTGCCGGGGAGGAACTGTGGCGCGTACGCGTACACCTGTCGTGGCCGACTGGTTCAGCGGAGAGGGGGACGAGTTCCGCCTGCTGGGCACGCGCTGTTCCGCGTGTGCGTCGGTGTTCTTTCCGCGTGAGGACGGGGCGTGCCGCAACCCCGCCTGTGCGGGCGGCGAGCTGGTGGAACAGCCCTTGTCGCGGCGCGGGCGCGTCTGGTCGTACACGGACGCCAGGTACCGACCACCGGAACCGTATGTGTCGGATCGGGAACTTCCGTGGCAGCCCTACGCGTTGATCGCTGTGGAGCTTGAGGCCGAGCGATTGGTCGTGCTCGGCCAGGGAGCTCCGGGCGTCCGCGTGGCCGATCTCGCGGTCGGCATGGAGGTGGAGGTCGTACCGGGCGTGCTCAACGAGGAGGGGGACGACGAGACCGGGACGACGTGGACGACGTGGCACTGGCGGCCGACGGGGGTGGCGGCATGACGGGGGACGTGGCGGTTCTGGGTGCGGGCATGCATCCGTGGGGGAAGTGGGGACGCAGCTTCGTCGAATACGGGGCGGCAGCGGCGCGGGCCGCGCTCGCCGACGCCGGCGTCGACTGGTGCGACGTGGGCTCGATCGTCGGAGCGGACACGGTGCGCGGCGGCTATCCCGGATACGTGGCGGGGGCGACGTTCGCGAAGGCCCTCGGGTGGCAGGGCGCGCGCGTGGCCAGCGTCTACGCGGCCTGCGCTTCGGGGGCCCAGGCGGTCAACACGGCGCGGGCGCAGATCCTTTCGGGGCTCGCGGACCTCGTGCTCGTCGTGGGTGCCGACGCCGCGCCCAAGGGGTTCTTCAAGCCCGCGGGCGGCGACCGGCCCGACGACCCCGACTGGTTGCGCTTCCGCGCGCTCGGGGCGACCAACCCGACGTACTTCGGCCTGTACGCGCGCCGGCGCATGGCCGTGCACGGGGACACGCTCGAGGACTTCGCCCAGGTCAAGGTGAAGAACGCCGCCTCCGGAGCACTGAACCCGAACGCACGCTACCGCAAGACGGTGACGGCCGAGGAGGTCGCCGCCTCCGCCGTGGTCGCCGATCCGCTGCGCCTGCTCGACATCTGCGCCACGTCCGACGGCGGTGCGGCGCTGGTGCTGTCCAGCATGGAGTTCGCACGACGGCACGGAGCCTCGGACCCCGTCCGCATCCGGGCCGTGTCGACGGTGACGCCGACGTACCCGAACACCGTTCTCGACCTCCCGGACATCGCCACGGACTCGGCCGCCGGGGTCGCGTCCGAAGGCCCCACATTCCGCGCCTCGATCGCCCGGGCCGCCTACGAAGAGGCGGGGGTCGGCCCCGAGGACCTGTCCCTTGCGGAGGTCTACGACCTGTCCACGGCCTTGGAGTTGCAGTGGTACGAGGACCTCGGGCTGTGCGGCGAGGGTGAGGGCGCGAAGCTGCTGAGGGACGGCGCGACCGCACCCGGCGGGCGAATACCCGTGAACAGCAGCGGTGGACTCGCGTCCTTCGGGGAGGCGGTTCCGGCGCAGGCGATCGCCCAGGTCTGCGAGCTGACGTGGCAGTTGCGGGGTGCGGCGGGCGACCGGCAGGTGGCCGGGGCCAGGGCCGGCATCACCGCCAACCAGGGCCTGTTCGGGCACGGTTCGTCGGTCGTGGCGGTGCGCTGACCGCCGGTCGCGCGTACGCTGCGTGGCCGTGCTGGAATGCTGCGTGAACAGCGTGTGAACCGGCCCTGGTGGTGCCCGTGTGACGCCATCATGCTGGCGTGCACACCTGGCCGGACAGCCTCCGCTTCGCCTTCCAGCCCGTGGTCAATCTGGCCACGGGATCGGCCGCCGCTCTGGAGATCCTCGCCCGCCCCGAGTCGGGTGATGTGCTCGCGCGGGCGCATCGCGATCCCGAACTCGACGGGGATCTCGCCGCATTGGCGATCCGCGACGCCGCGCGCAGGGAGACACTGCTGCCGCTGCACGTGAACGTGTTCGCGGGCACCCTCGCCGACCTGGGCGGACTTGATGCGCTTCGGCGCGCGGTGCAGGATGCGGGCCGTCTGCCGTGGGAGGTAACCGTCGATGTGGGGCCGCCGTTCACGCACGTCCCGCACCGCGCTCTCCTGGAGGGCGTCGCGGCGCTGCGCAAGGAGGGTTTCCGGGTCTGTGCCGATGGCGTGGGCGACGGCGACCTGCCCCTGCGGCTGCTCGACGATCTCGCGCCGGACCTGATCAAGCTCGACGCCTCGCTGCTGTCGCGCGGGGCGACGGTGCGGGCCATGCGGACGCTGTGCGAGGAGATCGGTGCGCTGCTCGCGGTCGAGGGCGTGGAGAGCGAGACCCAGTGCAGGGCGGCCCGGGACGCAGGGGCGCAGCTCGCGCAGGGCAACCTGTTCGCGCCCGCGGCCCGGCTGCCGATCTCCGAGGTGTACGTGCCCGAACTGCCCCCGGCCGTCGGCTCGTCGAGGACGGCCGGGCCGCTGGTGCGGGACTTCGTGCGGCCCGCGGCGCTGCTGCCCGATTCGGCGTCGGCGGAGCAGGTGCGGCGGCGGCTCACCGGGGCGGGCGAGGTGACCGGGGTGCTGCTCGTCGACGCCGCCGGGGTGCCGGTGCGGTCGGTGCAGCGGGACCGCTTCCTGCTGTCGCTGTCCACGCGCTACGGGCACGCGCTGTACGCCGACCGGCCCGCCGCGCGGCTCGGCGACCGGCCGCGCACGGTGGGCGTCACGGCGACCGCCTGGGAGGTGCTCGACGTGGTCGCGGACGGCGAGCACGCCCGCACCGCCGACGACGTCGCCGTGGTGGACGACTACGGGCGCTGCGTCGGCGTCGTACGCCTCACCGACCTCGTGCGGGCACTCGCCGAGAGCCGGGTAGAGGAGGCCGCCGGGCTCAACCCGCTGACGCGGTTGCCGGGTTCGGACGCCGTGACGGGCGAGCTGGACCGCTGGGTGGCGCAGGGCCGCGGCTTCGCCCTGACCTGGCTGGACATCGACGGATTCAAGCAGGTCAACGATGGCGCGGGGTTCGCGGCGGGAGACGAGCTGATCCGTTCGGTGGGGCAGGCCCTCGCGCGTGCGGCGTCGGAGTCCGTACGGGTGGGACACATCGGAGGTGACGACTTCCTGGTCCTGGCCGATCCGGAGCGGATCGGTCCGCTCGCTGCCGCCATGCTCGACGCCCCCTGGTCCGCGGGCGGCAGGGCGGTGACGCTGTCGCTGGCCACCGTGGTGTGCCCGCCCGGCAGCGTGCACGACCACAGACAGGCGGCCGCACTGCTCGCTCCGCTGAAGAAAGCCGCGAAGTCGCTCACCGGGGCGAGTTGGGTCTGCGCTCAAGCGGGGCGCGAAGGCTTCGACGTGCGCCGCGGCGCACGACCCACGACTGCCGCGCGCGACCGGAGAGGAGCGCCGGCCACCGGTTAACCGTTGCGGTCCACGACCTTGACGCTCCACTACGGCCGGTGAACACTTCCGGGTGTCAGTCGGCATCGCCGCAAATCGGCCCACCGCTGCTCGGGGCCCTTCCTGCCCCAGGTGCGCATTCCTGCCGGGTTGCGGCAGGTCAGGGCCGCTCCCCCACGTGTGGTTCCGACTGTGCGGGCACGCTCGTCACGGACGCCGGGCGGGGCGCGGGACTTCCCTGCCTACGGCAGCCGTAGTTCAGAACCAGCCATGGGAAACGCACCCTGCACGGAGGACCGGGGAGCACTGCCCCGGGCGAGGGCCTAGGAGCCGCCATGAGCAACGGAGACATCTTCATCGGTGAGGTCATCGGCACCGCGATCCTGATCCTTTTCGGCGCGGGGGTCTGCGCCGCCGTCACCCTGAAACACTCCAAGGCGAAGGCCTCCGGGTGGGTCGTCATCGCGTTCGGCTGGGGCTTCGGCGTGCTGGCCGGCGCCTACACGGCCGCGCCCCTGTCGGGCGGTCAGCTCAACCCCGCGGTCACCATCGGCATCGCGGTCGACACCGGGAAGTGGGACAAGGTCTGGGTCTATCTGCTCGGCCAGATGGTCGGCGCGATGCTCGGCGCCGTCCTCGCCTACCTGGTGTATCTCGCGCAGTTCAACGCCAATGTCGCTTCGGACGAGGAGTCCGCGGAGGACGGTCCGACGCCGACGCTCGGCATCTTCTCCACGATCCCCGAGATCCGGAACATGGTCGCGAACCTGATCACCGAGATCATCGCGACCATCGCACTGGTCCTGCCGATCCTGGCGTTCGGGCTCACCAAGGGGCTCGGCGAGTCCGGCACCCAGGTGCTGATCGTGGCGCTCCTGGTCGTCGGCATCGGTCTCTCGCTCGGCGGGCCGACGGGTTACGCGATCAACCCCGCCCGCGACCTGGGCCCGCGCATCGTGCACCATTTCCTGCCGATCCCCAACAAGGGGACGTCCGACTGGGGTTACGCACTCGTCCCGGTCGCCGGGCCGCTCATCGGCGGCGCGCTGGCGGGGGTCATCTACAACGCCGCGTTCTGATACAGCGCAGCGTTCTGAAGCGCCGGAACACTCTCGTACGTCTTCTTACGAAGGGGTAACCATGCCCGACACTTCCGTGAAGTACGTCGCCGCCATCGATCAGGGCACCACCTCGAGCCGCTGCATCATCTTCAACCAGGACGGCGAGATCGTCGCCGTCGACCAGCGTGAACATCGCCAGATCTTCCCGAAGCCGGGCTGGGTGGAGCACGACGCCACCGAGATCTGGTCGAAGGTCCAGGCCGTTGTCGCGGGGGCGATCGCCAAGGCGGGGCTGCGCGCGGACCAGCTCAGCGCCCTCGGCATCACCAACCAGCGCGAGACGACGGTCCTTTGGGACCGGGCCACCGGCAAGCCCGTGCACAACGCGATCGTGTGGCAGGACACACGGACCTCGACGCTCTGCAACGAGTTGGGCGGCACCGACGGGCAGGACCGTTTCCGCGAGACGACCGGCCTGCCCCTGGCGAGCTACTTCTCCGGGCCCAAGGCGGCCTGGCTGCTCGACAACGTACCGGGCCTGCGGGCCAGGGCCGAGCGCGGGGAGCTCGCCTTCGGCACGATCGACTCGTGGCTGATCTGGAACCTCACCGGCGGCACCGACGGCGGCGTGCACGTCACGGACGTCACGAACGCCGGGCGCACCATGCTGATGAGCCTGGAGACCCTCCAGTGGGACCGGTCCATCCTGGCGGCTATGAATGTCCCGGAGTCGCTGCTCCCGGAGATCCGTTCGTCCGCCGAGGTGTACGGCACGGCCGTCGGACAGCTCGCCGGCGTACCGGTGGCCTCCGCTCTCGGCGACCAGCACGCGGCGATCTTCGGGCAGGCCTGCTACGACGCGGGTACCGCGAAGAACACCTACGGGACGGGCAGCTTCCTGCTGCTCAACACCGGTAACCGGCCGGTGGCTTCGAAGAACGGTCTGCTCACCACCATGGGGTACAAGATCGGCTCCGAGGCGCCCGTGTACTGCCTCGAAGGGTCGATCGCGATCACGGGCGCCCTGGTGCAGTGGTTCCGCGACCAACTCGGCATCATCAAGACCGCCGACGAGATCGAGACACTCGCGGCGAGCGTGGACGACAACGGCGGCGCCTACATCGTGCCCGCTTTCTCGGGCCTGTTCGCGCCCTACTGGCGCTCCGACGCGCGCGGTGTCGTCACCGGCCTCACCAGGTATGTCACCAAGGCGCACCTGGCGCGTGCCGTCCTGGAGGCGACGAGCTGGCAGACCCGTGAGGTCGTCGACGCCATGTACCAGGACTCCGGGGTGCAGATCACGACCCTGAAGGTCGACGGCGGCATGACGAAGAACAACCTGCTGATGCAGCACCAGGCGGATGTCCTCGACGTGCCCGTGGTGCGGCCCAGGGTCTCCGAGACGACGTGCCTGGGCGCCGCGTACGCCGCCGGGCTCGCGACGGGCGTGTGGAACGACCTGGACGAGCTCAAGGCGCACTGGCAGCGCGACGCCGAGTGGACTCCTTCGATGGACGCGGGCGTCCGGGACCGCGAGTACGGCAACTGGCGCAAGGCCGTGGAGAAGAGCTTCGGCTGGCACGACGACGGAGACGGCGCGTAGGCCATGTCCCCGCGCGTGGTGACGTACAGCCATCCACGCGCGCGTACGCGGCGGTTCGGACCCCGGTCGGCGGGGGTGCGGGCCGCCGCTGTACGTGCTCAGGTGGCCGCGGGCTGCCTGTGCTCGGCGGCTTCAGCTGCATGACCGACGACGCCGATCAGCACGTCCTTCACCGACTCCTTGTCGCGCGCGTCGCACAGGAGCACGGGGACGTTCGGGTCGAGGTCGAGCGCCTGGCGGACCGCGTCGGCCGGGTGACGGGCGGCGCCGTCGAAGCAGTTGACGCCGACGATGAACGGTATGGAGCGCCGCTCGAAGTAGTCGACCGCGGCGAAGCAGTCCTCCAGGCGGCGGGTGTCCGCGAGGACGACCGCTCCGAGAGCGCCGGTCGCCAACTCGTCCCACAGGAACCAGAAGCGGTCCTGGCCCGGTGTGCCGAAGAGGTAGAGCACCAGGTCGTCGCGGAGCGTGATGCGGCCGAAGTCCATCGCCACCGTGGTGGTGGCCTTGAGCTCGACGCCCGCGGTGTCGTCCAGGGGGCGGCCCGCCTCCGTGAGGAGTTCCTCCGTGCGCAGCGGCCTGATCTCGCTGACCGCGCCGACCAGGGTCGTCTTGCCCACGCCGAAGCCGCCGGCCACCAGGATCTTGAGCGTCACGGGCTCGACGGGGGCCTTTCGGCGCTCAGAACGCCCGAAGATCATGGCTGTGTCTCTCCTGCCTCGCTGGTGTCGCTGTCTCGGGTACTGCTGCTCGCCTCGGGCGGCCCGTAGCCGCCGCCTCCTGGCGTTTCGACGACGAGTACGTCGCCGGGGGCCACGTCGGCCGTGTCGCTGCCGTCGAGGTGGGTGACGGTGCCGTCCACGCGCTCCACGGAGTTGGCGCCGAGGGCTCCGGGGGCGCCACCCGCCATCCCGTAGGGCGGCACCCTGCGGTGCTGGGTCAGGGTGGAGACGGTCATCGGCTCACGGAAGCGGATGCGCCGCACGGCTCCGTCGCCGCCCGGCCAGCGGCCCGCTCCCCCGCTGCCGCGCCGCACCGCGAACTCCTCCAGGAGGACGGGCAGCCGCCATTCGAGGACCTCGGGGTCGGTGAGCCGGGAGTTGGTCATGTGGGTCTGTACGACGGGCGCCCCGGGGAAGCCGTCCCCGGCGCCGGAGCCGGAGGCCACCGTCTCGTAGTACTGGTGACGCGCGTTCCCGAAGGTGATGTTGTTCATCGTGCCGGAGCCCTCGGCCTGTACGCCCAGGGCTCCGTAGAGGGCTCCGGTGATGGCCTGTGACGTCTCCACGTTGCCCGCGACGACCGCGGCGGGTGGCTGGGGTGAGAGGAAGGACCCGGGTGGCACGACGATGTTCAGGGGGCGCAGGCAGCCGTCGTTGAGCGGGATGTCGTCATCCACGAGCGTCCGGAAGACGTACAGGACGGCGGCGTTGACGACGGCGAACGGGGCGTTGAAGTTCGTCGGCAGCTGGGCGGAGGTGCCGGTGAAGTCGACGGTGGCGCGGCGCTGTGCGCGGTCCACGCTCACGCGCACATGGATGACCGCGCCCGAGTCGGTCTCGTAGCTGAACTCGCCCTCCTCCAGGGCGTCGATGACGCGTCGCACGGATTCCTCGGCGTTGTCCTGTACGTGCTTCATATAGGCGAGCACGACGTCCAGGCCGAAGTTCTCGATCATGCGGGCGACTTCGTCGACGCCCTTCTGGTTGGCCGCGATCTGGGCGCGCAGGTCGGCGAGGTTCGTGCGCGGGTTGCGGGAGGGGTGGGGTGCCTCGGTCAGCAGGTGCAGCGTCTCCTCCTCGCGGAACCGGCCGGCCTCCACGAGCAGCCAGTTGTCGAAGAGCACGCCTTCTTCGTCGATGGTGCGGCTGTTCGCGGGCATGGAGCCGGGGGCGATGCCGCCGATCTCGGCGTGGTGCCCGCGCGAGGCGACGTAGAACAGGATCCGGTCACCGTCCGTGCCGAAGACCGGGGTGATCACGGTGACGTCGGGCAGGTGTGTGCCGCCGTGGTACGGGTCGTTGACGGCGTAGGTGTCGCCGGGCCGCATGGTCGAGCCGCGGCGGCGGATGACCTCCTTGACGCTGGTGCCCATCGAGCCCAAGTGGACGGGGATGTGCGGGGCGTTGGCGACCAGGCTGCCGTCGGGGTCGAAGAGCGCGCAGGAGAAGTCCAGGCGCTCCTTGATGTTGACGGACTGCGAGGTCGATTCGAGGCGGGCGCCCATCTGCTCCGCGATCGACATGAAGAGGTTGTTGAAGACCTCGAGCATGACGGGGTCGGCTTCCTCGTCGATTTCCGTATCGAGATCGGAACTCTCTGTAATCGCCGACCGTTCAAGGATCAGGTGGCCGTCGTCCGCGAGGGCCGCTTGCCATCCGTCGTCGACGACGGTCGTCGAGCCGTCCTCGGCGATGATCGCCGGCCCCTGGACGGTTTCGCCGGGCGGCAGTTGGTCCCGGTGGTGGAGGGGTACGTCGCGCCAGGCTCCGCCTGAATGCAGGCGGACGGTCGCGAAGGCCCGCGGGGCGGTGGAGGGGGATGCGAGGTGAGAGAGATCGGGGGGATCGGTCAGGCCAGTGGCTTCTACGGAGAGTGATTCGACGACGAGCGGTCGGTCCAGGGTGAAGGAGTAGTGAGCGCGATGACGTTCTTCGAAGGCGCGGGTCATGGCGTCGGGTTCGGCGAGCTCCACGGTGAGCGCGGTGTCCGTGCCGTCATAGCGGAGCTGGGCCCTGCGCACGATCCGAATACGCTGCTCCGGTACGTCCTCGGCGCGCAGTTCCTCGCGTGCGGCGCTCTCCAGGTCGTCGGCGGTCTTGAGGATGTGCGGCATCGAGGCGGGGGCGACGCTGGCCTCGACGGACTGTTCCCGCATGGCCGTGGTGTCGGCGAGTCCGATGCCGAGCGCCGAGAGGACGCCCGCCATGGGCGGTACGAGGACCGTCCGGATGCCGAGTTCGGCGGCGACCTTGCACGCGTGCTGGCCTCCGGCGCCACCGAAGGTGGTGAGGGCGTAGCGGGTGACGTCGTGGCCCTTCTGCACGGAGATGCGCTTCACGGCGTTGGCGATGTTCGCCACGGCGACCTGGAGGTAGCCCTCGGCCACCTGCTCCGGCGTGCGCGCGTCACCGGTCTTCTCGCGGATCTCGGTGGCGAGGGCGGCGAAGCGCTCGCGTACGAGACCGTCGTCGAGCGGCTGGTCCCCTTCGGGGCCGAACACATGCGGAAAGTGAGCGGGTTGGACGCGGCCGAGGGCGACGTTGGCGTCGGTGACCGTGAGCGGTCCGCCGCCCCGGTAGCAGGCAGGTCCCGGCACCGCGCCGGCCGAGTCGGGTCCGACCCGGTAGCGGCTGCCGTCGAAGTGCAGCACGGAGCCGCCGCCCGCGGCGACGGTGTGGATGTCGAGCATGGGCGCGCGCAGCCGCACTCCGGCGATCTGCGTGGTGAGGACGCGCTCGTACTCGCCCGCGAAGTGCGAGACGTCCGTGGAGGTGCCGCCCATGTCGAAGCCGATGACGCGGTCGAAGCCCGCGCGACCCGACATCCGGGCCATGCCCACGATGCCGCCCGCCGGCCCGGACAGGATGGCGTCCTTGCCGCGGAACTGGCCGGCCTCCGCGAGTCCGCCGTTGGACTGCATGAACATCAGCCGTACGTCGGGGAGTTGCTCGGCGACCTGGCGCACGTAGCGGCGCAGGACGGGCGACAGGTAGGCGTCGACGACGGCCGTGTCACCTCGTGGCACGACCTTCATGAGCGGGCTGACCTCGCTGGACAGCGAGATCTGCGGGAAGCCGATGCGCCCGGCGAGGGCGCCGATCTCGCGCTCGTGATCGGGGTGGAGGTGGCTGTGCAGGCAGACGACGGCCACGGCGCGGATGCCGTCCTCGTAGGTCCTGCGCAGCGAGGCTTCGAGGGAGTCCAGGTCGAGCGGGGTGACCACCTCGCCCTGGGCGTCCACCCGTTCGTCCACCTCGATGACGCGCTCATGGAGAAGTTCGGGCAGCTCGATGCGGCGGGCGAAGATGTGGGGCCGGTTCTGGTAGGCGATCCGCAGGGCGTCGCGGAAGCCGCGCGTGATGACGAGGGCGGTCGGCTCGCCGCGGCGCTCCAGGAGGGCGTTGGTGGCGACCGTGGTGCCCATGCGGACGGAGTCGACGAGGTCACCGGGGCTGTCGCCGGGCGTCTGTTCCGCGCCCTCGCCGAGGAGTTCACGGATCGCGAAGACGGCCGGGTCGGCGTAGCGCGACGGGTGGTCGGAGAGCAGCTTGTGCGTGAGCAGGCGGCCGTCGGGCCGCCGGGCCACGACATCCGTGAAGGTGCCGCCTCGGTCGATCCAGAACTGCCAGCCTGCCACGCGTGTCTCCCGCCGTCCGCCCCGTTCCTGTGCCCCGCAGGCTCCGCTGTCGGATCAGAGCGCTCTGAGGCCGTCGATCACGTCGCGGAGAATACTCGCGTCGGGCAGCTCCGCAGGTGGAACCGGCCGCGTCACATGGACCAGTTCGTCGTCGACGAGATCCCCGATGAGGACGCGCACCACCCCGATCGGAAGATCGAGCTCCGCGGCCAGTTCGGCCACGGACTGCGGGGCGTCCTGGCAGAGTTCGACGATGTCGACGTGTTCCGGCGACAGCGTCTGGTCCGTCGCCACGTCGCCTTCCTGCTGCTCGGCGACGACGACCGCGATCAGGTCGAGCCGGTGCTGGGCCGCGCTGGTGGTGCGGCCGCGCGTCATGGCGTACGGACGTACGACGGGACCCGCGTCGTCGTCGAACCAGTGGTGCGTCTCCTGACCGTCAGGTCTCATGCCAATCCACTACCCTCCGGCGGGCAGGTCCGTGCGCCGGGCCGTCCCCAGATGCACTCCGACGCGCTTGACGAGCAGGGTCATCTCGTAGGCGACGAGGCCGACGTCGGAGTCCGCGTCGGACAGCACCGCGAGGCAGCTGCCGTCGCCCGCCGCGGTGACGAACAGGAAGGCCTCGTCGAGTTCGACGACCGTCTGCCGGACCCCGCCCGCTTCGAAGTGCCGGCCCACCCCCTTGGCGAGGCTGTGGAATCCGGAGGCCACCGCGGCGAGATGTTCGCTGTCCTCGCGGCTGAGGCCCTCGGAGACACCCGTCGGCAGCCCGTCGCCGGAGAGCACCATCGCCTTGCGGATGCCGGCGACACGCTCGACCAGGTCGTCCAGGAGCCAGTTGAGCTCACCGACAACACCGTTGGTGGTCTGCGCATTGGCCTTCGGCGCGGTCATCGACCGTCCCCCTCAGTTTTCGTTCCTCGTGCTGTACCGTCGGCGCGCTCATCGCCCGCGGTGTTCTCCGCGCGTCCACGCCGCCAGCCGCGTTGGAGCGAGGCCATACGGCTGCGCACCTCGTCGGCGTCCCGGTCGGCGGGCTGTGCGGAAGAAGTGCTGTCTTCGGCCGGTGCCGCGCTGTCGCCGCGCAGGTCCGGGCCGTCCTTCAACTGCGGGGCCAGGTTGGCCTGTCGGACGCGGCGGGGCAGGCCGCCGGACGTGGTGCCCGGCGTGCTTGGCGTGCCGGGCTGTTGGGCGTCCGTTGCGGGCTCGGGGGTCTCGCGCGGGGCCGCGGTCTCCTCCACCGCACGGGTGCGGCGGCGAGGGAGGCCGGTCGGAGAGTCCCGCTCGGCACGCTCACCGTCGCGATTGCTGTCGCCGTTGCCATCGCCGTTGCCCCTGTCGTGCCGCTCGCCGGGTTCGGGCGCGGCGCGGTCGGCCGCGGCGGGCCGGCTGTGGGTCACGGGCCTGCCGTGCGAACTGACGAGCTTGGCCACGCGCCGGCGCGGAAGCGGCAGCGGCCCCTCCGGACCGGCTGTCGGGTCCTGCGCGTCGCGGTCCCCGGAGCGGCGCGGGCCTCCCGTGCGGCGGAAGGCGTCCATGCCGTCGGTCCCGGCGCCGTCGTCCTCGGCCTGCTGGTGCTGTTCACCGGGAGGCCCGGCCACGGTACGGCGGTGGCGGAACAGACCGCCGCGCTCGCTGTCCTCGTCGCCGAGGGCTCCGGGGAACTCGGTCATGTCGGAGGTCGTCAGCGGGGCCTCCAGCTCGACCGGCCCGTGGAGCACGGAGGCCGGCAGGCCGGGCAGCCCGGCGACGGTGCCCGGGTCCGGTCGGGTCGCCGACGGGGACGTGCGGCGCGGCGCGCCCGGCCGGTCGAGACGGAAGCCGGCGCCCTCGGTGTCGGGGGCGTCCGTGAGCAGGGAGTCCGGGATGAAGACGACCGCGGTGGTGCCGCCGTAGGGCGACGGCTGGAGGGAGACGCGGATGTTCTGCCGCTGGGCGAGGCGGCTGACCACGAACAGGCCGAGCCGGTCGGTGTCGGAGAGCTCGAACTCCGGTGTCTCGGCGAGGCGCAGGTTGGCGTCGAGCAGCGCGTCGGACGCCATGCCGAGGCCGCGGTCGTGGATCTCCAGGGTGAAGCCGTTGGCGACGCGCTCACCGACGACCTGTACGGCGGTGTGCGGAGGCGAGAACACCGTGGCGTTCTCCAGGAGTTCGGCCACGAGGTGGGTGAGGTCGGCGACGGCGGGACCGGTCACGGCGATCCTCGGCAGCCGGCGTACCTCGATGCGCTCATAGTCCTCCACCTCGGCGACGGCCGCCCGCACGATGTCCATGAGCTGGACGGGTCTGCGCCACTGCCGGGACGGAGCGGCGCCGGAAAGGATCACCAGGCCCTCCGCGTGACGGCGCATCCGGGTGGTGAGGTGGTCGAGGCGGAAGAGGTCGGCGAGTTCGTCGGTGTCCTCGGTCCTGCGCTCCATGGTGTCGAGCAGGGTCAGCTGCTTGTGCAGCAGGACCTGGCTGCGCCGGGCGAGGTTGACGAACACCTCGGAGACGCCGCGGCGCAGTTCGGACTGCTTGACGGCGGCTTCGACGGCGGATCGCTGCAGGGTGTTGAGCGCCTGGCCGACCTGCCCGATCTCGTCCCTGTCGTATTCGAGACGCGGCGCCTCGGTCTCCACGTCGACCTCGTCCCCCGCGGCGAGGCGGCGCATCACTGCGGGGAGCCGCACACCGGAGGCCTCGTGCGCCTCCAGACGGAGCCGCCGCAGGTCACGGACGAGGCCGCGGCCGATGCGTACGGAGAGGTACAGGGAGACGAGCAGGGCGAGCAGTCCGAGCACTCCGGCGACCCCTGCCCGCACCAGGACGGCGATGGCCTCCGGGCGGGCGCGGTCCTGGTAGCGCTCGGTCGCGGCGGTGTCCTGGTGGACGAGTTCGCCGAGCACCGACTGCGAGGCCTTGTCCCAGCTGCGCGCGGTGACGCCCTTCGGTGTGCCGGGGGAGCCGTTCACGACCGCTTCCTCCGCGGTGCGTAGCGGGTTGGTGTCCGGGCTCCTCCAGTACCGCTGATAGCGGGAGCGCTCGGAGTCGGGCAGGAGCGCGAGATTGCTCTCGTAGAGGAGGGAACGCTGGGCGACGAGGTCGGAGACCTGCCGCAGTTCCTGCTGGGTGAACCGGCGGGCGACGAGTCCCGAGCCGACCAGGGCGTCCTCCTGGGACAGGAGTTCGCGTGCCTTGAGTACGCCGACGAGGGCGCGCGCCTGGCGTTCCACCTTCGCGTCGTCGAGGGCCGTGAGGTCGAGCAGGAAGTCGTACGTCGGCGCGATGAGGCGGTTGTAGAACTCGAGGGCCTGGGCGCGGGTCACGGTGCCTTCGTCGACGTTCCGACGAAGCGAGGCGATGTCGTCGAGGCTCTCGACGGCGGTGTCGAGAGAGACCCGGGCGTCGCCGTCCAGGTCGTCGCGGACGTCGCCGTCGCGCACCTTTTCCTTGATCCGGGTGATCGACTCGTCGGCCGTGGTCCGCTTGGCCCGCAGCGCCGACTGGGCGTCGGAGGCGCGGGGGTCGGCGAGATAGACGAGCGTCTGGCGGCGCTCCGCCTGAAGGGAGCGGCTCGTGGCGACCAGCGGGTAGGCGACCGAGTCGATCGCCTGGCCCGCGGAGATCAGCTGGACGGCGGCGCGGCCCGTGATCACCGTGGCGAAGGCCCAGATGGCCGTCAGGGACAGCAACGGCACCAGCAACAACGCCACGATCTTCCGGCGGATGGACTTCCCGCGAAAGCGCATGGCCTCCCCCAGATCGACCCCTCTGCCTTCAGGGGCACACATGTGCGTCAACAAACGGCGCGAGCCTACTACTGAGACAGGAGCAACTCGAAGGCCTGTCCGGATGATGTCCGAGTGAACGGTGGTGCTGAGATCATGAGTTGTCCGTCATTGCGGGAGATTCCCTCCGTCCGAGACCCGCACCGAACGGGATCTCAACCGGCCCGTACTGTCGAAGAGTTGGCCGGAATCCTGCGCAGCGCACCCCCGGAACAGGCGAGTTCCCCGAAGCGGGAATCTTCCGGGCCCACCGTTCGTCTTCATCAAGGGAGGGCGAGTCGACGGCGTAAAGCACGGCAATTCGGGCAGTCACTGTGCAGTGCCGGTGCGGGGGCATCGGCTTGAGGGCCGTTGAGGGCCCACGAGCGGTGGGGAGTGACGTGGCGATGGGCACGGCGGAGCGAAATGGGCTGTGGGTCGAGGAGCCGGCGCGTCGGCGCCGGATGCCCGATCCCGTACGGACGTCCGCGGTGCGGGCCGTCCTCATAGTCGCGCTCACCCTGATCCAGGCCATGATCGCCGTGTTCTCCACGTTGACCGACTCCTGGCTGGCCTTCCCCATGGTGATCAGCAGCGTGGCGAGCACCGTGGTGGCGACATGGGGCGTTCTCGACGTCTGGGTGACGCGTCAGGTGTGGAACCAGCGGCACGGCGTCGTCTCGGTCCCGGCCAGCACGGCCCGGCAGTTGCGCAAGGAGCGCCGCCAGGCCCGCCGTGCCGCGAGGTCACGGCGCGGCGTCGCGCGGCCCGACTCGGTCAACATACGCAGGCGCGGCGGGGCCGGGCAGCTGACCCACTCCTGAGCCGCCCCCGCCGCGCGGTCAGGCATCAGCTTTCGACGGGCCGCTTGTACATCCGCGTGGCCGTGATCTCCCCGTGCACCGTCTCGCCCTCGGGGTCCTGCTGCGGCAGGCCAGGACGCAGGTGCTCCTCCACGCTGATGTACTTCAGGCCGGCCCGGAGGTCCGCGTCATTGCGCATCCGGATCACGAGGGGGAACTCGGCGAGCGCCGTCGTGTCGAACAGGCCGGTGGTGTAGAGGAGTTGCACACCGAGCGCGTCGGACACCGCACGCTGCAGTTCGAGCAGGTACGTCGCGTTGGCGCGGCCGATCGGGTTGTCGAGGAACAGCGTGCCCGCGTGGCGGTGCTTGTCGCGGCCCCGGTCGTTGGAGCGCAGCGCGGCCATCGTGCAGTACAGGGCGATGGCCGCGGTGAGCAGCTGACCGCCGGAGAACACGTCGCCCATCTGTCCGACGGGGACGCGCTCGGCGCGCAGCACCGCGTCCGGCTTAAGGATCTCCACGGCGATGCCCTTGGGCTCGAGTGCCGCGCTGACACCGCGCAGCAGCAGGGACATGCCGTCGCGGCGCAGGTCGGAGTTCTTCTTCACGGCCGCGCTGGTCGCGTCGTCGATGACCTCGCCGAGTCGCTCGGTCAGCGTGGCCTGGTCGGGCTCCTCGAAGCGGATCCGCAGGAACTCCTGCCCGGACCACTCGCCGAGCCCCTCGGGCAGCCGGGACAGGCGCTGTGCGGAGCGGAGGGTGGCGAGCGAGGACTCCACGAGGCCGCGCAGCCGGTCCACGATCGAGTCGCGGTTGCGCTCCAGCTGGGCCAGCTCGTCGGTGAGGACGCGCAGCCGGGGGGCGAACGCGTCGGCCCACTTCTGCGCGTGCTCGGGCAGGGCGGACGCGGGCAGTTCGCGGATCTGCTGGCGGGCGGGCGTGCGCACCTGCTCGTACCGCGTCGAGTTCGCGTGCCGTACGAGGATGTCGCTCGCCTCGCGGACCGCCGCCTCGGCCGCGGACAGGTCGGCGGCGCAGCCGCGCAGCGAGCGCCGGGTCTCGGCCGCCGTCTGGCGGGCCTCCTCCAGGGCACCCGGGAAGGGCTCGTGCTCGTCCTGCTCCTCCGCCGGGTCCGCGTGGTCGCGCAGCAGGTCGCGCAGGAGCGCCGCGGTCTCGTCGAAGCCGCCGGCCCCGTCCTCCGCGGCACGGTGCGCGTCGAGCAGCTCGGCGTGGGCGGCGCGGGCGGTGCTCAACGCGTCGGTGCGGACGGCGAGTTCGGTGGTGGCCGTGCGCAGCAGGGTCTGCGCGTGCTCGGTGTCGGACGGGACGAGGTCCTCGGGCAGCTCCGTGTGCGCGTCTCCGTCCTCGGGCGCGTGCCGCTCGGCCTCGCCGCGCAGTCGGCCGAGCTGCTCGCTCGCGGTGGAGGCGCGGGTCTCCAGCAGCTGGACGAGTTCCTCGGCGCGGGCGGCGGCGGCCTGCCGGGAGGGCCCGTCGGCGCCTTCGGAGGTTTCGAGCAGGGTGGCGGCGCGGGTGCGGACCTTGTTGCTGAGCCGGTCCAGCTCGGCGAGCGCCGCGGACTCGTCGGACTCGGCGCGGGCCTGCTCGGCCCGCAGGTCGGCGCCGACGCCCACCTTCTCGTAGACCTGGGACGCGGCCCGGTACGCCTCGCGCAGCGCGGGCAGCGACGCCTGCGGTGCCGTCCCCTCCGGTACGTCGTCGGGGGCGCCGGCGATCTCGGCGCGCTCGGCCCGCAGGGTGCGGGCAGTGCGGCGGGCGTCGTCGGCGGAGCGCTGGGCGGCGCGGCGGTCCTCGTCGGCGGAACGCGCGTGCTCCAGGCAGGACTGGGCGCGGGCCTCCGACTCGACGGCCTCGTCGGCGAGTTCGCGGACCTTCGCCTGCCAGCCGGCGCGCTCGCGCAGGCGGAACGCGAGTCCGGCGAGCGCGTCGGCGGCGCGGCGCGCCTTCTGCGCCGCCTCCTGGCGCTCGTCGCGCACGCGGGTCGCCTCTGCGGCGGACTCGTCGGCCTCGGCGCGCAGGGTGCGGGCCTCCGCGAGTTCGGCCTCGGACTCCTCGGCGAACGTACGGGCTTCGTGGGCCGCGGCGGCGAGTTCGGCGAGGCGGCCCGTGGGGCAGCCGGAGCGCCAGGAGGTGAGGCGCGCCGCCAGTTCGCGGTCCTTGGCGAGGCGCCCGGCGAGCGTGCGGATGTCCTCGTCGCGCCCGGCCGCGCGCTCGCGCAGCGCCTGCCGCTCCTCGTCGGCGGCGTGCTCGTCGTGCATGGCCGGGTTCGGCGGGACGAGGAAGACGGCCGCGCCTTCGGTGGAGGACGCGTTCTCTGCCGGGGTGGGCGCCAGCAGTGCGGCGGCGGTACCGACGGCGACGGCGGAGCGGGGCAGCAGGGCCGCACCGGCGAGCGCCTCCCGGGCCCGTTCGTGAGCCGCCGGGTCGGTGATCACGACGCCATCGACCAGCTCGGGCCGGGCGGCGAGCACGCGCGCGTGGTCGACCGGATCCACGGACTGGGCGAGGTAGCGCCAGCCCGGCAGCGCCGGGATGCCGTGCTCACCGAGGAACTCGACGGTGGCCAGCACGTCCGGGCCCGGCGGGAGCAGGCCGCCGTCGCCCAGGGCGCCCAGGATCCGGGAGTCGTCGGCGGCGGCCGTGCGGAGCTCGAAGAGCTGCCGCTCGGCGGCGGTCACGGTGTCGTCGAGCAACGCCTTCAGGTCGTCGGCGGCGCGGTCCAGGTCCTCGGCGGTGAGGGAGCCCCCGGCGGTTCCGTCGGCGAGGCCCCCGCCGGCGGCGGACGCGTCCTGGGCGCCCTCACCGGATTCGGAGGACTCGAACTGCCCGCCCACGCCCAGCAGTTCGGCCAGCCGCTCCTCCCCCGCGAGGGCGGCGGCGGCCCGCTCCTCCGCCTGGTGGGCCTGCTCCGCGGCGCTCGCGGCGTCGGCGGCGCGGGCCGCGGTCAGCTCGGCGCGCGCCTCGGTGGCAGCGGCCTCGCGCGCGTGCTCGGAGGCCCGGCGGGCGGCCTCGCGCGCGGTGTCCCACGCGGCGACGGTGGTCTTCTCCGCGTCGGCCGCGGCGAGCGCGGCGCGCGCCGGGTCGGCGTCGGGTGCGCTGTCGTCGAGCCACCCGGCGCGCACGGCCTCGGTGGTCTCCTGCTCGACCTCGGTCAACCGCTGGCGCAGGTGCCCGAGTTCACTGCGGGCGCGCTGGGCCTCGGTGGCGGCGGCCGTGGCGTCGCGGTGCGCGGTCTCGCCCGCCTCCTGGAGGACGGCGGAGCGCTCCTCCTCCTCGTTCGCGTGCGTTTCGGACTGCTCGGCGGCGCTGTGCAGCGCCCGGACGAGTTCGGACGCGGCCTTGGCGCGGGCCGCGAGCGCGGGGGCGGCGTCGCGCTCGGCCTCGCGGATGGCGACGGCCACGCGCGCGGAGCGGTCCGCGGCGGCGCGGTGGCGCAGGACGGCCTCGGCGGCCTGCCAGGCGGAGTGGAGATTGCGCGCGTCGGCCAGCTCGCGCTTCTGCGCGGCGGCGGCCTTCTCCGCTCCGGCGAGCGCCAAGGAGGCGTGCCGGTAGGCGAGTTCGGCGGCGATCAGGGAGCTGCGCTCGCGCGCCGACTCCGCCTCGGTGACGGTGTGCGCGGCGGCGGTGACCTGCTGGGCCAGCTCCCCGGTGCGGCCGCGCTCGACGGCGGCGCGGGCGGACAGGCGGCGGGCGAGCGTGCGCGTACGGCGCTCGCTCGCGGTGTGGATGTCCCGCGCGCGTGCCCGCGTGTCCGCGCCCTCCACGATGCGGGTGAGCAGGTCGACGGAGCCCGCGGTGAAGTCGCGCTCGGCGATCAGCTCGGAGCGCCGGCCCAGCTTGTTCCCGAACCCGCTCACCAGGTCGGCGAGGCCGTCCGTGTCCCGCGTGTCGGTCACGGCGCGCAGCAGCAGGTCGGTGAAGTCGGAGTCCTTCTTGACGGCGAAGAGGCCCGCGGCCTCGCCCTCGTCCGCGTTCATCTCCCGCTGGTAGCGGAAGAGTTCGGGGTCGAGGCCCAGGTCACCGAGGTGCTCGTTCCACCGGTCGTGGATCTCCTCCCAGTGCACCTCCAGGTGCGGGTACGCCTTGCCCGCCTCCGTCAGCGCGTCACGGAAGCCCTTCATGGTGCGGCGCCGCCCCTGCGCGCCCGAGGCGCCCTCGGCGACGGGACGTACGGCGCTGGACTCGGCGACCGGCAGCGAGTCGAGGCTCAGACCGGGGCCCGGCCGGAACGAGTACCAGGCCTCGGCGAACTTCCGCGGGTCGTTGGAGACCTGCCGCCCGCGCCACTCGCTCACCTTGCCGACGACGACGCACTCGCCGGTCAGCGTGTGCTGCCACTCCAGGGCGACGTGTCCGCAGTCGTCGGCGAGGAGGAATTTGCGCAGCACGCCGGAGCTAGCGCCGCCCAGTGTGTTCCGGTGGCCGGGCAGCATGACCGAGAAGATCAGCTTGAGCAGGACCGACTTGCCGCCGCCGTTCTCCAGGAAGAGCACTCCGGCCGGCGCGGGGCGGCGCGGCGGGCCGACGGGCTCGTCCTCGAAGAACTCCGCCTGGGTGGGTGCGGGGTCGGGCACGGGCTCGCCGACGCCCCGCAGGTCAAGCACGGTGTCGGCGTAGCGTGCACCGGCGGGCCCGATGGAGTAGAGGCGAACCCGGGACAGCTCGTACATGGCGGACTCTCGTGGTAGGTACGGAAGTTCAAGAAGGTCAGGAGTGGAACGGCAGGCCCGCGTCGGCGGCGAGCCCGGTCGCGTCCTCGTCCATCGGCGGCACCAGGCTCGCGGACCCGTCGGTCACGGGGACGACCCCGAGTTCGAGGAGTTCGGCCATGGCGGCCGTGCCGGCCATGTCGCGGACCTGGAGCTGGTAGCGGGCGGTGGTGCGGTACGTGCCGCCCGAGTCGTCGCCGGTTCTCTGCAGGAAGCCGGAGTCGGTGAGGAACGCGACGGCCTTGCCGACGATGCCGGTCGTCGAACTGGCGAGGCGGCGGGTGTCCTTGGTGGCTCCCGTGGAGCTGCGGCGCGCCCAGATCCGCCAGGCGGCTTCGAGCCCGGGGGCCTCGGTCGCCGGGTCGGTGTTCTCGCCGGTCTCCTCGGCCCGCTCCTCCAGCTTGCGGCAGGCCTGCCGGACGAAGGCGTCCACCCCGTTGACACTCACGCGGCCGATGTAGCCGTCGTCGGCGAGGTCCTCGGGGCGCGGGAAGGCGAGCGCGGCGACCGCGAGGTGAGCGAGGCCGTGCAGGAAGCGGTCGGTGGAATCGGCGGTCGTCCGGCGCGCGTAGTCGCCCATGCGGACCGCGAACACGGAGTCCTCGGCCGCGGTCACGGCCATCCCCGCGCGCGGGGACACCTCCAGGACGACGAGACCGAGTCCGCTCGCCACGGCGTCGGCGAGCCGAGCGAAGGCCGGGTCCTCGCGATAGCGGCGCAGCAGCTCGCCGTACTCCTGGTCGCGGGAGGGCTGCAGCTTCGGCTGGAGGCCGAAGGAGACGAGCCGCGCCGCGTCGGCGGCGTCGGCCGGGGTGACGGGCGCCTGGGCCCTGGCCGAGCCCGAAGCGTCGGGCTCGCCCCGCTCGGCGTGCTCTTCGGCGTACTCGGTCACGGGTGGTGCTCCTTCATGGGTTCTGCGTGTGCTGCGTGCTCTACGGGGCCGTGGGGCGGCGTCATGCGGCCTCCGTCCGGTCCGTGGCCATCCCGGCCGCGTCGAGCAGGGCCGTGCCCACGATGAGGTCGGCGCCGCCGAACTCCGGGTCGTCGAGTTCGGTGCCGTCGTCCACGGCGAACAGCAGCTTCTCCTCGCCCTGGCGGTAGGCGGTGCCGACCGGCGGGCTCGCCGCGTGAACCGCCAACAGGGCGACCAGGTAGGGCAGTTCGGAGTCGCGCTTGCGCGCGTCGGCGAGCAGCCCGGACAGTCGGCGCGGCGCGTCCGACGGCAGGTCGAGGAGTTCCATGGCGCCCGCGAGCTGCTCCTCGCTGAACCGGCTGTCGTCCGGCGTGGCGATGAGGTCCGGCTCGGGCATCTCCGCGCCGAGGTGCTCGCGCTCCATGGGGGGCGTGAGCAGTATGTCGACCAGGTCGCCGACGCGGACGGACACGGGCGTACGCAGCCCGGTGCCGCGCGCGAAGAAGGCGTCAGTCGCCTTGGTCGCGCTCTCCACCGGCAGCGGCAGCAGCGGCGCGAGGAGCTGCCCGTACAGATCGAGGCCCGCGCGCGCGGAGGGCGCCGTGAAGGCCTGCCGGTCCTGCTCGGCGCGGAACAGCGGTCCGGCCTCCAGGAGGCGCGACTGCAGCTGCGTGTGCCGGCGGATGCAGTCCTTGACGATGTCGACGAGCTCGGCGGCGCGGCGCTTGTGCTCCTGGTCCTCCGACTCGTCGCGGGCCTTACGGATGTTCGTCAGGATCGCGTTCTCGTGCCGGTAGCGGTCCGCGACGTGGTCGAGCGCCTCGGCGATCATGTCGGGCACGGCCCGCAGCCAGTCGACGGCGCGCACATTGCGCCGCGTCGCGTCCAGTGCCTTGCGGAGCGTCTCCGAGTACTGCACGGTCCGGTACCTGGCCTGCTCGGCGGCGAGCTGCGCGTCCGCGAGCCGGCCGCGGCTGATCAGCACCTCCAGCTTGACCTCGGCGGCGATCTGCGCGCTGGTGACGTCCGTGTCGAGGGCGCCGACCAGGACGTTCACCGCCTCGTCCGTCGTGCGGAGGTAGACGCTGCCCCCGTAGCCGGGGACCTCCTCGATCAGCTTGAAGTCGTAATCACGCCGTACGTAGGAGCCGTCCGGCGCGAACGTGCCGTACACGGCGCGGAAGCCGCGGTCCACGCTGCCGACGTTGATCAGGTTCTCCAGGACCCAGCGGGCCACCCGCTCGTGCTCGGCGGAGGGCCGCTGCGGGGCCTGGGCCGCGATGCGGGGAACGAGCCTGGCCACTATCTGCTCGTGGTCGGCGCCCGTGTCGAAGTCCATGTTCAGTGTGACGAGGTCGATGGCCGACAGGGCCACCTCCGCCATCCCGTACGTCGAGTACTCGCCTGCGAGATTGGCCTTGCGCACGTCCAGGTCGTGCAGCGGCGCGGTGCACGCGAGCGCGCGAAGACGGCGCGCGAGCCCTTCGTCGGCGGCCGGGCCCGGTGCGGGGCGCGGCCCCGCGCTGAGCTGGGGCGGAACGGATTCCGTGCTGGCAGGCGAAGTCACGGAGCACAGGGTATGCGCTGGGTCTGACAACGGTCGAAACGGCGCAGATGCGACGGCTCGCGACCTCGCCGGCGACGAGCCGTGAAAGGCCGCTAACCGTCCTTCGGCATCCGCTGCCGGTACGCCTCGACGAGCCCCTCGCGGGAGTCGTCGAGGTACTCGCCGAGCAGCGTCTCGGCCGTGTCCCTGCGCCCCTCGCGCAGCACTTCCACGAGTTCGAGATTGCGTGCCAGGTACGGCTCGTGGAGGCGCTGCGGGTCGTCCACGACATGGAACGCCAGCCGCAGCTCGGCCAGGACACTGCGCATCAGTTCGTCGGTGCGCTCACTGCGTGCCAGGGCGACGAGTTCGCGGTGGAAGTGGATGTTGGCGGTCGAGACGCTCTTCCACTCACGCCGCTCGGCCCCCCGGTGCCCGTCGGCGACGGCCCCGGCGACCCGGTCGAGGGCGTACGGCGGGTCTCCCAGGGACCGTACGACGGCGCACTCGACCATGCGCCGCGTCCGGTAGATGTCCTCGACGTCGTCGACGCTCAGGACGCGCACGAAGACCCCGCGGTTCAGCCGGTGTTCGAGCAGCCGCTCGTGCGTGAGCAGCCGGAACGACTCACGGAGGGTGTTGCGCGACACCCCGAGGGCGCCTCCGATGCTGTCCTCCGACAGGCGTGTGCCGGGCGGGAAGAAACCTTCCGCGATCCGGTTCCGCAGGATGTCCGCGACGCGCTCCGCGGTGCTGGTGCGTCCCAGCAGCGCGCGGTCGTCCGCGAGGGCGTTGAGTTCGTCGATGGCCACGGCCGAATTCAAGCGCAGTTCCTGGAACGAGACAACGTTGGTATCGACGGATCGTTCAACGACACCTGCACGCGCCTCAGGACACAACCGCCTCCAGAGCTGCGAGCAGCCGCTCCACGTCCTCCGCGCTGCTGTACGGGGCGAGACCCACGCGGACACCGCCCGCGTCCCCGAGGCCGAGCCGCCGCGAGGCCTCCACCGCGTAGAAGGAACCGGCGGGGGCGTCGATGCCGTGGTCGGCCAGGTGCCGGGAGATCTCGGCCGGGCTCCGGCCCTCGACGGTGAACAGGAGGGTCGGGGTGCGCCGCTCGGCCCGCGAGTACTGGGTGATGCCCCCGAGGTCCGCGAGCCCTCGCTCCATGCGCCGCCGCAGCGCGTCCTCGTGCTCCTCAAGGGCCGCGAAGGAGGCGACGAGGCGTTCCCTGCGGCTGCCTCGCGCGCCCGCGCACAGGTCCGCGAGGAAGTCCACGGCGGCCCGCGTGCCCGCCAGCAACTCGTAGGGAAGGGTCCCGAGTTCGAAGCGCTCGGGTACGGCGTCGCTGGACGGCAGCAGCTTGTCGGGGCTCAGCGACTCGAGCAGCTCTGCGCGGCCGGTGAGCACGCCCAGGTGCGGGCCGAGGAACTTGTACGGCGAGCAGACCAGCGTGTCCGCGCCGAGGGCCGCCAGGTCGACCGCGGCATGCGAGGCGTAGTGCACCGCGTCCACGTGGAACAGCCCGCCCACTTCGTGGGTGAGGGCGGCCAGGGCCGGCAGGTCGGGACGCGTGCCTATCAGGTTGGACGCCGCGGTGACGGCCACCAGGCGGGTACGTTCCGAGAGCACGGCCTTGAGGTGCTCGGGCCGCAGCTCTCCCGTCTCCGGGTCGAAGTCGGCCCACCGTACGGTGGCGCCCGCCGCTTCGGCCGCCTGGATCCACGGGCGGATGTTGGAATCGTGGTCGAGGCGGGTGACGACCACCTCGTCTCCCGGCCTCCAGGTCTTGGCGAGCATCCGGGACAGGTCGTAGACGAGCTGTGTGGCGCTGCGCCCGAACACGACGGTCCCGGGGGTGGTGCCGAGCAGATCGGCCAGCGCGGCACGGGTCTCGACGACGATCCCGTCGGCACGGCGCTCGCCCTCCGTGATCCGCCCCCGGTTCGCCAGCGGTCCGGTCAGCGCGGCGGCGACGGCGTCGATGACCGGCGCGGGGGGCTGGGTGCCGCCCGGCGCGTCGAAGCGGGCCGTGCCGGACTTCAGGGCGGGGATCTGTGCCCGGATCGCGGCGATATCGAGGGCCATGACTCAACTCCTGTGGTGCGTAGGCGATGCGGGGCCCGCTCCCGGTCAGGCGCAGACCTCGCACGGCCGGCTCGTACCGGGAGCCGTTCCCGCGGCTCCCGTCACATGATCGCAAGCCAGGAGCGGTACCTCCAGACCCGAGACGGAGGCGAGCGCCGCCGCGACCCCGGCGGAGGCCCGCAGGTCGAGACGGGCGCCGGTGCCGCGCATGTCGTGCCGCACCTCGTCCGCGGCGAGCGCCAGGAGCTCGGGCAGCAGGTCGGCGCAGCGCCGCGCGACCCACCCTGTGCCCGCCGTGGCGAGCCACCACAGGCCGGCGGCCCGGGTCGGCGCGGGCCGCTCCGGCTCGACGCCGGGCGCCGGGCCGAGCGCCACCCCTGCGGCGGCGAGCACGTCGTGGAAGCGGGCGGCGAACTGGCGGTGCCCCCGCTCGCCCGGGTGCAGCCGGTCCGCGCTCCACAGGGCACGGTCGGCCGCCCAGGCGGCGTCGGCGGCGTGCAGATGGACGGCTCCGTGGCGCTGGGACAGCGCGTGGACCACGGAGTTGACGGCGCGCTGGCGGCGCGCGAGAGGGCGTGCCAGGACGCCGGGCAGGCCCAGCAGGGCGCCGGGGTCGGGCAGGCACGCGGTGAGCAGCACGGCGTCCTGTTCGGCGAACGCCCCGTACACGGTGTCCAGGTGGGCGGCGACAGCGTGGATGTCGAAGGTGGCGCGCAGGGTGTCGTTGACGCCGACCACGACGGACGCGACATCGGGAGCGAACGCCAGCGCGCTTGGCAGTTGTCGCAGGAGCACATCGGCGGACTGTGCCCCACTGGTCGCGAAGTTGCGGAATTCCACGGGTACTTCGGCGGGCGCCAGTCCTTCGGCGAGCAGCGCGGCCCAGCCCCGCCATCCGCCACCGACCGGATCGCCGACGCCCTCGGTGAGCGAGTCCCCCAGCGCGGCGAACCTGAGCGCCTTCATGCCGCATCCCGAAGCCGGACCCGGGCAGGCGCGTCGTGCGCCGCCAGGAAGGCGTCCACGGCGACGTCCCACCCGAAGCATTCGGCACGCGCGCGGGCTATTTCCCTACGCTGCCGTGTAGGCCGCCCGAGCACGTCCCGGACGGCTGCCGCGAACGCCGCACCGCTGTCCTCGGCCACAGCCCCTGCCCCGCCGACCACCTCCGGCAGTGCCGAGGACGCGCTGACGACGACCGGCGTGCCGCAGGCCAGCGCTTCGAGAGCGGCGAGCCCGAACGTCTCGGCTGGCCCCGGTGCCAGGCACACGTCGGCCGTGGCCTGAAGGGCCGCCAGCGCCGCCGGGTCGGCGACGTGCCCCAGGAAGGAGACCGGCAACTGCCGCGCCCGCGCGCGTTGTTCGAGCCGCGACCGCAAGGGCCCGTCCCCCGCCACGACGAGCCGGACGGGCACACCGGACCGGCGCAGCCGCGCCACCGCGTCGAGGCCGATGCCCGGCCGCTTCTCCACGGAGAGCCGGGTGCACATGAAGAGCAGAACCTCGTCCACGCGCGCGTAGCGCGCTCGAACATCCGGGTTCCGCTCCCCCGGCCGGCACCGCACGAGATCGACGCCGAGCGGCGCCCGCACCACGTTGCGCGCCCCGATCCGTACGAACTCGCGCTCGGCCCACTCCGTGGTGCACACCACGCGCGTGTAGGCGTGCGCCGTACGGACGTTGAGCACGTCGGCGGCCCGTCGCGCGGCACCATCGGGCAGACCCCACGTGCGCAGCACTCCATGGGCGGTCTCGTGGGACACCATCACGGCGGGCACGCGCGCGCGGCGCGCCCACGCACCGGTCCACCGCAGGGTCGTCCGGTCCGACACCTCGAGCCGGTCCGGGCGCAACCGCGCCAACAGCCGTCCCACGCGCTGCCGGTCGGTCAGGACGCGGTAGCCGCCGCTCGCCGGGAGCGGCGCCCCCGGCAGCGTGATGACGCGCCCTTGGGGCGTCTCCGTGTCCGAGAGCCGCTCCCCCGGCACGATCAGCACCGGGTCGTGTCCCGCCGCCAGATAGCCCGCGCCCAACTCTCGTAGCGCGGTCCGCAGCCCGCCGGAAGCGGGGGCGACGAAGTTCGCGATCCGCACGATCCGCAGTCGCCCGCTCATGCCGCCATCGCCCCCGTCCCCGCCGACCGCGCGTGCAGCACTTCCTCGTAGTGCTCGACCAGGAGGTCGCCCACGGCCTCCCAACTGCGCCCGGACACCGCGGCCCGTCCCGCGCTCCCGTATGCGGCGCGCAGCCCGGGATCGGCGGCGAGCGCCCAGACCGCGTCGCGCACCGCCTCCGCGTCACCCGGTGGTACGAGCAGCCCCGTCCTGCCGTGCTCGACGAGGTCGAGGGGCCCGCCGGCCGCCGGGGCGATCACCGGTACCCCGCTCGCCATGGCCTCCTGCACGGTCTGGCAGAACGTCTCGTGGGGCCCGGTGTGCGCGAACACGTCCAACGAGGCGAAGATCCGGGCGAGTTCGTCCCCGGTGCGCCGCCCCAGGAAGTGCGCGCCGGGCAGCGCGCCCCGCAGGGACGCCTCGCTCGGCCCGTCGCCCACCACCACGACCCGCACGCCGTCGAGGCCGCACACCCGCGCCAGGAGCTCCACGTTCTTCTCCGGCGCGAGCCGCCCCACGTATCCGACGAGCAGCTCCCCACGCGGCGCCAGGTCGGCACGGAGGAGCTCGCAGCGCCGCTCGGGCCGGAACCGTACGGCGTCGACCCCACGCGGCCACAGGCGCACCCGTGGCACCCCGTGCGCCTCCAGGTCGCGCTGTGCGGCGGTGGAGGGCGCCAGCGTGCGGTCGGCGGCGGCGTGCACGGTGCGGATCCGCCGCCAGGCCGCGGCCTCACCCGCCCCCACGTAGGTACGCGCGTAGCCCGCCAGATCGGTCTGGTAGACGGCCACGGCGGGCACGCGCAGCCGGGTCGCGGCCGCCATGCCGCGCATACCGAGCACGAACGGGCTGGCCAGATGGACGAGTTCGGCCCGGTGCGCGGCCACGGTCTGCGCGAGGCGGCGCCCCGGCAGCGCGACACGGACCTGCGGATAGCCGGGCAGCGGCAGGGACGGCACCCGGACGACCGGGCAGGGCGCGGCCGCGTCCGCCTCCGGTCCGGCGGGGGTGGCGGGGGCGACGACGAGGGGTTCGTGGCCGCGGGCGGCGAGGTGCCGCGCGGTCTGCAGGGCGCAGTGCGCCACACCGTTGATGTCGGGCGGGAAGGACTCGGTCACGATGACGACACGCATACGGGCTTTGTCGCCCCGCCGGACGTGCTCACGTCAAAGTGGATCTTTCCTGGCGGGGAACGGTCCGTGAGCGTTGACCGCCGCCGAAAACCGCAGGTGAACGAGGAGGAGGCGGCCCCTCACCGAAGGGCCACCTCCCGGAAATCAGCGCGTCACAGCGCCGTGGCGTCGGGACCGATCCTGCTGCGGACCGCAGTCTGCACCTCGTCCTCCTCGGCCGGATCGGCGGCGAGGCGGCGCAGTTGATCGACGACGCGGGCGTCGCCCGTCTCGGCGTGCCGCGCGGCGACCTCGCGGGTGCTCTCCTCGCAGTCCCACAGGCACTCGACGGCGAACCCGGCGGGGAAGGAGGGATCGGTGGCGGCGAGCGCGCGGGCGGCGCGCCCGCGCAGATGCGAGGAGGCCGTCTCGCGGTAGATGTGCCGCAGCACGGGGGCGGCGCAGACGATGCCGAGCCGCCCTGCCCCGTCGACGAGCGGCCAGAGGGTGGGGGCGTCGGGGCCGTCGCCGCGTACTGCCTCCCGTAGGGAGGCGAGGACGAATTCGCCGTCCTGTGCGCCGCCCCTGCACGCGAGCATGCGGCCCGCGGCGGCGCCGAGCGCGTCGGGCCGCGGCGCCCACTGCCGGGCGCGCTGCACGACGGCGACGCTGCGCATCCGCTCGAAGGCGTCCAGGGCGGCGTCCACGACCACGCGGGACGGTGCCTCGACGGCGGCCTCGATGAGATCGAGTACGACCGGGTCGTGCTGGTCGGCGAGGTAGCGAAGGGCGGTGCAGCGCGCCCCGTCGGTCCCGTCCTGCGCGGCCCGCACGATCTCGGCGTGGTCCTGCGGACCCGCCACGGCGGTCAGGCAGCGGGCGGCGGGCACGTACAGGACGGCGCCCCGCTCGAAGCCCTCCTGCGCCCAGTCGAAGACGGCCTGCACGCTCCACTCGGGGCGCGGGCCAGACGGCCGCATCTGCCGCTGCCAGCGGTCGAAGGAGCCGGCCTCCTGGGCGGCACGCACGCGTGCCCCCACATGCGGGCGCGGATCCTCGGCCCACAGGCGCCAGGGCCGCGGCTCGAAGGCGTCGCGCACGGCGACGGCGAGCTCGGACTCCGCGCCGGCCGGGAAGCGGGCGAGGACCGGCTCGGCGAGCGCGCGCAGGCCCGCGTCGTCGTCGCGCAGGGCCAGCTCGTCGAGCGCCCAGGCCCAGTTGCCGCCCACGGCGGCGTACCTGCGCAGCAGCTCCAGGGCGTCCCGCCTGTCGTAGGAGGCGAGGTGGCCGAGGACCGCGAGCGCGAGGCCCGTGCGCGACTCCTCGGTGTCGAGGAGGTCCTCGGGGTCGAAGAGATGCCGCTCGATCTCGTCGAGCTCGCCATGGAGGTCGACGTAGAGCCGGGCGTAGTACAGCGAGCGGTTCTCCACCTGCCAGTCGTGGCGGGGATCGCTCAGCACACAGTGATTGAGAGCCGCGAGCGCCTCGGCACGAGGCGCCGTCAGCGCGTGCAGCGTGCCGTCGCCGCGGCCCCGCTGCAGCAGGCCGAGCAGCGTACCGCTGGGCGCTATGACCGGTTCGAACATGGGAAACAGCCTCACATCAAGCGTCGACGCAACCGGGATGCTCACCTACCTGGCCACGCGACAACACGTCGGAGCGCCCGCCGTCTCTTGCTTGCTGCTACCCATTTCTCTGCCTCTCGTCCAAGGCCCGGAACCGGGCCGTTCACGGCCCGCTCTGCACGTGGGCACCACCTGCCCCGGCCTCGCGTCCGTAAATCACGCCGTCATCATGACCCAGCGGCGGAGCACACCGCGACCACATTTACCGCACCCCCGTTTTGCCTGGTCAGAACCGATGTGTCAGGAGGTGCCGAAGAGGTCGACGAGCTCCGTCTTGCCGAACATCCGGGCCGTGTCGACCGCCGAAGGGGTCCCGGCGGCCGGATCGGCGCCTCCGTCGAGCAGCGCCCTGATCACGTCGTCGGCGCCCTTGAAGACGGCGCCCGCGAGCGGGGTCTGACCCTTGTCATTGGCACGGTTCGCGTCGGCGCCGCGCTCCAGGAGGGCGCGCACCGCCTCGGCGTGCCCGTGGTAGGCGGCGAGCATGACGAGCGTGTCGCCTCGGTCGTTCGTGAGGTTCGCCGGCACCCCGGCGTCCACGTAGCCCACGAGAGCCTCCGTCTCGCCGCGTCGCGCGAGGTCGAAGATCTTGGTGGCCAGCTCCACGACCTCCGGGTCGGGGGCTTCGCTCATCGGGCGGACCGCCTTTCTCATGCGTGCCGGTACGGCAGTGCAGCCGTACGAGTGAATCGACAGGGTACTGCCCGGTCCGGCACATGACCCGACACCACCGAGGCAAAGATCACGAAGAGTGCGGACGACCGTCCGGCAGCACGCTCGAGCGGCTCAGCGACAGCCGGTCAATTGGGTGAAAGCTACGAATTTCCACCCATTTGCACCTTTTGTCGTATAGATACATGCTGTGAGCCTGGAAGAACTCATGGTGACTGTCCCCATCAACCAGGAGAACCCTCATGATCCTGTCCATCTCGGGCGTCGTGCTGCTCGGCATCATCGTCTTCTTGTTCTTCCGCAAGGACGGCCTGAAGGCCTCGCACGCACTGGTCTGCGCCCTCTTCGGCTTCTACTTGGCGGGCACGGCCATCGCCCCGAGCATCAAGGCGGGCGGCCAGAGCCTCGCCAGCCTGCTCGGCGGGATCAAGTTCTGACGGACCACTCACCCGCACACACCTTCAGGAGAACGACGTGGCCAGGCGCCCACTCCCCCGCATTCTGAGCAACGGCAGCGCCACGATCGCCCGGAGCCGGGACATGGCTCGGACGGCCGCCGACGGTGCCACCGACGTACTCCACCCCCTCATCACGATCAGCCGTGGCCTGCGCCGCCTGGCCGGTGCCGGGCGGCACAAGTGGGTGGACACCCCCAAGGAGCGGCGCGGACCGCTGCTCTTCCTGGTGGCCGCCCTCGTCCTGGTCGTGGTGTTCATTCCGTACGGTCCGCTGCTGGCGCTCATCACCCTGATGGCAGCGGCCGCATGGAAGGGACGCGATCCGAAGCCGCCGGAACAGACCGGCCCCGACGATTCGCAGGTACAGCGCCTCTCCTCGCTCTACGAGGCGCTCGTACCGTACTTCTCCGTGGCCGACGACCCGAGCCCGCTGTACGCGCACGGGGGCGACTGGGAGAAGGCCTTCGAGACGTTCGACTTCGACGGCGACGGCCGTGTCGACCGGATCGACATCCGCTACCCCGCGTACTTCACGGACGGGGAGGCGGCGTCGCGGGCCCGGATCGAGCAGCTGCTGCACGCCAAGCTCGGCCGGGGCCGCGAGTACCACTTCGCGTGGGACGAGGAGGGCAACCACCTGACGGTGAACGTGCTCGACCCGCTGGCCACGGACATCGCCGCCCAACCCTTCGTGACCTCGCCCGGTGAGACCGTGCTCGGCTTCACCGACGCGACCGGCGTCCAGCGCACGCTGCCCGTGATGGCGGGCGAGGAGGAGCGGGACGTGCCGCCCGTCGTGTGGCGCACCGGCGTCCGCTCCACCGAGCCGCACCTGCTGGTCGCGGGCCAGCCGGGCAGCGGCACGACGTCCCTGCTGCGTTCCGTGGCGCTGCAGGCGCTGCGCCACGGTGACGTGCTGATCGTCGAGGGCGGCGGGACGGGCGACTACGCGTGTCTGGTCGGCCGCTCCGGAGTGCTCGCCGTGGAGTGCGGGCTCGCCGGCGCCCTGACCAGCCTCGAATGGGCCGCACACGAGACGGAGCGGCGGCTGATCGCCGCGAACCGGGCGCGACAGGCCGGGCACCCCACCCCGGACGACATCAAGCGCCCGCTGTGGATCCTGCTGGACCGCCCCAGCGCCCTCGGCCACCTAGCCGCCGCGGACGGCCGCAAGGACCCGCAGACGCTCCTCCAGGTGCCCCTCAGGCACGGCCGCGCGGCCGGCGTGACGGTCGTCGTGGCCGAACAGTTCGACAGCCTCGACGCCCTGATCGACCCGGTCCGGCAGCACACCCGCGCGCGCGTGGTGCTCGGCCCGGCCGCTCCGGAGGAACTGCGGGACGTGCTCGGGACCGTGCCGCAGACGACACCCACCGCCGACATCCCGGCGGGCCGCGGCTACGCCCGCCTGGGCACCGGTCCCGTCCATCGCCTCCAGGTCCCCGCCACCCCGGACCCGTACGACGACGCGACGAGCGAAGCCCACCGGCAGGCGGTCATCGCGCTGCTGCCGGAGCGCAGCACGCCGGCGGACGCGGCCATGGAGACCCCGGTCGAAGCGGTGCCGGACGAGGCAGAGGCGCTGGCCGAGCGCTGAGAGCCGGGCGCTGCGCACAGGAAGCAGCGCTCTCCATCCGGAGCAGCAGTCGGCTACGCGATCAGGGTGCGCGGTACGTCCCCGCCCGCACCCTGGCCGTCCCGGACCAGTTGCGCCGCCGCCGCGAGCCGTGCCGCCGCCTCGTCGGCCACGGCGCCGCCCACGGTGAACGGCAGCCGTACGTACCCCTCGAAGGCCCCGTCGACGCCGAAGCGGGGCCCTGAGGGGACACGCACCCCGACCCGCTCGCCGAGTTCGGCCAGGCGCGAGCCCGACAGGCCGCCGGCCTTGACCCACAGGGTGAGGCCCCCGTCCGGCACGTCGAACTCCCAGTCGGGCAGCTCCCGCCGCACGGCGGCAACCAGCGCGTCACGGTTCCCGCGCGCCTGTGCGCGCCGCAGCGCGACGGCCTCTTCCCAACCCCCGGTGTTCAGCAGCCAGTTCACCGCCAGTTGCTCCAGGACCGGGGTGCCGAGGTCCGCGTACGCGCGCGCGGCGACCAGGCTGCGGATGACGTCGGGCGCGGCCCGCACCCAGCCGATGCGCATGCCCGCCCAGAACGCCTTGCTGGCCGAGCCGACCGTGACCACCGTGGAGCCCGCGGGGTCGAACGCGCAGACCCGGCGCGGCATCGCCGCACTCCGGCCGTCCCCGCCGTCCCCGTCGAAGTGCAGCTCGGTCATGGTCTCGTCGACCACCAGCACCGTGCCCGCCGCGCGCGCGGAGTCGACCAGCGAGCGGCGCTGCTCCTCGTCGGCGAGCGCACCCGTCGGATTGTGGAAATCGGCGACTACATAGGCGAGCCGCGGCGCCGCCTCGCGCAGCACCTGGCGCCAGCGGTCGAGGTCCCACCCCTGGAGCCCGTCGGCCATGGCGACGGGCACGAGCCTGAGACCCGCCTCGCGCATCAGCTGAAGGATGTTCGCGTACGAGGGTGATTCCACGGCCACGCGTTCGCCGCGGCCCGCGAAGAGGTGGCAGATCGCGTCGATGGCGCCCATCGCGCCGGTCGTGACCATGATCTGTTCGGGCATGGTCGGGATGCCGTGCGCGGTGTACCGCTCGGCGATCATGGTGCGCAGCGCGGGCAGCCCCGCCGGGTAGTCGCCGTGCGTGTGGGCGTACGGCGGCAGTTCCTCCAGGGCGCCCTGGACGGCGCGGGTCAGCCACGGTTCGGGGGCGGGAAGGGCCGCAGTGCCGAGGTCGATCATGGAGCCGAGGGCCTCGGGCGGCAGGGGTTCAAGGCCGCGCGCGGGGAGCGGGTTCCCGGCGGGTACGGCGGTCCAACTGCCCGCTCCCCTGCGGGACTCCAGGAACCCTTCGCCGCGCAGCGCCTCGTAGGCGGCCGCGACCGTGGTGCGGCTCACCGAGAGTGCCTGGGCGAGTTCGCGCTCGGCAGGAAGCCGCGTGGCCACCGGGACGCGCCCCTCCAGGACGAGGAGGCGGATGCCGTCGGCGAGGGAGCGGTAGGCGGGCGGGCGGCGCGTGCCGGGGCCCGCGGGGCGCGGCTGCTGCGAGGTGAGCAGCCGGGCGAGCTGGGTCGAGCCGATCGCCGAAGTCCACTGGGCCATGCGAGCCAGTCCACCTTCCTCGAATTGGCCATGGTTGGCATCCGATTCCACGCCACAGAGTGTCATGCGTCAGGCCACTACCACCACAGAGGGGCTCACCTTGTCCGCGTCACCGTCCGTTCCATCGCCCGGCGGCCCGCTCGCCCGCCGCCTCGTGCAGCTCTACGTAGGTCTCGCGCTGTACGGAGCGAGTTCGGCGCTCCTCGTGGAGGCGGGACTGGGCCTGGAGCCGTGGGGCGTGCTGCATCAGGGGCTCGCCGAGCTGACGGGCATCTCCATGGGCGTCGTGTCGATCATCGTGGGCGCCGTCGTGCTGCTCCTGTGGATCCCGCTGCGGCAGCGCCCCGGCCTCGGCACCGTCTCGAACGTGTTCGTGGTGGGCCTCGCGATCGACGGCACGCTCGCGGTCGTCCCGGACGCGCACTCCTACGGGGTGCGCATCCCGTTGATGCTGGCGGGCATCGTGCTCAACGGAGCCGCGACCGGCCTCTACATCGCGGCGAGGTTCGGTCCAGGACCGCGCGACGGCCTGATGACCGGACTGCACCAGCGCACCGGCCGCTCGATCCGCCTGATGCGCACGGTCGTCGAGATCGCCGTCGTGGCGAGCGGCTTCCTGCTCGGCGGCACGATCGGCGTCGGCACGGTTCTGTACGCCCTGGCGATCGGCCCGCTGGCGCAGTTCTTCCTGCGCGTCTTCGCCGTCCCCGCGTCGCCCTCCGGCCCCACCGCGGTCGCCGAGGGCACACCTGGGCGGGCCATACTGCGACGGTGACCTCGCGCGTACGCCATCCCTACCTCGACCACCCGGGTCCGCTCGCGCTCGCCCACCGGGGCGGGGCGGCGGACGGCCTGGAGAACACCGTCGCCGCGTTCCGCCGTGCCGTGGACCTCGGCTACCGGTACATCGAGACCGATGTGCACGCGACGTCCGACGGCCGCCTCGTCGCCTTCCACGACAGCACGCTGGACCGGGTCACGGACGGCGCCGGCCGGATCGCGGACCTTCCATGGCGGGACGTACAGCAGGCGCGCGTGGCGGGCACCGAACCGGTGCCGCTCTTCGAGGAGTTGCTGGAGTCGTTCCCGGACGTGCGCTGGAACGTCGACGTCAAGGCGGAACCCGCACTCGTCCCCCTCCTGGACCTGCTGCGCCGCACGCGCGCGTGGGACCGCGTCTGTGTCGGCTCCTTCTCCGAGGCGCGCGTCGCCCGCGCGCAGGCGCTCGCGGGCCCCCGCCTCGCCACGTCGTACGGCACCAAGGGCGTGCTGGGCCTGCGCCTTCGCTCCTACGGGATACCGGCGGCGCTGCGCCGCTCCGCGGTCTGCGCCCAGGTGCCGGTGACGCACGGCCGGATCCCGGTGGTCGACGACCGCTTCGTGCGGGCCGCCCACGCGCGCGGGCTGCAGGTCCACGTGTGGACGGTGAACGACGGGAAGGAGATGCGGCGGCTTCTCGACCTGGGGGTCGATGGCATAGTTTCCGATCACATCGAGACGCTGCGGGACGTCCTCAAGGACCGGGGGGCGTGGGTCTGACCGCCACCCCGCGGCGCCGGACGACGGGGACGGCAAGGGGACACGGGTGGGGACCGAGATCGCGCGGGAGACGGCGCAGGGGGCGTCCGCGCCCGCCGAACGCAAGCGCGAGCAGCGCGGCTGGTACTTCTACGACTGGGCGTGCTCGGTCTATTCGACCAGTGTCCTGACGGTGTTCCTGGGGCCGTATCTGACCTCGATCGCGAAGGCCGCGGCGGACGCGGACGGCTTCGTGCACCCCTTGGGCATCCCGGTCCGCGCGGGCTCGTTCTTCGCGTACTCGGTCTCCCTGTCGGTGATCCTCTCGATCTTCGTGATGCCCCTCGCGGGCGCGGCCGCGGACCGAACGGGCCGCAAGAAGCCGCTGCTCGCGCTCTGCGCCTACATAGGCGCGGCGGCGACGGCCGGGATGTTCTTCCTGGACGGAGACCGCTATCTGCTGGGCGGCCTGCTCCTCGTGGTCGCGAATTCCTCGCTCGCCGTCTCGATGGTGCTCTACAACTCGTACCTGCCGCAGATCGCGCCCCCGGAGGAGCGCGACGCGGTGTCCTCGCGCGGCTGGGCCTTCGGTTACGCCTCGGGAGCCCTCGTCCTGCTGGCGAACCTGGTGCTGTACACGGCCCACGACACCTTCGGTGTCTCCGAGTCGACGGCGGTACGCATCTGCCTGGCGTCGGCGGGCGTCTGGTGGGGCGCGTTCACCGTGGTGCCGCTACGCCGCCTGCGCGACCGGCGCACGCGACCCACGCCGGGTGGTACGGCATCCGGCCCACGCCAGCTGCTGGCCACCCTTAAGGACATGCGCCGCCACCCGCTGACGCTCTCCTTCCTCCTCGCCTACCTGGTCTACAACGACGGCGTGCAGACGGTGATCTCCCAGGCCTCCGTGTACGGCTCCGAGGAGCTCGGACTCGGCCAGTCGACGCTCATCGTGGCGGTGCTCCTCGTGCAGCTCCTGGCGGTGGCCGGGGCGCTCGCGATGGGCCGGCTCGCCCGTACGTACGGCGCCAAGCGCACGATCCTCGGCTCCCTCGTGGCATGGACGGTAACGATCGGGGCCGGCTACTTCCTGCCCGCGGGGGCGCCGACGTGGTTCTTCGTGCTCGCCGCCGGCATCGGGCTCGTCCTGGGCGGCACCCAGGCGCTGTCCCGCTCGCTGTTCTCGCACCTCGTACCGGCCGGCAAGGAGGCCGAGTACTTCTCCGCGTACGAGATGAGCGACCGGGGGATGAGCTGGGTGGGGCCCCTGGTGTTCGGGCTCGCGTACCAGCTGACCGGGAGTTATCGCGACGCGATCGTGTCCCTTGTCGCCTTCTTCGTGATCGGTTTTGTCCTGCTCGCGAGAGTTCCGGTCCATCGGGCGGTGCGCGACGCGGGCAATTCCGTACCGGCCCGGATTTAGCACCTGAAGGCAAATCCCGGTAGTGTACGCGGTTGGCCTGCCAGGCGTACCGTTACTGCACGTCTAGATCGCGAAACGCCAGGTGACATCCTGCGTGAGATGTGACAAACCGGTCACCGGTGGGTACAACAAGGGGCGGCTACGACGGCGACGCATGACCCGGGAACCGGGAATCTTTACCGCCGACCGGACGTTGACCGGATGACGACGACAGCGACACCTGTCCTGTGGGCGACAAGCCCGGGAGGCACGATTCATGAGTGAGCGAGCTCTTCGCGGTACACGCCTCGTAGTGACCAGCTACGAGACGGACCGCGGCATCGACCTGGCCCCGCGCCAGGCCGTGGAGTACGCATGCGAGAAGGGACATCGCTTCGAGATGCCCTTCTCGGTGGAGGCCGAAATTCCGCCGGAGTGGGAGTGCAAGGTCTGCGGGGCCCAGGCACTCCTCGTCGACGGTGACGGCCCTGAGGAAAAGAAGGGCAAGCCGGCGCGTACGCATTGGGACATGCTGATGGAGCGGCGCACCCGCGAGGAGCTCGAAGAGGTCCTCGAGGAGCGTCTGGCGGTTCTGCGTTCCGGCGCGATGAACATCGCGGTGCACCCGCGGGACAGCAGCGGCCGCAAGTCGGCCTGACCTTCCCAGAGGCACACCGCACAACGGCCGGGGCCGGACACACACCGTGTGTCCGGCCCCGGCCGTTGTGCGGGCCGCTTGTCGTCCGCGCCGCTTGCCGCGCGCCCGTCAGCAGCTGCCGTCAGGGGGTGAGCGGCGGACGCGGGCCCGCTTCGTCGTCCCCACCGCGCGGGCCCGGGCGGTCGTCGTCCCTGATCACCTCGCCCTGGATCACGGTGCCGCCGGACTGTCGCATCCGGGCCTGCTGGAACGCGTCACCGAGCGGCCCCTGGCCCGCCGCGGCGCCCATCCTCCGCTCGACCTTGCGCTCCGTGTACCGGCTCAGCGCCGTCCGCAGCGGCGGAACGAGCAGCAGCAGGCCGAGAACGTCCGAGATCAGCCCAGGGATCATCAGGAGCAGCCCGGCGAGCATCAGCAGCCCATTGCCCTGCGAGCGCTGCTCAGGGGGCTTGGAGGCCTCGGGAGAGCCACTCTGCTGGCGCTGCAGCGTCTCGGTGAGGTTCTGGAACGCGCGACGGCCCGCGGACTTCATCACCACGGACCCGAACACGATGCCGGCCACCAGCAGGATGCCGAGCGTGAAGCCGCCGATCGCGCCCGCCACCACCGTGAGCAGCCAGATCTCCAGGACCATCCAGGCCGCGACGCCGAGCGGAAGAAACCTGCGGAGCCGGGAGCGCCGGGCTCCGGTGGACGGATTGCGAGGCGGAGTGCCAGTGGTCATGTACCCAGTCTGCCTGGGGCCGGGTGCGATTGACGTAAGCGGGGGATCAAGATCGCTCTCAGCGATCGCCGGACTTGCGGCCCAGGACCTTGTCCACCCGCGCCCCCACGCCCCACGTGGTGACCCGCCACAGCGCCTCCACGACGATGTCCTTGCTCATCTTGGAGTCCCCGCGCTCGCGCTCGACGAAGGTGATGGGGACCTCCACCACGTGATAGCCCTCCCGCACCGCCCGCCGGGCCAGGTCGACCTGGAAGCAGTAGCCCTGCGAGGCGACCTCGTCGAGACCGAGGCCCTCCAGGGTCTCCCGGCGGAAGGCGCGGTAGCCGCCGGTGACGTCGCGGATCGGGACGTCCAGGAGGAGCCGCGAGTACGTGGAGCCGCCGCGGGAGATGAACTGGCGGGACCGCGGCCAGTTGACGATGCGCCCGCCGGGCACCCAGCGCGAGCCGAGGACCAGGTCGGCGCCCTTCAGCGCGGTCAGCAGGCGGGGCAGTTCCTCCGGCTGGTGGGAGCCGTCGGCGTCCATCTCGACCAGGACGCCGTAGCCGTGCTCCATGCCCCAGGCGAAGCCCGCGAGGTAGGCGGCGCCCAGGCCCTCCTTGCCGGTGCGGTGCAGGACGTGCACCTGCTCGTCGTCGGCGGCCAGCTCGTCGGCGAGTTTTCCAGTGCCGTCGGGGCTGTTGTCGTCGGCGATCAGGACGTGCGCCGCGGGTACGGACTCCCGGACGCGGCCCACGACAGGCTTGATGTTCTCCGCCTCGTTGTAGGTCGGGATGATCACCAAGGTCGTACCCAGAGGGCCGAACTTCCGCCCGCCGCCGTCGCTCACAGCTTCCCCTTAAAACTTCCGTCCACAAGGGGACCACCATAGCGAGCACCCCAGTTCACGCCGATAAGGCGCCCTGGATGAGCCGCGGAGGGCCGGGAAAACGAGACCGATCGCTGCGGATCGACGAGTACTGCGGATCGGGGCCGGGCGTCCTTCGGGCCGACCTGGGGCCCGCTGGCTGCGGGTCGACCTAAAGCCGTTGTCTACTGAACGCCCGGGCCCCACCCGGGTCGCACCTGGCCGACCGGCCGGAACGTTCCAGCGCCCCGTGGCGCGGGCGCTGGGCCTGGCTCCCAGTGGTGGTACGCCGGTGCGGCGCACCACCCCCTGACCCAGCTGCGTTCTACGACTGCCTGGACTTCCCCGGTCGTGCCTGGAGGTGGTGGACCCGGCCGAACCTACCCGTCCACAGCCGCGCCTTGTCAACAGGCGTTCGACCTGCGGCTCTGCGCGAACTGCCCAGGTCAGCGCGGAGGATTCGCAGGTCGCGCGGGACCGTGTCGCGGCAAGATCGAAGTCGTGGCGCCCCGGTTATCACTCGTCCGGCCCTACGAAGACGGTCTGACCGAAGACCACCGTCCGCAGGCAGACCGGGAGTTGGACTCCCGGGGAGAGGTCCGGCAGGCCGGGCGTTCCGGAGCGGGGATCGGTCGACCAGCGGGCGACACGGTCGTCCGGCGCCTGCACGACCAGCTCGTCCGTGCGCCAGACGGCGTAGTCGGCGGGGGCGCCCGGGGCGAGGACGCCCGCGTCGTCGCGGCCGACGGCGCGCCAGCCACCGCGCGTGTGGGCGATGAACGCGGCGCGTACGGAGACGCGGTGTTCGGGCGTCCGGTGGTGGGCGGCGGCGCGGATCGTGCCCCACGGGTCGAGCGGCGTGACCGGGCTGTCGGAGCCGAAGGCGAGCGGGACGCCGGCCTTCAACAGGGCCGCGTACGGGTTGAGGGTGCGTGCCCGCTCGACGCCGAGGCGGTCGGCGTACATGCCGTCCTCGCCGCCCCACAGGGCGTCGAAGGCGGGCTGTACGGAGGCGGTGAGGCCGAACTCCGCGAAGGCGGCGACGGTTTCGGGTGTGAGCATCTCGGCGTGCTCCACGCGGTGCCTGGCGGCGCGTACGCGCGCGAGGCCGACCTTTTCGGCGGCGGCGCGCATGCCGTCGACCACGGCGGTGACGGCGGCGTCGCCGATGGCGTGGAAGCCGGCCTGGAGGCCGGACTCCGTACAGGCGACCACGTGGGCGGCGATTTCCTCGGCCGACATGTAGGCGGTGCCGGTGTGCGGCGCGTCGGCGATGTCCGCGTAGGGCTCGTGCAGGCAGGCCGTGTGGGAGCCGAGGGCGCCGTCGACGAACAGGTCGCCCGCGGCGCCGAGCGCGCCGAGGGCACGCGCGCGTTGGATGTCGCGGTCCGCCCAGTAGCCGGCCACGCGCGGGCCCGGCTCGGAGCGGGCGAGGTCGAGCAGGCCGGTGAAGTCCTCCTCGGAGGAGATGTCGGGGCCCGCGCACTCGTGGATCGAGCCGATGCCGAGGGACGCGGCGTGCTGGAGGGCGGCGCGCTGGGCCTCCGTACGCTGCTGGGGGCCCACGGCGGCGAGCGCGGCGGCGCGGACGGCGTGGTGGGCGTCGCGGGTCAGGGGGCCCTCCGGGGCGAATCCGGGGCGGTCCGCGATGCCGGGGACGAGGTCGAGCAGGGCGGTGCTGACGGCGGCCGAGTGCACGTCGATACGGGAGAGGTAGACGGGGCGTCCGGCCGTTGCCTCGTCGAGTTCCGCGCGCGTGAGGGGGGCGCGGTCGGGCCAGCGGGCGGCGTCCCAGCCGTGGCCGAGGAGGACGCGGTCGGTGGGGTTGGCCGCGGCGTGTTCCCGTACGAGGGTCAGGGCCTCGGTGCGGGTGCGTGCGGCCGTGAGGTCGAGGCCGGTGAGGGCGAGGCCGGTCGACGTGGTGTGGACGTGGGCGTCGGTGAACGCGGGGGTCACCAGGGCGCCGTCGAGGTGGATCACCTCGTCCACGCCGTCCGTGAACGCGTCCGCGGCGCCCTCCGAGCCGACCCAGGCGACGTGGCCCGCCTCGACGACCATGGCGGTGGCGAAGGGGTCGGCCGGGCTGTGGATCTCGCCTTGGCGCAGGAGGACGGTGCGGGGGGTGGGGGGCGTGCTCATGGTGACAGTTTCCCGTGTCCGCGGGGTGGGGTGTGCCGGGGGGTGGTTCGGGTTGGTGGTTAGGGGTGCGCGGCGCCGGGGTTTTCGACGTGGGCCGGGGTCGGCGCCCGTCGGTTCCGTTGCGCGGCACCGGGGTGCCGCCTTGCCCACCCTGCCGCCCAAGGCGGCAGATTGCCCAAGGCGGGGGCGGCCGAGCGTGTGGGTGGGGTGGCGGGGAGGCGGGGTGGCGGGGAGGCGGGGTGGCGGCCATTCGCGCAAGGCGGGGCGGTCGGCCGTGTGGGGTGGGGAGGCGGGGCAGCGGGGATTCGCGCAAGGCGGGGTGGTCGGCCGTGTGGGGTGGGGAGGCGGGGTGGCGGCCATTCGCCCAAGGCGGGGCGGTCCAGCGTGAGGGGGGAAGACGGGGGGACGTGCCCCGTCGGGCCGACGCCCCTGGAGGGGGCGGGTGGGTGGGAGATGGGCGGGAGGATGCTGAGTCGGAGGCCGGCGGGCGGCGGCGGTCAGGCGCCGCGCCAGCTCGGCCCCGCTCCAACGGTCCGGTCAGGTCGATCCAATCCCGCCCCACCGGACAGCTCCCACTCCCCCGGACCGGACCCGCCGCCACGGACCCCGGCGCACCCCGCCCGCCCCCTAAATCCGTGGGGGTCGGGCCTCGTACGGGGTAGAGAGGACCACGGTCGTGCGGGTGGAGACGCCGGCCAGGGAGCGGACTCGGGCCAGGAGGTTCTCCAGCTCGTGGGGGGTTTCGACGCGGACCTTGAGGATGTAGTTCTCGTCGCCGGCCACGCTGTGGCACGCCTCGATCTCGGGGACGCCCGCGAGGCGCTCCGCGATGTCGTCGGGGGCGCTCGGGTCGAACGGCTTCACCGAGATGAACGCGGTGAGCGGCAGGCCGACCGACTCCGGGTCGACGACCGCGGCGTACCCACGGATCACGCCGCGCTGTTCGAGGCGACGCACCCGCTGGTGCACCGCGGACGTGGACAGGCCCGTGGCCTTGCCCAGGTCTGTGTAGCTCATCCGCCCGTCCTTGACGAGCAGCTGCACGATCTGTCGGTCGAGCTCCTCCATGCCGCTGAACCTACCGGTCCCTTGATCCTCACGGATACCTGAAGGAACGAGATGGGCGATACGTCTGCCACGGGACGGGCAAGTCCATTCGACATGTGACGAACACCACAGGCCTCGGGCCGTGTCCAGGGGCATGGGGTGATTACCTCTACGAGCAGGCGGGAAATGCTTGCTGTGGCCGAGGCCGCCACTCATGGACATCCGCGGCCGGCCCACCCGAGGGGGAGAATCCCATGCAGAGTGTGAAGCGTTCCGGACGTTCTGGCGCGCGCGGCCGCCAGCAGGCGATCGCCGAGCCCCAGCCGGAGGGCGTCGAACCCGACCTCTTCGGTACCGAGGTCGACGAGGGCGACGCGGGCGACGATTACGAGATGTTCGAGATGTACCGGGTGGCCTGCCCCGACTGCGGCAAGGCCATCGCCCTCCTCGCGGAGGAGGATGTGTTGCCGGAGCACGCCCATGTGACGTCACCGTGGGACCCGTTCGGGCTCACCGTCTGCGTCGGCAGTGGCCGGACCGTCACGGAGGCCCTGCCCACGGACGACCTGGTGGGTGCCCAAGAGCAGGACGCCGCCCTCCTGTTGACGCTCCCTCAGGGACTCGACTGGCGTACGCAGCCGTTCTCGCACGCCGGTGGCCCGGGATCGCGCCCCATCCGGGTGCCCGACCAACCCTACCGCCGGGCCGCCGCCTGAGGCGTTACGACCGGTCGGACCAGTAACTGCCTCGCACCATGGCCCGCAAGCTGTCGTGGTGCAGGATCAGTGTGTCCGGGTCCGCGGGTTCGGTGGCCTCGCCGAAGTGGATCTGCCGGTAGGCGACGCGGAGCATCACGACGGCGTGCCGCAGGGCCGCGTAGAGCGTGTAGAACTCCATGTCGCGCGGGGTGTGTCCGGTGAGCCGGGCGTAGCGCGCCTCGACGCGGTCGCGGCGCAGGAAGTCCGGCAGGCCGCGCTGGCCGAACGTCTCGGTCAGGTCCTGGAAGAAGCGGTGCAGATACACCGTCCAGCCGAGGTCGACCTCGCGCGGGGCGAGCGCGGCCATCTCCCAGTCGAGCACGGCGGCGGGTGCGAAGCCGTCCTGCTCGTAGATGATGTTGCCGATGCGGGCGTCGCCCCAGTTGAGGACCGAGGGGCCCTCCCGCTCCGGCCACGACTCCTCCAGGCGTGCGAAGGCGCTCTCGATGAGGGGCGAGGGGCGGCGGCCCTCCACCACCCATGCGTAGTAGGCGCGTTGGGCGTCCACATGGCGGCGCAGCGGGCTCCCTTCCCCAGGCAGTTCCAGGAAGGACGCCTCGGCCGCCGGTACGCCGTCGTGCAGCCGCGCCAGTACCTGGACGCTCGCGTCCTCCAGGCGTTCCCGCTCGTCGTCGGTCGCCTCGTGCAGCCAATTCCCCTCGTACGTATAGGGCATGACGTCGGGTGGCACGCGGCCCGTCACCCGTTCCATGACGAAGAACGGGGCGCCGAGCGGACCCGCGTCCTCCTCCAGCCACAGCACGCGCGGCACCGGAAGCCCGGTGCGCTCGCCCGCCAGGCGCATCGTCCGATACTGGCGCGGCATGTCGTACACGGGGAAGATCGTGTACGCCGACGGGTCGGCGGCCAGCCTCAACGCGCAGGCACGCACCGGTGGTTCAGGGTGCTCGATGTCGAAGAGCAGGGTTTCGCTCGACATACCGTTGGACTCGGGGACCGTGACGTTGACCGCCTTCGCCCCCGGCAGCCGGCGGCCGAGCCACGCGGTCAGGCGCCGGGCGATCTCCTCGGGTTCGCGGGTGGACGTGCGGGGCCTGGGCTGTCGGGGCGCTGTCGCCATCGCCGAACTCCTTTGTCCGTGAAGGACGGTCCGTGAAGGACGTCAAGGACCATCAAGACCGTCACGCCCCCACGCCCCTCAAGGACGTCAAGGCCGCGAAGGTCCATGCAGGACGGTTACGACCGTTCGGGGGCCACCGAGTCGAAGCCCGTGAAGCCGCTCGGGTCGTGGCGGCCGAAGGATCCGTGCTCGAAGATGCCGTACCCGACCTGCCCGTCGAGGGTGAAGCGGGCCGCGTGGTCGATGACCCCGAACGCGGCCCGCGGGTGCGCCGCCGGGTCCGACAGGTCGTACGTCAGCCGCTCGCACCAGTCGTGGCCGCGCCAGGTCCCGTGCTGCCAGTCGTCGGCCGGCGGGTAGCCCGCGCCGACGGCGAGCGGGGAGGAGGCGAGGATCTCGACGCCCATCTCGACCGGTTTGCGGTCGACCAGGTCCATGAGGTGGATGACCGCGCGTTCGGGGAGGCGGGTGCCGGGGCGGTAGGTGATGTCGGTCTGCGGCCAGCCGAGTTGGCGGTCGCGGTGGCCTTCGCGGACGACCGTGGCGTCGTTCAGAGTGCGGTAGCCGTCGGCGTCCTCCTGGGTGATCACCATGAGGAAACGGTCGTCGAAGCGGACCGGCGCCCAGATCCAGTGGAAGCCCTCGGTGGGGTGCTCCTGCGCGAGCCGGCCGCCCTCCTCGCCCGGCACCGGCCGCACGCCCCAACTCCGGTCCCGGGTCCCGGTCCAGCCGCTCAGCCGGATCTCCCGGCCCCCGATCCGCAGCCACCCGTCGCACTGCCCGGCCTGCACGAACCGCTTGCCCTCCAGGGTGAGCCGCGGCCCCTTGCGCTGCGTGTGGTGCGGCTCCCACAGGGCGGGGAAGTCGGCGCTCCAATTGATGTCGTACGAGAGTCCGTCGGGGTCGTCCGGGTCGGCGGCGCAGCTGAGGATGAAGTCCTTGAGCGGGCGCTCGACCATGATGTGCAGCGGGCCGACGCGCATGCTCATCGGCGCGTCTTCACTCAGGGCGTCGGACGCGCGGACGGCGTGCAGTGTGTCGCCGACGCGCAGGGTGGCGTAGGCGTCGATCACGCCCAGGTTCGGGTAGACGCCGAGGCCGACGATGAGCAGGAACTGCCCCTCGGGGTCGAAGACATGGAAGATGCAGCGGTCGTAGGCGTTGCGGTCGCTGGTGGCGACGTGCTTCATCGACAGCGGCACCTGATGGATGGGCCATTCGTCGAAAGCGACGGGACGGTCGACGGCCTCGTCTGCGGACACGGCAAACCTCCCTGGCGACACGGCGGTTGACGTCGCCCGGAGGGGTGCGGCCTGCCCGGCGGCGGAGTTGACGGTACGTCAGCTCGGCGTCGCTGGCCAGATGTTCGACCGGCCCATGCCACGCGTACGGGTATGTCGTGAACTGACGCTCGAATTCGTCAACCAGTTACCTCGCCGATCCCTCTTTCGTTGAACCGGCATGACCTCGACGCAGACCTCGGCACCTGCGCCCACGGGACGACGCAGGCGCATCCTCGTGCCGGTTACCGCAGAATCGGTTCACCAGAGCCGCCAGTCCCCCACGTCCCACCCGCTCCCCCAGGACCGGCAGGGCCGCCAGATGCCACAGGAACAGCAGTCCCAGCAAACGTCACAGGTTCAGCGCACTCCCCAGGCCGCAGAGTCCCCGCAGACCGCGGAGCCCCCGCAGGCCGCACAGTCCCTGCGGCCGGCCACACCCCCGGCCGCTTCGGCCCCGCAGCCTCCGGCACTCCAGCCCGCGGGGCCGCAGCCGCTCCCCCGCCCGCAGCAGGCCCGACCGCCCCAGCCGCCGCGACCTCGCCCGCACAACCCGCCGATCTACCAGGCGATGATCACGGCCTGGTCCGAGCGCGGCAGGACGCTGCCGGGGAGCGAGGACCCGGAATGGGCGCGGCTGATCGCGCCCACCGTGCGCGCCGGGCAGTTCAGCGCGATGCAGAGCGCCCGGCAGTAGTCACCGCGGGGCTGGGCACGCACCTTCCTCCGCGCCGCCTACTGCCGGGTGCTCTCAGGGCCGGCGAGGTGGCGGGCGATGACCATGCGCTGGATCTGATTGGTGCCCTCGACGATCTGGAGCACCTTCGCCTCGCGCATCAGCCGCTCCACAGGGAAGTCGGCCGTGTAGCCGTACCCCCCGAGGACCTGCACCGCGTCCGTGGCGACCTTCATCGCCGCGTCCGTGCACAGCAGCTTCGCCATGGCGGCCTGCTTGGAGAAGGGCCTGCCCGCGTCCCGCAGTCGGGCCGCCGACAGATACAGGGCGCGGCCCGCCTCTATCTGCGTGGCCATGTCCGCGAGCATGAAGCGCAACCCCTGGAAGTCCGCGATGGGCCGGCCGAACTGGGCACGCCCCTTCGCGTACTCCACCGCCGCGTCGAGCGCGGCCTGCGCGACGCCGACCGCGCAGGCCGCGATCCCGAGGCGGCCCGAGTCGAGCGCGGAGAGGGCGATCTGGAAGCCCTGCCCCTCGTCCCCGAGGCGGCGCGCGTCGCTCACCCGCACCCCGTCCAGGTGGACCTGGGCGGTGGGCGAGCCCTTCATGCCCATCTTCTTCTCGGGGACCGCGGCGCTCAGCCCCGCCGCGTCACCGGGCACCAGGAACGCCGTGATGCCGTGCGCGCCCTCGCCGCCGGTGCGGGCCAGGACCGTGTAGAAATCGGCGATGCCGCCGTGGGTGATCCAGGCCTTCGTCCCCGTGAGCACCCAGGCGTCGCCGTCCCGCACCGCCTTCGTACGCAGGGACGCCGCGTCGGAACCCGAGGACGGCTCGGAGAGGCAGTAGGCGCCGAGCAGGCCGCCGCCCAGCATGTCGGGCAGGTGCTCGGTGCGCTGCTGCTTCGTCCCGAAGTTCGCGAGGGCGTGGCAGGACAGTGAGTGCACGCTGACGCCGAGGCCCACCGTGAGACGGGCGGCCGCGAGCTCCTCCAGGACCTGGAGATAGACCTCGTACGGCTGCTCGCCGCCGCCGAACTCGGCGTCGTACGGCAGTCCGAGCAGTCCCGCGTCGGACAGGAGCCGGAAGGTCTCGCGCGGGAAGCGGCCCGCCTCCTCGTCCTCGGCCGCGCGCGGGGCGATCTCCCGCTGCGCGATGTCGCGGACGAGCCGCATCAGATCCTGAGCTTCGTCCGTCGGCAGCTGACGCTCGACTCCTGGCTCCGGCATGGCGACGCTCTCCTCCCTGGGCGGGCGCTGCGGCGGCGGCCGCCGGGTGGGCGGGCGTCGCCGGATGGGCACTGCCGGGCCGATGCTGCCCTTCCGGATCACGGAAAGCGCAGACCAAGCGGCCGCGGCGTGTTGAGTATTCCCGATCCGGAGCGCCCCGTCACTGGTTAACGACCGCTCACTCCAAGTTTTTCAGCGACGGCGAAATTGGTTCGGACCATTGACCTCACTGGTCTAGTCCTTCTAGGGTGCGGCGCGCAGGTCCACAGCACGATCCCCCACGCTCCCCTCCCCCACGAGGAGACACGATGCTCAGACCGCACCTCCCCCGCAGAGGCTTCAAAGCCCTTCTCTCCGCCGCGTGTTGCGCCGTCCTCGGCGCGGGACTGCTCGCCGGAGCGGGCGGCGCCTCCGCAGCACAGCAGCAGAGCGACACCGAGCCGAAGGCGGCCGGTTCGAAGGTCGTCGGATACTTCACCGAGTGGGGTGTCTACGACCGCGACTACCACGTCAAGAACATCGAGACCTCGGGCTCGGCGGACAGGCTCACGCACATCAACTACTCGTTCGGCAACGTCCAGGGCGGCAAGTGCGCGATGGGCGACTCCTACGCCGCGACCGACAAGGCGTACACCGCGGACCAGTCCGTGGACGGCGCCGCCGACACCTGGGACCAGCCGCTGCGCGGAAACTTCAACCAACTCCTGAAGCTCAAGAAGCTGCATCCGAACCTCAAGATCCTCTGGTCCTTCGGCGGTTGGACCTGGTCCGGTGGCTTCGGCGAGGCGGCCAAGGACCCGGCCGCGTTCGCCCAGTCCTGCTACGACCTCGTCGAGAACTCCAAGTGGGCCGATGTCTTCGACGGCATCGACATCGACTGGGAGTACCCGAACGCCTGCGGTCTCACCTGTGACACCAGCGGGCGCGACGCCTACAAGAACCTGATGGCGGCGCTGCGTGCGAAGTTCGGCGGCGACTACCTGATCACCTCCGCCATCCCGGCCGACGCCTCCGATGGCGGCAAGCTGGACGCCGCCGACTACGCGGGCGCCGCCCAGTACGTCGACTGGTACAACCCGATGACGTACGACTTCTTCGGCGCCTGGGACGCCAAGGGGCCCACGGCGCCGCACTCGCCGCTGACCTCGTACGACGGGATCCCGAAGGCCAGTTGGCACACCTCGGCCACCGTCGCGAAGCTCAAGGAGATGGGCGTGCCCGCCTCCAAGCTGCTGCTCGGGATCGGGTTCTACGGGCGCGGCTGGACCGGCGTCACACAGGACGCCCCTGGCGGCACGGCCACCGGGCCCGCGGCCGGCAAGTACGAGCAGGGAATCGACGACTACAAGGAGCTCAAGAGCAAGTGCCCGGCCACCGGCACGGTCGGCGGCACCGCGTACGCGCACTGCGGGAACGACTGGTGGAGCTACGACACCCCGCAGACCATCGCGGGGAAGATGGACTACAAGAACCAGCAGGGCCTGGGCGGCACCTTCTTCTGGGAGCTGTCCGGGGACACGCCGGACGGTGAGCTGATCAAGGCGATCAACTAGCCCTGCAGGCAACCCCTCCACACGCTCCCCTGACCACGTGCGCGTACGTGCGCGTACGTGCGCGTGGTCAGGGGAGCACCGGCGCGGGGTACGCGGGTTCGAACTCCTCGATCACGCGCAGGGTTTCGCCGAGCGTGCGCACCAGCAGGGCGCGCACCGCGTCCCGTTCGAGCTCCTGGTGGCCGATCCAGTCCAGCGTGATGCCTTCGACGCTGCACAGCCATCCGAGCAGCGCCGTCCGCGCGAGCCGCGGCACCCGCGAAGTCCCGTACGCGGCCCGGGCGATGGTGCCGATCAGCGCGTCGCGCACCCCGTCCCTGATGGCCTGCACCTGGGCGTCGAAGCCCACGCCGCCCGTGACGATCGTGCGGTACGCCGCCTGGTTCCGCTCCGCGTAGCGCAGATAGCCCTCCACCGTGCGGTGCACACGCCCCACGGGGGCCAGGTCACCGACGCTGCTCGCGCCGTCGACGAGTTCGCCGACGGACTGCTCGATGATCGCCAGGTAGTAGCCGCGCTTGGACTCGAAGTAGTAGTAGATCAACCCCTTGGCCACGCCCGCGTGCTGCGCGATGTCGTCCATGGACAGCGCGTCGTAGGACGTGTCGGCGAACAACTTCCGCCCGATGGCGATGAGTTCGGCGCGGCGGGTGGCGGAGCGTTCGGTGCCGCGCACCCGCTGGTGGCTAGTGTTCAATTCCGGCCCTGGTCTCGGACTCCGTGCGAATGCCGCAGTATGGCACTTCCCGAGGCACCTTCACGCCCGCACGGCGAGGACCGTGGTGGCGCGCGTCACGTCGCGGTGGGCGACAGGCCGATCACATCAGGCCGAGCTGTGTGACGAGCATCGCGAGGACCACGACGAACGTCCAGCCCAGGACGTGTTCGAGGATCTTCGGCCCGTTGTCGTCCGGCCCGCCGGTGCGGGTGCGCGCGGCGGCTGTGGAAGCGGTGGCGGAAGGTGCGCTCATGGGTGTCTCGCTCGGGTCGCGGTGATGGTCCTGACTCCCCCGGCTGCGCCCTGAGCCCCGGGCCCTGTGGCGCTCTCTCCACCTTGCCATCGGATCGCCGCCGCGCCGCCGAGACCTTGGTCACGTACAACCGGGCCGCCGGGTCGTGCGTCCCATACAGCGACGCGTTCCGTCCGACCGGAAGGTTCCCGATGAGCCCGTTCAGTACGTACCGGACACCACGCCGCAGAACCCGTCTCGTCCTCGCCGCGGCGATCACCGTCACCGCCGCGCTGACCGGCCCGGCGGCCGTCTCCCGGGCGGCCGCCGACCCCCCGGCGCCGGGCGCCGCGGGCCTCGGCGACCCGATGTTCCCGCTCGACGGGAACGGCGGTTACACCGTGCGCCACTACACACTCGACTTCGACTGGCAGGCGCCGCGGACCCCGTTCGCCGCCTCCACCACCGTCAGGGCCACGTCGACCCAGGCGCTGTCCCGCTTCGATCTCGACTTCGCCGGGAACGAGCTGCATTCGGTGACCGTCAACGGCCGCGCCGCGCAGACCCGGCGCGAGGGCGACGAGCTGATCGTCACGCCCGCCTCACCGATCCCCAGGGGCAGCGCCTTCACCGTGAAGGTCGGGTACACCGCCGACCCGACGCAACTGCGCCACCGCGACGACGCGATCGAGGACTACGGCTGGATCCCGACGCCCGACGGGACGGTCCTGTACCCGCAGCCCAACGGCGCCAAGATGGTCTTCCCGTCCAATGACCATCCGAGTCGGCGCGCCCCCTTCACGTTCCGCGTGACGACCCCGGCCGACCGGACGGCCGTCGCGAACGGGCGCCTCGTCGACCGCACCGAACGGAGCGACGGGCGGGTCCGCTGGACGTACGACTCCGAGCAGCCGATCGCGCCGCAGCTGGTCCAACTGGCCATCGGAAAGTTCCAGTTGATCGACGGCAAGGGCCCGGGCGGGCTGCCGCTGCGCGATGTCGTGCCGGACGCTCTCGTGGCGCCGACCAAGCAGTACCGTGATCTGACGCCCGGTCATTTGGCGTGGCTCCAGCAAAAGTTGGGGCCCTATCCGTTCAACCGGTACGGCGTCCTCGTCGGCGACACGGACCTCGGGGTGGCCCTGGAGACGCAGACGCTGTCCCTCGTCCCGAAGGCGGATCTGCTCGGCACGAAGGTCGACGCCGAGCGCAATCTCGTCCACGAGCTGACCCACCAGTGGATCGGCGACAGCGTCGGCATCGCCACCTGGTCCGACCTGTGGCTGAGCGAGGGCCACGCCCGCTTCTACGAGCGCTGGTACTCCGAGGAGCACGGCGGCGACAGCTTCGAGGCCGCGATGAAGACGGCCTACGAGAACCACGACCAGTGGCGCCACGACTACGGCGCCCCCGCCGAGCCCACGGAGCCGAACCTCTTCAAGCGCATGCGCTACGACGGCTCGGCGCTGGTCCTGTACGCGCTGCGCGAGCAGGTCGGCGCGGAGACCTTCGGGAAGATCGAGCGCGCGTGGGTCACCCAGTACCGGGGGAAGACGGCGTCGACGGCCGACTACATCACGCTCGCCTCGAAGGTCGCGGGCCACGACCTGACGGGGTTCCTGCACCCGTGGCTGTACGGCTCCACGACCCCGCCGATGCCGGGCCACCCCGACTGGGTGGTGAACCCGGTCGTCACCGGCTGAGCCGACCGGCGTCAGCGGCCGGCGACCCGCTCGTACACGACCCCGAAGTCCGTGTGCCACGCCTCTCCGTCCTTCGATGCCTCCCAGGCACCCGTAAGCGTGTTCCCCGAGGCGTCGAACCGGGCGGTGAGGCGCTGGTGGAAGTCCGGTGCGGCGCGCCAGATCCGCAACTCGCCGTCGGCCAGGTCCAGTCCGTAGACACGCGAGACGCCGCGGCCGTCGGCGTAGAGCATCGTGAAGTGCCCGGCAGCGTCGTCGTATCCGATGTAGGCGACGGTCGGGAACGGGTGGTGTTCGCGCCAGCCCTCCGGCAGGGCGGCGGCGGTGTCCGGCGCGAGGTCGGCGCGCTGCACGAGGAAGCCGCCGTCGGGCGTGCGCGCGTACGAGGTGGGGATCGGCCCGACCCGGCCGCCGGGAGCGTCCTCGACGAGGGCCCATTGATGCCACTCGCCGAGGAGCGGGTCGAGCGTGCGCAGGGCCGGGTGGTTCGTGTCGTGCTGCCGCATGGTGTCTCCGTGGTCTCCTCACAGGGATTCGCCTCTCCATGAGGAGACCACGGCGGACTCACCGATTCATCGGTCCGCGAGGGGGCGGCTCAGCGCACGCCCACCGCCGCCAGCGCCTTGCGCTGCTTCTCGGTCGGGTGGGCCGGGAAGTACAGGTAGCAGACGCCGCCGGTGCCGGAGACGACCTTGCCGGTGGCGTTGTAGCGCTTGGTGCGCAGCCAGATGTTCTCCCACTCGCGCCGCTTGTAGACGCGGCGGACCGCGGCGTCGCTGGGCGAGGCCGGGTCGTTGGCGATCACGTCGCCGTCGGCCGTGAAGCCGATGACCGTCATCAGGTGACCCGAGGTGCCGTAGCCCGCGCCGGTCAGCTCCTCCTTGAGGAACGACTGGGACGTTATGGCCGGGATGCCGGCCGCGATCAGCGTCTCCAGGTCGGCGAGGGAGGCCAGGCGCGTGACGACGCCCTGGAGGTCCTTGTACGTCGCCGCGTACGCCGCGTTGAACGGCCAGTTGCCGCAGCCCTCGTACTGGTAGTCATACGTATGACGCGCCGCCTGGCAGACTTCCGGGTCGGCGTACGAGGGGTCCACCCAGGCGAGCTGTTCGGGCGTCGGCTTCCGGCCCCAGTACTCGATGATCATCTGCGAGGACGTGGGGCTGCACCAGGCCTCTCCCCCGTTGTCGTACTCGGGGTACTGGCCGGCGTGGATGTTCTGCGAGTAGCGCGGGACCTTCAGCTCCTTGGCGAGGCCCGGCGTGGACGCGGGGACCGTGAAGCGGTCCGGGACGTCCGAGCCCATGGCGCCCAGGCGCCACACCGTCGGCGCCGCCTCGGAACCCGGCGCGCGCAGCAGCCTCAGGCGCAGCTGGTACGAGACCAGGCGCAGGCCCGAGGCCGCGTCGTCGATGGAGAACGTGTCCGTCCAGATGCTCGACTTCCCGTCCGACTGGTCGTCCACGGACGTGCGGCGGATGTCGGCGTCCTCGTCGTCGCCCGCGGTCCAGCGACCCATCACGTACCAGGGGGTCGTGGCGCCGTCCGTGTAGGTGCCCTGGAGTTCGATCTGGATCCAGGTGGCCTTCGGGGTGTGCGCGTTCCAGGACGCGATGACCTCGGTGGCGGGGACCGAGAGCGCGTGGACCGGGGAGAGCCACTCGGCGTACTCCCACTCGGCCGTCTTGTTCAGGTGCGGATCCTTGTACGTCGTCGTGCCGGCGGGCGCGGCGATCGTCACGCCGGGGCGCGCGCCGCCCACGACGCGCGTGCCGTGCGCGGTGCCGGAGCGCCAGTCGACGGACGTCGTCCAGGTGCGATTGTCCACGAGGCGGTTCACGGCGGCTTTCCGGGCGGTCTGTGCGGATTGCCCTGCGGGCGTGGCGGCGCGTGCGGCGCCCGACGCGGCCGTCGTGGCGAGCGCGGCGCCCGCGGCCGCCACGAGAACGGTTCTCCGGGAGAGCGGGGACGGGGTTTCGGGTCGGGTCATCGGCTGATCCCTCGGTCGACAGGTCGGACTGGCGTGACGGAGTGCGCCAACTATGGCCGCCGGGGCGGGATTCCCACCAGCGTTTCGGGGGTCGCCACCGGTACCAATATTGGTCTTCACCACTGGCATGACCTGCGGCGGCGTGCGCGAAACCGATCCGGGCGGCGTCGTACCCTTGCGGCCGTGAGCTATCACCATGTGCCCCTCGCCGACTGCGCCGACCGGATCCGCCGGCTGCCGCCCTCCTGCGGCCCCGTGCGGCTCGTCGGCATCGACGGGCACGCGGGTTCCGGGAAGTCGACCTTCGCGGTGCGGCTCGCGGAGGCGCTCGGCGGGGCGCCCGTCCTGCGCCTCGACGACCTCGCGAGCCACGACGCGCTCTTCGACTGGACCGACCGCCTGCGCGCCCAGGTCCTCGCCCCGCTCTCCCGCGGCGAGGCCGCGCGCTACGAGACGTACGACTGGCACGCCCGCCGCTACGCCGCCGCGCGCGAACTGCCGCCCGCGGACATCGTCCTGATCGAGGGCGTCGGGGCAGGGCGGCGCGAACTTTGGCCGGAACTCGCGATGTTGCTGTGGCTCGACATGCCCCGCGAGGCCGCGTGGGCGCGGGGGCGGGCGCGGGACGGCGAGGCGCAACGGGAGTTCTGGGACGGCTGGATCCCGGCGGAGCGTGAGCACTTCCAAGAGAACCCTTCCTTCCCCTTCGCAGACCTTTTGGTACGCGAGTGTCCAGAGGGGTACGAGGTGCGTGAAGGGCCTGGTGGGATCCCACCCTTGAAGGAGGACGTCACTCACAGTGATGGACCGCCAGCGGTCCGGTGAACCTGTGGAAACGGCCTTCCGCCACTTTCCGCGAGAGCTCCAACTCTGCTTGACCGACGGGCCGTACAGGACTTACGTTCTCAATGTGCGGCCTTTCGGGGCCGCCTACAGACGCGAAGCCCCCGGTTGTTCCCCCGTGATCGGGGGCTTCGTTCTGTCCTCAACTCCCCTTCCCGAGCGCACCGAGGCGCCCTTCGCTCACCCTGGGTCACCATCCGGCACCGCGCTCACCTGCACCGAATCCCCCCGCTCGCGCCCCGATCCGACCGGGTCGCGCCCTACGGCCGAGGTCACCCCCGCAGGTACGATGCCCTCGGTGCGGTCTACGGACGGCTCGCTGTCCGCATCGTGACAACTCCCGTCCATGACAGAGCGGTTCATCGGGGGCACGGTTTGTGGGGGACGTGATGGACTTCGGCACCGGTGCACAGGCCGGCCCGGCCGACCTCGCCTGGCTGCGAGGCGTCGACGCCTACACCATGGGCGCCTATCCGCAGGCGGAGGACGAATTCCGCACGGCGGTGCGGATGGACCCGGGGATGGCCGACGCCTGGCTCGGGCTGCACGCCCTGCGCGTCGACACGACGACGGCGCTGCTGCGCATGTTCCGGCACCGCGACCGGTTCGGGGAGCAGCGCGTGCGCCACCGTCGCACGCTCAACTCCTGGTACTGGCTGGGCTGGTGGGTGCAGCCGGTGCTCGAGCACCCGCGCGATCTGCTGCTCGCGCACGCCTCGCACTGGCTGGACGGGCGCCACGTCCCCGACCTCGACCGGGCGCTCGCCACCCTGCCGCCGTTCGACGCGGACCCGCAGGTGCGGTTCCTGCACGCCTGCCGCTCGTACCTGGTGAAGGACTGGGATCAACTGGTCCGGCACACCGACCCGTTGACCGACGATCCGATGCTCGGCATCGAGGCCGGACTCTTCGGCGGCATGGCCCGGGTGCGGCTGGAGATGTACGGGCAGGCGGAGCCGCTGCTCTCGTCGGCCCTGATGCGCTGCCGCAGCGAGCAGCCGCAGCGCAAGGAGCTGCGCTACTGGCTGGCCAGGGCCCATGAGGGCACAGGACGTTCGGCGGCCGCGCTCCCCCTGTACCGGGCGGTGCACCGGGTCGATCCCGCGTTCATGGACACCTCCGCGCGGCTCGCGGCGATCGCCGAGGGGGACGGATACGGGGACTTCGGCGACGGATCGGATCTCACGCCGCTGTCCATGACGGGATATCAGGACGGGCTCGACGGCGACGCGGGCGATCCGCTGTACGAGAGCGACGGGCGCGACCTGAAGGTGACCGACCCCGATCTGCCGCCTCCCGGTGGCGTGTCCGCCGACGACGCCGACATGGTGCGGGAGAAGGCCGTGGTGCCGGTGCCCGCGCCGCCGCCGGCCAGCAGCACGGATCCGGTGCTCCTGGAGGAGGCGCTCACCGAGCTGGAGCGGATGGTGGGCCTGGAGCCGGTGAAGCGTCAAGTGAAGGCGCTGTCCGCCCAGTTGAACATGGCGCGCCTGAGGGCCGGGCAGGGGCTTCCGGTCCAGCCGCCGAAGCGGCACTTCGTGTTCTCCGGGCCCTCGGGTACGGGCAAGACGACCGTGGCGCGGATTCTGGGGCGGGTCTTCTACGCGCTCGGGCTGCTCGGCGGGGACCATCTCGTGGAGGCGCAGCGGGCGGACCTCGTGGGCGAGTATCTGGGGCAGACGGCCGTCAAGGCGAATGAACTCATCGACTCCGCGCTGGGTGGGGTGTTATTCGTCGACGAGGCGTACGCGCTGTCCAACTCCGGTTACGGGAAGGGCGACGCGTACGGGGACGAGGCGCTTCAGGTGCTGCTGAAGCGGGCGGAGGACAACCGGGACCACCTCGTGGTCATCCTCGCCGGGTATCCGGAGGGCATGGACCGGCTGCTCGCCGCCAACCCCGGGCTTTCGTCGCGGTTCACGACGCGGGTCGACTTTCCGTCGTACCGGCCGCTCGAACTCACGTCGATCGGCGAGGTGTTGGCGGCCGAGAACGGGGATGTGTGGGACGACGAGGCGATCGACGAGTTGCGCTCCATCGCGGGGCATGTCGTCGACCAGGGGTGGATCGACGAGCTGGGCAACGGGCGGTTCCTGCGGACGCTGTACGAGAAGTCGTGCGCGTATCGCGATCTGCGGCTCACCGGGTATGCGGTCGAGCCCACTCGGGATGACCTGGCGACTCTGCGGTTGCCGGATCTGATGCAGGCCTACGGAGAGGTGCTCTCCGGGAGGGGGCCGTCCGCCGGGTGACTTTGTGGCGGACGGCCCCGTTGCGCCGCGAGTGACGCGGGCCCCTACGCCAACGCCTCCTCGCGTTTGCGGGCCAGGGGGACGCGGGGTGGTTCCGGGTCGCGGTGGGTGGGGTCGCGGACCTCGCCGACCAGGAGTTCCAGTACGTCCTCCAGGGCGACCAGGCCGAGTACGCGGCCGGAGGCGTCCGCGACCTGGGCCAGGTGGGTGGCCGCGCGGCGCATCACCGTGAGGGCGTCGTCCAGCGGGAGTTCGGACCTCAGCGTGGCCATGGGGCGCCAGAGCTGCTGCGGCACCGCGCGGTCCATGTCGGGGCCGTCGATCATGTCGAGGACGTCCTTGACGTGGAGGTAGCCCATGAAGGCGCCGTCGTCCGAGCAGAGCGGAAAACGGGAGTAGCCCGTGCGGCCCGTGAGGTCGATGATCTCGGCCGGGGTGACCGCGGGGCCGACCGTCACCAGTTCGGCCCGGTCGATGAGGACGTCCGTCACCGGGCGCGAGCCCAGCTCCAGGGCGTCCTCCAGGCGCTCCTGTTCCTCCGGGGCCAGGAGTCCCGCCTGGCCCGAGTCCTCCACGAGACGGCCCAGCTGGACGCTCGTGAAGACCGACTCCACCTCGTCCCTGGGCTCGACCCGGAAGAGCTTGAGGATCAGGCGGGCGCAGGCGCCGAGGGAGACGGTGACCGGCTTGCAGAGTCGGGCGAAGGCGACGAGGCCGGGGCTGAACCACAGCGCCGTCCGCTCCGGCGCCGCCATCGCCAGGTTCTTCGGCACCATCTCGCCGATGACGAGGTGGAAGAAGACCACGGCCGCGAGCGCGACCACGTAACCGAGCGGGTGGATCATACCGTCCGGGACGTGGGCCGCCTCGAAGACCGGTTCCAGGAGGTGCGCCACGGTCGGTTCGGCGACCGCGCCCAGGGTCAGCGAGCAGACGGTGATGCCGAACTGGGCCGCCGCCATCATCTGCGGCAGGTGCTCGAGCCCGTACAGGACCTGCTTGGCGCGCTTGCCGGGGATGGGTTCGATCTGGCTCCGGCGGACCGACACGAGAGCGAACTCCGCGCCGACGAAGAAGCCGTTGACGAGGACCAGCAGGGCCGCGAAGACGAGTTGCAGCGCGCTCATCGGGCCGCCTCCAGGACGGGTCGCGGGGCGGTCGCGGGACCGGCGGACTTGACGATACGGACGCGCTCGGCCCGATTGTGGTCGACGGCGCGCACCGACAGGCGCCAGCCGGGGAGTTCGGCCCGGTCGCCGGGGGCGGGGATGCGGCCCAGGAGATCGGCGACGAGTCCCGCCACGGTCTCGTACGGGCCCTCGGGGACGTCGAGACCTATGCGGCGCAGGATGTCGACGCGGCAGCCGCCGTCGGCGTCCCAGGCGGGGCGGCCGTCCTCGGGCGGGGCGACCGCCAGTTCGGGCAGGTCGAGGCCGTCGTGCTCGTCGCGGACCTCGCCGACGAGCTCCTCCACGATGTCCTCCAGGGTGACGACCCCGGCCGTGCCGCCGTACTCGTCGACGACGACGGCGATCGGCTGCTCGCTGCGCAGCCGGGCCAGCAAGGGCTGTACGGGGAGGGTCTCGGGGACGAGCAGCGGGGGTTGCGCGATGCGGCCGACCGGCGTGCGCCGCCGTTCGTGCGCGGGCATCGCGAGGGCGTCCTTGAGGTGGACCATGCCGATGATCTCGTCGATCCGCTCCCGGTAGACCGGGAAGCGGGACAGGCCCGTGGCGCGGGTCAGGTTGACCACGTCCTCGGCGGTCGCGGACGCCTGAAGCGCGCTGACCTTCACGCGCGGCGTCATGACGTGCTGCGCGGTCAGTTCGGCGAGCGACAGGGTGCGGACGAACAGGTCGGCCGTGTCCTGTTCCAGGGCGCCCGCCTGCGCGGAGTGCCTGGCCAGGGAGACCAGTTCGCCCGGGGTGCGGGCGGAGGCCAGTTCGTCGGCGGGTTCGACGCCGAGCGCGCGCACGAGGCGGTTGGCGACGGTGTTCAGCAGGGCGATGACCGGGCGGAACAGGCGGGCGAAGACCGTCTGGGGGCCGGCGACGAAGCGGGCCACCTGGAGCGGCTTGGAGACCGCCCAGTTCTTCGGTACGAGTTCGCCGATCACCATCTGCGCGGCGGACGCGAGCAGCATGCCGACGACGACGGAGAGGCCGCCGACGACGCCCTCGGGCAGGCCGACGGCGGTGAAGGGGCCGTGCAGCAGCTCGGCGAGGGCCGGTTCGGCGAGCATGCCGACGACCAGCGATGTGATGGTGATGCCGAGCTGGGTGCCGGAGAGCTGGAAGGACAGCTGCTTGAGGGCTCCCACGACGGTGCGGGCGCGCTTGTCGCCCGCGGCCGCGGCCTTCTCGGCGTCGGGGCGCTCCACGGTGACGAGGCCGAATTCGGCCGCCACGAAGAAGCCATTGGCGAGGATCAGGAGGAAAGCGGCCGCAAGGAGCAGCAACGGGATGGTCATGCCGCCGCCTCCGGGGACGTCAGCGCGCGGGGCGCGCCATGTCGGGAGGGGGCGGCGCAGGTACTACCGGACGATCCGTCCATCGCTGGAGGGAGTCACTCCTCGGTGAGCAGGGAGCCCCTGGCTCCGCCGGGTGGGCGGGGCGGGGGCGGGGCGGCGCATTTGGCGCGCCCCGGAACCAGATTAATCAAGCCGGGGGCCGATGTGGGAGGGGCTACGCCCGCTGGAGTCGGCGGCGTCGGGGTTGACGTCTCGGGGCTCTGCCCCGGGCCCCGCTGCTCAATCGCCGCAGGGGCTTGAAAATACTCACCCGCCGCTGGGGCCGCCCGATGAGCTGTGCGCCGATTCCGTCAGGGCGCGCAGGGCCTTGGCGTCGCGGATCGCGGACTCCTTCGCCATGCCGGGCTGGATGCCCATGGCGGCCATGCTGGTGCCGTCCGTGAGGTCGAGGAAGACCCAGGGGTCGCCGGGGCGCAGGTTGACCCGGACGATCTCCGCCCAGGACAGCCTGCGGCTGCGCGCCACGTTCACCACCGTGACGCCCTCGGTGTCGGCGACGACCTTGGGCCGGGCGAGCAGCCAGAGCACGCCCCAGAACAGGGCCCCGGTGAGGACGAAGCTGGCCTTCTCCCCCGGGCTCAGGCCGCCCAGCAGCAGCGCCACGATCGTGATCACCACGAAGGACGCGGCGCCGAGCGTGTGCAGGACGGCGCGGGTGCGGCCCGGCCGGAAGGTGACGGGCAGGCTGGGGTGCTCGGACATGGTGACGCGTCCTCAGAGGCGGCAGGCGTGGATGGCCGTGGTGAGGATGGCCCGCGCGCCGAGGGCGTACAGGTCGTCCATGATGCGCTGCGCGCCCTTCGCCGGGACCATGGCGCGCACCGCGACCCAGCCCTCGTTGTGCAGGGGGGAGACGGTCGGCGACTCGAGGCCTGGCGTGAGGGCGACGGCCTTCTCCAGGTGCTCGGCGCGGCAGTCGTAGTCCATCATCACGTACGTCCGGGCGACGAGGACGCCCTGGAGGCGGCGCAGGAACTGCTGCACCTTGGGCTCCGTGGCCTCGTCGGCGGTGTCGTCCTTGCGGCGGATCACGCACGCCTCGGAGCGCATGATCGGCTCGCCGAAGACCTCCAGGCCCGCGTTGCGCAGCGAGGTCCCCGTCTCGACGACGTCGGCGATCGCGTCGGCGACGCCGAGCTCGATGGCGGTCTCGACGGCGCCGTCGAGGTGCACGACGTTGGCGTCGATGCCGCGCTCGGCGAGGTACTTGCCGACGATGCCCTCGTAGGACGTGGCGATCGTCCTGCCCGCGAGGTCCGCGAGGTCCTTCACGGCGCCCGGCCGGGAGGCGAAGCGGAACGTGGAGCGGGCGAAGCCGAGCGGCAGGATCGTCTCGGCCTCGGCGCCGGAGTCGATCAGCAGGTCCTCGCCGGTGATGCCGATGTCGAGCTTGCCCGAGGACACGTAGATCGCGATGTCCTTGGGGCGCAGGTAGAAGAACTCGACCTCGTTGTCCGGGTCGACCGTGACGAGTTCCTTGGACTCCTTGCGCTGCCGGTATCCGGCCTCATGCAGCATGTCCGACGCAGGTCCTGAGAGTGAACCCTTGTTGGGGACGGCGATGCGCAGCATGAGGTCGGATTCCTTTGCGTAAGGGGTGAGTTGCGGACGGGATGGGTGCGCGGACCTAGAGGTGCGCGTACACGTCGTCGAGGGAGATGCCGCGGGCGACCATCATCACCTGCACGTGGTAGAGCAGCTGCGAGATCTCCTCGGCAGCGGCTTCCTTGCCCTCGTGCTCGGCGGCCATCCAGACTTCGGCGGCCTCCTCGACGACCTTCTTGCCGATGGCATGGACGCCCTTGCCGACCAGTTCAGCGGTGCGGGAAGTGGCGGGGTCGCCGTTGGCTGCCTTGTGCTGGAGCTCGGTGAAGAGCTCCTCGAACGTCTTATTGGACATGGTGGCGTCTACTTTACGCGTCCCGGACCGGCCCTTAACGCCAGGGCTCGGCGATCGTACGCAGGGTGGTCGCGGTGGCGACGGCGGCGGTGACCGCCTCGTGCCCCTTGTCCTCGCTGGAGCCCTCGATGCCGGCCCGGTCCAGGGCCTGCTGCTCGGTGTCGCAGGTCAGGACGCCGAAGCCGATGGGGACGCCGGTGTCGACGGTGACCTGGGTCAGGCCGTTCGTCACGCCCTGGCAGACGTACTCGAAGTGTGGGGTGCCGCCGCGGATGACCACGCCGAGCGCGACGATCGCGTCGTAGCCGCGGCCCGCGAGGACCTTGGCGACGACGGGCAGCTCGAAGCTGCCGGGGACGCGCAGGACGGTGGGCTCGCTGATGCCCAGCTCGTTCAGGGCGCGCAGGGCGCCGTCCACGAGTCCTTCCATGACCTGCTCGTGCCACTGGGCGGCGATGACGGCCACGCGCAGGTCGCCGCAGTTCTTCACGCTCAGTTCGGGTGCACCCTTGCCGCTCACGCGCTTCTCCTCGTACGTACGTCGGTTGAAATGGGGTTACTGGTTGTTGCAGGCGGATGTGCGCGGGGCGTCCAGCCAGGGCAGGTCGTGGCCCATGCGGTCCCGCTTGGTGCGCAGGTAGCGCAGGTTGTGCTCGCCGGCCGTGACGGGCATCGGCTCCCGCTCGGCGACCTTGAGGCCGTGCCGGGTGAGGGCTTCGGTCTTGTCGGGGTTGTTGGTCATCAGGCGCAGGCTGCGCACGCCGAGGTCGCCGAGGATCTGGGCGCCGGCGGCGTAGTCGCGGGCGTCGGCGGGCAGGCCGAGTTCCAGGTTGGCGTCGAGGGTGTCGCGGCCCTGCTCCTGGAGCTCGTACGCGCGCAGCTTGGAGACGAGGCCGATGCCGCGGCCCTCGTGTCCGCGCAGGTAGACGACGACGCCGCGGCCCTCCTCGACGATGCGGCGCATGGATTCCTCCAGCTGGGGGCCGCAGTCGCAGCGCAGCGAGTGGAAGACGTCGCCGGTCAGGCACTCGGAGTGGATCCGGGCGAGGACCTCCTCGCCGTCGCCGAGCTCGCCGTGGACGAGGGCGACGTGCTCGACGCCGTCGACCGTGGAGCGGTAGCCGTAGGCCGTGAACTCGCCGAAGGCGGTGGGCAGTTGGACGGTCGCCTCGCGCTTGACCGTGGGCTCGGAGGTGCGGCGGTAGTCGATCAGGTCCTTGATGGAGATGATCGTCAGGCCGTGCCTGCGGGCGAACGGGACCAGCTCGGGCAGGCGCAGCATGACGCCGTCCTCGCCCGCGATCTCCACGATGGCGCCGGCCGGGCGCAGGCCCGCGAGCCGCGCGAGGTCGACGGCGGCCTCGGTGTGGCCGTCGCGGACCAGGACGCCGCCCTCCTTGGCGCGCAGCGGGAAGATGTGGCCGGGGCGGACGAAGTCGCCGGGCTCGCTCGCGCCCGAGGCGAGGAGCCGGAGCGTGGCCGCGCGGTCGGCCGCGGAGATGCCGGTCGTCACGCCGTGGGCGCCGGAGGCGTCGACGGAGACGGTGAAGGCGGTCTGCATCGACTCGGTGTTCTGGCCGACCATCTGGGGCAGGTCGAGCCGGTCGAGCTCGGGGCCCTCCATGGGGGCGCAGATCAGGCCGCGGCACTCGCTCATCATGAAGGCGACGATCTCGGGCGTGATCTTCTCGGCGGCGACGACGAGGTCGCCCTCGTTCTCCCGGTCCTCGTCGTCGACGACCACGACTGGGCGTCCGGCGGCGATGTCGCGGATGGCCATCTCGACCGGGTCGAGGCTCAGGTCCTCGGCGTCGTAAAGGTTGGGTGCCGTGCTCATGCGCGGGCTCCTTCCAGGGCCGGGGCGGAGGCGGCGGCAGCGCGGGAGCGCAGCCACCAGTCGCGCATGCCCCACAGGACGAGCGCGCCGTAGATGACGTAGACGAAGCCGGAGAAGGCGAAGCCGTTGGCGAAGTTGAGGGGGACGCCGACGAGGTCGACGAGCAGCCAGGCGAACCAGAACTCGACCATGCCGCGGGCCTGGGCGTACATGGCGACGACGGTGCCGACGAAGATGTACGCGTCCGGCCACGGGTCCCAGGACAGCGCCGGGAACGCGGTGAACAGGCCGCCCACGGCGAGCGTGCCGACGGCGGCGGCGCCCACCAGGTAGCCGCGCTCGCGCCAGGTGGCGAAGCGGACCGCGATGGAGCCGTCCTGCGCCTGGCCCTTGCCGCGGTTCCACTGCCACCAGCCGTAGAGGGCGACGACGATGACGACGAGCTGCTTGCCCGCGCTGCCCGAGAGATGGGCGGTGGCGAAGGCGGTGAGCAGGATCGCGCCGGATATCAGCTGGGCGGGCCAGGTCCATATGGAGCGGCGCCAGCCGAGCGCGAGGGCGATGAGGCCGATCGTGTTGCCGATCATGTCGGACCAGAGGATGTGCTGGCCGAAGATCGTGAACGCCTCGGTGTTGAGCCAGCTCACCGCGCACCGCCCTGGGATCCGCCGCGGGCGCCGAGCATCCGCTCCACGTACTTCGCGATGACGTCGACCTCGAGGTTGACCGGGTCGCCCGCCTGCTTCACGCCGAGCGTGGTCAGGGCGAGGGTGGTGGGGATGAGGCTGATGGTGAAGTAGTCGTCGGCGGCCTCGACGACCGTCAGGCTCACGCCGTCGACGGTGATCGAACCCTTCTCGACGACGTACTTCGACAGCTCGGCCGGGAGCGAGATCTTGACGATCTCCCAGTGCTCGGAGGGGGTGCGCCCGACGATCGTGCCCGTCCCGTCGACGTGGCCCTGCACGACGTGCCCGCCGAAGCGGCCGTCGGCGACCATCGGCCGCTCCAGGTTGACGCGGGAGCCCGTGGCGAGCGCGCCGAGGCTGGAGCGCTTGAGGGTCTCGGCCATGACGTCGGCCGTGAACTCGTCGCCCTCGTGCTCGACGACGGTCAGGCATACGCCGTTGACGGCGATGGAGTCACCGTGTTTCGCGCCGTCGGTGACGACGGGGCCGCGAACACGGAAGCGGGCCGCGTCGACCGGGCTGCCGAGGTTCTCGACGGCCGTGATCTCGCCCAGCTCTTCGACGATTCCGGTGAACACTTCCCCGGTCCTCCCTTTACGGGCCTGGACTCCGGGGCACTGTCGTACGACGACGACAGAACGTACGGACTGCGACACCTGGGGCGACGCCGCGCTCGACACCGGTCCCCTTGAGGGACCGCTGAAACAGACGGCGACGCGCACTCACGTGCCCGCCCGCCGCGCACTGCCTCCCATCCGGACTTTAACCGTCGGTCCAGGAATTTCACCTGGTCAACCGGCCACAGGATCATGGCCGGGTCGCGGACTGTAACCGCCGGTTCGGACTTTCACCGACCCCGGAGTGCGCTGCTTCTGGTACACAGCCAGTCTGCCACGTCTGCTCGACGTGCACGCATGCGACCGCTGTGGGCTGACTCACAGGCCGCGTCGCTGGTTTTCGCCCGCACACGGGAATACGCCCCCCCGGTTCTGGCAGTGTGAGCGCGTGACCGGCGCGCGCTCCACCGAACGCGCGTCCTGCGCCGCCCAGTTCGCGACGAAGGAGCTGAAGACCGCGATGACCACGATCCTGGTGACCGGCGGGACCGGAACGCTCGGCCGGCTCGTCACCGAGCGGCTGCGCGAGGCGGGGCACGAGGTGCGGGTGCTGAGCAGGCACAGCGAGCCGTACGCCGTGGACCTGCGCGAGGGCGGGCCCGCGCTCGACCGGGCCGTGACCGGCGTGGACGTGATCGTGCACTGCGCGACGACGCAGACCGGCGGCGACGAGAAGGCGGCCGCCCGGCTGGTGGCGGCGGCGCGGCGGGCGGAGGTCCCGCACCTCGTCTACATCTCGATCGTCGGCGTGGACGAGGTCCCGTTCCCCTACTACAAGGCGAAGCTCGCGGTGGAGCGGCTGATCGAGGGGTCGGGGCTCGGATGGACGGTGCTGCGGGCGACGCAGTTCCACGACCTGGTGGCGACGGTCCTGCGGGTCGCGGCGAAGCTGCCGGTGGTGCTGTTGCCCTCTGGTGTGAGCGATCAGCCCATCGAGGTGGCCGAAGTGGCGGACCGGCTGGCCGAGTTGGCGGTCGCGCCGCCGGCGGGACGGGTGGAGGACATGGGCGGGCCCGAGGTTCTGTCGTTCGCGGATCTCGCCCGTACGTATCTGCGCGCGGCGGGGAAGCGGCGCCGGGTCGTGTCGGTGCCGCTGGCCGGGAAGACGTACCGGGCGTTCCGGGCGGGTGGGCATCTGACGCCGGAGCGGCGGACCGGGAAGGTGACGTTCGCGGAGTACCTGGCGCGGCGCTGACCGATCCTGCGTCACCGGGTGCATTTCAAGCCCCTGCGGCGATTGAGCAGCGGGGTATGGGGCAGAGCCCCAAGCTCAACCCCGGGTGTTCCCGCGTGGGTAGACGGCTTCCTGGGCCACCTCCCGGGCCATCAAGAGCGCGCCGCGGAGGACTGCGGTGCCGCCCAGTTCGCCGGGGCGGATGTCGGTCGGCAACGGGGACATCGCTGCGACGCGGGTCGCCACCCGGTCGGCGAGGGCCGCGCCGCCCGCGCGCCCGACCTCGCCCGCCAGGACGACGCAGCCCGGGTCGAGGACGGCCACCACCGCGGCCGCGCCCAGCGCCACCCGGTCCGCGAGCGCGTCGAGGAACGCCTCCGAGCCCTCGCGGACCACGTCCGCCGCCCGCTCGACCGGCTCTCCGGGGCCCACGATCCCGTGGGAGACGGCCAGTTCGAGGATGGCGGCGGAGGCGGCGAGCGAGTGGAAGCCTCCGTCGCATCCGGTGGCCGAGGGCAGGCCGCCCGTGCCGGGCACCGGCAGGAAGCCGACCTCGCCCGTGCCGCCGGAGGCACCGCGGCGCAGCTTGCCGTCGAGGAAGACCGCCGCGCCGATGCCGAGCCCGAGCCACAGGAGTACGAAGGTGTCGCGGTCGCGCGCCGCGCCGTCCCTGCGCTCGGCGACGGCGGCGAGGTTCGTCTCGTTCTCCACCAACACCCGCGCGGGCAGCCGCTCCTGGAGCGCGGCGACGAGGCGGCGGTGCCAGCGCGGCAACCCCGAGGAGTCCCGCAGCTCGCCCGTCGCCGGGTCGATCAGGCCGGGCGCCCCCACGCCCACCGTGTGCAGCCGCTCGACCCCGGCCTCCTTCGCCGTGCGTTCGAGCAGCTCGACTGCCCGGTCGACGGCGGCCCCGGTCCCGTCGCCGGGCCCGACCGGCGCGGACGCCTCCGCGAGCACCGTGCCCAACAGGTCGGCGACGACGAGCCGTACGCCCCCGGTGCGCACGTCGAGCGCGGCGAGGTGGGCGCGGTCGGCGACGATCCCGTAGAGCCGCGCGTTGGGGCCGCGCCGCTCGGCGCCCGCCTCGCCGACGACGTCGATGAGGCCGGCCGCGGTGAGCCGCTCGACGAGGTCGGCGACGGTGGGCCGGGACAGGCCGGTGCGGTCCTTCAACTGCCCTGCGGTGAGCGGCCCTTCCTCCTGGAGGAGGCGCAGCGCGAGCCGGTCGTTGATGGCTCGGGCGGTTCTCGACGATGCGGGCATGGCGGGATCCTACGCGGATATCACTGGCATTATCAGGCAGGGTTCCTGATAGTTTACGGCGGCACGCAAGGGAGACTTGGGGAGGGCCCGCGGGATGCCGGAACTGACGTACACACCAGGGGAGTTGAAGCGGGCACGGTACGCCGTCGCCGCCGTCTTCTGCATCCACGGCTCCGTGACGGGGTCGTTCGCGACGCGGGTGCCCTGGATCCAGGAGCACGCGGGCGTGAGCGCCGGGCAGTTGGGCCTCGCGCTCGCCTTCCCCGCGATCGGCGCCTCGCTCTCGATGCCGCTCGCGGGCAGCGTCACCCACCGCTTCGGCGCCCGCGCCGGGCTGCGCGGACTGCTCGCGCTGTGGACGCTGGCCCTGATCCTGCCCTCGCTCGCGCCCAACGTGTTCACGCTGTGCGCGGCGCTGCTCGTGTACGGGGCGACCGCCGGCATGTCGGACGTCGCCATGAACGCGCTGGGCGTCGAGATCGAGACCCGGCTCGACAAATCGATCATGTCGGGGCTGCACGGGCTGTGGAGCGTGGGCGCCCTGATCGGTTCGCTGGGCGGCACCCTCGCCGCGCATCTGGGCTCGGACGCCCGTCTGCACCACGCGCTCGCGGCGGTCGTCCTGACCGTGGCGGGCCTGATCGCCTGCCGCTGGGTGCTCGATCTGCGCCCGACGGCGGAGGAGGAGGCGCCGCCGCGCTTCGCGTTGCCGCCCAAGTCAGCGCTCCTCATCGGGGCGGTCGGGTTCTGCGCGGTGTTCGCGGAGGGCGCGAGCCTGGACTGGTCGGCGGTGTACCTGCGGGATGTGCTCGGCACGTCGGCCGGGCTCGCGGCGGCCTGCACCACGGCGTTCACGCTCACGATGGCGGTGGCGCGGATCGCGGGCGACGCGGTGGTGGACCGGTTCGGCGCGGTGCGCACCGTGCGGATCAGCGGCGTCGTGGCGACGCTCGGCGCGCTGCTCGTCGTGGTCGCCCCGAACCCGGGCGTCGCGATGGCCGGATTCGGCCTGGTGGGCCTCGGCATCGCGGTCGTGGTGCCGCTCTGCTTCGCCGCGGCCGGGCGCAGCGGCCCGAACTCGAGCCTGGCCATCGCGGGCGTCGCCACCATCACGTACACCTCGGGCCTGATCGCACCGTCGGCGATCGGCACGATCGCCGACGCGACCAGCCTGGTCGTCTCGTTCGGCCTGGTGACGGTGCTGGCCACCGGCCTCGTGGTGTTCGCGAAGGTCCTTCGGGGCGGCGACCGTACGCGGACGGGGTCGCCGGAGCCGAGCACGGCGGGCGCCGGGGATCCCGCCCACTAGGGCCTTGCGGGCGGGCGGCGGCTCGGTACGAACTCGCACTTACGTCGCATTAACATGAAGCGATCGTTCCGAGCCACACCGGCATCGATCCCCTCACCCACCTCACGGCCACCACAGAAGGCGGACACTCATGGACCTCGGCGTGCGCTGGAAACTGCACGGCGTCGACGGGCGCACGCCGGCTCCCGGCGCGGTCGTCCGCCCCGACGAGCGGCTCACCTGGCCGCGCACGATCGGGCTCGGCGCACAGCACGTGGTCGCGATGTTCGGGGCGTCCTTCGTGGCGCCCGTCCTGATGGGTCTCGACCCGAACCTCGCGATCATGATGTCCGGCGTCGCGACGATCATCTTCCTGCTCGCGACGCGCGGCCGGGTCCCCAGCTACCTGGGCTGTTCGCTCTCCTTCGTGGGCGTCGCGGCCGTGATCCGGGCGCAGGGCGGCACCAGCGCGACGGTCACGGGCGCGGTCTTCGTCGTGGGCGTCGTGCTGTTCCTGGTGGGCCTCGCGGTACAGAAGTTCGGGGCGCGGATCATCCACGCGGTGATGCCGCCGGTGGTGACCGGCGCGGTCGTGATGCTGATCGGCTTCAACCTCGCCCCGGTCACGGCCTCCACGTACTGGCCGACCGACCAGTGGACGGCGCTGCTCGTCATGCTGTTCACCGGTTTGGCCGTGGTGTGCCTGCGCGGTTTCTGGTCCCGCATCGCGATCTTCCTCGGCCTGGTCTTCGGCTACGCGATCTCCTGGGTCTTCGACCGGATCTTCGGGCAGATCCACTCGCCGAACAGCGGCGGCAAAACGGTCGACCACTGGCGGCTCGACCTCTCCGGCGTCGGCCACGCGGACTGGATCGGCCTGCCGTCCTTCCACGCGCCGTCCTTCCCGTGGTCGGCGATCCTCGTCGCGCTTCCGGTCGTCATCGCGCTGATCGCGGAGAACGCGGGTCACGTCAAGGCCGTCGGCGAGATGACCGGCGACAACCTCGACGGCAAGCTCGGCACGGCGATCTCGGCGGACGGCGCCGCGTCGATGCTCTCCACCGCCGTCGGCGGCCCGCCCAACACCACGTACTCCGAGAACATCGGCGTCATGGCCGCGACCCGCGTCTACTCGACGGCCGCGTACTGGGCGGCGGCCGGCTTCGCCCTGCTCTTCGGCCTGTGCCCGAAGTTCGGCGCGATCGTCGCGGCGATCCCGGGCGGCGTGCTCGGCGGCATCACCGTCATCCTCTACGGCATGATCGGCCTGCTCGGCGCGCAGATCTGGATCAACGCGGGCGTCGACCTCCGCAACCCCCTGAACCTGGTGCCGACCGCCGCGGGCATCATCATCGGCATCGGCGACGTCTCCCTGAAGTTCACCGACACCTTCTCGCTGAGCGGCATCGCCCTCGGCACGATCGTCGTGATCACCGGCTACCACGCGCTGCGGGCCATGGCGCCCGCGCATCTCAAGACACAGGAACCGTTGCTGGACGAGGGGACGTCGTCGTACGACGAGGAGCGAGCCGGCGACAAGTAGTCATCCGCCGGCCCACCGATCCACCTCGGGGCCCGGCACGGAGAGTTGATCGAGGACCCGGGCGACCGTGTGGTCGACCAGGTCCTCGATCGTTCTCGGGCGTTGGTAGAACGCCGGCATCGGCGGCACGATCCGGGCGCCCATGCGCGCGAGGGCGAGCATGTTCTCCAGGTGGATCTCGTGCAGCGGGCTCTCGCGCGGCACGAGGACCAGCGGACGGCGCTCCTTGAGGACGACGTCGGCCGCCCGGCCGATCAGCCCGTCCGCGTACCCGGCCCGGATCCCCGCGAGCGTCTTCATGCTGCACGGCGCGATCACCATGCCGTCGGTTCGGAACGAGCCGGAGGAGACGGCGGCCGCCTGGTCACCGGGGCGGTGCACGACGTCGGCGAGTTTCTGTACGTCGCCGACGCTCCGGTCCGTCTCCAACTCGATGGTGGTCCGCGCCCAGCGGGTCAGGATCAGATGCGTCTCGACGTCGGGCACGGCGCGCAGGGCCTCAAGGAGGCGGATGCCGTAGGCCGCGCCGGTCGCGCCCGTGATCCCGACGATCAGCCGCACGCCCGCCCCTGGTCCAGCAGTTCACGGGCGCGCGCCACGCGGGCCGGGTCCGTGCGGATGCGTACGGCGTCGAAGTGCGGGGCCCGGGTGGCGTCGAGGCCCATGCGCGACGTGGTGCCGTCAGGGGTGGACGAGGGGTCGAGGGGGCTGCCGGGCAGTCCGTCGACCGTGAACACGTCGGCGTGCGGCTGGAAATGGGTCGCGAGCGCCCACAGCACATTCTCGTCGCGGGTGATGTCCACGTCGTCGTCGACCGCGACAACCGTCTTCAGATACGGGTCCCAGCCGAGGAGCGCGAGCAGGATCTGCCGTGCCTGTCCGGGGCGGGCCTGGCGCAGGGCGACGTAGGCGTGGAAGTGCGTGCCGGAGGTCGGGTAGTGCAGCGCCGTGACCTCGGGAAAGCGGGACGTGAGCTGTTCGGCCATCTCGGACTCGCGCGGGATGCGGGCCAGGTTGAGGTGTTCGGCGCTGTTGCCGCCGACGATGTCGAGGAGGACGGCGGTGCGGCGGCGCAGCACGCTGTGCACCGTGAGCACGTTGTTCGTGGAGCGGTCGGAGGAGTAGCCGGAGAACTCGCCGAAGGGGCCCTCGGGCGCGGTGCGCGCCGGGTCGATGACGCCTTCGAGGACGAGTTCGGCGCAGGCGGGGACGCGAATTCCGTGCCGTGGGGTGCGTACGACGTCCAGGGGTGCGCCCAACAGGCCGCCCGCCACGGTGCGTTCGTCGACGTCGGGGCCCACGCGGGCCGAGGCCGCGAGTTGGAACAGGGGGTGGGCGCCGATGACCATCGCCACCGGCAGCGGCTCGCCCCGCTCCTCGGCGAGGCGCAGCAGCTGCCACAGGTGGCCGCGCGAATGCAGGCTCGTGGCGAGTTCGGTGCGGCTGTGCACGAGGGCGCGGTGGTAGCTGAGGTTGCCGGAGCGGCCGGGCGCGTCGGCGGGTGCCTCGGCCGTGATGACACCGCTGGTGATGTACGGGCCGCGGTCCGAGTCGAAGTGTTTGAGGAGCGGGAGCGTGGTCAGGTCGACGTCCTGGCCCTCGGCGACCGTGTCGAGGACGGGGCCCGTGGGAAGGACGCGGGGTTCGGTGCGGCGGGCGGCGGCCTGCTGGTAGGCGTGGTGCAGGCTGGCGGGGTCCGTGCCGAGCAGGCGGGCGACGCGGGTGCGCGAGGCGAAGAGGTTGGTGACGAGGGGCGTGCCGTCGAGGCCCGACACCCTTGGGCACAGGAGGAGTTCGGACCGGCCGCGCGCGGCGAGTTCGGCGACGAGGGCGGCGATGTCCTCGCCCTCGAGTTTCTCGTCGACCGTGAGTACGTCATCGGGGTGGGCGGCGCGGTACGCGTCGAGGAAGGCGTGCAGGTCCTGGTGGCCCGTGCCGTGGGTGGGCCGCTCAGTGGCTGTCACAGCAGACTCCCGCGTGCACGCCGCCCGTGAACAGCCCGCCCCATGCGGGGGATTCGACGCCCGTGTCGAGCAGGTCGAGGCCGGTACGGACCGCGATCCGCGCGCCGTCGTGCACCGGCTTGCCCAGTTCCCGTTCCACCATGGCCGCGACGGGGGCGACCGGGAGTTCGGTGCCGGCCACGACCAGGCACTCGGCGTCGGCGGAATCGGCGTCCAGGAGGATCCGGCGGACCTTCGACACGGGGAGCTCGGCCGCCTCGCGCGGGGTGGCCAGGTCGAGGGCCGTGAGGGAGGCGATGCGGAGGCCTGCGGCGAGGCAGGTGTCGGCGAGGCGGCCCGCCTGTTGTTCGGAGCCGGCCGTGACCAGGGCGATGGAGTGGGTCGCGGCGCGGGCCAGGAGGTCGAGCTGGCCGAGGGTGACGGTGGATGCGCGGACACCGGCCGTGCGCTCGATGACGCGGGCGACCGTGCGGGCGTGGGCGGCGCCGTCGAGGCCGCCCGATGTGCCGTGCCACACGATGGCGTCGGCGCCGGCCTGGGCCAACTGTTCGGCGCCGCGTTGGAGTTCGGTGGTGTGGGTGGGTGTCAGGGCCGGTCCGTACTGGAATTCGGGGAGGAGGGCGCGGGCGGTGGGGTGGGCGATGTCCACCTGAACCGGCGCGCAGATCTGGGCGACCCAGCGGTCGGCGCCGAGGGAGGTGGCGGGGAGGAGGTGACCTATACGTTGCATGGTGGCGGGTCCTGTCTGTTGCGGTGGGTCGTGGCGGGGGGCGGGGTCGAGGTCGCCGCTTCTGTTACGCGGAGCCGGTGTGGGGGCGGGGGACGGGGGTGCGCCTGATGTTCTTGTTGCGCGGCACCGGGGCCGGTTGACGCCGATGCGCATGGCGCGCAGCACCGAGCCACCGGTTGAGGCCGATGTGCGTGGTGCGCGGCACCGGGCCACCGGTCGACGCCCGATGCGCGTGATGCGCAGCACCGAGCCACCGGTTGACGCCGATGTGCGTGGTGCGCGGCACCGGGGCTCCCGGCTGCGCCGGTGCCCGCCCATCTCCCACCCACCCGCCCCCTCCGGGGGCTTCGGCCTCCGTGGGTGGCGGTGGGTCACTCGGGGCGGCGTACACCGTGCTTGGTGCGCCGCACCGGGCTTGCCCACCGCCGTGGCGCCGCACCGATTGATTTCACGCACCGGCACCGGGGCCAGGCCCTATACCTTCGTTGCGCCGCACCGGGCGCCGCCTTGTCCACCCTGCCGCCCAAGGCGGCAGATTGCCCAAGGCGGTTGCGGTCGACCGCAACCACAGGGGGTGGGTGGGCGGGGGAACAGGTCCAGGCGGCGGATGGCCCGACGCAGCGTGGCGCCGGGAACCGTGCCGTCTCGCGGCTCCCCCAGCCACCACGACCCCCGCCGCCCCGGATGGGCACGTCAAGCCCGTCCGGCGATTGAGGACGAGCCCGAAGGGCGACGGGGGTCTGGGGGCGCAGCCCCCAGAGGCCCAACCACGGCACACCCCCGGCCAAACCCCCACGCCGGCCGCCGGAGGCCACGGCGTACGCCCGGCCCCCGGCCGCCCACCCTCACCTACCTGCGCGCGACCGTGTCCAACGACGCGTACGTGTCCGTGAGGCGAAGTTGCGCCTCCTCCTGGTTGCGCGGCGGAGGCGTCGGCTTCAGGTCGAGGAGCTTGGCCATGTTGTTGCCGAGGTAGCCCTCCAGGTGCTCCTCGGACAGGTTCATGCCCTGCGGCGGCGGACCGCACAGCACCTCCAACTCCCGCGCCCACATGCCCGGTTCGTTGGGCGGCGAGTCCGTGCCGAAGACCAGCTGGTGCTTCTCCATCTGCTGCGCGAACTCCACGATCCGGGACTGGAGGAGCCAGCCGGACTCCCCGTACACGTTCGGCGAGTCGAGGATCATGTAGAGCGCCTCGAAGCAGTACACGCCACCGGTCTGCACACCGAAGTGGGCGAGGATGAAGTTGACGTTCGTGAACTCCCGGATGATCGGGTAGAACTGCGTCGGGATCGAGTACGGCCCGTCGCCGGTGTGGATGAGGACGACGACACCCAGTTCGTCGCAGACCCGCAGCACCGGCCGCAGCCAGTCGAGGGCCCGGTCGGGCCGGTAAGCGTGCATGTTGGCATGCAGCTTGAGCATCTTGTAGCCGTACTCCTTGACGTGGAACTCCAGCTCCTTCGCCCCGTTCTCGGGCCCGAAGCGCGGGTTGTACATGAAGTTCCCGATGAACCGGTCGGGGTACGTGGTGACCAGTTCGGTGATGTACGACATGTAGTCGCGGATGCCCTCGCGCCCGGTGCGCATCCCGTCCTGCCAGACGGAGTTGCCGGGCGGCGGCATGATGCAGCCGTAGTCGATGCGGCGCGGCTTGCCGTTGATCATGTACGGGCCGTCCATCATCTCCAGCGTGCGCTCACCGGTGAACGGGGAGCCGTCGTGCCGCCACGCCTGGTCGACGATGTTGGTCGGGTGCATGTGGGTGTCGATGATCAAGGTGCTGTTTCCTTCCCAGCTGGTACCAACCGTGTTCAGTGGTGGACCGTTTGGGGACCCAGGGCAGGGCCCGCCTCACCTCCCTTCCATGTCGGTGATGTCCTCGGGACGCACGGGCACCTTCGCCAGTTCGAGGCCGGTCGCGTCACGCAGCGCGTTCGCGATGGCCGGGGTCGACGACAGGGTGGGCGGCTCACCGACGCCGTTGAGGCCGTACGGGGAGTCCGGGTGCGGAAGTTCGAGCAGATCGATGGGGACACGCGGCATGTCGGCGATGGTGGGGATCAGGTAGTCCGTGAACGACGGGTTGCGTACGCGGCCGTCCTCGACCCGCAGTTCCTCCATCACGGCGAGGCCGAGGCCCTGCGCGCTGCCGCCCTCGATCTGGCCCTGCACGGCAAGGGGATTCATCGCCTTGCCGACATCCTGGGCTGTCGCCAGCTCGACCACCTTCACCAGGCCCAGCTCGGTGTCCACGTCCACGACGGCCCGGTGTGCGGCGAACGCGAACGCGATGTGCGCGTCCCCCTGCCCGCGTGCGTCGTCGACGGGGAACGTGCGGCGGTGCGCGTACTCGTACTCGGCCTCCAACGAGCCGTGTTCGGCGAGCAGTTCGGTCAGGGGCCGGTCGCCGAGCGCCGTGATTCGCTCGCGCAGCGCCTTGCACGCACCCTGAACCGCTCCCCCGCTCATCCAGGTGATGCGCGACGCCGACGAGGAGCCCGCGTTCCCCACCCGTGTGTCGGCGGGCAGCACCACCACCCGTTCGACGCCGAGCTCGGTCCGCGCGATCTGCGTCTGTACGGTGACGATGCCCTGGCCGCACTCGGCGGCGGCGGTGTGCACCTCGGCGACGGGTTCGCCGCCGTTCAGGACGAGACGTACGCGGGCCACGGAGCGGTCGTCGACGCCGCCGGAGAAGCCGATGGCCTTGACCCCGATCGCGTAGCCGACGCCACGCCTGACGCCTTCGCCGTGGCTGGTGTTGTTGAGCCCGCCAGGGTTCGCGAACGCACCCTCCCCGAGTGGTGGCAGCGGTCGCGCACGCAGCCGCTCCAGCAGCTCGGCCGCCGGCGCGGGGCCGTCCACCGCCTGTCCGGTCGGCAGCACCGTGCCGGTCGTCATCGCGTTGCGCACCCTCAACTCGACCGGGTCCATGCCGAGTTCGCGCGCCAGCTTGTCGAGGTTGGACTCGACGCCGTAACACGACTGGACGGCTCCGAAGCCGCGCATCGCGCCGCAGGGCGGGTTGTTGGTGAAGACGGAGAAGCCGTCGATCTCGGCGTGCGGCACGTCGTAGGCGCCGGCCGCGAAATAGGAGCCGTTGGCGATGACGACCTGTGAGGTGGAGGTGTAGGCGCCGCCGTCGAAGAGGAGACGGGCCTTGACGAAGACGATACGGCCCTCGCGCGTCGCCCCGTGCTCGAACCACATGCGGGCCGGATGGCGGTGCACATGACCGTAGAAGGACTCCTCGCGGTTGTAGCTCATCTTCACGGGTCGCCCCGTGCGCAGGGCGAGCATCGCCGCGTGGATCTGCACGGACACGTCCTCGCGGCCGCCGAACGCGCCGCCCACACCGGACAGCGTGAGCCGCACCTTTTCCGGTGGCAGGCCGAGCGCCGCGCACATCTGGTGCTGGTCGTCGTGCAGCCACTGCGTCGATACGTAGACGTCGACTCCGCCGTCCTCCGCGGGGATCGCGAGCCCGGACTCGGGGCCGAGGAAGGCCTGGTCCTGCATGCCGACCTCGTACGTGCCGCTGACGATCACGTCGGCCTCGGCGCGGGCGGCCGCCATGTCGCCGTGACGGATGCGGACGTGCCGGACGACGTTGCCGTGCCCGCCGTCGACGCGGTCGGTGTGGACCAGCGGGCCCACCCCGCGTACCGCGTCCTCGGGGTCGGTCAGCGCGGACCGCTCCTCGTACGCGATGTCGATCAACGCCAGCGCCCTGCGGGCCGTCTCGGGGTGGTCGGCGGCCACGAGGGCCACCGGCTCCCCCTGGTAGCGGACGCGGTCGGCGGCGAGGACCGGCTGGTCGGCGACCTTCATGCCGTACGTCGGCTGTCCCGGAACGTCCTCGTGGGTGAGCACCGCCAGCACCCCCGGCACCCGCAGCGCCGCTGTCGTGTCGAGCCGCACGATGCGGGCGCTCGGGTGCGGCGAGCGCAGGGTCGCGCCCCACACCATGCCCTCGGCCCGCAGGTCGGAGGAGTACGCGAAGTCGCCCTTGACCTTCAGTCGGCCGTCGGGGCGCGGCGTGCTGGCGCCGACGCCGTCACGGACAGCGGTGGCGGTGCCGGTTGCGGTGCTCACGGTCGTTCACTTCCCTTCTGGCTTGCGCTGAACGGGAGTTGAGGTTCGAACGTGGTGCGTGGTCGCTCTCGGTGGCACCGCGCGAAGGCGCTGTGCCGTGGCGCTATTCGACGGGGCGTACGCGGCCGGACCCGGAGGCTTCCGAGGGTCCCGGCGCGACGGCCTGCGAGAGGCGGATGCGGAGCTTGCGGATGTGGTCGCGGGCCGCGAGGTCGGCGGCGTCCGGGTCACCGGAGGTCATCGCCTCGAAGATGCGGCGGTGTTCGGCGACGGCGAGCCGCGGCGCCTCCTGGCCGCGCCACAGCTGGTGCAGGGCGAGGTGGGCGCGGCCCTGGATGGTGTCGAGGGCGGCGGTGAGATGGGGGTTGTCGGCCACCTCGCGGATCATGCGGTGGTAGGCCATGTCCATCTCGATGTGCGTGCGCTCGTCGACTCCTGTGCCGACCTCGCGCTCGTGCCGCTCGAGGAGTTCGCGCAGTTCGGCGACGCGCGAGGCGTCGAGGCGCTCGGTGGCCAGGCGGGCGGCGAGGCCCTCCATCACCTCACGGACGACGTACAGCTGCCGTACGTCCTCCACGTCGACCGTAGCGACCACGGCCCCCTTGTGCGGGACGTGCGTGGCGAGGCCGTCGTGGATGAGGCGCTGGACCGCCTCGCGCACCGGGCTGCGGCTGATGCTCAGCTGCGCGGCGAGGGCGGGCACGGAGAGTGCGTCACCGGGGCGCAGTCGGTTCGCCAGGACGGCGCCCTTCAGCTCCTCGTACGCCCGGTCCGCCAGGAGGCTGCCGGCCGCGACCGGGTTGACCGCCCGCTCTGCGCTCATCTCAACTCCCCCTCACTGCTTGCCCGTTGGAGATACATGTTGCATGTAATCCTCGGGCGCGTCAATGGATCCGACAGCTTCCGACGCTTCCTCCCGGCTCTCGCGCCGCCTCCCGAAGGGAAGCCGCAGGTGGTGGAAGAAGAGGTTCAGGAGCACCGCCGTGAGCGTGCCCAGGATGATGCCGCTCTCGAAGAGCGCGTGCAGCTGGCGCCCCGGCATCTGCTCGGCGAACTGCGGGAACGCGGTGGGCAGGAAGCCCACACCGACGCTCGCGGCGACGAGGATGGTGTTGCGCTGGTCGGTCAGGTCGGCCTGGAAGAGGATCTGCACGCCGACGACCGCGATGGTGGAGAACAGCACGATCGTCGCGCCGCCGAGGACCGAGGCCGGCATCGCGGCGACGATCGCCCCCCACCTTCGGCACGAGCCCGAGCACCATCATGATCACGCCGGAGGACGCGACGATCCACCGGGACTTGACCCTGGTCAGCCGGATCAGGCCGATGTTCTGCGAATAGACCGTGCTGGGGAAGGAGTTGAAGACGCCCGCGATCGCGGTGGCCAGGCCGTCGGCCCGCAGGGCGCGCGTCACGTGCTTGCCCTCGACCTTCCGGTCCACGATCTCGCCGACCGCGAAGAACTGCCCGATGGACTCGACCGCGATGATGACCATGACGAGGACGACGGAGAGCACGGCGACGACATCGAACCGGGGCGCCCCGTAGTGCAGCGGCGCTGCCGTGCCCAGCCAGGGCGTGGAGCCGATCCCCGAGAAGTCGGCGAATCCGGCGAGCGCGGCGACGACCGTGCCGATCACCAGGCCGACCAGCACCGCCACCGTCGCGAGGAAGCCCCGCGACAGCTTGTGCAGCAGCAGGATGACGACGAGGGTGACGGCGGCGAGCCCCAGATGCGCGGGCGAGCCGAAAGAGCCCCGGCTCGGGTCTCCCCCGCCCACCTGCCGCGCGGCGACGGCGAGCAGCGTGATCCCGACGATGGTCACGATCGTGCCGGTGACCAGCGGCGGGAAGAAGCGCACCAGTTTGCTGAAGACGGGTGCCACCACGAACAGGGCGAGTCCCGCCGCGATCACCGCCCCGAACACGGTCGGCAGGCCGGCCTTCGCCCCGCCCGCCGCGAGCCCCACGGACACCAGCGAGGGCACGGCGGTGGTGGACGTGCCCTGCACCACCGGCAGCCGGATGCCGATGCCCGGCAGCCCGGCGGACTGCAGGAGCGTGGCGAGGCCGCAGGTCAGCAGCGAGGCGTTGACGAGCAGCGCGATGTCGTCGCCCTTCATGCCGATGCCCTCGGCGACGAGCAGCGGCATCACGACGGCGCCCGCGTAGAACGCGAGCACGTGCTGGAACCCGTAGACGACGAGCCGCCACACCGCAGGCACGGAGTCGACAGCGTCCCTGCGCCGCCCCTCCACCTCCACCACCGCGCCCGGCTGCTCCGTCCCGTCCTGGATCCCGTCCTGAACTTCCTTAGCGGACATGTGCGTTACTCCCTCCACCCGGTGGTCCGGGTGTTGTCTCGTGCGCACTTACCGGGGCCGTGGACGGACGGCCGCTACCCGTGGCTGTCAGTGCTGCCAGGGGGTCGTGAGCGGGCCGAAGCCGGCCCGGTGGACGAGGCGTTCGGCCCGCTCCTGGGCCTCCTCCAGCAGTGCCTCCTCGTCGACGAGGGTGCAGCGCCCCTCCTCGACGACGACGCGTCCGCCGACGACGGTCATCTCGACGTCGCCGCCGCGCGCGGAGTAGACGAGCGCGGCCACGGTGCGGTGCAGCGGGCGCAGGTGGGGGCGGTCGAGCGCCACCACGGCGAGGTCGGCGGGCGCGCCGGGCGCGAGCACCCCGGCGCCGTTTCCGACGTACCGGCCGCCTTCCCTGGTGGCGAGTTCAAGGGCCTCCTCGCAGCGGGCCACCGCCGGGTCGAGCGTGTCGAGGCGCTGGGCGAACAAGGTCTGCTTCATGACCTCGAACATGTCCTGACGGTGCCCCGCGCTGGGCCCGTCGGTGCCCAGCGCCACCACGGCCCCGGCGTCGCGCAGGCGGCGCAGCGGCATCACTCCGGAGGCGAGGTAGGCGTTGGAGGCCGGGTTGTGGGCGACGGCGGCGCCGTGCTCCCCGACGGCCTTGACCTCGGCGTCGTCGAGCCAGACGGCGTGCGCGAGGGTGGCCCGCCCGTCGAGGAGACCTTCCGCGGCGAGCCAGCTCACGGGCCTGATCCCGTACGCGTCGAGGTAGCTCGCCGGGTCCTTGGGGCCCTCGCTGCAGTGCGTGTGCCAGCGGGCACCGAACTCGTGGGCCAACTCGGCGGCGCCGCGCACCAGTTCCTGGTCCCCGTAGCTCAGGTTGAGCGGGGCGGGCCAGATCTCGACGGCGGATCCGGGCGGCCTGCTCCGCATGCAGTCCCGCGTGATGTCGAGTTCCTCGGCGACGGAGTGGCGGAAGAGGTCGTCGGGCAGTCCGCGGGCGGCGGCGACGGCGGTCTTGTGCCCGATCATGCCGCGCGCGACGACGCCGCGGAGCCCGGCCGTCTCGATCGCGTCGGCCACCGAGAGAACCGTTTCCGCGTCGGTCGGCGCGTAGTGGTTGTCGACGACCGTGGTGATGCCGGAGCGCAGCGCCTCCACCGCGCCGAGCGTCGCCGCGACCCGCGCGTCCTCGGCGTCCACGGCGATCGAGTACGGCCACATGAACTCGCACAGCCACGGCCAGATCGACTGGCCCTCGCCGAGTCCCCTGGCCAGCGCCTGGAAGAGGTGGCTGTGCCCGTCCACGAACCCGGGCAGCACCGCCCGCCCCCGGCAGTCCACCACCCGCGCGCCCCGCCACCCGGCCTCGATCTCCGCCGCCGGGCCCACCGCCACGATCCGGTCGCCCGACACGGCGACGGCGCCGGGTTCGTACACGTTCCTGCCGTCGTCCACGGTGACCACGTGGCCTCCGGTGAACAGAAGGTCGCAGTGCCGCACGGAGTCCATGGGAGCCTCCAGGGTCCAGGGGGTCTCGGGCATCGGCCATGTTTCACATTGCATGCAACATATTGCGGCGGACGAAACTGTCAACCCCTCACGTCCGTACGGGACTTACCGACCCCGCCCCGCGACCAGCGGCTCAGTCCGCCAACTCATACGCATAATCCGCCGCGAACGCCCCCGCCTCCCCCTTGCACCCGTCCGACTCCCCCGGCAGCTTCACCCACAGGTACGCGTCGATTCCCGGCTCCCCGGTGCGCAGCGTCGGGGCCCGGCCCAGTGCCCGGCCCCCGGGGTCGCACCACTCGCCGTCGGGCGGGGCGCCGTTGCCGTTGCGGCTCGTGTCGATGACGGCGCCCAGGCCGCTCGGTCCGCCCATCGCGGCGAGCACCTTGCGGGCGTACGCGATCTCGTCGGATGTCCGGTGGAAGTTGGAGACGTTGGTGAACACGCCGTCGGAGGACGCGGCGGAGGCGGCGCCCGCCGCGCGCAGGCGTGCGGCCTGGGTGCCGGGCGGGTTCCAGGCGGAGTGCCCGGCGTCGTAGTAGACGCGGGCCCGGGGGTTCGCTGACTTGAGGGCGCGGCCCGCGTGCGCCAACGCCGCGTAGCGGGCCGCCTGTTGGCCCTTCGAGAGGCACTCGGTCTGGGACAGCGCGTCGGGCTCCAGGATCACGATGACCTCGCGGGTACCGAGTCCGCGCGCGAACCTGTCGATCCAGTCGCCGTACGCGTCGAGGTCGGGCGCCCCGCCCTCGGAGTACCCGCCGCAGTCCCGGTCGGGGACCGCGTACGGCACGAGCACCGGCACCTGCCCGGCGCGTGCCCCGGCCGAGGTGACCGCGCGCACCCGCGCCGTGATGGTGGCGGGCGTGTAGTCGGCGAACCAGACGGCGGCCGGGCGGTTCGCTATCCGGGACTCGATGAGCGGGCGGCGTGGGTCGGAGCGGTTGGCCCGCACCCAGTCGAGTACCTGGGAGTCGCCGTACCGGTACAGGCCGCTCGCGGCGGGTCCGGCACTCGACGGCTTCGGCCGCGTGGGTTTCTGCCCGACCGCCTTCGGCTTCGGCGGCTTCGGACTCTTCGACGGTGAGGGCGAGTTGCCCGTCGCCGAGGGGGTCGGCACCGCGGGCAGCGGACGCAGGCTCGGGGTCGCGCTGACGGTCGGGCGCGCCTCGTCGGCGCCTGCCTTGTCGCGGTCCAGGGCGGAGACGACGCCCGCCACGGCGCCGACGGCCACCACGGCCGAGGCCGCCGCCGCGAGCACGCCGCGCACGGTTCCGCTGCGCCGCCACGTCCGCCGTTCGGCCCGCCGCCGCGCGTGTGAGCCCGACACCGCACCCTCCCCCTCCAGGTCCGCCGTTCCCTCGTTCTGGGGAAGCCCCCGGCCAGCCGACGTCCGCGTAAGGCTACGGCTGGGACGCTGCGTGCATGGCGCAGTTGGAGCGGTTCGCACAGGCCCGGATCCCCGCTCAGGGGGTCGACATCGTGATCGCGAGAATGCGCGCGCTCGGCGCGGATCTGCCACCGCGCGACGGCGTGGCCGTCTTCAACCGGGTCTACCTCTGCGTCACGGAGGAGGTCGACCGGTCCATCGACGCGGGGCCCGCGGGCGGCTTCCCGGACCGGGGAGCGGCGGTCACGCTGGACGTCCGGTTCGCCGAGCGCTATCTCGTGGCGGTCGACGCGGCGGCCCACGGCGCGCGCCCGCCCGCCTGCTGGCGGCCCCTGTTCCAGTTCCGCCGGCATCCCGGCGTACGCCCGTTGCAGTTCGCGCTCGCGGGCATCAATGCGCACATCGGGCACGATCTGGCGCTCGCCGTCGTGGACGCGTGTCGCACGCTGGGCTGCGAACCGGACGCCCTGGAGGACGAGTTCGAGCGCGTGGGCGACCTCCTCGTCTCGCTGGAGGAGCGCATCCGCGAAGAGCTGATGCCGGGTCCCGATCTGCTCCAGGTCGCCGACCCGCTGACCCATCTGCTCGGCTCGTGGAGCCTGGAGCGCGCCCGCGACGGCGCGTGGGGAGCGGCCCGCGCCCTGTGGGCGCTGCGCGATCTGCCGTCCGTGGCGGCCGAGTTCGCGCACCGCCTGGACACATCGGTGGGCCTGGTGGGCCGGATGCTCCTCACACCGCTGCCGGACTGACCCGGGGACCCGGCGGGAACACACGTACCGTTCCAGGGCGTTGACAGACAGATCCGCACTGTCGAGCAAAGGAGCACGACCATGCCGACGACCACGACCCGACTCGGCCTCGGACTGCCCCAGATGAAGCAGTACGACATCGGCAGGGACGTCCCCGACGTGGCGCGCGCCGCGGAGGCCATCGGCTACGACAGCCTGTGGGTGTTCGAGCGGATCCTGTACCCCGAACCCGCCACCCAGGGCCTGTACGGAGTCCCGGGCCTGCCGTGGCCCGATCAGTACCGCTCGGTCGCCGACCCGCTCGTCGCGCTCACCCTGGCGGCGTCCGCCACGTCGCGCGCACGGCTCGGCACCAGCGTCCTCGTGGCGCCGCTGCACCTCCCCTTCCAACTCGCCCGTTCGCTCGCCTCGTTGGACGCGGCGAGCGGGGGCCGCGTCGTCGCGGGGCTCGGCACGGGCTGGTCGCACGACGAGTACGCGGCGGCCGGCGTGGCGCCCTTCGAGCGACGCGGCAAGGTGCTCGACGAGCTGATCGACGTGTGCCGCGCGGTGTGGGGCCCGGACCCGGTGTCGTACGAGGGCGAGCTGACGACCGTCGCGCCGTCCGTGGTCGGCCCCAAGCCGGCCGGGCCGCTGCCGATCCTGCTCCCGGCGAACAGCCCGAAGTCGGCCCGCCGCATGGTCGACAAGGCGGACGGCTGGATGCCCGCGGCGATGGGCGCCGAGGGCCTCAAGCAGCAGTGGGACCAGCTCCAGGCCCTCGCCGAGGAGCGCGGCCGCACCGCGCCCCTGCAGACCGTGCTGCGCGTGAACACGGTCCACACGCGCGCGCCGTACACCGGCGAGGACCGCAGGCCGTTCCAGGGCAGCGTCGACCAGATCGTGGAGGACCTGGTCGCGCACGACGAGGTGGGCCTTGAGGAGATCCTGCTCGAACTCCAGGGTGAGGCCCGCGACGCCGAGGAGCTCAAGGACGTCGCGGCGGAGGTGTACGAGAAGGCGCGCGCGGCCGGGGTGTAGGACCCGGCGTCAGTCCTCCGGGAGCTCCACCGGCGCGATCTCGTCGAACACGTCGCCCGGACCCGGGTTGGTCGCGTCCGTGCTGCCGCCCAGGTGGTGCATGACGCCCCACACCGCGTTCAGCGCGGTCTGCACGGCGCCCTCGGCCCACCCGGCCGTCCACGAGATGTCGTCACCGGCGAGGAAGATGCCCCGCCGGTCCTCGGGCAGCGTCTCCTGCATGAAGTGCGTGAACAGGCGGCGCTGGTAGCGGTAGTGGCCGGGCAGGTTCGCCTTGAACGCGCCCATGAAGTACGGCTCGTTCTCCCAGGACACGGTCACCGGGTTACCGATGATGTGCTTGCGGATGTCGACCTTCGGATAGATCTCGCCGAGCGACTTCAGCATGACGTCGAGCCGCTCGTTGGCCGACAGCGGCAGCCACTTCAGGCTGTCGTCGCACCACGTGTAGGAGAGGCAGATCGTGGCGGGCTTGTCCGGCCCGTCGTCGAGCAGGTACGTCCCGCGCGTCATGCGGTCGGTGAGCGTCATCGACATGACGTCACGCCCGGTGACCTCGTCCTTGTCCAGCCAGAACGGCCGGTCGACCGGCACGAACAGCTTGCTGGACTCCATGTAGTGCGTGCGCTCGATCGCCGTCCAGTGGTCGATCGGGAAGAGCTCGTCGTCGCAGTCGACCTTGGACAGCAGCATCCACGACTGCGCGGTGAAGATCGCCGCCTTGTACGTGCGGATGTCGCCGTCGGCGTCCGTGACGGTGATGTGGTTGCCGGCGGTGCGCGAGAGCCGGGTCACGGCCGGACGCGGCTTGCCGTCGACGTGCAGGGTGGCGAGCGAGGTCCCGTAGGGCCAGTGCACGATCTTCTCCGGCGCGCGCTCCCACAGGCGCAGCGGGAGCTGCTGCGAGCCGCCCTCGATGCCGCGGTGGTGGTCGTCGGCCTCGGTGTAGACGACGCGCAGGATCTCCAGGATGGAGTTCGGGAAGTCGGTGTCCCAGCCGCCGGTGCCGAAGCCGACCTGGCCGAAGATCTCCCGGTGCCGGAAGGACTTGAACGCCTCCGACTCGCAGAGGAACCCGTAGAACGTCTGGTTGTCGAGCTTCTCGACGAGCTTGCCCCAGATCTCGCGGATGCGCGGCACGTCGCGCTCGCGCATCGCCTGGTTCATGTCGGAGAAGTCGGCGCCCTCGTCGAGGCACTTGTTCCACGCCTCGGCGACGTCCCGGTACACCTGCGGCAGATCGGCGAGCGTCTCGGCGTAGTGGGACTCGCCCTTGAGGTCGACGACGGTCGAGGGCGTGGCCTCCGAGAGGGGGTTGGGGAACGCCCTCGTCTTCAGGCCCACCATGTCGATGTAGTGCTGCAACGCCGTGGACGACGGCGGGAAGCGCATCGCGCCCATCTCCGCGGTCAGGTCCGAGGCCCCCGCCGGGGTGCCCTCGAAGCCGACCGTACGCAGCCGGCCGCCGATCTGGTCGGCCTCGTACACGACGGGCGTGAGGCCCATCTTCATCAGCTCGTACGCGGCGACGATGCCGGACAGGCCGCCGCCGATGACCGCGACCTCGGTGCCGTGCTCGGTCGCGGGTATCTGGCCGAGGCCCGCGGGGTGGGCGAGGAAGTCGTCGTACGCGTACGGGAAGTCCGGCCCGAACATCGTGATGGGCGGCTGGCCCTCGGTGTGCTGGGCGGCGGTGGGCACCGTGGACGTCATGGGGTGCGGACTCCTTGCGGGTACTGAAGTGCTGGGCAGGAAGCGGGAGTTGAGGCGGACCGGGCCGGGCGGGCCGGGGACGGTCCGGGCCTCAGGAGGCGAGCGAGCCGTACAGCGCCGGGCGGCGGTCGCTCAGATACGGGTTGGCCGCGCGGGAGGCGGCGAGGAGATCGGGGTCGGCGTCGGCGAACAGCAGCTCCTCGCCGCGCCCGGCCCGGGCACGGGCCACCCCGTCGGGACCGGCGAGCGTGGAGAGCCCGACGAACTCGAACTCCCCTTCCGCACCGACCCTGTTGACGTACGCGACGTACATCTGGTTCTCGAAGGCGCGCACCGGCACGACCGACTCGGCGACGAATTGGAAGGGGTGCATCTGCGCCGTCGGCACGAGCAGCAGGTCGGTGCCGGCGAGGGCGTGCGCCCGGACGTTCTCCGGGAACTCGACGTCGTAGCAGATCATGAGGCCGACCCGCAGACCGTTCACCTCGGCCTGCACGACCGGCCGGTCACCGGGCGTGAACTGCTCGCGCTCGAAGCAGCCGAAGAGGTGCGTCTTGCGGTAGTTCGCGAGGCGGGCGCCGACGGCGGAGATCAGCTGTACGGAGTTGAAGACGGCGTCGCCCGCGCGCTCCGGGTAGCCGTAGGCGACGGCCAGGCCGTGCCGGTGCGCGATCTCGGCGATCGCGTCGGCGGCGTCCCCGTCGGCGGCCTCGGCGAGCCGGGCCACGTCGTCACCGATCGCGTACCCGGTCAGGAACATCTCCGAGGTCACGAGGACCCCGGCGCCCGCGGCGGCGGCCCGGCCCGCGGCCGCGTCGAGAACCTTGAGGTTCGCGGCGGTCGAGCCGGGGTGTCCTGAGCTCTGGAGCAGGGCGGTGCGCATGGGTGTCCTCAACCGGTACGGGGCAGGGTTCGGGGTCACCAAAAAGCTACGGGGGCCCGCCACCGCGTACAAGAAGCACCTGTTGCACGTATTGGAGCTGTTCGTTGCGTGGTTTTCGCGCCGAACGGCGATTCGTTGCGCGGGCCCCTCGGATCCCGTTACGCGGGCGAACCCGACGTGAATCGCCGCATCAGCGGCGACAGGACCAGCACGGATTTCGTCCGCTCGACGAACGGCTCCCCCGCGATGCGTTCCAGGACCCGCTCGAAGTGCCGCATGTCGGAGGCGAAGACCTGGACGATCGCGTCCGCCTCACCGGTGACGGTGGAGGCGGACGCGACCTCGGGATAGCGCTCCAGGCCCCGCCGGATCGCCTCCGGCGAGGTGTTGGAGCGGCAGTACATCTCGATGAACCCCTCGGTCTCCCAGCCGAGCGCGGCCGGGTCGACGCGCACCGTGAACCCGGTGATCGCGCCGGTGGCCCGCAGCCGGTCCACGCGGCGCTTCACGGCGGGCGCGGACAGGCCGACCAGCTGGCCGATGTCCGCGTAGGAGCGGCGGGCGTCCTCGGCGAGGGCGTGCACGATGCGTTCGTCGAGATCGTTCAGCAAGGCAGGAGGTTCACTTTTCTGCGTCTACGAGGCCCGAGTCCTGGGCGGCCAGGCGGGAGCGGCGCATCCCGTAACTGAAGTAGAACACGAGACCGACGGCCATCCAGACACCGAAGACGATCCAGGTGATAGCGGACAGGCTGCCCATCATCCAGACGCAGAGCGCGAAGCCGATGAGCGGCAGGAGCGGCGACAGCGGCACGCGGAAGGTGCGCTTCATGTCGGGGCGGGTCCGGCGCAGCATGATCACGGCGATGTTGACCAGGGCGAACGCGAAGAGCGTGCCGATGCTGGTGGCGTCGGCGAGCTGGCCGAGCGGGACGGCGGCCGCGAGGACACCGCAGAACAGGGACACGATGACCGTGTTGGCGCGCGGCGCCCCGGTCTTGGGGTGCACCTTCGAGAACACCTTGGGCACGAGGCCGTCGCGGGACATCGCGAACAGCACGCGGGTCTGCCCGTAGAGCACGGTGAGCACGACGGACGCGATGGCGATGACGGCGCCGGCGGCGAGCACCGTGCCCCAGAAGGGCTGTCCCGTGACGTCCTTCATGATCGCGGCGAGCGTCGCCTCGGAGTCGTTGAAGTCCGTCCAGCGGCGGGCGCCCACGGCGACGGCGGCCACGAGGACGTACAGCGCGGTGACGATGATCAGCGACAGCATGATGGCGCGCGGCAGGTCCCGCTGCGGGTTCTTCGCCTCCTCACCGGCGGTGGAGGCGGCGTCGAAGCCGATGTACGAGAAGAAGAGCGTGGCACCGGCGGCGCTCACGCCCGCCATGCCGAGCGGCATGAAGTTCTCGTAGTTGCCGGACTTGAAGCCCATGAAGCCGATGACGCAGAAGAGGATCAGGGCCGCGATCTTCACGGCGACCATGATGGTGTTGGCCCGCGCGGACTCCTTGGCGCCGCCGAGCAGGAACACCATGGCGAGCAGCACCACGATGAGCGCGGGCAGGTTGAAGATCCCGCCGTCGCCGGGCGGCGCGGACAGGGCGGCGGGGATGGTGACGCCTATCGTCCCGTCGAGCAGCTCGTTGAGGTACTCGCCCCAGCCGACGGCGACCGCGGCGACCGAGACCCCGTACTCCAGGACCAGACACCAGCCGCACACCCAGGCGAGAAGTTCGCCCATCGTTGCGTACGCATACGAGTAGGAGGACCCGGCGACCGGGATGGTGCCGGCCAGTTCGGCGTACGAGAGCGCCGAGAAGAGCGCGGTGAGACCGGCGATCACGAAGGACAGCGTGACGGCGGGACCGGCCTTCGGCACGGCCTCGCCGAGCACCACGAAGATGCCGGTGCCGAGCGTGGCACCGATGCTGATCATCGTCAGCTGCCAGAGCCCCAGGGAGCGCCGCAGCGAGCCGCCTTCGCCCTGGCCGCCCTCCGCGACCAGGAGATCCACCGGCTTGCGCCGCATGAGGCGGGCGCCGAACCCCGCGGGGGCGGGGGCGGCTTGCGGGGTGCGCGGGGGTGCGCCGTGGTCGAGCACGGACTGGCTCCTTCATCGCTGCCGGGTGGGGTTGACCGCAGCGAGGGGGACGCGGCGGAGCACACCCGTCAAACGGGTCCCGCCGAGCAGGCCGAACCCCCGCCACGCAACGTACAGCGGATGACTCTAGAGGAGTTCTGTTCTCAGGTGTAATGCAGCAACCTTGCGCAGTCGCGCATGATCGTTGCGCTACGTTCCGGCTCGCGGATGATTGTTGCGCGCGAGCTTTCGTCCGTTGCGTGCGGATTGACCGGAAACGACGGAACCCCGCGCCCCTCGGAAGAGAGACGCGGGGTTCGCGGTACTTCGCGCTGCTGGGGTCCTAGCTCCAGCTGGCGTGCAGCGGCTTGCCCTCGGCGTAACCGGCGGCGGACTGGATGCCGACCGTGGCGCGCTCCTCGAATTCGGCGAGCGAGTTGGCGCCGGCGTACGTGCAGGAGGAGCGGACGCCCGCGATGACCGAGTCGATCAGGTCCTCGACGCCCGGACGCTCCGGGTCGAGGAACATCCGCGAGGTGGAGATGCCCTCCTCGAAGAGCGCCTTGCGGGCGCGGTCGTAGGCGGACTCGTCGCTCGTCCGGTTCTTCACGGCGCGGGCCGAGGCCATGCCGAACGACTCCTTGTAGGCACGGCCCTTGGCGTCGTGCTGAAGGTCGCCCGGGGACTCGTACGTCCCGGCGAACCACGAACCGATCATGACGTTGGAGGCGCCGGCGGCGAGCGCCATGGCGACGTCGCGCGGGTGCCGCACGCCACCGTCGGCCCACACGTGCTTGCCGTACTTCTTGGCCTCGGCGGCGCACTCCAGGACGGCGGAGAACTGCGGCCGGCCGACGCCGGTCATCATGCGCGTGGTGCACATGGCGCCGGGTCCGACACCGACCTTGATGATGTCGGCGCCGGCCTCGATCAGGTCCTTGACGCCCTCGGCCGCGACGATGTTGCCCGCGACGATCGGCACCTGCGGGTCGAGCGCGCGGACCTTCTTGATGGCCTCGATCATCGACTCCTGGTGGCCGTGGGCCGTGTCGATGACGAGCGTGTCCGCGCCGGCGTCGAGCAGCTGCTTGGCCTTGCCCGCGACGTCGCCGTTGATGCCGACGGCGGCGGCGATGCGCAGCTTGCCGTCGGCGTCGGTGGCCGGGGTGTAGAGGGTCGCGCGCAGGGCGCCGGTGCGCGTCAGGATGCCGGCGAGGCGGCCGTCCTTGTCCACGGCCGGGGCGTAGCGGCGGTTGGCGCCGTCCAGCTTGTTGAAGGCATCGCGCGGGTCGATGTCCGCGTCGAGCAGCAGCAGGTCCTTGGACATGACCTCGGACAGCTGCGTGAAGCGGTCGACGCCGGTCAGGTCCTGGTCGGTGACGACACCGACGGGCCGCTGCTCGTCGTCGACGACGACACCGGCGTTGTGCGCGCGCTTGTTGAGCAGCGCCAGGGCGTCCGCGACGGTCTGCGTCGGCGCGAGGACGATCGGGGTGTCGAGCACCAGGTGGCGCGTCTTGACCCAGGAGATGACCTCGGTGACGACCTCGATCGGAATGTCCTGCGGAATGACGACAAGGCCACCGCGGCGGGCGACGGTCTCGGCCATACGACGCCCGGCGATCGCGGTCATGTTGGCGACGACCAGCGGGATCGTGGTCCCCGTACCGTCCGGCGAGGAAAGGTCCACGGCCTGCCGGGAGCCGACGGCGCTCCGGCTCGGCACCATGAAGACGTCGTCGTACGTCAGGTCGTACGCGGGCTTGATGTCATTGAGGAAACGCACGTGCGGACATCCCAGTCGGTAGAAGGGGGCCCCAGAAGTGTGCTCCCGGGGCACAAAGCACGTACTTCATTTTCCCATGTCGGCTCGGATCACGTCTTCGGGGTGAACATCCCAAGGTCAGCGCGGCTGCCTGGATGATCCTCCGAGCGCGAGCAGCACCTGGGCCGCGGAAGCCTGCGCGAACACCTGACGGGCGATGTCCCACTGCTCCGGCTGCCGCGCCTCGAACCCCTCCCACCCGGACACGAGGAGCACCAGCGCCCCGTCCGGGTCCGCCTCCGGCAGCTGTCCGGGATCGCTCAGCGCGTCGGCGAGGGCGTCCCAGTTCCGCCCGAACCACGCGGGAAGTTCCAGCGCGGAGGCGCACCGGTCCATGAACCCGGTCTTGTCCGTGATCCCGTCGAGGTCGAGTCCGCGGACGGTCCACCGGTCCGGGGAAGCGGGCAGCCCGCTCATCGAAGCACCGCCTTGAACGACTCGTAGTGGTCATCGGTGTAGTACGTCTCCCCGGCGCTGCCGGTGACGATGCGCCGGGCGCCGCGGTCGTCCTCGCCCGGGGTGCGCACGGTGTACTCGTGGTAGTGGCCGCGCGGCTGCTTCGGCAGCTCACCCTCGAAGTTCCCGAAGACGCTGCCGTCCTTCTCGTACGGGAACGGCCCACCGGCGTCGATGAGTTCGAGCGTACGCCGCGCCTCTGCGGGCAGCTCGGCCGCGCGCACCGTGGCCATGCCCGGCGCCCAGGAGGGGCTGTCGCCCGACGACTGCCCGGACGTCCCGGCGCACCCGCCGGCGAACAGGACAAGACAGGCGAGCAGCACCCGGAGCAGATACCTCATGCCGCGATGCTGCCATCAACTTCGGGCCCCGCCACTGATTGAGGCGCGGGGCCCTGGTCAGCGCCCCGCGACGTCAACCGATCCGACCGCTACACGCCATCCGGGTCGGCCCGCTGCAACGCCGGCTTCGGTGCGGAACCGGCCGCCAGCAGAAAGTCCGCCGCAGCCGTATCCGTGACCAGACTGGTCACGAGCCCCGACCGCAGCACCGCGTCGATGGCGGCAGCCTTCCGCTGCCCACCCGCGATCGCGACGACCTCCGGTATGCGCCGGAGGCGGTCCGCCTCGACGGTGATGCACCGCTCCCCCAGGTCCCGCCCGACCCGGCGGCCCTGCGCGTCGAAAAGGTGCGCGGACATCTCGGCGGCGACGCCCAGGGACGCGTAGTGCGCGCGCTCCTCGTCGCTCAGCATGTCGTGCACGGTCGAGATGCCCGGCTCCCACGAGCCGATGGACACGCACGCGACGGTGACCTTGTCGAAGTACTCGAAGGCGCGGGCGATCCCCGTCTGGTTGCGCAGCGCCGCAGCCGTCGCGGCGTCCGGCAGCAGCATCGGCGCGTAGATGGGGTGCGCGTCGCCGCCCGACACCTGCGCCGCGCGCCGCACGGCCTCCACGGAGCCGCGCTCCGCGGTCCCCGCGTCGTACACGCCCGTCAACTGCACCACGGTGCACGGCGGAAGCCGGTCGAGGGCGGCCGCCATGTGGATGGTGGAGCGGCCCCACGCGAGGCCGAGCACATCGCCCTCGGTGACCAGCTCGCCGAGCAGATCCGCCGCGACCTCGCCGAGGTTCTCCGGGTCGGAGGACTCGTCGATCTCCGCGGGCGACTCGACGACGACCGCGTGGCGCAGCCCGTAGCGGGCCCGCAGCGCGTCGGAGCGCTCGGCGTCCAGCTCGGCAGGGACTCGGATCTCGATACGTACGAGATCCCGCTCGAGGGCGGTCTCGAGGACCCGTGCCACCTTGAAGCGGCTCACGCCGAACTCCTCGGCGATCTGGATCTTGGACTTGCCCTCGAGGTAGAAGCGACGGGCCATGGCCGCCGCCTGCACCAGCTCCGCGGGTCCCATCCGCAGGGCCGCCCGTCCCGCCGATGATGCGGACACGGCGTTCTCCTCACTTCTCTTAAGTCACGAATCGTCTGCTGCTCACGAATGCCGCTCACGAATCGACTGGTGTTCACAACCTGGATACGCCGTTCATCCTTGCAGATCCGACGCGGTTGATCAGCCCCGATGGACGCCGTTCACGTACCGGTGGCTCAGTGGTCGCACGCCCAGGCCGCGGACGACGTGGCGCCCTCCGCCTGGGTGCGCAGTGCACGTACCGCCTCCGCCGGGTCCTTCGCCCCGTAGACGGCCGATCCGGCCACGAAGACGTCGGCGCCCGCCTCGGCGCACCGCTCGATCGTCGCGGCGGAGACCCCGCCGTCGACCTGCAGCCACAGCTCCAGACCGTGCTTACCGATCAGCTCACGGGTGCGGCGGATCTTGGGCAGCATGATGTCCAGGAACGCCTGCCCGCCGAATCCCGGCTCAACCGTCATGATCAACAGCATGTCGAGCTCGGGGAGCAGATCCTCGTACGGCTCGATCGGCGTCGCCGGCTTCAGGGCCATCGAGGCGCGGGCGCCCTTGGCGCGGATCTCACGCGCGAGCCGGACGGGGGCGGCGGCCGCCTCCGCGTGGAAGGTGACGGAACCGGCACCCGCTTCGACGTACTGGGGGGCCCAGCGATCGGGGTCCTCGATCATCAGATGGCAGTCCAACGGGGTGTCCGTCGCCCGCGCCAGCGACTCTACGACCGGAACCCCGAGGGTCAGGTTCGGGACGAAGTGGTTGTCCATGACGTCGACATGGAGCCAATCGGCGCCTTCGGCGGCCTTTGCCTCGTCGGCAAGGCGGGCGAAGTCCGCGGACAGGATGCTGGGGTTGATCTGCACGGCCATGCCCCAAGCGTGCCATGCCCCGGCCCCTCGCCCCGCCACGGTCCCGCCCCATACCTGAGACCGATACCGAGCCGTGCCCGCCCGTGCCATTCTTGGCGGCTCGCAGGAGGGGCCGGCCTCCGGCCCCTGGGGGAGCGACCGCGCACGACGCAGCGGGGGACACCATGGCGGACGAGCAGAGCACGGTGAGCACGGCGCCCGGACGCGGCGGTGTCGCGTGGCTGGTGTGCGGGCGGCGCAGCAAGTGGCTGGTGCTGCTGCTGTGGCTGGTGGTCATCGTCGGCACGGCGCCGCTCGCCCAGAAGCTCACCGACGCGCAGGACAACGACGCGCAGTCCTGGCTGCCCGGCTCCGCGGAGTCCACCCAAGTCCTCGACCTGTCCAAGGACTTCAGGCCGGAGACCATCCCCGCCGTGGTGATCTACGCGCGCGAGGGCGGGCTCACCGTCGCGGACCGGGCCCGTATCGCCAAGGACGCCGCGCAGATCAAGCGGCTGAGCGCGCATGGGGTGCGCGGCACGGAGACCCGCGGCCCGGCCTTCGACAAGAAGGTGAACCCCTCGGCGGCCCAGATCTACGTCCCGGTGACGATGGACGCCAAGGGCTTCGAGCGGATCGCCCCCGCGGTGGACTCCATCCGTGACCGGAGCGGCACGTCGGCGGACGGGCTGCGGATCCACATCACCGGTCCCGGCGGCACCTCCGCGGACTTCTCCAAGGCCTTCGAGGGCATCGACTCGACGCTGCTGTTCGCGGCGCTCGGCATCGTGATCGTGATCCTGCTGTGCACGTACCGCAGTCCGTCCCTGCTGCTCGCACCGGTGCTGAGCGTGGTGGCGGCCCTGTTCACGGCGCAGGCGCTGATCTATGTCCTCGCCGAGCACGCCGGGCTCACCGTGAACGGGCAGAGCGCGGGCATCCTCACCGTGCTCGTGTTCGGCGCGGGGACGGACTACGCGCTGCTGCTCGTCGCCCGCTACCGCGAGGAGCTGCGCCGGCACGAGGACCGGCACGAGGCGATGGCGCTGGCCCTGCACCGGGCGGGCCCCGCGGTGCTCGCGTCGGGCGCGACGGTCGTCCTGAGCATGCTGGTCCTGCTGACGGCCGACATGAACTCGACGCGGGGCCTCGGCCCGGTCGCCGCGATCGGCGTCGCCGTCGCCCTGCTCGCGATGCTGACGCTGTTCCCCGCCCTGCTGGTGATCTTCGGCCGCTGGCTGTTCTGGCCGGTGATCCCGCACCTCGGCTCGCCCGAGCCCACCGAGCGCGGCCTGTGGGCGCGCACGGGGCGGAAGATCGCGCGCCGCCCGCGCCTGGTCTGGATCGTCACGGCGGGGGTACTCGCCCTGCTCTCCCTCGGCCTGATCCAGCTGAAGGCGGAGGGCATCAGCAACGCCGACTCGTTCACCGGCGAACCCGACTCGATCGTGGGACAGAAGATCTCCGCGGAGTACTTCCCCGCGGGCACCGGCGACCCGCTGGTCATCGTCGCGAACCAGGCGCAGGGCGCGCAGGTGCGGCGGGCGGTCGCCACGACGGACGGTGTCGTACGCGGCAGCATCGGCGTGCCACCGAACACGAAACCCGTGGCGGACGGCCGGATCCTCTTCGAGGCGACGACGACCGCACCGGCCGACAGCCAGGCCGCCAAGGACACGGTGGACCGGGTGCGGGCCTCGGTGGGGGACGTGAACGGCGCGGAGGCGAAGGTGGGCGGCGGCACGGCGGCGCTGCTCGACATGGACCGGGCGACCACGCACGACAACAAGCTGGTGATCCCGCTGGTCCTGGTGGTCGTCCTGCTGATCCTCGGCCTGCTCCTACGGGCCCTGGTGGCACCCCTGTTGCTGATCGCGACGGTCGTGCTGTCCTTCGCGGCGGCCCTCGGCATCAGCGCGCTCGCGTTCCGCCACCTCTTCGACTACGCGGGCGAATCGACGGACTTCCCGCTGTTCGTCTTCGTGTTCCTGGTGGCGCTCGGCATCGACTACAACATCTTCCTCACGACCCGCATCCGTGAGGAGGCCGCCCGCCAGGGCACCCGCCCCGGCATCGTCACGGGCCTGGCCGCGACCGGCGCGGTGATCACGTCGGCGGGCCTGGTCCTCGCGGGCACGTTCGCGGCCCTCGGCACCCTCCCGATGGTCGCCTTCGCGGAAATCGGCTTCGCGGTGGCCGCGGGCATCCTCCTGGACACCTTCGTGGTCCGCTCGATCCTGGTGACATCCCTGTTCCTGGACGTGGGCCCGAGGATGTGGTGGCCGAACAAACTCGAGTAGCTCCAGCCCGAGGCCTTTCAAGCCCCTGCGACGCTTGAGCAGCGGGGCCCGCGATCTTTCAAGCCCCTGCGGCGATTGAGCAGCGGGGTCCGGGGCAGAGCCCCGAGTCGTCAACCCCGGTCGCCCGCGACAAGACCTACGCGGTACGCCGAATCAGCGCCAAATACATCGCATCGGTCCCATGCAGATGCGGCCACAACTGCACATCCGGCCCCTCCCCGAGCCCCGGCACACCTTCCAACAGAGGCCGCGCATCGATGAGTTCGGCCCCGCCGACCCCCTTCAGCACGTCCTCGACCACCGCCCGCGTCTCCGCGAGATGCGGCGAGCACGTCGCGTACCCCACGACACCCCCCACCCGCACCGACTCGAGCGCCTTGCGCAGCAGCCCCCGCTGCAGCGGCCCGAACCCCTCCAGGTCCTCCGGCCGCCGCCGCCACCGCGCCTCCGGGCGCCGCCGCAGCGCGCCGAGTCCCGTACAGGGCACGTCCATCAGGATCCGGTCGAACGTCCCCGGGCCCCACGGCGGACGCGTCCCGTCCGCGGCGATCACCTGGTAGGGCCCCGGGTTCCCGGCCAGCGCCTTCGCGACGAGCCCGGCCCGGTGCGGCTGCTTCTCGGAGGCGAGCAGCGTCGCCCCGCGCTCGGCGGCGAGCCCGGCCAGCATGGCCGCCTTGCCGCCTGGCCCCGCGCACCCGTCGAGCCACTTCTCGTCGCGCCCCTCGATCGGAGCGTTCGCGAGCGCGATGGCGACCAGCTGGCTTCCCTCGTCCTGCACCCCGGCACGGCCGGACCGCACGACGTCGAACGACCCCGGCTCACCGCCCTCGGCAAGCCGCACGGCATACGGCGACCAGCGTCCAGGCAGCCCCGACTCCTCGCCCACCTCGGCGAGTACGGCCTCGGCCGTGGTCCGCCCGGGCCGCGCCACGAGCGTCACCTCGGGCCGCTCGTTGTCGGCCTCCAGGAGGTCCTCGATCCCGGCACGCCCACCACCCAACGAATCCCACAGGGCGGAGACAACCCATCGCGGATGCGAATGCACCACGGACAGGTGGTCGTCGGGATCCTCGTCGTACGGCGGCGCGACCCGCTCGACCCACGCGTCGAGATCGTGCTGCGAGACCTTCCGCAGCACGGCGTTCACGAACTTGGCCCGCCCGTCACCGAGCACGACGCGCGCCAGCTCGACCGACGCGGACACGGCGGCGTGCGTCGGGATCCGCGTACCGAGCAGCTGGTGCACGCCGAGGTTGAGCACATCGAGAACCGGCGGGTCGACCTCGCGCAGCGGCCGGTCGATGCAGGCCGCCACGATCGCGTCGTACGTCCCCTGCTTGCGCAGCGTCCCGTACACGAGCTCGGTCGCGAGCGCGGCGTCACGCGCGTCGAAGTCACCCTTCTCGCGGGCCTTGCGCAGCAGCGGCGGCAGCACGAGGTTCGCGTACGCGTCCCGCTCGTCCACCGCGCGCAACGCCTCGAAGGCGAGGATGCGCACGGGGTCCTTCTTGGGACGGCGGTGGGGCTTGCCGGGCTTACGAGGGGGCCGGCCGGGCTGGTCGCTCAAAGGTGCTCCGCTGCTGGGATCGTACGGGCGCTACGCACGGGTCGTACGCCGGGATGAACCCTCCCAGGGTACGTCCCGGCCCCGACAACGGTCCTCGTGGGCCGGTCAGACCAGGGTCTCGCCCTCGGCGATCCGGGTGCCGCGCGCCCAGTCCGCCGCGGCCATCGGCTTCTTGCCCTGCGCCTGCACCCAGAGCAGCTCGACGGCGTGCGAACCGGTGCCCACGTAGAGGTTCTTCTTGCCCGCGCCGATCTCCCCCGGCGCCAGGTCGGTCCGGTCGGGCGCGAGGACGGCCGTGCGCACCTTGAGCCGCTCGCCGCGGAACTCGGTCCAGGCGCCGGGCGCGGGCGTGCAGCCCCGGACGACCCGGTCGACCCGCAGGGCCGGCGCGGTCCAGTCGATACGGGCGTCCTCCACGGTGATCTTCGGCGCGAGGGTGACGCCGTCGGCGGGCTGCGGCACGGCCTCGATCGTGCCGTCCTCGATCCCGTCCATGGTCGCGGCGAGCAGCCCCGCGCCCGCGAACGCGAGCCGGGTCAGCAGGTCGCCGCTGGTGTCGGTGGCGCGGACCGCCTCGGTCACCGTCCCGTACACGGGCCCGGAGTCGAGCCCCTCCTCGATGAGGAACGTGGACGCGCCGGTGATCTCGTCACCCGCCATCACCGCGTGCTGCACGGGCGCGGCGCCCCGCCACGCGGGCAGCAGCGAGAAGTGCAGGTTGACCCAGCCGCGGGCGGGCACGTCGAGCGCGACCTTCGGGAGCAGCGCCCCGTACGCGACGACCGGGCAGCAGTCGGGAGCGATCTCCCGCAGCCTCGCCAGGAACTCCTCGTCACGCGGCTTGGCCGGCTTGAGCACTTCGATGCCGGCCTCCTCGGCCCGCTGGGCGACCGGGCTCGCGACCAGTCGACGGCCGCGCCCCGCCGGTGCGTCGGGCCGGGTGACGACCGCGGCGACCTCGTGCCGGTCGGAGGCGATCAGGGCGTCCAGGGCGGGAACGGCGACCTCGGGGGTGCCTGCGAAGACGAGCTTCATCGGTGGCGTACAGCCTCTCGGGGCAGGGTCACGGGCAGCGCACCAGTCTATGGGCGCCGTGCGGCGGGCGCGTACGGGGCGCACGTCCTGACGTGCGCCCCTCGCATATGCGGATGCGCCCGAACAGCGTGACCCCACACCGGATGGCGCGTTGGTCAAGAAAGAGTTGACCAGTCAATGGGCCGCAATCAGTCATTTCGTCATCGTTCACACGTCTTCGCCGGTGTCGCTTGACGCGAGCGTGGCCCGATCCTTTTTTTATCGCCGGTTCGAGAGGCTTGTTCATGGCCGACCACGCAACCCACGACGCCCAGGCACGGGCCAGCCTGCATCTGCTTGTGCGGGACATCGAGCGGGTCCGCCGTCAGGTGGACGCGCTGCGCACCCTCACCGCACAGCTGGGCAACGTCTACCGCCCGCGCCGCTCAGGCCCCTCCGCGGGGTTCGTCGTCTACGGGAGGGCGCCCGCCCCCACCGTCCGTCTCGCCCAGGAACTGCGCGACAGCGTCGAGACGTTGGTCACCGCAGCCGTGGACTTCGACCGCTCGCTGGGCTTCTCGTGGGACGCGGTGGGCTCCGCGCTCGGCGTCACCAAGCAGGCGGTCCACCGCAGGTACGGGGCGCGCAGGGCGGCCACCCAGGCGGCGGCCGAGGCCGAGCGCGGCGCGGAGGTCCCGGCGTCGCCCGCCGTGCCCTCCTCGGCACAGGCCGCGCGTCCCACCGTGCCGATGGGAGCGGGCCCGCTGTCGTCGGTCCCCGCCGCCCGCGCACTGCCCACCCAGCCGACGGGCCTGCGCGACGACTCACGCCCCAGCGCCTTCCCCGGCCCACGCCACGGCTGACCCACCCCACCGAACACCACTGCCTCCCCCTGCACCACCCGCCGGGGGAGGCAGCACCGCATACCACAAGCCACCCCACCTCGGGCCAGGCTGCCACCTAAGCCAATCCCCCACCTCGGGCCAGGCTGCCCGCCTTGGGCAATCTGCCGCCTCGCGCCAAGCCCACCGCCTCAGGCAAGCCGCCGCCGTGGGCCGGCCAAACTCCACCCCGAGCAATCTGCCCGCCTCGGGCCAAGCCGCCCGCCTCGCGCCGAACCGCCGCCTCGGGCAATCTGCCCGCCTCACACCAAGCTGCCGCCTCGAGCCGCCGCCTCACGCAGTCTGCCCGCCTCAGGCCAAACCGCCGCCCCGGACCAAGCCGCCCGCCCCGGACCAAGCCGCCCACCTCGGACCAAGCTGCCCGCCTCGGGCAGGCCGCCGCCTTGGACCGGCCAAGCGTCGCCTCACGCAATCCGGCCACCTCAGGCCCAAGCCGCCCGCCTCCCACCAAGCCGCCGCCTCAGGCAAGCCGCCGCCTCAGCCCCAGCCGCCCGCCTCCCACCAAGCCGCCGCCTTGGGCAATCTGCCGCCTTGGGCGGCAGATTGGGCAAGGCGGCCCCCGGTGCCGCGCAACGATCATCGGAGGCGCCGGCCCCGGCTCCCCCGCGCCGGCCGCCGCCGACCCGGTCACCCGATGTCCAGCGGATCCACCCGCACCCGTACCGGCTCACCCGCCCCCCGCGCCATCCGCGCCGCCTGCGCCTGCTTCAAGGCGCGCGCAAGCACGGCCCCGCTCCCCGGCGGCACCCGCACCAACACACGCTCCCACTGCTCCCCGGCCGGCGGCCCCCCACCCCGCCGCCCTCCACCGGATATCGCCTCCGGCACCGGCACGGGCCCCAACACCTCCGCGTCCCCCGGAAGTTCCACCGCCCCCATGAACCCGGCGACCGCCTCCGCCGTCCCCGTCACCGCCGCCATCCGCGACACCGGCGGAAACCCGAGCTCGGCCCGGTCCGCGAGCTCCCGCACCGCGTGCCCCACCGGATCCCACCGCACCAGCGCCTGCACCGGCCGCAACGTGGGCTCCGCGACCACGACGACCGCGCCCCCCGCCTCCTGCGGCCGCACCAGCGCCGATGCCGCGATCCACCGCCGCAGCGCCTCCTCCCCCGCCCGCAGATCGGCCCGCCCCAGCATCGCCCACCCGTCGAGCAGCAACGCCGCCGCGTACCCGCCCTCGGCGACCGGCTCGGCCCCCGGCGTACTCACGACGAGCGCGGGCGTCCCCGGAACCGTGTCCAGCACCTGCTCCCGCCCCGACGTCCGCACCGGCACGGCGGAGAACGCCCGCCCCAACTCCTCGGCGGTGCGCCGCGCCCCGACGACCTGCGCCCGCAACCGCGTCCCCCCGCACTCGGCGCACTGCCAGCGCCCCTCCTCGCGCCCGCACCAGCCGCACGCGAGCACGCCGGTCGCCTCCCGCGCCTCCAACGGACCCGCGCACTGCCCGCACCGGGCGGGCTCACGACACCGCTGACACGCGAGCCGCGGCACGTACCCCCGACGAGGGACCTGCACCAGCACCGGCCCCTCGCGCAACGCGGTCCGCGCCACCTCCCACGCGAGGCTCGGCAGGCGGGCGGCCCGCGCCGCCTCGTCGCGCGCCACGTCCCGGTCCCCCACGGTGCGTACGAGCGGAGCGACCCGCCGTACGACGTCCCGCGGCGCGCTCATGGCGGCGGCCCATCCGCTGCGCACCAGCTGGGCGGCCTCGACCGTACAGCTCCAACTCCCCAGCAGGAACGCGCACTTGTCGCGCGTGGCCCGCAGCTCCAGGACCTCCCGCACGTGCGGGAACGGAGCGTGATCATCGCTGTGGTGCTGGTCCCCGTCCTCCCACAGCACGACAAGTCCCAGATCCCGCACGGGGGCGAACATGGCCGCCCGCGTCCCCACGACGGCCCGCACGGCCCCCCGGCGCACGGCGAGCCACTCGGAGTACCGCCGCTGCTGCCCGGCGTCAGCCGTCAACAGCGCATGCTGCCCCTCGCCCAACTCCTCGCGCAGCGCGGCATCGACGCGCGCCGCGAGCCGCACGGTCGGCACGACGACCAGGGCCCCCCGCCCGGACGCGAGCGTCGCCCGCACGGCCCGGGCGATCTCATCGGCCCACTCGGGCCCGGGCAGCGCGGTCCACACCGCCCGGGGCGCACCGCCCGCGGACAGCGAGGCCAGGAAGTCGGCCCCCCGCTCGTACCGCGCCCAGGAGCCGGCCTCGGGAGCCCCCGGCGGCGCGGGCGGAGCGGCGAACTCCCGGGCCTCGGCCTTGGCATGGCGCGGCGGAACCGCGAGCTGGAGCACATCGGCGAGGCTCCCCGCATAGCGATCGGCGACGGCCCGGGTCAGCCCGAGCAGCTCCGCATCGAGCACCGGTTCGGGCGACACGACCTGCGCGAGCGCGGCGAGCGGCCCCTGATACTCGGCCTCGGCGACCCGCTCGACAAGAAACCCGTCGATGAGGCCGCCGCCCTCCCGCCGCCCGTCCCGCACGTTCCGGTTCCCCGCCCCGAACCGCACGCGCACCCGCACGCCCGGCTGCGCGGCGGCGTCCAGATCCTTCGGCACCGCGTATTCGAAGTACCGGTCGAGATGCAGCACCCCCTTGTCCACGAGCACCCGCGCCACCGGCAGCTCCTCCGCCAACGCCGCCCCCCGCCACGTCCGCGGCTTCGCCTTCGGCACCTTGGCAGCCCGCACGCTCTCCCGGATCAACGCAAGCTGCTCCGGCTCCCCGCCCTCGTCGCCCCTGTCGTTCTCGCTGCTCACACGTGCATTCCTACCAGAGGGCACTGACACCGGGCCTGCCCCGCAGCGGCCCGGAAACACCGAAGGGCCCGGCCCTCCCCAAGGAGAACCGGGCCCTTCGGGCCGATCAATGGCGCAGGGTCTAGAGACCCGCGGCCTTGCGCAGCGCGTCCACGCGGTCGGTCTTCTCCCACGTGAAGTCGGGCAGCGCGCGCCCGAAGTGGCCGTACGCGGCCGTCTGGGAGTAGATCGGGCGGAGCAGGTCGAGGTCGCGGATGATCGCTGCCGGGCGGAGGTCGAAGACCTCGGAGATCGCGGCCTCGATCTTGTCCGTGTCGACCGTCGCCGTACCGAAGGTCTCGACGAAGAGACCGACCGGCTCGGCCTTGCCGATCGCGTAGGCGACCTGGACCTCGCAGCGCGCGGCGAGACCCGCGGCCACGACGTTCTTGGCGACCCAGCGCATCGCGTACGCGGCCGAGCGGTCGACCTTGGACGGGTCCTTGCCGGAGAAGGCGCCGCCGCCGTGGCGGGCGTAGCCGCCGTACGTGTCGATGATGATCTTGCGGCCGGTCAGACCGGCGTCGCCCATCGGGCCGCCGATCTCGAAGCGGCCCGTCGGGTTGACCAGCAGGCGGTAGCTCTCGGTCTCCAGCTTGATGCCGTCGTCGAGCAGCGCCTTCAGCTCCGGCTCCACCACGAACTCGCGGATGTCGGGGGCGAGGAGGGAGTCCAGGTCGATGTCGCTCGCGTGCTGCGAGGAGACCACGACCGTGTCCAGACGGACCGCCTTGTCGCCGTCGTACTCGATGGTGACCTGGGTCTTGCCGTCGGGGCGCAGGTAGGGGATCGTCCCGTTCTTGCGGACCTCGGACAGGCGGCGCGAGAGGCGGTGCGCGAGGTGGATCGGGAGCGGCATGAGCTCCGGCGTCTCGTCGCACGCGTAGCCGAACATCAGGCCCTGGTCGCCCGCGCCCTGCTTGTCCAACTCGTCCTCGTCGCCCTCGACGCGCTTCTCGTACGCCGTGTCGACGCCCTGCGCGATGTCGGGCGACTGCGAGCCGATGGAGACCGAGACGCCGCAGGACGCGCCGTCGAAGCCCTTCTTCGACGAGTCGTAGCCGATCTCGAGGATCTTGTCGCGCACGAGCTGCGCGATCGGCGCGTAGGCCTTCGTGGTCACCTCGCCGGCGACGTGCACCAGGCCGGTGGTGATCAGCGTCTCGACGGCGACGCGGGACGAGGGGTCCTCGCGGAGCAACGCGTCGAGAATGGTGTCGCTGATCTGGTCAGCGATCTTGTCGGGGTGACCCTCGGTCACAGACTCCGAGGTGAACAGGCGACGGGACACAACGCTCCCTGTGGTTGCAGCGGCTGCTGGCTGATCATTTGACGGTTGGTGCGGGGGGCTGCGCCCGGCACCGTCCGGGAACAGTTTATCGGTCGTACTCGGCCGCCGGGTCACGTGTCTCGCCCACTGGGAGCGCTGTGACCTGCGACACCGCATTCTGCTGTACGACGATCGGTCTTCGGAAGGGTACTGCTCGCCCGAAAATGGCGTGTTCTCGGGCTTTGCGTGCGTCAGAAGTGCCGATTGTGAAATTCACGCACCGGTGGGGTTCCGCGCGTGTTCGACAAAGATTCAGCCGCCCGTCGCCGGCGAGAGACGGCGCGCCGTCTCGTCCCAGACGCGGTCCGCAAGGGCTTCCTTCGGGCCGTAGGGGACCGGCGTCTCGTGCCCGTCGGCGCCCAGAATCACCGCTTCGTTCTCCTCGGAGCCGAAGGTCTTGCGCTCCCCCACCTCGTTGACGACGAGTAGATCACAGCCCTTGCGGGCCAGTTTGGCGCGGCCGTTGGCGAGGACGTCGTCCGTCTCCGCGGCGAAGCCGACGACGACCTGACCCGGGCGGGCCCGGTCGGCCGAGAGCTCGGCGAGGATGTCCGGGTTGCGGACGAGGACGATCGGCGCCGGCTCCTCGCCGTCCTTCTTCTTGATCTTCCCGGTGGCGTACGACTCGGGGCGGAAGTCGGCGACGGCCGCGGCCATGACGACCGCGTCGGCGTCGGCGGCCGCCTTGAGGGCCGCCTCGCGCAGCTGAACGGCCGTTCCTACGTGGACGACGTCGACGCCCGCCGGATCCGGCAGGTTCGCGTTCGCGGAGAGCAGCGTGACGCGGGCCCCGCGCGCCGCCGCCGTGCGGGCGAGCGCGTAGCCCTGCTTCCCGGAGGAGCGGTTGCCGAGGAAGCGGACCGGGTCGAGGGGCTCCCGGGTGCCGCCGGCGGTGACGACCACATGGCGGCCCGCGAGGTCCTGCGGGGCGTCGCCGCGCGCGAGCACCCGGCGCGCGTACTCGAAGATCTCGGCCGGGTCGGGGAAGCGGCCCTTGCCGGTGTCGACGCCCGTGAGGCGGCCGACCGCCGGCTCGATGACGAGGGCGCCGCGGCGGCGCAGCGTGGCGACGTTCTCCTGGGTGGCCGGGTGCTCCCACATCTCGGTGTGCATCGCGGGGGCGAAGACGACGGGACATCGGGCGGTGAGGAGCGTGTTCGTGAGGAGGTCGTCGGCGAGCCCGTGGGCCGCCTTGGCGAGCATGTCGGCCGTGGCGGGGGCGACGATCACCAGGTCCGCGTGCTGGCCGATGCGCACGTGCGGCACCTCGTGGACCGAGTCCCAGACCTCCGTCGAGACCGGGTTGCCGGAGAGCGCCGACCAGGTCGCGGCGCCGACGAAGTGCAGCGCCGATTCGGTCGGTACGACGCGCACGTCGTGGCCGGACTCCGTCAGCCGACGCAGCAGTTCGCACGCCTTGTAGGCGGCGATTCCGCCGCTGACCCCCAGAACGACCTTGGGCTTCGACACCGGCTTCTCCCCTGAATCTCGGACGTGCGCCCCTGAAGCGCGAGCGTACGACTCCATGACACACCACAGGCCCGACAGCGCGCTGCCGGGCCTGAAGTACCGAAACTGCGAACGACGAGCGTTACTGAGCCGGGCCCTCGATGGCCTCGGACGTCAGCAGACCCGCGTTGATCTCACGAAGAGCGATCGAGAGCGGCTTCTCGTGGACGTGCGTGTCCACCAGCGGGCCGACGTACTCGAGCAGGCCCTCACCGAGCTGCGAGTAGTACGCGTTGATCTGACGCGCGCGCTTGGCGGCGTAGATGACCAGGCTGTACTTCGAGTCGGTGGCCTCGAGGAGCTCATCAATCGGCGGGTTGATGATGCCCTCGGGCGCGGTGATGGTAGAGGACACTCTCTGCCTTCCGATGGGGTTAAAGATCAAAGAACTTTCATCAAGGCTAGCAGCTCACGGGCCACGCCCTCGACGGAGGTGTTGACGAGTGTGGTGTCGAACTCCGACTCGGCGGCCAGTTCCACCTTGGCGGCCTCGAGACGGCGCTCGACGACCTCCGGCGCCTCCGTACCGCGCCCGGTGAGCCGGCGGACCAGCTCCTCCCAGCTCGGCGGGGCCAGAAAGACCAGCTGCGCCTCGGGCATCGACTCCCGGACCAGGCGGGCACCCTGGAGGTCGATCTCGAGCAGCACCGGCTCCCCCGCCTCGAGGCGGTCGAGCACGGCTCGGCGCGGGGTGCCGTAACGGTTCCCCGCGAACTCGGCCCACTCGAGGAGCTCACCGTTGGCGATCAGCTTGTCCATTTCCTCGTCGGTGACGAAGAAATACTGGACACCGTGCTGCTCGCCGGGGCGCGGCTTGCGGGTCGTGGCCGACACCGAGAGCCAGACCTCGGGGTGTTCCTTGCGCATATGGGCGACAACCGTGCTCTTGCCGACCCCCGAGGGGCCGGAGAGCACGGTCAGCCGCGGACGTTCACTCATGCAGCGATTATTCCAGTTGTTCCGGAGTGCCCGGACCAGCCCCGGGGATCAGCCCGGGGAGGCCTCGGTCACTCAGGCTCCGGTGCTGCCGAACTCGCGCTCCAGGGAGGCGATCTGGTTGGAACCGAGACCGCGCACCCGGCGGGATTCGGAGATCCCGAGCCGCTCCATGATCTGCTTGGCGCGGACCTTTCCCACGCCCGGCAGGGACTCCAGGAGGGCGGAGACCTTCATCTTGCCGATGACGTCGTTCTCCTGGCCCTGCTTGATGACCTCGTGGAGGGAGGCGCCGGAGTGCTTGAGTCGATTCTTGACCTCGGCCCGCTCCCGGCGAGCCGCGGCGGCCTTTTCGAGCGCGGCTGCGCGCTGTTCAGGGGTAAGGGGCGGAAGAGCCACGCCTACGTCACCTCGGATGTCGAACTGTCGGATACGGACCGGTGAGGAACCTAGTCGCCCCACACCTGGGGAGCAACGAACAACCCGCTGGCGTGCAGTTGACCGTTGACTCTCGACGGAGACTAGCGGGCATGGCCGCCAGAGTCAGCGAGAACAGACGAAAAGTCCTGGTCAGCCTCTGTCGAGCCGTACATTCTGGACAAATCGACCGGTAAACAGGACAGGATTCGGACGCAAAACCCAAGGTCGGCACGGAGTGCCACCCCTAAACCTCTCGCGTCAGGCCCCCGCGACGGCCTCCCGCACCTCGTCGGCGAACCTCACGGCGGCGTCTCGAAGGGCCCCGACCGAAGGTCCCGCCTTGAGAACTCCACGGCTCACACTCGGTACGACATTGCGCACGGCGGAGCCGAACACCGACGGGAGATCGGCCGCCGTGGCACCCTGCGCCCCGATGCCGGGAGCGAGGAGCGGGCCGTTGATGTCGAGCTCGTAGGAGGACAGGTCGCCGAGCGTCGCGCCGACCACGGCCCCGAAGGAACCCATGGGCTGCTCCCCCGCGTTCTCCTCCGCGAGGTGCGCCAGCATCGTCGCCCCTACGTTGCGGCCGGCCGGGTCGTCGGTGCGTACCGCGTGCTGGACCTCGCCGCCCTCGGGGTTCGAGGTGAGCGCCAGCACGAAGAGACCCGCTCCGGACTCGCGCGCGAGGTCGACGGCCGGCTTCAGGGACCCGTAGCCGAGATACGGCGAGACCGTCAGGGCGTCCACGAACAGCGGGGAGTCCTTGCGCAGGTAGGTCTCCGCGTACGCGGCCATGGTGGAGCCGATGTCGCCGCGCTTGGCGTCCATGACGACGAGGGTCCCGGCGTCGCGCAGGTCGGCGACCGCCTTCTCCAGGACCGCGACACCCCGCGAACCGAACCGTTCGAAGAACGCCATCTGCGGCTTCACCACGGCGACCGTGTCGGCCAGCGCCTCGACGCACGCGCGCGTGAAGACCTCCAGGCCGGCGATGTCGTCGTTCAGGCCCCAGGAGGACAACAGGGCGGCGTGCGGGTCGATGCCGACGCACAGCGGACCGCGCTCGTCCATGACGCGGCGCAGGCGGGCGCCGAAGGGCTCCATGACGGTCATGCGGAAACCTTCTTCACTTCGGCGCCGATCGCGTCGGCGAGCGTGGCGTACGGGGAGTCGCGCAGGCGGGCCGCGAGGCCCTTGTGGATCGCGCGGGCGTAGCAGGGGCCTTCGTAGATGAACGCCGAGTAGCCCTGGACGAGCGTGGCACCGGCGAGGATGCGCTGCCAGGCGTCCTCGGCGTTCTCGATGCCGCCGACGCCGACGAGGGTGATCCGGTCGCCCACGCGCGCGTAGAGGCGGCTGAGGACCTCCAGGGAGCGCTCCTTGAGGGGCGCGCCGGACAGGCCGCCGGTCTCGTTCACGACGTCGCCCTTGGTGGCGAGGCCCTCGCGGGTGATCGTCGTGTTCGTGGCGATGATGCCGTCGAGGCCGAGTTCCACGGCGAGGTCGGCGACCGCGTCGACGTCCTCGTCGGCGAGGTCGGGCGCGATCTTCACGAGGAGCGGGACGCGACGGCTCTTCACGGTCCGGTCGGCGGCCTCGCGCACGGCGCTCAGGAGCGGTCGCAGCGCCTCGGTGGCCTGAAGGTTGCGCAGCCCCGGGGTGTTCGGCGAGGACACGTTCACGACGAGGTAGTCGGCGAACGCGGCGAGCCGCTCGGTGGACTTCACGTAGTCACCGACGGCCTCGGCCTCCGGCACCACCTTGGTCTTGCCGATGTTCACGCCGACCGTGGTCTTGAAGACGGGGTTGCGCGAGGCCAGGCGGGCCGCCACGGCCAGCGAGCCCTCGTTGTTGAAGCCCATGCGGTTGATGAGCGCGCGGTCCTGCACGAGGCGGAAGAGGCGCTTCTTGGGGTTGCCCGGCTGGGCCTCGCCGGTCACGGTGCCGATCTCGACGTGGTCGAAGCCCAGCATCGACATGCCGTCGATCGCGATGGCGTTCTTGTCGAAGCCGGCGGCGAGGCCGAAGGGGCCGTGCATCCGCAGGCCCAGGGCCTCCGTACGCAGCTCCTTGTAGCGCGGCGCGAGGTAGGCGGCCACGAAGGTGCGCAGGACGGGGGTGCGGGCCGCCAGGCGGATCCAGCGGAAGGCCAGGTAGTGGGCCTTCTCGGGGTCCATGTGCTTGAAGACGAGGTTGAAGAACAGCTTGTACATGCCTGAAGTCCTATAGGTCTTCATGAGGCGATGGCCTCATGAAGAGGGGGACACCGTTGTGGTGTCCCCCTCTTGGGCTGCCGGAACCTGTGCCGGGTCCTTAGTCGCGGGACGCCGTCAGGTGCTCCGCGTGCTCCTGCAGTGAGCGCACGCCCACGTCGCCGTGGCCCAGCGCCTCGATGCCCTGGACGGCCGCGGCGAGCGCCTGGACCGTGGTCAGGCACGGCACGGAGCGGGAGACCGCCGCCGTACGGATGTCGTAGCCGTCGAGGCGGCCGCCGGTGCCGTACGGGGTGTTGACGATCAGGTCGACGTCGCCGTCGTGGATCAGCTGGACGATCGTCTTCTCGCCGTTCGGGCCCTCGCCCTCGGACTGCTTGCGCACGACCGTGGCGTTGATGCCGTTGCGCTTGAGGACCTCGGCGGTGCCGGAGGTGGCGAGCAGCTCGAAGCCGTGCGCGACCAGCTCGCGCGCCGGGAAGATCATCGAGCGCTTGTCGCGGTTGGCGACGGAGATGAACGCCCGGCCCTTCGTCGGCAGCGGACCGTAGGCGCCCGCCTGCGACTTGGCGTAGGCCGTGCCGAAGACGGAGTCGATGCCCATGACCTCGCCGGTGGAGCGCATCTCCGGGCCGAGGACCGTGTCGACGCCGCGGCCGTGGATGTCGCGGAAGCGCGACCACGGCATGACGGCCTCCTTGACGGAGATCGGCGCGTCCATCGGCAGCGTGCCGCCGTCGCCGGTCTTCGGGAGCAGGCCCTCGGCGCGCAGCTCGGCGACGGTGGCGCCCAGCGAGATGCGGGCGGCGGCCTTCGCGAGCGGCACCGCGGTCGCCTTCGAGGTGAAGGGGACCGTGCGCGAGGCGCGCGGGTTGGCCTCCAGGACGTAGAGGATGTCACCCGCCATCGCGAACTGGATGTTGATGAGTCCGCGCACGCCGACGCCCTTGGCGATGCCCTCCGTGGAGGCACGCAGGCGCTTGATGTCGTAGCCGCCGAGCGTGATCGGGGGCAGGGCGCACGCCGAGTCGCCGGAGTGGATGCCGGCCTCCTCGATGTGCTCCATGACGCCGCCGAGGTAGAGCTCCTCGCCGTCGTAGAGCGCGTCGACGTCGATCTCGATGGCGTCGTCGAGGAAGCGGTCGACGAGGACCGGCCGCGAGGGGCTGATCTCCGTCGACTCCTCGATGTAGGAGGAGAGGCGCTCCTCGTCGTAGACGATCTCCATGCCGCGGCCGCCGAGCACGTACGACGGGCGGACGAGGACCGGGTAGCCGATCTCGTCGGCGATGGTCTTCGCTTCCGCGAACGTGGTGGCGGTGCCGTGCTTCGGGGCCGGGAGGCCCGCCTCGGCGAGCACGCGGCCGAAGGCGCCGCGGTCCTCGGCGGCGTGGATGGCCTCCGGGGGCGTGCCGACGACGGGCACGCCGTTGTCCTTGAGCGCCTGCGCGAGGCCCAGCGGGGTCTGGCCGCCGAGCTGCACGATGACGCCCGCGATCGGGCCCGCGAGCGACTCCGCGTGGACGATCTCCAGGACGTCCTCGAGGGTCAGCGGCTCGAAGTAGAGGCGGTCGGACGTGTCGTAGTCCGTGGAGACCGTCTCCGGGTTGCAGTTGACCATCACGGTCTCGTAGCCCGCGTCGCTGAGCGCGAAGGAGGCGTGGACGCAGGAGTAGTCGAACTCGATGCCCTGGCCGATGCGGTTCGGGCCGGAGCCGAGGATGATCACGGCGGGCTTCTCGCGCGGCGCGACCTCGCTCTCCTCGTCGTACGAGGAGTAGAAGTACGGGGTCTTGGCGGCGAACTCGGCGGCGCAGGTGTCGACCGTCTTGTAGACCGGGCGGACGCCGAGGGCGTGCCTGACCTCGCGGACGACGTCCTGGCGCAGGCCGCGGATCTCGGCGATCTGCTGGTCGGAGAAGCCGTGCCGCTTGGCCTCGGCGATCAGCTCACGGGTCAGCTCGGGGGCCGCGGCGAGTTCGTCGGCGACCTCCTTGATGAGGAAGAGCTGGTCGACGAACCACGGGTCGATCTTCGTGTAGTCGAAGACCTCCTCGGGCGTGGCACCGGCGCGGATCGCCTCCATGACGGTGTTGATGCGCCCGTCGGTGGGGCGGACCGCGGCCTCCAGGAGTTCCTTCTTGTCGCCGGTCTCGCCGACGAAGGAGAACTGCGAGCCCGCCTTCTCCAGGGAGCGCAGCGCCTTCTGGAACGCCTCGGTGAAGTTGCGGCCGATGGCCATCGCCTCGCCGACCGACTTCATGGTCGTGGTCAGCGTGGAGTCGGCGCTCGGGAACTTCTCGAAGGCGAAGCGCGGGGCCTTCACGACCACGTAGTCGAGCGTCGGCTCGAAGGACGCCGGCGTCTTCTCGGTGATGTCGTTCGGGATCTCGTCCAGCGTGTAGCCGACGGCCAGCTTGGCGGCGATCTTCGCGATCGGGAAGCCGGTGGCCTTGGAGGCGAGCGCCGAGGACCGGGAGACGCGCGGGTTCATCTCGATGACGATGACGCGGCCGTCTTCGGGGTTGATCGCGAACTGGATGTTGCAGCCGCCGGTGTCGACGCCGACCTCGCGGATGATCGCGATACCGATGTCGCGAAGGCGCTGGTACTCACGGTCGGTGAGCGTCATCGACGGGGCGACGGTGATGGAGTCACCGGTGTGCACGCCCATCGGGTCGAAGTTCTCGATGGAGCAGACGACCACGACGTTGTCGTTCTTGTCGCGCATCAGCTCCAGCTCGTACTCCTTCCAGCCGAGGATGGACTCCTCCAGGAGCACCTCGGTGGTCGGGGAGAGCGTGAGGCCCTGACCGGCGATGCGGCGCAGCTCCTCCTCGTCGTGCGCGAAGCCGGAGCCCGCGCCACCCATGGTGAAGGAGGGGCGGACGACGACCGGGTAGCCGCCGAGCTCGTCGACGCCCTTCAGGACGTCGTCCATGGAGTGGCAGATGTACGAGCGGGCGGACTCGCCGTGCCCGATCTTCCGCTTGACCTCCTCGACGACCTCCTTGAAGAGGTCGCGGTCCTCACCCTTGTTGATCGCCTCGACGTTGGCGCCGATCAGCTCGACGCCGTACTTCTCGAGGACGCCCTGGTCGTGCATGGAGATCGCGGTGTTGAGCGCGGTCTGACCACCGAGGGTGGGCAGGAGCGCGTCGGGGCGCTCCTTGGCGATGATCTTCTCGACGAACTCGGGGGTGATCGGCTCGACGTACGTGGCGTCGGCGATCTCCGGGTCGGTCATGATCGTCGCCGGATTGGAGTTGACGAGGATGACCCGCAGGCCCTCCTTCTTCAGCACCCGGCAGGCCTGGGTGCCGGAGTAGTCGAACTCCGCGGCCTGGCCGATGACGATCGGGCCCGAGCCGATGACGAGTACGGACTTCAGGTCGTTGCGCTTAGGCACGGGCGGACTCCATCAGAGACACGAAGCGGTCGAACAGGTACGCGGCGTCGTGCGGACCGGCCGCCGCTTCGGGGTGGTACTGGACGGAGAAGCCCGGCTGGTCGAGCAGCTGGAGCCCCTCCACGACGTTGTCGTTGAGGCACACGTGGGAGACCTCGGCGCGGCCGAACTTGGTGTCGCTCACCTTGTCCAGCGGCGCGTCCACGGCGAAGCCGTGGTTGTGGGCGGTGACCTCGACCTTGCCGGTGGTGCGGTCCTGCACCGGCTGGTTGATGCCGCGGTGGCCGTACTTCAGCTTGAACGTGCCGAAGCCGAGCGCGCGGCCGAGGATCTGGTTGCCGAAGCAGATGCCGAACAGCGGCGTCTTGCGCTCCAGGACCGCGGTCATCAGAGCGACCGGGCCCTCGGCGGTGGCCGGGTCGCCCGGGCCGTTGGAGAAGAACACGCCGTCGGGGTTCACGGCGTACACGTCGTCGGCGGACGCGGTCGCGGGCAGCACGTGCACCTCGATGCCGCGCTCGGCCATCCGGTGCGGGGTCATGCCCTTGATGCCGAGGTCGATGGCGGCGACGGTGAACTTCTTCGTCCCGATGGCCGGGACGACGTAGGCCTCCTTGGTGGCGACCTCCTCGTACAGGCTCAGGCCCTTCATCGCGGGCTGCGCCTGTACGCGGGAGACGAGCTCGGCGTCGGCCGGAAGCGTCTCGCCGGAGAAGATCCCGGAGCGCATCGAGCCGCTCTCGCGCAGGTGGCGGGTGAGGGCGCGGGTGTCGATGCCGGAGATGCCGACGATGTTCTGGTTGACCAGCTCGTCGTCGAGCGAACGCTGGGCGCGCCAGTTCGACGGCACGCGCGCGGGGTCGCGCACGACGTAGCCGGAGACCCAGATGCGCTTCGACTCGTCGTCCTCGTCGTTCCAGCCCGTGTTGCCGATCTGCGGGGCGGTCGCGACCACGATCTGGCGGTCGTACGACGGGTCGGTGAGGGTCTCCTGGTAGCCGGTCATGCCGGTGGAGAACACGGCCTCGCCGAAGGTCTCCCCCACGGCCCCGTAGGCGCGGCCGCGGAACACCCGGCCGTCCTCCAGGACGAGTACGGCGGGAACCTTCGCGGTTCCCCTGGTGGAGGTGGTCATCGTGCGGTGCCTTCCGTCGTGATGGTCGTGTTGATCATGTCGTTGATGGTGGTGACCCACTCGGCCTGCTCGGCCGCGTGGTCGGAGCGGAATCCGGAGTCGATCAGCTTGTCTCCGTGCGCCCAGGTGACGATGAGCAGGCCGCCCTCCGTGAGGACCTTGCCGGCGATGCCCTTGTCGAGCCGGGCCTCGCGCAGCGCCTCCACCGGGACGAAGAAGTCGCTCGCTCCGGGACGTACGGCGGTCAGCCCCGCGTCGGTGAGCGTCAGCTCGACGCGGCTGCGGGTGCCCAGGCCGTGCGCCACGATGCGGTCGAGCCACTGTCCGGCGCTGGTGGAGCCGTGGTAGCGACCACTCAGCTCCAGTCTCGCCGGGCCCTGCTCGCTCGGCGCGTCGGGCAGCGGCGGCAGGTCGCCCTGGAGGGTGCCGCGCCACTTCCAGCCCTGGCGCATCAGCCAGTACACGAGAGCGATGAAGAGCAGCAGTCCGACGATCCAGCCGATCCGGTCGGGCCAGTCGGTCACGTCCGCCGACTTCTGTTCGGCGGCCAGTTGCAGCAGAGGTGTCACGCGAGCTTCCCGTCGGCGAGGGTGGCCTTGCCCCGCAGCCAGGTGTGGGTGACGCGCCCCGGCAGCTCACGGCCCTCGTACGGGGTGTTGCGGCTGCGGGAGGCGAAGCCCGCGGGGTCCACGTCACCACGGTAGTCGGCGTCGACGAGAACCAGGTTCGCGGGCTCACCTGCCGAGACGGGACGTCCATGGCCGTGGGCCTGGCCGATCTCGGCGGGCTTGACGGACATCCGGTCGGCGACCCCGGCCCAGCTCAGCAGGCCCGTCTCGACCATGGTCTGCTGCACGACGCTGAGCGCGGTCTCCAGGCCGACCATGCCCATGGCGGCGGCGGCCCACTCGCAGTCCTTGTCCTCGTGCGGGTGCGGGGCGTGGTCGGTGGCGACGATGTCGATCGTGCCGTCGGCCAGCGCCTCGCGCAGCGCCATGACGTCCTTCTCGGTACGCAGCGGCGGATTGACCTTGTAGACCGGGTTGTACGAGCGCACCATCTCGTCGGTGAGCAGCAGGTGGTGCGGGGTGACCTCGGCGGTGACGTCGATGCCGCGGGACTTGGCCCAGCGGATGATCTCGACGGAGCCGGCGGTCGACAGGTGGCAGATGTGCACGCGGGAGCCGACGTGCTCGGCGAGCAGCACGTCGCGGGCGATGATCGACTCCTCGGCGACGGCGGGCCAGCCGCCGAGGCCGAGCTCGGCGGAGACGGTGCCCTCGTTCATCTGGGCGCCCTCGGTGAGCCGGGGCTCCTGCGCGTGCTGCGCGACGACGCCGCCGAAGGCCTTCACGTACTCCAGGGCGCGGCGCATGATCACGGCGTCGTGGACGCACTTGCCGTCGTCGGAGAAGACGGTGACGCCGGCGGCCGACTCGTGCATGGCGCCGAGCTCGGCGAGCTTCTCGCCCTCAAGGCCCACGGTGACGGCGCCGATGGGCTGCACGTCGCAGTAGCCGTGCTCCTGGCCGAGCCGGTAGACCTGCTCGACGACGCCGGCGGTGTCGGCGACCGGGAAGGTGTTGGCCATGGCGAACACGCTCGTGTAGCCACCGGAGGCGGCGGCGCGGGTGCCGGTGAGGACGGTCTCGGAGTCCTCGCGGCCGGGCTCGCGCAGGTGGGTGTGCAGGTCGACGAGACCAGGCAGCAGCACCTTCCCCTCGGCCTCGACGACGGTCTCGACGCCCTCGGCGGACAGCCCGGTGCCGACCTGGGCGATCACTCCGCCGTCGATCAGGACGTCCTGCGGCTCGCCGCCGAGCACCTTCGCACCACGGATAAGGGTCTTGCTCATGGTTACTTCGTCTCCTCGGTGGTGGTGGGGCGGGTGTGGCTGACGGCGGGCTCGTTGCCGCCGAGAAGCAGGTACAGGACGGCCATCCGCGTGTGCACGCCGTTGGCGACCTGCTCGATGACCGTGCAGCGGTCGGAGTCGGCGACCTCGGCGGTGATCTCCATGCCGCGGACCATCGGGCCGGGGTGCATCACGATGGAGTGCTCCGGCATCCGCGCCATGCGGTCGCCGTCGAGCCCGTAGCGGCGCGAGTACTCGCGCTCGGTCGGGAAGAACGCGGCGTTCATCCGCTCGCGCTGCACGCGCAGCATCATCACCGCGTCGGACTTGGTGAGCGTGGAGTCCAGGTCGTACGACACCTCGCAGGGCCAGGTCTCGACGCCGACCGGCACCAGGGTGGGCGGCGCGACGAGGGTGACCTCGGCGCCGAGCGTGTGCAGCAGGTCGACGTTGGAGCGGGCGACGCGGCTGTGCAGCACGTCGCCGACGATCGTGACGCGCTTGCCGTCGAGGCCCTGGCCGATCCCGGCGTCGGGGCCGACGAGCCGGCGGCGCATCGTGAAGGCGTCGAGCAGCGCCTGCGTGGGGTGCTGGTGGGTGCCGTCACCGGCGTTGATGACGGGCGCGTCGATCCAGCCGGAGGTGGCGAGCCGGTACGGGGCGCCGGACGCGCCGTGCCGGATGACGACGGCGTCGACGCCCATGGCCTCGAGGGTCTGGGCGGTGTCCTTGAGGGACTCGCCCTTGGAGACACTCGACCCCTTGGCGGCGAAGTTGATGACGTCGGCGGACAGGCGCTTCTCGGCGGCCTCGAACGAGATCCGCGTGCGCGTCGAGTCCTCGAAGAACAGGTTGCAGATGGTCCGGCCGCGCAGCGCGGGCAGCTTCTTGATGGGCCGGTCGGCGACGCGGGCCATCTCCTCGGCGGTGTCGAGGATGAGCACGGCATCGTCGCGGGAGAGGTCGGCGGCCGAGATGAGGTGTCGCATCATCTGGGGGGCTCCGTAAGGCAGTTCAGGAGATTCGGGACATACGGGCGCGCGAGGGGCACACCTGTCGGGCCGTACGCGCGCACGCGTACGGCGAGAAGGGGTGCTACTGCTCGGCCGCCTGGGCGTCCGGCTTGGCACCGAGCAGCACGGCGTCGCGGCCGTCCTCCTCGGCGAGCTGGACCTTGACCGTCTCCCGCAGCGACGTGGGGAGGTTCTTGCCGACGTAGTCGGCACGGATGGGGAGTTCGCGGTGGCCCCGGTCGACGAGGACGGCGAGCTGCACGGCACGCGGGCGCCCGATGTCGTTCAGGGCGTCGAGGGCGGCGCGGATGGTGCGGCCGGAGAAGAGCACGTCGTCGACGAGGACGACGAGGCGCCCGTCGATGCCGTCACCCGGGATCTCGGTGCGGGCGAGCGCGCGCGGCGGGTGCATGCGCAGGTCGTCGCGGTACATCGTGATGTCGAGCGAGCCGACGGGGATGACGCGGCCGGTGATCTCTTCGAGCTTCTCGGCCAGCCGGCGGGCGAGGAAGACGCCCCGCGTGGGAATGCCCAGGAGGACCACGTCCTCGGCGCCCTTGGCGCGCTCGACGATCTCGTGGGCGATACGGGTCAGTACCCGCGCGATGTCAGGGCCTTCGAGAACCGGCCGGGCATCGGACTGCTGCGTGTCCATACGAAACGGACCCCCTTCTCCGCCTCACGGGACGGACCTTAAAGGACGTCGGATTTGCGTCGTCAACACTACCAGCCTCCACAACATCGCTGATCACCCGCCTGGAGGTGCGAGACGGCCGAATTCACGAGAAGGTCGGTACGGACCATTCGGCTTGACGCGGCCAAGTAACGCTGCGTAACCTCACAGTGAGTTACAGCCACGCGGCGCAGCCGCTTAGTGATGCAGTGTCCGGGGAGCTATATGTCCAGCGAATACGCCAAACAGCTCGGGGCCAAGCTCCGCGCGATCCGTACCCAGCAGGGCCTTTCCCTCCACGGTGTCGAGGAGAAGTCCCAGGGACGCTGGAAGGCGGTCGTGGTGGGGTCGTACGAGCGCGGCGATCGTGCCGTGACCGTGCAGCGCCTGGCCGAACTGGCGGACTTCTACGGCGTGCCGGTGCAGGAGTTGCTGCCGGGCACCACCCCGGGTGGCGCCGCCGAGCCGCCGCCGAAGCTGCGCCTCGACCTGGAGCGTCTGGCCCACGTGCCGCCGGAGAAGGCGGGCCCGCTTCAGCGTTACGCCGCCACGATCCAGTCGCAGCGCGGTGACTACAACGGCAAGGTGCTCTCGATCCGCCAGGACGACCTGCGCACCCTCGCCGTCATCTACGACCAGTCGCCCTCGGTGCTGACCGAGCAGCTGATCAGCTGGGGCGTGCTCGACGCGGACGCGCGACGCGCGGTGGCGCACGACGACGTCTGATCCGGCCACACGCAGCAGAAACGTCACAGCCCTGTGGGGGCGGAGCGATCGGGCTCCGCCCCCACAGGTGTTTCCGGGTGCCGGTTCGTGCTCTCAGGTCCGGTACAGCCGCCCGATGACCTCGGGCAGCAGGCGCGCGCTGAGCCTCGGCGGGAGCGCCTGGAGCACCGCCAGCACGGGCGCCATCCGCTCCGGCAGCCGACCGCCCTCCCCCACCCCGGCGAGCGCGAGCGCGATCTCGACCTCCTGTGAGGTCAGCGCGTCCGGGTCCAGCGTGGCCGCGGCCTCGACGACCTCCGGATCCACCCGAACGGGCCCCAGCTCACGGGCCCGATCCACCGCCTTCTCCAGCTCGGCGAGGAGCAGCCGCGCCGTCTCCGGTTGCGCCACGGCCGCCGTCACCGTCAGATGCAGCGTCGCCGGGGAGGCCCCGAACGCCGGCTGCGGCTGCAGATACCAGCCGCTCCCCCGCAGCTCGTCCGCCACCACGAACACGTCGACATCGCCGTCCGGGTCGTCGGCGGCCACGGCGATCAGCGACGCCTCGGGCCGCGCGGCGAGCCGCAGACCGTCGATCCGTTCGACACCGTCAGCGAGCGCGCGGGTCGTCCGGTGTACGCGCGTCGACAGCACCGCGTAACCTTCGGCGCCGACGCGCTCCGTCACCGCCCAGGCCGCCGCGAGGGGCCCGGCCGACTTGGTGCCCTGGAGCGTGGAGTTGACCACCGGGTAGCCGGGCCAGGCGGCGTGCGCGAACCAGCCGTGGCGGCGCAGCCCCGCGTCACGGAACAGGAGCAGCGAGGCACCCTTCGCCGTGTACGCGTATTTGTGCAGGTCGACGGAGAGGGACGTCACGCCGGGGACCGACAGGTCGAACTCCGGTATGTCCGGTACATCCTTCTCCTGCCCCTGCCCCTGCTCCGCGGCGAGCCGCAGATGCCCCAAGTACCACCCGCCGATGCAGGCGTCGACGTGGCACAGCACCCCGCGCCGCTCCGCCTCCCGCGCCACCTCGACGACCGGGTCGATGACGCCGTGCGCGTACGAGGGTGCGGAGACGACGACCAGGGCGGTGCGGTCGGTGATGGCCGCGGCCATGTCGGCCGGGCGCGCCTTGAAGGTGTCCGGGTCGACGGGGACGCTCACGACGCGCAGGCCGAAAAGCTCGGCGGCCTTGTGGAAAGCGGCGTGCGCCGTCTCCGGCAGGACGAGTTCGGGATCGGTCACCCCGCGCTCCTTGCGAGCGTATTGACGGGCGGTCAGTACGGCGAGCAGGCAGCTTTCGGTGCCGCCGCTGGTGAACGTGCCCGCGCTGCCGCCGAGCAGCGCGGTGGCCCGCCGCACCAGATCGTTCTCCAGCTCCACGACGCTCGGGAACGCGGTCATGTCGAGCCCGTTGACCCCGGCGAAGGCGGCCTGCGCGGCGTTCGCGAGTTCGTCGAGGCCCTCCAGCCCGGAGTCGTATACGTACGCCATGGTGCGCCCGCCGTGTACCGGCAGGTCGCCCGCGCGCAGTGCGGTCAGCCGCGCCAGGATCGGGTCGTCGGTCGTCATGCGGACTCCTCGTCTCGCTGGGTGGGCTCTTGGCGCTCGCCCTGCGCGGCGGCCTCGTCGAAGTCGGCGCGCAGGCGGATCAGTTCGGACTCGGTGAGGCGGTACCTGACCAGCAGCGGAAGGCTCAGGACGAGCAGCAGGGCGGGCAGCGCGCCGAAGCCGATGACGATCGCGGTGAGCGCCGAGCCGGGCTGCGCGACGCGGTCGGTGGCGTCGGACGAGACGAACCCGCCGAGCGCGAGGACGAGGCCGAACAGGCCGGGCCCCAGGGCGAGTCCGAGCGTCTCACCGGCGGTCCACAGGCCGGTGAAGACTCCGGCTCTGCGCCGCCCGCTGGTGTAGGCGTCGGCGGCGATCGCGTCGCCGAGCATCGCGAGCGGCAGCATCTGCACGCCCGCGTACCCGATGCCGGCCACGGCCACGGACACGTAGATCAGCGCCGTCGGCAGTTCACGTCCCGCGGCGGCGCCGAGCGCCCCCAGCAGGAAGCACACGGAGGCGCCGACCGCCGCGTTCCGCTTGCCCGTTCGGCGTCCCATGGCCAGCCACAGGGGCATCGCGAGGAGCGACGGCACGATGAGGCAGGCGAACAGCACGGTGGTGGCGCTCGGCCGGTCGAGGATGTACGTCGCGAAGTACTGGGTGCCGGCGAGCATCAGCCCGGACGCGGCGGCCTGCACGACGTACGCGCCGAACAGCCATCCGAAGGGCGCGTTGCCCCGGGCGGCGCGCAGCTGCGCGCGCAGGCCGGACTCGCGCGTTGTACGTATGACGTCCAAGGGGGCGGAGAGGCCGTCCCGCGTAGTACGTATAACGCCCCCCGCTCCCGCGGTGGCGAACACGGCGGCCAGCATCCCCAGGGCGAGCAGTCCGCCGATCACCACGCCCATCAGCCGGTAACCGCCCGCGCTCCCCCGGTCGTCGCCGGTGGCGCCCGCGAGGATCGGGGCGACGGCGCCGGACAGCAGGATGGCCACGGCGAGGAAGGCGACGCGCCAGGCCATGACGCGGGCCCGTTCGTCCGGATCCCCCGTGAGCTCCGCGGGCAGCGCGACGTACGGGACCTGGAAGCAGGCGTACGCGGAGGCGCTGAGCAGGAACAGGACGGCGACGTACGTGGCGGCGGGCGCGCCTTCGAGTCCCGCGGGCGCCGCGAACATGCCCGCGAAGCAGACCGGCAGGGTGAGCGCGCCGAGCAGCATCCAGGAGCGGCGCGGACCGAGGCGCGAGCGGGTGCTGCGGTCGGAGCGGGCTCCGACCCACGGGTTGAACAGCACGTCCCACGCCTTGGGCAGGAAGACCAGCAGCCCGGCCAGGCCCGCGCCGACGCCGAGCACGTCGGTCAGGTAGTAGAGCAGCAACAGACCCGGGACCGTGCCGAAGGTGCCCGTGGCGAGGGAGCCGAGTCCGTAGCCGACGCGCACGCGCGCGGGGAGGCCTGTCGGTGACATGACCAGAACCTAATGAAGATCCCTGGGAACGCACCAGGCCCGGAGCAGAACATTGTTCATGTTCTGCTCCGGGCCCGCGGAACGTGCTGTGCGCGGTGGGGCTCAGGCCTCGTCGCGGCGCAGGGTCGGCTTCAGGTCCTTGAAGCGACCGAGCAGTCCGTTGATGAACGCCGGGGACTCGTCGGTGGAGAACTCCTTGGCCAGCGAAACGGCCTCGTCGAGCACCACGGCGTCCGGGGTCCCGTCGACCCAGACCAGCTCATAGGCGCCGAGCCGCACGATGTTGCGGTCGACGACCGGCATCCGGTCCAGGGTCCACCCGACGGCGTACTGCGAGATGAGCTCGTCGATCCGGGACGCCTGCTTGGCGTACCCCTCGACCAGCTCCATCGTGTACTCGCTGACGGGCGGCTGCCGCGTGTCACTGCGGGAGTGCCGGATCCAGTCCGCGAGGACCGTCAGGGGATCGGCTCCGCGCTGGTCTGCCTCGAAGAGGATCTGAAAGGCGCGCTTGCGGGCCGTATTACGGGCAGCCACGGTTAGCTGTTCACCCGGCCGAGGTAGTCGCTGGAGCGGGTGTCGACCTTGATCTTCTCGCCCGTCGTGACGAAGAGCGGGACCTGGATCTGGTGGCCGGTCTCCAGGATGGCGGGCTTGGTGCCGCCGGTGGAGCGGTCGCCCTGGACGCCCGGCTCGGTCTCCTTGATGACCAGCTCGACGGCGGCCGGCAGCTCGACGAAGAGCACCTCGCCCTCGTGCTGGGCGACCGTGGCCTCGAAGCCCTCGATCAGGAAGTTGGCGGCGTCGCCGACGGCCTTGCGGTCGACGTGCAGCTGGTCGTACGTCTGCATGTCCATGAACACGAAGTAGTCCCCGTCCATGTACGAGAACTGCATGTCGCGCTTGTCAATGGTGGCCGTGTCGACCTTGACGCCGGCGTTGAACGTCTTGTCGACGACCTTGCCGGAGAGCACGTTCTTGAGCTTGGTGCGCACGAAGGCAGGGCCCTTGCCGGGCTTGACGTGCTGGAACTCGACGACGGACCAGAGCTGGCCCCCGTCGAGCTTGAGCACCAGGCCGTTCTTGAGGTCGTTCGTGGAAGCCACGGTTGCGGAATCTCCTGGACTGACGTGGACGACCCAGGGGCACGCGAGCAGCCTTGGAAGGCTAGAGCGCGAGCAGCTCCTTGGTCGTGATGGTGAGTAGCTCGGGTCCGCCGTCCGCCTCGGGGCGAACGACGAGCGTGTCATCGATCCGGACGCCGCCCCGACCCGGGAGGTGGACCCCCGGCTCGACGGTGACCGGCACACAAGTGTCCAGTTTACCCATGGCCGCGGGGGCCAACTGCGGGTCCTCGTCGATTTCGAGTCCCACCCCGTGTCCGGTCAGCGGCGCGAGCCCGTCACCATACCCTGCCGCGTCCAGGACGTGGCGGGCGGCCCGGTCCACTTCGCGGCACTCGACGCCCGGTGCCAGGCTCTCGCGGCCGGCCCGCTGAGCGGCGAAGACGAGGTCGTACAGCTCGATCTGCCAGTCCGCGGGCAAGGTTCCGATGACGAACGTACGGCCGATCTCGCAACGGTAGCCGCGGTACGTCGCGCCCAGGCACACGGAGAGGAAATCGCCCTCCTCGACCCGGCGATCGGTGGGCCGGTGGGCCACGCGCCCCGAGTTCGGGCCCGTGCCCACGGAGGTGGGGAAGGCGGGTCCGTCGGCGCCGTGGTCGACGAGTCGGCGTTCGAGTTCGAGGGCGAGGTGACGCTCCGTGCGGCCCACGAGGATGGACTCCAGCAGTTCACCGAGCGCCTGGTCGGCGATCTCGGCCGCGATCCGCAGGCAGGAGATCTCCTCCTCGTCCTTGACGAGGCGCAGCTGCTCGACGCCGCCGTTGAGGTCCAGGAGACGGAGCCGGGGCGCCACGGAGCCGAGTGCGCGGTGCCGGGCCACGGTCAGGTGGTGCTCCTCGACGGCGAGGGAGTCGGCGCCGCGGGTCGCCGCCACGTCCGCGGCGGCGACGGCCGGGTCCCCCGCGGGTACGTCGAGGACCTGTACCCGCAGCGCCTCGTCGACCCGGCCGTCGACGGGTTCGTCGCTCGGCGCCCGCGCGCACAGCAGGAGGTCGTCACCGCCGTCGGTGTCCCGGCCGAGCAGGAGGACGGCGCCGTTCCGTGCCGATCCCGCCAGGTAGCGGACGTTGGCGGGGCGCGAGACGAGAGCGGCCGCGCTGCCGCCCGCTGCCGCGCGCTCTCTGAGCCGGTCCCGTCGGGCCGCGTACACCTCTGCCATGACGCCGAGCGTACGAGCGGGCGCGGCGCGTGGCCGCCCCAGCGCGTCCGGACGGGTCCCTGCGGGGGGAACGGGTGGGGTGGCGGCGGGTGGGGCGGGGGGTGTTGCGGTGGGCTGGGTGTGGGCGGCGACGGGGCGGGCGCGGCACCGCGGGCGCGGCGCCGCACCGCCCCCGGCTTAGCCGGTCATCTCCCACCACCCCGTCGCCCCCACCAGACCAAGGCCGACGGCCCGCCGGGCTACGGCAGTGTCACCACTGCGGAGGGCTGGTGAGTGCTCGGGCCAGGACCTCGTCCAGGACCTGGGCCGTGCCGGGGACGTCCAGCTGGGAGTTGTCGATGATCGGGAGGCCCGAGCCGTACCAGCCCGCCATGCGCCCGTGGATGCGGGCGACCTCCTCGTCGGTGAGGCGGCGGTTGCCGCTGCGCCGGGAGTTGCGGTCCAGGACGATCTCCAGGCCGGGGAGGAGGACGACGGGCAGCAGCCCGGGGCCCACGTGCCGCTTCCAGCCGCCGAGGCCGACCACGGGCCGGTCCGGGAACACCGCGTCGTCGAGGATGCAGGAGATTCCGTTCGCCAAGAAGTTGCGCGCGGCGAAGCCACAGGTGCGGCGGGCGAGCCGGTACTGGGCCTCGCTGTTGTCGTTCCAGCCGCTCTGCGGGTCGGCGAAGCCCGAGCGGACCCATTCCCGTACGTCGTCGAGGCTGATGTGGGCCGTCGGGACGCGACGGCTCTCCGCCCAGTACTTGGCGACGCTCGTCTTTCCCGCACCCGCGGGACCGATGAGCAGCACCGCGAGCGTGGTCGACGTCGAATCGGCGGGCGCCTGCGCGGGCGGCGGACTCGGCACGGCGACGGGCGCACCGTTCGGGAGCTGCACATGCCCGGTGGTCTCACGCGGCTGCTGCTGCGGCTGCGCGACCGGCGGCGGTGGCGGGGACGGGGCCTGCGGCGCCTGGAAGTGCGGCGGCTGGGCGGGCGGGTGCTGCGGCGGCGCTCCGCTGAAGCCCGGCACGCCGGGCGGCTGCTGCGCGTGACTCGCCTGCGGCAAGGGGCCGGCCCGCACGTGCCCCGGCCGATGGGGCGGCGGCAGCGGAGATCCCCCTGCGTGCTGCATCCGGTGCCACTCCATCTCGTACGACGGTCACTTGGGCGCCGGCGAACGGGGCGCTACTGAACGGTACCGTCCCCGGCCGCCGTTGTGTGAACGGCCGGGGAGGTCACGACGTGCCCGAACGTGAACGGACCGCCCTATTCCGCCACTTCGCCGTAAGCGGCGAGCAGCACGGCGGGGTCGGGGCCCTCCAGGACGGTGGGCCTGCCGAGTCCGTCGAGGACGATGAAGCGCAGCAGATCGCCGCGGGACTTCTTGTCGACCTTCATCGTTTCGAGGAGCTTGGGCCACTGGTCGTAGCGGTACGACAGGGGCAGCCCCACCGATTCCAGGACGGTGCGGTGGCGGTCCGCCGTCGCGTCGTCCAACCGGCCTGCCAGGCGGCCGAGTTCGGCGGCGAAGAGCATGCCGACGGAGACGGCCGCGCCGTGCCGCCACTTGTAGCGCTCGTTCTTCTCGATGGCGTGCGCAAGCGTGTGCCCGTAGTTGAGGATCTCGCGCAGGCCCGCCTCCTTGAGGTCCGAGGAGACGACCTCGGCCTTGACCCGGATGGCGCGCTCGATCAGCTCGGCGGTGTGCTTGCCGGTGGGTGTACGGGCCGCCTGAGGGTCCTCCTCGACGAGTTCGAGGATCTTCTCGTCGGCGATGAACCCGGCCTTGATGACCTCGGCGAGACCGGACACGAAGTCGTGCACCGGGAGGGAGTCCAGCGCCGCCAGGTCGCACAGCACACCGGCCGGCGGGTGGAAGGCGCCGACGAGGTTCTTGCCCTCGGCGGTGTTGATGCCGGTCTTGCCGCCGACCGCCGCGTCCACCATGGCGAGCACGGTGGTCGGGATGGCGATCCAGCGCACGCCGCGCAGCCAGGTCGCGGCCACGAACCCGGCGAGGTCCGTGGTCGCGCCGCCGCCGACGCCGACGACGACGTCGGAGCGCGTGAAGTTGGACTGCCCGAGGGCCTTCCAGCAGTACGCGGCGACCTCGGCGGTCTTGGCCTCCTCGGCGTTCGGCACCTGGATGGCGATGGCCTCGAAGCCCTGGTCGGCCAGGTCCCCGCGCAGCGCCTCGCCGGTCTCGGCGAGCGCCTCGGGGTGCACGATGGCGACGCGCTTGACCTTGTCGCCGATCAACGAGCCCAGCTCGCCCAGGAGTTGACGCCCCACCAGGACCTCGTACGGGTCCGTCCCGGCGGTCCCGCCGACGTGGATACGGGTGACCTGCTCGGCCTGCTCGCTCATGCCTGCTTCAACTCCAGTGCGTCGAGGACCGCTTCGGCGACCTCTTCGGGGGTGCGGCCGTCGGTGGCCACGACCACCCCGGCGACCTCGGTGTACAGATGGCGGCGCGCCTCCATCAACTCCCGCCACTGCTTGCGGGGGTTGACGGCGAGCAGCGGCCGGGCCACGTTCAGGCCGGTCCGCTTGGCCGCCTCGTCGACGTCCATCGAGAGATAGACGACGGTGTGTCCGTCGAGCAGGGCGCGGGTGTCGGCGTCGAGGATCGCGCCGCCGCCGAGCGAGAGCACGCCCTCGTGACCGGCGAGCGCGGCCGCCACGGAGGCCTTCTCCAGCTCCCGGAAGCGCGCCTCGCCCTCGTCGACGAAGATCTCCGCGATGGTGCGGCCCTGGGCGGTGACGATGTCGTCGTCGGTGTCCCGGTAGGCGCAGCCGAGCCGCTCGGCGAGCAGCGCGCCCACCGTCGACTTGCCGACGCCCATCGGTCCGACGAGGACGACCTGCGGGCCGCTCACCGGATCTGGAGGTTGTCGAGGTACGAGGTGACGTTGCGCCGGGTCTCGGAGACGCTGTCGCCGCCGAACTTCTCCGCGACCGCGTCCGCGAGGACGAGCGCGACCATGGCCTCGGCGACGATGCCGGCGGCCGGCACGGCGGAGACGTCGGAGCGCTGGTGGTGGGCCTGCGTGGCCTCACCGGTGGCGACGTCCACGGTCTTCAGGGCGCGCGGCACTGTCGCGATCGGCTTCATCGCGGCACGCACCCGCAGCAGCTCGCCGGTGGACAGGCCACCCTCGGTGCCGCCCGCGTGGCCGGAGACGCGGCGGATGCCGTCGTCCGTCTTCACGATCTCGTCGTGCGCCTGCGAACCGGGCACGCGCGCGAGGTCGAAGCCGTCACCGATCTCGACGCCCTTGATGGCCTGGATGCCCATGAGCGCACCCGCCAGGCGGGCGTCGAGCTTGCGGTCCCAGTGCACGTGCGAGCCGAGGCCCACCGGCACGTCGTAGGCGAGGACCTCGACGACGCCGCCGAGCGTGTCGCCGTCCTTGTGGGCCTGGTCGACCTCGGCCACCATCTGCTTCGACGCGTCGGCGTCCAGGCAGCGCAGCGGGTCGGCGTCCAGCTTCTCGACGTCGGCCGGGGTCGGGTAGACGCCCTGCGGTGCCTTCACCGAGCACAGCTCGACGACGTGGCTGACGATCTCGATGCCGGCCGTCTCCTTGAGGTACGACCGGGCGACCGCGCCGAGCGCGACGCGGGCGGCCGTCTCGCGGGCGGAGGCGCGCTCCAGGATCGGGCGGGCCTCGTCGAAGCCGTACTTCTGCATGCCGGCGAGGTCGGCGTGGCCGGGCCGCGGGCGGGTCAGCGGCGCGTTGCGCGCCAGGTCCTTGAGGATCTCCGGGTCGACCGGGTCACCGGACATGACCTTGTCCCACTTGGGCCACTCGGTGTTGCCGACCATGATCGCGACCGGGGAGCCGAGGGTGAGTCCGTGCCGGACGCCGCCGAGGAAGGTGACCTCGTCGCGCTCGAACTTCATCCGGGCTCCGCGGCCATAGCCGAGGCGGCGCCGTGCCAGGTGGTCCGCCACCATCTCCGTGGTGATCGGAACGCCGGCGGGAAGTCCCTCCAGCGTCGCGACGAGTGCGGGGCCGTGCGACTCCCCCGCGGTCAGCCAGCGCAACCTGCTCAACGGTGCTCCTCATGCTCGCGCTCTGTGTATGGGAACGATCCTCCCATGCCCGCGGAGCCCGACGTTTCCGGTGTCCGGGGTGCGGACGCCACATGAGACACGAGCCACACGCGCGAGCCCGGCAGCGGGGTCAGCCGAGCGCCTTCACGCCCGCCGCGCGCATGGCGGCGAGCACCGGCCGGGTGTCGCCGGTGAACTGCTCGAACTGGAAGACGGCCTGGTGCACGAGCAGGTCGAGCCCGCTGAGCACCGCACCACCGCGCCGCGCCCAGGCGGCGGCCAGCGGCGTGGGCCACGGGTCGTAGAGGACGTCGAAAAGCGTGCCCACGCGCGCGGGTACGGCGTCGACCAGGTGGTCCGTGCCACCCTTCGGAGTCGTGGCGATGACCAGGGGTGCCTCGAAGGCGCGCGCCGCGTCGGCCCAGTCGGCCGTGCGGACGGCGACACCGAGGCGCTCGCCCCAGCCGCGCATCTCCTCCGCCCGCTGTTCGCTGCGTACGTAGGTGACGACCTCGCCGGTGCAGATCCGGGAGAGCGCGGCGAGCGCGGAGGACGCGGTCGCGCCCGCGCCGAGGATCGCCGCCGACTCGACCTTCTCCACGCCGCGCTCGTGCAGCGCCGCGATGAGCCCCGGGATGTCGGTGTTGTCGCCGACCTTCCGCCCGTCGGCGTGCAGCACGACCGTGTTCACGGCCTCCACGGAGCGCGCGGTCTCGGTGATCTCGTCGAGCAGCGGGATCACCGCGCGCTTCAGCGGCATCGTCAGCGAGAGGCCGCCCCACTCGGGGCCGAGCCCTGCGAGGAAGCCGGGCAGCGCCGCCTCGTCGGTCTCGAACCGGTCGTAGCGCCAGTCGTCAAGACCCAGCTCCGCGTACGCCGCGTTGTGCAGCTGCGGCGAGAGGGAGTGGGCGATGGGCGATCCGAGAACTGCCGCCCTGCGCACGTCAGTTGGCCTGGCTGGCATTGAACTTTTCCTTCAGCTTCTCGAACTCGGCGTTGGTCTTCGCGAACTCGGTCTTGTGCATGCCGTCCGTGGCCACGAAGTAGATCCAGCCGTCGTGCGTCGGGTCGAGCGTCGCGGCGAGGGCCACGTCACCGGGGTTGCCGATCGGGCCCGGCGGCAGCCCCTTGCGCGTGTAGGTGTTGTACGGGTCCTTGTTGCTGTTGATCTCGGACTCGCCGATGTTGATGTTGCTCTGCTTGTTCAGGTAGTTGAAGGTCGAGTCGAACTGGAGGAGCTGGTTGGTCTCCGTGTTCGACGTCTTGAGGCGGTTGTAGACGACCTCGGCCATCTTCCGGAAGTCGTCGTGCGTCTTGCCCTCGGCCTGCACGAGGCTCGCGACGGTAAGCACCTGCCACGGGCTGTCGAGGTGGAGCTTCGCGGCCTGGCCCTCGAGGTCGAGCTTCTCGTACCTGTCGTCGGCCCGCGCCACCATGTCCTTCAGGACCTCCTTGGGCTCCATGCCCTTGGCGGCCGCGTAGCTCGACGGGTAAAGGAAGCCCTCGAGCGGGTCCTTCACGCTGCGGTGGTTCAGCGCCCAGTCGGGCAGGCCGAGGTCCTTGTAGTCCTTCTTCGCGACCTTGGCCGTGGTGCCCTTGGAGACCTTGAGCTTCTTGTCGATCAGCTTGTAGACGGTCGCGTTGCGGGTGCCCTCGGGGATCGTGAGGTTGGCGCGGCTCGTCGGGCTGAGCAGCATGTCGACGGCGCTGGCCCCGGACATCTGCTTCTCCATGACGTACGCGCCGTCCTGGATCGACTTGCCCTTCGGGTCCGCCGACTGGGCGGCGACGAACGCGTCGACGCTCTGCACGACGCCGGCGTCCTTGAGCTTCTGCCCGATGGTGTAGCCGCCGGAGCCCTTCGGGATGACGACGGTGACCTGCTCGCCGTTCCCGTCGCCCGCGTAGTCGGGAGCCGCGCCGAAACGGTCCTGGTAGAACTGGTAGCCGAAGTAGCCGACGCCGCCGACACCGGCCGCGAAGATCACCGTGAGGACGAGGCAGGCGCAGCCGCTGCGCCGCTTCTTCGGCTTCTTGCCGCCACGGCCCCGGCGCCCGCGACCCTCGTCGTAGTCGTCCTCGTCGTCGCCACCGCCGTTGAAGAACGCTTCCTCGCCCTGGTCGGGTCCGGCGTCCCAGCCGGTGTCCGGGCCCTGCGGGCGGCGGCGGCCCGGCGGCTCCGGCGGCGGGTAGGCCCCGGGGGTGTTGTAGTAGTCCGGCTCCTCGCCGTTGTACGCGGCGTGCTGACCGGTGCCGTACGGGTCCGCGGGGTCCACGCCGTACGGGGGCTGGGCGCCCTGGCCGTTGTCCCAGCCGCCCTGCCCCTGCTGTCCGCCGTACGACTGCTGGCCATAGCCGGGGTCCTGGCCGTAACCGGGGTCCTGGCCGTAGCCGTAGCCCTGCTGACCGGACGTGTCCCAGTCACCGCCGTAGGCCTGCTGCGGGTCGTAACCACCCTGGCCGCCGTAGGGCGCCTGGCCGTGCCCGGCCTGCTGCCCCCACCCCTGGTCCCCGTACAGCGGGTCCGCGGGATGCCACGGTTCGGAGCCCTGGCCCCGGCCATACTCAGTCATCGGTCCCCTACAAGCCGCGAGGCGGGGTGGGCCGCTGTCCGATCTGGAAGGTCAACCGTTCCGCCTCTTGATGCTGTGCGGCGGCTATTCGAACACCGCCGGTCGCGCGGAACGTTACCGTATCGCGATCAGACAACCACTTCGACGCCCTCGCCGGGAGCGGTTCCTGACGCCCGTTCGGACTCCAGGGCCTGCTGGAGGATGATGACGGCGGCCGCCTGGTCGATGACAGAGCGGCCCTTTTTGGACTTAACACCGCTGGCGCGCAGGCCCTGACTGGCCGTCACTGTGGTCATCCTCTCGTCGAGAAGTCTCACCGGAACGGGTGCCACGCCTCGGGCGAGTTCCTGGGCGAAGCCGCGGACCTTCGCGGCCGCAGGACCCTCGCCGCCCTTGAGGGAGCGAGGGAGCCCGACGACGATCTCGATCGGTTCGTACTCCTCGACGATGGCCTTCAACCGCCGGTGGGCGGCCGGGACGTCACGTCCCGGCACGGTCTCCACCGGTGTCGCGAGGATCCCGTCGGGGTCGCAGGACGCGACCCCGATCCGGGCGTCCCCGACGTCGATCGCCAAGCGGCGGCCTCGGCGCATCAGTTCGCGGTCTCCGCGACGAGACGCTCGACGGCGTCCACGGCGTCGCCGATCGCGGCCGGGTTCTGGCCGCCGCCCTGCGCGACGTCCGGCTTGCCGCCGCCACCGCCGCCGAGGGTCTTGGCGGCCGTACGGACCAGGTCGCCGGCCTTGAGGCCGCGGTCGCGGGCGGCGTCGTTGGTGGCGATGACCGTGAGCGGCTTGCCGTTGGCCGTCGTGAACAGGGCGACGACCGCGGGGCGGCCGCCCTGGATGCGACCGCGGACGTCGAGCACCAGCTTGCGCAGGTCGTCGGCGGACGTGCCGTCCGGGACCTGGCCGGTGACGAGGGCCACGCCGCGTACGTCCTTGGCGCCCTCGGCGAGACCGGCGGCGGCCTGGAGGACCTTCTCCGCGCGGAACTTCTCGATCTCCTTCTCGGCGTCCTTCAGCTTGCCGAGCATCGCGGAGACCTTCTCCGGCAGCTCCTCGGAGCGGCCCTTGATCAGCTCCTGGAGCTGGGCGACGACCGTGTGCTCCTTGGCGAGGAAGCTGTACGCGTCGACGCCGACGAGTGCCTCGATGCGGCGCACGCCCGAGCCGATGGAGGACTCGCCGAGCAGCTTCACCAGGCCGAGCTGGGCGGTGTTGTGCACGTGCGTGCCGCCGCACAGCTCCTTGGAGAAGTCGCCGATGGTGACGACGCGGACGCGCTCGCCGTACTTCTCGCCGAACTCGGCGATGGCGCCCTGCTTCTTGGCGTCGTCGATCGACATGACCTCGGCCTGCACGTCGAGCTCGCGCGCCAGGACCTCGTTGATCTTCTGTTCGACGTCCGTCATCACGGCCGTGGGCACGGCGGACGGCGAACCGAAGTCGAAGCGGAAGCGGCCCGGCTGGTTCTCGGAACCGGCCTGCGCGGCCGTCGGGCCGAGCGCGTCGCGCAGCGCCTGGTGCGTCAGGTGCGTCGCGGAGTGGGCGCGGGCGATGGCGCGGCGGCGGGTCACGTCGATGATCGCCTGGGCCGGGGCGCCGACGGTCACCTCGCCGACCTGCACGACGCCCTTGTGGACGTACACGCCGGGGACCGGCTTCTGGCAGTCGCGGACCTCGATGACCGCGCCGTTGTCCAGCTTGATGCGGCCGGTGTCGCCGATCTGGCCACCGCCCTCGGCGTAGAACGGGGTCCGGTCGAGCACGACCTCGACCTCGTCGCCCTCGGTGGCGGCGGGCGACGAGACGCCGTTCACCAGCAGGCCGACGATCGTGGACTCGCCCTCGGTGGAGCCGTAGCCGATGAAGTCGGTGGCACCGGCGGCGTCCGCGATCTCGCGGTACGCGCCGACGTTGGCGTGGCCCGTCTTCTTGGCCTGGGCGTCCGCCTTGGCGCGCTCCCGCTGCTCCTTCATCAGGCGGCGGAAGCCGTCCTCGTCCACGGACAGGCCCTGCTCGGCGGCCATCTCCAGGGTGAGGTCGATCGGGAAGCCCCACGTGTCGTGGAGCAGGAACGCCTTGTCGCCGGCGAGGACCGACTTACCGGCGGCCTTCGTCTCGGTGACGGCGGTGTCCAGGATGTTCGTGCCGCCCTTGAGGGCCTTGAGGAACGCGGCCTCCTCGGCGAGCGCGACCTGCTCGATGCGCTTGCGGTCGGTGATCAGCTCCGGGTACTGCAGGCCCATCGTGTTGATCACGACGTCGAGCAGCTCCTGCACGACCGGGCCGGTGGCGCCCATGAGGCGCATGTTGCGGATGGCGCGGCGCATGATGCGGCGCAGCACATAGCCGCGGCCCTCGTTGCCGGGCGTGACACCGTCACCGATGAGCATCGTCGACGTACGCATGTGGTCGGCGACGACGCGCAGCGAGACGTCCGAGTCGTGCTTGTCGCCGTAGGAGACGCCGGTCAGCTCGGTCGCCTTGTCGATGATGACGCGCAGGGTGTCCGTCTCGTACATGTTCTGTACGCCCTGGAGGATCATGGCGAGACGCTCGAGGCCGAGACCCGTGTCGATGTTCTGCGACGGCAGGTCGCCGAGGATCTCGAAGTCCTCCTTGGACGTGCCGGCGCCGCGCTCGTACTGCATGAAGACCAGGTTCCAGATCTCCACGTAGCGCTCGTCGTTGACGATCGGGCCGCCCTCTTCGCCGAACTCGGGGCCGCGGTCGTAATTGATCTCGGAGCACGGGCCGCAGGGACCCGGGACGCCCATGGACCAGAAGTTGTCCTTCTTGCCCAGGCGCTGGATGCGCTCCTTCGGCACGCCGACGACCTCGTGCCAGATCCGCTCGGCCTCGTCGTCGTCGAGGTAGACGGTGATCCAGAGCTTCTCGGGCTCCAGCCCGTAACCACCGTCCGCCACGGAGCTGGTGAGCAGCTCCCAGGCGTACTTGATGGCGCCTTCCTTGAAGTAGTCGCCGAAGGAGAAGTTGCCGCACATCTGGAAGAACGTGCCGTGCCGCGTGGTCTTGCCGACCTCTTCGATGTCCGGCGTGCGCACGCACTTCTGGACCGAAGTGGCGCGCGGCGCGGGCGGCTTGACCTCACCCAGGAAGTAGGGCTTGAACGGGACCATGCCCGCGGGGACGAGCAGCAGAGTCGGGTCGTCCGCGATGAGCGACGCCGAGGGCACGACCTTGTGGCCACGCTCCTCGAAGAAGCTCAGCCAGCGGCGACGGATTTCAGCCGACTCCATCAGTGGTCCTCATTCCGATTGTTGATCGAGTACCGCGTGTTCTCGAGGTACTTGGGTTGCTTGAGTTGCTTGGTCTGCTGCGTGGCGAAGGTGTTCTGGATGACCGCGAAGCGGCTCCGCGGAGCCAGTTCGGGATCCGGCGCCTCGTTGATGCCGAGGGCGTCGCCCAGTTCGGCCTCGCGTTCGGCCATGTTGTCGCGGACGTCGAGAGCGAAGTCCTTGAGCTTGTGACCCGCCTCGACCGCCTTGTTGGCGGCCTGCGCCGCGAGCGACTCCGGCGTCAGCTGCTTGAGCTTGCGGTTGACCTTCGTGGTGGCCCATACGCCGGCGGCTGCGCCCGCGGTGAACCAGAACGTACGGCGGAACATGTATGCGGTCAGTCCCTCTTGTTCCGGTTGGCCCGCTTGGCCCGCCGCGCCTCGGGGAGCGTGCGCCCCACGATCACGGTACGGCGCGACTCCTTGGCGGGCGCGTCCTTGCCCCGGCCGCCGATGGCACGGCGCACTCCGTAGCCGAACGCGGCGACCTTGACCAGCGGGCCACCGAAGGTGGAGGCCACGGTGGAGGAGAGCGCCGACGCGTTCGACGTGACTTCCTGGACGTCCGAGGCGATCGAGTCGACACGGTCGATCTGGGTCTGCGCGGAGCGCACCGCGGCGGAGGCGTCGGCGAGCAGCGGCACGGCCTGTTCGGTCACGTCCGCGACCAGCTTGGTGGTCGCCCTGAGCGTCTGGGCCAGCCTCACGAGCGCCACCGCGAGGAAGGAGACCAGGATCGCCCAGAAGACAGCCACCAGAATCCCGGCAACCTCTCCACCGGACACGTGGCACCGCTCCCTAGCTCTGTGCGAATACGCAGCTGCTGAACATCAAAAAGTCGTCCCCCGAGCCTATCGCGCCCGACCCCGCGCTCCGTACCGCATTGTCGTCCCGAGCGGTGGACATTCGGGAGAGTGATTGTACGGACCGCGCACGCCTGAGTACGCTCTGTGCTCCATGCGACGCACTTCGCACCCCACAGATGTCCCCGCCGGCCCCCCACGGCCCGGCAACCTCCCCCACGAACTGAACCGTTTCGTCGGCCGTGCCGCCGAACTCGCGGCGCTGACAGCGGCTCTGGAGTCCGGCCGCCTGGTCACGGTCACCGGAGTCGGCGGTGTCGGCAAGTCCCGCTTCGCCGCCCACGCGGCCGCCCGCGCGCCGCGCTCCCTGTGTCCCGACGGGGTGTGGCGGGTGGAGCTGGCGACGGTGCGGCTGCCCGAGCTCGTCGAGTACACGCTCGCCGAGGCCCTCGGCCTCACCGACCACACCACCCGCGCGCCCCGCCAGGTCCTCGTGGACCACCTCGCGGAGCGCCGGCTCGTCCTCGTGCTCGACGGGTTCGAACACCTCGTCGACGTGTGCGCCTCTCTCATACGGGACCTGCTGCGCGCGGCGCCGGGGCTCCGGGTGATCGCGGTGGGCCGCAGACCGCTCGCCGTCGAAGGGGAGCAGGTGTTCCCGCTGGCGCCGCTGACACCGGCCGACGCCGCGGAGCTCTTCACGGACCGGGCCACGGCGCTGCTGCCCGGGTTCCAGCTGGACGGGCCCACGCTGATCGACGTACTGGAAGTGTGTCGCCGCCTCGACTGTCTGCCGCTCGCGGTGGAGCTCGCGGCCGGGCGGCTGCGGGTGCTGTCGCCGCCGCAGCTGATGGAGCGGCTGGACGACCGGTTCCGGCTGTTGCGCGGCGGCGGGCGGGACGCCCTGCCCCGGCACCAGACGCTGCGCACCACGATCGGCTGGAGCCATGAACTGTGCACGCCCCAGGAGCGGTTGCTGTGGGCGCGCCTCTCGGTGTTCTCCGGCTCGTTCGACCTGGAGGCGGCCGAGTACGTCTGCGGTGGCGAGAGCCTGCCCGCGGACGACGTCGTCGACGTCCTCGACGAGCTGCTCGCGCAGTCCGTGGTCGTCCGCGAGGAGGCCCGCGGCGAGGTGCGCTACCGGATGCTCGACACGGTGCGCGCGTACGGGGCCGAGTGGCTGGACGGTCTGGGCGACGGCCGCCGGATGCGGCGCAGGCACCGCGACTGGTACATGGGCCTGGCCACCTGGTGCGAGCTCGACTGGTTCTCGCCGCGGCAGGGCGAGGTGGCGTCCCGGATCGAGGCGGAGCTGCCGAATCTGCGGGCGGCCCTCGAACACTGCCTGACCGAGCCGGGCGAGACGCATCTGGGCCAGTACCTGGCGGGCACGCTCTGGTTCTACTGGGCGGGCTGCGGGCGGCTCGCCGAGGGGCGGCACTGGCTGGACCGCAGCGTCGGCCTGGACGTCGAGTTCGACGACGGTGACATCTGCCCCGGGGGCGGTGACGACGACCTGGAGTACGCGGCCTCTCGCCTCAAGGCGCTGTGGGTGCTCGGCTACGTCGCGATCCTTCAGGGCGACACGGTGCCCGCGCTCGCCGCGCTTCAGGAGTGCCGCGAGGAGGCGGAGCGCACCGGCGACGCCACGGCGCTCGCGTACGCGGTGCACCGCACCGGGTGCCTGGCCCTGGTCACCGACGACCTGCCGCGCGCCGAGGACCTGCTGCGCACCGCGCTGTCCAGGTACCGGGAGATCGGCGAGCTCAACAGCAACGTCCTGATGGGCCAGGTCGAGCTGGCGATGTCGCTCGCCTTCCAGGGCGATCTGGCGGAGGCCGTGGCGCTGTGCGCGGACGTGCGGCAGGTGTGCGAGGACCACGGGGAGCGCTGGACCCTCGCGTACGCGCTCTATGTGCTGGCGTACGCGCAGTGGACGGAGGGGAATTACGCGCGGGCGCGCCGGCTGCTCGGCGAGGGCCTGGCCATCGAGCACGAGTTCCACGATCTGCTGGGCACGGTGCTGACGATGGAGCTGATCGCCCTGGTCACGGTCGAGGAGGGGGACGCCGCCGAGGCCGCGGTGCTGCAGGGGGCGGCGGCCCGGATGTGGTCCTCCGTGGGGCTGCCGCTGTTCGGCTCGGCCCACTACAACGCGCCGCACAAGCTGTGCGAGACGCAGGCGCGGCAGGCACTCGGCGACGCCCGCTTCGCCGAACTGGCGCGCTCGGGCGAGCAGTTGGAGCACGACGAGGCGGTGGCCCGCGCGCTGAGCCGCGGCCGGCGGCAGCGCCCGGCGACGGCGGTCCCGCATCCGGCCCGCGCCGCGGAACCGGTCAGGGAGAAACGCGAACCCGCCGCCTCCCGCACCTGGAAGGGCGGGGAGACGGCGGGCTGAAACGCAGGTGGGACTACGTCCGCTCTCCCGTGAGGGAGACTCCGGTGAGGGAGATCAGCGGGCGTAGTACTCGACGACGAGCTGCTCGTCGCAGATCACGGGGATCTCCTTGCGGTTCGGGTCACGGTCCAGGCGGAAGGCCAGGGCCTTCAGGTTCACCTGGAGGTAACGCGGGGTCTCGCCCTCGGGGGCGAAGCCACCCTCACGCGCGACCTGGAACAGCGGCTTGTTGCGGCTGCGCTCGCGGACCATGACGACGTCGTCCGGCTTCACGCGGAAGGACGGCTTGTCGACCTTCTGGCCGTTGACCTCGATGTGGCCGTGAACGACCATCTGACGGGCCTGGTAGATCGTGCGGGCGATGCCCGAACGGAGAACCAGGGCGTCGAGACGACGCTCGAGCTCGATGACGAGCGCCTCACCCGTCTTGCCCTCGACCTTCTTGGCGCGGTCGTAGGCGCGGGCGATCTGCTTCTCGCTCAGGTCGTACTGAGCGCGCAGACGCTGCTTCTCGAGCAGACGGACCTTGTAGTCCGAGTTCTGCTTGCGGCCGCGGCCGTGCTCGCCCGGCGGGTAGGGGCGGGCCTCGAAGTACTTGACGGCCTTCGGGGTCAGCGCGATGCCGAGGGCACGCGACTTCTTGACCTTGGGGCGGGACTGGTTCGGCATGAACCAAACACCTCGTGTTTCTGATGCGAATACGGCTTCACCAGGGTTCGGGGAGGTCGCAATCCGCAGCCCGGGAAACCCCGCCTTTGTCCTTGCGGACGGGCAGGGCAGCCGCTCCCGGGTCTGGGCACATACGTGCAGCACGCGAGTGGCCCACCGACCGGGCTCCGGGCCCTCGCGGGCCGGGCTGGTGGTGGGCTGCCCGCGACACCTTCGACGGTGCGCGACGCTCCTGGATCTCCTGTGCCGTGCGGTGACCGCGCGGTTCGGGGGATCCGGCTTGATGTCCCGCTCTGGTGGTGCCGGTCTCCCTTTCGGGATCCCGGGCACGGGACACAGCACTTCGGAGCAGTCTACCGGATCAGTCGGACCCGTCGCCGCCAGGGCCCTTCGCCGGGCCCTGGAGCCGCTCGCGGACCCGCTCCACCACGTCCGCGTACCGGGCCTCCGCCCCGTAGCGCGTCGGCTGGTAGTAGCGGCGGCCCGCTATCGCGTCCGGCGCGTACTGCTGGGCCGCGATGCCGCCGGGCACATCGTGCGGATACACATAGCCCTGCGCGTGGCCGAGCTTGGCGGCGCCCTTGTAGTGCCCGTCCCGCAGGTGCGGCGGGACGGGTCCGGCCAGGCCCTTGCGGACGTCTTCCATGGCGGCGCCGATCGCTGTCGTCGCCGCGTTCGACTTCGGGGCCAGGGCGAGGGCGATCGTCGCGTGGCTCAGGGTGAGTGCCGCCTCCGGGAAGCCGATCATCGCGACGGCCTGGGCGGCGGCGACGGCGGTCGGCAGGGCCGTCGGATCGGCGAGGCCGATGTCCTCGCTCGCGGAGATCATCAGGCGGCGGGCGATGAAGCGGGGGTCCTCGCCCGCCTCGATCATGCGGGCCAGGTAGTGCAGCGCCGCGTCCACGTCCGAGCCGCGGATGGACTTGATGAGGGCGCTCGCCACGTCGTAGTGCTGGTCCCCGTCCCTGTCGTAGGTCACCGCCGCGCGGTTCACCGACTCCTCGACGCTTTCGAGGGTGATGGTCTCCTCGCCCTTGGCGATGGCCGCTCCGGCCGCCGCCTCCAAGGCGGTGAGCGCGCGCCGGGCGTCGCCGCCGGCCACCCGCAGGATGTGCTCCTCGGCGTCCTCCGCGAGCGTCACCGCGCTGTCGAGACCGCGCTCCTCGGTGAGCGCACGCGCGAGCAGTCCGCGCAGGTCGTCGTCGGTGAGCGATTCGAGGGTGAGCAGCAGGGAGCGGGACAGCAGCGGGGAGATCACCGAGAAGTACGGGTTCTCCGTCGTCGCCGCGATCAGCGTCACCCAGCGGTTCTCGACGGCGGGCAGCAGCGAGTCCTGCTGGGCCTTGCTGAAGCGGTGGATCTCGTCGAGGAAGAGGACCGTGTCCTTGCCGTGGGCGCCCAGCGCGCGGCGGGCGCCCTCGATGACGGCGCGCACTTCCTTGACGCCCGCGGTGATCGCGGACAGCTCCACGAACCGCTTGTTCGTCGCCTTGGACACCACGTACGCGAGCGTGGTCTTGCCGATGCCGGGCGGGCCCCAGAGGATCACCGAGGAGGCACCTGCGGGGCCGGATCCGCCGTCTCCGACCAGTCGGCGCAGCGGCGAGCCCTGCTTGAGCAGGTGCTGCTGGCCGACGACCTCGTCGAGGACGCGCGGGCGCATCCGGACGGCCAGGGGGCTCGCGGACGGGTCCTTCTCCTGGCGCTCTTCGGCTGCGGCGGTGAACAGGTCGGCTTCCACGATCAAAACCCTAAGTCACGCCACTGACAACGCCGCGGGCACGGGCCCCTCAGGCCCAGAGCGAGGAGCCCCAGCGCGTGAAGATCAGCACGGCGATGACGCCGATGTGCAGGACGGGCAGGGCCCAGGTGAAGTCCTCGAAGAACGTCCTGACCGGGCGCGGCGCCGGCAGGAAGCCGTTGCGGATGTTGGACGACGTGACGTACCAGAACATCAGGATCGTGGCGACCCAGGCGAGGCAGCACCACAGGCACAGCGCGTTGATCCGGTACAGGGACTGGAACTGGAGCCAGGTCACGAATCCGACGCCGAAGAGGCAGCCGAAGTTGAACGTCAGCCAGTACCAGCGAGGGAACCGCGCGCCGGCCAGCAGGCTCATGCCGACGCAGATCACGATCGCGTAGGTCACGAGGCCGAGCCACGGGTTCGGGAAGCCGAAGGCCGTCGCCTGGTCGCTCTTCATGATGTTGCCGCAGGAGATGACCGGGTTCAGGGAGCATCCCGGCGTGAAGTTCGGGTCCTCGGCCAGCTTGAGCTTGTCGAGCGTGATGATCCACGAGGCGAGCAGCCCCGCCGCGCCTGTGATCACCAGCAGGAGCCCGAAGGCCCGGCTGCCGCCGACGGAGCGGGGCGCGGGGTCGGCACCGCCGTCGCGGGAGACGGTGTCGCTTGCTGTCGTCGTCTTGCTCATCACGCCGATCCGTAGGTGAGTACGCGAGTGGGTGCTGCGGTCGAACTCATTCTGCCGCACCCGCCCCTGTGTCCACCGTTCGTTGGACATAAGCATGTACGCCCTCAGGGGCGAAATCGTTCGAGGCCCCGGAAACGTGTTCCGGGGCCTCGAACATCAGGTGTGCAAATCTGCCTGCCGCAGAAGCTTCCTGGATTTCCTACTTCAGCTTCGCGGTGAGCACGTTCACGATCTCGTCGACGGCGACGGCGTCCTGCTCGCCCGACTCCATGTCCTTGAGCTGCACGGCGCCCTCGGCCAGATCCCGCTCACCGGCGACGAGCGTGAACCGCGCGCCCGACCGGTTGGCGTTCTTCATGGCGCCCTTGAGGCCCTTGCCTCCGAAGGAGAAGTCCGCCGAGATCCCGGCCTTGCGCAGCTCGGTCACCTTGGCGAACAGCACGCGCCGCGCCTCGTCGCCGAGCGGCACCGCGAACACGCTGGTGGTGGCGGGCAGTTCGAGCTCGACGCCCTCCGCCTCCAGGGCCAGCACCGTACGGTCCACGCCCAGCGCCCAGCCGACCGAAGGCAGCGAGGGGCCGCCGATCATCTCGGACAGGCCGTCGTAGCGGCCGCCGCCGCCGACCGCGGACTGCGAGCCGAGTCCGTCGTGGACGAACTCGAAGGTCGTGCGCGTGTAGTAGTCCAGGCCGCGGACGAGCTTCTCGTCGTCCTCGAAGGCGACGCCCTCGGCGGTGAGCAGCTCGCGCACCTGCGCGTGGTACGCCTTGCACGCGTCGCACAGGTAGTCGCGCAGCAGCGGCGCGTCCGCGAGCTGCTTCTGCACGTCGGGCCGCTTGTCGTCGAGGACGCGCAGCGGGTTGATGTCGGCGCGGCGCAGCGTGTCCTCGTCGAGGTCGAGGCCGCGCAGGAAGGTCTGCAGTGCCTCCCGGTACACCGGACGGCACTCCTTGTCGCCCAGCGAGTTGAGCAGGATGCGGAAGTCGCGCAGGCCGAGCGAGCGGTACGCCTGGTCGGCCAGGATGATCAACTCGGCGTCCAGGGCCGGGTCCTCGGCGCCGATCGCCTCGGCGCCCACCTGCGAGAAGTGCCTGTAGCGGCCCTTCTGGGGGCGCTCGTAGCGGTAGTACGAGCCCGAGTACCAGAGCTTGACGGGGAGGTTGCCCGCCTTGTGGAGGTTGGCCTCCAGGGCGGCGCGCAGCACGGACGCGGTGCCCTCGGGGCGCAGGGCGAGCCTGTCACCGCCCTTGGTCTCGAAGGCGTACATCTCCTTGGTGACGATGTCCGTGGACTCACCGACACCGCGCGCGAAGAGCTCGACGTTCTCGAAGCCGGGAGTCTCGATGTAGCCGTAGCCGGAGTTCCGCAGCGGCGCGGAGATCGCCTCGCGGACCGCGAGGTACGTCGCGGAGTCCGGCGGAAGCAGGTCGTAGGTGCCCTTGGGGGCCTGGAAGGTACTCACGGGAGGTTCTCGTCACATTCCTCGTCGGGGAGCCTCGGTGGAGGGTCCCTGGCCGGCGGCCACCTGCCGCAGATACGGGTTGGTGGCGCGCTCCTGGCCGATGGTCGTCTGGGAGCCGTGTCCGGACAGCACCACGGTCGAGTCGTCGAGCGGCAGGCACACACGGCCCAGCGATTCGAGCATGTCGTCCATGGAGCCACCGGGAAGGTCGGTGCGTCCGATGGAGCCGGCGAAGAGCAGATCGCCCGAGAAGAAGACGGACGGGATGTCCGCCGCCTCGGGCATCCGGAAGGTCACCGACCCCTTGGTATGGCCCGGCGCGTGCGCGACGCCGAAGTCGAGCCCGGCGAGCTTCAGCTGCGCTCCGTCGGACAGCTCCCGCACGTCGTCCGGCTCCCCCACGGACAGCTCGCCCATCAGCGGCATGCCGATGGAGCGACCGATGCCCTTCTCGGGATCGCTCATCATGTAGCGGTCGTCGGGGTGGATCCAGGCCGGGACGTCGTGCGCCCCGCAGACCGGGACGACCGAGGCGACATGGTCGATGTGCCCATGTGTGAGGACGACCGCCACCGGCTTGAGCCGGTGCTTCTTGAGCGCTTCCTCGACTCCCTGGGCGGCCTGGTGGCCGGGGTCGATGATCACGCACTCCTCACCCGCGGCGGGGGCAACCAGATAACAGTTGGTGCCCCAGGCTCCTGCGGGGAACCCGGCAATCAGCACAATCGTCCTTCGTACGTCGTGGAATGTCGTCCAAACAGAATGCGGCGGATCAGAGCCTACCGGCGCGGCCGATTCCACAGCGAACCCATATACGGTACGGGGCACTATCAGGGGCCCGAAGCAGGTCACGAGACGTACGAGGAGAACACCCGGTGGTCAGCAAGGATCAGCGGCAGCGTCAGCTCGCCCGGGAGAAGTTCCTGCGCCAGCAGCAGCGGCGCGAGTCCGCTCGACGCAAGGCGCGCACCCGCAACACCGTGATCGCCTCCGTGCTCGCGGTGGTCGTCCTCGGCACGGGCGGCGCGTATGCCGCCGGGGCCTTCAGCGGTGACGGCAAGAAGGACACCTCGGGCGCGGAGGCGAGCCCGTCGCCCTCGCCGAGCAAGAAGGCGTCGGAGCCCAAGATGGCGATCGACAAGAAGGCCAAGTACGACATGGCCTTCAAGACGAGCGCCGGTGACATCACGGTCGCCATGGACGCGGCGAAGACTCCGCACACGGTGAACTCGTTCAAGCACCTCGCGGACAAGGGCTTCTTCGACGGGACGAAGTGCCACCGCCTCACCACCAAGGGCATCTACGTCCTTCAGTGCGGCGACCCCGAGGGCACCGGCGCGGGCGGCCCCGGCTACACGATCCCCGACGAGAACCTGGGCGGGCTCGGCAAGCCGGCCAAGGACGGCTCGGTGACCTACAAGGCGGGCACGGTCGCGATGGCGAACACCGGGCAGCCCGACTCCGGCGGCAGCCAGTTCTTCCTCGTCTACAAGGACAGCAAGCTGACGCCCACGTACACGCCCGTCGGCACGATGGACGCGAAGGGCCTCAAGGTCGTCCAGGACGTCGCCGCGAAGGGCGTCACCGGTGGCTCGGGGGACGGGGCGCCGAAGAAGGCCGTCAAGGTCGAGAAGGCCACGGTCACCAAGAAGTGAGGCCACAGGGCCGCCCCACGCGCGCGTAGGCACGGAATTGAGCCGCGCTGAGTGCGGACAGTGGGGCGGCCGGTCGCCTAGATTGGCTTCGTGCGGCGCGGATTCGAGCCGCGTTGTGGAGGGCGGGCCGGGCCCGCCAGGAAACTGTGGACGATGCCCCGGGGCGAGACACCCCGCGCAGGCATCATGTGGAGGAGGCGCTGTGAGCAGCGACCCGTGGGGCCGCGTCGATGAGACGGGGACCGTGTACGTGCGTTCGGCCGACGGCAGCGAGCGGGAGGTCGGTTCGTGGAAGGCGGGGTCTCCTGACGAGGCTCTGGCCTACTTCAAGCGCAAGTACGACGGCCTGGTCGTCGAGATCGGGCTCCTCGAGCGCCGGGTGAAGACGACCGACCTGTCGTCCAAGGACGCCATGACGGCGATCGAGCACCTGCGCGACCAGGTCACGGACGCCCACGCGATCGGCGATCTGGACGCGCTCGGCAAGCGGCTCGACAAGCTGGTGGAGAGCGTCGAGGCCCGCCGCGAGGAGCGCAAGGTCCAGAAGGCCAAGCAGTCCGACGAGGCGCGGCACTCCAAGGAGGCGCTGGTCGTCGAGGCGGAGGAGCTGGCCCAGTCCGAGCAGTGGCGGGCGGCCGGCGAGCGGCTGCGCGCCCTTGTGGACACCTGGAAGGGGCTGCCGCGCCTGGACCGCAAGTCGGACGACGAGCTGTGGCACCGCTTCTCGCACGCCCGCTCGGCCTTCTCCAAGCGCCGCAAGGCCCACTTCGCGTCGCTTGACGCGCAGCGCGAGGAGGCCCGCAAGACCAAGGAGAAGCTGGTCGCGGAGGCCGAGTCGCTGTCGAACTCGACGGACTGGGGCGCCACGGCGGCCCGGTACCGCGACCTGATGACGGACTGGAAGGCCGCGGGCCGCGCCCAGCGCGAGCACGAGGACGACCTGTGGAACCGCTTCCGCGGCGCCCAGGACGTCTTCTTCGCGGCCCGCAGCGCGGTGTTCGCCGAGCGCGACGCCGAGCAGGGCGAGAACCTCAAGCTCAAGGAGGCGCTCGCCGACGAGGCCGAGAAGCTGCTGCCGATCGAGGACCTGAAGTCGGCACGCGCCGCCTTCCGCTCGATCAACGAGCGGTGGGAGGCCATCGGTCACGTCCCGCGGGACGCCCGCCCGAAGGTCGAGGGCCGGATGCACACCGTGGAGCGCGCCCTCCAGGAGTCCGAGGAAGCCGAGTGGCGCCGTACGAACCCGGAGGCACGCGCGCGTGCCGAGGGCCTCACCGGTCAGCTCCAGGCGGCGGTCGACAAGCTGGTCGGTCAGGTCGAGCAGGCGCGTGCGCAGGGCAACAACGCGAAGGCGGACAAGCTCCAGAAGGAGCTTGACGGTCGCCAGGCGCTGCTTGACCAGGCGGTGAAGGGGTTGCACGAGTTCGGTGGGTGACCCTGCTGGCGCGGCAGCGTGAAACGGCCCCCGAGCATTGTGCTCGGGGGCCGTTCCTACGTCTCGGGGCTCTGCCCCGGGCTCCGCTGCTCAATCGCCGCAGGGGCTTGATTTGCTCACCCGCCGCAGGCACTCGAGTGGTTACGGCCGCCGTGCCGACGTCACCCGGTAGACGTCGTACACGCCCTCCACGCCGCGTACCGCCTTGAGGACATGGCCGAGGTGCTTCGGGTCGCCCATCTCGAACGTGAAGCGGGACGTGGCCACCCGGTCGCGGGACGTCTGCACCGCCGCGGACAGGATGTTCACGTGCTGGTCCGACAGGACCCGGGTCACGTCGGACAGGAGCCGCGAGCGGTCCAGCGCCTCGACCTGTATGGCGACCAGGAAGACGGACGACTGCGTGGGCGCCCACTCGACCTCGAGGATGCGCTCCGGCTCGCGGGACAGCGAGTCCACGTTGACGCAGTCGCTGCGGTGAACCGATACGCCGCTGCCGCGCGTGACGAAGCCGATGATCGGGTCGCCGGGCACCGGCGTGCAGCAGCGCGCCAGCTTCACCCAGACGTCGTCGACGCCCTTGACCACCACGCCCGGGTCGGCGTTCGAGCGGCGCTTGGATCGGCCGCGCGAGGGCGGTGCGCTCTCGGCGATGTCCTCGTTGGCGGCCTCCTCGCCGCCGAGCGCCTGGACGAGCTTCTGCACGACGGACTGCGCCGTGACGTGGCCCTCGCCGATGGCGGCGTACAGGGACGAGATGTCCGGGTAGCGCATCTCGTGCGCGAGCGTGACGAGCGAGTCGCCCGTCAGGATCCGCTGGATCGGCAGGTTCTGCTTGCGCATGGCGCGCGCGATGGCGTCCTTGCCCTGCTCGATGGCCTCCTCGCGGCGCTCCTTGGAGAACCAGGCCCGGATCTTGTTGCGCGCACGCGGCGACTTCACGAAGCCGAGCCAGTCGCGGGACGGGCCCGCGCCCTGCGCCTTGGACGTGAAGACCTCGACCAGGTCGCCGTTGTCCAGGGTCGATTCGAGCGGTACGAGCCGCCCGTTGACCCGCGCTCCTATGGTCCGGTGGCCGACCTCCGTGTGGACCGCGTAGGAGAAGTCCACCGGGGTGGCGCCGGCCGGGAGCGCTATGACGTCGCCCTTCGGCGTGAACACGAAGACCTCGTTGCGCGACAGGTCGAAGCGCAGGGACTCCAGGAACTCGCCCGGGTCCTCGGTCTCCTTCTGCCAGTCGAGCAACTGGCGCAGCCACGCCATGTCGTTGAGGTGGTCGTCCTTGCCGCCCTTGCCGGACGACTTGGGCGCGTCCGTGCGCACCTTGGAGGCGCCGGCGACGGCCTCCTGCTTGTACTTCCAGTGCGCGGCGATGCCGTACTCGGCGCGGCGGTGCATGTCGAACGTACGGATCTGGAGCTCAACGGGCTTGCCGTTGGGGCCGATCACCGTCGTGTGCAGCGACTGGTACATGTTGAACTTGGGCATCGCGATGTAGTCCTTGAACCGGCCGGGGACCGGGTTCCATCGCGCGTGGACCGTGCCGAGAGCGGCGTAACAGTCCCTCACCGTGTCGACAAGGACACGAATGCCCACCAGGTCGTAGATCTCCGCGAAGTCACGGCCGCGGACGATCATCTTCTGGTAGACGCTGTAGTAGTGCTTCGGGCGTCCGGTCACGGTCGCCTTGATGCGGGCCGCGCGCAGGTCGGACTGCACCTCGTCGGTCACTATGGCCAGGTACTCGTCGCGCTTGGGCGCGCGCTCGGCCACGAGCCGCACGATCTCGTCGTACATCTTGGGGTAGAGGATCGCGAACGCGAGGTCCTCCAGCTCCCACTTGATGGTGTTCATGCCCAGGCGGTGCGCCAGCGGAGCGTAGATCTCCAGCGTCTCGCGGGCCTTCTTCTCCTGCTTCTCGCGCTTGAGGTAGCGCATGGTGCGCATGTTGTGCAGGCGGTCGGCGAGCTTGATGACCAGGACGCGCGGGTCCTTGGCCATGGCGACGACCATCTTGCGCACGGTCTCGGCCTGCGCGGCCTCACCGAACTTGACCTTGTCCAGCTTGGTGACGCCGTCGACGAGCAGGGCGACCTGGTCGCCGAAGTCGCGCTTGAGGGTGTCCAGGCCGTACTCGGTGTCCTCGACGGTGTCGTGCAGCAGGCCGGCCATGAGCGTGGCCGGGTCCATGCCGAGCTCGGCGAGGATCGTCGTCACGGCGAGCGGGTGCGTGATGTACGGGTCGCCGCTCTTGCGCTTCTGGCCGCGGTGCCAGCGCTCGGCGACCTGGTAGGCGCGCTCGACCTGGCGCAGCGTGGACGTCTCGATCTTCGGGTCGTTGCTGCGCACTATCCGCAGCAGCGGCTCCAGGACCGGGTTGTACGGGTTCGAGCGCTGCACGCCGAGGCGGGCGAGGCGGGCGCGGACGCGGTTGGAGGAGCCGGAGCGCGCCGCCGGCTGGTTCGTGGCCGCGCGGATCGCCGGCGGGGGTGTGGGGCGCGGCTGGTTGGCCGGGGGCTTGGTGCGCGGCTGCTCGGCCGCCGTGCCGCTCGGCGGCGCAGGCCTCGCCGTGTTCGCGTCCTTCTCGGGCGTGCGGGAAGGAGCCGCGGCGCGAGTGGCCTGTTCGTCATGCGTGGCGGCGGAGAGTGGCTTGGCCTCGTCTGGCAACGGCGCTCCTCGTGCGCGACGGGTCCCCCGTTCAGGTCCCGGAGAGCCCATGGTATCGATCCGGCGTCCGCGGCTCGCCCTGGGCCGCTGGGACGCCTTCGTAGTGGTGAAACACCAGAGGCGGGCACCGGATTCCTCCGGGCCCGCCGCCAAGGCTGTGAGCTGCGGCTTTACACCACGAGCAGGGCGTCGAGCGGCGCTCCCTGGAGGGCGGATTCCAGCCGCTCGCGGCCCGGAAGGAAGCCGAGCTCCATGAGGACGGCGCAGCCCGCGACCTCGGCGCCCGCGCGGCGGATCAGGTGCACCGCGGCCTCGGCGGTGCCGCCGGTCGCAAGCACGTCGTCGATCACCATGACGCGGTCGTCCGCGCCGAGGTCCTCGGCGTGCACCTCGATCTCGGCGGAGCCGTACTCCAGGTCGTAGGACTGCGAGAGCGTCGCACCGGGGAGCTTGCCCGCCTTGCGTACGGGGATGAAGCCGAGGCCCGCGCGGATCGCGACGGGAGCGCCCAGGATGAAGCCGCGCGCCTCCAGACCGACGATCTTCGTGGCGCCGTGGCGGACGCAGAGCTCCGCGAGCGTGTCGGTGAGCGCGGTGAAGGCCGCCGGGTCCGCGAGCAGCGGGGTGATGTCCTTGAACAGGACACCGGGCTCCGGATAGTCCTGCACATCGCGGATGCGGCTGAGGAGCAGCTCCTTGATGTCGGTCATTTCTGCACCTCAGCGTGTATGTGAAGGGTTTTCCGGGAGGTTCGAGCGGGAGGTTCGAACGGGAAGTTCGACCGCTTTGTGGCGACCGCCAACCTTAGCAGTCGACGCTGTCGGGAAACGCCGAGGGCGCCAGAGGCCCGAAGGCTCCTGGCGCCCTGTGGCGACCGTGACGGTCCGGGTCAGCGGCGCTTGCCCGAGGGGCGGCCGCGGCCGCGGTTGCGGGCCGGCTGGCTGCGCGGTCCCGAGGCGGCGGGAGCGGCGCCCGCGGGGGCGGCGTCCTGCGGCTCGGTGTCCGAGGCCGGCGAGCCGTCGGCCTGGTGGCCCACGACGGCCGAGTCGGACTGCGCGGCGGCCGACGCCCGCTTGGCGAGCACCCGCTTCTTGAGCGCCTTCATCTTCGGGTCGCGTTCCTTGAGGTCGGCGACCAGCGGAGTGGCGATGAAGATCGACGAGTACGCACCGGCGGCGAGGCCCACGAAGAGCGACAGCGAGATGTCGTTCAGCATGCCCGCGCCGAGGAAGCCGCCGCCGATGAACAGCAGGCCGCCGACCGGGAGGAGCGCCACGATCGTGGTGTTGATCGAGCGGACCAGGGTGCTGTTGATCGACCGGTTGGCGACCTCGCTGTACGTCCAGCGGGTCTGTTTCTCCAGGCCCTTCGTCTGTTCCTTGAGCGAGTCGAAGACGACGACCGTGTCGTAGAGCGAATAACCGAGGATCGTCAACAGACCGATCACCGTGCCCTGGGTGACCTCGAAGCCCACCAGGGCGTAGATCCCGACGGTGATCGTGATGTCGTGGATGAGCGCGACGAGTGCCGCGAGCGCCATCCGCCACTCGAAGGCGATCGCCAGATAGATCACGACCAGGACCATGAAGATGGCCAGGCCCTGCCATGCCTTGTTGGCGATCGACGCGCCCCAACTGGGGCCCACCAGGTCGGCGTTGATGTCGTCGGCCTTGATGTCCATGTCCTTGGACAGCTCGGCCTTGATCTGGTCCGACTTGGCGGTGTCGACGCCCGCGACCTGGATGCGCAGACCGCCCGAGCCGAGCTCCTGCACGACCGCGTCGTGGCCCGAGGCCTTCGTGGCGTACTCCTCGGCCTTCTGGGCCGAGACGCTGGTCTTGGGCGTCGTGAAGACCGCGCCGCCCTCGAACTCGATGCCCATGTTCAGGCCGCGCACCGCCAGGCCGACGATGGCCGTGATGGTGATCAGGATCGAGACGCCGTACCAGATCTTGCGCTTCCCGATGAAGTCGTACCCGACCTCACCGCGATACAGCCTGGCGCCGAGATTGCCCAGCTTCGACATCTCACGCCTCCTTCGGGTCGACAGGGCGGGTGGCGCGGCGGGTGCGACGCAGCGGGGGCTGCACGCCGAGGCGCTTGGGGTCGAGGCCGGACCACTTGTGCCCGCCCGTGAAGAACTTGGTGCGGGCCAGCAGCGTCATCAGCGGCTTCGTGAAGAGGAAGACCACGACGATGTCGAGCAGGGTGGTCAGGCCGAGCGTGAACGCGAAGCCCTGCACCTTGCCGACGGTCACGATGTAGAGCACCGCGGCCGCGAGGAACGACACGAAGTCGGAGACCAGGATGGTGCGTCGGGCCCGCGGCCAGGCGCGCTCCACCGCGGGGCGCACGGAGCGGCCCTCTCTGATCTCGTCCCGGATTCGCTCGAAGTACACGATGAACGAGTCCGCGGTGATACCGATGGCCACGATGGCACCGCAGACGGCAGGCAGGTTCAGCGCGAAGCCGATGGCCGGGCCGAGCAGCGTCATCAGGGTGTACGTGAGGATGCCGGAGGTGAGCAGCGAGGCGAGGGCGACGACCGACAGGCCCCGGTAGTAGACCACCAGGTAGAGGACGACCAGCGCGAGGCCGATGGCGCCCGCGATCAGGCCGGCGTTCAGCTGCTCACCGCCGAGCGCGGCGGTCACCGAGGTGACGCTCTGCTCGTGGAAGGTCAGCGGCAGCGCGCCGTAGGACAGCACGTTCGCGAGGTCCTGGGCGGACTTCTGGGTGAAGGAGCCGGAGATCTCGGCGTTCTGGCTCAGCGTGGAGCTGACGCTGGGGGCGGAGACCACGTCACCGTCGAGGACGATGGCGAACTGGTTCATCGGCGACTGCTGGCTCTTGAGCTTGCTGGTCGTCGCGGCGAACTTCTTCGATCCGGTGCCCGTGAACTCCATGTTCACGACCCACTGGCCGTTCTGCTGGTTGATGGTCGCCTGGGACTTCTTGACGTCCTTGCCGCCCACCTCGGACGGGCCGAGGACGTACTTCTGCCACTGGCCCTGACTCTGGCCGCAGGCGATGATCGGATCCGAGGCCTTCGAGCCCTCGTTGATCTTGGTGCGGGCGGCCTTGTCCGTGCAGTCGAGCTGCATGAACTTCTTCTGCAGCGCGGCGGTCGCCGGGTCGGCGCTGGCGCTCGGGGTCGCCTTGGTGTCGCCGCCGGTCTTCGCGGAGGCGCTCGGCGTCGCGTCGGCCTTGAGGCTGTCGGTGACGGCGCGGCCCTGCGTCGTGGCGCTCGGCGTCGGCGTGGCCGTCGACTTGTCGGTCGCCTTGTCGCCGGTCGACTTGTCCGAGCCGGTGGACTTGTCGGTCGCCTTGTCGCCTGTCGAGGCGCTCGGGGACGGGGTGGCCGACTTGTCACCCTTGCCGGTCGGCTGGCCGGAGGTCATCGTGAGCACCGGACGGAAGTAGAGCTGCGCGGTCGTACCGACCTGCTCGCGAGCCTGCTTCTCGTTCGTCCCTCGCGGGATGTTGACGATGATGTTGCTCTTGCCCTGCGTCTGGACCTCGGCCTCGGAGACACCCATGCCGTTGACACGGCGGTTGATGATGTCCGCCGCTGTGTCCATGTTGGTCTTGTTGATCGCGTTGGGCTTGCCCGGCTCGTTCTTGGCCTCCAGCGTGATGCTGGTGCCGCCCGCGAGGTCGATGCCGAGGCGCGGGGTGAACGTGCCGGAGGCGAACATCCCCCCGACGAGCGCGACCATGATGATCACGATCAGGCCCAGGGCGCGCCCGGGCTTCGCCTGGGCACCTGCCCCTCGGCTCTTCTTAGGTGTGGCCACCTTCTCGTACTCCCTCTCCATCCGTCCGGCATCGGGGTTGGGTGCCAGGACGGCCATGAAATGGTCGAGAGTCCGCGCGGTTCACGCACGGACAGGAACCGCGGGGCACTTCGAGCGGACGCCCCACGGTTCCGGCCGTACTACTTCGCGTCGGACTCGCCGTCGGTCTTCTTCACCTCGGCGTCGTCGGCCTTCTCGGCCTTCTCGGCCTCGGCAGGCTCGTCCTTCTTGCCGAGGTCGATGCGCGAGTCGTCAGCGGCGGTCTCGTCGGTCTCGGTGAGGGAGGACGCGTCGTCCGGCACGACGGCGTCATTGGTCAGTTCGTCATCATCAACGACTTCCTCGCCGTGGACGATGCGGTTGTACTCGTCATCGGTGAGCACGGCGCCGATGGCGTTCTTCGCGAACATGAGGTGGACGCCGGGGCCGGCATCGAGAAGGACCGCGTCGTCGTGGACCTCCTTGACCGTGGCGTACATGCCCCCGATCGTGCGGACGCCGGAACCGGGCTGCATCTCATTGCGCATGTCCGCGGCCTGCTTCTGCTTCTTCTTGGCAGACCGGGTCATCAGGAACATAGCCCCGATGAGCACAATGAACGGGAGGAGGGTCACAGGACTCACGGGTAGGAACTTCCTTCATTCGGCCATGTCGAAATGCGGCCGTGTCGATGATGGGGTATTGCGCCACCGCAAAGGCGACGTCGGCGGAGTCTAAGCGAGTCCGCACGGTGGGAACAACGCTCAGCATGGCACCGGGGTTCCAGCCCCGGCGAGTACGCGCGCCGTCATGCCCCGAAGAGGTCTTGTTGTCCGCTTGCCCCAGGTCTCCCTTGGGGTGCGGTGAGTCCCAGGTGGGCCCACGCGGCGGGAGTCGCCACACGGCCCCTGGGGGTGCGCGCCAGGAGTCCTTCGCGTACGAGGAAGGGCTCGGCGACCTCTTCCACGGTCTCACGCTCCTCCCCCACGGCGACGGCAAGTGTCGAAAGTCCCACGGGTCCACCGCTGAACAGCTTGAGCAGGGCTTCGAGCACGGCGCGGTCCAGGCGGTCGAGGCCGCGGCCGTCCACTTCGTAGACGCCGAGCGCGGCGGACGCGATGTCCCTGTTGATCTGCCCGTCGGCCTTGACCTGCGCATAGTCGCGGACGCGGCGCAGCAGGCGGTTGGCGATGCGGGGGGTGCCGCGGGAGCGCCCGGCGATCTCGGCGGCGCCCGCTGTGTCGATCTCCACATCGAGGAGGCTCGCCGAGCGGTGGATCACCCGCTCCAGCTCGGGGGGTCCGTAGAACTCCATGTGTGCGGTGAAGCCGAAGCGGTCGCGCAGGGGCGGCGGCAGCAGCCCCGCGCGCGTGGTCGCGCCGACGAGGGTGAACGGCGGCAGTTCCAGCGGGATGGCGGTGGCGCCGGGGCCCTTGCCGACGATGACGTCGACCCGGAAGTCCTCCATCGCCATGTAGAGCATCTCTTCGGCGGGCCGCGACATCCGGTGGATCTCGTCGAGGAAGAGGACCTCGCCCTCCTGGAGCGAGGAGAGGATCGCCGCGAGGTCGCCCGCGTGCTGGATCGCGGGGCCGGAGGTGATCCGGATCGGGGCGCCCATCTCGGCCGCGATGATCATGGAGAGCGTCGTCTTGCCGAGGCCGGGGGCGCCGGAGAGCAGGACGTGGTCGGCGGTGGCGCCGCGCGCGCGGGCGGCGCGCAGGACCAGGTCGAGCTGCTCCCTGACCTTCTCCTGGCCGATGAACTCGCCCAGGTCCTTGGGGCGCAGAGCCGCCTCTACGGCCTGGTCCTCCGTGTCGGCGACAGAGTCCACAAGCCGCTCCGCGGCGGGCCCGACGTGCCGGTCGGCCTGCGGCGTCGCGGCGTCTTCGGTGGTCTCGTCCCAGTTCATGTGTGGTGCCTCGCGTTACGGATTCAAAGGGGCGGTCGGCTTCGGGTGCCCGGTCGGGGCGGCTGGGCTAACGAGTGCGGTTGAGGGACTGGAGGGCCGCCTTCAGGAGCCGGCCCACCTGCGGCGTGCCCTCGGCCTCGGCCTGCGGGGCGACCGCGTCGACCGCCTCGTCGGCCTCGCGCGTGGCGTAGCCGAGGCCGATCAGCGCGGCGTGCAGCTGCTCGCGCCAGCCGCTGGTCACGGCCGTGCCGATGGCCGGGCCGCCTGTGCCGAGGGGCTCGCCGAGCCGGTCCTTCAGTTCGAGGAGCAGCTTCTGGGCGCCCTTCTTGCCGATGCCGGGTACGGCCGTGAGCGACTTCTCGTCACCCGTGGAGACGGCTCTGCGCAGCGCGTCCGGACTGTGCACGGCGAGCATCGCCTGGGCCAGGCGGGGGCCGACGCCGCTCGCGGTCTGGAGCAGCTCGAACGTCTGCTTCTCGTCGTCGTCCGCGAAGCCGTACAGGGTGAGCGAGTCCTCGCGCACGACGAGGGAGGTGGAGAGCTTGGCCTGCTGGCCGATACGCAGCGTCGACAGCGTGTTCGGCGTGCACTGGAGGGCCATGCCGACACCGCCGACCTCGACCACCGCGGCGTCGGGGGCGAGGGCGGCGACGGGGCCGCTGACAAAGGCGATCATGCGGTACGGCCTTTCGATGCGTGAGCAGCGCGCGTGGCTCGGGAGGTCCTGGGCGCCTGGGCCGCGTGCTGTGCCACGGCCTGCTGGAGTCGGTTCTGCGCGGGGGCCCGCCAGATGTGGCAGATGGCGAGGGCGAGGGCGTCGGCCGCGTCGGCCGGCTTGGGCGGGGCGTCGAGCCTCAGCAGGCGCGTCACCATGGCGCCCACCTGTGCCTTGTCGGCGCGGCCCGTGCCGGTGACGGCGGCCTTGACCTCGCTGGGCGTGTGCAGCGCCACGGGGATGCCGCGGCGCGAGGCGCACAGCATGGCGACGGCGCTGGCCTGGGCGGTGCCCATCACCGTACTCACGTTGTGCTGGCTGAACACCCGCTCCACGGCGAGGACTTCGGGCCGGTGCTCGTCGAGCCACTGCTCGATGCCCTGCTCGATGGCGACGAGGCGGTGCCCCAACTCGGCGTCCGCGGGCGTCCGTACGACACCGACGCCGCGCATCGTCAGCGGCCGGCCCGCGATCCCCTCGACCACCCCGACACCGCACCGGGTGAGACCCGGGTCCACCCCGAGAACGCGCACGCCTGCCCCCAACCTTCGATCGCCTGTTTGTGCAGGCTATCGGGTGCCACTGACAAAGCGGCGGGCCGACGGGGTGTGTCCCATCGGCCCGCCGCTGATGTCACGTCAGGCGTCGACCTTCTCCATGACCTCGTCGGAGACGTCGAAGTTGGCGAAGACGTTCTGCACGTCGTCGCTGTCCTCGAGCGCGTCGATGAGCTTGAAGATCTTGCGCGCGCCCTCCTCGTCCAGCTCGACCTGCATGGTCGGGACGAAGTTGGCGTCCGCCGAGTCGTAGTCGATCCCGGCCTCCTGGAGCGCGGTGCGGACCGCGACCAGGTCGGTGGCCTCGGAGAGCACCTCGAAGGACTCGCCCAGGTCGTTGACCTCCTCGGCGCCCGCGTCGAGCACGGCGCCCAGAACGTCGTCCTCGGACAGCTCGCCCTTGGGGACGACCACGACGCCCTTGCGGTTGAACAGGTACGAGACCGAGCCCGGGTCGGCCATCGAGCCGCCGTTGCGGGTCATGGCGACGCGCACGTCGGAGGCGGCGCGGTTGCGGTTGTCGGTGAGGCACTCGATGAGCACCGCGACGCCGTTCGGCCCGTAGCCCTCGTACATGATCGTCTCGTAGTCGGCGCCGCCGGCCTCGAGGCCGCCGCCGCGCTTGACCGCGGAGTCGATGTTCTTGTTCGGGACCGAGCTCTTCTTCGCCTTCTGGATGGCGTCGACAAGCGTCGGGTTGCCATCGGGGTCGATGCCGCCGGAGCGCGCCGCAACCTCGATGTTCTTGATCAGCTTCGCGAAGAGCTTGCCGCGCTTGGCGTCAACCACGGCCTTCTTGTGCTTCGTCGTAGCCCATTTAGAGTGGCCGGACATCTGCCTGTCTCCTTCGCGTAACCAATTTACGAACGCCAGAGATCCTACAAGGAACCGGCAGCGCCCTTCGCCCGCACCATATCCACGAACAGGGCGTGCATCCGGTGGTCCCCCGTGAGCTCCGGGTGGAAGGACGTCGCGAGGGCGTCGCCCTGGCGTACGGCGACGATGTGCCCCTCGTGCTCGGCGAGCACCTCCACCTCGGCTCCGACGGACTCCACCCAGGGAGCCCGGATGAAGACGCCCTCTACAGGATCGCCCTCGACGCCCCGGACGTCGACCGCCGCTTCGAAGGATTCGTTCTGCCGTCCGAAGGCGTTGCGCCGCACGATCATGTCGATGCCGCCGATGGTCTCCTGGCCCGAGCGCGGGTCGAGGATCTTGTCGGCGAGCATGATCAGGCCGGCGCACGTCCCGTAGACGGGCATTCCTTCGCGCACGCGCGCGCGAAGGGGGTCCATGAGGCCGAAGAGGTGGGCCAGCTTCGAGATGGTGGTCGACTCCCCGCCAGGGATGACGAGGCCGTCGATCTCGGCCAGTTCCTCGGGGCGCCGCACGGGCCTGGCCACGGCGTCGGCCGCGGCCAGGGCGACGAGGTGCTCCCGTACGTCGCCCTGGAGCGCGAGCACTCCGACCACGGGAGCGGTCATCACCAACCCCGGTTCGCGTAGCGCTCGCCCTCGGGCAGGGTGTCGCAGTTGATGCCGACCATGGCCTCGCCGAGGTTGCGGGACGCCTCCGCGACGATCTTCGGGTCGTCGAAGAAGGTGGTGGCCTTCACGATGGCGGCGGCGCGCTTGGCCGGGTCGCCGGACTTGAAGATGCCGGAGCCGACGAAGACGCCCTCGGCGCCGAGCTGGCGCATCAGCGCGGCGTCGGCGGGGGTGGCGACGCCACCGGCGGAGAACAGCACGACCGGCAGCTTGCCGAGCTCGGCGACCTCGCGCACGATCTCGTACGGGGCGCGCAGCTCCTTGGCGGCGGCGTACAGCTCGTTGTTGTCGAAGCCGCGCAGCTTGGCGATCTCGTTCTTGATCTGGCGCAGGTGGCGGACGGCCTCCACGACGTTGCCGGTGCCGGCCTCGCCCTTGGAGCGGATCATCGCGGCGCCCTCGGCGATGCGGCGCAGGGCCTCGCCCAGGTTGGTGGCGCCACAGACGAACGGGGTCGTGAACGCGAACTTGTCGCTGTGGTTGACCTCGTCGGCCGGGGTGAGCACCTCGGACTCGTCGATGTAGTCGACGCCGAGGGACTGCAGCACCTGGGCCTCGACGAAGTGACCGATGCGGGACTTGGCCATCACCGGGATCGACACGGCGCCGATGATGCCCTCGATCATGTCGGGGTCGGACATCCGGGCCACACCGCCGTCCTTGCGGATGTCGGCGGGCACCCGCTCCAGGGCCATCACGGCGACGGCGCCGGCGTCCTCGGCGATCTTCGCCTGCTCGGGCGTGACGACGTCCATGATGACGCCACCCTTGAGCTGCTCGGCCATGCCTCGCTTGACGCGGGCGGTGCCGGTGGCGGTGTTTTCAGAAGTGGACACGGGTGACCTCACTCGGTGAAGAAGGCTTTTGCTGTACCGAGGAAACCTCTGGGGAACAGGCCACTACAAGGGCCAATGGGTAGCCGGTGGCTCCTTTTGGCCTGGGATCTAACTGGTGGGGCGGTCGGCCAGCGCCGTCGGCGGCACGTCGTCCATCTCGAAGGCCAGCGGGAACGGTGCGTGCCCGGCGAGCCGGAACCAGCGGACCGTGCGGTGGCGGCGCAGCGCTCGGGCCGCGCGCACGGCGTCGTTGTGGAAGCGGCGGGCCATGGGGACGCGGCGGACCGCCTGGGCGAGCTCCTCCGCGGCCTCGTCGCCGCCGGGGGCCTCCCGGACCGCCCCGACCTGGTCGGGCTCGTTGAAGACCGCCCTGAGCGCCTGGCTGAGCTCGCTCTCGGCGACCTCGCGCTGCTCCTCCTCGGCCTGACGCGCGGCGTGTGCCGCCTCGTACAGCACGATCGACGCGGCCGGGTCGAGCACGCCGGACGTGGCCAGTTCCTGGGCGACCGAGGCGCGGCGCAGGAGTTGGGCGTCCAGGGCGGCGCGGGCCGCGTCGATGCGGGCGTGCAGGCGGTCGAGGCGTCCTGCGGTCCAGCTCAGGTAGAGCCCGATCGCGAAGAGGCCTACGGCGATCCAGATGAGGGTGACGGTCACGGGCGGCAAGGCTACCGGGGCAGCAGCAGGCGTCAGTCCCGCGCCAAGCCGAACCGCGCCCTGAGGCCCGTCCGCTCGTCCGCCGCCACCGCCGCCGCGCCCTGGGTCACCGTCTCGTAGACCGAGAGGATGTCCGCGCCGACCGTGGACCAGTCGAAGCGGCGGACGTGCCTGCTGCCACGCGCGCGCAGTTCGGCGCGGCGGTCCGGGTCGCCCAGGAGGCGCAGGGCCGCGACGGCGAGGGTGTCCGCGTCCTCGTTGGTGAAGAGTTCGCCGGCCGCGCCCTGGTCGAGGACCTGGGTGAAGGCGTCCAGGTCGGAGGCGAGCACGGGCGCGCCGGCCGACATCGCCTCGACGAGGATGATGCCGAAACTCTCGCCTCCGGTGTTGGGCGCGACGTACACGTCGACGCTCGCGAGAAGGCGCGCCTTGTCCTCGTCGCTGACCATGCCGAGGAATTCGACGCGGTCGCGCATCTCCTTGGGGAGCGCCGCGACGGCCTCCTTCTCGTCGCCACGCCCGGCGACGAGGAGCCTGGTCCGCGGGCGCTCCGCCAGGATCTTCGGCAGCGCCTTCATGAGCACCGGCAGGCCCTTGCGCGGCTCGTCGATACGTCCGACGAAGCCGATCGTGTCGCCCTGCCACTCCGGCTTGGGCTCGACCCGCGCGAAGAAGTCGACGTCGACGCCGTTCGGGATGACGACCGCGTCGCCGCCCAGGTGCTCGACCAAGGTGCGGCGGGCGTACTCGCTCACCGCGATGCGCGCGCTGATCTTCTCCAGGGCGGGCTGCAGGATGGGATACGCGGCGATCATCGCGCGCGAGCGCGGGTTCGACGTGTGGAAGGTCGCGACGATCGGGCCCTGCGCGGCCCAGCACGCCAGGAGGCCGAGCGACGGGGACGCCGGCTCGTGGATGTGGATCACGTCGAAGGTGCCGTCGTGCAGCCACCTGCGTACGCGCGCGGCGCTCAGGAAGCCGAAGTTCAGGCGCGCCACCGAGCCGTTGTACGGCACGGGAACCGCGCGGCCCGCCGACACGACGTACGGCGGCAGCGGGGTCTCGTCGTCCGCCGGCGCGAGGACGCACACCTCGTGCCCCAGGGCGATGAGGTGCTCCGCCAGATCGCGGATGTGGAACTGGACGCCGCCCGGCACGTCCCAGGAGTACGGGCAGACGATTCCGATCCTCACGCGGGCCTCTCCTCGGCTTTCTCGGCGGGCACCAGGTCGGAGAGCCACAGACGCTGCAGCATGTGCCAGTCCTCCGGATGCTCCGCGATCCCCGTGGCGAAGGCATCGGCCAGCGCCTGCGTCATGACAGACGTCTTCTCGGCCCGCGTACCTGTCTCCGGCACGTCGACGGGTGGGTGGACGCGCCCCCGCATTATGGACGAATCGTCGTACCAGAGGGTGACCGGGAGCAGCAGCGCGCCGGTGTGCTGGGCGAGCATCGCGGGCCCCGCGGGCATCCGCGTCGTCTCGCCGAAGAACTTGACCTCCACACCGGAGGACGACAGGTCCCGGTCCGCGACCAGACAGACCAGGCCGCCCGCGCGCAGCCGCCGTGCGAGCGTCCCGAAGGCGGCGCCGCCGGTGTGCGGCAGCACCTCCATGCCGAGGCCCTCCCTGTAGGCGACGAAACGGTCGTACAGGGTCTCCGGCTTGAGCCGCTCGGCGACGGTCGTGAACGGGGTGTCCAGCTGGGTGGTGACCCAGGCGCCCGCCAGGTCGTAATTGCCCATGTGGGGCAGGGCGAGGACGACGCCCTTGCCGGCGTCCAGGCCCTCGGTGAGGTAGTGGACGTCCTTGACCGAGAAGCCCTGCTGGATGCGCTCCTTGCTCCACGCGGGGAGGCGGAAGGACTCCATCCAGTAGCGCAGGTACGAACGCATGCCCTTCTTGGAGAGCTGTTGCAGGCGCTGCGGAGTGGCGTCGGGCACCACGCGCGCGAGGTTGGCCTCCAGTCGCTGGATGCCCTTGCCGCGCTTCTTCCAGGCGGCGTCGGCGATCGTGCGGCCGAGGCGCTGGGCGACCGGCTCGGGGAGCTTCTTGACGGTCGCCCAGCCGAGCCCGTACAGCGCGTCGGTGATCCGTTCCTGCGTCCCGCTCACGAGGTGGCCCCCTCCTGGGCGGCCGCCGCGTCCGCCTCGGCGGACTCGCGGCGCACCGTGACGACGCGCTGGATCAGCGTGACGAGGCTGCCCACGGCAACGATCCACAGGGCGACCGGCAGCAGGTACTGGATGCCCGGCACGCCGAACTTGTGCAGCCCGGCGAAGCCCGCGGCGACGAGCGAGATGACGAGCCGCTCGGCGCGCTCCACGAGACCGTTCACGGCGACCGGCAGGCCGATCGATTCGCCACGTGCCTTCGTGTAGGACACGACCTGGCCGCTGGCGAGGCAGAAGATCGACACGGCGCACAGGACGTTGTCGTTGCCTCCACCGGCGTACCAGAGCGCCAGGCCGCCGAAGATGGCGCTGTCGGCGACGCGGTCGAGCGTGGAGTCCAGGAAGGCGCCCCAGCGGCTGGAGCGGCCCAGCTGGCGCGCCATATTGCCGTCCACGAGGTCCGAGAACACGAACAGCGTGATGACGACGGTTCCCCAGAAGAACTCACCGCGCGGGTAGAAGACCAGCGCACCGGCCACGACTCCGGCGGTGCCCAGGAGCGTGACCGCGTCGGGGCTGACTCCGCGGCGGATGAGAAACGCGGCGAACGGTGTGAGGACACGCGTGAAGAATGCACGCGCGTACTTGTTCAGCATGGCCTTCCCGAGGGTCGGTGGCCGCGCGGCCCCTCTGGCCACCGGCTGGCCCATCGTAGCCACGCGCGCGTGCGAACCGCCGACGGGCCGCACGCGTGGGCGTGCGATCCCGTACGACGTATGGACGCACAGTGACCCGAGTGGAAAGCTCAAAGACACCGCGGGCGTCGCCGAAGCCGCCTCCGCACGCGGATTCGCGTGTCCGCGCCCATAGGCCGACAAGGAACTAGGGCGTGTTTCGAAAGTAGCGTCGTCCGCCCGGAGGGCGGGCCTCGCGGGGCCTGGTGCGTGCGATCGCAAGGCGCCGGAATGGTCTCGTAGCGGAGCTACTAGGGCATTTCGGCAACGCCGCGAGCGTGCGTGCCAGGTCCCGCGAGGCAGACGGGACTTTCGAAACACGCCTAGGACCTCACCGAGCAAGCAACCGGGAGGCAAGGCATGGGCGACAAGAGCAACGGACACCCCGGAGCCGCCGGCAGGGCAGCGACGGCCGACCATCCCGCGTCCGTACGGAATGTGGTGCTGGTCGGCCACAGCGGATCGGGCAAGACGACCCTCGTGGAGGCCCTCGCGCTGACCGCGGGGGCGGTGAACAGGGCGGGCCGCGTCGAGGACGGCACCAGCGTCTCCGACTACGACGAGATCGAGCATCGCCAGCAGCGCTCGGTGCAGCTCTCACTCGTCCCGCTGGAGTGGGACGGCTTCAAGATCAATATCCTGGACACCCCCGGCTACGCGGATTTCGTCGGGGAGTTGAGGGCCGGTCTGCGGGCTGCGGACGCGGCCCTTTTCGTCGTCTCCGCGGCCGACGGACCCGAGACGATGGCCGGCGCGACGCGCATGGTGTGGGAGGAGTGCGCGGCGGTCGGCATGCCGCGGGCCATCGTGATCACGCACCTGGAGGCGGCGCGCGCCGACTTCGAGGACGTGACGCGGAGCTGCGCGGAGATCTTCGGCGGCGACGACCCGGACGCCGTGCTCCCGCTGTACCTCCCGCTGCGCGGCGAACAGGCGCCGGACGGGCACGCGCCCGTGACGGGCCTGATCGGGCTGCTCTCGCAGCGCCTCTTCGACTACGCGTCGGGCGAACGCAAGGAGTCGGAACCGGGCGCCGACCAGGCCTCGTTGATCGAGGAGGCCCGCAACCGGCTCATCGAGGGGATCATCTCGGAGAGCGAGGACGAGACCCTCATGGACCGCTATCTGGGCGGCGAGGAGATCGACGTCAAGACGCTCGTCGACGACCTGGAGCGGGCCGTCGCGCGCGGCGTCTTCCACCCGGTCCTGGCGGCGGCCCCGGCGGCGGAGGGCGCACGGCAGGGCATCGGCACCGTCGAACTCCTCGAGCTGATCACCGGCGGCTTCCCGACCCCCATGGAGCGCGCCGCCCCCGATGTGCGGGGGCGCGACGGGAAGGAGTTCGACATCCACGCCTGCGACCCGGAGGGGCCGCTGGTGGCGGAGGTCGTGAAGACCGCGTCCGACCCGTACGTGGGGCGGGTCTCGCTCGTCCGCGTCTTCTCCGGCACCCTGCGGCCCGACGCGACGGTGCACGTGTCGGGCCACGGGCTCTCCGACCACGGACACGAGACCCGCGCCCTGCACGAGGCGGACGAACGGATCGGGGCGCTCTCGGCCCCCTTCGGGAAGCAGCAGCGCACGCTGACCCACTGCGTCGCCGGCGATCTGGCGTGCGTCGCGAAGCTGAGCCGGGCGGAGACCGGGGACACGCTGTCGGCGAAGGAGGCGCCGCTGCTCATGTCCCCGTGGGAGATGCCCGACCCGCTGCTTCCGCTGGCCATCCAGGCGCACAGCAAGGCCGACGAGGACAAGCTCTCCCAGGGCCTTTCGCGCCTGGTGGCCGAGGACCCGACGATGCGCCTGGAACAGAACCAGGACACCCACCAGGTGGTCCTGTGGTGCCTCGGCGAGGCGCACGCGGACGTCGCCCTGGAGCGGCTGCGCAGCCGGTACGGGGTGCAGGTCGACGTCATCCCGCACAAGGTCTCCCTTCGGGAGACGTTCGCGGGCAGGTCGGCGGGGCGCGGCCGGCACGTGAAGCAGTCCGGTGGCCACGGCCAGTTCGCGATCTGCGAGATCGAGGTGGAGCCGCTGCCCGGCGGCTCGGGCATCGAGTTCGTGGACAAGGTCGTCGGCGGCGCGGTGCCCCGGCAGTTCATCCCGTCCGTGGAGAAGGGGGTGCGGGCGCAGGCGGCGAAGGGCGTCGCGGCCGGGTATCCGCTCATCGACGTGCGGGTGACGCTGATCGACGGGAAGGCGCACTCGGTGGACTCCTCCGACGCGGCGTTCCAGACGGCGGGGGCGCTCGCGCTGCGGGAGGCGGCGACCGATGTGCGGATCCATCTCCTGGAGCCGGTGGCCGAGGTCGAGGTCCTCGTCGGCGACGACTACGTGGGCACCGTGATGAGCGACCTGTCCGGGCGGCGCGGCCGCGTCGTCGGCACCGAACAGGCCTCGGGCGGGCGGACGTTGGTCAGGGCCGAGGTACCGGAGATCGAGATCGGCCGGTACGCGGTGGACCTGCGCTCGCTGTCGCACGGCACCGCGCGTTTCAGCCGCGACTACGCCCGGCACGAGCCGATGCCGCCCCAGCTGAGCGAGCGGATCCGCGAACAGGCCCAGGACGTCCCGTAGTCGGCCCGGGACCGCGCACCGGCCCCGGCTTCCCGTTCCCCGGGGCCGGTGTCGGTGGCGGCCGCTACGCTGGTCGAAGATCAGCCGGTTCCGGCCGACGGCGCGCCCAACAGGTGTGCGGGGCGGGCAAGTCGGGAAAAGCCGCAGCGACGGCGTGCGGTGATGGGGGTGGCAGTGGCGGACACGATGAAGCCGGCTTCGGCCGACGGAATATTCGACTTCCGGCCGGGCGCGCAGATCCCGCTCCAGGGTTCCGCGGGCCAGACCGCCGCGACGTTCGCCATCGCCTCGGCCGCGTACCGGGACGACCCGGCGGTGAAGATCGAGGAAACCAACAACGAGTGGCACAAGTCCCAGGTGAAGAGGGGCATGTGGTCGCTGTTCGCGCCGAATCTCGGTGAGGCCTTCGCGCGGGCGGTGCAGGTGCGGATGCTGGGCGGCGCCCGCAAGCCGCTCATCCAGTCGTTCGGCACGGAACCGCAGGTCGTGGTGGAGCACTGCCTCGCGGCCAACCGGATCCGGCGCCAGCGCGACAGCCTGCTCACGCTGGTGACGGTGGTGTTCGGCTTCCTGTTCCTGCCCGGATTCCTGCTCTGGGTCACCGCGTTCGAGATCCGCCGCAGGGACAGCATCCGGGTGGCTCAGGCCGAGAAGGAGACCAAGGAGGCCGACAGCAAGGGCGCCAAGGAGAAGCGCGAGGCCAAGGCGCGGGAGCGAAAGGCGCACGGCAGGGCCGCCCTCACCATGACGGTACTGGCGGTCGTGTTCGTCGCCGTCGTGATCGTGCTTGTCCGGCTTCCGTCCACCAGCGGCTGGACCTGGTATCTGCGCGCCTCGTTCGTGGCGCCCGTGATCGGCGGCTACTGGGCGCGGCAGATCTGCGAGCGCACCGCGCGGGACCTGCGGGACCGGTGGGGCGGGCTGCTGTCCGGGGGCGGGGTCGGCGCGAAGATCCCGGAGGCCGTCCCCGGCAGTCCCGGCGAGACCTCGGCCGAGCAACTGCGCCAGAATCTGGCCAAGTTGTCCGCCGAGCAGCAGTCGAACTCCGTGTTCTACGCGGGCCCCAAGGGCATCCTGGGCATGGGCACGCGCTGGGGCGGCTGGCAGCTGGCCGAGGACCTGGTGTCCAAGGAACCGGGCAAGGACATCCACCCGTTCCGCAGCTGGGACGTGATCCGCGCGATCCACGACCAGCTCCGCCTCCTGGAGCGCAAGCCGATCCACACCGGAGGCTTCCCCACGCCTTCGGTCAAGCACTGGATCGTCTCGCCGATCGGGGAGAACGCGAAGAGCGTGACCCGCCCCTCGGGCGTGAACGTCGACGCGTTCGAGACCAGGACGCACGAGATAGAGCGAATCTGCAACGAGCAACAGTTCGGTGGCGGCAGCCGCCACTACCTGGGCGTCCAGTTCACGCTCTGGGACGGCCAGTTGGTGATCACCATGCTGATCACGGTGACGGTGCTGCACGAGACGCTGCGGATAGAGGTGACCGGGCACGCGCTCGGCCCGGTGCACTCCCTGTTCACGTCGAAGCCCGAGCCGCGGAAGAAGGAGGTCTCCAAGCCCATACGGTTCTGGGAGACCACGGAGAAGACGCTCCCGCTGATCACCTCGGACGAGGCGGTCCGGATCGCGGTCCGCGCGCCCTTCACCTGGTATCCGCCGCTCCTGGACCACCTCGGCGGGAAGCTGGTGCTGCCCGAGCCGTTCGGACTGCGGCACGCCTGGGCGGACCAGCCGTGGCGGCACCGCTTCATGGCGGACGACGCGCTGCGCACGGCCACGCCGGTCCTGCGCGTGGTGCACGCGGCGGCCATCAGGGTGCTCGACGAGAACGGCGTGGACACCGAGAAGTTCGGCAACCGCTCCGGCTTCCTCAGCGGCCAGGTCCAGGACCCGACGCCGGGGAAGGCGGACACGTACGACGCGTAGGGGCCGGTCAGTCGCTGGAGCTGGGCCAGGCCTTCGCCAGGGCCGTGCGCGTGTCGGCGAGCATCTGCGGCAGCACCTTCGTGTGGCCGACGACCGGCATGAAGTTGGTGTCGCCGCCCCAGCGGGGGACGACGTGCTGGTGCAGGTGGGCCGCGATGCCGGCGCCCGCGACCGCGCCCTGGTTCATGCCGATGTTGAAGCCGTGCGCGCCGGAGGCCGAGCGCAGCGCGGTCATGGCGCGCTTGGTGAAGTCGGCGAGCTCCGCGGTCTCGTCCAGGTCGAGATCGGTGTAGTCGGCGACGTGCCGGTAGGGCAGCACCATCATGTGCCCGCCGTTGTACGGGTACAGGTTGAGGATCGCGTAGACGGAGCTGCCGCGCGCCACGATCAGCGCGTCCTCGTCGGACTTGCCGGGGCCCGCGCAGAACGGACAGCCGTCGTCGGCCCCGGGGCCCGTCGGTTTGCCCTCGCCCTGGATGTACGCGATGCGGTGCGGGGTCCACAGTCGCCCGAATCCGTCCGGCTCACCCACTGGACCGACCTGCTGCTCCGGCTCACTCGTCATGCAATGCAGCATATGGCGTCACCTCACGGAGGCGTGTCGGCGGGTACCTTCCCAGGTCGGCGCGGGCGATGCTGTCGGGATGACCGACACCCCACTCGCCCGCTGGGAGCGGCACAACGGCGTCGTCCTCGCGGTGGCCTCGCTCGTCTACCTCGCCGGGTACGCGGTCCGGGTCCTCGGCCAGTCCCTGCCGGGCGCCCTGCGGGACCTGAGCCTCGCGCTCACGCTCGCCGCGTGGGCCGTGTTCATCGTCGACTACGTGGTGCGCCTGCGCCTGAGCGGACAGCGCTGGCCGCGCTTCATCCGCAAGCACTGGCTGGACACGCTCGTCCTGCTGCTTCCGCTGCTGCGTCCCGTACGGATCGTGCAGGCCTACGAGACGGTGCAGGACCGGCGACACGAGCCGCGGCTCTCGCTGCACGCGCGCGTGATCGCGTACGCGGGCCTCTCGGTGACGCTGCTCGGCTTCGCGGGCTCGCTCGCCCTGTACCAGCAGGAGCACACGGCGCCGGGCGCGGAGATCCGTACGTACGGCGACGCGGTGTGGTTCACGTGCACGACGCTGTCGACCGTGGGCTACGGCGACCTGGCGCCGGTGACCGGGCTCGGCCGGCTCGTGGCGGTGGGGGTGATGGCCTGCGGCCTCGCCCTGCTCGGCGCGGTCACGGGCTCGTTCTCCTCGTGGCTGCTCCAGGTGTTCGCGCGGGAGGACGAGACGGACGGAACCCTGGGCGGGAAGGCCGAGAGGCCCCCGGGGAACTCCCCGGGGGCCTCCGACAGAAAGGACTGAACGTCAGACCTGCGCCCGCTCCTCGACGACCTTCGCGATCTTCGCGATGGCCTCGTCGACCGGGATGCCGTTCTCCTGCGAGCCGTCGCGGTAGCGGAAGGACACCGAACCGGCGTTCATGTCCTCGTCGCCCGCGATGACCATGAAGGGCACCTTGGCCTTCTGCTGGTTGCGGATCTTCTTCTGCATGCGGTCCGAGGACTTGTCGACCTCGACGCGCAGGCCCTGGGCGCGCGCCTTCTCGGCGAACTCCTCCAGGTACGTCACGTGCCCGTCGCCGATCGGGATGCCGACGGCCTGCACCGGCGCGAGCCACGCCGGGAAGGCGCCCGCGTAGTGCTCGAGGAGCACGCCGAAGAACCGCTCGATCGAACCGAACAGGGCGCGGTGCAGCATGACGGGCTGCTGGCGCGAGCCGTCCGCCGCGGTGTACTCCAGGCCGAACCGCTTGGGCTGGTTGAAGTCGACCTGGAGGGTCGACATCTGCCAGGAGCGGCCGATGGCGTCCTTGGCCTGCACGGAGATCTTCGGGCCGTAGTACGCGGCGCCGCCCGGGTCGGGCACGAGCGGCAGGCCCTGCTTCTCGGCGGCGGAGCGCAGCGCCTCGGTGGCCTCGGCCCAGTCCTCGTCCGTACCGATGAACTTGTCGGACTCGTCGCGGGTCGACAGCTCCAGCTCGAACTCGGTCAGGCCGTAGTCGCGCAGCAGGTCGAGGACGAAGGTGAGGAGCGTGTCGAGCTCCTCCGCCATCTGCTCCTTGGTGCAGTAGATGTGCGAGTCGTCCTGCGTGAAGCCGCGCGAGCGGGTCAGGCCGTGCACGACGCCCGACTTCTCGTAGCGGTACACGGTGCCGAACTCGAAGAGCCGCAGCGGCAGTTCACGGTAGGAACGCCCGCGGGACTTGAAGATCAGGTTGTGCATCGGGCAGTTCATCGCCTTGAGGCGGTAGTTCTGCTCGTCGAACTGGATGGGCGGGAACATGCCCTCCGCGTAGTGCGGCAGGTGGCCCGAGGTCTCGAAGAGGTGCTCCTTCGAGATGTGCGGGGTGTTCACGAACTCGTAGCCGGACGCCTCGTGGCGGCGCCGCGAGTAGTCCTCCATGACCTTGCGGACGACGCCGCCCTTGGGGTGGAAGACCGCGAGGCCCGGGCCGAGCTCCTCCGGGAAGGAGAACAGGTCCAGCTCGGCGCCCAGCTTGCGGTGGTCGCGCTTCTCGGCCTCGACGAGGAAGTCGAGGTACGCCTTCAGCTCGTCCTTGGTCGGCCACGCGGTGCCGTAGATGCGCTGGAGCTGCGGGTTCTTCTCGCTGCCACGCCAGTAGGCGGCGGCCGAGCGCATCAGCTTGAACGCGGGGATGTTCCGGGTGGTCGGCAGGTGCGGGCCTCGACAGAGGTCCTTCCAGCACAGGTCGCCGGTCTTGGCGTCGAGGTTGTCGTAGATGGTCAGCTCGCCGCCGCCCACCTCGGCGTCCGCGCCGTCGGCGGCCTGCGCCGCGTTGCCCTTGAGGCCGATGAGCTCCAGCTTGTACGGCTCGTCGGCGAGCTCCACGGCGGCGGCCTCGTCGGTGGTGACGCGGCGCGAGAAGCGCTGCCCCCGCTTCTGGATCTCCTGCATCTTCTTCTCGATGCGCTTGATGTCCTCGGGGGTGAACGGCTCCTTGACGTCGAAGTCGTAGTAGAAGCCGTCCTTGATGGGCGGGCCGATGCCGAGCTTGGCCTCGGGGAACAGCTCCTGCACGGCCTGCGCCATGACGTGCGCGGTCGAGTGCCGCAGGATGTTCAGGCCGTCCTCGGAGGAGATCTCCACGGGCTCGACGGTCTCGCCGTCGGCGACCTCGTACGCGAGGTCCTTCAGCTCACCGGCGACGCGGGCCGCGACGATGCTGCGCTCACCGGGGAAGAGCTCGGCGGCCGTAGTGCCCGTCGTCACCACGCGCTCTTCCCGCTCGGAATCGCGTTGGATGGTCACACGGACGTCAGACACCGGACTTCTCCTACCTGAAGATGGAACGCCGCGCCATTACCTGTGACGCGCGCAGCAACGATCGTACCGAGTCACCAGGGCCGCTCGCGAAACGGTTAACCGGCGACTGTCAGTGGTCACGCCTAGCGTGAGACGTATGACACTCGACTGGAACACGCTCCTCGCCGACCAGCTCGACTGGCACTGGCGACACCAGCTCAGGGACCGGCTGGCCGGGCTCACGGACGACGAGTACTTCTGGGAGCCCGTGGCGGACTGCTGGAGCCTGCGTCCGCGCGGCAGAGCGAGCGCCGCCATCCAGGGCGGCTCCGGCGACTTCGTCATCGAATTCGCGTACCCGGAGCCGGTCCCCGCTCCGGTGACGACGATCGCGTGGCGGCTCGGGCACATCCTGGTGGGCGTGCTCGGCGCCCGGAACGCCTCGCACTTCGGGGCGGAGCCGGTGGACTACATGACGTACGACTATCCCGGCACGGCCGCCGAGGCCCTGGACCGCCTCGATGCCGCGTACGCGCAGTGGATCGCGGGCGTGCGCGGTCTGGGCGAGGCGGGTCTGGCCCGTCCGTGCGGTCCGGCCGAGGGCGAGTTCAAGGAGGAGCCGATGGCGACGCTCGTGCTGCACATCAACCGCGAGATGCTGCACCACACGGCGGAGATCGCCCTGCTCAGAGACCTGTACGCGCACAAGGAGGGCTGAGGTACGCGCACAAGGAGGGCTGAGGCCGCTACTCCTCCCCCGCGCACGCCTCCTCGAAGAAGTCCAGGTTCTCCTGGAGCGACTTCATCATCCGGTCCCGCTCGGCCTCCTCCACCTGGACGGGTACGACGCCGCTCGCGCCGGTGAGGCGGCGGAATCCGCCCCGGCTCTCCAGGCGCCCGTGCACGCGGATCGGCAGGCCCACCAGGTGCGCGTGCCCCGCGATCCGATACGCCTCCTCGTCCAGCGTCATCCGTACGTGCGGCACCTCGGCGCCCGCGAGCACCCGCAGCCGCACCGTCCCCGCGCCGCGCGGCCCCGCCCTGCGCATGCGGACGACGGTGCCGGTGACGCGGACGGAGACGGCGGGCTCCGCGTACTGGTAGCGGGCGCCGGCCTCGCGCAGCACGTCGAGGTCGCCCGGTGAGAACTCGACGGGGGCATCACCGTCCGTGCACTCGTGCGGCACTCCGGCGGCGGGCGCCCAGTCCACGCCGACGCGCGCGCCCTCGGTGCCCCGCACCAGCGCGACGAGTGCCTCGGTCAGTTCATGGCTGACGCCCGCCTCGATCGCGCTGTCGAACGCGTCCATGCCGCCGGTGGCCCGCCGGTAGTCGATGGCCTCGCGCACCGCGTACAGCGCCTGGTGCAGCCGGACGGCGAGCGCCCGGCCCGTGGCGACGGGCACGAACGCGGTGAGACGGCGCCCTCCGGACGCCGTCTGCACCAGTACGTTCTCCAGGGCCGCGGCCGCGGGCCGCCGGTGCCTGGCCCCGTAGTACCCGGCGCGCCCGCGCGCGGCGAGGGCGCCCGCGAGCAGCATCTGCCGCGCCGCGCCCCGCAGTTGCTCCTCGACGGGCCAGGATGAGGCGCCCGCCGGCCCGGCAGGGACATCGCGCGTCCAGCGGATCTCGTCGCTGGGCACGGCGAGCGAGACCAGCACCTCGCGCGCTGACGGCGTCCCGCTGCGTTCGAGGGCGACGAGCGCCTCGCCGAGCAGTTCCTCGCTGTCCGGAAAGGCCCGGCTCTCCGGCACGAGCAGGCTGGTGCGGCCCCCGGTCCCCGGCAGCGTCCAGCGCGCGTACCGCCCGGCGGCCCCGCCGCGCCGCAGCCAGCCGTGCCGGTCGAGCAGGGCGCCGAGCACCACGGGGTCGACCTGCCCCGGCTCAGGCCCGACGAGGTCGACGGGGTGACCGCGACCCGCGCCGAGCGGACGCAGGGGTTCCTCGATCGGGCGATGCTGCATCACACAACTCCCTTCGGCCCAGGCCGAGTTGAACCGTCAGGGCCGTCCACCCGCGCCCACCCTGGCCATGATCTCGCAGAGCGCGCGGTCGTCGAAGATCCGCGCCGTCGGGACGCGCACGGTGGTCCTGCGTCGGCCGGTGACCGGCTGTCCGGCGAGGTTCATCCAGTAGCAGCAGTGCCGCAGGTCGAGCCGGTCGTGGGCGGCCCGCAGCCAGTCGTCCTGGGAGCGCGGCACGAGCATCACGACGAGGATCTTGTGCACCGACACCGGGGTGCGGGCCAGTTTCTCCAGGTGCGCGTTGTCGAGCGTGAACGCGAAGGTCGGCCCCGGCGGGTCGGGCGCGATCTGGTACGTCGCCTTGAGCTGCACCTTGATGGTGACCTCGTCGTCGATGGCGTGCCCGGGCGAGCTGTGGCTGACGTGCCAGTCGATGCCGTTGTCCGGAAAGGGCTGCGAGAGCGAGCATCCCGCGGCGGCGGCCACGGCGTGCAGATAGCCCACCTGCAACGTCTCCATGCAGGCGGTGGTGGCGAGTGTGCCGCGCGGCGGTGCGATCCGCTCGGGCAGCAGCCCGCCTCGTTCGGGCCGCGCGAGCGCCATGGGCCGACTGACCTTCCGGGAAAGCGGGTTCATGCCGATGGCACCCCGCTGAACTGCCATGACTCGTACCTGTGTTGTGACCGCTCGGCGTACGACGCAAACAGCGCGGGTATCACCGCTTGGGGCAGGGACAACACATGGACCGGACGTCATCTGCCGCGCGGGAACCAGGAGTTGAGAGATCATGACGTGCTGGTACGAGGGTCCCCTGGCCGCCTTCGACACCGAGACGACCGGCGTGGACGTGGAGAACGATCGCATCGTGTCCGCCGCGGTCGTGGTGCAGGACGCGGCGGGAACGCGGCCACGGGTGTCGCGCTGGCTGGTGAACCCCGGGGTGCCGGTGCCGCCCGGCGCCACCGAGATTCACGGCCTGACGGATGAGCATCTGCAACGCAACGGGCGCTGGCCGGCGCCGGTGATGGAGGAGGTCGGGCGCGCGCTCGCCGAGCAGGCCGCGGCGGGCCGGCCGCTCGTCGTGATGAACGCCCCGTTCGATCTGACGCTGCTGGACCGCGAGTTGAAGCGGCACCGGGCCTCGTCGCTCTCGCAATATCTGGCGACCGCGTCCCTGTGTGTGATCGACCCGCGCGTCCTGGACAAGCACCTGGACCGCTACCGCAAGGGCCGCCGTACGCTGACCGACCTGTGCGAGCAGTACGGGGTCGAGTTGGCGGGCGCGCACGACGCGGCGGCGGACGCGCAGGCGTCCCTCGACGTGGTGCGGGAGGTGGGCCGCCGGTTCGCGTCCCGCCTCGAGCGCCTCTCCGCCGCCGAGCTGCACACCCTTCAGGCGGTCTGGCACGCGGCGCAGGCCCGCGGTCTTCAGGCCTGGTTCGCCCGCAGCGGCAACCCGGAGACGGTGGACCCGGCGTGGCCGCTGCGCCCGGAACTTCCGGCGGCTGCCTGAGCACAACGAAAAACCGGCCCGCCTGTGCGACGGACCGGTCCTTCCCGGGTGGGCGATACTGGGTTCGAACCAGTGACCTCTTCGGTGTGAACGAAGCGCTCTCCCACTGAGCTAATCGCCCGGGAACGCGTTGAACAATACAGGTCGCGGCGCCCTGTGTTCAAACCGGTCGCGTCAGGTCCCCCGCAGGTGCGCGGCGAGCCCCCGGCGCCCGCCGCGCATCATCCACGCGTGGTTCGCGAGGAACACCGGACGCCCCGGCAGCGCGAACCGGCGCATCAGCGGCTTGCTCACCTCGACCTCCTGGTCGTAGCGGGCACGGGTGCCGCCGCCCGGCAGCGGCGTCAGCGTCCAGCGCGCCCAGCCCTCCAGGTCCCCGGTCATCCGGATCTCCAGGATCCCGGCCGCGGGGTCGCGGCGCGTCTCGCGCGCCGTGATGTGCAGCTTGTACGGAAGAAAGGACCGGAAGACGGCGACGCCGCTGGTGCTGCTCCCGTTCAGCGGCGTCACCGAGCGGACCTGGGGCCACCACCGCGGATACTCCTCGGCCCGCTCGAGCACCGCGTACACGGCGCCCGGCGGGGCGGGCAGTTCCCACACGCTGCGAAAGCGGTAATGGTTCCGGTCCATGGCCTTCCAGTCCATGGCCAGAGTCTGCCGGGATCAGGGCATCTTGTCCCCGACCAGCGCCAGGTTCTCGATGGCGGCGAGCCCGTACAGGGCCGTGTCGTTGGTGTAGACCCAGTTCGCCTCGGTGCCGGCGACGAGCGTCACCGGGCCGTCCACCTTCTCCGTCTTCCACGGCGACGCCTCGGTGTAGCCGTCGCCCTTGTAGAACTTCTCCCAGGCGCGCTTGGCCAGCTTGTCGTCGCCGGTCCGCACGGCGGCGTAGGCGTCGAGGCGTGAGTGGCCCTGGAAGAGGATGAGCGAGCCGAAGTCGGAGCCGTACCGCGCCTTCTGTTCCGCCTTCGTGGCGTTGAAGTAGCGGCAGTAGTCGTAGTACGCCTCCTCGAACTTCGGCATGTCGACCTGGTCGATCAGCTCGGCGCACAGCTCGTTGAGGCCGAAGACCGCCGACAGGTGCGAGACGTTGACGGCCGGCTTGTCGGCGATGGCGAACTTGCCGGTGTCGAGGTCGTAGAGCCCGCTGCCCTGCACGAACCCGTTGGGCTGCGCGGCGATCGTCTCCATGGTCGACAGGACCCTGGCCTTGGCCTTCTCCCACTTCGGCCCGCGGCGCTCCCACTCGGTGAGCCAGGCCGAGACGAGTCCGCTCCAGTCGGTGCCGAAGCCGATGGACAGGGCGTGCGGGTCGGGCTTGTAGTCGGGGTCGGGGCGGACCTTGCGCTGCGGGTCGAGCACGAGGAACGTCTCGTCGGAGTCGACGTTGGCGTGCATGAGGTCGCCGACGCGCTCGTCGCCGGTGAGGAAGTAGTAGTAGCGGCGGTACGTGGTGTTGGCGATGCGCTGCTGCTTCGCGGAGTCGGCGTAGTGCTGGACTCCGTGCCGGGTGCCGAGGCCTGCCCATTTGCCGAGGTGGTAGACGTCGACCTCGCCGGTGTGCCGGGTCATGGCCTCGGCGAAGCGGAAGACGTCGGCGCGGCCTGAGCGCAGATACGCCATCCAGAGCCAGATGTCGGGCGAGAGCTCCGAGTTGTCCCAGGCGTAGCCGCCGACGTCGTAGCGCCACTGGTGGCGTGCCGGGTCGTAGGAGTGCATCACATCGCCGTAGTCCCAGAAGCCGTACCAACGGCGCATCTCCACCTGGTCCTTGTAGTAGGTGAAGAGGAAGTCGAGGTGGTCCTCGATCTTGGCCTTGGCGGGGGTGGAGCGGTCGGGCTCGGAGTAGAGGCCGGGGCCGAAGACCTTCGCCTTGATGAGCTGCTTGGGCGGCGCGGCGAGCTGCGGCAGCCTGCGCACGGCGTCGACCTGCTGGGCGAGCGCCTCGGGCTTCGGCGTCGCGTCGTTGGCCCAGAACATCAGCTCGCTGGTGCGGGCGATGCCGTAGGGCGTGCCGAACTCGGGCTCGTAGTCCTCGTACGTGATGTTGAGGCCTTCGAGCTGCTCCGCGTACGTGTCCTGGCCCATGCCGTCGTGGTAGAAGCGCAGGTCCATGGGCTGGGCCTCGGGCGACCAGAGCCAGAGGGTGACCTCGGCCTCGTCGGTGTTCGCGCCACGGATGTCGAGTCCGGCCGGGTGCTTCTCCCAGAAGTCGCGGAGGCCGAAGGAGAGTCCGCCGCTCGGTCCGCCGACGTAGCCGAATCCGCTGGCCCTCCGGCCGCCGCCCGCACCAATCCAGCCGTGCCCGCTCTTCGTGCGCTTCTTGAGCGTGAAGCCGTCCGCGGACAGCTGGGAGAGGCTGTAGTCGCCCCACTCGGGGATGTACTGGAGGCGGGTCGTGACGCGCTGGTCCCAGGTCGAGGGGTCGGGCAGCTTCTCGCCCGCGAACTGGGCGGCCTGCACGGCGGCGCCCGGGTCGCGACGCAGCCCGGTGACGCCCTGGACGGCTTCCCGGAGCATCCCGGTGCCCTCGCCGCCGATGCGGATGTGCCGGTCGTACGCCTTGTCGCGCATCGGCACGGTGAAGCGGACGCCGAGCCCGCGGATGAAGTCCCCGGACGCCTTGCCGGGCTCCTGGGTGCCGTCGTACGTGATGGTGTGCACCATGCGGAACGATTCGGCGCCCGCGTAGAAGTAGAACCGGATGGAGAAGGGCAGCCAACTCCGGTTGCCCTTGCGGTGCTTGCCGTCGACGCGGACGACGGAGCGGACCGGGCCTTCCTGCTCGACCTTCGTCTCCTCGATGACGGACTCGAAGCGCTCGTACTTCTGCGTGCCCTGGTCGCCGTCCTCGATCTCGCCCTGGCGCAGGAGGACGAGGCGGCCGTCCTTGGCGATCTCGGTGGAGCCGCGGGTGACGGACTTGACCAGGCTCGATCCGCTCTTGCCGAGCTTGGCGACGACGACGCCGGTGTCGACGGTGACGACGCCGCCGCTCGTCGACACGCTCACCTTCTTGTCGGGGGCACCGGCGTTCCCGGCGGCGAGGCTGAGCTTGCCCGCGCCGACCCCGGGGCCGACGGCGTGCGCGGTCCACTTCAGTGAGCCGTCGGGCCACTGGGCGAGCGGCCAGGTCTGGACGGGGACCTGCTTGCCGTCCTCGGTGGTGAGGGCGAAGTCCTGCCCCTTCTCGTACGCGCCCTTGGGCCAGGGCACGCCGACGGTGGATCCGGGGGCCGCGCCGAGCCCGCCGTCCTCCAGCCAGCCGAGCGTGACCGGTTCGGCGTCCGCGGGTGCGGCGGCCGGTGCGGCCTGCGCCTCCTTGCCGCCGAGCGCCCAGCTGAACTGCGCGGCGGCGCCGGCGACCGCGGCGGCCTTGAGGAGGGACCTGCGGGGAATGGGGGACATCGTCGTTCCTTTCCGTGCATGCCAAACGTGCTGTACGAGAGGGGGGTTGAAGGGGGCGGGCGTGTCAGCGGGCGCGCCCGCGCTCCTCCACCGCGACCGCCGCCCCGGCGAGGATGCCGAGCACCGGGATCGCGAGCGGCGCGAGGAATTCGGCGCTGAGGATCACGAGCGCGATCCCGCACACCAGGAGCAGGGATCCGCCGGGGGCGCGTACGGTGCGCCGGGCTGCGGCGCCGAGCAGGGAGCGCCAGGACCGGCCCGGCTCCCAGACGGCGGCGGCCCGCAGTACGGTCACGGCGCACGCGAGGAGCGCGAAGACGCCGACGGCGGCGGCGAGTTGGCCACCCGGGAGTCCGGCCCGCGCCACGCGCAGGTCGATCCAGACGGCGAACCACGCGGCCACCCCGGCGAGACCGACGAGCCAGCCGTGCCGCGCCGCGACACGGACGTCGGCGGCGAACTCCCGCCACCCGCCCGCCTGTTCACCGATCCGGCGGCGCAGATGCCGGGCCCCGGCCGCGAAGGCCGCCGGGGCGGTCACGACCGGCACGGACGCGAGTGCGATCCACACCCCGGTGAGCAGGCACTCGGCGAAGACGGAGAACCCGACGCGCCGCCGCGATTCGGCCACCGGCGCCGCGGCCCTCACTTGAGCCCCGACGTGGCCATGCCGTCGATCAGATACCGCTGGAAGGCCATGAAGAAGGCGATGACCGGGATGAGCGCCATCATCGCCATGGCGATCTGACCGCCGTAGTCGGAGATGCCCTGCTGGTCGCGGAACATCATGAGGCCGAGCGAGACGGTGTACTTGGAGGGCTCGTTGAGGTAGATCAGTGGGCCCATGAAGTCGTTCCAGGCGTTGATGAACGTGAAGATCGCGCTGGTGATCAGGGCGGGCCTGCACAGCGGCAGCACGATCGACCAGTAGATCCGCAGATGGCCGCAGCCGTCGAGTCGCGCCGCCTCGTCCAGCTCGCGCGGCAGCCCGCGCATGAACTGCACCATGAGGAAGACGAAGAACGCTTCGGTGGCGAGGAACTTCCCCGCGAGCAGCGGCACGTACGTGTTGATGAGCTCCAGTTTCTGGAACATGACGTACTGCGGGATGAGGAGCACGTGGTACGGCAGCAGCAGCGTGCCGATCATCAGCGCGAAGAGCAGCTTCCGGCCCCGGAAGGGGATCTTCGCGAAGGCGTACGCGGTCAGGGAGCTGGAGATGACGACGCCGATGACCGCCATGCCCGCGTAGAACAGCGAGTTGACGAAGAACGTGCTGATGGAGATGCCGGCGATGCCGTCGGCGAGGCCCTTGACGTTGTCGAGGATCGGGTCGGCGGGGAAGAGGTCGAGCGAGCCGATGATCTTCTTGCCGGGCTTGAAGGCGGCGCCGATCACCCAGACGACCGGGTAGAGGACGACGCAGAGCACGGCGAGGGAGAAGACGTGCCAGGCGATGGATCCGGTGCGCTTGCGAGGGTTGGCCGTGGTGGTCAACTCCGGTGCGACGGTGGTCACTTGACGTCCTCCTCGTAGTGCACCCACTTCTTCTGGGACCAGAACAGGACGGCGGTGACGAGCGCGACGGCGAGCAGCAGCATCCAGGCCATGGCGGACGCGAAGCCCATCTGGGACTGCTGGAAGCCCTTTTGGTACAGGTAGCAGGTGTAGACGAGGGTGGCGTCGGCCGGTCCGCAGAACGTGTTGGAGACGACGTACGCGGAGCCGAAGATCTGGAACGAGTGGATCGACTCCAGCAGGACGTTGAAGAAGAGCACCGGGGAAATCATCGGCAGCGTGATGTTCCAGAACCGGCGCAGCGGTCCCGCCCCGTCGACGGCGGCGGCCTCGTACAGCTCGCGCGGTACCTGTTTGAGGCCGGCGAGGAAGATGACCATCGGCGCGCCGAACTGCCAGACGGTGAGGGCGACCAGGGAGTAGAGGATCATGTCCGGGTCGCCGATCCAGCCGCCGAGGTTCAGGCCGACGGCACCGAGGCCCTTGTCGACGACGGCGTTGTCGGAGAACAGCGCCCGCCAGACGAAGCCGACCGAGACGCTGGCGCCGATCAGCGACGGCGCGTAGAACGCGGCCCGGTAGAGGCCCTGGCCGCGCCGGCTCTGGTTGAGCAGCAGGGCGACACCGAGGGCGAGCAGCAGCTTCAACGGGGTGCCGATGACCACGTACTTGAGCGTGACCTGCACCGACTTCTGCCAGCGCGGGTCGTCGAACATGGAGGTGAAGTTCTGCAGGCCGATCCACTTGGGGGCGGCGAACAGGTTGTAGTCCGTGAACGCGTAGTAGAGCGAGGCGATCATCGGCCCCGCCGTGAGCAGCAGGAACCCCGCGAGCCACGGCGACATGAACAGATAGCCGGCGAGGTTGTCGCGCCGTCCCCGTCGCTTTTGTGCGACGGGTCGGACGATGTTCCTCTCGTCGGCCAGGACTGTGGCGTCCTTGACGAGCGACATGGTGCTGTTTCCCCTCGGGAACGTAGGGGCTGTCAGGCCTGGAAGGCTGCCTCGGCCTCGCTGAAGAACTGCTTCACCGCTGCCGGGACCTTCTGCTTGGCGTTGGCGACGTCACCGGCGATGCGCAGGAACGCGGCCTCGATGACATCCGCGCCCGACGGGTGCGGCGTGATCTTGCCGAGCACGCCGGCCTTGTCGACCTCGGTCTCGTACGCGGCGATGCCCTTGTTGGCCTCGGCGACGGCCTTGTCGGTCTCCTCGCCCGGCTTGTACGCGTCGAACTGTTCGTCGGTGGCGAGCACACCCATGTCGTAGCCCATGACCTTGCCGACCTCGGGGTCGTGGACCATGAAGTCGATGAACTTGGCGGCCTGCGCCTGGGCCTTGCACTTGGTGGAGATCGACAGCATCAGCGAGCCGAGGTACTGGCCGGTGTCCTTGCCGTCGGTGGTCGGGATCGGCGCGAGCGCGTAGTCCGAATCCCCCTCACCCTCATAACGCACCGAGAAGTTGTCCCAGGTGAACTCGGCGCCCGCGAGCCCGGCGGAGAGCCCGGACTTCGGCTTGACCTGCTCGATCTTCTTGGGGTCGGCGACGATCCCGGACTTCACGCGCTTGTAGTAGTCGGACCACCACTGCGTCAGATCGTCCTCGGTGAAGCCGAGTTTGCCGTCCTTGAAGAACGCCTTGCCGTTCTGACGGAGGTACAGGTCGTAGAGGTACATGACGCCGGCGTAGCCCGTGTCGCCCGCGATCTTCAGCTTGTCCTGGATGGTCTGAAGCGACTTGAAGTACTCGTCCCAGGTCCAGCCGAACTTCGGCTGCACGCCCGCCTTGTCCCAGGCCTTCTTGTCGATGACGAGCGACATGGTGTTCGCGCCGACCGGAACCGCGACCTGCTTGCCGCCGGAGAGCTGACCGGCCGTCTCGACGCCGCCGCGGAACTTCTTCAGGCTCAGATTCCCCGCGTCCACCTGGGACTTGAGGTCGAGCAGAACTCCGCGCTTGTCGTACTTCGCAAGGAAGGCAACGGAGTTGAGGAATACATCCGGAGGATTTCCGCCCGAGGCCTGCGTCTGGAACTTCTCCCAGAATGCCTGGTAATCGGTGAATTCCGGCTTGATTTTGATCTTCGGATTCTTCTTCTCGAAGAGCGCGATCGCCTTCTTGATTTTCACGGCACGCGGTTCGCCGCCCCACCAGGCGAACCGCAGGGTCGCGGGACCGTCCGCGTTCCCCGCGTCTCCTGACCCACCGTCACCACCGCACCCGGCCGCCGTCAGGCCGAGTACCGCGACCGACACCCCCGTCGCCTTCAGCACGCCTCTTCGGCCAAGATCCCTGTTCATCGGCACAGCCAGCCCCTCCACCCGTGCATTGAATCGTTTTAGGTAAGCGCTTGCCGAGCAAAAGTAGAGACGGGTGGGGAACGCGTCAACAGTTCGGACAAAGATTGGCGTCGAAGCGCATCGAACGCCCAGGTCGGCCACGAAAAACGCCGAGAGCCCCGGAGACTCGATGTCTCCGGGGCTCTCGGTCCGGGTGGGCGATACTGGGTTCGAACCAGTGACCTCTTCGGTGTGAACGAAGCGCTCTCCCACTGAGCTAATCGCCCGGGCGCAGGAAGAACATTACCCCATGTCAGGGGGTGCCTGGGACCATCCCGCACCCCCATCCCGCGCCCCCGATCGGCGGCACACCGTCACTGCTTGATGTTCCACGGCATCTCGAGCCCGAACTTCCACACGTAGACCCCGCCGAGCACCGCGATGATCACCACGCCGATCGTGGTCAGGATGATGTTCCGCCGCCGCACCTTCGGATCGAGCGCGCGCTGCGTCGCCTCCGTGACCTTCCGCTTCGTCCAGCGCAGGACGAGCTGCGCCCAGACGAACTCGGTCGCCCAGATCGCCATGCCGCCGAAGATCACGAGCCAGCCGGGCCCCGGCAGCGGCAGCATGATCACGCCGCCCACGACGACCGCGAGCCCCACGATGAAGACGCCGACCTGCCAGCTGAGGTGCAGCGTCCTTCTGGCCTGGATGAACCCCGGCGCCCGCGATCCGAGCGGCTTCTCCCCGGACGCCTCCCCGTCGGCACCGACACCGGCGCCGGAGTCCGCGTGGACCGTCCCGGGCGCCTCGGGCTCCTTGGCCCCCTTGTCACTCCCCGTATTCATGTCCTCAAACCTACCCGACTCTTTCGCGTCACCGGAATGGGCATTCTCCCACAGATAAGACTCGGCCGTACGAGCTACCTAAAGACGTTCAAAACACTCAGAGGGGTTTACAACGACACCGTAGGTGGCATGTCGATTTCGCCGACGTGCGAATCCCCGAGCGCACACTGAGCGAAAGGCCCTGGCGCTTATGAACACCACGGTCAGCTGCGAGCTGCACCTGCGCCTCGTTGTGTCGAGCGAGTCCTCACTGCCCGTTCCCGCAGGTCTGCGGTATGACACGGCCGATCCGTATGCCGTGCACGCCACCTTCCACACCGGAGCCGAGGAGACAGTCGAATGGGTGTTTGCCCGCGACCTCCTCGCCGAAGGCCTTCACCGGCCGACCGGCACCGGAGACGTCCGAGTCTGGCCGTCCCGTAGCCACGGTCAGGGCGTTGTCTGCATCGCCCTGAGCTCTCCCGAGGGCGAGGCACTGCTCGAGGCCCCGGCGCGGGCCCTGGAGTCGTTCCTCAAGCGAACGGACGCCGCCGTGCCACCCGGCACGGAGCACCGCCATTTCGACCTCGATCAGGAGCTCTCGCACATCCTCGCGGAAAGCTAGCGCCGCGGAACGAGGAGGCCCGCGCCGGCACCCGGTCGGCGTGAGCAGCGCGAGAGCGTGCCGTGCCGTCCACTCGGGGAACGGCACGGCGTCATGATCGGGACAACCGCATACGGCATACACCGGCGCCGTCGCCGTGGGAGTTTCCACGGCGGCGGCGCAGGTGCGTTCCCGGAGCCCGGCAGGGACTAGGCTCGGGCGGCATCGGCGGGCGGGAGCCCTACCCCAGGCCAGGGAGCGAATCGTGCTGATCACCCACGACACCCGGTGCGCGCTCGACACCGTGGTCGATCTGGTGAACACGACACCGGACGGCGACGCGGTGGCGGACGGGCTCGCGAGTCTGGCCGCGCTGACGGATTTCGTACGAAGGAACGAGGTCAGCGATGTCGGCGTGATCTCCGAAGACGATCTCCACTCGGTGCGTGCGGTGCGTGACCGTTTCGCGGCCGTGTTCGCGGCGAGTGACCAGCGGGCGGCGGCGTCGGTGATCAACGAGCTGGTCGCCGAGGCGGGCACCACTCCGCGCCTCACGGACCACGACGGCTACGACTGGCACATGCACTACTTCGCGCCCGGCGCCTCCGTCGCCGACCACCTGGCGGCCGACTGCGGGATGGCCCTGGCGTTCTTCGTGGTCGCCGGGGAGCAGGAGCGGCTGCGGCGCTGCGAGGCGCCCGACTGCCGGTTCGCGTTCGTCGACCTGTCCCGCAACCGTTCGCGCCGCTACTGCGACAGCCGTACGTGCGGGAACCGGCTGCATGTCGCGGCCTACCGGGCGCGCCGCAAGGAAGCCGCGGGCTGAATCGTTCACAGCGGCGTTCGCGGCAGCGTTCACAGCAGCAGAAGGTCGTGCAGCGCGGCCAGGAGAAGCAGGCTGCCGATCACCCCCAGGAAGATCATCAGCGGGGGTTGGGAGAGCGCGAAGAGGCAGCCGCGCGGGCTCTCGGCCCGGTTCTCGGGTCGCTTCTCGGGTCGTACGGGCTCGGGCGGCGCGGGCTCGCTGTGGGGCGCCTGCCCCTGGTCGGCGTCCAGCTGGTCGGGCAGCTGCGGTGTGTCCAGCATCTCGTCGTGATGATGGCGCACTTGACGGGTGACGGGTACTCAACCCACCACTTTCGAGGGGCAGTTCACGTCAGCCCGTGACAGCGGGCCGCGTGCGCCGGTTGACGTCAGATGCCGTGCTTCTTGAGGATCGCCTCGATGTCGCTGAAGTCCTCCGCGGGCTCGGCCTTCGCCTGCTTCGCCTGCTTTGGTTGCGCCACGGGCGTGGGGCGCCGGCTCTCGCCGAGCGAGGGCGCCGACGCCGCGGGGGCGACGGCCGCCTTGTTCCGCTCCTTGCCGGAGCGGCCGGAGCGGCGCCGCTCGACGGCCCGCGTCCCCATGAACATCAGCCAGGCGACGCCCAGCACGCCGAAGCCGGCCCAGGCGGTCGGACTGAACGCCGTGTCCACGATCCACTCCACCGCGCCCGTCATCACCAGGCCCAGCGGTACGAGGGCGTAGGCGGCGGTGCGGGCGGCCGACAGGAACCGCTTGCGGAAGGCGAGAACCCCGGCGATGCCCAGGCCCGCCACGGCAACGGCGGAACACACGGTCTCGGCAATCATCCGGTCCTCCCGAGTTCGGACATCAAAGGGCGATCAGGGGCGCTTCGCCCCCTCCATCGTGCACCGTCAGGGGGTCCTCGGGCCACGCCCAGGGCCCAGCTCGGCCACATCTGGGGGACATCTCGGGGTCGCGGGTCCTCCGCAGGTCCAGGTTGGGCCCGGCGGACGCTCCTGGGAGACTTGCTCCCATGAACGCCCCGAACCCCATCCTTGACGTGTGGTGCGAGCTGCAGTGCCCCGACTGCCGCTCGGCCCTGGACGACCTCCGCGCGCTGCGCGAGCGCTATGGCGACCGCGTCGAGCTGCGCCTGCGGCACTTCCCGCTCGAGAAGCACAAGCACTCCTTCGCCGGTGCGCAGGCCGCCGAGGAGGCGTTCGCGCAGGGCAAGGGGTGGCCGTACGTGGAGGCCGTGCTCGGGCGGGTCGAGGAGTTCGACCGCAAGGGCGAGCCGTTCCTCGTCGAGGTCGCGGGCGAACTCGGCCTGGACGCCGAGGAGTTCGACACCGCGCTCATCGACGGTCGGCACATCCTGATCGTCGACGCCGACCAGGCCGAGGGCAAGGTCATCGGCGTGACCGGCACGCCCACGTACGAGATCGGCGGGGAGATCCTGCACGGCGGCAAGAGCCAGGAGGGGCTGCGCGAGCGGATCGAGGCGATCGCGGACCGGCTGCTCGCCGAGCAGGGCTGACCCTCACAGCAGCTGTTTGTAGAGGTAGTGGCTGGTCGGCTCGTAGCCTAGCGAGTCGTACAGGCACAGTGCGGTCGCGTTGCGCGCGAAGACGTTGAGGCCGATCCGGGTGGCGCCCGCGGCGATCGAGTCGGCCTCGGCGAGCAGCATCAGCGAGCGCCCGTGGCCGCGCCCCCGGTGCTCGGCCGACACCTCGACGTCGAAAACGAACGCCCCGTCGGGGCGCTGCGCCACCCAGAGCGTTCCGACCCGCTCGCCGTCGTGCTCCAGCACGCCGAGCAGGACGTCCGGAGTGGCGACGCCCTCCGGGAGCAGCGCGGCGTGATCGTGCTCCGCCTTCCGGTGCGCCTCTTCCTCGGTGGCGCCGCGGTCGATCCAGGTGCGCGCGTACGCCGCCTTGGCGTGCGCGAGCCACGGCCCGTACTCGGCCTCCGTCATGCGCCGCCCCACGCTGCCCCCGGGCAGGGCGGGCGGCTGTGCGGGCAGGGCCTTCGCCATGTTCCGGTTGCGCTCCACGTAGCCGAGGGCGCCCGCGAGGCGGAGCATGCCCTGCGCGCCCGCGGGGACGGTCGCCTCGACGCGGCGGCAGTTCCACGAGCGGGCGACCTCCTCGGCGGCGAGCGCCGCGACGGTGCCGCGGCCACGCCCCCGGTCCTTCTCGTCGATGCGCAGCTCACGTATCTGGGCGACGGCCGGGCCGAAGACCGGGTGCGTGGCGAGGTGCAAGGCGCCGACGGGGCGGCTGTTCACACACACCGCGTAGTGCCGCGAGCGCGAGCCGTCGGGGGTGCGCTGGAGCGGCTCGGTCGGCCGCAGGGTCGTGGTCATCACGGGTGTTGTACCCGCCCGCGCCGCGGACGCGACAACGGATTTACGGGTCCAGCTGGTCTGCTGCCCGCTCGGCCCATACGCGCATGGCCTTGGCGGTGACGGGCCCGGGGGCGTCCGTCAGGTCGCGGTCGTCAACACGGTGCACGGCCTGGATGTCGCGCAGTGTCGACGTCAGGAACACCTCGTCGGCCTCCGAGAGCACGGACAGCGGCAGGTCCGTCTCCTTGGCGCCGGTCCATTCGACGGCGAGGGCGCGCGTGATGCCCGCGAGTGGGCCCGCCGTCAGCGGCGGGGTGTGGATCTCGCCGTCGAGGACGACGAAGACGTTGGAGCCCGTGCCCTCGCACAGCTGCCCCACCGTGTTCGCGAACAGGGCCTCGGTCGCGCCGTGTTCGTGGGCGCGGGCCAGCGCGACGACGTTCTCCGCGTACGAGGTGGTCTTCAGGCCCGCGAGGGCGCCGCGCTCGTTGCGGGTCCACGGGACGGTGATCGCGGCGGTGGTGTCGGGGCGCCGCTTGGTCTCGCCGAGGGCGACGACGAGCGTGGTGCCGTGGTCGCCGCGGTCGGAGCCGAGCGGCGAGAGGCCGCCGGTGTAGGTGATGCGCAGGCGCCCGAGGGGCATCGGGTTGGCCTCGAGGACGGCGGCGCAGGCGCGGCGCACCTCGTCGAGGTCGGGCTCGGGCAGACCGAGTCCGCGGGCCGAGCGGGCGAGCCGGTCGAGGTGGCGGGTGAGCGCGAACGGCTTCCCTTCGACGGCCTTCACCGTCTCGAAGATGCCGTCGCCCACGGTGAGCCCGTGGTCGAAGACGGAGACGCGCGCCTCCTCGGTGTCCTGCAGCCGACCGTCGAGCCAGATCTTCACGAGTTCCTGCCTTCTACGCTTCCGTGTACGTTCCCGACGCTACCGCCAACAGCCGCGCCGCCTTCAGCTCGGTCTCCCGCCACTCCCGCTCCGGGTCGGAGCCCCAGGTGATCCCGGCCCCGGTGCCGAAGCGCAGGACGTCGCCGCCGGCGCCGCGGTCGATCCAGAACGTGCGGATCCCGACGGCCAGTTCCCCTCTCCCCCGGTCCGCGTCCACCCAGCCGATGCCTCCGCAGTAAGGGCCGCGCGGCGCCGTCTCCAACTCGTCGATGATCCGCAGGGCGCTGGACTTCGGGGCGCCGGTGACGGAGCCGGGCGGGAACGCGGCGTCGAGCAGCTCGGGCCAGCCGGCCGCCTCGGGGAGCTCGCCGCGCACGGTGGAGACGAGGTGGACGAGGCCGGGGTGCTTCTCGACCACGCACAGTTCGGGGACGGTCACGCTGCCGGTGGCGCAGACGACGCCCAGGTCGTTGCGGACCAGGTCGACGATCATCACGTTCTCGGCGTGGTCCTTGTCGAGGAGGTCCGCCTCGGTGCGCCCGGTCCCCTTGATCGGCCCCGATTCGACGACCCGGCCGTCCCTGCGCAGGAACAGCTCGGGCGAGGCCGTCGCGACCTCCACGCCGTGCCCGGGGAGCCGGACGGTGCCCGCGTACGGGGCCGGGTTCCCGCGCGCGAGGAGAGCGGTGAGGGCGTCCACGTCCGCGTACGGGGAGATGGGCGCGGAGAGCACGCGGCAGAGGTTGGCCTGGTAGACCTCGCCGGTCGCGATGGCGGCGCGGATGCGGCGCACGCCGTCCGTGTACGCGGCGTGGTCGAGCGACGACGTCCAGTCCGCCGGTGCGGGTCCTGGCCAGGCGCCGGGCCGCGGCGCGGGCACCGGTTCCTCGCGCACGTCCCCGAAGCGGGCGCAGACGAGACGGCCCTCGAAATCGGCGCAGACGGCCCAGAAGCCGGTGGAGTCGAGGGCCGCGGGATCGCTGGTGACATCGCGCAGATCGGTCGCGACGAGCCCGCCGAAGCGGGCCAGAGCAGGGAGGTCGTGCACACCTTCGAGTCTATGGCCGCTGCCGATGGGCCCACCTGAGCAGGACCTTCGTCGGTCGCACCGCAGCACGCTGCGCAAACGCGTTTTTGTACTGGCCCAGGAATCCGCTAGAGTTCAACACGTCGCCGGGACGCGCAAGCCGACCGGAAAGACACGCGAACGTAGCTCAGTTGGTAGAGCGCAACCTTGCCAAGGTTGAGGTCGCCGGTTCGAACCCGGTCGTTCGCTCAGGATGTGGGGGATCTTCCCGAATCCCCACGCTCCTGGTGGAGTGGCCGAGAGGCGAGGCAACGGCCTGCAAAGCCGTCTACACGGGTTCAAATCCCGTCTCCACCTCCATGCGCGATTAGCTCAGCGGGAGAGCGCTTCCCTGACACGGAAGAGGTCACTGGTTCAATCCCAGTATCGCGCACTGAGGCCGCAAGGCTTCCATCCCGGACGATTAGCTCAGCGGGAGAGCGCTTCCCTGACACGGAAGAGGTCACTGGTTCAATCCCAGTATCGTCCACTGCCCCCTGTGGGTTCCCGCGCGATTAGCTCAGCGGGAGAGCGCTTCCCTGACACGGAAGAGGTCACTGGTTCAATCCCAGTATCGCGCACCAGCAAGAAGCCCCCGGTCCTCGTGGCCGGGGGCTTCTTCGTGCCGCGGGGCCGTTCAGGAGGAGAACAGCATCCGGCCGAAGCCGCGGTTGTGGTGACCGTGGTGGCCGTGATGACCGCCGTAGTGGCCACCGTGCTGCGGGGCTCCCCACGCCGGGGCAGCCGGGGCCGGGTAGCCCTGCGGGGCGGGCGGGGGCGGCGGCGCCTGCTGCTGCCACTGCGACTCGAGGCGGGTCAGCGACTCCAGCTCGCCGTAGTCCAGGAATATCCCGCGGCAACCGCTGCACTGCTCGATCTGGACGCCATTGCGGTTGTACGTGTGCATCGGTGCGTGGCACTTGGGACACTGCATGCTCGGCTCAACTCCCTGCCGGTCGGTACGGTTTCGCCGGAACACTCCCCCGGCTTCCTTCCACGGCACCCTACTTGGCGTGGCCGTATCCCAACTGCGGCGGCACCGTGGCCATTCGGGCGCAGGCGTCGACGACCGCCTCCTCCACCTCGTCGAGCGCGCGGCCCGCGTCGGCGGCCTTCGCGACGGCGAGCGCGGCGGTCTGCGCGGTGAGGGCGCGGGCCGGTACGTCGAGGGCCGGCCAGGGGTCGGGGACGCTCAGTTCCTTTGCGCCGCCGGTGCGTTGGTACGCGCCGAGGAAGCGGGTCCAGTCCTCGGCGGACAGCAGGCCGCAGGCGAACCAGGCGGCGGGGCGGGCCAAGTCCCAGGCGGGGTCGCCGATTCCGAGGTCGTCGACGTCGATCAGCGTCCATGCGGCGGGGTCGGCGAGGTCGCGGACCAGCTGGCCGAGGTGCAGATCGCCGTGACAGAGGGCGCTCGCGTGCTCGTACGGGGCTTCGGCGCGGGCCCAGGGCGGCAGGGTGCGCCAGGCGTCGAGGATCGGCCGTGCGGCCGGGTGGTCGGGGGCCGAGGCCCGGAGGCGCGCCAGGGCGCGGGCCGCCTTGAGCGGGCCGCGCATGGCCGGGAGCGCGGGCGGCAGTTCGTGCGCCGGCGTGCGGTGCAGGCGGGCGAGGAGGGCGCCCATGTCGTCCCAGGGGGCGTGCTCCGGGTGGTCCGGGTCCACGGGGGCGCCGTGCGGCCAGAACGTGACGAGCCGGTCGTCCAGGGCGGCCGCCGTGGGGCGCAGCGGCCGCAGCAGTACGCCGGTCAGGGCCGGGTGGGCGGCGACGGCCAGGCGCAGGTCGAGCTCGGCCGGGTCGGTGCCGGGGGCGTGCGCCTTGGCGACGGTGTCGCCGTGCCGGACCACCGTGGCGTCCGGGCGGTCGGCGAGGGTCGTGGCGCCGCAGACGCAGGAGATCCCCGACGGGTGGGCCGCGCCCCGGGCCTCGGCCCTGAGCGCGGGAACGATGAGCGTGGTCACGGCCCGCAGCCTACGGGCGGCCCTCCCCCACTGGGCAGCCGTCGGTCGACGGACAGTGGGCAAAAATAATGCTGCGCGCAGCTCCCCAGCTGCGCGCAGCATTTGTGCCGTCCGCCGCACCCCCGTCCCCACGGGGTTTCATGGCCGGATGATGTCCCCGCCCGGACCGCTCTTCCGGGCCTGGGAGCGCCGCTCAGCGCCCCAGCATCACGCCCACGGACGACGCCTGTGTGACCATCGCGTCCCAGCCGCCGAACACGACGACGAGAAGGGCCGCGAGAGGGAGAACCATGGCCGCGGCCACCAGCGGATGCCGGCGATCGGTCGCGTGGCCACCGAAAAGACCCGCCCTGCGGGCCGCTGTGCGGAACGCTGTCGTCCGCGGTGCCGTGTCCGCCATGGTCCTCTCCCGGTCGAAATCTTGAGTTCTTGCGTCTCTTGAGTTCTTGCGTCTTGGCAAGCGGCGGGTACCTGACCTCGGGGGACGAGTGCCGTACCCGCCGCTTGACCTCAAATCTATGAGTGGCGGGCGCGTGAGACGTCATGCCCTCGTACCGATTGCCGGGCCTCCCGGAGGATGACCACCTCCGGTCGGCGTACTCCCCTGGGTGGAGACGAGAACCCCGGGCCTCGGGGTCATCCCGGAGGGGGTATCGGACGCGGGCACCGCGGATCCGGTTCGGGTGACTTCGCTCACTTCCGCCACCCCTCCGCGCACCCGCGGCCCCACCCCGCGGCCCGTCCGGCCCGCCGTCACCTCGTCCGTACGCGTCGTGTCCCCGGCGTCCACGACCGTCTCGGTACGGTCGCCCTCCATGGGGCCAATCCCCCTTCGGTGCCGCCCTGTTGGGTTGTCGGCCACCGGCAAGGTGCCACGCTCCGGCGCTCTCTGACCGTCCTTCACGTTTCCGACCGGGCTCTGACAATCGAATCGGCCACGAGGGCGCGGCCTTTGCGCGCCGCCGTGCGCGAAAACGTAAGCTGTGGCTCGTCAGACGGACCGGGCAGCAGCGGGGATGAACATGGCGATGATGCGCCTGAGGCGCGAGGACCCGCGCGTCGTCGGCTCGTTCAGGCTTCACAGACGCCTCGGAGCCGGCGGGATGGGCGTGGTCTATCTCGGGTCCGACCGGCGTGGCCAGCGGGTCGCACTCAAGGTGATCAGGCCTGATCTGGCGGAGGACCAGGAGTTCCGTTCGCGGTTCGCGCGCGAGGTGTCCGCCGCGCGGCGGATCCGTGGCGGCTGCACGGCCCGGCTCGTCGCCGCGGACCTGGAGGCGGAGCGGCCGTGGTTCGCGACGCAGTACGTGCCCGGGCCCTCGCTGCACGACAAGGTGGCCGAGGAGGGTCCGCTCGCCGCGTCGGATGTGGCGGCCGTGGGGGCCGCGCTGTCCGAGGGGCTCGTCGCCGTCCACGAGGCCGGGGTCGTGCACCGCGACCTCAAGCCCTCCAACATCCTGCTGTCCCCGAAGGGGCCGCGGATCATCGACTTCGGTATCGCGTGGGCGACCGGCGCCTCGACGCTGACCCACGTGGGCACCGCCGTCGGCTCCCCCGGTTTCCTCGCGCCCGAGCAGGTGCGGGGCGCGGCCGTGACGCCCGCGACCGATGTGTTCGCCCTGGGGGCCACCCTCGCGTACACGGCCATGGGCGACTCGCCCTTCGGGCACGGCAGTTCCGAGGTCATGCTCTACCGGGTCGTGCACGAGGAGGCGCAGCTGGCCGGGGTGCCGGACGCGCTGGCGCCGCTGCTGCGCGCGTGCCTCGCGAAGGATCCGGAGGAGCGGCCCAGCACGCTGCAACTGTCGCTGCGGCTCAAGGAGATCGCGGCCCGTGAGGCGCAGGGCGTCGTCGCGGAGCCGCGTCCGCCCGCGCCGCGCGCCGCCGAGCAGGACCGGCCGACGGGGCGCATCGCCGACACGCACGCCTCGTACGAGGGCCAGCGCACCCAGCGGCGTACGCAGCCGGGTACTCCCACGTCGCGCCCCAGCAACGGCAGGAGCAACGGGTCGGCGCCCGCCCGGAACACCAACAGCCGCTCCGGCAACAGCAGGCCGGGGCCGCGCAGCGGTGCGGGGCGCCCGGCGCAGCGGACGAACGGCACGGGCAGCGGCAAGAAGCTGCGGCCCGCGAATCCGCGGCTGCTGCGGCAGCGGCTCTTCGTGTTCGTCGTCGTGACGCTGCTCGTCGCGCTGGCGATCGCGGCGGCGCAGGGCTGCCAGGGGCCGACGCGCGGCCTCGGTGACAGCGGCACGTCGGGGTCGGCCGTCGTACGGTCGCTGCCGCTGCCGCTTCCGGAGCGCTGACCGTCAGAGTTCGGGGCGGCCCGTCGCCACCGCGTAGAACGCGACGGCGGCCGCCGCGCCCACGTTGAGCGAGTCGACTCCGTGGGCCATCGGGATGCGGACCCATTCGTCCGCCGCCATCAGGGCCTTGGTCGACAGGCCGTCGCCCTCCGCGCCGAGCATCAGCGCGACGCGGTCCATGCGGTGCGGTGCCACCTCGTCCAGGGACTTGGCCTGCTCGGCCGGGGTCAGCGCGAGGAGTTCGAACCCGGCGTCGCGGACCGTCTCCAGGGACTTCGGCCAGGCCTCCAGGCGCGCGTACGGCACGGAGAAGACCGCGCCCATGGAGACCTTCACGGAGCGGCGGTAGAGCGGGTCGGCGCAGTCCGGGGAGAGCAGGACGGCGTCCATGCCGAGCGCGGCGGCGCTGCGGAAGATCGCGCCGATGTTGGTGTGGTCGTTGACCGACTCCATGACGACCACGCGGCGTGCGGTGGCGAGGAGTTCGTCGGCCGTCGGGAGCGGCTTGCGCTGCATGGAGGCGAGGGCGCCGCGGTGCACGTGGTAGCCGGTGACCCGTTCGGCCAGGTCGGGGGCGACCGCGTAGACCGGGGCGGGGACCTCGTCGATGACGTCGCGCATGACGTCGACCCACTTCGCGGACAGCAGCATCGAGCGCATCTCGTACCCGGCGAGCTTGGCGCGCCGGATGACCTTCTCGCCCTCGGCGATGAACAGGCCCTCGGCCGGTTCGCGTTTGCGACGCAGCTCTACGTCGGTCAGGCCCGTGTAGTCGGACAGGCGCGGGTCGTCGGGGTCATCGATGGTGATGATCCCTCGAGGTTCAGCTTCAGCCACGGGTCGATACTGCCTTGTTCTGGGTGTGCTGCCAACGGCTCGGAACGAGTTGTGTTACCGCTGGTTACTTTTTTGGTCCCTCGTGCACCACGTCGCCGATCACGATGACGGCCGGCGGCCTGACCCCTTCGGAGACGGCCCGCTCGCCGACCGTCGCGAGGGTGGCGTCGACGCGGCGCTGGGCCGCCGTCGTGCCCTCCTGGACGAGGGCGACGGGGGTGTCGGGGGCCTTGCCGTACGAGACGAGGGCCTCGGCGATCTTTGCGATCTTGTCGACTCCCATGAGGATCACGAGGGTGCCGGTCAGCTTCGCCATCGCCTCCCAGTCGACCAGGGAGCGCTCGTCGTCCGGCGCCACGTGGCCGCTGACGACGGTGAACTCGTGGGCGACGCCCCGGTGGGTGACCGGGATGCCGACGGCGCCGGGGACGCTGATCGAGCTGGAGATGCCGGGGACGACCGTGACCGGGATGCCCTCGGCGGCGAGCGCCTGGGCCTCCTCCATGCCGCGGCCGAAGACGAACGGGTCGCCGCCCTTGAGCCGGACGACGGCCTTGCCCTGCTTGGCGTGGTCGATGAGGGCCTGGTTGATGGCCTCCTGGACCATCTGGCGGCCGTACGGGATCTTCGCGGCGTCGATCACCTCGACGTGCGGCGGGAGTTCGTCGAGGAGGTCGCGCGGGCCGAGGCGGTCGGCGATGACGACGTCGGCCTCGGCGAGGAGGCGGCGGCCGCGCACGGTGATCAGGTCCGGGTCGCCGGGGCCGCCGCCGACGAGCGAGACGCCGGGGCTGCGCTCCCGCCGGACCGTGACGGTGCCGTCGCGGAGGGCCTCGACCAGGGCGTCGCGGATGCCGGCCGTGCGGCGCGGGTCGCGGTCGGCGGCCTCGGCGGACAGCACGGCGACGGTGACGCCCTCGGTACGGCCGGTGGCGGGGGTCCAGGCGGTGGCGGCCTCGGCGTTGTCCGAGCGGACGCACCAGGTGCGGTTCGCCTCGGCCTCGGCGGAGGCCTCCTCGTTGGCCGCGCGGTCGGCCGTGGCGACCAGGACGTACCAGGCGTCGGCGAGGTCGCCGTGCTCGTAGCGGCGCCTGACCCAGGTGAGCTCGCCCGCGTCCGCCATGGCCTCGACGGACGGGGTGGCCGAGGGAGAGATCAGGGTGATGTCGGCGCCCGCCGCGATGAGCGCCGGGAGCCTGCGCTGGGCGACCTGGCCGCCGCCGATGACGACGGTCCTGCGGCCGGTGAGGCGGAGTCCTACCGGATAGGCGGGGTGCTGTGCGGCGGGCATGAGGCGCTGCTCCTCGGGCGGGCTGTGAGGGGGGCTTCGGCTCTGGAGCTCCCGGTGATGTGCAGGTCAGACTACGTGGGGGCGCCATGCCTTGACGCCCCCACATCCACGTACCGAACTACTTCTCGGTGACACCCGCCGAGTCGAACGTGGCCACCTCGTGCATCGCGCGGGCCGCGCTCTGGACGATCGGGAGGGCCAGGAGGGCTCCCGTGCCCTCGCCGAGGCGCAGGTCCAGGTCGACGAGCGGGCGCAGACCCAGCTTGTTGAGCGCTGCGACGTGGCCGGGCTCGGCGCTGCGGTGGCCCGCGATGCAGGCGGCCAGTACCTCGGGGGCGATGGCGCGGGCGACCAGGGCGGCGGCGCCGGCGCTGACGCCGTCGAGGATCACCGGCGTACGCAGCGAGGCGCCGCCGAGGAGCAGGCCGACCATCGCGGCGTGCTCCAGGCCGCCGACCGCCGAGAGGACGCCGATCGGGTCGGCCGGGTCGGGCTTGTGCACGTCGAGGGCGCGGCGCACGACCTCGACCTTGCGGGCGTGCGTCTCGTCGTTGATGCCGGTGCCACGACCGGTCACCTCGGCGGGGTCGACCTCGGTGTAGACGGAGATCAGGGCGGCGGACGCGGTCGTGTTCGCGATGCCCATCTCGCCGGTGAGCAGCGCCTTGTTGCCGGCCGCCACGAGGTCGCGGGCCGTCTCGATGCCGACCTCGATGGCTTCCTTGACCTCTTCGCGGGTCAGGGCGGGGCCCGTCGTCATGTCGGCGGTGCCGGCGCGGACCTTGCGGGGCAACAGGCCGGGGGTGGCGGGGAGTTCACCGGCCACGCCGACGTCGATGACGCAGACCTCGGCGCCGACCTGGCTCGCGAACGCGTTGCAGACCGCGCCGCCGCCCAGGAAGTTGGCGACCATCTGGCCGGTGACCTCCTGCGGCCAGGGGGTGACGCCCTGGGCGTGCACCCCGTGGTCACCGGCGAAGATCGCGACGGCCGCGGGCTCGGGGATCGGCGGCGGGCACACGCGGGACAGGCCGGACAGCTGGGCGGAGATGATCTCCAGCATGCCGAGCGCGCCCGCGGGCTTCGTCATCCGCTTCTGCCGCTCCCACGCCTCGCCGAGCGCCTTGGCGTCCAGCGGGCGGATGTTGGAGACGGTCTCCGCGAGCAGGTCGTGCGGGTCCTCGCCGGGCAGGGCGCGGCGGCCGTACGTCTCCTCGTGGACGACCCACGACAGCGGGCGGCGCTTGGACCAGCCGGCCTGCATCAGTTCCGGCTCGTCCGGGAACTCGTCGACGTAGCCGACGCAGAGGTAGGCGACGACCTCGAGGTGCTCCGGCAGCCCGAGGGAGCGGACCATCTCGCGCTCGTCGAAGAAGCTGACCCAGCCGACGCCGAGGCCCTCCGCGCGGGCCGCGAGCCACAGGTTCTCGACCGCGAGCGCGGAGGAGTACGGGGCCATCTGCGGCTGCGTGTGGCGGCCGAGGGTGTGGCGGCCGCCGCGGGTCGGGTCGGCGGTCACGACGATGTTGACCGGGGTGTCGAGGATGGCCTCGATCTTCAGTTCCTTGAACTGCTTCGCGCGGCCCTTGGGAAGCGACTTGGCGTACGCGTCCTTCTGGCGCATGGCCAGTTCGTGCATCGCGCGGCGGGTGTCCGCGGAGCGGATGACCACGAAGTCCCAGGGCTGCGAGTGGCCCACGGACGGCGCCGTGTGGGCCGCCTCCAGGACGCGCAGCAGCACCTCGTGCGGGATCGGGTCGCTGCGGAAGCCGTTGCGGATGTCGCGGCGCTCGCGCATCACGCGCAGCACCGCCTCCCGCTCGGTGTCGTCGTAGGCGGGAGCGGCGGGGTGCGCCTCGGGCTCCGGCATCAGGTGCTCGGGTTCGCCCGTCAGCTCGGCGGGAGCGACGGTCTGCTCCGCGGGGTCCTCGGTGTGGGCGGACTCGGGCAGCGGGATCGCGCCGGAGTCCCCTTCACGCGGGGCGGGCACGCTCGCGGCTCCCTCCGGGGTGACCTCGGCGGACTCGGGGCCCTGGGTGCCCCACTCCACTACGTGCTCGGGGGTGACCGCTTCGTCTCCCACGGGTGCCTGTTCGGCGGACTGCTGGTTGGCCATGGCGTGCGGGTCCTGCGGGTCGATGGCGGCCTGAGGGGCAGCGGCGAACGGGGGGTCGGTGACGTTGTGCGGGGCGGGGGCGGGCTGGCCGGGGGCGGCGTGTTGGTCGGCCGGGGTGTGCTGGTCGACGACGGGTTGGGGGGCGGCCACGGGGTGGTGGTCGGCGGGGGCGTGCGAGTCGGCGACGGCGTGCGGGTCGCCGGCGACCTGCGGGTTGGCAGTGGCCTGCGGGGCGCCGACGGCTTGCGGGGAGCCTGCGGCCTGCGGGTCGGCAGTGGCCTGCGGGTCGGTCGCGGCGGCGTGGTCGCCTGCGGCCTTCGGGTCGGCAAGGGCCTGCGGGTCACCGGCGCCGTGCGGCCCGGCAGCGGCCTGCGAGTCGGTCCCCGCGGCGTGGTCGCCTACGGCCTGCTCGTCAGCAGCAGTCTGCGAGTTGGGCACGCCGGCGTGATCACCCACGGCCTGCTGGTCGGCAAGGGCCTGCGGGTCACCAGCGGCCTGCGAGTTGGGCACGGCTGCGTAGCCGCCGACGGCCTGCTGGTCGGCCACGGCCTGCTGGCCGGCAACGGACTGAGAGCCACCAGCGGCCTGCGGGTCACCGGCGCCTTGCGGCCCGGCAGCGGCCTGCGGGTCGGTCCCGGCGGCGTGGTCACCTGCGGCCTGCGGGTCAGCAGCAGTTTGCGAGTTGAGCACGGCTGCGTGATCGCCCACGGCCTGCTGGCCGGCAACGGACTGAGAGCCACCAGCGGCCTGCGGGTCACCGGCGCCTTGCGGCCCGGCAGCGGCCTGCGGGTCGGTCCCGGCGGCGTGGTCGTCCACGGCCTGCTGGCCGGCCAGTGCTTGCTGGTCGGTCGGGACGTGATGGCCGCCGACGGCCTGCGGCCCGGAAGCGTTCTGCGAGTTGAGCACGGCTCCGTGATCGCCCGCAGCCTGCTGATCGGCCAGCGCTTGCTGGTCGACAACAGCCTGCGGGTCACCGGCAACCTGCTGCCCAGCAACGGCCTGCTGATCGGCTGCGGCAACGTGGTCACCCACGGCCTGCTGGTCGGTCGAGGCTTGCCGGCCGCCGACGGCCTGCGGCCCGACAGCGGCTTGCGGGTCGGCCGCGGCCGAGTGGTCACCTGCGACCTGCTGGTCGGCAAGGGCCTCTGAGTCACCGCCGACCTGCTGCCCAGCAACGGCCTGCGGGTCGGTCGCGGCAGCGTAATCGCCTACGACCTGAGGGTCGGTCGGCGCTTGCGGGCCGCCGACGGCCTGCGGCCCGGCAGCGGCTTGCGGGTCGGCCGCGGCAGAGTGGTCGCCTGCGGCCTGCTGGTCGGCAAGGGCCGGCGCGGCCGCGGCAGCATTGTCGCCCACGGCCTGCTGGTCGGTCGGGACGGGATGGTCGCCGACGGCCTGCGGCCCGGAGGTGGCCTGCGAGTTGGGCATGGCACCGTGGTCGCCGACGACCTGCTGGTCGGCCAGTGCTTGCTGGGCGGCAACGGCCTGCGGATCGCCAACGACCTGCTGCCCAGCGGCGGCCTGCGAGTTGGGCACGGCACCGTGATCGCCGACGGCTTCCTGGCCGGGAGCGGCCTGCTGCCCGGCGGCGGCCTGCGGATCGGCCACGGCGTACGCGTCGCCGACGGACTGCTGCCCGGTCCCGATCTGGTCGTTGGCCACGCCCCACTGGTCGGCAGCGCCCTGCAGGTCGACCGCGTCCCACTGACCCGAAGCAGCCTGCCCGGCGGCGTCAGCGGCAGCGTACTGCTCGTCCGCGCCGAGGTGCTGCTGCGCCGACTGTTCCTCCGGGAGTGGGGGGACCGACATCGGCTGGGGCGGGGTCGGGGCCAGGTGTGGGGTCGTGGGGACGATGCCGTCCACCGGGACGAACTGGCCGAGGGTCTGGTCCGCGGCGGGCTGCTGGGCGTATCCCTGCGCCGCGTAGTCCGGGGACTGCGGGTAGTCGTAGCCGCCCTGGCCCTGCTCGTGCGCGGCGTAGGCGTACGCGCCGACCTGGGCGAACTCCTGGTCGTGCGCGGGCGCTTCGGGCTGCGTGTACTGCGGAGCGACCGTTTCTGCGGGGGCCTGCGCCTGGGCCGGCTGCCACGGGGCCGCGCCCTGCGGCGGGATGTCCAGGTACTCCGGGCCGGTGGTGGGCGGGCCCGACTGGCGGGCCGGCATCTGCGCGGGGCCGCGGTCGGCGAGCGAACGGACGGGGCTGCCGTTGGTGTCGGGGACGGCGGGGCCCATGTGCAGCGGGCGACGCGGCTGGGCCGGGGCCGGGGCGTACTGCTGGCCCTGGCCTTGGCTGTGGTCGGTGGGCTGCTGCCCCCAGGCGCCCTGCGAACCGGGCATCAGAAGGATCTCGTCGTCCTCGGCCGTGGCGTCGGAGGGATCGAGGTAGGTGTACGCGCCGGGTGCGGGAACGCCCGGCGGCTCCGCCGTGCCTGCGTCCTCCGGCAGCCCTTCGCCCGGAACCTGACCGGTGTCGGTCATGCCTACCCCTCGCCCATCGAATGAGAACTTCCTGGCCGCCCCCGGCCGTCCGCCGGAACTGCGTGCACCTTCACGATTCACTGTTTCGCTGTCCGGGGCGACGCGTCGACCGCCCGTCAACAAGAACGAGCGCGCGCGCCACGCGGCACGAACCGCTCCGGACAACAGGCATTGTCCCGGTCGGACCGCGGCCACGGAACGTAGTTCGACCATGGCCTTCTGTGGACTGCGCCACGTTGCGCGTCCTCCGGTCGCTGCCGTACCACACGCACCTCAAAAGTGGTGCGTTTTCGGGACATTGGCGTACGAAGAACCGAACGTCCCGGTGCGGTACAACGATCGGCCAGCCTACCGCGCGCGGCGCGCCGCCCGGGTCACGGGTGGCGGACGGGCAGCCGTCCGGACAGGAGGAACCCCACGGTCCGCTCCTTCTCCGTCCAGGCGCGAGTGTCCAGTTCGACGGATTGCAGGAGGGCGCACTCGACGTCGTATCCGTGCTCCGTCAGGTCCCTGCCGATGAGTTCGGCGGCATCGCGTGTCGCGGCGTGCGTGACGATGCGGGCGGGGCGCCGGTCCGCGACGGCCGAGACGACGGCCGCTCCCCCGCCGCCGACGCGGACGACGTCGGGCTCCGGGAGGTCCTCCAGGGCGTACGGGGCGGTGCCGTTCACGATCTGGACCTGGACGCCGAAGCGCCGGGCGACGGCGAGGGTGCGGGCGCAGGCGTCGGCGTCGCGGTCGACGGCGATGACGGCGGCGCCGAACCGCCCGGCCTCCGTCGTGAACGCTCCGCTGCCGGAGCCGATGTCCCACACGAGGTCGCCCGCGCGCGGCCCGAGGCGGGCGAGTTGGGCGGCGCGCAGCTGTTCGGTCTCGCCCTCGCCGAAGGGTCCCGCGTACTCCTCGGCGGGCAGCGCCCAGCCGCGCGGTGCCCCGTCGGGGTCGCCGCCGGCCAGCCAGTTGCCGCTCGCGGGGGCGCCGGTGACCGGTCCGCCGATGACGATGACGACGTTGGGGTCGCGCCAGGTGTGGTCGGCGGCCTTGTCGGAGGTGACGACGGTGACCTGTTCGCGGTCGGTGCCGAGTTCCTCGCAGATGACGAAGGTGCGGTGGACGCCCTCCAGCAACAGGCCCAGTTCGGCGGGCCCGGCGCCGGGTGAGGTCAGGACGGCGACCTTGGTGTGGGCGCGGCACACATTCACCGCGCGTCGCAGGGTGCGGCGGTGTGCGACGACCACCTGTGCGTCGTCCCAGGGCATGCCCGCGCGGGCGAACGCCTGAGCGACCGAGGACACGGCGGGCACGACCTCGACCTCGAGGCCGTACTCGGGCGCGCGCAGGGTGCGTACGACGCCGAAGAAGCCGGGGTCACCGTCCGCGAGGACGACGGCCGTGCCGCGGTGGCCTGCGATGCGGCGGGCGGCGAGGGCCACGCTGCCGAGCCGGACGCGCTCGGCGCGCTCGGGCACCTCGGGCAGCGCCAGGTGGTGTGCGGCGCCCGCCACGAGCGTGGCCGCGCCGAGTGCCGAGCGGGCCGCGTCCGTCAGCGGCGAACCGTCCCAGCCGATCACCGTGACCCGGTCGGCCATCGTCGTCAGTCTCCAGGGTGTGCTCGGGTACGTACGTGCCCATGCGGCACGGAGGTCGGGGGCGCCGCCGGGATCGGGGCACCGTGAGCGTACCTGCCCGGCCCTTCGACCGCCCGTGAGGTCAGTTCCAGTCCGAGAAGGCGGTGAAACCCCCGGCCTCCGCCAGTTGCTCGGTGACGCCCTCCAGGTCCTCGGGCAGCAGGCTCCACACGATGAAGTCCGTACGGGCCTCGGCCAGGCCGCCGTCCTCGGTGCGCGTACGCGCTATGCACGCGTTGCGCAGGACGCCCTCGCTGATGCAGCCGATCTTCTGGGCGACCTGCTGGGCCGCGGTGTTGTCGGCGGCGGTGCGCAGCTCGATGCGCTCCAGGTGCTGGTCGCGGAAGAGCCACTGGGCCGTGGCGAGCGCGGCCTCCGACGCGTAGCCCTCGCCGCGCGCCCAGGGGGCGACGATGTACGAGAGCTCGGTGGACCGCACGTGCCAGTCGGTCTCGGTGAGCCGGATGGTGCCGACGAGACGCTGGGTGAGGAACTCGGTGACGGCGAGGTCGAGTCCGGCGCCGCTCGCGCGGCGCCTCGGAACGCCCTCGGAGATCCAGCGGCGGGCACCCTCCTCCGTGAACGGCTGCGGCACCGACGTCCAGGCGGCGACCAGCTCGTCGTTCATCATCTCCGCGAGCGCGGGCACGTCGTCCTCGTCGAGTGGACGCAAGACCAAGCGCTCCGTGCTGATGGAGATCTCGGGGAAGGTGTTCGTCATGCGCCGCTCCGTAACCTTCGTTGGCCTTCTACCTTCGCGCGTCGGGCCTCGTGAAGTGCCCAGCATGCAGCATGAAGGCACGTAACTGCACATGGGGGCCGCCCCCGTTGCCGGGAGCGGCCCCCATGAAAGCGCACGGTACGGGCCCCTCAGACGGGGAGCACCGAACCCTTGTACTTGGTCTCGATGAACTTCTTGACCTCGGGTGAAGTCAGCAGCTTCGCCAGCTTCTTGACCCGCGGGTCGTCCTCGTCGCCCTTCTTGACGGCGAGGATGTTGTTGTACGGATTGTCCTTGACGGACTCCAGAAGGATGGCGTCCTTCTTGGGGTTGAGGCCCGCGTCCATCGCGAAGTTGTTGTTGACGGCGGCCACGTCGACGTCGTCCAACGAGCGCGGCAGCTGGGCCGCTTCGAGTTCCTTGAACTTGAGCCCCTTGGGGTTCTTCGCGATGTCCTCGGGCGTCGCGTTCAGTCCGGCGCCCTTCTTGAGGCCGATCACGCCCTGGGAGGCGAGGAGTTCGAGCGCCCTGCCCTCGTTGGTGATGTCGTTCGGCAGCGCGACGGTCGCCCCGTCACGCAGCTCGCGCACGTCCTTCGTCTTCTTGGAGTAGAAGCCGAGCGGCGGCAGGTAGACCTGGGTGACCGGCGCGAGCGTCGTGCCCTTGGACTTGTTGAAGTCCTTCAGGTACGGCGTGTGCTGGAACAGGTTGGCGTCGAGGTCGCCCTGCTGGAGCGCGGTGTTCGGCAGGACGTAGTCCGTGAACTCCTTGATCTCCAGGTCGAGTCCGGCCTTCTCGGCCAGGTTCTTCTGTACGTACGTGAGGACTTCGCCGGCCGGGGTCGGCGTCGCCCCGACGACCAGCTTCTGGCTCGCGTCCGCCTTGTCGGAACCGCAGGCCGTGAGGCCGAGGACGAGTGCCCCGGCGATCACGGCGGCGGGAATCGTGTGCTTCAAGGGAGTCGGCATCAGAAGGAGGGGAGCACCGAGCCCTTGTACTTGGTCTCGATGAACTTCTTCACCTCGGGCGACGTCAGGAGCTTCGCGAGCTTCTTCACGCGAGGGTCGTCCTGGTTGCCGTCCTTGATGGCGAGCACGTTGTTGTACGCGTTGTTCTTCGTGGACTCCAGGGCGAGGGCGTCCTTGGCCGGGCTGAGGTCGGCACCGATGGCGTAGTTGCCGTTGATCACCGCGGCGTCGACGTCCTTGAGGGAGCGCGGGGTCTGCGCCGCCTCGACCTCCTTGAACTGGAGGTCCTTCGGGTTCTTCGCGATGTCCTGCGGGGTCGCGGTGGCCTCCGAGCCCTTCTTCAGGGTGATGAGGTCGTTCGCGGCGAGGAAGCGCAGGGCGCGGCTCTCGTTGTCGGCGTCGTTCGGAAGGGCGACGGTGCCGCCCTTCTTCAGGCCGTCGATCTTCTTGGCCTTCTGCGAGTAGAGGCCGAGCGGCTCCAGGTGGACGGTGGCGACCGACTTGAGGTGCGTGCCGTTCTTCTTGTTGAAGTCTTCCAGGTAGGGCTTCGTCTGGAAGTAGTTGGCGTCGACCGAACCGTCCTCGGTGGCGTTGTTCGGCGTCACGTAGTCGGTGAACTCCTTGACCTCGAGCTTGAGGCCTTCCTTCTTCGCCAGATTCTTCTTGATGTAGTTCAGAATCTCGGCGTGCGGGACGGGAGTCGCGGCGACGACCAGCGGGTCGGAGGCCTTGGCCTTGGAGCCCGCGTCGTCGGAGTTGCCTGATCCACAAGCCGTCAGGCCCAGGGTGAGGGCGCCGGTGGCGAGGACAGCTGCGGTGATCTTGGTGGTGTTACGCACGAAAAGTGCCTTTCCATCAGTGGTGCGACCCGCCGGGGTACGACGGGGAGAACAGGATTCAGCCGGACTTGGTGGCGGTGACAGCGGTACGGCCCGCGAAAAGGTTGAAGCGGACCGGGTCCCCGCCCTTGCCCGCGCGGCGGTGCAGGACCCGGGCGCCGCTGTCGCCCGCGAACTGGATGAGCGAGATGACGACGGCGAGGATCGCCACCGTGATCCACATCAGACTGGCCTCGAAGCGCTGGTAGCCGTAGCGGATCGCGATGTCGCCGAGGCCGCCCGCGCCAACGGTGCCGGCCATGGCCGAGTAGCCGATGAGCGCGACGATCGTCGTGGTGGTCGCCGAGATCAGCGAGGGCAGCGACTCGGGCACGAGGACCTTGCGTACGACGGTCCAGGTGTTGCCGCCCATCGACTGCACGGCCTCGATCAGGCCGCCGTCGACCTCGCGCACGGACGTCTCGACGAGCCGCGCGAAGAACGGGATGGCGCCGATGGCGAGCGGCACGATGGCGGCCTCGCGGCCGATGGTGGTGCCGACGACCGCGCGCGTGAAGCCCATCAGGGCGACCATCAGGATGATGAAGGGCATCGAGCGGACGATGTTCACGACCTGCCCGAGGACCTTGTTCACGAACGCGTTCTGCAGCAGTCCGCCGCGGTCCGTGAGGACGAGGAGCACGCCGAGCGGCAGTCCGCCGACGACCGCGATGAGCGTGGACCAGCCGACCATGTAGAACGTGTCCCAACACGCCTGGGACAGCAGCGGCTGCATCTCCGACCAGGTCACTTGGTGACACCTTCCTTCAGTACCGCGGAGGGCGCGGCGCCCTGGACGTCGACCTGGAGGCCCTGTTCGCGCAGGAAGCCGATCGGCACGACGTTGTCGTCGTAGCGGCCGGGCAGTTCGATGCGCATGCGGCCGACCTGCTTGCCCGCGACGGTGTCCATCGCGGCGCCGAGGATCGAGATGTCGACGTTGTAGGTGCGGGAGAGCTGCGAGATGACCGGCTGGGTCGTCGACTCGCCGTGGAAGGTGACGTCGATGACGGTGCGGTCGGCGCCGGACGCCTCGCCGCTGACCGGGAAGAGCGCGGAGGCGAGTTCGGAGCCGGGCGTCGCGAGGAGTTCGCTGACGGTGCCGGACTCGACGATCCGCCCGCGCTCCATGAGGGCGGCGGAGTCGCAGACGGTCTTGACGACGTCCATCTCGTGCGTGATCAGCAGCACGGTGAGGCCGAGCTGCCGGTTGAGGTCGCGCAGGAGCTGGAGGATCGAGCGGGTGGTCTCCGGGTCGAGGGCGCTCGTCGCCTCGTCGGAGAGCAGCACCTTCGGGTCGCCGGCGAGCGCGCGGGCGATGCCGACGCGCTGCTTCTGGCCGCCGGAGAGCTGGGCGGGGTAGGACTTGGCCTTGTCGGCGAGGCCGACCAGGTCGAGGAGTTCCAGCGCCTTGGCGGAACGTTCCTTCCCCGACTTGCCGAGGATCTCCAGCGGCAGCTCGACGTTGTCCTGCACGGTGCGCGAGGACAGCAGGTTGAAGTGCTGGAAGACCATGCCGATGCGGCTGCGCGCCTCGCGCAGTTCCTTGCCGGCGCGCGAGCCGCGGCCGACGAGGGCGGTGAGGTCCTGTCCTGCGACGGTCACGGTGCCGGCGGTCGGTCGCTCGAGCAGGTTCACGCAGCGGATCAGCGAGGACTTGCCGGCGCCGGACTGGCCGATGACGCCGTACACCTCGCCTTCACGCACGTGCAGATCGACGCCGTCGAGGGCGGTGACCTCTCGGCCGCGCGAGCGGTAGACCTTGGTGAGGCCCTTGGTGGTGATCACGTGGGTTTCCGTAGCTGTCGAGTGCGCGGCACGGGTGGCGCCGGGCACGGGGCATTCGGTCGGGAACTTGCTCGGTGACGTGCGAAGTTTCCGGGCGCGACAGGTTCTCGCCGAGGCGGGCGAGCCGGTGCGGAGAAGCTGTGCGCGGGGCAGACCCTGTCACGTAGGTGGACTGGTCACGTAGGTGGACTGTTTCTCCCTGCGGAGTCACTCCCTACGGAACAGGGCGCGCGGGTCTCGCTTCGGGGCGCGAGAACAGGCGGGGTGGGGGCCCTCAGAAGGCGCACATTCGACACATACAAGCAGCACCGGGCGTCATGGTCGCCTCGGTCGCAAGGGTGCGGCTGCTCGTCGTGGTCATGCGGGCAAGTAAAGCAGACGTGAGGACGCGATCGGCCCCCGCCGTCCGGTATGCGGACGGCGGGGGCCGATCACCCACGAAGGGTCAGCTCGCGGCGGTGATCTCCACGCCCGCGTCCGTGACCTGCGCGGACACGGCCGAGAGGTCCTTCACCACGACGTCCGCGGACAGCTCGTCCGCCTCGTGCGTTGTGGTCAACGCCACGGTCTTCATGCCGCCGGCGCGGCCCGCGGTGAGACCGGCCGGGGCGTCCTCGAAGACGACGCAGCGCTCCGGGTCCACGCCCAGCTTCCCCGCGGCGAGCAGGAACGGCTCGGGGTTGGGCTTGCCGTGCGTGATGTCGTCGGCGGCGATGAGCAGCGGCGTCCTGATCCCGACGGCGGCGAGCCGGGCCTCGGCCAGGCGGCGGGTGGCGGAGGTGACGACGGCCCAGTTCTCGTCGGGGAGGGAAGTGAGCAGGTCGAGCGTGCCGGGCAGGACGTGGGTGCCGCCGTTCGGCACGTCCTCGACCTCCAGCTCCTCGATGCGGGCGACGGCGCCGGGAACCTTCTCGGCGGGCAGCAGGTCGGCGGCGATCTCGGCGGCGGGGCGGCCGTGCAGTTCGACGGCGGCGAAGGCCTCGGCGGTGATCCCGTACTCCTCGGCCCAGCGGGTCCAGCAGCGGTACACCGACTCCATCGACGAGAGCAGGGTTCCGTCGTTGTCGAACAGCAGGGCGTCAGCGGTGATCTTCATATGTCCCGAGGGTACGGGGCATACCGGGGTCGAGCGCATCGGGTCTTTTGGCCCGTAATAGGCTCACGGCCATGCTTGATGTCCTGACCCTGGTGACGGGTCTCGCCGCGCTGGCGCTCGCGGCCTGGTGCGGTTTCGCCGCGTATCGCGACCAGCCGACCAAGGACTGGCACTTCATCGGCATGGCCGTGGTGTCGGTGCTCGCGCTGGTGCAGCTGGTGGTCGGGATCGTGCAGCTGGCTCGGGGCGAGAAGCCGGACCAGGGCACGACGATCTTCGTCGCGTATCTGATCGGGGCGTTCGCCTGCGTTCCGGCGGCGGGCTTCATGTCGCTCGCCGAGCGCACCCGCTGGGGTTCGGTGACGGTCGCCGCGGGCGGCGTGGTGCTCGCCGTGCTCGAGGTGCGGCTCTTTGACATCTGGGGAGGCTGAGGTGGCTGTGACCGCTGAGGAGAAGGACACCGCGAAGGCCGCCGCGCAGGCCGCGAAGGCCGCCGCCAAGGCCGAGAAGAAGCGGCGCCGCCTCATCGGCGGGCCCGGCATCCTGCTGGTGTGGCTGTACGGCGTGATGGTGGTCGGCGCCGTGTCGCGCTCGGCCGTGCAGATCTCCACCGAGTTCGACAAGGCGCCGCTGGCGTACTCGCTTTCGGCGGTGGCGGGGCTCGTGTACGCCTTCATCACGTACTCGCTGGTGCGCGGCGGGGACACGGCGCGGCGGGCCGCGTTCGTGTGCTGCGCACTGGAGTTGGCGGGTGTGCTGATCGTCGGCACGTGGACGCTGGTGGAGCCGTCCGCGTTCCCGGACGCGACCGTGTGGTCGGACTTCGGGATCGGCTATCTGTTCATCCCGGTGCTGCTGCCGCTGAGCGCGATGTACTGGCTGCGCAAGGGTGTGCTCAAGCGGCAGCAGCCGGAGAGCTGACCGTCAGGCGCTCGCCGCGAACGCCTTCTTCGCGGCAGCTCCCTCGGACCCGGCGTCCTTGGCGAGCGTCACCACGGTGAGGCGCTCGTCGACGCGTTCCGTCGATACGGTCTCGTAGCCGTGCTGCCGGTACAGGCGCAGGTTGTGATCGCTGCGGTGGCCGGTGAACAGCTGGAAGCGCTTGGCCGTGCCCGCCGCCCCCAACTCCGCCTCCACGGCGGCGAGCAGCCGGCCGCCGAGGCCGTGCCGCTGCATCCGCGGGTGGACGATCAGCTTGTTGATGTGCGCCGTGCCGTCGGCGTCGAGTGTGCCGCGCACGGACGCCACCACCTCGTCGCCGAGGCGCGCCACGAGCACGGTGCCGCTGTCGAGTTCGGCCCTGATCGAGGCCAGGGACTGTGTGAGCGGCTCGATCGAGTAGTCCCCGTAGAGCTGCGCCTCGCTCTGGTAGCAGAGGTACTGCAACTTGAGGATCCGTTCGGCATCCGCTTCGGTCGCCGCAGAGATGGTCACGCTCATGCCCATGTGTGCATGCCTCCCGCTCACCTGTTCGCCGGTTGTCCTTCACCCTTTGCCCGGCGGGCCGTGAGCGCAACCTCGGAGGGCAGGATTCTGCGCAGGCATCCCAGACATCTGGAACGTTCCGGCCCAAGGCTGCCCTGTGAGATACCCAACTCGCCCGCGATCTCACGGTAAGTGAGGTCTTGCGGGGACAGCAGCGCGCCGATGAGGCGCGGGCAGCGGCCGGGCAGCCGGCGCACCGCGCTGCGCAGCGCCTGGTCGCGTTCGCGGGCGAGCGCCCGGCGTTCGGGGTCGACGGCGTCCGGATCGGCGGCGGGCCACAGTCCGTACGGCAATTCGCGCAGTGCCGTACGCCGCTGGAGGCGGGCCTCGGCGCGGACGGCTTCGCGGAGCCAGGCGGCGGGGTCGTCCGGCGCGCCCTGGGTGCCGAGGTGTTCCAGGAGGCGGACCCACACGGCCTGTTCGAGATCGCCGGGATCGCCGGTGGCGCCCGGGAGTTCGGCACGGACCTCGGCCGCGAGGAGGGCGCGCAGGGGCTCGATCACGGTGTCGTACGTCATGTACGGCGGGACGGGGCCGCCCCGGCGGCCGGTTGCCGGGGCGGCCGGGTCTCACTCCAACCGGCGCCCGGGGGTCACCCGTTGACGAAGTCCTCGCGGGCGAGGAGCGCCGTGTCGCAGTTGTCCGAGAAGAGACCGTCGATGCCGGTCTCGTAGTACGCCTTGAAGGCGCCGAACGCGTCGCCGTACGCGTTCGGGTCGGTGCCCTTCTTGAAGTCGGCCGGCAGGAAGGTGTTCTCGTTGCGCATCGTGTAGGGGTGCAGGATGAGGCCCGCCTTGTGCGCGTCCTTGACCAGGGTCGTGGGCTGCAGCAGCTTGCCGTTCGCGTCCTTCGGGATGATCAGGTCGAGGGTCGGGCCGATGCCGTTCGCGTACGACGCGATCTCCGCGAGGCCCTTGGGCGTGATCAGGTCGGCGACGGTGCGCGGGTCGCCGCTGTCCACGAAGTCGTACGGGCGGGACTTCGCCGTGGACAACAGGACCGCGAGCGGGTTGTCGACCAGCTTGTTCATGCGCTGGATGCTCGTCGGCTCGAAGGACTGGATGATGACGGGCGAGTTCTTCCGATGCAGGCCGTGCGCGCGCAGCACCTTGGCGAGGCGCTCCTCCAGGCCGAGGTTCTGCTTGCGGAAGTAGGTGGGGTGCTTGAGCTCCGGGTAGATCCACACCTCGCGGCCGAGCTTCTTGCTCTGCTCGGCGCGCCAGCGCAGGACCTCCTCGAAGGTGGGGATCTCCCAGCGGCCGTCGTAGAGGGTGTTGTGCTGGCGGGTGGCGGGGATGCGCTCCTTGGCCCGCAGCGTCTTCAGTTCGGCGAGCGTGAAGTCCTCGGTGAACCAGCCGGTGGTGGCCACGCCGTCGAGGCTCTTCGTGGTCTTGCGGCCGGCGAACTCGGGGTGGTCCGACACATTGGTCGTGCCCCCGATTTCCGGCTCGTGACGGCATACGAGATGCCCGTCCTTGGTCGGGCACAGGTCGCCGGCCTCGATGATGTGCGCGCCCATGTCGAGCGCGAGCTGGTACGAGCCGAGGGTGTGCTCCGGCCGGTAGCCGCTGGTGCCGCGGTGCGCGATGACCGTGGGCACGGGGAGGCCCGCGAGGCCCTTGTTCATGTTATTCGCGCCACTTTCCCTGTCGGCGGCTCTCGCCGTTCCGGCCGCCCCGAGTGCCGTCGCGCCCGCGCCGACGACCGCGGCGCCGAGCAGCGAACGCCGGCCGAACGCCCCCATGGTCCGTGGCTGCCGCGCCCCCTGCGCCGCCTGTGACTTCTCGTTCCCCTGGTTCCCCATGAAGCACTCCTCCCACCCAGTACTGCCTTGCACCTGTCAAAGCGAGACCGATCGTAGGGGTGGAGAAGTGACGAATGGGAGACCTTGGACGGAACGTCAGGGTGTGGCGGCGTGGCGTCCGGGCGTTGCCCGCGCATCAACGGGGCGCAAACTTCGGTCAACTCCGCGTATCCACTCGGTGAACCCGATGTGCAACGGGTACTCGTCCGCGAGTATCGTCCTCACCTGCACAGACTCCTCAGTCCAAACCAGGTACCCATCCCTGCTCATTCCTTGACATCGGAGGGCTCGTTGTCCCGCTTCGCGCTCATCAAGGCAGTGCTCGGTCCGATCATGCGCCTGATGTTCCGCCTACGTGTGGAAGGCGCAGAGAAGATTCCGGGGAACGGACCCGTCATTCTGGCGGGCAACCACCTGACGTTCATCGACTCGATGCTGCTGCCGCTCGTCTGTGACCGGCAGGTCTTCTTCATCGGCAAGGACGAGTACGTCACCGGCAAGTCCCTCAAGGGCCGCCTCATGGCGTGGTTCTTCACGGGGGTCGGCATGATCCCGGTCGACCGCGACGGGGCCAACGGCGGTGTGGCCGCGCTGATGACCGGCCGCCGCATCCTGGAGGAGGGCAACATCTTCGGGATCTACCCGGAGGGCACGCGCTCCCCCGACGGCCGCCTGTACCGCGGCCGGACCGGCATCGCCCGTCTGACGTTGATGACGGGTGCGCCCGTCGTCCCCTTCGCCATGATCGGCACGGACAAGCTGCAGCCCGGGGGTGCGGGGATTCCGCGTCCCGGCAAGGTGACGGTGCGCTTCGGTGAGCCGATGGAGTTCTCGCGCTACGACGGGATGGGGCGCGACCGGTACGTCCTGCGGGCCGTCACGGACTCGGTCATGACCGAGGTCATGCGACTGTCCGGCCAGGAGTACGTGGACATGTACGCCTCGAAGGCGAAAGCGGCGTAGCCGCTCCTACGGGTGCGTGGGCCCGGCCGACCGAATCTTCCGGTCGACCGGGCTTTTTGCTGCGGCGCCGTCCTCCGCTCACGGGGCTCCGCCCGGACCCCGCTGCTCAATCGCCGCAGAGGCTTGAAATGGTCACTGTTCCAGGCGTTGGCCGCGCAGCAGGAACCACGCCGCCACCGACGTCGCCAAGAGCACCACCGCTCCGACGCCCGCCGCCACCTGGAGGCCGTCCACGAAGGCGGTCCGGGCGTCGGCGAGGAGCGCGTCCGCCTGCCCGGCCGGCAGGCCACTCGCCGCCTCGACCGCCCCGCCGAGCGAATCGTGCGCAGCCGCCGCGACGTCGCCCGGCGTGCCCGCCGGGACCGTGAACCCCGAGTAGACGCCGGTCACGATCGAGCCGAGCACCGCGATACCGAGCGCCGTACCGAGTTCGTACGCCGTCTCGGACACCGCCGACGCCGCGCCCGCCTGCTCCTTGGGCACGCTGGACAGGATCACGTCGGCCGTCACCGTGAACGAGAAGCCCGCGCCGATACCGACGACGAGCAGCACCGTGCCGAGCAGCGGGTATCCGGTCGACTGGCTCAGCGTGGTGAGCGCGGCGAGGGCCAGGCCCACCGCCGCGAGCCCGCCCGCGACGACGGAACGCACCGAGAGGCGCCGCGCCACCGTGCCCGCGATCAGACCCGCCACCACCGCCCCGACCGCGGCCGGGAGTTCGGCGAGGCCCGCCTCGAACGGCGCACGCCCCTGCACCAGTTGCAGGAACTGGGACAGGAAGAAGACCAGGCCCGCGAGGCCGAGGATGGTCAGCAGGTCGGCGAGGACCGCGCCCGAGAAGCCCCGGTTGCGGAACAGCCGCATGTCCAACAGAGGCGCCCGCAGCGTGAGTTGGCGCCGCACGAACCACACGAGACCCGCCACACCGACCACCGCCGACGCCGCCACGCCCGGCCCGAAGCCGTGCGCCGCCGCCTCCTTCACCGCGTAGACGACACCGATCATGCCGACGAGGGAGAGCACCACGCTCAGCAGGTCCCACGGGCCCGGCACCGGGTTCTTCGACTCGGGGATGAGCTTCGCGCCGACGACGACCAGGATCGCCATCACGGGCAGGTTGATCAGAAAGACCGAGCCCCACCAGAAGTGCTCCAGCAGGAACCCGCCGACGACGGGGCCGACCGCCGCGCCGGCCGAGGCCATGGCACCCCAGATGCCGATGGCCAGGGAACGCTCGCGCGGGTCGTGGAAGATGTTGCGGATCAGGGCCAGCGTGGAGGGCATTAGGGTCGCGCCCGCGACACCCAGCAGGGCGCGCGCCAGGATCATCATTTCCGGCGTCGTCGCGTACGCGTTGAGCACCGAGACCGCGCCGAACGCGACCGCGCCCGTCAGGAGCAGCTTCTTTCGGCCGATGCGGTCACCGAGGCTGCCCATCGAGACGAGCAGGCCCGCGATGACGAACGAGTAGACGTCGCCGATCCAGAGCAGCTGCGTACCGGAGGGCTTCAGGTCCTCGCTGATGTACGGGGTCGCGAGGCCGAGGACGGTCGCGTCGACGGCGACGAGCAGCACGGCCAGCACGAGGACGGAGAGGGCGAGCCACCGCGCTGGACGGGACGACACCACCTCCGCCGCAGGGGTGCGCTGTGGTGTGCTGGTCATGGTTCCACTCTCCGTAGTGCGCCGCCGAGCAGCAGCTCGACGATCATGAATTGGAAGTCCTTGGCCGCGACGCGGCCGTCCTGTACGGACCAAGCGGCGCTGCCGATGAGGCCGTAGAGCGCCTCGGTCAGCCAGGCGGGCGTCAGGTCGATCCGGAACTCGCCGGCCTCCTGGCCGCGCCGGAACAGCGCTTCGATGCGGGAGTCCAGCTGGGCCCAGCCCGCGTTCTGCTGCTCGCCCTCGAAGAGCTGGTTCTCCGTGACGAGGAAGGCGAGCAGCGGCGCCGCCGGTTCGACCTCGCGGATGAGGCGGCGCAGCGCGTCCGCGGCCGGTCCCTCGTCGAGCGCGGCGCGGTCGAGCGCCGCCACACACTCGGCGATGCCGAGCTCCTCCAGCGCGCGGACCAGCGCGTCCCGGCCCGCGAACTGGCGGTGCAGGGTCGCGCGGCTGATGCCGGCGGCCCGCGCCACCTCGTCCATGGTGGCCGTGGATTTGCGGGTGAGCAGGGCGGCGGCGCTGCGCAGCACCTGGGCACGATCGAAGGACATGAGACAAGAGTACCCCGGATGAGACATGGCTGTCTCATGCGAGGCTCGAAGGTCTCCGGTGGCCGATCCCCTCACGCAGTGTTACGACTGTCGGAACGTCCGACTCTCGGGAGGTACCGGCATGGGCTGCTGCATCTTCGCGGCGATGGCTGCCATCGGGCCGCGTGTGGCGCTGGTGATCACGTGGCTGTTCACCAATCTCGTGGACCGCGCCTTCAACGGCGTTCTGCTGCCGCTCATCGGCCTGGTCCTGCTGCCGTGGACGACCCTGGGCTACGTCTTCGCGTACGCGCCCGTGGTGGGGGTCCGCGGGATCGGCTGGATCGTGATCGTCGTCGGCCTGCTGCTCGACCTGTCGAGCTATGGGGGCGGCGCGCGGGCCCGCCGCTGACCACAGACACGTAGAGGCCCGGCCCACCCCTTACGGGTGAACCGGGCCTCTACGTGTGTTGCGGCTACTTCTTCGCGTCGGCCCAGGCGCGCTGCACCGTCAGGTCCTGCTTGACCTCGGCGAGCTGGACGGCGACCGCGCTCGGCGCCGTGCCACCGCGGCCCGAGCGGGAGGCCAGGGCGCCCGGAACGTTGAGCACCGAGCGGACCTCGGGCGTGAGGTGCTCGGAGATCTTGGCGAACTGGTCGTCGGTGAGGCCGTCGAGCTCCTTGCCCTCCGCCTCGGCGACCTTGACGCACTCGCCCGCGACCTCGTGCGCCACACGGAACGGGACGCCCTGCCGCACCAGCCACTCGGCGATGTCCGTGGCGAGCGAGAAGCCGGCCGGGGCCAGCTCCTCCATGCGCTCCCGGTTGACCGTGAGGGTGGCCATCATGCCGGTGAACGCCGGGAGCAGGAGAGCCAACTGGTCGCAGGAGTCGAAGACCGGCTCCTTGTCCTCCTGGAGGTCACGGTTGTACGCGAGCGGGAGCGCCTTGAGCGTCGCCATCAGGCCCGTGAGGTTGCCGATGAGGCGGCCCGACTTGCCGCGCGCCAGCTCCGCGATGTCCGGGTTCTTCTTCTGCGGCATGATCGACGAGCCGGTGGAGAAGGCGTCGTGGAGCGTGACGAAGGAGAACTCCTTCGTGTTCCACAGGATGACCTCCTCGGCGATCCGCGAGAGGTTCACGCCGATCATCGCGGTGATGAAGCTGAACTCGGCGACGAAGTCGCGGGAGGCCGTGCCGTCGATGGAGTTGGCGGAGCTGCCGTGCTCGAAGCCGAGGTCCCGCGCCACCGCCTCCGGGTCGAGGCCGAGGCTGCTGCCGGCCAGGGCGCCGGAGCCGTACGGCGAGACCGCCGTCCGCTCGTCCCACTGGCGCAGCCGCTCCGCGTCCCGGGACAGGGACTGGACGTGCGCCAGGACGTGGTGGGCGAAGAGCACCGGTTGGGCGTGCTGGAGGTGCGTCCGACCCGGCATCGCGACGTCCGGGTGCGCCTCCGCGAGGCCGACGAGGGCCTCCTGGAGGTCGGCGATCAGGCCGCCGATGGCCCGCGCCTCGTCCCGCAGGTACATCCGGAAGAGCGTCGCCACCTGGTCGTTGCGCGAGCGGCCCGCGCGCAGCTTGCCGCCGAGGTCCGGGCCGAGCCGCTCAAGAAGGCCGCGCTCGAGGGCGGTGTGCACGTCCTCGTCGGCGATCGTGCCGACGAAGGAGCCGTCCGCGACGTCCGTCTCCAGCTGGTCGAGGCCGGCGATCATGCGGGTCAGCTCGTCCTCGGTGAGCAGCCCCGCCTTGTTGAGCACGCGTGCGTGGGCGCGGGAGCCCGCGATGTCGTACGGGGCGAGGCGCCAGTCGAAGTGGACGGAGGCGGAGAGTTTCGCCAGGGCCTCGGCCGGGCCGTCGGCGAACCGGCCGCCCCAGAGGCGGACATCGCCGGTGTTGCTGCTCACGTGCTCTGCTCCTCGGGCCGGGTGGATCTGATAAGCCGGTGCGCTTGTCGTTGTGCATGATTATGCAGGGTCCTGCATGTTTCGTCAATCGTGCCTCGGGGCCGCGCCGCGGAATCCGCGTGACCGACCCGACGAGGGGTACCCGGCGGCGTCACGATCAAGCGGCCCGATGTCCCGACACACACCCGCGCCCTGAGCGGCCGTGTCTCACGGTCACCGCTCGGCCAGCTGGCCGCCGCCTCGCTGACCAGCGGCGTCATCGGATGGCTGCTCGTCCAACTCGCGGGGTGCGCCCTGCTGTTGGCCGGCGGATATTTCGCCGTTCGGACGCCCTCCACGAAGGAGCCGTGAACCGGGCATCATCCCGGTATGGGAAAAAGTCATGAACGCATAGACGGGCGGCTGCGCACGTTCATCGAGGACCAGCCGGTCTTCTTCACCGCCACCGCCCCGCTCGCCGACGACGGGACGGTCAACCTCTCCCCCAAGGGCCTCAAGGGCTCCTTCGCCGTGCTCGACGAACGGACCGTGGCCTACCTGGACTTCGCCGGTTCCAACGCGGAGACCATCGCCCACCTTCGCGAGAACGGCCGCATCACCCTGATGTGGTGCGCGTTCCAGGGCCCGCCGAACATCGTCCGGGTGCACGGCCGCGGCGAACCCGTGTTCCGCGACGACCCCCGCTTCGCCGAACTGGTCGGCCGCTTCCCTGACATCGACCCGACCCGCAACGGCCTGCGCGCGGTCATCGTCGTGCACGCCGAACACATCCGCGACACCTGCGGCTACACCGTGCCCTTCATGACGTACGACGAGGATCGCGACCTGCACGGCAGGCGCTTCGAGCGCGAGGACGACGCGGGGCTCGACGCGTACTTCCACAAGAAGGAGTACATCGCGAAGAGCCTGGACGGCCTGCCCGGGCTGCCGTTGCCGCTGCCGCCCGCTACGTTCTGACCCATGCGCCCCTTTCGAGCAGGTATCGCCACCGCCGTCGCCGCCTGCGCCGCCCTCGCCGCGGCCCCCTCCCCCACCACCGCCGCCGCCGACCCGCTGCCCGCCCGCATGGCGGACACGGGCGGCGGCCGCCAGCTGATCACCGCGCAGGCGCCCCGTACGTCCTCGACCACCGGCACCGTCACCTGGTGGGACCGGGGCGCAAACGGCCGCTGGGTGAAGGCCGGTTCGGCGCCCGCGCGGTTCGGGGCGAAGGGGCTCGCGGCGGGGAGCAAACGCAAGCAGAACACCAACACGACGCCGACCGGCCTCTACGACCTGCCCTTCGCGTTCGGCGTGAAGGCGGCGCCGGGTGGGACCACGGCGACGTACCGGCGCGTGCACCGCGACTCCTGGTGGTGCCAGGACAACGCCTCCCGCTCGTACAACCGCTGGACCGAGCCCCGCCCCCGCGACTGCCGCGCCGCCGAGTCCGAGCACCTCGCCGACTACGCGACGCAGTACGCGCACGCGCTCGTGATCGGCTTCAACTACCACCGCCCCGTGCACGGCCGCGGAGCCGGAATCTTCCTGCACGTCAACGGGCGCGGGGCCACCGCCGGATGCGTATCCGTACCGAAGGACGCCATGCGCCGGATCCTGACCTGGCTGCACCCCGGACGGTCACCGCACATCGCGATCGGAACGGCCGGCGGGACGACCGCGATCACCAAGTACTGATACGTATACGGACATGAGCACCTATACGGACACCGGCTCCCGTGTAGGGACCACATAACGAGACGGGGTTGCGTGGATTCGCCACCGAGGCGTTGCATCGCCCGGTGCGAAGCGAATCCGAACAGACGTCCCCCACCTCCCCCGCGGCGGAGACCGCCGCCGGGACAGCCGTCGAGAGCGGGGCCACCGACCGCGCCGCGCGGCTCGCGGTCACCGTCTTCCCTGTGCTCGTCCTCGTCGCGGGAGCCTGGGGGCTCGCCTCCCCCGGCACGTTCGCCGGCTGGGGCACCAACGTGCCCTACCTGCTGGGCGTCGTGATGTTCTGCATGGGCCTCACGATGACCCTCACGGACTTCAAGGGCGTCGCGCAGCGGCCGTGGGCCGTGGGACTCGGGCTCGTCGCGCACTACGTGATCATGCCGGGGCTCGGCTGGGCGATCGCCCACGCGCTCGGCCTGTCCCCGCAGTTGGCGGCCGGCGTCATCCTCGTCGGCTGCGCGCCCAGCGGCACCGCGTCCAACGTCGTGACCTACCTGGCGCGCGGCGACGTCGCCCTCTCGGTGTCCGTCGCGACCGTCTCCACGGTGCTCGCGCCGCTGATCACACCGCCGCTGACGCTGCTGCTCGCGGGCGCGTACCTGCCGGTGGACGCCGGCTCGATGATGACGGACATCCTGAAGACCGTGCTGCTCCCGGTGATCGCGGGCCTCGTCGTGCGCCTCGTGCTCGGCCGGTACGTCGACCGGCTGCTCAAGGTGCTGCCGTGGCTGTCCGCGCTGACCATCGCCGTGATCGTGGCCGTGGTGGTCGCCGGCAGCGCCGACGCCATCAAGTCGGCCGCCGCCCTCGTCATGGTCGCGGTGGTGCTGCACAACGGCCTCGGCCTCGCGCTCGGCTACGGCGCCGGAAAGCTCGGCCGGCTCGGCAAGCCCGCTTCGCGCGCCATGGCCTTCGAGGTCGGCATGCAGAACTCGGGCCTCGCGGCTTCCCTGGCCACGGCCCACTTCAGCCCGCTGGCGGCGCTGCCCGCCGCCGTGTTCTCGGTCTGGCACAACGTGTCGGGCGCCCTGGTCGCGGCGTGGATGTCGCACCGGGCGAGGGCGGCGGAGAAGAACTGAACGCCGGGGAGGGACGGCCGCCGCGGTGAGCGCGGCCGTCCCTCCCCGGAGCGGCGGTCAGCCCGTGAAGGCCAGGCGCACAGCCTCCGCGACGATCAGAGCCGACAGGATCAGCGCGGCGACAGCCGTCGCGGGGACGGCGCCGTGCCGACGGCGGGCGTCCAGGGCCAGATACGCGCCTGCGGACGCGAGGACGACCGGCAGGCCGGTCCAGAACACCAGCACGGCGGGCACCCCCACCAGCGTCACGATCAGCGCGGTACGGGCGGTCCGCACCGGCGGCGTGAGCAGGGCCCGGCGCACCACCACACCGAAGACGACGGCGACCCCGGCCGCCACGAAGCCGACCGCGACCGGCACTTCGAGCAGACCGTGCCCGGCGGACAGGCCCCACCCGTCCTCTCCCGACCTGAACGGTGTCTCCAGATAGCCGCCGACGAGCAGCAGGAGCAGGGCGACGACCCCGGTTCCGGCCGCGACCGGAACGACGGGACGGCGGTTCGCTGCGAGAGTGGTCATGACGGTTCTCCTTCGGTCGTCGCGCGGACTCCCCACGACCACGGGCCCCGGGGAACGGTGGCACGACCGCATCGTGCGTCCTGGGGCGACCCGGGCGCCTGAGGCCCGAGCCCCGGTCCGCCCGGGCGGACCGCCCGGTGTCATCGGGCGCCATGGCCCTCCCGGCGGCGCCGCCTCCGCGCCACAATGAGGGCCATGCGCGTGCATGCCCCGGCAGTGCTGGCGGTGGGTGCGGCGGTGGCCCTCGGAACGTTCGCGGCCGTCGCCGGCACGCTGCCCGGCGCGCGGGCCCCTGCCCCGGCGATGTTCGCCGCGGTCGCGGTGGTGTGGACCGCGACCGGGGCGGTGCTGCTCGGGCTGCGACCGGGCAACGCGCTGGGCCGTCTCGTGGTGGCGGTCGGCCTGTTCCAGGTCGCGCAGCAGGCGCTCGCCGCGTACGGCGGCCACGGGGTGACGGCCGGCACCTGGCCGCTGGCCACGTGGGCGGCATGGCCGGCCGCCGGTCTGTGGCTGCCCGGCCTGATCCCGCTCTTCAACGTGCTGCCCGCGCTCTATCCGGACGGCCGGCTCGCCGCGCGCTGGTGGCGGTGGCCGGTCGCCGCGTCGCTGTCCGGCACGCTGCTCCTGGCCTCCGGCGTGATCCTCGACCCGAAGGGGTACGACGACATCGCGCCGGGCCCCTCGCCGCTCGCCGTCCCCGGTGCGGTGCCGGCGCTCGCGGCGACGGGCGTGCTGCTCCTGCTGTCGGGCACCCTCGTGGTGTGGGCGGGGTCGGTGGTCCGCCTGGTGCGGGCCCGCTCGCCGGAGCGCGCTCAACTGGCGTGGCTGCTGTGCGTGGTGGTGCCGTTCGCGGTCGCGCAGTTCCTCTCGCCCTCGCAGGTCGCGTCGTTCGTCCTCGGGTTCCTGATCCCGGTCGCGGTGGCGGTCGGCGTGATCCGGCACCGACTGCTCGGCATCGAGGTCGTCCTGCGGCGCGGTCTGGTCTACGGCGCCCTGACCGGGACGGTGGCCGCGGTGTACCTGCTCGTCACCGCGACCGTCGGCGACTCCTTGGGGCGTGGACCGCTGCCCGGGGTGGTGGCCGCGGCGCTGGTCGCCGTCGGCCTGACCCCGGCGCGGGACCGGCTCCAGTCCGCCGTCGACCGGCTCGTGCACGGCGACCGTGGCGATCCGGTACGGGCGATGACCCGGCTCGGTGACCGGGTCGCCGACGCCGGGGAGGACGAACTCCTCTCCGCGGTGCTCGCCACCGTCGCCGGAGCGCTGCGCGCCCCCGCCGCCACGCTGCACTCCCCCGGCGGCGCCGAGACGGCCCGGCACGGCGCGACTCTGGCCGGTCCGTACGACTGCGTACTGCCGCTACGGGTCGGCGGCAGGGACATGGGTACGTTGCGGGTGCCGCCGCGGACCGGTGAGTACGGCCCGTACCGGGGTTCCGACCGGCGGCTGCTCGCCTCGCTCGCCCCGCAGGTCGCGGTGGTGGTGCGGAGCCTGGAGCTGGCCGGGGAACTCGCGGTGGAGCGGGACCGCGTGGTGGCCGCGACCCGTACCGAGCGGGACCGGCTCCGCCGCGATCTGCACGACGGTCTCGGCCCGTCGCTCGCCGGGATCTCCCTCGGTCTGCAGGCCCTGCGGGAGACCCGCCCCGGCGATCCGCTGGTGGACAGGCTGACCGCGGAGACCGGCACCGCCGTCCACGAGGTCCGCCGCATCCTGGACGATCTGCGCCCGGCCGCCCTGGACGAGAACGGCCTGGCAGGCGCCGTACGCGGGCTCGCCGGCGCCGCCGCGCCCGGCCGGCCCGCGGTCACCGTGGCCCTCGGGACGCTGCGGCCGCTGCGGCCCGAGGTGGAGGCGGCCGCCTATCGGATCGTCCGCGAGGCGGTCACCAACGCCCAACGGCACGCCGGCGCGGGCTCCGTGACGGTCCGGCTCGACGCGGCCGACGGGTGCCTGGAGGTGGGAGTCGCGGACGACGGCCACGGAATGGGACCGGCGGGGAGCGAAGGCGTCGGGCTCCCCTCGATGCGCCGCCGGGCCGAGCAGGCGGGCGGCCGGCTCACGGTCGAGAGCGGGGCGGACGGCACCCGGGTACGGGCGTCGCTGCCGCTCGAGGAGCGGTGATGGGCCCGGAGCTGACCGTCGTCCTGGCGGACGACCATCCGATGTTCCGGTTCGGGCTGCGGGCCGTGCTCGACGGCGCCGAGGGCGTCACCGTGACCGGAGAGGCCGCCGACGGCCGGGAGTTGATCGACGTGGTGGAGCGGGTGCGGCCGGACGTCGTGCTCTGCGATCTGGCGATGCCCGGACTGGACGGCGTGGCCGCCATCCGGCTGCTCCTCGCGGCCCGGCCCGGCCTCGGCATCCTGGTCCTGACCATGCACGAGGACGACGAGGCGCTCTTCGCGGCGCTCCGGGCGGGGGCCCGCGGCTATCTGCTCAAGGGGGCGGACCGGGAGGAGATCCTGCGGGCGGCGCGCGGCGTGGCGGCCGGGAACGCCGTGTACGGAGCCGCGGTCGCGGACCGGATCGTCGGCTTCTTCACCGGGACCGACGCACGCTATCGGGAGCAGGTCTTCCCGGAGTTGACCGCCCGCGAGCGCGAGGTTCTCGAACTCGTCGCGGCCGGCCACGGCAATCACGCGATCGCCCGGAAGCTCGTCCTGAGCGAGAAGACCGTACGCAACCATGTGGCCGCCGTCCTCCAGAAGTTGCGGCTTCCGGACCGGGCGGCGGCGGTCGCGCGGGCGCGGGACTCCGGCCTGGGCGCGCGTACGGAGCGTGCTCCCGGGGAGGGCGGCCATGAGGGCCCTCCCCGCGCCGAACCCTGAGCGCGCGGAACTCTGAGGCCGCACGGCCCCGGGCCCCGGAACGCCCTTTCGCTCAGTGGTCGTTCTGCGCCAGGCGGAGCATGTGGTCCGCCAGGGACTGGCCGCCCGCCGGGTCCCGGCTGATCAGCATCACCGTGTCGTCGCCCGCGATCGTGCCGAGGATGACGTGCAGTTCGGCCTGGTCGATCGCGGAGGCGAGGAACTGGGCGGCGCCCGGCGGCGTACGCAGGACCACCAGGTTCGCGGAGGCCTCCGCCGAGATGAGCAGCTCGCCGGCCAGGCGGCGCATCCGCTCCTCCTTGGCCGATTCGCCGAGCGGGGCCTGCGGGGTGCGGAAGCCGCCCTCGCTGGGCACGGCGTAGATCAGCTCACCACCGGTGTTGCGGATCTTGACCGCGCCCAGCTCGTCCAGGTCGCGGGAGAGCGTCGCCTGCGTGACCGTGAGCCCGTCGTCGGACAGCAGCTTCGCCAACTGGCTCTGGGAGCGCACGGGTTGACGGTTGAGGATGTCCACTATCCGGCGGTGCCGCGCGGCACGCGTCTGCGGTACTCCCGCCGCCGCGTGCGCGAGGCTCGTGGCCGCGGCTACGTCTCTCTCCGCTTTGCTGCTCATCGTCGTCCCATTCCTCAGGCTCGTCCTTCGTCGTCGGCGGCCGTGTCCAGTACGGCGGGCAGCGCCGCGAGGAACGCGTCCGCCTCGGCGTCGCTCAGGTTCAGCGGCGGCATGAGCCGGACGACGTCGGGTGCGGGCGCGTTCACCAGGAGGCCCGCTTCCTGGGCCGCCTGCTGCACCTGCGGCGCGCGCGGCCCGGTGAGCACGATACCCAGCAGCAGGCCCTCGCCCCTGACATGGCTGACCAGGGGGTGGCCGAGGGCCTCGACGCCCGCCTTGATGCGCTCGCCGACGGCCTTGGTGTTCTCCAGGAGGCCGTCACCCGCGATGGTGTCGAGGACCGCGAGGCCCGCCGCGCAGGCGACCGGGTTGCCTCCGAAGGTCGTGCCGTGCTGGCCGGGCTTCAGGAGCTTCGCCGTCTCGCCGAAGGCGATCGTCGCGCCGAGCGGGAGGCCGCCGCCGAGCCCCTTGGCGAGCGTCACGACGTCGGGCTCGATGCCCTCGTCCGCCTGGTACGCGAACCAGTGCCCGGTCCGGCCGACGCCGGTCTGCACCTCGTCGAGCACGAGCAGGGTGCCGGTGGCGCGGGTGATCTCGCGGGCCGCCCTGAGGTAACCGGCGGGCGGCACGACCACGCCGTTCTCCCCCTGGATCGGCTCGATGATGACGAAGGCCGTCTCTTCGGTGACGGCCGCCCTGAGCGCGTCCACGTCCCCGTACGGGACGTGCGTGACGTCTCCGGGCATCGGCGTGAAGCCGTCCTGCTTGCCGGGCTGGCCGGTCAGTGCGAGGGAGCCCATGGTGCGGCCGTGGAAGCCGCCGGTGGTGGCGACCATGTGGGTGCGGCCGGTGAGCCGGCCGATCTTGAACGCGCCCTCGTTGGCCTCGGCGCCCGAGTTGCAGAAGAAGACGGCGCCGTCCCGGCCGAAGAGCTGGAGGAGCCGCTCGGCGAGCGCGACGGGCGGTTCGGCGACGAAGAGGTTCGAGACGTGGCCGAGGGAGGCGATCTGCGTGGAGACGGCCTCGACGATCGCCGGGTGGGCGTGCCCCAGCGCGTTGACCGCGATGCCGCCGACGAAGTCCAGGTACTCCTTTCCGTCGGCGTCCCACAGCCTGGCGCCCGCGCCCTTGACGAGGGGCAGCCTCGGGGTGCCGTAGTTGTTCATCAGCGCGCCCTGCCAGCGCGTCGTCAACTCCTGGTTAGCGGTCACGAGTTGTCCTCCCCCTCGGTGTCGCCTTCTGTGTCGCCTTCTTTGTCGGCGATGACCATCGTGCCGATGCCTTCATCGGTGAAGATCTCCAGCAGGATCGAGTGCTGGACCCGGCCGTCGATGACGCGGGCGGTGTGCACGCCGTTGCGCACGGCGTGCAGGCAGCCCTCCATCTTCGGGACCATGCCGCTCGCCAGCTCCGGGAGCAGCTTCTCGAGTTCGGTGGCGGTGAGCCGGCTGATGACCTCGTCGGAGTGGGGCCAGTCCTCGTAGAGGCCCTCGACGTCGGTCAGCACCATCAGCGTCTCGGCGTCCAGCGCAGCAGCGAGTGCCGCAGCCGCCGTATCAGCATTGACGTTGTAGACATGCGAGTCGTCCTGGGAACGGGCGATCGAGGAGACGACCGGGATCCGGCCGTCGGCGAGCAGGGCCTCGATGGCGCCGGTGTCGATCTCGGTGATCTCGCCGACGCGGCCGATGTCGACCAGCTCGCCCTCGATGCGGGGCTGGTGCTTGGTGGCGGTGATGGTGTGCGCGTCCTCGCCGGTGATGCCGACGGCGAGCGGTCCGTGCTGGTTGAGCAGGCCGACCAGCTCGCGCTGCACCTGCCCGGCGAGCACCATCCGCACGACGTCCATGGCGTCCTCGGTGGTGACGCGAAGGCCCGCCTTGAACTCGCTGACGATGCCGTGCCGGTCGAGCGCCTTGCTGATCTGCGGGCCGCCGCCGTGCACCACGACGGGCTTGAGCCCCGCGTGGTGCAGGAAGACGACGTCCTGCGCGAACGCGGCCTTCAGGTCGTCGTCGATCATGGCGTTGCCGCCGAATTTGATGACGACCGTCTTGCCGTTGTGCCGGGTCAGCCAGGGCAGCGCCTCGATGAGCGTCTGGGCCTTGGGGAGCGCGGTGTGCTTGCGCGCGGTGGCCTGCTTGGTGTCGTTCGTCTCGCTCATGAGGAGTACGCGCTGTTCTCGTGGACGTAGTCGGCGGTCAGGTCGTTGGTCCAGATCGTCGCGCTTTCCGTGCCCGCGGCGAGGTCGGCGGTGACGACGACCTCCCGGTAGCGCATGTCGACCTCGTCGCGGTCCTCGCCGACGCCGCCGTTCTTGCACACCCATACGCCGTTGATCGCGACGTTCAGCTCGTCCGGCTCGAAGGTGGCCTTCGTGGTGCCGATCGCGGAGAGGACGCGGCCCCAGTTGGGGTCCTCGCCGTGGATGGCGCACTTGAGGAGGTTGTTACGGGCGATGGAGCGGCCCACCTCTACGGCCTCGTCCTCGCTCGCGGCGTTGATCACCTCGACCTTGATGTCCTTGCTGGCGCCCTCGGCGTCGCCGATGAGCTGTCGGCCGAGGTCGTCGCAGACGAGGCGGACGGCCTGGGCGAACTCCTCGTATTCCGGGGTCACTTCGGCGGCTCCGGAGGCGAGCAGCAGCACCGTGTCGTTCGTCGACATGCAGCCGTCGGAGTCGACCCGGTCGAAGGTGACGCGGGTGGCGTCGCGCAGCGCCCTGTCCAGGACGTCGCTGTCGAGGTCGGCGTCCGTGGTGAGGACGACCAGCATGGTGGCGAGGCCGGGGGCCAGCATGCCGGCGCCCTTCGCCATGCCGCCGACGGTCCAGCCCTCGCCCTGGTGCACCGCCGTCTTGTGCACGGAGTCGGTCGTCTTGATGGCGATCGCGGCCTTCTCGCCGCCGTGCTCGGAGAGCTGGGCCGCGGCCGTCTCCACGCCCGGCAGCACCTTGTCCATGGGCAGCAGCTCGCCGATGAGGCCGGTCGACGCGACGGCGACGTCCCCGGCGTTGACCTCCAGGACCTCGGCGACCTTCTCGGCCGTGGCGTGCGTGTCCTGGAAGCCCTTGGGGCCGGTGCAGGCGTTGGCGCCACCGGAGTTGAGGACGACGGCGGAGACGACGCCGCCCTTGAGGACCTGCTCGGACCACAGGACCGGGGCCGCCTTGACGCGGTTGGAGGTGAAGACGCCCGCGGCCGCCAGGCGGGGGCCGCGGTTGACCACGAGGGCCAGGTCCGCGTTCCCGCTGTTCTTGATTCCGGCGGCGATGCCCGCGGCCTGGAATCCCTTGGCTGCCGTCACACTCACGGCGCGACTCCGATCGTCGAGAGCCCGGTGGTCTCGTCGAGACCGAGGGCGATGTTCATGGACTGGATGGCACCGCCGGCGGTGCCCTTGGTCAGGTTGTCGATCGCGCTGATGACGATGACGCGGCCCGTGTCCGACGCCGCCCCGTCGTACGCGACCTGGATCTGCGCCGCGTTCGACCCGTACACGGCGGCCGTCTGCGGCCACTGCCCCTCGGGCAGCAGGTTGACGAACGGCTCGTCGCCGTACGCCTTCTCGTACGCGGCCCGTACGTGCTCGGCGGTGACGCCCGGCTTGGCCTTGGCGCTGCACGTGGCGAGGATGCCGCGGGGCATCGGCGCGAGCGTCGGCGTGAAGGAGACGGAGACCCGCTCCCCCGCCGCGGCGCTGAAGTTCTGGATCATCTCCGGGGTGTGCCGGTGACCGCCGCCCACCCCGTACGGCGACATGTTCCCCATGACCTCGCTGCCGAGCAGGTGCGGCTTGGCCGCCTTGCCCGCGCCGGAGGTGCCGGAGGAGGCGACGATCACGGCCTCGCTCTCCACGAGCCCCGCGGCGTACGCGGGGACGAGGGCGAGCGAGACGGCCGTCGGGTAGCAACCGGGAACCGCGATGCGCTTGGATCCCTCCAACGCGGCGCGGCCACCCGGCAGTTCGGGAAGGCCGTACGGCCAAGTACCGGCGTACGGGGAGCCGTAGAACGTCTCCCAGTCGCCCGCGTCCTTCAGCCGGAAGTCGGCGCCCATGTCGACGACGAGGACGTCCGGGCCGAGCTGCTCGGCGACGGCGGCGGACTGCCCGTGCGGCAGCGCCAGGAAGACGACATCGTGCCCCGCGAGCACCTCCGCCGTGGTCTCCTGGAGGACTCGGTCGGCGAGCGGGAAGAGGTGGGGCTGGAGCGCGCCCAGGCGCTGCCCCGCGTTCGAGTTGCCCGTCAGGGCGCCGATCTCCACCTCGGGGTGGGCGAGCAGCAGGCGCAGCACTTCGCCGCCCGCATATCCACTCGCCCCCGCCACTGCTGCGCGTACCGCCATGGAACCCTCCTCCTAGATGGCATGACTATACGTCGCCGTGCACGTTTATGCAACGAGTGGCGCTGTCGATGCGGAGGAGCCGCGGGAGGCGGCGCACGCGGTTCAGCCGCGTTCCAGGCGTACGACCACGGGCGCGCCGAACGGGTCGCCGGACTGACTGACCTCCACCTTTCCGGCGCCGATCCATTCGTCGGTGCCCGGTATGCGGTGGATCTCCTTCAGCCACAGCTGCTGGTTCGAGGCCTTGCGGGCGCCGGTCGACAGCGGCAGCCGCTTGCGTGTGATCTTTACGCAGCGGCCGGAGTCGGTCAGGTACCAGTTGCCCTCGAGGAAGAGGCCGCCCGAGTCCTGGCCGACGGGGACGCGGAGCGCGCACGCGCCGGGGGCGGGCTCCTGGTCGACCCACTTCGCGCCGTCCCGGCGCAGCCGGATGTACTGGTCCTCCGGTTCGGGGTCGACCTCGCCGTGGTTGAAGGAGTTGGTGCCGTAGGCGCGCACCTCCCCGCCTTCGAGCGCGACGACCTGCCCGAGGCCCGCGGCGGGCTCGGGCGGGATCGGCTCCTCGAAGCGGGCCTGTGGCGTGTCCACCGGTTTCCATGACGTGCCGTCCCAGTGCATGGAGGCGGGCTGGTCGTACCGCTCGCCGTGGGCCGTCTCGGTGCCGGGTCCCGTGGAGCGGCTGCCGACCGCCCACACGTCGTCGGGCCCGGCGGCGGCCAGGTCGGCCGCCCTGTACGGGAGCCGGGTCGTGGTCCAGCGCGTGCCATCGAAGTGGGCGGCGGTCCGCTCGCCGGTGAGCGTCCAGATGTCGTCGGTGGCGGTGGCCTCCAGTTCGCCCGCGCCGCCGGGCGGCGGATTCGGCACCGCGGCCCAGTGGGCGCCGTCCCACTGGGCCCACTTGGCCGCCGCCGCGTCCTCCTGCGGCACGCCTTCCCGGCGCGGCCTCGACCGCATCCACAGGGCCTTGTCGCCGACCTCCTCGAGCACCGGCGGGTAGCCGTCACCGTCGCCGAGGGCGTCGGGCAGGGGTTCGCGGGTCCAGCGCGTGCCGTCGTAGTGCAGCAGCAGGGACGCGTAGCCGCCGTCGTTCTCGGCGCCGGCCGCCCAGATGTCGTCCTCGGCGAGGACCGCGACGTCCGTCAGCTCGCCGTTGAAGTCCGCGATGTGCTCGAACTTCCAGGAGAGATCCGCCTTTTGGGCCTTCGGCGACGCGGGCGCCCCGTCGCCGTCGCCGCCCTTGGCCCCGCACCCGGTGACGGTCAGCAAGCAGGCCGCGAGAGCGGCGCACGCCACCCCTCCGTACCGGATCATGTGTCGCTCCCCCTCGTCGACCGCCGGCCCGTCCGGCGCGCGGGAAGCGTACCCGGGGCGCGATCGCTTGCCCTGGAGTGCGCTCCAGGTCATACCGTCGGGCACGTACCTCACCGGCACCACCACAGGAGGCAGCACGCCATGTCGAACCTTCCCACTCGCCGCCTGGGCGCGCTCACCGTCTCCGCGCAGGGCCTCGGCTGCATGGGCATGAGCCACGGCTTCGGCCCGTCCGACGACGAGCAGTCGATCGGCACGATCCACCGCGCCCTCGACCTCGGTGTCACCCTGCTCGACACGTCGGACTTCTACGGTTCCGGGCACAACGAGGAGCTGATCGGCCGCGCCCTCGCGGCGCCGGGCCGCCGTGAACAGGCCGTCCTCGCCACGAAGTTCGGCTTCGCCAACAAGTACGGCGAGCCCGTCGAGATCCGCGGCGACGCGGCGTACGTGCGTCAGGCCTGCGAGGCCTCGCTGCGCAGGCTCGGCGTCGACCACATCGACCTGTACTACCTGCACCGCGTCGACCGGGACGTGCCCATCGAGGAGACCGTGGGCGCCATGGCGGAGCTGGTGAAGGAGGGCAAGGTGCGCCACCTCGGCCTCTCGGAGGCGGGCGCGGACACGCTGCGCAAGGCGTACGCGACGCATCCCATCGCGGCGCTGCAGAGCGAGTTCTCGCTGTGGACGCGCGACCTGGAGGCGGAGATCCTGCCGGTGTGCCGCGAGCTGGGCATCGGCCTTGTGCCGTTCTCGCCGCTGGGGCGCGGCTTCCTCACCGGCGCCTACAAGTCGACGGAGCAGTTCAAGGAGGGCGACCTTCGCCGCTCCCAGCCTCGTTTCACGGACGGCAACCTGGAGCGCAATCTCGCGATCGTCGCGCGCCTGGAGGAGCTGGCGGCCGAGAAGGGCGTCACGGCGGGCCAGTTGGCGCTCGCCTGGGTGCAGCACCAGGGCGACGACGTGGTGCCGATCCCCGGCACGCGCCGCCAGAAGTACCTGGAGGAGAACGTCAAGGCCGCGACGCTGGAGCTGTCCGCGGACGACCTGGCCGCGATCGACGCGGCGGCGCCGGCGGGCGCGGTGGCCGGTGACCGCTACGACGCGGGCAGCTTGAAGTTCGTGAACGGCTGAGCACGTGCCTCACGTCCTGTGGCTGGGCGGCGCGCCCGGCGCCGGCAAGTCGACGGTCGCCGAGCGCCTCGCCCGCCGGTACGGCCTGCGCCGCTACCACGCCGACACGCGCACGTGGGCGCATCGCGACCGGGCGCTCGCAGCGCACGACGAGTCGGCCGTCCGCTTCGAGACGCTGCCGCCCGACGAGCGCTGGGCGAGACCCGTGGACGAGCTCTTCGCGATGTCGCTGCACCGGGAGCGCGGCCCGATGCTCGTCGACGACGTACGGGCGCTGCCCCCGGCCCCGCTGACGGTGGCCGAGGGCACGACGGTCACTCCGGAGGTCGCCCGGGCCCTCCCCGGCCGGGCCGCGCTGTGGCTGCTGCCGACCCCCGAGCTGCTCGAAAAGCGGCTCCTGGAGCGGGAGTTGAGTCCCGGCCCACTGGCCCTGTACCGCCGCCTGGCGCAGGAGATCGAGGACGAGGTACGGGAGTCCGGCGCGCCTTTCCTGACCGTCGACGGCACCGCGGACACCACGGAGGAGGTCGCCCGCCTCTGGGCGGCCCCGCTCGCCGCGGGCCCGCATGCCGCCACGCCCGCCGAGCGCCGCGCCCTGCTCCGGGAGGCGAATGAGGCCGTCGTCGCCCAGATCGCCGGGTACTTCGGCCGGCCCTGGGCGCGCGGCGAGCCGGGCGACAGGGCGGTGGATCTCTCCTGTGAGTGCGGGGACACCGGCTGTACCGCGAGGGTGACGCGCGCGGCGACGGGGGTCCCGGCGGCCCCCCTCCTTGCCTCCGGGCACCGCGTGCGTCAACTCACTCCGGGATCAGGGTCGTTCAGGCCTTCCTGATCCTCAGGAAGGTCACCGAGTTCCCCGGGAACGTGTACGTGAACCTGTCGGTGACGCCGTCGAAGGTCGATGTCACCGGCTTCACGGGCAGGTCGGTCGCCGTGTTCTCGGCGTCGGGCGCCGCGGTCAGCGTCGTGACCGCCGCCGAGTGCGCGACGTCGGCGCCGCCGAGGTCAACCTTCGTACGGGCCGCGGAGTCCTGCGCGTTGACGACCTTGACGATCAGGTCGCCGGTCCTCTTGTCCTTGGTGACCACCTGGCGGAACGGCTCGGCCGGCTTGTCGTCCTTGAACGAGCCCCATTCCTGGCCGTCGAGGTACAGCGTCACCTGACGACCCCGGACCTTGATGTCGATGTCGTAGGCGCGACCGGTCTCGATCGATCCGGCCTTGGACAGGAGGGTCGACTTGCCGCCGTTCACGGCCTGCTCGACGGCGGACTGCGTGTTGTTCCAGCCGCCCAGGTTCCACCAGTAGTAGTTCCCGGTGTCCTTGACGCCGAAGGCGACGAGGAAGCCCTCCTTGCCGGACTTCTTGGTGGCCCTGGCGTGCAGGTCGTAGTTCTGCCAGCTCGGGTCGCCCGCCGTGACCAGGGTGTTCTCGGCGGCCTCGTCGGACTGCACGTACTGGCCGTCCTGGACGCTCCAACTCCCGCTGCCCGTACCGGTCCACTGGGAGGCGTCACCGCTGAAGTCGTCGCTCAGCAGCGTCTTTCCGTCGGCGTCGGTGACCTTCACGTCGTCGTACGCGGCGCTGGTGGCCCATGTCGACAGGCCCACGGCGCCGGTGATCGGCTCCAGGGTCGACGGGGTGGCGGTGGCCTTCGAGGGGACGACGCGGTCGCCGACGTTGCGCATGAAGAGCTTCTGCACCTCGTAGTCGGCCGAACCCCACGACTTCTGGTCGTTGAACCAGATCATGTCGGGCGTCCACTGCACGGTGTCGGTGCGGGCGAACAGCGGGGCGTAGGAGGCGAGTTTGACGACGTCCGCGTTGCGTTCGAGGCCCGTCATGTAGGCGGCTTCGGACATGGCGTTGGACCACTGGTTGCCGAGCGAGGCGTACTCGCCGAGGAAGACCTTGGGGCCCTGCCGGTCGTAGGAATCGTAGCGCTCGTTGTTCTGCAGGAACCACCGCGGGCTGTTGTAGTAGTGCTCGTCGACCATGTCGACCTTCGCGTCCTTGTTGAGCTTCCAGGCCGTGTCGAAGGTCGAACCGCTGTCGTCGGGGCCCGAGTTGGAGATGACCGTGACGTCCGGGTACCTGGCCTCGATGGCGGCGCGGAACTGCCTGAAGCGCGCGAAGAACTCGGTGGGCAGGTTCTCCTCGTTGCCGACCTCGAGGTGTGTGAGGTGGAAGGGCTTCGGGTGGCCCATGTCGGCGCGGAGCTTGCCCCACTTGGTACTCGTCGGCCCGTTGGCGAACTCGATCAGGTCGAGGGTGTCCTGGATGTGCCGCTTCAGGAGCGCGTCGTCGTCGGTGGCCTTGTTCTGGCCGCAGCCGGTGACGAGTGCGGGAACGACGGGCAGCGGCATCGCGCCGACGTCCTCGGCGAACTGGAAGTACTCGTAGTATCCGAGGCCGTAACTCTGGTTGCAACCCCAGAAGTTGGCGTTGGTGGCGCGCTGCTCGACGGGGCCGACGGTGTCCTTCCACTGGTACGAGCGCTTGCGCTCGTAGCCGGAGGCCTCGTCGTACCCCTTCATGGAGCCGGTGTTCACCAGGCAGCCGCCGGGGAAGCGCACGAAGCCGGGCTTGAGGTCCGCGACCTTCTCGGCGAGGTCCCTGCGCAGGCCGTTCTTGTGGCCCTTGTAGGTGTCGCGCGGGAAGAGGGACACCATGTCGAGCGCGGCGTCCTTCGTGGTGGCGACGGTGAGGCGGCCCGTCGTGGTGTCCTGCTTCGGCGTGAACGTCGCCTTGTACTGGGCCCAGCCACCGCGCGTCCGGATCTTGCGCGGCGCCGCGAGGGCGCCGTCGGCGTCGCCGAGGGTCACGGTCAGCTCGGAGTCGCCTCGTGCCCAGACCGAGAAGTCGTACGCCTCACCCTTCTTGAGCGTGTAGCCGGTGCCGTAGCCGGAGTTGGTGGCGCTCGAACCGGCGCCCAGGGAGAGGTAGTTGCGATTGCGGGCGTTCAGCCGGCCGTCGTCGTCCGTGACCTTCGCCGTGCCGCTCGTCTTCCAGGCGGTGAGCGGGGTGTAGGCGTTGTTGTCGGCGGTGGAGTACCGAAGGACCGGTTCTGTACGAGTTCGGCGTAGAGCCCGCCGTCGGCGGCCCGGTTGATGTCCTCGAAGAAGACGCCGTACATCGTGTCGTCGATGGCCGCGCCCGAGCGGCTCGGGTCGACGGTGACGGAATAGTCGGTGGCGTCGGCCTTCGTATCGGCCCCGGCGGCCGATGACGGCAACACAGCCGTGCCCACCAGCAGGGAGCCCACCGCCGCCCCGAGCACCGGTCTCCAGCCTCTGCGTCGTCCACGCGTCATGCGCACTCCCTCGGATTGTTCGGGATTTCGTACGGCGTCCTAAACTGCGAACGGCAACATAGGAAGCAGCGGTACGCGCGTCAACGGTTCGCGCAGAGGTGAGCGGGAGTGGTGTGCGTGACGAGTGAACTCTGGCCGGTTTCCGACGTGTTGGCGTTCCTGGCGGGGCGCTGGCGGGTCGAGCGGACGGTGCGGGATCTGTCCGAGGACGTGACGGGGACGTTCAGCGGAACGACCGACTTCACGGCCGAGGGGGACGGCCTGCTGCACTTCGAGTCGGGGACGTTCGAGTGGCACGGGGTCGCCCGGCCCGCCGAGCGCACGCTCCGCTACCTGCCGGGAGCGGAGCCCGGCACCGCCGTCGTGCACTTCTCCGACGACCGGTTCTTCCACGACCTGGATCTGCGGTCGGGCCATCACGTCGCCGACCACCCGTGTTCGGCCGACCTCTACCGGGGCGAGTTCTCCGTGTACGACGCGGAGCGGTGGCGCACCGTGTGGCGCGTGAAGGGGCCGGCGAAGGACCTCCGGCTTACGACGGATTATCGGCGGGCCGTGGCTGGTGGGTAGGCGGGGGGCGAGGTCGCGGGGCTCTGCCCCGGGCCCCGCTGCTCAATCGCCGCAGGGGCTTGATTCACCGGAGCCGCCCCTCAGTCGCCCGACGGCCCGGCGGCCCTGATCAATCGAAGTACAGCGCCATCCACCGGTCCGGGTGTTCCAGGGGCGCGAAGCCGACCTCCTCGTACACCCCGTGGGCGTCCTCGGTCGCCAGGAGAACGCGGCGGACGCCGAGCGGCTCCAAGTGGTCGCGGATCGCGGCCACCATCGCCTTGCCGATGCCCTTGCCGCGCACCGATCGGTCCACGTACACGTCGCAGAGCCAGGCGAACGTGGCCTCGTCCGTGACCACGCGCGCGTAGGCGACCTGTTCGCCCGAAGCGGTGTCGTACACACCGAAGTTGAGGGATCCGGCGATCGCCTTGTCCTGCTTGTCGCGCGGGCGGCCGAGCGCCCAGTACGCGTCCTCGGAGAGCCACGCGTGGACGCGGTCCCTGTCGAGGCGGGCGGGGTCGGTGGATATCGCGTAGCCGTCGGGCAGAGGGCTGGATGGGCTGGTCATACGGGGATCCTCACAGGTCGGAGGCGTGCGCGTCGAGCCGATTCGGGGGCAGCACCTCCGCGCAGGCGGCCTTCAGGCGCCGTACGCCCTCGGTGATCTCGGCGGTCGCCGCGACGCCCACGAAGCTCAGCCGGATGTGCGGCGCCGGAGGCTCGGCCGAGAAGTACGGGCGGCCGGGAGCGACGGCGACGCCCGCGCGCAGGGCGCCCGCGACCAGTGCCGTCTCGTCGCTGCCCTCCGGCAGGCGCAGCCACAGGTGATAGCCGCCGGCCGGGATGTGCGTGAGGTCGAGCGCGGGGAGGTCCATGGTGATCGCGGCCGCCAGGATGTCGCGGCGGGACCTCAACTCCCCTGCCAAGGTGCGCAGATGGCGCGGCCAGGCCGGGGAGCCGACGAGTTCGAGCGTGGCCTCCTGGAGCGGGCGCGGGACGAAGAGGTGGTCGACGACCTGGATCGCGCGCAGCCGTTCGAGGACGGGCCCGCGGGCGGCGAGGCAGCCGATGCGCAGGCTCGGCGACGTCGCCTTCGTCAGCGAGCAGACATGGACCACCACCCCGTCCGGGTCCTCGCTCGCCAGCGGCCTCGGCAGCGGCCCCGCGTCCTCGTGGACGAGCCGGCGCACGAAGTCGTCCTCGACGATGAACGCCCCGGCCTCCCGCGCGATCCGCAGCACCTCGGGGCGGCGGTCGGCGGAGAGCACCGCTCCCGTCGGGTTCTGGAACAGCGGCTGGCACACGAAGAGCCTGGCGCCGGTCGCCCTGAAGGCCTGCGCGAGGAGTTCGGGGCGCACGCCGTCCCGGTCCACCGGCACCGGCACGGGCCGAAGGCCCGCCGCCCGCGCGATCGCCAGCATGCCCGGATACGTGGGCGATTCGACGAGCACGGGGGCGCCGGGCGGCGCGAGCGCGCGCAGCGCCGTGGTCAGCGCCGACTGCCCGCCGAACGTGATCAGCACGTCCGAGGCGGAGACCGCCCCGCCGATGCCGCGCGCGAACCACTCACGCAGTTCGGGGAGGCCGTCGACGGGCGGCTTGGCCCAGGCCCCGGGGCGTCGTCCGGCGCGGGCGAGGGCGGCGGACATGGCGGTGCCCGGCTGGAGCACCGGGTGCAGATAGCCGGTGTTGAGCTCGATCACGCCGGGTGGCGGCGGCGACAGCGTCACCAGGACGCCCGCCGCGTCGACCGCGCGCGGCACGACCTCCGTCGCGGCATCGGCGCTGAGCGCGACCTCCTGCCAGGAGGTGTCGCCGACGGGCCCGGCCGTGGCCCGCGCCTCGGCCCGGTAGGCGCCGGCTCCGGGGCGGGTGACGACGAGACCCTCGGCGGCGAGCTGGGAGAGCGCACGGGAGACCGTCACCGGGCTCACCTTGAAGCGGTCGACGAGGGACCGGCTCGACGGCAGCTTTTCACCCGGCGAGTAGCGGTTCAGCTCGGATCGGAGCTGTTTCGCCAGTTCTGCCACGCTGCTACTCTGTTGCATGAGAGCAAAGAATAGCGCTACCGAGCGGGAGCGGGTAGCAGTTGCCGAGCGGCCGACCGCCGCGGCCGCCGCGCTCGCGCCCCAGGTCCGGCCGGGCAGGCTCGCCGGAACGCTGCTCGCCGCCGTCGGTGTCACGTCCTTCTCGCTCACCTTCCCCGCCACGGCCTGGGGCCTCGAAGGCTTCGGCCCCTACTCCCTGATCAGCGTGCGCTGCACCCTGGCCGCGCTCGTCGCGGGCGCCTGCCTGCTGGCCCTGCGCGTCCGCGTCCCCGAGCGGCGGCACTGGGCGGGCCTCGCCGTCGTCGCCGCCGGAGTGGTGGTCGGCTTCCCGCTGCTCACCACGCTCGCGCTGGAGACGGCGACGACCGCGCACTCCGCGGTGGTGGTCGGCCTGCTTCCATTGACCACGGCCGTCTTCTCGTCGATACGCACCGGGTCCCGGCCCTCGCGCACCTTCTGGATCGCCGCGTGCGTGGGCGCGGCCGCGGTCATCGCGTTCACGGTGCAGCAGAGCGGCGGCGCCCTCACCCGGGCCGACCTGTTCCTGTTCGGGGCGCTGCTGATCTGCGCGGCGGGCTACACCGAGGGCGGCCGGCTCGCGTCCGTGATGCCGGGCTGGCAGGTCATCGCGTGGGCCCTCGCGCTGTGCCTGCCGCTCGCCGTGGCGGGCGCGGCGATCTCCCTCCCGTACGAGCCCGTGCACCTGACCGGGCACACGGTGGCGGGGCTGCTGTGGGTGGCGATCGGTTCGCAGTTCCTCGGCCTGGTCGTCTGGTACAAGGGCATGGCGCTGATCGGCATCCCGAAGGCGAGCCAACTCCAGCTGGCGCAGCCGCTGTTGACGCTCGTCTGGTCGGTCGCACTGCTCGGCGAGGCGCTGCCGGTCGCGGCGCCGCTCACCGCGGTGGCGGTCCTGCTGTGCATCGCCGCGACCCAGCGCGCGCGTGGCTGAGGAGGGGTCCAAGCTCCTTGCGCCGCCGTACACTTGGCGCAACGCACGGCCCGTAGGCACTTGAGCACGTAGAGGAGGTCCCTCCTGATGCGCGCAACCGTAGGAGACCAGCTCCTGGTGCACGGCCGGATCGTCGGGCAGCACGACCGGGTGGCTCAGATCATCGAAGTGCTCGGCGCGGACGGCGATCCGCCGTTCCGCGTGCGGTTCGAGGACGGCCACGAGGCGGTCATGTCGCCGGGTCCCGACGCGGTCGTCCAGCACGGCGCCGCCAAGAAGGCCTGAGCCGGCAGCGGGCGGCCTCCGGTCAGTAGTGGTCCGCGACCAGGCGGGCCATCGCGCCGTTCCTGTCCTGCCCGACCTCCTTGGCCGAGAAGAAGACGTGCCCGCGCACCTCGGGGAAGCGGTCCGCGAACGTGAGGTGCCGGGACAGCTCGGCGGGGTCCTGCCAGGCGGCGGGCTGCGCCGGATCGCCCGCCTTGTAGAGCGCCTCGCCCACGTAGAGGCGCACGCCCGTGCCCCGCGCGACCTCGGCCCACCACGGCACGAGCTTCGCGTAGTCGGCCGCCGCGAAGCCGATGTTCCAATACACCTGCGGCACGACGTAGTCGATCCACCGCTCGCGCACCCACTTACGGGTGTCCGCGTGCAGGTCGTCGTAGGTCTGCACGCCCGCCGTGGTGTCGGAGCCCAGGGGGTCGGTGGCCCTGTTGCGCCACACCCCGAAGGGGCTGATGCCGAACCGGGCCCGGGGTCTGGTCCTCTTGACGCGCGCGGCCGTCTCCCGGATCAGCCGGTCGATGTTGTCGCGCCGCCAGGCCGCCCGGTCCGGGAAGCCACCGCCGTACGTCGCGTACGCCGCGTCGTCGTCGAAGGTCTGGCCCGCGACGGGATACGGGTAGAAGTAGTCGTCGAAGTGCACGGCGTCGACCGGGTACTTCTCGACCGCGTCCAGCATCGCGTCCTCGACGAAGCGGCGGACCTCCGGCAGACCGGGGTTGTAGTAGAGCTTCCCGCCGTAGGTGACGACCCAGTCGGGGTGCAGCCGCGCCGGATGGGTGGGGATCAGCCGGCTCGGGTCCGTGTGGTTGGCGATCCGGTACGGGTTGCACCAGGCGTGCAGCTCCAGGCCGCGCGCGTGCGCCTCGGTCACCGCCGTGCCCAGCGGGTCCCAGCCGGGGTCCTGCCCCTGCGTTCCGGTGAGGACGGCGGACCACGGCTCGTGATCGGAGGGCCACAGCGCGTCGGCGGTCGGCCGGATCTGGAAGATCACGGTGTTGAGCCTGCGGCGAACGGCCGTGTCCAGGTGCGCGATCAGCTCGGCGCGCTGTTCGGCGGCGCTCAGCCCCGCCCGCGAGGGCCAGTCCCGGTTCGCCACCGTGGCCAGCCACATCCCCCGCAGGTCCCGCCGCACCGGCACCGAGGCGGCGGCGTCCGCGGCCGTCACCGCGGTCAGCGCGAGGGCCGCCCCAAGAGTGAAACCACGCCGCGAAATACGTGAGATACGTCCCATAGGTTCCCCCCGGCCTCGTGTGACACGGTGTTGCCCGCATGAACAGGCGTTAACCCGGGCTCCACCCCACCCATGTCTACGGGGTAACGTGCGGATCCGGAAGCCCCCGGCGAGACACCGTGCCCCTGGCACCGGTGATCCCCGGACGAAGAGCGAAAGGCACGAGGTGACGGACCCCTTGAGTGACATCCAACGCGTCGGCGTGGTGGGTTGCGGCCAGATGGGCGCCGGAATCGCGGAGGTCTGCGCCCGTGCGGGACTCGACGTGAAGGTGGCCGAAACCACCGGCGAGGCCCTGGAGTACGGACGCACGCGACTGCTCAGCTCCCTGTCGAAGGCGGCCGCGCGCGGCAAGATCACCGAGGAGGAGCTGGCCGAGACGCAGGAGCGCCTCACCTTCACCACGGACCTCGGCGAGTTCTCCGACCGTGACCTCGTCATCGAGGCGGTCGTCGAGAACGAGCAGGTGAAGACGGAGATCTTCCAGGTCCTCGACCAGGTCGTGACCAGGTCCGACGCGATCCTCGCGTCGAACACCTCGTCCATCCCGCTGGTGAAGCTGGCCGTGGCGACGTCCCGCCCGGACCACGTGGTCGGCATCCACTTCTTCAACCCGGCGCCGGTACAGAAGCTCGTCGAGCTGATCCCGGCGCTCACCACCTCCGAGGGCACGATCAGCCGCGCCCAGGTCCTGGTGGAGAAGATCCTCGGCAAGCACGCGATCCGCGCCCAGGACCGCTCGGGCTTCGTGGTGAACGCGCTGCTCGTGCCGTATCTGCTCTCCTCCATCCGGATGTTCGAGTCGGGCATCGCGAGCCGCGAGGACATCGACAACGGGATGGAGCTCGGCTGCGCCCACCCGATGGGCCCGCTCAAGCTCTCCGACCTGATCGGCCTCGACACCATCGTCTCCATCGCGGACTCGATGTACGACGAGTACAAGGAGCCGCTGTACGCCGCTCCCCCGCTGCTCCAGCGGATGGTCGACGCGGGCCGGCTCGGCCGCAAGAGCGGTTCGGGCTTCTACACCTACGCCTGAGGCCCACGCCTGAGACCTTTGCCCGACCACGCAGCGTAATCCGCGAGTGGGCCCGGTGCTCTTCGGAGCGCCGGGCCCACTGCGTTCGCACGGGGAGTGCGCGAGTGACTCGCATATGCCGCTCGCACACGCTCCCGCCGTGCCCACCAGGCGAGTTGACTTCCGGTGCGTACATCAGCGACGACACGGCTGATGCCGCGATCAAGGAAGGAGCGTACTCGTGACCACCGACCCGGATCATCCTGTGGTCCCCGAAGAACTCGCAGAGTTACGGCGGGTCTTCGAGGTCCAGCTGGCCCGCATCGACGGTCAACTGGCCCTGCACACACACCGCGACGACCAGACCGCCAAGGATCAGCACGATCTCAGCGCCCGGCTCAGCGCGCTCGAGAACACCCGCTGGCCGCTGCCCACGGTGGCCGCGCTGACCTCGGTCGGCGCGCTGGCCATCGCGGTGTGGCAAGCTCTCGGACACTAGCCCCCGAAGGGTGCTAGCCGAGGCTCTGATGGTGCAGGAGAAGTAGTGCGGCCGCCATGTTGGCGGCCGGGACCTCTCCGCGAGCGATCATGTCGGGGACGAGTTTGAGCGGGACCCATTCCCTGCGGTCCGACTCGAAGTCGTCCTGGGGGTGGCCGATGTACGTTCCCTCGTCGGTCCAGTAGATGTGGTGCCGGGCGTCCGTGAGGCCGTTGGACGGTTCGACGCTCATCAGGTGCCGCAGCGGTCCCGGCCGCCAGCCGGTCTCCTCCTCCAATTCCCTTGCCGCCGCGTACGCGATGTCCTCCCCGTCCTCGACGACACCCGCGGCGAGTTCCCAGCCCCAGCTGTCGGTGATGAAGCGGTGCCGCCACAGCAGGAGCACTTCGTGTGCCTCGTTGACGATCGTGGCCACGGCCACGGCGCGCAGACGTATCACGAAGTGGTCGAGGTGCCGGCCGTCGGGCAGAGCGACGTCTGCCAGGTTGACGCTGAACCATCGGTTTGCATACACAGTTTGTTCGTTCTGTTTCGTCCACTGCACGGTTCTGCCACCTTCCGCCGAGTTGCTGGCAATATCGCAGCAGTGGCGGTCGCGGGCTCCCCGCGTAAGGACTCACAGCGGCACGCGCAGTGCTCCGTCGATGAGTTCGGCGGCCTCGGCCGTACCCGCACAGCCGCTGCGCACGAGGTGCTCGCGGACGGCCCGGAGTCTGTCGCGCAGGCGCTGCGACTCCATGCCCCGGGCGGTCTCGGCCATCTCCACGGCGGTGACCACGGCCTGTTCCGCGTTCCCCTGTCTGAGCTGGATCTGGCTGAGCACGGCGAGCCGGTGCACACGCCCCCGGTCGTGCGCCGGGGTGTGCACCGCCTCCTGTGCGTGCTCCTTGGCGGCCGCGTAGTCCCCGAGACTCAACAGGGCCTCCGCCACCTGTACGTTGACGAATCCCGGCTGCACGTAACCCGTCTCGTCCGGCTCGTGTCCGCGCCGGATGCGATCGGCGGCGGACTCGGCACGCCGGATGCACTCCAGGGCGCTCGTACCGTCACCGAGGTGCGCGTACGCCTTCGCCTGCATCGCGTACAGATCCGACGCGAGCGCGGGCGAGATGTGCCGTCCTGCGGCCCGCAGCGCGGCCTCCGCGAAGGCGACGGCCTGGCGGTGATCGCGCATGTGCAGCGACTGGTTGACGAGCAGCGCGATGACATACGCGCCGAGTCCCCTGTCGGCACTGGCCTTCGCGAGCCGCAGCGCCTGGTGGAAATAGCGCTGCGCGAGCCCGTGCGCGTCGGAGTCGTACGCGCAGATGCCCGCGATGGCCACCAACCCGCCGGTGGCACGGTGCAGTTGGCGACCGGTGTCGTCGGTGTAGCTGCCGCGCAGCAGCGGCGCCGCCTCGGTGTTGAGGAAGCCGACGATGCGGCTGCGCGTCGCGATGCCGCCCGCCTTGCGGTACATCTGCTCGTAGTGGGCGCGGGCCGAACGCATCATCTCCAGGTCGGCGACGCTGACCGGGTGGCGGCCGCCGCGCGACACGTCGGTGTCCTCCGGCGGGTTCTCCCACTCCCACACCGGCATCACGGCCGGGGTGCCGGTGACGGCGGGCGCGTCCAGGATGTGCCGGCGCTGCTGCTGGTCGGAGCGCCACAGAGCGGTGGCCCGCTCCACGAAGCCGGACAGCGTCGTCACGTGCGCGGCGGCGGGCTCGCAGGAGATGCCGAGCCCGATGTCGTCGAGGGTGACGTGCCGCTGCAGGCGCGCCGCCAGCACCTCGCAGATCAGGTCCGGCACCTGGCCGCGCGGCCGCTGCCCCTTCAACCAGCGGGCGACCGCGGTGTGTTCGTAGCGGAGGGCGAGGCCGCGCGCCTTGCCCTCCTGGTTCACATGGGCCGCGAGTCCCGCATGGGAGACCCCGGCCTCGTCGAGAATCGCGTCGAGCAGGGTGTTGGGCTGCATCGGGAGCCTCCGTTGGCTCGGTGCCGCCAGCCTAGTCGAGGAGCGTTCACACGGGGTGTGATCGGAATGCCCAAGTCCGTGACGTGTGCGCTCTGTTGTGGCTGGTATGGACCCGGTTGACTGAACTGCCTCGAAAGAGGCCGGCCGGGCCGTCGGCTCCCCCTCGTACAGCGCGGCGGCCCGAATCCGCGTCGTCCGCCCGCTCGCCTGCCCGACACACTCCGCGACGGGCGGACGACGCGGCCCCCGGCCTCGTACGGTCGTGAACGGCCGGGAGGTCAGCGCACCCGGTGGGCGCTGCGCGCGGTGGGCCCGGCGTGCTGGGCGGGTACCCGGCTCCGGTCGTTGCGCAGCACGAGCAGCGCGGCGTCGTCGGCGAGCCGGCCGCCGACGTGGCACAGGAGCCGGCTGTAGACGGCGTGGACGACGGCCTGCGGGGTGATGGGCCCGCGGCGCACCGCCGCGTCCAGCGTGGACCGCAGCGGGAAGAATCGGCCATGGTGATCGCGGGCGTCCTCGACGCCGTCGGTGTGCAGCAGAAGCCCCTCGCCGGGCCGGACCCGCCCGCAGCGCACGGGCGACAGCTCGGCGGGCAGCGGGAACGGGCCGAGCGGAGGCATCGGATCGCCACCGCTCATCGGCTCCACGCAGCGCACGGCGCCGGGGCGCAGCAGATACGGCCAGGGATGACCGCAGTTGAGCGCGTGCACCGCGCCGTCCCGCCGGATCTCCAGGAGCAGCACCGTCACGAACTCCTCCGCGAGCGGGTTCTCCGGCTCCCCTCTGCCGGCGGCCGGGTGCTCGTCGCGGGCGCGCTGGCGCAGATAGCGGGCGTGCGCGCGCTCCAACCGCCGTAGCAGCGACCCGAGTTCGTCCTCGTCGTGCGCGGCCTCGCGAAAGCTGCCGAGTACGGCGCCGACGGTGCCGAGCGCGGCGATCCCGTGCCCCCGTACGTCGCCCATGACCACGCGGACCCCGTGATCGGTGGCGACGACGTCGTACAGGTCGCCGCCGATGCTGGCGCCGCGGTCGGCGGAGAGCTGTCCCGCGGCGAGCACGAGACCGTCGAGCCGGGCGGGCGGCGGGCGCAGCAGCGCGGACTGCGCGGCGTCCGCAACGGCCCGCGCCTCGCTCAACTCCCGCATCAGGGTGTGGCGTACGCGCAATATCAGCCCGGTGCCGACGGCGAAGAAGACGGCGCTCGTCGCGATCCGCGCACCCACCCCGTCCAGCTGCGCGAGCGGGCAGACGAACTTGTACGTCATGGCGACCGCGCCCCACACGGTCGGCAGGCCCAGCATCAACGTGCGCCGGGCGCGCCCGGTATCGAGTCCGGTGGGCGCCCTGGTCTTGATACGGATCATGCCGACGGCCCCCTAGGCCCACTGCAGCACGCTCGCCGGTCGGCCCGGCGGCCGCAATGATTCTGTCGACCGCCTGCCCATAGGGGAGCGGATCATCGAGAATCCTCACTCGAATGAGTGAGGGGTGCACCCGGTCTCCCGGATGCACCCCTCACGTGCGGCTACGCGCGCGGTGGCGCGCCGGAGCGGTTACGCGCCCCGCAGCACCGCGCCCGTGCGCTCGGCGGCGAGCGCCACCGCGGCGTCGCGCGCGGCCGACGCCTCGTCGGCCTTCAGCGTGCGGTCGCCGGCCCGGAAGCACAGCGCGTAGGCGAGCGACTTCTTGTCGTCGCCGAGCTGCTCCGCGTTCTCGTACACGTCGAACAGGCGGATGGACTCGAGGAGTTCACCCGCGCCCTCGCGCAGCGCCTTCTCGACCTCGGCGGCCGGGACGGTCCTGTCGACGATCAGCGCGACGTCCTGCGTGGCGACGGGGAACGTGGAGATCCGCGGCGCTTCGAGCAGGCCGGTGCCGGACCGCTCCAGGACGTCGAGGTCCAGCTCCATCGCGCAGGTGCGCTCGGGCAGGCTCAGCGCCTTGACGACGCGCGGGTGCAGCTCACCGGCGTGGCCGACGAGCGTCTCCGTGCCGTCGATGTCGACGTACAGGGCGGCGCAGCGGCCGGGGTGCCACGGCTCGTGCTGGTCGGCACGGACCGTGAGCTCCGCGTGCGCCTCGCGGGCGAGGGTGCGCGCGGCCTCGATGGCGTCGGCCCAGTCGCCCTGCCGGCCCTTGCCCCACCAGCCGGCCTGCTCGCGGGCGCCCGCGAGGACGACGGCGGCGTGGCGCGGCTGCGCGGGCAGCGCGGCGTTCAGACCGGCGATCTCCTCGTCGGTCGGGCGGCGGTCGACGGGCAGCCGGACCGGGGCGATCTCCTCGCCTGTCGGCCGGAAGACCAGGCCGGTCTCGAAGAGCGCCAGGTCGTGGCTGCCGCGGCCGTCGTTGCGGCGCAGCGCCGAGAGCAGGCCCGGCAGCAGCGTCGTACGGAGCGCGGGCTCCTCGTCGTTGAGCGGGTTGATCAGCTTGACGACCTTGCGGCGGTCGTCGTCCGCGGCCAGGCCGAACTGGTCGAAGACGCCCTCGCTCAGGAACGGGTAGTTCGGCGCCTCGACGTACCCGGCACCGGCCAGCGCGCGGCCGACACGGCGGTGCAGCCGCTGACGCGCGGTCAGGCCGCGGCCCGCCGGGGGCTTCGGCAGCGTGGAGGGCAGGTTCTCGTAGCCCTCCAGGCGGATGACCTCTTCGGCCAGGTCGTTCGGGTCCACGAGGTCGGGGCGCCAGGACGGCACGGTGACCGTCAGGACGTCCTGTCCGTACGCGTCGCAGCCGACCTCCTGGAGGCGGCGCACCACGGTCTCGCGGCCGTACGCCACGCCCGCCACCTTGTCCGGGTGGTCGGCCGGGACGGTGATGGTGTGCGGCCCGGACGGGGCGACGACCTCGGTGACACCGGGCTCTGCCTTGCCGCCCGCGAGCAGCACGAGCAGGTCGACGGCGCGCTGGGCCGCGGCCGACGCGGCCTGCGGGTCGACGCCGCGCTCGAAGCGCTTGGACGCCTCGGAGGACAGCTTGTGGCGGCGCGCGGTGCGGGCGATGGAGACGGCGTCGAAGTGCGCGGCCTCGATGACGACGTCGGTGGTACCGGCGTCCTCCGCGTGGTCGGCGATCTCCGTGTTGGCGCCGCCCATCACGCCGGCGAGGCCGATGGGGCCGCGCTCGTCGGTGATGACCAGGTCCTCGGCGTCGAGCTTGCGCTTGGTGCCGTCGAGGGTGGTGAGCTGCTCGCCCTGCTCGGCGCGGCGGACGCCGATCGCGCCCTGCACGAGGGAGCGGTCGTAGGCGTGCAGCGGCTGGCCGAGCTCCATCATCACGTAGTTCGTGACGTCGACGGCGAGCGAGATCGGGCGCATGCCGACCTTCTGCAGGCGGCGCTGCAGCCAGATCGGGGAGCGGGCCTCGGGGGACAGGCCGGCGACCGTGCGGGCGGTGAAGCGGTCGCAGCCGAGGCGGTCGGCGATCTGCACCGGGTAGCCGTCGGCGTTCGGCGTCGGGACGTCGAGGAGCGCCGGGTCGCGCAGCGGCAGACCGTAGGCGATGGCGGCCTCGCGGGCGACGCCGCGCAGCGACAGGCAGTCCCCGCGGTTGGCGGTCACCGCGATGTCCAGCACCTCGTCGACCAGTTCGAGCAGCTCGATGGCGTCGGTGCCGACCTCGTGCTCCGGCGGCAGCACGATGATGCCGTGCGTGCCGTCGTCGCCCATGCCGAGCTCGTCGGTGGAGCAGATCATGCCGTGCGAGGTCTTGCCGTACGTCTTGCGCGCGGCGATCGCGAAGTCGCCGGGCAGGACGGCGCCCGGCAGGACCACGACGACCTTGTCGCCGACGGCGAAGTTCCGGGCGCCGCAGACGATCTCCTGCGGCTCACCGGTGCCGTTGGCCTGCCCGACGTCGACGGTGCAGAAGCGGATCGGCTTCTTGAAGCCCTCCAGCTCCTCGATGGTCAGCACCTGACCGACGACGAGGGGGCCCTTGAGGCCTGCGCCGAGCTGCTCGACCGTCTCGACCTCGAGGCCGGCGGAGACGAGCTTGGCCTGCACGTCGCGGCCGGTCTCGGAGGCGGGGAGGTCGACGTACTCCCGCAGCCAGGAAAGCGGGATACGCATCAGATCTCCATCCCGAACGGCCGGGTGAAGCGCACGTCACCCTCGACCATGTCTCGCATGTCTTCGACGTTGTGGCGGAACATCAGCATCCGTTCGATGCCGAACCCGAAGGCGAATCCGCTGTACTTCTCGGGGTCCACACCGCAGGCGACGAGCACCTTCGGGTTGACCATGCCGCAGCCGCCCAGCTCGATCCAGCCCTCGGAGGAGCAGGTGCGGCAGGGGTTGTCGGGGTTGCCGACGGACTCGCCGCGGCACACGTAGCAGACCATGTCCATCTCGGCGGACGGCTCGGTGAACGGGAAGAAGTTCGGGCGCAGCCGCGTCTTCATGTCCGGTCCGAACAGCGCCTGGACCATGTGGTCGAGGGTGCCCTTGAGGTCCGCCATGGTCAGGCCCTCGTCGATGGCGAGCAGCTCGACCTGGTTGAAGACGGGGGTGTGCGTGGCGTCCAGCTCGTCGGAGCGGTACACGCGGCCCGGGCAGATCACGTAGACCGGCGGCTCGCGGTCCAGCATCGAGCGGATCTGCACCGGAGAGGTGTGCGTGCGCAGCACGAGACCGGCCTCGTCGTCACCCTGGGGCTGCGTGCCGCCCTGGACGAAGAAGGTGTCCTGGGTGCCGCGGGCGGGGTGGTCGGGCCCGATGTTGAGCGCGTCGAAGTTGAACCACTCGGCCTCGATCTCCGGGCCCTCGGCGACCTCGTAGCCCATGGCCACGAAGACGTCCTCGATGCGCTCGGAGAGCGTGGTCAGCGGGTGCCGGGCGCCGGCCTGCGCACGGTCGTGGGGCAGCGTGACGTCCACGGCCTCCTCGACCAGGACGCGCGCGTCGCGCTCGGCCTCCAGCTCGGCCTGGCGGGCGGCGAGGGCCCGGCCCACGGCGGCGCGGGCCTGCCCGACGAGCTTTCCTGCCGCGGCCTTGGCCTGCGGCGGCAGCGCGCCGATCTCGCGGTTGGCGAGCGCCAGCGGCGAGGTGCCGCCGGTGTGCGCGACCTTGGCCTCCTGAAGCGCCTTGAGCGAGTCCGCGGCGGCGAAGGCGGCGAGCGCCTCCCCCTGGACGCGCTCGATCTCTTCCGGTTTCAGTGCCTCGACCTCGACAGGGTCGTACGACTTGTTCGGTGCCGACATCTCTTCCCGTGCTTCCGATTGGCGTGGCTGAGGGTCCCGCAGACGCGTTCGACGGCCGTCGATGGGCTGGGACGCAAACGTGCCAAAGGACGAGTCTAGACGAGGAGGTCGGAGCCCCCGTCGTCCGCCCGAAGGGCGGGCGCGGATTGGTCTGGTGCGTGCGATCGCAAGGCGGAGGAGGGCGACGACGCGGAGCATCGGCAACCGACGACAACGCCGCGAGCGTGCGTGCCGGACCAATCCGCGCAGGCGGGGGCTCCGACCTCCTCGTCTTGCGGGGGTGAGGTGTGCGAATGCGCCCGTGGGGCCCCGGTACTCAGCTGGTGAGGTACGCCGGTGTCGCCACGGGCAATGTAAATCGGAACTCGGCGCCGCCGCCGGGTGCCCGGCCGACGGTGATCGAGCCGCCGTGGGCTTCCACGATGCCCTTGACGATGTAGAGCCCGAGGCCCGTCCCGCCGCGCTTGCTGCCCCGCCAGAAGCGGGTGAAGACGCGGTTCATGGACTCCTCCGGGATGCCCGACCCCTCGTCGCTCACGGTGACCGACGTGCCGGTGGGTCGGGTCGGCTCGACAACAATGGTGACGGTTCCCTCGCCGTGGCGCACGGCGTTTTCCAGCAGGTTGCTCAGCACCTGGTCGACCTTGTCCGGGTCGGCCCACGGATCGGGCAGCGGATGCTTGACGCGCAGCAGGAACCGGTCGGCCGACTGGCCCGCGGCGACGTGCGCCTGGATGTGCCGGGACACGGCGGCCGCGACATCGACGGGCTGGCGCCGCAGTTCGAGCCGCCCGGAGTCGATGCGGGAGATGTCCAGCAGCTCGGCGATCAGCCGGGTCACCCGGTTCGCGTCGGCGTCGACGGTCTCCAGCATCAGCCGCTTCTGCTCGTCGGTGAACCGCTCCCACTTGGCGAGCAGCGTCGCGGTGAAGCCCTTGACCGAGGTCAGCGGGGAGCGCAGCTCGTGGGCGACGGTGGCGATCAACTCGGCGTGGCTGCGCTCGGTGCGCCGCCGGGCCTCGGTGTCCCGGAGCGACACGACGACGCGGCGCACGGGCCCGGTCGGCCGGACGCGCACGTAACGCGCGGTGACCAGGACCTCGCGGGCGCCGGGCAGCAGCAGGTTCCGCTCGGGCTGTCCGACCCGCGTCGCGAGCCCGCCGTACGGGTCGGTGAGCTGCCACCAGCGCCGGCCCTCGAGGTCCTCCAGCGGCAGGACCCGCTCCAGCGGGGCGTCGAGCGCGGTGTCCGCGCGGACCGCGGTGATGCGCTCCGCGGCGGCGTTGAAGCAGATGACGCGGCCCCGCTCGTCGGCGACGACCAGGCCGTCGGGCAGGTCGTCGGGGTGCACGCCGAGCGCCGCGAGTCCGTCGGGACCGGACGCGTCGGATCCGGTCAGGCCGCGTGAGTCGCTGCCGTTGACGACGCTCATCTCCCGCGCTCCCCCTCCCGGCGGTCGATCCGGAAGAGTCACCCTACTAGCCGGGAGTGACGGAGCGGCACCCTCCAGGGGCACGCTGTGCACGCGCGGAGGCGTACAGGCACACGGCGGCGGCCGTCGCGAGGTTGAGGCTCTCGGCCTTGCCGTGGATGGGCACGCGCACGACGGCGTCGGCGAGTGCGCGGGTCTCCTCCGGCAGGCCCCAGGCCTCGTTGCCGAACACCCAGGCGGTCGCGGCGCCCATGGTCCCCTGGTCCAGCTCGTCGTCGAGGTCGTCCTCGCCCGCTCCGTCGGCGGCGACGATCCGCACGCCCGCCTCCTTGAGCCCGGCGACGGCCTCCTCGACGGGTACGCCCACGGCGACGGGCAGGTGGAACAGCGATCCCACGGAGGCGCGGACGGCCTTCGGGTTGTAGAGGTCCACGGAGGCGTCGGTCAGCACGACGGCCTCGGCGCCCGCGGCGTCGGCGCACCGGAGCACGGTCCCGGCGTTCCCGGGGTCCCGCACATGCGCGAGGACGGCGACGAGCTTGGGCCGCGCGGCGAGGATGTCCTCGAACGGCGTGTCCAGGAACCGGCACACTCCCACGAGGCCCTGCGGGGTGACGGTGGTGGAGATATCGCCGATGACGTCCTCGTCGGCGAGGTGCACCCGGGCGCCCGCGTCCCTGGCCTCCCCGACGATGTCGGCGTAGCGCTCGGCGGCGTCGACGGTCGCGAACATCTCGACGAGCCCGCCGTGCGCGGCGGCCTCCCGCACGGCCTGCGGCCCCTCGGCGAGGAACAGCCGCTCCTTCCCCCGGAAGTTCCGCTTGGCAAGCCTCCGGGCGGCGCTCACGCGGGGCGACTTAGGGGAGATCAACTCGGGCGTTGCGACCATGCGCCTAACTTTCGGACGGGATAACGGGGTTGGGGCCTGACGAGGAGTGCGCGGCACCGGGGGCCGCCTTGCCCACCCTGCCGCCCCAGGCGGCAGATTGCCCAAGGCGGTGGCGGTTGATTTCAGCCTCTGCGGCGATTGAGCAGCGGGGTCCGGGGCGGAGCCCCGTGACGTGGGGACGGACGGCCCCGAACAACGTGGGACCCGCAAGCCACACGGCTTGCGGGTCCCACGTCACATACGACTCAGCGGAGCGTTCACGCAGCCTTGGGCGCGTTCACGTCCGACGGGAGCGCCTTCTGCGCAACCTCGACGAGGGCGGCGAACGCGTTGATGTCGTTCACGGCCAGCTCGGCCAGCATCTTGCGGTCCACCTCGATGTTGGCGGCCTTCAGACCCTGGATGAGGCGGTTGTACGTCATGCCGTTCTGGCGGGCAGCGGCGTTGATGCGCTGGATCCACAGCTGACGGAAGTCGCCCTTGCGCTTCTTGCGGTCGTTGTAGTTGTAGACGAGGGAGTGGGTGACCTGCTCCTTCGCCTTGCGGTACAGACGCGAACGCTGGCCGCGGTAGCCGCTGGCCTGCTCGAGGATCGCCCGACGCTTCTTGTGCGCGTTCACCGCGCGCTTGACGCGTGCCACTGTTAACTCCTTGTAGCGGGGCCGGGGTTGTTGTCACCCGACCCGAATTCGAATGGGTCCCGGTCTAGCCGACGTACAGGGCGTGGAAACGCCCGTACATCACTTGCCGAGAAGCTTCTTGATCTTCGCGGCGTCGCCCGGGGCCATCTCGGCGTTGCCGGTGAGGCGACGCGTCACACGGGACGACTTGTGCTCGAGCAGGTGGCGCTTGCCGGCGCGCTCGCGCATCACCTTGCCGGAGCCGGTGATCTTGAAGCGCTTGCTGGCACCGCTGTGCGACTTGTTCTTCGGCATAGCGCCGTTCTCTCCTCGTCAGTGGCATTCCGGGCCGGTCCGTGCGTGGCGCGAACCGGCCGTGGTGGAACGTCAGTTGTGTCAGTTGGTATCCGTGACGCACAGGCTGTGCGCCGCACGGATCATGCCTCGGCCGGAGCCTCGGCGGGGGTCTCGGCGACGTCCTCGGCGATGTCCTCGTCGGCCTGGTCCTCCGCGGCGTTCTGCGAACGTCCGGGGTTGGCCTTCGCGTCGGCCTTGCGGGCGGCCTGCGCCTCGCGGGCCTCGGCCATCGCCTCGGTCTTCTTCTTGTGCGGACCGAGGACCATGATCATGTTTCGGCCGTCCTGCTTCGGGTTCGACTCGATGAACCCGAGGTCCTGGACGTCGTTCGCGAGACGCTGCAGCAGCCGGAAGCCGAGCTCCGGACGGGACTGCTCGCGACCACGGAACATGATCGTGATCTTGACCTTGTCGCCCTGCTTGAGGAACCGGACGACGTGACCCTTCTTGGTGTCATAGTCGTGCGGGTCGATCTTCGGCCGGAGCTTCATCTCCTTGATGACCGTGTGCGCCTGGTTCTTGCGCGCCTCACGGGCCTTCATGGCCGACTCGTACTTGAACTTCCCGTAGTCCATGAGCTTGCATACGGGCGGACGGGCGTTCGCCGCCACCTCGACCAGGTCGAGGTCGTACTCCTGAGCAAGCTCAAGGGCCTTGGCAAGCGGAACAATCCCGACCTGCTCGCCGCTGGGACCGACAAGTCGCACTTCGGGAACGCGAATCCGGTCGTTGATGCGGGGCTCGGCGCTGATGGATCCTCCTCGGTAGCACCAACACGACGGCCTGGCGGACCGCCGCGTACGTTTTTGACGTAAGTACCAACCGCGCCGAAACACAAAAAATGCCCCGGACGGTACACAGGCAGGGCTCCAAGGAATACCGGAGCACCACCACGGTGAACCGCGGGGCGCAGACTCGGACGGTTCCGTCGTCCGTACGGAACGACGGGGACCGTCTGACCGGTGACCCACCGCCCTGGTCGGGCGGTCAGGTGGGAGATCGGAGCCTCCACTTGTGGGCCGGTCACAGCATCCGCGAGAACATCGAGCATGACGTGTCCGGCCGGTCGTTACACAAGGTTAGCAGGACTTGGGGGGTGCGCCCAATCGGGTGCGCGCGACATATCGTGGGGCCCATGAGTGACGCGACCCCCGCAACCGACGCCCCCGGCACCCCTGACTACGACGCGCTGACCCGCGACATCGCCGAGGTGCCCGCCGTAGAAGTCATCGTGACGGTCGCGGTGAACCTGATGAGCGCCGCCGCGGTGAAGCTCGGCCTCACCGAGGAGGGCGACGCCCACAAGGACCTCGACGAGGCGCGGAAGCTGATCCACGCGCTGGCGGGCCTGCTCGACGGCAGTGCGACGGAGATCAGTTCCTTCCACGCCGCGCCGCTGAAGGACGGCCTGAAGTCGCTGCAGCTCGCGTTCCGCGAGGCCTCGGTCGTGCCGGACGAGCCGGGCAAGGGCCCGGGCGAGAAGTACACGGGGCCCGTGTACGGCTGAGCATCAAGGGCCACGTGCCACGTACGTGGCCGACATCACTGACGTACGTAGAGGGGCTCGCCCGGTGGCGTCGCCTCGGTCGGCAGGAGTGCCAGATCGAGGCCGCGCACCAGGCGGGCCCTCAGTGTTTCGTCGGCGGCGATGCGGGCGGCGAGGGACTGTGCCGTGGCCTGGACGTCGGCGCTCGCGTCGATGACCAGGGCCAGGGTGCCGTCCGCCTGGCCGGGGCCCAGGTAGGCGCGGGCCACGGACGGCTCGGCGGCGACCGCGGTGCGCGCCGCGTCCCTGACGGCCGGGTCGGCGAGCGGGTCGGCGTCGGCGCGGCCCTCCGCGAGGGCGTACAGGGCCGGGCCCGTCAGCTCGTACGGGACGGGGCCCGCGATGTCGAGGACGACGGTGTCGGCCTTCTCGTGGGCGGCGGCCTGGAGCGCCTGATGCAGCGGGACGGCCACCGGGCGGGCCTCGGGGTCCCAGAGGGCGAGCGACTCGGTGGACGTGAAGGCGGGGAGCGCGGTGCGCTCGCCGGCCTTCAGGGTCGGCACCGCCATGTCGGACGTCTTCTCGCGGCGCAGGCCCTTCTCGTCCTCCTCGACCTCGCCGAGCACGGCGACGATCGGTACGAGCAGCCGGGTGCCCTTGAGCGCCGCCAGGACCGGGCCGTGGGCCGTGCGGTCCTTCGACCACGCGGCCAGCGCCTCGGTCAGGTGCGGGTCCGCCGTACCGTCGTCGTCGGAGAAGCCGGGGTCGGGAATGTTCTTGTTCGCCACGTTCACCGAGCCTACCGAGCGGCCGGGGGCGGATTCTCAGCGGACCCTGGGCCGCGACCCATGGAGCGCACAGGGCGGCGACGGAGCATCGCGGCATGTCCCGCCGATCGAGAAGACGCCGCTTCGCCGCCACCGCCGCGATACTTGTCGCCGCGCTCGGCGGCACTACGGTCTACGCACAGACGCGAGGGCACGAGGCGCCCGCGCTGGTGTCGCACATCGCCTCGGCCGAGAGGAGTTCCGCGCCCGTGGACAAGGACGCCGAGCTGACGAGGGCCGTGCGGGCCGCCGCCCACGGACTCCAAGGCGAGATCTCGGTGGCCGTGTACGACGAGACGAGCGGCGCCGCTGCCTCGTACGCGTCAGGGGACGGGAATGGGACGTACGACACCGCGAGCATCGTGAAGGTCGACGTGCTCGCCGCGCTGTTGCTGCGGGCGCAGGACGAGGGGCGGACGCTGACCGCGCAGGAGCGGACGTACGCCACCGCGATGATCGAGAGCAGCGACAACGACGCGACGACCGCGCTGTGGAACGAGCTGGGCGGGTCCGACGGGCTCGACGCGGCGAACGAGCGGCTCGGGCTCACCGGGACCAGCGGTGGCGACGGGTCGCTGTGGGGGCTCACGCAGACCACGGCGGCCGATCAACTCACCCTGCTCAAGCAGGTGTTCGGGGTCGGTGACGGTCTCGTACTGACCCAGGAATCGCGGTCGTACGTCCAGGAACTCATGGGGAACGTGGAGAGCGACCAGGCGTGGGGGGTGTCCGCGGCCGGGGACGGGGGCGCGGCGCTGAAGAACGGGTGGCTTCAGCGCAGCACCACCGGGTTGTGGGACATCAACAGCGTGGGGCAGGTCACCGTGGACGGGCAGCGGTACCTGGTGGCCGTCGTCTCGCACGGCAGTGCCACCAAGGCCGCGGGCATCGATCTCGTCGAGGACGTGGCGAAGGCCGCGGTGCCGGTGGTCAGCGGCGGCGCGTGAGGCGGTGGCCGCGCCACAGGTAGCCGCCGGCACCGAGCAGCAGCACGCCGACGGCGCCCGCGAGCGTCGCCACCCAGGTCGCGAGGCCGCCGTCGGAATCGTCGTCGGGTCCTGGGCCGAAGTACTTCTCGCCGTACGAGGCCGGGGTCAGGCGCTGCGGCTTCAGCTTCGCGCCCGCGGTGATCGCGGCGGCCGGGTCGACGAGGCCGAAGCCGCGGGAGTCGTCGCGGCCGCCGGAGGGCGGATCGCCGGCCGTGTCCTCCATGAGCTTCTTGATCTGCGCGGGGCTCAGCCCCGGGTGGGCACCGCGGACCAGGGCGACGGCGCCGGACACGAACGCGGAGGCGGCGCTCGTCCCCCACGCCGAGTAGTACTTGCGGTCGGGGTCGGCCGTGACGATGCCCCGGCCCGGCGCGGCGACGGAGGCGTACCAGCGGCGGGTGGAGAAGGAGGCGCGGGTGCCCGTCGCGTCGACGGCGGTGGCGGTGATGACGCCGGGGTACGCGGCCGGGTAGGAGGCGCGGTCGCCCTGCTCGCCGCCGTTGCCCGCGGAGGCGACGACGGAGACGCCCTTCTTCAGCGCGTACTGGACGGCGGAGTCCTCGCTCGCCTCGGGGTGGGCGGTGTTCGAGTCGTCGCCGAGGGACAGGTTGATGACGTCGGCGCCGTGGTCGGTGGCCCAGCGGATGCCGTCGGCGAGGGCGTTGCCGCGGGTCTCGCGGGCCTTCGCGCGGGCCGGGTCGCCGTCCTCCAGGATCACCCGGACCGGGAGGATCCTCGCCTGCGGGGCCACGCCCATGACGCCGTCGGCGTCGTCCTTGCCGTGTCCGTGGCCCGCGATGATGCCGGCGATGGCGGTGCCGTGCCGGGCCCAGGGGCGGTCGCCGCGCTCGGCGCCGAAGCCGATGAGGTCCTTGCCGGGGAGCACGCTGCCCTTGAGGTCCGGGTGCTTGTCGTCGACGCCCGTGTCCAGGACGGCGACCGTGACGCCCTTGCCGCGGGTCGTCTTCCATGCCTCGTCGGTGTGCAGCGCGGTGAGGCCCCACTGTTGGGCGCGGACCGAGTCGGCGTGGGCCGCGGTGGCGGGGAGCAGCGCGAGGACGGCCGCGGTGCAGGCCGCGGCGATCGTGTGGTGACGCTTCATGGCTGCTACTGCTCCGTGTCCCGGTCGGCGGTCTTCCTGACCGTCTTGCGCAGGTCGCGTTCGATCCGGTCGGCGATGCCCTGCGCGTCGTGGCCGAGTCCGGCCTGGGCGGGGGCGCTGGTGGCGCCGGGCTTCATGGCGTCGGCGGCGGGCTGGGGCTCGCTGACGGTGCGGGCGTCGGCGAAGCCCGAGACCGCGTAGACGACGACGGGGGCGTCGGTCAGGATGTTGATCGCCCATGACGCGCGCTGGCGGTCGCCGAAGCCGGCGGCGAGGGTGCCCTTGGCGGCGTAGGGCCGGGGCATGAGGTCGGCGCGCCGGTCCAGGCCCTGTTCCATGAAGCGGGAACGCAGCGCCTGGGTGGCCTCCGCGTCGGCCTTGGTGAACATCAGGCCGACCGTCGTGACGCCGCTCTGTGTGGCGTCGGTGTACGTGGCGCGCAGCAGGCGCAGACAGCCGGCCGAGCGCAGCGCCTTGTGCAGCAGCGGGTCGAAGGCGTCCGCGCAGTTCGTATCGGGGGCGACCGCGATCCGCGTCCAGGTGCGGTCGGCCCGGCCGGGCCCCGCACCCTCGCCCTTGAGCGTGCGCGGGAACAACTGGTCGACGGGGACGCCGTGCCAGAGCTGGCCCGCCTCGCGGTACGCGGTCTGCACGGAGGGCGGGCCGCTGTCGCCGCCACTGAGCAGGGAGCCCGTCGTGGCACCGCCGATCAGCCCGAGCCCGAGCACGAAGCAGGCCGCGATGGCCGCGGCTCGCGGCGTGAGCCGGTGACCGACGGGGCGCAGGAGCGTGGTGCTGTCGTCGTAATGATCCGGCCGCGCAAACCGCACAAACGGCCGCCCGGCCGTCTCCGGACGCGGCGTCAGGTCTACGGCGCCCATCGGGCGGCGGGAGGGTTGCGGTGGCACGGGTGGCACGGGTGGCGCGGGCGGCACCGGGGGTACGGTCGCGGGGCGCTGCCCCGGGCCCCGCGCCTCAATCGCCGGCGGGGCTTGATTTTGCCCACCCGGGGCCGGCGGCACCGGCCGCAGGCGGGTGGTGCTCTCGGCGCGGGTCTCCTTCGGCGGGCCGGGAACACGCGCGGGCGGCAACGGCGTACCGGTGCCCTTGGCGGGCGGCAAAGGCGCACCGGAACTCTTGGCGGGCGGCAAAGGCGCGCCCGAGCTCTTGGCGGGCTCGGCCGGCGGCGGGCCGTCCGGGAGGCGGGAGGAGGCGGGGGGCGGTGGGGGTGTGGAGGGCAACGGTGGGGCCGTGGGGGGAAGTTGGGTGGAAGGGGGTGGGGTCGCGGGGCGTGGCGGGACGCGTCTGGCTTGCGTGCTCATGCCTCCCCCGTCTCCTTGAGCCAACGTGCGCGTCACTCTAACGGGCCCGACCAGGTCAACGCGTACTCCGCACACGGGATCGACCGATCCATCACCATCCGTCCCCCTACCCTGCGGTAATCCTGTCTGGCAGGCTTCGGCCATGACACCGCGCGCCGCCGATCGGGCCCGGTACGACCGGGCCACCGCTCATCTCGACGCCCCACTGGCGATCGTGGACCTGGACGCGTTCGACGCGAACGCCGATGACCTGGTGCGCCGGGCCGGCGGAAAGCCGATCCGCGTCGCCAGCAAGTCCGTGCGCTCCCGCGCCCTGTTGGAACGGGTGCTCGCGAGGCCGGGCTTCGCCGGGATCATGTCGTTCACCCTCGCCGAGTCGCTGTGGCTCGCGCGGTCCGGGTTCGACGACGTGCTGCTGGCCTACCCCTCCGCCGACCGCTCCGGCTTCGCGGAGCTCGCGCACGACCCGAAGCTGGCCGCGGCCGTGACCGTGATGGTCGACGACCCGGCCCAGCTCAGGCTCATCGAGGGCGCGCGGGACGGGGGCCGCGAGGAGATCCGGGTCTGCATCGAGCTGGACACCTCGTGGCGCACGCTCGGCGGCCGGGTCCGGGTCGGCGCGCTCAGGTCACCCCTGCGTACGCCCTCCCAACTCGCCGACCTGGCCCGTGTCGTGACCCGCCGCCCCGGCTTCCGGCTCGCGGGGATCATGGCGTACGAGGGTCATGTCGCGGGCGTGGGGGACGCGCTCGCCGGACGGCCGGTGCGCTCGCGGGCGATCCGTCTCATGCAGGCCGCGGCGCGCAAGGAGCTGGCGGTGCGGCGGGCCGAAGTGGTGCGCGCGGTGCGGTCCGTGGCGCCGGACCTGGAGTTCGTGAACGGGGGCGGCACGGGGAGCGTGCAGCACACGGCGGCGGAGGCCGCGGTGACCGAGATCGCGGCGGGCTCCGGGTTGTACGTCCCGCGGCTCTTCGACAACTACACGTCGTTCACGGGGCGTCCGGCCGCACTCTTCGCACAGCCCGTGGTGCGCAGGCCGGGCGTCGGCGTCGTCACCGTGCTCGGCGGCGGCTACCCGGCTTCGGGCGCGGCGGGCGCCGACCGGCTCCCGGTGCCGTATCTGCCGGAGGGTCTGCGCTACGACGCGCAGGAGGGCCCCGGCGAGGTGCAGACGCCGCTGCTCGGCTCCGCCGCGGACGACCTGCTCATCGGGGACAAGGTGTGGTTCCGGCACGCGAAGGCCGGGGAGCTGTGCGAGCGGTTCGAGACGCTGCACCTGGTGTCGGGCGACCGGGTCGCGGAGACGGTGCCGACGTACCGGGGCGAGGGCTACACGTTCCTGTAGCCCCCACCCCGTCCACCTATCCGTGGATGGCATCCGCCTGGTCGGGGACGACCGAGCCGTCGTCCCTGAGCAGCGGTCCGAAGCCGCCCTCCGGCTTGTTGTAGCCGGCCGTGGAGCACGGGTACGTGCCCGTCTTCCGCGGCAGCGGCTCGATGAACATCGGGTTGGCGACCCAGCGTCCGTCGGCGTTGTCGTAGGCCCGGCACATGATCTCGGGCTTGTTGCGGTTGAGGACGAGGTGCGCGCCGGTGGCGTCGTTCACGAACGTCACGTCGGTGTCGGCGTCACCGCCGCCGAGCGCGATGCGCTTGTCCCAGCGCTGCTTCTCCCAGGCCGCCTTCCCCTTGATGTGGAAGATGTCCTGGTTGATCCAGCACCGCTTGCCGTCGATGTACGGGATGGCCTCGCCCTGACTCGCGCCGACGCCGCCGCAGCCCTCGTTGTACGTGGTGATGCGGCCCCGGGAGTCCAGTACGGACCGGATCGCGATGGTGTGCTTGCGGTCGATGCCGACGCCACGCGACCACACCTCGGTCACCGGTTCGGACCCGGCGGACACGATGTACACGTCGAACCCGGCCCGCTGCAACGTACGGATCAGGTCGCGCTGCTGGTCGTAATAGCGCACGTAGCCGGGGATGGTGTGCGTGCCCAGCTTCTGCGTGGAGCCGACGGGCGCGGCGAGCGCCTCCGCGCGGCCCGCGGCGGCGTAGGACTCCAGCTCGGGGACGGTGTGCCCGGCGAACAGCTGCGGCACCCAGGCGTACTGGGGCACCGTGCGGCGGTGGTTCCAGTCGCCCGCGAAGGCGGCGGCGCCGCTCATCGTCTTGCCGGACTCACGGATGTTGAAGATCTCGTCCGTGCAGTCGGTGTCGGTGGAGGTGGGCAGCGGGGCGCCCACCGGGACGTCGGTGCCGCAGGCGGCGGTGAGCGCCTTGTCGGCGTCGTCGGTCATCCACTTGCTGGTCTTCTTCCAGCTCGCGGGCCGCAGGATCTTGTCGTGCTTGAGCGACCAGGCGATGGTCGCGTCGGTGACGTCGTTCTTGCTGACGGTGTTGTCCCAGTCGAACGCGGCGACGGGACGCGGGCCCTTGTGCCCGCCGCAGATTCCCCGTTCGTCGATCATGCGCTGGAGCTTGGCCCGGTTCTGGCCGTACCAGGGCAGCTTCGTCGACAGCTGGGGGCACTTGGCGGCGGTGGGCCGTGCGGACGTGGCGGCGGCCGCGGGTGTGGTGAGGCCGGCGGCCGCCATGAGGGCGGCGGCCGCGACCGAAGTCCACGCGGCAACATGTCTGTTACGCATGTGAGTGGACCGTACACGCGTGAGCCCGACGCTCACAGGGTTCTCACATCGGTGTCACGTACGCGCCGGAGATCCCGCCGTCCACCAGGAAGTCGGTGGCGTTCACGAACGCCGCGTCGTCGCTGGCGAGGAAGGCGACGGCCGCCGCGATCTCCGTCGCCTCGGCGAACCGGCCGACCGGAATGTGCACGAGCCGGCGCGCCGCCCGCTCCGGGTCCTTCGCGAACAGCTCCTGGAGCAGCGGGGTGTTCACCGGGCCCGGGCACAGGGCGTTGACCCGGATGCCCTCGCGCGCGAACTGCACGCCCAGCTCGCGTGACATGGCGAGGACGCCGCCCTTGGAGGCGGTGTACGAGATCTGCGAGGTGGCGGCGCCCATCCGGGCCACGAACGACGCCGTGTTGATGATCGAGCCCCTGCCCTGGCGCCGCATGTACGGGATGGCGGCCTTGCAGCACAGGTACACGGAGGTGAGGTTGACGTCCTGGACGCGCTTCCAGGCCTCAAGGCCGGTGTCGAGGATGGAGTCGTCGTCGGGCGGCGAGATGCCCGCGTTGTTGAAGGCGATGTCGACGCTGCCGTACGTGTCGTACGCCGTCTTGAACAGCGCCTCGACCTGCTCGGCGTCGGTGACGTCGACCTGGACGAAGGTCCCGCCGACGTCCTCGGCCGCCTTCTTGCCGGCGCTCTCGTCGATGTCGCCGCAGACGACGTGCGCGCCCTCGGAGGCGAGCCGGCGCGCGGTGGCGAGGCCGATGCCGCTGCCGGCGCCGGTGATGACGGCGGTGCGGCCGACGAGGCGGCGGCAGATGATCTCTTCGCTCATAAGGTGTTCAGGCCTCCGTGCTGATGAAGACGTTCTTGGTCTCGGTGAAGGCGGCGAGCGCGTCGGGGCCAAGTTCGCGGCCGAGCCCGGACTGCTTGTATCCGCCGAACGGGGTCCCGTAGCGCACGCTGGCATGCGAGTTGACGGACAGGTTGCCTGCCCGGACGGCGCCGGACACGCGCAGGGCGCGGCCCACGTCGCGGGTCCAGATCGAACCGGAGAGGCCGTACTCGGTGGCGTTGGCGAGGCGCACGGCGTCCGCCTCGTCGTCGAAGGGGAGGACGACGGCGACCGGGCCGAAGACCTCCTCGACGGCGGCCGGCGCGTCGGGGGCGGCGCCGGTGAGGACGGTGGGCGGGAACCAGAAGCCGGGTCCCTGCGGGGCGGCGCCCCTGATCGCGGGCTCGCACAGCGGGACGTAGGAACGCACCCGCTCCAGCTGCGCCTGGGAGATGAGCGGTCCCATCTGCGTCTTCTCGTCGGAAGGATCGCCGACGACGACGGACTCGACGGCCGGGGCGAGCAGCTCCAGATACCGCTCGTACACGGACCGCTGTACGAGGATGCGGGTGCGGGCGCAGCAGTCCTGGCCGGAGTTGTCGAGGAACGACATGGGGGTGGCGAGGGCCGCGGCCTCGACGTCCGCGTCGGCGAACACGATGTTCGGGCTCTTGCCGCCGAGTTCCAGGGTCACGCGCTTCACGCGGTCGGCGCACTTGGCCATGACCCGCTTGCCGACGCGGGCGGATCCGGTGAACACGATCTTCGCCACGCCCGGGTGCTCGACGAGGGCGTCGCCCGCGACCGGTCCCTCCCCCGGGAGCACCTGGAAGAGGCCCTCGGGAAGCCCTGCCTCCAGGGCGAGTTCGGCGAGCCGCAGGGCGGTCAGCGGGGTCGTCTCGGCGGGCTTGAGGAGCACCGCGTTGCCCGCCGCGAGGGCCGGGGCGGTGCCCCAGGCGGCGATCGGCATCGGGAAGTTCCACGGGGCGATGACGCCGACGACGCCGAGCGGTTCGAGGAGTGTGACGTCGAGGCCGCCGGCCACCGGGATCTGGCGCCCCGTCAGGCGTTCGACGCCGCCGGCCGCGTACTCCAGCAGGTCTCGTACGTTGCTGGCCTCCCAGCGGGCGTTGCCGATGAGGTGTCCGGCTTCGCTGACCTCCAACTGGGCGAGTTCTTCGAGGTGTTGGTCGACGGTGGCCGCGAAGCGGCGCAGCAGGCGCGCCCGGTCGGCGGGGGCGGCCGCCGCCCAGGCGCGCTGGGCGGCGGTGGCGCGGACGACGGCGGTGTCGACGTCCTCGCGGGTGGCGGGCGGGACGGTGGCCACGAGTTCTTCCGTGGCCGGGTTCAGTACGTGCAGCAATGCGGTCCCTTTCACAGCCTCTCGAATCCCCGGCGGAGTTCCCAGTCGGTCACGGCGGCGTCGTACGCGTCGAGTTCGACGCGCGCCATGTTGCGGTAGTGGGCGACGACCTCGTCCCCGAAGGCGGCCTTGGCGAGGGCGCTGTTCTCCCAGAGCTCGGCGGCCTCGCGCAGCGTGGACGGGACGTGTTCGTAGTCGGCGGTGTAGGCGTTCCCGGCGCAGGCTTCGGGGAGCCGCAGCTTGTTCTCGACCCCGTACAGGCCCGCCGCCACGAGCCCGGCCACCGCGAGATACGGGTTGACGTCGCCGCCCGGGAGCCGGTTCTCGAAGCGGGTCGAGCGGCCGTGGCCGACGACGCGCAACGAGCAGGTGCGGTTGTCGTGGCCCCAGGCGACGGCGGTCGGCGCGAAGGAGCCCGGCTGGAACCGCTTGTAGGAGTTGATGTTCGGCGCGTAGAGGAGGGAGAAGTCGCGCAGCGCGGCGAGCTGCCCGGCGAGGAAGTGCCGCATCAGCTCCGACATGCCGTGCCCGCCGGGCCCCGCCATCACGTTCGTGCCGTCGGCGTCGGCGAGGGAGAGGTGAATGTGGCAGGAATTCCCCTCCCGTTCGTTGTACTTCGCCATGAAGGTGAGCGAGCAGCCCTCCTGCGCGGCGATCTCCTTGGCGCCGGTCTTGTAGATCGCGTGCTGGTCGCAGGTGGCGAGGGCCTCGTCGTAGCGGAAGGCGATCTCGTGCTGCCCGGGGTTGCACTCCCCCTTGGCGGACTCGACGGTGAGCCCCGCGCCCGCCATCTCGTTGCGGATGCGGCGCAGCAGCGGCTCGATGCGCCCGGTGCCGAGGACGGAGTAGTCGATGTTGTACTGGTTCGCCGGTGTGAGCCCCCGGTAGTTCGCGTCCCAGGCGTGCTCGTACGTGTCCTTGAAGACGATGAACTCGAGTTCGGTGCCGACCTGGGCGGTGAGTCCCAGGTCGGCGAGGCGCTCCAGTTGGCGGCGCAGGATCTGGCGGGGCGCGGCGACGACCGGTGAGCCGTCGTCCCAGGCGAGGTCGGCGGTGAGCATGGCGGTGCCCGCGTTCCACGGGACACGGCGCAGGGTGGACAGGTCGGGGTGCATGGCGAAGTCGCCGTAGCCGCGGTCCCAGGAGGACATCGCGTAGCCGTCGACGGTGTTCATCTCGGTGTCGACGGCGAGCAGGTAGTTGCAGCCCTCCGTGCCGTGCTCGAGGACCTCGTCGAGAAAGAAGCGGGCGGCGAAGCGCTTGCCCTGGAGGCGGCCCTGCATGTCGGGGAACGCCAGGACCACGGTGTCGATCTCTCCGCTCGCGACGAGGGCGTGCAGCTCCTCCACGGTCAGCGGGGATGTGCGGTCTGCCACGGGAAGATCCTCCTCAGGTGAACCGGAACCACAACGTAATCGCCGGGCCGCCACCTGGGAAGCAGCCACGGGGCACGCCGGAGGGACACTGCCCCGGTGGCGCTGCCCGCATGCTGAACGCCCCGGTGGCGCGCGTCGTGATCTCGTACGCTCGGGTGCTCGGGACGTACGGCATCGGGGAACGGCATCGGGAGCGCGACACCATGGTGAGCAGGCCGCTGATCGGCATCAGCACCTACCTGGAGAACAAGGCCAGTTGGGGCATCTGGGAGCTGCCCGCGGCGCTGCTGCCCGTCGGCTACCCGCGGCTCGTGCAGCAGTCGGGCGGGCTCGCCGCGATGACACCCCCGGACGACCCGAAGCACGCGCCGTCGGTGGTGGCCCGGCTCGACGGGGTGATCGTGGCGGGCGGCCCCGATGTGGACCCGGTCCGGTATGGCGCGGAGCGCGACCCGCGCACGGGCCCCGCCGCGGGTGAGCGGGACACGTGGGAACTCGCCCTGATCCGGGCCGCGTTGACGTCCGGTACACCGCTGCTCGGCATCTGCCGCGGCATGCAGCTCCTCAACGTGGCCCTCGGCGGCACGCTCACGCAGCACATCGAGGGCCACGTGAAGGAGATCGGCACCTTCGGCACCCACACCGTGACCCCGCTGCCGGGCACGCGCTACGGCGACCTCGTCCCGGAGCCCACCGAGGTCCCGACCTACCACCACCAGGCGGTCGACCGCCTCGGCCGGGGCCTGGTCGCCTCGGCCCACGCGGACGACGGCACGGTGGAGGCGGTCGAACTCCCCGGCATGTCCTGGGTGATGGGCGTCCAGTGGCACCCGGAGATGGGCGAGGACGCTCGGGTCACCGAAGGCCTGGTACGAGCGGCGAGCACACCCCACGGCTTCTGAGCCGACCGTTCAAGCCCCTGCGGCGATTGAGCAGCGGGGTCCGGGGCGGAGCCCCGAGACCGGGAGCCGGACCAGCTCAACCGGACCGGGCTCAGCCGAACCGGCTCACCCGGACCGTGTCAGCGACAGCAGATCCCGCGCGGGCCCCACCGGCAGGTGACCCGTCGGCCACACCGCCCGCAACTCCCGCGCCAGCTCCGCCCCTTCGAGCGGAATCTCCACGAGGCGTCGCCCGGCCAGCTCCTCCCCCACCGCCAGCTCACTCAGCACGGAGGGCCCCGCCCCGCTGACCGCCGCCGACTTCACCGCGGTCGTCGAGGACAGCTCGATCAGGGGCCGGGCGAGCCCGCCGAGGGCCGCGTCCAGAACCTGCCGCGTCCCCGACCCCTCCTCCCGCAGAATGAGCGGCGTAGCGGCCAACTCCCCCGCGGACAGCGGCTTGCGGCGCCGCGCCCAGGGGTGTCCCGGCGCGGTCACCACGATCAGCCGGTCGTGCGCGATGACCGCCGAGTCGAGCCCCGCGGGGACCGTGCGCCCCTCCACGAACCCGAGGTCCGCCTCGCCACCGAGCAGCCGCTCCGCGACCGCCGTCGAGTTCCCCGCGAGCAGCGACACCGCCGTGTCGGGCCGCTCGGCGCGCAGCGCGATCAGCCAGCGCGGCAGCAGGTACTCGGCGATCGTCATGCTCGCCGCCACCCGCAGCCGCGAGTCCCGCCGGTCCCGCAGCGCCGACGCCCCCGCGTCGAACTGCTCGGCCGCCTCCACGATGGGCCGGGCCCAGTCCGTGACCAGCGCCCCGCTGTCGGTGAGCCGGGAGCCGCGCGGCGAGCGGTCGACGAGGGCGAGGCCGAGCTGCCGCTCCATCGACCGGATCCGGCTGCTCGCGGCGGGCTGCGTGATGCCGAGGGCGCGGGCGGCGGCGCCGAGGCTGCCGAGTCGGGCGACCGCGAGGAGCAGTTGCAGCGCACCGAGTTCGGGCACGCGGTGCGCGAGTCCCGCGTCCGGCGCGTGCTCCGTGATCCCTGTGTCCTCCTGGCTCATAAGCCCAGGTTATGCGCTCATAGCGAGGACGTCCCTGGTGGGGGCCGTTGGTCGGCGGGACCGTAGGACCATGGTCACCGCCGCCCACTCCGCACCCCGCCCCCTGCCGCTCCCCAGCACCGGCGTCCGGCACCTCGGGCCCAACTGGTACGCCGCCGTCATGGGCACCGCGATCATCGCCAACGCGGGCGCCACGCTGCCCGTCCGGTTCACGGGCCTGCGCACCGGCCTCACGGCGGTGTGGGCCCTCTCGCTCGTGATGCTCCTCGTCCTCCTCGGTGCCCGCGCGCTGCACTGGACGCACCACCGCGACCGGGCCAGGGAGCAGTTGCTCGACCCGACGGCGGCTCCGTTCTACGGCTGCCTGTCGATGGCGCTCCTCGCGGTGGGCGCGGGAACGGTCCTCGTCGGGCAGGACTGGATCGGCCTCGAAGCGGCGGTCGCCGTGGACGTCGTGCTGTTCACGGTGGGCACGGTCATCGGGCTCGCCGCGGCGGTCGCCATCCCGTACCTGATGGTGGTCCGGCACCGCATCGCCGCCGACGAGGCCTCGCCGGTGTGGCTGCTTCCGGTCGTCGCGCCGATGGTGTCCGCGGCCGTGGGCCCGCTCCTCGTGCCGCACCTGCCGGCTGGGCAGGCGCAGCAGACCCTGCTGTTCGCCTGTTACGCCATGTTCGGCATGAGCCTGCTCGCGACCCTGGTCATGCTGCCGGTGATCTTCGCGCGGCTCGTCACGGCGGGCCCGCTGCCGCTGCTGCTGACCCCGACGCTGTTCCTCGTGCTCGGCCCGCTGGGCCAGTCGACGACGGCCGCGAACAAGTTCGCCGACGTCGCGGGCGGCGTGCTCCCCGACTCGTACGCGCACGGCTTCACCGTGTTCGCCGTCCTGTACGGGGTGCCGGTGATGGGCTTCGCCCTGATGTGGCTGTCGCTCGCCCTCGCGATGGTGCTGCGGGCCCGCCGCCGGGGCATGCGCTTCGCGATGACGTGGTGGGCGTTCACCTTCCCCCTCGGCACGTGCGTGACGGGCGCGGAGGGCCTGGGTAAGCACACGGGCCTCGCCGTGCTCGACGGCCTCGCGGTCGTGCTCTACGTGGGGTTGGTGGCGGTGTGGGTCGTCGCCGCGGTCTGCACGGCGCGCGGCCTCTTCAGCGGTCGGCTCCTCGCAGCACCGCGCTGATGACGGTCGACCGTCCGCCGCCCCGGGGCTCCGCCCCGGACCCCGCTGCTCAATCGCCGCAGGGGCTTGAGTGGGCCGGCGCCCCGCGCCTCAATCGCGGGCGGGGTTCAAAAGATGGGCGAGCACCCCCGCCGCCTCCGTCAACGACGGCCCGTACCAGGTGAGATGGCGCCCGCCGACCAGCACGCTCGCCCCGTCGAAGCACTCCGGGCCGTCGTCCGCCGTGAAGCGGTACGGCTCGTCCGGGAGGACCACCACGTCCGGGTTCCGCTCGCGGAGTTCGTCGAGCGGGATACGCGGATAGCGCTCGGCGTGCCCCGCGTACACGTTGTCGACGCCGAGCCGGGCCAGGAGGTCCCCGGCGAAGGTGTCCCGGCCGAGCACCATCCACGGCCGCCGCCAGATCGGCACGACGGCCGTCAACCGGCGCCCGGCCACGGGCGGTCGCGCCCAGGCGGCCTCCGCCGCGTCCAGCCACCGCGGCCGCTCCACCGCCCCGCACGCCCGCAGCATCCGGTCCAACTCGCGTACGGCCTGCGGCAGTTCACGCACCTCGGTGACCAGTACCTCGACGCCCACCGCCCGCAGTTCCGCGATGTCGGCAGGCCGGTTCTCCTCCTCGTTGGCGACGACCAGGTCCGGACGCAGCGCGACGATCGCGCGGACGTCGGGGTTCTTGGTGCCGCCGATCCGGGTCACGGCCAGGTCCGCCGGATGGGTGCACCAGTCGGTCGCGCCGACGAGGACCCCGGGCAGCGTCACGGCGACCGCCTCCGTCAGGGACGGCACCAGCGAGACGACGCGCACGGCCGCCGGCCTACTTCGGGCCCGGCTCGTCGACCGCGTCGATGTGCTCGGCGACCGCCACGACGACCACGCGCGCGTCCGGCACGGTCGCCCGCCACCGATGCCGCACGCCACCGGTCAGATACAGGGTGTCACCGCGGACGAGCCGGTACGCGCGCCCCTCCGCCTCGACCTCGACCGCGCCCTGCGTCACATGCATCAGCACGTCGTTGCGGAGCTGGAACTCGCGGCCCGGATCGTGGTCGCCGACGAACTCCTGGGCGTGCATCTGGTGGTGGCCACGGACCAGGGACCGTACGACGAACCCGTCCGCGTCCTCCTCGGAACCGCTCTCCACGGACGTGTCGTCCGCGCGCACCAGGTCCACGGTACGGGCGGGGTCGGCGGCGGCGAGGAGCTCGACTGCGGTGGTGCCGAGCGCGTCGGCGACCTTCTCCAGGGAGCGGCGGCTGGGCCGCGCCCGCTCGTTCTCGACCTGGCTGAGGAACGGGACCGACAGGCCGCTGCGCTCGGCGACGGCCGACAGGGTCAGTTCGAGGGAACGGCGGCGGCGCCGGACGGCCGCGCCCACGCGAAGTGATTCCTTGTGTTCGTCCATGACTTCCGCTCCCTCCCGCCGGTCGCCCTGCGTTTCCCTGTTCACGCGCCCGGTTCCTCATGTGCCCGGTTCGTTTGAATGCACCCTACGCATGTTCACCCCGCGGTTTCATGTGAGCGCGGGAAACGCCGTGAGGGGCGGGCTCCCTCACGGGAACCCGCCCCTCACGATCGGTCACGCCTCAGGCAGTGGTCAGGAAGCGGTCATCCGCTTCTCGACGTCCTGGTGCGTCTCGAGCCACTTGGAGACGGCCGCCTCCTCGTGCCCCTGGCCCTGCGTCTTGATCTCGGACTCCAGGCTCGCCAGCTCGTCCTCGCTCAGCTTGAAGTTCTTGAACCACTTCGTGAGCTGCGGGTACTTGCTGGGGAACTCCTTGTTGGCGATGGTGCGGATCTTGTCACCCGGACCCCACGCCTTCTTCGAGTCCTTGAGCTTCGTCAGCTTGTAGTCGTTGTACGCCCAGTGCGGGGACCAGAGCACGACCGCGATCGGCTCCTTCTTGGCGTACGCGCGCTTCAGCTGCGCCAGCATCGCCGGCGTGGAGCCGTCGACGACCTTGTACTCCTTGTCCAGGCCGTAGGCCGGGAGCACGTCCTTCTTCAGCAGGCTCATCTCGCCGGTACCGGCCTCGATACCGATGATCTTGCCGTCGAAGAGCTTCGACTTGCCCTTCAGGTCCTCGTAGGACTTGACGCCCTTCACGTAGGACGGAACAGAGACTTCAAGGGAGGTCGGGCTGTACCAGCTGCCCAGGTCCTTGAGGTTGTTCTTGTTCTTGTCCCAGTAGTTGGACTGCGCGTGCGGGAGCCAGGCGTCGAAGTTGACGTCCAGGTCGCCGCTGGCGAGGCCGGTGTAGACCGGGCCGACGTCCATCTGCTTGAGGTTGAGCTTGTAGCCCTTCTTCTCCAGAACGTGCTTCCAGAGGTGAGTGACCGCGATGTCCTCGTCCCACGGGAACCAGGCGACGTTCACCGGGCGCTTGGCCTCGGCCGGCGTCCCCTGCTTGACCGGGGCCACCTTGTTCACGAAGCCCGGGTTCTTCTTCAGCCAGGTCTTGACGGCGTCCTGCTGCTTGCCCTTGCCGACCTTGTTGATCTCGGCCTCAAGACTGGTGAGCTGCTTCTCGCTCATCTTGAAGTTCTTGAGCCACTTGTCGACCTCGGGGAACTGCTTGCCGAAGCCCTTGCGGGCCAGCGAGTGCACCCCGTCACCCTTGCCCCAGGCACCCTTCGGGTCCTTGAGCTTGGTGAGCTTGTAGTCGTTGTACGCCCAGTGCGGCGACCACAGCGGAACGACGATCGGCTTCTTCGCCGCGTACGCGCGCTTCAGCTGCGCCAGCATCGCCGGCGTCGAGCTGTCGACGACCTTGTACTCCTTGTCGAGGCCGTACTCCTTGAGCACCTTGCTCTTGAGCAGCCCCGTCTCACCGGCGCTGGCCTCGATGCCGGTGATCTTGCCGTCGAACTTCGACGCCTGGCCCTTCAGGTCCTCCATGGACTTGAGGTCCTTCATGTACGAAGGCACGGCCAGCTCCAGGGACGTCGGCCCATACCACGAGCCCAGGTCCTCGAGCTTGTCGCCGTACTTCTTCCAGTACTGGGCGTGCGTCGTCGGCAGCCAGGAGTCTGTCTGGAAGTCGACGCTGCCGTTGGCGAGCGAGGTGTAGAGCGGGCCCGCGTCGAACTGCTTGGTCTCGACGTCGAAGCCGCGCTGCTCGAGAATCTCCTTCCACAGGAACGTGGAGGCAACGCCCTCGTCCCACGGGATGTAGCCGATGGAGATCTTCTTGCCCTGGCCCACGTTCGTGGAACCGGCCGTCGGGCTGCCACCGGTGCTCGTCTGGCCGAACATGCCCATGCCGCCCGCGACGAGCGCGAGGACGACGACACCGACCACGGCGACCGCCGGACGGGGACGGTACGACCAGATCTTCAGGCCGTGCGTGGCCCGCAGCTTGTTCAGCGCGCGACGGCCCAGCGGGGAGACCTGCTGACCGAGCGAGCTGGTCATGCGGTCCAGGTAGACCGCCAGGATCACGATCGAGATACCGGCCTCGGCACCCAGACCGACGTTCAGCTGGCCGATGGCCTCGTTGACCGAGCCACCGAGACCGCCGGTGCCGACCATGCCCGCGATCGCGGCCATGGACAGGCCCAGCATGATGACCTGGTTGACACCCGCCATGATCGTCGGCAGCGCCAGCGGCAGCTGCACACGCCACAGCGTGTTGCGCGGCGTCGTACCGAACGCGTCGGCCGCCTCGACCAGTTCCTTGTCGACCTGCCGGATGCCCAGCTCGGTCATGCGCACGCCCGGCGGCACCGCGAAGATCAGCGTCGCGACGATACCGGCCGGAGCGCCCGAGCCGAAGAACAGGATGGCCGGGATCAGGTAGACCATCGCCGGCAGCGTCTGCATCAGGTCCAGGACCGGACGGAACAGATTGCTGATCCGGTTCGAGCGGGCCGCCCAGATACCGAGGGGCACGCCGATGATCAACGCGATGATCGTCGACACGAGGACGAGCGACAGCGTCAGCATCGCGTCGTCCCACAGCTCGAGGTTCTGGATGAACCAGAACCCGATGAAGGTCAGTACGCCGCCGAGTGTGCCGCGCAGCCAGAACGCGATGACGGCGAAGATGCCCGCGAGCAGGAGCGGTTCCGGCGCCTGCAGAACATCACTCAGGCCGTTGTAGACACCGTTGAAGATGTCCTCGAAGAAGCCGAACAGCCAGTCGAGGTGGGTCAGCATCCACTGGACGACGCTGTTGACCCAGTCACCGAAGGGAATCCTAGGCACCGGCATTCACCTTCTCCGCCGGCTCGTCGCCCTCGCCACGCGGCGAAGGGACGGCGTCCTTCTTGTCCTTCGTGAGGCCGGTGGCCTCACCGTTCGCACCGTTCTCGACGGTCTTCATCGGCTCGCCGAGCACGGCGAGCAGCCGCTCGCGCGGCACCACACCCTGGAGTTCACCCTCGTCGTCGACGACGGCGACGGGTATCTCGCTCGTCGAGCACGGCGTGAACAGGTCGATGATCGGCGCGTCCTGGTGGACCTTCGCCGGCGCATCGGCCATGTCGTAGCCGTCCTCCGCGTCCGCCATGATCGCCCGCGCGCTCAGCACACGGGAACGGTCGACGTCCTGAGTGAAGGACGCCACGTAGTCATTGGCCGGCGTGACGAGGATGTCCTCGGCCGAACCGATCTGAACGATGCGACCGTCACGCATGACCGCGATGTTGTCGCCCAAACGCATGGCCTCGTTCAGGTCGTGCGTGATGAAGACGATCGTCTTCTTCAGCGTCTTCTGCAGCTCCAGGAGCTGGTCCTGCATGTCGCGACGGATCAGCGGGTCGAGCGCACTGAACGACTCGTCCATCAGCAGCAGATCGGCGTCCGTGGCGAGCGCGCGGGCCAGGCCCACACGCTGCTGCATACCGCCGGACAGCTCGTCGGGGAAGGACTTCTCCCACCCCTCAAGACCCGCCAGACGCAGCGCCTCGATCGCCCGCTCCTCGCGCTCCGCACGCGGAACGCCCTGCACCTCCAGGCCGTAGCCCGCGTTCTCCATCACCGAACGGTGCGGGAACAGCGCGAAGTGCTGGAACACCATGCTGATCTTGTGGGAACGCACCTCACGCAGGTCCTTGGGAGCCAGCGTCGTCAGGTCCTGCCCGTCGAAGCGCACGTGTCCCGCGGTGGGCTCCAGGAGTCCGTTCAGCATCCGCAGGAGCGTGGACTTACCGGAACCCGACAGACCCATGACGACGAAGATCTGGCCGGACTCCACCGTGAACGACGCGTCGATCACGGCGGCGGTGGTTCCTTCGGCGCGCAGCTCCTCACGGTCTGCACCGCTGCGGAGCTTCTCCACAGCCTCATCGGGTCGTCTGCCGAACACCTTGTACAGGTCTTCGGCTTCAAGCCTGGACACATACACCTCTCGGGTCGAAACAACACGGCCCGCCTCCCCCGCCGGCGGGCCGTAGAGCGATACGGATCTGTCCGCTTGACCGGTCGACCTCAATAGTTGAAGTACGGACCGGCACCGCTCCGTGGCCGCGCCTGCCCCCGTTTATCCGAAACAAACGGAGGAGTTACCCAGTTCACACCATGTTCACTCACACCGATCGAATACTCACGGTCGGTGACTGTCAGTGGCGTGCGGCATGATGCGAACGTGACCCAGACGACATCCACGACAGGATCGGCGGCGCGGTCGGACCACCGTCTGATGCTGCTCGACACCGCATCTCTGTACTTCCGGGCCTACTTCGGCGTGCCGGACTCGGTGAAGGCCCCGGACGGCACCCCGGTGAACGCGGTGCGCGGGCTCCTCGAATTCATCACCCGCCTCGTGCACGACCACCGCCCCACCCATCTGGTGGCGTGCATGGACGCGGACTGGCGCCCCCAGTGGCGCGTCGACCTCATCCCCTCGTACAAGGCGCACCGCGTCGCCGAGGAGACGGCGGCCGGGACGCCGGACGCGGAGGAGATCCCCGACACCCTCTCCCCGCAGGTCCCGGTCATCGAGGCCGTGCTCGACGCGGTGGGCATCGCGCGCGTGGGCGTGGAGGGGTACGAGGCGGACGACGTGATCGGCACGTTCACGGGACGCGCCGAGGGGCCGGTCGACATCGTCACCGGCGACCGCGACCTCTTCCAGCTGGTCGACGACAAGCTGGAGCGGCGCGTCCTCTACCCACTGAAGGGTGTCGGCACGTTGCAGGTGACGGACGAGGACCTGCTCCGCGAGAAGTACGGGGTGGACGGCTCCGGATACGCGGACATGGCGCTGCTGCGCGGCGACCCGAGCGACGGACTGCCGGGCGTGCCCGGCATCGGCGAGAAGACGGCGGCGAAGCTGCTCGCACAGTTCGGGGACCTGGCCGGGATCATGGCGGCCGTCGACGACCCGAAGTCGAAGCTGACGCCGACGCAGCGGCGGCGGCTCGACGAGGCGCGCCCGTACCTGGCCGTGGCGCCGACGGTGGTGCTCGTCGCCGGGGACGTACCGCTGCCGGAGGTGGACACGGCGCTGCCGCGCGAGCCGCGCGATCCCGCGGCCTTGGAGGAGCTGGCGAGCCGCTGGGGCTTGGGAGGTTCTTTGCAACGCCTCCTCGCCACGCTCTCGGAATGAGGTGTTAGCTTAGGTATACCTAACTAATAGTGGATCAAGGGAGATCGTCCATGGCCGAGCGCCCCGCACGCCCGCCCCGCAAGGCCCGCTCCGCACAGGTCGTGCGCACCGAGAGCCTCACGCCCCACATGCGGCGGGTGGTGCTCGGCGGTGAGGGCCTCGCGGACTTCCCGCAGGAGCTCGAACACACCGACCACTACGTGAAGTTGCTCTTCGCGCCGGCCGGGGTGACCTACGAGGAGCCCTTCGACATCGCCCGGATCCGCGAGGAGCTGCCCCGCGACCAGTGGCCCGTGACGCGTACGTACACGGTGCGCACATGGGACCCGCGGACCCTTGAGCTCACCCTCGACTTCGTGGTGCACGGCGACCAGGGCCTGGCCGGGCCGTGGGCCGCGAGCGTCGAGGTGGGCGAGACCATCCATTTCATGGGTCCCGGCGGCGCCTACCACCCCGACACCACGGCGGACTGGCACCTGATCGCCGGTGACGAGAGCGCCCTGCCGGCGGTCGCCACCGCCCTCGAAGCGCTGCCCGAGGGCACGCGGGCGCACGCCTTCATCGAGGTCGAGGGCCCCGAGGAGGAGCAGAAGATCGACTCCCCCGTCGAGGTCACCTGGCTGCACCGCGCGGGCCGCCCGGTCGGCCGCGCGCTCATCGACGCGGTGACCGGGCTCGACTTCCCCGAGGGCCGCCCGCACGTGTTCGTGCACGGCGAGGCCGGCTTCGTGAAGGAGCTGCGCCGGCATCTGCGGATCGACCGCGCGATCCCGCGCGAGGACCTGTCGATCTCCGGCTACTGGCGCCTCGGGCACAACGAGGACGGCTGGCAGGCCTCGAAGCGCGACTGGAACGCGCAGGTGGAGGCCGAGCAGGAGGCCTGATCCCGGGCCCCGGCCCCCGTACCCTTTCCCCCTGTGAGACGACGCAAGCGCCCCGCCCCGCCACCCTCCCCGCTCCCGCAGCGCGAAGGCATCGACGCCGTTCGCCTGCGGATGCCGGAGGGCGGTCCGGGGAGCACCGTCCGGGACCACCTCGTGCAGCGGCTCCCCGCCGAGGACGCGGTGATCGACCAGATGATCGCGCAGGGGGCGTTCGTGACCGCGGACGGGCGCCCGGTCACCGCCGACAGCCCCTACGAGGCGGGCGGCACCGTGTGGTTCCACCGGGAGCTCGCGCCCGAGGTCCCCGTGCCGTTCGCCGTCGAGGTCGTGTACCGCGACGAGCACATCGTGATCGCCGACAAGCCGCACTTCCTCGCCACGACGCCGCGCGGCAGCCATGTCACCGAGACCGCGCTCGCCCGGCTCCGCCGCGACCTCGGCATCGAGCGGCTGAGCCCGGCCCATCGCCTGGATCGCCTGACGGCCGGGCTCGTCCTGTTCGTCGTGCGGCCCGAGGAGCGCGGCCACTACCAGACCCTGTTCCGCGACCGCCGGGTCACCAAGGAGTACGAGGCCGTGGCCGCGTACGACCCGAAGGTCGAGCTGCCCGTCACCCTGCGCGGCCGGATTGAGAAGGAACCGGGACGGCTCGCCGCGTTCGAGGTGCCCGGCGGTGAGCCGAACGCCGAGAGCCGCATCGAACTCGCCGAACTCAAGGGGGACCTGGCGCTGTACCGCCTCACCCCGCACACCGGCCGCACGCACCAGCTGCGCGTCCACATGAACCGCGCCGGTCTGCCGATCCTCGGCGACCCGTTCTTCCCGGAAGTCGCCGACCGCGCGGCGGACGACGACTTCCGGCGCCCCCTCCAACTCCTCTCCCGGACCCTGGAGTTCACGGACCCGGTGAGCGGCCGCGAGCACCGCTTCGTGAGCCGGAGGGAACTCGCGGCCTGGACCTCGTACGAGGAGTGGGACCGGGGGCCCGGTCAGAAGACCGGGTCAGGCGTCCGGATGGGGAAGCCGGATGACGAAGCAGGACACGCAGGCGGACGGAAAGCCGGACAAGAAACCGGACAAGAAGCCGGTTAGGAAGCCGGCTCACTCACCGCGCCACCAGCGCAGGAAACGCTGCCACGCACCGAGCCGCCGGACCGGCTCCTGCGGGTTCGGATGCGCGTACGGGTACGGCGGCTGCGCGGCCTGATCGGGGGCCACCGGCGCGGAGGGCGCGGCCATCGGCTGTGCGGCGGGCGGTGTCGCGGCCGGGAGTGGCGCGGCCGGCTGCGTCGTGGGCGGCAGGCCCGAGGAGATCTTCCAGTCCGGCCGTTGCGAGGGCACCTTGCCCGGCTGGGACTTCACGTCCTGCGGCGGACGCGGCGTGAAGTCCACCGGCAGCTCCACCAGATGCCGCCCCATGATCGTCGAGACCCACCTCAACTCGCTCTCGGGGATCTCGAGTTCGGCGTCGGGCAGACGCATCAGGAACGCGTCGACCCCGATCTCCGCCAGGGCGCGCCCGATGTCCTGACCGGGGCACTCGTGCGGGCCGCCACCGAACGCGAGGTGCGAGCGGTTGCCCTGCATGTGAGCGCCGGGTTCGGGGCGCACCCTCGGGTCCGCGTTGCCCGGCTGGATGCCGAAGATCAGGCCGTCCCCGGCGCGGATGCGCTGCCCGCCCAGCTCCGTGTCCGCCTTGGCGAAGTAGCCGACGTTGGCGCTGAACGGCGGCTCGTCCCACAGCGACTGCTCGACCGCCTCCGGCACGGTCATCTGCCCGCCGTTGAGCCGCGCGCGGAACCGGGGGTCGGTGAGCACCACGCGCAGCACGTTCACCATGAGGTTGGCCGAACCCTCGTACGTGGCGATGAGGATGAGCCGCAGAGTCTGCGCGACCTCGTCGTCGGTGAGCGCGGAGGGGGAGGTGATGAGGGTGCTGGTGAAGTCGTCCTCGAGCGGCTCGGCGCGGCGCCGCACGGCGAGGTCCATCAGGATGCCCATCAGGTACTCGTTGCACGCGATGGCCGTCTCGCCGCCCTTGAGCAGGTCGCGGGTGGCCTGCACGATGCGCTCGCTGTACGCCTCGGGGGCGCCGAGCAACTCCAGCATCACCATCATCGGGAGGTGCTCGGCGAACTCGCTGACGACCTCGCAGCGGCCGCGCTCGGAGAACCGGTTGATGATCTCCTGCGTGGCCCTGTTGATGGCGCGGCGCAGCTCACGGTGTTCGACGGTCTCGACGGCGTCGTTGACCGGGCTGCGCAGCCGCCGGTGCTCGGCGCCCTCCTCCATCGCGCACATGGGCTGAAAGGTGAAGACCGGGGCGAGCGGGTGCGTGGGCTTGACGGTGCCGTCCTTGATGGCGTTCCAGTTCCGGGAGTCCCGGTTGAACAGCGCGGTGGTGCTCACCATCTGCAGGTTCTCGGTGTGCCCGAGCACCGCCCACATGGGGACGTCCTCGTGGATGAGCGCCGGGGCGACCGGGCCGTACTCGGCGCGGAGTTTCTCGTAGACACCGGCGAGGTTCTCGTCCGCCTCGGGACCGTAGAGCCGGCGAAGGCCGTCGGGGCCGAAGGCGTGGGCGGGGCAGCCGGGCGGCGGCTCGAGCGGGGAGTCTCCGAGTGCGTCGAATGCGGTGGGCGACTGTGGAGGCTGGGAGGGTGACGTCACGGGAATGCTCCGGTCGGTGTGGTTCGACGGAAGAAAAGTGAACTGCGTGCGGGAACGGGGGTGTTGACGTGCCATCAGGCGTGATGCAGCGCCATCTCGTGCAGGAATCGCATCAGCGTGAGCAGCACCTCTCGGCTCGACGCCCTGCGACGCACGTCGCAGTCGAGGATGGGGACGTGCGGGTCCAGGTCGAGCGCCGTGCGCAGCTCCTCCGCGGGATAGCGCGGCCCGTCGGGGAAGGTGTTGTTGGCGATCACGAACGGCACCCCGCGCTCCTCGAGCCGCCCGATCACGTCGAAGCTGACTTCGAGGCGGCGGGTGTCGACAAGCACGACGGCGCCGAGCGCGCCCTCGAACAGCCCGTTCCACAGGAACCAGAACCGCTCCTGCCCCGGCGTGCCGAAGAGGTACAGGACGAGTTCGTCGGTGACGCCGATCCGGCCGAAGTCCATGGCCACCGTCGTGGCGGTCTTGGTCTCCGAACCGTAGTTGTCGTCGACGCCGATGCCCGCCTGCGTCATGGTCTCTTCGGTGGTGAGCGGTCGGATCTCGCTGACGGAGCCGACCATGGTGGTCTTGCCGACACCGAAGCCGCCCACGATGACGATCTTGACGGCCGACGTGACGGTGTCGGGCAGTCGTTCCTCGGCCCGGGGCCCCGGAATGCGGACAGTCATCGCGGCGTCGGTCCCGGGCGTGCTGTCAGAGCTTCTGTAGTCCATGCATCACCGCTTCGAGAAGGGAACGGTCCGCGACCGCGCCGCGGATCACCGGCGCGCGCGCCTGTACCAGCTCGGCCGCGAGGAGTTCGCCGAGCAGCACGGTGACCACGCTGAACGGCAGATTGAGGTAGGCCGAGATCTCGGCCGTCGACAGAGGCGTCCTGCACAGGCGGATGACGGCGGCCTGCTCGGGCGGCGACGCCGGGGGCGGATCGCCGCGCGCCACGATCAGCGTCACCAGGTCGAGCGGCGCGCGGTCGCTACCGTCGGTGCCGCCCGTGATGACGTAGAGACGCTCGGGGTCGGGCTTTCCGTCGCCCTGCTGCGTGCGGCGCTCGCGCTTGGGCGGCGGTTCCCGGAACGGAGGTTCGGGTGGCCGGTGCGTCATACGGTCTGGCCGTTGCGCCGAGGCGGACTCGTCAGATGGGCGCCGATCCGGATGACGAGATCGCGCATCTGGTGGCTGACGAGGCCCGCGTCGACGAACTGGTCGGCGAGCACGGCGAGATACGCGCCCTTGCCCGCGGCCATCAGATAGAAGAAGCCGCCGTCGACCTCGATGATGACCATGTTCATCTTGCCGCTGCTCTCCGGGATCTCCGTGGCGACGGCGGAGGCGAGCGACTGAAGTCCCGCGCAGGCGGCGGCGATCCGGTCGGCGGCGTCGGGGTCACCGCCGTAGCGGGCGATGCGCAGCCCGTCCGAGGAGAGCACGACCACCTGCTTCACATTGGGCACGCACTCGGCGAGCTCCTTGAGCATCCAGTCGAAATTGGCCCGTTGCTGGATCACTGGCGGTCTCCCTCGTCGACCTGCTGGTTGTACGCGTCGTCATGCGGCTTGGCCGAGCCCTCCGGGTCCTGCGCGGTGTGCCCCGCCGCGTCGGCCGCCTCGGCCTGGCCCCCCTCGGGCCGCAGTCCGTTCATGAACGCCTCGACCCACAGGCCGGGTTCGGGCTGTTCGGCCCCGCCGTGCTGGTCCGGCTCCCCGGTCGGGGCGGAGGCCGGTGCCGGAGTCCCGTACGCCGCCGGGCCGGGCTGCGCCGCGGGCGGCGTCGAGAGGTCCGGGTTGCGGGGCGTCACGATGATCTGGTCCTCGATGACCTTCGTGTCGTACTTCCTGCGCCGCTGCGGCAGGCCGTTGGCCCGCCATTCCGTGACCACGGGAACGTCGTCCTCCATCGCGGCGACGAGCGGGGCGGAGGGGCGCGGTCCGGTGACGGGGCGCGGTCCCGTGGTGGGGCGGCGCGTCTTCTTCAGGCGCGGCTCCTCCTTGACCGGGAGGCCCTTGTGGTCGACGCGGGGCACCGCGGAGGCGCCGATGCCGTGGGCGAGGCCCGGGGCGGGCTGGGTGCTCATCATGTCGCGCGGCACCACGAGCACCGCGCGCACGCCGCCGTACGCGGACTGGCGCAGCGAGATCTGCATGTCGTACATCGCGCACAGCCGGCCCACGATCGCGAGGCCGAGCCGCGGGTTCTCGCCGAGGTCGTTGAGGTCGTAGCCGGCCTTGGCCTTGTCCAGCATGCCCTCGGTCTTGCGGCGCTGCTCCTCGCTGAGGCTGACGCCGCCGTCCTCGATCTCGATGGCGACACCGGTCTGCACCTCGACCGCGGTCACGTGCACGCGGGTCGTCGGCGGCGAGTAGCGGGTCGCGTTGTCGAGGAGTTCGGCGCAGGCGTGGATGACGGGCTCGACGGATACGCCCCTGATGGCCACGTCGCAGATGGCGTGCAGGTCGATGCGCGGGTACTCGAGGATGCGCGACATGGCGCCGCGCAGCACGCTGTAGAGCTTGACGGGCTTGGGCCACTGCCGGCCGGGGCGGGCGCCGCCGAGGACGGTGACGGAGTCGGCGAGGCGGCCGATCAGGGCCGTGCCGTGGTCGACGCGGAGCAGGTCGTCGAAGACCTCGGGGTTGCGGCCGTGGTCCTCCTCCATCTCGCGGAGTTCCTCGGCCTGCTTGTGCACGATGGCCTGGACGCGGCGGGCGACGGAGACGAAGGCGCGCTGCGCGGCGTCCCGCATCGTGATCTCGCGGTCGATCTCCTTGAGGGCCACGCTCATCAACTCGCGCTCGCCCGGCGTGACATCGCGGAAGGCGGGCTCGGAGTCGCAGGTGTTGCGGACGGCGTCGTGCGGCCTGTCGCCGGCGCCCATCCGGTACAGGGCGTGCGGGAAGACCTCCTTGGCCACCCGCATCGTGCGGTGCTCCTGGGCGGCTATATGGGCTTCCAACTCGGCTACGTGCTGGGTGTATTGGGCGCGCTGTGCCCTGTTGACGCGGCCTCGGCGGACCGCTTCGGCGGAGACGGCGAGCACGAGGAGCATGCCGAGCGCGCCGCACAGGGCGACGGCAGGTCGGGCGGGCTCCGTGACCAGGGCGGCGGCTGCTCCGGTGGCGGCCGCCATGACCATGGCGGGCAGCAACAGCACGCGCAGATAGGGAACTTCTCGGCCACCGGGAGGCGATTGAACACTCACCATGTATGCCCTCTGAACGGTCGGGTCTGGGAACGTCGGAGATTCAGGATGGTTCGTGACGCTTGAGGTGCGCCGCATCGGGGATGCTTCGGCGCATAAGTGAACAAGCGGCCGAATCCATCTCAACTCGGTGCGCTGCGAGCGAGCTTAGTCCGACCGGATCATCGCCGGGTCATATTCAGCAAGGCCATGAAATCGGCCCCAGGACAGGAATACACTCGCTGCATTTACACGCTCGGTCGTGATTCGCACACATGGAGCAATGGCGTCCGCGCGCACGAACGCGCCCGAACGCAGCGGCGGGTCCACCTGGCATCCAGGTGGACCCGCCGACGTGGTGCTCCGCTGCGGAGCGCGGTGTTTCCTACCCCACGGAGGAGTACGCGACGACTCCCCTGCGCACGGCGTCCACGGCCTTGCGCGCGTTGCGCCCCACCGTGGAGTTCTCCGTGGGCGCGGCCGCCGCGATCTGCCCCAGCACGTCGATGACCTGCTTGCACCAGCGCACGAAGTCGCCGGCCGGCATCTCGGCCTCCCGCAGCACCTCGTCGAGCCCCTTCCCGGAGGCCCACTGGTACGCGATCCAGGCGAAGCCGAGGTCGGGCTCGCGCTGGCCCACGCCCTCCGCCTGGTTGATCCGGAACTCCTCCTCCAGGGCGTCGAGCCGACCCCAGATCCGCACCATCTCGCCGAGCGCCGCCTTGGCCTTCCCCGCGGGCAGCTTGGGCGCGAGCGCGTCGTCCGCGACCCGCGCCTCGAACACCAACGCCGAGACGCACGCCGCGAGTTCGGCCGGGTTCAGGTCCTCCCAGACGCCGTCCCGCAGACATTCACTGGCGAGCAGGTCCAGCTCGCCGTAGAGGCGGGCGAGCCGCTTGCCGTGCTCGGTCACCTCGTCGCCGCGCAGATAGTCCATCTCGGTCAGCAACTTGACGATGCGGTCGAAGGTCCGCGCGATCGTGTTGGTGCGCCCCTCGATCCGCCGCTCCAGCTGCCCGGTGTCCCGCTTGAGGCGGTAGTAGCGCTCGGCCCACCGCGCGTGGTCCTCGCGGTCGGAGCAACCGTGGCACGGATGCGCCCGCAGCTCGGCCCGCAGCCGCGTGATCTCCCGGTCGTCCGCGGCCTGCGAGCGGCCCTTCTTCTTGTGCCGGTCCGGCACGATGTGGCCGGCCTTGGTGCGCAGCGCGGAGGCGAGGTCGCGCCGGGACTGCGGCGAGCGCGGGTTGAACGACTTCGGGATCCGCATCCGCTCCAGCGCCTCCACGGGCACCGGGAAGTCGATCGAGGCGAGCCGCTTGACCTGGCGCTCGGCGGTCAGCACGAGCGGTCTCGGCCCGTCGTGGTGCTCGAAACCGCGATGCCCGTTGGACCGGCCGGCCGGCAGGCCCGGGTCGAGCACGAGCGCGAGGCCCGCGAACTTCCCCGTCGGCACATGGATGACGTCGCCGGGCTTGAGCTTCTCCAGCGCGGCCGCCGCCTGCACGCGCCGCTGCGCGGCGCCCTGCTTGGCCAACTCGGTCTCGCGGTCCTTGAGTTCGCGCCGCAGCCGGGCGTACTCCTCGAAGTCGCCGAGGTGGCAGGTCATGGACTCCTTGTAGCCCTCGAGCCCCTCCTCGTTCTTCTGCACCTGACGCGAGATGCCGACGACGGACTTGTCCGCCTGGAACTGGGCGAACGAGGTCTCCAGGAGCTCCCTCGACCGGTGCCGGCCGAACTGCTCGACCAGGTTCACCGCCATGTTGTACGACGGCCGGAAGCTCGACTTGAGCGGGTACGTGCGCGTGCCCGCGAGGCCCGCCAGGTACTCGGGGCTGAAGCCGCGCTGCCACAACACCACGGCGTGGCCCTCGACATCGATGCCTCGGCGCCCTGCGCGGCCCGTGAGCTGCGTGTACTCGCCGGGCGTGATGTCCGCGTGCTGCTCGCCGTTCCACTTGACGAGCTTCTCCAACACCACCGACCTGGCGGGCATGTTGATGCCGAGCGCCAGTGTCTCCGTCGCGAACACGGCCTTCACCAGGCCGCGTACGAACAGCTCCTCGACGACCTCCTTGAAGGTCGGCAGCATGCCCGCGTGGTGCGCGGCGATGCCGCGCTCGAGGCCTTCGAGCCACTCGAAGTAGCCGAGGACGTGCAGATCCTCGTCGGGAATCGCCGCCGTGCGCTCCTCGACTATCGAACGGACCTCGGCCCGCGCGTCCTCGTCGTTGAGCCGGAGGCCCGCGTACAGACACTGCTGGACGGCGGCCTCGCAGGCGGCCCGGCTGAAGATGAACGTGATGGCGGGCAGCAGGCCCTCGGAGTCGAGGCGCTCGATGACCTCGGGGCGGCCCGGCGTCCAGATCCTCGAGCGCTGCCTGCGCTCCCGCTCCCGGTCGGCCTCGCGCATGTGCCGGCCGCGTCTGCGGTCCTGGTACGAGGGGCGGCTGGCCTCCATGCGCGCCATCCGCGTCAGGTCGGGGTTGACCGCCTTCTTGCTGCCCTCGCCCTCCTCGAAGAGGTCGTACATCCGGCGCCCGGCGAGCACGTGCTGGAACAGCGGGACGGGCCGGTGCTCGGAGACGATCACCTCGGTGTCGCCGCGCACGGTGTCGAGCCAGTCGCCGAACTCCTCCGCGTTCGACACCGTCGCCGACAGGGAGACGAGTGTCACGGACTCCTGGAGGTGAATGATCACCTCTTCCCAGACGGCGCCGCGGAAGCGGTCGGAGAGGTAGTGCACCTCGTCCATGACGACGTAGCCGAGCCCGAGGAGCGACTGCGAGCCCGCGTACAGCATGTTGCGCAGCACTTCGGTGGTCATGACGACCACGGGTGCGTCGCTGTTCACACTGTTGTCGCCCGTGAGCAGGCCGACCCTGTCCGCGCCGTAGCGCTTCGAGAGGTCCTGGTACTTCTGGTTCGACAGCGCCTTGATGGGTGTCGTGTAGAAACACTTCTTGCCCTGCTGAAGGGCGAGGTGTACGGCGAACTCGCCGACGATCGTCTTGCCGGAGCCGGTGGGCGCCGCGACCAGGACGCCCTTGCCCGCCTCCAGCGCCTGGCACGCCTCGATCTGGAAGGGGTCGAGGCCGAAGTCGTACATCTCGCGGAAGGACGCGAGCGCGGTGGCCTGCTCGGCGGCCCGCTTACGGGCTGCCGCATACCGCTCGGCCGGTGAGAGGTCCTCTGTCATCGTGCTTTCCAGCCTACCGACGACCACTGACATCGGACGATCATTATCCGGCAAGGGCTGTTCAGGTGGCTCGGGTGAGGATCCGCACCGCCCCCGGCACGCACTCCGCGACCAGCGGCAACGCGCCGACCGGCTCCCCGTCCGCGTAGCCGGTGATGTCCTCGGCGGCCAGCTCGACACGCGCGGCCCGGTACACGCTCACCACGGGGTGGTCGAGGTGGGTCCCCTTGTAGACGCGCGGGAACACCTTCAGCAGGGTCGTGCGGGAGCAGTCCCCGACCACGGTCACGTCGAACAGCCCGTCGCCCATGTCGGCCCCCGCGCAGATCCGCATGCCACCTCCGTACGAGGTCCCGTTGCCGACGGCGATCAGGGTCGCCGCGACCTCGCGCACGGAGCCGTCGTCGAGGGTCAGCTTGAACGGCACCGCCTTGAAGGTGGCCAGTTCCAGGGCGATCGCCAGGTCGTACTTGAAGCGGCCGAGCGGGAGCCGCATCCGGTTGCCGCGGTCGTTGACGCGGGAGTCGAATCCGGAGGCGAGGACAGTGCCGAACCAGTGGTCGCCGATCCGGCCGAGGTCGATCCCGCGGGTCCGCGAGCCCTTCAGCGCGTCCGCGACGAGCCGGCCGGCCGCGGCCGGGTCACGTATCGGAAGGCCGAGGGCGCGGGCGAAGTCGTTGCCGGTGCCCACGGCGACGATCCCGAGCGGTGTGTCGGTCCCGGCGACCGCCTGGAGCGCGAGGTTCACGAGGCCGTCCCCGCCGACGGCCACCAGCGCGCCGGTCCCCTCCGCCACCGCTGCACGCGCGCGTACGAGGGCGTCGCCGGCGTCGGCCCCGACGATGGTGCGCACCTGGAAACCGGCTGCCCGCAAAGCGGAAGCGGCCGGCTGCGCAGCCTGTGCGCCCCGGCCGCGCCCCGCGGTGGGATTGACGAAGAGGGTGATCTCACTGCTCACGGGCGGACACTAACAAGTGCCCCGCTCCGAACTGGAGTTACCTCAGGTCACATCGTCGTAACCGTTGATCCGGTCCGTCCGTGCACCCGTGTCCCCGCGCTCGGAGGTCGCCTGCTCGGGGAGCGCCCGGCTGGCCGGGACGGGCTCGATCTCGCCGATGTCCTCGGGCGTCAGGTCGAGCTCGGACGCCTCGTCGTCGTCCGGCCCGTCGGCCTCGCTCAGCCGCCTGCGCCGGTCGTTGAGCAACGAGAAGATCACTGCCGCGAAGTAGAGGATCCAGATCGGCCCGGCGAGCGCCAGCATGGTCAGCGGGTCCGTGCTCGGCGTCGCGACGGCGGCGAACACCGTGATGCTCATGATCATCACGCGCCACCAGCCGAGCATCCGCTTGCCGGTGATCGCGCCGATGAGGTTCAGGAAGACGAGCAGCAGCGGCAGCTCGAAGGAGAGGCCGAAGACGAGGACCATGCGCAGCACGAGGTCTAGCAGGTCGTCGAGCGGCAGCAGGTTCTGGGCGCCGCCCGGCGTGAAGTCGATGAGGACCTTCGCCGTCGTCGGCAGCACCGAGTATGCGAAGTACGCGCCGGCGACGAAGAGCGGGGCTCCCGTGCCCACGAACGCGTACGCGTACTTCTTCTCGTGCCGGTGCAGTCCGGGCGCCACGAAGCCCCAGAGCTGGTACAGCCAGACCGGGGAGGCGGCGACGACACCGGCCATCAGCGACACCTTCAGCGCAAGCGTGAAGGGGGTCAGCAGACCATTGAGGGTGATCTGGGCGCAGGGCTTGTCCGACGTGGTCCTCGCCAGCTCCGAGAACGACTGCTTGCAGCCGACCGAGTCGAGGATCGGCCGCGTGATCAGGTTGATGATGTCGTTGTAGAAGAACGCGGCGACGATCGTGATCGCGACGATGGCCAGGAGCGCCTTCGCGAGCCGGTTGCGGAGCTCACGCAGGTGCTCCGCGAGTGGCATCCGCCCCTCGGGATCCTTCTCCTGTTTGCGGGCAGACTTGAGCAACCCACGTCCTCATCTCGTGCGGCAGGCCGCCATGGCAGGGGCGGCCTTCGATCAGCTCTTGGTCGTCTGGTTCGTCTGCTCGTTCACGGGGCGCGAGCTGTCCACGTCGCCGGGGGCCGCCTGGATGGTGCGCGGGGCCGCGGACGTCTGGCCGTCCTGCTGCGGCGGCTGGTCCGAGGGGGTGGCCGACTTGTCGCCGCCCTCGCTCTTCATGGCCTTGGCCTCGCTCTTGAGGATGCGGGCCGACTTGCCCAGCGAACGCGCCATGTCGGGAAGCTTCTTCGCGCCGAACAGCAGAATGACCACTACGAGGATCAGGATGATCTCGGGTGCACCGAGCCTTCCGAACATATCCGTTTACCTTCTCACTGAGGCGGCAGGGGCGGGGCTGCCGGTACCGATCGGACCTCGGACTGTTGTCCGACCACCGTGCTGGCAGCGATCGTATCCCGTGGGGGTAAACACGAGGCAATGCCCGTGCGTCCTCCCAATTGCGGACCGCGCCTCACTACCGGACCGCCAAAGGGAGCGTACCCGCCGACCACGACAACGGGACAGGCCGCGGCGGTAAAGCGCTTTCCACACTCCCGCCAAGGATGCCGACGGAGCGTCAGATCACGTCGCCGCCGGCCTTCGCGACACCCACGGCGGCCTGCTCGAGATCCTCGGCCGCGCGGTTGATCCGCTGCGTGGTGTCGGCGACTTGACGCCCGAGGCGCTGCGCCTCGACGAAGACCCGCACCGCGAGGACCGCCAGCACGGCGAGCCCCACGAAACCCACAGCAACCGCCAGCATCGCCCAGAACATGCGCCGAGCCTAGACGGTCTGGTGGAGGCGCAGCGTGCGCACCCCACCACCGGTGAGGAGTTCGATGATGCGCTCACCGGCGGGCTTGCGCACCGAGGTCTCGCACTCGGGGCAGGTGAACGAGTAGAACGTGGTGCGCCTGCTGCCCCCGATCGCCAACCGGATGGCCGTCGCGGCCAGTTCGAAGCGGGCGCGGCAGTCGGGGCAGGCGGCCCTGAAGACGACGGGCGCCACGGTGGACGCCGTGGCGGGCATTTCGGCAATGTCAGTGAAACCGGCCACACCAGTCATGTCACACACCTCACACCTTTTGTCCGCTGTGCACCGTACGTCGTGATACGTCGCCGGGGATCCGGGGGCGCGTCCAACTCCCTCACGCCGCCCCGTCGTACGCCAGAAGCGCCTCGCGCGCCGCGTCCCGCGCGCTGGTCGCCAGCTCGGCGGGCGCCACGATGTGCCCGTCCCGGCCGAGCCGCAGCGCGAGCCTGCGCAGCGAGGACGGGTCCGGGGTGCGCAGCGTGATCCGCAGCCCGCCGTCCGGCAACTCCTCGGCGCTGTCGTGCGGGTAGTACTCGGCGACCCAGCGCCCGCCGGGACCCACCTCGACGACCACCTCGGGGTCCTCGGCCGCGGGCTGCACCAGCCCCTCGGACAGGTCCCGCAGCTCCACCTCCGGCGCCGCCGACGGCTCGTCCAGGACCTTGATCTCGGCGACCCGGTCGAGCCGGAACGTCCGCCGCGCCTCCGAACGACGGCACCACGCCTCTACGTAGGTGTGGCCCACGCTCACCAGCCGGATCGGGTCGATCTCCCGCTCGGTGACCTCGTCGCGGGCCGGCGAGTAGTAGCGGATCCACAGCCGGCGCCGCTCCGAGATCGCCCGGTCGACGTCCGCGAAGACGCCGCCCTCCGACTCGAAGGTGACGCTCAGGCGCGCGCTGGCTCCGGCCACCTCACCGGCCGCCGTCTCCAGCTTCGCGGTCGCCCGCAGCAGCGCGAGCCGGTCGCTCTCCCGCAGCCCCGGCAGCGTCGCCACCGCGCGGGCCGCCACGAGAAGCGCCGTCGCCTCGTCCGCGGCGATCCGCAGCGGCTCCGCGACATCGTCGGGGTTGTGCCACCAGATGCGGTCGCCGTCGGTGTCGATGTCGAGCAGATCGCCGCCGCGGAAACTCGTCCCGCACAGCGGCAGCACGTCCAGGTCGGAGATCAACTCGTCCTGGGTGATGCCGAAGGCCCGCGCGACATCCTCCACGCGAGCGCCCGGGCGCTCGCGCAGATACGTCACCAGGGACAACATCCGCCGGGTCTGGTCAATGGCGTTGGAAGCCATGCTTGTACGTACTCCCCCTCAGCCCTTGGCCACGGCGCGCAGCCGGTCCACGACATCGGCCCGCAGCTCGGCGGGCTCCAGCACCACCACGTCCGGGCCGAACTCCACGAGCCAGGCGTCGAGCCCGTGCCCGTACGGGACCTCCACCTCGTCCCAGCCGTCGCCCAGGTCGCGCACGGACGCGGCCTTGGCGCGCAGCGGATAGCCGGCGCCCGCCCGCAGCCTGATCAGCGCGGAACGGTCGGCCGTCTCCCCCGCCCAGCTCGCGACGGTCTCCCGCACGGTCACCACGTCCGGCACCGGCACCTTGAACTGCCCTGCGCGCGAACGCACCTTGCCGGTGATCCGCGACAACCGGAAGACCCGCTCGGCCTGCCGGTCGCGATCCCAGCCCGCGAGGTACCAGTGGCCGCGCCAGCACTCCAGGGCCCACGGCTCGACGTGCCGCTGCTCGGGCCGGGCGGCCGTGGCCTTGCGGTAGTCGAAGACGACGGGGCGCCGGTCGCGGCAGGCCAGCATCAGCGGCTCGAAGGACGCCTCGTGCGCCGGGATCCTCGGTTCGAGCGCCCCATGACTCTCGTACGGGTCCACGTCCTCGGGCATCCCGGCCGCGCGCAGCTTCTGCAGGGCGCCGCTCGCGGCCCCGGCGAGGCGCGCCTGCTGCCAGACCTTCGCGGCGAGGCCGAGGGCGGCGGCCTCCTCGGCGTCGAGCGTGACGGGCGGCAGACGGTTGCTGTCACGGCGGGCCAGATAGCCGACCTCGCCGTCCAGGTTCTCCACGGTCTCGATGACCAGGCCGAGTTCGCGCAGATCGTCCTTGTCGCGCTCGAACATCCGGTTGAAGGAATCGTCGCTGCCCGCTTCGAGGTAGGCCTCGATCGAACCACGCAGCTCACGCTTGCTCAGCGGACGCCGCGTCCCGAGCAGACACAGCGCCAGATTCATCAGCCGCTCGGCCTTGGCAATCGCCATCGACGCCCTTTCCTGAAGGTGACTCCCGACGGACGACCGTACCGCTCGGGAGTGTCGCGGCAAAAGCCAAGGACTAGAGGTACGTCCCGAAGGGACTCGGTTGAGGGCGGTGGAGGGAGACGGGAGGGCCCATGCCAGGTGGCATGGGCCCTCAGTCGACCGCTTGCGGTCGGAGTGCGACTGGCTCAGACGCCCATCAGGTCACACACGAAGATCAGCGTCTCGCCGGGGGCGATGCGGCCGCCACCGGCGCCACGGTCGCCGTACGCGAGGTGCGCCGGGATGGTCAGCCGACGACGACCGCCGACCTTCATGCCCTGCACGCCCTTGTCCCAGCCCGCGATGACCTGACCGGCACCGAGCTGGAACTCCAGCGGGTTGCCCCGGTTCCAGGAGGCGTCGAACTCCTCGCCGGTGGAGAAGGACACGCCCACGTAGTGGACCTTCACGAAGTCGCCGGCCTTCGCCTCGGCGCCGTCGCCCTCCCAGATCTCCTCGATCTGCAGGTCCGTCGGCGCGTCACCGATCGGGAAGTCGACCTCGGGCTTGTCGATGTTCACGTGAAGTGCTCCTGCTTCTTGACTGCTCTGCAACCGGGACAGTCTGCCATCTTCACCGGCGCGGTGTGCGACGGCTCAGTGCGCGGCGAGGATGTCGACCGTGAAGACCAGCGTCGAGTTGGCCGGCAGCGTCTTGCCCTGCGCCTTCTTGCCGTACGCCTGGTCCGGCGGGATCACCAGGAGCACCCGGTCACCGACGTGCTTGCCGACGAGCCCGTTGTCCCAGCCCTTGATGACCTGGCCGCCGCCGATCGGCGTCGTGAACGGCTGGCCGCTCTTCCAGGACGAGTCGAACAGCTCGGCCTTCTTCTTGCCCTCGTTGATCTTCCAGGCGGCACCGCTGTACTGCATGGTGACCGTCTGGCCCTTCTTGACCTCGGCACCCTTGCCCTGGATCAGGACCTTGTCGACCAGGTCCTTCGGCGGGTCACTCTTCGGGATCGAGATCGTCGCCGGCTCTTCCTTGTCGGCCTTGATCTGCGGCAGGTTCGACGGGATCGAGGCCTGCTTGCCCTCGGCCTTCTTCGGGATGACCTTGCCGACGTCCAGGGCGAACACGAGCGTGTCCGAGCCCTTGATGCCCACCTGCTGATTGCCCTGGCTGCCGAAGCCCGCGGCCGGCGGCGCCACGACGAGGACCCGGCTGCCCTCCTTCTGCCCGAGCACGGCCTGCGAGAACGCCGGAAGCTGACCCTCCGCGCCGGCGGTCACCATCTGGTCACCACCGCCCTGCTGCCCGTACGTGGACCCGAGGTCCTTGCCGCCCTTCCAGACCTTGCCCGTGAAGTTCATCGACACCAGGTCATTCTTCTTCACCGTCGGACCGTCGCCCTGGGACAGCGTGTGCACGACGAACTTGTCGCTCGGGTCGCCCTTCGGCAGCGAGATCTTCGCCTGCTTGCCGTACGCGCCCGACACCTGCGGCATCGGGTCGGCCTTGTCGACCGCCTTCGGCACCGCGGCCGCCTTCGGCGAGGAGGACGACGAGTCGGCCTTGTCCGCCGAATCCTTCTTGCCGTCGTCGCTGCCGCAAGCCGTCGCGGTCAGCGCCAGTGCCGGCACGATCAGTAGTGCTGCAAGTCGGCGTCGCACAGTGGTCCTCAAGTCGCTCGAATAAGGTCCGGCCACTCTAGGCCCTCCCCCTGACAAACCAAGGGACGGCCAGGGGCCCCGTACGAATGATTCGTACGGGGCCCCTGCCCGGATTGCTCAGCGTGCGCGCCCACATACCGACGATCACATACCGGCGATCAGCTTCTCCACCCGGTCGTCCACACTGCGGAACGGGTCCTTGCACAGCACCGTGCGCTGCGCCTGATCGTTCAGCTTCAGATGCACCCAGTCGACCGTGAAGTCACGGCGCTGCTCCTGGGCACGGCGGATGAAGTCACCGCGCAACCTCGCGCGCGTGGTCTGCGGCGGCACCGACTTGCCCTCGAAGATCTTCAGGTCGTTGCAGATCCGCTTCGCCTGGCCCTTCTTCTCCAGGAGGTAGTAGAGACCGCGCTGCCGGTGGATGTCGTGATACGCGAGGTCTATCTGCGCGACCCTCGGGTGCGACATCGTCATGTTGTGCTTCGCGCGATACCGCTCGATGAGCTTGTACTTCATGACCCAGTCGATCTCATTGCCCACCAGGTCGAGGTCCTCGGACTCGATGGCGTCGAGCGTGCGACCCCACAGCTCCAGAACCTGCTCCACGGTGCCGGTGCGGATGCCCCGGCGCTCGCAGAAGTCCACGGCCTTCTCGTAGTACTCGCGCTGCACCTCGAGGGCCGATGCCTCCCGGCCACTGGCCAGCCGCACCTTGCGGCGGCCCGTGATGTCGTGACTCACCTCGCGGATCGCCCGGATCGGGTTCTCCAGGGTGAGGTCCCGCATCACCGTGCCCGCCTCGATCATGCGCAGGACGAGGTCGGTGGCACCGACCTTCAACAGCATCGTCGTCTCCGACATGTTGGAGTCGCCGACGATGACGTGCAGACGGCGGTAGCGCTCCGCGTCCGCGTGCGGCTCGTCCCTCGTGTTGATGATCGGCCGGGAACGAGTCGTCGCGGAACTGACGCCCTCCCAGATGTGCTCGGCACGCTGGCTCACGCAGTACACGGCACCGCGCGGAGTCTGCAGCACCTTGCCCGCGCCACACAGCAACTGCCTTGTGACCAGGAAGGGGATGAGAATGTCCGCGAGCCGCGAGAACTCCCCGTGCCGCGCCACCAAGTAGTTCTCATGGCAGCCGTAGGAGTTACCCGCCGAGTCGGTGTTGTTCTTGAACAGGTAGACGTCGCCCGCGATTCCCTCCTCGTGCAGGCGGCGTTCGGCGTCGACGAGCAGGCCTTCCAGAATGCGCTCGCCCGCTTTGTCGTGCGTGACCAACTCGGTCACGTTGTCGCATTCGGGAGTTGCGTATTCCGGATGCGACCCGACATCGAGGTAAAGGCGGGCGCCGTTCCGCAGAAAGACATTGCTGCTGCGGCCCCATGACACGACACGGCGGAAGAGGTACCGCGCCACCTCGTCAGGAGACAGGCGGCGCTGTCCCCTGAACGTACACGTGACGCCGTACTCGTTCTCCAGCCCGAAAATGCGGCGGTCCATGACTGAACATTACGCCCGATCCCCCGAGCTGAAACGGGGTTCGACGGCACGGTTTGGATCATTTTCCGACGAGCGGGCGACACGCCCGGACGTGCGCGGCTCCGCCAGGACCCGAGCCGTTGAAAGCAGGACGACCAGCGCAAGCGCACCAGTGACGGCCGGAACGGCGAACCCCCACCGCGTACCGGCCCATTCGACGACCGGGCCCGCCACGGCCGTTCCCACACTGGAGCCGACCATGAACGTCGTCACGAGCCACGAGAACGCCTCCGTCACCGTGCCCAGCGGCGCGTGCCGGTCCACGACGATGAACGCACACGCGATGCACGGCGCCAGGAACACCCCCGCCACCGCCGTCAGAACCACCATCGCGACCGGCCCCGGCATCAGGACCAACGGCACGTAGAACAGCGCGAGCAGCGCCACCAGCCACCGAAGTCGCTTCTCCGGGGCGCCACTCCACTGACGGGCCCCGTAGACGCTGCCACCCACCAGCGCGCCCATCCCGATCGCCGCCATCAGCCAGCCGTACACGGCGTCCCCGCCCCGCCCGTCCGCATACGACATCGCCGCCACCGTGATCGAACCGAGCGCGGTCCCGACGAACAAGAAGGCGACAAGCAGGACAAGCAGCCCCGACGAACGCAGCGCGCCCAGCCAGTGCGCCTCACGCGGAGCCGAACGCCACGCGCGCGAAGGCTTCGACAGCACCACGGAAAGCGCACCGAGCACACCGACCACGTTCAGCACCACCAGCGCCGCCTGCGGCGACCACAGCGACACGCACAGCGTCACCAGCAACGGCCCGACGGTGAACATGACTTCCTGCGCGATCGCGTCCATCGCGTACGCCGTGTGCACCTGCTCCTCGCGCGCCAGCACACTGGGCCACAACGCGCGCAGGCCACCCTCGAGCGGCGGCGTGAACAAACCGGCCAGGGCCATCGCCGCATACGCCAACGGCAGCGAGTCCGTCCCGACGAACGCGAAGACCGACATCGCCAAAGCCGACAGGATCGCCGCCGGCAGCTGCACCTTCGGCTGGCCCCGCAGATCCACGAGGCGCCCGAGAAGCGGCTGCCCGACCGCGTTCGCCACCCCGTACACCGCCGCGAGCGCACCCGCCAGGCTGTACGTGCCACCCTCCGCCCGGATGAGGAGCACGACGGCGATCGGAGCCGTCGCGTTCGGCAGCCTCCCCACCAGGGTCCCCGTCAGCAGCCGCATCGCATGCCGCGCCCTGAGGATCTCCGCATACCCCGCGGCCATCGCCCCGCCCCCACCCTGAAGTTTTACGTATAACGTCCCGGCGTTATACGTACCACGTGCCCGGCGGACAGAGCCACCCGCTAACGTCGAGCACCCTGGACGACACCTACGGAGGCACCAGTGACCAGCGGCCAGGACGGCACCACCACCGCCCGCCCCACCAGCAGGGACGTCGCCCGCGCGGCCGGCGTCTCCCAGGCCGCCGTCTCCCTCGTCATGGGCGGCAAATGGCCCGGCCGCGTCTCCGAGACCACCGCCGAACGCGTACGCGCCGCCGCCGAACACCTCGGCTACCGCCCCAACCTCGCGGCCCGCAACCTCCGCACCGGCCGCACCCGCACCGCCCTCCTCGTCGTCCCCGCACTCACCAACGAGTTCTTCGCCGGCGTCTACACAGGCGCCGCCCGCGTCGCCGCCCAACACGACTTCGGCGTCGTCCTCTACCCCTCACCCGACGGCATCGGCCCAGCCCGCGACCCCTTCCCCTCCGCCCGCGCCGCCCTCGACGGCATCCTCGCCTCCTCCATGGCCGCCGACGCCCTCACCGCCCTGCGCGGCGACGACACCCCGCCCATCCCCCTCGTCATGCTCGACAGCGACCCCGCGGGCAGCCCCGGCGCCACCACCGTCAACCTCGACCTCGCCGACGGCATCCGGCAGATCACCGACCACCTCATCGCCCACGGCCACCGCAACTTCCTCCACCTCGCCTCCGCCGTCCAGTCCTGGACCTTCGACGTCCGCGCCCGCGAACTCGCCGCCCGCACCGCACAGTTGCCCGGCGCCACCGTGCGCACCATCCGCTCCGCCCTCACCGTCGAGGACGCCGTCGCCGCCGCCGAAACAGCACTGCGCACCTCCGGCCTCGTCGACCCCACCGCCATCGTCTGCGACGACGACAAACTCGCCGCCGGCGCCTACAAGGCCGCCCGCCGCCTCGGCCTGCGCGTCCCCGACGACCTCTCCATCACCGGCTTCGACGACCTCTCCCTCGCCACCGCCATCGAACCCGAACTCACCACCGTGCGCCTGCCCGCCGAAGAGGTCGGCGCACACGGCATGCGCACACTGCTCGCCGTCCTCGACGACCGCGAAACCGAAACCGACCCACTCCCGGTCGAACTGATCATCCGCGGCTCCACAGGACCGGCCGCACCCCGCACCTGACACACGTGTGCCCCGGCCGGTTCGACAACCGGCCGGGGCACACGAGGAAAACGAACGACTAGTCCTCCGAGGAAGAACCCTCGTCGTCGGACACCGCCTCCGACTCGGCCTCCGTCGTCGCGGCAGCCCCCTCGGCCGTGAGCAACCGCGACAACTGCCGCCCCACGATCCGCTTGAACTTCCGCTGCTGCGGCCGCGTACGGTCCAGGACCGCCACCTCAAGGCGCTCCGCGGGAATCTCCCGCTCGCCCCCATTGGTGTCCCGCGACAACGCCGTCACCGCCAGCTTCAACGCCTCGGACAGCGTCATGCCGTCCCGGTGCTGCTGATCCAGGTAATTACTGATCTGCTCCGCGCTGCCACCGACCGCCACCGAGCCGTGCTCGTCGACGATCGAACCATCATGCGGAAGCCGGTAGATCTGGTCACCCTCGGCCGACTGCCCGACCTCGGCGACCACCAACTCCACCTCGTACGGCTTCTCCCCCGCGCTGGAGAAGATCGTGCCCAGCGTCTGCGCATACACATTCGCCAGACCACGAGCCGTCACATCATCACGGTCGTACGTGTAACCCCGCAGATCCGCGTAGCGCACGCCACCGATCCGAAGGTTCTCGTACTCGTTGTACTTACCGGCGGCCGCGAAACCGATCCGGTCATAGATCTCGCTGAACTTGTGCAGAGCACGGGACGGGTTCTCGCCGACGAACACGATGCCATCGGCGTACTGCAGCACGACAAGGCTGCGACCGCGAGCAATGCCCTTCCGCGCATACTCCGCGCGGTCGGCCATCGCCTGCTGGGGTGAGACATAGAACGGCGTCGACACCGGCTATCCGTCCCTTTCTGTCAGTGGCTCGATGAGTAGGCAACCAAAGAAGACTCGGCCGGCTAGAGCAGAGCGGCCCGCGGGCCGTCCGGCTCCTCCATACGACGCTCGAGAATCGCCCGGGCGATGTCCGACGACTCGTCGTCCGACAGCCGCCGGAACCCGTCCTCCGTGATCACAGTGACGATCGGGAAGATCCGCCGCGCCATGTCCGGACCACCCGTCGCCGAGTCGTCATCGGCCGCGTCGTACAGCGCCTGCACGACCAGCGTCGTCGCCTGCTCCTCCGTCAGATCCTCGCGGTAGAGCTTCTTCATCGCCCCACGCGCGAACACCGAACCGGAACCGGTGGCGGCAAAGCCGTGCTCCTCGCTGCGGCCGCCCGTGACGTCGTACGAGAAGATCCGACCCCTCTCACGATCCACGTCATAACCCGCGAACAACGGCACGACGGCCAGCCCCTGCATGGCCATACCGAGGTTGGACCTGATCATCGTCGACAGACGATTCGCCTTGCCCTCCAACGACAGCTGCGCACCCTCGACCTTCTCGAAGTGCTCCAGCTCCAACTGGAAGAGCTTCACCATCTCGACGGCCAGACCGGCGGTGCCGGCGATACCGACGGCCGAGTACTCGTCCGCCGGGAAGACCTTCTCGATGTCGCGCTGCGCGATCACGTTCCCCATCGTGGCGCGCCGGTCACCGGCGAGCACGACGCCGCCGGGGAACGCGGTCGCCACGATGGTCGTGCCGTGCGGGGCCTCGATGACGCCCTGCGTCGGCGGCAACTGCCGGTTGCCCGGCAGGATTTCGGGCTGGTGCTCCGACAGGAAGTCCATGAACGACGACGATCCAGGCGTCAGGAAGGCAGCCGGTAGACGCCCGGTGCTACGAGGGTTGGCTTCCACGCGTTTCCTTCCAAGTAGGCGGTGGCCCGACGTGTGGTGTCGGGATCGTCTCCCAACTTGCCGATGGCCGAATTGCAGTTGAAGCACAGTACGCCACGGACCCTACCCGTCTCGTGGCAGTGATCCACATGTACGGCAGGGGCATTGAGGCAGATCACGCAGATCCCCATCTGCGAGGCGATCATCTCGTCGCGCTGGGCTTCGGTGAGGTTGTAGTTGCGCTTGAGGTGATCTTGCCGGCCTTGGATGGCCCGACACGCCTTACATCGGGTCGACAAGCCGTCAGAAGCCGTGGCGTTGCGGTGCCACTCCTTGTGCGGCTTGATCTCCCCACAGGTGCGACAGAGCTTGTGCCCCTCGGGCACATCCACCTTCTCCCGGACAGTCTTGCCCAGCGCCTCACGGCGGCGCCGGTAGTGCGCTGCGCTGTACTCCGCAACGCAGTCCCGGCACCGCACTTGCAGGCCATCACGCCGATTCTTGTCGGCGGCGAATGAGGCCGACGGGAGCGCTTGCCCACACCCCGTACAAATCTTCTCGACAGGGTCGGACATGTCCGTTATTGTCCACCCTTTTGCACAAATGAGCGCACGAAGTCCTCGGCATTTTCCTCGAGTACGTCGTCGATCTCGTCCAGAACCGAGTCGACGTCATCGCTCAGCTTCTCCTGGCGCTCCTTGAGGTCCTCGGTCGACTGTTCGTCGACCTCCTGCTCCTCGACCTCCTCGGTGGAGCGCGTCGCCTTCTGCTGTCCGCCGCCGGTGTCCTTGGTTGCCATGTCCAGCTCACCCCGCTCGGTTCGACATCCACGCCGTGGACGACGTGGTTCGCTCAGGTCGTTCGTGATCAGAACCCTACGCGTCGGCTCTGACATCGGCCCCGCACTTGGTGCAACGTGCGGGGCCCACCTCTGTGATTCCCCTGCCGCCGACTTTTCAGCCCCGGATCGGTGATTGATCATCGGCGGATCACGCCCCGGTCACTGCCCGGACAGCACCCGCACCAGGTCCTCGGCCGTGCGGCACCTGTCCAGGAGCTCCTTCACGTGGTTCCGCGTGCCGCGAAGGGGTTCCAGGGTCGGGACGCGCTGGAGCGAGTCCCGGCCGGGGAGGTCGAAGATGACCGAGTCCCAGGAGGCCGCCGCCACGTCGTCCGCGTACTGCTCCAGGCAGCGCCCGCGGAAGTAGGCCCGGGTGTCCTCCGGCGGCTTCGTACGGGCGTTCTCGACCTGGTTCTCGTCCAGGAGGCGCTTCATCTTGCCGCGCGCCTCCAGGCGGTTGTAGAGGCCCTTCTCGGCGCGTACGTCGGCGTACTGGAGGTCGAGCAGGTGCAGCTTGGCGGCGTCCCATTCGAGGTTGTCGCGGCGCCGGTAGCCATCCATGAGTTCGAGCTTGGTGACCCAGTCGAGCTCGCCGGAGAGGCTCATGGGGTCGGATTCCAGGCGGCCGAGGACGTCCTCCCAGCGGGTCAGGATGTCCTTGGTCTGCTCGTCCGCGTCGGCGCCGAAGCGCTCCTCCACGTACTTCCTGGCGAGCTCGAAGTACTCCATCTGGAGTTGGACCGCGGTGAGTGTGCGGCCGCTACGGAGCGTGATCAGGTGCTGGAGGGACGGGTCGTGGGAGACCTGGTGGAGGGTGCGGACCGGTTGGTCCACGGCCAGGTCGACCGCGATGAAGCCGTCCTCGATCATGGAGAGGACCAGGGAGGTCGTGCCGAGCTTGAGGTAGGTCGAGATCTCGGACAGGTTCGCGTCGCCGATGATCACGTGGAGGCGGCGGTACTTCTCCGCGTCCGAGTGCGGCTCGTCGCGGGTGTTGATGATCGGGCGCTTGAGCGTGGTCTCCAGGCCGACCTCGACCTCGAAGTAGTCGGCGCGCTGGCTGAGCTGGAAGCCGTGTTCGTGGCCGTCCTGGCCGATGCCGACGCGGCCCGCTCCGGTGACGACCTGACGGGACACGAAGAAGGGCGTGAGGTGGCGCACGATGTCCGAGAAGGGGGTCTCCCGCTTCATCAGGTAGTTCTCGTGCGTCCCGTAGGAGGCGCCCTTGTTGTCGGTGTTGTTCTTGTAGAGGTGGATCGGCTGGGCGCCGGGGAGCTGGGCGGCCCGCTCGGCGGCCTCGGCCATGATGCGCTCGCCGGCCTTGTCCCACAGGACGGCGTCCCAGGGGTTGGTGACCTCGGGTGAGCTGTATTCGGGGTGTGCGTGGTCCACGTAGAGGCGCGCGCCGTTGGTGAGGATGACGTTGGCCAGGCCGATGTCCTCGTCGGTGAGCTGGCTGGAGTCGGCGGCCTCGCGGGCGAGGTCGAAGCCTCGGGCGTCGCGCAGCGGGTTTTCTTCCTCGAAGTCCCAGCGGGCCCTGCGGGCCCGGTGCATCGCCGCGGCGTAGGCGTTGACGATCTGGGACGAGGTGAGCATGGCATTGGCGTTGGGGTGGCCGGGGACGGAGATCCCGTATTCCGTCTCGATGCCCATTACTCGCCGTACGGTCATGCGGCCCTCCTTGCCCGGCAGCGCCCTCGGTCGGGGGCGCCGCTCAAGTACCGCTGGTTCTCCGGTGCGTGTGCGGTGCCCGTCCCCGCACTGCGCGACTCGGCGGCATGAGAGAGCCTAGAACGCCTTTGCGCTGGTGGGGAGATCATTTGCGTCATTGGATTCGCTCCGCTTTCGAGCGGGTGCTCACGTGGTCGGTTCCTGCGGGGGTGCCGCAAAACAGTCGGCTGCGGGTACCCGCTTCGGGCACCCGCAGCCACCCTGTCTTTTACAGGTACTGACCGGTGTTCGCCACCGTGTCGATGGAGCGTCCGGTGTCCGCGCCCTGCTTTCCGGTGACGAGGGTGCGGATGTAGACGATCCGCTCGCCCTTCTTGCCGGAGATTCGGGCCCAGTCGTCGGGGTTGGTGGTGTTGGGCAGGTCCTCGTTCTCCTTGAACTCGTCGATGCAAGCCTGGAGGAGGTGGGAGACCCTGAGGCCCTTCTGGTTCTGTTCGAGGAAGGCCTTGATGGCCATCTTCTTGGCGCGGCCGACGATGTTCTCGATCATTGCGCCGGAGTTGAAGTCCTTGAAGTAGAGGACTTCCTTGTCGCCGTTCGCGTAGGTCACCTCGAGGAAGCGGTTTTCCTCGGATTCGGCGTACATCTGCTCCACGGCCGTCTGGATCATGGCGTGGACGGTGGCGGCCCGGTCGCTGCTGTGCTCACCGAGGTCGTCGGTGTGCAGCGGGAGGCGCTCGGTGAGGTACTTGCCGAAGATGTCCTTGGCCGCTTCGGCGTCCGGGCGCTCGATCTTGATCTTCACGTCGAGTCGTCCGGGCCGCAGGATGGCGGGGTCGATCATGTCCTCGCGGTTGGAGGCACCGATCACGACCACGTTCTGCAGGCCTTCGACGCCGTCGATCTCGGCGAGCAGCTGCGGGACGATGGTGTTCTCCACGTCCGAGCTGACGCCGGATCCGCGGGTGCGGAACAGGGACTCCATCTCGTCGAAGAAGACGATGACGGGGGTGCCCTCGCTGGCCTTCTCTCGTGCGCGCTGGAAGACGAGGCGGATCTGTCGCTCGGTCTCTCCGACGTACTTGTTGAGAAGTTCGGGGCCCTTGATGTTGAGGAAGAAGCTCTTGCCCTGGCCCTGTCCGGTCACTTCGGCGACCTTTTTGGCGAGGGAGTTGGCGACTGCCTTGGCGATCAGGGTCTTACCGCATCCGGGGGGCCCGTACAGCAGGACGCCCTTGGGCGGCCGCAGTTCGTGCTCCCGGTAGAGGTCCGGGTAGAGGTAGGGGAGCTCGACGGCGTCGCGGATCAGTTCGATCTGGTTGCCCAGGCCGCCGATCTGCTCGTAGCCGATGTCCGGGACCTCTTCGAGGACGAGTTCCTCTACTTCGCTCTTTGGTACGACTTCGTAGACATAGCCGGATCGGGGTTCGAGAAGCAGCGCGTCGCCGGGGCGGATGGTGACGTCGAGGAGTGGTTCGGCGAGCCGTACCACTCGTTCTTCGTCGGTGTGTCCGACCACGAGGGCTCGGTCGCCGTCCTCGAGGAGTTCCTTGAGGGTGACGATGTCGCCGACGCTCTCGAACTCCATGGCCTCGACCACGTTGAGCGCTTCGTTGAGCATGAGTTCCTGGCCGCGTCGGAGCTCTTCGAGTTCGACGCTTGGGCTCACGTTCACGCGGAGTTTGCGGCCGCCGGTGAAGATGTCGGCGGTGCCGTCCTCGTTCGCCGTGAGGAAGACTCCGAAGCCTGCCGGTGGTTGTGCGAGCCGGTCGACTTCTTCCTTGAGGGCCACGATTTGGTCGCGGGCCTCTCGGAGCGTGCCGGCGAGCCGCTCGTTCTGGGCGGACACGCCGGCCAAGTTGGTCTGCAACTCGACGATCCGCTCTTCGAGAATCCTCGTGTGCCGCGGAGAGTCGGCGAGCTTGCGCCGCAGGACGGCGATTTCCTGCTCGAGATAGGCAACCTGCCCGGCGGGGTCTTCGGACCCTCGTCCCGGGCGGATGCCGCGGTTGATGTCGTCGTCGTGGGCTGCCACGGTCCTCACCTCCTCCAAGGGGAGCTGGACGCTTCCAGACCCTACCTGGGCGGGTGTCGATTGAAACCCCTAGATCAAAAAGACGATGGGGTGTGTCCGATCTTCACCCTTGCGCTCTCCCTCACGCCAGGGGAATACCCACCCAACAACATCGGAAAGCGGCCGGTTGTAGGGTCGAAGTGTTCAACACCCGTCAGGCCTGGCCCGACTTGCTCCTCTGAAGGAGGTTTTCGGGGGCCGCGACGCAGGAAACGGCAGGAGACATGACCGTGCGGCAAGAGGCCGGATCCGGTACCGACAGCAGCGTTCCGCTGGAGGTGTGGATCGACCAGGATCTGTGCACCGGGGACGGGATCTGCGCGCAGTACGCTCCCGAGGTCTTCGAGCTGGACATCGACGGTCTGGCGTATGTGAAGGGCGCGGACGACGAGCTGTTGCAGGACGTGGGCGCGTCAACGCCCGTGCCGCTTCCGCTTCTCACGGATGTGGTGGCGTCGGCGAAGGAGTGTCCAGGCGACTGCATCCATGTGCGGCGGGTTTCGGACAGGGTCGAGGTCCACGGACCGGACGCGGAGTGACCGTCTAGTAACTCTACGTACGCGAAGGGGCCCCGTCCGCCGGTGTTTCGGTGGACGGGGCCCTTTGCGTGCGGGGTCAGGCGGCGCGGGCCTCGGAGGGGGTGGAGCGGACGAACGCCCCGTCCTTCCACTGCCACTTGGCCTTCTCGTGGACGTCCGGGCGGTATCGGGGCACGGAGTCGGAGGAGTAGCCGTCGAGGTCGGCGAGGACGGATCCGTCCTGTATGGCGAGTGCGGTCGCCGAGTAGTCGTCCTTGGGCGTGACGAGTGTGGCGACGACGCGGGGCTTGGCGCCGGCGGGCCGGGTGAGGACGTAGATGCCGCTGGGCGGCGTGCCGACGCCGGCGTCGCAGCGGACGACGGCGACGGTTTCCGGGCGGCCGTCGCCGTCCAGGTCTCCGGTGGCCTTCTTGACGACGGCGGTCTTGACGGGTCCGCAGTCGAGCGGGAAGTGGACGGCGGCGGGGTCGGGCGGGGCCACGGCGGCGGGCCTGCCCGCGGGGGCCCTGTGGTCGGCCTGGGCCGCGGTGGCGGAGTCCGGCTTGAGGAAGCCGGAGAGCGCGACGACCGCGGAGAGTGCGGCGGCGGTGGCCAGCCAGTGGATGGGGCGTGTGGTGGTGTGCGCCAGTTCCGGGACGGCGGATTGCTGCACGAGGAGCGTCTCCTGTGAGGGCTGTGCCGGTGGGGGTGGCCAGCATCGTGCCATACGTCACAGTGCGCGGGAACGGCGGGGTCCGTTCTTTCTCAGGTGATATCCGGTCCTGGTGCTGCCGCCCCTTCAACGAACAAGCGCCGCCGCGGAGTTCCCGTGAGTGCGGGGGAACTGCGCGGCGGCGCTGTCGCGTTGTGCGGTTGTACGTCTTTGGTGGCTCGGCCGCGGTGGCTCAGCGGCCGCGGTTGCCGCCGTCGGCGTTCGGGCCGTCGTAGTCCTCGCCGTAGGCGCCCTTGGCGGGGCGGCGGCGGCGCATGGGCGGCTCGACGCCGTCCGCGAGGCGGCGGGCGGTGAGCAGGAAGCCGGTGTGGCCGATCATCCGGTGGTCGGGGCGGACGGCGAGGCCCTCCACGTGCCAGTTGCGGATCATCGACTCCCAGGAGGTCGGCTCGTTGAAGCAGCCGATCTCGCGGATGGACTCGACGGTGCGGGCGAGCTGCGTGGTGGTGGCCACGTAGCAGCACAGGATGCCGCCGGGGACGAGCGCCTTCTTGACGACGTCCAGGCACTCCCAGGGGGCGAGCATGTCGAGGATGACGCGGTCGACGTCACCGTCGGACAGGTTGTCCTGGAGGTCGCCGACGGTGAGCTGCCAGGCGGGGTGCGGGCCGCCGAAGTAGCGCTCGACGTTGCCCTTGGCGATCTCGGCGAAGTCCTCGCGGCGCTCGTAGGAGTGCAGCATGCCTTGGTCGCCGATGGCGCGCAGCAGGAAGCTGCTGAGCGAGCCGGAGCCCACGCCCGCTTCCACGACGCGGGCGCCGGGGAAGATGTCGGCGAAGGCGAGGATCTGCCCCGCGTCCTTGGGGTAGACCACGGCGGCGCCGCGGGGCATGGACAGGACGTAGTCGGGGAGCAGGGGGCGCAGCGCGAGGTAGGCGACGTTTCCGGTGGTGCGGACAACGCTGCCCTCGGGTGCGCCGATCAGCTCGTCGTGCGGGAAGGAACCCTTGTGGGTGTGGAAGTTCTTTCCCTCTTCGAGCGTGAACGTGTAGTGGCGGCCCTTGGGGTCGGTCAGCTGAACCTGGTCCCCGACCGTGAAGGGCCCGCGCCTGCGGGCGGCACCGGTCGGTTCGGACATGTGAACAGCCTACCGGGCTTGTCGGGGGGCGCCGACCACGCGGCTTCCGCCAGGGGTTTCTACGAAGGCCGGGCCATGGCCTTCACGAAGGCGCGTTCCACGTCGGCCGCGGAGAGGACTCCGTAGATGGCGCCGTTCTCCTCGACGACGAGGTATTCGGTGGCGGGGGTCTCGCGGAGGGTGTCGAGGAGTTCTTCGCCGGCGAGTTCGGCGGAGACGCGCATGCCGTCGGTGAGGTCCTGGGCGAGGCCGCTGACGGGGACCCAGGGGCGGCGGTGTTCGGGGATGCCGACGATGGCGGCCTCGCGGACGAGGGAGTGGGGGTCGCCGTCGGTGTCGACGACGACGAGGGCGCGGGCGCCCGCCTCGTTGGCCCGGCGCAGTGCCTCGGAGAGGGGCGTTTCGGGTTCGACGGGGACGGCGCGCCGGGTGAGGGTGCGGGCGCGCAGGTCGGGGAGGTGTTCGCGCAGTCGTGCCATGCGCAGGCTGTTGCCGGCGCCGGTCCAGATGATCGCGGCGAGGATGGCGGCGAGCAGCGCGTCCATAAGGGTGTTCATGCCGCCGGCCTCTTCGGCGCCTTCGCCGAGGGCGCCGGACTGGGTGAGCAGCGGCAGGCCGATGAGGACGGTGACGGCGAGGGCGCGGCCGACCCAGGCGGCGGCGATGGTGCCGCTCATGGGCCTGCCGGTGAGCTTCCAGACGACGGCGCGGAGCATGCGGCCGCCGTCGAGGGGCAGTCCCGGCAGGAGGTTGAACACGGCGACGATCAGGTTGGAGATCATCAGGCCCGCGAGGAGCACGCCCGGGACGGTGCCGGGTTCGACGGCCTTCATCGCCCCGTAGAAGACGCCGGCGAGGACGAGGGAGAGCAGGGGGCCCACGAAGGCGAGGACGAATTCGCGGCCGGGGGTCTCGGACTCCTTCTCGATCTCGGAGACGCCGCCGAAGAACTGCAGTTGGATGCGGCGCACGGGGAGCTTGAAGCGCAGGGCCGCGACGGTGTGGGCGAGTTCGTGGATGAGTACGGAGGCGTAGAAGGCGACGGCGAAGAAGAGGGAGACGAGGTAGCGGGCGGCGCCGAGTTCGGGCAGGACGCGGTCGAGCTGGCCGCCGAACACCCAGGTGATCAGTGCGGCGACGAGGAACCAGCTGGGGGCGACGTAGACGGGGACGCCGAAGGGGCGGCCCATGAGCAGTCCGCCGCGTGGTTCGGGGCGCTTGGTGGGTCCCTTGGTGGCGCCCTTGATGGCGCTCCTACGGTTGCCGGAGGTGGCGGCGGCGCGCTCGGGGTGGCGGTCGTGGGGGTGTGCGGGGGGCGCGTCCTGCGGCTCGGGGGTGGAGTCGGTGTGCGGGGTGGCGGGGGCCTGCGGCGTCACGGTGGTGTCGGGTGCGGCGTCGGCCGGTTCCGGTTCCTGTTCCGCTCCGGTCTGATTGTGCGCTGCCCCGCTCCGCGGCTGCTCGGTGGCCGCGTCCTGCGGCGGCTGTGGCCCGCCCTGGTCCTGGGCCTCACTGGTTTCGCGGGCTTCGGTCGCATCCGGCCCGGCCGCGGCCGGAGGCCGGGGCGTTGTCGCCTCGCCTGTGCCGGACTGCGGCTGGCCGCTCTCGTCCACGGTGATCCCTCGGTCCCCTCGTTCGAAGCGTTTCCCGCCGCCCGGCGGGACGTTCTGGCGTCGATGGTATGCGGACGGCGCCGACGGGCCCCCGTCGACTCCCCCGCGCCACGCTACGCAAGACGCGGCTTCGCGTGCAGGTACCTGACTGTCAGTGCGGGCCCGTATCGTCGTGAGGCATGGAGACCAGCACCGATCAGGCCCCCGCGCAGGCCGCGGCCGCCCCGCCGAGGTCGCTCTCGCCCTCGCGCGCGAGCGATTTCATGCAGTGCCCGCTGCTGTACCGGTTCCGGGTGATCGACAAGCTGCCGGAGAAGCCGAGCGAGGCGGCGACGCGGGGCACGCTGGTCCATGCCGTCCTGGAGCGGTTGTTCGACGTGCCGGCGGACGAGCGGACGGCGCCGCGGGCCGCGGCGCTGATCCCCGGCCAGTGGGAGCGCCTGCGGGAGTCGAAGCCGGAGCTGGCCGAGCTGTTCGCGGACGCCGGCGAGGGCGAGGAGGCCGCGGGCGAGCGGATGGCGCGCTGGCTCGGCGATGTGGAGCGCCTGGTGGAGCGGTGGTTCACGCTGGAGGATCCGACGCGTCTTGAGCCCGTCGAGCGGGAGCTCTTCGTGCAGGCCGAGCTGGAGTCGGGCCTGACGCTGCGCGGGATCATCGACCGGGTGGACGTGGCGCCGTCGGGCGAGGTGCGCATCGTCGACTACAAGACGGGCAAGGCGCCGCGCCCTCAGTACGCGGAGGGCGCGCTGTTCCAGATGAAGTTCTACGCGCTGGTGGTGTGGCGCCTGAAGGGGGTCGTGCCGCGCCGTCTTCAGCTCGTGTATCTGGGCAGCGGGGACGTGGTGACGTACGACCCGGTGCCCGCGGATCTGGAGCGGGTGGAGCGGAAGTTGCTCGCTCTGTGGGAGGCGATCCAGCAGGCGACGGAGACGGGTGACTGGCGGCCGAGGCCGACGAAGCTGTGCGGCTGGTGCGACCACCAGGCGGTGTGCCCGGAGTTCGGCGGGACTCCCCCGCCGTACCCGCTGCAGATCGTCTCGGCGCCTCGGGACGGGGTGGACGACCTCCCGCAGGCATAGCAGGGCAGAATGGGCCGTCGGGTCTGCCGAAGGATCAAAGGAGAGTTTCGTGGCCATCCGCGTCCTACTGGTCGATGACCAGCCGCTGCTGCGTACGGGCTTCCGCATGATCCTGGAGGCCGAGCAGGACATCGCGGTGGTCGGTGAGGCCGGGGACGGTCTGCAGGCGCTGGACCAGGTGCGGGCCCTTCAGCCCGATGTGGTGCTCATGGACATCCGGATGCCGCGGATGGACGGCGTGGAGGCGACCCGGCAGATCTCGGGTCCCGGCAAGGACGGTCCGGCGAAGGTCCTGGTGCTGACCACGTTCGATCTCGACGAGTACGTCGTGGAGGCGTTGAAGGCGGGGGCGAGCGGCTTCCTGCTGAAGGACGCGCCCGCGGGCGAGCTGGTGCAGGCGATCCGGGTGGTGGCGGCCGGCGAGGCGATGCTGGCGCCGAGCATCACGCGGCGTCTCCTCGACAAGTACGCGGACCATCTCCCGTCGGGGGACGAGCCGGTTCCGGACACGCTGCACACCCTCACGGAGCGGGAGGTGGAGGTGTTGAAGCTGGTCGCGCGCGGCCTGTCCAACGCGGAGATCGCCGCCGACCTGTTCGTGAGCGAGACGACGGTGAAGACGCATGTTGGCCATGTGCTGACGAAGCTGGGCCTGCGCGACCGGGTGCAGGCGGCTGTGTACGCGTATGAGAGCGGGTTGGTCCGCCCCGGCGCGCAGTGACAGCCGCCCTCGTGGCCTCGGTCAGCCCTTGCTGATTTCCCAGAACCGGAAGACGGTCGACGCGTCGAGGCAGTTCTCCAGGCCGTACACGTCGGACTTGGCGACGGCGTACTGCTTGGCCTGCCAGACCGGCAGGATGGGCAGTTCGTCGGCGACGATGTTCTGCAACTGCTCGTAGCGCGGGGCCGTTCCGGAGCGGTCGCTCTGGGCGCCGGTCTCCGGGATGATCTTGTCGCTGATGGTGCTGTTGTTGTAGCGGTTGTCGAGGACGTTGCCCTTGCCGAAGAACGGCTGGGTGAAGTTGTCCGGATCCGGGTAGTCGGGCACCCAGCCCTTGACGTAGACGCCGTACTTGCCGGACTTGATGTCCCGCTCGTACTGGGCGAATTCGACGGACTTCACGTCGGCGTCGAACAGGCCGCTCGCGTTGAGCTGCTTGGCGATGGTCTTCAGCTCGGCGTCGGTGGCGGGGCCGTAGCGCGCCGGCGTGGACCAGAGGGTGACCTTGACCGGCGTGCTGATGCCGTCGGCGCGCAGCGCGGCCGCCGCCCGGCTCTTCGAGGGGTGGGGCCCGTACTTGTCGAAGAACGCGGTGTTGTGGCCGGTGATGCCCGCCGGGATGATCGAGTACAGCGACGTGGCGGTCTGGTCGTAGACGTCGCTGATGAGGGCGTCGCGGTCGATGAGGTAGGCCATCGCCTTGCGGACGCCGATCCGTCCCGCGACCGGGTCGTCCATGTTGAAGACGAGGTGCTGGACCTCGGCGCTGGTGCCCTCGATGACGTCCAAGTTCTTGGTGCCGGACTTCTCGATGTCGGCGACGTCCTTGGCGGCGAGGCCACGGTAGGCGAGGTCGAGCTTCCCGGCGAGCAGCGACTTCTTCAGGCCCGCCTGGTCACCGTGGAAGAACTTCATGGTGACGCCCTGGTTCTTGACCTTGGCGGTGCCCTGGTACTTGCTGTTGACGGAGAAGTCGGCCTGCTTCTTGCCGAAGGAGTCGAGCTTGTAGGGGCCCGAGCCGACGGCCTTGCCGTCCGTGCGCAGTTTGTCCGCGGGGTACGCGGTGTGGTCGACGATCGATCCGGCGCCCGAGGCGATCTTGCTGGGGAAGGTCGCGTCGGCGGACTTGAGCCTGAAGGTGACGGTCCTGGCGTCCGGGGTCTCGACCTTGTCCAGCATCGGGAACATGATCGCGGGGCCGGACTCGTCGTTGATCTTCATCATGCGGTCGAAGGAGAACTTGACGTCCTTCGACGTGAGCGCGTGCCCGTTGCTGAACTTCAGGCCGGGGCGCAGCGTGCACGTGTAGACCTTGGTGGCGCTGTCGCTGAAGTGGCACTCCTTGGCGGCTTCCGGCTGCGGCTCGGTGCCGCCGTTGGGGAAGCTGAGCAGTGACTGGAAGACGTTGTTGAACAGCAGCCACGAGCCGGGGTCGTAGCCGGAGGCCGGATCGGTGGCCTGGATGTCGTCGGACATTCCCATGACCACGGCGGCGCCGTTGTCGGCGGAGTCGCTCTCGTCAGAGCCACAGCCGGTCAGGAGTGCCGCGGCGAGTCCCGCGCCGAGGGGCATGACCAGCCACTGGTTGCGCATTCTCACGTACGTGCCTTGTCGTCGGTCGAGCGGACGGGCTGGGGCCGGCCCTCAGGTGGACCGGCCCCCGGGGTGGGCTCAGCCGCTGACGCCGCGGCCCAGCTCCCACAGCTGAAGGACCGAGGAGGCGGACAGCGCCCATTCCACCCCGGTGATGTCGTCGCGGGCGGCGACGTACTGCTTGCCCTGCCACAGCGGCAGAACGGGCACGTCGTCGGCGACGACGTTCTGGATCTGCTGGATGGGCTTGGACGCGGTGAGCCGGTCGGCCTCGCGGCGCTCGGCCGGGATCAGGTCACCGCGGATGCTGCTGTTGGTGTAGGGGGACGACAGGAAGTTGTCCTTGTCGAGGAACGGCGCGAGGAAGTTGTCGGCGTCCGGGAAGTCGGGGAACCAGCCGAGGCCGTAGACGTCGTACTTCCCCTTCAGCTGGGCGTCGCGGTAGGTGTCCCAGACGTCGCCCTTGATGGCGACGTCGAAGAGGCCACTGCCGTTCAGCTGCTTCTGGAGGAGTTCGAACTCCTTCTTCGTGCCCGATCCGTAGTGGTCGCTCGTGTAGTGCAGGGTGAGCTTGATCGGCGTGTGGATGCCGGCCTGTTGCAGGATCGCGGCGGCCTTGGTCCTGCTGGGGTTCTGGTACTTGTTGAAGAACGAGTTCTGGTGGCCGGTGATGCCGCTGGGCACGAGCGAGTACAGCGGCTCGGCGCCGGTGCCGTACACCTTGGACGCGATCTCGCCGCGGTCGACGAGCTGCGCCATGGCCTGGCGGACGGCCTTGTCCCGGACGGTGCTCGCCTTGGTGTCGAAGCCGAGGTAGCGGATCTCCATGCCGGGCATCTCGACCAGGTTGACGTTCTTGGGCGCGCTGGTCGAGTACTTCTTGATCTGCTCCGGCGACATGGTGCGCGTCATCATGTCGATGTCGCCCTTCTCCAGCGCCTTGCCCATGGCGTCGGCGTCGGTGAAGGAGTCCAGCTCCACCTTGTCGTTCTTCGGCTTCAACTGCCCCTTGTAGTTGGGGTTCTTGGTGAAGACGGTCTTGACCACGGCGTCGTTCTTGACCGTGGCCTTCAGGGTGTACGGGCCGGAGCCGTTCACCTTGAAGCCGGTGCGCAGCTTGTTCTTCGGGTACTCGTCGGGGTCGACGATGCCGGCGGAGGGTGTGGCCAGCTTGTACGGGAACGTGGCGTCCGGGGACTTGAGGTGGAAGATGACCTGGCGGTCGCCCTGGGTCTCGATGGTGTCGATCGAGGAGAGCAGGCCGTAGGAACCGCTGTCGCTCTTGATGTTCCTGACGCGGTCGATGGAGTACTTCACGTCGGCAGCGGTGATCGGCTTGCCGTCGGCGAACTTGAGGTCCTTGCGCAGCGTGCAGGCGTAGCGCTCGCTGCCGCTGTCGGAGAATATGCAGCTCTGGGCGGCCTCGGGCACGGGGTCGCCGCTGCCGCTGCGGGGCATGGCCATGAGCGTCTGCACGGTCTGGCGCAGGACGTTCCAGGATCCGGTGTCGTAGGCGTACGCCGGGTCGAACGGCGCGGGTACCTTTCCGGAGGCGATGAACCGGTCGGTGGTGCCCACCTTGATCGCGTCGCCGCCCGCGTCTCCGCTGTCGGAGCCGCCGCACGCGGCGAGCACGGGGGCCAGCAGACCGATGACGGCCGGCAGCACCAAAGTCTTGCGGTTCATGCTCGAAGTTCTCCAGAGCTGTTGAACCCGCCGGCCCGGCGTGAGGGGTGGGACGCGTGGGCGACGGGAGGGTACGGCGATGTTCTCGCGACGACATTAATGGGCGTGCCGTCGCGCTTCGCGGGCGCGGGAGCGGACCTTCCATCACGCTGTGGAATCAGGCGTGGACGCACCGAAAACACCTCAGGAGGAAGGTTCGTCGCACGGGGTGGCCAATCGGGACACAAGGGCACTCCGCGCCGCCCGGGAGGCGGTCGCGCAGCATGTGCCCGACGGGCTGTCGACCCCGGGGAAAGTGGGAAAGCTCACACGCTCGACGAGCTTGTCGTGCGTACCTATTCAGCCACCCGGAGGGCTTCAGGACGTCATGAGCCCTTGGAGGAAAGGCACGTTGACGTGTTCCAGGGAGCGGACGACGGTGCGCCGGGGCGCGGGCTCGATCGGTGACACGGAAGGCACGGCGACGACCTGGCAGCCGGCCGCCTCGGCCGAGGTGACGCCGGTGGCGGTGTCCTCGATGACGGCGCAGCGGGCGGGGTCGGCGCCGAGGCCCGCTGCGGCGAGGAGGTACGGCTCGGGGTGCGGCTTGGTCCGTGAGACTTCGTCACCGGCGACGGTGAGGCGGAAGTTGTCCGCGCCGAGCGAGTGCAGGACGCGGTCGATGATGCGGCGGTGGGAGGCGGAGACGAGCGCCGCCGGCACGTCGTGCGCGGCGAGTTCGGCGAGGAGTCTCGCGGCCCCCGGCATCAGGGGCAGGGAGCTGCTGATGCGCTTCTCGAAGCCGTCGTTGAGCAGCACGGTCAGCTCGGGCAGCGTGATGTCGGCGCCGGTGGCCTCGATGAGGAAGCCGGCGCTGCGGGTCATGGGCCCGCCTACGACGACATGGCGCCAGGAGTCGTCGAGGGTGTGGCCGAGTTCGGCGAAGACGGCCACTTCGGCGTCCCACCAGAATCCCTCGGTGTCGACGAGTGTTCCGTCCATGTCGAGGAGCACGGCCTGGAGCGTGGAGCCTTCGGCCGTTCGGGTACCGAGTGCGGGGACCGTACTGGTCATCCGTACACCTCCATGAGGGACGAAGAGGCCGGTTGCCCCTTTTCGAGCTCAAGGGCAACCGGCCTGCGCTGGACCGACCAGTGTACGACTGGTCCTGATTAACGCGCGTTGAAGTACTTCGCCTCTGGGTGGTGGATGACGATCGCGTCGGTGGACTGCTCGGGGTGGAGCTGGAACTCCTCGCTGAGCTGGACGCCGATCCGCTCCGGCTCCAGGAGGTCGGCGATCTTCGCGCGGTCCTCCAGGTTCGGGCAGGCGCCGTAGCCGAGGGAGAAGCGGGCGCCCCGGTACTTCAGGGCGAACATGTCCTCCATGTCGGCCGGGTCCTCGCCCGCGAAGCCCAGTTCGGCGCGGGTCCTGGCGTGCCAGTACTCGGCGAGGGCCTCGGCCAACTGCACGGACAGGCCGTGCAGTTCGAGGTAGTCGCGGTAGGAGTCGGACGCGAACAGCTTCGCCGTCTCCTCACCGATCCGCGAGCCGACGGTGACGACCTGGAGGCCGACGACATCGGTCTCGCCGGACTCCTCAGGGCGGAAGAAGTCCGCGAGGCACAGGCGGCGGCCGCGGCGCTGGCGCGGGAAGGTGAACCGGGTCCGCTCGTTGCCCGCGTCGTCGAGGATGATCAGGTCCTCGCCCTTGGACACGCACGGGAAGTAGCCGTGCACGACGGCCGCTTCGAGCATGTTGTCCGTGTGCAGCTTGTCGAGCCAGCCGCGCAGCCGCGGGCGGCCCTCGGACTCCACCAGCTCCTCGTACGAGGGTCCGTCGCCGGTGCGGGCCTGGCGCAGGCCCCACTGGCCCTTGAAGAGGGCGCCCTCGTCCAGCCAGGACGCGTACTCCTTGAGCTGGATGCCCTTGATGACGCGGGTGCCCCAGAACGGCGGCTCGGGGACCCGGTTGTCGACGGCGACGTCGGAGCGCACCGGGCCCTCGTCGACCTCCTCCTCGATCACCACGTCGCGCTTGGGGACCCGGCGCTGCTTGAGCTCCGGCAGTACCGCGCCGGGCACGCCGCGCTTGACGCCGATGAGCGCGTCCATCAGGCGCAGGCCCTCGAACGCGTCGCGGGCGTAGCGGACTTCGCCCTCGTAGATCTCGTGCAGGTCCTGCTCGACGTACGCGCGGGTGAGGGCGGCGCCGCCGAGGATCACCGGGTAGTCGGCGGCCATCTTGCGCTGGTTGAGCTCCTGAAGGTTCTCCTTCATGATCACGGTCGACTTGACGAGGAGGCCCGACATGCCGATGACGTCGGCCTTGTGCTCGGCGGCCGCGTCGAGGATCGCGGAGACGGGCTGCTTGATGCCCAGGTTGACCACGTTGTAGCCGTTGTTGGACAGGATGATGTCGACGAGGTTCTTGCCGATGTCGTGGACGTCGCCGCGGACGGTGGCGAGCACGATGGTGCCCTTGCCCTCCGAGTCGGACTTCTCCATGTGCGGCTCCAGGTAGGCCACCGCGTTCTTCATGACCTCGGCGGACTGGAGCACGAACGGCAGCTGCATCTGGCCGGATCCGAACAGTTCGCCGACGACCTTCATGCCCTCCAGGAGCGTGTCGTTGACGATGTCGAGGGCGGGCCGGGTCTCCAGCGCGTCGTCGAGGTCGCTCTCCAGGCCGTTCTTCTCGCCGTCGATGATGCGGGCCTTGAGGCGCTCCTCCAGCGGGAGGGCCGCCAGTTCCTCGGCCTTGCCGGCCTTGAGGGACTTCGCGGTGGCGCCCTCGAAGAGCGCCATCAGCTTCTGCAGCGGGTCGTAGCCCTCGGAGCGCCGGTCGTAGATCAGGTCGAGGGCGGTGGTCACCTGCTCCTCGTCGAACCGGGCGATCGGCAGGATCTTGGAGGCGTGCACGATCGCCGAGTCCAGGCCCGCCTTCACGCACTCGTCGAGGAAGACCGAGTTGAGGACGATACGGGCGGCCGGGTTGAGGCCGAAGGAGATGTTGGAGAGGCCGAGCGTCGTCTGCACGTCCGGGTGGCGGCGCTTGAGTTCGCGGATCGCCTCGATGGTGGCGATGCCGTCCTTGCGGGACTCCTCCTGACCGGTGCAGATCGTGAACGTCAGGCAGTCGATGAGGATGTCGGACTCGCGGATGCCCCAGTTCCCGGTGAGGTCGTCGATCAGCCGCTCGGCGATCTGGACCTTGTGCTCGGGGGTGCGGGCCTGGCCCTCCTCGTCGATGGTCAGCGCGATCAGCGCGGCGCCGTGCTCCTGCGCCAGCTTGGTGACCTTCGCGAAGCGGGACTCGGGGCCGTCCCCGTCCTCGTAGTTCACGGAGTTGATGACCGCGCGGCCGCCGAGCTTCTCCAACCCGGCCTGGATGACGTCGACTTCGGTCGAGTCCAGGACGAGGGGCAGCGTGGAGGCGGTCGCGAAACGGCCCGCCAGTTCCTTCATGTCGGCGACGCCGTCGCGACCCACGTAGTCGACGCACAGGTCGAGCATGTGCGCGCCCTCGCGGATCTGGTCGCGGGCCATCTCCACGCAGTCGTCCCAGCGGGCCTCCAGCATGGCCTCGCGGAACTTCTTCGAGCCGTTGGCGTTGGTGCGCTCGCCGATCGCCATGTACGCGGTGTCCTGGCGGAACGGGACCGTCTGGTAGAGCGAGGCGGCGCCCGGCTCGGGCTGCGGGGTGCGCTCGGTGGGCTCGGTGCCGCGAACGCGCTCGACGACCTGGCGCAGGTGCTCGGGCGTCGAGCCGCAGCAGCCGCCGATCAGCTGGAGGCCGAAGTCGCGGACGAACGTCTCGTGGGCGTCGGCCATCTCCGGCGGGGTCAGCGGGAAGTGCGCGCCGTCGCTGGTGAGGACGGGCAGGCCGGCGTTGGGCATGCACATCAGCGGCGTCGACGAGTGGCGGGCGAGGTAGCGCAGGTGCTCGCTCATCTCGGCGGGGCCCGTGGAGCAGTTGAGGCCGATGAGGTCGATGCCGAGCGGTTCGAGGGCGGTGAGCGCGGCGCCGATCTCGGAGCCGAGCAGCATCACGCCGGTGGTCTCGAAGGCGAGCGAGCAGACCAGCGGGACGGAGACGCCGAGGGCGTCCATCGCGCGGCGGGCGCCGATGAGGCTGGACTTGGTCTGCAGCAGGTCCTGCGTGGTCTCGACGATCAGCGCGTCGGCGCCGCCCGCGAGCAGGCCCTCGGCGTTCTTCTGGTAGCCGTCACGGATCGTGGCGTAGTCGATGTGCCCGAGCGAGGGCAGCTTGGTGCCGGGGCCGATGGAGCCGAGCACCCAGCGCTGGCGGCCGTCCTTGGCCGCGAACTCGTCGGCGACCTCGCGGGCGAGGCGGGCACCGGACTCGGACAGCTCGTGGATGCGGTGGGCGATGTCGTACTCGCTCGCCGCCGTGTGGTTCGCGCCGAACGTGTTCGTCTCGACGCAGTCCACGCCCACGGCGTAGTACTCCTCGTGCACGGAGCGCACGATGTCGGGCCGGGTCAGGTTGAGGATCTCGTTGCAGCCCTCGAGGTTCTCGAAGTCCTCGAGGGTCGGGTCCTGCGCCTGCAGCATGGTGCCCATCGCTCCGTCGGCCACCACGACGCGGGTGGCGAGGGCTTCTCGGAGGGCGTCCACACGGGCGCGGGGATCGGATGCGGGCGTTGGCAACGAGGCCATGAAAGTTCTCCCAGAGGTGCGACGGCTGTCGGCTTTGCGGCTCCACTCCCTGAAGGCGCACCCGGTCAGGGTAACGGGGACGATGGTCCCGTCGTGGTGACGTCCACAAGCCGGAACGGCGTGCGCGTGTCGTGGCCGGAAGCAACCGGTGGAAATATTGGCGCACGCCGCGCTCGCCCGAGGTCGGCAACGACCGATACTGTTCAGCATTGCCGAACGTTGCATGGCGATCACTCTGCCGACTGTCAGTGCGAAGCAGCAGCGAGAAGAACCGAGGGAGGAAGGGACTGCGATGGCACGCAACATCCAGTCGCTCGAACGGGCCGCGGCCATGCTCCGGTTGCTCGCGGGCGGCGAGCGGCGGCTCGGCCTCTCGGACATCGCCGCCGCGCTCGGCCTCGCGAAGGGCACGGCCCACGGCATCCTGCGCACCCTTCAGGCCGAGGGCTTCGTGGAGCAGGACTCCGCCTCGGGGCGCTACCAGTTGGGCGCCGAGCTGCTGCGCCTCGGCAACAGCTATCTGGACGTGCACGAGCTGCGGGCGCGCGCCCTGGTGTGGACGGACGACCTCGCCCGCTCCAGCGGCGAGGCGGTCTACCTCGGCGTACTGCACCAGCAGGGCGTGCTGATCGTGCACCACGTCTTCCGGCCCGACGACAGCCGGCAGGTCCTGGAGGTCGGCGCGATGCACCCGCTGCACTCCACGGCCCTCGGCAAGGTGCTCTCCGCGTACGACCCGGTGGCGCACAGCGAGGCCCTGGAGGCCGAGCGCAAGGACTTCACGGCGCACACGGTGTGCGACCCGTCCACCCTGGAGGCGATGTTCGACCTCACCCGGGCGCGCGGGTACGCCGCCGACGTCGAGGAGACCTGGGAGGGCGTGGCCTCGGTCGCGGCCCCGATCCACGACCGGCACCGGATGCCGGTGGGCGCGGTGGGCATCACCGGCGCGGTCGAGCGTGTCTGCAAGGACCCCGAGCAGGGCGGCGGCGCGAGTTCGGGCGGGCTGCGTCCCGAGCTGATCGCGGCCGTGCGTGACTGCGCCCGCGCCGTCTCCCGCGATTTGGGCGCCAGCCGCTTCTGAGCCGCCACCGGCGGGCTCAAGGTGCAGGCCGCACCGATCCGAGTGACCATCGTTGAACGCCCTCCGGCCCGTCGCCCCACAACGGCGGGCCGATAACCGCAGGCGATCAATAACGATCGCGCATTCGATAAAAGATCCCTTGACGAGCCGGGAACCACAGAGCGAGACTCGCGTCCATCGGTCGGCATTGTCGAACACCTACCGGCAATACGCGTTAGAGTGTCAACAGGCCAGACCGGACCCGACCCTCGCCTGAGGGCTCGGACCACCGGAAAGGGACCCGGGAGGTTCGTTACTCGGGTTTTCCCCTGGACGAAGGACAAAGGAGTCGCGGGTGTCCAGCCACGACATCTTCCTCGGCGAGACCATCGGTACCGCCGTTCTCGTTTTGCTCGGCGGAGGCGTGTGCGCCGCCGTCACTTTCAAGCGCTCCAAGGCGTTCAACGCCGGCTGGGTCGCCATCGCGTTCGGCTGGGGCTTCGCGGTCCTGACCGGTGCCTACATCTCCAGTGGTGTCTCCGGCGCCCACCTGAACCCCGCGGTCACCATCGGTCTGGCCATCGAGGGCGGCACCAAGTGGAGCGACGTACCGCTCTACCTGGGCTCCCAGCTCCTCGGCGCCATGATCGGTGCCGTCCTGGTCTGGCTCGCGTACTACGGGCAGTTCCATGCCCACCTCACCGACCGCGAGGTCCTCGCCGCGCACAACGGCACCGACGATGACGAGGGTCTCGTCGACCCGAAGGCCGCGCCCGAGGCGGGCCCCGTGCTCGGCGTCTTCTCCACAGGACCGGAGATCCGCAACCTCGCGCAGAACCTCCTCACCGAGATCATCGCCACGGTCGTGCTCGTCCTGGCGATCCTCACGCAGGGCCTCAACGACAACGGCAACGGCCTCGGCGTCATCGGCGCCCTGATCACCTCGCTCGTCGTCGTCAGCATCGGTCTCTCCCTCGGTGGCCCCACGGGCTACGCCATCAACCCGGTCCGTGACCTCGGCCCGCGCATCATCCACGCGCTCCTCCCGCTGCCCAACAAGGGTGGTTCGGACTGGTCGTACGCCTGGGTGCCGGTCGTCGGCCCGCTCATCGGCGGCGCCCTCGCCGGCTTGATCTACAAGCTGTTCTGAGCGACGCCCACCGAGACCACCGACCACGCACCACGAGGAGCACACCGTGACCGACGCACACACCACAGGCCCCTTCATCGCGGCGATCGACCAGGGCACCACGTCCAGCCGCTGCATCGTGTTCGACAAGGACGGCCGGATCGTCTCCGTCGACCAGAAGGAGCACGAGCAGATCTTCCCGAAGCCGGGCTGGGTCGAGCACGACGCGAACGAGATCTGGACGAACGTCCAGGAGGTCGTCGCCGGGGCCGTCACCAAGGCCGGCATCACCCGCGACGACATCAAGGCCATCGGCATCACCAACCAGCGTGAGACGACGCTGCTCTGGGACAAGAACACCGGCGAGCCCGTCCACAACGCCATCGTCTGGCAGGACACCCGCACCGACGCGCTCTGCAAGGAGCTCGGCCGCAACGTCGGCCAGGACCGCTTCCGCCGCGAGACCGGCCTGCCGCTCGCGTCGTACTTCGCCGGTCCGAAGGCCCGCTGGCTGCTCGACAACGTCGAGGGGCTGCGCGAGCGCGCGGAGCGCGGCGACATCCTCTTCGGCACGATGGACACCTGGGTCATCTGGAACCTGACGGGCGGTGTCAACGGCGGCAAGCACTACACCGACGTCACCAACGCCTCCCGCACGATGCTGATGAACCTGCACGAGATGCAGTGGGACGAGCGGATCTGCTCCTCCATCGGCGTCCCGATGTCGATGCTCCCGGAGATCCACTCCTCCGCCGAGGTCTACGGCGAGGTCACCGGCGGCAAGCTGGGCGACCTGCTCGGCGGCATCCCGGTCGCCTCGGCGCTCGGTGACCAGCAGGCGGCCCTGTTCGGCCAGACCTGTTTCGCCGAGGGCGAGGCCAAGTCCACGTACGGCACCGGCACCTTCATGCTGATGAACACCGCCGACAAGGCCATCAACTCGTACTCCGGGCTGCTGACCACGGTCGGCTACCAGATCGGCGACCAGAAGCCGGTCTACGCGCTCGAGGGCTCGATCGCCGTCACGGGCTCCCTGGTGCAGTGGATGCGCGACCAGATGGGTCTGATCAAGTCGGCCGCCGAGATCGAGACGCTCGCGTCCTCGGTCGAGGACAACGGCGGCGCGTACTTCGTGCCCGCCTTCTCCGGCCTGTTCGCCCCGTACTGGCGCTCCGACGCGCGCGGTGTCATCGCGGGCCTGACCCGCTACGTCACCAAGGCGCACCTCGCGCGCGCCGTCCTCGAGGCCACCGCCTGGCAGACCCGCGAGATCACCGACGCCATGACGAAGGACTCCGGCGTCGAGCTGACCGCGCTCAAGGTCGACGGCGGCATGACCTCCAACAACCTGCTGATGCAGACCCTCTCGGACTTCCTGGACGCCCCTGTGGTGCGCCCGATGGTCGCCGAGACGACCTGCCTCGGCGCCGCTTACGCCGCCGGTCTCGCCGTCGGCTTCTGGTCCAACACCGACGAGCTCCGCGCCAACTGGCGCCGGGCCGCCGAGTGGACCCCCCGCATGGACGCGGCCACCCGCGACCGTGAGTACAAGAGCTGGCTCAAGGCCGTGGAGCGGTCCATGGGCTGGCTCGAAGACAGCTCTGTCGAGGAGTAACACCCCACCATGAGTACCCAGTCCACCCTGCAGACCGTGCCTGCCCTCGGAACGCACCCGGTCGCCGGTTCCAACCCGAGCCGCGCCGAGACCCGCGAGCAGCTTTCCAAGGCGACGTACGACCTCCTGGTCATCGGCGGCGGCATCCTGGGCATCTCCACTGCCTGGCACGCGGCGCAGTCCGGTCTCAGGGTGGCCCTGGTCGACGCCGGCGACTTCGCCGGCGCCACGTCCTCCGCGTCCTCCAAGCTGCTCCACGGCGGCCTGCGCTACCTGCAGACCGGCGCGGTGAAGCTGGTCGCGGAGAACCACTTCGAGCGGCGTGCGGTGTCCCGCAACGTGGCCCCGCACCTCGCCAACCCGCTGACCTTCTACCTGCCCGTCTACAAGGGCGGCCCGCACGGCGCGGCCAAGCTGGGCGCGGGCGTCTTCGCGTACTCGGCGCTGTCCGCGTTCGGTGACGGGGTCGGGCACCTGCTCTCCCCCGCCAAGGCGCAGCAGGACGTTCCCGAGCTGCGTACGGACAACCTGAAGGCCGTGGCCGTGTACGGCGACGACCAGATGAACGACGCGCGGATGGCGCTCATGACGGTCCGCGCGGCCGTCGACGCGGGCGCCGTCGTCCTCAACCACTCCGAGGTCACCGGTTTGCGCTTCACGAACGGCCGGGTCACCGGCGCCGAGCTCAAGGACCGCACGAGCGGGGACGAGTTCGGGGTCAACGCCCGCCTGGTGCTGAACGCGACCGGGCCCTGGGTCGACCACCTGCGCAAGATGGAGGACCCGAACTCGGCGCCTTCGATTCGGTTGTCGAAGGGTGCCCACCTGGTCCTCAAGCGGACCTCGCAGTGGAAGGCCGCGCTCGCGACGCCCATCGACAAGTACCGCATCACCTTCGCCCTCCCCTGGGAGGACATGCTGCTGCTCGGCACGACCGACGAGGAGTACGAGGGTGACCCGGCGGACGTGTCGGTCACCGAGAAGGACGTCGACCAGATCCTCGACGAGGCCGCGTTCTCGGTCCGCGACCAGCAGTTGAAGCGGGACCTGATCACGTACTCGTTCGCGGGTCTGCGGGTGCTGCCGGGCGGTCCCGGTGACACGTCGAAGGCGAAGCGCGAGACGGTCGTCTCCGAGGGCAAGGGCGGCATGCTGTCCGTCGCGGGCGGCAAGTGGACGACGTTCCGGCACATCGGCCGCACGGTCATGCAGAAGCTGGAGTCGCTGCCGGGTCACCCGCTCGGTGACGACTTCGAGCGGATCAGCGACCTGCCGAAGAAGCTGCCGCTGCCGGGTGTCGCCAACCCGCGCGCCGTCGCGCACCGCCTCCTCGTGGACAGCCCGGCGCCCGGTCCGCGCATGGGCGCCGACACCGCCAAGCACCTGGCGACGCACTACGGTTCGCTGTCCTTCGACATCGCCCGGCTCGCCAACGAGAACCCGGAGCTCGCCGAGCGCGTCCACCCGGACGCGCCGGAGATCTGGGCGCAGGTCGTGTACGCCCGCGACAACGAGTGGGCCGAGACGCAGGACGACGTGCTGCGGCGCCGGACGACGCTGACGATCCGTGGCCTGGCCACGGACGACGTGCGGGCGAAGGTGCAGGACCTGCTCGACAAGAAGTAGGCCCTGACGCGGGCGACTTGAGGGGCGGCTCCCACGGGGGGAGCCGCCCCTTTCGCATGCTCCCGTTCACATGCCGGCCACGCGCTCGCCGCGCGCGGGACGGCCCCTTCGGTGTGGGTGTACCAGGGCGCGCGGTCGGTTCTGTCCTTCCTGCGGGCCGTGCCAGACGTCGTCTTCGCCCTGATCTTCGTCACGGCCGTCGGGCTGGAGCCGCTCGTGCTGGTCCTGATCGTCGTGGTGGACCGCCTGTCCGCCGCGGTGCGCAGCCGCCTGGAGTGAACCCGACCCCTTCCTCCGACGCGCCCGGCCCGCTCAGTCGTCCGTGTCGCCCAGGTCGTCCGAGTCGACGATGGAGCGCTCCAACTTGCCGAGCAGACGGGCGAGTTGGCGGCGCTCCGACGGGGAGACCCCTGCCAGCATGCGGCGTTCGTTGTCGAGGTGCTCGGTGAAGACCGCGTCGACCTTGGCGAGGCCCTCGTCGGTGAGGCGGGAGTAGACGACGCGGCGGTCGTCCGCGTCGCGCTCGCGCACGATCAGGCCGTCCTTCTCCAGGCGGTCCATGCGCAGCGTGACGCCGGCCGAGGAGACGAGGCCCGAATCGGCGAGCCGCCCCGCGGTCAGCCGGTACGGCGCTCCCGCCCGGCGCAGCGCGGTCAGCACGTCGAATCCGGCGACGGACAGACCGTGCCGCTCGATCGAGGCGTTCAGCCGCGTGTTGTAGCGCAGGAAGGAGCGGTGCAGTCGCGCCAGCACTTCCAGCGGGCTCGTGTCCAGCTCGGGCCGCTCGCGCGCCCAGTCCGCCACGATCTGTGTCACGGCGTCCTGCCGCGTCGTCTTCCGCTCGGTCATCCCCGTCCCCTACGTCCCCTCGTGCAGCTCCCGGGCGGGGCGGGAGGTCGTACGCCCCTGAAAATTCTACCCCTGAAGCGATCACGGCGGGGACCGGGGAGGTCAGTGCCCGCGGCGGCGCAGGACGCGGACCAGGACCACGGCGACGAGCAGGGCCGCGGCCGGCGCCGCGGCCTTCTTCAGGAGGACCGGCAGCGCGGCGGCGCCGAGGTCGACGGCCTCCGGCTCGACGGGCACCCCCGCGGCCGGGCCGTCCGGCGCCGGCTGCGGCGCGCTCAGCAACTGCTCGAGGCGTTCGGCGAACTGGCCCACGATGCGGTCGCCCACCTCGGTCATGATGCCGCGCCCGAACTGGGCGGGGCGACCCGTGATGTCGAGGTCGGTGCGGACGCGGACGCGGGTGCCGGCGGGGTCGGGGACGAGTTCGGCGGTGACGGTCGCGGCGGCGGTCCCGGCGCCGCGGGTCTCGCTGCCGCTCAGGTCGAGGTGCATGCTGCGGGCGGCATCGTCGCGGGTCACCGTGCCCTCGCCGCGGTAACTCATCTGCACCGCGCCGACCTTGACCTTCACGCGTCCTGTGAAGGTGTCGCCGTCGAGGGTGTCGAGGACCGCGCCCGGCATGCACGGGGCGACGCGGCCGAGGTCGTGGCAGAGCTTCCAGGCGTCGTCGGGCGCGGCCGGGACGGTGAAGGTGTGGTCGAGCTGCATGGTCGGTTCTTTCGGTCGGGGTCAGTGGGTGGCGGCGGGGGCGTCGCGCAGCAGGTCGCGGATGCGGCTGGGCGAGAGCGGGCCGCGGCGGACGACGACGCCGAAGGGGCGCAGCGCGTCCTCGACGGCGTTCGCGAGGACGGCCTGCGGGGCGATGGCGCCGCCCTCGCCGAGGCCCTTCACGCCGAGGTCGTTCATGGGGCTCGGCGAGTGGATCTCGTCCATGTCGAGGTCGGGGATCTCGGAGGAGGTGGGCACGAGGTAGTCCATGTACGTGCCGGTGCGGGGCTGGCCGTCGGGGCCGTAGATCATCTCCTCGTAGAGGGCGCCGCCGATGCCCTGGGCGATGCCTCCGGTGACCTGACCCTCGGCGATCAGCGGGTTGACGATGACGCCGGCGTCGTGGACGACGACGTACTGGAGGACCTCCAACTCGCCGGTGTGCTCGTCGACTTCGACGACCGCGGCGTGTGCCCCGCTGGCGACGGCGAAGCCGGGCGGTCGGAAGTGGACGGTCTCGCTGAGCTCGGTGCCGTACCGGCCGTCGGTGGGTTCGGGGGTGCCGGGGAGCGGGGCGCGGCCCACGAGTTCGGCGAGGGTGAGGGTCGGCCCTTCGGGCGTCTTCGTAGTGAACACGCCGTCTTCGAGGGTGAGTTCGGCGGCCGGGACGGAGAGCCGGCGGGCGGCGGCGTCGATGGCCTTCTCGCGTACGAGTTTCCCGGCGCGGTGGGTGGCGTTGCCCGCGTTGACGAGGGCGCGGCTGGCGATGGTGCCGACGCCGAACGGGGTCCTGTCGGTGTCGCCGCCGACCACGTCGATGACGTCGAGCGGGACGCCGAGCGCGTCGGCGGCGATCTGCGCCATGGAGGTGCGGTGGCCCTGACCCTGCGAGGGCGCGCCGATGGCGAGTTTGACACGGCCGCTGGGGGCGATGTCGATGCGCGCGGTCTCGAACGGGCCGAGCCCGGTGGCCTCGATGTACATGGCGTAGCCGACGCCGATGTGCTTGCCTTCGGCCGGTTCGCGACGAGCGGTGTCCACCTTGGCGCGGGCCCGGCGCAGGAGTTCGGGGAAGTCACCGGAGTCGTACGACTGGGGGTTGCCGGAGCGGTCGACGAGGCCGGTCGCGTACGGCATGTCGTCGGGGCCGATGAGGTTGCGCGCCCTCAACTCGGCCGGGTCGAGGCCCAGTTGTGCGGCGAGCCGGTCCATGGCGCGCTCCATCGCGAACACCGTCTCGGGCCGACCGGCTCCCCGGTAGGGCGTGGCGAAGGCGGTGTTGGTGAGGACGCCGACGACGTCGATGTCGACGTTCGGGATCCGGTAGGGGCCGAGGAGGTGGCAGAGCGAGTTGTACGGGACGACGAGGCCGGTCATGTTGTACGCGCCGAAGTTGACGGTGATCCGGTCGCGTACGGCGAGGAGTTTTCCGTCGGCGTCGGCGGCGAGTTCGATGCGGTGGATCTGTTCGCGGGCGTGCGAGGCGGCCGTGAGGTTCTCGTTTCGGTCCTCGCACCAGACGACGGGGCAGCCCAACTTGTGTGCCGCGTACGGGATCAGCATTTCCTCTACGTAGAGGATGCCCTTCTGGCCGAAGCCGCCGCCGACGTCGGTGGCGATGACGCGGACGGATTCGGCGTCGAGGCCGAGGGTGTGGGCGATGGACTCGCGGACGCGGTGCGGGGTCTGGGTGTTGGACCAGACGGTGAGGTCGCCGCTGTAGGGGTCGACGCGGGCGGCGACGGCGCGGGTCTCGATGGGCGAGGCGACATAGCGGTGTGCCCGGAACTCCTCGCTGATGACCGTGTGCGCACCGGCGAACGCGCCGTCGGGGTCGCCCACTTGGGCGGTGACGGCGACCGCCGTGTTGTCCGGCAGGTCGTCGTGCAGCAGCGGGGCGTCGTCCGCGAGGGCGCGGTCCGGGTCGACGAGGACGGGCAGCGGCGCGTAGCGGACGTCGACGAGTTCGAGGGCGTCCTCAGCGAGGTAGCGGCTGTCGGCGAGGACGACGGCGACGGGCTGGCCGACGTAGTGGACCTTGTCGGTGGCGAGCAGCGACATCGGGGTCGTGGCGACGCGCGGGGCGAGGAGTTCGGCGAGGCGCGGCGGGGTGCGCAGTTCCTCCTTGTTCAGGAGCGGCGCGAGGTGGGCGACGTCGGCGCCCGTCCAGACGGCGAGGACGCCGGGGGCTTCGAGCGCGGCACTCACGTCGACCGATTCGATGCGGGCGTGGGCGTGCGGGCTGCGCAGGACGGCGGCCTCGGCGGCGCCGGGCAGCTCGATGTCGTCGACGTAGCGGCCGTTGCCGCGCAGCAGGCGGTCGTCCTCGACGCGGGGGACGGGGCGGCCGATCCAGGGGGCGGTCATGGGGGTCACTTCCCTCGCGGTGCGTCGGTGGCGTGGCGGGTGTCGTGCGCGTCGCGGGTGTCGTACGTCTCGTCGAGGGCCCGGCCGAGCGCGCGGCGGATGCCCCGGTAGCCGGTGCAGCGGCAGAGGTGGCCGCTGAGCGCGTCGGCGACCTCCGTGTCGTCGGGCGGCTCGTCCTGTTCGGTCAGGGCCGTCGCCGTCATGAGGAAGCCGGGGGTGCAGAAGCCGCACTGCATGCCGTGGCACGCGTGGAAGGCCTCCTGCACCGGGGTGAGCGGCGCGTCCCCCGGGGCGAGCCCCTCGACGGTGCGCAGTTCGGCGCCCTCGCACTGCACGGCGAGTGTGAGGCAGGAGCGGACGGGGGTGCCGTCGACGAGCACGGTGCAGGCGCCGCACACGCCGTGCTCGCAGCCGACGTGCGTACCGGTGAGCCGGAGCCGGTCGCGCAGGAAGTCGCTGAGCAGCAGCCGCGATTCGACCTGGGCGGCGACGGGTTCGCCGTTCACGGTGAGCCGGATCTCGTGCCAGCCGGAGGGTTCGGCGAGCGGCGGTGTCCGAACGGGCGTGGGTGCGGGTCGGGGTGTCGTGGCGGTCATCGGATGCGCTCCCATGCGGTGGTGCAGGCGCGGGCGAGGAGGTGGGCGGCGGCCTCGCGGCGGTACGCGGCCGTGGCGTGGACGTCGTCGGAAGGGGAGAGGTGCGCGAGGGCGGCCTCGCGCGCGGCGTCGAGGGCGGCCGGGCCCGCGTCGGTGCCGGTCAGCGCCGCTTCGGCGGCGGGCAGCCGGACCGGGGTGGGTCCCGCGCCGCAGAAGACGACACGGGCCGCGCTCACCGTGTCACCCGAGCGTTCCAGCAGGACGGCGACGCCGACCGTGGCGAAGTCGCCGTGCCTGCGGGTCAGTTCCTCGAAGGCCCAGCCGCCGCGGCGGGCCGGGAACACGACCTCGGTGAGGAGTTCGTCCGGTTCCACGGCGGTCTGGAAGGTGGCGACGAAGAACTCCTCGGCTCCGACGGTGCGCTCCCCCGCCGGTCCGGCGATGACGAAGCGGGCGTCCAACGCCACGGCCGCGGTGGGGAGTTCGGCCGCCGGGTCGTGGTGGACGAGGCTGCCGCAGACGGTGCCGCGGGCGCGGATCTGCGGGTGCCCGATGTGACCGATCGCGGCGGCGAGCAGCGGCCAGCCGGCGCGGAGCCGCGGGTCGGCGGCCGCGGCGGACTGCCGGACGGCGGCGCCGACGCGCAACGCGCCCGACGCGTCGACGGAGAGCCCTCCGAGACCGGGGATGCGCGTGATGTCGACGAGGAGGCCGGGGCGGGCGAGCCGCATGCTCAGCATCGGGATCAGTGACTGGCCGCCGGCGACGACCTTGGGCTCGCGGTCCTCGTCGGCGAGCAGGGCGAGCGCCTCCGGGACGGAGCGCGGGGCGCTGTAGTCGAAGGGTGTCGGTTTCAAACCGTCTGCCACCAGGCCTCTCGGATCGGACGAGCCGTGCGGGTATACCTAAGGCCTGAAATGATTGATCGTGAAGTACCTTCTTGGCAAGAGCTTCGTGCATACCAGTATTTTCAACGGGAATCGTTTTGAACACCCGTGCATAAGCCTGCCCGTCCTCGGGCTCGACTACTGTTGGGCCGTGGACGCACAGCACGAGACGCAGGAGAGGCGGCGCGGCCGCTCCCACGACCCCGAGGGGAACCGGAGGGCCGTGCTCGAAGCGGCCCGGCGGCTGTTCGCGGCCCACGGGTACCAAGGCGTCGGCATCCGGGCGATCGCCACGGAGGCCGGGGTGACACCCGGCCTCGTCATGGCGTACTTCGGGTCCAAGGACGGGCTCTTCCGCGCCGTCGTCGGCGAGGGCACCGGCGTCACGGCCGCCCTGCTCGACGAGGCGGGCAACGATCCGGCGGGTCTCCCGGGGGCCCTCGCCCACTCCTACCTCGACCGCTGGGACCGGCTCTCCGCGCGGGACCCGCTGGCAGCGCTGATCCGCTCGGCGCTCAACCACCCGCCCAGCGCGGAACAGTTGAGCGAGCTCCTGGAGCGCCTGGTGACCGGACCCCTGCGGGGTGTGCTCGGCGACGGTCCCGATGCGGTGGCCCGGATCGGCATGATCCGCAGCGTCCTGTTCGGCGTCATCATGGAGCGCTATCTGTTCGCGCACGAGCCGGCCCGCTCGGTACCGACGGCCGACCTGGAACCGCTGCTCGCGGACGTACTGGCCACGGCGATCGGCACGCCCGCTGAGGGGGCCGACAAGCCGTCGCGGCCCGGGGACTCCCCGGCCACCGACGCCGACACCCGCGTCTTCGCCGCCCTCACCGACTGCGCGGCCCGCTACCGTACTCTGATCGGCCGCGTCGTCAAGCGGCACGGCATCGGCCTCGCCGCCTTCGACCTGCTCGCCGAGCTGCGCCGCGCCCCCGCCCCGCACCGCCGCACCATGGGCGAGCTCGCGGCGGCCGGTGCGGTCAGGGCCGGCGGGGTGACCCAGCACGCGGACCGGCTGGCGCGGGCCGGGCTCATCGAGCGGGAGCGGGACGACCGGGACCGGCGGATCGTGCATCTGCGGCTGAGCGAGGCGGGGCGGGCCCTGGTCGACCAGGTGGCCCAGGAGCGCACGGCGGGTGAGCGGGAGCTCCTCGACGGGCTGCGGCCGGACGAGCGGCGGGCCCTGCGGCACCTGTTGGGGACACTGGGCGAAGCCCTCACGGACCCGCCGGGCCCCGGCGCCCCGGCAGTCCCGCCGCCCGCTACGAGTTGAGTTCCTCCAGGGTCTTCCCCTTCGTCTCCACCGCGAACAGGGCGATCACCGCGCCCACGAGTGCCACGGCCGCCAACTGCGCGAAGACCAGGCCGAGTCCGGCGCCGGAGCCGATGATCGCGCCGACCGTGATCGGGCCGAGGATGACGCCGAGCCGGTTCCACAGGCCGCCGAAAGCCGCGCCGGTGGCCCGGTTCCGCGTCGGGTACAGCTCCGGCGAGTAGAGGTAGAGGCCCGCGTTGATCGCGTAGACGAAGAACGTCGTGCAGGACGCGAAGAGGGCGACCTGGATCCCCGATGTCACCCCGACCATGGCCAGGATCCCGAGGGTGAGCGCCGTGCCGCCGAGCGCGGCGACCAGCGCGGGGCGTCGCCCGATCCGGTCGATGACGAGCGCGACGACGAAGGTGCCTACCAGGCCGGTGATGTTGCTGAGCAGCGTGTAGACCAGCGCGGTCGTCAGGTCGAGGCCGAAGTTCTTGGTGTAGAGCGAGGGCAGCCACGTCGAAATGCCGTGGTTGACGTAGTACGCGACGAACCAGAGGCCGGACAGGACGGCGGTGCGGCGCAGATAGCGGCCGGTGAACAGGTCGCGAAGGCGGCCCCGCCCGGTCTCCGCCACGGGCGCCGGTCCGGGCTCCGGCAGCGGTTCGGCGACGGCCCGCTCGACCTCGCCCTCGATCCGGACGATGACCTGCTCGGCCTCCTCCAGACGCCCCTGGGAGAGCAGCCAGCGCGGCGACTCGGCGACATGCTTGGGCAGCGCCACGGCGATCAGGACGGGCAGCGCGCCGAGCACGAACATCGCGCGCCAGCCCAGGTTCGGCACGACCCACACCGCGACGAGGCTGGCGGCCGCGAGCCCCGCCGGGAAGATCATCTCGTAGAGCAGGACGAAGCGACCGCGCTTGTCGGAGCGGGAGATCTCGTTGATGTACGTGGCCGCGACCGGGACGACGCCGCCGATGCCGAGCCCCTGGACGAAGCGGAAGAGCGAGAACAGCTCGATCCCGTTCGACGTGGCGACGGCGAGGCTGGCGAGGCCGGTGATCGCGACGCCGAGCGCCACCGTGCGCACCCGGCCGATCCGGTCCCCCAGCCAGCCGGCGACCAGCGCGCCGAGCAGCATGCCGACCGATCCGGTGGTGACCGCGAAGGTCGCCTGCCCCGTGCTCAGGTGCCAGTCCTTGATCAGGACGGGCAGTGCGGAGGCGGCCAGGAGCTGGTCGAAGGCCTCGAAGAACGTCACGGCGCCGATCAGGAAGCGCACCTTGACGTGCCAGCGGGAGTGCGGCAGTCGTTCGAGTCTGGCCGCGATCGAGCCGTGGGCCTGTTGACCAGCCACAGTCGTCATGGGAGGGGTCCTTCCGCAAGGTGAATGCGGCGACACTAGAAGCCAACTCCTAAGCGGTCAATGGTTAGGCGCTTAGGGATGTGGAGGTTTGGCGATCCTCAACTCGTCCCGCGTCGAACCCTTGCGGAGAAACATTTAAGCGCTTAGATTTCTAGCGCCTGAGCAAATCCACCCCGATCCGCCGGAGGTCCCGCCGTGCCTCAGCACCCCACCGAAATCCTTGTCGCGGGCCAGTGGCGACGCGGCTCCGGTGCCCCGCTCGACACGGTCGACCCCGCCACCGGACAGGTGCTCGCCACGCTGCACACCGCGTCCGCCGAAGAGGTCGACGAGGCCGCGCGGGCTGCGGCAGCGGCCGCCGCGGACCCGGCCTGGCGCGAGCTGCTCCCCCATCAGCGGGCCCGACTCCTCTACCGCATCGCGGAGTTGACGGAGGAGAGCGCCGACGAGCTGGCCGCGACGCAGACCGCCGACACCGGCAAGACCCTCACCGAGACGAAGGCGCTCGCGCTCAGCGCGGCCGGCACCTTCCGCTACCTGGCCGCGACCCTGGAGACCGCCGAGGAGGCGATCACCCCCTCGCGCGGCCCGTACGTCACGATGAGCGTGCACGAGCCGATCGGCGTGGTCGGGGCGATCAACCCGTGGAACTCGCCGGTCGCCAGCGACGCGCAGAAGATCGCGCCCGCCCTGGCCGCGGGCAACGCGGTGCTGCTCAAGCCGGCCGCCTGGACCCCGCTGGTCTCCCTGAAGCTCGGCCGGATCATCACGCGGGCCCTCACCGAACTCGGCCTGCCCACCGCCCTGTTGTCGGTTCTCCCGGGCAGCGGCCGGGTCGTCGGCGACGCCGTCGTCAAGCACCCACTGGTCGGCCGGATCGGCTTCACCGGCGGCACCGAGACCGGCCGCTCCATCGCCGGGATCGCCGCGCGCAAGCTGACCCCGGCCTCCCTGGAGCTGGGCGGCAAGTCGCCGACGATCGTGCGGGCCGACGCGGACGTCGAACAGGCCCTCGCGGGCGTGATGTTCGGGATCTTCTCGTCCAGCGGGCAGTCATGCATCGCGGGTTCGCGCCTGTTCGTGCACGCGTCGCTGTACGAGTCGTTCGTCGGTGAACTCGTATCCCGCGTACGGACGTTGCGGGTCGGACCCGGCACCGATCCCGACACCCAGGTCGGCCCGCTCGTCCACCACAAGCACCGCGACTCGGTCGCCGCCTACGTCGACCTCGCCCGCTCCGAGGGCGCCGAGGTGCTGTGCGGCGGCGCGGCGCCCGAGGGCCCCGCGTACGAGGACGGCGCGTACTACCTGCCCACCGTCCTCGCCGGCCTCGCGAACGGCTCCCGGACCTGCCAGGAGGAGATCTTCGGCCCGGTCCTGGTGGTCCTCCCCTACGACGACGAGGACGACCTGGTCCGCCAGGCCAACGACTCCGTGTACGGCCTCGCCTGCGGGATCTGGACCCGCGACCACCGGGCCGCCTGGAACCTGGCCCGCCGAATCGACGCGGGCACCGTGTGGATCAACACGTACAAGCAGTTCAGCGCGTCCACCCCGTTCAGCGGGATGAAGGACAGCGGCCTCGGCACCGAGAAGGGACGCGCCGCCATCCGCGCCTACCAACGCCAGAAGTCCCTGTACTGGGGCACGTCCGAAGCCCCGCTCCCCTGGGCCAACTGACCACCCCCGCAACGGAGTTCCGCATGCCCCACCCATCCCGTCCCCCGATCGCCCGGCTGCGCGCGCTGCGCTCCGTCGAGCTGCTCACCCCCTCGTTCGCCGAGGCCACCGACTTCTACGAGGAGGCGTGGGGCCTGGAGGTCGTCGAGTCCGAGCACAGCGCGAGCTGGCTGCGCGGCACCGGCCAGCAGCACCACGCCCTCCAGCTCACCCGCTCCGAGCGCACCGGCCTCGGCCGCCTCGTGTTCGCCGTCGCCACCCCCGCCGAGATCGACGAGGCGGCGCGCCGCCTGGAGGCCCGCGGCATCGTGCCGGTAGCCGGGCCCGGACCGCTCGACCAGGTCGGCGGCGGCTACGGACTGCGGTTCCACGACCACGAGGGCCGGCTCGTCGAGCTGTCCGCCGAGACGTGGGCGGTCGCCCCGCGCGGGCAGCAGGCGGCGGTGCCGGTCGGTGTCACGCACGCGGTGCTCAACACCCCCGACATCGACGCCGCCGTCGCCTTCTACTGCGACGTCCTCGGCCTGCGCGTGTCCGACTGGTCCGAGCATCAGATGGCGTTCCTGCGCTGCAACGCCGACCACCACTGCATCGCGTTCAACCAGGCCGAGTGGGTGTCCCTCAACCACGTGGCGTACGAGATGAGTTCGGTCGACCACTTCATGCGCGGGCTCGGCCGGCTCCGCCACCACGGCATCGTCCCGAAGTGGGGCCCGGGGCGGCACGGGCCCGGCAACAACACCTTCTCGTACTTCACCGACCCGACCGGGCTCGTCTGCGAGTACACGTCCGAGGTCGCGCAGATCGTCGAGGACCGGTGGATCGCCAAGGTGTGGCGGCGGGTGCCCGAGCTGTCCGACCTGTGGGGCACGGCGGGCGCGCCGTCGAAGGAGATCCGCTGTCACATGGCCGGTTCGCCGGAGTCCCCGGTCCTGCCGGAAGGAGTACGGAAATGAGCACGCTGAAGGTCGGACTCGTCGGCTGGGGCGCCATCGGCCGCGTCGTCGGCACCGCGCTCGCCAGGCAGGACGTCCGGGGCGCCGAGCTGACGTGCCTCGTCGACAACCGGCCGCTCGGTGAGGCGGCGCCCGCGCCGCAGGTGACCTTCGAGGAGGCCATCGAGCGCTGCGACCTGATCGTCGAGGCGGCGGGTCAGGGTGTCGTACGGGAGTGGGGCGAGCACGTCCTCACGTCCGGCACCGATCTGCTGGTGGCCTCGACCGGGGCCCTCACCGACGACGAGCTGGCCAAGCGGCTGCTCGCCGCGGGGCCGGGCCGGGTGTACTTCACGGGCGGCGCCGTCGGCGGCCTCGACCTCCTCCAGGCCGTGCGGGCCCTGGGGCCGATCGAGGACGTCCGGCTGACCACCACGAAGCTGCCCTCCACCCTCGAACAGCCGTGGATGGGCGAGGAGTTGCTGGGCCGGATGCGCTCGGCGACCGGGCCCGTCGTGGTCATGTCGGGCACGGCGCGCGACGTTCCGGTGAAGTTCCCCAAGTCGACGAACGTGGCCGCCTCGGTCGCCCTCGCCGTCGGCGACCTGGACGCTGTGCGGGTCGAGGTCGTCGCCGATCCGGGGGCCACGCGCACCCGGCACGTGATCGAGGCGTCCGGGGAGCACGGCACGTACCGCTTCGAGGTCGCGCACCGGCCCGACCCGGGCAACCCCGCGACCAGCCAGGTCGTGCCGTACGCGGTACTGCGGTCGGTGGCCGCGCTCGCCGGGCGTTCGGGGCAGATCCTGTGACCGCGATCCATGTGGAAGAAGCGGGTACCGAAGGCCCCCTGCTGCTGTGCCTGCACGGGATCGGCTCCTCGTCGGCCGCGTTCGCGCCGCAGCTCGAAGAGCTCGCCCCGTACGCCCGGGTCGTCGCCTGGGACGCGCCCGGCTACGCCAAGTCGGCCGATCCGGAAGGCCCGTTGGACCTCGACGGGTTCGCGGACGCCGCGGCGGAGCTGATCCGCTCGTACGGCCCCTCGGCGCACGTCCTCGGTGTCTCGTGGGGCGGTGTCATCGCCCTGCGGCTCGCGACCCGGCACCCTTCGCTCGTCGACTCGCTGATCGTCGCCGACTCCAGCGCGGGTTCCGGCACCGACGAGGCGAAGGCCGCCGGGATGCGGGCCAGGGCCGAGGAGTTGGCCTCGCTCGGGCCGCGCGCGTTCGCCGAGCGGCGCGGGCCGCGCCTGGTGTCCGACCTGGCACCGGAAACCCTCGTCGAGCGAGTCGTCGACACCATGGCCGGCTCCGTGCGGCTGCCCGGCTACGGGTACGCCGCCGAGGCCATGGCGGGCGCGGACCTGCGCCCCGAACTGTCCGCCGTCACCGCACCCACCCTCGTGATCTGCGGCGACCGCGACCGGGCCACCGGCGTCGAGGCCTCCCAGGTCCTCGCCGGCGGCCTGCACAAGACGGCCTACGTGATCGTCAAGGACGCCGGTCACCTGGCCAACCAGGAACAGCCCGAGCGCTTCAACGCCTGGGTCCTGTCCCACCTGCACATCGTCACTGCCTGACCACTGCCTATCTAAGGACGCACACCATGCCTCTGACCACCACCGAGTACGACAACGGCGGCGACCTCGGCAAGTACACCGACTCGCTGATCGCGTCGAAGGAGTCCCGCGTCGCCGACTTCGACACGCTGTCCTTCCAGGAGAAGGCGGGCAAGCAGTACCGCCGCGGCCAGATCCGCTACGTCGGCTCCGGCGCCACCGGCAACCACGAGAGCGACAGCCGCATCCTCCCGTCCGGCGGCTTCACCTTCTCCAACATGCTGCTGCCGCCCGGCGCCGAGGGCCCGGCCCACACCCACCACGACGTGGAGGAGGCCTTCTTCGTCCTGGAGGGCGAGGTCCGCGTGGGTGTGCACCGCGGCCCGGACGAGGTCGAGTACCGCACCCTCGGCTACCGCGACATGATCGTGGTGCCCGCCGGTGTGACCCGCTCGCTGAAGAACGAGGGTGACACCGACGCCCTGTTCTGCGTGGTCATCGGCACACAGAAGCCGCAGGTGCCGTCGTACCCCGAGTACTCGCCGATGCACGGCGTCACCCGTGACTGACGCGCGTGACGCGCGCACGGTCGTCGTGACCGGGGCGGGCCGTGGCCTCGGACTTGCCATGGCCCGCCGGGCCGGCGCGGACGGCTTCCGGGTCGTCCTCGCCGAGCTCGACCCCGAGCGCGGCGCCCGGGCCGCCGAGGAGCTGCGCGGCGAGGGACACGACGCGCACTTCGTACGCTGCGACGTCGCGGACCCGTCGTCTGTCGACGAACTTGCGTCATTCGTACGGGACTTGGGCGGGCTCTACGGTCTCGTCAACAACGCCGCCCTCGCGAACGGCGTCGGCGGCAAGGAGTTCCAGGACATCGACATCGAGGCCTGGGACCGCCTGATGACGGTGAACGCGCGCGGCCCGTGGCTGGTGTCCAAGGCGTTGCACCCGCTGTTCGGCCCGGCCGGACGCATCGTCAACATCGCCTCGGACGCGGCCCTCTACGGCTCTCCGCGGCTCGCGCACTACATCACGTCGAAGGGCGCGGTCATCGCCCTCACCCGCGCGATGGCACGGGAACTGGGCGAGCGGGGCATCACCGTGAACGCCCTCGCGCCGGGCCTCACCGAGTGCGAGGCGACCGAGACGGTCCCGGAGGAGCGGCACGGTCTTTACGCCGCGAACCGGGCGATCTCCCGGCCGCAGCAGCCCGACGACCTCACGGGCCTCGCCTCCTTCCTCCTCTCCGAGGAGTCCCGCTATCTGACCGGACAGATGATCGCCGTCAACGGCGGCTTCACCATGAACTGACCCAACTCCCCTACTGGAGCACCGAGTTATGGATCTGGGCCTCGCCGACCGGACCTACGTGGTCACCGGAGGCAGCTCGGGCGTCGGCCTGGCCACGGTCCGCGCCCTCCTCGACGAAGGCGCGAACGTCGCCACCTGCGGGCGCGACGCCGACCGCCTGAAGAGGGCCGGCACGCACGACCGCCTCTTCACCGCGACGTGCGACGTCCGCGACGCCGACGCCGTACGCGACTTCGTCCGCGCGTCCGCCGCGGCCTTCGGCGGCGACCGCGTCGACGGCCTCGTGAACAACGCGGGGCAGTCCCGCATGAAGCGCCTCGACGACACGACCGAGGACGACTGGCGCGACGAGCTGGAGCTGAAGTTCGCGGGCGTGCTGCATCCGCTGGAGGCGGCGCGGGAGCATCTGCGGGCGTCCGACGCGGCCTCCGTCGTCAACGTCAACGCGGTGCTCGCCAAGCAGCCCGAACCGCGTCTGATCACGACGAGCGCCGCCCGCGCCGGCATCCTCAACCTCTCGAAGTCCCTGTCCCAGGAGCTGGCTTCCGACGGCATCCGGGTCAACTCGGTCTGCCTGGGCCTCATCGACACCGGGCAGTGGACGCGCCGGCACGCCGCCGCGGACTCCGGGATGAGTTACGAGGACTGGCAGGCGGAGCTGGCCGCCGACCGCGGCGTCTCGCTCGGCCGGCTCGGCCGCGCCGAGGAGGTCGCCTACGCGATCCTCACGCTGCTCTCGCCCCGCGCCTCGTACATCACCGGGACCGCCATCGACGTCTGCGGCGGCGTCGGCCGCGGCATTCTCTGAGGAGTTCGCATGCGATACGCCAACGGTGGAGATCTCCTCGTCGCCGTCCTGAAGGAACTCGGCATCGACACGGTCTTCGGGATCGTCTCCGTGCACAACCTGCCGCTGGTCGAGGCCGTCGACCGCGAGCTGCGCTTCGTACCGGTCCGGCACGAGGCCAGTGCGGTGAACGCCGCCGACGCGTACGGCCGGGCCCGCGGCACGATCGGCTGCGCGCTCACCTCGACCGGCACCGGCGCCGGAAACGCGGCCGGTTCGCTGATCGAGGCGCTCGCCTCCGGCACGTCCGTGCTGCACGTCACCGGGCAGGTCGAGGCCGAATTCCTGGGCAGCGGGCGGGGGTTCATCCACGAGACGAAGAACCAGCTCGGCATGCTCGACGCCGTCTCGGCGTTCGCGGCCACGGTGCGCTCCGCCGATGAGGCTGGCGACGTGCTGCGGTCCGCCGCGCGTGCGGCGCTGGCCGCGCCGGGCGGCCCGGCGAGCGTGGAGTGGCCGATCGACCTCCAGTACGCGGCCCAGACGGACACCCAAATGGCCGTCGCGCCGACAGTGACATCGACCCCGACAGACCAACTTGCCTCCGCCGCCCAGCTGTTGGCGACCGCCGAGCGTCCCCTCATCTGGGCCGGCGGCGGCGCCACCCGCGCCGGCGCCGAGCTCACCGCGCTCGTCGAGGCGACCGGCGCCGGGCTGCTCACCTCCAACTCAGGGCGCGGCGCCGTACCCGAGGACCACCCGCAGGTCATCGGCAACTTCGCGACGACGCCGGCCGCGCGGGCCCTGCTCGCCGAGGCGGACGTGCTGCTGACGGTCGGCACGCACTTCCGGTCCAATGAGACCGCCGACTACGCCCTGAAGCTCCCGGACGCCGACCGGCACATCCAGATCGACGTCGACGCCGCCGCCCTCGGCCGCGTCTACCCGGCCGCGCACACCGTGCACGCCGACGCCGCCGACGCCCTGACCGCCCTGCTCCCGCACGCCCGCCCCGCCGAGCCCTCGTGGACCCGCCGGATCAGGGACGTACGCGCGGAGGTGCGGGCCACGCTGCACGACAACATCGGCCCGCAGGCGGCCATCTGCGACGCGCTGCGCGCCGTGCTGCCGCGCGACGCGGTCGTCGCCCGTGACGTCACCATCCCGTCCAGCAGCTGGGGCAACCGGCTCCTGGAGATGTACGACCCCCGCTCCAACGTCTTCCCGCGCGGCGGCGGCATCGGGCAGGGCCTCGGCATGGGCATCGGCGCCGCGCTCGCGGACCCCGAGCGGCCCGCCGTCGTCATCGCGGGCGACGGCGGCCTCGCCGTACACCTCGGCGAACTGCTCACCGTCGCCCAGGAACGCCCCCGCCTCACCGTCCTGGTCTTCAACGACGGCGGCTACGGCGTACTGCGCAACATGCAGGACCGCTACAGCGAGCGCCGCTCCGGCGTCGACCTCGCCACGCCCGACTTCGAACTCCTCGCCCGCGCCTGCGGGTTGCCCTATCTGCGGATCGCCGACGCCGAGCACGCGCGGCCGGTGATCGAGCAGGCCGTCGGCGCCGAGGGGCCGACGCTCGTCGAGGTCGACCTGGCCGCACTCGGCCCGATGAAGAACCCGTTCACCCCGCCCGTGAAGATCCCCGGCGCGTAAGGAGGCCAGCACCATGACCGAAGAGCGTCGCCTTGATCTGTTGGTCCGGCGGATGACCTGGGAGGCCGAGGGCGTCCTGTCCGTCGAGCTGACCCATCCCGACGGCAAGCCACTGCCCGCCTGGGAGCCCGGCGCGCACCTCGACGTGCACGTCGGCGGGCAGGTGCGCCAGTACAGCCTGTGCGGCGACCCGTCCGACGGCGGCACGTACCGTGTCGGAGTCCTCAACGAGCCGTCCTCGCGCGGCGGTTCGCGGCACGTGCACACCAAGCTGCGGCCCGGCCAGCTCGTCACCGTTTCGGAGCCGCGCAACCACTTCGTGCTGGAGGACGCCCCCGCGTACGTGTTCATCGCCGGCGGCATCGGTGTCACGCCGATCCTCGCGATGGCACGGGAGGCCGCCCGGCGCGGCGCCGACTGGCGCATGGTGTACGGCGGCCGCGGCAGGGCGTCGATGGCGTTCACCGAGGAACTGGCCTCGCTCGGCGGCGATTTGACCCTCGTACCGCAGGACGAGCAGGGGCACATCGACCTCGACGCGACGCTCGCCGGGCTGCCCGAAGGGGCGCTCGTCTACTCCTGCGGGCCCGAGCCGCTGCTCGTCGCCGTCGAGGAACGCTGCCCGGGTGACCGGCTCCGCCTGGAGAGGTTCGCCGCGCCCGTCGTCGAACGGTCCGCGGACGACGGCGAGTTCGAGGTCGAGTGCCGCGCCTCGGGACGGACCCTCACCGTCGGCGCCGACACCTCGATCCTGGAGGCCGCCGAGACCGCCGGCATCGACGTCGCCAGCTCGTGCCGCGACGGCATCTGCGGCTCCTGCGAGACCCGCGTCATCGAAGGCGCCCCCGAACACCGCGACTTCCTCCTGTCGGAAGCCGAGCACGCCGCGAGCGCCTCGATGATGATCTGCGTCTCGCGCTGCGCGGCCGGCTCCCGCCTCGTACTGGACCTGTAACCGCCCTCCTGAGATCCGTAGGAGCCACTCATGAGCAGCACCGAGACCACCGACTGGCCGTACCTGGAGATCCACCAGTCCCGCGACCACGAGCCGAGCCCGTACGAGTTCAAGCTCGCGGCCACGCTCGAAGAGGTCTTCACCAAGGTCGGCCATGAACTCACCGATGTCGTCAGCGGGCTGAATGCCCGTCAGGTCCCCGCCCCCGACGGGGCGCCGTGGACCGAGGAATCCTTCCGCGCCGAGATGCACCGACTGGGAGCGTGACACACCATGGCTCTGACCGCCGACAAGATCTACGCGACCGGCCTGCGCAACCAGTGGCACCCGGTCGTCCCGTCCTCCTTCGTCGCCCCCGGCGCGATGCGCAAGGTCACCGTCCTCGGCGAGCAGTGGCTGCTGTTCCGCCGCTCCGACGGCACGCTGAGCATGCTCGCCGACCGCTGCCCGCACCGCGGCGCGCCGCTCTCCCTCGGCAAGCACCTGGGTGACCGGGTGGCCTGCTGGTACCACGGCGTAGAGGTCGAGACCGACGGCACGGTCTCCTCCGTGCCGGGCCTTCCCGGCTGCAATCTGGAGGGAAAGAAGCTCGTCACCTCGCTGCCCGTGCGCGAGGTCTCCGGCGCCGTCCTCGCCTACTTCGGCGACGAAAAGCACCCGGAACCGGCCGAGTTGACGCTCCCCGAGCCGCTCACCGACCCCGACACCGAAGCGATCCTCTGCTACGCCGAGTGGAACGTGCCGTGGCGCTACGGCGTCGAGAACCTGCTCGACCCGATGCACGGGCAGTTCCTGCACCACGACTCCCACACGATGTTCGACGGTGACACCACCGCCAAGTTCCGCATCCGCGAGACCGACCGCGGCTACTTCTTCGAGAAGACCGACCAGCGGGGCGTGAACTTCGACTGGGTGGAGCTGTGCCGCACGGGCGTGGACTGGGTCGACCTGTCGATCCCCTACCCGCCGTCGGCGGGCCCCGGCGGTCCCTTCGGCATCGTCGGCATGGTCCGTCCGGTCGACGAGGGTCGCTGCGCGGTCTTCTTCTGGCGCTACCGCAAGGTCCAGGGCTGGCAGCGGGACACCTGGCGGTTCCTCTACAAGACTCTGATCGAGAAGCGGCACTGGGAGGTCCTGGAACAGGACCGCGAAATGCTGGAGGCCATGCCGTCCGACGCCGACCAACAAGAAAACCTGTACCAACACGACCTGGGCGTGGTCCGGCTCCGTCGCATGTACCGCGCCGAGGCCGAGGCACAGGCGTCCACCTGACCACGGCCGTCCTGGGGCGCCACCGCCTCGGGGCGCCGCCACCTCGGGCCGCCACCTTGGGATGCCACCGCCCTCGGGGTGCCGCCGCCCCGGGCCGCCACAGCCTTGGGCAGCCGCCACCTCGGACCGCCACCGCCTCAGGGTGCCGCCGCCTCGGGCCGCCACCGCCTCAGGGTGCCGCCGCCTCGGGCCGCCGCCGCCTTGGGCAGTCTGCCGCCTGGGGCGGCAGGGTGGGCAAGGCGGCACCCCGGCGCGGGCAGCGCCCACGGTCGACCCCCACCCCGACGGCGTTGCGGCCACGGGGCGCTGCCCCGGACCCCGCTGCTCAATCGCCGCAGGGGCTTGAAATGCCCGCACCCGCCGCCTCCCAGGGCTACGCGGTCAGCTCGATGGGGGCGTCGTTCGGCACGGCCCCGGACCTGCCCGTTCCTCGCCCTCGCGGCGCTGAACGCGGTGATCGGCCTTCCGCTGATCCTGCTGTTCGTACGGGGACGCGGGGTGCGCGGCACCGCCGAGCGGCCGGGCTTCGGGGCCACGCTGAGGGGCACGCTGCCCCGTTCCTGATGTCACTGGTGTCCGGGTTGCTCGACCGGCTGCCGCGGAGGCGGCTCGCGCTGCCGTTCGTGGTGGGGGCGACCGGCACCGCCGTCTGCGTGCTGCTGGTCGCCCGCGCGGACAGCGACGCGGCGGCGGCCACCGGTCTGATCCTGGCCGGCGGTTTCTGGGGCCTGCAAGGACCGGCCATCCCCACCCTCGTCCAGCACTGCGCGCCCGCCCACCTCGTCGGCAGCGCCTACGGCGTCGTCAACGGAGTCGGCAACCTCGTGTCGGCGTTCATGCCCACGCTCATGGGCGTCGCCATCGCGGCAAGCCGCGGCCACGGCTTCGGCGCCGGATTCACCCTCCTCGCCGGCGCCCAGGCGCTGACCCTGGTGTGCGGGGCATGGCTGCTGGTCAGGCCGATCCCCGAGGCACCCGCCACCGAACCCGACACCGCACGCCTCGCGCGCACCTGACGACTGCCCCACGGTGGAGTGGACCACTCCACCGTGGGGCAGTGTTGGGGGCAGTCCGCGCCCACAAGGGGGCTGCGGAGGGCCCCCGCCGACGCCGTAAGGTGGGCAGGTACGCGAGGGCACGTCGGAAGGAGGCACTGGGTGATCGAGCTCGAGGGGGTTCCCGAGCTGGTCGACCCGGTCATGGTGGCCGCGTTCGAGGGCTGGAACGATGCCGGCGACGCCGCCTCCACCGCGGTCGCGCATCTCGACAAGGAGTGGAAGGGCGAGGTGTTCGCGGCGCTGGACGCCGAGGACTACTACGACTTCCAGGTCAACCGGCCCACCGTCTTCGTCGAGGACGGCGTGCGAAAGATCACATGGCCGACGACGCGGCTGTCGGTGATCCGAATCGGCGGGGACAAGCCGCGCGACCTCGTCCTGGTCCGGGGCATCGAGCCGTCCATGCGCTGGCGCTCGTTCTGCAACGAGCTGCTCGGCTTCGCGCACGAGCTGGGCGTCGAACTCGTCGTCGTCCTCGGCGCGCTGCTCGGCGACACCCCGCACACCCGGCCCGTCCCGGTCAGCGGCGTCACGTCCGACGCGGACCTGGCTTCGCGGATGAACCTGGAAGAGACCAAGTACGAGGGGCCTACGGGCATCGTCGGCATCCTCCAGGAGGCCTGCACGCACGCCGGCGTCCCCGCGGTCTCCCTGTGGGCGGCCGTTCCGCACTACGTGTCGCAGCCGCCGAACCCGAAGGCGACGCTGGCCCTCCTCAACCGTCTGGAGGACCTGATCGACCTGCGCATCCCGCTCGGCGAGCTGGCCGAGGACGCGCGGGCCTGGCAGTTGGGCGTGGACCAGCTGGCGGCCGAGGACAGCGAGGTCGCCGAGTACGTGCAGTCCCTGGAGGAGGCCCGCGACACCGCGGAGCTGCCCGAGGCCTCCGGCGAGGCCATCGCCCGCGAGTTCGAGCGCTATCTGCAGCGCCGCGACCCGGGCGCCGCGCCGGGCGGTCACGCGACGGACGGCGGCGACGGCTCCTCGCACCTGCGCGACAACCCGAGCGGCAGGACCAGGCCGCCGAAGCCGCCGCGCCCGGAGGGCGACGACAGCGACGAATAGCCGCGCGGCACGCAGCAACCGCGGAGGGCGGGGCGCCGAGCGCCCCGCCCTCCGTCGTGCCCGCACCCGTCGCGTCCGCCCCGTCCTACCCACGTTCCGAGTCTGGCCGGTTTGGGGCGTGACAGTTGTTTCCGGCCGAATTGATGGCAGTTGCAGGGGGTTCCCCATTCAACTTGTTTTCAAACGCAGTTGGCCGGCGGGGGCTGGACGGACGGGCATCGGCGTAGCAGGGTGAGCCCCGACGAGCCGCAAGGAAACACACGGCACAAGCAGACCCGTACGACCTGAAGTGGCGAGGGGAGCTGTGGACCGATGACCGACCAGCACGCAAGCCCGGCGCAGGGGCCGGGAGCGGCCGGGCCGGGACCGGACGGATCCGGTTTCACGTATCGCGGGGCGGAAGAGGAACTGATCGTCGTGGCGCGGCCGGAGGCCCGCCTGCGCGTCCAGGCCGACGGTGTGCGTTCCGCCGCCGGAGCCGACGTATCGGCGCTGAACATGTTCCTCGGAGACGAACAACTCGCTCTTGAACCGCTGTTCGGCGGCGAGGAGCGCGTCCAGGGAGCCGACGAGGCACCCGGAGCCGACGTGCCGGACCTGGCGCTGTTCTACCGGGTGCGCGGCGGGGCCGAGCGGGCGCAGGAGCTGCGGTCGCGGATCGCGGCGCTCCCGGAGATCGACACGGCGTACGTGAAGCCGGGCGCGGTGCCCGCGGCGCGCGCGTCGTCCCCGGAGAACTTCGAGGAGGCGCGGCGGCTGAAGGAGAAGACGGCCGCGACGCCCGACTACACGGGCCGCCAGGGCTACTTGGGCCCCGCGCCCGCCGGCATCGACGCGCAGTGGGCGTGGCGGCGGCTCGGCGGCAGCGGCGAGGGCGTCACCGTCATCGACGTGGAGGGCGCCTGGCAGTTGGGGCACGAGGACCTGTCGGCGAAGCTCGCGGGCATCGTGGTCGGCACGCCGATCGCGGATGTGGCCTGGCGCAATCACGGCACCGCGGTCCTCGGCGTGATCGGCGGCGACCGCAATGAGCGCGGCATCACCGGCATCGTGCCTGAAGCGGTGACGGCCGCGGCCTCGTTCCAGGGCGTGGGCACGGCCGCGGCGATCCACGCGGCGGCCGAACGGCTGAGCCCCGGCGACGTGATCCTGATCGAACTGCACCGCCCGGGGCCGCGGTTCGACTTCGAGCCGCGCGACGACCAGCGCGGCTACATCGCCCTGGAGTGGTGGCCCGACGACTTCGCGGCCGTCAAGTACGCGACGGCGAAGGGCATCGTGGTCGTGGGCGCGGCGGGCAACGGCGCCGAGTCCCTCGACGACGCCGTGTACGAGCGGCGGCCCGACGAGTTCCCGACGTGGTGGCACAACCCGTTCAACCCGTCGAACCGCTCGTCGGACGCGGTCCTCGTCGGCGCGGGCGCCCCGCCTCCGGGCACTCACGGCCGCGACCACGGCCCGGACCGCTCGCGCCTCTCGTTCTCCAACTACGGTGCCCGCGTGGACGCCCAGGGCTGGGGCCGCGAGGTCACCACCACCGGCGGCTCCTGGAACCTGCCCGGCGATCTGCAGGGCGGCACCGAGGAGATCGCCTGGTACACCGACACCTTCTCCGGCACCTCGTCCGCCTCCCCGGTGGTCGTCGGCGCGCTGACCGCCCTCCAGGGCATGCTCAGGGCAGGCGGTCAGCGCCCGATGACATCGCAGCGGGCACGCGAGGTACTCCGGGCGACCGGCTCACCACAGCAGGACGCCCCCGGCCGGCCCGCCTCGCAGCGGATCGGCAACCGGCCCGACATCAAGGGAGCGGTCACCAACCTGCTTCCCTCGACGGTCGGTTCGGGCCAGGCGGAGCGGTACTGGGACGAGCTGATCCCGTACCCGGCCGAACTCCCGCCCCGGTTGCGCCTGTTCGTGGCGGGGGCCTGGCGCAATCTGAACAACCCGTCCCCCGAGACCCGCCAGGCGGTGCACACCGCCTTCGCGGGGGGACGGCCCGACGTACGTGTGTGGTTCTCGGACGACGAGGTCGTCGGCCTGGTCGTCACGGGCTGAAGGAACGGATCGCAACCAACCATTGATGGAAGGTGGCACCCGCATGAGCATCACCCCCCAGATGGGCCAGCAGGGACAGCAGTTCCCGAGCACCTCGCCCTACCAGCAGCAGGGCCTGGGCCAGCAGCAGCCGTTCGGGCAGCAGATGCAACAGCCTTTCGGCCAGCAGTCGTACGGTCAGCAGGGTTACGGGCAGCAGCCCCAGGGCCAGGAGCAGCTCCAGCAGCAGCTCCAGCAGCTCGGCCAGCAGCAGCCGTACCAGCAGCTGCTGCAGCAACTCGGCGGACAGCAGCAGTCGTTCGGCCAGCAGCACGGCCAACAGCAGTACGGCCAACAGCAGTACGGGCAGCAGCAGGACCAGCAGGGTCAGCAGATGGAGCAGCAGACGCAGCAGCAGCTGCAGCAGGTCCAGCTGTCCGCGATCCAGCAGGCCCATCAGCAGGTGCAGCAGCAGGCCCTGGTCGCCGGTGTCGCGAACGGCTTCATCGACATCGTCCAGCCGCTGCCGGGCCAGCCGAGCCAGATCTTCCTGCGCATCAACAACCAGTTCCGGGTCCTCAACAACCCGACCCCGCAGGCGCACGACGAGATCCAGGAGGCCTTCGCTTTCGGCCACCAGGTCGTCGGCGTCTGGGACACGGGGTCGCCGAGCATCCTGCGCAGCGTACGGGTGCAGCGCGTCTGACCAGTCCGATCAGGAGGTGACCGCCGCCCACCCGGCGGCGCACAAGGAAAAGGGGCGCCTCCCCGCAGGGGGAGGCGCCCTCTGTGCTGCACGGAAAGGGGTTTGCTACAGCGCCACGCCCAGCAGGGCGTCCACGGCACGCGATACGACGCCGGGGGCGCCCTCGTCCTTGCCGCCGTCGGTCGACTGGGTCTCGGCCCAGCGGTCGACGGCGGTCAGCGCGGCGGGCGCGTCCAGGTCGTCGGCGAGCGCCTCGCGGATCTCCTCGACGAGGGCCTCGGCGGACGGGCCGTCGGGGCGGGAGACGGCGGCGCGCCAGCGGTCGAGGCGGGCCACGGCGTCGGCGAGCACCTGGTCCGTCCACTCCCAGTCGGAGCGGTAGTGGTGGGCGAGGAGCGCGAGCCGGATGGCGGCGGGGTCGACGCCTTCGCGCCGCAGCGCGGAGACGAACACCAGGTTGCCCTTGGACTTCGACATCTTCTCGCCGTCGAGCCCGACCATGCCGGCGTGCACGTACGCCTTGGCCATCGGGAACTCGCCGGTGAGCGCCTGGGCGTGCGAGGCGCCCATCTCGTGGTGCGGGAAGGCGAGGTCCGACCCGCCGCCCTGGACGTCGAAGCCCATGCCGAGGTGGTCGAGGGCGATGGCGACACACTCGATGTGCCAGCCGGGGCGCCCCTGGCCGAGCGAGCCGCCGTCCCAGCTGGGCTCGCCGTCGCGGGCGGCCATCCACAGCATCGGGTCGAGCGGGTTCTTCTTGCCCGGACGGTCCGGGTCGCCCCCGCGCTCGGCGGAGAGCAGCCGCATCGCGGCGGCGTCGAGGTTCGAGACGGACCCGAAGTGCGGGTCGGCCTCGACGGAGAAGTAGGTGTCGCCCTCGAGCTCGTAGGCGGCACCGGAGTCACGCAGTCGTTCGACGAGCGGCACGATGCCGGGTATCGCCTCGACGGCGCCGATGTAGTGCTGCGGCGGCAGCATCCGCAGGGCGGTCATGTCCTCACGGAAGAGGGCGGTCTCCTTCTCGGCGAGACCTTCCCAGTCGATGCCGTCACGCACGGCCCGCTCCAGCAGAGGATCGTCGACGTCCGTCACGTTCTGGACGTAGTGAACCTGCCGCTTGGTGTCGAGCCACACGCGCTGCACGAGGTCGAACGCGTTGTAGGTCGCCGCGTGACCCATGTGGGTCGCGTCGTACGGCGTGATGCCGCACACGTAGATACGGGCGACGGGACCGGGGTCAAGGGTGACGAGCCCACCGGTCGCGGTGTCGTGGATCCGGAGGTCGCGGCCCTTGCCGGGCAGGGCGGGGACCTCAGAAGCGGGCCAGGCATGCATGCCTTGAGCGTAACCGGACGGTGCTTCCGGATACGAACCGGACCAGGCTCAATGGCCGAAGTCGCCCTCTTGCGTGATCTTGCACGGGGCGCTAGACGGGGGTCCGGGGCAGAGCCCCGCGACCGCACCGCCGTCCCGGCCGCTCGCTACACCGGCGGCCAGGGAATCGCGGGCCAGTCCCCGCCGGGCTCCCGGTGCCGCCCGCTCTTCAGGAGACCCGCGACCCGCTCCCGTACGGCCTCCAGCTCGGCCGCGGTGATCAGCTCGCCCAGCCGGACGGCGAGCGGCTCGCCCGCGCCCAGGGCCGTGCGCAGCGCCTCCAGGGCGGTCGTGGCCTCCTCGGTCAGCGGCTCCCCCGCCCAGCCCCAGAGCAGCGTGCGCAGCTTGTCCTCGGCGTTGAACGTCACACCGTGGTCGATGCCGAACAGGTGCCCCTCGGCGTCGACGAGCAGGTGCCCGCCCTTGCGGTCGCCGTTGTTGATCACGGCGTCGAGCACCGAGAGGCGGCGCAGGCGGGCGTCGTCGGCGTGCACCAGCAGCGCCGTGCGGCCCTCGCCGACCTCGGCGAAGCCGATGGCCTTCCAGCCCTCCCCCGGCTCCTCACCGTCGACGAGGGCGAGCAGTTCGTGGTCGTCCCCGGGCTCCTCGGGGGTGTCGATCCACAGCTGGCACATGCCCTCGCCGTACGGCCCGTCGCGCAGCACGGTGGGCGGCACGAGGCCCCAGCCGAGCGCCTCGGAGACCTCGTACGCGGCGACCTCGCGCCGCGCCAGGTTCCCGTCGGGGAAATCCCACAGGGGGCGCTCGCCGCGCACCGGCTTGTAGACGCAACGGGCCTCGCGGCCCTCGTGTGTGACGGTGCACACCAGCACCGCGTTCGAGGCCTCGCGGATCTGTCCCTCGACGTTCAGCTCACCGAAGGTGAGCAGGTCCCGGTCGCTCACGCGTCGCGCCGGTATCCGTTCTGGCGCGGACATACGTGTCCCTCCGGGTCGAGCGGCAGGCTGCACAGCGGGCACGGCGGGCGGCCCGCGTTCACGACGTCCAGGGCGCGCTTGGCGAAGGCGCGGGCCTGGGGTCCGGTGAGGCGGACGCGGAGCATCGGCGGACCGTTCTCCTCGTCCTGGAGCAGCTTCTCCTCGGCCTCCGCCAGGTCGTCCTCGGACTCGGCGTCCAGCTCCACGAGGGCCTGCGCCTCGACGATCATGCGCTGTTCGTCGCCGTCCCACGCGAGTGCCATGGTGCCGACGCGGAACTCCTCCTCCACGGGCGCCTCCAGCGGCGCCGTGTCGGAGACCTCGCTGGGGGCCACGGCGGGCACCGGGGCATTGCCGCCGCTGCGCCGCACGACCTCGTCGAGCAGTTCGTCCATGCGCTCGGCGAGCGCGGCCACCTGGGTCTTCTCCAGGGACACGCTGGTGACCCGGGGTCCTGCGGTGGCCTGCAGAAAGAAGGTGCGGCGCCCGGGGAGCCCGACCGTACCGGCCACGAACCGCTCCGGAGGGTCGTAGAGGAACACCTGACGGGACACGTCCTGTCTCCATGGGATCGGGATCGACTGTCTTGAACCGGTCATGGGCGACCGGGCCGACTGTGCTTACGGCTGCTTCACCCTACTGCGGCCGACGATCACGGTGCGCCCGCGCCGCCCCCGACCGCCGCATCGCCCCCCTGCGGCGCCTCACGCGGCGCCAGGGACGCGAAGTCACCGGTGTCCCCGAGGCGTACGAGAAAGGGGCGCAGCCGTGTGTAACGGATCGCCGTGATGGAACACGGCTCTACGGAGATCCGTTGAAAGAGGTCCAGATGCAGCCCGATGGCGTCCGCGACAAGGGACTTGATGATGTCGCCGTGCGAACACATCACATAGGCGGCGTCCTCGCCGTGCTCGCGCTCCACGCGCGCGTTCCACTCACGTACCGCCTCGGCGGCCCGGTGCTGCATCTGCCGCATCGATTCCCCTCCGGGGAACGCCGCGGCGGTCGGATGCTGCTGCACGACCTTCATCAGCGGTTCGTCGGCCAGCTCGGCGAGCTTGCGGCCGGACCAGTCCCCGTAGTCGCACTCACTGATGCCCTCGTCGGTCCGCAGGGTCAGCTCCGGGCGGGCGGCGAGCAGCGGCGCGACGGTCTCCCGGCAGCGCTGGAGCGGGCTGGAGACGATCTCGGCGAGGGGCAGGTCCGCCAGGCGCTCGGGCAGCCGCGCGGCCTGCTCGGCGCCGCGCTCGTCGAGCGCCACCCCGGGCGTCCGCCCGGCGAGCACTCCCGCGGTGTTGGCGGTGGAACGTCCGTGCCGGACGAGGATCAGCGTGGGCATGAGCCCCACCCTAGGCATACGACGACGTGCGGCAGTGCCGGGTACTGGGAAGAATTCACTTCGTGATCGTCGACTGCGCCATCTACCGGGACGGGCGCCGCATCGAGCGGCCGGCCGAGTTCTCCGGCGCCCTTGATGAGGCACGCTCGACGGGCGACGCGTTCGTGTGGATCGGGCTGCACGAGGCGAGCGAGGAGGAGTTCGACCGGGTCTCCCAGGAGTTCGGCCTCCACCCGCTGGCCGTGGAAGACGCCCTGAAGGCGCACCAGCGGCCCAAGCTGGAGATCTACGACGACTCGCTGTTCGTGGTCCTCAAGCCGGTCGTGTACGAGCCGAAGAGCGACCAGGTGTCCACGGGCGAGCTGATGCTGTTCCTGGGCGACTCGTTCGTGGTGACCGTGCGGCACGGCGAGGGCGCGCCCCTGAAGGCCGTACGACAGCGTCTGGAGGCCGAGCCGGAGTTCCTGAAGCAGGGGCCGACGGCGGTCCTGTACTCGGTCGCGGACGCCACCGTGGACCATTACCTGGAGGTCGCGGCCGAGCTGCAGACCGACCTGGAGGAGCTGGAGACGGAGGTCTTCTCCCCGCGGGGCGGCGGCACCCGTGACACTGCCGAGCGGATCTACACCTTCAAGCGCCAGATCCTCGAATTCCGGCGCGCCACCGGGCCGTTGACGATGCCGCTGGCCCGGCTCGCCGGGGTCGGCCCGTGGGGCCTTGCCGCCGTGCCGTTCGTGCACGAGGAGGCTCGGCCGTTCTTCCGCGACGTGAACGACCACCTGACGCGGGTCAACGAGTCGGTGGACGGCCTGGACCGCCTGGTGTCGGACATCCTGTCCGCGCATCTGGCGCAGATGAGCGTGCGGCAGAACGACGACATGCGGAAGATCTCGTCGTGGGCGGCGATGGCCGCGGTGCCCACGATGATCGCGGGCGTCTACGGCATGAACTTCGACCACATGCCGGAGCTGCACTGGGTGTGGGCGTACCCGGCGGTGATCGTGCTGATGGCCGCCCTGGAGCTACTGCTGTTCCGCTTGTTCAAACACCGCGGCTGGCTGTAGCCATTTCAAGCCCCTGCGGCGATTGAGCAGCGGGGTCCGGGGCAGAGCCCCGCGACCGCAACGCCGGACGACTCAAGCGAACTCGACCGTGACAGGCGGCCCGCCCAACGCATCCCGCCGCTCCGGCATCCGCAACGACACCATCCGCCGCCAGCCGCCGAGGCGCTCGTACGCGTACATGGCGTGGATCCCCGCGGCCAGCGCACCCGCCTTCGCCTTGTTCCACCCGAGGATGCGCCCCATGTGGTCCATGACGGCGAGGCTGACGTCCCGGTAGACGGCGATCTCCGCGAGGGCGCACTCGCGCAGAATCCGCTGGATGACACGACCGTGCCCCGCGTACGCGAAGCGCAGCAACTCCTCGTGGCAGTACGCGAGATGGTTGTCCTCGTCGTTGGAGATCATCTTGACCGCGCGGCCGAGGTCGGGGTCGTCGGCGAAGTGCTTGCGGAGCATCATCATCTGCTCGGAGGCCCGCTGCTCGGTGACGCGGCTGTGCGCCAGGTACGTGACGATGTCCCGCACGGAGAGCCGCTCGTCGCGCCGCAGTTGATCGTGCGCGAGCCCGATCCCGTGCTTCTCCAGAAGCATCGTGTAGTCGGTCTCGGCGGGGACGGGCGCCGGCTCCAGGCCGCGCTTCTTCATGAGGGCGTGGAAGATCCGCCCGTGCTTGTCCTCGTCCGCGCCGTGCCGCGCGATCCGGGGAGCGAGGCCGCGCTCGCTCTCGGGAACCAGCGCGGCGATCCGCCCGTTCTCCCAGCCGCCCTGGGATTCGCCGCTGGCCGCGATGGAGCAGAACAGCCGGAACGACTCGTCGTTGTCGATGATTTCCTGGAACAGACTCTTGGCCGACAGCATCCGCAACCTCCACCTCGCCGCACCGGACTCCGCAGTACTGCAAATTCCGAGTCAAATGCGGGACATGAGGCACGGCAACAGATATGCGGGTCAACTCGTCCGAACGGAGGACACGGGGAGCGGGACGAGCCGTAACCCGGCCCCCTCGTGACGCGTTGTGCAAGGTGTCGGCCGTGGCGGGGAAGACACCCCGAGCCCCCACCACGGCCGCAGAAGAACTCCCCTGACCCGTTACGCCAGCCCGGCGCGCTCCATCGCCTCGGTGCCCGCGCGCAGGGAGGCCAGGCGGTCGTCGAGCGTGAGCCCGGCCGGGTTGATGGTCAGCGTGGTGACACCGGCCTCCGAGTAGGCCCGCATCCGGTCGGCGATGCGCTCCACGGAACCGAGCAGCGTGGTGGAGTCGATGAGCTGCCGCGGGATCGCCGCGGCCGCGCCCTCCTTGTCGCCTGCCAGGTACTTGTCCTGGATCTCGGCGGCCTCCTTCTCGTAGCCCATGCGCTGCGCGAGCTGGTTGTAGAAGTTCTGCTTACGGCTACCCATGCCGCCGACGTAGAGGGCGGTGTACGGGCGGAACATGTCGGCGAGGGAGCTCAGGGAGGCGTCGTCGGAGCCACCGAGTGCCAGCGGCACGGTCGGGCAGACGTCGAAGCCCTCCATCGTCTTGCCGGCCTTCTCGCGGCCCGCGCGGATGTGCTGGAGCGCGGTCTCCTCCAGGTGCTCGGCCGCCGGGAAGATCAGCAGAGCGCCGTCGGCGATCTCGCCGGTCTGCTCCAGGTTCTTCGGGCCGATCGCGGCGATGTAGAGCGGGATCTGCTCGCGCTCGGGGTGCACGATCAGCTTCAGCGGCTTGCCGGGGCCGTCCGGCAGCGGGAGCGTCCAGTGCGCGCCGTCGTGGGAGACCCGCTCGCGGCTCATGGCCTTGCGGATGATCTCGACGTACTCGCGGGTGCGCGCCAGCGGCTTGTCGAACTTGACCCCGTACCAGCCCTCGGAGACCTGCGGCCCCGAGACGCCGAGGCCGAGGCGGAAACGGCCCCCGGACAGCGAGTCGAGGGTCGCGGCCGTCATCGCCGTCATCGTGGGCTGCCGGGCCGGGATCTGGAAGATGGCCGAGCCGACGTCGATCCGCTCCGTCTGCGCGGCGACGTACGCGAGGACGGTGGCGGCGTCGGAACCGTAGGCCTCCGCGGCCCAGCACACCGAATAGCCCAGTCTGTCGGCCTCCTTCGCCACGGCCAGGTTGTCCGCGTCCATGCCTGCGCCCCAGTAGCCGAGGTTGATGCCGAGCTTCATTGACCACATCCCCTTAACGCCTTGCCGGATCCAGTGAATTACCCATGGGTAAGGTGCCTCGCCCGGCACCCTAACCCGGCGACCCCGGCGGCAGATATCCACAGGGGCCCCGTTCCTGACCTTCGGCCAGTAACCTCAGCGCCCATGGAGCAGAGGCATCTCGGCCGCACCGGCCTGCGTGTGTCCCGGATCGGGCTCGGCACCCTCCTGTGGGGCCGGGACACCGACGAGCACGACGCCGCCGACCTGTTGAAGGCCTTCTGGGAAGCGGGCGGCACGCTCGTCGACACGGCCGACGTGTACGGGGACGGGGAGTCGGAGTATCTGCTCGGCAGGCTGATCGAGGGCCTGGTGCCGCGGCGTGACCTGGTGATCTCCACGAAGGCGGGCAGCGTGCCCGACCCGGACCGCCGCTTCGACGGCTCCCGCGGCCATCTGCTCTCGGCCCTGGACGCCTCGCTCGACCGGCTCGGCACGGACTACGTCGACCTGTGGCAGGTGCACGCGTACGACCCGCGGACCCCGCTCGACGAGACGCTCCAGGCCCTCGACATCGCGGTCAGCAGCGGGCGTGCGCGCTACGCGGGCGTCTCGAACTTCTCTGGCTGGCAGCTGGCCAAGGCCGGTACGTGGCAGCTCTCCGCGCCCGGCGCGCGCACGCGTCTCGCCAGTACGCAGATGGAGTACTCGCTGCTCCAGCGGGGCGTGGAGCGCGAGGTGCTGCCGGCGGCGCTGGACCTCGGCATCGGCCTGCTGCCCTCGTCACCGCTGGGCCGCGGGGTGCTGACCGGCAAGTACCGCTCGGGCACCCCGTCCGACTCGCGGGGCGGCTCGGACCACATGGCGCCGTTCGTCGAGCCGTACCTCGACGAGGCGGCCGGGCACATCGTGGACGCGGTGGCCACGGCGGCGGACGGGCTCGCCGTGACGCCGCTGCAAGTAGCCCTCGCGTGGGTCAGGGACCGGCCAGGAGTAGCCGCGCCGATCGTCGGCGCGCGCAACGCGCAGCAGCTCACGGCGGCATTGTCAGTGGAGGCCCTTAGTCTTCCTGACGAGATCTGCCAGGCGCTCGACGATGTGTCGGCGCCCGTGCACCGCTATCCCGATCAGGACTGGAGCACGTTGTGAGTACGGAGTCCGCTGCCGCGGAGAACGAGTCAGGGCCCCACCCCGACACGCCCCCGCCTGCCGCCACGCGCGCGGAGGCCCTGCCGGGCGGGGCCGCGGCCGACCGGGCCGGCGAGGTGGCGGACGGCGCGGAGGCGCCCGCCGCCGGGACCGGACCAGGCACGGACGACGCGGCGGACGATGCCGAGCGCACGGAGGCCGCCGACGCCGAGGCCGGGCCAGGCGCGGACGACGCGGAACCCGCGGACGGCCGGGTCGGCGACGCGGCGGACGGTACCGAAAGCACGGAAGCCGCCGGCGCCGGGACCGGGCCAGGCGCGGACGACGCGGAACCCGCGGACGGCCTGGCCGGCGACGCGGCGGACGGTGCCGAAGGCACGGGGGGCGCTGGCGCCCAGGCCGGGCCAGGCGCGGACGACGCGGAACCCGCGGACGGCCTCGCCGGCGACGTGCCGGAAGGTGCCGAAGGCACGGAAGCCGCCGGTGCCGGGACCGGGCCGGGCGCGGACGGCACGGAAGCCATGGACGGCCGGGTCGGCGACGTGGCGGACGGTGCCGAAGGCACGGGGGGCGCTGGTGCCGAGGTCACGGCTGGCCAGGGTGACAGTGACGTCCCCGACGGCGCGGTGGGCGACGCCGCCGCGGATGGTGCCGGAGGCACCGAGGTGTCCGAGGTTGAGGCTGAGGTGGTGGCTCAGCGGGAGTTGCGGGAGCGGATCGCGGAGCGGAAGGCTGCCAAGGAGGGGCCGATCGACGCCGGGGCGAAGCTGAGCGGGACCGCCGCCGATCTGCTGGCCGCCGTGCGCGCGGTGGAGAGCGGGGAGAAGCCGGTCGCCGCCCCCGTGCTCGCGCGGACCGAGCCCGAGCCGCGGCAGGAGGCCCCCGTGCGCAGGCCGCAGGCCGCCGCGCAGGCGGGCCCGGAGCCGGAGGCCGTCGAATCGGTGCGGGCCGTGCTCGTCGAGGGCGGGGCCCCCGAATCGCTGGCCGGCGCGGCCGCCGCGGCCCTGGGCGAGGGCGCGAGCGACGAACTGCGGGCGGATCCCTGGCAGTTGCTGCGGGTGAGCGGCGTGCGGCCCGAACAGGCCGACGGGTTCGCGCGGGCGCTGCTCGGCGCGGAGTGCGGGCCCGACGACGAGCGGCGGGGCCGCGCCGTCACCGTATGGCTGCTTGAGCAGGCCGCGGACGCCGGGCACACGGCCCTCGACCTGCCGGTGCTCGCGGAGGCGCTCGGCAAGCGCGGGGTGCCCGACCCGGAGGAAGCCGTGCAGAGCGCCGTCGCGGAGGGCGACGCGCTGATCTTCCACGACCCCCTGGAGGACGCGCCCGCCCCCGCGCCCACCGCCGAGGAGGAGGACGACGCGGAGGAGGTGGAGCGGCCCGTACGGGTCCTGGTCGGGCTCGAGCGGTACGCGCTCGCCGAGGAGAGCCTCGCCGACGGACTCGCCCGGCTGGTCAACGCCGCGCCCAAGGACGAGGGTTCGGCCACCGCCGGTCTGGAAGAGGCCGCAGCGGCCGCGCGCGGCACGACGGCCGAGCTGATCCGGGCGATCGCCGCCCACCGCCTCGTCCTGCACACCGGCGGCGAGGCGGCCCGCGCCGAACCGGTCGCCGCGGCGGCCGCCGCGGGCAAGTTGGGCCTGCGGGTGTGCGTCGCCGCGCACGGCGCGGACGGCCGCCGCCGGGCCGCCGAGCTCCTCGGTCCAGAGGCACCCGAGACGGCGACCGCGACCGTCGCGGGTCTGCTCGCGCGCGCGGAGGGCCCCGGCCTCGACCGGGACGGGGCGTTCGCCCTCGACGTCCTGGTGGTCCTGGACGCGCCGCAGCTGGACGTGGGCGACGCCGCGATGCTCGTCGAGCTGCTCGCCGACGGGACGTGCCTGCTGCTCAGCGGGGACCCGGGGACGCTGTGGTCGGCGGGCCCGGGCCGGGTCTTCGCCGACGTCGCCGCGGCGGAGATCTGCCCGCGCATCGCCTCCCGCACGCCGGACTTCGGGCCGATCGGCGAGCTGGTCTCCGGCATCGGCATCGGTGAGCTGAACCAGGTGGAGGCGCCCGGCAAGGAAGTGGTGATCGTTCCGGTGCGGGACCCGGCCGAGGCGATCCACCGCACCGTGCAGCTCGTCGCGGACTCGGTGCCGCGGGCGATCGGGGTGCCGCCCGAGCAGACGCAGGTGATCACGCCGGGGCACGGGGGCGCCGCGGGGACCCGGGCGTTGAACGTGGCACTGAAGGAGCGGCTCAACCCGGGACCCGGGCGATTCGGGGGCTTCGACCCCGACGACCGGGTGGTGTACGTGACCGGGCGGGGGCGGATCCGCCCCGGCGTGGTCGTCGGGGCCGACGCGGAGGGCCTGCGTCTCCAGTGTGACGGGGCCCCCGTCCTCGTACCGAAGGAGCAGGTGGAGCAGGGCGCGGTGCGGCACGGGTGGGCCGTGACCGGGCATCAGGCCGTGGGGGTCCGGTGGCCCGCGGCCGTGGTGGTGCTGCCGGGTGATGCGACGCAGGCGCTCAGTCGTCCCTGGGTCTATACGGCCTTCGGGCGCGGTGAGCGTCACCTTTCGGTGGTGCACGGCGCGGACGCGGCGCTGCCGCGGGCCGTGGCGGAGGTCCCGGCCGAGCCGCGCACGACGCGCTTGCGCGGCCTGGTCCGTTCCCAGGTCCCGACCGTGTGAGCCCCTGCGGCGCTTGAGCCGCGGGGTGTCAGCGATCCGCCTCCTCCAGCGGCTCGTCGACGTCGGCGCCCCCGTCCCCCGCTTCGTCCTCGTCGTCCTCGTCGATACCGAACTCGTCGTCGTCGAAGACCGCGCTCACGTCGAACCGGCACACCACCCGCTGCGCATCGACCTGCTCGAAGGGGGCCTCCAGCCACTCGCCGGCCTCCGTCGGGTCGTCCGCGGCCGTGACCCAGAGCGTGGAGTCGCCCTCCTCCAGGCCGAACTCCTTGTGCCGGGAGGCGATCTCGTCGGGTTCGAACTCGCCGAAGAGGACGCCGAGCGCGGCGTGCACACTGCTGCCCGCCCCGTTCGCCGTCTCCGCGTCCGGCTCCCCCTCCAGGTCGGCGACCCGCCCGGCCTGGGCGAGCAGACGCTGCGGTTCGACCACGGCGTAGTCGCGCCGGATCAGCACGCTCAGCGCGTTCGGCTCCTCCGGTCCCGCGTACGGCGGCAGCGAATCCTCGCCGCCGGGGATCTCGAAGGGGGTGACCTCGTCGTAGCGGTCGTAGAGGAGCTCGTCGTACTCCTCGGCCGCGGCGGCGAGATCGTTGAACGCTTCGTAGACGGCCGGATCGTCTTCTCCCGACCGGCGCTCGACCGCCGCCAAGTGGGCGTCGAGCGCAGCCTTGACCGCCTCGGCGGCGGCGCGTACCTCGGCAGCGGTGGGCTGCGCAGCATCAGACATAGTGCAGACGCTATCCGTACCGGGCCGCTGTCGGCACAATAGATGCGATGCCGGAATACGAATTTGTCGACGTGTACGTACCGCGGGGGGTCTCTCGCAAGGAGGCGACGCGCCTGCTGACGGACCATGCCGAGTACGGACACTGGGAGTTGGACCGCTTGAGCCTGCGTCGCGACGGCAGTCGCCGCGTGCGGCTGCGCCGACGGATCATCCGCCAGGTGCGGGCCACATGGTGACCTGAGGGCGGGCGGGACAACGGAGCGGGCCCCGTCCGTGCGGGGCCCGCTCCGTTTCGCACCGCCTGATGTCAGGCCGCCGCGTTCGCCCGCCGGTAGAGCAGCGCGCCCGCGAGCAGCGCACCCCCGGCGATCGGGATGGCCGCGCCGATCGGCACGGAGCTTCCGGTCTCCGCGAGCGTGCCGGTGGCCTGCGGGCTGCCGGTCTGCCCGAGGTGGGACTCGCCCTTGGGCATGTCGACGGTCTGCGTCCCCGGTTCGTTGGGCGTGTCCGCACCGGTGCCGTCGCCCGGGTGTCCGGCGCGCGACGGCGGGGTGTGCGAGTCCGCCGGCGGCGTGGTCGTGCCACCGCCACCGCCCCCGCCCTCGTCGGAGCAGCCGTTCCCGGTCGTCCCGTTGCCGACCGAGCCCGCGCCGACGGAGTTGCCGCACGCGTTCACCGGCACGTGCACCGGGACCGACACGTGGTTGCCCGAGCCGACACCGGGTGAGTCGCCGGTGTGCCCTCCGGCCTGCGAGCCGCCGCCGTCCGAGGACTGGCCGCCGGCCTTGTCGCCGCCGCCCGAGCCGCCGCAGTCGTTGCCCGACGCCGGGTTGAGCAGTCCGACGACGTTGATCGTGTTGCCACAGACGTTCACCGGGACGTCCACGGGCGCCTCGACGGAGTTGCCGGACAGTACGCCCGGCGAGTCGGACGAGCTTCCGTTCGCACTCGAGTCCGCGTGCGCGTAGCCACCGGTGACGGCGAGCACGCCGCCCGCGGCCGCCATGGTGATCAGGCCCTTCCGCATGACCTGTCGCATAGGTTTCCCTGCCTTGCCTGTAAGTCTTGCCCTGGAACCATGTCCAACCCGTCGGCCCCGGAGTGCATGGCTCGCACTCCGGGGCCGTGGGCTCAAACCCTCAAGGGGTGAGGCACAACAACGTCAGTCGTTGGCGCAGGTGTTACCGAAGGCAGGGTTCAGCAGCCCGATCACAGAGACCGTGTTGCCGCACACGTTCACCGGCACGTGAATCGGGGCCTGGATGACGTTGCCCGAAATGACGCCGGGGGACTGCGTGGCAGCACCCTGAGCGCCGGAGTCGGCGACGGCCATGCCCGCACCCGCGAGAACCAGACCACCAGTGGCTGCCGCAGCGGCGACGACCTTCTTGAGCATTATTCCTCCTTGTTGGCAATGCAGTCCCAGCCGCGGACTGCACTCCCTGTAACGAGGAAGAACTGATGGGGCTACGAGCGTATGGCTCCTTTCACTCTTTCCGGTCCATTGCGCACGTGCGAACGATTTCCACCGTTGTGCCGGGTTGACGTCAGGACGCGTCGATGAAGCGGTCCAGGACGCGCACGCCGAACTTGAGGCCGTCCACCGGCACCCGCTCGTCGACGCCGTGGAACATGCCGGCGAAGTCCAGCTCGGGCGGCAGCTGGAGCGGCGCGAAGCCGAAGTTGCGGATGCCGAGCTCCACGAAGGACTTGGCGTCGGTGCCGCCGGAGAGCATGTACGGGATGGCCTTGCCGATCGGGTCCTCGGCCTCGATGGAGGACTTCATGGCCTCGACGAGCGCCCCGTCGAAGGTGGTCTCGACGGCCTTGTCCGCGTGCACGTCCGTGCGCTTGACGTTCGGGCCGAGGATCCGGTCGAGGTCGGCGAGGAACTCGTCCTCGTGTCCCGGCAGGAAGCGGCCGTCGACGTTGGCGGTGGCCTCGCCGGGGATCACGTTGACCTTGTAACCGGCGTTCAGCTGCGTCGGGTTCGCGGTGTTGGAGAGCGTGGCGCCGATCAGCTTGGCGATGCCGCCGAGCTTGGCGATGGTCTCCTCCATGTCCTCCGGGTCGAGCTCGGTGCCGAGGGCGTCGCCGAGCTCGTCGAGGAAGGCGCGCAGCGTCTTGGTGACGCGGACCGGGAACTTGTGGCGGCCGAGGCGGGCGACGGCCTCGGACAGCTCGGTGATCGCGTTGTCCCGGTGGATCATCGAGCCGTGCCCGGCGGTGCCGGCCACGGCCAGCTTCATCCAGTGCATGCCCTTCTCGGCGGTCTGGACGAGGTAGAGCCGGCGCTGCTCGTTCACCGTGAAGGAGAAGCCGCCGACCTCGCTGATCGCCTCGGTGACGCCCTCGAAGAGGTCCGGGTGGTTGCGCACCAGGTGGCGGGCGCCGAAGACGCCGCCGGCCTCCTCGTCGGCGAGGAAGGCGAGGACGATGTCGCGCGGGGGCTTGCGCCCGCTGCGCAGCCGGTCGCGGACGACCGCGAGGGTCATCGCGTCCATGTCCTTCATGTCGACGGCGCCGCGCCCCCAGACGCAGCCGTCGGCGATCTCGCCGGAGAACGGGTGGTGGGTCCAGTCCGCCGCGTTCGCCGGGACGACGTCGGTGTGGCCGTGGATGAGGAGGGCGGGCCGCGAGGGGTCCTCGCCCTCGATGCGGGCGACCGTGGAGGCGCGGCCGGGGTGGGACTCGAAGATCTTCGGCTCGAGGCCGACCTCGGCGAGCTTCTCCGCCGTCCACTCGGCGGCCTTGCGCTCTCCCGGGCCCGAGTGGTCGCCGTAGTTGCTGGTGTCGATCTGGATCAGTTCGCGGCAGAGGTCGACGACCTCGTCCTGTCCGGAGACCGCCCTGCCCGTGCTCGGCTCGCTCACGTTGGTTCCTCTCTTGCCGTGGATGCCTCTCATCCTCTCTCCCCCGGCCTCGGGACCCAAGGCCGGGCACCTCTCGTCACGTGCCGTTCACAGGCGGGGCCACCGGCCCGGGGGCCTGATCGAGGCACTCCGAATCCCTGGTAATGTTCTCTGTGTCGCCGCGGGGAACACGCCCGCACAGAGGCGGCACACACCTTGTCCGGGTGGCGGAATGGCAGACGCGCTAGCTTGAGGTGCTAGTGCCCTTTATCGGGCGTGGGGGTTCAAGTCCCCCCTCGGACACAGCGAAAAGGCCCCAGTTCATCTGGGGCCTTTTGCGTTGCCCGAAGTCTGGTCGGGGGCGCCCGTGCGTCGCTCGAAGACCAGCGGCCGGGCCACCCGCAGGGCCGTGGTGAGGGCGCCGAGCAGCACCGCGTCGTCGCCCGCTGCGCCCGCCTCGACGCGGGGGCGCAGCGGGGTGAGCCGGTGCAGGGTCGCGGCCACCGTCGTCAGGAGCAGATCGGCGCCGCGGCCCACTCCCCCGCCGAGGACCACCAGGTCGGGATCGAGGACGGCGGTCACGGCGGCGACGGCGACGGCGAGGCGTTCGCCCTCCTGTCGTACGGCGGCGGAGGCGGCGCGATCGCCGGAGCGGGCGGCGTCGAAGACGCGCTTGGCGGTGAGCGGGCCCGTCATCCCGAGGGTGCGGGCCGCGCGGACCACGGCGTCGGCGGAGACGGCGTCCTCCAGCACGCCCCGCCGGGATGCCGTGCCGAGGGCCGCGGCGCCGTCCAGGGGCAGGAAGCCGATCTCGCCCGCGGCGCCGTGCGCGCCGAGGAAGAGTTCGCCGTCGGCGACGACGCCCATGCCGAGGCCTGTGCCGATGAGGACGTAGACGAAGAGGCGGCTGCCCGCGCCCGCGCCGAAGGTGTACTCGCCGAGGGCGGCCAGGTTGGCGTCGTTGTGGACGGACAGCGGGGTGCCGAGGCTCTCGCGCATCCGCTCGATCAGGCCCGGCCGGCCCCAGCCGGGCAGGTTGACGGCGTAGCGGACGCGGCCGGTGTGGCGGTCGAAGACGCCGGGGGTGCCGACGGCCGTGTGGACGATGTCGGCGGGCGCGAGACCGGCGTCCGTCAGGGCCTGTTCGGCGCAGGTGACGGCCGCGTCGGCGACGGTGGTGGCGGCGCGGGCGCTGTTGCGTACCTCCGTGCGGGACACGATGGCGCCGGACAGGTCGGCGACCGCGGTGCGCAGGCGGGCGCGGCCGATGTCGATGCCGAGGACATGTCCGGCGAGCGGGTCGGGCTCGTAGAGGACGGCGACGCGACCGCGGGACCTGGCGTGGGTGCCCGCCGCGCGGACGAGCCCCGCGCTCTCCAGGACGGCGAGGGCGGAGGAGACGGTGGGTTTCGACAGGCCGCTGTCGCGGGCGAGTTGGGCGCGGGAGGCGGGGCCTTCGAGGCGTAATCGCTCGAGGAGCATCCACTCGTTGTTGCTGCGCAGCCGTCGGCGGTTCCACGGGGGCGTGGTCATGCGGCCGGTCCGGGGGCCGTGACGTGGCAGGCCGCGGCGTGGTCATCGGCGACGGGGCGCGGGCGTGGGGTGACCTGGTGGCAGAGATCGGTGACGAGGGGGCAGCGGGCGCGGAAGCGGCAGCCGGGGGTGGGGTCGATGACGACCGGCGGGTCGGTCCGCGCGGCGGCCGCGTCGATGTCGAGAGGGGCGCGGGGGTCGGGGACGGCGGAGAGGAGGAGTTCGGTGTACGGGTGGCGGGGGTGGGCGAGGACCTCTTCGGTGGGCCCGGTCTCGACGACGTGGCCGCCGTACATGACGGCGATCCGGTCGGAGAGGTAGCGGGCGCTCGCGATGTCGTGGGTGATGTAGAGGATCGAGACGCCTTCGCTCTCGCGCAGGTCGGCCATGACGTTGAGCAGGCCGATGCGGATGGAGACGTCGAGCATGGAGACGGGTTCGTCGGCGAGGATCAGTCGGGGGCGGTGGGCGAGCGCCTGGGCGAAGCCGATGCGTTGGCGTTGCCCGCCGGAGAGTTCGTACGGGTAGCGGGTCAGGACGTCGGCGGCGGGGGTGAGGCCGACCGCCTCGACGACGCGGTCGGCCTCCGAGCGGCGCTGCGCCGCGGAGAGTTCGGGGCGGTGGAGCTTGAGGGCGCGCAGGATGCCGTGCGAGACGCGGTAGGCGGGGTTGAGGGAGGCGAACGGGTCCTGGAAGACCATGGGGACGGCGCCGCGGTAGGCGAGTTTCTCGCGGCGGCCGCGCAGCGCGGTCAGCGAGCGGCCCTCGTAGCGGATGTCGCCGCCGGTCGGTTTGTGGACCTGGGCGACGAGGCGGGCGAGCGTGGACTTGCCGCTGCCGCTCTCGCCGACGAGGGCGACGATCTCGCGGGCGCCGACGGTGAGGTCGACGTCGTCGACGGCGTGCAGGAGGCGGCGGGTCAGCCCGGTCCCGACCCTGAAGTGGCGGGTGAGGGCGGAGAGTTCGAGGAGCGGGCCGGGGTTCACGGGGCGGCCTCCGTCGCGGTGGGGGCGTGCAGGAGGCAGCGGGAGCGGACCGCGGCGACCTCGTACAGGGCGGGCTCCGTGTCGTGGCACCGCGGCATGACGACGGGGCAGCGCGGGTGGAAGCGGCAGCCGGTGGGCGGGGTGGCGAGGTCGGGCGGGCTGCCGGGGATGCCCTTGAGCGGGACGCGGGGGCCGCGGATCGACGGGAACGCGTCGAGCAGGCCGCGGCTGTAGGGGTGGGAGGGGCGGTCGAAGACGGTCCGGGTGGGTCCTGCCTCGACGACCTGGCCCGCGTACATGACGAGGAGCTGGTCGGAGAAGTGCGAGACCAGGGACATGTCGTGGGTGACGAACACGACGGCGAAGCCGAGGAGTTGCTGGAGTTCCTTGATCTGCGCCATGAGGGAACGCTGGGCGACGACGTCGAGCGCGGAGGTCGGCTCGTCCATGATGACGAGGTCGGGGGTGAGCAGCAGCGCCATGGCGATCATGGCGCGTTGGCGCATGCCGCCGGAGAGCTGGTGCGGGTAGCTGCGCAGATGGACCGGGTCGATGCCGACGAGGTCGAGGACCTCGACGGAGCGGGCGTGGATCTCCTCGCCGGTGTACGTGCCGTGGGCGGCCATGGCGTCCTTGTACTGGGCGGCGAGGGTCGTGACCGGGTTGAGGGCGTTCATGGCGGACTGGAGGACGACGGAGAAGTCGCGCCAGCGCAGGGCGGCGAGGTCGCGTTCGGTCATGGTCACGAGGTTCTCGCCGCGGAAGCGGACGGCGCCCCCGGTGATCCGGGCGGGCGGGTTGAGGAGTCGCGCGACGGCGAACATGAGCGTCGACTTGCCGCAGCCGGACTCGCCGACGACGGCCGCGAACTCGCCTCTGTGGACGGTGAGTTCGACGTGGTCGACGGCCGTCACCGGCCCTTGGGCGGTGTCGTACGCGACGCTGAGGTCGGAGACGGTCAGCAGGGCGTCAGGTGCGGGCACGGGTGCGCCTCCTTCGGACGGGGCGCAGGGCCGGGTTGCCGATCTCGTCGAAGGCGTAGTTGACGAGGGCGAACGCGACGCCGAGCAGGGCGACGCAGAGGCCGGGGGCGATGGACCAGAGCGGGGTGCCGGTCTGGAGGGCCTGCTGGTTCTGCGCCCAGTAGAGCATCGTGCCCCAGCTCTGCGAGTTCGGGTCGCCGAGACCGAGGAACTGGAGGCCCGCCGCGGTGAGCACCGAATAGAGCGCGGCGCCGAGGAAGTTGGCGACGATGAGCGAGGTCATGGTGGGCAGGACCTCGCGGACGATGATGTAGGAGCGTCGCTCGCCGCGCACCCGGGCCGATTCGAGGAAGTCCCTGCGCCGCAGGGACAGGGCCTGGGCGCGCAGCTGGTTGGCGCCGTAGGACCAGCCGGTGAGGACGAGGACGGTGAGGATCACGGCGAGGGAGCCCTTGCCCGCGTACTTGGCGAGGATGATCACCAGGGGGAACGCGGGGATGACGAGGACGACGTTCGTGAGCAGGGACAGCAGGTCGTCGGCGAGGCCGCCGAGGTAGGCGGCGGAGACGCCGACGAGCACGGAGAGGACCGTGGCGAGGGCGCCGGCCACGACCGCGATGACGAGCGACTCCCGTGTGCCGTAGACGAGTTGGGAGTAGATGTCCTGGCCGAGGGCGGTGGTGCCGAGGAGGTGGGCGGTGGAGGGGCTCAGGCGCGGGGGGAAATTCGCCTCGTCGGGGTCGGCGACGGAGGTGAACAGGCCGGGGAACGCGGCGACGACGGTGAAGACGAGCAGGATCACCGTGCCGGTCACGGCCTTGCGGTTGCCGCGGACGGCCCGCCAGAGGCCTCCGGCGGCGCGGGTGCGGGCGGGGACCTTCTCCGGGGGCGGCGTCGTGACGGCGGTGGTGGTGGTCATGACCTCGCCCTCGGGTCCAGCCACACCGTCGCGATGTCCACGGCCAGGAGCGCCACCAGGACCGCCACGGTGAAGAGCATGAACAGGGCCTGCATCAGCGGGTAGTCGACGTTCTGGACGGCGTTGTAGAGGAGGTAGCCGACGCCCGGGTAGTTGAAGACGTACTCGATGAGGATGGCGCCGGAGATGACGAAGCCGAGGGACATCGCGAAGCCCGCGAGGTTGGGCAGGATCGCGTTGCGGGCCGCGTAGCCGTACATGATGCGGCGGCCCGCGAGGCCCTTGGCGCGGGCCATGCGGACGTAGTCCTCGGCGAGCGTCGTGATCATGTTGTTGCGCATGGTGAGGATCCAGCCGCCGATCGTGGTGATGAGCAGCGTCGCCGCGGGCAGTACCGCGTGCGAGAGGACGCTGCCGACGAAGCCGGGTGAGAAGCCGGGCACGATCGACGTGTCGTAGTTGAAGTTGGCGGGGAGCAGGCCGCCGGTGCCCTGCGAGAAGACCAGGATCAGCAGCAGGCCCACCCAGAAGTACGGGAGCGCCGAGGTGACCACGAAGATCGGCGGCAGGATCGCGTCGAGGGTGCCGCCCCGGCGCCAGCCGGAGACCGTGCCGATGAGCGTGCCGAGCACGAAGGCGAGCACGGTGGTGACGCCGACGAGGCCGAGGGTCCAGGGCAGGGCGCCCGCGATCAGCGTGGTGACCGGTTCGCCGAGCGTCTGGCCGATGGAGCGGCCCCAGTTCCCGGTGAACATGTGGCCCAGGTAGTCGAGGTACTGGACGGCTACGTTCTGGTCGGGCTTGAAGCCGAACGACGTCAGCATCTGTTCGAGGGCGTCCCGGGAGACGCGGCCCCGGGTGCGCACGGTGAGCGCGTCGACCGGATCGCCCGGCATGAAGCGCGGGATGAAGAAGTTCAGGGTGAGGGCCGCCCAGAGCGTCAGGAGGAAGAACCCCAGGCGGCGCAGGATGAAGCGCACAAGTCACCGCCTACTGGGCCGACTTGGAGTACAGGTGGGTGAGAACCTGGCCCGTGTCCGGGAAGTTGTAGGCCGCGGGCTGGGCGTAGGGGTCGGCCTCGGTGGGCCAGCCGGCGATGTCCTTGGTGTTGTACTGGAACCAGTCGACCGCTTCCACGACGGGGATCACCGGGACGTCGTCGAGCATGTACTGGGCGACCTTCTTGACGATGTCGACCTGCCGCGTGTCGCTCGCGGAGGCGTAGTCGTTCAGGAGTCGGTCGACCTTGGGGTTCTTGTAGCGCTCCCAGTTGCTGGTGGCGTTCTTGCCGAGCGGGGCCGCGTTCGCCGAGTGCAGGATCTGCCGCAGTTCGTAGTACGGCGTGGGGCCGCTGGTCTGCTGGGAGTAGTACGCCAGGTCGTAATCGCCGGTGTAGAGCTTGCCGATCATGGCCTGCTGGGCGAGGTCCTGGACGGTGAGGTCGATGCCGACGGCCTTCAGGTTCTGCTTGATGACCTTCAGCGAGGCGTCCCAGTCGGTGTAGCCGGTGATCGTGATGATCTTCAGCTTGAGCGGCTTGGACGGGGAGTATCCGAGGCCCGCGAGCAGCTTCTTGGCGCGGGCCGGGTCGGGCTTGTCGTAACCGGCCTTCGCCACGGCCGCCTTGTCGAAGTACTTGTCGAACGTCGGGGTGACGATGCCCGACTGGTTGGCGGCCGGTTCCTGTCCGCCGACACCGATCTTCGAGACCTTGTCGCGGTCGATGGCGTACGAGATCGCCTGCCGGACCTTGAGGTTGCTGGTCGTCTTGTGGGACGGGTCGAGGTTCGGGTGGATGCTGACGTTCAGGACGGGCGGCGACCAGGTGTGGTTGTCGGGCGACTTGTCCAGGTAGAACTGCTTGATGCCGGGGATGAACTGGCTGCCCCACTGGGCCTTGCCGTTGGCGAGGTCGAGGTTGGCGGGGCCGTTGTCGAGGTAGGCCGGGTACTCGACCTTCTGGATGTACGGCCGGCCCTTCTGCCAGTAGTCGGGGTTCGCCTTGTACTGGATGTTGTTCGGGGTGCACGGATCGACCTCGAACGGGCCGGTGCCGACGGGCTTCTTGTCGACCCACGTGTCGGGGTGGGCGGCGGCAGCGCCGCTGCCGAAGACGTGCTCGGGCACGATGGCGACCTGGTGGGCGAAGGCGTAGAAGTAGGGCTGTGCCGCCTTCTCGAACTTCAGGGTGACCTTGTCGCCCGAGGCGGTGACCGACCGGAGTCCCGCGGTGGTCCACAGGGCGTACAGGTCCGTGGACTTGACGCGTTTCATGAGGTTGAAGGTGAAGGCGACGTCCTTCGCGGTGAACGCCTTGCCGTCGTTCCACTTCACGCCGGAGCGGACGGTGAAGTCGATCCGCGTCCTGGCCGCGTTCCACTTGTAGCTCTTGGCGAGCATCGGCGTCTCGGCCTGGTCCTTGAGGGTGTTGACGTGGATCAACGGCTCGTAGACGAAGCCGATGGACGTGTTGTAGACGGCCGGGTTGAACGGGTTGAAGTTGCAGGTCCAGGTCTGGCCCGCCGTGTTGGCGATGGTGACCGTGCCGCCCTTCTTCTTCGGGCCGCTGCTCTGGGTGCCGTTCGTGTCGTCGGAGCCCTTGTGCTTGGTCTCCGAACAGGCCGTCGCCGTCAGGGCGAGCGCGCCGATGACCGCGGCGGCGAGGATGCGCGTGGGCCTCATGTCCTGCCAGTCCCTTCGTGGGGCGGTGCCTCAGGACCCGGTGCGTGTCGTGGCGCCGCCGGGATCGAGAGCGACTGAACCTTGCACAGGTGGCACGTGGAGCTCCTCACGCCGGAGGCGAGCGCCCGTGGAACCGTCGATAAAGTTAGGTAACTAAACGAGGTGCTACGAGAATGTACGCGCGCCGGATGCCGTGCGTAAGTCCCCGAGCCCGCAAGGAATCCGGGGTTCGGCGGGGGGACCCGGCGCGGTGGACTGCCCGGTGGTGCCGCTGGGGCGCGTGATGCAATGGGCGGCCACGGAACGGATACAGGGTGGAGTGTGCGGCGTGTTGATCAACGGTGGGGCCGATGCGGACAACTTCCGTCCGCTGGACGACCGTGATCCGCGGACGGTGGGTGGATACCGCCTGGTCGCGGGGCTCGGCTCCGGGGGCATGGGGCGCGTCTATCTGTCGCACACGCCGGGCGGCCGGGCCGTCGCGGTCAAGGTCATCAGACCCGAGCTCGCCGAGGACCCCGAGTTCCGCCGCAGGTTCCGCACCGAGGTCGCCGCGGCGAGCAAGGTGCACGGGCTCTACACGGCGCCGGTCGTCGACAGCGACACGGAGAGCCCGATCCCGTGGTTGTGCGACGGCGTACGTGCCCGGGCCCTCGCTCGCGGAAGCGGTGCGCGAGCACGGGCCGCTGCCGGTGGACACGGTGCTGCGGATGACGGCGGGGATCGCGGAGGCGTTGCAGGCGGTGCACGACGCGGGAATCGTGCACCGCGACCTGAAGCCGTCGAACGTGCTGCTGGCGTCCGACGGGCCCCGCGTCATCGACTTCGGTGTGGCGCGGGCGGCGGACGCGACGTCGGTGACGCGCAGCGGTGCGGCCGTGGGCACGGTCGCGTACATGGCTCCGGAGCAGGTGCTCGGCGGCTCGGCGAGCGGGTCCGCCGATGTGTTCGCGCTCGGCCAGACCGCGGTGTTCGCCGCCACGGGGAGCACCGCGTACGGGGACGGCGAGCCGCACGCCGTGCTGTACCGGGTCGTGCACGAGGAGCCCGATCTGTCCAAGGTCCCCGACGCCCTGCGGGAGTTGATATCCCGCTGCCTCAGCAAGCCCGCCGAGGACCGGCCGACGGTGCGGGAGGTCATCGAGACGGTGCGGGTGATCCGCGAGGCGCAGCCCGGTGGGCCGGGTCCCGCGACGGACGCGTGGCTTCCCGGTGAGCTCGCCGAGGGGATCGCGGCGCGTGCCGAGGGGGCCCGGGTGACCGGGGCGGAGCCGACGGGTCTCGCGACGCCGCCGCGCGGGGCCGCGAGTGCGCCCGGGACGCCGGGGAGCCCGGTCCCCGCCGGTGCGTTCGGGCCGCCCGCCGCGCCCGCGGGCGCCGAGACCGCGGCCGTGAGCACGGCTCCGCGGCGCGGGCGTTCCCGTGCCTGGCTGTTGGCTGCCGCCGGGGTCGTGCTGGTCGCGTGCGGTGCGGCGGCAGCGCTGTATTTCGTTCCCGGCGCGGACCACCAGGGCGGCGCCGCCGCGGGGCCGGCCGCGACGAGCCACGCCGGGGCCCCGGGGTCCGCTTCGAAGTCGCCGTCCTCCTCGAAGTCCGCGTCGCCGAGCGGCTCCACGTCGCCGAAGGCCTCCAAGTCGGGTGCGGCGCCCGCCCCTTCGGGCTCGGCCACGGACCCCACGTCCGCTCCCCCGACGCCCACCACGAGCGGCCCGCCGACCTCGGCGCACCCGCTCCCGTCGACGTACAACGGCATCGTGATGACGGACAGCCACGACCTGTACCTCGCGGACGAACCGGTGCGGGCCAAGCCGGACGACGGGCGGTCGAACGAGGATCTGACCTACGCCGTCTACAGCAACGGCGCGGTGCTTGCCCCCGGCAACACGTCGGGAAGTTCGCTCGCGCTGCTCCCCGCCGGGCAGCCGGCCACCCTCGCCGCGTGCCGCGATGCGCACGCGGCCAAGGACTCCTACTGGGTCTACGACCTGCCGGTGGGCCAGCGGATGTGTCTCGTCGGCGGCTCGGGGGACGTCGGGCTCCTGACGCTGCGGGGCAAGACGGAGGGCAAGAACGTGACGCTGGACGCGAAGGTCTGGCGGACCGCCGGACGGTAGACGCACGACGAAGCCCGCCGGACCGCGAGGTCCGGCGGGCTTCGTGTGTGTCGCTCGCGTCGCTTACTTGGACTCGACGGCGTGGCCGCCGAACTGGTTGCGCAGCGCCGCGATCATCTTCATCTGCGGCGAGTCCTCCTGGCGGGAGGAGAAACGGGCGAAGAGCGACGCGGTGATCGCCGGCAGCGGCACCGCGTTGTCGATGGCCGCCTCGACGGTCCAGCGGCCCTCGCCGGAGTCGGCGGCGAAGCCGCGCAGCTTGTCGAGGTGCGTGTCCTCGTCGAGCGCGTTGACGGCGAGGTCGAGCAGCCAGGAACGGATGACCGTGCCCTCCTGCCAGGAGCGGAAGACCTCGCGGACGTTGTCCACGGAGTCGACCTTCTCCAGGAGCTCCCAGCCCTCGGCGTAGGCCTGCATCATGGCGTACTCGATGCCGTTGTGGACCATCTTGGAGAAGTGGCCGGCGCCGACCTTGCCCGCGTGGACGTAGCCGAAGTCACCCTCGGGCTTGAGGGCGTCGAAGACCGGCTTGACCTTGGCGACGTTCTCCTCGGAGCCGCCGACCATGAGCGCGTAGCCGTTCTCCAGGCCCCAGACGCCGCCGGAGACACCGGCGTCGACGAAGCCGATGCCCTTGATGCCCAGCTCGGCGGCGTGCTTCTCGTCGTCCGTCCAGCGGGAGTTGCCGCCGTCGACGACGATGTCGCCGTCGGAGAGCAGGTCCTTCAGCTCGTCGACCGTCGCCTGGGTGGCGGCGCCCGCCGGGACCATCACCCAGACCACGCGCGGGCCCTCGAGCTTCTCGACGAGCTCCTGGAGGGAGGCGACGTCGGAGATCTCCGGGTTGCGGTCGTAGCCGATGACGGTGTGGCCCGCGCGGCGGATGCGCTCGCGCATGTTGCCGCCCATCTTGCCGAGACCGATGAGACCGAGCTGCATGTCAGTTCACTTACCTTCAGGTTGCGGGTGTTCAGGAGGTGCGGCCGCGCAGCGCGCGGTAGGTGCCGACCAGGGACTGCGTCGAGGCGTCGAGGCCGGGGACCGCGGCGCCTTCGGTGAGGGCGGGCTCCACGCGCTTGGCGAGGACCTTGCCGAGTTCGACGCCCCACTGGTCGAAGGAGTCGATGTTCCAGATGGCGCCCTGGACGAAGACCTTCTGCTCGTAGAGGGCGATGAGCTGGCCGAGGACCGACGGGGTCAGCTCGCGCGCGAGGATCGTCGTCGTCGGGTGGTTGCCCTTGAACGTCTTGTGGGGCACCAGTTCCTCGGCGACGCCCTCGGCGCGCACCTCGTCCGGCGTCTTGCCGAAGGCGAGCGCCTGGCCCTGCGCGAACAGGTTGGCCATCAGCAGGTCGTGCTGGCCCGCGAGGGTGTCGGACAATTCACCGACCGGCTTCGCGAAGCCGATGAGGTCCGCCGGGATCAGCTTCGTGCCCTGGTGGATGAGCTGGTAGTAGGCGTGCTGGCCGTTGGTGCCGGGGGTGCCCCAGACGACCGGGCCCGTCTGCCACTCCACGCCGCGGCCCTGGCGGTCCACGGACTTGCCGTTGGACTCCATGTCGAGCTGCTGGAGGTACGCGGTGAACTTGGAGAGGTAGTGCGAGTACGGCAGCACGGCGTGCGACTGCGCGCCGTGGAAGTTGCCGTACCAGACGCCCAGCAGGCCGAGCAGCAGCGGCGCGTTCGCCTCGGCCGGGGCCGTGCGGAAGTGGTCGTCGACGAGGCGGAAGCCGTCGAGCAGCTCACGGAAGCGGGCCGGGCCGATCGCGATCATCAGCGAGAGGCCGATGGCCGAGTCGAAGGAGTAGCGGCCGCCGACCCAGTCCCAGAACGCGAACATGTTGGCCGTGTCGATGCCGAACTCGGAGACCTTCTCGCCGTTCGTCGACAGGGCGACGAAGTGCTTGGCGACGGCCTTCTCGTCCCCGCCGAGCCCGTCGAGGAGCCAGGAGCGGGCGGCCTTCGCGTTGGTGATCGTCTCGATCGTCGTGAAGGTCTTGGACGCGATGATGAACAGCGTCTCGGCCGGGTCGAGGTCGCGGACGGCCTCGTGCAGGTCGGCGCCGTCGACGTTCGACACGAAGCGGAACGTGAGGTCGCGGGCGGTGAACGGGCGCAGCGCCTCGTAGGCCATGGCCGGGCCGAGGTCGGAGCCGCCGATGCCGACGTTGACGACGTTCTTGATCCGCTTGCCGGTGTGTCCGGTCCACTCGCCCGAGCGGACCTTGTCGGCGAAGGCGGCCATCTGGTCGAGGACCTCGTGCACCTTCGGCACGACGTTCTCGCCGTCGACCTCGATCACGGCGTCGGCCTGGGCACGCAGGGCCGTGTGCAGGACGGCGCGGTCCTCGGTCGTGTTGATCTTCTCGCCGCGGAACATGGCGTCGCGCTGCCCGAACACGTCGGTGGCGGTGGCCAGTTCCTGGAGCAGGGCGAGGGTCTCGTCCGTGATCAGGTGCTTCGAGTAGTCGATGTGCAGGTCACCGACGTCGACTGTGTAGCGCTCGGCACGGGCCGCGTCCTTCGCGAACAGGTCGCGCAGGTGCGTGCCGTTGAACTTCGCGCGGTGGTCCTCGAGCGCCGTCCACTGCGGGCGGCGGGTGAGGAGGGGGTTGCTGTCAGGCATGTTGAACGGACTCCTTGGTGACATTGCCGTGGGGGGCTGCCTGGAGGGCCACGGCGTACATCTCGTCGGCGTCGAGGCGGCGGAGTTCCTCCGCGATCAGCTCGGCGGTGGAGCGGACCTTGAGGGCGAGGGTGCGCTCGGGCTGTCCTGGCAGGGTCAGCTTGGCGAGCGGTCCTTCGGGGCGGTCGATACGGATCTCGCCGGCCGGGGTGCCGAGGCGGACCGCGGTGACGACAGGGCCGTCCGTCGTGACCCGCTCGACCTTGACGCCGAGCCGGGCGCCGAGCCAGCGCGCGAGCAGTTCGGCGCTGGGGTTGTCGGCCTCGGACTCGACGGCCGCGGAGACGATGTCGGCGCGGGCCTGGTCGAGGGCGGCGGCCAGCATGGAGCGCCACGGGGTGAGGCGGGTCCAGGCCAGGTCGGTGTCGCCGGGGGCGTAGGACTTCGAGCGCTGGGCGAGCGCGGCGACCGGGTCCTCGACGGCGTACGCGTCGGTGATGCGGCGGGCCGCGAGGGCGCCGAGCGGGTCCTTGGCGGGCACGTCGGGCGCGTCCACCGGCCACCACACGACGACGGGCGCGTCGGGCAGCAGCAGCGGCAGGACGACGGAGTCGGCGTGCTTGCCGGTCTCGCCGTACAGGCGCAGCACCACGGTCTCACCGGTGCCGGCCTCGGAGCCGAGGCGGACCTCGGCGTCGAGCCGGTTGCCCTGGCGGTCGCGGGGCAGGCGCTTGGTGCGCCGGATGACGACGAGGGTGCGCGAGGGGTGCTCGCGGGACGCCTCCTGGGCGGCCTTCGTCGCGTCGTAGGCATTCTCCTCGTCCGTGACGATGACCATCGTCAGGACCATGCCCACGGCGGGCGTCCCGATGGCACGGCGCCCCTCGACGAGCGCCTTGTTGATCTTGCTTGCCGTGGTGTCGGTCAGGTCGATCCTCATGGCCTGCGCCAGCTCCGTCCGTCTCGTGCGAGCATCTCGTCCGCTTCCTTCGGGCCCCAGCTGCCCGAGGCGTACCGGGCGGGCCTGCCGACCTTGTCCCAGTGCTCCTCGATGGGGTCGAGGATGCGCCAGGACTCCTCGACCTCTTCCGTACGGGGGAAGAGGTTGGCGTCGCCCAGCAACACGTCCAGGATCAGCCGCTCGTACGCTTCCGGGCTGGACTCGGTGAACGACTCGCCGTAGGCGAAGTCCATGGACACGTCGCGGATCTCCATCGACGTACCCGGCACCTTGGATCCGAAGCGCACCGTCATGCCTTCGTCCGGCTGAACGCGGATGACGATCGCGTTCTGGCCGAGTTCCTCGGTAGCAGTGTGGTCGAACGGGGAGTGCGGGGCACGCTGGAAGACGACGGCGATCTCGGTGACGCGGCGGCCGAGGCGCTTTCCGGTGCGCAGGTAGAACGGGACGCCCGCCCAGCGGCGGTTGTCGATCCCGAGCTTCACGGCCGCGTAGGTGTCGGTCTTCGACTTGGGGTCGATGCCGTCTTCCTGGAGGTACCCGGGGACCTTCTCGCCGCCCTGCCAGCCGGCCGCGTACTGCGCGCGGACCGTGGACTTCTCCAGGTCGGCGGGGAGCCGTACGGACTTCAGGACCTTGAGCTTCTCGTTGACGAGGGACTCGGCGTCGAACGCGGCCGGCTCCTCCATCGCCGTGAGGGCGAGCAGCTGGAGCAGGTGGTTCTGGATGACGTCGCGGGCGGCGCCGATGCCGTCGTAGTAGCCGGCGCGGCCGCCGATGCCGATGTCCTCGGCCATCGTGATCTGCACGTGGTCGACGTACGACCGGTTCCAGATGGGTTCGTACATCTGGTTGGCGAAGCGGAGCGCCAGGATGTTCTGGACGGTCTCCTTGCCGAGGTAGTGGTCGATGCGGAAGACCTGGTCCGGCGAGAACACGTCGTGCACGATCGCGTTCAGCTCGCGCGCCGACTCCATGTCGTGGCCGAACGGCTTCTCGATGACGGCGCGCCGCCAGGAGCCCTCGGCCGCGTCCGCGAGCCCGTGCTTCTTGAGCTGCTGCACGACCTTGGGGAAGAACTTCGGCGGTACGGAGAGGTAGAACGCGTAGTTGCCGCTGGTGCCGCGCTTCTCGTCGAGCTCGTCGACGGACGCGCGCAGCTGCTTGAACGCGGTGTCGTCGTCGAAGTCGCCGGGGATGAAGCGCATGCCCTCGGCGAGCTGCTGCCAGACCTCCTCGCGGAAGGGGGTGCGGGCGTGCTCCTTGACCGAGTCGTGGACGACCTGGGCGAAGTCCTGGTCCTCCCACTCACGCCGGGCGAAGCCGAGGAGCGAGAAGCCCGGCGGCAGCAGGCCGCGGTTGGCGAGGTCGTAGACGGCCGGCATCAGCTTCTTGCGGGACAGGTCGCCCGTGACACCGAAGATGACGAGCCCGGAGGGGCCCGCGACGCGCGGCAGACGGCGGTCGCGGGGGTCCCTCAGCGGGTTCTCCCAAGCGTTCTCCGCAGAGAAGGGGCTCACTTGGACTCAGCCTCCGTCAGGCGCGCGGAGACGGTGGAGAGCAGGTCGTTCCAGGCGATCTCGAACTTGGCGACGGCCTCGTCCTCGAGCTGCTGGGTGACCTCGTCGAGCGAGATGCCGAGCGCGTCGACGGCCTTCAGCTCGGCGCGGGCCTGCTCGTAGCGGCCGGTGATGGTGTCGCCGGTGATCTCGCCGTGGTCGGCGGTCGCCTTCAGCGTGCCCTCGGGCATGGTGTTGACGGTGCCGGGCGCGACCAGCTCGTCGACGTACAGGGTGTCCTTGTACGCCGGGTCCTTGACGCCGGTGGAGGCCCACAGCGGGCGCTGCTTGTTGGCGCCCGCGGCCTCCAGCTTGGTGGCGCGCTCGGCGGCGAAGGCCTGCTCGAAGGCCTCGTAGGCGAGACGCGCGTTGGCGAGCGCGGCCTTGCCCTTGGCGTCCTTGGCCTCGTCCGTGCCGATCTTGTCGAGGCGCTTGTCGATCTCGGCGTCGACGCGCGAGACGAAGAACGAGGCGACCGAGTGGATGGAGGCGAGGTCGATGCCGCGCTCGTGGGCCTTCTCCAGACCGGCCAGGTAGGCGTCCATGACGGCCTTGTAGCGGTCGAGGGAGAAGATCAGCGTGACGTTGACCGAGATGCCGAGGCCGATGACCTCGGTGATCGCCGGGAGGCCCGCGAGGGTCGCCGGGATCTTGATCATCACGTTGGGGCGGTCGACGAGCCAGGCGAGCTGCTTGGCCTCGGCGATGGTGGCCTCGGTGTTGTGGGCCAGGCGCGGGTCGACCTCGATGGAGACGCGGCCGTCACGGCCCTGCGTGGCGTCGTACACCGGGCGCAGGATGTCGGCGGCGGCGCGGACGTCCTGCGTGGTCATCATGCGGACGGCCTCGTCGACGGTGACCTTGCGGACGGCCAGGTCGGCGAGCTGCTCCTCGTAGCCCTCGCCCTTACCGATGGCGGCCTGGAAGATCGAGGGGTTCGTGGTGACGCCCACGACGTGCTGGTCCGCGATGAGCTCGGCGAGGTTGCCGGACTCGATGCGGGTGCGGGACAGATCGTCCAGCCAGATGGAAACGCCTTCGTCGGACAGCGACTTGAGGGGTGCGACGGCGTTGCTCATGTTCTGCTTCATCTTCTTTCGTACGTACTTGGTTACGTAGGGGTCAGGCGCGGGCGGCGGCGAGCGACTCGCGGGCCTTGTCGGCGACGTTCTCGGCGGTGAAGCCGAACTCGGCGAAGAGGGTTCCGGCGTCGGCGGAGGCGCCGAAGTGCTCCAGGGAGACGATGCGTCCGGCGTCACCGATGTAGCGGTACCAGGTCAGGCCGATGCCGGCCTCGACCGCCACGCGGGCCTTCACCGACGGCGGCAGGACGGACGCGCGGTACTCGGCGTCCTGCTCCTCGAACCACTCGACGGACGGCATCGACACGACGCGAGTGGCGATGCCCTCGGCCTCGAGCTGCTCGCGGGCGGCGACGGCGAGCTGGACCTCGGAGCCGGTGGCGATCAGGACGACGTCGGGGGTGCCCTTCGAGGCCTCGGCCAGGACGTAACCGCCCTTGGCGGCGTCGTCGTTGGCCTCGTAGGTGGGCAGGCCCTGACGGGAGAGCGCCAGGCCGTGCGGGGCCGGCTTCTCGCTGCCGCGCTTGAGGATCTCGCGCCAGGCGATCGCCGTCTCGTTGGCGTCGGCCGGGCGGACCACGTTCAGGCCGGGGATGGCGCGCAGCGCGGCGAGGTGCTCGACGGGCTGGTGGGTCGGGCCGTCCTCGCCGAGACCGATGGAGTCGTGGGTCCAGACGTAGGTGACCGGGAGCTGCATGAGGGCCGACATGCGGACGGCGTTGCGCATGTAGTCGGAGAACACCAGGAAGGTGCCGCCGTAGATGCGGGTGTTGCCGTGCAGCGCGATGCCGTTCATCTCGGCGGCCATCGAGAACTCGCGGATGCCGAAGTGCACGGTGCGGCCGTACGGGTCGGCCTCGGCCAGCGGGTTGCCCTTCGGGAGGAAGGAGCTGGTCTTGTCGATGGTCGTGTTGTTGGAGCCGGCGAGGTCGGCGGAGCCGCCCCACAGCTCGGGGACGACCGGGCCGAGCGCCTGGAGGACCTTGCCGGACGCGGCGCGCGTGGCGACCTTGGTGCCGGTCTCGAAGGACGGCAGGGCGTCCTCCCAGCCCTCGGGGAGGCGTCCCGCGAGCACGCGGTCGAGGGTCGCGGAACGCTCCGGGTTGGCGTTTCGCCACTCGGCGAGCTGCTTGTCCCAGGCGGCGTGCGCCTCGGCGCCGCGGTCCAGGGCCTGGCGGGTGTGCGCGATGACCTCGTCCTCGACGATGAAGGACTGCTCCGGGTCGAAGCCGAGGACGCGCTTGGTGGCGGCGATCTCCTCGGCGCCGAGCGCGGAGCCGTGGGAGGCCTCGGTGTTCTTCGCGGTCGGGGCGGGCCAGGCGATGATCGTGCGCATCGCGATGATGGACGGCTTGTCGGTGACGGCCTTGGCGGCGGCGAGCGCCTCGTAGAGGGCCTTCGGGTCGACGTCGCCCTCGGCGGTGGGCGCGATGCGCTGGACGTGCCAGCCGTACGCCTCGTAGCGCTTCAGGACGTCCTCGGAGAAGGCGGTCGCGGTGTCGCCCTCGATGGAGATGTGGTTGTCGTCGTAGACGAAGACGAGGTTGCCGAGCTTCTGGTGGCCCGCCATGGACGACGCCTCGGCGGAGACGCCCTCCTCCAGGTCACCGTCGGAGACGATCGCCCAGATGGTGTGGTCGAAGGGGCTCTCGCCCTCGGCGGCCTCCGGGTCGAACAGGCCGCGCTCGTAGCGGGCGGCCATCGCCATGCCCACGGCGTTGGCGACACCCTGGCCGAGCGGACCGGTCGTGGTCTCGACACCGGCGGTGTGGCCGTACTCCGGGTGGCCGGGCGTCTTCGAGCCCTGCGTGCGGAACGCCTTCAGGTCGTCGAGCTCCAGCTCGTAGCCGGAGAGGAAGAGCTGGGTGTAGAGGGTGAGGCTGGTGTGGCCGGGCGAGAGGACGAAGCGGTCACGGCCGGTCCACTCCGGGTCGGCCGGGTCGTGCCGCATGACCTTCTGGAAGATGGTGTACGCGGCCGGGGCCAGGCTCATGGCGGTGCCGGGGTGTCCGTTGCCGACCTTCTGCACCGCGTCCGCGGCCAGGAGGCGCGCGGTGTCGACGGCACGCTGGTCGCGCTCGGTCCACTCGAAGGGGGCCAGTCCGTCCGGTGTCTGCGTGCTCATCTGTACAGCTTCCTTCGCATTCGTTGTCCTGCCGAGGTACCGAAAGGCACCGCCCGACCGGGTCGAAAGTCCCAGGTCGAACCACCTACGAATGTAAAGGTCATACTTTTGGCTCGACAGGTGCCCCCGTGCCAGCGTTCGGTGAAAATGGGACACGCACATCGGTCGAACCCCGGGAAAGTGGATGACGGAGCAGGACCCCTCACAGACGAGCGCACATCTGCGGGCGCCCACTGAGAATCGAGCGCACATCCGCACGTACCCGTTCGACCCGGGCGCGAGCCTGTCCGGCGTCGGGATCCAGGTCGGGCCGATGGGCTCGGAGGGTCCGTGGGCGGGTGGCGTCGGCCTGTCGCGGCGCGTGCACCGCATCGACTTCCACGTGCTGCTGTTCTTCCGTGAGGGCCCGGTCCGCCACATGATCGACTTCACCGAGTACGAGGTGGGGGCCGGGGACATCCTGTGGATCCGGCCGGGGCAGGTGCACGGCTTCTCCGAAGAGGACGCGTACGTCGGCACGGCGCTGACCATGCAGCCGGGCTTCCTGCCGCGCGCGATCGTCGAGGCGACGGGGCTCTACCGCTACGACCGGCCGCCGCTGCTGCACCCGGATCCGGATCAACTGGCCGCGATCGACGCCTCGTTGGAGCAGTTGCGGCGGGAGTACCTGGACACGACCACGCTTCCGCTCAGCCTGCACACCGCGGTGCTGCGGCACACCCTGACGGCTCTGATGCTGCGGGTGGCACATGTGTCGGCGCAGGCCGCGACGGAGGACGACGGGACGCCGCAGCAGGACACGACCTTCACGCGGTTCCGCACCGCCGTCGAGCACGGCTTCACGTCCAACCACAGTGTCAGCGCGTACGCGGACGAGCTGGGGTACTCGCGGCGCACGCTCGTCCGCGCGGTGCGGGCCGCGACGGGGCTCACCCCGAAGGCGTTCATCGACCGGCGGGTGGTCCTGGAGGCGAAACGGATGCTCGCGCACACGGAGTTGCCGGTGGGGCGGATCGGGGTCGCGGTCGGGTTCGCGGACTCGGCGAACTTCTCGAAGTTCTTCCAGCAGCACGTAGGGGCTACGCCGGCCGGGTTCCGTGAGGGGACGGTCGGCCGGGGTTGACGACTCGGGGCGCTGCCCCGGACCCCGCGCCTCAATCGCCGGCGGGGCTTCAAAAGATCGGGGCTCCGCCCCGGACCCCGCTGCTCAATCGCCGCAGGGGCTTGATCGGCTCACCCGGCGCAGGGGTGGTCCGTCACAATGAGCCCATGTCACGCACCACCACCTGCCCTTGCGGGCTGCCCGCCGCCTACGAAGGCTGTTGCGGGCGTTATCACTCCGGCCGCAGCGCCGCCCCTTCCGCCGAGGCCCTGATGCGCTCCCGGTACGCCGCGTTCGTCCGGCGCGACGGCGCGTACCTGCTGCGCACCTGGCACCCGGACACCCGGCCGCCCGGCATCGACTTCGCCGACGCCCCGCAGTGGACCGGCCTGGAGATCGTGGAGGCGGTCGACGGTTCCGCGTTCCACCAGCACGGCACCGTCACCTTCCGCGCCCACTACCAGGGCGGCGAGCTGCACGAGCGCAGCAGGTTCTCGCGGGTGAACGGCGCGTGGGTGTACGTCGACGGGGACTTCATCGAGTAACTCCGAGGCCCGGAACGGGAGTTCAGGGCGCCAGGATGTCCAGCTCGTGCAGCGCGCCCACCGCGATCTCCCGCGTGAGTTCCTCCGCCCGCCGCGCGTTCCGCTCCCGTACCGCCTCCGCGACCTTGACGTGCAGGCTGACCGCCGCCGGGTCCGGGTCCTCGAACATGACCTGGTGGTGGGTGCGGCCCGCGAGGACCTCGGCCACCAGGTCACCCAGGTGGGCGAACATCTCGTTGCCCGACGCGTTGAGGACGATCCGGTGGAACTCGATGTCGTGGCCGAGGTACGCCTCCAGCTGCTGGCCCCGTGACGTCGCCACCATGCCGAGCGCGCACTCGGTGAGCGCCGCGCACTGCTCCGCGCTCGCGCTCCGCGCGGCAAGACCCGCGGCGACCGGTTCGACCGCCGAGCGCAGCACCGTCAGCGAGCGCAGCTGGCGCGGGCGGTCGGCTCCGGCGAGTCGCCAGCGGATGACCTGCGGGTCGTAGACGTTCCACTCCTCGGCGGGCCGCACCGTGACACCGACGCGGCGGCGCGAGGCCACGAGGTGCATCGACTCCAGGACGCGCACCGCCTCCCGCATGACCGAGCGGGACACCTCGAAGCCCTGGGCGAGTTCATCCGTGCGCAGCACACTGCCCGCGGGGTACTCGCCCGCGGTGATCGCGGGACCGAGGCTTTCCAGTACGCGGGCGTGCAGGCCCCGGCCCATGGTGGTCATGGGACAACCCTAGCCCGGAGCCAATGGTCTGACTTATATGTCACACCCTCTTGAATTCGTCAGACCTATTGGGTTTCAGTGTGGTGTCACAGCGATGTCGACGAAGACAGCGAAGCGAGGCAGTACCCGATGAGCACCCCCCACGTCGTCGTGGTCATGGGCGTCGCAGGAACCGGCAAGACAACGATCGGTCCCCTGCTCGCCGAACGACTCGGCGTTCCCTACGCCGAGGGCGACGACTTCCACCCCCAGGCCAACATCGACAAGATGTCGGCCGGTACCCCCCTGACGGACGAGGACCGCTGGCCCTGGCTCGACGCCATCGGCCGATGGGCGCACAGCCGCGCGGGGCTCGGCGGGGTGGTCTCCAGCTCCGCCCTGAAGCGCAGCTACCGCGATCGCCTGCGGGCCGAGGCCCCCGGCGCCGTCTTCGTCCACCTCACCGGCTCGCGCGAGCTGATCGAGGACCGGATGGGGCATCGCGAGGGGCACTTCATGCCCACCTCGCTGCTCGACTCGCAGTTCGCCACGCTCCAGCCGCTCGCGGCGGACGAGGCGGGCGTGGCCGTCGATGTCGCGGGTTCGCCCGAGGAGATCGCGGACCGGGCCGTCGCGGCCCTGGCCGAGCTCGACTCCCCCGCCCCGACCGCGTAACCCCACACCGGCAAGTTCTCCCAGTCCCCCACTCGTTCAAGGGATAAGACCGTGACCAGACTCAGCGTCGAGATGCTGGCAGCGGACACCGTCGAGCCGATCACGTCCGCGGGCCATGCCCAGCTCGGGATCGCCGTGCTCGCGGGAATCGCCGTCATCGTCCTGCTCATCACCAAGTTCAAGATGCACGCCTTCCTGGCGCTGACCATCGGCTCGCTCGCGCTCGGCGCGTTCGCCGGTGCGCCGCTGGACAAGGTGATCGCGAGCTTCAGCGCCGGACTCGGTGACACCGTCGCCGGTGTCGGCGTACTGATCGCGCTCGGCGCGATCCTCGGCAAGCTGCTCGCCGACTCCGGCGGCGCCGACCAGATCGTCGACACGATCCTCGCCAAGGCCGGCAAGTCCGGCGGCAGGGCCATGCCGTGGGCCATGGTGCTCATCGCGGCCGTGATCGGCCTGCCGCTCTTCTTCGAGGTCGGCATCGTCCTGCTGATCCCCGTCGTCCTGATGGTCGCCAAGCGCGGCAACTACTCGCTGATGCGGATCGGCATCCCGGCCCTCGCCGGACTGTCCGTCATGCACGGCCTGATCCCGCCGCACCCCGGCCCGCTCGTCGCGATCGACGCGGTCCACGCCAACCTCGGGCTCACGCTCGCGCTCGGCATCCTCGTCGCCATCCCGACGGTCGTCATCGCCGGCCCGCTCTTCTCGAAGTACGCGGCCAAGTGGGTCGACGTCCCGGCCCCCGAGAAGATGATCCCGGCCCGCGCCTCCGACGAGCTGGAGAAGCGGCCGAGCTTCGGCGCCGCCGTCGCGACGATCCTGCTGCCCGTCGTGATGATGCTGTCCAAGGCCCTCGTCGACGTCATCGTGGACAACCCGGACGCCACCGTCCAGCGCGTGTTCGACGTGGTCGGCAACCCGATGATCGCGCTGCTCGTCGCCGTCGTCGTCGGCATGTTCACCCTCGGCCGCCCGGCCGGCTTCACCAGGGGCAAGGTGCTCTCCACCACCGAGAAGTCCCTCGGCCCGATCGCGGGCGTGCTGCTCATCGTGGGCGCGGGCGGCGGCTTCAAGGGCACCCTGGTCGACTCCGGCGTGGGTCAGATGATCATGGATGTCTCCAAGGACTGGTCGATCCCGACGCTGCTGCTCGCCTGGCTCATCGCGGTCGTCATCCGCGTCGCCACGGGTTCGGCGACGGTCGCCACGGTCTCCGCCGCCGGTCTGGTCGCGCCCCTCGCGGCCAACATGACCGACGCGCACACGGCGCTCCTTGTCCTGGCGATCGGCGCGGGCTCGCTGTTCTTCAGCCACGTCAACGACGCCGGTTTCTGGCTGGTCAAGGAGTACTTCGGGCTCAGCGTCGGCCAGACCGTCAAGACCTGGTCGCTCATGGAGACGATCATCTCCGTGGTCGCGGGTGCGCTGGTGCTGCTGCTGTCCCTGGTGATCTAGCCGAGGACCGTACGCCTGGTCACGAGGGCGCCCCGCCCGTCGGCGGGGCGCCCTCGACGCGTGTTCAGGGGGCGTCGAGCCACTCGCCGTGCTCCCGCGCGGCCCAGTCCCGGTCCACGAAGCCGGTACGCAGGCCCCGGCGCGCCTCGGGGTCGCCGACCGCCATGCCGATGTGCCCGGCGAGCACGATGCCGAGGGCGAGCGCCAGCCAGTCGTGCACGAAGGTGCTGCCGGTGCGCACGGCGAGCGGGGCGAGGTGCGTGAACCACATGAGCAGGCCCGTGCCGAGCATCAACAGGACGGCGCCCGCGAGCCAGGCCGCCCACAGTTTCTGCCCGGCGTTGAACTTGCCCGCCGGGCGGTGGCCGGGGCGCCGGTGCAGGGCGGCGCGCAGCCACTCCTTGTCGTGCGGGGCGAACCGGTTGAGGCGGCCCAGGTCCGCGCGGAAGGCGCGGGAGACGAGGCCGGCCAGGAAGGGTGCCGGGAGCAGCAGGCCCGACCACTCGTGGAGCGTGACCACGAGGTCGCGGCGGCCGACGAGTTCGGCGAGCTGCGGAACGTAGAGGCAGGCGGCCGTCACGACGCACACGCCCATGAGGGCGGCCGTGGCGCGGTGCACCCAGCGTTCGGCGCGCGTGAACCGGCGGACGGTCGCCGTGAGTTGTTCAGTGCGTGGGTTCATCGTCGCGTCCGTTCGAGCGGCCGACCCAGGCGTCGACGTCGTAGCCGCGCTCCTCCCAGTAACCCGGCTGCACGTCGTCGGTGACGGTGATCCCGGAGAGCCACTTCGCCGACTTGTAGAAGTACATGGGGGCCGCGTAGAGGCGCACCGGGCCGCCGTGCGCGTGCGTGAGGTCCTTGTCCTGCATCCGCAGCGCCACCAGGACGTCGGCGCGGCGCGCCTGCTGGAGCGTGAGGCTCTCGCTGTACGTGCCGTCGAAGCAGGTCAGGCGTACGGCCCTGGCGGTGGGGCGCACCCCCGCGGCGTCCAGGATCCGCGAGAGCCGTACGCCTTCGAAGGGCGTGTGCGGGACCCGCCAGCCCGTGACGCACTGGATGTCACGGACGAGGCGGGTCTGCGGCAGCGCCCTCAGTTCGGCGAGGGTGTACGTCGACGGGTGGTCGACCAGTCCGTCGACCTTGAGGCGGTAGGTCTCGGCGCTCTTGTGGGGGACGGAGGCCGCGACCGAGTAGTAGCGGAATCCGCCGCCGTTGGGCAGTACGCCCGTCAGGCCGGTGGGGTCCTTGGCCGTGATGGCCTCGAAGCCGCGCTGGAGTGCGGGGGCCGCGGCGACGGTGAGGGCGCCGGCGCCCAGCATCCCCAGCACGACGCGGCGCCCTACCGGAGGGCCTTGGTTCGGTGTCACGCTTTGATTGCAGCACCACGGGTGGGCGTCGGCCAGGGTTTTCCGGTCGACGTCAGCGTTTCGTCACCTGTGGTTGCGCTCCCGGGGCTCTGCCCCGGGCCCCGCTGCTCAATCGCCGCAGGGGCTTGATTTTTGGTCCAGTTGGAAGGCCTCGTTGCCCAGGCCGATCCTCGCGTGGGCGCGCGGGTCCCTGCGGCGGAGGATCAGGCCGTACACCGCGCCAGCCAGTGCGGCCAGGGCGATGATGCCGGGGAGGATCCAGTTGAGGGCGGAGTCCGGGCCCGAGCCGACCAGGACGTCGAAGTCCTTGACCGTGTAGACGGCGATCACGAGGAGGGCGACGCCCGCCACGCCGGACGCCGCGAGGCGCCACGCCTGCGCCGCCGCGGAACCGCGTCGCGCGAAGAACACGATGACGGCGAGGGACGCCGTGGCCATGAGGAGGATGACGCCGAGCGCGCCCACATTGCCACCCCATGTGAACAGGTGCAGGACCGGCGCCGTCGGGTCGCCGAACCGGCCGTCGTCGGCGATCGCGAAGCCGCCGACGACGATCAGCGAGATCACCGATTGCAGCACCGAACTCTTGCCGGGCGCGCCGGTCGCCGTGTTCGTCCGGCCGAACGCGGCGGGCAGCAGCCCCTCGCGGCCCATCGCGAACGCGTAGCGCGCCACCACGTTGTGGAAGCTGAGCAGCGCCGCGAACATGCCCGTCACGAACAGGACGTGGACGATGTCGGTGAACGCGCCGCCGAGGCGGTCCTCGGTGAGGCCGAAGAGCAGCCCGGCCGACTGCTTGCGGGCCGCTCCCACGATGCCCGAGGGCCCCGTCGCCACCGTCATCGCCCACGAGCTGAACGCGAAGAACAGGGCGACGCCGCCGACCGCGAGGAACATCACGCGCGGCACCAGGACGTGCGGCCTGCTGGTCTCCTCCGCGTACACGGGGGCCTGCTCGAAGCCGGTGAACGCGGCGATGCAGAAGCACAGCGCCGTGCCGAGCCCGACGCCCGAGAGGGTCTCCGGGTTGAAGGCGTGCAGGGACAGGCCCTGGGCGCCGGGGTCGCCGATGGCCGCGATGTCGAAGACGACCACGACGGCGACCTCGATGAGCAGCAGCACACCGAGGACCTTCGCGTTCACGTCGATCTTCAACAGGCCGAGCGCGCCGACGGCGACGACGGCCACCAACGCCGGTATCCACCAGGCCAGTTCGAGGTTCAGATACTGCTCGGCGAGGCCCGCGACCTCGTAGCCGAACAGTCCGAAGATGCCGACCTGGAGCGAGCTGTAGGCGACGAGCGCGACGAGGGCCGCGGCGGCGCCCGCGGTCGGGCCGAGGCCGCGCGCGATGTACGCGTAGAACGCGCCCGCGTTGTGCACGTGTCGACTCAACTCCGCGTAGCCGACGCTGAAGAGGGCGAGCACGACGCCGAGCACGAGGAAGAGGAGCGGCTGGCCGACGACTCCCATCACGGCGAACGTCGTCGGCATGACCCCCGCGACGACGAGCAGCGGCCCGGTCGCGGCGAGCACGGAGAGCAGCAGCCCCGCCGTTCCGAGCCGCCCGGCGCGCAGCACGCCCGTCTCGCCCAGATACGTGTGAATGGCCGGATCCGCCGTGGCCTCGGGCGGTCGCTCGCTCGCGCTCATGGGGGACGTCCCTTCCTTCGTGAAGAGTGGAGTGTGCTCTGCGCGGTGCTTCGCGCAGTGCTCTACGCGGTGCTCTACACCGAGCCGAGCGCGGCGCTGCGCGCGACCCGGAACGCTTCGTACGGGTCCCGGTCGGGATACGACCAGGGGTGCGGTGTGCTGTGCCGGCCGATCCGGTGGAACAGGGCGGCCGCCTCGGCGGGGCGGCCCTCGCAGTACTTCGCGTGCGCGAGGTAGTTGAGGTCGATGCGGCCGCGCGGGTGCCCGGCTCCGGGCCGCTCGCGCGCAGCGCCCCACTCCAGCCACCAGTCGAACGCGGCCTTCAGCACGAGCCGGGCGCGCCGCCCCGACCAGTGCCCGGACGCCTTCGGGTCGCCGGGGAGCACGCCCGCGCGTGCGAGCACCCGGTAGCGCTCGGCGTGCGCGACGACCGGGAGCAGCGCCAACGGCGAGTCCGGCGCGACCTGTTCGGACGCCCAGGACGCGAAGTCGTACACCTCGTGCAGCGGGTCCTGCCCGACGTCGGCGCGCCGCTCGGCGAGCCGCGCGACCATCAGGTGGTGCGCGTGGTGGTGCCCGGGGTGCCGCAGGCGCACCTCGTCGAAGAGCCGCACGACGTCCTCCTCGCTCCCCAACTCCCGCTCCAGGAGCATGAGTCCGAGCAGGGGCGTCGGGTCGTCGGGCACGAGTTCCGCCGCCTCGGCGCAGGCCGCGCGCACCTTCTCGGGGCGGCCGCGGCCCTCGACGGCGCGCAGCACGCCGGCGCAGGCGAGCAGGACGACCGCGTCGGTGGAGTCGGGTTCGGCGAGCAGCCAGTCGCGGGCCCAGACCCGGGCCGTGGGTTCGCCGGCGAGGCCGAGGATCCGGTGGCCGCGCAGGTCCCAGTCGGAGCCGGTGGCGCGGAGCAGGGATCTGACCTCGGTCCAGCGGCCCCGGGCGAGGGCGGAGCGCGCCGCGACGAGTTCGGTGTCGTCGAGCGCGGGGTCGCCGAAGGGAGGGGTGTGCGCGGGCTTCTTTCGGGAGCGCCCGAGCGGAGGCGGAGGTGGGGGCACCGCGGCGGGGGTCCTTACGACTGTTCAGATGTGGGCGAGGTGGACGGCACGTCGATGATCACGCACAGCAAACCCGTACGGAGGTGTCCGCGTCAAGGGCGGCCGGTGACGCACCTCACCAACTCGTCGAACCGGCAGGTGAGTTCGGCCGGGGATCGTCCGGGAGTGTGGTGGTCCCGGTCGCTCGCGCGCGGGTGGCCCCGCGGGCCGCTATCGTCGTCAGCGTGTCGGTTCTCGTCCTCGTCCTCGCCGTGAGCGCGGCGTTCTGTCTGGGCATCGGTTTCGTCCTCCAGCAGAACGCGGCGGTGCGGGCGCCCCTCAGTGACTTTCTCTCGCCTCGGCTGCTGCTCGATCTGATGCGCGTGCCGCGCTGGCTCGGCGGCATCGGCCTGATGGTGTGCGGGATGGTGCTCGGCGCCCTGGCCCTCGGCCAGGGCGAGGTGACCCTCGTCGAGCCGCTGCTCGCCACGAACCTCCTCTTCGCCCTGCTGCTCTCGCGCCGTCAGACGAGATCGCCGCTCGGCCGGCAGGGCTGGGCCGGACTGCTGCTGCTCGCGGGCGGTGTCACGGCGTTCATCGTCGCCGGGCAGCCGCGGGGCGGCAGCGCGGTCACCGACCCGCTGCGGCACTGGCTGATCATCGGCGCGATGGTCGGCGGGGCGCTGCTCCTCGCGGCGCTCGCGCGACGCTCCCGGCTGACCGCGGGACCCGCGCTGCTCGCGGTGGCGGCGGGCCTGTTGTACGGGGTGCAGGACGCGTTGACGCGGGTGAGCGGTCAGCGGTTCTCCACGGGCGGCTGGCAGGAGCTGTTCACCGGCTGGCAGCCGTACGCGGTGCTGGCGCTGGGGGTCACCGGGCTGGTCCTGGTGCAGAGCGCGTTCGAGACGGCGCCGCTGCGGATGTCGCTGCCCGCGCTCACGGCGGCGCAGCCGCTGGCCGGGATCGTGTGCGGCGTCGGCTTCCTGGGCGACCGGCTGCGGATGGACACGGGGGCGCTCGCGTGGGAGGCGGTGGGCCTGGCCGGGATCGTGGTGGGCGTCGTCCTGCTCGGGCTGCACCCCGCGATGCCGGGGGCCGCCGCGACCGGCCGGGACCGGGTGAGAGCGCCCCTTTAGCCTGCGGTTCATGAACCCTGCTGAAGTGAGTCCCGCTGAAGTGAACCCCGCCGAGGAAATTCTCGACATCGTCGACGAGCACGACCGCGTCATCGGCCGGTCCCCGCGCGGCGAGGCCTACGCGAAGCACCTGCGCCACCGCTGCGCCTTCATCCTCGCCAGGAACCCGGACGGCGACATCTTCGTGCACCGCCGCACCCCCACCAAGCTCGTCTTCCCCTCCCACCACGACATGTTCGTCGGCGGGGTGGTCGGCGCCGGTGAGACGTACGACGAGGCGGCGCTGCGCGAGGCCGAGGAGGAGCTGGGGGTGAGCGGACTCCCGCGCCCCACCCCGCTGTTCAAGTTCCTGTACGAGGGCGACGCCGGGCAGTCCTGGTGGTCGTACGTCTACGAGGTCACCTTCGACCTGCCGGTGCGTCCGCAGGTCGAGGAGATCGACTGGCACGCGTTTCTCAGCCCCGACGAGCTGGAGCGGCGGATCGGCGAGTGGGACTGGACGCCCGACGGGCTCGCGGCGTACGAGCGGTGGAAGGCCTGGCGGGCTCGCGGGTGACCCAGAGGTAATGTGCCGCGCGTGATCGAATTTGTACGCAGCATCCGCCTCTGGTTCGCCCCGGAGCGGGTCAGGGACGAGGGGGACACCCCCGACTACCGTTTCTCGCTCGCCAACGAGCGCACCTTCCTGGCCTGGGTGCGCACCGCGCTCGCGCTGATCGGTGGCGGTTTCGCCGTGGACCAGTTCCTGCCGGACCTGCGCTGGGGCTGGCGGGTCGGGCTCGCGCTCGCGCTGCTCGCGGCGGGTGCGCTGTGCGCGCTGCGGGCCGTGGGGCACTGGGTGCGCTGCGAGCTGGCGATGCGGCGCGGCGAGGACCTGCCGGTGTCGAGGTTCCCCGCGGTGCTCGGCGTGGTGGTGGCGCTCGTCTCGGTGGCCATGGTCGTCATCGTGTTCGTGGGGTGGGAAGGGTGAGCGGGGCGGGCGGGCCCGTGCGCGACCCCGGGCTCCAGCCCGCCCGGACGCGGCTCGCGTGGCGGCGTACGACGCTGTCGGGCACGGTCGCCGCGGTGCTCGCGGTGAAGGCGACGCTGAACAGCGGCGTCGGACCCATGCGGTTCGTGGCCACGGCGCTGTGCCTGCTGCTGTGGCTGGGCTTCGTGGCGGTCGCCCACCAGCGGATCACCGGGCTCGCCCGGAACGAGGCGGCGCCGCCCGTGATGACCCGTCGGCAGGCGTCCGCCGCCGCGCTGTGCACCGTGGCGATCACGCTGTGCGCGGCGGTGCTCATCACGTGAGGGCGGGTCCGGACGGGTCACCGCCGCCGACCGCGTGTCCGCCTCCCCCGTACCCGCCGGCGCCGTAAGAACGATCACGTTTGCGAGAGCCTCTGGACGTCATACCGACTGGTCGGCATGATGGCAGCCACTGTTGCCCGGATACGCCCGGATCCCCGGAGGACCGCCATGAGTCACCCCCCTGGCCTCGACCTCGACCAGTTGCGCGCCCACCTCGACCGGGAGCGCCCCGGCCTGGTCACCGGGCCGCTGACCGGGCGGCTCATCGAGGGCGGGCGCTCGAACCTGACGTACCGGGTGAGCGACGGCGCCACCACGTGGGTGGTGCGCAGACCGCCGCTGGGGCACGTGCTCGCGACCGCGCACGACATGAAGCGCGAGCACCGGGTGATCGCGGGGCTGCACCCCACGAACGTGCCGGTACCCGAGCCGGTGCTGCTGTGCGAGGACCCCGACAACACGGCCGCCGACGGGGCGCCGTTCTACGTCATGGAGTTCGTGGACGGGACGCCGTACCGCACCGAGCAGGAACTCGCGCCGCTCGGGCCCGAGCGCACACGCGCCGCGGTGCTCGGCCTCGTGGACACGCTGGTCGATCTGCACGCGGTGGACCCCGCCGCGGTCGGGCTCGCCGACTTCGGGCGGCCCGAGGGCTTCCTCGACCGGCAGCTGCGCCGCTGGGGCAAGCAGCTGGACGCGTCCCGCAACCGCGAACTCCCGGGCATCGACGAGCTGCAGGCGGCGCTCGGCCGTGAGCTGCCGACGTCGCCCGCGCCGACGATCGTGCACGGCGACTACCGGCTCGACAACGTGCTCGTACGCCAGGATCCCGACGGGGTCGACCGGATCAAGGCGATCCTCGACTGGGAGATGTCGACGCTCGGCGACCCGCTCACGGACGTGGGCCTGCTGGCGATGTACAGCGCGCGGCTCGACATGCCCGACTCGCCCATCTCCACGACCGCCGCGGCGCCCGGCCACCCCTCCCCCGCCGAGCTGATCCAGCGCTACGCCGAGCGGTCGGGCCGCGATGTGTCGTCGATCGCCTGGTACACGGCGTTCGCCTGGTTCAAGCTCGCCGTGATCCTGGAGGGCATCCACTACCGCTACACGCTCGGCCAGACCGTCGGCGCGGGCTTCGACCGCATCGGCGAGCTGGTCCCGGTCTTCATCGCCCACGGCCTGGACACCCTCAAGGAGGGCTGAGCCGCCGGACCGCCCTACGGTCGCAGCGCCCGCAGCAGCAGGTCGGCCAGCTGGTCGGCCAGCTGCTGCGGGGTCAGCGGGCCGTCGGGGCGGTACCACGTGGACAGGTGGTGGATCGAGCCGAAGTGGTAGTCGACCACCAGGTCGGCCGGGGTCTCGGTCGTGAAGACGCCGGCCTTCTGGCCCTCCTCGATCAGCGCCCGGAAGCGCTCGTGGTAGCGGCGCCGCTCGGCGCGCACCAGCTTGTTCTTCTCCGGGCTCAGATGGTGCATGGAGCGGAAGAAGATCGACGCGTCGTCGAGGTTGTCGATCGTCGTGACGACGACGTCCGCGGCGGCGTCCCGCAGCCGCTTGTCGACCGGCTCGTCCCGGTCGGCGAACGCGTCGAGCCGCTCCTGCTGGAGGCGCAGCACGCGCGCGTACACCTCGTGCAGCAGATCGTCCTTCGAGCCGAAGTAGTGGTAGAGGGCGCCCTTCGTGACGCCCGCCGCCTCCACGATCTCCTGCACCGACGTGCGGTCGTAGCCCTGGGCGGCGAACAGCCGGGTGGCGGCCGCGAGGAGTCGTTGCGGTACGGGCGCGCCGTCGCCGTCGTGCGTCCTGGGCACTGCCGCCACCTGCCTTTCCGTGGTTCTCAGCCTTGTACTGACGGGAAACGCGGTTCCCGCCGGAGGATCTTCCCACTTGCCGGCCGCGGGCGGAGCCCGGCTTCGTCACGCCTCATGAACGAAGCTCCCTGCGGAGGATCTTCCCGGTCGCCGTCTTCGGCAGATCGCCGAGGACCTCCACCTCGCGCGGGTACTTGTACGCGGCGAGGCGTTCCTTGCAGTAGGCGGACAGTTCCTCGGGGCTCGCCTCCGCCCCCGGGCGCAGACTCACGTACGCCTTCACGCTCTCACCCCTGTACGCGTCCGGGATGCCGACGACCGCCGCCTCGCGCACGGCGGGGTGGCCGTAGAGGACGTCCTCGACCTCGCGGGGCCACACCTTGAACCCGGACGCGTTGATCATGTCCTTCTTGCGGTCGACGACGTACAGCCAGCCGTCCTCGTCCATGAAGCCGATGTCGCCGGTGCGCAACTCCCCGCCGGGGAAGCCCTCTTCGGTCGCCTCGGGGCGGCGCCAGTAGCCGGGCACGACCTGGGGGCCGCGTACGGCGATCTCGCCCTGCTCGCCGAAGGGGACGTCCGCCCCGTGGTCGTCGACGATGCGGACGACCGAGTCGGGCCCGGGCACGCCCACCGCGAGCGTTCCCGACGCCGGGTCGACCGGCGCCTCGACGCCCGGCGGCACGGACGCGCAGGGCGCCGTGCACTCGGTCAGGCCGTAGCCGTTGTGGATGTACGGGCCGAAGGCGGCGCGGAACTTCTCCACCAGGGCGGGCGGCACGGGCGCGCCGCCCGACGAGATCGAGTGGAAGGACGCGAAGTGCTCACGCGTCGCCTGCGGCTGCGCGCCGAGCGCCATGAAGGCCGTCGAGGGGCCGACCGTGTACGCGGGCCGGTGCTCGGTGAACGCGTCGAGGACGACGCCCGGCTCGAAGCGGTAGGCGAGCGCGAGGGTGCCCGCGCCCGCGAAGGAGGCGACGAGCTCGCAGACCATGCCGGTGATGTGGAACAGCGGCGCGAGCGCGAAGTAGACGGACCCTTCGGGCAGGCCGAGGCCGGTGCGCTGGCGCTCCGCGTTGAAGGTGATGTTGCGGTGCAGGTTGGTGGCGCCCTTCGGGGTGCCGCTGGTGCCCGACGTGTAGCTGATCAACGCGATGTCGTCGCCGGTGAGTTCGCGCCCGGCGGGCGCCTTGTTGCCCGCGTGCGCGACCGCGACGAGATCGTCGGCGTCCGCCGCCCCCGGTTCGACCCGCGCGAAGTTCAGCACCCGCTCGTCGCCCCGCGTCTGGAGGTCCAGTTCGCAGGCGGTCAGCGCGATCCGGACGGGCGAGTCGGCCGCGGTCTCGCGCAGATACGACTCCCAGGCCCGGTCCGAGCAGACGATGCCGGTCACCTCCGCGTCGTGCAGGACGTGCCCGACCTCCCCCGCCTTGTACATCGGGTTCACGGGGACCACGACCGCGCCCGCCTTGAACGCGCCGAGCAGCGCGAGCACGAAGTGCGGCGAGTTCTGCAGCATGATCGCGACGCGGTCGCCGCGCTCCAGGCCGCGCGCGGCGAGGTGGCCCGCCACGGAGTCGGAGAGCGCGTCCACGTCGGCGTACGAGAGGCGGCCGTCGAAGTAGGCGAGGGCCGCGCGGTCCGGGGCGCGGCGCACCGCGTCGGCGAAGGCGTGCACGACGGTGGCGGCCGGGGTGACCGGGGCCTTCTGCGCGTCGTTGAGGACGCCGAGCCAGGGCTTGGCCTCGTAGATCGAACCGGCCTGTCCCGCGGCCCGGCCCCCGGTCTGTCCCTGCGGATCGTGCACCATCGGTCTCCTTCGAAAGCTCCCCGAAAGTTCCGGCCTGCCGGGCAGACTAACCAGTCGGTATGTCGCTGCGAAAGAGCTTCGTGGTGTCGGTTCGTTCCGCGCGGCGGATTCCGCGACTAGGGTCCGTGACCACGCCAGTCCCCAAGATCACGGAGGTTCACCCATGAACGTGTCGAGACGAGGGCTGCTCGCGGCGAGTGCGGGCGTCGCGGGTGGCCTGGGCGTCGGCGGCGCGACGGCGAGCGCCGCCCCCGGCATCGGCGGTCCCCGGCTGCGCACCGGGTTCGAGCGGCTGGTGGACAGCGGCTACGCGCTGCTCGCGGGCCAGAAGGTCGGCATGGTCACCAATCCGACCGGGGTCACCCGCGACGTACGGCACATCGTCGACGTGATGCACGCCGACGAACAGGTCGACCTGAAGGCGGTGTTCGGGCCCGAGCACGGCTTCCGCGGCACCGCGCAGGCGGGCGGCTCGGAGGGGAAGACCGAGGACCCGGCGACCAAACTGCCCGTCTATGACACGTACTTGAAGAGCGGTCAGGCGCTCGCCGACATCTTCACGGAGTCCGGCGTCGACACGATCGTCTTCGACATCCAGGACGTGGGCGCGCGCTTCTACACGTACATCTGGACGCTCTACGACTGCATGGAGGCGGCCCAGCTCGCGGGGAAGCGGTTCGTGGTGCTCGACCGTCCGAACCCGGTGACCGGGCGGAACGCCTACGGGCCCGTCCTCGACCGGAAGTTCGCGAGCTTCGTGGGCCGCCGCGAGATCGCGCAGGCGCACGGCATGACGGTCACCGAGCTGGCCCGCCTGTTCAACGGCGAGTACCTGGAGCACCCCGTCGAGCTTGAGACGGTGCAGATGACCGGGTGGAAGCGCCGCGACTTCTACGACGCGTCCGGCCTGCCCTGGGTGCCGCCGAGCCCCAACATGCCGACGCCGGACACGGCCCTCGTCTACTCCGGCACCTGCATGTTCGAGGGCACGCTGCTCTCGGAGGGCCGCGGCACGACCCGCCCCTTCGAACTGCTCGGCGCCGAGGGCATCGACGCGGGCTGGGCGGCGGCCGCGAACGAACTCGGCCTGCCCGGCGTGCACTTCAGGGAGGCGTACTTCGCGCCGACGTTCTCGAAGTTCCAGGGCAAGACGATCGGCGGCGTCCAGATCCACGTCGACGACCGCGAGGCGTTCGAACCGGTACGCACGGGCATCGGCCTCCTGGTGACGGCCAAGAAGGTCTGGAAGGACTTCGGCTGGCGGCCCGACAACGCGATCGACCGACTCACCGGCTCCACGCGGGTGCGCACGATGGTCGACGCGGGCGCGTCCACGGACGAGATCGTCGGGGCGTGGCAGGAGGAACTCGCCGCGTTCCGGGGCGTACGGCGCAAGTACCTCACGTACAAGTAAGCAACCGCCACGTAGCCGTCATCTCGGAATCCGGGACGGGCATTCCAAGATATTGACTGGACCGTACACGGACAACGACAGTCTGCTCGTGCTCAAAGACGACTCAACCAGGGAAGACCTCGCCGAGGCGGAACCGGCGCAGGCCCAGCAGGAGAGCCTGCGCCGCGTGGCCGTTGCCAGCTTCATCGGCACGGCCATCGAGTTCTACGACTTCTACGTCTACGGAACGGCCGCCGCGCTCGTCCTCAACGCCGCGTTCTTCCCGAACCTCAGCCCGATCAACGCCACCCTCGCCTCGTTCTCGACGTACGCCGTCGCGTTCGCGGCCCGCCCGATCGGCTCGCTGATCTTCGGTCACTTCGGTGACCGGATCGGCCGCAAGTCGGTCCTGGTGGCCTCGCTGCTCCTGATGGGCCTGTCGACGGCGTTCGTCGGCCTGCTGCCCGGGTACAGCACGCTGGGCGTGTGGGCGCCGATCCTGCTCGTCCTGCTCCGGTTCCTCCAGGGCGTCGGGCTCGGCGGCGAGTGGGGCGGGGCCGCGCTGCTCGCGGTGGAGCACGCGCCGCGCGGCAAACGCGGGTTGTTCGCCGCGTTCCCCCAACTCGGCCCGTCCGTGGGCTTCTTCGCCGCCACCGGCATCTTCTGGCTGCTCTCCGAGTCCCTCTCGGACGTCGCCTTCAAGTCGTGGGGCTGGCGCGTCCCGTTCCTGCTGTCGTTCCTCCTCGTCGCGGTCGGCCTGTTCGTCCGTCTGAAGATCAGCGAGACGCCGGTCTTCGCCAAGGTGATGGCGGAGCAGGAGGCCAGCAGGGCGCCGGCGCTGGAGGTCTTCAAGCGCCACCCGAAGGAGATCCTCCTCGGCGCCGGCGGCATGATCATCGCGTACGGCCTCTTCTACACGGCCACGACCTACTGCCTCGCCTACGGCACGACGACGCTCGGCATCCCGCGCTCCACGATGCTCGCCGTGTCGCTGGTGGCGTGCCTGTTCCTCGCGGCCGGCACCTGGCTCGCGGCGACGCGCTCCGACGGGCGCGGGCGCCGCAAGATGGTGCTCGCGGGCTCGGTCCTCGCCATCGTGTGGGGCCTGGTCCTGTTCCCGCTGATGGACACCGAGAAGCCGGTGCTCATCGCCCTCGCGCTCGGCGGCGCCCTGTTCTGCATGGGCGTGGTGTACGGGCCGATGGGCGCGTATCTGCCGGAGCTGTTCGGGGCGAAGGTGCGCTACTCCGGCGCCTCCTTCGCGTACAACCTGGGCGGCGTCCTCGGCGGCGCCGTCTCCCCGCTCATCGCGACGCGGCTGCAGAGCGCGCTCGGTTCTTCGTCGGTGGGCTGGTACGTCAGCGCCATGGCGGTCGTGTCACTGCTGTGCGTGCTGGCCCTTCCGGAGACACGGGAGCGTCAACTCGGTTGATGGGTCCGTCAATTGACGACGGAACATCTGGCCAACCCCCTGGTACGGCGGGACGATGCGCGGCACGCGTTGCCGCACACGACGCCTACCACGGGGGTTCACCATGTCCGCACCCAAGGCACACCAAGCGCCTGAGGTCCACGTACGGCCCTACTGGGAGCTGAGGTTCGACGCCGACGGCGATCCGGATCCCCATCAGCTCGCCACGCTCCTGCGCGAAGCGCGCCAGGTGCGCGATCTGGTGGTCTTCGCGCACGGCTGGAACAACGACCGCTCCATCGCGAACCGTCTGTACGACCGCTTCTTCGCGCCGTTCCCCGGCCTCGCGCCCGGGGCCTCCCTCGGCTACGTAGGGGTGCTGTGGCCGTCGATGCGCTTCACGGACGAGCAGATCCCGGACTTCGACCCGTCGGCCGCCTCGACCACGGTCGCCTCCGTCGTCCCGCGGACCACGCTCGACAAGGGCACCCGGCAGGGGCTCATCGAGGCCTTCCCGCGCAGTGAGCCCGTCGTGGACCTGCTGGCGCGCCGCCTGGAGGAGCAGCCGGACGCGGCGTCCGCCTTCGACGAGTTCGGCGGTCTGGTACGGCAGTTGGTCGGGGTCGGGCCCGCGGCGTCCGGCGCGGACACCGCGGAGGACGGCGGCCCGCACAGCACGCCCGCGATGCTCCACGAGGACACCCGGGCCATGTGCCTGGAGTTCGCGGCGGCCCTGGAGACGGCGGCTGGACCGGGCGCCGCCGCGGCCTTCCGGCTGCCCGGCGGGCTCGCGAAGGCGTGGAAGGGCGCGCACGAACTGCTGCGCCAGGCCACGTACTTCGCGATGAAGCGGCGGGCGGGGAAGATCGGCAGGTCCGGTCTCGGCCCGGCGCTCGGGCGTCTCGCCGAGGAGGCCCCGAAGGTGCGCGTGCACCTGGTGGGGCACAGCTTCGGCGCGCGGCTCGTCTCCTTCGCGCTGGACGGAATGCCGAAGCCCGCCCGCAACGTGAAGTCCGTGACGCTCCTTCAGGGCGCCTTCTCGCACTACGCGTTCGCCGGCCGGGGCGCCCTGAAGGGGCGGCAGGCGCGGGTGGACGGTCCGCTGGTGGCCTGCTTCTCGCGGTACGACACCGCGCTGAGCGTGATGTATCCGCTGGCGTCGCGGCTCGCGGGCGACGACAGGACGCTGGTCGATCTCGGCGAACGGTGGGGCGCCCTCGGGCACGACGGCTTCCAGGAGGTCGACGGCGCGGTGCGCTTCACGCTGGCGGACGTGCTGCGGGCCGGGGTGCCGGGCGCGGGATGTGTGAGCGTGGACGCGGCGCAGGTGGTGCGCGATGGGCCCCCGCCTTCGGGGGCCCACAGCGACATCTGCCACGCGGAGTTGGCGCGGGTGGTGCTCGGTGCGGGGCGGGTCACCACGTAGGTCGCCCTGCGGGTAACCGCCCCGCTCCGGTCACTGGCGGTGTGCCGGGAACTCCACGACCTGCTGGTACGTGGGCCGGTTCTGCCACTGGATGGTGCGGTGCGTGATGCCGCCGACGGCGCGCTGCGCGATGCTGTCGGCGCACCACTGGTCGCCCGCCTTGCAGGTGTCGTCACCGGGGTACACCTCGGTGGCGGGCTTGGCGGCCGCCTCGGCCAGCGTGGCGAGGAGGACGTCCCGGCAGGCCGAGAGGTCGCCGGAGCCGCAGTACGTGGCGCCGAGCTTCCCCTTCACGGGCTCGCCCAGCACCGACCTGAGGTCCTTGTCGACGTAGCCCCACCAGCCGTACTGGAAGGACGACCCGGCGTGCGAGCCCGTGGGTCCGTGTCCTGCGGACGGCGACTCGTCGACGGTCAGTTGCGAGGTCAGGGACTTGTAGAGCCCGTCGCCGAGGCCGGGCTTGAACTCGGCCTCGACCATCAGCGGCCACCACGCGTCCATGAGCCGTACGGCGTCGGGGTGGGCGTACGTCTTGGACCCGGCGGACGTCTGGTTGCGCTGGGCGCCCGCCTTCTCCCAGGCCTCCAACTGCTGGACGGCCTTGGTCAGTTGCGGGTTGCCGAGGTCGCCGAGCGGCTTGCTGCGGATGACCTTGAGCATCTCGGGGAGCACCTGCTCGCCGCGCAGGTCCGTGACGGCGGCCTCCTCCATGGCCCGGGTGAGCGCGGCACGGGTGACGCCGCCCCGCTCGGTGAGCTTCTTCACCCGGTCGTTCAGGAGGTCGGCCCGGTGGACCGCGCCCATGCTGAAGTTGGGCGACGAGAAGCCCTTGGCCTGCTTGTTGTTCCAGGAGACGTAGTAGTCCTGGTCGATCGAGTTCGGGTGCTGGGACGGCGGCGTCTCGGCGGACGTGTTGTCGGCCGGGTCGAAGTCCTTCCACTCATAGGCCTGTTCGCCCCGCACCGGCAGCGACATGTCGACGTCCTTGGCGCGCACCGGGTTCGTACCGCTGTTGTAGTACGCGATGTCGCGCGAGTCGGCGTAGAACCAGTTGAACGCGTAGTTGATGTGCTGCGCCGCCTTCTGGAAGGACGCCGCGTCCTTGACGTACGACGGGTCGTTCAGCATCTGGAAGCCGAGGATCGAGTCGGCCTCGTGGCGGTACGTGGAGCGAAGTGCCGTGTAGGCGACGGGTTTTCCGTCGACGGTGGCGCGATGGCTGACGATCCCGTACTTCGTGCGGAAGACCTGCATGCGGTAGGAGCCGGCGGCCGTGGAGTCGGCGATCGTCGGCTTCCAGGCGTTCTTCCGCTCCAGCTTCTCCATGGGCGTGCACGTGCCCCGGTACATGTACGAGGACGACTGCCTGGTCGGCTTGGAGCCGTCGGGTTCGCACAGCGGGACCGCGTACGTGTCGGTGATGTCCTGGGTCGCCGAGGTCGCGGACCACGCGTAGTCCTGGCCGCGGCCGAGCTGGATGTACATGCCGACGCCGGCGAAGGAGACGCCGCGCGCGCTGATGCCGGGGCCCTGGAGCTCCTGCATCATCAGCAGCTGTGGCGCGAAGTAGCCGGTCTGCGGGCCGAACACGGCGACCGGGTTGCCGGACGCGGTGTGCTTGCCGGAGACGAGGAGGGCGTTCGACATGCCCTTCTTGGAGGCCGACTGCGTGAACAGGTTCGACGGCAGGACGCCCTTGTCGTACATGCCCTGGAGCGGTTTGAGCTTGGCGGGTGCCTTGACGGGGTCCTTCGCGACGGTGTCGCTCTTCGTCGACTCCGTCGCCGCCGAGCCCTCCTTGTCGTACACGAGGGGCTCCTTCTCCACCGAGCCCTTGTCGGGGAGCGCCTCCCCGCGCGCGTGGGCCGGCTTCTCGCCGTACGGGAACTTCGTGCCGTCGTGGATCGTGGTGACGGCCTCCGGGTCCTCGCGGCCGCGGAAGGACTCCCAGACCTCGGTGCCCTTCTGGACGCCGTACTTCTCCTGCGACTTGAGCAGGGAGAGCGCCGCGTCGACCTCTCCGCCGCCGCCGTTGCCGAAGAGTCCGCCGACGACGGAGGCGAGGGCGATCATGTCGGTCACCTTGAACGGCTGGATCTCGCCCGCGTTCGTGATCGCGTCGACCTTGCCGGTGAGCACGTACTCACCGGGGAAGTAGCGGCCCTTCTTCGACTTCTCCCGATAGGCGTTGAGCCCGTCGATATAGGCCTGCGCGTCGTCCATGGCCTGCTTGCCGCGGGCCCCGCCGGTCCTCTTGATGTAGTCGACCTGCTGTTCGAGGTCCTTTTCGGTGTACGGGGCCTGCGGCCAGAACTCCTGTTCAAGACCCTGGTTCGCGAGGGCGCCGCCGGCGAACGACGTCAGTTCGCCGCGGCCGATGTGACGGAACAGGTCGATCAGCCAGAGGCGGTCCTGACCTGCGGCGAAGCCGGCCCCGAATTCTGTTCCGTAGCGCGAGGAACCTTTGATGTGGGGTACGCCGTTCTTCTTGTCACGGGTGATCGTCACATCCTCGCGGGGACGGGTGACGGAACCGACCTGATCATCCTTGACGCCGAAGGAGGAATCGTTGAAGAAGTTCGTGAGTGTGTCGTCGGTGAGAGACGGATATCCGGACGACAGCGCGTCATAGGGACCGAGTTGATCGTCGGCGTGCGGTGGCTGGGTACCCAGCAGTTTGTTGCCGAGGATCTGGGCGAGGGTGGCACTGCCGTTCGCTCCGGGCGGCAGGATGTCCGCGCACTGCCCCTTGCAGTAGTCGGCGGCCGCGGTGGGGTCGTCGGCGGCGGTCGCGGTCGACGTCGGCGAGAGCAGTCCGGCGGTGAGCACAAGTGCCGCCAGGGCCGTAACTCTCTTCGTAAGGCTTCCCATAAGGCTTCCCATGGCGCCGGAGGTTACCGACGGTTAGCCAAAGACAGAAGATGAACATGCGTCACGTTTTCGGAATCAGCACAGGGAACACTCAGGCGTCACTCAAGTACTCCCCGGCCTCAGAAGGTGCCGGTGATGGGGCCCATCGGAAATCGGATGGGATTCCGTGGCCTTCGAGGGGATCCGAATCGCGTGTCGATACGTCTACTCGGCGACGTTGCTTCTTGGCTGCGGCGACGCCGACGTACGTGTGACGGAGGTGCAGGGCGATGGCCGGATTCCGAAGTCTGGCGAGACAGGTGCGCGATCCGCTGAGCGATCTGGCACTGCGGCGCTATTCACTGCGCAAGTGCCTTGAGAGATTTGCCCCTTACGGGCACCGAGCGACCTGGGACCACCTCTGTTCCCGGGCGGGGTTCGACCCCGAGGACCGCTCCCCCGACCCGGCCCGCCTCGTCGCGGCACTGGAGGAGCTGGAGGAGGCGCGGGCCGTCTGGCTCGCGTACGAAGTCGCCTTCGCGGAGCGCAGGCGCAAGGAGAAGCACGACGGGCTGCGCCGCCCGGGCAGCGTGGACGACTGGCACCGGCTGACCTGGGGCGGCTTCGGCGTCGCCTGGTGCGACGACCCGTCCGTGCATCCCACGGAGCCGCTGGCCGAAGTGCTGCGCAGGCTCATCACGGCACTTGAGCGCGACCCCGGCGCGTGCTGCCCGGTGTGCGCGGGCAGCAGCCTGGTCTGGCAGCACGATCTGGCGCACGAACCCTCCTCGGGTCCCGTGTGCACCCGCTGCGGCATCGTCGTGCCGCGGCCCGTCCTCACACCCATGGCACTGGCGGAGGCCAGGCTGGCGCGGCTGCTTGTCTCCGCGTAGGCCGGCCCGCGAGAACCAGGTGACGTACAGCGCGACGGGGGTGCGGCCCCGATTCCGGCGCACCCCCTGATCCAGACGCACTCTCCCCCTGGTCCAGGCGCACCCTGATCCACGCGCACACCTGATCCGAGCGACGGACCCTAGCTCGGCGCGACCTCCAGGCGTTGCCGGTTGAGCAGGTACTTCGGCAGGTACGGCAGGTCGGTGCGGAGCGGGAAGTCCATGTCGTACGCGAGGCACGCCAGCGCGAGCGGGCCGAGTGCCACGCGGGCGCGCGGCGCGCGCGAATCGCCCCAGTAATCGGCGTGCTGCACAAGGGATTCCGCGAGCGCCTCACCGAAGGCCTCGTGGTCGTGGGTGAGCAGCCGGTGGAAGAGGGCGACGGGCTGGTAGTCGACGAGGTTGAGGAAGTCCTTCGGCGCGAGGGTCGCGACGTCCGGGTGCGAGGCCTTGATGGTGGTGACGAGCCGGTCCACGACGTCGTCGACGGGGCGGCGCAGCCAGTGGCCCTGAAGGACGTCGATCCAGTGCGGCACATAGTCGTCCACCGGGGCGCTGCCGCGCAGGGTGTCGAGCGGTACCTGGCACAGGCGCGTGGTGAGGTCGCGGTCGCGAGTGACGAGGGAGAGGTAGAAGGCGTCGAGCCAGGCGCGGGCGACATCCTCCTCCTCCAACTCCCCTTCTCCCACCTGCGGTTCACCGTCCTTGGCGTGTGCGAAGAGGGCGGTGCCGCGCCGCTGGGCCGCGAGCCAGGCGTCCCACGTCTCGACGCGCGCGGCGTCGGGGTCGCCCTCCGCGTGCGCGAGGGCGCGGGCGAGCGCGGCGGCGAAGGACTCCGGCCCGGCGCCCGGCACGGTCGGCGCGGCACAGGCGAGCCGGCCCGCCCGGTCGAGCGCGCGCAACGCCTTCATCACGTCGACGAGTTCGCGCGGCGGCCGCTGCTCGATCGTGCGGGTCGCGTCGTCGATGTCGGTGAGCGAGGCGAGGCGCCCGTCGTGCCACCAGTAGACGCGGGGCGAGAGCGGCCCCGGCCCTTCGTCGTGGGCCCGGACGGCATACGTGGCGAGGTCGTCCAGGGCGTCGGCCGCGGCGCCGTCGACGATCGGGTGGAAGGCGAGCAGGTGCCGGGTGGGCACGGCGACGAGGGCGCCCGCATCCGGCATCCGGCGCCCGGTGACCTCCGCGACGACCTCGGGCAGCACGACGGCCTTGGTCGCGACGGAGTGCGCGTCGCCGTACACGGAGTACAGGACGGGGTGCCCGTCGAGCCGGACCTCCTCGTGCCGCATCGGTGCGCGGGTCAGGGCGCGCCGCGCTGCGCCCCACAGCTCGTCGGCGCCGGCCCGCGCCACGTCCTCGTCGGTCAACAGGCGTACGGAGTCGGGTCCGTCGAGCGCGAGCGCGAGGCGCAGCCCTTCGGCGACCTCGCGCGTGGGCACCGGCGCCGCACCGCCGACGGCGTCCGCGGGCACGAGCCGCAGACACGTCCCCGCGAGCAGTTCCTCGGCGTCCTCGCCGCCCCGTGAGGCGTCCGCCAACGCCGCGAAGTGGGCGTCGACGAGCGCGGGCCAGCCGTCCTCAGGCGCCTCCGCGCACCGCAGCGCGAGGTTCGCCAGCGGGAAGAGGTGACCGTCGCGCTCGACCGCGTCACCGGCGAGGCGGAGGCCCTCCTCCGCCCCGTATCGCGCCCGCACGCACGTGGCCACGAGCGCCCGGAGCCGCTCGGCCTGCGGCGTCGCGAGCATGGGCAGATGCGAATCCGGAGCCTCGTTCTCAATCACGGGGGCGACTCTACGAGGCGTGGGGCGCCTCGAGCGGGTCAATGCCGAAGACCGACCCGAACCGGCGCGGTGGGCCTCCCGCCGGGCTCCGTCAGGGGTGAGGACGTCCGTCTGGATCGCCAGCTTGAACTCGGCCAGCGTGATCGCCACCTTCAGCGGGGTGTCCCCGGAGCGGGCCGAGACCTTGAAGCCGACCGGGGTGCCGGGGTGCACGAACATCTGCCAGGTGTACGAGCGGTACTGCCCGCCGCCCGTGGGCGAGATGTCGGTGGTGGCGGTGGAGTCGTAGCCGGTGCGGAGCCCCAGCGGATCGCGCACGAAGCGCGCGCGGTACTCCGTCGCGCGGGCGTCCGGGGCCCAGAAGACCAGCGCGGACAGCGTGCCCCAGCCGTCGTGGCTGGGCCAGATCAGCCCCGAGCGGGCGTCCGGGTACGCCGAGGAACCGCCACCGCCCGCCGGGTCGTGCATGGCCCACGGGTCGTACGACTCCTCGTCGCCCTCGTACGGGAACCGCACCAGGTGGTAGCCGTCGTCGTCGTAGACCAGGGACTGGCGGCCCGTGCGGGCCGACTCGTACTTGAGTGAAGCGACCGCCACTGCCATGCGAGGCATGGTCGCGCCAAGTCCCGCCGCCGACAAGGGGAAGACAGGCCCTACGGCTTGGCGATCCCCACGACGAGGACCCGCGTCCCCGGCTCCAAAGGGCGCCAGCGGTGCGCGAGTCCGGCGGCGCAGTACAGCGTGTCGCCGCGCTCCAGGACGTAGTGGGTGTCGTCCACCTCGGTCTCGATCGAGCCGTCGGCGACGTACATCACCTCGTCCCCGTCGTGCCGGAAGACGCGCTCCCAGTCGTGCTCACCGGTGAACTCCAGGGCGTGCAGCCGCTGTTCGCCGCGCACGAGGGGGCGCGCGCCGTCGGCCATCGCGGGCTTCTCCGCCGCGCGCACCACGTCGACCGGGCGGGGCGGCTCGGCGGAGGCGAGGAGTTCGACGGCGGTGGTGTCGAGGGCGTCGGCGATGCGTTGCAGCGAGCCCATGCTGGGGCGCGAGCGCCCGTTCTCGACCTGGCTCAGGAACGGGACGGAGACCCCGGCGCGGCGGGCCACCTCGGCGAGCGTCAGTTCGAGGCCGCGGCGCCTGCGCCGGATTCCGGGTCCCACGTTCATGAACTTGTAACGCCCTTTCGCATCGGCCCCTGTTCCCCGCAGCCTACCGTCGTGGTTAACTCATTAACCAGTACTTAAAAAAGTTAACCACTGTCTTGATCACTGTCTTGATCTCCGACCGGATGGAGGGCCTCCATGGCTCGTGTGGACCAGAACCAGCGCCGCCGCCGCGGCACCGGACTCCTCGCCCTCGACGAGGACGCGGCGTTCGGCGGCTACACGCTCTTCGCCCCGCTGACCGGCACGGGCGAGGTGTACCTGATCGACCTGCACGGCGAGGTCGTCCACCAATGGAACCTCCCGAACCGCCCCGGCCGGCACGCGCGGATCCTCCCGAACGGGAACCTCGCCTACAACGGCGTACTGCCCGACGAGCCCGCCCTCTTCCCCATGTGGCACAAGTACCGCGGCGGCCTCATGCAGGAGATCGCCCCGGACGGCACGGTGCTGCGCGAGCACCGCGACCCGTTGCAGCACCACGACGCCCACCACTACGGCGACGGCCGGATCCTCTACACGGCGCTCGAAGCGCTGACCGGGGACGCGGCGGCGGCCGTGCGCGGCGGCGTACCGGGGTCCGAGGCCGGCGGCACCACCGTCTGGGCGGACACGATCGTCGAGGTCGACGCCGAGGGGAACACGACCTGGGAGTGGAAGGTCTCCGAGCGCCTCGGCCGCGAGGACTTCCCGCTGCACCCGGACTACGCCCGCGAGCACTACCCGCTCATCAACAGCGTGCTGCCGCTCGCCGACGGGAACATCCTCGCGAGCTTCCGCTCCGTGTCGGCCGTCGTCGTCATCGAGCGGGCGACGGGGGACATCATCTGGCGCTCCGAGCCGGGCGTGGTGTCTCAGCAGCACTGCCCGACGGAGCTGGACAACGGCAACTTCCTCGTCTTCGACAACGGCGTCTTCCGGCCGCACTGGGACGTGCCGTTCAGCCGCGTCATCGAGATCGAGCGCTCCAGCGGCAAGATCGCGTGGGAGTACCACGACCCGGCGCGCGAGTCGTTCTTCGCGCCGTTCATGGGCAGCGCCCAGCGCCTCCCGAACGGCAACACCCTGATCACCGACTCCCCCGCGGGCCGGCTCTTCGAGGTGACCGAGGACGGCTACCTGTGCTGGGAGTACATCGTCCCGTTCTTCGGCGGCTACTCCGAGGAAGAGGTCCGCAAGCTCTTCCCGTCGGAGCCCAACGCCGTCTTCCGCTCCTACCGCTACGCCGCGGCCGAGCTGCCGTGGCTGAAGCGGTGACCGCGACCGCCGCACCGCCTACAGCTCCGGTCGACGAGCGCCTGCCCCTGAAGCGACTCGTCCCCCTCGCCTGCCAGCACGTGCTGGCGGGCGTGGCCGCGCCCGTCTCCTCCGTCATCCTCATCGCGACGACGCTGAAGCTGTCGACGACGCAGACCGCCTCGCTGCTCAGCGCGACCCTCGTGCTGTGCGGGGTGGGCGCGCTGCTTCAGTCGCTCGGGGTGGCGGCGCTGCGCGTCGGCGCCCGGCTGCCGTTCCTGATGCTGCCGGGCGGCGCCGCGGTGGCGATCTTCCTGCAGATCGCGCAGGAGTACGGCCCGGCGACGGCCTCGGGCTCCGTCCTGGTCGCGGCCGCCTTCCTGCTCTGCGTACTCCCCTTCTACGGGCGCCTGGTCCGGCTGTTCCCGCCGCTGGTGATGGGCACGACGGTCGTCCTCATCGGCATCAACATGATCAAGGTGACCGCGCCGATGGTCGCCTCGGGTCCCGGCCTGGGCTTCGCGACGCTGGGCGTCATCGCGTTCTTCTTCCTCGTCCTGCGTGGGGTGTGGCGGCAGATGGCGGTGCTGCTCGGCCTGGTCTGCGGCACGGTGATCGCCGCGCTCATGGGCACCGACATCGAGGTCGCGCACGGCGGCACCTTCGCGCTGCCCGACCCCTTCCCGTACGGCGCCCCGCACTTCGACCTGCTCGCCGCCATCCCGCTCCTGGTCTTCGCCCTCGCCTCGCTCGCCGAGGCCACCGGGCAGACGGTCCTCAACAGCGAGGCCGTGGGCCGCACCCCCGACCCGGGCCGCGACGTGCCGCGCATCGCCCGCGCCGACGCGCTCGTCTCGCTCGCCTCGGGGCTCTTCGGTACGTCGCTGATGGTGACCAGCGCCGAGAACATCGGCATCGTCCAACTCACCCGCGTACGCAGCCGGTTCGTGACGGCTGCGGCCGGTGTGCTGCTGATCGTGTGCGGCCTGATCACCCCGCTGACGCGCGTGCTCGCGGCGATCCCGGAGCCGGTCGTCGGCGCCGCGGGCCTCGTCATCTACGCGGTGATCGCCGTGATGGGCTTCGGCATGCTCTCCCGTACGGACCTCACGCACGGCACCGACAGCGTCGTCATCGCGCTCGCCCTGGTGATCGGGATGCTGCCGATCGTGGCGCCGGAGATGTACGCGGAACTGCCGACGTGGGCCCGCACCCTGTTCGGCAGCGGGGTCGCGGCCGGGGCGATCGCGGCGGTCGTGCTCAGCGCGGTATTCAGGGCGCTGGGGCCGAGGATCATGCCTGCGCCGGACGCTCCCGGCGTTCCCCCATCAGACGGGAGCCCGTGAGGCGCTCGCCGAAGACGTCGTCCGGGTTGGACAGGACGCAGGTCTCCAGGGACAGACAGCCGCACCCGATGCAGTCGGTCAGATGATCTCGCAGCCGGCCCAACTGCTTGATCCGCTCGTCCAGTTCGGACCGCCAGACCTCCGAGAGGCGCGCCCAGTCGTCCCGGTTCGGGGTGCGCTCCTCGGGGAGCTCGGCGAGGGCGTCGCGGATCGTGGCGAGCGGGATGCCGACGCGCTGGGCGGCCCGGATGAAGGCGACGCGGCGCAGGGTGTCGCGGCAGTACCGGCGCTGGTTGCCCGAGGTGCGGCGGCTGGTGATCAGACCCTTGGACTCGTAGAAGTGCAGCGCGGAGACGGCGGCGCCGCTGCGCGCCGACACCTGGCCGACGGTGAGCTCGTGGATCTTCTCCGGAATCTGTGGCACCCATCCGAGAGTAGACGAACCTAGTGCGGGAGCGGCTGCGTTGTTAGCATGCGAAGAGCCCTGAGCAAGCGCTTAGGCATCGTATCTGGGAGGTCACTGAACATGGCGGAGCCGCGCGTTTTCAAGGACGTCGACGACCTGAAGGGCGCCGTCGGCGAGCAGCTCGGGTACAGCGACTGGGTCGAGATCGAGCAGAGCCGCATCGACCAGTTCGCCGAGGCGACGGGTGACCACCAGTGGATCCACGTCGACCCGGAGCGCGCGAAGGACGGGCCGTTCAAGACGACCATCGCGCACGGCTATCTGACCCTGTCGCTGCTGCCCCTCTTCGGCCCGCAGCTGATGAAGGTCGAGGGCATGAAGATGGGCGTCAACTACGGGACGAACAAGGTCCGTTTCCCCGCCCCCGTCCCGGTCGGCTCGCGGCTGCGCGCCACCGCGAAGGTCACGAACGTGGAGGACGTGGCCGGCGGCGTGCAGGTGACCGTGGCGTTCAGCGTGGAGCGCGAGGGCGGCGACAAGCCGGTGTGCGTCGCCGAGTCGGTGTCCCGCTACTACCTCTGAGCCGCGCTACTGCTTCTGAGTCCCACTACTGCCCCCTGAGTCCCGCTACTGCTTCTGGGCACTCACCATGCGCAGCACGAGGTCGGCGTACAGTGCGCCGACCTCGTCGGGCGTCCGCTTGCCCTCCGCGTTGAACCATCGGGCCACGTCGATGCAGAGCGAGAGCACGGCGACCGTGGTGCCCGGCACGTCGGGGACGTCGAACTCGCCCGCCTTCACGCCGTCGTTGATGATCTCCCGCACCGCGGAGTCGCTCCGCCGGCGCAGCGCCACGATCTCGGGCCGGTTCTCCTCGCCGAGCGAGTCCAGCTCGTACTGGACGACGCGCGCGGTCATGTGGTGCCCCGCGTGCCAGCGGACGAAGGAACGGACGGCCTCCGCGAGCCGCTCGGCGGCCATGCCCTCGCTCTCGACGGCCCGGAGCAGGATCGCCAGGGCCTTGTCGTGGCCGATCCGGCTGATCTTGAGAAGCAGCTCTTCCTTGGTCTTGTAGTGGATGTAGAGCGCGGCCGGGCTCATGCCGGCGCGGCTCGCGATGTCGCGGGTCGTGGTGGCGTGATAGCCACGCTCGGCGAACGCCTGCACCGCGGCGACGAGCAGCCGCCGGGCCGCGTCGGGCGTGACATCGGCCCACGGCATCTCGTCCGTGGCCTCGCTGTCACCACGCTCGTCCTGCGTCATCGGTGCACTCACATCCTCCCGTGGGGCTGGTGCCACACCCTACCCTCCGGGGTGAGCGAGCGCTTAGCCCCCGGTTTCGGGAAACGGGGCGCGTTTCACTCGGGAGGCGCCACCATGGTGGCCAGGATCGCGCGCACCGTCTCCAGCGTCGAGGAGGCGCCGCGAAGGAGTTCGACGACGACCGGTTCCGGGTCGGCCCGCTGAAGCTGTACATCGACGACGTGGTGGAGCCGCACACCGCCGCGGTCCTCGGGCGACGTGGACCGGTTCGCGCGGCTCGGCGTGGTCGCAAGCAAGGACTGGGCGGAGGGCGGCGGCGAGGTGGTGCACTCCCGCGGCTGACCCGCCTCACACCACCGGCTTGAACGGGTCGTGGTCCGCAAGGATCTTCTCCAGGCGGGCCTGGTCGACCCTGCTCACGATCTGGCCCGCCTCCTGGCGGTCCCGGATCACCTTGGCCAGCGTGAACGCCGACGTCGTGAGGTAGAGGACGGCGATCGCCAGGAACGCGCGGATCCAGCCGCTGACGTCGAGGCTGTAGATCCCGATGGCCGTCGCGGTGAGAGCGACGACGAAGGAGGCGACGGCCTGTCCGTAGAAGGCCACGGTGTTCTGCTGCTTGACCGGTGTGTCACTCATGCGGACAGCATGGAGCGGACGGGGGCGCACCCCCATCCGCTCCGGTACTCAACTACGTACTCATTCCAGGTCAGTTGGGGATCAGAAGGCCGACACGCCCGTCAGCGCGCGGCCGATGATCAGCTTCTGGATCTGGCTCGTGCCCTCGTAGAGGGTCATGACGCGGGCGTCGCGCAGCAGCTTCCCGACGGGGTACTCGTCGATGTAGCCGTAACCGCCGAAGACCTGGAGGGCGTTGTTCGCCGCGCGGACCGCCGCCTCGGACGCGAACAGCTTCGCCTTGGACGCCGCCGTCGCGAAGTCCTCGCCGCGGTCGATGAGATCGGCGACGCGCCAGGTCAGCAGGCGGGCCGCGTCCACGTCGACGGAGATGTCGGAGATCAGCTCCTGCACCAGCTGGTACGAGGCGATGGACTTGCCGAACTGCTCGCGCTCGCCCGCGTATCCGACGGCCGCGTCGAGGGCGGCCTGGGCTATGCCCACGCAGCCGGCGGCCACCGACATCCGGCCCTTGGCGAGCGCGGACATGGCGATCGAGAAGCCCTTGCCCTCCGGGCCCATCATCGCGGAGGCCGGCACGCGGACGTCCTCCAGGACCAGCTCGGCGGTGGCCTGGCCGCGCAGCCCGAGCTTGCCGTGGATGGTGTTGCGGGTCAGGCCGGGGGTGTCGGTGGGGACCAGGAAGGCGGAGATGCCCTTGTGGCCCGGGGTGTCGTTGGTGCGGGCGAAGAGGAGGACGACGTCGGCCCAGGTGCCGTTGGTGATGAAGATCTTCGTGCCATTGATCACGTAATCGTCGCCGTCGCGCACGGCCCGGGTCTGGAGATCCGCCGGGTTCGAGCCGTGGCCCGGCTCGGTGAGGCCGAAGCAGCCGAGCGCCTCGCCGGCCGTCAGCCTCGGGATCCAGTGCCGCTTCTGTTCCTCGCTCGCCCACTGCTGGATCGGCTTGGTGACCAGGCCGAGGGAGACGGAGACGATGCCGCGCACCGACGAGTCGCCGCGCCCCAGCTCCTCCGTGACCAGCGTGTACGCGAGGTGGTCGCCGCCCGAGCCGCCGTACTCCTCGTCGATGGTCAGGCCCAGGAAGCCGACCTCGCCGAGCTTCTTGACGATGCCCCGGTCCACCTCCTCCGCCCGGTCCCACGCCACCACGTTCGGCGCGATCTCGCGGTCGACGAAGTCCTTGGCGAGCCGGCGCACCGCCGTCTGCTCCTCGCTCAGCTCCAGGTTCATGCGCCACTCCCGTGTGGTTCGGCCCGATCAACCGGATCACCGGTTAATTAGCACTGCTAGTTTATGGCTTGCAGCCCTACTATGTGCCGCATGGCCCGACCGCGCAAGCCCCTCCTGAGCAGAGATCGCATCGTCGACGCGGCCCGCACCCTCGTCGACGCCGAGGGCCTCGCGGCCGTCTCGACGCGACGGCTCGCCGCCGAGCTCGGGGTGAGCGGGCCCTCCCTCTACAACCACTTCCGCACGAAGGACCAGATCCTGGAGGCGGTCGCCGACTCGGTGAGCGCGCAGGTCGACCTGTCGATGTTCGAGGCGGACGACGCGCGGGACTGGCGCACCGCGCTGCACGACTGGGCCGTCTCCTACCGGGCGGCGCTGCGCGCGCACCCGAACATCGTCCCGGTGCTCGCGCGCGGGCCGGGACACCGGCCGGCCGGACTGCGGCTCGCCGACGCGGTGTTCGGCTCGATGGTCGACGCCGGGTGGCCGCCGCCGCAGGCCACGTCCATCGGCGCGCTCATGCGGTACTTCGTGACGGGCTCCGCGCTCGGCTCGTTCGCCGGCGGCTTCCCCGACGACGAGGCGGCGTACGACCCCGCCGACTATCCGCACCTCGGCCAGGCGCATCTGCTCGCCGAACGGCAGGAGATCGTCGACGACCGCGCCTTCGAGACGGGACTCACGGCGCTGCTCGACGGGCTCGCCGTGCAGTACGAGCAGGTGGGCGCGGGGGCGCGCTGACGGTTCGGGGCGGGTGACGCCTCCGCGCCGGTGACCGTTCGGCGGGCGCCGAAGCGTGGGCGGGGCATGGTGGACGTATGGCCGCCTCCAAGGAACCCGGCGCTCCGCGCCTCGCCGCTCTCGCCTCGCTGATCGCCGACGAGACGCGGGCCGCCTGCCTGCTCGCGCTGTTCGACGGGCGGGCCTGGACGGCGGGCGAGCTGGCGCGGCACGCGGGCGTCGCGGCGTCGACCGCGAGCGAGCACCTGGGCAAGCTCGTCGCGGGCGGGCTGCTCGCCGAGGAGCGGCAGGGCCGCCACCGGTATCTGCGGCTGGCCGACGCGCGGGTCGCGCAGCTCCTGGAGGGCCTCGCCGGATACGCCGCGCCGGACGGCGGGGAGCGGCCCCCCACGCTGCGGGCCACGTCGGCGCGGACCGCGATGGCCCGCGGGCGGACCTGCTACGACCATCTCGCGGGCCGGCTCGGCATCACGGTCACCGACGCGATGGTCGAGCGGGGACTGCTGCGGGCCGACGCCGACTCCTCGGCCTTCGCGCTCACCGACGCGGGGCACGGCTGGTTCCGCGACCTCGGGTCGCCGCTGGAGCCGGGGCCGCGGCGGCCGCTGACGCGCGGCTGCCTGGACTGGACGGAGCGCCGGCCGCACCTGGCCGGACGGGCGGGCGCCGCGCTGTGCACTCACGCCTTCGCGGCGGGGTGGGTCGAGCGGATCGGCTCCGAGCGGGCGGTGCGGGTGACCGGGGCCGGGGAGCGGGCGCTGCGGGCGGAGCTGGGGGTGTCGGCGGCGCACTGAGCGGGCGCGGTGGCGGTGGCGTGTTCCCGCCCCCGGCCCGGAACTTCCCAGGGAGTAGCTGTAACGTACATTCGCCGGGCCGGAAACATCTTCGTAACACGGGAGCGGCGCATGGCGCAGACGATGGATGCCGCGATTCATCAGGAAATCGGGCAGAGTTGGGCAACCGACTGTAGACAGTTCGCACTGCGCGTGCTGCGCGGAATCGGCCAGGTGACGTTCCTGCCGCGCGCCCTCACCGGCGCTCTGTTCGCCGCCGCGCTGTTCTCCGCCGGGTGGGAGTACGGGCTCTACGGGGTCGGGGGCGCCGCCGTCGGCACGCTGGTGGCCGCGCTGCTCGGGGTGGACAAGGAGCGGCTCACGGTCGGCATGGAGGGGTTCAACTCGTGCCTGGTGGGCGTGAGTTGTGCGGTCTTCTTGAACCCTGACCAGCTGTCGTCGGTGCTCGTGGCGCTGCTCGGGTGCGCCGCCGCGACCGTGGCCACCGCCGCCGGGGGCCGGGCCCTCGGCTCGTGGGGGCTGCCCGCCCTGACCCTGCCGTTCTGCCTCGTGGCGAGCGTCGTCACGCTGGCCGCGCCGGGGTTCGCGCGGGTGTGGACCGGCGGGGGCGGCATCGCCGCGTTCCCCCGGGCGGTGTCCGGGGCCAGGACGGGCCTCCAGCTCGACGACGTCGTGCACGGGTTCTTCGCCGGATTCGGCCAGATCTTCCTGATGCCACAGTGGTACGCGGGGGCCCTGGTGCTCGCCGGGCTGCTGGTGGCCGGGCCGCGGGTCGCGGGCGTGGCCTGCCTCGGGAACGTCGCGGGCATGGCGACCGCGTGGGCCCTCGGCGAGCCCGCCGCGCAGCTCGCCGACGGCACGTCCGCGTACAACGCCGCGCTTGTCGCGCTCGCGCTGTGCGGGGTGTTCCTCGCGGCTACGCGGCGGACGGTGGCGTACGCCGTCGCGGGGGCCGTGGCCGCCACGGTGTGCGCGCCGGCGTTCGGGGCGCTCGCGGCGCCGGTGGGCGGGCACATGTTCACGTGGCCGTTCGCGCTCACCACGCTGGTGTTCCTGGTCGCGGCGAGGTCGTTCCCCCGGTTGACCCACTCAGGGGCTTGAAAAACCAACCACCGCAGGGGCTTGGATTGGGTCAGGCCGATTCGAGGGTGGCGACGTCCAGTTTGCCCATCTTCATCATCGCGGCCAGGACCCGGCCGGCCCGGTCCCGGTCGGGGTCCGCGAGGAGTTCGGGGAGGCGGCGCGGGACGATCTGCCACGACAGGCCGTACTTGTCCTTGCACCAGCCGCACGGACCCGCCTCGCCGCCGTCCGCCGTCAGGCGGTCCCACAGCCGGTCGACCTCGGCCTGGTCGTCGCAGTCGACGGAGAACGAGACCGCCTCGTTGAACTTGAACTCGGGGCCGCCGTCCAGCGCCTGATACTCGGTGCCCGCCAGGCGGAACGACACGACGACGCCCGAGCCCGGCTCCTGGGACCCCTCGTCGCCGAAGCGCTGGACCTCGAGGACCTTGTTGTCGGAACCGGGGAAGAGCGACATGTAGAAGTCGACGGCCTCCTCGGACTTGCCGTCGAACCACAAGCAGGGGCGGATCTTCTGAGCGCTGGCGGACATGGTGTGCCTCCTGGGTTCCCGATCCGATGCCGGTGCCGGTCGCGCCGGTCTGCCATCAGACTTCTCCTCTTACAGACCGGACGCGACCCGGGAACTCATCGGCACGGCGGCCCCGGAAGCGGCAGCCCTAGAACACGACCAGCGCCCGCCCGCCCTTGCCCGCCACCATGTTGTCGAACGCCGCCGGGATCCCGTCCAGAGCGATCCGCTCGGTCACGAGGGTGCTCAGGTCGAGGCGCCCCGCACGGATGTGCTCGGCGAGCACCGGGAGGTCCTGTGCCGGGTCGCAGTTGCCGTAGACGCAGCCGGACAGGGTGCGGCCCCAGTGGAAGATCTCCAGGGCGTTGAAGGTGACCTGCTGGTCCTTGCCGCCGATGCCGACGACGGTGGTGCGCCCGCCGCGCCGCGTGGACTCCCAGGCGGTCCGGATCGTGACGGCACGGCCGACGCACTCCACCGCCACGTCGACGCCCTGCTTGTCCGTGAGCCCGCGGATCTCGCGCGCGGTCGTCTCGGAGGCCACGACGTAGTCCGTGGCGCCCGCCGCGCGGGCGAGTGCCTCCTTCTCCGGGGAGACGTCGACCGCGATGATCTTCGAGGCCCCCGCGATGCGCGCGGCCTGGAGCGTGGCGAGGCCGACACCGCCGACGCCGTACACCGCGACGGTCTCCCCCTCCCGTACGCGGGCGGAGTGGTGCACGGCGCCGTACCCGGTGAGCACGGCGCAGCCGAGCAGGGCCGCGTCGGTGAGCGGGACGCCGGCCGGCACCGGCAGGACGCAGTTCGCGGCGACGACCGTCTCCTCGGCGAACGCGGCGACGTTCAGTCCGGGGTGGAGGTCACTGCCGTCGGACGCGCGCTTCGCGTGGATGTTCGCCGCTCCCGCGAGCGCGTTGGCGCACAGCCAGACCTCGCCGAGCCCGCAGGCGTGGCAGCTGCCGCAGGAGGGCGCCCAGTTGAGGACGACGCCGTCGCCGGGGGCCACGTGCGTGACGCCTTCGCCGACGGAGACGACGGTGCCGGCGCCCTCGTGGCCGAGGACCGCGGGGACCGGGACCCGCATGGTGCCGTTGGTCAGGGACAGGTCGGAGTGGCAGACGCCGGCTGCGGCGAGCCGCACCCGGACCTGGCCGGGCCCCGGTTCGGGCAGGTCGATGTCGGCGATCTCCAGCGGCGAGCCGACGGCGGGCAGTACAGCGGCGCGGACCATGGTGAGAACAACTCCCTGAGCGAGTGCGGGGTGTCACGTACGTGCCCAGCCAAACTAGCGTCGCTAGTTTCAGGGGTCCAGGGGTCCAGGGGTCCAGGGGTGCTGGCGTCTGCTGGGGCCCGGGCCGCCGGGTCAGTGCCGCTGGCGCTCCTTCTCGCGTCGGCGGAGGCGGGGAGCCCATGTCCTCTTGGGCACGGAACCGCGCCCGCCACCGCCCCGCACGCCGAGCCCCGCCGCGACGGCCAGCAGCCCGCCCAGCATCACGAACGGCGCCGCCGTCCCCGCCACGCCCGCGATCACGCCCGCGGACGCCGGTGCCGCGACCTGGCCGAGCCGGTTGCCGGTCAGCCGGAGCGCCAGGGCGGTGGAGCGGGCCTCGGCGGGGGCGGCCTGGACGACCGTGGTCATGGAGAGCGGCTGGCCCACCCCGAGGCAGAAGCCGAGGACGATCAGCATCGCGCCGAGCACCCACACCGGCACGGGCAGCGCGATGCCCGCGCACAGCAGCGCCGCGAGCAGACACGTCGTCGCGATCAGGGCGGTCCTGCCGAGCCAGTTGATGAGCGGGGTCATGACCAGGCGGCAGGCGACCGTCGCGCCCGCGCGCAGGCTGAGCAGCACGCCGACCACGGAGGGCGCGATGCCCCGGTGCTCCCCCACCACCGGCAGATACGCGGTGAGGATGTCGGTGGCCGACAGGACGGCGAGGCTGATGAAGATGCCGCCGGGCACGCCACGGGTGCGCAGGATGCGGTGCACGGGGACCCGGGAGGCGTCCTTCGTGCGCGCGCCCGTCCGCGTACGGACGGTCTCGATGCGCCACAGCGAGGTCACGGCCAGCGCGCAGACGCCCGCCGACACGAGGAGCGCGAGCGCGCTCGTGCCCGCCATGTCGTGGCCGTCGATCAGGGCGCCCGCGGCGATCGGCCCGACGAGCTGGCCGAGGGAGGCGCCGATGGTGAAGTGGCCGAAGTTGCGGTCCTGGTCCTCGGGCGCGGACTGCCGGGCGACGATCGACTGGGCGCCGATGACGAAGCACAGGTGCCCGAGGCCCATGACACCGCTCCAGGCGGCCATCGCCACAAGGGTGTTGGCGAGTCCGCTCAGCGCGCACCCGCCCGCGATGAGCGCCACGCCGATGGGGAGCAGCGGCGCGCACCGGCCGTGGTCCGTGCGTCGGCCGAGCGGCACGGCGGCGAACAGCGGGAGCAGCGCGTAGACCCCCGCGATGACGCCGACGGCACGCTCGTCGGCGCCGAGCGCGAGGGCCCGGTAGGAGACCGCGGGCCGCGCCATCGACACCGCCCCCTGCGCGAAGCTGAAGGCGATGACGAGGCGGAGCAGCCAGGCACGGCTCATGAGGTCACACGGTCCATCGGGTCACTGGATTCATCGGGTCACACGATTCCGAACAGCAGACCGGCGCCGAGGACGACCAGCGCGGTCAACGCCGCCCATTTCACGGTGAACTTGGTGTGGTCGCCGAACTCGACCTTAGCCATGCCCACGAGCACGTAGACCGCGGGGACCAGCGGGCTCGACATGTGCAGCGGCTGTCCGGCGAGCGAGGCGCGGGCGATCTCGAGGGTCGAGACGCCGTGCGCGTGACCGGCCTCGGCGAGCACCGGCAGGATGCCGAAGTAGAAGCCGTCGTTGGACATGAAGTACGTGAAGGGGATGGACAGCACGCCCGTCACGAGTGCCATGTGCGGGCCCATCCAGTCGGGGATGCCGCCCACGACCCACTTCGCCATGTGGTCGACCATGCCGGTGCCCTGGAGCACGCCGGTGAAGACGGCGGCGGCGAAGACCATGCCCGCGACGTTGAGCACGTTCTCGGCGTGCGCGCCGATCCGGGCCTTCTGGTCGGCCATGTGCGGGTAGTTGACCGAGAGCGCGAGCGCGGCGCCGAGCATGAACAGGACCGGGATCGGCAGCAACTCCATGATCATGGAGGCCAGGAGCACCACGGTGAGCAGGGCGTTGAACCAGTAGAGCTTGGGGCGCAGGGTGGCCCGGTTCGGGTCGAGCCCGGAGAACGTCTCGCCCTCTTCGTTCTCGTACGAGGGGGTGGACGACGCGGATCCGCCACCGGCGCCGGCACCGGTCCCCTTGCTGCCGCTCCCGGCGCCGACGAGCACCTTCTCCTCGACGGTCTCGGTGACCGTGACGTCCTCGTCGAGCGACAGGTATCCGAGCCGCTTGCGCTCCCGGCGCCCGAGGACGTACGAGAGGGCGAACACGAAGACGAGGCCGACGGCGAGCGCCGGGATCATCGGCACGAAGATGTCACTGGCGTCCACCTTCAGCGCGGTGGCGGCGCGGGCCGTCGGGCCGCCCCAAGGCAGCGTGTTCATCACGCCGTTGGCGGTCGCGGCGACACCCGTCATCACGACGAGGCTCATCTTCAGGCGCTTGTACAGCGGGTACATCGCCGAGACGGTGATCATGAAGGTGGTGGAGCCGTCGCCGTCGAGCGAGACGATCGCGGCGAGCACGGCCGTGCCGACGACGATGCGGACGGGGTCGGCCTTCGCGAACTTCAGGATGCCGCGCACGATCGGGTCGAAGAGACCGACGTCGATCATCACGCCGAAGTAGACGATCGCGAACATCAGCATGGCGGCGGTCGGTGCCAGGTCGCCCACGCCGTCGAGGACGTAGTCACCGAGGTGCGCCCCCTTGCCCACCAGGACGCAGAACAGCGCCGGTATGAGCACGAGTGCCGCGATCGGCGACACCTTCTTCATCATGATCAGCACCAGGAAGGTGGCGATCATGCCGAACCCGAGAATGGTCAGCATGGAGGGATTCCCTAACGTCTGCGTTCGCCTTCGAACAGCCGCCGTGGGGGAGGCAGCCAGCGAGACGCTAGGTGGGTCGAACAAGCGTTAACAAGACGTTGACACGCGAGCAATAAGCGCAAAACTCCAGGTCACGGGCGGTTCACGCGGCTGCGTCAGTCGAGTACGCGCGCCAGGTACGCGCGCAGCAGCTCCCGCACCTCCCCGATGACCGCCGCGTCGCCGCGCTCCGGGTCGATGCGGAACGCGAGCCGGACCAGGGCGTCGGCGGACTCGACGGCCACCAGGAACGCGCGGCGCAGCGCGGCGTCCGGGGCGCGGTCGAGGCGCGGGGCGAGGAGTTCGGTGAGGGTGTCGGCGACGCGGTGGTTGGGGTCGGCGTCCGGGGCGCCCACGGGGACCTGGGTGCCGAAGTCGACCAGGGAGAAGCCCGGCGCCGTGCGCTTCATCGCGAGGTACTCGTCGAGCACCGCGTCCATCGCGGCCCGCCAGTCGCCGGCGGGAACCTCCCTGAGGCGCGCGGTGACCCGCCGCACGTACCGGTCGAGGTTGCGATCGGCCAACGCGTCCACCAGGGCGCGTTTGTTGCCGAAGAAGCGGTAGACGGAGCCGATGGGGACCTCGGCGCGGTGCGCGACCGCGCGGGTGCTCAGCTCGTCGTAGCCCGTCTCGTCGAGGAGTTCGGCGCAGGCGTCGAGGATCCGGGACAGACGCTCGGCGCTGCGCCGCTGAACGGGCGCCCGGCGCAGGGGCGTTGAGTGGGCCATCCCGCCAGACTAGAACAGGCTAAGGGGAGGCGGTCAGGTCCGCGGTGGCCTCGACGGGCTTGTCCGCGACGGCCCACACCGTGTGGTCGTCGGCGTAGAGGCGGGCGGTGAGGTGGTGGGTGCCGCGGTGCAGGCGGGTGCCGGGGAGGCGGTAGTCGACGGAGCGCGGCCGGGCGAGGAAGCGGCCGTCGAGGTAGAGCCGCACGTACCCGTGGCCCTCGACGGCCCGGGCCGGGGTGCCCGGAGGGCTGAGGCGGAAGCGGCGGACCCGGACGCGGACCTCCCAGCCGCCCGCGGGGCCCGTCTGCGGCTTCACGATCAGGCCAACCTCCGGTGCGCCCTCCTCGGGGACCCGGCGGTAGTGGTGGCCCTCGGCGTCGGTGCGGGAGAGGACCTCCCCGACGCGCCGCGGCCCGCCGTCGTCCCTCCCGCCCCTCCCGTCTCCGCCGTCCCCGCAGCCCGCGGCGCCCGCGAGCAGGGCGCAGGTCAGCAGCGCCACGGCGGGCGCGCGCAGGGACGGAAGGCTGGGCATGTCCCGGACGGTAGAGGACCGTTGACGTCGGCGGATCCCTCGCGGGGAGGACGCCCGCGGGCGCCCGCTCGGCCTCTGGTACCGCTGCGCGTCAACCAGATGACGGACGGTGACGTCTTGCGCCGCCCACCCGCGAATCCTACGGTGTTGCATAGGAATCATTGACCAGGGAGCGATGATGAGCGGGGACGTACGCAAGACCGCCGAGGGGCTGACCTACCTCTCCGGCTTCGGGAACGAGCACGGATCCGAGGCCGTGCCCGGGGCACTGCCCGAGGGGCGCAACGCGCCGCAGCGCGCGCCGCTCGGCCTGTACGCGGAGCAGCTCAGCGGCACCGCGTTCACCGAGCCGCGGGCCCACAATCGCCGCTCGTGGCTGTACCGGATCCGCCCGTCGGCGGCGCACCCGGAGTTCAGCCGTGTCGACAACGGGGCGGTGCGCGCGGCCCCGTTCACCGAGACCGTTCCCGATCCCAACCGGCGCCGCTGGGACCCGCTGCCCGAGCCCGCCCCCGGCACGGACTGGCTGGCCGGCCTGTGGACGCTGGGCGGCAACGGCGATGCGACGCAGCGCACCGGCATGGCCGTGCACCTCTACCACGCCAACTCCCCCATGACGGAACGGGTGTTCAGCGACGCGGACGGCGAGCTGCTGATCGTCCCGCAGCGCGGCGGGCTGCTGCTGCGCACGGAGTTCGGGATGCTCGCCGCCGGGCCGGGCGAGGTCGCGCTGATCCCGCGCGGCGTCCGCTTCCGTGTCGAGCTGCTGGACGAGTCGGCGCGCGGGTACGTGTGCGAGAACTACGGCGCCCCGTTCCAGCTGCCCGACCTCGGCCCGATCGGCGCCAACGGCCTTGCGAACGCACGGGACTTCAGGGCCCCCGTCGCCGCGTACGAGGACTCCGAGGGACCGGTCGAGGTCGTCAACAAGTTCTGCGGAAACCTCTGGGCCGCGACGTACGACCACTCCCCGCTCGACGTCGTCGCCTGGCACGGCAACCACGTCCCGTACGTATACGACCTGCGCCGCTTCAACGTCATCGGGACCATCTCGTACGACCACCCGGACCCGTCGATCTTCACGGTGCTCACGTCGCCGTCCGACACCCCGGGGCTCGCCGGCGTCGACTTCGTCGTCTTCGCGCCGCGCTGGCTGGTGGGCGAGGACACGTTCCGGCCGCCGTACTTCCACCGGAACGTGATGAGCGAGTACATGGGGCTCATCGAGGGCGCGTACGACGCCAAGACCGCCGGTAAGGGGGGATTCGTGCCGGGCGGCGGCTCGCTGCACAACATGATGTCGGCGCACGGGCCGGACCGGGACACGTTCGACAAGGCGAGCGCGGCCGAGCTGAAGCCGCAGAAGGTCGACGACGGCCTGGCCTTCATGTTCGAGACGCGCTGGCCCGTCACCCTGGCCCCGCAGGCCTCGACCGCGGACCACCTGCAGCGCGGCTACGACGACGTGTGGCGCGGCCTGGAGCGCCACTTCCGCGGATAGGACCCATCGTCCATGGTCGCCGCATTGCACCACTCCCCCCACGACCGGTACGGATAACCCGTGACGTCATTCGCCCCGGACTCGATCGTCCTGAACCGCAAATTGCCGCTCTGGTATCAGGTGTCGCAGTCCCTGCGCGCCTCGATACTCGGAAGATCGCCGCAGGACCCGCTGCGCCTGCCCACCGAGGAACAGCTCGCGGGGCACTACGGGGTCTCCGTGCTCACCATGCGTCAGGCACTGAAGGAGTTGGAGGACGAGGGCCTCATCACGCGGCACCGGCGCCGCGGCACGTTCATCGAGCCGGATGCCCAGCAGGGCGCGCCGGTGCGCCTGCTCGGCTCGGTCGACGCGATCGTCGCGCAGCAGTCCGGCATGACGACGCGGCTGCTCGACCACGACACGGTGCCGGTCCCCGTGGCCTTCGCCGAGTACTTCCCGGGGGCCGGGGTCGTCCCCGCGTACCACCGGCTGCGCAGCGACGAGAAGACCGGCGAGCCGACGAACCACGCCCGCAACTACCTGCGGCCCGACATCGGCGCCCGCGTCGACCTCGCGGACCTGGAGCGGTGGCCGATGACGAAGGTGCTGCGGGACGTGGTCGGCGTGCGCATCAGCCGGATCACGGACTCGGTGCAGGCACGCCTGGCGGACCCCGAGACGGCCCGCCTCCTCGAAGTCCCCCTGCTCAGCCCGATCCTGCACTACACAGGCATCACGTACGACGAAGAGGGCAGAGTCCTGGACGTGGCGGTCATCCACTACCGGGGCGACCGCTTCTCGTTCACGGTGACGTTGGACGCGGACTGATTTCAAGCCCCTGCGGCGATTGAGGCGCGGGGTCCGGGGCAGAGCCCCGAGTCCGCAACCACGGTGCCGCGCAAGAGGGGGACGTACCATGCCGGTCGTGACGAACGACCCGCTCCTGGCGGAGCTCATGCCCTGGTCCGTGGCACCGCTGCGCACGGGCCGCGGCTGGCCCGTCGCACCGGACGCCGCGTCCCTGAAGGCCCGTTGGGACACCTTCGTGGCGGCCGGGCAGGCCGAGCGCGCGGCGCTCCTCGAACCCTCGCGGGCCCGCACCCTGCACACCGCCACCGCCCAGCTCCCGGGCCAACGCACCGGCACGGAGCCCCTCGCGCACGCGGAAGGCCCCTGCCCGGAACCCGTACCGCTGCTGCACGGCCCGTTCGACGAGCAGTGGCTCATCCCGGACCAGCGCCTGATCGACGCGGCACGCCCCGAGTTGTGGCGGGTCGCGGACGAGCGGCAGCTGTTCCTCGTCGAGCAGGGCTACGTGCCGGACGCCGGCGGCCCCGCGCTGCTCGCGTCCGCCGTGCTCCCGGAGGGCCGCTCCCCCGCCGGCCGGCCCGGCCGCATCCGCCCGCTGTACCGCCGCCCCGGCGGCGCGGAGCCGAACGTGGCACCGGGCCTGCTCACCCACCTCTCCGGCGCGTACGACCGGGAGGTGACGGCGGCCGATCTGTTCGCGTGGATCCTGGTGGCGGGCGCCCGCGACGGCTCCCCCGACATCCGCGTGCCGCTGCCGGACGACGCCGATGTGTGGGCGCGCGGCGTGGAACTCGGCCGCCACGTCCTGTGGTTGGAGCGGCGCGGCACGGACGCCGAGCGCCCCAAACTGCCCGGCGGCCGCCGCCCGTACGTGCGCGCCCCGCTGCCGGCCCGGCCGACGGAGATCCTCTACGACCGCGAGGAGGAGGCCCTGCACATCGGCGACGGGCGCATATCGCCGGTGCCCGAGGCGGCCTGGGACTTCCGCGTCAGCGGGGTGGGCGTCCTGGAGCAATGGTTCGCCCGCCGCACCGGGCCCGCCGAGCCGGGAACGCTCGCGGCCGTGCGCCCGGCCACCTGGCCCCAGCCGTGGACGTCACAACTCCTGGAGCTCATCACGATCCTGACGCTCCTGTCCGATCTCGCCCCGCTCCAGAAGGAGTTGCGGGAATCCGCCCTCGCGGACCCGATGACCACGAAGGACCTGGAACAGGCGCGCGTGCTCCCGGTCCCGGACGCGGCCCGCCGCCCGGCCTCCGTCCTGGACCACCAGGAAGAGGGCCCGGGCGGCCAGTTCGCGATCCTGTGACACTCGGGGAGATCGGGAGCGAGCGCTCCCGGCACCGGAACGCGAGCACCTGGCCGGCCACCGGCCCGGCCGCCAGGAACCGGGCGAGGGCGACCTGTTCGCACTCCTCCCACACCGCCCGGCGGGCATGCTCACTCCGCCGCGAACCCCTCCAGCGTCCTCCGCAGCGCCCGCTCGAACACGGCCTCCAGGTCGATCGGGCCCGCGTCCTCGGCGAACGACGCCGCGAGGCGCGGATAGCGGCCCGAGGCCAGCTGCCGGCCCAAATACCCGATCCGCACCGCCTGTTCCTGTTCGGCGCTCCACGGCAGGGAGCGGGTCCGCTCGGCCGTCGCGATCTCGTTGGCGACGTACGTGGTGACCACGCTGGTCACCGCCGCGACCAGCTCCATCTTCGTGCCGTACGGCAGGTCGAGCGGGTCGAGGCAGGTCAGGCAGTACTCCAGGTACGCCAGCGCGTTGGGGCTGAACCCGTAGACCGGTGACATCAGGCCCGGCATCCAGGGGTGCCGGTGCATCAGCTCCCGTGCCTGCCGGGCGAGCCCGAGCACGTCCGCCCGCCAGTCGCCGCTCGGCTCCGGGAACGCGTACTCGGCGCTGACGGCGTCGACCATCAGCTCGTACAGGTCCTCCTTGCGCGGCACGTAGTTGTAGAGCGACATCGTGCCCATGCCCAGCTCACCGGCGACCTTCCGCATGGACACCGCGTCGATGCCCTCGGCGTCGGCGACGCGCACCGCCGTCGCCGCGATGTCGGCCCTGCTGTGGGCAGGCCGTGGCCCCCTCCCGGCGCGCTCGGGGCGCGCCCAGATCACTTCGGGTTCGGCCGCTCGGCCCGTCATTGATCATCACCTCGCGCACCATCCTAGTTACGTACACCGTACGTAGTGCGCTACGGTGGGGCCATGACTTCTACGTACGCTGTACTTAGTGAGGGTCTGGAGAAGCGCTTCGGCAAGGGAGCGAAGACCGTGCACGCCGTACGCGGCCTGGATCTGGCGGTCCGCGAGGGCACGGTGTGCGGCCTGCTCGGGCCGAACGGGGCGGGCAAGACGACCGCGGTCCGGCTGCTCACGACCCTGCTCAGGCCCGACGCCGGCACCGCGCGTGTCGCCGGGTACGACCTCACCGCCGACCCGCGGTCCGTCCGCCGCAGCATCGGCGTCACCGGCCAGTACGCCTCGGTCGACGGCGACCTCACCGGACGCGAGAACCTGCGCCTGTTCGCCCGCCTGCTGCGCGCGCCGGGCGCCCGGGCCCGCGCCGACGAGCTGATCGAGCGCTTCGAGCTGACCGGCGCCGCCGACCGCGTCGCGCGTACGTACTCCGGCGGCATGCGCCGCCGACTCGACCTGGCCGCGAGCCTGATCACCCGCCCCGCCGTGCTCTTCCTCGACGAGCCGACGACCGGCCTCGACCCGCACAGCAGGAACGACATCTGGGAGGCCGTGCGCGAGCTGTCCCGCGAGGGCACGACCGTCGTCCTCACCACGCAGTACCTGGAGGAGGCCGACCAGCTCGCCGACGACATCGTGCTCATCGACGAGGGCCGCGCCGCCCACTCGGGCACGCCCGCCGAACTCAAGGCGCAGATCGGCCACTACGCGGAGGTCGTCGTGCCGGAGGACGCGGGCGAGCAAGCGCTGCACGCGGCGGCCGTCGTCCTCGACCAACTCACCGGAGCCCGGCCCCGGTTGGACGCCGAGCGCCGCACCGTGGGCGCCGTCGTCCTCGATCCGGCCGTCACCCTCCCCCGCGTCGTGCGCGAACTCGACGCGTCCGGCGTCCCGTTGCTCGACGCGACGCTGCGCCCGCCCACACTCGACGAGGTGTTCCTGCGCCTCACCGTCACCGGACACACCACCACCGAGCCCCAGGAGGCCGCCGCGTGAGTACCGCCATCCTCTACGACGGCACGGCCATGCTCGGCCGTCACCTCCAGCGCGTCCGGCACGCGCCGGCCATCCTGATCATGACGCAGACCATGCCGATCGTGTTCCTGCTGTTCTTCGGCTACGTCTTCGGCTCCGCGCTCGCCATGCCGGGCGCCGACTACCGGGCGTTCCTGGTGCCGGGCATGCTGGTCGCCACCGCCGCGAACGGGATCATGACCGGGATGTTCGGCGCCGCCCAGGACTCGCACCGGGGCGTGATGGACCGGTTCCGTACGCTGCCGATGAGCCGGGCCGCGGTGCCGCTCGGGCAGGCGGTCGCCGATCTGCTGACGACCGCGGTCGGCCTGGTGCCGCTGGTGCTCGTGGGGCTCGCGATGGGCTGGCGGATCGAGGGCGGGCCGACCGCCGCGTTCGGCGCGTTCGGGCTGCTCCTGATCTTCCGGTTCGCCGCGACGTGGGTCGGGATCCTGCTCGGGCTCGCCTCGCGGAGCGAGGAGGCGGCGGGGCAGCTGGGCGGCGCCACGTTCATGCTGCCGCTGCTGTCGAACGCGTACATCCCGACGGACGGGATGCCGGGCTGGGTGCGCACCCTCGCCGAGTGGAACCCGATCAGCGCGGTCGCGACGGCCGTGCGCGAGCTGTTCGGCAACGCGCCGGTGCCGCACGGCGCGGCCTGGCCCGTGGCGCATCCTGTGGCCGGCTCGCTGGCGTGGTGCGCGGTGCTGCTCGCGGTGTGCGTGCCGCTCGCCGTCCGCCGCTACACGCACGGCGGACGGTGAGCGGATCGGGAGCGTCGCCTACTTCTGCGGGGCCAGTTCGGGGCCCAGCGAGGAGAACTTCTCCTGGGACACGACCCGCTTCGGCGGCCAGGTGATGTTGCTCGGCGGCCACTTCTGCCCGGTCTTCTTCAGGAACCACTGCGGCGGCTCGTACATGGGCGGCTCATAGCCCTCCGGGATCGCCGTCTTCCACTCGACGTCCTTCGTACGGTCCTTGAACTCGTCCTTGATCGCCTTGAGCCGCTCCGGCTGGGTGATCAGGTCGACCGCCGTGGCCGCCAGATACTTCGCGGCGGCGAGCACCGCGGCCTGTCCGGGCGCGGCGGCGGCGCAGGCGGCCGTGGACCAGGTGTGGAACTTGCCGCCGATGGGGGCGAGCGCGGCGCCCATCGACACGGTCGGCACGTTCCAGCTGATGTCGGCGACGTCGGTCGAGCCGCCGCCGAGGAACACCGGGTCGGGCGGCTTGAGTTCGGCGACCTTGTCGTGCATCCCGGCCTCGGGGAGCCCCAGCGACTTCTGGAGGTCCTTCGCCAACTGGTGGGCCTGCGCGCTGAATTTCGGCGGGCCGATCTGCTGCATGTTGTCGTGCAGCAGCTCCGCGAAGGACTTGGAGGGCAGTTGGTTCCAGCAGGCGGAGGTGATGCGGTGCTGCACCTTCGTCTGCGAGGCCTTGGCGGCGGCCTCCGAGATCGCGATCACCTTGTCGAGCAGCACCTGGACGCGGGCGGTGCTGCCTTCGCGCACGTAGTAGCTGATCTCGGCGATCTCCGGCGTGACGTTCGGGATGTCGCCGCCGTTGTTGATCACCCAGTGCAGCCGGGCGGAGGGCGCCATGTTCTCCTCGCGCAGGAACTCCGACATGGTCGCCATCATCACGGCGGCGTCGAGCGCGGACTTGTTCCCGAGCGGGGTGCCGCCGTGTCCCGCGACGCCGAGGAACGTGAAGGTCACGGCGGTCATGGCGTTGCTGGTGCCCCAGCCGGTGGCGTTGGCGGTGGAGGGGTGCCAGTCGAGGAACGCGTCGAGGCCCTCATACACGCCCTTGCTGACCGCGTACGTCTTGCCGATCAGGGCCTCCTCGGCGGTGGAGCCGAAGAACTTCACGGTGACCGGGAGCTTGTGCTGCTTGGCGGCCTGCGCGACGGCCGCCGCCGCGGCGGCGGCAGCGGTGCCGAGCGCGCTGTGCCCGCAGCCGTGACCAGGACCGTAGCTCGGGGTGAAGGGGTCGTGGATGTACTCGCGCGGGTCGTGGTGTCCGACGCCCTTGTTCTGCGAGAGGCCGGGCAGCGCGTCATACTCGCCGCTGAACCCGAGGACCGGGCCGCCGCTGCCGTACGAGTAGGTCGCGGTGAACGCCGTGGGGAATCCGGCCGTGCCGAACTTCACGTCGAATCCGGCCTTTTCGAGGAAGCCGGCCTCGGCGATCGAGGAGTTCCACTCGCGCAGCGACAGCTCGGCGTGCTCCCAGATCTCCTCGTTCAGACCCGTGATGCGGGAGCTGTTGGCGCCGATCCAGCCGAGGGCGGCGGTCTTGGCGGGGCTGTCCTTCGCGAGACCCTCGGGCGCCTTGTATTCGGCGAACTCGGCGCCGTCCGCCGCCGCGCCGTCCGCCGCGGCGGCCATCGCCGGGTCCGCCTGGGCGGTCATCGCGGCGGTGGTCACTCCGGCGGCGCCGAGCATCTGTACGATGCGGCGTCTGCTGATCTGCGGCCCGGACGTGGCCTGGGGCATCTCGTGCTCATGGTGGTCGTGCAGGTCACACACGCGTACCTCCGGGGGTGAGGTGGGTGTAGCTGTAGCTGCCATCGACGATCACGCGCCACAGTGGACCCTGGAGGTTGCCCCGTCAACATCCGTACGTGACAAGGGCGTTACGCGGCGTTCGGGCAAGCGGGCACGACAAAGGCCCGCATCGTCCTCCTCGCCGGAGTGTCCGCCGCGTGCCGTGGGGATGACGGTCGCTGTGCTGCGCGGCGATACACCAGACGGCGCGGAGGCGCGATACGGGCCTTGTCTCATACTGGGGCGGCCGCTTCCTAGTGGCCGCCGAACAGCGAGCGGCGAAGCCGCCGCAGCGGCGCGAAGAGCGAGACCCTTCGCATCCGTGCGCGGCTGCCGCTGCGCTCGTGCGCCGTGTCACGCGTGGTCAGCTCGCGCATCAGCGACGTCGCCTCCACCGTCTCGCGCTGCGGGACGGCAGGGCCGCCGAGCACCGAGAGATGGCGGTCGAGGCGCGAACTGGTCGCACTGTTCCCGCAGGTGATCGCAGGCACTCGCGGCCTGCTGCGCACTGTTATCTGTTCCATGTCACTCCCCACCCGTACGAGGGCACCCGGCCCGGGCAGGTTAACCCTATCGCCCCAGCGCGACACCCGTGTATCCCGGTCGCAGTATTCACCTCCCCCGTAAGGAGGTTGACGGTTCGAAAGCGATCACTCTCCGAATACGACTGATTCCAGGGCGAGTTGGACAAGTGGGGCGCTTATGGGCCGTCGAGAACCGCCGTCCGGCTCCGCCGTGACAGCGAGTGAGGAGACGCCCGGAGTCAAGCCGGTGGCCACCACCGGCGTGTCGGAGCCGTCGTCGGGCAGCACACCGAGGGAACGCGGCGGCGCCGCGGGCCCTGTGACAGTGATCACCGCGCGGCGCACCGGGGCGACCTTCGACGGACGCCGGGTCGCCCTTGATGTGCGTACGACCGGCGCGGTGTTCCGACCCGGGCAGGCGGGGCTCAGGACGCTGTGCGTGGGGTGCGCGTCGCCTTACGGGTCTTGTGTCACGGCACGAACTCGGCCCCGGTTTGGCCGAGTTGGCCGTCGGCATCGCGCTGCTCCTCGGCGCGCTGCACGCGCTCGCGCCCGGCCCGACCGCGCGCCGCGTCCGTGACGGTCACGCACATGCTCGGCGTGATAGCCCTGGGCGTCCTCGTCACAGCCGGCTCCGCGGGGCGTGGCGGCACCGCACGGCGGCACGGGCGCACTCGCATGACCACGGGTTCGCGCGGTGGGGCCTGAGCCGCGCGGTGCCGTTCGGTTCGGACTTCGTCGTGGTGGTACTCGGCTGCGGATTGGTGTTCAAGGGGGCCGCAACGGCACTCGGTTGAGCTACTTTTGTTCAGACTTGTCGTGCCGCGCTTGCTTGTCTTCCCACGAATGGGGGCGCCCGTGGTTGAGCGTGTGGTCGCCGGACGGTACCGACTGCTCGACCCCCTCGGCGCGGGCGGCATGGGCACCGTGTGGCGGGCCCGCGACGAGGTGCTCGGGCGCGAGGTCGCCGTGAAGGAGGTGCGCGCGCCCGCCGGGCTCCCGGACGCCGAGGTGCAGCGGATGTACGCGCGCCTGGAGCGGGAGGCGTGGGCCTCGGCGCGGATCACGCACCGCAACGTCGTGACGGTCTACGACGTGGCCACGGAGGAGCACCGCCCTTGGGTGGTCATGGAGTTGGTCCGCGGCGTCTCGCTCGCCGAGCAGTTGGACGCGGAGGGCCCGATGCCCCCGGCGCACGCCGCGCACATCGGCGCGGAGGTGCTCGCCGCGCTGCGCGCCGCCCACGAGGCGGGCGTGCTGCACCGCGACGTGAAGCCCGCGAACGTACTCCTGTCGAACGAGGGCAGGGTGGTACTCACCGACTTCGGCATCGCCATGGTCGAGGGGACGCAGGCGCTCACCATGACGGGCGAGGTCATCGGCTCCCCCGAATTCCTCGCCCCTGAACGGGCGTTGGGGCGGACCCCGGGACCCGAGTCGGACCTGTGGTCGCTCGGTGTGCTGCTGTACGCGTCCGTGGAGGGGCACTCGCCGTTCCGCCAGGAGACCCCGCTCAGCACGCTGCGGGCCATCGTGGACGAGGAATTGCCGCCACCGGGCCGCGCGGGGCCGCTGACGCCCGTGATCGAGGGACTGCTGCGCAAGGATCCGGCGGAGCGGACCCCGGCGTCCGAGGCCGAGCACGACCTGCGCGTCGTCGGTGCGGGCGGCACCCTGCGCGCGGGCCCGGTGCAGGCGTCCCCGCTCGCCTCGCAGCCGACGATGACCTCCATGCGGTCCCCGGTGCCCACGCCTCCCCCGACGCCGATACCGGTACCGACCCCGGCGGGCGCGGCGCGGACGGCCGCCACGGCCCCGGTCCCCGCCGGGCCGGGGACCCGGCACCCGCGCCGCGCCTCGGTGGCCGTGATCGCGGGCATCGTGGTCCTCGTCCTCGCCATCGGAGGACTCACGTACGCCCTGCTCAACCGCGACTCGACCCCCAACGGGAACGCGAACAACGGCGGCGGCACGTCCGGAGGCGGGAACAGCGGGGGCACCACAGGCGGCAACAGCGGCGGCAGCGGTGGTAAAAGCGGGGGCGGCAACGGCGGCGGGACGACCGGCGACAACAACGGCGACGGTTCCACCGGCGGAGGAAACGGCGGCAACGGCGGCTCCAGTGGCGGCCACACGACCACTCCGGCCCAGTCCGTCCGGGTCACCGTCCGTACGGTGCGCGGCAGTTACTCGGGCCCGTGCCCGCCACCGCTCGCCGCCGCCCCGGCGTTCGCCGCCACGATCACGGTGGGCCGCACCCCGGCCTCCGTTCAGTACCGCTGGGTGGTGAAGGGCAGCGCCGCCTCGGGCTCCGGCTGGAAGACGCTGACCGTCCCCAAGGGCGCCGCGAACAACGCCCGTACGGTCACCACCACGCTGACGCGCTACGAGGAGGGCGGCACGCTGCGCGGCCAGATCGGCGTCGAGGTGCGCAGCCCGGTGGCGGCGACGTCCAACTACGCGTCGTATGCGATCACGTGCGAGGTGGTGACCCCGACGAGCGGGGCCACCACCGGTTCACCCACGTACTGAGGCCCGCGGCACCGAGGTCCGCGTGCCGGGAGCCGGCTACGCGGCGGAGGCGAACACGGGCAGGTACCCGCTCGACTGCCCGGTGGCCGTGGGGTGGTACGACTCGCCGATGTTCGACCAGTTGACGCTGTGCAGCCACGCGGCGCCGGAGCAGATCTCGTGCCCGGTGAACGTGCTGGTCACGTCGCCGAAGGTGAAGCCCCTGGTCGCGGCGTTCTGCTTGATGGTGGAGTTGAGGAGGTCCGCCGCGCTGTTGATGGCCGAGCGCTCGTTCTCGGAGAGGCCCGCCACGCAGCTGCCGCTGAGCTTGTAGAAGCGCGGGTAGCCGAGCACCACCACGTGCGCGGCGGGCGCCTTCGTACTGATCGCCGAGTAGACGTCGGAGAGCTTGCCCGGCAAGGTCGAAGTGACGTACGCGCGCGCTTCGTTGACGCGGTTCAGGCAGGTGGACTCGGAGTACAGGACGCAGGTCGTCATGACGTCGGCGAAGCCCGCGTCATTGCCGCCGATCGAGATCGACACGAGCCCGGTGCCCGCGCCGAGCGGGCCGAGCTGATTGGCGATGACATCACCCGTACGAGCACCCGAGCACGCGGTGAAATTAAAGCTTGCGGGTGAGTGGGCCGCCGCCCACAAGGCGGGGTACGCCTTCGTGGAGCGCTTGCAGTCGCCGCTGCCGGCGTCGTAGCTGCCGGCGCCGACGCCGGAGGAGTAGGAGTCACCGAGGGCCACATAGCCCGTGGGCGCCGCGGAGTCGGAGGCCACCGCGGCGCTCGCCCCGGTCAGGGCTGCCACAGCGGCGAGGACGAAAGAGGAGACGTGGGCCGCAATCCGGAAAGATCTCATGGAACCTCCCTTTAGCAGGATCGGCAGGGTCGCTGCCGCCCGCTTGTGTTGCAGGTTCATGCCAGGGAGATGACATACCCTCAGCTCATCGGCGCTACGCCCGTAGAAGGCCACTCAACTGGACTGCTGCGCTCCGGAGTTGCCCTGATTGTGTCCTTGACGCCGGCCCGAGGACTGCGCCACATTGAAGCCCGGCATCCGGCGCGTCGGGGGGCAAAGTCGCCAATGCAGACCATCGGCATCAAGCCGTCTTCATCGGACGGTCCGTACCTGCTCGCGGGGGCGGGCGTCGTCGCGGGAGGCGCGGGCCTCGTCCTCGCGCTCTCGCACGCCGGATCCCCGCTGCGCGGACCACTCGCGCTCTTCTTCCTGCTCGCCGCGCCCGGCGCCGCGTTCGCGGCCGCCCTGCGCGGCCTCGACCCGTGGGCCCGCACGGTGACCTCCGCGGCCGGCGCGGTCGCAGTCGTCATGCTGATCGCCCAGGGCATGCTCGCCGTGCACCGCTGGTCGGTGGACGGCGGCGTGCTCACCGTCGCGATAATCAGCGCCTCCGCTTTCGTTCTGCAATGGATTCTCCGGCGGCTGCGTGGGGGCGCGGCGCGGGATATCCGCAAACGGATGGGAGAAATCCGCCAAGTCCGCCAAGAGGGACGGAAGTTAAGGGAATGGCCAAAACAATAAAAAAGTGAGGCCACGTTCCAGGTCTTGCCATACAGTCTCAATCATCAATACCGTCGTACATCCACCCGCATCGGGCCGGCACGAAATGCGATCAAGGGGAGGGACCGAGGTCGCGAAGGTCCGGGGCGGGGCGCGGCAGGGGGGTGCCGCGTTCCGGTGAGCCGCTCGCTTCGGCGTCCGGGGTCACCGGGTCGCGTGCCGCGCGGCCGGTCCGACAAACCGGTGTGCAATGCCAGCTCACCCGGCCTGTACGGAGAGCTCTTCCGGCATGGCCGTAAGTGAGAACCCCCCTTTCGAACCGGACACGAAGCCGGACCGCCCGGGGGCGGGCGGTCCACCGGACGAGAGGGACCAGACTCATGAGCAGTTCCGTTGTGCCTCCGGTGATACCCGAGGGGACACCGCCGGAAGGCCGAATTCCCGCCCGCTACCGGGCCATCTCCACGCACCTGGCGATCGCGCCGCGGGTCAGCGTGGTCATTCCGGCCATGAACGAGGCGGAAAATCTTCCGTACGTCTTCAAGACCCTTCCCGACTGGATCCACGAAGTCGTTCTTGTGGACGGAAATTCCACCGACGACACCGTGGAAGTGGCCAGGGAATTGTGGCCGGAAGTCGTGGTCGTACCGCAGCGCGGAAAGGGCAAGGGGGATGCCCTGATCACCGGCTTCACGGCCTGCACCGGAGACATCATCGTGATGGTCGACGCGGACGGCTCCGCCGACGGCCAGGAGATCGTCTCGTACGTCTCCGCGCTGGTCTCCGGCGCCGACTTCGCCAAGGGCTCGCGGTTCGCCAACGGCGGCGGCACCGACGACATGACGCCCATCCGCAAGCTCGGCAACTGGGCGCTGTGCTCGGCCGTCAACGCCAAGTTCGGGGCCCGCTACACCGACCTCTGCTACGGGTACAACGCGTTCTGGCGGCACTGCCTCGACGAGATCGAGCTCGACTGCACCGGGTTCGAGGTGGAGACCCTGATGAACATCCGGGTCGTCAAGGCGGGCCTGAAGGTCCAGGAGATACCGAGCCACGAGTACCTGCGGATACACGGGGCCAGCAATCTCCGCGCCGTGCGGGACGGGATCCGGGTGCTCAAGGTCATCGTGAAGGAGCGCTCGAACCGCCGCGCCCTGCGCAGCAGGCCGACCCCCACGAAGCTCAACCTCGTGCGGGGGGACAGGTCTTGACGGAGCAACACGCCGCGCGGATGACGGCGTCCGTCGTCATCTGCGTGTACACCGAGGACCGCTGGAGCGACATCCTCGCCGCCGTCGCCTCCGTGCGCGCACAGTCGTACGCCGCCCTGGAGACGCTCCTCGTCGTCGACCACAATCCGGCCCTGCTCGACCGTCTCACCGGGGAGTTCGCGGGCGTGGCGGGCGTGCGGGTACTCGCGAACGCGGGGCCGCGCGGGCTGTCCGCCGGGCGCAACACCGGGATCGCCGCCGCGCGCGGCGACATCATCGCGTTCCTCGACGACGACGCCGTCGCGGAGCGGGACTGGCTGCACTGGTTCGCCGACGGATACGCGGACCCGCGCGTCCTCGCGGTCGGCGGGCACACCGAACCGATCTGGGCCTCGGGCCGCAGGCCCCTCTGGTTCCCGGAGGAGTTCGACTGGGTGGTGGGCTGCTCGTACAAGGGCCTGCCGCGCGGCAAGGTCGAGGTGCGCAATGTGCTCGGCGGCAACGCCTCGTTCCGGCGCGGCGCCTTCGACATCGCGGGCGGCTTCGCGACCGGCATCGGCCGGGACGGCGACAAGCGCCCGCTGGGCTGCGAGGAGACGGAGCTGTGCATCCGGATCACGCGGGCGAGACCGGACGCGGTGCTGCTCATCGACGACCGGGCCGTCATCCACCACCGGGTGCCGGCCGGCCGCGAACGCTTCGCCTACTTCCGTACGCGCACCTACGCCGAGGGCCTCTCCAAGGCGCTCGTCGCCCGAAGTGTCGGCTCCGACAAGGGACTTGAGACCGAGCGCGCCTACTCGACGCGGGTCCTTCCCGCCGGGGCGGCGCGCGGCGTACGGGACTTCGCGCTCGGCCGGGCCGGGGGCGCGGGCCGCGCCGGGGCGATCGTGGCCGGTGTACTGACGGCGGCCGGGGGCTACGCGCTCGGCAGCTGGCGGGCGCGCGGCGCCGGCGCGGCCTTCACCGTGGCGGAGATCGACGCGCCCGCGAAGGAAGTCGGGAGAACGGAGGCGGCCGCGTGAACGCGCAGCAGCTGAGCACCGACGGCGGGGCCGTACCGATCCTCATGTACCACGCCGTCTCCTCCGACCCGAAGCCCGGGACGCGCCAACTGTCGGTGTCGCCCGCCCAGTTCGCCGAACAGATGGAGCTGCTCGCCGACCACGGCCGCACCCCACTGACCACCGCCGAACTCGCCGGGATCTGGCGCGGCGACGGCCGGGCACTCCCGGACCGGCCCGTCCTGATCACCTTCGACGACGGCTACGAGGGCGTCCACACGCACGCCGCGCCCGCCCTCGCCAAGCACGGCTTCGCGGCCACCCTGTTCGTCTCGACGGGGTGGCTGCGCGGCGCGTACGACACCGGGGGCGGGCTCGACGCGATGCTCGACTGGGACCAGGTGCGGGCGCTCGCCGGGCAGGGCGTGGAGATCGGCGGACACAGCCACACCCATCCGCAGCTCGACCAACTCGCCGACGCGGACCTGGAGTTCGAGCTGCTGCGCTGCCGGGAGATCGTCACCGGCGAGCTGGGCCGGGCGCCGGTCTCCTTCGCGTATCCGTACGGCCACTCGGACCGTCGGGTGCGGCAGGCGGTGCGCGCGGCCGGGTTCGCCCAGTCGCTCGCCGTCGGCAACGCGCTCGCCCGGCGCCCCCAGGGCCCGTACGCCCTGCGGCGGGTCACCGTGCGCCGCTCGACCGACGTCACCGAGTTCGAGCGGCTCGTCGAGGGCCGCGCCATCGGCCGCGCCTTCGCCGCGGACCGCGCCCTCACCAAGGGCTATGCCGTGGTCCGCAGAGCCCGGCAGGCCCGCAGGAAGGCGGCCGCCCTGATGCCCGGCCCGCTCCGCCAGAAGGAGCCACGCACCCGTGTCTGACACGACGACCACCCGCGCCACGACCGACCCGGCCACCACGACCGACGCCGGATCCCCGGCCCCCGCCGGGCGCCGGCTCAGGCTGCCCGGCATAGGGCGCGGCAAGAAGGGCACAGAAGACGGCATGGGCGGTTCGGGGGGCGGGAGCCAGCTGTTCCGGAACGCCTATGCGCTGATGCTGAACACCGGCATCTCCGGGGTGCTCGGCGTCGGCTTCTGGCTGGCCGCCGCGCACTACTACACGGCGGACGCGGTCGGTCAGGGCTCGGCGGCGATCGCGGCGATGAAATTCCTCGCGGGCCTCACCGCCGTGACGCTGACGGGGGCACTCGCCCGCTTCATCCCGGTCGCCGGGCGCGCCACCGGCCGGTTCATCTTCCGTACGTACGCCGGGAGTTCGGCGGCCGTCGCGTTCGCCGCGCTGATCTTCCTGCTCACGCTCGACGTGTGGGGGCCCTCGTACCGGTTCCTGCACGGGACGCTGAACGGGCTCGGCTTCATCGCGGCCGTCATCGCCTGGTCGCTGCTCACGCTCCAGGACGGGGTGCTCACCGGGCTGCGCAGCGCGCTGTGGGTGCCGGTCGGCAACACGGTGTTCTCGCTGGTGAAGCTGGGGCTGCTCGTCGCGTTCGCGGGTGCGTTCGCGACGACCGGCGTGTTCGTTTCGTGGGTCGCGGCGATCGCGTTCTCCGTGATCCCACTCGGCCTTCTCGTGTTCCGGCGGCTCGCGCCGCGGCACATCGCGGCCACCGACGCCAAGGCGGAGCCGCCCTCGCTGCGTGAGATGGGCCGCTTCCTCGCGGGCGACTACACGGGCTCGCTGTTCTCGCTCGCCGTCGTCTATCTGGTGCCGGTGCTCATCGCCTCGCAGGTCAGCTCGGCGGACAACGCGTACTTCTACATCGCGACCACGATCGGCGGCACGGTCAACCTGCTGGCCATCAACATGGGCGCCTCGCTGACGGTGGAGGGCTCGCACGATCCGGCGCGGCTCGCCGCGAACACCCGGGCCGCGCTGCGCCGCATGGCCCGCATCATGCTGCCGATCTGCGGACTGCTCTTCCTCCTCGCCCCGTACGTGCTGCACGTGTTCGGGCAGGACTACTCGGACGCGGCGACGCCTCTGCTGCGCTGGTTCGCGGTCGGGGCGGCGCTGCGGGTGGTCATGGAGACGTACTTCGCGGTGCTGCGCGCGCAGAGCCGTACGTCCGGACTCGCTTGGTTGCAGGGCCTGTTGTGCGTGCTCGTGCTCGGCCTGACCCTGCTGCTCCTGCCCCGGATGGGGCTCACCGGCGCGGGCGTCGCCGAGATCTCCTCGCTCGCCGTGATCGTGACGATCGCCGCGCCGAAGCTGTGGCGTGTGGTGCGCGCCGCGCCCGCCGCGCCGGCGCCCGAGGACGCGCCGCCCGACGGCGACCTGGCCGACCTGGGCACACCGAAGGCGCAGACCGCCGCGGACGAGAGCCCGAAGTGGGCGCTGCGCGACGCGATGGACTCGAACACGCTTCAGCTTGCGGTGCAGCTGAACCTGGACCACCAGGAGCGCCGACCGGACGTCCGGCCCGGCCCCGTGACGCCCCCGGCCGGCACGCGCATGCCCACGTGGGTGACCGAGCCGCCTTCCCCGCAGACCTCCGCCTCCCAGGCGTCGAGCGACATCCACGGGGAGGACGGCTCGGCTGTCCTGCCCGACCCGTACCCGGAGGCCGTCGACCTGGCCTTCGACACCGAACCCGACACCGATCTCGACTCCGATCCCGATCACGAGACCGGCCTCGAGACCGATCCCGACTCCGGGCCCGACTCGGACGCCGAGCCGGACGCCGAGCAGGAGCCCGCCGCCCCGGTGCACCCCGCCACGCCGGCGGGGCGGCCCCGGCTCACCCCCAGCGTCGTCGTCCTCGCGCTGCTGCTCGTCGCGGCCGTCGGGCTCTATTGGGGGCCCGTCCTCGGGATGGGCGAGGCCGATCTGGACCGGATGGGCGGGCTCGGCCTGATCTCCGTCCTGTCGCCCGTGACGCTGCTCGGCGCGGCCCTGCTCATCGGCGTCTTCGCCTCGCTCCTGTGGCTCGAACGCCCCCGCAAACTCCTGCTGCTGCTCACGCTGCTCGCCACCGTCATATCGCTGCACGCGCTGCCCGCCGTCATCGAGGCGGAGCCGCGGTTCGCGACGGCCTGGCAGCACCTGGGCTTCATGGACTACATCGACCGCACCGGCTCCGCGGTTCCCGACCTCGACGCCCGCTGGAGCTGGCCCGGCTTCTTCGCCGCGGCCGCGTTCCTCGCGAAGGCCTGCGGTGTCAACGATCTGACCGAGATCATCCGCTGGTGGCCGACGGTCATCCAACTCCTCTACCTGGCACCGATGTTCCTGCTGCTGCGCTCCGTACGGGCGAGCTGGCGGGCCAAGTGGTCCGGTGTCTGGATCTTCGTCCTGAGCGGCTGGGTGGGCCAGGACTACTTCTCGCCGCAGGGCTTCACGTACCTCCTCTATCTGGTGTTCGTGGCGATCCTGCTGGTCTACTTCCGGGCGCCCCGCATGCTGTGGGGGAACCGGCGCCCCGGCGAGGCCGAGGTCGCGCCGTCCGACAGACGGCAGCGCGCGGTGCTGCTCGTCCTCCTGATCGCCCTGTTCGCGGCCACGGTCCCGGCGCACCAGCTGACCCCGTTCGTCATGCTGGGCGTCCTCGCGGTCCTGGTCCTGATCGGCAGGTCGGAACTGCGGGGCCTGCCCCTGCTGTTCGGCGTCATCGTCGCCGTCTGGCTGGGCTTCCTCGCCGAGCCGTACTGGTCGGGCCACTTCAACGACCTGTTCGGCGGGATCGGCGGCGTCGGCGGCAACGTGACGTCCTCGGTCTCCGGCCGCATCCAGGAAGGCAGTTCGTCCCACAAGCTCGTCCTCTACGCGCGCGTGCTGCTCGCCGGCGCCGTGCTGGCGTTCGCCTGCTACGGCTGGTGGCGCCGGCGCGAGTGGAAGTACCGCGAGCGCTCGCTGATCGTGCTGGCCTTCGTGCCGTTCCTCGGCTTCGGCATGCAGTCCTACGGCGGCGAGATGGCGCTCAGGGTCTTCATGTTCGCCCTGCCCGGCGTCGCGCTCCTCGCCGGACTCGCACTCTTTCCCCGCACCGGCGTCACGGCGAAGGAACGCGACAAGGACCGCATCAGCCTCGCCCCGCTGGCCGCCCTCATGGCGGGCCTGGTACTCATGGGCGGCTTCCTGGTGGCCCGTTGGGGCAACGAGCCCTTCGAGCGGATCCGCCCGGGCGAGGTCGCCGCGATGGACTACGTCTACGCCCACGACAAGCCGACCGTGCGGCTGCTGTGGATGAGCAACGACACGGTCAACAACGTCACGCCCGCGATGCCGTGGGGCGACCGCGACATGGAGAAGGTCCAGTACGTGCCGACGCTCGCGCCCGTCGACCCGGTGCTCGTCGGCTCCCTCGTCAAGGCGCTCAAGGACGCGGGCCCCAACTCGTACCTCATGCTCAACAAGAGCCAGACCGTCTATCTCCAGATGGACGTCGGCTACTCCAGGACCTGGCCCACGCGCCTCGTCGAGAACCTGGACCGGCGCGAGGAACTGAAGAAGGTTTACGTCAACGCGGACGTGACCATGTACCAGCTGCGCAAGGAGCCGACGGGCCCGGTCGCGAAGGCCGAACCCGGGCCGATCGGCCCGCAGATCACCTGGACACCCTGGTCGCTGGTGGGCGCACTCGCCGCGGTCGCGCTGATCCTCCTGCTCACGGCGCGCGAGGTGGTACGGGTCGCGCTGCGGCCGAGCGTGCGTCAACTCCGCTGGTTGCAGAGCACGTTCTGGTTCTCGCTGCCACTGCTCGCGGTGGTGCTCGCGTCGCTGATCCAGCGGTTCATCACGATGGGTCTGAACTGAGGCCGTTCAAGCCCCTGCGGCGATCGAGCAGCGGGGTCCCGGGCAGAGCCCCGTGACCGCGACGCCGTCGACCGCGGGGACAACGGCCTAGGTCCTGTCTTCAAGCTCCCGTCGTCGCCCGCAGGGCGGCGCCGCGGCGTAATGGGGTCTCCCCTGCTCGAGCGAAGCCGAGAGCTTGGGGAAGCGTGCGATCGCAAGGCGCCGGAAGCTTCTAGTAGCGGAGCTACTCGGAGTTTTCGGCAACGCCGCGAGCGTGCGTGCCAGGCGTCGCGGCGCAGACGGGAGTTTGAAGACAGGGCCTAGCGCCGCAGCCACTTCACCTCGTAGCCCCGCATCTCGAACCGCTTGCCGTCGATCTTCGCGCTGATCGGACGCTTCAAGGTGTTCACGACGAGTACGGCCTTGTCGTCGGCGAGCACCCTCACGTTCGGCACGTCGTCCGCGGCCACCGACACCTTCTCGAACTTCGTGCCGGGACCGAACTCCTCGTTGAACCGCGACACCAGGCCGTACATCGGCAGCGCGCTCCCGCCGGAGGCGCGGTCGGTGGGCCGCCACAGGCAGCCGGCGCAGCCCGCGCCCTTCTCGTCCTCGGGGTTCCAGTAGAAGCCGGACGTCGCGCCGCCCATGGCCATCGCGATCATCCCGGAGGCCTGCACGGCGACGCGGTGCGGTTCGCTCCAGCCCTGCCGCTCGTCCCTGCTGTCGGCGGGCTCCACGTAGTACTCGGCCCACCACAGCGGCAGCCCGTCGGTCTCCCGCTCGATCCACCTGCTGACGTCGGTGAACTTGTCGGTGGCGCCGAACTCGTCCGGCAACAGCTCGTCGTCGTTCGTGTAACTCGACCCGTCGACCACGACGAAGTCGGCGCCCGCCTTGTTCTTGTTCCAGTAGTCGAAGGCGTCGACGATCCGCTGGTCCATCCGCCCCCAGGCGCCCTTCACGGCATCGGAACCGCCGTCGGTCTGCCGGGGATGGAGGCTGTCCATGACGAGATAGGGGCCGCCGACCATGATGTCCTCGCGGACGTTCTTCAGCGCCTTGTAGACGAGGTTGTAGAGCTTCGTGTACCCCTCGTAGTCCCAGCGGCCCTTGCCGTCGTTCCAGAAGCCCTTGAACTCGTTCCAGACGATGAAGTGCCGTACGTACGGGTACCGCTTGGCGACCGTCGCCGCCAGGTTCGCGTAGTCCTTGTAGTGCTCGGGCGACGGCGCGGTCTCGAGGGCCGCCTTGCTCCAGTCGGTGTTGCCGACGCCCGCCTTGCCGCCCTTCATCCAGTCGGGCGCGCAGCACAGCGTGACCACGGGCGTGCCACCGGACTTGCGGATGAAGTCGATCCGCCGGTCCATCTCCTCGAACTGGTAACGCCCCTTCGCCGGCTCCGGGTTGCTCGCGCCCCAGCCCATGATGTGCTGGTTCTGCGGCATCGGCCGGCCTCCCAGCAGCTTCTCCGCGCGCTCGGTCGCCTCGGACGAGCCCTCGTCGGCGGAGAACTGCGTGTGCGTGAAGCCCCAGCCGACCTGTGGCCCCAGCTCCTTCGGCGGCTCACCGGGCGTGCCGTGCACCCTGTCGCCGTCGGTGGTGGTGCCCGCGGTGCCGGGTCTGCCGTCCGGAAGCGTGCTGATCACGGTCAGCACCAGGGCCAGTACGGCCATACCCACGCCGAGCAGGGCGATGAACCGCCATCGCCGCGCCCCCGATTCCCACCCATGACGTCCCATCAAGGACAAGAGTAACGAGGGGAGTTGGCGGAAGGACCGGCTCCGTTGCCACGGACTCGTAACGAGGTTCGACCGCAGGGGTGCGCGTGGCGGCCGGTACGAGGCAGGGGGCACGCTGCGGAAATTGCCTGCGGGAGACCCGTTCGTGCCGGATCATGGCGGCATGTCTGCGAACCCTTTCGACGCGCTGCCGGTCCGGCTGGGCGTCGACGACAGCGACTCTCCCTCCGACGTCGTCGACGCGCTGTTCCTCGGCCGCTTCGCCACGGGCGAGCAGCCCTACTCGCACGCGAGGAACATCGACCGGGTGCGCTCCGCCGCGACCCTGCTGCCGCCGGACGCCCGGGTGCTGCGCTCCGCGCGCGACGACGACCGCAGCGCGACGCTCGCCGAGGGGGACGGGTGGACGTTGCTCATCTCCCGGTGGGCCAGGGGCGCGGATGTCACCGTGACGGCGACGACGGCGGAGCTGGCGGAGAAGGTCCTCGGCCAGGCCACGGACGGCGCGGTCGACGAGCCGGAGCCGCAGCCGGAGAACGTGGCGATGGGCTTCTGGTACGTCTCCCCGCGCCGCGGCCCGCACCGTACGACGCGACAGATCTCGGCCGGCACCTGGGAGGAGGTGCGCCCCAACTACACGGGGCCGGTCGCCGAGGCGATGGACTCCCTGATGAAGACGCGCCCCGAGGACATCGCGGGCCGCCTGCTGCTGTTGCACGGGCCGCCGGGCACGGGCAAGACGTCGGCGCTGCGCACACTGGCCCGCTCGTGGCGGGACTGGTGCCAGGTGGACTGCGTCCTGGACCCGGAGCGCCTCTTCTCCGACGTCGGCTATCTCATGGACATCGCGATCGGCGAGGACGACGGCTCGGCGAACGGGCGTTGGCGCCTTCTCCTCCTGGAGGACTGCGACGAGTTGATCCGCGGCGAGGCGAAGCACACGGCGGGCCAGGCGCTCTCGCGGTTGCTGAACCTGACGGACGGCCTGCTGGGCCAGGGGCGCAACGTCCTGGTCGGGGTCACCACGAACGAGGACCTGGAACGCCTCCACCCGGCGGTGGTCCGTCCCGGCCGCTGCCTCGCCCGCATCGAGGTCTCCCCGCTGACGCGCCGCGAGGCCACGGAGTGGCTCGGCACGGACGAGGGGGTGGGCCGCGAGGGCGCCACCCTGGCGGAGCTGTACGCGCTGCGGCGCGGCATCTCCCCCACGTCGGTCCCGGACCAACGGGGGGACCGGGAGGCGGGCTTGTACCTGTAGGCCGTCGTCCCCCTACGCCACGGGGCTCCGCCCCGGACCCCGCGCCTCAATCGCCGGCGGGGCTGGAAAAGATCGGGGCTCCGCCCCGGACCCCGCTGCTCAATCGCCGCAGGGGCTTGAATTTGCCCACCCGCCTTGGGCAATCTGCCGCCTTGGGCGGCAGGGTGGGCAAGGCGGCACCCCGGTGCCGCGCACCGCTAATCGTGGCCCGACCCCGCCTACGCGTACGCCGCGCGCAGCGCGTCCCGGGCGGCGGACAGCGCCGCGTCCTCGGACAGGCCGAGCCGCCGCACCCGCTCCGCATACGCCTGCGCCGCCGCCGACGCCTCCCGCTCCGCCGCGTCCCCCGCGGAGGCGACGAACGTTCCGTTGCGGCCCCGCGTCTCGATCACCCCGTCCGTCTCCAGGGCCCGGTACGCCTTCGCCACCGTGTTCGCGGCGAGCCCGAGCTCCTCCGCGAGCCCCCGCACCGTGGGCAGCTTGTACCCGACGGGCAGCACCCCCGACCGGGCGAGCTCGGAGATCTGGGCCCGCACCTGCTCGTACGGCGCGCCACTGTCGTCAATGCGGATCTTCAAGGTCACGCGGTCGATTCTCCCGCAGCACCGAAAAATAGGAGGCACCCGGTGGCGCGCGGCGCGTAGCGTGCGCCCCCATGACCGTGATCGTGCGCGAGCTGCACCTCGACCACCCGGCCGACACCGAGGCCTTCGCCCGGATCCGCCGCGCCTGTCTGCCGGCCATCCTCGCGACCCCGGCCTCCGTCGCGTACGCCGCCGCGCACGCCCACCCCGACGCCCACTACCGCCAGCTGCTCGCGCAGACCGGCGACGGCGAGGTGATCGGCACGGCCCAGGTGGGCCTCGCGTACGACAGCCCGGAGCCGGGCCAGAGCTACGCGAACGTATACGTACACCCGGAGCACACGGGCCGCGGCGCCGGCACCCTCCTCCTGCGCACGGCGGAGGAACACCTCGGCCGGCACGGTGCGACGGAGGTGCACTGCTGGGCCCTGGACGCCCCGCGCAACCTGGCCTGGGCCGCGGCCCGCGGCTACCGTTCGAGCCGCAGCGCCCACTTCCTCCGCCTCGACCTCACGACCGGCACCCTCCCGCCCCGCCAACCGCTCCCGCCCCACGTGGAGTTGCGCACCGCGTCGGACTACGCCGCGGACCCGCGACCCCTTTTCGACCTGGACGCGGAGACGGTCGCGGACGAGCCGGGCGACATCCCGACCGAGTTCACCGACTACGAACAGTGGTTGGGCGACACCTGGCACCACCCCCTCCTCCACCACGACCTGACGACGGTCGCGGTCGTGGACGGCCGCCCGGCCGCGTTCACGGCGGCTCGCACGGACGGCGAGGGACGCTACTCCACGGGCATGACCGGCACGGCCCGCGCCTTCCGCGGCCGCGGCCTCGCCAAGCTCGTCAAGAACGACTCCCTGCACCGGGCCCGCGCCGCCGGCATCACGGTGGCGTACACGGGCAACGACACCGGGAACGAACCGATGCTCGCGATCAACAAGTGGTTCGGCTACGCACTCGACGCGACGGAGATCCGCCATGTCCGCACCCTCGCCCACTGACGGCACCCTCCGCGTGCACCTGGTCAAAGCGGGCCGCACAAAGATCAGTTACCCGGTGGACCTCCTCCACGACGACGGCACGCACGTCACCGTCCGCGGCCCCTGGGCGGGCGACGGCGTGCGCGACTTCGGGTTCGTGCGGTTCGCCCCCGGCGACGTCTTCACCGAGCACTACTGGCGCGACCGCTGGTACTCGGTGAAGGAGGTCCGCACGGCCGACGGCACGCTGAAGGGCTGGTACTGCGACATCGCCCGCCCCGCCGAGCGCACCGCCGACGGCGACATCCGCTGCGAGGATCTCGACCTCGACCTGTGGGTGTCGGCGGACGGCAGCCAGGTGATCCGCCTGGACGAGGACGAGTTCGCCGAGAGCGGCCTCGCCGAGAGCGACCCGGAGGCCGCGCGGGCGGCGACGCGCGCCCTCGATGACCTGGAAATCCTGGCGAAACAGGGCGAGTTCCCACCCTTCACGTGACGCCGAGCACCGCGTACCGCTCGTCCGCGACCTCCCGCCCCCACAACCGCGCATCCCCCGACAAGGACTCCTGCCGGACGTCCGCGACGAGCGGCGCGAGCGCCTCCACCAGCCGCGCCGCCGGTATCCCGACCGGGCTCAGCTCCCCCCACACGCCCTCCACCAGCACGAGCCGCCCGCCTGGCCGCAACAGCGACACCCACCGCCTCAGCACGGCCCCGGTGTCGGGCAGCGTCCACAGCACGTGCCGTGCGAGCACCACGTCGTACGAACCCGGCTCCACCGGCGGCTCCGCCGCGTCACCGAGCAGAAACTCCGCGCCACGCCCCGCGAGCTTGCGCCGGGCGATTTCCAGCATTCCCGGCGCACTGTCCACTCCGGTCACCCGATGCCCCCGCTCGGCCGCGAGGAGTGACATACTCCCCGTCCCGCACCCGAGATCGAGCACGCCACAGTCCCCCTCCGGCAACCACCCCGCAACCCTCTCGCCCCAGGCCGCCCGCACACACGGATCCCGCAGCCCATGGTCGGGTTCGTCGTCGAAATCACCGGCCACCGCGTCCCAGTCGATCGCGCCGCCGACCGTTCCCCCAGATGTCGTCATGGCCCCACCGTGACATCCGCCACTGACAATTGCGCTTTGAAGGGCCACGCTCCGGGAACAGGTCTACAACGGCCCCACGTTGGGACCCGTGTAGGTACAGGAGGCACCATGCGCCGAGTGACCATGCACAAGCCGACCGGGGCGAGCACCATCAGGCGCCGACTGCGCGAAGACGCGGCCGATGTGAAGCAAGAGCGCCCCGAAGTGCGCAAGGACGTCCGCAAGACGTGGTGGCCGGACGAGTGAGCGGGGCCGGGCGAATGCTGCTCAGACCCTGATCCCGCTGGTGGGCCCCAGCCGCTTGCGATAGTGCACGCGGTCGTAGGCGCCGTCCGTGCGGCGTTCCACGACCTCGTATCCGTAGCGCGGGTACAGCTCCTGGTTCTCCCACATGAGTGCGTTCGTGTAGAGCCGCACCTCGAACAGCCCGAGGGCACGCGCGTGCTCGTCCACGAAGGTGAGCAGGCGGCGGCCCACCCCCTGCCCGTGGGCGTCGGGGTGGACCGCGATGCTGTCCAGGAAGAGGTGGTCGGGGCGGGCCTCGACCACGACCAGGCCGGTCACGTCCGGGGCGCCCGTGACGTGCACCAGGCCCGCCGCCACGTTCGCCGCGTGGTCGGCCTCCATGGGGGCGGGCACGACGCCGATGCGGGCGATGTAGTGGTGGTACGCGGCGTCCGTGACCGCCTTGACGGCCGGCACGTCCGCGGCCGTCGCGCGGCGGATCTCGGGTTCACGGCTCTCGTCGGTCATGCCGTCCTGTCTACGTCACTTCCCCTCCCGCGCACCACCAGCTTCTTCAGCAGCGGCCACGCCACGATGAGCAGGACGACCGCGTAGACCGTCACGGAGAACGGTGTGTCGACCAGGCCGCTGACGCTGCCGTCGCTGATCTGGAGGGCGCGGCGCAGCTGTTGCTCGGCGTTGGGGCCGAGGATGACGCCGATGACGGCGGGTAGGACCGGGAGTCCGTAGCGGCGCATGCCGAAGCCGATGAGGCCGATGATCAGCAGGATGACGAGGTCGATGGCCTCGCCGCCGACGGCGTACGCGCCGACCGCCGCGAAGAAGAGGATGCCGGCGTAGAGGTACGGGCGGGGGATGCGCAGCAGCTTCGCCCAGACGGGCGCGAGGGGGAGGTTCAGGGCGAGCAGCAGCACCATGCCGACGAAGAGGGACGCGATGAGGCCCCAGACCAGATCGGGCTCGCGTTCGAAGAGGAGCGGGCCCGGCTGGATTCCGTACTGCTGGAAGGCGGCGAGCATGACCGCGGCGACCGCGGTCGTCGGGAGGCCGAGGGTCAGCATGGAGACGAGGGTGCCGGCCGCCGATGCCGAGGACGCGGACTCGGGGCCCGCCACACCCTCGATGGCGCCCTTGCCCCACTCGTCCTTGTGCTTCGAGAGGCGCTTCTCGGTGACGTAGGAGAGGAACGTGGGGATCTCGGCGCCGCCCGCGGGGATCGCGCCGAACGGGAAGCCGATGAGCGGACCGCGCAGCCAGGACTTCCAGGTGCGCTTCACGTCGGAGCCGCCGAGCCAGGGGCGGCCGACGGGGATCGCCTCGCCGCTGGTGCGGCGCAGGTGGGCGGCGACCCACAGGGCCTCGCCGATGGCGAAGAGGCCGACCGCGACGATGACGACGTCGATGCCGTCGGCGAGCTGCAACGAGCCGAAGGTGAGCCGTTGTTGGCCGGTCATCTGGTCGAGGCCGACCAGGCCGATCGTGAGTCCGATGAGGAGCGACGCGAGGCCGCGTACGCGGGACGAGCCGAGCACCGATGTCACCGCGATGAACGCGAGGACCATGATGGCGAAGTAGTCGGGCGCGCCGATGTCGACGGCGAGCGAGGCGACCTTCGGGGCGAGGGCGACGAGCAGGATCGTGCCGATCATGCCGCCGGCGAAGTGTCCGATGGCGGCGGCCGCGAGGGCCTGCGCGCCGCGTCCTGCCTTCGCCATGGGGTTGCCCTCCATGGCGGCGACCACGGCGGCGCTCTCGCCCGGGGTGTTGAGGAGGATCGAGGTCGTCGAGCCGCCGAACATGGCGCCGTAGTAGATGCCCGCGAACATGATGAACGCGCCGGTGGGTTCGAGGCCGTACGTCACCGGGAGGAGCAGGGCGACCGCCATCGCGGGGCCGATGCCGGGCAGCACGCCGATGGCCGTGCCGAGGAGGACGCCGATCGCGGCCCACAGGAGGTTGATGGGGGTGAGGGCCGTGCCGAAGCCGTCGAGGAGTGAGTTGAGGGCGTTCATGGGGTCACAGCACTCCCATCAAGGGGCCGCCCGGCAGGGGGACGCCGAGCAGGTTGTTGAAGAGGACGAAGGTGAGGAGGGAGAGGCCGGCGGCGATCAGGGGGTCGCGGGTGAGGTGGCGGCTGCCGAGCGCGTACGCCGCGCCCCAGAACAGCAGCGCGCCCGCGAGCGGGAAGCCGAGCGGTTCGATGAGCACGGCGGTGGCGAGGAAGACGCCGGCGAGCAGCAACACCGTGCGCCAGTCGGCTGGTTCGGACAGGTCGACGTCCTCTCCGGCCTCGGCCTCTCCCCTGCCGCCGCGCAGTACGTCGACGGCGAGCAGGACGGCGACGAGCAGCAGGCCGATGCCGACGACGACCGGCACGGTCTTCGGGCCGACGGGTCCGCGCTGGGCGATGTCGACGTTCATGGTGAGCGCGTCGGTGAGGACGAGTACGCCGATCACCAACAGCAGGACGCAGACGCCGAGTTCGGAGTGCTGGCGCAGCCAGGACGTGCGCGTGGCCTGGTCGTCCGGGCGGGTTTCGGTGGCGGTCACGGGCTCTACGGGATTCACAGGCCGAGCTCCTTCAGTACGGACACGACGCGCTTGTCCTCGGCGTCGAGGAACGTCCCGAAGTCGTCGCCGACGAGGAAGGCGTCGTCCCAGCCGTTCGTCTTCAACGCCTTCTTCCACTGCTCGGAGGCGTGCAACTTCCGTACGAGGTTGGTGAGTTTGTCGCGCTGGGTGCCGGAGAGGCCGGGCGGGGCGACGATGCCGCGCCAGTTGGTGAAGTCGACGTCGTAGCCGGACTCCTTGAGCGTGGGTCCGTCGAGGCCGGTGGCGCGTTCGGGTCCGGTGACGGCGAGGAGGCGCAGCTCGCCGCTCTTGATCTGGTCCAGGTACTCGCCGACGCCGGAGACGCCGAAGGCGACCTTGTTGCCGAGGATGGAGGCGAGGAGTTCGCCGCCGCCGTCGAACGGGACGTAGTTGACCTTCTTCGGCTCGATGCCCGCGGCGCGCGCCATCAGCATGGGCGCGAGGTGGTCGGGGCCGCCGGGCGAGGAGCCGCCGCCGACGGGCAGCTTGCCGGGGTTCTTCTTCCAGGCGTCGATGAGCTGCTTGATGTTCTTGTACGGGGAGTCCTTCGCGACCACGACGACATCGGGCTCCTCGGTGAGCCGGGCGATGGGTGTGGTGTCGGCGAGGGTCTTCGGGGAGTGGTTGGAGCGGGCGGCCCCGACGACGCCGAGGCCCATGGACATGGCCAGTTTGCCGTTGCCGTGCTCGCCGACGAGGCGGGTGAGGCCGACGGTGCCGCCGGCGCCCGGCAGGTTGAACACCTCGATGTTGTGGGTGAGTTCGGCGTCCTCGGCGTTCTTGGCGGCGGTGCGCGCCGTGATGTCGTAGCCGCCGCCGGGGGTGTTGGGGACCATGAGGCGCAGGCCGGGGATCTGGGTGCCGGTGTCGGCGCTGCTGCCCGTGGTGAGCAGTGGCGGCCCCACCAGGACGAGCAGCGCGGCCCCGAGCAGGGCGAGGGGTGTGCGCAGGCGCACGTGTGCCACCTACTTCTTGGGGTTGTTTTGACGATGGGTTGGTTGTGAGGTGGCCCACATGTTGCCCACGCGTTAACAAGCTGTCTCCCTTCCGCAAGCAACGAACGTTGTGGTCCTTGTGGTCGCGCACCTAACCTGCGCCAGTGACAAAGGTCTTGATCAAAGTCCTGATCGTGGACGACGACTTCATGGTCGCGAAGCTGCACAGCCGGTACGTGTCCGCGATGGACGGGTTCGTGGTGGCCGCGGTGGCGCACAGCGGCGCGGAGGCGTTGCGCGCGGCGGAGTCGCTGCGGCCCGATCTGGTGCTCCTGGACGTGTATTTGCCGGACATGGACGGCATCGAGGTGCTGCGGGCGCTGCGCGCCGCGGAGGAGCGGGATCCGGCGCGTACCGCGGTGGACGCGCTGTTCATCACGGCGGCGCGGGACGCGGAGGTGGTGCGGGCGGCGCTGCGGGCGGGGGCGCTGCACTATCTGATCAAGCCGTTCAACCAGGCGGCGCTGCAGGAGCAGTTGAGGCATGTGGCGGCGTTGCGGACCCGCCTCGACGACCTGGACGAGGCCCGCCAGGAGGACGTCGACCAGATCTTCGGCGCCCGTCCGCCGGGTTCGCGGGAGCTGCCGAAGGGGCTCGCCGCGCACACCGCGGACCTGGTGGAGCGGACGCTGCGCGCGCATCCGGCGGGGCTTTCGGCGACGGAGTGCGCCCGGGAGGCGGGCACGTTGTCGCGGGTGAGCGCGCGCCGGTACCTGGAGTTCTTCGCGGGGACGGGGCGGGCGCGGGTGACGCTCCGGTACGGCGGGACGGGGCGTCCTGAGCGGCGGTACCGGTGGGTGTCCTGAGCGGAGTCTGAGTGGCGCCTTAAGGGGGTCATAAAGATCCACTCGGAGCGCTCCCAGGGGCCGAACCGGGCGTTTTTTCGGGCTAACTTCCTTGCCGCACCCCCCAATGCACCCGATCAAGGAGTACCCCCATGTCCGCAAGCCGTCGCAAGCTCGCCGCGTTCACCACGGTCGGGGCGATCCCCCTCGCCCTCACCGCCCTGTCCGCGGCTCCCGCCGCGGCGCACGGCACGCTCGGCGATCCTGCCAGCCGGGTCGCCGCCTGTTACGCGGAGGGCGCCGAGAGCCCCACGTCGGCGGCGTGCAAGGCGGCGGTCGCCGAGGGCGGCCCGCAGGCCCTGTACGACTGGAACGGCATCCGGGACGGCGAGGCGGCCGGCAAGCACCAGGAGAACATCCCGGACGGCAAGCTGTGCTCGGCGAACTCCGACGAGTTCAAGGGCATGGACCTGGCCCGCGACGACTGGCCCGTGACGAAGGTCTCGGCGGGCTCGTACACCTTCAAGTACAAGGTGACCGCCCAGCACAAGGGCACCTTCAACCTCTACATGACGAAGCAGGGCTACGACCCGTCGAAGCCGCTGAAGTGGTCCGACCTGGACCTCTCTCACCCGGTGGCGACGAAGACCGACCCGGTGGCATCGAACGGCTACTACACCTTCTCCGGCAAGCTCCCCGACCGCACGGGCCGCCAGCTGATCTACGGCATCTGGCAGCGCTCGGACAGCCCGGAGGCGTTCTACTCCTGCTCGGACGTGACGTACGGCGGCGCCGCGTCCACGACCTCGGCCACCGAGCCCTCGGACGAGCAGATCGCGGCGGACACCGACAAGTCGACGGTCGACCACAGCGGCATGAACATGGACGACCACTCCTCCCACACCAACTCCCCCGCCGCACAGGGCAATTCACAGAACCTCGCCGAAACGGGCGGCGACTCCACGACCCCGTACATCGCGATGGCCGGCGCGGCGGCCCTGTCGATCGGCGCGGCGGCCCTGTTCACGTCGATGCGCAGGCGCGCCACGAGCGGCCGTCACGGCCGCTGAGCCAAATTGGACCCCTGCGACGATTGAGCCATTCAAGCCCCTGCGGCGATTGAGCAGCGGGGCCCGGGGCGGAGCCCCGGGTCCGACCGGGGAGCCGCCGGCTCAATCGCCGCGGGAGCCCAAAAGGGTCACCACGTGGGGCGGATGGGACCGCCGGAGGCGATGGTGGCCAGGCCGTCCGCCAGCGCACGGGCCTCCCGTTCACCGAGCCGGTCCACCCACCCCCGAACCGCTTCGGCCGCCGCCTCCTCCGCCGCCCGCGTGCACTCCCACCCGCGCGCGGTCAGCACGACAAGCCGGGCCCGCGCGTCCTGCGGATGGGGCCGCCGCTCCGCGTACCCCTTACGCACCAGTTCGTCGACGAGCTGACTCGCGGCCTGCTTGGTCACACCGAGGTGCACGGCGAGATCCGTGGCGGTGGCGTCTCCGGCAGAGAGGCGCACGAAGGCGAACCCGTGCGCGGGGCGCAGCTCGTCGAACCCCCTGGCCACGACCCCTTCGTGGATACGTCGCGTCAATTCGCCCGCGGCGGCGAGCAGCGCGGTGGACAGGTTCATGGCTTCGGCGTTCTGCACGCGGACATTGAAACACCCTTGACGTGATGGTCAAGCGGCCTGACTATATGGTCAAGTTACTTGACCATCTCACACGAGGGAGAAGACATGTCAGTTATCCGCGCCTCGGAGGCCGTCGTGCACGAACTGCACGGCGGCCGCTTCGTCTCGTATGCCACTCCCGCCGCCGGGAGCAAGGAGTTGGCGGCCTGGCGGGGCGAGATCCCCGCGGGGATGCGGGGGCCTGCGCACAAGGTCTCGCGCGAGGAGGTGTTCCTCCTGCTCACCGGCAGCCTGTGCCTCACCCTCGACGGGGTTCGGCACACGCTCGCGCCGGGCGATGTGGCGATCGCCAACGCGGCGACGACTCTTGAGGTGGAGAATCCGACGAGTGAGGTGGCGACGATGTGGGTGACCACGTCGGTGGGGCTGGAGGCGGAGTTGGCGGACGGTACGCGTATCGCTCCGCCGTGGGCCCAGTAGGTCCGGGTCGGCTGCTCGTCTCCCGCTCGCGGGGCTCTGTGCCCCGGACCCCGCTGGCTCTCGTCCCAGAGCGGGACTTGAGTGGCTGGATTCAGGCCGCCGCGGGGCGCACCATGTCGGGGCCGAACTTGTGCCGGGCTCGGTCGACGGCCGCCTCGATGCGACGGTCCCGTTCGTCCGCCGGGTCGAACAGGAGTTGGCGAGGGGCGAGTTCCGCCGACACCAGATGGTCCGACCGCAACGTGAAGGACCGTACGCGGGCCCGCTGCAGGCCCAGCCGGTCATGGAGTTCGTACGCGGACGCCGTCAGGGCCGGGGTGTGGGCGGTGGCCTCGCGGAGCTTCAGCGTGCGGGTCGTCGTGCTGCGGTCCGCGTAGCGCACGGTGAGGGTGAGGGAGCGGGTCGCCTGCTCCTCGGCGCGCAGCCGCAGGCCGAGCCGGTCGGTGAGCGCGAGGAGCGCGGCGCGTTGCCGGTCGCGGTCCAACTCGTCCTGCGGGAAGTCGTGTTCGACGCGGATCGAGCGGGCCGGGGCCGCCGGTACCACCCGTGTCGGGTCGAGGCCGCGAGCCGCGTCGTGCAGTCGGCGTCCGGCGGCGGCGCCGAGGATCCGCTGCAGGGTGCCGAGCGGCGCGGCGGCGATCCGGCCGACGCTGTCGAGGCCGTACGAGGACAGGGTGCGGGCGGTCGCGGGGCCCACACCGTGCAGGGCGGCGGCCGGTTTGTGGGCGAGGAAGGCGGTGACCGCGTCCAGGTCGTCGGGGAGTTCGCGGACCGCCGAGGGCGGCCCGTCGGCGGCGACCATGCGGGCCAGCATCGGGTTCGCGGCGACGCCGATGGTGGAGCGGAGCCCGTACAGGCCTCCCGTGCGGGCCCGGATGCGCTCGGCCAGACCGGCCGCATCCGTGCCGAAGTAGCGCAGGCCGCCCGTGACGTCGGCGAGCGCGGCGTCCGGCGGCAGCGCCTGCACGAGGGGCGTGAACTCGGCCAGCAGGGCGAGCAGGTGGAGGTAGAGCTTCTCGTCCACCAGGTCGTGGAAGTGGACGTACAAGACCTGCGACACCTGCTCCGCACTCCCTTTCGTCATCCCGCGCTCCCCGGGCTCTGGTGCCACAACTTGCGGCTCTGCTTGACGGGTTCGCCGGGTGGCTGGAGGTCGGCCCAGGGGTGCAGGTCGTAGCCCGTCTCCAGGCGGATGCTGCGGCCGTCCGCCACCGTGTCGGACGGGGGCCGCTCCGCGGTGAGCCGGTCCGTCACCGCCGACAGGCCGCCCGTGCGGCGCAGTTCGGCGAGTTCGGCAAGGTCCCAGGCGGCGGACCCGGTGACCGACAGCGCCTTGCCGTTGCCGCCGCCCCTGCGCTGCACCACGCCGCGTACGAGGAGCAGCCAGGAGTGGAAGACGGTGTGTGCGGCCGCGTCGTGGCTGTCCTCGAAGAACGCGCAGTCGACAAGACCCGAGGTGTCGTCGAGCGTGGTGAAGATGACGCGTTTGCCGGAGCGGACCGGCGGGGTCTGTACGGCGCCCTTCGCGCCCGCGACGAGGACCACCTGTCCGTGCGGCAGATCCTTGAGTCGGTGCGCGGAGGCCACCCCGAGTTCGTCGAGCAACTCCCGGTGATCGCCCAGGAGATGGCGCGAGGTGTCCATGCCGAGCACGCCGAGTTCGGCGCCGAGCCGTTCGGCGTCGTCGAGGTCGGGCAGCTGGGCGGGGGCCACCTCAGCGGGCGCCTCCCCCGTCGCTCCGAGCGCCAACTGTCCCTGCGCACCGCCCCGTTGACCCCGCAGCGACTCCGCGATGTGCAGCATCAGGTCCCGCCGGTTGCGCCCGAAGGCGTCCAACGCACCGACCTGCGCGAGCCGTTCGGCGACCGGGCGGGACGGGCGGGCGCGGGAGAGGAAGTCCTGGAGCGAGACATAGGGGCGTCCCGCGACGATCCGCTCCGCCTCGGCCTCGCTCATGCCGCGTACGTCACTGAGCGCAAGTCGGACACCATGAACGAAACCGCCACCACCATCAGACACCAGTTCGATTCGATAGGCCGGATCCGACGCGTTCACATCGAGCGGCAGCACCGGCACCCCCCACCGCCTCGCGTCCGCGAGCAGCAGCCGCTTCGGGTACATGCCGGGGTCGTGCGTGAGCAGCCCCGCGTAGAACGCCGCCGGATGGTGCGCCTTCAGCCACGCCGACTGGTACGACGGCACGGCGAACGCCACGGCGTGCGCCTTGCAGAACCCGTACGCGCCGAACGCCTCGACGATCTCCCAGGTCCGCGCCACGACCTCCTCCGCGTATCCGCGCCTGCGCGCCTGCTGCGCGAACCAGGCCCGCACCCGCCCGAGCTGGTCCGGCTTCGAGAGCGCCCGCCGCGTGTAGTCGCCGAAGGCGAGGCCGCATCCGGTCATCACGTCCAGGATCCGGATGATCTGCTCGTGGAAGACGACCACCCCGCACGTCTCCTCCAGCGCCTCCTTCAGGTCCGGGTGCGGGTACGCGGGCGCCTGTTTGCCGTGCCGCGCCTTGATGAACGGGTCGACCATGTTGGCCGCGACCGGCCCAGGACGGAACAGCGAGATGTCCACGACCAGGTCGTGGAAGGTCTCGGGCCGCAGCCGCGCGAGCAGATCGCGCTGCCCCGGCGACTCGGTCTGGAAGCAGCCCAGGGTCTGCGAGGACTGGATGAGCCGATACGTCTTCGGGTCGCCCGGCGGCACCTGCGCCGGATCGTCCAGGTCGATGCGGCGGCCGCCCACCCGCTCGATCTCCTGGACCGAGTGCGCCATCGCGGACTGCATCCGCACCCCGAGGACGTCGAGCTTGAGCAGCCCGAGGTCCTCCACGTCCTCCTTGTCGAACTGGGACATGGGAAAGCCTTCGGTGCTGGTCGGCACGACCGGGGTGCGCCGCAGCAGGGTGGTGTCGGAGAGCAGCACGCCGCACGGGTGCATGGCGATCCCGCGCGGCAGCGCGTCGAGCGCCTCGACCAGGTCCCACATCTTGCTGCCCCCGTGCGCCTCCGGGTCGATGCCGCGCAGCTCGGGCAGTTCCCGGAGCGCGGAGCGGGCGTCGCGGGCCCGGATGTGCGGGAAGGACTTCGCGAGCCGGTCCACCTCGGCCGGTTCCATGCCGAGGGCGAGACCCACGTCCCGTACGGCATGGCGGACCCGGTAGGTCTCCGGCATGGACACGGTGGCCACCCGCTCGGGTCCGAAGCGGTCCAGGATCGCCCGGTAGACCTCCAGGCGGCGGGCGGACTCCACGTCGATGTCGATGTCGGGCAGCTCCATGCGCCGCTCGGACAGGAAGCGCTCCATGAGGAGCCCGTGTTCGACCGGGTCGGCGGTCGCGATGCCGAGCAGATGGTTGACCAGGGAGCCCGCCCCTGAGCCGCGCGCGGCGACCCGGATGCCCAACTCCCTCGTATCGGCGACGACTTGGGAGACAGTGAGGAAGTACGAGGCGTAGCCCTGCCGTTCGATCAGGCCCAGCTCGTCCTCCAGGCGCTCCCAGTACCGGCGCTTGTAGTCGTAGCGGCGGGCCAGCATCGCGGCGTCGCAGCGCGAGCGGAGGACCCGGTCGGGGGTGCGCCGGGCGGCGCCGACGAGGCCCGGTTCGGGGAAGTGCACGCGGCCGAGCCCCAGGTCGTCCTCGGGGTCGACCCGGCAGGAGGCGGCCGTGTCCTCCGTGACGTCGAGGAGGCGGCGCGCGGTGTTGGCGCCGTATCCGGCGGCCTCGGCGACCTGCTCGGCGACGCGCACCATGTCGGCGGCCGGCTTGAGCCACCGCTCGCCGCTGTCGAGGGTGCCGCGCGGATCGATCGGCACCAGGCGGCGGGCCGAGTCCAGCACGTCCGCGACCGGCCCCTGCTCGGCGTCGGCGTAGCGGACGGCGTTGCTGAGTACGGGGAGGATCCCCTGGTCGGCGGCGAACCCGAGGGCGCGGGCGGCATGGCGCAGCGAGCCGGGCCCTGTGCCGCTCAGCCCGTGGGAGACGACCTCGATCCGCAGCGCCGCGCTCCCGTATCGCTCCCGCCAGGGCGCGAGCAGCCGGGCCGCGCGGTCCGGGCGCCCCGCGGCGAGCGCGCGGCCGACGTCCGAGTCCGGGCCGAGCAGGACGACGACGTGGCCACCGTGGTCGTGGCCCTCGCCGAGCACTCCCCAGGGGAGCAGGGGCCGGCGGTCGCCCCCCGCGTCCCGGTGCGCCGCGGTGACGAGCCGGCACAGCTCGGCCCAGCCGTCCGCGCCACCCTGGGCGAGGAACACCACGCGCTGCGCCGACTCGTCGACGAACGCGCCGCCCCTGGCCGGTGTGCGCCGCCGTTCGGTGCGCTCGGCCGCCTCAAGGGGTGCGGCCACGGCGAGGTCCACCCCGAACAGCGGACGGATCCCGGCCCTGCCCGCGGCCTTGGCGAAGCGGACGGCGCCGCCGAGGGTGTCCCGGTCGGTCAGCGCGAGGGCGTCGAGGCCGCGCTCGGCGGCGCGCTCGGCGAGCGCGTCCGGGTGCGAGGCCCCGTACCGCAGGGAGAACCCTGAGGCGGTGTGCAGATGCGTAAAACCCCGCATCCGAACCACCTCGCCACTACTCCCCCCTCTAGCCGACCTGCCACAACAGCCCCATCAGGACCGATGCCCTCACCGTAAACCATGTTCGAATATTTGTGCGAGTCGAAACGCGGGGCGGGTCCGCCCACCCGTTCGGCCCACCCCGACTGCACGAGCCAGGGCCGCGCCCGAGCGTTGAGGCATGAAGTTCGCCGAAGAGTTCAGATCCGCCGTCACGCCCAGAGCCGCGCTCCTTGTCATCGGTGTCCTGGCTCTCCAGCTCCTGTTCATCACCTCGTACGTGGGGGCGCTGCACAATCCGAAGCCGAAGGACGTCGCGTTCGGCGTCGTCGCGCCGCAGCCCGCGGCGGCGAAGCAGCTCGCGCAGCAGCTGGACAAGCTGCCGGGCTCCCCGCTCGACGCACGGGTGGTCAAGGACGCGAAGACCGCGCGCGAGCAGGTCCTGAACCGGGACATCGACGGCGCCCTGGTGTTCAGCGCGAAGAGCCCCCGGGACACCCTCTACGTCGCGTCCGGCGGCGGCACCGTCCTGGCGTCCGCGCTCGAGGGGCTGGCCACCACGATCGACGCCCAGCAGCAGCGCACGGTGAAGACCGTCGACGTGGCGCCCGCGTCGGTGCAGGACTTCGACGGCCTCTCGGCGTTCTACCTCGTCGTCGGCTGGTGCGTCGGCGGCTATCTGTGCGCCTCGATCATGTCGATCAGCGCCGGGTCCAAGCCGGCGAGCCCGCAGCGCGCCGCCATCCGGCTCGGCTCGCTCGCGGTCTTCTCGATCGTGGGCGGCCTCGGCGGATCACTGATCATCGGCGACTCGATCCTGGGCGCGCTGCCGGGATCCTTCTGGGGCCTGGCCGGGCTCGGCGCCCTGATCACCCTCGCCGTCGGCGCGATCACGCTCGCCCTGGAGGAACTCACCGGCGTCGTCGGCATCGGTCTCGCGGTCCTGATCATCGTCGTCGCGGGCAACCCGAGCGCGGGCGGCGCCTTCCCGCTGCCGATGCTGCCGCCGTTCTGGCAGGCGATCGGCCCCTGGCTGCCACCGGGCGCGGGCACCTGGGCAGCCCGCTCCATCGCCTACTTCCACGGCAACGACCTCACCCAGTCCCTGCTCGTCCTGTCCGCGTGGGCGGTGGTGGGCACCGTCGCGACGCTGCTGGTGTCGGGCCTGCGCGAGAAGCGGCGGGGCGCGCGGACGGGGCCGGTGCCTGCGGCGGAACCCACCGCATGAACCCCTGATGCTCCAGTGGGTCCTGCCCTCCCGGCTGGAACCGGGTCGCCGGCCGGCTCGGGCTCAACAGCCCGTCGCCAGGCCCTACTTGGCCCCGTAGTACGCCTGCCGCATCAACCGCTTCATGTCGTCGATCATCGGCATCCGCGGGTTGGCGGGCGCGCACTGGTCGGCGTAGGCGTTCATGGCCTGCTGCGGCAGGGCCTCCATGAACTCCCTTTCGTCGACGCCCTCTTCGCGGAACGACGCCGGGATCCCGCAGCGGTCGCGCAGTTCCTCGACCGCCTTCGCGTACGACTCCACGCCCTCTTGCGGGCTCGCGGCCGGCAGCCCCAGCATCTTCGCGATCTCCTGGAACCGCTCGGGCGCCCGGTAGGTCTCGGCCTTCGGCCACGGCGTCGCCTTGTACGAGACGGTGCCGTTGTGCCGGATGACGTGCGGAAGCAGCAGCGCGTTGGTGCGGCCGTGCGCGACGTGGAAGGTGTTGCCGAGGGTGTGCGCCATCGCGTGGACGAGGCCGAGGAAGGCGTTGGCGAAGGCCATGCCCGCGATGGTCGAGGCGTTGTGCATCTTCTCGCGCGCCTCGGGGGCCCGGGAGCCCTCCGTCACGCACGCCTCCAGGTTCTCGAAGATGAGCCTGATGGCCTGGAGGCACTGGCCGTCGGTGAAGTCGTTCGCGTACACGGAGACGTACGCCTCGGTGGCGTGGGTCAGCGCGTCGAAGCCGGAGTCGGCGGTCACCGTCGGCGGCAGGTTCATCGGCAGCGTCGGGTCGACGATCGCCACGTTCGGGGTGAGCGCGTAGTCCGCGAGCGGGTACTTCTGGGCGGCGGCCGGGTCGGAGATGACGGCGAAGGGGGTGACCTCGGAGCCCGTTCCCGAGGTGGTCGGGACGGCGACGAGCTTCGCCTTCTCCCCCAACTGCGGGAACGTATAAGCCCTCTTGCGGATGTCGAAGAACTTCTCCTTCGTGTCAGCGAACTCGATCTCCGGGTGCTCGTACATCAGCCACATGATCTTCGCGGCGTCCATCGGCGAGCCGCCGCCGAGCGCGACGATCGTGTCGGGGCGGAAGTCCCGCATCGCGGCGGCGCCCGCCTGCACGGTGGCCAGCTCCGGGTTCGGCTCGACGTTGTCGATGACCTGCAACGTCACCGCTGTGGGGCGGGAGTTGAGGATGTCGGTGACCTTCTGGACGAAGCCGATGTCACCCATCGTCTTGTCGGTGACGACCGTGACCCGGTGCACATCGTCCATCTCCGCGAGGTACTTGATGGCGCCCCGCTCGAAGTAGATCTTCGGCGGGATCTTGTACCACTGCATGTTGGTGTTGCGCCGGCCGATCCGCTTGATGTTGACGAGATTGACCGCGGAGACGTTGTTGGAGACCGAGTTGTGGCCGTAGGAACCGCAGCCGAGGGTCAGCGACGGGAGGAAGGAGTTGTAGACGTCGCCTATGCCGCCGAACGTGGAGGGCGAGTTGACGATGACGCGGATCGCCTTCACGCGGCGGCCGAACTCCTCGGCCAGCTCCGGGGATTCGGTGTGGATGGCGGCGGAGTGGCCGAGGCCGTTGAACTCGACCATCCGCGCGGCCAGTTCGATCCCCTGCTCCGTGTCGCTCGCCTTGAGGGCGGCGAGGACCGGGGAGAGCTTCTCGCGGGTCAGCGGCTCGTCCGGGCCGACCTCCGCGCACTCGGCGACGAGGATCGAGGTGTCATCGGGGACCTCGAAACCGGCCTGCTCGGCGATCCAGGCGGCCGACCTGCCCACGACGGACGCGTTCAGCTTGGCGCCCGAGCAGTCGCCGCCGTGGGCGGTGGCGCCGAAGACGAACTCCTCCAGCTTGGCCTTCTCCGCGGCCGTCACCACGTGCGCCTTGAGGCGTTGCAGCTCGGCGATCCCGTCCTCGTAGATCTCCCGGTCGAGGATCACGGCCTGTTCGGAGGCGCAGATCATGCCGTTGTCGAAGGCCTTGGAGAGCACGATGTCGTGGATGGCGCGGCCCAGCTTGGCGTCCTTCGCGACGTACGCCGGTACGTTGCCCGCGCCGACGCCGAGGGCGGGCTTGCCGCACGAGTAGGCGGCCTTGACCATGGCGTTTCCGCCGGTGGCGAGGATCGTGGAGACGCCCTCGTGGTTCATCAGGAGGCCCGTCGCCGCCATCGACGGCTCCTCGATCCACTGCACGCAGTGCGCGGGGGCGCCGGCCTCGACGGCCGCGTCGCGCACGATGCGCGCGGCCTCGGCGGAGCACTTCTGGGCGCCGGGGTGGAAGGCGAAAACGATCGGGTTACGCGTCTTCAGGGCGATCAGCGCCTTGAAGACCGTGGTCGACGTGGGGTTGGTGACGGGGGTCATCGCGCAGATGACGCCGACGGGTTCGGCGATCTCGGTGATGCCGTTGATCTCGTCGCGGGAGATGACACCGGCCGTCCTGAGTCCGCGCATCGAGTTCACGACGTGCTCGCTGGCGAAGAGGTTCTTGACCGCCTTGTCCTCGAACAGGCCCCGGCCGGTCTCCTCGACGGCGGCCCTCGCCAGGTCCCCGTGGTGACTGAGCGCCGCGAGCGACGCCTTCTTGACGATGTGGTCGACCTGCTCCTGGTCGTACGTCTCGAATTCCGCGAGCGCCGCCCGCGCTCCCGCGACGAGTTCGTCGACTGTCCCCTCGACATCCACGGCAGGCTCCCTTTTTAGTGCCTTTTTCGCTGATGCCTCAATTCCACACCTTTACGCTCCGCTGATGGAGCGCGGAAGGGCCCTGGTGCGCGGGACCAAGGCCCCGGGGACCAAAGAAAAAGCCCCGCCTCCCGGTTTCCGGGAGGCGGGGTACAGGCGTTCAGGTCAGCCGATTTCCGTGCCCGTGGCGGAGAGCGCCTCCGTCACCGGCTGGAAGAACGTCTCGCCGCCGGACGTGCAGTCGCCGCTGCCGCCGGAGGTGAGGCCGATCGCCGAGTCGCCGGAGAGGAGCGAGCCGCCGCTGTCACCGGGCTCGGCGCAGACGTCGGTCTGGATGAGGCCGTTGACGATGTCGCCGTTGCCGTAGTTCACGGTGGCGTCGAGGCCCTTCACCGTGCCGTCGTGCACCTGCGTGGTGGAGCCGGAGCGGGTCACCTTCATGCCGACGGTGGCTTCCGCCGCCTTGGTGATCTGCTGCGCGGAACCGTTGTAGAGGTTGACCTCGCTGGGGTGGTCGACGTCCGACGTGTACTTCACGAGCCCGAAGTCGTTGTCGGGGAACTGGGAGTCGGCGTTCGTGCCGATCTCCTGGCCGCTGGAGTCGGACCACGTGGAGATCGACTCCGTGCAGTGGCCCGCCGTGAGGAAGAACGGCTCGCCGCCCTTGGTCACGTTGAAGCCGAGGGAGCAGCGGCCGCCGCCCCCGCTGATGGCGTCGCCGCCCGCGATGAACGGCTTGAACTCGCCCTGACTGCGCTTGAGTTCGGCCTTGTCGCCGAGCTTCTCGACGACTCCGGTGAGCTGGTTCCAGTCGGCGCCCTTGACGGTGCGGTCGGCGGTGACGACGACCTTGTTGGTGGCGGGGTCGACGGCCCAGGAGGTGCCCGGGATGGTCGCGTCCTGCTTCAGGGTCGTCCGTGCGCCCTTCAGCTCGGCGAGGGAGTTCTGGACGACTCTGGCCTTCGCGCCGGCGGCCTGCGCCGTCTGCGCGGCGTCGTCGTCGAGGACATTGACGACGAGCTGCTTGGTCTTGGCGTCGTAGTAGCTGCCCGCCGAGTTCGCGCCCAGGTCCTTGGTCAGACTCGAGGCGAGACTTCCGGCCTTGGCGATCGACAGCTTCTGGGGCACCAGGTCGGGGGCGTCCGTGCTGGCGTTCGCAGTCTGGAAGGTGATGCCCGCGGCGGCCAGGGCGAAGATTCCCGCTCCGACCACTGCGGCACGTCGCTTGGGTATGCGTCGGTGCTTCAACTCTCGTCCTCCTGTGGGGGGTTGGGATTCCGGTTCGAGTGGGGCCGGACCGGATCCGTGAGGCTGACTGGGCTACTATCCCGACCGTCACAGGGGGCACACAAGGTCGACTTCCGGACGCGCGTTCGCCAACCGTCGTACGCCCTTCACCACTTGGGTGCGCCCCCGCGCCGCACGTCGATCCCCATTGCAAAGACTCCAGGCACTCAGGGATGGGCGGAGGGTGAGGTCTAGTCCTGTCCGGATTTCGCCCCTGCTTGGCCACCGTTCACGGCGGGTTCAGGGGCCTCCGCCGCCTCCTTCTCCTCGAACACGGGGGCCTGCGCACGCGCTTCGGTCAGCCCCGGCAGCGTCCCCTCGGCGAGGTGCGTGACGGCGGTCTGAGCCGCGTGCGCGGCGTCCCCCGGCGCGGCCCGCTCCAGGAAGCGCAGCAGCTCGACCGGGAAGGGCAGCACCAGCGTCGAGTTCTTCTCGGCGGCGACCGCCACCACAGTCTGGAGCAGCCGGAGTTGGAGGGCCGCGGGCTGTTCCGACATCACGCCCGCCGCCTCGGCGAGCTTCTTCGAGGCCTGCAACTCGGCGTCGGCGTTGATGACGCGGGCCCTGCGCTCCCGGTCGGCCTCCGCCTGCCGGGCCATCGAGCGCTTCATTGTCTCCGGCAGCGACACGTCCTTGATCTCGACCCGGTCGATCTGGACACCCCAGCCGACGGCCGGACTGTCGATCATCAACTCCAGGCCCTGGTTGAGCTTCTCGCGGTTCGACAGCAGATCGTCGAGATCGCTCTTGCCGATGATGGAACGCAGCGACGTCTGCGCCATCTGCGAGACGGCGAACCGGTAGTCCTCGACCTGCACCACGGCCTCGGCCGGGTCGATCACCTTGAAGTAGATGACGGCGTCCACCCGCACCGTCACGTTGTCCCGCGTGATGCCGTCCTGCGCGGGCACCGGCATCGTCACGATCTGCATGTTGACCTTACGGAGCCGGTCCACGAACGGCACGACCATCGTGAACCCGGGGCCGCGCACGGACCGGGTGAGCCGGCCGAGCCGGAACACCACCCCTCGCTCGTACTGCTTGACGACCCGCGCCGCGGACATCATGTAGACCCCGCCGGCGCATACGACGGCCACTCCCGCCGTCACCAGTTCCTCGACCATCTCACGGCCCCCCAGGGTCCGAAGTGGGCGCAAAAGGCGCGTACTTCGACGGTAGTCCCGTAAGGGGCACATAGGGAGAGCCCCCGCCGGGCCGAAATGGCCGGACGGGGGCTCCCACTGCTGGCTGCTGCGACCGCGGAGGTATCGCGGGGTGGAGCGGGTCGGATCAGTAGACGCTCACGCCGTACGCGCTGAGCGCCTCGGTCACCGGCTGGAAGAACGTGGTGCCGCCGGAGGTGCAGTTGCCGCTGCCGCCGGAGGTGAGGCCATAGGCCTTGGTGCCGCCGTAGAGCGGGCCGCCGGAGTCACCGGGCTCGGCGCAGACCGTGGTCTGGATGAGTCCGGAGACGACGTCGCCGCCGCCGTAGTTCACGGTGGCGTTCAGGGCGGTCACCTTGCCGCTGTGGATGCCGGTGGTGGAGCCGCGCCTGGTCACGGTCGTCCCCACGGAGGGGGTCGCCGCGCTCGTGATGTCCTGGCTGCCGACGGTGCCGGCGTGGGCCACGCCGCTCGCGTACTTGACGATGCCGTAGTCGTTGCCGGGGAAGCTGGATCCGGTGGTGGTGCCGATGGTGGTGGAGTGCGAGGAGTTGGACCACCAGGTTCCGGCGCCGTCGGTGCAGTGACCGGCGGTCAGGAAGTAGTAGGTCCCGGCGCTGTTGCGGACGTTGAAGCCGAGTGAGCAGCGCCAGCTGCTCGCGTAGATGGCGTCGCCGCCGGATATCAGCTTCTTGAACGTGCCCGGCGTGCGCTCGACCTTGAGGGCGCCCGCGGTGTCACCGGCCGCCTTCTCGATCTTGTTGATCTCGGCCTGCGAGACCGTGCTGTCGACGGTGACGACGACCTGCTTGGTCTTGGAGTCGACAGCCCAGGCGGTGCCGGCGACATCGGCGGAACGCACCGCGTCCCGGGTCTGGGTGAGTTCGGCGGCGCTGAACGTGTGCGCCGCGTCGGACGCGTTGGCGGAGGGAATCGCGAAGGCTGCCACGGCGAGCAGACCGGTACCGACGGCGATCAGCCGGGTCGATCTGGTTCTGCCGCTGCGGGGGGTGCTGCGCATGATCCTCACTGCTCGTTCCTCCCGTAGGGAAGTCGGGGGCCCTCGTGGGGTTGGGCCCGTGAGGCGCAGTCAGGGGTGCGGCGGCGGTCCGGATCCCGGACACGCCGTGCTCCTGACAATCGCTGACGGGAGTATTCGCCGGTCCGGCGGCCACGCACAAGAGTGCCTTTCGGACTTCCGCCACTTCTCCGCAAACGTCTCCGCCCCGCCGCGGGAGCGGCGGGGCGGAGACGTTCCCTGGTCAGCGGGACAGCGCAGGCGTCCGCTTCGGCCGCGTGCGCACCCCGATCACCTGGTCCATCAGCGCGCCGAGCACATCCCGCACCGAAGCCCGGGTGCGGGCGTCGCACTCGACGATCGGCACCTCGCCGCCGAGCCCCAACGCCTCCCGGATCTCGCCGAGTTCGAAGCGCTCGGCCCCCTCGAACCGGTTCACGGCGAGCACGAACGGCGCCCCTTGCGTCTCGAAGTAGTCGAGCGCGGGGAAGCAGTCCTCGATGCGCCGTGTGTCGACGAGCACCACGGTCCCGAGCGCGCCCTCCACCAGGTCGTCCCAGAGGAACGAGAACCGGTCCTGCCCGGGCGTGCCGAACAGGTACAGCGCGAGGGTCGGGTCGAGCGTGATGCGTCCGAAGTCGAGGGCGACGGTGGTCGTCGTCTTGTCCTCGACCCCGTCGAGCGAGTCGACGCCGACGGAGACCTGGGTGATCGAGGCCTCGGTGTCCAGCGGTTCGATCTCCGACACCGCCCCGATGAACGTGGTCTTGCCGACACCGAGACCTCCACTGACCACGATCTTCACGGCCAGCGGGGCGATGCGTTCAGAGCGCCCTGACATGGTCCCTGATCCTTTCGAGGGTGTGGAGCGGCAGCTCCGCGGGTTGCGAACACGACAGTCGTCCGCCGACGACGAGGTCGGCGACGAGCACCTTGGCGACTCCGAGCGGAACCCCGACGGCCTCCGCGATGTGCGCGATGGTGGACGGTTCTTGACACATCGTCACGATGCGCTGGTGCTCGAACGCGAGCGGCGCGGCCCCCTCCGCCGCGTCGAGCGCGACGACGAGGGTCTCCAGGCGCAGATCGGCCTGCGCGGGCAGGGCGCGTCCACCGGTGATGATGAAGGGGCGGACGAACTGGTCGTCGTCACCCTCATGCTCTTGGGACGGCTCGTGCGACACCTCGCTCATCGTGGCAGCGTCCCCCGCAGATCGGCGATGAGCGTCGGCGTGAGGAGGTCTCCCGCCCGCTCGGCGAGGACGGCCATTCTCGTAGCCCACGAGGCCGAGTTCACCGCTGCTGTCGGCGAGCACGCCGAGGCAGCTGCCGTCCCGGATCGCCGAGACGAGCAGGAAGCCGCGCCCCATCTCGATCATGATGAGCTTCACGCCGTCGAAGCTGTACCGCTTCGAGGCGCTGCGGGCGAGGCTGGACAGGCCCGACACGATGGCGGCGAGCCGGTCCGCCTCGGTGCGGTCGAGCCCGTCCGACACCGCGATGAGCAGCCCGTCGGAGGAGACGGCGACGGCGTCGCGGACGCCGTCGGTGTTGCGGACGAAGTTGGCGAGCAGCCAGTTGAAGGTCTGCGAGTCGCCCCGCGTGTCGACGGTGGTCACTTGGTGTCGTCCTGCCCTTCGGCGCCGTCCCCGGCCTCGATCCTGTCCGGCGTGCCGGTCTTCTCCCGCGTGGCGGTCTTCTCGCGCGCGCCGGTCTTCTCCTGGGTGGCCGCGCGCTCCCGCTCGACACTGATGGATCCGCGCATATGGGCGCTGCGCAGGCCCGACAGCATCCCGGACACGCCCTCGGGGGTGCGCTCGGTCGCGGGCTCCTCGGGCGCGGGCCTGGTCGGCGCGTCGGTCTCGTGCACCGCCTTCGAGATGGCGCTCCGCTGCGGCCGCTTGACGAGTCCGTTACGGGTACGGGACGCGGAGGACGCCGAACCTGCGGGTGCGGTACGGGACTTGGCTTCGGAGCCCGCCGCGGCCAGCGGCCGTGTCTCCTTGCGGGGGACGGGCAGCTTGGCCGGCCCCGCGGGCGTCGAACCGGACTCCACGGGCGGCTTCGCGGGCTTGTCCACCTGGGCCTTTGCCTCCGTAAGCAGTGCCTCGGGCACCAGCACCCGGGCCACGACGCCGGCGGCGGGCGCCTCGCCGAGCCGCACCTCGATCCCGCACTTGCGGGCGAGCGCGCCGACCACGAAGTGGCCGAGGAACCGGGTGGGTTCGGCCATGAAGCTGGCGTTCCCCGAGAGCCGTACGTTGGCCTCCGCGAGGGCCCGGGTGTCCATGCCGAGCCCGTGGTCGACGATGGCGACGAGGTAGCCCTCGCTGGTGCGCCGCCCCTCGATCTCGACGTCGGAGTCCGGCGGCGAGAAGGTGAGCGCGTTCTCCACCAACTCGGCGAGCAGGTGCGAGAGTTCGGCGACGACGGAGCCGGACACGTGGGCGGGCTCGACGCGCCGCAGAGTGACCCGCCGGTACTCCTCGACCTCGGACAGCGAGGCCCGCAGCACGTCCGTGACGGACAGCGGCGTCGACCAGGTGCGCGGACTCGACTCCCCCGCGAGTACGAGCAGGGATTCGGCGTTGCGGCGCATTCGGGTGGCCAGGTGGTCGAGTTCGAAGAGGTTCGCGAGGGTGTCGGGGTCGGCGTCCTGGTGCTCCAGCTTGTTGATGAAGCTGATCTGACGGCGCACCAGGTTCTGGTTCCGCCGCCCGAGGCTGACCAGCGAGTCGGTGGCGTTGCGGCGCAGCACGGCCTGCTCGGTGGCGAGGTCGAACGCGGCGCTCTGCACCCGGTCGAACGCGTCGGCCACCTCCCGCACCTCGGCGCCCGCGTGGGCGGCGAGGCTGAGCGGGGCGGGCGGCTCGGGCGAGGTGTCCCCGGCCGCCTGCACCGCGGCGACGGCCTTCGGCAGCCGCACCCCGGCCAGTTCCCGTGCCTGCTGGGCGAGCCCGGTGAGCGGCGCGGAGACGGAGCGTACGCAGTCGTGGGCGAGCGCGCCGAGCGCGGCGATGAGGGCGAGCGCGAGGAGGACGAAGAGCAGCAGGTCGCGCTGGGCCGAGCTCTCCAGTTCCGCGGCGCGGTGCTCGACGTCGGCCCCGATGGAGACCTGCACGTCCCGCAGCCCGTTGATGGTCGACGTCATCGTGTTCCACCAGGCCATGGGCGGTACGTCACGGGAGCTGAGCCGGCCCGCGCCGTGCACGGCGGTCGACTCGTAGCCGAGGGCGCGCTCGGCGTCGGGGGTGGCGAGGGCCGCGTTCAGGCGGCGTTCCTGCGCGGCGGTCGCGGTGCGCGGGAACGTGTCGAGGGCGGTGAGCCGGCCGGAGCGGATCTCCATGAAGCGGCTGTAGTCGTCGCCGCGGAAGTGCCCGCCGGCTCGTACGGAGCCGAGCACGATGGCCCGCTCCTGGCCCATGAACTCCTTGGCGGAACCGAGGACCTGGAGCGACTGGTAGGCGTCGCGCAGCGGTCCGTCGGCGACGTCGTCGAGGCCACGGCCGAGTCCCGCCAGCTCGGCGATGGTGTTCGTGAAGTAGTCGAAGGTGGGTTTGACCTGCCCGGATCCGTCGTCCGCGCTCTTGCGGATGCCGGCGAGCGAGTCGAGCCGCCCGAGCGCGTCGCGTGCGGCGGCGGAGGTGCCCCGCTCGTCGTACGCGTCCTGGAGGGCGGCGCGCGCGGTGTCGGTGGCCTTGCGCTGGGCGGGCAGCTTCGCGCTGAACTGGCGCACCCCGCCGACGTACCCGGTGGTGAGGCCGCGCTCCTTCTGCAGCTCGTGGACGAGCCCTTGGAGGGTGACTTCGAGTCGGGCGTCGGCCGCGGTCGCCGAGGCGGCCCGGTAGCCGGAGATCTGTTCGGCCGCGAAGAAGCCGAGGAGGGTGAGGAGGACGGCCGTGGCCAGGGCGAGGATGCGCAGGAGTCGGGTTCGGATGGTGCGGGGTCGGGATGAAGCGGTGACGGAGGCCGTCACCGACGAGACGAGGTCCACTGAAATGCCTTATGGAGAGGGCTGGTTGACGGCGCGGAAACGCTGCTTCCGCGCCGGGCCAACGAGTCCTCCGGGACGCCGGTCACCGGATCGGATGATTGTTTTACATACCGGAAACAGCATCGCGACAGGACCGCAGATGACCCCGCGTCACACGCCCGGGCCGCCCTCGGCCCGTATACAGGGCCAGCGCTTCACTCCCCGCACACCGGATGACAGACCGTCACCTCGGCCGCGTATCACCGGCGTCCGGGCGTCATGTCGATCCCTTGCGCGAGCTTCCCGTTCACCCGTACGCACCGAAGGTCACCCATACGCCGTGAAGAATCATATTTCACTCACCATCAGCAGCCGTATCCCGTACAACCCTTGGGAACTGGGGGACAACACCGCGTTGACTGTGCACCAGTACCGTCACGAAAACCCCGCGCGGCGGCTATCCCCTTGGCGCCGTATCTGCATCATGGACGAACATTGGGGATGCACGACATGCGGAACGCAGAGGAACCGCTGTGAGAGGAGGCGTCCATGGGATCGGTGCGCAAGGCGAGTGCCTGGCTTGGCCTCGTCGACGACAACGATGAAGAGCGTTACTACGACGACGACTACGACGAGGGGCCCGAGCCCGCCGCCGCCGGCGACGCGGCCTGGGTCACGGACCCGCGCGTGAAGGTCGCCTCCGAGGAGGCCCAGGAGAAGGGCCGCCGGATCGGCACGGTGACCCCCGACAGCTTCCGGGACGCGCGGCGCATCGGAGAGATGTTCCGGGACGGGGTTCCGGTCATCATCAACCTCACGTCGATGGAGGCGGCCGACGCCAAGCGCGTGGTGGACTTCGCGGCGGGCCTGATCTTCGGCCTGCGGGGTTCGATCGACCGGGTCGCCACGCGGGTGTTCCTGCTGAGCCCCGCGGACACGCAGATCGTGTCGGGCCGTGACACCAAGGAACCGACGGACGGTTTCTTCAACCAGAGCTGAGCGGTTCGGGGGCCTCCCCGAACCGCGGGTCACGCGGCCGAGGACTCGGCCGGTGACGAAGCCCGCCGCGGCGCCGCCACATCCGCGTCGTCCGCCGCGGGCGCCTCGCACTCCATCCGCCGGGGCAGCCGCAGCGCGGCGAGCGCCCCGAGGAAGAGCAGGACCGCGCTGACGATCAGCGTGACGTGCAGACCGTGCACGAACGCGGCGCGCGCGGCCTCCCGCAGCGCGTCCCCCGCCGCGCCCCCGAGCCGCGCGGCGATCTGGTACGCCTCCCCCAGCGAGTGCCCCGCGGCGGTCGACGTGCCGTCGGAGACCCCCGGCACATGGCCGAGCCCGGGCGCGTACGCCGCGTTCATCACGGAGCCGAGCAGCGCGATGCCCATGCCGGCGCCCAGCTGGTACGAGGTCTCGCCGATCGCGGCCGCGCCCCCGGCGTCGTCCGCGGGAGCCTCCGTGAGCATCGACTCGTAGGCCCCGAACAGCGTGGTCTGGAAGCCGAATCCGAGCAGTACGAAGCCGAATCCGAGCAGCCACGGCTTGTCCTGTTCGCCCATCGCGCAGAGCATCAGCACGGCGCAGGCGGTCAGCGCGAAACCGGACGCCACCATGGCGCGCGGGCCGAAGCGGCGCAGGTTCGCCGAGCCCAGGACGCCCGCGGTCATCGCGGCGAAGGTCAGCGGCAGCATCCGCAGGCCGGTCTCGAGCGGGCTGAGGCCGAGCACGAGCTGGAGGTACTGGACCGCGATCAGTTCGAGGCCGACGAGGGCGAGCATCGCGATGACGATGCAGCCGACGGACGTGGTGAACGCGACCCGCGAGAACAGCTTCATGTCGATGAGCGGGTGCTCGCGGCGGCGCTGGCGGCGCACGAAGAAGTAGAGCAGCACGACGCCGACGACGAACGGCAGCACCGCTTCGGCGTCGAGCAGATCGCGCTTGGTGCCCAGTTCCTTGATGCCGTAGACGACACCGAGCACGCCGAGCGCGGCGAGCAGCGCGCCGAACAGGTCCCACGGACCGTCGCTGCGCCCCTTGGACTCGGGCACGAGGACCCGGCACAGCGGCAGCATGATCAGCATCAGCGGGATGTTGATGAGGAAGACCGAACCCCACCAGAAGTGCTCGACGAGGAAGCCGCCGAGTACGGGTCCCGTGGCCGCGCCGACCGCGGCGACCGCGGTCCACACGCCGATCGCGACGGCCCGCTCGTGCCGGTCGGGGAAGACGTCGCGCAGGATCGAGAGCGTGGCGGGCATGATCATCGCGCCGCCGATGCCAAGGATCGCGCGGGCCACGATGAGCACCTGCGCGGTGTCGGAGAACACGGCGAGCGCGGAGGCCGCACCGAACAGGGCGTAGCCGAGCAGCAGGATCTTCCGGCGGCCCACTCTGTCGCCGAGCGTGCCGAACAGGATCAGCAGCGAGGCGCACACCAACGGATACGCGTCGCCGATCCACAGGAGCTCGACGGAGGTGGGCTTGAGGTCCTCGGTGACCGCGGGCAGCGCGACGTAGAGGATGGTCGAGTCGAGGGCGACCAGAAGGAGACTCGTACACAGGACGACGAGGACGACCCAGCGATGCGGGCGGGTGCCCATGGCGGCCAGGCGCCCGCGTGCGCGCCCGGAGGCCGTGTTCGTCCCGGACATGTACGTACCTCCCAGTGGTCCTCGCGTTCGGCGGATCCCAAGACGGGGGATGCCATAGGCCTTGTCTGAGGTTCCGGCTCGGGAGGAGCGGTCTCCCGGCCCCGCGACGAAAAGGCGAGTGAGCCGTCAGCGTACGCGAGTTCTCGCCATTGACACGTGGCGGACCTCTCAGGGCGCCCGCACGCGGGTGTGGCGTGCACCACTTGAGGGACGGGGGCCTGCTGACGGGACGGATGGGACGGGCGCAGATAATCGGGGCCGTGACGGACGTGGACCAACGACATCGACTCTCGCCGCGGTACGCCGCGCCCGCCCTGCTCGGATTCGCCGCGGTGCGGGCGCTCGGCCTGCTCGTGCTCGCTATGTGGAGCGCGGCGAGCGGCAAGAGCGCGCACACGCTGCTCACGGCCCGCTGGGACTCGCTCTGGTACACGCGGATCGCAGAGCACGGCTACGGCTGGTCGGTGACGCTGCCCGACGGCACCGTGCACTCGAACCTCGCGTTCTTTCCGCTGCTGCCGTGGCTCGAACGTTTCGTCTCGGCGCTCAGCCCGCTGTCGTACGCGGACGCGGGGCTCGTGGTGAGCCTGCTCGCCTCGCTCGCGGCGGCGTGGGGGATCTTCGCCGTCGGGGATCTGCTGCACGGGAGGAAGGCCGGGATCTGGCTCGCCGTGCTGTGGGGCGCGCTGCCCGTCGGGATCGTGGCGTCGATGGCGTACAGCGAGGCGCTGTTCACGGCGCTCGCGGCGTGGGGCCTGTACGCCGTGCTGCGCCGGCACTGGGTGTACGCGGGGTCGCTCGCCGCGCTCGCGGGTCTTACCCGGCCGATCGGGGCGGCCCTCGTGGTGGCCGTGTGGGTGGCGGCGGCGCTGTGGATCGCGCGGGAGCGGCGGGCGACGTGGCGGCTCGTGCTCGGGGTGGTGCTGGCCCCGCTGGGCGCGGCGGGGTACGTGCTGTGGGTCGGGCAGCGGGCCGGCGGCGGGCTCTTCGGCTATCTCGACGTGCAGGCGCAGTGGGGCAACGGCTTCGACGGGGGCGCCGCCTTCGCCCGCTTCGTCGCCGAGCGGTTCACGTCACCGCTGGGCGCGCTCTCCGGGATCGGCCTGATCGTCGGGGTCGCACTGGTGATCTGGCTGTACGTCGTAGGGGTAAGGCAGCGGCAGCCGGTTCCGGTGCTCGTCTACACGGGCATCGTGGTCGCGCTCGCGCTGTGCGCCTCGGGGTACTTCGGCTCGAAACCGCGGCTGCTGCTGCCCGCGTTCCCGCTGCTGCTGCCGCTCGCGGTGGCGCTCGCCCGGTGGCGTACGAGCAGGTCGGCATGGGTGGTCGGCGGTCTCGCAGTGTTGTCGGCGATCTACGGAGCGTTCTGGCTGAACGGGTCGGGCCCGCCGTGAGCGGTGAGTGAACGGCCAATTCCATGCGGGTATCAGGTGAACGCATTCATAAGCGTCATATAATGAGCCCCCGGAAACGATCATTGAATTCGGGAATCTTTCCTTCCGGGTGGCCGAAATCGTGGGAATATTCGGCCGCCTGAGATCAATCCCACATCACATCGTCATCACAAAGCCCCTGTTTCGTTCGGGTCCACCTGCCGATCGCTGTAGCGTCGATTGGGTGCGTACCGAACGAAACCTGACCCGCCGTGTGGAGCGGGTCTTCGCCAGGCTCGATCGCGAGCCCGAACGACCGACCCATGTGGACATCCCCCACATGAGCCGGCACCGGGTCGTGCTCTTCGGGCTGACCCTGTCCTTCTACCTCACGATCGTGGTGGCGGTGCTCACCACGTCATGGCTCGTGGCGGTCGACTGGCAGGTCATGTTCTTCCGCCCGTACCAGCAGTGGCCGGACATCCACGCCTTCCTCGACTACTGGGTCGTCCTCGGCCAGCGCGGTCCGACGGCCGTGATGGTGATGTCGTGGCTGGGCTGGCGCTCGTGGCGACAGCACACGCTGCGCCCGCTGCTGATGTTCGGCACCTCACTGCTGCTGCTCAACGTGACGGTGGGCGCCGCCAAGTACGGCATGGGCCGCGCGGGACCGCACTACGCCACGACCATCGGGTCGAGCGAGATGTGGCAGGGCGGCGACATATTTCCCTCGGGCCACACCGCGAACGCGGTGGTGACCTGGGGCATCCTCGCCTACCTCGCCTCCACGCCGCGGGCCAGGCGCTGGCTGTCCGCGGTCTCCGCGGTGATCTCCCTGAGCGTCGGCCTGACCACGGTCTATCTCGGTACGCACTGGCTGAGCGACGTACTGCTCGGCTGGGCCGCCGGCCTGCTCATCCTGCTCGCGCTGCCCTGGTGCGAGCCGCTGGTGGCCCGCGCCGAGGCGTGGATCTTCTCGTTGCGCGACCGCCTGCGCAGCCGCGGCTCCGGGGCCCGGCTGCCACAGCCGGAGTCCGATCCCGTGCCGGTCCCCGCGATGAGTCCGGCCCACGCGCGCGAGTCCGTCGGCGCCGGCAGATCGAGCCGCCAGCTGCTCCCACAGGGGCCGCACACCCCGCGTGGCGAGCGCACGCCGATCACCCCGGCGGGCAGCCGCCGGCCGGCCACGGAGAGACTCACGCGCGGGACGCCCTCGACGAGAACGGTGTCCTAGCGCGCCCACAGACGGCGGGGCCCGGTACGCACAGCCAAGCCCCGCACCGCGAAGGCCCCCGAACCTCTTACGGGTTCGGGGGCCTTCGCACGCTTCGGGGCGCTCAGCCCTTCCAGCAGCGCGTCACCCTTCCCTCGGTGATTTCGAGGTTGAGGCGTCCCGCGAGGTACTCCATGGTGATGATCGCGCCCGGCGGCAGGCGCCTGACGGTGGACCAGCCGCGGCCGCGGGCCTGAGATTCGGCGTGCTCCGCTTCGAGCCCTATGTACGCGTCCGGATTGTCCTGTGGTTCGGCCGGCGGGGTGGGGATGGATGACATGCGGCCACGGTAGGCCGCGGGTCACGCTTTTGTCACAAGATCACGACAGTTGTTTCTTAGGAGTTCCTCACACGATCGGGCGTTTCTCGCCTCTTACTTGCTCCTTACTTTCACCCGTAACACCCGGTCTTATCGAATTCTCGCGGCGTGCGGAAAAGCCCCCGCCCGGCCGCCCCCACGAGCCCCCGCAACCTATTCGCCAATTCCCCCGGCATTCCGAATCCGACGGCGGCGCGGGCGAGTTGAGGCCGACCGGGAATTGCCTGTCCATGCCAGAAACAGGGGTACGCCCTCTGTCGCGGCGGGCACCCGCGCGAGCATCATGGCCTGAGTCCGCAGCAGGCCCGAGGCGCGCAGCCGAGCAGCGAGGGGGCAAGCGATGGGTACGACCGGGGTGCAGGCCGGGCCTGGGACGGTGGAGGCGCCGCGCGAGCGGCGGCCCGGCCGGATCGTCGTGGACTGGCTGACCACGACCGACCACAAGAAGATCGGCCACCTCTACCTGATCACGTCGTTCGGCTTCTTCCTGATCGGCGGGGTCATGGCCCTGCTCATGCGGGCCGAACTCGCGCGCCCCGGCCTGCAGATGCTCTCCAACGAGGAGTACAACCAGCTGTTCACGATGCACGGCACGATCATGCTGCTGCTCTTCGCGACGCCGACGTTCGCCGGGTTCGCCAACGAGATCATGCCACTGCAGATCGGCTCGCCGGACGTCGCGTTCCCGCGGCTGAACATGTTCTCGTACTGGCTGTTCCTCTTCGGCGGCCTGATCGTGCTCGGCTCGCTCGTGGTGCCGGGCGGCGCCGCGGACTTCGGCTGGTTCGCGTACGCGCCGCTGAACAGCCTGACCCGCTCCCCCGGCGTCGGCGCCGACATGTGGATCATGGGGCTCGCGCTCGCCGGGTTCGGCACGATCCTCGGCTCGGTGAACTTCCTGACCACGATCATCGGGATGCGGGCGCCCGGCATGACGATGTTCCGGATGCCGATCTTCACGTGGAACACGCTGTTCACGTCGATCCTGGTGCTGCTCGCGTTCCCGGTGCTCGCGGCAGCGCTGCTCTGCCTGGAGGCGGACCGGAGGTTCGGGTCCGTGGTGTTCGAGGCGCAGTACGGGGGCGCGCTGCTGTGGCAGCACCTCTTCTGGTTCTTCGGGCATCCGGAGGTCTACATCATCGCGCTGCCCTTCTTCGGGATCATCAGCGAGATCCTGCCGGTCTTCAGCCGCAAGCCGATCTGGGGCTACACGATGCTGGTCGGCGCGACGATGGCGATCACGGGCCTGTCGGTGGTCGTGTGGGCGCACCACATGTTCGTGACGGGCGGCGTGCTGCTCCCGTTCTTCTCCTTCATGTCCTTCCTCATCGCGGTGCCGACCGGCGTGAAGTTCTTCAACTGGACCGGCACGATGCTGAAGGGTTCGCTGTCCTTCGAGACGCCGATGCTCTGGTCGGTCGGCTTCCTCGTCACGTTCCTGTTCGGCGGCCTGACCGGCGTCATCCTCGCCTCGCCGCCGATGGACTTCCACGTCTCCGACACGTACTTCGTGGTGGCGCACTTCCACTACGTGGTGTTCGGCACGGTCGTCTTCGCGACGTTCGCCGGCTTCTACTTCTGGTGGCCGAAGCTGACGGGGAAGATGCTCGACGAGCGGCTCGGCAAGATCCACTTCTGGACGCTCTTCGTCGGCTTCCACACGACGTTCCTGGTCCAGCACTGGCTGGGCGCGGAGGGCATGCCGCGCCGGTACGCGGACTATCTGGCGGCGGACGGATTCACGGCGCTCAACACCCTCTCGTCCATCGGCGCGTTCCTGCTCGGCCTCTCCACGCTGCCGTTCCTCTACAACATCTGGCGGACGGCGAAGTACGGGGTGAAGGTCGAGGTCGACGATCCGTGGGGGTACGGCAGGTCGCTGGAGTGGGCGACGGCCTGCCCGCCGCCGCGCCACAACTTCGTCACGCTGCCGAGGATCCGCTCGGAGTCCCCGGCGTTCGACCTGCACCACCCGGAGTTCGCGGCGTTCGAGGACCGGCCGCTGGAGCCCGGGCGCAAGGATTAGGGCCTGTCTGAGGTTGCGATCTGGACCGAACTCACCTGCACGGAAAGGTCGTTGGCCCCCGTGTAGTAGGCCTCCGCGGCCAGTTCGCCGCGGCCCGCGACGGTCACCCGGGCCACCGGGTACGTGAAGATCGGCTTCTTGTCGGCGATGTCGTCGAGCAGCCGGGCGAGCCGCACCCGCGGACCGTCGTCCCCCGCGGGCCGCAGCCACAGGTCCCAGCGGCCCTCGCGCAGCTCGTCGTAGCCGATGCGCAGCGTGAACTCCGGCCCGTCCCAGTCCAGTTCGCCACGGAGGACGGGGCCGCGCACCGCGCGGGAGCGGATCTCCGCGTACGCCTTCGCGGTGAACACTGCGCCGTACATCCGCCCGCGCACGCTCAACTCGCCGTCGGCGATGAGCAGTTCACCGGCCTCCGCGTGCGGCGCCCGCAGCCAGCTGCGCACGGTGAGGTTGCCGTTCTTCGTGACGTACGGGATGCGTACGGCGACGTAGCCGCGCGAGCCGCTCGGTGCCCGGTCCACCAGGGAGCGCAGATCGTTGACCCCCGGCATGAGCCGCACCGGCTCGTCCCCCGCGACCTGCGCGTACGCGTCCCAGCGCCCTTCCGCGAGGGAGACGCTTATGGGCAGCGACGCGCGCAGCCGCCCCTCGCCGGTCGGCGTCAGCGGCAGCCGCACCGTGTGCCCCGAGGCCCGGTCGACGAGCACCAGGTGGGCCGGGTCGGGCGACCCGTGGTCGGTGACGTCGAAGGTGAGCCCGCCGGCGGAGTCGGCGATGCAGTCGGCGCGGGGCGGCATGCGGACGCTCCTGTCGCTGTCTTCGGGGCAGCTGTCTTCGGGGCACGGCGGCGGCGGGGCCGTGGGGGCTGTCATGCGGGGTGTCCCTTCCGCTGCGGTCGCAGGGCGTCGCGCACCGCGTAGGCGCCGCCGAGGAGCGAGCCGCGGGCCCGGTGCAGCAGGCCGAGGGAGCCGCCGCGGCTGGTGAGCGAGCCGAACAGGTCCTCGTAGCGCTCGGCGATCCGCGCCGGGTCGAAGCGCGCGGAGCGGGTCAGGGCGCGGGCGCTCATCTCCTGGCGCAGCGTGTCGTTGTTGATGAGTTCGAGCAGGCCGCCGGAGATGGCGTCGACGCTGCCGACCTCGACGAGCCTGCCGTCGACGCCGTTGTCGATGATCTCTCCGGGTCCGTGCGGGCAGTCGGTGGCGACCACCGGCAGACCGCAGCGCATGGCCTCGACGATCGTCATGCCGAAGGACTCGAACCGCGATGTCACGGCGGCGAGGGATCCTTTCGCCCACTCCGGCTCTATGGGGTGGGCGGGCCCCATGAGGTACACGTGGTTGTAGAGGCCCAGCTCGTCGATGAGCGTGCGCAGCTTGTCCTTCTGCTTGCCGCCTCCGTAGATGCGCAGGCGCCAGTCGGGCCGCTCGGCGCGCACCTGGTCGAAGGCGCGCACCAGCAGGTCGTAGCGCTTCACGGGCGCGAGCCTGCCGGCCGCCACGACCCACTTGCCGCTGCCGTCGGCGGGCGCGATGCCGGGCTGCGGAACGGGGTTGGGCATCGCCTCGATGCGCACGCCGGGGAGCCGGAGCTGCTGCCGGTAGGCGTGCGCGTCGGCCTCCGTGGTCGTGGTCAGCGCGTCGAGGCGCGGGTAGACGGCGCGCAGGTCACGGCGGAGGGTGTTCGCGTGCGTGTCGAGCGTGAGGTGCTCCTGGCCGACGCGCAGCACTCCGCGCCGGGTGTCCCGGGCGAGGTGCACATTGAGTCCTGGCCGGGTGCCGACGACGACGTCGGCCTCCAGCGAGCCGAGGTGCTCGGCGATCCGCCGGTCGGTGAGCGCGCTGTACTGCTCGTAGCGCCCCTCGCTGCGCGGGAAGACCGCGGCGGGCCGCCGGAGCTCCGGGTCCTCGCCCTCGTACCCGGCGGTGCCCTTGCGCAGGTCGACCAGGTGGCGCACCCGTACGCGCGGGTCCGGCGCGAACACCGGCTCGTCCCGGTGTCGGAAGACGGAAACGACCTCCACGTCGTGGTGGTCGGCAAGCGCGCTGGCAAGGTTGTACGTGGTGCGGATCGTCCCTCCGATCCCGTACGCATTGTGAATCAGGAAAGAAATCTGCATGCGCCCTCGTATCTGTCTGAACAGTCCGTCTTCTCCGACTACCAGGTAGTTAGACGGAGATGACCTGTCGAGGGTTGTTCCTCATCGTCATGTTGTTCCTGAACAGATGCCGGATTGGTAGGCGTTTTCGGGAACCGACCCGCCAAATCCCCCATCGGGGGTCACGTCACGGCTGGTAGGAGAGCTGCGGAACGACAAAACAGGTCCGCGTCATGCCGCCGTTCTGGGTGACCCAGCCTTTTGCGTCCGTCCATCTCGCGACCGACAGGCATGTTTTTCGAGTTCTCGGCGGCTCGGCGTATCTCGCGAACGTCACGGGAAGCAGCAGGCCATCAGCCGAGTACCGTACGCGGCGCTGCATAAAACGGTCGACGCACGCGCGCGTGACGGTGTGGCAGGAGCGGGCGGCGTCGGTGAACCACATCGCGGCGGCCCAGCCCTCCAGCTGCCACTGCGAGTGCGTCTTCAGGTTCTTCGTGGCGGAGCGGAAGGCGCGGACGGCGGGGTGCCCGGTGTCCGCGTAGTTGCGGCTCGCGCCGGTGGCCCACAGGGAGGCGCGGCAGTGCGGCGCGTCCTTGTAGGCGGAGCGGACGGACGAGGTCCAGTTCTGTACGTTCGTGACCTTCGCGGTGACGCGGGCGCCGACCTGATCCATGGCCTCGCAGAGCCGTGCGTTGCCGTGCGCGTCGACGGCGTCGAAGACGAGGTCGGCCTTCTCGTCCTTCAGGTCGGCGGCCGCGGCCCGGAAGTTCGGCAGCGCGAAGTCGAGCTGCTCGGTGACGACGCGGTAGCCCTCGGCCCTGAGTCCGCGCGTCACCAGGCGGGCGTACGCGGCCGAAGCGGCCTGGTTGTAGGAGACGACGGCGGCGGTGCGGGCGCCGTGCTCGCGCTTGAAGTAGCGGTAGACCTCGGTGCCGCCATACAGCTTGCCGCCCCAGCCCGGCGTCCCGTCGCGCGGCGCGAGGCTGCCGTAGATCCCGTACAGGTGCGGGTACGTGTCGTAGGCGGCGCCGATGGGCTGGCCGCCGATGTCGGGCACGCGCGCGTGGGAGACGCGTTCCGCGCCCGCGTAGTCCAGCGATGTGGTGGCCACCAGGGCGACGACCTTCTGCTCGTCGACGAGCTTGTGCACGCAGGAGGTGTTGCCGACGCCGCTGCCGCCGTCGTCGCACAGGTGCACCTCGACGCGGCGCCCCTGGATGCCGCCTTTTCCGTTCAGGTTCCTGAAGTACGCCTGTGCGCCGTCGCGGGTGTCGGTGAAGGCGGCGCCGCCGACGGGGCTGGTGGCGCTGGTGATGATGCCGACGCGCAGGGGCGCGGTGGGGCGTGGCGCGGGCGCGGAGCGGTCCTCGAAGTCGCGCTCCGGCAGCCGGGACCCGCAGGCCGCGACGGCCACCAGGGCGAGGCCCGCGGCGAGGGCCTCAGCAGCCCGGGCCCGGCGACGCATTGCCGCTCAACTGCACCAGCGCGCACAGGGTGTTGACGGACACCTTCCAGGTTCCGCCCTGCTCGACGGAGGTCCCCTTGGCGTCGGGCAGCACCGTCGCACCCTTGAGGGCGAGGGCGTACGTCACGTCCGCCTCGGTCCCCGAGGTGAAGCCGACCTCGGTGACGGTGGCCTCGACCTGGCCGCCGCGCTTGTCGCCGCTGAAGCCCTTCAGGACCGGGCGCATCTTGGTGCCGTCCTCCAGGACGGCCTCCTTCTCCTTCATCGACACCTTCGGGTCGAAGAACTTCTTCCAGTTGGCCTTGATCTCCTTCTCGGCGGCGGCGCGGTCGGCGGGACCGCTCCCGCTGGGCGGCCGCGCCGACGAGGGCTCCTTGCTCGTGGGCTCCGCGTTCGTGGGCTCCTTGCTCGTGGCCGGCTTCGAGCTCGGTGTCGGTGGGGCGCTGTCGTCACCGCCGCTGTCGTCGCCGCAGGCCGCCAGGGCGGGGCCGAGAACCAGGGCCAGGGCGAGGGCGAGGGCCGCGCCCCGTCCGCGAGTCGCGCGAGGTGTGCTCCCGAGAACCATCAGGCTCACCGCCGGGTGTCGGTCCGGGGCGGGTCGGCGGGATCGAGGAGATCGGCCAACTGTCCCCGGAGCTTTCCGAGTTGGACTCCAGAAGGCATAGTGCAAGCGATCGGCGGACAAGGCCAGACACACGCGCACACCCGTGGGGGCCGGCGATGCGGACTGCCCGACTACGTTCTTCTGTGCACCCCGCTCTGTGGGCGGGGCTCGCGGCGCTCACCGTCGGTGCGGTGCTCTGCGTCGTCGGCTGGTACGGCATGTCGGGCGAACGCTTCGCCGAGCGCCAGCTCCCCTATCTGGCCTCCTGCACGGTGCCGGGCGCGGCCCTGATCGTCGCGGGCGCGGTACTCCTCACGTACGGCAGGGCCACGCTCGCCGCGACACGCATGGACGACCTCCACGGCCAGCTGATGACGGCCGCTCCGGCGCCCGACAACCCGGATCCCGCACCCCCGCCCGCCGTCAGCGACCGGCTGCTGATGGTGCCCGGCGGCACGCTGTGGCACCGCGCCGACTGCCCGCTCGTCGAGGGCAAGCCCCAGGCGCTGCCGGTGGACGGGGGCGCGATCACGGAGGTGGGACTGGGTCCGTGCCCCATCTGCGAACCGCCCACCGGCAGTTGAGGAGTCGGGGTCCGTGTCGTCCCTCAGTTACGACCTGACGCTCGCCGGCCTCTCGGTGGGAGCGGCGGCGGCGCTCACCGGGATCGGCCTGATCGTCACCTACCGGGCGACGGGCGTCCTCAACTTCGCGCACGGCGCGATCGCGATGCTCTGCGCTTATCTGCTGCGGCAGTTGGTGGTGGTGTGGGACGTGCCGCTGTGGGCGGCCGCGGCGCTGGTGCTCCTGGTGGTGGCGCCGGGGTTCGGACTCGCCCTGGAACGCTGGGTGTTCAGGCCGTCGGCCCTGTCGGGCGGCGACCCCGCACACACCTTGGTCGCCTCGATCGGCGTCTTCGTCCTCCTCGTCGGGGCGGCGGCGCTGCTGTGGGGCACGGGCGCGCAGGAGGACGCGCCGGTGCTGATCCCCGGGGAGCCGTGGGGGCAGCTCGCGGTGGCCTGCGCGATCGGGGGCGCGGTGTGGGCGGTGACGCGCTGGACGCGGTTCGGCGGGGAGCTGCGGGCGGTCGTCGACAACCGCCCGCTGGCCGTGCTCGGCGGGATCGACGCGGACCGGGTCGCGGCGGCGGGCTGGGCGTTCGGCACGTTCACCGCGGGCCTGACGGGGGTGCTCCTGGCGCCCTACGTACGCCTCGATCCGTACGGTCTGCCGTTGCTGGTGATGGAGGTCGTGGCGGTGGCGGTCGTGGCGGGGATGCGGCGGCTCGGGGTGGCGGTGGGGGCGGCGCTGGCGATCGGGGTCGCGCAGAGCCAGTTGACGCGGCTGCATCCGAGCGGGTGGGCCGAGCCGCTCGTCCAGGCGGTGGGGGCGAACCTGTTCGTGGTGGCGCTGCTGATCGCGGCGCTCGCCCTGCCGGGGGTCGGCGGGAAGGGGGCGTTGCCGACGACGGTGACGCGCCGTGCGCGGGCCGCTCCGCGGGAGGCGTGGCTGGTGGCGGGGGTGTTGTTCCTGCTGCCGCTCGGGTTCGCGGGTTCGGACCTGCGAACGTCGGTCCAGGTCCCGGCGCTGGCGTTGATCCTGCTGTCGCTGGTGGTAGTGACGGGACGGGCGGGCCAACTGGCCCTGGGTCAAGGCGCGTTCGCGGGCCTGGGCGCCCTGTTCGCAACACTGCTCACGACGGGCCACTTCCCGGGCCTCCCCCAACTCCCGGGCCTACCGGCCCTCTTGCTGGCGGTGACGATGGTGGCACCCCTGGGACTGCTGACCGCCGCACCCGCGATCCGGCGACACGGCCTCGCGCTGGCGCTGGCGACGTTCGCGGTGGGGGTCGGGGTGAGCCGATTCGTGTTCACGCAACCGTACGCGGCGTCGGCCCTCACACCGGCACGACCCACGGGCTTCACGGACGACCGGACGTTCTACGTCCTCGAACTCGCACTACTGGGCGGGGCGTTGCTGGTCGTGGCGGGCCTACGACGGGGCCGGATCGGCCGGGCGCTCGCGGCGGTCCGGGACCACGAGGCGGGGGCGTCGGCGGCGGGGGTCGGCGTGCCGGGCCTGAAGGTCACGGTGTTCGTGGTGGGCGCCGCACTCGCGGCACTGGGCGGCGGCCTACTGACATTCGGCCTGCGCTCCTTCGACCCGTCAGCATACGACCCGGTACGAGGCCTGCTGTGGTTCGCGACAGTAGTGGTCCTGGGCACGGACAGCCCGTTAGCCGCCCTGGCCGGAGCTGCCCTCCTGGTGGGCTTGGACGCAAGCACACAGGGCGGAGTGGCGGCACTGACGATCGGGGTACTGGCGGTCCTGGTGGGACGAGGCCCGGGACGGGCGGCTCAAGCCTCTCCGACGCGAGAGCAGCAGGGCCCGGGGCAGGCGCTACAAGCCCCTGCGACGCTTGAGGAACGGGGCCCGGGGCGGGCACTTCAAGCCCCTCCGGCGCGAGAGCAGCAGGGCCCGGGGCCGACAATTCAAACCCCTCCGGCGCGAGAGCAGCGGGACCCGGGGCGGACATTTCAAGCCCCTCCGACGCGAGAGCAGCAGGGCCCGGAGCCGACAATTCAAACCCCTACGGCGCGAGAGCAGCGGGACCCGGGGCGGGCATTTCAAGCCCCTCCGGCGCGAGAGCAGCAGGGCCCGGGGCCGACAATTCAAACCTCTCCGGCGCTTGAGGAGCGGGGCCCAGGGCGGGCATTTCAAGCCCCTGCGGCGATTGAGCAGCGGGGTCCGGGGCGGAGCCCCGAGACCGGGGGACGGTCGACCGCAACGGGACGAGAGGCTCCACCAAATCCAGCCCCTCCGGCGCTTGAGGAGCGGGGCCCGGGGCAGAGCCCCGCGACCGGCGGACGGTCGACCGCAACAAGGACGCCGCCACCCCCACCCGCCCTCACCGCCGAACACCTCACCGTCACCTACGACTCCCGCCCCGCCCTCCAGGACACCCACATCCGGATCCCCACCGGCAAGGTAACCGCCATCGTCGGCCCCAACGGAGCCGGAAAAAGCACCCTCTTCCACTGCCTCGCCGGAACGGTGCGCCCCGACACGGGCCGGGTCCGACTCGGAACCCGGGACGTGACCCGACTACCGGCGCACACCCGGACGAGGCTCGGCATCGCACGCACCTTCCAACAGCTCGCCGTCTTCCCCTCGTTGACGGTGGCCGAGAACATTCGGGTCGGCGCCGAGCAGGGCCGCGTAAGGGACCCGGATGCCACGGAACGCATGACGCGACTGTTCGGACTGCGAGGCGACCAGGAGACGGACGGGCTGCCCACGGGAACGTTGCGCCAGGTCGAACTGGGCCGCGCGCTCGCCGGCGACCCGCACGTACTGCTGCTCGACGAGCCGACCGCCGGACTCGACCCCGCGGAAGTCGCCGCCCTCGCCCGACTGCTGAGGGCACTCGCCGCCGACGGCGTCGCCGTGCTCGTCGTCGAGCACGATCTGGACCTCGTCGCCGAACTCGCGCACACCGTGCACGTGATGGCGGCGGGCCGCATCGTGCGCTCGGGCGCGCCGGACTCCGTCCTCGACCGCACCCCGGAGCCCTCATGACGCCCGGCCCCGGCGGCATCGAACTGCGCGACGCCCGCGTCCGCTACGGCCCCCTGGAAGCACTCCACGGCGTCACCCTCGCCGCCCCCGCCCGCGCGCTCACCGTGCTCCTCGGGCCGAACGGATCCGGGCGCACCACCGCCCTGCGCGCCCTCGCCGGCACCGTACGGCTCACCGCCGGGACCGTGGTGTGGGACGGCGTCGACGTCACCCGGCACACCGCCCGCACCCGCGCCGCCGCGGGCCTGCGCTTCGTACCCGACCGGCAGGCCGTCTTCGCCGGTCTCACGGTCACCGAGAACCTCCGACTGGCCGCGCCCGAACGGGACTTCGGCGCCGCCCTCGACGCCTACCCCGCGCTGCGCCCGCTGCTCCCCCGCCGCGCGGGCACGCTCTCCGGCGGTGAGCAGCGGATGCTCGCCGTCTCCCGCGCCCTGCTCGCCCCCGCCCGCGTCGTCCTGATCGACGAGCCCACCCAGGGCATGGCGCCGCCGGTCGCCACCCGCACGTACGCCCTCCTGCGCGCTCTCGACGCCTGCGTGGTCCTCGCCGAGCAGCGCCTGCCGCCCGGCCTGCGCGGAGCGCCGGGCGGCGCGACGGTGTTCGTGCACGAACTCGGGCGCGGCACGGTCGTGTTCCGCGGCGAGGCCACCGAGCATCCACTGGGCCCACCGGGCCCGGTCAGGCCGACGACTTCTCCGGGTCGGGAATGACAAGCGTCGCCCCCTCCTCGAGCCGGTCCGGGTGCGAACCGATCACGTCGCGGTTCGCCTTGTAGAGCGCCTGCGCGCCGCCCTGCACCTCGAAGCGCCGCGCGATGGACGCCAGCGTGTCGCCGTGCTGCACCACGTGGACGCGGCCCTCAAGGCCGTACCGCTTCGAGCAGACCGGCCACGCCTCCCAGCCCTGGGTGCGCAGCACCTCCTCGGCGACCTTGATCTGCTCGGCACGGGTCGCGAGGTCGGCGCGCGGCGCGTACTGCAGGCCGCCGTGCTCCTCCCAGGTGGACTGCTGGAACTGGAGCCCTCCGTAGAAGGAGTTGCCGGTGTTCTCGTCCCAGTTGCCGCCGCTCTCGCACTCCGCGAGGCAGGACCACGGCCATTCGGTCTTGGCGCAGTCGTGCGGCTCTGCGGCGTCCGCCCTGGCGGCGAGGCCCGGCAACGCTGCCAGCGCGAGCAGCACGCCCAGCAGGGCCGCCGCCCACCGCCGCGGGCCGTGCGCCTTCGGAAACGTAGCGGTCAGATCCATGGCGCGGACGTTAGGCAGCCGGTGCGCGGCCGCCGGTCGTGCCGCGCCGCGCCCGCCGCGTGGCCCCACCCGGTCGGCGGACCGGGCGGGGCCACGCGGCGCATGTGCGGTCAGGCGAGGCGCAGCCGCTGCCCCGGCAGGATCAGGTCCGGGTCACCGCCGATCACCGCCCGGTTCGCGGCGTACAGGTGCTGCCAGGTGGTGCCGTGGGCCGCGGCGATGCGGCCGAGGGTGTCGCCACTGCTGACGACGTAGCCACCACGGCGGGCGGCGCCGCGATCGGTGTGGCCTGAACCGCGCTGGTTCCGCGCGGACGGGGGCGCCGCCTTCGGCGCCGATTTCGGAGCGGCCTTCGGAGCCGCCTTGGGCGCCGCCTTGGGGACGACCCTGGGCGCCGACTGCGCGCCCGGCGCGCTGCCGTACGCCCCGGCCCGTGCCGCACATGTGGGCCATGCGCCCCATCCCTGCGCACGCTGCACCCTGGTGGCGACAGCGATCTGCTGCCCCCTGCTGGCCCGGTCGGCCGTCGCGGCATAGGCCCCACCGCCGTACGCGCGCCAGGTGCCTGCCGAGAACTGGAGCCCTCCGTAGTAGCCGTTCCCGGTGTTGATCTGCCAGTTGCCACCGCTCTCGCAGCGGGCGATGCGGTCCCAGACGCCGCCGTCCGCCGCCTGGGCGGGGCCGGCGAGGGCGAGGAGACCGAGCGGGGCGGCGAGGGCCACCCCGGTGAAGACCGCTGTCGTGCGAGCCATACGGTTCGGCGCGGACATGAGAATCCCTCTCGTGGACTGCTCGTTGCGGACGGCGCTGGAATCTAGGCAGCCCACGACGGCCGCGGCAACCAACGGCTCGTCCCGCCAGGCCAGTTCGCCGTTACCCGAGGTATCGACGATTTCAAGCCAACCGATACATACGACGATTTCAGTATTTGTCGACCTGTCGCCCCGACGATCTGTGACTCAGCTCACCGGCCCAACTTCCTTGGAAAACCTACAAGTTGGCGTGGAGTGACGGATTCCGGGCGGTCGTTCACGGTGTGCGCCGGATGAGGTGATTCCGATCCGATCCATGCGTGACCGAGGACACAGATCATCCGTTGTCCTTCATAAGCACTCGCCTGACCGTGACCGATCACCCCGATCGGCCCAACAGATCCCTGAGGAGTCCCCGTGCCTCGCTTGCTCGACGTCAGCAACGACGTACGCGCCGAGATCGGCGACGAAGAAGCCGACCGGCTGATGGCCGGCGACAACGCCCCCGGAAGCTACGACTGCACCTCCTGCCGCACGCCGGGCGACTCGCAGCACCAGCCGACCAGCACCGTCCTGTTCGTCGGCGACGAGACCGCCGTGCTCGCCTTCGCCCATGCCACCTGCCTGCCCTCGCAGGTCGTCCAGGTCGCGGAGGACCAGCTCCAGGGCGCCGTGCAGTCCATCGGCGGCGGGCAGGACGCCGCGGCCGCGCAGCCGGACGCCACCCCGGCCGCGCCCTCGCAGGCCGTGCTCGGCGTGACCAGCGGCCTCGTGCTGATCGGCGACACGACGCACCCCGCCCTCGTCGTCGAGCCGACGGGCCCCATCGCCCGCCCCGGCACGACCACGGACGGGGACGACTTCCTGCCGCTCCTGATCGAGCAGGGCTTCATGTCGGCCGCCACGCTCTCCGAGGTCCCCTCGGTCCTCGGCGGCTGGTCCGTGCTGCTCGCCATGGGCCAGCTGCACGCGATCCTGCAGCCCGGCACAGGCAACTCGCCGGCCCAGGTCGCCTGGTGGCAGGCGCACCAGCCGCTCCTGGTGACGGAGGGCTGGCGGACCGCGGCGAACAAGACGCAGACGGTGCTCGTCTTCGCCGCCTCCGCCGGCTCGATCGGCCACCAGCCGCGCGAGGACCTGCTCCGTCAGGCCCTCGACAAGGCCGCGGCGAGCGGACGTCTGGTGGCCGCCGCCATGCCGCTCGCCGGCACCTGAGCCACCCCGGCCGCACCCCACGGGCCCCCACGAATGCGCCGGTCACACCGCTGACAGCCCGCAACAGCGCAGGCCAAGGGCGCATCCGTCGGGGGCCCGGTTCGTTGGCACATACGTGCACCCATACGACCCCACCTCATCCGCCGCGTCCGCTTCCACCCCAACGCCTCGACGGCACCAGCCGTATCAGAACCCCATCCCCTCGATGCGTCCCGCGGAGGACCAGCCGGGCGGCCGCTCCGGAGGGCGCCACGCGGGGGCCGCCCCCTCGGTGACCCCCATCTACGACGCCCTGTACGCGGAGTGGCGCCGCTCCTTCCGGACGCTGCCCGGCGACCGCAGCGGCGAGGAGGACCTGGGGTTCAGCGGCTTCGACCCACTGCACGGCCCGCGCCCGCACCATCCGCCGCGCTGGCAGCCGTACCCGCAGCAGCACACCACGGGACGCCACTTCCCCGCGGCCCTGCCGCCGGGGCCGCGCCGGGAGCACTGACCTCCCGCGCCCCGCACAGCAGAACGCCGCCGAGTGGATGTCTCCACCGGCGGCGTTCGTGCGAGCTGCTTCTTGCTACTTCTTCCTGCTACTTCTTCTTGCCGCGCTTCTCGCGCACGCGTACGGAGATGTGGATCGGCGTGCCCTCGAAGCCGAACTCCTCGCGCAGCCGGCGCTCGATGAAGCGGCGGTAGCCGTGCTCGATGAAGCCGGAGGCGAAGAGCACGAACCGGGGCGGCTTGGAGGCGGCCTGCGTGCCGAACAGGATGCGGGGCTGCTTGCCGCCGCGCACCGGGTGCGGGTGGGAGGCGACGAGCTCACCGAGGAAGGCGTTGAGCCGGCCAGTCGGGATGCGCGTCTCCCAGCCCTCCAGGGCCGTCTCGATCGCGGGGACCAGCTTCTCCATGTGTCGGCCCGTACGCGCCGACACGTTCACCCGGGGCGCCCAGGCGACCTGGCCGAGCTCGGTCTCGATCTCGCGCTCCAGGTAGTAGCGGCGCTCCTCGTCGAGGGTGTCCCACTTGTTGAACGCGAGGACGATCGCGCGGCCGGCCTCGACCGCCATCGTCACGATCCGCTGGTCCTGGATGGAGATCGACTCGGAGGCGTCGATCAGGATGACCGAGACCTCCGCCTTCTCCACGGCGGCGGCGGTGCGCAGCGAGGCGTAGTAGTCGGCGCCCTGCTGCAGGTGGACGCGCTTGCGGATGCCCGCAGTGTCGACGAACTTCCAGGTGACGCCGCCGAGTTCGATCAGCTCGTCGACCGGGTCGCGGGTGGTGCCCGCCAGCTCGTTGACGACGACGCGGTCCTCGTCGGCCACCTTGTTCAGGAGCGAGGACTTGCCGACGTTCGGGCGGCCGATCAGCGCGATGCGGCGCGGACCGCCGAGGCCCGAGCCACCGAAGCTCTGCTGCGGGGCCTCCGGCAGCGCCTCCAGGACGGCGTCGAGCATGTCGCCGGTGCCGCGGCCGTGCAGCGAGGAGACCGGGTGCGGCTCGCCGATGCCGAGGGACCACAGGTACGCGGCGTCCGCCTCGCCGCTCGGGCCGTCGACCTTGTTGGCGCAGAGCACCACGGGCTTGTTCGCCTTGCGCAGCAGGCGCACGACGGCCTCGTCGGTGTCGGTGACGCCGACCTTGGCGTCGACGACGAAGACGACGGCGTCGGCGGCCTCGATCGCGTACTCGGCCTGCGCGGCCACGGACGCGTCGATGCCGAGCACGTCCTGCTCCCAGCCGCCGGTGTCGACGACCTTGAAGCGGCGGCCGGCCCACTCGGCCTCGTAGGTGACGCGGTCGCGGGTGACGCCCGGCTTGTCCTCGACGACGGCCTCGCGGCGCCCGATGATGCGGTTCACCAGGGTCGACTTGCCGACGTTCGGGCGGCCGACGACGGCGAGCACGGGCAGCGGGCCGTGGCCCGCGGCGTCGAGCGCGCCCTCGACGTCCTCGACGTCGAAGCCCTCCTCCGCGGCGAGCTCCATGAACTCCGCGTACTCAGCGTCGCCGAGCTCCCCGTGCTCGTGTTCCGGGGATCCCTCGGGCTGGATCTGGTCGTTCATGAAGTCCGTACCTCGTCGTTCATTCGTGGTGATCGGTGCGCGTACCCACAAGGGACACGGGCACTACTGAAAGTCTCGCTCAGCGCCCGGTCAGGCGCCTGGCATGGTCCAGGTGGCCGCTCAGCCGCTCCTGGATGCGCACGGTGGCCTCGTCGAGCGCCTTGCGGGTACGCCGCCCGCTCCCGTCGCCCGCCTCGAAGGCGTCGCCGAAGACGACGTCGACCCGGCTCCTGAGCGGGGGCAGCCTCTTTATCAACCGCCCGGACCGCTCCGTGCTTCCCAGCACGGCGACCGGCACGATCGGCGCCCCGCTGCGCACCGCGAAGTACGCGAGTCCGGCCCGCAGCGACGCGAAGTCGCCGTCGCCGCGCGTGCCCTCCGGGAAGATGCCGAGGACGCCGCCCTCCTTCAACACGTCGAGGGCGCGCGTGATGGCCGTACGGTCGGCGCTCGTGCGGTCGACCTTCACCTGGCCGATGCCGTCGAGGAAGGGGCCGAGCGGTCCGACGAACGCCTCCTGCTTGATGAGGAAGTGCGTCGGGCGCGGGGCGACGCCCATGACCATGGGGCCGTCGATGTTGTGGGAGTGGTTCACGGCGAGGATCACCGGGCCGGTCGCCGGGACCCGCCAGGATCCCAGGACCCGCGGCTTCCACAGCCCGTACATGAGGCCGACGCCGATGCGCCGACCTACTTCGGCGCCTCGCTCGGAGGGCGCTGGGGTCACTTGGCGGCCCGCTTCTCCTCGACCAGGGTGACGACGCACTCGATGACCTGCTGCAGCGTGAGGTCGCTGGTGTCGACCTCGACGGCGTCGCCGGCCTTGGCCAGCGGCGACGTCTTGCGGCTGGAGTCGGCCTTGTCGCGGGCGACGAGGGCCTCCTGCGTGGCCTTCACGTCGGAGCCCTTGAGCTCGCCGGAGCGGCGGGCGGCGCGGGCCTCGGGCGAGGCGGTGAGGAAGATCTTGAGGTCGGCGTCCGGCAGCACCGTCGTACCGATGTCACGGCCCTCGACGACGATGCCCTTCTCGGCGCCGAGCGCGATGGAGCGCTGCAGCTCGGTGATCCGGGCGCGCACCTCGGGGACGGCGCTGACGGCGCTGACCTTGGAGGTGACCTCGGCGGTGCGGATCGGGCCCGCGACGTCCGTGCCGTCCACCGTGATGGTGGGGGCGCCCGGGTCGGTGCCGGAGACGATGTCGGCCTTGCCGGCGACGGCGGCGATCGCGGAGGGGTCGTCCAGGTCGATGCCGTTGTTCACCATCCACCAGGTGATCGCCCGGTACTGGGCGCCGGTGTCCAGGTAGCTGAGGCCGAGCTGGGCGGCGACGGCCTTGGAGGTGCTCGACTTGCCCGTGCCGGAGGGTCCGTCGATGGCGACGATCACTGCTGCGGCGGCGGTCGCGGCGGTTTCCATAGGTGACGGACACCTTTCTCACTGCACGGGGGCATGGGTACGAAGCGCGGAAGCGCCCCGTACAAGGTTACTGGCTCCGGAGGCCCCCCTCTTACGTGCCTCCACCGGCGCCCCCACCCGCCTCACTACTGGCGCATCGCCCAGCCGCGCTCACGCAGCGCGGCGGTCAGCTTGGGCGCCTGCGCGGGCTGCACCATGAGCTGGACGAAACCGGCCTGCTGCCCGGTCGCGTGCTCGATCCGCACGTCCTCGATGTTGACGCCCGCGGCGCCCGCGTCGGCGAAGATCCGGGCCAGCTCGCCCGGCTGGTCGGAGATGAGGACGGCCACGATCTCGTACGCCGCCGGGGCCGCGCCGTGCTTGCCGGGGACCCGGGACTGGCCCGCGTTGCCGCGCCGCAGCATCGTCTCGACGCCGTCGGCGCCCTCGCGGCGCTTGGCGTCGTCGGAGGACTGGAGGGAGCGCAGGGCCTGGACCGTCTCCTCCAGGTCGCCCGCGACGGCGGAGAGCAGGTCGGCGACGGGGCCCGGGTTCGCGGAGAGGATGTCGATCCACATCCGCGGGTCGGAGGCGGCGATCCGGGTCACGTCGCGGATGCCCTGCCCGCACAGCCGTACGGCGGCCTCCTCGGCGTTCTCCAGGCGGGCCGCGACCATGCTGGAGACCAGGTGCGGCATGTGCGAGACGAGCGCGACGGCCCGGTCGTGGGCGTCGGAGTCCATCACGACCGGGACGGCCCGGCACAGGGCGACCAGTTCCAGGGCCAGGTTCAGGACCTCGGTGTCCGTGTCGCGGGTCGGCGTCAGGACCCACGGCCGCCCCTCGAAGAGGTCGGCGTCGGCGGCGAGCGGGCCGCTGCGCTCGCGGCCCGACATCGGGTGCGTACCGATGTACGGGGCGAGGTCGACGCCCCGCTCCTCGAGCTCGCGGCGCGGGCCGCCCTTGACGCTGGCGACGTCGATGTAGGCACGGGCCAGGCCCCGGCCCATCGCGTCGGCGAGCGAGGCCGCGACGTGCGCGGGCGGCACCGCGACGATGCACAGGTCGACGGGCCCCTCGGGCGCCTCGTCGGTCCCGGCGCCGAGCGCGGCGGCGGTGCGGGCCTGCCCCGGGTCGTGGTCGGCGAGGTGCACGGTGACGCCGCGCGAGGCCAGGGCCAGGGCGGCGGAGGTGCCGATCAGGCCGGTGCCGATGACGAGGGCGGTTCTCACTGGGCGATGTCCTTGCGGAGGGTGGCCGCGGCGCCGAGGTAGACGTGCGCGACCTCGGCCTTGGTCCGCTCGGTCTCGATGTGCGCGAGGATCCGGACGACGCGCGGCAGGGCGCCCGCGATGTCGAGTTCCTGCGCGCAGATCAGGGGCACGTCGACGATGCCGAGCTTGCGGGCGGCGGCCGCCGGGAAGTCGGAGTGCAGATCGGGCGTGGCCGTGAACCAGATGGAGATCAGGTCGTCGGCGGTCAGCTCGTTCCGCTCGAGGACGGCGGTGAGCAGCTCGCTCACCTGCTCGTCCATGTGCCCGGCCTCGTCCCGTTCGAGTTGGACGGCGCCCCGGACCGCTCGTACCGCCACGTCACTGCCCCTTTTCCACGTACGCGTCATTGGATGGAAGGCCAGCGTAATCAAGGTCGCCCGCACGGGTGAGCGGCGCCCGTCTGCCGAGACGCCTCCCGGGGATCTTCGGGGGCACCCGGATCATCTCAATGTCACCCGAACCGCCCCCTGTCGCCACCCGGCCGAAGCTGCTTGCATGGAGCGGTACCGCTGCCGCCTCGGGGGAGGCTCGGCCATGAAGCGCTCCGGGCCGCTGTTCACGCTGCTCGCCGGACTGGCCCTCGGCCTGTTCGTGCTGTCGCTCAACGCGACGACCGGCGAGGGCACTTCGTCGTACAGAGAGGCTCCCGCGGCGACGGCGTCTCCCGCGCCCTCGACCTCCGCCCCGGCCTCGTCGTCCACGTCACCGCCCACGTCGCCCTCGAAGGCGAGCCCGACGCGGACGGCCCGCGCGGGCAAGACGAGCTATGCGGGCCGCACCGACGACGACACGTCCGCGATCTCCATCTCCGTACGCGGCGACAAGGCGATCGCCTACTTCTGCGACGGCCGCTCCAAGGAGTCGTGGCTGAAGGGGAACGTCGAGGACAACGGCGAGATGAAGCTGTCCGGCAAGCACGGCGCGAAGCTGGACGGCAGGCTCACCGGCGACCGGGTGCGCGGCACCACGACCATCGAGAAGCACCCCTACGGCTTCACGGCGAAGAAGGCCGTCAAGCCGTCCGGCCTGTACCGGGCGACCACCGAGGTACGCGGCGCGAAGATCGACGGTGGCTGGATCGTGCTGCCCGACGGCCGCCAGGTCGGCATCGTGCGCCGTGACGACAAGCCGTCCGCCGCACCCCGCATCGACCCGGATTCGGGGGCGGTCACGGTCGACGGCACCCGCCTGACGGCCCGCCCGGTCGTCCCCTGAGCAGCACGCAGAGGGTTCAGAGAGGGTTCCCATGACCGCCGACCCGAACGCCGCCACCCAGAGCTTCCCGAACCCCGACCACCGCCGCCCGTCCGCCACCCGCTATCTGGTCCCCGCGATCGTCGCCGCGGTGGTGGCCGTGGCGCTCGGCGCGTACGGCAAGGTGCACGACCCGGCGGGCACGGCGTTCAACCTCGCCGGCTTCTCCAGCACGGGCGCCGTGAAGTCCTGGCTGGCGACGGCGGCCTTCACCTTCGCGCTCGTCCAGATCGTCTCGGCGTTCATGGTGTACGGGAAGCTGCGCGGCCCGTCCTGGGCGCCGGCGCTGCACCGCTGGTCGGGCCGGATCGCGTTCCTGCTCGCGGTGCCGGTGGCGGTGCACTGCCTCTACGCGCTCGGCTACCAGACGTACTCGACCCGCGTCATGTGGCACTCGCTCCTGGGCTGCTTCTTCTTCGGGGCGTTCAGCGCCAAGATGCTGCTGCTGCGCGCGGAGCGGCTGCCGGGCTGGCTGCTGCCGGTGGTGGGCGGTCTTGTGTTCGCGGTGCTGACGCTGCTGTGGTTGACGTCGGCACTGTGGTTCTTCCGGACGGTGGGAGTAACGACATGAGGCGCACCGCATCGCGCAGGAGCGTGCTGGTCGCGGGCGCGGCGGCGCTGGCGGCGGGGTGCAGCAAGTACGGGGACGAGAACCAGGGCGGAGGCGCGCCCGCGACCTCCGAGGCCCCGGCGTCGTCCGCGAAGAACCCGAAGAGCCCGAAGGGCTCCGGCTCCCAAAAGCCGCCCGCCGCCGACGAGTTGACGAAGACCTCCGACATCCCGGTCGGCGGCGGGAAGGTCTTTCCCGACGACAAGGTCGTGGTGACCCAGCCGGCCAAGGGCGACTTCAAGGCCTTCTCCGCGATCTGCACGCACCAGGGCTGCACGGTCAAGGACGTCTCCGGCGGCACCATCAACTGCCCCTGCCACGGCTCGAAATACAAGATCGCCGACGCCACGGTGGCAGGCGGCCCGGCCCCACGCCCCCTGGCCCCCCGCCAGATCAAGATCACAGGAACCTCGATCACGCTGGCTTGATTCAAGCCCTTGCGCCGATTGACCCATTCAAGCCCCTGCGGCGATTGAGCAGCGGGGTCCGGGGCAGAGCCCCGCGACGCCAACCCCGTCACGCCCCACACAAACGGGTCACCCCACATCCCACCCCTCCCCCACCCCCACCAACTCGCCCCGATGCTCGATACGCCCCACCCACTCCCCCGGCCACACATCCGCACCGAGATACGCCCCCGCGAACGCCCCACCCAACGCCGCGATCGAGTCCGAGTCACCGGAGGTGCACGCGGCGCGACGCAGCACGAGAACCGGCTCGTCGACGAACAGCAGAAAGCACAACAGCCCCGTGGCCAACGCCTCTTCGGCAACCCAGCCGGCCCCCGTGGCCAGGCAGGGGTCGGTCTCCCGGGACGGCACACGCAGCGCCTCCCGCACCCGGTCGAGCGCGCCGAGGCACTCGTCCCAGCCCCGCGCGATGAACCGCTGCGGCGTCGCCTCGTCGCCGCGCCGCCACAGGTCACCGAGCCAGGCCTCGTGGTACGTCTCCCGGTTCTCGTACGCGTAGGAGCGCAGCATCCCGACGAGGCCGGTCGGCTCGGCGCCGTCGGCGAGGAGGCGTACGGCGTGCGCGGTGAGGTCGGCGGCGGCGAGGCCGGTGGGGTGTCCGTGGGTGAGGCCCGCCTGCAACTGGGCGGCGCCCGCCCGCTGTTCGGCGCTGAGCCCGGGGACGAGCCCGATCGGAGTGACCCGCATATTGGCGCCGCAGCCCTTGCTCTGCACCTGGCTGGCCTCCTGCCAGGACCGGCTCTCCGTCTCCAGCAGCCCACACGCCCGCAGACACGTGTTGCCGGGCGCGCGGTTGTTGTCCGGGGACCGGTACCAGTCGACGAACTCCTGGCGCAGCGGCCCCTCGAAGCTGTCCGGCGCGACGGATCCGCTCCTGTTCAGCGCCCGCGCCACGGCGAGCGCCATCTGCGTGTCGTCGGTGACGTACGCGACGGGGTGGCCCGGCAGCTCCATCTCCCGCCAGGGCCCGTGCTGGTCGAGGATGGCGGGGACGTCGCTGAACTCGGTCGGGTAGCCGAGGGCGTCCCCGAGCGCGAGGCCGAGCAGTGATCCGGTGGCGGGGCGGTGGCCGGTCATCGGCGGGTTCCTTCCGAGGGCTCGTGCGCGGGCCGCAGCAGGGGCGGATGGAGCGAGTCGGCGCCCCCGGCCCGGTACAGCGCGGCGGGCTTGCCGCGTCCGCCGGTGAGCCGGGACGCGCCGGGGATCTGCTCGACGAAGCCGGGCGTCGCGAGCACCTTGCGCCGGAAGTTCGCCGGGTCGAGGTCGGTGCCCCACACCACCTCGTAGACCTGCCGCAGCTCGCCGAGGGTGAACTCGGGCGGGCAGAACGCGGTGGCGAGGCAGGTGTATTCGAGCTTCCCGCCGATCCGCTCATGGGCGTCGGCGAGGATCCGGTCGTGGTCGAAGGCGAGCGGCCCCTGCGTCCCGTACGGCATCCAGGCGGCCCGCGCCGCGTCCCCGCCGCTGTGCGCCTGCGGGGCGTCGGGGACAAGCGCGGCGAACGCGACGGACACCACGCGCATCCGGGGGTCGCGGCTCGGTTCGCTGTACGTACGCAGCTGTTCCAGGTGCAGCCCGGCGACGTCGGCGAGCCCGGTCTCCTCGGCGAGCTCGCGCCGCGCCGCGCTCTCCGCGGACTCGTGCGGCTCCAGGAACCCGCCGGGCAGCGCCCAGCGCCCCGCGTAGGGCGCGTGCCCGCGCTCGACGAGCAGGATCTGAAGCGTCCCGCCGCGCAGCGTGAAGACGGCGAGGTCGACGGTGACGGCGAAGGGCTCGTAGGCGTGCTTGTCGTATCCCGACACCCCCTGCGATTCCCGCATCCCCTGCGGTTCCCGCGTTTCCTGCTTTTCCCGCGCCCCCCGCGTTCCTTGCTCCGGCATGACCCACCCCTCTCTTTAATGTCTAGTTGACTATAAAGAGAGGGGTGGGGGCACGCAAGAGATCGCGGCGAACGAACCTCGATGCCTCAGCGGCCCGCCGGTTTCCCCGGTACGAGCACCGCGACCACCGCGCCCGCCGCCGCGGCCCCCGCCGACACCCACAGCGCGGGCACGAACCCGTCCATGAACGCCTCCGACGACCCGTACCCGCCGGCCCGCGCGAACACGACGGCCGCGATCGCCACGCCGAACACCCCGCCCAGCTCCCGCAGCGCCATGTTCACGCCCGAGGCCACGCCCGCGTCGGCGGGCGGCACGGCCGAGGTGACGGCGTTGGCGGCGGTCGGGAAGACCATGGAGATGCCGACCCCGGCGAGGACCAGCGGCAGCACGAGCGTCCCGTACGCGACCCCCGGCTCGGTGAGCACCGCCATCAGGCCCAGGCCGATCGCCTCCAGGACGAGTCCGGTGAACATGAAGAGCCGGTTGCCGTACCGGTCGGCGAGCGCGCCCGCGAGCGGGGCGACGATGAGCGGCATGCCCGTCCACACCAGGATCCGCACGCCCGCCTCGAACGGCGAGTTGCCGAGCCCCAGTTGGAACAGCTGGGAGATCATGAACAGCGCGCCCAGCAGCGACACGAGTTGCAGGAACAGCGCCCCGTTCGCGGCGGAGAACCCGCGCAGCCTGAAGTACGCGAGCGGCAGCATCGGGTACCTGGCCCGCCGCTCCCACCGCAGGAACGCCACGACGAACACGACGCCGCCGACCAGCGAACCGATCACCTCTGCGCTCCCCCACCCGGCCGCAGGCGCCCGCGCGGGAGCCCAGGTGAGCGCCCACATCCCGACGGCCGCCAACACGAGCCCCACCAGGTCGAGTTGCGGCCTCGGACCCCGGCTCTCACGCAGCTTGAGCAGCGCCAACGGGATCATGGCGAGCCCGATCGGCACGTTGATCCAGAAGATCCACTGCCAGGAGAGCCCCTCGGTGACGGCCCCGCCGAGCACAGGACCGGTCGCCACCCCGATCCCGGTGACCCCGCCCCACATCCCGATGGCCACGCCCCGCTTCTCCGCGGGGAACGCGTCACTGATGAGCGTGAGGGTCAGCGGCAGCACGAGCGCGCCGCCCGCGCCCTGCACGGCCCGCGCCGCGATGAGCAGCCCCGCTCCGGGGGCGAGCGCCGCGACGACGGAGGCCACGGCGAACAGGGCGAGCCCGGCGACGAACATCCGGCGCCGCCCGAACCGGTCCCCGAGCGCCGCGCCCGTCAGCGTGAGACAGGCGAAGACCAGGTTGTACGCGTTGATCGTCCACTCCAGCTGCGACAGGCTCGCCCCGAAGTCGGCCCGCAGGGCGGGCAGCGCGGTGGAGACGACGACCACGTCGAGCGATCCGAGCAGCGCGCCGAGCCCGGCGAGCGCCACGGTCCAGGCGCGGCGCACGGGCGGCGCCGCGGGGGTGGGTGCCGTGGGCCGCCGGGTCACTGGACCGGGCGGGCCGACGACGATTTCTGTGTCTGCCATGACGGTGACTGTCCTTCCGGACGTACGTGTACTGCGTCTTCCCGGGGGACAACCCCCGGACCCCCGGCCGAACAGGCAGGTCAGCGCGGTCGGCCGGACCGCCTTCACGAGGTGAATTTCAGTGATGCGCAGTCACGGAAGACAGACCGGGCCCGCCACGGAAAGGAATCGCGGCGGCCCCGGGCGGCGCCCCAGGAAGGCGACGAGCCGGTCCCCCGGGCAGGCGCCGGAGGCCACGCCGACGGGTTCGGCGAAGTTCACGCCCCGCTCCTCGCCGGTCACGAACAGGCGGGCCAGCGGCAGCAGTTCGGCCGCGAGCGCGGGCGGCACGGGCCGCCGCTCCCCGCGCGCCTGCGCCACGTCCCAGCCGTGCACGGCGATCTCCACGGCGCCGACGGCGGCCACGATCTCCACGGACAGCCCCCGGTCCGCGACGACCACGGGACGACCGCCGCGCACCGCCGTACCCAGCAGTCCCCGGGCCCGCTCCCGGAACCCCGCACCCGGGTCGCTCCCCGCCACCACGGGACAGGGCCCGCCGTCGAGCGCCACACAGCCGCTCCCGAGCCCCTCCCCGATCGCGTCGAGGGAGTCGTTGAAATGCGCGAGGAGCTCCCCGAGGTCCCACCGCGCGCAGGGAGTGGCCCGCGCCAGCTGACCGGGCCCCAGCCCCGCCAGGCTGCCGAGCGCGTACGCGAGGGCGCGCTCCAGCAGCTCGTCGGCGTTCACGGCAGCACCGGCGGCAGCCCGCAGCGCTCGACGAGCCCGGGGTCGAGGAACGCGGTGATGCGTGCCAGGCGCTCCTTGTCCGGCCCCGCCGTGAGCACGTGCACGGCGTGCGCCCGGTACACGCCGTCGGGCCCCGGCTCGTAAGCCCCCACCGCGGGCTGCCCGTTGGCGCGCGTCGGGACCATCCGGATCCGCCTGGCCCCGAACAGATCGAGCACCCGGGGCCCCAGGAAGGCCAGCACATCCTTCTTGCCGCTGAACCACACGGCGTACGGCGGCATCTCCAACTCGATCCCGTCGTACAGGAGTTGGGCGAGCGCGTCGGCGTCGCCCCGGTCGAAGGCGGCCATGTACCGCTCCACCAGGGCCCGTTCGTCGCCGCGCGCCGGTTCGGTGAGCAGGTCCTCGGCGGGCGCCACCTCGTCGAGCCTCGCCCGTGCGCGTTGGAGGGCGCTCTTGACCGCCGCCGTGCTGGTGCCGAGCGCCGCCGCGATCTCCGTGGCGCGCCAGGCGAGGACCTCCCGCAGGATCAGCACCGCCCGCTGCCGCGCGGGCAGCTCCTGGAGCGCGGCGACCAGGGCGAGCCGCAGGCTGCCGCGCGCGACGGCGAGCGCCGCCGGGTCGACCAGCGCGTCCGGCAGCGGCTGCAGCCACGGCACATCGCTCGCGGGCCGCCCCACCGGCTCCTCCGGGGCGTCCGACGGGGCGCCGATCCCCGACGGCAGCGGGCGCCTGCCCCGCGTCTCGATGGCCGTCAGACAGGTCCGGGTGGCGATCCGGTACAGCCACGTCCGCACGCTGGCCCGCCCCTCGAACCCGTCGTACGCGCGCCAGGCCCGCAGATACGTCTCCTGCACCAGGTCCTCGGCCTCGTCAACGGAGCCGAGCATCCGGTAGCAGTGCGCGAGCAGCTCCCGCCGCAGCGGCTCCGCCACCCGCACGAACTCCTCACGATCCGCCATGCCACCCACCCACCCCTTCGCCCATGTGCCCTTCCCGGTACTGACCGGCAGGCGCGCGAAAAGGAATCGGCCGGCCCCGGATTTCTCCGGAACCGGCCGACGTACCTACACCTGAGTACCTACGTACCCGTGGCGAGGGGTCGACGCCTAGAGGTCGACCTCCTGCATCAGCATGCCGACCTCGGTGTTCGACAGACGCCGCAGCCAGCCCGACTTCTGGTCGCCCAGCGTGATCGGACCGAAGGCGACCCGCACCAGCTTGTCGACCGGGAAGCCGGCCTCGGCCAGCATCCGCCGCACGATGTGCTTGCGGCCCTCGTGCAGGGTGACCTCGACCAGGTAGTTCTTGCCGGTCTGCTCGACGATGCGGAAGTGGTCCGCGCGCGCGTACCCGTCCTCCAGCTCGATGCCGTCCTTGAGCCGCTTGCCCAGGTCCCGCGGGATCGGGCCGACGAGGTGCGCGAGGTAGACCTTCTTCACGCCGTACTTCGGGTGCGTGAGGCGGTGGGCCAGCTCACCGTGGTTGGTGAGCAGGATGACGCCCTCGGTCTCGGTGTCGAGCCGACCGACGTGGAAGAGCCGCGTCTCACGGTTGTTCGTGTAGTCGCCGAGGCACTGCCGCCCCTCGTTGTCCTCCATGGTGGAGACGACACCGACCGGCTTGTTCAGCGCGAAGAACTGGTACGACTGCGTGGCCACGGTCAGCCCGTCGACCTTGATCTCGTCCTTCTCCGTGTCGACACGGAGGCCCTGCTCCATGACGATCTCGCCGTTGACCTCGACACGGGCCTCGTCGACCAGCTCCTCGCAGGCGCGCCGCGAACCGTAACCGGCGCGGGCGAGCACCTTCTGGAGCCGCTCGCCCTCCTGCTCGGCACCGGGGAACGTCTTCGGGAGCTTGACCTCCGGCTTGCCCGCGTACCGCTCGCGGTTGCGCTCCTCGGTCCGCGTCTCGTACTCACGCGACCGCGAGGGAGCCGTGCGGCGCCGCTGCCCGCCGGGCCCCTGGTGCTGGCCGCGCTTGGGGCCGCCCTTGGCGCCGCCGCGCGCGGAGGCGCCACGGCCCGACTTCGAACCGTCCTTCGTGGCGTTCGGGCCCACGTCGTAGAGCCGCTCCTCGGGACGCGGCCGCTTCGGGCGAGCGGGCTTGTCGTCACGCTTGTCGTCGCGCTTGTCGTCCCGCCTGACGTCACGCCTGTCGTCGCGGTTGTTGCCAGCGCCGCGCTGATTGCCGCGACCCCCGCTGTTCCCGCCGCGGCCGCTGCTGTTGCCACCACGGCTCCCGCCGTTGTTTCCGCTGCTGTTCCTGCCGCTGCTGCTTCGCATCAAATTTCCGTTAGTCGTCTACGTCCTCGGTACCCGGCGCATCGGGTGCGTCCGGGTCGAACGACGGGACCCCTTCCTGCGTATCGCCCTCGATCGCGTCCGCCTCGGGGAGGAAGGGCGCGAGTTCCGGCAGCTCGTCCAGGCCGCGCAGGCCCATCCGCTCCAGAAAGTAGTTCGTCGTCCTATACAGGATCGCACCTGTTTCGGGTTCCGCGCCCGCCTCCTCCACCAGACCCCGCTGCAACAGGGTCCTCATGACCCCGTCACAGTTCACTCCGCGCACCGCGGAGACCCGGGAACGGCTGACCGGCTGCCGGTACGCGACGACCGCGAGGGTCTCCAGGGCCGCCTGGGTGAGCCTCGCCACCTGCCCGTCCAGCACGAAGCCCTCGACGGCGGCGGCGTACTCGGGCCGGGTGTAGAAGCGCCAGCCGCCCGCCACGAGCCGCAGCTCGAAGCCGCGCCCCTGCACGCGGTACTCGTCGGCCAGCTCCCGCAGCGAGTCGCTCACGGCCCTCCTGGGCCGCTGCAGGATCTTCGCCAGATGCTCCTCGGTGGCGGGCTCGTCGACCACCATGAGTACGGCTTCCAGGGCGGGCTTGAGGTCAAGCTCCGCCACGCCGCCGGGGTCCTGCTCGCTCACGTGGCAGCCTCCTTCTGCTCGGGCACTTCGGGCGCCCGGTCGAACTCGTCCGTGACGACGGGCTCGGAATCACCGTCACCACCGGTCCAGCGCACGATCAGCTCCCCGAGGGCCGTCTCCTGCTCAAGCCCGACGGCCTTCTCCCGGTACAGCTCCAGCAGCGCCAGGAACCTGGCGACGACGGTGAGCGTGTCGTCCGTGTCGGCGACGAGCTCCCGGAACGGGGCCTCGCCGACCTCCTTCAGCCGGGCCACGACGTACTGCGCCTGCTCCTGCACGCTCACCAGCGGCGCGTGGATGTGCTCGACGTACACCTGCGGCTTGGGCTTGGGCTGCATCGCCTTCACGGCGAGCTTGGCGAACCCCTCGGCGCCGATGTTGATGACGACGTCGGGCAGCAGCGCGGCGTGGTGCGGCTCGAGGCCGACGGTCCGCGGGTAGCGCCGCGCCTCGTCCTCCATCCGCCCGCTGAAGATGTCGGCGATCTGTTTGTACGCGCGGTACTGGAGCAGGCGCGCGAACAGCAGGTCCCGCGCCTCCAGGAGGGCCAGGTCGGCCTCGTCCTCCACCTCGGCGGCGGGCAGCAGGCGGGCGGCCTTCAGGTCGAGCAGCGTCGCGGCGACGACGAGGAACTCCGTCGTCTGGTCGAGGTCCCAGTCGGCGCCCATGGCCCGGATGTGGGCCATGAACTCATCGGTGACCCTCGACAGGGCGACCTCGGTGACGTCGAGCTTGTGCTTGGAGATCAGCTGCAACAGAAGATCGAACGGCCCCTCGAAATTATCGAGCCGAACCTTGAACTTCCCGTCATCAACCTCAGCACCCTTCTCCCCGGCGCCAACTCCCGCCTCCGGCTCCGCCGCCTGGGCTCCCCCGCCCACTTCGGCCGCCCTCTGCGGCTCCGGCTCCGCCGCCTTGGGCAATCTGCCGCCTTGGGCGGCAGGGTGGGCAAGGCGGCCCCCGGTTCCGGCCGAAGGCTCCGACGGCTCGGGCCCCGGCTCCGGTTCGGAGAGCGCACCACGACCCAACGCACGCCGACGACCAGCCGGCGGCGGACCAGAGGATTCGTTAACGGACATCAACGCAGGACGCTACCCGCCCAGCGCCTAGCGCCCCCGCAGCCGGCGTACAAGAATGCTCGCGTCCCCACGGGACTCCAGGTCGGCCAGGACCACGGCGACCGCCTCACGCACGATGCGCCCCCGGTCGACAGCCAGCCCGTGCTCACCGCGCAGCACCAGCCGCGCGTGCTCGAGGTCCATCAGCTCCTCGGCGGACACGTACACGGTGATCTTCTCGTCGTGCCGCTCACGCCCACTGGGCCGCCGGTTCGCCGCACGCGACCGCTTCCGCGCCGCCGCGGTGGAACCCCGCCCCCCGGAACCTTCCTGCGCCCCGCCGGAGGCCCTGCGTCCCGCCTTCTCCGCGCCCTCCGCGGCGGCGGCCCGGGTCCGCGACCCGGCGTCCGACTCCGCCTCGGCGGCGGAGTGCTCGCCGGAACCGGAGGAGGCGGGAGCCGCCTCCGCGTCACCGTCGGAGGCGGCGGCCGCCTCGTCGCTCTCACCGGCGGGCGGGGGGACCCGCGCCTCGCCGTTCGCCGGGCGTCTCGGCGACGACGCCTGCAGCCCCATGCCCCCGGTCGTACGGAACAGTTCGTCGGCCCCCGGCAGACTCACTCGGCGTGACACCGGGCGAGCACCTCCCTGGCAAGCTGACGATAGGCCGCGGCACCGACCGAGTTCGAGGCGTACGTGGTGATCGGCTCACCGGCGACCGTGGTCTCCGGGAAGCGAACGGTTCTGCCGATCACCGTGTGGTAGACGTTGTTGTCGAACGCCTCGACCACGCGCGCGAGCACCTCACGGCTGTGCACGGTCCGCGAGTCGTACATCGTGGCGAGGATCCCGTCGAGCTCCAGGTCCGGGTTGAGCCGCTCCTGGACCTTCTCGATCGTCTCGGTCAGCAGGGCCACACCACGCAGCGCGAAGAACTCGCACTCCAGCGGAACGATGACCTTGTGAGCCGCCGTCAGCGCGTTCACGGTCAGCAGGCCGAGCGAGGGCTGACAGTCGATCACGATGTAGTCGTAGTCGGCCATCAGCGGCTTGAGCGCCCGCTGAAGCGTGGACTCGCGCGCCACCTCGCTGACCAACTGCACCTCGGCAGCGGACAAGTCGATATTGCTGGGGAGCAGGTCCATGTTCGGAACGGCGGTCTTCAGCAGGACCTCGTCCGCGGCCATCCCCCGCTCCATGAGCAGGTTGTAGACCGTGAGGTCGAGCTCCATCGGGTTCACGCCGAGGCCGACCGACAGGGCACCCTGCGGGTCGAAGTCGACGAGCAGGACCCGGCGCCCGTACTCGGCGAGCGCGGCACCCAGGTTGATGGTCGACGTGGTCTTGCCGACGCCACCCTTCTGGTTGCACATCGCGATGATCTTCGCCGGGCCGTGGTCGGTCAGCGGTCCTGGAATCGGGAAGTACGGCAACGGACGCCCGGTGGGACCGACGCGCTCGCGGCGCTGGCGGGCAGCGTCGGGGGCGAGCGTGGCCGCGTACTCGGGATCGGGCTCGTACTCGGCGTCGGGGTCGTAGAACGACCCCTCGGGCAGGGTGTCGTAGTCGGCGAAGTGACTTTGTGTGTCGCCGCTTCGGTCGCCGGCCATGGCGTTCACGTGATGGCCATCCATGCTCTGGTCTGCTGTCTGCGTCGGACTCTGCTGGGGGATGCCCTGATAACTGCTCTGATGGGCAGCGAAGGTACGCACAGCGACGGGGCCGACAGCCTGAAGCCCCGCGGGAACCTGTCCGCCTGGCTGGCCACCTCCGGGAGTAAATGTCGACTCATTCACAAGTCGTCTTACCTCCTTGGATATGGCCAGGAACATTTATCGATAGGTCAGCGTGGCACCATGCCGACGGTTGGCGACTCTATGGCGTGTCACCGGTCCGCAGCAACACAATCCGCCGGACCCGGCCCGATGTGTCGGTAACGAAACACCCTCATGTCAAGGGCGTACGACGGCTCTTCGGTGCATTTCGTCGCCTCGCGAATCGGGTAAAGGGTTACGTTCAAGGCGAGTTGACCATGTCCGGACCCGTACCGTTCCCCTACACGTACGGCCGGACCCCTGACAAGGTCCGGCCGTAGGCGTGAGATTGACGACTTTCGTTGACGTCGCCCTCGATGTGGGTCAGCCGAGGAGGCTCTCGAGGTCGAGGTGCTCGAGGCCGTGCGCCTCGGCGACCTCCTTGTAAACGACCTTGCCGTCATGGGTGTTGAGACCCAGGGCGAGGGCCGCGTCGCGGCGCAGGGCCTCGGCCCAGCCGCGGTTCGCGAGCTCCACGATGTACGGGAGCGTGGCGTTGGTCAGCGCGTACGTCGAGGTGTTGGGCACCGCGCCGGGCATGTTGGCGACGCAGTAGAAGACCGAATTGTGCACCTTGAAGGTGGGCTCGGCGTGCGTGGTCGCGTGCGAGTCCTCGAAGCAGCCGCCCTGGTCGATCGCGATGTCGACAAGGACACTTCCGGGCTTCATGCGGGACACGAGCTCGTTGGTGACCAGCTTCGGCGCCTTGGCGCCGGGGATCAGGACGGCGCCGATGACGAGGTCGGCCTCCAGGCAGGCCTTCTCCAGCTCGAAGGCGTTGGAGACGACGGTCTGGATCTTCGTGCCGAAGACCTTGTCGGCTTCCTTCAGCTTGTTGATGTCCTTGTCGAGCAGGGTCACGTGGAAGCCCATGCCGATGGCGATCGTCGCGGCGTTCCAGCCGGAGACGCCACCGCCGATGACGACGGCCTTGCCCGCGTGCACACCGGGGACACCGCCGGGCAGCACACCGCGACCGCCGTTGGCGGCCAGCAGGTGGTAGGCGCCGACCTGCGGGGCGAGGCGGCCCGCGACCTCGGACATCGGGGCGAGCAGCGGCAGCTGGCGGTTCGCGGTCTCGACCGTCTCGTACGCGATGGCGGTCGTGCCCGACTCCAGGAGCGCGTCGGTGCACTCCTTGGACGCGGCCAGGTGCAGGTACGTGAAGAGCGTCTGGTCCTTGCGGAGGCGGTGGTACTCCTCCGCGATCGGCTCCTTGACCTTCAGCAGCAGGTCCGCGGTGGCCCAGACCTCGTCGGCGGCGCCGAGGATCTTCGCGCCGGCCGAGACGTACTCGGCGTCCGTGATCGAGGAGCCCACACCGGCGTTCTGCTCGACGAAGACCTGGTGGCCGTGGCGCACCAGCTCGTGCACGCCGGCAGGGGTGATGGCCACCCGGAACTCGTTGTTCTTGACCTCGCGGGGGATGCCGACCTTCATCGTCGATCACGGTCCTTGGCTCAGGGATTAAACGGGCAATGCACTACATACCGGCACACCACGGGACGCACCGGGAGACGCCACGAATGACCGCGGCAGAGCCAGTCTAATGAAGGTTATTGAGCTGTCTAGCCTTTCGATGCATCAATCTTCTGCGGATGCGCTACGGATTTCGCAGGTGTTAGCGGCTTGTTCCGAAGGGTTTGCTTCCGCTGGGTCCCCTGCCGGTCCACCTGCGAGTTCCTCTCCCAGCATGCGCTCGGCCGCACCCCGGTGCAGCTTGGCCGCGGCGGGGTCGCCGAGCCGGTCGAGCGTGTCGGCGAGGCGCAGCTGGAGCGCGGCCTGGAGCCGCGCGTCCTGCGCCTGGCGCGCCCACTCGATCGCCTCCTGGCAGGTGTGCAGCGACTCCTCGGGCCGGCCGGCGTATTCGAGCACCCGCGCCAATTCGCTCAACGCCCGCGCCTGCGCGGGCACATCGCCCTCCTTGCGGTACCCGGCGACGGCCGAGCGCCAGCAGCGCAGCGCCTCGCCGTAACGGCCCGCGTACGTGTGGACTCCCGCGATACGTCCATGGAGGCGCGCGGCGTCGGCCCGCTCGCCGCGCGTGAGCCGCTGGGCGAGGGCCCGCCCGTACCAGTCGGCGGCCCGCTGCCAGTCCCCCAGCGACTGGTGGGCGCCGCCTACGGATTCCATCGCGCGGCCCGTCGCGTACGGGTCCTGCGCGGCGCGTCCCGCGTCGAGCGCGGCCCGGTAGCGGGCCAGCGCCTCGTGCGTGCGGCCGGTCCTGGCGTCGAGGTCGGCGAGGTTGAGGAGGGCGGCGGCCTGCTCCCTCGGCAGGTTCCGGCGCTCGGCGACATCGAGCACGAGCCGGTGGATCCCGTACAGCTCGGGCGCGGCGTCCTCGGTCCCCCGGTGCGCCACGATCGCCCGTACGAGAGCGGCCATGAGGCGGCGCGCGAGCGTGTCCAACTCCCCGTCGGCCACGGCCAGTCGGGCCGCGGCGAGGAGCGCGGGCTGCCGCACGCGCAGCCACTCGGCGGCCGCCTCGCGGTCGGCGAAGCGCAGGGCGCTCGGCAGCCCGGCCAGCTTCTTGCGGGCCGGCGAGTCGAAGGGTTCGGTGACGGCTCGGCACGAGGTCAGCAGCCGCACGGTCCGCTCCAGCATCCGGGCCCGGGCCAGCTGCACCTCCCCGGGCCGGTCGACCGTCTCGGTGAGCCCGCGCAGGAACGGCGCGAGGCAGCCGGGCACCTCGTACTGCGGCAGCTCGGAGTCGACGCCGCGGACCAGGCCGAGGGTGACGAAGGCGTCGAGGGTGGAGTGGGCCGCCGCGACCGAGCAGCCGGCGAGCGCCGACGCGGTGTGCGGGTCGACGTGTCCCTCGGGGGCGAGGCACAGGTAGCGCAGTATCCGGGCGGCGGGCCCGGGCAACGATTCGTAGGCGAACCGGAAGACGCGCGCGAGGGCGGACCCGTCGGGCTCAAGGGCATGCAACTGCTTGGCCAGGTCGGCGACGGATTCCTTGGGGCGCGCGGCGAGCCAGCCGCCCGCGATGTCCAGGGCGGCGGGTTCGGCGCCGCACAGCTCGACCAGGGACTCGGCCGAGCGCGGGTCGCAGGTGACACGGACCGAACCGGTGTGCCGGGTGAGGAGTTCGAGCGCGGCCTTGGTGTCGAGGCCGCCGAGCGTGCACGGCCGCACGTCCGGGATCCCGGTCAGCGGGCCCTCGGCGACGGCCACGGCGAGGCAGTCCGGGGTGTCGGGGAGCAGCGGGTCGACCTGCTCGGCGCTGCCCGCGTCGTCGAGCAGCAGCACCACGCGGCGCACCGCGAGGCCCTCGCGCAGCCGCTCGGCTAGGTCGTCCGCGCCTTCACCGGGCGGGGCGGGGAGCCCGAGCGCGTCCAGCAGTCCGCGCAGGACGCGTTCGGTGGGGACGGGGGTGCCGTCGGGGGCGGTCAGCCGGGTCCGCAGGGTGCCGTCGGGGTACTGGTCGGCGACGGTGCGCAGCAGCTCTTCGGCGAGGGCGGTACGCCCCGTGCCCGGGCGCCCGGCGATCAGGAGCACCCGGGCACGGGGCGCCTTGCGCCCCGAGAGCGTGTCGAGCCCGGCCCGCTCGATGTCGGACCGAAGCTGCGACAACTCCCGCTTGCGCCCCAGGAACTGACGCTCCGCCACCTCTTGCCCCCGACGGGTGCGACGCCTCTTGCGGGACCGTTCGGGGGCCGACTCGGCCTCCGTCACGTCGTCCGACTCGACCGCCTGATCCGTCACGGGCCACGCTCCGTCTCACCCATCCCCTCCGGGGGTCGGCAGGGGGCGTTCCCGAGCCTAGTTGAGGAGGTGAGGCCGCCCTTGGCACACGGCGCGCCCAAGTCGCCTGATCGGATCAGCGGATCGTGTGATCTAAAACAGGACCGCGAATCCAGCCCCTCCGGCGCTTGAGGAGCGGGGTCCGGGGCAGAGCCCCGAGGCCGCAACGCCGCAGGGGCTCAATCGGTTACGCCTCGAACGGCCGCGCGGGCCACTCCGCGTCGGCCGGACGCAGCGAGTCCACACCGTCCCCCGCAAGCACAGCGCTCAGCGAAAGCGCGCCCACCACAAGGCAGTTGTTGTGCAGCTCGCCCGCGAGGACACCCCGGACGAGCTCCGCCAGAGGCACCCGCGCGAACTCCATGTCCGCCTCTTCCTCCTCCACCTCGAACCGCTCGCCCTCCGCCTCGGAGAGGTCCCGCGCGAGGAAGATGCGGACGGCCTCGGAGCAGCCGCCCGGCGTCGTGTAGACGTCCGTGAGGACCCGCCAGTCCTCGGCCTTGACGTGCGCCTCTTCGTACAGCTCGCGCTGCGCCGCGTGCAGCGGGTTCTCGCCGGGGATGTCCAGCAGGCCCGCCGGGATCTCCCAGAGCTTCATGCTCACCGGGTGCCGGTACTGCTTGAGGAGGAGCACCCGGTCCTGGTCGTCGAGGGCCACCACGGCCACCGAGCCGGGGTGCACCTGGTAGTCGCGCCGGGCGACGGAGCCGTCCGGCATCACGACGTCGTCCGTGCGCACGGAGGTCTTGTTCCCGACGAAGGGGGTGTCGGTCGCCCGGACCTCCCACTCCTCGGCGGTGTCCACGAGCGGCGTGCTGGCCGTCATACCGAAAGCCCTCCTACGTACGCATGAGCTGTACTCATAAGAAACCGGGGCGCACGCCGCAAAAGGCGTACACCCCGGTAACCGTACATCGCTTGTGTTACAAGCCCCGCAGAGCCCTTACTTGGCCTTCTTGGCCCCCGCGGAACCGCCCTGCGCGGCCTTCACCTTGCGCTCGACCGCGGCCTTCACCAGACCGGCGAACAGCGGGTGCGGACGCGTCGGACGCGAGCGCAGCTCCGGGTGCGCCTGCGTGGCGACCAGGTAGGGGTGGACCTCGCGCGGGTACTCGACGTACTCGACGAGCTTGCCGTCCGGGGAGAGGCCGGAGAACTGCAGACCGGCCTTCTTCTCCAGCTCGGCGCGGTACGCATTGTTCACCTCGTAGCGGTGACGGTGGCGCTCCTCGACGTACTCCTTGTTGTCGTACACCTCGCGCACGATGGAGCCCTCGGCGAGCTTCGCCGGGTACATGCCGAGCCGCATCGTGCCGCCCATGTCGCCCTCACCGGCGACGATGTCGAGCTGCTCGGCCATGGTCGAGATGACCGGGTGGGCGGTCGCGGCGTCGAACTCCGTCGAGTTGGCGTCCGGGATGTCGGCCAGGTTCCGCGCGGCCTCGATCACCGTGCACTGCAGGCCCAGGCAGAGGCCGAGCAGCGGGATCTTGTTCTCGCGGGCGAACTGGATCGCGCCGACCTTGCCGGACACGCCGCGGTCGCCGAAGCCACCGGGGATGCAGATCGCGTCGACGTCGCCGAGCGTCTTCTTGGCGCCGGCCGGCGTCTTGCAGTCGTCCGACGTGACCCACTTGATCTTGACCTTGGCCCGGTTGGCGAAGCCACCGGCGCGCAGCGCCTCGGTCACCGACAGGTAGGCGTCGGGCAGGTCGATGTACTTGCCGACCAGCGCCATGACGATCTCGTGGTCCGGCTTGTGGACGCGGCCGAGCAGGTCGTCCCACTGCGTCCAGTCCACGTCACGGAACGGCAGGTCCAGCTTGCGGACGGCGTACGCGTCCAGGCCCTCGCCGTGCACGACCTTCGGGATGTCGTAGATCGAGGGGGCGTCGGGGCAGGCGACGACCGCGGCCTCGTCGACGTCGCACATCAGGCTGATCTTGCGCTTGATGGCGGTCGGGACCTCGCGGTCGCAGCGCAGCACGATGGCGTCCGGCTGGATACCGATGTTGCGCAGCGCCGCGACCGAGTGCTGCGTCGGCTTCGTCTTCAGCTCACCCGACGGGCCGATGTAGGGCAGGAGGGAGATGTGGACGACCAGCACGTTGTCCCGGCCGACCTCGTGGCGGACCTGGCGGACGGTCTCCAGGAACGGCAGCGACTCGATGTCGCCGACGGTGCCGCCGACCTCGGTGATCACGACGTCGACCTCGTCCGTCGCCATGCGGCGGATGCGGTGCTTGATCTCGTTCGTGATGTGCGGGATGACCTGGACGGTGTCGCCCAGGTACTCGCCGCGCCGCTCCTTGGCGATGACCTGCGAGTACACCTGGCCGGTGGTCACGTTGGCCGAGCCGTCGAAGTCGATGTCGAGGAAGCGCTCGTAGTGGCCGATGTCCAGGTCGGTCTCGGCGCCGTCGTTGGTGACGAACACCTCGCCGTGCTGGAAGGGGTTCATCGTGCCCGGGTCGACGTTCAGGTACGGGTCGAGCTTCTGCATGACGACACGGAGGCCACGGGCCTTGAGCAGCATGCCGAGGCTGGAGGCGGTGAGGCCCTTACCGAGGGACGAGGCGACACCCCCAGTGACGAAGATGTGCTTGGTCGTCGAAGATTTCGGCTGCATGGCCAAGAGGGGGCTCCCGTGGTCGCGGTCGTGGGGTGCGTGCCGACGCGCTCGTCCGAGTTTTCGGGAGGCGCCGTCGCTGCGGTTCGGGGGTTCGATGACCACCGGCTCACGGGCTACCAGGGTATCAGCGACGAGAGGAGGCTGCTTCCGGCCACGCTCCGCGCACAGCTCACCACGCAGGTGGGACACGGCCTGGGCACTCACCCGTACGGCCCAGACGCGTTGTACTGAGCAGCACGCGGATCACTTGAGCGCGTCGTATCCTGCTCGGACACTCGGCAGGCGAGTCACAACGGAAAACGGCGTCACGACGGCAACACCCCCGCCCGTACCCCACCGTTCATCGGAGCACTCCGTCCGTTCGCCGCGGTCCCCAACCGGAACAACCGACTCGTCAGTTCGTTTGACAACGACGTATCCGGACGGCGTATCAACGGAACTACACGATCCGTCGTCCCATCCCCCACCCCCAACCCCTCGCTCCACCTTTTCCCTCCACCCGTGGCCGTTCGACTGGAGATGCACGTGGCCGGGCGCATCGAGGATTACGCACTCATCGGAGACATGCAGACCGCCGCCCTGGTCTGCCGGGACGGCACAGTGGACTGGCTGTGCCTGCCCCGCTTCGACTCGCACGCCATTTTCGCCGGGCTGCTCGGCACCGAGGACCACGGCTTCTGGCGCCTGGGTCCCGCCCATGCGTCCGATGCCGAGCCACCGAGAGCGGCGCGGCGCGGATACCGCGGCGATTCGCTGGTCCTGGAGTCGGAGTGGGACACGCCACGCGGCACGGTCCGCGTCACCGACTTCATGCCGCCGCGCGACGGCGCACCCCAACTGACCCGGATCGTGGAGGGCGTGAGCGGGCGCGTGCCGATGCGCTCGACGCTGCGCATGCGCTTCAGCTACGGCCGGATCACCCCGTGGGTGCACAAGGTGGACGGCCGTACGGTCGCCGTGGCCGGGCCCGATTCCGTCTGGCTGGACTCGCAGACGGAGACGTACGGCAAGGACCTGACGACGTACTCGGACTTCACGGTGGCGCCCGGTGACCGGGTCGCCTTCAGCATCCAGTGGCAGCCCTCGCACAAGGGGCAGCCGTCGGTGCCGGACCCGGAGAGCTCCCTGGTGGCGACGGAGCAGTTCTGGCGGGAGTGGGTGGAGCACTGCACTTACCACGGCCCGTACCGCGAGGCCGTCGTCCGCTCGCTCATCACCCTGAAGGCCCTGACCTACGCGCCGACCGGCGGCATCGTCGCCGCGCCGACGACCTCGCTGCCCGAGGAGATCGGCGGCGTACGGAACTGGGACTACCGGTACACGTGGCTGCGGGACGCCGCCATCACCCTGTCGTCGCTGCTGCGCACGGGGTACCGGGAGGAGGCGCGTGCCTGGCGCGAGTGGCTGCTGCGGGCGGTCGCGGGCGACCCGGAGAACCTCCAGATCATGTACGGCATCGCGGGCGAGCGGGAGCTCGGCGAGGCGGAGCTGGACTGGCTGCCCGGGTACGAGAACTCGGGGCCCGTACGCGTGGGCAACGGAGCGGCGCACCAGCTCCAGCTCGACGTGTACGGCGAGGTCACCGAGGCGCTGCACCTCGCGCACATGACGGGTCTCGCGAGGAACGACTACGCCTCGCTGCTCCAGCTCAAGCTCATCCGGTACCTGGAGCGTCACTGGGACGAGCCGGACGAGGGCATCTGGGAGGTGCGCGGTCCGCGCCGGCACTTCGTGCACTCGAAGGTCATGGCGTGGGTGGCCGTGGACCGCACCATCAAGCTCATCGAGTCCGGGGACGCGGACGGCCCGCTGGAGAAGTGGCGCGACCTGCGCGACGACATCCACCGGGACGTCTGCGAGAAGGGCTACGACAAGGAGCGCAACACCTTCACGCAGTCGTACGGCAGCAAGGAGCTGGACGCGTCGCTGCTGCTGATTCCGCAGATGGGCTTCCTGCCGCCCGACGACAAGCGCGTCATCGGCACCATCGAGGCGATCCAGCGGGAGCTGTCGACACCGGACGGCTTCATCCTGCGCTACCCGACGGACAGCGAGGACGGCAGCGTCGACGGACTGCCCGGTGACGAGGGGGCGTTCCTCGCCTGCTCGTTCTGGATGGCGGACGACCTCGCGATGATCGGCCGGGTCGACGAGGCCCGCAAGCTCTTCGAGAAGCTGCTGTCCCTGAGGAACGATCTGGGCCTGCTCGCCGAGGAGTGGGACCCGCGGCTCCAGCGCCAGGTCGGCAACTTCCCGCAGGCGTTCAGCCACGTGCCGCTGATCGACACGGCGCTGCGGCTGACGGCTTCGGGCGCGTACGGAGGTTAGCGAGGGGCGGGGGCGGAGATGTTGCGCGGGCGTGCGCGCCGGTAGCGTCCGTGTCATGGACAGCACCTCGCCCGAGTTCACCGCGCCCTCCCCGTACCCCTCCCCCAGCGGCATCACGGTGCGGCGCGCCCTGGAGCTTCCCGGGCTGCGCAGTGGGCTTCCCGAGGTGGTGGCGGGCGGGGAGCGGTTGCAGCGGACCGTGCGCTGGGTGCACGCCGGCGAGGTGCCGAACATCGCGTCGCTGCTCAAGGGCGGCGAACTGCTGCTGACGACGGGCTACGGGGTCGGGACGCGCCCCGCCGAACAGCGCGCCTTCGTGCGCAAGCTCGCCGAGCGGGGCATCGCGGCGCTCGTCATCGAGCTGGGCCAGCGGTTCGCCCGGCTGCCCGCGGCCCTCGTGGAGACGGCGCGGGCGGCGGGGCTCCCGCTGGTGCAGCTGCACCGCGAGGTGCCGTTCGTGACGGTGACGGAGGAGATCCACACCGAGATCGTCAACGGGCACTACGCGCTGTTGCAGCGAGCGGAGGAGGTGCACCGGCGCTGCACGGACGCCTTGCTGGGCGGCGGCGGAATCCCCCAAGTCCTGCGCATTCTCGCCGAGTTCAGCGGTAACCCGGTCTTCCTGGAGACGGCCGACGGTCAGCTGCTCTACGCGGCCGGCGCCGAGGACGACATCACCGATCCGCTCCAGGTGTGGGAGGGCATGCGCGCCACCCACAAGGACGAACCGCCCGGCGGGGCCGTTCTCGTGGACGTGCCGGGCGGCGGCCCCGGAGCCGGGTCCGTGCGGGCCAGGCTCGTGCTGCTGCCCGTGTCGGGAACGCTCGCGCCCGTGCACCGGATCGCCGCCGAGCGGGCCGCCGGGTCGCTCGCCGTGGTGCTCATGCAGGCCCGCCAGGAGGAGGAGCTGGCCGCGCGCGGGCGCGGCGACTTCCTCACCGACCTCGCGGAGGGCCGGATCACGCCGGACGACGCGCCCGCGCAGGCCCGCGTCCTCGGCTTCAAGCCGACCGGGAGCGGGCCGCTGCTGCCCGTCGTGATGAGGCTGCCGGGCACGCCGGAGACGCCGATGGGCCTGTCGCCGGGCGGCGGCTGGGCGGTGCTCGCGCGGGCCGTGTCCGAGGAGCTGGCCTCGGTCGGGGTGCCGGTGCTGCTGGGCGTGCGGCCCGTGGAGGGGCGGGTGCCGCTGCTGCTCGGGCTTCGCTCGGAATCGGAGCGGGCGGCGGTCGCGGACCGGGTCGCGGCGGCGCTGCGGGCGGGCGCGGCGCGAGCCGGGATGCAGCGGGCGGGCGCGCAGCCGCCGGTCGTGGTGGTGGGCGGGGCGGGCGGCTGGGCCGCGGCTGCGGCTGGGCTGCGGCACGCGGCGGAGACGGCGACGGCGGCGCAGGGCCTGGACGACCGGCCGTGGTTCGACGCGCGGCGCCTGGACATCGACCTGCTGCTGTGGCGGCTGCGGGACCATCCGGACCTGGCGGCGTTCGTGGAGCGGGCGATCGGCCCGCTCCAGGAGCACGACAGGCGGGCGAAGCCGCCGCTGCTGCCCACCCTCCAGACCTATCTGGCGCACGCGGGCCGCAAGGCGGAGACGGCGCGCGAACTGCACCTGAACCGACAGACGCTCTACAACCGCCTCGCACGGATAGGCGAGTTGCTCGGCACGGACCTGGACGATCCGCAGACGGTGCTCGCGCTGAGCCTGGCGCTGCGTGCGCGGCGGCACGCGTCAGCCTGAGACGTGCGCTCAGTGAAAGCCGGTCAACTCGTCGTAGACGCTCAGGACTTGGGCGACGGTGGCGTCCTCCGTCGGCCAGCTCGCCGCCTGCGCGGCGCCCCGCTCCTTGAGCTGCTCGCGCCGCAGGGGGTCGGCGAGCAGCGCCTCCACGGCGCGGGCGAGCGCGGGGGCGTCTCCGTAGGGGACCAACTCGGCGCCGTCTCCGACCAGTTCGGGGATGCCGCCGACGTCCGTCGCCACGAGGGGTACGCGCGCGTGCAGCGCCTCCTGCGCGAGCAGCGAGCGGGACTCCCAGCTGCTGGGCAGCACCGCGACATCGGCGGCGTGCAGCAGTTCGGCGACGTCGTCGCGGCGCCCCGCGAGCCGCACCGGCAGGCCCTCGGTCTCGATGCGCCGCTGGAGCGCGGGCCGCTCGGGCCCCTCCCCCGCGATCACCAGCAGTGGCACGGGGTCGAGCCCGAGCAGCGCGTGCGCGGCGTCGAGCAGCACGTCGTAGCCGCGGTGCCGCTCCAGGCTGCCGACGGCCATCAGTAACGGCCGGTCCACGCAGCCGAGTTCGGCCCGCGTCTTGTTGCGGGTGCGCTCGGCCTCCTCGCCCTCCGGGAGCGGCCCGCGCGGCGCGGGGAAGGACACCGCGGCGAGCCGGGCGTCCCGCGCGCCGCGCGCCCGCGCCCGGTCGACCAGGTCGGAGGAGGTGCCGAGGACGACGGCCGCCGCCCTGGCCACGCGCCGCTCAAGGAGGCGCAGCAGGCGGGCGCGGGCCCCCTCGGCGTACGAGCGGGTGTGCCAGGTGACGACGAGCGGGACGCGGCGGCCGCTGAGCGCGAGGGAGGCGCGCAGCGCGGCGTGCAGTCCGTGCGCGTGCACGAGGTCGGCGTCGATGCAGGCGACGCGGAGCGCGGCGACGGACGCCGGGTCGCCGCGGCGGGGCACCGGAAGGTGGTGGGCGCCCGCGTCCGCGAACCCGTACGCCCGCTCGGCCTGCATCGGCGCGCACACCGTGACGCGCACCCCGCGGGCCACCAACCCCGCGGTCAGGGACCGGACATGGGCGCTGCTGCCCGCACTGCCGCCGCCCAGCACCTGCACGGTGCGCAGCGTCGGCTGTCCGTGCGCTGACGGGCGGCTGGGGTGGCTCACGCGGCCGGGCTCCTGAAGGGTGTCGGCGAACTCGGTAGGTACGGAAGGGGTTAGGTATACGGAGAGTACGGGCTCAGGGATACGTATACCGTCGGTCTCCCAGGATGCCAGCCCGTACCGACGTTCCGGCACCGGCCGCCGTCCCCCACCGCCCGGGCCTGGGCAACACGGCACAGCGGACCACCCGCATGGGTGAGTTGAGGGGACCGAGACTTACGCAAGCGGGTTCTGGGCCAGCGCGCTCACCCGGTCCCCGTACGCGGCCGCCGCGACGAGCCCGGCGGCGTGCGCCACCAGGCCGGGCCGCCCGTTCCCCGCGACGATGGCGACACCGACGGCGGCACCGAGCGCGTGCGCGCCCGCGTCGCCGAGCATCCCGCGCTCGGCGAGGTCGTCGGGCAGCACGGCAGCGGCGGCGCCCATCGAAGCGGCGGCGAGCGAGCCGCGCAACAGGCCCGGAACGCCGAGCGCCAGGGCGACTTGGGCCGCGCGCCCCGGCCGCACGTCGACGAGGTTGACGAAGTGCGCGGTGCCCGCGATGACGACACCGGCGAGCGCCTTGTCGAGCGGCCGCCGCTTGAGCAGGGCGCCCGCGGCGAGCCCCGCCGCCGAGATGCCGAACAACTTCACGGCGCCGCTGGTGAGTTCGCCGCCTCGCAGCGCGCCCAGATGCGCCCGGAACCCGCGGCGCGGATCGCCGGCCCCCGCCACGTCGTCGTACGCGCCGCAGGCCCCGGCCGCGAGCGTGGCGAGCAGCGCGGCGCCTCTCACCTCGAGCACCTCGGGCTCGGCGAGGAGGGCGCCCGCCGCGACGCCGACCGTGACGGCAGGCCCCGGGCACAGGTCGACGGTGCGGCCCGCGTAGTTCTTGCGCTCCCCGACACCTTCCGGCTTCACACGCCGCAGCAGCGCGAGCGCGCCACGGGTGACACCGGCGGCCACGATCAGCCCGGCCGCCATATCATTCAGCCCGGCCGCCATATTCAGCCCCTCCGGCGATTGAGGAGCGGGGTCCGGGGCAGAGCCCCGCGACCGGCGGACGCCCGACCGCAACGGAAACATCACGCGTCCGCCCTCGCGGTCGCCAACAACTCCTCCGCATGCGCCCGCGCCGTCTCCGAATCCTCCTGCCCGGCCAACATCCGCGACAACTCCCGCACCCGCTCCTCCCCTTCGAGCACCGTCACACCGGAACTCGTCACGGACCCGTCATGCGTCTTCTCGACCAGAAGCTGCCGGTCGGCGAACGCCGCGACCTGCGGCAGGTGCGTGACGACCACGACCTGCGCCGACCTGGCGAGCTTGGCGAGGCGCCGGCCGATCTCGACTGCGGCCTTGCCGCCCACGCCCGCGTCGACCTCGTCGAAGAGATACGTAGGTACCGGGTCGTTGCCCGCGAAGACGACCTCCACGGCGAGCATCACGCGCGACAGCTCACCGCCGGACGCGCCCTTCGCGATGGGCCGGGGCGGCGCGCCGGGGTGCGGGGCGAGCAGCAGCTCGACCTCGTCGACGCCGGAGGGGCCACAGGTCACGTTCCTGCCGTCGACCTCGACGCCGTCGGGCGCGTCGGTCTCGGTCTGGCGGATGTCGAAGGAGACCCGCGCGTGCGGCATCGCGAGCGAGGAGAGTTCCTCGGTCACGGCGGCCGCGAAGCGGTCGGCCGCCTCCACGCGCGCGTGCGTGAGTTCCTGTGCCAGTACGCCCAGTTCGCCGCGGAGCGACTCGCGCTCCGCGGTCAGCTCGCCGATCCGCTCGTCGTCGCCGTCGAGTTCGAGGAGGCGCGCGGCGCTCGTCTCGGCCCAGGCCAGCACGGCCGTCACGTCCTCGCCGTACTTGCGGGTGAGCGCCGTGAGCGCGGCCCGCCGCTCCTCCACCGCGGACAGCCGCAGCGGGTCGGCGTCCAAGTCGTCCGCGTAGCCCGCGAGTTCGGCGGCGACATCGGTGAGCAGGATCTGCACCTCGCCGATCCGCTCCGCGAGCGTGCCGAGCGCCGAGTCGTGGGAGCGCACGGCCTCAAGGGCCCGGTGCGCGCCGCCGACCAGGGTCTGCGCGTCGACGCCCTCCGGGTCCTCGGGGTTCCCGGCGAGCGCGGCATGCGCGGCGGCCGCCGCGGAGGCCAGCGCCTCCGCGTGGCCCAGCCGGGAGGCCTCCTCGGCCAGCTCCACGTCCTCGCCCGCCCGGGGCTCCACGGCGCCGATCTCGTCGAGCCCGAAGCGCAGCAGATCCGCCTCCTGGGCCCGCTCACGGGCGCGCGTGGTGATCTCGTCGAGTTCCGTGCCGACGGCCCTCAGCCGCTTGTACACGGCCCCGTACTTGGCGAGCGGCGCCGCGACGGCGTCCCCCGCGTACCGGTCGAGCGCCTGCCGTTGCCGGCCGAGCTTCAGCAGTCCCTGCTGGTCGGTCTGGCCGTGCACGGCGACCAGTTCGTCGGCCAGCTCGCTCAGCACGCCCACCGGCACGGACCGCCCGCCCAGGTGCGCCCGCGAGCGGCCCTCGGCGGACACGGTGCGGCTGAGCAGCAGCACCCCGTCCTCGAGCTCGGCCCCGGCCTCCTCGGCCCGTTCGCGCGCGCCGGAGTCGGCGGGCACGGCGATGCGCCCCTCGACCACGGCGTTCTTCGCCCCGATCCGTACGAGCGCGGCGTCGGCGCGCCCGCCGAGCAGCAAGCCGAGACTGGTGACGACCATGGTCTTGCCCGCGCCCGTCTCACCGGTGACCGCCGTGAAGCCGGGCGAAAGCTCGACCACGGCGTCGTCGATGACTCCGAGCGACCGTATCCGCATCTCCTCCAACACGCCTCTGACCTTACGAGGTCGAAGGCGGTCCGTGCGACGGACCCCGGCTCCCTCCCCCGATTCCGCAGGTGGAAGAGCCGTTACGGCGACAAACCTTCACGCCGCCGTCACTCGAACGTGCCGCTCAGTGCGGGGCGCCGCGCCACCCGGCGACCGGGAGCGCAAACTTCGCCACGAGCCGGTCGGTGAACACCGCGTGGTGCAGCCGGGCCAGCCGGACCGGCACCCCGCCCCTGCGCACCTCGATCCGCGCGCCCGGCGGCAGCTCCACGGTCCGCCGCCCGTCGCACCACAGCACGCCGTGCGGCGTGTGCTGCTGCACCTCGACGGCGAGCACCGAGTCCGGCGACGTGATGAGCGGCTTGGCGAACAGGGCGTGCGCGCTGATCGGCACCATGAGCAGCGCCTCGACCTCGGGCCACACCACCGGGCCACCGGCGGAGAACGCGTAGGCGGTGGACCCGGTGGGCGTCGCGCACACGATCCCGTCGCAGCCGAAGCCGGTGACCGGACGCCCGTCGATCTCCAGCACGACCTCGAGCATCCGCTCGGGCTCGATCTTCTGGACGGCCGCCTCGTTGAGCGCCCAGTCCCGGTGCACGACGTCGCCGTTGCGGTGCACGGCGACGTCGATCGTCATGCGCTCCTCGACCTCGTACTCCTTGGTGACGACGCGGTCGACGACCTTGTCCAGGTCGTCGCGCTCCGCCTCCGCGAGGAAGCCGACGCGGCCCAGGTTCACCCCGAGCATCGGCACCCCCGACGCCCGCGCGAACTCGGCGCCGCGCAGCAGCGTCCCGTCCCCGCCGAGCACGATGAGCAGCTCACAGCCGTCGAGACAGGCCGGGGTCGCCTCCGACTCCTTCACCAGCTCCACGGTGTCGGGCAGCGGCAGGTCCAGCGCCTCCGTCTCCAGGACCCGCACGCCGAGGCCGCTGCGCAGGAGCCCCTGCACGACGAGTTCGGCGCTGCGGATCGCGGCGGGCCGCCCCGTGTGGGCGAGCAGGAAAACCGTACGAGCTCGGGTCTGTGTCAACGCGGTCCCTCCGCCACTGCGCGATCTACGTCGGCCGGGTCGAGCTGATCCGCCCCGGCACGCAGCCACAGAAAGTACTCGACGTTCCCGGACGGTCCCGGCAGGGGGCTCGCGGTTACCCCGCGCACGCCGTACCCGAGCTTCCACGCCTGCGCGGCGACCCCGCGCACCGCCTCCGCACGCAGTTCGGGGCTGCGTACGACGCCCCCGCTGCCGAGCCGCTCCTTGCCCACCTCGAACTGCGGCTTCACCATCAGCACGAGATCCGCCTCCGGCGCCGCGCAGCGCGTGAGGGCGGGCAGCACAAGGCCGAGCGGGATGAAGGACAGGTCCCCCACCACGATGTCCACGGGTACGTCATCGATCGCCTCCAGCGTCAATTCGCGTACGTTCGTACGGTCCTTGACGGTGACGCGTTCATCGCTCTGAAGTGACCACGCGAGTTGCCCGTAGCCGACGTCGACGGCGACGACGTGCGCAACGCCGGCCCGCAGCAGCACATCGGTGAAGCCGCCGGTGGACGCGCCCGCGTCCAGCGCCCTGCGCCCCTTGACCTCGAGCCCCTGCGGACCGAACGCCTCCAGCGCGCCCGCGAGCTTGTGCCCGCCGCGCGAGACGTAGTCGGGATCGCTGCCGTCCTCGATGACGACGATCGCGGCGGCCGTCTCCACCTGCGTCGCGGCTTTCGTCGCGACGGTCTTGCCGACGGTGACCCGGCCCGCGGCGATCAGCTGGCTCGCGTGCTCGCGCGAGCGGGCCAGCTTACGGCGGACGAGTTCGGCGTCGAGGCGGCGACGTGCCACACCTGCCACGGTGGTTCAGCTCCTGTGGTCGTACGGGGACGGAGACGGGGACGGGGTTTGGGCATCCAGCGCGGTCAGCGCGTTCCGCAGCCCCTGATGTACATCCTCGTACACCTCGGCGTGCCCGTCCGCGGCGAGGTGGTCCACATCGGCGAGCCGCTCCAGCTGCGCGTCCACCTCGGCGTTGCCCGTGGGGGTGCGCTCGATGCCGAGCGGGGCGGGGGCCGCAGGGTCGTACGAGGGTTCCGCTGCGGGTTCCTCGACGGGTTCCGGCACGTCGGTGGCCTCGGTGGGCGTCTCGCTCATGCCCCGACGCTACCCCGAAGCGCCGGTGTACCGTCGATCACGATGGCGACGATGGAGGAGTGCCGGGCGGCGCTCGACAAACTCTCGGACAACATGGCGGGCGCCGGCGGGGACGTGCGCACGGCCGCGGCCCTGGACCGCTCGCTGAGCTGCCGCATCACCGACCTCGACGTGACGTTTTCCGGCCGACTCAAGGACGGCCGGATCGAGGTCCTCGACACCCGCCCGGGGCCGCCCGCCGAGAAGGCGCAGATCCGGCTCGCGATGGCCGGGGACGACCTGGTGGCGATGGTGGACGGCGAGCTGAACTTCGCGAAGGCGTGGGCCGCCGGCCGGGTCCGCCTTGAGGCCTCGTTCCGCGACCTGCTGCGGCTCAGGACGCTGCTGTAGCGACCTCCTTGCGGCGCGCCTTGCGGGCGGCCGGCACCACCAGCGGGGTCCCCGTCTCCGGGTCGTCGATGACCTGGCACTTCATCCCGAAGAGCTGCTCGACGAGTTCGGCGGTGACGATGTCCTTGGGCGCGCCCTCGGCGATCACCGCGCCGTCGCGCAGGGCGATGAGGTGGGTGGCGTAGCGGGCCGCGTGGTTGAGGTCGTGCAGGACGGCGACGAGCGTGCGCCCCTGCTCCTCGTGCAGCTCGGCGCAGAGGTCGAGGACGTCGATCTGGTGCTGGATGTCGAGGTACGTCGTCGGCTCGTCGAGCAGCAGCAGCGGCGTCTGCTGGGCGAGCGCCATCGCGATCCACACGCGCTGGCGCTGGCCGCCGGAGAGCTCGTCCACGTACCGCTCGGCGAGTTCGGCGACGCCGGTCGACGCCATCGACTCCTGGACGATCCGCTCGTCGTCGGGCGACCACTGGCGCAGCAGCCCCTGGTGCGGGTAGCGGCCGCGGGCGACGAGGTCGCCGACGGTGATGCCGTCGGGCGCCACGGACGACTGCGGCAGCAGGCCGAGCGTCCTGGCGACCTTCTTCGCGGGCATCGACTGGATGACGCTGCCGTCGAGCAGCACCCGGCCCGCGCTCGGCTTGAGCATCCGCGACAGGGCGCGCAGCAGCGTGGACTTGCCGCAGGCGTTCGGGCCGACGATCACCGTGAAGGAGTTGTCGGGTATCTCCACCGACAACTTCTCGGCGATGACGCGCTGGTCGTATCCGAGGGTCACGTCATCGGCTGCCAGCCTGTTCACTGCGGTGCTCCTTTGGTTGGTCCGGGAGGGGCGGGGCGTGCGCTCGCTCATATCCGGCCTGCCTTGCGCTCGGTGACAAGCAGCCAGAGCAGATAGACACCGCCGACGACGCCGGTGACCACGCCCACCGGCAGCTGGTCGGCGCCGAACGCCCGCTGCGAGACCAGGTCGGCGACGATCAGCAGGGCCGCGCCCAGGATCGTCGACGCCGCCAGGTTCGGCCCCGGTGACTTGGTGAGCCGCCGGGCGATCTGCGGCGCGGTCAGCGCCACGAAGGTGACCGGGCCCGCGGCCGCGGTGGCGGCGGCCGTCAGCACGACGGAGGCCGTGAGCAGCAGCAGCCTGGTCCGCTCGACGCGCACGCCGAGGCCGCCCGCCGCGTCGTCGCCCATCTCCAGCATCCGCAGCGGACGCGCGGCCGCGGCGACGAGCGGGATCAGCACGACGAACATGATCAGCAGCGGCCAGACCTGCGTCCAGTCGCGGCCGTTGAGCGAGCCGGTCATCCACACGGTGGCGCGGGCGGCGTCCACGAAGTCGGCCTTGGTGAGCAGATAGCCGTTGATCGCGGTCACGAAGGCGGAGACGCCGATGCCGACGAGGACGAGCCGGTAGCCGTGCACGCCCCGCTTCCACGCGAGGACGTAGATCGCGAACCCGGTGACGAGGCCGCCGACGAGCGCGCCGATCGCGACCTGACCTGCGCTGCCCCCGAAGATCACGATCATCACGAGCGCGCCCGCGGTCGAGCCCTGGCCGAGGCCGAGCACGTCGGGGCTGCCGAGCGGGTTGCGGGAGACGGACTGGAAGAGCGCGCCGGACAGGCCGAGCGAGGCGCCGACCAGCAGGCCGACGAGGACCCGCGGCAGGCGCAGGTCGTTGATGATGAATTCCTGGCCCGCGTTGCCGTTGCCCACGAGGGTGCGCAGCACGTCGGGGACCGGGATCGGGAAGTCGCCGGTGCCGATGAGGAAGACGCTCGCGGCGAGCGCGGCCACGAGGAGGACGGCGACGACGAGGAGCGAGCGGACGTCGAGCCGGACGGACAGCCCGCCCGGCGTGCGTATCGCCTTGGTCCTGGCCTTCTTCTGGTTGCGGGTCTCGGTCGCGGTCACAGCTGGGCCATCCTTCGGCGACGTACGAGCACGATGAAGACCGGCGCGCCGATGACGGCCGTGACGATGCCGACCTGGAGCTCGGACGGGCGGGCCACGATCCGGCCGATGACGTCGGCGCCGAGCAGCAGGACGGGCGAGAGGACCGCCGCGTACGGCATGATCCAGCGCATGTCGGGGCCGGTGAACGAGCGCACCATGTGCGGCACCATCAGGCCGACGAAGGCGATCGGGCCGCAGGCCGCGGTGGCCGCGCCGCACAGCAGCGTCGCGGCGACCATGCTCAGGGCGCGGGTGCGGCCGAGGTGGGCGCCGAGCGCGCGGGCGGTGTCGTCGCCCATGGCCATGGCGTTGAGCGGGCGGGAGAGCAGCAGCGCGAGGACGGCGCCGACGGCGATGAACGGCCACACCTGCTCGATGGTGTGCATCGTGGACGTGGCCAGCGAGCCGACCTGCCAGAACCGCATCCGGTTGAGCGCCATGTCGTCGGTGATCATCACCGCGTAGAGATAGCCGGAGAGCGCCGCGTTGATCGCGGTGCCGGCGAGCGCGAGCCGCACGGGCGTCGCGTTGCGCGTGCCGCCGAGCGCGTAGACGAGGACGCCCACGGCGGCGGCGCCCGCGAAGGCGAACCATACGTAGCCGGTGAGCGACGTCACCCCGAAGAAGCTGATGGCGGAGACGACGGCGGCCGACGCCCCCATGTTGATGCCGAGGATGCCGGGGTCGGCGAGGGGGTTGCGCGTCAGGGCCTGGAGCACCGCGCCGGCGAGCCCGAGCGCGACTCCGGCCAGCAGCCCGAGCAGGGTGCGCGACACACGCTCACCGACGACCACGTCCGCGTAGTTCCCGGTGTCCTGGAAGAGGCCGTGCCAGACCTGGTCCAGGGAGAGCGGTTTGGCGCCCACGGCGATGCTCGCCACAAGGACGGCCACCAGCACCAGGACAGACGCGAGCAGCCCGACCGTGCGTATCACCGCACGACGGTCGGGGGGCGCGGGAGCGGTCACCGCGCTGGCTTCGGGAGGACTGTCGACCAACACGAGGTTAGGTTAGCCTACCCTGCCGATTTGCCACATCAGGCCCCACCCACCTCGGGCGATCTGCCGCCTGGGGCGGCAGAGGCGGGCACGGATGGGCAGGGCAGCCCCCTGCGCGGAACAGCACACTGCCTGCCGGACCCGACCCCGGTGCCGCGCCCCGCGCGCGACGCGGACGGGAGTTTGCAGACAGGTCCTACAGCCCCAGCCGTGCCACGGCCTTCCCCGTATCCAGCTCGCACACACCTTCCCCGGCCGCACTCCACGCCGCCCCGCACAGCGCCCGCAGCCCGTCGATCGCCTCGCCGTCCCCCTCAAGACGCAACTCCCCGTCCCCGGCGCGCGCGGTCCAGCCCCCGCACCGGAACCCGCCATCCTCACCGCCGAGTTCCTCGACCTCCGGCTGCCCGGTGAGCATCCCCCGCAGGTCAACATCCACGTACGTGGGCCGGTGCTGCGGCGGCGCGGCGAGCAGCTGCGCGGCGTCGGTGACACCGGTCAGGACGAGCAGCGAATCCACGCCCCCGTTGAACGCCCCCTCGATGTCCGTGTCGAGCCGGTCCCCCACCACCAGCGGGGTCTTCGCGCCGGTCCGCAGAATCGTCTCGCGGTGCATCGGGGGCAACGGCTTGCCCGCGATCTGCGGCTCGGCACCCGTCGCGATCCGGACGACCTCCACCGCCGCCCCGTTCCCCGGCGCGATCCCGCGCGCGCTCGGGATCGTCAGGTCGGTATTGGAGGCGAACCACGGCACACCGCGCGCGATCCCGTAACAAGCCTCGGCGAACCGCCCCCACGCCATGTCGGGCCCGCCGTACCCCTGCGCCACGGCGGCCGGGTCCTCGTCGGCCGAGTCCACCGGCACGAGCCCGCGCTCCCGCAGCGCCACCCGCAGCCCTTCGCCCCCGATCACCAACACCCGTGCCCCGCTCGGCACTTGCTCACTGATGAGCCGCGCGACGGCCTGCGCCGACGTGATGACATCGGCGGCCCCGGTCGGGATCCCGAGCTCGGTCAGATGCTCGGCCACGGCGTCCGGCGTGCGCAGCGCGTTGTTCGTCACGTACGCGAGCCCCATGCCACCACCGCGCGCCACGGCCAGCGACTCGACGGCATGCGCGATGGCCTGCCCGCCCGCGTACACGACCCCGTCGAGATCAAGCAGCGCCGTGTCGTACGCCTCGCTCAACGCCCGCGCACTGTCACCGGGGCGCACCCGGGCCCCACCGTCGGCCGTCCCGCTCGCACTGTGGCCCTGGCTCATTCCGCATCTCTCCTCGCTCGATCCCACTCCCCCGATCATCCCCCACGGCACTGACACTCGTACGATGCGGGGATGAACACTGCAGGTCGCACGGCACAGTCGGGCAACAACGGCCTGGACCTCATCCCGTTCAGGGGCATCCGCTACGTCCCCGAGCAGGTCGGCAGCCTCGCCGCCGTGACCTCGCCCCCGTACGACGTGGTCGTACGGCCGGACGGACTGCTCCACCTGGAGAACGCCGACCCGCACAACATCGTCCGCCTGATCCTGCCGCAGGCCGTGGAGCCCCGGACCCGCAACGATCTGGCGGCCGCCACCCTGCACCGCTGGCTCGCCGAGGGCGTCCTCGCCCCCGACCTCGAACCCGCCTTCTACGTATACGAACAGCGAAAAGGCGACATGCTGCAGCGCGGCATCATCGGCGCCCTCCACCTCTCCGAGGCCTCAGAAGGTGTGGTCCTCCCCCATGAGGACGTCATGCCGCATGTGGTCGAGGACCGGGCAGGGCTGATGCGCACGACGGCCGCGAACCTCGAACCGCTGCTGCTGACCTACCGGGGCAACGGCAACGCGACCGGCGCCACCGCCGTCATCGAGCGCACGGTGCGGCGCGCCCCGCTCCTCGCCACGACCACGGAGGACGGCTACAGCCACCGCCTCTGGGCCCTCACCGACCCCGCCGACCAGCGCCAGGTCCAGGACGGTCTCGCCGCCCACCAGGCACTGATCGCGGACGGCCACCACCGCTGGGCCACCTACCTGCGCCTGCGCACCGAACACACGTCGCCGGGCCGCACCCCCTGGGACTACGGCCTGGTGCTCCTGGTCGACACGGCCCGCTACCCCCTCCAGGTCCGCGCCATCCACCGCCTGCTGGGCCGCCTCCCCCTCGACCGGGCGCTGGCGGCTGCCCGCCCCCACTTCCGCGTACGCGAGGTCACCGGGCCCCTCCCGCAGGCGATGGAGGCCCTGGCACAGGCGGCGTCCCACGGCAACGCCTTCCTCCTCACCGGCACCGAGGACACGTACCACCTCGTGGACCGCCCCGACCCGGCGATCCTGGACCGCACGATTCCGGCCGATCGCCCCGAGGCCTGGCGCACCCTCGACGCCACGGTGCTGCACTCCACGCTCCTCGGTGACATCTGGGGCATCCCTGAGGACTCCCCCGCCGATGTCGCGTACATCCACGACACACAGGCGACGGTCGACAAGGCGCGCCGGGACGGCGGCACGGCGGTCCTGATGCACCCGGTCCGCGAGGAAGTCGTCCGCGAGCTGGCCCGCCAGGGCGTGACGATGCCGCGCAAGTCCACATCGTTCGGCCCGAAGCCGGCCACGGGCCTGGTCCTGCGCACACTGACGGACGACTGAGAAGTGACGAACGGGCGGGCTCCCAGAGGGAACCCGCCCGTTCGTCAATTCACGACCTACTGCTCGTCGCGCCCTTCGCGCTCGGCGCCGTCGCTCTCAGGCGCCGGAGCGCCGTCGTCGTCACTCTCGTCGAAGGCGTCCACGAACTCGACGCCGTCCAGCTCGGCGAGCCGGTCGGACGCGTCCGTGCTGCCGTCCTTGTCGGACTCGACGGCCTTGGCGAACCACTCCCGCGCGTCGTCCTCACGCCCGGCCTCCAACAGCGCGTCGGCGTACGCGTAGCGCAGACGCGCGGTCCACGGCTGCGTGGAGTTCGAGGCCAACTCGGGGCTCTGCAGCGTCACGATGGCGGCGTCCAGCTGCCCCATGTCGCGCCGCGCGCCGGCGGCCACGAGCCGCATCTCGACCTGCCCGGCCTTGTCCAGCTTCGACACCTCGGGGGCGCCGGCCATGTCGAGCGCCTTCTCGGGACGCCCGAGCCCACGCTCGCAGTCGGCCATGAGCGGCCACAGCTCCGCGCTGCCGGTCATCCGACGCGCGGCCCGGAACTCGGCGAGCGCCTCGCTGTACTTCTGGTTCGCGTACGCGGCGAACCCGGCGGCCTCCCGCACGGCGGCGACCCGCGACGCGAGACGCAGCGCGATCCGGGAGTACGCGTACGCGCGCTCCGGGTCCTCGTCGATCAGCCGGGCCACCATCACCAGGTTCATGGCTACATCCTCGGCGAGCCCCCTCGGCAGGGACTGAAGCTCCTGCTGCACGCTCTTGTCGAGCTCGGCACCGGAGACATCCTCCGGAATCGGCAGCCGCTTGATCGGCTCACGATCCCGCTCCCGGTCGTCCCGACGCGGCCCACCACGCCGATCGTCCCGCCGGTCGTCACGGCGGTCATCCCGCCGGGCGTCCCGCCCACGGAACCCACCGGAACGCCCACCCCGGTCATCACGCCGCGGCCCACGATCCCGATCGTCCCGCCGGAACCCACCACCGCGGTTGTCGTCGCGACGGGGCCCACGGTCGCGGTCATCGCGCCGGTCGTCTCGGCGGAACCCGCCACCACGGTTGTCGTCACGACGGTCGTCCCGCCGGAAGCCACCACCACGGTTGTCATCGCGCCGATCGTCCCGACGCGGGCCACGGTCGCGGTCACCGTACGAGCGGTCATCACGCCGGTCGTCACGACGGAACCCGCCACCACGGTTGTCATCACGGCGGTCATCACGACGCGGCCCACGGTCGCGGTCGTCGCGCCGGAACCCACCACCACGGTTGTCGTCACGACGGTCATCACGACGCGGCCCACGGTCACGATCGTCACGCCGGTCATCGCGGCGGAACCCACCACCACGATTGTCATCGCGCCGGAAACCGCCGCCACGGTTGTCGTCACGACGGTCATCACGACGCGGCCCACGATCACGGTCACCGTACGAACGGTCATCCCGCCGGTCGTCGCGACGGAAACCGCCACCACGGTTGTCGTCACGACGGTCATCACGACGCGGCCCACGGTCACGGTCATCACGCCGATCGTCGCGACGGAAGCCACCACCGCGGTTGTCGTCACGGCGGTCGTCCCGACGCGGCCCACGGTCGCGGTCGTCGCGCCGGTCATCGCGGCGGTCGTCCCGGCGGAAGGGAGGACGCTCCCGGTCGCCATCCCGACGGTCCCGACGCGGGGCGCCGCTGTTGCCGCGGAACCCGCCCCGATCCCCCCGGTCACCACTGTCCCGTCGGCGCTGATCGCGCTCCGGACGCTCATCGGGAGAGTTGGTGGCCATCGGTTGACTCCTGTCTTCGGTACCGCAGTCATTCTCGCGCAACCGGGGTGCCGGCGCGCTCCGAGAAAAGCTCTGGAAATACAAAAAGGACCCTTGGTCCCAGCATGTGTGCCGGGACCAAAGGTCCTCTCAAAAATAGTTCGGCGGCGTCCTACTCTCCCACAGGGTCCCCCCTGCAGTACCATCGGCGCTGTGAGGCTTAGCTTCCGGGTTCGGAATGTAACCGGGCGTTTCCCTCACGCTATGACCACCGAAACCCTTTCAGACGTCCCTCGAGAGGGACATGTGAACAGGGCGGCGAACTAGCACACTCTTCAATTGATAAGTGAAACTGTTCAGCCAGCACAACTGTTCGTTGTCTGGGAACAACACAGTGGACGCGAGCAACTGAGGACAAGCCCTCGGCCTATTAGTACCGGTCACCTCCACACCTTACGGTGCTTCCAGATCCGGCCTATCAACCCAGTCGTCTACTGGGAGCCTTAACCCCTCAAAGGGGGTGGGAATACTCATCTCGAAGCAGGCTTCCCGCTTAGATGCTTTCAGCGGTTATCCTTTCCGAACGTAGCCAACCAGCCATGCCCTTGGCAGGACAACTGGCACACCAGAGGTTCGTCCGTCCCGGTCCTCTCGTACTAGGGACAGCCCTTCTCAATATTCCTACGCGCACAGAGGATAGGGACCGAACTGTCTCACGACGTTCTAAACCCAGCTCGCGTACCGCTTTAATGGGCGAACAGCCCAACCCTTGGGACCGACTCCAGCCCCAGGATGCGACGAGCCGACATCGAGGTGCCAAACCATCCCGTCGATATGGACTCTTGGGGAAGATCAGCCTGTTATCCCCGGGGTACCTTTTATCCGTTGAGCGACGGCGCTTCCACAAGCCACCGCCGGATCACTAGTCCCGACTTTCGTCCCTGCTCGACCCGTCGGTCTCACAGTCAAGCTCCCTTGTGCACTTACACTCAACACCTGATTACCAACCAGGCTGAGGGAACCTTTGGGCGCCTCCGTTACTCTTTGGGAGGCAACCGCCCCAGTTAAACTACCCATCAGACACTGTCCCTGATCCGGATCACGGACCCAGGTTAGACATCCAGCACGACCAGAGTGGTATTTCAACGACGACTCCCCCTGAACTGGCGTCCAAGGTTCACAGTCTCCCACCTATCCTACACAAGCCGAACCGAACACCAATATCAAACTATAGTAAAGGTCCCGGGGTCTTTCCGTCCTTCTGCGCGAAACGAGCATCTTTACTCGTAGTGCAATTTCACCGGGCCTATGGTTGAGACAGTCGAGAAGTCGTTACGCCATTCGTGCAGGTCGGAACTTACCCGACAAGGAATTTCGCTACCTTAGGATGGTTATAGTTACCACCGCCGTTTACTGGCGCTTAAGTTCTCAGCTTCGCCACACCGAAATGTGACTAACCGGTCCCCTTAACGTTCCAGCACCGGGCAGGCGTCAGTCCGTATACATCGCCTTACGGCTTCGCACGGACCTGTGTTTTTAGTAAACAGTCGCTTCTCGCTGGTCTCTGCGGCCACCCCCAGCTCAGACAGTAAATGTCATCACCAGGAATGGCCCCCCTTCTCCCGAAGTTACGGGGGCATTTTGCCGAGTTCCTTAACCATAGTTCACCCGAACGCCTCGGTATTCTCTACCTGACCACCTGAGTCGGTTTAGGGTACGGGCCGCCATGAAACTCGCTAGAGGCTTTTCTCGACAGCATAGGATCATCCACTTCACCACAATCGGCTCGGCATCAGGTCTCAGCCTCGTGTGCGACGGATTTACCTACCGCACGGCCTACACCCTTACCCCGGGACTACCATCGCCCGGGCTGGACTACCTTCCTGCGTCACCCCATCGCTCACCTACTACCAGCTTGGACCGGCGGCTCCACCACTTTCCATTCCCCGAAGGGTCCGGAACGGCTTCACGGCCTTAGCATCACTGGATTCGATGTCTTTCGCGTCACAGCGGGTACCGGAATATCAACCGGTTATCCATCGACTACGCCTGTCGGCCTCGCCTTAGGTCCCGACTTACCCTGGGCAGATCAGCTTGACCCAGGAACCCTTAGTCAATCGGCGCACACGTTTCTCACGTGTGTATCGCTACTCATGCCTGCATTCTCACTCGTGAACCGTCCACAACTACCTTCCGGTGCTGCTTCACCCGGCACACGACGCTCCCCTACCCATCCACACACCCGTTGGGGCTGTTGTATGAATGACACGACTTCGGCGGTACGCTTGAGCCCCGCTACATTGTCGGCGCGGAATCACTTGACCAGTGAGCTATTACGCACTCTTTCAAGGGTGGCTGCTTCTAAGCCAACCTCCTGGTTGTCTCTGCGACTCCACATCCTTTCCCACTTAGCGTACGCTTAGGGGCCTTAGTCGATGCTCTGGGCTGTTTCCCTCTCGACCATGGAGCTTATCCCCCACAGTCTCACTGCCGTGCTCTCACTTACCGGCATTCGGAGTTTGGCTAAGGTCAGTAACCCGGTAGGGCCCATCGCCTATCCAGTGCTCTACCTCCGGCAAGAAACACACGACGCTGCACCTAAATGCATTTCGGGGAGAACCAGCTATCACGGAGTTTGATTGGCCTTTCACCCCTAACCACAGGTCATCCCCCAGGTTTTCAACCCTGGTGGGTTCGGTCCTCCACGAAGTCTTACCTCCGCTTCAACCTGCCCATGGCTAGATCACTCCGCTTCGGGTCTTGAGCGCGCTACTGAATCGCCCTGTTCGGACTCGCTTTCGCTACGGCTTCCCCACACGGGTTAACCTCGCAACACACCGCAAACTCGCAGGCTCATTCTTCAAAAGGCACGCAGTCACGACTGTATGTGCAAGCACATACAGCGACGCTCCCACGGCTTGTAGGCACACGGTTTCAGGTACTATTTCACTCCGCTCCCGCGGTACTTTTCACCATTCCCTCACGGTACTATCCGCTATCGGTCACCAGGGAATATTTAGGCTTAACGGGTGGTCCCGCCAGATTCACACAGGATTTCTCGGGCCCCGTGCTACTTGGGTGTCTCTCAAACGAGCCGCTAATGTTTCGACTACGGGGGTCTTACCCTCTACGCCGGACCTTTCGCATGTCCTTCGCCTACATCAACGGTTTCTTACTCGTCCTGTCGCCGGCAGACGACAGAAGAGAGATCCCACAACCCCGTACACGCAACCCCTGCCGGGTCTCACACGTATACGGTTTGGCCTCATCCAGTTTCGCTCGCCACTACTCCCGGAATCACGGTTGTTTTCTCTTCCTGCGGGTACTGAGATGTTTCACTTCCCCGCGTTCCCTCCACACTGCCTATATATTCAGCAGCGGGTGACAGCCCATGACGACTGCCGGGTTTCCCCATTCGGAAACCCCCGGATCAAAGCCTGGTTGACGACTCCCCGGGGACTATCGTGGCCTCCCACGTCCTTCATCGGTTCCTGGTACCAAGGCATCCACCGTGCGCCCTTAAAAACTTGGCCACAGATGCTCGCGTCCACTGTGCAGTTCTCAAACAACGACCAACCACCCGTCACACACCAAGAACCTTGGCGCTTCACCGGGGCCGGCATCGAGGTCGGGATCAAATCCGTACCCTCAGACACCCAACAGCGTGCCCGGCCCGACCAGTTCACTCACACGTTCCACGCCGAAGCAGTACTAGCGAAGCCAACCAATCGTGCCGAATAATCAACGTTCCACCCATGAGCAACCACCGTCGAACGTGTGCCGACGTAATGGCCCTGGACCACCGGGCAAGCCCGGCGGCCTAGATGCTCCTTAGAAAGGAGGTGATCCAGCCGCACCTTCCGGTACGGCTACCTTGTTACGACTTCGTCCCAATCGCCAGTCCCACCTTCGACAGCTCCCTCCCACAAGGGGTTGGGCCACCGGCTTCGGGTGTTACCGACTTTCGTGACGTGACGGGCGGTGTGTACAAGGCCCGGGAACGTATTCACCGCAGCAATGCTGATCTGCGATTACTAGCAACTCCAACTTCATGGGGTCGAGTTGCAGACCCCAATCCGAACTGAGACCGACTTTTTGAGATTCGCTCCACCTTGCGGTATCGCAGCTCATTGTATCGGCCATTGTAGCACGTGTGCAGCCCAAGACATAAGGGGCATGATGACTTGACGTCGTCCCCACCTTCCTCCGAGTTGACCCCGGCGGTCTCCTGTGAGTCCCCATCACCCCGAAGGGCATGCTGGCAACACAGAACAAGGGTTGCGCTCGTTGCGGGACTTAACCCAACATCTCACGACACGAGCTGACGACAGCCATGCACCACCTGTACACCGACCACAAGGGGGCGCCCATCTCTGGACGTTTCCGGTGTATGTCAAGCCTTGGTAAGGTTCTTCGCGTTGCGTCGAATTAAGCCACATGCTCCGCTGCTTGTGCGGGCCCCCGTCAATTCCTTTGAGTTTTAGCCTTGCGGCCGTACTCCCCAGGCGGGGCACTTAATGCGTTAGCTGCGGCGCGGACAACGTGGAATGTTGCCCACACCTAGTGCCCACCGTTTACGGCGTGGACTACCAGGGTATCTAATCCTGTTCGCTCCCCACGCTTTCGCTCCTCAGCGTCAGTAATGGCCCAGAGATCCGCCTTCGCCACCGGTGTTCCTCCTGATATCTGCGCATTTCACCGCTACACCAGGAATTCCGATCTCCCCTACCACACTCTAGCTAGCCCGTATCGACTGCAGACTCGGGGTTAAGCCCCGAGCTTTCACAATCGACGTGACAAGCCGCCTACGAGCTCTTTACGCCCAATAATTCCGGACAACGCTTGCGCCCTACGTATTACCGCGGCTGCTGGCACGTAGTTAGCCGGCGCTTCTTCTGCAGGTACCGTCACTTTCGCTTCTTCCCTGCTGAAAGAGGTTTACAACCCGAAGGCCGTCATCCCTCACGCGGCGTCGCTGCATCAGGCTTTCGCCCATTGTGCAATATTCCCCACTGCTGCCTCCCGTAGGAGTCTGGGCCGTGTCTCAGTCCCAGTGTGGCCGGTCGCCCTCTCAGGCCGGCTACCCGTCGTCGCCTTGGTGAGCCATTACCTCACCAACAAGCTGATAGGCCGCGGGCTCATCCTTCACCGCCGGAGCTTTTAACCCCCATCCAGGAGGACAGGAGTGTTATCCGGTATTAGACCTCGTTTCCAAGGCTTGTCCCAGAGTGAAGGGCAGATTGCCCACGTGTTACTCACCCGTTCGCCACTAATCCACCCCGAAGGGCTTCATCGTTCGACTTGCATGTGTTAAGCACGCCGCCAGCGTTCGTCCTGAGCCAGGATCAAACTCTCCGTGAATGTTTCCCCGTGATCGGGGCGACACACACGAGAGCGGAACAGTCGGAGGAATAATCCGACCGTTCACAGCGTCCTCGCTGTGTTTTTTTACAAAGGAACCTCATCCCCAGCAGACGCTGGAGACGGGGTATCAACATATCTGGCGTTGATTTTTGGCACGCTGTTGAGTTCTCAAGGAACGGACGCTTCCTTTGTACTCACCCTCTCGGGCTTTCCTCCGGGCGCTTCCCTTCGGTACTTCTTTGCAGTGTTACTGCGTGTTTCCAACCTTACCAGATCCGTTTTCCGTTCCGTTTCCGGTTCGGATTTCATTTCCGGTGGCCGTTGGAGGGCCTTTGCCTTTCGGCGTGTCCACCACATTAGCCGAATCTTCCGGCAACTCATAATCGAGTTTCGCGGGTTCGAATTGCGGCATGCGAGCACGCCGAAAGGACCCCGCCGAGGGAAGTCGTAATGAGTGGTTTGGCCGCTTCCGGTGGTTGGCTGAGCGCCAGATCCGGCTTCAGCGGCTCAGGCCACATTACGGATCCCGTAGGGGCGCGTCAAGTTGAGCGGCGGCGCGGCGTATGGGCCCGATAAGGGCTCACCGTCGGGTCGTTGGCGATCCAGAAGCGCCACGGGTGGACGCCGCCCTCGCCGGACACCCCTGTGCGTGGGCCGTTGCGTACCTGGTCAGTGGGTACCGGGGTGCCGTGCAGGACCGTCAGTGGGGAGTCCGTGCGGGCGCAGGCGTCCGTGCCGTCCAGGGAGCGGTCCACGCCGAGGGCCGTGGCCATGCGGGCCGGGCCTTTGGCCAGTTCCTTGTCATGTCGGGCCGATAGTCGTCGCTTGCGGGCCAGTTCGACGCCTGCGGTGATCTCGCCGGCGCGGAGCAGTACGGCGCTCGCCCTGCCCTCCTCTCCGCAGACCAGGTTCATGCAGTGCCACATGCCGTAGGTGAAGTAGACGTACACGTGGCCGGGGCGGCCGAACATCACGCTGTTGCGCGCGGTCTGCCCTCGGTAGGCATGGGAGCCGGGGTCGTCCGCCCCGTCGTAGGCCTCGACCTCTGTGAGGCGGAGTTCGATGGGCCCGTCGGGGGTGTGCCGGACCAGCGTGCGCCCGAGGAGGTCGGGGGCGACTTCCAGGACAGGTCGATCGAAGAACTCGCGTGCGAGGGGCGTACGGTCAGGGGCCGTGATCATGCCCTCCGAGGGTAGTGGAGCGGGGCGGGACGGGCGCTCGCGGAACCGGGCGTCGGTGTCCCGCGTTTGTAGTCAGCAGTATCTGCAGTGATTCGCACACGGAGGAGATCGAGGCATGGGGTTCAAGCGGCTGTTGGCGAGTCTGGGTGCGGGCGGGGCGTCCGTGGAGACGGTGCTCACCGAGGTCAATGTCGTGCCCGGTGGTGTCGTTCAGGGTGAGGTGCGGATCCAGGGCGGGTCCGTCGACCAGGAGATCGAGGGGCTTTCCGTCGGTCTTCAGGCGCGGGTCGAGGTCGAGGGCAACGACACGGAGACGAAGCAGAACATCGAGTTCACCAAGGTGCGGCTCGGGGGCGCGTTCGAGCTGAAGGCGCAGGCCGTGCACGCCGTTCCGTTCGGGCTCGAGATCCCGTGGGAGACGCCGGTCACGACGATCGACGGGCAGCAGCTGCGCGGCATGAACATCGGGGTGACGACCGAGCTGGAGATCGCCCGGGCCATCGACTCGAGCGACCTCGACCCGATCAATGTGCACCCGCTGCCGTCCCAGCAGGCGCTTCTCGACGCCTTCATCCGGCTCGGCTTCCGGTTCAAGAGCGCGGACATGGAGCGCGGGCACATCCGGGGGACGCGGCAGAAGCTGCCGTTCTACCAGGAGATCGAGTTCCACCCGCCGCAGCAGTACCGGGGGCTCAACCAGGTGGAGTTGAGCTTCGTGGCCGACGACCGGGAGATGGACGTCGTACTGGAGATGGACAAGAAGCCGGGCCTCTTCAGTGAGGGCAGTGACACGTTCCGGTCGTTCGTCGTCGGGCACCACGACTTCCAGGGCACGGACTGGTCGGGGTATCTGCACCAGTGGCTGTCCGAGGTCGGCAGCAAGAGGAACTGGTTCTAGGGTTTCAGGAGCAGGGTCGACAGGCTCTGTGGAACCACTGTTTCCGTAGATCCAGGAGGTGTCGTTGTGACCGAGCAGCCCCAGAGGGCCTCGCTTCCTCATGACTTTCATCCGCAGGTGCCGTCGTTCACCGTCGTGAGCCAGGACTTCGAGCCGGGCGGGACGCTGGACGACGCGCAGGTGTACGCGGCGGGGAACACGTCGCCGCACCTGCGCTGGGAGGGCTTCCCGGCGGAGACCAAAAGCTTCGCCGTGTCCTGCTTCGACCCGGACGCGCCGACCGGCAGCGGGTTCTGGCACTGGAGCGTGTTCGACATCCCGGCCTCGGTGACCGAGCTGCCGGTGGGCGCGGGCAGCGGCAAGTTCGACGGGCTTCCCGAGGGCGCCGTGCAGGTGCGCAACGACTACGGGACGAAGGAGTTCGGGGGTGCCGCGCCGCCTCCCGGGGACCCCGCCCACCGTTACGTGTTCACCGTGTACGCGGTGGATCAGGAGAAGCTCGGCCCGGACTCCGACGCGACGCCGGCCTTCGTCGGGTTCAACCTGCGGTTCCACACGATCGCTCGGGCCCAGGTCATCGCCGAGTACGGGGCACCTGCCGAGGGCTGATCCGCTCTCCAGCGTTCACTGAACGTTTGCCTGCCTCTGGTCATGGAATTGATCAGGGGCAGGCACTTTTTATTGCGTTGTCCATCTCGGCGGGCCCGGCCAGAGTTGACGCACGGACGCCGAGGGGTGATCCGCTGCGTACGGGAGGTGGGCAGGGTGCGGGACACACTGGTGCTGAACGCGAGCTTCGAGCCGCTCTCCACGGTGACGCTCAATCGAGCCGTCGTCCTGGTGTTGCAGGACAAGGCCGTCGTCGAGCAGGTCCACCCCGAGCTGCGCGTGCGCGGTGCCGCGATCGACATCCCCGTGCCCCGGGTGATCAGGCTGTGCAGGTATGTCCGGGTGCCGTTCCGAAGACGTGCGCCGTGGTCCAGGCGGGGCGTGCTCGTACGGGATCAGCACCGGTGCGCGTACTGCGGCAAGCGGGCGACGACCGTCGACCACGTGGTGCCGCGGTCGCACGGCGGTGCTGATTCGTGGTTGAACACGGTCGCGTCCTGCGCCGCCGACAATCACCGCAAGGCGAACCGGACGCCCGAGCAGGCGGGGATGCCGCTGCTGCGGCAGCCGTTCGAGCCGACCCCCGCCGACGCGATGCTGCTGTCGCTGGGGGCCGGCGGGCGGGCCGGGCTGCCGGACTGGCTGGCGCAGACCGCCGCGTAGGGACGTGCGAGGAGCTGGTCGATCTAGTCGATCGGCGGCTGTTCGCGGCGCGGCTGGGGCGGCGTCGGCATCACCGGCGGCGTCTTCGCGTCGCTGCCGCCGCCCGGCATGGCGCCGCCGAAGTTGCCGAACGCGCCCGAGAGGCCCTTGAGGGCGTCGCCGATCTCGCTGGGGACGATCCACAGCTTGTTGGCGTCGCCCTCGGCGATCTTCGGGAGCATCTGCAGGTACTGGTACGAGAGCAGCTTCTGGTCCGGGTCTCCGGCGTGGATGGACTCGAAGACCGTACGGATGGCCTGGGCCTCGCCCTCGGCGCGCAGGGCCGCGGCCTTCGCCTCACCTTCGGCGCGCAGGATCGCGGACTGCTTCTCACCTTCGGCGGTGAGGATCTGGGACTGACGGATGCCTTCCGCCGTGAGGATCGCGGCGCGCTTGTCACGGTCGGCGCGCATCTGCTTCTCCATCGAGTCCTGGATGGAGGTGGGCGGCTCGATCGCCTTGAGCTCGACGCGGTTGACGCGGATGCCCCACTTGCCGGTGGCCTCGTCGAGGACGCCGCGCAGCGCCGCGTTGATCTCCTCGCGGGAGGTCAGGGTCCGCTCCAGGTCCATGCCACCGATGATGTTTCGCAGGGTGGTGACCGTGAGCTGCTCGATGGCCTGGATGTAACTGGCGACCTCGTACGTGGCCGCCCTCGCGTCGGTCACCTGGTAGTAGATGACGGTGTCGATGTTGACGACCAGGTTGTCCTGGGTGATCACCGGCTGCGGCGGGAACGGCACGACCTGCTCGCGGAGGTCGATGCGGTTGCGGATCGAGTCGATGAACGGGACGACGATGTTCAGGCCCGCGTTCAGCGTGCGCGTGTAGCGGCCGAAGCGCTCGACGATGGCGGCGCTGGCCTGCGGGATGACCTGGATGGTCTTGATCAGCGCGATGAAGACCAACACCACCAGAATGATCAGGACGATGATGATCGCTGACATCGAGTCTCCCGTGCCCCTCGTACCGTTCGTACCGTCGTGGTCCCGGCGCCGGCGCGCCGGAAGATCATGAGGTCTTGCGCGTCGAGTGTGTCAGAACTGCCCACGTGGCGGGGCTGGTTCGGGCCACATATCGGTTCACATGACGATCGCCGTGGCCCCCTCGATCTCGACCACGTCGACCTGGCGGCCCGGCTCGAAGGCCGCCTCCATGTCGAGGGAGCGGGCGGACCAGATCTCGCCGCCCAGTTTGATCCGGCCGCCCTCCTGTCCGTCGACGCGCTCGACGACGACGGCCTGCTTGCCCTTCAACGCCTCGATGCCCGTCGCCAGTTCGGGTTTCTGGGCGCGGTGCCGGTTGGCCACAGGGCGTACGACCGCGATGAGCGCGCACGAGACGATCGCGAAGACGATCACTTGGAGGACGACACCACCGCCCATGCCCGCCGTGACGGCGCCAGCGACAGCGCCGACGGCCAGCATGCCGAGCTCGGGCATGGCGGTGATGACGAGCGGGATTCCGAGTGCGGCCGCCCCGATCAGCCACCACACCCATGCGTCGATGTCTGCCACACGGCCATGGTAGATCCGCAACTGCCGCGCGGACAGGGGCCGTCCGGCCCGCGCGGCGTCCGGGAGGGTCAGCTCAGGGGCAGGCCGGTGGCGGTCCAGCGGCCGTTGTTCTCCTCGACGACCAGCGGGAGGCCGAAGCACTTGGAGAGGTTGCGGGAGGTGAGTTCGAGCTCGATCGGGCCCGCGGCGAGGATCCGGCCCTGGCGGATCATCAGGACGTGCGTGAAGCCGGGGGCGATCTCCTCGACGTGGTGCGTCACCATGATCATCGAGGGGGCGATCGGGTCGCGGGCGAGGCGGCCGAGGCGGCGCACCAGGTCCTCGCGGCCGCCGAGGTCGAGGCCCGCGGCCGGCTCGTCGAGGAGCAGCAGCTCGGGGTCGGTCATCAGGGCGCGGGCGATCAGCGTGCGCTTGCGCTCTCCTTCGGAGAGCGTCCCGAACTTGCGGTCCAGGTACTCGCTCATGCCGAGGCGGTCGAGGAACGCGCGGGCGCGCCGCTCGTCCATGTCCTCGTACTCCTCCTGCCAGCCGGCCGTCATGCCGTACGCGGCGGTGAGCACGGTCTGCAGGACGGTCTGCCGCTTGGGCAGCTTGTCGGCGAGCGCGATACCGGCGACGCCGATGCGCGGGCGCAGTTCGAAGACGTCCGTCCCGGGCTTGCCGAGGGTCTCACCGAGGATCGTGGCGGTGCCGGTGCTCGGGTAGAGGTAGCTCGAGGCGACGTTCAGGAGGGTGGTCTTGCCCGCGCCGTTCGGCCCGAGGATGACCCAGCGCTCCCCCTCCTTCACCGACCAGGAGACCTGGTCCACCAGAGCCCGGCCCTCGCGGACCACGGATACGTCCTCCAGCTCCAGTACATCGCTCATGAGCGCGTTGTCTCCCATTGCAGTCTCGACTGTTCGCCGCGTCCGTCATGCCTTCGCATAGTTCCTGCTCGGCGCGGCCCCCAAGGAAAACCTACGCCACCGCCCCAGCGGTCCATTCCATCGGTCGGGCTTTTGGCGGCTTTGCGGGCTTCTAAGGTGGGGCGCATGCTCACTGAACCACGCTCCGGACGCCTCGCAGCCTGGGGAAATGCCCTTCTTGGTGGATTTGTCGCGCCCGATGACGCGGCGCTCGCGATTGTCGGCGAGGACACATCGCACCGCGTGGCGGGGCTTCCGGGCGAGGACGGGCCCGTCGGCCTGACGCTGGCGCTCGGCCGCCTGCGGACACTCGGCGTCGGCGGCCTGCGCGTGGCGCTGCCCGCGCCGGGCCATCCGCTGGGGCTCAGCGGGCCGCCGGAGTTCAACGCGCGGGCCCTGGAGGCCGAGGAGGCGGTGGTCTGCCACGGCGCCGCCCTCGGGCTCGTACCCGAGGTCTACGAGGTCGGTCCCGAGGGCGACGCGCACCTCCAGGTGATGTGGCACTGCCTGGCGGTGCGGGAGGCGCCGCCGGCGGATGTCCCCTCGCTCGGCGAGGCCGAGCGGGAGCTGGCGGAGGCGCTGCGGGATGCCACCGAGGTGCTGACGCGGCTCGACGTGGCCGGGTCGGGGCCGGTGTCCGAGGCCGCCGTGGACGCGTACCGGGCGCGGGCCGAGCGGGGGCGCGAGGCGCTGGCGCCGGGGTATCCGGGGCGGGCCGTGCGGGTGCTCGAGCTGGCGCAGCGGGTGGGGCTGCTGATCTCCGTGGCGTACGAGAGCGGGCACGGGGGCGCGGTGAGCGCTTCGGAGATGGGGGCGCGGGCGCTGGCGTTGCGCCCGGTGGAGCGGACGGCCCGGCGCGCGCAGGTGGCCGCGTACAACGCGTTCGTGGAGGAGCGGGAGCGGGGCTGAGGACCGGGGCCGGGGAAGGAGGAAGGCCCCCACGGACCGGGTCCGTGGGGGCCTTCCTGTGCCTCGGGGGCAGCGAACCTTACTTGTTCGCCGCGGAGTTGCCGAACGCCGGGTTCAGCAGACCGATGACGTTGACGGAGTTGCCGTCGACGTTGACCGGGACGTGAACCGGAACGCCGACGTTGTTGCCCGAGCCGACGCCCGGGGAGTTCGCGGCCACGCCGTCGGCGTTCGAGTCGGCGAAGGCGGCGCCGGCGGAGGCACCCGCGGCGATGCCGGCGACGGCGACGGCCAGGGCGGCCTTCTTGGCGATGTTCATGAGAAGCGTTCCTCCAGATATTGCGGTCCGACCCCAGCCGCGGGGTCGCACGATGGGAAACGCGCGGGGCGCGGCGCGGTCACGGGACGAACACCTGATCCGCCCGATTGGATCAATAGGCCGACGAATCGACCAGCCGCGCTATCGAACAGGAGACGCGCCCCCCGGGAAGGACGTGTCCCCAGGAAAGCGGACCGGCCCCGCGGGGAACACCCCGGGGGCCGGCGAAGCCTGAGCACGCGTCAGCCGTTGTAGCCGTCGTTCGCGAACGCCGGGTTGAGGCCGCCGATCACCGTGGCGGTGTTGCCCACGGCGTTCACCGGAACGTGGATCGGGGCCTGGATCAGGTTGCCCGAGCCGACGCCCGGGGACTTCACGGCGTGACCGTGGGCGTGCGCGCCGTCGGTGGCGGAGGCGAGTCCCGCACCGGCGGCGACAAGGCCGCCGGCCACGAGGGTGACGGCCGCGGCCTTCTTCAGGTTCTTCACTTCTGGATCCTCCTAAGCGGTCGCCGCGGCATGACCGCCGCGGCACGCATTGGAGAACGCGGCACCATCGAAAGAGATACGCCGTCCGAGGGACATCTACACGACGGTATGAATTCCAGAACGGAGTGCGACGCTCCGAGTTGCCGTCTCAGCCCGCGGCGCCGTGCCGCACGGCCCACAGGGCGGCCTGCGTACGGTCCGCCAGATCGAGCTTCATCAGGATGTTCGAGACATGGGTCTTCACCGTCTTCTCGGAGAGGACGAGGGCGCGGGCGATCTCCCGGTTCGAGCGGCCGTCGGCGATCAGGCCGAGCACCTCGCGCTCGCGTTCCGTGAGGGAACCGCCCCTCCCCTGCCCGTTGTTGGTCTCCTCCTGGGACAACAGGGCGCCCGCCACCTCGGGTTGCAGCAGGATGTGGCCCGCGTGGACGGAACGGATGGCGCCTGCCAGGGCGTCCGGGTCGACGTCCTTGTAGACGTAACCGGCGGCTCCGGCGCGCAGGGCGGGGACGACGGTGCGCTGCTCCGTGAAGCTGGTGACGATCAACACCTTGGCGGGGTTGGCGAGTTCGCGGAGCCGGCGCAGGGCGTCGACTCCGTCCATGACCGGCATCTTGACGTCCATCAGCACGACGTCGGGCTTCAACTCCTCGGCGCGGGCGACTCCTTCGGCGCCGTCCGCGGCCTCGCCGACGACCTCGATGTCGCCCTGTACCTCCAGGAAGGTGCGCAGGCCCCGGCGGACGACCTGGTGATCGTCGACCAGCAGTACCTTGATCGGGTCAGCCACCGGGGACCTCCATCTCGATCGTGGTGCCCTTGCCGGGCTCCGATTCCACTGTGAGCCTGCCGCCGACCCCGCTCGACCGGTCGCGCATGGAGACGAGGCCCAGGTGGCGGCCCGCGCTGCGGATCGCCTTGGGGTCGAAGCCCGCTCCGTCGTCGATGACCCGCAGCACGGCGCCCTGGCCGTGCTTGTCGAGCGTGACCCGCACCTTCTCCGCGCCGGAGTGGCGCAGCGCGTTGTGCAGCGCCTCCTGGGCGACGCGCAGCATCGCCTCCTCCTGGGCCGCGGGCAGCGCTTTTATGCCGCTGGTGGTGAAGGTGACATGCGCCGAGTGGGCGCGGTCGAGCACCTGGATCTGGGTGCGGAGGGTGGCCATCAGGCCGTCGTCGTCGAGCGCCGCGGGGCGCAACTCGACGACGGCGGCGCGCAGTTCGTCCACTGCCTGTGCCGCGAGCTCCGCCACGTGCGCCAACTCCCCCTTGGCGCGCTGTGGGTCACGGTCCATCAGGGTCGCGGCGGCCTGCGCGGTCAGGCGCAACGAGAAGAGCTTCTGGCTCACCGCGTCGTGCAGCTCGTGGGCGATCCGGGAGCGCTCCTCGGCGATGGTGAGCTCGCGGCTGCGCTCGTACAGGCGGGCGTTCGTGAGCGCGATGGCCGCGTGCTGGGCGAGGATCCCGAGCAGCTCCTCGTCGTCCTGCGTGAAGCCGCAACCGCCTTCCGGCTTCGGGCTCGGGGGGTGTGGGGGGTGTCCCCCCACAGAACGCAGCTTGTTTGCCAGGAAGAGCGCGCCGATGGTCTCCTCGCCGTCCTTGATGGGCAGGCCGAGGAAGTCGGACATGTCGGGGTGGGCGGAGGGCCAGCCCTCGAAGCGGGGGTCCTTGCGGACGTCGGCGAGGCGCTCGGTCTTCGCCTCGCGCAGCATCGCGGCGAGGATGCCGTGCTGGCGCGGCAGCGGGCCGATGGCCTTCCACTGCTCCTCGCTGACGCCGTCGACGACGAACTGGGCGAAGCCGCCGTGGTCGTCGGGCACGCCGAGCGCCGCGTACTCGGCGTCGAGCAGCTCGCGGGCCGAGGCGACGATCGTCTTGAGGACGTCGCGCACCTCGAGATGCCTGCTCATGGCGAGGAGCGCGGCGCTCACCGCGGCCAAGCCTGTACGTGGACCCTGACTCATGTCCTCACCGTACCGGCGGGGTGTGACAGCCGGATCGGACCGATGGCGCCCCGCGCCTAGGTCGGTCGGCGTAGGGCGAAGGGCCCTGCGTTGTTGCTGCTCGCGTACGAGGTGCCGAGGGCCGCCGCGTTCCTACGTTGAGGACACGACGCACAACGGATGACGTACGCAAGGGGACGGTTGTCATGACGGTAGCGATCATCACGGGGGCTTCGCGGGGGTTCGGGAGGGCGCTCGCGACGGCGCTGGCCGAGCGGGGTTGGGATCTGGTCCTGGACGCGCGCTCCGCCGGGCCGCTGGAGGAGGTCGCGGAGCGGTTGCGGGGGCACGGCGGGACGGTGACGGCCGTGCCGGGCGATGTCGCGGACGGCGGGCACAGGGTGGAGCTGATCGCCGCGGCGTGGGAGCTGGGCGGGCTCGATCTGCTGGTGAACAACGCGGGGGTGCTGGGCGCGGCGCCCCTGGTGCCGCTCGACCGTCACTCGCTGGACGACTTCAGGGCGGCGCTCGAGGTCAATGTGGTGGCACCGCTCGGCCTGCTCCAGGAGGCGCTGCCGCTGCTGCGCGAGGCCCCGGCAGGCACGGTGCTCAGCATGAGTTCGGACGCGGCCACGGAGGCGTACTCCACCTGGGGCGGTTACGGGTCGACGAAGGCGGCCCTCGACCAGCTCATGGCCGTGCTCGGGGTGGAGGAGCCGGGCCTGCGCGTGTGGGCGGTCGATCCGGGCGGGATGCGGACGGACATGCTGGCGGCGGCCGAACCGGAGGAGGACCTGAGCGGGGTGCCGCGCCCCGAGGACGTGGTCCCCGCCTTCCTGAGCCTGCTGGACCGGCGCCCCGCGAGCGGGCGCTACTCGGCCCCGTCCCTCCTGGAGGCGTGATGGCGCTGGCGCTGCGGGTGCCCGAGGAGCTGTCGGCGCGGGTCCCTGCCGAGCAGCGGGGGCCCGGCCTGGACAGATCGTCCGTACGCCTCCTGGTGTCGCGCGGCACCTATGCCTCCCATCACCGCTTCCCCGAGCTGCCGTCCGTGCTGCGCGCCGGGGACCTGCTCGTCGTCAACACGTCCCCTACGTTGGCGGCCGCCGTGGACGGACGGCTGGGGCACGCGCGCGTGGTCGTGCATTTCTCGACGCGCGGCGACGACGGGCGCTGGGCGGTCGAGCTGCGGGACCCGGACGACCGGGGCACGACGCGACCGCGCGCGGGAGGGCCCGCGGGGTCCGTGGTCGCGCTCCCCGGCGGCGTACGCCTCACCTATGAGGAACCCCTGGCGGCCGGGAGCGAGCGGCTGTGGTGGGTGCGGGTGGCCGGGGACGTGCCCGCGCTGCTCGGCCGGCGCGGGCGGCCCATCCGCTACTCCTATACGGAGCGGGACCAGCCGCTGGCCGCGTACCAGACGGTGTTCGCGCTGCCGTACGCCGCCGGGGCGGGCAGCGCGGAGATGCCGAGTGCGGCGCGGCCCTTCACGGAGTCGATCGTGTCGCGGCTCGTGAGCCGCGGTGTGCAGTTCGCGCCGATCACGCTGCATACGGGGGTGGCGTCGGTCGAGTCGCACGAGCCTCCTTATGCGGAGCGTTTCGAGGTGCCCGAGGCGTCGGCCCGGCTGATCAACGCCGCGAGGGCCGCGGGCCAGAACGTCATCGCCGTGGGGACCACCGCCGTGCGGGCCGTCGAGTCCGCCGTCGACGGCGACGGGGTCGTACGGGCGGCGCGTGGCTGGACGGAGCTCGTCGTGACGCCCGAGCGCGGGGTGCGGGTGGTGGACGGGCTGCTGACGGGGCTGCACGAGCCGGAGGCCTCCCATCTTCTGATGCTGGAGGCGGTGGCGGGGCGGGCCGCGGTGGACCGTGCGTACGAGGAGGCGCTGAGGGGGCGCTACCTGTGGCACGAGTTCGGCGACGTGCACCTCATCCTGCCGGAGGAGAGGCATCACGCTGTGCGTTGCAGTGGCAACTGCCGGTGAGTTCGGGAGGGGGTGCGTGTGACGCCGCGCATAGGGCCCACGTCACGTACGAAGGTCCCTAGTGGATGAGTAAGGGACCTACGTCCCGATGCGGCGCGGGGACAGGAGGTCGGACATCGGCTTCCTGTCCCTTTTTGTACGCCCCCGGTCCACTACCCGGCTTCGTACGTCACACCTTTGCCTCGGCATTTTGCGGCCGCTAAGAATGTCCATCGTTGTTCGGCGCCGCGGGGTCCTACCCGCGGCGTTCGTGTCGTAAACACGACTGATCCGGTCCCCTGGATCCGCGAGCGACTTCCGTTCTTAGAGAGGTCCCCGTCTCATGTCCAAGCACAGCTCCAACGCCGGCCATAGTCAGCTGACCCGCACCCACAAGTTCTCGCTCGCCGGTGTCGCGGCTCTCGGTGCCGCCGCCCTCGCGGTGACGCTGGTTCCGGGCCACGACACCCAGGCCCAGGCGAAGGACGAGACGGTCTCCGCCGCCCCGGTCGCGTTCACCACCGACGCCGGTGCGAAGCAGATCAAGGACGTCCACGCCAGCGTCACCGACCAGCAGGCCGCCGCCAGCGAGAAGGCCAAGCAGGCCGAGGCGAAGGCGAAGGCCCGCAAGGAGGCCGAGGCCAAGAAGAAGGCCGAGGCCGAGCAGAAGGCGCAGGCGGAGGCCAAGGCTCGGGCCGAGGCGCAGGCGAAGAAGGAGCGCGAGGCCAAGCAGGCCGCCGCGCGTGCCGCCGCCCGCAAGCCGGTCTACGCCAACAACCTGGACGGCTGGATCAAGGAATCCCTCGCCATCATGAAGGCCAAGGGCATTCCCGGTTCGTACGACGGCCTGCACCGCAACATCATGCGTGAGTCCGGCGGCAACCCGAACGCGGTCAACGGCACCGACGTGAACGCGCAGAACGGCACGCCGTCCAAGGGTCTGCTGCAGGTCATCCAGCCGACCTTCGACACGTACCACGTCGCCGGCACCGCCAACAGCCTGACCGACCCGGTCGCCAACATCGTGGCCGCGGCCAACTACGCGGCCGACAAGTACGGCTCCATCGACAACGTGGACAGCGCGTACTGATTCCTGTAGTCGGGACCTCCAGGTCCGGCACACGCTGAACCCCCACGGCACGAAGGGCGGCACCCATTGGGTGCCGCCCTTCGTGTTTCTTACGTACGAAGTACGTAAGGGGGTTACTTGCGCATGACCTCCGGCTCGTGGCGGCGCAGCAGGCGCGCGACCATGACGCCGCAGACGAGGCCGAGCAGGATCAGGACCGTGAGGTTGAGGCCCCACTGGCCGACCGAGTGCTGCCACAGCGGGTCCAGGTCGTTCGGCTTCTGCGGGTCCCACGGCGGCATCAGGTGGCCGAGGTCCAGGGTGGCGCCGGCGGCGCCGACCGCCCAGCGGGACGGCATCAGCCAGGCGAACTGTTCGAGGCCCACGGTGCCGTAGATCTGGAAGAGCACGCCGGTGAACACGACCTGGACGATCGCGAACATGACGAGCAGCGGCATCGTCTTCTCGGAGGTCTTCACCAGCGAGGAGATGACGAGCCCGAACATCATCGACGTGAAGCCGAGCGCGATGATCGAGATGCACAGCTCGGCGGCCGGCGGCAGCAGGAGACCTTCCTTCGGAAGGTCACGCGTCGAGAAGCCGATGGCACAGAGGATGACGCCCTGGAAGGCCGTGATCACGCCGAGGACGATGACCTTGGACATCAGGTACGCGGAGCGGGACAGGCCGGTGGCCCGTTCTCGCTCGTAGATGACCCGCTCCTTGATCAGCTCGCGGACCGAGTTGGCCGCCGCGGAGAAGCACATGCCGACCGCGAGGATCAGCATGATCGTGCCGGCGTCCCCGTTGAACTTGGAGGGGGGTTTCGGCGGGCCGAGGCCGAAGTCGGCCGGGATGACCACCGAGACGATGCCGAGGACCGCGGGCAGGATCACCATCAGCCCCATGAAGCCCTTGTCCGAGGCGATCACCGAGCAGTAGCGCCGGATCAGCGTGACCAGCTGCGAGCCCCAGGGCTGCGTCTTGGGCGCCTTGATCGCGGCGGGCGGCGCCACCGGGTCCGACTGCGCGGCGACAGCGTCGATGTCGGCCGCGTACATCTGGTAGTGCTGCGAGCCCTTCCAGCGGCCCGCCCAGTCGTAGTCGCGGTAGTTCTCGAACGCCGAGAACACGTCGGCCCAGGTCTTGTAGCCGAAGAAGTTGAGGGCTTCCGCCGGCGGGCCGAAGTAGGCGACGGCGCCGCCCGGCGCCATCACGAGCAGCTTGTCGCAGATCGCCAGTTCGGCCACGGAGTGGGTGACGACGAGGACCGTGCGGCCGTCGTCGGACAGGCCGCGAAGGAGCTGCATGACGTCGCGGTCCATGCCCGGGTCGAGGCCGGAGGTGGGCTCGTCCAGGAAGATCAGCGACGGCTTGGTGAGCAGCTCGAGGGCGACCGACACGCGCTTGCGCTGGCCACCGGAGAGGGAGGTGACCTTCTTCTCCTTGTGGATGTCCAGCTTCAGCTCGCGCAGCACCTCGTCGATGCGCTGCTGGCGCTCCTGCACGCTCGTGTCGGCGGGGAAGCGCAGCTTGGCGGCGTACTTGAGCGCCTTCTTGACGGTGAGTTCCTTGTGCAGGATGTCGTCCTGCGGGACCAGACCGATGCGCTGGCGCAGCTCGGCGAACTGCTTGTACAGGTTCCGGTTGTCGTAGAGGACGTCGCCCTCGTTGGCGGGCCGGTAGCCGGTGAGCGCCTTGAGGAGCGTCGACTTCCCGGAGCCCGACGGGCCGATGACCGCGATCAGCGACTTCTCGGGGACGCCGAAGGAGACGTCCTTGAGGATCTGCTTGCCGCCGTCGACGGTGACCGTCAGGTGCCGTGCGGAGAAGGAGACGTCACCGGTGTCGACGAACTCCTCGAGCCGGTCCCCGACGAGCCGGAACGTCGAGTGGCCGACGCCGACGATGTCGTTCGGGCCGAGGAGGGTCGTGCCGCCCTTGGGGATCGGCTGGCCGTTGACGTACGTGCCGTTGTGTGAGCCGAGGTCGTGGATCTCGAAGCGGCCGTCTGGCGACGCGTGGAACTCGGCGTGCAGCCGCGAGACCTGGAGGTCGGAGACGACCAGCTCGTTCTCCAGGGAGCGGCCGATGCGCATGACGCGGCCGAGTGCCAGCTGGTGGAACGTGGTGGGGCTGCGGTCGCCGTACACGGGCGGGGCCCCCGCGACCCCGCCGGCGCCCTGCTGTTGCGGCACCCTCTGAGCCTGCGGTTGCCGCGGCCACTGAACCGGCGCCTCGCGCTGCTGGGGCGCCTGCTGGGACCAGCTCGGCTGCTGCTGGTACTGCTGCGGTGACGGCTGCTGCGCGAGGCCCGCGGCCTGCTGCTCCGCCTGGTGCGGCGAGGCCACGGCGGCGGCGCGGGCGCTGCCCTGCGCGGTCAGGCGCGGGCCGTCGGTGGAGTTGCCCAGGTGCACGGACGAGCCGGGGCCGATCTCCATCTGGTGGATCCGCTGCCCCTGCACGAACGTGCCGTTGGTCGAGCCGTGGTCCTCGATGACCCAACTGCGGCCGCCCCAGCTGATCGTGGCGTGACGCCAGGACACCCGGGCGTCGTCGAGCACGATGTCACCCTGCGGATCTCGTCCGAGGGTGTACGGCCTGGACTGGTCGAGCGTCCAGGTCCTGCCATTCAATTCCAGTACGAGTTCAGGCACTCCATGCCCCACTGAGTTGTCCCCCGAGTTTTTCCCCCGACATGGGGAGTCTAGGGATGTCGAACATCGTGAGGAACTATTTCAGGAAGCCCTCCGTGACCGGAAGGCGGGCCTTGCGCGAAGACCGCTCGCACCTCCTGTACGCCCTTTGGCATCCGCCCCGTTGACGGTACGGAGACGGCCCCGGAGAGTGGTGGGAGCCCACAACTCCCCGCGGATCATGAGCACATGGGATCTCGTGGGGCGGGGCGGGGCGGATCGGGGGGTCCTTGATGGCGTTGGCGGCGAGCACCCAGGAGCCGAAGCGGCGCGCGCGGTTATCTGTCGGCGATGTTCTTCTGTCCGCCGTGGCCGCGGTGAGCTGGGCGTTCATCGCCATGGCCGGAGTCGCGGCGCTCGGCCTGCACTTGCTGGAGGCCGACAAGGCCGCCTCGCTCGCCCCGATGACGGCCGCGGTGGTGGCGCTCGGGGCGGGCGGGCGTGTGACGCCGTCCGGGGACGTCTCGGCCTTCGGCCTGGAGGGCGCGCAGGCGCACACGGCGATCGACGTCGCGCCGCTCGGCGTGGGCCTGGTGGGCGCGCTCGCACTGAGCTGGTTTTTCCTACGTTCGCTGCGGGCGGCGGGAGTTGAGGTGTCGCCGGGTGAACTCCTCGCGCGCGCGGGCGCCGTGGTGGCGCTCTTCGTGGCGATGATGGGCGGCCTCGCCTGGGCCGGTCACGACATCATCACGATCGACGGTTCGCAGTTGGGGCTCGACGACATTCCGGGCGGCGGGAAGGGCCTTCCGGGCGGCATCGCGGACAAACTTCCGGGCGGGGTCGGCGGATTGCTGCCCGACAAGATCGGCGACCTGGTCCACGCGAAGGCGTCCGTCGGGTTCACCGTGGAGACGGTCCCTTCGCTGCTCGGCGGCGCCGCGTTCGTGGCGGGTGTCCTGGCGATCGCCCTCCTGGCGTCGCGGCGCGCTCCGCTGCCGCGCGCGCTCACCCCGCTGCGGACCGTCCGGCCGGCCGCGTCGGCGCTCGTGGCGGTGCTGCTGATGGCGGTCGTCGCGGGCCTGGCGGCGGCGGTCTACGCGATGGTCGGCGACGACCATCCGAAGCGGATCGCGGGCGCCGCGCTGCTAGGGGCGCCCAACGGGGTGTGGCTCGGCATCCCCATCGGCCTCTTCGTGCCCTGGGACGGCAAGGCGACGGGTGGGCTCGCGAACCTGCTGCCGGATCCGCTGGACGAACTGCTCAGGGTGTCGGCGAACGAGCCGGTGACGCTGGGGCGGCTCGCGGAACTCGACGGCAGGGTGTGGCTGTTGGGCGTCGGGGCGGCCGTGATGATGCTGCTCGCCGGGGTGCTGACGGCGGTGCGCTCACCCGTGACGCGGGGCGTCTGGGGGTTCGCGGGGCGGTGCGCGGTGCGGCTGGGGGGCGTGACGGCGCTCGCGCTGCCGCTCCTTGTGTGGCTCACCGGGGTGTCGGCGGGGGCCTCGCTCTCGGTCCTCGGCTTCGACGCGTTCGGGGCGGGCATCGAACTGCACGGGCGGGTCGGGATGGCGGTGCTGCTCGGGGCTGCGTGGGGGGCGGGGGCGGGGGCGCTCGGTGCGGTGCTGGCGTATGCGACCGGAAGGGTTCGGCCCGCGCCGATCTCGGACGGCGGGCCGTCCAGTCCGGCGGGGCCGTATCAGCCCAATCGTCCGTATCGGCCGGCCAACCCGGATACGAATCCGTATTTGCGGCCGTACGACCCGTGATGCTCGTCCATGAACCGGTCGCGGGGCTCTGCCCCGGGCCCCGCTGCTCAATCGCCGCAGGGGCTTGATATGGGGCTCTGCCCCATGCCCCGCGCCTCAATCGCCGGCGGGGCTTACATGGTGGGCGTGATTGCAGGGTCCGTACACAGGCCCGATAACGTAGACCCCATCATGAGCGCTTCGCAGCCCCAGCCCACCGCTGATGCCCCGCCCGTGGACGTTCCGGCGGACGTCCCCACTCTCCTGGTCAAGATCTTCGGCAAGGACCGGCCCGGTATCACCGCCGGGCTCTTCGACACCCTCGCCGCCTACTCCCTGGACGTCGTCGACATCGAGCAGGTCGTCACGCGTGGCCGCATCGTCCTGTGCGCCCTGGTGACCCAGCCACCGGCCGGCCTCGAGGGCGATCTCCGGTCGACCGTCCACAGCTGGGCGGAGTCGATGAAGATGCAGGCCGAGATCATCTCCGGTATCGGTGACAACCGTCCGCGCGGCACGGGCCGCTCCCACGTCACCGTCCTCGGTCACCCGCTCACCTCCGAGTCGACCGCGTCGATAGCGGCCTCCATCACCGGCACCGGCGGCAACATCGACCGCATCTTCCGGCTCGCGAAGTACCCGGTGACCGCAGTCGAGTTCGCGGTGTCCGGCACCGCGACGGAGGAGCTGCGCACGGCGCTCGCCCCCGAGGCGGCGAAGCTGGGCGTGGACGTGGCGGTCGTCTCGGCCGGGCTGCACCGGCGTGCGCAGCGGCTCATCGTGATGGACGTCGACTCGACGCTCATCCAGGACGAGGTGATCGAGCTCTTCGCGGCGCACGCGGGCTGCGAGGACAAGGTCGCCGAGGTGACGGCGGCGGCGATGCGCGGCGAGCTCGACTTCGAGCAGTCGCTGCACGCGCGCGTGGCGCTGCTCGCGGGCCTCGACGCCTCGGTCGTCGACAAGGTGCGCAGCGAGGTGCGGCTGACGTCCGGGGCCAGGACCCTCATCCGTACGCTCAAGCGTCTCGGCTACCAAGTGGGCGTCGTGTCGGGCGGGTTCACGCAGGTCACGGACGATCTGAAGGAGCGGCTCGGGCTCGACTTCGCGCAGGCCAACACGCTGGAGATCGTCGACGGCAAGCTGACCGGCAGGGTCACCGGCGAGATCGTGGACCGCGCCGGCAAGGCGCGTCTGCTGCGCCGGTTCGCCGCCGAGGCGGGGGTGCCGCTCGCGCAGACCGTGGCGATCGGCGACGGCGCGAACGACCTGGACATGCTGAACGCGGCCGGGCTCGGCGTCGCCTTCAACGCCAAGCCGGTCGTGCGCGAGGCCGCGCACACCGCGGTGAACGTGCCGTTCCTCGACACGGTGCTGTATCTGCTGGGCGTCACGCGCGAAGAGGTCGAGGCCGCGGACGCGCAGGGCGTGTAGGACGTCATACGTACGACGTGGGGCCCGGTACCGACGATCGGTACCGGGCCCCACGTCGTACGTATGACGGGTGGTGGCGGTTACTCGCTCGGCGCCCAGTAGTCGGCGAGCGTGGCGGTGCCGGGCTCCAGGCTCTTCCACGGTCCGGTGAACGTGAGCACGGAGAACGCGGCGGTCGGGAAGCCACGTCGGTTCAGCCGCTGCCGGGCGTCGCCCTCGGCGTCGGAGGCGAGGATCTCGGAGAGGGCCTGCACGCCGGGGTTGTGGCCGATCAGTACGGCGTTGTGCACGTCGTCGGGGGTCTCGTTCAGCACGGCGATCAGTTCGCCGGGCGACGCTTCGTAGATCCGCTCCTCGTACACGGTCTTCGGTCGCTCCGGCATCTCCTGCACGGCGAGCTTCCAGGTCTCACGGGTGCGCGTGGCGGTCGAGCACAGGGCCAGGTCGAAGGAGATGCCTGCGTCGGCCAGCTTGCGGCCGGCGACGGGGGCGTCCCTGCGGCCCCGCTCGGCGAGCGGCCGCTCATGATCGGAGACCTGCGGCCAGTCCGCTTTCGCATGCCGGAAAAGGACAATCCTGCGGGGTTCTGCGACGCTCATGCGTCCCAGCTTCGCATGAAACCCTCCGCCGGGCGCAGGGAGTTGACGGGGTCCCCCGGCAGGAGTGAACGACGTACGGGGCCCTAGCGGAGGACCAGGTCCTTCGCGCGGTCCAGGATGTGGACCAGGCTCGGCTCGCCCGCGACGGTCTGGGCGTCGGCCGGGTTGAGGATCAGCAGGAGCAGCCCCACGAAGGCCACGGCCGGCAGCACGATCGCCCACCACGGCAGCCGGATGTCGACGCGACCCGCGGCTGCCGCAGGGGGCTGGGAGTGCGTGGGGGCCGACGTGGACATGGCTGCTGCCTCCGGGGTCCGTGTTCCGTACGCGCTTCGTCCGGTGCGCCGACGGTCTCGGCGACACTTCGAAGGTACGGAAGCCGGGGCCCCGGCCCCATCCGGTGATCCACCCACTTCACCCTGACACTGGCCCCCTAGGGGATGGTGGAGTTAACCCCACCCCGCCCCCGCGGCCCCGGTCCTACGGTGCGGCGATGGACGCGATGATGCCGACGACGACGGTGACGGCGAGCATCGCGCCGAGCACGAGGAGCAGCTTCTTCTGGCCGTTCTGGGGATTCGGCTCGAGCACAGGCGACATGCGCCAAGTGTCGCACCTGTCCGCGCCCCTCAGGGCGCCGGGGCCGCCTAGGCCGTGTCGTCCGCCTCGTCCTCGACGGTGCGGTTGCGGCCCGCGAACACGCCCACCACGATCTGCGGCACCATCAGCGCCGCCATGAACGCGATCGGGACGCCCCAGCCGCCGCTGTGCTGGTTGAGGACGCCGACGAGCAGTGGTCCGGGGATCGAGATCAGGTAGCCGGTGGACTGCGCGAAGGCGGACAGCTTGGCGACTCCCGCGCCCGTGCGGGCCCGCATCCCGACCATGGTGAGCGCGAGCGGGAAGGCGCAGTTGGAGATGCCGAGCAGCACCGCCCACACCCAGGCGCCGGAGGCCGGGGCGAAGTACAGACCCGCGTAACCGGCGAGACCGCACACACCGAGGGCGATCACCATCGGCCCCTGGCTGGGCAGCCGGGCGGCCATGCGCGGGATGACGAAGCCGAGCGGGATGCCCATCGCCATGGTGACGGCGAGCAGCACGCCCGCGGTCGACGCGGAGACCCCCGAGTCGCGGAAGATCTGCGCCATCCACCCCATCGTGATGTACGCGGCCGTGGCCTGGAGCCCGAAGAAGACGGCGAGCGCCCAGGCGGTACGGCTGCGGGCGATCCGCAGGCCGCTGCCCTCGGAGGCCGCCGCGGACTCGGCGGCGGGCGAGGCGGCGGCCGCCAGGGTGGCGGTGTCCTTCTTGCCCACGAGCGGCAGCCAGGCCAGGGCCGCCGCGACGGCGAGCACCGCCCACACCGCGAGCCCGGCCTTCCAGCTCCCGCCGAGCGCCGACGTCACCGGCACCGTCGCGGCGGCCGCGGTGGAGGTGCCGAGCGCGAGGGCCATCGAGTACAGGCCGGTCATGGTGCCGACCTTGTCGGGGAACCAGCGCTTGACGATGACCGGCATCAGTACGTTGCTGACGGCGATACCCATCAGGCCGAGCGCGCTGGCCACGAGGAAGCCGGCGGTGCCGCCGGTGAACGGGCGGACGGCGAGGCCCACCGCGATGGCGAACATGCCGGCACAGACGACGGCGCTCGGGCCGAAGCGCTTGGCGAGCCGGGGCGCCATCACGCCGAAGATCGCGAAGCAGAGCGGCGGCACGGAGGTGAGCAGCCCGGCGACGCTGCCGCTCATCCCGAGCCCGTCCCGGACCTCTTCGAGGAGGGCGCCGAGGCTGGTGATGGCGGGCCGCAGGTTCACCGCGGCGAGCACGATGCCGACCATGACCAGCCGGACCACCCACGCGCGCGGGGCGGGCTTCTCGGTCCGTACGGGGGTCTCGGGGTGGGCGCTCGGTGGTGCCATCGTCGGGGTTTCCTCACTAGCCATGAGGCCCATCTTAGATTCATGGGATGATTGGTTGTCCAATCGATTCGCTACCGTACGACCTCCGCCGCACGAAGGAATGTCATGCCGCTGACCTCGCCCCAGCGCTCGGCCCTGTCCGAGCAGGTCATCTCCGCCCTGCGCGCCCAGATCTCCTCGGGCGAGTGGCCGGTGGGCTCCCGCATCCCGACGGAGCCCGAGCTCGTGGAACAGTTGGGTGTGGCCCGGAACACGGTGCGGGAGGCGGTGCGCGCCCTCGCGCACAACGGCCTTCTCGACATCCGGCAGGGCTCGGGCACGTACGTCGTGGCGACGAGCGAGCTGGCGGGCGTCATGCAGCGGCGGTTCGCGGAGGCCGCCCCGCAGGACATCGCGGAGCTGCGCGCCACGCTGGAGTCGAGCGCGGCGAAGTTCGCGGCGGAGCGGCGCACCGAGCGCGATCTGAAACAGCTCGACGCGCTGCTCGTGCGGCGTGAGGAGGCGTGGTCCTCCGGGGACACGGAGGCGTTCGTGTCGGCGGACGCGACGTTCCACCTGGCCGTGGTGGCCGCGTCCCACAACGACGTACTGACGGCGATGTACGCGGACCTCGGCGAGGTGATGCGGGACTGGCTGCGCGAGGACGTGGGCGAGCGGCTCACCGCGGAGAACCACATGGACCACGCGACGCTCGTCGACGCGATCCGGGTCGGTGACGCCGAGGCCGCCGCCAAGGAGGCCGCGCGCTATCCGTTCGACTGCCGCCCCGGGCGCCTCACGGCGCAGCCTTCTGGTGACTGACCCAGGCCGTCCGCACGTTCTTCCAGCACCGGCCGTCAAGGCGCAGGGTCTCGGCCGGGTACACCGCCTTCGGGCGTGAATCGGTGTCGATGTCCCACCACTTGTCGCACTCGATGTGCAGGGCGACCCGGTCGACCGTCGGGTACGGGTTGTGGCATTCGGCGCTCACGAGGGAGCGGTCGATGTCGATCCGGCAGTCCGCGCCGAAGTACTCCCGCTTCTTGTCGGCCACGCGCGCGTGGCCGCCCTTTTCGGCTGTCGCCCCTTGCGCCGACGCGCACGCCGCGACGTACGGCAACGCGATCAACAGGGCGAGGGCTGCGGTGAAACGGGGGTGCGGACGCACGTAGGGACCTCCTCGCACCAGCGTGCGTGGAGGTCCCTACGGCTCGCCCGGCCGGTGAGCCGAACGAGTGAGCCCGGTGTCAGGCGCCGATGGCGTGCAGACCGCCGTCGACGTGCACGATCTCGCCCGTCGTCTTCGGGAACCAGTCCGAGAGCAGCGCGACGATGCCCTTGCCGGCCGGCTCCGGGTCGTCGAGCTTCCACTCCAGCGGGGAGCGGCTGTCCCAGACGGCGGCCAGGTCGCTGAAGCCGGGGATCGACTTCGCGGCCATCGAGCCGAGCGGGCCGGCCGAGACCAGGTTGCAGCGGATGTTCTGCTTGCCCAGGTCGCGCGCCATGTAGCGGCTGGTGGCCTCCAGGGCGGCCTTGGCCGGGCCCATCCAGTCGTACTGCGGCCAGGCGAACTGCGCGTCGAAGGTCAGACCCACGACGGAACCGCCCTCGGTCATCAGCGGCAGCAGCGCCATCGTCAGCGACTTCAGCGAGAAGGCCGAGACGTGCATGGCCGTGGAGACGGACTCGAACGGCGTGTTCAGGAAGTTGCCGCCGAGGGCGTCCTGCGGCGCGAAGCCGATGGAGTGCACGACACCGTCGAGACGGTCGCCGAGCTGCTCACGGACCTGGCCCTCCAGGCGGGCGAGGTGCTCGTCGTTCGAGACGTCGAGCTCCAGGACCTTGATCTTCTCCGGGTGGGGCAGCTTCTTGGCGATGCGCTCGGTGAGCGTCGGCCGCGGCCAGGCGGTGAGGATGATCTCCGCACCCTGCTCCTGGGCCAGCTTCGCGGTGTGGAAGGCGATGGAGGACTCCATCAGCACACCGGTGATGAGGATCTTCTTGCCCTCGAGGATTCCAGCCATGGTTCAGTGACCCATTCCCAGTCCGCCGTCAACCGGGATGACGGCTCCAGTGATGTACGAGGCGTCGTCGGAGGTCAGGAACTTCACCACTCCGGCGATCTCCTCGACCTGCGCGTACCGGCCGAGCGGCACCTGCGACACGATGCCCTTGCGCTGCTCGTCGGTGAGCGCCTGGGTCATGTCGGTGTCGACGAAACCGGGCGCGACGACGTTGAAGGTGATGTTGCGCGACCCGAGCTCACGGGCGAGGGAGCGCGCGAACCCGACCAGGCCGGCCTTCGAGGCGGCGTAGTTCGCCTGACCCGCCGAGCCGAGCAGGCCGACGACGGAGGAGATCAGCACGACGCGGCCCTTCTTGGCGCGCAGCATGCCGCGGTTGGCACGCTTCACGACCCGGAAGGTGCCGGTGAGGTTGGTGTCGAGGACGGACGCGAAGTCCTCCTCGGACATGCGCATGAGGAGCTGGTCCTTGGTGACGCCTGCGTTGGCGACGAGGACCTCGACGTTGCCGTGCTTCTCCTCGATCTCCTTGTAGGCGGCGTCCACCTGCTGGGAGTCCGTGATGTCGCAGCGGACGGCGAGGGCGCCGGCGTCGACGAGCTCCTTCGGGGGCTCTCCGGAGCGGTAGGTGAAGGCCACCTTGTCGCCCTGCTCCAGGTAGGCGCGGGCGATGGCGAGGCCGATGCCCCGGTTTCCCCCGGTGACGAGAACCGAGCGGCTCAACGGATCACCCTTTCGTTCGGCGGTCAGGTACGCCTTGAACCTATCCGGCCGCGGCACCGGGTGCCGAATCCGGGGGCGACAGGGCGAGGGGGTGCTGTCTGTGGGGTTCCCACAGACAGCACGTGTCGTGGTTCACTCACACGCACTGTGCCGCCTGTGCCATGACAGAAGGGGAACCCGCCCATGGCCCATGAGATCGATCAGTCGTTCCTGGATCTGCCCCTGCGGGCACTCGCCGACGCCGCCCTCGCGCGCGCACGCGCGCTGGGAGCGGAGCACGCGGACTTCCGTCTGGAGCGGGTGCGCGGCGCTTCCGTGCGGCTGCGGGACGCGAAGCCGTCTGGCTCCTCCGACAGCACTGACCTGGGATACGCCGTGCGCGTCGTACACGGCGGGACCTGGGGGTTCGCCTCCGGTGTCGATCTGACGATGGACGGCGCGGCGAAGGTGGCCTCGCAGGCCGTGGCGATGGCCAAGCTGAGCGCGCAGGTGATCAAAGCGGCCGGGTCGGACGAGCGCGTGGAGCTGGCGGACGAGCCGGTGCACGCGGAGAAGACCTGGGTCTCCTCGTACGAGATCGATCCCTTCACCGTGCCGGAGGAGGAGCGGGCCGGGCTGCTCGCCGACTGGAGTGCGCGGCTGCTCTCGGCGGACGGGGTGTCCCACGTGGACGCCTCCTTGTACTGCGTCCACGAGAACAAGTTCTACGCGGACACGGCGGGGACCGTCACGACGCAGCAGCGGGTGCGGCTGCACCCGGAGCTGACGGCGGTCGCCGTGGACGACTCCAGCGGCGAGTTCGACTCCATGCGCACGATCGCGCCGCCGGTGGGACGCGGCTGGGAGTACCTCACCGGGACCGGCTGGGACTGGGGCCGGGAGCTCGCCGAGATCCCCGAGCTGCTCGCCGAGAAGATGCGCGCGCCGAGCGTCAAGGCGGGCGCGTACGACCTGGTGGTGGACCCGTCGAACCTCTGGCTGACCATCCACGAGTCGATCGGGCACGCCACCGAGCTGGACCGCGCGCTCGGCTACGAGGCCGCGTACGCGGGCACCTCCTTCGCCACCTTCGACCAGCTGGGGAAGTTGAAGTACGGCTCCGAGATCATGAACGTCACGGGTGACAGGACCGCCGAGCACGGGCTCGCCACCATCGGGTACGACGACGAGGGCGTGGCCGGGCAGTCCTGGGACCTGGTGAAGGACGGGACCCTCACCGGCTATCAACTCGACCGGCGCATCGCCAAGTTGACCGGCTTCGAGCGCTCCAACGGCTGCGCGTACGCGGACTCCCCCGGGCACGTGCCCGTACAGCGGATGGCCAATGTGTCGCTGCAACCGGATCCGGGCGGGCTCGCGACGGAGGACCTGATCTCGGGGGTGGAGCGCGGCCTCTACCTGGTGGGCGACCGGTCGTGGTCCATCGACATGCAGCGCTACAACTTCCAGTTCACGGCGCAGCGCGCCTACGCGATCCGGGGCGGGCGGCTCGCCGGGCAGGTGCGGGACTTCGCGTACCAGGCGACGACGACGGACTTCTGGGGCTCCATGGCGGCGGTCGGCGGCCCGCAGACGTACGTCCTCGGCGGCGCCTTCAACTGCGGAAAGGCCCAGCCGGGCCAGGTCGCGTCCGTCTCGCACGGCTGCCCCTCCGCCCTCTTCAAGGGCGTCAACATTCTCAACACGACGCAGGAGGCGGGTCGATGAGCCCTCGTACGCCGATGAACAAGCCCTACGAGATCGTCGAGCGCGCCCTGGAGCTCTCCCGGGCCGACGGCTGCGTGGTCATCGCCGACGAGACGTCCTCCGCCAATCTCCGCTGGGCGGGCAACGCGCTCACCACGAACGGTGTGACGCGCGGGCGCACCCTCACCGTCGTCGCGACGGTCGACGGCAAGGAGGGCACCGCGTCCGGCGTCGTGTCCCGGTCGGCGGTGACCGCGGACGACCTGGAGTCGCTGGTGCGCGCCGCCGAGGAGGCCGCCGCCCAGGCGGGGCCCGCCGAGGACGCGCAGCCGCTCATCGGCGACGTGCCGCACTCCCCCGACTTCACGGACGCGCCCGCCGAGACCTCGTCCGCCGTCTTCGCCGAATTCGCGCCGGCGCTCGGCGAGGCGTTCGCGCGGGCCGGGGCGGGCGGCCGCGAGCTGTACGGGTTCGCCAACCACGAGCTGACCAGCAGCTACCTCGGTACGTCGGCGGGACTGCGGCTGCGGCACGACCAGCCCAACGGGACCCTTGAGCTGAACGCCAAGTCGCACGGGCGCAGGCGGTCGGCGTGGGCGGGGCGCTCCACGCGGGACTTCAAGGACGTCGACCCGGCGGCGATGGACGCGGAGCTGGCCACCCGGCTCGGGTGGGCCCAGCGGCGTATCGACCTGCCCGCAGGGCGTTACGAGACGCTGCTGCCGCCGACCGCCGTGGCGGACCTGCTGATCTACCAGATGTGGTCGTCGGGGGCGCGGGACGCGACCGAGGGCCGCACCGTGTTCTCCAAGCCGGGCGGCGGTACGCGGGTGGGTGAGCGGCTCAGCGAGCTGCCGCTGACGCTGCGCAGCGATCCGCACGAGCCGGGGCTCGAATCGGCGCCGTTCGTCCTCGCGCACGCCTCCAGCGACGCGTCGTCCGTGTTCGACAACGGGCTGCCGGTCGGCCCCACGGACTGGATCCGCGAAGGGGAACTCAAGCACCTCTCGACGACCCGGCACAGCGCCGCGCTCACCGGGCAGCCCGTCGCCCCGGCGATCGACAACCTGATCCTCGACGGCGGCGGCGCGAAGTCCCTGGCCGAGATGGTCGCGGGCACCGAGCGCGGGCTGCTGCTCACCTGCCTCTGGTACATCCGCGAGGTCGACCCGGCGACGCTGCTGCTCACCGGCCTCACCCGGGACGGCGTGTACCTCGTGGAGCACGGCGAGGTCGTCGGCGAGGTGAACAACTTCCGGTTCAACGAGTCGCCGGTCGGCCTGCTCGGCCGGGCCACGGAGGCGGGGCGGACGGAGAAGACGCTGCCTCGCGAATGGGGCGACTGGTTCACCAGGGCCGCCATGCCCGCGCTGCGGGTGCCGGACTTCAACATGAGCTCGGTCAGCCAGGGCGTGTGACACCCATAGACTGGCAGGGTTGCAGCAGACCTGTTTGACCTGTTCAAGGAGAACCGAAACCGTGACCGACATCGTCGACGAGCTGAAGTGGCGTGGCCTGTGGGCCCAGTCCACTGACGAGGACGCACTGCGCAAGGCGCTCGCGGACGGTCCGGTCACGTTCTATTGCGGCTTCGACCCGACCGCGGCCTCCCTGCACGTCGGGCACCTGGTGCAGGTCCTCACCATGCGCCGGCTCCAGCAGGCGGGCCTGCGCCCGCTCGCCCTGGTGGGCGGCGCCACGGGCCAGATCGGCGACCCGCGCCCGACGGCGGAGCGCACGCTGAACGATCCGGAGACGATCGCGCTGTGGGTGTCCCGTCTGCGCTCGCAGATCGAGCCGTTCCTCGACTTCGAGGGTGAGAACGCGGCGACGATGGTGAACAACCTGGACTGGACCGCCGGGATGTCCGCGATCGAGTTCCTGCGCGACATCGGCAAGCACTTCCGGGTCAACAAGATGCTGACCAAGGACTCCGTGGCCCGCCGCCTCGAGTCCCAGGAGGGCATCAGCTACACGGAGTTCAGCTACCAGCTGCTCCAGGGCATGGACTTCCTGGAGCTGTACCGCCGCTACGGCTGCACGCTCCAGCAGGGCGGCTCGGACCAGTGGGGCAACCTCACGGCCGGGCTCGACCTGATCCACCGCCTGGAGCCGGACGCGGTGGCGCACTGCGTGGCGACGCCGCTGATGGTGAAGGCGGACGGCACGAAGTTCGGCAAGACCGAGGGCGGCGCCGTCTGGCTCGACCCGGAGATGACGACGCCGTACGCGTTCTACCAGTTCTGGCTGAACGTGGACGACCGCGACATCTCGACGTACATGCGGATCCTGTCCTTCAAGTCCCGCGAGGAGCTGGAGGAGCTGGAGAAGCAGACGGAGGAGCGGCCGCAGGCCCGTGCCGCGCAGCGCGCGCTGGCCGAGGAGCTGACGACGCTGGTGCACGGCGCCGACCAGACGGCGGCCGTGATCTCCGCGTCGAAGGCGCTGTTCGGGCAGGGCGACGGGAACCTGGCGGACCTGGACGAGGCGACGCTCGCCGCGGCGCTCTCCGAGCTGCCGAAGGCCGAGGTCACCGAGCTCGGCCCGGTCGTCGACCTGTTCGCCGAGGTCGGCCTCGTCGCGAGCAAGTCGGCCGCGCGGCGCACCGTGAAGGAGGGCGGCGCCTACGTGAACAACGTGAAGGTCGCCGCCGAGGACTTCGTGCCGGGCGCGGACGAGCTGCTGCACGGGCGGTGGCTGGTGCTGCGGCGCGGCAAGAAGAACCTCGCGGCCGTGGAGGTCAAGGGCGCGTAGGGCTCGCGCCCCGCACCCCGAAAGCCCCGCACCCCGAAAGCCCCGCACCCCGAAGGCCCGGCCCGCCGCTCAGGCGTCGCCGGGCCTTCAGCTGTGTCCTGATCCGAACGGCAGGCCCTATGCCTTGCTCTTGTTTCCGCGCAGTGCCACCCACACCCGGTCGCCCACGCCGACCACGACCACCGCTCCGATCAGCTGCAGCAGGTGGCGGATCCAGTCGATGCCCCGGGTGTCGTTGACGCCCATGCCGGTGGCCGCCCAGTTGCCCAGGATGCTGCCGATGATGCCGAAGACCACCGTCAGCCAGAGCGGGATCTGCTGCTTGCCGGGCAGGATCGCCTTGGCGATCAGGCCGAGCACCAAACCCACGATGATCGCCCACAACCAGCTCATGTCGTCGCCTCCTCGTGCGGTGCGGGGCACCGAACGGCCACCCGCGCGATCAGTCTCACCGCGTACGCCATACGGCGCATGTCGGACAGCTCCGTACGTGGTGAGACGCAGGCAACGCTCCCAGGTCGGGCCCGCCCCCGGTCTCGTAGCCGACGCATACCGGGCGTACCGTGGACGCAGTCCGGTCCGGGGAGTGACCGGCGAGCTGGCGGGTGGTGGGAATGTGATGCGGAAGCGCAAGGACAACGGCGGGGCAGAGGTTTTCCGGATCACGGGCGCGCGGCAAGGGCTCGCCGACGATGTCCGCGGCCGACAGCGCCGGTACATCATCTCGATGTCCGTCCGCACCGTTTCCGTGATCCTCACCGCGGTGCTGTGGAACGTGGAGCGGCACGTCGCCATCGTGACGCTGGTGCTCGGCGTACTTCTCCCCTACGTCGCCGTGGTCTTCGCCAACGCCGGCCGGGAGAACGCCCCCTCGCTTCCTTCGACCTTCGTGCCCGCGCCTTCGCGCCCCATGATCTCGCCGGTGCCGTCCGCGGACGCCGCGGAATCCGCCCCGGAGGACCGGGCCTGAGTGACGGCGCGAGCCGGTGCACAATCGATCGACAAAGCTCAAGAAAAGCTCAGATCAATCATGTTGTTCCGGTGCCGGGCGGCGGGTCCCCCGTGACATACTGCGTGAGCGCTCCGCATCCCCCGTCGGAGCGACGGACCGACGCCGGGCAGCTCCCCCCGTGGCTGCTCGGCGTCGCCATTTCCGGGGCGTTTAAGGTTGACGCGTGAACCTCGCGAACCTCTCCGGACCGTCACCCGAAAATCCCCAGTGCTCGGCCAAGGGCTGTCGCGCCGACGCGGTGTGGGTGCTCGCGTGGAACAACCCGAAGCTGCACACTCCGGAGCGCCGCAAGACGTGGCTGGCGTGCGACGAGCACCGCGAGCACCTGTCCAAGTTCCTCGGCGTACGCGGCTTCCTCAAGGATGTCGTGGCACTGACGGAGTGGGACGACACCCCCGAGAGCTGAGGCTCAGCCGCCGATCGCCGACATCGGGCGGTCCGGCTGGAGGAAGGACGGGTCGTCGAGGCCCGAGCCCGCCTTCTTGCCCCACATGGCGCGCTTCCATATGCCGGCCAGCTCCTCGTCCGGCATGTCGGAGCGCAGGGCCGCCCGCAGATCCGTCTCCTCGGTGGCGAACAGGCAGGTGCGGACCTGGCCGTCCGCCGTCAGGCGCGTGCGGTCGCAGGCCGAGCAGAACGGGCGGGTCACCGAGGCGATGACGCCGACGCGGTGCGGTCCCCCGTCCACGATCCAGCGCTCGGCGGGCGCGGAGCCCCGCTCGCCGGCCCCCTCCTCGGTGAGCTCGAAGCGTGTACGCAGCGAGGCGAGGATGTCGCCCGCGGTGATCATGCCCTCGCGCTTCCAGCCGTGCTGGGCGTCGAGCGGCATCTGCTCGATGAAGCGCAGCTCGTAATCGTTCTCCACCGCCCAGGCGAGGAGGTCCGGGGCCTCGTCCTCGTTCAGCCCCGGCATCAGGACCGAGTTGACCTTCACCGGGGTCAGGCCCGCTTCGCGCGCCGCTTCGAGGCCCTCGATGACGTCCTTGTGCCGGTCGCGGCGGGTGAGGGTCTTGAAGACGTCGGGGCGGAGCGTGTCCAGTGAGACGTTGACCCGGTCGAGGCCCGCGTCCTTGAGCGCCCGCGCCGTGCGCTTGAGCCCGATCCCGTTCGTCGTCAGGGACATCTTCGGGCGGTGCTCCAGGGCCGCGACCCGCTCGACGATGCCGACCAGACCGGGCCTGAGCAGGGGCTCGCCGCCGGTGAAGCGGACGTCCTCGATGCCGAGGTCGGTGACCGCGACGCGGATGAGGCGGACGATCTCGTCATCGGTGAGCAGGTCGGGCTTGGCCAGCCACTGCAGGCCCTCTTCGGGCATGCAGTACGTACACCGCAGATTGCACCGGTCGGTCAGCGAGACCCGCAGGTCGGTAGCCACTCGGCCGTATGTGTCGATGAGCACGTGGGCCCCCTCCCTCGGCGTCTTCTTACCTACTGATCCCGAGCCTACGTGACCGGTATGACAGCGGCAGGCCTCGCGCCGTCCAAAGTGCGTGCCGTGCCCGTCGTAGGGATCTACGAAGCGGGGCACGGCACGCGGGGAAAGGAGCCGGTCAGTGGGCTCCGGTGCCTGTCAGGGAGCGGACCTCGAGCTCCGCGTACTTGCCCTTGTCGGCCTTCTCCTTGGCGACGTAGGTGCCGATGACGCCCAGCAGGAAGCCGACCGGGATCGAGATGATGCCGGGGTTCTCCAGCGGGAACCAGTGGAAGTCGACGCCCTTGAACATGGAGGTCTTCGGGTTGCCCGAGACGACGGGCGAGAAGAGGACCAGGAAGACCGCCGTGAACAGACCGCCGTAGATGGACCACAGCGCGCCGTTGGTGTTGAACCGCTTCCAGAACAGCGAGTACAGGATCGTCGGCAGGTTCGCGGAGGCCGCGACCGCGAAGGCCAGGGCGACGAGGCCCGCCACGTTCAGGTCGCGGGCGAGCGCGCCCAGCCCGATCGAGACGATGCCGATGAAGACGGTGGCCCAGCGGGCCGCCTTCATCTCCTGCTTCTCGGAGGCCTCGCCCTTCTTGATGACGTTCGCGTAGATGTCGTGCGCGAACGAGGAGGACGAGGCGAGGGTGAGGCCCGCGACGACCGCGAGGATCGTGGCGAAGGCGACCGCCGAGATCGAGGCGAGCAGGATCGCGCCCCAGCTGGAGTCGACGCCGCCGAGATGGAGCGCCAGCAGGGGCGCCGCCGTGTTGCCCGCCGGGTTGGAGGCGATGATCTCGTCCGGCTTGATGAGCGCGGCCGCGCCGAAGCCGAGCGCGATCGTCATCAGGTAGAAGGCGCCGATGATGCCGATGGCCCAGTTGACCGACTTACGGGCCGCCTTGGCGGTCGGCACCGTGTAGAAGCGGATCAGGATGTGCGGCAGGCCCGCCGTGCCGAGCACGAGCGCGATGCCGAGCGAGATGAAGTCGATCTTCGACGTGGAGGTGAGGCCGTACTTCAGGCCCGGCTCCAGGAACGCCGAACCCTTGCCGCTGTTCTCGGCCGCGGTGCCCAGCAGGTCCGAGATGTTGAAGTCGAACTTCAGCAGGACCAGGAACGTCAGCAGGATGGCCCCGATGATCAGCAGCACCGCCTTGACCATCTGCACCCAGGTGGTGCCCTTCATGCCGCCGATGGTGACGTAGACGATCATCAGGATGCCGACCAGGGCGACGATGCCGACCTTGCCCGCGTCCGAGGTGATGCCGAGCAGCAGCGAGACGAGCACGCCCGCGCCCGCCATCTGCGCGAGCAGGTAGAAGATCGAGACGACGATCGTCGAGGTGCCGGCCGCCGTGCGCACCGGGCGCTGGCGCATCCGGTAGGCGAGCACGTCGCCCATCGTGTAGCGCCCGGAGTTGCGCAGCGGTTCGGCGACCAGGAGCAGTGCGACGAGCCAGGCGACCAGGAAGCCGATCGAGTAGAGGAAGCCGTCGTAGCCGGCGAGCGCGATGGCGCCCGCGATGCCGAGGAACGACGCGGCGGACATGTAGTCGCCGGAGACCGCGAGGCCGTTCTGGAAAGCGGTGAACTGGCGGCCGCCCGCGTAGAAGTCGGACGCGCTCTTGGTCTGGCGGCCGGCCCAGATGGTGATGACGAGGGTCGCGAGGACGAACACCGCGAACAGGCTGATGATCAGCGGCCGGTGCTCGCTCGCCTCGGCGGCCAGGGGGAGTTGGGACATGTGGGGGTTCACTCGCCGCCCTCCAGACGGGTCTTGATGGCCTCGGCCTTCGGGTCGAGCTTGGTGGCGGCGTGCCGCGAGTACCACCAGGCGATGAGGAACGTGGTCAGGAACTGGGCGAGCCCGAGGACGAAGGCGACGTTGATGTTGCCGAAGACCTTGGTGCCCATGAAGTCGCCCGCGTAGTTCGACAGCAGCACGTACACGAGGTACCAGGCGATGAAGGCGAGGGTCAGCGGGAAGGCGAACGAGCGGTGCGCGCGCCGCAGTTCACCGAACTCCGCGCCCTCCTGCACCTCGATGAACTTCTCGGTGGAGGGCAGCGCGGGCCCGTCGTGCGGGCTGCCCTGCTGCGGTGTTGGTGCGTCGGTGGCCACGGACTCTCCTCGCGGTGGGGTGCTGTCTCTCTAACCTCAACGTGATCTGGATCACGCGGGCCGGGTCGCGATGGTAGAGCTCCCCGACCCCCTGCACAACGGCACGGGAGCACGGTCGACGAGGTTCAACTCCCTTTGCTCTTTCGGAACTTCTTTCGGAACTCGTTGATGACCTGCGGCGACCAGAGATACGTTCACACCGCACCACGCGTCATGTACCTGCCCGGGACCCACTCGTGTACCGGGCATTTCCATAAACGACGGATGATGTGGAGACCCCATGGCTCATCTGCCTTCCAGACGCCTGCCCGCCGGACGACTGTCGTCTCGGCGCCGCCTGGCTCTCGCCCTGCCGGTCGGTATCGCACTGACCGCCTCCTTCGGTTTCCTCCCGTCCGCGGCCGCGGCCCCCGTCGCCGACTCGCCCTCGGCGGCGGCCAGTTCGGCCTCCTCGCTCACGTACGTGGTGAACACGCGCGGCACCGATGCCCGCACGATCTCCTCGGTGACCCAGGCGATATCCGCGGCGGACGGCTCCATAGTCGCGACGTACGCGAAGATCGGCGTCATCGTCGTCCAGTCCTCGAACGCCGACTTCGGCAAGCGGATACGCGCGGCGAAGGGGGTGGCCACGGCGGGCGCGACCCGCACCGCGCCGCTCACCCCGGCCGGCACCACCGAAGAGGGCGCCGTCCAGAAGCTGACGAAGGCGGAGGCCAAGTCCGTCGCGGCGCAGGCGAGTTCGGACCAGGAGCCGCTCGAGGCCGACCAGTGGGACCTGCGGGCGATGGGCGCCGACAAGGCCGCGAAGATCAACCCGGGCAGCAGCAAGGTCACCGTCGGCGTCATCGACACCGGCGTGGACGACACCCACCCCGACCTCGCCCCGAACTTCTCCGCCTCGCAGTCCGCGAGCTGTGTCGGCGGCAAGGCGGACACCTCGCCGGGCGCCTGGCGGCCGAGCGATGCCGACGCCTACCACGGCACGCACGTCGCGGGTGAGATCGCCGCCGCGCGCAACGGGATCGGCGTCGCCGGTGTCGCGCCGGGCGTGAAGGTCGCGGGCATCAAGGTGGCCGACCCGGTCACCGAGCTGTTCTACCCGGAGAGCGTCGTCTGCGCCTTCGTGTTCGCCGCGGACCACGGCATCGAGGTCACCAACAACAGCTACTACGTGGACCCGTGGCTCTACAACTGCATGGACGACCCCGACCAGCGGGCCATCGTCGACGCGGTGAACCGGGCCCAGCTGTACGCCCAGAAGAAGGGCACCCTGAACCTGGCGTCCGCTGGCAACTCCAACCACGACCTCGACTCCGACGCGATCGTGGACGACTCCAGCCCCGACGACTCGACACCGGTGAACCGCACGATCGACCCGCACACCTGCTTCGACATCCCGACCCAGCTGCAGGGTGTCGTCACGGTGAGCGCGACGGGCGTGACCAAGGCCAAGTCGTACTACTCGACGTACGGCAACGGTGTCATCGACATCGCGGCGCCGGGCGGCGACAAGTACAAGAAGCCGACCGACACCCCGTCGCAGGACGGCCGCATCCTGTCCACGCTGCCGGGCAACCAGTACGGCTGGCTGCAGGGCACGTCGATGGCCTCGCCGCACGCCGCCGGCGTCGCCGCGCTCCTCAAGTCGACGCACCCGAAGGCCACTCCGGCGCAGTTGCAGGCCCTGATGAAGGCGCAAGCCGACAAGGAGCCGTGCCCGACCGCGTACGACGGGGACGGCGACGGCACGGTCGACGCGGTCTGCGAGGGCCCCGAGCGGCGCAACGGCTTCTACGGGTACGGGATCGTCGACGCGCTGAAGGCCGTCAAGTGACCTTCTCTGTACGCGACATGTGAGGCGATCCGGGGGCCGGGTGGCGCACGCCACCCGGCCCCTGCGTGTGCCGCCCGTGTGCCGGGGCCGCGTGCTGCGCGATAGTGCGGACATGACACATGCGCCCCATGCACCGGTCGACACCCGGGCCGCGTGGGCGGCGCTCGGCGGCGACCCCGCCCTGCTCGCCCGCGTTTCGTACCGCACGCGCGCGGGTGCGCTGCCCGCCCGCCTCCCCGTCGCCGACCTGGCCAGATCCTGCGTCGCCTGCTGCTCCCTCGCCGCCGCGGAACTGGCCGCCACGCGCGCGAGGCATCCGCTCGGCGCCGTCCGGGTGCGTGTCGACGACGGCGCGGTGGCGACCGCGTTCACCAGCGAGCGGCATCTGCTGATCGACGGGCGCGCGCCGGTCAGCTTCGCGCCGCTGTCGCGCTTCTGGCGCACGCGGGACGGCTGGCTGCGCACCCACGCGAACTATCCGCACCACCGGGCGCGGCTGTGCGCGGCCCTCGGGGTCGGCGCGGACGCGACCGTGGACGAGGTCGCGGCGCTGCTCAAGGAGCGCTCCGCGCACGAGGTCGAGGAGACGGTGTACGCGGCCGGGGGCCTGGCCGTCGCGCTGCGCACGCCCGAGGAGTGGGCGGCGCATCCGCAGGGCGCGCAGGTGGCGGCCCGGCCGCTCCTGACGCTCGACCGGGTCGACAATGCGCCGGTCCGGACGCTGTCGCGCGGGGTGCTCTCGCCCGCGGCCGGGATCCGGGTCCTCGACCTCACGCGCGTCATCGCGGGTCCGGTCGCGACGCGCACCCTGGCGCTGCTCGGCGCGGACGTGCTGCGGGTGGACGCGCCCCGGTTGCCCGAGTCGGCGGACGCGCACGCCGACACCGGTTTCGGCAAGCGCTCGACCCGGCTCGACCTGAAGGGCGCGGCGGACCGGCGCACGTTCGACGAGCTGCTCGCGGGCGCGGACGTGGTGGTCACGGGGTACCGACCCGGCGCGCTCGACCGGTTCGGGCTCGCCGCGGAGGCGCTCGCCGAGCGGCGGCCGGGGCTCGTGGTGGCGGCGCTGTCGGCGTGGGGCGGGTACGGGCCGTGGGGCGGGCGGCGCGGCTTCGACAGCCTCGTCCAGGTGGCGGCGGGCGTCGCGGCGACCGAGGGCTCCCCCGAGCGCCCCGGAGCGCTGCCCGCGCAGGCGCTCGACCACGGCACGGGCTATCTGCTCGCGGCGGCCGTGCTGCGCGCGCTCACCGAGCAGACGACACAGGGCGGTTCGCGGGTGGTGCGGCTCGCGCTCGCGCAGACGGCCGCCTGGCTCGTGCGAGGGCCGCGCCCGAAGGAGTACGGCGAGCGCGCGGAGCCGTACGAGGCGGACGATCCGGCCGTCTGGCTGACCGAGGCGGACAGCCCGATCGGGCGCCTGCGGCACGCCCTGCCGCCGCTGTCGTTCGTCGGCGGGCCGGCGAACTGGGCGCGTCCTCCGGGGGTTTGGGGCACGGACGAAGCCGGTTGGCTGCCGGCGGGGTGAACCAGGGGCGCGCGAAATCGCGTCCTACGTAGTCGTGAACCCCCGCAGCGCAGCACCGGACCCGGCCGCACACGGTCCGTACGTGCATGGTCCGAACGCGCACGGTCCGGACCCGCATGCCCCGCCTGTCGGTCTGCGCTTGCCGGGATCGGTGCCGCCTGGTGAAGATCCAATGGTGAGCTCCATACCGCCGCCCACCGAGGCTCCCGTGTCCGTCGGGGCCGACGTCTCCCTGCGCGGACCCGGCGCGGGACGCGCCGTCGCCGTGCTCGTACTCGTCGCCGTGGCCGCGCTGATCCCGCTGTTCGGGCCGCGCGCCGCGCTCGACGGCACAGGGGAGGCCGCGGCGCCCGGCGTCGGCGTGCTCGCTCTCCTGCGCACGGTCCTGTTCGCGGCGTTGTGCGTCCAGGTGGGCGAGGTGTTCGCCGGGTTCCTCGCACGCAGGGTGGACCCGTCGCGGGAGCTTCCCCGCACCTGGTCGGCGTACGCGCCGTGGGCCGGATTCGCGGCAGCGCTCGGGCTCGCCTCCGTGGTGGCCTCGGGGAACCTGATTCCGCACAGCGTCGCGGCGCTGGACCTCGGCGGCCTGGGCGGAACGCGGGACGGCACGCTCGCGCTCGTGGAGGTCAACGGCTTTCTGCTCGCGGGCCTGTGCGCCCGCTGGCGGCGTCCTGCGACGGCGCTGCTCCCGCTGGCCGCCGTGGCCGCGGCGGAGGCGCTGCGGGCGCACCCGGCGGCCGAGGACAGCGCTCTGCTCGGCTCGGGTCTCACCCTGGTCCATCTGACCTGCGCCGCCCTGTGGGTGGGCGGACTGCTGTACGTGCTGCGCACGACCCACGCCTGGCACACGACCGCCCCCGAGGCGGGCACGGCGCTTCTCGGCCTCTACGCGCGCGTGGCCGCGGTGCTGCTCGCGGCCATCACCGCGACGGGCGTGTGCAGCACCCTGCGCCGGATGCCGCCGAGCACGGTCCTCGACCAGCTGACGACGACGGCGTACGGGCGCGTGCTGCTCGCGAAGGTGCTCCTCGTCGCCGTCGTCGCCGGGCTCGCCCTGGCGGCGCGGCTGCGCCTGCGCGGCGCCCCGGACCGCGGACGGGCCTACACACCCGCGCGCGCGGAGGTCGTGATCCTGGCGGTCGTGGTGGCGGTGTCGGCGGCGCTGACGGCGCTGCCGGTGCCGATCCGCTGGTGAGCCCGGAGCGCCCGTAGACGCGCCTAGTTGGTGCGCCTAGTTGGTGACCATCACCTTGAGGGCGGCGCGCTCGTCCATCGCCTTGTAGCCATCGGGCACGCCCTCGATGTCGACCGTCATGTCGAAGACGGGCGACGGGTCGATGGTCCCGTCCAGGACGTCGGGCAGCAGGTCGGGGATGTATGTGCGGACGGGGGCCACGCCGCCGCGCAGCGCGATGTTGTGGTCGAACATGACGCGCAGGTCGACGCCGCCGCCGCTGCCGTGCGGGACGCCGACGAAGCCGATGGCGCCGCCGTCGCGGGTGATGTTCACGGCGGTGTTCATGGACTGCTCGGTGCCGACCGCCTCGATCACGGCGTGCGCGCCCTGGCCGCGGGTGAGTTCGCGGACCGCCGCGACCGCCGCCTCGCCGCGCTCCGCGACGACGTCCGTGGCGCCGAAGCTCCGTGCGATGTCCGTACGCGCCTGGTGGCGGCCGAGCGCGATGATCCGCTCGGCGCCGAGCCGGTGGGCCGCGAGGACGCCGCACAGGCCCACGGCGCCGTCCCCGACGACGGCGACGGTCGCGCCCTTGCGCACGCCCGCGCCGAGCGCCGCGTGGTGGCCGGTGCCCAGCACGTCGGACAGCGTCAGCAGGGCGGACAGCAGGCGGTCGTCCGAGGCGGCGTCGGCCGGCAGCGCGACGAGCGTGCCGTCGGCGTACGGGACGCGCACGGCCTCGCCCTGGCCTCCGTCGTAGCCGACCGCGCCCCAGAATCCGCCGTGCTCGCATGACGTGGTGAGGCCCTCGCGGCAGTAGTCGCACACCCCGTCCGACCACATGAAGGGCGCGACGACCAGGTCGCCGCGCTTGAACACGGACACCTCGGAGCCGGTCTCCTCGACGACGCCGAGGAACTCGTGCCCGATGCGCTGCCCGGCCTGTCGCGCGGCCTCGCCCCGGTAGGCCCAGAGGTCGCTGCCGCAGACGCAGGCGCGCAGGACGCGCACCACGGCGTCCGTGGGCAGCACGATGACGGGATCGGGTACGTCCTCCACGCGCATGTCGTACGGGGCGTGGATGGTGGTGGCGCGCATGGGAGGTTTTCCTTCGTGCGGGTCCCGCAATCGATGCAGGTCAGTGAGCGACGCGCCGGGTTTCGGCGCGTCTTTCACGGTACGCCGAAGGGGGCGCGGCCCGCTCCCCGAGCACGCCCCGGGCGAGCAGGTACTGCGCCGCCACGTAGGTGCCCATGACCCAGAGGTCGGGGCGCGGCAGGGCGGGCCAGTCGGCGATGCCCGTGGCGATGAGCGAGTCCGAGAGCAGGAACAGGGCGCCGCCCACGCCCGCGGCCGGCCCGAGCCGGGAGGACGCGAACGCCATGCAGGTCAGCAGCACGCTGTACGCGGCGACGGGCCCGCGCATGTCCGCCGGAAGGTCGGGCCACAGGGCGGCCACCGTCACGACGAGCGCGACGCCGTACGCGGCGCCGAGCAGCGCGCCACGCGCGCGTACCGAACCGTGCCGCTTGAAGAGCACCAGGTAGCAGACGTGGCCGACGGCGAAGGCGCCCATCCCGGCGAGGAACACGGTGTCCTGGTCGAACAGCAGCAGCACGTCACCGCACCAGCCGAACAGCAGCGCGGCGCACAGCAGCCGGGGGCCGCGGCACGCGATCACGTAGGCCGCGAGGAGCGGCATGAGCAGGGGCTTGAGGACGACGTGCGCGCCGTCCGCGCCCACGAGCAGCGCCACGAGGTCGGCGGCGCACACCACGAAGAACGCGGCACGCCACAACGATGCGGCAGGCCTCACGCGGCGCCCTCCGTGACCTTCTGCGGGGCCTTCGGGACGCCGACGCGCTCGGGCTGCCACCCGGGCCCCCGGAAGACCCTCCCGGCCCGCTCGCGCCAACTGGCGGCCGCCTTCAGGTCCTTGGCGATGGCCGCGTACTCGTGGGTGGCGACGCGCAGCGGGTTGTACGTGCTGATGTTCTTGGTGAGCCCGAACTCGGGGCGCTCGACCTCCGCGACCCACGACCCGAAGAGCCGGTCCCAGAGGATGAAGATCCCGCCGAAGTTCCGGTCCAGGTAGCCGCCTTGGGAGGCGTGGTGGACGCGGTGGTGGGAGGGCGTGTTGAAGACGAACTCGAAGGGGCGCCACATCTTGTCGATGCGCTCGGTGTGGATCCAGAACTGGTACACGAGGTTGACCGACGAGCAGAACGCGAGCGCCGCCGGGTGCACGCCCAGCGCGATGAGCGGCAGGTAGAACGGCCACACGGTCAGGCTCGTCCAGGGCTGGCGCAGCGCGGTGGTGAGGTTGAACCTGCGGCTGGAGTGGTGCACCACGTGGCACGCCCACAGGATGCGGATCACGTGGTGCCCGCGGTGCGACCAGTAGTAGAAGAAGTCCTGGCCGAGCAGCATCAGCGGGATCGTCCACCACAGGACGGGCACGCGCAGCGGCGTGAGTTCGTAGACCGCCGTGTAGATCGCGACGATCGGGATCTTCCACAGGAAGTCGAAGACCAGGCTTCCGAGCCCCATGGTGACGCTCGTCGCCGCGTCCTTGGTCTCGTAGCCGGCGGCGTCCTCGTCGGGGTGGATCCGGACACTGACGATCTCCACGATCGTCAGCAGCACGAACGCGGGGATCGACCACAGCACGGCGTCGGGCAGGTTCGGGGTCGGCATGCGTGCACCGTAAGGGCCCTGACCTGCCCCCGGCTATAGGTAGTTACCGACAAGTATTACTGCCGGTAAGGGATCAAACTCCGGCCGCACCCAACAAAGATCCCGCCGCGTACGTGACGGCCATCGCGAGCGCTCCCCCGCCGACGTTGCGCCACACCGCGGGCCGCACCGCCGCGCTGCCCGTCCGGGCGCTGCTGTAGCCGGTGAAGGCGAGCGCCACGAGGACGGAGCCGACCGTGACGGGCAGCCGCCACGCGGAGGGCGGCAGGACGATCGCGAGCAGCGGCAGCAGCGCGCCCGCCGTGAAGGCGAGGAAGCTGGCCCAGGCGGCGTGCCACGGGTTGGTGAGGTCGTCGGGGTCGATGCCGAGCTCCACGCGCGCGTGGGCGCGCAGCGCGTCCCGTTCGGTGAGCTGCTCGGCCGCCTCGCGGGCGACCTCGCGGCTGAGCCCGCGCTCCTCCAACAGGTCGGTGAGTTCCTCCAGTTCGGCGGCCGGCTGCTCGGTCAGCTCGCGCTTCTCCATGGCGATGGCGGCCTTCTCGGAGTCGCGCTGCGTCGACACGGAGACGTACTCGCCGGCCGCCATGGACATCGATCCGGCGAGCAGCCCGGCGAGCCCGGCCGTGAGCAGCGTGGAGCGGTCGTCGGTGGCTCCGGCGACGCCGACGACGAGCCCAGCGGTGGAGACCACGCCGTCGTTGGCGCCGAGTACGGCGGCGCGCAACCAGTTGAGCCGCGAGCCGAGCGCGCCGCCGTGGGACTCGTCATGGGTGGGTTGCGCTCCGCGTTCCGTCACGCGGTGAGCATGCCACCAGGCGCGTCACCACACGCGTACCGACGCCCCTGGTGCGAACACCGGGCTCGTCGCGTCCGCGGGCGGCTCCTTGAGCGGCTCGTCGATCTCCGCGACCGTGGGGCCCACGCGGGCCGCGATGGGGTCGAGGAGGCCGAGGTCGAACCCGTAGACGCGGGCCGCGTTACCGCCGACCATCGCGGCGATCTCGTCCTTCGGCAGCCCCGCGTAGGCGATGCGCAGGCCCTCGCGCGTGTACGGGTGCGTGCCTTCGTCGTGCGGGTAGTCGCTGCCCCACATGATCTTGTCGAGGCCGATCCGGTCCCGCAGGGGCACTTCGTGGGGCCGCATGAAACTCGCGCCCACGAAGCAGTTCTCGCGCCACACGGTGGAGGGGCCCTTGCCCATCGAATCGGCGAGCCCGGCACCGAACTTGGACTCCGCCGTGTTCGCCTTCGTGGCCGCCCGGACCAGGCGCGCGTGGTAGTAGTCCAGCATGTCGAGGACGCCGGGGATCCAGCCCGAGCCCTGCTCCGTGAGGACGAGCCTCAGGTCGGGGTGCTTGCGGAAGGCGCCGCCGAAGACGAGGTGCCACAGGGCGCGGTGCGAGAACCACGTCGTCTCGACCATGAAGACCGCGCGGGCGGCCGGTTCCTCGCCGAGCGGCGGGGACGCCGAACCCGCGTGGTGGTTGACCGGGACGCCGAGTTCGGCGCAGGTCCGCCAGATCGGGTCGTACGTCGACGAGTAGAGCTCCGGGAGCCCCGAACCCGGCGGCGTGCCGGGCAGCAACAGGCCGCCCTTCAGGCCCGCTTCGGCCGCCCAGCGGATCTCCTTCACGGCCTCGTCGACGTCGTTGAGGAGGATCTGGAAGACGCCCGCCCTGCGGCCCGGGGCGGCGGCGCAGAAGTCCGCGAGCCACCGGTTGTGGGCGCGCAGGCCCGCCCAGCGCTGCTCGAACTCCTCACGCGTGGGCGCGGGCGCCATGAGCGACGCGGACGGGAAGAACGGCGGGATGGTGTTCGGGAAGACGACCTCGGCGACGATGCCGTCCCGCTCCAGCTCCTCGACGCGACGGTCGGAGTTCCAGTTGCGGTCGGCCGTGTCGGCGAGCAGGTCCTGGTACGGGTTCACGTACGTGGCGGCCCAGGCGTCGAACGCGTCGTGGTGTTCCCTCGCCAAGTACGGCTTGTAGTCGAGGAGATCGGCGCCCGCGTGGCAGTCCGCCGAGATCACGGTGTAGCGGTCGGCATCGGGATGCGCAGGGCTCACAGGGCTCACAGGACTCATGGGGTCACCCCGAGCGTCGGGAAGTCGTGGTCGGTCAGCCAGTGCCGGCCCACGTCGCGCGAGCGCGCCCAGGACGCCTCCACGGCGCTCTGGTCGTCGTCCTGGCCGAGGTCGGCCGGGGTCGGTCCGATGCGGGCGGCGAGCGGCGCGAGCTTGGCGGTGTCGAAGCCGAACACCTCGGCGGCCGACAGGCCCAGCATCCGGCGGGTCTCCGAGACGGGTATGTCGTGGAAGGTCTTGCGCAGCCACGCGCGCGTGTCGGGCCACGTTCCCTCGGGGTGCGGGAAGTCGCTGCCCCACAGGATGTTGTCGACGCCGATCTCGTAGCGCTGGGCGAGTTCGCGGCGCTTGGTGTTGGTGGCGCAGATGAAGACCTGCCGGTCCAGGTACTCGGCCGGGGAGCGCTTCAGTTCGGCGAACGGGGAGAGCTTCTTGCCGCCGTGCGCGCCCAGGTAGAGGCGGTCCATGAACCACAGCAGGTTCGGCAGCCACCAGCAACCGGACTCTGCGACGCCGAACTTCAGCCCCGGATGCCGCTCGAAGACGCCCGACCACAGCAGGAACGCCAGCGGGCGGGACGGCCACCACGTCACTTCGCTCACGTAGATGCCCAGATGGTCGCCGTACTCGTGGCGCGGCGCGGCCCCCGAGTGCGTGACGATCGGCATCCCGCACTCGGCGGCCGCCGCCCACACGGGGTCGTAGCGCCGGGAGTGGTACGGATCCTTGTCGACCCACATGGCGGGGATCATCAGGGCGCCGAGCCCGGACTCCTTGGCGCGGTGCACCTCGGCGACGACCTTGTCGGGGTCGGCCGTGATGGGCAACAGGGCGACGCCGCAGTGCCGTTCGGGGTTCTGCGACACGAACTCGGCGAGCCAGCGGTTGTGGGCCTGCGCGCCCGCCATGCCGAGTTCGGGGTCCTGGTCGCCGGAGAGGCCGAGCCCGACGCCGAAGGGCGCCGCCGTCTGGCTGTCCACGGCGTCGGCGTCGGGGAAGACGACCTCGGCGGCCACCCCGTCGCCGTCGAGCTCCTTGAGGCGCTGTGCGGCGTCCCAGCCGCCGCGCAGGCCCTCTTCGTTGTCCTCGAACCACTTGGCGGCGAACGCGTCGTTGCGGATGCCGAGCCGGGTCGCCTCCTCCCGGCGCTTGTCCCGCTCGCCGAGGAATTCGTCGAAGTCGCGGTGGAAACGGCTGTCCAGGTAGGGCCGGTACTCCTCGGTGGGCAGCCCGGCGTGGCAGTCGGAGGAGATGATCAGATAGGGGTCCTGATTGCTCATCGTGCGTCTCACCTCGGTTCTCAGTCGAGAATGAAGCTCTCCAGGTACGCCGGGTTCGCCCGGTCCAGCATCGACTGCGAGCGGCCCCGGATCTGCCGGTCGCTGTGCTCGCTCTCGGGGAGCAGCCAGAACCGGTCCGCCGCGATGCCCTCCGCGACGAAGTCGGCGACCTCCTCGACGGGCGTGAACTCGACCTCGTGACCGGCCTCCTTCATGGCGGCCTCCCACTTGGCGATGCTGCGGTACGGCGTCTTGCGGGGCCGCTCCTTCGCGAACCGGTCGGGCCGGTTGCGGTGCGACTCCCACAGGCCCGTGCGCAGCATGTGGGGGCCGGGGAACAGCACGGACGCGCCCACGCGCGCGTGCTCCGCCTTCAGGTGCGCGTACAGCGACTCGGTCATGGTCACGACGGCCGCCTTCGTGACGGCGTACACGGACGCCGTCGGCAGCGGTGCGATACCGCCGTCCCCCGAGGACGTGTTGACGATGTGGCCGGGTTCGCCGGCCTCGATCATGCGCGGCACGAAGGCCTGGATGCCGTGGAAGACACCCCACACGTTGACGTTGAACGCCCACTTCCAGTCGTTCGGTTCGTGCTGCCACATGCGGCCCTCGGCCCCCGAGCCGACTCCCGCGTTGTTGCACAGCACATGGCAGGCGCCGAACGTCGCGTACGTGTCCTCGGCGAGGTCCATGACCTGCTCGCGCTCGCCGACGTCGACCACGCGCGCGTGCACGGTGGCCCCGGTGTCGCGCAGTTCGGCGGCGGCCGTCTCCAGGGCGCCCTTCTCGACGTCGGCGAGGACCACCTTCAGGCCGTCCGCCGCGAACCGCCGCGCCATGGCGAGCCCGATCCCGCTCGCGGCGCCCGTGACGACGGCGACCTGTCCCTCACGCAGCTCCATGTCAGGCGCTCCCCTCGGGCGGGCCGTCGTGGATCTGCTGCGGGTCGTCGTAGCGCTGATGGATGTACGGGAGCAGGGCCTCGGCGCTGACCCGCTCGACGACCTTGCCCTTCTGGTCGGTGGTCTTCTCGCCGATGGTGATGTCCACGAGGGACCGCACCGGAAGGTCGGCGACCGGGTCGTACATGGACTCCCGCAGGACGATGTCGCCGGTGATCTGCTCCAGCTTCCTGACCTTCTCGTTGCGCAGGCAGTGCACGAGGACGGGTTCCGCGTCGAAGCCCGAACCGTCCACCCCTGGAAGGAACTTGAAGTAGAAGTCCGTCTTCTGCGAAGGCTCCGGGATGGGCAGGCTGCCGCTGACGGCGCCGCGCACCTCCACGAACGCGATGCCGTGCCGCGCGAGCGCCGCGTGGACGACGAGCCCGTCGCGCTCCACCGTGACCTCGCCGAGCTTCTTCGGTTCGCCGAAGACCTCGCGCCCGCCGATCAGCGCCCGCTCGTGCGTCATCGGCATGACGAGCGGATACCAGCCCTGCACTCCCCCGTGCTCGGCGGCGACGGCCACCGAGCCCGCGCCGAGCGGATAGCCCGGCAGGTCGACCTTGCTGATGTTGGCCCGCACCAGGGGCCGCCCCGTGGGCTTCAGCGGTGGCGGCAGAACCGCGGCCACCGCGTCCGGATCGGATTCCCACACGGCCACCACACCGGTGGACCAGATGTCGGGAAGTTTGCTGCTCGCCGAGCGCGAAGCGGCGATCTCCGCCTCACTGCGCGCTCCGTACCGTACGCGTGCCATGTCGTACCACCCTTCGTACGAGACGTGATGGGGGTCGTTCGGTCGTTCGCGAGGCGCCTGTAACACAGTTACACCGGAGGCGATGAAGGGTAAAGACATGCGCACAGGACAAGGTGCACGGAACAAGGCCGGGGAGGGCGAGAAATGGCGGCACGCGCACCGCTCACCCGCGAAGAGGTCGTCGCCGTCGCCGCCGGTCTCGTCAAGCAGCACGGTCCGCAGGCGCTCACCATGCGCAAGCTCGCGGCCGAACTGGGCACGGCCGTCACGTCGATCTACTGGCACGTCGGCAACCGCGAGTCCCTGCTCGACGCCCTGGTGGAGCGCACCGTCGCCGACCTCGGCGGCTTCAGGCCACGCGGCGCCACGCCGCAGGACCGCGTCCTGTCCGTCGCCCGCACGCTGCGCCGCCGGCTGCGCGCCCACCCGCATCTGATCGCGATGGTCCATGAACGCGGCCTCACCGAGCGGATGTTCCTGCCCGCGCAGCAGGCGCTGGTGCACGAGGTGCACGCCGCGGGCCTGCGCGGGACGCCCGCCGCCGAGGCGGTGCGCGCGGTCCTCTTCCAGGTCGTCGGCCATGTCCTCGTCGAGCGGAACCGGGAGCGGGCCCCGGTGCAGCACCCGCGCGAGGAGGAACTCTGGGGCGCGGGCACGGCGGAGGAGGACCGGGTGCTGGCCCGCGCGCTCGCCGCGCCCGCCGACCCGGAGCGGATCTTCACAACTTCCGTACGCGCCCTGGTGAAGTCGCTCCTGGACCCGCCCACTTGAGCCGCGGCGTGATCCGCGACACGGCTTGTGGGGAAGGCGGCGACGGGAGTGTCAGTCCGGGCCCGTATCCTCTGGGACCATGCTCGAAGACCATCCGACCGCAGCGTCCGCAGCCTCCTGGCCGGCCGCGTATCCGAAGGGATACGCGGTCGTCGACGTGGAGACCACCGGCCTGTCCCGGGACGACCGGATCATCTCCGCCGCCGTCTACCGCCTGGACGCGCGGGGCGATGTCGAGGACCACTGGTACACGCTGGTCAACCCGCAGCGCGATCCAGGACCCGTGTGGATCCACGGCCTGACGACGGACGTGCTGACGGCCGCCCCGCTGTTCTCGGACATCGCCGAGGAGTTCGCCGCGCGCCTCGACGACCGCGTCCTGGTCGCGCACAACGCGGTGTTCGACTGGTCGATGATCGCCCGCGAGTACGCGCGCGCACAGCGCACCGCCCCGGTCCGCCAGCGCCTGTGCACCATCGCGCTCTCCAAGGAGCTGGGCCTGCCGCTGCCCAACCACAAGCTGGAGTCCCTCGCGGCGCACTTCGGCGTCGTACAGGAGCACGCGCACAACGCGCTGGACGACGCGCGCGTGCTCGCCGAGGCGTTCCGCCCGAGCCTGCGCACGGCCGCCGCGGACAACGTGCGGCTGCCGCTGCTCGAATGCCGCCCGCTCACCGAGTGGTCGGACGCGTCGGTGCCGCGCCAGCCCGGGTCCTCCTACCGGGGAGGCGGCGGGGGCACCTGGCGCGCCTCGCGCAAGCGCCCCGCCTGCCCGTACCCGAACCCGGGGCGCTACGAGCCGGACAAGCCGCTCAAGCAGGGCATGCGGGTGGCGTTCTCCGGGGACACGTCGGTCGACCGTGAGCTCCTGGAGGACCGGGCCGTCGACGCGGGCCTCCATGTGGCGACGAGCCTGTCCCGGCTCACCAGCCTCCTCGTGACCAATGACCCGGACTCGTACACCTCGAAGGTCGTCAAGGCGAAGCAGTTCGGGACGCCGGTCATGGACGAGGCGGCGTTCGGACAGCTGTTGCAGGACGTGGCTCCGGCGGACGGCGCGTAGGCCACCGGGCCGGGCAGACGGGTGAACGCGGGGCGACTCGCCCCGCGCCCCCTCGCCCGGCGCCGCTTCGGGCACCCACCCTGTGGCGCATGGCACGTTGTGAGGTCTGCGGAAACGACTACGGCATGTCCTTCGAGGTCCATGCCCAGGGAGCGGTCCACGTCTTCGACTGCTTCAGCTGCGCCATTCACCGCATGGCGCCGATCTGCGAGCACTGCCGGTGCCGCATCATCGGGCAGGGCGTCGAGGTCGACGGGCACTGGTTCTGCGGGGCGCACTGCTCCCGCGCGGAGGGGAAGGTGGGCATCGTCGACAACGTCTGAACCCTTCGGCACACGCCCGCCGCAATCGGGCACACCCCACTGAAAGCACCCCATGCCCGCCGCTGTACGGTCATGGGGTGTACCGCTTCCTGTTGACCCGGCAGTGGGTGATCCTCACCCTGGTCGCCCTCGTTCTCATCCCCACGATGATCCGGCTGGGCATCTGGCAGATGCACCGCTACGAGGAGCGCGACGCCAGGAACCAGCTGGTCACGAACGCCCTCCGTGCGAAGGCCGTGCCCGTGGAGGACCTGGCGTCCCCCGGCCACGTCGTCAACAGCCACGAGCGGTACCGATCGGTGACCGCGAAGGGCCACTACGACACCGCCGACGAGGTCGTGGTGCGCCGCCGGGTCAACGCCGACGAAGAGGTCGGCTATCACATCCTGACCCCGTTCATCCTGAAGGACGGCAGGGTCCTGCTGGTCAACCGCGGCTGGATCCCGGCGAACGGGGCGCAGACCGCCTTCCCGAAGGTCCCCGCCCCGCCGCGCGGCGAGACCACCGTCACCGGCCGACTGATGCCCAACGAGACGACCGCGGCCAGCGGCATCAAGGACCTCAAGGATCTGCCCGCCCGGCAGGTCATGCTGATCAACAGCAAGCAGGAGGCCGAGCGCCTCGGCAGGACGGTGCTCGGCGGCTACGTCGCCCAGACCGCGCCCGAGCCGAAGGGCGGAACGCCCGAACTGGTCGGAGCCCCCGGCAAGGAGGACTCCGCGCTGAACTACGCGTACGCGATCCAGTGGTGGCTGTTCGCCGCCGCGGTTCCCGTGGGCTGGGTGGTGCTGGTGCGGCGCGAGGTTCGGGAGCGGCGTCGTAAGGAAGAGACGTCCACGTCCGAGGCCGAGGAGCCGGCCGCCGTCGGCTGACCGACGGAAAACTCGCATGCAGCACCCCGCCGCTGACGGGGAACCCATGGCGTGTGCGCCCACATATCGAGGATTACGCCCTCATCGGTGACCACCAGACCGCCGCGCTCGTCGGCAGGGACGGGTCGATCGACTGGCTGTGCCTGCCCCGGTTCGACTCCCCCGCCTGTTTCGCCGCGCTGCTCGGCAGCGAGGAGAACGGCCACTGGCGGCTCGCCCCCGAAGGGGCCGAACACTGCACCACGCGCGCGTACCGCCCCGGCTCCCTCGTGCTCGACACCGAGTGGGAGACGCCGGACGGCAGCGTCCGCGTCACCGACTTCATGCCGCAGCGCGACAGGGCCCCGGATGTCGTGCGCATCGTCGAGGGCCTCAGCGGGCGCGTCACCGTGCGCGGCACGCTGCGTCTGCGCTTCGACTACGGCTCCGTCGTGCCGTGGATGCGCCGCGCCGACGGGCACCGGGTCGCCGTCGCGGGCCCGGACTCGGCGTGGCTGCGCAGCGAACCGCACGTCCACACGTGGGGCGAGGACTTCGGCACGCACTCGGAGTTCACGGTCGAGGCCGGCGAGACCGTCGCCTTCGTCCTGACCTGGCACCCCTCCCACGAGAAGCGCCCACCGCTGATCGACCCGCACGAGTCGCTGCGGCACAGCGTGGAGGACTGGCAGGCGTGGGCGGACCGCTGCCGCTACGAAGGCCCGCACCGGGAGGCCGTGCTCCGCTCCCTCCTCACGCTGAAGGCGCTCATCTTCGCGCCGACCGGCGGCATCGTGGCCGCCCCCACCTCCTCGCTCCCCGAGGAGATCGGCGGCGTACGGAACTGGGACTACCGGTACTGCTGGCTGCGCGACTCGACCCTGACGCTCGGCGCGCTGCTCTCGGCCGGCTATCTCGACGAGGCCGAGGCCTGGCGCGACTGGCTGCTGCGGGCCGCCGCGGGCGATCCGGCCGACCTGCAGATCATGTACGGCCTCGCGGGCGAGCGGCGCCTTCCCGAGCAGGAGCTCGACTGGCTGAGCGGCTACCGCGACTCCCGCCCCGTACGCACGGGCAACGACGCCGCCCGTCAGCTCCAGCTGGACGTGTACGGAGAGGTCGTCGACTCCCTCGCGCTCGCCCGCCATGAGGGCCTGAAGGCCGGGGCGCACGCCTGGCGGCTTCAATTGGCCCTGCTCGACTTCCTGGAGAAGACGTGGCGCGAGCCCGACGAAGGGCTGTGGGAGGTGCGCGGGCCGCGCCGGCACTTCGTGCACTCGAAGGTGATGGTGTGGGTCGCCGCCGACCGCACCGTGCGCGCCATGGAGGACGACCCGCGGCTGCCCGGCGACATCGACCGGCTGCGCAAACTGCGCGACGCCGTCCACCGGGAGGTGTGCGAGCGCGGCTACGACGCGGAGCGCAGCACGTTCACCCAGTTCTACGGCTCGTCCGAACTGGACGCGGCGCTGCTGCTCCTGCCGCGCGTCGGCTTCCTGCCGCCGGACGATCCGCGCGTGGTCGGCACGGTCGACGCGGTCCGCGACGAGCTGTCGTACAAGGGTCTCCTGCGCCGCTACACCGCCGACAAGAGCGTCGTGGACGGGCTGCCCGGCGAGGAGGCCACGTTCCTCGTCTGCTCGTTCTGGCTCGCGGACGCCCTGCACATGACGGGCCGCACGAAGGAGGCGCGCGAGCTGTTCGAACGGCTCGTGGCGCTCCGCAACGACGTGGGGCTGCTCGCCGAGGAGTACGACCCCGTGGCGGGCCGGCAGCTCGGCAACTTCCCGCAGGCGTTCAGCCACATCGGCCTCGTGGGCACGGCACTGACCCTCTTCGGCACGCGGACCGAAGGAGAGGGAGGATAGGGCCATGGATCTTGGACTGAACAACCGTGTGTACGTGGTCACCGGTGCGACGCGGGGCCTCGGCAACGCGGCCGCCCGCGAGCTGGTCGCCGACGGCGCGAAGGTCGTCATCAGCGGCCGCGACGAGCAGAAGGCCAAGGAGGCCGCGGCCGCGCTCGGGCCGAACGCGTACGGTGTCGCCGCCGACAACTCCGACCCGGACGTCGCCGCACGCCTCATCGGGGCGGCCCGCGAGCAGTTCGGCTCCTTCGACGGGATTCTCGTCAGCGTCGGCGGCCCGGCGCCCGGCTTCGTCGCCGACAACACGGACGAGCAGTGGACGGCCGCGTTCGAGTCCGTGTTCCTCGGGGCGGTGCGGCTCGCGCGGGCCGCGGCGGAGCAGCTGGACGAGGGCGGGGTCATCGGGTTCGTGCTCTCCGGCTCCGTGCACGAGCCGATCCCCGGCCTCACCATCTCGAACGGGCTGCGTCCCGGGCTCGCCGGTTTCGCCAAGTCCCTCGCGAACGAGCTGGGGCCGCGGGGCATTCGCGTCGTGGGGCTGCTGCCCGCCCGCATCGACACGGACCGGGTGCGCGAGCTGGACGGGATGGCGGCGGACCCCGAGGCGGCGCGGACGGCGCAGGAGTCCCGTATCCCGCTGCGGCGGTACGGGACTCCCGAGGAGTTCGGCCGGGCGGCGGCGTTCTTCCTGTCGCCCGCCGCGTCCTATCTCACCGGTGTGATGCTCCCGGTGGACGGCGGGTTCCGGCACGGATTCTGATCCGCCGGGCCGGGCCCGCTGTGTTCAGCTGACCCGCTCCGCGCGGTGCTTGACCGCCTTCAGGCGGACCTCTGCCGGAAGCTCCGTCAGGCCCGCCGAGTCCCTCGCCTGCCTCAGCGAGTCCTGGCTCAGCAGGCGAACGGCCTCGCCGGGGACCGCGTGCGGCTCCAGGGTGAGGCTCGCGCGGGCCTGCGGGGTGGAGCGGCGGCCGGTCAGCCGCACCCGGGCCCGGTCGACCCCGTCCAGCGACTCCGCGCCGCTCACGAGGACGTTCTCCAGGGCCCGGCCCCGCAGCAGCGCCCCCTCGCCGTCGCCGCTGTCGACCAGCACCTCGGCGAGCCTGCGGCGCCGCAGCTGGGACACCAGCCACCACAGGGCGAGCAGCACGACGACGCCGAGCACGGCGATCACCGTCGGCCAGAACCAGCCCTCGTCGTGCCAGCGCGCCCGGTCGGCATCGCTGACGAGCACGTCGTCCGGGCCGTCGTGGATCCACCACGACGGCGGGTTCACGCCGAGCCCGACGGCGAGCACCGAGCCGCCGCCGAGGACGAGGACGAGCCCGAGCAGCCCGAGCACGATCCGGTTGACGGTTCTGAGCACGCCGCTCACCCCTTCTTCCCCGGCCGTGCGACCCGCACGGACAGGCCCGGCGCCTTGCCGAGCCCCAGCTCCTTGATCCCGTCGCCGAGCGTGGCGTCCAAGTCGGCTCGTACGTCGTCGAGTTCACGGAAGTGCGAGAGCGCCCGCACGTCCACCTTGGAGCGCTTCATACGGACCCGTACAGACTGCACGCCCGACACCTCCATGGCCCGGTCGCGCAGCACCATCGCCGCGGCGTCGCGGTGCAGCACCGCGCGGACGTCGGGGTGGGTGCGGCGCATCGGCAGCAGGGCGCGCAGGCCCGGCGTCGCCGCGAGCAGGATCAGCCACAGGCCGAGCGCTGCCGCGACGCCGGCGCCGACGAGGACGGCGGTGTCGTCGAGGGTCCGTGTGGAGAGCTCGTCCGCGAGCGTCCGCCGCCACTGCATGGATTCGCGCCCCGCCCGCACCGCTGCCACGTCGTAGAGCAGCAGTCCCGCGGCGGCGAGGATCACCAGGGCCACGAGCGCCGCGGGGATCCGCCGACCGGACCAGAAACGGCCGGCCTTCGGTTCGCTCTCCAGCGTCGGACGCTGTTCGTACGCGGCGGCGGACGCCGACTGGTCGAGCTCGCTGCTGCCCCGCTCGACCACCGGGACCGGCTGGGTGGGTTCGCTCATCGGATCCTCCCCCGGTCCGTCCCACGGGTGTGCGCCGAGTGCAGCCGCTCGACCTGGACGGCCACCTCGGGCACTTCCATTCCCGCCAACTCCCTTACCCGCTGGGACACTTGACGACGCACGGCACCGCACTGGCGGCCGATGTCCGTCGGGTACTCCAGCTCAAGGCTGATCCGGACCCGTGCGCTGTCCTGCCGCACGGTGACCGTGGCGCCCGGCGCCGCCCCGTCCTCGGGGATCCGGTCGAGTGCCTCTCGTGCCGCGTGCGCGGCGATCTTCGCGACGACCCGGTCGGCGATCCGGGTCGCGCCGCGCTCGGCCGGCGCGACCTGTGCCGCCATCGGTCACCCCCGCCGATCGCCGCGCGAACGGAAGAACTCGCCGACTTCCAGGTCCCCTTCCAGGAACCGGCCCGCGACGAAGCCGATGGCGCCGAGCGCCGCCACCAGCAGGAAGGCCCCGAAGCCGCCGAAGTATCCGGCGAATCCGAGGGCCATGCCGGCGATCATGCCGACCACGGCCAGATTCATCGTGCGCTCCTCCTGGGGAAGCCCGTAGCTACGCCTTCAGATGTCATTGGAGTCGGGACTCCGGCTCTTCGTCCTCCTCGTCCGGCAGCTTCACGTCGCTGACGGCGATGTTCACCTCGACGACCTCGAGCCCGGTCATGCGCTCGACGGCGACGATCACGTTCTCCCTGACGGCGCGCGCGGTGTCCGCGATCGACACGCCGTACTCGACGACGATCTCCAGATCGAGCGCCGTCTGTACTTCGCCGACCTCGGCCTTCACCCCGCGCGACACGGACTTGGCGCCGCCGGGGACCCGGTCGCGCACCGCGCCGAACGTGCGGGAGAGTCCGCTGCCCATGGCGTGGACGCCCTCGACGTCGCGCGCCGCGAGGCCCGCGATCTTCTCGACGACGCCGTCGGCGATCGTGGTCCGCCCGCGGTTCGCGGCGTCGCCGCCGCCCCGCTTGGTCACATTGGTCTTGGCTGCGGCCGGACCGGGCGTCTCGCCCGGCTTCTGCGCGGTGTCACTCATCGGGCCGTCCCCTCGGTGAGGTGGGATCTCGGTGGGGTGCTGCTTTCTTTTGCCCACATTAGGTCCAGTAACAGGAAGGCGCGCTCGCTATGGGGCAGCCTGGGGCAATGACGGGTGATCGATGGACACAGGCAGTGCGTACGCAGCTGGGGCTCGGCAGACTGCTGCCGCTCGGCGGGCCGCAGGACGGCGCGTGGCTGACGGAACCGGCGGCGGCGGAGGCGCTGCGCCGTGCGGTCCAAGGGGTGCACGGGGTGCGACTCGGCGCGCTGCGGCTCGGTCTCGCGGACCCCGACACGGCGCCCGAGCCCGCGGTGCCGGCCCCGCCGAGCGCGCTGTCGCCGGGGCCGTTGCGACTCACGGCGGACTGCGCGGCGACGGCGGAGGAACCGCTGCCGGTTGCCGCCGATCGGCTGAGGGAGGCGCTCGCGGGGGCGGCGGAGTGGGTCGGCCTGGAGCTGGCGGAGGTCGACCTCCAGGTCACGGCGCTGCTCGATGAGGCCGATCAGGTGGCGGACGCGGATCCCGGCTCCGTCGGGGAGCCGGATCCCCCCGCCCCGAAGCCGTCCGCTCCCACCGGGGACGCTGGCCGCGCCGCCGAGGCCGCGCTCGCGGTGCCGGGCGTGAGCCGGCTGACCGGGGCGCTCGGCGGCCTGGGGCGCGCGATCCACATCGAGGAGCAGTCCGGCGATGCGGCTCTGCCCCGTCCGCACGTGCGGGTGGAGCTCGCGGTGTCCGCTGGCACCCGCCCGATCGAGGTGACCGGGGCCGTTCGGGTGGCCGTGGCGAAGGCCCTCCCGAACAATCCGACCGTCGCGGTCCTGGTCACGGAGCTCACGACGTAACCGGACCCTCGTCCTCGCACGCCGGACGGGCCGGAGCGGCGCGTCAGTCGCCGATGCCTGCCAGGTCTCGCAGCCTGCGGCCCTGGGCCGCCCGCTCCGCGGCGCGCTGGTCGTCGAGAGTACGGTCGCCCGCCCCCTGGAGCAGCGCCTTCGTCTCGATCACGGCGTCGCGGGGCGCGGCGACGAGGGCCGCGACCAGGTCCTTGGTGGCGTCGGCCAACTCCCCTGCCGGTACGGACACGTTGGCCAGGCCGCTGCGTACGGCCTCGTCGGCGTGGACGTAGCGCCCGGTGACACAGATCTCGAGGGCGCGCGCGTATCCGACCAGCGAGACGAGCGGATGCGTGCCCGTCAGGTCCGGCACCAGGCCGAGGCTGGTCTCGCGCATGGAGAACTGCACGTCGTCGGCGACGACGCGCAGATCGCAGGCGAGGGCGAGCTGGAAGCCCGCGCCGATCGCATGGCCCTGGACCGCGGCGACCGACAGGATGTCGCTGCGCCGCAGCCAGGTGAAGCCGTCCTGGTACTCGGCGATCGCCGCGTCGAGGACGTCGTCGTCACCGCGTGCCAGGTCGATGAAGGACGGCTCGCCGTCGAAACCCTCGGGCGTGAACGCCTGACGGTCGAGGCCCGCGGAGAAGGACCTGCCCTCTCCGCGCACCACGACGACCCGCACGGACCCCGGCAGGGCGCGCCCGGCCTCGCCCAACGCCCGCCACAGAGCGGGACTCTGGACGTTGCGCTTGTCCGGGTTGGTCAGGCTGACCGTGGCGATCGCGTCGTCGACGGTGAGCCGGACGCCGTCCTTGTCGAGCAGCGGTGCGGGCAGGTTCATCTGGGCCTCCGGGTCTGCGCAGTCGTGAGCAACGCAAGAGCGTAAGTGACTGCACAGTAACCACCCGGCCGGACAGCGGACCGACCGGGTGGTCAGTTGGAGCCAGTGAGCCGGACGAGCCCAGCGAGGGTCAGGCCGACGTGGCCTTCTTGCCTCGCGTGGCCCCGCCGCGACCCCGCAGCGTGACCCCGGATTCGCTCAGCATCCGGTGGACGAAGCCATACGAGCGACCGGTCTCCTCGGCCAATGCCCGAATACTCGCACCGGAGTCATACTTTTTCTTCAGGTCTGCCGCGAGCTTGTCGCGCGCGGCGCCGGTTACCCGGCTGCCCTTCTTCAGAGTCTCGGCCACCCGTGCCTCCTCGTGGGAAGTGCGCTCTGGATTTCCCATGATCACCCCTTGCGGGCTTCCTGGCCACCCATTCGGCAAGGTCCATGGACCCCCAATTCCGGGTGCGACGGGGATCCACACGAGTGGAATCAAGAATTCCGGCAGGGTTTCGCGGCCCTGAAAAGTGCCTGCCCTGCAGAAGTGGCAGGTCAGCCACGGCCCAGGCGCCGCAAGGGCGCCATGGACGACGCGGCCCCGAATTCCGTGCACGACACACCTGGGTACGAGGCGATCTCACCCAGATGAAGGATCACGGATCGGCCGAATGATCCAGACGGAGTGGATCATTCAATGGATCAGCCGGCGAACGCCGACCGGATCACCGAGTCGATCACCGAGTCGATCACGCGAGGGCGACGAGATCCGCGTACGTCTGGCCCCACAGGTCCTCGATTCCGTCCGGAAGCAGAATGATCCGCTCCGGCTGCAGGGCTTCCACGGCGCCCTCGTCGTGCGTGACGAGGACGACGGCGCCCTTGTAGGTGCGCAGCGCGCCGAGGATCTCCTCGCGGCTGGCCGGGTCGAGGTTGTTCGTGGGCTCGTCGAGGAGCAGCACGTTCGCCGACGACACGACGAGCGTGGCGAGCGCGAGCCGGGTCTTCTCGCCGCCGGAGAGAACCCCGGCCGGCTTGTCGACGTCGTCGCCCGAGAACAGGAACGAGCCGAGCGTCTTGCGCACCTGGACCAGGTCGAGGTCGGGGGCGGCGGAGCGCATGTTCTCCAGGACCGTGCGCTCCGGGTCGAGGGTCTCGTGCTCCTGCGCGTAGTAGCCGAGCTTGAGGCCGTGGCCCTCGATGACCTGGCCCGTGTCGGGCTTCTCGGCGCCGCCGAGGAGCTTGAGCAGGGTCGTCTTGCCCGCGCCGTTGAGGCCGAGGATGACGACGCGCGAGCCCTTGTCGACGGCCAGGTCGACGTCCGTGAAGATCTCCAGGGAGCCGTACGACTTCGACAGGCCCTCGGCCATGAGCGGCGTCTTGCCGCACGGCGAGGGCTCGGGGAAGCGCAGCTTGGCGACCTTGTCGGACTGGCGGACCTCTTCGAGGCCCGCGAGGAGCTTGTCGGCGCGCTTGGCCATGTTCTGCGCGGCGACGGTCTTGGTCGCCTTGGCGCGCATCTTGTCGGCCTGCGCGTTCAGCGTCGCGGCCTTCTTCTCGGCGTTCTGGCGCTCGCGCTTGCGGCGCTTCTCGTCGGCCTCGCGCTGCTGCTGGTAGAGCTTCCAGCCCATGTTGTAGACGTCGATCTGGGAGCGGTTGGCGTCCAGGTAGAAGACCTTGTTGACGACCGTCTCGACCAGTTCGACGTCGTGGGAGATGACGATGAAGCCGCCGCTGTACGTCTTCAGGTAGTCGCGCAGCCAGATGATCGAGTCCGCGTCGAGGTGGTTCGTGGGCTCATCGAGGAGCAGCGTGTCCGCGTCCGAGAAGAGGATGCGGGCCAGCTCGATACGGCGCCGCTGACCACCGGAGAGCGTGTGCAGGGGCTGGCCGAGCACACGGTCGGGGAGGTTCAGGGCGGCGGCGATGGTGGCGGCCTCGGCCTCGGCGGCGTACCCGCCCTTGGTGAGGAACTCCGTCTCCTGGCGCTCGTACTGCCGCAGGGCCTTGGCCTGTGTGGCGCCCGAGCCGTTCGCGATGCGCTGCTCGTTCTCGCGCATCTTGCGGATCAAGGTGTCCAGGCCGCGGGCGGAGAGGATGCGGTCGCGGGCCAGGACGTCGAGGTCGCCGGTGCGCGGGTCCTGCGGGAGGTAGCCGACCTCGCCGGAGCGCGAGATGGTGCCGCCGGCCGGCATGCCCTCGCCCGCCAGGCACTTCGTGAGGGTCGTCTTGCCCGCTCCGTTGCGGCCGACCAGGCCGATGCGGTCGCCCTTGGCGACACGGAAGGTGGCGTTCTCGATGAGGATGCGCGCGCCGGCGCGCAGTTCGATGCCCGATGCGGTGATCAAGGGAGGTACTCCAGGACGGGATTAACGGCTGGTTGACAGGGCGGGGGCCAATCAGCGCCGCTAATGCACCCAGAGAAGGAACGTCATACGAACCAGTTTACCGGTGACGGGCAAGCGGTTTTCCCATGGCTTCGCGTCCCCCGTTCGGCCCTCGGATCCGACCCCGCTGACCAGGGGCGTAACAGGATGAAGGGTCGATGACCGGCGAGAAGGCGGTGCGCATGCAGTTCGACGACGACGCGCGTCTGGACACCTCCGAGGTCCAGGACGTACGCGGCAGCCGCCTTCCCGGCGGGAGGGCGACCATGGGCGGCGGCCTGGTCGGCGTGATCGCGCTCGTCCTCGGGCTGCTCTTCGGCACGGACCAGTTCGGGCTGTCCGCCGAGGACACCGGCGCCCCGGCGGCGACGATGTCCAGCGAGGCGCAGGTCCAGGAGCGGTGCCGCACGGGCGCGGACGCGAACAGCAGGCAGGACTGCCGGACGGTCGCCGTGGTCAACAGCGTGCAGGACTTCTGGGCCGCGGAGTTCGGGCGCAGGAGCGCCACGTACACGCCCGCATCGACGGTGTTCTTCACCAACCAGGTCGCCACCGCGTGCGGCTCGGCGACCTCGTCCGTCGGGCCGTTCTACTGCCCCGGGGACCGGCGGGTCTATCTCGACCTCGGCTTCTTCGACGAGCTGCGGACGAAGTTCGGATCGAGCGGCGGACCCTTCGCGCAGGCGTACGTCGTGGCGCACGAGTACGGGCATCACGTGCAGAACCTGATGGGCACGCTGACGCGCGCCCAGGACGGGCGTACGGGCGAGAACAGCAACGCGGTGCGGGTCGAGCTCCAGGCGGACTGCTACGGAGGCGTGTGGGCGCGGCACGCGACGAGGACGCCCACCGAGTCCACCGGCAGGCCGCTGATCACGAGCCTGACCGACGCGGACATCCGCGACGGCCTGGACGCCGCCGCGGCGGTCGGCGACGACCGGATCCAGGAGCGGTACCAGGGCCGGGTGACGCCCGAGACGTGGACGCACGGATCGGCCCAGCAGCGCCAGCAATGGTTCTACCGGGGTTTCCAGAGCGGCGACATGGCCCAGTGCGACACCTTCCGGTGAGGCCTGAGCCACTGGGCCGCTGACCTTTTACGCGCCGCCCGTGTGGACCTGGAAGGCCGCCCTGCGGACCGCCTTCGCGAGGGCCGGGTCGGGGTGCGCGGCGGCGAGCGCGACGAGCACCTGCACCGTGCGCGGGTGTCCGACGGCGCGCACCTCGTCGATCAGCGCGGGCACCGTGGGCTGCACCGCGGCCTCCAAGTGGCGTACGAGGAGGGGGGCTTCGCCGTGGTCGGCGACGGCGGCGGCGGTGTCGACCCACAGCCACGTCGCCTCCTCGCGGCTGAGCACCGTGTGCACGTCCTCGGGGTCGGCACCCTCGTGCTCGGCGAGCCACAGCAGCGCGTAGGGGCGCAGGTGCGGGTCGTCGGCGGCGCGGCGGACCTCGTGCTCGGCGGGGGCGCCGACGACGCGCAGCGCCTCGAAGGCGAGGCCGCGCAGCAGGGCGTCCTCGCCGCGGGCGGCGTCGAGGAGGTCGGTGACGGCGGTGCCGATGTCGCGGGCGGCGAGCCAGGCCCGGTACTCGTCGCGTGCGGCCTTCGGGCGCAGGCGCGCGCAGCCGCGCAGCATGTCCTCGGCGGACACCTCGATGTTCCCCGCCGGGGACTGGGCGGCGACGCAGATCTGCTCCAGCTTGACCCACACCGCCCAGCTGCCCAGCGGGGTGAGGGTGGCGTGCCCGTCCTCGTACGTGAGCGCTCCCACCGCTGCGAGGCCGCGCAGGGACCAGTCGAGCAGCGGGAGGAGCGGGGTGTCCTGCGGCGCGGTCGGTTCCGGCTGGGGCCCCGAGGGGATCTCACAGCGTTCCGTGCGCAGTTCCGTGACGCGCTGGTCGAGGAGGTCGAGGAGCTGGGTCGCGGCGACCCGGTCCGCCATCAGCTGGAGGAAGCTCAGCAGCTGCGGCACCGCCTCGACGACCTCGGCGACCGCGGCGGGGCCGACCTCCTCGGGCGCAGGGTGGACCAGGGACCAGGCGTCGAACAGGGCGACCCAGCCGCGCAGCACGGCGGTGTCGTCGCGGTCCCAGGCGCGCAGCCGCCAGCCGGGCCGGGCACTGGCTCCGTGCACCTCGACGAGGCCGGCGAGGCGGGCCGTGTCCCAGTCCGCGCGGACCTGATCGACCGTCAGCCCGAGCTCGTCCGCGGCCCGGAGGGCGGTCGCCTCGGAGAGGGTGCCCTTGCCGTCGCGGGCGGCCGTGTTGTTGCCGGGGCCGATCCTGGTGTCCGCCCAGCGGGCCACGCGGACGGCGTCGGCGAGGTCGCGGCGCGCGGCGCGGGCCAGCTCCGCGGGCGGCGGGGTGCCCTCCGGTGGGCGGGGTGCGGGACGGCGTGCGGCGACCGGCCGCGGGGTCGGGGCGGCCAGGGGCTGGCGGCGCGGGCTGACGAGTCGGAGCCGGGAGTCGCGCGGGGTACGGGACGTCACGAAGGGCAGTCTCGCGGTTGACCCCGCCAATTCCCAAACGGGCGCCCTGCGGAGCCGTTGCGACGGCGGCTACATCAACGGCGTCAGGAACCTTCTCAGCGCCTCCTCGTAGCCCTTCGGGTCCGCGTTCCACATCGCGTTGTGCGGGGCGTCGGCCACCTCGTGGAGGGTGACCAGATCCGGGCGGCGGTCCGCCAGGCGGCGGGAGAGCGCCCACGGGGACACCTCGTCGCCGGGCCCGTGGACCAGGAGCGTGGGGACCTTGAGGGAGCGCGGGTCCGCGGCCTCGGTGAGGCGGTCGCCGGTCAGGCCCGTGCGGCCCTGCGCGGCGCGGACCGCGAGCGGGAGCAGCGGGCCCGGGGTGCGGCGGGCGCGGGCCAGGGCGCGCAGCGTGGTCTCCCAGCTGAGCACCGGCGAGTCGAGGACGAGGCCCTTGATCCGGTCGCGCAGCGCCGAGTGGGCCGCCGCGTGCAGGGCCATCGCGGCCCCGGTCGACCAGCCGAGCACGATGACGTCGCGGGCTCCATAGCGCACGGCGTAGCGGATCGCCGCGTCCAGGTCGCGCCACTCCGTCTCGCCGAGGTGGCCGAGGCCGTCCGGGGAGCGGGGCGCGCCGAGGTCGCCGCGGTAGGCGAGGTCGAGCACCGGGAACTGGTGGTGGTGCAGGAACTCCATGAGGTTCATGGGGTGTTCGCGGGTGGTGCCGAGGCCGTGCACGGCGATCACCCACGTGTCGCGGGTGTCGGGCAGGAACCAGGCGGGCAGTGGGCCGAGTTCCCCGGGCACGTCGATGTCGGCGTGGTCGAGGCCGAGGGCGCCCTTGGGGTCGCCGATGTGCACCTTGGGCGTGAGCCAGGCCTTGGCGCCGGGTTCCAGGGTGCCGTGGGTGACCCGCTCCAGGCGGCGTACGACGGTGTCGGCGGAGGTCGTGGCCGATTCGACGACCGGGCCGACGACCGCGTGGTAGCCGTCGCCCTGCAGCCCGTACGTGCCGGGGCGCAGCGAGGCCAGGTCGCGGGTCAGGGTGACCTGGCCCGCGGCGGTGGCGTGGACGGTGAGCCGCGGCTCGGTGGGCAGTGGGCGGCCCGAGGGCGCCTTCAGCGCCGCGTCGCTGGCCAGGCGGCCCGCGGCGATCGCGGCGGCCGAGGCCCCTAGGACGGCGGTGACGGCAGCGGCCGTCGCTCTGGCGGTGCGCACCCGTCCAGTGTCGGGGCCCGCGCCCTCCCCGGCCAGTGGGGCGACGGCTACGGGTGACGCGAACGCCGAGGACCGGTCATCGGGCGCCCCGCTGCCCGTATCCGCTCAGCCGCTCCCCCACCTCCCGCAACTGCTCCTCGTCGAGCAGCGACGGGGTGAGGCCGGGGACGGAGTGGGCGGTGAGCCACAGGCGGCACATCCACTCCAGTTGGGCGGTGCGGTCGTAGGCGGCGGCGAGACTGTCTCCGTATGTGAGGGCGCCGTGGTTCTGAAGCAGGCATCCCGTGCGGCCGGACAGCGCGAGCAGCACGTTCTCGGCCAACTCCCGGGTTCCGTACGTGGCGTAGGGGGCGACGCGGACGGGGCCGCCGAGCGCCGCCGTCATGTAGTGCACGGGCGGGAGTTCGGGGACGAGCGTGGAGACCGCGGTGGCGTGCACGGCGTGGGTGTGCACGACCGCGCGGGCGTCGGTGTGCCGGTAGACCGCGAGATGCATGGGGAGTTCGCTGGTCGGCTTCAGGGTGCCGGCCCGCTGATTGCTGTCGAGGTCCACGACGACGAGATCGTCGGGCCCGAGCTCGTCGTACGGGACGCCGGTCGGGGTGACGAGAATCAGGTCGCCGTCGTCCCCGCCCACCCGTACCGAGACGTTGCCCGAGGTTCCGACGACCAGGCCGTCGGTCACCGTACGACGGGCCGTCAGCACCAGTTCCTGCCAGGCCTCGTCGAGTTCCTGAAGCTGTGTCATGGCGCGCATCCTGCCAGCCGCGCGGAGCGGCGGCCGGAGCGGATCGGTGCGGAGCGGATCGATACGGAGCCCGACCCTCCGGAATACCCCATATGGGGATTGAATACTCTCTGACGTTATTTGGCTGACCTTGACCGGGTAATTGATGATCTCCCGCTACTCTCTGGGAGTTCCCTGGGGATTTGTCATGCACGCCGTCACTTTCGGGGGTACATCATGGCTCGCAGCCGCACAGCGTCCCCGCGCCGCCACCGCGCCGCCGCACTCGCGTCCGTCGCCGCACTGACCATCGGCGGCACCCTGGCCGCGGAGCTCCCGGCCCAGGCCGCGGGCAAGCCGCGCGGGCACGACGTCTCGTCGCACCAGAAGAACGTGAACTGGCAGAAGGCCAGGAACAAGGGCGCCCGGTTCGTCTACGTCAAGGCGACCGAGTCGACCGATTACCGCAACCCCTACTTCTCCCGGCAGTACAAGGGCGCCCGCAACGCGGGCATCGTGCGCGGCGCCTACCACTTCGCGCTGCCGCAGAAGTCCTCCGGCAAGGCGCAGGCCTCGTACTTCGTGCGCAACGGTGGCGCCTGGCGGCGTGACGGCTGGACCCTGCCGCCCGCGCTCGACATCGAGTCCAACCCGTACGGCAAGGGCAAGCACCCCTGCTACGGGCTGCGAAAGTCGACGCTGGTGTCGTGGATCCAGTCCTTCAGCAACGAGATCCTGCGCAGCACCGGGCGCCGTCCGGTCATCTACACCAATGCGCGATGGTGGAAGCAGTGCACCGGCGACAGCAGGGCATTCGCCGCCAACCACGCCTTGTGGCTCGCCCGGTACGACGAGCGCGCCGGCGCACTTCCGGCAGGCTGGAGCTACTGGACGTTCTGGCAGTACGAGGAGAAGGGCCGGCTGCCGGGTGACCAGAATCTCTTCAACGGTTCGATGACCCAGCTCAAGCGGTTCGCGATGGGGTAGCCGAAGGCACGGAGCGACGGCCCTCCGGATCGGGTCACCGGGGCGCCCGACCCAGTTCATCTTCCGTTCACTCGGGCTCTTTACGTTCCAAGAACTACTGACGTCCAACCGAAGCCTGGGTAAATGGAACACATCACGCTGCTCCTAGCGATCGTGATCGTTACCGCGCTGGTTTTTGATTTCACCAACGGTTTCCACGACACCGCCAACGCGATGGCCACAACCATCTCGACCGGCGCTCTCAAGCCGAAGACGGCGGTGGCCATGTCCGCCGTGCTGAACCTCGTCGGAGCGTTCCTCTCCGTCGAAGTCGCCAAGACGATCTCCGGCGGCATCGTCAAGGAGGACGGCCTCAGAACAGAGGTCATCTTCGCGGCGCTGGTGGGCGCCATTCTCTGGAATCTGCTGACCTGGCTGCTCGGCCTGCCGTCCAGTTCCTCGCACGCCCTGTTCGGTGGCCTCATCGGCGCCGCGGTCATGTCGATGGGCTGGTCCTCGGTCAACGGCGGCACCGTCGTCACCAAGGTGCTGCTGCCCGCGGTGGCCGCGCCGCTCGTCGCCGGCATCGCCTCGATGCTGGCCACCCGCCTCACGTACCGCATCAGCAAGAAGACGGACGAGCGGGCGACCGCCAAGGGCTACCGCGCCGGGCAGATCGCCTCCGCGGGTCTCGTCTCCCTCGCGCACGGCACGAACGACGCGCAGAAGACGATGGGCATCATCACCCTCGCCCTGATCACCGGCGGCGTCATCGCGCCCGACGCCGACCCGCCGATGTGGGTCATCATCTCGGCCGGCATGGCCATCGCCCTCGGCACCTACCTCGGCGGCTGGCGCATCATCCGCACCATGGGCAAGGGCCTCACCGAACTCGCCCCGCAGCAGGGCTTCGCGGCGCAGACCAGTGCGGCGACCGCGATCCTCGCCTCCTCGCACCTGGGCTTCTCCCTCTCCACCACGCAGGTCTGCTCCGGCGGTGTGATGGGCGCGGGCCTCGGCCGCAAGGGCGGCGTGGTCCGCTGGTCGACCGCCACCCGGATGTTCATCGCGTGGGGCCTGACCCTGCCGGCCGCCGGTCTGGTGGGCGCGGGCGCCGAGTTCCTGACCAAGCAGGGCCCGTGGGGCGTCGGCCTCACCGCCGCGCTGCTCCTGGCCGGCTGCGCGGTGATCTGGAAGCTGTCGCGCCGCAACTCCATCGACCACACCAACGTCACGGCGGACGAGCCGCACGCCGAGCCCGTGCAGGAGGCTCCGGGTGTCGTGACGGCCGCGATCGCCTCGGTCACCCCGCCGCCGGCGGGCACGGTCGAGCCGGCCGGGTCCGAGGCGAAGATCCCCGCCCAGCCGAAGGCCGGAGCGGTGAGCGACCCCGCGCGCCCCGCCGGCGTCACGCTGTAGTCAGCGCTGTAGTTCAGAAGGAAGCAGGGCAGGAATGAACATCGACTGGGCGGCCCTCGGCACCGTCTTCGGCGTCTCTCTCGTGGTCACCGTGGCCCTCGTCGGCCTGTTCACCCTCGGCATCGTGGGACTCTCCAAGCGGGAGTCGGCGGGGCGTGACGGTGGCTCGGCGGCGGTCGCGACGTCCGGGGCGTATGTCTGCTTCGCGCTGTGCGCGGCGGCCGTGGCCTACGGGATCTATCTGATCGTGGCCTGACCCGGCACAGGGCACGGCGCACGGCTCACGAAGGCGGGGTGCGGGACGTTCGGCGTCCCGCACCCCGCCTTCGTACGTCTCAACAGCAAGTTGACGTGCCAACTCGGAGCGTGGTGGACTTCCCCCGCCATATACGGCAGCAGTTGAGGAAGCCGGTGCGAATCCGGCGCGGTCCCGCCACTGTGAACCCCCGGCCGACAGGCCTCGGGTGAGCCAGGAACTCTCGCTGCCGGTCTCGTCGAACCAGGGCGTGGACACCCTGAGTGAGGACACTTAACCGCCATGTTCGCCCCGCGCGGCGCCTGGCGGCACGAGCGCGTGTACGCGTGTGGTGCCGCCGCCGGAATGCTCGTCGACCTTCTTCTTGGCGATCCGCGCCGTGGGCACCCCGTCGCCGGATTCGGTCGCGCCGCCGCGGCCGTCGAGCGTGGGCTGTGGCGGGACCACCGTGGCGCGGGCGCCCTGCACACCGTCGTGTGTGCCGGTGGCGCCGCCGGCCTCGCGGCTGTCGCCTCCCGTCTCGTACGCCGCTCCCCCGCCGCCTCCGTCGCGCTGACGGCCGCCGCCACCTGGGCCGTCGTCGGCGGCACCTCGCTGGGTCGCGAGGCCCGTGGCGTGGCGGCCGCGCTCGAGGCCGGGGACGTGGAGCGCGCGCGGGAGCTGCTGCCCCGGCTGTGCGGCCGTGACCCGCAGGGGCTCGACGCCGACGGGGTCGCGCGCGGCGCCGTCGAGTCCGTCGCCGAGAACACCTCCGACGCCGTCGTGGGCGCGCTCGTGTGGGGTGCGCTCGGCGGGGTGCCTGGCCTGGTCGCGTTCCGCGCCGTGAACACGCTCGACGCGATGGTCGGGCACAAGTCCGTGCGGTACCGGCGGTTCGGCTGGGCCTCGGCCCGCCTCGACGACGTGGCCGGCTGGCCGGGGGCGCGGCTGACCGGCGCTCTCGCCGTGGTCGCGGGTGGCCGGCCCCGCGAGGCGCTCGCCGCGTGGCGGGCGGACGCCGGGCGGCATCCGAGCCCGAACGCCGGTGTCGTCGAGTCCTCCTTCGCGGGGGCGCTCGGGGTGCGGCTCGGCGGGACCTTGGCGTACGGCGGGCGGGTCGAGCACCGGCCGGTGCTGAACGCGGCGGGGCGGTCGGTCGAGGTGCGTGATGTGGATCGGGCCGTGCGGCTGTCACGGCGGGTGTCTCTGTTGGCGTTGGGAGTCTGTGTGGGTGCGCGACTGGTACGGGGCCGGGTTCTGGCTCGGGGGCGTCGATGACGGGCGGGGGGCTCCTCGTCGCGGGGACCACCTCCGACGCCGGGAAGAGTGTCGTCACCGCGGGGATCTGCCGGTGGCTGGTGCGGCAGGGCGTGAAGGTGGCGCCGTTCAAGGGGCAGAACATGTCCCTGAACTCGTTCGTGACCAGGGAGGGCGCAGAGATCGGGCGCGCGCAGGCGATGCAGGCGCAGGCCGCGCGGGCGGAGCCGAGCGCGCTGATGAATCCGGTCCTGCTCAAGCCGGGCAGCGACAGGAGCAGCCAGGTCGTCCTCATGGGCAAGCCCGTGGGCGAGTTGAGTGCGCGGGGGTATCACGGAGGGCGTCAGGCCGCCCTGTTGGACACCGTGGTCGGGTGTCTGGAGGAGCTGCGGGCCACCCATGACGCCGTGATCTGCGAGGGCGCCGGATCGCCCGCCGAGATCAATCTGCGGCGCACCGACATCGTGAACATGGGGCTCGCGCGGGCCGCGCGGCTGCCGGTGCTCGTGGTGGGCGACATCGATCGGGGCGGGGTCTTCGCCTCGTTCTTCGGGACGACCGCGCTGCTCGCTCCCGAGGATCAGGAGCTGCTCGCCGGGTATCTCGTGAACAAGTTCCGCGGCGATGTGAGTCTGCTGGAGCCCGGGCTCGACATGCTCAAGTCGCTTACGGGGCGCGCCACTTACGGCGTGCTGCCGTTCCAGCACGGGCTCGGGATCGACGAGGAGGACGGGCTCCGGGTGTCCCTGCGTGGCGCCGTGCGGGAGTCCGTCGTCGCGCCGCCGGTCGGCGAGGACGTGCTGCGGGTCGCCGTGTGCGCCGTGCCGTTGATGTCGAACTTCACGGATGTCGACGCGCTGGCCGCCGAGCCGGGGGTCGTCGTGCGGTTCGTCGACCGGGCGGAGGAGCTGGTCGACGCGGATCTCGTCGTGGTGCCGGGGACGCGCGGGACCGTGAAGGCCCTCGAATGGCTGCGGGAGCGCGGGCTCGCCGACGCGCTTGCCCGGCGGGCCGCGGAGGGGCGGCCGGTCCTCGGGATCTGCGGCGGCTTCCAGCTGCTCGGCGAGCGCATCGAGGACGAGGTGGAGTCGCGGGCCGGCGTCGTGGACGGGCTCGGGCTGCTTCCCGTACGGGTGCGGTTCGCGGCCGAGAAGACGCTCGCGCGGCCGGTCGGCGAGGCGCTCGGAGAGTACGTCGAGGGGTACGAGATCCATCACGGGATCGCCGAAGTGACGGGCGGCGAGGCCTTCTTGGACGGGTGCCGGGTCGGGTCCGTGTGGGGGACGCACTGGCACGGGTCGCTGGAGGCCGATGGGTTCCGGCGGGCGTTTCTGCGGGAGGTCTCGGCGGGGGCCGGGCGGCGGTTCGTGCCGGCGCCGGACACGTCGTTCGAGGCGTTGCGGGAGGAGCAGCTGGATCGGCTCGGGGATCTGATCGAGCGGCATGCGGATACGGGGGCGCTCTGGCGGTTGATCGAGGGAGGCGCGCCGGCGGGGCTGCCGTTCGTGCCGCCGGGGGCGCCGTGATGGGAAGTCGCCCCCGCCGCCCCTTCCCGTCCCGTCCCCGGGGGCTGCGCCCCCGGACCCCCCAACAGACTGCGCCCCTATCGATGGAGGTACGTTTTCGATGAGTGCTCCCTATCCGTTCACTGCCCTTGTCGGGCAGGACGATCTGCGGCTTGCTCTGCTGTTGAACGCTGTGTCGCCCGCTGTGGGCGGGGTGCTCGTGCGGGGGAGAAGGGGACCGCGAAGTCCACCGCCGTACGTGCCCTGTCCGCGCTCATGCCAGGCGTCGATGTCGTCCCCGGGTGCCGGTTCTCGTGCGAGCCGGGGGCCGTCGATCCGCAGTGTCCGGACGGGCCGCACGGGGACGCGCCCGGCGCCCAACGGAACGCGCGCATGGTCGAGTTGCCGGTCGGCGCGTCGGAGGATCGGCTCGTGGGGGCGCTCGACATCGAGCGGGCGCTCTCCGAGGGCGTGAAGGCCTTCGAGCCGGGGCTGCTCGCCGATGCGCATCGCGGGATCCTGTACGTGGATGAGGTCAATCTGCTGCATGACCATCTCGTCGATCTGCTGCTCGATGCCGCCGCCATGGGCGCTTCGTATGTCGAGCGTGAGGGTGTGTCCGTGCGGCACGCGGCGCGCTTCCTCCTCGTCGGGACGATGAACCCCGAAGAGGGCGAGCTGCGGCCGCAGTTGCTCGACCGGTTCGGGCTGACCGTGGAGGTCGCCGCGTCGCGTGAGCCGGAGCAGCGCGTGGAGGTCGTCAAGCGGCGGCTCGCCTACGACGACGACCCCGAGGGCTTCGCGGGCCGGTGGGCCGACGACGAGGCCGACGTACGGGCCCGGATCGTCGCCGCGCGCGAGCTGCTGCCCCAAGTGCGGCTCGGCGACCGGGCGTTGACGCAGATCGCGGCGACCTGCGCGGCCTTCGAGGTGGACGGCATGCGCGCCGACATCGTGATGGCGCGCACGGCGACCGCGCTCGCCGCCTGGGCGGGGCGCACGGACGTGCTCGCGGAGGACGTGCGGCAGGCCGCGCTGCTCGCGCTTCCGCACCGCAGGCGCCGGAACCCCTTTGACGCGCCGGGACTTGACGAGGACAAGCTCGACGACACCTTGGACGAGTTCGGGCCGGAGGACGAGCCGGAGGGGCCCGAGGGGGACGACGATCCCGATGGACCTGACGGAGGCCCGGACGGGGGTCCCGACGGGGGCGGACCCGGTGGCGGTGTGCCGCCGCAGGACGGCCCGCACGACGGCCCTCAGGAGACCAAGGACTCACAGGACCCGCAGGACCGGCAGGACGCTCCCGCCGGTGATGACCGGGAGGACTCCCCCGAGGAGCCCGCCGCCGCTCCCGCGGCCGGCGCCGGGGCCCCCGAGCAGAGGCCCGTGGCGGCCGGTGAGCCCTTTCGTACGAAGATGCTGAGCGTTCCCGGCCTGGGCGAGGGCGCGGCGGGGCGGCGGTCGCGGGCGCGTACCGAGCACGGCCGCACCACGGGGGCGACGCGGCCCCGGGGCGCCCTGACGAAGTTGCACCTCGCGGCGACCGTGCAGGCCGCGGCCCCGCACCAGCGTGCGCGCGGGCGTTCGGGCCGGGGGCTCGTCGTGCGCCGCGACGACCTGCGGCAGGCGACCCGCGAGGGGCGTGAGGGCAATCTCGTCCTGTTCGTGGTCGACGCCTCCGGTTCGATGGCGGCGCGGCAGCGGATGACGGCCGTCAAGGGCGCCGTGTTGTCGCTGCTGCTCGACGCGTACCAGCGGCGGGACAAGGTGGGGCTCGTGACGTTCCGGAAGTCGGCGGCCGAGGTCGCCCTGCCGCCCACGTCGAGCGTGGACGCGGCGGCGAGCCGCCTGGAGTCGCTGCCGACGGGCGGGCGCACCCCGCTGGCGGCCGGGCTGCTGAAGGCGCACGAGGTGCTGCGCGTGGAGCGGCTGCGGGATCCGGCGCGGCGGCCGCTGATGGTCGTCGTGACCGACGGACGGGCGACCGGGGGCCCTGAGCCCGTGAAGCTGGCGGGCCGGGCGGCCGGGCTGCACGCCGCCGAGGGGACGGCGAGCGTCGTCGTCGACTGTGAGACCGGCATGGTGCGGCTCGGGCTCGCCGGGGAGCTGGCGGGTCAACTGGGCGGCACCGCCGTCACGTTGGACGAGCTGCGGGCGGATTCGATCGCCGGGCTCGTGAAGGACGTACAGGGCGCACACGGAACGAAGAACACCATCAGGAGGGCCGCTTAAATGCCGCAGGGACAGCCGAGTGTCGTACCGAACGACGGGCTGACGACACGTCAGCGTCGCAACCGCCCACTGGTGTTCGTGCACACGGGCATCGGCAAGGGCAAGTCGACGGCCGCGTTCGGGCTCGCGCTGCGTGCCTGGAACCAGGGGTGGCCGATCGGGGTGTTCCAGTTCGTCAAGTCGGCGAAGTGGAAGGTCGGCGAGGAGAACGCCCTCAAGACGCTCGGCGCGAGCGGCGAGGGCGGCACCGTGGCCTGGCACAAGATGGGCGAGGGCTGGTCGTGGGTGCAGCGCGACGATCAGGCCGACAACGAGGAGAAGGCGCGCGAGGGCTGGGAGCAGGTCAAGCGGGACCTGGCGGCCGAGACGTACAAGCTGTATGTGCTCGACGAGTTCGCCTACCCGATGCACTGGGGCTGGATCGACGTGGACGACGTCGTCGAGACGCTGCGCGACCGTCCCGGGCAGCAGCACGTCGTCATCACGGGCCGCAACGCCCCTGAGAAGCTGGTCGAGTTCGCGGATCTCGTCACCGACATGTCGAAGGTGAAGCACCCGATGGACGAGGGCCAGAAGGGCCAGCGGGGCATCGAGTGGTAGGAAACCCGGCGCCGAACGTGCCCCGTCTGGTGATCGCCGCGCCGGCCTCCGGCACCGGCAAGACGACCGTGGCGACGGGCCTGATGGCCGCGTTCGCCGAGCGCGGGCTCGCCGTGTCGCCGCACAAGGTGGGGCCCGACTACATCGACCCCGGCTACCACGCGCTCGCGACGGGCCGTCCCGGCCGCAACCTCGACGCGTACATGTGCGGGCCCGAGCTCGTCGCCCCGCTGTTCGCGCATGGGGCGGCCGGGTGTGAACTCGCCGTCGTGGAAGGCGTGATGGGCCTGTTCGACGGCGCGTCGGGAGAGGGCGAGCTGGCGTCGACGGCCCATGTGGCCAAGCTGCTCAAGGCCCCCGTCGTGCTCGTCGTCGACGCCTCCTCGCAGTCGCGGTCCGTGGCGGCGCTCGTGCACGGATTCGCCTCGTTCGATCCCGAGGTGCGGCTCGCGGGCGTCATCCTCAACAAGGTCGGCTCCGACCGCCACGAGGAGCTGCTCCGCGAGGCCATGGAGGAGGTCGGCGTCCCGGTGTACGGGGCGCTGCGTCGTGCTCCGCAGGTGGCCACGCCGTCGCGGCATCTGGGGCTTGTGCCGGTGGCCGAGCGCAGTGCGGAGGCGGTGGAGTCGGTTCGGGCCGCGGCGGCGATGGTGCGGGAGGGGTGTGACCTGGAGGGGTTGCTCGGGCTTGCCCGTACGGCGCCGCCTCTGCCGGCGGAGGCGTGGAGCCCGGGTGGTCCGGGGGCGCTGAGCGGCATCGGGGTTGCGGCCGCGGGGCTCCGCCCCGGACCCCGCTCCTCAATCGCCGGAGGGGCTGATCTTGCCCGGCCCGTCGTCGCTGTGGCCGGGGGTGCTGCCTTTACGTTCTCGTATGCCGAGCACACGGAGCTGTTGCGGGCAGCAGGGGCGGAGGTGGTCGCCTTCGATCCGCTGCGCGACGAGACGCTGCCCGAGAACACCGCGGCCGTGGTGATCGGTGGTGGTTTTCCCGAGGTCTACGCTCCCGAGCTCTCGGCCAACGAGCGGCTCCGCAAGGCCGTGGCCGAGCTGGCCCGCGGCGGCGCCCCCGTGATCGCCGAGTGCGCGGGCCTGCTCTACCTCTCCCGCTCCCTGGACGGCAGTCCGATGTGCGGGGTGCTCGACGCGGACGCCAAGATGTCCGGCCGGCTCACCCTCGGCTACCGGGACGCCGTGGCCCTGTCCGACAGCCCGCTCACCCCGGCGGGGGCCCGGCTGCGCGGACACGAGTTCCACCGGACCGTGCTTGAACCGGGCGCCGGGCCCACGCCCGCGTGGGGCATGCGGCTGCCGACGCCGCGCGTCGAGGGCTTCGTACAGGGCGGTGTGCACGCCAGCTATCTGCACACCCACTGGGCGGCGCTGCCGGACATCGCGCACCGCCTGGTCGAGCGGTGCGCCGCGCCGTGAACGGTTCAGCCGGCGATGCCGACCACGAGCCAGATGAAGGCCGCGCCCGCGACGGTGCACAGCAGTGTCGAGCGGGCCGGGTGCTCGTGGTGCGCCTCCGGGAGGATCTCGGCGGCGGCCAGGTAGAGCAGCACGCCGCCGAAGAAGCCGAGATAGCCGCCGAGCAATTGCTCCGGAATGGTGAACAGGAGCGTGGACGCGGCGCCCACGATTGGCGCCACGGCGTCCGCGAACAGCATGATCAGCGCCTTGCGGCGGGCGTTCCCGTAGAGCCTGGTGATCGTGTACGTGTTGAAGCCGTCGGCGAAGTCGTGGGCGATCACGGCGAGCGCCACGGCCGCGCCCATGCCGCCGCCGATCTGGAAGGCGGCGCCGATCGCCATGCCGTCCATCAGGCTGTGCCCGACCATCGCGGACGCCGCGGTGAGGCCCACCTCGGGGGCCCGGCCGTTCGCCCCCTCCTCCGCCCCGTGGGCGGCCTGGCGGCGGGCCAGCAGGTGCTCCATGATGTGCGCCCCGAGGAACCCGGCCACGAACAGCAGCAGCGCCGCCGGCACCCCGTACACCTCGCCGCCCGCCGCCTCCAGGGCCTCGGGCAGCAGGTCGAGGCCGACCACGCCGAGCATCAGGCCACCGGCGAGGCCGAGCACCAGGTGGCGCCGGTCGGTGACCCGCTGCGCGGTCCAGCCGCCGACCAAAGTCATCAAGAAGGCGCTCAGCGCCACGATCACGGCCATGGCCCCTTGCTAACCCATCCGGGGGCATCCGCGCACATCCAGCGCCGGGGCGTGGTCGTCGGGGTGGGCGCCAGGGCGGGCGCGCCGGCGGCCGAGGTGCTGGGGCTCGTGCGGGCCGTTCTGGCCGAGGCGGGCGCGGCCGCGGCGGACGTCCTGGCGCTCGCGACGGTCGACGCGAAGGGCCGTGAGCCGGGCATCGTCGCGGCGGCGCGTGCGCTGGGCGCGCCCCTGGAGACGTACGACGCCGAGCGGCTCGCCGCCGTCCCCGTGCCGCATCCGTCCGCGCGGGCCCGCGCCGCCGTGGGCACCCCGTCGGTCGCCGAGGCCGCCGCGCTCGTACGGGGCGGTGAACTGCTCGTCGCGAAGCGGGCGTCGACCGGGGCGGGCGGGGGGCCCGGCCGGGTGACGTGTGCGGTGGCGCGGCCCGGGTAGGGGCCGCCCGGCTTCTCTCCCCTGGATCCACTTGGATCCACCTGGATCCCCCTGTCGACCTCCCGCAAGGAGCCCGTACCCATGCACACCCCTCCCCCGGCTCTGCTCGCCGCCCTGGAGCAACGGCTCGACGACGTTCTGGGCGGCGGCCCCCGCACACCCCGCGACCGGGCCGATGTGACCGTGCTGCTCGTCGGGGCCGGTTCGGCCGACTCCGCGGCCAACGCCGAACTCGCCGCCGCCGCACGGCTGTTGTGGGAGGGCAGCGGCTACGCGGGCGTGGAGCCGGCGTATGTGTCGGCGGCGCCGGACGTGCCCGCGGGGCTCGACCGGTGCGCGGCGCTCGGCGCGCGGCGGGTCGTCGTGCTGCCCTACGGAGCCCTGCCGTCGGACCGGTTCCACGCGCAGGCCGAGGGGTGGGCCGCGGCGCATCCGGAGGTGGACGTGCGCTGCGCGACCGCCCCGGACGTGGCGGATCCGGTCGGCGGGCCCGATCTGCGGCACCACGGGGACGCCGAAGTCCGGGACGACGGCGAGAAGTTGACGGATCTCGCGGTGAACGTGCGCACGGGCACGCCGCCGTCCTGGCTGCGGGAGCACATCGCCGGGTCCCTGGACGGGCTCGCGGCGTATCCCGACGGGCGGGCGGCGCGGGCGGCGGTGGCGGCGCACCACGGGGTGCCGGTGGAGCGGGTGCTCCTCACGGCCGGGGCGGCGGAGGCGTTCGTGCTGCTCGCGCGGGCGCTGCGGCTGCGCAGGCCCGTCGTCGTGCACCCGCAATTCACCGAGCCCGAGGCCGCGTTGGAGGACGCCGGGCATGCGGTGGGGCGGGTGCTGCTGCGGGCGGAGGAGGGGTTCAGGATCGATCCGGCGCTCGTGCCGCACGACGCGGACCTGGTGGTCGTGGGCAATCCGACCAACCCGACGTCGGTGCTGCACCCGGCGGACGCGCTGACCCGCCTTGCGCGGCCGGGCCGGTTCCTGGTGGTCGACGAGGCGTTCATGGACGCCGTGCCGGGCGAGCGGGAGTCGCTGGCCGGGCGGACGGACGTGCCGGGGCTCATCGTGCTGCGGAGCCTGACGAAGACGTGGGGCCTGGCCGGCCTGCGGGTCGGGTACGTGGTGGCGGAGCCGGAGGTGGTGGCGGCCCTCGAGCGGGCGCAGCCGTTGTGGCCGGTGTCGTCGCCCGCGCTTGTCGCCGCGCTGGCTTGTGTGTCGGCGCGGGGGGTCGCGGAGGCGGCGGACGCGGCGGTTGCCGTCGCGGCGGACCGGGAGTATCTGGTGGGCCTGCTGCGGGAGTTGGCGCCGTACGGGGTGTGGGTGGCCGGGCCCGCGGAGGGCCCTTTCGTCCTCGTACGCATCCCCGGTGCGCATGCCGTGCGGGAGCGCTTGCGGGGTGCCGGTGTCGCGGTGCGCCGCGGCGACACGTTCCCGGGCCTCGGCCCGGACTGGGTCCGCCTCGCGGTCCGGGACCGCGGCACCAGCGACACATTCGCTGCCGCGTTGACCGGGGTTTTGCACGCCGCTGGGTGAGCGCCGCGCACACATGCCCCTGCGACGGTTGGGCCAATTCAGCCCCTCCGGCGTTTGAGGAGCGGGGTCCGGGGCGGAGCCCCGTGCCCTCGACGCCGGAGGGGCGAAAAGATTGGGGCTCTGCCCCATGCCCCGCTGCTCAATCGCCGCAGGGGCTCAAAAATGACTACACCCGACTGCGGCCCCGGCGGGCCATCGCCACCGCCCCACCGCCGGCGGCAAGCAGCACGATCGCGCCGCCCGCGATGTACGGGGTCATCTCGTTGCCGCCCGTCTCCGCCAGGTCCTGCTTGTCGGCGGCGGGCCGCGCCTGCGTCTTCTGGACCGGGGCCTCACCCTTCTCGCCCTGAGGCTTCGGCGCGGGCGCCGGCGCCGCCTTCGGCGTCTCGCAGGTGGCTTCCGCGAGCGTGACCTCGCCGTCGACCTCCGCGACGTTGAGGTTCAACGGGTTGACGTGGACCTTGAGTTGGAGGGCGGAGGCGGCCGCCGTGGTGTCCGTCGTGGACCGGTTGGAGAGGCCGAGCGTCACCTCGCCGACCTCGGGGACCTTGATGGATGTCGTGCCGCCGGTCGACAGCGTGACCTTCTTGCCGAGGATGGTGACGCCGCCCAGCAGGTTCGACTCGGCGACCGGCTTCTCGCCCGCCACGCACAGCGCCCTGGAGGTGACCTGGTCGACCTCGATGAGGGAGAGCAGCGGAAGGCCGGGGACGTGCACCTTGGCGTGGGCGAGCCGGGTGAGGCCTTCCGCCTTTCCGCCCTCGACGGTGGCCTTCGTCCGCGCCACGTCCGCGCGCAGCACGCTGAACGGCTTTCCGCCGTCGACCCCGTCCAACTGGGCGGTCAGCGCGGTCCTGTCGGCACTCTTGGGCGCCTGCACCTCGTTCAGCGAGACCTTGAGCGGGACGTTCACGGTCTTGTTGAGGAGCGATACGTCGAGTCCCGTGCGGAGCACGACGGCGCCGGCCTTGCCGCCGCTGTGCTCGGTGGCCGAGGCCGGTCCCGCGGTCGCCAGCACGGCGGGGCCGAGGGCGAGCGCGGTGGCGGCGGCGGTCGCGGCGAGGCGGCGATACAGAAAGACGCGGCGGCGCGCAGCGCCTCCATGAGGGGCGGCGGTCGGGAGACGGGCGGGCGTGCGCAGGACGGTGGTCAGGGTGGAACTGGGCATGCTGGTGGGACCCCCATAGAGAGCTGAACCGGGACAGGGCCGGGACGGGACGGTCCCGACTGGTCATCGTTGAGGGAATCTTTACGCACTGAGGGTGAACGGTCAGCAACCAGGCGTGAGTTCACCCCAACGGGGCGTTTCCGCGCATCTCTTCGAATCTTCAGGCTCGCGCGTTCCCCTGCGCCCCACCGTTCTCGCCCACGGGTCGCCCGTACTGTCGATGCGCCGCTTGTGCGCGGGTTGACCGCGCGGGCGGCGCCGAGTGGTGTGCAACGAGCGGCGGGACGCGGGAGTCACGCTGCGTCAACCCACCACGTTGCCCCGCAGCACGATCCTGCGCGGCGCCGCCAGCACCCGTACGTCCTCGCGCGGGTCCGAGCCGTAGACCACGAGGTCCGCGGACGCGCCCTCCTCCAGGCCGGGGCGGCCGAGCCAGGACCGCGCGCCCCACGCCGTCGCCGAGAGCGCCTCGACGGGCGGGATGCCGGCCCGCACCAGCTCCTCGACCTCGCCCGCGACCAGCCCGTGCGCGAGGGAGCCGCCCGCGTCGGTGCCGACGTAGACCGGGATCCCGGCGTCGTAGGCGTCGCGGACGGTGTCGTAGCGGCGGTCGTAGAGGCGGCGCATGTGCGCGGACCAGTCGGGGAACTTGCTCTCGCCGCCCGCCGCGAGCTGCGGGAACGTGGCGATGTTGACGAGGGTCGGGACGATCGCGACACCGCGCTCCGCGAACAGCGGGATGGTGTCGTCGGTCAGGCCCGTGGCGTGCTCGATGCAGTCGATGCCCGCCTCGACGAGGTCCCGCAGCGAGTCCTCTGCGAAGCAGTGGGCCGTGACGCGGGCGCCGAGCCGGTGCGCCTCGGCGATCGCCGCCTCGACCGCGTCGCGCGGCCAGCAGGCGCCGAGGTCGCCCGTCCCGCGGTCGATCCAGTCGCCGACGAGCTTGACCCAGCCGTCGCCACGGCGTGCCTCCTGGGCGACGTACGCGACGAGTTCCTCGGGCTCGATCTCGTGCGCGAAATTGCGGATGTAACGACGGGTGCGGGCGATGTGCCGTCCTGCGCGGATGATGCGCGGCAGGTCCTCGCGGTCGTCGACCCAGCGGGTGTCGGACGGGGAGCCCGCGTCGCGCAGCAGCAGCGTGCCGTGGTCGCGGTCGGTCAGGGCCTGCTTCTCTGCGGTCTCGGCGTCGACGGGGCCGTGCGTACCGAGCCCGACGTGGCAGTGCGCGTCGACCAGGCCCGGCAGCGCCCAGCCCTCGACCGTGGTGACGTCGGTGCCCGCCGTCCGCGGCCGTTCGTATGCGATCCGGCCGTCCACCACCCACAGTTCGTCGCGTACGTCGTCGGGCCCGACCAGGACCCGCCCTTTCACGTGCAGTACCCCGCCAATACTCATGCACGCAGCCTATGAGGCGGTCGGTACGCTCGACACCGGCACCCGTACGAACCCGTGAGCGAAGAGAGCACCACCGTGACGCATCCGTTTCTCGACCTGGCCCCGCTGAGCGCCGAGCATTTCGCCTCCATCGAGGACCGCGTGGCCCGCCTGATGGACACCTCGCAGGACGTCGTGATCATGCAGGGTGAGGCGCTGCTTCCGCTGGAGGGCGCGATCCGTGCCGCCGCGGGCCCCGGCACGGTGGCGCTGAACGTGATCACCGGTCCGTACGGGCAGACCTTCGGCGACTGGCTGCGCGACTGCGGTGCCACGGTGCACGACCTCGCGGTGCCCTTCCACACGGCGGTCACCGCCGAGCAGGTCGGGCAGGCGCTCGCCGAGCACCCCGAGATCGACTTCGTGTCGCTGGTGCACGCGGAGGCCGCGACGGGCAATACCAACCCGGTCGCCGAGATCGGTGAAGTGGTGCGCGCGCACGGGGCGTTGTTCTACCTGGACGCGGTGGCGTCGATCGCGGCGGAGCCGGTGCTTCCGGACGCGTGGGGCGTGGACCTGTGCGTGATCGGCGCACAGAAGGCGATGGGCGGCCCGGCCGGCGTCTCGGCGGTGTCGGTGAGCGCGCGTGCCTGGGAGCGGATGGCCGCCAACCCGAACGCGCCGCGCCATTCCTACCTTTCGCTCCTCGACTGGAAGCAGCGGTGGGTGGACGGCGGGCGCAAGGCGCTGCTGCACGCGCCGGCGCAGTTGGAGATGCTCGCCCTGGAGGCGTGCGTGGAGCGCATCGAGAGCGAGGGCCTCGACGCGCTGATGGCGCGGCACGCCTCGGCCGCCGCCGCCACCCGCGCCGGAACGCTCGCCCTGGGCGGTGGACTTGAGCCATACGTCCACGAAGCCCGCGACGCCGCCCCCGTCGCCACTACACTGCGCGCGCCCGCCGGCACGGACGCCCGCGAGCTGGTGGCGCGGGCCCTGGCGGTGGACCCGGTGCTTCCGCTGGTCGCGGGCGGCGGCGCGCTCGCCCAGGAGATGATCCGCGTCAACCACTACGGCCCGCAGGCGACCCGCGGCGTCGTGCAGTCCTCGCTCGCCGCGCTCGGCGGGGCGCTCGCGGAGGCCGGGTTCGAGGTCGATCTGGAAGGGGCGCGAAAGGCGGTCGCGGCCGCCTGGCAATAAGCGCCCGGCGCGCGAACCGGCACACACATCACTAGGCGTCGCCCTTTTCAGGGCGGCGCCTTTCTCTTTATCCAGGAATTGTTCAGACAGAATTGTCCCGCGTTTATCCGGGCCATCCGGTGAGGCTTCCTGTTCTGCTTCTGCCCGCTCTCCCGCGACGTAAACACTCAGATTTCATCAACGGGAACCGCCGTAATTCGGACGCGTCTCGTAGTGATTACGGCGCTGTGACGTACTCCACACCAATTCAGATACGACCGTTTTGTCCGGATGAAACCGGGACATAACGCCGCGATCTCGTGCGCGCGCACACCTGCGCGCGATAACACACAACCCCTCGTTACGTAACCCCTTCTGCGGGTGCAATCCAGCAAATTGCTCGGTAAATTCAATTTGCATGACCGCCGCACAAGCGCAATTCCTGGAAGTCGCCGAAGTGGCCCCGGTTCCCGACGGACTGAAGATCGACCACCCGGAGGTGGCCGACGGAGCCGCGATCTGGCGTATCGCCCGCGACTCGAAGGTGCTCGACCTCAACTCCTCCTACAGCTACCTGCTGTGGTGTCGCGACTTCGCCGCCACGTCGGTGATCGCCCGCGACGAGAAGGGCGAGGTGGCCGGTTTCATCACCGGTTACGTACGTCCCGACCGACCCGACATCCTCGTGGTGTGGCAGGTCGCCGTGGACGCCGCGCACCGTGGGCGCGGCCTCGCCGCCGCGCTGCTCGACGGGCTGGCCGAGCGGGTCGCCGCGGCGCGTCCTGTCACCACGCTGGAGACGACGATCACGCCCGACAACGCCGCCTCCCAGGCCCTGTTCACCTCGTTCGCCCGTCGGCACCGCGTCGGTGTGGCACGCACGGTGCTGTTCGACGCGGGCCTGTTCCCGGACGACGGGCACCTGCCCGAGGAGCTGTACCGCATAGGCCCGCTGGCCTGAGCCGCGCCTCGACCCCACTCCCCCGGACCCCCCCTCAACTTTCCCTCCCTAGAGGAGTTTTCGCTGTGACCATCACCCAGCCGGACCTGAGCGTCTTCGAGACCCTTGAGTCGGAGGTGCGCAGCTACTGCCGCAGCTGGCCCACCGTCTTCGACCGGGCCCAGGGCAGCCGTATGTACGACGAGGACGGCCACGAGTACCTGGACTTCTTCGCAGGCGCCGGATCGCTCAACTACGGCCACAACAACCCGGTCCTGAAACGCGCCCTGATCGACTACCTGGAGCGCGACAGCGTCGTGCACGGGCTCGACATGTCGACCTCGGCGAAGCGCAACTTCCTGGAGTCCTTCCAGAACATCATCCTGCGCCCGCGCGACCTGCCCTACAAGGTCATGTTCCCGGGCCCGACGGGCACCAACGCCGTCGAGTCCGCGCTGAAGTTGGCCCGCAAGGTGAAGGGCCGCGAGTCCATCGTGTCCTTCACCAACGCCTTCCACGGCATGTCGCTCGGCTCGCTCGCGGTGACCGGCAACGCGTTCAAGCGCGCGGGCGCCGGCATCCCGCTGGTGCACGGCACGCCGATGCCGTTCGACAACTACCTCGACGGGCAGACGCCGGACTTCATCTGGTTCGAGCGCCTCCTTGAGGACTCCGGCTCCGGCCTGAACACCCCGGCCGCCGTGATCGTCGAGACGGTCCAGGGCGAGGGCGGCATCAATGTCGCCCGTGCCGAGTGGCTGCGCAAACTGGCGGATGTCTGCGAACGTTGGGACATGCTCCTGATCGTCGACGACATTCAGATGGGCTGCGGCCGCACCGGTGCCTTCTTCTCCTTCGAGGAGGCGGGCATCACACCGGACATCGTGACCGTTTCGAAGTCCATCAGTGGGTACGGGCTTCCCATGTCCCTGTGCATGTTCAAGGCGGAGCTCGACGTCTGGGAGCCGGGCGAGCACAACGGCACGTTCCGTGGCAACAACCCGGCGTTCGTGACGGCTGCCGCTGCCCTGGAGACGTACTGGACCGACGGCGCGGCCATGGAGAAGCAGACCCTGGAGCGTGGCGAGCAGATCGACGAGGTACTCGGCGCACTGCGCACGGAGTACCACGAGGAGATCGTCGAATACCGCGGCCGCGGCCTTGTCTGGGGCATCGAGTTCCGTGACAAGGACCGTGCGGGCAAGGTCGCCAAGCGGGCCTTCGAGCTGGGCCTGCTCATCGAGACCTCCGGCCCCGAGAGCGAGGTCGTCAAGCTGCTTCCGGCACTGACGATCACGCCCGAGGAGCTGGACGAGGGGCTTCGCACGCTCACCCGAGCCGTGCGCGAGACCGTCTGACCAGCACCACCATTTTACGAGGAAAGGCAGCAACTCACCGTGATTGTCCGTTCGTTCAAGGAGATAGAGAACACCGACCGGCACGTGAAGTCGGCGACCGGCACCTGGGAGAGCAAGCGCATCGTGCTCGCGAAGGAGAAGGTCGGCTTCTCTCTGCACGAGACGATCCTGTACGCGGGCACCGAGACCGACATGTGGTACGCCAACCACATCGAGGCCGTGCTGTGCGTGGAGGGCGAGGCCGAGCTCACCAACCGGGACACCGGTGAGACGCACTGGATCGAACCAGGAACGATGTACCTCCTGGACGGCCACGAGAAGCACACCCTGCGCCCGAAGACCGACTTCCGCTGCGTCTGCGTGTTCAACCCTCCGGTGACCGGACGGGAGGATCACGACGAGAACGGCGTCTACCCGCTGCTGACAGAGGACGAGGGGGCCTGATCCCGATGGCAGCCATGTCGTCGCATCCCGACATCACGGACCTGTATCCGACGCGAGGCACCTCCGAGGTGGCCACGCCGCGGGTCGACCCCGTCGTCTGGTCGGCGGAGGGAGCGCGGGGGCCGATCCGCCAGTCGGACCTCGCCTCCTTCGAGCGGGACGGCTTCCTCGCCATCGACGAGCTGATCGGCCCGGACGAGATCGGCACCTACCAGGCCGAGTTGAACCGTCTGGTCACCGATCCGGCGATGCGCGCCGACGAGCGCTCCATCGTCGAGAAGCAGTCGCAGGAGATCCGCTCGGTCTTCGAGATCCACAAGATCAGCGAGGTCTTCGCGAACCTGGTGCGCGACGAGCGCATCGTGGGGCGGGCCCGTCAGATCCTCGGCTCGGACGTCTACGTCCACCAGTCGCGGATCAACGTCAAGCCCGGTTTCGGGGCGCGAGGCTTCTACTGGCACTCGGACTTCGAGACCTGGCACGCCGAGGACGGCCTGCCGAACATGCGGACGGTGTCCGTCTCCATCGCGCTGACGGAGAACTACGACACCAACGGCGGCCTCATGATCATGCCGGGTTCGCACAAGACGTTCCTCGGCTGCGCGGGTGAGACGCCGAAGGACAACTACAAGAAGTCGCTGCAGATGCAGGACGCGGGCCTGCCCTCGGACGAGTCCCTGAGCAAGTTCGCCGACGCGCACGGCATCAAGCTGTTCACCGGCAAGCCGGGCTCGGCGACCTGGTTCGACTGCAACGCCATGCACGGCTCGGGCGACAACATCACCCCGTACCCGCGCTCGAACGTGTTCATCGTGTTCAACAGCGTGGAGAACGCGGCGGTGGAGCCGTTCGCGGCGCCGGTGCGGCGTCCCGAGTTCATCGGGGCGCGGGACTTCACGCCGGTGAAGTGACGTTCGTACGTACGTGAGGTGGGGCGGGGCCGTTCGCGGCTCCGCCCCGTCCTGCGTTCACCGGACTTCAGCCGGGCAGTGCGTCCAGGAGGCGGTCGACGTCGGCGGGCGTGTTGTAGAGGTGGAAGGAGGCCCGCAGGTTTCCCGCCCTGTTGGAGAGTTCGATGCCCGCGCGCCGCAACTCTGGCTGCCGTACGCCGAGTTCGGGCACGGAGACGATCGGGGAGCCGGGCGCGTGGACCGGCTCGTGACCCAGCCGGGCGAGGCCCGCGCGGAAGCGGACCGCGAGCGCCAGGTCGTGGGCCTGGATCGCCTCCGGGCCCAACTCCTCGATCAGGGCGAGGGATTGGCGGGCTCCGGTGTACGCGACGAGGCCCTGTGTCTCGTCGAACCTGCGGGCCGACCGGGCGGGTTCGGTGACGGGCCCGTAGCAGCTGTCCCAGGGCTTCTCCCCCGAGACCCAGCCGCCGAAGACGGGGGTGAGCGCGTCGAAGCCCTCGGGGTCCGGCGGTCCGACGAAGAAGGCGGCGCCGCGCGGGCAGGTCAGCCACTTGAAGGCGACGGAGGCCAGATAGTCGGCGTCGGCCGCGTGCGCGGCGAGCGGGTACCAGCCGGCCGCCTGCGAGACGTCGACGTAGAGCCGGGCGCCGTGCGTGCGGGTGGCGGCGCGCAGTGCGGGCACGTCGGCGACCCGGCCGTCGGCCGACTGGGCGGCGCTCACCGCGACGAGCGCGGTGCCGGGGCGCACGGCATCGGGCAGCGCGTCGAGCGGCACGGCGCGGACCTTGAGGTCGCCGCGCACGTGGAACGGGTTGACGGTGGAGCTGAAGTCGCCCTCCGCCGTGAGGACTTCGGCGCCCGCGGGCAGGGAAGCGGCGATGAGGCCGCTGTAGACGGCGACGGACCCGCCGGTCGCGACCCGGCCCACCGGGACGCCGGCGATCCGCGCGAAGGCCGCCCGGGCCTCCTCGACGTCGGCGAAGAGCGAGTCGGGGGAACGGCCCTCGGTCATGTCGACGATCGCGGCCCGCATCGCGTCCCCGGCCCTGGCCGGGAGCAGCCCGGAGCTCGCGGTGTTCAGGTAGGTGGTGGCGGGGGTGTACTGCGCGCGGACGAGCTCCGCGTCGAGGACCTGGTGCTCACCGGAAGTCTGCATGGCACCACTGTGCCCCGACGCCAACTACCCGTCCATTGCGGATATTTACCCAGTACGCCTAAGCAACGCTTATGCGCGCAGGTCAGGCGCCCGGCACGGCGCAGCCGTCCGGGCCGCAGGCGTCGGCGCCGTCCGCGCTGTCGATGACGGTGAGCGGGGAGCGGTCGGCCCACGCCTGGGTCAGCGCCTGTGTGAACACCTCGGCGGGCTGGGCGCCGGAGACGCCGAACTTGCGGTCCAGCACGAAGAACGGCACGCCGTTCGCGCCGAGCTCGGCGGCCTCGCGCTCGTCGGCGCGCACCGCGTCCGCGTACGCGTCGGGGTCGGCGAGCACCGCCCGGACCTCGCCCTCGTCGAGGCCGGCCTCGACGGCGAGCCGCACGACGGTCTCCTCGTCGCCGAAGACGGAGGTCTCCTCGGCGAAGTTGCCCCGGTACAGGGCGTCGATCATGGCGTCCTGTACGCCCTTGTCCTTGGCGAGGTGGAGGAGTCGGTGCAGGTCGAAGCTGTTGCCGAAGTCACGGCCCTCGGTGAGGTACGGCAGGCCGAGCGCGCCGGCCTGCTGCCCGAGTCCCTGCTCGTTGGCGGCGGCCTGAGCCTCGCTGATGCCGTACTTCTTGGCGATGTACGGGATCACGAGCCCGGTCTCCCCCGGCTTGGCGTTCGGGTCGAGCTCGAAGGACCGGTGCACGACCTCCACGTCGTCCTTGTGCGCGAACCCGTCGAGCGCCTCCTCGAAGCGGGCCTTGCCGATGTAGCAGAACGGGCAGTTGATGTCGGTCCAGATCTCGACGCGCATGGAGGGTCTCTCGGTCTCTCGCTCCGGGGTACGGAGCGTGTACGGGGCGTGTGCGGCTGCGCGGGGGCGGGTGACGCCCCTGCGCTCCGCTACAACCGGACGGACCCTCCGCTCATTCCCGCCCCGTCGTGGACCGCTTCCGGCGGGGGTCAGGACCCGTCCCGCAGGCCCTCCGGCCAGGTGGAGCGGTGTTCGATGTGGTCGTAGGTGACCACGCAGCCCTCCCCCACCGGGGACTGGGCCAGGAAGCCGACCAGGGCCGCCGAGGCGGACTTCTCGTCGCCCAGGGAGAAGATGCGGATGAACGTCCACGTCTCGCCGTCGGTCGAGGCGTGGAAGGCGAAGGCCGAGCCCGTGCGGCTGACGCGGAGCCACACCGACGAGCCCGGCACCACGAAGGCGTTCGCGTCGTCGGAGTGGCCGCGGGTGACGACCGTGCAGATGGTCGGCTCGTCCGGGGACCGCTCGAAGCAGAGCTTGGCCCACTCCCGGTCGCCCACGTGCACGTAGAGCACGCCCGCGTCGAAGGCGGCGGCGAAGCCGACCGTGACGCGGGCGATCAGCTGGAAGTCCCCCTCGGGAGCTCCGAGGAGGCGCGGCGCGTCCGACGCCGGTTCCAGCGCGGAACCGGTCGGCGGCACGAAGCGGTCCTGGCGGGGCCCCGCCCACCCGGTGAGCACCCCGTCCTCGTACGACCAGTGGCCGTCGGGTCCGTATGTGCGCAACGGGAAGGGCAGGGGCGGTATTTCGAGATCCATGCCGCCAGTCTCGCAGGGGCCCGCGGGCCCCGTCCGGTCAGAGCTCCAGGCGGCCGTTGAAGCGGCGCGGCAGACCCAGCGGGTTGTCGTCGCGCAGCTCCGGCGGGAGGAGCGCCTCGGGCGTCGTCTGGTACGAGACCGGGCGCAGCCAGCGCTCGATCGCGGTGCCGCCCACGGACGTGGACGTCGACGTCGTCGCCGGGTACGGGCCGCCGTGGTGCTGGGCGGGCGCGACGGCGACACCGGTCGGCCAGCCGTTGACGAGGACGCGGCCCGCGATGGGGGTCAGTTCGGCGAGGATCTCGGCGCCGCGGCCCTCACCGGCGGCCTCGCCCGACGACAGCTGGACCGTCGCCGTGAGGTTGCCGGGGAGGCGGTTCAGGACCGCCGTGATCTCGTCGGCCGTCTCGTAGCGGGCGACGACCGTCACCGGGCCGAAGCACTCCTCCAGGAGGAGGTCGTGCGCGCCGCCCTCGGTCGCGAGCCGGGTGGCCGGGACCGTGAGGAAGCCGGGCGCCACGGTGTGCTCGCTGCCCGCGCCGGGGGTGACCGGGGCGTCCACGTCCGGGAGCTCGGCCCGCTCGGCGACACCGGCGATGAAGTTGTCGCGCATGCGGTGGTCGAGCAGGACGCCGGAGGCGGTGTCGCTGACGGCGGCCGTGAGGGACTTGACGAGGCTGTCGCCCGCCTCGCCCTTCGGCGCGAAGACGAGGCCCGGCTTCACGCAGAACTGGCCGACGCCCAGCGTCATGGAGCCGGCGAGCCCCGTGCCGATCTGGTCGGCGCGCTCGGCGGCCGCGGCCTCGGTGATCACGACCGGGTTGAGCGAGCCCAGCTCGCCGTGGAACGGGATCGGCACCGGACGCGCGGCGGCGGCGTCGAAGAGCGCGCGCCCGCCGCGTACGGAACCGGTGAAGCCGGCCGCGGACACCAGCGGGTGCTTGACCAGCTCGACGCCCGCCTCGAAGCCGTGCACGAGGCCGAGCACGCCCTCCGGGATGCCGTGCTCGGCGGCGGCCCGCCGGATGGTGGCGGCGACCAGCTCGGAGGTGGCCGGGTGGTCGGGGTGCGCCTTGACGACGACCGGGCAGCCGGCCGCGAGCGCGCTCGACGTGTCACCGCCGGGGACGGAGAAGGCGAACGGGAAGTTCGACGCGGCGTAGACCGCGACGACGCCCAGCGGGATCTTGTAGCGACGCAGGTCCGGGATGGGCGGCGTCGCCGTGTCGTCCGGGTGGTCGATGACGACGCCGAGGAAGGCGCCCTCGTCGACGATGTCCGCGAACTTCCTCAACTGGAAGCAGCTGCGGGCGAGTTCGCCGGTGAGCCGGACCGGGCCGAGCGCGGTCTCCGCGTCCGCCGCCTCGACGAGGTGGTCCTTGGCCTCTTCGAGGCGGTCGGCCGCGGTGCGCAGGAACGCGGCACGGACGGCGCGGTCGGCGAGGGCGTCACGGGCGCCCTGCGCGGCACGCACCGCCTCGTCCACTTCCTGCGCCGTGGCCTCGTCCGCGACCTGCTCCCGCTGCTTCCCGGTTCGGGGGTCGACGCTCCAGACTGGTGTTGCTGCCACGGCACATTCCTCCAGCTTTTCTCGCCGCGCACCAGGGTGAGCAACGAGGATCGTTCGATATACTGAACGCTGTCTCTGATGATGAACTACTCACCGAGACTATTTCTCGTCGAACGAAGGGGTCAAGGGCGATGTCGGCAGACGAGACGGGGACCGCGGCGGGCGGCGGGCAGGTCAAGTCCGCGGTGCGGACCGTGGAATTGCTCGAGTACTTCGCGGGCCGGCCCGGGATGCACTCCCTGGCAGCGGTCCAGGAGGCCGTCGGGTACCCGAAGTCCAGCCTCTACATGCTGCTGCGCACGCTCGTCGACCTCGGTTGGGTGGAGACGGACGCGACCGGCACGCGGTACGGCATCGGCGTGCGCGCCCTCCTCGTCGGCACCTCGTACATCGACGGTGACGAGGTGGTGGCGGCGGCCCGGCCCACCCTCGACCGGCTCTCCGACGACACGACGGAGACCATCCACCTGGCCCGGCTCGACGGCACGAACGTCGTCTACCTCGCCACCCGCCAGTCGCAGCACTATCTGCGCCCCTTCACCCGCGTCGGCCGCCGGCTGCCCGCCCACTCCACGTCGCTCGGCAAGGCACTGCTCGCCACCCACACCGACGAACAGGTGCGCAAGCTGCTCCCGGAGACGCTCCCGGCGCTGACCGAGCACACGACCACCGACCGGGAGAAGCTCATCGAGGAGCTGGCCCAGATCCGGGAGCAGGGCTTCGCGGTGGACCGCGAGGAGAACACGCTGGGCCTGCGCTGCTTCGGCGTGGCGATCCCCTACCGCACCCCGGCGCGCGACGCGATCTCCTGCTCGGTCCCGGTGGCGCGCCTCACACCCGCGCACGAGCAGATGGTCAAGGACGCGTTGTTCGACGCCCGTGACCGGCTGACCCTGGCGACGCGGAGGCTTTGACACGATCGCGGGGGCTCGGTTGATGAACGTACGGTGAGAAATCGCACGGGCAGGAACGAATCGCTTCGGCCCACTCGTCTTTTCGTACGCAATGAACAAGACGATCAGGCGCGCCTCCGTCTTCACGCTGCTGCTCGTGTTCGCCCTGCTGGTCAGGGCGACGTGGGTGCAGTTCTACGACGGCCAGGCCCTCGCCAACAGCGACGACAACCGACGGAAGACGATCTCGCAGTACGCGAATCCGCTCGGCGACATCATCGTGGGCGGAAAGGCGGTGACCGGCTCGACGAAGACGGGCGAGTCCAGCGACCTGAAGTACAAGCGGACCTACACCGACGGTTCGCTGTACTCGGCGGTGACCGGCTACACCTCGCAGGTGTACGGCGCCACCCAGCTCGAGGGGATCTACCAGAGCGTGCTCGACGGCACCGACACGCAGCTGAAGAACCCGCTGGACACGCTCACCGGCAAGAGCACCGATCCCGGTGACGTGATCACGACGATCGACCCGGGCGTACAGAAGGCCGCGTACGACGCGCTCGGCGACAAGAAGGGCGCCGCCGTCGCCATCGACCCGGACTCCGGCAAGATCCTCGGCATGGTGTCGACGCCGTCGTTCGACCCGTCGAAGATCAGCGGCTCGGGTTCCTCGGACGCCGCGGCGTGGAAGAAGCTCGCCAAGGACAAGGACTCGCCGACCACGAACCGGGCGCTCAAGCAGGCGCTGCCGCCCGGCTCGACGTTCAAGCTGGTGGTCGCGGCGGCGGCGCTCGAGAACGGCCTGGTGTCGTCGATCGACGAGAAGACGAACACGCCGAACCCGTACAGGCTGCCGGGGACGAGCACGTACCTGAAGAACGAGACCACCTCGATGCCCTGCAAGGACGCCTCGGTCCGCACGGCGTTGCAGTACTCCTGCAACACCGTCTTCGGGAAGCTCGCCGCCGAACTGGGCGAGGACAAGGTCCGGGCGATGGCCGAGAAGTTCGGCTTCAACGACGAGAAGACCGACGTTCCGGTGCGGGCCGCCAAGAGCAATTACCCGTCGAAGATGGACGACGCGCAGACGGCCCTGTCCGGCATCGGCCAGTTCGACGTGACGGCCACGCCGCTTCAGATCGCGATGGTCTCCGCGACCATCGCCAATGGCGGCGAGCAGGCGTCCCCGCACATGGTGTCGCAGGTGACGGACGCCGACGGCGACGCGGTCAAGTCCTTCGACGACGGCGACGACACCCGCGTGATCAGCGCGTCGACCGCCTCGCAGCTGCAGTCCGCGATGCAGACCGTGGTCTCCAAGGGCACCGGTACGGTCGCGCAGATGGCCGGCGCGACGGTCGGCGCCAAGACCGGTACGGCGCAGCACGGCGAGAACAACAGCGAGACGCCGTACGCCTGGTTCACCTCGTACGCGAAGGACGACTCGACCGGCAAGAAGGTCGCCGTGGCGGTGCTCGTGGAGCAGTCGGACGCGGCCCGCTCCGAGGTCAGCGGCAGCGGCCTCGCGGGTCCTGTCGCCAAGGCGATGATGCAGGCGGCACTGAAGCACTGACGCCGCATCAATCTCAGCTCCACCGAAGGGTGTCCGGTATCACGGACACCCTTCGGTGCGTCGTACACAACGCTGGTACGCTCACGCCTCCCCCATCGGGCCGCCACTGTGAGGGAGGGATCGCGTGAGCACGGTTGTGGACACCCGGGACGATTCCGCTTCCGCCGAGTTCCATGCCTTCTTCGAACAGCACCACCGCGAACTCGCCCGCCTCGCCCACCTGTTGACGGGTGAGGCGGACGCCGCGGACGATCTCGCGGCGGACGCCCTGCTCGCGCTCTGGCACCGCTGGGACCGGGTGCGGGACGCCGAGCACCCGGTCGCGTACGCGCGCGGCGTCGTCGCCAACCTCGCCCGCACCCGGATCCGCAGCGCGGTCCGCGAGCGGCGGCGCGTGGCCCTTTTCTGGTCCGGCCGGCAGGACCGCACCGACGGGCCCGACGTACCGGCGGTCGTCGACATGCAGGGCGCGCTGCGCGAACTCCCGTTCCGCAAGCGGGCCTGCGTGGTGCTCCGGCACGCCTTCGACCTGTCGGAGAAGGACACCGCGCTCGCCCTCGGCGTCTCGGTCGGTACGGTGAAGAGCCAGACCTCGAAGGGCATGGCCGAGCTGGAACGACGCCTCGGCCACGGCGAACCGGACGGCCGGACGCCCGGGCGCGTACGCTCGGTCGGCGCCGCACTCGACGCCACGGAAGGAGGGCGTGGATGACCGAGGAGCACCTGCGGCAGCAGTTGCGCGAGGCCGCCGACGCGCACCGGCCCGACCGTGCGCGGATGCTGGCCCGCGTCGAGCGCGGCATGCACGAGCGGCCCGCGACGGACGAGCCCGAACGACGGCCCGCGGTGGGCTGGTTGCGGATCGCCGGGATCACCGCGGGCGTCGTGGGGGCGCTCGCCGTGGGCGGTTTCGCGGTCGGCTCGGCGCTGCGGCCCGACCCGGCGCCGCCGCGGCAGGTCACCGTGTCACCGGCCCGGTCGCCCCAGGGCGCCGACCCGCTGTGGGCGGACGGTTCGGTGGACCCCGGCTCCAACCGCTACTGGGCCCAGTCCAACGTCACGTTCAAGACAAAGAGCGAACTGGACGGGCTGACGGTCGAGTTGCGGGTGGCGCAGACCGGGAAGGTCAGCAGCACGGGTCACTGGCGTTCCCTGCCCGCCGCGGACTTCACGGAGTCCGTCACCGAGCGCGGCGGGTTCCTCGTGTACCGGTGGGTGCTGAGGCCCGGGCGTACGGTGCCGGTGGGTGAGCATGTGTTCGCCGGGCAGTACGACCACGCGGAGGGCGGGCGGGACGCGGGCGCGGACGACTACGTCGTGACCGGGCGGACGGGTGGGGGGCAACGGGTTTCTGTGGACGGGGACTTCGCTTAGGTTTCGGGCGGCGGGGTTGGCGTCTCGGGGCTCTGCCCCGGACCCCGCTGCTCAATCGCCGCAGGGGCTTGAATTGCTCAACCTGCGCCGGAGCTTGGATGGCTGAATCAGCGGCAACCCTTCTTCGGTCGGTGACCACTGGAGGGTATGACCAACACATCACGACACACTCATCGCCGTCGCACGAACCGTCGCAGAGCGCTGCTCGGGGGGCTCGGGGCGCTCACGCTGACCGGGGGCGCGCTCATGGCGAGCGGCATGCTCGGGACGGCGGGGGCCGCGTCCGCCTGGCCGTCGGCCACCGGCACCAAGGCCGTCAGCAGCTCCATCTCCGTCTCGGGCACGTACGACGGCGGGTACAAGCGTTTCTACGGCTCCGGGGACCTCGGCGGCGACGGGCAGGACGAGGGCCAGGACCCGATCTTCAACCTGAAGGACGGCGCCACCCTCAAGAACGTCATCATCGGCTCGCCGGCCGCCGACGGCGTGCACTGCGCGGGCAGTTGCACGCTTCAGAACGTGTGGTGGGAGGACGTCGGCGAGGACGCGGCCACGTTCAAGGGCACGTCCACCGGCTCCGTCTACACGGTGTACGGCGGCGGCGCGAAGAAGGCCGACGACAAGGTGTTCCAGTTCAACGGCGCCGGCAAGCTCGTCATCACCAAGTTCCAGGTCTCCGACTTCGGCAAGCTCGTCCGCTCCTGCGGCAACTGCTCGACGCAGTACAAGAACCGGAACATCATCGTGAACGACGTGGACATCACGGCGCCCGGCAAGTCGATCGTCGGCATCAACTCCAACTACGGCGACACCGCGGCCCTGCGCAACGTGCGCATCCACGGCGACAGCAGCAAGAAGATCAAGCCGTGCGTCCGGTACGAGGGCAACAACACCGGCGCCGAGCCCAAGGAACTGGGCAGCGGCCCCGACGGCACGTACTGCCGGTACACGGCATCGGACCTGACGTACGACTGAGCGGAGCGGCCGTCGGCCGTGGAGCGTGGTCGCCGCCGGACGGCCACGCTCCACGATCCCACCGACGTCACATCACGGCACGTCACTCCACGTAGTACGTCGGGTTCGGGAGCTTGTACGTCCTGTCCGCGTACCCGCCCGCCAGGTCCGAGTCCTGGTCGCCGAAGTTGCCGACGATGTCGTAGCCGCGGGACTCGATGTGCTTGCGCGTCCCCGACTTGTACTGCACCGTCGTGCAGTTCCAGGCGGCGGCCGTGGCGCAGTCGGCCAGATACGCGGGCGGGTCGGCCTTGTCCTTGAGGAAGACGTGGTCCGCGTCGAGGTTGACGTCGATGCCGACCTTCTTCAGGTTCTCCACGGCGGCGGAGCGCTGCGTCTCGCCGAGCCCCGAGTTGTAGAAGACCTCGACGCCCTTGGACTCGGCGTACCGGATGAGCGCGGGCGTGCCGAAGACGGCGGGCCGGTCCGCCTTGCCCACGTAGCTCTTCCAACTGGCGTCGTTGTAGACGTAGTTGGTCTTCTTCTCGTAGTCGAGGCTGAGCAGCAGCGTGTCGTCGATGTCGAAGACGATCGCGGGCTTGCCGTCCTTGCCGTGGTGCTTCTTCGCCGCCGCGGCGATCTGCCGCTTCGCACCCTTCTCGATGCGGGCGAGGTCATCGGCGTACGGGCTGTCGGGCGAGGCCTGCCACACTCCGTCGGCGTCCTGCTTCGCGCCGTAGTAGGAGTCGATCTCCTTGGTGAGGAGGCCGATGTTGTGCGGCTCCGCGGTGGCCTTGTCGCTCGCGGAGTTCGTTCCGCCCGCGTCGGCGGAGCCGGCGGTGACGACGCCGGCGAGTACCAGGGAAGCGACCGTCGCTGTGGCGGCGGCGAGATGGCGCTTACGCATCGGTGACGTGATCCAATTCTGGCCGTGACGGCTGTGACAGCCGTCGGGGACTGGGGACTCCGTGCAGGTGAATGCATGTCTACGCGCATCACATGAGCCCCGCGACCGCCTTTACCCGATCGATACCCGGCACCGATATGGCCGCACCATTGCTCCGGCATGGCGCCTTGTTGACCGTGCCTTGAAGAGCCCCCTTCTAGGGTCGAGGGAAGCGCTCGACCCACAGAATGCAGGCCCCCACCGTGACCGTGACCCCGACGAGTCTCCTTCCTCTCGCCGCCGGCGCCCGCGCCACCTCACCGGTCCTCCTCGGCTTCTTCGCCGTGGGCGGCGTCGTCGCCATGGCGGCCGGTCTGAGCTGGGCGTTCGACGTCCGCGGCCTGGCCCCGGTGGGTTACCTGCGTGTCCTGGGCGCCGCGCTGACGCTCGCGGGCCTGGTGCTGCTGTTCGTGACCTACGCGTTGTGGCACCTCGGCTGACGAGCGGCGCGGCTCACGCCCACGGTCGCCAGTCCCCGAGATACGCCTCCCGTGTCTGCACGGCCGCCTGTTCCGTGGTGAGTTGCGGGCGGTTCCCGGGGATCGGCGACGCGGCGCCGGGGCCGGTGTTCCGGTACTCCGCGAACCGCTGGCTCTGCCAGGGGAAGCTGTCCGACATGTTCGTGTAGGGCGCTGCCGCGTCGATGCCACGGCCGAGCCGGGACTCGCGGACGACGAGGGCGGGCCTGGCCGTCGTGTCGGAGCTGGGCACCCAGGGGCGGGCCAGCTTGTAGTACGCGTCCGGGGCGGTGGAGTCGATCCGGCAGCGGACGGCCAGGAAGCCGCGCGGGTTGGCGCCCGCCGTGGACGGCGCGAACACGAAGCCGTACGGCGCCGATGCCAGGTCGGTGCGGTTCAGCGTGCGGAAGCGGCAGCGCTCGAAGACCGCCGTGCCGCGTCCGAAGATGAAGTCGACGTCGCCCTCGGCGTAGCAGTCGTGGAAGTACTGGCGGGCGAAGGCGGTGAGCGCGGCCGAGTCGGCGTAGAGCGTGTCCTGGTGGCCGAGGAAGCGGCACTGGAAGAACGCCGAGCGGTCGCCCGTCGCCTTGACCGCGACGGCCTGCGTCCCGGTGATCTCCGGGTGGTCCGCGCGCAGCCAGTCGTTGGCGAAGGTGAGGCGGTGCGCGGTGAAGCCGTCGGGGCGCAGGGTGACGGTGGCGCTGCCGGTCGTGCCGTACGTGCCGCTGCCGTCGGGTTTCGGGGTGCCGGCGGCGTTGTCGTACACGATGACCGTGTCGCGGGGGTCGTCGGAGGCGCCGATCCAGGTCGTGCCGGTGGCGGTGGCCGGGACGGTGACCGTTTCCCGGTAGGTGGCGGGGGCGAGGACGAGGGTGTGGCCGGGAGTCGTCGCGGCGGACGCGGCTGCCTGCACGGTGGTGAAGTCGCCCGCGCCGTGCGGGTGTACGTAGAGGGTGGTCGGGGTGAGGCGGTTCTTGGGTGAGCCGTAGCGGCCGAAGGGGCGGTGGGGCGTGGCCTGGGCGGGGGCGGTGGTGGCGCTCAAGGCGAGCGCCGCCACCCCGCCTGCGATGAAGGTTCTTCTGCCGAGGCGGTGTGTCTGCATGGTGCGGCTCCTGGGAGGGTGGCCGGCGATTGGGGCACACGACGCGGGGCTCTGCCCCGGACCCCGCGCCTCAATCGCCGGCGGGGCTTAATTAGGGCCTGCGCCCCGCGCAACCACTCGCGGCACCGACTTCGCCGGGTCCACGTGCCCCCGCAGGGTCGGCTTCCAGCCGGCGCCCTCGCGGAGCGGGGCGTCCGCGTGGGTCGTGTTGTAGGCGGCCACGAGGTCGACCGCCTTGCCGTTGACCTGGTTGCCGGTGGCTGTCACCGGATAGTCGTTCCAGCGGTGCAGGACGGCGCCCGCGCCGATCGTCTTCGGCAGCGTGAACGCGTTCTTCTCCGCGTAGAGCTGCGACTCGAAGCCGATGCCGAACGAGTACGAGTAATCCGCGTTGCCCACATACGAGTTGTTGTAGACGTCGACCTGGCCGAACCGGACGCGCGGCGCCCGCTCGACGAGGTTCTTGAACAGGTTGTGGTGCAGGGTCACGCGCAGCTTGCCGCGGTCCGTGGCGGCCGCACCGTCGCTGTTGCCGATCATCAGGGTCTTGTCGTGGTCGGCGAAGACGTTCCAGGAGGCGGTCACGAGGTCGGCGCCCTTGACGATGTCGAGCTCGCCGTCGTGCTGTTGGTAGATGCGGCCGTAGTAGCTGGGCAGCGTGGAGTCCGGGTGGTCGCCGTCGGTGAACTCGTTGTGGTCCAGCCAGACATGCGTCGAGTTGTAGACGACGGCGGCGTCGTACTCGGAGTTCCAGTTGCCGGTGTCGCCGTCCGTCGGGTCCCACTGCGGGAAGCAGTCGAGCGGGGACTCCAGGGTGAGGCCGCGCACGATGACGTTGTCGACGCCGTTGATCTGGAGGCTGCCGCCGACGATTCCGGGGTTCCTGCCGACGCCGATGATCGTGGTGTTGGCGGGCACGTTCGCCTTGATGGCCTTGGCCTGGGCGGTGGCGGACGCGGCGCGCAGGTCCTCCTGTTCGCCGGTCACCTCCTTGTCGTAGCCCCAGGTGGCGGGGTCGTAATCGGCGAGGTACCGGTCGAGGTCGTAGCCGTCGGCTGCGAAGTCGGCGCAGGTCGCGCCGTCCGCGTCGAGGGTGCCCTTGATCTTGACGATCTTGGGCGCGGTGCCGCCTTCGGCGAAGGCGGCCTTCAGCTCGGCCCAGGTGGTGACGGTGTAGACGTGTGCGGCGTCGGCTGCGGCGCCGCCCATCGTGCCGGTGGTGGCGGAGGCCCAGCCGTCGCCCTTGGCGAGGGTCTGCCGGGCGAGGTCTCGGCCGTGGCTCTCCGCGGCGCCCGCGGTGGTGACCGTCCCGGTGACGGCGAGGACGACGGCGGTGCAGCCGGCGGCGACGACCGCGTATCTCTGCTTGCTCTTCCTGTGTGCTCTCACTGTGCGGCTCCTTGATGCGTGCAACGGGTGTGCGTGCAGCTGGGATGCGTTCAATGGGCGTGCGTCAGGGGGGAGTTGTGCCGTCCAACCACGTGAGGCGGGACTGCCATGCCGGGTCCAGTTCGTCGACGGCGTCGCCGAGACGGCGCGCGTCCCGGTCGGGCAGCACCTTCCGGCGGAGCAGTTCGGTGGCCACGAGGCGGGCCACCGCGATCGCTCCGGGCGGGTTGAAGTGCGTGTTGTCCTGCTCGGTCGCGGTCCAGTTGAAGTACGTCTTCGTGTCCTCGACGCCGAGCTTCTGCCACAGGGCGAGGGACAGCGCCTGGACGTCGAGCAGCGCGACGCCCTCCCGTTCGGCGAGAGCGCGCATCGCCGCCGGGTAGTCGCCGTGCGTGGGCTGGGAGTTGCCGCTCGCGTCGAACTTTCTGCGCTCGACGGCGGTGGCGAGCACCGGGCGGGCTCCCCTGGCCCGCGCCCCGTCGACGTACAGCTTCAGGAAGTCCTGGTACGTCGACCAGGGCTCGGTGTAGCGCGTGGGGTCGGCGCTCTTCTCGTCGTTGTGCGCGAACTGGACGAGGAGGAGGTCGCCGGGGCGGATCGCCGCGAGGATCGCGTCGAGGCGGCCCTCGTCGACGAAGCTCTTCGAACTGCGGCCGTTGACCGCGTGGTTGGCGACCCGGACGCGGTCGGCGAGGAAGAGCGGGAGGGCCATGCCCCAGCCGGTCTCGGGCTTGGCGTCGAGGTACTTCTGGGCGGCGGTGGAGTCGCCCGCGATGAAGAGGGTCCGCCGGTCGTGCCGGGCGGTGGCCGCCGGCACGGGGGATGCGAGGGCCGCCGCGAGCGGCAGGGACGCGAGGGCGGCCAGGGTGGCTCTTCGGGTGGTCGACACGTCGGTGTGCCGTCCTTTCAGGACCGGGTATTGGTGGGGCCGGCGGCGGGAGCCGCGGGGCACGAGGCGTCCCGCCGCCGGCCCGGTCTGGAGTGAACAGGCGGGCAGGTGCCGCTAGTTGGCCTGCTGCTTCCATTCGGCCTGTGCCTTGTTGAGCTGGTCGGCGAGCGAGTCCAGGAAGGCCTTGGCGGTCATCTTGCCGAGCATGACCTTCTGGAAGTCGTCCTCGTTGTCGGCCTTGGAGATGGTGTTCCAGTCCGGCAGGTAGTACGGCAGCTGCACGATCTTGGTGGTGCCGGACTGCAGCGCCTCGGCGGCGAGCTTCGTCGGCTCGGACTCCTGGACCCAGCTGTCCTTGGCGGCCTCGGTGTTGGCCGGGATCTGCTTGGCCGACTCGTTCCACTTGCTGTTCTCCGCGTGCGAGGCGGCGAACTCCATGAACTTCCAGGCGGCCTTCTTGTTCTTGCTCGCCTTGAACAGGCCGAGCCCGTCGACCGGGTTGGAGACCTGGACGCGGGTGCCGCCCGGGCCCGTCGGGTTGGGTATGCCGCGGAACTTGGAGCCGAACGCCTTCACGTGGTCGCCGTACGAGCCGAGGTTGTGGCTCAGCATGCCGATCTTGCCACTGTCGTACTGGGCGACCATCTTCGTGAAGTCGTTGTTGACGTCGGCGGACGGCGTCGCCTTCTTGTAGAGACCGGCGTACTTCGCCAACGCGGCAACGTTCTTGGGGTCGTTGACGGTCGTCTTCTCGTTGTTCTTGTCCCAGAACGAGGTGATGCCGCTCTGCCCGTACGACGCGTCGAGGGCCTGCGCGATGGAGCCCTCGCCGCCGCGGATGGTGTAGCCGAACTCGTTCTTGCCGGTGTCGGTGAGCTTGGACGCCGCGTCGAAGAACTTGTCCCAGGTCGTCGGCGCGCCGAGGCCGGCCTTCTTGAACAGATCGGTGCGGTAGTAGAGGACACCGTTGTTGGCGGAGGTCGGCAGCTCGAAGACCTTGTCCCCGGCGCCCGCGGACTTCACCGACTCCATGAAGGCGTCGTTGAGCTTCCCGTTGAGGGAGCTCGTGGCGATGCGCTCGTCGAGCGGTTCGAGGGCGTTCTGCGCGGCGACACCGGCGAGCATCGCGGTGCCCACGCCGCCGACGTCGGGCAGACCGCCGCCCTGGATGGCGGTGTCGTACTTGGACTGCACGTTCTCGGCGGGGATGCCGACGTACTTGACCTTGATGTTCGGGTTCTTCTTCTCGAAGTCCTTGATGATCTCCATCCAGACGTCGCGGCGCACGGCCGTGTTGTTGTCCCAGAAGGTGATCTCGCCCTTGCCGGAGCCCTCGTTCCCCTTGTCGCCGCCGGACCCGCTGCCGTCGTCGCCGCAGGCGGTGGCGGTCAGGGCGAGGACGGTGCCGATGGCGACGGCGGTGCCGGTGCGCAGCGTGGACCGGCGGATGCCGCTGCGGGTTCCTCTGCGTGCACTGATGGTCATGGTCGGCTCTCTTCTTCTGGATCCAACTGGAGGGTGGTGCTGCGGAAGTGCGTGAAGCGGGCGGTGCCGGCGGACGTGTCGCCGGGTGGCGCCGCCGCGAACAGGCCGAGCAGGGCGCCGACCCAGCGCCAGGGCTGCGCGGCGAACACCTGGCCCGAGCGCCGGAAGCCGTCTCCGGTGTCGACGGAGAAGCGGCAGCGGGCCCCGTCGGCGATGTCGACGCGCAGGCGCGCCGTCGCGTCGGGCGCCCCGCGGGGATGGGCCGCGTCCCGTTCGGCGTCGGCGGTGGTCTCGGCGAACCGGTGCACGACGTGGGCCGTGCCGTCCGCCCCGCGTTCGAGGCCGATCCACGTGTACGCGTCTCCGAGCACGGCAAGTCCCGCACGGGCACCGGGAGTTGTACTGTCGAGCCGCAGGTCGACCTCGATCCGGCTCGGCAGGAGCGGCAGCCGCTGGGTCAGCAGGTGCGGTACGCGGCGCAGGTCGCGCACCCCGTCGGCGGAGCGCACGCAGGCGAGCAGCAGTCCGTCCCCGTCGTGCGAACTCGTCCAGTCCGCCGCGGAGTTGGCCGCCCACTGCCACTGGAGCCCGAAGCGTCCACCGGGGAAGGTGTCGTCCGTCGCGGGCGCCGCCACCGGCTGCGCCGGCAGCGCGGGCTTCTCGTGTACGTCGACGGGGGCGCCGTCGTCGCCGATCACGGGCCACCCGGAGGCGTCCCAGCGCATCGGCTGCAAATGCACCACACGCCCGTACGGGCCGCGCTGCTGGAAGTGCAGGAACCAGTCGTCGCCCGCCGCTGTGCGCACCCATCCGCCCTGGTGGGGGCCGTTGACGTCGGTGTCGCCCTGTTCGAGCACGACCCGCTCCTCGTAGGGGCCGAAGAACGAGCGGGAGCGGAAGGCGCCCTGCCAGCCGGTCTCCACGCTGCCCGCCGGGGCGAAGATCCAGTACCAGCCGTCGTGCCGGTAGGCCTTGGGGCCCTCAAGGGTGAACCAGCCGGGGATGCGGTCCCCGTCGATCAACACCCGCCCCTCGTCGAGGAGTTCGGTGCCGTCGGGCGCCATGCGGTGTCCGGTGAGGCGGTTCTTGATGCCGGCGCGCGATTTGGCGTAGGCGTGCACGAGATACGCCTCGCCGGTCTCCTCGTCCCACAGTGGGCAGACGTCGATGAGCCCCTTGCCCGCCTTGAGCAGATGAGGCGGCGTCCAAGGGCCCTCGATCGACGGGGAGTTGACCTGGTACACGCCGTGGTCGGGGTCGCCCCAGAAGATCCAGAAGCGCCCGTCGTGGTGCCGGATCGACGGCGCCCACACGCCGCAGTCGTGCCGCGGGGTGGTGAACGCCTCGGCGGGTTCGAGCCGGTCCAGGGCGTGTCCGACGAGCGTCCAGTTGACGAGGTCGCGGGAGTGCAGCAGCGGCAGCCCCGGTACACGGCCGAAGCTGGACGCGGTCAGATAGAAGTCGTCGCCGACGCGGACCACGTCGGGATCGGACCAGTCGGCGGCGAGCACGGGATTGCGGTACGTCCCGTCGCCCAGGTCACCGGTGCGCGTCACCGTACTCATGCGGCCACCGCCTTGCGGACCAGTGCAGCCGCCCGTTTCCGGTCGAGGGTGCCGTCGGCGATGACGGTGACCACGCGGCGTACGGCGGTGGCGCCGGGGGCGATGGTCAGGCGGGTGGTGGAGGCGAGCGAGGAGCCGACGCCCGGGTATTCGCCGGTGCGGACGAACCACGGGTCGCGGCGGGTCTGCGCGGTGGCGCCCGCGAAGACGAGGGTCCAGCCGTCGCCCGCCATGGCCAGCCAGTCGGCGGGTCGGCCGTGGACCGCCGCCTCGCCCGCACCGTCCGCGGTGAACACGGCCGGGGCCGCGGTCTCCTTCGGCGCCCGCCAGAAGAAGCCTCCGTAGGCGGCGCCGGGGCGGCCGTTGGTGGCGGGGCTCCCGATGCCGAGCTCGTGGTCGGAGGGGTTGGTGAGCGAGAAGGTGAAGTCCAACGCCCAGGCGTTTTCCGCGAGTTGGGTGACGGCAACGGTGCGGCGCTCGCGCAGGAGCGGGACGCAGCCGTCCGCGACCCAGTCCAGGTCCTCCACGAACCCGTCCGGGTCGCACAGCTTGAACTCGCGGTGCCGCTGCTCGCCGTGATTGTCGAGCTCGGTCGGGCCCTGGTCACGGACGTAGGTGCGCCCGCCCCAGAAGTTGCGGCCCGCGACGTCCGGCACCGCGACGCTCACGCCGAGGTGGTGCGGGTGGTCGGCGGGCGCGAACTCGGTGACGGGGGTGCCGGCGAGCGTCGTCACCGGGTGCAGGAAGGGGCGCGGCGAGAGGCGTCGCCCGACGTCGGGGCGGATCTCGTAGCGGGCGACGGGGCGGCCCGCGCAGCTCAGCGTCAGCGGGGCGGTGGTCAGCCCGTGCACGGTTCGGGTCATGACGAGGCCTCCGCTCCCGGGCGGGCCCACGGCGCGCCGAGCCCGGCGAAGCCGGTGAGCGTGTCGGCGCTCGCCGCGACGAGCCCGTCGGCGCCGTGCACCACCCGGCGTACGGCGCCCGGCCGGTCGGCGGGCAGCTCGCTCCACGCGTCCGCGGGCAGCGCCAGCGGATCGGGGGCCCGCCGGATCGCCTCGACGACGCGCATGAACGCGCCGGTGGAGGCGGGCGGCACGAGCAGCGGCGTCTCCCCGTCCGTGGCGAGGTGCTCGATCAGGTTCGCCAGGAGGTCGGTGCGCCCGTGCACGGTCTCCTCCGGGCCGTGGTCCGCGCGCTGCACGAGGACGCGGTCCTGCTTGTACCAGAACGTGATCCGGCCCCGGCTGCCGTGCACGATCACGTACGGCTCGTCGGGCAGTTCCGCGCACAGTGTTGCGGCGACGGTGACGCGCGATCCGGTCCGGGTGGTCAGCTCGACGTACGAGGTGTCGTCGGCCTCGATGTCGTTGGCGCGGTACAACTCGGTGCGGATCGCGGTGAGGTCGTCGCCGCCGGTCGCGCCGTCGAGGGCGAGGGAGGTGGCGACGGCGTGGGCGAGGGGGTTGGTGAGCACGCCGTCGACGACATCGACCGTGCGGCCCGTGCCGCCGGCTTCGCCGGTCCCGCCGTCGGCGGGGAGGCGGCGGCGCCCGGCCCAGGGTGCGCGCCGGTAGTAGGCCTCGTCGCGGGCCCAGGCTCCGGCGGCGCCGATGCCGAGGGGCTCGCCGATGCGGCCGTCGCGTACGAGATCTCGTATATGAGACACCGCATGCGAGCCGAGCGACTGGAAGCCGACCTGGCAGGCGATCCCGGCCGCGGCCACCCCGGCCGCCATCCGCTCGTATTCCGTGTACGACGGCGCGGGCGGCTTCTCCAGGAGCAGGTGCACGCCCCGCTCGGCGGCGACCAGGGCCAGGTCCGTGTGCGTGGGGATCGGGGTGCAGATGATCGCGATCCGGGCGCCGGTGCGGTCGAGCAGCTCCCCGAAGTCGGCGGACTGCACGACGCCGTCCGTATCGAATCCGTCGAGCTCCGCCGCGTCCAGCGGCCGCAGCTCGCACACCCCGGCGAGCTTCACCCGGCCCGCCTCCGCCAGATTGCGCAGGTTGTTCAGGTGCCAGCGGCCGTGCCCGCGCGCCCCCGCGAGGACGACGGGGACGGGTTCGCGCACCGGGTCGCTGTCGCGTGTCTGCATGATCGACTTGATCTTCATAGTGCTTGTCATCCCTTCACCGCCCCCGCGCTGAACCCCGTGACGAGCCATTTCTGAATGAAGGCGAAGACGATCACGACGGGCAGCGCGGCCACGACACCGCCGGCGGCGAGCGCGCCCAGGTCGACGGAGTCGGCGCCCATGAGGGTCGCGAGGCCGACCGGGATCGTCTGCTTGTCCTGGTTGGAGAGGAACATGAGGGCGAACAGGAAGTGGTTCCAGCTGTGCACGAAGGCGAAGGAGCCGACCGCGATCAGCCCCGGCCGCAGCAGGGGCAGCACGACGGCGCAGAAGGCGCGGAAGCGTCCGCAGCCGTCGACCCAGGCGGCCTCTTCGAGCGAGTACGGCACGTTCTTGATGAAGCCGCTGATGAGAATCATCGTGAGCGGCAGCTGGAAGACGGTCTCGGCGATGATGACGCTGCCCAGCGAGTTGATCAGCCGCAGGTTGGCGAAGATCTGGAACAGCGGGACCAGCATCAGGGCGCCCGGAATGAACTGCGAGCACAGCAGCGCGAGCATGAAGCCCTGCTTGACGCGGAAGTTGAAGCGCGCGAGGGCGTAGCCGCCGGCGAGCGCCACGACCGTCGTCATCAGCATCGAGGCGAGGCCGACGAGCAGGCTGTTCTGGAAGAAGATCGCGAAGGACCGCTCGTTCCACACCTTGTCGAAGTGCTCGAAGGTGAGCGGCCACGGCACGAGGGACGTGGATCCGGTGGGCCGGAACGCGAAGAGCAGCATCCAGTAGAAGGGGATGAGCGTGAAGAGGAGGTAGACGCCGAGCGGTACGTAGATCTGCCAGCGCGGAACGTCCTCCCAGGAGGGTCCTGTGCGGCCCTTCTTGGCGGGGCGGAGTGCGGCGCGGTGCCGGCTGCCGCCCTCCGTGGCGGCGGGCGCGGTCGTGGTGGCGGTCAACTGGGCTTCCTTGACGGTCACTTGTCCTCGCCCCCGAACTTGCTCAGCCGGAGGTAGATCATCGAGCAGAACAGGAGGATCACGAAGGCGATGGACGTCAGCGCGGACGCGTAGCCGAAGTCGTGGCTGTCGACGGCGATGGAGGCGATGCGCAGCGGCAGGGTGGTCGTCTCACCCGCGGGTCCGCCGCCGGTGAGGGTGTAGAGCAGGTCGACGTTGTTGAACTCCCACACCGCGCGCAGCAGCGTGGACAGGATGATCGCGTCCTTCAGGTGCGGCAGCGTGATGTGGAAGAACTGCCGGAAGCGGCTCGCCCCGTCGACCTCGGCGGCCTCGTACAGGTCCTTCGAGACGGACTGCAGGTCGGCGAGGATGAGGATCGCGAAGAAGGGGACGCCGCGCCAGAGTTCGGCGGTGACGACGGCCGGGAAGACGGTCGCGGTGTCCGACAGCCAGGACGTGCCGTAGCTGCCGACGCCGATGGCTGCGAGTTGTAGAGCAGCATCCAGACCGCGGAGGTCAGCACGCCGGAGACGGCCCAGGGCGAGAAGACGAGGGCGCGGGCCATGCCGCGGCCGACGAACGTCTGGTTGACGACGAGCGCGAGCCCGAGGCCGAGCAGCAGTTGCAGCACGACCTGGACGCCGACCCATTGGAGGCTGAATCCCAGCGTCCGCCAGAAGTCCGGGTCGTTGGTGAACGCGGTGACGAAGTTGTCGAGTCCCGCGAACCCGTTGCGCCAGGGCTTGGTCGGGTTGAAGTGCTGCAGGCTGTAGTAGAAGACGCTGATGACGGGATACGCGATGAAGCCCAGCATCAGCAGCCCGGCGGGTGCGATCAGCAGATACGGGAGCCTGCGCGGGGTGGCTGACTTACGGCGCCGGGGCGGCGACGCGCCCCCCGGGGCTTTGGCCACGGCTGCGGCTTGGGCCATGACGGGAACTCCGTTCTCGGTGGCTCAGGTCGGTACTTTTTGCGGGTCCGTTACAGGTCGGCAGAAAGCGCTTGCACGACCCACACGTCGAAACGCTTCACAGACGGTGTTCGAGGTGGCTCAGCTCGCGTACGGGTCCGGTACCGTGCCGGGCCGCGCCAGGAAGGCGAAGTCGCAGCCGGTGTCGGCCTGGGTGATCTGCTCGTCGTAGAGCGCGCCGTAGCCGCGCTGGTGGCGCTCGGCGGGCGGGGTCCACTCGGCCCTGCGCCGCGCCAACTCCTCGTCGCTCACGTCGAGTTGGAGGGATCGTGCGGCGACGTCGAGAGTGATGGTGTCCCCGCTGCGGACCAGCGCGAGCGGTCCACCGACGTGCGACTCGGGGGCGATATGCAGGACGCACGCCCCGTAACTCGTGCCGCTCATCCTGGCGTCGGAGAGCCGCACCATGTCGCGCACGCCCTGCTTCAGCAGGTGGTCGGGGATGGGCAGCATCCCGTACTCGGGCATGCCGGGCCCGCCCTTGGGGCCCGAGCCGCGCAACACCAGGACACTGTCGGCGGTGATGCCCAACTCCGGGTCGTTGATGGTGCGTTGCATGGTCTTGTAGTCGTCGAAGACCACTGCCGTGCCGGTGTGCTTGAGCAGCCGCGGTTCGGCGGCGATGTGCTTGATGACGGCGCCGTCGGGGCAGAGGTTGCCGCGCAGGACGGCGACACCGCCCTCGGCCGCGACCGGGTTCGTACGGGTGCGGATCACGTCGTCGTCGTGGACCTCGGCGCTCTCGATCTGCTGGCCCAACCGTCCGTTGACCGTGGGCCGTTCGAGGTGCAGCAGATCGGGGATCCGGGAGAGGAACGCGGGCAGGCCGCCGGCGAAGTGGAAGTCCTCCATCAGGTACGTCTGCCCACCCGGCCGCACGTTCGCGAGCACGGGAACGGTGCGGGCGACGCGGTCGAAGTCGTCGAGCGTGAGCGACACCCCCGCCCGCCCGGCCATGGCGATGAGGTGGATGACGGCGTTGGTGGAGCCGCCGAGTCCGAGCACCGTGGTGACGGCGTCCTCGAAGGCCTCGGGGGTGAGGATCGCGGAGGGCCTCAGCGCGGTCCAGGCGAGTTCGACGGCGCGGCGCCCGGAGGCGGCGGCCATCCGTTCGTGCGCGGAGTCGACGGCCGGGATCGAGGAGGCGCCCGGCAGTGTCATGCCGAGGGCCTCGGCCGCCGCGGTCATGGTGGACGCCGTCCCCATGGTCATGCAGTGGCCGGGCGACCTCGCCAACCCGCCCTGGAGTTCCCGGAGTTCACAGTCGGTGAGGTTGCCCGCGCGGTGCTCGTCCCAGTACTTCCACATGTCGGTGCCGGAGCCGAGGGTCTCACCGCGCCAGTGGCCCGGCAGCATCGGCCCGGCCGGCACGAAGATCGACGGCACGTCGGCGGAGGTCGCGCCCATGAGCAGGGCCGGGGTCGACTTGTCGCAGCCGCCGAGCAGCACCGCCGCGTCGACCGGGTAGGAGCGGAGAAGTTCCTCGGTCTCCATGGCGAGCAGGTTGCGGTACAGCATCGGGGTCGGCTTCTGGTACGTCTCCGAGAGCGTGGAGACGGGGAATTCGAGCGGGAAGCCGCCCGCCTGCCACACGCCCCGCTTCACGGCCTCGGCGCGCTCGCGCAGGTGCACGTGGCAGGGGTTGATGTCGGACCAGGTGTTGAGGACGGCGACGACGGGGCGGCCCTCGTACTCCTCGGCCTCGTAGCCGAGTTGGCGCATCCGGGCGTTGTGCGACCAGGTGCGCAGCTGCCCCTCGGTGCCGTACCACTGGTGGGAGCGGAGCTCTTCGGGGCTCAGCCTGCGGCCGGCGGCCGGTCTCCGCTCGGGACCCGTGTCCGTGCTCATATGGACCACCTCGCTGCGATCTCGGCGACCTCGGCGCGTGCCGGTTCCGGCAGTTCCTTGCTCGGCGGGCGGACGTCGCGGCGGCACAGGCCGAGGGAGGCGAGTGCCTCCTTGACGACGGTGACGTTGTTGGCGGAGGCGTCGGCGCCGCGCAGCTCCTCGAAGCGGCGGATCTGCTCCCACACCTTCATGGCGGCCGCGTAGTCGCCCGATCGAAGCGCTTCGATCATGGACAGCGAGACGTCCGGCGCGACGTTCACGAGCCCCGAGGTGAACCCCGTGGCACCCGCGGAGAAGTAGGAGGGCGCGTACGGCTCGGCGAGCCCGGCCACCCAGACGAACCGGTCGAGGCCCGCGTCCCGGGCGAAGCCGGCGAAGCGCGCGGCGTCCGGCACCGCGTACTTCACGCCGATCACGTTCGGGCAGTCCTCGCCGAGTTCGGCGAGCCGGGCGCCGGGGAGCGCCGCGTTCCTGAGGTACGGGACGACGCCGAGTTCGGGCACGGCCCGCGCGATCGCCCGGTGGTAGTCGACCCAGCCGACGTCGGAGACGTACGGGTGCACGGGCTGGTGGACCATCACCATGTGGGCGCCGTGCTCGCGGGCGTGCCGGGCGGCCCCGATCGCGGTCGGCACGTCGTGGCCGACGCCGACCAGGACGACGCCCCGCTCCCCCACCTCGTCGAGGGTCAACTCCGTGACGAGGCGGCGCTCTTCGGGGCCGAGGGCGTAGAACTCGCCGGTGTTCCCGTTCGGCGTGAGGGTGCGCACCCCGCTGTCGAGGAGGCGCCGGAGCAGGGCCCGGTACTGGCCCGCGTCGACGGAGCCGTCCTCGGCGAACGGGGTCACCGGGATCGCGACCACGTCGGCGAGCGCGGCGCGCTGGGTCTCGAACGTGGCTGACGTGACGGACGTGGCGCTCATGAGTGGTGCTCACCCTTTTCTTCCCGGTCTTCCCGCACTTCGGGGAAGGCCCGCTCGACGAACGACGCGATGTGGTCGCGCAGCGCGCGCGAGGCGCCCTGGGCGTCGCCGGCGAGGGCGAGCTCCAGGATCTCCCGGTGCTCGGTCGCCTCCCGGTCCCACGAGGGGTCGGCGGCCCACGCCACCGCGGACACCAGGGCGGCCTGGTCGCGGACCTCGTCGAGCATCTTGCCGAGCAGCGGGTTGCCGCACGGGAGGTAGAGGGCGCGGTGGAACTCCCGGTTGGCCAGGGAGCGCTGGGCCGTGTCGCTCGCGGTGGCGGCGCGGTGGAGCGCGTCGCGGGCGGCGTCGAGGGAGGCGTGGCGGCACACGGTGCGGCGCAGCGCCTCCGGTTCGAGCAGCAGCCGCACGTCGTAGACCTCGCGGGCCATGTCGGCGTCCACCATGCGCACCGTGACGCCCTTGTACTGGCTCATCACGACGAGCCCGGTCCCGGCGAGGGTCTTGAGCGCCTCGCGCACCGGCGTCTTGGAGACCCCGAACTGAGCGGCGACATCGGTCTCCACCAGGGCCTGACCGGGTCGCAGCCGCCCCGTCAGGATGCGGTGCTTGATCTCCTCCAGGACGTACTGGGTGCGGGAGGGGATCGGCGTGGGCACAGAGGTCATGCGAGCCTCTCGTATGGCGTATCGCGTCTCATATATGACGTACGGAGTACGACGCGTTGAAGCTAGAAGCGCGGTCTCGTTTCGTCAACGCTTCCTGCAAAAGAACTTCACCGAACTTCCATTGATCTTGGCGGAGTTGCTGAAATGGGGCCATGCCCCGATCCGCACACGGTCGCCGTACCGCCGCGTCCGCTCTGGCCTGCGCCGCCGCCCTGCTGCTCGCGTCCTGCTCGGGGAACGGCGAGGAGGAGGCCGAGGCGCGCCACAACCGCCCGGGGTCCTGCGCGCTCGCACCCGAGGCGAGCCCGACCCCGGCAGTCGCGGACGGCGACGCACGCAAGCGGTCGGTGTCCGGGGCGGCGGACGACTTCGACGGCGACGGGCACGCCGATCTGCTCCTGAACGGCTGGTTCAAGAAGCGTGGCTCTCCGTGGGCGCCGAACCGCGCGCTCGTCCTCGGCTCGGCGAACGGCGTCGCGTCCGGCGGCCGGGTCTCGCTCACCGACCGCTTCCCCGACATCGACGGCAAGCAGATCGGCAATCCCGGCACCCAGGGCGGCGCCGTTCGCCCGCTCACCGGAGACTTCGACGGGGACCGGCGGACCGACATCCTCTACGTCATCGAGCGCGACAAGCGGAACGGCGAACTGGACCACTACGAGGAGCAGTTCATCTGGGGCGGCAAGGGCGGGGTCGACGGCTCCAGGAAGCGGCTGACCGTGCGCAGGGAGCCGTACTTCGCCAAGGGCGACTTCGACGGCGACGGGGCGATCGACCTGGTGGCGGGCCCGTACCACGCCACCCGGGACAAGAAGAACAAGGTGCGCTGCGTGGCCCTGGAGTTCGGCCCGTTCGACCGGGACGGCAGGCCGAAGGAGCGCCGTTACGTCGACATCACCCAGCACGGCCGTGTCTATACGGAATCCTTCACCCCGGGTGACTTCGACGGCGACGGCCGCGACGAGTTCGTCACGACGGGCTACCGCGCGGGCGGGGCGACCGAGGAGGGCTGGCCGAAGGTGTACGCCGACGCCTCGTACTACCGGGTCGGCGCCGACCGCGCGACCGTGCGCGCGGGCGGCCTCAGGGCGCTCGGGCACGGCGCCCCCGTCCCGTACAACCCGGAGGGCGACGAGGCCCAGAACGAACCGAGCCTCGCCCCGCACGACTCCCTGGCGACCATGGCCACCGCCGACTTCGGCGGCAACGGCCGCGTCGACCTGATCCACGAGCGCGAGCTCTTCTACCAGGGCGGGGACGAGGACAAGGACGAGGTCGTGTACGGCGGCCCGGCGGGCCCCGGTACCGGCCGCGCCTCGACCCCGCTCCCGGAGGACCGCGACAACTCCGCGACGGGCGACGTGAACGGCGACGGCCGCGACGACCTGGTCACCTCCGCGTACCGGTCGCGCGTGTACCAGGTCGGCCTCGTGTCGGTGTATCTCGGCGGCCCGCACGGCCTCGCGGCGAAGCCCGCGCACACCCTCGACCGGGAGGCCGTCGGCATGCCGGGTACGGCCGAGCACGACTACGAGCGCGACTACTTCGGCACGGACCTGGCCCTCGCCGACCTGAACGGCGACGGCAGCTCCGAACTGGCCGTGGCGACCCAGGACTTCGGCGTCGCCCCCTACGAGGGCGTGTACTGGCTCGTGCCGGGCAGCCGGGGCGGCCCGGTCGCCGGGAAGGCGGTGCGCATGGACGCGTGGAGCATCGGGCGCGGCTGAGCGGGAGGGGCGCCCGGCCGCGTTGCGCCGGGCTGCCGCGCCACCACCCCTCAAGCTGCGGTGCCACTCCCCCTCAAGCTGCCGCGTCATCGCCCCCTCAAGCTGCCCGCGCCACTCCCCCTCACAGTGCCGCCAGCGCCCCCTTCACCGCCTCCAGGTCCGCGTCCGACGCGAGGCCCGCGTGGTACAGGCGCAGCTCGGTCGCGCCCAGGTCGCGCGCGGCCCCGGCGTCCGCCGCGAGGGTGGCGGGGCTGCCGCCCATGCCGCGTACGACGGTGAGGTTCGCGGCGATGGTGGCATCCCTCCCCTGGTCCGCGAAGGGGCGCACCAGGCCCGCGCCGCCCGTGCAGGGCACGACGACGCCGTCGGCGACGGAGAGGATGTGCTCCGGGTCGACGCCGGCGTTGGCGCCGCAGTGGTAGGAGACCGGGTCGGCGTGCAGCAGCACCCGGAACCCGGCGGGGGCCGCGGCCCGCACCGCCGCGACGGCCTCCTCCTGGAGGGTGCGGGCCGTGGTGTCGCGGTACGCGCGCGTGGCGGCAGCCGTCTCGGCGCCGAGCAGCTTCTCGACCGTCGCCCAGCCGTCGTCCGCTCCACCTCCCCGCCACAGGGGTTCCAGGGCGGACCGGACGAAGATCGCCAACTCGTCGGCGTCCAGGCCGAATCGGCCGTATCCCTCGCGGCACGAGGGGCAGAAGCACAGCGACATCAGGTACTGCCCGGCCTCGCCGAGCCCGACGCCGCCGATCTTGTCGTGGGCGTGCAGATGCGCGAGGCCGTACCAGCCGAGCGATTCGAGTTCGGTGCCGCGTGCGCCCGGGCGGGTCGCCGCCTCCGCCGCGAGGTCGACGAGGTACGCGCGCGTGGCGGGCTGCGCGATGCACGGCGCCCAGGGGTAGCGGTCCCCGTAGGCGTTGACGACGGAGGTGTGCGGATGTTCGGCGCCCATGCGGGAGTTGTGGGCGAGCACGACCCACGTGTGGACGTCGAGCCCGGCGCCCGCGAGGGCCTCGGCGGCCTCTCCGTGTGCGTCACCGGGGGCCCAGTCGCCGGCCTCGTACGGGATCAACTCCCGCCCCTGCCAGCGCTGTCGGTCGATCGGATAGAGCACGGCGGCGTGCTCGGCCGTCACGATGCGGTGGCGCGGGTGGCGGGGTGTGAGGGCCCGCGTGGAGTGGTAGGCGGCGGCGAGGGTGACCTGCTGGACGCCGAGGTCGGCGATGCGTCGGGCGGCGTCCGGGTCGCCGTTGACGTCCCAGGGGTAGACGAAGGCGGATGTCCTCATGCGTCGGATCCTTCCAGCAACTGCGCGCCTCGCTCGATGAGTTCGGCGAGCTGCTTGACGTGTTCCTCGCTCGGCTCGTGCAGCGGCGGCCGCACCCCGCCGACGTCGAGCCCGCCGAGCCGCACCCCCGCCTTCACGAGGGAGACCGCGTACCCCCGCCCCTGGTTGCGGAGCTCGACGAGCGGCCGGTAGAAGCCGTCGATGAGCCGGTTCACGGTGGTGTCGTCGCCCGCGCCGAGCGCCTTGTGGAAGGCCTGCGCGAGCTCGGGCGCGAAGGCGAAGACGGCGGAGGAGTAGAGCGTGACGCCGATGCCGCGGTAGGCGAGGCCGGTGAGTTCGGCGGTGGGGAGGCCGTTGAAGTAGAGGAAGTCGGTCACCCCCTCCGCCCGTACGGCGCTCACGGTGCGCTGCATCAGGTCCAGGTCGCCGAGCCCGTCCTTGAGCCCGATCACCTTGGGGTGCCGGGAGAGCGCGACGACGGTCTCCGGCGTGAAGACCGCGTTGTCGCGCTGGTAGACGATGACGTCGAGGGAGGTCGAGTCGGCCAGCTCGGTGTAGTGGCGCAGCAGCCCCTCCTGCCCGGCGACGACGAGGTAGGGCGGCATCGCCAACAGGCCGTCCGCGCCCGCCCGTTCGGCCGCACGCGCGTAGCGGACCGCGAGCGCGGTGCCGTATCCGGCGCCCGCGACGACGGGCACCCGGCCCTCCGCCGCCTCGACCGCGGCCGCGACACAGGCCTCGTACTCCTCGGGCGTGAGCGCGTGGAACTCCCCGGTGCCGCAGCAGGCGAACACGGCGGCGGCGCCGGCCTCGACGCCGCGCCGGACGTGGGTGCGGTACGTGTCGAGGTCCACGGCACCGTCGGGTCCGTAGGCGGTGACGGGGAAGAACAGCGGCCCGCTGGGAATGCTGAGGCGAGCGGCGAGAGGGACTGCGGTCACGGACTCTCCCTGGACAAGTACACGTTCATGATTGGCGTTTACATTTCTGAACAGCCACCGTAAGTGGGCCCTATGCGGCGGTCAAGCGCACGAACTTGCCTTCAGTACGCCGCCCTTGACGGGTGTCACACCACTCCTTAGCGTTCGTAGCATCCACGAATGTGAATACGGCTCACGGACACGGAGATCACGCGCATGCCCCGCACACTCCTCCTCACCGGCGCGGCCGGCGGACTCGGCACCCTGATGCGGGAGCTGCTGCCCCAGTACGGCTACGAGCTGCGGCTGCTCGACGTGCGCCCGGTCGAGGGCGCGCCTGACGCGATCGTCGCCGACCTCAATGACACGGCGGCGCTGCGCGAGGCGGTGCGCGGCGTGGACGGCGTGCTGCACCTCGCCGGGATCAGCCTGGAGTCGACCTTCGAGAAGATCCTCGAGTCGAACATCAAGGGCACGTACCACCTCTACGAGGCCGTACGGGAGGAGGCCGCGTCCCGCGCGGACGGCACGGCGCCCCGCGTCGTCTTCGCCTCCTCCAACCACGCGATCGGCTACACGCCGCGCCCGCGCGTGGAGGACGGCGAGCCGCTGGTCCCGGTCGGGACCCTGCGCCGCCCCGACACGTACTACGGCCTGTCGAAGTCGTTCGGCGAGGACCTCGCCCAGTTCTCCTGGGACGAGCACGGCATCGAGACCGTATCCGTGCGCATCGGCTCCTGCTTCAAGGAGCCCACGGACGTCCGCATGATGTCGGTGTGGATGAGCCCCGCGGACGGCGCCCGGCTCTTCCACGCGGCCCTGACCGCCGAGAAGGTCGGCCACACCGTCGTCTACGGCTCGTCCGCCAACACCCGCCTGTGGTGGGACCTCTCCAGCGCCCGCGCCCTCGGCTACGAGCCGCAGGACGACTCGGAGGCGTACGCGGAGAAGCTGCTGGCCGAGCACGGCCCGCTCAGCGACGACAACCCGGCGCACCGGTACATGGGCGGCCGCTTCATCAACGACCCGCCGATCTGGCCGTACTGATCACAGCGCCGAGGCGGCGGGCGGGCACCGAACGGGCCCGCCCGCCGCCTTGTTCGGGCATCCGCCCCGCCCGAACCCACATGATCCCCCGCTCCCCCGCAGGTCCGCGCCGGACCGCGCGCCCCGCGAAACGGGCAGGAACGGGCGGCATCGGGCCCGCTACAGGCCTGTTCACCTCGACGTACCCCCGGTACAACTTCCGGTGCGGGCCCTTCCGGGCCCGAACGGGCAGTGCCGGGCAGTGACGGACACGAGGGAGGTCGACGGGCATGAGCGCGGAGGAACGACAGCGGGAGATCGTGCGGGCGGCGCGGCACTCCGGCTCCGTCGACGTCACGGAACTCGCGGCCGCGCTCGGCGTCGCGAAGGAGACCGTGCGCCGCGACCTGCGGGCCCTGGAGGACCACGGCCTGGTGCGGCGCACGCACGGCGGGGCGTACCCAGTGGAGAGCGCCGGGTTCGAGACGACGCTGGCGTTCCGCACCACGATGCACGTGCCGGAGAAGCGGCGGATCGCGACGGCCGCCGCGGACCTGCTCGGCGACGCCGAGACGGTCTTCGTCGACGAGGGCTTCACTCCGCAGCTGATCGCCGAAGCGCTGCCGCGCGACCGGCCGTTGACCGTCGTCACCGCCTCCCTCGCCACCGCGGGCGCGCTCGCCGGGAACGACAACACGACCGTGCTGCTGCTCGGCGGCCGGGTCCGCGCGGGCACGCTCGCGACCGTGGACCACTGGACGTCGAAGATGCTCGCCGGATTCGTCGTCGACCTCGCCTACATCGGCGCCAACGGCATCTCCCGCGATCACGGTCTGACCACCCCCGACCCGGCCGTCAGCGAGGTGAAGTCGCAGGCCATCCGGGCGGCGCGGCGCACCGTCTTCGCCGGCGTGCACACCAAGTTCGGCGCGGTCAGCTTCTGCCGCTTCGCGCCGGTGGGCGCCCTGGAGGCGATCGTCACCAGCACCCAGCTGCCCGCGTCCGAGGCCCACCGCTACTCGCTGATGGGGCCGCAGGTCATCCGCGTCTGACAACCCCACGGCTCCAGGAGCATCGATGCGAACCCAGAGCCGCCGCAGGCCACCGGGCCCCCTGCTCGCGATGGCCGCCGCGGGGACGCTGCTCACCCCCCTCCTGTCCGGCTGCTGGGCCGGCGCCGGCGGGCTCGGCACGGGCGGTGACTCCCTCAACGTCCTGATGGTCAACAACCCGCAGATGGTCGAGCTGCAGAAACTCACCGCCCGCCATTTCACCAAGGAGACCGGCATCAAGGTGAACTTCACCGTCCTGCCGGAGAACGACGTCCGCGACAAGATCAGCCAGGACTTCGCCAACCAAGCGGGCCAGTACGACGTCGCGACGCTCTCCAACTACGAGATCCCGATCTACGCCCGCAACGGCTGGCTGCGCTCGCTCGGCCCGTACGTCAGCAAGGACAAGGGCTTCGACCAGAAGGACATCCTCGCCCCCATGCGCGAGTCGCTCACCGGCGACGACGGCAAGCTCTACGGCGAGCCGTTCTACGGAGAGTCGTCCTTCCTGATGTACCGCAAGGACGTCTTCGCGAAGAAGGGCCTGAAGATGCCCGCGCACCCGACCTGGCAGCAGGTCGCGGACCTGTCGGCGAAGGTCGACGGCGCCGAGAAGGGCATGAAGGGCATCTGCCTGCGCGGGCTGCCCGGCTGGGGCGAGTCCATGGCCCCGCTGACGACGGTCGTGAACACCTTCGGCGGCACCTGGTTCGACAAGGACTGGAAGGCCCGCCTCGACGACAAGGGCTTCAGGGACGCCACCAAGTTCTACGTCGACCTCGTCCGCAAGCACGGCGAGTCAGGCGCCGCCCAGTCCGGCTTCGCCGAGTGCCTCAACAACCTCACCCAGGGCAAGACCGCCATGTGGTACGACGCGACCTCCGCGGCCGGCTCCCTCGAAGCGGCCAAGTCCCCGGTCAAGGGCAAGATCGGCTACGTGGCGGCGCCCACGGAGCGGACGGAGTCCAGCGGCTGGCTCTACACCTGGGCGTGGGGCCTGCAGAAGGCGTCCGCCAACCCGGACAAGGCCTGGAAGTTCATCTCCTGGGCGTCCGGCAAGGAGTACGAGAAGCTCGTCGGCGAGAAGTTCGGCTGGGCCAACGTGCCCGCGGGCAAGCGCGCCTCCACGTACGACATCCCGCAGTACCGCGCGGAGGCGGCCCCGTTCCAGGCACAGACGCAGGCCGCCATCGAGGGCGCTCGGGTGCGTGACCCGGGCGTGCAGCCGCGGCCCGCGCCCGGCATCCAGTTCGTCGGCATCCCCGAGTTCACCGACCTCGGCACCAAGGTCTCGCAGGAGATCAGCGCGGCCGTCGCCGGACGCCAGTCGGTCGATTCGGCGCTGGCCAAGTCCCAGAAGCTCGCCGCCGAGATCGCGAAGGAGTACGAGGGCCGATGACCACGACCACCGCTCCGGCGCCCCGCACCGCTCCCGCGCCGGTCGCCCCGAACACCCCGAGCAGGCTGCGCGCCTGGGCGACCCGCGCGCCGCTGCTCCCCGCCCTGGTCTTCATGATCGTGGTCACCCAACTCCCCTTCGTGGCCACGCTCGTGATCTCGTTCTTCGACTGGAACGCGCTGTACCCGGACGCCCGCCAGTTCACCTGGTTCGGCAACTACTCCGAGGTCCTCACCGACCCGGACCTGCGCAAGTCCGTGCTCACCACGATCGTCCTGACGGTGTCGGTGGTCGTGGCGAGCCTGGTCATCGGGCTGTGCCTCGCGCTGCTGCTCGACCGCCGCTTCAAGGGCCGCGGCCTGGTCCGTACGCTGCTGATCGCGCCGTTCCTGATCGTCCCGGTCGCCGCGGCGCTGCTGTGGAAGCACGTCCTCTACAACCCCGAATACGGGCTGCTCAACGGCCTGTTGCACTACGTGGGAGGGCCGCAGCCCGACTGGATATCCAACACCCCGCTGCTCGCGGTGGAGATCTCCCTCATCTGGCAGTGGACGCCGTTCATGATGCTGATCCTGCTCGCGGGCCTTCAGTCGCGCTCCGCCGAGCAGATCGAGGCCGCGCGCGTGGACGGCGCGGGACCGTGGCAGATCTTCCAGCACCTCACGCTGCCGCATCTGCGCAGGTACCTGGAGCTGGGCGCGCTGCTCGGCTCGATCTACATCGTGCAGAACTTCGACGCCGTCTTCACCATCACGTCCGGCGGCCTCGGCACGGCGAACCTGCCGTACACCGTCTACGAGTCCTTCTACCAGGCCCACGAGAACGGTCTCGCCTCGGCGGCCGGCGTCCTGGTCGTCATCGGCTCGATCGTCATCGCGACGTTCGCGCTGCGCGTCGTGTCGTCGCTGTTCCGCGAGGAGGTGTCACGCTGATGACGTTCTCAACGTTCCTGCGCGGCAAGGGACTTGGCCTGCTCGCGTGGCTGGCCGGCATCGTCTTCTTCCTGCCGATCGCCTGGATGGCGCTGACGTCCTTCCACTCGGAGTCGGACGCGGCCACCAACCCTCCCTCCTTCGCCGCGTCGCTCACCCTCGACGGCTACCGCGACTTCTTCGGCGCGGACGGCGGCGCGAGCCCCTGGCCCGCGCTCATCAACTCGACGGTGGCGTCGGTCGTCGCGACGGTGTGCGTGCTGCTCCTCGCGCTGCCGGCGGCGTACGCGCTGTCGATCCGCCGGGTCCGCAAGTGGACCGACGTCCTGTTCTTCTTCCTCTCCACGAAGATGCTGCCGGTGGTGGCGGGCCTGCTCCCGATCTACCTCTTCGCGAAGAACACCGGCTTCCTCGACAACATCTGGCTCCTGGTCATCCTCTACACGTCGATGAACCTGCCGATCGCGGTGTGGATGATGCAGTCGTTCCTGGCGGAGGTGCCGGTGGCGGTGATCGAGGCGGCGCAGATCGACGGGGCGCGGCTGCCGACGGTCCTGACCCGGGTCGTCGCCCCGATCGCCCTGCCCGGTATCGCGGCGACGGCCCTGATCTGTTTCATCTTCTCCTGGAACGAACTCCTCTTCGCGCGGGTGCTGACCGGCGTCGTCGCCCAGACCGCACCCGTCTTCCTGACCGGCTTCATCACCAGCCAGGGCCTGTTCCTGGCGAAGGTGTGCGCCGCGTCCCTCGTGATCTCCCTGCCGGTGCTCGCCGCGGGGTTCGCCGCCCAGGACAAGCTCGTCCAGGGCCTGTCCCTCGGAGCGGTGAAGTGATCGGGGGACTGAACGGGGGACCGAACGGGGGATCTTTCAACATCCGTACGTGTCTTGGAGGTTGCACATGAAGGCCGCGATCGTCGAATCGGTGGGCAAGGTCGTCGTCGGCGAGGTGCCGGACCCGACACCGGGCCCCCGCGACGTGATCGTCGAGGTCGCGGCCTGCGGGCTCTGCGGCACCGATCTGCACATCCTGCAAGGCGAGTTCGCCCCTACGCTGCCCGTGGTGCCGGGACACGAGTTCGCGGGCACGATCGCCGAAGTGGGGCGCGACGTCACGGAGTTGCGGGTCGGCGACCGGGTTGCGGTGGACCCCTCCCTGCACTGCCACGAATGCCGCTACTGCCGGGCCGGGCGGGGCAACCTGTGCGAGCGGTGGGCGGCGATCGGGGTGTCGACAGCGGGCGGGGCCGCGCAGTACGCCGTCGCGCCGGTCGCCAACTGCGTCCCGCTCCCCGACCACGTACAGACCCAGGACGCGGCCCTCATCGAACCGCTGTCCTGCGCGGTGCGCGGCTACGACGTCCTCCAGTCACGGCTCGGCTCGCACGTGCTGATCTACGGCTCCGGCACGATGGGCCTGATGATGCTGGAGCTGGCCAAGCGGACGGGTGCGGCGAGCGTCGACGTGGTGGACCTCAACGCGGACCGGCTGGCGACGGCCCAGCGCCTCGGCGTCTCGTCCTCCGCGGCCAACCCGGACGAGCTGGACCGGCCCACGGGCTGGGACGTCGTCATCGACGCGACCGGGAACGGGGCGGCGATCCAGGACGGCCTCGGCCGCGTCGCCAAGGCGGGCACGTTCCTCCAGTTCGGCGTCGCGGACTACGCGACGCGCGTGACGATCGACCCGTACCGCATCTACAACCAGGAGATCACCATCACCGGCTCGATGGCGGTCCTGCACAGCTACGAACGCGCGGCGGAGCTCTTCGCGGGCGGCGTCCTGGACCCGTCCGTCTTCATCAGCGACCGCCTTCCGCTCGACAACTACCCGCAGGCGCTCGACCAGTTCGCGTCGGGCGTCGGCCGGAAGATCGTCGTGGTGCCCTGAGGCAGCCCTGAGACAGCCTTGAGACACAGGAGTGCGGGCCCGCCCTCTCGGCCGGGCCCGCACTCTGCCTGCTGCGGTCGGTGTCGTACCGCGGTCAGTGCCGCGGACCGCCACGGCCCGTCCGGCCCTCGCCGGGCATGCCGTCGTCCTTCGGGCTGTCGAACTCGATCTTCTCCTTGCGGACGGTGTCGGAGACCTCCTTCGTCTCCGTGACCTTCTCTGTCTCCAGCCGGACACGCTCGACCGGAACGGTCTCCTTGCGGACGACCGGACGCTCCGCGTGCAGCGTCACCTCGGTCTCCGCCTCACTGATCGTGGCCTTCCTGCTGCCGTCGCCCTCGCGGATCGGTTCGCGCACGACGCGGACCTCTTCATGGGACACGGGCACCGACGTGGTGACGTTCTCCGTCTCCACCGTCTTGCGCAGGTGCGCGTGGCCGACCTCCTGCTCCTCGACGCCCACCCGCAGGCGCTCCTCGGAGCGGATCATCTCGTCGGCCTTGCCGTCGCCATCGGCGCCGGCCCCGGCGCGCATGGCCGGCTCGCGTGCGGCGGCACCCGCGTGCCGACCGGCGTCCGACCGCGCACCGGCTCCGGCACCCATGGCGCCGACCGCGCCCGCGGCACCCGCCGTACCCGCAGTGCCCGCCGTACCTGCCGTGCCCATCCGGCCCGTGTCGGTCTGGCCCGGCCTCTGGGGCTGCGTGCCGGCGGCGCCCGCCGAGGGGCGTGTCATGCCGTAGTGCGTGTAGAGCTCGTTCTTCTCGGACTCGTCGAGGTGCTGGTCGGCGTCGACCCGGGGGGCGTCCTTGACCGCTTCCTTCGTGTACCGCACGTTGAGCCGGTCGCTGTCGTGCGTGGCACCCCTCAGCGGCACGAAGGTCTCCTTCATGCCGAAGAGGCCCGTCTTGACCGTGACCCAGTCGGCGTTGCCGGTCCGGTCATCGAGGTAGACCCGCTCGACGCTGCCGATCTTTTCCCCGGTGCGGTCATAGGCGGTGAGCCCCACCAGGGCATCCGGGTTGCTGATCTCGCCCTGCGTCATGCGTGATCACTCCCTTCGGGACATGGAGGCGGCTGGTGACCGCCACGTGGGCCATGTGCCTCAGATCCATCGCGCGTCGGACCCGGGGAGTTCGCAACAAGGAGCTTCACTGGGCGTAGCCGTAACGCCTGGTGGGAGGGCCTTTGCGGCCCCATGGAGGGCCGCCGGGCCGGACCGGGCCGGATACGCCGAGTGCCGCCATACGGGTGAACGGTTGGCGTTCACAACAGTCCCGCCGCTACAGCGCCTTCGCCGCGGGCTTCACCATCCCGCGCACCGTCCGCGACTTCACGAACTCGCCGATCGCCGTCATCTCCCACTCGCCGGAGAACTGCCTGATGAGCTTCGCCATCATCACGCCCGTCTGCGCCTCGGCGTTCGTGAGGTCGAAGCGGACCAGCTCCTCGTCCGTCGCCGCGTCGACGAGGCGGCAGTACGCCTTGGCGACCTCGGTGAACTTCTGGCCGGTGAACGAGTTCACCGTGAAGACCAGGCCCGTGATCTCCTGGGGGATGCGGCCCAGGTCCACGACGATCACCTCGTCGTCACCGCCGCCCTCGCCCGTGAGGTTGTCACCGGAGTGCTTGATCGCGCCGCCCGCGATCGAGAGCTTGCCGAAGTAGCAGCTGTCGACGTGGTTGCGCTGCGGCCCGTACGCGACGACGGAGGCGTCCAGGTCGATGTCCTTGCCCCGGTAGGCGGGCTCCCAGCCGAGGCCCATCTTGACCTGGGAGAGCAGCGGCTTGCCGCCCTTGACCAGGGACACCGTCTGGTTCTTCTGGAGGGAGACGCGGCCCTTGTCGAGGTTGATCTTCCCGGCGCCGGGGGCCGGGGCCGGCGCGGCGGCGGCAGGCGCGGCGGCCGGCGGGGGCGGGGCCATCCGCGGGTCGACCGGCGGCGTCGTCGGCGCGGGCATCGCGGCCGGCGGGGCGGGCGGAGCCTGCGGGGCGGCCGCAGGGGCCGGGGCAGGAGTCGGGGTCGGGGCCGCGGCAGGGGCCGCCGGCTCCTCCACCGACACGCCGAAGTCCGTGGCGATACCCGCAAGGCCGTTCGCATACCCCTGGCCCACCGCGCGTGCCTTCCACGCGCCGTTCCTCAGGTACACCTCGATGACCACCAGCGCCGTCTCCGCGCCGAGCTGCGGCGGCGTGAACGTGGCGAGAACCGAGCCGTCGTCCGCGCCGCGGATCGTGGCCGTCGGCTCGATGCCCTGGAACGACTGGCCCTCGGCGTCGGGGCTCGCGGTGACGACGATCTTCTCGATGCCCGGCGGGACGGCGGCCGTGTCCACCGTGATGGAGTCCGGTGAGGTGCCGCCGCCCGACGTGTACGTCACGCCGGGCCCGGAGGGCTGGTTGTAGAAGATGAAGTCGTCGTCCGAGCGCACCTTGCCGTCGGCGGTGAGCAGCAGGCCCGATACGTCGAGCCGCACGGGCGCCGTGACGTCAACCGCCACGCGCTGCACGGTGAGCGGGATGTTCGAGCCGGGAGTCATTGCGGTCATGCCTGGGGTAACGATCGACCCCGCTTTACCGTTCCCTTACCCGGGACTTTCGCCGTGGACTTTTCTCGCCCCAGCACGCCTGCGGCGCGTAGCTGCGACCTCGGGCGCTTAATTTGCGAGAGTGCCCGTCGTGAACATGCACAAAGGCCACCAAACCGGACCGGCGGGTGAAGACCCCCACCTGGACGACCCGATCACCGCCGAGGGGGTCACCGACGCCGGCGACCTCGGATACAGCAAGAGCCTCCAGCCCCGTCACATCAGCATGATCGCGATCGGTGGAGCGATCGGCACGGGCCTCTTCCTCGGTGCGGGCGGCAACCTCGCCAAGGCGGGGCCCGCCCTCGCGTTCGCCTACGCGATCTGCGGCGTGTTCGCCTTCTTCGTGGTGCGCGCGCTGGGCGAACTGGTCGTGCACCGGCCGTCCTCCGGCTCCTTCGTGAGCTACGCGCGCGAGTTCCTCGGCGAGCGGGGCGCCTTCGTGGCCGGCTGGATGTACGTACTGAACTGGTCCTCGGCCGGCATGGCCGACATCACCGCCGTCGCCCTGTACGTGCACTACTGGTCGATGTTCACGACCATCCCGCAGTGGGTCCTCGCCGCGGTCGCCCTCGCGATCGTGCTGACCATCAACCTCATCTCCGTGAAGAGCTTCGGTGAGATGGAGTTCTGGTTCGCCATCGTGAAGGTCGCGGCTCTGGTCCTTTTCCTGCTGATCGGGATCTTCTTCCTCGTGACGGGGAAGCCGGTGGACGGGACCCACGACCCCGGCGTCTCACTGATCAGCGACAACGGCGGACTCTTCCCGCTGGGCGTGCTGCCCGTCGTCCTCATCACGCAGACCGTGGTCTTCGCGTACGCGGCGGTCGAGATGGTCGGCGTGACGGCCGGCGAGACCGCGGAGCCGGAGAAGGTCGTGCCGAAGGCCGTGAACTCGATCATGTGGCGTGTCGGCATCTTCTACGTCGGCTCGGTCGTGATGCTGACGCTGCTGCTGCCCTGGACGGCGTACTCGGCGGGCGAGAGCCCGTTCGTGACGGTCCTGTCGAAGATCGGGGTGCCCTCGGCCGGCGGCATCATGAACCTCGTCGTGCTGACCGCGGCCATGTCCTCGCTCAACTCCGGGCTCTACACCACGGGACGCATCCTGCGCTCCATGTCGATGGCGGGCTCCGCCCCCTCGTTCACGGCCCGGATGAGCGGCAGCCACGTCCCGTACGGCGGGATCATGCTGACGGCGACGGTGGCGCTGTTCGGGGTCGCGCTCAACGCGTGGCTGCCGGACGACGCGTTCGCCATCGTCACGAACGTCTCCTCGCTCGGCGTCATCTCCACCTGGTGCATGATCATGCTCTGTCACCTGGTGTTCGTGCGGCGCGCGAAGGAGGGCGTCGTGCACCGGCCCGCGTTCCGCCTGTGGGCCTCGCCGTGGATCGAGCTGACGACGATCGCGTTCCTGCTCGCCGTGATCGTGATGATGTGGTTCGACAAGGACGGCGCGGGCCGCAAGACGGTGCTGATGCTCGTCCCGATCGCGGTGTGTCTGACGATCGGCTGGTACGCGGTGCGGGGGCGGGTCCACCGGATCGCCTCGGAGCGCGAGGCGCCGCCGGTGGACCCCCTGGGCTGAACCCTCAGCGCTGGCGCTTCCAGGGGCCCTTGATCGCCAGCATGATGCCGGGCGTCTGGATGTTCGCGTAGAGGGTCGAGCCGTCGGGCGAGAAGGTCACGCCCGTGAACTCGCTGTACTCCGGCTCGTCGGCGGTGCCGATGTTGAGCTCGTTGCGCGCGATCGGGTACGTACGGCCGCGCTCGGTCGCCCCGAACAGGTGCTGGATGCCCTCGCCGTCCTCGGCGATGACCAGACCGCCGTACGGGGAGACGGTGATGTTGTCCGGGCCGTCGAAGGCGCCGTCCTTCGACGGGTCGGGGTTCACGCCGAGCAGCACCTTCAGGGTGAGGGTGCGGCGCTTGGGGTCGTAGAACCAGACCTGCCCGTCGTGCGCGACGGGGCTCTCCTCGCGGGCGAACGACGCGACGACGTAGGCGCCGCCGTCACCCCACCACATGCCCTCCAGCTTGCGGGCGCGGGTGATCTCGCCGTCCTTGAACTGCTTGCGCGTGGAGACGGACTTGGCGTCGCGGTCGGGTACGTCGACCCAGTCGACGCCGTACGTCGTGCCGAGCTTCGTGGCGCGCGACAGGTCGTCGACGAAGCGGCCGCCCGAGTCGAAGCACTTGAATGCCTGGAGCACACCGGCGTCGTCGGCGAGGGTGCGGAGCTTGCCGCGGCCGTGCTCGAAGCCCTTCGGCGGAACCCAGCGGTACAGCAGGCCGTTGGGGCCCGAGGCGTCCTCGGTGAGGTAGGCGTGGCCGCGCTTGGGGTCGATGACGACGGCCTCGTGGGCGTAGCGGCCGAACGCCTTGATCGGCTTCGGGGACTTGTTGGCGCGCCGGTCGGCCGGGTCGACCTCGAAGACGTAGCCGTGGTCCTTCGTGAAGCCCTTCGACCCGGCCTTGTCCTCGGTCTCCTCACAGGTCAGCCAGGTGTTCCACGGGGTGTGGCCGCCCGCGCAGTTGGTGGCGGTGCCGGCGATGCCGACCCACTCGGCGACCTCGCCGCCGCGGCGCACCTCGACGACCGTGCAGCCGCCGGCCGCCATCGGGTCGTAGACGAGGCCGTCGGTCAGCGGCACCGGGTGCGGCCAGTCGGCGCGGGCGCCCGCCAGCTCGTGGTTGTTGACGAGCAGCGTGGCGCCGCGCGGGCCCGCGAAGGTGGCGGTGCCGTCGTGGTTGGAGGGCGTGAACTCGCCGGACTCCAGCTTGGTCTTCCCGGAGTACGTGATGACCTTGTACGAGAAGCCCTCGGGCAGCGAGAGGAGGCCGTCGGGGTCGTCGATCAGCGGGCCGTAGCCGACGCCCTTGTCCTTGCCCTTGAGGACATCGACGGAGGCGTCGTCGGTGGCGGCGAGGGCGTTCGGCGCGGTGGCCAGGGAGCCGACGGACCCGGCGAGTGCGATGCCGGCGCCGGTGACCGCGGATCGTCTGGTGAAGTCCCTGCGAGTGAGCGACATGCTGGCTGTCTCCCGTAATGATCGATGAGAGTGAACGGGCCCTGTTTTCGGGCATACGTTCTCGCTCGCGTATAAACGGCGGTTGAACACCGTCCGACGCCGAGGGGCCCGCTTACATGACTTCCGTGAACCTGCAACCGTCCGATCGCCGCGTACTCGTCTCCGGGGCCTCGCGCGGCCTGGGCCGGGCGCTCGCCCGCGCCTTCGCGGCCAACGGCGACCGGGTGGCCGTGCACTTCGGTTCGCGGGAGGACGAGGCGCGGGCCACGCTCAACTCCCTTGCGGGGGACGGCCATGTCCTCGTCGGCGGCGACATCTCCGACCCGGCGGGCGCGGCATCCGTCGCCGAACGCGCGGCCGAGGGCCTCGGCGGCCTCGACGTCCTGGTCAACAACGCGGCCGTCAACCTGCCGCACCCGCCGGCCACCACCTCGTACGAGGAGTGGACCCGGCTGTGGCAGAGCCACGTCAACGTGAATCTGCTCGGCACGGCGAATCTCAGCCACCTCGCCGCGCGCCGGATGATCGAGCAGGGCACGGGCGGCCGCATCGTCAACATCGGCTCGCGCGGCGCGTTCAAGGGCGAGCCCGACCACCCGGCGTACGGGGCGACGAAGGCCGCCGTGCACGCGCTCGGCCAGTCCCTCGCGGTGGCCCTCGCGCCGCACGGGATCGGGGTTGCGTCGGTGGCGCCCGGCTTCATCGAGACGGAGCGGGTGGCGCACCGGCTGACCGACGAGGTGCGCGCGCAGAGCCCGTTCGGCCGCGTGGCGTCGGCCGAGGAGATCGCCGAGGCCGTCCTGTGGCTCGCCTCGCCGGCCGCGCAGTGGTCCTCCGGCACCGTCCTCGACCTGAACGGCGCTTCGTACCTGCGTACGTGACGTGTGACCCGTGACCCGTGATCCTGGAACCGTGACGCGCCTGGCGGAATCTTCGTAAAGAAGGTCAACAGGCGCATCTCACACCCAAGGCCAAGATTTCACGCAGAACGCCTTGACCGGACTGCCGTGCGGCAATAGACAGACGACAGCAGACAGTTCAGGGGGAGCGAGCCGAATGGACGTACGTCAGGCACGCGGCCTCCATGAGAGCCGGCTGATGAAGCTGGCCAATGTCACCGGAGTCGGGACCGGGAAGGACGAGCACTCGGGCGAGGACGTCATCGTCGTCTTCGTGACCCGCAAAGTGCCCCGCGACCGGCTCCGTGCGGAGGACGTCATCCCCGAAGCGCTCGACGGGGTACCGGTGCGTGTGCTCGCGATCGGCGATGTGCACGCCCAGGACGACGAGGCGTGAGGGGACCCTCCGCACTTCAGCGGTAGGTCAGGGGAATAGAGGTGGTCTGGCGTGCGCCAGCCCGAATTGATGCGCGGACCGGCCGGAGGGCAGCTCAGCGACAGCTCCCGGCAGCAAGCGACGAGCGATTTCCTGCGGCGCGAGGCGCCACTTGCCAATGTGGTCGGCTTCGGCCACGGCGTGAAATGGTCGAACGGCGAGCCGACGGGCGAGGAGGCCGTCCTCGTCTTCGTGACCCAGAAGGTTCCCGAATCCCTGCTGCCTGAACGGGATGTGATCCCGCGTCAGATGGATGACGGGACCCCGACCGACATCGTGGCCGTCGGCCACATCTCCGCCCAGCGCCGACAGAGCCGCCCCTCCGGAGCCCGCTCCGAGGACGTCACGTACGACCCCGACGGCGGTATCGCCCAGCAGTTCTCCGGCCTCGCCCAGCCCCGGCTCGAGGAGCTCGGCGGGCTCGGGACCTTCGAACCGCAGCAGCTCGTGCGCCGGATGCGACCGTGCCCCTCCGGGTTCTCGGTCGGCAACGTCGCCATCACCGCGGGCACCCTCGGCAGCGTGGTCTACGACTTCCTGCCGGGCGCCACCGTGGACCCGCCGGGGCCCGGCCTCGGCACCCCGGCGAAGTTCTACATCCTCTCCAACAACCACGTCCTCGCCGACTCCAACCGGGCCCAGCTGGGCAGCGCCATCGTGCAGCCCGGCCGGTTCGACGGCGGCACGGACCCCGCGGACCGCATCGCCACGCTGTCCCGCTTCATCACCATCCAGTTCGCCCCGCAGACGCCGCTGGAGCGGCAGAACAACGTGGTCGACTGCGCGCTCGCCGAGGTCCAGTTCCAGGACGCCACGCGCGAGCAGTACTTCAGCGGGGCGCCGCGCGCCTGGCGCCGCAAGGCGAACGTCGCGGTCGGCGACCTGGTGAAGAAGACGGGCCGCACGACGAACGTGTCCTTCGGCCGGATCGTCTCGGTCGACGCCACGATCGACGTCAACTACGGCACGGCGGGCACGGCCCGCTTCAAGGACCAGATCCTCACCACGAACATGTCCGCGGGCGGCGACTCCGGTTCGCTCGTGACGTCCTACGACAACGTGGCGGTCGGCCTGCTGTTCGCGGGGTCGTCGACGGTCACGGTCGAGAACCACATCGAGAACGTACGCACCCTGCTGCGTATCGAGATCTCCGAGCAGCTGGCATAGGAGGTGACGTCATGACCACTCAGGCACGCAAGGGCAAGGGCCAGTCCCGCGCGGAACACCGCTTCCACAATCCGCAGGGCGCTGAGGTCAAGACCCGCGACGAGGCGTTCGCCGCGCAGCGCGAGGTGACCGCGGAGGCGCTGACGGTCGACTGCAAGCTGGAGCTGAACAACGGCTCGGTCACCTTCGCCATCACCGCGAAGATAAACCCGAACACACACCCCTTCGTCGTGACCGGCGGCCAGATCACGTCGGGCATCTGCGGGGCCCCATGGGACATCACGGGCGGCTTCGTCGGTGACACCATCCGCCTGGACGCGAAGCGGGCGGGCCAGGGTTCGTGCGCCTCCACGATCACGGTGGTCGGCGAGTACCAGAACCCGCCGTCCTTCAGGGGCACGTACGGCTTCGACGGCGCGTCCTCGTCCTTCAAGCACACGACGCGCTATCTCTGCTAGGCGCACAGCGCCCGGCCGCCGCGTCCAAGCGGCGGCCGGGCGCATTTCAAGCCCCTGCGGCGATTGAGCAGCGGGGCCCGGGGCAGAGCCCCGCGACCGCAACCGCGGCGCCACGAAACCTCAACTCCCGCCGGCGGACCTCGCCTTGAACGCCGCCTTGCGCGCCTCCTTGGCCACCTTCTTGTCCGGGTGAAGCCGCCCCATCGCCTCCAACACGTCGGCCGTGGCGGGGTGTTCGACCCGCCAAGCCGCCGAGAAGAACCCACTGTGCTGCGCGGCAAGCCCCTCCACGAGAGCCTGCAACTCGTCCGAGTTGCCCTCCAGGGAGAGCTGCGCGGCGATCGTGTCGACGGTCAGCCAGAACACCAGGTCCTGCGACGGCGCGGGCACGTCCGAGAACCCGTGCTCGGCCAGCCACACCCGGGCCAGCCCACCCAGCTCCGCGTCGTCGAGCACCTCGCGAAGCGCCGGCTCGGCCTCCGCGCCGACCAGCGAGAGCGCCTGCTGGCAGCGCAGCCGCCGCAGCGGCGCCCACTCGTCCGCGCCGCGCGCCGCACCCAGCAACTCCCGCGCCGCGGCCAGCGGTTCGCGCCGCGCGAGCCACTGCTCGATCTCGACCTGCGCCGCGGCCTGCGGGAACGTGGCGGTGCCGTCGAGCAGCGCGTCGGCGCCCTTGTCGGCGAGGTCGCCGACGGCCGGGGCGTCGAGGCCCGCTTCGAGCATCCGCGCCCGGACCCCGTACAGGCCGAGGGGGGTGAGCCGCACCATCCCGTAGCGGGACACGTCGGCGTCGTCGACAGGGTCGGCGACCGACTCGTCGGCGTCGGCCATGAGCGCCTCGTCGACCGGCTGGAACTCCACGAGGCCGATCGGGTCGAGCAGCCGGAACTGGTCGTCGAGCCGCATCATCGCGTCCGAGACCTGCTCGAGCACGTCGTCGGTGGGCTCGCCCATGTCGTCGGGCACGATCATCGACGCGGCGAGCGCGGGCAGCGGCACGGCCTCGTCGCCGGCGCCGCCCTCGCTGACGGTCAGCAGATACAGGTTGCCGAGCACGCCCTCCAGGAACTCGAACTCCGCCTCGGGGTCCCAGTCGAGCTGCGAGAAGTCGATCTCGCCGCCCTCCTCCATGGCGCCGACCAGGTCGTCCAGGTCGGGCACGCTGGCGTCGGCGAGCACGGTGTCGAGGGCGCCCAGCCACACCGACAGCACGTCGGAGGGGCCTCCGGAGCTGAGCGTACCGAGCTCCTCACCGACCGCGACGGTGCCCTCCTCCTCGTCGACGACCTCCACGAGGCCCGTGTCGACGGCGACGCGCCAGGCCTCGCTCGCGTACGCGGCGCCGTCAGCCTCGTCGACGGCGCCGGTGAGCCCAAGCTCCGCCGCGGCGGCGGACAACTGCTCCTCGACGAGTTCACCGCCCGCGCCGACCCGGGTCTCAGGACCGGCCCAGCGGGCGAGCCGCACCGCGCGGGACAGAAGGGGTGTGGCAAGGGCGTCCCGCGCCAGCTCCGCTTCGGCGGGCAGCCGCACCGGCGGCAGGGGGAGCTGTCTGACATCGGCTGGTTCTCCTCAAGGGCGTACGTTGCGACCGCCAAGCGTAGACGGATTTGCACCCACGCCGCCGGGTTCATGTACCGGTCAGGTTCCCCTCACGCCACCGACATCCGTGGAACCTTGACAACTCGCCGGCTCAGGACGGAAATTGACGCGCGTAGAAGTACACGGGGGCGTACGAAGCCCACGGCGCGCGCCGTGCCGTCCCCGTGGTCCCAGGCCCTGCTCCGCCACCACGTCCCGGCACGCGCCGGCCGCACGTTCCCGGAGGAACCCGTATGCCGAGCAAGCCCGCCCTGTCCCGCTCGCGCCTCGCCGCGCTCGCCGTCGCCTGCGCCGCGGTGTCCGGCACCCTCGTCACGCTCCCGGCCGGCGCGGCCACCGCCGCCGGCGTCGCCATCCACGACATCCAGGGCGCCACCCGGATATCCCCGCTCGCCGGACAGCAGGTCACGGGCGTGACGGGGGTGGTGACGGGCGTCAGAACGTACGGCTCGTCCCGTGGCTTCTGGTTCCAGGACACCAAGCCGGACGCCGACCCGGCCACCAGCGAGGGCATCTTCGTCTTCACGAGTTCCACGCCCACCGTGAAGGCGGGAGACGCCGTCACCGTCTCCGGAACGGTCTCCGAGTACGTGCCCGGCGGCGCCTCGTCCGGCAACCAGTCGCTCACCGAGCTGACGAAGCCCACCGTGACCGTGAACTCGTCGGGCAACCCGGTGCCGGTCACCACGATCAGCGACAAGTCGGTCCCGAGCACGTACGCGCCGCAGGGCGACCCGGCGGCGGGCGGTTCGATCAACAAGCTGCCGCTGCGCCCGAGGGCGTACGCCCTCGACTACTACGAGTCCCTGGAGGGCCAGAACGTGCGCGTCGGCTCCTCCCGGGTCGTCACCGCGTCCGACGCGTACGCGGAGCTGTGGGTCACGGTGAAGCCGCACGAGAACCGCACGAAGCGCGGCGGCACCCGCTACGCCTCGTACGAGGACCAGAACGGGGGCCGCCTCCAGATCCAGTCGCTCGGGACGGTCGACGACTTCCCCGTGGCCGACGTCGGCGACGTCCTGACCGGCTCCACCGAGGGCCCGCTCGACTTCAACCAGTACGGCGGATACACGCTGGTGGCACGGGAGTTGGGGAGCCTGAAGCAGTCCGGCCCCGAGCCCGAGACGACCCGCGCGCAGAAGCCGGGCGAGCTCGCCGTGGCCACGTACAACGTGGAGAACCTCGACCCGTCCGACGCCACCTTCGACGCGCACGCCGCCGCGATCGTCGACCACCTGCGCTCGCCCGACATCGTGTCCCTGGAGGAGATCCAGGACAACAACGGCGCCAAGAACGACGGAACGGTCGCCGCCGACGCGACGATGGGCAAGCTCATCGACGCGATCGTCGCCGCGGGCGGCCCCCGCTACGACTGGCGTTCGATCGACCCGGAGAACAACAAGGACGGCGGCGAGCCGGGCAGCAACATCCGCCAGGTCTTCCTTTTCAACCCGCAGCGGGTCTCCTTCACGGACCGCGCGGGCGGCGACGCCACCACGCCGGTGGGTGTGACCAGCGCGAACGGCAAGGCGGCGCTCACCGCCTCCCCGGGCCGCGTCGACCCGGCGAACACGGCATGGGCGAACAGCCGCAAGCCACTGGCCGGCCAGTTCACGTTCCGCGGCAAGCCCGTCTTCGTGATCGCCAACCACTTCGCGTCCAAGGGCGGCGACCAGGGCCTGACGTCCCAGTACCAGCCGCCCGCGCGCTCCTCGGAGACGCAGCGGCACGCGCAGGCGACGGTGGTGAACACCTTCGTCAAGGACATCCTGAAGGCGCAGCGGGACGCGGACGTGATCACGCTCGGCGACATCAACGACTTCGAGTTCTCCGGCACGACGCAGCGCCTGGAGGCCGACGGCGCGCTCTGGTCGGCGATCAAGTCCCTGCCGAAACAGGAGCGTTATACGTATGACTACCAGGGCAACAGCCAGGTCCTCGACCAGATCCTGATCAGCCCGTCGATCGCGGCGAAGGACGCGTTCGCGTACGACAGCGTGCACATCAACAGCGAGTTCCACGACCAGATCAGCGATCACGACCCGCAGGTGCTGCGCTTCCGTCCCTGACGGGGCGGGCGCGTCACGCGAAGACCCGCGCCAGCCAGTCGGCCCACTCCGCCTCGTTCCGCCCGGCGTCGGCGTCCACCGCGAAGTCGTGGACGCTGACACCGAGGGGCGCGCCCCAGCGGCCGCGGCCGAAGAAGCGGTACAGGGCGTCGTCGGTCCGCAGCCCCACGAAACAAGCGTCGCGGTAGTCGAGCACGGCGTCCAGGGCCGCTCCGGCCGGGCCCTGGACGCGGACCCGCGCGCCGTCCCTCGCGTCGGCGGGCAGGCCGAGCGCGCGGCCGACGGCGGTGAGCGCCTCGCGGTTCGCGGAGGCGCCGGGCCCGTCGAGCGTGGCGAAGGCGATCGGGCGGCCCGCGAAGTACGTCACGTACTGGCGCAGCGTGTGCAGGTAGAAGTCGGTGTGCTTGTCGGCGCCGTCGTAGAGGTCGCCCCAGTTCTCGGTGAAGACGCCGCTGTGGACGTACCGGACCCGGGACCGGCTGCCGCCGTCGCGGGGCTCGATGGCCCAGTCGATCTGGTTGAGCGGCTGACCGGGCGGCAGGGCGGTCGGGTCGTCGGAGCGGACGGTGAGCCGGCGCGGCGGGTCCCACACGGTGAGCACGGAGCGGAAGGGGCCCTCGCCGCCCTCCTTGGGCTCGAACTCCATGGGCCACAGCCAGCCGCCGGACCCCTTGGTGACGGCGTCCCACAGCTGCTGGGGGCGGGCGTCGACCTCGAACTCGCGCGGGATCTCGAACGGCTTTCCGCCGCCACGGGACCCGCTCATGACCGCCGCCCTCGTCGCATGGACCTACGGTCCCACAGGTCGCCCCGGCCCGCCCCCGCGCGACTGTCCACCCTCGTCCGTCCCCCGCCCCAGGCGTGCCAACTGCCCCTGGAACCAGTCGAGTCGGGCCTGGAGCAGCGCCGCCTCCGCGGCCAGTTCCGGCATCCCGGGGGCAGGCCCGGGCGGCCCCGCGCCCGGCGCGGCGCGCACCCGCAGCCCGTCGCCCGCGAGCCGGGCGAACGCCTCCAGGGTCCAGCGCGGACGCCCGCCCACGCACCCCGCGCACGCCGCTTCCAACACCAGCCGCCCGGCGCGCCCCCACCCGGCGTCCGCGAGCACGGCCGCCTCGGCGCCGCACGGGCACGGCCCGAGGGTGGCGGCGCGCACCCGCTGGCGCCCGTAGCGGAAACCGCGCTCGAACCGGATGTAGGGACCGAGGACGGAGACTTCGAGCAGCACCGCCCTACGGTGCACGGACTGCACCAACAGCCCTTCCGCGCACCGGCGTTCGTGGACGCAGTGGAATCCGCAGTCGCAGCGCCGGTGCGGTGCGCGGTGCCGCCGCCCGTACACGCAGCGCGCCTCGTCGAGCACCTTGTAGGGCGCGGCGGCGCCGAGCGAGACACCCAGAAAACCGGCGCCCGCACCGTCCGCGTCGAGCACGGGGTGGGCGATCTTGTAACCGGTGGGCGGCTCCGTCGGACGCTCCTGTGGGAGCCGCAGCCTCATCGCGCGGCCGGGACCTCGGCGGGCTCCGGTGCAACATCGCGCACGGCGACCTCGACGACCAACTCCTGTTCCCGCCCGTCCACTTCGGGGCGCTCGCTCTCCCGCGGCGCTTCTTCGGCGATTCCGGTGGCGAGTGCTTTGCCGAGCCTCATGGTGCCTCCCCTGAACGGCCTTCGGCGACCCGGTTGCCGGTCACCGGCCTCTCATGGTGGCGCATACGACCCGATTTGGCACCAGTGCGTTCGGCGTCCTGGACGAGCAGGGCGTGCTCGTCGGCCACCACGGCCTCGGCCACGGCGACCGCCCGCTCCCCCGCGAGCCGCAGCCCGGCCTGCGACCAGGGCGCGGGCGCCGGGTGTCGGCGCCGCCACCACACGGCGCATGCCGCGTAGATCCCACTCGCACACATCACCGCGGGCGCGGCAAGCGCCATCACCACGTCTCGCACCACACGCACCTCGCCAACGGACCAGCGTCTTCACTGCGGTTCATCGGGTTCCCGCTGTGCCGCCTGAAGCACCCATCTCAGCCAAACCGGACGCTGGACGTCGAATTCAAGCCCCGCCGTTCCGCTTCCGCCTCGACACTTCAGCGGTGCTTCGCACCACCTCGTAGCAGAATTAAGTGGAGCTACATCGCGCCCGGGCCGACACTCCCCTCATGACCGACGCAGCCCCGCACCCCTCCCCCTTCAACCGCGCCCTGTGCGCCATGGTCACGCCCTTCACACGGACGGGTGCGCTCGACCTGCCGGCCGCCCGGAAGCTGGCCGATCGGCTGGTCACCGAGGGCTGCGAGGGCCTCGTCCTGTCCGGCACGACCGGCGAGTCACCGACGACGACGGACACGGAGAAGGCGGACCTCGTACGCGCGGTACGCGAGGCGGTCGACGGCCGCGCGAAGGTCGTCGCCGGCATCGGCACGCCCGACACCCGCCACACCGTCGACCTCGCCCGCCAGGCCCAAGAGGCGGGCGCCGACGGCCTGTTGGTGGTCACCCCGTACTACAGCCGGCCGCCGCAGGACGCGATCGAGGCCCACTTCCGCACGGTCGCCGACGCCACGGACCTGCCCCTGATGCTGTACGACATCCCCGGCCGCACCGGCACCCGCATCGAGCCGGACACGATGATCCGGCTCGCCGACCACCCCCGGATCGTCGCCGTGAAGGACTGCGCGTACGACCTGCTGGGCACCCAACGGGTCATGTCCGAAACGGACCTGGCGTACTACACGGGCTGCGACGAGTACGTCCTGGCGCTCTACGCGCTGGGCGGCGCGGGCTATGTCTCGACGGTCTCGAACGTGGCGCCCGCCGCCTTCCGCGCCATCATCGACGCGTACGACGCCGGCGACACGGCGGAGGCCGCCCGCCGCCAGCGACTCACCGTCCCCCTCACCCACTTGATGATGAACGCGGGCCTGCCCGGCACGGTCACCGCGAAGGCCCTCCTCGGCATCCCGGTCCGCGCACCCCTGCGACCCGCCGGCCACGAGGCGACCGACGGGTTGCGGGCGGCGTGCGAGCGGCTGCTCAGCGCGCGAACCAGGTACGGATACTCATGACGTGACCGCGGGCCCGGCGTGACCATGGGGTAGAAGGCACCATCACCCACGGGGAGACGAGACCGATGAACGCCCGCACCCTGCTGCGCCTGACCGTCACCAATCCGGTGTCCGCGATCTACCTCGGCCTCGTCGGCGCGTCGGTCGTGTTCGAGATCGTCGTCGTGCTCACCTCGTCCGACCCCGGTTTCGTCGGCGTCTGGCCCTTCTTCTTCACCGCCCCCACGTCCCTGGTCGCGGTGGCGGTCATCGACGCGATCGGTGGCGTGGACGCCCATTACTGGGTCCTCACCGTCGGCCTCGCGGTGAGCGCGCTGCTCCAGTCCCTTGCCCTCGGTGCGACCTACGAGGGACTGCGCGGCCGCCTCCGACCGGGGCGGCCCGCCTGACGTCCCCCGGAAAACGGACGAGCGCCCTCCCGTGCGTACGGGAGGGCGCTCGCCTGTACCGGCTGACGCAGGTCAGTTGTGGCTGTGCAGCACCTCGTTGAGGCCGCCCCACACCGCGTTGTTCGGGCGGGCCTCGACCGTGCCGGTCACCGAGTTGCGGCGGAAGAGGATGTTGGAGGCGCCGGAGAGCTCACGGGCCTTGACGACCTGGCCGTCGGGCATCGTCACGCGCGTGCCCGCGGTGACGTACAGGCCGGCCTCGACGACGCACTCGTCGCCCAGCGCGATACCGACGCCCGCCTCGGCGCCGACGAGGCAGCGCTCGCCGATGACGATGCGGACGTTGCCGCCGCCGGAGAGCGTGCCCATCGTGGAGGCGCCGCCGCCGATGTCCGAGCCGTCGCCGACGACGACACCGGCGGAGATGCGGCCCTCGACCATCGACGTACCGAGCGTGCCGGCGTTGAAGTTCACGAAGCCCTCGTGCATGACCGTCGTGCCCTCGGCGAGGTGCGCACCCAGGCGGACGCGGTCGGCGTCGGCGATGCGCACGCCCTTGGGGGCGACGTAGTCCGTCATGCGCGGGAACTTGTCCACGGAGGTCACCTGGAGGTGCAGGCCCTCGGCGCGGGCGTTCAGCCGAGCCGTCTCCAGGTTGTCGACGGCGACCGGGCCGAGCGAGGTCCAGGCGACGTTGGACAGGAGACCGAACAGGCCGTCCAGGTTCTGGCCGTGCGGCTTCACCAGGCGGTGGGAGAGCAGGTGCAGGCGCAGGTACGCGTCGTGCGCGTCGAGCGGCTTGTCGTCGAGGGACGCGATGACCGTGCGGACGGCCACGATCTCCACGCCGCGGCGGGCGTCGGGGCCGATCGCCTTCGCCGCGCCCGCACCGAGCAGCTCCACGGCCTTCTCGGCGGAGAGCTTCTCGGTCCCGGCCGGTCCCGGCTCGGCGTCGAGCCCCGGGGCGGGGAACCAGGTGTCGAGAACGGTGCCGTCGGACGTGACGGTGGCGAGGCCGGCGGCGACGGCGCCGGTGGAGCGGGGAGCAGTGGTGTCGGTCATGGCCCCAAACTTAATCGGCACGGCCCCGCGGAGGCGAACCCGGTCGTCCCCCCGTCTCACCTGCCGGGCGCCCGGCACTCACCGGGAACCGGCCTCACGGAATCAGCCGCTCCAGCATGTCCCGCGTGTACCCGGCGTCGTACTCGCCGCCCGTGAGCAGCACTTGGAGCGAGATCCCGTCCATCAGCGCGACCACTGCCCGCGCGGTGACCGGGTCGGTGCGCCGGGAGACGACCTCGGCGAGCTCCTCGCACCACTCGGCGGCGACGGGCCGCAGCGCCGGCCTGCGCAGCGCGGCCAGGTACAGCTCGTACTCCAGCTCCACGCCGTCCCGGTCCCCCGCCAGCCACTCGCCGAGCACGGCGGCCAGCTCGGCCGGCAGATCGCTGCGCGCGTCCTCGATGGCGTGGTGCGCGGAGAGGACCTTCGCGAAGCCCTCGTTGGCCTGCCGCAGCGCGGCCACCATCAGCTCGTCGAGTGTCTTGAAGTGGTACGTGGTCGAGCCGAGCGGCACGTCCGCCTCGGCGGCGACGGAGCGGTGACTGAGCCCGCCGATGCCCTTCGAGCCGACCACCCGGATCGCGGCGTCGATGATCCGCTGGCGGCGCTCGGGGTCGTAGCGACGCGTCCCCATCAGTGCGCCCCGCCCACATTGAGCAGCACGACCCCGCCGATGACGAGGGCGATCCCGCCGACCTTGGCGAGTGTCAGGCCCTCACCGAGGAACAGCATGCCGATCGCGGCGATGACGGCGGTGCCGGCGCCCGCCCAGATCGCGTAGGCCGTGCCGATCTGCACGGTCTTCAGCGTCTGCGCGAGCAGCGCGAACGCGACGATGTAGCCGGCGACGGTGAGCAGCGAGGGCCAGAGCCTGCTGAACCCCTCGCTGTACTTCATGGCGGTGGTGGCCCCCACCTCGGCGGCTATGGCGCCGGCCAGCAGCACGTATCCCATGTGTACGAGTGTACATAACGGTGGCACGAAAAAGCCCCGCCGGCGATCGGGGCGTGCGGTCGCGGGGCTCTGCCCCGGACCCCGCGCCTCAATCGCCGGCGGGGCTTGATCAGCTCACACGTTGAAGCCGAGCGCCCTCAGCTGCTCACGGCCATCGTCCGTGATCTTGTCCGGGCCCCACGGCGGCATCCAGACCCAGTTGATCCGCAGCTCGTTGACGATGCCGTCGGTCGCGGACTTCGCCTGGTCCTCGATGACGTCCGTGAGCGGACAGGCCGCCGACGTCAGCGTCATGTCGATCGTCGCGATGTTCGCGTCGTCGATGTGGATGCCGTAGATCAGGCCCAGATTGACGACGTCGATGCCCAGCTCGGGGTCGACGACGTCGTACAGCGCCTCGCGGACCTCCTCCTCGGAGGCCGGCTTCATCTCCACTGCCGTGCTGTCGCTCATGCGGTCTTCGCCTCCTCCGCGAAGGCTTGCGCCGTCGCTTCCTTCCACGCCATCCAGCTCAGGAGGGCGCACTTGACTCGGGCCGGGTACTTGGAGACCCCGGCGAACGCGACGGCGTCCTCCAGGACCTCCTCCATCGCGTCGTCGGGCTCGATCTGGCCCTTCGACTGCATCAGCTCCAGGAAGCTCTCCTGGATCCGGCGCGCGTCGGACAGTTCCTTGCCGACCAGCAGATCGTTGAGGACGGACGCCGAGGCCTGGCTGATGGAACAGCCCTGCCCCTCGTACGACACGTCCTCGATCGTCTCGCCGTCATACTTCACGCGCAGCGTGATCTCGTCACCGCACGTCGGGTTGACGTGGTGCACCTCGGCGTCGCCATCCCGCAAGCCCCGGCCGTGCGGGTGCTTGTAGTGGTCCAGGATGACTTCCTGGTACATCGAATCCAGCTTCATGCGATTCCTCGCCAACCCCTCAACCGAAGAAGTTCCGTACGTGCTCCAGGCCGTCGACCAGAGCGTCGATCTCGCCGGGCGTGGAGTACAGATAGAACGACGCTCGCGTGGTCGCAGGAATTCCGTACCTCAGGCAGACCGGCCGTGCGCAGTGGTGACCGACCCGGACCGCGATGCCCTGCTCGTCGAGGACCTGGCCCACGTCGTGCGGGTGGATGTCGCCGAGCGTGAAGGAGATCGCGGCGCCCCGGTCCTCGGCCGTGGCCGGGCCGATGATCTTCAGGTCGGGGACCTCCTGCAGCCGCTTCACCGCGTACTCGGTGAGCGCCTGCTCGTGCTGGAGGACCTTGTCCATGCCGATCGACTGCAGGTAGTCGATCGCCGCGCCGAGGCCGACGGCCTCCGCGATCGGCGGCGTACCGGCCTCGAACTTGTGCGGCGCGGGGGCGTACGTCGAGGAGTGCATGGACACCGTCTCGATCATCTCGCCGCCGCCGAGGAAGGGCGGCAGGTCCTCGAGCAGCTCCTGGCGGCCCCACAGGACGCCGATGCCGGTCGGGCCGCACATCTTGTGTCCTGTGAAGGCCACGAAGTCTGCCTGCAGCGCCTGCACGTCGACCGGCATGTGCGGGGCGGCCTGCGAGGCGTCGATCAGGACCAGGGCGCCGACCTCCTGGGCGCGGCGCACGATGGCCTCGACCGGGTTGTGGGTGCCGAGGATGTTCGACACGAGCACGAAGGAGACGATCTTCGTCTTCTCGGTGATGACCTCGTCGATGTTGCTCAGGTCGAGACGGCCGTCGTCCGTCAGACCGAACCACTTCAGCTTCGCGCCGGTGCGCTGCGAGAGCAGCTGCCACGGAACGATGTTGGAGTGGTGCTCCATCTCCGTGATCACGATCTCGGTCTCGTGGTCGACCTTGTACGGCTCGTCGGCCCAACCGAGCATGTTGGCAACGAGGTTGAGCGACTCCGAGGCGTTCTTCGTGAAGATGACCTCGTCGCGGCTCGGCGCGTTGATGAACGCGGCGACCTTGTCGCGCGCGCCCTCGTACAGCGCCGTGGCCTCCTCGGCCAGCACGTGCACGCCGCGGTGGACGTTGGCGTTGTGCCGCTCGTAGTACCCCGTCATGGCGTCGAGGACCTGGCGCGGCGTCTGCGAGGTCGCCGCGTTGTCCAGGTACACGAGGTTCTTGCCGTCGTGGAGCACCCGGTCGAGGATCGGAAAGTCCTTGCGGATCGCCTCGGTGTCGAGGAGGCCCGGCAGCTGTGTCACGCGGATACGCCACCCTTCGTGTACTTCTCGTAGCCCTCGGCCTCGAGGGTGTCGGCCAGTTCGGGGCCACCGGACTCGACGATGCGGCCGCCCGAGAAGACGTGCACGAAGTCCGGCTTGATGTAGCGCAGGATGCGCGTGTAGTGCGTGATCAGCAGGGTGCCGACCTCACCGGTCTCACGGACGCGGTTGACGCCGTCGGAGACCTGGCGGAGGGCGTCGACGTCGAGGCCGGAGTCGGTCTCGTCGAGGATCGCGATCTTCGGCTTGAGGAGCTCCATCTGGAGGATCTCGTGGCGCTTCTTCTCACCGCCGGAGAAGCCCTCGTTCACGTTGCGCTCGGCGAAGGCCGGGTCCATCTGGAGGGTCTCCATCGCGCCCTTGACCTCCTTCACCCACGTGCGCAGCTTCGGGGCCTCGCCGCGGATCGCGGTGGCCGAGGAGCGCAGGAAGTTGGAGACGGAGACGCCGGGGACCTCGACCGGGTACTGCATGGCCAGGAACATGCCGGCGCGGGCGCGCTCGTCGACGGACATCTCGAGGACGTCCTCGCCGTCGAGGGTGACGGTGCCCTGCGTGATCGTGTACTTGGGGTGACCCGCGATGGAGTACGCGAGGGTCGACTTGCCGGAGCCGTTGGGGCCCATGATGGCGTGCGTCTCACCCTGCTTCACGGTGAGGTCGACGCCCTTGAGGATCTCCTTCGTGGCGTTGTCGGCCTCGACGGTGACGTGCAGGTCTCGGATTTCAAGCGTAGCCATGGGTGTCTCAGGACTCCTGGGTGAGGGAGGCGCCGACGTCGACGAGGACGCTGCCCCCTTCGATCTGTACGGGGTAAACGGGGACGGGGCGCGTGGCGGGAAGGCCGGACGGCTTGCCGGTGCGCAGGTCGAAGGCGGAGCCGTGCAGCCAGCACTCGATCTGGCAGTCCTCCACCTCGCCCTCGGAGAGGGAGACGTTCGCGTGCGAGCAGATGTCGTTGATCGCGAACACCTCGCCCTCGGTGCGGACGACCGAGACCGGCGTGCCGTCGAGCTCGACCCGCTTGGGGGTGTCGCTCTCCAGCTCGCTGAGGTCACAGGCGCGGACGAAGGCCATCAGACCGTCGCCTCCAGCTCGGCCGCGATCTTCTCGAGCAGGCGCTCCTCGATGTCCGGGACACCGATCTGCTGGACCAGCTCGGCGAAGAAGCCGCCGACGACGAGGCGGCGCGCCTCGTCGGCGGGGATGCCGCGGGCCATCAGGTAGAAGAGCTGCTCGTCGTCGAAGCGGCCGGTCGCCGAGGCGTGGCCCGCGCCGACGATCTCGCCGGTCTCGATCTCGAGGTTCGGCACCGAGTCGACCCGCGCGCCGTCCGTGAGGACCAGGTTGCGGTTCAGCTCGTACGTGTCCGTGCCCTCGGCGGCGGCCTCGATGAGGACGTCACCGATCCACACGGCGTGTGCGTCGTCGCCCTGGAGCGCGCCCTTGTAGACGACGTTGGACTTGCAGTGCGGGGTGGCGTGGTCGACCAGGAGGCGGTGCTCCTGGTGCTGGCCCGCGTCGGTGAAGTAGAGGCCGAAGAGCTCGGCCTCGCCGCCGGTGGACGCGTACGTCACGCGCGGGTGCAGGCGGACGACGTCGCCGCCGAAGGTGACGACGACCGACTTGAAGGAGGCGTCGCGGCCGACGAGCGCGTTGTGCTGCGCCACGTGGACGGCCTTGTCGTCCCAGTCCTGGACGGAGACGACGGTCAGCTTCGCGCCGTCACCGAGCAGGTAGTCGACGTTGGCGGCGAGCACCGCGTCACCGGTGTGGTCGATGACGACGACGGCCTCGGCGAAGGCGCCCAGCTCGATGACCTGGTGGCCGTAGGCGACGCCGCCCTCGCCGTGCACGGCGATCCGGATCGGCTCGTCGAGGACCGTCTCCTTGGGCACGGAGACGACCGACGCCTGCTCGAACGCCGAGTACGCCTGCGCGGCGACCCGGTCGACGGGCTTGCCGGCCTTGCCGACGCGGGCGTCGTCGCGGCCGACCGACTCGACGGTGACGCCGGCCGGGGCCTGGACGTCGACCTTGACGCCGCCGGTCGCGGTGGCGGTGCCGTCGTGCAGCCCGCGAAGGCGCTCCAGCGGCGTGAACCGCCACTCCTCCTCACGGCCGTGCGGGACGGCGAAGTCCTGCACGTCGAAGGACGGGGGCGCGCTCATGCGCGTGGCGACGGTCGACTCGGCGGCCACCGCGATGTTTCCGGTGGTCGTCGACCCCGCGGGGATGTTCTGAGCCTCAGCCATGGCTGTCGTGGTGCTCGCTTTCGTGACGTACGTAAGTGGCTTGACGGAGAAGGCGGTTGGGGCCCTTGCGGGCTAGCCGACCGACCCTTCCATCTGGAGCTCGATCAGCCGGTTGAGCTCGAGCGCGTACTCCATGGGCAGCTCCTTGGCGATCGGCTCGACGAAGCCGCGCACGATCATCGCCATGGCCTCGAACTCGCTCATGCCGCGGCTCATCAGGTAGAAGAGCTGGTCCTCGGAGACGCGGGAGACCGTCGCCTCGTGGCCCATGGACACGTCGTCCTCGCGGACGTCGACGTACGGGTACGTGTCGGAGCGCGAGATGGTGTCGACGAGCAGGGCGTCGCACAGCACGTTCGACTTCGAACCGGGGGCGCCCTCGCCGATCTCGACGAGACCGCGGTAGGAGGTGCGGCCACCGCCGCGCGCCACGGACTTCGAGACGATGTTGGACGACGTGTTCGGCGCCATGTGGACCATCTTGGAACCGGCGTCCTGGTGCTGGCCCTCGCCCGCGAAGGCGATGGACAGCGTCTCACCCTTGGCGTGCTCGCCCATCAGGTAGACGGCCGGGTACTTCATGGTGACCTTGGAGCCGATGTTGCCGTCGATCCACTCCATGGTCGCGCCCTCGTACGCCACGGCGCGCTTGGTGACCAGGTTGTAGACGTTGTTCGACCAGTTCTGGATGGTCGTGTAGCGGCAGCGGGCGCCCTTCTTGACGATGATCTCGACGACCGCGGAGTGCAGCGAGTCCGACTTGTAGATCGGCGCGGTGCAGCCCTCGACGTAGTGGACGTAGGCGTCCTCGTCGACGATGATCAGCGTCCGCTCGAACTGGCCCATGTTCTCCGTGTTGATACGGAAGTAGGCCTGGAGCGGGATCTCCACGTGCACGCCCTTCGGCACGTAGATGAAGGAGCCACCCGACCACACGGCGGTGTTCAGCGCGGCGAACTTGTTGTCGCCGGCCGGGATGACGGTCCCGAAGTACTCCTTGAAGAGCTCCGGGTGCTCCTTCAGGGCCGTGTCGGTGTCCATGAAGATGACACCCTGCTCCTCCAGGTCCTCACGGATCTGGTGGTACACGACCTCGGACTCGTACTGGGCCGCGACACCGGCGACGAGGCGCTGCTTCTCCGCCTCGGGGATGCCGAGCTTGTCGTACGTGTTCTTGATGTCCTCGGGCAGGTCCTCCCAGGACTCCGCCTGCTTCTCCGTGGAGCGCACGAAGTACTTGATGTTGTCGAAGTCGATGCCCGACAGGTCCGAGCCCCAGTTCGGCATGGGCTTCTTGCCGAACAGCTTGAGGCCCTTGAGACGCAGCTTGGTCATCCACTCCGGCTCGGACTTCTTGGCGGAGATGTCCTTGACGACGTCCTCGTTGATGCCGCGCTTGGCAGAGGCACCGGCCGCGTCGGAGTCCGCCCAGCCGTATTCGTACTTGCCCAGGCCGTCGAGCTCAGGGTGGGCAGTCTCCTCGATGGGGAGAGTCATGCGGGGTTCCTCCCGGCCGTGCTTGCAGATGCGTTTGTGTCGGTTTGTGGGGCGATGTTGGGGGTGTTCTTGGGGATGAACGTCGTACAGACCCCGTCGCCATGGGCGATGGTGGCCAGTCGCTGTACGTGAGTGCCGAGCAACTGCGAGAACATTTCTGTCTCGGCCTCGCACAATTGCGGGAACTGCTCGGCCACGTGGGCGACTGGGCAGTGGTGCTGGCAGAGCTGCTCACCGACCGGTGCGCTACGCGCCGTAGCAGCGTACCCGTCCGCGCTCAAGGCCCTTGCCAGGGCCTGGGCGCGCTCCTCGGGGGCCGCGGCCTCGACCGCCGCCTTGTAGGGACCGGCCTGCGCGGCGATCCGCGCGCGGGCGAACGAGACGAGCGCCTCGTCCCCGCCGGCCTGCTCCTTGATCCAGCGGAGCGCTTCCGCGGCGAGCTTGTCGTAGGACTGGTCGAAGGCGTCCCGGCCGCAGTCGGTCAGCGCGAACACCTTCGCGGGGCGGCCGCGGGTGCGGGCTCCGTAGACGCGCTGGTCCCTGGGCTCCACGACATTGTCGGCAACGAGTGCGTCGAGGTGGCGGCGGACGGCGGCCTGGGTGAGGCCGAGGCGCCCGGCGAGCTCGGCGACCGTGGACGGGCCGTGGTCCAGGATGGAACGCGCGACCCGGTTGCGGGTGGACCGCTCCCCGGTCGTGAGCTCCTCTTGGGCCTCGCCGACGTTTTTCACAACGCCATTGTTGCGTAATTCCTCAGACCCTGACAAGCGCGGCGGTGATCGGCTCTCGGTGCCGTGCATCACTTAGGCAGACCTAAGTAGTCACATGCCGTGACCTGCGGAAACGATCTTTGATCGATCGGAACGCCCACCCGGGCAGGGTCGGCGCCGACAAATTCCGTGGCGCCCGGGCAACCCCTCCAGGACACTCACCCCATGCCCACACCCCTCCCGACCGGCCCACTCGTCACACAGGCGTCCCTCACGGCGGACCTGCGCGCACTCGGCGTCCGACCGGGCGACACCCTCCTCGCCCACACCTCCCTCAGCAGCCTCGGGTGGGTGAACGGTGGGGCCGTCGCGGTCGTCCGCGCCCTCCTCGACGCGCTCGGCTCCGACGGCACACTCGTCGTCCCGACCCAGTCCGGGGAGCTCACGGACCCGGCCGAGTGGATCCGCCCGCCGGTCCCCCGGGAGTGGTGGGAGACCATCCGCGCCACCATGCCCGCGTACGACCCGGCGATCACGCCCACGCGCGGTGTCGGCGTCGTCCCGGAGACCGTGCGGACCTGGCCGGGCGCCCTGCGCAGCGCTCACCCGCAGACGTCCTTCGCGGCGCTCGGGCCGCGTGCCGCCGCGGTGACCGAGGGGCACGCGGCCGACTGTCGGCTCGGCGAGCGCAGCCCGCTGGCCCGCCTGGAGGAACTGCACGCGCGCGTGCTGCTCCTGGGCGCCGGATACGAGGCGTGTACGGGCTTCCACCTGGCCGAGTACCGCGTCCCGGCCCGCTACGAGGACGCCGGGCGGCCGGGCCCCCACGGGTGGGAGCACGTGCGCGAGGTGGCCATCGACAGCGACCGGTTCGACGAACTGGGCGCCGCCTTCGAGCGCGACACCCCCGTCGTCCGCGGCCGGGTCGGCGCCGCCGGGGCCCGCCTCTTCGGGCTCGCGGACGCCGTGGCGTACGCGGAGAAGTGGCTCCCGGCACACCGCCCCGACACCGACTGACACGGGCGGGCCCACCCGCACCGCCCCGCTCGTCCGCGGAGCGCGCCGCGTCCCTAGACTTGCCCACCATGCGAAGCGAGCCAGTCGTCCACATCACCGGTCTGGTGAAGCGGTACGGATCCAAGACCGCGGTCGACGGCCTCGACCTCACGGCTGCCCCCGGCATCACGGCCGTACTCGGCCCCAACGGCGCGGGCAAGACCACCACGATCGAGACCTGCGAGGGCTACCGCAGGCCGGACTCGGGCACCGTCCGCGTCCTCGGCCTCGACCCGGTCAAGCAGGCCTCCGCGCTGCGCCCCCGGATCGGCGTCATGTTGCAGTCCGGCGGCGTCTACTCGGGCGCCCGCGCCGACGAAATGCTCCGCCACATCGCGAAGCTGCACGCCCACCCGCTCGACGTGGACGCCCTCATCGAGCGCCTCGGCCTCGGCAGTTGCGGCCGCACGACCTACCGGCGGCTCTCCGGCGGCCAGCAGCAGCGGCTCGCGCTCGCCATGGCCGTGGTCGGCCGGCCCGAGCTGGTGTTCCTCGACGAGCCGACCGCGGGCCTGGACCCGCAGGCCCGGCACGCCACCTGGGACCTGGTGCGGGACCTGCGCGCCGACGGCGTCTCCGTCATCCTCACCACGCACTACATGGACGAGGCGGAGCAGCTCGCCGACGACGTGGCGATCGTCGACGCCGGGAAGGTCATCACGCAGGGCACCCCGGAGCAGCTGTGCAAGGGCGGCGCCGAGAACACGCTCCGCTTCTCCGGGCGGCCGGGCCTCGACGTGGCCTCGCTGCTCAAGGCCCTGCCCGCCGACGCCGCGGCCGCGGAACTGACCCCCGGCTCCTACCGCGTCAGCGGCAAGGTCGACCCGCAGCTCCTCGCGACGGTCACCTCCTGGTGCGCCCAGCACGGCGTGATGCCGGAGAAGATCTCCGTCGAGCGGCACACCCTGGAAGACGTATTTCTTGAGATGACCGGCAAGGAGCTGCGCGGATGAGCGCCACCGAAACGCACCGCGGCGCCGGTACGTACACCCCCCACCCGGGAGCCGCCCCGCTCCCCCGCATGATCGCGACGCAGGCCGCGCTCGAGACGAAGATGCTGCTGCGCAACGGCGAGCAGCTGCTGCTCACCGTCGTCATCCCGACGCTGCTGCTCGTCCTGTTCTCGGCCGTCGACATCGTCGACACGGGGTCCGGGAAGGCCGTCGACTTCCTCGCTCCCGGCATCCTCGCGCTCGCCGTGATGTCCACGGCCTTCACGGGCCAGGCCATCGCCACCGGCTTCGAGCGGCGCTACGGCGTCCTCAAGCGGCTCGGCGCCTCGCCGCTTCCGCGCTGGGCGCTGATGACCGCGAAGACGCTGTCCGTCCTGGTCACCGAGGTGCTCCAGGTCGTCCTCCTCACCGTCATCGCGTTCGCGCTCGGCTGGTCCCCGCACGGGAACCCGTTCGCCGTTCTCCTCCTCCTGGTGTTCGGTACGGCGGCGTTCTCCGGCCTCGGCCTCCTCATGGCGGGCACGCTCAAGGCGGAGGCCACGCTCGCCGCGGCGAACCTGGTCTTTCTGCTCCTCCTGGTCGGCGGCGGCGTCATCGTGCCGCTCGACAAGTTCCCCGACGCCGCGCAGTCGGTCCTCGGCCTGCTGCCGATCTCGGCGCTCTCCGACGGCCTGCGGGACGTGCTCCAGCACGGCGCGGCGATGCCGTGGGGCGACCTGGGGATCCTGGCCGTGTGGGCGGTCGTGGGGCTCGGCGCGGCGGGGCGCTTCTTCCGCTGGGAGTGACGTACGGGCCGGGGCGGGGGGGACGTAACCCCCGTCACAGTTGGCCCAGTTACGTCCCCCTCGTGAAGCCGTGCACAAGCGGCGGCCTACGATGGGCCCGTGCCAAAGCTGACCCCCACCGACGCCGCGCGGGCGCTGCGCAATCCGCTCGCCTTCATCGCCGAGTACTGGACCCCCACTCAGCGGACCGTCCAGCGCGCGGCCATGTCCGCCGTCGTCATGACGGTGATCATCGTCTGCACCGGCGGCGCCGTGCGCCTGACCGGGTCGGGGCTCGGCTGCCCGACCTGGCCCAAGTGCACCGACCAGTCGCTGACCGCGACGAGCGAGATGGGCTTCCACGGAGCCATCGAGTTCGGCAACCGCATGCTCACCTACGTGCTGTGCGCCGCGGTCGGCTGGGCGATCATCGCCGCGCGTTCGCAGAAGCCGTGGCGGCGCACGGTGACCCGGCTCGGCTGGGCCCAGTTCTGGATCGTGATGGGCAACGCGGTGCTCGGCGGCATCGTCGTCCTGGTCGGCCTCAACCCGTACACGGTGGCCGCCCACTTCGTCCTGACCACCGCCCTGCTCACGGTCGCCGTCCTGATGTGGCAGCGCACCCGTGAGGGCGACGCCGCGCCGCGTCCGCTGGTCGGCGGTGCCATCAAGCAGCTGGTGTGGTTCCTGGTGGTGGCGGCGTCGCTGCTGATCCTCGTCGGCACGGTGGTGACCGGCGCGGGCCCGCACGCGGGCGACTCCCGCGAGGTCCACCGGATGCCGCTCGACTGGGAGACGGTCGCGAAGGGGCACGCGGTCCTCGCCTGGATCGTCGTGACCCTGACCTTCGCGCTGTGGTTCGTCCTGAAGGCGGTCGACGCCCCCAAGGGCCCGCTGCACCGCACCCGCGACCTGTTCCTGATCCTGCTCGCGCAGGGAATCATCGGCTACGTCCAGTACTTCACGGACCTCCCCGAGATCCTGGTCGGCCTGCACATGCTGGGCTCGGCGCTGGTGTGGATCGGGGTGCTGCGCGTGGTGCTCTCGCTGCGCGAACGCCCGCTGTCGGAGCCGGACCTCCCCTCGCAGACGGGCCAGGCGCTCTCGGCGGTCTGACGCCCCGTACGGGCCCGGGAACGCTCAGGCGGCTCCGAGCCCGTACACCCTCCGCGCCGTCCCCGACGCGATCATCGTCGCCACCCGCTGCGCGTCGCTCAGCGACCACGCGCCGTCGGCGACCCACTCCCCGAGCACCCGCCCGAGCGCCTGCCGGAACAGCCGCGCGCCCACGACGTGCAGCTCGGGCAGGCCCTGCGCGCCCGTGGAGAACAGCAGCTTCCCGAAGGGCGCCAGCTCCAGGAACTCCGCGAACAGCCCCGCCGCCCGCGCCCCGGTGCGGGCGAGTGCCGGGCCCAGGTCCGCGTAGACGTGCGGGAAGACGCCCGCCAGATGCGCCGCGTGGCGGTGGTACGGGTAGCCGTGCAGCAGCACGACGTCCGTTCCGAGCCCCGCCGTGGCGCGGGCGAACTCGGCGAGGGCCACCGGGTCCGTGTGGTCGAGGTGCCCCCAGCGCAGTTGCAGCGGGCGGCCCGATGCGACCGCGATCCACAGCAGGTGCCGCAGCAGCACGGGGTCCGTGAGGGCGCCGCCGACCTGCCGCCCCGCCAGCCACCGGCCCGCCGCGCCGCGCACCTCGCCGGGGCCCGGCGGCTGCGGGGCGAGCGCGAGCCCGTGGCGCACCCCGGCGACCGAGGTGAAGGCGACCGCGCCGGAGGCCGCGGCGTGCACCGATTCGGCGAGGTTCGCGAGGAGGGAGTCGACGGTCCCCGAGGTGTCCGCGACCTGCTCCGCGAGGAGTTCGAGGCGGACGATCTCGTGGGCCTCGCCCTGGGCCGCGGAGGCCAGCTCGGCGGGTCCGGTCAGGTCGTCGGCAAGACCCGTGTCCACGAGGTACGTGGTGATGCCGCTGCCGCGCAGCAGCCTGCGCCCCGCCTCGACGACGCCCAGCTCGCGGCGCCTGGCCAGATAGCGGGCGGGCGGACAGTGGGGTTCCAGACCGAGCAGCGGCGGGCACCAGCGGCGCACCGCGAACCCGGTCTGGGTGTCGAAGAAGGTGGTGCCGGGGGCGGGCGGCCCCTCGCCCCGGCCGAGGTGGGCCTCGAACGTGCCGAGGCCCAGCTCCGTACGCAGCACCCCATGGCAGTACTGATCCACGAGGGACGGCGTTTCGATCATCCGGGCTCCCCGTATATGGACCGTGCTCCTACAGTCCTAACGGGTGAACGGGCGCCTGGTGTTGCTCTAAATTCAACCGCCGAGCTGGATGCCCGCCATCCGCTTCCATTCGTACGGTCCCGTCTCGACCTTCGCCGCGAAATCGCCGTCGAAGTCCTCGTGGACGGTGATGCCCGCCTTCTCGACGGCCTTCTGCGCGACCTCGTACGTCGACGCGACCAGGTCGCCCCAGCCGCCGTCCTCGCCGACGAGCACGATGCGCGTGCCGTGCTCCCCGATGTACGCGAGCTGTCCCTCGACGCCGCCGTGCGCCTTGGCGAACACGCCGATCTCCTTGGCCAGCTTGGCCGCGCGACGCTCGTCCTTGGCCGCCCTGCGGGGTGCCTCAACCGTTTGAGTCTCTGCCATGGACAGGATGCTACCGACGAGTAGTCAAACAAGCGATAAGTGGGGTGCGTGGCCTGGGCCACGCACCCCACTTGTCGAGACCTACCGGGGAATCCTTCTGAGGATCAGCGCAGGAACGGGTCCACCGCGATCGCCACGAACACCAGCGACACATAGGTGATGGACCAGTGGAACAGCCGCATCTCCTTGAGCTTCGCGCCCGAGATCTCGGCCTTGGCGCGGCTCTGCAGCCCGTGCGCCTCCCACAGCCAGAACCCGCCGGCGAGCAGCGCGACCGCCGTGTAGAACCAGCCGGTGTAGCCGAGCGGCTGGAGCAGCAGCGACACCGCCACCATCACCCAGCTGTAGGCGACGATCTGCTTGGCCACGACCTTGTTGGAGGCGAGGACCGGAAGCATCGGAACGCCTGCGCGCGCGTAGTCGTCCTTCACCTTCATGGAGAGCGGCCAGTAGTGCGGCGGCGTCCAGAAGAACATGACCCCGAAGAGGATGATCGGCGCCCACGACATGGAGTTCGTGACCGAAGACCAGCCGATGAGGACGGGCAGGCAGCCCGCGATGCCGCCCCACACGATGTTCTGCGCCGTACGACGCTTCAGGATCATCGTGTAGACGACCACGTAGAAGAGCAGTGCGCCCAGGGACAGCCAGGCCGACAGCCAGTTCACCGCGAAGCCGAACAGCAGCGTCGAGATCACCGCGAGGGCGATGCCGAAGGCCAGGCACTCGTTGGGGCTGACCATGCCGGTGACCAGTGGACGCTGCGACGTGCGCTCCATAAGAGCGTCGATGTCGCGGTCGTACCACATGTTGAGGGCGTTGGCACCGCCCGCCGACAGGTAACCGCCGACACAGGTGATGAGCACGAGCCAGAGGTCGGGCACTCCCTGTTCGGCAAGGAACATCACCGGAACCGTGGTGATGAGAAGCAGCTCGATGATTCGCGGCTTGGTCAGGGCCACGAACGCCTTGACGCGGGCCCCGAACGGCCGCGGGCCCCGACTGCTGCTCGTCAGCGCTCCCGCTGGACGGGATTCGACGGCCGTCACGCACACCCCTGACAGAGACTCCAGCGAGCCCCCGTTGCGGACCACTTGATGTGAAGTCCCGGTAAAGGCTCGCGCGTACCACGCCACTCTAGACGTTGCCCATACCCAGCCCTTCGTGGGGGTGGGTCGTGTTGGTCCGCATGCCGTAAAGCCACTTGGGGAGCCCTTCCGGATGAGCAATTCCGACCACGGATGAGCCCCCATCTGAGCGGCCGCGTATTCACGTGTCGAAAGCGCGCCGACCCCCGTCAGGAGGCGGATCCGACAGACTCCCGGCAGTCTGGAATGACTCGAAAAAAGCACGTCCCAGCGAAGGTAGGCTCGACAACAGCCGGTGACAGACGTCACCGGCATGAGACATGTGGAGAGGAGCCCTGACCCAGGGTGAGCACCAAGCCGACCACCACAGACTTCGAGTGGACCGATGTGGACCAGCGGGCCGTTGACACCGCTCGCGTCCTGGCCGCCGACGCCGTACAGAAGGTCGGCAACGGCCATCCCGGTACGGCGATGAGCCTGGCCCCGGCCGCGTACACCCTCTTTCAGAAGGTGATGCGGCACGACCCGGCGGACGCCGACTGGGTCGGGCGGGACCGTTTCGTCCTGTCCGCGGGGCACTCGTCCCTGACCCTCTACATCCAGCTCTACCTGGCCGGCTTCGGCCTGGAGCTGGACGACCTGAAGGCGTTCCGCACCTGGGGTTCCCGGACGCCTGGCCACCCGGAGTACGGGCACACCACCGGTGTCGAGACGACGACCGGTCCGCTCGGCCAGGGCGTCGCCAACGCCGTGGGCATGGCCATGGCCTCCCGCTACGAGCGCGGCCTGTTCGACCCCGAGGCCGCGACGGGTGAGAGCCCGTTCGACCACTACGTCTACGCGATCGCCGGTGACGGCTGCCTCCAGGAGGGCATCTCCGCGGAGGCCTCCTCCATGGCAGGACACCAGCAGCTCGGCAACCTGATCCTGCTGTGGGACGACAACCACATCTCGATCGAGGGCGACACCGAGACCGCCGTCTCCGAGGACACCTGCAAGCGCTACGAGGCCTACGGCTGGCACGTCCAGCGCGTGGAGCCGAAGGCGGACGGCGACCTGGACCCCGAGGCCGTCTACAACGCCATCGAGGCCGCGAAGGCCGTCACCGACAAGCCGTCGTTCATCGCGCTGCGCTCGATCATCGCCTGGCCGGCCCCGAACGCGCAGAACACCGAGGCCGCGCACGGCTCGGCGCTCGGCGACGACGAGGTGGCCGCCACCAAGCGCGTCCTGGGCTTCGACCCGGAGAAGTCCTTCGACGTCTCCGACGAGGTCATCAACCACACGCGCGGCGCCCTGGAGCGCGGCGCGCAGGCCAAGGCCGAGTGGGACAAGCAGCTCGCCGAGTGGCGCGCCGCCAACCCGGAGCGGGCCGCCGAGTTCGACCGGATCAACGCGGGCGAGCTGCCCAAGGGCTGGGAGGAGAAGCTCCCCGTCTTCGAGACCGGCAAGGGTGTCGCCACCCGTGCCGCCTCCGGCAAGGTCCTCCAGGCGCTCGGCGGTGTGATCCCCGAGCTGTGGGGCGGCTCCGCCGACCTCGCGGGCTCGAACAACACGACGATCGACAAGACGTCGTCGTTCCTCCCGGCGGGCAACCCGCTGCCGGAGGCCGACCCGTACGGCCGCACGATCCACTTCGGTATCCGCGAGCACTCGATGGCCGCGGAGATGAACGGCATCGCGCTGCACGGCCACACGCGCATCTACGGCGGCACCTTCCTGGTGTTCTCCGACTACATGCGCAACGCCGTGCGGCTGTCCGCGCTGATGTCGCTGCCCGTCACGTACGTGTGGACGCACGACTCCGTCGGTCTCGGTGAGGACGGCCCGACGCACCAGCCGGTCGAGCACCTCGCCTCGCTGCGCGCCATCCCCGGCCTCAACGTCGTGCGCCCCGCGGACGCCAACGAGACGGCGATCGCCTGGCGCGAGATCCTGCGGCGCGGCAAGAAGGAGTACGGCGTCTCGCACCCGCACGGCCTGTCGCTGACCCGCCAGGGCGTGCCGACGTACGAGGCGAACGAGGACACCGCCAAGGGCGGCTACGTCCTGGTCGAGGCCTCCAAGGCGACGCCGGACCTGATCCTGATCGCCACCGGTTCCGAGGTGCACCTGGCCGTCGAGGCCCGTGAGCAGCTGGAGTCCGAGGGCATCGCCACCCGCGTCGTCTCGATGCCGTGTGTCGAGTGGTTCGAGGACCAGGACCAGGGGTACCGGGACAGCGTCCTGCCGCCCGCGGTGAAGGCGCGTGTCGCGGTCGAGGCCGGGATCGGTCTGACCTGGCACCGCTTCGTCGGGGACGCCGGTCGCATCGTTTCGCTGGAGCACTTCGGCGCGTCCGCGGACGGCAAGGTCCTCTTCAAGGAGTTCGGCTTCACTCCGGAGAACGTGGCGGCCAAGGCGAAGGAATCCCTCGCCGCGGCCCAGCGCTGACGCCTGTACGACACGACACGTAGGAGATGCAATTTCCATGACAGACGCACTGAAGCGCCTCTCCGAGGAAGGCGTCGCGATCTGGCTGGACGACCTGTCGCGCAAGCGGATCACGTCCGGCAACCTCGCCGAACTGATCGACGAGCAGCACGTCGTGGGCGTCACCACCAACCCGTCGATCTTCCAGAAGGCGATCTCGCAGGGCGACGGTTACGAGCAGCAGCTCGCCGACCTCGCCGCCCGCAAGGTCACCGTCGAAGAGGCCGTCCGCATGATCACGACGGCGGACGTCCGCGACGCCGCCGACATCCTGCGCCCGGTCTTCGACGCGACGGGCGGCCAGGACGGCCGCGTGTCGATCGAGGTCGACCCGCGCCTCGCGCACAACACCAAGGCGACGGTCGCCGAGGCCCGCCAGCTCGCGTGGCTGGTGGACCGGCCGAACACGCTGATCAAGATCCCGGCGACCAAGGCGGGCCTGCCCGCGATCACCGAGACGATCGGCAACGGCATCAGCGTCAACGTCACGCTGATCTTCTCCCTCGAGCGCTACCGCGAGGTCATGGACGCCTACCTCGCCGGCCTGGAGAAGGCCAAGGCCAAGGGCCTGGACCTGTCCACGATCCACTCGGTCGCCTCGTTCTTCGTGTCCCGCGTGGACGCCGAGATCGACAAGCGGATCGACGCCCTCGGCACGGACGACGCCAAGGCGGCGCGCGGCAAGGCCGCCCTCGCCAACGCGCGGCTCGCCTACGAGGCGTACGAAGAGGTGTTCGGCAGCGACCGCTGGGCCGCGCTCGACAAGGCGCAGGCCAACAAGCAGCGCCCGCTGTGGGCGTCGACGGGCGTCAAGGACAAGGCGTACAAGGACACCCTGTACGTCGACGACCTGGTCGCTCCCGGCACGGTGAACACCATGCCGGAGGCCACCCTCGAGGCGACGGCCGACCACGGTCAGATCACCGGCAACACCATCGCGGGCACGTACGACGAGTCCCGCAAGGAGATCGAGGCCGTCGAGAAGCTGGGGATCTCGTACGACGAGGTCGTGCAGCTTCTGGAGGACGAGGGCGTCGAGAAGTTCGAGGCGTCCTGGAACGACCTGCTGAAGTCGACCGAGGCGGAGCTCAAGCGCCTCGCCCCCTCGGAGGGCTGATCCCTTGACCGCACACGGAGCGAACAGCAATCCGCTCCGTGACGCCGCCGACCGACGGCTCCCGCGCATCGCGGGGCCGTCGGGCCTGGTGATTTTCGGCGTTACGGGCGATTTGTCACGTAAGAAGCTGATGCCTGCCGTTTACGACCTCGCGAACCGAGGTCTGCTCCCGCCCGGCTTCTCGCTCATCGGGTTCGCCCGCCGCGAGTGGCAGGACGAGGACTTCGCGCAGGAAGTGCACGACGCGGTCAAGCAGCACGCGCGCACGCCGTTCCGCGAAGAGGTCTGGCAGCAGCTCATCCAGGGGATGCGCTTCGTCCAGGGCAACTTCGACGACGACGACGCCTTCGAGCAGCTCAAGGCGACCATCAACGACCTGGACAAGTCGCAGGGCACGGGCGGCAACTTCGCGTTCTACCTCTCGGTACCCCCCAAGTTCTTCCCGAACGTGGTCCAGCAGCTGAAGAAGCACGGCCTCGCCGACGCCCCCGACGGCTCCTGGCGGCGCGCCGTCATCGAGAAGCCCTTCGGCCACGACCTCGCCTCCGCCAAGGACCTCAACGCGATCGTGCACGAGGTGTTCGACCCGGACCAGGTGTTCCGGATCGACCACTACCTCGGCAAGGAGACCGTCCAGAACATCCTGGCGCTGCGCTTCGCCAACCAGATGTTCGAGCCGATCTGGAACCGGTCCTACGTCGACCACATCCAGATCACGATGGCCGAGGACATCGGCATCGGCGGCCGCGCCGGCTACTACGACGGCATCGGCGCCGCGCGCGACGTCATCCAGAACCACCTGCTCCAGCTGATGGCGCTGACCGCCATGGAGGAGCCCGCCTCCTTCGACGCGGACGCGCTCGTCGCCGAGAAGGCCAAGGTGCTCGGCGCGGTGAAGCTGCCGAGGGACATCGGCAAGGACACGGTGTTCGCTCAGTACGCGGCCGGGTGGCAGGGCGGCGAGAAGGCCGTCGGCTACCTCCAGGAAGACGGCATCGACCCGAAGTCGAAGACCGACACGTACGCGGCCGTGAAGCTGGAGGTGGACAACCGCCGCTGGGCGGGCGTGCCCTTCTACCTGCGGACGGGCAAGCGCCTCGGCCGCCGCGTCACCGAGATCGCCGTCGTCTTCCAGCGGGCGCCGCACTCCCCCTTCGACCACACGGCGACGGAGGAGCTCGGCCAGAACGCGATCGTGATCCGCGTCCAGCCGGACGAGGGCATCACGGTCCGCTTCGGCTCGAAGGTGCCGGGCACGTCCATGGAGATCCGGGACGTGTCGATGGACTTCGCGTACGGCGAGTCCTTCACGGAGTCGAGCCCCGAGGCGTACGAGCGGCTGATCCTGGACGTGTTGCTGGGCGACGCCAACCTCTTCCCGCGCACGGAGGAGGTCGAGCTGTCCTGGAACATCCTCGACCCGATCGAGGAGTACTGGGACAAGCACGGCAAGCCCGCGCAGTACCCGTCCGGCACGTGGGGGCCCGCCGAGGCGGACGAAATGCTCGCACGAGACGGACGGAGCTGGCGCCGGCCATGAAGATCGATCTCACGGACACCACCTCCAGCAAGATCAACAAGGCGCTCGTCAAGGGCCGCCGCGCCATCGGCACCCCCGCCGTCGGCATGGTGCTGACCCTCGTCATCGTCACCGACGAGGAGAACGCCTACGACTCCCTGAAGGCCGCCAACGAGGCCTCGCGCGAGCACCCCTCGCGCACCCTCGTGGTCATCAAGCGCGTCTCTCGCTCCCCCCGCGACCGCACGAAGTCCCGGCTCGACGCCGAGGTGCGGGTGGGCGCCGAGGCGGGCACCGGCGAGACCGTCGTGCTCCGCCTGTACGGCGAGGTGATCAACCACGCCCAGTCGGTCGTGCTCCCTCTGCTGCTGCCCGACGCCCCGACGGTCGTCTGGTGGCCCGTGGACGCGCCGCTGGACCCCGCGAACGACCCGCTCGGGGCGCTGGCCCAGCGCCGCGTCACGGACACGTACGCGGCCGAGCAGCCGGTTCACGAGCTGGAGGCGAGGGCCGAGTCCTACGCTCCCGGTGACACCGATCTGTCGTGGACCCGGATCACACCGTGGCGCTCGATGCTGGCCGCCGCGCTCGACCAGGTGACCTGCGACGTCACCTCGGTCGAGGTCGAGGGCGAGGAGTTCAACCCGAGCTGCGAGCTGCTCGCGATGTGGCTCGCGGACCGGCTCGACGTCCCGGTGAAGCGCAACCTGTCGGCGGGCCCGGGCCTGACCGGCGTACGCATGGAGTCCACCTGCGGCCCGATCGTCCTCGACCGGGCCGACGGCACGCTCGCCACGCTCTCCATCCAGGGCCAGCCGGACCGCGCGGTCGCGCTCAAGCGCCGCGAGACGTCCGAGCTGATCGCGGAGGAGCTGCGCCGGCTCGACCCGGACGACACGTACGCGGCCGCACTGCGGTTCGGCGTGGACCGGCTTGGCGAGCCCGAGGACCAGAAGGCGGTGCCGGAGACGGTGTCGTCGGCGGCCTCGGCCGCGCCCACGGCGGCGCCCGCCCAGAAGGCGGCCGCGAAGAAGGCACCGGCCAAGAAGGCCCCTGCCAAAAAGGCTCCGGCCAAGAAGGCAACGACGAAGTGAGCGCAGACAAGTGAGTGCAGCACCCCAACTCGTCGTCCACCGCGACAAGGAGCTGATGGCGCAGGCGGCAGCGGCCCGGCTGATCACCAAGATCGTCGACGCCCAGTCCGCCCGCGGCTCCGCCTCCGTCGTCCTGACGGGCGGCCGCAACGGCAACGGCCTGCTGGCCGCCCTCCACGCGGCCCCCGCCCGGGACGCGATCGACTGGAGCCGCCTCGACCTGTGGTGGGGCGACGAGCGCTTCCTGCCGGACGGCGACCCCGAGCGCAACTACACACAGGCGAAGGAGGCCCTGCTCGACGCGGTGCCGCTCGACCCCGCGCGCGTGCACCCGATGCCCGCCTCCGACGGGCCGTTCGAGGCGGACGCCGCGGCCGAGGCGTACGCGGCCGAGCTCGCCAACGCCGCGGGGCCCGAGGACCACGGCCCCGTGCCGACCTTCGACGTCCTGATGCTCGGCGTCGGCCCGGACACGCACGTCGCGTCGCTCTTCCCTGAGCTTCCGGCGGTCCGCGAGACGGAGCGCACGGTCGTCGGCGTGCACGGCGCCCCCAAGCCCCCGCCCACCCGCACCACGCTCACGCTCCCGGCGATCCGGGCCGCGCGCGAGGTGTGGCTGCTCGCCGCGGGCGAGGGCAAAGCGAAGGCCGCCGCGATCGCCCTGTCCGGCGCGGGCGAGATCCAGGCCCCGGCGGCGGGCGCGTACGGCCGCGCCCGCACGCTGTGGCTGCTGGACGCCGCCGCGGCGTCGCAGCTGCCGCCGGAGCTGTATCCGCCGGCCGTCGCGTAACGGCGCCCCGCGCAGACCCGAAGGCCCCGCTTCCTCAAGAACTCCCTTGAGGTAGCGGGGCCTTACGCGTACTGCGGCACCCGGTAGTCCGAACCGTCCTTCTCGCGTACGAGGAGCCCGTCCGTGACGCAGTGGCGGCGCAGCGCCGCCGTGTCGTCGTGGACCGTGCGCAGCGCCTCGTTGACCTCGCGCTCGCTGTAGGTGCGCTCGGCGTCGAAGAGGGTGCCCGTGAGGTGCACGAGGAGTTCGTGGCGGACGGCGGGCCGAACCGGTATGGCGGTCAGCCGGCCCCGGGAGAAGAACCCCGTGAGGTGACGCGGAACCCCCGTGGTGGGCTCGGGCGCCCGGTGGTGGCGGAAGACCTCGGGCCCCGCCCGCAGCGAACCGTCATCGAGACGCTCGACGAGTCCCGCGCCGATCAGCTTGCCGAGATGCTTGCGGGCCACCGGGGAGTCGGCTTCACGCGGTGGAAGTTCCTCGAGGACGATGCGCGCGTAGAGCCTGAGTCGTTCGGGGTCGGCGAGCGCCGACATGAGCTGGTCCACAGGGTGCCTCCCGGCTGGGTCACGAACCGGCAGTCTCACGTGCGGAGAGGACTTTGCGCACCCCAATAACGGTTAACGTCCCCGCAGCTCCCGGTACTTCCCGACCAGCGCCCGCGTCGACGTGTCGAGCCCCGGCACCTCCGTGCCCTCGGTGAGCGCAGGCTCGACGCGCTTGGCGAGGACCTTGCCGAGTTCGACGCCCCACTGGTCGAAGGAGTCGATGTTCCAGACGGCGCCCTGCACGAACACCTTGTGCTCGTAGAGGGCGACCAACTGCCCGAGCACGGACGGCGTGAGGTCCTTCGCGAGGATCGTGGTCGTCGGGTGGTTGCCCTTGAACGTCTTGTGCGGCACCAGCTCCTCGGGCACCCCCTCTGCGCGCACCTCGTCGGGCGTCTTGCCGAAGGCCAACGCCTGGGTCTGCGCGAAGAAGTTGGCCATCAGGAGGTCGTGCTGGGCGACGAGCCCCGGCAGCAGATCGGCGACGGGCTCGGCGAAGCCGATGAAGTCCGCCGGGATCAACTTCGTTCCCTGATGGATGAGTTGGTAGTAGGCGTGCTGCCCGTTCGTGCCCGGCGTGCCCCACACCACGGGGCCGGTCTGCCAACCGACCTCCTCGCCATTCCGCTGCACGTACTTCCCGTTCGACTCCATGTCGAGCTGCTGAAGGTACGCCGTGAACTTGGAGAGGTAGTGCGAGTACGGCAGCACGGCGTGCGACTGCGCGTCGTGGAAGTTGCCGTACCAGATGCCCAACAGGCCCATAAGCAATGGGACATTGGACTCGGCGGGCGCGGTGCGGAAGTGCTCGTCGACGAGGTGGAACCCGTCGAGCATCTCGCGGAACGCGTCCGGACCGATCGCGATCATCAGCGCGAGCCCGATCGCGGAGTCATACGAATAGCGTCCGCCGACCCAGTCCCAGAACTCGAACATGTTGGCCGTGTCGATGCCGAACTCCGACACCTTCTCCGCGTTCGTCGAAAGCGCCACGAAGTGCTTGGCGACGGCTTCCTGACCGACCCTCAGCTCGGTGAGCAGCCAGTCGCGCGCGGACGTCGCGTTGGTGATCGTCTCGATGGTGGTGAAGGTCTTCGAGGCGATGACGAACAGCGTCTCCGCCGGGTCCAGGTCCCGTACGGCCTCGTGCAGATCGGCCCCGTCGACGTTCGACACGAAGCGGACGGTGAGGTCGCGGTCCGCGAAGGAGCGCAGCACCTCGTACGCCATCGCGGGACCGAGGTCGGAGCCGCCGATGCCGATGTTGACGACGTTCCTGATCCGCTTGCCGGTGTGCCCGGTCCACTCCCCCGACCTGACCCGGTCGGCGAAGGCGGCCATCTTGTCGAGCACGGCGTGCACGCCCGGCACCACGTTCTCACCGTCGACCTCGATCACGGCGTCCCGCGGAGCACGCAGCGCGGTGTGCAGGACAGCCCGGTCCTCGGTGGTGTTGATCTTGTCGCCGCGGAACATGGCGTCGCGCAGACCGAACACGTCGGTCGCCTCCGCCAGCTCGCGCAGCAGCCGCAGCGTCTCGTCGGTGACGAGGTGCTTGGAGTAGTCGACGTGCAGGTCACCGACCCGCAGCGCCCAGCCGGACCCGCGCGCGGGATCGGCCTCGAACAACTCCCGCAGCTGTACGTCGCCCAGCTGCCCCCGGTGCTTGGCGAGCGCCTGCCATTCGGGCGTCTGCGTGAGTGCTGTCTGCTTGTCGGACGCGTTCATCTCGAACTTCAGCCTTCTCTCGTACCTGCGCACGTACGGTGCCCCGCTGCTGCCGTCCAACCTAATTGATCAGGGTGAATCGGGCCTTTCGGTGCCCACACGAATGAGGGATGAGAGGAGATACGGCTAAGGGCCTGGCACCTTCTCAAGTGCCCGGCCCTTTCGGCGGGTCAGATCTCGCCCCGTAGTTTCGCGAGCGCCTCGGCGAGGATCGCCTCACCGTCCGCGTCGCTGCGCCGCTCCCGCACGTAGGCCAGGTGCGTCTTGTACGGCTCCGTACGCGGCGGGTCCGGCGGGTTGTCCCTGTCCTGCCCGGCCGGGAAGCCGCAGCGCGGACAGTCCCAGGTCTCCGGCACCTGCGCGTCGGAGGCGAAGCTCGGCTGCGTCTCGTGCCCGTTCGAGCACCAGAAGGAGATGCGCAGGCGCGGCGCGGACTCGCCGCGCTCGGCCTCGCCCATCGGCCCCGCCCCGACCCGACTTCCTCGGATCGCGTTGCCACTTGCCACGGTCGTAACTCCCTGCGTGATGGTGCCGCGAAGCGTGTCGGCGTTCGCGCTTCGCCGCGGAGCGCCTCAGTCTACGTAAGGCCCAACGCGCGTCCAGTGCTTGGAGTTACATCGCTCCCCAGACGCAAGCCCCATGATAGGCCGCGTTGTTGAGCGCGTACCGAACATGGGGCTTTACGTGAGAGATATGCGGTTGTGGCGGGCCGGCCCCAGGGACCGGGACCCGAAAGTCAGTTGTTGATCTTCATCAGAATGCCGAGCACCACGATGCACGCGAACCACAGAAGACCGATCACGATCGTGATCCGGTCGAGGTTCCGCTCGGCGACCGAGGAGCCACCGACGGAGGACTGCATGCCGCCACCGAACATGTCGGAGAGGCCGCCACCCTTTCCCTTGTGCATCAGCACAAGGAGCATCAGCAGCAGGCTGAAGACGATCAGGGCGATCGAGAACCCCATAACCACGGCTGGACCAACTTCCTCGGACTTATATGTCGGACTTGTTTGGACGACGGGGCCGAAGCTCGGTGAAGAGCCTCGGCCCCGCAAGGGTACGACGTATGGCGGCTAGCGCCTACTCGCTGCTCGTGTCACTGCTCGTGGAAGCGAACGATCTTGACGAACTCGTCCGCGTCCAGCGAGGCGCCGCCGATCAGCGCGCCGTCGATGTCGGGCTTGGCCATGATCTCCGCGACGTTCCCGGACTTCACCGAGCCGCCGTACTGGATGCGGATCTTGTCGGCGACGTCCTGCGAGTACAGGTCGGCGAGCTTGCCGCGGATCGCCGCGCAGACCTCCTGCGCGTCGTCGGCGCCGCACACCTTGCCGGTGCCGATGGCCCACACGGGCTCGTAGGCGATGACGATGGTCTCGGCCTGCTCGGCGGGCAGGTCCTTCAGGCCGCCCTCGACCTGGGCGAGCGTGTGGGAGACGTGGTTGCCCGCCTCGCGGACGTCCAGCTCCTCGCCGACGCACAGGATCGGCGTCAGGCCGTGCTTGTACGCGGCCTTCACCTTGCCGTTGACGACCTCGTCGGTCTCGTCGTGGTACTGCCGGCGCTCCGAGTGGCCGATCGCCACGAAGGTGCACTTCAGCTTGGCGAGCATCGGGCCGGAGATCTCACCCGTGTACGCGCCGGAGTCGTGCGCCGAGAGGTCCTGGGCGCCGTACTTGATCTTCAGCTTGTCGCCGTCGACCAGCGTCTGCACGGAGCGCAGGTCGGTGAACGGCGGAAGAACGGCGACCTCGACGGCGTCGTAGTCCTTGTCCGCGAGAGCGAAAGCGAGCTTCTGGACGTGCGCGATGGCCTCGAGGTGGTTGAGGTTCATCTTCCAGTTGCCCGCCATCAGCGGCGTGCGGCCCTGTACGGGAGCAGTCATGCGGGGTCAGTCCTCCAGTGCGGCGAGACCGGGCAGCGTCTTGCCCTCGAGGTACTCGAGGGAGGCGCCACCGCCGGTCGAGATGTGGCCGAATGCCTTCTCGTCGAAGCCCAGGGTACGGACCGCCGCGGCGGAGTCTCCGCCACCCACCACGGTGAAGCCCGGGGCGTCGATGAGGGCCTGGGCGACCGCCTTGGTGCCCTCGGCGTAGTCGGGGTGCTCGAAGACGCCCATCGGGCCGTTCCAGAACACGGTCTCCGCGTCGGCGAGCTTCGAGGCGTACAGCTTGCGGGTCTGAGGGCCGATGTCCAGGCCCTCCTGGTCGGCCGGGATGGCGTCCGCGGCGACGGTCGACGGGTTGGCCGGCGTCTTGCCCTTGAGGTCCGGGAACTCGGACGAGACCAGCACGTCCACGGGAAGCACGAGCTCCACGCCGTTCTTCTCGGCGCGCTCCATGTACTCCGTGACGACCGGGATCTGGTCCTCCTGGAGGAGCGAGATGCCGACCTCGTAGCCCTTGGCCTTGAGGAAGGTGTACGCCATGCCGCCGCCGATGAGGAGACGGTCGGCCTTGCCGAGCAGCTGGTCGATGACGGCCAGCTTGTCGGAGACCTTGGCGCCGCCGAGCGCGACCACGTAGGGGCGCTTGACGTCGTCGGTGAGCTTCTTGAGGACGCCGACCTCGGTGGCGATGAGGTAGCCGGCGTAGTGCGGAAGCCGCTTCGGCAGGTCGTACACGGAGGCGTGCTTGCGGTGCACGGCGCCGAAACCGTCGCCTACGTAGACGTCGGCAAGGTTCGCGAGCTGCTCGGCGAAGTCGCCGCGCTCGGCGTCGTCCTTGCTCGTCTCGCCGGCGTTGAAGCGCAGGTTCTCGATGACGGCGATCTGGCCGGGCTCGAGGCCGTCCACGGCCTCGTTGGCGGCGGGGCCCACCGTGTCCTGGGCGAACGCCACCGGCTTGCCGAGGAGTTCGCCGAGGCGCTCGGCGGCGGGCAGCAGCGAGAACTGCGGGTCCGGGGCGCCCTTGGGGCGGCCCAGGTGGGAGGCGACGATCACCTTGGCGCCGGCGCCGGCCAGGGCCTGCACGGTGGGCAGGACGGCGCGGATGCGGCCGTCGTCGGTGATGAGGCCGTCGGCCAGCGGCACGTTGAGGTCGGCGCGGACGAACACCCGCTTCCCGTCGACCCCTTCGGCGAGAAGTTCCTCAATCGTCTTCATGGATGGGCTCCTTGAGAGGGCTGGTCGTGCACGTTCTTGAAAGGCGAGCCTTGGAGGCTGACGCGCGAAGGGTCCGGACTGTCGCGCGGCCTCGCGCGGGTCCGGACCCTTCGCTCACATCTCAGTGCCTTGCTGCTCCAGAACCTTAGAGGCTCAGAGCTGGCCGCCGACGAAGACCGTGAGGTCGACGAGACGGTTGGAGTAGCCCCACTCGTTGTCGTACCAGCCGAGGATCTTCACCGAGTTGCCCTCCTGGACCATGGTCAGGGAGGAGTCGAAGGTGCAGGAGGCCGGCTCGCCGACGATGTCCGAGGACACGATCGGGTCCTCGGTGTAGTACAGGATGCCCTTGAGCTCGCCGTCCGCGGCCTTCTTGAACGCGGCGTTGACCTCTTCCTTGGTGGTCTCGCGCTGGAGCTCCACGACGAGGTCGGTGGCCGAGCCGGTCGGGACCGGGACGCGCATCGCGATGCCGTCGAGCTTGCCCTTGAGCTGCGGCAGGACCAGGGCGGTGGCCTTGGCGGCGCCCGTCGTGGTCGGGATGATGTTCTCCGCGGCGGCACGCGCGCGGCGCAGGTCGCTGTGCGGGAAGTCCAGGATGCGCTGGTCGTTCGTGTACGCGTGAACCGTCGTCATCAGGCCACGGTTGATGCCGAAGTTCTCGTCGAGCACCTTCGCCATCGGCGCCACACAGTTGGTGGTGCAGGACGCGTTCGAGATGACGTGGTGGTTCGCCGGGTCGTACTGGTCCTGGTTGACGCCCATCACGATGGTGATGTCCTCGTCCTTGGCCGGAGCCGAGATGAGGACCTTCTTGGCGCCGCCGGCGATGTGCTTCTCGGCGTCTGCCTTCTTCGTGAAGATGCCCGTGGACTCGATCACGACGTCGACGCCGAGCTGACCCCACGGAATGTCGGCAGGGTTGCGCTCGGACAGCACCTTGATGGTGTGACCGTCGACCGTGATGGTGTCCTCCGTGTGCGACACCTCGGCCTTGAGTCGGCCCAGGATGGTGTCGTACTTCAGAAGGTGTGCGGTGGTCGCGGTGTCACCCAGGTCGTTGACAGCCACGATCTCGATGTCTGCACCCTGCTCAAGGAGGGCGCGGAAATAATTGCGACCGATGCGGCCAAAGCCGTTGATGCCTACGCGGATCGTCACGAACCGATCTCCTCGTTGGTACGCCGGAGTATCGACGCCGGCGAGATTTATTTGGGATGTCCCCGACCGCCTCCGACCCTACCTCCCATAAGCGCTTGAGGTGACATCGAGCGACTCCATGCAGGACACAGCGGCCCGTACTGATGAGTAACGTACGGGCCGCCGTGTATTTCGCGGGTAATTCAGGCTCCGATCAGTCGCTAATTGAGCGCAGGGCCTTTCTGATGAGCGCATTTCGATCGGCCGTCGCGGTGACGTGTTCCAGACCGAATCCGAGGAGCACCGTGTCCGGCGTGCTGATCGCCCCGTAGGTCGTGAACAGGTCCTTGGCGAGCGCCCAGTCCTTCACGGCGGGCGGGCTGCCCGCGGGCGGTCCGGGGACGTTCCAGGCGCCCAGGGACGTCTCGAAGTCCTCGGTCTCGGTGGCCTGGCCCCCGATGACGACGGAGGCGTTGTCGGCGCGCACGCCCTCGCCCCCGGTGCCGGGGTCGGTCACGTAACTCAGGGACACCTCGACGGACTTCCCGGCGTAGGCGCTCAGGTCGTACGTGACCGTCTTCCAGTCGTCCGATGAGCCGGTGAGGCTGTTCCACTGGCCCGAGGTGCCGGAGTTGCCGCAGGCGGCGCCGTCCGGCGTCAGGTAGCGGGTGAGCGCCGGGTGGTCCTGGACGAAGAATCCCGCCTCGCACTCCGTGGGCACCTTGTTCGAGGTCAGGCCGTCCTTGTCGGGCAGGGTCGTCCAGTCCTCCGCACCGGTCGTGTGCGCCTCCAGGAGTACGTGGTCGTAGCCCGGTTCGGTGTCCCACAGGAGCTGCATCCGCAGGGACGGCTGCTGGGCCGCGGTGACCCCGGAGAGGTCGATGGTGCGGGTCAGGCGCTTGTACGCGTCGTCCGTGTGGACGGCGGCCGCCATGCCCGCGCCTTCGTACTGGCCCGCTCCCGCGCTGCTGAACTTCGGCAGCGTGGCGGAGGTCGCCTCGTACAGGCCCGCGCCGTTCAGCGGGTTGCCGGGGGCGTCGCCGAGGGACGCGGCGATCCCGTCGAGGGCGCCGGAACCGTCGAAACGGGTCGCCACGGGGGACGCCGTGCGCGAGTAGGCGCCCAGGTAGTACTGGCTGAAGTCGTTCGTCGTGGTGTCGCCGATGTCGACGGAGCCGCCCGCCTTCTCACCGGCCTCGACGAGCTTGCCGCCCTCGTTCAGGTAGTCGCGTACGGCGAGTTGGGTGGCGAGGGCGGGACGGTCCGCGCTCGTGTAGTGGACGACCGCCTTGAAGTGGCCGAGGACGCCGAGCGGGTCGGGAGCGCCCTGCTTCGCGACGTTCCAGACGACCGGCGAGCGGCCCGCCGCCTTCAGTGCGTTCACGTAGGCGGCCGTTTGCACGCCCGCGGCGTCGTTCTCCGCGACGACAAGTGTGTCGCCCTTGTCGCGTGCGGCGACGGTGTAGGTGAAGTGCTCGCTGCTTGTGTTCTTTCCGGATTTTGTTCGTCCCGTGAACCACACCTCTACCTTGTCGCCCACATCGGCGTCCTCGACCTTCGCCCTATAGGCGTCGAAGTGCAGATTGTCGTCGCCCCCGTAGGTCTCGCCGCCCTTCCAGGCGCGCAATTCCTCATCGTGCGAACGGCCGCCATTGACCCGGTAGTTCAGCTCCTTGTCACGCACGGACTTCCGCGCGGTCACGGAAACTTCCTGGTCGCCACCGCGGGCGTACGAAGTCGTGAACTTCGCCGGGGTGAAGTCGGGCGCCTCCATGCCGACCGAGGACGACGGCTGGTCGGGGTGCGAGGCGGTCTCGGCGACCGACATCGCGAAGGGGATGTTCTTCTCGAACTCGGCCTGGATGAGCTTCTCGTCGTCCGGGAACGTGAAGACCGACGCGCAGTCGCCGGGGTTCCACGCGTCGTTCGGGTCGACGTTCGACGCGGTCTGGCAGGTGCTCATCTCGGGCGTGAACATCGAGGTGCCGTTGACGTTGCCGGCGTGCCCGTCGGCCTCGCCGTTCGTCGTGTACAGCTCCGAGGAGACCTGCGGGTGGTAGCCGGGGATCGCGGACTTCTCCGGGGTGCCGGCGAGCGCCTTGTAGAGCACGTCGTCCGGGGTCGGCGTGGCGACCTGCCAGCCCACTCCGTAGAGCAGCAGTTCGGCGGCGGAGTGGTAATTGATGGCGTAGTCGAAGCCGACGCGCTTCTCGAAGGCGTCGAGGGCCTTGGTCTCCGGCTCGGAGTTCGGGCTCGCGCCGCGGTAGGTCTGGTTCACGGGGTCGGGCGACGAACCCTCGTCGTCGTAGCCCCACTTGTAGGCGAAGTTGCGGTTGAGGTCGACGCCGTCGCCGGTGGTGTACTTGCCGTCGCCGTTGTTGTCGCGCATGTTCTTGCGCCACTGGCGGTTGGCCGCGTCCTTGAACGTCCAGTCGTAGCCGTCGGGATTGGCGGAGAGGACGAACCACATCTCCGTGGAGTCGACGAGCTTCTTGATGCGCCCGTCCTTGGCGTAGTTGTCCACGTAGTGGTGCATCAAGCGGCGGGTCATCTCAGGGGTGATCCACTCGCGCGCGTGCTGGTTCGACATGTAGAGCACGGACGGCTTCGTGCCGTCCTTGGCCTTCTTGGCGTTCTTGCTGAGCTTGAGGGCGAGGATGTCCTGGCCCTGGAGCGTCTTGCCGATGGAGACGACCTTGGTGAGGTCGGGATGCTCCTGAGCGGTGCGGAGGATCTCCTCCTGGAGGCCGCCCTTGCCGCTGTACGGGCGGAAGACACCGTCGCCCGCGGCCTTCACGCGGGCCGTAGCCCTGGCGGTCAGCTTGTGCTCGGTGAGGTCGACGCCCTTCTTGCGGAGGCTGTCGGCCTGCTTGTCGGTGAGGTAGACCTCGACCTTCGAAGTGCCCTTGCCGGGCGCCTGCTCGCCGAGTTCGTGGCCGTCCTGGCCGGCCTGGAGGAGCAGCGGTATCTGCTCCTTCGACACCTCGGCGCGGAACACCTTGACGGCGTCCGCGCCTGGATTGCCTTTCGCCGGACCGTCGTCCGCGTGGGCGACGGGCGCCAGTGCGGCGCCTCCCACCCCGAGGACGAGCGCTCCGACAGCGAGGATCGATCTCGCTCTTCGTCCCGCTCTTCGTCCCGCTCTTCGACGCATGAGCCCCCCCCCTTGCAGTTGTCTGCCACGGTTGTGGCGTGATGCCGCAGAAGCGAACAAACGCCAGACTCGTGACAGTTCATGGTCAAGTCAAGGGGGCGTCCAAGGGGGCCTCAACTCCCGTTCGCGGACGCGGAAAAGCCGGTGGCGGCGCCCGGGATCGGGCGCCGCCACCGGCTTTTCGGAGCTGTCGTGCGAATCAGCCCGCCATGTTCTGCGCGAGGCTCTCCGCCATCTCGTCCGTCATCTCCTCCGCCATGTCCTCCGTGATGTTGGACTCCGTGCCGGGGATGCCGAGGTCCTGGGCCCGCTTGTCCGCCATGGCCAGCAGGCGGCGGATGCGGCCCGCGACGGCGTCCTTGGTCAGCGGCGGGTCGGCGAGCGCCCCCAGCTCCTCCAGGGAGGCCTGCTTGTGCTCCATGCGCAGGCGGCCCGCCGCGGCGAGGTGCTCGGGCACGTCGTCCGCGAGGATCTCCAGGGCGCGCTGCACCCGGGCGCCGGCCGCGACCGCGGCGCGGGCCGAGCGGCGCAGGTTCGCGTCGTCGAAGTTCGCGAGGCGGTTCGCCGTGGCGCGCACCTCGCGGCGCATCCGCCGCTCCTCCCAGGCGAGCACCGACTCGTGCGCCCCCATACGGGTGAGCAGAGCGCCGATCGCGTCACCGTCGCGCACCACCACGCGGTCCACGCCGCGCACCTCACGGGCCTTGCCCGCGATCTGGAGCCTGCGGGCGGCGCCGACCAGGGCGAGCGCCGCCTCGGGGCCCGGGCAGGTCACCTCCAGCGAGCTGGAGCGCCCCGGCTCGGTGAGCGAGCCGTGCGCCAGGAACGCGCCGCGCCAGGCCGCCTCCGCGTCGCAGGTGGCCCCCGAGACCACCTGCGGCGGCAGGCCCCGGATCGGACGGCCTCGGCCGTCCACCAGGCCCGTCTGGCGAGCCAGCTGGTCGCCGCCCGCCACCACTCGTACAACGAACCGCGAGCCGCGGCGCAGCCCGCCGGGCGCCATCACGATCAGCTCCGAGCTGTGCCCGAAGATCTCGAGAATGTCCCGCTTGAGCCGCCGTGCGGCCATCGCGGTGTCCAGCTCCGCCTCGATCACGATGCGGCCGCTCACCAGGTGAAGGCCGCCCGCAAACCGCAGAATGGCCGAGACCTCGGCCTTCCTGCAGCAGGTCCGGGTGACGGGAAGCCGGGAGATCTCGTCCTTCACCGCTGCCGTCATCGCCATGGGCCGATCCTTCCATGCATCCGAAAAATACGGTCGTACGCGGCGGCCAACAGCTCCGGGTCGTGCCTCGGAGTTCCGTCGGGCCTGGCCACCGGCGCCAGCTCGACCGCGGCGCCGAAACGCTCACGCGCGGTTTCGGTCAGGGACTCGCGATCGGGCACGGCGGCCTCGTCGGCCAGCACCACGTCCAGGGCGAGTTTAGGTGCGTGTCGTCCCAAAACTTCCAAATGACGCTGCGGGGAGAACCCCTCAGTTTCTCCGGGTTGCGGCGCGAGGTTCAGCGAGAGGACCCGGCGGGCCTTCGTCTCGACCAGCGCGTCGAGCAACTCGGGGACCAGCAGATGCGGGATCACGGAGGAGAACCAGGAGCCCGGGCCGAGCACCACCCAGTCCGCGTCGAGCACCGCGGCGACCGCCTCGGGGACGGCCGGCGGGTCGTGCGGCACCACATGCACGGACTGGACCTCGCCGCGGGTCAGCGCAACCGTGGCCTGCCCCCGCACCGTCTCGATGTCGTCCGGGCGTGTCGGATCGTGCCCCTTCACCTGGGCCTGGAGCTCCAGCGGGACGGCGGACATGGGCAGCACCCGCCCCTGCGCGCCGAGCAGCTTGCCGACCAGGTCCAGGGCCTGCACATGATCGCCGAGCTGTTCCCACAGGGCGACGATCAGCAGATTGCCGACCGCGTGCTCGTGCAGGTCGCCCTTGGACTGGAAGCGGTGCTGGATGACGCGGGACCACGTCTGCCCCCAGTCGTCGTCCCCGCACAGCGCCGCGAGTGCCTTGCGCAGGTCGCCCGGCGGCAGCACGCCCAGCTCGTCGCGCAGACGGCCGCTGGAGCCGCCGTCGTCGGCGACCGTGACGACGGCGGTGAGGTTGTTCGTGATGCGGCGCAGCGCGGCCAGGGACGCCGACAGGCCCATGCCGCCGCCGAGGGCGACGACCTTGGGGGTGGTGCCCTTGCCCGGCTTCACCGGTGAGGTTCTGCGGCGGATCCTGCTGGTGAGCCGCAGGGTACGTCCCGTCATTCCCGTCCCATGTCGCGGTGGACGACCACGGTCTCCACGCCTTGCGCGGCGAGGCGGGCGGCGAGCTTCTCCGAGGTGGCGACGGAGCGGTGCTTGCCGCCCGTGCAGCCGACGGCGATCGTCACGTAGCGCTTGCCCTCACGGCGGTAGCCGGCGGCGATCAGCTGGAGCAGCTCGGTGTAGCGGTCGAGGAACTCCTTGGCGCTGGGCTGCGAGAAGACGTAGTTCGACACCTCCTCGTTGAGCCCGGTGAAGGGGCGCAGCTCGGGGACCCAGTGCGGGTTCGGCAGGAAGCGCATGTCGACCACGAGGTCCGCGTCGACCGGAAGGCCGTACTTGAAGCCGAACGACATGACGGTGGCCCGCAGCTCGGGCTCCTCCTCGCCGGCGAACTGGGCGTCCATCTTGGCGCGCAGTTCGTGGACGTTGAGGCTGGAGGTGTCGATGACCAGGTCGGCGTCGCCGCGCAGCTCGCGCAGCAGCTCGCGCTCGGCCGCGATGCCGTCGACGATGCGGCCGTCGCCCTGGAGGGGGTGCGGGCGGCGCACGGACTCGAAGCGGCGCACCAGCGCCTCGTCGGAGGACTCCAGGAAGACGATGCGGCGCGTGACGTGCTTGGCCTCCAGGTCCGCGAGGGACTGCCGGAGGTTGTCGAAGAAGCGCCGTCCCCGTACGTCGACGACGACCGCGATCCGCGCCACGTTGCCCTGCGAGCGGGCGCCGAGCTCGACCATGGTAGGGATCAGCGCGGGCGGCAGGTTGTCGACGACGAACCAGCCGAGGTCCTCCAGGCACTTCGCCGCCGTGGAGCGGCCCGCGCCCGACATCCCGGAGATGATCACCAGCTCGGGGATGGCGGCGTCGGGGACGCCCGGCGCGTCGGCGCTCTTGCCGGCTCCCGCTCCGGTGTCGGGGGCGGCGTCCGTGCCCGGTTCCGTACCTGGTCCTGTCCCTGCTCCGGTGCCCGTGCTCACTTGTGCTCCGTGCTGTGGTTGCGGTTGTTCGTGTGCCGCGGGGCCCTGTGGCGTGCCGCTGCCGTCGCTGCTCTCGTGGTCCTGTCCGCTCATGACTCCTGCCCCCGTCGTTCCTCCGGGGCGCCCGCGCTGACGGGGTCCCCGCCGGTCGGCACGTCCGTCATGCCGACCGCTTCGTCTTCGTTTTCAATGATCTCTCCGGTGGCCGTGTTCACCGCGGGCGCGGCGGGGGCGGCCTTGGCGAAGGCCACCACGATGGCCTCGGCCGTCTTGCGGCCTATGCCGGGGACCTCGCAGATCTGGTCGATGGTGGCGGCCCGCAGCCGCTTCACCGACCCGAAGTGCTTGAGCAGCGCCTGCTTGCGCGAGTCCCCGAGCCCCGGCACCTCGTCCAGCGGGCCCGCCCGGAAGCGCTTGGCCCGTTTGGCGCGCTGGTAGGTGATCGCGAAGCGGTGCGCCTCGTCGCGCACGCGCTGGAGCAGGTAGAGCCCTTCGCTGGTGCGGGGAAGGACCACCGGGTCCTCCTCGTCGGGCACCCAGACCTCTTCGAGGCGCTTGGCAAGGCCGCACACCGCGATGTCGTCGATCCCGAGCTCGTCCAGGGCCCGCTTGGCCGCCGCGACCTGCGGCTGCCCGCCGTCGACCACCACGAGCTGGGGCGGGTAGGCGAACTTCTTGGGCCGTCCGTCGTCCTCTGTGAGGCGCGACTCCTCGGGGGCCGCGTCCTCCGGGACCGTCTCGCCCGTGTCCGGCCCCTCGTCCGACCACTCCCGCGACTTCTCCTGGGCGGAGAGGTAGCGCTTGAAGCGGCGGGTGATGACCTCGTGCATGGAGCGGACGTCGTCCTGCCCCTCGAAGCCCTTGATCTCGAAACGGCGGTACTCGCTCTTGCGGGCGAGGCCGTCCTCGAAGACGACCATGGACGCCACGACGTCGTCGCCCTGGAGGTGCGAGATGTCGTAGCACTCGATGCGCAGCGGGGCACTGTCCAGGTCGAGGGCCGCGGCGATCTCCTCCAGCGCGCGCGAGCGCGTGGTGAGGTCGGAGGCGCGCTTCGTCTTGTGCAGGACGAGCGCCTGCTGCGCGTTCCTGTGGACCGTCTCCATGAGTGCCTTCTTGTCGCCGCGCTGCGGGATGCGCAACGACACGTTCGACCCGCGGCGCTCGGTGAGCCAGGCCTGGACGGGCTCCAGGGGGTCGGGCAGCGCGGGGACGAGGACCTCCTTGGGGACGGCGTCCCCGGTCTCCTCCCCGTAGAGCTGCTGGAGCGCGTGCTCGACGAGGTCACCGCTGGTGACCGCCTCGACCTTGTCGGTGACCCAGCCGCGCTGGCCGCGCACGCGTCCGCCGCGCACGTGGAAGATCTGGACGGCCGCCTCCAGCTCGTCCTCGGCGAGGGCGATGAGATCGGCGTCGGTGGCGTCGGTGAGGACGACGGCGCTCTTCTCCATGGCCTTCTTGAGCGCCTCGATGTCGTCGCGCAGGCGGGCCGCCCGCTCGTACTCCATCTCGTCGGCGGCAGCGGCCATGTCCTTCTCCAGGCGCCGGATGTACGTCCCCGTACGTCCCGCCATGAAGTCGCAGAACTCCTCGGCCAGTTCGCCGTGCTCCTCGGGCGTGACGCGGCCCACACAGGGCGCCGAGCACTTGCCGATGTAGCCGAGCAGGCAGGGGCGGCCCGTGCGCTTCGCGTTGTTGAACACGCCCTTGGAGCAGGTGCGCACCGGGAAGACGCGCAGGAGCAGGTCCACGGTGTCGCGGATCGCCCACGCGTGCCCGTACGGACCGAAGTAGCGCACGCCCTTCTTCTTCTGGCCGCGCATCACCTGGACCCGCGGAAACTCCTCGTTCATCGTCACCGCGAGGTACGGATAGCTCTTGTCGTCGCGGTACTTGACGTTGAACCGGGGGTCGTACTCCTTGATCCAGGAGTACTCCAGCTGAAGCGCCTCGACCTCCGTGGACACCACGGTCCACTCCACGGACGCGGCCGTGGTGACCATCGTGCGCGTACGGGGGTGCAGGGTCGCCAGGTCCTGGAAGTAGTTCGCCAGGCGCTGGCGCAGGCTTTTCGCCTTCCCGACGTAGATCACCCGGCGGTGCTCGTCGCGGAACCTGTACACCCCTGGGGAGTCGGGGATCTGTCCCGGCTTGGGGCGGTAGCTGGAGGGGTCGGCCATGTCAGACACCCTACTGGCGGTGTGTGACAGTTCGGGGTGCCGTCAGTGGGGTGGGCGCCGCGGTGTGGGGCGAGTCTTGTCCGGGGCGTTGTCCGGGGCGGGTCGACACGCTTCAATGCCGGTGCCTCACGGCAGTGAATGGCGTCGCACGAGCAGGAGGCCCGGATGCGGTTCGGCGAACGGCGTACGGAACCGGCGCAGGCGCAGACACAGGGCCAGGTGCAGGGCCAGGTGCAGGGCCAGGTGCAAGCGGAGGCGCAGGCGCCGGAGCTGGACGCGGCCCTGCGCTTCGGTCCGTTCCACAACGCGCTGCGGGCCGCGATCGTCGCCCGCGGACTCCCCCTGCACCGCGTGCGCCATCACCTCGCCCGTCACGGGGTCAACATCGGTGTCACCAGTCTCAGTTACTGGCAGCAGGGCGCACGGCGGCCGCAGCGTCCCGAATCGATGCGGGCCGTGCGCGCCCTGGAGGAGATCCTCGAACTGCCCGAGGAGTCGCTGATCCGGCTGCTCGGCCCGGTCGCCGACACCGACGTGCCCAAGCGCCCCGCGACCAGCTCGTACCGGTCGCTCGTCGAGGCGTCCGGGGCCGTCGAGCGGCTGCTCGCGGAGCTGGAGTCCCCGCTGGACGGCGGACTGCACACCGTCGGGCACCACGAGCGGGTGCGGATCGGCGCGCACCGGCAGCTCCTCGGCAGGGAATCGCAGCACATCGTGCGGGCGCACCGCGACGGAGTGGACCGATATGTGGCCGTCCACCATGGCGACCCGGGCTGTTCCCCGGCGGATGTGGCGGTCTACGCCGTGGAGAACTGTCGTACGGGGCGCGTGCGTTGGGACGACGGGACGGGCGTCCTGGTCGCCGAGTTGCTCTTCGACGCGCGGCTCCGGGCGGGTGACACGCATCTGTTCCACTACGGCTTCGAGGACGGGACGGCCGGTTCCGTGTCCGAGTGCGTCCGCGGATTCGGCTTCGCCGGCGGGCAGTACGCGCTCCAGGTCCGGTTCGCGGACGACGCGCTGCCCGTGCGCTGCCACCGCTTCGCCCAGCGGTCGGCCGCGGGACCGCGCGGCGGCCGCCACGAACTCACGCTGAGCGGCCCGCACCGATCGGTGCACATGGTGGAGCCGCAGGTGCGGGCGGGGCTTGTGGGCATCGGGTGGGACTGGGAGTGAACCGTTCCGGGATAATCGTGCCCGGATGCAGGGTCTACGTGCCCGGGTGCACGGCGTGCGTGCCCGGTTCGCGTGAGGCGGTGCCGCGCTCGGCGTGAGGCTTTAGCGTCAGCGTCAGCGTCGAGGTTGCCCGCGGACCCCCACCGTCCGCTCACTCGCTCGCCCGCGCACTCGCTCGCCCGCTCGAAAGGACACACCGTGATAGTCGTCGCCGGAGAGGCGCTGATCGACCTCGTCCCGCAGGACGTGCCCGTCGACGGCGGACCCGTCACCGAACTGCCCGCCCTCGCCCCGCGGCTCGGCGGCGGCCCGTACAACACGGCGGTGGCGCTCGGCCGCCTCGGCTCGTCCGTGGCGTTCTGCTCGCGGGTGTCGCGGGACGCCTTCGGGGAGGCCCTGCTCGGCGGCCTGCGGGCGGCCGGGGTGGACGTGTCCCCGGTCCAGCGGGGCGACGAACCGACGACGCTCGCTGTGGCGTCGATCGGCGCCGACGGCTCCGCCGGGTACTCCTTCTACGTGGAGGGGACCGCCGACCGGCTCTTCGCGGTGCCCGAGGCGCTGCCGGCGGGCACGCGCGCTGTGTCGTTCGGCACTTGCTCGCTGGTGCTCGAACCGGGCGCGAGCGCGTACGAGGACGTGATGCGTTCGGCCGCCTCGCAGGGCCTGTGCACGGCGCTCGACCCGAACATCCGGGCCGGTCTGATCCCGGACGCGGACGCCTACCGGGCCCGCTTCAAGAACTGGCTCGCCTCGACGACGCTGCTGAAGCTCTCCGAGGACGACGCCGAGTGGCTGGGCGGCACGCCGCAGGAGTGGCTGTCCGCGGGCCCCGAAGCCGTGGTGATCACGCGCGGCGGGGAGGGGCTCACGGCGTTCACGCGGGACGGGGGCGAGTACTCGGTGCCGGGCGAGCGGGTCGACGTCGTGGACACGATCGGCGCCGGTGACACCGTCAACGCCGCGCTGCTACACGGGCTTTCGCACCAGGACGCCCTCTCCCCCGCCGCCATCGCCGGGCTCAGCGGCGACGACTGGTCCCGCCTACTGCGGTTCGCCGCGCGGGCGGCGGCAGTCACCTGCTCCCGGCCGGGCGCGGAGCCGCCGTACGCCACCGAACTGGTCGATCCCGCTTGGTGAGACCCGGGCACGGCACCCCGCCCGGCGAGAATCGGGCGCCCCGCCTGGATCGGATCTGGCACCCCTACCCGGCGAGAAAGGGCACCCCACCTGGTGAGGCCGAGAGCCCCTGCCCAGTGAGAACGGGCGCCCCGCCTGGATCGGACCAGGCACCCCTACCCGGCGAGAAAGGCGCCCCGCCTGGAGAAACCCGAGAACCCCTGCCTAGTGAGAACGGGCGCCCTGCCTGGAGAGGGCCATGCGCCCCTACCCGGTGAGGCTCGAGAGCCCCTGCCCAGTGAGAATCGGGCGCCCTGCCTGGAGAGGGCCATGCGCCCCTACCCGGTGAGGCTCGAGAGCCCCTGCCCAGTGAGAATCGGGCGCCCTGCCTGGAGAGGACCAGGCACCCCTACCTGGTGAGGCTCGAGAGCCCCTGCCCAGTGAGAACGGGCGCCCTGCCTGGAGAGAGCCAGGGACCCCTGCCTAGCGAGAAAGGGGCGCACCGCCAGGAGAGGACCGAGAGCCCGTGGCCAGTAAGAACAGGCACCCCGCCTGGAGAGGACCAGGCGCCCCCTTCCCGGCGAGAAGGGCGCACCGCCTGGGGAGAGCCGCGCGGCCCTGCCCGGTAGAGAACCGGGTCCTGTGAACGCTTGGCGCCCCGTGGGGAGTATCCACGGGGCGCCTTCGCTTGTCGGCCGGTGAGGCCGGACCGCCGTCAGGCCTTGCGGGTCTTCCCGGTCGCCTTCTTCGCGGCGGCCTTGGTGGTGGTCGACTTGGTGGCCGCCTTCTTGGCGGTCGTCGCCTTCACCGCGGCCGTCTTCTTGGCCGGGGCCTTCGTCGCCGCCACGGTCTTCTTCGCCGCCTTACGGGGGCGCGCCGCGGGCACGGCCGCGTCGCTGACCCGGTCGGCGCCGAGGACGTCGCGCAGGAACTTGCCGGTGTGGCTCGTCGGGACGGCCGCGACCTCCTCCGGGGTGCCCTCGGCGACGACGAGACCGCCGCCGTTGCCACCCTCGGGGCCCATGTCGACGACCCAGTCCGCGGTCTTGACCACGTCGAGGTTGTGCTCGATGACGATGACCGTGTTGCCCTTGTCGACGAGGCCCGAGAGCACCGTGATGAGCTTGCTGATGTCCTCGAAGTGCAGACCCGTGGTCGGCTCGTCGAGCACGTACACCGTGCGCCCAGTGGACCGCTTCTGCAGCTCGCTGGCGAGCTTCACGCGCTGCGCCTCACCACCGGAGAGCGTCGGCGCGGGCTGACCGAGCCGGACGTAGCCGAGGCCCACGTCGTTGAGCGTCTTGAGGTGGCGGGCGATCGCCGGGACGGCCTCGAAGAAGGTGTGCGCCTCCTCGATCGGCATGTCCAGGACCTCGGAGATGGACTTTCCCTTGTAGTGGACCTCAAGGGTCTCCCGGTTGTACCGCGCGCCGTGGCAGACCTCGCACGGGACGTACACGTCCGGCAGGAAGTTCATCTCGATCTTGATGGTGCCGTCACCGGAACAGTTCTCGCAGCGGCCGCCCTTGACGTTGAAGGAGAAGCGCCCCGGCAGATAACCGCGGACCTTCGCCTCGGTCGTCTCGGCGAACAGCTTGCGGACGTTGTCGAAGACTCCCGTGTACGTCGCCGGGTTGGACCGCGGCGTGCGGCCGATGGGCGACTGGTCGACGTGCACGACCTTGTCGACGAGGTCGTCGCCGTCCACGCGCGTGTGCCGGCCGGGGACGGAGCGCGCCCCGTTCAACTCCCGCGCCAAGTGCGTGTACAGGATGTCGTTCACCAGCGTCGACTTGCCGGACCCGGAGACTCCGGTGACGGCCGTGAGGACGCCCAGCGGGAACGACACGTCGATGTCCCGGAGGTTGTTCTCCTTGGCGCCGTGCACCGTGAGGCGGCGCCCCGGGTCCACGGGCCGCCGGATGTCCGGCATCGCGATGACCTTCTTGCCCGCCAGGTACTGGCCGGTCATCGACTCGGCGTTGCTCAGCAGCTCCTTCAACGGGCCGCTGTGCACGACCTTGCCGCCGTGCTCGCCCGCGCCGGGGCCGATGTCGACGATCCAGTCGGCGACCTTGATGGTGTCCTCGTCGTGCTCGACCACGATGAGCGTGTTGCCCATGTCGCGGAGCCGGACGAGCGTCTCGATGAGCCGGTGGTTGTCGCGCTGGTGCAGGCCGATGGACGGCTCGTCCAGCACGTATAGGACGCCGACGAGGCCGGAGCCGATCTGCGTGGCGAGCCGGATGCGCTGGGCCTCGCCGCCGGAGAGCGTGCCCGCCGCGCGGTTGAGCGACAGATAGTCGAGGCCCACGTCGACGAGGAAGCGCAGCCGCTCGTTGACCTCCTTCAGGACGCGCTCGGCGATCTTCTTGTCGCGCGCGTTGAGCTTCAGTTCGCTCAGGAAGTCGGCGCAGTCGCTGATCGACATGGCCGAGACCTCGGCGATCGACTTGCCCATCACCGTGACGGCCAGGATGAGCGGCTTCAGTCGCGTGCCCTCACAGGTCGGGCAGGGCACCTCGCGCATGTAGCCCTCGAAGCGCTCACGGCTCGCGTCCGACTCGGCCTCGCTGTGGCGGCGCTTCACGAACGGCACGGCGCCTTCGAAGGGCGTCGTGTAGCGGCGCTCGCGCCCGTACCGGTTGCGGTAGCGGACCTCGATCTGCGTCTTGTGGCCGTTCAGGAGCGCCTTCTTGGCGCGCTGCGGAAGGCCCGCGAAGGGGATGTCCGTACGGAAGCCGAGGGCGTCCGCGAGGGCTCCGATGAGGCGGCCGAAGTAGTCCTTGGTGTGCCCGTGCGACCACGGGTGGATGGCGCCCTCGTCGAGCGACTTGTCCTCGTCAGGGACGATCAGCTCGGGGTCGACCTCCATGCGCGTGCCGATGCCGGTGCAGTCGGGGCAGGCACCGAAGGGCGAGTTGAAGGAGAAGGAGCGCGGCTCCAGCTCCTCGAAGGACAGGTCGTCGTACGTGCAGTACAGGTGCTCCGAGTACATGCGCTCGCGCTCCGGGTCGTCCTCGGGGAGGTCGACGAAGTCGAGCACGACCATGCCGCCGGACAGGCCGAGCGCGGTCTCCACGGAGTCGGTGAGGCGGCGCTTGGCGGAACTCTTCACGGTGAGGCGGTCGACGACCACCTCGATCGTGTGCTTCTCCTGCTTCTTCAGCGTCGGCGGCTCGGACAGCTGGATCGTCTGCCCGTCCACACGCGCGCGGGAGTAGCCCTTGGTCTGGAGGTCGCTGAAGAGGTCGACGAACTCGCCCTTGCGCTCGCGCACCAGCGGCGACAGGACCTGGAAGCGGCTGCCCTCGGGCAGCTCCAGGACCTTGTCGACGATGGCCTGCGGCGACTGACGGGCGATGGGCCGGCCGCACTCCGGGCAGTGCGGCTTGCCGACGCGCGCGAAGAGCAGGCGCAGATAGTCGTAGACCTCGGTGATGGTGCCGACCGTGGAGCGCGGGTTGCGCGACGTCGACTTCTGGTCGATCGAGACGGCCGGGGAGAGGCCCTCGATGAAGTCGACGTCCGGCTTGTCCATCTGGCCGAGGAACTGGCGCGCGTACGAGGACAGCGACTCGACGTACCGGCGCTGGCCCTCGGCGAAGATCGTGTCGAACGCGAGGGAGGACTTACCGGAGCCGGACAGACCGGTGAAGACGATGAGGGAGTCGCGCGGGAGGTCGAGCGAGACATTCCGAAGATTGTGCTCGCGCGCGCCACGGACGATGAGACGGTCGGCCACGCCGGTCCGCACCTTTCTGGAGATAAGTGACAGGGGCGGGCCCCCGCCTCTCGAGGTCTGACTCTCGAGGCGCTCACGCCGCGATCTGAGGCGGAGCGGCCCTGAGAAGGCTGTCCTTCGAAGACTAGAGGGAGCCACTGACAACGCCGGTCGGATTCCCTGGTTGGTAACAAACTGGGCCCCGCGGAACTTCCAGGATGCCCGACGCCGCCCTCGACCATATAGCACGCACATTCGATTCATGCGGATCGTAGGCCACCTTCACCCGAACGTGTGGCGGGGCTATCGTCGGCGCCATGAGTGATCATGTGCGCGACCTGGCCTCAGTACGCGAAGCGACCGACCGGCTGCTCGCCGCGGTCGGCACCCTGGACAACGCCGCCGTGGCGGAGCCGTCACGGCTTCCAGGGTGGAGCCGCGGGCACGTCCTCGCCCACCTGGCCCGCAACGCGGACGCGCTCGTCAACGTCCTCGAGGGCCGCCCCATGTACGAGAGCGCCCGGTCCCGCGACGCCGACATCGAACGGGATGCCCCGCGCGGACTGCGCGAGCAGCTCGGCGACGTACAGGACAGCGCCGAGCGCTTCCGGCGCCTGGGGGCCGAGGACGCCGACTGGGCCCGCACGGTGGAGCTGCGCAACGGCGTGAAGGATCTCGCCTCGAACGTGCCGTTCCGGCGCTGGGCCGAGGTCGAGCTGCACCACGTGGACCTCGGGATCGGATACGAGCTGGAGGACCTCTCCGCCGAGTTCACCCAGCGGGAGATCAACTTCCTCGCGAGGCGGTTCCGTGACCATCCGGGCCTGCCGCCCCTGCTGATCAAGCAGGACGACGGCCGGATGATCTCCACGGGCGCCGTGCAGAAGTACTCCCTGGAGGAGATCAAGTCCGGCGCGAGCCCGGACCCCGAGCTCGGCATCGTCGTCAAGGGCCGCCAGGCGGACCTCCTGGGCTGGCTCGCGGGCCGCAGGGACGGCGGCGCCCTCACCGTCGACCGGGGCGCCCTCCCGGCCCTTCCCCCTCTGTAGAGACTCCGTAGAACAGGATTAGGCTGAACTCCATGACGTACAGCGGAGCGGTGAAGGTCGGCGGCCCGGCGGATGTGCACGAGTTGCAGGACCTGATGATCTCCAAGGTCGCGGTCGGCCCGATGGACAACAACGCGTACTTGTTGCGCTGCCGCGCGACCGATCAGCAGCTCCTGATCGACGCGGCGAACGAGCCGGAGACGCTGCGGCACCTCATCGGCGAGGACGGCATCGCGGCCGTCGTCACCACCCACCGGCACGGCGACCACTGGCAGGCCCTCCAGGAGATCGTGGAGGCGACCGGCGCGCGCACGTACGCGGGGCGCGAGGACGTCGAGGGGATCCCGGTGGCGACGGACGTCCCCGTCGCCGACGGGGACACGATCGAGTTCGGCCGGATCACGCTCACGGCCCGCCACCTCGTCGGCCACACGCCCGGCTCGATCGCCCTGATCTACGACGACCCGCACGGCCACCCGCACGTCTTCACCGGTGACTGCCTTTTCCCGGGCGGCGTAGGCAATACGTGGAAGGACCCCGAGGCCTTCGCGAGCCTCATCGACGACGTGGAGACGAAGATCTTCGGCACGCTGCCGGACGAGACGTGGGTCTACCCGGGACACGGGAACGACACGTCGCTGGGCGCCGAGCGTCCCCACGTCCAGGAGTGGCGCGAGCGGGGCTGGTGACCCGCGCGCGACGCTACGCCCGCGCCGTCCCGGGCGCGGCGAGCGCCGCCACTCGCTCCACACCGAACGCGTAGCCCTGCACGCCGCATCCGGCGATCACGCCGTCGGCGCGCAGCGATACGTAGGAGTGGTGCCGGAACTCCTCGCGCTGGTGGATGTTGGAGATGTGGACCTCCACCACCGGCATGCCGTCGCAGGTGTTGAGCGCGTCCAGGATCGCCACCGAAGTGTGCGAGTAGGCGGCCGGGTTGATGACCACGCCGACGTGGTTCTCGCGCGCCTCGTGGATCCAGTCGACGAGTTCGCCCTCGTGGTTGGACTGGCGGAAGTCCACGGTGGCGCCGAGCGCGGCGGCCGCCTTCACGCACAGGGCCTCGACGTCCGCGAGGGTGTCGCGGCCGTAGATCTCCGGCTGGCGCTTGCCGAGCAGGTTCAGGTTCGGGCCGTTGAGAACCATGATCGGGGCGTTGGCGAGCGTGCGCGGCACGAGGGACCTCCGTAGAAGAGCGTTTGCTCCTTGAGGGTCTATCACGGCGCCAATACCGCCCGGAGGGGCGGTGGGTACCGGGCGGTCAGGGCGTGACGGCGAGCTCGATGTACGCGGCCAGGATCACCAGATGGACGCCGCCTTGAAGTGGTGTGGCACGGCCCGGAACGATGGTGAGGGTCGAGACCACCATGGTCAGCGCGAGCAGCACCATGTGCGTCGCGCCGAGTCCGAGGACGAGCGGCCCGGTCAGCCAGTACGAGGCGATGGCGACGGCCGGCACCGTGAGGCCGATGCTGGCCATGGACGAGCCGAGCGCGAGGTTGAGGCTGGTCTGCACGCGGTCGCGGCGGGCCGCGCGGAGCGCCGCGATGGTCTCGGGCAGCAGCACGAGCAGCGCGATGATCACGCCGACGACCGCCTGCGGCATGCCGGCCGCCTCGACCCCTCGCTCGATCGTCTTCGAGACGCCCTTGGTGAGTCCGACGACGGCGACCAGGGCGAGCGCGAGCAGGCCGAGGCTGAACAGGGCGGTCCGGGTGCTCGGCACGTCGGCGTGGTCGTCGGCGTCGATCACCTCGCCGTGCTTGGTGATCGGCAGGAAGTAGTCGCGGTGGCGCACGGTCTGCGTCGCGACGAAGAGCCCGTAAAGGACGAGCGCGGCGACGGCCGAGAAGACCAGCTGGGAGGTGGAGAACTCCGGGCCGAGCTTGCTGGTGGTGAAAGTCGGCAGCACCAGGCAGAGTGTCGCGAGCGTGGCCACGGTGGCGAGGGCTCCGCCGGTGCCCTCGGACTGGAAGATCGCCACGCGGTGCCGCAGCGCGGCCGCGAGCAGGCTGACGCCGACGATGCCGTTGCAGGTGATCATGACGGCGGCGAACACGGTGTCGCGGGCGAGCGTGGAGCTCTTGGCCCCGCCGTCGGCCATCAAGGTGACGATCAGCGCGACCTCGATGATCGTCACGGCCACGGCGAGCACGAGCGAACCGAAGGGTTCACCGACCCGGTGGGCGACGACTTCCGCGTGGTGCACGGCGGCGAGTACGGAGGCCGCGAGGACCACCGCGACGACGGCGACCACGACGCCCGGCAGATCGCGCCCCCAGGTGAACGCGAGCAACACGATCGCGATCGCTGGCACCACCGCGGTCCACTGCGTACTCAGCGCCCGCACTCTGGTGATCATTCATCGATGGTGCCCGTGGCCGGGTGGGGGCGCGACTTCACGGGCGGCGGCGCCCCGGCGGGCGCGGGGCGCCGCGCGCGTACGTCACTTGAGTTCGCGCATGTCCTTGAGGTCGCAGTTGATGAAGGCCGGCGGGCGGGTGCACAGGGCCGACAGCTGCTGGTTGAGCTCGGCCACCTCGGGGCGTTCGTTGCTGCGCATCGCGTCCTCGTAGGACTCGAACTCGATGACCGCGAGATAGCGGCCCGTGGTGTCCCGGTCCTTGAGCATCATCCGGTGCGTGGGGCCGCCCGTGGTGCCCTGCATCCGCTGCTCGAAGGCGTCGAGCACCTCCCGCATCTCGCCGAACCGCTGGGACTCGAAGTCGATGATCTGGATGAACTTCATGGGGTCCTCCCCCGTCGTGCCCTCGCGCCCCCGCGGGACGCGCTCAGGGCACAACGAAGCACCGGGAGCGGCGCGCGGCAATCGGCCGCGTACCGCTCCCGGTGCTGGTAATTCCTACGCTCGACGCCGTCAGGCCTCGATGCTGTCCTTCTGAGCCGCTTCGGCCGCGTCCCTCTCGGCCTGCTTCTTCGAGGCGATGAGGCTGGTGATCGTCGTGATGATCAGGACGCCGCAGATGACGGAGAGCGAGACCGGGATGGAGATCTCCGGTACGTGCACCCCGGATTCGTGCAGCGCGTGCAGGATCAGCTTCACGCCGATGAATCCGAGGATGACCGACAGGCCGTAGCTGAGGTGCACCAGCTTCTTGAGCAGGCCACCGATGAGGAAGTACAGCTGGCGCAGGCCCATCAGCGCGAACGCGTTGGCGGTGAAGACGATGTACGGGTCCTGGGTCAGGCCGAAGATCGCCGGGATCGAGTCCATCGCGAACAGCACGTCGGTCATGCCGATGGCGAGCATGACGACCAGGAGCGGTGTCATGACCTTCTTGCCGTGCTGCTGGATGAAGAGCTTCGTGCCGTGGTACCGGTCCGCGACGCCGAACTTCTTTTCGATCGACTTAAGGACGCGATTCTCCTCGAACTCCTCCTCTTCCTCGTCCGCCATGGCCTCCTTGATGAGCTTCCAGGCGGTGTACAGGAGGAAGGCGCCGAAGATGTAGAAGACCCACGAGAAGTTGGCGATGACCGCCGCACCCGCCGCGATGAAGATCGCCCGCAGTACGAGCGCGATCAGCACGCCGAACAGCAGCACCCGCTGTTGCAGGTGGGTGGGCACCGAGAACTTCGCCATGATCAGGATGAAGACGAAGAGGTTGTCCACGCTGAGCGACTTCTCGGTGATGAAGCCCGCGAAGAACTCGCCGCCGGCCTGGCTGGAGCCCCAGACCATGACGCCGACGCCGAACAGCGCGGCGAGCACGATCCAGACGACCGTCCAGATGCCCGCTTCCTTGATCGACACGTCGTGGGGCTTGCGCCCGATGAAGAAGTCGACCGCGATGAGGGCGCACAGACCGAGAACGGTCAGCACCCACACAGTCATTGATACGTCCACTACTGCGCCTCCGGCGTCGTACGGCTACTGATCAGCGTCGTCGCTGCCGGAGGTCTCTTCCACCCGAGCGCCTTGCGCGTCTCGGGCCGGCGCCCCGGGATCGACCGCCTTCTGGCCTGTCGTCCGTACTGACGGGAACGCCGCGTTGGAGTACTCCCCTCCGCGTCAAGGAGCGTACTAGAAACACCCATGAAAGGTAAAGGTAAAGGTAAAGACGTCACCAAAAGTGCAGGTCAGAGGTCCGCCTTCCGACGGGCTTTTGTCACCTCCGCGAGCACCTGTCGCAGGATTCCGCTGCCCGGCGGGAGCGTCGGCGGCTCGTACGTCCATGCGTGGCCCACCCAGGGGTCGGCCAGGTGGTCGTCGGGGACGGGCGTCAGGCGCAGGAGCGTGCGCCACAGCGGGTCCAGCAGCGGTCCGTACTCGGCCGCGTCCTCCCGGTCGACCACGAGCATCAGGTGCACGCCGACCCCCGGCCCCTCCTCCGCGAGGTAGCGCAGCCGGGTGACGGACCGGTCGTCGAAGCCGTGCGGGAAGTCGTGCACGATCAGGAGCTGCTCGGCGACGTCCAGGTCCGCCGGCAGCGCGTCGGCCGCGCCCGCCCGGACCGCCATCTGTACGAGGTCGACGCGCTCGGTCAGCCGCGTCAGCGTGTCCGCGGTGGCCTTCCCCAAGCTCTCGAATCCGCTCGAGCAGGGGAGACCCCATTGGTCGATGACGTGCACGCTGAACCCGCCCGCCGGATGAGCCGCGAGCAGCCGGGCCGCGTGGAGGACGGCGGTGTGGGCGGCACGCGCGAGCAGCACGGTGGCGCGGTGCACGTCCTACGGCATCGCGTCCAGGTCGACGGCCGGGCGATGGTCGGCCGCGGCCTGGCGCGGGACGTCGAGGCCAGGCCGCGCGGGCGCGCCGGGGTGGGCGATCCGGTCCGCGCCCCGCACGGCGCCCCGGTCGTCGGCGAGCGTGGCGCACGCGACGACCGGGTGGCCGGCCGACACCCGGATCTCCAGACGGGTCCGGGTGAGGGGGTGGTTCTGACCCCTCACCAGTTCGGCCGCCATCGTGGGGCCGCTACAGGCTGGGCAGGATCGCCGGCATCAGGTCCTGGAACGTGCGGCCGTTGGCCGCCGCGCCCAGGGCCGTCATCTTCCAGCCACTGCCCGCACGGTGCACCTTCGCCATGATCTGCGCCGTGTACTTTCCCCCGCCGTCGAGCGTGTAGCGGGCGAGCTCCTGCCCGTTCGTCTCGTCGACCAGGCGGCAGAACGCGTTCTGCACCTCCTGGAAGGTCTGTCCCGTGAAGGAGTTGACCGTGAAGACGATCTGGTCGATGTGGACCGGGACCCGCTGCAGGTCGACGACGATCGATTCGTCGTCGCCGCCCTGTCCCGCGCCACCGACCAGGTTGTCACCGGTGTGCCGCACCGAGCCGTCGTCGCTGACGAGGTGGCGGAAGAACACCACGTCGACGGGCTGCTTGTCGGCGAAGAGGACCGCCGACGCGTCGAGATCGATCTCGCGCGTGCGGGTGCCGAACAGGCCGCGCCGAGGGGCCGCCTGCCAGCCGAGTCCCATCCGTACGGCGGTGAGGGTGCCCCCGCCCTGCTTCTCCAGGCTGATGGCCTGACCCTTGGTCAAGTCGATGCCCACGCACTGTCCCCTCTCGAACCGTCCCCTGTTGCCGCGCCATGTACGCGGTTGGTCCAAACCCTAGAGGGCCGCACTGACAACACGGCCATCGCGGGCGGGGTTTTGTGGCGGTCCTGCGACACGTCCCCGCCACCCCGCCCGTCGTGGCAGGTCAGGCGATGCCTGCCTCCTTCATCTGCCGCAGTTCCTTCTTCATCTCCGACACCTCGTCGCGCAGCCGTGCCGCGACCTCGAACTGAAGGTCGGCGGCGGCGGCCCGCATCCGCTCGGTCAGCTCCTCGATCTCCTCGGACAGCTCGGCCGCGGGCCGGTCGGTGGGAACCGTCTCCTCCGCCTTGCCGCGCTTCTTCCTGGCCGGCGCCTTGTCCGCCTTGCCGGCCGAGGACACGGGGGTCTTGGCACCCTTTCCGTCCTTGCCGCCCTTGCGGTAACCGGTGCCGAGCAGCTCCTCCGTGTCGACGTCCTCGCGCGCGATGGACGCCACGATGTCGTTGATCTTCTTGCGGAGGGGCTGCGGGTCGATCCCGTGCGCCTCGTTGTACGCGACCTGCTTCTCCCGGCGGCGGTTGGTCTCGTCGATGGCCTTCTCCATCGCCGGGGTGATCTTGTCGGCGTACATGTGGACCTGCCCCGAGACGTTTCGCGCCGCGCGGCCGATGGTCTGGATCAGGGACGTGCCGGAGCGCAGGAAGCCCTCCTTGTCCGCGTCGAGGATCGCGACCAGGGAGACCTCGGGGAGGTCGAGGCCCTCACGCAGCAGGTTGATGCCGACCAGCACGTCGAACTCGCCCGCGCGCAGCTCGCGCAGCAGCTCGACGCGGCGCAGCGTGTCGACGTCGCTGTGCAGATAGCGGACCTGGATGCCGAGCTCGATGAAGTAGTCCGTGAGGTCCTCGGCCATCTTCTTCGTGAGCGTGGTGACCAGGACGCGCTCGTCCTTCTCCGTCCGCGTACGGATCTCGTGCACCAGGTCGTCGATCTGCCCCTCGGTGGGCTTCACGACGACTTCCGGGTCGACGAGCCCGGTGGGGCGGATGATCTGCTCGACGTGCCCGTCCGCGCGCGAGAGCTCGTAGTTTCCGGGGGTCGCCGACAGGTAGACGGTCTGGCCGATGCGCTCCTGGAACTCCTCCCACTTCAGGGGGCGGTTGTCGAGCGCGGAGGGCAGGCGGAAGCCGTGGTCCACGAGGGTGCGCTTGCGGGAGGCGTCGCCCTCGTACATGGCGCCGATCTGCGGCACCGTGACGTGCGACTCGTCGATGACGAGCAGGAAGTCGTCCGGGAAGTAGTCGAGCAGTGTGTTCGGCGGGGAGCCGGGCTCGCGGCCGTCGAAGTGCATCGAGTAGTTCTCCACGCCGGAGCAGGAGCCGATCTGGCGGAGCATCTCCAGGTCGTACGTGGTGCGCATGCGCAGGCGCTGGGCCTCGAGCATCTTGCCCTGCTTCTCCAGCTCGGCGAGGCGCTCCTCCAGCTCCTTCTCGATGTCGTTGGCCGCGCGCTCCAGGCGCTCCGGGCCCGCCACATAGTGCGTCGCCGGGAAGATGTACAGCGAGTCGTCGTCGCTGATGACCTCGCCGGTGAGGGGGTGGAGGGTGGACAGCGACTCGATCTCGTCGCCGAACATCTCGATGCGGACCGCGAGCTCTTCGTAGACGGGGAAGATCTCGATGGTGTCGCCGCGCACCCGGAAGGTGCCGCGCTGGAACGCCATGTCGTTGCGCGTGTACTGGATGTCGACGAAGCGGCGCAGCAGGTCGTCCCGGTCGATCTCGTCCCCGACCTTCAGGGGGACCATGCGGTCCACGTACTCCTGCGGGGTGCCGAGGCCGTAGATGCAGGAGACGGAGGCGACCACGACGACGTCCCTGCGGGTCAGCAGCGAGTTCGTCGCGGAGTGGCGCAGGCGCTCCACCTCCTCGTTGATCGAGGAGTCCTTCTCGATGTACGTGTCCGACTGCGGAACGTACGCCTCGGGTTGGTAGTAGTCGTAGTACGAGACGAAGTACTCGACCGCGTTGTTCGGAAGCAGCTCGCGGAACTCGTTCGCCAGCTGGGCGGCCAGCGTCTTGTTCGGCGCCATCACGAGCGTGGGGCGCTGGAGCTTCTCGATCATCCACGCCGTGGTGGCGGACTTGCCGGTGCCGGTGGCGCCGAGCAGGACGACGTCCTTCTCGCCTGCCGTGACGCGCTTCTCCAGCTCGGCGATGGCCGCTGGCTGGTCACCGCTGGGCTGGTACGGGCTGACGACCTCGAAAGGTGCCACCGTGCGTTCGATCTTGGATACGGGCCGCATGGAATCCACCGTACGACCCACCACTGACAACCGGGCCCGAACCACTGTCGGGCCCGGCCTTCAGGGACTCCGGGGTGTCAGTCCCGCGGGATGCGAGAGGCGGGTCGCCCCAGGGGGCGGCGCAGGCGCGGGGCGGCCGGCGCGGGGGTGCCGAGCCGGTCCTCCGCCGCTCGGCTGTCACGCCAGTCGGGGCGGCCCGTGACCAGCAACGGGTCGAACACGACGACCACGCCGGCCAGGAGCAGGAAGCCCAGCGGGCCGATCAGCATGGGCCAGAGGATGGCGGCGGCCGAGTCCCCTCCGGGGGAACCGACGGCGTCCCTGTGCGCGTGGACGCTGACTCCCGCCATCGCCATGTAGTGCATCCCCGAGACGGCGAGCCCCATGATCAGACTCGCGCCGAGGCTCCACATGATGCCCCGCACCTGGACGGCCGCCCACAGGGCGGCGGTCGCCGCCACCATGGCGATGATCACGGACGCGACCACGGTGAACGTGCTGTAACTGATCGTCCCGTGAAGACGCATTCCGGCCATTCCGAGATAGTGCATGGACGCCACTCCGAGGCCCGTGATGGTGCCCCCGGTGAACAGAGCGGTGCCGGTCGCGCCCTTGTAGCCGACGATGAAGACGCCGATGCCGACCATGAGGATGGCCACACCGAGACTCGCGAACGTCGTCAGCGGGTCGTAGCGGATCGGCATGTCCTCCACGCTGAAGCCCATCATCGCGATGAAGTGCATGGTCCAGATCCCGGAGCCGATCGCCGCGGAGCCGAGCGCGAGCCAGCCCACCCGCCAGGTGTGGGCGACGAGCAGGGACCTGGTGGTGCAGCGCAGCCCCAGGGCGCCTCCGAGGCAGGCCATGAGATAGGCCACCACCGGCGTGACGATCCCGTAACTGAAGCCGTCGACCGAACCCTGCATGCGTGACAGCCCTTCCGCCCGTTTTCCGTGAGGTGTGCAGCTCGTCCCTTCGCGCACGGCAACCGAGGCGACCGCGGGTGAGGCAGAAATTAAAGCGCACACGGGAACGTCCGAACGATTCTCCGGCAAAGAAACCGGCCGCGCGGCACGGGGGTCGACCGCAGTTGAGTGACTCCGTTCAACTCGTGACCATCCTGCGCCTACTCTTCGTTCGCTCCCTGCTGTCAATCTCGTACAGTCCGTGATCCCACGACGCATGAGGAGCACACGTGTACGCACGCGCAGCAGCCGCCCTGACCGCAGCGGCGGGCTCCGTCGTCATCGGTGTCCTGGTCCTGCCCACCACCGCGCAAGCCGCCTCCGGACACAACAGCCCCGTGGTCGTCGGCCACCGCGGTGCCTCCGCGTACGCACCCGAGAACACCCTGGCCGCGATCGACAGGGCGCACGCCCTGGGGGTCACCTGGGTCGAGAACGACGTGCAGCGCACCAAGGACGGCGCACTCGTCGTCCTCCACGACACCACGCTGGCTCGCACCACCAACGTCGAGCAGCTCTATCCCGACCGCTCCCCGTGGAACGTGGCCGACTTCACCTCGGGCGAGATCGCCAAGCTGGACGCGGGCAGCTGGAAGGGCGCCGAGTACACGGGCGCGCGGATCCCCACGCTCCACCAGTACCTGCGCCGCGTCGACCACAACCACCAGAAGCTGCTCATGGAGATCAAGTCGCCCGAGCTGTACCCGGGCATCGAGGACCAGATCCTGCTCCAGCTGCGCAGGGACGGCTGGCTGGACCCCGGGGACGTCAAGCACCGGCTGATCATCCAGAGCTTCAACGCGGACAGTGTGCGGACCGTGCACGCGCGGCGCCCGGACATCAAGACGGGCTTCCTCGGCACACCCGCCGTGTCCGAGCTGCCCGCGTACGCGAAGTTCGCCGACCAGATCAATCCGTCGCACACGACGATCTCGGCGGACTACGTCAAGGCGGTGCACGCGCTCAAGGGGCCGCACGGCAAGCCGCTCGAGTCCTACGCCTGGACCGTGAACGACGCGAAGACCGCGCAGAAGGTGGCCGGCCTCGGCGTGGACGGGATCATCAGCAACGCCCCTGACGTGGTGCGGAAGGCCGTCGGCGGCTGACCCGTCCGGCGTTGTCAGTGCCCGGTCGTACCGTGGTCGGCATGAACGCCACTGGACCGATCGAGACCACTACCGCCGAGCCGCGGCAGGCGGTGTGGGCCGTCGTGCGCAGCGGCGGCATCGGACCGCTGCTGCTCGCCGCGACGGACGCCGGTCTGGTGAACGTGGTCTTCCACGCCACCGACGCGGTGCGGGACAAGGCACTCGACCGGCTCGGCTCCCGGCTCGGGACCGAGCCCGTCGAGGCGCCCGACTCTCCCTTGCTCGCGGAGGCGATACGGCAGTTCGCGGAGTACTTCGCCGGCCGTCGCCGCGAGTTCGACGTGCCGCTGGACTGGTCGCTTATCACCGGGTTCAACCGGGAGGTACTGCGCGAGCTGTTCGCCGGGGTGTCGTACGGGGCGGTCGTCGGGTACGGGGATCTGGCCCGCCGGGTCGGACAGCCGGGAGCCGCGCAGGCCGTGGGCCTCGCGATGGGTTCGAACCCGCTGCCGGTCGTGGTGCCGTGCCACCGGGTCGTGGAGCGCGACGGCGGGATCGGCGGCTTCGGGGGCGGCCTCGAGACGAAGCGGAAGTTGCTCGCGCTTGAAGGGGTGTTGCCCGAGCCGTTGTTCTGAGACGGTCCTGGGGCGTGGCGGACGCGCGGAGTCCGCAGGGGTGATCGGGGCGGGGGGTGTGCGTTGAGCACGGACGAGGAACGACTCGAACGACCGAAGGCCACACCCACGGGGGCCGGCCACACGCCGGACAACGGCCAGCCCAAGGGCGTCGAACACACCGACGACACTGGGCGCGCGGGAGACCTCGGCCACGCTGACGACACCGGGCGCACGGCAGGCGCCGGACCCGCCAACGACACCGGGCGCGCGGCAGACCTCCGGAGGGCCGAAGACCACAGGCGCGCTGCAGACTTCGGACGGGCAGGAGGCCTCGGGCGCGCAGGACACCTCTGGCGAGCCGGCGGCTTCAGGCAGGCCGAGCATCTCGGGCCAGCGGGAGACTTCGGACGCGTCGACGACACCGGGCGCCCTGAAGACTTCAAGCACGCGGGAGACGCCGGACGGGCCGAAGACGTCGGGCGCGCGGCAGGCCTCGGGCCGGCCGCGGAACCCGGGGCCGGGCTTGGGGTCGGGCCTCTGCAGCGGCGGACGCAGCGGGTGCTTGTGGCGTCGCAGATTTTGGGTGGGCTCGGGACCGCCACCGGGATCGCGCTGGCCGCCGTGCTCGCCAAGAAGGTCAGTGGGGACGAGGCGCTCTCCGGTCTTGCGTCCACGGCGAGCGTCGCGGGGACCGCGGTGCTCTCCGTGCCGTTGGCGGCGCTGATGAACGCCCGGGGGCGGCGGGCCGGGCTCGTACTGGCCTATCTGATCGGCATGTTGGGCGCCGTCGTGACCGTCGTCGCCGCGGCGATCGGCAGCTTTCCGCTGCTGCTCATCGGGCTGATGGGTTTCGGCGCGGCGTCCTCCGCCAACCTCCAGGCCCGGTACGCGGCCGCCGATCTGGCCGAGCCGGACCGGCGGGCCCGCGCCATCTCGACCGTCGTGTGGGCCACCACGATCGGCGCCGTCCTCGGGCCGAACATAGCGGCGCCCGCGGGCCGCAGCGTCTCCGGGCTCGGCATACCGGCGGAGGCGGGGCCTTTTGTGTGGGCGGCCGGGGTGTTCCTGATATCGGCGGTCGTGGTGCACGTACTGCTGCGCCCCGACCCCCTGTTGACCGCGCGGGCCCTGGCGCCCGCCGAGGAACAGTCGCCCGCCGCGCGCTCCATACGCGCGGGCTTCGCGGCCGTGTCCGCCTCGCCACGCGCCCGGCTCGCGCTCGTGACGGTGGCGGTGTCGCACACGGCGATGGTGTCCGTCATGTCGATGACCCCTGTGGACCTCGAACACCACGGCGCTGGCATCGAGTTGATCGGGCTCGTGATCAGCGGGCACATCGCCGGCATGTACGCCTTCTCGCCGGTGATGGGCCGTCTGGCCGACAAGTTCGGGAGGCTCACGGTGATCGGGCTCGCCGTGGGACTCCTCGCGTGCGCGGCACTGCTCGCCGGTACCGCGGGCGCAAGCCACGGGCAGAGCGCGGCGGCGCTGTTCCTGCTCGGGCTCGGCTGGTCCGCCGGGCTCGTGGCGGGCTCCGCGCTGCTCACCGACTCCGTGCCGCAGGCCGCGCGGGCCGCCGCGCAGGGGCTCTCCGACCTGACGACGAGCCTGTCGGCGGGAATCGGCGGCGCGACGGCGGGCATCGTGGTGGCGACGGCCAGCTACGCGTGGCTGAACCTGGCCGCGGCCTGCCTGCTGCTCCCGCTCGGGGCGTTGGCCCTGTTCACGCGGCGGGCCCAACTCCCGTAGCGGCAGCGGACGTTCGCGCGGAGCTCAGCTCAGGGTGATGTGGTACGCCTTGCGCAGGGTCTCGTGCACCGTCCACGTCGTCCGGTCGCCCTCGCGCAGCACCGCGGCCGTGCCGGGACCCAGTTCCAGGCTTTCGCCGCCCTCGACCTCCACGGTGGCACGACCGCTGACGACCACGAACAGCTCGTTCGCCTCGGTGTCGGTGACCACGCCGGGCGTGATCTGCCAGATGCCGCGCAGCTGCTTGCCGTCGGGCGACTCCCACAGCACCTTTCCGGTCACCTCGGGGGCGCCGGAGACGATCTGTGCGGGGTCGAGGGGCTCGGGTTCGAGGTCCACGTCCGGGACGCGGACGGCGAAGGAGCCAAGGGCGGTTGCGGGTCGATCGTTCGTGGTCATGGCCAGTCACCGTAGATGACCTGCGCCTCTCCTCTCACTGGACGGCCTGTGCCGTAGAGGTCCCGCCGACTGGACGGCTCGTCGAGGCTTCAACAACTCCGTCCGGAAGGCTCCTCAGAACGCCGATTCGGTAGCAGACTCCGCCGTGCGCACAGCCGGAGCATCCGCCGTAGACGAGCCGCAAACGAGTTCACTGAGCCGAAGGGACGGCGATCAGGCATGAGCGGAAACAGGGCAGTCGCATATATCAAGCCGGGAGCGGTGGAGGTCAGGACCATCGAGTACCCGACGCTCGAGCTGAAGGACGGGCCCGGCGTGGCCCCGAAGAACGTGGGCAGGACCTGTCGGCACGGTGTGATCCTCAAGGTGCTCGCCACCAACATCTGCGGCAGCGACCAGCACATGGTGCGCGGTCGCACCACGGCGCCCGAAGGCCTCGTCCTGGGCCACGAGATCACCGGTGAGATCGTCGAGAAGGGCCCGGACGTCGAGTTCCTGAACGTTGGGGACATCATCTCCGTGCCGTTCAACATCGCCTGCGGGCGCTGCCGCAACTGCAAGGAGCGCAAGACCGGCATCTGCCTGAACGTCAACCCGGCACGACCCGGGGCGGCTTACGGCTATGTCGACATGGGCGGCTGGGTCGGCGGCCAGGCCGAGTACGCGATGATCCCCTACGCGGACTTCAACGCGCTGCGCTTCCCCGACGCCGACCAGGCACGCGCGAAGCTCCTCGACCTGACCATGCTCTCCGACATCTTCCCGACCGGCTTCCACGGCGCGGTGACAGCCGGCACCAAGGTCGGTTCGACGGTGTACGTGGCCGGAGCCGGGCCCATCGGGCTCGCGGCGGCGGCATCGGCGCAGCTGCTTGGCGCGGCCGTCGTGATCGTCGGGGACATGAACGCCGAACGGCTCGCCCAGGCAAGGAGTTTCGGCTGCGAGACGGTCGATCTGACGCGCGGCACGGTGGAGGAGCAGGTCGCCGAGATCCTCGGCGTCCCCGAGGTGGACGCGGCCGTGGACGCGGTCGGCTTCGAGGCCCGCGCGCACGGCCCGGACGCGCCCGAGGCACCGGCAACCGTCCTCAACTCCCTGATGGGGCTCACGGCGGCCGGGGGCGCGCTCGGCATCCCCGGCCTGTACGTCACCGACGACCCGGGCGGCGTCGACCAGGACGCGCGCACCGGAACGCTGAAGGTGCGGCTCGGCCTCGGCTGGGCGAAGAGCCACCAGCTCACGACGGGGCAGTGCCCGGTGATGCAGTACCACCGGGGCCTGATGATGGCGATCCTGCACGAGCGCGTGCACATCGCGAAGGCCGTCAACGCGACCGTGATCGGCATCGAGGACGCGCCGCGCGGCTACGCGGAGTTCGACCAGGGCGCGAGCCGTAAGTACGTCCTCGACCCGCACGGCGTCCTGAGCGGCGTCCGACCGGTCTGAGGCGGGCCCGAATCCGGCCCGGGTCGGCCCTCCGTGTCGGCAGGAGGCAGCCGAAGAAAGCCGGAGGAGGCGGGCTCCACGCGCGCGTGGGGCCCGCCTTCCGTCACCTTCCGGCCACTGTCCGGTTCATGGTGCCTCGGGGCGCGACACGCGTCCGCCCGCCGGAGGTGAAGGGCTACTTCCTGCCCCACGCCGAGATCAGCGGCGCCGTCGCCAGGTCCATGGAGCCCTCGGCCACATTCGCCAGGTGCTGGTCGATCTCGTCGTCCGTCGCCAGGCCCGCCGTCACGAGCTGCGCGCGGATCTGCCCGACCGTCGCCGTCTCCAGCGCCGTGCAGGCCGGTGACGCCAGCGGGAAGTACGCGTCCGCCTCGACCTGCCTCAGGCCCACCGCACGCAGCAGCCCGGGCAGTTTGCGGCCGTACGACAGGTCGGCGCCGCGCTCCGCGAGCAGGGAGCGGAAGCCGTGCCGCAGGCGGTTGGCCAGCTGCTGCGCGGGGCCCGCCTCGTCCGGGCAGAGCAGGGGCTGAAGCGCGGGGTCGGCGTCCTCGATGAGCAGCCGGCCGCCGGGGCGCAGCGCCCGGATCATCGACGCCAACGCCCGCTCCCGGTCCGGGACATGGACCAGGACGAGCCGTGCGTGCACCAGGTCGAAGCTCTCCGCGGGCGGCTCGTCGACGCCGACGTCGTGGCGCCGCACCTCGACGGGCGTGCGCGGCGTGGCGGTCTGCCAGGACGTGTCGATGTCGGTGGCCAGGACCCGGCCGGTCGGCCCGACCTTCCGCGCGAGCCACGAGACCACCGACGTGCCACCGGCCCCGACCTCCCAGCAGCGCCAGCCGGAACCGATGCCGAGACGCTCGATGTGCCGGAACGTCGTCGGGTCGAAGAGGACCGAGAAGGCGTCGAAGCGCCGCCCCGCCTCGGGCTGCTGGTTGTCGAGGAGGTACGCGTGCTCGCCTGATCGCATCATGAACCGATCATCCCAGCCCAATCGTTGGATACGGGACATTGCCCAGCGGAGCGGAGTCCTCCGTTCCCCCAGGGGTAGACGCGCTGTCGGTGGCCGCTGGCAGACTGAACCACCACGTCGCCTTCGGGCCGGACACGGGAGGGGCCGAGCATGTCGATGGCGGGCAATCTGCGGAAAGTCGGCGGCCTGCGCAGGGTCGGCAGCCTGCGCAAGGTCGCACGGCTCGCGCGGCGCGCGCCCAAGGTCGACCTGAGCCATCCGGCGCGCTCCCCGCTGGGCTCCGCGGTGGTGAACTGCGTGACCTATCGGGATGGCGTGCGCGAGTCGGGCGACAGCGATCTCGTCGAAGCGGTGCGCGCGGTGCGCAAGTCGGCGGACGGGTTCGTCTGGCTGGGGCTGCACGAGCCGTCGGAGCTGGAGTTCGCGGACATCGCCGAGCTGTTCGACCTGCACCCCCTGGCCGTCGAGGACGCGGTGCACGCGCACCAGCGACCCAAGGTGGAGCGGTACGGACAGACGCTCTTCGCGGTCCTGAAGACGGTCTGCTACGTCGACCACGCGGAGCTCACCGCGACCAGCGAGGTGGTGGACACCGGCGAGATCATGGTGTTCCTCGGCCAGGACTTCGTGATCACGGTGCGGCACGGCCGGCACGGCTCGCTCGGCCCCGTGCGCGAGCGGATCGAAGCGGACACGGAGCAGTTGGCCAAGGGCCCTGCGGCGGTACTGCACGCGATCGCGGACAGCGTCGTCGACGACTACCTGACGGTGATCGACGAGGTCCAGGCCGACATCGACGAGGTGGAGGCGGACGTCTTCGCGGAGAACGGCGCGAAGGCCGACCCCGGCCGGATCTATCAACTCAAGCGTGAACTGCTGGAGTTGAAGCGGGCCGTGGTGCCGCTGTCCCGCCCGATACAGGAGCTTTCGGGACGCCCCTTCCCCGCCGTGCCGCCCGAGATACAGGCGTACTTCCGCGACGTGTCGGACCACTTGCTGCGGGCGGCGGAGCAGATAGCGGCCTTCGACGAACTGCTCAACTCGATCCTCCAGGCCCATCTGGCACAGGTGACGGTCGCGCAGAACGAGGACATGCGCAAGATCACGGCGTGGGCCGCCATCGTGGCCGTGCCGACGATGGGCTGCGGCGTCTACGGCATGAACTTCGAGAACATGCCGGAGGTGCACTGGCGGTTCGGCTATCCGCTGATGATGTCCGTGATAGCGGTGATCTGTTTCGTCGTGTACCGGGGGTTCAAGCGCAACGGCTGGCTGTGAGCCGCGGAGCCGCGCGGGGTGGCGCGTTCACCCGGACCACGCCGGGTGGCGCGGGTCGTCCGCGCGGATGACCACGTCGGCGCTCGCGGCGGGCCCGGTCTCGGAGTCGTAGCGCTCGAAGGCCGGGAGCGTCCACTGCTCGGACTCGGGGGTGCGTCGCCGCAGCGCGCCCGGCGACAGGCTCACGTGAACGGTCAGATCGAAGGGGAACCAGTGGTGCAGCAACAAGGGGCCGTGCATCAACAGCACGCCACCGAGAGGGAGTTGGACGTAGTCGCTGCGTGTCGCGCGGTCCGTGACCGGGTCCCACAGGTCGGGCAGGACGCGGCCCGTGCCGTCCGGTTCGAGCGGTCCGAACACCTCGCGCCACAGGGCGCCCGTGTCGAACCAGCCGCTGTAGTACGCCTCGACGTCCCGGTGCCCGTACTCGAACCGGAGCGAGGCCGGGCGCAGAAAGCCCTCGGTGCCGACCGTGAGCGAAGACCGACCGCGGATGCGCAGGGCCTCGGAGACGAGCGCCGCGAGCTCGCCCGGGCGGGCGGCCGGCGCTCCGTCGAGGGCGACCTTCAGCCACGGGCCGCCGTCGGCCGGCTTCAGGTCGAGCAGCCGCTCGGCGAGGGCGTCGCCGAGCCGTTCCCAGGTGATCGCTTCGAGTCGCACGCACTCCATGATGCAGGGCACGCGCGGGCGGGCATCACGCTCGTATGACCAGAGCCGTCCCACCACCGACCGGGGCCGCACGCAGCCCCCTCGTCTTCCAGCCCGTCAAGCGCAAGCGGTGCGGCGCCTGCCATCGGGGGCCGCTCGGGCTCCTGACCCTGGAGGACGGGCAGCCCCGCTGCCTGGACTGCGCCGACCTGGGGCATCTCGTGTTCCTGCCGCGCGGGGACACGGCGCTGACTCGCAGGGCGCGCGAGGAGAGCGCGCTTTCTGCCGTCGTCGTGCGCTTCCACCGACGGCGCGGGCGGTACGAGCGGCAGGGCGTGCTCGTCGAGGAGCCGGCGCTCGCGCGGGCCGAGGCGCGCTGCCTGGCGGACGCGGAGGCGCGGGCCCGGCGGAGGGTGCGGGACGCGGCGCGGCGGGCGGCGCAGGACGCGGTGTTCGTGGCGGAGTTCGCGGCGCGGATCCGGCGGCTGTTTCCCGGCTGTCCGGAGGACCGGGCGGCGGCGATCGCCGCGCATGCCGGGGCGCGCGGGAGCGGACGGGTGGGCCGGAGCGCGGCGGGACGGGCGCTTTCGGAGGGCGCGGTCGCGGCGGCGGTGCGGGCCGCCGTGCGCCATGTGGACACGCCCTACGACCGGTTGCTGATGGAGGGCGTGCCCCGGTGGGAGGCGCGGTCGCGGGTGGCCGAGACCGTGGCAGCGGTCCTGGACGGGTGGCGGGGGACGCCTCCCGCCCCATCCACCACACCCGCCCCCACCACCGCGCCCGCCGTACTCCACAGAACCGACACAAGCGGCACCGTTCGCTCAATGTAATCGTGAAATCACTGTCCACAACCGACAAACTGCGGCATGATCCCTCTTGATGGGGGGACGCATGATCGAAGGTCCGTATTTCGCGCTGGTCGTGCTGGGGGCGGTCTGGTGCGGGGTCAGCTCAGGGGTGTTCATCGCGTTCTCGACGTTCGTGATGCGCGGGCTGGGCGCGCTACCCAGTACGCAGGGGATCGCCGCGATGAACGCCATCAACGTCGCCGCCCTCACGCCGCCGTTCATGGTCGTCTTCCTCGGCGCGGCGGTGCTGTGCGCGGTGATCGCGGTCGTGACGTTCGTGCTCTGGCCCGACCCGGGCACCATCGAGCTGCTGCTCGGCTGCGCGCTGTATCTGGCGGGCTCCTTCGGCGTGACGGTCCTGGCGAACGTGCCGCGCAACGCGGCGCTGGCCGGGCTCTCCGGCGACGAGGCGACCGAGAGCAGTGCCGCCCAGTGGCGGGCGTACCTCGTCGAATGGGTGCGGTGGAACCACGTACGGGCCGCGACGGGCGCCGCCGCCTCGATCATGTTCGTGCTCGCCCTGACGTGAGCCCGGGCGCCCCGCGCCCGCCCGACGTATCGTGACGAAAAGAGCCACAGCCAGGAGGCAAGAGCCACGGCGTAGGGAGACGGCCATGGCCGACCCCAAGGGCTTCCTCACCACGTCCCGGCAGGAGGCGCCGCGCCGCCCCGTCGGGGAGCGGGTCCGCGACTGGGACGAGGTGTACGCCCCCGGCGGCCTGCTGCCCATCGTCGAAGCGCAGGCCGACCGTTGCATGGACTGCGGGATCCCGTTCTGCCACGAGGCGTGCCCGCTGGGGAACCTCATCCCCGAGTGGAACGACCTGGTCTCGCGGGGCGACTGGCAGGCCGCGAGCGAGCGGCTGCACGCCACGAACAACTTCCCGGAGTTCACCGGCCGCCTCTGCCCGGCCCCCTGCGAGGCCGGCTGCGTCCTCGCCATCAACCAACCGGCCGTGACCATCAAGAACGTGGAGGTCGCCATCGCCGACCGGGCCTGGGACGAGGGCTTCGTGTCGGCGCAGCCGCCAGAGCGGCACAGCGGCCTGACCGTCGCCGTCGTCGGCTCGGGCCCCGCCGGGCTCGCGGCCGCGCAGCAGCTGACGCGGGCCGGACACACGGTCGCCGTGTACGAGCGGGACGACCGGCCGGGCGGGCTGCTGCGCTACGGGATCCCCGCGTTCAAGATGGAGAAGCGCCAACTGGACCGCCGCCTCGACCAGTTGACCAAGGAGGGCGTCCGGTTCCGTACGTCGGTGGAGGTCGGCCGGGACGTCCGAGCCGCCGACCTGCGGGCCCGCCACGACGCCGTGGTGATCGCCACCGGAGCCACGAAATGGCGCGAACTCGATGTCCCTGGGCGCGAGTTGACAGGCGTCGAGCAGGCGATGGAGTACCTGCCATGGGCCAACCGCGCCTACGAGACAGGGGAGAACACGGCACAAGCGTCACCGCTCAGCGCCACCGGCAAACACGTCGTCATCGTCGGCGGCGGCGACACCGGCGCCGACTGCCTGGGCACGGCGGTGCGCGAACGAGCCGCGTCCGTCACGCAGTTGGACATCTACGACAGGCCCGGCGAGGCGCGCGACGAGGACGCCGAGCCCTGGCCGACGTACCCGAAGCTGTACCGGCTCTCCGCCGCGCACGAAGAGGCCGACGAGCTGCGCACGGCGCCCGCGGCCGACGCGGACGCCCGGCTCTTCGCCGCCTCCACGCTGCGCTTCACGGGGGACGCGGCGGGGCATGTGCGCGCCCTGCACCTCGTGGAGGTGGACGCGGCGCGCAGGCCGCTGCCGGGGACAGGGCGGACGCTGCCCGCCGATCTGGTGCTGCTCGCGCTCGGCTTCCACGGGCCCGAGCGTCAAGCAGGCGGTCTCATCGACCAGTTGGGCCTCGACCTCGACGAGCGGGGCCGGCTCGCGCGGGACGCCGCCTTCGCGACGGGCGTGCCGGGCGTGTTCGTCGCGGGTGACGCGGGGCGGGGCGCTTCGCTCGTGGTGTGGGCGATCGCCGAGGGAAGGGCGGCGGCCGCCGCTGTCGACCGCTGGCTCACGGGACGGACCGGGCTGCCGGAGCCGATCGGGGCGCACGACCGCCCGATGACCGTCTGAGCGGACCGTCCGCCGAAGCGGCCGGCCCGTGGCGCGTCACGACAGCAGAAAGTCCGCGGCCCCCGCCTTGGCCCCCTCGATGAACGCGGTGATCTCACCGATGGTGTAGATCAGCGCGGGCCCGTCCGGGTCCGACGACTGGCGTACGGCGACGCGCCCGTCGGCCAGCTTCATGGCTTCGAGGCAGTTGCCTCCGTTGCCGCCGCTCCACGGCTTGTGCCAGCCTTCGCTGCCGAGTTCGCGCGCGGGCATGCCGTTGTAGATCGGCTCGCCGTCGACGCCTCGTATTCGGTCCTTGATCGAGTCCATTCACAGCTCCTTGCGGAGATCGCGGAGGATCTCCTTTGTGCGTTGCGCCGTCGCGGCATGCGCCGCCATGCGGTCCATGACTTCCAGGTGGGTGGCCACCTCGGGGCGCGCGTCGAGGTAGACGGCCCCTGTCAGGTACTCGCTGTAGACCATGTCCGGCAGTTCTGACATGGCAAATCGGAACAGGACGAAGGGTCCGTACGTGCCCGGGTGCGGGCCCGCGGCGAACTCCGCGACCTGAAGCGTGATGTTGGGCTGCTCCATCGCCTCGAGCAGTCGGTCGATCTGGGCGCGCATCACGTCCACGTCGCCGACCGGGCGGCGCAGGGCGGTCTCGTCCATCACGACCCACAGGCGGGGCGCGTCCTCGCGGGTGAGCAGGGCCTGGCGCTGCAGGCGCAGGGCGACGTGCCGCTCGACGACATCCGGGTCCTCGGCGAGCGCGCGGCCTATGGCACCGGACTCGAACACCCCGCGCGCGTAGTCCTCGGTCTGCAACAGGCCCGGCACGAAGTGCGGGTCGTACGACCTGATGAGCCGGGCCGCGCCCTCCAGGCTCACGTACATGGAGAACCAGCCGGGCAGGATGTCGTGGTAGCGCTGCCACCAGCCCGGCTTGTTCGCCTCCTCCGCGAGTCGCACGAAGGAGGCGGCCTCGTCGTCGCCGACGCCGTAGGCCTTCAGGAGCAGTTGGACGTACGGGATCCGCAGCGAGACCTCGGCGGTTTCCATGCGGCGGATCGTCGCGGCGGTCACGCGGAGTACCTTCGCGGCCTCCTCGCGCTTGAGCCCGGCGCCCTCGCGAAGGTCCTGCAGGCGGCGGCCGAGAACGACCTGGCCGACCGTCGGCGCGGACCGAGGTTCGCTCACGCCCCCTACCTCCCAGTAGTCCCGATGTCTGAATCCCGCCACTTTTTATCGCGGGAGAAGGCCCGAAAGAGGTCCCTCACCGGCCGTTTCCCTGCGATTCACCCCCGATGAGGGCCGCGTGGCGCGCTGCTGCGAGCAGTGTGCCATGCCCACTCCACACGGCATACGCCACTCTGCACTTTTCAGAGTGGCTCTTGCCAAGTGTTCATGGCGGGGAGATAGTGGCAAGCGTGACTCCGTCTGCGCCTTTAGGAACAGAAGCCGGCGAAACTACGCTCGGTGACCGTTCGGGTACCCCGACAGGGGCCCACCCGTCGGCGACCCGTCGCAGCAGTTTCGAACTGGCTCCCCACCCGGGCTCCGCCGCTCAGGCCCGGCGCGTGACGCGTACCCACCTCAGTGCGTGGGGCGCGTGCGAGGACACCTGTGACGCGGCGGCCCTCGTCGTGTCCGAACTGGTCACGAACGCGATCGTGCACACCGCGAGCCGGCGCATCCACTGCGAACTGCGCGAACTGCGCGACGACGCCGGTGACCGGCTGCGCATAGCGGTCAGGGACGAGGGCTGCATCCCCGGTGACGCCCGCGCGGGCCGCGTCGCGCCCGAGGAGGAGCACGGCAGGGGGCTCCTCCTCGTGGCCGCGGTCGCCACGGCGTGGGGCGCCCAGGAGACCGGGCCCGGCCTGCTCGTCTGGGCCGAACTGCCCCGTGACGAACGGGCCCCGCGGTCGGCGGGCCCCATCCCCGGCGCATCGGACGGCGCCGGATGGGCCTGGTGAACGCCCGCCCCTGCCGGACGGCGGGCGGAGGAACGACGAACGTGCGAAACAGGATCGGATGGGCGTGGTGACAACGGGCAAGCGGACGATGCACTTGAACTCGCTGGCCGGGCTGGCCCGGAGGCGTCGCCCCCGGCGCCCCGACCACACGGACGCCGCGCGCCCCGGCTGCACGCCCCCCGTGCGGCTCAGCGTGCCTGCGGGCATGACCGCGCCGCTCGGCTGCGACGCCGTCGCGGTGCCCGAGGAGTTCGGCCGGGCGATGGCGAAGCGCCTGCCGCGGATGGGCTGTGTGTACGCGGACGGGGCGCACTGGTGGTGGCTCGTGCCCTCGGACTCCGATGTGTCCCTGGAGTGGCCCGCGCCCGCGTGCTACACGGCGGGCGCCCTGGTGCTCGACGCCCCGCGGACGCCCGACCTGGTGCACTGCCCGGAGGGTTCGGTGCCGTACACGCCGCCGATTCCGCTGTATCTCGCGCTGTGCCGGGTCACGGGGACCACGCCGGTGTGGTCGCGGTCGGTCGGCGCTTCCTGAACCGCGCTCGCCGGCAGGGCGTCAGGCCACGGGTTCGGCCACCGGCGCCCGCACGACGACCAGGAACGCGTCCGTCGCCAGGTCCATGACCACCTCGGCCGCCTGGCCCTCCTGACGGCGCCGGTTCGCGTACTCCTCCGCGGGCCAGGACCCGCGGGGCCCGCCCGCCGGGAAACGTTGCAACACCACTCGTCCGTTGATCATCGCTCGTCCCTGCCCCCGTGATCGTGCCGGTGTGCGGCGCCCGGTGCGTCCGGGCGCTTCATGAGGGAGAACGTTGACAGGGGCGGTTCCGGCTCGCAACGTGACGAGAATGACACCGAGTTGATACCAGGTCAGGTCGTACGCACGGAGATTTGGGCGGGTCTCAGTCGACGTACTCGTCGTGATAGCGCACCCGCGCACTGCCTGCGGGCGCCCCGAGAGCCGACGCGCGCCCCTCCGGTTTCTCCCACTCCTCCTGGCGGCCGAGAGCGGTGAGGTCCAGGAGGTTCGTGGTGAACCCGATGTGGTCCATGCCGCGGGCGAACGTCGAGTACGTGTGGAACACCCGCTCCCCCTCGCGCAGGAAGCAACTGATCGCGGGCTGCTCCTGGATGCTGCCGTCCTCGCCCACGACCGTGGCGCCGAAGTCCTCGTTGAAATCGCCGAGATGGGACGAGTACCAGGGAACCGTCCACCCCATCCGCGCCTTGAACGGCAGGATCCGGGTGAACGGCGCGCGGGACACCGCCGCGAACTCCGTGCCACGCGCGCGCAGATGCGCCAAGTGCCCGATCTGGTCGAGGAATCCGGAGCAGCTGCGGCAGCCCGCGTCCCAGTCGGGCGCGAACATGAAGTGGTAGACGACCAGTTGGGGACGTCCCTCGAACAGGTCGAGCAGTTCCGACTTCCCGTCCGGGCCCTCGAAGACGTACGACTTGTCGATCTCGACCATGGGCAGCTCGCGCCGCCGTGTGTTCAGCGCGTCCCGCGCGCGGGTCGCCGCCTTCTCCAGGGCGAGCAGTTCCTCGCGCGCGGCGCGCCACTCCTCGCGCGTGACCACCTTCGGCAGCCCCATGGTTCCTCCTCCGGTCGTGTCTCTCGTGAGGTGTGACCGGAGGGCTGTGCGGAACTCATCGCTGCCGCGAAAGTTTTTCTGAAGGAAGTCGTGGAGGAGTCCTGTCGTCCCTGCGCGGCCGCTGGGACGCTGGCCGCCCCGGCCCGTCCGGGCCGGCCGGAGGACGGAGCACACCATGCTCGTCGGAACCTGGAACCTGGAGAACCTCTACCGCCCCGGCGGCCCGTACGGCCCGCGCGACAAGGCCACGTACGAGGCGAAACTCGCCTCGCTCGCCGCCACCTTGAACCGGCTGAGCCCCACCCTGCTCGGCGTGCAGGAGGTCGGCGACCCGGCGGCGCTGGACGATCTGGCGCAGCTGCTCGACGGCCGCTACACCGCGACGCTGTCGCAGTACCCCGACGAGCGCGGGATCCGGGTCGGCTTCCTCGCCGACGTCGGCGTGAACGTGGTCGCGGACACGGCCGCGTTCCCGGAGGCCGTGCGCCCCGTGCAGGTCGACGACGGCGGCAGGATGGCTGAGCGGGCGGGCCGCGGCGTGCTCGCCGTGCACTTCTCGACGCGGGCGACCTGGCTCACGGCCGCCGTCTGCCACCTCAAGTCGAAGCTGCTCGGCTACCCGGGCGGCAGGTTCGTGCCGCGCGACGAGGGCGAGCGGGCGCGCTACGCGGCGTACGCGCTGGAACGGCGCGCGGCGGAGGCGGCGACCGTACGCGCCCTCGCGGACACCCTCATCAGGGAGGACGGCCGCCGTGAACGCGTCGCCGTCCTGGGCGACTTCAACGACGAGATGTCCGCCGCGACCACCCAGATCCTCCAGGGGCCGCCCGGCTCCGAGATCGGCACGCCCGGCTTCGACCACGCCGACAGGGGCGACGCGAAGCGGCTGTGGAACGTGGCGCCGCTGATCCCCGAGGAGCAGCGGTACTCGCGGGTGTACGCGGGCCACCGCGAGCTGATCGACCACATCTTCGTCTCGCACGAACTGCTCGGCCACGTCGTGCGCGCCGGGACCGGGGTGCCGCACGAGGAGGACGCCGCGCTCGTACCGCTGCCGTCGGTGGGCGCGGATCCGCAGGAGCGGCGGGACGCGCCGGGCTCCGACCACGCGCCCGTCTGGATGGACCTGCGTCCGTAGGGTCTGCGGCTACGCGGCGAGTTCCGCGAGCAGCACGTCGATCTTCCGCGCGTGCTGCTCGGGCACCCGCCCGGTGTCGTCGACCTGTACGGCGCACGCGGTCGTCGCGTCGACGAGCCGCTCCAGTACGACGGTCACCTGCCGCGAGCCGTCCGAGTGCCGCGCGAGCACCGGCAGTTCGGCTGCGGCGAGGTCCACGGCGGCCCGGGCCTGCGCGAGCGTCCGGTACGCCTCGCGCCGCAGCGCCCACCGCCCGTGCCGGTCGATCCCCTCGGCGCCCGGTGCGGACTCGCTCAGCACATGCCGTACGTAGGCGTGGGCGGCGTCGTGCGCGACGGCGAGCCGCACCCGCACCCCGCCCCCGCGGTGCCCGCCCGGCAGCGGCAGGTGCCCGGCGACCAGCACGATGGCGCAGGCGAGCAGCGTCTCGGTGATCCTGCTCCAGGACGCCTGCGGCTCGCCGCCCACCATCACCAGGGACAGTACGAGGACGGTGACGACGGCGGTCTGCGCGGCGAAGTGCCGGGTGGCGACGGGGATCAGCGCCCCGCAGGCGGCGACGAGCGCGACGAGCCCGAGGGGCTGGGGCAGCACGGCGGCGAGCCCCGCGAAGAGGACCGCGCCCGCGATGGTCCCGGCGGCCCGGCACAGCGCGCGCGAGGCGAGCGGCCCGAGGTCCGGCTTCACGAGGAAGACGGCGGTGGCGGGCAGCCAGTACCAGTGCAGCGGGTGCAGGGCCTGGGCGACGGCGGCGCTGGCGCCGAAGGAGAGTCCGACCCGGACGCCGTACTCGCGCCCGGCGGGCCCGGCCACCCTCCGCAGCACCCCGCCCACGGACGCGCGCCGCCGGCCCGACGGCAGGTGGACGCCGGCCCCGTCGAACGCCTCGGCGGCCCGCAGCAGCGCCTCGTCCAGGGCTCGCAGCCCCGCGTCGGCGCGGGCGGGAGCGGGCAGCGCGCCGGGCGCCTCCCCGTTCCGTATGGCGGCGGCGAGCCGGCGCGGCCCCTCCGCGGCCCGCGCGGGCACCGGCCGCTCGGCCCAGGCGAGCGCGGTGGCGGCCTCGGCGAGCGGGAGGGCGGCGGAGTACTGGCGGCGCAGCCGCAGGGTGGCCCGCGAGCGGCCGGGCAGCAGGGCGTCCTGCGCCTGGTCGAGCGCGGCGGTCAGCGCGACGCGGCGCGCCTGGGCCTCGGGTCCGCCGACGGCGTCGAGCAGCCGGGCCACGGCTTCGTACACGGAGGCGACGGCGGCGCGCTCACCGTCGTACAGGTATCCGAGCCCCTTCGTGCGTACGGGAGAGGGCAGCAGCACCCGCAGCAGGATCAGCCACGCGGCGCCCCCGGCGAACAGCAGCGCCCGCTGCCAGCCGGGCTCCGGCAGCGGCATCCCGGCACCTATGGCGACGGTGACGAGGAACTGGGTCCCGGCGGAGGACGCGACGGGCCCGACGGCGCTGAACGCACCGCCCACGAGCCCGAGCACGGCGAAGATCCCGGCGATCAGGACCCCGGCCGGGACCGTTCCCCCGACGAGACTGCCGACGGTCATCCCCAGCGCCCCGGCGAGCGCGGGCCCGCCGAGCCGCGAGACGGCGGCGAGCCGCGGCCCCGGCCGGTCGTTGACCCCGGCGAGCATGGCCCCGAGCGCGAGCAGCACCCCGCTGGACGGATGCCCGGCGGCGACGGCGACGAGCAGCAGCGGCCCACCGGCCAGGGCCCCGCGCACGACGGCGGGCCACGGCACGGGCGCACGCTGGGCGCGCAGGGCGTGGCTGAGCCAGGGCGGAAGCGATTGCAGGCGGCGCATGGGGCTGAGCAGACTCCTGTCGTACGAGCACGGGGGCGGTGCCGGACGACGTTGGCCAGCCTGAACTGGTTCCCCAAGCGTAAGCGGAGTTGTTGGAGGGGAGGAAACGCCCAGGTTTCCGCAATGTGACACTTGACCGTGCCCACGCGACGTACTGCTCAGGACCACGGCGGCTGGCCGGACCTCCCCGGCGACACGGCCCTGACGATCCACGTCCCGGAGGCGGACGCGCTGGTCCGCACGCCGTCGCGGGCGCACATCACGCTCCTGTACCCGTTCCTCCCGCTGGACCGGATCACGCCGGAGGCGGACGACGGCCTGCGCGCCCTGTTCGCGGCGACACCGCAGATCGCGCTCACCTTCTCCGAGGTGCACCGCTGGCCGGGCGTCCGCTACCTCCGGCCGACACCGGACGACGTCCTCCGCGCCCTGACGAAGTCGATACGGCACCGCTGGCCGGAGGCGGTCCCGTACCGCGGGATCTTCGGCGACGAGGGCCTGGACCCGCACCTCACGCTGGCGAGCGGCGCGGGTACGGACGACATCCCGGAGACGGAGTTCACGGGGGCGCTGCCGCTGCACGCGCGCGTGGAGTCGGTGAAGCTGATCGTGACGGAGGGCGCGGGAACGGGCTGGCGGGACCACCACACATACCCCCTGGGACCGCCCGGCTACTGAACGCGAACTCCGTCGACGGCCCGCACCATCAACTCCCGCGCCTGGTCGATGAGTTCAGTAAGCGGAAGCGCGGGGTCGGCCACCACTCGGTCGATCCCCCGCAGCCCGGCCCGCTCCAGCAGCCGCTTCTCGTTGGTCACCCACTCCCCGCGCGCGGCGAGCACGGCATGGGCGGCCTGCATGGCCGCGACGGCGACCGCCCCCACGACCTCGGTGCGCCCGCCGAGCGGCGCGTTGTTCCCCTTCGCGTACTCCAGGGTGATCGAGGCCCGCCCCCACCACTCCTCGGAGGCCGCCTTGCGCAAGGCGGCCGGATACCCGTCGGGCCTGGGCGTCTCACCGCGCAGCACGCGATTGACGGCGAGCTCGGCGACGACGAGGTAGCTCGGAATCCCGGCGAGATGAAACATCAACGGCTCGACCCGGAGCCGCCCTGCCTCGGCCTCGGCCAACTCGTGCTCGACGACGTCGAGATCCCGGTAATGCACGTCGACACGCCGCCCGTCGACACACAGCCAGGCCCCACCATTGAAGACACCCCCGCCCCAGCCCCCGATCTCGGACACTTCCCCGTCCCACCCGCCGTCCCGCAGATACCGGGGCTCGAAGACCCCCTCGCTTCCCCGGTAGTACACGGCGGTGTCCCAGTCACTCGCGTCGGTGTGCGTGCCTTGGGCCCGGGACCCTCCGAGGGTGACGGCGTGCACACCGGGCAGGGCGTGGAGCCGGTCGGCGAGGCGGTCGAGGAAGACGTCGTCGGTGACGGAAGCGGGTTCGACGGTCATGCGGTCACGGTACGCGCGCGGCGGCCGCCCCGGATCGACCGCCTCACTGCGCCCGACTGGCGGCGGAGTGGGAAGCCCCACGTCAGTTCGCTCCGGCGAGGATTCGCTCCGCCGTTCCTGTCAGGTACCCCTGCCGGAAGAGCTCCCTGATGTCGAAAGTGAGCTCCCCACGGATGTCGGGCCCGAGCCGTTTCCAGCCGAAGAACTCGCAGGCCTGCTTGAGGAGTTCCTCCTCCGTCATGCCCGGACATTCGGCGGCAAGTTCGGCGAGTACCAACCGCCGTTCGACGGGCGGGATGTGCGCGATCTTGCGAGCGCACCGCGGCTGTGAGTGCCTGATCGTCGACTTGCGCTCATACCACCGCGCGCGCGGTGATGTTGCTCCAGTTGCGGTTGGCCTGGATGGCCCGGTCGGTGCCGACGGCGCCAGGCGAACCAGTGCGGGACGTGCGCGAGGCCCAGCAGGGAGGGCGGTGGCCCACAGGCCGATCAGGACCTCCCGGCTGCCGGTCGGCACGAGTTCCATGTTGGGGGCTCGCGTGGTGCGGGCACGGGAAGCGACGACCGACCACCACCCATCAGCACGGGGAGCACCTTCAACTTCCCGCTCGCCGGCTTCGACGAGTTCTAGGACCGCGCCCGCAGCCGCCTGAGGCAGATCCCGTACCGCCCCGACGTGATCGTCAGCCGCCCCACCGAGCCGAGACCGGGCCGCCATAACTCCGATCCCTAACGTTAAGAATTCAACCTGAGGGGACCCTTAACAGGAGGATGAATTCCACACCAACTCGGTTCCATTCACGGGGAGTTACCCTTCTCATGGATGACTCACCCAATCCCTGACACCCACTCGCCATAGGATCCACCTCGCGGAATCCACCGCCTTGCGAATGTCTCCACTTCAGGGGAATTCGGGACTGCAAGATCGAGGTATCCATGCGAGTGAAAATAATCAGCCGCACGTCAGCCGCCCTGTTCGCCACAGCACTCAGCGCGACATTAATGGCCACCGTCCCGGCGGCCGCCGAGACCACCACCCCCACCACGCACGTCGCGCCCGCATCGTCAGCCGCCGCGTCAAATCCGTGCAAGCGACAGAGCTACCGCAAAGTGGTCTACACGTTCTACCGCGGGCCGTCCAAGGTCATCATGAGATGCGGCACCTCTTCAAGGTAGTTTACAATCAAGGCCCTTACGGAGGGCCTGGCTCGAGGGTCAGCCCGCAAGGCATCATCACCGCCACCGTCGAATACACCACTTTCGCAGCAGTGAATTGTTGAGACTGAAATGGCCACAGCGGAGCAGGTTCAAGAGCAACTCATCCAGCGGATCTCGGGAGTTCAGCGGCAAGGCCCTGGCGTTCCCATCGAAGTCCTCGCGGTACGCGTTCCCTCAATCCGTCCGACACTGAACATCGAGATGGATGTCCAGGTGTCCGAGGAGCGCTGGCGGGTCTCGCTCGCCTACGGCGGACCCGACGCGAGCATGGTGAGCGGAGACCTCACCGAGAGTTCGGTGCACACCCTTGAGCTTCTGGTGCGCACCAACCTGTTCGACTGGTGGCACACGAAGGACACGGAGCGCGCGTCCGCCCGCATGGGCCGGCGACTGACCTGACGGCGAAGCCAACGGCGCCATGCGACTCACTCGGCGTGAGGGCCTGCGCCCTGAGGATTCCATACTGTTCCTCGAACTCACGGACCGAACTCCGCTCCGTGAAGAGGCGGCTCTCCTTGTGCACCTCTACGTAGGCGATCCTGCGCCCGTCCGTTGTCTCGATCAAAGTGAACGGACCACCCAGCGCCGCATGTTCGTCGCGACGGAACGGCATCACCTGGATCTCTACATCGCGACGCTGCCCGCACAAGAGCAACTGCTCCAACTGCCCCCGCATGACTCGCTCTCCGCCGATGAGGCGCCGGATCACGGGCCACGGTGTCCTCGTCCAGCAGGGGCCGACGCATACGGAAGACCGCCTCCGCATACTCCTCCGTCTGTAGGAGCCCTGGGACCGCCATGACGGGGAGTCGGAACGGGACGCCATCGCCGAGCTGATCGCCGCCTGGGGCGACATCCCACGAGAGCAGATCGCCATCTGCGTGCCGACCAACGAGATGGCCCAGCAGATCGCGGTGACGCCGGCCCATGCCGGCGTGCGTGGTGTCGAGATCGGCCCCGACGGGCCACGTGGCAGCGAGGGCGTCCACATCGGCACGATGTTCCGGTTCAAGGGCCTTGAGTACCAGCGCATGATCATCGCTGGTGTGAGCGAGGGACTCGTGCCACGGCAGGCCGTGCTCCGGCTTCAGCGCACCGACGCACTGCGCTACAAGCGCGAGCTGCTGCGCGCGCTCGTTGCTGTTCGTCGCCGCGACGCGGTCCCGTGACTCAATGGCGATCTTCTGGCACGGGACGCCCAGCCGGTTCCTCGAACCGCTGCTGACCGCGTGAGGACCGTTCCCGCTCCCCCCAACACACCACCCCATAAACCCCCGCCCCCACCGCCGTCCCGATGAACCACGAATACGCGGCCACCGAGTCGAAGTACGGGACCAACGCCAACACCACCGCCAGCGCCGCCGACGGGACGAATGCCGCGACCGCCTTCGGGTTCACGCCGTGCCGGTAGTAGTAGCGCGAGCCCGGCCGCGCGTCGAAGAGCGCCTCCGTGTCGACCCGGCCGCGCTTCACCCAGAAGTAGTCGAGCATCAGGATGCCGAACAGCGGGCCCAGGAATGCCCCGAGCCCGCCCAGGAAGTAGTTCACGACGTCCGGGTTCGAGTACAGGTTCCACGGCGTGACCAGCAGGGCCAGGACCGTCGAGATCGCCCCGCCCACCTTGAACGTGATCTTCTGCGGCCAGACGTTCGCCAGGTCGTAGGCCGGGGAGACGAAGTTGGCGACGATGTTCACGCCCATCGTGGCGATCGCGAAGGTCAGGGCGCCGAAGACCAGGACCCAGGTGTTGCCGATCTTCGCCACCAGCAGCGCCGGGTCGGTGATCGCCTCGCCGAAGACCTCGACGCTGCCCGCAGTGACCACAACGGACAGCACCACGAAGGCGGTTGAGTTGATCGGCAGGCCCCAGAAGTTGCCGCGGCGGACCGTCTTGTAGTCCGGTGCGAAGCGGGAGAAGTCGCAGAAGTTGAGCATCAGCGTGCCGTACGTGGCGAGGATCAGGCCGATCGCGCCGAACCACTGGCGGAACTGTTCGCCCGTGGAGACCGGGTGCGGCGTCGACGTCAGCGAGATCGTCCAGCCCGCCTTCGCCCAGATCCAGATCGCGAGGGCGAGCATCACCACCCAGATCGCGGGGCCGCAGAAGTCCTGGAACTTGCGGACCGACTCCATGCCGCGCGTGATGATCAGGGACTGCACCAGCCAGAGGAGGAGGAAGGACGCCCAGCCCAGCGCGTGCAGGCCCAGGAACGAGTGCTCCGTCCACGACTTCGTCCCCGGGAACGCCGCCAGCACCATCACGTTCACCGCGACCGACGCCAGATACGTCTGGATTCCGTACCACATGATGGCGATCACGGCCCGGACGAGCGCCGGGATGTTCGCTCCCCAGACGCCGAAGCTGATCCGGCTGACGACCGGGAACGGGACGCCGTGGCGCTGGCCGATGCGGCCCATCGCGTTGCAGCCGATGTAGATCAGGACGAAGCCGACGAGCAGCGAGGTGAAGACCTGCCAGGCGTTGAGGCCGAGCACCAACAGGCCTGCGGCGAACGTGTAGTTGCCGAGGTTGTGGACGTCGGACATCCACAGGGCGAAGAGGTCGTAGACCTTCCACTTGCGCTCGGCCGCCGGCGCGAGATCCGCGTTCGTCAGGCGCGGATCCGGCGGCACGGGGGCGACGGACTGAGAGTGCACTGGCTCGGCCACGGACATGGCGATCCTCCGGCAAGAAGGTTTGGTATACCAATACCGCGCGATCGTCCCGCCGCCGACCCCACCCGGCAATGTCCGTGCGGTTACATCTCCGTAAACCCACCCCGCTCCCCCTGCACCTCCCGGACATCGACGAAGATGGACCCATGACGACGGCAGGATCGGTGGAGCCCCTGGGCGCGGTGCGCGAGCGCGTACTCGCCGCCCTGCGCGAGGACATCATCGGCGGGCGCCGGCGACCCGGCGACCGGCTCGTCGAGCGGGAGCTCGCCGAGCGGTTCGGGGTGTCCCGGGTTCCCGTCCGCGAGGCGATCCGGGCGCTGCTCGCCGAGGGCTTCGTGGCGTACGAGACGCCCCGCAGGGCCGTCGTGCGCACCCTGACCCGCACCGATGTCACCGAACTGTACGAGCTGCGCGAGGCCTTGGAGGTCTACGCCGCCGGGCTCGCGGCCGAGCGGGCCACCAAGGACGACCTGGCGGAGCTGGAGGGGCTGCTCGAGCGCGCCACGCGCGCGACGCGCGAGGGCGACGCCGAGACCAACACCGACGTCAACACCCGTTTCCACGACCGGCTGTTGGAGATGGCGCGCAACGAACTCATCGTGTCGGTGATGCAGCCCGTCAGCGGGCGGCTGCGCTGGCTCACCCGGCGCGGCGAGGAGTGGGCCCAACAGCTGGCCGAACACCGGGAGTTGTACGAGGCGATGGCCGAGGGCGACGCCGACCGCGCGCGGGCGACGGCCCTCACCCACGTCCGCACCAACCACCGCTCCACCGTCCGTCATCTCTTCGGAGACGGCGGAGACGGCGGAGACGGCGGAGACGACAGAGACGATGGCGACGACCCCATCGCGTGACCGTCCATCCGTAACCACAGGAGTCCCACCCCCGTGCCCACCCTCATCGGCGCTGCCCGCACCCGCCCCTGCACCCTCGTCGTGTGCCGGGGCTGCTGTTGCGGCGACGCCCGCAAGTACCCCGGCTACGACCACGACTGGCAGCTGGAGCGCTGGCAGGCGGCGGCGCGGGCCTCGCAGGGGCGGTTCGCCGTGCGGGTCGTCGACTGTCTCGGGCCGTGCGACCAGGCGAACGTCGTCGTGCTCCAGCCCTCCGCCCAGGGTCGCGCCCGCGGCGGGAAGGCCGCGTGGATCGGCTGGTCGATGGGGGACGACGTGACCGACGAGGTCCTGGCGTGGGCGGAGGCCGGAGGGCCCGGTCTCGCGCCCGCCCCGGCCGCCCTGGAGTTGCAGTTCATCGAGGCGCAGGGCGAGCGGGTCAGGCGACGCCGCGGGCGCTGACCCCGACCCCACAGCCGCCGAACCTGTCCAGCGCGGCGACCAGTTCATCGGCGATGCCCGGCGCCCCCGCGTTGTGCCCCGCCTCGTCCACGACGATCAGCTCCGCGTCCGGCCAGGCCCGCGCGAGCCGCCACGGGATGCCGAGCAGATTGCCGAGGTCGACCTGCCCCTGCACCACCACCGCCGGCAGCCCCTTGAGCAGCGGCAGGTCGCGCAGCACCGTGTCGGGCCCGTCCAGGAAGTGGCTCTGCGACCAGTAGTGCGTGACGGTGCGCGCGAAGCCGTAGCGGAAGTCCGGGTCCTGGTAGCGGGGCACGGAGCGCGGCGGCTGCGAGGCGACCGCCGTCTCCCAGTCGGTCCAGGCCAGCGCGGCCCTCTCGCGTACGGCCGGGTCCGGGGATTCCAGGAGCCGGTTGTACGCGGCCGCGAGATCGCCGTCCCGCTCCCCCTCCGGCAGCCCGTCGAGGAACGCCGCGAACGCCTCCGGGAACACCCTCCCGAGGCCCCTCGTCAACAAGTCGACTTCTTCCTGGCTGCCGGTCGCCAGGCCTGTCAGGACCAGTTCGGAGACGGCGTCCCGGTGCGTCTGCGCGTACCGCAGGGCCAGGACGGACCCGAAGGACACGCCCCACACCAGCCAGCGTTCGATGCCGAGATGAGCGCGCAGCAGCTCCAGGTCGGCCATCAGCTTCGGCAGCGTATTGACGCTCATGTCGGTGTCGTACGCGCTCGCCGGCGGCGTGGAGCGGCCCGCGCCCCGCTGATCGAGCAGCACGATCCGGTAGCGCTCCGGGTCGAACAGGCGCCGGGTGAAGGGCGTGGCCCCGGAGCCGGGACCGCCGTGCAGCACGACGGCGGGCTTGCCGTGCGGGTTGCCGCAGGTCTCCCAGTGGATCCGGTTTCCGTCACCTACGTCGAGCAGGCCGTGGTCGTACGGTTCGACAGGCGGGTACAGAGGCATCCGGCGAACCTACTACCCGCCCGCCGCGCCCCGCCTCCGAGTCAGTGGACCTTGATGCTGCGCATGCGCCCGAACGCGTACACACAGCCCGCGAGCGCCAGGTCGGACAGCAGCATGAAGCCGATGGAGTAGGAGTTCTGCGCGGTGTAGATCGCGCCCATGACCAGTGGCGGGACGAAGCCGCCCAGGCCGCCGATGGCGCCGACGATGCCGGTGACCGAGCCGACCTGGGACGGTGGGGTGACCTGTGCGACGAGGGCGAAGACGCTGCCGCTCGCGGTGCCGAGGCCCGCGGCCATGACGAGCAGGTCGATCGTGCCGCCGGGCGCCAGGTGCGGATTGAAGGCCTGCACGATGGCGAAGATCGCGACGACGGCGAGCGCCGTGGCGGTGACGACCGCCGGGTGGATCCGGTCGGAGAGCCAGCCGCCGATCGGCCGGAAGATCACGGTGACGAGGGCGAACCCGGCGGCCTTGGTGCCCGCGTCGACGGGGTCGAGTTCGTACCAGGTCTTCAAGTACGTGGGCAGATACGTGCCGTACGCGACGATGCCGCCGAAGCCGATCGCGTAGAGCGCCGACAGTTCCCAGGTCACCCGGAGCTTCCCGGCCTGGCCGAGGCGCTCGCCGAGCGAGGTCGTCGGGATGGTGCGGCCGGGGTGGTCGCTGATGAGGAACCAGCCGACCACCACGAACGCGGCGAGCGCGATCGCGACGATGTAGAACGGCAGGTTCTCGCCGTGCTTGGCGATGCGCGGGGTGAAGTACCCGGACAGCGCCACACCGCCCATGCCCATGCCGAAGATGCCGACCGCCGCGCCGCGCTTGGCGGGCGGGAACCAGGAGTTCACCAGCGGGACACCGATGGCGAACGTGGTGCCGCCGAGGCCCAGCAGAAAACCGACGATGATCATCGCGAGGTACGAGTCCCTGGCCACCGTCACCAGGAGCACAGGGACGATCGTCGCGGCGGTCACCAGCGGGAACATCAGCTTGGCGCCGAACTTGTCGGTCAGGGCGCCGACCGGGATCCGGCCCAGCGAACCGACGATCACCGGCACGGCGACCAGGAAGGACTGCTCGAACGAGCTGAGTCCCAGGGACTCGCCGAAGGCACTGCCGAGCGGGGCGATGAGGTTCCATGCCCAGAACGTGAGCGCGAAGCCCACGGTCGCCACGATGAGGTTGCGGTAGGCCGCCGCGGGCGGCTTGGGCGTCGTCTCCTGCGCTGTCTCTGCTGCCACACGGCCACGCTAGGAAGCGGGCGGGCCCCCGGCCTGCGGAGCTGGGCCGAACGGGTGGAGCCCGGCGGTGCGCGCCGCGTCCCGCAGAACGCCGCGCAGCATCTCCGGGGTGAGCCTGCCGGTGAAGGTGTTGCGCTGGCTCACGTGGAAGCAGCCGAACAGGGAGAGGTCTTCGCCGCCTTCAGCCCTTGGCAGGTCGACTCGGGCGCCGTGGGCGAAGGCTGGGCGCGGGCGGGGCACCGTCCACCCGGCCTCGGCGAAGGCGGGCAGCGCCGCCTGCCAGCCGAACGCGCCGAGCACGACGACCGCGCGCAGGGTGGGCCGCAGCAGGTTCAGCTCCTGGACGAGCCAGGGCCGGCAGGTATCGCGCTCGGCCGGCGTCGGCTTGTTCGCGGGCGGCGCGCAGTGCACGGGCGAGGTGATCCGGACGCCGTGCAGGGTCAGCCCGTCGTCGGCGCTGACGGCGTCAGGACGGGAGGCGAGCCCGATGTCGTACAGGGCCCGGTAGAGGACGTCGCCCGAGCGGTCGCCCGTGAACATGCGGCCCGTGCGGTTGGCGCCGTGCGCGGCGGGCGCGAGGCCGACGACCAGGAGGGAGGCGTCGTGCGGGCCGAAGCCGGGCACCGGGCGCCCCCAGTACGTCCAGTCGGCGAAGGCGGCGCGCTTGGTGCGCGCGACCTCTTCGCGCCACTCGACGAGACGGGGGCAGGCCCGGCAGCCGCTGATGCGCTCGTCGAGTTCACCGAGACCGCCCATGCCGTCCATGCCGTCCATGACTCCGACGATAGGCGCTACGTGAACGCGGCCCCCAGTGCCACGAACGCGCAGACCAGCACGAACAGGATGGCCAGCAGCGGCCACACGAACCGCAGGTACTTGTCGTAGCCGACCTTGGCGAGGGCCACGCCGCCGATGGTGACGGCGGTCGTCGGCACCCACAGGTTCATCCAGCCGCTGGCCGCCTGCCACGCGGTGACGACGACCGCGCGCGAGACGTCCGCGAAGTCGGCGAGCGGCGCGAGGATCGGCATGGCGAGGGTGGCGTGCCCGGACGTGGACGGGATGAGGAAGGCGAGCGGCAGGTTCACGACGAAGACGATGATCGCGAAGATGCCCGACGAGGTGCCCTTCACGACGCCCTCGATGGCGTGCAGGACCGTGTCCGTGATCTTCGAGTTGTTCATGATCACGGTGACGCCGCGGGCCAGCAGGATGACGAGCGCGGGCGAGACGAAGTCGGCGACCCCCTGGATGATCGTCGAGCTGAGCTTCTGCTCGCCCATCCGCGCGACGAGCCCCACCAGCACGGCGGCGACCAGGAACAGCGCCGCCAACTGCGGGAAGGACCAGTCGAGTTCGAAGCCGTACGGGGTCGCGTCGGCGTCGCCCGTCAAGGCGCTCGCCCAGGGCACCACCGAGAAGATCATGAAGGCGAAGACCAGCGTCGTGGCGACCAGAACGCCCTTGTGCAGGCCTGTGAGTTCGGGCGCCTCGGCCGCCCCGGCGGCCGTCTCGTCGAGGTCCCGGTCCCCCGGCAGGAAGCCCGAGATCGAGCGCTCCGGATCGCTCCGCACGCGCTTCGCGTAGCGGATGACGTACGCGATGGTGACCGCGGTCAGCACGATCCACATCGCGAACCGCAGCGCGATGCCGTCGCCCAGCGAGATGTCGGCGGCCGAGGAGGCGACGCCGGTCGCGAACGGGTTGACGGTCGAGCACAGCACGCCGACGCCCGCGCCGAGGATGATCGCGCCGACCGCCGTCATCCGGTCGTAGCCGAGCGCGAGCATCAGCGGCACGATCAGTCCGTAGAACCCGAGCGTCTCCTCGGCGAAGCCCTCGACCGTGCCGAGGACGGAGAAGACGGCCATGACGCCCGCGATGAGCAGCGCCCCGCGCTCGCGCAGCCGGTGGGCGAGGCGGCCGATGCCGCGGTCGAGGGCGCCGGTCGCGAAGACGACGGTGATGAACGCGCCGATGGCGAGCACGAAGAGGAAGACGCCCGCACTGCCGTACAGATCACCGGAGTTGTCCGGCGAGACGAGGGCGGTCTTCGGGTCCTGGATGCCGTAGAGGCCGTTGACCGGGGCGAGGAAGAGGTCGTTGAGGCGGTCGACGAAGGTCTGCCCGGAGTCGACGCGCTGGTACGTGCCCTCGACGGGCGCGCCCGCGCTGTTCCTGTCGTACGCCCCCGAGGGGATCAGGAACGCGAGCAGCCAGATCGCGATCGTGACGACGGCGAGGACGGTGAGGGCGCTGGGGAAGGTGAACTTCCTCTTCGCCGGGGGCTGTTCGGGGGCCCCGGTCGTGCTGTCCGTGCTGTCGGTGCTGTCCGTGCTCATGAGCCGCTCCGGAAGTCGGCCGCGTACTCCCGCACGAACGCGCACATCGCGACGACGGTCGCGCGCAGTTCGGAGAACAGGACGCGTTCGTTGGGGGCGTGCAGGTTGCAGAGGTTGTCCTGGGCGCCGAAGAGCAGCACCTCGGCGTTCGGCGCGGCCTGCGCGAGGCCGTTGACCAGCGGGATGGAGCCGCCGGTCGCGACGTACGAGGCGTCGGTGCCCCACGCCTCCTTGAGCGCGGCGCGGGCCGCGCGGTAGGCGGGGCCGCCGGTGTCCGCCTCGTATCCGGGGCCGGTGTCGCCGGGGGTGACGGTGAGCTCGATGCCGAAGGGCTTGAGCGAGCGCAGATGCCGTACGAGGAGGTCCTGGGCCTCGCGCGGGTCCTGCTGGGGGTGGAAGCGCAGGTTCAGCTTGGCGCGGGCGTGCGGGACGACGGCCGACGCGGCGTGCTCCACGCTCGGCGCGTCGAGGCCGATGACGGTGATCGCGGGACCGCTCCACAGGCGTTCGCCGAGGGTGCCGCTGCCGAGCAGCGGGAGGCCCTCCTCGACGCCGGCGAGCTCGCGGAACTCCTCGTCGGAGTAGCTCGTGCCGGTCCACTTGTCGCGGCGCAGGCCCTCCACCGCCACGTCCCCGTGCACATCGTGCAGCGTGGACAGGGCCTTGAGGAGGACGAGCAGGGCGTCGGGGGCCGCGCCGCCGAACTCGCCGCTGTGGCGGGCCTCTTGGAGCGTGCGGACCTCTACGGTGACTTCCGCCGCGCCCCGCAGGCCGGTGGTGAGGGTGGGGGTGCCGGGGCGGATGTTGCCGAGGTCCGCGATGACCATGGCGTCGCAGGCGAACCGGTCCGGGTCGGTGGGCGGATAGCCGTCGAAGGGGCTGCCGTACTCCTCCTGGCCCTCGAAGACGATCTTCACGCCGGCGGGCGGCCGGCCGCCGAAGGCCCGCAGCATGCCGAGGTGGGCGATGACGTTCGACTTGTCGTCCGCGATGCCACGGGCCCGCAGCCCGCCCTCGATCGCGGTCGGTGTGAACGGCGGCGACTTCCACAGGCTCTCGTCGCCGGGCGGCTGCACGTCGTAGTGGGAGTAGAGCAGGACGGTCGGGGCGTCGGGCGTGGGCGGCGGGATCTCGCCGAAGATCACGGGTGCGGTGTCGGGCAGGTCGAGGGTCTCGATGTGCTCCACGCCCGCGTCCCGCAGCAGCCCGACGAGCAGGTCGTGGGCCTCGCGCACGGGCTCCGCCGGGTAGCCGGGGAAGGCGACGGACGGGATGGCGGCCAGCCGTTCCAGGTCGGACCGCAGCCCGTCCATCAGTCGGTCGACCGCGGCCCGCGGGTCGCCGGTCGGGTCGATGGCATCCGTGCCGTCCATGTCGTGTGCACCCCTCGCTGTCGAATACGCTCCTTTCGCCCGGATTATCCGGGCTGGGCGGGGACAGTTCGGCCGGGGCTCGCCGACGGGGGCGACAACGGGTTCGGGGCGCGGCCCGCGCGGGACTATCGTCGGACACATGGCATCGCAGACACCGGGGACACCGCAGGCGCCGGACGGTTCGGGCGGCGGCGGGAGCGTGCGGGTCGACAGCTGGATCTGGGCCGTACGCCTGGTCAAGACGCGCTCGGCGGGGGCGGCCGCCTGCAAGGCCGGGCACGTCAAGGTCAACGGGACGAGCGCCAAGCCCGCGCAGGCGCTGCGCGTCGGGGACGAGGTGCGGGTGCGCAGGCCCGGCGAGCGCGAGCGCCTGGTCAAGGTCGAGCGCCTGATCCGCAAGCGGGTCGGGGCGCCGGTCGCCGCCGAGGCCTACGTCGACAACTCCCCGCCGCCGCCCCCGCGCGAGGTGATCTCCCCGGTCGGCATCCGCGACCGCGGCACGGGCCGCCCGACGAAGCGCGACCGCAGGGAACTGGAGCGGCTGCGCGGCGTGTTCGGCCAGGGGCCGCAGGCGCCGGGCGCCCCGGGCCCCGGACAGGACTGAGCCGAGGCCACCAGGAGGGGACCTCGGCTCGGGGCCGGACGACCGGACGACCCGGCGCCGTTACAGCGCCGGGGCCGGACGACGTCAGCGCCGCAACAGCGCCACCAACTCCCGGTTCCGCCCCCGCCGCACCCACGCCAGCACGACGAGCGGCACCAGCAGGATCAATGGCGTCGCGGCGTTCTCCCCGTCGAACGCCACGACCTGCATGAAGAACGCGCCCACCATCAGCAGGCTCAGACCGATCGCCGCGAGCCCGGAGAGCACGGGCACCAACAGGCCGACGGCGCCCGCGACTTCGAGCAGCCCGATGGCGTACATACCGGGCCTGCCCCAGCCGATGCCATTGAAGGCCTCGACGGCCGTGGGGTGCGCGATCAGCTTCGGCAGTCCGCTCGCGATCCCGTAGAACAGGGCGAGCACGATGGTGACGGTGTGCAGCGAGATCCGGGCGGCGCGGGAACGGACGGGCGCGGCCACGACGGCGTTCGACATGACGGTCTCCTCGGTGACGGAAGGGGGGCGCGGCCCGCACGATGCGGTGCGCTGTCACAGAGTTGGACCGGGAGCGGCGCCCGAACTCATCGGCCGCCGCCCGCCGTCACGCCGGTACCGCGCGCACCCAGGTCCCGTCCTCCGTCAGCACCCGGTCGACCTTCAAGTCGGCCTGCGCCAGCGCCTGTTCGAACTCCTCCTGGGTGAGCGGGCGGGCCCGGTACGTCTGCGTCCACACCGCGTCGGGGAACACGTACTCGACCTTCACCGAGCGCACGCCGTCGCCGACCGGCTCCGAGTGCAGCTTGCGGATCGTGAACCCGCCGCCGGGCCCGGTCACCTCACGCGGCAGGTTCTCGTGCGCCCCCGGCCGCTCGCGCTGGATCAGCACGCAGCCGTCCTCGGCGACATGGCGCCGGCACGCGGCGAGCATCCCCGCGCGCACCTCCGCCTCCCCGGTGTGGACGAGGATCGACCCGAGCAGCACCGCGTCGAAGGTCTCCCCGAGGTCGAGGCTCTCGATGGCGCCGCGCACCGTGCGCGCGCCCCGGACCCGCTCCAGCATCTCGGGCGACTCGTCCACCGCCGTGACCTTGAAGCCCCGATCGACGAGCGAGTGCGTCACGCGGCCGACCCCGCAGCCCAGCTCCAGCAGCTTCGCACCCGCGGGCACGGCGCCCGCGACGACGTCCGGCTCGTCCTCGACGGCGAGCCGCGAGTACAGCTCCACGGCACAGCCGTCCGGTGTGATGGCGCCCGGCCCCGTGCCTTCGTATCCCGTACGCATCTCAAGACCCATGCAGGCCCAACGAACCACCCTCACGCGGCGTTCCCCGCCCGCGCCGTTCCCCGTGCGCGGGTTCTGCGTGGCACTCTGGAAGAGGTGCAACGAAAGGAGTGCACATGCCGCATCCGGCGCACTTCATCCGCACCGGTGACGAGCCGGTCACCGCCCGCAGCCCGCTGCGCCTGCGGCTCGGCCTCGCGCTGTTCGGGCTGGTGTGGACGGTCTTCGGCACCGTCGCGTTCCTGCTCGCGCACCGCCCCTGGTGGGCGCTGGCCTGCGGAATCCTGTGGCTGGTCACGACGGTCGACCTGTTCATGATCCTGCGGCACATCCGCCAGGGCCCGCACTACCAGCCGGGCCGGGACGTCCCGCCGTACCACAAGCCCCAGTAGCGGCGATCAGTCGTCGAAGCGCGCCGCCGCCAGGTAATCCGGCTGCGGGTCGAGCGCCGCGGCGAGCCGGAAGTGCCGCCGGGCCTGCTGCGGGCGCGACCACCGCTCGTACGTCCTGGCCAGCGCGAAATGCGCGAACGCGTTGTCCGGCTCGCGCTCCAGGACGATCGTGAACTCCAGCTCGGCCGCCCGCAGTTGCGCGGCGGCGAAGAACGCGCGGGCCCGCAGCAGCCGGGCCGCGGTGTGCTCCGGGTAGACGGCGATCACGTCGTCCAGAAGCTTCACCGCTCCGCGCGGATCGCGCGCGGCCAGGAGCTGCTCGGCGGCGCGATAGTCGATGACGTGCGTCTCCGGTGTGGATTCGGGCACGACGAACCTCCTCCTGGTGTCGACCAGGTCAACACCGTGGACCGTAGGGGCTATTCCTGCCCGCGGCCCGCCGGCGGAACACGCGGCACCGTCAGCGCGAGCGGCTCAGGGACACCGTGAGCACCATGCCCACGAGCACGAGCAGGGCGCCCGCGATCATGAAGGCCCGGTCCACGCCGGGGCGTTCGCCGCCGAGTAGCACGGTCTCGCGCGGGTCCTCGGTGTCGTACGCGACGCTGACGACCCCGCCGGCGGGCAGCGGGCGCCGCTTGCTGGGCGGCACGGGCGAGACGACCTCCACGACCCGCCCGTCGTCCGTCGCGAACTGGAGCAGAGGCCGCTCGGACCCCGGCTGCGGCGGTTTGACCAGGGCCTGCGCTATGTTCCCCGCGCCCTGGACGCGACGGCTGCGCTGCAGGCCGTACGCGCCCGCGACGAGCGCCACCAGGCCGCCGAGCGAGGTGCAGGCGGCGAGGACGATCACGCGGTCGCGGCACGCGCCCGGCGCGCCAGCTCCGCCCAGACCTCGTCGACCCGCTCCCTCAACCGCTCCAGCGGTACGTCGTTGTCGATCACGATGTCCGCGATCTCCAGGCGCTTCTCGCGGGTGGCCTGCGCGGACATCCGGGCCCGCGCGTCCTCCTCGCTCATGCCGCGCAGACGGGTGAGGCGGTCAAGCTGGGTATCGGTGCTCGCGTCGACGACGATCACCAGGTCGTAGAGCGGCGCCAGCCCGTTCTCGGTGAGCAGCGGAACGTCGTGGACGACGACGGAGTCGGGGCCCGCGGTGGCCTCCAGCTCGGAGGAGCGGGTACCGACCAGCGGGTGCACGATCTTGTTGAGCGTGGCCAGCTTGTCGGCGTCCGCGAACACGACCGAGCCGAGTTTCGGCCGGTCGAGGCTGCCGTCCGGAGCGAGCACCTCGTCACCGAACGCCTCCACGACGGCCGCGAGCCCCTCGGTCCCGGGCTCGACGACCTCCCGCGCGATCTTGTCGGCGTCGATCAGTACGGCTCCCCGCTCCACGAGCAGCCGTGACACCTCACTCTTCCCGGCGCCGATTCCGCCGGTCAGCCCCACCTTCAACATAAGCGGAAGCTTAGGCGCTGTGATCAGGCGTCGCCCTCGCGTTCGGCCAGGAACTTCTCGAACTCCTGGCCGATCTCGTCCGCCGACGGGATGTCCAGCGGCTCCGCGAGCATGTTGCCGCGCTGGTCCGCTCCTGCCGCCGCGTCGTACTGGTGCTCAAGGCCCTGGACCAGGGAGACCAGCTCCTCGTCGCCCTCCTGGACCTGGCGGTCGATCTCCGTCTGCGTACGGTGCGCGTCCGTGCGCAGTCCGTGCGCGACGCCCGGCAGCACCATCCCGGTCGCAGCGGTGATCGCCTCCAGGACGGTCAGCGCGGCGTCCGGGTACGCGGAGCGGGCGATGTAGTGCGGCACGTGCGCGGCGACGCCGAGGACGTCGTGCCCGGCCTCCATGAGGCGGTACTCGACGAGGGCCGCGGCGCTGCCCGGCACCTGCGCCTCGTCGAACGGGCTGGCGTGCCCCGGCACCAGGTCGGTGCGGTTGCCGTGCGGGGTGAGGCCGACGGGGCGGGTGTGCGGGACGCCCATCGGGATCCCGTGGAAGTTCACCGCGAGGCGCACTCCAAGGCGCTCCACGATCTGCCCCACCGCGGCCGCGAACCGCTCCCACTCGACGTCCGGCTCCGGCCCTGCGAGCAGCAGGAACGGCGCCCCCGTCGCATCCTGGACGAGCCGCACCTCGAGCACCGGCACCTCGTACTCGGACCACCGGTCGCGCCGGAAGGTGAGCAGCGGCCGGCGCGCCCGGTAGTCGACGAGCCTGTCGTGGTCGAAGCGGGCCACCACCTGGTGCGGCAGCGAGTCGATGAGCCGCTCGACGATCTGGTCGCCGGTCTCACCGGCGTCGATGTATCCGTCGAAGTGGTAGAGCATGACCAACCCGGCCGACTCCTGGGCAAGCGCCATGTCCACGGCGGCGAGCCCCTTCGGCTCCCATGAGTACAAATCCTGCGGATCAAGCACAGTGACCGCTCCTCCTCGTGTTCCAAGACAAGAACGCGCGGAGAGGGTGCGCGCATTCCCGCCCGCACCCATTCTCAGCAGCCTCTTATGCGGATAAGCAGCGCATCAGTACATGTCAGTTGGCCATCACGCGCGCGTGCAGCTTGCCGACGGCCCGCCGCGCGGACGTGAACGCCCCGTGCTGCCAGGCGTCCGTGTAGCTGAGCCAGTCACCGGCGAAGTAGACGCGGCCCGTCGGTTCGTCGAGCGGCTTGTAGCGGGGGTCGTCGGGCCCGCCGGGGGTGTCGTGCCATGCGGCTTCCAGGTGCGGCGTCTGCCGCCAGTGGTGCGAGAACGAGGTCGCCAGCTCGGTCCGGTACTTCTCGCCGTAGATCTTGACGCCCTGCGCGACGGCCCGCGCCTCCCGCTTCTCGGGCGTGAGCTTCGCGTACGCGTCGGCGTCGGTGTCGTAGTTGTAGTAGCCGATCATGAGGCCGCGCTCGCCGTGGAACCCGTACGAGGGGTGCCAGATGTGGCTGAGGTCCATGTCGGTCTCGGTGATGCCGCCGTAGATCCGGTGGTCGGTCTCCCACCACCGGCTCCGGTACTCCAGGCCGATCTTCCCCGCGGACTGCGGCTTGATGGCCTCCAGGGCGCTCTGCACGCCGGAGCCGAGGTTGTGCGGGATCTTGGCGAGGATGTTCGGCGGCAGCGCCCCGACGCAGTAGTCCGCCTCGACGACCCGGGTCCGCCCGCCCTGTGTATACGTGACGGCGACCCCGTCACCCTTGTCCGTGATCTTGCTGACGGCGGCCCCTGTACGTATCCGGGAGGCCCCTATCGCGCGCGTCAGCGCCTTCGGTATCTGGTCCATGCCGCCGACCGGCTGGAACATCAGCATGGCCTGGTCGAAGCCGAACTCGAAGGAGAAGTACCGCCCGACCCCACTGGCGAACACCTCGGACGCGGAGGGCACGCCACCGAGCACCTTGCCCGGCGTCCCGGCCGCGGCGGGCACGGTCGTGTACCCGCGCCGGTCGGACCCTTCGTAGCCGAGCTTGTCCCCCAGCGACCCGAAGTCCTTCAGGAACTCGACGAGCCGCTCCTGGTCGCCGCCGGTCAACTCCTTGTCGAGCGCCCCCTTGTTGGAGGCCTTCGCCAGCAGCTCGGACACATACCCGTACACGTCGGCCTTGGCGGTCCGGTACCGCACGGGCTCGGTCATCCCGGCGCCCTCGTTGAAGATGTAGGCGTCGGCGTTCGTATTGGTGAACACCTCGATGGGCACGCCGAGTTCACGGCAGTAGTCGAGCGTCACCATCCACTGCGGAAGTCTCGCCGGGCCGGCGTTCATGTACTGCCCGTCACTGAACCGCGCGGTCTGCTTGTTCCCGTACGTGTCGACGGTCGAATCGCCGCCCCGCACCGTGAAGTTGCGCCCACCGGTGCGGTCCCTGGCCTCCAGGACCGTACAGTCGTAGCCCGCCTTGCCCAGCTCGTACGCGGTGGCGAGCCCGGCGATACCACCACCCACGATCACCACCTTCGCGGCGCCGCGCCCGCTGAGCGAGAAGTCCCCCGACCGCGGCGCGCGATACGGCAGTTCCCGCTGCGCCGCCTGCGCGGTGGGCGCGAGCCCGAGCGCCCCCATGGTGGCGAACATGGCCCCGGCACCCCCACTGACCCCCACCTTCCGCAAAAACGCCCGCCGACTGCTGCCCGTCCCTGCCGCCTGCTGTGCTGCCATGGCCCGGCTCCCCTCAGGATCAGTGCGATCTTGACTGACCCGGGGATGCTGGCAACACCGTGTTACGCCCCACCACCACTCGGTGTATCCCCCACGTAACGGCTGCCCAGGGGCCCGGTGACCTTTTTTGGGGGCGCGGGGAACTGCGCGCGTAACTACGGCCTACGCCGCACAGCGGACGAGGCCCCCCTCTGTTGCCCAGGGCACAAAAAACGGTTGGCCCGCACCAAAAGGTGCGGGCCAACCGCTAACTACCTGCTAGCGCAGAGCGTTTCAGCTCTGGCCACCCGCCAGCTTCTCGCGAAGCGCGGCGAGCGCCTCGTCCGAGGCGAGCGCGCCGGAGTTGTCGGCCGTCTCCGAGGAGTACGAGCCGCCGCCGCCACCGCTGCCGCCGGACGCGGCCGGAGCCGCACCGCCGGCCGGAGCCGCGGCACCCTCGGCCTCGGCCTGAGCGTCGGCCTCGCGGGACTTGATGACCTGAGCCTGGTGCTGCTCGAAGCGCTGCTGCGCCTCGGCGTACTGGGTCTCCCAGGCCTCGCGCTGGGTGTCGAAGCCCTCGAGCCAGTCGTTGGTCTCGGGGTCGAAGCCCTCGGGGTAGATGTAGTTGCCCTGGTCGTCGTAGGACGCGGCCATGCCGTACAGGGTCGGGTCGAACTCGACGACCGACGGGTCGGCGCCGAAGGCCTCGTTGGCCTGCTTCAGCGAGAGGCTGATGCGACGACGCTCGAGGTCGATGTCGATGACCTTGACGAAGATCTCGTCGTTGACCTGGACGACCTGCTCCGGGATCTCCACGTGGCGCTCGGCCAGCTCGGAGATGTGGACCAGACCCTCGATGCCCTCGTCGACGCGGACGAACGCACCGAACGGAACCAGCTTCGTGACCTTGCCGGGAACGACCTGGCCGATCTGGTGCGTACGGGCGAACTGCTGCCACGGGTCTTCCTGCGTCGCCTTCAGCGACAGGGAGACACGCTCGCGGTCCATGTCGACGTCGAGAACCTCGACGGTGACTTCCTGGCCGACCTCGACAACCTCGGAGGGGTGGTCGATGTGCTTCCAGGAGAGCTCGGAGACGTGGACGAGACCGTCGACGCCACCCAGGTCCACGAAGGCACCGAAGTTGACGATCGAGGAAACGACGCCGGAGCGGACCTGACCCTTCTGCAGGGTGGTGAGGAACGTCTGGCGGACCTCGGACTGGGTCTGCTCGAGCCAGGCACGGCGGGACAGGACCACGTTGTTGCGGTTCTTGTCCAGCTCGATGATCTTCGCCTCGAGCTCCTTGCCCACGTAAGGCTGAAGGTCGCGAACGCGGCGCATCTCGACGAGGGAGGCCGGCAGGAAGCCACGGAGGCCGATGTCGAGGATGAGACCACCCTTGACGACCTCGATGACGGTACCGGTGACGATCCCGTCCTCTTCCTTGATCTTCTCGATCGTGCCCCAGGCGCGCTCGTACTGAGCGCGCTTCTTGGACAGGATCAGACGGCCTTCCTTGTCCTCCTTCTGGAGAACCAGGGCCTCGATCTCGTCGCCGACGGCCACGACCTCGTTCGGGTCGACGTCGTGCTTGATCGAGAGCTCGCGGCTCGGGATGACACCTTCGGTCTTGTAACCGATGTCGAGGAGAACCTCGTCCCGGTCAACCTTGACGATGACGCCGTCGACGATGTCGCCATCGTTGAAGTACTTGATCGTCTCGTCGATGGCGGCGAGGAATGCTTCCTCGTTACCGATGTCGTTGACCGCAACCTGCGGGGTGGTGGCGGTGGTCTCGGTGCTGCTCGTCATGTGGGAAAGGGCTCCGGCGGACATTGAAAGTCGGTGGGTACTGCTACGCCGGGAGCCCGTTTCGCTCTGAAGAAGCCGGACAGCCTTGGAAGCGCCGAATCCGGGCTTCCGTGAGGAACCGGTGGCGCCTCGACAACCGAGGGGACATACAACAGATGCGAGCACAGCCTGCTATGTCCGAGGTGCGCAGGCCCGCAGCGCAACTTGTAGCATACGGGGGCAGCCGGACAGGGTCAATGCGCGAAGGCGCACACCCGGGGCGGATCGCCGCATACCCGGCAGAAAACCAGTCACGCGAGGCCACTGACACCGCAGGGCCCGCAGATTATTACGAGGGAGCCGATCATCCAAGAGTCCGGACCAATGGAAGCGCACGACTCCCCCTCCCCGGTCTCCCCGGTCTCCCCGACCTCCACGGTCGACGACGACTCGACGGCGACCCGGCGGGACGCGGACACCACGGAGAGCGCGCGGGCCAACCGTGGCTGGTGGGACAGGAACGCGGACGACTATCAGGTGGAGCACGGCACGTTCCTGGGCGACGACCGTTTCGTGTGGTGCCCCGAGGGGCTCGACGAGATCGAGGCCGAGCTGCTCGGCCCGCTCGACGAGCTCGCCGACAAGGACGTCCTGGAGATCGGGGCCGGCGCCGCGCAGTGCTCGCGCTGGCTGCTCGCCCAGGGCGCCCGTCCCGTCGCCCTCGACCTCTCGCACCGCCAGCTCCAGCACGCTCTGCGCATCGACGGCGGCAAGGTGCCGCTCGTGGAGGCGGACGCGAGCGTGCTGCCCTTCAAGGACGGCTCCTTCGACCTCGCCTGTTCCGCGTACGGGGCGCTCCCCTTCATCGCGGACCAGGTGCAGGTGATGCGCGAGGTGCACCGCGTGCTGCGGCCCGGCGGACGGTTCGTCTTCTCGGTCACGCACCCGATCCGCTGGGCGTTCCCCGACGAGCCGGGCCCCGAGGGCCTGTCCGTCTCGGCCTCGTACTTCGACCGCACTCCTTATGTGGAGCAGGACGACGACGGGCAGGCCGTGTACGTCGAGCACCACCGCACCGTCGGGGACCGGGTACGGGACGTGGTGGCGGGCGGCTTCCGGCTCGTCGACCTCGTGGAGCCCGAGTGGCCCGAGTGGAACACGCAGGAGTGGGGCGGCTGGTCGCCGCTGCGCGGGAACCTGATCCCAGGTACGTCGATCTTCGTGTGCGAGCGAGACTGAAGGTGTGACCTCACCCTCCTCACCCTCTTCACCCCCTTCTCTTCGTTACGACGCGCTGCACGCCCTTCCCGTACGGTCCGCGCTGCCCGCGCTGCGCTCCGCTCTCGACGGTGCCGGGGTCGCGGTGCTCGTGGCGCCGCCCGGCACCGGCAAGACGACGCTCGTACCGCTGGTGCTGGCCGGGCTGCTCGACGAGGACGCTCCCGTACGTCGTGTGGTGGTCGCCGAGCCGCGACGGATCGCGGCCCGGGCGGCGGCGCGGCGGATGGCGTGGCTGCTCGGCGAGAAGGTCGGGGAGCGGGTCGGCTACACGGTGCGCGGCGAGCGCGTCGTCGGGCCGCGCACCCGCGTCGAGGTGGTCACGACGGGGGTGCTGCTGCAACGGCTGCAACGGGACCAGGAGTTGAACGGCGTCGATGCCGTGATGCTCGACGAGGTGCACGAGCGGCACCTGGACGCGGACACCGTGGCCGCCTTTCTGTGGGACGTACGGGAGGCGTTGCGGCCGGAGCTGAAGCTGGTCGCGGCGTCCGCGACGACGGATTCCGAGGCGTGGGCGTCGCTGCTCGGGGGCGCTCCGGTCGTCGAGGCCGAGGGCGTCTCGTACCCGGTGGACGTGGTGTGGGCGCCGCCCGCGCGTCCGGTGCGGCCGCCGCACGGGATGCGGGTGGATCCGGCGCTGCTCACGCATGTGGCGTCCGTGGTGCGCCGTGCGCTCGCCGAGCGGGACGGGGACGTGCTGTGTTTCCTGCCGGGCGTCGGGGAGATCGCGCGGGTGGCCGGGCAGTTGGGCGCCTTGGGCGATGTGGACGTGTTGCAGGTGCACGGGCGGGCGCCGGCCGCCGTGCAGGACGCGGTGCTCGCGGCGGGGGCGCGGCGGCGGGTGGTGCTCGCCACGGCCGTCGCCGAGTCGTCGTTGACCGTGCCGGGGGTGCGGGTCGTCGTGGACGCGGGGCTCGCCAGGGAGCCGCGGGTGGACCACGCGCGCGGGTTGAGCGCACTGACGACCGTACGGGCCTCGCGGGCGGCCGGGACGCAGCGGGCGGGGCGGGCCGGGCGTGAGGCGCCGGGAGTGGTGTACCGGTGCTGGGAGGAGGCGGAGGACGGGCGGCTCGCGCGCTTCCCCTCGCCGGAGATCAAGGTGGCCGACCTGACGGCGTTCGCGCTTCAGGTGGCGTGCTGGGGCGCCCCGGACGCGTCGGGGCTCGCGCTGCTGGACGCGCCTCCCGGTGGGGCGATGGCGGCGGCGCGGTCCGCTCTGGCCGCGGTGGGTGCGGTCGACGGGGATTCAGGGAGGGCCACCGCGCGGGGTGGCCGGTTGGCCGGGCTCGGGCTGCATCCCCGCCTTGGACGTGCCCTGGTGGATGCGGCTCCCGTGGTGGGCGCGCAGCGGGCGGCCGAGGTGGTGGCACTGCTGAGCGAGGAGCCGCCGCGGGAGTACGGGGATGATCTTGGCGGGGCGTTGCGTTCCGCTCGGCGGGGGCGTGACGCATATGCCGGGCGGTGGGCACGTGAGGTTCGGCGGCTGGCCCGTCTGGTCTCGGGGTCCGCGCCTTCGGCGCGGGAGACGACCCACCCACCCACCCGAAACGCCGCATTGGACGACCCGGCCGGCGGGACCGGGGGCGGGGTCGGCCGCGGCACCGGGGGCAGTACCGGGGCGGGGGTCGACGGCGGCAGAAGCTCCAGCTCCAGCTCCAGCTCCAGCTCCAGCTCCAGCAGCGACGATCACGTCGTCGGGACCGTCGCCGCGCTCGCCTTCCCCGAGCGGGTTGCCCGGCGCCTCGGTGGGTCGCTGCTCATGGTGTCGGGCACCCGCGCCGACGTTTCCGACGGGTCCGCCCTGCGGGACGCCGAGTGGGTCGCCGTGGCCGTCGCCGACCGGCCCGTGGGGGCCGGGCACGCGCGCGTGCGGCTCGGCGCGGTCGTGGACGAGGAGACCGCGCGCCGGGCCGCCGCGCCACTGCTCCACGAGGGCGACGAAGTGGCGTGGGCGGACGGCGAGTTGGTGGCCCGGCACGTCACCCGGCTCGGCGCCGTCGAACTCGCCGTACGGCCGCTCAAGAACCCCGCCCCCGGCCTCGTACGGGACGCTCTGCTGGAAGGGCTGCGGCGCGAGGGGCTCGGGTTGCTGCGGTGGAGCAAGGACGCCGTGGCGCTGCGGGAGCGGCTGGCGTTTCTGCGGCGGCACGTCGGGGAGCCGTGGCCGGACGTGAGCGACGACGCGCTGCACGCGCGCGTGAACGAATGGCTGGAGCCGGAGTTGAGCGCGGCGCGGCGCCGGGCGGACCTCGGGCGGATCGACGCCGGGGAGGCGTTGAAGCGGCTGTTGCCGTGGGCGGGCGGTCAGGCCGCGCGCCTTGACGAGCTGGCGCCGGAGCGGCTCGCCGTGCCGAGCGGCTCGCGGGTGCGGCTCGACTACTCCGATCCCGAACAGCCCGTGCTCGCCGTGAAGTTGCAGGAGATGTTCGGGCTGCGCGAGACGCCGCGCGTGGCGGGGGTGCCGGTGCTCGTGCATCTGCTGTCGCCGGCCGGGCGGCCCGCGGCCGTCACCGCGGACCTGGCGTCGTTCTGGGGCGACGGCTACCGCTCCGTACGAGCCGATCTGCGCGGCCGCTACCCCAAGCATCCGTGGCCGGAGGACCCGGCGGCGGCCGAGCCCACGCGGCACACGAACGCCCGCCTCAGACGCTGACCGGGTCGGGCTCCGGCTCGGCCACCGGTGTCTCCTCCGGCTCGCCGGGGCGCCGGCTGCGCGCCTCCAGCCACAGCGAGAGCGCGAGCAGCAGCGCGCCGAGGATCAGGAAGCCCCACGGCAGGTACGAGGTCAGCAGCAGGACCAGGACGCGCTGGGACTTGACCAGGTCGACCGTCGACTTGATGAAGTCGGGGCGCATCTTGACGTGTCCGGCGAACGCGGTGATCTTCTTGTCGGGATCACTGGCGAGGAGCGTGCCGCCGCGCATCTGCTCCTTGTGGATCTCCTCGCCGTACACGGGGGCACCGGTTGTCGGGTCGACCCAGAACTTGCGGACCGTCGTGTAGTACATCTTCGTGCCGGTCTTGGCGACGGACTCCGGGGTGATGCCCTTGACGGGGAGCTTCTTCGGGAAGGGGACCTGCGTCCACGGGATGGTCTGCTCGAAGTAGTAGACGCTCAGGCCGTGGAAGTTCTGCGTGCCCTTGTAGTGGATGGGCCGAGTGACGCGGGCGCGGGCGTCGAAGTACTCGTAGTCCCGCTTTTCCGTCAGGAAAGGCCACTTGAACTCGATGCCCTGGCGCTTGACCGGGTCGCCGTCGACCGACTCACCCTTGGCGTGCACGGGGGCGGAGCTGTGGGCGTCGAAGATGTAGCGCTCGGGGATCTGGGAGACCATCTTGCCGTCGGGCCCCACCACGTAGGTGAGGCCGTCCCAGACGACGACGTCGCGTCCGGCGGTCTTCTCCACCTTGTTCGACTCTTCGACGTTGCCTTTGAGCGTCTGCACGATGCTGAGCTTGGGGACCTTCTTCTCCTTCATGGTCCCGTAGTCGACAAGGGTCGCGTTCTTCGCCTCCAGGACCATCGTCTGGTACTGGCTCGGTGGGATTTTCGCGAGGCGCGGGAACGCGTACCAGCGCATCAGCGGGGACATCGCCGTGAAGAACACGGCGAAGGCGAGCAGGATCAGGCTGGCCTTGCGGCGCATCGCGGCGGCCCTCCTCAGCTACGGGCGTGGCTCGGGCTCTTACGGGTGTTTGGGTACGGAGTGCAGCAGCGGTTTCGGGGACGTCTCGCCCGGCGGCGCACCGACCGCGGTCATGGTGAGGACCAGGGCGAGCGCCGCGGCGAGACCGATCGCGGCGGCGACGAGAGCGCGCATGTCCGACCTCCCTGCAGCCTTGCGGCACACGGAATCTGATGAGGCGTCAGGCCTCTGGGTCGGTGCACCGTAGCAACGCGGAGCGGGAATGAGAACACGTTGTACGGGACGTAGTTGAGCCCCCGACCATGTGCGGTCGGGGGCTCGACTCGGGTCCGTGCGGCAGGCGTTACGCGGCGGGTTTCGCGGTCACCGTCAGCTCCACGTCGGTCGTCGCGCCGCCTGTCGTGACGACGTGCAGCCAGAACGTGCCGGTCGTGTCGTCCGCGTACAGCTTCGGCAGCGTGAGGTTCCCGGCGGCGTCCGCCTTGAGGCCCTTCAGGGTGTGGATCGTCTTACCGGCCGCGTCCTTGAAGTAGGGGCCCTTGTCCGCCTCGGTCGTGTCGTCCTTGGACTTGACGAGGCTCGCGGTCGCGGTGACCCCGTCGGCCGCGGCGCCGTTGTACGTGGCCTTCAGCTCGACGGCCTTGTCGAAGGTGCCGCCGGCCTCACAGGTCAGATCCTCGCTGCCGACGCGGACCAGCTTGTCGGCGCGCGCGGTGACCGTCGCCGTGTGGTCGAGGCCGGCGACATTGCGGCCGACGACGGTGGCGCGGACCTTGAACTGACCGGTCTTCTTCCCCGCCTTGAAGGCCGGGGCGGTGGCCACGCCGGAGCCGTTCGTGGAGACGGTGGCAGTGGTGCCGCCGGCCGTGAACGTGGCGTCCGTGTCGCCGACGATCGCGAAGCGGATCTTCGCGGAGCCGACGGCGGAGCCCGCCGCGTTCTTCGCCTTGACCTTGACCCGCTCGCTGAAGGAGTCGTCCTGCAGCGCAGCGAGGTTGCCGGTGCCCGCGTCGGCGAGCTTGGTGACCGACTGGGTGGGCGTGGGGGTCGGCGTCGGGGTGGGGCTCGTGGTGGGCGGCGAGGTGGTGCCCCCGCCCCCGCCGGGGCTGGTCGAACCGCCGCCGCCGGACGGGGTCTTGGGCGGCTTCTTGGACGGGTCCTTCGTGGTGGGTGAGTCCGACGGGCGGTCGGAGTTCCGGTGGGTGGGGGTCTGCGAGGGGCTCGCGCCGCCGGTACCGCTGCTGCTCGGGTGCCTGGGCAGCACGCCGGTGCCGTCGGGGACCGAGTGGGAGTTCTTGCGGTAGAACTCCAGCCACTTCAGGACGGTGGAGAGGTAGTCCGAGGAGTTGTTGTAGCTGAGGATCGCCTTGTTGAGGTCCAGGGCGTTCGACAGGTCGCGGTCGGCGCGGCACAGGTAGTGGCCCGCGGCGAGGGCGGCGTCGTAGACGTTGTTGGGGTCCTTCTTGCCGTCGCCGTTGCCGTCCCGGCCCGCCCACTCCCAGGTGGAGGGGATGAACTGCATGGGCCCCACCGCCCGGTCGTGGGTGGTGTCGCCGTCGTAGGAGCCGCCGTCGGTGTCGGTGATCTTCGCGAAGCCGTTGCCGTCGAGGGGCGGGCCGAGGATCGCGTGGAGCGTCGTGCCGTCCGCGTCGACGTCGCCGCCGCGGGCCTGGCCCGACTCGACCTTGCCGATCGCGGCGAGCAGCTGCCAGTCCAGATTGCAGCCGGGCTTCGTGGTGCCTATCTCGGCGGCGGCCTTCTTGTAGGCGTCGAGGACGGTCGCGGGTATGCCGGAGTCCTCGCCGCTCTTCCCGCCCGAACCGCCCGTACCGGGCGCGGCGGTCGGGTCGTCGGTGGGGCTGTCCAGCGGGGGCAGATCGGTGTAGTAGTCCGGGCCCGTCGCCGAGTTCGGCGGATCGTCGCCGGACCTGTCCGCCGCGGAGTTGCCGCTGTCCGTGTGCGAGGGGCTCACGCCGGGTGCCTGGGACGCGGACAGGGCCGCCACCGCCGCGGCTGCGACCGCGGCCGTCATGACTCCCCTGCGCAGTCGCCTGCCGAATACCGCCGCCATTGCGCGAGCCCTCCCCTTGTCGCCGCTACCGACCCGCGCGCTCCCCCAGCGTGCGGATCCCGCCGACCCTACGACAACTTCCGCCGCACAGACACCCGTTCGTGCCCGGTATCGAACGATTGCGCCACTAAGAATGCCGTACGATTCCACGCTCGCACGTACGGGACAACAGGGGGACACGTGCCGTTCACCATCAGCCATGCCGCGGCCGTGCTGCCTTTTGTGCGGCGGGACGGTGCGGGCCGGGGGCCGCTCGTTCCCTCGCTGCTCGTCGCGGGGTCGTTCGCGCCCGACCTCACGTACTACGCGGCGGGCGCGCTGCCGGGGGCCATGGAATTCGGCGCGTTCACGCACTCGTTCACGGGTGTGTTCACCGTGGACGTGGGGCTCGCGCTCATGGTCGTCGCCCTGTGGCGGCTGATCCGGGACCCGGTGCTCGGCCTTGTACCGGGGCGGGTGCGGGGGCGGCTGGCGGCCGTGGTCCGGCCACGGCCGCGTACGGGGTGGTGGCCGCTGTGGTGGTACGTCTCCGCGTCGCTCGGCGCCACGACCCACGTCGTGTGGGACGCCTTCACGCACCCGGACCGCTGGGGCCTGCGCCTCTTCCCCGTCCTCGGCGAGACGTTCGCCGGCTCCCCGCTCTACTGGTACGTCCAGTACGCCGGTTCGGCCGCCGCGCTCCTCGTGCTCGCGGTGTTCGCGTGGTGGACGGTACGGGCCGCTGACCCGGTCCCGGCCCCGCCCACCGGGGAACGGTGGCTCGCGTGGCCCCTGATCGCGGTCTGCGCGTGCGCGGCCGGAACGCTGCGGGTGGCGCGCTGGCTGTCGTACGTGAACGGGTCGGGCCTGACGTGGCAACCGTGGGAACTCGTCCCGGCTTTGTGCTTCGGGGCGGGAGCGGGGGCGGGCCTGGGAGTTGCGCTGTACGCGCTTGCGAGCCACACATGGCGCCCTCAGTCCCCGCCGACGAGTGCGGCCAAATCAAGCCCCGCCGGCGATTGAGGCGCGGGGTCCGGGGCAGAGCCCCGCGACGTGAGCCGGGTGCGGGCCGCGACAACGCCCCCCGCACCCGGCCGACCAGGCCCTAGTGGGCCGCGGACTCCCAGTCCGCGCCCAGCCCCACCGAGACATCCAGCGGGGCCCGCAACCGCACGGCCCCGGCCATCTCGCGGCGAACCAGCTCCTCCGCCGCCGCGGCCTCCCCCGGCGCGATCTCCAGCACGATTTCGTCGTGGACCTGGAGCAGCATCCGGGACTTGAGCTTCGCCTCCGTGAGCGCCTTGTCGACGTTCAGCATCGCGATCTTCACGATGTCGGCCGCCGTGCCCTGGATCGGCGCGTTGAGCGCCATCCGCTCGGCCATCTCGCGGCGCTGCCGGTTGTCCGAGTTCAGGTCCGGCAGGTAGCGGCGGCGCCCCAGCATCGTCTCGGTGTACCCGGTGGCGCGCGCCTCGTCGACGGCCCGCCGCAGGTAGTCCCGTACGCCGCCGAACCGCTCGAAGTACGTGTCCATCAGGCCGCGCGCCTCGCCCGGGTCGATGCCCAGCTGACCGGAGAGGCCGAAGGCGGAGAGGCCGTACGCGAGCCCGTACGACATCGCCTTGATCTTGCGGCGCATCTCCGCGTCGACCGCGTCCCGCTCCACGCCGAAGACCTGCGAGGCCACCGTGGTGTGCAGGTCCTCGCCGGAGTTGAAGGCCTCCAGGAGGCCCTCGTCCTCCGACAGGTGAGCCATGACGCGCAGTTCGATCTGGCTGTAGTCGGCCGTCATCAGCGACTCGTAGCCCTCACCCACCACGAATCCCCGCCGGATGGCGCGGCCCTCGTCGGTGCGGACCGGGATGTTCTGCAGGTTCGGGTCGGTCGACGACAGTCGTCCCGTCGCCGCCACCGTCTGGTTGAACGTGGTGTGGATGCGGCCGTCCGCCGCGATCGTCTTGATCAGGCCCTCGACGGTGACGCGGAGCTTGGCCTGCTCACGGTGGCGCAGCATGATCACGGGGAGTTCGTGGTCGGTCTGCGTGGCCAGCCAGGCGAGTGCGTCGGCGTCCGTCGTGTAACCGGTCTTGGTCTTCTTCGTCTTCGGGAGGTCGAGTTCCTCGAAGAAGACGGCCTGAAGCTGCTTGGGAGAGCCGAGGTTGAACTCGTGGCCCACCGCGTCGTGCGCCTCCTTCACCGCCTGCTGCACGGCGCCCGCGAACATCTGCTCCATCGACTCCAGGTGGGCGCGGTCGGCCGCGATGCCGTGCCGCTCCAGGCGGGCGAGGAGCGTGGACGTGGGCAGCTCGATGTCGGTGAGCAGATCGGCCGCGCCGACCTCCTTCAGGCGCGTACCGAAGGCCTCGCCCAGGTCGAGGATCGCGCGGGCCTGCACCATGAGCGCGTCGGCCTCGGCCTGGTCGTCCTCGTCGGTACCGAACGCGAGCTGGCCGTCGGCCGCGCCGGCCGGGGCCAGCTCGCGGCCCAGGTACTCCAGGGACAGCGCGTCGAGCGCGAAGGAGCGGCGGCCCGGCTTGACCAGGTACGCGGCGAGCGCCGTGTCCATGGTGATGCCGTCGACACTCCAGCCGTGCTCGGCGAAGACGCGCATGACCGCCTTGGCGTTGTGCAGCACCTTCGGCTTCTTCGCGTCGGCGAGCCACGCGGCGAACGCCTTCTCGTCGGCCTCGTCCAGCGTCGACGGGTCGAACCAGGCGGCCTCTCCCCCGGCGGCGGCCAGCGCGACCTCGGTGACCGAGCCCGTGCCCAGCGACCAGGTGTCGACGGACGCCAGGCCCAGGACCGCCTTGCCGTGCTCGGCCAGCCACGGGGCGACCTCGCCCGTCGCCAGCACCTTCCCGTCGAGCTCGACGCCCGGCTCGGCCGGGGTCTCCTCGGCCTCGGCGGCCCCCGGGTCGACGGCGAACAGGCGCTCGCGCAGCGACGGGTTACGGATCTCCAGCGTGTCCAGGATCATCGCGATCGCCGTACGGTCGTACGCCTCGCGCCCCAGGTCGGCGACCGTCTTCGGCAGCTCGACGTCACGCACCATCTCGGTCAGCCGCCGGTTCAGCTTCACGGCCTCGATGTGGTCCCGGAAGTTCTGCCCCGCCTTGCCCTTGACCTCCTCGGCGCGCTCGACCAACTCCGCGAACGAACCGAACTGGTTGATCCACTTCGCGGCCGTCTTCTCGCCGACTCCGGGGATGCCCGGCAGGTTGTCCGACGGGTCGCCGCGCAGCGCCGCGAAGTCCGGGTACTGGGCCGGCGTGAGCCCGTACTTCTCCTCGACCTTCTCCGGCGTGAAGCGGGTCAGCTCGGAGACGCCCTTGGTGGGGTACAGCACCGTCACGTTCTCCGAGACGAGCTGGAACGAGTCCCGGTCGCCGGTGACGATGAGGACCTCGAAGCCGGCGGCCTCGGCCTGCGTGGCGAGCGTGGCGATGACGTCGTCGGCCTCGAAGCCGTCGACCGCGAAGCGCGGCGTGTGCATCGCGTCGAGCAGCTCGCCGATCAGCTCGACCTGCCCCTTGAACTCGTCCGGCGTCTTCGAGCGGTTCGCCTTGTACTCGGTGAACTCCTCGGAGCGCCACGTCTTGCGGGACACGTCGAACGCCACCGCGAAGTGCGTCGGCTCCTCGTCGCGCAGCGTGTTCGCCAGCATCGACGCGAAACCGTAGATCGCGTTCGTCGGCTGGCCCGTCGCCGTCGTGAAGTTCTCCGCGGGCAGCGCGAAGAATGCCCGGTACGCCAGCGAGTGCCCGTCCATGAGCATCAGGCGGGGACGCCCGCCCGAGCTGCCGTCTGCCGCCTTCGCCACCGGATCCACCGTCTTCTGCGTCGTCTTTGGCGTATTCGCTGCTGCTTTCTCTGCCACGCCCACGATCCTGCCACGCCCCACTGACAGCGCGGCCCACCCCGGACCGGCACGGACTCTCCTATGATGCGCAAGTCGATGGGGGTGGGCTGTCGGCTCTGTTGAGATGGCGGTAGATCTGGCGTGCGAGATAGCGCTTTAGGCTCCGCCGAATCTCCTTGCTGGTGCGGCCTTCAGCGGTCCGGCGTTCGACGTATGCGCGGGTGTCGGAGTCGTGGATCATGCGGCTGACTGTGGCCATGTGCAGGGCTCGGTTCAGGCGTCTGTCTCCACCGCGGTTGAGTCGGTGGCGCACGGTGTTCCCCGAGGAGGCAGGGATCGGGTTCACGCCGGCCAGGCAGGCGAAGGCGGCTTCGGAACGCACCCGCCCGTGGTGGGACCAGGCCGTCATCACGACAGCTGCGGTGACGGGCCCGATCCCGGGTTTGTCCAGCAGCCCCGCGGCCGGCGTTGCCCGCACCAACGCTGTCATCGACTTCACGTTGGCGCTCAGTTCCTCGTCGAGGGCGACGATGCGCTTGGCCAGGCGCATGGCTTCCGCCCGAGCAGCCATCGCTGCGACAGGCTCTTCGCGGGTGCGCCAGCGGGAGATTTCGAGAATTTGCCGACCGTTTAGTGCCCGACGCCCATCGATGCCGAGGTCCACGGCCCGGACCAATGCGTTCAGCGCGTTGACGTGCGCGGTCCGCTCGTCAGTCATCTGGTCTCTGGCAGTCACCAGAACGCGTAACGCGGCGCGTTCTCCCTCGTCGGCGCGAGGGTGGCGCAGCTCGTGCTCCTCGAGCGGGAGCGCGGCCTCGGCCATGCGCCGTGCGTCGATCGGGTCGGACTTGCCCTTGCCGCGATGTACCCCCATCCGAGGTGCTTCGATGACCTGGTAGCCGGCGTCGGCGACGGTGCGGGCGAACTGAGCGCCGTAGGTCGCGATGCATTCCATGACCCATAGTGCGGTGAGGTCGCCGCCGGTGCGGCGAGCGGCCCAGGCAACCGCCCGGGTCATGCCGGATCTGCTGGTGGGAAACTCGGCCGTATCGAGCAGTTCGCCGGTCGGGGCGGCCAGGACGACCAGGACATGGTTGCGGGCGTGGGTGTCTACGCCGATGACGTACGGGTGGCTGTGCGCGACGATCGTCACGGTGGTCGGGTGCCTTTCCCTCCGGGGACCAACGGTTCGGCCGCTGACGGCCGGCGTCGGTCTGGGTGAGAGTCACTCCGGGCCAGGACTGTGACGGGCCACGCCGTGAACGGCGGGCAATCTCCTGATCAGGACACCGAGGTGGGCCAGAGCGGCGTCGGCTCCCACCACGTCGGACAAGTCCATGCGAAGGCACCTTCTGAGGGCCACCGTTGACAAGAGTCACGACACGGCGGGACGACCGACACCACCCTGGCAGCCGATCCCAGACCGGCCACCCCGAGTCTCACAGGCGTTGTCACACCCCCGTGCGAAGATCGGAGACGTAGCTCACAGCACCGCACGGCAGGACGCACAGCAGCATCGCAGGACCGCTCAAAGGGGAGCCGAACCATGGCAAGCAAGCCGCCCGCATCCGACCCGGTACAGGACGCGCCGCAGGTCGCGGCGCCGCAGCACCATGCCGCCGGGCTCCCCGCCGTGAAGCACTCGCTCAAGATGGCCCGCGAGCAGATGGGCGTGAAGCGGACCGCGCTGACGCTGCTGCGCGTCAACCAGAAGGACGGCTTCGACTGCCCCGGCTGTGCCTGGCCCGAGCCGGAGCACCGGCACGCGGCGGAATTCTGTGAGAACGGCGCGAAGGCGGTCGCCGAGGAGGCCACCCTGCGCCGGGTGACGCCGGAGTTCTTCGCCGCGCACCCGGTCTCCGACCTGGCGACGCGCTCCGGGTACTGGCTGGGCCAGCAGGGCCGGCTCACCCACCCCATGCTTCTGGAGAAGGGGGCTCCGGACGGGGGAGGCACCCACTACGAGCCCGTCTCGTGGGAGCGCGCCTTCGACATCATCGGTGAGGAACTCGAAGCGCTCACCTCGCCCGACGAGGCCGTCTTCTACACGTCGGGGCGCACGAGCAATGAGGCGGCGTTCCTGTACCAACTGTTCGCCCGCGAGTTCGGCACGAACAACCTGCCCGACTGTTCGAACATGTGCCACGAGTCGTCCGGCTCGGCGCTCACGGAGACCATCGGCGTCGGCAAGGGCAGCGTCCTCCTGGAGGACCTCTACAAGTCGGACCTGATCATCGTCGCCGGGCAGAACCCGGGCACGAACCATCCGCGCATGCTGTCCGCCCTGGAGAAGGCGAAGGCCGGCGGCGCGAAGATCATTTCCATCAATCCGCTGCCGGAGGCGGGGCTCGAGAGGTTCAAGAACCCGCAGACGCCGAAGGGCCTCACCAAGGGCGCCGCTCTCAACGATCTGTTCCTGCAGATCCGCCTCGGCGGCGACCAGGCCCTCTTCCGCCTCCTCAACAAGATGATCCTGGAGACAGAGGGCGCCACCGACGACGCCTTCGTCGCCGAGCACACCCACGGCTACGAGGAGTTCGCGAAGGCCGCCCGCGCCGCCGACTGGGACGAGGCCCTCGCCGCGACCGGCCTGTCCCGCGCCGACATCGAGCGCGCCCTGGAAATGGTCCTCGCCTCCAAGCGCACCGTCGTGTGCTGGGCCATGGGCCTCACCCAGCACAAGCACTCCGTGCCGACGATCCGCGAAGTGGTCAACTTCCTGCTGCTGCGCGGCAACATCGGGCGGGCCGGCGCCGGCGTGTGCCCGGTGCGCGGCCACTCGAACGTGCAGGGCGACCGCACCATGGGCATCTTCGAGCGCCCCGCCCCCGCGTTCCTGGACGCCCTGGAGAAGGAGTTCGGTTTCGCCCCGCCGCGCGAGCACGGCTTCGACGTCGTACGCGCCATCCGCGCCCTGCGCGACGGGCAGGCGAAGGTCTTCTTCGCCATGGGTGGCAACTTCGTCTCGGCGTCCCCCGACACCGAGGTCACCGAGGCGGCGATGCGCCGCGCCCGCCTCACCGTGCACGTCTCCACGAAGCTGAACCGCTCGCACACCGTCACCGGCGCCCGCGCGCTGATCCTGCCGACGCTCGGGCGCACCGAGCGCGACCTCCAGGGCGGCGGCGAGCAGTTCGTGACCGTCGAGGACTCCATGGGCATGGTGCACGCCTCCCGCGGCCGCCTCGACCCGGCGAGCCGGCACCTGCTGTCCGAGCCGGCCATCGTCGCCCGCCTCGCCCGCCGCGTCCTCGGCCCCGAATCGGCCACGCCCTGGGAGGAGTTCGAGAAGGACTACGCGACGATCCGCGACCGCATCGCGCGCGTGGTCCCCGGCTTCGAGGACTTCAACACGAAGGTCGCCGACCCGGCCGGCTTCGCGCTCCCGCACGCCCCGCGCGACGAGCGCCGCTTCCCCACCGCCACCGGCAAGGCCAACTTCACGGCCGCGCCCGTCGAGTACCCGCGCGTCCCCGAGGGCCGCCTGCTGTTGCAGACGCTGCGCTCCCACGACCAGTACAACACCACGATCTACGGCCTCGACGACCGCTACCGCGGCATCCGGAACGGCCGCCGTGTCGTCCTCGTCAACGCCGACGACGCCAAGGACCTCGACCTCGCCGAGGGCTCCTACGTGGACCTCGTGAGCGAGTGGGAGGACGGTGTCGAGCGGCGCGCGCCCGGCTTCCGTGTCGTGCACTATCCGACGGCCCGCGGCTGCGCGGCCGCCTACTACCCGGAGACGAACGTGCTGGTGCCGCTGGACGCCACCGCGGACACCAGCAACACACCCGCGAGCAAGTCCGTCGTGGTCCGCCTGGAACAATCCAGCACCGACTGAGCGTTTGCTCAGCCACCTAGACGACTCAAGCAAGGCACGACGAACGGAGCCGGGCGCCATGGGCGAGCAGAACCACACGCAGTTCCCGCAGCAGGTCATCGACGAGTACGCGGCGCTCGGCATCGACCTCGTCGCCCTGTTCTCCGCCGGGCACCTCGGCACGCGCATGGGCATCGAGATGAAGGAGGCCTCGGCCGAGCGCGTCGTCGGCACCATGCCCGTGGAGGGCAACACCCAGCCCTACGGGCTGCTCCACGGCGGCGCCTCCGCCGTGCTCGCCGAGACCCTCGGCTCCGTCGGCGCGATGCTGCACGGCGGCAGCGGGAAGATCGCCGTCGGCGTCGACCTGAACTGCACGCACCACCGCGGCGCCCGCTCCGGCCTCGTCACCGGCGTCGCGACACCGCTGCACCGCGGCCGCTCCACGGCGACGTACGAGATCGTCATCACCGACGAGCAGGACAGACGGGTCTGCTCGGCCCGTCTGACCTGCATGCTCAAGGAAGTTCCGGACGCGCCCACCGCGTAGCGGAGGACGGCGGGGCGCCTACCGCTTCGTCGTGGGCGCCACCGGCAGCGTCACCGAGCTGTCCCCGGCGCGGACGGTCATCCTCGTGCCCGCCGGGTAGCGCAGCGTGTAGTCGTGGTCGGTGGAGATCAGGACGACGCCGAGCCGGTGCCCGGCCTTGAAGACGTAGTCCTCGGGCTGCATGTCCCAGCGCAGCCGGTACTCGCGGCCCTCGACGACCTTGGACTGGTGCTCGTACGACGTCCGGTTCCGGGCGTCCAGCCAGCCCCGCGTCACGATCTTGTAGTCGGCGGTCTCGGTGCGGTGCTTCGTGCGGTACGCGCAGCCCGTCTCACCGGAGAGACCCGGCACGCCCTCGCCGTAGCAGACCTGCTGCGAGGTGTCGGTGACCGTGCCCGACGTGGCCCGGGTGTCCCGCCCGTAGTCGACGAGCAGCGCGGTCACGTACGGCGACGTACCGGCCAGCGAGGCCCGCACATCGACCTGGGGCACGCCATTGAGCCGGACGTCCTTGTCGAGCGTCCCCGTCGTGTAGGCGAGCCGGTTCGGGTTCGCGGCGTCCGGCGACGTGACGAGGTTCTCCGCGGCGACCGTGCGGCCCGCGTCGGTCAGCGACTGCACACGCTCGGGCCCGGCCTTGCTCCCCAGCGTGCCGTCGGCGCGCATCCGGAGTGTCGTCGAGCGCGTGCCGGCCGCCGGCCAGTCGCTCTGCTGTTTCCAGCTGAAGTCGGCCTGCTCGACGTCGACTTGGGGCTCCTTGGTGACGCCGTTGTCGATGCCGTACAGATAGTGGTCGAACCAGTGGTGGACCTGGCTCAGCCACTCCTCCATGCGCAGCGGCATCGGATTGGTGTGCCCGGCCTGGTGCAGCCACAGCTTGCGCGGCACATGGTTCTTCTTCAGCGCCTCCCACAACTGGCCCGCGTTCTTCGTCTTCACGTTCCAGTCGTTGAGGCCGTGCACGACGAACGTCGCCGCCTTGATCCGGCCGGCGTCCTTCAGGTAGTCGCGCTCCTGCCAGTACGGCGACCAGTCCCCGGTCACCCGGTCCTGATCACGCTCCAGCGAGTCGAGCACCGGCTTGCAGATCTCACGGTCGGCCCGCGAGTACACGTACCTGGCGAGCACGTCGGTGTCCTCGCCCTGGAACGTGCCGGGCGCCACGACGCCGCCGTTCGCGCGGTAGTAGTCGTACCAGGAAGAGATCCCGGAGATCGGCACGATCGCCTTGAGCCCCTCAACCCCCGTGCTGGCGACGGCAGTCGGCAGGGTGCCGTTGTACGAGATGCCCATCATGGCGGAGTCACCGGTCGACCAGTCCGCGCGGATCGGTTCGCCGTCGGTGTCCCAGCCCTTGGCCCGGCCGTTCAGCCAGTCGATCGCGGCCTTCGCGCCGAGCGTCTCATTGCGGCCGCCCGAGGTCGGACAGCCGGTGGAGTCGCCGGTACCGAGGCTGTCGACCTCGGCCACGGCGTATCCGCGCGGCAGGAAGTAGTTGTCGTAGTACCCGCCGTACGCTACGGCCGGACCCGTCAACCCGGCCTTGCCCGCCCGCTGTTGGAACGTCCCGCCCGACTCCGGAAGCCCGTCCTCGTCCAGGTCGACGACATGGTTCGGGACATCGTTGCCACCCGCCCAGTACGGGCTCGCCTCGACGATCGTGGCGACCTTCAGGCCCGCCGTCTCCGTCTCCTTGGGCCGCAGGATCCGCATGCGCACGGTGTCGCGCTTCCCGTCACCGTCGCTGTCGACCTCCGTCTGCACGTCGACCTTCTGCAGTACGGCGTCGGCGCGCGAGAAGACGGGCTGCGTCTCACGGTCCTTGATCCTCAACTCCGCCTGCCCTGCGGAGGGTTGCACGGCATAAGCGGACGGGGCGGCGACCGCCGCCACCAGCGCGCACACCAGGGTCAGGCCAAAGCGTCTCTTGCCGGTGGATCTCACCATCGTGCCTCCAAGGGCGCGTTCGGGAGTTCACTCACGGGACGGGAGGTGACGTGAGGTATTCCACCGCGCAACGCCCTGCCGGGCCAGAGGGCGACCACCGTTTCGACCCACCGCGTACCCCACGCCTCGGGGCTCCGCCCCGGACCCCGCGCCTCAATCGCCGGCGAGGCTCCATGTGTTGGCGGAGCCCCACCCTCCGTCCTACCGTCGAGCATGACCGGCATCGGGCCCGTCGAGCCATACGAACCCGCCGACGACCACACCCTCGCACCCCACCCGGCGGACATCGTCGCCAGCTCCAACTCCCCACGCCCGTATGAACACTGGGCCGCACTGCCACCCCGCAGGCGCAGGCTCCTGATCGCGGGCCTCGCCGCCGCGGCCATCACCTCGGGCGCCCTCCTGATACCGGGACCCGACACACCCGCCCCACCACCGGCCGCACCCTGGCCATCGCAGATCACCCACCTTCACTACGAAGGCCGCGACGGCTCCTCCTTCCGGTTCACCGCACGTGTCGACGGCGACACACCCGTGACCATTCATCACATCTCGCTCACCGAACCCCAGTTGACGATCAGCACCACGCCGCGACCACCCGTGACCGTCACCCCGCACACCCCCCGCACCCTCACCGTACGAATCGACGAGCCGAACTGCTCCGCCGCGGCCCGCCCCCTCAACCTCGCCTACTTCGACCTCACCCTCGAGAACCGGCGCGGCCGGGAACAGCACAGCTTCATCTACGCCGGCACCTACCCGCACGCCCTGAGCACCCAACTCGCCCGGCGCTGCTCCCCACATGAACTCACACAGCAGTAACACTCGGTTACCTCTGCCGCAACGAAGCAATGCGAACGTCGAACCGCACACCTCTGCCCGCGACCGCGGCGAGCCCGCCGATCACCGATCTTGAGAACACCCTGCTCCCCCACGGCACTTGAGGTGATCTTGGTCGGCACCCGCCGGACCGGCACCCCGGCATAACAAGAACGTCACAGCCTCCTCCGCACCCGCTCTCCACCCTCCACCTGCGCTTATAGTCACGGCCAGTCACCGCGCCGCCGGGCGCGTTACTTGCACGGCCCCTGTACCACTCCAGTACGGCCCGGCGAGACCTACGGCCCCCGAACCCGGGAGCCGCGCCAGGGAGAGGATTGATCGTGCGACACCGTTCCTTGCTGATACTCACCACGGTGCTCACCACCGGAGCACTGACCCTCACCGCCTGCGGCTCCCGCGACGACGACGGGAAGAAGGGCGACGGTGGAGGCGGCGGCAACACGACCCTCACCATCGGCGTCGACGCCCCCCTCTCGGGTGAGAACTCCACCACCGGTCTCGGCATCCAGTACGGCTCCCAGATCGCCGTCAACGACGCCAACAAGAAGAAGACCGTCGACGGCGTCACCTTCAAGATCAAGGCCCTCGACGACAAGGCCCAGCCCGCCACCGGCCAGCAGAACGCCACCGCTCTCGTCGGCGACAAGACCGTCGTCGGCGCCGTCGGCCCCCTCAACTCCGGTGTCGCACAGTCGATGCAGCAGGTCTTCGCCTCCGCCAACATGGTGCAGATCTCGCCGTCCAACACCGACCCCTCCCTCACCCAGGGCAAGGACTGGCAGTCGGGCACCAAGAAGCGCACGTACAAGACGTACTTCCGCACCGCCACCACCGACGCCCTCCAGGGCGGATTCGCCGCCGACTACGCCTACAACTCGCTCAAGAAGAAGCAGGCCTTCGTCGTCGACGACAAGCAGACCTACGGCGCCGGCCTCGCCCGCATCTTCAAGGAGCAGTTCGTCAAGGCAGGCGGCAAGTCCGTCGGCACCGACCACATCAACACCGGGGACAAGGACTTCGCCGCCCTCGTCTCCAAGATCAAGTCGTCCAAGGCCGACATCCTCTACTACGGCGGCCAGTACGACGAATCCCAGCTGATCACCAAGCAGCTCAAGGAAGCCGGCGTCAAGATCCCGCTCATGGGCGGCGACGGCATGTACGCCACCACGTACATCGACACCGCGGGCAAGGCCGCCGAGGGCGACCTCGCCACCTCCGTCGGCGTCCCCGTCGACACCATCCCCGCCGCCAAGAGCTTCATCCAGGAGTACAAGGCCAAGGGCTACAAGGGTGACTACGGCGCCTACGGCGGCTACTCCTACGACGCCACCACCGCCATCATCAACGCGGTGAAGGCCGTCAAGGACGCCAACGGCGGCAAGCTGCCCACCGGAGACGAACTCCGCTCCAAGGTCGTCGCCGAAGTCCAGAAGTCCAACTTCGACGGCATCACCGGCAAGGTCTCCTTCGACAAGTTCGGCGACACCGGCAACAAGCAGCTGACCGTCTACCAGGTCACCAACGGCAAGTGGAAGGCCGCCAAGACCGGTACCTACGAGGAGAACTGACCCGGCCTCAGCCCACCGGCTGACCACACCCCCGGGCAGGCACCACACCACGGGCCGCGCGGCAGGACGACCCCACCGCGCGGCCCGTTCCCACACCATCCCGCACCCCCGGTGCACACCACCACCAGCGACATGGAGGCCACGCGGTGAACACCCTGCCGCAGCAGCTGGCCAACGGGCTGCTCCTCGGCTCGATGTACGGCCTGATAGCCATCGGCTACACGATGGTCTACGGCATCGTCCAGCTCATCAACTTCGCGCACGGCGAGATCTTCATGACCGGAGCCTTCGGCGCGCTCACAGTGTCCCTGATCCTTCCCTCCGGCACATCCATGTGGATCCTGCTGCCCCTGATGCTGATCGGCGGCGGACTCGTCGCCGTCCTCATCGCCGTGGGAGCGGAACGATTCGCCTACCGACCACTGCGCGGAGCCCCACGACTGGCACCGCTCATCACCGCCATCGGCCTCTCCCTCGCCCTGCAGGAAGCCGTCCGCAACTTCTACCCCGGAGCCGACCGCCCCCGCTCCTTCCCCAGCATCGGCGGCTCCCACGACCTCGGCAGCATCACCATCCAGGACGGCGACATCTTCCTCCTCGCCGCCGCCGTCCTCTGCATGAGCGGCCTTGCCCTCTTCGTCCGCCGAAGCCGCACCGGCCGAGCCATGCAGGCCACCGCCCAGGACCCCGACACCGCCCAACTCATGGGCATCGACACCAACCGCATCATCGTCATCGCCTTCGCCATCGGCGGCTTCTTCGCGGCCGTCGCCGCCATCGCCTACGGCTTCAAATACGGCAGCATCGACTACCGCATGGGCTTCCTCATGGGCCTCAAGGCCTTCACCGCCGCAGTCCTCGGCGGCATCGGCAACATCTACGGAGCCATGCTCGGCGGACTCGTCCTCGGCATCGCCGAAACCCTCGCCTCCGCCTACATCGACGGCATCCCCGGCATGCAACAACTCGGCGGCCAGACCTGGGGCAACGTCTGGGCCTTCTGCCTCCTCATCCTCGTCCTCCTCTTCAGGCCCCAAGGGCTACTCGGCGAACGCGTCGCGGACAGGGCGTGAACACCATGACCGACACCACCATGACCACCAACACCCCGGCCCGCGGCCTCATCCCCCTGCCGCCCGCCCTCGCCCGCCCCCTCCTCCTCATCGGCGGCATCGCCACCATCGCCTCCGCCTTCCTCGCCTGGACCTGGACCGCGGAATTCCCCGGCGACCTCACCATCACCGGCTACCCCGGCGGCCTCCAATGGCTCACCCTCATCGCCGGCGCCCTCGTCACCCTCGTAGCCCTCGCCCACTACGGCACCCCCGGCCTGCGCGCCCTCGCCCCCACCGGCAGCGACGCACCCGCCGCTCTCACCGCACTCGGCGCCTTCGGCACCACCTGGTTCACCGTCATCGCCATCGCGGTCAAACTCGGCGGCCTCGCCAACCTCGAACCGGGCGGCTGGATCGCCGCCATCGCCTCTCTCCTCCCGGTCCTCGGCGCCTTCGCCCTCCCGAAACCGGCCACCGCGGCAGAGCGCACCGGCACGTCCACCAGCACCAAGGAATCCTTCAAGGCCTACCTCACCAAACCCGACACCCTCACCCCCGGCGCGCTCCCCACACCCTGGATCCAGCGGCTCATCATCACCGCCGTCGTCATCGTCGGCCTCGCCGTCTTCACCTACGGCATCGACACCGCCTACGGCGAACTCTTCATCGGCTACCTCATCGTCGCCGTCTTCGCCGTCTGGACCCTCCACACCACGGGCCTCATCGACCAGTTCTCCCGACTCGTCGCCCGCAACCGCGGCTTCACCATCGCCATGGGCTTCGCCGCAGCCATCGCCTTCCCCTTCACCCAGACCGACGACCACTACGCCAATATCGGCGTCAACATCCTCATCTTCGGCACCGTCGCCCTCGGCCTCAACATCGTCGTCGGCCTCGCCGGACTCCTCGACCTCGGATACGTCGCCTTCCTCGGCGTCGGCGCCTACACCGCCGCCCTCGTCTCCGGCAGCGAGTTCTCCCGCTTCTCCGGCGTCCAATTGCCCTTCTGGGCCGCCGCACTGACCGGCGCCGCCGCCAGCCTCGTCTTCGGCGTCCTCATCGGCGCCCCCACACTCCGCCTGCGCGGCGACTACCTCGCCATCGTCACCCTCGGCTTCGGAGAAATCTTCCGCATCGCCGTCAACAACATGGACGGCGACTCCGGCCCCGACATCACCAACGGCCCCAACGGCATCCCGTCGATCCCCGACCTCAACCTCCTCGGCATCGACTTCAGCCAGAGCCACGACATCGCCGGCTTCACCCTCGGACGCTTCGCCAACTACTACCTCCTCATGGTCCTCATCATGGCGATCGTCGTCCTCGTCTACACCCGCGCCGCCGACTCCCGCATCGGCCGCAGCTGGGTCGCCATCCGCGAGGACGAAACCGCCGCCACCGCCATGGGCATCAACGGCTTCCGCGTCAAACTCATCGCCTTCGCCCTCGGCGCCTCACTCGCCGGACTCGCCGGCACCGTCAGCGCCCACGTCACCTACAGCGTCGTCCCCAACCCGTACCAGTTCGCCGGCGCCACCCCGCCCAACTCGGCGTTCCTGCTCGCCGCGGTCGTCCTCGGCGGCATGGGAACCGTGGCCGGACCGCTGCTCGGCGCGGCACTGCTCTACCTGCTCCCCGAGAAGCTCGTCTTCCTCCAGGACAAGTCGCTCCTCGCCTTCGGCATCGCCCTCGTCCTCCTCATGCGCTTCCGGCCCGAAGGCATCATCGCCAACCGCCGCCGCCAGCTCGAATTCCACGACACCGGCCAACTCGACGTACCGGAACAACGACTGCCCGACGCCGACGAACCGGCCACCACCAAGGCGGGGGCGTGACCACCGTGACCACCACGACCGACACCGTGCTCCACGCCAGCGACGTCACCATGCGCTTCGGCGGACTCACCGCCGTACGCTCCGTCGACCTCACCGTCAACGCCGGCGAGATCGTCGGCCTCATCGGCCCCAACGGCGCAGGCAAAACCACCTTCTTCAACTGCCTCACCGGCCTCTACATCCCCACCGAGGGCAAAGTCGCCTACAAAGGCACCGTCCTGCCCCCCAAGCCCCACCTCGTCACCCAGGCCGGCATCGCCCGCACCTTCCAGAACATCCGCCTCTTCGCCAACATGACGGTCCTCGAGAACGTCCTCGTAGGCCGCCACACCCGCACCAAAGAAGGTCTCTGGTCCGCACTCCTGCGCGGCCCCGGATTCCGCAAAGCCGAACGCGAATCCGAAGAACGTGCCATGGAACTCCTCGCGTTCATCGGCCTCGCCGACAAACGCGACCACCTCGCCCGCAACCTCCCCTACGGCGAGCAGCGCAAGCTCGAAATCGCCCGCGCCATGGCCAGCGAACCAGGACTCCTGCTCCTGGACGAACCCACCGCCGGCATGAACCCCCAAGAAACCCGCGCCACCGAAGAGTTGGTTTTCGCCATCCGCGACAAGGGCATCGCCGTCCTCGTCATCGAGCACGACATGCGCTTCATCTTCAACCTCTGCGACCGAGTAGCAGTGCTTGTACAGGGCGAGAAGCTGGTGGAGGGGACGAGCGAGGTGGTCCAGGGCGACGAACGCGTCATCGCCGCCTACCTCGGCACCCCCTACGAAGGCGCCCCCGAGGACACCGCACTCGAAGACGTACAAGCCGCCGAAGCCCACGCCACGGAAGGAGACACCAAGTGAGCGCGCTCCTCGAAGTCCACGACCTCAAAGTCGCCTACGGCAAGATCGAAGCCGTCAAAGGGATCTCCTTCAGCGTGGAAGAAGGCCAGGTCGTCACCCTCATCGGCACCAACGGCGCCGGCAAGACGACCACCCTGCGGACCCTCTCGGGACTCCTCAAGCCACTCAGCGGCACCATCACCTTCGCCGGACAACCACTCGCCTCGGTCCCGGCACACAAGATCGTCGCCATGGGCCTCGCCCACTCCCCCGAAGGCCGACGCATCTTCCCCCGCCTCTCGATCGCCGAGAACCTCCAACTCGGCGCCTTCCTGCGCAAAGACCCGGCAGCCATCGAGAAGGACATGCAGCGCGCCTACGAACTGTTCCCCATCCTGGGCGAACGACGAAAGCAAGCCGCGGGCACCCTGTCGGGCGGCGAGCAGCAAATGCTCGCCATGGGACGGGCATTGATGTCCCAGCCCAAGCTGCTCATGCTCGACGAACCCTCGATGGGCCTCTCCCCGATCATGATGCAGAAGATCATGTCGACCATCTCGGAACTGAAGTCCCAAGGCACGACCATCCTGCTCGTCGAGCAGAACGCCCAGGCGGCGCTCTCACTCGCCGACCAAGGGCACGTCATGGAAGTCGGCTCCATCGTGCTCTCGGGGAGCGGGGAAGACCTGCTGCACGACGAGTCGGTGCGAAAGGCCTACCTCGGCGAAGACTGACGCCCCCGCTCTACGCGAATGTGGCCCGCACCCCTTCCGAGGGGGCGGGCCACATCGACGTAACGGGCGTGGGCGTCAGCCCTTCGACGCCTTCTTCTCCTCGGCGTCCTGAATGACCGCCTCGGCCACCTGCTGCATCGAAAGACGCCGATCCATCGACGTCTTCTGAATCCAGCGGAACGCGGCCGGCTCCGTCAGCCCGTACTCCGTCTGAAGCACCGACTTCGCCCGGTCCACCAGCTTCCGCGTCTCAAGCCGCTGCGTCAGGTCCGCGACCTCGTTCTCCAGCGTCTTCAGCTCCGTGAAGCGGGACACGGCCATCTCGATCGCCGGCACGACGTCGCTCTTGCTGAACGGCTTCACCAGGTACGCCATCGCACCGGCGTCACGCGCACGCTCCACGAGGTCGCGCTGCGAGAACGCGGTCAGCATCAGGACCGGCGCGATCGACTCACCGGCGATCTTCTCCGCCGCGCTGATGCCGTCCATCTTCGGCATCTTCACGTCGAGGATCACGAGGTCGGGCTTGTGCTCACGGGCCAGCTCGACGGCCTGCTCGCCGTCGCCGGCCTCGCCCACGACGGAGTAGCCCTCTTCCTCGAGCATCTCTTTGAGGTCGAGGCGGATGAGGGCCTCGTCCTCGGCGATGACGACGCGGGTCGTCAGCGGCGGGACGTGCGACTTGTCGTCGTCGACTGCGTCTACGGGCTCGGGCGTCTCGGGGGCGGTCACGGCGGCGCTCCTTGGTAAGGCAGGGCGGGGGTGCTGCTTACAAGAGCCTACCTAGCTGCGATATGGTGGTCGCGCAGCGGGTCGGGGTTGACCTTCGATTCCGCGGGCCCCGGTAGCCCAATTGGCAGCAGGCAATGGATTCAAAACCCATACAGTGTCGGTTCGAGTCCGACCCGGGGCACTTTTCCTTCGATTCGAAGGTTGCAAGCCCGAAGCGGATGCTCACGTTGTCGTGAACATCCGCTTTTTGGTGCCCGTGATACTTCCGTACCGACCCGGCCGGCCCTACTTGGGGCTGTCGTCCTCGCCGATGTGGTGGATGCGGACCAGGTTCGTCGAGCCGGCGACGCCCGGAGGGGAGCCCGCCGTGATGACGACGATGTCGCCCTTCTCGCAGCGGCCGATCTTCAGGAGTTGTTCGTCGACCTGGGCGACCATCGCGTCGGTGGAGTCGACGTGCGGGCCCAGGAACGTCTCCACGCCCCACGTGAGGTTGAGCTGCGAGCGCGTCGCCGACACCGGGGTGAAGGCGAGGAGCGGGATCGGGGAACGGTAGCGGGAGAGGCGGCGGACGGTGTCGCCGGACTGGGTGAAGGCGACGAGGAATTTGGCGCCGAGGAAGTCGCCCATTTCGGCCGCGGCGCGGGCGACGGCGCCGCCCTGGGTGCGGGGCTTGTTGCGTTCGGTGAGCGGCGGGAGACCCTTCGCGAGGATGTCCTCCTCGGCCGCTTCGACGATGCGGCCCATGACCTTGACGGTTTCGATGGCGTATTTGCCGACGCTGGTCTCGCCGGAAAGCATGACGGCGTCGGTGCCGTCGATGACGGCGTTGGCGACGTCGCTGGCTTCCGCCCTGGTGGGGCGGGAGTTGTCGATCATCGAGTCGAGCATTTGCGTCGCGACGATGACGGGCTTCGCGTTGCGCTTGGCGAGTTTGATGGCGCGCTTCTGGACGATCGGGACTTGCTCGAGTGGCATTTCGACGCCGAGGTCGCCGCGGGCGACCATGATGCCGTCGAACGCGGCGACGATGTCGTCGATGTTGTCGACGGCCTGGGGCTTTTCGACCTTGGCGATGACGGGAAGCCGGCGGCCTTCCTCGCGCATGATGCGGTGGACGTCCTCGATGTCGCGTCCGCTGCGGACGAAGGAGAGCGCGATGACGTCGGCGCCGATGCGCAGGGCCCAGCGGAGGTCAGCCTCGTCCTTGTCGGAGAGGGCGGGGACGGAGACGGCGACTCCGGGGAGGTTGAGGCCCTTGTGGTCGGAGACCATGCCGCCTTCGATGACGCGGGTGCGGACGCGGGGTCCGTCGACCTCGGTGACCTCGAGGGTGACCTTTCCGTCGTCGACGAGGATGCGTTCGCCGGTGGTGACGTCTTCGGCGAGGCCGTCGTAGGTGGTGCCGCAGGTCTGTCGGTCGCCTTGGACGCCGCTTTCGACGGTGATGGTGAACTCGTCGCCGCGTTCGAGTAGTACGGGTCCTTCGCTGAATCGGCCGAGTCGGATCTTCGGGCCTTGAAGGTCGGCGAGGATTCCGACGCTGCGGCCGGTCTCGTCGGAGGCCTTTCGCACGCGCTGGTAGCGCTCCTCGTGTTCGGCGTAGGTGCCGTGGCTGAGGTTGAAGCGGGCTACGTCCATTCCGGCTTCGACGAGTGCCTTGATCTGCTCGTACGAGTCGGTGGCTGGGCCCAGGGTGCAGACGATCTTTGCTCGGCGCATGCTTTCGAGCCTAGACCTTACCGACGGGTAGAGAATTGGTCGGTCATGACTACTCAACAACCTTTGCGTGAAGGGCTATTGACAAGGGTTGAATTTGGGCGATGCCGCGCTCTGATGAGCGGCGGGGTGGCTCACAGTGTCGGTGGGTGCATCGTAAAGCGGGCGTTGACCTGGGCCCGTACGTGCTGGCGTTGGGGTTCGAGGTCGAGTGCGGGGGCGGGGTCGGCTTCGGCGCCGGTGAAGGCGGCCGAGCGCATCATGCCGCGGGGTGCGCGGGCCGGGGCGAAGTCGTCGGCGCCGATGTCGGCGATCTCGATGAGTGCGGCGAGGGTGGTGCCGAGGGCCTCGGCGTATTCGCGGGCGCGTTGGACGGCTTCGCGGACGGCTTGCTGCCTGGCCCGGGCGTGCACGGGTGAGCTGGGGCGCAGGGACCACCAGGGTCCTTCGACGCTGGTGAGGTCGAGGTCGGCGAGGCGGGTGGTGAGTTCGCCGAGTGCGGTGAAGTCGGTGAGGTCGGCGGTGATGTGGACGCGGCCGTGGTGGGTGCGGACGCGTTCGCCGCGGCCGCGTTTGGTGAGTTCGGGGGTGATGGAGAGGGCGCCGGTGGCGGTTGTGTCGATGGCGTCGCCGTAGCCCTTGATGAGGTCGAGTACGTGGGTGTTGCGGCGGGTGAGGTCTTCGAGGGCGGTGCGGCGGTCGGTGCCGCGGGCGGCGACGGTGATGCCGATGCGGGCGATCTCGGGTTCGGCTTCGATGTGGGCTTCGCCGCGTACCGCGATGCGGGGGGCTTCGGGGGTGGCGGTCCGGTCGTCGTGGGTCATGCGCTCACCTTGTCATCATCGAAACGAAACCTCTTGAGGCTGTTGCGAGTTGGGGTTGGTGGGCAAGAATCTACGCGCGTCGCTTTGGCGTACACGTAGACGAGGAGACCTCGATGTCGTTGGACCGCAGATCGTTTCTCAGCAGATCCGCCGCGACGAGCGCCGGCGTGGCCCTGACGGGCGCCGCGACAGCGCCGGTCGCGGCAGCAACGACATCGGCGAAGGGGAAGCAGAAGCGGTACGCGTTCACCGTGATGGGGACGACGGATCTGCACGGTCACGTCTTCAACTGGGACTACTTCAAGAACGCCGACTACGTGGACGCGGCGGGCAACGCGCAGGGTCTGGCGCGGATCTCGACGCTGGTGGATCAGGTGCGCGAGGAGAAGGGCCGGGGGAACACCCTGCTCATCGACGCCGGGGACACGATTCAGGGCACTCCGTTGACGTACTACTACGCGAAGGTCGATCCGATCACCGCGGACGGTGGTCCGGTGCATCCGATGGCGCGGGCGATGAACGCGATCGGGTACGACGCGGTGGCGCTGGGCAATCACGAGTTCAATTACGGCATCGAGACGCTGCGGAAGTTCGAGTCGCAGTGTGCGTTTCCGCTGCTGGGTGCGAACGCGGTGGACGCGAAGACGGAGCGGCCGGCGTTCCCGCCGTACTTCATGAAGCGGCTGCGTACCCCGCACGGCAAGGACGTGAAGGTGGCGGTCCTGGGTCTGACCAATCCGGGGATCGCGATCTGGGACAAGGCGTATGTGCAGGGTGTCCTGAAGTTCCCGGGGCTTGAGGAGCAGGCGGCGAAGTGGGTGCCGAAGCTGCGGTCGATGGGCGCGGACGTGGTGATCGTGTCGGCGCATTCGGGGGCGTCGGGGCAGTCGTCGTACGGGGATCAGGTGCCGTATGTGGAGAACGCGGCGGCGAATGTCGCGAAGCGGGTGCCGGGTGTCGACGCGATTCTGGTGGGGCACGCGCACGTCGAGATCGAGCAGCAGTTGGTGACGAACGAGAAGACGGGGAAGACGGTCGTGCTGTCGGAACCGCTGTGTTTCGCCGAGCGGTTGACGTTGTTCGACCTCGATCTCGTCTGGGAGAAGGGTCGTTGGGCCGTCGAGTCGGTGCGGGCGTCGCTGCGGAACACGAATGCGGTGGCGGACGATCCGGAGATCTCGAAGCTGCTCGGGGAGCAGCACGCGGCGGTGGTGGAGTACGTCAATCAGGTCGTGGGGACGGCGAAGCAGACGCTGACGACGGTGGATGCCCGCTACAAGGATGCGCCGATCATCGACTTGATCAACAAGGTGCAGGCGGATGTGGTGGCGAAGGCGCTGGCGTCGACGGAGTACGCGTCGCTTCCGGTGTTGTCGCAGGCGTCGCCGTTCTCGCGTACGTCGGAGATCCCGGCCGGTGATGTGACGATCCGCGATCTGTCGAGCCTTTATGTGTACGACAACACGTTGGTGGCGAAGTTGCTGACGGGTGCGCAGGTGCGGGCGTATCTGGAGTACTCGGCGGAGTATTTCGTGCGGACGGCGGCGGGCGCGGCGGTGGATGTGGACAAGCTGACGAACGCGAACGACCGGCCGGACTACAACTACGACTATGTGTCGGGGTTGGCGTACGACATCGACATCGCGCAGGCGGCGGGTTCGCGGATCAAGAACGTGACGTTCGGCGGCGAGGCGTTGGACGACGCGGCGCAGTTCGTGTTCGCGGTGAACAACTATCGGGCGAACGGTGGTGGCGCGTTCCCGCATGTGGCGTCGGCGAAGGAGCTGTGGTCGGAGTCGACGGAGATCCGGACGCGGATCGCGGAGTGGGTGACGGCGAAGGGCGTCCTCGACCCGGCCGATTTCGCGTCGGTGGACTGGAAGTTGACGCGGGACGGGACGCCGGTGTTCGCCTCGTGAGCGGCGTCTGCCGTGTGGGCCGCTAGTCCTGGAGTTTGACCATGGTGCCGCGCTCCGCTGTCTGTTGTCCGGGCAACGTGGCGCGGTTCTCGTGTCCGGTGAGGCCGAAGGTGGTGAAGGCGGTGCGCCGGGGCTGCGGGTAGGGGTCCTTGCCGGTCAGCGAGTTGAGGATGGTGGCGCTGCGCCAGGCGGCGAGTCCGAGGTCGGGGGCGCCGACGCCATGGGTGTGGCGTTCGGCGTTCTGTACGTAGACGGAGCCTTGGACGCGGTCGTCGAGGACGAGGCGGAAGCGGTCGTCGATGCGGGGGCGTTCGGAGCGGTCGCGGCGCAGGTAGGGGTCGAGGCCGGTGAGCATGCCGCTGAGGGGGCGTTCCTTGTAGCCGGTGGCGAGGACGACGGCGTCGGTGGTGAGGCGGGAGCGGGTGCCCTGCTGGCGGTGTTCGAGGTGGAGTTCGACCTTGGTGGTGGCGACGCGTCCGGCGGTGCGGATGCTGACGCCGGGGGTGAGGGTGGCGTCGGGCCACCCGCCGTTCAGGGTGCGCTGGTAGAGCTCTTCGTGGATGGCGGCGATGGTGTCGGCGTCGATGCCTTTGTGGAGTTGCCACTGGGCGGGCACGAGGCGGTCGCGCTCCGCTTCGGGCAGGTGGTGGAAGTAGTGGCTGTAGTCGGGGGTGAAGTGTTCGAGGCCGAGTTTGCTGTACTCCATGGGTGCGAACGCTTCGCTGCGGGCGAGCCAGGTGATCTTCTCGCGGCCCGCGGGGCGGGCGCGGAGCAGGTCGAGGAAGATCTCGGCGCCTGACTGGCCGCTGCCGACGACGGTGACGTGTTCGGCGGCGAGCAGGCGGTCGCGGTGGGTGAGGTAGTCGGCGGAGTGGACGACGGGGACGGTGGGGGCGTCGGCGAGTGGCTTGAGGGGTTCGGGGACGTAGGGGGCGGTGCCGACGCCGATGGCGACGTTCTTGGTGTAGGTGCGGCCGAGGGCTTCGGCTTCGCCTTCGGCGTCGAGCTGGGTGAAGTCGACTTCGAAGAGGGCGCGTTCGGGGTTCCAGCGGACGGCGTCGACCTGGTGGGAGAAGTGCAGTCCGGGGAGGTTCTCGCTGACCCAGCGGCAGTATGCGTCGTATTCGGCGCGCTGGATGTGGAAGCGCTCGGCGAAGTAGAAGGGGAAGAGGCGCTCGCGGGTCTTGAGGTAGTTGAGGAACGTCCAGTGGCTGGTGGGGTCGGCGAGGGTCACCAGGTCGGCGAGGAAGGGGACTTGGAGTGTGGCGCCTTCGATGAGCAGGCCGGGGTGCCAGTGGAAGGCGGGGCGCTGTTCGTAGAAGGCGGTGTCGAGTTCGGTGAGGGGGTGGGCGAGGGCCGCGAGGGAGAGGTTGAAGGGGCCGATGCCGATGCCGACGAGGTCGCGGGGTGCTTCGGTGGGGGGTGTCGGGGGGTGGGGGGTGGGCGCGGCTGTCATCGGTGCGTGTGTCCTTCCACCAGGTCCAGGAGGGCGGTGAGGTCTTCGGGGGTGGCGTGCGGGTTGAGCAGGGTGGCTTTGAGGTGGAGCTTTCCGTCCATGCGGGCGCGGCCGAGGACGGCGCGGCCCTCGGTGAGCAGGCTGCGGCGGATCGCGGCGATGGTCTCGTCGGTGGCGCCGGTGGGGCGGAAGAGGACGGTGGTGAGGGTGGGGGTGTCGTAGAGCTCGAAGTGCGGGTGTGCGTCGATGAGTCGCGCCAGGTGGTGGGCGAGCGCGGTGACGTCGTCGACGAGGGCGGCGAGTCCGGTGCGGCCGAGTGCCTTGAAGGTGACGGCCGTTTTGAGGACGTCGGGGCGGCGGGTGGTGCGCAGGGAGCGGCCGAGGAGGTCGGGGAGTCCGGCTTCGGTGTCGTCGTCGGCGTTGAGGTAGTCGGCCTGGTGGCCGAGGGCGGCGGTCTCGGCGGTGTCGCGGACGGCGAGGATGCCGGCGGCGACGGGCTGCCAGCCGAGTTTGTGGAGGTCGAGGGCGACGGTGTGGGCGCGGGCGAGGCCGTGGAGTTTGGGGGCTTCGCGGGGGCTGAAGAGGGCGCCCGCGCCGTAGGCGGCGTCGATGTGGAGGCGGGCGCCGTGCCGCTCGCAGATGTCGGCGATCTCCGGGAGCGGGTCGATGAGTCCGGCGTCGGTGGTGCCCGCGGTGGCGGCGACGAGTTTGGGGCCGGGGAGTTCGGTGAGTGCCTCGTCGAGGGCGGCCGGGTCGAGGGTGCCGGCGGGGGCGGGCACGGTGACGGGGTCGGGCAGGCCGAGGAGCCAGGCGGCGCGGGTGAGGCTGTGGTGGGCGTTGGCCCCGGCGAGGAGGTGGACGGGTTCGCCGGGCGGTGCGGCCTCGCGGGCCAGGAGGACGGCGAGCTGGTTGGCTTCGGTGCCGCCGGTGGTGACGAGGGAGTCGGGGGTGGGTGTGGCGCCTGTGCCGTAGACCTCGTGGGCGAGGGTGGTGGTGACGAGGGCTTCCAGGGCGGAGGCGGCGGGGGCCTGGTCCCAGGAGTCCATGGAGGGGTTGAGGGCGCTCGCGGCGAGGTCGGCGGCGGTGGCGACGGCGAGCGGCGGGCAGTGCAGGTGGGCGGCGCACAGGGGGTCGGCGGGGTCGGCGGCGCCTTCGGTGAGGGCGGTGACGAGGGTGCGGAGTGCTTCTTCGGGGCCCGTGCCGTGGGTGGGCAGCAACTCGCCCACGTCGTGGTGGAGTTGTGCCGTGACGGCCTCGGGGCCGCCCGCCGGGAGGGGGCCGCCGCGGTGGGCGGCGCCCTTGTGCAGTGCGTCCAGGACGGTGGCGAGCAACGGCCGCAGGGCGTCGGGGCCTTGGGTACCTCCGGCGAGGGGCGGCGTGCTGCGCATACGGGTCCTTTGCGTGGTTGGCGTACGTGATGCATCAGCTTGCCTTTTGCCTGCTGGTGCGTCCGCCGTACCGATGAAGCTGACCCGAAAGTGGTATCGGTGGGGGTGGGTGTGGGCGTGGGTGTGCTACGGGGCGGGGCGCGCCCCGTGGCCTGTGGGTGGTCCGTTCTCACGCCACGGGGCTCCGCCCCGGACCCCGCTGCTCAATCGCCGCAGGGGCTTGAATCCCTACGACCCGCGTACCTTCAACGCTCGCCGCAGGTCGTCGAGTTGGTCGGTCATTTTGCGGCGCAGGGACGGGATGGGTGCGGACGACTCGTCGGCCAGGTGGGCCTCGCCGAGGCGCAGGGTGTCCGCGTCGATGGCGTACACGGGGAACGCGTGGCGGCCCGCCGCTTCGGCGATCGCGGGGCCGCGGCGTGCGGCGAGTGCGGTGGCGTCGGTGAAGTAGCGGGGTACGTAGCCGCGCAGCAGGTCGCTCTGTTCGGGCTGCCAGAAGCCTTGTGCGGTGGCGGTGAACAGGTAGTTGGACAGGTCGTGGTCCGGGTCGGTGGTGAACATGGCGGCCCAGGCCTCGGCCTTGGTCTGCGGGTCGGGCAGTGCGGCGCGGCAGCGGGCGGCGCCCTCTTGTCCGGTGGCGCTGGGGTCGTGGGCGAGTTCGGCCTCGATGACCGCCTCGTCGACGGTGCCGAGGACGCTGAGCCGGCCGAGGATGCGCCAGCGCAGTTCGGGGTCGAGTTCGGGTCCGCCGGGGACGGCACCGGAGTCGTACCAGTCGCGGATGACGTCGGCGTGCCGGGCGGCGTCGATGAAGTGGCGTACGGCGGTGAGACGGAGTCCGGGGTGGCTGCCGTCCTCTGTGCGGCGGACGAGGTCCTCGCACAGAGCGGTGACGAGGTCGAGGGCCTCGGGCCTGTCGGCGGGGTCGGTGTACCGGTCGGCGACCTGGGTGCGGGTGAAGGCGAGGACGCCCTGGACGAGGGCGAGGTCGCTCTCCTCGGGGAGGTGGGCGGCGACGGTCTCCAGGTAGGTGGCGGGTGCGAGTGCGCCGTCGCGGACCATGTCGCGCAGCGTGTTCCACAGGACGGTGCGGGTGAGGGCGTCGGGGATGCCGGACAGGCCGCGCAGGGCGGCTTCCTCGGACGCGGTGTCGAGGCGGATCTTGGCGTAGGTGAGGTCCTGGTCGTTGGGGACGATCAGGGCGGGGCGTCGGCCGTGGAACGTCAACGGCTCGCCGTTGCCGGGGACTTCAACGTCGAGGCGTTCGCGCAGGACGAATCCGGGGGTGTCGGTGGGAGCGTCGTCGTACAGGCCGAGGGCGAGGCGGTGGGGGCGGCTGCCCTCGCGGTCGACGGTGAGCGTCCAGGTGTCGTCGCTCTCGGTCACCGAGGTGGTGAGGGTGTCGACGCCGGTGGTGCGCAGCCAGGTGTCGGCCCAGGCGTGTACGTCGCGCTCGGTGCCGGAGGCGAGGGATTCGATGAAGTCGGCGAGGGTGGCGTTGCCGAACCTGTGGCGCTTGAAATGGGTGTTGATGCCGGCGAGGAAGTCCTTCTCGCCGAGCCAGGTGACGAGTTGGCGCAGTGCGGAGGCTCCCTTGGCGTAGGAGATTCCGTCGAAGTTGAGGAGCGCGGAGGCCGTGTCGGGCACGGATTCGGGGGCGACGGGGTGGGTGGAGGGCCGCTGGTCGGCGTCGTATCCCCAGGATTTGCGGGCGACGCCGAATTCGATCCAGGTGTCGGTGTACCGGGTGGCCTCGGTGAGGGTCTGGTAGCCCATGTACTCGGCGAACGACTCGTTCAGCCAGATGTCGTCCCACCACCTGAGGGTGACGAGGTCGCCGAACCACATGTGGGCCATCTCGTGCGCGATGACCATGGCGCGGGTCTGGCGCTCGGTGTCGGTGACGGCGGAGCGGTACACGAACTCGTCGCGGAAGGTGACGAGGCCGGGGTTCTCCATGGCTCCGGCGTTGAACTCGGGGACGAACGCCTGGTCGTAGGAGTCGAAGGGGTAGGGCTCCTCGAACTTCTCGTGGTAGCGGTCGAAGCACGCGCGCGTGGCGTCGAGGATCTCTTCGGCGTCGGCGTCGAGGTGGGGCGCGAGGGAGCGGCGGCAGTGCAGGCCGAAGGGGAGGCCGCGGTGCTCGGTGCGGATGGAGTGCCAGGGGCCCGCGGCGACGGCGACCAGGTAGGTGGAGAGCAGCGGGGTGGTGGCGGCCCGCCAGCGGCCCTCCCCCAGGTGTTCGGTGACGCCGTTGGCGAGGACGGTCCAGCCTTCGGGGGCGGTGACGGTGAGGTCGAAGGTCGCCTTGAGGTCGGGCTGGTCGAAGGCGGCGAAGACGCGCTGCACGTCTTCCATGAACAGCTGCGTGTACGCGTAGGTCTCGCCGTCGGTGGGGTCGGTGAAGCGGTGCATGCCCTCGCCGGTGTGCGAGTAGCGCATCGCGGTGTCGATGCGCAGCTCGTGGGTGCCTTCGGTGAGGCCGGTGAGCGGGAGCCGGTTGTCGGCGAGGGTCGCGGGGTCGAGGGGCTGCCCGTCGAGGGTGGCGGAGCGCAGGTCGGCGGGCTTGAGCTCGACGAACGTGTCACCGGCGGCGCGCGCGGTGAACCGGATCGCGGTGCGGGAGTCGAAGGTGTCGGCTCCGGCGGTGAGGTCGAGGTCGACGGTGTAGCGCTCGACGTCGATGAGCCGGGCTCGGGTCTGCGCTTCGCTGCGCGTCAGTACGGGCATGCGGTCATGCTGCCGCATGCCACTGACATCGGGACAGGGTGGATCATGTGGCGGCCCGCCGGGGTCGCGGCCTCGGGGCTTCGCCCCGGACCCCGCGCCTCAATCGCCGGCGGGGCTTGACTGAGCCGCGATTTGTTCGTGGTGGCGGATGACCTCGCTGATGATGAAGTTGAGGAACTTCTCCGCGAAGGCCGGGTCGAGTTTGGCGTTTTCCGCGAGTTGACGCAGGCGTTCGATCTGGCGGGATTCGCGGGCCGGGTCCGCCGGGGGCAGCTCGTGTTCGGCCTTGAGGTGGCCGACCTGCTGGGTGCACTTGAAGCGCTCGGCGAGCATGTGGACGACGGCGGCGTCGATGTTGTCGATGCTGTCGCGCAGGCGGCCGAGCTCGGCGCGCACGGCCGGGTCGACTGCCGGCTTGTCGTTTGGCGTGCTGGTGGTCATGACGGATCACCCTACGTGGAGCATGGGTGGGTCGTCGGGGTCGGGGATCTTGTCGGACCAGCCGCCGGGCACGGTGCGGCCCTGTTGCTCGCGGAAGCGGACGGGTGCGATGCCGACGCGGCGGGTGAACAGGCGGGAGAAGTAGGCGGGGTCGTCGTAGCCGACGCGGCGGGCGACGGCGGCGACGGGGAGTTCCGTGGCGGCGAGGAGTTCCTTGGCGCGGCCGAGGCGGATGCCGAGGAGGTAGTCCTTGGGGCTGCATCCCGCGCCGCGGCGGACGGCGGTGCGCAGTGCGGCGGGGGTCATGCCGTGGCGCGCGGCGTGTGCGGCGACGGACAGCGGTCGGCAGGCGTCGCGGGCGAGGGCCTGGAGGACGGGGTCCCCGTCGGGGGCGAGGTCGGCGCGGGCGCGGCGCAGGGCGACGAGGAGTTCGTGGACCGCGGCGCCGGTCTCCACTTCGAGGAGCGGGTTCCCGCGGCGGGCGGCGCGGGCGATGCGGCCGACGGCGGCGCGGGCCCGTGCGGCGTCGGAGAGGGGGACGACGGGGCGGTCGGGTTCGATGTAGCCGAGTTCGGTGTACGTGGTGGTGGCGGGTCCGGTGAAGTCGACGAAGCACTCGTCCCAGCCGGTGTCGGGGTCGGCGCCGTAGTGGTGGGGACGGCCCGGTGTGAGCCAGATGAGGGCGGGGGCGGTGACGGGGCGGCGGGGTCCTTCGGCGTCCTGGTACCAGCCGCTGCCCGCGGTGATGACGACGGCGACGTGGTGGTCGAGGGTGCGGGGGCCGACGGTGGGCAGCGGGCCGTGCTGGAGTCCGACGCCGAGGCAGACGAGGCCGAGGCGGTGGTGGGCCGGGCTGGGCGTGAAGTACCGCATCCAGGTGTGGTACGTGGGCAATTGTCCCCTCCCGTGGTGGTGCGTGCGGGCGTCCCCGTCCAACACCGGCCGATCTTTGTCCATGGACCCGGTCGGCCGCCAGAGGTGAGGGTGGCGGCCGGCGGGTGACGCGCCCGTGGGGCGATGAGGAGCACGTGATGACGGATTTCCGGGTGGGCGGGGACGACTTCGTAGTGGACGGTCGGCCGGTGCGGCTGCTGTCGGGGGCCTTGCACTACTTCCGGGTGCACGAGGAGCAGTGGGCGCATCGGCTGCGGATGCTGCGGGCGATGGGCCTGAACTGTGTGGAGACGTACGTGCCGTGGAATCTGCACGAGCCGCGCCCCGGTGAGGTGCACGACGTGGCGGCGGTGGGGCGCTTCCTGGACGCGGCTCAGCGGGAGGGGCTGTGGGTGATCGTGCGGCCGGGGCCCTACATCTGCGCGGAGTGGGAGAACGGGGGGCTTCCGCACTGGGTGACGGGGCGGCTGGGGGCGCGGGCGCGTACCGGGGACGCGGAGTTCATGGCGGCCGTGGAGCGCTGGTTCGGGGTGTTGTTGCCGCAGGTCGTGGAGCGGCAGGTCGATCGGGGCGGTCCTGTGCTGATGGTGCAGGTGGAGAACGAGTACGGCAGTTACGGCTCGGACCACCGCTATCTGCGGGCTCTTGCCGATCTCCTCGTGGGGCTCGGGGTGACGGTGCCGCTGTTCACGTCGGACGGGCCCGAGGACCACATGCTGAGCGGGGGTTCGGTTCCGGGGGTGCTTGCGACGGTGAACTTCGGCTCACGCGCGCGTGAGGCGTTCGCGACGCTACGCAGGCATCGTGCCGGCGGGCCGTTGATGTGCATGGAGTTCTGGTGCGGATGGTTCGACCACTGGGGCGCGAAGCACGTCGTGCGGGATCCGCGGGAGGCGGCGGACGCGCTGCGGGAGATCCTGGAGTGCGGGGCGTCGGTGAACCTGTACATGGCGCACGGCGGGACGAGTTTCGGGGGCTGGGCGGGCGCGAACCGGGGTGGCGGCGCGCTGCACGAAGGGCCGCTGGAGCCGGATGTCACGTCGTACGACTACGACGCCCCGATCGACGAGTTCGGCCGTCCCACGGAGAAGTTCTGGCTGTTCCGTGAGGTGCTCGCCGCGTACGCGGAGGGGCCGCTGCCGGAGGTGCCGCGGCGGCCGGCGGCGCTCGCGGGCCCGGTCACGGCCGGCCTGACGGCGTTCACGGCTCTGGACGGGGTGCTGGAGGCGCTGGGCGGCCCGGAGGCGGAGCACGCGGTGCCGCCGTCGTTCGAGGACCTGGACGTGGACCGTGGCCTGGTGCGGTACGCGGTGACGGTGCCGGGGCCGCGGCAGCCGTATCCGCTGCGGGCGCGCGGGCTGCGGGATCTGGCGGTCGTGTACGTCGACGGGGAGCGGGCCGGGGTGCTCACCGAGGAGGAGCCCGCCCTGGCCGAGCCGGTGGATGGCCACGCGCGCGTGGAGCTGTGGGTGGAGTCCTTGGGGCGGGTCAACTACGGGCCGCGCACGGGTGAGCCGAAGGGGATCACGGGCGGGCTGCTGCACGAGCGGCAGTTCCTGCACGGGGTGCGGGCGCGGGGGCTGCGTCTGGACGCCTTCACCGCTTCCGGGGTGGCCGCCCTGCCGGTCGCGGCGGCCAGGGGCGAGGGGCGGGGCCTGTACCGGGGGTCCTTCCAGGTGTCAGGGGCCGGGGACGCGGGGCTCGAACTGCCGGGCTGGGGGCGGGGCTTCGTGTGGGTGAACGGGTTCTGCCTGGGCCGCTACTGGTCGGCGGGGCCACAGGACGCCTTGTACGTGCCGGGGCCGGTGCTGCGCGAGGGCGCGAACGAGGTGTGGGTCCTGGAGCTCGACCGGGCCGGGGAGCCGCGAGTCGTGTTGCGTTGAGGCGGGCACGGAGGGAGCGTCGCGGGCCGGCCCGGGACGCTCCGCGCAGGGCCTGGGAGGCGTCGGGTCGGGTCCGGTACACCGGGCCGGGGCCCGGGGAGGGCTCCCCGAACGGCGCGATCGGAGGCTGGAGGCACGCTTTCCCCGACGACGCGGGAGGCCCCACGGGCGCGCCCGGGCGGGGGCGGGATCCGGGGCCGTGCTCCCCGGGTCCCGCCCCCGCCGCGGCTCAGACGGCCTCGGTGACCTCGAAGGCGTCCAGGGCGAACTCGGCGGTGCCGTCGTCGCCCGTCTTGCGCAGTCCCACCCAGGTCTCACCCTTGTCCGGTGCGGTGAACTCGTAGGTGTGCGTGGCGGGTTCGGTGGCCACGGGCAGCTCCTCGCGGGACAGCTCCTTGGCGTCCGGGTCGTCGACGGCGGTGACCCAGGCGTACTGGCCGGCCTTCTCGTTCTCGTAGCGGAAGGAGACCCGGTACCGCTTGCCGGGCTCGAATCGGGCCGTGTGCGGGACCGTGCGGTACACGAGGCCGGTGTTCTCGCCGCGCGACTTGAGGGACTGGGTGCCGTCGACGACGTCGTCGATCGCCTTGCCGTTCCAGCCGCGCTGGGTGTACGGCGCGTGCCGCTGGGCGATGTGGGTGCGCGGGTCGGTGGAGCCGCCCGCGTCGCCCTTCACGAAGGGTCCCCAGCCCTGCGGGACGTTCTCGAAGTCCTCGCGTACGACGGTGTGTCGGGGCGTGTCGGGCGCCTTCGCCTTCACGACGCGTACGTTGTCGAAGCGGATCCGCGCCGCTCCGGCCGCGGCGCGCAGGGCGAGGGTGACGGGGCCGCCGCCTCCCGGGACGGTGAAGTGGGCGGTCATCCGCTGGAAGCGGGTGCCGTGCTTGCGGTCGGCGGCGACGTAGTTGCCCGCGGTGGAGGTGTCGGTCCGGTTCGCGGCACTCACGCCGTCGGCGGTGCGCACCTCCAGGGTGGCCGTGCGCCGCTCCCCCGCCTTTGCGCCGACCTCGACCTGCACGGACGCCGCGTAGTCGCCAGGGGCGAGCCGGGCCAGGCGCTGGGAGACGGAGGCGGCGGCGCCGGAGCCGACGACGAGTTCGAAGTCGCCGAGTTCGCTGCGCTCGACGGAGGCGGGCCCGGTGACAGTCCAGCCTTTGAGGGAGCCGGAGTTGAAGCCGGGGTCGTGCAGCGATATGCCCTGGCCCCAGTCGGGCTCGCGGTCGAGGTCGGCGCGGTCCCGGTAGAGGACGTACGGCTGGTCGGCCGCGGCCTTCAGCGTCACCTTGCCGCCGGACACGGTGACGTAGGAGTCGAAGACGCGACCCTGGTCGGTGAGCCGGTACAGGGCCACCTTGCTCCTGTTCTCCCACGCGCGCGGGAGTCGCCAACTGGTGCTGCCGCCCTGCGGGTTGTAGTGATACAGCTTCGCCGGGTCGGTGGCTCTGCGTGGTTCCCAGGGCAGCAGATAGGTTCCGGCGTCGTAGACGAGGCGGCCGTCGGTGGTGATGCGGCGGGCGCCGGAGGCGTCGGTGACGCTCGTTGCCGTGGCGCCGAAGAACGTGATCTCGTGCTCGCCCCAGGTTTTGATCGGCTGCGCCTGGAGGTACTTGGCGGGCAGCGAGTGCGTCCAGATGAGGCGGTAGAAGGAGGTCCAGTCGGTCTTGCCGGTCCAGCCCTCGAAGTTGCCCATGCGGGCGATGCCGAGGAGGGAGGGCCACTTGTCGGCGAAGACGTCCTTCTGATGGTGGCGGATGAAGCGGATCAGCTTCGAGTTGATGCCGCGCGAGGTGTCGGGCCCGTAGTCGGCCTCGGTGGCCCAGTGCGACCACAGCGACGACCTCTCGAAGCCGTGGGCCCATTCGGACGTGACGTTCCAGCCCTGTTCGCGGAAGGTGCGCTGGAGGCGGTCGGAGGTCCAGCCGGACTCGCGGAACACGTCGATGTAGAGGGTGTTGAGGGCCGGGTCGGCCTCGCGGCGCAGGTCGGCGAAGCGCTTCACGATGTCGCCGGAGACGAGGTCGCGACGCTGGTCGATGCGGTAGCTCTGGTCGAGCCAGTCCCACTGTTCGTCGCTCTTGTCGACGAGCTTCTCGGAGAAGGCGTTCGCGACGGGGTACGACTCGGTAGCGTTGACGTGGACGGCGAAGTCGCTGTTCCACTTCTTGCCCTCGCGGACCAGGGTGTTGAGGTCGTCGAGGCCGCCCGCGCGCGTGTTGTAGTTCCCGGCGTAGTCCGGGTGCGCGGAGTCGTGGCCCTCGGACTGGTAGCCCTTGAGGAGGGTGTACTGGCGCAGCCCGTCGGTGGCCAGGTGGATGCGTTTGACGTTGTCGAGGGTCGCGAGGAACGGGTTGGTGGCCTGCGAGGCGAAGTTGAACGGGATGTGCGGGACGACCCGCAGATGCTGTTCGTCGGCGCCGCGCGGGGTCACGGCGATGTCGCGGAAGGCGATGGCGGCGTCCTGCCAGTCGACCTTGCCGTCGCCGTTGCGGTCGCCGGTGACGACGACCGTCGCGTACGGGAGGGGTTCGGTGGCGTCGAGCGGGGAGGTGGCGGCGCGGTGGGTCCACTGGCCGGGGGCGAGGCGGGCGGCGGTGTGTCCCTCGCGGCGCACGGTCTCGCGCCACAGGCGGCCGTTCTCCCAGGTGGTTCCGGCCGCGCTGTCGGGCTTGTCGTAGCTGGTGTTGGTCTCGATCGCGCCGCCGAGCCGGTCGTGAGCGACGACGGCGTACGCGCAGCCGGTGGGCGCCTGGGCGGGGCTTTCGGCGGTCGGGGTGACGAGGGTGTCGCCGCTCTTCGCCTTGTCGAGCTGCACGGTGGCGGCGAGGAGGGCGGCGCCGGGCTGGTCGCTGCGCACGGACAGCAGGGCGAGGCCGGGGACCTGGAGGGTGCCGACGCGCAGGGCGGCCGTGTCGCTGATCTTCGTGACGCGCCAGTCGACCTGGTGTCCCTCGACGGCGATACGGATATCGACGGTGGTGCCACCGGTGAGAGTGAGGCGGTAGTCGGCGCGGTCGGCGGCGGGCGTGCACGTCACCTTCGGGGTGTGCTCGGCGCCGTCGATCAAGAGCGTCGTGACCGGATCTGCCTGTGCGTGCAGGACGGCGCCGGTGGCGCGGTCGGTGTAGGAGACGACGACAGGGAAGGCGGTGCTGACGCGGACGTCGAGGTCACGGGAGCGGATGACGGCGACGCCCGCGGCGGTGGAGTCGGTGGACGCGCTGGTGGTCGCGGCGCGGGCCGTACCGGTCGGGGCGAGGCCGAGCGCGGCGCCGGCCCCGGCGACCGCTCCCGCGGCGACGAGCGCTCTGCGGCTGGGGCCCGGCGTCCCGTGCTGCCGTGGAGGGCTCGCGGGCCGGGCCGGCGGGGCCTCCACGCCCCGCGAGCTCTGCGAGTTCTCCGAGTTATCCGAGTTCTCCGACTGCTGGCCTTGGGGCTGCTCGGGCACGGCGCACTCCTTCTCACGGCGGCTTGGCGTGACGATCACGATGCGCCCGGCGCGACGAGGAGCCCATGGACAAAGGGGCGACAGGTCTTGGATTAATGGCCGTACTCTGGAGGCGCCGGGCCCGGGCGCGGGCTCCCGGGGGAACAGGCCCGGCGGCCCCAGGGGGTGCGCGCGTGACGGACGGCGGACCGGTGGTGCACGGCTATCCGCATCTGGAGACGGTGCGTTCGGCGATCACCGCGCTCTACAAACGGCTCTCCTACGACACGGTGCACACGTTCGCGACGAGCGTCGTCCCGGCCGACGTGGCGTTCAGCGACGTCGACGATCTGTATCTGGGTGTGCAGCGGGTGGCGCGTGAGCTGGTGCGGCACTACCGGCTCCCCGACGCGCGGATGATCGTCAGCTTCCGGGAGATGCGGCATGCGGCGAGCGTCGAACTGGCGGCGGGGCCCGAGTACTTCATCGAGCTGAACGACCGGTTCCGCACGCATCGCCGGGACATCGGCGCGGCGCTCGCGCACGAGATCATGCATGTGTATCTGCACCGGTTGGATCTGTCGCTGCCGGGGACGCGGGACAACGAGATCCTGACCGATACGGCGGCCACGTATCTGGGTGCGGGCTGGCTGTTGCTGGACGCCTACCGGGAGGACGCGGCGTCCTCGCAGAAGCTGGGCTATCTGACGCCGGAGGAGTTCGGGTACGTGCTCGCGAAGCGGTACCTCGCCTTCGGTGAGGGACCGGAGACGTGGTTCACGAGTCCGCAGGCGTACTCGGCGTACGAGAAGGGGCTCGAGCAGGCACGGCGTGACGAGCGGCAGCCGCCGCTGACCGCGGCGGGCTGGGCGGGGCGGCGGCGCTACGCGAAGGACCGCCGGTACGCGCAGGACCACGGGCCGCGGGGCCTCGACCCGGGCGGCCCGTACACCTTCTCGACAGCGGTGGACGGGGCGGCGGGGCGGGGCGGCGGGCTGCGGGTGGCGTTCGCGTGCCCGACGTGCCATCAGCGGATCCGGGTGCCGGTGCGGGGCCGGGTACGGGCGCGGTGCGCGCTGTGTCGCACGGTGTGGGAGTGCGACACGTAGGGCCCGTGGCGGGAGAGCGCGGCCGAACTCCCCCGCCGAACAGCCGCGCCGCCCAACCACCGCGCCGCGCCGCCGAACCGGCGTCAGGACGCCCCGTACACGCCTCCCGGTACCGCCGCGCGCGCCAGCAGTTCGCGGGCCGCGTCTCCGGCGCCCGCCGGCGTCCACCGCTCGTCCTTGTCGACGGTCGGGCCCTGCCGCCAGCCCTCCATCACGGTGATCCGGCCGGCCTCCACCTCGAAGACCCGCCCGGTCACCCCGTCCGCCGCGGCCCCCGAGCCGAGCCAGACGACCAGCGGTGACACGTTCTCCGGCGCCATCGCGTCGAAGCCTCCGGCCCCGGGCGCCGCCATCGTCTCGGCGAACGTGGCCTCGGTCATCCGGGTGCGGGCGGCGGGCGCTATCGCGTTGACCTGCACGCCGTAGCGACCCATTTCGGCGGCCGCGACCAGGGTCAGGCCGAGGATCCCGGCCTTCGCCGCGCTGTAGTTGCCCTGTCCGACGGACCCCAACAGGCCCGCTCCGGACGAGGTGTTGACGACGCGGGCCACCGGTGTGCGCCCTGCCTTCGACTCCGCCCGCCAGTACGCGGCGGCGTGCTTGAGGGGCAGGAAGTGGCCCTTGAGGTGGACCCGCATCACGGCGTCCCAGTCGTCCTCGTCGAGGTTGACCAGCATCCGGTCGCGCAGGAACCCCGCGTTGTTCACCAGTGTGTCGAGGCGCCCGAAGGTGTCGACGGCCGCCGCGACGAGCGAGGCGGCGCCGTCGGAGGTCGCGATGTCGCCGCCGTGCGCCACCGCCTCGCCGCCCGACGCCCGTATCTCCTGGACCACTTGGGCGGCCGGGCTGTCCGGTGCGGGTGCGCCGTCCAGGCCCACCCCCAGATCGTTCACGACGACCTTCGCGCCCTCGGCCGCGTACGCGAGCGCGTGCGCACGTCCGAGCCCGCGCCCCGCTCCGGTGACGGCGACCACCCGCCCCGCGCACAGCCCTCGGCCGCCACCGGCTCCACCGTCTTCGCCGACCGGCTTCGCTTCCGTCATCTCACGCCTCCTTGTTGGCAGTTGCCGCGTCCAGGAACGCGGGGAGCTCGCCGCCGCCGTGCATCAGCAGGCTCGCTCCGGTGATGTACGAGGCGGCGTCCGACGCCAGGAACACCGCGGCGTCACCGACCTCGGCCGGCTCGGCCAGGCGCCCTATGGGCACGGTCGCGCCCACCGCGGCGATGCCGTCCTCGTCCCCGTAGTGCAGTTCGCTCAGTTCGGTGCGGACCATGCCGAGCACCAGCGTGTTCACCCGAATTCGGGGCGCCCACTCCACGGCCATGGACCGCGCGAGATGCTCCAGGCCCGCCTTCGCCGCCCCGTACGCCGCGCTGCCCGGCGAGGGGCGGCTGCCGCTGACGCTGCCGATCATCACGATCGAGCCGCGCGCGGCGGCGAGCTTCTCGCGGGCGGCCAGGGACGCGGTCAGCGCCGCCGTCAGATTCAGCTCGAGCACGCGCGCGTGCCGCACCGCGTCCGCCTCAGCGAGCGGCCGGTACGGCGTGCCCCCCGCGTTGTTCACCAGCACGTCCACCCGGTCGAGGCCCGCGAACAGCTCCTCCACGGCCGCCGCGTCCCGCAGGTCGACCGGCATGAACTCGCAGTCCTTCATGGGAACTTCGGGCGGTCTGCGGGCGCAGGTGATCACCCGCGCCCCGGCCCGCGCGAAGGCGCCCGCGATCCCGGCGCCCACTCCCCTCGTGCCGCCCGTGACGACGACGACCCGACCGCTCAGATCCATCCCCGACCCCTTCCCGACCCTTTCGGGTCCACTTGCGCCGTCCGCTGCCCGACCCATTCCGCTCCCCCTCGCCGCCTGCTACCGTCATCGGCGTACCAAACAAACGTTAGGTGGAAAGGTAGCTGAACGCCATGGGTGTCTCCACCTCCTCACCCGAAAAGGGCATCGCCGTCGTCACGGTCGACTTCCCTCCCGTCAACGCACTGCCGGTGCGGGGCTGGTACGACCTGGCGGACGCCGTGCGCGCCGCGGGCCGCGATCCCGATGTGCGCTGCGTCGTACTGGCCGCGGCCGAGACCTCCCGTGGGTTCAACGCGGGGGTGGACATCAAGGAGATGCAGCGCGAGACGGCCGCCGCCGGAGGCGGTCACAGCGCCCTGATCGGCGCCAACCGCGGCTGCTACGAGGCGTTCTCGGCGGTGTACCAGTGCGAGGTCCCCGTGGTCGCGGCGGTCGGCGGCTTCTGCCTGGGCGGCGGCATCGGACTCGTGGGGAACGCGGACGCGATCGTGGCGAGCGACGACGCGACGTTCGGCCTGCCCGAGCTGGACCGCGGCGCGCTCGGCGCGGCCACGCATCTGTCCCGCCTCGTCCCACAGCACCTGATGCGCGCGCTGTTCTACACGTCGCGCACGGCGACGGCCGCCGAGCTGCACGCGCACGGTTCGGTGTGGCGGGTCGTGCCGCGCGCCGAACTGCGGGAGGCCGCCCTGGAGCTGGCCCGGGACATCGCCCGCAAGGACGGCTATCTGCTCCGCCTCGCCAAGTCCGCGTTGAACGGGATCGACCCGGTCGACGTGCACCGCAGTTACCGCTTCGAGCAGGGCTTCACCTTCGAGGCGAACCTGAGCGGTGTCGCCGACCGGGTCCGCGACACCTTCGGACAGGAGACCGAGCGATGACCACACCGGACAAGATCATGACGCCCGACGACGTGGTCGGGCGGCTGCGCAGCGGCATGACGATCGGCATCGGCGGCTGGGGCTCGCGCCGCAAACCCATGGCGCTGGTGCGGGCGTTGCTGCGCAGCGATGTCACGGACCTGACCGTCGTCTCGTACGGGGGCCCGGACGTCGGGCTGCTCGCGGCGGCCGGGAAGATCCGCAAGCTGGTCGCGGCGTTCGCGACGCTCGACTCCATCCCGCTCGAACCGAACTTCAGGACGGCGCGCCAGAAGGGCGCGTTCGAGCTCATGGAGGTTGACGAGGCGATGTTCATGTGGGGGCTGCACGCGGCGGCGAACCGGCTTCCGTTCCTGCCCGTGCGGGCCGGTATCGGATCGGACGTCATGCGCGTCAACCCGGGCCTGCGGACGGTGACTTCGCCGTACGAGGACGGGGAGACGTTCGTCGCGATGCCCGCGCTGCGCCTCGACGCGGCGCTGGTGCACGTGAACCGGGCGGACCGCGTGGGGAACGGGCAGTACCTGGGCCCGGACCCGTACTTCGACGACCTGTTCTGCGAGGCGGCGGACAGCGCGTATGTGTCGTGCGAGCAGTTGGTCGACGGCTTCGGGGCCGACACCGTGCCCCAGACGTTGCTGATCAAGCGGTCCGTGGTGACGGGGGTCGTGGAGACGCCGAACGGGGCGCACTTCACGTCCTGCGTGCCCGATTACGACCGCGACGAGGCGTTCCAGAAGATGTACGCCAGCACGCCCTGGCCCGAGTTCGCCGAGCGGTTCCTGCCGCCCGGCGGTGACGAGAAGCAGTACCAGTCCGCCGTCCAGGCCTGGCACGAGGAGCAGAAGTGAGCGTCACCACGACAGATGTGTCCCGCGCCGAGTACTGCGTGATCGCGTGCGCCGAGGCCTGGCGGGACGACGGCGAGGTGCTGGCGAGCCCGATGGGCCTGATCCCGTCCGTGGGGGCGCGCCTGGCCAAGCGCACCTTCTCCCCCGGCCTGCTGCTGACCGACGGCGAGGCGATGGTGGTCGGGCTCGACGGCTCGGCGGAGGGCTGGCTCCCGTACCGGCAGCATCTGACGATGGTCACCGGCGGGAAGCGGCACGTGATGATGGGCGCGAGCCAGATCGACCGGTTCGGCAACCAGAACATCTCGTGCATCGGCGACTGGGAGCGGCCCGACCGGCAGCTCCTCGGGGTGCGCGGCGCCCCCGTCAACACGCTGAACAACCCGGTGAGTTACTGGGTCCCCAAGCACAGCCGCCGGGTCTTCGTCGAAAAGGTCGACATGATCAGCGGGGTGGGCTACGACAGCGCGGCCGCGGCGGGCCCGTCGGCGACGCGGTTCCATCGCATCCCGCGCGTGGTGACGAATCTCGCCGTGCTCGACTTCGGGGGCGCCGACCACGCGATGCGGCTGGTCTCCGTGCATCCGGGCGTCTCGGTGGAGGAGGTCCAGGAGGCGACGGGGTTCGCGCTGGCGCTCCCGGAGGGTGGCGACGTGCCGTGCACGCGGGAGCCCACGGCCGAGGAGCTGCGGCTCGTCCGGGAGGTCATCGACCCGAAGGGGACGCGGGACCGGGAGGTCAAGCCGGTATGACTCCGCCCTCCGAGCCGGCCCCGTCTTCCGAACGGACGCCACCATCCGAACCGGCCCCGTCTTCCGAACCGACCTCGGACGCCGCCGCGTTCACGATCCCGACGCCGCTGACCAGGCTCATCGGCGTGCGCCACCCCATCGTGCAGACCGGCATGGGGTGGGTCGCGGGACCGCGCCTGGTGTCGGCGGCGGCGAACGCCGGAGCGCTCGGCATCCTCGCGTCCGCGACCATGACGCTCGACCAACTCCGTTCCGCCGTACGCGAGGTGAAGTCGCGCACGGACCAGCCCTTCGGGGTGAACCTGCGGGCCGACGCGGGGGACGCGCGCGAGCGGGTCAAGGTGATCGTCGAGGAGGGCGTGAAGGTCGCCTCGTTCGCGCTGGCCCCCTCGCGCGAGCTGATCGCCGAGCTGAAGGACGCGGGCGCCGTCGTGATCCCGTCGATCGGGGCGCGCCGGCACGCCGAGAAGGTCGCTGCGTGGGGCGCGGACGCGGTGATCGTGCAGGGCGGCGAGGGCGGCGGGCACACCGGTGAGGTCGCGACGTCGGTGCTGCTGCCGCAGGTGGTGGACGCCGTCGACATCCCGGTGGTCGGGGCTGGCGGTTTCCGCGACGGCCGGGGCCTGGTCGCCGCGCTCGCCTACGGGGCGGCCGGGGTCGCCATGGGGACACGCTTCCTGCTGACGTCGGACTCGACGGTGCCGGACGCGGTGAAGGCGAAGTACCTGGCGGCGAGCGTCAAGGACGTCACGGTGACGACGGCGGTGGACGGTCTGCCGCACCGGATGCTGCGCTCGGAACTGGTCGAGTCCCTGGAGAACGCGGGGCGTACGCGCGCGTTGCTGCACGCCGTGCGTCGTGCGACGGGCTTCAAGAAGCTCTCCGGCCTGAGCTGGCCGCAGATGGTGCGCGACGGCCTCGCCATGAAGCACGGCAAGGACCTCACGTGGAGCCAGGTGCTGCTGGCCGCGAACACCCCGATGCTCCTGAAGGCCTCCATGGTCGACGGCCGCACCGACCTGGGCGTCATGGCCTCCGGCCAGGTGGCGGGCCTCATCGAGGACCTGCCGAGCTGCGCGGAGCTGGTCGACCGCGTGATGACCGAGGCCCGTAAAACGCTGGAGTCCCTCCCCACCCCACTCTGACCGAACCGAATCGGTCGATAACAACTGCCCGTGTCCACAAGGGAGTTCATGTATGCCGCACACGTACAGAACAGGGCACACGCACGCGCACACCACGGCATGGACGCGGCGCCGTGCGCTCGGCGCCGCGCTCGGTACGGTCACGGCGCTCGCCGCGGCCCCCGCCGCCATGGCGGCTCCGGGAGCGCCCGCCACCGACGGCATCCGGCAGATCCCCCTCAAGGGGGCGGTGAACGTACGGGACATCGGCGGCTACCGCGCGCGGGGCCGCGGCCGGGTCCGGTACGGACTCGTCTACCGGGCCGACGCGCTGAGCGACCTCACCGACGCGGACGTGGCGCGGGTCGCCGGGCTGCGGCTCGCCGACGTGGTCGACTTCCGGGTGCCGTTCGAGGTGCGCACCGACGGCGCCGACCGGCTGCCCTCGGGCCTGGCGGTGACCGCGCGATCCGTCTCCGACGGCGGCCAGTACGAGCAGTTGATGGCCGCGATCGGCTCGAAGGACCCGGCGGTGCAGCAGGAGGCGCTCGGGAACGGCAAGGGGGCCGCCTCCATGCGCGCCACGTACCGGATGTTCGTGACCGACGCGGCCAACCGCGCCCGCTTCGCCGCCACGCTCCGGGACGCGGCGTACAGCGGCCGGGGCGCGCTGCTCTACCACTGCACGTCCGGCAAGGACCGCACGGGCTGGATGACGTACGTCCTGCTGAGCCTGCTCGACGTGGACCAACGGACCGCGGAGGGCGACTACTTGGCGTCGAACACGTTTCGCGCCGCGCATGACGCGGAGGTTCGTGAGGGGCTGCGGCAGGCGGGGCTCATGCGGGATCCGGACCTGCTGATTCCCGTCCAGGAGGTGCGCATGGAGTATCTGGACGCGGCGCGTGATCAGGTGCGGAGCGACTTCGGCAGTCTGCGCCGGTACGTTGCCGAGGGCCTCGGGGTGGATCGGCGTGTGGTGGAGGTGCTGAGGTCGCGGCTGGTGGGGTGAGGGGCCCGGTTCGAGAGGGTGCGCCTCTGACGGGGCGGAGGTCGCGGGGCTCTTCCCCGGACCCCGCGCCTCAATCGCCGGCGAGGCTTGAATGGCTTGGATCACGCCGCCTGGCGGGGGACGCGCGGGCCACCGCGGCCTCGGCCGTTGCCGCCGGAGCCACCCTGGCCGCCGTTGCCCGATCCGGAGCGGCGACGGCCGCCACCACCCGAACCCGACCGCTGGCCTTCGGTGCTCGCGGCGCGGCCCGTGGTGCCGTTGCCCGAGCCGCCGCGGGAGCGGCGGGAGCGGCGCGGCTTGGTCGCGGCGGCGGGAGCGGTCGGCTCCGGCACGGCGATGACCACGGCGACACCGGACGGCTCGCGCGCGCCCGTGATCTCCGTGAGCTCCTCGGACGAGGAGCGGACCTGGGTCGTACGCGGCTGGATCTTGGCGTCGCGCATCAGCCGCTGCACGTCGCGCTTCTGCTCGGGCAGGACCAGGGTGACCACGCTGCCGGACTCGCCGGCACGGGCGGTGCGGCCGCCGCGGTGCAGGTAGTCCTTGTGCTCGGTGGGCGGGTCGACGTTGACGACGAGGTCGAGGTCGTCGACGTGGATGCCGCGCGCCGCGACGTTCGTGGCGACGAGCGCGGTGACCCGGCCGTCCTTGAACTGCTCGAGGGTGCGGTTGCGCTGCGGCTGGCTGCGCCCGCCGTGCAGCGGTGCCGCGTACACGCCGGTGGCGAGGAGCCGCTTGGCGAGCCGGTCGGCGGAGCGCTTGGTGTCGACGAAGAGGATGACGCGTCCTTCGCGGGCGGCGATGCGCGCGGTGACGGCCTTCTTGTCGGTCTCGTCGGCGATGTGCAGGACGTGGTGCTCCATCGTCGTCACCGCGCCCGCGGACGGGTCGACGGAGTGCACGACGGGGTCGTTGAGGAACTGCTTGACGAGCCGGTCCACGTTCTTGTCGAGCGTCGCGGAGAACAGCATCGTCTGGCCGCCCCGCTCGACCTGCTTGAGGAGCGCGGTGACCTGCGGCATGAAGCCCATGTCGGCCATCTGGTCGGCCTCGTCGAGCACCGTCGTGCGCACCGAGCCGAGCACGCAGTCGCCGCGCTCGATGAGGTCCTTGAGGCGGCCGGGGGTGGCGACGACGACCTCGGCGCCGCGGCGCAGCGCGCCGGCCTGGCGGGAGATCGACATGCCGCCGACGACGGTCGCGAGGCGCAGCTTCAGCGCGTTGGCGTACGGGGTGAGGGCGTCGGTGACCTGCTGGGCGAGCTCACGCGTGGGGACGAGGACGAGCGCGAGAGGGGACTTCGGCTCGGCCTTGGCGCCGGTCGTGTGGGTGAGCAGCGGGAGGCCGAAGGCGAGGGTCTTGCCGGAGCCGGTGCGGCCGCGGCCGAGGAGGTCCCGTCCGGCGAGCGAGTTGGGGAGCGTCGCGGCCTGGATGGGGAACGGCTCGGTGACGCCCTGCTCACCCAGCGTCTTCAGAAGGACGGCCGGCATGTCGAGTTCGGCGAAGCTGTCCACCGCGGGCAGCGCGGGAGTGGTGTTCTCCGGCATGGTGAATTCGCTCGGCGGCGCGGACTGTTGCCTGCGGCGCTGCTCGGGGGCACGGCGCTGCCCGGCTGCGGGACGGGGGCGGCGGGACGGGCGGGCAGAACTGGCCATGCGGCGATGCCTTCCGGGACGGGACAGCAGGAACCGGGGCCCGCACCGTAGCGGTGCGGGCCCCGGCCCGGTGATGCTCGATCCGACGCCGCCGGGTCAGCCCGGCGGGGTCGAGTGATCTACGAGCGAGATCAGGCGGGGAGGATGTTCTCCGCCTGCGGGCCCTTCTGGCCCTGCGTGACGTCGAACGTCACCTTCTGGCCCTCCTGGAGCTCACGGAAGCCCGAGGTGGCGATGTTGGAGTAGTGGGCGAAGACGTCGGCGCCGCCGCCGTCCTGCTCGATGAAGCCGAAGCCCTTTTCCGAGTTGAACCACTTAACGATACCGGTGGCCATGTCGTTCTCCTTAAGAACAGGTAGCAGTCCCCATTCCACGAACGCCCACGTGAACGCCGGAAACCGGGAAATTTCTCCCGGTGAAAACAATAATGCGCCTGAGGAACATTCCCGTCAGGCGCGCATAAAGTCTATGGGTACCAAAACTGCAACGTCATGAATCTTAGCATGGGACCTCACCGCACCGCGATCCCGTCCAGAACCATCGACAGATACTGGCGCGCGATCTCCTCCGGACTGTGCCGTCCGCCGGGCCGGTACCAGGACGCGGCGACCCACACGGTGTCCCGTACGAAGCGGTAGGTGAGGCGGATGTCGAGGTCGGCGCGGAAGACCTGGTCGGCGACGCCGCGCTCCAGGGTGGTCAGCCAGGTCTTCTCGAACCTGCGCTGCGACTCGGCGAGGAACGCGAAGCGTTCCTGCGCGACGAGCTGCTGGGACTCCCGCTGGTAGATGGCGACGGCGGCGCGGTGCCGGTCGATCTCCCGGAAGGACTCGGTGACCAGCGCCTCCAGCGTCTCCCGCGGTCCGAGCTCGTCGTCGAGCACGGTGTCGTAGCCGGACCACAGCTCGTCGAGGAACGTCCGCAGGATCTCCTCCAGCATCGATTCCTTGGAGTCGAAGTGGTAGTAGAGGCTGCCGGCGAGCATGCCCGCGTGGTCGGCGATCTTGCGGACGGTCGTGGCGTTGTAGCCCTGCTCGGCGAAGACCTCGGCCGCGGTGCGCAGGAGCTCACCGCGCCGCTCGGGCGCCGCGTTCGTCGACTGGGACTTCTTCTTCGTAGGCACGGGCCCATTGTCGCGGGCGTCACAGCCACTGGGCGAAGTGGTCCACCGTTTCCTGGCCCGCGCCGAAGCGGCCGGTGCCGAAGGCGGAGCGGAAGAAGAGGAGCGGGCGGCCGTCGGCGCGCGGGGTGGTGAGCGCGGTGACGCGGCCGATGACGATCTCGTGGTCGCCGCCGTCGACGGTGCGTTCGAGCTCGCATTCCAGGTGGGCGAGGGCGCCGTCGATCAGGACGCTGGAGCGGTCGCGCCCGGTGTGCCAGTCGAGGTCGGCGAACTTGTCCGGGCGGCGGGAGCCGAGGGTGCGGCACAGGGCGCGCTGGTCCTCGGCGAGGACGGAGATCCCGAACCGTCCCGTGGGGGCGATGCGGGCCCAGCTGGTCGACGTACGGGCGACGCAGACGAGGACGAGGGGCGGGTCGAGGGAGAGGGACGTGAAGGACTGGCAGGCGAGGCCCGCCGGGGCGGCGGCCTCGTCGAGTCCGGCGACGACGGTGACGCCGGAGGCGAACCGGGACAGGGTGTCCCGGTACTCCCCCGGGTCGATGGCGTCCAGGGTGCTCAGCCGTTCCACTCGTGGCCCCACAGGGAGTCGGCGGTGATCTCCTTGGCCACCCAGGTCTCCGGGTCGACGACCAGGCCGTCCCAGCCGTACTCGACCTGGAAGCCGCCGGGTGCCTGGGCGTAGAAGGACACCATGTGGTCGTTGGAGTGCCGGCCGAGGGAGGAGGCGATGGGGTAGCCGGCCTTCTTCATGCGGTCGAGGCCGTAGCCGACGTCGTCGAGCCGCTCCAGTTCGACCATGAAGTGGACGATGCCCGGGGGCAGGGCGCCCGGGTAGAGGCCGAGGCTGTGGTGGCGGCGGTTCGGGGAGAGGAAGTACATGCGGTACGTGTCCTGGCCGCGCTTGCCGGTGGGGACGGCGGCCGGCGGGAGCTGCATGGAGTCGCGGAGCTGGAAGCCGAGGAGGTTCTCGTAGAAGTCGACGGCCTCGTCGATCTCTACGGCGGGGAGGACGACGTGGCCGAGGCCGAGGTCGCCCGCGCCCGCCTTGGTGTCGGTTCCGGTGACGAAGCGGTTGCCGTAAGGGGCGGCGAGCGGGGTGTGGTCCTGGGCCTGGCCCCAGTAGAGCTCCAGGGGGTTTCCCGCGGGGTCGCTGACGTGGATAAGGCCCTGGACGCGGCGGTCGGCGAGGGTGGCGGCGTCGGCCTGCTTCACGGCGTGACCGGCGGCCTCCAATTCCTGTGCCGCGAGGGCCAGTTCGCGGGCGTTCGCGACCTCGAATCCGGCGGCCAGCAGCCGGTCCTGGGTTCCGGCGACGAACTGGAAGCGGTGGATGCGGTCGTCGATGCGGACGTTGAGCTGCTCTTCCGTGCTGCCCTGGGCCTCGGTCATGCCGAGGATGTCGAGGACGTAGGTGCGCCAGGCGGCGAGGTCGGCCGTCTCGATGCGCAGATAGCCGAGTGCGCGGATGTCCATCCGTAACTCCCGTATGAGACGTATGAGATCGGTCAGTTGGTGAAGAAGTCGATCGCGAGGCGGTTGAACTCGTCGGCCTTCTCGGTCTGCGCCCAGTGGCCGCACTTGGGGAAGACGTGCAGGCGGGCGTTGGGCATCGTCTTGAGGGCGACGAACGCGCCGTCGATCGGGTTGACGCGGTCCTCGCGGCCCCAGGTCAGCAGCGTCTCGTGGGGGATCTTTCCGGCGTCGCGCCAGATCTGGGTGCGCTCGGCCCACTCGGGGTTGGCGAAGGAGGCGCCCATGCGGGCCGTGCCGAGGCGGACGTCGGGGTCGATGGCGCGCTGGTAGCGCTCCTCGACGAAGGCGTCGGTGACGATCGACCGGTCGTACGCGAGCGTGGTCAGGAACGCCCGCATCTGTGCGCGGGTCGGTTCGGCGGCGGTGTTGAACTCGAAGAGCTGCCGGATGCCCTCGGTCGGGTCGGCGTGGAAGAGGTTCAGGAAGATGCCGCCGGGGCCCATCAGGAGGAGCTTGCGGGCGCGGTCGGGGAAGTCGAGGGCGAGCCGGGCCGCGGTGCCGCCGCCGAGCGAGTTGCCGACGAAGTCGGCCTGCGGGATGCCGAGTTCGTCCATGAGGGCGACGGTGGAGCGGGCGGACGCCGTCCAGTAGTCGGCGTCGAGCTCGGGCTTGTCGCTGGCGCCGAAGCAGACCTGGTCGAGGAGGATGGTGCGGAACCCGGCGGCGACGAAGACCGGCAGGTTGGCGCCGAAGTTGGACCAGCCGCTCGCGCCGGGGCCGCCGCCGTGCAGGAAGATCACGACGGGCCCGTCCGCGGGTCCTGCCTCGTGGTAGGCGAGTTGGATGCCGCCCGCCTTCACGGAGCGGCGGGTGTTCTCCGAGGTGTACGAGGCGGTGTGCGGGGCCGTGTGCGGGGCGGTCACAGCATCACGTCCTGGATCTCCAGGCCCAGCGCGTCCTGGCCGTAGATGAGCAGGGCCCGCTCCGGGTCGTTGGCGGCGTGGCCGCGGCCGGTGTGGATGTCGCGCCAGGCGCGCTGGATGCCCGCGGGTCCCGCGCCCGTGCGCATCGCGTTGCCGCCCGCGTTCTCCATCAGCAGGTCGACGGCGGCCGCGGCGCGCTCGGTCGCGAGGACCTGGTCGCGGCGGGCGCGGGCGCGCAGCTCGGTCGGCAACGGGGCTCCGGAGCAGGCCAGTTCGTACATCTCGGCGATGTTGCCGCGCAGCTGCCGCCAGGCCGCGTCGATGTCGCTCGCGGCGCGGGCGAGGCGGATCTGCGCGAACGGGTCCTCGGCGACCTTCTGCCCGTAGCTGACGCGGATGCGCTCGCGGGTCGCGGCGACGAAGCCGTTCCAGGCGCCCTGCGCGATGCCGACGATCGGGGTGGAGATGGTGGTGGTGAAGACGCTCGCGTACGGGAGCCGGTACAGCGGGTCGGGGTTGACCTCGGCGCCGGGCGGGGTGAGGGCGGTGACCGGGCCGAAGGACAGGGCGCGGTGCTCGGGGACGAAGACGTCGTCGACGACGATGTCGTTGGAGCCGGTGCCGCGCAGGCCGACGGTGTCCCACACGTCCTTGATCTCGTAGTCCTGACTGGGCAGCAGGAACGAGCGCATGTCGACGAGGTTGCCGTCGGCGTCGGGCACCAGCGCGCCGAGGATCACCCACGAGGCGTGGTCGCAGCCGGACGAGAAGTGCCAGCGGCCCGACAGCCGGAAGCCGCCGTCGACGGGGGTGACCTTGCCGGTGGGGGCGTAGGAGGAGGAGATGCGGGTGTCGGCGCGCTCGCCGTTCTCACCCCACACCTCGTCCTGCGCCCGCTTCTCGTAGAGGCCGACGTGCCAGGGGTGGACGCCGACGACGGAGGCGACCCAGCCGGTGGAGCCGCAGGCCTGGGCGATCTCCTTGACGCCGTCGTAGAAGACGGTGGGGTCGGCGGCGTACCCGCCGTAGCGCTTCGGCTGGAGGAGGCGGAAGAAGCCGGTCGCGGTCAGTTCCTTGACGGTGGCCTCGGGGACCTTGCGCAGTTCTTCCGCCTCGGTGGCGCGCTCCGCGATGGCGGGCAGGAGGGCGCGGACCGAGGCGAGGACGTTTGTGGTGGTGGGGTCGGTCATGTCGCCGACGCTAAGCGGCTCCGCCGGGGGTGGACAGGTGAGGTTCCCGGTGAGCGGGAAGGGGCGCGCTGGGCGTCCTCCTACGTCGCGGGGCGCTGCCCCGGACCCCGCGCCTCAATCGCCGGCGGGGCTAGATAACCCCGGCCGAGGCGTGGCAAGGTCCATTCAGCGCTGGAGAGGGGCCGTGACGAGGCGGTCCGCCCATTTCTACGGGGGTGTGCTGTGCTCGAAACGGCCCTGGGGGCAGACGCTCCGTTGTCTCTCCTTGAGAAGGCGGAGAAGGTGCTCGCGGCCTTCGACGGGGGACGCGGCCGGCTGTCGCTGACCGAGATCATCCACCGTTCCGGCCTGTCGCGGTCGTCCGCGCACCGCATCCTCGACCAGTTGGTGAAGCTGCGCTGGCTGGACCGGGAGGGCCGTGACTACCGGCTGGGGCTGCGGATGCTGGAGCACGGCGGGCTCGCCGCGCACCACAACCGGCTGATCCGCGCGGCGATCCCGCACCTGGACGCGCTGCACGAGGCCACGGGCAAGCTGGTGCAGCTGTACGTCCTGGACGGCGTGACGGACGTGGTGTGCCTGGAGCGCGCCGGTTCGCTGCCGCAGTCGGTGGGGGACGCGACGGACCGGGCGTATCCGGTGCGGATCGGGGCGCGGCTGCCCGCGCACGCCACGGCCGCCGGCAAGGCGATCCTGGCATTCGGCGACAAGGACGACATCGAGCGGGTCGTCGCGGCCGGCCTGCGGCCGCGGACGCACCGCACGGTGACGCGGCCCGACGTGTTCTGCTCGGAGCTGTCGCGGGTGCGCACGGCGCAGATCGCGTACGACCGCGGGGAGACGTTCTCCGGGCTCGTGTGCTCGGCGGTGCCGTTGCGCGGCGCGGGCCGGGCGGTGGCCGCCGTGTCGCTCGGATCGCTCGGCGGGCTGCGGCCGTTGGAGCTGGCGGCGCCGCTGCTGCACGGGGCGGCGCGGGCGATCTGGCGGGACCTGAACGGACCGGGACGGGCGGCGCGGCACGCGCCCGCCCCGGACGTGACGCCGCAGGACGCGGCGGTGGACCGCACGATCCCCAACCTGCTGGGGTGGGTGCGGTCCGACTCCTGGATGTGAGCCCTGAGGGCCGGTACGCGGGTCAGCCGGCCTGCGGGTGCCACACCTTCGGCCAGTCCGTGGCGCGCAGTTGGGCGTCGAGGCCGCCGTCCGCGTAGAAGACGGAGCCGACGCAGTACGCGGACTTCGGTGACAGCAGGAACTCGACGAGGTCGACGATCTCCTCTGGCCTGCCCGCCCGGCCCGCCGGAATCAGTCCGAGGAACGTCCGGATGCCCTCGGCGGTCGCCGGGTCCTCGGCCGCGGCGCGGGTCATCGGGGTGTCGATGTAGCCGGGCGCGACCGCGTTGAGCCGGATGCCGTCGCCCTGGAAGTCGGCGGCGCGGGTGCGGGCGTACCAGGCGAGGGCGGCCTTGGTGGCCGGGTAGGCGCCGATGCCGCCGTCCCGCGCGCCCGCCTCGTCGGCGATGCGGCGGGCCTCGTCCTCGTCCCCGGCGAGGCAGGCCTCTGCGACGTGCTGCGGCCAGTCGGGCTGGGTGGTCGTCGAGTTGGAGGAGGCGAGGACGACGGAGGAGGTTCCGGCGGCGGCGAGCGCCGGCCGCAGGCCCTCCAACAGGCCGATCGCACCGAAGTAGTTGACCGCTACGAGCAGGCTGGAGGGGCGGCCCGCGCCGCCCGCGAGCCCGGCGAACGGCAGGAACCCGTCGAGCCTGCCGCCGCCGATCCGGTTGATCTCGGCGACGGCGTGGGATCGGCCCTCCGCGGTGCCCAGGTCGGCGGTGACGTCGGCGTTCTTGAGGTCGACGCCGATGACGGTGTCGCCCTGCGCGCGCAGCCGCTCGGCGAGTGCGGCGCCCATGCCGGAACCGGCTCCGGTGACGGCGATCGTGGACATGTGATCCTCCAGCCGCCCGGACTGTCGACCGTCCGGACTCTCGTCGGTGGTAGGGCGTGTTTCGAAAGTAGCGTCGTCCGCCCGCAGGGCGGGCCTCGCGGGGCCTGGTGCGTGCGATCGCAAGGCGCCGGAATGGTCTCGTAGCGGAGCTACTAGGGCATTTCGGCAACGCCGCGAGCGTGCGTGCCAGGCCCCGCGAGGCAGACGGGACTTTCGAAACACGCCCTAGTACTCGATCCGTACATGATCCGTCGTCGGCAGCGCCTGGCAGGCAAGGGTGTACCCCTCGGCGAGGTCCTCGGCGTCGAGGACCTCGTTGTGCCGCAGGGTCACCGTGCCCTCCACGACCCGGCATGTACAGGCCGCGCAGGCGCCCTCGCGGCAGGAGTACGGGGCCGGGACGCCCGCCGCGAGGAGGGTGTCGAGGAGCGGGGTGTGCTCGTCGCCGGCCGCCTCGTGGGTCCGCCCGTACAGGTCGGCGGTGACCGTCACGGAGGAGCCTGCGGGGGCGGGCGCGGGCGCGGTGAACACGTCGCCGGTCAGGGAGAAGTACCGCTCCCGGTGCACTGCGGCCGCGCCCGCCTCCCGCAGGACGTCCTCGGCGCCGTCCATCAGGGGCTGCGGCCCGCACAGGTAGGCGGTGCGGCCCGGTGCGAGCGGGGTGAGGAGTGCGCCGAGCGCGCCGCGGGTGGGCAGGCCCTGGAGGGTCTCCAGCCAGTGGACGACCGCGAACCGGCCGGGGTGCTCCTCCGTGAGGCCCCACAGCGCGTCCCGGAAGATCACCGAGTCCTGGTCGCGGTTGGCGTACACGAGGGTGACCGTGCCGGTGCCCGCGGCGAGCACGGAGCGGGCGATCGACAGGCACGGGGTGATGCCGCTGCCGCCCGCGAGCATCAGCACATCCTCGTCGAGGGACGCGGGCGTGAACGTCCCTGCGGGCGGCAGGCACTCCAGTACGTCACCGGGCCGCACCTCGTCGCACACCCACCCGGAGCCCGCGCCGCCCGGCACCTTCTTCACGGTGATCCGGGGCGGCTCCCCGGTGTACGGGGACGAGGCGAGGGAGTAGCAGCGGGCGCCGCCGCCGGGGACGCGCAGGGTGAGGAACTGGCCAGGCAGGTACGGGAGTTCGGGGGCGTCGAGGACGAGCGACACGGCGTCGGCGGTCTCCCGGACGACCTCGGCCACCCGCAGCGTGAGCACGCCCGCGATCGGCTCGGCCAGGTCAGCGCTGGTCACGCCGGGTCACCTCCAGACGCCCCTCGTCGACGGCCCGGTCGATCGACGCGCGCAGCTCCGGGCAGCCCTGCGCGCCGAGGCACCGGCAGGCGGCCGACGCGGTGTGCGTCCACTGGATCTGGAGGTGGTACGGGCTGTACTTCTCGCAGAGCACCTGGCCGCCGCAGGCGCCGCAGCCGACGGGCGTCATGCCCCGCCCCCGGTGACGTACGAGGTGACGCCGCCCGCCTTCAGGTTCTGCTCGGCCTCGGCGCGCCAGTTGTCATTGGCGTGCCGGGTGTCGAGCTCGAACTCGAAGCGGTCCGTCATCTCGTCCTTGACGTCGGCGGCGTCGACGTAGAACTGCTCGTACCAGCGCCGCAGTTGATAGACCGGGCCGTCCTCCTCGGTGAGGAGCGGGTTGTCGATGCGGGTCTTGTTCTTCCAGATCTCGACGTCCTGCTCGAAGCCGACGGCGAGGCCCTCGCTGGTGACGCGGGCGGCCTCGGCGGCCTCCTCGTCGCTCATGCCGGGCAGCTTCTTGACCATGGCGCCGTACATGAGGACGAAGCGGTCGGGGCCCACCGGGTAGTGGCAGTTGATGAGGACGGTCTCCATCTCGGTGCCCGGCGCGACCTCCGCGTACAGCCAGTCGATCATGTACGAGGGGCCGAAGTAGGAGGCCTCGGAGCGCAGTCCGCCGGAGGCGGAGAGGGTGCCGAGGTCGATGTCGGGGCGCGGCTCGGACTTCATGTACTGGGTGGCGACGTGGCCCTCGAAGACGTTCTTGAAGAACACGGGGAACGAGTAGTGCACGTAGTAGAAGTGCGCCATGTCGACGACGTTGTCGACGATCTCGCGGCAGTTGGTGTCGATGGTGACGGAGTTCCACTGCCAGTCGGACCACAGTTCGCGCTCCTCCAACGGGCCGTGGATTCCGGCGAGTTCGGGGATGTCCTGCTCGGGCGGCGGCGGGTTGCCCTCGGGGTCGTGCCAGACGAAGAGCTGCCTGTTGCGCTCCAGGGCGTGCCAGGTGCGGGTCTTGGCGCGCGGCGGGACGCGGCGGGCGTAGGGGATCTCGCGGCAGCGGCCGTTGCCGCCCCAGCGCCAGTCGTGGAAGGGGCAGGCGAGGGTGTCGCCCTTGACGGTGCCGTGGGCGAGGTTGCCGCCCATGTGCGGGCAGAAGGCGTTGAGGACGTGCAACTGCCCGTCCTCCGCGCCCTCGAAGACGACGAGGGTGGTGCCGAACGCCTCGACCTCGTGGGGCTTTCCGTCGCGGAAGTCGGCGGCGAGGCCGATGCAGTGCCAGCCGCGGGCGAAGCGGGTGGGGGCGGCTCCGGCGTCGATGACACGTACGTCCTGGGTGGTCGTCATGGCACATCAGGCTTTCTGTGAGAGAGCTGAGAGAGCGACGGCGATGTCGATGAGCTGGTCCTCCTGGCCGCCGACGAGCTTCCTGCGCCCGGCTTCCAGGAGGATGTCGGTGGCGCTGACCCCGTAGTGCGCGGCCTGGCGCTCGGCGTGCTTGAGGAACGAGGAGTACAGGCCCGCGTAGCCGATGAGCAGCGAGTTCCGGTCGAGCAGGCACTCGTCGGCCATGATCGGGCGGATCTCGTCCTCGGCCGCGTCGATGATCTTCAGTACGTCGATGCCGGTGCGCCAGCCGGACCGTTCGGCGACCGCGGCCCAGGCCTCGGTCGGGGTGTTGCCCGCGCCGGCGCCGAAGCGGCGGGTGGAGGCGTCGATCTGGCGGGCGCCCGCGCGGACGGCGGCGATGGAGTTGCCCACGCCGAGGCCGAAGTTCTCGTGGCCGTGGAAGCCGACCTGCGCGTCGTCGCCCAGCTCGGCGACGAGCGCGGAGACGCGGTCGGTGACGCCGTCCATGAGAAGGGCGCCCGCGGAGTCGACGACGTACACGCACTGGCAGCCCGCGTCGGCCATGATGCGGGCCTGCTTCGCGAGGGTCTCCGGGGTGGTGGAGTGGGCCATCATCAGGAAGCCGACGGTCTCCAGACCCATTTCGCGGGCGAGTTGGAAGTGCTGCTCGCTGACGTCGGCCTCGGTGCAGTGGGTGGCGACGCGGCAGATCCGCGCGCCGCCTGCGTGGGCCTCGCGGATGTCGTCCTTGGTGCCGAGACCGGGAAGCATCAGGAAGGCGATCTTCGCGTGGGTGGCCGTGTCGACGGCCGCCTTGATGAGCTCCTGCTCGGGGGTGTGCGAGAAGCCGTAGTTGAAGGAGGAGCCGCCGAGGCCGTCGCCGTGGGTGACCTCGATGACGGGGACGCCGGCCGCGTCGAGGGCGCCGACGACGGTGCGTACCTGGCCGGTGGTGAACCGGTGGCGGTGGGCGTGGGAGCCGTCGCGGCAGAAGGAGTCGGTGACGCGGATGTCGAGCGCGTCCGAGAAGGGCTTGGCCAATGCGGTTGCCGGGCTGGTCACTTGGCGATCCCCTTCGCGAACTCCTCGCCGACCCTGGTCGCGGCGGCGGTCATGATGTCGAGGTTTCCTGCGTACGGCGGCAGGAAGTCGCCCGCGCCCTCGACCTCCAGGAACAGGGCGACGCGGGCCATGCCGCCGTTCTCGGGGCGGGCCTCGTCGAACTGCGGGTCCGCGCGCAGCCGGTAGCCGGGCACGTACTCGGCGACCTGGGCGGCGATCTCCTTGACGCTGCGCACGATGGCCTCGTGGTCAGCGTCCTCGGGGAGGGCGCAGAAGACGGTGTCGCGCATGATGACGGGTGGCTCGGCCGGGTTGAGGATGATGATCGCCTTGCCGCGGTCTGCGCCGCCGATGTCCTCGATGCCGCGCGCGGTGGTGCGGGTGAACTCGTCGATGTTCTGGCGGGTGCCGGGCCCTGCGGAGACGGAGGCGACGGACGCCACGATCTCCGCGTACGGCACCGGAACGACCCGGGACACCGCGTACACCATCGGGATGGTGGCCTGGCCGCCGCAGGTGACCATGTTGACGTTGTCGGCGTCTACGTGGGCGGTGAGGTTGGCGGGCGGGACGACGCCGGGTCCTACGGCGGCCGGGGTGAGGTCGATCGCCTTGATGCCCGCCTCCTTGTAGCGGGGGGCGTTCTCCCGGTGCACGTACGCGCTGGTCGCCTCGAAGACGAGGTCCGGGAGTTCGTCCTGCGCGAGCAGCCAGTTGACCCCGTCGTGGCCGGCGTCGAGGCCGGCGGCGCGGGCCTTGGCGAGGCCCTCGCTGGCCGGGTCGACGCCGACCATCCAGCGCGGCTCGATGTGCTCGGAGCGCAGCAGTTTGTAGAGGAGGTCGGTTCCGATGTTGCCGGAGCCGACGATGGCGGCGGTCGCGTTCTTCGTCATACGGACCTCACTTGGTGAACGTCAGGGACACCGGGCCGAGCCCGGTGAAGTCGGCGGTGTACGTGCGGCCGGGCGCGACGTCGACGGCCCGCGTGCACGAGCCGGGCAGGATCAGGTGGCCGGCCTCCAGGCGCACCCCGAACCGGGCGACCGTGCGGGCGAGCCAGGCGACGGACTCGGCGGGGTCGCCGAGGACGGCGTCGCCGCGCCCGGACGCGAGCAGGGCGCCGGTGTCGTCGGTGAGGTAGGCCTCCACGTCTCGCAGGTCCAGGTCGCCGATCGGGCGGCCGGGACCGGTCACGTATCCGGCCGATGAGGCGTTGTCGGCGATGGTGTCGGCGATCGCGATGCGCCAGTCCTCGATCCGGGAGTCGATCAACTCCAGTGCGGGGACGACGTGTTCGGTGGCGGCGTACACGTCGGCGACGGTGCAGTCCTCCCCGGGCAGGGCGGCGCCGAGCACGAAGCCGATCTCGACCTCGACGCGTGGCACGCAGTACCGGCCGACGGGCACGGGGGTTTCCTCGGCCAGTTCCATCGCGGCCAGGAGGTGGCCGTAGTCGGGCTCGTCGACGCCCATCATCCGCTGCATCACGGGCGACGACAGGCCGACCTTGTGGCCGCGGACGGTCTCCCCCGCGGCCAGCCGGTCGCGGATGCCGATGAGCTGGATCTCGTAGGCGTCGACGGCGGTGATGCCGTCGAAGGTCTCCGTCAACGGACGGATCGGCGAGCGCGCGGACTCCGCCGCGGCCAGCGCCTCTGCGGCCTTGCGCCGCTCGTGCTCGGTGAGCATCGGGACCGCTCCTCGCTGCTGGGTTGCGGCGAACGTAGGCGGCGTACGGAGGCGGCGGCGACGGCGTCTTCCCGGTGAGCGGGAAGCCGTGGCTGACCGGGTGGCGGCGGCTCTGCGAGCGTCCCAGGCGTGACCGAGTTCCCACGGAAGGAGCACGCCGGATGACCGGGTACAGCAGTGAGCAGGAGGAGCTGCGGGGCGCGGTGCGTCAGGTGCTCGGCGCCCATGAAGGCCCTGCGGCCTGGGCGCCGCTGGCCGGACAACCAGGACCGGCAGGACCCGCGACCCCGGAAGCACACCAAGCGTTCGGTGTCGCCGCCAGCAAGGCGGTGGACAGGTGAGCGAGTACAGCAGTGAACAGGAAGAGCTGCGGAGCGCGGTGCGTCAGGTGCTCGGCGCCCACGAAGGCCCAGCGGCCTGGGCACCGCCGGCCGGACGACCAGGACTGGCAGGACCCGCGACCCCGGAAGCACACCAAGCGTTCGGTGTCGCCGCCAGCAAGGCGGTGGACAGGTGAGCGAGTACAGCAGTGAACAGGAAGAGCTGCGGAGCGCCGTGCGTCAGGTACTCGGCGCCCACGAAGGCCCAGCGGCCTGGGCACCGCCGGCCGGACAACCAGGACCGGCAGGACCCGCGACCCCGGAAGCACACGGAGCCGCCAGGAAGGCGGTGGACAGGTGAGCGGGTACAGCAGTGAACAGGAGGAACTGCGGGGCGCCGTGCGTCAGGTGCTCGGCGCCCACGAAGGACCTGCGGCCTGGGCGCCGCTGGCCGGGCGGGTCGGGGTGGCGGGGCTCGCGGTGCCGGAGGAGTACGGGGGGTTCGGTGCGGGTGGCGGGGAACTGGCCGTCGTGGGCGAGGAGTTGGGGCGGGCGCTGAGTCCCGTGCCGTTCCTGGACAGTGCGGTGCTCGTGCCGAGGGCGCTCGCGGCGAGCGGGGACGGCGAGGCGTGCGCGCGGCTGCTTCCGGGGCTCGCGGAAGGGGCGCGGACGGCGTCCCTCGCGTGGGCGGAGGACGGCGGCGCGGGCTGGGACACGGACCGGCTGCGTACGCACGCGGTCCTCGACGGGGGTGCGTGGCGGGTGTCCGGCGCGAAGGAGCATCTGCTCGCGTGCGGCGACGACTTCCTGGTGGTGGCGCGGACGGAACGGCACGGCCCGAGCCTGTTCCACGTACCGGCGACGGCGGCCGACGTCCGGGTCTCGCCCGTGCCCGTGATGGACGCGACACGACCCCAGTGGCGCCTGGACCTTCTCCGCACGCCGGCCCGTCCGGTGGGCGAACTCGGCGACGCGGCAGGGGTGTTGTCCGAGGCGCTGGAGGCGGGCTCCCTCGTGCTCGCGGCGGACGCGGTGGGCGGGGCGTCGGCGGTCTTCGAGCTGACGCTGCGGTACGCGAAGGAGCGTGAGCAGTTCGGCCGGCCCATCGGCTCCTTCCAGGCGGTCAAGCACCGCCTCGCCGACCTGTTCACGGAGCTGGAGGCGGCACGCTCGCTCCTCCTCGCCGCCGCGCACGGCGACATTCCGGCCGGGGCCGCGAAGGCGGCGTGCTGCGAGACGTACGAGCACGTCGCGGGCGAGGCGATCCAGCTGCACGGCGGCATCGCCATCACCTGGGAGCACTCCGCCCACCGCTTCTTCAAGCGCGCCCACTCCACGGCCCGCCTGCTCGGCTCCCCCGCCTGGCACCGCGGCCGCCTGTCCCTCGTCTGACCACCCACGACCCTCCCGGCCCTCTACGACCTACGACCCTAAGGACCCGTCATGCCCGAACAGGTGGATGTCGTCATCGTCGGCGCCGGATTCTCCGGCCTCTACGCCGCGTACCGGATGCGTGAACTCGGCCTCAGCGTCGCCGGGTTCGAGCGTGGCGCGGACGTCGGCGGGGTCTGGTACTGGAACCGGTACCCGGGCGCCCGCTGCGACGTGGAGTCCGTCGACTACTCGTACTCCTTCGACAAGGACCTGGAGCAGGAGTGGGACTGGTCGGAGAAGTACGCGACGCAGCCGGAGATCCTGCGCTACATCGAGCACGTCGCGCAGCGGCACGGCCTGCGGCGGCACTTCACCTTCGGCACGTCCGTGGTCTCCGCCGAACTGGACGAGGAGCGGCTGCGCTGGACGGTGCGCACGGACGGCGGACAGACCGTCGAGGCCCGGTACGTGCTGTTCGGCGTCGGCTGCCTGTCGTCCACCCACCTCCCCGAGATCGAGGGCATCACCGACTTCGCCGGAGCCTCGTACCACACGGGCGAATGGCCGCACGAGGGCGTGGACCTCACCGGGCTGCGGGTCGGCGTCATCGGCACGGGCTCGTCCGGCATCCAGTCGATCCCCGAAATCGCCGCACAAGCAGCCGAGTTGACGGTGTTTCAGCGGAGCGCCAACTACTCGATCCCGGCGGGGAACAAGCCGCTGAGCGACGAGGAACGCGCCGCCCAGAAGGCGGAGTACGCCGAGCGGCGCCGCCTCGCCCGGCTCTCCGGCGGCGGCTCGCCGCACCTGGCGCATCCGCTGAGGACGCTGGAGGCCTCGCCCGACGAGCGCCGCGCGGCGTTCGAGGAGCGCTGGGAGCTGGGCGGGGTCCTGTACTCGAAGACGTTCCCCGACCAGCTGACCGACCGCGCGGCGAACGACGAGGCGCGCCGGTTCTGGGAGGAGAAGGTGCGGGCGGAGATCGCCGACCCGGTCGTCGCCGAGCAGCTCATCCCCACCGATCACCCCATCGGCACCAAGCGGATCGTGACGGACGACGGCTACTTCGCGACGTACAACCGCGACCACGTGCACCTGGTGAACCTGCGCGCCAACCCCCTCGAACGGGTCGAGGCGGACGGCATCCGCCTCGCGGACGGCACGCTCGTCGAGCTCGACGTGATCGTGTACGCGACCGGCTTCGACGCGATGACCGGCTCCCTCGACCGGATCTCCGTCACCGGCCGGGGCGGGCGCACGCTGAAGGAGGCGTGGGCGGCGGGCCCGCGCACGTACCTCGGGCTCGGCGTGGACGGCTTCCCGAACCTCTTCAACCTGGCGGGCCCCGGCTCGCCGTCCGTCCTCGCCAACATGATCCTCTGCGGCGAGCAGCACACCGACTGGATCGCCGGGCTGCTCGACCATCTGCGCGAGGGCGGCTACGCGGGCGTGGAGGCGCGCGCCGACGCCGTGGACGCGTGGGTGGACGAGTGCCGGGAGCGGGCCGACGGCACGCTGATGACGGCGGCGAACTCCTGGTACCTCGGCGCCAACATCCCGGGAAAGCCACGGGTGTTCATGCCGTTCGTAGGCGGTTTCGGGGTGTACGGCGACATCATCGAGAAGGTCGCGGCATCCGGGTACCAGGGGTTCGAGCTGCTCAGCGGGTGACGTTCGCCAGATGGGCGAAGGCCGCCGCGCGGGCCGCCTTCGCCTCGGGCAGCGCGGCGTCCCCGCCCATCGTCATGAAGCCGTGGAACGCCTCGTCGTAGCAGTGGTGCCGGGTGGGAACCCCGGCCGCGGCCAGGAGTTCGGCGTAGCGCCGGCCCTCGTCGCGCAGCGGGTCGAGGCCGGCGGTGACGACGAACGCGGGCGGCAGACCGTCGAGCCGGTCGGCTGCGAACGGGGTGGCGCGGGGGTCGCTGGCGTCCTCGGGGCGGCGCAGGTACTGCTGCCAGTACCAGCGCAGATGGTCGGCGGTGACGAAGTACCCCTGCGCGTTCTCCTCGTACGAGGCCGAGTCCCCGGCCGGGTCCAGCATCGGGTAGTACAGGTGCTGGGCGGCGAGCTGCGGCCCGCCGCGCTCCCGGGCGAGCAGCGCGGTGACCGCGGCGAGATTGCCGCCCGCGCTGTCGCCCGCGACGACGAGGGGCCGGTCCGGGTACGCCTTCGCGGTCCACTGGAGCGCGGTGTAAGCGTCCTCGGGGGCGGCGGGGAAGGGGGCCTCGGGGGCGAGCCGGTAGTCGACGGACACGACCGACGCGCCGCTCCCCGCGGCGAGTTCGCGGCAGAACCCGTCGTGCGAGTCGAGGGAGCACAGCACCATGCCGCCGCCGTGGAAGAAGACGACGACGGGCGCCTCCTCGTTCGCGCTCGCGGGGTCGTAGACCCGCACGGGCACACCGTCGGCGTCCAGGTCGGTCACCCGGTGCAACGCGGGAAGCCGGGGCGGCGGCGGGGCGGGGCGCTCCGCGAAGTACGTCCGTACGTCACGGATGTCGGTGAACTCGGTGCCCAGGGCGGGGAACCCGGCGGCGCAGGCGTCGATGAGCGCCTGCACGTCGGGGCGGGGGCGGGCGCCGGGAGGGCTCATCGGGCGTCCCCCTGGCCGCGGTCGCGCGGGGTGAGCGCCGGCATCCGCCCGGCCGACGCGCCGCCGTCCGCGGCGACCTCGGCGCCGGTGAGGTAGGAGGCGTCGTCGGAGGCGAGGAACGCGACGAGCCGGGCCACCTCCTCGGGCCGGCCGATGCGGCCGAGCGCGGCGGCCGGGTGCTCGGTGGTGCCGAGGTGGGCGGTCATCGCCGTGTCGATGGCGCCAGGGAAGACGGCGTTGACGCGGATGCCGTCGCCGCCGAGTTCGAGGGCGGCGGTCCGGCTCAGCCCGCGCAGCCCCCACTTCGCTGCCCCGTACGAGCCGTGTCCCCAGATGCCCTGGACCCCGGCCTGCGAGGAGATGTTGACGATCGCGCCGCCCCGCTCCCCCGCCCGCATGGCGGGGACGGCGGCCTGGACGCCCAGGAACGGGCCGACGAGGTCGACCTTGAGGATCCGCTCCAGCTGCGCGGGGTCCTCGTCGACGATGGGTGACGTCGTGTAGATCGCGGCGTTGTTGACGAGGATGTCGAGCCGCCCGTACGCGCCGACGGCGACGTCGACGGCGTGCGCCCAGGAGGCCGCTTCGGTGACGTCGAGCTTCACGAACCGTGCGGCGTCGCCGAGTTCGGCGGCGACCTTCTCCCCCTCGGCCACGAGTACGTCCCCGAGCACGACCCGCGCGCCGCGCGCCACGAGTTCGCGGGCGATGGCCTCGCCCATGCCGCGGGCCGCGCCGGTCACGAGGGCGGCCTTCCCGGCCAGTTGCCCCTGCCACTCACTCATCGTCGTTCGCCTCCAACTCGGTTCCTGCGTCGGCTCTTCGCCCTACTTCTCACGCGCGCCCCCGGCCATCCGTCCGGCGGCCCGGTGCCCGAACACCATTCCCGTGCCGATGGGCGCGCCGGGGCCCGGGTACACCGCGCCCGTGACGTTCGCCGCCGTGTTCCCCACCGCGTACAGGCCCTCGATCACGGAGCCGTCCCCGCGCAGCACCCGCGCGTCCGCGTCCGTGACGACGCCGCCCTTCGTGCCCAGGTCGCCGAGCACGATCCGCACCGCGTGGAACGAGCCGGACGACAGGGGCAGCAGGCACGGGTTGGGCGCGCCCTCCTCGCCCTCGCCCGCGAAGAACCGGTCGTAGGGGTCGTCGCCGCGCGCGAAGTCCGGGTCGTGGCCCTTCTCCGCGTACTCGTTGAACGCCGTGACGGTCGCGGCGAGGCCTTCCACCGGCACCCCGATCGCCTCGGCGAGCGCCTCCACGGAGTCGGCGCTGTGCCACACCCCGGCGGCCTCGAACGACTCGCGGTCGACCGGGACGAGGACGATGCCGGGCGGCTCCTCGCCGTGCCGCGCGTCCCACACCCACCACACGGGGCGCTCGGGCGCGTCCCCGGCCCCCGCCGCGATCATGGCCCGGCCCATCCGGTCGTAGGACAGGCACTCGTTGGCGAACCGGCGTCCCTCGGCGTCGACGAAGACACCGCCGCGGAAGCCGAGCGCGAACGCGGCCCCGCCGTCGGGGAAGAGGACGGACGGGCACCACCAGCTCTCGCCGAGCAGCGATGTCGCCGCGCCGAGCCCTCGCGCGGCCCGCAGCGCGTCGCCCGTACCGCCGCCCGCGGGACCCATCGTCCAGTCGGCGCCCGGCCCGTTGCCCCAGGCGCGGCGCAGTTCGGCGTCCCGCTCGTAGCCGCCGGCGGCGAGCAGCACACCCCGTCGGGCCCGGATCCAGACCGTACGGCCCTGCGGGTCCCGCACCTCGGCGCCGACGACCCGCCCGTCCTCGTCCTGTACGAGGGCGGTGAACGCGGTACGTGTCCGGGTTCGCCCACCGGCCGCCTCCAGCGCCAGCAGCAGCCGGCCGATCAGCGCGCGTCCGTCCTCCAGCGCCCCTTCGGGCGCCGGCACTCCGAGCCGTTCGCTCCATGCGGGCGGGCGGACGGCGTCGAGCAGCGGCTGCTCGCCCTCGGGGCGCTCCAGGGTGACGGGGAAGACGCCGCGCCCGGCGTCGAAGCGGCCGGGGCCCGGGTAGTAGTCGGGGAACGGCCGGTACTCCAACCGCAGGAACTCGCTGCGCTCCAGGAACTCGACGGTGGGCCCTGCCCCGTCGAGGTACGCGTCCTGCAACTCGTGCGGCGTCGAGTCGCCGACCAGGGAGCGGAAGTACGCGCGGGCCAGGTCGGCGCTGTCCTCGACGCCGGCGCGGGCCTGCGCCTGGTTGCCGGGGAGCCACAGGCAGGCCCCGGCGTACGCGGTCGTCCCGCCGTAGTACTCGGTCTTCTCGACGACGAGGGTGTCGAGGCCGCGCGCGGCGGCGCTGTACGCGCCGGTCAGGGCGGCGCCGCCGGAGCCGACGACCAGCACGTCGACCGTCTCGTCCCACTCGACCACAGGGGTGGCGCTCATTAGAGGACCATCCCTTCTGCAGCCCTCACGAGTAGGGTTGTGACCTCTCGGTCCCGGTGGGTGCATGGCTTGTGTCGCGAGCTGCTCGACGGCCACTGTGAGTTATGCCAGCCCCGCCGGGCCGAGGCCGTCTGATCGGCTTCAGGGACACGCCCCGCAGAGGGCCGATTAATGAGCTCCCGGCAGACGTCCTCACCACCGGGCAGGTCCTTGGCGCACGACACAGAGGTGCTTCTTTCGTGTACATCGGCTGGGACTGGGCGACCGAGACCCACGACGTGACGGTCATGGACAACTCTGGTGCGAGGGTTGACCGTTGGGAGTTCTCGCACACCGAGGACGGCATCGCCAGGACGCTGGCCAAGCTGGCGAAGTGCGGTGCCCCGGCGGACCTTCCGGTGGCCATCGAGACTACCCGCGGCCTGGCCGTGGACAGGCTGCTGGCCGCCGGGCACCCCGTGGTGCCGGTGCATCCCAACGCCTTCCACGCGATGCGCCCGCGATGGGGCGCATCCAAGGCCAAGACGGACGCCGGCGACAGCCTCAAGCTCGCCGACTACCTGCGCACCGACGGCCACTTCCTGCCCCGCCTGGAGCCCACCGAGCAGGCCACCATGGACCTGCAGGCCCTCACTCGGCAGCGGGCCGATCACGTCGAGGCCCGCATCGCGGCTGTCAACCAGCTCGCGGCCCTCCTGGACGCACACTGGCCCGGCGGCAAGGCCGTCTTCTCCAGCCTCGACAGCGATATCGCGCTGACCTTCCTGGAGCGATACCCCACCCCGTCCGCGGCCGCCGAGCTCACCGCCGGACGACTGGAAGCCTGGTGCAAACGGCAGGGATACTCGGGAAAGCGCCCCGGCAGCGTCCTGATCGGGCGCCTGCGCTCCGCTCCCACCGCGGCCTCCCGCCTCAGCAAGAACGTCGTCGGACAGCTGGTACGCACCCAGGTCCAGCTCGTGCGGGGCATCCGCGCGACCATCCAGGCCCTGGACAAGTCCATCGCGGACGCGGTAGCCACCCACCCCTACGCGCCACTCCTCGCGACCATGCCCCGCATCGGCACGGTCAATCTCGGCCAGATCATCGGTGAGCTCGGCCCGATCCTCGAACGCTCCCGCACCAGCGAGCAGTTCATCGCCGAGACCGGCGTCGTCCCGGTGACCCGGGCATCCGGAAAGTCCCGCGTGGTGACCTTCCGCTACGCGACCAACAGACGTGCCCGGCAGGCCATCGTCACCTACGCCGACAACAGCCGACACGGCAGTGACTGGGCCGCAAAGATCTACAACGACGCCCGGACCGCCAAGAAACGCCACCCGCACTCGGCCCGCATCCTCGCCCGCTCGTGGCTCCGTGTGATCTGGGCCTGCTGGCGCACCGGCACCTGCTACGACCCCGAGATCCATCAAGCCAACAACAAGATCAAACCGGCGCTCGACATGCCCAAAACCGCCTAGAGGTTGACTCAGGGAACTCACAGCGTCCCGCTCCTCTCGTGCGACTGGGGAAGGACGGCTCGGGCGCTCCCCGGCACGGCCGGTTCGGCGGGGCGTCGCGGCACGGGCGTGCCGCCGGGCTCGGAAGGAACAGGAGTACGGGTCATGCCCTCACCCTGTCCGCGCCTCACCCGGCACTCCACCACCGGTTCCCGCTCACCGGGAGACGACTCCCCTGGCGGCTCTGGCGGCTTCCCTGGACATACTCAGAGGCGCTCGATGATCGTGACGTTGGCCTGGCCGCCGCCCTCGCACATCGTCTGGAGGCCGAACCGGCCGCCGGTGCGCTCCAGTTCGTGCAGCAGGGTCGTCATCAGCTTGCTGCCGGTGGCGCCCAGGGGGTGGCCGAGGGCGATCGCGCCGCCGTTGACGTTGACCTTCTCGGGGTCGGTGCCGGTCTCCTTGAGCCAGGCGAGGACGACGGGGGCGAACGCCTCGTTGATCTCGACGAGGTCGATGTCGTCCATGGTGAGGCCGGTCTTCTTCAGCGCGTACGCGGTCGCCGGGATGGGCGCGGACAGCATCCGGATGGGGTCCTCGCCGCGTACGGAGAGGTGGTGGATGCGGGCCCGGGGCGTCAACCCGTGTTCCCGTACGGCCTGTTCGGAGGCGAGCAGCAGGGCCGCCGCCCCGTCGGAGACCTGCGAGGAGCAGGCGGCGGTGATGGTGCCGCCGTCGACGACCGGCTTCAGGCCCGCCATCTTCTCCAGGGTCGTGTCCCGGCGCGGTCCCTCGTCGGCGGTGACGTCCCCGTAGGCGACGGACTCCTTCGCGAACCGGCCCTCGTCGATCGCGCGCAGCGCCCGCTGGTGGGAGCGCAGGGCCCACTCCTCCTGGTCCTGGCGCGTGATGCCCCACTTCTCGGCGATGAGTTCGGCGCCGTGGAACTGGTTGACGGGCTGGTCGCCGTAGCGGGCGCGCCAGCCCTCGCTGCCCAGGAACGGGCCCTCGGTGAGGCCGAGCGGTTCGGCGGCCTGCCGGGACGCGAAGGCGATCGGGATCATCGACATGTTCTGCGTGCCGCCCGCGACGACGAGGTCCTGCGTGCCGGAGAGCACGCCCTGCGCCGCGAAGTGGATGGCCTGCTGGGACGAGCCGCACTGCCGGTCGACGGTGACCCCCGGCACCTCCTCGGGAAGCCCCGCGGCGAGCCAGCAGGTGCGGGCGATGTCGCCGGCCTGCGGGCCGACGGTGTCGAGGCAGCCGAAGACGACGTCCTCGACGGCGGCCGGGTCGACCCCGGTCCGCGCGACGAGCTCCTTCAGGACGTGGGCTCCCAGGTCGGCGGGGTGGACGGCGCTGAGCCCGCCCTTGCGCCGCCCGACGGGCGTACGGACCGCATCGACGATGTAGGCCTCGGCCATGACGCATCAACTCCAGTCTGTTCTAGGGATGGTGGGTCTTGCCAATCCCGTCGAGCACCATCGCGAGGTACTCGCGGGCGATCTCCTCGGGGCTGTGTCTGCCGCCCGGCCGGTACCAGGACGCGGCGACCCACACGGTGTCGCGCACGAACCGGTAGGTGAGCCGGATGTCGAGGTCGGCGCGGAACGCCCCGGCCGCCACCCCTTCCTGGAGGGTGGTCAACCAGGTCTGCTCGAACTTGCGCTGCGACGCGGCGAGGAACGCGAACCGCTCCCTGGCCGCGAGCGCCTTCGACTCCTTCTGGTAGATGGCGACGGCGGGCCCGTGCCGGTCGATCTCCCGGAACGACTCGGTGACCAGGGCCCGCATCGTCTCGCGCGGGGCGTGTCCGGCGGCGAGCACGGTGTCGTAGCGGCCCCACAGTTCGTCGAGGAAGCCGCGCAGGATCTCCTCGACGATCGAGTCCTTGGAGTCGAAGTGGTAATAGAGGCTGCCCGCGAGCATCCCCGCGGCGTCGGCGATCCGGCGCACGGTGGTGGCGTCGTAGCCCCGCGCCGCGAACACCTCGGCCGCCGTGGCGAGGAGTTCCCGGCGCCGCTCGGGCGAGGGGCTCATGCGCGCTGGCTGCTGACGGAGACGGTTTCGCCGGTCATGTACGAGGAGTAGCCGGAGGCGAGGAAGACCATCACGTTGGCCACCTCCCAGGGTTCCGCGTACCGGCCGAAGGCCTCCTTCTCGGTCAGCTCGGCGAGCAGTTCCTGCGAGGTGACCTTCACGAGGTGCGGGTGCATGGCGAGGCTGGGCGCCACCGCGTTGACCCGCACCCCGTACTCGGCGGCCTCGATCGCGGCGGTCCGGGTCAGGGCCATCACGCCGGCCTTCGCGGCGGCGTAGTGCGCCTGCCCGGCCTGGGCGCGCCAGCCGATGACGGACGCGTTGTTGACGATCACGCCGTCGCGGCCGGTGCCGCGGAAGGCGCGCAGGGCGGCCCGTACACAACGGAACGTCCCGTTCAAGGTGACGTCCAGGACCTTCGTCCACTGCTCGTCGCTCATGTCGACGAGTGCCGAAGTGCCACCGAGGCCCGCGTTGTTGACGACTATGTCGAGTCCGCCGTGCCGCTCGGCGGTGTGCGCGAAGAGTGCCTGCACCTGCTCCTCGTCGGTCACGTCGCAGGCGAGCGCGGAGACCCGGTCCGCCCCGAACTCGGCGGCGAGTGCCGCTTCGCTCTCCTTCAGGCGGCGCGCGTGCGCGTCGCTGATGACGACGCGGGCGCCCTCTTCCAGGAAGCGGCGCGCGGTGGCGCCGCCGATCCCGGCACCCGCGGCCGCGGTGATGACGGCGCTCCGCCCGTCGAGCAGGTGGTGGCCGGGGACGTAGCCGGGAGCCGTGGAAGCCACCGAACTCATACGCGCACCTCTTTCGGCAGGCCGAGCAGCCGCTCGGCGATGATGTTGCGCTGGATCTCGTCCGACCCGGCGTAGATGGTGTCGGCGCGGGAGAAGAGGAAGAGCCGCTGCCACTGGTCGAGTTCGTACGGCTCGCCCTCGGCGACGGTGGAGGCCGCCCCGCACACGTCCATGGCGAGCTCGCCGAGGCCGCGGTGCCAGGCGGCCCAGTACAGCTTGGCGACGGAGGGGTCGACGCCGCGCCGCGCGTTGCCGGCCATCGCCTGAAGTCCCGTCCAGGCGCGGGCGAGCCGGTCGTGGAGGAGGGGGTCGTCGAGCGCGCCGGTCCTCCCGGCGAGCGCGATCAGCTCCTGCAACTCCCGGCGGAATCCGATCTGCTGGCCGACCGTGGAGATGCCGCGCTCGAACCCGAGGGTGGCCATGGCGACGCGCCAGCCGTCCCCCACGTCGCCGACGACGTACGAGGCCGGGGTGCGGGCGCCGTCGAAGAACACCTCGTTGAACTCGCTGGTGCCGGTGAGCTGCACGATGGGCCGGACCTCGACGCCCGGCTGATCCAGGGGCACGAGCAGATACGACAGTCCGGCGTGGCGGCGCGAGCCGGGCCCGGTGCGGGCGAGCACGAAGCACCACTGCGCCTCGTGCGCGAGCGACGTCCAGGTCTTCTGCCCGTCGACGATCCACTCCGTGCCGTCGTCACCGAGCCGCGCGCGGGTGCGGACGCCCGCGAGGTCGGAGCCCGCGCCGGGCTCGCTGTACCCCTGGCACCACAGCTCCTCTACGCGCCGGATCGGCTCCAGGAAGCGGGACTTGTGCTCTTCGGTGCCGAACCCGATGAGCGTCGGGCCGAGCAGCTGCTCCCCTATGTGATTGACGCGGGCGGGCGCGTCCGCCAGCGCGTACTCCTCGTGGAGGGCGATCTGCGCTTCGAGGCTCGCGCCCCGCCCTCCGTGCTCCTCGGGCCAGCCGACGCACGTCCAGCCGTGGGCCGCCATGTGCCGCTCCCAGGCCAGGCGCTCGGCGAACGCCTCGTGCTCGCGGCCGGGCCCGCCCGCGCCCCGCAACTCGGCGTAGTCACCGGAGAGTTCCTGCTCCAGCCAGTCACGGAAACCGGCCCGGAAGTCCTCGACGCTGTCCATGCTCATAAGCTAACCTACCAAACACTTGTTAGGGAAGGATGTTTCCGATGCCAGCACCGCAGTCCGCCGAGGCGGGCCCCGACACCGGCCCCGACACCGGTCCCTCCACACCCGTCCTGTACGAGGTCAGGGGCCGGGTCGCCCACGTGACGATGAACCGGCCGAAATACCGCAACGCGCAGAACTCGGCGATGACGTACGCCCTGGACGCGGCCTTCTACCGGGCCGCCGAGGACGAGGCGGTGAAGGTGGTCGTCCTCGCGGGCGCGGGTGAGCACTTCTCGGCGGGGCACGACATCGGGACGCCGGAGCGGGACGCGCATCTGCCGTTCGAGCGGCGGGCCGGGCTGTGGTGGGACCACTCGGACAAGCGGGGCGCCGAGTCGCGGTTCGCCCGCGAGTCGGAGGTGTACCTGGGCATGTGCAGGCGCTGGCGCGAGCTGCCGAAGCCGGTGATCGCCTCGGTGCAAGGGGCGTGCGTGGCGGGCGGGTTGATGCTGGCGTGGGTGTGCGACCTGATCGTGGCGAGCGAGGACGCGTTCTTCGCCGACCCCGTCGTCCGGATGGGGATTCCGGGCGTCGAGTACTTCGCGCACCCGTGGGTGATGCCGCCGCGGATCGCCAAGGAGTTCCTGTTCACGGGCGAGCGGATGAGCGCACGCAGGGCGCACGAGGTGGGGATGGTCAACCGGGTGGTGCCCCGGGACGAACTGGCCGCCGCCACACACGATCTGGCGGACCGGGTCGGTGAGATGCCGCGGCTCGGGCTCTCGCTCACCAAGCGCGCGGTGAACCAGGCGGAGGACCTCCAGGGGATGCACGCGGGCATGGACTCCGTCTTCGGCCTGCACCACCTGGCCCACGCGCACAACGCGGAGACGGCGGCGGACTCTCTGGGCGGCATGGACGTCCACGCGATGAAGGAGGCGGGCGCCCGATGAACCTGGAGTTCACCCCGGATCAGGACGCGTTCCGCGAGGAGGCGCGGGCGTGGCTCGCCGAGCACGTACCGGCCGAGCCGCTGCCCTCCCTGGAGACCGAGGAGGGCTTCGCCGCGCACCGCGCGTGGGAGGCCGAGATGTCCGCGGACCGCTGGTCGGTCGTCTCGTGGCCCGAGGAGTTCGGGGGCCGCGGCGTCGACATCTTCAAGTGGCTGATCTTCGAGGAGGAGTACTACGCGGCGGGGGCGCCGGGCCGCGTCTCGCAGAACGGCATCAACCTCCTCGCGCCGACGCTCTTCGACCACGCGACGGACGAGCAGCGGGCGCGCGTGCTGCCTTCGATGGCGAGCGGCGAGACGATCTGGGCGCAGGCCTGGTCGGAGCCGGAGGCCGGTTCGGATCTGGCGGCGCTGCGCTCGCGTGCGGTGCGCACGGACGGCGGGTGGCTGCTGCGCGGCCAGAAGACGTGGTCGTCGCGGGCGGCGTTCGCGGACCGGGCGTTCGGCATCTTCCGTACGGACCCGGAGGCGGCCAAGCCCCATCAGGGGCTGACGTACCTGATGTTCGACCTGCGCGCGCCGGGCGTCACGGTCCGGCCGATCGGCCGCATCGACGGCAAGCCGGCCTTCGCCGAGCTGTTCCTGGACGACGTGTTCGTGCCGGACGAGGACGTGATCGGGGAGGTCGGCAAGGGCTGGCGCATCGCGATGTCCACGACGGGGAACGAGCGGGGCCTCATGCTCCGCTCCCCCGGCCGCTTCCTCGCCTCGGCGGACCGGCTGCTCGGGCTGTGGCGGGAGCGCGGCGCGGACCCGGCGCTGCGGGACCGGGTGGCGGACGCGGTGGTCGGGGCGCGCGCGTACCAGCTGTTCACGTACGGCAACGCGTCGCGGTTCGCGGCCGGTGAGCAGATAGGGGCGGAGTCGAGCCTGAACAAGGTGTTCTGGTCGGAGTACGACATCGCGCTGCACGAGACGGCACTGGAACTGCTGGGCGCGGACGGCGAGTTGACGGAGGGCGAGTGGGCGGAGGGCTACACCTTCTCCCTCGCCGGGCCGATCTACGCGGGTACGAACGAGATCCAGCGCGACATCATCGCCGAGCGGCTGCTCGGCCTGCCGAAGGGACGCCGCTGATGAGGTTCCTCCTGGACGCGGAGCAGGCCGAGTTCGGCCGCACGCTCGACCGGATGCTCACGGCGGCGGACACCCCGTCGGCGATACGGGCGTGGGCGGACGGCGCCCCGGGACCCGGGCGGGCGCTGTGGGGGCGGCTCGCGGAGGCGGGAGTGTTCGCCCTCGCGGTGCCGGAGGCGTACGAGGGGCTGGGTCCGCTGCCCGTGGAACTGGCCGTCGCCTACGTCGAGTTGGGACGCCACGCGGTGCCGGGGCCGGTCGTCGAGACGGCGGCGGTGGCGACGCTGCTGAACGGGACGGAGGCCGCGAAGGAGTGGCTGCCCCGGATCGCGGCGGGAGACGTGCTGGTCACGTTGGACTCCGGGCCCTACGCACTGGACGCGGACTCGGCGGACGCCGTGTTCGTGCTGGACGGCGACGCGGTGCGGCTCGCGGCGGGGCACGGCCCGCTGCGGGAGTCGGCGGACCCTGCACGTCGGCTGTTCGCACCGGACGACGGCGGCGAGGTCGTGGCGCGGGGCGCACGCGTACGGGAAGCGGCGGACATGGCGTCGTTCCTGACGGCGGCGCAGTCGCTCGGCGTGGGCCTGGAACTGCTGCGCCGCACGGTCGACTACGTGAAGCAGCGCGAGCAGTTCGGAGTTCCGGTCGGCTCGTTCCAGGCGGTGAAACACCGGCTCGCGGACGCGCTGGTGGGCCTGGAATTCGCCCGCCCCCTGCTCTTCGGGGCGGCGCTCACAATGACCTCGTCCGACATCGCGGCGGCGAAACTCGCGGCGGGCGAGGCGGCCTACGCGGCGGCCCGCGCGGCCCTCCAACTCCACGGCGCGGTGGGCTACACGGAGGAGTTGGACCTGTCCCTGTGGCTCCGCAAGGCCCGCCCACTGCGCGACGCGTGGGGTTCACCGGCGGAGTGCCGGGAGCAGGTGACCACATCAAGCCCCGGCGACGGGTGGGCACTATCAAGCCCCGCCGGCGATTGAGGCGCGGGGGCCGGGGCGGAGCCCCGAGGCCGCAACGCCGGTGCCGGGCTAACCTGTCCCGCATGAAACGCGCGGGCTGTCTGGTCCTCTCCTTCCTCGCCGTGGCCCCCGCGGCCACCGCCGCCGTCTACCTCCTTTCGCCGGACGACTCGCAGGAAGCGAAAGGCCCTCGCCCCACCGCCTCCGCCCCGGCCCGCCCCGGCAACCAGCCGGAGGCGGAACGCAAGGCCGACGACAAAGTGATCGCCGGCCTGCCGCCCGGCCTCGCCGCCCCGCGGAAGAAGGACCTGGCGCAGCAGATCGTCGCCAGCGCCGAGAACTCGACGCTCAACTGGCGTGGCCAGTACGGCTACATCGAGGACATCGACGACGGCCAGGGCTACACCGCGGGCATCATCGGCTTCTGCACCGGCACCCACGACCTGCTGACCCTGGTCGAGCGCTACACGAAGGCCCACCCGGACAACGGCCTGGCCCGCTACCTCCCCGCCCTGCGCGAGGTCGACGGCACGGACTCCCACAAGGGCCTCGACCCCGGCTTCACCGCGGCGTGGAAGCAGGAGGCCACGCACCAGGCCTTCCAGGACGCGCAGGAGCAGGAGCGCGACCGCGGCTACTTCGACCCGGCGGTCCGCCTCGCCAAGCTCGACGGCCTGGGCACACTCGGCCAGTTCATCTACTACGACGCGATGGTCCTGCACGGCCCCGGCACCGGACCGCACGGTTTCTACGGACTGCGCGAGGCCGCCCTCAAGGAGGCCGACACCCCGTCCCAGGGCGGCCGCGAGAAGCAGTACCTCGACATCTTCCTGGACCTGCGCCGCAAGGCCATGAAGGCCAAGAACCCCGACCGCGACACGACCCGTATCGACACGGCGCAGCGCCAGTTCCTCTACGACGGCAACCTGTCCCTGAAGACACCGCTGACGTGGAAGGTGTACGGGGAGACCTTCCACATCGCGGGCTGAACGCACCGCGACGCCCGCCCAGCGTCCGGTCGGGGACTGTAGGGCGAGCGTCGCGCTCAGTTCCGTACGCCGTTGTACGGGACGTCTATTGACGGAGTGTCACACGGCGAGCGCGCGGTCCGTCGGGCGGATCGGAGCGTGCAGCTCCGACGCCCCGGTCAGGAAGCGGTCCACGCCGCGGGCGGCCGAGCGGCCCTCCGCGATGGCCCACACGATGAGGGACTGGCCGCGGCCCGCGTCACCGGCGACGAAGACGCCGGGAACGTTCGTCTGGAACTCGTCGTCGCGGGCGACGTTGCCGCGCGCGTCGAGGTCCAGGCCGAACTGCGAGACCAGGCCGTTCTCCTGGTCCGTGCCCGTGAAGCCCATCGCGAGGGTGACCAGCTGCGCCGGGATCTTCCGCTCGGTGCCGGGCTTGTTGACGAGCTTGCCGTCGACGAACTCGACCTCGGAGAGGTGCAGCCACTGGACGTTGCCGTCCTCGTCGCCCTCGAAGTGGGTGGTGCCCGCGGAGTAGATGCGCTCGCCGCCCTCCTCGTGCGCGGAGGTGACCTTGTAGAGCATCGGGAACGTCGGCCACGGCTGCGTGGTCGTGTTCCGCTCGTCGTTCGGGCGCGGCATGATCTCCAGCTGCGTCACCGAGGCGGCGCCCTGGCGGTGGGCGGTGCCCACGCAGTCGGCGCCGGTGTCACCGCCGCCGATCACGACGACGTGCTTGCCCTCGGCGGTGATGGGCGGCTGGACGTAGTCGCCCTCCTGCACCTTGTTGGAGAGGGGCAGGTACTCCATCGCGAAGTGGATGCCGTTCAACTCGCGGCCGGGGACCGGGAGATCACGGGACACGGTGGCGCCGGCGGCCACGACCACGGCGTCGTAGCGCTTGCGCAGACCCGCGGCGTCGATGTCGCGGCCGACCTCGACACCGGTGCGGAACTTGGTGCCCTCCGCGCGCATCTGCTCGATGCGGCGGTTGATGTGGCGCTTCTCCATCTTGAACTCGGGGATGCCGTAGCGGAGCAGGCCGCCGATGCGGTCGGCGCGCTCGTAGACGGCGACCGTGTGACCGGCCCGCGTCAGCTGCTGGGCGGCGGCGAGACCCGCCGGGCCCGAGCCGATGACGGCGACGGTCTTGCCCGACAGGCGCTCGGGGATCTGCGGGGCGACGTCGCCCCGGTCCCACGCCTGGTCGATGATCGAGACCTCGACGTTCTTGATGGTGACGGCCGGCTGGTTGATGCCGAGCACGCACGCCGACTCACAGGGGGCCGGGCAGAGACGACCGGTGAACTCCGGGAAGTTGTTGGTCGCGTGCAGGCGCTCCTGCGCGGCCGACCAGTCCTCCCGGTACGCGTAGTCGTTCCACTCGGGGATCAGGTTCCCCAGCGGGCAGCCGTTGTGGCAGAACGGGATGCCGCAGTCCATGCAGCGGGACGCCTGCTTGCTGATGATGGGCAGCAGGGAACCGGGAACGTAGACCTCGTTCCAGTCCTTGACACGCTCCTCGACCGGGCGGGTCTCGGCGACCTCGCGCCCGTGGTTGAGAAAGCCCTTGGGATCAGCCATTGGTCGCCGCCTCCATCATCTTCTCGGTGGTCTCGGTCTCGGAGAGACCGGCTCGCTCGGCGGCGTCCTTGGCGGCGAGCACTGCCTGGTACGTGCTGGGAATGATCTTTCCGAAGCGCTCCACGGCGGTGGACCACTCGGCGAGCAGCTTCTCGGCGACCGTCGAACCGGTCTCCTCCGCGTGGCGGCGCACCACGTCGTGCAGCCACTCCTTGTCGGTGTCGTCGAGCGGACCGACCGCCGGCTGGAGCGCGGCGTTCACGTTGTCGATGTCCAGGTCGATGACGTAGGCGATGCCGCCCGACATGCCGGCCGCGAAGTTGCGGCCCGTCTCGCCGAGGATCACCGCGTGGCCGCCGGTCATGTACTCGCAGCCGTGGTCGCCCACGCCCTCCGAGACGACCGTGGCACCGGAGTTGCGGACGCAGAAGCGCTCGCCGGTGCGGCCGCGCAGGAACAGCTCGCCGCCCGTCGCGCCGTACGCGATGGTGTTGCCGGCGATCGTCGAGTACTCGGCGAGGTGGTCGGCGCCACGGTCCGGGCGGACGATGATCCGGCCGCCGGAGAGGCCCTTGCCGACGTAGTCGTTGGCGTCGCCCTCCAGGCGCAGCGTCACACCGCGCGGCACGAACGCGCCGAAGGACTGGCCCGCGGAGCCCGTGAAGGTGATGTCGATGGTGTCGTCGGGCAGGCCCGCGCCACCGAACTTCTTCGTCACCTCGTGGCCGAGCATGGTGCCGACCGTGCGGTTGATGTTGCGGATGGCGACCTGGGCGCGGACCGGCTGGGCGTCCGTCTGGTCGTTCGCGGCGAGGGCGTCGGCGGCGAGCTTGATCAGCTCGTTGTCGAGCGCCTTCTCCAGGCCGTGGTCCTGCTCGACGATCCGGTGACGGACGGCGCCCGCGGGCAGGTCCGGCACGTGGAACAGCGGCTCGAGGTCGAGGCCCTGCGCCTTCCAGTGGTTCACGGCCCGCTCGGTGTCGAGGAGTTCGGCGTGGCCGACGGCCTCCTCGATGGAGCGGAAGCCCATCTCGGCGAGCAGCTCGCGGACCTCTTCGGCGATGAACTTGAAGAAGTTGACGATGTACTCGGCCTTGCCGGAGAAGCGCTCGCGCAGCGTCGGGTTCTGCGTGGCGATGCCGACCGGGCAGGTGTCCAGGTGGCAGACGCGCATCATGACGCAGCCGGAGACGACGAGCGGCGCGGTCGCGAAACCGAACTCCTCGGCGCCGAGCAGCGCGGCGATCAGCACGTCGCGGCCGGTCTTCAGCTGGCCGTCGGTCTGCACGACGATGCGGTCGCGCAGGCCGTTGAGCAGCAGCGTCTGCTGGGTCTCGGCGAGGCCGAGCTCCCAGGGGCCACCGGCGTGCTTGAGCGAGGTGAGCGGCGAGGCGCCCGTGCCGCCGTCGTGACCCGAGATCAGGACGACGTCCGCGTGCGCCTTGGACACACCGGCCGCGACCGTACCCACGCCGACCTCGGAGACCAGCTTCACGTGGATGCGGGCCTGCGGGTTGGCGTTCTTGAGGTCGTGGATCAGCTGAGCCAGGTCCTCGATGGAGTAGATGTCGTGGTGCGGCGGCGGGGAGATGAGGCCCACGCCCGGCGTCGAGTGACGCGTCTTGGCGACCCACGGGTAGACCTTGTGGCCGGGCAGCTGGCCGCCCTCACCGGGCTTGGCGCCCTGGGCCATCTTGATCTGGATGTCGTCGGAGTTGACGAGGTATTCACTCGTCACACCGAAGCGGCCGGACGCGACCTGCTTGATGCTGGACCGGCGCGCCGGGTCGTACAGACGGTCCGCGTCCTCGCCGCCCTCACCGGTGTTGGACTTGCCGCCCAGCTGGTTCATGGCGATGGCGAGGGTCTCGTGGGCCTCGCGCGAGATGGAGCCGTACGACATGGCGCCGGTCGAGAAGCGCTTGACGATCTCGGAGGCCGGCTCGACCTCGTCGATGGAGATCGGCTCGCGGCCCTCGGACTTGAAGTTGAACAGGCCGCGCAGCGTCATGAGGCGCTCGGACTGCTCGTTCACACGGTCCGTGTACTTCTTGAAGATGTCGTAGCTGCCCGAGCGCGTGGCGTGCTGCAGGCGGAAGACGGTCTCCGGGTCGAACAGGTGCGGCTCGCCCTCGCGGCGCCACTGGTACTCGCCGCCGATGTCGAGCGCGCGGTGCGCGGGCGCGATGCCGGAGGCGGGGTACGCCTTTGCGTGCCGGGCGGCGACCTCCTGGGCGATGACGCCGAGGTCGGCGCCGCCGATCTTGGTGGTGGTGCCGTTGAAGTACTTCTCGACGAAGGCCTCGTCGAGGCCGACGGCCTCGAAGACCTGGGCGCCGCGGTAGGAGGCGACGGTCGAGATGCCCATCTTGGACATGACCTTGAGGACGCCCTTGCCGAGCGCGTAGATCAGGTTCCTGATCGCGTCCTCGGCCGAACCGACCTCGTCGGCCTTGAGGAACGTGCCGGCGCGGACCAGGTCCTCGACCGACTCCATGGCGAGGTACGGGTTGACGGCCGCGGCACCGAAGCCGATGAGCAGGGCGACGTGGTGGACCTCGCGCACGTCACCGGCCTCGACGAGGAGGCCCACCTGGGTGCGCTTCTTCGTGCGGATGAGGTGGTGGTGGACGGCCGCGGTGAGCAGCAGCGAGGGGATCGGCGCGTGCTCGGCGTCCGAGTGCCGGTCGGAGAGCACGATCAGGCGGGCGCCGGCCTCGAGGGCGGCGTCGGCCTCGGCGCAGATCTCGTCGATCCGGGCGGCGAGCGAGTCGCCGCCACCGTTCACCCGGTACAGGCCGGACAGGGTCACGGCCTTCATGCCGGGCATGTCGCCGTCGGCGTTGATGTGGATGAGCTTCGCGAGCTCGTCGTTGTCGATCACCGGGAAGGGCAGGGTGACCGCTCGGCACGTGGCGGCCGTGGGCTCCAGGAGGTTGCTGCCGGGGCCCAGCGGGGAGCGCAGCGAGGTGACGAGCTCCTCGCGGATGGCGTCCAACGGCGGGTTGGTGACCTGCGCGAACAGCTGCGTGAAGTAGTCGAAGAGCAGCCGCGGGCGGGCGGAGAGCGCCGCGATCGGGGTGTCCGTGCCCATCGAGCCGATCGGCTCGGCGCCGGTCTTGGCCATCGGCGCGACGAGGATGCGCAGCTCCTCCTCGGTGTAGCCGAAGGTCTGCTGGCGGCGCGTGACGGAGGCGTGCGTGTGCACGATGTGCTCGCGCTCGGGGAGGTCGGAGAGCTCGATCTCGCCGGCCTCGAGCCACTCCTCGTAGGGGTGCTCGGAGGCGAGAGCGGTCTTGATCTCGTCGTCCTCGATGATGCGGTGCTCGGCGGTGTCCACGAGGAACATCCGGCCGGGCTGCAGGCGGCCCTTCTTGACGACCTTGGCGGGGTCGATGTCGAGGACGCCGACCTCGGAGCCGAGGACGACGAGGCCGTCGTCGGTGACCCAGTAGCGGCCGGGACGCAGACCGTTGCGGTCGAGAACGGCGCCGACCTGGGTGCCGTCGGTGAAGGTGACGCAGGCCGGGCCGTCCCAGGGCTCCATGAGGTTGGAGTGGTACTGGTAGAAGGCGCGGCGGGCCGGGTCCATGGAGGCGTGGTTCTCCCAGGCCTCCGGGATCATCATCAGGACGCTGTGCGGCAGCGAACGGCCACCGAGGTGCAGCAGCTCAAGGACCTCGTCGAAGGAGGCGGAGTCGGAGGCGTCCGGCGTACAGACCGGGAAGATCCGCTCCAGGTTCTCCGAGCCCCCGAAGAGGTCGGAGGCCAGCTGCGACTCGCGGGCGACCATCCAGTTGCGGTTGCCCTTGACGGTGTTGATCTCACCGTTGTGCGCGACGAACCGGTACGGGTGCGCGAGCGGCCACGACGGGAACGTGTTGGTGGAGAACCTGGAGTGCACGAGCGCGATCGCGGAGGCGAAGCGGCGGTCGGACAGGTCCGGGAAGAAGGGCTCCAGCTGGCCGGTGGTCAGCATGCCCTTGTAGACGATCGTGCGCGCGGAGAGCGACGGGAAGTACACGTCGGCCTCGCGCTCGGCGCGCTTGCGCAGCACGAACGCCTTGCGGTCGAGCGCGATGTCCTTCGAGGTGCCGTCCGCGACGAAGACCTGGCGGAACACCGGCATCGTCGAGCGGGCGGTGGCGCCCAGCAGCTGCGGGGCGACCGGGACCTCGCGCCAGCCGAGGACGTTCAGGTCCTCTTCGGCGGCGATCGTCTCGATCCGTGAGACGAACTCCTCGGTGCCCTGTTCGGGCAGGAAGGCGATACCGACAGCGTACGAACCGGCCTCGGGGAGGTCGAAGTCGACCGCCTCGCGCAGGAAGGCGTCCGGAACCTGGGACAGGATGCCCGCGCCGTCGCCCGAGTCGGGCTCGGAGCCGGTGGCACCGCGGTGTTCCAGATTTCGCAGAACGGTCAGCGCCTGCTCGACCAGCGTGTGGCTCGCCTCGCCGGTGAGGGTGGCCACGAACCCGACGCCACAGGCGTCGTGCTCATTTCGCGGGTCGTACATGCCCTGGGCAGCAGGGCGAGCATCCATGTGCGCCCAAGCCTGAGCGCTGTTGGAATGCTGGGACGGCTGGCGCGAGGTACGCATCGGCTCTCCCGTCGTCGTCGTGGCAAGGTACGTGCCGAGGGACGACGTTGGCCCTCTGCGGAGAAGTGCAGCTCAAAAAATTTCGTGCAGATTACATGATGGGTCGGTTCTCGAGAACCGGATACTGCGTTCCAACATGCGGACACCGCGGGTGGCGGCGGAAGAGGCCTCGCCGGGCAGATCGATGTCCGAGGGCCGGGGTGGTGCCGGTGTGCGCCGAGGGCCTCATTGCCCTCAGCGCTTACGGCTCATGCCCCGTGGTCAAGTAATCGAAACCGCGCGGTAACGACTACTTATGCAAAGGGCTGTATAGGCATCTTCAGGCCAGGGCCGCGACCCGTCAACCAGCAAAAGTCCCGAAGACGGTCCCCAGGAGATACGTCACACCCGCCGCTGCGCCACCGAGGGCCAACTGCCGCAACCCGCTGAACCACCAGGAACGCGCGGTCACCTTCGCCACGACCGCCCCGCACGCGAAGAGTCCGACGAGCGCGAGCAGCACGGCGGGCCACAGGGCGCTCGCGCCGAGCAGATAGGGCAGCAACGGGATCAGGGCGCCGAGCGCGAACGATCCGAAGGACGAGACGGCGGCGACCATCGGCGAGGGAAGATCGCCGGGGTCGATGCCCAGCTCCTCGCGCGCATGGATCTCCAGGGCCTGCTCGGGGTCGCGCGACAGCTGCCTGGCCACCTCGTGCGCGAGCTCCGGCTCGACACCACGGGAGACGTACAGCTCGGCGAGCTCCTTCTCCTCGTCGGCCGGATGCTTCCTCAACTCGCGGCGCTCGACGTCGAGTTCGGCCTCGACCAGCTCGCGCTGGGAGGCGACGGAGGTGTACTCGCCCGCGGCCATGGAGAAGGCTCCGGCGGCGAGGCCCGACAGGCCGGTGATGATGATCGTCTGCTGCGAGGCGGCGCCGCCCGCGACGCCGGCCATGAGCGCGAAGTTGGAGACGAGCCCGTCCATCGCGCCGAAGACCGCGGGGCGCAGCCAGCCACCGTTGACATCACGGTGCGTGTGGTTGTCCCGGTGGGCGTCGTGCAGTGCCGCCCCGGTCTCGATGATGGTCATGCTCGTGAACCCCGCTCCCCTGCGACTGCTGTGGTTACGAGTCCGAAAGTACGCGCGAAAAATCGGCCCTGCCAGCAAGGAAGGCCGTACTTACCTGCGGTTTTGCGCTCTGCGCAACACGCTGACCTCCGCCTTCCCGGACTCACCCGTGAGGTGGATCACATGATGGGTGCGTTGACGGGCAGGGAAACCTGAGCGCAACATCCGTAAACGTTTACAGCAGGCGGAAACGTTTACAGCTCAACGGCGAAGGGGCAGGGCGCGGTGCCGAGAACCACAGTCACCCCGAGCGGCGGGCAGCCGACGATCATCTCCATCGCCGAGCGGGCGGGGGTCTCGATCGCGTCCGTCTCCCGTGTGCTCAACGGGATCGGGGCCCGCCCCGCGACCGTCGAGAAGGTCGAGCGCGCCGCCGCCGAACTCGGCTATGTGCCCAACGCGGTGGCCCGCTCCCTCAAGGACGGCCGCACCCGCCAGCTCACCTTCGCGATGCCCGACATCGGCAACCCGGTGTACGTGGCGATGGTCCGCGCCATCCAGTCCGTCGCGAAGGCGGCCGGATATCGCCTCCTGCTGCACTCCACGGACGCCGTCGCCGAGGACGAGCTCGCCGTGCTCCGCAGCCTCGGCGACCGCACCAGCGACGGCCTCATCCTGTGCCCCATCCGCATCACGGACGCCCACGTGGACGCGCTGCGCACGGCGTCCGGCCCGGTCGTCGTCATCGGCTCACTGCCCAACGGCGTCCCGGTCGACAGCGTGCGCGCCGACTCCGTCGAGGGCGTCGCGCTCGCCGTGCGTCATCTGTACGAGACGGGCCGGCGCCGCATCGCCTTCGTCAACGGCCCCGCCGACACGGTCCCCGGCCGCAAGCGCGGCGAGGGCTTCCGCAAGGCCCTCGCGGACTGCGGCCTCGTATACGACCCGCAGCTCGTCGTGCACACGGACTTCGACATCGAGTCCGGGGCCGCGGCCACCGAGGCGCTCCTCGACCTGCGGCCCGACGCGGTGTTCGGCGCCAACGACCAGCTGGCGCTCGGCGCCGCCCGCGCCCTGCACGCCCGTGGCCTGCGGATACCCGAGGACGTCGCGGTCGCGGGGATGGACGACAGCGTGCTGGCGCAGGCCGGCTGGCCCCCGCTGACCAGCGTCGACCTGGGCTCCACCGAACGCGGTCGCCGCGCCGCCGAACTGCTGCTGCACCGCCTGAACACCCCGCCGCAGGCCCCCGGCAGCACCCCCGAGAACCCCACCTCCCGCTCCACCACCGCCCCTCCCCGCCTCGTCGTCCGCGCCTCCACGGGCCGGGCGGCGCCCGACAGTTGAGACACCGAGGATTCCCATGAGTCTCACCGCGCCACGGGACAATGCCGTCCCGGGTAGCCGCGGCACACCACCGCCCCGGACGCCGGGTCAGCGCAAGCGGGCGCTGGGCCTGGACCGGGGGGCGTGGTTCCTGCTGATGCCCGCGCTGATCCCGATCCTGATCCTCAGCGTGGTCCCGCTCCTGTACGGCCTGTCGCTCGCGTTCACCGACTCGCAGGCCGGGCGGACCTCCCCCACGCGGTTCATCGGCCTGGACAATTTCCTGGATCTGCGCCACGACTCGTTGTTCTGGGAGTCGTTCCGGATCGGCCTGGTCTGGGCGGTGAGCGTGACGGCCCTGCAGTTCGTGCTGGCGCTCGGCCTCGCACTGCTGCTCAACCAGAACCTGCGTTTCCGCGGGCTGGCCCGCACCCTGGCGCTCGTCCCGTGGGCGATGCCCGAGGTCGTCGTCGGCATCATGTGGCGGCTCGTCTACCACTCGGACGCGGGCATTCTGAACAAGACGCTGACTCAGTTGGGGCTGATCCACGAGAACGTCGACTGGCTCGCGAACCTGTCGTACGCGCTGCCCGCGGTGATCGTGGTGGGCGTCTGGGCGGGCATGCCGCAGACGACGGTGGTGCTCCTCGCCGGGCTCCAGAACGTGCCGGTCGAACTGCGGGAGGCCGCGCAGCTGGACGGCGCGGGGATGTGGCGCCGCTTCACGGCCGTGACCTGGCCGGCCCTGAAGCCGGTGGTCATCGCCATCACGGCGCTCAACTTCATCTGGAACTTCAACTCCTTCGGCCTGGTCTACGTGCTGACGCAGGGCGGCCCCGGCGGCCAGACCCGCCTCCCGATGCTGTTCGCGTACGAAGAGGCCTTCAAGTACGGGCAGTTCGGCTACGCCGCCGCGATGGGCCTGGCGATGGTCGCGGTGATCGCGGTGCTGCTGACGCTGTTCCTCCGTAAGAAGCTCAAGGAAGATGTGGAGGCGGCGGCATGAGCGCGAGCACGACACTCCCCCGGGTCGCGGGCCGCGCGGGCCAGTATGCGGCGCTGCTCTGCTACATGATCTTCCTGGCCTTCCCGTTCCTGTGGCTGATCTCGACGTCGTTCAAGTCCCCGCAGGAGCTGGGCGCGATCGACCCGAGCTGGCTGCCGCGGCACCCGAGCCTGGACAACTACCGCGCCGCGTTCGACGCGCAGCCGCTGCTCCGCTCGGCGCTCAACAGCCTCGTCGTCGCGGTCAGCGCCTCCGTGATCTCGGTGGCGATCGCGGTCCCGGCCTCGTACGTCATGGTCCGGTACCGGACGCGCGTCAGTCAGGCGGGCACGGGCTGGATCCTGGTCAGCCAGATGTTCCCGTTCGTGCTGATCATCATCCCGTTGTTCCTGGTCCTGAAGAACCTGCGGATGATCGACAGCCTCTTCGGCCTGATCATCGTCTACGTCGTCTGGAACCTGCCCTTCTCGCTCTGGATGCTCCAGGGCTACGTGAAGTCGGTGCCGCGCTCCCTGGAGGAGGCCGCGGCGGTGGACGGCGCGGGCCGTCTGCGCACGCTGACCAGCGTGGTCCTTCCGCTGCTCGCACCCGGCCTCGTGGCGACGCTGATGTTCAGCTTCGTGACCGCCTGGAACGAGTTCTTCTTCGCCCTCGTCCTCCTCAAGTCCCCGGAGAACCAGACGATGTCGGTCATCCTCACCCGCTTCCTCGGCGCCGAGGGAGTGGCCGATCTGGGGCCGCTCGCCGCGGCCTCGGTCCTCGCCACGATCCCCAGCCTCGTCTTCTTCGCGCTGCTCCAGCGGCGGCTCGTCGGCGGCATGCTCAGCGGGGCGGTGAAGGGCTGATGCGCGTACGGAAACTCACCGCGGCGGCAGCGGTCGCGCTCTCCCTCACACTGGTCGCCGGCTGCTCCGGATCCGGCTCGGACTCCGATTCGGCGAACGGCACGGTCACCCTCGAATTCCTCAGCCTCGCCTGGCAGAAGGAGTCGGTCGCGGCCAACAAGGCGCTGGTCAAGCAGTGGAACGACACCCACGCCAAGGTCAAGGTCAAGTACGTCCAGGGCGTCTGGGACAGCATCCACGACCAGCTGCTGACCTCCTTCGAGGGCGGCAAGGCGCCGGACATCTTCCACGACGACGCCTCCGACCTCACCGACTTCGGGCACGGCGGCTACCTCGCCGACCTGAGCCCGTACCTGCCGAAGTCGCTGCGCGCGGACATCCCGAAGGCGTCCTGGGCGACGACGACGTACGGGAAGAAGATCTACGGCATCCCGTTCCTCCAGGAACCGCGCGTGCTCGTCGTGAACAAGAAGCTCCTGAAGCAGTCGGGCGCGCGCACACCCACCGTTCAACACCCTTGGTCCTGGGCCGAGTTCGAGCGCGTGAGCAAGAAGCTGACGCTCGACAAGAACGGCGACGGAAAGCCCGAGCGGTACGGCGTCGCTTGGTCGATGAAGGAGCCCGTCACCCAGTCCGTGAACCTCGCCCAGTCCACCGGCGGCAAGATCTTCTACAAGGACGGGGACGGCAAGAACCGGATCCGCTACGACGCCGCCGACTCGGCCACCGCACGGCTGATCAACCGGCAGGTCGACCAGGAGCACACCGCGCCCAAGTCGGCGCTCGGCATGGCCGGTTCGGACACGCTGCCCGGATTCTTCGCCGGCAAGTACGCGATGCTGCCGCTCAACTTCTCGTTCCGACAGCAGGTCCAGCAGCAGGCCCCCAAGGGCTTCGACTGGACCGTCCTGCCGATGCCCTCCGGTTCCGGCGGGCTTGCCCAGGGCGTCGCCCCGCAGACCCTGTCCGTCTCCGAGGACAGCAAGCACAAGAAGGCGGCGGCCCAGTTCATCGCCTACCTCACACAGGCCGACCACCAGGTCCAACTGGCGCGCGGCGACTGGCTGTTGCCCACCAGCCGCGAGGCTCTGAAGGACCCGTCCCTGACCACGGAGAAGTACGGCTGGAAGACGGGCTCCGAGATGGCGGCCTCGCTGCGCCCGTCCCCGGTGCTCGGGGTGCGGGGCTACGCCGAATGGAAGGACAAGATCGCCACCCCGGCCTTCCAGGAGTACTACAACGGCGCGTTCGGCGTAACAGAGCTGCGCAAACGCCTGGCGGACGACGGCAACCTGATCCTGGACCGCTACCAGCGCTGAGCATCCCCGGCAGCACAGCACCGAGTACCACCAGCACAACCCCAGAGATGAGCACGAACACACCATGAGCGTCAGCGTCGAACCGGACCCTCCCTCGGAGGGACCCCCTTCGGAGGGGCCTTCCTCGGAAGGGCCGGAACAGCCACGCAGACTCCGCACCGTCCCGCACCCTCCCCCCGCGGCCGCGATCTCCCTGCGGGACCGTGCCCGCGGGGCGCTCCTCGGGCTCGCCGTCGGTGACGCGCTCGGCGCGCCCGCGGAGAACATGAAGCCGTCCCAGATCCGCGAACGCTGGGGCCGTATCGAGGGCTTCGTCTCCGCCGACCCGGCGGGCACGGACGACACCGAGTACGCGATCTTCTCGGGCCTCCTCCTCGCCGAGCACGGAGCGGGCCTCACCATCGGGCACGTCGAGCGGGCCTGGCACACGTGGATCGCGGACCGTGACGAGGGCCCCTTCAAGGGGGCCGGTTTCAGCGAACGCGGCACGCTCGAGAACCTCCGCCGGGGCCTCACCGCCCCCATCTCCGCCCAGCACCGGCACGCCTGGAGCGACGGCCTCGCGATGCGCGCGGCGCCCTTCGGGGTGTACGCGGCGGGCCGCCCCGCGGAGGCGGGGCGGCTGGTGTCGATCGACGGCACGGTGTCGCACGACGGGGAGGGCATCCACGGCGGCCGGGCGGTCGCGGCGGGGGTCGCGGCGGCGATGGTCAGCCACAATCCGGACGCGGTGGTCCAGGCGGCGCTCTCCGTCGTCCCCGACGACTCCTGGACCGCGCGCTCCCTGCACCGCGCGGTCTCGGCGGCGCGGCGGGCCCGCCGCGACCCTGACGGCACGCAGTTGTCGATGGAACGGGCGGTCCGCAAGGCCGTCGTCATCGGCGGCTACCCGTGGACGGACCTGGCCCCCGAGGCGGTCGGCCTCGCCTTCGGCGCGTTCGCGGTGGCCCGCGGCGACTTCCGCGAATCGGTCCTCACGGCGGTCAACATGGGCCGCGACGCGGACACGACGGCGGCGGTGGCGGGGGCGTTGGCGGGGGCCCTGTGCGGCGCGTCGTCGATCCCGCCGGACTGGGCGTCCGCGATCGGCCCGGTCCGCGGCTCCTGCCTCCCGTCCATGGCGGGCCGCCACGTCCTGGACGTCGCCGACCGCCTCACGCCTCCGCCGCCGGACCGAACGGGGGCGGTGGCATGAATCCCGATCACGCCACGGGCCTCCGCCCCGGCCCCCGCGCCTCAAACGCCGGCGGGGCTGAAAATACCCACCCCCACCAAGCCCGGCCGGCACACTCCAGCGCAGGTCCGGAAAATCAAGCCCCTGCGGCGATTGAGCAGCGGGGTCTGGGGCAGAGCCCCAGGGCCGCAACCGCATCCGCCGCCACGAACATCGGCCGCATCGAGGGACTACTCCTAGGAATCGCCGCAGGGGACGCCGCCGGCTGGCCGTCGGGACGACACCGCGCCGCACGCCTCCCGGAATGGACAAGACGCCTCACCCGCGAACTCGACACCTTCGCCGAGCAGAACGCCACCACCACCCTCCCCGTCCCCATCGCCCTGAACCAACCCCCCGAACCCCTCCGCCTCGGCCCCTCCGACGACGCCGAATGGGCCGCATTCACCGCATTCGCCGTCCTCTCCGCCTACGCCGAAGGACTCGGCGACCTCCCTCCCGACCACCGCGTCCGCTCCTCCCTCTCCCTCGCCTGGAACACCCTCTCCGACGAGATCGCCGCGGCAGCGGCCCGCGCCGACGAGATCGAATCCGCCGACATCCCCCTGCGCGCCCGCATCTCGGTCCGCGCGGGCCTCGGCAACCTCGCGGCGGGCCTGCGCCCACCCGCCACCGGCCACGACAACCCGCACTACTTCGACGACGCGGCCTGCGTCCGCGCATGCGTGCTCGCGGCCGTCCACCCCGGCGAACCCGAACTCGCGGCGGAACTCGCCGAGTTCGACGCCCGCTACACCCAGGACGGCGACGGCGTGCACGGTGCCCGCGCGATGGCGGCGGCGGTGGCCTCCGCCCTCGGCGGCGCTGACGTCGACGCCTGCGTGGACGCGGCGCTCGCCCAACTCCCGTCCGGCACCGAGATCCACCGCAACGCCCACAGAGCCGTAGAGCTCGGCCGCGCCACGGCGGCGGCCCGCCCCGGACAGCCCGGCAACGCGTTCGCGCTGGTCCCCGTCCTGGAACACGAGATCGTCGACCACGTCTACAGCTACGGCATCGCCGCCGCCGAGACCGTCCCCGTGGCACTCGCCGTGGCGACGGCCGCCGCGGGCTCGGTCACCGAAGCCGTACCCACCGCGGCCTGCCTGTCCCGCGTCGCGGACTCGGCACCCGCCCTGACCGGCGCCCTCACCGGCGCGATCGGCGGCGCGGACGCGCTGCCGCGCACCTGGCGGGACGCCTGCGACATCCTCGCGGGCTGCGCGCTGCCGCAACTCGCGGGCACGGCGCTGACGACCCTGGCCGACCGCCTCGCCCGCGCCACCTCCACGAACTCCCCTGCTCCGGAAGGAACTTCAGCATGAGCTCGGCAGCCGTTTCCACGACCACCTCACTGGAAGACCGCACCACCGGCGCCCTCGTCGGCGCGGCCGTGGGCGACGCGCTCGGCGGCCCGGTCGAGGGCTGGACGCCGGAGGCCATCGCGGAGCGGCACGGCGGCCGGGTGCGCGGCATCGTAGAACCCTTCTACAAGGACGACTGGCGAACGGCCCGCCCCATCGCCCCGTACCACAAGGGCGACGGCCACGTCACCGACGACACCTTGATGACGCACGCCCTCATCCGCGTCTACGAGAAGGTCCGCGACCACCTCGACGCCTACGCGGTCGCCGACCACCTGGTGCCCGACCTGATCTCGACTCCCCGCTGGATCCCGGAACTCGAGGCCGAGGCCCTCCCCCTCCAGCGCATCTTCCTCGCCGAGAAGTGGATCGTCGCGCGCATCCACTACGGGCACGTGGACCCGCGCGAGGCGGGCGTCGGCAACATCGTGAACTGCGGCGCCGCGATGTACATGGCCCCGGTCGGCGCGGTCAACGCGGGCAACCCGCTCAAGGCCTACGAGGAAGCCCTCGACGTCGCGGGCGCGCACCAGTCCTCGTACGGCAGGGAGGCGGCGGGAGTCTTCGCGGCGGCGGTCGCGGCGGCGTACAAGCCGGGCGCGACGCCCGAGTCGGTCGTCGCGGACGCCCTGGCCCTCGCCAAGGACGGCACACGTTCGGCGATCGAGGCGGTCTGCGAAGTGGCGTCCCGCTACGACGACTTCGAGGACGCGCTGACGCCGCTGCGCACGGCGGTGGAACCCTTCGACACGGTCGGCCCGGACTACCGCAAGCCGTCCCTCGGCGCCCGCCGCCCCTCGCGCCTGCACGCCATCGAGGAACTCCCCATCGCCCTCGGCATGTTGCTGGTCGGCCGCGGCGACTTCCGGCACACCGTGCTCGGCTCGGTCAACTACGGCCGCGACTGCGACTCGATCGCCACGATGAGCGGGGCGATCGTCGGGGCGCTGTACGGCGAGGGGGCCGTGCCCAAGGAGTGGAGCACCGAGATCGCACGGGCCAGCAAGCTGGACCTGCACGGCCCGGCGACGTCCCTCGCCCGGATCACGCGCGAGGTGCACGCCAAAGACCTGGACCGCCGTCGCTCGCACGAAGCCGCGTTCGCGGCGGTGGCGGGGCTGTGATGCTGCGCCTCACGTGGGTGCAGCCCGAGGACCTGCTCGGCCATGAGCTGCGCCAGGCGACGCAGGACGGCCGTGACGCGTCCGCGATCGAGCGGCGCTGGGTGGCTGCGGGCGGCCACCTCGCGCCGGACCGCGCGGGCGCGTCCCCCGCCCCGGTACCACCGGAACTCCGCGCTCTGGCCGAGCGGCTGCTCGACGAACTCGCCGCGATGAGCTCGCCGCTGCCGGAGCCGACGGACCTGACGGCGATCGAATCCGCGACAACGAACTCTCCCCCACCCCGCCCCTTCCCGAAACCGGGGCTCCGCCCCGGACCCCGCGCCTCAATCGCCGGCGGGGCTGATCTTTCAGCCCCTCCGGCGGTTGAGGAGGCCCGTCCGGCAGGACTTTCGGGAAGGGGCGGGGTGGGGGACGAGAACGCCCTGCTGGACCGACTCCACGCCGCCTGGCTCGGCCGCGCCGCCGGCTGCCTCCTCGGCAAGCCCGTCGAGAAACTCCCCCTCGAAGGAATCAGGGCCATCGCCCGCTCCACCGGAAACTGGCCGCTGAACACCTGGTTCACCGAGCGCGACCTGGACCCGGACATCGCCCACCGCTACCCGTGGAACCGCCGCAGCGCCCCCACCTCCCTCGCCGAGAACATCGACGGCATGCCGGAGGACGACGACCTCAACTACCCGCTGCTCGGACTGCTGTTGCTGCAACGGCACGGTCAGGACTTCACCACGGACGACGTGGCGAAACTGTGGCTCGACGAACTCCCCGCGGGCCGCACCTTCACCGCCGAACGCATCGCCTACCGCAACCTCCTCACCGGCCTCGAACCCCCGCACACGGCGACGTACCGCAACCCCTTCCGCGAATGGATCGGCGCCCAGATCCGCGCCGACGTCTTCGGCTGGATCAACCCGGGGGACCCGGCCCGCGCGGCCCGTCTCGCCCACCGGGACGCCGTTCTCACGCACACCGCGAACGGCGTGTACGGCGCGATGTTCACGGCCGCCACCATCGCCGCGGCCGCCTCGGGCACGGCGGACGTACACACGGCACTCGCCACCGGCCTGACGGTCGTACCCCCGCACTCGCGCTACGCGCAGGCCGTACGCCGAGGCGTCGAACTCGCCGCGAAACACGCCGACTTCGACGCGGTCGTTGACGAACTGCACGCCGACTACTCCGCCACCCACCACTGGGTCCACGTCCTCCCCAACGCCGCCCTCCTCGCCGCCGCCCTCACCCACGCCGACGGCGACTTCGAGGGCTCCATCTGCCGCGCGGTGAGCGGCGGCTGGGACACCGACTCCAACGGCGCGACCGCCGGCTCGATCGCCGGACTGCTGGCCGGGCACCCCGACGCGCTCGGCGACCGCTGGACCGCCCCTCTCAAGAACCGGCTCGCCACCACGGTCGCCGGCTTCGACGGCATCGGCTTCGACGAACTGGCCCGGCTCACCCTGGAGGCCCGCACATGACGACACCTCAAGAACCCACCGCACACGGCCCCTTGACCGGCCTGCGCGTCCTCGATCTCGCCACCCTCTTCGCCGGGCCGATCTGCGCCACGATGCTCGGCGACTTCGGCGCCGAGGTCATCAAGATCGAGCACCCGCGCCGGCCCGACCCCTCCCGCGGCCACGGCCCGTCGAAGGACGGCGTCGGCCTCTGGTGGAAGACGCTCGGCCGCAACAAGAAGAACCTCACCCTCGACCTGTCCTCGCCCGGCGGCCGCGAGATCCTCCTCAAGCTGGCGGCGGACGCGGACGTCGTCATCGAGAACTTCCGCCCCGGCACCCTGGAGAAGTGGCACCTCGGCTGGGACGAACTCTCCGCCGCCAACCCGCGCCTGGTCCTCGCCCGCGTCACCGGCTTCGGCCAGTTCGGCCCGTACGCGCGCCGCCCCGGATTCGGCACGCTCGCGGAGGCCATGTCCGGCTTCGCCGCGGTCACCGGACAGCCCGACGGGCCGCCGACCCTCCCGCCGTTCGGCCTCGCCGACTCCATCGCCGCGCTCACCACGTCGTACGCCGTGATGGCGGCGCTGCGCGGCCGGGACACGACAGGGCGTGGCCAGGTCGTCGACATGGCGATCATCGAGCCGATGCTGTCGATCCTCGGCCCGCAGGCCACCTGGTACGACCAGCTCGGCTACGTCCAGCCGCGCACCGGAAACCGCTCGACGAACAACGCCCCGCGCAACACGTACCGCACCCGCGACGAGAAGTGGGTCGCGGTGTCGACGTCGGCGCAGTCGATCGCGGAGCGCGTGATGCACCTGGTCGGGCGGCCGGAGTTCATCGACGAGGAGTGGTTCGCGACGGGCTCGGGCCGCGCGCGGCACGCCGACGAACTCGACGCGGCGGTCGGCGGCTGGATCGCCTCCCACACCCGTGACGAGGTGGTCGCCGCCTTCGAGAAGGCGGAGGCGGCCATCGCCCCGATCTACGACATCCGCGACGTCATCGCCGACGAGCAGTACCGGGCCCTCGACTCGATCACCGAGCTTCCCGATCCGGATCTCGGCACGGTGAAGATGCAGAACGTCCTGTTCCGCCTCTCCGAGACCCCCGGCGCCATCCAGTGGACGGGCCGCCCGCACGGCTCGGACACCGACGAGATCCTGGGCGGACTCGGCCTGTCGGAGGCGGACATCACGTCGCTGCGGGAGGCTGGTGCGGTATGAGCGACTCGCTGGAAAAGACGTTCCTGACCTGGCTGTACGTGCCCGGGGACCGCCCCGACGTCGTCGCCAAGGCCCTCGGCTCGGGCGCCGACGTGGTGCTGGTCGACCTGGAGGACGCGGTCGCCCCCGACCGCAAGGCGTACGCGCTCGACGCCACCGCCGAACTCCTCGCCGACAAGCACAGGACGCCGGTGCACGTCCGCGTCAACACGCTGAACGGGCCGCTCGCCGAGCAGGAGGTGCGCCGTCTCACCCCGCTACCCGGCCTCGACGCGCTGCGGCTGCCGAAGGTGGGCGGCCCCGCGGACCTGACCCGCGTACAGGACTGGGCGGTCGAAGTCCCGCCGCTGTACGCCCTGTTGGAGTCGGCGACGGGCGTCGAGCACGCCTATGACATCGCCGCGCACCACTCCGTGCACGGCATCGCGCTCGGTGAGGCGGACCTGCGCGCCGACCTCGGCATCACGGACGGGGCGGGTCTCGCGTGGGTGCGCGGCCGTGCGGTCGTGGCGGCGCGCGCCGCCCGTCTCCCTCCCCCGCCGCAGTCCGTCTACCCGGACGTCCGCGACACGGAGGGCCTGGCCCGCTCCTGCGCCGAGGGCCGCGCCCTGGGCTTCCTCGGCCGCACCGCGATCCACCCCCGCCAGCTCCCGGTGATCGAGGAGGCCTTCCGGCCCACGGAGGCGGAGGTCGCGGCGGCGCGGGAGATCGTCTGCGCGGCGGCCACGGAGGCGGGCGCCCTGGCCCTCCCGGACGGCCGCTTCGTCGACGCGGCGGTGGTGGCGGGGGCGCGGCGGACGCTGAACCTGGCGGTCCGGCCCGGCGCCCCCCGATCGACCTACGGAGGAAACGTCACCCCTTCTTGAGGTCGACGGACTCCCCCGCCTCGTCCTTCGCCTCGCCCTTTGCCTCGTCCTTGGGCGCGTCGTCCGCCTCGGCGGCGTCGTCCTCGGCACCCGGTTCGACGATCTCCTCGCGCCCCGGCCGCTTCCGCGCCGAGAGCACCATGTAGATCACGGCGAGCACGAAGACGCCCAGCGCCGTCCAGTCGTTGAGCCGCAGCCCGAGAATGTGGTGCGCGTCGTCCACGCGCATGTACTCGATCCAGAACCGGCCTACGCAGTACGACGCGACGTACAGCGCGAACGCCCGCCCGTGCCCGAGCCGGAACTTCCGGTCAGCCCAGATGACGAGCAGCGCGACGCCGATGCACCACAGCGACTCGTACAGGAACGTCGGGTGGTACGTGCCCGGCACCCGCCCGTCCGTGTCCGAGGTGATCTTCAGGGCCCACGGCACGTCGGTGGCCCGGCCGTACAGCTCCTGGTTGAACCAGTTGCCCCAGCGGCCGATGGCCTGAGCGAGAGCGATGCCGGGCGCGAGCGCGTCGGCCCAGGCGGGCAGCGGGATGCCGCGGCGACGGCAGCCGATCCAGGCGCCGACCGCGCCCAGCGCGATCGCGCCCCAGATACCGAGGCCGCCCTCCCAGACCTTGAAGGCATCCACCCAGTCACGGCCCGGGCTGAAGTACAGCTCGTAGTCCGTGATCACGTGGTAGAGACGCCCGCCGACCAGGCCGAAAGGCACCGCCCACACGGCGATGTCGGCAACCGTGCCGGCCCGCCCACCGCGGGCGATCCAGCGCTTGTTGCCGAGCCAGACGGCCACGAAGACGCCGATGATGATGCAGAACGCGTAGCCGCGCAGCGGAATGGGTCCGAGATAGACCACTCCGCGCTCGGGGCTGGGGATGAAGGCAAGTTCCATGGCAGGTCCGACGCTACCGTGCCGGGCCGCGAGGTCGACGGGCAGCCCGGCAACGGCTGCGTAACAGCTCCGACTACTTGTTCGCGTCCTCGACCATCTTCTTGAGCTTGGCCGGGGTGAGGCTGTTGTCGCTCAGGATGTCCTTGCCGTTGAGCCGGACCGTCGGCGTCCCGGTGTGCTTCGCGTCCTGGAACGCCTTGTACGACTTCTTCACCCAGCTGTCGTGCGTGCCCTTGTTCACACACGACTTGAACGTGCTCGTGGTCAGGCCGTCGACCTTTCCGGCGAGCTCGATCAGCTTGTCGTTCTTCGCGTACGCGTCGTCGGTCTCCTCCGGCTGGTTCTCGTACAGCACGTCGTGGTAGTCGCGGAACTTCCCGGCGTCCTGTGCGCAGCCCGCCGCGTTGGCCGCGCGGAGCGAGCCCTCGCCCTTCAGGTTCGAGTCGATCAGCGTGACGAGGTGGTACTGGACCCTGAGCTCACCCGCGTCGGCCAGTTCGTGGATCGTCGAGCGGTACGTGTCCTCGAAGGTCTTGCAGGCGGGGCAGCGGAAGTCCTCCCAGATCTCGAGCGTCGACTTCGCGTCCGCCTTGCCGACGGGGATCGCCAGCTTGTCCTTGCCGTCGGCACCCTTCGGCGCGACCACGGGACCCGACGACGCGTCACTGGAACTGTCGTCTCCCGAATTCGCGGCGACCACCCCGATCACCGCGGCCAGGCCGAGCACACACACGACGGCCGCGCCCACGATCAACGTCCTGCGCCGCTTCTCAGCGGTCTTCTGCTTCTGGCGCTCGGCGGCAAGGCGTTCGCGGGCCGCGCGCTTTCCCTCTCGGTTCTTCTCGCTCACACCAGCGCCAACGAACCGGGAAGGCACGAGCGTGCCTCCCCGGTCCGGTTTCCATCCGTATGGGTGACGTAACTCCCTGTGACTACGGGTGGTTGCTAGGGCGTGTTTCGAAAGTAGCGTCGTCCGCCCGGAGGGCGGGCCTCGCGGGGCCTGGTGCGTGCGATCGCAAGGCGCCGGAATGGTCTCGTAGCGGAGCTACTAGGGCATTTCGGCAACGCCGCGAGCGTGCGTGCCAGGCCCCGCGAGGCAGACGGGACTTTCGAAACACGCCCTAGGCCTTGGCCCTTACGCCCGCGGCGAGTTCACCGGCGAGGGCGCGCACCGCCTCGAGCCCGGCCTTCTCGTCGGGGGCGTCGAGCATCCGCTTCACGAACGCCGAGCCGACGATGACGCCGTCCGCGAAGCCCGCGACCTCCTTGGCCTGCGTGGCGTTGGAGACGCCGAGGCCCACGCAGACCGGAAGGTCGGTCGTGGCCTTGGTGCGCTCGACGAGTTCCTTGGCCTGGTTGCCGACGGACTCGCGGGTGCCGGTGACACCCATCAGGGACGCCGCGTACACGAAGCCCGAACCGGCCGCCGTGATGGTGGCCAGGCGCTCGTCCTTGCTGCTGGGCGCGACGACGAAGACGGTCGCGAGACCGTGCTTGTCCGCGTGCTCCCGCCATACCGCCGACTCCTGCACCGGCAGGTCCGGCAGGATGCAGCCCGCGCCGCCCGCCTCGGCGAGCTCGGCGGTGAACCGCTCGATGCCGTAGCGGTCGATGGGGTTCCAGTACGTCATGACGAGGACCGGCTTGCCGGTGGCCTCGTGCGCCTCGCGGACGGTGCGCATGACGTCCTTGATCTTGAGGCCGCCGCGCAGCGCGATGTCGTCGGCGGTCTGGATGACCGGTCCGTCGAGCACCGGGTCGGAGTGCGGCAGGCCCACCTCGACCACGTCGGCGCCGCCGTCGAAGGCGGCCTTGACCGCTTCGATGCCGCCGTCGACGGTCGGGAAACCGGCGGGCAGGTAGGCGATGAGGGCGGAGCGGCCCTCGGCCTTCGCGCCGGCGAGGGTGTCGTTCAGCAGCTCGATGTTTCCGCTCACTTGGCGGCCTCCTCGTCGGAACCGTCGTACAGGCCGAAGTAGCGGGCGGCCGTGTCCATGTCCTTGTCGCCGCGCCCGGACAGGTTGATGATGATCAGCCCGTCCTTGCCCAGCTCCTTGCCGACGTCGAGCGCGCCCGCGAGCGCGTGCGCCGACTCGATGGCCGGGATGATGCCCTCGGTCTGCGAGAGCAGCCGCAGGGCCTGCATCGCGGCGTCGTCGGTGACGGCGCGGTACTCGCCGCGGCCGCTGTCCTTCAAGTACGCGTGCTCGGGGCCGATGCCCGGGTAGTCGAGGCCCGCGGAGATCGAGTACGGCTCGGTGATCTGGCCCTCGTCGTCCTGGAGGACATAACTCCTGGACCCATGGAGGATTCCGGGTTCGCCCGCACTGAGCGTGGCCGCGTGCTCGCCGGTCTCGATGCCGTGCCCGGCCGGCTCGCAGCCGATCAGGCGGACGTCGGCGTCCGGGATGAACGCGTGGAACAGGCCGATGGCATTGGAGCCGCCGCCGACGCAGGCGATCGCGGCGTCGGGCAGCCGTCCGACGCGCTCCAGGATCTGGCGGCGGGCCTCGACGCCGATGACCCGGTGGAAGTCGCGGACCATCGCGGGGAACGGGTGCGGGCCCGCGACCGTGCCGAACAGGTAGTGCGTGTTGTCGACGTTGGCGACCCAGTCGCGGAACGCCTCGTTGATGGCGTCCTTCAGGGTGCGGGAGCCGGACTTCACGGCCTCGACCTCGGCGCCCAGCATGCGCATCCGGGCCACGTTCAGGGCCTGGCGCTCGGTGTCGATCTCGCCCATGTAGATCTTGCACTCGAGGCCGAGCAGCGCGCAGGCGGTGGCGGTCGCGACGCCGTGCTGGCCCGCGCCGGTCTCGGCGATGACGCGGGTCTTGCCCATGCGCTTGGTGAGCAGGGCCTGGCCGAGCACGTTGTTGATCTTGTGCGAGCCGGTGTGGTTCAGGTCCTCGCGCTTGAGGAAGACGCGGGCGCCACCGGCGTGCTCGGCGAACCGGGGCACCTCGGTGAGGGCGGAGGGGCGGCCGGTGTAGTTGACCAGGAGGTCGTCGAGCTCGGCGGCGAAGGCCGGGTCGTTCTTGGCCTTGTCGTACTCGACGGCGACCTCGTCCACGGCGGCGACGAGGGCCTCCGGGATGAACTTGCCGCCGAACGCGCCGAAGTAGCCCTCGGCGCTGGGGATGTGACCCTCGGGGTCAGGAATGAAGTACTCGCTGGGCATGCGTAACCCTCACGGTGAGTTGGGTGGTGACTGGTCGCCGTGGGGGCGTGGGTGACTGCGCAGCACGCGCCCGCGCCCCTTGCTGGGGCCCAAGGTACGTACTCGATCGCGGACGCCGCCGGTTGCTCACTCGCGCCCGCGCGGCGGTGGCCGTCCGGTGGTCGGCGGTGGCCGCCCGCTTGTCAGGTGTGGCACCCGCGCCCCTAGGTCCTGTCTTCAAACTCCCGTCGTCGCCCGAAGGGCGGCCGCGCGGCGACTGGTGCGTGCGATCGCAAGGCGCCGGAAGGTCCTAGTAGCGGAGCTACTCGGGCCGTTCGGCAACGCCGCGAGCGTGCGTGCCAGTCGCCGCGCGGCAGACGGGAGTTTGAAGACAGGACCTACAGGGCGCCTCGCCATCGCATGCCGTTGATCTGGCCCGGCTCCGCGCCGATGTGGTACCTGACCCGCCTGCCGCGCACACGGCGCGCCGGAGCCCGGCAGCCGCGGGGGCGGCAACCGGGAGCGAGGCGGGAGGCAATGGCCATGGCGGTGAGTCTACCGTCCGTGCCGCAGGGCGGGGTGGGCGCCGGCGGCGACGAGGTCGGCGACGGCGGACTTCGGGTCGCGGCCGGTCACCAGGGACTCGCCGACGAGGACGGCGTCCGCCCCCGCGTTGGCGTACGCGATCAGGTCGTGCGGGCCGCGCACGCCGGACTCGGCCACCTTGACGATGTGGTCCGGGATGTCCGGGGCGACGCGCTCGAAGGTGCCGCGGTCGACCGAAAGGTCCTTGAGGTTGCGGGTGTTGATGCCGATGATCTTGGCCCCGGCCTCGATCGCGCGCTCCACCTCGTCCTCGTCGTGCGCCTCGACGAGCGGCGTGAGGCCGATGGACTCGGCGCGCTCGATGAGGGACTCCAGGGCGGGCTGCTCCAGGGCCGCGACGATCAGCAGCGCGAGGTCGGCGCCGTACGCCCGGGCCTCCCACAGCTGGTACGACGTGACGATGAAGTCCTTGCGCAGGATCGGGATGTCGACCTTGGCGCGGACGGCCTCGAGGTCGGCGAGCGAGCCGCCGAAGCGGCGCTGCTCGGTGAGGACGGAGATGACGGCCGCGCCGCCCGCCTCGTAATCGGCGGCGAGGGCGGCCGGGTCGGCGATCGCGGCGAGCGCGCCCTTGGAGGGGCTGGACCGCTTGACCTCGCAGATCACCTTGACGCCGTCGCCCTTGAGCGCGGCCACTCCGTCCTTGGCCGGGCGAGCCTTCGCCGCGCGCTCCTTGAGCTCGTCGAGGCTGACGCGCGCCTGCCGCTCCGCAAGGTCGGCACGGACTCCGTCGATGATCTCGTCGAGCACACTCACGCGAGCGGACTCCTTTCCGGGCATCCCCTGGGTGGCCATCTGGTCTTTGTGAATGATATCCGCCGGAGGGCGAAGGTCCCGCATCCGGTTGACGCTGGTCCCACTACCTGGACAAACGCAGTTGATCAAGGGCTTAGGAAGCCACCGAACGGCAGGTTCCGGACAACCGTGAACGCGAGCACGACCCCGCCGAGGGTCCACAGCTGTACGCGGCCGAGCGCGAAGCTCACGGCCCGGCCGCGGGCCGCCCGCACCGCCCACACCGTCCAGACGACGGCGAACAGGGCGTACCCGACGACGGCGAGGGCGTTGTCCCCGAGCGCGCCGGCGAGATCCCCGTGCGCGACCGCGTGGGCGCTGCGCAGCCCGCCGCAGCCGGGGCAGTAGGCGCCCGTGAGCTGGAGGAACGGGCAGCCCGGGTAGTGGCCGGGCTCATTGGGGTCGACGGCGCCCACATAGGCGAAGGCGAGGGCGACACCCCCGAGCACGCCGAGCGGTACGCCGAGCCGGCGAAGGGCGCCGAAGCGGGCGGGGGCGGTGTCGGTCGTCTCCACGGTCACCCGTGAATTCTGCATCCGCGGGCCCGGTCCCGCTCCCCGGAAAACACGAAAGGAGTGGGGCGGCCGGTCGGTCGGCCGCTCCACTCCTTTCGTGGGTCCTTACGAGGGCTCAGGCCTCCGAGCCGGCGGTCTGCGCGGTCCCGGTGGACGGGAGCCGCAGCTCGGCACGCTTCGGCTTGCCCATGCCCATGGCGCTCATCGCGCCGCCGACGATCGCGGCGATCGCGAGCAGGGCGATGCCGGCCCAGAAACCGGCGATGCTGCCCATCACCATGAAGGCGCCCGCGACACAGAAACCGATGAAGGCGATGATGACACCGGTCCAGGCGGCCGGGGTGTGTCCGTGGCTGCTGTCCGCCATGGCTTGCTCCTCGTTGCTTATGGCCTATGCGTACGCATGACGTACGACGTTCCTATCTATTGTCCCGCACCCGCGAACAAGCTCGGAACGCGGGGTGCGGGCCGCGCTATGCGCCAGTCGGGTCCTCGCCGCGGTCGAGGGCCTTCCAGAGTTCCTCGGGGCGGTCCGGGTCGACGGGCTTGGCGCGGCGGGTCCGCGGGGCGCCGGAGCGCTCGTAGCGGCCGCCCATCGACGGCCAGGCCGCGCCGTACACCACGGCGAGGATCCCGGCGATCAGGATGAGTGCGCCGCCGGCCGCCGAGACGTACGGCCATGCGGTGGTGCTGAGGGCGTGGATGGTGGCGGAGGCGTCACCGGCGGCCTGCGCCGCCTTCTCGTCGAGCGCGGCGCTGTCGCCCGCGCCGAGCACGGCGGCGGCGACGGCGCCCGCGCCGCTGAGCGCGAGCAGCAGGGCGACCAGGACGCGGCCGACCTTGCGGACCGCGAACACGGCGACGAGCGCGGCGAGGCCCACTATGGCGAGGGCCGCGGGGACGCCCGTGACGTCGCTGCCCTTGGCGGTCAGCGGCAGCTTGCCGCCCGCGACGGCGGCGAAGCCCGAACTCCACTCCTGCCGGGAGGCGAGCAGGGCGATCGCGGCTCCCGCGGCCCCGCAGAGCAGGGCGACGGCGAGGCTTCGCCGGCCGCTCGACGAGGAAGCGGCCGGTTCGTCCGACTCGGCGGCATCGTTACGGGGGTGCGGTACAGCAGTCACGTACTCCACTATCGCCTGTCTGTACGGGTTTACGTGCGCCGGGGCCCGGAGTCGTGCGTCACGTCACAGGGCGTTCCGCCTCACATCCGGTTCGCGGTGTGCACGGCGCGCAGCACCGCCGCCGCCTTGTTGCGGCACTCGGTGTCCTCGGCGACCGGGTCGGAATCGGCCACGACACCCGCGCCCGCCTGCACGTACGCGGTTCCCTCACGCAGCAGCGCCGTACGGATGGCGATGGCGGTGTCGGAGTCCCCGGCGAAGTCGAGGTAGCCGACGCAGCCGCCGTAGACGCCGCGGCGCGAAGGCTCCAGCTCGTCGATGATCTGCAGCGCGCGCGGCTTGGGGGCGCCGGAGAGGGTGCCGGCCGGGAAGCAGGAGGTCAGCACGTCGAAGGCGGTGTGGCCCTCGGCGACGGTGCCCGTCACGGTCGAGACGATGTGCATGACGTGCGAGTACTTCTCGATGGACATGAAGTCGACGACCTCGACGGAGCCGGGCTCGCAGACCCGCCCCAGGTCGTTGCGCCCGAGGTCGACGAGCATCAGGTGCTCGGCCCGCTCCTTGGGGTCGCCGAGCAGCTCCTCGGCGAGGTCGTGGTCCTCCTGCGGGCTCGCTCCGCGCGGCCGGGTCCCGGCGATGGGGTGCACCATGGCGCGCCCGTCCTCGACCTTGACGAGGGCCTCCGGCGAGGAGCCGACGACGTCGAACCCGTCGAAGCGGAACAGGTACATGTACGGCGACGGGTTCGTGGCCCGCAGCACCCGGTAGACGTCCAACGCGCTTGCGGTGCAAGGGGTTTCGAAGCGCTGGGACGGGACGACCTGGAAGGCCTCGCCCGCCCGGATGCGCTCCTTGATGTCCTCGACGGCGTCCTGGTACTGCTTGCCGCCCCACAGGGCAGCGAACTCGGGCAGCTCGGACGGCGGCAGCGCGGTGGGGGCCGTCTCGACCGGCTTGGCGAGGTCGGCCTCCATCGCGTCGAGGCGGGCGACGGCGTCGGCGTAGGACTCGTCGACACCGGTGTCGAGGTCGTTGTGGTTGATCGCGTTGGCGATCAGCAGCACCGAACCGTCCCAGTGGTCGAGCACGGCGAGGTCGCTGGTGAGCAGCATCGTCAGCTCGGGCAGCTTGAGGTCGTCCCGCTCGCCGGGTCCGACCTTCTCCAGCCGGCGCACGATGTCGTACCCCAGATAACCGACCATGCCGCCGGTGAACGGGGGCAGCCCCTCGTAGCGCGGGGTGTGCAGCGTCTGGACGGTGGCGCGCAGCGCGGCCAGCGGGTCGCCGTCGACCGGGACACCGACCGGCGGCGTGCCCAGCCAGTGCGCCTGCCCGTCGCGCTCGGTCAGGGTGCCCGCGGAGTGCACGCCGACGAACGAATAGCGGGACCATGAGCGGCCGTTCTCCGCGGACTCCAGGAGGAACGTGCCGGGCCGCTCGGCGGCGAGCTTGCGGTACAGGCCGACGGGCGTGTCACCGTCCGCGAGGAGCTTGCGGCTGACGGGGATCACTCGGCGGTCGGTCGCGAGCTTGCGGAAGGTCTCGAGGTCCATGGAACGAGCCTACTTCCGTCGGGGGGACGCCCCGCGCGCCTGGTCGAGTGGTGGACGGCGCCCCGCTAGAAGGGAGCGGTGACGAAGACCAAGAGCCACCGAAACCCCCGCACGGTGAGGGCCCTGTCCGGGATCGCCCTCGCCGCCGTCGCCATGACCGCGCTGACCGGCGCCGCGCCCGCCCCCGACGCATGGGCCGCGCCCGCTCCCGGCGATGTCGAGGCGCGGGCCGAGGCCGCGGGCCTGGAGATGCTCGACACCGAGAAGCTGACCATGCACATCCACCCCCACCTCACCGTGTACGCGGGCGGCCGTCAGGTGACCGTCCCCGCCGACATCGGCATCGACCGCACCGGCGAGAAGCCCCGCTTCAGCCCACTGCACACGCACGACACCAGCGGGACCCTGCACGTGGAGTCGGCCCAGTGGCAGGACTTCACGCTCGGACAGTTCCTCACGGAGTGGGGCGTGCGCCCCCTGTGCCTGGCCGAGGTCGACGGCAACACGGTGGCCGGGGACCCGGCGAGCATCGTCCTCCGGGACCGTCAGGAGATCACGCTGCGCTGCCGCTGACGGGCAGCTCGTCGCGGTCGAAGCAGGTGCGGGCGCCGGTGTGGCAGGCGGCGCCCACCTGGTCGACCTTGACGAGGACGGTGTCCGCGTCGCAGTCGAGGGCGACCGACTTCACGTGCTGGAAGTGGCCCGAGGTGTCGCCCTTGACCCAGTACTCCTGGCGGCTGCGCGACCAGTACGTGCAGCGTCCCGTGGTCAGGGTGCGGTGCAGCGCCTCGTCGTCCATCCAGCCGAGCATGAGCACCTCGCCGGTGTCGTACTGCTGGGCGATGGCGGGCACCAGGCCGTCGGCGCTCCGCTTGAGGCGGGCGGCGACGGCCGGGTCGAGGCTGCTGCTGGGTACGGGCGCACTGGTCATACGGACCATTGTGCCGCGCCGAGTCGAACGTCCACTGTCCGGTGCGGCGCGGCCGGTCGTAGGCTGGCCGTATGTCGACCCATGCCAAGCGTGAACGACTTCTGCTCGCCGACCTGTTGGAGGCGTCCGGGCCGGACGCCCCCACGCTCTGTGAGGGCTGGAACACCCGGGACCTCGCGGCGCACGTCGTGGTGCGCGAGCGCCGCCCGGACGCCGCGGGCGGCCTCCTCGTCAAACAGCTCGCGTCGCGCCTGGAGCGGGTGCAGGCCGAGTTCGCGGAGAAGCCGTACGAGGAGCTGATCCAGCTGATCCGCACCGGGCCGCCGCGCTTCTCGCCCTTTTCCGTCAAGCAGATCGACGAGGCGTCGAACGCGATCGAGTTCTACGTCCACACCGAGGACGTGCGCCGCGCGCAGCCCGACTGGACACCGCGCGAGCTCGACCCGGTCTTCGCCGACGTCCTGTGGTCGCGCCTGGAGCGGATGGCGCGGGTGATGGGCCGCAAGGCGCCCGTCGGCCTGGTGCTGCGCCGTCCCGACGGCCAGACGGCGGTGGCCCACCGCGGCGCCCCCGTGGTCACGGTCACGGGCGCGCCCGCGGAGCTGGTGATGTTCGCGTTCGGCCGGCAGGAGGCGGCGGACGTGGAGCTGGACGGCGAGAAGTCCGCGGTCGAGCGGCTCACGGAGACGAAGGCGCTGGGGCTCTGACCGCCTGCGCGGCCAGGCGGTGCGCGGTGAGGGCGAGCCCGAGTTCGACGAGGTCGGCGGGGCGGGTGAGGCTGCGCCCGGTGAGCTGTTCGCAGCGGCGCAGCCGGTTCAGGACCGTGTTGCGGTGGCAGTAGAGGCGGGCGGCGGCGCGCTGCGCGGAGCCGTCGCAGTCCAGCCAGGCCGTCAGCGTGTCGAGCAGCAGGGTCCGGTCGGCCGGGGGCAGGGCGAGCAGCGGGCCGAGGACGCGGTCGGCGAGGATCCGGCCGAGCGCGGGCGCGGCGGCGACGAGGGCGGCGGGCAGGTGTTCGTCCAGGAGTACGGTGCCGCCGCCCGCGGGGCAGATGCGCAGCGCGGTCTCGGCGAGCCGCCGGGCGCCGCCCACGGCGGCGAGCCCTTCGACGGCGGGGCTGACGCCGACACGCAGACCGGACTCACGACGACAGAACTCCCGTAGCGATGCGGCGAGTTGACCGGCATCCAGTTCTCGTTCTCCGAGGTCGACGATGGCGCGTTCGGCGTCGGCGGCGGTGTGCCACACGGCCCGTACGCCGGCGGGCAGGGCCGTACGGGGTGCGACCCGGCCGCCGCCGTCGGCCATCAGCACCGCGTAGCGGCCGCGTTCGGGCAGGTCGAGTGCGGCGGCCGCGTCGGGCAGGTCAGCGATGCGGATGGCGCCGTCGAGGAGGGCGGCGGCCATCAGACGGCGCCGGTTCTCGCGCCGCCAGGTGAGTTCGCGCTCGGCGCGCCGGTAGGACTCGGCGACGTGGGCGCAGTGCTCGTCGACGAAGTTCCGTACGTCGACGGCGAGATGGACCAGCAGGTGGGCGTCCTCGGGGTGCCGCAGGGTCACCTCGTCGACGAGCGCCTGCCAGACGAGGGCGCCGCCGAGCCTGAAGGCGTGGGAGACGGCGTCGAGCGGGAACCCGCGGGCGGCGCGTTGGGCGCCGATCCGGGCGGAGCAGGCGCGGGCGGCGTCCCGGTTGCGGGTGGGATCGAGCAGCGAGGCGACGCTGTGCCGCAGCGAGCGCCGGATCTCCGCGCGTACGTCGCCGGGGTCGGTGTCGAGGGCGGCCCGGTAGGCGGGCTCCTGCTCGTACAGCTCCGCCGCCAGCCTCTCGGTGAGCGCGGGGAGTTGCCCGAGCAGCGGCCTCGCGGCACGCCGCAGCACGGCGACGGGGGCCGCTTTGGCGGGGGCGGTGTGGGGGCGGGGACGTACGAGGTGCGCGGGCATAGCGGTCCTCCACGGCTCGACGTGCGAGTCCGCAGAATGACATACCGTCTGGTCGGTCTCCAGCCCCCTGAATGAACGCGCAGGTCAGAACGCCCCCACCCCCGGGGCTCCGCCCCGGACCCCGCTCCTCAATCGCCGGAGGGGCTTGAATTGCGGGGGCGTGGCTTGAGGGGGGCGGACGCGGCCTGAGGAGTAGGGACGCGGCTCGAGGAACGCGGGCGCGGCTTGAGGGGCGCGGGCGCGGCCTGAGGGGCGCGGGCGCGGCCTGAGGGGCGCGAGCGCGGCCTGAGGAGCGCGGGCGCGGCTTGAGGGGCGGGGCGCGGCTTGAGGAGCGCGGGTGCGGAAGGGGTTCGGTCCCCGCCCGTCTCCCGCCGCCCGCCCCCTCCGGGGGCTACGGTTCCGCGTTGCCTTGGGCGGCAGGGTGGGGAAGGCGGCGCGTGTCCATGGCGACGGGCCACGGCCTCGGCGCTGGTCAGAGGTGGCTCGGGTCCGTGCGGTCGACCAGGCGGGTCAGTTCGACGCGGGAGCGGATGCCGAGTTGGGCGAAGACGTTGCGGAGGTGGTGGTCCACCGTGCGGGGGCTGACCGAGAGGCGGCGGGCGACCTCGCGGTTGGTGTCGCCCTTCGCGACGCAGCGGGCGATGCGTAGCTGTTGAGGCGTCAACTCGGCCAGCCGCCCCGGGGGTTCGGCGACGTCCGACGACTCGCCCGTGGCGCGCAGCTCCGCCGCCACCTGCTCCGCCCACACCGTGGCCCCGCACCGCTCGAAGGCAACCAGGGCGTCACGCAGCAACGTACGGGCCCGCGCCGGACGGCGGATGCGGCGCAGCCACTTGCCGTAGAGGGCGAGGGTGCGGGCCCGCTCGAAGTCGCCGCCCGCCCGCTCGTGCCTGGCCAGGGACTCCGTGAAGCGGGACTCGGCCGTGGCCGGCGCGCCCCACGCCAACAGGGCCTGACAACGGGCCAGTTGGGCCGGGGCCACGGGGTCGTGGCCCCGGTCCACCCACACCGTGAACTCGCCGACCGCGGCCCCAGCGCCGCCCGGCTCCCCCGCGAGGACGGCGGCCTCGACCAGGCACGGCACGGCGAGCATCCGCACCCCGAAGTGGCCGCGCCGGGGCCCGGGGCCGACGAGCGGGCCCAGCCGCGCGAGGGCCCGGGCCGCGTCCCCGCGGGCCAGATCGGCGCGGGCGAGGGCCCATTGGGCGAGCGTCGCGGCCTGCACGAGCCCGTGCCGGTCGGCGACGTGCTGCGCGGCGGCGGCATGCCGGGCGACGGTGTCGACGTCGCGGTCGAGCGAGGCGACGAGGGCCAGGACGGCGTGCTGGTGCGCGAGCACGTTGCGCTGCCCCGCGGCGATCGCGGCCCGCACCCCCTCCTCGGCATGGGCGCGAGCGCGGACGTGCCGCCCGGAGCGCAGCTCACCGTAGGCGAGCAGCTCCAGGGCGCGCGGCAGTTCGGCGCCCGCGTCCCGGTCCAGCGCGGCCGCGAGCGCACGGCTGCCGAGGCGGCAGGCCGCGTCGACGTCCCCGGCGACGAGGGCGGCGGCCCCGGCGCGCAGCAGCGCCCCCGGTTCCCGCTCACCCGCGGACCGCGCCACGACCCGCCGCAACGCGACCCGCCCCACCCCGGCACGCTCGCCCAGGGATGCGGCCATGCCGACCCGGTAGTCGAGCGCGGAATCCCCCGGCCGCGCACGACCGCCGAGCTCGACCGCCTCCCGGTACCCGGCCCTGTCCCCCAGCGCCCAGGACGCCTCCGCCGCGCCGAGACGCGCTTCGAGGGCCGCCGGTTCAACGCAGAGGCGGGCCGCCAGCAGGAGGGACTCGCGGGCGTCGGCCACCGGCCCGTCGCGCAGCGCCAGCAGGCCGCGGACCAGCGCGGCGCGGCCCCGTACGGCATCCGGCCCCGCCAAGTCGCCCAGCTGCGCGAGGAGTTCACGCGCGCGGTGCGGGCGGCCCGCGAGGCGCGCGTGGTCCGCCGCCGCGACCAGCCGCTCGGCGCGGACGGCCGGGGCATCGGCGAGGCGGGCCGCGTGGGCGAGCGCCGTGCAGCGTTCTCCGTGGGGCGCGCCCTCCGCCGCGGCCAGTTCCGCGCCGAGCTCCGGGTCCGGGTAGGCCGCGCCGAGGGATCGGTGCAGCAGCCCCGCGGACCGCTGCCGCTCCCCCGCCGCCGCGGCGGCGAGCAAGCGGTGCGCCGCCCTGCGCCGCTCCGGGTCCACGGCCTCGTACAGCCTGCGCCGTCCCGGCAGCCGCAGCCGGCCGTCGGGACCGCGCCGCAGCCCCGCCCGCTCGGCCGCGTCCAGATCACCGGCGCCGAGCCCGGCCGCCGCGGCGGCCCGCAGCACGAGCCCCGCGTCGACACCGGGCCCCTCGGGATCGGCCTCGTACGCGGCAGCGGCAAGCAACAGGACCATTCTTCCGCTCACTTGCCGCACGCTAGGGCCCTCCTGACGGATCCTGCTGGAGTCGCGGGCCCCGGCACGCCCAGGGGGACCCCCTCGGCGTCGTCGTCGGTTGCCGACGCTCCGCGCCGTCGCCCGCCTCCAGCCTGATCCGCCAGAAGGACCCTAGTGGCGAACCGGCCCACGCACAGCGCCGGTTGGGCGAGGACCCAACCGGCGCGTTCGTACCCTGTTCCAGCGCACAGGACGTCAGTACCTCACGACGTCACGACCACACGACGTCACGACATGACGCTGCGTCAATGTCACGAGGTGTGCGGGCAGTTGCCCCGGTACTCCGCGATCGTGAGGCTCGAACTCGGCAGCGGGCAGAGGAACTGCTCGTACCGGGTGTCGTTGTCGATGAAGCGCTTGAGCCACGAGATGCTGTACTTCGCGATCGTGGTGTTGGACGTGTTCGGCGTGAAGTGCGTGGCCCCGCGCAGCTCCACGTACGCCTTGTCCAGCGATCCGGGCAGGCTCTGGTAGAAGGGCTCGGAGTGCGAGGGGACGGGCGCGATGGTGTCGCCGTCGGCGCCCACGACGAGCGTCGGGGTCTTGATCTCGGGCCAGGTCTTGTCGAGGTTCCACCCGGTGAGGGGGATCGCCGCCTGGAGCGAGGGCCTGCTCTTGGCGGCCTCCAGCGTGCCGCCGCCGCCCATGGAGTGGCCCATGACGCCGAGCCGGCTCGTGTCGATGCGGCCGCGCACCGAGCTCTGCTGGGTCAAGTAGTCGAGGGCGGACAGGAGTTGGCGGCCCCGGCTGTCCGGCTGGTCGAGCGTGGTGTTGGTGTCGATGGTGAAGACGACGAAGCCCTGCGAGGCGAGGCGCGGGCCCAGCCAGGCGATGGACGACTGGTACGCCGTGTACCCCGGCGAGATCGCGACCGCGCCGAACGTGCCGTCGGCCGTCGACGTCGGATAGTAGATGGTGCCGCCGCCGAAGCCGCTCACGCCCAGCGAGGAGACGGTGGTCTGCGAGACGGCGTACGAGCCGCGTGAGGCCTCGATGCTGGAAACGGTCGGGGCGGGGCCGCGCTCGTAGGGGTTCTCGGCCGCCTGCGCGGTCAGGGCCTGCTGGGTGGCGAGTCCGCCGAGGGCCAGCAGGGTGGCAAGTCCCGTACGGATCAGGCGGGTTCGGAACTTACTCGCGGCTCGCCGGGCGTGCACGGGGGGCGCCGCACTTCTGTGCTGCTGCACGATGACGCGTTCCTCTCGGGAGGGCGGCGCCCGTCCCGGGGCGCCACCGTGGTCACTGACAGCGACCACGGTGGCGTCGGTTCCGCCTCACCCGCATCGGCGAAATCACCGGTCTCGCGGGAAGGTTCAGCGGACGGGGTGCCCCGCCCCGCGCAGCGTGTCCTTGACCTCACCGATGCGGAGGTCGCCGAAGTGGAAGACGGAGGCGGCGAGCACGGCGTCCGCGCCCGCGGCGACGGCCGGTGCGAAGTGCTCCAGCTTTCCGGCGCCGCCCGACGCGATCACCGGCACCGACACGTGCTTTCGGACGGCCTCGATCATCTCGATGTCGTAGCCGTCCTTGGTGCCGTCGGCGTCCATCGAGTTGAGCAGGATCTCGCCCGCGCCCAACTCCGCGGCCCGGTGCGCCCATTCGACGGCGTCGATGCCGGCCGACTTGCGCCCGCCGTGCGTCGTCACCTCGAAGGAGCCCGTCTCGGTGCGGCGCGCGTCCACGGACAGGACGAGGACCTGGCTGCCGAAGCGCTCGGCGATCTCCCGGATCAGCTCCGGGCGGGCGATGGCGGCGGTGTTGACCCCCACCTTGTCCGCGCCGGCCCGCAGCAGCTTGTCCACGTCCTCCGCGGTGCGCACGCCGCCGCCGACCGTGAGCGGGATGAAGACCTGCTCGGCGGTGCGGCGCACCACGTCGTACGTGGTCTCGCGGTTGCCGGAGGACGCGGTGATGTCCAGGAAGGTCAACTCGTCCGCGCCTTCGGCGTCGTAGACCTTCGCCATCTCGACGGGGTCGCCCGCGTCGCGCAGGTTCTGGAAGTTGACGCCCTTGACGACGCGGCCGTTGTCCACGTCGAGGCAGGGGATGACTCGGACGGCGAGCGTCACGGGGTGGCTCCTCGGAAGGCTTCGAGTTCGACTTCGACCAGGATGCGCGGGTCGACGAAGCCCGTGACGACCACCAGGGTCGTCGCGGGACGCACCTGTGCGAATACGTCGTTGTGGGCGCGGCCGACCTCGTCGGCGTCCCGCGCGTGGGTCAGATACATCCGGGTGCGGATCACGGACTCGGGGCCGAGCCCGAACTCCGCGATCGCGTCGAGGGCGTTCGCGAAGGCGACGGTCGCCTGCTCGTACGGGTCGCCCTCCCCGTACAGCACCTCCTGGCGGAACGAGGTCGTGCCGCCCACGACGACCCGGTCGCCGGCGGCGACGGCGCGCGCGAACCCGAAGGACTCCTCCCAGGGACTCCCGGACTGCACGCGCCGCACGTCGTCGTCGCTCATCGGGACACGGCCTCCAGGGCCTCTTCCAGCGTGAACGCCTTGGCGTACAGCGCCTTGCCGACGATGGAGCCCTCGACGCCGAGCGGAACCAGCTCGGAGATGGCTCGCAGGTCGTCGAGGGACGAGACGCCTCCGGAGGCGACGACCGGGCGGTCGGTCGCCGCGCAGACGTTGCGCAGCAGCTCCAGGTTCGGGCCCTGGAGCGTGCCGTCCTTGGCGATGTCCGTGACGACGTACCGGGAGCAGCCCTCGGAGTCGAGGCGCTCCAGGGTCTCGTACAGGTCGCCGCCGTCGCGGGTCCAGCCGCGGCCGCGCAGCGTCGTGCCGCGGACGTCCAGGCCGACCGCGATCTTGTCGCCGTGCTCGGCGATGATCTTGGCGACCCACTCGGGGTCCTCCAGGGCGGCCGTGCCGATGTTGACGCGGGTGGCGCCGGTGGCGAGGGCGGCGGCGAGCGAGTCGTCGTCGCGGATGCCGCCGGACAGCTCCACCTTGATGTCCATGGCCTTCGCGACCTCGGAGATCAGCGCGCGGTTGTCGCCGGTGCCGAACGCGGCGTCCAGGTCGACCAGGTGCAGCCACTCGGCGCCGGAACGCTGCCAGGCGAGGGCCGCCTCCAGCGGGGAGCCGTAGGAGGTCTCGGAGCCGGACTCGCCGTGCACGAGGCGGACGGCCTGCCCGTCGCGGACGTCGACTGCGGGGAGCAGTTCGAGCTTGTTCTTCGCGGGATTCACGGATGCGGTCACAGTACGGAGATCCAGTTCTTCAGCAGCTGCGCTCCGGCGTCGCCGGACTTCTCGGGGTGGAACTGCGTCGCCCACAGCGCGCCGTTCTCGACGGCGGCCACGAACGGGCCGCCGTGCGTGGACCAGGTGACCTTGGGCGCACGCATGGAGGGGTTGTGGATTTCGAGCTCCCAGTTCTGCACGGCGTACGAGTGCACGAAGTAGAAGCGCTCGTCGGTGTCGACGCCCGCGAACAGCTGGGAGCCCTCCGGGGCGTCCACGGTGTTCCAGCCCATGTGGGGGACGACATCGGCCTTGAGCGGCTCGACGACGCCGGGCCACTCGTCGAGGCCCTCCGCCTCCACGCCGTGCTCGATGCCGCGCGCGAACAGGATCTGCATGCCGACGCAGATGCCCATCACAGGGCGACCGCCGGCGAGGCGGCGGCCGACGAGCCAGTCGCCGCGCGCCTCCTTCAGCCCGTTCATGCAGGCGGCGAACGCGCCGACGCCGGGCACGAGCAGCCCGTCGGCGTTCATCGCCTTGTCGAAGTCGCGGGTGATCTCGACGTCGGCGCCCGCGCGGGCGAGGGCGCGCTCGGCGGAGCGCACGTTCCCGAAGCCGTAGTCGAAGACGACGACGCTCTTGGTCTTCTCGGCCGACATCAGTAGAGCCACTCCATCCGCAGGATTCCGGCGACGAGACACATCGCGGAACCGATCCCCATCAGCACCACGACGCTCTTGGGCAGTTTCTGCTTCCAGAAGGACCAGGCGCCGCCGGCGAGGAAGAGGCCGACGAAGATCAGGACCGCGGACAGGCCACTCACAGCGCGCCCTTCGTGGAGGGAAGGATCCCGGCGGCGGCCGCGCGCGGGTCTATCTCGCTCGCGTAGCGCAGGGCGCGCGCGAGGGCCTTGAACTGGCACTCCACGATGTGGTGCGCGTTGCGCCCGTACGGGACGTGGACGTGCAGCGCGATCTGGGCCTGCGCGACGAAGGACTCCAGGATGTGCCGGGTCATCGTCGTGTCGTACTCGCCGATCATCGGCGCCAGCTTCTCGGGCTCGGTGTGCACGAGGTACGGGCGGCCGCTGAGGTCCACCGTCACCTGGGCGAGCGACTCGTCCAGCGGGACCGTGCAGTTGCCGAAGCGGTAGATGCCGACCTTGTCGCCGAGCGCCTGCTTGAAGGCGGCGCCGAGGGCGAGGGCGGTGTCCTCGATGGTGTGGTGCGAGTCGATGTGCAGGTCGCCCTCGGTCTTCACCGTGAGGTCGAACAGGCCGTGCTTGCCGAGCTGGTCGAGCATGTGGTCGTAGAAGCCGACCCCGGTCGCGACATCGACCTTGCCGGTGCCGTCGAGGTCGATCTCGACAAGGACCGAGGTCTCCTTGGTCGTACGTTCAACACGTCCTACGCGGCTCATGCGCCGAACTCCTTTTTCACTTCGCGGGCCGCGTCCAGGAACGCGTCGTTCTCTTCGGGGGTGCCGACGGTCACCCGCAGGCGTCCCGGGACTCCGTTGTCACGGATCAGGACGCCGCGGTCGAGGATGAACTGCCAGACGGCATGCGGGTCTTCGAAGACGCCGAACTGGATGAAGTTGGCGTCGGCGACGGTGACGTCGAAGCCGAACCCCTCCAACTCGGTGACCACACGGTCGCGTTCGGCCTTCAGCTGTTCCACGTACTGGAGCAGCGTGTCGGTGTATTCCAGGGCGGCGAGCGCCGTCGCCTGGTTCACGGCCGACAAGTGGTAGGGCAGGCGCACCAGTTGGACGGCGTCGACCACGGCCGGGTCGGCGGCGAGGTAGCCGAGCCGCAGCCCGGCCGCGCCGAAGGCCTTGGACATCGTCCGCGAGACGACGAGGTTCGGCCGGCCCTCGAGCAGCGAGAGCAGCGAGGTGCCGTGGCTGAACTCGGTGTACGCCTCGTCGACGATCACCATCGCGTCCCGGCCCGCGGCCTCGTACAGCGCGAGGACGTCCTCGGCCGCGACCGCGTTGCCCGTCGGGTTGTTGGGGCTGGTGATGAAGACGACGTGCGGCTTGTGCGTCCGGATCGCCTCGACGGCGGCCGGCACGTCGAGGGAGTAGTCCTCGCGGCGCGGGGCGCTCACCCAGCCGGTGTTGGTGCCGCGGGCGAGCAGCGGGTGCATCGAGTACGAGGGCTCGAAGCCGAGCGCCAGGCGGCCGGGGCCGCCGAAGGCCTGGAGGAGCTGCTGGAGCACCTCGTTCGACCCGTTGGCCGCCCACACCTGCTCGTAACCGACCTCGTAGCCGGTCGTACGGGTCAGGTACCTGGCGAGTTCCGTGCGCAGCTCGACCGCGTCCCGGTCCGGGTAGCGGTTGAGCCCGCGGGCCGCGTCGGCGACGCGCTCGGCGATCCGTCGCACCAGGGGCTCGGGCAGCGGGTACGGGTTCTCGTTCGTGTTCAGCCGGACGGCGACGTCCAACTGCGGTGCGCCGTAAGGGGACTTGCCGCGCAGTTCCTCGCGTACGGGAAGGTCGTCGATCTTGGTCACTTGTTCTTCGGCTCCTTCGGGACCTGCCACTCGAACCGCGCCCTGATCGCCGCGCCGTGCGCCGGCAGGTCCTCCGCGTCGGCGAGCGTCACCACGGTGGCCGCAACCTCGGCGAGGGCGTCCTTCGTGTAGTCGACGATGTGGATGCCGCGCAGGAAGGACTGGACGGACAGGCCGGACGAGTGGCAGGCGCAACCGCCCGTCGGCAGCACGTGGTTGGACCCGGCGGCGTAGTCACCGAGGGAGACGGGCGCCCACGGGCCGACGAAGATCGCGCCCGCGTTCCGCACCCGCTGGGCCACGGCGGAGGCGTCGGCGGTCTGGATCTCCAGGTGCTCGGCCCCGTACGCGTCGACGACCTTGAGGCCGTCGTCGATCGAGTCGACGAGGACGATCGCGGACTGCCGGCCCTTGAGGGCGGGCACGATCCGGTCCTCGACGTGCTTGGTGGCGGCGACCTGCGGCTCCAGCTCCTTCTCCACGGCGGCGGCGAGTTCCTCGCTGTCCGTGACGAGGACGGCGGCGGCCAGCGGGTCGTGCTCGGCCTGACTGATCAGGTCGGAGGCGACGTGCACCGGGTCGGCGGCTGCGTCGGCGAGGACCGCGATCTCGGTCGGGCCCGCCTCGGCGTCGATGCCGATGCGGCCCGTGAAGTAGCGCTTGGCGGCGGCCACCCAGATGTTGCCCGGGCCGGTCACCATGTTCGCCGGGGCGCAGGACTCGGTGCCGTACGCGTACATGGCGACGGCCTGGGCGCCGCCGACCGCGTACACCTCGTCGACGCCGAGCAGCGCGCACGCGGCGAGGATCGTCGGGTGCGGCAGGCCGCCGAACTCCTTCTGCGGCGGCGAGGCCAGCGCGACCGACTCGACGCCCGCCTCCTGCGCCGGTACCGCGTTCATGATCACGGACGACGGGTACACGGACCGGCCACCGGGCGCGTACAGGCCGACGCGCTCGACCGGCACCCACTTCTCGGTGACGGAGCCGCCGGGCACGACCTGCGTCGTGTGGCTGCCGCGACGCTGCTCGCGGTGGACGATGCGGGCCCGGCGGATGGACTCCTCCAGGGCGGCGCGCACGGCGGGGTCGAGATCGGCGAGCGCCTTCTGGAGTGCCTCGGCGGGAACCCGCACGGACTCCAGCCGCACACCGTCGAATTTCTCCCCGTACTCGATCAGCGCCGCGTCGCCGCGATGATGCACGTCCTCGCAGATCGGGCGCACCTTCTCCAGGGCGGCCGCGACATCGAAGTCGGCACGGGGCAGCAGCGAGCGCAGGGCCTGACCCTCGGGGAGGGCGGCGCCGCGCAGATCGATTCGAGAGATCACAGAACAATTCTCTCAGACGCGGGTTTACGCTCGGCGCCCCGTATCAATGGCTGATATCCCGGCAGGCGACCTGACCACCGGCGTTCAGACGGTCACACAGCGGGCATGAACGGTTGTACGAACCAGCGGGCCGCACGGGGGAGGCAGAGCAGTCGTGGTCGAGGGGACGACCGGCACCGGCAACGGGGACGTGCCGGACGGGCTGACCGCCACCGAGGTCGGGATGTGGCAGGCGTTCCGCAACGGGAGCGTCTACGACCTGCGCACCGGGGACAGCGCGCTGGACGATCCGCACGGCGGCCACCCCTGGGGCCCGGAGCGCAGCGTGCGGGCGCGCATCGTGGCGTGGCTGCTGCTCGACGGCCCGCCGGCGCTGGACGGCCGGGTCTCCTCGCTCAAGCTCCAGGGCGTGCAGATCACCGACGCGTTCGACCTCGCGGGCGGCAACGTCGTCCCGTACGTGGAGATGAAGGGCTGCCGCTTCGAGAAGGAAGTGCTCCTCCCGGAGGCGCACTTCACGACGGTGCGCCTCATCGCCTGCTCGGTGCCCCGCCTCGAGGGCGCCCGGGTCCACACGGAGGGCGATCTGCACCTCGCCCGCTGCCGCTTCCACAAGGGGATCCGGCTCACGGACGCGCACATCGGCACGGACCTGCTGCTCAACCAGGCCGTCGTGTTCGGCGACCGGCGCGGGAAGTCGATCATGGCGGACGGGCTCACGGTCGGCCAGGACCTCCAGGCCGAGCTGCTGGAGACGCACGGCGAGCTGAGCCTGCGCAGCGCGACGGTGGGCGTCTCGCTCTCGCTGCGGGGCAGCCGGCTGCGGGCCACGCCGGGGCGCCGCGCCCTGAACGCTCCGCAGATGTCGGTCGAGCGGACCCTGTACCTCGGCCCTGCCGCGCTCGGCGGCCCGTTCCAGAACGGCGGCGGGACGCCCGCGCGCGGCACCCGTGTGCAGCGCTTCGAGTGCGTGGGCGGGGTGCGGCTCGACGACGGCCGGTTCGGCGACGCGGTCGACCTGGACTCGGCGCGCTTCACGATGGAGAACGAGCAGGAGGTCTCCATGCGCCGCATCCAGACCCCGGAACTGCGCTTCCTCTGCGAAAAGCCGGAGCGCGGGCGGATCGTGCTGTCCGGCGCGCGGGCGACCAACCTGGTCGACAGATCGACCAGCTGGCCGGGCCCTGGCCAGCTCCGCCTCGTCGGATTCCAGTACGAGAACCTCATCCCGTCCGGCTCCTTCCCCCTCGCCCGCCGCCTCGACTGGCTCGCCGCGGCGACACCCGAGTACAGCCCGGAGCCGTACGAGTGCCTGGCGACGGTGCTGCGGAGCGGCGGCGAGGACTCCGACGCGCGCGAGGTGCTGCTCGCCAAGCAGCGCAGACGCCGCGAGACGCTGCCGGTCGCGGCGAAGGTCTGGGGCTACATCCAGGACTGGACGGTGGCGTACGGGTACCGGCCGGGCCGGGCCGCGCTCTGGATGGCGATCGTCTGGGCGCTCAGCGCGGCCGTCTTCTCCCAGGCCCCGCACCCCCGCATCAAGCCCGGCGAGGGCCCCGTCTGGGACCCGGCCCTCTTCACCCTCGACCTCCTCCTCCCCGTCATCGACCTCGGCCAGGCCGGCAGCTGGCAGCTCCACGGCCCCTGGCAGTGGGCCTCGGCGATCCTGGTCCTCCTGGGCTGGATCCTGGCGACAACAGTGGCAGCAGGCGCCACCCGCCTGCTCCGCAGAAGCTAGGTGCTGCCGCCCCCGCCTTGGGCAATCTGCCGCCTTGGGCGGCAGGGTGGGCAAGGCGGCCCCCGGTGCGGCGCACCGTTCACGGCGGCCCTGGCCACGTCGCGGCAAAAAGTACCCCGGCCCGTGCAACCTTTCGGCCCCTTCGACCGTCATCCCACCGCAACAACCAACCCGCACCCACGTCCCCGCGCGCAGAAGAAGGAGGCCCCGTGCCATTCCTGCGCGCCCTCATACGCACCACCCGCATGCTCCGCCACACCACCGCCCTGGGCATCGGCCTCCCCCCGGACGAGGAACTCCTCCTCGACGCCCCGGACGACCGCCTCGCCCCCGCCCTCGTCGCCGCGGGCCTCGGCGACCACGGCCCCGCCGCGAAGGCCCTCGCCCAGACCCGCGAGGCCGCCGAGTGGGAGAACCGGGACCGCGCCGTGCAGCGCCTCGCCGCGTTCGCCGCCGCCCGCCCCGAGTGGTTCGAGGTCTGGCAGGAGGCCTCGCCGCACGACCCCGACCTGCTCCTGGTCAAGGCCGAACTCGCCGTCACCCGCGCCTTCGCCGCGCCCGCCCACGCCGAGCTGCTGCGCGAGGTCACCCCGCTGATCCTGGCCGCGGCCGAGTCCGACCCCCGCGACCCGGTCCCCTGGCGCATCGCCCTGGACCACGCCCGCGGCACCAACGCCCCGCACACAGAGTTCGAGCAGCTGTGGGAGCGGGCGGTGCGCCGCTCCCCGCACCACTACGGCTGCCACGTCGCGGCGCTGCGCTATCTGTCGGCCGCCTGGTACGGCTCGCACCGCGAGTGCTTCGACTTCGCGGAGCGCGCCGCGCAGGACGCCCTGCCGGGCTCGCTGCTCAAGGCGCTCCCGGCCCGCGCGGCCCTCGCGTATCTGACCTCGGGCGCCCCGCAGACGGGCATCCCCCGCGCCCGCCTGGACGCCGCCGCCGACCTCGCCGTGGACCTCTCCCGCGGTTACGAACCCGCGGACCCGTGGCCCGCCGAGGTGCGCAACCTGCTGACCTGCGTACTGGTCGGACTCGAACGCTGGGAGGACGCCCTGGAGCAGCTGCGGCTCATCGGCCCGTACGCGACGTCGTTCCCCTGGGACCGGCTCACGGACGACCCGCTGGGCCATTTCATGGAGCTGCGCGGGCAGGTCCGGCTCGAAGTCGCGGCGACGATGCCGCTGCGCGGCGGACCGCCCCGGTCCGATGACCATTACGCTTGGCCGACGTGACCACCGTCCGACTTCCGCTGTTCCCGCTCAACTCGGTGCTGTTCCCGGGACTCGTGCTCCCGCTGAACGTGTTCGAGGAGCGCTATCGCGCCATGATGCGCGATCTCTTGAAGGCGTCGCCCGACGATCCGTCGGAGCCCGACACCGAACCGTCCACCTCGGACGAGCCCCGCCAGTTCGTGGTCGTCGCGATCCGCGACGGCCACGAGGTCGCGCCCAGCGCGTCCGGCATGCCGGACGAGGTGACGACGAAGGAGGCGGGCGCGGGCCCGGCCGCGGGCTTCGGAGACGACCCCATCGCGTCCTTCCACGCCGTCGGCTGCATCGCGGACGCCGCGACGATCAGGGAGCGCGCGGACGGCAGCTTCGAGGTGCTCGCCACGGGCACCCGCCGGGTGAAGCTGCACTCGGTCGACGCCTCGGGCCCGTATCTGACGGCCGAGGTGGAGGAGCTGCCCGAGGAGGACGGCGAGGAGGCGGGCGCCCTCGCGGAGGGGGTGCTACGCGCGTTCCGCTCGTACCAGAAGCGCCTCGCGGGCGCCCGTGAGCGCTCGCTGACGACGGGCGCGGAGCTGCCGGACGAGCCGTCGGTGGTGTCGTACCTGGTCGCGGCCGCCGCGGTCCTCGACGTACCGACGAAGCAGCACCTGCTCCAGGCCGCCGACGTGGCGTCCCGGCTGCGCGAGGAGCTGACGCTGCTGCGCGCGGAGACGGCGATCATCCGCCATCTGCCGTCACTGCCGGCCACCGAACTCACCCGGCAGTCCACCAGCCTCAACTGACCCGAGAATCAAGGGATTCGCACGTTGGCGAAGAAGAGCAAGAAGCAGCAGCCCGGAGGCACGCCCGCGACCGTCGCCCTCACCACCGCGGGCACCCCCTTCACGGTCCACTCCTACGAGCACGATCCCGCGCACGCCTCGTACGGCGAGGAGGCAGCCCAGGCCATGGGTGTGTCCCCGGACCGGGTGTTCAAGACGCTCGTCGCGGACGTGGACGGCGCGCTCGTCGTCGGCGTCGTGCCGGTGGCGGGCCAGCTCGACCTGAAGGCGCTCGCGGCGGCCGTCGGCGGCAAGCGCGCCACGATGGCCGATCCGGCGCTCGCGGAGCGCACGACCGGGTACGTGCGCGGCGGCATCTCGCCGCTCGGGCAACGCAAGAAGCTGCGTACGGTGCTCGACTCCTCCGCCCAGAAGCACGCCACGGTCTGCGTCTCGGCGGGGCGCCGCGGCCTCGAGGTCGAGCTGGCGCCGGGGGACCTCGCGGCGCTCACGGACGCGGTCCTCGCCCCCGTCGGACGTGCGTGACCCCTCGACGTACCCCGCCGCTTCGACTAAGTACCCAGGACATGTCGAAGAAGACGCGCAAGCGCAAGTGGCGGATCAAGAAGGGCAAGTCCAACCACGGGCACCGGCCCGCCTGAGGCCCCCTCTGAAGCAGGACCCTGAAGCTCAGCGCGCGCTCAGCCGGCCGCGGATGTCGTCGAAGTGCGAATGCACCGCGGCCTCCGCGGCCTCCGCGTCCCCGGTCCGCACCGCGTCCACGATCCGGCCGTGCATCCTGGCCAGCTCCTCGCCGTCGGCCGCCTGCCCGATGTCCTGCGCCCGCGACTGGTGGAAGGCGCTCCAGAACGCGTCGAGCAACTCGCTGAGCAGCCGGTTCGCCAGCGGCCCGTACAGCGCGAGGTGGAACTCCCGGTCGGTCGCGGCGTCGATGGCCCCGCCCCCGGCGACCTCCTCGTGCATCCGTCGCACCAGCCCGTCGAGCACGCCGAGTTCCGCCTCTCCGAGCCGCCCGACGAGGCTGCTCATCAGGCCCGCCTCCAACGCCTCCCGCATCTGCAGCAGTTCGAGCAGGCTGTCCTCGCCCCTGCGGTGCCCCACGACGGTGCGGAACGCGAGCCCGTCGATCAGCGGTTCGAGCGACATCGACCCGACGTACGTCCCGAACCCGCGCCGGATCTCGACGATGTGCTTGGCCTGAAGCGACTTCAGGGCCTCGCGCAGCGAGTTGCGGCTGACCGCGAACCGCTCCATCAGCTCGGTCTCGGTCGGCAGCGGATCGCCGGGCCCGAGGCCGCCCTCGACGATGAATTCCTTGATCTTCTGCTGCGCGTCGTCCGCGACCAGCGCTCGCATTCGGGCCCCTCCTGTGATCTTTCCTGTGATCTGCCGGACTCTTCGAACCCTTGACAGTGTGCTCGACGGTGGCGCAATGTCGCCTCCAGGACGTAGGACATCCTACGTCCCATCTCCGTACACCGTCAGTTAACCGTGGAGACCACCGCCATGACTCTCCGAGCCCCGCTCCCCGCCCCCTTCCGCGGCGTCGTTCCGCCGCTGGTCACCCCGCTCACCGCCGAGGGCGAGGTGGACGTCGCGTCGGTGCGGCGGCTCGCCGAGCACCTCATCGGCGCCGGGGTGCACGGCCTCTTCATGCTGGGCTCCAGCGGCGAGACCGCCTACCTCACCGACGCCCAGCGCCGCACCGCCCTTGAGGCCGCCGTCGACGCGGCGGCGGGCCGGGTCCCGGTCCTCGCCGGCGTCATCGAGACGACCACGGCGCGGGTCCTGGAGCGGGCCCAGGACGCGGTGAAGGCGGGCGCCGACGCGCTCGTCGCGACCGCCCCGTTCTACACGCGCACCCACCCGGCCGAGATCGCGGGCCACTTCCGGCGGCTGCGCTCCGGCGCGGACCTGCCCCTGTTCGCCTACGACATCCCGGTCGCGGTGCACAGCAAGCTCGGCCGCGACACGATCCTCGAACTGGCCGCCGACGGCACCCTCGCGGGCCTCAAGGACTCCAGCGGCGACGAGGGCTCCCTGCGCCGCCTGCTCGCCCCGCTGCGCGCCGCGGCCCCCGCGTTCTCGGTGTTCACGGGCGCCGAACTGACCGTGGACGGCGCCCTCCTCGCGGGCGTCGACGGCGTGGTCCCCGGCCTCGGCAACGTGGACGCGCACGGCTACGTCCGGCTCTACGAAGCCGCCCGCGCCGGCGACTGGGACACGGCCCGCGCCGAGCAGAACCGTCTCGCCGCACTGTTCTCGATCACCGACGCCGGCGACCCGGCCGTCATGGGCGGCTCGTCCTCGGCGCTCGGCGCGTTCAAGGCCGCCGTGCACCTCCAGGGCGTCATCGACTGCCCCGCCACGGCCGCGCCGCAGATCCCGCTGGGCGACGCCGAGTTCGCGTACGTCCGCCGCCACCTGGTCGAGGCCGGCCTGCTGCCCGCCTGACCCCTCCTCTCCTCCCCCGCCTCCCTGGATTCGACGATGACTCCTGGCACCACCCCCGCGACCGCCTCCGGCCGCTGGTACTCCGACATCGGCCCCACCCGGTGGAAGTCCTTCTTCGCCGCCTGGATCGGCTACTTCCTCGACGGCTTCGACTTCGTCCTGATCACCCTCGTACTGACCGAGATCGGCCACGACTTCGGGCTCTCGGGGGTCGAGCAGGCGAGCCTGGTCTCCGGCGCGTTCATCACGCGCTGGCTGGGCGGCGCGGTCCTCGGCGCGCTCGGCGACCGCTTCGGCCGCAAGACGGCGATGATCGTCTCGATCGTGCTCTACTCGTTCGGCACATTCGCCTGCGGCTTCGCCTGGGACTACACGAGTCTGTTCACGGCGCGCCTGCTGATCGGCATGGGCATGGCCGGCGAGTACAGCGCGAGCGCCACGTACGTCCTGGAGAGCTGGCCCGCGAAGCTGCGCAACCGCGCGTCCGGCTTCCTGATCTCCGGCTTCTCGCTCGGCGGCGTCCTCGCGGCCGAGGTGTACGAGCTGGTGGTTCCGGGCCACGGGTGGCGCTGGCTGTTCTACATCGGGCTCTTCCCCGTGGCGATCGCGCTGTGGGTGCGGCGGGCGCTGCCCGAGGCGGAGGAGTGGCAGGAGCGGATCGGCGAGGCCGGTGAACGCCCGAACCCGTTCCGGCCGTTGTTCGCGACGCGCCGCCTCGCGACGGTCAACACGGTGCTCGTGGTCGTCGCGACGGGCTCCCTGTTCGCCGTGTTCACGCCGCTCGGCGGCGGCGCGGTACCGCTCCTGTCGGTCGTGGCGGCGGCCTGCCTGCTGGCCTTCACGGTCCAGCTGGGCGGGCGCAAGCGCTGGCTGCTGTACGTGGCGCTGACGGTGACCGTGTTCTGCGCGTTCCTGTACAGCTGGCCGGTGCAGGCGCTGCTGCCGACGTACCTGAAGACCGAGCTGGGCTACTCCCCCTCCGAGGTCACCGACGCCCTCTTCTGGGCGGGCTTCGGCACGGCCGTCGGCTGCGTCGTGGCGGGCTTCATCGGCGACCGGTTCGGCACGCGGCGCGCGTACGCGGTGACGCTGATCGTCGGCGTCGCCTTCGTCTTCCCGGTGTTCGCGGTCCACGACAGCCCGGTGGGGCTCGGCATCCTGCTGTTCTGCATGCTCGCCTGCATGCAGGGCATCTCGGGCCTGCTCCCCAAGTACATCGCGGGCCACTTCCCGACCGAGACGCGCGCGGCGTCCCTCGGCTTCACGTACAACGTGGGCGCCCTGGGCGGCGCGGTCGCCCCGGTGCTCGGCGCGCGGCTGGCCTCGGGCATGTCGCTCGGCCAGTCCCTGGCGATCCTGACGTTCGCCCTCACCCTGGTCGTGATCGTCCTCATCGGCTTCGACGTCCCGAACCGGCTGAGCCGCCTGGTGGACCGGGAGGGCACGAGGGACTACCTGGCCGAGGAACCACTCGCGCCACGCGGAAAGGTGAGCAACTCAAGCCCCGCCGGCGATTGAGGCGCGGGGCCCGGGGCAGAGCCCCGAGACCGCAACGCCGGTACGGCTGAGCCGCTACGGGGCCGTAGACGTGGCGGAGCCGTCCCCCTGTACCCCGTAGGGCGTCGCGAAGAACGGGTCCGGGTCCCGCGGCCCGAACAGGCCGGTAAGGCCCAGGTGTACGACCAGCGCGGCCAGCGGCCACGCGAGCAGCGCCCCCTTGGCCTTCAGCTCCAGGGGGGCGTCGAACACCACGCCCTTGCCGACCTCCTTGGCGTGCGCGGCGACGTTCTGCGTCGGCCCGAGCCAGATGCCGAAGCGCCAGGCGAGCACCCCGCCGAGCAGGCCGCCCAGGGCCAGCGCCACGACGAGCGGCACGCCCCCGCGCCTGCGCCACAGGAAGACGGCGGCACCGGTGACGACGCCGAACGCGAGCCCGAGCAGGGCGAACGTTCCGTCGATGCCGATGGCCTGCTCGCCCTCGGTGTCCTTGAGGTAGACCGCCGAGGCATCCGAGACCAGCGGGACCCGGGGCGCGAGCCACAGCCACAGCGCGCCGAGCGCGAGCCCCACGACCGCGACGCCGACCGTCACGATTGCGGCCTCACGCAGTTCGGCCCGCAGGCCCGGACCGTCCGCCTCGTGCTCCTGCGGGGCGGAGGGGGCGGGAGGCAGATGGCCTGTCATGGGGTCGGGGGCCTGCCAGGGGTCGCTGTGCCCGTTGTTGTGCGGGGGCTGATGGGGTGGCGGTGTCAGCGGTGCGGTCACCCTGCCATCGTGCCAGGCGTCGCTGTGCGGCGCGTCAGGGCCTGTCTGGAGTTCCCCCGCGGGGAACTCCAGACAGGCCCTAGCGGACGGCGGCCCGGCGGTAGGCCCACGTCGCCACGGCGAGCGAGGCGACGCCGACGGCCGCGCAGACGCCCAGGTCGAGCAGGACCACGCCCCAGTCGGGGCGGGCGGCGAAGGTCCGCGCGAACGCCTCGACCCCGTACGTCGACGGGAGCAGGTCCCGCGCCCACTGCACGACCTCCGGCATCCGGTCGGCCGGCAGCACGCCGAGCAGTAGCGCCGCCGACATGCCCAACTGGCCGAGCAGCGTCGCCAGTTCGGGCCGGGGCGCGAGCAGTCCGAGCGCGGCGCCGAGTCCTGCGAGCGCGGCGCCCGCCAGCGGGACCACCGCGGCGAGCACCCACAGGTGGGCGAGCGGCAGCTGGAACATCACGCAGCCGACGACCGCGGTGACCACGGTCCCCGGCACGGTGAACGAGGCGTACGCGCCCGCGGCGCCGAGCACCACGGAAGCGGGCGGCACCGGCAGCGTCGCGTAGTGGTCGAGCCCGCCGGCCGCCCGCAGCTGCCCGAAGTACTGGGCGAGCAGGTTCAGCGCGACGAACGCGACGACGAGCACCGCGGACCCGGCCACCACGGCCTGCGCCTCACGGCCGCCCTGCCCGACGACGCCGCGCATCAGGATCATGATGCCGATGCTCTGGAACGTCGCCACGAACAGCAGCGGGATCCGGGCCACGCGGGCCCGGCTGAGCTGCGCCCTGTAGACGGCGGCGAGCGACGGCAGGAAGCGGGCCCGGGGCGCGAGCCCCTCGTCGGCGGGGCCCGGCGCGGGCGCCGGGCGCGCGGGCGCGAGCTCGGAGGCGACCGCGGGAGCTGTGGGAACGACGCTCATGCCTTCACCAGGCCCTTCACACCGCTGCGGCTCCCGCCGAGCGCCAGGTACACGTCCTCCAGGCTCGGCGTCGCGAGCGTGAAGTCGTCCAGGAAGTCGAAGGCCGGGCCGCCGGTGACGGCGGCGACGGCGGAGCGGGCCGCGTCCGGTGCGAGCCGCAGCGACCAGCGCCGCCCTGATTCCACGGCGTGCGGGCGCAGCCGCGCCACCTCGTCGAGCTCCATCGGAGCCTCCTGGCGCCACACGAGTTCCACGCGCACCTCGCCGGCGACGCGTTCCTTGAGGCCCGCCGGGGTGTCGCAGGCGATGACGCGGCCCTGGTCGAGCACGGCCACCCGGTCGAGGACGGTCTCGGCCTCGATCACGTTGTGGGTGACGAGCAGCACGGTCGTGCCGCGCTCGGCCCGCCGCCGGTCGACGGCGCCCCACACGGCGCGCCGTGCGACGGGGTCCATCCCGGTGGTCGGCTCGTCGAGCACGAGCAGCGGGCGTTCCCCGACGAGCGCCGCCGCGAAACAGGCGAGCCGCCGCTGGCCGCCGGACAGTTTCTTGATCGGCCGCGAGGCGATCGGGGTGAGGCCGAGTTCGTCGAGGACGTCGTCGCGGGCGGCCCGCGCTTCCTTCAGCGGGAGCCCGCGGAGGCGTCCCGTGGTCTCGGCGGCCAGCGCGACGGTCAGCTCGTCCAGCGCGGTCGACTCCTGCCCGAGGTAGGCGAGGATCCGGGAGGCCCGCTCGGGGTGTCGCACGATGTCGTGCCCGAGGATCTCGACGCTGCCCGCGTCGGGGCGCATCAGCCCGGTCAGCTGCCGTACGAGGGTGGACTTCCCCGCCCCGTTCGGCCCGAGGAGCCCGAAGATCTCGCCGCGCCGGATGTCGAGCCGTACGTCGTCCGTGGCCCGGAGCTCGGGTGTGCCGGCCGCGCCGCGGCGCCCGCGCGAGGCCGGATACGTCTTGCGGAGCCCTCGCACCGCGCACACCACAGTGCCCCCATGACGCTTCGGGACGACGGCATCGGTGCGCATACTCACGAGGAACGAGCCTACGGGGTCCGGCGTTCACGATTGCACGCGGGGAGGGACATTTCCCACGCACGGCTCCGCCGTGGACCGGGCGGGCCACTTCGCCGCACCGCCGCCACGGAACGTTTCCGCCGCACCGGCGTCACAGCCTCGGGGCTCCGCCCCGGACCCCGCCTGTTTCCGCCGCACCGGCGTTGCGGCCTCGGGGCTCCGCCCCGGACCCCGCTGCTCAATCGCCGCAGGGGCTTGATTTGCACCCACTCGCCCCCTCCGGGTGCGTCGGCCCCACGGGGTGCCGCCACCGCCTTGGGTATCCGCCGCCGCCCCCGCTTCCCGCCCGTTGCGGTCGACCGCTCCCGCCTCTGGCAAATCGCCGCCACTCCGTCTCCTCACCCTTGGCCGTCGGCCGTCACCGCCTTGGCCCATCTGCCGCCACCCGCCTTGGGCAATCTGCCGCCTTGGGCGGCAGGGTGGGCAAGGCGGCACCACGGTGCGGCGCAACGGAAGCGGCGGGCGTCGACCCCGGTACGGCTCACAACCACGGCGCCGCGCAACAGCACCACCGCGCCGACCCGGCCCCCGGCTAGTCGGCCGCGGCCGCGTGCTCCGCGGTGCGGATGTCGATCTCCCGCCAGAACCCCGCCCGGATCGCATACCGGTCATGCTCGTCGATCTGGTCGTCCTTGTGCGCGAGCAGCCCGAACCTCGCCGCGTACCGCAACAGCTCACCGTCGATCCGGTGCGGCACCCGCGGATACATGGTCGCCAGCTTCTGCAACTGCGTCTGGTCCCCCAACCGCTCCCGCCACCGCCGCGCGAACACCTGCCCGACCTCGTACGGGTCCCCACCGATCGCGGTGATGTCCTCCTCCCGGTCGGCCCACCGCTGCTCCGCCGAGGTGAGCTGCGCCAGCGTCGGCAAGGACGCCACATCGGCCGGCTCCCCGCCGCCACCGGGCCGCTCGACCCAGCCCTTGTCGGACGACCACCGCAGCGTCGCGTTCGCGGGATGCTGGGCGACCTGCGCGACCTGCGCCCCCGGCCCGCGCAGCGCGGCGAGGTCCTTGGGCGTGGGCACACCCTTGGCGCCGCCCGCCGCCCGGTCCTCCTCGGACGCCGGCGGAGCCCCCGCACCGTTCTCGCCGTGCGCGGCCGGCGCGTGCTGCACGGGCGCCGCTCCCCCGGCCTCCTCCACGGAGCGCCCCGCGGAGGAGAGCGCCGACTCGGGCAGCGGCGCGGAGAGGATCGCGGCGATCTCGGGGCGCGGCACGTGCGGCGGGGCGCAGATCCCGCCGAGTTCCTTGGCGCGTACGGCCTTGGTGATCCAGACCCGGTCGAGCACCCGCCGCTCGTCGGCCTCCGCGACCAGGTCCTCGGACTGGTTGTAGTCGCCGTCGGCGGCCTGCACCGCCCACAGGTGGACGGCGACACCGTGCTCCTTGGCGGCCATCATGCCGGGCAGCAGATCCCCGTCCCCGGTCACGAGCACGATGTCCGAGCAGGCGCGGTTGCGGGCGAGTTCGGTCAGCTCGGCGTGCATCGCCGCGTCGACGCCCTTCTGCGCCCACCGCCCGTCGCTCCGGGTCAGCGCGCCGAGGCGGACGGTGACCCGCGGCATCACCCGCAGCCGCCGGTGCTCGGGCTGCGGCACCCGGTCGGGCGCCCCGTCGAACCAGTAGATGCGGAGCAGTTCCCGCCCGGTCTCGGCCTCGGCCCGCTCGCGCAGGCCCTGGATGAGGGCGGCGTGGTCGACATGGATCCGGGAGCGGGAGGGCTCTCCAGCGAGCAGGCTCGCCGCGGCCCCCAGCAGATATCCGGCATCCACCAGGACGATGCAACGATCCACGCGATCCACCCTCTTTCCGCCGACTTGCAAGGAGTCCGGACACGCTCCACGGGACGGCTCCCGCGGCTTCGCTTCGGGTTTCCTTCGAGTCTGCCCGACCGCGCGGGGGTTAACGGCCCGAACTGGATCTTCGGCGTGGCGGAAGCCGTGAACCCGGGGGTGCGCGCGCCCCACCGTATGCCGATTACGAGCCGTAATACTCCGAAATGCGTTCTTCCTCCGCCTGTGTGAATCTGAAGCCGGCCCTGGCCCCTAGATCCCCCGCAGGAGGCAGATCACCATGGCCAAGAACCGTAAGCAGAATCGTCATCAGCAGAAGGCGGCGGCCCAGGCCGCCGAGCCTCAGGAGCAGGCCCGCTCCTCGGCCATGGAGGCCCAGGCCAAGTCGGCTGTGGAGGCCACGCCGGGCGACGTGGCCCGTAAGCACCGCGAGCGCCGCTTCGGTCACAACTGAGGCGCCTCGTAGGGCAGTTGGCACACAGCGAGGGGCGCACCCGGAAGTCCGGGTGCGCCCCTCGCGCGTGTCTCGGTGCGGTCAGCCGGCCAGGCAGGACGGACCGAGCAGCACCTTCAGGTCGCCGTACAGCGCCGGGTCGGGCTTCACCCGGTGCCGGTCGAGCCGCAGCACCGTGGTCTTGCGCGGGCCCTGGAGCTTGATCCGCACCTCGCTGTCGCCCCGGTGGTTGGTGAGGATCTCGCCGAGCCGGCTGATCATCGGCGGGGTCACCTTCAGGGCCGGGATCGTGAGGATCACGGGCGCGTTGGTCCCCGCGTTCGACAGGTCGGGGACCTGCATCTCCATGGCGACCAGGCGCGGCACGTCCTCCCGCTTGTCGAGGCGGCCCTTCACGAACACCACGGCGTCCTCGACGAGCTGCGTGGACACCAGCTGGTACGTCGCCGGGAAGAACATGCACTCGATGGAACCGGCGAGGTCCTCGACGGTCGCGATCGCCCAGGCGTTGCCCTGCTTGGTCATCTTGCGCTGGAGGCCGGAGATGATGCCGCCGACCGTGACGACCGCGCCGTCGCCGAAGTCACCGCCGGTGAGCTGGCCGATGCCCGCGTCCGCCTTGTCGGACAGCACGTGCTCCAGGCCGAAGAGCGGGTGGTCGGAGACGTACAGGCCGAGCATCTCGCGCTCCTGGGCGAGCAGATACGTCTTGTCCCACTCGTCGGTGGAGAACTCGACGTCGAGGCCGAAGCCCGGCTCGTCGCTCTCCCCCTCACCCATGCCGCCGAAGAGGTCGAACTGCCCCTCGGCCTCCTTGCGCTTCACCGCCACGACGTTGTCGATCATCGGCTCGTACTGGGCGGTGAGGCCCTTGCGGGTGTGCCCCATCGCGTCGAACGCGCCGGCCTTGATCAGCGATTCCGTCGTCCGCTTGTTGCAGGCGGCGGCCTCGATCTTGTCGAGGTAGTCGGGGAACGAGGTGAACTTCCCCTTCGCCTTGCGGGCCCGGACGATCGACTCCACCACGTTCGACCCGACGTTGCGGACCGCTTCCAGGCCGAAGAGGATCACGTCGTCGCCCTGGGCGGCGAAGTTGTGCACCGACTCGTTCACGTCCGGCGGGAGGACCTTGATCTTCATGCGCCGGCACTCGTTGAGGTAGACGGCCGACTTGTCCTTGTCGTCCTTGACCGAGGTGAGCAGCGCGGCCATGTACTCGGCGGGGTAGTTCGCCTTCAGGTACGCGGTCCAGTAGGTGACCAGGCCGTACGCGGAGGAGTGCGCCTTGTTGAACGCGTAGCCCGCGAACGGGACCAGGACGTCCCACAGGGCCTGGATCGCCTGGTCGGAGAAGCCCTTCTTCTTCGCGCCCTCCTGGAAGAGGACGAAGTTCTTCGCCAGTTCCTCGGGCTTCTTCTTGCCCATCACGCGGCGCAGCACGTCGGCCTCGCCGAGCGAGTAGCCCGCGACGATCTGCGCGGCCTTCTGCACCTGCTCCTGGTACACGATCAGGCCGTAGGTCAGGCCGAGCGTCTCCTTCAGGGGCTCTTCGAGCTCCGGGTGGATCGGCGTGATCTCCTGCCGGCCGTTCTTGCGCTCCGCGTAGTTGATGTGCGAGTTCATGCCCATCGGGCCCGGCCGGTACAGGGCCGAGACGGCGGAAATGTCCTCGAAGTTGTCGGGCTGCATCTGGCGGAGCAGCGAGCGCATCGGGCCGCCGTCGAACTGGAACACGCCCAGCGTGTCACCGCGGCAGAGCAGTTCGAAGGTCTTCGGATCGTCCAGCGGGAGGTCGAGCATCTCCAGGTCGATGCCCTTGTTGGACCGCACCATCTTGACGGCGTCGTCCATGATCGTCAGGTTGCGCAGGCCCAGGAAGTCCATCTTCAGGAGGCCGAGCGACTCGCACTGCGGGTAGTCCCACTGCGTGATGGTGACGCCGTCGGTGTGCCGGGTCCACAGGGGTGCGTGGTCGACGATCGGCTCGCTGGACATGATGACGCCGGCCGCGTGCACGCCCATCTGCCGGACCAGGCCCTCGACGCCCTTGGCGGTGTCGATGACCTTCTTGACGTCCGGCTCGTTCTCGTACATCCCGCGGATCTCGCCGGCCTCGCCGTAGCGCGGGTGCTGGGGGTCGGTGATGCCGGAGAGGTCGATGCCCTTGCCGAGGACGTCGGCGGGCATGGCCTTGGTGAGGCGGTCACCCATCGCGTACGGGTAGCCGAGCACGCGCGCGGAGTCCTTGATCGCGTTCTTGGCCTTGATCTTGCCGTAGGTGCCGATCATGGCGACCTTGTCGGCGCCGTACTTCTCGGTCACGTACCGGATCACTTCGACGCGCCTGCGCTCGTCGAAGTCGATGTCGACATCGGGCATGGAGACGCGCTCGGGGTTGAGGAACCGCTCGAAGATCAGGCCGTGCGTGATCGGGTCGAGGTCGGTGATGCCCATGGCGTACGCGACGATCGAACCGGCCGCGGAACCACGGCCCGGGCCCACCGCGATGCCGTTGTTCTTGGCCCACATGATGAAGTCGGCGACGACCAGGAAGTATCCCGGGAACCCCATCTGGATGATGATGTCCATCTCGTACTCGGCCTGCTTCTGGCGGTCCTCGGGCACGCCGCCCGGGTAGCGGCGGTTCATGCCGACCCGGACCTCCTCCTGGAACCAGGTGACCTCCGTGAAGCCCTCGGGGATGTCGAACTTCGGCATGAGGTCGCGCTTCTCGAACATGCCGGTCGTGTCGATCTGCTCGGCCACGAGGAGCGTGTTGCGGCAGCCCTCCTGCCAGGCGTCCGAGGAGTCGATGGCGTACATCTCGTCCGTCGACTTCAGGTAGTAACCCGTGCCGTTGAACCGGAAGCGGTCCGGGTCGGAGAGGTTCTTGCCGGTCTGGATGCACAGCAGCGCGTCGTGCGCGGTCGCCTCGTTCGCGTACGTGTAGTGCGAGTCGTTCGTCACCAGCGGCGGGATGCCGAGCTTCTTGCCGACCCGCAGCAGGTCCTCGCGGACGCGGTGCTCGATGTCGATGCCGTGGTCCATCAGCTCCAGGAAGTACCGGTCCTTGCCGAAGATGTCCTGGTACTCGGCGGCCGCCTTGACCGCCTCGTCGAACTGGCCGAGGCGCAGGCGGGTCTGGAGCTCACCGGAGGGGCAGCCGGTGGACGCGATGATGCCCTCGCTCCACTGGGAGAGCGTCTCCTTGTCCATGCGCGGCCACTTCTGCAGCCAGCCCTCTGCGTACGCGTCCGAGGACAGCTTGAACAGGTTGTGCAGTCCCTTGCTGTTCGCCGCCCACATCGTCTTGTGGGTGTAACCACCGGAACCGGAGACGTCGTCGCGCTTCTGGTGCGGCTGGCCCCACTGGACCTTCCGCTTGTTGCGCCGGGACTCCGGGGCGACGTAGGCCTCGATGCCGATGATCGGCGTGATACCCGCCTTCTCCGCGGTGTGGAAGAAGTCATACGCCCCGTGCAGGTTGCCGTGGTCGGACATCGCGATGTGCGTCATGCCCATGTCGCCGGCGGCCTTGAACATGTCCTTGAGCCGAGCCGCACCGTCCAGCAGCGAGTACTGGGTGTGCACGTGCAGGTGCGTGAAGGGCGGTTTGGACACGGTGAGGGCCTCCGATGGCGAACGCGCGGCGACGGTTGAGGGACAGCTTGGAAGTCTACGACCGGTCACTGACAACGGCCGGGCACTCGGGAGTACGGTCGTGCGTTGGACAGACCAGAACATCTGTCCCACGCGTCGGTACGGCGCACCGGACCATCCCGCACCAGGAGGCACCCAGCGATGTCGGAACCGCAGCCCACCGCTGAGCAGCGCGGCGAGCAGATCCTCTCCGTCTTCGACACCGCGTTCGGCGAGCTCCTCGCCGCCGACCCCGCGGCCTTCCGGGTCAAGTTCCGCAAAATGGCGGCCTCTGCCTTCGCCTTCTACCGGGGCACGGCCTGCCTGTTCTACGGGGACGTGGAGCGCGAGCAGCACGGCGGGCCGTTCCTCGACGAGCGCACCAGCCGGGTGTGGATCCACGGCGACCTGCACGCGGAGAACTTCGGCACGTACATGGACTCCACGGGCCGGCTGATCTTCAATGTGAACGACTTCGACGAGGCGTACGTCGGCCCCTTCACCTGGGACCTCAAGCGCTTCGCCGCCTCCATGGCGCTGGTCGGCTACTCCAAGGCGCTGAGCGACGAGCAGATCACGGACCTCGTGCGCACGTACGCGGCGGCGTACCGCGAGCGCATCCACGCGCTGGCGACCGGCGCCAAGAGCGACGAGGTGCCGCCCTTCACGCTGGACACGGCCGAGGGCCCGCTCCTGGAGGCGCTGCGCGACGCGCGCTCGCTGACCCGCTTCGGCCTGCTCGACTCCATGACGGAGATCCGCGAGTTCGAGCGCCGCTTCGCCGAGGGCGGCGGCAGCATCGAGCTGGACGCGGCGACGCGCTACAAGGTGCTCGCGGCGTTCGACGGATACCTGGAGACGCTGCCGGAGGCCTCCCTCTCCCGCCCGGACTCGTACCGCGTGAAGGACGTGGTCGGGCGGCGCGGCATCGGGATCGGCTCCGCCGGCCTGCCCTCGTACAACATCCTGCTGGAGGGCAACAGCGACGCCCTCGAGAACGACGTCGTGATCTACATGAAGCAGGCGCAGACCCCGGCCGTCTCGCGGCACATCACCGACCCGGCGGTCCGCGAGTACTTCCAGCACGAGGGGCACCGCACGGTCATCTCGCAGCGCGCCCTTCAGGCGCACGCCGACCCGTGGCTCGGCTGGACGGAGCTCGACGGGGCCGGGCAGCTGGTCGCCGAGATCTCGCCGTACGCGGTGGACCTGGACTGGGGCGACATCGACGACCTGGAGGAGATCGCCACGGTCGTCGCCGACCTCGGCCGGGCCACGGCGACGATGCACGCGGCGGCGGACGACCAGTCCGGCGAGTCGCTGGTGCCGTTCTCCACCGAGCGCGCCATCGACGCGGCGATCGCCGCCGACGAGGAGGGCTTCGCGCCCCTCTTGGTCGACTTCGCGCACTCCTACGGGGCACGCGCGCGTGCGGACCACCAGATCTTCGTGGACCTGTTCCGTAACGGCCGGATCCCGGGACTGTGAAAGGTGCCGTGAATGCGCCCCCTTTAGGCATCGCCTACAGGAAGCCATGGCACACTCCTCCGCGATGGACGACATATCCGGGACCCAGCTACGAGTGACGCGCGCGGCGCTGTTCACGGCATGCGTCGTGACGCTGTCCGTCGCGTCGCACGTGCTGCTGTCCCGGGCCCCGCTGCCGCTCACGACGGTCGCCGCGATCGCCGCGGCCGTCTTTGTGATCGCGTACGCGCTGGCGGGACGCGAGCGCGGCTTCGGCCGGATCGCGGCCCTGCTCGTCCCGCTGGAACTGGCCGCCGACACGGTCTTCACGACCGGCCAGCACGTCTGTTACGGCCGGGCAGGCGGCCCCGTCGCGGGCCCGCTGCGCCAGTTCGGCTTCGACGTGCTGTGCGCGGGGAACGTGGCGACCCCGCTGGCCCGCATGACCGGCGGCAGCACGGACCGGGCCGCGGCCCTCTTCGCGCACACCGACCCGGCGGCCTCCTGGCTGCTCCTTGGCGCACACGTCGCCGTAGGACTGCTCGCGGCCGCCTGGCTGCGCCGCGGCGAGCAGGCCCTCGCCCAACTGCTGCGCGCGGTGGCCGCCTTCGCGTTCCGGCCGCTGCTCATCGCGTTCGCCGCGGTCACCGTCCGGCCCGGTCCCGCCGTGCGGCTGCCGCGCCCCGCCACGCGCGTACCGGCCTCCCGCACCCGGCTCTGGGTGCACTCCGTAGGACGGCGCGGGCCGCCGTGCCCCGCCGCCTGAGCCACCATCCGGCTCGGGCCCGGCACGGCAGGCCCCCATACGCATGTCACTCACCTACGGAGCACGACCATGAGCAAGCGCAACACCCAGCAGTCGAAGAACGCGGCCCGTGAGCGGCTGCGCGCCGAACGCGAGCGCCAGGCCAAGCGGGACAAGACGAAGCGGCAGACGATCGTCGGCATATCGATCGTCGCGGTCCTGGCGATAGCCGGCGGCGTCGGCTACGCGGTGATGCAGGCCAACAAGCCCTCCCACTGGGAGACGGCGATGGACGCCAAGTCCTCCGCCGTGAAGGCGCCCGCGCACACCTCGGGCAAGGACGGCACGACCGTCGTCATCGGCAAGGCCGACGCGAAGAAGACCCTGAAGCTCTACGAGGACTCGCGCTGCCCCGTGTGCGCCTCCTTCGAGCAGACGGTCGGCCCGACGCTCCACAAGGACGTCGAGGACGGCAAGTTCAAGCTCCAGTACATCGGCGGCACGTTCCTCGACGGCGACAGCGCGGCCAAGGGCGATGTCGGCACCAACGGCGAGGGCTCGAAGAACGCGCTGAGCGCGCTCGGCGCGGCCCTCAATGTGAGCCAGGACGCCTTCCTCGACTACAAGTCGGCGCTCTACTCGGCGAAGTTCCACCCCGAGGAGACCGACGACAAGTTCAAGGACGACGACTACCTGATCAAGGTCGCCGACACCGTGGACTCCCTCAAGAACAACAAGGCGTTCCAGAAGGACGTCACGGACGGTACGTACGACGACTGGGCCATGAAGATGTCCAAGACGTTCGACACCAACAAGGACCAGGTCACCGGCACCCCGAGCCTGGTCATGGACGGCAAGAAGCTGACCGGTTCGGACGGCCAGAACGCCCCGATGACCGTGGCCGAGTACAAGACCGCGACCGAGAAGGCCCTCAAGGGCTGACGGCCGGTCCACACGCAGACGAAGAGCGGGCGAACCTTTCGGGTTCGCCCGCTCTTTGTAGCTACCAGTCAGTAGTCTGACCGGCTGTGACCAGTCGACTTCATCAATCCGTTCCCAGAACCACGCCCGGCACCCCCGGTACCCCGAGCCGCCGTACGGTCGTCAAGGCCGCGGCCGCGGGCGCCGCGCTCGCCGCGCCGCTCACCGCCACCGCCCCGGCCCACGCCGCCGAGGCCCCCGCCTTCCTGCACGGCATCGCGTCCGGCGACCCTCTGCCCGACGGGGTCCTGCTGTGGACGCGCGTGACACCGGCCGCCGACGCGGTGCCCGGCTCCGGCAAGGGCGCCGACGTGCGGGTGACCTGGGAAATAGCCGAGGACAAGGCCTTCCGTCAGGTCGTCGGCCGGGGGGCCGTGACCGCGAGCGCCGCATCCGACCACACGGTCAAGGCCGATGTAAGGGGCCTGCGCCCGGCGACCGCCTATTACTTCCGCTTCTCCGTGGACGACGCCCGCTCCCCCGTGGGCCGCACCCGCACCACCCCCGCCGCCGACGCGTCCCCCGACGGCCTGCGCTTCGGCGTCGTCTCCTGCGCCAACTGGGAGGCCGGCTACTACTCCTCGTACCGGCACCTGGCCGCCCGCACCGACCTTGACGCGGTCCTGCACCTCGGCGACTACCTCTACGAGTACAAGACGGGCGAGTACCCGACCGCCGACTACACGGTCCGGCAGCACCGGCCCACCCACGAGATCGTCTCGCTCGCCGACTACCGCACCCGGCACGGCCAGACCAAGACCGACCCGGACGTGCAGGCGATGCAGGCCGCGCACCCGCTGATCGCGATCTGGGACGACCACGAGTTCGCCAACGACGCCTGGTCGGGCGGCGCGGAGAACCACACGCCGGACACCGAGGGCGACTGGGCGGCGCGCCAACAGGCCGCGAAGCAGGCCTACTTCGAGTGGATGCCGGTCCGCCCGTCCACCGCGGGCACGGTCTTCAGGCGGCTCCGGTTCGGCTCGCTCGCCGACCTCCACCTGCTCGACCTGCGCTCGTTCCGCTCCGAGCAGTCGAGCGTCGGCAACGGCGCCGTGGACTCCCCGGAGCGCACGATCACCGGCCGCGCCCAGCTCGACTGGCTGAAGTCGGGCCTCACCGCCTCGAGCGCGCGCTGGAAACTCGTCGGCACCTCGGTGATGATCTCGCCGGTCGCCTTCGGTTCGCTGCCCGCCCACATCGCGGGCCCGCTGGCCGAGCTGCTCGGCCTCCCGAAGGAGGGCCTGGCGATCAATGTCGACCAGTGGGACGGCTACACGCACGACCGCGCCGAACTCATCTCCCATCTGCGCGAGCACGCCGTCCGCGACACCGTCTTCCTGACCGGCGACATCCACATGGCGTGGGCCAACGACGTGCCGGTCAAGGCGGCGACGTATCCGCTGTCCCCCTCCGCCGCGACGGAGTTCGTGGTCACGTCCGTGACCTCCGACAACCTGGACGACATCCTGCACGTCGCCCCGGACACGCTCTCCACGGTCGCCGAGGGCGCCATCAAGGCGGCCAACCGGCACGTGCGCTGGCTGGACATGGACCGCCACGGATACGGCGTCCTGGACGTCACGGCCGAGCGGACGCAGATGGACTACTACGTGATCTCCGACCGCGCCGACCAGAACGCGACGTCGGCCTGGCAGCGCTCGTACCGCACCCGCACCGGCACCCAGAAGGTCGAGCGGGCCGACGCGCCCGTGGGCTAAAGGGTTTCGAGGAAGCCGAGCGCCACCCGCCAGGTGGCCTCGGCGGCCTCCTCGTCGTAGTCCGGGAGATCGGGGTCGGTGTAGAGGTGTCCCGCCCCGGCGTACCGGTAGACCTCCACGTCCGCTCCCGCGCGCCCCATCTGCAGGTACCAGGCGGTCAGCCAGTCGTCCGTCTCGAACGGGTCGGGCTCCGCGACGTGCAGCTGGACCGGGAGCTCGTCCACGGCGACGCCCTCCGCGATGTCGGACGTGCCGTGCAGGAGCAGCAGCCCCTTCGCCTTGTCGTCGCCGAGGGCGAGGGTCTGCGCGGTCGCGGCGCCGAACGAGAACCCGGCGTAGACGAGACCACGGTCGGAGTAGGGCGCGGCCGCCAGGACGGCGCGCTTGAGCAGCTCGTCCTTGCCGATCTCGTCCTTGAAGGCCATGCCCTCCTCGACGGTGTCGAAGGTGCGGCCCTCGAAGAGATCAGGGGTCCACACCTCGTGCCCGGCGGCCCGCAGCCGGTCGGCGGCGGCCTCGACGGCGGGCCGCAGACCGAACGCCGAATGGAAAAGCATGATGTTCATGGGCTCCATGGTGCCAGGGCCCCCGCAGGTTAGCCGCGCCCGATCCCGGTTACCGTCGTGGCATGGAGAACGTACTGCGCCCGCTGATCGTCATCGGTGGCTCGGTCGTGCTCACGCTGTTGGTGGGGTGGGCGGTCGACCGGTTGCTGCTCCGCACCGACCAGCGCCACCACGAGACGCCGCTGTGGGGGCTGCTGCGCCGCTGCCGGCTGCCGCTCCAGCTCGTGCTCTGCGCGGCGCTGCTGAGGGGCTCGTACGACCAGGCGGGCCTCGCGGAGAAGCACTACGGAGCCGTTGGAGAAACGCTCAACCTGGTGCTGATCGGCGCCACCGCCTGGCTCGCCGTCCGTGTCTCCTCCGCCGTCGTCGAGTCGTCCTACGCCCGCTACGCCACCGCCCAGCGCGATCCGGCCCGGGTCCGCCGGGTGCGCACCCAGGTCACCCTGATCCAGCGCGTCGTCATCGCGGTCGTCGGCGTGGTCTCTGCGGCCGTGATGCTCCTGACGTTCCCCTCGTTCAGAGCGGCCGGGGCCTCGCTGCTGGCCTCGGCCGGTCTGCTGGGCATCGTCGCCGGTGTCGCCGCGCAGTCCACGCTCGGCAACCTCTTCGCGGGCCTGCAGATCGCGTTCGGCGACATGGTGCGGATAGGGGACACCGTGGTCGTGGACGGCGAGTGGGGCACGGTCGAGGAGATCACTCTCACCTTCCTCGCCGTGCGCACCTGGGACGAGCGCCGCATCACCATGCCGGTCTCGTACTTCACGTCGAAGCCGTTCGAGAACTGGTCGCGCGGCGGCGCCCAGATGACCGGCACCGTCTTCTTCCACCTCGACCACAGCGCGCCCGTGCCCGAGATGCGCGAGAAGCTGCACGACATCCTGCGCGAGTGTGCCGCCTGGGACGGCCGCGACTGGGGCCTCGCCGTCACCGACACGACGCCCAGCACGCTTCAGGTCCGCGCACTGGTCACCGCCAAGGACGCGGACGACATCTGGACGGTGCGGGTCCAGGTCCGCGAGCAGCTCGTGCGCTGGCTGACCGATCAGCACCCGTACGCGCTGCCGCGGATCAACACGGCGACGGCCCTGGTCGCCCCGGACGAGATGGACTCCCTGCCGGACCACGTGCTCACCCGCAACGGCCATGCGCCCCGGACGGGCCGGGGCTGACTCCCCTGTGCCCTAACGCCCCAGGAACTCCCCTCCGTTGACCTGGATGATCTGCCCGCTGACATGGCCGCCGCCCGGTGACGCGAGCCACAGCACGGTTTCCGCGATGTCCTCGGGCCTGCCCGCGCGGCCGGTCGGGATGGCGTCGACCCGGCGCCGGTACTCCGCCTCGGGCATCGAGGGCCCGAAGAAGTCGGTGTCCTCGATGTAGCCGGGCGCGACGGTGTTCACCGTGATGCCGCGCGGACCGAGGGCCCTGGCGAGGTCGTACGTATATGGGTGCAGGGCCGCCTTGGCGGCGCCGTAGGAGCCCTGGTTCGAGCCGCGCAGCGCGGCGATGGAGGAGACGAACACGATCCGGCCGCCGGGCGAGGCCAGGTGCTCGCGCAGCGCCTCGGTGAGCAGGACCGATGTGAGCGTATTGATCCGGAAGTTGGCGTTCCAGTCGTGGGCGACGGCCTCGAGCGGATCGGCCCCTTGTGGGGCCGGGAGCGTCCGGGCGCCGAAACCGCCGGCGCTGTGCACGATCACGTCGACCGTCCCCTCGAACGCCTCGAGCGCGAAGTCGGCGGCGCCGCGCGCCCCTTCGACCGTGCCGAGGTCGGCCGGGTACTTCAGGGCGCCGGGCACCCCCGCCTTCTCCAGGACCTCGATCCGCCGCCCGACCAGCAGTACCCTGTCCCCCTCCGCGGCGAAGGCGTTGGCCGCCGCGAGCCCGATTCCTGTACCGCCGCCGGTGATTATCACGTTGCGTGCCATACACACGAGCCTAGAACGCCGCGCGGACCGTACGCCGACTTCTAACGCAAACTACGCACGTCCAGTTTCCTGAGTACGCGGTCGACCACCTCCGGGTCGGAGCCCGGTTCGCTGCGGGCCGCGAGGACCTCGTGCCGGGCCGCCGACATCATCTCGGCCTGGATCCGGCGGATCCGCTTGATCCGGGCGACCCGCCTGGTCTGCTTCTCGCGCCGCTCATCCGCGCCGATCTCCGGGTTGATGCGCAGGCCGATGTCGAACGCGCGGCGCAGCATCTGCTCCTGCACCTCCTCCGGCAGCTCCTCGACCTCCTCGATCTCCTTGAGCCGCCGCTTCGCCGCCTTCGCGGCGCGCACCGCGAGCTGCCGCTCGAACTCCCGCTCGGCGGTGTCGTCGCTGCGCACCCCCAGCTTCCGCACCAGCCACGGCAGGCTCAGGCCCTGCAGCACCAGGGTCGCCATGATCACCCCGAACGCGAGGAAGACGATCTCGTCCCGTTGCGGGAAGGGCGAACCGTCGTCCATGGTCAGCGGGATGGCGAGGGCCAGGGCCACCGAGGCCACGCCGCGCATTCCGGCCCACCACATGACGACCGTCTCGCGCCAGCTCACCGGGATGTCCTCGTCGACGTCGCGCCGCAGGTGCATCCGCCGGGTCACCCACGTCATCGGCAACAGCCACAACAGCCGTACGACGATGACGACCCCGACGACCGCGCCCGCCCAGCCGAACATCTCGCCCCAGCGGCCCTCCGCGGTCCTGAGGACGTTGTGCACCTCCAGGCCGATGAGGCCGAACGCGACGCCCGTGACGAGGGTGTCCACGACGTCCCAGAAGGCCCGCCCGGTGAGCCGCGTCAGCACGTCGTCGGCGTCGAAGGCGTGCTCGGCCAGGAACATGGCCGTGGTCAGGACCGCGAGCACGCCCGAACCCTTGAGCTCCTCGGCGAGTGTGTACGAGGCGTAGGGGATGAGGAGCGTGAGGCCGATCTGGAGCGTGGCGTCGCCGAGGTAGCCGATGAGCTTGTTGGCGACCCAGCCGAGCCCCCAGCCGACGGCGATGGCGACGACCGCGGACAGGACCAGGTCGAGCGCGGCCCGCGGCAGCGAGAAGGTGCCGCTGACGGCGGCGGCGATCGCGACGTGGTACAGCACGATCGCGGTCACGTCGTTGAACAGGCCCTCGCCCTCCAGGATCGACACCATGCGCCGGGGCAGGCCGAGTTGGCCCGCGACGGCGGTCGCGGCGACCGGGTCGGGCGGCGCCACGAGCGCGCCGAGCGCGACGGCCGCGGCGACCGGCAGGCCCGGCACGATGGCGTCGGCGACGAAAGCGACCGCGGCCGTGGTGACGAAGACCAGGGCGACGGCGAGCAGGAAGATCGGCCGTTTGTTGGCCGCGAACTGGCGCCAGGACGTGCGGTGCACGGCCGCGTAGAGCAGCGGTGGCAGCACGAGCGGGAGGATCAGATCCGGGTTGATGTCGACGTTCGGCACCGCCTGGATCAGCGCCAGGGCGATACCGAGCAGGGTCATCAGGACCGGGGAGGGCAGGCCGAGCCGGTCACCGAGCGGGACGGTCAGCACGGCCCCGAGCAACAGCACGAACAGCAGGGCCAATTGATCCACAGGGGACTCCGACCAGACTCGACGATCATGTGCGTTCCGGCCTCAAGAGTGCCACGCGCTTCAGATCAAACCGGTCTTTTTGGGCCCCGGGGCCACGGCGCCACAGGGGCGCGATGCCGCCGTCGGCTAGCCGAGCACCTTCCGCATCGCACGGTGGTCGATGCCGGCGTCGAGGAACTCCGGCCCGTACGCGACGTACCCCAGGCGCTCGTAGAACCCCAGCGCGTGCGTCTGCGCGTGCAGGTCCACGGCGGCGAGCCCACGCGCGCGGGCCGCGTCCTCGATGGCCAGCACCAGCGCCGCGCCGACGCCGAGGCCGCGCGCCGCCTTCGTCACCGCGAGCCGCCCGAGAGCGCCGACGTCCGCCGCCCCGCCGTTCTTCACGGCGGCGGCCTCGCCCGTCAGCAGGCGGCCGGTGCCGAGCGGCTCCCCGTCCTGCCGGACGGCGAGGACGTGCACGGCCCCAGCGTCGTAGGCGTCGTACTCGAGGTCCTCGGGCACCCGCTGCTCGACGACGAAGACTTCCTTGCGGACGGCGAAACAGGCCTGCCGGTCCGCCTCGTCCTCGGCGACGCGGGTCACGTACGCGGGCCGCGGGGTGCTCATGCGCTCTCCGCCCTGACCCGGTCGAGGGCCGTCTGCAGATCCTGCGGGTACTCGCTCTCGAACTCGACCCACTGGCCGTCCGCCGGGTGCTCGAAGCCGAGCCGCACCGCGTGCAGCCACTGCCGCGTGAGCCCGAGCCGCTTCGCGAGCGTGGGGTCCGCGCCGTACGTCAGGTCGCCGACGCACGGGTGCCGGTGCGCCGACATGTGGACGCGGATCTGGTGCGTGCGCCCCGTCTCCAGCTTGATGTCGAGCAGCGAGGCGGCGCGGAAGGCCTCGATGAGGTCGTAGTGCGTGACGGACGGCTTGCCCTCGGCGGTCACGGCCCACTTGTAGTCGTGGTTCGGGTGGCGCCCGATCGGGGCGTCGATGGTGCCGCTCATGGGGTCGGGGTGGCCCTGCACCAGCGCGTTGTACCGCTTGTCCGGGACGCGCTCCTTGAACTGACGCTTCAGCGACGTGTACGCCCGCTCCGACTTGGCGACGACCATCAGGCCCGAGGTGCCCACGTCGAGCCGGTGCACGATGCCCTGGCGCTCGGCGGCGCCGGACGTCGAGATCCGGTACCCGGCGGCGGCGAGGCCACCGATCACCGTCGTCCCGGTCCAGCCGGGGCTGGGGTGGGCGGCGACCCCCACGGGCTTCATGATCACGACGATGTCGTCGTCGTCGTGCACGATCTCCATGCCCTCGACGGGCTCGGCGACGATCTGCACGGGAGCGGGTGCCTGCGGCATCTCCACTTCCATCCAGGCGCCGCCGTGCACCCGCTCGGACTTGCCCACGACCGAGCCGTCGACCGCCACCTTTCCGGCGGCGGCGAGCTCGGCGGCCTTGGTGCGGGAGAAGCCGAACATGCGCGAGATGGCGGCGTCTACGCGCTCGCCCTCCAGGCCGTCGGGTACGGGCAGGGTGCGGACCTCGGGAATCGTGCTCACCCATCGAGTATGCAGGAGCCCACCGACACTCCCGCACATGAGCCCCGTGACCTGGGGCTCAGTCCCTGAGCTCAGTCCTTGTGGACGGTCCCGTCCGGGTCGATGCCGCGGAAGGACAGCAGCACGATCAGGATGCCGCCGCACACGATCGCCGAGTCGGCGAGGTTGAACACCGGGTAGTGCTTGGGCGCGATGAAGTCCACCACCGCGCCCTCGAAGACGCCCGGCGCCCGGAAGATCCGGTCCGTGAGGTTGCCGAGCGCCCCGCCGAGCAGCAGGCCGAGGGCGATCGCCCAGGGCGTGCTGTAGAGCTTCCGGGCGAGCCGGGCGATCACGACGATCACGGCGGCCGCGATCAGGGTGAAGATGATCGTGAAGGCCTCGCCGATGCCCCAGGCGGCACCCGGATTCCTGATCACTTCGAGCTGGAGCCAGTCACCGATGATGTGGATGGCGTCGCGGTGCTCCAGCTTCGCCACCACGATCAGCTTGCTGCCCAGGTCCAGGATGTACGCGAGCGCGGCCACGGCGAACAGCACGGCGATCCGCCGCCTGCCCCTCGGCCGGTCCTGGACCTGCTCGTCGACCTCATCGGGCCGCTCCGGCTCGGCTGCCCCCGCATCCGGGGAATCCGGCGTACCGATGATGCGCTCCGCCTCTGCCACGTGAGTCCCTCAACCTAGTACCTGACTGAGGACGAGAGTACGGCACGCGGGGCCGCGCCCCCATGGGCCGGTGCCCGTGCGCGGGCGCGGCCGTCGCTCAGTAGCGGCGCTCCTGCTTCTGCTTGCACTCGACGCACAGGGTCGCGCGCGGGAACGCCTGCATGCGCGCCTTACCGATCGGGTTCCCGCAGTTCTCGCAGAGCCCGTACGTCCCCGCGTCCAGGCGCTCCAGGGCCCGCTCGGTCTGGAGCAGCATCTCCCGCGCGTTGGCGGCGAGCGACATCTCGTGCTCACGGGTGATGTTCTTGGTGCCGGTGTCCGCGTCGTCGTCGCCGGCCCCGTCCCCGGAGTCGCGCATCAGCCCCGCGAGGCCCTCCTCCGCGGCGGCGATCTCGTGCCCGAGCCGCAGCACCTCGCTCTGCAGCTCGGCGCGCGCCTCCTCGGCCTCCTCCGGGGTCCAGGGATCCTCGCCCGGGCGGACGGCCAGCTCACCGGCTTCGGCGGTGCCGCGCGCCTTGGGGACCGCGCCCGGCTTCTTGGTCGCCGTGGCCGTGCCCTGAGTCTTCTTCGCAACCACTGTCGTGGCTCCCGTCGTCTTCGCGGCCTCGGCCGCGTCCTCGGCCGCGGAGGCGACCGTCTTCTTCGCGCCCTTGCGCCCGCCGGCCCGGCCGGCGCCGTCCGCCTTCTCCCCCGTCCCCTCGGCGTGCGTACCCGTCTTCCCCACGCCCGGATCCTTGTCCTCCGCCTTCGCGGCCGCGCTCGACGTGGCCGCGGTCTTCTTCTTGGCCGCGGCGGCCGCCTTGCCCGTGGTCGTCTTCTTGGCCGTGCTCCTGCTCGCGCTCTTCGCCGGCGCCGCCTTCTTGGCCGTGGCCTTCTCCGGTGCCTTGGTCGTGGCCTTCTTCGCTGCCGTCTTCGTGGTCGTGGCCTTCGCACTCGTCTGCTTGCGGGCCGTCGTGTGCGCCGCGGCGGTCGACTTCTTCTTGCCGGTGGGCGTCTCCTTCGGGGAGGCCGCCGCGCCCGTGGTTCTCCCGGACTCCGACTGCTGAACGGCGGTCTTCTTCGCCACCATGGTCGCGGCCCCTTCACAATTTGTGATCTTGCTCGCGAATCGTGCTGGGACGATAAATCGACTCCGGGCCCGCGGCAACGGGGCGCACCACGGGGCCAGGCCCCGCGCGACGGTCCCGTGACCGACCCGCGACGAACCTGCAAGCGTTGTGCCCAGCTCCCCGCTTGGTAATCCGCCGGTGTCCCGTACGCCCCCGGACCACCCGGCGACCGGCGAGGATCGGACAGCCGGCGTATGGCCATTCGGGTCACCCGACGCACCCGCGCCCCGCCCGCCCGGGCCCCCGCGAAAACCGGTCGGCCGACCCCTCCCGGGCGCCGTACACTGGGCGGAGCGAGAAGCGTGGATGGGGCCGAGTAGCGGCGTACGCAGCCAAGAGCGAACCGGGGACGGTGGAAGCCCGGCGGCGAGCGCGACGCGAAGATCACCCCGGAGCCGCCGGAAGAACGCCGCAGCGCACAGCCCGCGGCCAGTAGACCCGGCATCGCGACCCCAATGAGGGGGCTCACCGGAGCGCACCACGCCCCGGCGGGCCAAGGAGGGTGGTACCGCGGGAGCGCGCCGCACACGGCGCAGCAGCCTCTCGTCCCTCCGACGGAAGAAGGCAGATCCGCCGGAGGAAGACTGATGACGCAGTACCGCCAGGTGCCCGCCCAGGTCGACCTGCCCGCCCTCGAGCACGCGGTGCTCGACTTCTGGCGCGAGCAGAAGATCTTCGCCAAGACCCTGGAGCAGTCCGAGGGACGCCCCGAGTGGGTGTTCTACGAGGGCCCGCCGACGGCCAACGGCATGCCGGGCGCCCACCACATCGAGGCCCGCGTCTTCAAGGACGTGTTCCCCCGGTTCCGCACGATGCGCGGCTACCACGTGGCCCGCAAGGCGGGCTGGGACTGTCACGGCCTCCCGGTGGAGCTGGCGGTCGAGAAGGAGCTCGGCTTCAGCGGCAAGAAGGACATCGAGGCGTACGGCATCGCCGAGTTCAACGCCAAGTGCCGCGAGTCCGTGACCCGGCACACCGACGCCTTCTCCGACCTGACGACCCGCATGGGGTACTGGGTCGACCTCGACGACGCGTACCGGACGATGAATCCGGAGTACGTCGACTCGGTCTGGTGGTCGCTGAAGGAGATCTTCAACAAGGGCCTGCTGGTCCAGGACCACCGCGTCGCCCCCTGGTGCCCGCGCTGCGGCACCGGCCTCTCCGACCACGAGCTGGCGCAGGGCTACGAGACGGTCGTCGACCCCTCGGTCTTTGTCCGCTTCCCGCTCACCTCCGGTCCGCTGGCGGGTCAGGCCTCGCTCCTGGTGTGGACGACGACCCCGTGGACCCTGGTGTCCAACACGGCCGTCGCGGCGCACCCCGACGTGACGTACGTCGTCGCCACCAACGGCGAGGAGAAGCTCGTCGTCGCCGAGCCGCTCGTCGAGAAGGCGCTCGGCGAGGGCTGGGAGACGACCGGCGAGTCCTTCACCGGCGCGGAGATGGAGCGCTGGAAGTACCAACGTCCGTTCGAGCTGGTGGAGTTCCCGGAGGAGCCGGAGGCCCACTACGTCGTCAACGCCGAGTACGTGACGACCGAGGACGGTACGGGTCTGGTCCACCAGGCCCCCGCCTTCGGTGAGGACGACCTCAAGGTCTGCCGCTCGTACGGCATGCCGGTCGTGAACCCGGTCATGCCCGACGGCACCTTCGAGGAGGGCCTCGGCCTGGTCGGCGGCGTCTTCTTCAAGAAGGCCGACGAACAGCTGACCGAGGATCTGAAGAACCGCGGTCTGCTCTTCAAGCACCTCCCGTACGAGCACAGCTACCCGCACTGCTGGCGCTGCCACACGGCGCTGCTGTACTACGCGCAGCCGTCCTGGTACATCCGCACCACGGCCATCAAGGACCGTCTCCTTCAGGAGAACGAGGGCACCAACTGGTTCCCGGAGACGGTCAAGCACGGCCGCTTCGGCGACTGGCTGAACAACAACATCGACTGGGCGCTGTCCCGCAACCGCTACTGGGGCACCCCGCTGCCGATCTGGCGCTGTGAGGAGAACCACCTCACCTGCGTCGGCTCGCGCGAGGAGCTGTCCGAGCTGACCGGCACGGACCAGTCGTCCCTCGACCCGCACCGCCCGTACATCGACGACGTCACGTTCACGTGCACCCACGAAGGCTGCGCGCTGCCGGCCGTCCGCGTGCCTGAGGTCATCGACGCCTGGTACGACTCGGGCTCCATGCCGTTCGCGCAGTGGGGCTACCCGTACAAGAACAAGGAACTGTTCGAGTCCCGCTACCCGGCGCAGTTCATCTCCGAGGCCATCGACCAGACGCGCGGGTGGTTCTACACCCTCATGGCGGTCGGCACCCTGGTCTTCGACAAGTCGTCGTACGAGAACGTGGTCTGCCTCGGCCACATCCTCGCCGAGGACGGCCGCAAGATGTCCAAGCACCTGGGCAACACGCTGGACCCGATCCCGCTGATGGACCGTCACGGCGCGGACGCGGTGCGCTGGTTCATGGCGGCCGGCGGCTCCCCGTGGGCGGCCCGTCGCGTCGGCCACGGCACCATCCAGGAGGTCGTCCGCAAGACGCTCCTCACGTACTGGAACACGGTCGCCTTCCAGGCCCTGTACGCGCGTACGTCGCAGTGGGCGCCGAGCGAGGCGGACCCGGCCCCGGCCGACCGCACGGTGCTCGACCGCTGGCTGCTGTCCGAGCTGCACCAGCTCACGGACGAGGTCACCACGTCCCTCGAGGCGTACGACACCCAGCGCGCCGGCAAGCTGCTCTCCGCGTTCGTCGACGACCTCTCCAACTGGTACGTGCGTCGCTCGCGCCGCCGTTTCTGGCAGGGCGACAAGGCCGCGCTGCGCACCCTGCACGACGTGGTGGTGACGATCACTCAGCTGATGGCGCCGCTCACGCCGTTCATCGCGGAGCGGGTGTGGCAGGACCTGGTCGTGCCGGTCACTCCGGACGCCCCGGAGTCGGTGCACCTGTCCTCGTGGCCCGAGGCCGACCGCGCGGCGATCGACCCGGAGCTGTCGACGCAGATGGCGCTGGTCCGCCGTCTCGTGGAGCTCGGTCGCGCCACGCGCGCGGAGTCGGGGGTCAAGACCCGCCAGCCGCTCTCGCGCGCGCTGGTCGCGGCGACGGGCTTCGCCGGGCTCTCCCCCGAGCTCCAGGCGCAGATCACGGAGGAGCTGAACGTCTCCTCCCTGGCCTCGCTCTCGGACGTCGGCGGCAGCCTGGTGGACACCACCGCCAAGGCGAACTTCCGGGCGCTCGGCAAGCGGTTCGGCAAGCGCGTCCAGGACGTGGCGAAGGCGGTCGCGAACGCGGACGCCGCGGCGCTCTCCCTGGCCCTGCGCGAGGGGAACGCCTCGGTGGAGGTCGACGGCGAGAAGATCGACCTCGCCCCGGATGAGGTCATCATCACGGAGACCCCGCGCGAGGGCTGGTCCGTGGCCTCGGACTCCGGCGCCACGGTGGCGCTCGACCTGGAGCTCACGGAGGAGCTGCGGCAGGCCGGCCTGGCCCGTGACGCGATCCGCCTGATCCAGGAGGCCCGCAAGAACAGCGGCCTGGACGTGGCGGACCGGATCGCCCTGCGCTGGACGTCCACGGACCCGGCGGTGATCTCGGCCCTGTCCGAGCACGCGGAACTGATCGCCGACGAGGTCCTCGCCACGGACTTCGCCCAGACCGAGCCCGACGACACGTACGGCTCCGCCTTCACGGACGAGGGCCTGAGCCTGTCCTTCGCCCTCCGCAAGGTGTAGCCGCCCAGGGGCAGAGCCCCGAGACCGGACGACCGCAACGATCCACGCCCGAAGGGGCGTCTCGCCAGAAACGTTTCTGGCGAGACGCCCCTTCGGCGTTTCGTACCCCCTACGCACACCTGACCGCCCACCCCACCGGCACGCAAAAGGCCTTGGCCCGGATCGCAGAAACGATCCGGGCCAAGGCCTGAATGAATGCCGACGCCTAGCTACTACCAGGCGCTACGAGCACACGCGCCGCTCAGTTGTCGTCCTCGTCGATGAGGAAGCCACGCATCGGCGACGGGGCCTGACCCATCGGCGACGGACCCTGCGGCCGCACCGGAGCCATCGGCTGCGTCATCGCGGGCGACATCTGCTGCTGGCCACCGCCGTACGACGGACCGCCGTTCTGCTGGTTGCCACCCATCGACTGGTTGCCACCGTAGGACGGCGCACCCGCACCGGCCGGAGCCATGGAAGGCGCCGGGGACGGCGGCAGGCTCGCGGTCGCGGGGGTACGCGGCGGAGCGAGCGAGTCGTCGGCCTGCGTCTCCAGCTGGCGCAGCTGCGACTCCAGGTACGACTTCAGACGCGTGCGGTACTCGCGCTCGAAGCCGCGCAGGTCCTCGACCTTGCGCTCCAGCGTGGCGCGGGCGGACTCCAGGGAGCCCATCGCGACGCGGTGCTTCTCCTGCGCGTCCCGCTCCAGGGCGTCGGCCTTGGCACGGGCGTCACGCTCAAGACCCTCGGCACGGCTGCGCGCCTCGCCGACGATCTTGTTCGCCTCGGAGCGGGCCTCGGCGATCGCCTGGTCGGCGGTCTGCTGAGCCAGCGAGAGGACACGGGCGGCGCTGTCGCCACCGGGGCCCTGACCGGGCTGCGGCATCTGCGGGCCACCGTGGCCGCCCATGGGGCCGCCCATCGGGCCGCCCAGCTGCGGCTGCTGGCCCATCGGCCCCTGGCCCATCGGGCCGGGACCCTGCTGGCCGCCCTGCGGACCGTGTCCACCAGGACCGGCCGGCAGCTGCGGCGCACCGCTCGGCAGCTGGGGCGGGCCGCCCATGGGGCCGCCCATCTGCTGCTGCGGCGGGCCCGATATACCCGCGGGCACCGGGGCGCCCGGGCCTCGCATGCCCTGCGGGGGACCCTGCTGGTCCTGCGGACCCTCGGGTCCACCCGGACCGCCGGGGCCACCAGGCCCACCGGGGCCCTTGCGCATGCCGCCCTGCTGCTGGTTCTGCGCGGCGGCGCGCGTGGCTGCGGCGAGCTTCGCGCGCAGGTCTTCGTTCTCTCGGAGAAGACGGGTCAGTTCGGCTTCGACCTCATCGAGGAAGGCATCGACCTCGTCCTCGTCATAGCCTTCTCGGAGGCGGACGGTCGTGAACTGTTTGTTCCGCACGTCCTCGGGGGTCAACGGCATCTCTTCACCTCAACGTTGTCGTCGGCATTCGGCAAGACCGTATCGTTCACAGTCGCATCCCGACGTTCTGCACGATCGAGATCAGGACCCAGACGATGATCATCAGTACGAAGAAGGACAGGTCGAGCGCCACGCCCCCGAGACGCAGCGGCGGAATGAACCGCCGCAGAAGCTTGAGCGGTGGATCAGTGACAGTGTAGGTGGCCTCCAGAACGACCACCATCGCCTTGCCGGGTTGCCACGAGCGGGCGAACTGGAAGACGTAGTCCATGACCAGCCGGAAGATCAGCACGATGAGGAAACACATCAGCGCGACGTAGAGCACCTGCAAAACCACGCCCATCTCGGCGGTTCCCTCTCCCCTGTGTCTCGTGCCTCGTGACTGGCTGGTTACCAGTCGTCGAACTCTTTGCTGCGTCTCAGCTCTGGTTGAAGAACCCGCCCTCTGCGATACGGGCCTTGTCCTCCGCCGTGACATCGACGTTAGCAGGCGACAACAGGAACACCTTCTGTGTCACTCGCTCGATGCTCCCGTGAAGACCGAACACAAGACCGGCGGCAAAGTCGACAAGTCGCTTCGCGTCGGTGTCGTCCATCTCCGTCAGATTCATGATCACCGGGGTGCCCTCACGGAAGTGTTCCCCGATGGTACGGGCCTCGTTGTAGGTCCGGGGGTGCAAAGTGGTGATGCGGTAGGGCTCCCGCTCGGACACAACCTTGGGCATGATCACCGGTGCGTTCTTCTCCAGGCTCTGACGTTCAGGTGTGATGGATGCCACGGGGGCGATTCGTGCCGGACGTCCGGAATCGGCGGCGAGCGGGGCGGCTTGGCGCACCGGCTCACGCTGAGCCGGAGGCTGCACTACTCTGACCGATTCCTCCACATCCGTCGCACCATGGGAGTTGTGCGACTGATGCGACGGCTCGTGCCGATCGTGTCGTCGAGGGGCACGCTCGGGCTCCGGGTCGAGTTCGGGCTCGAAGTCGTCATCGGGGTCGAACCCCCGGCCGTCGTACCCATCGTCCTCCACGAGGCCGAGGTAGACCGCCATCTTGCGCATCGCGCCGGCCATTCTCTGAGTCCTCCGCTCTGTGGTGGATCGGCTGACGTCAACCAAAGTGCCCGCGATCCACGTGGCCTCCCCGCCCATCAGCGAGAATGACCATATTTTCTGCTGTGGTCCGACTTCTTCGCGACGTTACCCGAGCCGGGGTCGGACACCCAGGACCGCGGTACCGACGCGCACATGTGTCGCTCCGGCCGCCACGGCCTGCTCGAGGTCCGAACTCATCCCTGCCGAGACCATGTTCGCAGCCGGATGGGCCGCGCGCAGGGCAGTCGACAAATCCATGAGCCGCTCGAACGCCGCCTGTTGCCGCCCCGCGTACTCCCCGGTGAGCGGCGCGACGGTCATCAGTCCGTCGAGCCGCAAACCCGGGGCCTCGGCAACGCGCGCGGCCAACTCCTCCACTCCGCCGGGGCCGACGCCCCCGCGCTCCCCCCGACCGTCCGCACCGGCGTCGAGCGCGACCTGGATCAGACACCCCAGTTCGCGTTCGGCCCGCACGGCTTCCTTGGAGAGCGCCGTGACGAGCCTGCCCCGGTCGACGGACTGCACCAGACCGGCGTAACTCGCCACGGAACGGACCTTGTTGGTCTGAAGCTGACCGACAAAGTGCCAAGTAAGCGGCAGATCCGAGCATTCCGCGGCCTTGGGCGCCGCGTCCTGGTCCCGGTTCTCCGCCACGTGCCGCACCCCGAGCCCGGACAGGATCCGCACATCGCTCGCGGGATAGGTCTTGGTGACCACGATGAGGGTCACGTCGTCCCGCTTGCGCCCGGCCGCCGCGCAGGCCGTGGTGATACGTTCCTCCACCGTGGCCAGGTTCGCGGCGAGCTCCGCCGTACGTTCCTGAAGGTTCGTCATGTCGTCTCAGTCCAGCCAGACATAGCCGGCGAGTCGGCCGGTGGCCTTGTCGCGGCGGTACGAGAAGTGATCGTGCGACTCAAGTGTGCACACCGGCGACCGCTCCCGGTCACGCACCCCGAGCCGCTCCAGCTGTGCGTGCACACCGGCGGTCACATCGACGGCCGGAGTGCCCCAGCTGGTCTCGGCGTACGCGGCCGGTTCCACCGCCGCGACCTCGGCCCGCATCTCGGCCGGCACCTCGTAGCAGCGCCCGCAGACCGCGGGCCCCGTGCGGGCGATGATCCGGGCCGGGTCCGCGCCCCGCTCCACCATGGCGCGGACCGCGGCCGGCACCACTCCGGCGACCATGCCGGGGCGTCCCGCGTGCGCGGCGGCGACGACCCCGGCGACCGGGTCGGCGAGCAGAACGGGGGTGCAGTCCGCGGTGAGCACGGCGAGCGCGAGCCCGCGCCGCGTGGTGACGAGGGCGTCGACGCACGGAATGTTGGCTTCGGTGGGCCAGGGCCCGTCCACCACCGCCACATCGGGGCCGTGCACCTGGTTCATCCACACGACACGGGAGGCGTCGATCCCGAGTGCCTGGGCTGCCAGTTCCCGGTTGCGCAGCACGGCTTCGGAGTCGTCGCCGACGGCGCCGCCGAGATTGAGCTCCTCGTACGGAGCGGCGCTCACCCCGCCCCACCGGTCGGTGAAGGCGAAGTGCGCGCCACTCTCGGAAGACACTGTGTGGTGTTGTCCTGTCACTGCGGTGATCCGACCTGCTCCACGATCACGTTCAGGCTCACGTGACTACTTCAGGAAGTCCGGCACGTCGAGCTCCTCGGCCTGGCTGTCCGGGTAAGACGGCCGGGGAACCTGCGGCGGGGCGGCCGGGGCCGACGGTGCCTCGTTCGCCGGGGCGGGCGCCTCGACCGGCGGGGCCGGGGTCGGCGTCTGCGGCTGGGACTCCTCGCGCTGGGTGACGCTGCCGAGGTTGCCGAAGGACGGACGCGCGGGCTCGGGGGCCGGCGTCGAAGGCCGCGCCGGCGTCGCCGGCTCGTCACGCTTGGCGGTCGACGAACCGACCACGTTGTCCCGCTTGTTCGGCGGCTGTCCACCGTCGAAGCCGGCGGCGATGACGGTGACCCGGACCTCGTCCCCGAGCGCGTCGTCGATGACGGCGCCGAAGATGATGTTCGCCTCGGGGTGGGCCGCCTCGCTGACCAGCTGCGCGGCCTCGTTGATCTCGAAGAGACCGAGGTCCGAGCCTCCGGAGATGGACAGCAGCACGCCGCGGGCGCCGTCGATGGACGCCTCGAGGAGCGGCGAGGAGATCGCCATCTCGGCGGCGGCCACCGCGCGGTCGTCGCCGCGGGCGGAGCCGATGCCCATCAGGGCCGAACCCGCCTCGGACATCACGGACTTCACGTCCGCGAAGTCGAGGTTGATGAGCCCCGGGGTGGTGATGAGGTCGGTGATGCCCTGGACACCGGAGAGCAGGACCTGGTCCGCCGACTTGAAGGCGTCGAGGACGGAGACCTGCCGGTCCGAGATGGACAGGAGCCGGTCGTTCGGGATGACGATGAGGGTGTCGACCTCTTCGCGGAGTTCGGCGATGCCGTCCTCCGCCTGGTTGGCCCGGCGCCGGCCCTCGAAGGTGAACGGCCGTGTGACCACACCGATCGTGAGGGCGCCGAGCGAGCGCGCGATGTTGGCCACGACGGGTGCGCCGCCGGTGCCGGTGCCGCCACCTTCACCGGCGGTGACGAAGACCATGTCGGCCCCCTTGAGGACCTCCTCGATCTCCTCGCGGTGGTCCTCGGCCGCCTTGCGTCCGACGCCCGGATTGGCTCCGGCGCCGAGTCCGCGGGTGAGTTCACGGCCGACGTCGAGCTTGACGTCCGCGTCGCTCATCAACAGGGCTTGCGCATCGGTGTTGATGGCGATGAACTCGACGCCCTTGAGACCGACCTCGATCATCCGGTTGATGGCATTGACACCACCGCCGCCGACACCGATGACTTTGATGACTGCGAGGTAGTTCTGCGGTGCTGCCACGTCGAAGGCCTCTCGCCTCGAGTTACGTGTCGCCGCCTCGCGTTCAACGGTGCGACGACTGATGCCGAATTGGGGCGGTCCGGACTACTAGTTGACTACTAGTCGACTGCCGACCCGAACCCTAACGCTGAAGTTTAGGGTTACCAGTGTGTCTGTTTCCTGGACTCTTCCGAACCTGACACTAAGTCGACAAGTGGCGCCCGTTCAACGAACACGCCGAACCTCCCGTTTTTCTTTTCACCCTATGTGATCAGCCGTGTCGATGCCCAACCAGGGTGCTGGCCTGCATCGATGTGCGTCAACTCCCGGACGCGGCAGGGGCCGTGGGAACACTCACGTCCAAGTGCCTGGCCTTCGGGGAGGCTTTCATGAGAGCGGTGAGAGTACGTGCCTTCGTGTCACCCTGCTCGGCACTTCCCCAGGAGACGGCCCGCCCGCCGGACAGCTCCAGCGAGATGTCGTCGTACGAACGGACCTTGACGGTCCGCGTGTCGCGCGCGACCGGCTTCGGGAGCTGCCCGGCGACCCGCACCGCTTCGCGTACGAGCCGGTCGGGGCCGAAGCGCCGCAGGCTTGCCTCGGCGCCGCCCTGATCGGGCGTCAATTCGAGGAGGGGAACGCCCTTCAGGGGCTTGTCGACCGTCGCGAAGCGAACGCCTTCGCGGTCGACTTCGACGAACTTGTCTGAATTTCCGCCGTCTTCGACAATCAGCACCGGCTTGCGTTCCGTCACTTTCAGCCCGATTCCGTGCGGCCATGAACGGACCACATCAACCGAGTCGATCCGGGGCAATTTCCGGCGCAGCCGGTCCTCAATGGCGTCCGTGTCGACGGAGATCAGCGGGGCGCCGACCGGCACGGCGGCCGCGTCGCGGACCTGAGACGGCGTCAGGACCCGGGTGCCGGAAGGCTTGACGCGCTCCACGCGCAGCCACGGCGAGCCGTACAGCAGCCAGGTGCCGCCCGCGCCGAGCAGCACGAGCAGCACTCCGGTCACGACAAGGGTGCGCACGCTCGGCATGCGCACCCATCCCGCGGCGGGGGGCGGCTCGGACGTTTCGGACGACTCTCGTTCGCGGTCCGTGGTGGTGGGTCCGGCCACTGTCCCCTGCCCTTACATTCGTCTGCTCACTAACGACGCGAGTTGATCGCCTCGTACACCATCCCGACGAGCAGGTCGTCGGCGTCCCTGCGGCCGAACTCGGCGGCGGCGCGGGACATCTCGTACAGCCGGTGCGGGTCGGCGAGCACGGGCAGGACATGGGCCTGGACCCACTCGGGGGTCAGCTCCGCGTCGTCGACCAGCAGACCGCCGCCGGCCTTGACCACCGGCTGGGCGTTGAGCCGCTGTTCACCGTTGCCGATGGGCAGCGGGACGTACGCGGCCGGGAGCCCGACGGCGGAGAGTTCGGCGACGGTCATCGCGCCCGCGCGGCAGAGCATCATGTCGGCCGCGGCGTACGCGAGGTCCATCCGGTCCACGTACGGTACCGGGATGTACGGGGGCATCCCCGGCATCTGCTGGACCTGCGGCAGTTCGTTCTTGGGGCCGACCACGTGCAGCACCTGGATGCCGGACCGCTGGAGCAGCGGCGCGACGCGCGTGACGACCTCGTTCAGGTGGCGGGCGCCCTGGGAGCCGCCGGAGACGAGCAGCGTCGGCAGGTTCGGGTCGAGGCCGAACGCGGCGCGCGCCTCGGGCCGCTTCTGCGCCCGGTCGAGCAGGGCGATGGTGCGGCGCAGCGGGATGCCGATGTAGCGCGAGTTGCGCAGCTTGCTGTCGGGCGAGGAGACCGCGACCTGCGCCGCGTACCGCGAACCGATCTTGTTGGCCAGGCCCGGCCGCGCGTTGGCCTCGTGCACCACGATCGGCACGCCGAGCCGCTTGGCCGCGAGGTAGCCGGGCAGCGCGACGTATCCGCCGAAGCCGACGACCGCGTCCGCCTTGGTGCGCTCCATGACCTGCTCGGCCGCCTTGATGGTGCCGCGCAGCCGGCCGGGAACCGTGATCAGTTCCGGCGTGGGCTTGCGCGGCAGCGGTACGGCGGGGATCAGCGCCAGGTCGTAGCCGCGCTCCGGCACGAGACGGGTCTCAAGGCCTCGTTCCGTGCCCAGGGCCGTGATGCCCACGGTCGGGTCCTGCCTGCGCAGGGCGTCCGCGAGGGCGAGCGCCGGCTCGATGTGGCCGGCGGTCCCCCCACCGGCGAGTACGACATGCACCGAAATTCACCGCTCTCTGGACGGGCGTGCCGAGGCACGCCGTCGCATCGTGTTCCATCTCATCCCCCGGGCTCCCGGGCTCCGCCGCATGGCGAGGGCCGCCCGCGCCGCCGGCTCGTCCCGCGCGAACGCGATAAGGAGACCCACGGCGAACATGGTCGGGAGCAGTGCGGACCCCCCGTACGAGAACAGCGGGAGCGGGACTCCGGCGATCGGCAGCAGGCCGAGCACCGCACCGATGTTGACCACGGCCTGTGCCGTGATCCACGTCGTCACGCCTCCCGCGGCATAGCGAACGAAGGGGTCCTCCGTGCGTCCGGCCACGCGGATACCCGCATAGCCTAGAGCCGCGAACAGGGCGAGCACCGACAGCGTCCCCGCCAGGCCCAGTTCCTCACCGGTGACGGCAAAGATGAAGTCGGTGTGCGCTTCGGGGAGTTGTCCCCATTTTTCCACACTCGCTCCGAGACCGGAACCGAAGAGTCCGCCGGAGGCCAGTGCGTAGATCCCGTGCAGCCCCTGCCAGCACATGTCGCCGGGTCCCGCGTCGGCGCTGCCCAGGCAGGCGAGGCGTGCCATGCGGTTCGGGCTGGTCTTGATGAGGAGCAGGCCGATCACGGCGGCCACCGACAGCACGCCCACGAAGAGCCGCGTCGGCGCCCCGGCCGTCCACAGCAGGCCGAAGAGGATCGCGGTCAGCAGGATCGCGGTGCCCATGTCGCCGCCGAGCATGATCAGCCCGAGCAGCAAGAAGGCCACCGGAACGAGCGGCACCAGCATGTGCTTCCACTGGGTCAGCAGCCGCTTGTCGTGCTTGCGCGCCAGCAGGTCCGCGCCCCAGAGGATCAACGCCAGCTTCCCGAACTCGCTGGGCTGGAGCATGAAGGGGCCGCCGAGCGAGATCCAGTTCTGGTTGCCGTTGATCGACACCCCTATCCCCGGCACCTGCACGAGGACCATGAGGAAGACGCTGACGGCGAGTATCGGGTAGGCGAGCGCGCGGTGCAGTTTCACCGGCATCCGCATCGCGATGAGCAGCAGGACGCCGCCGATGACGGCCGCGACGAACTGCTTCTTGAAGAAGTACGAGCTGGACAGGCCCATCTGCAGCGCCGTGATCATCGACGCGGAGTAGACCATCACGAGGCCGAGGACCGTGAGCAGCAGCGCGGCCCCGATGATCAGGTAGTACGCCGTGAGCGGCCGGTCCCAGGCGCGCTTCGCCTGGGCGTACAGGCGGCGCACCGGGTTGACCCGGGCCCGGTAGACCTTGCTGGTCCTCCGCGGCGGTGCGGCGGGGCGCCCGGTCGTGCGGGGAGGACTGCTACCGGCCATGACCGTCCCCCACCGATGAGCCGTACGTCTGCGCTGCCACGTTCCCCTCCCGAAGGGTGCCCGGCGTCACCGGGCGCCCTCTCGAGCCCCGTCAGACGCTGGTGGCGCCCAGTTCGCGGACCGCTTCCGCGAACGCCTCGCCACGCTTGTTGTAGTTCGTGAACATGTCCATCGACGCGCAGGCCGGGGCCATCAGCACGGTGTCCCCCGTGCGGGCGAGCCGCGCGGCCTCCTGGACCGCCGCCGACATCGCCCCAGTGTCGGTCCGGTCGAGGTCGACGACCGGTACTTCCGGTGCGTGTCGCTGCAGGGCTTCACGGATCAGGGCCCGGTCCGCGCCGATCAGGACGACGCCGCGCAGCCGCTTCGCGGCGCCCGTCACCAGCTCGTCGAAGGTGGCGCCCTTGGCGAGCCCGCCCGCGATCCACACGATGGACTCGTAACTGGCCAACGACGCCTGGGTGGCATGGGTGTTGGTCGCCTTGGAGTCGTCCACGTACGCGACGCCGTCCACGTCGGCGACGTGCTCGATGCGGTGGGCGTCGGGGCGGAAGTTCCGCAGACCCTCGCGTACGGCCTGGGGCTCGACGCCGAAGGCGCGGGCGAGGGCCGCCGCGGCGAGGGCGTTGGCGATGTTGTGCGGGGCCGGCGGGTGGACGTCGGAGACCTCGGCGAGCTCCTGGGCGTTCTTCTGCCGGTTCTCCACGAAGGCGCGGTCGACCAGGATGCCGTCCACGACGCCGAGTTCGGAGGGGCCGGGCGTGCCGAGCGTGAAGCCGATGGCGCGGCAGCCCTCCTCGACGTCGGCCTCGACGACCAGGTCCTCGGTCGCCTTGTCCGCGACGTTGTAGACGCAGGCGACCTGATTGCCCTCGTAGATACGGCCCTTGTCGGCGGCGTACGCCTCCATGGAGCCGTGCCAGTCGAGGTGGTCGGGCGCGAGGTTCAGGACGGCGCCGGAGTGGGCGCGCAGCGAGGGCGCCCAGTGCAGCTGGTACGAGGACAGCTCGACGGCGAACACGTCGTAGGCGTCGTCGCCTTCACGTACGACGTCGATGATCGGCGTACCGATGTTGCCGACGGCGGCCGTGCGCAGGCCCGCCGCCTCCAGGATCGACGCGAGCATCTGCGTCGTCGTGGTCTTGCCGTTGGTACCGGTGATCGCGAGCCAGGGCGCGGCGTTCGGGCCGCGCAGGCGCCAGGCGATCTCCACGTCGCCGACGACGTCGACGCCGGCCGCCGCGGCCTCCGCGAACAGGGGCGAGGAGGGCTTCCAGCCGGGCGAGGTGACGACGAGTTCGGTGCCCTCGGGCAGCGTGGTCGAGTCCCCGAGCTGGACGGAGATCCCCTCTTCTTTAAGAAGAGCCGCCTTTTCGCGGTGGACCTCGCTGTCGCCGCCGTCCACGACGGTCACCGACGCGCCGAGGCCGGCCAGGGCGCGGGCGGCACTGATGCCGCTCACGCCGAGACCGGCGACGGTGATGTTCAACCCCTGCCAGGTGGAGGTCACTTCTTGGCTGCCCATCCTGCGTAGAAGAGGCCGAGTCCGACGATCACGCACATGCCCTGGATGATCCAGAACCGGACCACGACAAGGACTTCGGACCACCCCTTGAGTTCGAAGTGGTGCTGCAACGGCGCCATCTTGAAGACGCGCTTGCCGGTCATCTTGAAGGAGCCGACCTGGATCACGACGGACATGGTGATCAGGACGAACAGGCCGCCGAGGAGGGCGATCAGGAGCTCCGTACGGGAGCAGATCGCGAGGCCCGCGAGGGCGCCGCCGAGGGCGAGGGAGCCGGTGTCACCCATGAAGATCTTGGCGGGCGAGGTGTTCCACCACAGGAAGCCGAAACATGCGCCCATCAAGGCCGATGCGACCACCGCCAGGTCGAGTGGGTCTCTGACCTCGAAACACGCCCCTGGGTTGGTGAGCGTCTGCGCGTTGGCGCAGGACTCCTGGAACTGCCAGACACCGATGAAGGTGTACGCGCCGAAGACCATCACGGAGGCGCCGGTGGCGAGGCCGTCGAGGCCGTCCGTCAGGTTCACGCCGTTCGACATCGCGAGGATCATGAACAGCGCCCAGACCACGAACAGGACCGGGCCGATCGACCAGCCGAAGTCCTCCACGAAGGAGAGCTTGGTGGAGGCGGGCGTATTGCCGCGCACATCGGCGAACTGCAGTGAGATCACGGCGAAGGCGATGCCGACGATCAGCTGTCCGGCCATCTTCGCCTTGGCTCTGAGGCCGAGGGAGCGCCGCTTGACGATCTTGATGTAGTCGTCGAGGAAGCCGACGAGCCCCATGCCCGCCATCAGGCCGAGCACGAGCAGACCCGACAGGGTCGGCGTGGCGCCGGTGATCAGCTTGCTGAGGAAGTACGCGATGAGGGTCGCCAGGATGAAGGCGATACCACCCATGGTCGGCGTGCCGCGCTTGCTGTGGTGCTCGCGCGGGCCGTCGTCACGGATGAACTGGCCGTAGCCCTTGCGCGCAAGGAGCTTGATCAGCAGCGGCGTTCCCGCGAGCGTCAGGAAGAGCCCGATGACGCCCGCGAACAGGATCTGCTTCATCATCAGGCATCAACCCCACCCTGCACGTCCGCGAGCAGCGCCTGTGCCACGCTCTCCAGACCCACCGACCTGGATGCCTTCACGAGCACGACGTCTCCCGGGCGCAGCTCGCTGCGCAGCAGGTCGATCGCCGCCTGTGCGTCGGACACGTGCACCGACTCCTCACCCCACGAACCCTCGTTATAGGCGCCCAGTTGCATCCAGGACGCTTCCCTGCCCCCGACTGCAACGAGCTTGCTGACGTTGAGCCGGACGGCGAGCCGTCCGACGGCGTCGTGCTCGGTCAGCGACTCGTCGCCGAGCTCGGCCATCTGCCCGAGCACCGCCCACGTCCGACCACCCTTTGCCCGTAGGGCCCCGCCCATGGCCACCAGCGCGCGCAGCGCCGCTCGCATGGACTCGGGGTTCGCGTTGTAGGCGTCGTTGACGATCGTGACGCCGTCCGAGCGCTCGGTGACCTCCATCCGCCAGCGGGACAGGTTGCCCGCCTCGGAGAGCGCGAGGGCGATCTCCTCCACGGACATGCCAAGGTCATGGGCGACGGCGGCCGCGGCGAGCGCGTTCGACACGTGGTGCTCACCGTACAGGCGCAAGGTCACTTCGCTGCACCCGGAGGGTGTGTGCAGGCTGAAGGCGGGCTGTCCGGTCTCCGTGAGCCGGACATTCTCGGCGCGTACGTCGGCGCTCTCGGCCTCTCCGAAGAAGAGCACCTTGGCCTTCGTGCGCGAAGCCATGGCGCGCACCAGCGGGTCGTCCGCGTTGAGGATCGCGGTGCCGTCGGCGGGGAGGGCCTCCACCAGTTCGCCCTTCGCCACCGCGATCTGCTCGCGGCCGCCGAACTCGCCGATGTGCGCGGTCCCGACGTTCAGGACGACCCCGACCTTCGGGGGCGTGAGGCCCGTCAGGTACGTGATGTGGCCGATGCCGCGGGCGCCCATCTCCAGGACGAGGAACTGCGTCTCGTCGGTGGCGGTGAGCGCGGTCAGCGGCAGGCCGATCTCGTTGTTGAACGAGCCGGGCGTGAAGACCGTGTCGGCCTTGCGGCGCAGCACCTGGGCGATCAGGTCCTTGGTGCTGGTCTTGCCGGCCGAGCCGGTGAGAGCCACAAGGGTGGCGCCGAGCCGCGCGACCACGTGCCGGGCGAGCGCGCCGAGCGCCGCCTGGACGTCGTCGACGACGATGGCGGGCACACCGACCGGGCGCGACGCCAGTACGGCGGCGGCCCCCTTGTCGACGACCTCGCGCGCGTAGTCGTGGCCGTCGACCCGCTCGCCCACGAAGGCGGCGAACAGGCTTCCCGGCTCGACCTTGCGCGAGTCGATGACGACCGGCCCGGTGACCCGGGCCTGCGGGTCCGGTATGTCGTACGTCTGCCCGCCGACGGCTGAGGCGATCTCGGCGAGGGAGAGGGCGATCACAACTTCATCCCTGGGTTTTCTGGTGGTCGACGGTGGCTGCGGCCGCCTCGATGGACGCGCGGAGGACCTGGCGGTCGTCGAACGGGCGGACCACACCGGCGATGTCCTGGCCCTGCTCGTGGCCCTTGCCCGCGATGAGCACCGTGTCACCGGGCTCGGCGCGCGCCACGGCCGCGGCGATGGCCGCGGCCCGGTCCTCGAACACGGCGACGTCGCCCCGCTCGTGGGCCGGTACGTCGGCTGCGCCCGCGAGCATCGTGGCGAGGATCGCGAGGGGGTCCTCGGAGCGCGGGTTGTCGGAGGTGAGGATGGCCGTGTCGGCGAACCGCGCCGCGGCCGCGCCCATCGGCATCCGCTTGGTCCTGTCGCGGTCGCCGCCGCAGCCGAGCACGATGTGCAGCTTGTTCTCGGTGACCTTGCGCAGCGCCCGGAGCACGGACTCCACGGCGTCGGTCTTGTGCGCGTAGTCGACGACGGCGAGGTACTTCTGGCCGGCCTCCACGCGCTCGAGGCGGCCGGGCACGCCGGGTACGGCGGCGACGCCGTCGGCCGCGGTCTGCGGGTCGATCCCGGCGACGGCGAGGGTGACGATCGCGGCGAGGGTGTTCGCGACGTTGAAGGGGCCCGCGAGCGGCGCCTTGGCGCTGATCCGCTCACCCTTGGGGCCGACGACGGTCAACGTCGAGTCGAACGGCCCGACTTCGACGTCCTCGGCGCGCCAGTCGGCGTCCGGGTGGCCCTCCGCGGAGAAGCTGACGACGGGGACCTCGGACTCGTCGATGAGCCGGCGCCCGTACTCGTCGTCGTAGTTCACGACGCCCTGTTTGCTGCGGGCCTTCGTGAACAGCTGTGCCTTCGCCTGGAAGTAGTCCTCCATGTCGGAGTGGAACTCCATGTGCTCCGGGCTCAGGTTGTTGAAGACCGCCACGTCGAAGACGCAGCCGTCGACCCGGCCGAGCACGAGGGCGTGGCTGGAGACCTCCATGGCGACGGCCTCGGTGCCGCGCTCGCGCATGACCGCGAACAGCGCCTGGAGATCGGTGGCTTCCGGAGTGGTGCGCTCGGACTTGATCCGCTCGTCGCCGATCCGCATCTCGACCGTGCCGATGAGGCCGGTGCTGCGGACCGTCCGGAGACCGCCCTCGATGAGGTACGCGGTGGTGGTCTTGCCGGACGTGCCGGTGATGCCGAGCTGGAGCAGGTCCTTGCCGGGGTGGCCGTAGATCGTCGCGGCCAGCTCGCCCATCCGGCCGCGCGGGTTGTCCACGACGAGCGGGACGAGTCCGGCCTCGGACACGCGCTCCCAGCCCGCCGGGTCGGTCAGCGCGGCGACGGCGCCGAGCGAGGCGGCCTGTGCGGCGAAGTCGGCGCCGTGCGCGCGGGCTCCTGGCAGGGCCGCGTACAGGTCGCCGGGGCGCACCGCACGGGAGTCGTGGGTGATGCCGGTGACCTCCACTGCGGCCCTGGGCGTGGAGACACCCAGTTGATCGGCGAGTTCCGCGAGGGGTGTGGCGGAGACCTCGACCGGTCGCGGCGGCCCGGGGTATGTCACGGGTGCGCCCTTCTGGGTGGTTTGGGACTGATCAGCGTGTGGCACGGCGTGAGCGTACCGGGCCCACCCCCCGCCGGGCGAAGCGAGGGGCGTGGCGCGGGGCGGTTCCCCGGATCGGAGGTGATGGCTGTCACGGCACCCTCACGGCTTGTGAGTGATCATGGTCACGGCCCGTCCTGGCTGGAAAACGTCACGGCTTGAACGTGACGGGAAGCCTGGCCGGCTTGTCGCCCGTGGGCGGGGTCTGAAGCGTCTTCAGGGCGAACTCCATGACCTTCTTGTAGATCGGGCCACAGATCTGGCCGCCGAAGTAGCCGCCCTTGGTGGCGTTCTGGATCGCGCAGTAGACCGTGACGCGCGGCTTGTCGGCGGGCGCGAAACCGGCGAACGACGACGTGTAGCCCTTGTAGCGGCCGGTGGCCGGATCCACGCGGTTGGCGGTGCCCGTCTTGCCCGCGACGCGGTAGCCCGGGATGCGCGCCTTCGCGCCCGTGCCCTCTTCGTCGTCGACCACGGACTCCAGCATCTGCGCGACGGTCTTGGCGGTCTTCTTGCTGACGACGCGGTTCTCCTTGGGCTTCGGCGCGGGCGTGAACCGCCCGTCGGGACCCTTGGTGCCGCGTACGAGGGTGGGCTGCACGCGTACGCCGCCGTTGGCGATGGTCGAGTACACGGACGCGGCCTGCATCGCGTTGATGGAGAAGCCCTGGCCGAACGGGATCGTGTACTGCTGCGACGTGGACCACTTGTCGGCGGGCGCGAGGATGCCGGACGTCTCGCCGGGGAAGCCGAGGCCGCTCTCCCGGCCGATGCCGAACTTGCGCAGGTACGAGTAGAGCTTCGCGTTGGCCTCCGGCTGCGTCTTGCCGAGCTGGCCCGTCGCCAGGATGGTGCCGATGTTGCTGGACTTGGCGAGCACGCCGTTGAGCGTGAGGTGCCAGGTCGGGTGGTCGACGTCGTCCTGGAAGAGGCGGTCGCCGCGGTGCAGCCGGTTGGGCACGGTGACGTGGGTCCCCGGCGTGGCCGCGTTCTCCTCCAGGACGGCCGACATCGACATGACCTTGGCGGTGGAGCCGGGCTCGTACGCGTCCTGGAGCGCGGCGTTGCCGAGGGCGGAGGCCTTGGCGTCCGCCAGGTCGTTCGGGTCGAAGCCGGGCGCGTTCGCCATGGCCAGGACCTCGCCGGTCTTGGTGTCCTGCACTATCACGTAGCCGCGGTCCGCCTTCGACTTCTTGACCTGCTCGTCGATCGCGTTCTGCGCGGCCCACTGGATGTCGCGGTCGATGGTCAGCTCGACGTCCGAGCCGGGGACCGCGGGCTGCTCTGTGCTGCCCGCCGTCGGTACCTGCTGTCCGCCGGACTGGGCGTAGCGGATCTTTCCGGGCTTGCCCGCGAGCTCCTTGTCGAGCTGCTGCTCCACGCCGCCGCCGCCCTTGCCGTCGGCGTTGACCCAGCCGAGGACGCCCGCGCCGAGGTCGCCGTTCGGGTAGACGCGCTTGCTGCTGGGGTCGGCGACCACGCCGGACAGCACGCTCGCGGTGCGGCCCGCGGCGTTCGCCTTCTCGTTCAGCGTGGTCCTGAGGTCCTTGATCTGCTTCCAGACCTGCGGCGTCTGGCGCGCGGCGAGCCGCACGTACCGCGTGTTCTTCGTCTTCAGCTTCTTGGTCAGCTCGGCGGCGTCGACGCCGATGATCGGCGAGAGGAGCGCCGCCGCCTGCTCCGGCGCGTCGTCGACCTTGGTGGCCTTCTTCGTGAACAGCGTCGGGTCGGCGGTGATGTCGTACGCGTCCACGCTCGCGGCGAGCTCGACGCCGCTGCGGTCCGTGATGCCACCGCGCTCGGCGGCGATCGAGTGGCTGACGTATCGGTTCAGCGAGGCCTTCGCCGCGTACGCGCTGGCGTCGACGCCCTGCACCTGGAAGAGGCGGACGACGAAGACCAGCAGGACCAGCGTGAGGCCGAGGCTGACCATGCGCAGGCGCGGCTTCGGGCTGCCGAGACGCAGCCGGGAGGCCGCCTTCTGCTTCGGTTTCGGCGGGGCGGGGCGGGGACGGCGGGTGGCCTGGCGCGGGGCGGGGCGGCCCTGTTGCGCGGACCTGGCCGCGGGCTTCGGCGCGGGCCTGGCGGGGCGCTTGGCCGCCCCCTTCGGGGTGGGCTTGGGCGCGGGCCGGCCGGTGCGCGGCGGGCGCGCGGGGCCTGGCACGCGGCGGCGCGGGGGCTCCCTGTCGGTCATGGCGTCACCTGCCGGTGCTCGAAGGGGAGGGCTCGACCGAGGAGTTCGGGCTCGCCGACTCGGAGGGTTTGGCGGAGGGGGACGTGCCGGCCGACGCGGACGGGCTCGCGGAGGGCGACGCGCTCGCGCTCGGGGTGGCCTCCCGCGTCTTCTTCGGCTCGACGCGGGGCGGGGCGGGCGGTCCGGCCGCCGGGCTCGGCATGCCCTTGACGGTGCCGTTCGGCTCCAGGAACGCCGGGTCGCCGCCGGGCACCATGCCGAGCCCGCGGGCGCGCCGCAGGAGGGCGTCGGGCGCCGAGTAGGAGTCGACGTCGCGCTGGAGTTCCTGCTCGTCGTCGGTGAGTTCGGTGGTCTGCTTCTTGAGCTTGGTGAGCTGGAACGAGCCTTCGTTGAGCGAGGAGTTCAGCATCAGGAGCGTGATGAGACCGCCGCCGAGGAGCAGCACGACGAGAAGGACGAACGGGGTACGTGCGGCCTGTGTGCCGCCGGACGGGCCGAGCGGGAGCAGCCGCGCAAGGCGGGCGGCCCTGTCGCGCAGCGCACCTTTCGAGCCACTGCTGGCGCTCATGACCACCCCTCCACGCGCGCGTACGTCACTCGGCCGTCACCCCTCGACATCCTCGCGGATGCGCTGCGCACCCCGCAGCCGTGCCGGAGCGGCCCGGCGGTTCTCCGCGACCTCTTCCTCCGTGGGGAGTTCGGCGCCGCGCGTGAGCAGCTTCAGCCGCGGCTGGTACTGCTCGGGGACGACCGGCAGTCCGGGCGGCGCCGTATTGCTCGCCCCGGCCGCGAACACCTGCTTGACCAGGCGGTCCTCGAGCGAGTGGTACGACAGGACGGCGATCCGGCCGCCGACGGCGAGCGACTTCACGGCCCCCGGGATCGCCCGCTCGAGCACGCTCAGCTCGCCGTTGACCTCGATGCGCAGGGCCTGGAAGGTGCGCTTGGCGGGGTTGCCGCCGGTGCGCTTGGCGGCCTGCGGCAGGGAGTCGCGGATCAGCTCGACGAGCCGGGCGCTGTTGCTGAACGGCTCCTTCTCGCGCTCCCGCACGATGGCCGAAACAATGCGCTTGGCCTGCTTCTCCTCGCCGTACTGGCGCAGGATCCGCACCAGTTCACCCGGCGGGTACGTGTTGAGCACCTCGGCGGCGCTCATCCCGGCCGACTGGTCCATGCGCATGTCGAGCGGCGCGTCCTGCGCGTACGCGAAGCCGCGGTCGGCCTCGTCGAGCTGCATGGAGGAGACGCCGAGGTCGAACAGGACGCCCTGCACCTTCGGGATGCCCAACCGGTCGAGGACCTCGGGCAGTTCGTCGTAGACGGCGTGCACGAGCGTGGCCCGGTCGCCGAAGGGCGCGAGGCGCTCGCCGGAAAGACGCAGCGCTTCCTTGTCGCGGTCGAGCGCGACGAGGCGGCACAAGGGGAACGTGGAGAGCAGCGCCTCACTGTGCCCGCCGAGGCCGAGCGTGCAGTCGACGACGACCGCGCCCGGCTGGGCAAGTGCCGGAGCCAACACGTCCAAGCAGCGTTGGAGCATGACCGGAACGTGTCGCTGGCTCAAAGGTCCCTCTCAGGTCCGGCGTGGAGGCGTACGCACTGCCGGGTCCCCGCCCGCTCGTGAAGGGGAAGGTGGTCCGTCGGCGCCGGGGAAGTGACGCCGACCGACCGGAGCGGGAGGAGGCCGAGCCGTACGTACGCGCCGCGCACGCGGGGAGCGTTCCGACAGGTGCCGGGACGGCGGTGCCGGGATCTCCGTGTTGCATCGTTGCGTGGTTATCTGGGGTCGGCGTCACTTTAGTCCACGGTGCCCCCCGGTCAATCAACCGGTCGACCAAGCGGACCGCGCGTCGCGGCCGCCACGGCCCGAAGCCGCGAATCGGGTGAATTCACCCGAGCGGCCGAGGTCGCACCCCTCTGTGGGTTCGCTCACAACAAGGCTCAATGATGTTCTTTGTCCGCTCTCACAGCGGGCCCCGACCAGGCTCGACGGCTACCGTCATAGTCATGACGACTTCTGCTCACCTCCCCTCTGGAGCCGCCTCCGAAGGCGCCATACCCGCCGACGGAAGCGTGATCGACCGCCTTGTCGACGCGAACGGGCGGTATGCCGCGGCGTTCACCGACCCCGGCATGGACGCGCGCCCCGTACTTCAGGTCGCGGTCGTCGCGTGCATGGACGCCCGCCTCGACCTGCACGCCGCCCTGGGCCTCGAGCTCGGCGACTGCCACACGATCCGCAACGCGGGCGGCGTCGTCACCGACGACGTGATCCGCTCCCTCACCGTCAGCCAGCGCGCGCTCGGCACCCGCAGCGTGGTCCTCATCCACCACAGCAACTGCGGCCTTGAGGGCCTGACCGAGGACTTCAGGACCGACCTGGAGATGGAGGTCGGCCAGCGCCCCACCTGGGCGGTCGAGGGCTTCCGCGATGTCGACCAGGACGTGCGCCAGTCCATCCAGAAGGTGCGCACCTCGCCGTTCCTGTTGCACACCGACGACGTCCGCGGATTTGTCTTCGATGTGAAGACGGGCTTGCTGCGGGAGATCGAGCCGGCCTGACAGCCGGTCCGAATGCGGTCGACTTTCCTCTCAAAGGGCTTCAAGCCCTGACATATCGCGGCCAGTTGTCCACAGGCGAGTGACACGAACCGGTAACGCAAACAAGAATGCGTGTGTGACATCCGCACGAGCGGCGAACATCTCGTGCGCGCTGTCCGTGTATCGGGGTGGGCCGGTTCGCGTCGTAGCGCGTCGGCCCGGAAAGTACGGGCCGAGGAGGGCCGGGTGACGACCTATGACGATCGAGCGAGCCTCACTGATCTGACCACCACCGCGGAACGCGTGCGGGGGTCGGTGGAGGCTGTGATCGAGGGCAAGCCGGAGGTCGTACGGCTCTCGCTGACCGTGCTGCTCGCCGAGGGACATCTGCTCATCGAGGATGTTCCGGGTGTCGGCAAGACGATGCTGGCCAAGGCGCTCGCGCGGTCCATCGACTGCTCGGTGCGCCGCATCCAGTTCACTCCCGACCTGCTGCCATCGGACATCACCGGTGTGTCCATCTGGGACCAGCAGCGTCGGGAGTTCGAGTTCAAGCCGGGCGCCGTCTTCGCGCAGATCGTGATCGGGGACGAGATCAACCGTGCGTCCCCGAAGACCCAGTCCGCGCTCCTCGAGTCCCTGGAGGAGCACCAGGTCACCATCGACGGCAAGACGTACGAACTGCCCACCCCCTTCATGGTGGTGGCCACGCAGAACCCGGTCGAGATGGAGGGCACCTACCCGCTCCCCGAGGCCCAGCGCGACCGCTTCATGGCCCGCGTCTCCATCGGCTATCCGAGCCCGGAGGCCGAGCTTCAGATGCTGGACGTCCACGGCGGCGTGAACCCGCTGGACGACCTGCAGCCGGTGGCGCACGCGCACGAGATCGTGAAGCTCATCGACGCCGTGCGCACGGTCCATGTAGCCGACGCTGTACGGCGCTACGCGGTGGACCTGGTCGCCGCCACGCGCACCCACCCCGACCTCAGACTCGGCGCGTCCCCGCGCGCGACGCTGCACCTGCTGCGCGCGGCGAAGGCGGCCGCGGCCCTCAGCGGCCGCGAGTACGCGCTGCCCGACGACATCCAGGCGCTGGCCGTGGCGGTCCTGGCGCACCGTCTGCTGCCCACCGCCCAGGCCCAGTTGAACCGGCGCACCGCCGAGCAGGTCGTCCTCGACATCCTGCAGCGCACCCCGGTCCCGGCCGCCGAACCCCGCGCCGCGCAGCCCTACGACTCGACGACGCCCCCGCTGTACGGCCAGCAGCCGCCCGGTCCGCGGAGGCTGTGATGACACCGGGGGGACACACGGGGCACTACGCGCCGGATCCGGGGGGCGGATTCACGGACGACGACGCGGGAAGGAACGTCGGCGACAAGAGCGGTCTGCGCACCGCCCTCGCCGGACTCACCACGCGCGGCCGTTCGTTCCTGGCCGCCGGCATCGCGGCGGGGATCTGCGCGTACGTCCTCGGGCAGAGCGATCTGCTCCGGGTCGGCCTGCTGCTCGCGGCCCTGCCGCTGGTGTGCGCGGGCGTCCTGTACCGCACCCGCTACCGGGTCGCGGGCAGCCGCCGGCTCTCCCCCGCGCGCGTACCCGCGGGTTCCGAGGCACGCGTGCACCTGCGCATGGACAACATCTCCCGGCTGCCGACCGGCCTGCTGATGCTCCAGGACCGGGTGCCGTACGTGCTCGGGCCGCGGCCCCGGTTCGTCCTCGACCGGGTCGAGGCGGGCGGCCGCCGCGAGGTGTCCTACCGGGTCCGCTCCGACCTGCGCGGCCGCTATCCGCTGGGGCCGCTGCAGCTGCGCCTCACGGACCCCTTCGGCATGTGCGAACTGACCCGGTCCTTCTCGACGTACGACAGCCTGACGGTGATCCCGCGCGTGGACGCGCTGCCTCCGGTGCGTCTCACCGGTGAGGCGAAGGGGTACGGGGACGGGCGGCAGCGCTCGCTCGCGCTGGCCGGCGAGGACGACGTGATCCCGCGCGGCTACCGGTACGGAGACGACCTGCGCCGCGTCCACTGGCGGCTGACCGCGCGCTACGGCGAGCTGATGGTGCGCCGCGAGGAGCAGCCGCAGCGCTCCCGCTGCACCGTGCTGCTCGACACGCGCGCGCCCGCCTTCCAGGGCGCCGGGCCCGACTCGGCCTTCGAGTGGGCGGTGTCCGGCGCGGCCTCCGTCCTGGTGCACATGCTCGAACGCGGCTTCTCCGTCCGCCTGTTGACCGACACGGGCAACGCGGTACCCGGCGAGGGCACCGACGGCTTCGCGGGCACCAGCCAGGAGTCGGCGGACGCGGCGGGCCTGATGATGGACACGCTCGCCGTCGTCGACCACTCCGACGGCGGCACGCTCTCCGCCGCGTACGACGTGCTGCGCGGCGGCAACGAAGGACTTCTGGTCGCCTTCTTCGGCGACCTCGACGAGGAGCAGGCCTCCGTCGTCGCCAAGATGCGCCGCCGCAGTGGTGGCGCGCTCGCCTTCGTCCTGGACAGCGGCTCCTGGACCCAGGGGCCCGGGTCGCCGGTTTCGGAGCGCTGCACCGAGCGGCTGCGGATGCTGCGGGAAGCGGGATGGACCGCGGTGGCCGTGCCGCACGGCGCGTCCCTCGCGGACCTCTGGCGGCAGGCGGACAGGGAGCGTACGGGGCTGTCCGCGCCGGCCGGCGCCGCGGATTCCCTGGATACCCGGAACACCTCAGGGGGTTGGTCATGAGCGGCGGCGCCCGCCTGTCGATCTGCGCCACGCTGGCCACGTTCCTGGCCTCGTGCGCGCTGCTCCCGCTGGTCGACCGGTCCACGTGGCTGATACAGATCGCGATCCTGCTGGTGATCCAGGCCGCGGTGGGCGCGTTCGCCCGCCGGGTGCCGCTCGCCCGCCCGCTGACGGTGGCGGCGCAGGCCCTGGTGTCGCTGCTGCTGCTCACCGTCCTCTTCGCCCGCGACCAGGCGATCGCCGCGTTCCTGCCGGGCCCCGAGGCCTTCCGGCACTTCGGCCTGCTGCTCCAGGTGGGCGGCGAGGACGTGGGCCGGTACGCCATACCGGCGCCGCTGACCGACGGCATCCGGCTGATGCTGGTGGGCGGCGCGCTGGTGATCGGTCTTTTCGTGGACGTCCTCGCGGTGACGTTCCGCAGCGCGGCCCCGGCGGGGCTGCCGCTGCTCGCCCTGTACTCGGTCGCCGCGGGGCTCTCCGTGGGCGGCGCGGACTGGCTGTGGTTCCTGCTCGCGGCCGGCGGCTATCTCCTGCTGCTGCTCGCGGAGGGGCGCGACCGGCTCTCCCAGTGGGGCCGGGTGTTCGGGGGTGCCGGGCGGGCGCCCGGCGCGTCCACGCCCGTGCTGGAGGGCGCGCACGGGGCCCTCGCCCCGGTCCGTACGGGCCGCCGGATCGGCGCTGTCGCCCTGGGGCTCGCCCTGGTGGTGCCGCTCGCCCTGCCCACCCTGGACGGCGGGCTCCTCGGCGCGTCCGGCAGCGGGGTGCGCGGCGGGACCGGAGGCGGCGGCACGATCTCCGCGGTCAACCCGCTGGTCTCGCTGCAGAACAGCCTGAACCAGCCGGAGGACCGGGAGGTGATGTCCTACCGGACGGACACGGACCAGGCGTCCGACATGTATCTGCGGATCGTGGCGCTCGACGAGTTCGACGGCACGACCTGGCGCCCCTCGGTCCGCAGCATCGACGACGTGCCGTCCACGCTGCCCGATCCGCCGGGTCTGGGCGCCGACGTACGCAGGACCCAGGTGCGGACGAAGATCTCCGCGGCCGACTGGTACGCGCAGGACTGGCTGCCGATGCCGTATCCGGCGACGCGGGTGGGGATCGACGGGCGCTGGCGGTTCGAGCGGGTCGGCCGGACCCTGGTGGGCGACCACGGGCAGACCACGCGCGGGAAGACGTACACCGTCGACAGCCTGATCGTGCGGCCGACGCCGCAGCAGCTCGCCGCCGCGGGAGCGCCGCCCGGGGGCATGGTCCGCGAGTTCACCAAGGTGCCGGCCTCGCTGCCGAACGTGGTCCGCACGACGGCCCTCAAGGTCACCGAGGGCGCGTCGAACAACTACGAGCGTGCGGTGAAGCTGCAGGACTACTTCGCGGTCAGCGGCGGCTTCACGTACAACACGGAGGTGCGGGCCGGCAGCGGTTCCGCGGCGATAGCCCGGTTCCTGAAGCAGAAGGAGGGCTTCTGCGTCCACTTCTCCTTCTCGATGGCCGCCATGGCCCGCACGCTCGGCATTCCGGCCCGCGTCGCGGTCGGCTTCACTCCGGGCGTTCCCTCGGGCGAGGGCAAGTACTCGGTGGGCCTGCGCGACGCGCACGCGTGGCCCGAGCTGTACTTCGAGGGCGTCGGCTGGACCCGCTTCGAGCCCACGCCGAACCGCGGCACGACCCCGGACTACACGGTGGAGAACAGCCCCGACGGCAGCCCCAGCAACCCGGCGGCGCCCAGCGAGTCCGCCTCCACCGCGCCCACGGCCCCGGAGCCCTCGACGTCCCAGAGCTGCTCCTTGGCCCAACGCAAGGACGGAAGCTGCGGCAGCGCCGCCCCCGCCGTCGTGGGCGGCTCGCCGGGCGACGGTCCGCCGGTCGGCACGATCACTGTGGTGTCCCTGATCGCGCTGCTGATCCTCGTGGTGCCGCTTCTGCCGATGCTGTGGCGCAGGCGGGTCCGTGCGGTGCGGCTCGGCTCTGCGGGGCGCACGGACGCCGATGCCGTCGGGCGCACCCTGGCGGCCTGGCGGGAGGTCACGGACACGGCGTGGGACCACGGCATCGCGCCGGACGACTCGCAGACGCCGCGGACGGCGGCGGCACGCATCGTCCGGATCGGCGAACTCGAGCCCGACGCGGCCGACAGCGTGCACCGGGTGGCCGCCGCCGTGGAGCAGGTGCTGTACGCGCCGCGGCCCCGGCCCGCTTCGGGTCTGGGCGAGGACGTCCGCCGCCTGCACGACGATCTGCACGCGAAATCGAGCCGGTCGACCCGGCTCCGGGCGACGTTCGCACCCCGCTCGGCCGTCCGGGTGGTGTGGGCGGCGGCGCGACGCTGGGAGGCGTTCACGCTGGGCGTGCGCGGCCGGTTCACACGGCCCGCGCGACAGGGAAGCTGAGCTGAGATTACGCGCGAAGGCTGAGATTACGCGCAAAGGGTGACCGCGTGATGCGGTCACCCTTTGCGGATGTCTTCGTATGGGTCGTAGTCGGCGATGCGGGGCGGGCGGCTTGCCGCCCGCTGCTCAGCGGCCGCCCTGCTCGTCCCGGCGGCGCTGCCAGCGCTGCTCGATGCGGTCCATCATGGAGCGCTTCTGCTTGCCCTGCCGTCGGGGCGCCGACGCGCCCGGCACGGCTCCGGCCGCTCCTGCCGCCTGCTGCTCCCCCGGTTTGGGGGCCTTGCGCCAGCCGGTGACGGCGAGCACCGCACATCCCAGCATGACGAGGAACCCCACCACGCTGATCCAGATCTGCTGCGCGACCATTCCTGCCATGAGGAGCGCGATACCCACCAGGAAGCCCACGACTGCCTGGTAGACCCGACGTCGGGTGTATGTACGCAGCCCGCTTCCCTCAAGCGCTGTCGCGAACTTGGGATCTTCGGCGTACAGCGCTCGCTCCATCTGCTCGAGCATGCGCTGCTCGTGCTCCGAGAGCGGCACGGAGTCCTCCTCATCGTGCAGTCGCCGGGGCGACCGGGGGTCCCCTTCAGGATAGGCAGGGAATCGCCCCCGTGAAACCCGCCCCTCTACGCCAACTTCGCCATTGCCGACCGCGACACGGCGTCCCGGCTCACAGGGCGACATGCCCCGCAGGCCGACCCGTCATGCCGGACCGTCTTCTCAGATCATACGGCGCCGAGCGTCCGATCGGGGGGCCTGTGGCGTACTCCATCAAACGCTGCGCCGCTGATCAGCGGCGGCTCCCGGCCGCCGGTCGGCCGGGTCAGCCCTCTTCGGCCACTCGCTTCTCACCGAGCACGTGCAGTTGCGTGGCCACGGCGTGGAAGGCGGGGAGCTCGGCGGCGGCCGCCTCGAGCTTCAGCAGTTCCCGCTGCGCGCTCGGCTCGGTGTCCACGAGGACGCCCGGGACGAGGTCCGCGAAGACCCGCACACCGTGCACCGCGCCGACGTCCACTCCGGCCCCGCCGACGAGCTCCTTGAGCTGCTCGGCCGTGAAGCGGCGCGGCACCGGGTCGCCCTCGCCCCAGCGTCCCGCCGGGTCGTCGAGCGCCTGCCTGGCCTCCTTGAAGTGTCCCGCGAGGGCGCGCGCGATGACGGCGCCGCCGAGGCCCGCGGCGAGCAGGCTGAGCACGCCGCCGGGGCGCAGCGCGCCCACCGCGTTGCGCACGCCTTCCGCCGGTTCCTCCACGTACTCGAGGACGCCGTGGCACAGGACCGCGTCGTAGCCGCCGCGCTCGACGACGTCGAACAGGCCCGAGACGTCGCCCTGGACGCCGCGCACCCGGTCGGCGACGCCGGCCTCCGCCGCCCGGCGCTCCAGGGCGAACAGCGCGTTCGGGCTGGGGTCGACGACGGTGACGCGGTGGCCCAGCTGGGCGACCGGCACCGCGAAGTTGCCGCTGCCGCCGCCGGTGTCGAGTACATCGAGTACCCCGTGGGCCTCGCTGCCCGCCGACTTGGCGCGCCGGTCGAGGGCGTCCTTGAGGACGTCCCAGACGACGGCGGTACGGAGGGAGGCGCGGGGCCGCGAGGAGTCAGAGCGCGGTGACGTGGTTCGAGGGTGGTGATCCGACACGGCAGGTGACTCCTCGGGGCGGCTCCGACCGGCGGCGGAGCAAGTACAGGTTCGGGCGCCTCCACCCTAATGGGCGCGGCCCCGCGCCCATGCCATCCGTGCGCGGGGCCCCGCGCGCTACCCGGCGTCCTGCACCGTCCTCCTGCTCGTGCGCCCGTCGTCCTCCTGTCGGGGCTGGGGCAGCACCGGCTGCAGCACGAGCGCGCGCTCGACCAGGCGCAGGAACATCGCCACGTCACGCAGCAGGTCGTCGGCGTCGCGTGCGGTCGCCGCGTCGCGTATCCCCGCCTCCGCGCGGGCGCGCTTGGTGGCGCCCGAGGCGAACAGGGCGCTCCACTCCGTCAGCTCGGGGGCTATCTCGGGGAGCACCTCCCACGCGCTGCGTATCTTGGCGCGGCGCCTGGGCGTGGGCTCGGGCCTGCCGCGGGCCGCGAGCACGGCGGCGGCGGTGCGCAGCGCGGCGAGGTGGGCCGTGGCGTACCGCTCGTTCGCCGTCTCGAGCACGGACGCCTCGTCGAGTCCGGCGCGGGCCTGGGCGAGCAGGTCGAGGGCGGCGGGCGGGGCGCCGGCCCGGCGGAGCACCGGGTGGATGTCGCTCGCCGGTCCGGTGGGTGAGGGGGCAGGGCCGGTGGCGCCGCGGCGGGTGGCAGCTGCGGTAGGTGCCTTGTGTCCAGCCATGACGAACCTCCTGTCGTCTGTGTGACGGCACTGTGGCCGTATGTGCCCATCGTGGGGTACGCCACTGACAATCGGCCCTGACCAGGCATTTTGCTTCGATCGGAAGTTCGGGCTAGCTTTTGCACTGACCAGTCAGTTCAAAGAGGTACCCAGGGGGGACCATGGACGGCCCGGCAAGCGGGGCGACGAACCCGGACAGCGCGGACGAGCACGGGGAGACGGTCGGAGCCTCGGTGGCCGCCACGGACTTCGGCCTGAAGGGGCCGCGGGGCTGGGCCTTCCGTGGCATCGACGTCGACGCGGCGGCGGGTTCGCTCGTCGCCGTGGAGGGCCCCTCCGGCAGCGGGCGCACCTGCCTGCTGCTCGCGCTGACCGGGCGGATGAAGCCGAGCGAGGGGACGGCGCGGGTCGGCGGGATGCGGCTGCCGAAGCAGCTGACCGCCGTACGCAGGATGAGCGCGCTCGCGCACGTGCCCGGCGTGACGGAGCTCGATCCCGCCCTGACCGTGGCCGAGCACCTGCGGGAACAGGCGCTCCTTCAGCGGAGGTTCGACGGAACGCTCCGCGGGCTGCTGCGCACGCCCGCCGAGCGGCGGGCCGAGGCGAGCCTGCGCATCGACGCCGCGCTCGCCGCCGCGGGGCTCGACACCGAGACCCTGCCGAAGGGCTCCCGCACCTCCGTGCGCGACCTGGAGCGCCTCGAGGCCCTGCGCCTGTCCCTGGCGCTCGCGCTCATCGGCCGCCCGCGCCTGATCGGCGTCGACGACACCGACCTGAAGCTCGCGGACGCCGAACGGGCCGAGATCTGGGCCCAGTTGCGGGCCATCGCCGACGCGGGCACGACGGTCGTCGCCGTGTGCAGCGAGGCGCCCGAAGGGGCGGTCGTCGTGTCGACCGCCCCGGCGAACACCACGAACGACACCGCGAAGGAGACGGCCGATGCGCTCGCCGAAGCTCGCCGCGCTTGAACTCAGGCGCTTCGGCAGGGGAAAGCTGCCGCGCGCGGCACTCGTCGCGCTCCTCCTGCTGCCGCTGCTCTACGGGGCGCTGTACCTGTGGTCCTTCTGGGACCCGTACGGAAAGCTCGACAAGATCCCGGTGGCACTCGTCAACGACGACAAGGGCGCGACGGCCGCAGGGCAGAAGGTCAGCGCGGGCGACGACATCACCAAGGGCCTGTACGACAGCGACACCTTCCAGTGGCACGAGGTCAGCTCGGCGCAGGCGCAGAAGGGCGTGGAGGACGGCACGTACTACCTGTCGCTGACCATGCCGGAGGACTTCAGCAAGCGCATCGCGTCGAGTTCCGGTGACTCGCCCGAGACCGGCGCCCTCCAGGTGCGCACGAACGACGCGAACAACTACATCGTCGGGCAGATCTCCCGGACGGTCTTCTCCGAGGTGCGCTCCGCGGCCTCCGCCAACGCGTCGCGCTCGTTCCTCGACAAGATCTTCGTGTCCTTCTCGGACATCCATGACGCGACGAAGAAGGCGGCCAAGGGCGCCGACCAGCTCGAGGGCGGCATCGGCAAGGCCAAGAAGGGCTCCAAGGACCTGGCCGACGGCCTGAAGGACGCCAAGAAGGGCAGCGGCGACCTGGAGAGCGGCCTGACGAAGCTCACCAGCGGGGCCGGTGACCTGGAGTCGGGGTCCCGACAGGTCGCCGACGGCACGCAGTTGCTCGCCGACAAGGTGAACGGCGCGGCCGACCAGGTGCGCCCCTTCCTGAAGGGCAACAAGAAGGCGATCGCCGACACGGCGCGCCTCGTCGCCGACTCCGCGCAGGGCGTCCGGCACAACCTGGACGACCTGGTGAAGATCGCCCCCACCGCGCGTACGGGCGCACACGCGGGGTCCGACGCCCTGGACGCCGTCTACGAAAGGCGCTGCGAGAAGGCGGTGATCGACGACCCGGCCTGCCCCGACCTGAAGAAGGCGAAGACGGCGGCGAACGACGTCGCCACGATCTCCGACGACCTGAACAGGCTCATCCAGGACGAGCACGGCAACCTCGGCCAGATGGACAGCCACCTGGCGATGCTCCAGAAGCAGTCCGAGAACCTGGCCGCGCACGCCCCCACGCTCGACCAGGACGTCGAGAGCGCGGTCGCCCAGATCAACAAGCTCAACGACGGGGCGGGCCAGGTCGCCGCGGGCGCCGAGAAGCTGCACACGGGGCTCGGCACGGCGCAGAGCGGGTCGACCGAACTCAACAGCGGGGTCGGCCGGTTGACGACCGGCGCGGACGACCTGAACGGCGGCATGTTCCAGCTGGCCGACGGCTCGGGCAAGCTCGCCGGCGGACTGCACGACGGCGTGCAGAAGATCCCCGACTACGACAAGAAGGACCGCGACCAGCGCACCGGGGTGATGGCCGACCCCGTCCAGCTGGCCTCCCAGTCGCTGCACAAGGCGCCCAACTACGGGACGGGCTTCGCGCCCTACTTCATCCCGCTCTCCCTGTGGGTGGGCGCGATGGTCGCCTACATGCTGATCCAGCCGATGAACCGGCGCGCCCTCGCGGCCGGCTCCTCGTCCTGGCGGGTGGCGTTCGCGGGCTGGCTGCCGGTGGCCGCGCTCGGGTTCCTTCAGGTGGCGGCCCTGATGTCCGTACTGCACTGGGCCCTCGGGCTCGAGATGCTGCACGCGGCGGGGACGGTCGGCTTCCTGTGCCTGGTCACGGCGTGCTTCGCGGCGATCGTGCAGTGGCTGAACGCGCGCTTCGGTGCGGCGGGCCGCATCCTCGTACTGGCCTTCCTGATGCTGCAGTTGACGTCGGCGGGCGGCACGTATCCCGTGCAGACGAGCCCCGGCTTCTTCAACGCGCTCCACCCGTTCCTGCCGATGAGTTACGTCGTGGAGGCCCTGCGGCGACTGATCTCCGGCGGCGGGCTCGGGCCCGTGTGGCAGGCGTGCGTGGTGCTGACTGCGTTCACGGTGGGCGCGCTCGCCCTCACCGCGTGGACGGCCCGGCGCAAGCAGGTGTGGACGCTGGACCGGCTGCACCCGGAGCTGAGCCTGTGAGCGCGCCCACAATGGCTCCTGTGAGAATCAAGGGCATGGAAAGCAGCACACGGCGCCAGGCCACCCGGCAGAAGCTCTACGAGGCGGCGGTCACGCTCATCGCGGAACAGGGCTTCTCCGCGACCACGGTCGACGAGATCGCCGAGCGGGCCGGGGTCGCGAAGGGCACGGTCTACTACAACTTCGCCAGCAAGTCGGTCCTCTTCGAGGAGCTGCTGCGGCACGGCGTCGGGCTCCTCACCGCCTCCCTCCGGGAGGCGGCACAGAAGACGGACGAGAACGGCGGCAGCAAGGTCGACGCCCTGGACGCGATGATCCGGTCGGGTCTCGGGTTCATCGAGCACTACCCGGCCTTCACCCAGCTCTTCGTGGCCGAGCTGTGGCGCACCAACCGTGCCTGGCAGTCCACGCTCGCCGTGGTCCGCCAGGAGGCGGTGGCCGTGGTCGAGGAGGTCCTGCGGGCCGCGGTCGCGGACGGCGAGCTGAGCGCGGAGATCGACGTGCCGCTCACGGCGGCGGCCCTCGTGGGCATGGTTCTCGTGGCCGCCCTGGACTGGCAGGCGTTCCAGCCCGAGCGCTCGCTGGACGATGTGCACGGCGCGCTGTCGCTGCTGCTCCAGGGGCGGGTGGGCGGCGGACAGCCGCTGACGGGCAAGGCCTGAGAGACAGCGGCCGGGCCGGACAGGCCCCGCCGGGTCGGCGCAAATGAAGCGCCGGTCCGGCGGGGCCTGTGGTCGTTCTCAGGCCTCACCGGACCGGCGCATCCCCCGTGGATCCCCGTTTCCCCCGTGGATCCCCCGTTGGACCCCCGTTCGGTCTCCCCCAGGGTCCCCCGTCCTCACTCCCGCCCTCGCGGGCGAGAGGAGCGGCAAGAGGCACTCGATCCGTTCCGCCGCCCCGTGTCGGCGGTGCCGCATCCGTGCCCCTCTCCGTGCCCTCCACTCTTCCGTCTGCGCAGGTCGCGACCCATCCGCGTACCTACTCATCTCCCCGACTAGGTACGGATACTCAGGCGTGCGTGCTCAGACCCAGGCGGACTCCGTGCCCGCACTCAGCGGCCGGCCGCGCCGCCGCGACCTGGCGGCGGTGTTGTCAGTGGTGGCGGATAAGGTCCCTGGCATGGCACGAATTGCGGTGATCGGCGCGGGGATGGGCGCCATGGCGGCCGCCGCTCGGCTGGCCGTCGCGGGCCACCGACCGGTGGTGTTCGAGCGCGCGTCGACGTACGGCGGGTCGCTGGGCCGCCTCGAGCGCGAGGGCTTCGCGTTCGACACAGGGCCGGGGCTGCTCCATCTGCCCGCGGTCCACCGGGACTTGTTCATCAAGACCGGCAAGGAGCCGCTGGAGGACCTCGTCGGCCTCACCCAGATCGAGCCCGCCGTACGGCACGTCTTCGCGGACGGCACGACGACGGACCTGCCGAACGCGCGGCGGGCGGGCGTCGCCGAGGCCCTCGACGCGGCGATCGGTTCGGGCGCGGGCGGGCGCTGGTCGGCGTTCATGAACCGCGCGCGGGAGGCCTGGGACCGCTCGCGGCGCCCGCTGCTCGAAGAGCCGCTGTGGCCGAACTGGCAAGTGCTGGCCGACCGCGAGCCGTACCCCGCGGTCGTGCACAAGCGGGTTCTGCGCAAGGACCGCGCCGCGTCGACGCTCGCCGAGGTCGGCGCGCTCGAGCTGGGCGGGGAGCCGCGCCTGGTGGCCCTCCTCGAGCAGTACGCGCTGGCGTCCGGCCTCGATCCCCGTACGGCCCCCGCGAGCGCGGCCGTGCTGCCGTACATGGAGCAGACGTTCGGGACGTGGGCGGTGGCCGGCGGGATGCGGGCCCTCGCGGACGCCGTGCACGCGCGCTGCCTGAAGCGGAAGGTCGAGTTCAGATACGGCTCGGCCGTCACCCGGATCGTGGAGAAGGACGGGCGCGCGGCCGGCGTGGAGCTGGCCGACGGCACGGTGGAGGAAGCGGAGTTCGTGGTCGCGGGCGTCGCTCCGGGCGTGCTCGGCGGGCTCCTTCCGGGGCGGCCCGTGCGCGCGGAGGGGCCGGCCCAGCGCGAGTCGGCGTGGCCGAGCCGGCTGACCGTGCACCTCGCGCTGCGCGGGGCCCGGCCGCAGGACACCCCGCACCGCACGGTGGTGCACGCGGCGGACCGGGACGCCGAGTTGGCCTGGCTCTTCGAGGGCGGCGCCGCCCCTTCGAGACCGACGGTGGCGGTGCTGCGCACCGGTGACGCGGCGGCGGTGCCGGACGCGGAGCACGAAGCGGTGACCCTCACGGTGACCGTTCCGGCGCACGCGCGCGTGGGCGAGGCCGATGTGGAGCGGGTCCTCGCTGCGGCCGAGCGTGCGGTGCCCGGGCTGCGCGAGCGGCTGCTGTGGCACGAGGTGCGCACCCCGCAGGACATCGCCGACGCCACCGGGGCCGAGGGCGGCGCCGTGCCCGCGCCCGCGCTCGCGGCGGCGCGCGGCGAGCTGCTGCACGCGTCGAACACCACTGCCCTGCCGGGCCTGTTGACGGTGGGCGGCTGGTCCCATCCGGGCGGCGGCCTGCCGCACGCGGGCATGTCCGGGGCGCTGGTGGCGGGCCTGATCGTGGAGGGACCGGGCTTCCAGGGCTCCCAGTGAGCCGCAGGGCGCCCGCGTGAACCGCGGTGGACCGCACTGAGCCCCGAGCGCCTCAGCTGCTCGGGGCTCCGCGTTTCGGTACTGGTCCGTCCGGTTACCTGGTCCGGCCCGGTTACCTGATTGGTGTCAGTACCTGTACTGCTGCTCGTTGTACCCGTTGTTGTCGTACCCGGTGTTCGGGTCGTGCTGCGGGTACGCCGGGTACTGCTGCTCGGGCGGCAGTTCGCCGCCGTAGTTCTGCTGCTCGTCGCCGGCGCGCTGCTGTGGCACCCAGACGCCGCCGGGGGGCGTCTCCCCGCCGTAGCCCGCGGCCGTCGCGTACGGGTCGGCATAGCCCTGCCCGGTGGCGTACGGGTCGCCGTACTGGGGCTGCGCCGGGTAGGTCTGCGTCCCGATGTACGGGTCCGAGTACGGGGCGGCGTACGGCTGCTGAGTCGGGTCGTAGCCGTAGCCCTGCTGGTCGTAGCCGTAGGACCCGGCGTCGTAGCCGTAGTCCTGCATGCCGGCCTGGGCAGTCTGGGCGTACGCCGTGTCCTGGTAGACGCCGTACTGGCTGGTGTCGTCGGGCATCGGCTCGGGGGCGTACACCGCCGTGCTCTCGACCGCCGGCTCGGGGACCGGCGCGTACTCCTGCGGCGCCGGCTCGTACTCCAGGTCCGAGACCTGGAGCGTCGGCTCCTGGTGCGGTTCCTTCTCGGAGCGCCCCTCCCGGTCCATGCCGGGAACACCCGGTACGCCCTTGAGGGACCAGCCCGCCGCGAAGCCGCGGCGGAACGACAGCGTGACGTATGTCTGCCCGATCGCGAACGCGATGGCCCCGGCCCCGATGACGTACACCGAAGGCATCAGGACACCGATCACGACTCCGAGGAAGCCGCCGAAGGCGAGCAGCCGCCAGCGCAGCCGTGCCTTGTTCTGCAGCAGGACCTCACCGAGGAGCCACAGTGCCACCAGTCCGAACGCGACATAGAGGACCGCCCAGCCCATGTACGCCCCTCTCGTACGGCCGTAGCCCTTGTGGGTACGGCGAAATCAGCCCCGCTCGTGGTGCAGGCCCAGGTTCTCGTAGATCTCCAGCGATGCCGTGGAGTTGTTGAGCGTAATGAAGTGCAGACCCGGCACTCCCTCGTCAAGCAGCTTGGCGCAAAACTCCGTAGCGAACTCGATGCCAATGGAGCGTACAGCGGCGGGATCGTCTTTCGCTGTGAGGATTCGCTCTTTCAACACCGGGGGGATGTCCGCGTTGCTCAACTTGGGCAGGCGTTCGAGCATGCGCACGCTCGTCACCGGCATGAGTTCCGGGATGATCGGCGTCTCGCAGCCGGCCGCGGCGACCTTGTCGCGCAGCCGCAGATACTCCTCCGGATGGAAGAACATCTGCGTGATCGCGTAATCGGCGCCGGCCCTGCACTTGTCGACGAAGTGCCGCACGTCGGAGTCCCAGTCCGGCGAGCGCGGGTGCATCGCGGGGAATGCGGCGACGCCCACGCAGAAGTCACCGGACTCCTTGATCAATTCAACGAGTTCGGCCGCGTACGTGAGGCCTTCGGGGTGCGAGACCCACTCGCCCATGGGGTCGCCGGGCGGGTCACCGCGCACCGCGAGCATGTTCCGGATCCCGGCGTCGGCGTACTGGCCGATGATGTTGCGCAGTTCGGCGACCGAATGTTCGACGGCGGTGATATGGGCCACCGGCGTCAGCGTCGTATCAGCGACGATCTGCTGGGTCTCCTTGACGGTGCCCGCGCGCGTGGAGCCGCCCGCGCCGTACGTCACGGAGACGAAGTCGGGCGAGACCGCCTCGACCCTGCGCAGGGCGTTCCACAGGTTGCGCTCGCCCTTCGGGGTCTTCGGCGCGGAGAACTCGAACGAGAAAGCCGTCTTTCCGGGCGCGAGCATGTCGCGCACGGTGCGGGCACGATCAGTCCTGGTGGAAGCGGTACCTAGGGCCATACGGGCAGGTTACTGACGGATATCCAAAGCCCCTAATTCCCGTCCACCTTGCGGACAGGCGGGCAGGACGGCCGTTACCGGCTGTTTCCTGTGCCGCCGCGCGTGATTCACGCGGTGCGCAGGCGCTTCGCGAACTCGGCTGCCGCGGCGGCCGGATCGTCGGCCTCCGTGATGGCCCGGACGACGACGGCCCGGCGGGCGCCGGCCTCCAGCACCTCGTCCAGGTTCGTCAGGTCGATGCCGCCGATCGCGAACCAGGGGCGGTCCGTGTCCAGGCCCGCCGTGTAGCGCACCAGGTCGAGGCCGGGGGCGTGGCGGCCGGGCTTGGTGGGGGTCGGCCAGCACGGGCCCGTGCAGAAGTAGTCCACGCCCTGCTGGACGGCGGCCGCGGCGGCCTCGTCCTCGGCGTGCGTGGAGCGGCCGATGAGCACGTCCTCGCCGAGGACTACGCGGGCCGCGGGGACCGGCAGATCGCCCTGGCCGAGGTGCAGCACGTCCGAGCGGGTCGCGTGGGCGACGTCCGCGCGGTCGTTGACCGCGAACAGCTTGCCGTGGCGGCGGGCCGCGTCGGCGAACACCTGGAGGTGCTCCAGCTCCTCGCCGGCCTCCATGCCCTTGTCGCGCAGCTGCACGATGTCGACACCATTCAAGGGGTCGGCCAGCACCGCGTCGAGGAACTCCGGCAGATCGCCCTGGCGCTTGCGCGCGTCGGTGCACAGGTACAGCCGCGCGTCGGCGAGCAGCGCGCGCTTGGAGTCCGCCATGAAGTCCCCCCGTGGGTCGTGCGGTGTCGGTGGCGTGCGCACCACGCGGGTCGCGGTGCGCACGCCGGACGGTTGTCAGGTCAGACGGCGAGCGCCTGGGCGCGGCGCTTCACCTCCGTGCCGCGATTCTCGCTCAAGGCCTGCGCGGGCGTGCCCGGCAGGCTCGGGTCGGGGGTGAAGAGCCACTCCAGCATCTCTTCGTCGCTGAAGCCGTCGTCCCTCAGGACCGTCAGGAGGCCGACGAGCCCCTTGACGATCTTGTCGCCGTCGATGAAGGCGGCGGGCACGTGCAGTGCCCTGTTCTCACCGCGGCGCACGGCGATCAGCTGGCCTTCCTTGACCAGCTGCCGCACACGCGTCACCTCGACATCAAGCTGTTCCGCGATGTCGGGGAGGTTGAGCCAGGCAGGGACAAGAGCATCGATCTTTGCGTCAATCTCGGTCACAGGACAAGCCTGCCATCCCGGACTGACACTCGGAAGCCGGGCCGGTGCGGATGGGCCACGAATCCTCCCGTTTCACCCCTTCTGTCACGCCTGGGCGGGCGCACACCGCGGCGAACTCACGCCACCGCGGACTTCAGCGGGCGGGCCGGATCCGCGAGGAGCTCCGGGTCGAGCGCGGCCCCCGACTGGATGAGCTTGCGCCCCTGGGCCAGGTCACGCGGCTTGCCGACGGCGAGGACCGCCACCAGGGCGCCGTCGCGCAGCCAGCACACCGACCAGGCCGCGCCGGCGGGGTCGCCGCGCCACACCGTCGTGTCGGCGCCCTCGTGGTGCCCGGCGTACTGCACGAAGCGGCCGAACTGCTCGGACCAGAAGTAGGGCACCGGGTCGTACACCGCCGGTGTCTGGCCGACGATGTTCGCCGCCACCGTGCGCGGCCCCTGCAGCGCGTTGTCCCAGTGGTGGACCATGAGGCGCTCTCCGTAGCGCCCCGAGGGGAACGAGGAGCAGTCCCCCACCGCGTACACATCGGGAACGGACGTGCGCAGCCGCTCGTCCGCGAGGACCTCGCGGTGGGCGCCCAGCTCGATGCCGGAGCCGGCCAGCCAGCGCGTGGCGGGGCGGGCGCCGATGCCGACGACGACGGCTCCCGCGGGCAGCCGCGTGCCGTCGTCGAGGACCACGACGCCCGGCTCGATGCGCTCCACGCGCGCGTGGGTGCGCAGCTGGGCCCCCGCGTCGGCGTACCAGGTCGCCATGGGGGCGGCGATCTCGGCGGGCAGCGCCCCGGCCAGCGGCCGCTCGGCGGCTTCCACCACGGTGACCCGGCAGCCGGCCTCACGGGCCGCGGTGGCGAACTCGGCGCCGATCCAGCCGGCGCCCACGACCACCACGTCGTGCTGCTCGGCGAGGACGGGCCGCAGCCGCTCCGCATCGTCGAGCGTGCGCAGCAGGTGCACGCCGGGGGCGGAGTGCGCGCCCGGCAGCTGGACGGGCTCGGCGCCGGTCGCGACGACCAGCACGTCGTACGGGACCGGCCCTTCGGCCGTGTCGAGCTCGTGGTCGCCGGGCCGCAGCCCGGTCACCTCGCGGCCCAGTTCCAGGGAGACGCCGAGCGCCTCGAAGTCGACGTCGAAGGCCGAGCCCTCGGCCTTGCCGAGCAGCACCGCCTTGGACAGCGGCGGCCGGTCGTACGGCTGGTGGGGTTCCGCGCCGAGCAGCGTGACCGCGCCCGTGAAACCGTGTTCGCGCAGCGCGACCGCCGTCTGCACACCCGCCATGCCCGCGCCCACGATGACGACGTTCCGCTGCCCCGAAGGCGCTCCGCTCCCGCTCCGCTGCTCACTCACGGGATCAACCTTAGGCACCTGATCTTTCGTCAGTCAGCGATGCGGACCACTCCCGGGCCGTGACGTCCTGCACACACGTCAGCGGTTTAGCGATCAAGGGAAGGCCGGTGTTCCGGCGATCACGCCGGGCCGGGGAGCTGCTCGACCACGCTGGTCCCGCTGCCCTCCTGCGACTCCCACTCCCAGGTCTCGTCGAGGCGCACCCGGCCGTCCGGGAGCTCGGACACGGTCGAGACACAGTGCCCGGACGAGGTGGTCCCGTCGGTCTTCAGCTGCACATAGCGGAAGTCGAGCCGGTCGCCGGAGCGCGTGCCCACAAGGTGCCCCTCGACGACATCACCGCCTGCGTAGTCGGCCGAAACGCGGCCGTCCCGCTCCCGGTACGCGAAGCGGGTGCGCGTGCCCACCTGTCCCGGGGCCTGGTCGGCTACCGGGGACAGAACGAGACCGTCAAGAGAACGGGCCACGGGCTGGGACTCCCTTACTGGAGGTCACGGTGAACGGCTAGGGTGGCCAACGTAGAGCACTCGCGGGAGCCCGTACGCAGCGGGCTGAGAGGGAGGCTGGAGCGGCCTTCGACCGTACGAACCTGATCCGGGTCATACCGGCGAAGGGAGGGGCTTGACGCCCATGTCGTCGACGCCATCCGCACGTTCGCACCATTCGCACACCTGCGACGTCCTCGTCGTCGGTGGCGGCATCATCGGTCTCGTCACCGCCTGGCGGGCCGCGCAGCGCGGTCTGTCCGTCGCGGTCGCGGACCCCGAACCCGGCGGCGGGGCCGCCCAGGTGGCCGCCGGGATGCTGGCCGCCGTCACCGAACTCCACCACGGCGAGCAGACGTTGCTCGGCCTGAACCTCGCGTCCGCGCGCCGCTACCCGGACTTCGCGGCCGAGCTGTCCGAGGCCTCCGGGCAGGACCTCGGCTACCGCGCGTGCGGCACGCTCGCGGTCGCGCTCGACTCCGACGACCGCGCCCACCTGCGTGAACTGCACGCGCTGCAAACGAAGTCGGGGCTCGAATCCGAGTGGCTCTCGGGCCGCGACTGCCGCCGCCTCGAACCGATGCTCGCTCCGGGCGTGCGCGGCGGACTGCGCGTCGACGGGGACCACCAGATCGACCCGAGAAGACTCGCGAGCGCCCTCGTGACGGCCTGCGAGCGCGCCGGCGTGACCTTCCACCGGTCGTGGGCCGACAGGCTCTCTGTCGTCCGCGACCGGGCGCGCGGCGCGGTCCTCGCCGACGGCACCGAACTCGCCGCCGGCCAGGTGGTGCTGGCGGCCGGCAGCCGCGCCGGACAGCTCGCCGGTGTGCCGGACGCGGTGCTGCCGCCGGTGCGCCCCGTCAAGGGCCAGGTGCTGCGCCTGACGGTGCCCAAGCGGTACGCGCCCTTCCTCAGCCGGACGGTCCGGGCGGTCGTCCGCGGCGGCAACCTCTACATGGTGCCGCGCGTCAACGGCGAGCTCGTCGTGGGCGCGACCAGCGAGGAACTCGGCTGGGACACCACGGTCACCGCGGGAGGCGTCTACGAACTCCTGCGGGACGCCCACGAACTCGTCCCCGGCATCACCGAACTCCCGCTCACCGAGACCCGAGCTGGCCTGCGCCCCGGCTCCCCCGACAACGCGCCGCTCCTGGGCCCGACCGCCCTGCCCGGCCTCCTCCTCGCGACCGGGCACTTCCGCAACGGCGTGCTCCTGACGCCGATCACCGGCGACACCATGGCGCACGTCCTGACCACCGGCGAACTCCCGGAAGAGGCCCGCCCGTTCACGCCGATGCGCTTCGGCACCACCCTCGTGGAGCAGCCCGCATGAACGTCCATCTCAACGGCGAGCCGCGCACGGTGGCCGCGGGCACCACGCTCGACCTCCTGGTCACCACGCTCACCGCCGCGCCCAAGGGCGTCGCCGCCGCCCTCAACGAAACCGTCGTCCCCCGCACCCAATGGCCCGCCACGGCGCTCTCCGAAGGAGACCGCGTCGAGGTCCTCACGGCCGTACAAGGAGGCTGAACCGTCCATGGCCGACGACACTTTCGTCCTCGGGGGCGACCCGTACTCCTCGCGCCTGATCATGGGCACGGGCGGGGCGCCCAGCCTGGACGTCCTGGAGCGCTCCCTGGTGGCCTCCGGAACCGAACTCACCACCGTGGCGATGCGCCGCGTGGACGCGAGCGCGCACGGCTCGGTGCTGTCCGTCCTGGAGAAGCTGAACATCCGGGTGCTGCCGAACACGGCCGGCTGCTTCACCGCCGGAGAGGCCGTCCTGACGGCCCGCCTCGCGCGCGAGGCGCTCGGTACGAACCTGGTGAAGCTGGAGGTCATCGCCGACGAGCGCACCCTGCTGCCCGATCCGATCGAGCTGCTCGACGCGGCGGAGACGCTGGTGGACGACGGCTTCACGGTCCTGCCGTACACGAACGACGACCCCGTTGTGGCCCGCAAGCTGGAGGACGTCGGCTGCGCGGCGATCATGCCGCTCGGCTCCCCCATCGGCTCCGGGCTCGGCATCCGCAATCCGCACAACTTCCAGCTGATCATCGAGCACGCGCGCGTACCGGTGATCCTGGACGCGGGCGCGGGCACGGCGTCCGATGTGACGCTCGCCATGGAACTCGGCTGCGCGGGTGTGATGCTCGCCTCGGCGGTGACCCGCGCGCAGGAGCCCGTCCTCATGGCGGAGGGCATGCGGCACGCGGTGGAGGCGGGTCGCTTCGCGTATCGGGCGGGGCGCATCCCCAAGCGACATTTCGCGGAGGCGTCGTCGCCCACGGAGGGCCTTGCCGACCTGGATCCGGAGCGGCCGGCGTTCTGACACATCAAGCCCCTGCAGGGGGCACCTCCCAGCGTTAGCTGGGGGAGATTGAGCAGCGGGGTCCGGGGCGGAGCCCCGAGCCGTCAACCGGTCACAGCTGTGCTGCAGTACCGGCCCGGTCCAGCGACGCAGGACCGGGCTGTCGGTCACTCCTCGTAGACTCGCCTGCGTGGACACGACCCTTCAGGACCCGTTGCTCGGGCACGTGCTCGACGGCCGGTACCGCGTCGACGCACGCATCGCGGTCGGCGGGATGGCCACGGTCTACCGGGCCGTGGACACCCGCCTCGACCGCGTGCTCGCGCTCAAGGTGATGCACCCCTCGCTGGCCGCCGACGCCACGTTCGTGGACCGCTTCATCCGTGAGGCCAAGTCGGTGGCCCGCCTCTCGCACCCCAACGTCGTGGGGGTGTACGACCAGGGCACCGACGGCGCGTACGTGTATCTGGCGATGGAGTACGTCGCCGGCTGCACGCTGCGTGACGTGCTGCGCGACCGCGGAGCGCTGCGGCCCCGGGCCGCGCTCGACATCCTGGAGCCGGTCCTCGCCGCGCTCGGAGCGGCCCACCGCGCGGGCTTCGTGCACCGCGACATGAAGCCGGAGAACGTCCTGATAGGGGACGACGGCCGGGTCAAGGTGGCGGACTTCGGCCTCGTCCGCGCGGTCGACACGGTCACGAACACGACGGGCGCCGTCCTCGGCACGGTCTCGTACCTGGCGCCCGAGCAGATCGAGAACGGCACGGCGACGCCGAGCGTGGACGTCTACGCGTGCGGGGTCGTGCTCTACGAGATGCTCACCGGCGGCAAGCCGCACGCGGGCGAGTCCCCCGCCCAGATCCTCTACAAGCACCTCCACGAGGACGTGCCCCCGCCCTCGGCCGCGGTCCCCGGGCTCCCCTACGAGCTCGACGAACTGGTCGCGTCGGCGACGGCCCGCACCCCCGAGGTGCGCCCGCACGACGCCGTGGCGCTCCTCGCGCACGCCAGGGGCGCCCGGTCGACGCTCACGGACGCCCAGTTGGACGCGGCGCCGCCGCAGGCGCGCGACACGGAGCACGTGGGGGCCGACGACCGTACGAGCGTGATCCCGCGCGCGGTGGGCACGCCCGTACAGCTGCCGCTGCCCACGGACTCCGCGGACCAGGCGCGGCTCAACCGGACGAGCCGCCTGGAGATGCCGCCGGCCCCGCCGCCCGCGGCCCCCGGCGCGGCGCACGGCGGCGGTCGTGGTCGCGGCCCGCAGCGCCGCACGATCGCAATCCTCGTGGCGGTCCTGCTGGTCCTCGGTCTGGGCACCGGCGTCTGGTACATCAACTCGGGCCAGTTCACGAAGGTCCCGTCCGTCCTCAACCAGACGCAGGCGCAGGCCGAGAAGCGGCTGCGCGACGCGGGTCTGGAGACCGGCTCGGTCACGCGCGCGTACAGCGACACGTACAAGCGCGGCGCCGTCATGGACAGCGACCCGGGGTCAGGCGACCGCATCCGCAATGGCGGCACGGTGGACCTGACCGTGTCCAGGGGCTCGAAGACCGTGAAGGTTCCCGACCTCAGCGGCACCGCGCTGGACACGGCGAAGAGTGACCTCAGGAAGCGGGACCTCGAACCGGGCATGGTCACCAAGAAGTTCAGCGAGCAGATCGCCAAGGGCTCCGTGATCAGCACGGATCCCGGCGCGGGCGAGACCCGCAAGGCCGGTTCCGCCGTCGCCCTGGTCGTCTCCAAGGGCTCCCCCATCGACGTACCCGACGTCACGGGCGAGTCCGAGCAGGACGCCATCGCCGACCTCGAGGACGCGGGCCTGAAGGCCGAGATCTCCACGAAGCGGGTCAACTCGGAGGAGGACAAGGGCGCTGTCGCCCAGCAGTCCCCCGCCGAGGGCAAGCAGCTCGCCGAGGGCGACACGGTGACGCTGACGATCTCCAAGGGCCCCGTCATGGTCGAGGTCCCCGACGTCACGGGGATGAAGGTCGACGAGGCGAAGTCGCGGCTCAGCGCCGCCGGCCTGGAGGCGGAGGAGAACCGCGGGCTGCTCGGCCTGTTCGGCGACACCGTCAAGAGCCAGTCGGTGGAGGGCGGCGACAAGGCGCCCAAGGGCTCGACGGTCACGATCACCATCCGGTAGCGGCAGCCCGGCCCTGGGCGTTCGGACGCCCATGACACCCTGGGCCGGGTGAACAGCAGCATCCGCAACCCCATCGGCGGTCACGTCCCCGTGGCCGGCGGCCTCGCGAACGTAGGACTCTCCTACGCCCGTGACCTCAAGGCCGAAACCGTCCAGGTCTTCGTGGCCAACCCCCGCGGCTGGGCCACTCCGCCGGGAAACCCCCGCCAGGACGAGGACTTCCGCGCCCAGTGCGCCGCCGAGAACATCCCGGCGTACGTCCACGCCCCGTACCTGATCAACTTCGGTTCGCACACCGAGGCGACCGTCGACAGGTCCGTGGACTCCCTGCGTCACTCGCTGCGCCGGGCCCGCGCGATCGGCGCCCTCGGCGTCGTCGTGCACACCGGCTCCGCGACCGGCGGCCGGGAGCGCGAGGTCGCCCTCGCCCAGGTCCGCGAGCGCATGCTGCCACTGCTCGACGAGCTGACCCACGACGACGACCCGTTCCTGCTCCTGGAGTCGACCGCGGGCCAGGGCGCCTCCCTGTGCTCGCGCACCTGGGACTTCGGCCCGTATTTCGACGCCCTCGACCGCCACCCCAAGCTGGGCGTCTGCCTCGACACCTGCCACATCTTCGCGGCGGGCCACGACCTCACGGGCCCGGCCGGCATGAAGCAAACCCTCGACCTCCTCGTGGACACGGTCGGCGAGGGCCGCCTGAAGCTGATCCACGCCAACGACTCGAAGGACGTCGTGGGCGCCCACAAGGACCGACACGAGAACATCGGCACCGGCCACATCGGCGAGGAACCGTTCCGCGAGCTGATGACCCATCCCGCGACCGAGAACGTTCCCCTGGTCATCGAGACGCCCGGCGGCAAGGAAGGTCACGCGGCCGACGTCGCACGCCTCAAGGAACTTCGGATCTGAGGATCACAGAAGCCCGAGGAATACCCCTAGGGGGTATAGGGTTCCCTTGGTGACAGCATCCGCAGCGAACACTGGGGGAACCATGCAGCACGACACGCACGCCGGGCACAAGCACGAGCACCACGGCGCACCCGGCACCGGCAACGGCAAGGTCACCTGGTCCATGGCCGCCCAGGCCACCCTGCACTGCCTCACCGGCTGCGCCATCGGCGAGGTCCTCGGCATGGTGATCGGCACCGCGTTCGGCTGGGGCAACGTACCGACGATGATCCTGGCGATCGTGCTCGCCTTCGTCTTCGGCTACTCGCTCACGCTGCGCGGCGTCCTGCGCGCGGGCGTCGACTTCAAGACGGCCTTCCGTGTCGCGCTCGCCGCGGACACCCTGTCCATCGCGGTCATGGAGCTGATCGACAACGGCGTCATCGTCCTCTGGCCGGCCGCCATGAACGCCCAGCTCTCGGACGCCCTGTTCTGGGGCTCGCTGGCCCTGTCCCTCGCGCTCGCCTTCGTCATCACGACGCCGGTCAACCGCTGGATGATCGGCCGCGGCAAGGGCCACGCGGTGGTGCACCAGTACCACTGACCCCCGGGGGGTACCGCAGGCGCCGACAACGACCGGACCGGTCCTAGAGCTCGGGGCCTTCCCCGGGCTCCTCCTGGTACGAGTACCGCTGCTCGCGCCACGGGTCGCCCACGTTGTGGTACCCGCGCTCCTCCCAGAACCCGCGCCGGTCCGCCGTCATGTACTCGACGCCGCGCACCCACTTCGGGCCCTTCCAGGCGTAGAGATGCGGCACGACGAGGCGCAGCGGGAAACCGTGCTCCGCGGTGAGCAGTTCGCCGTCCTTGTGCGTGGCGAAAATGGCCCGCTCGGAAGCGAAGTCGGACAGGCGCAGGTTGGACGAGAATCCGTACTCGGCCCAGACCATCACATGGGTGACGTCGGGCCCGGGAGGGGCCAGTTCCAGGATCGTGGAGGCGCGGACGCCGCCCCACTCGGCGGCGAGCATGCTGAACTTCGTGACGCAGTGGAGATCGCCGACCACGGTCCCGTACGGCAGCGCCGAGAACTCCTCGTGGTTCCAGCAGTGCTTGTCACCGTCGGCGGTCGCGCCGAAGACCCTGAACTCCCAGCGCTCGGGCCGGAACTTGGGCACCGGGCCGTAGTGCGTGACGGGCCAGCCGCGCTGCAGACGCTGCCCCGGTGGAAGCTCCGGCTGCACTGCTCCCCCAGACTCGCGACCCACCGGATGACCCATGCCTCCATCCTGACAGACCTGGAGCAGTGGACGTGACCACGCCCACCCCGCCCGCACCCGCCACGAGCACCGATTGGGGCAACTCCTACTAAGCATGCACTTACTGGACGCACTCCTGTGCCGGTGCAAGGATGCGCGAAACCTGCCCAGTAACCGCTTGGAAGGAGCCTCTGCGATGCAGGGCGACCCCGAGGTCATCGAGTTTCTCAACGAGCAGCTGACGGCCGAGCTCACGGCGATCAATCAGTACTTCCTGCACGCGAAGATGCAGGACAACTTCGGCTGGACGAAGCTCGCGAAGTACACCCGCTCCGAGTCGTTCGACGAGATGAAGCACGCGGAGGTGCTGACCGACCGGATCCTGTTCCTGGACGGCCTGCCGAACTACCAGCGGCTCTTCCACGTCCGGGTCGGCCAGACGGTCACCGAGATGTTCCAGGCGGACCGGCAGGTCGAGGTCGAGGCGATCGACCGTCTGAAGCGAGGCATCGAGGTGATGCGCGGCAAGGGCGACATCACGTCCGCGAACATTTTTGAGTCGATCCTCGAAGACGAGGAGCACCACATCGACTATCTGGACACGCAGCTGGAGCTGGTGGAGAAGCTGGGTGAGGCGCTCTACATCGCGCAGCTCATCGAGCAGCCGGAGAGCTAGGCGGGCCGGTCCGGCTAGGCCGCCTTCGGCAGTTCCGCTGCCGGCAGTTCCGTCTGCGGTGCGAGGGCCGCGGCCGAATCGCCCTGCTCGACGAGGTCCCGGCGGGGGCACGCGCCCCGGCCGAGCAGCGCCTGGATCCGGCGGACGCAGGAGCCGCAGTCGGTGCCGGCCTTGCAGGCCGACGCTATCTGGCGGGGGGTGCAGGCACCGTCCTCCGCGTGCTTCTTGACCTGCGCCTCGGTGACACCGAAGCAGTTGCAGACGAACACGCGGTCCACCTCCCGGTCGGGCTGTCGTCGGGACTCATAGGTAACTGCCGTCCCGATTGATCGGTGAGGCTAACCTAACCTTACCCGGCCGACCGGAAGCACAAAAGTGCCGTGGGGCGCGGATCCTTGTGATCCGCGCCCCACGGCGTTACCCACGGTCAATGGCCGTCACTGGTCGCGGTACATCTCCGCCACCAGGAACGCCAGGTCGAGGGACTGGCTGCGGTTCAGGCGCGGGTCGCAGGCCGTCTCGTAGCGCTGGTGCAGATCGTCGACGAAGATCTCGTCGCCGCCGCCCACGCACTCGGTGACGTCGTCACCGGTGAGCTCGACGTGGATGCCGCCCGGGTGCGTGCCGAGCGCCTTGTGGACCTCGAAGAAGCCCTTGACCTCGTCGAGCACGTCGTCGAAGCGCCGGGTCTTGTGACCGGAGGCCGCCTCGTACGTGTTGCCGTGCATCGGGTCGGTGATCCAGGCGACCTCGGCGCCGGACGCCGTGACCTTCTCGACCAGCTCGGGCAGCTTGTCGCGGACCTTGTCGGCGCCCATGCGGACGATGAAGGTCAGCCGGCCGGGCTCGCGGTCGGGGTCGAGGCGCTCGATGTACTGCAGCGCGTCCTCGGCCGTCGTCGTCGGGCCGAGCTTGATCCCGATCGGGTTGCGGATCTTCGAGGCGAACTCGATGTGCGCGTGGTCGAGCTGACGCGTGCGCTCGCCGATCCAGACCATGTGGCCCGAGACGTCGTACAGATTGCCCGTACGCGAGTCCACGCGGGTCAGCGCCGACTCGTAGTCGAGCAGCAGCGCCTCGTGGGAGGCGTAGAACTCGACCGTCTGGAACTCGGCCGGGTCGGTGCCGCAGGCGCGCATGAAGTTCAGCGCGTTGTCGATCTCGCGGGCGAGCTTCTCGTAGCGCTGGCCCGACGGGGACGACTTCACGAAGTCCTGGTTCCAGGCGTGCACCTGGCGCAGGTCCGCGTAGCCGCCCGTGGTGAAGGCGCGCACGAGATTCAGCGTCGAAGCGGACGCGTGGTACATCTGCTTCAGGCGCTCGGGGTCCGGGATGCGGGCGGCCTCGTTGAACTCGAAGCCGTTGACGGAGTCGCCGCGGTAGGTCGGCAGCGTCACGCCGTCGCGGGTCTCGGTGCCCTTGGAGCGCGGCTTGGAGTACTGGCCGGCGATCCGGCCGACCTTCACCACCGGCACCGAGGCGGCGTACGTCAGCACGGCGCCCATCTGGAGCAGGGTCTTCAGCTTGTTCCGGATGTGGTCGGCGGAGACCGCGTCGAAGGCCTCGGCGCAGTCGCCGCCCTGGAGCAGGAACGCCTCTCCCTTGGCGACGGCGGCCATACGGTTGCGCAGCTGGTCGCACTCGCCTGCGAAGACGAGCGGCGGATACGACTCGAGGTCCGCGATCACATCGCGCAGAGCCTCGGCATCGGGGTACTCGGGCTGCTGCGCCGCGGGCAGGTCTCGCCAGGTGTTGCCAGCGCTCGCGCTGGTCTTAGCGTTCACGGTCACGGCCCCAACATTACGGGGTCGTGTCGTGCGTCCATTCCCCCGCTCATCTTTTGAGACGGACGCGACACGTCTGAGCCACGGCGCGCGGCATCGGGTACGGTGACGCTCATGTTCGCGCAACTTCTGCACCGCACCTGGTGGTGGACCGCACATCCGGCGGCCCACTGACTGCGCGTACCTGAAACCGCGAAGGCCGCCCGAGGGGCGGCCTTCAGTGTTTTCACGGGCTGTTCCTCCCTGACGACTGCCGAAGTCGACGACTCACGAAGTCAGACGAAGTCACTGGAAGGAACACTCCTCATGCTGGACGCACTGCTCACCGACGACCGCCCCTTCGCCCTGTTGCGCCGCCGCACCCCGGGCCGCGAGCACGACACGGTCGAGGTCCTGGTCGGCCCGGTCGCCGACTACGAACGTCTGGCCGACATCCCCGAAGGGCTCGCCCTCGTCCCCTTCCGGCAGATCCGGGAACGCGGCTTCGACGTCCGCGACGACGGCACCCCGCTGACGGTCCTCGCCCCCGAGGAGTCGTACGAACTCCCGCTCGCCGAGGCCCTGGAGCAGCTCCCGGTCCACGACGTCCAGGTCCGTGACGGCGGCTTCGACGTCGACGACGACACGTACGCGGACATCGTCGGCCGGGTGCTGCGCGAGGAGATCGGGCAGGGGGAGGGCGCCAACTTCGTCATTCGCCGTACGTACGAGGGTGAGATCGCGGGATTCTCGCGGGCCGACGCCCTCGCGCTGTTCCGGCGGCTGCTTGACGGGGAGCGGGGCGCGTACTGGACGTTCGTCGTGCACACCGGGGACCGGACGCTGGTGGGCGCGAGCCCCGAGGTGCACGTGCGGATGTCCGGCGGCACCGTCGTCATGAACCCGATCAGCGGCACATATCGCTACCCGGCCGAGGGCCCGACGCCCGAGCACCTGCTGGACTTCCTCGCCGACGGCAAGGAGATCGAGGAGCTGTCGATGGTCGTCGACGAGGAGCTCAAGATGATGTGCACCGTCGGCGACATGGGCGGTGTCGTGGTCGGCCCGCGGCTCAAGGAGATGGCGCACCTCGCGCACACCGAGTACGAGCTGCGCGGCAAGTCGACCCTCGATGTGCGCGACGTCCTCAAGGAGACGATGTTCGCGGCGACCGTCACCGGCTCACCGGTGCAGAACGCCTGCCGGGTCATCGAGCGGTACGAGCCCCTCGGGCGGGACGGTGTCGGGCGCGGCTACTACGCGGGCGCGCTCGCGCTCGTCGGCCGCGACGCCGGCGGGGCGCAGACGCTCGACTCCCCCATTCTGATCCGCACCGCCGACATCGACGCCTCCGGGCGGCTCCGCGTCCCGGTCGGCGCGACCCTCGTGCGCGGCTCCGACCCGAAGAGCGAGGTCGCGGAGACGCACGCCAAGGCCGCCGGTGTGCTCGCCGCCCTCGGCGTGCGTCCCGCGCGCCCGCGCGGGGAGGGCGCGCGGGCGCCGCTCGCCGACGACCCGCGGGTGCGGGCCGCGCTCGACGGGCGGCGGGCGGCGCTCGCGCCGTTCTGGCTGCGGATGCAGCGCCGCGAGAACGAGCTGTCCGGGCACGCGCTCGTCGTCGACGCCGAGGACACGTTCACCGCGATGCTGGCGCACGTGCTGCGCTCGACCGGGCTCGACGTGACGGTGCGGCGCTACGACGAGGAGGGGCTGCGGGAGGCGGTGCTCGCCCACGAGGGCCCGGTCGTGCTCGGCCCCGGCCCCGGCGACCCGTCCGACCTCGCCGACCCGAAGATGCGCTTCCTGCGTTCGCTGACCGCCGAGGTGATCCGCGGGCACGAGTACGGCGTGCTCGGGGTCTGCCTCGGGCACGAGCTGATCGCGGCGGAGCTGGGCCTGGAGATCGTCCGCAAGGAGGTGCCGTACCAGGGCGCGCAGAGCGACGTCGAGGTGTTCGGGCGGACCGAGAAGGTCGGGTTCTACAACAGCTTCGTGGCGTCCTGCGACGACGGGGCGGCGACGGAACTGGCCGCGCACGGCGTGGAGGTCAGCAGGGACCGGGCGACGGGCGAGGTGCACGCGCTGCGCGGGCCCTCGTTCGCCGGTGTGCAGTTCCACCCGGAGTCGGTGCTGTCGCTGCGCGGCGCCGGGATCGTACGGGAGCTGATGGCTCAGCTCGTCGCCGACGCCTCGGCCGGGACCAGCACGTTCTCGGAGCGGCGGCCCGCCTGATAGTCGAGGACGTTCTGCACCGTGGTCTCGATGATCTGTCCGACCGCGTCCACGGTGTAGTACGCCTGGTGGGACGTGACCAGGACGTTCGGGAACGTGACGAGGCGGGCCAGGGTGTCGTCCTCGACGACGTCGAGGGACTTGTCGAGGAAGAACAGGCCCGCCTCGGCCTCGTACACATCGAGGCCGACCCCGGCGAAGCGGCCCTCGCGCAGCTCCGTGACCAGCGCCTTGGTGTCGATGAGGCCGCCGCGGCTGGAGTTGATCAGGATCGCGTCGTCCTTCATGGCGCGCAGCGCGGCGGCGTCGACGATGTGCTCGGTGGCGGGCAGCAGCGGTACGTGCAGGCTGATCACGTCGGCCTCGGAGAACAGCTGCTCCTTGTCGACGTACTTCATGCCGAGGGCCGTGCAGTTCGGGTTCTCTGCGACGTCCCAGCCGAGCAGTTTCATGCCGAAGCCGTGCGCGATCCGGGTGAAGGCCTCGCCGATCTTCCCGGTGCCGAGGACGCCGACGGTGCGGCCCCGCATGTCGCGGCCCAGCAGACCGTCGAGGCGGAAGTCGAAGTCGCGGGTGCGGGTGCTGGCGCGGACGATGCGGCGGTTGACGGCCATCGCGAGGGTCCAGGCGAACTCGGCGACCGAGTACGGCGAGTAGTACGAGACGCGGGACACGGTCAGGCCGAGCCGCTCTGCCACCTGAAGGTCGATGTTGTTGAAGCCCGTGGAGCGCTGGGCGATCAGCTGCGTGCCCCCGGCCGCGAGGGTCTGGAGCACGCGGTGGTTGAGGGTGGCGTTGACGCTGCTGGAGATGATCTCGTAGCCGGCGGCGATCGGAGCGGTGTCCTCGTTGAGGAAGACGTCGAGGCAGCGGACGTCGTGGTGGCCCTCGAAGGCCTTCTCGATGAGGGGCTTTTCGTCGGATTGCACACCAAAAGCGAGAATCTCCATGGGCGTGAGCCTAAGCCAATCGGGCCTCCAAGGCTCAGCCGAAGAACACGCCCACTTCTTCGTACAGCGCCGGGTCCACCGTTTTCAGCCGGGACGTCGCGTCGGCGATCGGTACGCGCACGATGTCCGTGCCCTGGAGCGCCACCATCTTCCCGAAGTCCCCGTCCCGCACCGCCTCGATGGCGTGCAGCCCGAACCGGGTGGCCAGCCATCGGTCGAAGGCGGACGGCGTACCGCCGCGCTGCACATGCCCGAGGACCGTGGTCCGCGCCTCCTTGCCCGTGCGCTTCTCGATCTGTTTCGCCAGCCACTCCCCCACGCCGGAGAGGCGCACATGTCCGAAGGAGTCCAGCGACTCGTCCTTCAGCACCATGTCGCCGTCGCGCGGCATCGCCCCCTCGGCCACGACCACGATCGGGGCGTACGAGGAACGGAAGCGGGAGGTGACCCAGGCGCAGACCTGGTCGACGTCGAAGCGCTGCTCGGGGATGAGGATGACGTTGGCCCCGCCGGCCAGGCCCGAGTGCAGCGCGATCCAGCCCGCGTGCCGGCCCATGACCTCGACGACGAGGACCCGCATGTGGGACTCGGCGGTGGTGTGCAGCCGGTCGATGGCCTCGGTGGCGATGCCGACGGCGGTGTTGAAACCGAAGGTGTAGTCGGTGGCGTAGAGGTCGTTGTCGATGGTCTTCGGTACGCCGACGGTCTTGATGCCGTACTCGTCCGAGAGCCGGGCCGCGACGCCGAGGGTGTCCTCGCCGCCGATCACGATGAGGGCCTCGACCTCCTGCTTGGCGAGGTTCTCCTTGACGCGGCGGATCCCGTTCTCCGCCTCCATGGGATTGGTGCGCGAGGAGCCGAGAATGGTGCCGCCCCGGGGCAGGATGCCGCGCACCGAGGGGATGCCGAGGGGGACGGTGTCGTTCTCCAGGGGGCCGCGCCAGCCGTCGCGGAACCCCACGAACTCGTAGTCGTACTCCTGCACGCCCTTGCGCACGATGCCCCGGATGACAGCGTTCAGTCCGGGACAGTCACCGCCTCCGGTAAGGACTCCGACCCTCATGGCGTAACTCCCTTGTCACGGCGAGTGGTTGGAGTCACTCTCCCGCGCGGGGTCAGTCGTCGTCCAGACCCCGCTCGATCGCGTACCGGACGAGCTCCACGCGGTTGTGCAGCTGGAGTTTGCCGAGGGTGTTCTGCACGTGGTTCTGGACCGTGCGGTGCGAGATGACCAGCCGTTCGGCGATCTGCTTGTAGCTCAGGCCCTTCGCGACGAGGCGCAGCACCTCGGTCTCCCGGTCCGTGAGCTGCGGGGCGGCGCCCGGCTCGTCGGCGTCGCCGGCCGGGGGCGGGTCGGAGGCGAGGCGCCGGTACTCGCCGAGCACGAGGCCCGCGAGGCCCGGCGTGAACACGGGGTCGCCGACGGCGGTGCGCCCCACCGCGTCGATCAGCTCGTCCGTGGAGGCCGACTTCAGCAGATAGCCGGTCGCGCCGGACTTCACCGCTTCCAGCACGTCGGCGTGCTCACCGCTCGCGGACAGCACGAGGACGCGCAGGCGGGGGTCGGCGCCGACGAGTTCCTTGCACACCTGGACGCCGGGCTTGGCCGGCAGGTTCAGGTCGAGGACGAGGACGTCGGGGCCCGCGGCCTGCGCGCGGCGCACCGCCTGCTCGCCGTCGCCCGCCGTGGCGACGACCTCGAAGCCGGCCGCGCCCAGGTCGCGGGCGACGGCGTCGCGCCACATCGGGTGGTCGTCGACCACCATGACCTTGATGGACCCGTTCGCGTTCCCGGTCCCGTTCGGTTCGCTCATCGCTCCTGTCCTGCCTTCCCCCGTGGCCCGTGCGGGCCCTTCCTCGACTACTTCTCTCGGCTACTTCTCTCGACTACTTCTTCGGTACGCGCAGTTCGACCTCGGTGCCCTGGCCGGGGACCGAGATCAGCTCGGCGGTGCCGCCGATGTCGCGCAGCCGGCCCCGGATCGACAGGGAGACGCCGAGCCGGCCCTCACCCTCGGCCTGCGCGAGGCGGCCCGCCGGGATGCCCGGCCCGTCGTCCCGCACCGTCACGATCACCTCGTCCGGCTCGTCCTCGACGAGGATCCACGCGCTCGCGTCCTCGCCCGCGTGCCGACGCACATTGTCCAGGGCCGCACTGACAGCGGCGGCCAGTTCGCGGGCGGCGGCGGGGCGCATCGGCACCGGGGCGCCCGGCTCCGAGAAAGTGATGCGTCCACCGGCGTGCCCGGCGAGCAGGGGGCGCAGATCGCGGGCGCCCGCGCCGTCACCGTCGGCCGGTTCATCCAGTTCGTCCGGTTCGACCACGCTGCGTACGACCGCGCCGCTCGCCGCGTCCTCGGACGCGCGCGACGCGGGCAGGAGGCCCCCGGCGACCAGCGTGCGCAGCGCGACCTCCTGCTCGCCCGCCATCCGGCCGAGCTCCGCGGCCTCGCCGCCCAGGGCGGTGCCGCGGCGCTGCACCATCGCGAGGACCTGGAGCACGCTGTCGTGGATGTCGCGGGCGAGACGCTCCCGCTCGCGCGTCGCCGCCTCGATCTCCAGGGCGCGCGCGAGGGTGCGCTCGGAGGCGCGGGCCACCTCCACGACGTAGCCGATCGCGATGGAGGCGATGCAGACGAGCAGCACGCTGTGGACGAGGCCGCGGGTGATGTCGCCGCGCTGCAACACGTTGGCGACGCCGATGAGCAGGGATGCTCCCGCCGCCCACCGCCAGCCGCCCTTGAGCGCCCAGGCGAGGACCGCGCCCGCCGTCCAGATCGACGGCAGCGTGGCACCTCCGGTGGCGGCCCGCTCGTGCCCGGCGACCGGTGAGAGCAGGATGCCGGCGACGGCGATGGCCAGGTCGGCGGTGAGGAACCGCTTGGTGCAGCGCCGGGCGCCGGACACCTGCGGCAGCGTCACCAGCGTCCACACCGCGATGACCGCGAAGTAGCCGATGCCGACCCAGGGGCGCTCGTACACCTCGTACGAGGAGGCGAAGAGCCCGATCGCGTAGACGAGGGTCAGCAGGCGGTAGCCGGTGAGGGCGCGCCACAGCGGCTGCTCGACCGACATCCGCACGACCCGCTCGCGCCCGACCGTGTTCCCCATGTCCCCTGTCCCCTGTCCCCACCCTTGGCGCTTCCGGGCACCTCTTGGGAACGACGCGACTAGGAGCCGCCCCGTTCCTTCTCCAACGCCTTCTTCGCGGCTTCCTTCTCGGCCTTCTCGGCCTTGGCCGCCTTCTCCGCATCGGCGATCCGCCGCTTCGCGGCCGTCGCGTACATGTCGACGTACTCCTGGCCGGAAAGCTTCATGATCTCGTACATGACCTCGTCGGTGACAGCCCGCAGGACGAAGCGGTCGCTCTCCATGCCGTGATAGCGGCTGAAGTCGAGCGGCTTGCCGATGCGGATGCCCGGCCGCATCAGCTTGGGCATCACCTTGCCAGGGGGCTGGATCTTCTCCGTGTCGATCATGGCGACGGGGATGACGGGGGCGCCGGTGGACAGCGCCACGCGCGCGAGGCCGCCCGGCTTGCCGCGGTAGAGGCGGCCGTCGGGGGAACGCGTCCCCTCCGGGTAGATGCCGAACAGCTCGCCGCGCTCCAGGACCTCGATGCCGCTCTTGATGGCGGCCTCGCCCGCGCCCCGCGAACCGGAGCGGTCCACGGGCAGCTGGCCGACTCCCTTGAAGAAGGCGGCCGTCATCTTGCCCTTGATCCCGGGGGTGGTGAAGTACTCGGCCTTCGCGATGAAGGTGACCTTGCGGTCGAGGACGGCGGGGAGGAAGAACGAGTCGGAGAACGAGAGGTGATTGCTGGCGAGAATCGCGGGGCCCTCGGCCGGGATGTTCTCGAGGCCCTCCACCCACGGCCGGAAACCGAGCTTCAGCGGCCCTCCGATGGCCACCTTCATTGCGCCGTAGATCAACCCTCTGCCTTCCCTAGTGCCCGGACCTCGTACCGGACCAGTCCGAGGGTCCGACCTTAACCCGCGGGGCCGCCCGGAGGCCCGATGACCCGGGTCGGCCTGCTTGTCCGGCCGGGGGTCCGGGGGTTGTCCCCCGGGAAGACACAGCACCCGGGGGGCGGCCCGGGGGCCCGATGACCCTGGTCGGTGTCAGTCCGGTCGCGTACCGTGAGGTCCACGTCCTGAACCCCCCGTCGTTTCTGATGAACAGGAGACCGAAGGTGCCGGTCCTTCCTGGAGCCGAGCCGTACCGCCACGACGGTGGCGAGGTCGGCGTCCTCCTCTGTCACGGATTCACCGGATCACCCCAGTCGCTGCGGCCCTGGGCCGAGTACCTGGCCGAGCGCGGCCTGACCGTCTCGCTCCCGCTGCTGCCGGGACACGGCACGCGCTGGGAGGACCTGTCCGTCACCGCCTGGCAGGACTGGTACGCGGAGGTGGACCGCGCCCTGCGCGAGCTCACGGAGCGCTGCTCCAAGGTCTTCGTGTGCGGCCTGTCGATGGGTGGCGCGCTCGCCCTGCGTCTCGCGGCCAGGCACGGGGACGAGATCGCGGGCCTCGTCCTGGTGAACCCGGGGAACAAGGTGCACGGCCTTTCCGCGTACGCGCTCCCGGTCGCCCGGCACGTCGTGCGCACGGTCAAGGGCATCGCCAGCGACATCGCCAAAGAGGGCGTGGAAGAGGTCGGCTACCCCCGGGTTCCGCTGCACGCGGCGCACCAGCTGCGCATCTTCTTCGGGCTCGTGGACCGTGAACTGCCGCAGGTGACACAGCCCTTGGTGGTGCTGCACAGCGTGCACGACCATGTGGTGCCGCCCGCCGACTCGGCGCGGGTGCTCGGCCGCGTCTCGTCCACGGACGTCACGGAGATCCTGCTGGAACAGAGCTACCACGTGGCGACGTTGGACCATGACGCGGACCGGATCTTCCAGGAGAGCTACGCGTTCTTCGACCGGCTCGCTCCCGAAGTCGGCAAGATCCCCAACGAGGGCGTGGAAGGGACGAGCACCGGTGACTGAGCAGGAGCGGGGCGGATCCGAGCGGCCGGACAGCTCGGATCCGCACGACCAGGACGGGACCGGCGCGCAGCCGCGCGATCCCCTCCTGCCGAGCGACGAGGACGCGGCGTGGGCGGCGATCGTCGCCGGTTACGGGGAGGAGCCGCCGGACCCGCCGGGCGCCAAGCCGTTCAAGTCGGTGGAGGACCTGGCCCTGCTCGAACCGGAGACCAACGAGCCTCCGGAGCGGTCGGCCGACACGGAGCGCGGCACCCAGAAGCAGGACGCCCCGGCACCGGACGAGGACAGCGCCCAGGACCGCGACAGGGACCCCGATCAGGACCGGGACCGGAACCGGGGCAAGCAGAACCCCCTCGGCTCCTCGGTCTCCTTCGCCCCGGGCCTCGCCCCCGCCTCCGGCCCCCGCGACCACACGCCGCCCGAGACCTCGGACGACGAGGGCCACTTCGTCCCGCCCGAGCCGCCCCCGCTGCCGGAAGGGGACGTCACGTCCAGGTTCGCCTGGCTCGCGGTGGTCGGCGGCCCGATCCTGCTGCTCCTCGCGGTGCTGCTCGGCTGGGACATGACGTGGTGGCTGGCGACGCTGTGCATCGGCGGCTTCCTCGGCGGCTTCGGCACGCTCGTCGCCCGCATGTCCCCGGGCGACGACGAGGACGGCGACGACCCGGGCCGCGGCGCGGTGGTCTGAGCCCACCCCTGGACACCCCGCGGGGCCCGGCCGGAGAGATCCGGCCGGGCCCCGTCGTCGTATCCGCCGCCGCACCGGAGGGAACCCGTTCGCGGGCTGCGGCGAAGTACCGGTGAACCAGCCCAAGCCTTCAAGGCGTTCATCAGGCGCCTTGCGAGGGGCCTCGGCGCGGAGCGCCGATGGCCGAGTCAGCGGAGCCGGGTGAAGGCGAACACACGTGTCCGTGATCACTGGTAGGGGTGATCGGGGCGGGATGCGGGTGCAGGTGTGCGGGCCTCGCTCGTATGGTCGCGGTTCCGTAGGTGGGCGGGGCAACCGGGACGACGGTGCGGACGGTCGGGGGTGAGGACATGACGGCCAAGACGACAGGCAGTGACGGCACTGGGCATGTCCGTTTCTCCTACCGGTTGCGAGTGTCGGCCACCGCCGCAGCGGCGCTGGAGGCGGAGTGGGGCCGCTGCCGGTGGGTCTGGAACGAGGCCGTGGCGAAGTCCAAAGCCGTCTACCAGCACAATCAGCAGCATCCGCAGTCCAAGGTGACATGTGGTCCGGCGCAACTGGACAAGATGCTCACCCGGGCGAGAGCGGTCACACCGTGGCTGCGGGCGGGCTCCAGCGTTCCGCAGCAGCAGATCATCCGGGACTTCGGCAAGTCCCGGACCAAGGCGCTCAAGGACATCGCGGAGCGGCTGCCCATGCGGCAGCGGGCCGGGATGCCCTGCTTCAAGAAGAAGCACGCGAGCCGCCCGACGTTGAACTACACGCGGCGCGGCTTCCAGCTCAAAGACGATGGCCGTCTGCATCTGGCGGGCGGCATCACGCTCACCGTGGTGTGGTCGCGCCCGCTGCCCGCTCGCCCGACCTCGGTCCGTGTCTACCAGGACAGCCTCGGCCACTGGTATGCGAGCTTCGTCGTCCCCGCCACCATGGAACCGCTGCCCGAGACCGGTGCCGTCATCGGCGTCGACTGGGGGGTGCGGGAGATCGCTACCACCACCTCCGACGCACATGATCTGGCGCACCCCGGGTACGGCACGACGGCGACGGCGAAGCTGTCGCGCTACGACCGGATGATGGCCCGCCGCAAACCCAAGAAGGGACAGCCCGCCTCGAATGGCTACCGGGCGGCGAAGAACCTGCGGGCCAAGGCGTACAAGAAGGTCGCCCGCCAGCGCGAGGACACCGCTCGGAAGTGGGCGAAGAAGGCCGTCACCGATCATGACGAGTTGGCCGTGGAGGACTTCAAGCCCAAGTTCCTCGCCAAGTCCACCATGGCGAAGAAGGCCCAGGACGCCGCCATCGGCGCCACCAAGCAGGCCCTGATCCACATGGCCCGCAAGCACGGCAGGACCATGCACCTGGTCCACCCCACGTACACCACGATGGACTGCGGACGATGCGGTGCGAGAACCAAGCACCAACTCCCGCTGGGCGTGCGCACCTACACCTGCACCGCCTGCGGACACGTCTCACCGAGGGACAAGAACTCCGCACGCGTGATGCTCCACAGGGCGGGTCTGAGCCCTGCTGGTGTCGAGGGCACAAGACCGGACGGAACGCAGTTCCGCCCGGCAGCCTGAGCCAGAAATCCCCTCCCCCTCAGGGAGAGGAGCATTCAAACGGACGAAAGGAGCCCCAGTTCCCCAGTGGGCATCTCCTACCCCGAGGGCTTCAAGCTGTCGCACACGGTGAAGTGGGCGGTCACCGACAAGGCCAAACAACGCCCCTAACCGACGGGAACGCGGAGGGCGGCCAGGACCGGGAGGTGGTCGGTGGCCGCTCTCAGTTCGGCTGGGTCGAGGAAGTCCGGGACCCCGCAACCGAGCACCTCGATGTCCTTCGTGGCGAGGATCGCGTCGATACGCTGATGCGGGTCGGCCGGGGTAGAGGTGTACTCGCCGCCCCAGGGCCGGGTCGCCCAGGCGTCGTTGAGGGTGCGCGCGAGGCGTCGGAAGGTGCGTCCGCCGGGCCGTTCGTTGAGGTCTCCGCCCACGACGACGTGCCGCACCCCCATACCGGCGACCCGGTCGAGCAGCATCCCGCCCTGCGCGTACCGCTCGTCCTTCTGCAGGCTCAGATGGCAGCTGACGACACCCACCCGTACGCCCCCGAACCGTACGACCGCGGTCGCGAGGCCGCGCCGGTGCAGGCCCGGTGTGAGCGGCAGCAGCACGTCCTCGGTGCGCTCGACGGTGGCCCGCAGCGAGCAGAGCAGCGCGGGCCCCGCGGCGCTGCCGCCCCCGGAGAGGATCACCAGGTCGGCGGCGCGGGCGAGCCGGGCGAGCTGTTTGCGCCAGCGGAAGAACCGGGGCGCCTCCTGGATCAGTACGAGGTCCGGGGCGCAGGCCTTCATCACGCGGGCGAGGGCGACGGGGCTGTCGCGCATCGAGCGGATGTTGTAGCTGAGAACGCGGATGACGGCCGAACCGTCCGATTCGGTACGGGACTTGGGGAGTTCGGTGGGTGCTTCGGGGAGCGAGCCGGAGTCCATGAAGATCAAGATACGCCGGTGCCCGCCGCCCCCAAGGGGAACGACGGGCACCGGGTGCGCATGTACGTCACATGACGGGGTCGGGCTCCCGCGCCAGGTCGGCGGCGCCGACCATGCCCGCCTTGTTGCCCAGCTCGGCCGCGATCACGTCGGCCACGGGCCGCCAGTTGCCGCCGACCAGCCACCGCTTGTACGACTTGCGGATGGGGTCGAGGACCAGCTCGCCCTCGTCCGACAGGCCGCCGCCGACGATGAACGCCGACGGGTCGAACAGCGAGGCGAGGTCGGCCAGGCCCGCGCCGGCCCAGCGGGCCAGCTCGCGGTACGAGTCGACGGCCACGGGGTCGCCCTCGCGGGCGGCCGAGGAGATGTGCTTGCCCTCGATGCCATCGGGGGTGCCGTCGCCGAGGGAGAGCAGGTACGTCGCGTTCTCCGGCGTCGCGTTCGCCCGCTGCTTCGCGTAGCGGACGAGCGCGCGGCCCGACGCGTACTGCTCCCAGCAGCCCTGCGAGCCGCAGCCGCACAGCAGGCCGTCCGGCACCATGCGGATGTGGCCGAACTCGGCGGCCACACCGAAGTGGCCGCGGCGCAGCTTGTTGCCGATGATGACGCCGCCGCCGAGGCCGGTGCCGAGGGTGATGCAGATGACGTTGCGGTGGCCCTTGCCCGCGCCGAACTTGTACTCGCCCCAGGCCGCCGCGTTCGCGTCGTTCTCCACGACCACGGGCAGCTTGACGCGCGCCTCGACCTTCTCCTTGAGCGGTTCCTGGCGCCAGTCGATGTTCGGGGCGAAGTACACGGTGGAGCGCTGGCGGTTGACGTAACCGGCGGCACCGATCCCCACGCCCACGATCTCGTGTCCGGCCCTGGCACCTTCCACGGCCGAGGCGATCGCGTCGACGATCCCGTCAGGCGTGGAAGGCGTCGGCACCTTGAACGTGGAGAGGATGTTGCCTTCCTCGTCGACCACGCCGGCCGCGATCTTCGTGCCGCCGATATCGACGCCGATGGTGAGTCCCATGAATCCCTCAGTTCGGTCGAGCCCCGCTATGGCCCACCTTAACCGAGCAGGACCGCGCCCCCCGGTTCAGTCCAGGTCGATGTGTTCCCCGCCGGGGCCTTCGTCCCTGGGGTCCTTGCTGTTCTCGGTGTCCTTGACCGGGGCGGACTCCTGAGAGCGCTGGGTCCAGCGGCGCTCCTGGCCCTCGACCGCCGAGCGGTAGGCGGCGAGCAGTTCGCCGCCCGCGGCGGCCAGGTGGTCGAACACGTCCGCGTTGCGGTCGATGACCGGCTCGATGACGGAGCGTGCCTGCCGGACGGCCTGCTTGGCGACCTGCTCCGCGGTGCCCTGGGCGACCGCGCCGAGGAACGGGGCCTGCACGGAGGAGAGCTTGTCGGTGACGGCGTCGACGAGCCTCTTCAGCTCCTCGGCCGCGGATCCGGGCGGCGGGCCGTACTCGGCCCTGCGGCGGGCCCGCTCCTCCTCGAGATCCTCGGCGCACGCCTTCTCCCAGGCGTCGTCGTCGACCTGGTGCGCGGGCTGCTCGGTGGCGTCGCTCATGACGGCTGACTCCTGCGGAGAGCTGAGATGTCGTGGCTCGGGTGAACCCGGGGCACCTTCGACGTTACCCGAACGGGTGCGCCCCCTTCACGGGGTCTGCGGCCACAGATCCGGGTCGGGGGCGAAGCGGACCCGCAGCTCGCCGTCGACGAGTCCCGCGCCCGCCACGGTGCAGCGGCGGGGTGCGGAGGGCAGTGGGACGACGCGGCGGAACGTGCCCGCGCCGACGACCAGTTCGTCGCCGCGGCGCACCAGGCTCAGCTCCTCGCGGACGGCTCCGGGCAGCGGTATCCGCCACACCAGGACTCCGTCCTCGCCGAGCCGGTCCTCCACGGGCCACGGGTCACGGGGTCCCGGCAGGGTCGCCGGCGCGGGCGCGTCCAGGTCGCCGGGGCGCGGGTCGCGGCCCAGGTGGGGCAGCTCGTGCGCGCCGGGCCACTCGGCGAGGACCTTGCGCTGGAGGGCGGCGGCGTCGGCGAGCCACGGGTCGGTGGAGCCGTCGGGGAGCATGCGGTTGGCGACGACCGTCTCGACGTCGAGCCCGTGCAGGGCGAGTCCGGTGCGGGTCGTGCGCAGGGTCTCGGCGGCGGCCCGGGTGGGCTCCGCGACGAGTCGTACGCGGGTGGTGGCGGCGTCGATCACGGCCTGCGCGGCGGCGAGTTCGGCGTCCCAGCGGGCGGCGGACTCGTACAGCCACTGCGCGGGCATCGGCACCCCGGCGAGCCGGCCGAGCACGGGGCGCAGGGCACGTGCGGCCTGGCGCTCCGCGGGGAGCAGGCGGCGCAGGTAGCGGCGGAGCTGCTCGGGCAGGGCGAGCGTGTCGACGGCGCGGGGCGCGGGCGGCAGGTCGACGACGAGGAGGTCGTACGGGCCTTCGGCGCTGTCCCGCAGGGCGCGGAGCAGCGCGAGTTCCGCGCTGCCGGGGAGCGGGGTGACCTCGTCCGCGTCGAGCCGGGCGGCGCCGAGGAGTTCGAGGCCGGAGGCGGCGCGTTCCTGGAGGGCGAGGAGGTCGCGGCGGAAGTCGTCGGCCGGGGTGAGGCGGGCGACGTCGACGTCCTCGATCTCACCCACGGGGTCCGCGGTGATCAGCCTCGTACGCAGGCCCTGCCGGGCGGCCTGGTGGGCGGTGGCGGCGGCGACGGTGGTCTTGCCGGCGCCGCCGGGGCCGGTGACGAGGAGGGTGCGCATGGGGTGTGAGGGTACCCGTGGTGGCTGCAACCGTTCCTCGTGCGCGACACCGGGGCCGCGGCACCGGGGCTTCGGGGCTCTGCCCCGGACCCCGCTGCTCAATCGCCGCAGGGGCTCTATTCGCCCGACTCGACCCGCTTCTTCAGGCCCGCCAGGGCGCGGTCGATGATGACCTTCTCCGCCTTGCGCTTGATCATGCCGAGCATGGGGATCTTCACGTCGACCGTGAGGGAGTACGTGACCTCGGTCCCCTCGCCCGCCGGCTTCAGCACGTACGAGCCGTCGAGGGAGCGCAGCATCTGGGACTTCACGAGGGTCCACGAGACCTCGTTCGCACCGGCCCAGGTGTACTTGAGCGTCTGGTCGTCCTTGATCGCCCCGGCGTCCATGACGAGCCGGACCTGCTCGGCGCGGCCGGCCTCGTCCTCGGCGATGACCTCCGCCTCCTTCACCTCACCCGTCCAGTCCGGGTAGCGGGCGAAGTCGGCGATCACCCCCATGACATCGGCGGGGGCCGCCTCGATCGTGATGCTCGAGCTGGTGTGTTCCGCCATCGCCCTGGCTCCTCCGGATACCGGTCATGGGTGCGCCGTGCCTGCCTTGATGTGTCGCGTGAAGGCTATCGCGCGAGTACGGCTGCGCCTTCACCGATATCACCACTCCAGCGCCCACGGCCTGCCCGTACCCGCGAAGTGTCCGACGTTCACGCATTCCGTGGCCCCGATCCGCATCCGCCGCGCGAGCGGCTGGTGGACGTGGCCGAAGAGCGAGTACCGGGGCCGGGTCCGGCGGATCGCCTCCAGCAGGGCGCGGCTGCCGCGCTCGAAGCGCCGCGCCACGGTGTCGTAGACGGAGATCGGGGACCTCCGGCGGGATGTGCGTGCACAGCACGTCGACCTCGCCCACGGCCTCGATCTTCGCGGCGTACTCCTCGTCGTCGATCTCGTACGGCGTGCGCATCGGCGTGCGCAGCCCGCCGCCGACGAAGCCGAAGACCCGGCCGCCGATCTCGACGCGCTCCCCGTCGAGCACCGTCGTGCCGGGTGCGGCGTACTCGCGCCAGAGTTTCGGCATATCGACATTGCCGTAGGTCGCATACGTCGGTGTGGGGAAGGCCGCGAACATCTCCGCGTACTGCTTCCGCACGGCTTTTTCGATGGCGGGCACACGGTCTATGCCCGCCCAGAGCTCCGCCCCGAAGGCGCGCGCCTCCTCGAAACGGCGGGCCGTGCGCAGTTCAACGATGCGGTCCGCGTTCTCGACCCCGAACAATTCGGGGAAAATGCCGCGCGCGTGATTTGCGTAATCAAGGAACAACACCAGGTCACCAAGGCAGATGACGGCATCGGCGCCGTCTCCGGCTCGTGCGAGGTCGGTGGAGTTTCCGTGCACATCGCTGACTACATGTACGCGCATGCCGATCACCCTAGGACGATGGGTTCCAGAATGGGTAGAGGCCGTCGGACCTGCGGTTACTTCCGAGTCGGTCGGCTTCTGGACTAGGGTGCGAGAACAGTCGCGGCGACGTGTGACGCAGCGTACATCTGGTCCGACCCCCTATCGAAGAAGCAGTACCGGTGGGTAACGTCCGGGCAGTCCAGTCGTGTTCAGTTCAAGCAACGAGTGCCGTCGAGTTGGGGCGGACAATTCATTGATGCACTGTGCACCTGCCCGATCTTGGACCGCACCGGCGCATCACAGAAGAGTGGCGCCGGCGCCCTACGAGGAGCAGCAGTCTTGCGCGAGTTCAGCCTTCCCGCTTTGTACGAGGTCCCCGCGGACGGCAATCTGACCGACATCGTTCGCAGAAACGCCGCGCAGCACCCGGACGTCGCTGTGATCGGCCGCAAGGTCAACGGCACGTGGACGGACATCACGTCCGTCGAGTTCCTCGCCGAGGTGCGCGCGGCCGCCAAGGGCCTGATCGCCTCCGGCGTGCAGGCCGGTGACCGCATCGCGCTCATGTCGCGCACGCGCTACGAGTGGACGCTGCTCGACTTCGCGATCTGGAGCGCGGGCGCGATCACCGTTCCGGTCTACGAGACGAGCTCGCCCGAGCAGATCCAGTGGATCCTCGGCGACTCGGGCGCGGTCGGGATCCTCGTCGAGCTGGACGCGCACGCCGCGGCCGTCGCCTCCGTGCGCGACCGGCTGCCCGAGCTGCGGGACGTCTGGCAGATCGAGGGCGGGGGCCTGGACGCGCTGTACCGCGCCGGCGCCGGGCTCTCCGACGGGATGGTCGACGACCGCAGCGCCATCGCGAAGGCCGACGACCCGGCGACCATCGTCTACACGTCCGGCACCACGGGCCGCCCCAAGGGCTGCGTCCTCACGCACCGCAGCTTCTTCGCCGAGTGCGGCAACATCGTGGCGCGCCTCGGCCCTCTGTTCCGTACGGGCGAGTGCTCCGTGCTGCTCTTCCTGCCGGTGGCGCACGTCTTCGGCCGCCTCGTCGAGGTCGCCTCGCTGATGGCGCCGATCAAGCTGGGCCACGCTCCCGACATCAAGCACCTCACCGATGAACTGGCCGCCTTCAGGCCTACGTTGATCCTCGGCGTGCCGCGCGTCTTCGAGAAGGTCTACAACTCGGCGCGGGCCAAGGCGCAGGCCGACGGCAAGGGCAAGATCTTCGACAAGGCCGCCGACACGGCGATCGAGTACAGCCGCGCGCTCGACACCCCGAACGGTCCTTCGCTGGCCCTGAAGCTCAAGTACAAGACGTTCGACAAGCTCGTCTACGGCAAGCTGCGCGCCGTCCTCGGCGGGCGCGGCGAGTACGCGATCTCGGGCGGCGCGCCGCTCGGCGAGCGGCTCGGCCACTTCTTCCGCGGCATCGGCTTCACGGTCCTGGAGGGGTACGGCCTCACGGAGTCCTGCGCGGCCACGGCGTTCAACCCGTGGGACCGCCAGAAGATCGGCACGGTGGGGCAGCCGCTGCCGGGTTCGGTGGTCCGGATCGCCGACGACGGCGAGGTGCTGCTGCACGGCGAGCACCTCTTCACCGGCTACTGGAACAACCAGGGCGCCACCGAGGAGGCGCTCGCGGACGGTTGGTTCCACACGGGCGACATCGGCACGCTCGACGAGGACGGTTACCTGCGGATCACCGGCCGCAAGAAGGAGATCATCGTGACGGCGGGCGGCAAGAACGTCGCCCCGGCCGTCATCGAGGACCGCATCCGGGCGCACGCGCTGGTCGCCGAGTGCATGGTCGTCGGCGACGGTCGGCCGTTCGTCGGCGCGCTCGTCACCATCGACGAGGAGTTCCTCGGCAAGTGGGCCGCGGACCACGACAAGCCGGTGGGCTCGACGGTCGCGTCGCTGCGGAACGACCCGGACCTGCTGGCCACGGTCCAGGCGGCGGTGGACGACGGCAACGCGGCGGTGTCCAAGGCGGAGTCGGTGCGCAAGTTCCGTATTCTCGGCGCCCAGTTCACCGAGGAATCGGGTCACCTGACACCTTCGCTGAAGCTGAAGCGGAACGTCGTGGCGAAGGATTACGCGGACGAGGTCGAGGCGATTTACCGCGGTTAGCGGTAGCGGGTGACATCCGCCGCGGCGCGTTTCTTTTGCGCTGCGGCGGATGTCGCGTTTGCGGCGGACGTCGCCCACGTCTCGGGGCTCCGCCCCGGCCCCCGCGCCTCAATCGCCGGCGGGGCTTGATGTGGCCGTCCGAGCCAGCCACGGCGCACCCGCTACAACAGCCCCCGCAGCCGCTCCGCCAAGAGGTCCCAGCGCCACTTCTCTTCCACCCATTCGCGGCCCCGCTCGCCCATCCGCCGGCGGAGATCCGGGTCCAAGAGAAGCGTCACGACACGGTCCGCCGCCTCCGATTCCGAGCCGCCCCGGACGACCCAGCCCGTCTCCCCGTCCAACACCGCGTCCGGCGCCCCGCCGGAGTCACCGGAGACGACCGGCAGCCCGGTCGCGGAGGCCTCCAGGTAGACGATGCCGAGGCCCTCGACGTCGAGCCCGCCCCGCCGCGTACGGCACGGCATCGCGAAGACGTCCCCCGCCCCGTAGTGCGCGGGCAGCTCCTCCCACGGCACGGCCCCCGTGAAGCGCACGGAGTCCTCGACACCGGTCTCCACCGCCAGCTTGCGCAGCTCCTTCTCGTACGGCCCACCGCCCACGATCAGCAGCACCGCGTCAGGCACGGCCGCGAGAATCTTCGGCATCGCGAGGATCAGCGTGTCCTGCCCCTTGCGGGGGACGAGCCGCGAGACGCAGACGACGACCGGGCGATCCGTCAGCCCGAGCCGGGCCCGCACCACGTCGCCCCCCGATCCCGGGTGGAACGTCTTCTCGTCGACCCCCGGCGGGAGCTGCTCCATCCGCCCCGCCGCCGCGGGCGTGAGCGCCGCCGCGATGCGCGAGCGCGTGTACTCGCCGAGGTACGTGATCGTGTCCGTGCCCTCACCGATCCGCCTCAACAGCTGCCGGGACGCCGGGAGTTGGGCCCACCCCGCCTCGTGCCCGTGCGTCGTCGCGACGATCCGCTCGGCGCCGGCCCTGCGCAGCGCGGGTGCCATCAGGCCGAGCGGCGCCGCCGCCCCGAACCACACCGACGTACAGCCGTGCGCCCGCAGCAGACCGGCCGCCCGCCGGGTCACGCGCGGCGTCGGCAACAGCATCGTCGTGTTGTCGCGCACCACGGTGAACGGCTGCTCGGCGTCGAAGGCCGCCGTCGCCTCGACGCCCTCACGGCTGCGCTTCCACGTCGAGGCGTAGACGACGAGCCGCTCCGGGTCCAGGCGCAGCGCCATGTTGTGCAGGAACGCCTGGATCCCACCGGGGCGCGGCGGGAAGTCGTTGGTCACGAGCAGTGTCTTCGGTGTCTGGCGCATCACCGCCGACAGTACCGAACGCACCCGGCGGGATCCGCCGCGCCGCGGGGTCCATGGCCAGGCCACGGGGCTTCCCGGCATCATGTCTCGAATGAAGTCGCGAACGCCCGCCGGGCTCCTGGTCACCTGGGTACTGACCCGGGCGCTGCTCCTCCTGTGCGTCTTCAAGGTGATCGTGGTCCCTGGCCCGGACGTCACCAGCGACGTCCACGTGATCTACCAGGGCTGGTTCGACGTGCTGCGCACAGGAACGTTCCCGCTGGACGACGTGACGTGGCAGTACCCGCCGGCCGCCGCGATGGCGATCCTCTCCCCCGCGCTGCTGCCCTTCCTCTCGTACGCCTCCGCGTTCTTCCTGCTCGCGTTCCTGGCGGACGCCGTCGTCCTGTTGATGCTCCTCTACGTCTCCGAACGGCGGGGCGCGTCGCGGCGCGGCACCTGGGTGTGGGTCATCGGTCTGCCGCTGCTCGGACAGACCGCCTACGCGCGCTACGACGTGATGGTGACGGCCGTCGCGATCGCGGCGCTGCTCGCGGCGGCCCGGCATCCACGGGCCGCGGGCGTCTTCGCGGCGATCGGCGCGATGATCAAGGTGTGGCCCGCGCTGCTGCTGCTCGGCACGCGGCGCGGCCGGGCCACCCGGCAGACGTGGGGCACGGCGGTCCTGACGGCCGCCGGGCTGCTCGTCGCCTTCACGGTCGCGATGCCGGGCGCGCTCGCCTTCCTCACGTTCCAGAAGAACCGGGGCACGGAGGTGGAGTCCCTCGGTTCGCTCGTCTTCCACGTGGCGCGCCAGTTCGGCTGGAACGGCACGGTGCGGCTGAACTACGGCTCGGTGGAGTTCCTCGGCCCGTACGTGGACGTGGTGAGCACGCTGGCGCAGGTGCTCACGGCGCTCGCGTTCGCCTGGCTGGTGCTGTGGCGGTTCAAGGCGCGCGCCTGGCAGTCGGCGACGCTCGCCGACGCGGGCCTGACGGCGGTGCTGCTGTTCACGACGACGAGCCGCGTGATCAGCCCGCAGTACATGGTGTGGCTGGTAGGCGTGGCCGCTGTCTGCATGCTCTTCCGGGACAGCCGGATGACGCTGCCGGTGTGGCTGGTGCTCGCGGCGACCTTCGTGACGTTCCTGGAGTTCCCGCTGTACTTCGGGAACGTGGTGGCCAGCGACGCGGTCGGCGTCACGCTCCTCTTCGTGCGCAACGGCCTGCTGGTCGTGGCCTCCCTGAGCGCCTGCCGCCGGCTCTGGCGCGCCACGGTGACCGAGCCCCGACATGCCGGACACACTCCCGCGCACGCCCCGACCTCGCGCGACGACGCGGTACCGACGCCGTAGCCGCCGTAGCCCTCGGAGAGGGTTCTCAGCCCAGCTCCGCCCGCACGTACTGCCGCCACTGCGTCACGAACTCCTGCTCGTCGATGCCGAGGGCCTGCCGCAGCGCGCCGTCGACGGCCCCGGACCGCTGCTTGTGGCCGCCGACCGCCGTGTAGAACGCGTTGAGTTTCGCCTCGCCCCACCGGTCCGCGATCATCCGGCAGGCCAGCCAGCCGCTCTCGTAGGCGCGGGCGAGCCTGGCGGAGTCGCCGGCGAAGCCGAAGTCCGCGTCGGCGGGGAGCCCGGCGGGCGCCGCGCCCTCCTGGACGGCGCGGCGCAGCTCTGGCGCCGCCTGCCCCGGCGTGCGGTCGCTCTCGCGGTAGCCCGCCCAGTCCGCGTACCCCTCGGAGAGCCACAGCGGGGTCGCGGCGGAGGTCGCGCGGCGGGTGGCGACGTGGGCGGTCTCGTGGGTGAGGACGACCTGCTTGCCGACCTGACCGAGCACGCTGTACGCCTCGGGGTTGAGGATCACCCGGTCCGCGGGCGCCGTCTTCGGACCGCCCGCCTCGCCCGTCGTGACGGCCGCGATCCCCTGGTAGCCGGCGGCGGGCGCGCCGAGGAGTCCGCCCATCTCGTCGAGGGACTCGGGCACCAGGACGACGATCCGGCGCGCCCAGTCGTCTCCCCAGGCGCGCCGCACCGCGGGCACCGCCTCGTCGGCGAGCTTCGCGTACGAGCGCAGTTCGGAGCGTGGTTTGCCGACTCCGAGCACCAGGCTGTGGGCGCCCTTCACCGCGGTCACCGGGCCCTGCTCCCACAGCTGCTCGCCCGCCTTCTTCGCGGGCCGGTCCCCGGTGACGTACCAGCCGTCGTCGCCGTGGCCCAGGGTCAGCGCTCGCTCGGCGACCACGGGCGCCTTGTCGTAGCCGTCGACCCGGTAGCGGAGTTCGGCCGTGGCGGTGGCCCCGGATCCGGAGCGCTTCAGGTGCGTGAGCTTGTACTGCCAGGAGTCGAGCGGGACCTCGGAGAGGTCGTCGAGCAGGCCGGGCTCCGCGCTGCCCGTCGACCGGTACACGGGCCCGTCCCGGGTAACGACGGCGTGCGCCCGCTGGTTGAGCACCCGCTGCACGGCGGACGCGTCCGCGCCCTTCGGCCCCTCGGCGCCGCCGCACCCGGAGAGCGCGGACAGCCCTACGAGCAGGGCGCCCAGTGCCACCGCACTCCCCGCCCTGCCCACCGCACGCCGTCGACCAGCCATCATCGCCGATCGTACGGCGAAGTCGCGCGAGGAGCCTCAGACCCGGGTCACGGATGAGACGGGCATCATGCCGACCGGGTCGTAGCGCACCGGGGCGCCCGGATGCGGCGCGTGGATCACTTGGCCGTTGCCCGCGTAGATGGCGATGTGGTGGGCGTCGGAGCCGTAGGCGACGAGGTCGCCGGGCTGCGCCTGCGACACCGGGACCTGACGGCCCGCGTACCGCTGCGCCTGCGAGGTGCGCGGCAGCCCGACGCCCGCCTGTCCGTACGACCACTGCATCAGGCCCGAGCAGTCGAAGCCGGAGGGCCCCGTCGCGCCCCAGATGTACGGCTTGCCGAGCGCCGACTTGGCGGCGGCGAGCGCGATGGCCGCACGGGCGGAGGAGGCGGCGCCCGCACCGGACAGGTCGGGGCGGAGCTCGCTGCGCGAGGCCCGGTCGTACGCGGCCCGCTCGCCGCTCGGCATCGCGTTGAGCAGCCGGCGCGCCTTGGCCAGCTTCTTCTCCACGCTCCGCTTGTGCTGCCGGACGGCCTTGCGGCTGGCCTCCAGCTGGGCGAGCTCGGTGCGCGCCTCGGCCCTGCGCTGGTCCAGATCGCGCTGGGCGCCCCGCAGTTCGACCAGCTCTCCCGCGTTCCGGGCGCCGATCCTGTCGAGCGTGCCGGCCTTGTCGAGGTAGCCGGCAGGGTCGGAGGAGAGCATCAGGGCGAGCGAGGGGTCCATGCCCCCGGACCGGTACTGGGCGCCGGCCACCACGCCGAGCGCGCGCCGCATCGCGTTGATCCGCTCCTGCCCGCGGGCCACCTGGTCCTGGGTGTCGGCGAGTTCCTTGCGAAGCTTGTCCGCGCGCTCGTCCGCCCGGTTGAACGCCTCGGTGGCCTTCTCGGCCTGCTCGTACAGGCGGTCCACCGCGGCCTTGCCCGCGGCGGGCCTGTCCTGCGGCGCCGCGCCCGCCGGGGCTGCGCCGAGGGCCGCCGCCGCGGAGGCCGCGGCCACGGTCAGAACGGTCGCACGCGTACTCCGGTCGAGGCCCGAGTGCCGAGAATGCGAGATACGGCGATGAGAACCCACGGGTAGCCGCTCCCCCTTCCGCTGACGGACCCCCGTGATCGGGGGAATGCGCGCCGACAGTAGTCGGGCGACTACCGCCTGGCCAAAGACCGTTCAGGGGCCACGCAGCGCGGCGCCCCGCCTCTGACGCAGGTCATGGGCGGGGCGCGGGGGTCAGCGCGGGTCCGTGGAATTCGCCCGAACGGGCGCGTTTCCAGGGCACGTTGAGAGCCGGGAGGCGGCGGCCTTCCGGTGGGTCAGATGCGGCGGGCCGTCTGGTAGGGGCCGACCGTGTCCATCGACTCGTAGCGCACGCTGGCACCGGGGTGCGGGGCGTGCAGCACCTGGCCGTTGCCCGCGTACAGGGCCACGTGCTCGGTGTTGTTGAAGAAGACCAGGTCGCCGGGCTTGAGCTGGCTCCTGGGCACCTCGGTGCCCTCGTTGATCTGCGTGTACGTGGTCCGGGATATGGAGACACCGGCCTGGTTGTACGCCCACTGGGTCAGGCCCGAGCAGTCGTAGGAGTTGGGGCCCGAGCCGCCGGAGACGTACGGCTTGCCGATCTGAGTGGCGGCCGCGGACAGGGCGGCGGCGGCACGGCCAGAGGCGGGCACCGCGCTGCCGAGGTCGACGCGGCTGGCGGAGTCGCGGCTGGCGCGCTGCTGCTCGGCGGCCATCTTGGCGCGCTGCTCGGCGGTCAGCGTGTTGAGCAGCTTGCGGGCCTCCGCGAGCTTGCTCTGGACCTGGTCCTTCTTCTTGCCGAGCTCCGTGCGCGTGTCGGCGAGGTCCTTGAGCTTCTGGGAGGCCTCGGCGCGCTCCTGGGCGAGCGTGCGCTGCTTCTCCTGGACCTTCTTGAGCGACTCGAGCTGCTGGGCGCTGAGCGAGTCGAGCGTCGAGGCCTTGTCGAGGTAGCTGTCCGGGTCGGAGGAGAGGAAGAGCTGAACCGAGGGGTCGATGCCGCCGTTGCGGTACTGCTGGCCGGCGAGCGAACCGAGGCCGGAGCGCAGGTCGTTGAGCTCGTCCTGGCCGCGGGCGACCTTGTCCTGGAGATCACCGATCTCCGTCTCGAGCTTCTTCTGCTTCTCCTTGGCCCCGTTGTAGTGGTCGGTCGCGAGACCGGCCTCTTCGTAGAGCTTGTCGACCTTGGCCTTGACTTCGCTCTTGCTGGGCTTGGGTGCGGCGTTGGCAGCCTGAGAGGTAAGCGCCACGGCAGCGGCGGCGGTCGCGGTGAGCACGGTCACGCGGGTGCGGCTCGGCTGCTTGGGTCGACGGTGGGACGCCACGAAGGCGAGCTCCTTCTTCCTCCAGCCGCCTACCGATGCGCCGGCGGGCGGTGTCCCTCCACCGTCACCCCTTTTAGGTGATCACCCGAGCGGAGGTTCGAGCCAGACCCTAGTGACCTCTTCGTGATCAGTTCAAATCCCTCAGAGAAAAATCTCAGTCACTCGCTGCATTCTTTGCACTCAACTCACATGCAGTGATGTCCGCTTGACGCTACGTTGCGTGAAGGTTTCGCCAATTCGGGCATACGACACGGATGTTGCGCGTGTGACATAGGTAACTCGGGGTCCCTTTTGGGGGAAGGTCAACCGTGCGAGAGTCGCTTCAGGAGCACCACGGAGGCGACGGGCCGCGCCCCCGCCTTCGCGATGCCGTCCGCGACCTCCCGGTCGGTCGACACGACGATGACGGGGCGACCCGACGGCTCGGCGCGCACGAGCTGGCGGATCAGCTCGTCCGCCGTTACCCCCGGCTTGGAGAACAGCACCCGCACCCCGCGCGGGGGCGCGAGCAGTACGGGCGCGGCGAGTTCGGCCCCGTCGAAGACACACGTCACCTCGGCCCCGGTCTGCGCCGCGAGCTGCGAGAGCGAGCCGAGCAGGCGCAGCCGCTGCTTCTCCAGCGGCATCGTCGGATACCCGGTCTTCGTGACGTTGTACCCGTCGACGACGAGGTGGGCCTGCGGCAGCGCCAGCAACTGGTCGAGGATCGCCGGGTCGTGCTCGTGCAGGGCGCGCGCCGCGATGTCCTTCGGCGTCATCCGGCCGGGCTCGACGGCGTCGACGGAGTCGGCGGGGCGTGAGGACACCGGCGGCAGCGCGAGCTCCCTGCGCAGCCCCTGGGCCGCGTCCAGGACCGTGTCGAGCAGCAGTCGCACCCGCATGTCCTCGATGCTGCGCCCCTCGCGGGCCGCCCGGCGGGAGGACTCCAGGGCCGACTCCGCCTCGCCGAGCCGCGACTTGAGCCGCCGCGTCTCGCTCTCCGCGGCGGACACCTGGGCCTGCCCCTCGGCGCGCACCGCGTCGGTCTCGGCCTTCGCCTTGCGCACGGCGGCCTCGCCGCGCTTCACGTCGCTGAGCGCGGCCCGCAGCTTGCGCTCCACGGAGCCGACCTCGCGCTTGGCCGCGTCGAGCTCCCCGCGCAGCCGGTCCGTCTCGGTCTTGGTGTGGGCCCGGGCCTCGGCCAGTTCGGCGCGCAGCCGCTCGAGTTCGGCGCGGGTCTCGTCGTCGGCCCGCTCGGCGTCGGCCCGCTCCGCGTCCTCGCCCGCGGCGGCGACGAGCTTCACCCAGCCGACGGGCCGCAGCACATAGGCGGCCGCCGCCACGTCGAGCGGATCGGCCGCGGGCGGCGGGGACCCCGCCTCCAGGGCGGCCGCCAGTTCGGGCTGCGCGTCCCGCAGGCGCTCCCCGATCCGCTGCCGGAACAGCGTGTCGCCCTCCAGGGCCGCGGCCATGGCGTTGCCGGCGAACTTCATCCGCCGGGTCGGGGTGAACCGGGCATACTGCCGCAATTGAGCCGGGAGTTCACCTACCGTCAGACCGCCGAAGCCGTCCGACGCGATCTGCACGACCCGCCGCCGTACCCCTTCGGGCAGCGGACGGTCGAGCACCTCGGCGGCGCCGCCCTCCCCGGCCTCCCCGCCTGTGCTCTCCACCATCCGTCACCCCAATGTCGCTGTGGAGCCGCTCCTCAGGAGTCGGCGCCCGGCCTGTCCACCAGTTCCACCTGATCCACCGCGTTGCACCAGCGGCAGCGCACCGACTCGATGGTCTCACTGACCACCTCGCGCTCCTCCACCTTCGGCTCGCCGGCCAGGTCCAGGTGGACGTACTCGACAACCTTCGAGGACCGCGTGACGTCGAAACGCGTCAGATTGCCGCACAGCGTGCAGCGCCAGCGGGTGGTGGCGGTCGGCAGGGGAACCGTCATCGAGTGGTGCCTTCTTCCGGATGCGTACGGGGTTGCGTGGTGCTGCTTTATTGCCCGTAACCCTACGGCCTGCCGTACGCCGCCCGCTCCCCGCCTTGCGTCATGCTCTCTCCATGATCGGCAATGGGCGCTCCGCGATCGACAGACTGACCGCATTCCTCAGAGGTCACCCGGCTCCGGTCACGTACGGCATCATCGCGGTCTGCTGTGTCGTTTTCGTACTGTCCCCCGCCTCGGGCCTGAACCCCGGCTACGGCACCGGGGACCACCTGCTCGCCGCCCAGAGCGCCTACTTCGACCGCTGGGGCGTGGTCCCCGACGAACTCTTCAGCGGTTCGGCGCGGGCCCTGCTCACCCCCCTCACGGCCCTGTTCGTGCACGGCAGCTGGCTGCACCTGCTGGGCAACATGCTCTTCCTCTACGTCTTCGGGGCGATGGTCGAGGAACACATGGGCCGCCTGACGTACGCCCTGTTCTATGTGGTCAGCGGCTATCTGGCGCTTCTCGGATACGTGATCGCGCACGCCGATTCGGACCAGAGCCTGGTCGGCGCGTCGGGGGCGATCTCGGCGGTCCTCGGCGCGTTCCTCTTCCTGTTCCCCGAAGCGCGCGTGACGAGCGTCTTCCCGTTCCTCTTCTTCCTGCCCCTGCGGTTTCCGGCATGGGTGGTGCTGCCGTTCTGGGTGGCGTTGCAGTGGGTGGCGGCGGGGCGGGACAGCCAGGGGCCCGGGGTGGCGTATCTGGCGCACCTGGTGGGGTTCTCCGTCGGCTTCCTGTGGGCGTGGGGGAGGTACCGCGGGCGGGCTAAGGTTGAGGCGACCCCAGCCACGGCCACCGAGGGAGACAGCCAGCCGTGATCACCGCGATCGTGCTCATCAAGACCAGCGTGGACCGGATCCCCGAGATCGCCGAGTCGATCGCGGCCCTGGACAACGTGAGCGAGGTCTTCTCCGTCACCGGTACGTACGACCTGATCGCCATGGTCCGGGTCGCCCGCCACGACGACCTGGCGGACGTCATCCCCGGCAAGATCAGCAAGATCCAGGGCGTCGAGGGCACGGACACGCACGTCGCGTTCCGCACGTACTCGCAGCACGACCTGGAGGCGGCCTTCTCCATCGGCCTCGACGCGTAACGCCTCTCCGGCGGGGTCCCATTTAAGCGTCTGCGGCGACTGATTCAAGCGTCTGCGGCGGCTGACCCTTTTAAGCCCCTCCGGCGCTTGAGGAGCAGGGTCCGGGGCGGCGCCCCATTTAAGCCCCTGCGGCGATTGAGCAGCGGGGTCCGGGGCAGCGCCCCGGCGGCGCCGCGCGGTCAACGCCTCGGGGCTCCGCCCCGGACCCCGCTGCTCAAGCGCCGCAGGGGCTTGATTCGCCCACCCGCCGCAGGGGCTCAAGTGGGCTCAGGCAGACGACGGGTCCGGGACGCAGCGGCCGTCCTCCGTGCGGTAGCTCCACCGCGCACCGTCCCGTACGAGTTCCTTCACGGCGGACACGAACCGCTCCACGTGCTCGTCGGGCGTCCCGGCACCGAAGCTGACACGGATCGCGTTGAGGGACTTCTCGCCCGGCGCCGCCCCCGGCGCCCCGCACTCGCCCTGCTGCTGCGGGTCGGAACCGAGCAGCGTCCGCACCAGCGGGTGGGCGCAGAACAGCCCGTCACGCACCCCGATCCCGTACTCCGCGGAGAGCGCGGCGGCGAAGTGCGAGGAGTTCCACCCCTCGACGACGAACGACAGCACACCCACGCGCGGCGCCTCGTCCCCGAACAGGGACAGCACCTTCACCTCGGGCACGGCCGCGAGCCCCTCCTGGACCTTGCGGATCAGGTACTGCTCGCGGGCGACGAGGTTGTCGAACCCGGCCTCGGTGAGCGCCTTGCAGGCGGAGGCGATGGAGTACACGCCGATGACGTTCGGCGAACCGGCCTCGTGGCGGGCCGCGGTGGTCTGCCACTCGACGTCCACGCCACCGTCCGCACGCCGCGCGACCTTCTTGGACGCGCCGCCGCCCGCGAGGTACGGCTCCGCGTCCGTCAGCCAGTCGGAGCGGCCCGCGAGCACACCCGAGCCGAACGGGGCGTACAGCTTGTGCCCGGAGAAGGCGACCCAGTCGACGTCCAACTCCTGCACGGAGACCGGGTGGTGGGGCGCGAGCTGCGCGGCGTCGAGCACGATGCGGGCACCGTGCGCGTGAGCGGCCGCCGCGAGCTCGCGCACCGGCCAGAGCTCACCGGTGACGTTCGAGGCACCGGTGACACAGACGAGAGCCGGGCCGTAGGGCTCCCGGTCGGCGAGCGCGCGCTCCAGCGTGGCGACGGCCTCGTCCGGCGTGCGCGGCGCGTTCAGGTACGTCACGCGCGCCTCGCGCCACGGCAGCAGCGAGGCGTGGTGCTCGGTCTCGAAGACGAACACCTCGCAGCCGGCGGGCAGCGCGGCGGCGAGCAGGTTGAGCGAGTCGGTCGTGGAGCGGGTGAAGACGACCTGGTCGTCCACGCGGCAGCCGAGGAACTCGGCGACGGCGACCCGGGAGTTCTCGAACAGGTCGGTGGACAGCTGCGACAGGTACCCGGCGCCGCGGTGCACGCTGCCGTAGTACGGCGCGTAGGCGGCGACGTCGTCCCACACCCGCTGCAGGGCCGGCGCGCTGGCCGCGTAGTCGAGGGCGGCGTACGTGACCTCGCCACCGGTGACGAGCGGAACGGTGACGTCCCGGCCGAGGACCTGAAGCGGGGCCGCGACGTCGGAGGGGGTCGCGGTACAGACAGCGGCGTCGACGGAAACAGACATGGGTGAACTCCCTGGCGCGGTAAGCGAATTGACCATGCCGAAGCCACGTCCGACCTCTGCGGGGCAGGGCTCGACGGCATGGAAAGAAAGGTGAAAACGGGTACGCGGAGGCGGGGCCGAAACGCCCTATCGCATTCGCTTGCTCACGAGACTGCTCCCTTGAGGACCAGGACCCCAGGGTGTGCAGGGGTCCGCGCTTGCCACACGCCTTGCTGCGCACGGCCTGGTCTTCACCCAGGGCACCCCGCCACGGACGGAGGGTTGCCGGACAGCGGGCTGGGGCCTCGATCGCTGTCACTCATGACCTTGAAAAGCATCCTGCCACACGTCTCGGATACGGCAAGGGCGCAGTCCAAAGTTTGGACTGCGCCCTGCGTCACACCCTTGAGGTCACGGCCGGTTGCTCGCCGCCACCCACCGCTCCAGGGCCGCCTTCGCCGCGCCGGAGTCGATCGACTCGGCGGCCCGGTCCATGCCGGCCCTGATCTGCTCGACGAGCGTGCCCTCGCCCGGCCGCACGGCCACCAGGGCCGCCGCCGCGTTCAGCAGCACCGCGTCGCGCACGGGCCCCCGCTCGCCGTCGAGGAGACGCCGCGCGACCTCCGCGTTGTACGAGGGGTCGCCGCCGCGCAGCGCCTCGATCGGCACGATGTCGATGCCGACGTCGCGTGGGTCGAAGGACTCCTCGCGCACGGCGCCGTCTCGCACCACCCACACGCGCGAACTCCCGGTGGTGGTCAGCTCGTCGAGCCCGTCGTCGCCGCGGAACACCAGGGACGAGTTGCCGCGCTCGGCGAAGACCCCGGCCACGATCGGCGCCATCCGTGCATCGGCGACGCCGACGGCCTGCGACTTCACCTTGGCCGGGTTGGTCAGCGGGCCCAGCAGGTTGAACACGGTGCGGATACCGAGCTGGCCGCGCGCGGCGCCCGCGTAGCGCAGCGCGGGGTGGAACTTTATGGCGAAGCAGAACGTGATGCCGGCTTCTTCCGCGACCTCGGGCACCCGCTTGGGCGACAGGTCGAGGTTGACGCCCAGCTTCTCCAGTACGTCGGAGGAGCCCGAAGCCGAGGAGGCGGCCCGGTTGCCGTGCTTGACGACCTTGGCGCCGGCCCCCGCGATCACGATCGCGGCCATGGTCGAGATGTTGACGGTCTTGGCGCCGTCCCCGCCGGTGCCGACGATGTCGACGGTCTCGCCGGGCACCTCGATCACGTTGGCGTGCTCGTACATGCCGCGTACGAGGCCGGAGATCTCCTGCACGGTCTCGCCCTTGGCGCGCAGCGCCACCGCGAACCCGGCGATCTGCGCGTCGGTCGCCTCGCCCCGCATGATCCGGTCCATCGCCCACGCCGTGTCGTCGGCGCTCTGGTCTCGGCCCTCCAGCAGGCCGTTCAGGACGGCGGGCCAGGAACGGCCCGCCGCGGTGTCGCCTCCAGCGGGGTTCAAAGCGCTCATGGCCGCTCCTGTGTGCATCTGTGGATCGAAAGGTGCTGCGGTCCCACCCTATCCAGGTCCCGGGACCGCAAAGAGCCCCCGTCCAGGCACTGGACGAGGGCTCCCGCTGTGGCTTGCAGCGACAGATCAGAGATCAGTGATGGCCGTGGCCGCTGGTGATCTCCTTGTACTCCTCGGCGGTCGGCTTCGGGATCTGGTTGTTCTCCCCGTAGTAACCGCGCGAGAGCTTGCCGCGCAGCTTCTGGAGCCGCGTGACCTTCCGCTCGACACCGTTCTCGTCGACCGTCGGGCCGATCTCGACCGGCGCGTACTGCTCGTGCGCCGTGAGGGTGTGCAGGGCCTCCTGGTCGAGCGGCTCGTGCACCTCGATGAACTCACCGTGCGGCAGGCGCTTGATGATGCCGGACTCGCGTCCGTGGAGCACCTTGTCCTTGTCGCGGCGCTGGAGGCCGAGGCAGACCCGCTTGGTGACGATGAAGGCGATGACCGGTCCGACGAAGAACGCGATCCGGACGAACCAGGTGATCGCATTCAGCGAGAGGTGGAAGTGCGTCGCCCAGAGGTCGTTGCCACCACCGATGAGCAGCACCATGTACCAGGTGATCCACGCGACGCCGAAGGCCGTGCGGGTCGGTGCGTTGCGCGGGCGGTCCAGGATGTGGTGCTCGCGCTTGTCGCCGGTGACCCAGGCCTCGATGAACGGGTAGACCGCGATCGCGACCAGGACCAGCGGGAAGACGATCACCAGCGGGATGGCCACGCCCAGGACGAGCGTATGACCCCAGAAGTTGATCTCCCAGCCTGGCATCACACGGATCAGGCCCTCGGAGAAGCCCATGTACCAGTCGGGCTGCGCGCCGGTGGACACCTGATCCGGCCGGTACGGACCGATGGCCCAGATCGGGTTGATCGTCGCGATCGCGGCGACCACCGCGATGACGCCGAACACCAGGAAGAAGAAGCCACCCGCCTTGGCCATGTAGACCGGGAGCAGCGGCATGCCGACGACGTTCTTGTTGGTCTTTCCGGCACCCGCGAACTGCGTGTGCTTGTGGTAGAAGACCAGGATCAGGTGCGCCGCCATCAGGCCGAGCATGATGCCCGGCAACAGCAGGATGTGGATCGAGTAGAACCGTGCGACGAAGTCGCCGCCGGGGAACTCGCCGCCGAAGAGGAAGAACGACATGTACGTGCCGACGATCGGCACGGACAGGATCGCGCCCTCCATGAAGCGGACACCGGTGCCGGAGAGCAGGTCGTCCGGGAGCGAGTAACCGGTGAAGCCGGTGAACATGCCCAGGACGAACAGCAGGAAGCCGAACAGCCAGTTGACCTCACGCGGCTTGCGGAACGCACCCGTGAAGAACACGCGCATCATGTGCACGAACATGCCCGCGAGGAAGATCAGCGCGGCCCAGTGGTGGATCTGACGGATCAGCAGGCCACCGCGCACATCGAAGGAGATGTGCATCGTCGAGTTGAAGGCCTCCGACATCAGCTGCCCCTGGAGCGGGACGTAGCTGCCGTTGTAGGTGACCTCGTTCATCGACGGGTGGAAGAACAGCGTCAGATACACACCCGTGAGGATGATGATGATGAAGCTGTACATGCAGATCTCGCCGAGCATGAAGGACCAGTGGTCCGGAAAGATCTTGCGCATGTTGGACTTGGCCAGGGAGTAGATCCCCAGACGTCCGTCGGCCCAGTCGGCTACGCGCTCGCCGGCCGGTGCCTTCTCGCGCGCAGGCGCGTCGTTCGTGGTCGTAGTACTCATCCGCGCTCCCAGAAGGCAGGGCCGACGGGCTCAGCGAATTCGCTCTTCGCCTCGAGGTGACCCTCGGCGTTGACGCCGATGCGCAGCTGCGGCAGCGCGTGACCGGCAGGACCGAAGATCACCCGGGCGCCGTCGGAGAGGTCGAAGGTGGACTGGTGGCACGGGCACAGCGCGTGGTGCGTCTGCTGCTCGTACAGCGAGATCGGGCAACCGACGTGGGTGCAGATCTTCGAGTAGGCCACGATGCCCTCGTGGGACCACTCGAGTTCCTGCTTGTCCTTGATGTTCTCCGGCTGGATCCGGACGAGCATCAGGGCGTCCTTGGCGATCTTCGTCTGGAAGTCCTCGTCGTGCTCCTCCAGGCCCTCGGGCTTGGCGAAGGTGAGCGAGCCGACCGCGATGTCCGAAGGACGCAGCGGCTCGTTCGTGTTCATGTTGACGAGGGTCAGGCCCTTCTTCCACGACGTGGTGCGCAGCTTCTTCTCGGGCAGCGGCCCGAGGTCACGAAGCAGGACCACACCGGAAAGGGGCACCAGCGCCAGCGCGCCGAACAGGGTGTTGCGGATCAGCTTGCGCCGGCCGAACTGCGACTCGCGGGCACCGTCGGCGAAGTCCTGCAGGACCTTCGCCTTGACCTCGGGCTCCGCCTCGATCGGGTGGCGCTCCTGGATGACCTCTTCGTCGGACATCAGGGTGCGGGCCCAGTGGACCGCGCCCGCGCCGATGCAGAACAGGGCCACGCCCAGGGTCAGGCCGAGCGCGAAGTTGAGCGCGCTGATGTGCCCGATCGGGAAGACGTAGATGCTCGTGTCGACGTCGATGGTGACGTACGAGGCGATGAAGCCGACGGTGGCCAGCATCGACACCATGAACAGGAAGGCAACGACGCGCTCGGACCGCTTGGCGGCCCGCTCGTCGAGGTCCTGGATCCGGTGCTCGTGGGGCGGCAGACCCGGGTCGGTGAAGGGCTCGTCCTTCACCGCGACCGAGCCGTGCTCCTCGGCTTCCTGCTCAGTGGGCAGGTTCTCTTCTGGAATGTCTTGGCTACTCATGACTTCTTGGCCTTTGCGGTCCGAGCGGCAACCCAGATGGCGACGGCGATCAGACCGCCAAGACCGAAGATCCAGGCGAACAGGCCCTCACTGACCGGGCCGAGCCCGCCCAGCTTGAGACCGCCCGGGCTCTCGGTCTTGTCACCGTTGACCGCGTCGAGGTACGCGATGATGTCCTTCTTGTTCTGCTTGGTCATCGTCGTGTCCGGGAACGACGGCATGTTCTGCGGGCCCGTCTGCATGGCCTCGTAGATGTGCTTCGGGGCCACACCCTCGAGGCTCGGTGCGAACTTGCCGTGGGTCAGCGCGCCACCCTCACCGGTGAAGTTGTGGCACTGGGCGCAGTTGGTGCGGAACAGCTCGCCACCCTTGGCGATGTCCGCGCCACTGGCGCTGTAGTCCTTGTCGGTCGGCGCGACCGGACCGGCACCCAGCGACGCGACGTACGCCGCGAGCTGGTCGATCTCGGCCTGCGAGTAGATGACCTTCTTCCTCGGGACCTGGGCGCCCGGCTGCTGGGCCGGCATCCGGCCGGTACCGACCTGGAAGTCGACGGCGGCGGAGCCGACGCCCACGAGACTCGGCCCGTCGGAGGTGCCCTGACCGCCGGTTCCGTGGCAGCTCGCGCAGCCTACGGAGAAGAGCTTCTTGCCCTCGTCGATGGCGAGGGACTGGGAGGTTTCATTGGCCTGCGCCTTGTCCGCCGGCGCGAACGCGGCGTACAGCCCCCCGGTGGCCGCCAGCGCGAGGAGTAGGACGACGACCGCCGCCAGCGGATGGCGTCGTCGTGCGGAGAGCTTTTTCACGGATTACCCCGGTGTCAGGATCTTCTGCGTCGGTGCTGCGGAAATGTGTCGGGTACTACGCCCGATGCTGTGATCGTCGAACTACTTGATCAGGTAGATCGTGGCGAAGAGGCCGATCCAGACGACGTCCACGAAGTGCCAGTAATAGGACACGACGATGGCGGCCGTCGCCTGATGGTGGGTGAACCTCCGGGCCGCGTACGTCCTGCCGAGGACGAACAGGAAGGCGATGAGGCCACCTGTCACGTGCATGCCGTGGAAGCCGGTGGTCAGGTAGAACACCGAGCCGTACGGGTCGGAGGAGAGCGAGAGCCCATCCTTCTTGACCAGCTCGGTGTACTCGTAGACCTGACCGCCGATGAAGATCGCACCCATGATGAACGTGACGATGAACCACGACCGGAGCTTCTTCACGTCGCCGCGCTCAGCGGCGAACACGCCCATCTGGCACGTGAGTGAGGAGAGCACCAGGATCGTGGTGTTCGTCGCGGAGAACGGAAGATTCAGCGCATGCGCCATTTCCTTCCAGTGATCCGGCCCGGTCACCGATCGCAGGGTGAAGTACATCGCGAAGAGGGCCGCGAAGAACATCAGCTCGGAACTCAGCCAGATGATGGTTCCGACGCTGGTGAGGTTCGGTCGATTGACCGACGGGTGCGCGTGCCCGGTTTCTACTGTCGTTGCTGTCGCCACGACCGACATTATGTCGGTCGCTTATCTCGCCCTCACTCCGGGGGGTGCCGTTCGGAGTGTCTGGGTGGTGTGTCCAGCCCATATGGCCCATCGGAGCCGTGTGCGAACCGGTGTTGACGGGGTGTCGGGAGGAGTAGGCTCCGCCGCGAGGACGCCCTAGGACACCGATGTCTCGGAGGAACGATGCAGTCGACCGCGACGGTTCTGGTCTACAGCGACGACGCCAACACGCGCGAGCAGGTCCGCCTGGCTACCGGACGCAGGCCCGCGTCGGACGTTCCCGAGGTCCAGTTCATCGAGTGCGCGACGCTTCCGGCCGTCCTCAAGGAGCTGGACCGGGGCGGGATCGACGTCTGTGTGCTGGACGGCGAGGCCACTCCCTCGGGCGGCATGGGCGTGTGCCGGCAGATCAAGGACGAGATCTTCCACTGCCCGCCGGTGCTGCTCCTGATCGGCCGCCCGCAGGACGCGTGGCTGGCGACGTGGAGCCGCGCGGAGGCGGCTGTGACGCTTCCTGTGGAGCCCGTGGAGTTCGCCGGGGCGCTGGCCTCCCTGCTGCGCTCCCGGCTCGCTGTCGAAGCCTGAGGCGCCTCGCGCGGACCGGCTCCCGCACGCACCGACTCCCGTACACCGATGGCGTACGGGAGTCGGAAGTCACACCGCTGATCCTGGCCGGCGGCCTCAGGCCTGGGGACTGAGCCGTGCCTGGAGGGCCGGGTCGGGCTTGTCGGCCTTCTTCGTGAGGGCGCTGCCCCCCTGCCACTTCTTCCAGCTGACGTTCCAGTCGCCGAACCCGTTGCCGAACGGGTCCATTTCCGAGCCGTTGCTGTTGACGACCTTCACGATGTCGCCCTGGCGCACGGTGTCGTAGAACCAGGCGGCGTTGTTGGTGCTCATGCCGGTGCAGCCGTGGCTGACGTTCGCGGAGCCCTGCGAGCCGACGGACCAGGGCGCGGCGTGCACGTACTCGCCGCTCCAGGTGACGCGGGTCGCGTAGTAGACCGGCAGGTCGTACGAGTCCGAAGAGCCCTCGGAGATGCCGATCGTCTCGCCGCGCATCCGTACGTAGTACTCCTTGCCGAGCACCACCTTGACGCCGTTTCGGGTCTCGTAGCCGGGCTTGCCGGTGGTGACCGGCATGGAGTTGATCTCCTTGCCGTTGCGGTAGACCGTCATGGAGTGCGCGGAGGCGTCGGTGACGGCCACGATGCGGTCGCCCGTACTGATGGTCAGCGGCTTGGAGCTGCCGCCCCACAATCCGTCCCGGATCTTCACGCCCTCCAACCTGCTGGTTGCCGTGATTTTCGCCTGAGTGGGCCAGTAACCCTTGGGGCGGTAGTGCAGTTCGGTGCTGTCCACCCAGTACCAGGAGCCGTCCACGGCGGGCTTGGAGTCGACCTTCAGGGAACGCTCCACCAACGCGCGGGACTTCTCGTCCCGTACGGGCTTGTTGAGTTCGGCGGTGATGGGCTGTCCGACGCCGTATGTGCCCTTCTGCGGGCCGAACGTGACCTTGAGGGCCTTCTCCTTGCCCGGGTGGCCGGTGTCGAAGCCGAGGACCTTGCGGCCGGGTTCGCCGTCCTCGTCCTCGGTGCTCACCCGGACCGTGTAGCGGGTGTCCGCGGTCAGGGGTGCGGTGGTGTGCCATCTCGTGCCGTCGGCGGAGAGTTCGCCCGCGACATAGCGGCCCATGGCGTCCTGGGCGGTGACGTCGGTGATGCGGGACTCGTCGCCCTGGGCGGTGACCTCCAGCGGCTTGTCCGGGTCGGCCTTCTTGGCCTTGCCCACGGGACCGTTGAAGGAGATCTGGCTCGCCGCGTCGTACGGCTTGGCGGAGAGCGGGTGGCCGGAGTTGCCGCATGCCGCTGTGCCCGCACCGAGTGCGGCCACCAGCACGGTGCAGCCCAGAACCGTACGGATACGCGGTGAGTGGTTCATGGACTCACCGTAAGAAGGAACGTCCCGTCCAGCGCGGCGAGTGAGCCGCACGGGGCAACCGGCGGCATGCCGAAGGGCCCGGACGCTCCGTCAGGAGTGTCCGGGCCCTTCGGTCACGGAGGTTCAGTACCGGTCAGCCGGGGCTCACTGGTTCTGGTTCTCACCGCGGTAGTACTCGAAGACCCAGCCCCACAGGCCGAACAGGATGATCGGGGCCGAGAAGTACAGCAGCCACCAGCCGATGGCCACGGCCAGGAAGGCGAGCGCGCCGCCGACACCCAGTGCGAGCGGCTGCCAGGAGTGCGGGCTGAAGAAGCCCACCTCGCCGGCGTCGTCCGCGACGTCGGCCTCCTTGTTGTCCTGGGCACCGGTGTCGACACGCCGGGCCGTGAAGGCCAGGTAGTAGCCGACCATGATGCACAAGCCGAACGCCAGGAAGAGTGCCGTCGTACCGGCCGGCTCCTTCGACCACACGCCGTAGACACCGGCCATGATCAGGACGAAGAGGCTCAGCCAGATGAACATCTTGCCTTGGACCTTCACTTGCCGGCCTCCTTAGCAAGAGCGGTGCCGGTCGAGGCACCGTGTCCAGCGTTCTCCAGCTGGTCCAGCGCGGCGATCTCCGGGTGGTGGAGGTCGAAGGCCGGGGATTCCGAGCGAATGCGCGGCAGCGTGAGGAAGTTGTGCCGCGGCGGCGGGCAGGACGTCGCCCACTCGAGCGAACGGCCATAGCCCCACGGGTCGTCGACCTCGACCTTCTTGCCGTACTTGGCGGTCTTCCACACGTTGTAGAGGAACGGCAGGATCGACAGGCCGAGCAGGAACGAGGAGATCGTCGAGATCGTGTTCAGCGCGGTGAAGCCGTCGGCCGCGAGGTAGTCCGCGTAGCGACGCGGCATGCCCTCGACGCCCAGCCAGTGCTGCACCAGGAACGTGCCGTGGAAGCCGATGAACAGCGTCCAGAAGGTGATCTTGCCGAGACGCTCGTCGAGCATCTTGCCGGTCATCTTCGGCCACCAGAAGTGGAACCCGGCGAACATCGCGAAGACGACGGTGCCGAACACCACGTAGTGGAAGTGCGCCACCACGAAGTACGAGTCCGAGACGTGGAAGTCCAGCGGCGGGGCCGCCAGGATGACGCCGGTCAGACCGCCGAAGGTGAAGGTGATCAGGAAGCCGATCGTCCAGAGCATCGGTGTCTCGAAGGACAACGATCCCTTCCACATCGTTCCGATCCAGTTGAAGAACTTCACGCCTGTCGGCACGGCGATGAGGAACGTCATGAAGGAGAAGAACGGCAGCAACACACCGCCGGTGACGTACATGTGGTGCGCCCACACGGTCACGGAGAGACCGGCGATCGCGATCGTCGCACCGATGAGGCCGGAGTAGCCGAACATCGGCTTGCGCGAGAACACTGGGATCACTTCGGAAATGATTCCGAAGAATGGTAGGGCGATGATGTACACCTCTGGGTGCCCGAAGAACCAGAAGAGGTGTTGCCATAGCAACGCGCCGCCATTCGCGGCATCGAATACATGCGCACCGAACTTGCGGTCCGCCTCCAGGGCGAACAGCGCGGCGGCGAGCACCGGGAAGGCCAGCAGGACCAGCACACCGGTCAGCAGCACGTTCCACACGAAGATCGGCATGCGGAACATCGTCATGCCAGGAGCGCGCATGCAGATGATCGTGGTGATGAAGTTGACCGAGCCGAGGATCGTGCCGAAGCCGGAGAAGGCCAGACCCATGATCCACATGTCGGCGCCGATGCCCGGCGAGCGGACGGCGTCCGACAGCGGGCTGTAGGCGAACCAGCCGAAGTCGGCGGCGCCCTGCGGGGTGATGAAGCCACCCACCGCGATCAGCGAGCCGAACAGGTACAGCCAGTAGGCGAACATGTTCAGGCGCGGGAACGCGACGTCGGGGGCACCGATCTGGAGCGGCATGATCCAGTTCGCGAAGCCGGAGAACAGCGGCGTCGCGAACATCAGCAGCATGATCGTGCCGTGCATCGTGAACGCCTGGTTGAACTGCTCGTTCGACATGATCTGCATGCCGGGACGGGCCAGTTCGGCGCGCATGAAGAGCGCCAGGATGCCGCCGATGCAGAAGAACGCGAACGACGTCACCAGATACAGCGTGCCGATGGTCTTGTGGTCAGTGGTGGTGAGCCACTTGATCACCGTAGAGCCGGGGCGCTTGGGCCGGACCGGCAGCTCGTTCTCGTACGAGTCGCTTGCTGCCGCGGCACCCTGGGGTTCGTTGAGGATGCTCACAGGTTCTTCGTCTCCCGGTCCTTCTCGTGGTCCGTCTGGGCGATGCCAGACGGGACGTAACCGGTCTGCCCCTTCTTCGCGAGGTCCTTGAGGTGCTGCTGGTAGCGCTCAGGAGAGACGACCTTCACGTTGAACAGCATCCTGGAGTGGTCGACGCCGCAGAGCTCGGCGCACTTGCCCAGGAAGGTCCCCTCCTTGTTGGGGGTCACCTCGAAGGAGTTGGTGTGGCCCGGAATGACGTCCTGCTTCATCAGGAACGGCACCACCCAGAAGGAGTGGATGACGTCACGCGAAGTGAGGACGAAGCGGACCTTCTCACCCTTGGGGAGCCAGAGGGTCGGACCGGGGTTGTTGGTCTGCGGGTTCCGCTCGCCAGGGGTACCGACCTCGTAGACACCGCCGGCGTGCGCCGGGAAGTCGTCCTTGAAGCGCTTCGGGATGCCCGAGAGCTCCTTGGAGGTCTTGGCGTCACCGTTGACACCCGGCACGTTCTCGACGTAGTTGAAGCCCCAGCTCCACTGGTAGCCGACCACGTTGACGGTGTGTGCGGGCTTGTCGTCGAGCTTCAGAAGCTTCGACTCGTCGCGCGCGGTGAAGTAGAAGAGGACCGACACGATGATGAGCGGAACCACCGTGTAGAGGGCCTCGAGCGGCATGTTGTACCGCGTCTGCGTCGGAACCTCGATCTTGGTGCGGCTGCGCCGGTGGAAGATGACGCTCCACAGGATCAGACCCCACACCAGCACGCCCGTGGCGAGCGCTGCCGCCCACGAGCCCTGCCAGAGGGAGAGGATCCGAGGGGCCTCCTCCGTCACCGGGGTGGGCATACCAAGACGAGGGAAGTCCTTGTATGAGCAACCGGTAGCGGTTACCAGGATCAGGCCCGCAGTCAGCACCTGCGGCAGCTTCCGCCGCATCGGGCGCCGCGACGAGCGGTCGGAGCCGTTGGGACTCACGTAGCGCCTTCCCGAGAGTCTCGCCCGCGCTCTTTGGTTGGCTACGGCCGCCATCTCGCTGGTCGCTCGCCGCCCTGGCACACGGGCAGGGGTTTGGATGTTTATGCGGACCAAACCCTACTGGACGCTATTTGGGGTCGCGCGGGGAGGGTGCCTAACGCGCCGCGGGTCACTCCGAAGGGTGGGATCGGGCCGCGTTTGAGGCTTTCTGACGGTGGGTCGGGGGTGCGGTGCGCGGTTCCCCGCACCCCCGGGGAAGCGGGCTCGGCTGGACCGGGGGCGCCCCCTGGGGTCACCGGTCGGCTGTGACGGCCTTAGCGTTGCGGCGTGTCGTACTTCGATGTGGCCTCGTCCGCTCCGCTTCATCCCGTCGCCCGGCAGGCGTTGCAGGCCTCGCTCGACGAGGGGTGGGCCGATCCGTCCCGTTTGTACCGGGAAGGTCGGCGGGCGCGGCTGTTGCTGGATGCCGCGCGGGAGGCGGCCGCCGAGGCGGTGGGGTGTCGGCCCGACGAGCTGGTGTTCACCTCGTCCGGGACGCGCGCCGTGCACGACGGGATCGCGGGGGCGCTCGCCGGACGGCGGCGCGCCGGAAAGCACCTGGTCGTGTCAGTGGTCGAACATTCTGCCGTGCTCCATTCGGCGGCGTCCAACGAGGGTCTCGGCGGGTCGGTGACCCAGGTCGGGGTCGGGCGGGAGGGAAGCGTGCGCGTCGAGGCGTTCCGCGGCGCGCTGCGTGAGGACACCGCGCTGGCCTGTCTTCAGTCCGCCAACCATGAAGTGGGGACCGAACAGCCGGTCGCCGAGGTGGCCGAGGCGTGCCGGGCCGCCGGGGTGCCGCTGTTCGTGGACGCGGCGCAGTCGTTGGCCTGGGGGCCGGTGGCGGGTGACTGGTCGATGCTCGCCGGGAGCGCCCATAAATGGGGCGGCCCGGCCGGGGTCGGTCTGCTCGCCGTGAGGAAGGGGACACGGTTCGCCCCTCAAGGGCCCGCCGACGAGCGGGAGTCGGGGCGGGCCGCCGGGTTCGAGAACATTCCGGGCATCGTGGCCGCGGCCGCCTCGCTCCGGGCCGTACGGGCGGAGGCCGCCGAGGAGGCGGCGCGGCTCAAGGAGTTGACGGAGCGGATCCGGGCGCGGGTGCCGGAGCTGGTTCCGGACGTGGAGGTCGTCGGCGATCCGGTGCGGCGGCTGCCGCACCTGGTGACGTTCTCCTGTCTGTACGTCGACGGGGAGAGCCTGCTGCACGGGCTCGACCGCGCCGGGTTCTCCGTTTCGTCCGGGTCGTCCTGTACGAGCAGCACGCTGACGCCCAGCCATGTGCTGCGCGCGATGGGCGTGGTGAGCGAGGGGAATGTGCGGGTGTCGCTGCCGCTTGGCACGGAGGCCGCCGAGGTCGAGCGGTTCCTCGCGGTGCTGCCGGGCGTGGTGGGCGAAGTACGGGAGAAGCTGGGCGCGCCGGTCGCCGGGGCGGAGGGCACGGCCGATTCGCTGACCGTCGACGCGCTGGGCCTGACCTGCCCTCAGCCGGTGATCGAACTCGGCCGGGCGATCGGCGGGGTACGGGTGGGCGGCACGGTGACCGTCCTCGCCGATGACGAGGTGGCGGCGGTCGACATCCCGGCGTGGTGCTACACGCAGGGCCACGAGTACGTGGGAGCGGAGCCGCGCGAAGCGGGCGGCGTCCTTTATACGGTGCGGCGAGGCGTTTAGGGCCTGTCTGGGGCTGTGATCTGGATCAGGGAGCGGGGCGTGGTGCGTGCGATCGCAAGGCGCCGGGATGTCCTCGCATGGGGCCTCCCCTGCTCGAGCAAAGCCGAGAGCTTGGGGAAGGAGCTACTAGGGCATTTCGGCAACGCGGCGAGCGTGCGGCTTCGCCGTGTGGGCGCGGATGCGACCACCGGGGAAATCCGCGGCCGCGCTGCTCGGCGAGAGAACAGCGCGGCCGCGGTCTTTCATGGGATCGCCGAGGCGTCAGCCCAGGTGGGCCTCGACCTCGACCGCGGCGGCGTCCCCGTAGGCCTTGCGGAAGCGGTCCATGAACTGCGCGCGCCGCAGCTCGTACTCCTGGGTGCCGAGCGTCTCGATGACCAGCGTCGCGAGCATGCAGCCGACCTGCGCCGCGCGCTCGTGCGAGACGCCCCAGGCGAGGCCGGACAGGAAGCCCGCGCGGAACGCGTCGCCGACGCCCGTCGGGTCGACCTTGGCCTCCTCCTCCGGGACGCCGACCTCGAGCGGGTCCTCGCCGGCCTTCTCGATGCGCACGCCGCGCGCGCCGAGCGTGGTGACGCGGTGGCCGACCTTGCCGAGGATCTCGGCGTCGGTCCAGCCGGTCTTGGACTCGATGAGCCCCTTCTCGTACTCGTTGGAGAAGAGGTACGTGGCGCCTTCGAGGAGCGTGCGGATCTCCTCGCCGTCCATGCGCGCGATCTGCTGCGAGAAGTCGGCGGCGAACGGGATCGACCGGCTTCGGCACTCCTCCGTGTGACGGAGCATCGCCTCCGGGTCGTCCGCGCCGATGAGGACGAGGTCGAGGCCGCCGACGCGGTCCGCGACGGTCTTCAGCTCGATGAGCCGGGCCTCGCTCATGGCTCCCGTGTAGAAGGAGCCGATCTGGTTGTGGTCGGCGTCCGTGGTGCACACGAAGCGGGCCGTCTGAAGGGTCTCGGAGATGCGGACGGACTCCGTGTCCACGCCGTGGCGGTCCAGCCAGGCGCGGTAGTCGTCGAAGTCCGAGCCGGCGGCGCCCACCAGGATCGGGCTCGTGCCGAGCTGCCCCATACCGAAGGCGATGTTGGGGCCGACGCCTCCGCGGCGGACGTCCAGGGCGTCGACGAGGAAGGAGAGGGAGACCGTGTGCAGCTGGTCCGCGACCAGCTGGTCGGCGAAACGGCCGGGGAAGGTCATCAGGTGGTCGGTGGCGATGGAGCCGGTGACTGCGATTCGCACGGCGTGAGCACGCTTCCTGAATAAGGGGAGGAGTTGACGCTTCACGCTACCCGCTCGGGGCGTGCGGGCTGAAGTATGGAAAATGCCTGATAGTGGCTCTTTCTTCGGATGTCACCTCAGGGCTACCGTGCCTTCATGACCTACGACGTGTCAGGCACGGTCCAGGACGGTCTCGCGGAGCTGCGCGGCGACTGCGTCCGGATGCTCCCGCACTGGGTGACACCGCCGGCGACGTGGGAGGTCGAGCGACACGGCGCGGCGGCCGGACCCGCCGCGATCCACGGGGTCGTCGTACCCGAGTCGTCCGCGCGGATGATCGACTCCATGGCCGGTTTCGGCGACTGACGGCTTCCGGAAGGGAACCGCGTACCCGCGCGCCCCGTCCCATCGGTGTCCCCGGTGAGAAGGAGCGATGCGGTGAGCGGCGAAGAGCGGACGCGGGACCAGCACCGGCGACGGCACACGGCGGCTGTCGTATCGGTCGCGGCGGCCGTCCTGCTGGCCGGTGGCGGCGGCGCGTATCTGGCGACGAACGCGATGAGCGGATCCAGCGACGAGGGGGCGGCCCGGCCCGGCGCCGGCCCCGGCACTCCCCCGCCGCTGGCCCTGGACGGCTACTCCGACACCTCCCCCTCCTCCGGCACGGCGCCGCCCGGCATCGCGCCCGGCGAACCCGATCCGAACGGCACCCGCTACAAGGCGACCGGCGATCTTCCGGAGGGCCCCGGGAAGGCGCCCGTCTACCGGGCCCGCGGCGAGGTGACCGCCGCCGAGGCCGGCACGCTCGCCGAGGCCCTCGACGTACAGGGGAAGCCGCGACGGTCCGGTGACACCTGGAAGGTGGGTCCGGCGAAGGACGGTTCGGGGCCCTCGTTGCGGGTGGGCCGGGAGGCGCCGGGGACCTGGACGTACTCCAGGTACGCGCCGTCCGCCGGCACCAAGTGCGGTGACCTGGCGAAGTGTTCGGACCCGGCAGGCGGGGGCGGCGCCAAGGACGCGGTGAGCGAGGCCGCCGCGAAGCGGGCCGCCGCGCCGGTCCTGAAGGCTCTCGGACAGGACGACGCCAAGCTGGACGCCGGGCAACTCATGGGCGCCACGCGCGTGGTGAACGCCGACCCGGCGGTCGGCGGGCTGCCGACGTACGGCTGGTCGACCGGGATCCAGGTCGGCTCGGACGGTCAAGTGGTGGGCGGCAGCGGCCAGTTGAAGGCGCCGGTCAAGGGCGACACGTATCCGACGGTCGGGGCCCGCGAGGCCCTTGAGGGGATGAACGGGACGGCGGCCGGGGGCCGGGTGTCCGTCGGCGGGTGCGCGAGTCCGGCGCCACTCGACGAAGGCAAGGGCGAAAGCAAGGACAAGAGCGTGGGCAAGGGCGCGGACTGTGCTTCCGCGCCGCCCGAGCCGTCCGCGGTCGCCGTCACCGGGGCGACGTTCGGGCTCGCCGCGCACACCGTCGGGGGGCGGCAGGCGCTGGTGCCGTCGTGGCTGTTCGAGGTGCGGCCCAGCGGGTCGGACGCCGCGTTCACCGTGACGTATCCGGCGGTGGAGCCCAAGTACCTTGCGGCGCGGCAGAGTTCACCGCGGAACCCGAAGCCCTCCCCCTCCGAACCTTCCTCCCCCTCCGGCAAGGCGGGCACCGACACCCGCACCGTGCACATCCAGGGCTACAGCGCCAAGGGCCGGACCCTGACCCTGCACTTCACGGGCGGCGTGTGCGCGAAGTACTCGGCGTCGGCGGACGAGTCCGGGGGCCGTGTGAGCGTGAAGGTCACGGAGACGAAGAAGAAGGGCACCGTCTGCATCGAGCTGGCGAAGTTCTATACGTTGCCGGTGACGCTGGACGCGCCGCTGGGCGAGCGGAAGGTGCTGACGGCCGACGGTTCCGCCGTGCCGAACGCGCAGAAGAACGCGCCCGGCGGCGTCGAGCCCGCGCCGCGGAACTGAGGAACCCAGGAACCGAGGAGCAATGCCGAAGGGGCGGCCCCAGTGGGGCCGCCCCTTCGCGCTTTACAGCTGTACGGCTTAGCTGAACGAGTCGCCACAGGCGCAGGAGCCCGTCGCGTTCGGGTTGTCGATCGTGAAGCCCTGCTTCTCGATGGTGTCGACGAAGTCGATGGAGGCGCCGCCCAGGTACGGGGCGGACATGCGGTCGGTGACGACCTTGACGCCACCGAAGTCCTTGACGACGTCGCCGTCGAGCGAGCGCTCGTCGAAGAAGAGCTGGTAACGCAGGCCGGAGCAGCCGCCGGGCTGAACGGCCACGCGCAGCGCCAGGTCGTCACGGCCTTCCTGGTCGAGCAGGGCCTTGACCTTGGCGGCGGCTTCGTCGCTGAGGATGATGCCGTCGCTGACGGTGGTGGTCTCGTCCGATACGGACATCTACATCTCTCCCGGGTTGTTCGGAGACTGCTTGCCGACCATTGCAACCGGCAAAGGCCCGGATCCATTCCGGGTTTCGCACTTCTTCTCTTCATGCTCGCACACCGTGCGCGGACGGGGCACGGCCTGGGGCCCGCGGATTGCGTCACATCGACGACATTGCCGTCGTCAAACTGACGTGAAGCACGTATGATAGATAACGTCATTTCGACGAAAAGTCGAGCAGAGCGAAGAAAGGGTGCGTGACGTGACCACGGCCCAGTCCCCCCAGGCCCCTGTTGACCTGGACGTTTCTCCCACGCCTCTGGCGCTGCTGCTGCTCGGCCGCGAGGCCGACCCGCGCAGTGAGCGCGGCGTGGAGTGCCCCGGCGACCTGCCCTCGCCGTCCGACCCGGACCTGGTGGAGCGGGCGCGCGCGGCCAAGGAAAAGCTCGGAGACAAGGTGTTCGTGCTCGGACACCACTACCAGCGCGACGAGGTCATCCAGTTCGCCGACGTCACCGGGGACTCCTTCAAGCTGGCGCGCGACGCGGCGGCCCGGCCCGAGGCCGAGTACATCGTGTTCTGCGGCGTGCACTTCATGGCGGAGTCGGCCGACATCCTGACCGGGGACGACCAGAAGGTGGTCCTGCCCGACCTCGCCGCCGGGTGCTCCATGGCGGACATGGCGACGGCCGAGCAGGTCGCCGAGTGCTGGGACGTGCTGACCGAGGCCGGCATCGCCGGGTCCGTGGTCCCCGTCTCGTACATGAACTCCTCCGCGGACATCAAGGCGTTCACGGGCAAGCACGGCGGCACGATCTGTACGTCGTCCAATGCCGAGCGGGCCCTCAACTGGGCGTTCGAGCAGGGCGAGAAGGTCCTCTTCCTGCCCGACCAGCACCTGGGGCGCAACACCGCGGTGCGCGACCTTGGCATGTCGCTCGACGACTGCGTCGTCTACAACCCGCACAAGCCGAACGGCGGGCTGAGCGTCGAGGAGCTGCGGGCCGCGAAGATGATCCTGTGGCGCGGGCACTGCTCCGTGCACGGGCGGTTCTCGCTGGACTCCGTGAACGACGTGCGGGAGCGGATACCGGGTGTCAACGTGCTCGTGCACCCGGAGTGCAAGAACGAGGTCGTCGCCGCGGCGGACTACGTCGGCTCGACCGAGTACATCATCAAGGCGCTGGAGGCCGCGCCGGCCGGGTCGAAGTGGGCCATCGGCACGGAGCTGAACCTCGTACGCCGGCTCGCGAACCGGTTCGCCGCCGAGGACAAGGAGATCGTCTTCCTCGACAAGACGGTCTGCTTCTGCTCGACCATGAACCGGATCGACCTGCCGCACCTGGTCTGGACGCTGGAGTCCCTGGCGGACGGCCAGCTCGTCAACCGCATCGAAGTCGACCGCGAAACCGAACAGTTCGCCAAGCTCGCCCTTGAGCGCATGCTGGCGCTGCCTTAACCCGTATAAGCCCTTGCGGCGATTGAGCAGCGGGGTCCGGGGCAGAGCCCCGAAACCGGAAGCGGGGCGAGCGCCAGATGAACGCTCGCCCCGCACCGGGGTGCCGGCAACCGTTACGCGTTGGCCGGCTCCGGCTCCGTGGCCTGGGACTGGGGCGGAACCCCGTCCCCGCCACCCCGCTTGGCGGCCCGCTTCGCGGCCCTGCGCTCCTTGCGGAGCTCCAGCATCGCGTAGAGCGTCGGCACGAGCAGCAGCGTCAGCAGCGTCGACGAGATCAGACCGCCGATCACCACCACCGCGAGCGGCTGGGCGATGAAGCCGCCCTCGCCCGTGACGCCGAGCGCCATCGGGAGCAGGGCGAAGATCGTCGCCAGTGCCGTCATCAGGATCGGACGCAGTCGGTGCCGCCCGCCCTCGACGACCGCCTCGACCACGCCGAGCCCTTGGGCCCGGTACTGGTTGATCAGGTCGATCAGGACGATCGCGTTGGTGACCACGATGCCGATGAGCATCAGCATGCCGATCATCGCCGGGACGCCCATCGCCGTGCCGGTGGCGACCAGCAGGCCGATCGCGCCGGTGGCCGCGAACGGGATCGAGACCAGCAGGATCAGCGGCTGGGCCAGCGAACGGAACGTCGCCACCAGGAGCATGAAGACGATCGCGATCGCCGCGAGCATCGCCAGGCCCAGGTTCTTGAACGCGTCGTCCTGGTCGGAGGTGACACCGCCGATGGTCGCCGTGGCGCCCTTCGGCAGATCCAGCTTGTTGATCTTCTGCTGGAGGTCGGTGCTGACCGCGCCCGTGTTGTCGCCGTCCGGCTTCGCCGTGATCGTCGCCGCGCGGGCGCCGTCGATCCGGGTCATCGAGACCGGTCCGTCGACCGTCTTCACGGTGGCGATGTCGCCGAGCGTGAGGCCGCCCGGGCCCATCGGCAGCTTCTTCAGCTCGGCCATCGTGGTGGCCGGCTTCGCCGACTTCACGACGATGTCGCGTTCGGTGTCGTCGATCGTCGCCTTGCCGCTGGTGGTGCCGCGCACCGCCTGCGTGACGGCGGCGCCGAGCGTCGTGTCGTTGAACCCGGCGGCGGCCGCCTTGGAGTTGGCCTTCACCGAGATGCGCGGCACCGACTGCGACAGGTCGCTGGTGACGTCGGTGACGTCGTCGAGCGACGCTACGGCGTCCTTGACCTGCTCCGAGGCCTTGTCCAGGACGCTGCCGTCGGCCGCCTTCACGACCACGGAGAGGTCCTGGCTGCCGAAGCCGCCACCGGCCGAGATCGTCGTCGTACCGACCCCGGACAGCTTGCCGAGCTCGCGCTCGATGCGCTTCTGCGTGGCCTCGTACGTCGAGCTGTCCTTCAGCTTCACCTGGTACGACGCCTGGTTGGTGTCGGTGCCGCCGCCGAAGGCCGCCATGAAGCCGGAGGAGCCGATGGTGACCTGGTAGTCCTCGATCTCGTCGATGCCCGAGAGCATCTTCTCGATCTTCTTCGCGGACGCGTCGGTCGTCGACAGGCTGGTGCCGGGCTGCAACTCCTGCTTGATGGAGAGGACTTCCTGGTCGCCCTGGTCGAAGAAGTTCGTCTTGAGCATCGGCGCCATGCCGAACGTGCCGACGAGCACGACCACTGCGATCAGCAGGCTGGTGATCCGACGGCGCGTCGCGAAGCGCAGCACGGGAACGTAGATCCGCTGCAGCCAGGAGCGCGCCTCCTTCTCCTCGGCCTTGCGCCGGGCCTCCTCCGGGTCGACGCCGCGGGCCGTCTTGGGCGGACGCAGGAACCAGTAGGAGAGGACGGGCACGACGGTCAGCGAGACGAGCAGGGACGCGAGGAGCGCCGCCGTCACCGTGATGGAGAACGAGCCGAACAGCTCGCCCACCATGCCGCCGACCAGGCCGATCGGGAGGAAGACCGCCACGGTCGTGAGGGTCGAGGACGTCACCGCGCCCGCGACCTCGCGGACCGCCTTGAGGATGGCCTCCCTGCGTTCCTCGCCGTAGCCGAGATGGCGCTTGATGTTCTCCAGGACGACGATCGAGTCGTCGACGACGCGGCCGATCGCGATCGTCAGCGCGCCGAGCGTGAGCATGTTGAGCGACAGGTCGCCGGTCCACAGGACGATCAGCGCGAGGACCACGGACAGCGGGATGGAGACCGCCGTGACGAGGGTCGAGCGCAGCGACGCCAGGAAGATCAGGATCACGATGACCGCGAAGAGCAGGCCGAGCGCGCCCTCCGTGGTCAGGCCCGAGATGGACTTCGAGACGGCCGGGCCCTGGTCGCTGACGACCGTGATGTCGGAGCCGGCGCCGAGGTCGGTCCTCAGCTGCGGCAGCTTGTCCTTGACGTCCTTGGAGATGGAGACCGCGGAACCGTCGTGGTCCATGGTCACCGCGAGCGAGAGGCTCGGCTTGCCGTCGGTGCGGGTGATCGAGTCGGCCGTGGACGGCTGCTGCTTCACCGTGGCGATGTCACCGAGGCGTACGGGCTTCTTGACGCCCTCACCCGTGATCATCAGGTCCTGGAGCTGCTTCAGGGACGTGAAGCCGCCGCCGACCTGGACCGTGCGGTTCTTGCCCGCCTCGTCGAGCGAGCCCGCGGGCATGGTGGCGCCGCCGGCCTTCAGGGACTCCGCGAGGGCCTGCGGGTTCACCCCGGCCGCGGCCATCTTCCGGTCGCTTGGCGTGATGTCGACCTGGAGGTCGCGGACGCCGTCCACCGTCACCTGGGAGACGCCGTCGATGTCCTTCAGCGTCGGCACGACCGACTTGTCCAACTGGTCGGCGAGCGCCTGCTGGTCCTTGTCGGAGGTGACGGCGAGGACGACGGTCGGGATGTCGTCGGTCGAGCCGGCGACGACCTGCGGGTCGACGTCGTCGGGCAGCTGGGCGCGGGCCCGGTTGACCGCCTGCTGGACGTCGGCGACGAGCTGCTTGCTGCCGTCCGTGCCGTAGTCGAACTGGGCCATCACCAGGGCGTTGCCCTCGCTGGCCGTCGACGTGACGCCGGTGATTCCGTCGACCGCGTCGATGGAGTTCTCAAGAGGCTCGACGACCTGCTTCTCCACCACGTCCGGGGACGCGCCCTGGTAGGGGGCGATGACGGAGACCATGGGCAGTTCGATCGAGGGCAGCAGCTGCTGCTTGAGTTGAGGGATCGCGATCGCGCCGAAGACGATCGCGATGATCGAAATCAGCCCGATGAGGGCGCGTTGAGCGAGGCTGAATCTCGACAGCCAGGACATGGATCGGGTCTCCGTGGGACGTGAGCGGAAGATGAAGGCCCGTGCCATGACAACTCCTGCGGTGGCACGGTGGCAGGCGTGGGGCCCACGGTCCACCCTCGGTCATGCGTGCGACCCGATTCGTCGCTCCCAGGTCCCGTTCTTGTCCGCCGCCTACTGCGCCCGTAGTACGCGGCCCGTAAGGGTCACTCCACCCGTGGACGTACCAGGCCCGATTCGTACGCGATGACGACGAGTTGGGCGCGGTCGCGGGCGCCCAGCTTGGCCATGGCGCGGTTGACGTGGGTCTTCACGGTGAGCGGGCTGACCTCGAGGCGCTCGGCGATCTCGTCGTTGGAGTGGCCGCCGCCGACCTGGACGAGGACCTCGCGCTCGCGCCCGGTGAGCGCGGCGAGCCGCTCGCCGCTGCTGCCCGCGAGGCGCGTCCCCTCGTCGTGACCGTCCCCCTGCGCGAGGAACTTGGCGATCAGCCCTTTGGTCGCGACGGGCGAGAGCAGGGCGTCGCCGGCCGCCGCGATCCGCACGGCGCCGAGCAGTTCGTCGGGCTCGGCGCCCTTGCCGAGGAAGCCGGAGGCGCCGGCCCGCAGCGACTGCACCACGTACTCGTCGACCTCGAACGTCGTCAGCATCACGACGTGTACGTGGGCGAGTTCCGGGTCGGCGCTGATCTCGCGGGTGGCGGTGAGGCCGTCGGTGCCGGGCATCCGGATGTCCATGAGCACGACGTCGGGGCGCTCGGAACGGGCGAGCCGGACGGCCTCGGCGCCGTCGGAGGCCTCCCCCACCACCTGCATGTCGGGTTCGGAGTCGACGAGCACACGGAAGGCGCTGCGCAGCAGGGCCTGGTCGTCGGCCAGGAGGACCCTGATCGTCGCGCTGGTCATGTGGTGGCGTCCTCGGGGGTGTTGGTGTCGTCGGCGTCGTGGCGACCGGTGCCGGCGCGGGCCTTGGTCGGAAGGATCGCATGGACGCGGAAGCCGCCGCCGTAGCGCGGTCCCGCGGTGAGGGTGCCGCCGAGCGCGGTGACGCGTTCGCGCATGCCGAGGAGGCCGTGGCCGCCGTTCGCGTCGGGCTCCTCCGGATCGCTGGGGTGGTCGCCGTACGCGGCCGTGGCGCCGGGCCCGTTGTCGAGGATGGTGACCTCCGTGTGCGGTCCCACCCGTACGACGCTGACCTCGGCCTTGGCGTCGGGGCCCGCGTGCTTCTGTACGTTCGTCAGCGCTTCCTGTACGACGCGGAAGGCGGCGAGGTCGACGGCGGCGGGCAGGGCGGGGGCGTCCTTGGCGCGGGCCACCTCGACGGGCAGGCCCGCGTGCCGGAAGGTGTCGACGAGGTCGTCGAGCCGGTCGAGCCCCGGGGCGGGCTCGGTGGGCGCCTCGGGGTCACCGGTCTGCCTCAACAGGCCGACCGTGGCGCGCAGTTCGTTCAGCGCGGAGCGGCTGGCCTCGCGGACGTGACCGAGGGCCTCCTTGGCCTGGTCGGGGCGCCGGTCCATGACGTGTGCGGCGACGCCGGCCTGCACGTTGACCAGCGCGATGTGGTGGGCGACGACGTCGTGCAGATCGCGGGCGATCCGCAGCCGCTCCTCGGCGACCCGGCGCCGCGCCTCCTCCTCGCGGGTGCGTTCGGCGCGTTCGGCGCGCTCCCTGATCGCGGTGATGAAGGCGCGGCGGGAGCGGACCGCGTCACCCGCGGTCGCGGCCATGCCGGTCCACGCGAAGATGGCGAGGTTCTCCTGGGCGTACCAGGGCAGCGGGCCCGCGAACATGGCGACGCCGGTCAGCACCGCCATCGAGGCGAGGCCTACGCGCCAGGTGGTGGGGCGGTCCGTGGCGGCGGCGACCGTGAAGAGGGCGACGACCGCGGACATCACGACGGGGGCGCGGGGGTCGCCGGTGATCAGCTCGACGACGGACACGGCGGAGGTCGCCACCAGGACGTGCAGGGGCGCGCGGCGCCGGAACACGAGGGCCGCGGCGCCGAGCAGCATCAGGACGAGGCTGAGCAGGTTCGGGGTTCTGGCACCCCAGGCGTACGTACCCTCCGGGCCGTGCGGGTCGACGAAGGAGCCGGCGACCATGCAGAGGAGGACGCCGAACGCGAGGGTGGCGTCCAGGGCCGACGGATGCTCCCTGGCCCACCGTACGAAGCGGTTCACCGGCTTCACGGTACCGGGCCCGCCCCGTCGCCTCCGCGGAGCGGTTACCCCGGGATCAGGCCGTCGTCGCTGAGCATGTCGCGGACCTCGGACAGGGTGGCGTCCGCCGCCGGCAGGATCAGCTCCGACGGCTCCAGCGCGTCGTCCGGCAGCGAAGTGCCCAGGCGGCGGACCGCGTCGAGGAGGGCGGCGAGCGTGCGGCGGAAGCCCGCCTCGTCGCCGCTCTCCATCTCCGCGAGGAGTTCGTCGTCGAGCTTGTTGAGTTCGGCGAAGTGGCTGTCCGCCAACTCCACCTGGCCCTCCCCCATGATCCGGACGATCATGTCGGCCTCCAGCCTTCTACTGCTTGTCGAAGCGCGGGGTGTCCTGGGGCTGCTGCGACGGCTGACCCTGTTCCTGTCCGCCCTCGAGTGCCTGCTGCGACGAAGACGAGCCCCCGGCCAGCTCCGACTTCATGCGCTGCAGTTCCAGCTCTACATCCGTACCACCGGAGAGCCGATCCAGCTCGGACTGGATGTCGTCCTTGGCCAGACCCGACGAGTCGTCGAGCGCGCCCGAAGCGAGCAGTTCGTCGATCGCGCCGGCCCGCGCCTGCAGCTGCGCGGTCTTGTCCTCGGCACGCTGGATCGCCATGCCGACGTCGCCCATCTCCTCGGAGATGCCGGAGAACGCCTCGCCGATCCGGGTCTGCGCCTGCGCCGCCGTGTACGTGGCCTTGATCGTTTCCTTCTTGGTGCGGAAGGCGTCGACCTTCGCCTGCAGCCGCTGCGCCGCGAGAGTGAGCTTCTCCTCCTCGCCCTGCAGCGTCTGGTGCTGCGTCTCCAGGTCCGTGACCTGCTGCTGGAGCGCGGCACGGCGGGACAGCGCCTCGCGGGCGAGGTCCTCCCGGCCGAGCGCGAGCGCCTTGCGGCCCTGGTCCTCGAGCTTCGACGACTGGGACTGGAGCTGACCGAGCTGCAGTTCCAGGCGCTTGCGGGACGTCGCCACATCCGCGACCCCCCTGCGTACCTTCTGGAGCAGCTCCAGCTGCTTCTGGTACGAGTAATCGAGGGTCTCGCGCGGGTCCTCGGCCCGGTCAAGGGCCTTGTTCGCCTTCGCGCGGAAGATCATCCCCATACGCTTCATGACACCGCTCATGGGCTTCGCGCGCCCCCTTCTGACAGATCCAGCGTTGGTCCAGCTCCAGCACTGCGACAGAACCACAGTACGGGTCCTGCCTCTATTACCGCACTGTTCAGGTACGGATGCGCTCATCCCCGAGGACGACTGCTTCCGGCCCCGATCCGGCGCAAGGAGTAGATGACCCCTGACGGAGGGACGCGGGACGTTGCCGGATCGTTCCCCACGGCCCTGTGGTCGATGCATGACCACCACGTACCCTTGGCTCTTGTGTTCCGTAGCCGATCCAAGGACGACAAGGCCCAGGCCGCGCAGGCCAAGGTGACCATGTCCAAGCAGCCCCGTGACCCCCAGGCGCCCAAGGGCCGCCCCACGCCGAAGCGCAGCGAGTCCCAGTCGCCGCGCCGCAGCGTGGCCAACACCAAGATGTCGCCGAAGGAGGCCCGCACCCGCTCGCGCGACGAGCGCCGCACCGCGATGCAGCGCCAGCGCGAGGCGCTGGCCAACGGCGACGAGCGTTACCTGCCCGCCCGTGACAAGGGCCCCGTGCGCAAGTTCGCGCGCGACTTCGTCGACTCGCGCTTCGCGATCGCCGAGTACTTCCTGCCGATGGCGGTGGTCATCCTCGTCCTGAGCATGATCCGCGTCGGCTCGCTGCAGAACATCGCGCTGCTGCTGTGGCTGCTCGTGATCGTCGCGATCGTGGTCGACTCGGCTGTGACCGGTTTCCGCCTGAAGAAGATCCTCGCGGAGAAGTTCCCGAACGAGCGCCGCAAGGGCGCCGTCGCGTACGCGCTCATGCGCACGCTCCAGATGAAGCGGCTGCGCCTGCCGAAGCCGCAGGTCAAGCGCGGAGAGCGGCCCTGAGCACGAACCGCACGGACAGTACGGACGGTACGGAGCCTTTCGCCGGCGACGCTGTGCACTCCTGGCTGGACAAGCTCGGCGGGCTGCGCAACATCGTGCGGCAGGAACTCGTGGCCCGGCAGCTCGACGAGCAGCTGGCCGGGCGGTTCCCCGTCGGTCAGCGGCTGCGGGTGCTCGACGTGGGGATGGGCCAGGGCACGCAGGCGCTGCGCCTTGCCCGTGCCGGGCACAAGGTGACCGGTGTGGAGCAGGACCCGGAGATGGTCGCCGTGGCGGGCCGGACGCTCGCCGCGGAACCCGCGGGGGTGCGCGACCGGGTCCGCCTCGTGCAGGGCAACGGCATGGAGACCGGCGTGCATTTCCTGCCGGGCAGTTTCGACGTCGTGCTCTGTCACGGCGTGCTGATGTACGTCGAGGATCCCGACGCGCTGCTCGCGGGCCTGGCCCGGATGTTGGCGCCCGGCGGCCTGCTCTCCCTCGTCGTGCGCAATGGGGACGCGCTCGCGATGCGTCCCGGGCTCGCCGGTGACTGGATCGGGGCGCTCGGCGCGTTCGAGACGACGAAGTACACGAACCGGCTCGGGCTCGACGTCAGGGCCGACCGGCTCGACGCGCTGACGGAGACCCTCGCGGGGATCGGGGCGCCGCTGCACTCCTGGTACGGGGTGCGGGTCTTCACCGATCAGGCCGGGGACGATGTGGTGGCGCCGGAGCACGGGGAGCTTCAGACGTTGCTCGCCGCGGAGGAGCGGGCGGGTCGTTCGGATCCGTACCGGCGGGTGGCGGCACTGCTGTACCTTTGCGGGGTACGGGGGTAGGCAATTCAAGCCCCCACGGCGATTGAGCGGCGGGGTCCGGGGCAGAGCCCCGGGCCGCAGCCACGGCGCCGTTGGTGACGCCTCGGGGCTCTGCCCCGGACCCCGCGCCTCAATCGCCGGCGGGGCTTGAATGGCTCACCCGTCGGCGGGGCTTGATTCACCTTCCGCGTGCAGGCTCATCGGGCCGTAGATGACCTTGTCGTCCTCGCGGAGCGTGACCTGGTCCGCTCCTCCGTCCGCGAGCTGCTTCCAGTACTCGCCGACCCAGGACTCGGCGTCACCCTGGGTGGTGAACTCCTCCGGCTCCACCGCCGGAGGCACCTCCGTGCCGTCGGACTTCTCGAACCGCCACGTCCACGCCGCCATGCCAGCCTCCCGGTCTCGGACGTCCGCTGTGCCGCTGTCACCGGAAGCCTATCCGGGCGCGCGTCGAACAAGGGGGCGCGGGAGGATCTTCCTGTGGAACTGACACTGCTCGGCACCGGCGGCCCCGACGGGCTGCCCCGCCCCGACTGCCCTTGCGCCGCCTGCGCGACCACGCTCGGCCGCGACGCCCGTGCGGCGACGGCGGTCCTGATCGACGGGACGCTGCTGCTCGACCTGACGCCGGGGGCCGCGTTCGCCGCCGCCCGTTCGGGGCACAGCCTCGGCGGCGTACGGCAGGTGCTGCTCTCGCATCCGCACGACGGGCCCGCGGTCGAAGTACCGGCGGGGCTCCCGCAGCCCGGCCGGGTGCCGGACGGCCGGGAGCTGGCGCTGCTGACCGGTCACCGGGTGCGGGCGCTCGCCCTGGACGCGCCCGGCACCGGCTACGAGGTGACGGGACCCGAGGGCGAGCGGCTGCTCTATCTGCCGCCCGGCACCGCGCCCGCGGGCTTCGACGAGCCACGGGCGCCGTACGAGATGGTCCTCGCCGACGTCGTCGGGCGCCCCGACGCGCTCGCCCGGCTGCGTTCCGCGGGCGCGGTCGGGCCGACCACCGATGTCCTCGCCGTCCATCTGGACCACGACGTCTTCCCCGGCCCCGAGCTCGCGCGGCGGCTCGCGGCCGCGGGCGCGCGGGCCGTGCCCGACGGCACGACCCTGGACGTCGGCACGTACGAGGACGTGCCCGATGTGCCGCGCAGGACGCTGGTGCTCGGCGGGGCGCGGTCCGGGAAGTCGGTGGAGGCCGAGCGGCGCCTGGAGGCGTTCCCCGATGTGCTGTACGTGGCGACGGGCGGGACGCGCGGCGGGGACACGGAGTGGGCGCGGCGGGTGGCCGCGCACCGGGAGCGGCGGCCCGGTTCGTGGCGGACGGCGGAGACCTGCGATCTCGTACCGCTCCTTGAGGATCCGGAGGACACGGCGCCGCTGCTCGTCGACTGCCTGTCGCTGTGGCTGACGTACGCGATGGACGAGGTGGGTGCCTGGGACGACGCCGAGTGGGCGGGCGGCGGCGAGAAGGCGCTGCGGGAGAAGGTGGCCGCGCTCGTCGACGCGGTGCGGCGGACGCGGCGCACTGTCGTCGCCGTCTCGAACGAGGTGGGTTCGGGGATCGTGCCCGCGACCGCGTCGGGGCGCCGTTACCGGGACGAACTCGGCCGCCTGAACGCGGCGTTCGCGGCCGAGTGCGAGCACGTGCTGCTCGTCGTCGCGGGCCAGCCGCTCGCGCTGCGCGGCTGACCCTGCCCTCTATGCCTACGCGTCCGGGTCGCGGCGCGCGATCACCCGGTACGCGTTGGAGAAGCGGGTGCGGCGGGCCAGCGGCGCGAGGAGCCGGTCGGCCGCGCAGGCGGCGAGGAACGCGGGCGCGACGGCGTACATCAGGGCCTTGCGCAGGACGCGCTTGGCCTCGCCGGGGGCCTTGCTGCGCCACGGGTCGTCGGCCTCGGGCAGGTGGCGGCCGGCGAACAGGGCGAGTCCCGCCGCGAGATCGAGCGGGACGTGGGCCTCGCGGCGGTCGACGGCGACGACCGTGTAGCCGAGGGCGCGCAGTTCGGCGCGGAGGTTGGCGAGCGGGATCAGGTGCAGGTGCTGCGGCTGGAAGTACGAGATCCACCACTTCCCGAGGAGCTTCGCGAAGCGGCTCTCGGGGTCGGGGAGTTCGATCATCAGATGCCCGCCGGGGCGCAACACGCGGTGCGCCGCCTTCAGTTCCTCGCGCGGATCGCGGGAGTGCTCCAGGTAATGGAACATGCTCAGCGCGTCGTAGCCGCCCTCCAGGCCGGGGGCGAGATCGGTGAGCAGGCCCCGGTGCGCCCGCTCGACGCGGCCCGCCCTGCGGCCCTCCTCGACACCCTCGCCGCTGTCGAGGCCGTCGAAGGCCGTGTACGGCAGGACCTCTTGGGCGGTCGCGGGGAAGTGCCCCTCGCCGGTGCCGATGTCGAGCCAGCTCTCCGGTTCGGCGAACGCGGCGAGGGCGCGGGCGCGGGACCGGTCGCGGCGGGTGGAGATCCTCGCGCGGAAGATCCACTCGGCCTGGTCGGCGTAGCGGCCCTCGCGGAAGTCCCTGTAGTAGAAGTCCAGACCCTCGGGCGTGAGGCGGGGGTTCTGGAACGAGTGGGCGCAGGACCCGCACTGGTCGAGGGTGAAGCTGCCGGGCTTGTGCTGGAGGAGGTCGGTGGTGCGCAGGCGGGTGCGCAGCCGGGTGCTGCCGCACCAGGGGCAGTCGGGACGGCGCGGCTCGTGGAACCGCTCGGTGCCCTGGGCGAGTTCGGTGAGATAGGCGGGGCGGCGCTCGGCGACGGCCTGGGGAGTGGCGGGGGCGGCGGGGCCGGTCAAGGGGGATGCCTCCTGTCATGTTCTGCTTCTGCGTTGCCACAACGAGTGCGCGAGATATGACAATTCGACTGGAACGTGAACGTAAGCGATCATCTCCAAGCAGTTCATGACAGCCGGGAGGCGACTCACCGTCCGCCGCCACCGTCCGCCGGAAGGACGCACCCATCGGTGTCCCGTGACGGAGGGTGCGGCTGGGGCCAGACCCTCGCGACGGCCGGTACTGTTCGGCGAATGAGCTCGCTGAACCTCGACGACTTCACCGATCTGATCGAGCGCCCCGACGGCGGGACCCGCCGCGACGCTGAGGAGCGCAGGGCCCGCTTCGCCGTGCCGCCCGGCGCGCTCGGCCGCCTCGACGAACTGGGCGAGTGGCTGAGCGCCGCCCAGGGCGCCGTGCCCGTACGACCCGTCGCGCGGCCGCGCGTGGTCCTCTTCGCGGGCGACCACGGCGTGGCCGGACTCGATGTGTCGAAGCGGGCCGCGGGCAGCGCCGCCGGTCTCGTACGGGAGGTCGTCGAGGGCGCCTCCACGGGCGCGGTGCTCGCCCGCCGGCTCGGCGTCGGCGTACGGGTCGTCGACCTCTCCCTGGACTGCGAGCCCGACGAGCTGCCGGGGTCCGTCGACAACCGGCGCGTGCGGCGCGGCTCGGGGCGCATCGACACCGAGGACGCGCTCACCCTCGAAGAGGCGGAGGCCGCGTTCCGCGCGGGCATGGCGGTCGCCGACGAGGAGGCCGACTCCGGTACGGATCTCGTCGTCCTCGGCGACATCAGCGTCGGCGGCACGACGGCGGCGGCCACGCTCATCGCCGCGCTGTGCGGCACGGACGCGTCCGTGGTGACCGGGCGCGGCGGCGACCCCATCGACGACCTCGCCTGGATGCGCAAGTGCGCGGCGGTCCGCGACGCGCTGCGCCGGGCCCGCCCCGTCCTCGGCGACCAGCTCCAGCTCCTCGCCACCGTGGGCGGCGCGGACCTCGCGGCGGCGACCGGCTTCCTGCTCCAGTGCGCGGTGCGGCGTACGCCCGTGCTCCTCGACGGTGTGGTCTCCGCGGCCTGCGCGCTCGTCGGCCAGCGGGTCGCGTTCCGGGCCCCCGACTGGTGGCTGGCCGCCCACGCAAGCGGCGAACCGGCCCAGGCGAAGGCGCTCGACCGCATGGCCATGGACGTCCTCCTCGACCAGGACGTCAAGGTGGGCGGTGGCACGGGCGCGCTCCTGGCCCTCCCCCTGGTCCAGGCGGCAGCGGCCCTTGCGGCGGAACTCCCGGAGATCACGGAGCCCGCGAAGGAAGACGACTAGCACCTGTGGACGGCATACGTTTCGCCTTCGGGACCCTCACCGTCCTCCGGGTGAAGGTCACCCGCTGGGACCGTGAGGCCGCCCGCGCCGGGATGCTCTGCGCGCCGCTCGCCGGCCTGGTCGTCGGCCTCGCCGCGGCAGCGGCCGGCGTGGCCCTGACGTTCCTCGGGGCGGACGCGCTGCTCGCGGCCGTCGCCGCCGTCGCGGTGCCGGCGGCGCTGACCCGCGGGCTGCACCTCGACGGGCTCGCTGACGTCGCGGACGGCCTCGGCAGCGGGAAGCCCGCGGAGGACGCGCTGCGGATCATGAAGCAGTCGGACATCGGCCCCTTCGGCGTGGTCACGCTCGTCCTGGCCCTGCTCGCCCAAGTCGCGGTCCTGGCCGACCAGTTCGGCCAGTCGTGGTGGCGCGGCGCCCTCGCCGCGACCGTCTCCGCGGTCACCGCGCGCCTCGCCCTGACCTTCGCCTCCCGCACCGGCGTCCCGGCCGCCCGCCCGGAGGGCCTCGGCGCGGCGGTCGCCGAAACGGTGTCGCCGCGGGCGGCGCTGATCGTGGGCGCGGTGGTCGTCGCGGCGACCGCGGCGCTCTCGCTCCAGGGGGCAATCGCCGTCGTCCTGGGCTGCGCGACAGCCGAACTCCTGTCCCGCCGCTGCGTATCCCGCTTCGGCGGCGTAACGGGCGACGTCTTCGGCGCCCTGGCAGAGGTCGCGGCGACGACGGCGCTGGTGGTACTGGCCATATCAAGCCCCGCCGGCGTTTGAGGCGAGGGGTCCGGGGCAGAGCCCCGCGCGGGTGGGCCGCACCTGGACGAAGCACCCCAAGAACGACGGGCGTAGGCTCAGCCACGGGCGGGCCAACTACCCCCGGCCCCGGCGAAGAAGCCGATCCACCCGGATGAAAGAGAGACCTCACCACCGTGACTGCTCTGACTCTCAGCACCGCCGCGGCGACCGGCCTCCGCGCCGACGCGATCGTCGTCGGCGTCGTCAAGGGCGACAAGGGCCCGGTCGTCGCGCACGGCGCGGAAGCCGTGAACAAGGCGTACGACGGAAAGCTCGGGACCGTCCTGGAGACCCTCGGCGCCAGTGGCGGCGAGGGCGAGGTGACCAAGCTCCCCGCGCCGTCCGGCCTCAAGGCGCCGATCGTGCTGGCGGTCGGTCTCGGCGGCGAGCCCGAGAAGGACGGCGCGTTCGACAGCGAGGCGCTGCGCCGCGCCGCCGGTGTCGCGGCCCGCGCCCTGGCCGGTTCGAAGAAGGCCGCGTTCGCGCTGCCGGTCGACGACGCCGAGGACGCCGGCGCGATCGCGGAGGGCGCCCTGCTCGGCGCGTACTCCTTCGACACCTACAAGGAGGTCTCCGACGACAAGGGGACCCCGAAGAACGGCAAGGCGCCGCTCGCCGAGATCGCGATCCTCGGCGGCAAGCCGCGCGACAAGGCGTACAAGGCGGCCGTCGAGCGCGCCGTCGCGGTGGCCGAGGAGCTCAACCGCGCCCGCGACCTGATCAACACCCCGCCGAACGACCTGAACCCGGAGTCCTTCGCCGCCGTCGCCCAGGCCGCGGCCAAGGAGCACGGCATCAAGGTGCAGGTGCTCGACGAGAAGGCCCTGGAGAAGGGCGGCTACGGCGGCATCCTCGGCGTCGGCGCCGGTTCCGCCTCGGCCCCGCGCCTGGTGAAGCTCTCGTACAAGGGCCCCAAGGCCGGCAAGAACACCAAGCACCTCGCGTTCGTCGGCAAGGGCATCACCTACGACTCGGGCGGCATCTCGCTCAAGCCGGCCGGTCACAACGAGACGATGAAGTGCGACATGGCCGGCGCCGCCGCCGTGTTCGCCGCCGTCGTCTCCGCCGCGCGCCTCGGCCTCGACGTGAACGTCACCGGCTGGCTGGCGCTCGCCGAGAACATGCCGTCGGGCTCGGCCACCCGCCCCGGCGACGTGCTGCGCATGTACTCGGGCAAGACGGTCGAGGTGCTGAACACCGACGCCGAGGGCCGCCTCGTTCTCGCCGACGCCATCGCCAAGGCCTCCGAGGAGAAGCCCGACGCGATCGTCGACGTCGCGACGCTCACCGGCGCGATGATGCTGGCGCTCGGCGCCCGCACCTTCGGCATCATGGCCAACGACGACGCCTTCCGCGGCTCGATCCACGAGGCCGCCGAGGAGGTCGGCGAGCCGGCCTGGCCGATGCCGCTCCCGGCCGACCTGCGCAAGGGCATGGACTCGTCGACCGCCGACATCGCCAACATGGGCGAGCGGATGGGCGGCGGCCTGGTCGCCGGCCTGTTCCTGAAGGAGTTCGTCGGCGAGGGCATCACGTGGGCCCACCTCGACATCGCGGGCCCGGCCTTCAACGAGTCGGCCCCGTTCGGTTACACGCCGAAGGGCGGCACGGGTTCCGCGGTCCGCACGCTGGTCCGTCTCGCGGAGCGGACGGCGGCGGGCGACCTCGGCTGAGGCCCCTCGGCCACCGCGTCATCGCCGTATAAGCGCTGAACAGCCCCCGGGTGCACGACCCCGGGGGCTGTTCGCTTTGAACGAAATCCGGGTGTTTGTCCCCCCTCGTCACAGCTGTTTCCGGTGTAACAGCCGTCTCACCCCCCAGCCCGACGTCCCGACTCCCGCCGACAAGTGCGAGGATGGGGTACGGCAGGACAGGGCCCTCACCCAGGGCCGAAGAACGAGCGGCCGAACACCCCGCCGCCCGGTCGTCGGAGACCGGCGTACGGCGCACATGCATGGAGGACGTGACGTGGCGAACGACGCCAGCACCGTTTTCGACCTAGTGATCCTCGGCGGTGGCAGTGGCGGTTACGCCGCGGCCCTGCGCGGAGCGCAGCTGGGCCTGGACGTCGCCCTGATCGAGAAGAACAAGCTCGGCGGCACCTGCCTGCACAACGGCTGCATCCCCACGAAGGCTCTGCTGCACGCCGGTGAGATCGCGGACCAGGCGCGCGAGTCCGAGCAGTTCGGCGTCAAGGCCACCTTCGAGGGCATCGACATCGACGCCGTCCACAAGTACAAGGACGACGTGATCTCCGGCCTGTACAAGGGCCTGCAGGGCCTCGTGGCCTCGCGCAAGGTGACGTACATCGAGGGCGAGGGCAAGCTCTCCTCCCCGACGTCCGTGGACGTCAACGGCCAGCGTGTCCAGGGCCGCCACGTGCTCCTCGCGACCGGCTCCGTGCCGAAGTCGCTGCCGGGCCTGGAGATCGACGGCAACCGCATCATCTCCTCGGACCACGCGCTGAAGCTGGACCGCGTCCCGCAGTCCGCGATCGTCCTGGGCGGCGGCGTCATCGGCGTCGAGTTCGCCTCGGCGTGGAAGTCCTTCGGCACCGACGTCACGGTCATCGAGGGCCTCAAGCACCTCGTCCCGGTCGAGGACGAGAACAGCTCCAAGATCCTGGAGCGCGCCTTCCGCAAGCGCGGCATCAAGTTCAACCTCGGCACCTTCTTCGAGAAGGCCGAGTACACGCAGGACGGCGTCCGCGTGACCCTCGCCGACGGCAAGACCTTTGACGCCGAGGTCCTCCTCGTCGCCATCGGTCGCGGCCCGGTCTCCCAGGGCCTCGGCTACGAGGAGCAGGGCGTCGCGATGGACCGCGGCTTCGTCCTCGTCGACGAGTACATGCAGACCAACGTGCCGACCGTCTCGGCCGTCGGTGACCTGGTCCCGACCCTCCAGCTCGCGCACGTCGGCTTCGCCGAGGGCATCCTGGTGGCGGAGCGGCTCGCCGGCCTGAACCCGGTTCCGGTCGACTACGACGGCGTCCCGCGGGTGACCTACTGCCACCCGGAGGTCGCCTCCGTCGGTATCACCGAGGCCAAGGCCAAGGAGATCTACGGTGCGGACAAGGTCGTCGCCCTGAAGTACAACCTCGCGGGCAACGGCAAGTCCAAGATCCTGAAGACCACGGGCGAGATCAAGCTCGTGCAGGTCAAGGACGGTGCCGTGGTCGGCGTCCACATGGTCGGCGACCGCATGGGCGAGCAGGTCGGCGAGGCTCAGCTGATCTACAACTGGGAAGCGCTGCCCGCCGAGGTCGCCCAGCTCATCCACGCCCACCCGACGCAGAACGAGGCCATGGGCGAGGCGCACCTGGCCCTCGCGGGCAAGCCGCTGCACTCGCACGACTGAGCCACGCCCCTGTCGCACCTGGGCGCGACGACCGACCACCACAGACTTCCGCACTGCGTTGCCGCGCATTGCACATCGTTAAGGAGCAACCGAAACCATGCCGGTTTCCGTATCCCTTCCGGCGCTCGGTGAGAGCGTCACCGAGGGCACTGTCACCCGCTGGCTGAAGGCCGAGGGCGAGCGCGTCGAGGTCGACGAGCCGCTGCTGGAGGTGTCGACCGACAAGGTCGACACCGAGATCCCCTCGCCCGCCGCCGGCGTGCTCGCCTCCATCAAGGTCGCCGAGGACGAGACCGTCGAGGTCGGCGCCGAGCTGGCCGTCATCGACGACGGCTCGGGTGCCCCGGCCGCCGAGGCCGCCCCCGCCGCCGAGGCCCCGGCCGCCGAGCCGACTCCGGCCCCGGCCCAGGAGGCCCCGGCCCCCGCCGCCGAGCCGGCCCCCGCTGCCGCCCCCGCCGCCCCGGCCGGTGGCGCCTCCGGTACCGACGTCGTGCTGCCCGCGCTGGGCGAGTCGGTCACCGAGGGCACCGTCACCCGCTGGCTGAAGGAGGTCGGTGAGGAGGTCGGCGAGGACGAGCCGCTGCTCGAGGTCTCCACCGACAAGGTCGACACCGAGATCCCCTCCCCCGTCGCCGGCGTTCTCCTGGAGATCACCGTCGCCGAGGACGAGACCGCCGAGGTCGGCGCCAAGCTCGCCGTCATCGGCGCCCCGGGCGCCGCCCCGGCCGCCGCCGAGACCCCGGCCCCGGCTCCGGCTCCGGCCGCCGAGCCCACCCCGGCTCCGGCCGCCCCCGCGGCTCCCGCCGCCCCGGCCGCTCCGGCTCCCGCGCCCGCCGCCCCGGCCCCCGCGCCGGCCCCGATCGCGCCCGCCGCCCCGGCCACCCCCGCCGCGCCGGTCACCCCGGCCGACGAGGGCGCCTACGTCACCCCGCTCGTGCGCAAGCTCGCCTCCGAGCACGGCGTCGACCTGTCCACCGTCAAGGGCACCGGCGTCGGCGGCCGCATCCGCAAGCAGGACGTCACCGCCGCCGCCGAGGCCGCCAAGGCCCAGGCTCCGGCCGCCGCCCCGGCTGCCGCCGCCGCGCCGAAGTCCCCGGCCCTGGAGGCATCTCCCCTCCGCGGCCAGACGGTCAAGCTGCCGCGCATCCGCAAGGCCATCGCCGACAACATGACCAAGGCGCTGCACGAGCAGGCGCAGCTGTCCTCGGTCATCGAGGTCGACATCACCAAGCTGATGAAGCTGCGCAACAAGGCCAAGAACGGCTTCGCCGCCCGCGAGGGCGTCAAGCTCTCCCCGATGCCGTTCTTCGTCAAGGCCGCCGTCCAGGCACTGAAGGCCCACCCGGTCATCAACGCCCGCCTCAACTACGACGAGGGCACCATCACCTACTTCGACTCCGAGAACGTCGGCATCGCCGTCGACTCGGAGAAGGGCCTGATGACCCCGGTCATCAAGGGCGCCGGTGACCTCAACATCGCGGGCATCGCGAAGAAGACCGCCGAGCTGGCCGACAAGGTCCGCACCAACAAGATCGCCCCGGACGACCTGTCCGGCGCGACCTTCACGATCTCCAACACCGGATCGCGCGGCGCCCTCTTCGACACCGTCATCGTCCCGCCGAACCAGGTCGCCATCCTGGGCATCGGCGCCACCGTCAAGCGCCCCGTCGTCATCTCCGACCCGGAACTCGGCGACACCATCGCGGTGCGCGACATGACCTACGTGACGCTCTCCTACGACCACCGTCTCGTGGACGGCGCCGACGCCGCCCGCTACCTGACCACGGTCAAGCAGATCCTCGAGGCCGGCGAATTCACCGCCGAGCTCGGTCTGTAAAGACAGGCAGTCGCACGACGGCGCCCCCGCCCGGAAGCTTTCCGGGCGGGGGCGCCGTCGTGCACGCGCGCGTGCGTAGCGGCACGCCCGGGCGGGCACCCCCTTCTGTAGCCCGCCCCGAAGCCCGCCCCGACAAACGCTCTCTGTAACCGGCATCACCCGTCGCATGCGCGGCCGTACCCCGTCTGGCCAGGGCGGCGGCCGTATTGTCTAAGGGTCCCCGCCGACCCACCGGGTCCACCCTGCCAAGGAGCCCCCATGACCGCGCCCGTCGTCCACTCGCTTCGCGATCAGATCCGCGAGCACATCGTCGAGGGGATCGTCAGCGGCCGCTGGAAGCCGGGCGAGCGCATCGTGGAGCGCCGGATCGCGACCGAGCTGGAGGTCTCCCAGACCCCGGTGCGGGAGGCGCTGCGGGAGCTGGAGTCGCTGCGGCTCATCGAGTCGGCGCCGAACAAGGGCGTGCGCGTACGGAATCTCTCCGCGGCGGACCTGGAGGAGTCCTACCCCGTCAGGGCGGGCCTGGAGGCCATCGCAGCCGAGTTGGCGGCCGACGGACTGGCCGACGACTGCTCGGCCCTGGAGCCCCACGTGGAGGCGCTGTACAGGGCGGACCAGGAGGCGGACGGGACCGCGCAGGTGCGGCACACGGTGGCCTTCCACCGGGCGCTGGTGCGGGCGGCGGACAATTCGGTGCTGCTGCACACCTGGGAGGGGCTCGGCATCGAGGTCTTCACCGCGCTGTCCATCCGCTGGCTCGGCACGGTGCAGCAGTCGTACGCGGAGGAGCACGCGGACCTCGTCGCCGCGTTCCGGCGGCGGGACCCGGAGATCGCGGCCCTCGTGAAGGCCCACGTCCTGGGATGTGCGCCGCGCGCATGAGGCGTCACGGTCCGCAGCTCTGACCAGGCACTCCGTGCCCTGATCGACAAAAACGAGCGACACCCTGTGCCGACTTTCTTGATCTGAAGAGGTTTTGGGGGTGAATCCTTTGATCGATCATCGATCAGGGAGTTACAGTCACGGACGGGCCTCCACAGAGACCCAGCCCTGTCCTGCCAAAGACAAAGGGCACCCCCACCCCACCCCCTTCGACTCAGGAAGGCGTGCGGCGACTATGACCGACCCCATGCGCATCCAGCCGAGCGAGCTCGACCAGCTCCCGGACCGCGACCCCGAGGAGACCGCCGAATGGCGGGCCTCCCTGGACGCCGTTACCCAGGCGGCCGGGCCGCACCGCGCCGCGTACCTCATGCGGCGGACGCTGGAAGGCGCCGAAGCGGGCGGCCTGGCGCTGCCGAAGCTTCTTGAGACGGACTACCTCAACTCCATCCCCACCGCCGCCGAGCCGGACTTCCCCGGCGACGAGGAGATGGAAGCCAAGATCACCGCGTACAACCGCTGGAACGCGGCGGCGATGGTGACCCGTGGTTCGAAACACGGCGTCGGCGGCCACATCGCCACCTTCGCCTCGGCGGCCTGGCTGTACGAGACCGGCTTCAACCACTTCTTCCGCGGCAAGGAGGGCGACGGCTCGGGCGACCAGCTCTACATCCAGGGCCACGCCTCTCCCGGCATCTACGCCCGCGCGTTCCTCGACGGCCGCCTCTCCGAGCAGCAGCTCGACAACTTCCGCCGCGAGGCGGGTGGCAACGGCCTGCCGTCGTACCCGCACCCGCGCCGCCTGCCCTGGCTGTGGGAGTTCCCGACGGTGTCCATGGGCCTCGGCCCGCTGTCCGCGATCTACCAGGCGCGGTTCAACCGCTACCTGACGGCGCGGAACATCAAGGACACGTCGAACTCGCACGTCTGGGCGTTCCTCGGCGACGGCGAGATGGACGAGCCCGAGTCGACCTCGGCGCTCACGCTCGCCGCCCGCGAGGGTCTGGACAACCTGACCTTCGTCATCAACTGCAACCTGCAGCGCCTGGACGGCCCGGTCCGCCCGAACTTCCGCGTGGTGCAGGAGCTGGAGGCCCAGTTCCGCGGCTCCGGCTGGAACGTCATCAAGTCCATGTGGGGCAACGCCTGGGACGAGCTCTTCCAGCTCGACACCACCGGCGCCCTCCTTCGCCGCCTGCGCGAGGTCCCGGACGCCCAGTTCCAGACGTACCAGACGCGCGACGTCGCCTACATCCGCGAGAACTTCTTCGGCACCGACCCGGCGCTGATCGAGCTCGCGAAGGTGCTGTCCGACGACAAGATCTCCGAGTGCTTCCACACCTCGCGCGGTGGCCACGAGCCCCGCAAGGTGTACGCGGCGTACAAGGCGGCCGTCGAGCACAAGGGCAAGCCGACCGTCATCCTGACGCAGACGGTGAAGGGCTTCACGCTCGGCAAGGGCTTCGAGTCCAAGAACGCCAACCACCAGATGAAGAAGCTGACGATCGACGAGTTCAAGGGCATGCGTGACCTCCTTGACCTGCCGATCCCGGACAGCCGCTTCGAGGACGGTGTCGTCCCGTACGCCCGTCCCGCCGAGGGCTCCCCCGAGCTGCGCTACCTCGCCGAGCGTCGCGCCGCCCTGGGCGGTCCCGCCCCGGCCCGCCGCACGCAGCCGCTCGCGCCGCTGCCCGCGCCCGCGGACAAGGCGTTCGCCTCGTTCGACAAGGGCTCCGGCACGCAGTCCGTCGCCTCGACGATGGCGCTCGTACGCCTCCTGAAGGACCTCGTACGGGACAAGACGTCCGGCAAGCGCTGGGTGCCGATCATTCCCGACGAGGCGCGCACCTTCGGCATGGAGTCGCTGTTCCCGTCGCTCGGTCTGTACTCGCCCAAGGGCCAGACGTACGACCCGGTCGACCGCGACCAGCTCATGTACTACAAGGAGTCCGAGTCGGGCCAGATCCTCAACGAGGGGATCAACGAAGCCGGTTCGCTCGCGGACTTCATCGCCGCCGCCACGTCGTACGCGACGCACGGCGAGCAGATGATCCCGCTGTACATCTTCTACTCGATGTTCGGCTGGCAGCGCACGGGCGACCAGTTCTGGCAGCTCGCCGACCAGATGGGCCGCGGCTTCGTCGTCGGCGCCACCGCCGGTCGCACGACGCTGACCGGTGAGGGTCTGCAGCACGCGGACGGCCACTCGCCGATGATCGCGGCCACCAACCCGGCGGCGCTCTCCTACGACCCGGCGTTCGCGTACGAGATCGCGGTCATCATGAAGGAGGGCCTGCGCCGGATGTACGGCGAGGCCAAGCCGGGCGAGGACCAGGACGTCTTCTACTACCTGACGGTCTACAACGAGCCGATGCCGCAGCCGGCGAAGCCGGCCGTGGACGGTCTCGACGAGGCCATCATCAAGGGCCTCTACCGCTTCAACACGGCGGAGAGCGCGGGCCTGTCCCCGGCCGCGAACGCCGCGCGCATCAACCTCATCGGCTCCGGTACGGCGATCCACTGGACGCTCAAGGCGCAGCAGCTGCTCGCCGAGGACTGGGGCGTGGCCGCCGACGTGTGGTCCGCGACCTCCTGGACAGAGTTGCGCCGTGACGCCCTGGAGGCGGACGAGGCGCTGCTGAACGGCGAGGAGCGGATCCCGTTCGTCCGCCAGGCGCTTGCCGGCGCCGAGGGCCCGGTCCTGGCCGTGTCCGACTACATGCGCCAGGTTCCCGACCAGATCGCGCAGTGGGTCGAGCAGGACTACACCTCGCTCGGTGCCGATGGCTTCGGCCTCTCGGACACCCGTGAGGACGCCCGCCGCCACTTCGGCGTCGACGCCGAGTCGATCGTCGTCGCGTCCCTCGCCCAGCTCGCCCGCCGCGGCGAGGTCAAGGCGACGGCCGTGAAGGAGGCGCGCGAGCGCTACGGCCTGTAAGGCCATCTGAGAGGTACGTGTGCGTGCCCCGTCCCGATTGCCGGGGCGGGGCACGCGTGCGTGAATGGACGCGTCTGCTCCGGGCCCGTTCGCGTTGTGGGAGGCGTACCTCCATGAAGATCTCCAAGACTCCCTCCGCGCCCTGCTGGGCCGAGCTGTCGACATCCGATCCCGAGGCGGCCCGGTACTTCTACGAGGCCCTGTTCGGCTGGCGCACGCGGTCGACCGACGACCCCACGGTCGGCGGCCACGGCCGGTTCTCGCTCGACAGCCCGGACGGGCCGAAGGTGGCCGGGGTCGGCCCCGTGCTGCGCCCCGGTCAGCCCGCCGCCTGGCTGCCGTACTTCCAGTCCAGCGGCATCGACGCGGTCACCGCGCGCGTGAGCGGCAACGGCGGCCGGGTCGTCTCGGGCCCGATCGGCGTCGAGGAGGAGGGCAGGCTCGCGGTCTGCCAGGATCCGGCGGGCGCGCCGTTCGGCATGTGGGAGCCGCGGGAGCACGCCGGGTTCGAGGTGGTGAACGTGCCGAGCAGCTTCTGCTGGTTCGAGCTGCTCACGCGGGACGGGGCGGGCGCGGTGGACTTCTACCAGTCGGTGCTCGGCTGGGGCGCGCAGACGCGGCGCGACGGCGGCTACACGGAGTGGAGCGTCGCCGACGAGCCCTTCGGCGGCATGGTCGACATGTCGACCGGCGACTTCCCGCCCGAGGTGCCCTCGTACTGGAACCTGTACGTGGCCGTGGACGATCCCGACGCGGTGGCCGAGCGCTGCACGGAGCTGTCGGGGCAGGTCCTGGTGGCGCCGACGACGATCGAGCCGGGCCGGTTCGCGATGCTCGCGGATCCGCAGGGCGCGGCGTTCTCGGTGATGCGCTTCAAGAGCTGAGCGGGGTCTGTTGTCAGTGGTGCGGTTCATGATGGCCGTATGCGTGCTGCCCGCCTGATCAAGATGGTGCTGTTGCTCCAGTCCCGGCCGTCCATGACCGCGGCCGAGCTGGCGCGCGAGCTCGAGGTGTCCGAGCGGACGGTGACGCGGGACGCGCAGGCGTTGTCGGAGGCCGGGGTTCCGGTGTACGCGGACCGGGGGCGGGCCGGTGGGTACCGGCTGGTCGGCGGGTACCGGACGCGGCTGACGGGGCTCGCGCGCGGCGAGGCGGAGGCGCTGTTCCTGTCGGGGGTGCCGGGGGCGCTGCGCGAGATGGGGCTCGAGGACGCGGCGTCGGCGGCGCAGCTGAAGGTGTCGGCGGCCCTGCTGCCCTCTTTGCGGGACGCGCCGCGGACGGCGGCGCAGCGGTTCCATCTGGACGCGCCGGGCTGGTTCAAGGAGCCGCAGACACCCGAGCTGCTGCCCGTGATCGCGGAGGCGGTGTGGGAGGACCGGGTGGTGCGGGTCCGCTACCACCGCGCTTCGGGTGACCAGATGGACGATGTGGAGCGGGAGTTGGAGCCGTACGGGCTCGTGCTCAAGGCGGGCGTCTGGTATCTGGCGGCGGCGGTGCGCGGGGCGGACGCCTTCCGGGTGTACCGGGTCGACCGGTTCACGGCCGTGGAGCCGGGCGAGGAGCGGTTCGAGCGGGCCGAGGGGGAGGACGCGTTCGACCTGCCGGCGTTCTGGGAGGAGCGGGCGGAGCAGTTCGCGCGGGCACTGCTGCGGTCGGAGGTCGTCGTGCGGCTCACCCCCGCCGGGATACGTCAACTGCCGTACGCCGTCGATCCGGCGTCCGCGCGCGAGGCCCTGGAACCGGTGGGGGCGGCGGACGCGGAGGGGCGGGTGACGGTGACACTGCCGGTCGAGTCGGAGGACGTGGCGTACATGCAGCTCATGGCGCTCGGGCCGGAGGCGGAGGTGGTGGCTCCGGCGGCGCTGCGGGAGCGGTTCGCGCTGGCCGCGCGGCGGATGCGGGGGTGGTACGACTGAGCGGGCCGCGGCCCGGCCGGGGGTGCCGTGGGCATGTGCATGCATAACGAAGTGGAGCAGCTCCCGCGCTCGGCGTGCGCCCCGTGGGCACAGGACCGATGCTGGTCCCGTGATGGACGAGACCGAGTTCTGGGAGATCGTGGACAGTACGCGTGAGGCCGCGGGCGGCGACCCCGAGGACCACGCCGAGCTGCTCGTCGAGCGGCTGCTGCGGTCCGATCCGGACTTCGTGCTCGACTTCGCCCGGCACTTCGAGTCCCGGTACAACCGGGCGTACCGCTGGGACCTTTGGGGCGCGGCGTGGGTGCTGCTGGATGGGGCGAGTGACGACGCCTTCGACTACTTCCGGTGCTGGCTGATCGGCCAGGGCCGGGAGATGTTCGAGGGGGCGCTGCACGATCCGGACTCGCTGGCGGAACTCCTGGACGACTTCGACGAGGAGGTCGACGGGGACGGTGAGGAGATCGGTTACGCGGCGGACGAGGCGTACGAGCAGCTGACCGGGGTGGTCGCCCCGGACCTGGGCCTCGCCCCCGCTCCCCCGGAGCCGGAGGGCACGCCTCTGGACTTCGAGGACGACGGGGTGATGGCCCGGACGTACCCCCGCCTGACAGCACGGTTCGGATAGGTCCGGCCGGTCCCGTCACGCCGCCCGAATCGCCTGTTCCACGCCCGGGTGGGTGAACTCGAATCCGGATTCCAGCAACCGCGTGGGCACCGCACGGGTTGAACCGAGGACGTCGCCCGCCATCTCGCCGAGGGCCACACGCAGGGCGAAGGACGGCACCGGCAGCACCGCAGGCCTCCGCAGGACCCGCCCCATCGCCGCCGTCACCTCACGGTTCGTCGCGGGCTGCGGCGCCGTCAGGTTCACCGGACCGGCCAGGCCGTCCGTGTCCAACAGGTGCCGCAGCGCCGCCACATGGTCGGCGAGCGCGATGTACGACCAGTACTGCCGACCGTCCCCCATGCGCCCGCCGAGCCCCGCCCTGAACAGCGGGAAGAGCTTGCCCCAGGCGCCTCCGCCGCGCGCGACGACGAGGCCGGTGCGGGCGAACACCGTACGGATGCCCGCCTGGTGCGCGGGCGCCGCCGCTGCCTCCCACTCGACGCACAGCGAGGGCAGGAAGCCGTCGCCCGCCGGGGCCGATTCGTCGACCGTGCGGGCGCCCGTGTCGCCGTAGTAGCCGACCGCGCTGCCGTTGAGGAAGACGCGGGGCGGCGTGTCGAGGCCGGCCGCCGCCCGCGCGAGGGTCCCCGTGCCGAGGATCCGGCTGTCGCGGATCTCCCGCTTGTACGCGTCCGTCCACCGGTGGTCGCCGACCCCGGCCCCCGCGAGGTTGACGATCGCCTCGCAGCCGGCGAGCCGGGACGTGTCGACGTACGACTCCTTCGGGTCCCAGCGGGCCTCGTCCGCCGCCCGTGGGGCGCGCCGCACCAGGCGCACCACGTCGTGCCCGTCGTCGGTCAGGGATCGGACGAGGGCCGAGCCGATGAGCCCTGAGGCGCCCGCCACCACGAAACGTGTCATGGGCCCATCCTGCCCGTCGTACAGTCGGCCGCATGTCAGCCCCCAAGGACTCCGAGGTCCACATACGTTTCGCCGTCCCCGAGGACGCGGAATCGCTCGACCGCCTCGACCGGGAGACCTGGTCGTATCTGCACGCGGTGAAGGCGCTCGACCCGGAGCCCTCACCGTTCTTCAACGAGCGCTTCGGCCCGCGCGACCACCTCGTCGCCGAGCTCGGCGGCCGGCTCGTGGGCTACGTCCGTCTCGGCCTCCCCACGCCCCTGCCGGCGAACGCGCACGTGCGGCAGATCATGGGGCTCGCGGTCGCCGACGCGGCCCGCGGGCGCGGCGCGGGCCGGGCCCTGGTGCGGGGCGCGATCGAGCTGGCGCGGCGGCAGGGCGCGCGCCGGATCACGCTGCGCGTCCTCGGCCACAACACCCCGGCACGGAAGCTGTACGAGGCGGAGGGCTTCGTCATCGAGGGCGTGCTGCCCGCGGAGTTCCTGCTCGACGGGGCGTACGTGGACGACGTGCTGATGGGACGTCCCCTGTAGGCCGTCCGGCGCGGCGCGGTCACGGCGTGCGACGGGCGGCGACTCGTAGCAGGGTGAGGTGGAACGACCGTCGCGAAGGGAGCCGAAGCCGGCATGACCTGGCCCACGGCGCGCCGAAGGGACGAGGCGGAGCGCGCCTGGCTGCGCGGTGCGCCGCCGCCGCGCTGGGTACGGTGGCTGCCGGTCGGCCTGCTCGTGGTCCTGTACGCGCTGCAGGCCCCGGCGGGATACCGGTTCGAGCTCGCGTTCCCGCTCGCGGCCATCCCACCGCTCGCCGCGCTGTCGTACGGTCCCGTGGCCACGGCCCTGTACGGCGGCTTCGTCATCCTGCTCCTCGAAGTGCCCCGCACCGGCTTCGGACGCCCCGGCGACAGTGATGTGCTGACGGTGGGGCTCGTCGCCGTGCTCAGCACGGCGATCGCCCTGGTGCGCAGCCGCAGGGACAAGCAGTTGGTCACGGTGCGCACGGTCGCGGAGGCCGCCCAGTTCGCGGTGCTGCCGCCGCTGCCCGACCGGGTGGGCTCCGTGCACTGCGCGGGCCTGTACCGGGCGGCGCACCGCGGCGCCCTGGTCGGCGGCGACCTCTTCGACGTGCGCAAGGGCCCGACCGGCGTGCGGGCGGTCGTCGGCGACGTACAGGGACACGGCCTGTCGGCGGTGGGCACGGTCGCGGGGCTGCTCGGCGCGTTCCGGGAGGCAGTGCTCGACCAGCCGGACCTGGAGGGCGTGGCGGCGCGGCTCGACCGGCGGCTCGTGGTGGACACGGCGGAGGACGAGCACGCGGAGCTGTTCGCGACGGCGGTGCTGCTCGAGTTCCCCGACCCCTCCCCCGGCGAGGCGCCCGTCGTACGCCTCATCAGTTGCGGCCATCCGCACCCGCTGCTGCTGCGCGACGGGCGGGTGACCGAGCTGGACGTGCCGTCGGGGGCGCCGCTCGGTCTCGGCCTCGCGGAGGTCGCGCCGCCCGAGCGGCTGACGGTGGAACTGCGGCCCGGGGACCGGCTGATCGCGCCGTCGGACGGGGTGACGGAGGCCAGGAACCGGGACGGGGTGTTCTATCCGCTCGCCGACCGGCTTCCGCAGTTCGCGGGCGAGGATCCGGCCGGGCTCACGGACGCGGTGTGGCGGGACGTCATCCGGTTCGCCGGGGCGGTCAGGGACGACCTGACCCTGCTCGTCTTCGCGCCTCTCGTGTCCGCCGCGGACGCCACGCGGACCCCGGACGTGCCTCGCGGGGCGTGAGGTGTGAACGTAGGCGCATGAAGAACCCGGGACTCCCGCGCCGCCAGGGACACCGCCGATCCGCGGCCACCGCCTCCGTACTGCTGCCCCTCGCCGTGTCCACGCTGGTCACGGTGTCCGCCTGTTCCGACGACGACAGCGCGACCAAGCCGCCGCCCACGGCCTCGCCCGCCGCGACGGCGAGCGGCGCCCGCTGTGTGACGGACCGGTCGGCCGACGACCACGGCCCGGACGCGAAGCCCCGCGCGAAGGCCGCGTACACGGTCGACGACAAGACCGTGCGGGCGAAGGCCCAGAAGGAGTTCAAGACGACGAAGCCGGACGAGTCCGCGCTGCTCGTGTCCGGTTCGGGGAAGCTGACGACGCGCGACGGGAAGTTCATCAAGCACGGCGGCACCTCGTCCGTCACCGCGTCCGACGGGCACGGTCTCAACGCGGCCGCGCTCGCCCGCGACGGCGGCACGTTCACGATGTCCGGCGGCCGGATGTCCACCCAGAACAAGGGCGCGATCGCGGTGTTCGCCTCGGGCGAGGGCACGAAGGCCACGCTCAGCTCGGCCGGCATCCGCACCCACGGCGCCTCCTCGCACGGTGTGGCGGCCGCGCACGGCGGCGCGCTCGACCTGACGTACGTGGAGATCGACACCACGGCCGCGCAGGCGGCACCGGTGGCCGTGGGGCCCGGCGGCGGGAAGGTCACGGTGTCCGGCGGCACGATGACCTCGGCGGGCTGCGGGTCGCCCGGCGTGCAGACGGCGGGCGACGTGTCCTTGGCGCAGACGCTGTTCGACCTGGCCAACTCGGAGGCGTTCACCGTGGAGGCCGGGGGTTCGCTGACCCTGAAGGACGTCCGGGCGTCCGCGGCGGCGGGCGGTGTGGTCCTGCGCGGCGACGGCGCGACCTCGTACCGGATGACCGGCGGGGCGGTCCAGGCCACCGACGGCGACATCTTCGCGGTCCAACAGGCCGACGCCGACATCGAGTTGGGCGGTGGCGCCGACGTGAAGACGAAGGACGGCAAGCTGCTGCGGGTCACGGACAAGGGGAAGGCGGCGTTCCGGGCGAACGGCGAGAAGCTGAAGGGCAGCGTGTCCGTGGAGAAGGGCTCCTCCGCCACCCTCGACCTGGCCGGCTCCACCGACCTGGACGGAAAGATCGTGGGCGAGGCGTCGCTGAAGCTCGGCGCCAAGACGCAGTGGTCCGTGTCGGGGGACTCGCGGCTGAAGAGCATCGAGCTGGCCGACGGGGCGAAGGTCTCCGACGTGATCGTGGGCAACGGTCACACGGTGACGTACGACAAGGCGTCGAGCCCGGACCTGCACGGGAAGAAGTACCAGCTCGACGGCGGCGGCACGCTCAAGCCCGCGTAGCGCCGGAACCCGGTCGCTACCGGCGGTGCTGGAGCGCCGCGGCCCGCTCCCTGATCTCGGGCAGCTTCCCCATCAGGGCGAGGCCGGGGCAGAACGTCTCGTAGCCGTCGCGGTGCCCGGACACCGCGAAGAACTCGTGGGCCGTGCCCGTCCGGTAGCGGGCCAGGTCGTTGCTGGACACCAGACGCACGTGCGAGCGCGGGTCGATCCCGGACAGGCCCAGCTTCCACGCGGCGACGGCAGCGATCGAGTCGGTCATCGCCTTCGGCACCGGGGTGCCCTCGGTGAACGTGCCGATCGCGGCGATCCCCGCCGTGTCCCGGTTGAAGCCCTGCGTGTGGGCGCCGATGACGGGCCGGCCGGTGCCGCCCGCACGCCCCTCGTAGATCGTGCCGCACCGGTCGACGAGGAAGTTGTAGCCGATGTCGTCCCACTCCTTGCCGCCCGAGGCGCCGCCGCCCGCCTGCCCCGCGTACAGGTAGCGGATGATGCGCGGCGCGTCCGCGCAGTCGTAGTCGTTCGGAGAGTCGGTGTGGTGCAGGAAGACGGCCTTGACGCGGTCGCCGTAGCGGACCGCGTCACGGTGGTACGTCTGCGCTCCCGCGAGCCACCGGGAACGCGGCACGATCCGGGGGCGCGCCACCGGTACGCGGTCGCCCACCGACGCGACCCGCTTCGCCGGCACCGCGGAGGGCGGCAGCTCGCCACGGGCCGTGGCAGCGAAGCGCTCGGGCCCGGGCCTGTCGACCGTCGCGGCACACAGCAGAAGGAGCCCGAGGGCCAGAGCCCCGGGCAGCCAGCGCAAACTTCTCCATACAACATGCACGCCTCCCACCCTGGGCCCGACACTCCCTGTGCGGTCAGCCACAGTGGGCCAGGTGGCGGAACCATCGGGGGCACCCGGGCGTTTCTTACCGGTATGGACCTCCACATACTCGACGTGCTGCTCCTGGTGGTGGCCCTCGCCTACGCCGTGTCCGGCTACCGGCGCGGTCTGCTCGCGGGCTGCGTCTCGCTGGCCGGGTTCGTGGGCGGTGCGGCCATCGGCGTCTGGCTGCTGCCGCACCTGATGGAGACGGTCACTCCGGGCACCACATCGGCCACGGTCGTCGCCGTCCTCACGGTGCTCGTACCGGCGGTCGCGGGGCACGGTCTCGCCGGGCTGCTCGCGGCGCGGGTGCGCGGCGGCATGTCGCACGCGCCGGGTCCGCTGCGCGTGGCCGACGGGGTGGGCGGTGGCGCGGCCACCGCGGTGGCGGTCCTGGTGGTGGCGTGGGTGGCGGGCAGCGTCCTCGTCGCCTCCTCGTCCACGGTCCTCAACCAGGCGATCCGGAATTCCACGGTGCTCGGCGCGGTGCAGGACACCATGCCGTCGACGACCCCGTCGTGGTTCTCGCAGGCCACGGGGGCGCTCACCTCGGCGGGCTTCCCGCAGGTCTTCGACCCGTTCGCGAGCGAGCCGCCCGCCAAGGTCGCGAAGCCCTCGGGGGACAACGTGACGGCGAAGGCGACCGCCGCCGCCCAGCGCAGCAGCGTCAAGGTCCAGGGCGCGTCCGGCACCCAGGGCCGCGAGGGCAGCGGCTTCGTGTTCAGCTCCCAGCACGTCATGACCAACGCGCACGTGGTCGCGGGCATCGACGACCCGACGGTACGGGTGGGCGGCACGGGCCGCGCGTACGAGGCGAAGGTCGTCCTCTTCGACCCCGACAAGGACGTCGCGGTCCTCTACGTCCCCGGGCTCGACGCCCCGTCCCTGCGCTTCGACGACTCGGCCGGGCGCGGTGACGCCGCCGTGGTCGCGGGCTACCCGCAGGACGGCGGCCTCGACCTCCAGGCCGCCACGGTCGACGACACGATCAAGGCGGCCGGCCAGAACATCTACGGCTCCGGCAACGTCACGCGCGACATCTACTCGATCCGCTCCACGGTCCTCCCCGGCAACTCCGGCGGCCCGCTCCTCGACACGGACGGCGAGGTGTACGGAGTGGTGTTCGCCCGGTCCACGACGGACGACGGGACGGGCTACGTACTGACGGCGGACGAGGTGTCGCCCGACGCGCAGCGGGCGGCGTCGGCGACGACGGCGGTGGACACGGGCCGGCTCATCCAGTCCTAGGAGAGGGCGGACCCCGTCGGCACGACCACCCCGTACAGATCGGTGATCGTCGCCATCGCGCCGAGGTGCACCTGCTCGGCGGGCAGCTCGACGCCGCCGACCGAGGTCAGGGGCCGCGTCGCGCAGGCGTCGGCGACCACGGTGGGCCGGTTCCCGCGCAGGAACGCGCCCTGCGCGGTGAACTGCACGCACATGTGCGACATGAAGCCGATGACAACGACGTCCTTGTGGCCCGCGGCGTCGACGATCTTGCCGAGGTCGGTGCCGACGAAGGAGTCCGGGGCGGGCTTGACCACGACGGCCTCGCCCTCGACGGGCGCGACGTCGGGGTGGATCTCCCCGATCTCGGCGCGGACGTCGTACGCGGAGCCCTCGCCGCCGTCGTGCTGGATGTGGACGACCGTCGAGCCGGCGGCGCGGGCGCGGGCGAGGAGTTCGGCGGCGTTGTCGAGGGCGGTCCGCCAGCCCTCCAGCTCCATCACGCCACGGGTGTAGGTGTTCTGGTAGTCGACCAGGATCAGGGTCGCGTCGGCGAGCGAGGCGGGCGTCTCGTCGAGGCCGTTGAGGGTGCGCAGAGTCGTTGTTGGCGTCGTTGTTGGCATGCCTTGAACGCTACGAGCGGCGGGTCGATGTCGGCAATGACAGCTAACATGCAGATTCAGACACGACACCAACACCGACACCACCACCGTCATCGTGAGAGGGGCCCCGTGAGCGCGACCGAACGGCTCGTCGTCATCGTCCTCTTCGACGGGGTCGACACGCTCGACGTCACGGGCCCGCCCGAGGTCTTCGCGCTGGTGCGCCGCGAGGGGAACGGCGACGCCGACTACCGGGTCCTCCTCGCCGCCGAGACGCTGGACCCCGTCACCACCTCCGCCGGCGTACGTGTCCTGCCCGATGTCACCTTCGACGACGCGGCCCGCCTGAGCATCGACACCCTCCTGGTGCCGGGCTCGGTCGAGGCCGACGCGGAGCGCGGGGTGCGCGCCCTCGCAGAGCCCGCCGTGGTCGACCGGGTGCGGACGCTCGCCGGGCGGGCCCGCCGGGTCGCCTCGGTCTGCGTCGGGGCACATCTGCTCGCGGCGGCAGGTCTGCTCGACGGCAAGCGCGCCACCACCCACTGGTCGACCGCGCGCCAACTGGCGGACGAGCACCCGGAGATCGACGTCGACCCCGACCCGATCTTCATCCGCGAGGGAGACATCTGGACGGGCGCCGGCATCAGCTCCTGCCTCGACCTGTCCCTCGCCCTGGTGGCGGACGACCTCGGCGAGCCGACGGCGCTGCGGGTGGCGCGGCAGCTCGTGATGTACCTGAAGCGGCCGAGCGGCCAGAGCCAGTTCAGCGTGCCGCTGGCGCAGGCCTCCACGACGCGGCGCGTGGACGACCTGCGCCAGCACATCACCCGGAATCTCGGCGAACCGCTCACCGTCGCGGTCCTCGCGGCGCACGCCCATGTCGGCGAGCGCCAGCTCACCCGGATTTTCAAGTCCGAACTGGGCACGACACCGAGCGCGTACGTCGAGTCGGCACGCGTCGAACGGGCCCGCCAGCGACTCGAATCGTCCGACGACACGCTCGACCGGATCGCCTCCGCCTGCGGTTTCGGCACGACGGACACGCTGGTGCGGGCCTTTCGCCGCCAGCTCGACACGACGCCGACGGCGTACCGGCACCGCTTCCGAGTGTCCGTGTAGCGGCTAGCGGCTGGCTACGGCGGTTCGCTCAGTAGTGGGTGCCGCCGTCGATACGGATCTCCGTACCGGTGATGAACTTCCCGTCCTCGGAGGCCAGCATCGCGACGACCCCGGCCACGGCCTCGGGCCCGGCGAATCCGTCACCGAGCGAGGGCGACAGCTTCGCGAAGAGGCTCCAGTCCGTGTCCTCGGGCAGGCCGGGGCCCTGACTCTGCTTGCTCTCGCCGGAGCCGTCGGTCATGCCGGACGCGATGGAGCCGGGCTGCACGGCGGTGAACCGGATGCCCTGCTTGCTGTACTCGGCGGCCAGCGCGTGCGTCATGGACTGCACGCCGCCCTTGCTCGCCGCGTACGCCGCCATGTACGGGTGGGCGAACATCGCGGAAGTGGAGCTGAAGTTGACGACGGCGGGGGCGTCGCCCTGGAGCAGTGCGGGTATCGCTTCGCGAATCATCAGGAAGGTGCCGGTGAGGTTGACCGCGAGCACCTGGTTGAACTCGGCGAGCGTCGTCTTCTCGGTGTGCGAGGAGCGCAGGATGCCGGCGGCGTTGACGAGCACGTCGAGTCCGCCGAGCGCCTGCACGGCGGACTCGACGGCGTCGCGCACGGACGCCTCGTCGGCGATGTTCACGACGACGGTGGTGAGGCGCTCGGCGTCGGCACCCGCCTTGCTGACGGTGTCCTGGAGACCGGCCTCGCTGACGTCGGCCGCGACGACCCGGCCGCCCTCGGCCAGCATGCGCAGCACGGTGGCCTGGCCAATTCCGGACCCACCACCGCTGACCAGCGCACGGCGCCCTTCATATCGCCCCAGCCGGTCCTGTCGGTCCTGTCGGTCCTGCCGGTCCGGTCGATTCAGGCGGTTCATGGCGACTCCTTACGTTCCTGTGCGCGTCCTCGCGCGCTGCTCACCGTACGCTTCGGTGGCACGTTTTGCCATAACGGCATTTCGCGCCACTTCATTCCCGGTGCGGCTACGCTTCGTCAGGTGAACGAGCCCAGAACACCCCCTTCGTCGCCTGCGCGCCCCCCTCAGCCCTCGCAGCCCTCTCAGCCCTCGCTGACCGAACGTCGAAAGGCGGCGACCCAGCTCGACATCGCGCGCGCGGCGATGGAGCTGTTCACCGAGAAGGGCCCCGACGGCACCACGGCCGAGGAGATCGCCCACGACGCCGGGGTCGCGCTGCGCACCTTCTACCGCTACTTCCGCAACAAGCAGGACGCGGTGGGCCCGCTCCTCGCGTCCGGTGGCGACCGCTGGCGCGAGCTGCTGGCCGCGACGGACCCGGGCACGCCGCTGCCGCAGGCCCTCGAATCGGCCGCGGCGGCCACGCTCTCGCCCCCGGACGAGGCGGCGGAGGAGGCACTTCAGGGCACCCGGACCCTGTTGCGCGCGGCCCAGGACGACCCGGCGCTGCGCGCGGTCTGGTACCGCGTCAACCAGGAGTCGGAAGAGAAGCTGCTCCCGGTGGTGACCCACCTCGCGGGCCCCGACGCGGACCCCCTGGAGACCCGCCTGACAGCCGCCGCGGCAACCGACGCGATCCGGGTGGCCCTGGAACTCTGGTCCACGACAACCGCCCCCACCTCCGGCCCCCACTCCCCCGCCTCCCTGGCGATCCGCGCGCTGCGCCACTTGACGGCGGGGGGCAAGGGGTAGCTGACGGCGGCCGGGAGCAGGGGGTGACTGGTGGCGGGGGCCTTGTCTGGTCGCCGGCCGTGACAAGGGGCGCCTCGCAACCGGCGGCGGGGGGCGCCCAGTTGCTGGACGTGGCGGGGTACCCGGCAACTGGCGGCGGGGCGAGGCGACCGTCTGATGACTGCCGGTGGGACCTCACCCCGCCCTTGGCGGCGAGGGCGACTGGTGACTGACGGTAGGACCTCACCCCGCTCCTGACGGCGAGGCCGTCTGGTGACTGGCGGTGGGGCCTCACCCCGCTCCTGACGGCGAGGCCGTCTGGTCACTGGCGACGGGAGCGCCGCCCGACTGCTGACGGCGAGGGCGACTGGTCACTGACGGTGGGGCCCCACCCCGCTCCTGACGGCGAGGCCGTCTGGTGACTGACGGCAGAGCCTCACCCCGCTCCTGACTACAAGGGCGACTGGTGACTGACGGCGGGAGCGCCGCCCGACTGCTGACGGCGAGGGCGACTGGCCACTGACAGCAGGGGGCGCCTGGCGACTTGCGACAGGGGCTCCGTCCGGTGGCTGACGGCCGGGGCGTCCGGGGGCTTTTGGCGATGTCACCTCGTAGCTGACGGCGGGAGCCGTGTCGTACAGCCGTGGGGTGTGTCCCGCGGGAAGGCGTCCGGCCGTGCGACCGGCGTGCCCCCGTGCCGCCCCCACGCGCGACTGCCCGGCGTGTGCGCCGCACCTACTCTCGAGTTCCCTGGGCCCCGAACTCAGGTATCTCGAGGGCGCGTTGAGGGCATGAGCCCGGACGTCAGCCACCCGACCCGCCGGAGGCACACCGTGCTCGACCCTGCAGACGCAAGCCCGGGAGCCATCGTCGTCGTGGGCGCCGGAGTAGCGGGACTCGCGGCGGCCCGGCACCTGACCAGGGCGGGCCTGCGCCCGTTGGTCCTGGAGGCCGCCACGGGCATCGGCGGCCGCATGTCCACCGAGAAGGTCGACGGCTTCCGCCTCGACCGGACCGGCCGGCCACTGTGCACCTCGTACCCCGAACTGCGTCGCGACCCCGCCCTCGCCTCCCTCACCCTGCGCCACTTCTCCCCGGGCGTGCTCGTACACAGCGAGGGGCTGCGCCGCCGGGCGGGCGAACCCACCGGCCCCCGGCGCACAAGGGGCGCACTCAGCGCGGCACGCGCCTTGGCGAGCGCCCCCCGGAGTCCGCGCGGCACGCGCCCCACCCTCGGCAGCCCGCTCGACCACGCACGCCTGGGCGCGGCCCTGTCCCGGCTCGCGACGACGGAGCCGTCCCGCCTCCTCTCCCGCCCCGAACTCCCCGCCGCCCAGGCCCTCTTGACCCGAGGCCTGCCGGCCTCGGCCCTCCACGGCTTCGTACGCCCCCTGCTCTCGGCCCTGCTCTGCGACCCGGACCTCGGCACCTCCAGCCGGTGCGCCGACCTCGCCCTGCACGCGTACGCGGCGGGCCGGCTCGCCGTGCCGGAGGGCGGCGCCGACGCACTTCCGGAGCTGCTCGCGGCGGGCCTGCCACCCGGCACGGTGCACACCGGCGTACGGGTCACGGCGGTCGCCACGACCTCGGTCACGACCACCGAACTCGGCCAACTCCCCTGCCGCGCCGTGGTGTTGGCGACCGGCGCGGGCGACGCCGCCGAACTCCTCCCCGGCCTGCGCGTCCCCGCCTTCCACGAGGTCACGGTCGTGCACCACGCCGTGCCCGAGCCCCCGCTCACCGAACCCGCGCTGCTGCTCGACGCGGACCGGCTCGGACCGGTCGCGCACACGTCGGTGATCAGCCAGGTGGACCCCACGAGAGCCCCGGCGGGCCGCGCCCTGGTCTCCTCGACGATCCTCGGCCCACCGCCCACGGACCGCGAACTCCGCACTCAACTCGCCACCCTCTACGGCACGTCGACCGCCGACTGGGAAACCCTGGCCGTGCACCACGACGCCCACGCCGTGCCCGCGATGCCGCCCCCACACGATCCGTGCCGCCCGGTCCGCCTCCTCGACGGCCTGTACGTGTGCGGGGACCACCGGGACACCAGCACGGTGCAGGGCGCCCTCCACTCGGCCCGCCGGGCGACCCGCGCGCTCCTGACGGACCTGGGCATCCCCGAACCCACCGCACCCCCACTCACCAACGCCGCCTGACCCCTCCATTCCGCGCCCGCCTCCGTGGCCCAACTCCGGGGGCGGGCGCGCCACCCCCTCCGGGCCCACCCGGACACACCCTCCGCCCCGAACGCCCGCGCCGTCCGACGGAGCCTCGCCGGACGGGACACGTCCCCCTCGCCCGACACGTCCCCCTCGCCCGGCACGACCTCCCGCCCGACGCGGTCCCCTCCGCCTGGCGCGGCTCCCCCGCCCGCGACGGTTTCCCGCCCCCTCGGGGGGCTCCAGGCAGGAGCCCCCGGCCCGGCTGCCAACGCCCGCACCGGGGCTGAACCCCGGGGGCCGCACCCCGGCTCCGGACTCATGCCTCTCACCCACGAACGGGCTTGATTCACGCCCCTCCCACCCAGGCCTCCGCAGGTAATCCACCATCGAGCGCGGTCGCCCACCCGTTGCGGCCGAGGCCACCCCACCAGGCAACCCGCCACCCGTCCGTGCCGGTCGCCCCTGCGCCCGCCTTGCGCCACGCCACCGGGCACAACTCCCCGCTAGAAACGGCACGGTCTCCCATCCGTTCGTGGCCGACATCCGCCCCCGCCCGAGGATCGCCGCCGCACAGAGCCCCCGTCTCACGGCAGTCAGGCCACCCTGCTTCCGTCTCTGCTGGCCCACCCGTTCGCGGTCAGCGTCCACCCCGGCCGCCTTAAGAGGACTGACGCCACACACAGCCCTCTTAATGCGGCCGGGCCCGCCCCGCCACTGGGGGGGCGGGCACAGCTCCCCATCCAAGTGGCAACGCCCGCCCTGTCCTCTGCACGCCTCCCTCGGGGAAGCCGTGGACGTCAGCCCACATCCCGTCCCAGCCCCACCACCCACCCCGCCCGGGATAGCCGCAACGCACAGCTCCCCGCCTTGAATAGCGTGCCGTCCCGGGCGGGGTGGGTGGTCAAGGCAGCGCCCCGGTAGATCGCACCCATCACCGCAGGCGCCACCCCCGACACAACCCAGCCCCCGGCGCAGCGCACCAGACACCACCCCGTCCCGGGGGCCGAAGCCCCCGGAGGGGGCGGGTGGGCGGGAGGTGACCGGGCAATCAGCGCGGCCGACAAGGCACGGCGCCGCGAACCGGCCCCACAGGCGTCACCCCGGCAGGCCCCCGGAACCCCGGTGCGGCGAATCGCTGGCGGCAAGCGTCAACCTCGGCGAACCCCGGGAACCCCGGTGCCGCGCATCAACGACACCAGCCCTCATCCCGACTCACCCACCACAACCCCGGCCCCGTCCCCGGCCCCGCAACCAGCCCGCCCCCGCCCCACCGACCCTCACCCCAACGCCGCGACCCGCTCCCGATACCCCCGGACGGGCCCCGCATCGCGATACGGCTCCAACCGCCTCTCGAACTCCCGCACATACTCGTGCGCCCGCACCGACCGCATGTCGGCCGCGGCCGACGCCGCCTCCGCGCCGAGCGCGCACGCCGAGTCCAGTTCCCCGAGCCCGAGGCGTGCCGAGGCCAGCACCACCCGGCAGAACAACCGGCTGCGCGCGAACCCCGGCGCCCGCAACTGCAGCGACCGCTCCGCGTGCTGCGCCGCGGCCCGGTACTGCTGCAGATCCCGGTGGCAGTGCCCGAACTCGTCCGCCAACTGCGCCTCGTCGAAGAACCGCGCCCACGGCGGCACCTCGTCCCCGGGCCGCACCGCCCCGAGCGCCCGCTCGGCCCGCACCAGCGACGCCGTGCACGCCCGCACCTCGCCGAGCACCCCGTGCCCGCGCGCCTCCACGGCGTGCAGCAGCGCCTGCACCGCGGGCGGCGCCGACGCCCCCACGCCCTGCTGTGCGACCCGCGCGAGCTGCACCGCCTCCCGCCCGTGCCCGAGGTAGACGGCCTGCCGGCTCATGGTGACCAGCACGTACGACCCGTACATCCGGTCCCCCGCGGCCTGCGAGAGCCGCAACGCCTGCACGAAGTACCGCTGGGCCAGGCCGTGCGCCGCGATGTCGTACGAGGTCCAGCCCGCGAGCCGGGTCAGATCGGCGACGGCGCTGAACAGCCGCCGCCCGTGCTGCTCCCCGTACGCCCCGCGCAGCATCGGCTCGGCCTCGTGCTCCAGGTACCGCACGAGGGCCTGGCGCGCGTGCCCGCCCCCGTACGCGTGGTCGAGCGCGCGGAACAGCTCGCCCACCGAGCGCAGCGCCGCGATGTCCCCGCTCGTCACCCGATGCCCGGGCCCGCGCTCGGTCTGCCCCCGCTGCCGCGGCACGGCGGCGCCCACCGCCTCCAGAGCCACGCCGGGCCGCCCCTGCACCGGCACCCGCGGCAGCTGCTCGCCGTGGGCCACCCGGTCGTCGGCGCGGCCGATCAGCCAGTCGCGGCTGGGCACGACGAGCCCGGCCGGGGTGAACGCGATCTTCCGGAGTTCGGCGTGGCTGCCGGAGTCCTTGCGCCACAGACCGCTGACGATGTCGACGGCCTCCTCGGGCGATGCCGCGAACTCCAGCCCCGCGTACACCGGCGCACACGCGTCGAGCCCGAGGTCCTGCGCGGAGAGGCGGCGGCCGAGGCGGCGCGTGAACACCTCGGCGATGAGCGCGGGTGTGGTCCCTCTGGGCTGCTGTCCGCGCAGCCACCGGGTCACGGATGTCTTGTCGTAGCGCAGGTCAAGCCCGTGTTCGAGCCCCAGCTGGTCCACGCGGCGCGCGAGGCCCGCGTTGGAGAAACCGGCCTCCGCGATGAGCGCGGCGAGCTGGCGGTTCGGGGTGCGCTGCGGAGGTCGTTCCGTCATGCTGTGCGTTGCCTTCCGGGCCCTTGGAAGCGGTAAAGGGGGGCCCTTGAGTGCCCCCCTTCAGTCGCTGCTCCCTCATGGAACGGCGCCGTCCGTGACCGACTTCCGCTCACGGACGGCGCTGAAATTATCACGGAGCGCACACGGCGTCCCCCAATCAGCCCAGCCGAACCCCTCCTTCATCCGATCGTGTGACAAACCGCGCGAGGGGTGGACGACGGGGCCGTGAATCGGGAGCCGTACAGTTGCTCCGGGCGCGTTATATGCACGGTGAAGGTTCTTAGGGAGGCACTTGCCGTGAGTGAGTTCCGGTTCGTCCGCATGGGTTTCGGTGCGGACATGGTCGATTACCAGGTCGCCTGGGACGAGCAGCGCCGTGTGCACGCCGCTCGCTTCGCCGACGAAGTGCCCGACACCTGTCTGCTCCTGGAGCACCCACCCGTCTATACGGCAGGCCGTCGCACGGCCCCCGAGGAGCGCCCGCTCGACGGCACCCCGGTCATCGACGTCGACCGCGGCGGCAAGATCACCTGGCACGGCCCGGGCCAGCTCGTCGGCTACCCGATCCAGAAGCTCCCGCGCCCCGTGGACGTGGTCGCGCATCTGCGCCGCCTGGAGGACGCGATGATCGCGGTCTGCGCCGAGTTCGGAATCGCGGCGGCGCGGGTCGAGGGGCGCGCCGGTGTCTGGGTCCTGGGCGACCCGATCGAACAGCGCACGGCCCGCAAGGAGCACAGCGGGCTCTCGCTCGACTTCGACCCCCGCCTCAGCAGCGAGGACGAGGAGTTCGACCACCGCCTCGTAGGACCCGAGTACGCGCCGTCGAACGCCGGTCAGCGGCACGAGGACCGCAAGATCTGCGCCATGGGCATCCGCGTCGCCAAGGGCGTCACGATGCACGGCTTCGCGCTGAACGTGAATCCGGACACGTCGAACTTCGACAAGATCATCCCCTGCGGCATCCGCGACGCGGGCGTGACCTCCCTCTCGTACGAGCTGGGGCGCGAGGTCACGATGGACGAGGTGCTGCCGGTCGCGGAGAGGCATCTGCAGGACGTCCTGGGGAACGCGGACCTCAAGCCGCGCGCCGTCGAGAACGCGGCGAAGGCCTCGGCGTAGTCCATACGGGGAATGCACCCCGCAGGCGGCCGGTTGGCCACCCGTGAGGGCCATGAACATCACGGGCGTACCCTGATGTACGCCGAGGAATCAAAGCTTTAGGGAGCCGGTCGTGTCCGCAGTCGCACCCGACGGACGCAAGATGCTGCGCCTGGAGGTCCGTAACGCTCAGACCCCCATCGAGCGCAAGCCCGAGTGGATCAAGACCCGGGCGAAAATGGGTCCCGAATACACGAAGATGCAGAACCTCGTGAAGTCGGAGGGCCTGCACACCGTCTGCCAGGAGGCCGGCTGCCCCAACATCTACGAGTGCTGGGAGGACCGCGAGGCCACCTTCCTCATCGGCGGTGACCAGTGCACCCGGCGCTGCGACTTCTGCCAGATCGACACCGGCAAGCCGGAGCCGCTCGACCGTGACGAGCCGCGCCGCGTCGGCGAGTCCGTCGTCACGATGGACCTGAACTACGCCACGATCACCGGCGTCGCCCGCGACGACCTGGAGGACGGCGGCGCCTGGCTGTACGCGGAGACGGTCCGCCAGATCCACCGCCAGACCACCAATCGCGCCGACGGCCGCACCAAGGTCGAGCTCCTCGCCCCCGACTTCAACGCGGACCCGGACCAGCTGGCCGAGGTCTTCTCCTCCCGCCCCGAGGTCTTCGCGCACAACGTCGAAACGGTCCCGCGGATCTTCAAGCGGATCCGCCCGGGCTTCCGCTACGAGCGTTCGCTGAAGGTCATCACCGAGGCCCGCGACTTCGGCCTGGTCACCAAGTCGAACCTGATCCTCGGCATGGGCGAGACCCGCGAGGAGATCAGCGAGGCGCTGCGCCAGCTGCACGACGCGGGCTGCGAGCTGGTCACCATCACGCAGTACCTGCGCCCCTCCGTGCGGCACCACCCCGTGGAGCGCTGGGTCAAGCCGCAGGAGTTCGTGGAGCTGAAGGACGAGGCCGAGCAGATCGGTTTCTCCGGCGTCATGTCGGGCCCGCTGGTCCGCTCCTCGTACCGCGCGGGCCGGCTGTTCCAGATGGCCAAGGAGAAGCGCGGATCCTTCGCCGCCTCGCAGGCCGTGTGAGTTCAGACCGCATGAATCACGGCGTGTGAATTCACGCACAAGAGGCTACTGATCGGTAGTGGCCGGTTGGGCGCGGTCCTGACGATCCCCGCAGTTGGGGGCACCGTCAGGACCGCGTTCGCGTTTGCGGCGCGAGGGCCAAGGCTTCATTGGTGTTTGACCGTCCGGTCACGCCCTGGTAACACCAAACAGTGACTCTGGAATCACGCCCCGTACACCCCGCGCCACAGCCGTGATCACCCTTCGAGGGGGGACCTCAACCATGCAGGCCGCGCCCGTCCGCGCCACCGCCATCCCGACCGTCACCGACGCTCTGCGCGCCGTGGAGTCGCTGCTCATGAGCAGCGGCCAGCGCACCGCGCGCCGCAACGCATGGACATCCGTCCTGGAGGACCGCCGCCGCGCCAAGGACCGGGTCGAGGCGCAGCGCGTCCTGGAGGCCGCCGCCTCGCAGGGCTGAGCGAGCCGGGGGCCGGTGCGGGTTCTTCCCGCTTCCCCGGCCACGTAGACTTCAGGACATGGCGAGGAAGGAAACTGCAGCGGACGCTGCTAACACCGGGCGGCTCAAGCAGATCGCCCAGACCTACAAGATGACCCGCAGGGTCGACACCAAGATCGGTCTCGTACTCGCGGGTGTGGGAATCGTCACCTTCGGTGTCCTCCTCGCGATCGGCTTCTTGATCGGTCACCCCATCTACCTCGGAATTCTCGGCATCCTGCTCGCTCTCCTCGCGATGGCGATCATCTTCGGGCGCCGAGCCGAGAAGGCGGCCTTCGGGCAGATGGAGGGACAGCCCGGCGCGGCCGCGGCCGTGCTCGACAACATCGGACGCGGCTGGACGACGACCCCCGCGGTCGCCATGAACCGCAGCCAGGACGTGGTGCACCGCGCGGTCGGCAAGGCCGGCATCGTGCTCGTCGCGGAGGGCAACCCGAACCGGGTGAAGTCCCTCCTCGCGGCCGAGAAGAAGAAGATGGCCCGCATCGTCTCCGACGTCCCGGTCCACGACTTCGTGGTGGGCACGAGCCAGGGACCCGAGGGAACGGTTCCGCTGAAGAAGCTCCGCACGACGATGCTCAAGCTGCCGCGCGTGCTGACCGGCCCCCAGGTGACGGCGACCAACGACCGGCTGAAGGCGATGGGCGACCTCATGTCGAACATGCCGCTGCCGAAGGGTCCGATGCCGAAGGGCATGAAGATGCCGAAGGGCGGCGGCGGCCGGACCCGCTGACACGCTCCGCTGCTTCTACGTGAACGAGGCGGGCCGGAACCTGATGGGTTCCGGCCCGCCTCTCCTACGTTCCCGCGCGTCGCTGTGGTCCCGCTCGCGCGGTTGCCCGCGCCCCTAAACGCGGACCTGTACCGCCTTCGCGACGCGGTCGTGCAGACCGCGGCCGTCGCGGTCCCAGATCAGGGCCGGGATGGCGACGCACAGCAGCACCGAACGGATCAGCACCCGGCCGATCCCGATACGTCCGCCGGCCTCGGAGACGACCCGCAGGCCGAAGAGGCGCTTGCCGGGTGTGCAGCCGATGGTGCCGACCGTGAGCACGCTGAGGGCGAAGAAGATGAGCAGCGCCCAGTTCCCCGTCGCCTGGTTGTAGCCGTGCGTGACCAGGCCGTATGCGATCAGCATGCACAGCGCCCAGTCGACGACGAGGGCCCCGATGCGGCGGCCGGGGCGCGCGACGGAGCCGGGTCCGTGCTCGGGCAGACCGAGCTGTTCACCGCGGTATCCGAAGTCGGCGCCCGCCTGTTCCATGGCCTCACGAGGCCCGGACAGCCACGATCCCATTGCTTCCCTGTTGTCCACGCGTCAACGGTACTGCGCCGCTCTCCTGATGCGGTCCCGACCCCTGCTCCGGTTAACTTGGGCGAAACAAATGGGTCATGCTTGAGAAATCACGCCTGCATATCGTCGGGTCCCAGCGTGTGCCGCCGCACCGGTCGCGCGATCGAGCTGCCAAGAGCTGCAACCCCGCCCCTCCCTGGGTGGGAGTAGGAGGAGTTGGATGTTCCAGAACGCCGATGACGCCAAGAAGTTCCTCGCGGACGAGGACGTCAAGTTCGTTGACGTTCGCTTCTGCGACCTGCCGGGTGTGATGCAGCACTTCACGGTACCGGCCGAGGCGTTCGACCCCACGGAGGAGCTGGCCTTCGACGGCTCGTCGATCCGCGGCTTCCAGGCGATCCACGAGTCCGACATGGCGCTGCGCGCGGACCTCTCCACCGCCCGTGTGGACCCCTTCCGCCGCGACAAGACGCTGAACGTCAACTTCTTCATCCACGACCCGATCACGGGCGAGCAGTACTCCCGCGACCCGCGCAACGTGGCGAAGAAGGCCGAGGCGTACCTGGCCTCCACCGGCATCGCCGACACCGCGTTCTTCGGCCCCGAGGCCGAGTTCTACGTCTTCGACTCGGTGCGCTTCGAGACCTCCGCGAACCGCTCGCTCTACGAGATCGACTCCGAGGCGGGCGCCTGGAACACCGGCGCCGTCGAGAACAACCGTGGCTACAAGGTCCGCTACAAGGGCGGTTACTTCCCGGCCCCGCCGGTCGACCACTTCGCCGACCTGCGCGCCGAGATCTCCCTCGAGCTGGACAAGCAGGGCCTCAAGGTCGAGCGCCAGCACCACGAGGTCGGCACGGCCGGCCAGGCGGAGATCAACTACAAGTTCAACACGCTGCTCGCCGCGGCCGACGACCTGATGCTCTTCAAGTACATCGTGAAGAACGTCGCCTGGCGCAACAACAAGACCGCGACCTTCATGCCGAAGCCGATCTTCGGTGACAACGGCTCGGGCATGCACGTCCACCAGTCGCTGTGGAACGGTGGCGAGCCCCTCTTCTACGACGAGCAGGGTTACGCGGGCCTGTCGGACATCGCCCGCTACTACATCGGCGGCATCCTGAAGCACGCCCCGTCGCTGCTCGCCTTCACGAACCCGACGGTGAACTCGTACCACCGCCTGGTCCCGGGCTTCGAGGCGCCGGTCAACATGGTGTACTCGCAGCGCAACCGCTCCGCGGCCATGCGTATCCCGATCACGGGCTCGAACCCGAAGGCCAAGCGCGTCGAGTTCCGCGCGCCGGACCCGTCCTCGAACCCGTACCTCGCCTTCTCGGCGCTCCTCATGGCGGGCCTCGACGGCGTCAAGAACAAGATCGAGCCGGCCGAGCCGATCGACAAGGACCTGTACGAGCTGGCTCCCGAGGAGCACGCCAACGTCCAGCAGGTCCCGACCTCGCTCCCCGCGGTCCTCGACGCCCTCGAGGCGGACAACGAGTACCTCCAGGCCGGCGGCGTCTTCACGTCCGACCTGATCGAGACGTGGATCGACTACAAGCGCACGAACGAGATCGCCCCGATCCAGCTCCGCCCGCACCCGCACGAGTTCGAGCTGTACTTCGACATCTAGAAAACGCACAGGTCAGAGCTTGTTTGTAGCGCTCTGGGCCGTACATGGGCCGTGGGCCGTGTCCTTCCCCGTCGAGGAGGAGGGCACGGCCCACGGTCGTTTGATGTGCGCTTGTTGATCAGGTGCGTGTACGTGCGGAGCGTGAACCCAGGGGCTGTTACAGGTTTCTCCACCTCATCGAGCCGAGGTCGGACGGGGACAGCCTCAGAAGTTGCTCAAGAGTTTCCGCTGCGAGTACCGCGAAGCCGGTTGATCTGTCACGGTCATTCCACGACGCAACGGGGCAGCACGTCCGTAGGCCCCGAAGCTCGTCACGGTTGCCGTTGTCGTCGGTCTGGGCGTGATCGCATATCGGCGGTTCGGTGCACGTAAGTAGGAGCAGACGGCAGCCCGGAGCACGGCGGGGAAGGTCGGGGCGGGAGATCAGTGCGAACAGCGGTTGTCGCGTCTAAGGCCGTACTCACGGTGATTGGCACGTGGCTCACGCTCGTGCTCGTGATCGCCCTTCCAGCACTGCTTCCGGATCGGTGGGAGTACTACCTGATCTCCCCTGCCAGTGTGGGCCTGTGGATGCTTTCCATGCTCGTAGGACCCGTCGCGGTCTGCTGGAAACTGCGCTCCTGGATACGGGCGGTCCCCGGTGATCCGCAAGGGGGCGGGCCCCGGAGAGCACGGCCGACGGCGTTGTGTGGGCGGGACTTCAGGCTTGGGTGGGGGAAGCGTAAGAGTCGGTTCCGCTGAGGGAGTCGTGGAGGGCGATGAAGGCCTCGCGGTCGATCTTCGGGCCGCTCTCCTCGATCACGCGGGTGCCCTCCGCGGCGCCGTCGACCAGCAGGTCCACCACCGTCGTCGCCATCAGCTTGGCCGGGATCACGGCTGCGGCGTGGTGGTCCGCGGTGAAGTACTGGGGGCCGTGCGGCGCCCCGTCCGTGCCGCAGGCGGAGGCCGGCTGGACCACCGGCATGATGTGGCCGAGGTCGCCCATGTCGGTCGAGCCGCCGAAGTTGCCGGTCATCACCGCGCACTCGTCCTCGCCGACCAGGTCGCGGCCGTTGGCGTGGGCGAGGTCCAGCAGCGGCTGGTCGCTGCGGAACGGCAGGAAGGCCACCGCGGTGGTGATCTCCACGTCGGCGCCCATCGCCATCGCCCCGGCCCGCAGCGCCTGGTCGACGCGCTCGGAGGCGTCCCGCATCGCGTCCACGTTCCTGGCCCGGATCAGCATCTCCATCTCGGTGCGGGCCGGGATCGCGCTCACCGAGTCGCCGGACTTCGTGATCAGGTGGTGCACCCGGACGTTGTCCTCGTCCTTGAAGAACTCGCGGTGCGCGTCGATCGCCGCGATGGCGACGGTGGCCGCCTTGTAGGAGCTGACGCCCATCCACGGGGTGCTGCCCGCGTGCGCGGACCGGCCGGTGAAGCGGACCCGCTTGACCAGCGAGCCGTTGCCCTCCCCGCCGAAGGCCAGCGCCGGGGAGGACGCCCCGGCGTGGGTGAGCAGCGCCATGTCCACGTCGTCGAACTCGCCTAGCCGGATCAGCTCCGCCTTGCCCGCGGTGTGGTGGATCTCGCCCTCGTCGACGAGGCCGAGCCGCCACTGCACCTGTACGCACTCCTCGGCCGGTACGGCGAACAGCACCACGTCGCCGTCCAGTTGGTCCATCACGGCCTGGAGGCCCAGGCCGGCGCCGATCATGGACGCGATCTGGGCGTTGTGCCCACAGGCGTGGGCCGCGTCGGTCTCCGGGTCACCGTGCGGGTGGCCGGGGATGACCAGGCCGTCGAGTTCGCCGATCACGGCGGCGGTGACGCCCGAACTCCGGCCGCTCATACGGGCCTTGACGCCGGTGCGGGCGAGCCCGGTGGCCGGTTCAAGGCCCATCGCGCGGAACTGTTCGGCGACGACCGCCGCGGTGCGGGTCTCGCGGTAGCCGGTCTCCGGATGCCGCATGATGTCATCGCTCAGTTCGGTGATCCGCTCGGCGTGGCGGTCGATCTCGGCGCAGACCAGCTCCTTGAGCTTGGCCTTCAGCTCGGCGGTGTCGGACGCGGAGGGGGTGGATGTCATGGTCTCGTTCCTTCGTGTTGCTGCGGGGCGCGTGGACTCGATACGTGGACCGCGGCGCTCAGGCCACCGTCACCGGCTCGGCCTCATGGGCGGCGGGCGGCTGCTGCGACGCACCCGCGGCGACCCGGCGGGCGGCGAGCGTCAGGGCGGCGGCGAGGGCGCAGGCACCGGCGGAGAGCCACAGCACGGTGCTGTACGCGGCCTCGCTCGGCACGGCGGTGTGCGGGATGAGCAGCGCGGACAGCACGGCGGCGAAGATGGCTCCGGTGACCGAACCACCCACCGTACGCAGGGTGTTGTAGAGGCCGGCGTTGATGCCGCTCTCGGTCTCGGTCGAGCGCTCCAGGATCGCCGCGGGCAGCCCGGCGATCGCCGCTCCGTTGCCGAGGCCCATCACGATCGACAGGGCCATGAACTCGCCCCGGCCGGTGTGCCAGAGCGCCATCCCGGCGAAGCCGAGGCCCATGACGACGAGCGCGCCGCACAGCGAGGCGCGGTGCCCGACGACCTTGCCGACCCGGTTCACCAGCGAGGCGCCGACCATCGCGGCAAGGCCCATCGGCAGCAGGAACCAGCCGAGCCCGGTGGTGCCGATGCCGAGCCCGTAGCCGAGCTTGTCCGGCGACGACGCCAGGAACGTGCCCAGGGCCGTCTGGGAGCCGAAGGCCGCGCCGCCGACCAGCCAGGCGGCCAGGAACAGCACCAGCATCCGCGGTCGGCCGAGGCGTCGGACGTCGACCACCGGCTCCGCGGCCCGCAGCTCGTAGCGGACGAACACGATCAGCAGAACGACCGCGAGGGCCAGCAGGCCGATGATGGGCGCCGAACCCCAGCCCCAGGACGGTCCTTCGGCGACACCGAGCAGCAGGGCGATCAGGAACAGGCAGAGGCCCGCGGTCCCCGTCCAGTCGATACGGACCCTGGCCCGCCGCAGCGACTCCGGGATCAGGAAGAACGGGACCGCCAGGCACAGCACGGTCACCGCCGCGGGTATCCACAGCACCGCGGTCAGGCTGCCGAGCGCGCTGGACAGGACCGAGGCGAGGACGAGGCCGAGAGAGACGCCGCCGGTCAGCGCCCCGATGAGCAGGCCGATGCCGGCGCGGGCCCTGGAGGGTTCGACGCGGTCCCTGACCAGCGCCATGTCCAGTGGCAGCAGCGCCAGCAGCCCGGCCTGGAGCAGTCGGCCGACGAGCAGCACCGCGAAGTTCGGGGCCGCGGCCACCACGATGCTCCCGAGCGCGAACAGCGAGACGGAGACCCGCAGCAGTTTGCGGTGGCCGTGGATGTCGCCGAGTCGGCTGAGCAGCGGCACCCAGATCGCCGCGGAGACGAAGAAGACGGTGTTCACCCAGGTCAGCGCGGAGGCACTGACCTCGTAGCGGGCGCCGATGGCGGGGGTCAGGGTGCCCATCATGCCCTGGACGATGCCGCTGACGAGTTCGATGAGGACGAGGAATCCCACCACGCGGAGCGAGCCTGCGGCGCTCGGGGCGGCGGGTGGAGGAGCGGAGGCGGGGGTGGACCCGGCGTGGGGCAAGACGGACTCCGTTCGCTGGCTGCGGGGCGTCGAGATCGACACGTGCTGCGGGGGGCGTCGCGATTGACAGAAGCTAACAACGTGATGTCCCATCCCCGTGTCCGTGCATGATGTTGCTTCAAGGGGGCGCTTCCTTGCCGATTTCTGCCGAGCTGGACGAGACCGATCTGACCCTGTTGAACGCCCTGCAGATCAGCCCGCGGGCCTCGTGGTCCGCGGTGGGCCGGGCCCTGGGCACGGACGCGGCGACCGCCGCCAGACGCTGGCACCGGCTCTTCGAGCGAGGCCTGGCCTGGGTCACCGGATATCCCGCGGGCGGGCTCGACGAACTGGCCGGGGCCCTGGTGGAGATCGAGTGCGAGGCCGCACAGACCCGGCAAGTCGCGGCCGTGATCGCGGAGGATCCCGAGGCGGTCACGGTGGAGGAGACCGCGGGCGGCCGGGATCTGCTGATCACCGTCCACGCGGTGGACCTGGCCGCGCTGTCGGCGTACATCTCGGGGCGGCTGCGGCTGCTGCCCGGGGTGCGGGCGACGCGGACGAACATCTTCACCGACGGCTTCACCGACGGCGGCCAGTGGCGGCTCGGCACCCTGGACGCGCAGGCTCAGCGGGCCCTGGGACCCAGCGCACCGTCGGCCGGTGAACTGCCCACCCTGCGCGACGAGTTGGACCAGCGGATCATGGTGGAACTGAGCCGGGACGGGCGGGTGACCGCGACCGAGCTCGCCGAGACGCTCGGTGTCGCGGTCACCACGGCCGCCCGGCGGCTGCGCCGGCTGCTCGGCAGCGGAGCCGTGCAACTGCGCTGCGAGGTGTCGCGGGCCGCCGTCGGCCGGCCGGTGACCGCGACGCTGTGGGCGGCCACGTCGCCCCAGCATGTGGAGGCCGCGGGGCGGGAGTTGAGCCGGCTGCCCCAGATCCGGCTGGCCGTGGAGGTGGCCGGTCCGAGCAATGTCATCTGTATCGCCTGGCTGTCCTCGCTGCGCGACCTGGCGCTGCTGGAGATGGAGATCGCCAGGCGGGCGCCGCACCTGACCATCGTGGACCGCGCGGTGACCCTCCATCCGGTCAAGCACAGCGCCCGGCTGCTCGACCACCAGGGCCGCGCCCGCGGCGTCGTCCCCACGGATCTGTGGGCCCGCTCGGCGGACGAATCCGCGGCGACCGTCGGCCGCGACGCCTGAGCCCACCGGTACCGCTCCCCCATCACCCGCTCGCCCGTCACCCGCTCGTCCCGCTCACCCCGACCCAGAGGAGAACCATGACCGTCGTGCAGACCAGGTCAGGCGCCGTACGCGCAGTCGCGTCCGAGGGCGTCCGCGCCTGGCGCGGCATCCCCTACGCCCGCGCCCCCATCGGCCGTTGGCGCTGGGCGGCACCGGTCCCGGAGCAGCCGTGGAGCGGGATACGTGACGGCGGCGAGTGGGGCGACCGCGCCCCGCAGCAGGCCCCCGCCCAAGCGATGCCGGCCGGGCCCGCGCCGACCGACGACGACCGGCCGACGTCCGAGGACTGTCTCTACGTCAACGTGAGCGCCCCGGAACACGCCTCTGCCGGGGACCGTCTTCCGGTGCGGGTGTGGATCCACGGAGGCGGCTTCCACCTCGGCTCCGGCGCCGGGTTCATCGGCGACGGCGCGCATGTCGTGCGGTCCGGCACCGTCCTGGTCACCTTCAACTACCGCCTCGGCGCGCTGGGTTTCCTCAACCTGGGCGACCTGCTCGGCCCCGAGTTCGCCGACGCCGCCAACTGCGCGCTGCTCGACCAGATCGCCGCGCTGCGCTGGGTGCGGGAGAACATCGCGGCCTTCGGCGGCGATCCGGGCAACGTCACCGTCCAGGGGGTGTCCGCGGGCGGCAAGAGCGTCATCAACCTCATGGCGTCGCCTGCCGCGGAGGGTCTCTTCCGGCGGGGCATCAGCCACTCCGGTGGCGACCACACTGGCTCCGCCGAGGACACCGCGGCGCTGGCCCGCCGCTTCGTGGACCTCCTCGACCTGCCCGGTGGGGATCCCGGACGGATCCGGGAGGTGCCGGTCGAGGAGATCACCGCGGCCCAGTACGCGCTCGGCGAGGGGCTGCGGGCCACCTGGATCTGGCGGCCCACCGTGGGCGGCGCCGTCCTGCCGCACTGCCCCACGCGCGCCCTGGCCGCCGGGCGGGCGGCCGGCATCCCGCTGATCGCGGGTGTCACCGACAACGAGTGCGGCACGTACGTCACCAACGACCCGAGCGCCCTGGACCACGCCGACGCGGTGCTGCGGGACACGTTCCCCGGCCGGCACCGGGAGGCGGCCGAGGCCTACGCGACGCAGTACCCGGACCGCGACCCGGCCGGGCGGATGAGGGCGTTCATGTCGGACGAGCGTTACGGGGCGCCGACCCTGCGGCTGCTCGACGCGCAGTCGCGGCACGCACCCGTCTGGCACTTCCGCTTCCGCGCACCGATGCCGGGGGCGCCCGAACGGGACTGGTACACCCACGGCTCGGACATGCCGTACGCGTTCGGCCTCGTACCCTTCGCGGACCCGGAGGCGGCCGCGGTGGCGGAGGGGATGCGGGAGGCATTCGGCGCCTTCGGCCAGGGCACGCCGCCCGGTTCGGAGCACTTCCCGGACTGGCCGGCCTATGAGCCGACCCGCCGCGCCGCACTCCTGATGGGCACCCCCTCGCGGGTCGTCCGCGAGGCCGGCAACCCCGTCCATGAACGGCTGTGGGCCGACCACGACTGGACGCCGGGCACCTGGTGGCCGCTGCGGGATCCGGTCGGCGGGGCGGCGGTCGACGCACCCGTGAGCGGCCGATAAGTCTCCACAGGCACAAACCGGCCAACCCCCTTAAACTCGGGCAAGTCGCACACGCTGACAAGCCTCGGAGGAGTGCCGTCATGAGCAATCTGTTCGTCGTCGCCTATAACGACCTCGCCACCGCCGACCAGGTCCGCAACCGCCTTCTGGAGATGTCCAAGGAGCACCTCGTCGAGCTCGAGGACATCGTCGTCGTCGAGCGCCGGGAGTCCGACGGGAAGATCAAGCTGCACCAGGCCGTGAACCACACCACGATGGGCGCCACCGGCGGCGCGCTGTGGGGCAGTGTCATCGGGATGCTCTTCCTCGTGCCGTTCCTGGGGGCCGCCGTGGGCGCCGCCGCGGGCGCCGCGGGCGGGGCCGTCACGGACACCGGGATCAACGACAACTTCATGAAGGAACTCAGCCAGAACCTGCGGCCCGGCGCCGCCGCGCTGTTCGTCCTCGTCAAGCAGGCCGCCCGCGACAAGGTCGTACCGGAGATCGCCCAGTACGGCGGTCAGTTGGTGCAGACGTCGCTGAGCAACGACGACGAGGAGGCGCTGCGCGAGATGCTGCAGGAGGGCCAGGCGAAGGCCGAGGCCTCGGCCTAGGCCTAGGCGACGGTCAGGTCACTGGGCGAGGAGTTCGGGCAGTCGGCCCTCGGTGACCTCGCGGGCCACCTCGGCCAGCTTGCGGCGGTGGGAACGCGCGTAGCCGCGCAGGCCCGCGAACGCCTCGTCCAGTGACAGTCCGTGCCGGGCGGCGAGGATGCCCTTCGCCTGTTCCACGACGACCCGGCTGGTCAGCGCGTGCTCCAACTGGCCCGCGAGGAGCTGACTTTCGCTCAGTTCGCGCTGGAGGGTGAGGGTGTGCCCCGCGACCTCGGCGAAGAGCCGGACCAGGGCGAGGGCCTCCTCGTCCAGCGGCTTGCCCGGCGCGGAGAACAGGACCAGCGCACCGATCTCCTCGTCCCTGCCGTGCAGCGGAAGCGCGGTGGCCCGGCCGAAGCCGAGGGCCTTGGCCCGGGCGGCCCAGCGCGGCCAGCGCAGCTGCGAGGAGCGCGCGGTCACGTCGACGTCCACGAGGGCGCAGCCCGTCGTACGGGCGTCGTACCCGGCGCCCTCCTCCCAGCGGGCGGCATCGGCCGCGAGGCTGCCGAGCGAGGAATCCGTCCCGTCGGTGAGGACGGGCGAGCGTCCGCCCGGCACGTACGCCACCTTCGCCCCGCGCGCGTGGAAGAGTCGCCTGCCGCCTTCGGCGAGGGTGGCCAGCAGTGTCTGCGTATCCAACGGGTCGCGGGCGGCGCCACCCGTCAACTCGGCGAATACCGCGGCGACTTCCTGCTCTCGCAGTGTCACGGTGGAGACCTCTCAGCCGAGTCGGAGTCGTCCCTGCACGATATCCTGTGCGATCTCACCGATGGGACGGCTGTCCGCGAAGGCGCGCACTTTGACCAGTTCCAACGCGTCCGGTATGCGGCAGCCCACCTGGACGGCCACCATACCCGCGGCCTGGTGGACCTCCGCGCGGTAGTCGATCCCTCCGAACAGACCGGGTACCGCGTCCGCGCCGAGGAAAACATTGCGGGTCAGGGAATCCGCGACCTGAGTGACGGTCGTGGTGGATGCGGCGTCCGCGCGCACGCCGAACGTGGCCAGAGCGCCGATGCAGCTGCCGGCGGACTGCAGGGGCACGGCGAGGACGTGGCCGATTCCGAGTTCTTCGGCTGCCGGGCCGTAGCCGGGCCAGCGGTCCGTCAGCACGTCCTCCGATGCGACGACCGGGCGGCGCTCGCGCACCGCGTCGCGCGCCGGGCCCTCGCCGAGGATGTACTCCAGGTCCTGCGCGGCACGCGCCGGCTCGTCGGACGAGGCCGTCGCGATCTGGTTCCGCCCGACGTCGACGAGCGTGACGGCGGCGCTGCCGGTCCCGCAGGCCTCCGCGACCCCCGTCATGAACAGCGGGGGCCGCCCTCCCGTCCTCGCCCAGGACGCGGCACGGCGGGCATGGGATTCGAGGAGCCGCGCCGTCAACTCGTGCCGCTCCGCGCTCGTCCGGTGGATGTGCGCCATACGGTCGTGGAGGTCTCGGCCGCTCTTCCGGGCCAGGTACTCGGACTCGCGGACAAGGTCGAACTCGCGGTCGGCGCGTTCACGAGCGCGGGCCGCCCGCTGCCAGACGGCTGCCGCCTGTTCCGCAGAGCTCCCCCGAGGGTCATGTCCCCAGCGTACGCCCAGGGAGCGGATCAGGAGGCTCCGTTGCTCCGGCCGTCCTCCTCCATCAGCAGCACGACGCCGCCGCGGTGTCCGTCGAACGGGCTGCAGTGCACAGTGCAGTTGATGCTGCGGCCGAGGCGGTTGACGGCGGCGACCAGCACCGGCTTGCCGCGGCTGCGGGTCCTGATGCACTCCTCCACCGCCTCGCGCAGCGGCCGGGTGGGCAGCCCGAAGTCGAGGTCGAAGAAGGGCTGGTCGACCGCCTCGTCCTGGCGCAGCCCCCACAGGCCGCTCGCACCCCGGTTCCAACTCTTGACCCTGAGATCCTTGTCGAGGACGACGATGGCCGCCGCGATGGAGGTGAGGACCCCCTCCAGGAAGGCGCGGGTCTCGTCGAGCTCGTCGCTGCGGATCCGCATTTCCTCGTTCATCGTCTCCAGCTCCTCGTTGCCGGACTGGAGTTCCTCGTTGGTGGTCTCCAATTCCTCGTTCGTGGACTGGAGTTCCTCGTTGGTCGTCTCCAGTTCCTCGATGGAGGACTGGAGTTCCTCGTTGGTGGTCTCCAACTCCTCGTTCGTGGACTGGAGTTCCTCGTAGGCCGTCTCCAGGTCCTCGCGTACGCGCTTGACCTCGGACTTGAGTTGGGTCGCCACGGTCACGTCGGTGAACGAGATGTGAGTGGCCGTCGGCACCCGCCCGGCGCCGATCAGCGGCTGGACGGCGATGTCGAAGAACCGGATGTCCTCGCCGACCCGGCGCTCCGCCCCGTTGACCCGCAGCGTGCGGCGCTCGTGCGTGGCCTGGTCGATCAGCGAACGCAGCTCGACGGGCCGGTAGGAGATCTCGAGATCCTGGAAGGGGCGGCCGATGTCGTTCGCGGTGAGGCCGAACTGCATGCGCGCCTGGTTGTTGATGAGGACGACGACGCCCTCGGCGTCCACCGCGAGGGCGGCGCCGGGCGAGGCGTCGAGGATCAGATCGCGCAGCTGGCGGTTGCGGGCCATGTGCTGCATCTCCCCGCCGAGGTTCGAGCGCAGCTTCACCGGGGCGGGCTGGTACGGGGCCGAGGAGTCACCCGGACGGCGGCGGAAGATGCGCTGGCGCATGCTGACGACATCGAACCGGTCGGCGTCGTTCAGCAGCATCTCGGCTTTGCCGAGGAAGAGGAACCCGCCCTCGCGCAGCGCGAAGTGGAACCGGTCGATGATCTGGGTCTGCGCCTCGACGTTGAAGTACATCAGCGCGTTGCGGCAGACCAGCAGGTCGAGGCGGGAGATGGGGGCGTCGCGGGTGATGTCGTGGCGGCCGAAGATGACGCGGCGGCGCAGGTCGGAGCGGAAGCTGTACCGCGCCCCGTTCTTCTCGAAGTACTTCTCGCGCAGGGTCTCGGAGAGCGGCTCAAGGGCCTTGGCCGGGTAGAGGCCGGAGCGCGCGTCGCGCAGGGCCTCGTCGTCGACGTCGGTGCCGTAGATCTTGACGCGGTTGAGGGTCTCCTCGATGCCGAGGGTCTCGGCGAACATGATGGCCAGCGAGTACGCCTCCTCGCCGCTGGAGCAGCCCGCGCTCCACACCCTGATCTCGTCCTCCGGGCCGTGCTCGGCCAGCGCCTCGGGGATCACCTCGCGCTGGAGGTACGTCCAGGCCTCCGTGTCACGGAAGATGGAGGTGACGTTGATCAGGATGGTGTTGAAGAGGGCGCTGAATTCCTCCGCGTTCGTCTCCAGCTGGTCGCGGTAGTCGGCGTACGAGTCGATGCCGACGTCGCCCATGCGCTTGCGGATCCGGCGCCCGAGGGACGTGCGCTTGTAGCCGGTGAAGTCGAAGCCGCGGGCGTCCCGAAGGAAGCCGAGCAGTTCCTCCAGCTCCTCGTCCGTCTCCTCTTCGCGCCGTGCCTCGCTCATCGCTGTCCTACCTACTGCTTCCTGGTGTCGACCAGCCCGCGGATCACCGTGGGGATTTCATTCAGCGGTAGCACGAAGTCCACTGTCCCCGTACCCTCCGCCGCCTCCGGCATGCCCCGGAACTCCGCCGTGTGCGGATCCTGGGCGATCACGGTACCGCCGCGGGACTTCACGGCGTCGACCCCCATCGCCCCGTCGTTGCCTGTGCCGGTCAGGACGACGGCGATGGCACGGGACCCGTAGGCGCCCGCGACGGATTCGAAGAGCAGATCGGCGGAGGGGCGCAGGAAGTGGACGAGTTCGCTCTGGGAGAGGGCGAGCGTGCCGTCCTGGCCCACGAGGAGATGGCGGTCGGGCGGTGCGATGTAGACGGTGCCCGGGACGGCCGACTCGCCCTCTTCGGCAAGTTTGACGTCCAGGCCGGTCCTGCGGTCGAGGATCTCCGCGAGGACCGTGCGGTGGCGCGGGTCGAGGTGCTGGACGACGAGGACGGGCACGGGCAGGTCGGCCCCGAGCCCGCCGAGGACGGTGACGAGTGCGTGGATGCCGCCCGCGGAGGCGGCGAGGGCGACGACGCTGAAGCTGTCGTCCGTACGGTCGGCACTGATCGGTGGCGGCACAGCTCCGACACTAGACTCCCGCCAGGTCCGCGGCTACGGATGGGGGCGGTCGGCCGTCACGCGCCGCCGGCCGCGGTCAGCACCCCGGCCGATATCGCGCCCCGCAGCGCCGCGTGGTCCCGTTCGGTCTGGTCGGCGTAGTGGAGCGCGAACGCGGCGACCGCCCGGTCGAAGCCGTCCTTGCCGCCGAGGTAGGCCGCGACGGCGATGCGGTCGCCGGAGCGGGCGTGCGCGCGGGCGAGGGCGGTGCCGCACAGCCGGGCGTACGCGAGGAGTTCGTCGGGCGGCATGACGGTGACGTCCGCGGAGCCCTTCATGTCGCGCAGCTGACGCCAGTAGAAGGAGCGGCCCTGCGGTCCCGTCATCCAGCCGAGGAAGATGTCGCCCGCCGCCTGGAGCAGCCGCTGTCCCGACACGACGCGGTGGCCCGGATGGATGTACGGGCCGTGGTTCGGGATGTGGTCCTCGACGACGGACCGGGTGGCTTCCTTGATCTGGAGGAACAGCGGGTCGTCGGCGTCGCGCCCGGCGAGCAGCACGATGAAGCAGCGGGTGCCGACGCTGCCGACGCCGACGACCTTGCGGGCCGCGTCGACGAAGCGGTAGCGGTCGAGCAGGCGGCGGCGTTCCTCGGCGAGCGTGGAGCGGTAGTCGCCGAACATCTTGCGGACGGCCGCGGCGTCGGACACCCCGGCCGGTTCGAGGAGCGGCGGGTCGTAGGCGATGCGGCGGCGGCCTTCGGGAGTGGTCTCCGTGAGCTTGGCGAGGGCGTGCAGGCTGGTGCGGCGGGTGGCCTGGGCGAGGGTGTGCTCGGCGCGGCGGCGGTGCCGGGTGGAACGGATCAGCGGGAGCAGCGCGTGGGCGTCGATGCGCTCGTACCAGACGGCGAGCTCACCGAGCGAGGCCAGGCGGCGCATGTTGGTGCGGTACGCGGTGACGGAGGTGAGGGCGGCGCGGTGGGCCTGCCGGTCGGAGTGGCCGTTGTCGCGGGCGGCGACGGCTATGGAGGCGGCGAGGCGCTTGACGTCCCACTCGAAGGGGCCCGGGTACGTCTCGTCGAAGTCGTTGAGGTCGAAGAGCAGGGCGCGGTCCGGCGCGGCGAACAGGCCGAAGTTCAACAGGTGGGCGTCGCCGCAGAGTTGGACGGTGAGGCCGGTGTGGGGTGTCGCCGCGAGGTCGCCGGTCATCACGGCGGCGGCGCCGCGCAGGAACGCGAACGGGCTCGCCGCCATGCGCCCGTAGCGGATGGGCAGCAGGTCGCGGAGCCGGTCGGCGCCCTGCCGCTCCAGGGTCACGACGGGGTCGGGGCGGTCGGCGGACGGGATCCACGGGCCGTGCGAGGAGCGGGGGCTGTGCTTGCGGGCGCGTCTGCCCAGGGCGGCGCGTTCGGCGGGGCTGCTCATGGCGGGGCGCCCCGTCGGTCAATGACGCAGGGCGCGGGAGACCCCGGCGGTGATGTCACCGTCGAGCGAGTGGGTGCTGCGGGCGGTGGCGTCCTTGGACCCCCCGCCCTTCACGTCGCTCACATTGAGTACGACGGTGTCGACCAACTTGTCGTCGCCGTTCTTGAAGTCGACCTCGACGACGTACGACTTGGTGTCCGACGCGCCGTTGCTGACGGTCACCGGGACCGTGGTGCGGTCGCCGTCGGACTTCACGTCGCCGAGCTTCACGTCGCCCTTGGCGTCGACGCCGTCCTTGAAGTCGTCGAACTTCCGCTGCGCCTCCGCGGTCGCCGACGCCACCACGTCCGAGGCCCTGGAGGCGGCCGACGAGGCGGCGGAGGCGGCCTTCGACGCGGCGCCGGACGGACTGTCGCCGTCGTCGGAGCAGCCGGCCGCGGCCACGGTCAGGGCCGCCACGCACAGGGCCGCGCCCGCCGCCCGTACGCCTCGGGCACCTCGTGCGCCTCGCCTTGGGTTCGCCATCACCGACACCTCCGCTCGACCACCACTGCAGGTCGCCTCAGTCAACGGTGGGGCAGGGTCGGGGCGCATGCCAAGGGGGGCAAACAGGTGACCTTCGGGGCGGTGCGGCGGGCAGGATGTGCCGCATGAACACGAAGAGCACGGGGACCGTGCGGCACATCGGTGACGACGAGCGGCGCGTGCGGCTGGCTCGCGCGCACCGCCTCGCCCCCTCGGCGCGCGCGGACCGCGCCGAGGACGTCGCGCGCTCGCTGGTGGCGTTGCACGGCACGGATCCGGCGACCGTGTATCTGGCGGTGGGGGCGCGGCTCGCGGACGCCTCCGGGACGGTCGCGGACGTCGAGCGGGCGCTGTACGAGGACCGCAGCCTGGTGCGGATGCACGGGATGCGGCACACGGTGTTCACGTTCCCCGCCGAACTGGCCGCGACGGTGCACGCGTCGACCGGGCTAGCGGTGGCGGCGAAGGCGCGGGCCGGGCTGCTCAAGGACATCGCGGGCGGGAGCGACGGGCGCCTCACGCCCGAGTGGCTGGCGGAGGTGGAGGCGTCGGCGCTGGCCGCCCTTGAGCGGCGCGGTGAGGCGACGGTGACCGAACTCGTCGCGGACGAACCGAGGTTGCGGGAGCAGTTCACGTACGGGCGGGGCAAGAGCTACGAGGCCGAGCAGACGGTGTCCTCGCGGCTCATGCGGGTGCTCGGGGTGGAGGGCCGGGTCGTACGGGGCCGGCCGCTCGGCTCGTGGACGTCGACGCAGTTCCGGTGGGCGGTCGCGCCACCGCATCCTGAGCTGCCGGTCGCCGAGGCGCAGGCGGAGTTGCTCGGGCTGTGGCTGGGGGCGTGCGGGCCCGCCACGGAGGGGGACCTCAAGTGGTGGACGGGGTGGAAGGTCACGGATGTGCGCAAGGCGCTCGCCGCGGTGGGTGCGGTGGGCGTGTCGCTGGACGGCGGGGGCACGGGGTACGTACTGGCGGACCAACTCGACGCGCCGGACGGCGACTTGGAGCCGTGGGCGGCGCTCCTGCCGGGCCTCGACCCTACGTCGATGGGCTGGCAGGAGCGGGACTGGTACTGCCCGGCGGAGCTGCGCCCCGCGCTCTTCGACGGCAGCGGGAACATCGGCCCCACGGTGTGGTGGGGCGGGCGGATCGTGGGTGGGTGGGGGCAGCGGGCGGACGGTGAGGTGGTGTGGCGGTTGCTGGACACGTCCGGTGGCCGAAAAGCTGAGCGGGCGGTCGCGGCGGAGGCGGAGCGGCTCGCGGCGTGGCTGGGCGGGACGCGGGTGACACCTCGCTTCCGCACGCCGCTGGAGAAGGAGTTGGGCACTTCAAGCCCCTGAGGCGATTGAGCAGCGGGGTCCGGGGCGGAGCCCCGTGGCGTGGGGAGCCGCCCCGGACGACGGATTCACCGGCTGTAACGCATCAGCGCCCGCACCATGTGGCACGTCGTGTCGGACGGCGGGTGGATGCCGACGAGGTCGGCGGTCGCGCGGATCCTGCCGTTGTGGGCCTGGTTGGGGAGGTAGACACCGGAGTCCAGCAGGGCTATCGCCAGGCGCATGGCCTTCAGCCGGCGGTTGTGGGTGATGTACCAGTCGCGCGGGCGCCCCGCGGGGAGCGGCCTCTTCGCGAGTGGTGTGTACGGCAGATCGATCAGCATCGGAGCGGCGGCAGCGGGCACAGGCATCCTCCTGTCGCGAGTCGTCCGAGAGCCCCCGTAGCCCTCGAACACTGCTTCTATTCTACTGCCGACCACTGACAAAAGCCGCTGGCCAGAGCCGACTTGGGACCCGTCGCACGGCTTCACTCGCGTACCGTTGGCCCCATGGAGATCTGGATCAACCCGGCCTGCTCGAAGTGCCGCAGCGCGCTCACCCTGCTCGACGCCGAGGGCGCCGATTACACGGTGCGGCGCTACCTGGAGGACGTACCCACGCCCGACGAGATCCGCGCCGTGCTCGGCCGGCTCGGGCTCGAGCCGTGGGACATCACCCGCACCCAGGAGGCCGTCGCGAAGGAGCTCGGGCTGAAGGACTGGGCGCGGGACTCGGACAGCAGGGAGCGGTGGATCGAGGCGCTCGCCGCACACCCCAAGCTGATCCAGCGCCCGATCATCACGGCCGAGGACGGCACGGCGGTGGTGGGCCGCAGCGAGGAGGCCGTGCGGGAGGCCATGAGCCGCGGGTAGCTCGCCAACTCTCGTGTGAGACACGTTACTTGAGCGTCCGGTGCGGCCGTTGAGTGCTCAGGTTCGGCCACCCGTACGTAACGGCGTGCGCAACAACGTGCATCTCACGACAGGAGGCGCGCATGTCACGCAGGAGAACTCTCGGCCCGAAGAAGCGGCTCGCCCTCACGACGGCCGCGGCGGTGGTCGCGGGCGGCGGGGCGTTCGCCCTCGCGGCCACCAGCAACGCGGCGCAGGTCGACCAGGGCGGCGCGCAGGGCTCGGTCGTGTGCGACGGTCTGACCACCGCGCTCACCAACAACCAGAAGTTCATCGACGGGCAGAAGGCGAACCCCGACGCCCAGTCCGAGGCCCGGATCGCCAACCGCGAAGCGGTGATCGCGGAGATCAAACGGAAACAGGAGGCCTCCGGATGCGATACGGGGGCCGGGTCGGGGGCGGGAGCCGGGACGGATGCGAGCACGCCTCCGGCCGAAGCCTCCGCATCCGCATCCGCCCCCGCATCTGGCCAGGCCGCCGCATCCGGCGAGCAGGTGTGTGCCGGGCAGCAGGTGACGCTTTCCGGGGAGGGCGGGGCGCCCGCCGCGTCCAGTGACCAGTTCCCGGCGGGCACGAAACTGAAGGTGACCAACCTCGACAACGACAAGTCCACGACCGTCGAGGTCACCTCCACGTCCGGGTCCTGCGCCCTGCTGAACAACGCCGCGTTCGAGCAGGTGCGGGAGCCCGGCAAGTTCCTGATCCGTAACGCCCGCATCGAAAAGGTGGGGTAACCCACACACCGCACAGCACACACCGCATCGCATACAAGACCGCGGGCCACATCCCGCCCCGCGCCACTCAGGTAACACGGGGTTCACAAACGGGCAACGGCCGGGAAATCCCCTGGTGACACGCTTCCGGGCAGTTCGAGACCCGCGTGAATGAGGATGTGGCCCGCGTGACCTTCAAGGCTGAGTACATATGGATCGACGGCACCCAGCCGACGGCCAAGCTGCGTTCGAAGACGAAGGTGATGGCGGGCTCCCCGCAGGGCCTCGACACGCTCCCCCTCTGGGGCTTCGACGGGTCCTCCACCAACCAGGCCGAGGGCCACGCCTCCGACCTCGTGCTCAAGCCGGTCGCCCAGTACCCGGACCCGATCCGTGGCGGCGACGACATTCTCGTCATGTGCGAGGTCCTGAACATCGACATGACGCCGCACCGCTCCAACACGCGTGCCGCGCTCGCCGAGGCCGAGGAGAAGTTCGGCGCCCAGGAGCCGATCTTCGGCATCGAGCAGGAGTACACCTTCTTCGAGGGTGACCGCCCGCTCGGCTTCCCGGTCGGCGGCTTCCCCGCCGCGCAGGGCGGCTACTACTGCGGCGTCGGCACCGACGAGATCCACGGCCGTGACGTCGTCGAGGCCCACCTCGAGAACTGCCTGAAGGCCGGTCTCGCGATCTCCGGCATCAACGCCGAGGTCATGCCGGGACAGTGGGAGTTCCAGGTCGGCCCCGTGGGCCCGCTGGACGTCTCCGACCAGCTGTGGATCGCCCGCTGGCTGCTCTACCGCACCGCCGAGGACTTCAAGATCTCCGCGACCCTCGACCCCAAGCCGGTCAAGGGCGACTGGAACGGCGCGGGCGCGCACACCAACTTCTCCACGAAGGCGATGCGCGAGGGCTACGACCCGATCATCACCGCGTGCGAGTCGCTCGGCGAGGGCTCCAAGCCGCTCGACCACGTGAAGAACTACGGCGCCGGCATCGACGACCGCCTCACCGGTTCCCACGAGACCGCCCCGTGGGACGAGTACAAGTACGGCGTCTCCGACCGCGGCGCCTCGGTCCGCATCCCGTGGCAGGTCGAGCGGGACCGCAAGGGCTACATCGAGGACCGCCGTCCGAACGCGAACGTCGACCCGTACGTCGTGACGCGGCTGCTCGTCGACACCTGCTGCGCCGCGCTCGAGAAGGCCGGCCAGGTCTGACCGCGCCGGCCGGGCCCTGACCCGGCCGTCCGGAAATCCAGCCATCCGCTTCGGGAGGGTGTCCACCTTGTGTGGGCACCCTCCCGTCGGCGGTTGAGGTGAATTCCGGGGGCCGATTGAACAGGGTCGGCCCCCGTTGCGTACGTAGTCCCATGGGACGCACCTCACGGAAACGGCGCTCATCGCTGGCGACGCGCATGACCATCGCGTCGGCCGCACTGCTCCTGGGCGGAGGTGGGCTCGTCGCGGTCAACGTGTACGCATCGGCCCACGAAAACTCCGGCGACGGGCAGAACGCGGGCAGCGGGAGCCAACAGACACAGCAGACGCAGCAAGTGGCCACCATCGACTGCCCGGACGTCGGCGCGCAGTTGTCCGACGTGCCGGGCGGCGCCCGCGACGAGGTCGACGGTGAACTCGCCACCCTGGACACCCAGATCACGCAGGCCTACAAGCGGCTCTCCTCGACGCGGGACGCGGCCGCGCGGGACCCGAAGTTCGTACAGAACAGCATCATGGATCCGCTGAAGAAGAACCGGAGCGCCATCCTCGAGCGCATCCGCCTGGAGATGGAGCGCCGCGGCGGGCAGGCCCCCGACGGCATGAACGACATGGCCGAGTGCACGGCCCAGCCGAAGGAGGGCGACCAGCAGCCCCCGGACGGGCAGGGTGACGGCTCGGACCAGGGCGGCGGAAATCAGGCCGGCGGAGACCAGGCCGGCGGGGACCAAGGCGGCGGGCAGCAGCAGGGCAATGGCGGACAGGCCGGCAACGGGCCCGTCGCCGCGGACTTCGCCGACATCACCAAGGTCCAGCCGAACGTCCAGAAGCCGAAGAACGGCGCCAACGCCTCGACCGGCACCTTCACCACCCGCTGCGGCGTGAACGAGAACAAGAAGTTCAACACCGACAACCTCATCGTGGCGCCCGGCGTCACCAACGGCGCGCACCACCTGCACGACTATGTGGGCAACCAGGACAACGACGCGTTCTCCAGCAACGACGACCTGGCGAACGCCGACACCAGCTGCCAGAACCAGGGCGACAAGTCGACGTACTACTGGCCGGTGCTGCGCGTGCAGGACGGTTCGAAGGACTTCGACGCCGACAAGGACGGCGGCGGCAAGGAAGGCAACGTCGGCAAGGTCCTTCAGGCCCAGAAGGCGAGCATCAAGTTCGCCGGGAGCCCGCAGGGCGATGTCGTCGCGATGCCGAAGTTCCTGCGCATCATCACCGGCGACGCCAAGGCCTTCACCAACGGCACGGCGAACGCGAACGCGCACTGGAGCTGCACCGGCTTCGAGAACCGGCAGTTGACGGACAAGTACCCGCTCTGCCCCGACGGTTCGAAGGTGGTGCGCAGCTTCGCGTTCCAGAGCTGCTGGGACGGGCAGAACATCGACAGTGCCAACCATCGCACTCACGTGGCGTTCGCCGACCAGGCCGGCAACTGCCCGCAGAATTTCAAGGCCATCCCGCAGCTGAAGATGCGCCTGGTGTACGACGTGCAGACGCCGACGATCGAGAACGGGCAGGTGAAGAACCCGTTCGCGGTGGACGGCTTCCCCGAGCAGCTGCACAAGCCGATCACGGATCATGACGACTTCATCAACGTCTTCGACGACCAGACCATGCAAAAGGTCGTGGACTGCATCAACAAGGGCGATCGCTGCACCTGAGCGATCGCCCCTTCCCGGCCGCTGCGCGGCCGACTCAGCGGCGACCCTCGTACCGGGAGAGCTACCCCGCCTCGTGACCCCCACCACCGCCACTCCCCGTGTGGTGCGAGGCGGGCCTCTCCAGGGTCCCGCCGAGCCGGCCGCGCAGCTTCGTGAGCTGTGCGGCGCCGCCGACCGCGATCCACTTGGGTCCGACGAGATAGACGCCGCCATAGTCGTTGGCCTGGTCGAACCACTGGGCCTGGCCTTTGTCGGTGGTGAAGGTGGCGAGGATGTAACGACCGCCGCCTGCACCGCAGTTGGCCTGCCGGATGTCGGCCGCGTCGGTCTGGATGTCGGGGCGGCAGCCCGCCTCCTTCGCGAGGTGTTCGAGGCTCCCGGAGGCCGTACGGGGGATCTTCGGCGTGTCGTCCTTCGGGGCCCCGTCGGAGCCGCCCGAGCCGCATCCGGTCGCTGCCGCGAGCAGTACGGCCGCCGCCACCAGCATTTTCCTCATTGCGTTCTCCTGTCCCGTACGTTCCGTTGCTACCGTGCGCCGCACCAACCGCGACGCAAGGGGGGTACACGTATGTCCGCACCATCGCGACGCACTGTCCTCGGCACGACGGCCGCCGTCGGCCTCGGCACGACCCTGGGGGCCGGTGCCCCGGCCGCTCAGGCGGCCCCGCGGCCGCTCGCCGCGAGGGAGGTGACTGTTCTTGATACGGCCGGGGCGCGCGCGGCGCTCAACAGGCAACTGCCGCACCACGCGGACCAGTTCCGACTCAGACTGCTGGCCGCGAGCGGCACGGAGGACCGTTTCCGGGTGACCGGGACGCAGGGCCGCATCACGGTGTACGGGACGACCCCGGCGACGCTGCTCGCCGGGGTCCACTGTTATCTGAAGTACGTGTGCGGGGCGCACATCGCCTGGAACGGCTCCCAGCTGGACCTGCCGGACCGCCTCCCCGCCCCCTCGAAGACGCTGGAGCGCAGCAGCCCGCTCCCCCACCGCTTCGCGCTCAACGACACGAACGACGGCTATACGGCGCCCTTCGCCGACTGGTCGTACTGGGAGCGCGAGCTCGACATCCTGGCGCTGCACGGCTGCAACGAGGTGCTGGTCATCGCGGGCATGGAGGCCGTCTATCAGCGCGTACTGAAGGACTTCGGCTACAGCGACGAGGAGGCGCGGCTCTGGCTGCCGGCCCCGTCCCACCAGCCGTGGTGGCTGCTGCAGAACCTGTCCTCGTACGGTGGCCCGCTCTCGCCCGAACTCATCGCGAGACGCGTGGAGTTGGGGCGAAGAATCGTCGACCGGCTGCGTGCGCTCGGCATGAAGCCGGTCATGCCCGGCTACTACGGACACGTGCCGAAGGGGTTCGTGGAGCGCAACGGCGGGGACGCGCACGTCGTGCCTCAGGGTGTGTGGCACGGCTTCGAGCGCCCCGACTGGCTCGACCCGCGCACCGCGGCCTTCGCGCAGGTGGCCGAGTCGTTCTACGGGCACCAGAAGGACCTGTTCGGTGACATCGGCGCCTTCAAGATGGACCTGCTGCACGAGGGCGGCACGGCCGGTGACGTGCCGGTCCCGGACGCGGCGCGCGGCGTCGAGAAGGCGCTCCAGAAGAACCGGCCGGGCGCGACGTGGGTGATCCTCGGCTGGGAGGCGAACCCGCTGCCCGAGCTGATCGACGCGATCGACAAGAAGAAGATGCTGATCGTGGACGGCGTCTCGGACCGCTTCGCCTCGGTCACCGACCGCGAGAAGGACTGGGGCGGCACCCCGTACGCGTTCGGCACGATCCCCAACTTCGGCGGCCGTACGACGATCGGGGCCCGCGCGCACATCTGGGAGCAGAAGTTCTTCGCGTGGCGCGACAAGCCGGACAGCGCGCTGGCCGGTACGGCGTACCTGCCGGAGGGCACCGACCGGGACCCGGCGGCGTTCGAGCTGTGGTCCGAACTCGCCTGGATGGAGGCGGGATTGGACCGTCCTGCCTGGTTCGCCTCGTACGCCGACTTCCGCTACGGGCGCCGCGACAAGGACGCGCGCGCCGCCTGGCAAGCGCTGCAGGAGACGGCGTACCAGCACACGGCGGCCGAGCGCTCCGACCCTCACGACTCGCTCTTCGCGGCCCGCCCCGACCTGTCGGCCGACCGCGCCTCCTACTATGCGCCGCGCGCCCTCGCCTACGACCCGGGCCGCTTCGACGCGGCACTCACCGGACTCCTGGGCGTGGACGGGAAGTTGAGGGGCAGCGCCGCCTACAAGTACGACCTCGTGGACGTGGCACGCCAGGCCCTCGCGCACCGCAGCCGCCAGCTCCTGCCGCAGCTGAAGGCGGCGTACGCCGACAAGGACCAGGCCACCTTCAAGGCGTTGTCGACGCTGTGGCTGAAGCTGATGCGGCTCTCGGACGACGTGACGGGCACCCATGCGGCGTTCCTGCTCGGCCCGTGGATCCGGGACGCCCGGAGCCTCGCCACGAACGAGGGTGAGCGCGCCGAGTTCGAGCGCTGCGCGAAGGCGCTGATCACGGTGTGGGGCGACCGGGCCACGTCCGATCCGGGCAACCTCCACGAGTACGCCAACCGCGACTGGCACGGCCTGATCGGCGACTTCTATCTGCCGCGCTGGCAGAAGTGGCTCGACGAGCTGTCCGACGCGCTGGGCGCGGGCCGGGAACCCGCGAAGGTCGACTGGTTCGCGTTCGAGGACGCCTGGACGCGTGAGCGCAAGGACTACTCCCTGCGGGCGTACGGCGACCCGTACCGGACGGCCTCTCAGGTCCGCGACGTCCTCGCACGCGCCCCGTACCAGGGCGCGGTGACGGTCACCGCCGAGCCGTCCGCCTTTCCGCCGGGCGGGCACGCGCGCGTGACGGCCACGTTCCGCAATGTCAACGGCCTGCGCGCGACGGGCCGCGTCGACTTCGAACTCAAGGGCATCACCGCCGAACCCGAGGGCGCGACCCGCCTGGGCAGTGTGCCGCCGGCCGGGGAGGGCACCGTCGCGTGGCGGGCGAGCGCGCCCGGCACCCCGCTCGACGAGCCGCTGCGTCCGCTCCCCTACACGATCGACGTCCAGTACGGTCCGGCCGGCGAGGACCGGGTCACCTACGTCCACAAGGGCACGCTGTTCGAGGCCGGTCCGCTGGCCGAGGGCTGGAAGACATACAGCAACAACGCGGCGGTGTTCGGGCAGCTCGGCGAGCGGTTCGCGATCGACGGCGGCGGCGCCGACCTGTGGAAGGGCACGGCGGAGTTCGGGACGGCGTACCGCGAGGGCGCGTTCCGGGACGGCGCGGCTGCCGTGCTGCGGGTGGACACGCAGGAGGTGACGGGGCCGTGGGCGCGCGCCGGGATCATCGTGCGCGACGCCCTCGGGACAGCGGGGTCGCCGGGCTTCGTGAACCTGTCGGTCACGCCCGCCAACGGCGTCGTCCTGTCCTACGACACCAACGGCGACGGCACCCTCGACACGTACAAGCGGATCACCGGTCTCAAGGCGCCGGTGCTGCTGCGGCTGAGCCGGGCGGGCGGTTCGTACACCGGGGAGTGCTCCACGGACGACGGCGCGTCGTGGCGGACCGTCGCCACGGTGCCTGTGCCGGGGGCCGCCGCCGTGCAGGACGTGGGGCTGTTCATGAGCGCGACGAACGGCGGGAACGGGACGCGCGGGACCGTGGAGTTCAGCGGGTGGAAGCTGAGCTGATCCGGCCCCGCGACGCCGGTAACTCCGGTGACACCGGGGCGCTCCTGTGTGAGAGTGCCCCGGTGAGCACCGAGAGCAGTGACTGGGAAGAGCGGATCGCGGCCGCGTGGGCGACGATCGACACTTACGACGAGGCCGGCGCGGGAGAGTTCCGCGCGCTCATCGACGGTCTCGCCGCCGAGCTGCCGCCCGGCAGTCCCGTCGCCCCGTTCGAGCGGGCCTCCGCCTTCGACTCGACCGGCCACTCCGACAAGGCGGTCCCGCTGTACCAGGAGGCGCTGCGGCTCGGCCTGAGCGGCTACCGGGCCCGCCGCACGAAGATTCAACTGGCCAGCTCACTGCGGAACATGGGGCGCCCGGAAGAGGGTGTCGCACTGCTGGAACCGGAATTGACCGCTCCCGGCGACGAGTTGGACGACGCGGTGCGGGCCTGCCTGGCGCTGTGCCTGTCGAGTCTCGGCCGCGACAGGGAGGGCCTCGCCCTGGTCCTCGGCGCGCTCGCACCCCATCTGCCCCGCTATCAGCGGTCGATGGCGAACTACGCGAAGGCGCTGGTCGTGTCCGAATAGACCCGTGCCGGGAGTGATGGCTGTGACCATCCCACGATTCGCTCGTTCAGCTGAACGTGCAGTCAAAGGTGCAGCAGCAATCAACGCCCCCGTCCGCAGCGCCGGCCGCCGTCATCGACGTCGAGCAGGCCGAGGCCGCCCTGGTCGAGCACTACCCACGGCTGGTACGGCTCGCCTACCTCGTGCTGCCGCCGGGCCTCGGCCGCAACCGCCGCGTCCTGACCGCCCATTCGGTGGTCCAGCGGGCGCTCCCCCGCGGCCGCTCCGCGAACGCTCCGGCGCCGATCCCGGCCCAGCGCGACTCCGCCGGCCGCACCGGCGACCCCGGCTTCGCCTACGTACGCCTGAAGGTGCTGCGCAGCAGCCTGGAGGCGGGGCTCCCGCTGCGGCGCGCGGCCTGGCCCAAGCGGGCGCAGCTGCCTCCGCTGCTGCCGCAGGTGTGGGGCCTGCGGCTGTTCCCGAAGTCCGGCGGCGCCGATGAACTCGCCCTGGACCAGCAGCTTTCCGCGCTGAGCGGCCCGGCCCGCGCCGCGTACGTGCTGCGCGGACTTGAGCGCCTCGACGACGTCGCCGTCCGCGCGGTCCTCACCGAGGCCGGCTGCACGCAGGAGGACGCGGCCGCGGCCCTCGCCGAGGCGCGCGGCATGGCGGCCGACGCCGGGGCCGGTACCGAGCTCCTCGAGTCCCCCGAGTTCGACCCGTGCTCCCTGCACGCGCGGCCCACCGATCTGATGCGCCGCCGCCAGCACCTGAAGGCGGCGATCGCGGCGGTCGCGGCGACCCTCGTGTGCGGCGCGCTGCTCGGGCTTCCGGGCGAGGGCTGGGCCCCGGACGGCGCGGCGGCCCCGCCCTACGCGAAGAATCCGGCGGGCCAGGCGGCCCTGAATCCGGCCAAGCTGCGGACGGTCGCGCCGGACGCGTGGAAGACGTCGGCCCGGACCGACTTCTCGGTGTGGCCCGCGCGCGGCTCGCTCACCGGGGACAAGGAACTGCTGCGCAGGGCGCTCGCCGTGTGGGCGCGGCCCGGCGGCTCCGTGAAGGTCTCGGCGACACCGGGCACCCCTGCGGGCGCGCCGCCCGGACCGCCGCAGCTGCTGTACGCGGGCGAGCTCGACCAGGCCCGCGTCGTGCTGCTCTACGACGGCTTGCGCATCGTGCGCTACGCCGAGCCGAAGAACGGCACGAGCGGCGCCGCGCTCGACTTCGCGCGGGTCGACGGCGCGGCGGACGCGCAGTCGAGCGCCGTGGTGATGGACCGGGCCGACGGCAACGTCCGCTATCTGACGGCCCCTTGGGTGGCCAAGGCCGCCACCCGCGACCTCCTGAAGCCGTCAGCGGGGGCGCGGGCCCTGTCGCGTACGAAGGACGGGGTGACGGCTCCGTTCCCGAGCCCGGCGCTCGCGACGTCCTGCACGTCGTGGAACGCGCTGGCGCTCACCGACTCGACCGGCACCCGCCTCACCACCGACCTCGGCGAGCTCGTGCCCGCGCACCTCACGGCCGGCAACCCCACAGCGCCCCGCGAGGCGCGGCCCGCGGACTGGGCGACGACCGCGTGCTCGCTCGCGGCGGCGCGCTCGCACGGGGTGCGCTCCGTCAACTCCTGGGCGTACGCCCGCCAGGCGCTGCCGCAGGCGAACGGGACGGCCGAGTGGTGGTGCACCCGGGCCGACACGTGGCGGGGCGTCGGGCCGCGCACGCTCGCGCTGTTCCGGGCGCCGGGGGCGAACTCCGCCGTCGTCGCGGCGAAGTCGCAGTCGTCGCCCGCGTGTGGCTCGCGCGATCCGCAGGTGCTCGCGGGTGTGCGGTGGAAGTCGCGGGAGGGGGCCTGGTACCTGGTTGCCGCGGGCAGCGAGGGGGTGAACCGGGTGAGTGCGTCTGGGCGGGCGGCCGAGGGGAATGTGCTTGCGGTTCGCGTCCCGCGGGGGGACGAGGTGTCGCTCAGCGGGCGGGGGGCTCGGGGCGCCGAAGTTCGGCCCCTGAGGTGAGCCCGGTCGCGGGGCTCCGCCCCGGACCCCGCTGCTCAATCGCCGCAGGGGCTCGAAACACAAAAGTGCTGCCCGAGGGGTATCGCCCGTACCTACCCGTCAGTACATTGACGCCATGTCTAATACGCGCGTTCCGTTGAAGGCACGCCAGGTGTCCTTCGCCTGGGACAGGACACCCCTGCACTGGCTGCCGGACGACCCGTTCAGCACGCACACCATCAACGTCCTGCACCTGTTGCTGCCGGCAGGCGAGCGCTGGTTCGTGCACGTCTACAAGCAGGTTCTGCCGTACATCACGGACGAGCGGCTGCGCGAGGACGTCATCGGGTTCATCGGCCAGGAGGCCATGCACTCGCAGGCGCACGACGAGGTGCTGCCGCATCTGCGGGAGCAGGGACTCGACCCGACGCCGTACACGGCCCAAGTGGACTGGTTCTTCGAGAAGTTGCTCGGCGACCGGACGCTGCCGCCGGGCAAGGCGCGCGAGTGGTGGCTGATGGAGCGGGTCGCGCTGATCGCGGCGATCGAGCACTACACGGCGTCCCTCGGCAACTGGGTGCTGAACGCGGAGGAGTTGGACCGGCGCGGCGCCGACCCGACGATGCTGGACCTGCTGCGCTGGCACGGCGCCGAGGAGGTCGAGCACCGGGCGGTGGCCTTCGAGCTGTTCGAGCACCTCGACGGCAGCTACCGGCGCCGGGTGCGCACTTGGGCCACCGCCTTCACCGCGCTCGTCTTCCTGTGGCAGCGCGGCGCGCGGTTCTTCATGGAGAACGACCCGACGCTGCTCGACGGCAAGGCCACCTGGAAGGACTTCTACCGCAGCGGCAAGCGGGGCGTGCTGCCGTCGACCGGGTCGATGGCCCGGTCCATCCCCCGTTACCTGAGCCGGAGTTACCACCCCGACCAGGAGGGCGACACCGCCCAGGCCGTCGCCTACCTCGCCTCGTCGCCCGCGGCCACCGCCGCCGAAGCCCGTACGGGAGCCGCCCGATGAACGCCCGTACGCTGCGCGGGGCCGTGGTCGTCGCCGGTGCCGCGTTCGTCGTGCGGCGCGCCATGCGGCGGCGTGTGCGGCGCTCGCCGCTGTGGCCGTTGCCCACGCTGGAGGAGCCGACGTCTGGGCGGCCGCGGGACCGTGCGCTGAGCCTGCTCGTCACGCGGCACGAGGAGGTCGCCGAGGGGGTCGTGCAACTCCGCCTGGAGGGCCGCGACCTGCCCGCCTGGCGGCCGGGCGCGCACCTCGACCTCGTGCTCCCCTCCGGGCTCGTACGGCAGTACTCGCTGTGCGGCGACCCCGAGGACACGTCGTCGTACACCGTCGCGACGCGGCTCGTCCCGGCCGACCAGGGCGGGCGCGGCGGGTCGCGCGAGGTGCACGAGCACGTGCGGGAGGGCATGGAGGTCGAGGTGCGCGGGCCGCGCAACCGCTTCCCGCTCGACGCGGAGGCGCCCGCGTACCTGTTCGTCGCGGGCGGCATCGGCGTGACACCGATCCTGCCGATGCTGCGGGAGGCCGCGGCGCGGGGCGCCGACTGGAAGCTGCTGTACGGGGGCAGGTCGCGGGCCTCGATGCCGTTCGTGGAGGACGTGGAGAAGCTGGGCGGCGGGGCCGCGGGCCGGGTCACCGTCGTCGCGGAGGACGAGGCCGGGCGGCCCGACCTGGCCGCCGCGCTCGCGGACACCGCGCCCGGCACGGCCGTGTACTGCTGCGGCCCCGAGGGGCTGCTGGCGGCCGTGGAGGCGGCCCTGCCCGAGCACCGCACGCTGCACAGCGAACGGTTCACGCCACGCAATTCGGCCGAGGGGAACGGCCCGTTCGAGGTCGAGTTGCGGCGCAGCGGCAGGATCGTGGACGTGGCCGCCGACACGACGGTGCTCGCGGCGGTCCGCTCCGAGGTGCCCGCGGTCCCGTACTCCTGCGAGCAGGGTTTCTGCGGAACCTGCCAACAGCGCGTCCTGGAAGGGGAGATCGAGCACCGCGACGAGCTGCTCACGGACGCCGAGCGCGCCGACTCGATGCTGATCTGTGTTTCGCGGGCCCGTGGCGGGCGTCTCGTTCTCGACCTTTAGCGCCGACGCGCGAGGGTGCTGCGCGGGGGCCGGTTGGCAGGCCGGAATCGCTCGGTAGAGTGTTCGGCATGACTACCGTGGCGCGGCGCAGGATGGGAGTCGAGGAGCGGCGGCGGCAGCTGATCGGGGTCGCACTCGAACTGTTCAGTCACCGCTCCCCCGACGAGGTCTCCATCGACGAGATCGCGGCCGCCGCGGGCATCTCGCGGCCGCTGGTCTACCACTATTTCCCGGGCAAACTCAGCCTGTACGAGGCGGCGTTGAGGCGAGCGGCGCAGGATCTGGCCGAGCGGTTCGAGGAGCCGCGGGAGGGGCCGCTCGGGGCGCGTCTGCTGCGCGTGATGGGCCGCTTCTTCGACTTCGTGGACGAGCACGGTCCCGGCTTCTCCGCGCTGATGCGGGGTGGGCCGGCCGTGGGGTCTTCCGCGACGAACGCGCTGATCGACTCGGTCCGGCAGGCGGCGTACGTCCAGATCCTCACGCATCTGCGGGTCTCGGCGCCGTCCGCCCGCCTCGAACTCGTCGTCCGCTCGTGGATCTCGCTCGCCGAGTCGACGGCGCTGATCTGGCTGGACGGGCGGCGTATCCCCCGCGAGGAGCTTCAGCGTCAGCTCGTCCATGACTTCGCGGCGCTCTGCGCGGTGAGCGCCGCGTACGACGAGGAGATGGCGGATCTGCTCCGCCACCTCCTCGCGGACGAACCGGCCGACGGCCCCTTCGCGGCCCTGATCACCCGCCTCGCGTCACTGGCACCGTCGGCGGCCGGGACCCCTGCGGCGGCGGGCTGAGCCCCACCGTCATCGGCGCGCGGCACCGGGGTGCCGCCTTGCCCACCCTGCCGCCCAAGGCGGCAGATTGCCCAAGGCGGCGGCCGCCGGGTGGGCATATCAAGCCCCGCCGGCGATTGAGGCGCGGGGTCCGGGGCGGAGCCCCGTGGCCTGGGGACGGTCGGCCGTGTCAGTCGGCGACGGCCGAGCGGTACGTCGGGTCCAAGTCCCGTACCTCCGCGGAGAGATGCACACCCGCCGGCTCCTTGATGTGGGCCGGGAGCGCCGCCAGAACCGCCTCGGCGAGAGCCGTCTTGGCCTCCTCCGTACGCCCCGCCAGAAGCGCGATCTCCACGTGCACGAGGGACGCGGGCCCGTCCCCGACCACCGTGGTCCCGACCTCGCGGAACCGCGTCTTGCACGCGGGGATGCGCGCGGCCACGATGTCGACGGCGGCCTGGTGCACGGCCCCTGCGAGCCCCGCCCGGTCGAGGCGGTCGTCGAGGTCCGCGGAGTGGTCGACGGTGATCTGTGGCATGGGGGCCCTCCGAGGTGTCGTGGTGCGTGCGCGCACGCGTGTCGGCGCCAACCTTCGCCCGGAAGCGCCCGCCCGCACAATCACGTCCCGCCCAGCGGACGGGCCGACGGGCCCCGGTCACCGCGGAGCGCGCCGCAGCGCCAGGAGCGCGATGTCGTCGGCACGGTCGCGGCCGAAGCGGGCGAGGAGCGCGTCGCACAGCTCGTCCGGGTCCACGGGCGCGTCCGCGGCGGCGATCCGCAGCTCCTCCAGGGACACGGACAGGTCGATGCCGCGGGTCTCGACGAGGCCGTCGGTGACCATGAGGAGGCGGGCACCGGGGTCGAGGTCGAGCACGGTGGGTTCGGGATGCGGCAGGCCGAGCCCGAGCAGCGGCCCCGCCGCCTCCGCGTACCGGGCCGCGCCGCCGACCGGCACGATCAGCGGCGGGATGTGCCCCGCGTTGGCCACCCGCGTACGGCCCGTCGCGGGGTCGACGAGGGCCAGGCACAGCGTGGCGGTGAGCTGCGGATGGTAGTGCTGGAGCAGGCGGTCGAGGCGGGTCACCAGGTGGGCGGGGCGCGGGTCCTCCAGGCAGTAGGCGCGCAGCGCGTGCCGGAGCTCGACCATCACCGTGGCCGCGTCGAGCGAGTGCCCCACGACGTCGCCGACGCCGACGAGCACGCCCTCCGGGGTGGGCAGCGCAGCGTAGAAGTCGCCGCCCATCTGCGCCTCCTGGGAGGCGGGCTCGTACCGGAAGCCGATGTCCACGCCGGTGACCGCGGGCAGCACGGAGGGCAGGAAGTTGTGTTGCAGCGTGTGGGCTACGTGGCGTTCCTGCTCGTACAGGACGAGGGGTTCCGCGGCGAGCGCGGTGGCGCGGGCGAGCTGGGCGACGAGCGGCCCCGTTCTGCCGTCCGGGTCGGCGAAGTCGGGCGTGGCCAGGCACACGGGGAGCCGGCCGTCGCGGGTGCGGGAGAGGGTGAGCCGGGCGCCGCCGGGCCCGAAGTAGGCCTGCGGCCACGCGTCCCCGGTCCGCAGCGTGGTGCGCACGCCGCCGGGCCCGCAGTTGATCTGCCGCACCAGCTCGACGGCCCGCTCGCGCGCGGCGGCGTCCGGCCCGGCGGGCTCCGCCGCGCTCCGGGACAGGCCCGTGTGCACCGCGCCGTGGTCGACGAGGACGAAGGCGGCGGCGTCGCCCCCGGTGAGCCGGGCCGTCGCGGCGGCCGCCGCGCGCGCGAGCTCGGCGAGGTCGCGGGCGCCCTGCACGTCGACGACGGCTCGGGACAGCAGGGTGAGGTGGTCGAACTGGGCCTGGGTGTCGGTGAGTTCGCGGGCCCCGCGGAGCGCGGCGCGCACCACGGCGCGGATCTCCTCCGGTTCGGCGGGCACCGTCAGATAGGCCTCGCCGCCCGCGTCGAGCGCCCGGCAGCGATCCGCCGGGACCGAGGGACGGGCGGAGAAGTGCACGACGGGGATCCCGGCGAGCGAGGGCAGCGCCTTGACCCTGCGGCACAGCTCGAACCCGCTGAGGTCGGGAAGCCCCACGTCCACGAGCGCCACATCGGGCAACGCCCCCGCACGCAGCCGCACATCGAGCTCGACGAGGGCCTCTCCCGCGGAGCCGACGGGGATGACGACATGCCCTGCCCGGCTCAGGACAGCACCCAGGGCGTACCGGCTGGCGGCACTGTCGTCGACCACCAGGACGGTGCACCCGGCGTCGGTCTCAGGTCTTTGACCCATGGCGTTCACGAGAAGGCCCCTCAAGCACGGAGCGAGCGGGCCCCCTCGGCCCGCAACGCCCCAAGCTACCGCCGGACGCCCGTGCGGTGGCCTGCCCTTCGGTCGGTTCACCGGTCCGGGTGGCGGGGCTCAACGCGGCTTGCCCGGCCGGTACTTCCTGTTCGGTGGGCAATGCGGCGAGTGACGGGTAAGGTCGCGTCCCGTGACCGCACGCCTTGCCGACATCGCAAGCCAAGCGGGGGTCAGCGAAGCGACCGTCAGCCGCGTGCTCAACGGGAAGGCGGGGGTCGCCGCGGCCACCCGCCAGTCCGTCCTCGCCGCCCTCGACGTGCTCGGCTACGAGCGCCCCGTGCGCCTCAAGCAGCGCAGCGCGGGCCTGGTCGGCCTGATCACCCCGGAACTCGAGAACCCGATCTTCCCCGCGCTCGCCCAGGTCGTGGTGCAGGCCCTGACCAGGCAGGGTTACACCCCGGTCCTCGCCACGCAGACCCCCGGCGGCTCCACCGAGGACGAGCTGACGGACATGCTCGTCGAGCGCGACGTCAGCGGCATCATCTACGTCTCCGGGCTGCACGCCGACACCACCGCCGACACCCAGCGCTACGAACGCCTCCGCGGCCAGGGCGTCCCCTTCGTGCTCGTCGACGGGTACGCGCCCGCGGTCGCCGCACCCTTCATCTCGCCGGACGACCGCGCCGCGGCCCGCCTCGCGGTGACGCATCTGCTCTCGCTCGGCCACACCCGGGTCGGCCTGGCCGTGGGGCCGCGCCGCTTCGTGCCCGTACAGCGGAAGATCGAGGGCTTCGTACGCACGATGGCGGAGCGGCTCGACCTGCCGGAGGACGAGATCGAGCACGATCTCGTCCAGCACTCCCTCTACACCCTGGAGGGCGGGCAGGCCGCGGCCTCCGCACTGCTCGACCAAGGCTGCACCGCGATGGTCTGCGCGAGCGACATGATGGCGCTCGGCGCCATTCGGGCGGTGCGTGAGCGCGGCATGGACGTGCCGAAGGACGTCTCCGTGGTCGGTTTCGACGACTCTCCGCTGATCGCGTTCACCGATCCGCCGCTGACCACGATCCGTAAGCCGGTGCACGCGATGGGGCAGGCGGCGGTGCACACGCTGCTTGAGGAGATCGGCGGCACGCCCGCGCCCCCGAGCGAATTCGTGTTCATGCCGGAGCTGGTGGTACGGGGGTCGACGGCCGCGTCGGCAGCGGTGTCCTCAGGGGTTCGACCTCGTCCGTAGGGCGTAGCGGGTGCGCCCGTGACCCGCCCAAGGGATGATCGGTCGGGGGGCCGGAATCTGGCAGACTCTGTGCCTATGGGTGAAACGACCGTGACGACACGTGAAGGCCGAAAAGGGGCCACACCCTCACCCATCGCGGAAGACCGCGCCGGGCGTCGCCTTCGGGCGCCGCGGCGCCCGCGCCTCTGGTTCGAGATCCTGCTGATCGCGGTGAGTTACTACACGTACTCCCTGATCCGCAACGCGGTCCCGGAGCAGAAGGCTCAGGCGCTGCGCAATGCCGACTGGATCTGGCAGACCGAGCACAGCATCGGTATCTCCGTCGAGCAGACCGTCAACCATGCCGCGAATTCGGTGAGTTGGCTCATCGTCGGCATGAACTACTACTACGCGACACTGCACTTCGTCATCACGCTGGGCGTGCTGGTGTGGCTGTTCCGCTGCCACCCCGGGCGCTACGCGGCGACCCGTCTCGCGCTGTTCGCGACGACGGCGGTCGCCCTCGTCGGTTACTACTTCTATCCGCTGGCGCCGCCGCGCCTGATGAGCGGTGGCGGCTTCGTCGACACCGTCGCGGTGCACCAGACCTGGGGCTCGATGGCCTCGGGCAACCTGAAGAACATGTCGAACCAGTACGCGGCGATGCCGTCGATGCACATCGGCTGGTCGCTGTGGTGCGGCATGACGATCTTCGCGCTCGCGTCGGTGCCGTGGGTGCGGGTCCTCGGGCTCCTGTACCCGGTGCTGACCCTGGTGGTCATCGTGGCGACCGCGAACCACTTCTGGCTGGACGCGGTGGGCGGCATGCTGTGCCTGGCGTTCGGGTTCGCGGTGGCGCGGGCCTGGTACGGGGCGCTGCCGTACGCGCTGCCGCGCCTGGTGAAGCCACCCCTGATGCCGGTCAAGGCGTAGGGAACGGGGGCGTCAGGCGCCCCCGTTCCTGCGGGGCTCAGGCGCCCCGGTGCGTGATCCGGCCGTCCGTCACGGTGAGGACGACGGGGGCCTCGGCGACCTCGTCCGCGGGGGCCGTGACCGGGTCGAGGCCGAGCACGGTGAGGTCCGCGCGCAGGCCGACCGCGATCCGGCCCCCCTCCGCCGCCTGGCCCGCCGCGATCGCCGCGTGCGAGGTGACGCCCTCCAGTGCTTCGAGCCCGGTGAGCCCCTGCGCGGGCCCGGCGGCGCCCTGCGGAATCCGCGCCGTGGCGAGCACCTTCCGGGCGTCGTAGTGGGCGATCGGCCAGTCGGAGCCGAGCGCGAGCACGGCGCCCGCGTCCCGCAGGTCGCGGGTGCGCCAGGCGCGGGCGGCGCGCGCGTCACCGAGCCGCTTGGACCACTCGTCGCTGTGGTCACCCTTCGTGTACGCGGTGTGCGGGGGCTGCATCGACGCGGCGACGCCGAGCGCGGCGAACCGGGGGATCGTGTCGTCGGGCACGGACTCGATGTGCTCGATGCGGTGCGCGTCCCGGCCGCTCTGCCCGAGCGCCTCGATGGTGTCGAGGGCGTGCCGGACGGCGGCGTCGCCGATGGCGTGCGTCGCGGTGCGCACGCCGGCCGCGTGCAGATGACGTACGGCCGCGCTGTACGCCGCCGGGTCCGGCCAGAACGCGTCCGTCCCCTGCCCGTGGCAGTCGGCGTGCTCCAGCCAGGCGGTGCCGCCCTCGACGGTGCCGTCCATGAAGAACTTGACGCCGCCGACCCGCCAGCGGCGCCCGCCCCGCTTCTGGAGCGCGACCAGTTCGTCGAGCCCGGCCCGGTCCACGCCCGGCATGCACCACGGCGAGACGGTGAGCCGCAGCGGCAGCTCGGCGTCCTCTTCCACGGCGGCGAGGAGGTCGAGCCCGGAGCCGTCCATGACGTGCGCGCCGGTCAGCCCGGTGGCGGCCATCGTGCCGAGCAGCTCGACGAGTCCGGTGCGGCGGTCCTGGTACGAGGCCCGGGGCGCGACCTCGTACACCAGGTCCATGGCGGCGTGCTCGACGAGGTACCCGGTGGGCCGGCCCTCGCCGTCGCAGACGATCTCGGCCCGCTGGGCGAACGAACGCGGTCCCGTGATCCTCGCGGCGTCCAGGGCGGCGCCGCTGACCAGCGCGGAGTGGCCGTCGTACAGGCGCAGGAAGGCGGGCGCGCCGCCGAGCACGTCCTCGATGAGTTCGCGGTGGATGGGCCGCCCCTCGAAGGCGTTGTGGTCGAGCCCCCAGCCGACGACCCACCCGCCGAGCCGATCCGCTCTGCGCAGGGCATCGCGGAGTCCGTCGAGGTCCTGTACGCCGCTGAGGTCGGCGCCGGTCGCCATCTCCAGGCCCCAGACGGGGTGACTGTGGGAGTCGACGAACCCGGGGAGGACGTGGGCGCCGCCGAGGTTCAGCCGCTCGGTGCGGGGGCCCTGCCAGTCCCGTACGAGGTCGTCCGTGTCCCCGACCGCGACGATGCGGCCTCCGGCCACGGCGACGGCGGTTGCCTCCGGGGGAGCGGGCTGGAGCGTGCGGACGTGGGCGTCGGTGAGGAGGAGGTCGGCGTGGGCCATGGTGCGGTTCGCTCCGTTTCTGAGCACCCTGTCGCGTTGGCGGGTGCGGTTCTCGCTGTGGCTGGGTTCGCGCAGTTCCCCGCGCCCCTGAAAAGCAGATCCCTGCGCCGGGGCAGCCATTTCAGTCCGTTCGGCGACGAGTAGATCTTTCGAGCCCCTGCGGCGATTGAGCAGCGGGGTCCGGGGCGGAGCCCCGTGACGTCGACCCCGTCACTGGCCGAATCGTGCGTACGTGTCCGGGCGGGAGCGCCGTAGGCGCCACGCCAAGGCGAGGCCCAGCACGAAGACCGCCGGCGCCACCGCCAGCAGGACCCAGTTGACCAGCGGGGACGCCCCCGTGAACAGGTCGATGTGCGTGGCCACCAACCCGATCGCGACGGCCAGGAGCAGCGTCGCCACGACCGGCGCCACGACCGTCCGCACCACACCCTCCTGGTGCGTGATCCGCCGGAAGAAGAACGGGACGGCGAGCGCCGCGAGCAGCTGGAGGGCCATCAGGCCCAGCATTCCGGGGGTGTTGACCCACAGCAGCAGCTGATCGTACGGGTCCGCCCCGGCCGCCCAGAACCCGAGCACGACGACCGCGCCGAGCACCGTCTGCGCGAGCCCGGCGACGTACGGGGAGCGGTGCTTGGGGTGGATGCGGGCGACGGAGCGCGGCAGGACGCCCTCGTCGGCGAGGGCGAGCGCGTACCGGTTGATCGCGTTGTGGAAGGCGAGGAGGGAGGCGATGACGCTGGTGACGATGAAGACGTGCATCAGGTCGGCCGCCCAGCCGCCGACGAAGGTGGTGATCGCGGTGAAGAAGAGGTTCGCCGGGTCGTCGCCCGCCGCCTTGACGACCTGCGCGTCGCCGAAGGACTGGATGGCGATCCAGACGGTGAAGGCGTAGAAGAGGCCGAGGAAGGCGACCGCGATGTACGTGGCGCGGGGCACGGTGCGGTCCGGGTCGCGGGCCTCGCGCCGGTAGATGACGGTCGACTCGAAGCCGGTGAACGCGGCGAACGCGAAGGCGAGGACGGCGGCGGTGCCGGGCACGAGGACGTTGCCGGGCGCGAACGAGGCCGCCGAGAGGCCGTGCGCGCCGCCCTTGATGAGGACCCCGCCCGCGAGCAGGACCAGGATGCCCGTCTCGGCGACCAGCAGGACGCCGAGGACCTTGGCGCCGAAGTCGATCGAGCGGAAGCCGCCGTACCAGATCAGGACCAGGCCCACGAGGGAGACCGGCAGCCAGGGCACGTCCGCGCCGAACAGGGCGTGCACGGTGTCCTGGGTGGCGGAGCCGAGGAGCCCGTAGACGCCGATCTCCATGCCGTTGTAACCGACCATCGCGAGCAGCGCGGCCCCGATTCCGGCCGGTTTGCCGAGGCCCTGCGCGATGTACGAGTAGAAGGCGCCGCCGCCGGTGACGTGGCGGCTCATCGTGGTGAAGCCGATGGCGAAGACGGCGAGGGTGATGCCGGCGAGCAGATATCCGGCGGGCGCTCCGACGCCGCCGAGGGAGATGGCGATGGGCGCGACGCCCGCCATGACGGTGAGCGGGGCGGCGGCGGAGATCACGAAGAACGCGATGTCGGAGGTGCCGAGGGTGCCTGTGCGCAGGCCGGGCGGCGCGCTCGGCGGCGCGGACTTCGTCTTCGGGGATGTCACGGGCATGCGGCAGGAAGCCCCTCTGGAGGACGGCCCGCACTGCGGACGGGCGTAAATCTAAAGGCTTTTGGTTTTCGCAATGTAACCTCCCGTTGGGCATACGGGAAGACCCGATTTTCTGAAGCCACCAAGGAGGGACCTGGATGGGCCGGCCGCGCACACCCCTCCTCGACCGGGAGCGGATCGCCACGGCGGCGCTCGACATCGTCGACGAGAACGGCGAGTTCAGCGTCCCGCAGCTGGCGCGCAGGCTCGGCGTGCAGGCGGGTTCGCTCTACCACCACGTGGAGGGCCGCGACGGGATCGTGGAGCTGCTGCGCGAGCGGATCTGCTCCGCGATCGACGAGACGCCGCTGACCTCGGGGCTCCCGTGGGACGAGGCGATCGCCGGGTGGGCCCGCTCCTACCGGGCCGCGTTCGCCGCGCACCCCAAGGCGATCCCGCTCCTGACGACCCATCCGGTACGCGCGCCCCGGGTCCTCGCGCAGTACGAGCTGGGGGTGGCGCTGTTGCTCGACGCCGGGTTCGCGCTGCCGGACGTGATGCCGGTGATCATCGCCCTGGACAACATGGTGCTCGGCTCGGCGCTCGACATGGCGGCGCCCGACACGATGTGGGAGCCGTCGGAGGAGGGCCGGACCCCGCTGCTGGAACGGGCGCTCGGCGCAGGGCCCGAGGGGCGCACGGACGCGGCGTTCGAGCTGGCGCTCACCGGGTTCGTCGCGCGGTGCCGGGTGCTGCTCGACGCGTAAGTCCTCCGTAGGGGGCCGGGACCTTCGGCCCGCGCGTTCGCGACCGATGGCATCTGCCGGCGGGGCCCGGCGGGGAGGATCGTCGGAGGTCCAGACCTCGACGGTACGGACGGTACGGACGGAGAGCCGGTTTCATGTCTACGGCAACGGCAACGGTAACGGCGCGTAAGGACACGGTGGCGGCTCCGGGCGACGGCGCCCACCCCTTCGGGGCGCTCCAGCGCGAGCACGCCTCCGGCGCCGACGAGCGGACGGTCCTCGCCCACCGGGGCCCTTCCGGGTTGCCGTGGATGGCGGGCACGACCTCGGCCAAACTGGCGTAGCCGGGCCCGTCACCCCCACGCCACGGGGCTCCGCCCCGGACCCCGCGCCTCAATCGCCGGCGAGGCTCGATTCTGCCCACCCGCCGCCGGGGGCTAAGGGGCACCGTAGAAGCGGTCCTCCATTACCGCTCGTGCGCGGCGCGTGGTGCGGCGGTAGTCGTCCAGCATGTCGCCCACGTGCCCGGGGTCGTACCCCAAGTACCGTCCCACGGCGCCGAGTTCACGCCCGTCCGACGGAAACGTGTCGCCCGGCCTGCCACGCACCAGCATCACCGCATTGCGCACACGCGCGGCCAGCACCCACGCCTCGTCGAGGATCGCCGCCTCCTCGGCGGGGATCAGCCCGGCGGCGCACGCGGCGGCGAGGGCCTCACGGGTGCGGGTGGTGCGCAGCCCCGGTTCCGCCCAGCCGTGCCTCAACTGGAGCAGCTGCACCGTCCATTCGACGTCGGAGAGACCCCCGCGCCCCAGCTTGGTGTGCAGCGTGGGATCGGCTCCGCGCGGCAACCGCTCCGACTCCATCCGCGCCTTGAGCCGCCGGATCTCCATGACGGCATCGTCGCCGAGCCCTTCCGCGGGGTAGCGCAGCGGGTCGATGAGGTCGATGAAGGCGCGGCTCAACTCCTCGTCACCGGCGACGGGTTGGGCCCGCAGCAGCGCCTGCGACTCCCAGACCAGGGACCAGCGCCGGTAGTACGCCTCGTAGGACCCGAGCGTGCGCACCAACGGACCCGACTTGCCCTCGGGACGCAGGTCCGCGTCGATGAGCAGCGGCGGATCGGCGCTCGGCAGGGCGAGGAGCCGCCGCATCTCGGAGACGACCTTGTTGGCGGCCTGCGCTGCCTCATGGTCGTCGACGCCCTCGCGGGGCTCGTGCACGAACAGCACGTCGGCGTCGGATCCGTAGCTGAGCTCGTGCCCGCCGAAGCGCCCCATGGCGATGATGGCGAAGCGGGTGGGCAGGGTGTCGCCCCAGCCGTCACGGACCACGGCGCGCAGCGTCCCGCCGAGGGTCGCGGCCGTCAAGTCCGATACGGCGGCGCCCACTTGGTCCACCAGGGCGCCCTGGTCGGCGACGGCGGGCGTGTCCTCGGTGCCGTACGAGGCGATGATGTCGGCGGCCGCCGTGCGCAGCAGCTCGCGGCGGCGGACCGCGCGCGCCGAGGTGACCGCCTGCTCGCCGTCGTCCGCGCGCCGCACCGCCGCGAGCGCCTCCTGCTCCAACTGGGCGTGCCCGCGCGGCTCCAGGCCCCGCTCGTCACCGAGCAGCGCCACCGATTCGGGGGCGCGCATCAGGAGGTCGGGGGCGAGGCGCCCGGCGGACAGGATCCGCGCCAGGTTCTCCGCGGCCGCGCCCTCGTCGCGCAGCAGCCGCAGATACCAGGGTGTCTTGCCCAACGCGTCCGACACCTTGCGGAAGTTGAGCAGCCCCGCGTCCGGGTCGGCGGAGTCCGCGAACCAGCCGAGCAGCACCGGGAGCAGCGTCCGCTGGATGGCGGCCTTGCGGCTGACTCCGGAGGCCAGCGCCTCCAGGTGGCGCATCGCGGAGCTGGGGTCGGCGTAGCCGAGCGCGACGAGCCGCTCGCGGGCCGCGTCGGCGCGCAGCCTGGTCTCGCCGGGGCCGAGCCCGGCGACGGCGTCGAGGAGAGGCCGGTAGAACAGCTTCTCGTGCAGGCGGCGGACGACGGAGGTGTGCCGCCGCCAGGCCCGCTTGAGGTCCGTGATGGGTTCGGTGCGCATGCCCATCGAGCGGCCGATGCGGCGCAGGTCGGGATCGCCCTCGGGCACCAGGTGGGTGCGCCGCAACTTGTAGAGCTGGATGCGGTGTTCGAGCGTGCGCAGGAACCGGTAGGCGTCGTCGAGCTGCACGGCGTCGACCCGGCCCACGTAGCCGCCGTCGGCGAGCGCGGCGAGGGCGTCGAGCGTCGTCCCGCTGCGCAGCGCGGCGTCCGTCCGCCCGTGCACCAACTGAAGGAGCTGCACCGCGAATTCGACGTCCCGCAGGCCGCCGGGGCCGAGCTTCAGCTCGCGGTCCTTCTCGCCCGCCGGGATGTTCGCCACGACCCGCTTGCGCATCTTCTGCACGTCGGGCACGAAGTTCTCCCGCTCGGACACCTGCCACACCATCGGCGACACGGCCTCGACGTACTCCTCGCCGAGCTCCGGGTCGCCCGCGACCGGGCGGGCCTTGAGCAGCGCCTGGAACTCCCAGGTCTTGGCCCAGCGCTGGTAGTAGGCGAGGTGCGAGGAGAGGGTGCGCACGAGCGGCCCGTTGCGCCCCTCGGGCCGCAGATTGGCGTCGACGGGCCAGATGGTGCCCTCGACGGTGGTGTCGGAGCAGATCCGCATCATGTGCGAGGCGAGCCGGGTGGCGGCCTGGATCGCCTTGCCCTCGTCGGCGGATCCGTCGGCGGGCTCCCCGACGAAGATGACGTCGACGTCGGACACGTAATTCAGCTCGTGGCCACCGCACTTGCCCATCGCGATCACGGCGATCCTGCACAGCGCGGCGTCGGCGGGGGACGCCGTGCGGGCGATGGCGAGGGCCGCGCGCAGCGTCGCCGTCGCCAGGTCGGCGAGTTCGGCCGCGGTCTGGGTGATGTCGGTCGTGCCGCACACGTCGCGGGCGGCGATGGACAGCAGGCAGCGCCGGTAGGCGACGCGCAGCGACACCTCGTCGGTGGCCTCGGCGAGCCCCTGCTCGAACTCCTCCACGCCGGGGTGCAGATCGCCCGACTCGTACGTGACCAGGGCCCGCCAGTCCTTCGAGTGCCGGGCCAGGTGGTCGGCCAGCGCCTCGGAGGAACCGAGCACGCCGAGCAGCCGGTCGCGCAGCGGCTTCGCGGCGACGAGCGTGTCGAGCAGCTCGCGGCGCGCCGTCTCGTCGTCCTGCGCCTCGACCAGCCTGACGAGGCCGAGGAGCGCCAGGTCCGGGTCGGCGGCGGTGCCGAGCGCGTCCAGGAGCAGCGGGTCGGCGCGCACGGCGGACAGCGCGGGGGCGTCGAGCAGCCGCTCGGCGGTGGACGGATCGGTGAAGCCGAGTCGCAGCAGCCGGGTGAACGTGCTGCTCCTGCGGCCGCCCGTCCACCCTCCCCCTTCGTGCGGCACCGACATCATCGCCCGGCCTCCTGTTCGATCAACGGTGGCCTTGAGCCTACTGCGCTCCGGGCTGCACCGATGAGTTGTGCGTCCGTCGCCGGTCTCCCCCTGTGTACGAGTGGCCCCGTACACGGAAGGGAACGCCCACGATGCCGTACGACGCCCATACCGACACCGGTCCCCCGCACACGTCGATCGACCCGCGCTACAGCTCCCCCGGCGCCGAGCCCACCCCGTGGGCCGTCGCCGAACGGCTGCTGACCGGCGCCGAACTGTTCTGGATCTCCACGGTGCGCCCCGACGGCCGCCCCCACGTCACGCCTCTGCTCGGCCTGTGGCAGGACGGGGCCCTGCACTTCAGCTCCGGCGCGCGCGAACGCAAGTCGCTCAACCTCGCCGGGAACCCGGAGGTCGCCCTCACCACCGGCACGAACGCCTGGGCGGCGGGCTTCGACGTGGTCGTCGAGGGGCGGGCGGTGCGGGTCACGGAAGCGGAGCGCCTGCACGCCCTCGCCAAGGCGTGGGAGGAGAAGTACGGCCCGGCCTGGCACTTCGAGGTCGCCGACGGCGCGTTCCAGGGCCGGGAGGGCCCCGCCCCGGTGTTCGCGGTGACGCCGCACACCGTCTTCGGCTTCGGCAAGGGCGAGGAGTTCACGCAGACCCGCTGGCGATTCGAGTGACCTCGCGGCGTCGGCGGGGCCGGAACCGGCGATTCGCCCCTACCTTTTCCCCATGGAGATGACCCTGGAAGTACTCACCATCCCGGTCTCGGACATCGACCGCGCGAAGGCCTTCTACGTCGACAAGGTCGGCTTCCGCTGCGACGTCGACCGCGAGGTGATGCCGGGCGCCCGCGTCGTCCAGCTCACGCCGCCGGGATCCGGCTGCTCGATCGCCCTCACCTCCGGCCTCCCGAGCCCGACGGGGACGGCGGCCCCCGGCACGTACCACGGCATGCAGCTCTGCGTCGCCGACATCAAGGCGGCCCACGAGGAACTCCGCGCCCGCGGCCTGGACGTCTCGGAACCCGTCCAGTACGCCCCCGACGACGGCGGCACGTTCATGCACTTCACGGACCCGGACGGCAACGGCTGGGCGATCCAGGAATACCGCACCCGCTCCACCGTGCCGCTCCGGGACGCGATCACCGCGCCTTAGGCCTCCGGGCCACCGGGAACCTTGGCGGCGAGGACGTTCGTGTATTCGATCGTCGGCGGCCCCACGAGCAGCTCGGACAGCCCGGCCAGGCGGGCACGGCCGGCCTCCAGGTGTTCCTGCCGGGCCTCCTGGTCGGGGAAGGCGTCGACCACGGCGAAGGTGGTGGGGCCGAGGCGGAGCGCGAGCCACACGACGGTGCCCGGCTCCTTCTCGACGTCAGCGAGGGCCGCGGTCATCGCGGCCCGCACCTCGTCCTCGCACCCCGGCCGTGCCTCGATCCGAACGAACAGCCCAACGCCGACCACGCGCGATCACCCCGCTCCCGATCCGGAAAACCCGCCGAAACCGTCCCCAAGAACCGTCCCACGAGCTGCCCCGACCGGGCCCTACAGCACCGGCAAATTCTTCCGCAGCTCGAACGCGGTGACCTCGCTGCGGTACTCCTCCCACTCCTGCTTCTTGTTGCGCAGGAAGAAGTCGTAGACGTGTTCGCCGAGGGTTTCGGCGACCAGTTCCGAGCGTTCCATCAGCGTGATCGCCTCGCCGAGGTTCTGCGGGAGCGGCTCGATGCCCATCGCGCGGCGTTCGGCGTCGGAGAGGGCCCAGACGTCGTCGTCGGCGCCCGGAGGGAGTTCGTAGCCCTCTTCGATGCCCTTGAGGCCGGCGGCCAGCAGGACGGCGTAGGTCAGGTACGGGTTGGCGCCCGAGTCGATGGAGCGGACCTCGACGCGCGCCGAGCCCGTCTTGCCCGGCTTGTACATCGGGACGCGGATGAGGGCCGAGCGGTTGTTGTGGCCCCAGCAGATGTAGGACGGGGCCTCGCCGCCGGCGCCCGCCGTGCGCTCCGAGCCGCCCCAGATGCGCTTGTAGGAGTTGACCCACTGGTTGGTGACGGCCGAGATCTCCGCCGCGTGGCGCAGCAGGCCCGCGATGAAGGAGCGGCCGACCTTGGAGAGCTGGTACTCGGAGCCCGACTCGTAGAACGCGTTCCGGTCGCCCTCGAAGAGGGAGAGGTGCGTGTGCATTCCGCTGCCCGGGTGTTCCGAGAACGGCTTCGGCATGAACGTGGCCTGGACGCCCTGCTCCAGCGCCACCTGCTTCATGACCAGGCGGAACGTCATGATGTTGTCCGCGGTGGAGAGCGCGTCGGCGTAGCGGAGGTCGATCTCCTGCTGGCCCGGCGCGCCCTCGTGGTGGCTGAACTCGACCGAGATGCCCATCGACTCGAGCATCGTGATCGCCTGCCGGCGGAAGTCCATCCCCACGTTCTGCGGGGTGTGGTCGAAGTAGCCGGAGGTGTCGGCGGGCACCGGGCGGGTGCCGTCCAGCGGCTTGTCCTTGAGCAGGAAGAACTCGATCTCGGGGTGGGTGTAGAAGGTGAAGCCGAGGTCGGAGGTCTTGGCCAGGGCCCGCTTCAGGACGTAGCGCGGGTCGGCGAAGGACGGCGAGCCGTCGGGCATCAGGATGTCGCAGAACATGCGCGCCGTGCCAGGGGCCTCCGCGCGCCACGGCAGGACCTGGAACGTGCCCGGATCCGGCTTGGCGATCATGTCGGATTCGTATACGCGGGCGAAGCCCTCGATCGCCGAGCCGTCGAAGCCGATGCCCTCATCGAACGCCTGTTCCAGCTCGGCCGGAGCCACTGCCACCGACTTGAGGAAGCCCAGCACGTCCGTGAACCACAGACGTACGAACCGGATGTCGCGCTCCTCAAGGGTCCGGAGCACGAATTCCTGCTGCTTGTCCATCTCTCGCTTCCACCCATCCTTGCTGGTCAGGCCTACTGCTCCCACGCCGACCCACGACTCACAGGGGACGTGGTCACATCCCACCACACGCCGGTTTCCGGCGCGTTGCCGACCTTGATCGCCGCTGATCGGTCGGTGATGTGTTCATAGTGCCTGCCGAACGTCTCGGGGTCATAGTGCCCGCCCCGTGATCCACCCGGCGGACGACCGGCCGCGGCACCGCGTCACGGGCGGCCGGCCCGCCCCCGATGCGCCCAAATCAGCTTATCCCGACCGTAGTTGAGCCGACTTGACGTCTTCTTGATCGTCTCATTTCCCCCGCGTGAACGGTTGTTGGCAAGAGTGGGCCCTTCTGCGTGTGCATTACACATGCACCTCAGCATCTCCAGCACCTCTATCCAGGGGGGTACCACATGAGATCCAACCGCGGCACACGCCGCACCCGGGCAGGCCTGAGCATCGCGGCCACCCTTCCGCTGCTCGCCGGCGCCCTCGCTCTCGCCGCCCCGGCCCACGCCCAGGCGAACAGCCGCGACACCCTCTCCGGCACCAGGCCGCTGTGGGCCACCGGCTCCGCCGACAAGGGCGACACCGCGGACACCGGCAAGGTGTCCACGCGCGTGTACTTGGCCGGCCGGGACGCCAAGGGCCTCGCCGCGTACGCGAAGGACGTGTCCGACCCGAAGTCGCCGAAGTACCAGAAGTATCTGAGCGCCAAGGAGGCGCGCAGCCGCTTCGGGGCGACGAAGCAGCAGATAGCCGAGGTCACGGCCTGGCTGAAGTCCTCCGGCCTGACCGTGACCGGCTCCACCGCGCACTACCTCTCCGTGTCGGGTGACGTCGCCGCCACGGAGAAGGCCTTCGGTACCGAGCTGCACGACTACACCAAGGGCGGCCACACCTACCGCGCCCCGACCGGCGCCGCCTCCGTGCCCGCCTCCCTCGACGGCGCCGTGCTCACGGTCACCGGCCTCGACAGCGCCCCGCACAAGGCGGCGAAGCAGGACCAGCTGCCGCCGCCGAGCGCCGTGTTCCGCAACGCGGGCCCGTTCTCCACGTACTACGGCTCCAACACCGCGAGCACGCTCCCGGACGCGTACGGCGGCAAGGCCCCGTACGCCGTGAAGGGCTACACGGGCAAGCAGCTGCGTGCCGCGTACGGCGCCGGCAAGGCGACCGGCAAGGGTGTGAAGGTCGCGATCACCGACGCGTACGCCTCGCCGACCATCGCCAAGGACGCGGCGACGTACGCGAAGAAGCACGGCGACGCGCCCTATGCGACAGGGCAGTTGAACCAGTCCCTGCCGAAGAAGTACTCGCGGATCAAGGAGTGCGACGCGGCCGGCTGGTACGGCGAGGAGACCCTCGACGTCGAGGCCGTGCACGCGATGGCCCCGTCCGCGAACGTCACGTACGTGGGCGCCGCCTCCTGCTACGACGACGACCTGCTCGACTCGCTCGGCAAGGTCGTCGACCACCACCTGGCCGACATCGTCTCCAACTCCTGGGGCGACATCGAGGCCAACCAGACGCCCGAACTGGCCGCCGCCTACGACCAGGTGTTCCAGCTCGGCGCCGTCGAGGGCATCGGCTTCTACTTCTCCTCCGGCGACAACGGCGACAACGTCGCGTCGACGGGTACGAAGCAGGTCGACACGCCCGCCAACTCGGCGTGGGTGACGGCGGTCGGCGGCACCTCGCTCGCCGTCGGCCAGGGCGACCGGTACCAGTGGGAGACCGGCTGGGGCACGCTGAAGTCCAACTTGGCCGCGGACGGCAAGAGTTGGACCGACTTCCCGGGCGCGTACACCTCGGGCGCGGGCGGCGGCACCAGCAAGACGGTCGCGCAGCCCGACTACCAGAAGGGTGTCGTACCGGACTCGCTGGCGGGCGCCAACGGCGGCAAGAACCGCGTCGTGCCCGACATCTCCGCGATCGCCGACCCGAACACCGGCTTCCTGGTGGGCCAGACGCAGACCATGCCCGACGGCTCGCTCGGCTACGACGAGTACCGCATCGGCGGCACCTCGCTCGCCGCGCCGGTCATCGCGGGCGTGCAGGCGCTGGCGCAGCAGACGGGCGGCGGCAAGTCGCTCGGCTTCGCGAACCCGGTGATCTACGACCGGTACGGCACGGCGAAGTACCACGACGTGGTCGACAAGCCGACCGGCAAGGACCTCGCCGTGGTCCGCGTCGACTTCGCCAACAGCTACGACGCGTCGGAGGGCCTGCTCACCTCAGTGCGCAGCCTCGGCAAGGACGCCTCCCTGAAGGCCGTCAGGGGCTACGACGACGTGACGGGTGTCGGCTCGCCGGCTCCGGGTTACGTGAACTCGTACCGCCGCTGACCGAAGGACGCCCCGGCGGCGGGTGGGCGCTCACCTCGCCGCCGGGGCTCAGCCTTGTTCGCCCACCACGGGGTCACGGTGGTCCGGGTGGATCCAGCTCGGTTTGCGGAACTTGAGGAACGCGACCGGCGCCGCGATGCCGAGGACGAGCAGCCCGCCGCCGACGATCAGCAGGTAGCGCCACAGCGGCCCGGTGTCGTACTGGTCCGGCGGCACGAAGCCGATCACGAGCGCGAGGACCGAGGCCACGAACCCGACGCCCGCGACGGCGGTGACGGCCGGGACGACGAAGCCGCGCGGCACGTCCGGCTGCGAGCGCCGCAGCCGCACCACGGCCACGAACATCAGCAGATACGCGACCAGATAGATCTGGATCGTGATGACGGAGAACATCCAGTACTGGCTGGATACGTTGTCGCTGAAGGCGTAGAGCACGCCGATGAGCGTGGTCAGGACCCCCTGCGCGACCATCACGTTCTGCGGGACGCCGTACTTGTTGAACTTCTGCAGGAACGGCGGCAGATAGCCCTCCTGCCGGGACAGCAGCACGAGCCCCTTCGCGGGCCCCGCGAGCCAGGTCAGCATGCCGCCGAGCGCCGCGCACACCAGCATCACGCCGACGATCCGCGTCATCCAGCCGACCCCGAAGTGGTCGAAGAACGCCTGGAACGCCTGCATCAGGCCCGCGGTCAGGCTGAGTTGCTTCGCGGGCATCACCCAGCTGATCGCGAGGGCCGGGAGGATGAAGATCAGCAGGACGAGGCCGGTGGCGAGGAAGATCGAGCGCGGGTACTCGGCGCGCGGGCTGCGCAGCGACGACACGTGCACACCGTTCATCTCCATGCCCGCGTAGGACAGGAAGTTGTTGACGATGAGCACGAGGCTGGCGAGGCCCGTCCACGGCGGCAGCCAGTGGCTCCCGTCCATGGGGGCGGCGGACGGGTTGCCCTGGCCGAGGAAGACGAGCCCGAGGACGACGAGCACGACGCCGGGGATCAGCGTCCCGATGATGAGGCCCAGGGACGACAGGCCCGCGATCGTCTTCGTCCCGCGCGAACTCACGTACACACCGGCCCAGTACAGGACGACGATGCAGATCGCGACGTACAGGCCGTTCTCGGCGAGGCTCGGGTGGATGACGTACGCGAAGGTGGACGCCACGTAGGCGAGCAGGCTCGGGTAGTAGGCGATGGTCATCGCGAACTGGCACCACACGGCGATGAACCCGAGCGGCTTGCCGAGCGCCTCGCTGACCCAGCGGTAGATGCCGCCCGTCCAGCCGGAGGCGAGTTCGGCGCCGACGAGGGCGGTGGGCAGCAGGAAGACGACGGCCGGGAGCAGATAGAGGAAGATCGCGGCGAGTCCGTACAGCGCCATGGAGGGCGAGGGCCGCAGGCTGGCGACGGAGGCCGTGGTCATCAGGCCGAGGGTGACCCAGGAAATGAACTGCCGACGGGTACCGTCGTCCGCGACCTGATCCCTTTGCCCTGGATTGTCCGCAGTCGTCATGGGCTCATGATCGGTGCGGGAGGGGGAGGCCGCACGTCGCGGGATACCGGGTGGGGGTAAGGTGCGGGGCATGGCGAGGAAGAGGAGCGGGACGGGGCGGTGGCAGCGGCTGCTGCTGTTCGCCGCGCTGCTCCTCGGGATCGTCGGCATGCACACGCTGGGGCATCCGTCGGGGCCCGAGGCGGACGCGGCGCCCATGTCCATGTCGGCCGCCGCACCGGCCCACGGGACGCCGCCCCACGCGCCCGCCGCGCACGAGCACGCGCCCGACTCCCCCGGCCACGGCGGCATGGACTCGATGAACGTATGCCTCGCGGTGCTCGGCTCGTTCACGCTGCTTCTGCTGACCGCGTGGGTGCTGCGGCCGCTGCTCACGGCGGCGGCGCCGGGGCCGCGCGCACGGGGCCTGGCGTTCGCCCAGCACCCCAACCCTCCCCCGCCGCGAAGACTTCTGTCCCGACTGTCGGTGCTGCGCATTTAGGCCTGCGCACGATTTCGCGCGCCTGAATCACATTCCCCTTTTCACCCTCACCGACATCGAGGTACTCACGCATGCGCAAGCAACACCCGCACGCCCCGAACCGGCGCACCCTGCTCGGCGCGGCGATCGCCGTCGCCGGCACGGGAGCCCTGACCGCCTGTTCGAACTCGGCCGGCTCCTCCTCCGGCCACGGCGGCCACGGCGACTCCGGTGCCGCGCCCTCCGGCTACATCGACCCCGCGGGCAAGGAGGTCGCCGCCGCCGAGAAGAAGCGCGGCGCCGACGGCCGGGTCCGCGAGGTCCGGCTCACGGCCGCCGCGACCCGGCTCGACCTGGGCGACAGCACCGTCAAGTCCTGGTCGTACGGCGGCGATCTGCCCGGCAAGGAGGTCCGGGTCACCGCGGGCGACACGCTCGACCTGACCCTCGCCAACCACCTCCCCGAGCCCACGTCGATGCACTGGCACGGCGTCGCGCTGCGCAACGACATGGACGGCGTACCGGCCCTGACCCAGAAGTCGATCGCGCCGGGCGCCGACTTCACGTACCGCTTCAAGGTCGCGCACCCCGGCACGTACTGGTTCCACCCGCACTCCGGCACGCAGCAGGACCGCGGGCTGTACGCGCCGCTGATCGTCGAGGACCCGAAGGAGCCGCTCTCCTACGACAAGGAGTGGGTGGTCGTCCTCGACGACTGGGTCGACGGGGTGGACGGCTCGACGCCGGACGCGGTGCTGAAGGAGCTGCGGTCGGGGATGGACCACGGGGGCGGCTCGGGCGGTTCTTCCGGCGGCGGCCACTCGGGGCACGACATGCCGGGGATGGAAGGCATGTCGATGCGTACGGAGGAGCCCCCGGCCGGGCCGTCCCGCATGATGATGGGCGCGAAGAGCGACCTGCTGGGCGGCGACGCGGGCGACGTGAAGTACCCGCACTACCTGGTCAACGGCCGTACCCCGGCGGCCCCTTCGTCCTTGAAGGCCCGCCCCGGCGACCGCATCCGGATCCGGTTCGTCAACGCGGGCGGCGACACGGCGTTCCGCGTCGCGCTCGGCGGCCACGAGATGACGGTGACGCACACGGACGGCTTCCCGGTGCGCCACGCGAAGACGGACGCGCTGCTTCTCGGGATGGGCGAGCGGTACGACGTGCTGGTCACGGCGGGCGACGGGGTGTTCCCGCTGACGGCGCTCGCGGAGGGCAAGAAGGCGTCGGGGATGGCGGTGCTGCGTACGGGCTCGGGTTCGACGCCGGCCGCGTCCGTGCGCCCCAAGGAACTGGACGGCCGCCTCCTCACCGCCGACAAGCTCCGCTCGGACGACTCGGTGGCGCTCGACTCCCGCAAGCCCGACCGCACGATCAAGCTCAAGCTGACCGGCGGGATGGCCAAGTACGACTGGGCGTTCAACAAGAAGCCGTACGACCCGGACGAGCGCTACCCGGTGCGCACGGGCGAGCGGGTCCGCCTGGTCTTCGCCAACTCGACGTCGATGTGGCACCCGGTCCATCTGCACGGCCACACGTTCGCGCTGCCGGACGGCCCCCGCAAGGACACGGCGATCGTCCTCCCGAAGCGCACGCTCACGGTCGACTTCGACGCGGACAACCCCGGCCTGTGGATGGTCCACTGCCACAACGTGTACCACTCGGAGGCCGGGATGATGACGGTGCTGGGCTACCGCCACTGAGCACCGGGCACGCCTGAGGGCGCGTGCGCGGCCCGCCTCGTCCGAAGGCGGGCCGCCGCGGCCTTCAGCGCCGGGCCGGCTCGTGTTCCGCCGGGACGTGGGAGGCCACCAGCCGCCCCTGGGCCGTCGCACCGCGACCCCGGTCCACGGCGTACGCGACCGACGCGACGCCCACGCCGAGCACGGCCAGCGCCGCGCCCGTGAGCGCCGGGGACGTCACGCCGAAGCCCGCGGCGAGCGCGAGGCCGCCGATCCAGGCGCCGCCGGCGTTGGCCAGGTTGAAGGCGGCCTGGTTCGCGGACGAGGCGAGGGAGGGGGCCGCGGAGGCCTTCTCCATCACGATCAGCTGGAGCGGGGAGCCCGTCGTGAACGCCGCCATGCCGAGGAGGAAGACGGCGAGCGCCGCGCTCCACTCCGTACGCATCAGGATCGGGAAGAGCGCCAGGACCACGGCCAGCGACGTCAGGCCGCCGAAGAGGGTGCGGCGCAGGGAGTGGTCCGCGAGGCGGCCGCCCATGAGGTTGCCGATGGTGGCGCCGATGCCGAAGAGCGCGAGGAGCAGCGTCACGGACGCGTCCGCGTAGCCCGCCGCGTCCGTGAGCATCGGCGTGATGTAGCTGTACGCGGCGAAGAGCGCGCCGAAGCCTGCGACCGTCGTGCCGAGCGCGAGCCAGACCGGAAGGGACTTCAGGGCGCGCAGTTCGCCCCGCAGGCCCGCGGCCGTCTCGCCCTGGCCGTGGTCCGCGGGGACCAGCGCGAGGAGCGCCGCGATCGCGACGAGCCCGATCGCGCTGACCGCGAGGAACGTGGCGCGCCAGCCGAGCTGCTGGCCCATCGCCGTCGCGGCGGGCACGCCGACGACGTTCGCGATGGTCAGGCCGAGGAACATGAGCGAGACCGAGCGGGCCTTGCGTTCCGGCGCGACGAGGGACGTCGCGACGACCGCGCCGACGCCGAAGAACGCCCCGTGCGGCAGGCCGCTGACGAAGCGGGCGAGCATGAGCGAGTGGTAGTCGGGGGCCGCCGCCGAGACCGCGTTGCCGACGACGAACAGCGCCATCAGGCCGATGAGGACGCGGCGGCGCGGCATCCGCGCGGTGACCGCGGCGAGCAGCGGCGCGCCGATGACGACACCGAGCGCGTACGCGGAGACGAGGTGTCCGGCGGCCGGGATCGATATGTGCAGGTCATCGGCGACGTTGGGCAGCAGGCCCATGATGACGAACTCGGTCGTGCCGATGCCGAAGGCGCCCACGGCGAGCGCGAGCAGGGCGAGGGGCATGAGGGAACTTTCGGGTAGCGACGGCGTGAGTGCGCAAGTACGGAACACGTAAGTTTACGCGCGGAACAAAGCCTCGCCCGTCGACTGTTCCGTGAGGTTAAAGCGCCGTGACGAACGACGAACCACTCGGCGTCACAACTGGACCCGCGCCGCGATGGGCAGATGGTCGCTCCCGGTCTTCGGCAGCGTCCACGACGTGACCGGTTCCACACCCTTGACCATGATCTGGTCGATGCGCGCCATCGGGAACGCGGCCGGCCAGCTGAACCCGAAGCCGCTGCCCGCGGCGCCCTGCGTGGAGCGCATCTGCGAGGTGACGCCGTTCAGCGCGCGGTCGTTCATGGTGCCGTTCAGGTCGCCGAGGAGGACGACCTTGTCCAGCGGCTCGTCGGCGATCGCCTCGCCGAGCGCGTCCGCGCTCTCGTCGCGCTGGCTGGCGGTGAACCCGGAGTGGAGCTTCACGCGCACCGACGGCAGGTGGGCGACGTACGCCGCGACCTTGCCCTCGGGCGTCGCGACGGTCGTGCGCAGCGCCCGCGTCCAGCCCAGCTTGATGTCGACGGACCGGGTGTCGGAGAGCGGGTACTTGCTCCACAGCCCGACCGTGCCCTTGACCGCGTGGTACGGGTAGGCCTCCGCGAGCGCGTCCCGGTACGTCGGCAGCGCCTGCGCCGTCACTTCCTCCAGGGCGATGACCTGCGCGCCGGACGCGGCGACGTCCTTCGCGGTGCCGGCCGGGTCGGAGTTCTCGGCGTTGACGTTGTGGGTGACGACGGTCAGGTCGCCGCCGCTGTCCGTCTTGTCGGTGAGCAGCCCGCCGAACAGGTTGAACCAGACGATCGCCGGGGCCAGCACCGCGATCACCGCGGTCGCCGACCTCCGTACGAGGCCGAGGACGAGCAGCACCGGGATGAAGACGCCGAGCCACGGCAGGAACGTCTCGGTCAGGGAGCCGAGGTTGCCGACGGTGTTGGGGATCTGCGCGTGCAGCAGCATGACGAGCGCGAGCAGGATCGCGAGCACCGCGAGGAGGATGCCGCGCCGCCAGTAACCGGACCCGCCGCGCGGGCCCCGTCCGGGGCTCCGGAGCCGCGCTCCCGGTCCTGTGGTCCCGGTTCCGCCGCCGTCGCCACCCTTGTACGCCTGCGCCATGCCGTCGTCGCCTCACTGCCTGCCGTGCCCGCTGCCCCCGCCAAACACTAGGCGATGAGCAGCGGCTTTCTGTCCCTACGACCAGGGGGACGTACGCGGCGGTGCGCCGAGTTCCGTACGGCGGCCCCACAATCACGGCTGTGACGAAACCGGCACATCGACTCAGTCGAGCCCCTGCGGCGATTGAGCAGCGGGGTCCGGGGCTGAGCCCCCGGGCCGCAACCCGGCGAGCACCGTGTCCACGATCCGCTCCGCGAGATCCTCCGCGAGCGGCGCGTCGGACCGCATCACGGTCCGCAGCAACATCGGCCCGGTGATCAGATCCGCCGCGAACTCCACATCGGTGCCGGGCGGCAGCTCCCCCTCGGCGACCCCGCGCCGCACCACGTCGTGCGTCGCGCGTCGCCGGGGGTCCACGACGAGCTCCTGGTACGCGTCCCAGAGCAGCGGCAGGGTCTTCATCTGCGCGAGGACGTTGTGCAGGAGGGCGGAGGTGCGCATGCTGAGGCCGCGTCTGCGCATGTGCTCCAGGAGCCGGACGAGATCGTCGCGCATCGAGGTGCCGGGCAGCTCGGGGTCCGGTTCCTCGATGGAGGCGACGACGTCGACGAACAGCGCTTCCTTGCCACTCCAGCGCCGGTAGATGGTGGCCTTGCCGACGCCCGCGGTGCGGGCGATCCGCTCGATGGACAGCTCGGTGAGCGGCACGCCCTGCTCGAGGAGTTCGATGACGCCCTCGATGATCGCCTGCTCGACGGCCTCGCTGCGCGGACGGCCGCGCGCGGGGGCGGCCGGCGCCGGGGGCCCGGGGATCCTTCGCCGCCGCGTCTGCCCCTCGGCCCGTTCCGTGCCCGCGTCCACCGCGCTCCGCCTTTCGCCACGCCCCGGGCCCCGCCGCTGTGGCGGGCCCCTGCGCATTCTCTCAACCAGCGGATCAGTGGCGGATCAGTGGCCCGCGCCGACCTTCTCCTGCTGCTCACCGCTGTGCTCGGCCGGCGGGCCCTGGGGCTTGCGCGGCAGGAACAGGCCGGTGAGGACGGCGCTCAGGACGGCGACGCCCGCGCCGCACAGCGCGGTGATGTGCATGGCGTGCACGAAGGAGTCGTTCGCCGCCCCGACCAGGGCCTCGCCGCGCGGCCCGAGCTTCTCGGCGACGCCGAGCGTGGCCTCGATGGACGCGCCCGCGGCGTCGCGGAGCCCGGCGGGCAGCGGCAGCAGCTGGTCCGCGATCCCGTTCTTGTACGCCGTGGACAGCACGGAGCCGAGCACGGCGATGCCGAGCGCGCCGCCGACCTGCCGGAACGTATTGCTGAGCGCGGAGGCCGAGCCCGCCTTCTCGCGCGGCAGCGACTGCATGATGACGACGCTGGTCGGCGTCATGACGTGGGCCATGCCCGTACCCATGAAGAAGAAGATGATCTCCATGACCCACATCGGGCTGTCCTCGTCGAGCAGGGTGAACGCGGCGAGCATGGCCGCGAGCAGCAGTAGGCCACCGGTCGTGGTGACGCGGACGCCGAGCTTGTCGACGACGAGCCGGGCGCGCGGCGCGAAGATCAGCTGGGCGGCGGCGAGCGGCAGCAGGAACGCGCCGGTCTGCAACGGCGAGTAACCGCGCACGCTCTGGATGTAGAAGGACGCGAAGAACGTGACGCCCATCATCGCGAAGAAGACGAGCGCGATGCCCGCCATGGCGGCCGAGAACACCTTGTTCTTGAAGTAGTTGATGTCGAACGACGGGTGGTCGCTGCGCTTCTCGTACAGCACGAAGGCGACCAGGACGGCGAGGCCCGCGACGATCGTGGCGAGCACCTGGGCGCTGGTGAAGTCGCCCTCGTCGCCGCCCTTGATGATCCCGTAGACGAGCAGTACGAGGCCGACGACGGACAGCACGACGCCGACGAGGTCGACGCGGCCCGGCTTCGGGTCCTTGGAGTCGGGGACGAGCGCCAGCATCAGCGCGATGGCGATGATCACGATCGGCACGTTCACGAGGAAGACCGAGCCCCACCAGAAGTGGTCGAGGAGCAGTCCGCCGGTGATCGGTCCGATCGCGATGGCGAGGCCCACTCCGCCGGCCCAGATGCCGATGGCCTTCGGCTGCTCGTCCCGTTCGAAGACGTTCATCAGGACGGCGAGCGTGGCCGGCATGACGAAGGCGGCGCCGAGTCCCATCACCGCGCGGAACGCGATGAGCTGGACCGGCGTGCCGGACTCGGCGGCGAGCGCGGAGCCGAGACCGAAGACGACGAGGCCGCCGATGAGGACCTTCTTGCGGCCGATGCGGTCGCCGAGCAGCCCGGCCGTGAACAGCAGGCCCGCGAAGACGAGCGTGTACGCGTTGATGGCCCACTCGAGCTCGCTCTGCGAGGCACCGATGCCTACGGGCGCGGGGGTCGAGATCGTCTTGATCGCGACGTTCAGGATCGAGTTGTCGAGGACGACGATCAGCAGGCTCAGCATGAGCACGCCGAGGATCACCCAGCGACGGCGGTGCACGGACTCGGGTATGCGGGAACCCTGGGAGCCCTGAGAGGCGGCGGGAGTGGTCATGTGAACGACCCTAGACCCATTTCGATACGGAACCGTCTCGTATTGAAAGTCTGCCGGAAAGCCTTGCCGAGGCTTTACCGGAGCGCGAAGGGGCCTGGCGCGGGAGCGGCACGCGGTGCCACCATGGAGGCGATCCGGGGACGCCGTCAGGGCGCCTCGAGACGACATGAAGGAGCCGTTGCGATGACGCAACCCACAGAGCTTTCGGCTGCCCAGAAGTCCACCGCGCTGTACGGGGGCAAGGGCTCGCGGCGGGTCTCGGTCCGGGACATCGGCCTCGCCAAGGAGCGTGGCGAGAAGTGGCCCATGCTCACCGCCTACGACGCGATGACGGCGTCGGTCTTCGACGAGGCGGGCATCCCCGTGATGCTGGTCGGCGACTCGGCGGGCAACTGCCACCTCGGATACGAGACCACGGTGCCGGTGACGCTGGACCAGATGGTGCTGCTGTCGGCCGCGGTCGTACGGGGCACGTCCCGCGCCCTGATCGTCGGCGACCTCCCCTTCGGCTCGTACCAGGAGGGGCCCACGCAGGCGCTCCGCTCGGCGATGCGGCTGGTGAAGGAGGCCGGGGTCGGCGCGGTGAAGCTGGAGGGCGGCGAGCGCTCCCACGACCAGATCAAGCTGCTGGTCGACGCCGGGATCCCGGTCATGGCCCACATCGGCCTGACCCCGCAGTCGGTCAACACCCAGGGCTACCGGGTGCAGGGGCGCGGCGAGGAGGCGGCGCAGCAGTTGCTGCGCGACGCCAAGGCCGTCCAGGACGCGGGCGCGTTCGCGGTCGTCCTCGAACTGGTCCCCGCGGAGCTCGCGGCCGAGGTGACGCGGGTCCTGCACATCCCGACCGTCGGCATCGGCGCCGGGGCCGGCACGGACGCGCAGGTCCTGGTCTGGACGGACGCGCTCGGCCTCACCGGGGGCAAGATGCCGCGCTTCGTGAAGCAGTACGCGGATCTGCGCGGCGTGATGTCCGACGCGGCGAAGGCGTTTGCGGAGGACGTCATCGGCGGAACGTTCCCTCAGGAGGAGCACTCCGTCCACTAGGGTCCTTCTGACGGATCAGGCTGGACGCGGTGGGCCGCATCATTCGCCCCCGCGACCCCAGCAAGATCCGTCAGAAGGGCCCTGGCCCACCCGGTACGACCGCGGCCCGCCGAACTTCCCCCGTCGGCGGGCCGTGTCGTGTGCCGGACCCGTCGGCGGAATGTCGGCGACATATCGGCGGCGGCCGGGGGCTGTCGGTCGGGTGTCGGTGGATTGTCGGTGGCGGCTGGCACCTTGGTGGGCATGACGCGAATCGACAAGAACTCCGTGAGCGACCGCCCGGTCGCCGTGTCCGTGAGGGGACTGGTCAAGCACTACGGCGCGACCAAGGCCCTGGACGGCGTGGACCTGGACGTGCACGAGGGCACCGTGATGGGCGTCCTCGGTCCCAACGGCGCGGGCAAGACCACCCTCGTGCGCTGCCTGTCCACCCTGGTCACCCCCGACGCCGGCACGGCGATCGTGGCGGGCTACGACGCGGTGCGCCAGCCCCGCCAGCTGCGCCGCGTGATCGGCCTCACCGGCCAGTACGCCTCGGTCGACGAGAAGATCTCCGGCCGGGAGAACCTCTACATGATCGGGCGGCTGCTCGACCTGTCCCGCAAGGACGCCAAGGCCCGCGCGGACGCCCTGCTGGAGCGCTTCTCGCTCACGGACGCCGCGGGCCGCCCCGCGAAGACGTACTCCGGCGGTATGCGCCGCCGCCTCGACCTCGCGGCGTCGATGATCGGCCGCCCGCACGTCCTGTACCTGGACGAGCCGACGACCGGCCTCGACCCCCGTACCCGTAACGAGGTGTGGGACGAGGTGCAGAGCATGGTGCGCGACGGCGTCACCGTCCTGCTCACCACCCAGTACATGGAGGAGGCCGAGCAGCTGGCCTCCGAGCTCACCGTCATCGACCGCGGCCAGGTCATCGCCGCGGGCGGCATCGAGGAGCTGAAGGCGAAGGTCGGCGGCCGCACCCTGCGGATCCGCCCGGCCGACCCGATGGAGCTGAGCCCGCTGTCGCACGCGATAGACGACATGGGCATCACGGGCCTCGCCACCACCACCGTGGACACCGAGACCGGGGCCGTCCTGGTCCCCGTGCTCAGCGACGAGCAGCTCACCGCCGTGGTCGGCGCGGTCACCGCGCGCGGCATCACGATCGCCTCGATCGGCTCCGAACTGCCCAGCCTGGACGAGGTGTTCCTGTCCATCACCGGCCAGAAGGCCTCCGCCCCGGAGGACGCCAGGCCCGAACTCGAGGAGGCCGCCGTATGAGTGCCACCACCCTGACTCCCCCCGCGGTCTCCACGATCACCGTCGAGGCCGACCCCAAGATCGGCCTGCGCGGCCACCTGCGGCACACGGGCGCGCTGGTCCGCCGCAACCTCCTGTGGATCCGCAACGACCCGGAGTCGATGTTCGACGCGGTCCTCATGCCGATCGTCTTCACGCTCCTGTTCGTCTACGTCTTCGGCGGCTCGATCGGCGCCTCCATGGGCGGCGGCCAGGACGCGTACGTGCAGTACGTGATCCCCGGCATGATCGCGATGATGAGCATGAACATCGCGCAGGGCGTGGGAACCGGCTTCAACGAGGACTTCCACAAGGGCATCATGGACCGCTTCCGCACGCTGCCCATCGGGCGCGGATCGGTCCTCATGGCCAAGGTCTCCGTCGAACTGCTGCGACTGCTCGTCGCCACCACGATCCTGATGATCGTCGCGCTGCTCGTCGGCTTCGACATCACCAACTGGGTAGGGCTGCTCGCCGCGTTCGGCCTGACCGCGCTGTTCGGCTCCTCCATCATGTGGATCTTCCTGACGCTCGGCGTCACCATGAAGACCGCGCAGGCCGTGCAGGCCATGGGCTTCCTGGTGATGATGCCGCTGCAGTTCGGCTCGTCGATCTTCGCGCCGACCCAGTCGATGCCGGGCTGGCTTCAGTCCTTCACCGACTGGAACCCGATGTCGACGCTGGCCGACGCCTGCCGCGGACTGATGGTCGGCGGCCCCGCCGCCCACGACGTGTGGGTGACGGTCGCCTGGTCGCTGCTGCTCACGGCCGTCATGGCGCCGATCGCGATCCGCAAGTTCACCAAGCAGAGCTGAGCCGAGCCAGAGCGGATCGGATCGGACCGGACCGGACCGGACCGGACCCGGGCGAACGCTGTCGATTCGCGTCGGTCGTCAGCCGTCAGTCGTCCAACAGGGCGGTGGCCTCCTCCAAGGAGAGGCCACCGCCCTCCGCGTGTGCTTGGGCGTACGTCGCCGGGTCGACCAGCGCGCGGACCTCCGCCTCGGTGTCCGCGCGCCAATTACGTTCGAGGAGCGCGGGCTTGTGGCCTTCGGGCGTCGCCGCGTCGGCCGCGCCCATGAGCCGCGCGGCGGCCAACGCGTCGCCTTCCCGGCCGCGCTGGACGACGGCTCTGGCCGCCGTGCACAGATGGATGCCCACCAGTTGCGGCATGACGAGCGCGGACAGCGGGTCCCCCGCGATGACGAGGCAGCGCCGCGCGTTCACGATGGCGTCCTCGGTGCGCCGGTCGACGACGTCGATCATCGCCTCCATGCCGACGGTCATGCCGTAGAAGAAGCCGATCTGCGCCGTCTTGAACTCACCGCGCAGCAACGCCAGTTGCTCACGGGCCTCGACGGTGCGGCCGGTGAACGCGAGGTGGGAGACGAGGAAGAGGCGCGCCGCGGGCCGGGACTCGTTGGTGTGCCGGCGCCCGTCCTCGAGCGACTCCCACAGCATCGCCTCGCCGCCCTCGGTGTCCCCCTGCTCGATCCGCGCCTGGCCGAGCCTGACCTGGAGGATCGCGGCCTGGGCGTGGGCGCCCATGCTCTGCGCGAGCTCACGGGCGCGCGTGTAGTCGGCGGCGGCGCCCTCGAAGTCGCCGAGCTTCTCGCGCGCCTCGCCGCGCGCGGACAGCGCCTCCGCCGTCCCCCACTCGTCTCCGAGCCGGCTGAACAGGCTCAGCGACTCGTCGGCGTACGCGAGTCCTTCCTCGGCCCATTCGGTGCGGTTGGCGAACACGTTGGCCCGCATCTGGAGGACGAGTGCCAGCTCCCAGTCGTAGCCGAGTTCGCGGCAGGTGCGCGCGGAGACGGCGGCGAGCTCCTGCAACCGGTCCATGTCCCCGGTCATCAGGACGGCGAAGTACCAGATGTTGCCGGGCGGGCGGCAGGCCTGCGGGAGGTCGGCGCTGTATGTGTCGATGACGGCGCGGAGCCGGGCCTGGCCCTCCTCCGTCTGCCAGTGGTCCATCTCCATGTCCATGTAGCCGAGCCGGCACAGATGGACCTGGCGGCGCGCCTCTTCGAAGAGTTCGCCGGTCAGCGGGGGCGGGGTGTCGGTGCACCGCTGGAGCAGCGGCGGCGCGGGCCGCACGGGCCCGGCGAACGGGTCGGGGCCGAGCGCCGCGGCCTCCCCCGTCCACGTACGGGCGTCGATGCGCAGGTCCCGCATCTGCCAGAACCAGGCCAGGGACAGGACGAGGCTGAACGCCTCCTGCTCGTCACGGGCCGCGACCGCGTGCCGCAGGGCCGTGCGCAGATTCTCGTAGTCCCGCTCGATCCTGGCGATGGCCGCGCGCTGACCGCTGCCGCGGAGCAACGGGTCGGTGGTGCGGGCGAGTTCGCGGTAGTACGTGAGGTGGGCGCGCTCGGCGTCGGCGCGCTCCCCCGACTCGTCGAGGCGGTCGCCCGCGTACTCGGAGACGGTTTCGAGGAGGCGGTAGCGCATGTCGCCGCTGTCCTCCTCCGGGGCGGCGACCACGAGCGACTTGTCGACGAGGGAGGCCAGGGCGTCGAGCGCGTCCGGGCCGCAGACCGCTTCGGCGGCGGACAGGTCGCAGCCGCCGCTGAACACGGAGAGGCGGGCGAGGGTGGCGCGTTCGGGCTCGTCGAGCAGTTCCCACGACCAGTCGACGACCGCGCGGAGCGTCTGCTGGCGGGGCAGGGCGGTGCGGGCGCCGGAGGTGAGGAGGCGGAAGCGGTCGTCGAGGCGGTCGGCGATCTGGCGGGGCGTGAGCATCCTCAGCCGCGCTGCGGCGAGTTCGATGGCGAGCGGCAGGCCGTCGAGGCGGCGGCAGATCTCGCCTACCGCCTCCGGCGCCTCGTCCACGGTGAAACCGGGGCGCACGGCGGCGCCGCGCTCGCCGAAGAGCCGGTGGGCGTACGGCTCCGGGAGCGGCTCCACCGGATACAGCAACTCGCCCGGTACGCCGAGGGGTTCGCGGCTCGTGGCCAGGATCGTGACGCCGGGGCAGTGGGCGAGGAGGTCGTCGGCGAGGGCGGCGGCCGCGTCGACGACGTGCTCGCAGTTGTCGAGGATCAGCAGCAGCCGGCGGTCCGCGCAGTGCTCCACGAGGCGTACGAGGGGGTCGTCGCCCTGGCGCTCGCCCGCGACGCGGAGCTCTTCGGCGCCGGCGCCGCGCAGCACCGTCTCCCGGGCCCCGAGGGCGCTGACGACGGCCTCGGGCACGGCGGCCGGGTCACTGACCGGCGCCAACTCCGCGAGCCACACCCCGTCCGGGGCGGTGGGCAGGCCCTCCGCGGCCTCCTGACTCAGCCGCGTCTTGCCGGCGCCCCCGGGCCCGAGCAGGGTGACCAGTCGTACGCGGGTCAGGTCGGCACGGATCGCTTCGAGGTCCCCCGCCCTCCCGACGAACGAGGTGAGCCGGGCACGAAGATTGCCGGGCACATCAAGCCCCTGCGGCGGGTGGGCCAAATCAAGCCCCCGCGGCGGGTGGGCAAAATCAAGCCCGCCTTTGGGACGAGAGCCCGCGGGGTCCGGGGCGGAGCCCCGTGACGTAGGGGCGGACGGGGCCAGCAACTCCTCGTGCAGCGCCCGAAGTTCCGGCCCGGGATCCGCCCCCAACGTGTCCGCCAGCTCCCGCCGAACCCCTTCGTACGCCACCAACGCCTCCGCCGCCCGCCCCGCGGAGCGCAACGCCCGCAACCTCAGCACCTGAAGCGGCTCGTCCAACGGATGGGCGTCACAGAGCGCGGTGAGCTCCGGCAGGACCCCGTCCGCCCGACCGAGCACGAGCTGCGCGGCGATACGCGTGCGCCGCGCGTCGAGGTGCCGCGCGTCCCAGCGCGCCGCCTCCGACACCCGGTCCGGAAGATCCGCGAGGGCCGGACCGCGCCACAGCCCCAGCGCCTCGTCGAGCACATCGAGGGCCTTGGCCGCGTCACCGTCCGCGAAGGCCCGCACCCCGTCGCCCGTCAGCCGCTCGAAGCGAAAGGCGTCGACGTCGTCCGGGGAGGCGGCGAGCCGGTAGCCGCCGTCGGCCGACAGGACCGCCCCGGCCCCCAGGGCCCTGCGCAACCGCCCGACCAGCGCCTGCAACGCACCCGCCGCGTCCGCGGGCGGCTCCTCGCCCCACACCTCGTCGACGAGCAACGAGGCGGGCACCACGCGCCCCGCCCGCAGCGCGAGCACCGCAAGCAGGGCACGCAACCGCGCCCCGCCGACGGGAACGGCCGTGCCGTCGTCGCGGAGCGCCTGCGTGGTGCCGAGAATGCGGTAGCGCACGGACCTATTCTCCCCGCTGCCGTCGAGCCGCCGCGCCCGGTACCTGCCCGGACCGCTTCATCCCCCTACCTTGTCCGGAACTCCCGCGATACCGCGACACGTTTCCCGCATACAGCGAGTACGTTCGGTGAGCCAGCCGACCAGCCTGCCCCGGGAGTTCCACCCCATGACCACCGCCACCGCACGCCGCGGCGACAACAGAATCAGCCCCGTCTTCCTCGGCATCGCCGCGATCACGGCGGTGGCCGGCTGGGCGGTGTGGACGGGCTTCGCGTCCCAGCCGGGCTTCGCGGTGTTCCTGTTCGTGACGGGCGCCTGGGTCGTCTCACTGTGTCTGCACGAGTACGCGCACGCGCGCACGGCGCTGCACAGTGGCGACATCTCGATCGGCGCGAAAGGCTATCTCACACTCAACCCGCTGGCTTACACGCACGCCGTGCTCAGCATCGTGCTCCCCGTGCTCTTCGTGATCATGGGTGGCATCGGCCTGCCCGGCGGCGCCGTCTTCATCGAGCGGGGGCGGATCCGGGGGCGCTGGCGGCACAGCCTGATCTCGGCGGCGGGGCCGCTGACGAACGTGCTGTTCGCGATCGTGTGCACGGCGCCGTTCTGGCTGGACGCGCTGGACGGGGTGCCGGACACCTTCCGTTACGCGCTCGGGTTCCTCGCCCTGCTCCAGGTGACCGCGGCGATCCTGAACTTCCTGCCGGTGCCGGGGCTCGACGGGTACGGGGTCATCGAGCCCTGGCTGTCGCACAAGGTCCGGCGGCAGGTGGAGCCGTTCGCGCCGTTCGGTCTGCTCGCCGTGTTCGCCGTGCTGTGGATCCCGGAGATCAACCAGTGGTTCTTCGACCTGGTCGACTGGGTGCTCGGCGCGCTCGGCGTGCACGAGTGGGACACGTACTGGGGCCAGCAGTTCTACCGGTTCTGGCAGGGCACCCCGGAGATCCCGACGTTCACACAGTAGGCGCGGCCTCGGCCTGCGCCGCCTGCTTCTCGGCCTTCGCCTTGCGTGCGTAGAACCACGTCATGTTCGACGTGATGCCGGCGATCAGCACCCAGACGATCCCGAGGAAGCTGCCCTCGACGAAGGAGACCACGGCCGCAGCGACCGCGAGGGCGCAGACGACGAGGGCGAACAGTGCGATGCGGGGCATGGGGCTTCGGCTCCAGACGGCGGCACGACGGGTTGTACGCCGACCAGTGTCCACCATGCCCCGCGAGCGCCGGAAGGCACCCCGTACATGACGTACGTGGCTATACGTCCGTGACGCGCAGCCCCGCGTGTGCCTTGTAGCGGCGGTTCACCGAGATGAGGTTCGCGACCAGGGACTCGACCTGGTGGGCGTTGCGGAGGCGGCCCGAGAAGATGCCGCGCATGCCGGCGATGCGCCCGGCGAGCGCCTGGACGATCTCCACGTCGGCGCGCTCCTCGCCGAGGACCATGACGTCGGTGTCGATCTCGTCGACCTCCGGGTCGATGAGCAGCACGGCCGACAGGTGGTGGAAGGCGGCGGCGACCCGGGAGTCCGGGAGCAGCGCCGCGGCCTGTTCCGCCGCGCTGCCCTCCTCCGGCTTCAGGGCGTACGCGCCCTTCTTGTCGAAGCCGAGCGGGTTGACGCAGTCGACGACGAGTTTCCCGGCGAGGTCCTCGCGCAGGGCTTCGAGGGTGGCGCCGTGGCCGTCCCAGGGCACGGCGACGATCACGACGTCGCTGCGGCGGGCGCACTCGGCGTTGTCGGCGCCTTCGATGCCGAGGCCGAGTTCGTCGGCGGCGGACCGCGCGCGCTCGGCGGCTCGGGAGCCGAGGATCACCTTCTGGCCCGCACGGGCGAAGCGGTAGGCGAGGCCCTTGCCCTGGGGTCCGGTCCCGCCGAGTACGCCGACGACGAGTCCGGAGACGTCGGGCAGGTCCCAGGGGTCCTTCGCCGGGGCCTTCTGGCCGCTCGGGGTGCTCTGACTGCTATCGGTAGAGGTCATGCGGCGACCCTACTCAAGCGTATGCGCCTCGTACGGGCGGACTTCCCCCGAACGCGGCGAACGGGCGGGCCACTTGAGGCACCATGCCACCCCATGGACGCCGTACGAGTAGCACTGCTGCGCGAGGTACTCGCCGGGACCGAGTGGCCCTCCGCCACCCGCCGTTTCGCCGGGGCGCTGCGCTCCTCGGTGGCCGCGCACGGCGGCGGGCTCCTCCTCGTGGGTTCCCCGAGTTACGAGCCCTGGCATCTGGCGGCGCACCTGGTCGACGAGGCGGCCTGGTCCGGCACGCCCGAGCTGGCCCCCACCCTCGTACGGCACGCGGCGCGCCCGGACGATCCGGCGCATCTGGCCGTCGGCCTCGGCCGGCTCGAAGCGGCGCGGCGCGGCGAGACGCTCCTCGTGGTCACGCCGACCGAGCCGGGCGCTCCGCTGCTGGAGCGGGTGCATGACGCGCGCCGCGCGGGGGCGACGATCCTGGCGCTCGACGCGGAGGCCTCCGGCGGTGGGGATCTGCGTGCCATGGCCCACGACGGGCTGAGCGTTCCCGGCGACACGGACCTGGACCTGGACACGGTGCAGCATCTGGTCAGTGCGGCGGCCGGGGAGAACGCGACGGGCGCTCCGCGGGGGCGGCGGGGGTTTCGGGATCGGTTGTCGCGGCTTGCGGATCACTTGACCGCGCCGCCGCCCGCGCGGTGGTGATGTTGCGGTCACCCGCGCGGGGCTCTGCCCCGGACCCCGCGCCTCAATCGCCGGCGGGGCTTGAGATGCCCAATCGCCGGCGGGGCTTGAGAGGCTCAATCGTCGGCGGGGCTGTCCCTGTTCCACTTGGGGTCGGAATCCCACTCCAGGTTTCGTTCCCTCGCCGTCTCCATGGCGTGTTGTGCCTCCTCGCGGGAGGCGTAGGGGCCGAAGCGGTCCTTGTTGGGGCACTCCGGGCCCTCTTCGACCTTCTTGTGCTCCAGGCAGTAGTACCACTCGCCCGGCTTTCCGACGGTTCGCTTCTTGAACAGCGCCACGGCGGCTCCTCTCGTCTCCGCCATGCTCCCCCACGCGCGCTCGTTACACTCGCTGGCATGTCTGGCCAGTCGCAAGCTTCGCCCACCCTGCTCGTTCCGGGGGAGATCTCCCCCACCCGTTCCGTGCCCGGGAACATCCGGCGCCCCGAATACGTCGGCAAGCCCGCGCCGACGCCGTACACGGGCCCCGAGGTGCAGACCCCGGAGACCGTCGAGGCCATGCGGGTCGCCGGGCGGATCGCGGCGCGGGCCATGGCGGAGGCGGCGAAGGCGATCGCCCCGGGTGTCACCACGGACGAGTTGGACCGGATCGCGCACGAGTACATGTGCGACCACGGCGCGTACCCGTCGACGCTCGGCTACCGCGGCTTCCAGAAGTCGCTGTGCACGAGCGTCAACGAGGTCATCTGCCACGGCATCCCGGACTCGACCGTCCTGAAGGACGGCGACATCATCAACCTCGACGTCACCGCGTACATCGGCGGCGTGCACGGCGACAACAACGCCACGTACCTGGTGGGCGACGTCGACGAGGAGTCCCGTCTCCTCGTCGAGCGGACCCGCGAGTCCCTGAACCGCGCGATCAAGGCCGTCAAGCCGGGGCGCCAGATCAACATCATCGGCCGGGTCATCGAGTCGTACGCCAAGCGCTTCGGCTACGGGGTGGTGCGCGACTTCACGGGTCACGGCATCAACTCGTCCTTCCACAGCGGCCTGATCGTCCCGCACTACGACTCCCCGCAGGCCACGACCGTGATCCAGCCCGGCATGACGTTCACGATCGAGCCGATGCTCACGCTCGGCACGTACGAGTACGACATGTGGGAGGACGGCTGGACGGTCGTCACGAAGGACCGCAAGCGGACCGCGCAGTTCGAGCACACGCTGGTCGTCACGGAGAGTGGCACGGAGATCCTCACGCTGCCGTAGCGACCTCCCGGGCCCCCGGTTCTCCATGCCTTCGACCTTCGGTTTTTTGGATTTACGTTCCCTTGATCGGGTCACTGGGTACGCTTTTACCGACAGCTTGTCGGCAACCCGGAGGCTCCATGGACACCCCGTTCTCCACGCTGATCCGCACCGCCTCGCACGAGCAGCACACGGAGGCGGAGACGTCGTCGTTCATGGGGGATCTGCTCGGCGGGCGGCTCGGCGTGGACGCGTACGCGCGGTACACGGAGCAACTGTGGTTCGTGTACCGGGCACTTGAGGACGACGCGCGGCGGCTCGCCGGCGATCCGGTGGCCGGGCCCTTCATCCGGCCGGAGCTGCTGCGCGTACCGGAGCTGGAGCGCGACCTCGCGCATCTGCGGGGCCCGGACTGGCGGGAGACCGTCTCCGCGCTGCCGCAGACGCGGGCGTACGCGGAGCGGGTCGCGGAGTGTGCGGCGTCCTGGCCGGCCGGGTATGTGGCGCACCACTACACGCGCTATCTGGGCGATCTCTCGGGTGGGCAGATCATCCGGGACAAGGCGGAGAGGACGTGGGGGTTCGCGCGCAAGGGGGACGGCGTGCGGTTCTACGTTTTCGAGGGGATCGCCAACCCCGCGGCGTTCAAGCGCCATTACCGCGAGCTTCTTGACGCCATCGCGGTGGACGAGTTGGAGAAGCAGAGGGTGGTGGCGGAGTGCAAGGCGGCGTTCGCCTTGAATACCGGGGTGTTCCGGGGGCTGGGCGAGGAGTTTCGGTCGGCCGCGTAACCCTTTGGGCCGTGCCGTGGTTGACGCCGCGGGGCTCCACCCCGGACCCCGCGGGCTCTCGTTCGAAAAGCGGGGCTTCAGATGCCCCAGCTCACCCGGCCGCCCACCTCGATCAGGCCGCCCGGCTGCGGTGCCGTCAGGATCTGGGAGCCGCGGCCCTGGCGGATGTTCAGTGCCCGGTCGAGGCGGCCGGTCAGTGCCAGCGCGGCCGCTCCCGTGGCCTCGTCCTCCACGATGCCGTCGCCGCGGCCGGGGAAGGCGCGGGCCCTGACCCGGCCCGCCGCCTCGTCCTCCCAGGCCCACGCGTAGATCCACTCACCCTCCGGAGGGACCGGCAGCGCGTCGACCTCGGCGGCCGAGTCGTACTGCCGCAGCGTGCGCCCGGGCGCCCACTCCGCGCGCGCCTCGATCCAGCTGAACTCGCCGTCCAGGCGCGCCCCGACGACGCCCGCGGGCACGACGAGTTCCGGCACGTCGAGCAGCCAGGCCGTGCCGACGCAAGGGTGTCCGGCGAACGGCAGGCGCGCGGTCGGCGTGTAGATGTCGATGACGCCGCGCTCGGGGTCGTCGACGAAGACGGTCTCGCTGAAGCCCAACTTGGCGGCGAAGGCCTGTCGTTCGCCCCTGTCGGGCAGGCGGGAGCCGTCGCGGACGACGCCCAGCGCGTTGCCCTCCCGGCCGCCAGGGGCGCAGAAGACGCGCACCACGTCGTACTCGATGCCGTACTCGTTCATGGCGGCAGTCAACCACGGGACATCCGGAGCTTGACGATCCCTTGACTCTTCCCTGACTTGCCCATGGGCGGTACTGAGGTAAGCCTCATATAAGTTAGGTCGGCCTTAGTTGCCCCTGTTCCTGTGCACCCCCTGTACCGCTGCTGTACGCCTTGGAGCCCGCATGCGAGCCGCCCGACTCACCCTGTCCACCGCTGTCGCCGCGGTGGCCGCCCTGACCGCGGTCACGGGGTGCACCCAGAAAAGCGACGCGAAGAGCGCCGGTTCCGGTGCGATCAAGGTGACCGCCGACGACGACAGCTGCAAGGTGTCGAAGAAGCAGTTCCCGGCGGGGCACGTGGAGTTGGCGGTCGAGAACAAGGGGTCCCGGGTCACCGAGGTCGAGATCCTCTTCCCGGACGACCGGATCGTCTCCGAGCGCGAGAACATCGGCCCCGGCACCAGGCACAGCCTCACCGCCGAGGTGAAGAGCGGCGACTACCGCATCGCCTGCATCCCCGGCATGAAGGGCAAGGGCCACCGCCAGGACGTGCAGGTGACCGGCGGCAAGGCGACGGTGAAGCGGGACCCGCGGCTCGACGCCGCCGTCGCCACCTACCGCCAGTACACGCAGGCGCAGGCCGACGAGACGCTACCGAAGGTGAAGACGTTCACCGACGCCGTCCGCGACGGCGACCTGGAGGCCGCCAAGAAGGCGTACGCCCCCTCCCGTATCGGCTGGGAGCGCACCGAGCCGGTCGCCGAGTCGTTCGGTGACATCGACCCGAAGGTCGACGTGCGGGCCGACGGCCTCGAAGAGGGCCAGAAGTGGACCGGCTGGCACCGCCTGGAGAAGGCGCTGTGGCAGGACAAGAAGATCGGGAAGACGGAGAAGGGGCTCGCGGACCAGCTCGACAAGGACCTCAAGGACTGGCAGCAGCGCGTCGGCAAGGCGGAGATCACGCCCACCTCCATGGCCAACGGCGCCAAGGAACTGCTCGACGAGGTCGCCACCGGCAAGGTCACCGGCGAGGAGGAGCGCTACTCGCACACCGACCTCGTCGACTTCAAGGGCAACGTCGAGGGCGCCGAGAAGGCGTACGACCTGCTGAAGCCGGTCGCGGCGAAGAACGACGCCGCGCTGACCAAGGAGTTGGACAAGCAGTTCGCGGCGCTGGACAAGCTGCTCGACAAGTACCGCGAGGGCAAGCAGGGCTACGAGTTCACCTCCTACGACAAGGTCGGCAAGGCGGACCAGAAGGAGCTGTCCGACGCGGTCAACGCGCTGGCGGAGCCCCTGTCGAAGCTGGCCGCCGCGGTCGTCAAGTAGCCGAGAACGTGAATACGCACCACGAGGAGAGGGCCGCCATGGCGGACGACGTGACCTCCAGCTCCCCCGACTCCCCCAGCTCCCCCAACTCTCCTTCGCCTTCCCGGCGTTCCCTGCTCGCCGTCGGCGGCGCGGGGCTCGCGCTCGGCGCAGCGGCAGCGGGCGGCGCCGTCGCCCTGACCCGGTCGGCCGACGGCTCGGACATGCAGCCGGCGGGTGAGGCGGGCGGCTCGGTGCCGTTCCACGGGGCGCACCAGGCGGGGATCGCCACGGCGGTCCAGGACCGGCTGCACTTCGCGGCGTTCGACGTGAAGACGGCCGACCGCGAGGAGTTCGTGCAGCTCCTGAAGGACTGGACGAAGGCCGCCGCGCGGATGACCGAGGGGCGCACCGTCGGCGAGGGCGCGTACGGCGGGCTCGTCGAGGCGCCGCCGGACGACACCGGCGAGGCGCTGGGGCTCCAGCCGTCCCGGCTCACGCTGACGATCGGCTTCGGGCCCTCCCTCTTCGAGAAGCACGGAAAGGCCCTCGGCATCGCCGACAAGCGGCCGGAGGCGCTCGTCGACCTGCCCAGGTTCCCCGGCGAGAACCTGGAGAAGACCCGCAGCGGCGGCGATCTGTGCGTACAGGCCTGCGCCGACGACCCGCAGGTCGCCGTGCACGCCATCCGCAATCTCGCCCGCATCGGCATGGGCAAGGTCGCCATCCGCTGGTCCCAACTCGGCTTCGGCAAGACCTCGTCGACGACTCCGGACGCGCAGACCCCCCGTAACCTGCTGGGCTTCAAGGACGGCACCCGCAACATCGCGGGCACCGAGAAGGACCGCCTCGCCGAGCACGTGTGGGTGGATTCTCCGGGCGACGGTGCCGACTGGATGAAGGGCGGCTCATACCTGGTCGCCCGCCGGATCCGGATGAACATCGAGACCTGGGACCGTACGTCGCTTCAGGAGCAGGAGGACGTGTTCGGCCGGGACAAGGGCGAGGGCGCCCCGGTCGGCAAGGCGAAGGAGCGCGACGAGCCGTTCCTGAAGGCGATGAAGCCGACCGCGCACGTGCGGCTCGCGCACCCCGACTCCAATCACGGGGCGACGCTGCTGCGGCGCGGCTACTCGTTCACCGACGGCACGGACGGGCTCGGCCGGCTTGACGCGGGCCTGTTCTTCCTCGCGTACCAGAAGGACATACGCAAGGGGTTCATCCCGGTGCAGCGGAATCTCGCGACGGACGCGCTCAACGAGTACATCCAGCACGTCGGTTCGGCGGTGTTCGCGGTGCCGCCCGGAGTGCGGGACGGCAGTGACTGGTGGGGCCGCGGCCTCTTCGAGCAGAAGCAGACCCAGAAGCAGAAGGGCGCGTGAGACGCGATGTTCGCGAACTACCTGATCGGGCTGCGTGAGGGTCTGGAAGCCAGCCTCATCGTCTGCATCCTCGTCGCCTACTTGGTGAAGACGGAGCGCCGGGACGCCCTGAAGCCGGTGTGGGCGGGGGTCGGCGTCGCGATCCTGGTGTCGCTCGGGTTCGGCGCGGGCCTGGAGTTCGGCTCGCAGGAACTGACATTCCAGGCGCAGGAGGCGCTCGGCGGCTCGCTGTCGATCATCGCCGTCGGCCTGGTGACGTGGATGGTGTTCTGGATGCGGCGCACGGCCCGGCACCTGAAGACGGAGCTGCACGGAAAGCTGGACAGCGCCCTGCAGATGGGCACGGCGGCCCTCGTCGTGACGGCGTTCCTCGCGGTGGGCCGCGAGGGGCTCGAGACGTCCCTGTTCGTGTGGACGGCGGTGCACGCCACCAGCAACGGCACGACGGACCCGGTGATCGGCGCGCTCCTCGGCCTCGCCACGGCGGTCGTCCTCGGCTGGCTGTTCTACCGGGGCGCGCTGCGCATCAACCTGGCGAAGTTCTTCACGTGGACGGGCGGCATGCTGGTCGTCGTGGCTGCGGGCGTCCTCGCGTACGGCTTCCACGACCTCCAGGAGGCCGATTTCGTCGGCGGCCTCAACAACCTGGCCTTCGACATCAGTTCGACGATCTCCCCGGACGGCTGGCTCGGCACGCTCCTGAAGGGTGTCTTCAACTTCCAGCCCGACCCGACGGTCCTTCAGGTCACCGTCTGGTTCGTCTATCTTGTCCCCACTCTCGCCCTGTTCTTCGCGCCTCCCGGGCTGTTCTCCCGCAGGGTCGCGGCAGTGCGGGCCTCCTCTTCCCGGTAGGGTTCGGGCCCGTGCATGGGGCCGGGGAGCGGAAGGTGAATCGAACGTCATGAGCGAGGCCAGGAACAGGATCGGCCGACCGGTCGCAGCGGCGGCGGCCGCGGTCGTGCTGTCCCTCACCGCGAGCGGCTGTGTCACCGTGCACGGCGAGCTGGAGATCGTCCCGACGACCACGAAGGGACAGGCGGCGCGCGCCGTCGACACCTTCGTGGACGCGTACAACGAGGCGGACAGGACGTACGACGCCGATGCCGACGCCAAGCACGTCACCGGGGCGCTCGGCGCGATCGACGCCGCGAAGCTGAAGGCTGGCCGCGCGCTCAATCCGAACGGCAACCCGAAGCACTCGCCGCTGAAGCTCACCGACACGAAGATCACGGTGCCGAAGAAGGCGGGCTGGCCGCGCTGGTTCGTGACGAACTCGGACAACAACCGGGTCAACGGCTACCGCTGGGTCATGGTCTTCACCCGCAACGCCGAGAACGCGCCGTGGGCGGTCTCGTACCTCTCCCTGTTCCGGGACGGCACGGTCCCCAAGTTCAAGCAGGACAAGGACGGTTGGGGCGAGTCCGTCGACCCCGACGCGTCGGGTCTCGCGCAGCGTCCGCAGGACATGGGCAAGCAGTACATCCAGTACCTCAAGAAGGGCGGGGACGACTACGCCCCCGGCCCGCACACGACGCGCTGGCGGCAGACCCGCGAAAAAATCGGCACGCGCCCCGGCCTCACCACGCAGTTCATCGACGAGCCCCTCGCCTCGGGCGACTTCGCACCCGTGGCCCTGCGCACCGAGAACGGCGGCGCCCTCGTCTTCTTCACGACCCGCCGCTACGAGAAGCTGACCGCGTTCCCCGGCAGCAACCTCCCCGCGATCGGCGCGGACGTGAAGGCGCTGATGAAGGGCGAGCCCAAGCAGTCGGCGATGTACGGCTACGTCTCGGGCCAGGCGGCGATCGACCCTCCGGGGGGAGCGGGGAAGGTGAATGTGGTGTCCCGAGTGGAGGGCATCACGACGGCCGAGGGCAGCTGACGGGCGACCGGTGTTGCGGTCTCGGGGCTCTGCCCCGGACCCCGCTGCTCAATCGCCGCAGGGGCTTGAATCAGGGCCACGCCGACGTGTAGTCGGGCTCCGCGCCCACGTACCGCGCACACGCGTCCGTCAGGGTCTCCAGCAACGTGAGCGGATCGGGAAGCGGATGCTCCGGGCCGCGGATCCAGAACACGGACCGCTCACCGGGCAGCCGGGCCGGCGGCACGAGCACGTACGACCCACGGCAGTGCCACCGCAGCCCGGGGTGCTCGTCCATGGTCTCGGGGTGGCAGTCCAGTTCGCAGGGCCACCACTCGTCCTCCTCGTCCGGCGTCCCTCGCGTCGCCGTGAAGAAGAGCATGCGGTCACCGCCGGACTCGGCGACGGGGCCGACCTCGATCCCGGCGGCCAGCAGCCGCTCCAGCGCCTCGTGGCCGGCCTCGAGCGGGACGTCGAGGACGTCGTGGACCATGCCCGTCGCCGTGATGAAGTTGGCCAGCGGCTGGTGTCTCGCCCAGCGCTCGATCTGCGCGCGGTCCGTCGTGGACTGGGTCTGCCAGGCGAAGGAGACGGGGTGCCTGCCGGGGGTCGGACAGCCGACGCGGTTGCACGAGCACCGGTAGTCGGAGGGGTACGCGGCCGGGGCCAGCGGCAGTCCGGCGGCGGCAGCGGCGAAGAGCAGGTCCTCACGGGCCGCGTCGGCGGCCGCGGTGTCCTTCGGGCCGCGCGAGGCCCTCAGCCATCGTGAGAGCCGGCCGCCCGGCGCGCGCCCCTCCGTACCGCTCCGCCCGCCGAATCGGCGGCCCTGCTCCGCGCCCATCAATCCCCTCACCATCGCCGTCGAGCCACTGCTGTCGTGCCGAGTCCGGATGAACCTTGGACCAAAAGTGTCCCACCATCCTGCGCCCCGGGTGGCCACAGTCCACATCCGGGGTGGGTGGGGGCGGACCTTAGGCCCGGGGGCGGGTGCCGATTCCGTAGAGGGCGTACTCGACGATCGTGTCCGCGTAGGCGTGGTCGAGCGGTCCGGTGTTCTGGAGCCAGCGCTGGGCGAGCGGTCCGGAGAACAGGTCGCGGGCGATCAGCGGGTCGACCTCGGCGCGGACCTGGCCGGCCTCCTGCGCGGCGCGCAGCCGGTCGGCGTAGAGGTCGAGGCCCGGCATGAGCAGCCTGGCGACGAACTCCTCGGAGAACGCGCGGTCGGCCAGCCCCTCGGCGGCGAGCGCGCGGGCCGGGGCCTCGAACACGGGGTCCTTGAGTACGTCGACGGTGGCGTGCAGCAGCAGCTTGAAGTCGGCCTCGATGTCGCCGGAGTCGGGCAGGACGGACGGGTCGCCGGGGTAGCCGGGGTGCCGCTCGGCGGCGACTTCCGTGTTGCGCTCGTTGAGGTCGATGAAGGCCTCCATCAGGACCTCGGCCTTCGAGCCCCACCACCGGTAGATCGTCTGCTTGCCGACGCCGGCGCGGGCGGCGATGCCCTCGATGGTGGTGCGCGGGTAGCCGATCTCTCCTACGAGGCCGAGGGCGGCGTCGTAGATCGCGCGGCGGGAACGTTCGCTGCGGCGGGTGGCGTCGGGGACGGCCTTCTTCGCCGACTGGCTCTTCGTTGCTGACATGGTTCGAATGTAGCAGCGGGCGAACCGAGACGGTCCGTCTCGTAATGTCTTGACAAGACGTACCGTCTCGCCCAAGGTGGAGTACACCCAGGAAGCGAGACGATACGTATCGTCACAATGGTTCGAGGAGGACGACCATGACCCGAGGTGGAGCAGGCGGCATGCTGGGCGTCGGCGGCGACCGCAGCAACATGTCCCGCAAGGCGATGCGCGGCGGCGGACGTGGTGGACGCGTCGGTGGCGGGGGCCCCGATCCCGTGGCGCAGAAGCGTGAGCTTCTGCGCAAGCTGAAGGAGAAGCGCGGCACGCACGACGCTTCGTGATCAGGATCAGGAGTGAACCACCCGTTCGGTTCACAGCCCCGAGGGCTCCTCCGGCCGCACCATGGGCTTCCACCCGGACCTGCGGTCATGAGGAGCCCTCATTGCGTAATCCGCGCCTTGTCGAACGTCGCGCCACACCCCGGCGCTATCTCATGTGCCCACCGGCACACTTCAAGGTCACGTACTCGATCAACCCGTGGATGGACCCGGCGAAACCCGTCGACGTCCCGCTCGCGGTCGCCCAGTGGGAGGACCTCAGGGACCGCTACCGCGCGCTCGGCCACACCGTCGAGGTGCTCGCCCCCCGGCCAGGACTGCCGGACATGGTGTTCGCGGCGAACGGCGCGACCGTGGTGGACGGCCGGGTGCTCGGCGCCCGGTTCGCGCACCGGGAGCGGGAGGCCGAGGCCGCCGCGCACCTGGAGTGGTTCCGGGCGCGCGGATACGCGGAGGTGCACGAGCCCGTCCACGTCAACGAGGGCGAGGGCGACTTCGCCGTCACCGCCTCGTACGTGCTCGCGGGGCGCGGCTTCCGGGCCTCGCCGCTGTCGCACGGGGAGGCGCAGGAGGTGTTCGGGCGGCCGGTCGTCGGGCTCGATCTCGTCGACCCGCGCTTCTACCACCTGGACACGGCACTGGCCGTCCTCGACGACACGGACGACTCCGTCATGTACTACCCGGCGGCGTTCTCGCCCGGGAGCCGGGCGGTGCTGCGGCGGATGTTCCCAGACGCGCTGATCGCCTCCGAGGAGGACGCGGTGGCCTTCGGCCTCAACGCGGTGTCGGACGGCCGGAACGTTTTGCTGCCGCAGGGGGCGGTGGGGTTGTTCGGGCCGCTCCGGGAGCGGGGGTTCGTGCCGGTGGGGATGGATCTGGGTGAGTTGTTGAAGGGGGGCGGGAGCGTGAAGTGCTGCACGCTTGAGCTCCGCTGACCGGGCGGCGTGGTCGGGGTCGCGGGGCTCTGCCCCGGGCCCCGCTGCTCAATCGCCGCAGGGGCTTGAATTGCTTGATTGGCCCCACCCGTCGCCCCAATCCGCGTTCCGGGCCTCGCGGTAAGCGGCACCGTGCTTCTTGGTCACCGTCGTCCGTGTCAGGGTTCCGTTCGCCTCGCAGAGGTCGAGGAGGACCTGGCCCTTGCGGGTCTGGGGTTTGCGGATCACGCGCGACGGGGCGGGCGTCGGGGCGGAGCGGGTCGCGGCGACGTAGGCGAACTTCTCGTCCTCGTACGCGAGGGAGCCGCCCTTGACCTGGCGGTGCAGTGAGGAGCGGGCGACGCGCGCCGAGAAGTGGCACCAGTCCGTGCCGGGCACGATGGGGCAGGCCGCGCTGTGCGGGCAGGGTGCCGCGATGTGGAAGCCGGCGGCGATCAGGCGGTCGCGGGCCTCGATGACGCGGGTGTAGCCGTCCGGGGTGCCGGGTTCGATGATCACCACGGCGCCCGTGGCGGCGCGCGCGGCGGCGTCGACCACGGTCGCACGGTCGGCCTCGGTCAGTTCCTTCAGGACGTAGGAGACCGTGACGAGGTCGGCCTCCGGGGCGTCGTGCACGCCGATCCGCCCCCGCTCCCAGCGCACCGATTCCGCCAAGTCGCCCTGAGAGGCGGCCAGTTCGCGGCCGAGGTCGAGCGCGGGCTGCGACCAGTCGACGACCGTCGTGGTCCGCTCCCCCGGCCACACGTCCTGCGCCGCCCACACGGCCGCGCCCGTGCCGCCCCCGATGTCCAGGTGCCCGGCGGGCCGCCAGTCGGCCGCGGCGTCCAGCGCGTCGAGCGCGGAGCGCACCGCTTCGAACGTGGCCGGCATCCGGTACGCCGCGTACGCCACGACGTCCGCCCGCTCGCGCAGGATCGGGGCGTCGGTCGGGGTGGTACCCCGGTAGTTCGCGATGAGCCGCTCGACGGCCTTCGCCGCCTGCGTGGGCGGGAGGCCGTCGAGGAGTCCGGCGAGGGCCGTGCGGAGGGTGTCGGAGGGCGACTGGAGGGGGGCGTTCACCCCGCGATTCTACGGAGCGGTGGCGCCGGCCCAGGTCCGCGTCAGATGACGGCCCGCGCCAGCCGGTTCGCCACCGCCACGCGCGGGCCGTTCGCCGGGCCGCGGCGCCGGGGGTGCACCGTGTTGGCGAGCAGGACCAGGAAGGTGTCCGTCGCCGGGTCGATCACCAGGGACGTCCCCGTGAAACCGGTGTGGCCCGCCGCGCCGCGGCCCGCCAGTTCGCCCATGAACCACGACTGGTCGAGCCGGAAGCCGAGGCCGGGCGGCGTCAGCATCAGGTCGACGAAGTCGGGGCCGAGGATGCGGGCCGTGCCGTAGGAGCCGCCGGTGAGGAGGGTGCGGCACAGGACCGCCAGGTCGTACGCCGTGGAGAAGAGGCCCGCATGGCCGGCCACGCCGCCGAGCGCCCACGCGTTCTCGTCGTGCACCTCGCCGCGCACCATGCCCCGGTCAGCCTTGGCCCAGGGGCGGCGCTGGTCCTCGGTGGCGGCGGCGCCGGGGCGGGGCCCGTACGACGTGGCGGTCATGCCGAGGGGGCGGGTGATGCCCTCGTGGACCAGGACGTCGAGGGGGCGGTCCGTGACCCGCTCGAGGACGTGCTGGAGGAGCAGCATGTTCAGGTCGGAGTACAGGTAGTCACCGGGTGGTGACGACGGCTCCTCCGCGCGCAGCATGGCCGCCCGGGCGGCCGCGTCCGGGGCGTCGTACAGCGGGAGTTCGGGGCGCAGGCCCGAGGTGTGGGTGAGGAGTTCGCGGACCGTGACGCCGTGCCGGGCGGCGCCCGTGAACTCGGGGACGTAGGCGCCGACCTTCGCGTCGATGCCGAGCCTGCCGCGCTCGATCTGCTGCACGGCGGCGATCGACGTGAAGAGCTTGGTGAGCGAGGCCAGGTCGAAGGGGGTGTCGGCGGTGACTGGCACGCGGGAGGCCGGCGGCAGTTCGATCCCGGTGTCCGTCACCTCGTCGTACGACGCGTAGCGCGCCGCCCAGCCGTGCGCCGCTTCCACGGCGATCACCGGGCCGCGCCCCGCGAGCACGACGGCGCCGGCGCACCAGGGCCGCGCTCCCTCGGGCAGCCTGCGCACATCGGAGACGAGCCCGGCGAGCTGCTCCGCGTCGAGCCCTGCCCGCTCGGGGGTGTCGTGGCGCAGTCTGGGCGCGTTCAGCGTGCAGCCACCTCCCCCGCCGCGCGCTGCTGCCAGGGGCGGCAGAGGGTGACGAAGGCGAGCGCGGCGACGAGCCCGCAGACGAGCTGGACCAGCGCCATCGGGACCGCCGTGTGCTCGCCGGCGATGCCGACGAGCGGGGAGGCGATCGCGCCGATCAGGAACGAGGACGTGCCGAGCAGCGCCGACGCGGAGCCCGCCGCGTGCGGGGTGCGCATGAGGGCGAGGGCGTTGGTGTTGGGGGTGGTGAGGGCCATCGACGCCATGAGGACGAAGAGGCCCGCGGCGACGGGGGCGAGGCCCAGTTCCTCCGGGGACCCGAAGACGCCGGTCGCGGCCAGGAGGAGGAAGGCGGCGGCGAGGACGACCATGGTGAGGCCGATGCCGAGCACCTTGTCGAGGTTGACCCGGCCGACGAGCACCTTGCCGTTGAGCTGGCCGACGGCGATCAGGCCGACCGAGTTGAGCCCGAAGAGGAGGCTGAACGTCTGCGGGGACGCCCCGTAGATCTCCTGGATCACGAACGGGGAGGCCGACACGTAGGCGAAGAGCGCGGCGAACGCGAAGCCGCCGACGACCGTGTAGCCGAGGAAGACGCGGTCGGCGAGCAGTCCGCGCATCGTGCGCAGCGCCTCCATGGTGCCGCCGCCGTGCCGCCGCTCGGGCGCGAGGGTCTCCGGCAGGAACTTCCACACGACGGCGGTGAGCGCGATGCCGATGCCGGTGAGCACGACGAAGACGCCGCGCCAGTCGGTGAACCGCAGCACCTGGCCGCCGATCAGCGGCGCGACGATCGGCGCGATGCCGGAGATCAGCATCAGGGACGAGAAGAACCTCGCCATGGCGACGCCGTCGTACAGGTCGCGGACGACGGCGCGAGCGATCACGATGCCCGCCGAGCCGGCGAGCCCCTGGAGCAGCCGGAAGGCGATGAGCAGGGTGGCGTTCGGCGCGAAGGCGCAGATCGCGGTGGCCACGATGTAGATCAGCAGGCTGACGATCAGCGGTCTGCGCCGGCCCCACTTGTCGCTCATCGGGCCGACGACGAGCTGCCCGAGCGCCATGCCGGTCAGGCACGCGGTGAGGGTCAGCTGGGCGGTGGCGGCCGAGGTGTGCAGCACCTCGGTGACCTCCGGCAGGGCCGGGAGGTACATGTCCATGGAGAGCGGCGGTACGGCGGTCAGTCCGCCGAGGATGAAGGTGACGAGAAGGCTCGCGCCGGCCCCGACCACCGCCTTGGGAACGGGCGTTGGGGCGGCACCGCGGACCTCACCGGTCGCGTCCTCCCCCGTGGTGCTCCCGGTGGAACATCCGCTGTCCTTCATCCCGCTGCCCCTCGTTTCCCTTCGCCTCTCCCGGCCATGTGTGCGATTCCCTATGCTCTCAGCTCAGCGGTGCGGTCGAGACCAATATCTGGAGTGGGTGGAGCACGATGGCGAAGCGGGTGCGCTGGGGAATTCTCGCGACGGGCGGGATCGCCGCGTCGTTCACGGCCGATCTGCTCGACCTGCCGGACGCCGAGGTGGTGGCGGTGGCCTCGCGCAAGGAGACCTCGGCGAAGGCCTTCGCGGAGCGCTTCGGGATCGAGCGGGCGTACGGCGACTGGGCCTCGCTCGCCGCGGACGAGGACGTCGACGTCGTGTACGTCGCGACGCCGCACGCCGCGCACCGGGAGGCGGCCGGGCTCTGCCTGGAGGCGGGGCGCCCGGTGCTGTGCGAGAAGGCGTTCACGCTGAACGCGCGGGAGGCGGCGGAGCTGGTGACGCTCGCGCGCTCGCGGGGCGTGTTCCTGATGGAGGCCATGTGGATGTACTGCCATCCGCTGGTGCGGCGCATGAAGGCGCTCGTCGACGACGGGGCGATCGGTGAAGTGCGCACGGTGCAGGCCGACTTCGGGCTCGCGGGCCCCTTCCCGCCCGCGCATCGGCTGCGTGATCCGGCGCAGGGCGGCGGCGCGCTCCTGGACCTCGGGGTGTACCCGGTGTCGTTCGCGCACCTGCTGCTCGGGGAGCCGTCCGGCGTGACGGCGTCCGCGCAGCTCTCCGACGAGGGCGTCGACCTCCAGACCGGGATGCTGCTCTCGTGGGACAGCGGCGCGCACGCGCTGCTGCACTGCGCGCTCAACGCCGGTACGGGGGTGACCGCGTCGGTCACCGGGTCGGCCGGGCGGATCGACGTACCGGCCGGGTTCTTCTCCCCGGAGCGGTTCGTGCTGCACCGGGACGGGCGGGACCCGGAGGAGTTCGTGGCGGCGCCGGAGGACGGGCCGCACGATTCGATGCGGCACGAGGCGATCGAGGTGATGCGGCGGGTCCGGGCGGGCGACACGGAGTCGCCGCTGGTGCCGCTGGAGGGTTCGCTCGCCGTGATGCGGACGCTCGACGCCGTCAGGGAACGGGTGGGCGTCCGCTATCCCGGCGAGCACTGACCGGACCTACGCGGGCTTGAGGCCCGGCTCCCCGGCGACCGTCACGAACGACGCCGCCGTGGTGAGGGCCGCCCCCGGTGTGGTCACCGCGGACACCGTCTTGAAGTCGGACCGTGCCGCTTCCTGCCCCAACTCCACGGTCACGTAGCCGCGTTGACCGTTGTAGTGCTTCATGTGCGGGTTGCGGGCGAGGTAGTTGGCCCAGTTGGACGGCTTGGCGGAGCCGTCCTTGCCGCTGGTGATCGACGTCGTGACGATCTCGGTGCCGACCGTGCGGGAGTCCTGGTCGTCGGCGTCCCGCTTGATGTCCATGGCGTACGAGACGTGGACGTCGCCGGTGAGGACCATCAGGTTCTCGACGCGGGCCGCGTCGGCGCCCTTGAGGATGCGCTCGCGGGAGGCCGGGTAGCCGTCCCAGGAGTCCATGGAGAGCGTCGTGTTGCCCGCGGCGGCGTTGTTGCGGCGGGAGAAGGTGACCTGTTGCGGGACGACGTTCCACAGGGCCCGCGAGTCGCGCCAGCCGTTGGTCAGCCAGCGCTCCTGGGTGAAGCCGGGCAGCGTCTGGGAGGCGGCCTCGGACTCGGGCGTCGGGGTCTTCCAGCCGTCGCCGTTGGCCTGGTCGGTGCGGTACTGGCGGGTGTCGAGGATGTCGAACTGGGCGAGCCGGCCCCAGTGCAGCCGCCGGTAGAGCTTCATGTCGGGGCCGCTCGGCACCTGCGGGCGGCGCAGCGGCTGGTTCTCCCAGTACGCGCGGTACGCGGAGGCGCGGCGCAGCAGGAACTCCTCGGGCGGGTCGCCGTTCTCGTCGGTGTCGCCCGCGTAGTTGTTCTCGGTCTCGTGGTCGTCCCAGGTGACGACGAAGGGGTGCGCGGCGTGCGCGGCGCGCAGGTCCTCGTCGCTCTTGTAGAGGGCGTACCGCAGCCGGTAGTCCTCCAGTGTCATGGTCTCCCGGTTGAAGACGTCGGGCAGGACGCGGTCGGTGTAGTTGCGGGCGCCGCCGACGGAGGTGACGGCGTACTCGTAGAGGTAGTCGCCGAGGTGGAGGACGACGTCGACGTCGTCCTCTGCGAGGTGCTTGTACGCGGTGAAGTACCCGTCGTGGTACGCCTGGCAGGACACGGCGGCGAGGGTGAGCGCGGAGGTCTTCGCGCCGGTGGCGGGCGCGGTGCGGGTGCGGCCCGCCGGGCTCACCCAACTCCCCACGCGGAAGCGGTAGTAGTACACGCGCCCGGCGGAGAGCTTGTCGACCTCGACGTGCACGGAGTGGTTGTACTCGGGGTGCGCGGTGGTGGTGCCGCGCCGCACCACGCGCCGGAACTTCTCGTCGAGCGCCAGCTCCCAGGCGACGTCGACGCGGGAGGCGGGCAGCCCGCCGCCGGTCTCGTACGGGGACGGGGCGAGCCGCGTCCACAGCAGCACGGAGTCGGGCAGCGGGTCGCCGGAGGCGATGCCGAGCGTGAACGGGTCGCTCTTGATCTTCTTGGCGTCGAGCTCGGCGGCGGCCGCGACGCCCGCGGTCGGCAGATTGGTCGCGAAGGCGAGCGCGGCGGCGGCGCCCGTGACGGTAAGGAATCTTCTGCGGCCCAAGTGCTGGGCGGCGACTCGGAGTTCCGGGGAGTGCTGCGGTATGCGAGGCATGGAACGCTATTGCAGTGGCCCGCGACGACGCCCGACTGTCACGTACACAACAGCCACATGGCGGAGCGATGATCTCCGCGTGGCCGCGCGACCCGTACGCTGCGGCCCCATGAACGAACAGCAAACGCACCCGACGCCGCGCACCGCCGTCGTCACCGGCGCGGGGTCCGGCATCGGCCGCGCCGTCGCCCTCGAACTGCTGCGCGCGGGCTGGCGCGTGGCCCTCGCGGGCCGTCGCACGGAGACCCTGGAGGCGACCGCGGCGCTCGCCCCGGACACCGGATCGCTCGTGGTCCGCGCGGACGTGTCCCGCCCCGAGGACGTCACCGCCCTCTTCTCCGCGGCCCGCGACCGCTTCGGCCGCCTCGACCTGCTCTTCAACAACGCGGGCACGTTCGGTCCCGGCGGCGTGGGCATCGAGGACCTGGAGTACGGCGCGTGGCGGCAGGTCGTCGACGTGAACCTCAACGGGGCGTTCCTGTGCGCGCAGGCCGCGTTCCGACAGATGAAGGAGCAGGACCCGCAGGGCGGCCGGATCATCAACAACGGCTCCATCTCGGCGCACGCGCCGCGCCCGCGCTCGATCGCGTACACGACGACGAAGCACGCCCTCACGGGCCTGACGAAGTCGCTCTCCCTGGACGGCCGCCCCTACCGGATCGCCTGCGGCCAGATCGACATCGGCAACGCGGCGACCGACATGACCGAGGCCATGCGGCGCGGCGTCCCGCAGGCGAACGGCGAGCTGGTGGCGGAGCCGGTGATGGACGTCGGGGACGTGGCCCGCACGGTGCGGCACATGGCGGAGCTGCCGCTGGAGGCCAACGTCCAGTTCGCGACGGTCCTGGCGACGAACATGCCGTACATCGGCCGGGGCTGAGCCCCGCCGCCTGTTTGCGTGCTAGATCCACTGAACTAATGTCACTCGAACGGGCCCGCGCACCGCGTGCGGGCCGGACGAGTGCCGGACGGTGAAGTCATGACCTGTTCACGTTTTCGTACGTCTCGTAATTCCTGTCCCGGGCGCCGCGATCTCGGGCTCCTCGCGCTGCGGATCGGCACCGGCGGGGTGCTCGCCGCGCACGGCGCGCAGAAGCTCCTCGGCTGGTTCGGCGGCGGCGGCGTGTCCGGCACGGCCGCCGGCATGGAGGCCATGGGGTACCACCCGCCGAAGGCGAGCGCCATCGCCGCGGGGCTCGGGGAGGCGGGCGGCGGGGTGCTGCTCGCGCTCGGGCTCGCGACGCCGGTGGGCGGCGCGGCCGCCGCGGGGACCATGGCGGGCGCGGCCGCGGTGCACGCCCCGAACGGGTTCTTCGCGCAGGGCGGAGGCTACGAATACCCGGCGTTCCTCGGCTTCGTCGCGGCGGGCCTCGCGGTGACCGGCGCGGGCCGCTACTCCCTGGACCACGCGCTGGGCCACCGCCTCGACCGGCACTGGATGGTGCCCGCGGCGCTGGTCGGGGCGGGCGCGGCGGCGATGGCCGTGGTGGCGTCCCGCAACAAGCAGGTGGCCGCGAAGCAGGACGAGAAGGAAGAGGAATAGCCTCGTCGTCCGTGACGACGAACGACGACAGCGAACTGTGGGCGACCCTCGACCGGCTGCGCGCCTGGCTCGACGCCAACAACGCCCGCCCGCCCCAAGAAGCCCTCCTCCTACGGATGTTGAAGCTGTCGGAGGAGGTCGGCGAGGTCTCCGAGGCGGTGATCGGCGCGGTCGGCCAGAACCCGCGCAAGGGCGTCAGCCACTCGTGGGGTGACGTCGAGTCGGAGCTGTGCGACGTGGTCGTGACGGCACTGGTCGCCCTCGGCACGCTCACGCCCGACCCGAGGGAGGCGCTGCGCGCGCATGTGGCAGCCGTAGCGAAACGCTCCCTGGACCATTCAAGCCCCTGCGGCGATTGAGCCGCTCAAGCCCCTGCGGCGATTGAGCAGGCGGCTCCCCGGGCCGACCCCCGGGGCTCTGCCCCGGACCCCGCTCCTCAATCGCCGGAGGGGCTTAGATGGCTCAGTCGCCGCGGCACCACGCCGAGCTCCTCGTCCAGCTCCCGCGCCAGCGTCTCCTCGGCGCTCTCCCCCGGCTCGGGCTTCCCGCCCGGCAGATAGAAGACGTCGGGCGCGGCCCGCTTGCTGACGACGAGCAGCCGCCCTTCCTCGACGACCGCCGCGGCGACCACGTCCATGACCGTTCCTTGCTTCATACGCGGATTCTCCCCCGGTTACGCTGGCGGGGATCATTGGCCACGGATCGCAGGGGGCACGGAGTGGACGGCATCGTCACGGCGGTCAGCAGCAACGGTACGTACTCGTTCACCAAGCCGAACCGGGAGAGCATCACGCTGCTCGCGGGGCTCGGTGTCGAGGGCGATGTGCACGCGGGGGTCACCGTCAGGCACCGCTCGCGCGTCGCCCAGGACCCGACGCAGCCGAACCTTCGCCAAGTGCACCTGATGCACGAGGAGTTGTTCGAGGAGGTCGCCGGGGCGGGGCACGCGGTGCGGCCCGGCGACCTCGGCGAGAACGTCACCACGCGCGGCGTCGACCTGCTCGCCCTGCCCACCGGCACCCTGCTGCGCTTCGGCGAGGGCGGCGCCGTCGTCGAGATCACGGGCCTGCGCAATCCGTGCGTACAGATCGAGGCGTTCCAGGACGGGCTGCTCAAGCGGGTCGTGGGCCGGGATCCGGAGACCGGGGGGACGGTCCGGAAGGCCGGGATCATGAGCGTCGTACGGGAGGGTGGTGAGGTCAGGCCCGGTGACGCGATCCGGGTGACGCTGCCCGCCGAGCCGTTCCGGCCCCTCGAAAGGGTCTGAAACCCCGCACCGGCAGGGCGCGTCAGGTGAACGGCTACCATCGCCGCCATGACTGACAGGCACCGAAGCACCGAACTCCCGCGCCTGGGTGTGGCCATCGTCACGATGGGCAACCGCCCCAAGGACGTGGATGCCCTCCTGGAATCGGTGGCCAAGCAGGATGCGGTGCCGACCCGCGTGGTCATGATCGGGAACGGTGCGCCGCTGCCCGTGTACTCCGGTTATCCGTTCGAGGTCACGACGGTCGAGCTGGACGACAACCTCGGCTGCCCCGGCGGCCGCAACGTCGCCCTCGCCCGGCTGCGTGAGTTCGGCGACGTGGACGTGGCCGTCGAGCTGGACGACGACGGGCTGCTCGTCGACGCCGACGTGTTCTCCACCATTCAGCGCCTGTACGCCGAGGACCCGGAGCTCGGCGTCGTCGGCTTCCGCATCGCCGACGAACACGGCGAGACGCAGCGCCGCCACGTTCCGCGGCTGCGCGCGAAGGACCCGATGAAGCGGGGCCTCGTGACCGCGTTCCTCGGCGGCGGCCACGCCTTCTCGATGGACATGCTCGCCGAGACCGGCGACTGGCCCGCCGACTTCTTCTTCACGCACGAGGAGACGGACCTCGCCTGGCGCGCGCTCGACGCCGGCTGGAAGGTCCTCTACGAACCGTCCCTCCTGCTCCAGCACCCCAAGACGTCCCCGGCCCGGCACGCCGTCTACCACCGGATGACCGCCCGGAACCGGGTGTGGCTGGCCCGCCGCCGCCTCCCCCTCCCGCTGATCCCGCTGTACCTGGCGGTGTGGACCGGCATCACGCTGCTGCGCACCCGGTCGCTCGGCGGCCTGCGCGCCTGGGCGGGCGGCTTCGCGGAGGGCATCCGCGCGTCCGCCGGCGAACGCCGCCCGATGCGCTGGCGCACGGTGTGGCGCATGACACGACTGGGCCGCCCGCCACTGATCTGACGTTACGGGGGCGGCGGCGCGCCCGAAGGTGCTTCGCTGGCCCCATGATTGTCGTCGCCACCAGCGTCATAGCGGTCCTCGGCACCCTGCTGGGCGCCGCCCTGAGCCACGTACTGCAGAGCCGCACGGCCGCCCGCGGCCAGGACTTCACGCGCGCCGAACGGCTTCGCCAGGAACGCATCGACGCCTACTGCGCGTTCGGCGGCGCGCTCGCCAACTACCGCAGGGGGCAGCTGGATCGCTGGTTCCCCGAACACGTCGACCGGCCCGGCGAGACGGCCGACGTCCACGAACTGCGGCGCGAGGCATACCGGTTGAGGGCGGCGGCCATGGAGGCGATGTTCCGGGTCGAACTGCTCACCAAGTCCCCGCCGCTGACCGCGCTCGCCCAGGAGGCGATGGCATCCGTCGACCGCATCACCACGGCCGACGACCGCGAGGAACTCCGGGTCGTACGGGACGAGTCGCGCGGCCTGATGCACGCGTTCATCGCGGCGTCACGCCCCCACGTGGGCCTGTCGTGACGGGCCTCAGATCGACTCCAGGCTCCGCCCCGTCGTACGCGGTCCGAGCAGCCGCACGTTCAGGCACAGGACCAGCATCAGTGCGCCCGATCCGATGAAGACCGCGTTCGCGCCCAGGTCGTCGAGCACGTCGATCGCGATGAACGGCAGCACCACCGAGGTGAGGCGGGACAGCGAGTACGCGATGCCGATGGCGCTGGAGCGCATGCCCGTCGGGAAGATCTCCGTCTGGTAGACGTGGAAGGCGTTCGAGAAGACGTTGGAGCACACGGTGAGCAGGAAGCCCGCCCCGACGATCAGCCAGGACGCCTCCGCGAACCCGAAGACCAGGCCGAACGCGGCGATCCCGAGCGCCGACAGGATGATGAGCGTGCGCCGCTCGATGCGGTCGATGAGCGGCACGGACAACGCCGAGCCCACCGGGTAGCCGAGGTAGCTGAGGGCCGCGTACGAGAGGGACTCCGTGACGGTGTGCCCCTTGGCCTGCAACACGACGGGGGCCAGCGAACCGAAGCCGTAGTAGCCGACGGTCTGGAGGATCTGGAAGATCCACCACATGACGGTGCGGCGCGCGTACGGGGGCTTGAACATGTCGCCGAGCGGCACCTTCTTGGCCGGCCCCGCCGGGGTCGCGGTCTCGGGGCTCTGCCCCGGACCCCGCTGGCTCTCGTCCAAAAGCGGGGCTTGATGTGACTGAGCGGCGATGGCTCGCACCACCGCGTCCGCCTCCGCCGTCCGCCCCCGCGAGGCCAGCCAGCGCGGCGACTCCGGCAGCCGGGTCCGCAGGACCTGGATGAACGCGGCGCCGAGCGCGCCCGCGACGAGCAGCCAGCGCCAGCCGTCGACGCCGAACAGCTCGTGCCTGGCGATGAGCCGCGCACCGAGCAGCGCCGCGACGGGCACGCCGACGAAGCCGAGGGTGTAGGCCCAGGCGATGTAGCGGCCGCGCACCTTGCGCGGCAGGAATTCCGCCAAGTACGTGTCGACAAGCACCAGTTCGGCGCCGAGGCCGAGACCGGCGAGGAAGCGGAGCACGGAGAGCTGGGTCGCGTCCTGGGAGAAGGCGCAGGCCAGCGAGAACAGCGAGTAGAGCCCCAGGTTGACCAGGAACATCTTCCGCCGCCCGAACCGGTCGGCGAGCACGGACAACACGTTCGCGCCGACGAACATGCCCAGGAACCCGGAGGCGATCAGCCACGACTTCTCGGTGGCCGACAGCTGCCAGGACTCGGCGAGCGCGGCGGCGAGCACGCCGCCGAGGAACACCTCGTAGAGGTCGAAGAAGGCTCCTACGCCGACGATCGCGGTCAGCCGTCGGTGCCACGGACCGACGGTCAGGCGGTCGAGCCTGCCGACCGGGTCCGTCGTGTCGTTCATGTCCGGGGTTGCGGCAGCCCCCGTGACGCCGTGCTCACTCATACGCACAGACGCTAGCTGTAAGCGGCACGTAAATGAAGAGGCAATTCCTCTTCCTCCGCACCTTCCTCACCTGCGCATACGCCCCAGGGGTCGGTCGAAGGGGCCACCGACGGGACCCGTACGTCCTTACATGTGCATTACTCGCATACTGGACATAATCCTTCTTCTCTCGAAAGGCGGGCCCATGTCCTCGAACGACCACGACACCACCGGCACAGCACTGGACGTCGGCGAGTGGGCCGCGTTCGACAGCGGCCTCGAAGTGACGATCGACGAGCTCGAGCCCTTCGCGCCCACGTACCTGGACCGGGACCACGAGGACGGCGACACCTACGTCCGCTTCACGGTCCGCGCGAAGAACATGGCCCCCGGCGTACGCCGCGCCATGCGCGCGCACCACGCCGAGCACCCGCGCCGCGCGCCGCGCAGGGGCTACGCCAGCGAGGCCGCGCACACGAGGGCGGTCGAGCAGCACACCAAGGAGCGCACCGACGCGCTGCGCCGCGCGAAGGCGGGGGTGCGGATGCGCCTCACCGCCCGCGTCCAGGTGTGGGCGGGCGATGCCCGGGCCGTCCGCTCCTACGACGCCGGCCAGGACATCCTCGCCGGCCTGCACACGGAGGTGCGCCGCCGCCGCACCCGCACCGCGACCTACGTCTTCCGCGTGCCGGCGGGCGGCCTTGACGACCTGCGCATACGCCTGAGCCCCGCGGTGAACGGCACGACCCGCGAGTCCGCCGACTGGACGGCGTCCCTCCCGGCCCCGCCGGAGGACCTCCTCGACGACTCCCTCGTACGGGAGCCGGAGGAGCACACGGACACCGAGGACGTCACGGACGAGGACGACCACACGGAGCACGAGCCCAAGAAGCGCAAGCAGCGCCGCCAGGAGAAGCGGGAGCACCGCCGGCAGCAGATCCGCTCGACCCATGGCGCGGCGCTCTGAGGCACGCCGGAGCGGTGGAAGTGGAAGGGGGGGCAGACGAGTCGGGCTGTACGCCGGGTTCTGTGCCCCGGGACCTCGCGGTCGTCGGGGCGACGGCCATCCATCTAGGACCGGCGTTGCCACCGGCCTCCTGCGGTCTACCCGCGAACATCGGGCGGGCAGCCCTCGATCGTCCGCGCAGAACCGTCTCCGAGGAGGCGGTCCCTCTTGACCTTGCTCCAGGTGGGGTTTACCTAGCCGCCTGAGTCACCTCAGGCGCTGGTGGTCTCTTACACCACCGTTTCACCCTTACCCGGCGCCTGAGCACCGGGCGGTCTGTTTTCTGTGGCACTGTCCCGCGGGTCACCCCGGGTGGCCGTTAGCCACCACCTTGCCCTGTGGAGCCCGGACGTTCCTCGGGAGGTTCCTCAAGAACCCCACGCGACCGTCCGCCCGGCTCGTCTGCCGTGCGGCCATCCTACCTGCCGGTGCGGAGGGCCCCGTCCGCTTGACCCTGCCGTAGCGTCAACGTTTCTACTGAGGTCATGCGGATCGGAGAGCTGGCCCGGATCGTCGGTGTCACCACACGCGCCATCAGGCACTATCACCACCTCGGGCTGCTGCCCGAGCCCGAGCGCCTTGCCAACGGGTACCGGAGGTACGGGCTGCGGCACGCCGTCGAGCTCGCCCGGATCCGGCGCCTGACCGAGCTGGGGCTCGGCCTGCCCGAGGTGCGGGACGTGCTGGCGGAGGACGCGGGGCGGGACCTCGTGGAGGTGCTCGGTGAGCTGGACGCCGATCTGGCGCGGCAGGAGGCGGCCATCCATGAGCGGCGGACACGGCTGCGGGATCTGCTGTCCGACGCCGAGCGGGGACGGCTGCCCGCCGATGGGCCGCTGTCTCCCGAACTGACCGCGTTCCTCGGCGAGTTGGACGACGAACTGGCCGACTCCCCCATGGCCGCCAAGGACCGCGAGGTGCTCGCCCTCCTCGACACGGCGGCGCCGCCCGAGGAACGCGAGCGGCTGATGTCGGCGCTGCTGCCCACCCTGTCCGGGCCCGACGCCCTTGCCGCCGCCCGCGACGTGTACGCGCGGCTCGACGCGCTCGCCGACGCCCCCGTGGACGATCCCCGGGTGGCCGGGGCGGCGCGGTCGCTGGCCGCGTGCGTACCGCCGGACCTGCCGACCGGCGAGGCCCTGACGGACGGGAACTCCCTGCTCGACACCTTCCTCGCCGACTTCTCCCCCGCCCAGGCCGAGGCCGTCCGGCGCGCGCTGCGGATGGCCGCCGATGGCGGTGCGCCGTGACGGCCCTGCGGACGGCGTCGCGCGCCCTCGCCTACGCCGCCCTGGCCGCCGAACTGGTCTTCGCTGTCTGCCTGTTGGCGGGTACGCGGCCGTCCCGCGGCGTCGAGGCGGCGAGCGTCGCGGTGCTCGTCGTCGAGGTCTGCGGGCTCGCCGTGCTGTACCGGCGCGGCGGCCGGGACGCCGTGCGGGAGGTCGTGCCCGCCGGGGTCCGCCGGATCCTCGGGCACGAGCTGCGGGTGTTCGCGAGCCTCGGGCGATGGGTGGCGCGGCGGCGGCACGGCGTCCCGGCGGGGGCGAGCGCCTTTCCGTACGCGCGCGGCCAGGCCGTGATGATGTACGGCCTCACGTTCGTGTGCGTCGTCGAGTCCTTCGGGATGTGGGCGCTGCTGCGGAACTGGCCGACGCTCCACCACATCGTCCTGTTCCTCGACGTCTACACGGTGCTGATGATGCTCGGCCTGCACGCCGCGTCCGTCACGCGGCCGCACGTGGTCACCGCCGACGCGCTGCGGGTGCGCCGCGCCGCCCATGTCGACCTGCGGATACCGCTGGAGCGGATCGCGTCGGTGCGCCGCGAGAACAAGTACACGCACACGCCACGCGAGGGCGAGCTGAACCTGGACGTCGGCTCCCAGACCAGCATCACCCTCGAACTCGCCGATCCCGTACGACACTTCACGTTCCTCGGCCACCCGAAGGACGTTCACCTGGTGCGCTTGCACGCGGAGGATCCCGACCTGTTGGCACGCACCCTGGAGCAGCGGCTCACGCCGGCGTGAACAGCACCTTCGTCGTGCCGGGGTCCGCCTGCGTGAGGCGGACCCGCAGCCGCTCCCCCAGCGGCAGCGCGGACGTACCGCCCTCGACCCGGGCGACAACGGCGGGCTCGGTCAACTGCACGGTCCCGGCGGCCGGTTGGCGGTCCTTCACGTCCACCACGACGGCGTCGAAGACGTCGCCGACCCGGTGCTCAAGAAGGGCCGCCTCGACGATGTCGACGCACTCGCGCTCCACGGTGTTCGCGCGCCGGGTGCCCTCGGCCATCTCCTTCGGGAGGCCGTCCAACGACGTCAACACCCATTCGGGGACGCCGCGCCCGGCGCACGCGGCGAGGCACAGCTCGGACGCGTAGCGGTCGACGAGGCGGCGCAGCGGGGCGGTGCAGTGGGTGTAGGGCGCGGCGACGGCGGCGTGCGTGGCGAGAGCCGGGGGCTCGCCACCGCTGAAGGCCGTGTAGCCCGCGCCGCGCAGCAGCGTCGTGCACTCCTGGAGGAACGCGGCGTGGTGCGGGATGCGCGGATCGAGGGAGCGGACGAGGTCGGAGTACGGGACGTGGTGCGGCCACTCGATGTGCAGGGCCTTCGCGGTGCGGCGCAGCCGGCCGACCGCGCCGTCGGGGGCGGTCGGCAGGGTGCGCAGGATGCCGGTGCCCGAGGCGAGCATCAGGTCCGCGGCGGCCATGCCGGTGAGGAGGGAGATCTGGGCGTTCCACGCGTCGGCGGGCAGCGGGGCCCGGTAGGCGAGTTCGTACGCGGTGTCGCTCGCGACGATCTCCTGCTCGGGCACGTCGAGCGAGATGCCGCCGCGTTCGACCTCCAGCTGTTCGCGCAGCAGCCCGATGTCCTTGAGCAGGGCGACCGGCTCTTCGGCGGACCCGTCGTCGATGGCCGTCTGCACGCCCTCGTAGTTCAGTTTGGCGCGGCTGCGCACCAGGGCCCGTACGACGTCGGTGGTCTCGGGGCGCCCGTCCGCGTCCAGGTCGATGGTCCACAGGACGGCCGGGCAGGTCTGGTCCGGGAGCAGGCTCGCCGCGCCCTCGCTGAGCACGGGCGGGTGCAGCGGGACCTTCTCGTCGGGGAAGTACAGGGTCGTCACGCGGCGGTGCGCCTCGGCGTCGAGGGGGCCGCCGGGCGTGACGTACGCGGCGACGTCGGCGATCGCGTACCGCACGCGGTAGCCGCCGCCGGGGCGCCGGGACAGGTGCATGGCCTGGTCGAGGTCGGTCGACGTGGGCGGGTCGATCGTGAAGAACGGGATCGCCGTCTCGTCGCGGTCCGGCAGCCAGGGCGGCGCGGCGGCGACGCGCTCCGCTTCCGCGGCCACGTCGGCCGGGAACTCCTCGGGCACGTCCAGCTTCGTACGCAGTTCACGCAGCACGGCACCGAGCGGCTCCCGCGCCGCGCCGGTCACTCGGAGGTGGCGACGGGGCATGGGTCGAGCGTAGAAGGCGGTGGCGGGGTCGGCACGCCGTACGCTGGTGCGTCGATCGACCCGTGTTCCCGTACGTGCTTGAGGAGTGCCCCGTGCTTGTGCTGTTGCCGCCGTCCGAGGGTAAGGCCGCTTCCGGACGCGGGGCGCCGCTGAAGCCGGAGGGCCTCTCGCTGCCGGGGCTCGCCGAGGCGCGGGCGGCCGTCCTGGACGAGCTGGTGGAGCTGTGCGCGGCCGACGAGGAGAAGGCGCGCGAGGTGCTCGGCCTGAGCGAGGGGCTGCGCGGCGAGATCGCCAAGAACGCGGAGCTGCGCACGGCGGGCGCGCGCCCGGCCGGCGAGATCTACACGGGTGTCCTGTACGACGCCCTGGACCTGGCCTCCCTCGACGCGGCCGCGAAGAAGCGGGCGGCCAGGTCGCTGCTCGTGTTCTCCGGGCTGTGGGGCGCGGTCGGCGTCACCGACCGGATCCCCTCCTACCGGTGCTCGATGGGCGTGAAGCTGCCGGGGCTCGGCGCGCTCGGGGCGTACTGGCGCGGGCCGATGGCCGAGGTGATGCCGGCGGCCGCCGGGGACGGGCTCGTGCTCGACCTGCGCTCGTCGGCGTACGCGAGCGCGTGGAAGCCGAAGCCCGGCGACGGCACGGTCGCGGAGCGGACGGCGACGGTGCGGGTGCTGCACGCGCCGACCCGCAAGGTCGTCTCCCACTTCAACAAGGCGACCAAGGGGCGGATCGTCCGGTCGCTGCTGATGGCGGGGGCCGCTCCGACCGGACCCGCCGAGCTGGTCGACGTGCTGCGGGAGCTCGGGTACGCCGTGGAGGTCGAGGAGCCCGCGAAGGCCGGGCGGCCGTGGAACCTGGACGTGCTGGTGGACGAGGTCCACTGAGACCCGCCGCCCTTCGACCCTGCGATTGCAGCATGTGCAACGCCCTTTGCGCATGTTGCTGCGGGCGAGGCAGGATGGGGCCATGACCTCGACTGCCGCCGCCTCTGCCGGCTCCGCCTCCGTGCTGGATCTCGCCCCCGTCGTCCCCGTCGTCGTGGTGGAGGACGTCGCCGACGCGGTGCCGCTCGCGCGTGCGCTCGTCGCGGGCGGCCTCCCCGCCATCGAGGTGACCCTGCGCACGCCCGCCGCGCTCGACGCGATCCGGGCGATCGCCGCCGAGGTCCCGGAGGCCGTCGTCGGCGCGGGCACCGTGATCTCGCCCGCGAACGTCGCCGACTCGGTGGCAGCGGGCGCCCGCTTCCTGGTCAGCCCCGGCTGGACGGACGTCCTGCTCGACGCGATGAAGGGGTCGGGCGTGCCGTTCCTGCCCGGCGTCTCCACGACGTCGGAGGTCGTGGCGCTGCTCGAGCGCGGCGTGCACGAGATGAAGTTCTTCCCGGCGGAGGCCGCGGGCGGCACCGCGTACCTGAAGTCGCTGGCGGGACCGCTGCCGCAGGCTCGCTTCTGCCCGACGGGCGGCGTCTCGCCGGCCAACGCGCCCGGCTATCTCGCGCTGAAGAACGTCGGCTGCGTGGGCGGCAGTTGGATGCTCCCGGCCGACGCGATCGCGGCGAAGGACTGGGGCCGGGTGGAGGCCCTGGCCCGCGAGGCGTCGTCGCTGCGCTGAGCCCCTACGACCTGAGGTGCGCTGTCTCGTTGAGGCAGCGCACGCTCGCGTTCCCGTCCGCGTAGTACGCGACCGTGGTCAGGGACGCCGCCGCGAGCTCCATGCGGAACATGGCCTCGGCCGGGGCGCCGAGCGCGAGCCGCACCAGCGTCTTGATCGGCGTCACATGGCTGACCAGCAGGGCGGTGCGCCCCCGGTACGCGACGGTCAGCCGGTCCCGGGCCTCGGCGACCCGCTCGGCGACCTCGGCGAAACTCTCGCCGCCACCGGTCGGGGCGGCGTCGGGCGAGGCGAGCCAGGCGTTCAGGTCGTCCGGGTAGCGGGCGCCGGCCTCCTTGAACGTGAGCCCCTCCCACGCCCCGAAGTGCGTCTCGCGCAGCCCGTCGTCGACCCGCACATCGAGCCCGAGGCGCCCGGCGGCGACCTCGGCAGTCTGCCGGCAGCGGGCGAGCGGCGAGGCCACGACCACGTCGATGTCACCGCGGGCGACCAGGGCGTCGGCGGCCTGCTCGGCCTGCCGCCGCCCGACGTCGGAAAGCTCGGGGTCCGCGCCCCCGCTCCCGGAGAACCGCTTCTCGGGAGTCAGCGCGGTCTCCCCGTGCCGCAGCAGCACGAACGTCGAAGGTGACCCGAGGTCTGGGGGTGCCACATCTTTCCCTTTCAGCAGGCCGCACCGGCGTTGCGGTCGCGGGGCTCTGCCCCGCACCCCGCGCCTCAAACGCCGGCGGGGCTGGAGTGGCCTACAGCCCCGACTCCGACGTCCGCACCAGAATCCGCCGACAGTTCTCGCAGCGCAGGACCGCGTCGGGCGCGGCCGCGCGAACCTCGTTCACCTCAGTGATGTTCAGCTCGAGCCGGCACCCCTCACAGCGCCGCTGGAACAGCTTGGCCGCGCCGACCCCGCCCTCCTTCTCGCGAAGCTTGTCGTACAGCTTCAGCAGGTCCGCCGGGATCGACCCGGCGACCACCTCGCGCTCCTTGGCGACGGAGGACAGGTCGGCGTCGATGGCGGCGACCGCCGCGTCGCGCCGCGAGATCGCGTCGTCGGCCTTGGCCTGCACCGAGGACACCCGCTCGGCCAGCTCGCCCGCGCGCTCCTGCGCGGACTCGCGGCGCTCCATGACCTCGAGGACGACGTCCTCCAGGTCACCCTGGCGCTTGGCGAGCGAGGCGATCTCGCGCTGAAGGTTCTCCAGGTCCTTGGGGGACGTGACCGCGCCGGAGTCGAGGCGCTTCTGGTCGCGGGCGGCGCGCTGGCGGACCTGGTCGACGTCCTGCTCGGCCTTGGTCTGCTCGCGGGCGCAGTCGCTCTCCTCGGTCGTCGCCGCGACGTGCAGGTCGCGCAGCTGCGTGAGGTCCTTGGTCAGCGACTCGATCTCGGCGTGCTCGGGCAGCGACCGCTTCTTGTGGGCGAGCTGCTGGAGACGGGTGTCCAGGTCCTGGACGTCGAGAAGACGGATCTGATCGGCGGGCGCGGCGTTCAGTTGGGGGCTCCAAAAGTAGAAACAGACTGGGGGGAGGACGCCGCGTGGGCGGTCCAGGGATCGGTGACCGTCTTCGAGACGTGGACCCGCAGGCCCCATCCCTCACGGTCGGAGATCTCGTCGAGCTGAGCCGCGGCCAGCTCGCACCAGGGCCACTCGGTGGCCCAGTGTGCCGCGTCGAGCAGCGCGAGAGGAGCAGAGGAATCAGACACAGCTTCGCGGGCCTCGCTCACCGGGTGGTGGCGCAGGTCCGCGGTGAGGAAGGCGTCGACACCCGCGGCACGTACATCGTCAAAGAGACTGTCGCCGGAGCCACCGCTCACAGCGATCGTACGCACCGTCGCGTCGAGGTCCCCCGCCACCCGGATCCCCTGCGCCGTCGGCGGCAGCCGGTCGGCCGCGCGGCCCGCGAGTTCGCGCAGCGTCAGCGGGTGCTCGAGCTCGCAGACCCGGCCGAGGCCGCGGCGTCCCGCGGGGTCGGTGGGGTCCGGGACCAGCGGGCGGACGACGCGGACGTCGAGCGCGCCCGCGAGCGCGTCGGAGACGCCGGGGTCGGCCTTGTCGGCGTTGGTGTGCGCGACGTGCAGCGCGATGTCGTTCTTGATCAGTGTGTGGACGGCGCGGCCCTTGAAGTGCGAGGCGGCCACCGTCGTCGTACCGCGCAGGTAGAGCGGGTGGTGGGTGACCAGCAGGTCCGCGCCGAGCTTCACCGCCTCGTCGACGATTCCCTGGACGGGGTCGACCGCGAAGAGCACCCGGCCCACCTCGGCGTCCGGATCCCCGGCGACCGTGCCGACCGCGTCCCATCCCTCGGCGAGGGCCGGGGGCCAGAGGGCTTCGAGGGCGGCGGTTACTTCAGACAGACGGGGCACGCACCCAGGTTACCTGCGCCGCCCGCCCCACCTCCAAGCCCGGCCTGACCGGAGCGAAGGAGCAGGAGAGCACACGGGACCCGCGGTTCACAGCCAATTCGGGGCATGGCCCACCTTTCGTGTGAAACGGCGGGCGCGAGGTGCCACGGAGGTTCGTGCGAAAACTAGCGTCGGCCCGAACAAGCGGAGGTGACTGATCCATGACGGCCCTGGCCACCGAACCCACGTCGGATACGCCAGAAACGCAGCCACGACCGCCGCACACCGGATGTGTGCTCACGATGGACGCGTCGTACGCGGCACGGCTCGCTCAGCACGGCGCGAGCGCCGACTCCTGGTTCCCCGAGCGCTGGACCCTGGACGGACCCGAGCCGTACGCGGTCCCGCTGCCGGGGCCCCAGCCGGAGGAGCCCGGCACCGCGGTGCTGCCCCTGACCGACGGCCGGGTGCTGATCCAGCGCGCCGCGGCGGGGCGCCAGATGTTCTCGCTGCTCTACCCGACGGGGCCCGGCACGGGCGAGGTGCCGCTCGGGGCCGTGGAGTGCGAGGAGCTCTCCCTGCTGCCGCCCGCGCCGGACGGGCGGTGCGCGTACGCGCTGGCGCCCGGCGAGGAGTCGACGGCGGTGTGGCAGGTGGTGGGCGGCGGGTCCGGGCCCGAGCTGCTCGCCGAGGTGCCGGGGCACTGCTCGGGCGGGGTCTGGCTGTCCCGCGAGGCCCGGCTGCTCGCGCTCGACCGCGCGCCTTCGGACGCGGACGGCGGCGGCCCGGTGAAGACGGTGGTGGTGGATCTGGACCGGGGCGGCGAGGTCTCCCCGCTCCTCCAGATCGCCGACGACAGCGAGGACCGGCTGCTCGTCGCCGACCTCGACAGCGGCCTGATCCTGCTCCGCTCGGACGCCCCGACGCCGGGTGAACTCCGGCTCGGCTGGGGCGTGTTGGGCAGTACGCTGCCGATCCGCTTCCCGGAGTCGCTGCGCCTCGCCGACTGCGAGCTGACCCCGTTCGCCATCCAGCCGGGCCAGTCGCTGATGCCGGAGGGCTGCGCGGTGGCGCTGCGCGTGGCGAGCACGGAGGGCGGCTCGCCGTGGCTCGGCCTGTGGCGGCCCGCGGAGGGCCGGATGCACCAGGTCGCGGCGCCCGCCGGTTGGCTCTCGGGCAGCGGCTTCTTCTCGCGCGACGGGGTGCTCTCCCTCCCGTACGTCACGGAAGAGGTGCCGTGCGGTCTCGCGCGGTTCGCGGCGCCCGAACCCGGCCCGCGGCGACAGGAGGCGAAGGCGGAGCCGGCACCTCCGGAGCCCGTCGCGACACGCCCCGTCCCGCTGGCACAGGCACCCCTCGGTGGCCGTGACACGGACCGTTAGACTCGCCCGGCTGCAACTGAAGGATCTTGTACGTGTTTACGGGGTGAATGTTCCGATGACGGAAGGCAACGGCACGGATGTCGAGGGCGGCACGGAGGCGGCGCGCTACGCGCGGGTCGGCTCGGGTCGGCACCGCGGCGAGGTGTCCTCGTCGCCCACGGCGGGCGGCGACCAGGAGTCGAGGCCGCGCGGGCGGCACCGTGGGGCGCGTGCCGACGAGGCGTAACGCTCGACACTCGACGTGAAGAAACGTCACTTTGAGGGGCCCGGCACCAGCCGGGCCCCTCAGTCGTGTCCGGGACGGGTCGTCCCGCGCGCGATGTCAGCCGTGCTTGAGGCCGAGCACCTCCGAGGCCGCGAACGTCTCGTTCGGGGGCCGGTCCTTGTAGTGCGGGGTGAGCAGCGCGTCGAGTTCGTCGTACGTGAACGCGTCCTTGGCCGTGTCGAACTTCGCCTGCACCCTGGGCCGGTCGACGACGGCGACCATGCCGCCGTGCACGACGAGCAGTTGGCCGTTGACGTTGGCGGCGGCGGGCGAGGCGAGGTAGCCGACGAGCGGGGCGACGTGTTCGGGGGCGAGCGGGTCGAGCCCGTCCTCAGGCTCGGCGAACCCGGCGAAGACGTCCTCCGTCATACGGGTGCGGGCGCGCGGGCAGATGACGTTGGCGGTGACGCCGTACTTGGCGAGGGCGAGCGCGGTGGAGGTGGTGAGCCCGACGATGCCGCCCTTCGCGGCGGCGTAGTTGGGCTGGCCGGCCGAGCCCGCGAGGAAGGCCTCGGACGAGGTGTTGACGATGCGCCCGTAGACCGGGGCGCCGGCCGCCTTGGAGGCCTCGCGCCAGTGGCGGGCCGCGAAGTGGCTGGTGTTGTAGTGGCCCTTGAGGTGGACGTGGATGACCGAGTCCCACTCCTCCTCGGTCATCGAGAAGATCATGCGGTCGCGGAGGATGCCGGCGTTGTTGACGAGGATGTCCAGTTGGCCGTACGTGTCGACGGCCAACTGGACGAGTTCCTGGGCCTGTTGGTGGTCCGCGACGTCGCCGGTGTGCGGGGTGGCGGTGCCGCCGGCGGCCTCGATCTCCGCGACGACCTGCTCCGCGGGGCCCGGTGCGGCCTCGCCGGAGCCGTCGCGGCCCGGTTGGCCGAAGTCGTTGACGACGACGTTGGCGCCGAGGCGGGCGAGTTCGAGGGCTTCGGCGCGGCCGAGGCCGCGGCCGGCTCCGGTCACGATGGCGGTGCGGCCGGTGAGCGGCGTAGACATGCGGTTCCGCTTCCTCTCGTTGGGTGGGCAGATCAAGCCCCTGCGGCGATTGAGCAGCGGGGTCCGGGGCAGCGCCCCGAGGCCGCGACGCCGGTGCGGCTACAGCTCGATACACGTCCGCAGAGCGACACCCGTGCGCATCTGGTCGAGGGCCTCGTTGATGTCCGCCAGCGGGACGCGGTGGGTGATCAGGGACTCCAGGTCGATGCGGCCCGCCCGCCACAGGGCGATCGCGCGCTCGTAGGACTGGAGGACGTCGCCGCCGCCGTACATCGACGGCAGGATCTTCTTCTCGTCGAAGAACAGCTCGAACATGTTGAGCTGGAGGAAGTCGTCCATGGCGCCCGCCCCGACGACGCAGAGCGTGCCGCCGCGTCGCGTCGTCTCGTACGCCGTGCGGGCGGTGGCGGACTTGCCGACGACCTCGAAGACGTAGTCGAAGCCCTCGCCGGCCGTGATGTTCTGCTTGGCGTCGGCCAGCTCGTCCGGGGAAATCGCCTTCGTGGCACCGAACTTGAGGGCCGACGCGCGCCGCGACTCCACCGGGTCCACGGCGACGATCTCCGCCGCGCCCTTGAGCCGCGCGCCCTGGATCGCGGAGATGCCGACGCCGCCGCAGCCGATGACGGCGACGGACGAACCCGCCGCCACGTCCGCCGTGTTGATCGCGGCGCCGAGCCCGGTGGTGACTCCGCAGCCGATGAGCGCCGCGATGTCGAAGGGCACGTCGTCGGGGATCGGCACGGCGCACGCCGCGTTGACCACGACCTCCTCGGTGAAGGTGCCGGTCCCTGCGAAGCCGAAGACGTCACCACCGGGACGCTTGAAGTTGGGGGTGCCCGCGTTCATGAAACCGGCGAGACAGAGCTCGGTCTGGCCGCGCTTGCACGCGGGGCAGGTGCCGCAGGCGGGCAGCCAGCACATCAGGACCCGCTGGCCGGGGGCCAGGTTCGTGACGCCGTCGCCGACCTCGACGACCTCGCCCGCGCCCTCGTGCCCGGGGATGAACGGGGCGGGCTGCGGCAGCACCCCGTTCATGGCGGAGACGTCGGAGTGGCACAGGCCCGTGGCGCGCAGCCGGACCCGCACCTTGCCCGGACCGAAGCCGACCGCCTCGACGTCGTCCAGTACCTCGAGTTTGTCCTGGCCTATCTCGTGCAGTACGGCTGCTCGCATGGGGTGCGGCTCCTTCGTACGTCGCTGTCGTGCCTGTCGTCGGTGTGTACCGGTCGCGTGTACCGGTGGTCAGTTGTGGTCGACGAGTGTGTCGGCGAGTACCGGCGCGTCCTCGCGCTCCACCGCCGTGACCGTGACCTGCACGCGGCCCGGCTGCTCCCACATGCGCACGCGCAGCGTCTCGCCGGGGAAGACGATCCCGGCGAAGCGCGTGCTGTAGCGGGTGATGCGGGAGACGTCGCCGCCGAGGGCCGTGTCCGCGACGGCCTTCAGCGTCATGCCGTAGCTGCACAGGCCGTGCAGGATCGGCTTGTCGAAGCCGGCCAGCTTGGCGAACTCGGGGTCGGCGTGCAGCGGGTTCCAGTCGCCGGAGAGGCGGTAGAGGAGGGCTTGGTCCTCGCGGATGGTCCGCTCGACGGTGCGGTCGGGTGCGCGGGAGGGGACCTCGAGGCGCTCGGAGGGCCCGCGGTCGCCGCCGAAGCCGCCCTCTCCGCGGACGAAGATCTGGGAGTCGCTGGTCCACAACGGGCCGTCCGCGTCGGCGACTTCGCTGCGCAGCACGAGGACGGCCGCCTTCGTCTTGTCGTAGACGGCGGCGACGCGCGAGGTGGTGGTCGCCCTGCCCTTGACCGGGATGGGGCGGTGCAGCTCGATGGTCTGGCCGCCGTGCAGCACGTGCGCGAGGTTCACGTCGATGCCGGGCGCTGACAGGCCGCCGACGACGCCCATGCCGGCGCCCGCGACGGTCGCGAAGCTCGGCAGGACGTGCAGCTTCGACTCGAGCGTGTAGCGCAGCTCGTCGGGGTCGGTGGCGGGGACGCCCGCGCCGAGACCCAGGTGGTAGAGCTGGATGTCCTTGTGGTCCCAGGTGATCTCGGCGGACCTGGGCTCTGCGGCTACGGCCTTCGCGGCGTCGATGGGCATGCGCTGGCGCTCCTAAGGCTGGTCCTGCTGCTTCCTGCCGGTTCCTGCTGGTTCTCGCTGGTTCCTACTGGTTCCTGCTGGCTTGAGACCTCGGTGCGGCCGTCCGCACCGTCGGTCGCACCGAGGTCGTCACGGGCCGGGTAGAACAGGTTCCAATTCCCCCGGCGACCCCATGTATAACCAAGAGCGCATGGCTTGGGAAGGGCCGTGGCGCAGATTTCTGACGGCACGTCAGAAGGCGTGCCGGTGACGTCCGCCGGTGACATTTGTACCGGCGAGGTGCGGACAACCGGATCTGCCGCTCCCCGGGCCGTGCCCCGTACCTTCAGGGTCATGACGACGAAAGCGACAGAGGCGACATCGGCACCGGCCGTGTCCTTCACGGGGGCTGTCAAGACATTCGGGGACGTCCGCGCGGTCGACGGGCTCGACCTGGAGATCGCCGCGGGCGAGACCGTGGCACTGCTCGGCCTGGACGAGCCGGACGAGCGGCGCGTGGAGCTGTTCGGTACGGCGCCGGTGACGGCCGTACGGGACGGGCGGGTCGGCGCCATGCTGCAAGAGGGGCGGGCCGTGCCCCGGGTGACGGTCGCCGAGCTGGTCGACTTCGTGGCCCGCCGCTATCCCGCGCCCATGAACGTGCGGGACGCGCTGCGGCTCGCCGGGATCGAGGAGCTCGCGGGGCGGCGCGTCGACAAGTTGTCCGGCGGCCAGACACAGCGGGTGCGGTTCGCGGTGGCGCTCGCCGGGAACCCCGCGCTGCTGGTGCTCGACGAGCCGACCGCCGCGCTCGACGTGGAGGCCCGGCACGCGTTCTGGACGTCGATGCGGGCGTACGCGCGGCGCGGCCACACGGTGCTGTTCTCGACGCACTACCCGGAGGAGGCCGACGCCAACGCCGACCGGATCGTGGTGGCGCTGTTCCCCGACTGGCTCCAGAAGGTCTCGTCCTTCACGCCCACGAACCGGTTCGCGCAGCTCGGCACGGCGGTCGCCGACGGACACGCACCATCTGAACACGCGCACCATCTGAGCAACGGAGAAGGATCGACATGAAGTGGTGGCAACGGTTCGCCGGGCAGGCGCGTGCCGGGCTCGCGGCGCGCGACGAGTGGAAGGCGAACCGCGACGAGTGGAAGGCCGAGTACAAGTGCGCCAAGGCGGCGCGCAAGGCGCGCGGAGAGCAGTGGCCCGGCGAGCACCTCGGCGGTCCGCGGCTGAGCGGGTTCACCCTGCTGCCCTGGCTGCTGCTGGGCATGGGCGCCTTCTCCAACCTGGTCCAGGGCGACACCCCGAACCCGTGGATCGGCGGCGTGGGCCTGCTCACCTTCAACTCGCTCTACATCTATGTGGTGTTCCGGTCGTTCGCCCCGGCCGCACGGGACTCCCGCTCCACGCGCGTGGCCTTGCTCGTGATGACCGCGGTGACCTGCACGCTGTCCCTGCTGTACGGCGGGAGCTGGGTGGCGTTCTTCCCGCTGCTCGGCCTCGCGACGGGCGCGGCGGTACGCGGACGGAACCTCGGCAGGGTCGGCATCGGGCTCGCCGTGCTCGGGGGCGCCATCGCCGGCTCGCAGGACCCGAGCAGCGGCGCGAGCGTCGGATACGGCACGTTCCTGTCCACGATGGTGACGGCGGCGATCCTGTCGCTCTCCGAGACCGTACGTGAACTGCGGGCGGCCCGCGAGGAGTTGGCGCGCAACGCGGTGGCCGAGGAACGGCTCCGCTTCTCCCGCGACCTGCACGATCTGCTCGGCCACACGCTGTCGGTGATCGTGGTGAAGTCGGAGGCCGCGAGGCGGCTCGCACCCCGCAGCATGGACGCCGCCCTCGAACAGGTCACCGACATCGAGGCGGTGGGCCGGCAGGCGCTCACCGAGATCCGCGAGGCGGTCACCGGCTACCGCGAGGGCAGCCTCGCCCTTGAGCTGGACCGGGCGCGCTCCGCCCTGACGGCGGCCTCCATGGAACCCGTCGTACGGCAGTCGGGCCCGCCCCTGTCGGCGCGTACGGAGGCGCTGCTCGGGTGGGTGGTCCGGGAGGCGGTCACGAACGCGATCCGGCACAGCGCGGCCACCACCTGCACGATCACCGTCGACGGCACGGCCGACCGGGTCCGGCTCCGGGTCACGGACGACGGGGCGGGGCCCGCGCCGACCACCGCGCCCGGCACCGGCCTCAAGGGGCTGACCGAGCGTCTCGCCGCGGCGGGCGGCTTCCTGGAGGCGGGCGAGGGGCCGCGCGGCGGGTTCCAGGTACGGGCCGAGCTGCCGGCCGACGAACGGGAACCGGTGGCCGGAGGCGCGCTGAGCGCGCCCGCATGACACCGCGCCGCGCCCCCGCTCCCCGTAACCTCTCCCCCGTGACCGAGATGCCGCAGGACCACCGCCCCGCCAAGTGCATCCGCGTACTGCTCGCGGAGGACCAGGGCATGATGCGGGGCGCGCTCGCGCTGCTGCTCGGGCTCGAGGCCGACCTGGAGGTCGTCGCCCAGGTCGCGAGGGGGGACGCCATCGTCGACAGCGCACTCGTCCACCGCCCCGACGTCGCGCTGCTCGACATCGAACTCCCCGGCCGCAGCGGCCTCGACGCCGCCGCCGAACTGCGCGATCAGGTCCCGGACTGCCGGGTCCTGATCCTGACGACCTTCGGGCGGCCCGGCTATCTGCGGCGGGCGATGGAAGCCGGGGCCGCCGGGTTCCTCGTCAAGGACGGCCCCGTCGAGGAGCTCGCCGAGTCGATCCGCAAGGTGCTGCGCGGCGAGACGGTCGTCGACCCCGCGCTCGCCGCGGCGGCGCTCGGCGCGGGGCCCAGCCCGTTGACGTCGCGGGAGGCGGATGCGCTGCGGGCGGCGGCGGACGGGGCGACCGTCTCCGACATTGCCGGGGAGCTTCACCTGTCGGAGTCGACCGTGCGGAATTACTTGTCGGCGGCGATCGGGAAGACGGGGGCGCGGAATCGGACGGAGGCGTTGCGCTCCGCGCGTGAGCAGGGGTGGCTGTGACGGGGGTGCGGTCGCGGGGCTCCGCCCCGGACCCCGCGCCTCAATCGCCGGCGGGGCTTGATGTGTCGGCGGGGCTTATTCGGCCTGCCAGGATCACCACTGCCGCTACCACCAGGATGCCCGCGCCCGTGGCGAATGCTGCCGCGTAGCCGTGGGTCAGGGCGGTCGGGTTCGTGGAGCCTTCGGAGCGGGTCGTCGCCACGGTCGACAGGATGGCCAGGCCCAGTGAACCGCCCAGTGTGCGGGACGTGTTGACCAGGCCGGAGACCAGGCCCGCGTCGCCCGGCGCCGCGCCGGATGTCGCCAGGGAGGCCAGCGGGGTCATCGCGCAGCCGGCGCCCGCCATCATCACGATCCCGGGCAGCATGATCGTGGTGACGTAGGCGCCGTCCGCGGTCATCGTCGACTGCCACAGGAAACCCGCCGCGGTCACCACGACACCCACCGCCGCCACGTTCCGCGCGCCGTAGCGCGGCATGAGGCGCGGCGCGAACTTCGAGCCCGCGACGACCGCGAGCGAGCTCGGCACCAGCGCGAGTCCGGCCTCGATCGGCGTGTAGCCGAGCACGTTCTGCGCGTACAGCGTCATGAAGAACCACATGGCGAACGAGCCCATGCCGCACACGAACATCGCCGCGTTGGCGACCGCCACCGAGCGCACCTTGAAGAGCGCGAGCGGCATCAGCGGCAGTCGCGTACGGGCCTCCACCAGCAGGAACGAAGCGACCAGCAGCAGCCCGGCCGCCAGCGGCACCAGCGTCGCCGCGTCGCCCCAGCCCCGCTCCTCCGTCTGCACGATGCCGTACGCGAGGACCGCCGTGCCCGCCGTCACGAGCACCGCGCCGGGCAGGTCGAGCCGGCGTTCGCCGCCCGCGCGGGACTCCCGGATCCAGCGGGCCGCCGCCGCGAGGACGACCGCGCCCAGCGGAACGTTGATCAGGAGCACCCAGCGCCAGTCGAGCCCCTCGGTGAGCACGCCGCCGACGAGCCCGCCGGCCGCGCCGCCGCCCGCGCCGACCGCCGTCCACGTCGCGATGGCCCGCGCCCGCGCGGCCCCCTCCGGGACGGCGGAGGTGAGGATCGTGAGGGTCGACGGGGCGAGGACCGCGGCGCCGAGGCCCTGGACCGCCCGCGCCGCGAGCAGCTGCCAGCCCTCGTGCGCGAGCCCGCCCGCGAGCGACGCGAGCGTGAACAGGCCGAGCCCGACCAGGAACATCCGCTTGCGGCCGAAGAGGTCGCCGGCCCGGCCGCCGAGCAGCATGAATCCGGCGAACGCGATCGAGTACGCGTTCACCACCCACTGCAACCCGCTCGCGCTCAGCCCGAGGTCGGCGCGCATCGAGGGCAGCGCCACGTTCACCACGGACACGTCGAGGACGACGAGGAACTGTCCGGCGCAGGCCACGGCCACCACCAGCCAGGCGGGCGGGGCGGCGGGCGCGCGGCCACGGGAACGTATCGCGTCGTCGGAGGCCGCTGCGGAGGCGGCGTCGGAGGGAGTCTGGGCCATGCGTGTCATGGTCTCAGTCGCCCGGCACCCCGTACATCCGGATTTCGCCGCAGCAGGGGTGGGTCGCCGGGCATAGGTCCACAGTCCTAGGTCCCCCGCTCGCGGGCCTCACGCCCGCCGCAGCATCGTCACCACCGCCGCGCCGCCGAGGCCGATGTTGTGCGCGAGGCCGACCCGTGCGCCGTCCACCTGGCGCGGGCCCGCCTCGCCCCTCAACTGCCAGGTCAGCTCGGCCGCTTGGGCGATGCCGGTCGCGCCCAGCGGGTGCCCCTTGGAGATGAGGCCGCCGGAGGGGTTCACGACCCACTTCCCGCCGTACGTCGTCGCGCCCGACTCGACGAGCTTGCCGGACTCGCCCTCCGCGCACATGCCGAGCGCCTCGTACGTGAGGAGTTCGTTGACCGAGAAGCAGTCGTGCAGCTCGACGACGTCCACGTCCTCGATGCCGAGGCCCGACGCCTCGAACACCTGCCGGCCCGCCTCCCGGGACATCGGCCGGCCGACCACGTCGATGCACGATCCGGAGGCGAAGGACTCCTCCGTGTCGGTCGTCATCGACTGGGCGGCGATCTCGACCGCCTTGTCGCCCAAGTCCCGCTCCTCCACGAAGCGTTCGGACACGACGACCGCCGCCGCCGCGCCGTCCGATGTGGGTGAGCACTGGAGCTTGGTGAGGGGCGAGTGGATGGTCTTGGCGGCGAGGATCTCGTCGACCGTGTACGCGTCCTGGAACTGGGCGTACGGGTTGTTCACCGAGTGCCGGTGGTTCTTGGCGCCGACCGCCGCGAGCTGCGCCTCGGTCGTGCCGTACTTCTCCATGTGCTCGCGCGCCGCGTCGCCGAAGATCTGGGCGGTCGGCGGGCTCATCTCGAAGCCGTGGCGGGCGGCCATGATCCCGTAGTGCCGGGCGACGGGCGAGGTCTTGAAGTCACCCCCGTCGGCCCCGCCGCCGAGCGCGCCGCGCTGCATCTTCTCGAAGCCGAGCGCGAGCACGCAGTCACTGATGCCGCCCTCGACGAACTGGCGGGCCATCATCAGCGCGGTCGAACCCGTCGCGCAGTTGTTGTTGACGTTGTAGACCGGTATGCCGGTCAACCCCAGTTCGTACGCGGCGCGTTGGCCGGCCGTCGACGCCTGGAAGCAGTAGCCGACGGGGGCCTGTTCGACGTCCGTGTAGGAGATCCCGGCGTCGGAGAGGGCCGCGCCGCCCGCCTCCTTCACCATGTCCCAGTACTGCCAGTCCCGGGTCTCGGGCTTCTCGAACCTGGTCATGCCGACGCCGACGATGTACGACTTCATGGCTGCGCGCCCTCCTGCCACTGCCTTCACTACCTGACGGTTCACTACCTGACGGTTCGTCAGATAGTGGCAGGGTGAGCCGACGAGCGGAAGGCCTACGCAGCGCCTCCGGGGCCCAGCAGGCGGTCGATCTCCGCCTCTCCGTAACCGATTTCCGCCAGTACCTCCCGGCTGTGCTGACCCAGGGTCGGCGGCGCGGAGCGCACCGGCGGGCGGGCGCCGCGGAACGTGACGGGGAACGCGACCTGCTCCAGCGGTCCCACGTCCGGGTGGTCGACCTTCTGCACCATGTCGAGGGCCGCCGTCTGCGGGCAGTCGTAGACCTCGTCGAGCGTGCGAATGGCCGTGACGGGCACGCCGAGCGGCTTCAGGAGACCCACCCAGTGGGCCACCGGTTCGTCGACGAGGACCGCCTCCAGCTTGGCGTTCAGGGCCGTACGGTGCGTCACCCGGTCCCGGTTGCTCGCGAAGCGCTCGTCGTCCGCCCACTCGGGACGGCCGAGCGCGGTGACCAGGCGCCGGAACAAACTGTCGTTGCCGACCGCGATCACGAAGTGCCCGTCGGCTGCCCGGTACGCCTGGTACGGGACGAGGCTGGGGTGGCCCGAACCGAGGCGCGTGGGCCGCTCGCCCGTCGCGAAGTAGCCGGTCGCCCAGTTGATGTGCAGGGCGAGTTGGGACTCGTAGAGGGAGGTCGTGACGTACTGGCCGCGGCCGGTGCGCTCGCGTTCGACGAGGGCCGCGTTGACGCCGATGAGGCCGAAGAGGGCGGCGCCGAGGTCGCCCATCGCGTAACCCGCCTTGACCGGGGGCCCGTCGGGCTCACCGGTCAGCGACATCAGTCCGGCGCTCGCCTGCGCCACCATGTCGTAGCCCGGTTCGTCGCGCAGCGGTCCCGTGTCGCCGAAGGCCGAGATGTGCAGGATGACCAGGCGCGGGTAGCGGGCGCTCAGCTCCTCGTAGTCGAAGAGGCGGGCGAGGGACGAGCCCGGGCGGAAGTTCTCCACCATGACGTCCGCGTCGGCGAGCATCCGGTGCACGGCCTCCTGCCCTCCATCGGACTTGAGGTCGAGGGCCACGGAGCGCTTGTTGCGGTTGGCCGCCAAGTAGTAGGTGGCGTCGGGGCCGTTGAAGGGCGGGCCCCAGGAGCGGGTGGGGTCGCCGCCCTCGGGGTGCTCGACCTTGATGACGTCGGCGCCGAGGTCGGCGAGCGACATGGTGACGTACGGACCTGCGAGGATCTTCGACAGGTCGACGACCTTCATGCCGGTCAGCGGCGTGGTGTCAGGCACGGTGGGCCTCCTCGGACGAGAGATCGGCGAGCGGGACCCGTCCACCATCGGCGAGCGCGGCGAAGTGGTCCAGGGCGGGGCGGGGCAGCGCGGCCTGGTCGTCGGTCAGCGCCGTGTACGCGCGGGCGACGAGGAGCGCGCGGCCGTCACCGCTCGTACGGGTCTCGTGGTCCGCCTGGTCGTACAGGAGGGTCTCCATGACGGCGCGGGTGAGCTCGTCGGCGTACCGGCCGATCCTCATCTCCTGCTCGTCCTGCGGGAGTTGGAGGAGTTCGTCGCCCTTCTTGCGGAGCAGCGCCCACCGGTCCGCGGTCCGCGGGCGGTCGCCGTAGGTGTCGGCGAGGGTGGCATGGGCGTTCTGGCGGCGCATGCAGCGCAGCACGTCGAGGGCGATGACGTTCGATGAGCCCTCCCAGATGGAGCCGAGGTGGGCGTCGCGGACGAGGCGCGGGTTGACCCAGTCCTCGATGTAGCCGTTGCCGCCGCGGATCTCCATGGCCTCGCCGGTGACGGTGCGGGCGCGCTTGCACAGGGTGTGCTTGGCGAGCGGCGTGAGGACGCGGACGAGCGCGCGGGCGGCCCCGTCACCCGCATCGGCGGCGGTGAGCCGAGCCGCCGCTTCGAGCACGAGGTGCAGCGCGGCCTCCGTGTCGAGGATCATCGGGAGCAGCGTCGCCCGCATCAGCGGCTGGTCGAAGAGCGACTTGCCGAAGACGTGGCGCGCGCGGGTGTGGTCGACGGACTCGCGGACGGCGCGGCGCATCAGGGCGGTGGCGCGCATGGCGTTGGAGAGCCGGGAGACGTTGAGCATCTCGGCCATCTGCCGGAACCCGTTGGCGAGTTGACCGACGGGCGTCGCGTACGCCTCGTCAAGGGTGACCTCGCCGCTGGCGATGGACCGGGACCCCAGCTTGTCCTTGAGGCGGTCGATGCGGATGGCGTTGCGGGTGCCGTCGGGGCGAAATTGGGGCACGAGGAACATCCCGAGGCCGCGCGTCCCTTCGCCCTGCCCCGGTACGCGGGCGAGGGTGAGAATGACGTCGGCGGACGGGTTCGAGGCGAACCACTTCTTGCCGGTGAGGGTCCAATGGCCACCCCGGTCGGTGGCGACGGTCTCGGTCAGCCCTACGTCCGTTCCGCCCTGCTTCTCCGTCATGAACATCGCACCGGTGGACCGGAGTTCGGGGTCCGTGGACGACAGGGCCGCGATCTCGTCGGCGTACCGCTCGGGGTCGAAGAGGCGCAGGATGCGGGCGGCGGAGTCGGTCATGGACAGCGGGCAGGCCATGCCGAACTCGGACTGTACGTAGAGGTAGGACAGGGCGTACTTGACGGTGTGCGGGACCTTGGTGGGCCAGCCGAGGACGCCGGGTCTGTGGGACATCGCGGCGAGGCCGAAGCGCTCGTAGGCGATGGCGGCGGCCTTGTCGTGGGCGGGGTGGAAGGCGACCTCGTCTACGCGTTCGCCGTCCGGCGCGTACTGGACGAGGCGAGGCGGGTTGGCGTCGGCGAGGGCAGCCTGCCGGTCGAGCTCACCACCGGCCAGCTCTCCGAGTTCGACCAGGTGGGGTTCGATCCGGTCGCGGTCCTCGACGGACAGCACGCGGTCGAGGAGGGGGCGGAGGGCGGGGTCGCGATCGGCGAAATTCATGCGTCGACTCCAAGTGTCAGGTTGGAAGTGGTCACGGCCACGGGGCGCTGCCCCGATCTTTCAAGCCCCTCCGGCGATTGAGGAGCGGGGTCCGGGGCGGAGCCCCGTGGCGTCAAGCACGGGTGGGCGCAAGGGAGCCGGTCCGAGCCAAGAGCGGCAGCACCCCCGCCAAGGTGATCGCCGTATACGCCAGACCGAGCCCGACCACCGGCCAGATCGACCCGACGGACGTCAACAGGTACTGCGACACGATCGGCGCGGTACCGGCGAAAAGCGTCGTACACAACTGGTACGACAGCGACATCCCGGTGTACCGCACCTCGACGGGGAAGACACGCGCGAGGATCCCCGCGAGCGCCGCGTAGTACATGGCATGCGGGAACGTGGCCAGCCCCATGCCGAGCACAGCGAGCCAGAAGTTCCCCGTGCCGACCAGCATGAACATCACCGGCAGCACCACGAATTCGGGGAGCAGCATCCACAACACGGCCTTGCGCACCGGCCACTTGCTCGCGAGCACCGCGCCGAAGGGCTGCACGATCACCTGCACCACAAGCGCCAGCGAGATGACGGTGAGGAACGTCGACCGGTCGAAGCCCAGGTCGGACGTGGCCCACGACAACGCGAACGTCGTCTTCACGTAGGTGATGGCGACACCCGCCGTCCCCGCGAGCACCCCCAGGAACACCAGCAGCGGATAGCGACTGAGCACGACCTTGATGGGCAGCTTGACCGGCTTGTTCCGGGCGAGCGCGGCCCGCATCTCGGGCGTCTCGGCGAGCTTGAGCCGAATGAAGAGCCCGACCGCGACCAGCACCGCCGAGAACAGGAACGGCACCCGCCACCCCCACGACTCGAAGGCGGAGTCCGGGAGTTGGGCGATGCCGAGGAAGGAGAGCGTGGCGAGCAGATTGCCGACCGGCGAGCCCTGCTGGGCGAACGCCCCGTACAGCAACTTCCGCTTGGGCGGCGCGTATTCGGTGGCGATGAGCACGGCGCCGCCCCACTCACCGCCCATGGCGACCCCCTGGATCATGCGCAGCAGCACGAGCAGGATCGGCGCGGCGGCGCCGATCCTGTCGTAGCCGGGGAGCAGCCCGACGCAGAAGGTGGCGCCGCCCATCATGGTGAGCGTGGTGATCAGGGCCTTCTTGCGGCCGTACTTGTCGCCGAAGTGCCCGAAGATCAGGCCGCCGAGGGGTCGGGCGAGGAAGCCGACCCAGAACGTGGCGAAGGCCGCGAGCGTGCCGACGGCGGGCGAGGCGTCGGCGAAGAAGATCTTGCCGAGGACCAGCGCGGAGGCCGATCCGTAGATGTAGAAGTCGAACCACTCGATGGTGGTGCCGACGAACGCGGTGACTCCGGCGCGGCGGGCGTCCTTGGCGAGAGCGGGGTCCGGTGCGGAGTCGGTGGCGGGCTGGGCGGGGGCGTCTTGCTGCATGCGAGCGTCCTCTCGGTGCGGCGGGTCCCGCCCTTCCGGCGCGGACACCGCGGCCCGTGCACGCTCCGTCGCGAGACGTGGATCACTCTGCCCGCACGCATTAGGCGCTGTCCAAGACCAATTCCGGGGCCGATTGAGCTGCGATCGCGCACAATCAGCTCCCGGAGGCCGGGGCCACCGGAGCGTCCTCCGGTGTCGGCAGCACGTCCTCCGCCACGCGCAGCACCGCCCGCAGCGCGGCCGACGGATTGCCGGCGCGCCAGCCGAGCGCGATCGGCAGCACCGGCACGTCGTCGTCCCCCGCCAGCGGCCGGAACACCACATGCTCCAGGTGGATGTTGCGCGCCGACCCGACGACGACCGCGACGCCGACACCCGCGCCGACGAGCGCCAGCATGTTGTACGAGTCCGGGGCCTCCTGCGCGATCCGCGGCGCGAACCCGGCGTCGTGACACGCCTGCACCATGGCGTCCCGCACTGCCGACTCGCGGGAGAGCGGGAAGGTGATGATGGGCTCGTCGGCGAGCGCGCGCACGGGGACCTCGGCGCGGTCCGCGAGCGGGTGACTGTCGGGCAGGGCGAGGACGAGACGCTCCATGCGGACGACGCGGGCGGTGATGCCGCGCCGCACCGGCAGCGCCACGAAGCCGATGTCGAGGGTGCCGTCGGTGATCCGCCGCAGCGCCTCACCGCTGTAGGTCTGCCCCTCCAACACCAGCTCGATACCGGGCAGTTGAGACGTGACGGCCCGCGTGAGCAACGGCAACGCCGCATAACTGCTCGCCCCGGCGAAGCCGACCGAGACCCGCCCGACCTCCCCCAGATGCGCGGCCCGCACCGTCCTGCGCACGGCGGAGGCGTCCGCGAGCAACCGCCGGGCCGGCTCCACGAGCGCCTGCCCGGCGGAGGTGAGCCGGACGGTACGCGTGGTCCGATCGAACAGCTTCACCCCCAGATCCCGCTCCAGCAGCTTGATCTGCTGACTGAGCGGCGACTGCGCGATGTGCAACCGCTCCGCGGCGCGCCCGAAGTGCAACTCGTCTGCGACGGCTACGAAGCCGGTGAGATGTTTCAGTTCCACAGGCCCATTCAAGCCCCTGCGGCGATTGAGCAGCGGGGTGCAGGGGCGGAGCCCCGCCGGGTGACCTAATCCCTCGGCAGCCCCAGAATCCTCTCCGCCACCACGTTCAACTGCACCTGCGTCGTGCCACCCGCAATCGTCAGGCACCGCGACAACAGGAACCCGTGCAGCGCCCGCTCCCCCGGCCCCTCGCGGAGCGCCCCCGCCGGGCCGAGGAGTTCGAGTGCCAGTTCCGCGACCTTCTGCTGGTGCGGGGTCTGCACCAGTTTGCGCACCGAGGCGCCGGCCCCCGGCTCCTCCCCCGCGACCTGCTGCATCGTCGTCCGCAGGCCGATGCAGCCCAGCGCGTGCGCCTCCGCCGCGAGGGCGCCGACGCGGGCCCGGTACGCGCCGTCCAGGTCACCGGCCCGCGCGAGCAGCGCCTCAAGGCCGGTGTCGAAGGTCAACTGGTCGGCCATGTGGACGCGTTCGTTGCCGAGCGTGTGCCGGGCGACCCGCCAGCCGTCGTCGACCTCGCCGACCACGGCGTCCGCGGGCAGCACGACGTCGTCGAAGTAGACCTCGTTGAAGAGGGAGTCGCCGGTGATCTCGCGCAGCGGCCGGATGTCGATGCCGTCCGTGTTCTTCATGTCGACGACGAAGTACGTGAGGCCCTTGTGTTTCGGGGCCTCGGGGTTCGTGCGGGCGAGCAGGATGCCGTGGTCCGCCCACTGCGCGGCGCTCGTCCACACCTTCTGCCCGTTGATCCGCCACCGCCCGTCGGGCATCCGCTCCGCCTTCGTACGCAGCGAGGCGAGGTCGGATCCGGCGCCGGGTTCCGAGAACAGCTGGCACCACAGCGTCTCGCCGCGCAGGGTCGCCGGGAGGTGGCGGTCGCGCTGCTCCTGGGTGCCGTAGGAGATGAGGGAGGGGACGACCCATGTGGCGATGCCGAGGTCGCTGACCTTCACTCCGGCGGCCTTCAACTCCTGCTGTACGGCGAGCTGTTGGACCGGGCCCGCGCCGAGTCCGTACGGAGGCGGGAGGTGTGGCGCCGCGTATCCGGTGGGGGCGAGGGCCCTGCGTGCCGCCTTCGGGTCGAGGCCCCGCGCCGCCTCGATCACCGTGCGGGCCGCCTCTCGGTGACCGTCCGCCTCGGCGGGCAGCGCGAACCGCAGCTCGCGGCGCACGCCGGACTCGGCGAGCCGCACGGCGCGCAGCCGGTGCGCGTCCCCGGCGCCGAGCAGCTGGCGGGCGACGACGGCCCGGCGCAGATAGAGGTGGGCGTCGTGCTCCCAGGTGAAGCCGATGCCGCCGAGGACCTGGATGCAGTCCTTGGCGCAGGAGTACGCGGCGTCGAGCGCGGCCCCCGCGGCGAGCGCGGCGACGAGCCCGCGCACATCCTCGGACTCGCCCTCCTCGAAGGCCCGCGCCGCGTCCCACGTCAGCGCCGCCGCCTGTTCGACCCGCACCAGCATGTCGGCGCACAGGTGCTTGACCCCCTGGAACTGGCCGATGGGCCGCCCGAACTGCTCGCGCACCTTGGCGTGTTCGGCCGCGGCGTGCAGCGCCCAGGCGGCGGTGCCGCAGGCGTCGGCGGCGAGCAGCACGCCCGCGAGGTCGCGCACGAGGGTGCCGTCGACGTCGAGGATCCGGTCGGCGGGCACGACGGCGCCGGCCGCCGTGACCTCGGCGGTGGGCCGGGTCGGGTCACCGCTCTCGTGCACGCGCACGGTGAGGCCGGGAGCCTCGGCGTCGACGGCGAGCCACACCACGCCGTCGGCGCTCTCCGCCGCGAGCACCAGCAGATCGGCGTCGGCCCCGGTGAGGACGGGCGGCGCCACGCCGTCGAGCACGAGCCCGTCGGGCCCCGCGACGGCACTGAGCCCGCCGGGCCCGAACGCGACGGCGCCGACCCGCTCCCCTTCGGCGAGAGCGCGGGTGAGCTCGCGCCGCCCGGCCCTGTGCAGCACTTCGGCGGCGAGCACGCTGCCGAGGAACGGTCCGGGCAGCGCCGCGCGACCGGCCTCCTCCACGACCACCGCGAGGTCGAGCAGGGTCCCGCCCCCGCCCCCGTACGACTCGGGGAGGTGCACCCCGAGGAGACCCTGCCCGGCGAGACCGTCCCAGGAGGAGGGGCGGCGACCGGGGGCGGCCGGGGCGTCGAGCAGCTTGCGCACCTCGTCGGGCGGTACGGCGCGCGCGATCCAACCGCGCACGGCGTCCGCGAGTTCCCGCTGTTCCTGCGTGATGGCGATGCCCATGCGGCGCACGGTAGAACACGTTCCAGTAGACCGGAAGAGGAAATCTGACACTGGGTCAGATCGAGGCGGGGCGGACCGGAAACAACCGTTCACCGGCCGGTGACGTAATGAAGAGGTAAAGGATTCCGCTCGTACGACGAACGTCGGAATAGTCGCCCCAGCCGACCGGTTCGACATACACACAACCTGCCCGCACTCAGGCCGTCACACCGACCGCACAACGCGCGCCCCGACCCCGGCGGCGCGCGTTCGCCGTCCCGAATATGGGGACCCAGACCGCCTTCCGGAGGCCTTCCTTCATGTCCCAGCCGACGACTCAAGCCCGCCCGTCAGGCGGCGTCGTCCCCGTCCTCGCCTTCGCCGGCATCACCGTGGCGGTCATGCAGACGCTGCTCGTGCCGGTGATCAAGGACCTGCCCGAGCTGCTGAGCACCGCGCCGTCGAACGCGACCTGGGTCATGACCTCGACCCTCCTCGCGGGCGCCGTCGCGACCCCCATCATGGGCCGCCTCGGCGACCTGGCCGGCAAGCGCCGGATGCTGCTCACCAGCCTCGCCATCATGGTGTTCGGCTCCCTGATCTGCGGCTTCACGGACAACCTGCTCGTCATGATCGTGGGCCGTGCGCTTCAGGGCTTCGCCATGGGCGCCATCCCGCTCGGCATCGGCCTGATGCGCGACATGCTGCCGCGCGAGAAGCTCGGCTCGGCGATGGCCCTGATGTCCTCCTCCATCGGCGTCGGCGGCGGGCTCGCCCTGCCGCTCGCCGCGCTCGTCGCGCAGCACGCCGACTGGCACGCGCTGTTCTTCGGCGCCGCGGGCCTCGGCGTCGTCGCGATCGCCCTCACGCTCGTCTTCGTCCCGGAGAGCCCGCTGCGCGCGCAGGGCACCTTCGACGTCGCGGGCGCCATCGGCCTCACCCTCGGCCTCATCCTCTTCCTCCTGCCCATCACCAAGGGCAGCGACTGGGGCTGGAGCTCGGGCACGACGCTCGGCCTGTTCGCCGCGGCGCTCGTCGTCCTCCTCGCCTGGGGCGCGATGGAACTGCGCCTGAAGGCCCCGCTGGTCGACCTGCGCACGACGGCCCGCCGCGAGGTCCTGCTCACGAACCTCGCCTCGATCATGGTCGGCGTCGCGTTCTACGCGATCTCCCTGGTCCTCCCCCAGCTGCTCCAGCTCCCGAAGGAGACGGGCTACGGCCTCGGCCAGTCGATGGTCGTCGCCGGTCTGTGCGTGGCGCCGCTCGGCCTGACGATGATGCTGACGGCTCCGGTCTACGCCCGGCTCTCCGCCAAGTTCGGCCCGAAGGTCACCCTGCTCCTCGGCCTGCTGATCATCGCGATCGGCTACGGCGCCGGGCTCGGCCTGATGAGCGCCGCCTGGCAGACCATCATCATCGCGGTCCTCGTCGGCGCGGGCATCGGCCTCGCCTACTCCTCCCTCCCCGCCCTGATCATCGGCGCGGTCGACGCGTCCGAGACGGGCGCGGCCAACGGCCTGAACACCCTGATGCGCTCCATCGGTACGTCGGTGTCCTCCGCGGTCATCGGCATGGTGCTGGCCAACACGGCGAACAACGTCGGCGGCGTCGCCATCCCGACGATGCACGGCTTCCGCGTCTCCTTCCTCATCGCCACGGGCGCGGTCGCGGTCGGCGTGCTGCTCGCCATCGGCCTGCCGGGCCGCCGCAAGCCCGCGGTCCAGCTCCGCGCCAGCAGCGAGGAGGACGTCGTCCTCGAGCGCGCGGAGGAGACCCTCGCCGCGCAGTTCCACGGCCGCGTCCTCGACCCGGAGGGCCTGCCGGTCCCCCGCGCCAAGGTCACCCTGATCGACCGTCGCGGCCGCCAGGCGGGCTCGGCCCTCACGGACACCGCGGGCCAGTACGCCCTGACGGTCCCGGCGGGCGGCTCCTACGTCCTGGCCGCCACGGCCACGGGACACGCCCCGCGCGCCTCGGCCGCGACGCACCACGGCGAGAACCGCCCGGTCGGCGTCGACCTGGCCCTCGAGTCGCTCGCCGAGTCGGTCCGGTAGCCGGTCGCGGGGCTGCGGGCAGCTTCGGCGGAGGGCGCGTCACGCGGGTGCGTGGCGCGCCCTCTTCGCATGGCACTCGAACCAGACGGTCTTCCCGCTATGGGGCGCCCGGTGCGGCACCACACCCCACCGGTCGACGACGGCCGCCACGATGGCGAGCCCCCGGCCCGACTCGGCGCACTCACGGCGCTCGCGCGGCTCGGGCAGCGCGGGGTGCGCGTCGGCCACCTCGACCCGCACCCCGGCGTCCGCCCGCGTCATCCGCACGGTGCAGCTCCGCCCCGGCACATGGCGGACGACGTTGGCGATCAGCTCGGTCAGCGCGAGCTCGGCATCGTCGGCGAGCCCCGGCATCCCCCACTCCCCGAGGTGGATCCGCAGGATGCGGCGCAGGTGGCGGGCGCTGTGCTCACCCACGGTGAGACCGAAACCGTAGGACCCGGCAAGTCCCGCCTCCGGGGCATCAGTTGCGTGATTCATGTCACCAGCGTGGGACGGTTCGATTACTCTCGGCTACGTCGTGATCGAAACGCCGCGAGGCGTTGCACGTCTGGGGTGACCGCCCATGCCGAACATCCGCCGCGATCTGGACCCGGGCGCTTCGCCGCTCGACTACTACGGGTTCGAGCTGCGTCGCCGAAGAGAGGAAGCGGGCCTGAGGCTGGGCCAGCTGGGCGACTGTGTCTTCTGCACGGGTTCGCTGATCGGCCAGATCGAGTGCGCGAAGAAGGTGCCCACGCGGGACTTCAGCGAGCGGGTGGACGCGGCGCTGGGCACGGACGGCTTCTTCTCGGGCCTCGTGGGCCTGGTCCTGCGAAGCCAACTTCCGACCTGGTTTCAGGCGTACGCGGAACTTGAGGCGCGGGCCACGTACATCTCCACGTTCCAGTGCCAGCTGGTGTACGGGCTGTTGCAGACGGAGGAGTACGCGCGGGCCGTGCTCTCCGCCGAGGACCAGGGCAGCCTGGAAGGCGCCGTCGCCGCCCGCATGGAGCGCCAACTCATCTTGCAGCGCCCCGAACCACCAGCCCTGTGGGCGGTGTTGGACGAGTCGGTGCTGCACCGGGAGATCGGCGGCCCCGACGTCATGCGAGGGCAACTGGCGCGGCTGCTGGAGTGCCGCGAGCTCCAAGTCCTGCCGTTCGCCTCGGGCCAACATGCGGGCATGATGGGTACGTTCAACCTGCTGCGCTTCGACGGCGACCCGGATCTCTACTACAGCGAGTGCTACATGTCGGGGCACATGACCGCCAACCCGCAAGTAATCAGGGAACGTTCGGTCGGTTACGCTCGCCTTCAGGCGGACGCCCTCTCCCCACGGGAGTCGGCAGCCCTGATCACTCGCGTAATGGAGACCAGGTATGGAAACCACAACGTGGCGTAAGTCGTCCTACAGCGGCAGCAACGGCGGCGACTGCCTCGAAGTCGCCACGCCCACCCCCACCGGAACCGTCGCCATCCGCGACTCCAAGGACCCGGACCTGGGCCACCTCCGGATCACGCCAAGCGCGTTCAGCGCATTCGTGGCGGGCGTCGTCGGCGGACAGGTCTAGCGGAAACCCGCTAACGTCACCGCTCATGAGCTGGCTTCCGCACGACTTCGTCCACCCCACCCACGTACCCGTACCCGGAACCGGCCTGCACCTGAGGCCGATCCGGGAAGCGGACACCGCGATCGACCACCCCGCCGTGATGGGCTCGCGCGAGCGCCTGTGGGAGATCTTCGGCCCGGCGTGGGGCTGGCCCGCGGAGACCATGACGTACGAGGCGGACCGCGTGGATCTCCTGCGGCACGAGAAGGAGATCGCGGCCCACCAGTCGTTCAACTACGCGCTCCTGAACGAGGCGGAGACGAAGCTGCTGGGCTGCGTCTACATCGACCCACCGGAGCGCATCGGCGCCGACGGCGAGATCTCCTGGTGGGTGGTCGACGAACTCGCCGGCGGCGCCGAGGAGCGGGCGCTCGACGCGCTCGTCCCCGAGTGGATCGCCGCCGACTGGCCGTTCCGGCAGCCGCGCCTCATCAGCCGCGAGATCAGCTGGCAGGAGTGGCTGAAGCTGCCGGAAGTCCCGTAGGAGCGTCAGCACCCCACGTCGAACTTCGCCTCCACACCCAGAAGTTCGGACACGTCAGAGCCCGCCGCCAGCTCCCGCGGCTCCGCTCCCCGCCGGAACAGCCGCGCCGCATGCGCGCCCTCCACCGACGCCCGCTCCCCGGAAACCCGCAGCCACGAGCCCTCCCGGAGGCCGAGCACCGGCACGTCGTTCTCCTCCAGGAACTCGGTCAGCCGCTGCTCGCGGGTCTCGCCCTTGTGGGTGGAGGACGGGTCCGGGTCCAGGTAGTGCGGGTTGATCTGGAACGGGACGAGGCCCAGCGTCTCGAAGGACGGGGGCTGCACGATCGGCATGTCGTTGGTCGTACGGAGCGTGGGCGCGGCCATGTTGGTGCCCGCGCTGGCGCCCATGTACGGGAGACCGCCCCGGACCGCCTTCGCCACCGCGTCCCGCAGCCCGGTGCGGTACAGCGCGCTCAGCAGCCGGAACGAGTTGCCGCCACCGATGAACACCGCGTCCGCCGCCGCGAGTTCGGCGAGCGGGTCGTCCCCCTCGTGCACGCCGCGCACCTCGATCCCCGCACCCTCCAGGGCGCCGCGCACCTTCGCCGTGTACGCGTCGTGGTCGGCGAGCGCGTACGGCACGAACGCGAGGCGGGCGTTCGGCGGCAGGAAGCCGGTGACCGTGTCGAGCGCGTGCTCCAGGTAACCCTGGCCGTGCTGGGTGGAGTTGGAGAGCAGCAGAAGGTTCACGACGGGGTCGCTCCGATCAACGTAATCAACAGGCTGTGCACAAAGGTCAGTTGGTGGCGGTACGGGTGCGGCGCGCCGGCTGCGGCGGGTGCGTCAGGCGCCGCTCCAGGAGGCGGGCGGCCTTGCGCAGGACGTCGAGGCGGTCGCCGGGCCCGTCCGGGAAGCGATCCTTCGCGGCGCCGAGGCTGAGGCTCCCGTAGGGCTCGCGGCCGAGGAAGACGGGTACGGCGACCGTGCCGATCCCGGCGTCGTACTCGCCGACCGTCCAGGCGTACCCCTGGGCGCGGACAGTACGGAACTCCCGCTCCAGCTCGTCCGGATCGGTCACCGTGCGCTCGGTGAAGCGGGCCATGGGGCGGCCACGGAAGAGCCGGTGGCGCTGCTCGTCGGGCAGGAACGCGTAGTACGACTTGCTGGTGGCCCCCGCGTGCGCGGGATACAGCTCACCCACCAACGGGTAGTAGCGCAGCGGCCCTTCCTCGCCCTCCACGGCCGCGACGCAGCGCATGTGGAAGCTGTCGGGCAGGCAGAACAGGACGGTGTCGCCGGTCGCCGCCCGCAGTTCCTCCAACACCGGTCCGGCAAGCAGCTCCAGGGACCCCGAGCGCTCCCAGAGCCGACCGAGCCGGAGCACCGCCGGCCCGATCCGGTAGCGCCGCGTCACCGGGTCGGAGACCAGGAAGCCGCGCCCCGCCAGCGTCGAGAGCAGCCGCTGCGCGACCGACGTGTCCCAGCCGAACTCGGCGGCGACCTCCGTCACGCCCCAGTCCGGCCGCGTCCGCTCGAACGCGAGCAGCACGAGAAGGGCCCGGTCGACGGTCTGAAGCGCGCCGGCCGGGGTCTTCCGGTCGAGCGGGATCTCCGGCACGCCATCTCACCATCCAGACCTGTATTGCAAATAACGGGAAATGCTTGCCGACAACGCTATCCGATCCCGAATCTGCTGTCAGTACCGGTGGAAACCGCGACCGGGCGCAGCGCAGTGAGCGCGGCGCGGTGAGCAGTGAGAGGGATCCCGCATGCTGAAGCACGTCCTCGATGTCGTCGATCTGCTGGACGACCCCGACGCCGACGGCAAGCGCGCCGTCGCGTACCTCGACTCGCTCGCGGGCCCGGAGGGCTCCGGCGCCGAGATCACCACGGTCGAGGGCGAGCGCGGCTCGACCGACTTCGTGCTCGTCCGGATCCCGGGCGCCAAGGGCCGCAGCCGGGGCGGCAGCGCCCGCACGCTCGGTGTCGTGGGCCGCCTCGGCGGGGTCGGCGCCCGGCCCGAGATGACCGGCCTGGTCTCCGACGCCGACGGCGCCGCCGCCGCGCTCGCCACCGCCGCGAAGCTCCTCGACATGCGCCGCCGCGGCGACGTGCTCGAAGGGGACGTGGTGATCGCCACACACGTCTGCCCGGACGCGCCGACCGCGCCGCACGACCCGGTGCCGTTCATGGACTCGCCGGTCGACATCGCGACGATGAACCGGCACGAGGTGACGGACGACATGGAGGCCGTGCTCTCCATCGACACCACCAAGGGCAACCGCATCATCAACCACAAGGGCCTCGCCCTGTCCCCCACCGTCAAGGAGGGGTGGGTGCTGCGGGTGAGCGAGGAGCTGGGCGAGCTGCTGGCCGTCGTCACCGGTGAGCCGTTGGTCACGTATCCCGTGACAACCCAGGACATAACGCCTTACGGTAACGGCGCCCACCACATCAACTCGATCCTCCAGCCGGCCACCGCGACCGCCGCCCCGGTCGTCGGCCTCGCGGTCACCTCGGCCTCGGCGGTCCCCGGCTGCCAGACCGGCGCCAGCCACGAGACGGACATCGCGGCCGCGGCCCGGTTCGCCGTCGAGACCGCGAAGGCGTACGGCGGCAGTCGCCTCGACTTCCACGACGCCGAGGAGTTCGACGCCCTCGTGAGCCGCTACGGCTCGCTCGCCCACCTGCAGACCCTCGGCAACGCACCCACGGAGTCGTAAGCCATGGCCACCACCAAGAAGAGCGTGGGCAGCGACGACTACGCGCTGTCCAGAGTCCCGAAGGACAAGCGGCTCGGCTTCTGGACGATGCTGCTGCAGTGGCTCGCCCAGTCCGGCTCCATCTCGCAGTTCACCCTCGGCGCCACCATCGGCGTCGGCATGACCTTCGGCGACGCGTTCTGGGCCTTCACCCTCGGCGCGGTCATCCTCGAAGTCGTCATCTTCCTCATCGGCATGGCGGGCATGCGCGAAGGGCTCGCGACCCCGCTCCTGACCCGCTGGGTCGGCTTCGGCCGCAACGGCTCCGCGCTGGTCAGCTTCATCATCGCGGTCAGCCTCGTCGGCTGGTTCGGCGTGCAGAACACGATCTTCGGCGACAGCGTCTCTTCGCTGGTCGGCGGCCCGTCGTGGCTGTGGTGCATCGCCGCGGGCCTCGCCATCACCGTCCTGGTGATCTTCGGCTTCCGCTACATGGCCATCTTCGCGAAGATCGTCACACCCCTCTTCTTCGCGATGGTCGCCTGGTCGGTCATCGACGCCCTCAGCGACCACTCCATCGGCGACCTCATCAGCTCCCCGCCGCCCGGCCAGGCCATCCCGCTCTCGGTCGCCGCCACCGCCATCGCGGGCGGCTACATGACCGGCGCGATCGTGGCGCCGGAGATGACCCGCTACAACAAAAAGGGGTCGCACGTCTTCCTTCAGACGGCGTCCTCGATGATCCTCTCCGAGTACATCGTGGGCCTGACGGGCGTGCTCCTCGGCCACATGGTCAAGAGCGACCAGGTCTCGCAGATCGTGCTCTCCACGTCCGGCGTCTTCGGCGTCCTCGTCGTCCTGATGTCGACCGCGAAGATCAACGACTGGAACCTGTACGGCTCCTCGCTCGGCGTCGTCAACTTCTTCCAGGTCGTCTTCAAGAAGCGCCTGCACCGCGGCGCCGTCACGATCGCCCTCGGCGTCGCCGGAACGGCCCTCTCCGCAGTGGGCATCATGACCCACTTCACCGAATTCCTCTCGGTCCTCGGCGTGGCCATCCCGCCCATCGGCGGCATCGTCGTCGCCGAGTACTGGGTGGTCCGCAAGATGCGCAAGCCGCTCGACGAGACACGCGAAGCAGGCACCCTCCCGGCCACCTCCCCCACCTGGGTCCCGCTCTCCCTCGTCATCTGGGCCGCCGCCTTCTGCGTCGGCAAGTTCTACGACGGCGGCATCCCGGCCCTGAACTCCCTGGCCACCGCGTTCGTCCTCTACACCGTGCTCGGGCTGCTCGGCTGGATCAGGACGTACGGCACCACGACCCTGGCCGACGACGAGGACACCGTCCCCGGCGCGGCCGAGCAGACCCCCGTAGGAGCGGCATGACCACCCTTGCTTCCGAGGACGCGCAGCACGAAGTCGTCGAGCTGTGCGCCGAATTGATCCGCTTCGACACATCCAACCCGACGAGCGACGAGCGGGCCTGCGCGGACTGGGTCGTGTCCCGCCTCGCCGAGGCCGGCATCACCTCCGAACTCGTCGAGAGCGCGCCGGGCCGCGCCAGCGTCATCGCCCGCATCGAGGGCGCGGACCGCTCGCGCGGCGCCCTCCTCGTCCACGGCCACCTCGACGTGGTCCCGGCCGACGCGACCGAGTGGCAGGTTCCTCCCTTCTCGGGCGAGATCCGCGACGGCTACCTCTGGGGCCGCGGCGCGATCGACATGAAGGACACGGTGGCCGTCATGCTGGCCACCGCCCGCCACTTCGCGCGTACGGGTACGAAGCCGTCCCGCGACCTGGTGCTGGCGTTCCTCGCCGACGAGGAGGCAGGCGGAAAGTTCGGCGCACACTGGCTGGTGGAGCACCGCCCGGACCTCTTCGACGGCGTGACGGAGGCGATCGGCGAGGGCGGCGGCTTCAGCTACGCCCTGGACGACACCCGACGCCTCTACCCGATCGAGAACGCCCAGCGCGGCATGGCCTGGATGGAGCTGACGGCGAACGGCCGGGCGGGCCACGGCTCGTCCCCCAACGACGAGAACGCGGTCACGGACCTCGCCGAGTCCCTGACCCGCATCGGCCGCCACACGTTCCCGGTCCACCTCATCGAACCGGTACGGGCCCTGCTCTCCGAGGCCGCCGTCCTCATGGGCGCAGAGGTCGACTTCGATGCGGCGGACCTCGACGCGGAACTGGCCAAGCTCGGTCACGTCGCCGACTTCATGCAGGTGGTGCTCCGCAACTCCGCGAACCCCACCATGTTCACGGCCGGCTACCAGACCAACGTGATCCCCGGAAAGGCGACGGCCCGCGTCGACGCCCGCTTCCTCCCCGGCCACGAGCAGCAACTCGTCGACGCCATCGACGCGTTGCTCCTCCCGTCCGTCTCCCGCGAGTGGGTCAATCACGACATCGCGATGGAGACGACGTTCGACGGACCGCTCGTCGACGCCATGTGCGACGCCGTGCGCGCCGAGGACCCGGACGGCCACCCGGTCCCGTACTGCAACCCGGGCGGCACCGACGCCAAGGCCTTCACGAAGCTGGACATCCGCTGCTTCGGCTTCAAGGGCCTGAAGCTGCCCGCCGATCTGGATTACGGGCGCCTCTTCCACGGCGTGGACGAGCGGGTCCCGCTGGAGGGGCTGCGCTTCGGGGTGCGGGTGATGACCCGGCTCTGGCAGGCCTGCTGAACGTCTCCGTCGTGCGGGACTGTGGCGTGTGATGACGGTCCCGCCGTCATTGCACGCCACAGTCCTCCCCTACCCCCGGGCCGGGTCGCCGTCCACGTAGGGCAGAGTGAGCGGCATGAGCATCACAAGTCGCAGCCACACCCCCGCCCCGGACGTCCTCGCCGCCTTCGAGGGGGCCAAGGGGTTCATGCCGCGCGGTGAGGGGCTCGCGCTGTACGCCGCCGCCGTGGAGGCCGGGGCGCTCGGGCTGCCGATCCTGGAGGTCGGTACGTACTGCGGGCGGTCCACGATCCTGCTCGCCGACGCCGCGCGCGCCGCCGGGGTGACCGCGCTCACCGTCGACCACCACCGGGGCAGCGAGGAGCAGCAGCCGGGCTGGGACTTCCACGACCCGGAGACCGTCGACCCGGCGGTGGGGCTCATGGACACGCTCCCCACGTTCCGGCGCACGCTGCACGCGGCGGGCCTGGAGGATCACGTGGTCGCGCTCGTCGGGAAGTCGCCGCAGGTCGCGAAGGCGTGGGGCGGGGCGCTCGGGTTCGTCTTCATCGACGGCGGGCACACCGACGAGCACGCGAACGCCGACTACGAGGGCTGGGCGCCGCACGTCGCCGACGGCGGTTACCTCGTCTTCCACGACGTCTTCCCCGTGAAGCACGACGAGTGGACGGGGCAGGCGCCGTACCGCGTGTACCAGCGGGCACTCGCGTCCGGGGCGTTCACCGAGGTCTCGGAGTGCGACTCGCTGCGCGTCCTGCGTCGAAGTGGCGCAGGGATCTGAGCGCACGGTTAAGGTCAGGAACGTGTCGTATGTAGGTCCGGAACCCGATGGCTTCGATCCCGATGGGTGGGACGACCGGAGCGGGGCGGGACGCCGCCGCTTCGGCGGGCGTCCCGTACTCGTCACCTTCGCCGCGCTGGTGCCGACGGCGCTCGCGGCGTGGCTCGTGTGGCAGGTCGTGAGCGGGCCGGGTGACAGCGAGCCGCCGAAGGTGCTGCCCGCGCCCGGCCAGTCCTCCACCACCTCGCCCTCGCAGGGCGGGACGTCGCAGGACGCCAAGGAGTCGAAGGCCGCGAGCCCCGACCCCTCGAAGTCCGCGGCGGCGTCCGCCTCGCCGTCCCAGTCGAAGTCCCGCAAGGCCCCCGCGAAACCGGCCGGCGGCTCGGGCCCCCTCAAGGGCAAGGTCGTCGTCATCGACCCCGGCCACAACCCGGGCAACTTCCAGCACGCCACCGAGATCAACCGGTCCGTGAACGTGGGCAACGGCTCCAAGGAGTGCGACACCACCGGTACGTCGACGAACGCGGGCTACACCGAGGCCCGGTTCACGCTGGACGTGGCGAAGCGGATGCGGACGATCCTCGAACAACAGGGCGCGACCGTCCAATTGACGCAGGACGGCAATCGCGCCTGGGGGCCGTGCGTCGACGAGCGGGCCCGGATCGGCAACGCCGCGAAGGCCGACGCCGTCGTCTCCGTCCACGCGGACGGCTCGGGCGAGGGCAACCGCGGCTTCCATGTGATCCTTCCCGCATCCGTGCGCGCGGGAGCCGCCGACACCACCCCGATCGTGAAGCCCTCGCGGGACCTCGGCGAGCGCATCGCGGGCCTCTACCTGAAGGCGACGGGCCAGGCCCCGTCGAACTACATCGGTGGCGGCACGGGCCTCGACACCCGCAGTGACCTGGGCGGACTCAACCTTTCGAAGGTGCCGAAGGTCTTCATCGAGTGTGGCAACATGCGGGACTCGCAGGACTCCCGGCGACTGACCTCGGGCGCGTGGCGGCAGAAGGCGGCGCAGGGCATCTCTGAGGGAATCGTGAGTTTCCTGGGCGGGTAACTGTCACCCTATGGATCTCGGCAGACACTCCCCGAACCCGGGCGATAGTGTCCTCCGTACGATGTGGGGCCGCCCCTGCGCTTCTGCGTCACCTCCACCCGATGACCAGACGACTGACTGACGACTGACTAAGGACTTGCAGTGAATATCCGCTCCCTCACTCGAGGCGACGGCGTGGTGATCGGAGCAGCGGTATTGCTGTTGATCGCCTCGTTCCTCGATATCTACTCCGTCGACGGGGCACCCGACAGCGTCGAGTTCCCGAATTCCTGGGAGAGCGGCCCGCTTCTCATGAGCGTGGTGCTCGCGGGCGTCATCGGCGCCGTGCTCATCGTTCTCAGCCGCGGTACGGCGCAGCCCCGTAAGGTCGCGGGGATCGACCTCGGCCAGTTCGGCATCGCGGCCACGGTGCTGGCGGCGTGGGCGGCGCTCGGCAACGTCTTCGACCCTGCGGGCGGCATCGACAACGTCGGCAGCAGCGCCTCCGACGGTCCGACCGCCGGTATCGGCCTCATCCTCAGCCTCGTCGCCACGCTGATCATGGCCGCCGCCGCGATCGCCACGCCCCTCGTCCCGGCCCTGAAGGGCGCCCTCCTCGGTGCCCCGCGCCCGCAGCAGCCGCAGCCGTACGGCGGCCAGCCGCAGCAGGGTTACGGCTACCCCGGCGCCCAGCAGCACCCCGGTGGCCCCGGCCAGCAGCAGCCCTACGGCGCGCAGCAGCCCGGTGGCCCGGGTCAGCAGCAGCCGTACGGCGGCCAGCCGCAGCAGCACGCGGGCGCCCCGGCGCCGCAGGCCGCCGCGCAGCCGCCGGCCGCGGACTTCTCGCCGTTCTGGTTCGCCGTGCCGGTGCCGCGCCCGCTCTTCGCGGAGGACGGCTCGCAGGCGCAGATCGCGGAACTGGCGCCCGGCACCTGGTACTTGGCGGTCGAGCAGCGGGGCCCCGGCCTCGTCGCCCAGACGCAGGACGGGCGCCGCGGCGTCCTCCAGGACACCTCGGGGATCCAGCGCGGCTGACCCCCGCCCCGTACAGGGGGATCAAGGCCCCTCGCCCGTCTTCCGGGCGAGGGGCCTTTCGCGTACAGTCGCGCACCGGACCTGAACTGACGGGCCATCAGGTATGGCCATCCGACAGGGGGCGCGCATGCGGCTCGGAATCGCACTCGGCTACTGGGGTCGCGGACCGAACCCCGACCACCTTCAACTCGTGCGCGACGCGGAAGAGTTGGGCTACGACTCGGTGTGGACGGCGGAGTCCTGGGGCAGCGACGTCTTCACCCCGCTCACCTGGTTCGCCGCGCACACCTCACGGATCCGGCTCGGCACGGCGATCGCACAGATGGCCGCCAGGTCACCGACGACGACCGCGATGCACGCGCTCACCCTGGACCACCTGTCCGGCGGCCGGATGATGCTGGGCATGGGCCTGTCCGGGCCGCAGGTCGTGGAGGGCTGGTACGGGCGCCCGTTCCCCCGCTCCCCGCTCACGGCCACCCGCGAGTACGTCGACGTCGTACGGCAGGTGCTGCGGCGCGAGGGACCCGTAGAGGTCGACGGTCGGTTCCACTCGCATCCGTACCGAGGCGAGGACGGCACCGGGCTCGGCAAGGCCCTGAAGCCCATCACGCACCCGCTGCGGTCGGATCTGCCGATCCTGCTCGGCGCGGAGGGGCCGAAGAACATCGCGCAGACCACGCGGATCGCGGACGGCTGGCTGCCGCTGTACTGGTCGCCGACCCGGACGGACGTGTACGAGGCGTCGCTGACCGAGCTGCCGGAGGACTTCGTCGTCGCGCCCATGGCCCGCGTGAAGGTCTGCGACGACGTCGCCGAGGGGCTGCTCCCGGTGAAGGCGATGCTCGGCTTCTACATCGGCGGCATGGGCCACGCGACCCGCAACTTCCACGCCGATCTCATGGCGCGCATGGGGTACGAGGCCGAGGCCCGGCACATCCAGGGCCTGTTCGCCGAGGGCCGCAAGGAGGAGGCGGTGCTCGCCGTGCCGGACGCGTTCGCCGACGAGATCTCGCTCGTCGGACCGCGTGAACGGATCGCGGAGCGCCTGGAGTTGTGGCGCAAGGGCCCGGTGACCGACCTCCTCGTCCTGTCACCGGACCCGCACACGCTGCGCGTCCTGGCCGAGCTGAACTCGTAGACCGACTAAGGCGCTACGAGCCCTTCGTGAGCTGTGACGCCGACGGGATCTTGTTCGTCACGTCGGCGCCCGCGCTCTTGCCCGCGTCCTTGACGCCGTTGATGACCTCGTCGAAGGAGGAGGTCACGTCGCCGAGGCCCTCGCCCTTGCGCAGCTTGGTCGACAGGCCCTTCAGGGACGCGATGCCGGCCGACAGCGGGCCGACCGCCTTCGAGAGCGTCGGGTCGCCCTCGGCATTCTTCGACGCGGCTTTGAGCCGGTTGTACGTGAACGCGCCCGCGAGGCCCGCCTTGACGAGCGCGAACCTGCGGCCGTCCGCGCCGGCCTTGAACTTGCCCGCGCGGTACGGCTTCACGATCCACTGGTACGTGGCCCCGGCCGCGAGCCCCGCGTTCGCCGCGAACCGGGTCTTGGCGAACTTCTGCTTCTCGGCCTTCGTGGTGGCGCTCGACGACGCCTTGGTCGCGGACACCGAGTCGCTGTCGGAGCCGCACGCGGTCGCGCCCGCGAGCAGCGCGCCGCACAGCATCAGGGCCGTGAGCAGGCGTCGTACGGGAAGAGGGGAACGGGTTACCACCGACTACCTCCGTGGCTGAAGTGGCACTCGAGGCAGCGTGACCCGGCCGCTGCGCATGCGCCACTTGAGGAAGCCCGTCCGGGTTTCACGGAGGTCGGCGGGGAAACCCGGAACGACATGTCTGCGAATCGGCATTACCGAGGGACCAACGAGGCCGCCCGGACCGTGGCGATCGTCGCCGATGTCCTGGCCCTGATCCTGGGTCTGTGGATCCTGATGTACCTACTGGGCGCGAACCGCGGCAACGACCTGGTGCAGGTCGTCCACGACACGTCCGCCTGGCTGGCCGGCTGGTCCCATGACCTGTTCACGTTCGACGAGGGCTGGGCCCGCGTCGTCGCCGGCTACGGCCTCGCGGCCGTCGTCTACCTCTTCGTCGGCCACGCGGTGGCGAACCGGCTGCGCCGGTACTGAACTCCTCCCTCAGCGGCAGCAGTCGGGCTCGACGCCGGCCGGCAGCAGTCCGCCGCCGAACACGGAGCACGTGGCCTCGTCGCCGCCGAGGGCCGCCACCGCGAGCAGCACGGAGCCCGCGGTCCACGTGGTCAGCTCCTCCGGCCAGATCGCCTGGTCGTCGAAGACGTAGCCCGTCCAGTACAGGCCGGTCTTCGGATCGCGCAGGTGCTGGATGTCCTGGAGGATCTCCAGCGCCCAGTCGGACTCGCCCATCGCCCAGAGCGCGAGGGCGAGTTCGGCGCTCTCGCCGCCGGTCACCCAAGGGTTGGGGACCACGCAGCGCACTCCGAGGCGGGGGACGACGAACGTGTCCCAGTCGGCCTGGATGCGGGCCTTCGCCTCGGCTCCGCGCAGGGCGCCGCCGAGGACCGGGTAGTACCAGTCCATCGAGTAGCGGCCCTTGTCGAGGAACCGCTCGGGGTGGCTGCGGATGGCGTGCCCGAGCGCGCCGACCGCCAACTCCCAGTCGGGCTGCGGCTCTTCGCGCTGATCCGCGATGGCGAGCGCGCAGCGCAGGGCCTGGTGGATGGACGAACTGCCCGTGAGGAGCGCGTCGCCCACCGGCGTGCCGTCAGGCTCGCGCTTCCAGCCGATCTGGCCGCCGGGCTGCTGGAGGCGGAGCACGAACTCCGTCGCCGCGCACACGACCGGCCACATGCGATCGAGGAACGTGTCGTCGCCGGTGGAGAGGTAGTGGTGCCAGACGCCGACGGCGATGTACGCGACGAAGTTGGACTCGCGGCCGTGGTCCGTCACGTCGTTCGGGTCGCCGTCGCGGTAGGCGGCGAACCAGGCGCCGTCCTCGCCCTGGTTCCTGGCCAGCCAGTCGTAGGCGCGCTCGGCGGCCTCGTGCTCGCCGGCCACGTCGAGGGCCATGGCGGCCTCGGTGTGGTCCCACGGGTCGAGGTGGTGCCCGCGGAACCACGGGATGGCCCCGTCGGGGCGCTGGTCGCCGAGGATCCCGGCGACGGTCTGCGCGGCCTGATCGGCCGTCAGAACGCCGGGGAGTACGAGGAGTTCGGTGCGCTCGGGGCTGCTCACTCAGCGGCCCCGCCGGCCGTCGTCGGCAGGTGCGGCTTGGTGGCGTAGGCGACGAAGCTCTTGCCGACGACGGGGTTGAGGAGGCCCTCGGCGACCCGCGTGAGGGCGGGCTTCTTCATGATGTCCCAGACCAGGAGCTTGTGGTACGCCTTCACCGGCAGCGCCTTGTCGTTGTCGACGCCGAAGGCGCACTTGAGCCACCAGTACGGGGCGTGCAGCGCGTGCGCGTGGTGCGTGCCGTACGGCTTGAGGCCCGCCTCGCGCATCTTGCCGAGGAGTTCGTCGGCCTTGTAGATGCGGATGTGGCCGCCCTCGACCTCGTGGTACTCGTCGGAGAGCGCCCAGCACACCTTCTCGGGCCCGTAGCGCGGCACGGTGACGGCGATCCGGCCGCCCGGCTTCAGGACGCGCACCATCTCGGCGAGCACACCCTTGTCATCGGGGATGTGCTCCATCACCTCGCTGATGATGACGACGTCGAACGACTCGTCGGGGAAGGGGAGTTGGAGCGCGTCACCCTCCATGGCGGTCGCGGTGGCGCCCGCGGGGGCCTCGCCCGCCTCCTTCATCGCGGCGAACCACTTGGCGACCTCGGCGATCTCTTCCTTGTTCTGGTCCAGCGCGACGACCTGCGCCCCGCGCCGGTAGCACTCGAACGCGTGCCGTCCGGCCCCGCACCCGAGATCGAGGACGCGGTCGCCCGCGGCGAGCGGGAAGCGGGTGAAGTCGACGGTCAGCACGTGGCCCTGCTTTCCTGGGGGGTTTCGGTGACAACTGTGTTGCTGGCGGGGGAAGTCGGCCGCGGCGCGGCCGCCATCGCCTCGCGGTAGAGCTCGGCGGTGCCCTGCGCGGCGCGCGCCCACGTGAAGCGTTCCAGGACGCGGGCGCGGCCGTCGGCGCCGAGCCGGGCGCGCAGTTCACGGTCGCCGAGGAGCCGGCCGAGCGCCCCGGCGAGGGCGCCCGCGTCGCCGGTCGGCACGGCGAGGCAGGTCTCGCCGTCGCGGCCGGCGACCTCGGGGATCGCGCCGCCGGTGGTAGCGACGAGCGGGGTGCCGGTGGCCATGGCCTCGGCCGCGGGCAGCGAGAAACCCTCGTAGAGGGAGGGCACGCAGGCGACCTGCGCGGAGCGCACGAGGTCGACGAGCTCCTGGTCGGTGATGCCCTTGACGAACTCGACGGCGCCTTCGAGGCCGTAGCGCGCGATGGCCTGCGCGACCGGGCCCTCCTCGGGCCGCTTGCCGACGACGACGAGATGCGCGTCGGGCTGCTCGGCCCGCACCTTGGCGAGCGCCTCGACGAGGAACACGAGGCCCTTGAGCGGGACGTCGGCGCTGGAGGTCGTCACGATGCGGCCCGGCACCTCGGCGACGGCCGGATCCGGCGAGAACAGGTCGGTGTCGGCGCCGATGTGCACGACGTTGATCCGCCCGGGACGCACGCCCAGGTGCTGGACGATCTCGTCGCGGGACGTGCCGGAGACGGTGACCACGGAGGGCAGCCGGCGCGCGACGCGCTTCTGCATGCGCGTGAAGGAGTACCAGCGGCGCTTGGACATCCGCTGCTGCCAGTTCTCGGCGGCGTCCAGCTCCAGCTGGCGGTCCACGGTGATCGGGTGGTGGATGGTGGTGACGAGCGGGGCGCCGACGTCCCCCAACAGCCCGTAGCCGAGCGTCTGGTTGTCGTGCACGACGTCGAACTCGCCGCGTCTTGCCCGCAGATGCCGGCGGGCGCGCAGCGAGAACGTCAGCGGCTCGGGAAAGCCGCCGGTCCACATGGTGCCGACCTCGAGGGCGTCGACCCAGTCGCGGTACTCGGCGAGCTTGGGTGTACGAAAGGGGTCGGGGCTGCGGTACAGGTCGAGGCTCGGCAGCTCGGTGAGCGAGAGCCCTTCCAGGGCGGCGCCGTCGACGGCCTCGTCGAGCACGGGGTACGGCTGCGAGCCGATGACCTCGACGCGGTGCCCGAGCCGGACCAGCTCCCGCGAGAGGTGCCGGACGTATACGCCCTGGCCACCGCAGAACGGGTTGCCTTTGTACGTGAGGAGAGCGATACGCAAGGACTCCGCGGTCACTCCAGGCCACCCTTCTTCCTGCTTGCCCGTGGACACTACGTGGGGACGCTAATCTAGAACAAGTTTCAGACTTGATCGTTCAAGAGCATCGAATCTACCGGCTGGTAGCCGGGCCGTGAGAGGTGGATCAGGTGATTCACGCCACGGCGGGCTCCACGGGACACGGAAAGCTTTCTGATGACAGCTCCGGACGCGAGAACCACCACCCGCCCGACCCCCGCGCTCACCGAGCGTCAGGAGGCGCGGCGCCGCCGGATCCTGCACGCGAGCGCGCAGCTCGCGGCGCGCGGTGGCTTCGACGCGGTGCAGATGCGGGAGGTCGCCGAGTCGTCCCAGGTCGCGCTCGGCACGCTGTACCGCTACTTCCCGAGCAAGGTGCACCTCCTGGTCGCCACCATGCAGGACCAGCTCCAGCACATGCACACGACGGTCCGTAAGCGGCCGCCGTCCGGCGACACCCCGGCCGAGCGGGTGGCCGAGACGCTGATGCGGGCCTTTCGCGCGCTGCAGCGGGAGCCGCATCTCGCGGACGCGATGGTGCGGGCGCTGACCTTCGCCGACCGCAGTGTGAGCCCGGCGGTCGACCAGGTGTCCCGGCAGACCACCGCGATCATTCTCGACGCGATGGGGCTCGACGACCCGACGCCGGAGCAGTTGTCCGCGGTGCGGGTCATCGAGCACACGTGGCACTCCGCGCTGATCACGTGGTTGTCCGGCCGCGCCTCCATCGCCCAGGTCAAGATCGACATCGAGATGGTGTGCCGGTTGATCGATCTGTCCGCTCCCCGTCGTTCGTAGCCTGCACCGGCATCGGCGTTGCGGCCGCGGGGCTTGATTTTTCAAGCCCCTGCGGCGATTGAGCAGCGGGGTCCGGGGCGGAGCCCCGGGAGCGCAACCATGGTGCAGGCCGCGGGTCAGTCCTCCGGGGGGAAGACGACCTCGCCCGTGTCGGCCAGTGTGAGCGTGATCGCCTCCACGGGGCAGCCCTCCGCCGCCGCGAGGACCTTCTCGTTCGCGTCGGCCTCCGGATCCGTCGGATGCGACTGCCGCGCGCTGTCCAGGCGGAACCCGTCCGGCGCGGCGTTCACACACATCGCCGAGCCGATGCACACACTCCGGTCGACCTCCACACGCCACCGGTCACCCATGCTCAGCTCGCCTCCGGCTCGTACCCCGCGGGCAGGTGGATCATCTTGTGCTCGAAGTACTCGCCGTACCCCTCGGGCCCGAACTCGCGGCCCAGGCCGGAGTTCTTGTAGCCGCCGAACGGCCCGAGCATGTCGAGGCTGAAGGTGTTCACGCTGTACGTGCCCGTGCGCACCTGGCGGGCGATGTCGACGCCGTGCGCGGTGTCGGCGGTCCAGACGCTGCCGCTGAGGCCGTACTCGGAATCGTTGGCGATCTTGATGGCCTCGGCCTCGTCGCCGTACGGGAGCAGGCAGATGACCGGGCCGAAGATCTCCTCGCGGGCGATGCGCATGGAGTTGTCGACGTCGCCGAAGAGGGTCGGCTCGACGTACCAGCCCCGCTCGAAGCCCTTCGGGACCCCGCCGCCGGTGAGGATCTTGGCGCCCTCGTCCTGGCCGATGCGGATGTAGTCGAGCGAGCGCTGCTGCTGGCGCTTGGCGACGAGCGGGCCGAGTTCGGTGGCCGGGTCGAGCGGGTCGCCGACCTTGAGCGCGGAGGCCGCGCCGGCGAACGCGTCGGCGAACTCGTCGTAGCGCGAGCGCGGGACGAGGATGCGGGTCTGCGCCACACAGGCCTGGCCGTTGATCATCCAGGCGAAGGGGACGATGCCGGAGACCGCGGCGCTCGCGTCGGCGTCCTCCAGGATGACGGCCGCGGACTTGCCGCCGAGTTCGAGGGTGACGCGGGTGAGGTTGCGCGAGGCGACCTCCATGACGCGCTTGCCCGCGGCGACAGACCCGGTGAAGGAGACCTTGTCGACGCCGGGGTGCCCGACCAGGTACTCGCTGACCTCGCGGTCGGCCGGAAGAATGGAGAGCACGCCCTCCGGGAGCCCGGCCTCCGTGGCTATCTCGGCGAGCAGATACGCGTCGAGCGGCGTCTCCGGGGACGTCTTCAGGATCACCGGGTTCCCGGCGAGCAGCGCGGGCGCGAGCTTCGCGGCGGCGGTGAACTGCGGGACGTTCCACGGGACGATCGCCGCGACGACGCCGACGGGCTCGCGGCGCACGAGGAGCTTGCCGAGTGCGCCGTCGCGCGTCTCCTCGTACGTGAAGCCGCGGGCGACGTTGATCGCGGAGTCCCAGACCATCATCGCCGCGAGCGCCTGCACCATGACGCCCGAGGTGTACGGGGTGCCGTTCTCGCTGCTGATGACGCGGGCGATCTCCTCGTGCCGGACGGCGAACGCGTCCTTGATCTTCGTGATGATCTCGATGCGCTCGTCGAGGCTCATCCGCGGCCAGGGGCCGTCCTCGAAGGCGCGGCGGGCGACGGCCACGGCGCGGTCGACGTCGGCGGGCGCGGCGTGCGGCACCCGCCCGAAGACCTCTCCCGTGTGCGGCGAGACGACCTCGATGACGTCCTTGCCGAGGGGGTCGGTCAACTCCCCGCCGATGAACAGCTGTCCGTGTTCCACGAGCTCGGTCATGGCTGGCATCCTCACGCACGACATTTCTGACGGTGTTTCAGAACTGATACCAGTTCTAGTTGCGATCCGGAAGGGTGATGCGGTGCCGGGGCGCCCTCGCGGATACGGTTCGCCCGGGCGACCATTGAAACGAGTTCTACAAGTTCCCGTACAGTGGCGGCAGTTCGGGCTGGAGCGGCGGAGGGCGACCGATGGCAGAGGCGACAGAGGCGACAGGGCCCGCGGAGACTCCGCGGGTGACCGACCACGGCGGCGGCGTGCAGAGCATTCGCGTGCCGATCCCCGACAATCCGCTCGGCTACACCCTCGTCTACCTGGTCGACACCGACGCGGGCCCCGTCCTCATCGACACGGGCTGGGACGACCCGACGTCCTGGGACGCGCTGACGAGCGGCCTCACGGCCTGCGGCACCGGCGTCAACGACCTCACCGGCGTGCTGATCACCCATCACCACCCGGACCACCACGGCCTGTCGGCGAAGGTGCGGGAGGCGTCCGGGGCCTGGATCGCGATGCACGAGGCGGACGTGGCGGTGGTCCGGCGCACCCGGGAGAACAAGCCGGCGCGCTGGTACGCGTTCATGGTGGCGAAGCTGGTCGCGGCGGGCGCGCCCGAGGAGCACATCGCCCCGCTGCTCGCGGCCCGCGACTCCGGGAAGCAGCGCGAACTGCCGGGCTTCGCCCCCGCGTTGCCGGACCGCACCATCACCCCCGGCGACCTCCTCGATCTGCCGGGCCGCAGGCTGCGCGCGATCTGGACGCCGGGCCACACCCCGGGTCACGTGTGCCTGCACATGGAGGAGGAACACCCGTCGGGCCTGGCGGGCAACGGCCGCCTCTTCTCCGGCGACCACATGCTGCCCGGCATCACCCCGCACATCGGCCTGTACGAGGACCCGGACGACGCCACCGTCACGGACCCGCTCGGCGACTACCTCGACTCGCTGGAACGGGTGGGGCGGCTCGACCCGGCGGAGGTCCTCCCGGCACACCAGCACACGTTCACCGACGCCCCGGCGCGCGTAGCCGAGTTGCTGGACCACCACGAGGAACGCCTGACCGGCCTGCTCACCCTCCTCGCCTCCCCCCTCACCCCGTGGCAGCTCGCCGAACGCATGGAGTGGAACCGCCCCTGGGCCCAAATCCCCTACGGATCACGGACCATCGCGGTCTCGGAGGCGGAGGCCCACCTGCGGCGCCTGCAGAAGTCGGGCCGGGTGGAGCAGGTTTCGGGCAGCGATCCAGTGACGTACGTAGCTGCCGACTGAGACATTTCAAGCCCGAGTGGCGCTTGAGCATTTCAAGCCCCTGCGGCGATTGAGCAGCGGGGTCCGGGGCAGCGCCCCGCGACCGCAACACCGGCACGGCGAAACAAGAACCCGCCCCGGGAGGATCTTTGCCGCGCCCTGATGGAAGGGGCGCCCGCAGAGGCGTATCTTCGGCCCCCAAGAGCTCGCACGAGCTGGAGCAACAAGGGGGCGCCCGCCGATGACGCCGGACGAGGCAGTGGTCGGCCGAACGGGGAAGCTGGTCGTCGGCACACGTGGGGCCGATGGTCCGGGTGAGGTGTTGGTGCAGGTCAGGGGCGGTACCGAGACCTTTCTCGCGTACTCGGACGACCCCCTGGAGCGGGGCGCCACCGTGCTCGTGATCGAATCCCGCGGATGCCGGCAGGTCGTGGTCATGGCCTGGTCCGATCCTCTTCTCTCCGGTGGCGTGGGCGACGCCCGCTAAGGAGACGTACAGGCATGTTCGGATATCGCGTTCCCGCGCCCGACGAGGCGATGCTGATCTCGGGCGGCAGGCGGGGACTTGGGGGAGCGCCGTTCCGCGTCGTCACCGGGCACGGGAAGTTCGTGCTCCCCGTGTTCCGCAAGACCCGCTTCCTGTCGCTCGCGATGAGCGAGGCGGAGGTCGTCGAGAAGTGCGTGACCAAGCAGGGCATCGCCCTGACCGTGCGCGCGGTGATCGCCTTCAAGGTCGGCAACGACAACGAGTCGATCGTCAACGCCGGCCAGCGTTTCCTCTCCGACCAGGACCAGATGTCGGTCCTGACCGGCCGGATCTTCGCCGGTCACCTGCGCTCGATCATCGGCTCGATGACGGTCGAGGAGATCGTGACCGAGCGGCAGAAGCTCGCCACGGAGGTCCTCGACACGTCGAAGGCCGAGATGGCGAAGATCGGCCTGCACGTCGACTCGCTCCAGATCCAGTCCATCGACGACGGTCAGACCGGCTACATCGAGGCCATGTCGCAGCCCCACAAGGCGGCCATCCAACGGCAGGCGCAGATCGCGCAGGCGCAGGCCACCCAGGCCTCCGCGGAGGCGCAGCAGGCGGCGACGCGCAAGCAGGCCGAGTACGCGCGGGAGACCGCGGTCGTGCAGGCCGAGTACAACGCCGAGGTCGACCGGGCCAAGGCGCAGGCCGAACAGGCGGGCCCGCTGGCGCTCGCGCACGCCCAGCAGGAGGTCCTCGCGGCGCAGACCGAACTGGCCATGAGGCAGGCCGAGTTGCGGGAGAAGCAGCTGGTGTCGGAGATCGTCAAGCCGGCCCAGGCCGACGCGGAGCGCATCCGCGTCCTCGCCCTCGCCGAGGCCGAGCGGATGAAGATCCAGGCGGAGGCGGCGGCGTCGTACGACCGGGTCGCCCTCGACCGCATGCTCATCGACCAGCTCCCGCAGATCGTGAAGGAGGCCTCGGCGGGCCTCGCCGGCGCGAACGTCAACGTCCTGAACGGCGCGGACGGCCTGGGTGAGATCGCGGCGGGCCTGGTCGGCCAGGGCCTCACGATCCTGGACTCGGTGCGGAAGAACCTCTCCGGTGGCGGGGCGGACGGATTCGGCTCGGCGGTCGAGCCCTACGTGGGCGCTCCGCGCCGCAACGACGACGGCCCGGTGGACGTCCGCTGACGTCTCGGGGCGCTGCCCCGGACCCCGCGCCTCAATCGCCGGCGATCAAGCCCCTGCGGCGATTGAGCAGCGGGGTCCGGGGCAGCGCCCCGCGGCCGCAATACCGGCGCCGGGTACAGTAAAGACGTCGTCAGAACGTACGCGGAGCCGGAGCCGCTCCCCGCAGGGAGAGGCATCCGCCCCACCATGAACATTCGCCGCAGCGCCGCGCTCGTCGCCGCGACCGTCGCGATCGGCGCCGCGGGCGCGCACACCGCTGTCGCGGACAGCGCCTCCCCCTCGCCGAAGCCGAAGCTCGTCGTCCCCTCCGGCCTCTACGGCAAGGGCGACCCCACGTACGACGGAGTCTGGCGCCAGTCCCTCGCGCTCGTCGCGCAGGACACCGTGGGCGTCGAGCCCGCCGCGAAGGCCGTCGACTGGCTGGCCGGCCAGCAGTGCGAGAACGGCGGCTTCGCCGCCTACCGCGCCGAGCCCACCAAGGCCTGCGACAGCAAGACGAAGATCGACAGCAACGCCACCGCGGCCGCCGTCCAGGCGCTCGCCGCGGTCGGCGGACGCGACGGCGAGGTCGCCAAGGGCGTCGACTGGCTGAAGAAGAGCCAGAACGCCGACGGCGGCTGGGGCTACAGCCGCGGCATGGACAGCGACGCGAACTCCACGTCCGTCGTCATCGGCGCGCTCGCCGCGGCGGGCGAGAAGCCGTCCGACGTGAAGTCGGACAAGGGTAAGACCGGCACCGACGCCCTCGCCTCCCTCGCCCTCCCCTGCGCCGAGGGCAAGGACGGCGGCGCGCTCGCCTACCAGCCCGACAAGAAGGGCGAGCTCGCCGCGAACGCCGACGCCACCGCCGCGGGCGTGCTCGGCGCCCTCGGCACCGGCTTCGCGCCCGGCAAGGGCAAGGCCCCGGACGCGTACACCTGCGAGGACGGAAAGAGCCCGGAGGCGGTCGCGCACAACGGCGCCGTCTACCTCCAGAACCAGCTCGACACCCACCTCTACCTGAAGTCCCAGCTGGCCGGCGCCACCGATCAGCCCGACTACGGCAACACCGCCGACGCGGTCACCGCCGTCGCCGCGGCCGAGGGCATCAAGGCCACGAAGGACCCGTACACCTGGCTGGAGAAGAACGCGAAGGGCTGGGCCGCGCAGACCGGACCCGCCGCCTACGCCGAGCTGATCTTCGCCGCGCACGCCACCGGCAACGACCCGCGTGACTTCGGCGGTACGGACCTGGTGAGCGCCCTCAACAAGACGGGCCCCGAGCCCGCCTCGACCAAGTCGTCCGCGTCGGACTCGGACGAGAAGAAGGACGACGGCGGCAGCGGCGCCAACTGGTGGATCATCGGCGTGATGTTCATCGCGGCCGTCGGCGCCGGTTTCCTGCTCAGCGGCCGCAAGAAGAAGCAGCCGTGACCGCGCGCAGGTCTGCCGGGCTCGGCGCCCTTTTCCTCGGGCTGCTCGTCGCGCTCCTCGCCATGACCGTCGCCCCCGCGCAGGCGGCCGGGTACCGGTACTGGTCGTTCTGGGAGCGGGACGGCGCCCAGAAGGCATGGACGTACGCGACGTCGGGGCCCTCGCAGACCAAGCCGTCGGACGGGGACGTGCAGGGCTTCCGGTTCGCGGTGAGCGAGGACTCGAAGGACGCGAAGCAGCCGCGCGGCTCGGCCTCCTTCAGCGACATCTGCGCCGATACGCCCGCCATGGACGGCAAGAAGCGGATCGCGCTCGTCATCGACGCCGGGACGTCGGTCGACGCCCCGGCCGGCGAGACGCCGCCGAAGCCGCGCACCGCGTGCGCGCAGGTCGCCGAGGACGCGACGAGCGCCGACGCGCTCGCCGCCGTCGCGAAGCCGCTGCGCTACGACAGCAGCGCGATGCTGTGCGCGATCTCCGGATACCCGAAGTCGGGCTGCGGCGAGCAGGTCGCCGCCAAGCCCACCGAGGCGTCGCCGCGGTCCACCTCCGCGAAGGACTCCGCCACTCAGTCGCACGACGACGGCGGCGGCCCCTCCGTCGGTCTCATCGCGGGCATCGCCGTGGTCGTCGTGCTCGGTGTCGCGGCGGGCGTGCGGGCCCGGCGCCGCCGCGGCTGACGCATGGCCGCCACCCGGTTCCGCGCCCCCCGGGCCCACCGCTCCAACTCCCTTCATCCGGGAGCCTGGTGGATCTGGGCGCTCGGCCTCGGCACGGCCGCGTCCCGCACCACGAACCCGCTGCTGCTCGCGCTGCTGATCGGCGTCGCCGGGTACGTGGTGGCGGCGCGCCGCACCGAGGCGCCGTGGGCACGTTCGTACGGCGCCTTCGTGAAGCTGGCCCTCGCGGTCCTCGGCATCCGCCTGGTCTTCGCGACGCTGCTCGGCTCGGCGATCCCGGGCACGCACCTGCTGTTCACGCTGCCCGAACTGCCGCTGCCGGACTGGGCGCAGGGGGTGCGGATCGGCGGCCCGGTGACGCTGGAGGGCCTGATCTTCGCGCTCTACGACGGCCTGAAGCTGGCCACCCTCCTCATCTGCGTGGGCGCCGCGAACGCGCTCGCCTCCCCGTCCCGGCTGCTCAAGTCGCTGCCGGGCGCGCTGTACGAGGCCGGGGTCGCGGTCGTCGTGGCGATGACGTTCGCCCCGAACCTGGTCGCGGACGTCCGCAGGCTCCGGGCCGCGCGACGCCTGCGCGGTCGCCCGGACAGCGGCCTGCGCGGACTGGTCCAGGTCGGACTCCCGGTCCTGGAGGGCGCGTTGGAGCGCTCGGTGGCGCTCGCAGCGGCCATGGACGCGCGTGGCTACGGCCGCACCGCCGACGTACCGCCCGCCGTCCGCCGGGCCACGGCCGCGCTCACGCTGGGCGGCCTGATCGGGGTGTGCGCGGGAACGTACGGGCTGCTCGCGGCGTCCGGGGCCGGGTACGGGCTCCCGGTGCTGCTCGCCGGGGTCGCCGCCGCGCTCGGCGGGCTGTGGCTCGGCGGCCGGCGCACGGTCAGGACCCGCTACCGGCCCGATGTGTGGGGGGTGCGGGCCTGGCTGGTCGCGGCGTCCGGGGCGACGGCCGCCGCGGTGATGATCTGGAGCGGCGCCCGGGACCCGGCGGCCCTCCAGCCGCCGGTGGTACCGCTCGCGGCGCCGGAACTGCCGCTGTGGCCGGCGGCGGGCATCCTGCTCGGCCTGCTCCCGGCCTTCCTCGCACCCGTTCCCGACAAGCCGACGGAGGCGTCGCCATGATCCGCTTCGAGAACGTCTCCGTGACGTATGACGACGCGCCCCGCCCCACCGTCCAGGGCATCGAACTCCACGTCCCGGAGGGCGAGTTGATGCTCCTCGCCGGCCCGTCCGGAGTCGGCAAGTCGACCCTCCTCGGCGCGGTGAGCGGGCTCGTGCCGCACTTCACGGGGGGCCGGCTTGCCGGCCGGGTCACGGTGGCCGGGCGTGACACCCGTACGCACAAGCCGCGCGAACTCGCCGACGTCGTCGGCACGGTGGGCCAGGACCCGCTCGCGCACTTCGTGACGGACACGGTGGAGGACGAACTCGCCTACGGCATGGAATCGTTGGGCCTGACGCCACCGGTCATGCGCCGCCGCGTGGAGGAGACCCTCGACCTCCTCGGCCTCGCCGACCTGCGCGACCGCCCCATCTCCACGCTCTCCGGCGGCCAGCAGCAGCGCGTCGCGATCGGCTCCGTCCTCACCCCGCACCCCCAGGTCCTCGTCCTCGACGAGCCGACGTCGGCCCTCGACCCGGCGGCAGCGGAAGAGGTCCTCTCGGTCCTGCAACGCCTGGTCCACGACCTGGGCACCACGGTCCTGATGGCCGAGCACCGCTTGGAGCGGGTCATCCAGTACGCGGATCAGGTGGCGCTGCTGGCGGGTCCGGGCGAGCCATTGCTGGTGGGCACCCCGGCGGAGGTCATGGCGGTGTCCCCGGTGTATCCCCCGGTGGTGGGCCTGGGCCGACTGGCGGGCTGGGCCCCATTGCCACTGACGGTGCGCAATGCACGGCGCGCGGCGGGCCCCCTCAAGGAACGCCTCCGACAGGGCCGGGCCCAGCCGAATAGAGCCCCTGCGGCGATTGAGCAGCGGGGTCCGGGGCAGAGCCCCGCGAGCGCAACCACGTTGGCCGCAACGAAAAACCTGGGCATACGCAGAGGCCGCATCGAAGCCCTCCGCCACATCGACCTCACGGTCACCACCGGCGAGGTACTCGCCCTGATGGGCCGCAACGGCGCCGGCAAATCGACGTTGCTCTCGACCCTGGTCGGCCTGATCAAACCGACCACCGGCACGGCCACCGTCAGCGGCACCGTGCCGACCAGGACCAAACCCCGCGACCTCATCCGCAAGGTCGGCCTCGTCCCCCAGGAACCCCGCGACCTGCTCTGCGCGGACACGGTCGCGGCGGAGTGCGCGTCGGCCGACAGGGACGCGGCCGCCGCCCCCGGCACCTGCCGCGCCCTCCTCACCGACCTCCTCCCGGGAATCGCCGACGACACCCACCCCCGCGACCTCTCCGAGGGCCAGCGCCTCACGCTCGCGCTCGCCATCGTGCTGACCGCGGCCCCGCCGCTGCTCCTCCTCGACGAGCCGACCCGCGGCCTCGACTACGCGGCCAAGTCCCGCCTCGTCGCGATCCTGCGGAACCTCGCGGCCGAGGGCCACGCCATCGTCATGGCGACGCACGACGTGGAACTGGCGGCGGAGCTGACCCACCGGGTGGCGATCCTCGCGGACGGCGAGATCGTGGCGGACGGCCCCACCCCCGACATCGTCACGTCGTCCCCGTCGTTCGCCCCGCAGGTCGCGAAGATCCTGGCGCCGCAGCGCTGGCTCACGGTGTCCGAGGTAGAGAAGGCCCTGGCATGACGGGACCTTCTCTACCTCGGACGCCGTCGCCGACCGCGGGCCGCGCGAACCCCGTACGCCTCGGCCCCCGCTCCATCACGGCGCTGCTCCTGGTCAGCGCCGTGGGCGTGGTCGGCATCGGCTGGCCGCTGATCACCGGGCCCGGGTCCGAGGTGAACGCGCACGCGCAGGACGCGCCGTGGCTGTTCGCGGCGCTGCTCGTGCTGCTGGTCGCCGTGGTCGCGGCCACGATCTCGGAGTCCGGCATGGGCCCGAAGGCGGTGGCGATGCTCGGTGTGCTGGCCGCCGCGGGGGCGGCCCTGCGCCCCATCGGCGCGGGGACGGCCGGCCTGGAGCCGATGTTCTTCCTGATGGTCCTGAGCGGCCGGGTCCTCGGTCCCGGCTTCGGCTTCGTCCTGGGGTCGCTCAGCATGTTCACCTCGGCCCTGCTGACCGGGGGCGTGGGCCCCTGGATGCCGTTCCAGATGCTGTCGATGGGCTGGTTCACGATGGGCGCGGGGCTGCTGCCGGGCGCGTGGGGGCTGCGGGGCCGCGCCGAGCGCGTCATGCTCGCCGCCTACGGCTTCGTCGCCGCGTTCGCGTACGGGACGATCATGAATCTCGCGGGCTGGCCGTTCATGAACGCGCTGGCCTCCTCCGTGGCGTACCAGCCGGACGCCGCGCTGCACGAGAACCTGGCCCGCTTCCTCGCCTACTGCGCGGCCACCTCGCTCGGCTGGGACCTGGGGCGGGCCGCGCTCACCGTCGTCCTGACGCTGGTCGCGGGCGGCGCCGTCCTCAAGGCGCTGCGCCGGGCCACGCGGCGGGCCGCGTTCGAGACCCAGGTCACATTCGACGACCCGCGGGCGTGAAGCCCCCCACATGACCCACGTCACGTACTAAGCGGGACCGTAGTCCCTTCGTGTACCTCCCCTTGACCACACAACGGACATTTAGCCCATAGAGCACAGAGTCCGACTTTCCTTAGTAAAAGCCAACATTGCCCTCACCCGCCGGTCTTTGTTTCTGTGGAGCCACCGCAAGGCACCACGCCCTGCGACCCCCTGCCTCCCACGGAAGGTTCCGTTTTGACCGCCACGCTCCTGCGCCGCATCGCCACTCCGAAGAAGGCCATCGCCGGCGTCACCCTCGCCGCCGCGACGACCGGTTTCCTCTTCGCATCGGCTCCGGCCCAGGCCGCGTCGACGTCGGGCTCGGCGAAGGCCATCGCCCAGCAGAAGATCTCGAACTCGGCCCAGTTCAGCTGCTTCGACAAGATCGTGTCCCACGAGAGCGGCTGGAACCCGAACGCGACGAACGCCTCCACCGGCGCCTACGGCCTCGTCCAGGCGCTGCCCGCCAACAAGATGGCGTCGGCCGGCTCCGACTGGAAGTCGAACCCGGAGACGCAGATCGAGTGGGGCGTGAAGTACATGAACGACCGCTACGGCAGCGCCTGCGGCGCGTGGAGCCACTGGCAGTCCAACGGCTGGTATTGATCGGCTCCGCCCCTCAAGCCCCTCCGGCGATTGAGCTTTTAAAGCCCCTCCGGCGATTGAGGAGCGGGGTCCGGGGCGGAGCCCCGGGAGCGCAACCCGCACCGGGGCTGGGGTCTCGGGGCTCCGCCCCGGATCCCGCCGCTCAATCGCCGCGGGGGCTTGAGTTGCTACAGCCGCTGGATGATCGTCGCTGTCGAGAGCGCGCCGCCCGCGCACATCGTGATGAGCGCGAACTCCTTGTCCCTGCGCTCCAGTTCATGAAGCGCCGTCGCGATCAGCCTCGCCCCCGACGCCCCCACCGGATGCCCGAGCGCGATCGCGCCACCGTTCACGTTCACCTTCTCCAGGTCCTGCTCGAAGACCTGCGCCCAGCTCAACACCACTGACGCGAACGCCTCGTTGATCTCGACGATGTCGATGTCCTTCAGGGACATCCCCGCCTTGCCGAGCACCGCCCGCGTCGCGTCGATCGGCCCGTCCAGGTGGAAGTGCGGATCCGCCCCGACCAGCGCCTGCGCGACGATCCGCGCCCTCGGCTTCAGCTTGAGCGCCCGCGCCATCCGCTTCGACGCCCACATGATGGCGGAGGCGCCGTCGGAGATCTGCGAGGAGTTGCCGGCCGTGTGCACGGCCGTCGGCATCACCGGCTTGAGCTTCGCGAGGCCGTCCATGCTCGTGTCACGCAGCCCCTCGTCACGGTCGACGAGCCGCCACATGCCCTGCCCCGCGGCTTGCTCCTCCTCCGTGGTGGGCACCTGCACGGCGAACGTCTCGCGCTTGAAGCGCTCCTCGGCCCACGCGATCGCGGCCCGCTCCTGGGATATGAGACCGAGCGCGTCCACGTTCTCCCGGGTCAACTCCCGCTTGCGCGCGATGCGTTCCGCCGCCTCGAACTGATTGGGCAGGTCCACGTTCCACTCGTCGGGGAACGGCTTCCCCGGCCCGTGCTTGGACCCGGAGCCCAGCGGCACCCGCGACATCGCCTCGACACCGCACGAGATGCCCACGTCGATGACGCCCGCCGCGATCATGTTCGCGGTCATGTGCGAGGCCTGCTGGGACGAACCGCACTGGCAGTCGACCGTCGTCGCGGCCGTCTCGTACGGCAGGCCCATCGTCAGCCACGCCGTGCGCGCCGGATTCATGGACTGCTCGCCCGCGTGCGTGACCGTGCCGCCGACGATCTGCTCGACGCAGTCCGGCTGGATGCCGGTGCGGCCGAGGAGTTCGCGATATGTCTCGCCCAGTAGATAGGCGGGATGGAGATTGGCCAGCGCGCCGCCGCGCTTGCCGATCGGAGTGCGTACGGCTTCGACGATGACGGGCTCGGCTGCCATGACCTACGTCCTCTCCAGGATTCCCGGACCAGCACGACCAGAACTGGACAGATCTCGCGAACCTCTCGAACCTCGCGGGCACGAAACTAGAACGCGTACCAGTTCTGCTTGCAGTCTCGGGTCCCTTACCCCCGGTACGCAAGGGGCGTGCACGCACAACGCACCGAACGGATACGACCGCGGGCCTTGCTACTTCTAGAACCCGTTATTACCTTCACAGCCACAACTGACGGTTCGTCAGACCACCACGGGAGTGACTCCATGCCGTGCCCCGCGCTGCCCGACGGGTTCGACTTCACGGACCCCGACCTCCTCCAAAACCGCGTGCCCTACCCGGAGTTCGCCCAGCTCCGGCAGGCCGAACCGGTCCGCTGGATCCAGCAGGAGACCGGCATCTCCGGCTTCGCCGACTCCGGCTACTGGGCCGTGACCCGACACGCGGACGTCAAATACGTCTCCACGCACCCGGAGATCTACTCGTCCAACATCAACACAGCCGTGATCCGCTTCAACGAGTCGATCCAGCGCGACCAGATCGACATCCAGAAGATGATCATGCTCAACATGGACCCTCCTGAGCACACCCGCGTGCGCGGGATAGTGCAGCGCGGATTCACTCCGCGCGCCATCCGCTCCCTGGAGGAGAAGCTGCGGAGTCGGGCCCACAACATCGTGGCCGAAGCGGTCCGACAGGCGGGCCCCGACGGCTCGTTCGACTTCGTCACGAATGTCGCCGTCGAGCTGCCGCTGCAGGCGATCGCCGAACTCATCGGCATCGAGCAGAAGGACCGCGCCAAGGTCTTCGACTGGTCGAACAAGATGGTGGCGTACGACGACCCGGAGTACGCGATCACCGAGGAGATAGGCGCCGACGCCGCCATGCAGGTCATCGGCTACGCGATGAACCTCGCGGCCGACCGCAAGAAGTGCCCGGCCAAGGACATCGTGACCCAGCTGGTCGCGGCCGAGAACGAGGGCAACCTGTCCTCCGACGAGTTCGGCTTCTTCGTGATCCTGCTCGCCGTCGCCGGCAACGAGACGACCCGCAACGCGATCACCCACGGCATGCACGCCTTCCTCACCCACCCCGACCAGTGGGAGCACTACAAGCGGGAGCGGCCGAGCACCACGGCCGAGGAGATCGTGCGCTGGGCGACCCCGGTCGTCTCCTTCCAGCGGACCGCCACGCAGGACACCGAACTCGGCGGACAGAAGATCAAGGCGGGCGACCGGGTCGGTCTCTTCTACTCCTCCGCCAATCACGACCCGGAGGTCTTCGAGGACCCCGACACCTTCGACATCACCCGCGACCCGAATCCGCACCTCGGCTTCGGCGGCGGCGGTCCGCACTTCTGCCTCGGCAAGTCCCTGGCGATCCTGGAGATCGACCTGATCTTCAACGCGCTGGCGGACGCGGTACCGGATCTGCGCCTCGCGGGCGACCCCCGACGACTGCGCGCGGCCTGGCTGAACGGCGTCAAGGAACTTCAGGTGGCGACCACTTAAAGTCCCTCGGGCGATTGACGGGTGGGCCTTTAAAGTCCCTCGGGCGATTGACGAGTGGGCCTTTAAAGCCCCTGCGGCGATTGAGCAGCGGGGTCCGGGGCAGAGCCCCGCGACCGCGACACCGGCGCAGCCACAGAGGCCCGCGGCCCCGACAACACATACGTAAGGCCGAACCCGACACCGACGACCACCGCACCCCCCACCGCGTCGAGCACCCAGTGGTTCCCCGTCGCCACGATCGCGGACACCGTGAAGAAGGGGTGGACGAGGCCGAGCGCCTTCATCCACCACTTCGGGGCGAGGACGACGATGACGATGCCGCACCACAGGGACCAGCCGAAGTGCAGCGAGGGCATCGCCGCGTACTGGTTGGTGACCGCGGTGAGCGTCCCGTAGTCCGGCTTGGAGAAGTCCTGCACGCCGTGGACCGTGTCGATGAAGCCCAGCGTGGGCATCAGGCGCGGCGGCGCGAGCGGGTACAGCCAGAAGCCGACGAGGGCCAGGACCGTCGCGAAACCGAGGGAGGCGCGCGCCCAGCGGTAGTCCGCGGGGCGGCGCACGTAGAGGACCGCGAGGACCGTCAGCGGCACCACAAAGTGAAAGGACGTGTAGTAAAAGTCGAAGAAATCGCGCAGCCATCCCACCTGGACGACCGCATGGTTCGCCCAGTGCTCGATGTCGATGTGCAGGAACCGCTCCAGCGCGTGCACCTGCGCCCCGTGCTGCTCGGCGCGTGGCCTGCCGCCCGCGGCGACGATCCTGACCTGCTGATACGCGGAGTATCCGACGCGGATCAGGAGCAGTTCGAGCAGCAGATTGGGGCGGGCGAGCGCACGCCGCCACACCGGCAGCAGCGGCACCCACGCCCAGCGCGCGGGGGCCTGCTCCGGGTAGACGGTGGGCCGCGCCGCCCCGAAGGCCGGATCCGTGCGCCGCAGGAAGGGGACGGCGCAGGCCGCGGCGAGCACCGCGACCAGGACGAGGTTGTCCCGCAGCGGCGCGAGCACCGGCAGCTTCGGCAGGAGCGCGTCGGCCGGGAGCGTCATCACCAGCACGACGGCGACCGGCCACACCGCGCGGTCGGCGGTCTTGGCCCCCACCCTGCCGACGACCGCGAGCAGCACCCATAGAAGCTGGTGCTGCCACGTCGTCGGGGACACGGCGACCGCGACACAGCCGGTGACCGCGACGGCGAGCAGGAGCTGTCCGTCGCGCGCGTACGCGATGGAGCGGCGCAGGCCGAGCACGGTCACGGCGGCGCCGAGAGCCAGGAAGAGGGCGATCTCCAGCGGCCCGCTGAGACCCAGGCGCAGCAGCATGCCGTGCAGTGACTGGTTGGCGGTCGCGGCCGGATCGGTGGCGAGGCCGGTGCCCGCCAGGTGGTGCACCCAGTACGTCCACGAGTCCCGCGGCATCGCGAGCCAGGCGACGCCCGTGCCCGCGACGAAGACGGCCCCCGTCGTGGCGGCGGCCCTCCTGCGCCCCGTACTGCATTGTCCCGGGGATAACCCCCGGACCCCCAGCCGGACAAGCCGGTCGACCGGGGTGCCGGCTCCGGCATCGCGCGGCGAGCGTCGGTGAACCAGAGGAGCGGTGCGAACAGCAGCACGGTCGGCTGGAGCGCGGCGGCGACGCCGATCAGGACGCCCGACGCCGTCTGCCCGCGCACCGCGAAGCAGCCGAGCAGCACGAGCAGGACCGGGAGGATGCTGGTCTGGCCGAGCGTGAACGCGTTGCGAACCGGCAGCGACAGCATCAGCAGGCTGATCGCGACGGGCGCGGCGAACTGCGCCGTACGCCGGGACACGGGCCGCGGCAGGGCGCGCGCGGCGACCACGCCGAGCGCGACGACGAGGGCCAGCGAGCCGAACGTCCAGCCCCAGCCGAGCGCCTGCTCGGCCGCGCGCGCGAGCGGCTTGAGGACGAGCCCCGCGAACGGCGGCCCGGTGAACCGGTCGGGCGCGTCGTACAGCGAGCCGCTGACATGCAGCACCCCGTCGGGGCCGATCCAGGTCTCCAGATCGGTGAGTCGTTCACCCGGAGGAGCGCTCAGCACCGCCACGAGTTGACGCGCGCCCAGCACGGCCGCGATCAGCCACAGGCCGACGCGCAGCACGCCGAGCCGCCCCGTCACCGGATCCGTGGATCCCGGCGCCGCCCCTCCATGCTCCACGTTCGCCACGCCTTTCGGACCTCCCGCTCGACTCGGCCGGTTCACCGACATTCGCCGCACATTCGGTAAGACGCAGGCAATCGCTCCTTCACCTGTCTGTCCACCGGAATTTGACGGTTAGGCAGTGTCTTCGGCCACTTTGTCCCGGCCTTCACATGTGCGGTTCCGCGACATAGATCACAAGAATTTGCATCAGCACCGTGTGAAGGCTTTGACGTTTCCCCAGGCCGGAGAGGGTTTCCTCACGGAGTGGAGTTAACCGCACACTACCCGTTGTCGGCGCGGGCGCCCCTATGGTCGATCCGTCGGCCGTTCCGCGTGAACGGCCGTTGCTCTTGTCCCCCACGAAAGGAAGGCGAAGGACCCGTGTCCAGCGCCACTTCCATCGCCCCCAGTACCGTCCGGTCCTCCGCTCCTGCGAAGGACCGCACCTCATCCGAGCCCACCACCACCGACCCCGCGCTGGTCAAGCGCGCGGTCAAGGCGGCAGCCCTCGGCAACGCGATGGAGTGGTTCGACTTCGGCGTCTACGGCTACCTGACCGCGACGCTCGGGCACGTCTTCTTCCCGTCGGCGTCGAGCACGGCACAGGTCCTGTCCACGCTCGGCACCTTCGCCGCCGCCTTCCTCGTACGCCCGCTCGGCGGCGCCTTCTTCGGCCCGCTCGGCGACCGCATCGGCCGGCAGCGCGTCCTCGCCATCACCATGATCATGATGTCGGCGGGCACCTTCGCGATCGGCCTGATCCCGTCGCACGCCTCCATCGGCGTCTGGGCGCCGGTGCTGCTGATCGTGGCCCGCATGGTGCAGGGCTTCTCGGCCGGCGGTGAGTACGGCGGCGCCTGCACGTTCATCGCCGAGTACGCGCCGGACAAGCGCCGCGGCTTCTTCGGCTCGTTCCTGGAGCTCGGCACGAACGCCGGTTACGTCGCCGGCGCCGCGCTCGCGACGGTGCTGACGACGACGATGGCCGACGACGCCCTGTACAGCTGGGGCTGGCGCATCCCGTTCCTGATCGCGGGCCCGATCGGCCTCGTCGGTCTCTACGTCCGGATGAAGCTCGAGGAGACCCCGGCGTTCAAGAAGCTGGCGGACGAGGCCGAGGCGAAGGAGAAGTCCTTCCCGAAGCCGAAGCTGAAGGAGATGTTCGTCGGCAACGCGAAGCCGATGTTCCTGTGCATCGCGCTGGTCCTGGTCTTCAACGTGACCGACTACATGCTGCTCTCCTACATGCCGACGTTCCTGAGCGAGGAGCTGAGCTACGACGCCACGCACGGCACTCTGATCCTGATCGGCGTGATGCTGCTGATGATGGTCGTGCAGCTCCCGATGGGTATCGCCAACGACCGCTTCGGCCACCGCTGGGTGATCGGCATCGGCTGCGCCGGCTTCCTCGCGCTGTCCGTCCCCGCCATCCTGCTGATCCAGCAGGGCTCCACGTGGGCGATCGCGCTCGGCCTGGCCGCGCTCGGCCTGCTGCTCGTCTCGTTCACCTCGTCGATGCCCTCGACGCTGCCCGCCCTGTTCGACACGAAGGTCCGCTACGGCTCCCTGGCCGTCAGCTTCAACCTGTCCGTCTCGATCTTCGGTGGTACGACGCCGCTGGTCGTGGCCTCCCTCATCGCGGCCACGGGCAACCTCATGATCCCGGCGTACTACATGATGGCCGCAGCCGTCATCGGCGGTATCGCGGTGTGGCGCATGAAGGAGTCGGCGGGCAAGCCGCTGCCGGGTTCGCCGCCCGCGGTGTGACGTAGCGACACCGAACGTAGCGACACCCGTACGTGAGCGGGGCCGGAGCGATGCGTATCGCTCCGGCCCCGCTCGCGTTCCGGCGCCTACGCTGGCGGCCATGACGACTCACTCCGAAGAACGTCAACCGGCCGCCGTCGACGCCTACCTCGGCGGCCTCCTCGCCCCCGCCGACGAGGCCCTGGCCGCGGCCCTCTCCGACAGCGAGGCGGCGGGCCTGCCCGGCATCAACGTCTCGGCCACCAACGGGAAACTGCTCCACCTCGTCGCCCGCATCCAGGGCGCCCGCCGGATCCTGGAGATCGGCACGCTCGGCGGCTACAGCACCATCTGGCTGGCCCGCGCACTCCCCGCCGACGGGTCGCTTGTCACCCTGGAGTACAGCGCCCGGCACGCGGAGGTGGCCCGCGCCAACATCGCCCGCGCGGGCCTGGACAAGGTGGTCGAGGTCCGGGTCGGCGCGGCGCTCGACTCGCTGCCGCGCCTCGCCGAGGAGGGCGGCGACTTCGACCTCGTCTTCATCGACGCGGACAAGGCCAACAACCCGCACTACCTGGAGTGGGCCCTGCGCATGACGCACCCGGGCAGCGTGATCGTCGTCGACAACGTGGTGCGCGGCGGCCGGGTGACGGACCCCGACTCCACGGATGGCGACGTCGTCGGCACCCGCGCCGCCCTCCAACTCCTCGCGGACCACCCGAGGCTGGACGCGACGGCGATCCAGACGGTGGGCGCGAAGGGGCACGACGGCTTCGCGCTGGCCTACGTGAGTTCGTGACAGAAGCCGACGTTCACGCTGCGCGGCCCGCTCCGGTCGGCCACGAGCACCTCACCTGAGGAGCCGCGCGGCAGCGCCGCCACCCCGCCGTACGCGACGGGCTGTCCCGGCCCCCGCTCCCGCGGCCCGAACCGCACCCGTACCTCGGAGGCGGGGTCGTCCTGTGAGCCGCGCAGCCAGAACAGGATCCAGTCGCCCTCCGGTCCGCACCGGAACTCCAGGTGCACCCGCGACACGAACAGCCAGTCCTCCGGGGTGACGAGCCGGCACACGCTCGCGTCGCGGCCCACCCGCAGCACGGCTCCCGGCTCGCTCCGGGCCTCGGCCATGGCCATCGCGGCCGTCGCCCCCGCGTCGCCACCGGCCATGGTGGCCATGGTCAGTTCGAGCACCGCGCTCCCCCTCCTGCCACCACCACCGGCCTGCCTTCGCCACGCGCAGCCTATGGCGCCACGATCCGCTCTGGGACACTTGCTTCATGACCGAACGCAAACCGCCCGGAGTCAGCTTCGAGTCATTCGTCGACAAGCAGATCCGCGACGCGGAACGACGCGGCGACTTCTCGTCGCTGCCAGGCGCGGGCAAGCCGCTCGAATCCTCGGCCGACACCACGTACGACGAAAACTGGTGGATCAAGGGAAAGCTGGCCCGCGAGGGCTTCTCCGTCCTGCCGCCCTCGCTCGCCCTTCGCAAGGAGGCCGAGGACACCTTGGCGGCGCTGCCGAAGGCGCCGTCGGAGCGGATCGTGCGCCGCATGATCACGGAACTCAACGACAAGATCCGCGACATGATGTTCAAACCGCCGCCCGGGCCGCCGCTCGGCCTGAAGCCGTACACCTCGGACGAGATCGAGGAGATGGTGCGGGAGTGGCGGGAGGCGCGGCCGGGGCGCGAGTCGGCCTGATCGGGCGCTGAGGCACGATGGACGCATGAGCATCGTGAAGATCAACGCACTGACCGTCCCGGAAGAGCAGCGGGAAGTCCTGGAGAAGCGCTTCGGCGCGCGGGCCGGCGCCGTCGAGAACTCCGACGGGTTCGAGTGGTTCGAGCTGCTGCGCCCGATCGAGGGCACCGACCAGTACCTCGTCTACACCCGGTGGCGCGACGAGGCCGCCTTCCAGGCCTGGATGGAGGGGCCCATGAAGGCGGCCCACCAGGGCCCGCAGGGCGGCGACCGCCCGAAGCCGGCGTCGAGCGCGTCCACGGTGTGGTCGTTCGAGGTGGTCCAGCAGGCGGCGCCCAAGTCGGCGTAGCGCCGGACCGGGCCCCGCCCGGCGCGGGACCCGGTCCGCCTCGGAGGTGCCTTCGCTCAGAGGCTCAGGAGGCGCTCCGCCGTCTCCCGGTAGTCGCGGAGCGCGAGGCGCAGCCGCTCCGTGTCCTCCGTCGAGCCCTGCCACGTCGTGCGCAGGGTGCGGCGGTGGCCCGCGAGGGTCTCGGTGAGGCGGGCCGTCAGGTCCTCCAGGACGTGGTCGGCCTCCTCCACGGCGGCGCGCGGCTCGTCGACGAAGCCGGTGAGCGCGTGCCGCAGCCGGCCTTCGAGCGCCTCGCGCTCACCCGCCGGGACGAGATCGGAGCGCCGCCCGGCACGCGTTCCTGGCTCGGGGGCGACCTTGCCATCCGCCTCGCGGCCCGCCATGGAGCCCGGCGCGTGGTCCGGCTCGCGCCGCGTCGTGGGGACTGCGGGGTCCATCGCGACGCCCTTGTCGACGCCGTCGGCCTCGGCTCGTTCGATGTCCGTCATGTGTCTCAACTCCCCTTCGCCAGACGCCCCTTGAAGACGCCGTTCCGCTTGTCGCGGTGATGGTGGGCGGGCCGGTCCGAGGTGTGGGCGCGGGCCGTCGCGCGGTCCGGGCCGACCAGTTCGTCGAAGAGCGGCCGCGCCTCGACCATCGCCTCGCGCAGCTCCTCCGTCCCGGCCCTGCTCTCGTCCGCGCGGCCCGTGCGGGCGTGCGCCGCGCGGTGCACGCGCCGGTAGCCGTGCACGTGCGGGCCGTGGTGGACGGAGAGCGCGTCGAGCTGCTCGTCGTAGCGGTCGCCCTCCGGGAAGCCGCGCTCGTGCGCCAGGTCGGCGAGGAGCAGGTCCGCCTCGGCGACGGCGACGTCCGGGGACTCGACGAAGTGTTCCTGGGCGTCGGCCCAGCGGGCCAGGTAGCGCTCGCGGGCGGCGGGGTCCAGCGGCTGCTCGCGCAGCGCACCGTGGCGCCGCACGCGCTCGGCCAACTCCCGCTCGGCGGCCTTGGTGTCACCGTCGTGCCGCGCCACGGCCCGCTCGTACTCGGGCCCGAAGCGGCGCCGCAGCCCGCGCCCGCCACGGGGTGTGGACCGCGCGGCGAAGAACCCGGCCGCGACCACGATCACGACCCCCACCACGATCAGAGCGATGATCAAGCCTGTGGACATGACTGCCTTCCCTCAACTGTGGCTGTTGCGGGCCGGGTTGCCCCGGCGGGCCGCCTGAAACGGACCGGGCCCCGGCACGGCGAATTCCGGTTGCGCCCGTCCGCCCCACCGGCCTCACCATGTCCCATGAACACCACCACGTCCTGGACCGTCTCCCCGGAGCCGTACGACTCCCCCGCCGCGGCCGTGCTCTGGCGCGCGTACTACACGGAGGTCAGCGACCGCTGGTATCTGCTGCACGAGGGGCACGCGTCGGACCCGGCCGAGCTGGAGCGGGCGATCGCCGCCGAGTCCGGCAGTGAACTGGCGCCGCCCCACGGCCAGTTGCTGCTCGCGCGCTTCGCGGGCGAGCCCGCGGGGACGGCGGGCGTACGCCTTGTGGACGCGGTGACGGCCGAGCTCACGCGCGTCTACGTACGCGAGGAGTTGCGCGGCAAGGGCGGCGCCGCGCTCCTGGTGGCGGCGGCCGAGGGCGCGGCCCGCGCGCTCGGCGCGACCGCGATCCGCCTCGACACCCGCGACGACCTGGTGGAGGCACGGGCCCTGTACGCGCGGCTCGGCTACGAGGAGACGGCGCCGCACAACGACGACGTCTACGCCGAGCACTGGTTCAGGAAGGCACTGGCGTCGACCCCGCGCTCGCGTGCGGACGCTCCTCGTCCGAGCCGCACATCTCCATGTTGAGGTCCCTGACCAGCCGGACGAGGTCGCGGGGGCGGTCCGGGCCCCACCAGTCGCCGAGCAGTTCGGCGAGGGACTCCTCGCGGGCCCGCGCGAGGCGTTCGGCGACGACGCGGCCCTCGTCGGTGAGGATCAGGTCGGGGCCCTCGCGCACGGCGAGGCGGCGCTCCTCGACCTGCCGGGCCGCGTCGAGGATCACGGGCAGCGGGATCGCCGTGTACTCGGCGAGCACGCCCGGCTCGGCCCACCCGTTGCGATGGGTGCGCAGGACCAGCCAGCTCGCGGCGGGCAGCAGGTCGTAACCGGCCTTCGCGGTGATCTTCTCGTACACCTCGCGGCGCCCCTCGCGGCTCCCGAGCGTGGACAGGGCGCGCACCGCCTCGTCGTACGAGGAGCGCTCGACGGGGTTGCTGGCGAGCGTCTCGGTGACGTCGGGCGCGGTGACCGAGCCGCGCAGCGGGTCCTCGTGCAGGAGCAGCGCGAGCGCGAAGGCGAGCAGCGTGACGGGGACCGCGTACAGGAAGACGTCCGTGATGGACGTGGAGTAGGCGTGGATCACCGGCGCCCGCACGTCCGGCGGGAGCGAGGCGATGCCGCGCGGGTCGGCGCCGAGCGAGTCCGGAGTGACGCCCGGCGGCAGCTGCCGTCCGGTGAGAGCGTCGCCGAGCCTGCTGCCGAGCTGGTTCGCGAAGATCGTGCCGAAGATCGCCACACCGAACGAGGCGCCGATGGACCGGAAGAACGTGGCGCCCGATGTGGCCACGCCCAGATCCTCGTAGGGGACGGCGTTCTGCACGATCAGGACCAGGACCTGCATGACGAGGCCGAGGCCCGCGCCGAAGACGAAGAAGTACAGGCTCATGACGCCGGTGGCCGTGTGCTCGTCCATGTTGTGCAGGAGCAGCAGCCCGATCAGGGTGATGGCCGTGCCGGCGACCGGGAACATCTTCCAGCGCCCGGTGCGGCTGACGACCTGCCCGGACAGCGTGGTCGACAGCAGGATGCCGAAGACCATGGGGAGCATGTGCACACCGGACATGGTCGGTGTGACGCCCTGTACGACCTGGAGGAACGTCGGCAGGTACGTCATCGCGCCGAACATCGCGAAGCCGATGACGAAGCTGATGATCGCGGAGAGAGTGAAGGTGCGGACCCGGAACAGGCGCATCGGCAGGACCGGTTCCGACGCCCGGAACTCCACGAAGACGAAGGCCACCCCGAGTACGACGCCGAGCGCCGCGAGACCGATGATCTGCGGCGAGCCCCAGGCCCAGGTGGTGCCGCCGAGCGAGGCGACCAGGACGAGGCAGGTGGCGACGGAGGCGACGAGGAACGTGCCGAGGTAGTCGATGCGGTGCTTGGTGGAGCGGACCGGGATGTGCAGGGCCGCGGCGATCACGAGGAGCGCGACGACGCCGATCGGCAGATTGACGTAGAAGACCCAGCGCCAGCTCAGGTGCTCGGTGAACAGTCCGCCGAGCAGCGGTCCGAGGACGCTCGTCGCGCCGAAGACCGCGCCGAACAGGCCCTGGTATTTGCCGCGTTCACGCGGCGAGACGATGTCGCCGACGATCGCCATGGACAGCACCATGAGGCCGCCGCCGCCGAGTCCCTGGAGGGCACGGAAGCCGATCAACTGGCCCATGTTCTGGGAGAGTCCGCAGAGCGCGGAGCCCACCAGGAAGATGAGGATGGCGAGTTGGAAGAGCTTCTTGCGCCCGTACTGGTCGCCGAGCTTTCCCCACAGCGGGGTCGCCGCCGTCGCGGCGAGCATGTACGCGGTGACGACCCAGGACAGATGCTCCAGGCCGCCGAGGTCGCTGACGATGGTCGGCAGGGCCGTGGAGACGATCGTCTGGTCGAGCGAGGCCAGCAGCATGCCGAGCAGCAGCGCGCCGATCGACACGAGGACGCCGCCGGACTTGGCGTTCTCCTTGGGTGCGGCGGGCGCTCCGCGACCGCTGTCTCCCGGTCCCACGGCGTCGACGTCCTGGCTGCTCATGGCCACCTCCGAAGCCGGCCCGGCCCGGAAGGGACCGGGTGCTTGGTACTTCCCATCCTGGTAGGTGTGACCAGGTTTGGCCTGTTGAGTCATGCGGCGCTCGAAGTTTTTCGCGGCGGTTTCCGGTCACTCCGTGCACACCGGTGCTGACGAGCGTTTATGGGACCGGCGCTGCGGCCGGGGCCCGCGGGTCTGCATAATGCGCTGGAGCGACCGGCGGGGGGCCGGGACGCTCGGAGGGGGTTCTCGGCAGTGAGCGAAGAACGTCGTACGTGTCCGGAGTGCGGGACCGGGGAAGGCCCCGACGGCGCACCGTCCTGCGCCTGCGATCCGGAAGCCTTCGCTCCGCTCCGTGTCCGCCCCTACGTCTCGCTCTCGGAGCCCTCGCAGCCCGCCCCGCCGCGGGCCGCCGACCCGTACGCGTACCCGCCGCCTCCCGCGCACACCGCGGACGACGACGCCGACGAGGGACCGGAGCCGGACGAACCGGCCAGGCACGGCCGGATGCTGCTGCTCTCCGCGGTCACGGCCGTGCTGAGCGTGGCGACCCTGGTGACGGTGCTGATCACGTCTCCGGGCGACGACGGGGCCTCGGCCTCCGACAACACGGCCGCGAAGGCGACGGCGATGCCGTTCACCCCGTCCCGCTCGGCGACCTCCTCCGCGACACGCTCCGCGTCCCCGTCGGCGAAGGACACCCCGCCCCCGTCGCCCTCGCCGACGCACTCACGGACGGTCACGCCCTCACCCAGCGCGACCGGCGAGAAGCCCGCCACGGAGCAGAAGGAGCACAAGAAGAGCCCGTCGGCCTCCCCCTCCCGCTCCACGTCGTCGACGCCGAGGGACGCGACGACACTGCGCAGGGGCGACCACGGCCAGGACGTCGCCGAACTCCAGTGGCGCCTCAAGCAGTTGAACATCTACGTGGGCGACGTCAACGGCGACTTCGACAGCTCCACGGAGACCGCGGTCGGCACCTACCAGTTCTCACGCGGCATCAAGGACGACAAGCACGGCGAATACGGCCCCCCGACCCGCACAGCCCTGGAACGCGAGACCGGTGGTCAACGGATACGGAGGCACGGATAGCCAAGGGGCGCGGGGAACTGCGCGCCCGACCCCATCACGGCGCGATCCGCACCGGACCCAAACCAATGTGGCCCAGGGCAGAACGTCACCCCAGATGCAGCGCAACCTCACCATCGGCCAGAACCTCGACCCGCACCCCCGAAAGATCCGCCACACAGACGGTGGGCCCGTGCCGAAGAGCACGAGGCCCAACCCCCACCACCCGCATCCCCGCGGAGCGCCCCGCCGCGATCCCCGCCCCCGAGTCCTCGAAGACGACGCAGTCCGCCGGATCGACTCCCAGCTCGGCCGCGCCCTTCAGGAACCCCTCGGGGTCGGGCTTGCTGGCCCCCACGTTCTCCGCGGTCACCCGCACCGCCGGGTACGCGAGCCCCGCCGCCCCCATCCGTGCCGTCGAGAGCGCGAGATCGGCGGAGGTGACGAGGGCGTGCGGAACGCCACCCGTGACGAGCGACTCCAGGAACCGCGGAGCGCCCGGCACGGCGACGACGCCCTCCACGTCGGAGGTCTCCTCGGCGAGCATCCGCGCGTTGTCCGCGTAGTTCTCCTCCATCGGCCGCTCGGGGAGCAGCTCGGCCAGCGTGGCGTGGGCCTGGCGGCCGTGCGCGACGGAGAGGACCTCCTCGGCGTCGAATCCGTGGGCGGCGGCCCAGCGGCGCCAGATCCGCTCGACGACGGCGTCGGAGTTGACGAGGGTGCCGTCCATGTCGAGGAGGAGTGCGCGCGCCTTCAGAACAGTGGGGACAGTGGGCGTGGCCGTCATCGGCGGGCTCCAGACTGCGGAGGGCTGCGGAGGCAGAAGAGGGACAAGGCGGCCCCGCCCGCTGGTCAGGGTTGAACGGGCGGGTGCCACTTTGTTTCTCCACGATACAAAAACTCTCCCGAAGATCGCCACCCGCCCCCCTCGCACCGCGCCGACCACCCCCTGCGCCGCAGGTCAGCGCGTCGTGGGCGGCGATGACGGGAACGTCTTCGTGTACGGATTCTCCAACCCCGGCGGCGCGATCAGCGCGACCTGCGGCGCTCCGGGCTGCGGCGCGGGCGGGGTCATCTGCGCCTTCGGGAGCGGCGGCGGGCCGGTCTGCTGGGCGAGGGCCTGGTCCATGTTGACGAGGCCGGTCTTCTCCAGGACCTCCATGTGGTCGCGCACGACGTCGTTGGCCTCGTTCGCGAGCCGCCGTATCTCGGTGTTCCGGGTGGTGGCCCGGATGTTGCTGATGGCCGGGAAGATCTGCCCGTGCGTCACGCGCATGATGTTCGACGCCGTGGAGTCGAACTCCGTGCCGCGCTTGGACTCCACGGTCACCACGAACTGCTGTTGCTGCGCCGTGGGTTGGTTGGGCAGCGTGATGCCCAGATCCTGGGAGATCTTGCGGCAACTGGCGTCCAGCAGGGAGTGCCCGACGACGAGGTGCCGCCCGGCCGTCTTCATCGCCGGCGTCGTCCCCCGCTTCAGGACCTCCTGACCCAGGGGGAATTCCCACAGCCCCGCCGACCTGACCTTGACCACGAAGTCCCGGTCGGCCTCGGTGAGCGGACCCCAGCGGGTGCTGCCGACGACGCGCGCCTGCGTCGTGGTCGTGTTCTGCACGCCGAGCATGGCCGGATAGGCCAGGGCCGAGACGGTGACGATCAACGCGCCGATCACGAAGAAGTTTCCGGCCGTGGAGCGCGAGAGCCGCATGGTGCCTCCAGTAGCGAACGAGGGACACCGGAGAGTACGGACGCGGACCCCGGACCGATCAGCACTCGGCGAAAATCCCCTCGTTCTTTTTCGCGTCCGGCCCCCGCCAACTCCCGTTTCACCGGGCCCACTTGTGATCGACCCCCGGGCCCGCCACCATATTGACGCGACCCTGCCACACCGAACACCCCACGGCACCCAGCACGCCCACCGCACGGCAGGTCCCACGTAACTCCACCCCACACCAAGGGAGTTCACATGCGCCCCAGCTCGACCCCGCGCCGCATACGCCCGGTCTACGCGCGTCGATCCTCGTTCGCCGCGGCGGCCACCGGCGTCACCGCCCTCGCCCTGCTGCTCGCCGCCCCGTCCGCCCAGGCCTCCCCGCCCACCCCCGTCAGCGCCGCCACCGCCCGTACGTACCTCGGCGAGCTGACCGAGAAGGCGGAAGGTTCCTCCGACGGCTACAGCCGCGACAAGTTCCCGCACTGGATCACCCAGTCCGGCACGTGCAACACCCGCGAGGAGGTCCTCAAGCGCGACGGGAAGAACGTCGTGACGGGCTCCGACTGCGCGGCGACGTCCGGCAGTTGGTACTCCGAGTACGACGGCGCGACGTGGACCGCGGCCTCCGACGTCGACATCGACCACGTCGTCCCGCTGTCCGAGGCGTGGAAGTCGGGCGCCAGTTCCTGGACCACCGCCGCACGCCAGGGCTTCGCCAACGACCTCACTCGGCCGCAACTCATCGCGGTCACCGACAACGTCAACCAGTCCAAGGGCGACCAGGACCCGGCCGAGTGGATGCCCTCGCGCACCGCGTACACCTGCACGTATCTGCGGATGTGGGTCCAGGTGAAGCACTACTACAAGCTCAGCGTCGACCCGGCGGAGAAGTCGGCGATCCAGTCGGGCCTCAGCGGCTGCTGAGGCCCCGGGGCCGGGCTTCCCGGAACCTGCCCGCCCTCCCCGACGTTCCGTACCGTACGGTGCCGGAACGTCGGGGATACGAGCGGAGGCGATCACGTGGCGAGGCTGCGCCTTGGACCACTGCTGCGGTACGTGGACGAGGAAACGGCGACGGTGTGGGTCGAGGCGAGCCGGCCCTGCGTCGCCGAGGTGCGCTGCGCGGACGGCGCTTCGGGCAGCGCGGCCACGTTCCAGATCGACGGGCACCACTACGCGCTGGTCCCGGTCACCGGGCTCACTCCCGGCACGGAGACCACGTACGAGGTGGTCCTCGACGGCGGCGGGGTCTGGCCGCTGCCGGACTCGCCGTTCCCGGCCAGCACCATCCGCACCCCGGCGTACGGGGCGGACGCCCCGGTCCGCGTCACCTTCGGCTCCTGCCGCTGGGCGGCGCCGCCCGCCGCCGAACACGACCCCGTCGGCCCCGACGCCCTCGACACCCTGGCCGCCCGCATCGCGGCCGACCCGGACGCGGAGCGCCCCGACGTCCTGGTCCTCCTCGGTGACCAGGTCTACGCGGACGAGACCTCCCCGGCGACGCAGGCATGGCTGGCCCGCCGCCGCGACCTCTCGGAACCCCCCGGCACCGAGGTCGCCGACTACCAGGAATACACGCACCTCTACTACGAGTCATGGCTCGACCCGGAGGTCCGCTGGCTGCTCTCCACGGTCCCCAGCTGCATGATCTTCGACGATCACGACCTGATCGACGACTGGAACACCAGCGCCTCCTGGCTCGCGGACATGCGCGCGATCCCGTGGTGGCGCGAGCGCCTGCTCAGCGGCCTGATGTCGTACTGGGTGCACCAGCACATCGGCAATCTGTCGCCCGCCGCCCTCGCGACCGACCCCGTCTACGCCGCCGTGCGCGCGACCCCCGACGGGACGGACGCCCTGCGGGAGTTCGCGGCGCGCGCCGACGCGGACCCCGACTCCGTCCGCTGGAGCTACCGCCGCGACTTCGGCCGCGTACGGCTGCTGATGGTGGACTCGCGGGCGGCCCGCGTCCTGGACGAACAGCACCGGTCGATGCTCTCGCCCAGCGAAGCGAAATGGCTGCGCGAACAGGCCCTGGCGGACCACGGCACGTACGACCACCTCCTCATCGGCACCTCACTTCCGTGGCTGCTCCCGCACCTCATCCACGACGCGGAGGAGTGGAACGCGGCGCTGTGCCGGGGCGAGCGGGGGCCGCGCTGGGCGCGGTTCGGGGAGGATCTGCGGCGGCGGGCGGACCTGGAGCACTGGGCGGCGTTCCCGACGTCGTTCGCGGCGCTCGCGGACCTGATCGCGGAGGCCGGCTCGGGCGACGCGGCGCCGGCGACCATCTCGGTCCTCTCCGGTGACGTCCATCACGCGTACGTCGCCGAGCCGACCTGGCCCGCGGGCGCGGCGGCGCCGAGCGCCCGGGTCCTGCAACTCACCTGCTCCCCGGTCCACAACTCCGTCCCGGCGTCCATACGCGTCGGCTTCCGCTTCGGCTGGAGCCGGTTCGGCCGGCTCATCGGCCGCCGCTTCGCCCGCCACGCACGCGCGGGCGCACCCCACATCACCTGGCGCCGCACGGGCGGCCCCTGGTTCGGCAACCAACTGATGACCCTGACCCTCCACTCCCGCGCCGCCCACCTGACCCTCACCCAGGCAACCCCCCACAACACCCTGACCCAAACCGACACCCGAACCTTGACGTAAACACCGAGACACCCCCCATCGCACCAATCAAGCCGCTGCGGCCTATCAAGCCCCGCCGGCGCTTGAGGCGCGGGGCCCGGGGCAGAGCCCCGATCTTTCAAGCCCCGCCGGCGATTGAGGCGCGGGGTCCGGGGCGGAGCCCCGTGGCGTAGGAACGTCGGGCCAGGTGAGACGGACCACACCCCCACCACCCCACACCACTCCCGGCAGGGAAACGGCATGATGAGGCGGTCCATCCGCTTCCCAGCACCCCCACATGCCTCGGGAGTCCCCCTTGCCCGTCCCCCACCCCGCGCTCGCCGTCGCCCTCGTCGGCGCGGGCCCCCGCGGCACCAGCGTCCTGGAGCGCCTCACCGCGTCGGCGGACGAGCTCCTCCCGCCCGGGGCCCACCTCACGGTCCACGTGATCGACCCGCACCCCCCTGGCGCCGGCGCCGTCTGGCGCACGGACCAGGCGCCGGAACTCCTCATGAACACGGTCGCCTCGCAGGTCACCCTGTTCACCGACGACAGCGTCGACTGCTCGGGCCCGATCCGCCCGGGCCCGAGTCTGTACGAGTGGGCGCTGCGGCACGACACGCCCGTCGGCCCCGACGCGTACCCGACCCGCGCCCAGTACGGGCGCTATCTGCGCTGGGTGCACGCCGAGACGGTGGCGGCCGCCCCCGCGTCCGTCGAGGTCGTCACGCACGCCACCCGCGCCGTCCGCCTCGACGACACCGAGGGCGGCCATCAGGCCCTCACCCTCGCCGACGGCCACCGCCTCACCGGCCTGCACGCGGTCGTCCTCACCCAGGGCCACCTGCCCGCCGTCGCCACCCCGGCCGAGCGCTGCCTCACCGAGTACGCCGGGCGGCACGGCCTGCGCCACCTCCCGCCCGCCAACCCGGCCGACCTCGACCTGAGCCCCCTGGCCCCCGGCGAACCCGTCCTCCTGCGCGGCCTCGGCCTCAACTTCTTCGACCACATGGCCCTGCTGACGGAAGGCCGCGGCGGACGCCACGTACGCACGGCGGACGGCGGCCTGCGCTACCTGCCCTCGGGCAACGAGCCCCGCCTGTACGCGGGTTCACGCCGCGGCATCCCGCACCAGGCGCGCGGCGACAACGCCAAAGGGGCGTACGGCCGCCACCAACCCGCCGTACTGACACCCGACTTGATAGCCGGATTCCGCAAAAGAGCCGACTCCGCGGACGCCCCCGACTTCCTCGCCGACATATGGCCGCTGGTCGCGAAAGAGGTCGAGACGGTCTACTACGAGGCGCTCCTGCGGGCCACCGACGCCCGCCCCCGCACCGAAGCCCCCTTCCGCGAGCGCTTCCTCGCCACACCCCACCGCTCCCGCCAAGAGGCCACCGTTCTCCGGGAGTTCGGGATTCCCGAGGACCTTCTGTGGTCCTGGGACCGCGTCTCCCGCCCGACCTCGGGCCGCACATACACCTCGCCCGCCACATGGCACACCTGGCTTCTCGGCCATCTCCGCGAGGACGCCGCACACGCCGCGCTCGGCAACGTGGACGGGCCGGTGAAGGCCGCCCTCGACGTACTGCGCGACCTGCGCAACGAGCTGCGGCTCGTCGTCGACCACGGCGGCCTGACCGGCGCCTCGCGCCGCGATCACCTCGACCGCTGGTACACCCCGCTCAACGCGTTCCTGTCGATCGGGCCGCCCCGGCGCCGTATCGAGGAGATGACCGCGCTGATCGAGGCCGGCGTCCTGACCGTCGTGGGGCCACGCATGGAGGTGAGGGCGCAAGGCGGCCGTTTCGTGGCGCACTCGCCCGACGTGCCCGGTTCGACCGTGAGGGTCACCACACTCATCGAGGCCCGACTGCCCGAGCCCGACATCCGCAGGACCGCCGACGACCTGCTCGAACGCCTCCTCAAGACCGGCGGCGCCCGGCCGCACTCGGTCGACGGGCACGAGACCGGCGGCCTCGACGTCACACCTCGCCCGTACCACCTGATCAACCGTCAAGGCCGGGCACACGCACGGCGGTTCGCCTTCGGCGTGCCCACCGAGGGGGTGCACTGGGTGACCGCCGCGGGCGCCCGTCCGGGCGTCGACTCGGTCACCCTGTCCGACGCCGACGCGGTGGCCCGCGCCGCCCTGCGCACGGCCGGGTCGAACCCCGCGCCGGCCGAAGCGGAGGCGGATCCGGAGGGCGATCATGGCCGGATGTTGAACTTGCAAGCACTAATTAGGTTCCCCTAATCTTTGGCGCCCCACACCGGTGGCGGCAGCGGCGACGAAGGCGCTCCTCGCGCCGGTGCTCTCGGTTTCGTCCCCACCGACCGAAGGAGCCCCACCATGACTGGACGTCTGAACAGCGCCCAGCCCTACGCCCTCGGCCTCTTCCGCATCGTCATAGGCCTGCTCTTCACCTGCCACGGCGCCTCCTCGCTCTTCGGCGTCCTCGGCGGCGCGATGGGCAATGGCGGCACCATCCCGACCGGCACCTGGCCCGGCTGGTACGCGGCCGTGATCCAGCTCGTCGGCGGCGCCCTCGTGCTGCTCGGCCTCGGCACCCGCTTCGCCGCCCTGATCGCGTCGGGCTCGATGGCCTACGCGTACTTCAAGGTCCACCAGCCCGAGGCCCTGTGGCCGCTCCAGAACGGCGGCGAGGCCTCCGTGCTGTTCTGCTGGGCGATGCTGCTGCTCGTCTTCACCGGCTCCGGCGCGCTGGGCCTCGACCGCCTCTTCGCCGGACGCGGCGAGCGGGTCGAGGAGACCGCACCGGCCGGCGAGGCCGTCCCGGCCTGACGCACCCCGCGCGTACGGCGGCGGCCCGCTCCCCACGTGAACCGTGGAGGGCGGGCCGCCGCCGTACGCACCGGGCCCCTGGAAACGGAGCCTCAGAGAATCGAGCCTCCGGAGATCGAGGCGAACGGCACCGTGAAGCACGCCACCCGGTCCCCCGACGTGCCCGGCTTGTCATGGATCACGATGGAGCCCGCGCCGCCCGGCCGCAGCCCCCACGACTTGTGCACCTTCGCGCTGCCGTTGCCGTCCGCGTCGGCGGTGAAGTCGAGCCAGAGCTCGTTCTCGGCGGTCACCCGCTTCGGGTCCACCACGTTCTGGTAGTGCCCGCCCGCCGCCTTCGGGTCGGCGCCGCACGCCTTCTGGTGCACGTGCGCGCCGTACTTGTGACCTGGGACGAGCCCTCTCACGTACAGGCTCACGGTCATGCCCGATTCCGTTCCGTGCTGCGCCACCTGGATCGACGACGCCGGGGGCACGAGGCCCTTGTCGTACGTGAGCGCCGACGACGCCACGAACGCGTTGGGCGGCGAGAAGTGCCCCGCCGCCCGCACCCAGTAACTCGTCGTCGCGCTCGCCGTGCCGCTCGTCACCGCGAGCATGGCCGCAGCCAACACACCCGTCACGATTTTTGCTTTCATTTCCGGTTCCTCCGCTCACTCGGGGTCACGGGACCCGTCCACTACTGGCTTTTTGGTACGGGACGTGACCGACCCATCACGGCAGGAACACGCGGGAACGTGAGATCGGGAACATCTGTGCCCCTTTCGCCACTTCAGCCACTTCCGAGGCGTACGCTGTAGAGCTGTCATGTCAGCCGCTCCTGCCTGGAGGGAACGGCCGGGAAACACCGGAACGGTCCGTACGGGAGTAGGCGAACAGTGCTGCAGAGTGTCCTGGGGTCGCTGACCGACAGCTCATGGATCTACGCGATCGTGGCGCTCTCCGTCGTCTTCGACGTCTTCGTGCCCGTGCTGCCCAGCGGCTTCCTCGTGATCGCCGCGGCCACCGCGACCGCGGGCGGCGCCGCCGCCACCGGCGGCGTGCCGCACCCCGACCTCCCCGACCTGCTGGCCCTCACCCTCTGCGCCGCGACGGCCTCGGTCCTCGGCGACCTGGTCGCGTACCGGATCGCCTGGCGCGGCGGCGAGCGCCTGGACCGCGCCCTGGCCCGCTCGCGGCGCCTGAGCACCGCGCAGGAACGTCTCGGCGGGGCGCTCGCGCGCTCCAGCGGCGGACTGCTCGTGATCATCGCCCGGTTCGCGCCCGCGGGCCGCTCGGTCGTCTCCTTCGCGGCCGGCACGGCGCACCGCCGGGTCCGCGAGTTCCTGCCGTGGTCCGCGCTCGCGGGCGTGGCCTGGGCCGCGTACAGCGTGGCGCTCGGCTACTTCGGCGCGCAGTGGCTCGGCGCGAGCTGGCTCTCCACCGTCGTCTCGGTCCTCGCCCTGGTGGGCGCGGGCGCGGTGGCGGCGTATGTGATGCGCAGGCCGGTTCCGGCGGCTCAGGAGGCCTGAGCGGCCTTCGGGTGCCCGCGCACCTCGAGTCCGTCGAGCAGCTCGGCGGTCGCGCGGGCGATGTCGTCCACCGCCCGTTCGAACACCTCGCGATTGTGCGCGGCCGGCGCCCGGAAGCCGGACACCTTCCGCACGTACTGAAGGGCGGCGGCCCTGATCTCGTCCTCGGTGGCCTCTTCGGGGAGGACGGGCGGGCGAAGGGTCTTGATGCTGCGGCACATGCCTCCAGTCTGCCGCCACGGCCCGCCCGGCACCCGGCGATCGACCACACGTTCGCGTGAACTGCCCGACGAAGTAGCCGAAGTTGCTCGCACCCCAAATTCGAACAGACGTACCATTGCCGGGTGGCAGCGATCGATGATTCCGACTTCGACTTCCCCGACGACCTCCTCGCGGGCCAGGCAGAGCTGCATCAGATCAGGGCCGAACTCCTGGCCCTGCTGAAGCGGCTCCCCTGGTCGGTCGAGCCCCACGATGCCGTCATGGACACGCAGGGCTGGCGCAAGATGGAGCGCGCGGCCTCCCCCGGCTGGAGCGAGGACGAACAGGCGGAGGTCGAGAAGCTCCGCAGGCGCGAGCTGGAGCTGGCCATCTTCGTGACGTGCCACCGGTACTGGTCCGAACTGTCGGGCGCCGACGCGGTGCGGGCCCGCGCACGCCTCAAGCACGTACACGACAAGCCGACGAACGACGAACCGGGGAACGACGAGCCGGGGAACGACGAGCCGGGGAACGACGAGCCGGGGAACGACGAAGGCCCCCGGGCTTGATCGCCTGAGGGCCTTCGTTCATCGTGCTTCACGCATCGCGGTGGGCGCGGACGGTTTCGAACCGCCGACATTCTGCTTGTAAGGCAGACGCTCTACCCCTGAGCTACGCGCCCGTGATCCCGGCGTACCGCCAGGACGAGTCGACAGCCTACCTTGCCGGTGCCCATGCTCGGCAAACAGGTAACCCCCAGGCCGACGCCGACGCGACGCGGACGAAAGTCACCCGGCGAACCGCGAACTAACGGACCCGTGTGTTCGTCATTAACCGATGGGAGAATGGACCGGGCAGAGCTGATGACGGCACGGACAGCGCGGGAGAGGTTAGTGACGGCGACGACGACCACGAGGAACGCGCGTCAGTCGTCCGCCCCCGGTTCCCGACGCCCCGCGGCGTCCTTCGGACGCGCCCTCAAGGACACCCTGACGCTCGTCGCCCTCCCGCTCCCCCTCCTCACGGCCACGCTCACGGGCGCGTTCAACGCCGGAGGCACCCGCCGGTGGTTCGGGGGCCGCGCCGAATCGCAGCGCGCGCAGGCCCAGGCCGCCAAGGACGACGCGGCCGCGGCCTTCTACGAGCTGGACACCGCGCAGCGCGACCTGCGCATCTCGATCGAGACGATCACCGCGGTCGACGACTCGCCGGCCGCCCGCCGCGCCGTGGACGACTTCGCGGGGCTCGGCCGCCGCATCGACGAGGCCAGCGGGCAGTACATCACCGCGGTCGACGCCACCGACCTGGACCGCGACGACCTCGAAGCGTCGGCCGCCTCCCGCGCGCACACCCAACTCACGCAGGCGAAACAGCAGTTGACGCAGGTCAAGCAGGACCTGGACCGCTTCGCACAGGGCATCGGACCGCTGCTCGGCAAGGCGGAGACGCAACTGGCGCGGGTCGCCCCGTCCGTGGAGCGCGCCCGGCAGGCCCTGCTCGCGGCGACGACCGCGCTCGACTCCGTACGGCAAGCGGGCCTGAAGGCCGACGACCTGGCGGGCCGGCTCGCCGCCCTCGGCCCCGAGCTGACCAAGCTCAACCAGGGGGCGGGGCAGCACGGCGTACCGGAGACGCTGGAGCGCGCGGAGCGGGTCGCGCGTGACGCCGAGTCCGTGCGGGCCGAGGCCGAGCGGCTGCCCGAGCGGGCGGCCGAGATCGACCGCAGGCTCGTCTCCCTGCGCACCCGCGCCCAGGCGCTCCAGACGCGGGCGGGGCAGGTCGAGCCGGTGCTGAGCGAGCTGCGGCGCCGGTTCACCGCCGCGTGCTGGCAGGACCTCCAGTCCGTGCCGGACACGGCGGCGGAGAACGTGCGGCAGGCCGAGTCCAAGCTCGCCGAGGCGCGGGCGGCCCGCGAGAGCCAGGACTGGCCGAACGCGACGGCACTGCTGTCCACGGTCCGCGCGCTGCTGAACGCGACGGACGAGTCGGTGTCGGCGGCCTCCGACCGCCTCCAGCGGCTGAACGCGGTGGCGAAAGATCCGCGGGCGGAGATCGACCGCACCCGGTTCGCGATCCGGGACGCGCAGCGCCTCGCGATGGCAGGCCGCTCCACACCCGACCCACGGCACGCCCGCCCCCTCGACGACTCGGTGGCACGCCTGGACCGCGCCGTCGCGGGCCTGGAGGGACGGCACCCCGACTACTGGCACTTCCTGACCGAGACGGAGAGCGTGCGCCGGACGGTGGCCCGCGTGGTCACACAGATCCGCGAGGACCGCGGCGGCGGCGTCTGACGTTGGCGTTCGCCGGGGGACGGGCGGATCCTGGAGGTACGTACGTTCCTCAGGTGCACACGTGCCGCGTGCTGGGAAGCGAGGCGATCATGTCCACGCACGTACTCCACCCCAGGCCCCGACGCCATGTCACGCTCGACGAGCATCTGCCCCTCGACCACCGCCTCAGCAAGGTGTACCGCACCGGGGCGGGCCTCATGGGACTCGTCCTGCTCGCCTTCGGCATCCTCGGGCTCATCGACAAGATCGGCTTCTTCGACACCCGCGGGGACACCGTCGCGGGCCTGAACACGAACGGCGCGCTGAGCGTCCTGTCCATCTGCGTCGGCCTGCTGCTCTTCGCCGGAATGCTGATCGGCGGCAACTTCGCGTCGACGCTCAACATGACGCTGGGCATCCTGTTCATCCTCAGCGGCTTCGTGAACCTGGCCCTGCTGGACACCGACCTCAACTTCCTGGCGTTCCGCATCCAGAACGTGCTGTTCAGCTTCGTCGTCGGCGTACTGCTGATGTTCTTCGGCATGTACGGCCGGGTCAGCGGGACGCTGCCGCACGACAACCCGTACTGGCAGGCCAGGCACGCACCAACTGACCGGGCCTGACCGTACTCTTGGCGCATGCCACGCTACGAGTACCGCTGCCGCAGCTGCGCCACAATCTTCGAACTCAGCCGCCCCATGTCCGCCTCCGCCGCCCCGGCCACCTGCCCCGAGGGCCACGAGGACACAACCAAGCTCCTCTCAACGGTCTCGGTGGCAGGCACGGCCACGTCTCCGGCCCCGAGCGCCGCTGCCGGTGGCGGCGGATGCTGCGGGGGCGGCTGCTGCGGCTGACCCGGGGCCGGACGGCCGCCACCGGCGTTACGGCCTCGGGGCTCCGCCCCGGCCCCCGCGCCTCAATCGCCGGCGGGGCTTGATATTGCCGCCCGAGCCTCGGGCAACCTGCCGCGGGGCCGGTCCCCCACCCGCAACGACACACCCGGCGCCGCCCGCCTCGGGCGATCTGCCGCCGGGACGGTCCCCCACCCGTGGCGGTCGGCCGCCACCGCCTCGGGCAATCTGCCACCGTCCGGTGCCGCCCGCCTTGGGCAATCTGCCACCGTCCGGTGCCGCCCGCCTTGGGCAATCTGCCGCCTTGGGCGGCAGGGTGGGCAAGGCGGCCCCCGGTGCCGCGCACCCACGACGACGGGCGCCGACCCCGGCACCGGCCCGGGGCCCCGGCGCCGCCCCGCGCTCACAGCGACCCGAGGAAGCCCCGCAACACCGCCTCCCCCGCCACAACCCCCCGTTCAGCCAGCACCGTCACCCGGGGCGACACCCACCCCACATCCGCCAACTCCCCGTGCCCCGGCCGCCACCCCCGGTCCACCACGCGGAGCAGATCCGCGTCCAGCAGCGAATCCCCCGCCCCCAACGTCAACCCCGCCCCCACCCTCCGCGCGACCTCGGAAACCGCCGCCCCCTTGGTCAACGGCTTCGGCACGGCGTACACCTTCCGCCCCTGAAGCGACACCCCCCAGCCGACCCCGTCGGCCCACTCCCCGAGCTCCTTGACCCACCCCTCCGGCAACGCCGCCCGGTCGACGACCAGATACGCGAACAGATCCTCCGCGACCCGCTCCTTCAGCAGCCACGCCGGATCCGCCGCGGCGACCATCCGCTCCCGCACCTCCCCGAGCGGCGCACACTCCGAGTCGAGCCGCTCCCCGACCGCACGCCGCCACTCCGGGTCGGACACCCCGTCGACCAACAGGTGCCCACCGTTCGCACAGATCGCGTACGCCGGCGCCGCCCCCGGCAACCGCACCCGCGCGTACTGCTCCCGCGTCCGCGTGGTCGTGGGCACGAACACCGCACGCCGCCCCAGCTCGACCAACAGCTCGGCCGCGTCCTCAGTGACGTACGACAGGGGTCTGCCCTCGTACACCTCGACGCAGAGCAGCCGCGGCGCCCGCGCGTCCGGCATGGTGAGGCCGAGCGCACCGGCGGAGTAGATGAGCGTACGGTCGAGGTCACTCGCGACGACGACGGTGGGGGTGGTGGTCACTTGGCCGCCACCGCCTTGCCGTCCGTCCCCGTCGCCCCGCGCGTGAACTTCGGATGGATCAACCCGACGCAGGTGTACGGGAGTTCACCGACCACCTCCACCGGAACCCCACGCTGCTCCGCCAGCAGCCGCACATGGTCGAGATCGGCCCCGGCGTCCTCGCACGCGAGGATCTTCCAGGGGACCCGCCGCAGCAGCACCCGCGTCGTCTCGCCGACCCCCGGCTTCACGAGGTTCACGTCGTGGATCCCGTACTCCTCGCTGATCCGCTCGACGGCCGCCCACCCTTCCCACGTGGGCGTGCGGTCGATCCCCTGCAATTCCTTGGCCTCGGCGTCGACCGCATCGGCGACCTCCGCGAACCGCTCCTCCACCGCGTCGAGGAACCGCCCGGAGACGTCCGAACCTGCCAGCTCGGAGTAGAACTTCGCGCCGTGGAAATCGTCGGGCCCGACCAGGTCCGAGCGCAGCACCGTCCGCGAAATCAGCCCGGACACCGTGGAGTTGAGGCAGGCCGAGGGGATGAGGAAGTCCTCCCGCGTCCCGTACGTCCGCACGCACGACCCCGGGTCGGCGAGCACGGCGATCTCCGGGTCGAACCCTTCGAACTCGGCGACCGCGGCGGCGAGTTCGCGCGTGATGGCGCCCTTGCCGGTCCACCCGTCGACGAACACCACGTCCGCCGGATCGTGGTGCGCGGCGAGCCAGCGCAGCGCGTTCGCGTCGATGCCCCGCCCGCGCACGATCGACACGGCGTAGTGCGGCAGCTCCAGGCCGTGCCGCCGCAGCGCCCAGCGTCGCATCAGCACCCCCACCGGCGTCCCCGCGCGCGCGAGCGACACGAGGACCGGGCGCGGCGAACGCTCGGCGAGCACCGTCTCGGTGACGACGCCCACCGCGTGCGCTATTCGTCCCGCCGACGCGTCGAGCGCCGCGTGGAACAGCTCCTGGTACCGCGCGCTGGGCTGGTACTCGACGGGCAGCGACTCCGCGTAGTGCGCGCCACCGCCCTGAATGGCCTCCTCGCGCTCCTCGGTCGGCGCCTCCAGCTGTACGTCCGAGAGGTCCTGGAGCAGCCAGCCCACCTCGTCCGGCGCGTACGAGGAGAACGCGGGGCCGCGCAGCGGCTCGGGCAACGGCATGGGGGACCTTTCCTGAGGAACGTACGACGGCACCACGACCACGACGACCCGCGACGCGTGCTCGGCGACCTGCTCCAACAGCCCGCCGGGGCCTTCGAGTTCGACCGTGTCGCCCACCGAGTCGAGCACGACGACGACCGTGTCGAAGCCGCCGCCCGCGACGTTGTACGCGAACCGCTCCCCCGGCCCGTCGGCCGGCGCGTCGTGCGCGGGGAAGACGAGGCGGCTGCGGATCGCGTAGCCGGGGTCGTCGACGGCGAGGACGGGCGAGCGGGTCGTGGTGGAGTACGCGACGTCGGCGCCCGCCGCCTCCAGCTCGGTGGCGAGGCGCAGTGGCGCGTACATCAACTCCTCGTTGCCGAGCACGAGTACGCGTCCGTCGCCGAGGTGCGGCGCGAGGCGCGCGGCCATGCCGGGCAGCGCCGCTTCGAGGCGCTCCCGGTGCTTTGGCGTGAACCCGTGCCGTCCGCCGTCCGGCAGGCCCCGCGGCCAGCCGATGTCGTCGAGGCGTACGACCTGGGCGCGCTCCTTGCGGGGTGCGGGCAGTCGGCCGCCCTCGTGCGCGGCGACGAGCGCCTGCCCCTTCTCCAGCACTCCGTCGGGCAGCTCCACCGTGCCGCGCGCGGCGACCACCAGGTCGACCCGGGCCCCTATCTCGCTCGCGAACCCGGCGAGCCGCCCCTGGTCGCCCGGCGAGCGCATGTCGACGAGCGCGACGATGACGTAGTGCTCGCGCGCGTGCAGTTCGTGCAGCGCCCGGATGGTGTTCAGGACCGTGTTCCCCGTGGAGAACTCGTCGTCGACGAGGACGAGCGGGCCGTCCCCCGCGAGCAGGTGCGGGTCCTCGGGCAGCAGCAGGTGCGAGGTGGCGTGCGAGTGGGACTCCTCGAAGCCGCCCGCGCGGGCCACGCCCTCGACGGGCCTGCGCGTGGAGTGCAGATAGGTCGCGAGGGCGAGACCGTCGGCGACCGAGTGCCCGAGTCCCGTCGCCGTCTCGGCGTAGCCGAGGACGACCGCCCGGCGCGCCGCGTCGTCGCCCAGCAACTCCCGTACGCGTACGCCGAGTTCGCGCCCCGAACTCCACACCACCGACGGGCGCTGCGGGACGTGCTTGCCCAGTACGTTCGACACCAGCAGGTGCGCGCGCTTGGGGTTGCGCCGCAGCGCGAGGCCGAGCAGCCCGGGCAGTTCCCGGTCCCCGGTCAGCCCGACCCCGAGCCGCTCGGCGACCCACTCCCCTGACCACACCACGTTCCCGCTGCCTCTCGCCTCTTCACGCACCCCGACCTCACGCACCCCGAATTCACGCACCTCGAAAGCCCGACTCTCCTCGTCACTCATCCCGGCAACCCGGCCGTCAGCAGCTCCACGAACCCCACGTCCTCCCGCGCCACCCCGAACGCCTCCGCGCGCCGCAGCGTGCGCTCGGCCCACGCGCGGTGCGGCTTCACCTCGTTCATCTTGTTCGTGTACGCCGACCGGAGCACGCCGCCACCGCCCCGCTCGGGCCGCAGTATGTCGCAGGCGTCGCTGTACTCCTCGTGGCTGACGACGGAGAGCGCGTGCACGGGCAGTACGTGCGTGGGGTGGATGCAGGTCTTGCCCAGCAGGCCATTGGCCCGGTCCAGCTCGATCTCGCGCAGCAGGCCGTCCATGTCGTGCCGGATGAGCGCCTGCCGCAGGTCGTCGGCCCGCCCCTCCAGGAAGGGGCTGCGGCGCAGCTGCGGCTTGAACATGCGCTCCTGGTGGCGGAAGTATTCCCAGACGGGCCCGGTCACCGTGAACCCGGTGCCGTCCGCCCGGCCCAGCAGGTTGACCACGTCGGCGATGACGGAGGCCACGATCTGGACGTCGTACGCCGTCATGTCCGCCGGCCTGCGCAGCCCGTACGCCGAGCAGAAGTCGGTGACGCCGAGGCGCAGCGCGAGGACGCGGTCGCGGTACTTGTCGACGGTGCGGGCGATGCCGGCCAGCGTCTCGCCGCGCGTCTCCAGGTACAGCAGGTCGGGGGACTCCAGGACCGGCATGGCGAAGAGCCGCCGTCCGGTGGCCGCCTCGGCCGCGGTGAGGGCCTCAAGGAACGGAACGCCGCGCTCCTCGGTGAACTTCGGCAGCACGAATCCGGACAGCATGTCGACGGCGCCGCCGAGCCGCGCCACGAGGTCGGTGATCTGCTCCGGGTCCCGTACCCGGATGAAGAGCAGGGGCGGCTCGGCCCCCTCGGTGTGCCTGCGCGCGAGCTCGGTGAACTGCCGCACCAGGTTCTCCTCGGCGCCCGGCACCTCGCCGTCGTGTATGGAGTCCTCAAGGCACAGCACCATGGAGACGACGCCTCGTCCGGCCTGCTTGAGCACGTCGTCGGCGAGGTGCGGGCGGGTCGCCGGACTGTAGAGCGTCGCCCCGAGTGCCGCAGCGAGCATGCGGGGCGGGGAGTCCGCGGTGAAGTCCCGCGGCTCCTCGTGGAACAGACGCTCCCGCACCTCAGGGGCGATGTGCCCGAAATGACGCATAAGACTCCCCCGTACCGCTGGGCCACCCGAAATGATGTGGCCGGTAATAGTACGTACAAGGGTGTGTCAAAGGTTCCCGTGTGTAATGAAATTCTGGTAACTGGCGCGTGTCGCGCACCGCTTACCGGTCTCGCGCACGGCGGACGATGCCTGCGCACAGAGATGTCGATCTTTGCACCCCGCGTTGTCCCGGCCAGGATCGGGGAGGCAGGATGACCGCATGACGCACGCGATGCTCAAGGGGGCGAACGTCCCGCTCGACGCCACAGCGGTGCGCGCCGTGCTCCACTGGTCTCCGGGGCAGGGCGTGTCGGCCGTTGACGCTTCGGCGCTGTTGCTCACCGCGGACGGACAGGTCCGTTCCGACGAGGACTTCGTCTTCTACAACCAGCCGCGCCACCCCGGCGGGAAGGTCTGGCGGCTCGGCCAGAAGCGCGTGGCCGACGGCATGACGGACACCGTCCAGGCGGACCTCTCGGGCGTCCCCGCGGAGATCACCCGGATCCTCGTGACGGCCTCCACGGACCCGGAGGGCACCCCGTTCGAGAACGTGCGGTCGCTGCGGCTGTCCGTCCACGACGCCGGGGCCGAGTCCGCCGAGCCGATCGCGTACTTCGACATCAAGCCGGAGACCGGCGCCGAGACCGCCCTTATCTGCGGCGAGCTGTACCGGCGCGGTGACGGCTGGCGGCTGCGCGCGGTCGGCGAGGGCTACTCGGACGGCCTGGTGGGCCTCGCCACCGACTTCGGCATCTCGGTCGACGAGTCCGCCGAACCCGATGCCGCGCCCGCCGCCGAGCCCGAGCCCGAGCCCGTGCCCGCCGCACCCGCCCCGGCCACCGAGCCCGCGCCGCCCCTCGCGGCTCCCGGCCCGATGCCCGAGGCGGCGCCGGTCTCGGCGACGTCGTTCCCGCTGCCGCCCCAGCAGCCGCCCGCGTACGGGTATCCGCCCGCGGCCGCCACCCAGCAGCAGCCGCCCGCGTACGGGTATCCGCAGCCGGTGTCGGCGTGGCCCGATCCGGCCTTCAAACTCCCGCCGCAGGGGCCGCAGTTCATCGGCCAGTGACGGACTTGTAGCCCCGGCCCCACTGCAGGCCCCACCCGTAGAGCCGGTCGAGCTCGGCCTGGAACCCGTACACGAAGCGCACCTCGCGCCGCACGACGAGGTCGCCCTTCACGTTCTCGATGGAGACCACGGCGCACGAACGGGCCTGCGGCGCCCGTTCGTCGAGGCTGATCTCGATCCGGGGGCCGTTGCTCGGGTACAGCGTCACGTGGGCGTGCGTACGGTCGAACGCCGGCGTCTGGTCGTAGATGTACACGAACACCAGCAGACGCTTGATGTCGTCGCGGTGATCGAGATTGACGTAGATCGTCTCACCGGACGCCGAGCCGAACCGGTCGTCACCGCTGAGCTTCACGTACGGCGCTTCGTTGATCGCCCCGAAGAAACTGCCGAGCGGCTGTACGACACCCTTCGTGCCGTCCTTCAGCTCGTACAGACAGCCGAGGTCGAGGTCCACATTGACCATCGACTGGGTGTGGGCCTGCACCACATCGGGTTTGAACATGCTGAACGGATGCCGCACCAGGCTGTTCCGCTTGGGACCGCCGATGTCCGAAGTCCGCATCCGCCACGACAGGTTGACCCGCAGGTTGCCGGTGGCCGCGCCCTGTTTGGAGAGCGAGACGACCGGATGTCGCTTGGTGAGTTCGATGGAGTTGGTCGCCGCACTGCCCGAATCGAACTCGAACTGCGGGGAGTTCCCGCGCCATACCCTGTCCCAGAAGGACATACCGCCCCCAAGTGCCGCCGTCCATGCCGACGGGGCGGCCGCTGAGGACTCGTCCTCGTACAACCGCCCCGCTCACAGCGTTCCAGGAATGCCCCAGGGGTCAAACCCGCGAATCAGACTCCTGATGACACCTCGGCCTTGTCCGAACTCCCGGACTCGCCCCCGGCCGCCGCGATCCGCTTGTTGCGCCGCACCGAGGACAGGAAGGACCAGGCGATCAGCACGACGCCGATCATGCCCGTGATGAGCTCGCTGATCTCGTACTGGATGGTGACCAGAAGGATCACGGCGAGCGCGCCGATCGCGTAGTGCGCGCCGTGCTCCAGGTACACGTAGTCGTCCAGGGTGCCCTGGCGGACCAGGTAGACCGTGAGCGAACGGACGTACATGGCACCGATACCGAGGCCGAGCGCCATCATCACGATGTCGTTGGTGATCGCGAAGGCGCCGACCACACCGTCGAAGGAGAAGGACGCGTCCAGGACCTCGAGGTAGAGGAACATGAAGAACGCGGCCTTGCCGGCCATCACCACGGCCGACTGCGACTTGCCCTCACGCTTGGCCTGTTCCTCGGCCTCGTGCTCGCGCTCCTCCTCTTCCTCGAGACGGTTCTCGAAGAAGCCCGAAAGGCCGTTCACCACGAGGTACGTGATGAGGCCCGCGACGCCCGCGAGCAGCACGGTGGCCTGCTTGTCCGCGTGGTGACCGCCGTGCTGGTACGCGTTGACCGCGACGGTCATGGAGGCGATGAGCAGCACGATCAGGGCGATGCAGACCGACAGCATGTCGACCTTGCCGAGCTTGGCGAGCGGGCGCTCCAGCCAGCCGAGCCACTTGATCTCGCGCTCCTCGAAGATGAAGTCGAGGAAGATCATGAACAGGAACATGCCACCGAAGGCGGCGATGGACGGGTGCGCGTCCGTCACCAGCTGCTGGTAGCGGTCGGGCTGGTTGAACGCGAGGTCGAGCGCCTCGATCGGCCCCAGCTTGGCGCTGATGGCGACGATCACGACGGGGAACACGAGCCGCATACCGAAGACGGCGATCAGCACACCGACCGTGAGGAAGATCTTCTGCCAGAAGGCACTCATCTTCTTCAGGATTCCGGCGTTGACCACCGCGTTGTCGAAGGACAGCGAGATCTCGAGGACCGCGAGGATCGCGACGACCCCGAAGGCCTCCCATCCGCCGTAGAAGACAGCGGCGATCAGGCCGAGCACGGTGATCGCGAACGACCAGCCGAAGGTTTTCAGAAGCACTGGCTACCCCATCGTGTGAACGGTGCAGGAAAACCCCGGAACCGCCCGAGCTTGAACCTCACCAGGAGAACGCTTTAGGAAACGTTGACTCCGAAGTCTAGAGCGATGCCCCGGAGCCCGGACGCATACCCCTGGCCAACTGCCCGGAACTTCCACTCTCCTCCGTATCGGTACACCTCGCCAAAGATCATGGCGGTTTCGGTGGAAGCATCCTCAGAGAGGTCGTAACGGGCGAGTTCCTGACCGTCCGCCTGGTTCACGACGCGGATGAACGCGTTGCTGACCTGGCCGAACGTCTGGCTCCTGTTGTCCGCGTCATGGATGGAGACCGGGAAGACGATCTTGTCGCAGCCCGCCGGCACCTTGGGGAGGTCGACCAGGATCGACTCGTCGTCCCCCTCCCCCTCGCCGGTGAGGTTGTCCCCGGTGTGCTCGACCGAGCCGTCGGGGCTCTGGAGCTGGTTGTAGAAGATGAACCACTCGTCGCCCATGACCCGGCCGCCGCTGCAGAGCAGCGCGCTGGCGTCGAGGTCGAAGTCGGCTCCGGTGGTGGAGCGTGCGTCCCATCCGAGCCCGACCAGGATCTGCGTGAGGTTCGGTGCGGCCTTGGAGAGGGAGACATTGCCTCCCTTGGCGAGTGTGACGCCCATGATCGTGTTCCTCCCCGAGGTGTGGTGGTGCGGTGGTCGAGCGCGTCCGGCGCCGCACTGCGGGAGTGCGGCGCCGGACGGGATGAAACGTGCTGCGGTGCTTCGGCTCAGACGTTGACGCCGAAGTCCTGCGCGATGCCGCGCAGACCCGACGCGTAGCCCTGGCCGACAGCGCGGAACTTCCACTCCGCCCCGTTGCGGTACAGCTCACCGAAGACCATGGCGGTCTCGGTGGAGGCGTCCTCGGAGAGGTCGTAGCGGGCGATCTCGCTGCCGCCCGACTGGTTCACGACGCGGATGAAAGCGTTGCGCACCTGGCCGAAGGACTGCTGGCGGTTCTCGGCGTCGTAGATCGAGACCGGGAACACGATCTTGTCCACATCGGCCGGGACCGACGCGAGGTCGACCTTGACCTGCTCGTCGTCGCCCTCGCCCTCACCGGTGGTGTTGTCGCCGGTGTGCTCGACCGAGCCGTCCGCGCTCTTCAGGTTGTTGAAGAACACGAAGTCCTGGTCGTTGCGGACCTTGCCCTCGGCGTTCGTCAGGATGGCGCTGGCATCGAGGTCGAAGTCCGTACCCGTGGTGGTACGGACGTCCCACCCGAGGCCCACGACCACGGCCGTGAGGCCAGGGGCCTCCTTGCTCAGCGATACGTTGCCGCCCTTGCTGAGGCTGACTCCCACGAATCCTCCCTATGGTCTCTAGGGGCGGGGAGCCCCCGTGCTGCTCTGGTATCGGATCAACGTCTGGATCCTAGTAAGGGGTTCCCGCCCCGGCGAGGGATCCTGCACGGTGTCGTCCGTCGGTACTCGTCCTACAGCGCGTCGATCGCCTTGATGTACTCGTTCAGGTCACGCGCGTCCGGCAGGCCGTTGACGACGGTCCAGCGGACGACGCCCTCCTTGTCGATGATGAACGTGCCACGCACCGCGCAGCCCTTCTCCTCGTCGAAGACGCCGTACGCGCGCGAGGCCTCGCCGTGCGGCCAGAAGTCGCTCAGGAGCGGGTACTCAAGGCCCTCCTGCTCGGCGAAGACGCGCAGCGAGAACGGGGAGTCGTTCGACACGGCGAGCAGCTGCACGTCGTCGTTGACGAACTTCGGCAACTCGTCACGCAGCGCGCACAGTTCTCCGGTGCACACCCCGGTGAAGGCGAACGGGTAGAAGAGCAGCACCACGTTCTTCTCGCCGCGGAAGTCCGAGAGCTTCACGGTCTCGCCGTGCTGGTTCTTGAGCTCGATCTCCGGAGCCTGGGTGCCGGCCTCGATCGCCATGGTGAAGCTTCCCTTCGGTGGGGCTGTTCGGGTGGCTTCAGCCTAGTTGGCCGCGTACATGCGCCGCCGAGCAGGTGGGTGCGGGGCGTGCGGTCACGCGTGAGGGCCCCCGCGGGCGCTGTGGCGCACCTGCAGGGGCCCTCACGACGGTTTCTCGTTCCGCTGGGACTGCTATCGCTTCTTGGCGGCTGCCTTCGGCGTGGCCAGACGGCTTGCGGTCCAGTCCTTACCCGCGCTGACGCTCTTGCTCGCGGTCAGGCCCGCCGTAGTGGCGGCCTCGCCGATCTCACTGGCCTCGACGTAACCGTCGCGGCCGGTCTTCGGCGTCAGAAGCAGGATGGAGCCGCCCTCCTCCATGTAAGCGATGGCGTCCACCAGCGCATCAGTAAGGTCCCCGTCGTCATCACGGAACCAGAGCACCACGGCGTCAGCCACGTCGTCGTAGTCCTCGTCGACGAGCTCGGAGCCGATGGCCGCCTCGATGGTCTCTCGGAGCTCCTGATCGACGTCGTCGTCGTAGCCGATCTCCTGGACCACCTGGTCGGTCTGGAAACCAAGCCTCACGGCAAGGTTCGTTTCCGCGTGGTCCGCGGTCGCGCTCACGGATTGCCTCCTGATCGTGTTTACGAAGTTGTCTACAAGCCTCGCGTACGCGCGAAGCATTGGCCGTAGTCCACACGTGCGCGACGGATCGCGCAAGTACCCGGCCGTCAAGACCGCCGAAACGGTGACTTTCCAGGCTGTGTCACCGCAACTCCTGTCAAGGATCCCCGTGGGCCAGTGATGTATGCCACAGCGATCTGTCAGCTTTGCCCGTCACTGCCCGAGCACCGAGCGCGACCGGGGGGCCAGCCACCCCCACGGAACACGTGAGCGAAATCAGCGTATCGTGGCGATTTGAGCGCGACGGCTGGCGGGATGCGGACCGGACCTCGAATTACCTCTCGGTAGAGATGACGATTCCGAATTCGAGGTACACGATGGACAACGGCGCACCCGACAGTGGAACAGTGGCATCACCGACAGTGAAGGAACAGCGTGGTTTCCGGATCCGATCGCACCCCGATCATCATTGGCGGTCTTCCCAGCCAGGTCCCGGACTTCGATCCCGAAGAGACCCAGGAGTGGCTCGACTCTCTTGACGCCGCAATCGACGAGCGCGGCCGCGAGCGGGCCCGGTACCTGATGCTCAGGCTGATCGAGCGGGCCCGCGAGAAGCGCGTGGCCGTGCCCGAGATGCGCAGCACGGACTACATCAACACGATCGCCACCAAGGACGAGCCGTTCTTCCCCGGCAACGAGGACATCGAGCGCAAGGTCCTCAACGCGACGCGGTGGAACGCGGCGGTGATGGTGTCCCGGGCCCAGCGGCCCGGTATCGGCGTCGGCGGCCACATCGCCACCTTCGCCTCCTCCGCGTCCCTGTACGACGTGGGCTTCAATCACTTCTTCCGTGGCAAGGACGAGGGCGACGGCGGCGACCAGGTCTTCTTCCAGGGCCACGCCTCTCCGGGCATCTACGCCCGCGCCTATCTGCTGGACCGGCTCAGCGAGGAGCAGCTCGACGGCTTCCGCCAGGAGAAGTCGAAGGCGCCCAACGGGCTGTCCTCGTATCCGCACCCCCGCCTCATGCCGGACTTCTGGGAGTTCCCCACCGTCTCCATGGGCCTCGGCCCGCTCGGCGCGATCTTCCAGGCCCGGATGAACCGCTACATGGAGGCCCGCGGCATCGCCGACACCTCCAAGTCGCAGGTGTGGGCCTTCCTCGGCGACGGCGAGATGGACGAGCCCGAGTCCCTCGGCCAGCTCTCCATCGCCGCCCGGGAGGGCCTCGACAACCTCACCTTCGTCGTCAACTGCAACCTGCAGCGCCTCGACGGCCCGGTGCGCGGCAACGGCAAGATCATCCAGGAGCTCGAGTCCCAGTTCCGCGGCGCCGGATGGAACGTCATCAAGCTGGTCTGGGACCGCAGTTGGGACCCGCTGCTCGCGCAGGACCGGGACGGCGTCCTGGTCAACAGGCTGAATACGACGCCCGACGGTCAGTTCCAGACGTACGCCACGGAGACCGGCGACTACATCCGCGAGCACTTCTTCGGCGACGACCACCGCCTGCGCGCGATGGTCGAGAACATGACCGACAAGGAGATCCAGCACCTGGGCCGCGGCGGTCACGACCACAAGAAGATCTTCGCCGCGTTCCAGGCCGCCCGGGAGCACAAGGGCCAGCCGACGGTCATCCTGGCGCAGACGGTCAAGGGCTGGACCCTCGGCCCGAACTTCGAGGGCCGCAACGCCACGCACCAGATGAAGAAGCTGACGGTCGACGACCTCAAGGGCTTCCGCGACCGGCTGCACATCCCGATCACCGACGCGCAGCTGGAGAGCGGCGCCCCGCCGTACTACCACCCCGGCCGGGACTCCGAGGAGATCCAGTACATGCACGACCGCCGCAAGGCGCTGGACGGGTACGTCCCGACCCGTGTCGTGCGCGCGAAGCCTCTTCAGCTCCCGGACGACAAGGCGTACGCGGGCGTCAAGAAGGGCTCCGGACAGCAGTCGATCGCCACCACGATGGCGTTCGTCCGGCTGCTCAAGGACCTGATGCGGGACAAGGAGATCGGCAAGCGCTTCGTGCTGATCGCTCCCGACGAGTACCGCACCTTCGGCATGGACTCCTTCTTCCCGAGCGCGAAGATCTACAACCCGCTCGGCCAGCAGTACGAGTCCGTCGACCGTGAACTCCTGCTCGCCTACAAGGAGTCGGCCACCGGCCAGATGCTGCACGACGGCATCTCGGAAGCGGGCTGCACGGCGTCCCTGATCGCCGCCGGCTCCGCCTACGCGACCCATGGCGAGCCGCTGATCCCGGTCTATGTCTTCTACTCGATGTTCGGTTTCCAGCGCACCGGCGACCAGTTCTGGCAGATGGGCGACCAGCTGGCGCGCGGCTTCGTCCTCGGCGCGACCGCCGGCCGCACGACCCTGACCGGCGAGGGCCTTCAGCACGCGGACGGACACTCGCAACTGCTCGCCTCGACCAACCCCGCCTGCGTCGCCTACGACCCGGCGTACGCCTACGAGATCGCGTACATCGTCAAGGAAGGGCTCCGCCGGATGTACGGCCCGACCGCCGACGGCAAGGCGGGCGAGGACGTCTTCTACTACCTCACCGTCTACAACGAGCCGATCCAGCACCCCGCCGAACCGGCCGATGTCGACGTCGAGGGCATCCTCAAGGGCATCCACCGCATCAGCACCGGGACTTCGGGCTCGATCCCCGCCCAGATCCTGGCGTCGGGCGTCGGCGTCCCGTGGGCGATCGAGGCGCAGCAGATCCTCGCCCAGGACTGGAACGTCCGGGCGGACGTCTGGTCCGCGACGTCGTGGAACGAACTGCGCCGCGAGGCGGTGGAGGTGGAGCGCCACAACCTGCTTCACCCAGAAGAGGAGCAGCGCACGCCCTACGTCACGCAGAAGCTGTCGGGCGCGCAGGGGCCGTTCGTCGCGGTCTCCGACTGGATGCGCTCCGTGCCCGACCAGATCGCGCGCTGGGTGCCGGGCACGTACCAGTCGCTGGGTGCGGACGGTTTCGGTTTCGCGGACACCCGGGGCGCCGCGCGTCGCTTCTTCCACATCGACGCCCAATCGGTCGTGGTCGGGGTGCTCACGGAGCTGGCCCGTGAGGGCAAGGTCGACCGCTCGGTCCTCAAGCAGGCGATCGACCGCTACCAGTTGCTCGATGTCTCGGCCGCCGATCCCGGCGCGGCCGGGGGCGACGCCTGACAGATCGAGCTCGACGGAGGGCGGCGAGAGCTTCGGCCTCGCCGCCCTGTGGAGTCGACCTCTCGGAACGTCAGCGGTTCGTGCTCAGAACGCTCCTCCCGCGAAGGGCCCGGCCGCCGAGGCCAGCCAGACCACCGCGAGGAGTGTGTCGATCGCGCCGAGCACGACCGCGACGAGTGCCGGTACCGACTGTGTGCCGGTCCAGCGTCGGCCCATGGCCAGCCAGCCGCAGACGACGGCTACCGGTCCGAGCACGATCCTCAGGATGAAGAAGCCTGCGATCGCGCAGACGAGGCCGATGATTCCGAGCGACGCGCGGTCCGGCCCGGTCCGTGGCCGTGCGCGGCCACGTGAACGGGGGTGCTTGCGCGTGGTGTGTCCGAAGCCCGCCATCATCACTCCCTGAGTTCTTCCGGTACTTCCGGACTCGGGCGATGCTTCGGGTACCCCCGCTTGCCGCGGTCTATCGCGCGCGGTACTCCACTGTCCCTGCCGGGGCCCCTATTGCTCCCAGACCTTGAACGCCCTTGCGCGGTACGGGGATTCGGGCTCCCATGTCCCGCTGCCGGGGTACGTCTGGAACTCTCCGGTCTCCGCGCACTCCGCGGATTGATACGTGGTGACGGGACGGCCGGTGCGATTGGCGAGGGACACCGCGCTGCTCCCCTCCGGCAGCGCGATGCAGCTCTCGATGTCGATATCGGCCAGCTCATAGGCGTGCCGGGACCCCTTGAACCCGCTCTTGCCCCAGAGACACAGCTCTCCGGTCGCGCAGTCGCCCAAGGTCGGTGGCGCCGCCGCGGTGGCGAGGCCCGGAGTGAGTGCCACCGCGGCGAGTGCGGTCGCGGCGGCAGCCGTGGTCATGAACGTACGCATGTGATTCAACCCCCGTGTCGTGTCGACCAGTTGCGTTCGCGACTGATCGCTTGCCAGACACTCTGGCCCGGAAGCTCCGGTTCCGGGAAGGGCTGCCGGGGGACGTCACCCTGATAAGCGAAAGCCCCCGGATAGTTCCCCGGGGGGCTTCCCTCACAAGAGCGGTTTCGCGCGATATCAAGACGGATACGCGCGATCCGTGCCGGTGGCCGGCCGTCAGATGTGCGCCGCGCCCGCGCCCGCCTCCGCGTTCTCCCCGCGCTTGGTCAGCAGCGCGACGAAGATGGCGACGACGGCGACACCCGCGGCGACCAGGCAGGCCATGCTCATGCCCGAGATGAAGGTGTCCTGCGCGACGCCCGTGATCTTCTCGGCGAGCGCCGACGGGGTGCCCGGAGGCACCGGCGCGACACCGACCTGGACCGCCTCCGACGCCTGGCCCAGCTGGCCGTGCGTGAGCGGCGGGAGCCCGGCGCCCGTCCAGTTCCCGGCGAGGTCGCTGTCGACCTTCGATGCCATGACGGCGCCGAGCACGGCGGTGCCGAGGCTGCCGCCGATCTGCATCGCGGCCTGCTGGAGTCCGCCGGCCACGCCGGAGAGCTCCAACGGAGCGTTGCCCACGATGACTTCGGTGGCGCCCACCATCACGGGCGCGAGGCCGAGCCCCAGCAGGGCGAACCAGAGGGACATGATCCCGCTGCCCGTTCCCGCGTCCAGCGTGGACATCCCGTACATGGCGGCGGCGGTGAGCGTCATGCCGCCGGCGAGCGGGACGCGAGGGCCGAACTTCGTGATCATCGCTCCCGCCAACGGCGAGCCGACGATCATCATGCCGGTCAGCGGCAGCAGGTGCATGCCGCTCTCGACGGGGCTCATGCCGTGCACGTTCTGGAGGTAGAACGTGACGAAGAACAGTCCGCCCATGAACGCGATGGCCATCAGCACCATCAGGACCACACCGGCCGACAACGGCACGGACCGGAACAGGGCCAGCGGGATGAGCGGTTCGGTGACGCGGTTCTCCCAGAACGCGAACACCACGAAGCACAGCACCGAGCCGGCGATGAAGCTCCAGGTCATGCCGTCGCCCCAGCCCCACGTCGGCGCCTTGATGAGCGCCCAGACCAGGCAGAACATCGCGGCGGACAGCAGCACGATGCCGAGGACGTCGAAGGACCGCGGCGCGTTCTCGGCGCGGTGGTCCAGGAGGATGAAGAGCCCCAGGACAAGGGCGAGGACGCCGATGGGGACGTTGATGAAGAAGACCGACTGCCAGCTGACGTGCTCGACGAGCAGGCCGCCGACGATCGGGCCGCCGGCGGTCGAGGCGCCGATGACCATGCCCCAGATGCCGATCGCCATGTTCAGCTTCTCGGCGGGGAACGTGGCGCGCAGCAGGCCGAGCGCGGCAGGCATGAGCAGCGCTCCGAACAGGCCCTGGAGCACGCGGAAGGTGATGACGAAGGCGATGCTGTCGGACAGGCCGATGGCCCCCGACGCGGCGGCGAAGCCGATGACACCGATGAGGAAGGTCTGCCGGTGGCCGAATCGGTCACCGAGCTTGCCCGCGGTGATCAGCGTGACCGCGAGGGCGAGGAAGTAGCCGTTGGTGATCCACTGAACGTCGGCGAAGGTGGCGCCGAGGTCCTTCTTAATAGTCGGGTTGGCGATGGCGACGATGGTGCCGTCGAGGGCGACCATCATGACGCCGATCGCGACGGAGAAGAGTGTCAACCAGGGGTGACCGCGCAGCCCCTTGGCCGGTGCCGGGACGTGCTCGGGCTCCGGAACCCGATCCGCCTTGTCGACAGTGGTCTGACTAGTCATGTGTTCGAGGCTAATGACAGCCACTGACAGTTGACTAACCATTTCACAAGTCAGTAACTGTCACGTCGCTCACACTATGGTGAGCTGCACAAACGGCAAGAAAGAGGGCCATGACGGATCGAATCAACCTGCGTGAACTCAAGAAGCAACGCACGCGAAACACCTTGTTGCGCACCGCACTTGAGCTTTTCACGACCCAGGGGTTCGACCGGACGACGGTCGACGAGATCACCGAGGTCTGCGAGGTGTCCCAGCGCACGTTCTTCCGGTATTTCGCGAACAAGGAGGATGTCGCGCTCGCGGTGCAGCAGACGGTGGAGTCCCACTTCGTCGCCGCGCTGCGCGAACGGCCCTTGGAGGAGAGCCCGTTCGAGGCACTGCGACGGACCGTACTCGGCGCCTGGGACGCGCTGAGCCGTGTCGTGGAGGAGCTCATCCCCCTCGAACTCCACATGCGCGCCTATCAGATGATCGAGTCCACGCCCTCCCTGCTCGCCGTCCACCTGCGCCGCTCCATCGAACTGGAAGAGGAGCTCGCGCGCGTGATCGCCGAACGCGAGGGACTCGACGTGGACAGCGACCCGCGCCCGCGCGTGGCCGTGGCCGCGTTCGGTGGCGTCATGCGGACGACCGGGCGGCTGTGGGGCGCGGGAGAGGACGCGAGCGTCGAATCGATCCGCGCGCTCACCGAGTCGTACCTGGATCACTTGAGGCCTTCACTGGCCGGGCAATGGCGCCGCGACCAGGAGTGACCACCGCGAGCGCGGCCCCCTACGCAGCGTGAGGCAGTACTACAGTCACGTCCGGTTTTACCCAAATACACCACAAGAAACGTGATCCGCCTCACCTCATTCACGGTGCTGGATGCGCTTCTCCTAGGGTGTCCCGCAGTGACTTCCTTCGATACCTCTCCCCAACTCAACGTCTGGCGCGCACTGCTTGCGCTGGTCGTCGTGTTCGTCATGCTGGCCACCACCGGCTGGACCGCGGTACGTCATCAGCGAGGCGTCACATCGCCGCTCCGGACCGCGCTCACCGCTTGGGACCACGGCCGGATAAACGGACATGCCCTGCCCGCGCACGACGGCTCCCCCACCCGCCTCGCGCATTTCTTCGGCTCGCTGAGCGCGCACCAGCGCGGCGAACTCGCCGCCCGGTACCCGCTCGCGGTCGGCAACATGAACGGTGCCCCTGTAGAGCTGCGATATCGCGCCAACCGCGTCGCGCTCGACCAGGCCCGCCAGGTCGAACACAAGCGCATGTACGACCACCGGTTGTCGTCCGTCGGTCACGCCGACGCGAAGAAACGCATGAACAGGTTCACGTCCCTGGCGAAGCCCGATCGCAAGATCCTCGCCTTCGACCCCTTGGGCGCCGGCCGGGTCGCCGAGGTCTTCGGTGACCTCGACAAGGCCCAGCGGGTGTCCGTCGTGGTGCCGGGTGTCGACACGAACGTGCTCACCTTCGAGCGCACGTCCCGCCAGTACTCGGCGCCCGTGGGCATGGCGCGCTCCCTGTACGGCGCCGAGCGCAGCGCCAGCCCGCACACGCGTACCGCGGTCGTCGCGTGGGCCGACTACACCGCGCCGGCCGGCCTGGGTGTGGACGCCGCGACGGCGATGCGCGCCGACGAGGGAGCGGTACGGCTCAACGCCATGCTCCGCGGTCTGCCCGGCCGGTCCTCCGTCGCCCTGTACTGCCACAGCTACGGCTCGGTGGTGTGCGGCGTCGCGGCGCACCACATGCCGGGGCGGGTCAGCGACATCGCGGTGGCGGGCAGTCCCGGCATGCGCTCACAGAGCGCCGCGGGCCTGGGCACGCACGCGCGCGTGTGGGCCACCCGCGACAGGGACGACTGGATCCAGGACATTCCCTACATGGAGGTGGGTGGCCTCGGTCACGGGGCCGACCCCGTCTCCTCCGCGTTCGGCGCGCGCGTCATGGCGGCAGGCGACTCCAAGGGCCACACCGGCTACTTCGTACCGGGCACCGAGAGCCTCGCCAACTTCGCCGACATCGGCACCGGCGGCTACAAGACAGTGCACTGTGCCGGCGGAGGTCAGGGCTGTCTGGACGGTTTCTCCGGGAACGTCTCCGCCTGACGCGCGTAGAAAGTGCTGAAACAGCGGTCTGCCGCGACAGGCGACGGAGACGCGCGCGCCGCCTACGATGAGCCACATGGGTGACGTACTGGCCGGATTTCATGCCGCCTGGGAGTTCGAGTCCGACTCCGTGCTCATCCGCTTCGAACGGGGGATCCGCACGCCGAAGCTCCTTCAGGCGCTGGGCGAACGCCGCATCCCCCTGGAAGCGGTCGCGGCGGTGACCCTGACGCCTGGGAAACGCGGGACCGTCGTGCTGCACGCGGTGCCGCGGCCGGGCGCGGACCCTCTGATGGACGCTGCCGCGGGCCAGCTCAAGGAGGGCAGCGACCCGTACCGCCTCGTGCTGCCCGCCGAGCGGGAGACGCTCTGCGAGTACTACGCGGACGAGCTGCGGGCGAAGCTCTGCGACCAGGAAGACGTGCGTCCGGAGAGCTATCTGGTGGCGCCTCCCGAGGCGCCCCGCCAGTTCAAGGCCTACGACGGGAAGGCCACCTTCGACGGAGACGCGGTGGCCTTCCGCTGGTTCTGGACCGGAGCGTCTTCCGCGAAATGGAAGGCCGGGGACAAGACGTTCCCGATCTCGGACCTGAGCGGCGTCGAATGGCGCTCGCCCGAACTCTTCGAGGGGCACCTGCGCCTGCTGCCCCGGGACGCTGCCGGGGAGCAGCCCGGTCAGGCGGACCAGGACCCGGCCGCGGTCGTCTTCGGTCTCGGCTACGGCCCGGTGCACGAGTCGCTGCCGTTCGCCGCCTCGGTGCTGGCGGCCGTGCGCGCGTCCGGACCCGCGCCATCGCAGGGCGGGGCCCTGTGCACCGAGTCGGCGGGGCCCGGGAGGCGCGATCCCGCGGACATCGCCGACCGCATCCGGCACCTGGGCGAGCTGCACCAGGCGGGTCTGGTGACCGATGCGGAGTTCACGTCGAAGAAGGCCGAGCTGCTCGCCGAGCTGTGAGGGCAGGCCGCGCCCTCCGATACCGGGAAAACGCTCGGCCACCGGTTCTCTCATACCTGGGTAGGGGGTGCGGTTGAGCACTCCGGTATGACGGCGCGAGCGGGTCCGGGTGTCTACGCTGATCTGGCCATGAGCACCGCACCGCCATCCCCCGAGAAAACGCCCCGGCCGCCGGACGACGGCACCGGCCGGGCGGACTCTCGGCGTGTGACCGGGGCGGTGCGGCGACTGGGCGACCGGCTGGCCTCGGCCGGGGCGACGCTGACCGCGGCTCTGGGCGACGACCGGTCGGAACCCCTGCTGGCACACGCGCCCCGCCGTTGGATGCGGCTGCTGCCCTATCTGATCGCGCTGGGTTTCACGGCGTCGCTGATTCCGGTCACGACCCAGGTGCTGGCGAACGACTACGGGGTCGGCGGCGGCCTCGCCGCGGCGATCGGCGTGGCGCAGTCCGCCCCTCTGGTCCTCGCGGTGAGCCGGCCGCTGACCGCCTGGTACATCATGATCACCGCGGCCGTGCTGGGCACGATCCCGCTCTTCCAGGGGGACGCGCACCGCGCGTCGCCCTGGACGCCCATGGTGATCGTCGCGTACCTGGTGCTGTGCGTCGCGCTGGCTCTGCGAGAAAGCCGTCGCACTCTCATCAACATCTGGCTGGTCACCGTCGCCGCCAGCATCGCGGTCGGCATCTTCCGCGACAGCACCAGCCAGGACACGGGGGTGCTGCTCATCGTCCTGAGCGGTGGGGTGCTGCTCCTGGGCGCCCTGTTGCGGGAGCGCGGCGAGACCAGACGCAAGCTCGTCGTGCAGGAGACGATCAGCGAGGCCGAGCGGACCCGCAGGACACTGCTCGAAGAGCGGGCCAGGATCGCGCGCGAACTGCACGACGTCGTCGCCCACCACATGTCGGTGATCACCGTGCAGGCGGACTCCGCGCCCTACCGGCTGCGGGACCTGCCCGGCGAGGCGCGCGAGGAGTTCGAGTCGATCGCAACGGGCGCTCGCGCCTCGCTGACCGAGATGCGCCGTCTCCTCGCGGTCCTGCGCAGCGAGGAGGCCCAGGGCGACCTCGTGCCGCAGCCGGGTCTCGCGCACCTGCGTCAGCTGGTCGAGGCGACCGTACGAGGCGGGGTGCCGGCCGACCTGTCCGCTCCGGAGCTGGCTCTCGTCGGGGAACTGGCCCAGGTGCCCCCGGCGGTGGACCTCTCCGCGTACCGCATCGTGCAGGAGGCCCTGTCGAACGTGGTGCGGCACGCTCCGGGTGCACGGACCCAGGTCTCGATCGGCCTCGACGGCGACGCCCTGCTGGTGGTCGTGGTCAACGGGCCGGCGCCGGAGCCGGTATCGCCCGTCGAATCGACCGCCGGTACCGGACACGGCCTGATAGGGATGAGCGAGCGCGTACGGTTGGTCGGCGGCACGCTGGACGTGGGCCCGCTGCCCGACGGAGGTTTCCGTGTCGCGGCCCGGCTCCCGTTGACCGTGCCCGACTCCACGACGGCATAAAGGAATTCGGCACGCATGACCATCCGCGTGATCATCGTCGACGACCAGAGCATGGTGCGGGCGGGTTTCGCCGCGCTGCTGAACGCGCAGAGCGACATCGACGTCGTGGGCGAGGCCCCGGACGGCAGGGAGGGCGTCCAGGTGAGCCGCTCCACGCATCCCGATGTCGTCCTCATGGATGTGCGGATGCCCGAGATGGACGGGCTGGCCGCGACTCAGGAACTGCTGGACCCACCGCCCGGCGTGGTGCACCTGCCGAAAGTGCTGATGCTCACCACGTTCGACGTCGACGACTATGTGTACGCGGCGCTGCGGGCGGGCGCCTCCGGGTTCCTGCTCAAGGACGCGCCGCCGGCCGATCTGATCGCCGCGGTGCGCGTGATCGCGGCCGGTGAGGCACTGCTCGCTCCGACGGTCACCAAGCGGCTCATCGCGGACTTCGCCAAGACCCGACCCGCGCACCGCAAGAGCCACTCTCCGCTGCTGAAGAGCCTGACACCGCGTGAGGCCGAGGTGCTCGAGCTGATCGCCCGCGGGCTGTCCAACCAGGAGATCGCGCAGAAGTTGGTGCTGGCCGAGCAGACGGTGAAGACCCATATCGGCCGTGTGCTGGCGAAGTTGGGCTTGCGTGACCGGGCGCAGGCCGTGATCTTCGCGTATGAATCGGGCCTTGTCTCGCCCGGCGACCAGTGAATCACCGCCCCTGAGGCGCCGACCCCCTACTGCGGTATCAGTCACGAATACCCAGGTATCAAGGGTTAGTTGGCTCCGCAGTGTGACGCCCCGGCCGCGTCCGTCCTCCTACCTTCCCCTCGTCACACCACTGGACGAAGGGGATACGGGCAATGGGCCTGAGCTCTTGGAAACAACGCGGCCGTCGTGCCGTCGCAGCAGCCGCGCTCACGGCACTCGCCGTGTCCGGCACGGCGGGCTGGGCATCGGGCCAGGAGCAGCGCCCGCTCACCGGCCCTCCCCCGGGCACCGCCTCATGGCGCGCGGACGATTCACTTGGCCGCGCGCTGCCTGACCCGGCGACGGCGAAGCCATCACAAGTCGCGTCCTTCTTCGGAGGGTTGAGCGGACCGGAGCGGCATGAACTGGTCGCGCGACACCCATCGGTCGTCGGCAATCTGGACGGCGCCCCGATCGCTCTGCGGTACGAGGCAAACGCGTTGTCCCTGCGGGCCGAGCAGGCCCGGGCGCGCGCCGACGCAAAGAACCGATCGCTGACCGAGCGGCAGCGGATCTCGGCGCGTGCGCTCGCCGACCGCTGCTCCCAACTGCTCGCGCAGGACCGCCGGATACTCGCCTTCGACGCCCGTGGGCGTGGCCAGGTGGCTGAGGTCTTCGGCGATCTGGAGACGGCTCGGCATGTCTCCGTGATCGTGCCGGGTTCCGATATCGACCTGGGCACGTTCGACCGGACCAAGGATGTGTACGGCACACCGGCGGGGATGGCGCGCTCGCTGCACCAGGCGGCGGGCGGGCGGACGGCCGTGGTGGCGTGGGCCGGATACACCACTCCGGTGGGTCTGGGCCCGGACGCGGCCACGGGCCGGCTCGCCGAGGCGGGAGCCCCCAGGCTGGTCCGCTTCGTGCAAGGACTCACCGCGGCGGGCGCCCCGAAGCCCACCGTCTTCTGCCACAGCTACGGGTCGGTGGTGTGCGGGCTCGCCGCGTCCCGGCTTCCCGCAGCGGACCTGGTGGCCCTCGGTTCACCCGGACTGCACGCCGACACGGTAGCCGACCTGCACACCCGCGCCAGGGTGTGGGCGACCCGGGACGACAGCGACTGGATCGGCAAGGTGCCGAACGTCGAGCTGTTCGGTCTTGGGCACGGAACCGACCCGACAGACCCGTCCTTCGGAGCCCGGCGGATTCCTTCCGCGCAAGCACAGGGACACACGGGCTACTTCATGCCGGGCACGGACTCGCTGCGTGCCTTCGCCGACATCGCCACCGGAGCTGCGTCATGACCGCCACTTCTCTTCGCGCTTCCGTGTCCTCGGCCATCACCTCGATCGACGCGAAGACCCCGGCGCACCGGGACCGTGCGGTGGACGGGCTGCGGGCATTGGCCCTGCTCGCCGTGCCCACCGGCCACTGGCTGCTCGCCGGCTTCACGCTGGACCCGCAGGGCGCCCTGCACAATGCGAGCCCACTGAGCAGCTTCGGTTTCTTCGCGCCTCTCAGTTGGGTGTTGCAGATGCTCGGGGTCTTCTTCCTCGTCGGTGGATACGCGTCGGTCCTGTCGTTCCGGCGGGCACGGGAGCGTGGCACATCGACGGCCGGCTGGCTCCGGGGCAGGCTCGCCCGGCTGGGCCGGCCCGTGCTGGGCGTGACCGCGGTGTGGGCCGCGATGGCCCCCTTGCTGTACGCCTTCGGGGTGCCCATGGCGACACTGCGCACAGCTTCCACCCTGGTGATACAGCCCCTGTGGTTCGTCGGCATCTACACCGTGATCACCGCGCTCACACCGTGGTGCATCAAGGCGGCGCACAGGCTCGGCGCCTGGTCCGCGGTCCCACTGCTCGGATCGGTCGCCGTCGTCGACTTCCTTCGGTACGGCCCCTTCTCCTCGGCCATGCCGTCGTGGCTGAGCCTGCTCAATCTCCTGCCGGGCTGGCTGTTCGCCTATCAACTCGGCGTCTGCTGGGGCGAGAAGAGGCTCGGAAAGCGGGGCGCCTGGGCGCTGCTCGCCGGTGGCACGGCTCTGTTCGCGGCCTTGCTACTGCTCTTCCACTACCCGGCGTCGATGGTCGGGGTGCCGGGCGAGGCGCGGACGAACTCGCACCCTCCGTCGCTGTTGGTCCTCGCCCTCGCGGCCGCACAGAGCGGTGCGGCGATACTGGTGCGGGACCGCCTGGCCAAGCTGCTGCGCCGCCCGGCCCTGTGGGCGCCGGTCGTGGTCATCAACCTGTCAGCGATGACCATCCTGTGCTGGCACCAGACAGCGCTGCTGGCGGCGGCGATACCCGGCTCCTTCGCCGGCGCGATACCGGGCCTCACGACGGCACCGGACACGCTCGCCTGGATAGCCATCCGCCTTGCGTGGCTGCCGCTGTTCGCGACACTGCTCGTCCTGATAGGCCGCTATGCGCGGGGCTTCGAGTCACCGTGGAAGCGGGTGAGTCGGGGGCGCAGGGCGCTGGCAGGACTGCTCGCGGCCGGGTTCGCGGTGTTCGCGCTGGGGCTGGCGTGAGGCACACCAGCCCCAGGAGCCTGAAGCATCCCCGTGGGCTCCCGGCTACTCGCGGCCCGCCGACGTGAAGCTCATGTCCGCGTAGCGGTCGCCCGAGACCTTCGAGGCGATCGGCTCGAGGAGCGTCAGTTCCTCGTCGGTGAGGACGATGTGGGTCGCGGCGGTGTTCTCCTCGACGCGCGTGCGCTTGCGTGTACCGGGAATGGGGACGACACCGAGGCCGAAAATCCCGGCCTGCTGCTGCACCCAGGCCAGGGCGATCTGACCGGGTGAGGCGTCGTGGGCGTCGGCGACCTGCCGGAGCGGTTCCAACAGGGCCGCGTTGGCGGCGGCGTTGTCCCCGGTGAACCGGGGCTGTTGGCGCCGGAAGTCGTCGTCGGCGAGTTCCTTGTCGGCGGAGACGAAGGCGCCGGTGAGGAAGCCACGGCCGAGCGGGGAGTACGGGACGAGCGCGACGCCGAGTTCCGCGGCGGCGGGCACGACCGAGCGTTCGATGTCGCGGCTGAACAGCGACCACTCGGACTGGACGGCCGCGATCGGATGGACGGCGTGGGCGGCGCGCAGTTCGGCGGCGGTGACCTCGCTCAGGCCGAGGTGCTTGACCTTGCCGGCGGCGACGAGTTCGGCCATCGCGCCGACCGACTCCTCGATCGGCACCTTCGGGTCGCGGCGGTGCATGTAGTACAGGTCGACCGAGTCGACGCCCAGCCGCCCGAGGCTGGCGTCGATGCAGGTCCTGATGTAGGCGGGGTCGTTATTGATGACGCGCTTGTACGGGTCGCTCGGATCGGACCCGATGGCGAACTTGGTCGCCAGGATGATCTCGTCCCGGTGCGCCTTGACGAAAGGAGAGAGGAACTTCTCGTTCTCACCGGCACCGTAGGCGTCGGCGGTGTCGTACAAGGTGACGCCGAGTTCGAGGGCCCGCTCCAGGGTGGCCCTTGCCTCATCGGCGTCCGTCGGTCCATAGGCCCAGCTCATCCCCATGCAGCCGAGGCCCTGAATGCCCACCACGGGCCCGTTGTTTCCCAACTCAACAGTGGAAATGCGCCGCTGCCCGCCCGCTCGCGGCGTCCGCTCCGTGCTGCTCATGCGGTTCACGCCCTCTCCGGCGCCGGTCGGGCGCCCGCATAGAAGTCGATCTTGTAGTCCAGTACGGCCAGGGTGTCCTGCAGCTCCGCCACCCGGTTCAGGACGTCGCGGCGGGTCGCTTCGAGCAGTTCCCGGCGCTCGTCGAAGGTCTGCTCACCCCGGCGCACGAGTTCGGCGTAGCGCACCATGTCGGCCACCGGCATCCCGGTGAGCCGGAGCTTGCCGACGAGGGACAGCCAGTCCAGGTCACGGTTGCTGTAGCGGCGCTGCCCGGTGTGCGAGCGGTCGACGTCGGGCATCAGGCCGATCCGCTCGTACCAGCGCAAGGTGTGAGCGGTCAGTCCGGTGAGGGCGACGACCTCGCTGATGGTGTAGTGGTCCTGGCCCTCCCGGCGGGGGTGCGAAGGGGGCGCCGAGGCACAGTTGTCGGTCTTCCGGGTCGCCGCGCGGGGCCGGGACGTGGTCTCCATCACCGTCATGCCCCCACGCTAGAACCTTGGAGTGCACTCCAAGCAAGCACGGCAGAGAAAATCGGGGAGACACCTCGAAGACGGTCCGGTTACGGTGCGGGCCATGACTGTCGTACGCCGCGCCACGCCCGCCGATGCCGAGGAACTGGTCCGCCTGCGCAAGATCATGCTGGACTCGTTGAGACCGAGCGACGACGTGACATGGCAGCCGGGCACCGAGAAGGCACTGCGATCTCATCTGGCCGACGAGTGCGGCCCGTTGGCGGTGTTCGTGGTCGAGGCGCCGGACGTTCCAGGCACGCTCGCGGCCTGCGCGACCGGCACGATCAACCTCAGCCTGGGCAGCCCCGGAAACCCCGGGGGCACTTCGGGTCACGTCTTCAATGTGTGCACCGATCCGGCGTTCCGCCGCCGCGGTTACTCGCGGGCCTGCATGGATGCGCTGCTGGCCTGGTTCAAGGAGCGAGACATCCGCCGCATCGATCTGCACGCCTCCACCGAGGGCGAGCCCCTGTACTCCTCCCTCGGCTTCGCCCGTACTCCCGCGCCCTCGATGAGGCTGACGCTCTGACGCCGTCGGCGAGGATTTAGGCTCGTACGCATGCAGAGCCTCGCGTTGATCGAGAACTGGCCGGTACCGACCGCCGCAGCAGCCGTCGTCCGTGCGGACGGCACGGTACTGGGGACCCGGGGACCCACGGCCCACCGTTTCCCGCTGGCCTCGGTCACCAAGCCGCTCGCGGCCTACGCGGCACTGGTCGCGTACGAGGAGGGGGCGATCGAGTTCGAGGAGCCGGCGGGCCCCGAGGGCGCGACGGTCCGGCATCTGCTGGCCCACACCAGCGGGCTCGCCTTCGACGAGCACAGGACGATGTCGGAGCCGGGCACCCGGCGGCTGTACTCGAACGCGGGCTTCGAGGTGCTCGGGGACCACATCGCGAAGGCGACGGACATTCCGTTCGGCGAGTACCTGCGCCAGGCCGTGCTCGAACCGCTGGGGATGACGGCGACAACGCTCGACGGATCGCCTGCCAAGGACGGTGTGTCGACGGTGGACGATCTGGTGCGGTTCGCCGCCGAGGTGCAGGCGCCAAGGCTGCTCGACCCGCGGACCGTGGCCGAGGCGATGACCGTGCAGTACCCGGGCACGAAGGGCGTGCTTCCGGGGTACGGGCACCAGAACCCGAACGACTGGGGCCTCGGCTTCGAGATCCGGGATCACAAGTCGCCGCACTGGACGGGGAGTTCGTCGTCGCCGCGGACGTTCGGGCACTTCGGGCAGTCGGGCACGTTCCTGTGGGTGGACCCGGATGCGGGGGTGGCCTGTGTGGCGCTGACGGATCGGGCGTTCGGGCCGTGGGCGGCCGAGGTGTGGCCGCCGTTCACCGACGCGGTGCTCGCGGAGGTCTGACCGCGGACCGGGGCCGGCCAGGTCACCGCCTCGGGCCAGCCGCCCACCGCTCCCAATCAGCCGCCCATCTCCCAGATCAGCAGCTGTGCCTCCGTCGCCGCGAGCACCTCGAGGTCGGTCTCGGCGGTGATGCGGGCGGCGTCTCCGTCGGCCAACTCCGTGCCCCCGAGCCGCACTTCGCCCTGCACCACGTGGATGTAGACATGTGGGGCGGCCGGCACCTCCCCTCGCTCGCCCGCCGCCAGGCGCCGGACGTGCAGCATGGCGCCCGCCGCCGGGACGTCGTAGGGGGTGGAGTCCGCGATGCCGTGCACCACCTCGTACGCCGGGTCGCCTCCCGGGTCGAGGGGGGCGAGCCACATCTGAACGAAGGTGAGGGGCTCGACGCCGTCGTTGCGTTCGACGTGGCGGACGCCGCCACCGGAGCTGAGGCGCTGCACATCGCCGGGTCGGACCACGGACTCGTGGCCGGTGGAGTCGCGGTGGGTGAGCTCACCGGTGACGACCCAGGTGACGATCTCCGTGTGGCTGTGGGGGTGTTCGTCGAAGCCGGCGCCCGGTGCGAGGCGTTCCTCGTTGCAGGCGAGGATCGCGCCGAAGCGCAGGTTGTCCGGGTCGTAGTGCGGGCCGAAGGAGAACGCGTGGAGGGATTCGATCCCCTCCTCGGGTTCGCCGCCGGGATAGCGGTCGCCGGAGCGGCGTACATCAATCACGCGGTACACGGTAGCCCTGGTTTCCGGCCGTTCGACGGGCTCACCTCGGACCCTCCACTCCGCTGAGGCGTCCCGATAAGGCAGTCTTGTCCCGTGCCCCAATCGGAATCAGAGCAGCCCTCAGCGAACGAACCAGCGGACCGTCAAGGCGGCCCCGCGGAGCCTCACCCGCACTCGGCGACCCTGAAGCGCCTGGAGAAATCGTCCGGGGCACTCGCCGCGCAGGCGATCACGCGCATGGACGAGACGTTGCCCTGGTACCGGGCGATGCCTCCGGAGAACCGGTCGTGGATCGGTCTGGTGGCGCAGGCGGGTATCGCGGCGTTCACCGAGTGGTTCCGGCACCCGGACGCCCCGCAGGCCATCTCGACGGATGTGTTCGGCACCGCGCCCAGGGAGCTGACCCGGGCGATCACGCTGCGCCAGACCGTGGAGATGGTGCGGACGACGATCGAGGTGATGGAGTCCGCCATCGACGAGGTGGCGGCGCCCGGCGACGAGAGCGTGCTGCGGGAGGCGCTGCTCGTGTACGCGCGGGAGATCGCCTTCGCGACCGCCCAGGTGTACGCGCAGGCGGCGGAGGCGCGGGGCGCGTGGGACGCGCGGCTCGAATCGCTCGTGGTGAACGCGGTCCTGTCCGGGGAGGCCGACGAGGGCGCGGTCAGCCGGGCCGCGGCGCTCGGCTGGAACTCCCCCGAGCACGTGTGCGTGGTGCTCGGCACGGCGCCCGACGGCGACAGCGAACTGACGGTGGAGGCGATCCGGCGGGCCTCGCGCCACGCCAAGCTGCAGGTCCTGACCGGGGTGCTCGGGAACCGGCTCGTGGTGATCGCGGGTGGCAGCGACAATCCGCTGGCCGTGGCGAAGTCGCTGATCGGGCCGTTCGCGGCGGGACCCGTGGTCGCCGGGCCCGTGGTTCCGGACCTCTTGGCCGCCACGCGGTCCGCCCAGGCCGCGGCCGCCGGGCTCAAGGCGTGCGGCGCCTGGCAGGACGCTCCGCGTCCCGTTCTGGCGGACGATCTGCTTCCGGAGCGCGCGATCGCGGGAGACCCCGCCGCGCGAGAGCAGTTGGTGGAGGAGATCTACAGACCGCTCGAGGAGGCGGGCTCGGCGCTCCTCGAGACGCTCAGCGTCTATCTGGAACAGGCAAGCAGTCTGGAGGGCGCGGCCCGGATGCTCTTCGTGCATCCGAATACCGTCCGCTACCGGCTTCGACGTGTGACCGACGTCACCGGGTGGTCGCCCTCGGATGTCCGCTCGGCGTTCACCTTGCGCATCGCCCTCATCCTGGGGCGTCTGGCCGAGGCCGATCCCCAGTCGTAGGCTTTTGTCGGGGGTCTACAATTCCCCCTTCGGTTCTTCGTCCCTGTCCCCACCGGCGGCCCGACCCGTCCCCAAGAGAGAGTGTGAGAGTGCTCGTACTCGTCGCTCCCGGCCAAGGCGCCCAGACGCCCGGCTTCCTGACTCCCTGGCTCGAACTCCCCGGTGCCGCGGACCGCGTTGCCGCGTGGTCCGACGCCATCGGACTCGACCTTGCCCACTACGGCACGCAGGCCGACGCGGACGCGATCCGTGACACGGCCGTGGCCCAGCCGCTCCTTGTCGCGGCCGGGCTGCTCTCGGCTTCCGCGCTCGGCGATGTCTCGCCGGGTGCCGTGGCGGGGCACAGCGTCGGTGAGATCACCGCCGCGGCGTTCGCGGGGGTGCTCGACGAGACCACCGCGCTGAAGCTCGTGCGCACGCGCGGTCTGGCCATGGCGGAGGCCGCGGCGATCACGGAGACCGGGATGTCGGCGCTGCTCGGCGGCGACCCCGAGGTCACCGTCCCGCACCTGGAGAAGCTGGGCCTGACTCCGGCGAATGTGAACGGCGCGGGCCAGATCGTGGCCGCCGGCACGCTGGAGGAGCTGGCCGCCCTTGAGGCCGACAAGCCCGAGGGGGTGCGCCGCGTGGTGCCGCTGAAGGTGGCGGGCGCGTTCCACACCCGGCACATGGCGCCGGCCGTGACGAAGCTGGAGGAGGCCGCCAAGGAGCTGGCCCCGGCCGACCCCACGGTCGCGTATGTCTCGAACAAGGACGGCAAGGCCGTCGCGACGGGCGCCGAGGTGGTCTCCCGCCTGGTCGGCCAGGTCGCGAACCCCGTCCGCTGGGACCAGTGCATGGAGACGTTCCAGGAGCTCGGTGTGACCGCGCTCATCGAGGTGTGCCCTGGCGGCACCCTCACCGGGATCGCCAAGCGCGCGCTCCCCGGCGTCAAGACCCTCGCCCTGAAGACCCCCGACGACCTCGACGCAGCCCGCGCCCTGATCGCCGAAGTAGCCGCAGCAGCCACGGCCTGACAAGGAGATCCGAGCAGCATGTCGAAGATCAAGCCCAGCAAGGGTGCCCCGTACGCGCGCATCCTCGGCGTCGGCGGCTACCGTCCGACCCGGGTCGTGCCGAACGAGGTGATCCTCGAGAAGATCGACTCGTCCGACGAGTGGATCCGCTCGCGTTCCGGCATCTCCACCCGTCACTGGGCCAGTGACGAGGAGACCGTGGCGATGATGTCGATCGAGGCGTCCGGCAAGGCCATCGCCAACGCGGGCATCCGCCCGGAGCAGATCGGCTCCGTGGTCGTGTCGACCGTCTCGCACTTCGCGCAGACGCCGGCCATCGCGACGGAGATCGCGGACAAGCTCGGCACGGACAAGGCCGCCGCGTTCGACATCTCCGCGGGCTGCGCCGGCTTCGGCTACGGCCTCACGCTCGCCAAGGGCATGATCGTCGAGGGCAGCGCGGAGTACGTGCTGGTCATCGGCGTGGAGCGGCTGTCCGACCTGACCGACCTGGAGGACCGCGCGACGGCCTTCCTGTTCGGTGACGGCGCCGGTGCCGTGATCGTCGGCCCGTCCCAGGAGCCCGAGATCGGCCCGACCGTGTGGGGCTCCGAGGGCGACAAGGCCGGCACCATCAAGCAGACCGTGCCGTGGGACACGTACCGCATCGGCGATGTCTCGCAGCTGCCGCTGGACTCCCAGGGCAACGTCAAGTTCCCTGCGATCACGCAGGAGGGCCAGGCGGTCTTCCGCTGGGCCGTGTTCGAGATGGCGAAGGTCGCCCAGCAGGCGCTGGACGCGGCCGGGATCAACCCGGACGACCTGGATGTCTTCATTCCTCACCAGGCCAACGAGCGGATCATCGACTCGATGGTGAAGACTCTGAAACTGCCGGAGCATGTCACGGTCGCCCGTGACGTACGCACCACCGGCAACACGTCGGCCGCCTCGATTCCGCTCGCGATGGAGCGGCTTCTGGCGACCGGCGAGGCGAAGAGCGGCGACACCGCGCTCGTCATCGGCTTCGGGGCGGGTCTCGTGTACGCCGCCACGGTCGTTACCCTCCCCTAGGCAACTCGTCCGGATCTTCGGATCCGAACAGCTGCCGCCACACCCTCTGGATACACACCGAAGGAGCGCCACAATGGCCGCCACTCAGGAAGAGATCGTCGCCGGTCTCGCCGAGATCGTGAACGAGATCGCCGGGATCCCCACCGAGGACGTCCAGCTGGACAAGTCCTTCACCGATGACCTGGACGTCGACTCGCTGTCCATGGTCGAGGTCGTCGTCGCCGCCGAAGAGCGCTTCGACGTCAAGATCCCGGACGACGACGTCAAGAACCTCAAGACCGTCGGCGACGCCACGAAGTACATCCTCGACCACCAGGCCTGAGCCACAGTCTCTGCCTCATGGTCAGTCGCTCCGCCACCCGGCGGTGGCGCCGCTGAATCCCTCGGATCCGTTGGAGAAAGAATTCCTGTGAGCTCGACCAATCGCACCGTGGTCGTCACCGGTATCGGCGCAACCACACCGCTGGGTGGCGACGCGACATCCACCTGGGAGGGCCTCGTCGCCGGACGTTCCGGCGTCAAGCCCCTCGAGCAGGAGTGGGCCGCCGACCAGGCGGTCCGCATCGCGGCGCCGGTCGCCGTGGAGCCGGGCGAGGTCATCCCCCGCCCGCAGGCCCGCAAGCTGGACCGCTCCGCCCAGTTCGCGCTGATCGCCGCGAAGGAGGCGTGGGCCGACGCCGGTTTCACCGACAAGGCGGGCGACGACCCGGCTGTCGACCCCGACCGTCTGGGCGCCGTCATCGCGTCCGGCATCGGCGGCGTGACCACGCTCCTCGACCAGTACGACGTGCTGAAGGAGAAGGGCGTACGCCGCGTCTCCCCGCACACCGTGCCGATGCTGATGCCCAACGGCCCCTCGGCCAACGTGGGCCTGGCCGTGAACGCCCGCGCGGGTGTGCACACGCCGGTCTCCGCCTGCGCCTCCGGCGCCGAGGCCATCGGCTACGGCATCGAGATGATCCGCACCGGCCGCGCCGACGTCGTCGTCTGCGGTGGCACGGAGGCGGCCATCCACCCGCTGCCCATCGCCGCGTTCGGCAACATGATGGCGATGTCCAAGAACAACGACGACCCGCAGGGTGCCTCGCGCCCCTACGACACGGCCCGGGACGGCTTCGTCCTCGGTGAGGGCGCAGGCGTCGTCATCCTGGAGTCGGCCGAGCACGCCGCGGCGCGCGGTGCCCGCGTCTACGCGGAGGCGGTCGGCCAGGGCATCTCCGCCGACAGCCACGACATCGTGCAGCCGGAGCCGGAGGGCCGCGGCATCGCGCACGCCCTGCAGAACCTGATGGACAACACCGACCTGGACCCGGCCGAGATCGTGCACGTCAACGCGCACGCGACGTCGACGCCCGCCGGTGACATCGCCGAGCTGAAGGCGCTGCGCAAGGTGTTCGGTGACGACACCGACCACTTCGCCGTCTCCGGCACCAAGTCGATGACCGGGCATCTGCTGGGCGGCGCCGGTGGTGTCGAGTCCGTGGCGTCGGTGCTCGCGCTGTACAACCGCGTGGCTCCGCCGACCATCAACGTCGAGAACCTCGACCCGGAGGCCGAAGGCACCGCCGACGTCGTCCGCGGCGAGGCGCGCAAGCTGCCGGTCGACGGCCGGATCGCCGCGCTGAACGACTCGTTCGGCTTCGGTGGGCACAACGTGGTGTTGGCCTTCCGCACGATCTGACACGTTCTGACGCTCCGCTGAACGTGGGAGTGGGCCCGCCCCGGGTTTCCTGGGCGGGCCCACTCCGTTTTCGCCTGCTGGTGTGCCCCTTGTGTGCTGCTCGCGAGTGCGGTTCCGCGGTGGTTTGCGCAGTTCCCCGCGCCCTCAAAAAAACCGATCTTTGCGCCCACGCGGCGGAGCCGCAGATTGGCACAGCCCCGCGCCCCCAAATGCCCCTCCCGGAGCCCATCCGGAGCCGTTGCGGGCTCACACCACCTGGTGGAGCCACCTCACCGGGGCGCCTTCGCCGGCGTAGCGGAAAGGCTCCAGTTCGTCGTCCCAGGGCTTGCCGAGGAGGCCGGCGAGTTCGGCCTCCAGGTCGGTCTCGCCGGCCTTGGAGCGGGTCAGTGCGGCGCGCAGGCGGTCCTCCGGGATGAGGATGTCGCCGTGGATGCCGGTGATGGCGTGGAAGATGCCGAGTTCGGGGGTGGCGCTGTAGCGCTCGCCCTCGGCGGCGGCGCAGGGTTCGGCCGTCACCTCGAAGCGCAGCAGCTGCCAGCCGCGCAGCGCGGAGGCCAGCTTGGCCGCGGTGCCCGCCTCGGCCCGCCAGGAGAACTCGGATCTCCAGGTGCCGGGCGCCGCGGGCTGCCTGATCCAGTCGAGGCTGACGCGCGCGCCGAGTACGCCCGCGACCGCCCATTCGACGTGCGGGCACAGCGCGCGCGGAGCGGAGTGCACGTACAGAACTCCACGTGTCGTCACCGGGACCTCCAGTGTGGGTCGAGGTTCGCCTTCCCCAGCGGCCTCGCGCCCGTGCCGAGCCTTCTTCCCTCTTGTCCTGAACGACCTCGTCCGGAACGAAAAGGTCCAGACAAAAAGGGACACATCTGACGTGTAGTAATTTAGCGGAACCGGTACAGCGGGCCCCCAGTGGGTCGACCGGGGATCCCGGGGCGAGGCTATCGCGCAGCAGCGCAAGGAGTGTGACGTACTGTCGGTCCCGGGGCTCACAAACACCGACCTTTCACCCGGCGGGACGCAACCCCGCCCCCGCGTACGACGTCAGACGGGTCGGGATCGGTGACGGCGAGCGAGAGGGCAGGAGGGCTGATGCGGGAGCGCAGCAAGCGGCCGTTCGCCGTTCGGGCCGCTGTCGCCGCCGTGACCGCGGCCGTGTGCGGTGTCGCCACGCTCGCCGGGTGTGACGCCACGGGTGACAACTCCCCCGGCCCTTCCGGTTCCCCGAGCGCCGCGAAGCCTTCGCCGAAGCCCACTCCCACGTGGGACACGAAGCCTCGGTCGGTTGCCGCGGTGGGTGACTCGATCACGCGTGGCTTCGACGCGTGCTCGGTGCTCTCCGACTGCCCCAAGGTCTCGTGGGCGACGGGTACCGACAAGTCGGTCAAGAGCCTCGCGGTGCGGCTGCTCGGCGAGAGCCGTGCCCGGACGCACAGTTGGAACCACGCGCGGACCGGGGCGCGGATGGCCGATCTGCCCGCGCAGATGAACCGGGCGGCGGCCGAGAAGCCGGACCTGGTGACGGTCATGGCCGGTTCGAACGACGCGTGCAGGCCGTCGGCCGCCGCGATGACCCCCGTCGCGGATTTCCGGGCCGATTTCCAGGAGTCCCTGCGGCAGTTGCGGCGCACGGCGCCCAAGGCGCAGGTGTACGTACTGAGCGTGCCGGACCTGAAGCGGCTCTGGTCGCAGGGGCGGGCGAATCCGCTGGGCAAGCAGGTGTGGAAGCTCGGCATCTGCGCGTCGATGCTGGCCGATCCGGACGACCTGAACTCCGCGGCCGCCGCGCGGCGGGACTCCGTGCAGGCGCGCGTGGTGGCGTACAACGAGGTGCTGCGTGAGGTCTGCGCGAAGGACAAGAAGTGCCGGTACGACGACGGGGCCGTGTTCGGGTACAAGTTCGGGCAGGCGCAGTTGAGCGAGTGGGACTGGTTCCACCCGAGTGTGAACGGGCAGGCGCGGATCGCCGCGCTCGCGTACCGCGGGGTGACGGCCGAGCGGCCGTAGCCACCTCCCGGCCGGGGCACGGGCGCGCGGGCGTAGGGTCGCGATCATGAGCAGCGAACTCTTCGGCACCCTACCCGATCCCGACCGCACTCCCGTCCACCGCTGGACCCTGGAGCGGGACGGTGTGCGGGTACGCGTCCTGACGTACGGCGGGATCCTTCAGTCGGTCGAGGTGCCCGACCGGGACGGTGCCGTGGCCGACGTGGTGCTCGGGTTCGCCGATCTGGACGGGTATCTGACGCACCCGGAGCCGTATCTGGGCGCGGTGGTCGGGCGGTACGCGAACCGGATCGCCGGCGGCCGGTTCGCTTTGGACGAGCGGATCTACCACCTCGCGCAGAACAACGGGCCGAACTCGCTGCACGGCGGCGAGCGGGGTTTCGACAAGCGGGTGTGGGACGCGGAGGCCGTCGGGGAGCACGGGGTGCGGCTGAGCCGTGTGTCGCCGCACGGCGAGGAGGGGTTCCCGGGGCGGGTCGAGGTCTCGGTGACGTACGGGCTGGAGGCGGGCGGTGTGCTGCGGATCGCCTACGAGGCCGTGACCGATGCGCCGACGCCGGTGAACCTGACGAATCACACGTACTGGAATCTCGGCGGGGCCACGTCCGGGAGTGCGGGCGGGCATGAGCTGCGGATCGACGGTGGGCGGGTGACGGCCGTCGACGAGGGGCTCATTCCGACCGGTGAGCTGATGGACGTGGCGGGGACGCGGTTCGACTTCCGGGAGAGCCGGAAGGTGGGGGCCGGGTACGACCACAACTATGTGCTCGACAAGGGGCTGGGCGACGAGGCGGTGGAGGTGGCGGAGCTGCACGATCCGGTGACCGGGCGGGTGCTCGGTGTTGCCACGACCGAGCCGGGCGTGCAGCTCTATACGTCGGATCACTTCGACGAGACGTTGCCGTTCGCGCCCGGGGACGGGGTCGCGTTGGAGACGCAGCACTTTCCGGACTCGCCGAACCGGGTGGAGTTTCCGTCGACCGTGGTGCGGCCGGGGGACGTGTATCGGTCGGAGACGGTGTACCGGTTCGGGGCCCGGGGCTGACGTCTCGGGGCTCCGCCCCGGGCCCCGCTGCTCAATCGCCGCAGGGGCTTGATTTGCCCGGGCCCCGCTGCTCAGTCGCCGCAAGGGCTTGAGAGGCGGATGTCCGTGAGGGAGCGGCCTGCTGTGGCCTCGTAGGGGCCCGGGACGAGGGACCACGCGTGGGTGGACTCGTTCCAGGTCTCGAAGGCGCGGCGGGGCAGCTCGACGGTGGCCGTGACGGATTCGCCGGGGGCCGCCGTGACGGTGGCGAAGCCGGCGAGCCAGCGGGCGGGGCGGGTCGCGTCGGGGGCGGTCGGGGACAGGTAGAGCTGGACGATCTCGCGGCCGGGGCGGGAGCCCGTGTTGCGGACGCGGACCGTCGCCGTGGTGCCGTGGACTTCGAGCGACTCGTACGTCCAGTCGGTGTAGCCGAGGCCGTGGCCGAAGGGGTAGACGGGGGTCGCGCCCGACTTCTCCCAGGCGCGGTAGCCGATGAAGACGTCCTCGGTGTACGGGAGTTCGCCGTCCACCGGCGTCACCTGGGTGACCGGGGCGTCGGCCAGTGAGCCCCAGGTGGTGGGTAGGCGGCCGCCCGGTTCCTCGGCTCCGGTGAGGACGTCGGCGAGGGCGGCGCCGCCCTCCTGGCCGGGGAACCACGACAGGAGCACGGCGGCGACGTCCTCGCGCCACGGAAGCTCCACCGGTGAGCCGGAGTTGACGACCACCACGGTGTTCGGGTTGGCGGCGGCCACCGCGCGGACGAGCTCGTCCTGGCGGCCGGGGAGGCGCAGGTCGGTGCGGTCGAAGCCCTCGGACTCCACGCGGTCCGTCGTGGCGACCACGACGACGGCGACCTCGGCGTCACGCGCGGCGGCGACGGCCTCGGCGAGCAGCGCGTCCTCGTCCTGGCGCGGGTCGAGGTGCACGAGGCTGAACAGCACGGCGGGCAGCGGCATGGCAAGGGACTTGTCGAGGGTGTGGAGGAGGGAGACCTCGACCGGCCGCCCCTCCGTCAGGGACACCCTGCCGCGCTCCTGCGGGGCGCCGAAGAACGCCTCGAAGGGGTCGGACTCGGGGCCCATGGCCTGTACGCCCTCGTACAGGACGGTGTCGTCGACGGTGAGGGTGAAGGCGCCGAGGCCGCGCGTGCCGAAGGCGTGGTCGCCGCTCTCGCGCGGGGTGAACGTGCCCTTGATCTCGATGCTGTGCAGCGCCTCGTGGGTGACACCGGCAGGCAGGTCGCTGCCGAGCCACTGGACCTGGCCGTTCGGGAGGGTGCCCTCGCCGAGGACCGTGCCGTCGGCGTCGCGGCAGACGGCGCGGAGCGTGAACCCCTTGTCGGCGACGGCGAGTTCGTCGCTCGGGTCGGCGCCGACGCTGTAGGTCAGGGACGGCAGCGCGGCGCTCATGCCGTCGAGCGGCGAGACGATCCGGGACGGGAAGACGGTGGCGGAGCCGCCGCCGAGGACGCGGGCGTCGCGGGCCGCGGCCCCGATGAGGGCGACCCGGGCGTCCGGACGCAGCGGCAGCACACCGGAGTTGCGGACGAGGACGAAGCCGCGGTGGGCGATCTCGCGGGCCAGGGACTCGCCGTCGATCTCGGACGGCGGTGCGGCGACGACGGGGTCCGCGCCTTCCAGGGCGCCCACCCGCGCCGCGAGTCGCAGCACGTTGCGTACGGCCGCGTCGACCTCGGACTCGTCGACCTCGCCGGAGCGGACGGCCTCCACCAGCGCCGGGCCGTACACGGTCAGCGGGCCGGGCATCGCGACGTCCAGGCCGCCCTTGATGTCTCCGACGGTGGAGCGGGCGGCCATCCAGTCGGAGACGTTGAAGCCGTCGAAGCCCCACTCGCCGCGCAGGATGTCGCCCACGAGGTGGCGGTGTTCGGTCATCGAGGTGCCGTTGACCTGGTTGTAGGCGGTCATGACGCCCCACGGGTGGGCGTTCTTGACGATGGCCTCGAAGGGGGCCAAGTACAGCTCGCGCAGGGCCCGTTCGGAGACGAGGTTGTTCACCGTGAAGCGGTCCGTCTCGGCGTCGTTCGCCACGTAGTGCTTCATGGTCGTGCCGACGCCGCCGGACTGCACACCCCGGACGTAGCCGGTGCCCATGAGCCCGGCGAGGTACGGGTCCTCGCTGTACGTCTCGAAGTGGCGGCCGCCGAGCGGGGAGCGGTGCAGGTTCACGGTCGGGGCGAGCAGCACGTGGACGCCCTTGCGGCGGGCCTCCTGGGCGAGCAGGACGCCGGCGCGGCGGGCGAGCTCCGGGTCCCAGGTGGCGCCGAGCGCGGTCGGGGACGGCAGCGCGATCGACGGGTCGTCGGCGCTCCAGCGCACGCCGCGCACGCCGATGGGGCCGTCGGACATGACGAGGGACTTCAGGCCGATGTCGGGGACCGCGGGCAGCGACCACATGTCCTGGCCGCCGAGCAGCCGGGCCTTGGTGTCCAGATCGAGCTTGCCGAGCGCGGCCTCGACCGCCGCCTCGCGGGCCCGGTCGGCCCGCTCCTTGTCGCCGTCCACCTGCTGCGCCATACCGGCACCTCCTCGTCGAAGTCTGGGCGCCTCCATCCTGCACCCGGGACTTGTGAAGCGGTAGGTTTCGTTATCTTGACGTTATCCGAGAGGTCTGGGCCCGCCCCTGCCGTGTCGTACGGTGACCGCATGAGCAGCACCAGGACCGCCAGGGGCCAGGGACGTCGGGCCGAGATCTTGCGGGCCGCGCTGGAGGTCATCGCCGAGCGCGGGTACCGGGGCGCGAGCCTGGCGGCGGTCGCCGAGCGCGTGGGGCTGACCCAGCAGGGGCTGCTGCACCACTTCCCCACCAAGGAGGCGCTGCTCGTCGCCGTCCTCGAGGAGCGCGACCAGTGGGACTCGGTGCCGAGCAGCCAGTGGCGGCTCGATCTGCTCGGCACGCTGGTCGAGTACAACGCGATGCGGCCCGGGATCGTGCAGACCTTCTCGGCGCTGCTCGGCGAGTCGGTGACCGAGGGGCACCCGGCGCGGGAGTTCTTCACGCGGCGCTACGTCGGCGTACGGGAGTCGATGGCGGAGGTGCTGCGCGCCGAGTACGGGGAGCGGCTGCCGGGCGGGCTCACCCCTGAGCGGGCCGCGCCGCTGCTCGTCGCCGTACTGGACGGCCTTCAGTACCAGTGGCTGCTCGACCCGGAGGCCGTGGACATGCCCGGCGCGGTGCGCGACTTTCTTGAACTGCTGGCGGGCGACGCGTAGTTACGGCCGGGCCTGCGGCACCTGCCGTGCCCCCGCGACATCTTCCGGGCGCCGCTCGGCGTCCTCCAGTTCGCGCACCATCAGCGTCGCGCCGGCCACCGCCCCCGGCATCAGGAACACCGCGACGACCGGGATCAGGAACGCGAGGGCCAGCGGCGTGCCGAAGCCCCACGCCAGGCCCTTGCGCGAGCGCAACAGAGCCAGTCGCTCGCGGAGTTGGCGGTTCCGGCGCTGCCAGGCCACCGCCACCAGCTCCTCCGTGAGGAAGAAGCCGGTGACGAAGAAGCCGAGAACCGGGATGACGGTCTGCCCGACGAAGGGGAGGAAGCCGAGGGCGAAGAGCAGGATGCCCCACAGGGCCGCCCGGCACAGGACGCGGATGCTGTCGCGCGCGGAGATCCACAGTTCACGCCAGAGCGGGAGGCCGGACTCCGGCGCGTGGCCGCCGCTCTCGACGCGGTCGACCTCCTCGGACAGCGACTCGTAGAAGGGCTGCCCGATCAGGAGCGTGACCGCCGTGAAGGTCAGGACCGCGAGCAGCAGCCCAAGCGCGAAGAGCACCGCCGTGAGGAAACCGCGGAACAGGCCCTGCCACGGGGACGACCAGTCGTCGGCGAACGGGGTGGCCCAGGAGGTGAAGTCGCCGCCCCAGACGGCGAGGCAGACCAGCGCCGCCGCGTAGAGGACGAGGGTGATCAGCCCCGGCAGCAGGCTCCAGCCGTACCGCTTTCCGTGCTGGGCAACCCAACGCTGCCCCTTCATCAAATAGCCGAAGCCCGCCCCGAGATCACGCATGGCGCAACCCTACGGGACGGGCCCGACCGGGCATCAAGCTCAGACGGAGAGCGTGACCGTGATGTTGCCGCGGGTCGCCTTGGAGTACGGGCAGACCTGGTGGGCCTTCTCGACCAGGGACTTGGCGGCGGCCGCGTCCACGTTCGGGATCGCGGCCGAGATCTCGACGATGATGCCGAAGCCGTCGTCGTTCTTGCCGATGCCGACGTTGGCGGTGACGGTCGAGCCGGAGACGTCGACGCCCTCCTGGCGGGCGACGACGGCGAGCGCGCCCTGGAAGCAGGCGCTGTAGCCGGCCGCGAAGAGCTGCTCGGGGTTGGTGCCCTCGCCCGAACCGCCCTGCTCCTTGGGCGGGTTGACGACGAGGTCGAGCTTGCCGTCGCTCGTGGAGACGCGGCCGTCGCGGCCGTTCTCCGCGGTGGCGGTGGCGGTGTAGACGACGTCGGACTGCGTGATGGCCATGACCGGCTCCCTCGTTCGCGCGGGTGACTGTCTTTCGTGTTGCGGAACGAGGCTACCGAATCATGGAATCCACCGGTGTGGCGGGGGTCACTCGCCGGTGCGCGAAGGCGTCAGAGCTTCACGATCATCTTTCCGGTGTTGTCGCCGCGCAGTACCCCGAGGAACGCCTCCAGGTTGTTCTCGATGCCCTCGACGAACGTCTCGCGGTACTTCAGCTCGCCGGAGCGCACCCACGCGCCGACCTCCTGCACGAACTGCGGCTGCAGGTCGTAGTGGTCGCCGACGAGGAAGCCCTCGATGCGGCCGCGGGTCTGGATCAGGCGGGAGAGGTTGCGCGGGCCGGGGGCCGGCTCCGTGGCGTTGTAGACGGAGATCGCGCCGCAGATGGCGATGCGGCCGTCGCGGTTCAGGCGGGCGATGGCGGCCTCCAGGTGGTCGCCGCCGACGTTGTCGAAGTAGACGTCGACACCGTCGGGAGCGGCCTCCTTCAGGAGCGTGTGCACGTCGCCCGTCTTGTAGTTGAAGGCGGCGTCGAAGCCGTACTCCTCCAGGAGCAGCTTGACCTTCTCGTCCGAGCCGGCCGAGCCGATGACCCGCGAGGCGCCCTTGAGCTTGGCGATCTGGCCGACCTGGCCGCCGACCGCACCCGCGGCGCCGGAGACGAAGACGCTGTCGCCCTCCTTGAAGGAGAGCGTGCGCAGCAGGCCCGCGTAGGCGGTGAGGCCCGTCATGCCGAGGACGCCGAGGTACGTGGACAGGGGCGCGGCGTCCGGGTCGACCTTCACGGCCTGCTTCGCGTCGAACGTCGCGTACTCGCGCCAGCCGTTGAAGTGCAGGACGTGGTCGCCGACGGCCACACCCTCGTCGTTCGAGGCGAGGACGACGCCGACGGCACCGCCCTGCATGGGCTTGCCCAGCTCGTACGGGGCGACGTAGGACTTCGCGGCGCTCATCCGGCCGCGCATGTACGGGTCCACGGAGACGTACAGGTTCTCGACCAGCACCTGGCCGGGGCCCGGCTCGGCCACCGGGGCCTCGCGCAGCTCGAAGTCCTCGGGCTTGGGCCAGCCGACGGGGCGGCTGAGCAGGACCCACTCGCGGCCGGTGGCGGGGATCTGGGGGGTGTCGGCGGTCATGCGCTGATCCTTTGTCGAGGGGGCGGAAGCACGTGGGCCGAAGCATGCGAAAAATACTTCAGTACCTGAAACAACAATGCTCCTGAATATTTCATCATGTCAAGCAACTGGGTACGCTGGGAGACATGGCCGCACCGAGTACCCCCCGCACGGACCCCCTCACCCTCGAGGTCGTCGAGCTGATCGGGGAGGTCGTCGCGCGCTACCACCAGGAGTACGAGGAGGCCGCCTCCCGGCACGGGCTCACCGGGGCGCAGGCGCGGGTGCTCGGGCTGCTGTCCCTGGGGCCGCTGCCGATGCGGCAGGTCGCGCAGCGGTTGAAGTGCGAGCCGTCGAACGTGACGGGGATCGTGGACCGCCTCGAGGCCCGCGACCTCGTGGAGCGGCAGCCCTCGCCGGGCGACCGGCGGGTGAAGGTGGCCGCCGCCACCGCGGAGGGGCGGCGGATCGCGCGCGCCCTGCGCGAGTCGCTCGACTTCGCGCGGGAGCCCCTGTCCGGGCTCTCACAGGAGGAGCGGGTGGCGTTCCGGGACATGCTGCGGCGGATGCTCGGGGAGGGCTGACCGCCCCCTGGAGGCTCGCTTACGTACACCACCACAGGACGCGCTCGCACGTCTCGGACGGACTCGGCGCGGTGGTGGGTGTGGCGGTGGCGGACGGCGTGCGGGAGGCCGAGGGGGCCGGGCGAGGGCTACCCGAGGAGCGGGCGCCTGATGTGGCCGGGGACGGTTCCGCCGACCGCGTCGCGTCGGCGTCCACCGGACCGGAGGCCCGCGTGTGCTCCGGCCGCGGCGGCGTCGAGGCGGGGGCCTGCGACGTACGCGAGGCGCGGGACGCGGGTGGGGTGGAGCGAGCGGCCGTGACGGACGGGGATGTCGCCTCGGTGGCTTTCGTGGGGGCGGCGGGCGTGTCGGGGGCGGCCTGTGTTTCGGCGCCGCCGCCGGAGGGCCCACCGCCGAGCCGTGCGACACCGAGTCCGACGCCGGTCACGGCGAGTGCGAGGCCCGCACCCGCGAGGAGGGCGCGACCCCGCCGCCGCGAGCGCGCGGAGCGGCGCGTCGAGCGGTGCGCGCGGCGCCGGCCCCGCGTCCCGACCGGCGCGTCCGCCCGGCCCGAGCCCTCCCCGGCCGCCCCCTCGTTCGCGGCGACCCACTCCCCGTACGCACGCACGGCGTCGACCGGCGTGCCGCAACCCGGGCAGGCCAGGGCGCCGTTGAGATGTCTGCGGCACGGATGGCAGTAGTCGTCCATAGACCAAGGGAGGCTAGGCGCAGGGGCGGTGCGGGAAAAAGCCCGTCCTGTGAAACTTCTGCACGGAACGCGACGACGATCGACCGATAACGGCTTGCCCATCGACTGACGAGACCCATTGACACCCCCGTGGGGCCGCCTTACTGTCACGCCAGCATTTCGAACGTGTGACGAAATTTCGAACAGCACAGGGGGCAACTGCCTTGCGGATCACGGGAATCAGCACGCACGTGGTCGGGACTCCGTGGCGGAACCTGACCTACGTACAGGTGCACACCGACGAAGGACTCACCGGTGTCGGCGAGACCCGGATGCTGGGCCACACCGACGCGCTCGTCGGTTACTTGCACGAGGCCCAGACCAACCACATTGTCGGCTCAGATCCGTTCGCCGTCGAGGACCTCGTCCGGCGGATGAAGTACGGCGACTACGGCCGCGCCGGCGAGATCGTCATGTCCGGGATCGCCGTGATCGAGATGGCCTGCTGGGACATCAAGGGCAAGGCCCTCGGCGTCCCGGTGTGGCAGCTGCTCGGCGGCAAGGTGACCGACAAGGTCAAGGCGTACGCGAACGGCTGGTACACCACCGAGCGCACACCGGAGGCGTACCACAAGGCCGCGCAGACGGTGATGGAGCGCGGGTACAAGGCGCTGAAGATCGACCCGTTCGGCACCGGGCACTTCGAGCTGGACCACGAACAGTCCCTGTACGCGGTGTCGTTGATCGAGGCCGTGCGCGACGCCATCGGGCCCGAGGCCGAGCTGATGCTGGAGATGCACGGGCGGTTCTCCCCCGCGACGGCGATCCGGCTGGCCCGCGACCTGGCGCCGTTCAATCCCGCGTGGCTGGAGGAGCCGGTGCCGCCGGAGAACCTCAAGGCGCTGGAGAAGGTGGCCGCGAAGGTGGAGATGCCGGTGGCGACCGGTGAGCGGATCCACGACCGGATCGAGTTCCGGGAGCTGTTCGAGAGCCAGGCCGTCGACATTCTCCAGCCGGACGTCGGGCACATCGGCGGCATCTGGGAGACGCGGAAGCTGGCCGCCACGGCGGAGACGCACTACATGCTGGTGGCCCCGCACAACGTGGGCGGGCCCGTGCTCACGGCCGCCTCTCTCCAAGTCGGCTTCACCTCGCCCAACTTCAAGATCCTGGAGCACTTCAACGACTTCGCGGACGCGGAGATCAAGAAGGTCGTGAAGGGCGCGCCGAAGGTCGTCGACGGCTACTTCGAGCTGTCCCACGAGCCGGGCCTCAGCGTCGAGCTCGACGTCGACGCGGCGGCCGAGTTCCCGCAGCAGCAGGCCCGGTTCGACCTGTGGGCCGAGGGCTGGGAGAAGCGCGACCCGAAGGCGACGTCGTGAGTTCCGCCGTCGTCGTCGAGGCGCCCGGCAAGCACCGGGTCGTCTCCCACGAGCCCACAGCGCCGGGCCCCGGCGAGGCGTGCGTGCGCGTGCACGCCGTGGGCATCTGCGGCAGCGACCGCGAGGTGTACCAGGGCAACCGCCCCGAGGGGTACGTGCGTTACCCGCTGACGCCCGGGCACGAGTGGTCCGGCGTCGTCGACGCGGTCGGTGACGGGGTGCCGGATTCCCTGGCCGGACGCAAGGTCGTCGGCGAGGGGTTCCGCAACTGCCAGGTGTGCGAGCGGTGCCACGCGGGTGAGACGACCCTGTGCACCCACGGGTACAAGGAGACCGGGTTCACCCAACCGGGGGCCATGGCCGCCACGTTGACACTTCCGGCCCGGCTGCTGCACACGCTGCCCGACGACGCCGACCTCACCGCCGCCGCGCTGCTCGAACCGGCCGCGTGCATCGCCGCCGCCGCTCTCAAGGCGGAGGCGAGGCCCGGGGAGCGGGTGGGGGTGGTCGGGACCGGGACGCTCGGGATGTTCGCCGTGCAGTTCCTCGCGGCCGCGTCTCCTGCGGAGCTGGTCGTGGTCGGGACGCGGGGCGAACGGGAGGCCCTGTCACGGAAGTTCGGGGCCACCGACTTCCGGCTGCGCAGCGAGGAGCTGCCGGACGACCTCGACGTCGTCATCGAGACCGCCGGGTCCGCCTCTGCGGCGCGCACGGCCGCGTCGTTGCTGCGGCGGGGCGGGCGGCTCGTGCTCACCGGGATCCCGGCGGCCGGATCGGCGGAAGGGCTCGACCCCACGGATCTCGTGGTGCGGCAGCTGGAGGTGCGGACCGTGTTCGGGGCGGCGGCGGATGCGTGGGCGCATGCGGTGCGGATGTTCGGGGCGGGGTTGCTCGATCCGTTGCCGCTTGTGACGCACCAGGTGCCGTTGGAACGGTTCGCCGAGGCGATCGAGTGGGTGGGGGCGGGTGACCCTGCGGTGGGCAAGGTGCTGTTGAGGCCTTAGGTCACCGGTGTCGGAGCGGCCCCCCGGGGTTTGCGGGGCTCTGCCCCGCACCCCGCTGCTCAATCGCCGCAGGGGCTGGATAAGACCGAACTTCGTCCGAAATGTCGAACAACCCGAAAAGGACCACCGTGACCGACCACTCACCCCGCCGACCCGGCGAACCCGCCCTCTCCTCCCTCGGGCTCGGCGCTCCCGAGCCCGAGCCCGCCGACGCCTCGCCCCACACCTTCCCCGACGGCGGCACCTGGCGTACCGAGATTCCGTCGGTCGAGGGGCCGGAGGCGGTCGCCGTCGTGCTCAAGGAGTCCTCGCGGCTCGACGTGCCCATCCACCGGATCAGCCAGGGCAGCGGCATCTGGATGCTGCGGGACGCCGAGATCCAGGAGATGGTCGAGGCGACCGCCGAACGCGACATCGAGCTCTGCCTGTTCACCGGGCCGCGCGGCAGTTGGGACACCGGCGCCTCCGTGCGGACCGACTCGGGCGGCGCGGGACTGCGCGCCCGTGGGCACGACGCCGTCGCCGGATGCGTCGAGGACGCCGTGCGGGCGACGGAGCTGGGCGTGAAGTGCCTGCTCGTCGCCGACGAGGGCGTGCTGTGGACGCTGCACAGGGCGCGCACCCAGGGGATCATCCCGGCCGACACCACCCTCAAGGTGTCCGCGCTCGTCGGGCCCGTGAACCCCGCCTCGTACGCCGTGTACGAGCGGCTCGGGGCCGACTCGCTGAACGTGCCGAGCGACCTCACGCTCGCGCATCTCACGGAGATCCGGCGGGTCTCGGCCGCGCCCATGGACATGTACGTCGAGGCGCCCGACGACCTCGGCGGCTATGTCCGGATGTACGAGATCGCCGAACTGGTGCGCCGCGGCGCCCCGTTGTACCTGAAGTTCGGGCTCGCCAAGGCGCCGGCCATCTACCCGTACGGGGCGCAGCTGCGCGACGTCACGCTGGACACCGCCCGCGAGCGGGTGCGCCGGGGCCGGCTCGCGCTCGACCTGCTGGAGCGGCACGGGGCCGACGGCGGGATGTCGCCGCTGGGCTCGCGGCTGCCCGGAGTGCTGAGCCGGTTCGACACGGGCCAATAACGTTCCGGGCACGCAACTTCCCAGAACTGGACAGGGCCGCGCAGAATCCAACGCATCTCCACTCGTTCAACCCACGCTCCGCGCAAGGGACTTCGCACCACCCGCATTTGTGCAACTCACACATCAAGGATGATGACCATGCGAAACCGTCGAGCCGTGCTCACCGCGATAGCCGCCTCCGCCTCCCTCGCGCTCGCCCTGTCCGCCTGCGGCCAGAGCGGCGAGGGCGGAAGCAAGGACGAGAAGAAGAGCGCGAAGGGCTCCACCGTCGGCATCGCGATGCCGACCAAGTCCTCCGAGCGGTGGATCGCCGACGGCAACAACGTTGTCAAGTCGCTGAAGGCGAAGGGGTACAAGACCAAGCTGGCGTTCGGTGAGGACGACCCCGACCAGCAGGTCTCGCAGATCGAGAACATGATCACCCAGGGCGTCTCGGCGCTGATCATCGCCTCGATCGACAACAAGTCCCTCACCAACGTGCTCCAGGAGGCGAAGGACGCGAACATCCCGGTGATCGCGTACGACCGCCTGATCCTGGACTCGAAGAACGTCGACTACTACGCGACGTTCGACAACGAGAAGGTCGGCGAACTGCAGGCCGGCGCCATCGTCAAGAAGCTGGGCCTCGACAGCGGCAAGAAGGGCCCGTTCAACCTGGAGCTGTTCGCCGGCTCCAACGACGACAACAACACCAAGTACTTCTTCAACGGCGCGATGTCGGTGCTCAAGCCGTACATCGACAAGAAGCAGCTGGTGATCAAGTCCGGTCAGACCAAGCTCAACCAGGTCACGACCCTGCGCTGGGACGGCGCCACCGCGCAGAAGCGCATGGACGACATCCTCACCTCCACGTACAAGAGCGAGAAGGTCGACGCGGTGCTCTCGCCGTACGACGGCATCTCCATCGGCATCCTCTCGGCGCTGAAGTCCGACGACTACGGCACGAAGGCCAAGCCGCTGCCGGTGGTCTCCGGTCAGGACGCCGAGGTCGCCTCCGTGAAGTCGATCATCGCGGGCCAGCAGTACTCGACCGTCTACAAGGACACCCGCAAGCTCGCCGAGGTCTCGGTGGACATGGTCGACGACGTACTGAACGGCAAGAAGCCCAAGGTCAACGACACCAAGACGTACGACAACGGCGCCAAGGTCGTCCCGTCGTACCTGCTGACCCCGGTCAGCGTCGACAAGACCAACTACCAGAAGACGCTCATCGACAGCGGCTACTACACCAAGTCCGACCTGGGCCTGAAGTAGACCGACCGTACACGTCTCAAAGAACGTCTCAGAGAAGGGCACGACCATGGCGGGACCCGTCCTGGAAATGCGCTCGATCGTCAAGACCTTTCCCGGCGTCAAGGCGCTGTCGGACGTCTCCCTGAGCGTCCGTCCCGGCGAGGTCCACGCCATCTGCGGGGAGAACGGCGCCGGAAAGTCCACCCTCATGAAGGTGCTCTCCGGCGTCCACCCGCACGGAAGTTACGAGGGGGACATCCTCTTCGAAGGGGAACCCTGCGAGTTCAAGGACATCAACGCCAGTGAGGCGCGCGGCATCGTCATCATCCACCAGGAGCTGGCGCTCGTGCCGTTCCTGTCGATCGCCGAGAACATGTTCCTCGGCAACGAGCACGCGAGCCGCGGCTTCATCAACTGGCACGAGACGCTGGGACACGCGACGCGGCAGCTGCGCCGCGTGGGCCTGAACGAGAACCCCAACACCCGTGTCTCGGACATCGGGGTGGGCAAGCAGCAGCTCGTGGAGATCGCCAAGGCGCTCGCCAAGGAGGTGAAGCTGCTGATCCTGGACGAGCCGACGGCCTCCCTGAACGACGAGGACTCCGACACGCTCCTCGATCTGATCCTGGAGCTGAAGGACCAGGGCATCACCTCGATCATCATCTCGCACAAGCTGAACGAGATCCGCAAGGTCGCCGACTCGGTGACGATCCTGCGCGACGGTCGCACCGTCGAGACCCTCGATGTGCGGGCCCCGGAGACCACCGAGGACCGGATCATCTCCGGCATGGTCGGCCGGGACCTCGACAACCGCTTCCCCGACCGCACCCCGCACCAGCCGGAGGCGGGCGCCTCGCCGGCCCTGGAGGTCCGCAACTGGACGGTGCGCCATCCCATCGACCGCGAGCGCAAGGTCGTCGACGACGTGTCGCTGTCCGTGCGCCGCGGCGAGATCGTCGGCATCGCGGGCCTGATGGGCGCGGGCCGCACCGAACTGGCGATGAACGTCTTCGGGCGTACGTACGGCAGGTACGCGGGCGGCGTGGTCCTCAAGGACGGCAAGGAGATCAGCACGCGGCACGTGTCCGACGCGGTCGGCCACGGGATCGCGTACGTCACCGAGGACCGCAAGCACTACGGCCTCAACCTCATCGACACCATCGGCCGCAACATCACGATGAGCGCCCTGCACAAGGTCGCCAAGCGCGGAGTCGTCGACGAGCACGAGGAGCGGCAGGTCGCCGAGGGCTACCGCAAGTCGATGAACATCAAGGCCCCCACGGTGTTCGAACCCGCGGGCAAGCTGTCGGGCGGCAACCAGCAGAAGGTCGTCCTCAGCAAGTGGATCTTCGCTGGGCCCGACGTGCTGATCCTCGACGAGCCGACGCGCGGCATCGACGTCGGCGCCAAGTACGAGATCTACACGGTCATCGACAAGCTCGCGGCCGAGGGCAAGGCGGTCGTCTTCATCTCCTCCGAGCTGCCCGAGCTGCTCGGCATGTGCGACCGCATCTACACGATGGCCGCGGGCCGCCTGACCGGCGAAGTGCCGCGGGCCGAGGCGACGCAGGAATCGCTGATGCGCCTGATGACGAAGGACAAAGAGGTAGCGCGATGAGCACGAACGTGACGGACAAGATCCCGGCGGCGGCGCCACCGCCGCCGCCCCGCAAGGAGGGCGAGGCGGCCGGGGGCGGGCTCCTCCAGCTCGTCGTCGACGGCATGCGCCGCAACATGCGCCAGTACGGGATGCTGATCGCGCTCGGCCTGCTGGTCGCCGTCTTCGCCGTGTGGACCGACGGCGACCTGATCCTGCCGCGCAACGTCTCCAACCTGGTGCTGCAGAACAGCTACATCCTGATCCTCGCGATCGGCATGATGCTGGTGATCATCGCGGGCCATATCGACCTGTCCGTCGGCTCGTTGACGGCGTTCGTCGGGTCGATGGCCGCGGTGCTCACGGTCAGCCACGGCTTCTCCTGGCCCGTCGCCGTGATCCTCTGCCTGGTCATGGGCGGCATCGCCGGATCGATCCAGGGCTGGCTCATCGCGTACGGCGGCATACCGTCGTTCATCGTGACGCTGGCAGGCATGCTGGTGTGGCGCGGGCTCACCGAGATCCTGCTCAAGGGGCAGACGCTCGGCCCGTTCCCGGACGGCCTGCAGAAGATCGGCAACGGCTTCCTGCCGCAGGTCGGCCCGAACACCAACTACCACAACCTCACCCTGCTGCTCGGCATCGTGCTCGCCGCGGCCGTGGTCTGGCAGGAGATGCGCGACCGGCGCAGGCAGCGCGAATTCTCCCTGGACGTCGTCCCGTTCAACCTCTTCATCCTGAAGCTGGTCGCGATCATCGCGGCGATCGCGGTCGTCACCATGCTGCTCGCCAGCTACAAGGGCACCCCGATCGTCCTGATCATCCTCGGCGTCCTGGTGGTCGGCTACGGCTATGTGATGCGCAACTCGATCTTCGGCCGGCACATCTACGCGATCGGCGGCAATCTGCCGGCGGCGAAGCTCTCCGGCGTGAAGGACAAGAAGGTCTCCTTCTACGTCTTCCTGAACATGGGCGTGCTCGCGGCCCTGGCCGGCCTGGTCGTCGCGGCCCGGCTGAACGCGGCCTCGCCGAAGGCGGGTCTCAACTTCGAACTCGAGGCGATCGCCGCGTCGTTCATCGGCGGCGCGTCGATGAGCGGCGGCGTCGGCACCATCCTCGGCGCGATCATCGGCGGTCTCGTCCTCGGCGTGCTGAACAACGGCATGAACCTGCTCGGCGTCGGCTCCGACTGGCAGTCGGTGATCAAGGGCCTGGCCCTGCTCGCCGCGGTCGGCTTCGACGTGTGGAACAAGCGCAAGTCCGGTTCGTAGTCACGGTTTCGTATCTCACTTCAGGAGCCGCACAGATGGAACTGAGCAGACGTACGGTCATGGCCTCCGCAGCGGCGGCCGGTGTAGCAGCCACCGCGCTCGGCGGCACGGCCCACGCATCGGGAAACGCGTCCGGGAACGGTTCGGGAAGCAGGAAGCCCGTGAAGGAGCCCTTCGGCAAGCTCGCCGACGGCACGAAGATCTACCGCTGGTCGCTGGAGAACGGCGGCACGCGCCTGAAGGTCCTGAACTACGGCGGCATCGTCCAGTCGCTCGAACTCCCGGACCGGCACGGCCGCTACGTGAACGTCTCCCTCGGCTACGACACCGTCGAGGAGTACGTCGCGGGCACCACGTTCTTCGGCGCCACCATCGGCCGGTACGGCAACCGCATCGCCAAGGGGAAGTTCACCCTGGACGGCAAGGCGTACCAGGTCTCCGTGAACGACGGCGAGAACTCGCTGCACGGCGGCGCCAAGGGCTTCAACACGCGGGTGTGGGACATCGAGCCGTTCACCTCCGGCTCCGACGTCGGCCTGCACATGCACTACACGTCCGTCGACGGCGAGATGGGCTACCCCGGCACGCTGAAGACGACGGTCACGTACACCCTGACGGCGCGCGGCGACTGGCGCATCGACTACGAGGCGACGACGGACAAGGCGACCGTCGTGAACCTCACCAACCACACGTACTACAACCTCGCGGGCGAGGGCAGCGGCACCATCTACGACCACGAGCTGACGCTGGCCGCCTCCCGCTACACGCCCACCGACGCGGGCCTCATCCCGACCGGTGAGCAGGCGTTGGTCGCGGGCACGCCGTTCGACTTCCGCAAGGCGAAGCCGATCGGCCGCGACATCCGCGCGGCCCACCCGCAGCAGATCCTCGCCAAGGGCTTCGACCACAACTGGGTCCTGGACAAAGGCATCACCGCGAAGCCCGTGCTCGTGGCGACGCTGCGCGATCCGGCCTCGGGCCGCAGCCTGAAGATCGCCACGGACCAGCCGGGCCTGCAGTTCTACTCGGGCAACTTCCTCGACGGCACGCTCGTCGGCCAGTCGGGCCGCACCTACCGGCAGGGTGACGGACTGGCCCTGGAGACCCAGCACTTCCCGGACTCGCCGAACCAGCCGTCGTTCCCGTCGACGGTGCTGCGTCCCGGCGAGACGTACCGGACGACGACGGTGCACTCCTTCGGCGTCTGACACCTGCGCGCACACGAGCGGCCGGGGCCCTTACGGGTCCCGGCCGCTCGTCCGTGCCGGTTCAGTACGCGACCGGCCAACCACTCCCCCAGTTCAGCAGGTTGACGCCCATCTTGGGCGTCCCGCCGTCCGTCCCGTCGTAGTAGTGGTAGACGAGCAGATCGCCGTCGGAGTCCGCGAGCACGGACTGGCCGCCGGGCCCGATGTACTTGCCGTGCGTGGCGAGCACCTCGGTGCCGCCGTTCTCCGTCATCCGCACGCCGTTCTTGTCGACGTAGGGACCCGTGGGCGAACTCGCCCTGCCCACCTTGATCTTGTACGTCGACGAGGTGCCGGCGCAGCAGGTGTCGTACGAGGCGAAGAGGTAGTAGTACGCGCCGTGCTTGACGACCGCGGGGCCCTCGACGGCCTTGGTGCCGGTCGGCCGCGCGGCCAGCGAGCGGACGGCCTTGTCGGCGGCGTACTGCTTGCCGGTCGACGGGTCGAGCCTGATCATCTTGATGCCGGAGGACCAGCTCCCGAACGACAGCCACCACGTGCCGTCGCCGTCCACGAAGAGGTTCGGGTCGATGGCGTTGTAATCGGATGACGTGGTCGTGGCGTGCACGACGCCGTGGTCGGTCCAGGTGCCCGGCTGTCCGCTCGGCGAGGACGCGAAGCCGATCGCCGAGTGTGTCGAGCCGAAGGTCGAGACGGCGTAGTACATCAGGTACTTGCCACCGTGGTACGAGACGTCGGGCGCCCACACATCGTTGTCGGGGCTGTACGTCGACCACCACGACGGCAGCGTCGTGAAGGCGGCGCCGGCCCGCTTGAAGGCCGTGCGGTCGGTTGAGGTGCGGGCCTCGACGCCGTTGTGCGTGGAGTAGACGACGTAGCCGCTCGACGTCTTGACCATCGACGGGTCGTGCACCGAGACGTCGCCGGTGAGCACGCCCGAGCCGGGATAGGCGGCGTAGGCGCTTGCCGGGACGAGGGCGTAGACGGCCGCGGCGCCGACGGCGACGGCGAGTACCGGGAGCAGGCGGCGCTTGCGCAGCGCGCGGTGGCGGGATGTTCCGGCGGCGGACGGCGCGGGGGATTCTTCCTTCATGCCGGTGAGTCGCCGCGGACGGGGCGCGGGTTGCCGCGTCACGCACGTCACATTCGACCCACGCGCTGAACGCCGCCCGCCCCGTCCTCGTACTCATGCCCGACACCCGGCCGATGGGAGGAAACCGATGAGCGGAAGCGTCGTCTCGCTGTTCCAGGGCTCGACGGCCCACTCCCCTTCCTACGGCCAGCTGACGCGGGCCGGGGCCGGCGGCGGCAGCGGCGCGGTCGTCGACTTCTGCATCCCCTGCAACCCGTACTTCCCCACCCCCGCGATGCTGGAGACGCTGCGCGGCCGGCTGCACGAGATCCTGACGTACTACCCGAGCGGCGCCGAGCACATCACCGCCGAGCTGTGCCAGGTCCTCGGCCTCAACCCGCAGACCGTGGCGATGGGCAACGGCTCGACCGAACTCATCACCTGGATCGACCACTTGCTCGTTCGCGAGTCCCTCGCCGTGCCCGTCCCGACGTTCGGCCGGTGGACGGACCAGCCCATGGAGACCGGCAAGCGGGTCGACATGTTCCCGCTGCCCGAGCGCGACGGCTTCGCGCTCGACCCGGCCGCGTACGCGGAGTTCATCCACGCGCGCGGCTCGCGGGTCGCCGTCGTCTGCAACCCGAACAACCCCGACGGCGGCCTGCTCCCACGCCGGGCCCTGCTCACCCTCGTCGACGAGCTGCGACACCTCGATCTGATCGTGATCGACGAGTCGTTCCTCGACTTCGCCGACGACGAGGGCGGGCAGGCCCCCAGCCTCGTACAGGAGGCGGTGCTGCGGCCGAACGTGATCGTGCTGCGCAGCCTCGGCAAGAACTTCGGCCTGCACGGCGTGCGCTTCGGCTATCTCGTCGCGAACCCGGGCCTCGCGGGCCGGGTCCGCGCGGCGCTCCCCAAGTGGAACCTCAACTCCTTCGCGGAGACCGTCGTCTTCATGCTCCGCGAGCACCGCCAGGAGTACGCCGACAGCCTCCGCCAGGTCTGCCGCGACCGCCACGACATGCGGTGGCACCTCGCCCGCCTGCGCCCGCTCACCGTCTACCCCTCGCAGGGCAACTTCCTCTACGTGCGCCTGCCGGACGGGGTCGACGGGGTGGCGGTCCGCGACCGGCTGCTCGCCGAGCACGGCGTCCTGGTGCGCGAGTGCGGCAACAAGATCGGATCGTCCAGCAGTTTCCTGCGCCTCGTGGTGCGACCCCAACCGGACGTCCTGCGCCTGGTGGCCGGTCTGGAGTCGCTCATGGGGAGCGGGAACGGAGTCGCCGTGCCCGAGCGATACGGAGGGACCACCTACAGCTCGGGCACGGCGGCGGTCGACCGCCTCATACGGTCCACGGGGGCGTGAGCCTCACGGGTTGCGCCAGGCCGCCGGGTCCTCGGCCAGCTCCCGCACCGGGTCCGGCAGCCGGTCGTGCGCGAGGTCGGAGAGCGTGACGCCCTCCAGGATCTTGCGCACGTTGGCCCGCAGCGCCACCCACAGCGGGAGCAGCGGTTCGGCGGGGCCCGTGTAGCTGAGCGCGTTGGGCCGCTCGCCGCGCACCGACACGATGGGGCCCTCGACAGCGCGCACGACATCGGCGACGGTGATCTCGGTGGCCGGGCGGGCGAGCAGATAGCCGCCGTTGCCGCCCCGCTTGCTCACGACGATGCAGCCGCGCCGCAGGTCGCCGAGGATCCCCTCTAGGAACTTGTGCGGAATCTCCTGCGCCGCGGCGACGGCCTCGGCCTTGATCGGGACGCCGTCCCCCTCGGCATGAACGGTGATTTCCAGGCAGGCACGTACGGCGTAGTCGGCGCGGGCGGAGATCCTCATGCGCACATTGTGGTGGACGTTCGCGCCACTGAGTGCAGTGGATCACCGGGTGCTTTCCAGCATCTGGGACAGACAGATCTTCCCTACCTTTCCCATAGGGATGGTGCGTACAGTCGCCGTCATGGACTTCTCATGGGCGATAGTCGTCGCGGGCGCGCTCGTCGGTGTGGCGGTGGGCCTCACCGGCATGGGCGGCGGCGCGCTGATGACGCCGATCATGGTGATGCTGTTCGGAGTCAACCCGACGGCCGCGATCGGCAGCGACCTCGCGACCTCGGTGTTCATGAAGCCGTTCGGGGCGGCGGTGCACCAGCGGGCGGGGACCGTGCGCTGGGACATCGTGCGCTGGCTGCTGCCGACGGCGATGCCGGCGGCGGTGCTCGGCGCACTCGCGCTGCAACTCCTCGGTGACGGAGAGCAGCTTCAGGAACGCGTGAAGTACGTCATCGGGGGCGCGCTCGTCCTGGCGGTCGTCGGGATGCTGGCCCGCATGTGGCTGGACGCGCGGCGCGGCACGGGCGCCGACGAAGCGGAGGACGCGCACGTGGCGGTCCGCCCGCTGGCCACCCTCGCCATCGGCCTGATCGGCGGCTTCATCGTCGGCATGACGTCCGTCGGCTCCGGCTCGCTGATCATCGTGATGCTGATGCTGGCGCACCCGAGGCTGAAGGCGAACCACCTGGTCGGCACGGACCTCGTGCAGGCCATCCCGGTGGTCGCGGCGGCCGCCCTCGGCCACGTGCTCTTCGGCGATGTCGCCTTCGGCATGGCGGGCACGCTGCTGATCGGCGCGATCCCGGGTGTGGTGGGCGGCGCGCTGCTGTCGACCCGCATCTCAGGACCGGCCCTGCGCTGGGCGCTGGTGACGCTCCTCGCGGGCTCGGGCCTGGCGATGTGGGGCGTGTCGGGGACGCCGCTGCTGCTGGTCTGCGCGGTGTTCGCGGCGGTCGGGGCGACGGTCACGCTGCGCGGGCGGCGCCGCCGCTCCCTGGTGGTGGCGGGCTCCCCGGTGCCGGAGGTTCCTCCGGTCACGCCAGCCGGATCACGTTCCACGACAGGGGTTCCAGGTCCGTCTTGAGCGTGCCGTCCTCCAGGACCGTTCCGGTCGCCGCGTGCGGCACCACCCGCTCCGGCTCCGCGAGGGTGTTGCGGGCGTCCGGGTCGGCGTCGGAGAGCACGCTGTGCTCGACCACGCGCGCGAGGTCGAGCCCGTTCAGGGCGACCTCCAGAGGCAGCGCCTGCGTCTGGCTGCGGTTCACCGCGAAGACGGTGACCGTGCCGTCCTCGGCGCGGACCGCCGTGGCGTGCAGCAGGTCGGCGGTGCCGTGGCGCTGTGTGTCGTACGTGGGGCCCGAGACGCGGACGTCGAGGACCTCGCCGCGACCGTACTTCGAGGCCGCCGCGAACGGGTAGAACGTCGTCTGCCGCCAGGCGGGGCCGCCCGGCTCGGTCATGATCGGGGCGATGACGTTGACCAGCTGGGCGAGGCACGCGACCGTCACGCGGTCCGCGTGGCGCAGGAGCGCGACGAGGAGCGAGCCGAAGACGACCGCGTCCGTCACCGAGTAGACGTCCTCCAGGAGACGCGGGGCCTCCGGCCAGTCGAGGGCGGCGACCTCGGACTGGGTGCGGGACTGGTACCAGACGTTCCACTCGTCGAAGGAGAGGTTGATCTTCTTCGGCGACTTGAGGCGCGCGCCCACGTGGTCGCAGGTCGCGACGACGTTCTCGATGAACGACTCCATGTCGACGGCCGAGGCGAGGAACGAGTCCCGGTCGCCGTCGTGCTCCTCGTAGTAGGCGTGCAGCGAGATGTGGTCGACGAGGTCGTACGTCTCCTGGAGGACCTTCGCCTCCCACTCCGCGAAGGTCGGCATCGACTGGCCCGAGCTGCCGCACGCGACCAGCTCCACGTCGGGGTCGATCTGGCGCATCGCGCGGGCCGTCTCCGCCGCGATCCGCCCGTACTCCTCGGCCGTCTTGTGGCCGGTCTGCCAGGGGCCGTCCATCTCGTTGCCGAGGCACCACAGGCGGATCCCGAAGGGGTCCTTGTCGCCGTGCTCGATGCGGAGGTCGGACAGGGCGGTCCCGGCGGGGTGGTTCGCGTACTCCTGGAGCTCTATCGCCTCCGCGACGCCGCGCGTGCCCAGGTTGAGCGCCATCATCGGCTCGGCCTGCGGGCCCAGCTTGCGCAGGAACGCGATGTACTCGGACAGGCCGAAGCGGTTCGGCTCCGTGGTGCGCCAGGCCAGGTCGAGGCGGGCCGGGCGGTCCTCGACGGGGCCGACCGAGTCCTCCCACTTGTAGCCGGAGACGAAGTTGCCGCCGGGATAGCGGATGGCGGTGACCCCCAACTCCCGTACGAGGTCCAGGACATCGGTGCGCATGCCCGCCTCGTCCGCGTGCTCGTGGCCCGGCTCGTAGATGCCGGAGTAGACGCAGCGGCCGAGGTGCTCCACGAACGAGCCGAAGAGCCGGGGGTTGACGGTGCCGACGGTGAAGGCGGGGTCGAGGGTGAAGCGTGCGGTGCGCAAGGCGTTCCTTTCGACGAACTGGGTGAACTGCGGGGACCGGGGGTCACTGCCCCGCGAGGCCCGTGTGGGCGACGCCCGCCACGATCTGGCGCTGGAAGAAGACGAAGACGATGATCAGCGGCAGGCCCGCCATCAGGCCGCCGGCCATGAGCTGAGCCCACTGGATGCCGTAGGAGTTCATGACGGTCGCGATGCCGTTCGGCATGGTCATCAGGTCGGGGTTGTTGGTGACCATGTACGGCCACAGGAAGTTGTTCCACGAGCTGATGAAGGTGAAGATGCCGACCGCCGCGAGCGAGGGGCGGGACAGCGGCACGACGATCGTGAAGAAGACCCGCCAGCGGCCCGCTCCGTCGATGAACGCGGCCTCCTCCAGCTCGCGCGGGATGCCCTGGAAGAACTTGTAGAGGATGTAGACCATCGCGGCGGGCGCGCACTGCGGCAGGATCATGCCCCAGTACGTGTCGACCATCCCCATCTGCTGGACGGTGGTGAACAGGGGGACGCCGAGGACGGCCGGGGAGATCATGAGGCCCGCCATCACCACGCCCATGAGGACGGACTTGCCCTTGAACTCCGTGCGGGCGAAGCCGTATCCGGCGAGCGCCGCGACGAACAGCACGATCGCGGTCACGCACACGGACACCACGACGGAGTTCACGAACCAGTTGGTGATGTTGCCGGTATCGAAGAGGGCCTTCCACGCCTGGCCCGTCCAGTCCTTCGGCAGCCAGTGCGTCGGCACCGCGACCGCCTCGGTCTCCGACTTCAGCGAGGTGAACAGCGCCCAGACGAGGGGCGAGAGGAAGACCGCGGCGACGGCCACGCCCACGAGCGTGAGCACGATCTGGCTCGGCGTCCATGGCCGGCGGGACTTCACGAGTACCTGAGCGCCGCTCATCGCGCGCCCTCCTCACGGTTGCGCAGCAGCCACATCCGCGCGAGGGCGACGGCCGCGATGATCACGAAGAAGATGATGGAGATCGCGGAGGCGTAGCCGACGCGGTAGGCGGTGAAGCCCTCTTCCAGGGTGAACTGCACGAAGGTACGGGTGCTGTCCTCGGGGCCGGGCCCGAAGTCCATCATCACGACGGCCTGGTCGAAGACCTGGAGCGAGGCGAGGATCTGGAGGGCGATGACGAGGCCGGTGATGTTGCGCAGCATCGGCAGCGTGATGTGGACCATCCGGTGCCAGGCGTTCGCGCCGTCCAGCTTCGCGGCCTCGTAGAGGTGGGCCGGGATGCCCTGGAGGGCGGCGAGGTAGAGCAGGAAGCTGAAGCCCGTCGTCCACCACAGGGTGCAGATGACGACGGCGAGCATCGCGTACGACTTGTCCGACAGCCAGGGCGTGTCGATCCCGAAGACGTAATTGACCATGCCCGTACCGGGGTTGAACAGCCACTGCCACAGGTTGCCCGCGACCGTCGACGGCAGCAGGAACGGCAGGAAGAAGCAGAGCCGCCACAGCCACTTCCCGCGCTCGATGTGGTGGGCGAGCATCGCGAGGAAGAAGGCGAGGACCGTGATGCAGGGCACGACCAGCAGCGTGAAGTACGCGCTGTGGCCGAGCGAGTCCCACATCATCGGGTCGTGCAGGGCCTCGCGGTAGTTGTCGAGGCCGATGAAATTGGCGCCCTCACCGGAGATGTTGGCGTCGGTGAACGAGAGGTACAGGCCGCGGATCAGCGGCCAGATCACGAAGAGCGCGAAGACGGCCAGGAAGGGGGCGACGAACCAACCCCCGTGCTGGAAGCCCTGCTTGCGGCGGACCGTCGCGCTGCCGGCGACGGCTTTCGCGGGCGCCCGGGTAATGACGGTCTCGGCACTGGTCGTCGTCATGCGACCGCACCTCCCTGCGTGTGACGGGTGCCGGACAGGGCCTGCGCGGCGGTCTTGCCGTCCATCGGGTTCTTGGACGCGAGGAGCGAGGAGAGCGCGCCCTTGATGCGGCGGGCCGCGGCCTCCGGGGTGCTGGAGCCGGCCGACGAGGACATCACGATGGGCCCCGTGCGCTGGGCGAGCAGCCCGGTGGAGCCGGCGAACCACACCTTCGGCTCGGTGGCCTGGTGGTTCATGGCGGACACGTACTCGTTCTGCGGGGTCATCCGCTTGTACGCGGCCGAGGACAGGGTCGGCGTGTACGCGGGGATGTGCCCGCCGAGCGCCCACTTCTGGGCGTGCTTGACGATGTACGCGGCGAGTTGGTGCGCGGCCTCGTTGGCGGCGCCGCCGCGCTCCGCCTGGTGCGGCAGGACGAAGGAGTGCGACTCGGCGTGGGTGGCCTGCTTGCCGAAGACGGGCGGCAGCGGCGTCGCCCCGTACTTCACCTTGGCGCCGTCGAAGACGGGCACCGACCAGTTGCCCTCCCAGGTGAACGGGGCGCCGTTGATGAACTGTTCGGCGTCGGCCGCGCCCGATATGGAGTAGCCGTCGGTGACGTGCTTGCGCAGGAACTCCAGGACCTGGGTGGCCTTTTCGGTGTCGAAGGTGACCTCGGTGTCGGCGCCGTTGAACCAGGTGCCGCCGAGCTGGGTGTAGAAGGCGACGAACATCCACCACTGGACGTTGAGGTCGTTGACGTGCAGGCCGAGGGTCTGCAGCCCCTTCTTCTGGGCCTTCTTGGCCGTCTTCAGGACGTCGAACCACTCGTCGGTGGACGTCACCGGCACCATCCGGCCGTCCGCGCCGAGCAGCCCCGCCTTCTTCAGCACGTCCTTGCGGTAGAAGCAGAGCTGTACGTGGATGTCGAGCGGCAGCGCGTACAGCTTGCCGTCGATCACCGCGCGCTTCCACAGGTGCGGGTTGAAGTCGGCCTCCTTCACGCCGTACTTGGCGAGCAGGCCGACGTCCCACGGGTCCAGGAGGCGGCCGGGCGAGAAGCCGGTGACCCGGCCGAGGTGCATCACGGCGAGGTCCGGGGCCCGGCTGCCGGACGCGGTCATCGCGAGCTTGGTGTAGTACGGATTGCCCCACTGGAGCGTGGAGTCCTTCACGTCGACGTCCGGATGCTCCTTACGGAAGGCGTCCAGCATCGAGATCATGTTGTACCCGTCGCCGCCGCTGAAGAGGTTCCAGTAGCGCACACGGGTGTCCGCGCCCGAGGCGAGCGCGTCGGCGCCCGTTCCCATGGCAGCGAATCCCAGGCTTCCCGCGACCGCCAACCCACCCGCACCGGCGAGGAGTTGTCTGCGGTTCAGGCCAGGTCGTCCCACAACCGGCCCCTCCCTACGTCCGATATTTCGAATGCCGCTCGTAACTTCGAACGGGACCGTAGAATCGAAGCGCTTCCGCGTCAATGGGTCGCGCGGGAATCGCGGGAAAAGGTGCGGGGCGCACGACGCGAACGCCGTACGCCCCGCAGGGGTTCACCGGGCCTCGGCCCGAACTCTCAGCCTCCGAAGGCCGCTTGGGGCACGCCCTGCCCGACACCCGGCACGACGAGCAGCGACCCCGCGAGCGGCTCGGGCCCTTCGAGGCCGACCCGCGCCGTCGACACGTACAGGTCCTTGAGGTCGGCGCCGCCGAAGGCGCAGCACGTGGGGCGGCTCACGGGCAGCGGCAGCACCCGGTCGAGCTTGCCCTCGGGCGTGTAGCGGCGGACGGCGGCACCGTCCCACAGTGCCACCCACACGCAGCCGTCCGCGTCGACGGTGAGCCCGTCGGGAGAGCCGGAGCCGTCCTCGACGACCGCCAACTCCCGCCTGTTGCCGATCCGTTCGCCGTCCACGTCGAAGACGTCGATACGCCCCGTCGGCGTGTCGACGTAGTACATGCGCGTGCCGTCCGGGCTCCAGCCGGTGCCGTTGGAGATCGTGACGTCGTCGAGGACCTCGGTCACCGTGCCGTCGGGGGCGACGCGGATCAGGTTGCCGCCGCCGGGCGTCTCGTCGTACGTCATCGAACCCGCCCACAGCGCGCCGTCGGGGGCCACCGCCGCGTCGTTGCCGCGCCGACCGGGGACGGGCTCGCGGTGCAGCCACGTGAAGGCGCCGTCCGGGGCGTAACTCCCCACTCCGTCACGGAGGTTGACGACCAGGCCGCCGCCCGCACGCGGCTTGGCGGCGCCCACGTGCTGTTCGGTGGCGAGGACGGTGCGGCGGCCGCTGCCCGGCTCGTAGGTGTGCACGCGGGAGTTGAGGATGTCCACCCAGATCACGCGGCCGGTGGCCGGGTCCCAGGTCGGGCCCTCGCCCAGCTCGGCCGAGGCCCGCACGGCCTCCTCCACGCGGATCCTCATCGCGCCACCCCCCGGTGGCCGAGGCGCTCGGAGAGGTCGGCGGCGCCCTTCGCGGCGAGCCCCGCCAGCTCGTCCTCGCGCGCGTCGCTCCAGCGGATCATCGGTACGGAGATGGAGAGCGCGGCGACGACCCGGTTGGTGCGGTCGCGCACGGGGGCGGCGACGCACGACACGTCCGTGTTCGACTCGCGGCTCTCCACTGCGATGCCGCGCTCGCGCACCCCGTCCAGGTGTGTGCGCAGGGCCGCCGGGTCGGTGATCGAGTTCTCGGTCATGGCGACGAGGTCCGCGTCGTCCGGGACGCGCGCCGTCAGTTCGGCCTCGGGCAGCGACGCGAGCAGCATCTTGCCGACCGACGTGCAGTGCGCGGGCAGCCGGCGGCCCGCGGCGGACACCATGCGCACGGCGTGCGTGGAGTCGACCTTCGCGATGTAGATGACGTCGGTGCCCTCGAGGATCGCCACGTGGACGGTCTCGTCGCAGGTCTCCGCGACGTCGCGGGCGACGTGCTGCCCCTCGGCGGCGAGGTCGAGCTGCTCGGCGTACCGGCTGCCGAGCTGGTAGGGGCGCACGCCGAGGCGGTAGCGGCCCGGCTGGCCCGGGACCTGCACGATGTACTGGCGGGCGGCGAGCGTGGTGACCAGTTCGTGGACCGTGGTCCGCGGAAGCTGTAGCTTGCGGACGATGTCGGGGGCGGACAGCGTGCCGTCCCCGTCCAGGAACAGCTCCAGTATGTCCAGAGCCCGGGTCACGGCTGGTACGAGACGTCCCACAACCGACCCCTCCCTATGTTCGGTATTTCAACAGACGGTCGGTATCACGAACATAGGCTAAACACGGGGGCATTGACCGGGCAATGGGTGATCCCACGCCCTGTACACGCTCTACACAGGTCCTAGGGCCCTCCTGACGGATCAGGCTGGACTCGGTGGGCCAGATCATTCGGCTCCCTGTGCGTGCCAGGGCCCGCGACTCCAGCAGGATCCGTCAGGAGGGCCCTAGTTCTCCCCGCAGGCGTCGCGCTCGCAGTACCAGTTCGAGTTCGAAGCGGCGGTCCGGGTCGTCGACCTCGTCGCCCCACAGCTCGCGGATCTGGCGCAGCCGGTAGCGGACGGTCTGCGGGTGGACGCCGAGCCGGGCCGCGACCTCGGGGGCGCCGCCGCGGGTCTCCAGCCAGGCGAGCAGGGTCTCGGCGAGCCGGCGGGCGTGGGTGGGGCCGCAGCGGGTGAGGGGTTCGAGGGCCCGCCGCGCGAGGTCGTCGACGAGCTCCTCCGGCTGGAGCAGGACGAGGGCCTGGGTGTGCTGCGTGCACTGCACCACTTCGGCGTCGGGCAGCAGTCCGCGCTCCATGAGGCCGACCGCCGCCTCGGCCCAGCGCAGCGACTTCGCCGCGTCGGCGGGTTCGACGGGCGGCCCGATCGCCCCGGTCCAGCCGGACAGGGCGCGGCGCAGCAGGTCGGCGCGGCCCGCGGCGTCGGGTTCGGACAGGACGAGCCGGGGCCGCTCCGGTTCCATGTCGAGGAGGACGTCGGCCCCGACGGCGGGGGCGACCGCGTCGCGGGCCGGGCGGAGCAGCACGCCGACCGCGACGTGCGCGGGGACCGGCCACCCGATGCGCGCCGCGCGTTCGGTGAGCGCCTGTACGGGGTCGCGGGGCGGCGCGGCCCGCCCTTCGAGGAGCAGGTCCATCAGCTTGCGCTGCTGGCGCAGCCGCTCACCGGCCTGCCGGGCGGCGGCCTCCGCGTAGCCGCGGACCGACTGGTCGACGAGGCCGTCGAGGTACTCGTAGCCGGCCTCCGCGAGTTCGTACAGCGCCGGTGGCGGGATGTGCAGCCGCTGCCCGATGTCGGCGAGGCGGCGCCAGGACATCTTCACGCCGAGCCGGTACATCGCCTGGAGCGAGTCGAGGGTGCGGCCGTGCAGGGACTGACCGCGCCCGAACTCCTGGAAGAGGGCCGGGGCCCGGCTCTCCGGAAGGCCGTCCGCGGTGCCGTCGGCGAAGCCGCGCACGAAGTCCTCGATGGCGCGGCGGATGCCGACGAGGGCGACGGCCTCGCCCGACTCGTCGAGCACGACGGGCAGTTGGGGGAACTCGCGGTGGATCTCGTCGAGGATGTCCCGGGCGAGCCGTGGCGCCTCGTCGAGCGCGAGCGCCACGAACTGCTTGGTCTGGAGACGCGGCACGTCGCACCATGCGGAGCGAGCGGTGGCCGGCACGGCTCAGCCCCCTTGGCCGGGCGTCTCGTAGGTCACCAGAGGGGTGTTGGGCTGGTCCGGTGTCGCGTTGATCAGCGCGAGCACGCCGAAGGCGGCCGCGAGGGCGAGCGCGGCTCCCGTGGCCGCGGACAGCGCGGCGGCGAGCAGTCGGTTCATCGCAGGGTCAGCCTCTCGTCCGTGCCCGATCCGGCGTTCACCGATCGGGGTATCGAGGTCACCAGAGGTCGTTCCCCACCCGTGCGATTGCGACGTACGGCAAGCCGTCCGCCTCAAGTCCCCAGTCTCCGCAGGACATTGACACTTCGTCAAGACTCCGTCTACGGTTCCCGGCCCATAACCGGCCGACCGCGTAACCGCACGCGGTGCCATTCCTCACAGGAGTGCCGGATGCGCCGTAAAGCCTCACCTTTCTCGCTGGTCGCAACAGGTCTCGGCACGTTCCTGATGGTTCTGGCGGGGCTGCTCGCCGGGTTCGTGGAGCCGCGCGCCGAGCGCACCAGCATCGACGTCGACGTGACGACCGTGTTCACCGGAACCGGCAGCTACTTCGACACCGCGAAGATCAGGACCGTGCGCGACCGCAAGCTGATCATCACCCGGCAGGCCCGCGGCGACGTGGCCGAGAGCGAGCGCAGCGGCCGGGCGGTGTGGGACGTCACGACGTCCGTCGACACCGTGAAGACCCTCCCGGCGGCCGACCCGCACGACGCGCTCCAGTGGACCCTGGAGCGCTGGGTCACCGACCGGAGGACGAACGCTCCCGTGCACTGCTGCGGCGAGCAGCCCGCCTTCAGCGGCGAGGCCTATCTGAAGTTCCCCTTCAATGTGCAAAAGCGCACCTACACCTGGTGGGACAACACCCTCGGCGCGACGGTCCCCCTCCGCTTCAGCGGCGTGACCAAGGTGCAGGGCTACGAGGGCTACCGGTTCACCGGCACCGTCTCCCCCGCCAGGACCGGCTCCCGGCTCGTGCCGGGCCGGATCGTGGGGCAGCCCGGGAAGAGCCAGGTCCTCGCCGAGGAGTGGTACGCCAACCACGGCGTCGAGCTCGTCGCCGACCAGCGCACGGGCCGCGTCCTGTACGCCGCCATCGGCCCCCGCAAGACGCTGCGCGCACCCGGCGAGAGCAAAGACGCGGCCGTACTCCTGGACAGCCGGAAGATCGCCTTCACGCCGGCCACCCAGCGCGGACAGGTGGCGCTCGCCCGGGACGACAACGACCGGCTCACGCTGCTCGGCACGACGTTGCCGCTGGTGGCGGGTGGTCTGGGTGTGCTGCTCGTGGCGGCCGGTCTGGTACTCGTCGTACGGGGCAGGGGTGGCAGGCCGGGGCCGGAAGGGTCGGAGCGTCCGGATCCCGATACGTCCCCGACGACCCTGGAAACGTCCACGATGTGACGGTACGTCAGTCGAATACGGACCAAAACTTGTCACGCGGGTGAGTAGCCGCATCGAACAGCGGGGCGAAAACTGTCCCTCCCCACCCCGTGCACAGACTCCGCACAGCCTCGGCACCGTACCTCCCAGTACACCCCAGTACGCCTGAACACCCGCGTACGCCCGACGAGTTGGAGCACAGATGCCCCAGCACGTGCCCCTGCCGCTGCGCGCCACGGCCCCACCCGGCGCGCGGCATCCGCAGCACGACCCCCCACACCCTCGCCGCATCGTGTTCCTCGCCCACCGCGACCTCGGCAACCCGGCCGCGGGCGGCTCGGAACTCCTGGTCGACCGGCTCGCCGAAGGACTGACCCGCCGGGGCCACCAGGTGACGCTGCTGTGCGGCGGCCCGGCCGCCTTCCGCGACTACCGGGTCGTCTCCGCCGGCGGCGAGCACGCCCACTATCTGCGGGCGCGCTCGGCCTTCGCCCGCCAGGTCGGCGACTGCGACCTGCTCGTCGAGGTCTGCAACGGGATGCCGTACCTGGCCCCGCTGTGGCACCGCGGCCCCACGCTCTGCCTGGTCAACCACGTCCACACGGACCTGTGGCGGATGCGGCTGCGCGGTCCGCTCGCGCCCGCCGCCCACATCGGCCGAAGACTTGAGCACTGGGCGCTCTCCGGTGCCCAGCGCCGGAATCTGCTCGTGGCCGTCTCGCCGTCGACGGCGCACGCGCTGCACGCCATCGGCGTGGACCGGGACCGGATCCGCCTCGTGCCGAACGGCGTCGAGGAGCCGGGCCCGTGCGCGGACCGCTCCCCCGACCCGCTGTTCCTCGCGATGGGCCGGCTCGTCGAGTACAAGCGGATCGATCTGCTGCTGCGCCTGTGGGAACGGGTGCGTCCGGTGACGGGCGGCCGCCTCGTGATCGTCGGGGACGGCCCGGAAGCGCCACGCCTGCGCCAACTGGCGGGCGAGGGCGTCGAGTTCACCGGTCACGTCTCCGAGTCGGAGAAGCACCGCCTGCTCTGCGAGGCCTGGCTGCTCCTGCACCCCTCGGCCGTCGAGGGCTGGGGCCTGGTGATCACCGAGGCGGCGGCGCGCGGCACACCCGCGGTCGGCTTCGACGTGCCGGGCGTGCGCGACTCCGTCGAGGACGGCGCCACCGGACTCCTCGCGAGCGGCGAGTCGGCGTTCGCGGCGGCCTGGTGCACGCTCGCCCTGTCCGGGCACCGCCGCGAGCTGATGGGCAAGGCGGCCCGGGAGCGGGCCTCGGGCTACCGATGGGCGCACACCGTACGGCAGTTCGGCGCGGTGGCGGCGGAGGCGGTGCGGGGCCGGACGCCATGACGGCGTCCACGGGGGTCAAGGGAGCCAAAGGAACCAAAGGCGTCAAAGGAGCCAAGGGCGTCAAGGGATCCGTCGGTTTCCGGGATCCCTCACCCGCCCGCTCGCTCGCGCTCTTCCGCGCGTTCCTGCGCGAGCAACGCGACCCCGAGACGTGTTACGCGCTGCTCGCCCGGGACGCCGCCGACCAGGTCGAGGCGTACGGGAAGGTGGCCGGGAAGCTCGTCGTGGACGTGGGCGGCGGCAGCGGTCACTTCACGCGCGAGTTCCGGGCGCGCGGCGCGCAGGCCCTCCTCTTCGAGCCGGACACCGGGGAGCTGGGCGCGGACCCGCCGGCCGGCACGGTCGTCGCGGACGGCTATCTGCTGCCGCTGCCGGACGCGTCGGCGGACGTCACGTTCTCCTCGAACGTCCTGGAGCACGTCGCCGACCGCGACACGTTCGTGAGCGAGCTGGTCCGGGTCACCCGGCCCGGCGGCCTGATCTACGTCGCGTTCACCAACTGGCTGTCCCCGTGGGGCGGTCACGAGTGGGCGCCCTGGCACTATCTGGGCGCCGACCGCGCGCAGGCCCGCTACCGGCGGCGCACCGGCAGATCGCCCAAGCACACCCTCGGCGAGAACCTCTTCGCCCACCACATCGGCCCCACCCTGCGCCATGTGCGCGCCCGCGACGACGTGTCGGTCGTCGCGGCGCGCTCCCGCTACTGGCCGTTCCTCAGCGAGGCGGTCACGCGGGTCCCCGGCGTGCGCGAGTTCGCCACCTGGAACCTCCTCCTCATCCTCAGGCGGTGTCCATGACGACCATGGTCCAGGCCCCACCCGCCGCGGCGACGCACCCGGAACCCGAGCCGGGTCCGCGTTCGCGCCGCTGGCTGTTCGCGTTCTGGGCCGTGCTGTTCGTCGCGTTCTGCGCGGCGGCGCCGGGGCGTGCGACGTTCGAGACGAAACTCGGCGTCTCGCAGGCCCCCTGGAAGTTCCTCGGTGACCTCGGCGAGCTGTGGCACGACAGAGCCGGTTTCGGCGGGATCTCCGACCAGTACATCGGCTACGCGTTCCCGATGCTGCCGTACTACGGGCTGACCGACCTGCTCCAGCTCCCGGTGTGGCTGGCCGAGCGGCTGTGGATGTCGATCGTCGTGACCGTCGCGTTCTGGGGCGCCCTGCGGCTCGCCGAGCGCCTGGGTGTCGGCACCGACCGCAGCCGGCTGCTCGGCTCGGTGGCGTACGCGCTGTGGCCGACGTTCACGATCGTCGTCGGCTCGACGTCGGCGGCGGCGCTGCCGGGCGCGTTCCTGCCGTGGGTGCTGCTTCCGCTGACCAACCCCCGTACGACAGCGCGCATTTCGGCGACCCGCTCGGCTCTGCTGATCCCGTTCATGGGCGGCGTGAACGCGTCGTCGACGCTGGCGTCCCTCCTCCCCGTCGGCCTGTATCTGCTGTCCCGGCCGCCCTCCGTCCGTAAGCGCCGGCAGATCGCCTGGTGGCTCCCCTCGGTGGTCCTGGCGACGGCCTGGTGGACGATCCCGCTCGTCCTGCTCGGCATCCACGGCGAGAACTTCCTTCCCTACGTGGAGAGTTCACAGACCACGACGGAGACGATGTCGGCGACGGAGTCGCTGCGCGGCTCCGGGAACTGGGTGGCGTATCTGCACCTGGGCGACGCCTGGCTGCCCGCCGGCTGGTCCGTGGCGACATCGGTGGTCGTCATCGTCTGCTCGGCGCTGGCCGCGGCGCTCGGCCTCGCGGGCCTGGCGCGCCGCGACATCCCCGAGCGCCGCTGGCTGCTGCTTACGGTCATGGCGGCGGCCCTCATCACCCTTGCCGGATACGGGGGTTCGCTCGGCGCGCCCTTCCACGACACGGTGCGGTCGTGGCTCGACGGAGGCCTCGCCCCGTTCCGCAACGTCTACAAGTTCCAGACCGGCCTGGCACTGGCTCTCGCGCTCGGCATCGTCCACCTCGTGGGTGTGGCCGCCGATCCGCGCGGCGCCCGCCCGGTGCGCGGCCGCCGGTACGCCACGCTGATCGCGGCGATCCTCATCGTGCCGGGCCTCGCCTGGCCGTACCTCAACGGCTCGATCCTCCAGCCGGGTTCGTTCCAGAAGCTCCCCACGTACTGGCGGACGACGGCCGACTGGCTGAAGAAGTACTCGCCGGACTCCCGCGCCCTCGTCGTGCCCGCGACCGCCCACGGCATCTATACGTGGGGCTCCCCCATCGACCAGCCGCTCGACGTGCTCGCCGACTCCCGCTGGGCGCAGCGCGACTACGTCCCGTTCGGCACCCGCGGCAACCGGCGCGCCATGGACGCCGTCGAGCAGGCCCTGATGAGCGGCACCCAAGTGCCGGGACTCCAGGACTACTTGAGCCGCTCTGGCCTGCACTACGTGGTGGTCCGCGGCGACCTCGACCCCGACCAGTTCGGCTACGTCCCCACCGCCACCGTCAAGCGCACACTGACCGAGTCGGGTTATCAACGGGTGACCGGGATCGGCCCTCTGGTCACGGGCGGCCGCATCGCCGAGAAGACGCCGCTCCAGATCGAGGGCCTCTACCCGCGCAGCCGCGCCGTCGAGATCTACGCGCCACGGGCCACCGCCCACCGCCCCGGACAGGCGGGCCTGCTCCCGGTCGGGAACACGGCGGAGGTCAGCGGCGGCCCCGAGGCCCTGCTCCGGCTCTCCTCCGACCCGTCCTTCCTGAACCGCCCCGCCGTCCTGACCGGCGACAACCATCCCGGCATCGGCAACCCCGCCCTCCGCGTCGCCGCCGACGGCCTGCGCCGCGCGGACACCCGGTTCGGCCTGGTCAACACCAACACCTCGTACCCGTACACCCCGAAGGAACGCAACAGCCCGAACGCCTCCGAGAACCCGGGCGAGCCGCCGAAGCAGATCCTTCCGACCGACAGCGTCGCCCATCAGACGACGGCCGACATCCAGGGCGCCCGCTCGGTCACGGCGTCGTCCAGCGGCAACTGGCTGCTGCACCTCCCCCAGTTCGACCCGGTGAACGCCTTCGACAAGGACCCCGACACCGCGTGGACGGAGGGCGCCGCCGACTCCGCCAAGGGCGAATGGGTCCGCATCGACTTCTCCGGGCCGACCCGGATCCCCGCCACGATCCACCTGACACCGCTGCCGCAGGACAACGTGCGGGCCACCCCGACCCGCGTACGCATCGAGACGGACAAGGGCTCCACGACGTCCGACATCCAGCCGTCCGGAAAACGCCAGGCGATCAAGTCCCCTGCCGGCAGGGCTCATTGGCTGCGCGTGACGATCCTCGACACGCAACGCGCCCGCCCCGGACTCACCGGCGCAGGCTTCACGTCCATCGACATCCCCGGCGTCAGGGCGACCCGCGCGCTGCGCCTCCCGGCCGACTCCGAGCGGGCCGACCAGTACTCCTTCCACCGCGCCACGAGCGACGGCGGCCTCACCCTCACCGACACCGAGCGCGCCCTCAACCGGGTCTTCACGACGACCGGCGAGTCCACGTACGACTTCCAGGCGACGGCCTCCCCCGCCCCAGGACCCGCACTCGACAAACTCCTCTACGCCCTGGCCCCCGACCAGCGCCGAAAGATCACGGCGACCGCGGACTCCACGGCCGAACTGGGCCTGAACACCACGCCCCGCAACCTCACCGACGGCGATCTGACGACGGCCTGGATCGCGGGCGACGACCCCACGATCCATCTGCGCTGGCCGGACAAGCAGCCCGTCTCCACGCTCGTCCTCGCCGGGGCCGGCGGCCTCACCACGCGCCCCGAGAAGATCGAGATCAGCAGCCCGGACGGCGCGGCGGTCGCCGGGGTCGACGAGAACGGAGTGGCCCGCTTCGACACCATCACCACGAACCGCCTGGACATCACCATCACGAAGTCGGCCCCGCTCAAGGTCCACAACCCGGTCGCCGACAAGGACCTGCAACTCCCGGTGGGCCTCACCGAGGCCTACATCCCCACCCTCGACGCCTACCGGGTCGAACAGCCCACGCCCGACCGCCGGTTCAGCCTCCCCTGCGGCAAGGGCCCGACGGTGACGATCGACGGCACCCGCCACCGCACCTCGGCGAGCGGCACCCTGCGGGCCCTCACGGAACGCCGCCCGGTCACGGTGAAGCTGTGCGGCGACGCCCTGGACCTCCCCGCGGGACCGCACACCATGAAGACGTCGCCCGGCGGCCCGCTCTCCCTCACGGACATCACCCTCACGAACACGACGGCCACCACACAGGCGGCGCCCACCGTCCGCGGCCTCACGATCCGCGACTGGCTCGGCGACCGCCGCGAAGTACGGGTCGCCGCGGGCGAGGCGACGTACCTGACCATGTACGAGAACGCCAACGACGGCTGGGAGGCGACCCTCGACGGCAAGAAGCTGTCCTCGCTGCGCCTGGACGGCTGGCAGCAGGCGTGGCTGATCCCGGGCGGCGCGAGCGGCACGGTCAAGCTCTCCTATGCCCCGGCCCGCACGTACGAGATCGGCCTGTTCGCCTCCGGCGCCGCGATCCTGGCGCTCGGCGCCCTGTGCCTGTGGCGCAGGCGCGACACGGAACAGACACCCCCCGAGCCTCCGCCGGCCCCGGGCCTGCTCATCGGCACGGCGCTGCTCACGGCCATCGGCATCGTGATCGCGGGCCCCTGGGCGGCCCTGGTCCCGGCCCTCGCCCTCCTCGCCTGGAAACGCCACACCCTCCTCGTACCGCTCGCGTTCGTGGCGATGACGGCGGCGGGCGTAGTGGCGACAACAGGCGCGGCCGAACCGGTGCGGGAGGGATCAGGCGCATTCAGCACGACAGCCCAACTCCTGTCACTGATCGCCTTGTTCGCAGCATTGGTGACCACCGATCAAGCCCCGCGCCTGGCAAATCAAGCCCGCCTTTCGAACGAGAGCCAGCGGGGTCCGGGGCAGAGCCCCGCGGCCTCGACCGAGTCGACCGACCCGCCACGGAAGGGCGCCACGCCATGACCACCCTGGACCGCCCCGCCCGCGGCAAACGAACCACCCGGATCCCCTTCCCGACCGTCGACGAGGTCTCCCGCCACTGCCTCCAGGACCGCGAACCCGAAACCGTCCACATCGAGATCCACCTCACCGCCCGCCCGGACCCCACCCGCCTCACCCACGCGTTCACCGAGGCCCTGCACCACCACCCCCGCATCCTCATGCGCGAGGCCCCCCGCCACTGGTACAGCAGGCGCTACGAGTGGGAGCTGACGCAGACCCCTGACGTACCCCCCGTCTCCTTTCCGGCCTCCACCCCGAACGCCCTGCACGAGGCCCGCACCCGCTCCCTCGCCGACGCCCCGCCCCTCACCACGTCCCCACCCATCCGCCTGGAGGCGGTGGAGGACCCGCGGACCCGCACCACCGTCCTGTTCCTCACGATCAACCACACCGCCCTCGACGGCCCCGCGTGCCTGCGCGTCGTCGCCACGGCGGCGGAGCTCTACTCCGGCCGCGACAACTCCCCGCCGCCGTCCGCTCCCCCGGCCCCGGGCCCACGCCCCCCGCAGGACCCGCCCTCCCCCTGGTCACGCCCGGCCCGCGTCTCCTCCGGCACCCCGGACCCCCGCCCCGGCAACGGCCTCCTGGTCACCGAACTGTCGGTGCCCCGCCGCCCCAAGGGCGCCCCGTACACGGTCAACGACCAGCTGATGGTGGCCACGGCCCGCACGGTCGCCGACTGGAACGAGGAGCACGGCACCCACCACACCCGCCGCCCCCTGCGCGTCACCATGCCGGTGGACGACCGCCCGCGCGACACGACGATGCCCATCGGCAACGGCACCCGCCTGGTGGAAGTCGCCCTCACCCCGGCCGAGTTGAGCTCTCCGACCCCCGATCTCCTGCGCCTCACCGCCACCCGCACCGCGGCCCTCAAGTCCCAGCCCAGACCCCAACTCGGCCACGGCGCCGCCCTGTTGACGAGCCCGTACGCCCCTGTGGCCTGGCGCGCCGCCGCCACCCGCGCCCTGCGCACGGCGGCCGCCCCATGGACGTCGACCACCCTGCTCAGCAACATCGGCCGCGTCCCGTACCCGCTGGACTTCGGCGACGGCGGCCGCGCCCGCGCCGTCTGGTTCTCGGCCCCGGCCCGCATGCCGCGCGGCCTCACCTTCACGACGGCGTCCACGGCCGGCCGGCTCCACCTGGCCCTGCGCTGGTCGCGCACCCTGCTCGGCCCCGGCGACGGGGCCCGCCTGCGCGACCTGTTCGAGCAGCACCTCCACGCGACGCAGGAGGAGGCACCATGACCACACACCCCGAACTCGACGCTCTGCCACAGGACTTGAGGGACTTCTACGAGAACCCGGACGTCCCGGTGGCCTCCGGCTCCCCCCGCACCCGCCGCCAGGCCCGCATCCTCGCCGCCGCCCTGTCAGGCACCCGCCACGCCACCGTCCTGGACATCGGCTGCGGCGACGGCACGGCCGCGGCCACCACCGCCCGCCTCCTCCCCGGGGCCGACGGCCACCGCCTCATCGGCATCGACTGGTCACAGGACGCGCTGCGCCGCGCCGCCTCCCGCGTCCCCCATGTCGTACGCGGCGAACTCACCGGCCACGGCCTGCCGTTCGCCGACGCGTCGGCCGACGCGGTCCTCCTCTCCGAGGTCGTCGAGCACCTCGTCGACCCCGACGCGGCGCTCGACGAGATCCACCGCGTCCTGCGTCCGGGCGGCCACCTGATGCTGTCCACCCCGAACCTGGCCGCCTGGTACAACCGGGCCCTGCTCCTCGCCGGCGTGCAGCCCGTCTTCTCGGAGGTGAGCCTGCGCGCGGTCCACGGCAGGCCGGGCACCGAAGTGGTCGGCCATCTGCGTCTCTACACGCCGCGCGCGCTGCGGGAGTTCGTCGCCGCGTCGGGCTTCGACGTCGTACGCCTCACAGGGGCTCCGTTCCACGGAGTGCCCCGCCCGCTGCGCCCCCTCGACCGGCTGGCCTGCGCGGCCCCGTCCCTCGCCTCGATCCTCCTCCTGCACGCGCGAAGGACGTGAGGGGCGATGCCCGCCGTGGCATGGGGAGTCGGCGCGGCACTGCTCGCCAACACGCTCTACAGCGTCGGCTTCGTCCTGGAGAAGCGGGCCCTCACCCGGCTGCCCGAAGTGAGCGTGCGCCGCCCCGCCCACCTCCTGCGCCAGGTGGTGACGAGCCCGCTGTGGCTGGCCGGATCCATCGCCCTCGCCTCCGGCTTCGGCGCCCAGCTCGCCGTCTACCGGACGCTTCCCATCGCCGCCGCCCAGGGCATCTTCGTCTCGGGCCTGGTCCTGCTCCTGCTGCTTTCGGCCCGGCTCCTCGGCGAACACACCTCGGGCCGCGAGCGCTACGCCATCGGCGCGATCCTGGCGGCGCTGCTCATGGTCGTCCTGTCCCTCCAGCAGGATTCGGACGCGGTGGGACACACCTCCCCCGCACCCCTCATCCTCCTGGTGTGCGTGCCCTCGCTCGCGGCGGGCCTGTCCCTGTACGCCGCCGCTGAACGCCGGGCGCGGCACCGCCACCGGCTCCCGACCACGGGCGTCGAGTACGGGGTCGCAGTGGGCCTGCTCTACGGGGTCAGCTCGCTCGCCATCAAAGGCGTGTCGGGCGTGCTCCCGGACATCCCGGCCCTGTTCGCGTCCCCGTACCCGTATCTGCTGATGTGCACGGGCGCGTTCGGCCTCGTCATGTCGCAGGCGGCCCTGCAACGCTGCCGTGCCTCGCTGATCGTCCCGGTGTGCACCACGGTCACCTGCCTGTTCACGGCGGTCCTCGGCACGCTCGCGTTCGGTGAATCGCTCCCCCACGAGCCGGTCCGCCTGACGCTGCGCGTCACGGGCACGGCCCTCGCGGTCGCCGTGCTGCTCCTGATGCCGAAACACGACACCCCCACACAACCGGACCAAGAACCAAGGGAGTTGCTCCCGCATGAACCCTGACGACCCGCTGCTCAAGATCCTCGCCTGCCCGCTCGACAAGGGGCCGCTGCTCCTGCTGCCCGCACCGGAGGGCGACGCGGGCGACTGCCTCTACAACCCGCGGCTGCACCGCCGCTACCCCATCGTCGACGGCATCCCGCAGCTCCTCCCGTCGTCCGGCGAACAGGTCCCGGAGGGCGAGCACGAGCAGCTCCTGCAACGGGCGGAGCAGGCGAAACGGGCCCTCCCATGACGACGCTCGCCGCCCGCCTCGCCCCCTGGCTGCCCGCCCGGCTGACCGCGGCGACGGCCCGCGCCCTGTACCCGCGCTTCGAACCCGAGCTGACCCGGCTCGCCGACATGCTGCCCGCCGCGGGAGCCTGCGGCACGGCGGTGGACGTCGGCGGCTGGTACGGCCCGTGGACCCACCGGCTCGCGGACCGGGCCCGCCGCGTGATCACCCTCGAACCGGTCCCGCACCTGGCCCGGGTGCTCGCCGCGTCCGCTCCCGCGAACGTGCGGGTCGTCCGGGCGGCGGCCAGCGACCGCCGCGGCACGGCCCCCCTGTGGCAGCCTCCGCACGACGAGCGCGGCGAACGCGGCGTGTCCTCCCTCGTCCGCCGCGACGACCTGCACGCGCCGACCGGCCGCGAGGTCCCGTGCGTGACGCTCGACGAACTCGCCCTGCACGACGTGGACTTCATCAAGGTCGACGTGGACGGCGCGGAGCTGCGGGTGCTGCGCGGCGCCCGCACCCTGCTCGCCCACGACCGGCCCGCCCTCTTCATCGAACTGGAGACCCGCATCCAGCCGATCACCCCGGTCGTCGCCCACCTGCGCGCCCAGGGCTACGAGGGCTGGGTCCTCCCCGACACGGACACCGACTGGCTGCCCCTGCCCTCCTACGATCTGGCGGCCCATCAGCGCGGCACCGCCCACATCGCCTCGCAGGGTCTGCTGCGCCGCGCCCTCACCCCGACCGGGCGCCGCCCGCGGTACGTGAACTCGGTGCTGTTCCTTCCCGACGGGCGGGCCCCCGGCGGCGTACGCCACCATGGAGCGCATGCCCGGACGCCCCGCTGACGCCCCCTTCACCCCGCTGGACTTCCAACTGGTCCTGCTGCGCCGCATGGCCGACCACAATCCGCAGCTCGTAGAGACCGCCCGCGCCGACCTCGGCGTCTCCGTCGCCGACATGCGGGAGGCGAACCGCCGCTGGCAGGCGAAGCTGCACTCCCGCCACCCGCGGGCAGCGGTCTCCCGCTACCGGTCCGTCCTGGGCACCCCGGAGCGCACCCTCATCCGCAAGGTCGGCGACCTGGAGTGCGAGGCGCTGCTGTGGCCGGTGCCACTCTGGCCCGACCTGCGCTTCGAGGTGCTGCTCGCGCCCACGGGCGGCATCTGGAACGAGTGGCTGATCCGCACCCCCGGCGCCCCGGGCCCGGCCCTGCGCACCCTCGCCGATCTGACGCCCTGGTCCTGCACGGTGGACGAAGCGGCCCGCGCCTTCGCCCCGGCCCGCCCCCTCGAAGGCTCGGCGCCCACCCGCTGGGGCCTGGCGTTCCGCGCCCCGGACGAGGCGGGAACCCCGCGCGAGGTGCGGGCGGAGTTCACGTGGGGACTGCTCCAGCGCTGGTACGAGGCGTAGCCCCGGCCGGCGTAGAACACCGGAAACGAACAGGGGCGCAGTTGTTCCCTTGAACAGGTGATCGTCGTCCAGAAGTTTGCGTCGAAAGCCCGCGACGAACGATGCTTACGGTGCGCAAGCAACGGGCTGCAGACCGTAGCGACCGCATCGCGATGCACATCTCAAGTCCCAAGTCCCACATGCACTTTGCATCACCGGTGCACTTTGCATCATCGCTAGGAGAACGCGACACATGAACGTCATCACCGACATCCTCGCCGGCCTCGCCCACTTCGTCGGGTGGCTGGTGTAACACCGTCGGACACCGAAGCGGCGCCGTCTCCCCCGTCCCACGGGAGGCGGCGCCCCGGCGTTTGCGGACCCGGCCGGCCTACTCCAGCGAGCGCCCTCCCGCGCGCGACCGCAGGATGCCAGAAGGGTCGCCACCCGGCGAGCCCACCACGGTCCGCGCTCTCGGGAGGATCTGCCATGACCGCCAGTCTGGAGCAGTTGCGCCGCTGCCACTTCGCCGTCGATCTGGGTGCCGCGCGCACCCGCGTGTACGTGAAGGGCGCGGGCCTCGTCGTCGATGAACCGAGCGCGGCGGCGGTCAACACCCGCACCGGCGCGCTCATCGCGGTCGGCGAGTTCGCCGAGAAGATGACAGGCCGCACCCCGCACTACATCCGCGTCGTACGCCCCGTCTCCGGCGGCACGGTCGTCGACATCGAGATGGCCCAGCGGATGCTGCGCCATCTGCTCGGCGACAAGCTCCGCCGCACCCTTCGCCGCAAGCCCCGGCTGCGCGCCGCGGCCGCGATCCCGCACGACGCGGACCCGCTGGCCCAGCGCGCCGCCGTCGAGACCCTCATCGGCCTCGGCGCCCGCCGTGTGGAACTGGTCGACACCCTGATCGCCGCCGCGGTCGGCTGCGGCCTCCCGGTCGAGCAGCCCGAGGCCACGATGATCATCGTCTGCGGCGCGGCCACCACCCAGATCGCGGTCCTCTCGCTCGGCTCGATCGTGACGGCGGCCCGGATCCCCGTCGGCGGCGACGCCATCGACCACGCGGTCGTCCAGCACCTGCGCCAGCACCACGCGCTGATGCTGCCGTCCCAGTCCGTACGCCCCCTGCAACTCGCCCTGAGCGGCAACGGCCTCACCCCGCAGGGCCCGGAGCAGACCGAGATCCACGGCCGCGACGTGGCGACGGGCCTGGCCCGCTCGGTGCACGTGGACACCGCCGCCGTGCGCAGCGCGATCCACACCCCGCTGACCGCCGTCCTCGACGGCATCGGCAGGGTGCTGCGCGATTGCCCGCCCGACCTGGTCGCCGACCTCACGGAGCGCGGCATCATGATGGTCGGCGGCTCCGCTCTGCTGCCCGGCCTCGACCAGATGCTGCGGGCGGCGACGGGCGTCCCGGTACACATCGCCGAACGCCCGGACGTGTGCGCGGTGCGCGGACTCGGCGAGATGCTGGAGGGCAGAATCCGCCCGATGACCCTGAACCCGCTGGCCGACTGACCGGGATCCCGGTCGCCTCTGTCTCCGCTTCCCGTCGGCCCGGCGTCAGCCGCCGGCCACGAGCACCACGCCTGCGCCGACGACGAGCACGGCGAAGCCGACGAACGCGAGCACGAAGAGGAAGAGCTTCCCCGCCGACGGGCCGGGTTCGTACGCCCGCTGCTCCTGAGGAGCACGCTCCGGTGAGGCCACTCCCGACTCCTTCTCTCGTACCGCCGAATGTTTCCTCACCGTATGCCCCGTCTCGAACCGCCGGACGGCCGGGGCGGGTCTCTCGGGGGTCGGGGCTCAGGCGGGAAGTCCGGTGGCGCCGAGGGCGAAGTCCAGGTTCCCCACCCCGTGGTTGGCGAGGCCCACCGTGACCACGCCCGCTCCCTCCAGCCAGTGCGCCATCTTCAGGCCGCCGACGTCCAGCGGGCGCATCCCGAGGCTCTCGACGAACGCCTCGACACCGGCCTTGGCCTGGGCGCTGTCGCCGGCGATGAAGACGTCGGGCCGGCCCTTCTCCAGGACCTGACGGAAGACGGTGTTGAACGCCTTCACCACGTCGGCGCCGGCCGGGGCGATCTTGGCGACTTCCTGCGCGATCGAGGTCTCCTCGCGGTGGGCGAGCCCGTCGAACGTGGAGTTGAAGGGGTTGCTGATGTCGACGACGACCTTGCCCGCGAGCGCGTCCCCGTACTGGGCGACGACCGGCACGACACCGTCGTACAACAGGGCCACGATGACGATGTCCCCGGCCGGGGCGGTGCCCCACTCTCCTGTCGTGGCGCCGCCGCCGAGCGCCTTGGCCAGGTCGGCGGCCTTGGCCTGATCGCGGCCCATGACCTCGACGGTGTTGCCGCCCGCTATGGCCCGCGCACCGATGGTGCGGGCCATGTTCCCGGTGCCGATGATGCTGATGCCGCTCATGAGATGCCCTGCCCTTGGGTTGTGTACCGCTCGGTTCAGATCGCGGTGGTGCCGCCGTCGGCGACGAGTTCCATGCCGTTGACGTAGCTGGAGTCGTCGGAGGCGAGGAAGAGGGCCGCGGCGGCGATCTCGTCGGGGTGACCCATCTGGCCGCGGGGGATGAGGGACTCGAACTGGCGCTTGGTGGCCTCGTCGAAGAGTTCCGCCTGCTTGGCGGTGGCGACCTGACCGGGCGTCAGGACGTTGACGCGGATGCGGCGGTCCTTGAGCTCGTTGAGCCAGACGCGGGCCCATGCCTGCTGGACGGCCTTGCTGCCCGCGTAGACGCTCCAGCCGGGGAAGCCGCCGAGGGAGGCGTTGGAGCCCGTCATGAGGATGGAGCCCCCGTCGTTGAGGAGCGGGAGCGCCTTCTGGACGGTGAACAGGGTTCCGCGGGCGTTGAGCCCGAACCAGGTGTCGAACTGGGCCTCGGCGATCTCCCCGAGACGAACAGCTTCGCTCCGGCCAGTGCCATGCCGGTGGTGCCGCCGGTGATGACCGCGACCTTGCCGTCGAGCTTTCCCATAGCCATTCCCTTGGGTCGGTGGTGCCGTGCGCACCTGGGGCGACGATGTTAAGTACACCGTCCCGTGTACTTACGGTACGAGGCGGGCCGCCCCGGCGCAACTATGTACACCGGTCGTTACCCAACCGGGGTACGATGGGTCCATGACGGAGTTGGAGAAGGGCCCCACGGGCACACGGCGCGGCCGAGGAGCCCGCGAGCGCATCGTCAGCGCGTCCCAGCGGCTGTTCCGCGAGCAGGGCATCAACCGCACCGGCATGGACCAGCTGTGCGCGGCGGCCCAGGTGTCCAAGCGCACGGCCTACCAGCACTTCACAAGTAAGGACGAACTCGTCGCCGAGTACCTGCGCCGGTTCGACCCCGCCGTGCTGTCCGACGTGTTCGACCGCACCGACCTCACGCCCCGCGAGCGGCTCCTGGCGGCCTTCGACGTTCCCGCCACCACCCCGCTGTGCCCCTATATCGCCGCCGCGGTCGAACTCCACGACCCCCAGCACCCGGCATCCCAGGAGGCACGCGACTACAAGAAGGCCGTCGCCGCCCGGCTCGCCAACACCGCCCGCGAAGCCGGCGCCGCCAACCCCGAACAGCTCGGCGAGCAGCTCGCACTGCTCATCGACGGCGCAGCAGCCCGCACCCGGGTCCTCGACGCCGACGCCTTCCCCACCGCCGCGGCCATCGCCGCCACCCTCATCGACAACGCGATGCCCCCTGGGGCGACTCCCTTGGAGTGACAGATGGCCCGCCACGGTTTCCGTGACGGGCCATCAGGTTACGTTCTGGCTGGTCAGAACGATTCTGCTCTACCAGCTAGTGGTGGGGCGGGTGGGACTCGAACCCACGGCCGACGGATTATGAGTCCTTGACCGCCGATCTTGATCTTGATCGCTCCGTTCGCGTTTCAGCAGGTCAGGGGCCAATTTCCCGCTCTCGCGCGCCGACCCCTGCAAGATCATTAGGCCGCTTTCTGGCCCCTTCTGGTCCCACGCCGGTCCCTCAGGGCCTGTGGGTGCACCGCGTCGCGGTCGACTTTGTGATGCAGCGGACCCGTTCGCGCAGCTCGGCGAGCTTGTCGATGACGGGTTTCGAAGTGAGGGTGAACGGAGTGCCTTACCGGCGCAGCGGCTCGTCGGCCCCTGTGCCCGGGACTCAAGCTATGCGGCTTTTCGCTGGTCAGCCGCTTACGCCGCAGGTTAGCTCGCGGCGTACTGCGAAGGAACGGATTCGTCGTGATCGCGAGGGCTGCGGCCAGGATCCCGTAGCCGGGGTGCTGCGACGTCTCGTACCGCGTGGAGCCTCGGCCACGGAGCCAGGACAGGCGCCACGGGCACGTGTCAGGCTGGATAGCGGGCCTGCGTATCTGGGGCGCATCTGCGAACGAAGGGGCCGCAGGATGGACGCTGAGGGGACTGAGTATCCGATCCATCCGGTGATGCGGCCGCGCCTGTCGGTCGAGGAGCTGCTTGCGGCGAAGAACGTGCAGCCGATCCGGTCGCTGGACGACTTGCGGGCGGACACGTTCGAGTCGGACGAGGAAGTGGAGGAGTTCATCGCCTTCATCTACGCCGAGCGTCACCGCGACCTGGCCTGACTGGAGTGGTCACATCCCGCACAGACTCGATCACATCCCCGTGCGGGGCTCATCACCCGCCGTATGCTGGCATCACACGGGAAGGAGCCTTGCCATGAGCGTCGACTCGATCGCGAGCACCGAGTTCCCCGAGGGACACGTGGTCTTCTTCGGCATCGACGGAAAGATCATCATGACTCCGCAGAGCTTCGAGCACTCCAGCACGATCAAGTCGATGCAGTACGACACGGTCGTGTCCCTGGGCCGCCACGCGAAGACCCCGTCGGACGTCTACATCGACTTTCCCGCGGACGAGAACTCCGCGCCTGACCTTGCGATCTTGCGCCAGGACGCCCGCCGCGAGGGCGCGCGCTACGGCTTCGAGGATGTCCTGCTGATCGCCGAGGTCGTCTCGGTCTCCTCCGCCCGCAAGGACTACGACGACTGCACGGCGAAGTACGGCCGGTACGGCATCCCCATCTACCTGGTGGTGGACCCGTACGCACGCGAGGTGGTCCTGCACACCGAGCCCACCGGGAGTGGCTACGCCACCACGCGACCCCACCGTTACGGCACCGGAAAGCTCCCCATCCCCCTGGCCGACGGCCGCACGTACAGCCTCGACCTCGACGAGCTCCCCCTGCCGGAACAGGAAACCGGACTCGGCTGACACGCCCCGGGCCGCCTCGCCAGGCAGACGATTCGGATAACGGAATCAGCAGCCACGCTCTGTCCACGCCAATCGAGTCGGACGACGGCGAAAACCGCCCGTTGAATCTCAAGGACTACCGGCACTTCCAGGAGAGGCACGGTCTTCGGATTCTTGGCGAGGAGTAGCTTCCCGCCGTGCGGCCGACGGGCACCTGCGCTGCCCGGCGGCTGAGGGCTGGCGAGAGCGACGCGGCCCGCCATCGCACAGCACGCCCTGTCACGGTGCTACGCCCTCACGTCGTGGAGTTCCCGGCTGGCGCTCAGGCCGAGCGGCGGTACGTCGAAGTGTGCGCTCATATACCGGGAGGCAGGGGACGGGAAGGACCTGGAGCAGGTCAGCGCCCGCTCGCTGCCGGCGATTCCGCCTCTTTGGGCCACGACCGGTTGTCCGCCGTCGGTGATTCTGATGCCGAGGGGCGGCGGGGATCCTTCTCCTCTTTCGCCGAGTTGCCAGCCGTCGCCGAGGAGTTCGATGTCCGTGCGTGACGGGTCGACGATGACCTCAAGGGTGCTGTGCAGCCCGGCCGGGTTCACGACGACACCGTGCTGCCAGACGACGTACCCGTCTTCGTCGTAGAGGATCTCCGGGCCGGCGAGGAGCCTGGGCCTCGGCGCGGCGATGTCCTGCTGTGCTGCTTCGGGCGTGTTCTGTTCGCCGGTCCCGTCGAGCATGCGCGTGATGTGGAGGCCGAGGGGCTTGATGTAGATGTCCAGGAGGGCCTGGTGGGGTTCCACGTCTCCGAAGTCGGCGGTCCATCGCATGGTGTTCCGTGTGCCCTCCGGGGCGGGCAGGGCAAGCACCGCAGCGGGAGATCCGAAGGGCCGGAGAGTGATGCCGACGGGGGTGAGCGGGTCGGTCTCCTCCCACTCGTCGTCGAACATTGCGGCCTTCGGGGCTTCGGGGCCCGCCTGGACTCCGAGGGAGAGGGTGAGTCCGCGTACGCCGGCGATCAGGCCGTCATGCCAGACGAGGGCCTTGGGCGAGGAGTGGAGCAGTTCCGGCTCAAGGAGCACGCGTGGTGGTGTGCGTGGTGCGGTGGTCATGGCGCTCCGAGGATCAGGGGGAGATGTCGCAGTTGACCTTCTTCTCGTCGGACAGTAGTGAGTCGAACTCGATGCCGCGTGCGTATGGTTTCACTTCGATGCGGTAGACGCGCTGGTTGTCGTTGCCGCACTTCTCGTCCCGGACGACGCGTGACACCCGCGTGTAGTCCTCCCGGTATGGGGAGCGGATCCAACTCGTTTCGTCGGGAAATACGATGCAGAGGGACCCTGGACAGGTGCTCTGCAGTCTCGTACGGACGTACTGGGGCTTCGAGTTGCCCTCACAGGTCTGCTCGGCACCCCACTCCAGGGTGTTGTTCACCGTTCTGGGGCCGGTGAAGTGCCCGACGCAGTAGTCGGAGAACGGGATGGCACCGGAGCGTTCCTTCTTGCCGAATCCGATGATCCAGCTGCCGTCGTCTCGCACGTCGAGGTGTGCTTTCGTTTCCGGCCCGGATTCAGCAGATGCCGGGGCCACACCGGCGGTGGCCGCGGTCAGTGCGAGGCCGAGAGCGGCGAATACGCGGAGCTTGGACATGTGAACTGCTCCTTCGGTGAGACCCAGAGGCTCCCGCCGAGGGGCGGGAGCCGTGTCGCTATGCGCGGTCGAAACTACGGAGAGTGGCACGGCAGGGCATGCGGTGAGGTCCACTCGGGCGAGCCGGCGCCCGGCGACGGGGGCCGAAACAGAGCCAGTGACACTGCCGGGGTAGATGATCTGCCGGAAGGCCTGGTTGGCCAGGGCTGACGCGGCACCGGAGAGTGGTTTCGATCAGTCCACGGGCCGGCCTGGAACGTCCACGCCGAGCGCCTTGCGCAGCCCCGCCGACGGCACTCGTGTCGTGTGCCCCAGGCGCAGCGTCGCCACCGGGAACTCTCCGGCGCGGAGCAGCTGGTAGGCCTTCTCCTTGCTGATCCCCAGCGCCCTGGCCGCCGTCACCACATTCACCGTGGCCGGGAGCGCCAGGAGCTCCTCGAGGCCCATCCTGCCCTTGGGCCCGGAGGGGTGCGGCACGGTAGGTGTCGCGTGGGAAATCGAGTGGAGCATCTCGGTTGCCGCCAATCTGCCCCGCGCCAATGTGGTCGTCATTGGTGCGGAGGGTTCGGGTGTGGTCATGGGTTCGGTGTGCTTTCGGGTGGGGCGGCCCCGGCGTGGTGCCGGGGCCGCGGGAGGACGGAGGGAGGGCGGGTTACTGGTCGTTGGTGAGGGCGGTGTCGTGGGCGGTCATGCGGGCGACTTCGCGGCGGAACTCGTTCATGAGGGCGTGTGCGGGGGCGTTGGTGTTGATGGCTTCGAGGAGGAGCCAGGCCATGCGGTAGTCGCGGTTGATGGTGAGCGCGTCGGTGAGGGCGATGCGGGCTGTGGTGCGGTCGCCTTGGCGCCAGGCGGTCCAGCTCAGGAGGGTGAGCAGGGGCGGAGCCTTGTCGGTGTGGGGTGCGACGCAGCGGCGGGCGAGGTCGGCCCACAGGGTGCGCAGGTGGTGGAGGTCGCTGTCGGCGCCGTGGCCGAGGGCGAGGTCGCGGGCCTTGCGGTCCTGGAGGCCGCAGATGATGCGGGCGGCGGCCTCGTCGTGGAGGCGCGGGTTGGGGCCGGCGAGGTCCTGGCGGGCGGCTTCGATGATGTTGAGGGTGCCCTGGCGGGCGAGCGCGGCGGCGAGGGGCGTGGCGGTCCAGTCGGCGGCGATGGACTCCCAGGCGTGGATCGCGTGCTGGTAGCGGTCGGCGTGGGTGGTGGCGGGGCGGAATTCTCGGGCGATGTCGCTGGCGCGGCGCAGGGGCGGCAGGCCGCGGCTGTGGAGTTGGGCGGTGAGGCTGTCGGGGTTGGTGGGATCGAGGATCACTTCGCCGTCGGTGCCGTCAGAGATGTCGCCGTCGTAGGTCCACAGCCGGTTGTCGACGAGCACCATGGTGGTGTTGACGGGGATACGGGCGAGGTCGGTGAAGGCGCGTATGAAGTGGTCGCCGAGGCCGCGCAGGGCGTCGGCGGTGTCCTTGGCGGCTTGGTCGGGGCGGGGGTCGCGGAGGATCAGGACGATGACTTCGAGGACGTCGTGGTCGGCGTGCGCGGTGGTGTGCAGGAAGTCGGTGGCGAGGGTGTCGGCGGCGTCGCCCCAGACGTCGGGGTTGTCGGGCAGCGGGTAAGTCATGACGGGGCCGTGGGTGAGGTCGTCGAGGTCGGTGATGCCGCCGAGCAGGATGCTGTTCTCGGGGTAGTGGCCGACGAAGTGGAGGAGGAGTTCGGCGACGTCGGCCGTGGTGCGGATCTTGATGGGGGTGGGGTGGGTGGTCATCGCGTGTGTCCTTCCGGAGGGGTGGGCTCGGCGGTGTCGGGTGTGGGTGCGGAGTCGGGTGTGGCTGGGGAGCGGGGGCGTACGTGCTTCGGCTTGTGGGTGAGGGCCGGGATGAGCTGGTCGCGCACGAGGGCGCTCAGCGCCTGACGGGGGTCGGTGCCGGGCTGGAGGGTGAGGGCGGCGTTCCAGGTCCGGTGGGGTTGGAGTCGGGCGTCGTTGGCGGCCTGGGCGGCGGCTTGCTCGGCTTCGGTGCCGTCGGGGATCGGCGGCAGGTGGGGGCCGGCGGTGATCCATGCCTGGACGACTCCGCTGCCGTCTTGAGCGCGTAGGCCGATGCGGTGCCCGTCGGGGTGTACGTACTCGACGGTGCGCTCGGTGGCGACGAGGTCGTCTTTGGTCCAGGGCGGGTCGAGGTCGGGCGCGATGTCGTCGAGCGCCTGGACGGGGACGGTGTCCGCGGGCTTGGCGAACGTGGGCCGACGGGTGCGTCGTCGCGGGGTGGTGCGGGGGTGTGCGGGGTCCCTGTCTTCGGTCATGCGGGGGCTTTCTGCTGGTCGGGCGTGAGGTTGTCGAGGAGGCGGAAGGTGCGGCGCCAGGTGGCGATGCCGGATGCCATGTCGACGTAGGTGTCGCGTTGTTCGAAGGCTTCTTTGGCTTCGGCGAGGGTTTTGGCGTAGCCGCCGTCTTCGAGGGCGAGGGAATTGGCGCAGCCGATGAGGGCGCCGGGGCCGAGGTCCCAGATGATGGTGTTGATGGCGGCGCAGGCGGCGGCGAGGTCGTCGATGTCGTTGCCGTACCAGTGGAAGTCGTGGGTGTTCAGGCCGCGGTCGCGGAGGAGTTGGGCGATGGAGCGGAGCATGGTGCCGGTGCCGACGGCGGGTTCGCGGATGGCGTCGCCGGGCTGGAGGGAGTCGTCGCCGAGGAGGCGGGCGATGAGGTCGGAGACGCAGGGCGGGGTGTGGTATTCGCCGCGCCATTTCTTGTCGCTCTTGTGGCGAAGCCCGGTCAGGAGCGGGCTGAGGACGTCGGATTCGGCGCGCATGTAGGGGTCGTCGTGGCCGGTGAGGTGCAACAGGCCCTGGTTGAGGGCTTGGTGGGTGATGGCGTGGACGGCGCGGAGTTGGTGGGGGTCGGGGTCGGGGTTCCAGGCCCAGTCGTGCAGGCGCAGGGCGCGGTTGATCAGGTCGGGGCGTTTGATCCAGTGGCCGAGGTAGATCTCCTTGAACAGCTGCGGGAGTTCGCGGGGTTCGAGGTTGATGATCCAGTCGGCGAGGGCGTTGCCGGTGCCGGGTGGGCGGCGCAGGAGTGCGAGGGCGGCGACGGTGCCGATGGGGATGTGGATGCTGCTGCCGCCGTGGGACCGGTACCAGGTGTCGATGACCGTCTCGGCGATTTTGTGGGCGTGTTCGTGGGGGTCGCTGGGTGCGAAGGCGCGGCGCCACGTCGTCTTCGCCGAGCCGTTGAGGGGCGCGGCGGGCGGGGGTGGGGTCTTTTTCTTGGCGGCCCAGCTGGGTGCGGGGCGGTGGGTGGTGGTCGGGGTGGCGGCTCTGGGAAGGAACATGTCACTCTCGGGCATGGGAAGTTGTTCCTCATCGGGTGTGGGCGCGTATGGGGCCGCCCCGGTGCGCGGGGCGCGGCCGGGGCGGCTGTCGTGCGTCGGGCCGGTGTGGGTCAGGGGGTGGGCCAGGTGGGCAGGCCGGTGACGAGGGCGCGGCGTGCGATGTCGTCGGCGAGGTCTCGTTGCCCGGTCTGGTTGAGGGCGGCTTGGAGGTACAGCAGGGCGAATTCGTCGGCGTCGAGTGAGGCCGTGAACTGCTCGTAGCTGTGGTGGCGTACGGCCAGGGGCCGGAAGGTGTAGCTGTGCCGAAGCGTGGTCTCGATGTCGGCGAGGGCGGCTGCGGCCTGGCCGTCGTTGAGGCCGAGGAGGTGGGCCATGGTGTGGAGGGTGTGCTGGTCTACCGGGGTCTTCACCGGGGTGGGCCTTTCGGTCTCGGGCCGTGCCCGGCCCGGCCGCCGTGGGGCGGGCCGGGCACGGGCGGCGGTCAGAGGGTGAAGGCGCCCTGGTGGTCGGGGTGGCGTGCGGCCCACAGGCCGCCGTGGAAGGGCTGGTCGTGGATGGTCCAGCCGGCCCACTGCATGACGGTGGGGTAGCCGCGGCGTCCGCCGGTGAAGCCGTCGCGGTGTTCGGCGTCGGGGTCGGGCAGGAGGAACACCCAGTCGGGGGTGGTGTGGTCGCCGGGCAGGACCTGGAAGCCGGGGTCGGCCCAGCCGGTCCTGTCGTAGCGGGCGGGCGGGAGTCCGGCTGCCTGGAGTATGGCGATGGCTTCGGCGACGCGGGGGTGGCCGTGGAATTCGGGCAGGGTGCCGACGCCGCGGTGGATGACGGGCTTGTGTGCGCTGGTGCCGGTGGCCGTCTTGCGGATGGCGGTGAGGAGGTGGGCTTCGTCGTTGCGGTCGGCCATGCGCAGGGCGATGTTGGCGACGGTTGCGATGGCGTCGCTGTCCAGGACGAGCGCGCGTCGGTGTGCACCGGGCGTCTGGCCCGAAGGGCGGCGGGTGGGCTGGTGGGCGGTGTGGCGGATGACGAATTGGAGGGATCTGGCGACGTGGGCGGGGTCGATGGCGAGGTTTTCGGCTATGGCGCGGATGTCGCGGCTGTAGTGCATTTTGGGCTCCAAGAAGGTGACGCTTGCACGTATGGGTGCGCCCCCGGTGGTGGGCCGGGGGCGCGGTGTTTCTGGGCGTCGAGTGGCACACCCGGGGTTGAGTCCGGGAGTGCGGCGGGAATCAAGGAAGGGGCCGGAAGAGGGTGACCGGAATTCCCGCCTCTTTTGATTGAGTTCGGCTTTTCCGAACTTCGTGTTTATATCTTATTCTCAAATACCCGTAATTCAAGTTTCATCCGAAGTTAAATGCGGGGATTCTGGCGGGAATTCAATTCGCCTATTTCGCGGCGGCGGGTGGCCGTTCGGGCCATGCGACGGCTTCAAGCGCGCGGCGGTGGGTGTCGGGGACGGGCGCGGTGGGGTAGCCGAGCCAGTCCAGGCCCATCGCGGCGAGGATCACGGCGTCGGCCTGGTCGTAGCGGCCCGGGCCTTCGCAGGGGATGCTGTACCGTTCGGCGACGGCGCTGCGCACCATGCCTTTGGCGATCTTGGCGCGTACGGTGCGCGGGTGCTGTTGGGCCGGGTTGGCGCGGCCGGTCGCGTAGATGGTGCGGTGGTGCGGGTTGGCGACGGCGTACGGGATGCGCCGGCACCACAGGTATTGGGTGATGACCCACCACAGTCCGGCGAGTTCGTGGTGTCCGGCCTGGGCTCCTTGCGCGTACGCGGCGCCCTCGACGACGACCAGGTCGGCGTCCTGGACCGCGTCGGCAATGTGAGCGGACAGCCAGTCGAGGCGTTCGTGGCTGCGGCGCCGTCCGGGGCGACAGGCCCGCGCCCAGTCGGTGCCCGCGATGCCGGTGGAGGTCAGGGACAGGTCGAGGCCGATGACGTGCGGCCGCCAGTCCCCTGCCGCATGGAGGGTGGGCAGGGTGATGGGGGCGCTCTGCGGCGGCGCGGTCATGGGTGCACCCCGGCGCTGCAGTCGGTCTCGTCGAGGGCTACTGCACCGATTCTGCCGCCGTGAGCCACGCGGCCTGTGAGGAGTTGGGGCCGGAAGGTCACCGGGCGGCCTCCGCGACGATCGCCAGGTAGCGGGTGATCACGCGGTCGGCCTCGGTGAGCGCCTCGCCCTTGAGGTGTGCGGTGTATTCGCCGTCGCAGGTCTCGGGCGGGCCCCACAGGTACCAACCGGTGTCGGGGTAGCCGTCCTTCGTGTTCCGTTTGCGGTAGGCGAGTTCCCACCAGCCGTTGCGCCAGCGCCACAGGCGGCGCTGTGCGGTGTCGGGGAGCCATCCTGCGCGTTCGACCAGGGCCTGGAAGCGGGCGAGGTCGGTGCGCATCATCACGTTGTCGCGCAGGAGGTCTTCGATGCTCTGTCCGCCGGCGGCGAAGTGCTCGCTGCGGGCCTGTCGCATGCGCTGCACCTGTCGCTGCAGTTCGGAGCCGGCCTCGCGGGAGCGGCGTGCGCGACGGCGAGCCGAACGCCACGCCTGTGTACGCCGGTTGACGTCGGCGCGAGCGGTGTCGCGCTCGCGGCGCAGGCGGTCGCGCTGCTGGGCTGTGCGGCGCAGGACGGTGGCGGCGCCGGCGGCGCCGCGTTCGTCGAGCCACTGGGCGGTGGCTTGTATGTCGGTTCCCACAGAGTGCTGCATCTGGCTCCTTCGGCGAGTGCCGCCCCGGCGTGCAGGGCCGGGGCGGCGGCGGGCGGGTGCGCGGGGGGCGTTACGGGCGGGGGGTCTTGGGGGCCTTCTTGATGGAGTTGCCGGTGGCGGGCATGGGGGTGCGTCCGGCGACGAGGTCGCGGAATCGGCTGCCGGGGCGGAACTTGATGGCGCGGGTGGCGGCGACGGTGACGGCGGTGCCGTTGCGGGGGTTGCGGGCGGTGCGTTCGGGCCGGTGCTGCGGGGTGAGCGTGCCGAAGCCGGTGACGGAGACGGTCTGGCCGGCGGTGACCGCGCGGACGATGGTGTCCAGGACGAGTTCGACGGACTTGGCGGCCTGGCCTCGGTTGCCGGTGCTCTCGGCGACGGCGTCGATGAGCTGGTTCTTGTTCACGTGGTGTCCTCTCGGTTCGCTTGCAGATGCGGGGTGTTGGTGGTGCCGGCGGGGTGGGCGCGCCAGGCGGCCGGGAGTGGTGCGAGGCCGTAACCGGGGTCGTGGTCGTCTTCTCCTGCCGTGCTCACATCCCACACCAAGATCATTGCGTCATTCTTCACTCATGTCACCTACCTTGAGTTTTTGGTGAACCTCCCGTCCGGGCTGCTGAGCGCCGGCGGGCCCGGCGCTCAGCCGTGGCGATCCGGGCGCCTTCCCGGCACAGGGTGCAGGCCTCTTCGCCGCGGCGGTGGTGCGCGCGGGCCCCGGCCTCGGTGCCGTGCACGATCGGCGGCTCTCCCTCCGAGTCGAGTTCGCCGGGCTCCGCACCGCGGCACGTCGCGCGGATCCAGCCGTCCAGCCACAGCCGTCCGCCGCAGATCCCGTCGAAGTGGGAGTGATGCGGCTTGACCAGGGCGATGCAGCGGGCTCTGAAGGGGCAGGTCTCGCAGGTGGTGAGCAGGTCGGTGACGTGCGGCGTGCGGAGGGTGTCGGCGCGCGCGTCGTTGGGGGTGAAGCGGGGGTCCCCGACGCACGGGGCCTGGGCGACCCAGCCGTTGCCGCTCATGTGGTGGTTCCTCCGGTGATCTTTAGTCGGTGGGCGGCAGCGGGAGGATGCGGATGCTGTCGCTGGGGTGCTGACCGAAGGGGTGGCGGTAGGTGGTGCGGGCGGCTTCGAGGTGGCGGTCGGCGAGGTCGGGCAGGGCGAAGATCTGGGCGATCATCCGGGCGATCTCGTCGTCCGTATGTAGCGGCCATGCGCACCGGACGGTGCGGTACACGGGGCCGTCGCCTTCCGGCCCCTCTACTCCCTGTGGCCCTTCCAGGACCTCGAGGGCGCGGCCGCCGGAGCGGCCGTCGACGACGATGTGGCTGGCCTCGGGGTGGTGTGCGCGCACGAGTTCGGCGATGTGGGCGACGCGGTCGGCGGGCGGCAGTTGGAGGAGCCAGCTGTTGCCCTCGGATGCCGTGTTGCGGCGCACGGCCGACCACACCGGTGACTGGTAGGACCGCAGGATGGTCTCGGTGTCCCTTTCGATGCGGTCGGCGAGACCGTCCAGGACGTGCCCGCCGTCGTCCTCGTCCTCGCCGTCCGTCTGCCGGTTCTGCCGGTCCCACAGCCACGGGAGCGGGGACAGTTCGGTGGGCGCCTCGGCGAGGACGCCGTGCAGGTCGACGGAGCGCGTGTTGCCGTAGTAGGCGAAGGCGACGTACGCGGCCTGCGGGCAGGCGTCGCGTACGAGGGCGGCCAGGTGGTCCAGGACGGTCACGGCGTGCGCCCTTTCCACGAGGCGCAGCTGCCCGGCCATATCTCTGCGGCGCTGGGTGACCACGGCCAGGTGGTCGTGCCGGGCGGTGTCGTCGGGTTCGGCCATGGATGGAACTTCCATTCTTGGTAGAGGTGTTGGGCGGGTCTACGAGGTGAGGACGGGCATCAGGCGCTTGCCGAGCCAGTGCGCGACGTTCACGGACACGGCGTTGCCGGCCTGCATGGTCTGTTCGGCCTTGGTGCCGAGGACCTTGTAGGTGGCCGGGAAGCGTTGCGCGGAGAGCTGTTCGCGGGGCTGGAGCATGCGGAAGTAGCAGTCCTCGATGACTGGTACGGCGCGTACGAGGGCTGCCGAGTCGTGGGTGGACAGGGCGCGCAGCGGGGCGCCGGCGGTCTTGACGGTGTTGCCCTTGCGGTAGGGGATGACGAGGGTGTTGCGAGCCCGGTCGCCGCCGATGCCGTCGGGGACGACGAGGCCGTGGTGGCGGGCGGTGGCGAGGGTGGAGAGCGGGTTGTCGATGGGGGCGGCGTCGCAGTTGTTGCGGTACTCGACGATGAACGGCGCCGGGGCGACGGTGACCAGGGCCTCGCTCTCCCGGGTCAGCCGGGTGCGCATCGGAGTGTCGACGGTGGTGGCGGTGTCGTTCCAGGTGCCACCCACGGGCACGAGCAGCCCCTCGCCGACCTTCGCCGTACGTGTGGGCATGGGCCGCACCAGAGGGTCGAAGGCGCGGTCGGTGCCGTCCTGGCCGTGGGTGAGGGTGATGACGCTGGGCTGGTGGGCGAACTTGCCCAGGCCCTTTTCGATGCGCTCCATCGTGGTGTCGGCGAGCGGCTTCGCGCGATCGCCGATCCGGGTGCCGATGTTGTCCCACAGGATGATGTCGGAGGCGGGCCGCACGTAGGGCTCGACCTCGGCGTGCGCGCACCGGGTATTGGGGCAGCGGTAGTTGTACTCCTCCTGGTACTTGCCGACACGGACCTTCGCATCGAACCAGGTCTGGCGGGCCTTGACGTCGCGCCCGCACTCCACGCAGTACGCCAGCGGACGCGGCGCGAGATCGGGGCGCCGCACGCCCTCGAGCGTGAACACGACATAAATGCGATCACGCCATTGAGGCGCGTGCGCGTTGGTGGCGTCGCCGATGTGCGCGGAGGACACCGACACGATCTGCACCCGGTAGCCGAGCTTCTTCATGCAGCGGATCCACTCCGGGAACAGGGGCCAGTCGCGTACGAACTCGACGACGTTCTCCACCACGACGCACGGGAAGCGTTTGGCTTCGGCGGCACGCAGGACGCACCAGGCGGTCACACGGGTCTTCTCGAAGGCCTCGTCGGGCAGTTCGCGCCACAGCTCCTCTTCCTCGAAGAGGGCTTCCTGGGCGGCATCCGCCCGGCGCCTTCTGCCGCCGGCCGGGCTGATCTCGCTGCAGATGACCGAGGCCCACAGCAGCAGCGCCTTGGGCAGCCATCGCATCGGGTAGTTCTGGATGTCGGCGCAGCGGGCTGCGGCCTTGGGGTGATTGAGGGCGAAGGTGTCGATGGCGGTCTGCCAGTGGTTGATGCCGAGGATCACCTCGAATCCGGCCTCGGTGAGGCCGTCGGCGTCTCCGCCGGCTCCGCAGAGCAGGGATATGGCGCGGGGCACGGTGCGTGTTCTTCCTTTGAGGGTCGGGGCTGCCCGGCCCGGCACCGCGGGTGGCGGTGGGTGGGGCCGGGCAGCGGCGGGTCAGGGCTGGTCGGAGGCGCGTTGGGCGCGGCGGTGGTGGCGGCTGTCCTCGATACCCAGGGCCGTGAAGGCGGCGAGGGCGAGGAGGCCCAGGGTGAAGAGCCAGACCACCGCTCAGGTTCCGAAGGCGGTCACGCGCAGGATCGCGACGTGCCCTTCACGTTCGAACAGGGCGAGGGGATGGCCACCGGTGGCAGGGCGCTCCCACACCTTGCAGTAGCCGTGGTCGGTGGTGTGCTGGTGCATCACTTCGAAGTAGCGGGCGATGGCGGTGGCGGCCGGTTCGTGGCCTGCGGCCTGGGCGCGGCTGGCTCCGAAGGGGGCGGTGTGGGTGGTGGAGACGATGAGGCGGCGGCCGCTCTTGGCGGCGTCGAGCTGGTCGATGCGGGCGAAGAGCGGGATGAGGCTGTTGCCGTGGTGGCGCTGGGGGCCGTTGTGGGTGGAGTCGTAGAGCACGGTGTGCCGGGCGGGGTCGTCGGTGTGCCGGCGCAGCGCGTTCCAGCCGGTGACCTTGGCGGGGTCGTTGGGGAGGCTGTGCGTGGAGGCGATGACGAGTTCGGTGCCGTCGGCGAGATCGGCGCGGATGAAGAACTCGCCGCCGCCGGTCTCGACGTCGGTGGTCCATCCGTTGTAGCGCAGCGGGGTAATGAGGTGGCGGTAGGCGTGGAAGAGCTGGCGCCACAGGGGGTCGTCGAGGCGGTTGTGGTCGGGCAGGGCCGCGATGGACATGTGATCTCCAAGAAGGTAGCGGACCACGGGCACAACATACAGCGCACGCGGTTCAAGTAAGTCACCTATCAATGGTGATGAGTTTCAGGCGGTGATGTCGGGCAGTTCGTGGGCGCCGAGGATCTGGACGGCCCACATGCGGCCGCCTCGGGTGATGACGCAGCCGACGGGCCGGTCCTCGCCGGCCAGGACGGCGCCGGTGCCGGTTTCGGTGCGGCGCAGCGTGTTGACCAGGGTGTGCAGGCCGGAGGTGGCGCACGTGATGGAGCAGTACAGGCCCTGCTCCAGGACGGGCTCGGCGGGCGGGCCGTGGACGACCTGCGCGAGGACGACGTAGACGCCGGGGGCGGGGGTGATGTCGGTGACGGCGGCGCTGGCGGTCATGGGGGTTCTCCAAGAAGGGTGATTGGTGGGGTTTTTGGTGTGCTTGTTACGTAAACCCTAGGGACCGGAACCCGGGCGTCAAGGGTGGGTCAACTGCGTTGGCTGGTACGGGCATTGGCGCCCTGGGTGCGGCCGATGCGGGCGAGTTCCCGGGTACGTTTCCGTGCCGCCTCCAGGGTCGCCGGATCGCTGTCGGCGAGACGGCGCTGCTGGGCTTCGAAGAACTCGCGCAGCCACTCCTGTTGCGCGGAGTGGTCCTGCTCGGCCTCATCGCGCCGCTGCTGCTCGCGCTCTGCGCGCGGATTGGTGCCGCAGCCGCGGCAGTTGCGGGCCGGACTCGGGTGCTTCGGGCAGCCGGCCATCGCGGGCGCAGCGGGTGGTTCGGCCTCGCCCGTGCCGGGCTCCCCCGCGGCGCCGTCCGTGGGGGTAGGGGGGTAAGGAAGGAAAGAGGAAGAGGAAGGAAGAGAAGGGGTTCCCCCAGGGGAACCCTTAGGGTTCCCGTCGGGCAACCCACTGGGTTCCCCCGAGGGAACCCTCTCCTCACCGCCCGGAGGGTTGCCCTGGGGGAACCCTCCCTCCTTCGCCGCCTCCTCGCGGGACCGCTGCTCCTTCCGTGCCGCCACGTCCTCGTGGGTGCGGGCCGCCGGCGACGGCCTGCGCCTCGACGGCTTCTTCTTCCGGGCCAGGCGGGGGTTCTTCGGGGCCGCCTTCGCCGCCGCACGCCGCGCGATGAGCTCCTCCGTGGACGGGATGGGCGGCACACCGAACGGGAAGATGCGGTACTCGGCGCGCCGCCCCACCCGCCCGACCTCGGCGCGCTCCAGCAGGCCGAGCCCGACCAGCTCCGTGACGACGGCGATGACCTGCTTCTCGCCCACGCCCGCCCACGCCATCATGCGCTCCAGGCCGGGACGGCCGACGCGCGTCTGGTCGTCGGCGGAGTCGGCGATCTTCATCAGTACGGCCTTCTGCGTCTGGTTGACCACCTCTTTGGGCAGGTAGGCAGCGGTCACCATCAGGTGGATGCTCACTGGCGTCTTTCCGTCTCGCGTGCGGGCGTTCGGAGCGCAACGGGGCAGAGGCAGGGAGCTCGGTGCGCCCACCCCTGCCCGGTGTGCGGGGTCAAGCAGTGGTGTGCGGGGTGACGTTGATGCCGACCGAGGTGCGCGTGTCAGGGTCGTAGCGCACGGGCACCGCGATGTCTGCAGCCTTCAGCTGGGCCTTCATCGCCTCGGAGTCGGGGGCCATGGGCACGGTGAGCCCTGCTTTGCGGAACAGGGCGGCCATGGCCTCCACGTCGTCCCGTTTGGTGGGGTTGCCGCCGCTCCAGGTCAGGACGTTGTCGCCGTATACGCCGGGCTCGGCGCCGTCGAGCTGTGCGCGCAGGAACTTCTGCTTCTCCTTGAGCGGCTTCATCTCCTCGGTGACCTCGACGTAGTCGGCTAGTACGCGGGCGCGTTCGGCGTCGTCGTGGACGAGGAGGTGCTGTGGGCGCGCCGCGGCGGCGAGGGGGCCCCAGCATTCAGTCTTGAAGGGGCAGTGGTCGCAGACGGCGGACAGGCCCGGTCCGGGGAAGGTGCGCGGCAGCTGTTCCGGCGTGGCGGCGGCGCGTACCTGGGCCACCCAGCCTCTCGCCGAGCGGGCCCGCTCGGCGTTGAACTCCATCTCCTGGACGTGGTCGTCGCCGCTGTCGCGGTTGAGGAAGCGGAAGCGGATCCGGCCCACGGGCACCGGGCCGATGCGGGCGAGCTGACGCTGCCCGTCGATGTTGGCGAAGCCCTCGCTGCGCAGCAGGTCGGCGTATAGGTAGACCTGGCGTATCTCGGCGTCACTGGCGCCGTGGCGTCGGATGGTGTCCCACTGGTAGGTGGACTTCGTCTTCACGTCCTCGACCGTCGTCACCTCGGCGGCCCGCTCCGGGCGCAGCCGCTTGGGCAGGCGGGCGGCGGTGTCACGGTCGAGCTGGACGGCGTCGATGTGGCCGCGGATGGTGTCGTCCTCGACGCGGCGTTCGGTGATCCAGCCGAACTCCTCGCGGGCGGCCTCCAGCAGGCCGGCGTGCAGCCAGGTGCCGAGGATGGCCTTGCGTTTGGGGCCGGTGTCGGTGGGGGTGTAGCCGTGCAGGAGGTATCCGGCGCGCCGCGCGCACACGGTGTCGCTGGCGCCGATCTTGGACTGGCGGGAGCGGGGCCGGCGGGCATCGGCGGCGTGCGCCGCCTCCCACAAGTCGCTGCGCTGTTCGCTGGTGAGAGTCACAGAGTTCTCCGGGTCGGGCGGGTGCCGTCCGCCGTCATGGACGGCAGACGGCACCCGCGGATCAGGGTGGTGGGGTCAGGAGTCGCTGTCGCCGGGGCGGGGTGTGCCGCCTCGGGCTCCGGCCTGCGGGAAGGGCCGGACGGCGTCGACGAGTTGGGCCAGGGCCTGCGGGATGAGCCCGATGCTCCGGTCGCCCCCCGGTTTCGACGCGTCCGTGCGGCGCTGTGCTGCCGCCGTCCGGCCGCCGGTCCGTGGTGGCAAAGTAGTGCGCGCCCTGCCAGTCCATCGCGAAGATCAACCGCTGCTGCACGCAGCCGGGGAGGTCCTTGATGCTCGGCGTGGAGCCGCCCGCCATCCTGCGGCGGATGACCTCGGCGGCGTGCGGGCTGGTGTCCTCGGCCAGGGCGTGCACCTCCGTACACAGGGCGAGGGCCATCACATCCGGCCCCGCCGGAGATCCGGCACGCATGCTCGCTGCGGCGAACGCCTCGACGACGTCGGGGACCGGGGCCGCGTCCCAGATCACGTCCGGGACAGGCAGTTCGCGCACCCGCAGGTCACCGTCCGCGCCCCGGCCGAGTTTCACGACGAGGATTTGCGGGCGCGCGTCCCACTGCTGCTGTGCGGCGAGGTGCCGTTCGCACGCGGCGAGGATCTGACGTTGCGGAGTGGTGAGTTCACTCATCTCGCGTTCTCCCCCGCTCACGAGGCGGTGCGGGGGCGAGAGCGGGTGGGCGTGGTGCGCTTGCGGGGAGCGGTCTTCTCGCGCTCGGGGGCCGAAGAGGCAGACACCTCCTCAGAGTTGTCCCGGGACGCGGACTGGGCGGTCCTGGTCCGCTTGCGCGGCGCCCTGCTCTTCGATGCGGGCGGCTGGTCGGCGGCTGGCTCGGGCGTCGCCTCCTCGGCGTCGTCCCCGTTCCCGCCGGTGTCGGAGGCGGCCTCGTTGAGTCCGGCGGCGGCACGCAGGCGGCGGGTGGCGTCCTCGGCGGCCCCGGCGGTGACCTCGGCGTCAGCCTGTTCCATCTCCTCGTCCACGTACACGCCGGACAGGTCCTGCGGCGCGGCCATGCGTAGCGCGCCGGCCTCGGCGCACTTGCGGAGCATGTGGGCGCTCATCTTCTGCCACATCGGGGCGAGCGCGTACGCCTGCTTCTTCCGGTCGAAGAAGGTCGGCGCGAACTCCGCCCAGCGGGCGATGAACGGGAAGCGGGCGCTGCCGCGCAGCACGGTGACCTTGACGGCTGCTGGGGGTTCCTTGCCCAGCCACACCTCCAGGGCGTGGCCCTCGGCGTCGTAGTAGACGGTCTCCTCGTACGAGATGTGCTCGCCGGCTTGGGCGGCGGCGCGGTGGGCGACGGTGCGGAAGCCGTCGATGCCGGTCTGGATGGTCCAGGTCTGCTCAGGCTCGTTGGGGTCACGCTCGGCCTTCTTGTTGGCGCGGCCGATCATGTAGATCTGGCGGGCGAACGGGTCGAGGCCGGTGCGGACGCAGTAGTGGAAGAACATGGCCAGGTGACCGCGCGGGGCGCGGGCCAGGCCGGGGCTGAGTAGTTGCAGGGTGCTGAGCTGTTTTTCGTCGAACTCATCCTGGTCGCCGCGCAGCGCAATGACGCTCGCCGTCCTGGCTGTAGACACGGGCGCGGGCGGGGTGTGCACCGCTGGTTGTACGGCCGTCGCCTCGATGGGCTCGGTGGTCTTCTCGTCACTCACGTGTTGGTCTCCGTGCTGGTGTCAGCGGGTCCGCAGGACGCGGACCTCGAATGCGGGGGCCCACTCCGGGTGGCGCTCGATGAGCAGCCGGACGTACCGGGAGCGGTGGTTGTTGTTGAGGCGGAACTCGTCGCCTTCGGTGGCGGCGGCTTCGGTGATGTAGCGCCAGCGCAGGACCTCGAAGAGCATCCCCATGCCGATCCGGCGGGCGCCGGAGTCGAGGAAGTGCGCGGTCAGGTTCTCCAGCGCGTCCAGCACCCATGGGTTGAGGCGGTGGAATGCCTCGAACTGCGCCTGGATCGTGAACTCTTGACCGTCGTCCGGCTGCTGCACGACGTGCATCGCGAAGCCGGACATCTCGCCCTGGACGGCTTCCACACCCCACCCCTTGGAGACACTTTGCAAACGTGTCACCTATCTTGCGGGATGGGGTCAGCTTGATCAACCCATTGAGGGTGGTTAGGAGTTCAGATCTTCGCGGTCAGCTGCACGCACGGCGCCGGGCAGCCCCCCGCTCCGCATGTTCCGCGCGTTCCTCGTTGGCGCGCGAGACGGCCTGCAGCATCCGGGCCGCGAGGAACGAGTCGGGCTCCTGCGCCAGGTAGCGCGCCAGGACCACATCGAGCACGAGCACCTCCTTGGCCTCCATGACGGCGACGACGTCACCGGAGGGTGTGTCTATGAGCTGCACGAATGCCTCCTTCTGGGAAAAATGGGGATGCATTCATCCTAGGGTGAATTCGGCGCTACGTACATCATTTTCACAGGTCATAGGCCCTTCGCAGGCACCTCCTGCCGCTGCCGTCAGCCGGTGTGGTCAACAGCGATGCACAGCATCCGCGAGACGTCCCTCTTCTCCTCGTCGGAGACGACTCCGCGGTACTTGCCCGCGGCGCTCTCCGAGAGCGTGAGGGTCATGAACTGCGTGTCGATTACGACGCCCGATACGGGTGTGGTGATCCGGGTCGACAACAACGTGTCGTGAGCGGCCCCGGTGGTGTCCACGGGGTCCGTCACGGCGGCACGCGGGAGCATCGGCAGGGCCTGCTCCGCCTCGATCACGAACAGCGTGCGCCGACTGGACCGAGCCGGAATCTCTCAAACTGCCCACCGCCCAGGCGGTGTTATCGTGTGGGCGGTCTCCAAGAAGGACCAGGTGGCCCCCGCCTCGGCGGGGGCCACGCCTGTGCGGGCCCCGTTCACGTGCGTTCGTTCGTCGAGCCGCCGCCGAAGATGACCAACCGGAGCCGACTGGGGCTGCGATTGCGTCGCACCATGCGAGTGAAGCGCAGGGCGTGCACGCTCTTGCCGGTCGCGTCCCGGAAGAGGCTGGCGATCTCGTCGGTCGTGACGCGCCGCCCGTCCACGGTGAGTAGCGGACCGTCGATGTGCGGCCCAATCAGTCCTCGTAGCTGGGCGGCGAGGGACTCGGTGATGCCGATCGGGTACCAAGAGCCGTCCTTCACATCCTGGTAGCCGATCTGCCGCGCGCCGAGTTCGACGTCGTTTACGTCCAGCGAAACTACTTCGCGCAACCGGATGTCGCACTCGTACAGCAGCTGCCACGAGAGGCGCACGGCGTGCGGGAGCGACAGGTCGGCGAGCGCCGTGTCCACCGCCAGGTCGGACACGAGCAGATGCGTGGTTTCCACGGGTGACCCCCAGGTCGCAGAAGAACGAGCTGCGATCACGCTAGAAGGCGTGTCGGACAACGCTCCTTCCTCCAGGGGGTTTTGACGTCAGCTCTTGACGAGGGCGAGCACGGCGACGGCCGTTCCGACGACGCTCGTCAGGGCGAGGATCGTCGGCAGCGGCCACCGCGACTTCTCCAGTGCACTCACGCGCACGGTCAGGTCCTCCACGGCCTTGTCGGTCTGGTCGCTGCGCTGCACCACCACGGCCAACTGCCCGTCCATGCGGGCGAACCCGACTTCCAGGGTGCTGCGCAGTTCCGCGAGCGCCAGGGCGACCTCTCCCTCCGGCACGGGCACCTCCTCACCTCTCACAGGGGACGTCAGTTGTCTGCGGTGGCCGGGTCGCTTCCCGCAGGCAGCCACGAGGCGGTGCCCGACTTTCCGATCACCGTGCCGATGGTGGACTTCAGCGCGGAGAGAGCGGCGGGTATGGCGGCGACCGAAGCGGCCTGCCAGGCGTTCAGGGATACCAGGTCGGTGGTGCTGGAGGCCGCCATCAGCCCGAGGACGGACTGGGCGTAGGTGGCCAGGGTGCGTTCGGCGACATCGGCGAGGGCCTGCGGCATAGGGTCGGTCTCCTTGATGCTGCTCGGTGTCGTACGCACGGTGGGGCTGGCGGTGGTGGTGCGGGGGATGTGCAGCTTGGTCCAGGTGGTCTTGCCGGGGATGCCGTCGGCGGCTGCTCCGGTGAAGCCGCAGCGGATCTGCCAGACCGCGTAACTGCGCCGGTGATCCTCGTTCCAGGTGGCGCCGGGTGACGTCGCGTAGGAGTTGCAGCCCTCGGCGATCAGCCGCTGGGCCATCGCCTCGATGACCGGCGAGGCGCGGCCCGGGTGGAAGAAGTCCGGGCCGGGATAGGCGGCGTACTGCGTCGCGGCCGGCTTCTTCTTGGAGGAGCCGCCCTTCGGTGTCTTGGATTTGCCGGGCTGCGTGTCGCCCTCGTTGGCCTTCGAGCTGGACTGGGGATCGAGGTGGCGTGCGATGCGGGCACGGAAAGCGTCCATGTCGATGCCGTGCGGGTCGCTCTTTCCGGGCTGCCACTCCTTGTGGCCGATGACGCTGCGCTCGCTCCAGCCGTGCGCCTTACAGACGGCTGCCGCGGCGCGAGCCATGGCGTCGAGCTGGGCGGCGGGCCACACCTGCCCCGTCCCCGTGTTGATGCATTCGAAGCCGTAGAAGTGCCGGTTGCCGTCGGTGTCCGCCTCGTTATCGGGCGGCAGGTCCTTCCTCTCCGCGATGACGGCGAGCAGGACGTTGGTGTCGCCCATGCCGGCGTGGTTGGTGCGGCCGTAGCCGACTAGGTGGATCGTGCCGGAGCGGTCGATGACGCCGTGGCACAGCGGGCCGGGCAGGTCCTGGTAGCCGGCGCGGCACAGCTCCACCATGTCGGTCTCGGAGGAGTAGGCGCCGGTGTGGTGGATCATGACCCCGTTGACGGGACCCCAGTTGCCGTGGGTGTTGCGGTTGTGAGTACGCCAGGAGCCGTGCTCGACGACGCCCAGGCCCGACTTCTTCAACGAGGACATGAGCTTGTCCGCGCTCAGCGGGGTGGCCACGCTCGCCTCGCCCTTCTCCCCTGCGCCGGATGGCAGTTGCCCAGCTCTGCGCCGGAGCGGGTCCCTCGGGAAGTGTCGCAAAGAGCAGGCGGAGGGTCGCCTCGTGCCCCGCCATCCTATCGGGCAACCCCGGAGGGCAGGTGTGTCCAGCCCCGGGCCGCGGGAGTCGTCTTGCGCATCGGGAGGCGCGCCCGCACTGCGGGCAGGCTCAGCAGCTCGGGTCGCACACCACGTCTCCCGGGCTGGTGCGTTCCGTCGTAGCGAACAGGAGGGGTCGCACATGACGAATCAATCGGGGCACTCGGATAGAGGCCGGGCGGCTCGGTCGCAGGTCGCCGCCGCAGTGCGGGCACTGATGCCTGCACCGTCAGCCGCACCTACAGATCTCGATGCCTCGGCCACACATGGTCTTGAGCTGCAAGGAAATCGTCGATGGGGTGACGCCCACGGCGTCGGCCAGCTCGCACACACCCGGCTCCCCGTCGACCTTCATGAGCAGCTCGCGGTGTGCCTCCTCGATGCCGCGACTGCCGCATGTCGGCGGGCTGCGATGCCTTGGTGCGGGACTTGGTCACCCCCGGTCTCGGCGATCACTACCCACGCACTAGTGCTGCGCCGCGGAAGTTCCGCCGATGGCCATCGGCTCGTTGACCCGGCATGGTCTTGGATCCCGATGATCGGCGTGTGCTGGAGGACCGGGTGCGTGCGCACACCACCCCGCAGCGTGCCGCCCGCCGTGCGCACATAGTGCTGCTGGCTGCGGGAGGGTGCCCTGTCTGGCGGATAGCGGAGATCGTGCGAGTGGATGTCTCCACGGTGGTGCGGTGGCGGGACCGGTTCACCAGGGAGGGAGTGGCCGGACTGGAGGACCGGCCCCGCTCGGGCAGGCCGCCCGTTTACGGTCCGGAGGTTCGGCTGCGGATCGTGGCGACGGCCACCAGCACCCCACCTCGTCCCTACGACGGCTGGTCGCACCGGCTGATCGCAGATCGCCTGGCCGACACGGGCGTCTCCGTCTCCCAGGTCGGACGCATCCTTGCCGCGCTCCAGGTCAAGCCGCACCGGGTCCGCGGCTGGCTGACCCGGCCCGCCGACCCACACTTCTTCACCAGGGCGGCCGAGGTGTGCGCCCTCTACCGCAACCACCCGCCGGAATCGGTGGTGCTCTCGGTGGATGAGAAGACCGCGATGGCCGCCCGCTCCCGCAGGCACCCCGACCGGCTGCCCGGCCCCGGCCGGGTGCGCCTGCGGGAGTTTGAGTACGTCCGTCATGGCACCGTCTCGGTCACCGCCGCGCTGGACGTGCACACCGGGCAGGTCGTCGTGGACGAGCTGCCACGCAATGACTCCGCGCACTTCGTGAAGTTCCTGGCGCGGCTGGACAGGTGCATCCCGGCCGGGCTGACGGTCCATCTGGTCCTGGACAACGGCGCCTCGCACACCTCCAAGGCCACCCGGGCCTGGCTGAGGCGACATCCCCGGATCGTGACGCACTACACCCCCAAGCACGCCTCCTGGCTGAACCAGGTGGAAATCTTCTTCTCTCTCCTGGCCCGTGCCGTCCTGCGCCACGGGGACTTCTCCTCACGCACCGACCTGCTGGAGAAAGTCACCGACTTTGCCGTCATCCACAACGAGACTGCCCACCCGTTTAGTTGGAACTACAACGGTCGGCCCCGCCAGACTGGGCACGAAAGCGCCGCCGCTGCGAAGGAACCGTGCCATGCCCACTGACTCCGTCCTGCAGATCAAGGTCACCCTGGCCGGCACCCACCCGCCGATCTGGCGACGACTGCAGGTCCCGGCCGACCTCACGCTCGACCGCCTGCACCTGGTGATCCAGACCGCGATGGGCTGGGAGAACTACCACATGCACCTTTTTGAGACCCCGGCCGGCGACTACGGGCGCCGCGACAGCGAGCTCGGCCACCGCGACGAACGCAAGGTCCCGCTCTACGCCGTCGCGCCCGCAGTCGGGGACAAGATCAGCTACACCTACGACTTCGGTGACGATTGGGTGCACCGCATCGAGGTGGAAGAGACCCTGCCCCGGGACCCGGGAACGGCCTACCCCCGCTGCTTGACCGGTCGCCGGGCTTGCCCACCCGAGGACTGCGGTGGTCCGTGGGGCTACGCGAACTTCATCGAGGCCATCACCGATCCCGACCATGAAGAACACGAGGAACTCCTGGAGTGGGTCGGCAGCGCCTTCGACCCCAGCCAGTTCGACGTCGAGGACGCCAACAAACGCCTTGCCGCCTGACGGCCACCGGCAGAACTTCCGCGGCGCAGCACTAGCTAGGGCCACCGTCCGTGGCGCCGCGCCGTTGCCCGGGGCACGGAGGCGTTCAGGAGGAAGGGCTCCCACTTCTTGCGGGGCAGGGCTGTCGACCCGCTGATCGGGCGTAGCTTGCTGCCATGAGGAGGACCTGGCCGCTGGTAGGTGGAGGATCCGCATGCCATTGCCGGAGCAACACGGTGAGCTGCCGCACTGAGCGTCATGGTGCTGGCGGGGGCGGGCAAGACCTGACTGGCCCGTGAGGCGATCGTGAGCGTCCACGCGGACGGGGCGGTGATTGCCTGGGTGACCGGCCCGCATCTGCAGGCGGCCTGCGGTCGGGCGTGTGCCCCGCCTGGGTCGGATGCGCGGGCTGAACCGTGAACGAGGGAGCACCTGAGGGCGCAGGGAGGTATCACGGTGAGGAAGGTCCTGGGAGTCTCGGCGCTGCTGCTGGCGCTCGCCGCTTGCACGTCGGGCGCACCGAAGGTGGAGCAGTCCACGTCCGCCTCGACGGGAGTGTCCCCAAAGGTTGTCCATCTGACGATGGCCGTGCCTTACGGCACGACGTCTTCGGTGGACAGTTACATCCAACAGGTCGACGAGGTGACCGAGGGATCCCTGCAGATCGACCTCAAGTACGAGTGGCGCAAGGGCCAACGCGCCTTCGAGGGCGGCACGATCGCGGATGTCCAGGCGGGCAAAGCGGATCTGGGGGTGGCAGGCACGCGGGCCTTCCCCGGCCCGGTGCGGATACTCAGCGCACCGGAGCTGGTCACCAGTTACGCAGCCGAGGAACGGCTGTTCAAGAGCCCCCTGTACAAAAGGCTGGGCACCGCACTCAAGGTCCCGCGGATCACCGGCCTCGGCCTGCTCCCGGGCCAGTTCCGCTACCTGTTCACCGCGCGTCACTCGGCCCCGACGCCCGGCGATCTGCACGGGCGGCTCGTCGGGGTGGCGCAGTCGAAGCTGGCAGACAGCACCTTCCACGCTCTGGGCGCACGCACCCGCTGGTATCCGCTGTCCGGGTCGGTCAGCGGCATGGACGGGGTTGAGTCCTCGATCCCTTCCTTCAACCACGAGGGCTACATCTCCTCCATAAAATTCCTCACAGGGAATCAGGTGCTGTGGCCACGCATGCTCGTCCCCTTCATCAGTGACATCACGCTGAAGAGCCTGAGCCCCCAGCAACGCCGTGCGCTGACCCGGGCCGCGGCCGCCGTCTTCGACGGCACGATGTCGGACCTGCGGTCTGAGGACACGGACGAACTCAGCGAACTCTGCGCGGGAGGGCTGGTCATAGGGCACGCCAGTCCAGCGCAGCTCGCGGCATATCGTGCGGCGGTCGCGTCGGTTGACACCCGGCTGGAGCACGACGCCCTGACCGGCGAGCTGTTCACGCAGGTGAGGTCGCTGGTGAAGGGAGCGAAGCCGGACCCCGCCCTGCACTGTTGATACCCCTGGACCAACCGGGTTGGGTGTAGTTCGCGGCTCATACAGGTCAATGCGGCGGGGACTTCAGCGCGCCGAGCTGGAGCAGCATCGCCAAGTCGTCGCGTACCGCCCAGCGTTCGGCGATCCGTCCATCGATCAGTCGGTAGGCGAAGGCGACGTCCCTCCGAAAGGTCCCGCTCGGCACATCGAAGCCTCGGAACGTTCCTCCGGGCCACTCGTGCTCCCGCACGCCGAACTGGACGACCAGGTCGCCCTCCGCGACGATGTGCGACTCCACCCAACGGGCCGGATGCCGGTCACGGCGGGCCCGCAGCAGAAATTGTCGCGTGCCCTCGACCCCGGAGGGCATGCCGGGTGCCAATGCATGGTTGACCATGTCGGGCGTGCACAGCACATCCAGCCGACCAAGATCGCCGCCGCCGTTGCCCAGCTCGTCCAACTCGCGTACAACCGCCTTGTTGTGCTCTGTATCCACCCTGCCGAGTGTTCAGCAGCCCCCCGTCGAGCACAACGCAACCGCCCAGCTGTGCTCAGGAGCTGTGGCCAACCGTAATGCGCGGAATGGCCAAGTGGGACGCTCAGTCACACCAGGCCGCCGCTGTCCTGTGCCATCGAACCTTGATCACGTGTCAGCGGATTCTGAGTGGAGACGCATGGCGCGGATCAGCGCCTCTCCATCAGGAGATGCAGCAGCGTCACCAACCATGAGCGCAGTGCCGAACGACGGGTGCTCCAAGGCGACGTACACAGCACCGCAGCCAACGAGCGCGAGCAGTACCGTCCGCTGATCCATCTGACCGTTCATCCGTGAGGCCCTTCCTGCGTCTGCGCTGCTATCGCTTCCGTAGGAACTCACTGAGCGTTTTCAGTGCGGTCACCGATCGGGTGATGGGGGCGGTGTGACGTCGGGGCGCGCAACGGGCAGGGCTCCCGTGCCGTTGAGGGAGGTGTTCGACGTCTCAACTCAGCAGCACAGGAGCCCTGTTGGTTCCGTATCCTGCCGTACTCGACCTGCCTCACGCCCTGGTCGAGTGGCTCACGATGCTCATCGTCACCCGCGAGGGTGACCGGCGGTGCAAACTCCCGCCGCACCGCCGCGCGCTGGTCGCACTTGTGTACCTGCGCCGCCATGACACCCTCGCCCAGATCGCCGCGGCCTTCGGGATATCCGTCGGCACCGCCCACGCCTACGTCAGCGCGGTCGCCGGCCTGCTCGCCGAGCAGGCACCGGGCCTGCTGAAGACGCTGCGCACGCACGACCCGGACTTCGTCCTTCTGGACGGCACGCTCGCAGAGTGCGACCGCGTCGGCGACGGCCGGGCCGACTACTCGGCGAAACACAAGCGGCACGGGGTGAACGTGCAGGTCGTCACGGATCCCACCGGGAAGATCCTCTGGCTGTCGCCGGCGCTGCCGGGCCGGACCCACGATCTGACAGCCGCTCGGATCCACAAGATCCTCCGGATCTGCGAACGCCAAGGCGTCCCCATCCTCGCTGACATGGCCTACATCGGCGGCGGCGACTGGGTCACCACCGCCAAGCGCCGCCCGCCAGGCGGCGAACTCATACCCACCGAGCAATCTGCGAACCGCGCCCTGGCCGCAGCCCGGGCACCCGTCGAACGAGGCATGGCACGACTGAAGTCCTGGCAGATATTCCGCAGATCCCGCATCAGCCCCAACCGCATAAGCGTCATCACCAAAGCCGTCCTCACCCTGGAGAGGCAACGCTGAAAACGCTCACTGACTGGAATCTGGACAGAATTCCCAAGCTGGCCGTGAGTTTTCGGAACTTGCAGTACCCTCCGCTCCCCGATAGTCCCGATCAGCCGAACGTCGCCCATCCAACCCTCCGGCCGGTGTGGTGATGGCACGAGCTCGCGTCGATCAAGGTTCGATGGCACACGCTCAATGTGAGGTGGCACAGGACCGCCGCACCCTGGAGGTACGGCGAGCGTCCCGATCATCGTGCACCCGTCGCTCGCCGCGGGCGGCCGACGCGTCACTGCACGGGGCAGGTCCTCGGCCTCGTGCACCCCGATGACGACGTCGTGGAGTTCCCGCGCCGGGCCGGGCTGGAGGACGCCGAGGGGCTGCTCAATGAACTGGCGAGGCGGCCGGGCCCACCACTACCTAGCGGCTAGATCCCTCAACTGTCATCGGAGGGTGGCGTGTTCCATCGGATGCATGGAATGCCAACCAGCTCGTTGACCGCCCGTGCGGGATGATCGTATTGATCGTTGATTAGGGCATGGAGACCACCGACAACACTCCGCCGCAGGCTGCCCTCGTCGACGCGTACTGGCTCGACTCTCCGCTCCTCCATGGCGCCTCCTGTTCCTGTGGGCACGACACTCCCAAGCGTCCGATCATGTGCGGTGCCACGGCGCGAGGCGTCTTCCCGGCATCGCGTCCAAACTCGTCGTCTTCCGCTGCGTGAGCGGCATTGCGGCGGAGTAATGCAGCGGCGGCCACGCGCCCTGATCCGTACGCCCTACCGATCACGACAAGGGCGGCAGTGCGCTCCGGATGCCGGCTCCCAGACTCTGAATCGACAGTTTCTACCCAGGAGCCCACTGGAGTCGCGCGTCGCCGACGAGGCGCGACTCCAGCCCCTGCCCTACTGCGTAAACGCAGCGGGGAATCTCCCGCGCCCCGCTGCCGCAGAGGACACCCGCGCAAGGAGTAGGGAGAAGCTGCCGCTCCTCGCGCCCGACGGCCGCCGCTGATCTCCTGGTCGGTTGCGGCCGCCCCAGCAGCCCATATGGCCCTGCCGAGTTGACTGCATTCTCCGCGTTCGGACTGCTCCTGGCAACGGATGGACGTGGCTTGCGGCGCCTGCTAAGCACTCGGAACTGGTGCCGGACCGGCAGTTGTCGGCACGGGCGTCGACATGTGCCCTGCGCCGCGGCCGGCCGGATCCGTAGAGAGCAGGATCCTGCCCAAGCGACGCAGCCGAACATCGACTTACATTCCGCCAACGACTCAAGCCGTCCTGCGGTGCGTCGGATTCCCCGCCGCTGCGTCGCCTGGCAGCACCGCCATGCGGCTACAGCAGGTCGTCGCCGGGGGCGAACGTGGCCTGATGCGGCTAGCTCTCGGCGTCCAGGCGGCACGAGGCGCTGTCCAGGCCGAGCCAGGTGGCCTTCACGCTGCCGCCGCCGGGGACGCGCAAGGTCACCGCGCCCTTTGGGCTCAGGTCGAGGTGGATTACACGACGTACCGCATCGGATGCGACGGGCAGGGAGCGCGGGACCCGAGGGCGGTGGCCGTCGGGTAGCAGCGCGATCGCTATCCCGTCGACCGCACGTCCCTCGGTGAGTGCGATACGGCCGCTGAGGTCCAACGTACCCCACAAGTTCGCCCGCACCTGCGGAGGTTGGGACGCATCGGGTACCGCGGTGTCGCCGGTCAGCGGCAGGTCGCTCCACTCGGGGTACGGAGTGCGGCGGGCGCGTTCCAGGGTGGTGACGCGGCGCTCCAGGCGGGCCAGGCGGCGGGCGAGATCAGCGATCGTGTCCGGCACTTACGCCTCCTCGGCCTGGGCGTCGTCTTCTTCCGGCGTCAGGGCGCGTTCCAGGGTCAGCGTGATGCGCTCGAGAGTTTCGCCGTCACCGGGCCGTACGGTCCAGCCGGTGATGCGGTTCCATCCGTCGTAGATGGGGTGCGGCTCGTGGAGTTGGATGCGGACGAGGTCTCCCACACGCAGGGCATTCAGCGGGGCGGCCGGATGGTCGGCGATCTCCAGCTCGGTCAGGGTCGGCAGGACCTGGCGGGCCCGGCGCTCTCGGCGGGTGCGCGCCTTGAGCTTGGCCACGTCCTTCTCGCTGGTCTCCAGGAGCGTCTCCAGGCGAAGGCGGCCGTTGCGTTCGCCGTCGATGGCGACCTTGCGCTTGCGGCCCTCGCCCGCGCCGAGTCCGATGACCCACTGGGCGTAGGCGTCGGCGTCCTTGATGACCTGCGGGTCGCCGGTGACGTTGGCGCCGGTGGTGAACGTCAGATCTGTGCGGCGCCGGCCCAACTGTGGCGTGCCGAGCAGGATGCGCCTCTCGGCGTGCCCGTCCCGCCAGGTGACGGTCTCGGACCATTCCAGGCCGTCGTCGACGTCAGCCATCTCATCGACCATGTCGCCCAGGTTGCGCGGTTCCCACGCGTGCGTGGCGTACGGAGTCTTCGCGGTGCCGGTTGTGGCCGTGGAGGTGGTGTCGTCCACGGTGACGCCGAGGTCGCCGTCGGGGGCCTGTTGGGCGTAGGCCCATACGTCGCGGATGACCTGGCAGGGGTCAGCCTCGACGTATGGGCCGCGCCCCTCGAGGTTGCCGTGGAGGTCGAAGCGTTTGTGCAGGTAACTGGTGAACCCGGAGCCCTCCACGCCGTCTTGGGCGTTCTGATCTTCGGAGCGCCACAGCAGCCCGCCCCAGTCGAGATCACCGTTCCGCTCGATCAGCAGGACGGTGTCACCCGCATCCAGCAGATCCTCGATGCGCGGTGAGACGGGCTTGAGGGTGGCGGTCAGGGATCCGGGGCCGTTGAGTTCCGGGCCGTAGGAGACGCCGGAGAGCGGCACGTTCCAGTGGAGGACTTCGCCGGTGGTGGCGCGGGTGATGATGTAGCGGTAGTCGGGCACGCTCACACCGCGCTCTCGGTGAACTCGGCCTCCACGATGACCGTGGTGCCGCCCGCGACGGTCAGGTCGCCGTCGCCGTACTTCTCGTCCTGGTTGATCTGCAGGGCCAGGTGCTGGCGGGTGCCGCGGTAGGCGGCGGGCAGGGTGAGGGTGCCGGCGACCGTCACGCTGGTGCGGCGGGTGGTGGTGCCGTCGTCATCGACGATGGTCGGCTTCGTGGTGCGCTCGCCCAGGCGGGCCCGCAGCTGGGTGTAGACGCTGCCCGCCTCGGCGCGTAGCCCGGAGATGTTCACGACGATTGTCGCGCGGGTCGCCCAGGTGGGGATGTCGAGGTCGACGGCGGCTTCCTTCGGCCACGCCGCCCAGCTGCCGTGCTCGGCCGGGGCGGCTTCCGTGTCCTTGGGGTGTGCGATGCGCAGGATGCGGTCGGTGCGCGGGTCGGCGACCTGCCGCAGGTCGGTGATCATGTCGGCGGTGACCGTGGCCGTGTCGCGGGGCAGCGTGATCCGCGCGAGCGGGATACCGGTCATGCCGTCCGGGATCGCGTCGGCTGTGGCTGCCACGTCCTCGAGGAGCTGGAAGTAGCCGATCTCCTGCGTACGCGGATCCCGCTGCCCTTCGTACTCCGGGTCTTCGACGCGCAGCACGAGGAGGTCTGTGCGCGCCGTGGGCCCCGTCGGGGACACGTCGATGACGGTGTCGCCGATGTTGGTCTGGGTGTAGGCGCCCTGCCAGGGACGCGCTCCGTGGATCAGTGCGGAACCGTCGGCGACGCGCACCGCGGGGCCGGGGGCCTGGAGCGGGAGGACTTTCAAGTCCTCGGCCTCGGCGACGCCTTGGCGTCCGTGCGCGAGGTCGCGGACGAGGAGGCGTGCAGCGCGGGCAGAGTGGCGGGCGCCGTGCACCAGCATCGGGGGTTGGACGAGGGTCAACTGCTGCTCCTCACAGGGTGGTGTACGCCGAGCGCCACGTGATGTCGAGGCGAGCGGTGCCGGTCAGGTCCTGACCGCTCCAGGCGATCTCCGAGCGACCCGGCGGGATGGTGAACAGGTCCAGCCGGGAGGGGGCGAGCAGCACGCCCGCGGCATTGCCGGTGCCGTTGCGCAACGCCCAGCAGGTGCCGGGGCGGGTCTCGATGTCCACCCACTCCCCCGCGCGCAGCTCGATGTCGAGGTCGAGGACGCGGCCGGTGACCGTGTTCCAGATCCGGGGGTTGATGACGGGGCCGGTGATGCGCAGGCTCGACGGCGAGGCGGCGTCGCCGTGGTTGGTGACCCAGCCGGGCCGGTCGTCCGGGTCGGCGCCGGTGTCACAGGCGGGTGCGCCCAGCGCCTCGTCGACGGCGCGGGAGCGCCCGGGTCGCGCGGCCTGGTCGAGGCCGAGTGTGAGGTGAGATGCCTCGTCGGCGTACCAGCGTGGGTCGAGTCCGGCGAACTCGATGTCCAGCGGGATCCATCCGTTGATCGCGGTGGTGGTGCTGGTGGCTTCCATGCGGCGCAGCCGCCCGTACATGCGGCGGATCTGGTGGCCGGGCCAGCGTCCGCGCAGTACGTGGCGGCCGTCAGGGCTGGTGCGGGCGGCCGGGTCGTCGACGGCCTGCTCGAGGCGGGCCAGCAGTTCGGCCGCCGCGACGGGGTCACCGGGCGTCTTGATTCCGGCCTCGAAGCGCAGGGTGCGGGCGGTGTAGAAGTCCTGGCCCGCCAGGGCGCCGTCGCCGGTCGGGTTGTCCTCGTCCTGGGGTCGGGTGCCGGGTGAGCCAAGTCCTTCGATGTTGCCGACCGGGACCGGGGTGCGGTGGCCGAGGACGACGCCGCCGATCTCGTACTGCCACGGGCCCAGGGCGATGGGGTGAGTCTGGACGTTGGGGGTGGTCATCGGATCCTTCCGCCGCGCTGGGCGTTTCGCAGGTTGCGCATCATCTCGGTGCCGATCTGCTCGGGGCTGGCGGAGCTGTCGGAGACGGTGACCGGCATGGTGCCGATCAGCGGTTGCTGCTCGCGTACGACGACGACCTGGACGCGGCTGCCGGCGCGGGCGTCCACGGTGCGGGTGCGCGCACGGTCACCTCCGGCCCGTACGTCGAAGGCGCGCACCACTCCGGCCATGACTTTCGCGTTGCGTGCCTGGCGGAAGGAGGCGGCAAGCATGGGCCGGTAGTCGCCGGCCGCGCGGGCCGCGATTCCGCCGTCGGCGTACCACTGCACGGTGCCGCCGAAGCGGTCGACGACGTTCTCGACGACGGCCTTGCTGCGTTCGCGCTTGGAGTCGGCGAGCGGTACGTAGGCCTCCCCGCCGGTCTCTCGCTCACCCCATATGCGGTAGCTGCCGGCCGGGGCGATCTGCGCGACGTGCCGTTCCTGGCGCGGGCCGCGAGTACTGCGGGCGTCGCGTATGCCGCCGTCGGCGTAGAAGTCGAGGATGCCGCCGCGGGCCTGCCGCTTCAGGTTGTCGGCCTGCTGGCGGAGTGCGTCCGCGGTGGTCTTGGGGGCGTTGCGGATCGTGTCGAAGACGTTCACGCGGCGGGTGGTGATGGTGACCTGCTTGTCGCGCAGGTTCGCGATCGCCCGGCGCAGCGCGGCGATCTGGGACTGCTGGCTGCCGGTGGGAACGGCGATGGTGACCGTCTTGCCCTTGGTGTCCTTGATCTTGAAGCCGAGTTTCTCCAGCTCCTGGCGGGCCAGTGCGGTCGGCGCGGCGATCCGTACGGTCTTTGCGCCGGGTGTCGCCCGGATCCTCGCCTGGACCGCCTGCAGGCTCGCGATGGCGGCTGCGGCCGGAGCGGAGACGCGTACGTTCTTCGCGTTCGGGGTCTTGGCGAGCTGGTTGATGAGGCTGCCCAGGCTCGCGCGTGCGTTCTCGGTCGGGGCGGTGACCTTGATCTGACGCGTGCCGGGCACGGTCTTCACGGTGAAGCCGAGGTCGCGCAGCTTCTGCTGGGCGCCCTCGCTGAGCGAGTCGACCTTGATGGTCTTGGCGTTGGGTACGCGGTCGAACTCGGCTTTCACGGCGATCAGGTTGGCGAGTGTGGAGTCCATGCCCTGCGTCTGCAGCAGCAGCGACACCTTGTCCGGCAGCAGGCCAAGGCTGCCGGCGACGGCCTCGGCCTGGGTTCGCGTCAGTCCGTATCCGCGGGCCGCGCTGACGGCTTCGGTGCGGGCGCGGGCCATCGCCGTGCGGGCCTTGGCCAGGGCGCGCGGCAGGGATTCGCCGTTCTGCTGGGCGAGCGAGTACGAGGCCACGGCGGCGTCGGCCGCGGCGTCGGAGAGGGAGGTGAGCTGGGTGTAGAGCTGCTGTCCGTTGCGGGTGGTGGTGTTCAGGGTGTTGTCGTGATTGACGAGCTGCCTGCCGCCGTAGCCCTGTTCGCGGTTGACGCCCTGGCTGCTGTCCTTGAGGTCCAGGACCGCCGAGTTGACCTTCGCGCGGGCGGCCTGAAGCGAAATCTGTCCGCCGGACAGCAGGTCGAGGGCGCTCTTCAGGGAGCGGGTGCGGGTGTCCGCGTCGGCGGTCTCGTCGGCGAGCCCGCCTACCGCCGTCTTGAGACGGTCGTACGCCGAAGTGCCGTCCCCAGCGTCCTGGGATGCCTTGGCCAACTCCCGCGCGTTCTTGACCGACTGGTCCATCTCGCCCTTGACGCTGCCCAACGCGTCGGCAGCGTCCTTGTACTGCTGGCCAACATCCGAGTACTCCCGCGTCGACGCCTTGCCGCCGGCGACGTCCTTCCACACCATGTGCCGGTCGGCGGTCGCCTGCAGCTGACGTTGCAGCGTCTCCAGGGAGGCGCCCTGTCCGAGGTAGGCGTCGGTCAGCGAAGCGAGCGGCACGCCCGCCTCCTGCATGACCTTGGACAGCTGGCCCTGCTCGGTCTTGGTGTCCAGGAGGATCTGCGCGGCCTGCCCGCGTACGTTGCCGTCGATCTGGCCGCCGGAGTCACGCAGCGCCGACGTCAGCGAAGAGATCCGCTGCTGGTGGGCAGCGGCAGCCTGCGCCGCCTTCTCCTGCCGTGCAGCGAGCAGGCCGAGGCCGACGGACACCGCGGCCATCGTGATGCCGAACGGGCCACCGAGTGCGCTCGTCACACCGCCGAGAGCGGAGCGCAGGCCGGAGCCGGCCGCACGGCCGATGCCGGTCAGGGTGCCCTGGAAGGTGGTGCCGGCGCCGTTCACCGTGCGGAACGCGGCGGTCATCGAGCCCAGCGCCTGGGAGCGGGCCTGCAGCACGGCCCATGCGGCGCCGTAGCGGTTGAGGGACATTCCGGCGGTGGCGGCGAGCGACTGCTGTACGCGCATCTGCTGGTTGAACGACTGAAAACCGGCGCGGACCGGGCCGGAGACCGTGTTCGCCACGCCCATCAGCGTCGGCTGGACCCGGCGGAACAGCAGCATCGCCAGGGCCGCCGACTGGATCGGGCCGGGCAGCGCCCCGAAGGCGCTGACCAGTCCGCCGACTAGATGCGCGATAGGGACGAGGACCGAGGACAGGCCCGCGACCGCGTCGAGGACCAGGTTGGCGGCGGTGGCGACGATGTCGAGGGTGCCGGCCGCCGCTCCTCCGTCCTCGCCGATTGCGCCGAGCGCGCCCAGGACGGGTTCGGCACCGTCGGCGGCGTTCCCCAGCACGTCGCCGAGCGCCTCGGCCGAGTTGACCAGCAGGTTGAGACCGGTCGCCAGCGCGTCCTCGCCGATCTCCTTGAGCGGTCCGAGTAGTCGGCGGGCTTCGCCGACGAGGCCGCCGAGCCCGCCCGCCGTCTGCGCCTTGAGGTCCGGCCCGTACAGGGTGGCGAGGTCGCGCCCGTACTCAAGGGCCGTGGTCAGGTACGGGGTGGCACCCGCCAGGCCGCGGGTCATCAGCCGGGCCAGGTACTCCAGGCCTGGCGCCATCCCGTCGTACAGGGCGAGCCCGGTCTGCCGGGCCTGGGTACGCAGCTGTGTCATCGCGCCGGTCAGGCCCTCGCCGCTGGAGGCGGTGATCGCGGCGGCCGAGCCGGTCTGGGAGACGGCCTGGGTCAGGTCATCGAAGGACTGGGTGCCCTGGTGGGCGAGGGCGACGGCGCCGGACAGGGAGTTCTTTCCGAACGCCTTCGTGGCGTTGGCGGTGAAGTCCTGTTGCGACATGGAGTGTTCGGCCTTCGACAGGCCGTCGATGACCACGCGCAGGCCGCGGAAGTTGCCCTGGGCGTCCCATGCCTCGATGCCGAGGTTCTTGAGCGCGGTGACCATCTGCGGGGTCGGCGCGGCCAGGTTCGCGAAGATGCCGCGCAGCGAGGTGCCCGCGGTGTGGCCGAGGATGCCGGACTTGCCGAGCATGCCGACAGCGGCGGCGGTGTCCTGCAGCGAGACGCCGAGCGCGTTGGCGACCGGGCCCGCGTACCGCATCGAGTAGTAGATGTCGGTGATGGAGCCCGACGCGTTGTTCGCGGTAGAGGCGAGGGTGTCGGCGGCGCGGGAGGACTGCTCGGCGCCGAGCCCGAACTGGTCCATGATGTCGCCGAGATACTTCGCCGAGTCGGCGGCGCTGATGTCGGCGGCCGAAGCCAACTGCAGCGAGGCGCGGACGGCATCGATCGCCTGGTCGGTGCGGAAGCCCGCCTTGGCCAGCTCGACCATGCTCTCCGCGGCGTCCGCCGAGGTCGCCGTCGGCAGCGAGAGGTCGTTGCCGAGGTCCTGCGCCGTCGCGCCCGCCCGCTTCATCTGCCCGGCGGTCGCCGAGGTGACGGCGCGGAACAGGTTCATCTGCTTCTGGTACTGGTTGCCCTCCTCGACGACCGCCCCAGTCCCCATCAACAGGGCGCCGCCCGCCAGCAGGTTGGCCGAGGACAGGCCGCGGCTGCTCGCGCCCGCGATCGTGCGCTGCAGCCGGGTCACGGAGCGGGCGCCGTCGTCGGCCGTACGCCGCAGTCCGGCGCGTGCGGATCCCGCGCGGGCCGTGAGCTGGTTCAGTCCGACGGCCGCCGCGCGGGCACTGCGGTTGATCGCCGCGAACTGGGCTGCTGTGTGGGCGCTGTTGGCATCGAGGCGGGCCAGGGAGCGGTTTGCGGCGCCGGTGCGATCCGCGAAGGCTCGGGCCTGCGTGGAGGCAGCGCGAAAGCCCGCGACAAGGTCGCGGACCTCGGCGCGCATCGCCACGGTCAGGGTGAACCCGGCCACCGCCGTCGGCTCCCTTCATACGTCATGCTTACCTGGGGTACTGGATGGGGTCAGGGGTGGTCGCGGTGCAGGTGCCGCGGCCGGAGCTGGATCTTGACGCCGTAGCCGGACGGGCCCTGCGGAACGTGGTCGCGTTCGGTCTCGATCAGCTCGCAGCCGGGGCAACGCAAGGTGCTGGTGACGTAGGCGTGCGGATCACCGCCGCGTTCGCGGTCCCACTCGGCGAGGCGGGTGTGGCACTCGGGACACACGTCCCGCTTCCACTCCGCCCAGGCCAACGCCTTCGCGCGGTCAAGGTCCGTCCACGTCCCGGTTCCGCCGAGGAACTGCGAGTGCGGGATTCGGTAGCTCTCGCACAGCTCCAGTTCGGCGCGCAGCGCCGCGTCCTGGCTCAGTCTTTTCCCAGCTCGACCCGGCTCTCCTGCTGGACCTGCCAGGCCGCCTCCCACAGGAGGTTCGCCTCCGCCGCCGGCCACGTCGCAAGCAGTTCAGCGGCCTCCTCGCGACTCATCCCGTCGGACGAGGCGGCCGAGATCAGGGCCGGAGGGAAGGTGTCCGGGTTGAACACCGCGCCCTCCGCGGCCTGTTCGTCGGTCGGCGGATGCCGGCCGATCAGCTCCTCCAGGACCGGCCGCGGCAGCGCGAGGAACGTGAGGGTGTCGCTGGCGGCGTCGTACATGGAACGTGCCTCGGCGAGCGCGGCGTCGGCTTCGGCGGCGCGCGCCGTGGCAGCCGCGTCGTCTGGGGTCGCCTCGGCGAACAGGCGGGCACGCCGAGCCTGCGCTTCGGCCTCGGTGAGGGCTCGGCGCAGCTCGTCGTCGTCGCTAATGCGCAGGGTGCTGCGCGGGGTGGCCCGGCGGCGCAGGCGCTCCATCTTGGCCGCCCATGCCCCTTCAGCCTGCTGGGCGGGCATGGGCTCCGTGACCGGTGCGGGGCGGGTCACCGTCACTCCTCGCCGCTGTCGTGAACGGTGGCGGTGGCCGCGGTGGCGACGACGGTGACGTCGACGTGCTCGCCCTCTTCTCCGTCACGGCGGTGTTCGGAGCCGGGGCGGGCCGGCTTGGGCTGACGAATGATCGCCTTCGGCACGACGGTGTCGAGCGCCGGCTCCTCAGTGATCGTGAACGACACCTCGAACTGGGCGGCCTCGTTGTCCGTCGTGTACGACGCGGACCGGGTCGCGACCTGCGCGGGAAAGACGTCCATCGACGGTGAGCCGGGGATGTCGCCCTTGCGCAGCAGCAGCAGGTAGCCGGCGGCACCCTTGGTCAATTGCTGCTCGACCTCATTGCTGTAGCGGTCCTCGTAGAAGGTGAGCGAGCTGTCCTCGGCGGTGTCGTTGCCGGGAATAGAGGAGTTGAACGTGGAGCCCATGTCGGGCGTCTCGATCGCCTCGTTCGACAGAGCCCAGCCCTCGACCGATGCGACCGCATCCGTGAGGTCGAAGCGGTTGGGTTCGCTGATTTCGGTGCGGGTGGGGTGCTCGGGGTCAGCGAGGTTCTTGACCCAGTAGATCTTGGCGATGCCGCGCCGGAAGAACCGGCTCCGGCCGCCCGATGCCTTCTTCGTACTCGTCACGGAGTTCGCGGAGTTGTCGGACACGGGTCCACTCCCACTTCCGGGGCAGCGTCCCCTGCCGAGGCCCTGCCCCTCGAATCAAAGAGGGGTCGCCGGGCCATGAGCCGGGCGTCCGCGCGGGCCTCCGCGGTGAGGACCTGCCGAGCAAAGGCTCCGTCAGGTGGGAGTAACGGTGATCGTGAACCGTTGAACGTAGGACACGATAGCCCCTGCCGCCGACACCGACGTTTCGCCCGCCGCGTCGTACGTCAACTCTCGATTGATCACGCGAGCTTGAGTTATCCACAGCTTGTGGATCCAGCCTGTGTGATCACGCCCGACGACGGCTTCGCGTACCCGGTCGGCAAGCCACTGCGCCTGATCGTCCCGCTCGCCCACCGAGGTCACTTGGTAGGACCAGGCGGCGTCCGCATGCCAGTCCCACAGCGGCGGCCCGGTGAACTCGCCGGGCAGCGAGTCCAGGACCGTGTGCGGCAGCGGGGCTGGCTCCCACTCCCCCGACTCCAACTGAATACGCGGAAGTTCGCCCCATCCGCACGGATATCCGGTCACGTGCTCGACGAGCGCGGCGAGCGCCCGGGTGACGGGAAGCCGCGCGCTCATGGCAGCACCCCCTTCCGCAATGCCTCGAGGAAGGGGGCCTCGGTCTGCCGGTAGGCGGGCTCGACGTGCGGGAACGGGCGCTGCCGGTAGTAGCGGCCAAGCGCGTCGTAGCCGACGAAGCCGTACTCCAGGCGTCGTGCCTGCGGAGCGTCCGTGTACACCTCCGCGGTCACCTGGCCTCCCTCGGTGCTCACCCGTACGTCCCACGAGGCCCGGTACTGGCCGGTGATGACGTTCGGGCCGGGCCAGCCGGAGGCATAGCGCTGGATCCGCACCCGCAGGAGCATCGCGTGGTGCCGGGTGATCGTCCGCGTACGGGCCCGCACGGCGGGCCCCATCCGGGACAGCGCAGCGACCAGAGCAACCGGGTCACGGAACTCGGTCGCCGAAGGGTGAGCGTTCGGATGCGGGTTCGCGGCGGCCATCAGCCGATCACCTGCACCCGCACGAGGCGCACCACGCTGTACGTCCCGACGTTCGCGTCCGAGACCCGGAAGCGGCGGCCGACCAGCCGCGGATCGCGTGGCCCGCCCGGCCGTACCGATCCTGCGACGCGCACCACGTCGTCCGGCCGCAACTCCGGCGCCTCGACGGGGAGTACGGCCTGGTAGTCGGTGCTCGGCGGCTCCGACAGGCGTGCGCCGTCAACCGGTGGCGTGATCGCGGGCCGCCCGAGCGGCATCACCGCACCGAGCCCGTCCCACACCGGCATCTCGTCCGGCACGGGCCGCCTCAACGCGCCGTTCGCCTCGTCCAGTACGTCGTCCGCATGGCCCGCATCATCGCGCCAGACTTCCAACTGGTCGTCCAGGATGCGGGCGACGACCCTGCGGGCACCGTCCACATCAAAGGCCACGGGCCCACTCCGTCAGCTGGGTGAGCATGGCCTGGGTCGCCGACTGCGGGCCCGTGCCAAGATCGAGCCGCGACAGGGCCGCCCGCTCCAACTCGGCCGGATCGATCGCTTCCAGGAACGCCGCCGCGGCCGGGCCCGGCTGAGCCGCATCGGCGACGGCGACCCGGGCCAGGCCCTCGAAGTCGGCTTCTGCGTGCGGAGCCGCGTACAGAATGACCTGTGGGTACTCGCCGACCGCGTGGGAAATGCTGAAGCCGCCGAGCGCGTCTTCGAGGCGCCGCCCGTCGATCTCGACAGAGGCCAGCTTGGCCTTGGTGGAGATACGGACAACGCGCAGGCTGCCAGAGGAAGCGTCCATTCCACCGACGCTAAGCCTTGTGTCGGACAGCTTCACGGACGCACTGCGCGACGGGCGGAAGTCCAACTGGACTCCGTCGGCGGGTCGTGCGCTGCACGGGTGGCTAAGCGGGGTCGTACCGCACCCCGGCAGCACTCCGGTCAAACCCTGGGGGCCAGCTCGTGAAGGAACTGGCGACCGCACCCTGAAGATCCGTGGCACTCATGCCAACTCGCCTCATGTCCGCCCCTCGTAGATCAGCCCCTGCCAGAGTCCATTCGACAAGAACTCCGGCTACGTCCGAGTCGAAGCCGTCAGGCCACCAAGTAAGAGGATCTGCACGCGCATTGCGCACGATCACACCCGTGAGGTCGGTGTCGCGCAGATCTACTCCCCGTAGATCTGCGCCTGCAAGGCTGGCGCGAGCGAGCAGACAGTTCCGCAGCCGCACCCATCTCAGGTCGGCCCAGGCGAGCTCAGCACGGCGAAGGTCGACGCCGGTCAGGTCGAGCGAACGATCGAGGCCTTACGTAGGCCGCCAGAATCTCGTCGATGGACTCACTATCCTCCTCCGGCTCTTGTGCGATCCGGCCCAGGGCGTACACACCGCCCACCCGTACGGCAGCTTCGCCGCTTGAGAGTTGACCGATGGCATGCGAGAACCGCACCGTAAGCCTGCTCTCCCGTGCGAGCTGGAGTTCACCCTGCGCCTTCGGTGGCCACTACGAAACTGCTGCCAGCTGATGTACGCACCAAAGAGCAGGACCGTCCCGCCAAGCGCCTGGATCAAGGTCGCACGAACAGCATCGCGGGCCAGGAGTATCTCGCTGGTAGTAGCAGACCGACCTTCAAGGTCCGTATCGACGAGCCAACCAGGAAAGACCCCAACACAGAAGACAAAGAGGAGCACGACGAAACTCACGCTGATCGCTGCGAGCAATCCGGCTCCAGCCCTTCCTCTCCCCACCCTCCTCATAGGACGAGTCTGAAGGACCGTTCAGAAACGGTCTACAAGGCCACCCTTGAGGACTTCTTGGGAACTGTCGTGAGCGCGCCTGTAGCCGAGTGCGGAGTCGTTCCTACCTGTAGTGGCCCAGCTCTACGGCCTCGCGCGAGCAGCGCCCGAGGCCAGCGTCCCGAGGGGCCGACTGGCATGAATCTGAACGGGAACGGGTCGCTGTGTCGCCTGCTGCTGGAGGACGGCCCGACCACGAACCGGAGGTCATCCGTCGATGGTTCGCTCGGCGAGGAGCAGCGCCAGAGGCCCGGCAGGCAGGAGGAACCGTCCCTGCTCGGCTGCGGTGATCGCGTCGTGCAGCGGCCACCATTCGAGCTTGAAGTCCTGTTCGGTGTCAGTGAGTTGCTGCTGTCCCAGTGCAAGGTCCTGGGCGAGGAAGAGATCGACGCGGGCGATGGAAGCCACCGTCATCGCATAACTGCCCAGGTGCTTCCACCGGTCGGCGGTCACGCCGGCTTCTTCCTTCAGTTCCCGGCGGGCGCAAGCGGAGGCGCCCTCGTCGCTCTCGCGTCGGCCGCCGGGCAGGAAGAGGTAGTCCCCGCCGTGCCGAGGGAAGTGGGCGCTGAGGATCGCGACCTTGCGGGCGTCGTCGATCGCCACGATCACCGAGGCGTCGCGGGTGGGGGCTTCGCTCATGGGCCGTGAGCGTAGCGGTCATGGGGCCAGCCACGCGGCGTACGGCACGGTGGTGACGACGGGGTGGGCGATGCCGCGGCCGTGGAAGCCGTCCTCGCCGAAGGCGTCGCCGTGGTCGGCACACAGAATGATCAGCCAGGGGCCGCGGGCAGTGATCTTGTCGATGAGACGGCCGAGGTGCGCGTCGGCGTAGGCGAGGGCAGCCTTCTGGGAGGCGACAGTGTCGGTGGCATCGCCCAGGTAGTGGCCGTGCGGGACGTGAGTGGCCGACACATTGAGGAACAGGAACAGTGGCACCTTGGGTTTGTCGGCGAGGGTGAGTGCGAAGTCGACCTGGTGGCGGGTGGAGTCGGGTTCGGGTGAGCACCACTGGGGTCGCCAGTAGTCCTCGTCGAACAGGTCGGGCAGCACGCTGCCGAGCGGGGTCTCGCGGGAGAAGTAGGTGACGCCGCCCACGCACAGAGTCGTGTAGCGGTGATCGTTGAGGCCTCTCAGCAGGTTCGGGGCGTCGAAGACGAAGGTGTGCAGGTCGATCGACTTGAAGGCGGGGGGTCGGCACTCCCACAGTCGGGGCGGCTGCTGGGGCGTGAGGAGCTTGGGCAGGAAGCCGGAGAAGAACGCCATGTGCGCAGGCAGAGTGAAAGTGCCCGGTGTCCACCGGCGTTCCCACTTCCCGCCGGGCAGCAGTCGGGCCAGGTGCGGGGTGCGGCCCTCGTCCAGGGCGGTGGCGGCGACGTCGTAGCGCAGGGAGTCGAGCGTCACGAACAGGATCGGGATGCCGGAGTGGATGACATGGGCGGCGTCGATCGTGGCGGTCACGGCGCGTCCGCCTCTCGCTCGTCGAGGGTGCCGCGGGCAGCCTTGTTGACCGGGATTGGCACCCGGTCCTCTGCGATGAGTGCGCGGATACGGGCGAGTCCATTCCGCTCGGTCAGTACCTCGCCCGCGACGTCGTACAGAGTGATGGTGACCGTGGCGTCTTCGCGGGTCCTGATGTAGGCGGCGACGGCCTGCTCGTCGGCCCGGAAGTCCAGCAGAGTCTGCTCGTCCACGGGGCCGATGACAACGGTGGTGTGGCATCGGTAGTGCCCGGCGTTGGTGGCGCCGCGTGCGAAACGGGCGGCGTACTCGGTGCTGATGGGGTGCCCGTCATCTCCCACCACAGCCCGGGAGGCGCCTCGGGTGACGACGAGGCAGGCGCCGAGCCACCAGGCGACGCCTGCGTGGATCTGGTCAGGAGCGGTGCCGGTGGCGCCGCCGTCGCGGATGACGGCGGCGGTGTCGATCGGGTTAAGCACTGGTGCACTCCAGGGCGTGCAGGTGAAGCTCGCGGACGAGTTGGTCGGGCGTCTTTCCGTCGGTGTCGATCCACACGGCGCTCGGATCGTCCGCGGCGATCGCCTCGAAGTTGAAGAGCAGCTGCTTGAGGCGGCCGGGTACGGCGATCAGGTCCGTGTCGTCCTGCTTGATGTCCCGCTTGGTGCGCAGCCGGGCGCGCAGCGTCTCCTCCGAGCAGCGCAGGTAGAACGTGATCGTGGGCTGCATGACATAGGGAAGGAACGGGTCGGCGAGACGGCGCACCTGCTCGATCGCGATGTGGTGGACGGCGCCGTGGCAGGCAAGCACGGAGGACTGGTAACGGTCAGCTATCACCGGGCTGCTCTGCCGGGCGGTGCGGACGCGATCGGCGGCGTGCAGGAGGCCAGAGAGGTAGAAGGCAAGTTGGGGCAGCGGGGCGAGACGGTCGTTGACCACCTTGGACCAGCTGTTGTGCGGCTGCGGCAGCGTGTGCAGCTGCTCCGCGCTCATCCGGTGGGTCAGCAGGCGTGTCAAGGTCGACTTGCCAATGCCGGAGATGCCCTCGAGTACGAGGAACGGCCGCGCCGTCCCCTCATGAGTACGCGGCCGGTAGTCGACAGGCAGGACGCTCATCACAGAGTTCCCTCCGTGAAGGCGGTGACATGGCGGGCGACGGCGGACGTCAGAGCCTGCGGATCATCGAGGTGCTCCATCAGGTCCAGGCGCAGGTCGTCGCGCAGCAGGCAGGGTTGAAGACCTCCGGCGTGGTCGACCCGCAACGCCCAGAACCCTTCGACGCACTGGGGCCGCAGCGCGCAGGAGCCGCACTGGCCGACGTGATGGCGGCCGAGGTCGCGGTGGATGACGTCGATCTCGATGCCGTCGACGCGGAAAACGCGCCGGCCCTGGCCGACGCCGGCGATCTCGGTGTGCTCGTCGCTGGTGAGGGTGCGCAGATAGCGGACGAGACCGTCGGCGGAGACCGCGGCCGACGACCCGGACGCGTTGTAGTCGGTGTCGACGAGTTCGATGAACTGCACTGGCATGCGTCGTTCCAGCGCGTAGTCGAGGATCGCCTCGACCTCGTGCACATTCTGTTGCTGCAGCAGGCAGTTCAGCTCGACGCGGGGAAAGACCTCCCGTGCCGCTTCGATGCCGTCGAGGATGACGCCGATGCCCTGGGACACCTTCGCGATCGCCTTCAGCGACGCGTCGGAGAAGTAGTGCAGCGACACCTTCACTTTGTCGAGCGGAGTGCGCGCCAGCCACTCCTGGTTGCGGCGCACCAGCAGCCCGTTCGTGATCAACGTGTACGAGGCGTCCGGGGCCGCGGGCGGGAGTGCCTCCAGGACGGGGCGGACCCAGCGGGAGACCAAGGGCTCACCACCGGTGAAGTACACGCGCTTGAGCCCGGCCGCCATCAGGCTGGTGATGGTCTGCACGTAGGCGGCCGCGTCGAATTGCCGCTCGCGGGGCTTCTTGCCTCCGCCACAGTGTGCTTCCGGTGGCGACACATCGCCCTCGTTGTGGCAGAACCAGCACCGCGCGTTGCAATACGGGGTGAGCGAGACACGCAACTGGCCGCGCAGAGCAGCGAAGTTGCGCAGGGCCGTGTAGTCGACGCCGCCAGCCGGAAACGGCTGTGTGGTCAGACTGAAGGGCAGAGACATGGGACCTCCGAAAATGGGGGTGCGGAGTCCTTCTGGGGCAAGCGGTCAGTGGATCGCGGTGTGGCCGTGCGACGGGGCGACCGTCATGGCGTACCGCTGATGTGGTGGGTCGCGGGCCTCCGCGCCTGGCTGCGGAGGCATCGGGCAAGCCGCCACGCATCCGCGCAGCCGGGTGCGCAGTCCCGGATCGTCATGGCGTCAGGAGGACGCGGGTCGTCTTGCCGACGCCGTCGCGCAGGAACCACGTGAGGTGGCCGCCCAGTTCACGGATCAGGTCCAGCCCACGGCCTTGCTCGGCTTCGCTGCTGACCAGCTGGGCTCTGTCGAAGTTCGGAAAGGCGGGCAGTGGGTCGGACACGTCGATGAGGAGCTCGCCGTCGTCCAGCAGCGCGAGTTGCACGAGCATCACGTGGCCGGCGATCCGGCCGTGGTTGATCGAGTTGGTGACGAGTTCCGAAGCGATCAGTGTCGCCTCGTACTGGTCGCCACCCCACCCCCACATGGTCAGGTGCCGCCGGACGTGGATACGCACCACCGAGACGGACCCACGTACCATCCGATACTCCATCTGCCAGCTGCGACTGACGTCCGCGGTGATGACTGGTGTGTCCATCGTGTTCACAGTCACTGGTCCTTGCCTTTCTCTACGGGCTCGTCGATCGGGAGGTCCAGGAGGCCACCGGGTGCGATGTCAGGTGTCGCCTTAAGTAACATCGGGCCGAGTGGGCGGCTGAACGCCACGAGGTGGTGCCGACGTCGGGTGACAATCAGTGAACGGCCGCAGCGAAGCCCGCGACAGGTGAAACTGCGGGGCACTCAAGCCCGTCACTCCGGTGATTTTTACCTTCGTGCTGTGGCAGCGTGATCGCAGACCGCTACCTTCGTGCTGTGTACGCGAACGTGAGACTGGCAGCGCGCATCGAGCAACTCGGCTTTTCTCAGGCAGGGTTGGCCCGGGACATCAACGTTGCGATCGAACGACTGACCGGCTCCCCAGGCGCGGTCACGGACGCCGATGTACGACGTTGGCTGCGCTACGAGACGAAGTGGCCGCAGGATCGCATCCGGCTGTGCATCGAAGAGGTACTGGACGCCTCGTCGGAGGCTCTAGGGTTCATCCCCCGGCGCAAGAAGAGTCACGCACCATCGAAGGACGGGCCTGTGCAGCGTCGCGCATTCGTCAACGCAGTAGGCGGGGTGAGCTTGTCTCTCGCGGTTCCACAGACAGGACCGGGACGGCTCGGCGTGAATGACGTGGACCGGTTCCACCGCGACTACATCAGCATCCTCCGACAGGACCGGGTCGTGGGCGGCACGAAGCGGGTGGAGAACCTGGCCATCGAACTCGCAATGCGAGTCCAGTCCGCGGTGTCCACCGGCACGGCCTCCAGTCGCGTCCGCGACAAGCTGCACCGTCTCGCCGCCGACGCGATGGCCGCTGCGGCATTTGCCGCCCTCGACGCAAGCTCGCCCGTCCGTGCTCGTACCCACCTGGACAAGGCCATGACCCTGGCCGGCCTCTCACGGGACAGTTCGACGATCTACCGCATCTGGGATCACCTGATGCTCGCGTCGAGCATGCGCGAGAACCATGCCGAGGCTGCCGCAAGCGCCGACGTGATGAAGCGTTCGACCGCAGCGCGAAGTGACCCTTTCTTCAGCTCGCTCGGGCACATGCGCAACGCCAACGCCCTGGCCAGACTGAATCAACCCGCCGACGCTCTGCGTGCTCTGGCCCTGGCAGAAAAGAACTTCGGTCGGAGTACTCAGGCCGGCTCCACCGGCTGGATCAAGTTCTACAGCCCGGCCGAGTTCGATGCCCTGTCGTCGTACGTGTGGACGGCCGTCGGCGACCACGGCAGGGCCGAATTCTGCCTGCATCGGACCTTGTCCAGCGTCCCCCATGACATGTCTCGCGACCGGGCGCTCTTTACAGCGCACCTGTCGCTCGCGCAGGTCAGGCAGGGTGAGCTTGAATTGGGCTGCGATACCGCGAGGAAGGCCTCCGCGGTCCTGGTTCCCGGCTCCGGGTCCCGAAGGACTGCGAAGACCTTGACCAGGGGACGTGAACTGTTGGTCGCCTCCGGATCGAAGGCACCTGAAGTCACCGAGTGGATCGAGGAGTCTCACCAATGGACCTGAGGCGCTATGGCCACGCCGACGCTCAAGACGTGCGCTCGATGCTGCTCGACATCCACGACACGGTGTACGCGGACAACCCCGACCCGTTCCACTCGCGTGAGCGTTTCTCCTATTTCTTGGACCTGTGGTCAGCACGGAAGAACTGGCGGTGCATCTCAGGCTGGGAGGACGGTGAGCCAGTCGGCTATGCCTACGGCTCCATGCTCGCGCCCGGCGGCTGGTGGCAGGGCAGCGACCGCCCTCTTGACGTGCGTGGCCCCGTGTTCGCGCTGTCAGAACTCATGGTGCTGCCCAAATGGCGTGGAACAAGCCGGGCCAAGAGAATTCACGACACCTTGATCGCTCCCGTGGAAGCGAAGGTGGTTTCTCTCCAGGTGGAGATCGACCACACCAAGGTCGTGCGATTGTACGAAAGTTGGGGATATCGGCAGGTGGACGAGTCTAAGCCCTCCGATGACTCGCCCAGATACGCCGTAATGGTCAAGGATCTTCCCGACAGGACGACGACCGACCCTCGCGCGGTAGGCGCATTCGGGTAACCAGGCACGGCCATCGCGCAAACGATGTCACTTCGCCCAGACGGCGCTGACCACGAACAGCGAGGGCAATACGCCAAGACGACGGCCGGCCTCACGCTCAGGAATTGGTCACCGACAACGGGCGCACGCCCTGAGTAGACACCCGCGCGTTCCTGAGCCCTGGCCGCCACCACCACTCGGCGGGACATCACCCCAGCTCGGGCACGGGTCTCTCCTGTCCACATCCGCAATGCTGAGGTGACGCACGACCTCTAGCCGGTCATCGGCGAGAAGGTCGGCTATCAGGGGCGGAGGCCCGAAAACTTCGGTCGCTGAAAGATCCCAATTCGTGGACACGAACCAGGATCCCTCTAGAGGCCACCAGTGCGCAGGGAATTGACTTTCACACCAGTCCGGATTATCGATGTCACACAACTCGTAGAGGGTACGAGATTCCTCCAGTCTCCCTCGCCGGACGGCTACTCCCTCCGCACCCAAGCACTCAATTCCAGCCTGCGCCCAATAGCAATCCGTCCGCATCTCGTCTGGACTATGGCGGGCAAGGACCTCGACCAGCCGTCCAAGGCTTTCGCGATCAATCACCCCAATATCTTCCGGCCTAACGTCACCTACTTTTTCCAGCCCCGCGAACACCCTGAATGACAGGTTGTGCGGCCAGTCCTCCAGGCGCTTCCCTGCACGCGCCAATACATCACTCCACAGGACCCGCTTTCCATCCTCCGTAGCCTCGTGAAGTAGCCAGCATCGGTCACCAAACCCCTCCTGGGGCTCGTAGCCCAAAATGGCCTCACCGTCTTCCAGGGCCGACCGCATACCGCCGAGTTGATCGGCGCTTGACACGAACTCCACGACACCCCCCAATCGAACATTTCTGCAATTGTTGATTATCGGGCGATAATACATGGCGAGTTCGTTCACCGAGGTTCACCGATTGGAGGAATCAAGGCATTTATGCCCATATCTCCCGATCAGGTCGAGTACGGGGCAGCGCAGATCGCCGACCTGTCCGCGGATGCAGAACAGCGACTGGTCGGGATGATTGCCCGGCAGATGGACGCCGTCTGGACGCTCCGGGGCGAGCCGCAGCCAAGTTGGCGGCGCTCGCTCCGCTGCTCCGCGGCGCCGAGGTGCGGCTCGACTCCCTCGCCGGAATCCGTCGACACCGAGGCTCGGGCCGTGGTCACCCAGGCGTACTCGCCATCGAGACCGTCGATCTGGTCACCGACAGGCACCACAGCATTCTGCGCACCATCGGGGACGCGTTCCACGACATCGTGGTCCCGGGCGCCGATGAGGACCGGGAACCACCTCGCTTACTCATGCGCGAGAACCACCGCATGCTGGTGGTAATACGCGGCGATCACTGCCCGCGCGATGGTCGCGGCGCCCTCGGCGTTGGGATGGAACGGTGCCGCAGGCCGGGCCGGTAGCAGCCCTTCGACGTACCGGCGCTTGGGGACCTGGCACGCGTCGTGCCCGACGGTGGGCTTGTAGGTATCGACGAACTCGGCGCCGTGCGACCGTGCTTGCTCGGAGAGCATGGCGTTTGCCTGCTGCTCAACGATGCGAAGGTACGGCACGTCGCCGTCGGCGATCGGCACGTACGGCCAGCAGCCGGTGCCCTCGTGCGGCACGATTACCGGGTATCCGACGACCATCACGCGGGCGTGCGGGGCGCGGTCGCGGATGCCATCGAGAGCGGCGGCAATCTTCGGGGCGGTCACGGTGATGCGCCGGGCGAGTTCGTCCTCGCCATCACTGGTGTGGTACCCGCGGCACGGGGTGCCGGTCGGGTCGCTCGCGCTACGGGTGACGCACTGTGCGAGGATCTCGCCGAACCCGATGTCATTACCGCCCATGCCGAGCGTGACGAGCGTCGTGTCCGCGCCGAGAGCGTCGAGCTGGGGCGGTACCCCGTTCTGCGGCTTCCACAGGTGCTCGGTGGTCGCACCGCCGCACGAAACATCGACGAATGAAGCGGGACCGATTTGCTCGGCAACTCTGGTCGGATAGTTCCTCGCGGAGCGCGTGCACGTGGTGTCGGTGTGCGGAAGTATCCCGGTGCCGGAGGTATAGGAATCGCCGAGCGCGACATAGTGCTCGGCAGGGCGCGCGTGGGGTGAGGCGGTGGCCGTGTCCGCGCTGATCAGAGCGAGCAGGGCAGCGCCGAGAGCGGCGGCGTATCTGAGCAGGGGCAAGCGAACTCCAAGGAGGTTGGGGGTACAGGGCCGTGGTCACGGAGGTGGTCGGACGGAGACGAGCAGGCGGGCGCGGGCCGGCGGATGTCGCGCAGTCACGCTCCTGACCGGCTATCGGTAGTGACGGTTGGGTGCCAGCCAGGCCACGGTCAAAAGCCCGCCTGCTTCCGGCTCCTCAGCCACCGTCTCGTCCGGGGAGGCGGCTTGCCGAACTTGCTCGATCTGCCGCTCGATCCCCTTCAGGTTCTCCTGCAGGTCCATGGTCACCACGCCGTCGACGGTGACCTTCAGCGGATCGCCGAGCAGCTTCGCCCGCCGCTCCCCGAGGACCTCCAGTGCGACGGCTCGCACGAACTTCAGGCGGAAGTACCGGCGTTCCAGGTCGGCATCATCCGCGTCCGGGCCTAGCTGCGCGCGCAGCCATGACCGTTGGAACTCGTCCACTGTCACCACCATCTCCAGGACATGTGCGGCCCGGAGCGCGACTGCGCGGAAGGCTCTGGCCGCACTCGCGAGCTTCGTTACGTGAGGGAGGCACGCGGTCTACGCGTGGCCGCCTTCTTCGCCCCGCCTACGCCCTGGGGCGTCTGCTCGTGGGCCGTGCCCTGCGGGCCCGCGCGCAGGTCCGGAGCCTCATCCGCCACGTCGGCAGCCCGTGGGGGAAGCGGCTCGTCCCAGGCGTCCGGGTTGGTCACGAGCGCCGCGAGTTCCGGCGGCGGGCTCTGGCCGGGCTGAAGGATCAGGTCTTCGTGGGTGTCGGGGTGCTTCACGTACACCGCGGCGATCAGCTTCGGCACGGCGATCACAGGACCTTGGCAACGATGTGCGCGTCCGGGGTGTGCATAACTGGCATGCCGACCGCGGCACCCTTGGTCCAGATCTGCACGGGGTCGTCCTGCACCCCGCGCGTGATAATCAGGCCGGGTGCGTCCTCGCGCACGATCTCCGGGTTCGTGCCACGGGAGTGGACGAGGGCCTCGGCCGTCACCCCGTACATGGTCTGCGCCCACTTCTCGCGCTCCGGCGGCACCAGAATCCACCGGTCCTCGGGGAGCACCTTGCGCGGCTTGCCGTCCACGCGGACCTGCGCCTTGTAGAAGGTGACGGGCGGCAGGGTGTAGTTGTCGCGTACGACGTTGATCTGCTGCGGGGTGAGCGTCGCCGTCGGCGTGGTCGACGGGTTCACCGACCCGTAGTAGGCGGCCCGGTAGGCGTTGTTCGCGGCGAGGAAGCTGAACGCCTTGCGCGAGGTGAGCACCAGCTCCGGCTCCGGGACGCCGAGGTCGTCGAGGTACTGGATCCACTGCAGCTCGTCCGCGATCGGATCCGATGCGGGATCCGACCACGGGCGGGCGGCGACCGGCATGTTCTCTGCGGGGACGTTCCAGTCGACTTCAAGGGTGAGTCCGTTCTCCTGGACGAGGGTGAACCGGCCGTCTTCGAGTACGTCGCCGGCCGCGAGTTCCATGCGGGAGCGGATCGCCTCGACGTGCCGTTCGACGTCGTCGTAGAGCAGCTCGATCAGCCGGTCCTGGTCGGCGCCGCGGGAGGCTTCGAGCAGGATCTGTTCCTGCTCACCGACGATGAGCTTCTGTCCGAGCGCGGGCAGTGCGCCCTCGCGGGAGGTCTGCCACGCCTCGCGGGTCGCGAACGGCACGCTCGCGTCGAAGGCCCGGTACTTGGCGACGTTCACGTACCGGCCCGAGTCCCGCACCCTCCACTTCACCTCGGGCAGCGTGACCGTCGGGAAGATCGTCTGAGTGAGCAGGAAGTCGGCCGGGGACGGGATCGCGCGGGCGAACGTCGTCAGGTCGGCAGCCTGTACGTCAGTCAACAGGTCCTGAATCGTCATGTGTTGGACCCGCCCCTCAGACGAAGCGGACCTGGGCGCCGCGCGGGTGCCAGATCAGCTGGGACAGGTCAAGGCCGCCGGGCACCTTCGACGCACGCACCGCGCCGTGCCACAGCAGTGCCGCCGGGACACGCGTCTGGCCGGGGGCGAAGGGCACCTCGGCGAAGACGAAGCCGCGCAGCACCTGACGCCCGCAAGTCGCCTCCGGGTCGTAGGGTCCGTACAGTTTGGACTCGGTGACCTTGCCTACCGCCACTCCGGACAGCACCCGCCCGTACGGGGCGCAGCCCTCGGCGCACTGGTAGTGCACTCCTTCGGTGAACAGGCTCAGGTCGAGGGTGATCGTGTCGGTCGAATCGATGCCGTGCAGCGCGGCCAGCCACTCCCGGCTGGCCGTGGTCTCGTACGACGTCGACGTCGGCTGAATACTCAACTTGTGTTTCCTTCATGGACGTTTGCGGTCATCACCTCCGCGCACCACCTCTCCTCGGGTGGCACCGTCCACGAAGTTGCGGGGCGTGGTCCCCAAGTCCGCGCACCATCGAGGTGCGGGAGAGTCCTGTTCTTCTAATCCGCCGGGGCCAGGCCGCGGCGCCGGGCCATCTCCAGCCCGGCTGCGCCCGGCTTGGCCGGCGCACTCGTCCGCGACGGCGAGCGCCCCGCCGGCGCCCCGCCCGGCGCCGACCGCACCGGTGCGCGCACCTGCCCGAACAGCTCAGGCCGGCGGGCCCGCAGCGCCTCGGCCGCCGCCTGCACCTGCGCCTCGTCGGTGTCCTCATCATCGATCGCGAGGAGCCGCTCGGCGTCCGTCAAGTCCTCCCCGCTCGCTCCGAGAGCCACCAACGCAGACCGGCGCACCGCCGCCCGCTCGCGGGCCGCGGCCTCCTGCTCACGCTGGACGGCCTTCAGCTCCCGTTCCTTCGCGGCTTGTTCGCGGCGCTCCAGCTCGGAGAGGGAGGCCTGTTCGGCGTCGCGCTGTGCGGTCACGAACTCGGTGAGTGCCTTTGGTGTCTCGAACCCCAGGGCAGACAGCAGCCGCTTGACTGCCGCACGCTCTCCCTGGGACTTCTCGCGGGTGAGCAGCTTGCCCAACCGGTCCTGACTCAAGGTCACTTGAGGTGTGGGTCCACCGTCGTCGGAGTCGAGGTCGTCGAGATGCTCGTTCGACGGATCCTCAGCAGAGGCGCCACGGATCGGGTAGATCGGGCGTCCGTCGCGGCGGAACCCGACGGGGCGGCGGGACGGCAGGGGCCGGACCATGCAACTCCTCCAGTGCGCGCCCCCGCGCTGCCGATCAGTCTAGCCACCAGCCCGGACTTGTTCCCGGCTACGCGGCGGCCTGCTCCGGCTCGTCATCGGTGTCGGCTGTTTCATCCTCTGCCGTGCCGTCGTCCCGAGTGGTGCCGTCGTCGTCAACCACAGCTCCACGAGCCCGTGTTGCAGCTTCATGAACAGCAGTGCGGATGCGGGCGATCTCCTGCGACGCGTCGTCGATCGGGTAGCCGGCGTCCATCAGCATCTGCACCGCGGTCTCCAGCGAGATCACCCCGGCCCCGTACGCGGACACCACCTCTTCCAGCACCGCCGCCCGGTCGGTCGGAGTGCGCGGCGCCCACGCCAACCGCGCCTCGAACGACTCCCCCGCCACCGTCCACCCCTCGGCCCGCCCCGCCATGTACAGCCGCTGCACGAACTTCAACAACAGCCGGTACTTGTGCTCCCGCGCCAACCGCATCGACCCCACCAGCGCATCCAACGGCGCGAGCGCCAGCTGGAACGCGTACCCCGACGGCACCTCCGAGGCATCCAGCGTGCCCAACCCGGCCGCCGTGATTCGAGAGTTGGCAGCAATCCGGTCCAGCAGATGCTCCACCCTCGCCCGCAGTTCAGCCAGTTGGGGTGACGTGTCCAAGGCATCCATCCGCCCCGATTCCCCGAGCTGCCACACCGCGCCGGCCTCCACCCGCAGCTTCTCCGGCTTCCCCGTCGCCCGATCCACCGGCAGCCGCGCCCCCGCCAGCCCGATGATCGGCGTCCCCGTAGTAGCCGACGCCGCCGAACTGTCCGAATCCGTCGCCGCCAACTCGTCCAGCCCCTGCAGCACGCGCGCGATCGACGAGCGACCCCAGTGCTCACCCGCCCCAGGGATCGTGTTCGGGACGTGGACCACCGGCACGAAATCGATCATCAAGTCCAGCCGGTTCAGCTCCACCCCATCCGACCGGACCCGGTAGCGGGCCTTGTGCAACGGCAACCGATCCAGCGTCTCCCCACGCTTCAAATCCTCCAGCAGCCACTCCGCATCCGTCAGGAAGCACGTCGCGTTCGACGGGCGGCCCGGCTGCCACGGATACAGCCGCCCTGCCTCCGGATCACCTTCGTCTACCAGCCCCAGCTCGTACGTCACCCTCCGCACCCGCGCCTTCAGCCCGGCCTCCGGCTCCTCCGGCAGCTCCCACGCCAGATGCACCCGGTGCGGGAAGTCGTCGTCCTGGCCGTCGTCCCACTGCGGAAACACGAACCCCGGATCCTCCACCCGCAGCACGGGCCGCTGCTTGCCCGGACTCCACGCCACCACGTACACGCTGTCGCCCAGCAGCACCGCATTGCGCTCCGCCTGCTGGACCCGCAGCGTCAGCAGCTCCTTCTCCGCCCACGCACGAAGTCGGGCCTGCACCGCCGCCGCCTCCACGGCGCCGGGCGGCGGGACCTCTGCGTCGGCGTGCTCGGCCCCGGCCACCACGATCTGCTGATCCGAACCCAAGAGATAACCGAGCGCAGTATCCACGAGGTTCGCCGCGTCACCGAGCTCTCGCCGCTCCAACGCCGACTCGTCCCCCGAGACGGCCGCCAGCTGTCCGCCCTGGTTGTTGTCGTACGCCGCGAGCACCTTGTAGGCGGCCAGCCGCCGCACCTCGTGCGACGGCAGCCACGACGCCCCCAGCTCCGGAAACGCCCGGCTCCCCGGACGGCCCGCCTCGGCCATCACCGGCTTGTAGTTCAACCACGACCAGGCGTCGATCACGAATTGGCGCAGGCCCACCATGCCCTCCAGGCAGTCGGCCCCGCGCCGCCCACCAGGGTAGTGACCGGACACGCCGCGACAACGGCGCGCCCTGTACCCCATCAGTACCGAGCGTCGGACAGCGCCGCAGCAGCTCCCTGAATCTTGTGAGCCGCCGACGCCAACTGCCCCGGCAACTCAGCCACACGGACGAGATCACCTGCTGCCGATGCCAGCATCGGCGCGTTGTCGTGAAGGTGGCCCAGCCCCCTACTCGCCTCATGCAGCAACGGAGCAGTGTCCTGGAGGTGCCCCAGCTGCTCGCTTGCCCGATAGAGCATCGACGCCGTCTCCTCCGAGACACCAGGGCGACGCCCACCAAGCTCCACCACGTCCGACTGGAGGATCTTCACCAGCGCAGCGAGATCAGGCATGTGCTTGGCAAGTTCGCCCAGAACCGGAGTGATCCGCTGGACGTACGTTTCCTGCGCCTCATGGATCAGCTCTGCCAGCCGGGTCTCGGTCAGCCCGCTCAATCCCGCCAACGCATCCTGGCCTTCAGCTTCACGGCTGCGCTTCCAGCTCTCCAGGATCTCTACGGTGTACTTCTCTCCGCCCACCCCGTCGATCCGCTTGTGATGCACGTTGCACACCAGGATCAGATTGGCGAAGCTGTTGCGTTCGTCAACGCTCCACGACGCGTCGTACCGCTTCCCGTTCTCCTTCAGTGCACGGATGTGCGCGATATCCAGGTTGAGCACCGGCTTCCCGTCGATCATCCGCACTGTCGGCGCTCCGCACTTGGGGGCGTAACACCCTCCGCGGGCCAGGGTCATGAGAGCAGCGACGGTGGCGTTGCTGTAGTTCCGGCGCAGGTCTTCCGTCATGTCTATCCTCCTCGAATCGAAGCCACTGCTTCGAACCGTAGAAGGAGCCACTGACAACGCCCTCTGCGTGTCAACGAGTTGCGCGATCACCGTCGACCGCCGAGACGCCGGTCATCGCCTCCACGTGGGGGCGGCATCGCCTGATCCAGGAACAGATCCCACAACGCCCACACCGTCGAGTCCAACAGATCCGGGGAGCTCTCCGTCTCCCCCTGCCCGACGAACGTCGTCATCTGGTCCTCCAGCTCCGAGAACACGCGCGCCGACCCGACATGCGACACCCGCGCCTGCTCATACAGCTGCGCCACCGGCGCCGCCCGCGCCCGCTTGCCCCGCGTCGCGTGAACGATCCGCCAGTTCACCGTCGGATCCACCTGCTCCAACAGCGCGGGCAAATAGTCACCACCGTTGTTCGCCTCGATCACCACGCAGTCCGCCCGATGCTCGTGGTAAAGCTGCGCGGCCCGCTTCATCGCCGCCGTCGGCGTGAATCGCTCCTGCTCGGCATGCAGCAGAAATCCGCGCGGCCGGTCGTCGCCGAACATCGTCTCCACCGGCCAGCCCCGGCCCGCCACCGTGAACGCCGTCATGTCCGCATCCTCATGCGACTTTGTCGCCGGATCCACCGCGACCACGATCCGCTGCAACTCCGGCAGATGCTCCCGGCGCGGGCGGAACCCCTCCACCTCCAGCATCCACCGCTTCCACAATGCGCCCTCCACGTCTTCGAGAAGCTCACCCGACAGCTCCTGCCGCCCAAGCCGGGTACCGGCGTACTCCTCCTCCAGCTCGGCGCGGGCGGCCGCCGACAGATTCGCGTCGTTCTCCCTCATGTGGCCGCGCGTCAACACCACCCGCGGCGGATCCCCACCCTCCCGATGCTGCTTCTCCTGCGCCTTGCCGCGCTCGACGAGCTTCTTCACGTGTGGCAGCGGCTTCGGCGTCGTCGAGATCACCACCTGCGGCATCTCCGCCTCCCGCAGGCAGAACCACACCATGTCGTAGACCTCTTGGGCGGTGTGCCGTGACCAGGCCGCGAACTCGTCCAGCCACGCCTTGTCGAACGCCCACCCGCGCAGGTTGTCCGGCGTCTCCGCCCCGAACCCACGGAACAGCGTGCCGTTCTTCAACCGCAGCGTCGTGTTCCCCAATGACGCCTTGTACTCGGCTATCTCCTCGGGCGGAATCACCGCCAACAGTCCCGACTTCGGCGACTCAAAGCAGATGTCCCGCACCAGCGTCGCGTTCTTCGCGATCACCGCGATCTGCGCCCCCGGCGTCTGCGCCCACTCCCGCGTCTCCTCCGCCGCCGTACGCGACTTCCCCCACCCACGCCCCGTGAGCAGCATCCACACCGTCCACGCCCACAACGGCGCCCGCTGCGACGCCCGCGCATGATGATGCAACCAGCCCACATGCGGCAGCCCGTCACACTCCTGCACCCCACACGCCCACCGCCGCGCCGACCGCTCATCAGCCCGCACCAGCGCCGCAACTTCGACCCGAAGCTGCTCCTCGCTGAGCATCGACGGGTCCGCGAACCCCTCGACCAAGCCACGCTTGGCCCACCCCCGAATCACTGCTCGCCCCCCGCCAGCCTCCGCTCCAACTCTCCCCGCAGCTGGTCCATTCGAGCCCGGCGCTCCTCGTCTGAAAGCGCCGCAGCATCCGCGGCCTGGTCTCGATCCTCAGCCGGACCGGCCACCGGCACTCCACCCACTGCCCGCCGCTCGATCTCCGCTGCGACCTGGACGTACCGGAGCAGATCCGACGGCGACAGCTCCCGCGGATCAAGCATCTGCAACCGGGCAACAGCCTTGCCCTGCACCGCCTGCGCCAACTTCGCATGCCTGCGGGCGATTTCACGCCGGGCCTGAGCCTGTTCCGCCAGAAACAGCCGGTCCTGCTCCCGGTCGTACGCCGTCGCCCGCATCACCCACGCGAATTGCCGCGACCACCGGCCCACCAGCGCACGGGATTTATCCAACTCCCGTGCCACCTTCGTAACACTCCGCACAGGACCAAGGTCCCGGTACACGGCGAACGCCGCAAACGCCTGGGACGACTCCCCGACCTGCTGCTCCCAAGGATCCGCGAGGACTCGGCCGCGCAACGAAACGCCTTCTCTCTCCCCAAGCCCCCGCCGCACGCCCATCATGCCGGACAGCTCCACCGGGCTCGATGCAACACATGACGCGGGCACAGCCCTCTGGAGCGACTGGTCACCGGCCACCAAGACATCGGCTAAAAAGCCCCCTGAGGAAGCCGAGCGCGCTTGCTACCCCCGCTACTCACGCTCGGGTCAAATCTCCAGAACGGCTCGCACGCCCGCCACTGCGGCGATCACTGAGCGTTTTCAGTGCGGTCACCGATCGGGTGATGGGGGCGGTGTGACGTCGGGGCGCGCAACGGGCAGGGCTCCCGTGCCGTTGAGGGAGGTGTTCGACGTCTCAACTCAGCAGCACAGGAGCCCTGTTGGTTCCGTATCCTGCCGTACTCGACCTGCCTCACGCCCTGGTCGAGTGGCTCACGATGCTCATCGTCACCCGCGAGGGTGACCGGCGGTGCAAACTCCCGCCGCACCGCCGCGCGCTGGTCGCACTTGTGTACCTGCGCCGCCATGACACCCTCGCCCAGATCGCCGCGGCCTTCGGGATATCCGTCGGCACCGCCCACGCCTACGTCAGCGCGGTCGCCGGCCTGCTCGCCGAGCAGGCACCGGGCCTGCTGAAGACGCTGCGCACGCACGACCCGGACTTCGTCCTTCTGGACGGCACGCTCGCAGAGTGCGACCGCGTCGGCGACGGCCGGGCCGACTACTCGGCGAAACACAAGCGGCACGGGGTGAACGTGCAGGTCGTCACGGATCCCACCGGGAAGATCCTCTGGCTGTCGCCGGCGCTGCCGGGCCGGACCCACGATCTGACAGCCGCTCGGATCCACAAGATCCTCCGGATCTGCGAACGCCAAGGCGTCCCCATCCTCGCTGACATGGCCTACATCGGCGGCGGCGACTGGGTCACCACCGCCAAGCGCCGCCCGCCAGGCGGCGAACTCATACCCACCGAGCAATCTGCGAACCGCGCCCTGGCCGCAGCCCGGGCACCCGTCGAACGAGGCATGGCACGACTGAAGTCCTGGCAGATATTCCGCAGATCCCGCATCAGCCCCAACCGCATAAGCGTCATCACCAAAGCCGTCCTCACCCTGGAGAGGCAACGCTGAAAACGCTCACTGGACCGCTGATCTGGTTGAACCTGTAGCACGCGGACAATCGTGTCGAGGGCACCGGGCGCCGCTTCTAGGTTCGAGTTCGGCGCGCCCTCAGTCGCCTCCGTAGCGGAGTGGAGCTCAGCCCGATCTGCATCCGAAATCAGCGGCCTGCGCAATCCGGCGGATCATCTTCGCCCAAGCCCACGAGCTCAGCGTCTCGGCGTGTTGCGCCAAGATTCCAACAGGAATGGTGGCCCTCGCTCCCGGCCGATCCGGGCCCGATGCGCGACGTAACCCGACAGTAGGACATCGGACGACACGGAGCACGGGGGCGCGGGCGGCGCCGTGCTCCGTCCGGTCGTCGCAGGTGGGCGATTGCGGGGTGTCTGGCTATGGCTGCACTGGGGGTGCGTGAGACTGGTCGAGCCTGGCGGGGTGGGGGTACGGACCCGTGACGAGCCCCGTCGGGCCACCTCACGCCTGCTGCTACCCGCCGCGGCTGGTTGGTGGCGCTCAACTCAGGTGCTCCCCCCGGGTCGATCGGGTTAGCCCGGTTCTTTCGGATCATCTGTCCGGCCAGATGAAGATGGCCGCGAGGCCGAGTCCGGCGAGGTAGATGGTGGCGGTCTTGTCGTAGCGGCGGCCAGGCCGCGCCACTGCTTCAGCTTGTTGATGCGGTGCTCAAGGAGCAAGCCGTAATGCACACATAGACGCCCCCGAGGCGAGGAATGCCCCGGTCATAGGGTGGACGGTTTACTCCAGGCCGCCGCTGTGGTGCGGCGATTGCGGGAGCGAAACACCGATAGAGGACGAAGGGGGTGGTCGTCGTGTCGATGACCTGTCCGCCTGCCCAGGGAGACTCAAGTTCGTCGAGCGGCCAGCGGCCAGCGGGCCCCACCACCCGTATCGCCCTGGGCACTTACTCCCCGGAGGGCCTCACCCGCACCCCGCCGGACGTCGTCGTTGAACTCCCCAGATCCCGTACTGGAAGACGGTTCCCGAGCTGAGCCGGTAGCTGGGGGCGCGGCTGCTCGCCGAGCCGGCGGCACGCATGTCGTCGCGGCCGGAGTCGGCGGAGGTAATCCTCTCCCGATCACGCGTGTCATGGCGCCCACCCCGGTGGCGTCGCCGACTAATTGATCGATCCCGCCGCCCGGACGCGAACCGCCCCATGCAACCCCGCACCCCGCGGGAACCGCGAAGGGATGAACGACAGCCGGCCCGAGCCTGTCCACGTCATACTCACCCCGGAGCGCCCCCACAGCCACCACGTCTCCACCACCCCCACGCCGACTCCGAAACGGCGCTGATCACCGCTGCCCGAAAAGCGCTGCAGCCTTCAACAACACGAACAAGCCCGACACTTGCCCCGTCCCGCTCCTTCAGGGATGGACACTCCCTCATCACGCCAGGCCGCCGGGTCGGCATGTGGCCTTCGTACCTCAGCCACCGGGAGTGATCCAGTACGGGGAGGTCAGCACCACGGTCACAATTGGCTATCGCACAGGAACCCAACGGGGAGGTGCGAAGTTGAGTCAGGCGTGATCACAGTCAGGCAGTCCACAACCGCCATCGGTCCGCAACGCAGCAACGGGGAAACGGCCCCCCCGTGCGACCGCGAGCCCATTTTCACCCGGCTCGCAGAACAGTGGGCCATTGAAGGGCGCCTTGTTCCTGGCCAGCATGACGAGGAGTGGAGATTGCTTGTCCGTCGGCGCCACTGGCCCGATCGGTAGAGAATCCAGCTACACCACCCTTGCCGAAGAACCTTCTCCACCCAACTCCGCGGAACTGATAAATGTCCCCTGGATCATCTTGCCCAGGCCACCGAGCAAGACACGCAGTTGTCCATAGACATCAGTTCCCCCCTCCGTCGCGAAAGTATGAGACAAGGATTCCAGCGAGCAGCATTCCTTCGCCCCTCGCCTGACGTCCCGGCAGTGAACTCACCCTCTACGAACGCGAGATGCTCTGATGCTGAACGCTCCCTTCGCACTCACCGACGCCTCGTGCTGGCGCCGCCTGGACGACCTGATCGTCCAAGCCCGCAACGAAGGCATCGGCGACCTCGCCGTGGCCGCACTGATCGAACACGAGGGACGCTTCCTACTCGTAGAGGCCCCACCCACCAGCGATTTCGACACGGCCGGCATCAGCTGGGAACTGCCCACCGGGCGCATCCGCCCCAATGAGCCTCTGCTCCAGGGCCTTGGCCGTATCCTCGCCGAGCACTACAGCTACGGCCTGGCGAGGATCAACGGCTTTCTCGGGCAGAGTGATCATTGCCACGAGGGCGGGTTCACCGTCAGGGTTTTCACGTTCGCGGTCGAGCCCGCCCAACCCGACAGCATCTGCCGCACGGCCCACCTAGGGCACCGGTGGGCAAGGGGTGAAGACCTGGTCCTCGCCGTGAGGGACATCTCTCCCATCCTGCAGGCGTATTATCAGGAATACTGCGCAAATGCCCGGTTCCATTGACGACTCATCCAGGCGACTCAGCCGCAAGGCATGTTCCGGGGGCGCGGGCAGGCCACCCTGCGGCATCGCATCCCTGCCCTACCCCGCGATACACCGCCGAGCCGCGCACTACTGTTCCCTGCACGTCACGCCTTCGCCGGGAAGGTGCGGGTCATGGTCGAGTGGACCATGAGCACGCTGTCGTACCGATGCGTCTTCTTGTTGTACGGCGGGGCACACGTCATGAGCCACAGGCCGGGGTCTCCGCCCTTGCGGAGGACGTCCGCGGCGGGGAATTCTGCCGCCTTGACATACTTTCTCTCGTCAACGGTGAACTGTGCCGTCCGGCCGTCGGACCGGCCCACAGAGAGCCTCCAGCCCGGCTTGAGCTCGCTCAGGCGGAAGAACACCGAGCGCTCGCGATCCGAGTCGACGTGGCCCACCACCACGGCCGAACCTGGTTCACCCGGCGAGACGCTGCCTTTGTACCATCCGACCGTGTCCAGCAGCTTCTTGGGCGGCGTCTCGATGGCGGATCCCGCACCGAGCCCCACCGTCATGAACTTCGCGTTCAAGCCGATTGAGCCGATGTTCAGTTCCTTGGGTGTGGACGCGGGCAACGGAGCAGCCGCCAGGCTGAACGGAGCCGCCGGTTTTGTGTCCGTGCGATCGTCATCCCCTCCGGACCCCCAGGTGATCGCGGCAGCACAGAGTGCTGCCGCGACCACCAGGGTGCGGGTCAGGCGCACCACCCTGCTGGGGCCCCGCCGACGAGCGGCGGGGCCCCAGCGAGGTACGTCGGCGCCCTTGGGGGCCGATCCGTTACGCATCGCCCGCGCGTCGACGGCGCGCGAACTTCAGCCCGAACACCGACGCGATGATCAGACTGCCAGACACTGCAAGGGCTGCGCCCGCGCGACGGGTTGCCACACCCTCGGAGCCGGTCGACGCGTCAGCAGCGAGCGGCTCGACACGAGTCAGCTCCGCGGCCGCTCCACCGGCACCCGCGTGCGGTGCCCCCACACACGGCTCCTGGTGCCCGGCTTGCTGAGCCGAACCAGAACCGGATTGCTGACAGTTGGCCTGAGGCTGGGACGGCTTGGTCGCGCTGTCGGTGGACGGGTTGGTCGATGAGGAGTCGGCGGGCGTGTCGTTCGACGGCTGAGTAGCCGGGTCGTTGGCATTGGCCTCACGCGGGGGCAGGGCCACCTGGGCGGGAGGGGGCACGTCGACGCTGCAGGATGTGTTGGCGTTGCCGGTGGCGTCGTTGCCTGCGGACGGGTCGTACGTGCTCGAGCAGACGCCGGACGTCGTGTCACCCCAGGTCGCCGTCGCGTCGTTCTTGTAGACCCCCTTGTTGGGCTTCGGAGCCAGTACGTAGGTGATGCGTGCCGTCTTGCCCGCCTGGACGTCTCCGTCCCACGTGATCCCCATGTCGGACTTGCCGACGACGCCGCTGGTCGCCTTGGGCTGCTGGATGAGTTCGGCGTCGTCGAGGACGTCTCTGAGGCTGTCCGCCACGTGCACGTCCTTCGCCGTGACCGTCGACGTGTTGGTGACGTCGATCCGGTAGGTGATCTCACCGCCGGCCGAGTCGGCCGCGGTTGTGGCCACGGACTTCGTCATGCGCAGGGCCCCGTCGTCGTCCCCCGCGGCGGCGGTCGCGGCGGTCAGGCAGAGGGCGCCGCTTGCGGCGAGGAGAGAGAACCCGCGAAGCGCGGAGAATGCTTTCTGGTTCATGCCTCCAGATAAGCACGTGATGATCATATTTTCATGTCGAACGTAGCGCATTGGAGTGGCTTTCCCATTTCATATCAGCCAGAGAAAGTACTCCTCGATCCAATTGCATGAATTCGACCGCTACAGGTTTCCTGAATCCACCCGAGAATCCGACTCAGGTACATAGAACGTGACCATCAGCTCCACCCAACTGCCGACTCACACACACTGGTTGACCCAGGCTCACTCGATTGAACACAACCGAGAACCTGACGCCCAAAAGTCGACGAATCTCCTCTAATGCTGCACCTTCGGAATCCTCGAACTCGATTTCATCGGAAACGGAGGCGGCCCGCCCACCGCGAATTATTCGCAGTGGACGGGCCGCCGTTTTCAGCCCCGCCGCGCTGTTACTTCTTTCCCCCCTTCGAGATGTGCTCGTGCGTGAGCTTGACCGCCATCTTCAGGTTGTGGTTCCTGAGGGTGTACGGCGTGACACGCTTGCGCGGTGTCCTGTAGCCATCGGGCACATCGGTCGTCACCAGGTAGTAGCGACCGTTCTCCAGCTTCGTCCAGTGGCAGGTGCCCTTGGCGTTGCTGGCGCAGCCGACATCCACGCGGGTGTCGCGGTTCTTGCCCTTGGTCTGAAGGCCCGGCTTGCCGTTGGTGTTCTTCCACAGCTCGGTGACCGTGCTGGGGACCCTCTTCCCGGTGCCGACCTCGGTCACGGTGACCGTTCCGGTGTACAGCTTGTTGTGGGGGAAGACGGCCTTGTCCTCCGGGTGCTTCGCGCTGAGGACCATCGGGGCGGAGACGCGCTTGGCCACGAGCCGGTAGCTCTTGGGCGTCACAGTCTCCTCGACGTAGTAGGTCCCGTCCGGAAGCTTGTTCCAGGTGCACGTACCGTCGGTCGCCGAGTGCTGCTTGGTGACCTTGGTGGTGCACTCCTTCATGACGTGCGTGTCAGGGTTCTTGCCCTTGGTCTGCAGGCCCTTCTTGCCGTTGGTGTCCTTCCACACCGTGTACTCGGTGCTGGGAAGACGCTTCTTGGTGCCCTTCTCGATGGAGACGGCACTGATCTTGTTCAGCCGCGTGTGCGGGAAGACCACCTGGTCGTCCGGGTTACCGGCATTGAGCGTGACCGGCGCGGAGGTGCGGTTGGTGACGAGCTGGTAGCCGCTGGGGATGACCGCCTCGTACGCGTAGTACGTGCCGTCGGGCAGCTCGGTCCACTCGCACGTGCCGGCCTCGGTGACGCGGCCATCGGCGGAACCCGAGGCGTTGTCACTGTCCTTCGCCGAGGTGGTGCAGGACTTGCGGATCAGCTTGTCCGGCGTGTCACCGTCGCGCTGCAGGCCCTCGACACCATTGGTGTCCTCCCAGATCTGGTACTTGGCACCGGGGAGACGCTTGTTGGTGCCCTGCTCGATGGCAACCGAGGACATCTGGTAGCGCGGGGTCGGGACGGGCTCGTTCACCTTCCGGTTGTGCGGGAAGCTGACCTGCTCGTCGGGGTTGTTGTCGTTGAGCGTGATGGGCTTCGACGTCTCGTCACTCACGAGCTCGTAGCCCGCCGGGACCTTGTCCTCGTGGACGTAGTAGGTGCCGGCCGGGAACCCGGTCCAAGCGCACGTGCCGGCCTCAGTGGGCTGGCCGCCCTCGGTGCCGGTGTTGCCCTCGCTGCCCTCGGCCAGCGTGGTGCAGGACTTACGGATCACCTTGTCCGGCGTGTCACCGTCCGTCTGCAGACCAGGAGTGTCGTTCGACTCCTCCCAGACCTGGTACTCGGCGCCGGGCAGCGGCTTGTCCGTGCCCTGCTCGTACGCCAGGGAGGACAGCTGGTACTGCGGCTCGGTGACCTTCTTGTTGTGCGGGAAGACGACCCGGTCCTTCGGGTTGTCCTTGTTGAGGGTCACCGGGTCGGAGACCTCGGGAACCGTGAGCTTGTAGCCCGCGGGGACCTTCGTCTCACGGGCGTAGTACGTACCGTCCGGAAGCTCGGTCCAGGTGCAGGAGCCTGCCTGGGTGGGCTGGCCCTCGGCGGTGCCGGTGTTGCCCTCGCTGTCCTCGGCCTTCGTGGTGCAGGACTTGCGGATCAGCTTGTCCGGCGTGTCACCGTCCGTCTGCAGACCGGGAGTGTCATTGCTCTCCTCCCAGACCTCGTAGTCGGTGTCGGGCAGACGCTTGTCCGTGCCCTCCTCGACCGAGACGGACGTCATCTCGTACGTCTTCGGCGGAACCGGCGTCTTCTTCGTGTGCGGGAAGACCACGCGCTCGAGCGGGTTCTCCTCGTTCAGCGTGACCGGCTTGGAGGTGTCCGGAACCGTGAGCTCGTAGCCCGCGGGAACCTTTGTCTCCTCGACGTAGTACGTGCCGTCGGGCAGCTCGTCCCAGGAGCAGGCGCCCTTGGTCGTGGGCTGGCCGTCAGCCGTTCCGCTGTCGGTGGTGCTGTCGTCCGCCGAGTCGGCCCCGTTGGCGTCCGCATCCTGCGTGGTGCAGGTCTTACGGATCTCACTGTCCGGGTTGTCGCCGTCCTTCTGCAGACCCGGCTCGTCGTTCGTCTCCTCCCACACCTGGTACTCGGCGCCGTCGAGACGGGCACCGGTGTCCTTGATAGTGGCGATCGACGTAAGACCGTAGGTCGGAGCAGGCTCCGTGACCTTCTTCGTGTGCGGGAAGACGACCCGGCCCTTCGGGTTGCCCTCGTTCAGGGTCACCGGGTCGGAGACCCCCGGAACCGTCAGCTCGTAGCCCTCGGGGACCTTCGTCTCACGGGCGTAGTACGTACCGTCCGGAAGCTCCGTCCACGTGCACGAGCCGGCCTCGGTGGGCTGGCCGTCGGCGGTGCCGGTGTTGCCCGCGCTGTCCTCAGCCTTCGTGGTGCAGGACTTGCGGATCAGCTTGTCCGGCGTGTCACCGTTCACCTGCAGGCCGGGCTCGTCGTTCGACTCCTCCCAGACCTGGTAGTCGGTGTCGGGCAGGCGCTTGTCCGTGCCCTCCTCGACAGAGACGGACGTCATCTCGTACGTCTTCGCCGGCGTGACGGTCTTGGTGTAGTCGTTCTTCGTCGAGTACTCGCGCTTTTCCTCGTTCAGCGGGAGCTTCGGTGAGACCTTCGACTCGGGCTCGTCGTAGCCCTCGGGGGTCTTCGGGTAGTCGACGTAGTAGTCGGCCGGCGGCAGTTCGCTCCAGGAGCAGACGCCATCGGAGTCCGTCGCCTGGGTCTCGCCGACCTGCTTGTCCGGGTTGTCACCCGTGGTCTGCAGGCCCTTGACGCCGTTGGAGTCCTCCCACAGGCGGCACGGAACGTCCTCGATGGGCTCCTTGGTGTCCCGGTCCGTCGTCGTGGACGTCGCCGTGTACGGCTTGGTGTGCGGGAAGACGACCTCGCCGTCACGGTTGCGGTCGTTGAGCTCGACCGGCTTGGACACCTTGGGCACCGTCAGGACATAGCCGTCGGGAACCTGGGTCTCGACCACGTAGTAGCGGCCTTCGGGCAGCTGCGACCAACCGCACTGACCGGCCTCCGCCGGGGCCCCCTCGGGCGTACCGGTGGTCTCGTCCGCAGCGGAATCCTCCGTGGTGCACACCTTGCGGATCTGCTTGTCCGGGTTGTCCCCGTCCTGCTGCAGGCCAGGAGTGTCGTTGGTGTCCTGCCAGACCTCATACTCGGCGTCGGGCAGCCGCTCCTTCGTCTCGCGGTCCGTGGCCACCGAGTAGAGCCGGTAGCCGTCCTCGCACTCCTTGCAGTCCCCGCCCGGTTCGGTGGCCGGCTTCTTGGTGTAGCCGAAGTCGTAGGTGAAGTTGTTCTCACCCGCGGCCCCCGTGGTGAAGGAGTACTCGGGGTACTTGCCTCCAGCGGGAACCACACCGTTGCTGTCGATGGCCTTGTTGTCGCCCGCCTCGGCCTTGGTCGCCGTCAGGCCGGCGAGCGGGCCACCCGCCTCGTAGTCGGCCGGGTTGTCCACCGCGATGCGGTAGTCGGTCTCCGGCTTCCACTCCTCGGCGGGCACGTTCTTCGCCAGCGTCGAGTCGAAGTAGTACTCACCCAGTTCGTTCGTCTTGGTGGTACCGATCTTCTTGCCGGCCTTGTCGTACAGGTTCACCGTCGCGCCGACCGCGGGGGCCTCGCTCGGGTCCTGGATGCCGTCCTTGTCGGTGTCGATCCAGACGTAGTTGCCGACCTGGAGCGGGGCCAGATCGCACAGGACCTCGATGTCGCCGATGCCGGCGGCCTTGCCGAAGTCGCTGTTGAGCCGGTTGCCCGGGTTCTGGGCGGAACGGACTCCGCTGGTCCTGTTCAGCCAGCCGGTACCGCTGGTGCCGATCTCGTCGTTGGCGTCCATCTCCGAGTTGGCGATGGTGGGCTCCACCTTGGACAGCGCGACGCCGCCGAGCGAGACTTCCTGGTGGGCGCCATCGATGCGGTGCTCACCGGGGTAGAACTCGCGAGTGCCGGCGGCCTCGCCGCCGTTGTTCTCTGCGGTTCCGTTGTTCTTGCATCCGCCGTTGCCGTCCAAGACGAACCCGCCGTCGCCGGGGCAGGCACGGTTGATGTCACCGGTGGCGAACGTCTGGAAGATGTGCTTCGGGTCGGCACCCCACTGCAGGTTCATGCCGCCCTGGTCAGCGAAGCGGTCGCGGAAGCCAAGGACCAGATCGCCGTTGGTCTCCACGGTGATGTCGGCGAGCATCGGCATGGGCTTCGCAGAGCTCTTGCCGCTGGGGTGGACGGCCGTGGCCTCAGCGAAAGTGATGTCGTCGCGCCAGGGCAGCCACTCGCCCGGAATCTTCATGCCGCTCTGAGCCGCGCCGCGACGGAAGTTCAGCGGCTGGTTCATGACGACGTCGAACGAGCCCGTTTCCTCGTCGAAGGTCTGCACGTAGGCCCGCAGCTGGGTGCGGTCCTTGCTGGTCTCCGCGGAGCAGACACCGCCTACGTACAGCTTTCCGTCCTGGTAGCCCAGGCCGAACGGGTGCCAGTCGGCGGCCGAGGCGCAGCCCGGGTCCGGAATGGCATGCGACGCGAGAGGGGCGTCGGCGGTCTTCTTGGTCGCGTCGTAGACGTAGAGCTTCTTGTCGTTGAGGTTGACGGCGTACAGCTTGCTGCCGTCCTCGCTCACCTCTACGTCACCGAGGGACTCGCGGCCCACCGCCTTACGGAAGGCGAAGTCCTGGTTCGTCGCGGCGTCGTGCTTGGTGTCACCCGCGTTCGGGACCTGGGTGAACAGCGAGGTCTTACCGCTTGCGCGGTCCGTGAGGTAGATGCCGCCCGGCCCGCCCGGCCCGTACTCCGTCGCCCGCTTGGCGAACGCCCCACTGAAGATCCACTGCTTCTGCTTGCTGTAACCGATGCCGTACAGGGCTCCGGTGTCGCCCTCCTTGGCCAGATCCTTTGTCTGGTTCAGCACGCCACGCGCGTTGTACGGCTCGGTGACGAGGGTGCGATCACCCATGTCGCCCTTGTACGAGTCGCCCGTGATGGTGGTGTTCTGACATGCCGTGGCCAGTTGGGCGTTCTGCTGACAGTAGTCGCCCGGGTTCCAGAACCCGGTCTTCAGGTTGACGTTCTTGCCGCCGGAAAGGTCCACCATCCGGACGGGCGAGGTCAGCTGACCCGAACCGTCGGCAGCCTTCGGGGCAGCGAAGGCCGGGGAGTACTTCTTGGGATCCGGGTTCACCACCTCCATCCGGTACTTGCCACCGGACAGTTGGGCGCCTGGGGAAAGCACCACGGTGCCTGTGGCGTCCGTCTTGCCGGTCACCGTCTGGCCGGCGTCGTCGGTCAGCTTGACCTCGACGTCCTTCCACCCCGGCTCCAGGGCGCTGTCCCACACGCCGTTGCCGTTGACTTCGCGTACGACACCCAGAGTGAGCTTGCCGTCGCCGGTATCTGCCGCTTTGGCGCCGGACAGGGCAAGCGACGGCACCGCACCACCACTCAACGCGGTGGTCGCGGCAGCGAGCATGGCCATACCGGTCATGGCTCTGCGCCTTGTTCTTCTTGATTGCACTACTAGCTTTCCTTTCCAAGGGTTTGTCGCACGGCTGGTGAGGCGTCATGCCTGAGAGACGCGCGCAACGGCGCTCCACGAGATGGGTGAAAGGGGCGCGCTTCACCGCTTGCTTGCCAGGCCTCGGACGACCCAGGCAGGGGGTGTCCGGGCGGTCGGCGAACCGACCGCCCGGTGAGGTTTCAGAACCGGGTCACGAGGTCTTCCGGTGCTGGAAGACGAGGTGAACGTCGCGGTGCTGCTTGTTGAGGACGGCCGGGTCGGACACGGTGCTCTCCGGTGCCGCATAGCCGCCGGGTGTCGTGGTCTCGACGGCGTAGTACGTGCCGTATGGGAGCATCGCCCAGCCACATTCACCGGCCACCGTGGGCGCGCCCTCGGACGTGCCCTTGTCGGATTCGCCGTCGGACTCGCGGGTGGTGCACACCTCGCGGACCTTCACGTCCGGGTTGTCACCGTCCTGCTGCAACCCGGCGGTGCCGTTCTTCTCCTGCCAGACCTGGAACGAAGCACCCGGGAGGGGCTCTTCGGCCGAGGCGCCTTGCGCCGAGACATACAGGCTGTTGTTGTCCGCACAGAGCGCGCACTCATCCGTCGGCTCAGTGGGGGGGACCGTCGGCGGCGTGGTGGGCGGAGTCGTCGGCGGCTCAGTCGACGGAGCAGTGGGCGGAGTCGGCGGCGGCTCGGTCACCTCACCTTGCGTAAACCCGAAGTCATAGGTGTGGTCGATCTCGCCGGCCCTGCCTGTGGTGAAGGTCTTCTCGGCGAAGCCGTCCTTCGTGGGCACACCGTCGCTGTCGATCGCGTCGTTCTTCCCCGCGTCCCGGCTCGTCGGATGCCAGTCCTTCAGCCGCCCGCGGTAGTCCGCGGGATTGTCCAGCGCCACGCGGTACTTCGTCTTCGGCTTCCAGTCCTTGGCGTCAACGTTGCCCGTCACGGTCGAGTCGAAGAAGTACTTGCCCGTCGCGGAGGTCTTCGTCGTCGCGATCTTCTTGCCGTCCGCGTCGTACAGGTTCACCGTCGCGCCGGACACCGGCTTCTCCGACGGGTCTTGGACACCGTCGGCATCGGCGTCGAACCAGACGTAGTCACCCACCTGCAACGGAGCCAGGTCACACAGGTACTCGATGTCACCCATGCCGCCGTTCTTGCCGAACCCGGTGGGGAACCTGACACCTCCCCCACCCTGCGCGTCCGCGGCACCCGTCTCCCGGTCCAGGAAAGTCACACCGTTGGTGTACAGCGCGTTGTACGGGTCGAACGCGGAGATGGCCAGGTTCTTCTGATCCGGCATCAACGCGAGCCCGCCGGTGGCGGCCTCCATGTGCTGGCCGGCCCGGTGGTCACCGGGATAGAACTCCTTCGGCTGCTCCTTGTAGCCCTTGACGGTCTCCGCGTGGTTGGCACACGCCCCGTTGCCGTCCAGGACGTACCGGCCGTCCTTGTTGGGACATGCCCGGTTGACGTCACCGCCAGACAGGCTGCCGACACCGATGTTGGCCCCACGGTCGGTGAATCCGACGACGAGGTCGCCATTGGTCTCCCGCTCGATGTCGACCATCATCGGCATCGGGTAGGACTCCGCGCAGCCCTTGCCCGTGTCGGGATCGGTATGCCTCAGCTTGTTGTCCCACGGATACCAGCCGGAGCATTCCGGGGTCGGGCGTCCGCCAGGGGGCTGCTTCGGGAAGTTCAGGGGGTCGTTCATGACGACGTCACCGAACTTCTGCGAGGCCGGATCGTACTTATAGATCACAGCCCGCAGGTCCGACCGCTTGCCGGTCGACTCCGCCGAGCAGACACCCCCCACGTACACAGTGTCGTCCTGTGCACCGAGGGCACCAGGGCGCCAGTTGTCCGCGCCGCCCGGGCAGCCGGGGTCGGGGATCGATACCGCGGACTTCGGCTCGGACGCCGTGTCCTTCGAGGTGTCGTAGGTGTACAGCTTCTTGTCTGACAGACCGACGACGTACAGCTCGGAATTGTCCTTGCTGACGTCGAGGTCACCCAGCGATGTCTTGTTGACATACGGAATGAACGCCGTATCGCCACTGTTGATCGCATGCTTGAGATCGGTGCCGCCCGGGACCGTCGCGAACTGCTTCGTCGTGTTCGCGTCTGCATCCGTCACGTAGATGGCGTTCGGCCCACCCGGGCCGAAGTCTGCACTCCGCCTGCTGTAGGCGGCGCCGTACAACCGCCTGCGGTCCCTGTCGACACCCAGGCCGTAGAGGGTGCCGGTCTGCTTCATCGTGCTGTGCACACGAGCGCCCCACACCCCCCTGGCCTTGTCGAATCCCCGGTCCGTGAAGAGGTTGCTGGCGATCGAGGGCTTTTCGTTGCGCGCGTGCCAATTGCCTCCGGCCATGGTGCAGCCGACCACTCTGGTGTTGTTCTTACAGAAGTCCCCCGGCTTCCAGAACCCCGTCGTCAACTCGGCCTTCTTGCCGCGCGACAGGTCAACCGTCTCCACCGTCGAGACGATCGGCTTCAGCCCGCCGGCCGGCCGCTTCGATGCGGCCGTCGCCGGCGTGTACTCCTTCACGTCCGGGTTCTCCACCTCGACCCGGTACTTGCCACCGGTCAGCGCGACGCCGGGGCTGATGACCGCGGTGCCGTCCGCACCCGTCTTCCCGGTCTCCGAGAGGCCGTTGTCGTCGGTCAGCTTGACCTCGACGCCTTCCCAGCCGGGTTCCAGCGCGTTGTCCCACGCTCCGTTCCCGTTGACCTCATGCACGACCCGGACGGTGACCGATCCGTCTCCCACCTCCGCTGCACGATTCGACGCCATGGCCGACGTCACGCCACCAAGGGTGACGGCTGTCATTGTCACCAACGACAGCCCGGTCAGGGCGTCCTTCCGTCTCCACCTGGGCTTCACTCCGCGTACGACCTTTCTCGCGTGGGTCTCACAGCGAACACAAATGTCACGCAAAGTGTTCAAATAGTCGAGAACGGTTACCGAACGTTGTCGAGTTCCCCCGCTTGCAGCACAGCACTCCACACATACGGCCTAGTTTGAGCAGTCCACAATCAGTGCCAGTTGCCTGCTCAGTGACTGGCCGTCATGTGCGGCGGGCAGTCAGAAACCTGCCGTTTCAGGGCAGCCCGATGGCCGCCACTGGCCTGTCGTCCGGGCGTCCGGGCCGCTGCGGCTGGGCTGGTGGCGCCGGCACTTCACGGAACGACATACCGGGGGGCGCGGCCACCCCCTCTCCCTCACCCGGCTTGAACGGCGCGTCGCCCTTGCCGCCGCACGCCGTCGGCAGCGCACGAGGGCTCGCGGAGGCCTCGTGGTTCACGGTGAAGCAGTTGCCACGGGCCGTCCTGGTCGCGAGGACGAGGTCGGTGCCATTGTCGTGGACACGGTTGGCGCGCACGGTGTTGTCCTTGGCGGGGTATCCCTGCACGTCGCTCATGAGCACCCCGTTCGACCGGTTGCCGGTGATGGTGTTGCCCTCGATCAGGTTCCCGACGCCGCCACCGATGCCGATACCGATACCGAAGCCGCCGTCCGCCTGCGCGGGGCTCGCCGGCTCGTTGTTGTCGGTGATGGTGTTGTCCCGGATAACGGCGTGGTGCTGCGGTCCGAGCGCCTCCATGTCGTTGGAATTGACCGTGACACCGACCCGGTTGCGACGCACCTGATTATCCTCGACAGTCAACTTCCGAGAAGAGTTGGTGAGTTCGATGCCAACGGCGTTGTGGGTCATCGTGTTCATGCGCACGGTGGTGTTGCAGGGGTCGCACTGGCCGACATAGATCCCGGAGTCCGCCTGCCCGGACGCGTACGAGTGGTCAATGACGCCGTTTCGGGCGTCGAAGGCGTAAATGCCGTAAAGGGCGTTGTTGTACGCAGTGATGTAGGAGCCCCGAAACCCCTTCAACGCCGGGAACTTGGCGGTGTCCAGGGGGTCATAGATCGCCCCACCAGACCCTGGCCCCTGGAGTGACTCGTCGGTCACTCCGGTGAACAGGACTCCGTTGGCCAGGTGGTTTCGGACCGTCAGATTCTCTACGGCAGAGCCGGCACCGGTGACCGTGACGCCGTTCGCGCGCTTGAAATCGCCATCGATGACGACCTTGTTGCGGTCCGTTCCTCGCAGGACGACTCGCTTCGTGCGCAGCGATACCGATTCCTTGTACACCCCGGGTGAGATCAGGACGAGGTCGCCGGGCCGGGCGGCGTCCGCCGCGCGTTGGATCGTGGGAGCGTCCGCCGGGACGCGGATCACGGCAGGCTGGTCACGCTCCCCCGGCCGGTCGTCATTGGTGCTGGTGCCACACCCAGTGAGGCACGCCGTGAGTGCAGCCAACGCGAACGCGGCCGACGCGGCAGGGAGATGAGGAGTACGCATACCGACTAGGTGTACTGTCCGGTCCGCCCCTTCAGCAAGAAGATGCACCTTTTGGCTCGTTTAGTAGTTTCTTAAGCAGAAACATCAGGAGTTGAGATGCCTGCGCCCAGCCGTCGGACCGTGCTTGCCGGATCCGCGGCCATCGCCGCCACGACGACGGCCTGCAGCCGCTCCACACCACCCTCCTCGCCGCCCGATGACGGCCGCCCCCCCTCCGCCTTTGCTTTCCATGGCTCCCGCCAGGCAGGAGTGTTGACACCGCCTCAGCCGAGCCTTCTCCTGCTGGCCTACGACCTCGCTCCGGACACCCGAGGCTCCGGCGGAGCCCGCTCCCTGCGCGCAGTCCTGACCGACTGGACCCGTCTACTCGCAGCCGCCACACAGGGTTCCTCGGGCGACGTACTGCTGCAGCGAGCCGCCGCCCGCCACCTCACGGCCACGCTCGCCGTCGGTCCGGGCCTTCCCAGGCGCCTCGGCCTCCACAGCCCTGCCTTGTTGCACGCCCTGCCCGCCTTCGCCGGTGATCGGCTCCAACCCGAGCGCAGTGACGGTGACTTGATCGTTCAGCTGTGCGCAGACGACATGTGGACCTGCACTGCGGCCGCCGCGGCGCTTGACCGAAGCGCCTCGTCCGTCCTCGTCCCCCGCTGGCGCCAGCCGGGATTCCTGCCTCCGACCGAGGCGGGGCGTACCCCCCGCAACCTCTTCGGGTTCCTAGACGGCAGCGCCAACCCGGCAGCCGACGAGGCTCCCCGCCATGTATACGTCTCCAACGGGCCTGACCACGGTGGGAGTTATCTGGTCTACCGGCGCATTCGCATGAACCTGAGCGGCTTCGCTGCGCTTTCTCGTGACCGGCAGGAGCGGGTACTGGGCCGCAAGCTGAGCAGCGGGGCGCCGCTCGGCGGTCGGCGGGAACACGACGAGGTGAACCTCTTCGCCAAGTCACCCGACGGCCAGTACATCGTTCCTGCCGATGCCCACGTCCGCCTCGCACACCCGCGCCTCGACGGCGGAGCCCAGATGCTGCGCCGCGGCTACAGCTACGCCGATGCCCCCGACGACCAGGGCCTGGTCTTCCTCGCCTACATGAAGGACCCCGGCCTGTTCCTCCGCGTACAGGAGCGGCTCGCCGCCTCCGACGCCCTCAACCGGTTCACCCAGCACACCGCCTCGTCCATTGCCTACGTACTGCCCGGCGCGCGGCAGGGCGAGGTGTTGGGCTCGACCCTGCTCTGACCACGCAACGCCACACCTGCATCCCGCTTCCCTCCGACGAGGTCCCAATGCCCACTCCCCCCAAGTCCGCCCGGCGCCGCGCTCTGCTGTGGGGCGTCCCCGCGCTTCTACTCACCGCAGCCACCGCGGCATTGACCGTGACACGCAGCGAGGACACCTCGCCCCGGCCGATCACCGCCGCCGAGGCGCAGCATTTGGCACTCGCCCGGTTCAGCCGATTCGAGGCCAGCCCAGCCGATGTGGAGATCCACATCCCGATGCGCGACATGACGCTCACCGTGCGGGGCGTCGTCGACTACCGGAGCCACCGCGGGGTGGGGCACTTCACCGACGGCAAGACGGGCGGGCTTGTCGCCTGGGACGGTGGTGGACTCGCGGTGGCCACTGGCCTCCCGAAGAATGCCCCGCCCGGCGGCCGGGGCGGTTCCGACGGCAAAGCGCCCTCCACGAAGCGACGAGTCTTGTCGCTCGACGACGCGGCCACCCTGCCGTACACCAGCTGGTCCCCGCGCGCCTACACCACCGATCCGCTGGACACGATGCTGAAGCTGACGATGCTGCTTGGCCAGGACCGGCCGGAGAACGCTCAGCTTCTCGCCCAGTCCGGACCCCGCTGGCTGGGCAGCCAAGAGATCGACGGCGCCACGTACGGCGTGTTCTCCGCGCCTCGCCCCGCTACGCCCAAGGGCAAGAAGGCGCCGATCCGAAAGCCTGGAGACTCGCCTCTGCGCCTGTTCGTCTCCGACGACGGCAGGCTGGGCCGGGTGACGACCCAGCTGCCGAGCCAGTCCCAGCTCGGAGTGATCGACTTCCACGCCGACAAGGTCAGCCGGAAGGTCCCTGAGCAGCCCTGGAACCGGCAGCCCGTCGTAGGCGGCGGGAAGCAGTAGCCGGCTGTACGGCATCCGGCCCAGCACCGCGCGCCGGATGTGCAGGCCCAGCGTGGAATGCGAGCAACGATCCCAGGCGAACGGAGCTCGCTCATGCACCTGCCTCCCCTCACCGGTTCTCCTCGGCGCCGCCCCCTGTGGCCGGCCGCAGCCACCGCGATAGCCATCACCCTCCTTCCCCTGGCGGCCCCGGCCCCGGCCGCAGCTCAGAGCACCGCAATGCGCTGCGCACCGGTGACCGGGCCCTACCAGTGGGAGGTGGAGAAGAAGCTGAAACTGCGCCAGGACGGCCGGGCGTCTCAGGCCGACTGCGAGGCCGTCCGCAGGCTGCAGAAGCGACTCGGCCTGAAGCAGACCGGCAAGGCCGACATGAGGACGTATCGCATGCTCCTCGTCGACGAGGCCCGCCGTAACCCGAACGCCCGCAAGCAGTGCCCAAGACGTGCCTTTCGGGTCACCTGCATCGACCTGAACCGTCAGATCCTGTGGGTGCAGAAGGCGCGGACCGGCAAACTCGCCTTCGGCCCCGTGCCCATGCGCAGCGGACTGCGCGGCGCCGAAACCCGCACTGGCTGGCACGCGGTCTACTGGCGTCACAAGAAGCACTTCTCCACGATCTACAACAACGCCCCCATGCCGTACGCGCAGTTCTTCGACGGCGGCCAGGCCCTCCACGGCACCTACCACGACCTGTTCAGCTCGGGCTCCGGCGGCTGCATCAACCTGCGGGTCAAGGACGCGGCGAAGCTGTGGAAACTCCTGCACACCGGAGACCGCGTGTACGTGTGGGGCAAGAAGTCCGGCACCAACAGGCGTGCCCTCACCGCCACCGAGCGCGACAACCTGCTGATCGCAGAGGGCTTTGGGTCACTCTCCATCACACCGGAGGTCGACCTCGATACGCCGCTCACACCGCCGACTTCACAGCCTCGTTCGTGACACCGGCCGGACACGGGCACGTCCGTCCCCACGCGCGGTCGCGCTGCCGGCCGCACCCCCGACGCCTGCCCGAGTAGATCGCTACGGCGCCACGTAGGTGACTACCGTGTGTGTCTATCTGTTGCAGAACGTGGCATTCACCTAAAGAGTGAACATCACGTGCCCCAGGACGGGACACGCATCGCTCATGCACCCGTGAGGTGCCTCCACCTCGACTTGGAAGGAACTCCCTCTCCATGCAATTCACCAAGACCGCCTCGGCTCTCGCGGGCTCCGCCCTGTGCGGGTCACTGCTGCTGGGAGCCGTCGGTCCCGTGGCCGCCGCCACCGGCTCCGGGACCGAAGACTCCAACGCTGCCACCTCCCTCGTCCACCGAGACCTGGAGACCCTGAACGCGACCGCCAAGCGGTACGCGTCCGCACAACGTGGCGGCACCGCTACCCGCGCTGAGCTGTGCAAAGCACTCGCCAACACCACTCGTCACGCCTCGGCCCTCGGGAACGACGACCCGCTGGTGCAGGCTGAGGCCAAGGTCAAGTCGGCTGTCGAGGCGCTGGTCGCCGCGAAGAGCAGAGGGGACATCAACGCAACGAAGGACGCACTGAGCAAACTTGGAAAGGCGTCCTCAGGACTGCTGGACGCGAGCGTGAAGTCCGCCACGGATGCCGCCAAGAAGCAGTTCGAGGAGGCCGCCAGACCGCCCCAGACTGTGGTGGACATGCCGATGGAGCCACCGCCGCCGCCCACGCCCAAGCCCAAGCCCGAGACCCCGAAGCCGCCGCCCGCATCGGAGAACCCGAGCAAGCAGATCCACGCCGCACTCTCCGACGCCATGTCGGCACTCGCGGCGGAGAAGAAGGCCACCGCCGAAGCGGAGGCAGCGGCCAAGGCCGGCGACAAGGCAGCGGAGGAGGCCGCAGCGATGAAGAAGGCCGAGGCCGTCAAGGCCAAGGAAGCCGCTCTCAAGGTCCTGAACAAGTATGGCAAGGCCGGCCAAAACGCAAACGGCATCTGGTTCATGCCCGACCCGCCCCCGCCGCCTTCCCCCTCCAAGTGACATAGGCAGACGTCGGCCGTCTACAGGTCCCCCGCTCCCGTACCGGGCTCGGGGGACCTGCTGTGTTTCTGGCAGGCCTGTCCTTCCTGTGGTAGCTGAGCTTTGCCGGTCTCGTTGACACCGTGTGCGTGATGTCAACAAGCATGTGCGGATGGTGTTTTCAAGGCTGCACCCACTGGTCATCGAGGACGTGATCGACGCGTGCGAGTGCATTCGAGTGCGGGCACGGACCGCCGCAGCGGCCAGCCGGCCGGAGAGCCCTTCCACGGACTGCACCAACAAGACCACCGCAAGCTAAAGCCAACCGACGTGCTGCTCCCGTGTGATGGCAGGAGGGGCGGCGGCGCGCCGAAGAACATTCGGGCCGGGGTGCGGTCATGTTGAGGAGAAAGGCGTATCCCGCTGTGGAACCACCGCGGCGCCCGTGCCGCCCCTTCGAAGGAGTCGACATTCTCTTCTTTCGCCGGAACGCCCGCAGACCTCTGGGGGCAGAGCAGCGCGCTTCCCACATTACTGGGCGTCAGGTCCGCAGGGTGGTCGTGGTGATGATCGGGTTGGTGGTCCTCTTCGTTGGCAGCCTGGCGGTGACCGCTTCTCTCGTCACAGAGCGCTTCGACCGCCGGCTCACCAGGATCGGCGACCCGTTCGTTGCGGACCGGAAGCGGCCGTCTGGAAACAACGGCGCGGTGAATATCCTGGCAATCGGCTCGGATAGCCGCACGTCAGACGGTGACGCAAGACGCTGGTCGTACGGGGCCCAGCGGGCCGATACGATCATGATCGTTCACATCCCCGCTGATCGCGAGGGGATCCAGGTCGTTTCGATTCCCCGGGACTCCTGGGTGCCGATTCCCGGCCACGATTCCGGAAAGATCAACGCCGCGTATTCCCTGGGCGGTTCGAAGCTGTTGATCAGGACGGTCGAACAGCTCACCAGGGTGCGCATTGACCACATCATGATCACGGACTTCACCGGCTTCGAGAAGGTCACAGACGCCCTGGGCGGCGTCGTCATCGACGTGGGCGCCTCGACACCGTCTGCGGGTAGCCCCAACGCCGGCGCGCGGCGCCTCGATGGCCGACTGGCCCGAGCTTACGTGCGTGAGCGGCACGCCCTTCCCGGAGGCGACTTCGACCGCATGCGTCGTCAGCAGAATTGGATGCGTGCGATGGCACACCAGTTGATCTCCGCTTCGGCACTGACCAATCCGGTGAAGCTCTCCCGGACCATGGACGCAATCGCGGACAATACAGCTGTGGACGACGGACTCACGATGCGTCGAATGACCCAACTGACGCTGAGTCTGCACTCGGTACGCGCTGACGACCTGCACTTCGCTACGACGCCCGTGACTGGAACCGCAACGGGGCCGTATGGCCAGAGCATCGTCAACTTGGCTCCGCGGCAAGGGCATGAATTGTTCAGCGCGCTGGCCGACGACACAGCGGGCGCATGGTTCCATAAGCACGCCGACGAGCAGCTCGGCAAGCGAGTCGACTGAGGCCATCCAATCGGTACCCGTGCACGGGGGCGTAAGTGGCCAGGATGTCCGGGACAGCACTGATGCAAAAGCGCGGGGAAATTACTGAAGCGCAGCTCAGTTGATGCCAGGAGCGCCTCTGAAGTCCGGCAATCCCCCGGGCTGAGGTGTGCCAAGGCGCTGCATACCGCGCCTTCAGGGGGACGCCCGAGCAGACACAGAAGGAGACGACCAGTGCTCAATAGTGCAATGCCCCCGCAGGTGGAACCCCCGCGGAATGTGGTGATGATCGGCACAGGGAAGGGAGGCGTCGGCAAGAGCACTGTGGCAGCTCACTACGCGGCCAGTCACGCCGCGCGTGGTCGCAGCACGCTGCTCGTCTGCGTCACCAGCCAGGACGACGATGACCTCGGGATCCAACGGTTCGGCAAGGGCGACCAGCCAGAAGGGAAATCGGTACTGGACGGGTGGGGTCTGTATCACTCACTGCTCGACCGCACCCCACTCGTTCCGGTCCGCGAAGTGCGCCCCAACTTGGACGTGGTCCCGGGCGGCAAAGGTGTCGGAGAGATTATCAACTTGCTTATGGTGCGCATGATGCAGGAGGGCATCGGAGTGGTACTGGCTCTGGCCCGTGCGCTGGCTCCGATCGCACCCGCCTATGACCAGATCGTCATCGACTCCGCTCCGGAGAACGACTCTCTGGAACAGCTGGCCGCAGCAGCAGCACGGAAGCTGGTCGTGCCCACACGCTCGGACATCTCCTCCATTCGCGGCATGGAGCGTATCGGCCGGAACTTCCACCTGGTGCAACAGCAGGTCAACTCGGACCTCAGGGTCGCTGGCGCATTCCTGTACGGCTCCAACCCGCGTGCCACCGCCCTGCACGAGCAGGCGAGGATCCGGATCGCGGAGCTATTGGGCGACGACACCCCGGTCCTGGACACTGTGGTCGGCTACCGCGAGACTCCTGCCACCAATGCACGCAATTTGGGGCTCATGTTCTGGGAATACGCCGAGATGCTGCCGTGCAGTCCCAAGGGGTACGACGTTGCGGCCGGCCGCGCGAAGCGCGAGGACGTGGTCCCCGAGTCGATCGTCCCGCTGGCGAAGGAAATGACCTCGCTGGCCCAGGAGATGGACGAGTACTGCATGGAGGTGACCCCATGAGCGGGCTGTTCAGCGCTAACAGCGCGTCTGCCACATCGGCCGGCGGCGGCTTGTTGAAGGCGAACGCGTCGACTGTGATGCAGCAGGCTCAGGTCGTGGTGCAGGCACCAGTCGGTACGACCCTCGAGTCGATTCCTGTACCCCGACCTCCTGCGGGAGACGGCGAACTTTCCGTCGAGGAGCAACACGCCCTCGAGGCCTGCGAGGCCGGCATGGCGAACTTGCAGACTGCGTTCTGGGTCGCTGGCAAGAGCCTGGAATCAATGAAGACCGGCCGTTTGTTCCGCAATTCCGGGTACGGCAATTTCGCTGAATTCGTCTGGAAAAAGTGGGAGATCTCCGAGACGCAGATGCACCGGCTCATGGACGAGTGGCGAATTGGCGAGCTGCTGCACAGCCGAGGCTGGTCCCCGCGCGAGAGTCAGATCCGCGAACTCACCTCCATCAAGAATCAGTCCGGCAGCGAGGCAGCCGCCAACGTGTACGACGCGATCGCCCGCGTCCAACAGGCTCGAAAGAAGCGCGTCACGGCGAAGGTCGTCGCGGGGGTCGTCAAGCAGCTCCCACCCATTCCTGACAAGGCCGACGCGGGGACGATCAAACAGTTGGTCCGCGAGACCATGGCTCCACCTGCGCGGAACAGCGATGATCCCAGCGCAGGGGCTCATAGTCAGGTCATGGCGGGCGGAACGGAGCAAGTTCACGCGATCACGTCGCTCCAGTCTCATCGAAACACCGGCTCCCCAATTGGGGAGCCGGCTGAACAATCCAGCAGTCCGGCCGAATCTGCCGATCCTGGCATCGACCTGAGCGATCTCGCCGTCATTCTGACGGATCTTCAGGCCGCCACGCGCAGGCTGCGTAAGCCCGCAGTGCGCCGAGCTCGCAGCCTCGATCCCGAGCGCACTCAGCGGCTCATCGACGGCATTAGGTCGACCCTCAACGAGATCGAACACTGTGTCACCACGTGGACCGGAAGCAGCATGCACTGAATATTGGGACGAATCCAGAAGGCCGCGATTACTTACCCGCCCTGGCCAACAGAAGCAGCCGTTCATGCTCATCTGGACGGACCTGTGAACACGACGGCATGTCATCTTGCCGAGCATACGTTGACGCCGAATACTGTATTGAGTTCCTTCCACGTGAGGTAACGGCCTGTCAACGGCCTCGCTGGGGCCGAGTCCTCGCCCGTTTCATACGCCGTCCTGCACGGGAACCAGGCACGTTCTAGTGGGAGTACAAACTGCCCGTGATGGAGTGGCGTTGGCGAGGTGCCTGCGCAGACGAGGACGCAGAACTGTTCTTCCCTACGGGCCGGGGGCCCGCCGCGCAGGCACGGCAGATCTGCGCCCGTTGCCCCGTGGCGGTGGAGTGCATTACGCACGCTGAAGAAGCCCCCGAAAGATTCGGTATCTGGGGCGGGAAAACCGCGGAACAACGCGGATGGAGCGTCTACGGAAGACCTCTCAAGCTCGACGAGAGCGACGTGGCGTTGGGATCCGAGCTACCGGGCTCGTGCTTGGCTGACGGTGGCGCGTCGACGCCTTGATCGTTGATCCTGATCCGTGTGGTGGAGAACCGTGCGAGTACAGCGATCATTCGTAGCCAGCGGATCACCGGGCTGACGCCCGACGTGATCGCTGAACTCGTGGCAGAGATCAGCCCGTCGCGGCACGAGCGCCACCAGACGGCACTCGCTGCACACCCTCAACGCAGGGCCGTCGGCGCCGGGGCCAAACACAAACTGGCTTTCGTTGACCGCCTGTTGGCCTCGCTCGTACATCTCCGGCACGACGCCACCCACGACGTGTTGGCCGGCTGGTTCAGTGAGCGTTTTCAGCGTTGCCTCTCCAGGGTGAGGACGGCTTTGGTGATGACGCTTATGCGGTTGGGGCTGATGCGGGATCTGCGGAATATCTGCCAGGACTTCAGTCGTGCCATGCCTCGTTCGACGGGTGCCCGGGCTGCGGCCAGGGCGCGGTTCGCAGATTGCTCGGTGGGTATGAGTTCGCCGCCTGGCGGGCGGCGCTTGGCGGTGGTGACCCAGTCGCCGCCGCCGATGTAGGCCATGTCAGCGAGGATGGGGACGCCTTGGCGTTCGCAGATCCGGAGGATCTTGTGGATCCGAGCGGCTGTCAGATCGTGGGTCCGGCCCGGCAGCGCCGGCGACAGCCAGAGGATCTTCCCGGTGGGATCCGTGACGACCTGCACGTTCACCCCGTGCCGCTTGTGTTTCGCCGAGTAGTCGGCCCGGCCGTCGCCGACGCGGTCGCACTCTGCGAGCGTGCCGTCCAGAAGGACGAAGTCCGGGTCGTGCGTGCGCAGCGTCTTCAGCAGGCCCGGTGCCTGCTCGGCGAGCAGGCCGGCGACCGCGCTGACGTAGGCGTGGGCGGTGCCGACGGATATCCCGAAGGCCGCGGCGATCTGGGCGAGGGTGTCATGGCGGCGCAGGTACACAAGTGCGACCAGCGCGCGGCGGTGCGGCGGGAGTTTGCACCGCCGGTCACCCTCGCGGGTGACGATGAGCATCGTGAGCCACTCGACCAGGGCGTGAGGCAGGTCGAGTACGGCAGGATACGGAACCAACAGGGCTCCTGTGCTGCTGAGTTGAGACGTCGAACACCTCCCTCAACGGCACGGGAGCCCTGCCCGTTGCGCGCCCCGACGTCACACCGCCCCCATCACCCGATCGGTGACCGCACTGAAAACGCTCAGTGTCGACCGCTCCACCGTCACGTGTGCGATCGGTGAAGCACGGCCGCTGCTCGAGGAACCCGCCTGAGTGCTGCGAGGAGGTGCACGAGCGCCAGCGCAAGGCACACTCCTCACGGCATAGCAGTACTCGAACGTGAAGACCACGGCCGCTCCGCAGCGTGGCAACACCGGCACCGCGCTCAGTGCCGACTCGGCAGGCACCCTGGTGAGAGCGTCCTTGTCGGGCGGCGGTCACCGGGGGCACCCCGTGGGTGTGCGGTGCGCCAGCACGTCACAGCTGGATGGACTTGACCACCGTGAACTCGGTGAGGCCGTGGACGCCGTACTCACGTCCGTGCCCGGACTGGCCGTAACCACCGAAGGGTGCCAGCGGGTTGAACGCCGCGCCGTTGATCTCGACCTGGCCGGTGCGCATCCGGGTCGCAACCCGCAGCGCGCGCTCCGGGTCGGCCGACCAGACGCCGCCCGACAGGCCGTACGGCGTCCCGTTCGCGACCTCGACGGCGGCGTGCTCGGCGGCCTCGCCCACACCGTCGTACGGCAGGATGACGAGAACCGGGCCGAAGATCTCCTCCTGAGCCACGGTCATCTCGGGTCGTACGTCGGACAGAACCGTGGCGCGGACGTAGTAGCCGCGCTCCAATCCGTCGGGGGCCGCCGCACCGCCGGTCACGAGGCGGGCGCCCTCGTCGACGCCGCGCTGGATGTACGCGCGGACGCGCTCCCGCTGGACGTCGCTGACCAGCGGACCCAGGACTGTCTTCGAGTCCAGGGGATCGCCGACCGTCATGGCCGCCGCGGCCTGCTCGGCGATCGCCTCGGCCTCGGCCAGGCGGGCGCGGGGCACCAGAAGGCGGGTCAGGGCGGAGCAGGTCTGCCCCGAGTTGAGGAAGCACTTGGCGACACCGTCGGTGACCGCCCGGGCGAAGGCCGACTCGTCCAGGTCATCGAGGACGATGTTGGCCGACTTGCCACCGAGCTCCAGCGCGACCGGCTTGACGGTGGCCGAGGCCACCTCGCTGATCAGCCGCCCGGTGCGGGTGGAGCCGGTGAAGGACACCATGTCGACGTCCCCGTGTCCCGCCAGGGCCTCGCCGACCTCGGGGCCGGTGCCCGTGACCAGGTTGAAGACGCCGGCCGGGAAGCCCGCCCGGTCCACGAGCAGCGCCAGGGCGAGCGCGCTGAGCGGCGTGATCTCGCTGGGCTTCACCACGACCGTGCAGCCGACCGCGAGCGCTGCGGCGATCTTGCCTACGATCTGGTGCAGCGGGTAGTTCCAGGGCGTGACGCAGCCCACCACGCCGACCGGCTCACGGACGATCAGCGAGTTTCCGGTGCGCTCCCGCCAGGTGATCTCGTCGGCCAGTCCGGGTGTCGCGGACAGCGTGGCCAGCGGCAACCCGACCTGGATGGCGCGGGACACCATGACGGGCGCGCCGAGCTCGCTGGTGACCAGCGCGGCCACATCGTCGGCGCACGCGTCGAGTTCGGCGTACAGGCGGCGCAGCAGTGCCTGGCGTTCGGCGAGAGGCGTGGCGGCCCAGGCGGGGAAGGCGCGGGCGGCGGCCGCGACGGCGAGGTCGACGTCGGCGCGGGTGCCGGCGAGGGCCTGCCCCACACGCTCCTCGGTGGCCGGGTTGACGACGTCGATGGTCGCCGCGCCGGGCGTGGCGTACCAGGTCCCGTCGATGTAGTGCGCGGTCGGTGTGGACAGTGCGGTCGGCTCCAGGGCCACGTCGGGCGTCGTCATGGGGTCCTCTTCGCGGTGGTGTCGGAGGCGGTGGCGGCGATGCGCCGCGCGGTGCGGTGGGCCAGGGCGAGCACCGACAGCATCGGGTTGGTGCCGCTGGCGGTCGGGAAGGCGGAGGCGTCACCGATCCACACCCCGCGGGTGTCGTGGAGCTGCCCGGAGGGGTCGGCGACGGACTCGGAGGGGTCGGCGCCCATACGCGCCGAGCCCATCTGGTGGGCGGAGAACAGCTTGACGCCGCCGGCGCCGAGGCACTGCCGAGCGAGCCGGTCGAGGTAGGCGGGCAGGTCGTCGCCCCGGCGCCACTGCGGGGCCCCCGCACCGAGCACGGAGATCTCCGCGGCGCCCGCGGCCTCGTGGAGCTGGGTGACGGCCGCGAGTGCGCGGTACAGGTTGTCCAGGTCCAGGGCGTCGTCCAGCGGGTACGTGACGTGTGCCTGTCCGGCCGCGTCGAGGGTGACGCGGCCCGCCCCGCGGTCGCGCACGCGCCCCAGGAAGGCGCCGTACTCCCGCCAGTCGGCCATCACTTCCTTGTGCGCGACGGCACCGCGCCACTCGACGGACGAGGCGATGGTGCCGGGCGCATACTGAGCGCCCTCGATACGGAAACCGAATCCGTCCGTGTCCGGCGCCGGCTCAAACTCGTCGACCAAGAGCGCGTGCGGCGGGCCCCACCAGGCCCGCAGATCCTCGCCGTAACGGCCGATGGTGGCGAGGGTGGGGTGCAGATGCAGGTGGTGGCCGACTGCGGGGCCGCCGATGCCCGAGCGCAGCAGCAGGGCGGGCGTCTCCAGGGCGCCCGCGGCGACGACCACCTGCGAGGCGCGCACCGTGATCTCGTGGCCGGTCCCCGAAGCGTCGGCGATCCGTGCGGTGACTCCGTACGCGGCCCCGTCCCGTACGAGGACGGTCTCGACGTGGCAGTCGGTCACCAGGCGGCCGCCGTGGGCCACGACGTCGGTCAGGTAGGTGGCCGCGGTGGAGTTCTTCGCCCCGCTGCGGTCGCCGAAACCTATGAACCCGCCGGTCTCGGGGCTGTAGCGGTCCGGGTTGACGTTGCGGGCGGCCCGCGCGGAGCGCCAGCCCAGCGCCTCGGCGCCGGCCAGCATGCGCTCGTGAACGCCGTTCAGGTCGGAGCAGGTGTCGGTGACGTTGATCCGCTTCGAGACGGCGTCGAGGTGGACGTCGAAGTCCTCCGCGACGTCCTTGAGGCCGGCCGCCGCCCATTCGTCGCGCACCTGTGGAGGGGTACGCAGGCAGTTCATCCAGTTGACGGTGGTGCCGCCGCCGAGGACCCGTCCGGCAAGCAGTGTGAGGTTGCCCTCGGCGGTGGCGGTGGGGCCGCCGCGCCAGTACATCGACTGGTAGGCGGGCAGTTCCAGCATGTCCATGCTGGCCGCGGGGCGGTCGGCGCCTGCCTCCAGAACCACGACGTCCAGGCCCTGCGCGGCCAGCTCTCCGGCGATGACGCCGCCGCCCGCACCCGAGCCGACGACCACGACGTCGCAGGTCAACTCCTCACCAAGGGAAGGCTGGTAGCACTCGGGGCCCTGCGGAGGGGTGTGCGGGACGGGGCGCGGGCCGGGGTAGCCCAGGGCCTCCCACAGTGGGTTGCTGCCGGAGGAGGGGTCCGCTCCGCCGTAGGTGAGGAAGAGGATCACGGTGGTCAGGGCGCCGACGCCGGCGGCGGCCGCGGCACCGCCGAACAACGCGAGGTTGCGCAGCGCCTGCTCACGCGAAGGCTGCGAGCGGGTCTCCAGGCGCTCGCCCGCGAGGGCGTCGAGCAGCGCGCACATGCCCGCGTGCTGGGTCGCGTCGAGGCCGCGCAGCACCTGCTCGGCGGCCTGATCGACACCGAGCGCGGTGGCGGACGTGCCCCACAGGCCGTACGGGTCCGGGCTCACGTCGAGAGCGGGGACGACTGTGTCGCAGACGGCGCGCAGGGTGGCGCGCCGTTCGGGGGTCAGTTCAGGATTCATGTCACTCCGGTCCTCGAAATCGAAGGTGTACTGCCGTGACCGCGCCCCGTCAGGGCGTGACAATGGGGAAGTTGAGCCGGAAGGTGTCGCAGAGTCCAAGCAGGGCGGCAAGTGGTTCGCGGTCGCCTTCGGTGGTGGCCGAGCCGTCGGCGTGCGCCTGTTCGGCGGTGAGCGCCCCCAGGCACAGCAGGGCCAGCGTGGAGCGGGTGAGGCTGGTGTCGGGCGCGTCGTCTGCGGCGGCCGGCACCAGCACTCCGTGGCGCACGGAGATGCCGAGGCGTTCGTCGGTGTCGGTAATGTGCAGCCGTACGTCGATGCGGTGGCCGGCGGCCTTGGGACCGTTCAGGCGCACCGCGAGATAGTCCAGAAGCATGTCGGACGTCATGGCGTCCAGGACGTCCGCGTTGAGGACGGTCGGCGCGAAGTCGGGTATCCCGTGGCGCAGTTCGTCGGCTCCGGTGAGATAGAAGTTGCGCCAGGGCGCCGACTCCGCCTGGTAGCCGAGCTGCTCGAGGGCGTCGGCCTGGAGGGCGCGGGCCGCGTCGTTGGCAGGGTCATGGAAGACGACATGGTGGACGACCTCGGCGACCCAGCGGTAGTCACCGGCCTCGAAACTCTCGCGCGCCTTGGCCAGCACGGCGTCCGCGCCGCCCATGAAGTCGACGTAGCGACGGGCCGCCTCGGCAGGCTCGTGCGGGGCCAGGTGTGCCGGGTTGCTGTCAAACCAGCCGAGGTAACGCTGGTAGACGGCCTTCACGTTGTGGTGGACGGTGCCGTAGTAGCCGCGGCTGGACCAGAACTGGTCCTGTTCCTCAGGGAGTTCGACGCGCTCGGCGATCTCGTCCATGGTGAAGCCGTGTGCGGCCAGGCGGAGTGTCTCGTCGTGCAGGAAGCGGTAGAGGTCGCGTTGCTTGGCGAGGAAGTCGGCGATCTGCTCCCGGCCCCACACGGGCCAATGGTGGCTGATGAACAGCACGTCGCTGTCGTCGCCGTACAGCTGAAGGGCCTCGTGCAGATAGCGGCTCCACGCGACGGCGTCCCGTACCTCGGCGCCGCGGGGCGTGTACAGGTTGTGCAGGGTGTGGGAGGCGATCTCCGCCATGCACAGGGCGCGCAGCTGCGGCAGGTGGAAGTTCATCTCGGCGGGAGCCTCGGCGCCCGGGGTGAACTGGAAGGTGAAACGCACCCCGTCGAGGACGCGTTCCTCGCCGGTGCGGGAGATCAGGTCGGTGGGGGCGAGCAGGGTGACGGTGCCGGTGGAGGCCGCGGTACCCAGGCCGGTGGAGACCAGGCCGCGCGGCCCAGGGCGCAGGGTCATGCCGTACATGTAGTGCGAGCGGCGGGACATGGCGTTGCCGGCGTAGACGTACTCGCGGCCGGCGTGCTCCATGAACCCCTCGGGCGCAACGACGGCCACGCGCCCGGAGCGGATGTCCTCGGGGTCGACGACGCCCTTCACGCCACCGAAGTGGTCGACGTGGCTGTGCGTGTAGACGACCGCGGTCACGGGGCGGGCGCCGAGGTGTTCGCGCACCAGGCGCATGCCTTCGGCAGCGCATTCGACGGAGACAAGGGGGTCGATGACGATGTAGCCCTCGTCGCCGGTGACCACGGTCATGTTGGCGATGTCGAGGCCGCGTATTCTGGTGGATGCGCGGGGCGACCTCGAAGAGTCCCGCGATGCGGTTCAGGCCGGCCATGCGCCACAGGCCGGGGTGGACGCTGTCGGGCTCCGCGTCGTCGAGGAAGGTGTACGGCTCCAGGTCCCACACGGCCCGGCCGTCCGCGGCGGTGACGGTCTGCGGGTCAAGCGGGGCGATCAGGCCGCGCAGCGCGTCGGCGCGCCGCTCGTCGGTGTGCGGCAGCCGGGCGCGGACGCCGCGCTGCGCTGCGCGGGTGTGCGTCGTAGGCCGCTTCGGGGGGATCGTGCTCATGAGGTCACCTCGCTGGGACGGTCGCTGTCGCGCAGGGCGGTCTTGAGGGTCCTTCCGGTGCCGGAGAGCGGCAGTTCGTCGCGGAAGTCGATCAGGCGGGGATCCTTCACGAGGGCCGGCGGCGCGACATCGGGGTGCTCGCTGAGGACGTCCTCCAGCAGCACGGCGAGGTTGGGCACGGATGGACTCCCCAGTGGTGCGGGATGAGGCCCAGGAGCCTCGAACTCGGTGTCGGACAACGGGATTCGGCGGGCTTCGACGGCTCCGGGCCGTGCTCGGTCCCCTCGACACCGGGTGTCGTCCGGTGGCCGCACCGGCCGTGGCGGCGACCGCCCTCGGGGCGCACCGGCCGTGGGACCTGACGCGGAGCGCGGTAGGCCGGCTCAGGGCGGGCATCCGCAGCGGCTCTGAGGCCCCCGCACCTGTGCGTGCGGACCACAGTAGGGTCACCCCGGACCACGAACAATGAGGTCAAGAGACAGCGAAGGGCGGTGTGGTTGTGTCCGGACCACAACCACACCGCCGAACGGAGGCACAGCGCCGTGACAACGGTCCCCCCGCCGGACGCCCGCGCCATCCTCGACCGGGTCCGCGTGCACATCGACGCCATCGCCCGCGACAGCGGCCAGGACCCGCTGCTCCAGGGGATGCCCGAGGACATCGCCCGTCACGAACTGCCCCTGACCGCCCGCCGCTACTACTCGACCGCGCTGCGTCTGATGCACTCGGGCCGACAGCTCTCCGACGCCGATCTCGACCTGGCGCGCCGCCGGGCCGCACAGCGCGCCGAGGAGGGCATGCCGCTCGACCTGGTCCTGCACAACTGGTCACACGCCGCCAGGGTCCTGTGGCAGGCCTGCATCGACGCGGCGGGCGACGACCTCCTCACGGGCCTCGGCTATCTCGGCCACCAGCTCGCCGCGTTCCAGGACGTCGCCGTAAGGGCCGTGACCGAGAGCTATCAGGCCCGGCAGGCGGCGCTGCGCGACGAGGAGCTGGGCGCCGGCCGGCTGATCGCACAGGCTCTCCTTTCCGGGCAGGAGACCCGGCACGAGGCCGCACGCCTGGGCCTGACGCTCGCGTCCCGCTACGCGATCCTCACGCTCGATCCGCCCCCACTGGCATCCCCGCCGGGCGACCGGGTCTCGCGCCAGGTCGCCGCCCGCCGCCGGGTCAGGCTGCTGGCCACGGCACTGAGCCGGCACAGCGGACACGGCGCCCTGTCGGTGCTCGACGCGGACCGCGGCCAGGTGCTGCTGCCGGTGGCCGCGGACGAGGGGCAGGACGCCGTGGCCGAACGGGCGCGCGTCCTTCACCTCGCCGTGCGCACCGACACCCGCCTGGACATCGTCGTCTCACTGACCGATGCGGCCGAACTCCCCCAGCTGCCCCAACAGGCCCTGACCGGCGCGGAGCTGATCCGGCTGGCGCGCGCGTCCGGGGGCATCCCCCACGAGCGAGTCCACCGGATCGCCGACCACGCGCTGGCCTTCCAGCTCACCCGCCCCTCGCCCGCGCAGGCCGTCCTCACGGCGCGCCTCGCTCCGCTGCGCGCACATCCGGAGCTGCTCGCCACCCTGCGCGCCTGGCTCGCTCAGGACCTGGACCGGGCCCGTACCGCACGGTCCGTCAACGTCCACACCAACACCGTGAACAACCGACTCCGCAGGATCGGGCAGCTCCTCGACACGGATCTCTCCTCCTTCACCGCGCTGGCGGAGATCGCCGCGGCGCTCACCCTCGACGTGCACCGGAACAACGACACCGGGTGACACCGACGGGCACATCTTCCGTAGCCGCCGTGCGCTGCATGGCGGCGGGCCGGCTGGAGCGGACGGCGGCGGAAGCTGTCATGTCACGACCGGCCACCGACAACCGCCTCGTCCCCCGGACCATCGCCCGGCCGCACGGCGGCGATCGCTGCCACCGGTGCGCGCACCCCGGCGAGGACCGGTAGGGCGAGGAGTCCGACCGCCCCCATGAGCAGGTAGGAGACGAGGGTGCTGTCGAGCGTGAAGCCGACGACGGTACTGACGACCAGTCCGCCGAGGTTGCCGAGCGTCCAGACCAGACCGGAAGCGATCCCGTCGCCCCCTTCGGAGTGCTGTTCGACGAGTTCGAGGACGATGGCCATCATCGGAAGCAACGCCAGGCCGGCGACGGTCAGGCCGACCTGGCCGACCGCGAAGCCCGGCGCGACCCCCAGCGCGGCACAAGCGACGACGGCCGCCACGATCCCCATCAGGCAGATCCGGATCTGCGTGCCGCGCTTGGCCGCGAGGACAGGGATCACGGCGCTTCCGACCACACCAGCGAGCACGCAGGCAATCACCATCACCCCCACCTCGCCGACCGAGACTCCCTGGGGCTCCAACAGTGCCTGGGTCCAGGTGGTCAAGGCGACGAAGATCCCGAACGGGACGAAGGTGAACAGGCACAGCTTTCGAATGACCGGGCTGCGCCACGTGGTCACCACATCGCGCAGCCCGGCCCGCCGGGCGCGCGCGGCGCCCTCGAACGGCGCCGGCCTGCGCAGGGCGACCACCAGAGCGACTGCCGCGACCATAGTGAACCCCGCATGCACCGCGATCAGCGATGGCAGGCTGCCGACGGTGGAAAAGAACACGGGCAGCAGGAACGCCACGACGAACCCGGCCCACGTGCACGCGGTCGCGGCCGCGATCCCCACCGGACGATGCTCGGGCCTCAGATAGCTCCGGCTCAGCCCGACGATGCCCGTCAGCACGATCGGCCCGCCCAGGGACGCCATGACGCCTCCGGCCATCATCCAGGTGAACGAGTCCCCGCCGAGTCGCAGGCAGGCACCGGCCGCGGTGAGCACCGCGCCCAGGATCAGCGCACCACGTAGGTGCCGGTCGAGGAGGAACCCGGCGGGGACGGCCAGGACGACGAAGGCGAGCACGAACACGTTGGCCAGCCAGCCGATCGCGGCCTGCGACACGCCGTACCGCTCGGTGGCGACGGTGGTGACCGGAGCGAAGGTCAGCCAGACCATCTGGGTGGCCGCGGCTACGAGGGAGAACGCCGCGAGAACGCCCCAGCGACTGTTGACGTGCATGTCGAACTCCAAACCGCGGATGTCGCGCAGCGGTGGGCCGGCGACGGAGAGGTGCCGCCACGACGGATGATGTCGCGGCGGATCGTGAGTGCAGTTCTGTGGATCAGTACGCAGAGCGGAACGCCGACCGGTACGTGGAGCGTCACGTGGATCAATACGCGGAGCGTCACGCGGATCAGTACGCGGGCGGCGACAGGACGGGCGCGAAGTCGCCCCCGCAGAAGGAGGGTTGACGGCACCCGTCAATGCCGCCCGTGCACGTCAGGAGAGCGCGTCGAGGGCTTCGTGGGCGGCGCGGCGGCCGGAGCTGATCGCCCCGTCCATGTAGTTGTTCCAAGCCTCGGCGGTCTCGGATCCGGCCCAGTGGATGCGGCCGGTCGGTTCGGCAAGGGCCTTGCCGTACTGGGTCCAGACGCCCGCCCCCAGCCGGCCCCCGTAACAACCGCGGGTGAACTCCTCCTCGGCCCAGTCCCGTTCCACGTAGTCGAACGGCTGCGCGGCCTGCGGGCCGAAGTACTTCACCAGCGTGTCGACGACGAGCCGGCGACGTTCGTCGGGGTTCAGGCGGCCCGCCGTACGGGCGTGCGCGCCCTCGAAGAACCCGACGAGCACACCGCAGGAGGCGTCCGGCGGGGAGTTGTCGAGGACGACGTTGAACTCGTCCGTCAGGCTGAGCGCAAAGCCGTTGAGCCCGTCCTCACGCCAGAACGGCGCGTCGTAGGCGACCTGCACCTTGATGACGTGACCCGCCGGTACCTGCTGGGTGAGCCCGTCGCGCCTGGCCGGAAGGGGCGGCACATAGCGGACCCGGCCGGCCAGCGTCGGCGGCAGCGTCACAATCACTCGGCTGCCGGTGACCTCACCGCCCTCGAACTCGACCCTGACCTGGCCCTCCTCCTGGTGGATGGTGCGGACCACACAGTGCGGACGCACCCGGTCGCCGAGCGCGGCGGCCATGCGTTCGGCGATCAGGTGGCTGCCGCCCACGATGCGGGCCTCCTGGGCGCCGCCGGTGGTGGAGACCAGCCGGTTGAGCCCGTGCCCGCCCCGGACGAACCGCAAGAAGTGCAGGAAGGACATCTCCGCGGCCTCCGCGGAACACAGGGCCGGGACGAGGAGCAGCAGGAAGCGGCGGGCCAGCGGGTCCGAGGTGTTCGCGGTCAGCCAGGCATCCAGCGTCTGCCCGTCCAGCTCGGCGGCGCGCGGGGCGTCCCAGGCCGCCGCGAGCGGTACGGTCTGCGCCAGCCCGTCGATCTCGGCCTGCAGCCGGCCGACCTCGATTGCGGTCTCCAACGGCAGACCGAACGTCTCGTCCGCGTAGCGGACCCGCTCCCCGCCGGGCAGAACAGTGACCGCCTCTCCCACGTCGTAACTGGGGAATGTCTCGAGGCCGAGCTCCTTGATCAGCTCCAGGACCACGTCCTGGGTGGGCCCCACCCACTGACCGCCCATCTCGACCGGCACGCCGTTGCTCAGCGTGCCGCCACAGGTCCGGCCTCCGACCCGGTCCCGGGCCTCCAGGACCACCACGGACCGTCCCGCCGCGGCCAGGTCACGCGCCGCGGCGAGTCCCGCCAGTCCGGCTCCGACCACGACCACATCGACGTCAGGCATCCACCCTCCAGAAAGTAGAACGCTCGTCCAACTTCTGGCGGGACGCTAGCGACGCCTCCGGAGGCAGCACAACCCATCGATCGGCAAACTTGTCGGCTTGCACCGCGCGACCCGCCGCCCGATGGTCCGCGGACGGACGCTCAGGCCAGCGACCGCACGCTCGCCAGGCCGATCAGCATGTCGGCCGTCAGGGCGAGGTCACGGCGCGACCGCGTCGTGTCCGGGTCGCTCAGGAACTGCAGGATGATCCCGTCGACGGCGGCAACCAGGACGCGCGCCAGAGCCTCAAACGGGACAGCGCTGACCTCACCGGCCTTGCCCGCGGCTTCGTGGAACCAGGCAGCCGCAACCCTGCAGTAGCGCTCGAACTGCCAGCGGGCGAGGTGCTCGAGGCCGGGGGTGCGCAGCGCGTAGATGACCAGCTCATATTGCATCAGCTGAAGCGGCCGGTCCTCGACGACCAGGCGGGTCCAGAACGCCTCAAGGCCGGCCCGGATCGCGTGTTCGAGCCCCATGTCGGTGTCCGCCGCGTCCTGCAGGATGTCCGCGATCTCATCGGTGACGTCCTCGATGACCGCCTGGAGCAGACGCTCCTTGGACGAGAACACGTACGTGACCGTCCCCAGCGGCACGCCGGCCTCCGCGGCGACCGCCCGCAGCGTGGCCCCCAGCACGCCCTCACGGGCCAGCACCCGACGTGCGGCCCGAATCAACTGGGCGCTGCGAACCGAAGCCTTGACGTAGCCCATCTCAAACCTCAACTTGGTCGGGTGTACGAGATTCTCGCACGATGTCGAAGACATCACCGATGCACACCACCGACCACGCACGGATCGCCTCCCATGAGGACCAGCGCCGCCAGGTCAAGCGTCACCACCGAACCCTGCCGGCAGCTCCACAGGCCAGCGACCCTTGTCCGCAGGCTCCAGGATCGCCACGCACTCCACGTCGTGCGTCATCGCGCAACCTGCGGAACGAAACCAGGAGGGAATCCGATCAGTTCAGAGCTACGCGGAGAGCATGTCCAGCAAGACGCTCGCGTGCGTTACGTGCTCTCGGTGTCGGGGTACGAGCAGGTGTACGCCGACACTTGGTGTTGATGACTTCGCCTTCCGTAAGGGGCGTCATTACGGCACCGTGCTCATCGACATGGCCACCCACCGCCCCTTGCACCTCTACGACGGCCGCGAAGGTGAGGATCTGGCCGCCTGGCTCCGCGACCACCCCGAGGTGAACGCCATCTGCCGCGACCGCTCCGGTGGATACGCGGAGGGCGCGCGACTCGGGGCACCACAGGCCCAACAGGTCGCTGATCGCTATCACCTGTGGGCCAACCTCGGCCAGGCGGTCGAGAAGTCGGTGAATTCCTATCGCTCCCGTCTGGCCGAGCCGGCGCTGAGCGCCGCTGAGAACCCTGATGCCCTGGGGGCGGAGCCGGAGGAAGTTCAGCCACCTTCGGAGCTGAAGATCGTGACTCGGCTGCGTGAGCAGCACGCCGCCGTCCACGAGCTGTGGGCCACGGGCATGTCGAAGGCGGCGATCGGGCGGAAGCTCGGGCTGCACCAGGCCACCGTCCGCAAGCTGGTCGACGCCCGCTCTGCGGACGATGTCGTAGCCAAGAGCCTGCAGCGGGCACATATCGTCGATCCGTACGTCCCTCACTTGCACCGGCGCTGGAACGAAGGCATCAGAAACGCCGCTCAGCTCCACCGGGAGATTCAGCAACTCGACTATCCAGGGGGCGAGTTGGCTGTTCAGCGTCATCTGCGACGCTACCGAACCGGGCGCGGGCACGCACCCCTGCCGGGTCCGAAACCGCCGTCGGTCCGCGAGGTCACCTCCTGGATCATGACCCACCCCGAGCACCTGCGGGACGAGGATGCCGACAAGCTCTACCACCTGCGCGAACGGGATCCCGAGCTCGACCGGCTCACTCTGCATGTCAGGAAGTTCGCCGCGATGATGACCGGACTCCACGGCGACCGCCTCGAGGGCTGGATCGCTGACGCCGAACAGGACACCCTGGTCCCGCTCGCAGGCTTTGCCCGCAATCTCCGCCGTGACTTCGATGCCGTCCGTAACGGACTTTCCCTGCCGCACAGTTCCGGCGCCGTCGAAGGCAATATCAACCGGCTGAAGATGCTGAAACGTCAGATGTTCGGTCGGGCCGGCCTCGATCTCCTACGCAAACGCGTCCTGCTCGCACGGTGACCCCGAACCCATGGATCACAAGATCGTCGACAGAACCCGAATCTTCACGTTGATGGCGTCCACGAAGACCACAGGATAGACGCGATCCAGCGGACGTGACTGCCATTCGGCCATGCCCTCCATCACCGCGTCGGTGATCGTGGAGATGGTCTGCTTGGACACCTCCGCGCCATACACCTCGGCCAGGTGAGCCGATATCTCCCCGTGCGTCAGTCCTTTCGCGGACAGCGAGAGCACCATCTCATCGACGCCGGTCAGCCGGCGCTGCCGCTTCTTCACGAGCTGCGGCTCGAAGGTCCCGGCCACATCGCGGGGCACCTTCACCTCGACCGGGCCGACATCCGTCAGCACGGTCTTCGAACGGGTTCCGTTACGGCTGTTGCCGCTGTTCCTGCCTGCCGTGTCGTGCTTGTCGTAGCCGACGTGATCGGTGATCTCGCCCTCCAGAGCGGACTCAAGGACCCGCTTGGTCAGCTGCTGCAGCAGTCCACCCGCACCGGTCAGCTGCAGCCCGTCGGAGCGGGCACGGTCGACCAGCATCGCGATCAACTGCTCGTCCGACACCGCCTCCGCGGCCGACTCGACGGCCGGCTCCTCCACGGCCTCCGGCCCGGTGATGGTCTCGCTCATCTGGCGTCTCCTTGGTCATCGGATCCGCCGTCTATTGGACACTCCCTCACCGGCGCACAGAAGCATGATCGCCGTTCACGGAAATCTTGACTGAGCCAGTCTTCAGGAACCTGCGACAGCGTGTGGGCGACAATGGTGTTCACGCGATCACGGTCCCTCTCCGTGCGGCAGTGGTCCCGGTCGCTGCGGACCGACGCTGTGCCCGGGAGAGGTCACTTCGAGGCAAAACTGTGACGGGCCACGGCCCTTTGCGGCCGGGCAGGCTTCTTATCAGGCCTCCGAGGTGGGCCGGGTCGGCGCCGGTCGCCCGCCATAGTCCGGCAGTTCATAGGCAAGGCACCCTAGAGGGGCCACTTTAGTCACGAGCCACGACCACGACGAGGCGACCGACGTCAACCCTGCCAGCCGGACCCGGACCAGCCAGATGAAGACTCACGGTCTTTGGTCAAGGAAACGGGGGTGCGTCGAGTCGGTGAGCCGGGGCAGCTTGGCGGGGTGGCTGATCTGCTGTGGGATGACGTGAAGTGCTTCTTCGACCCGGACTTGATGGGGTCGCTGTCGGATGTGCGTGTCCCGGATGCCTCGGTGGAGGACTGGCAGACGGTCCTCGATCTCGTCGCGGAGAAGGGCTGGAAGTGCCAGTACTCCGAGGGAGAGACGGTGCTTCCAGCGCCCCGGGCGGAGGCCGTGCTGTCCCGCCCGGCGGGTCTGGCCCAGTGCAGATGTATTGGCGATCTTCCGTTTCCATGCTGCCGATGAAGTCGACTTCGACGTCGACCGCGAAGAGGGACCGGGGCGGGACCGTCACGGGCCTGTCCTCCCGCCCCGGAGACAAAGGGGCCAGCGGGTGGGCCTGGCACTTGTGGCCCCGGCCGGTGTGACGGGGGAAGCGACATGCGGTACCGGAGCCATCCAGTGCAACGATCGAGTGCGGCTTGCGTCACGGTGCACCGATTCTTGAGGCATGACCCCAACTCTCTCTGCAGGCACGGTTGTTACATCTGAGGGAGACCCCAGGGGGTCGAGCGGTCGCACCGTGAGATGCCTGGGGCCCCCGCGGACATCAAGGTCAGCGGAGAGGGGCTGCTGGGCGGCATGCGACAGCCCGTATGTACGGAGCGTGACGCTAGCAGGGCTGTCCGATGACCTGATGCCGGGTCATGAACCCGCATATATACGAGAATTCGCACGTCACGGCAGCACTGACGGAACGGTGCCAGTCATCGTAGACATGAGCCTGATGTGACTGTGCGTTACACTGTGCGGGTGAAAAACGACCTATTGGGCCCGTAAATTCTCGCTAAGAGTGGATATACGGCCATTCATCATATTTCATGATCGTCATGAAACACAGAGCGAGACAAGTAGCCCTGCGCAGTGCGGCTCTCGCCGCCTGCGGCCTGATCGCACTCGCCGGAGGCGCCTCTGCGGCCTCCGCGCAGGACGGTCCGGAGGACACGGTCCAAATGTCAAAGAAGCTCACACAAGAGACTGTTGGCGCGGAGGTCGAGTATCACTATCAGATCACTCTGACCAACAAGTCGGAGACGACCGCCCAGGGGGTCCACGTTGAGGACAACCTCAGCAACGTCCTGGACGACGCCGAGTTCAAGCAGCAGGTGTCGTCCACCACGGGGGTCGTGCACCGGGAGGACAGCGTAGTCACGTGGGAGGGGGACATTGGAGCCCACGAGACGGCCACGATCACGTATGTGCTCACGCCCAAGCCGGACAAGGGCGTGCTCGAGAACCAGGCCGTTGCCTCGTGGATGGGCAAGACCTCGGCGCTCTGCTCCAGCACCTACGACACCAGCGCGTCGAGCGACGCCACGAGCGAGACCAGCGAGTCCACCAGCTCGGGAGAGGCCGGAACGTCTTGCACCGTGAGCGTGCAGGCACCGCAGACCGAGCAGCCGCCCTCGCAGGATGTCCAGAAGCCTCCGGCCACTGCTGAGACACCCCCGAAGGCCTGCCCGCCGCAGGCAGCAAACGGAGATGCGGCGCAGGGCGGGGCGGGACGTCCGGTCGGACCGGACGGTAAGCCGTGCGTTACCGCCCCACACGCGGGCGGTGGTGGAGCAGCCCAGGAGCTGGCGGCAGCCACAGTCGCGGAGAAGGCCCAAGCCGAGGACCCCAGCACGGGTTCGATGGCCGCAGCCGCTGCCCTGCTGACAGGGGCCGCAGCCATGATCTGTCGAGGCGTCATCAAGCGACGCCGCCGGACCGGTGACTGACCTACGTGAAAGGCAGCTCGGGGAAGGCTCCCCGGCCGGTCTCGGCATGCGCCACCGACCGGCCCCGAGCCTTCCCCGGCAGCCAACCAGGGATGCCTGGAACGTCCGAACGTATCGGCTCCCGCGGCCACTCACCCGCAAACAGCGACTGGCTCGGACGCTCAGTGCGGTCGCTGTGCTGCTGGCCGTTCCGCTGGGCATCACTCAGTGCTCGGGGCCGGACCCACAAGAACGCGCCCGCCCGACACAGGCGCCACTGCCTCACTCTCAGCCGAAGAACCTGACGGTCACGAGCATTGGAGTTGACGCGAAGCTGGTTCCGATAGGACTGGCCAAGGACGGTTCGCTGGGAGTGCCGGCCAAGAGGGAACTCAACACCGCGGGCTGGTATCAGGGCAGCGCCAGTCCCGGAGAGCCGGGGCAAGCCGTCCTGACCGGACATGTCGACTCCGACAAACAGCGGTCGATCTTCTTCCGGCTGAGCGAACTGAGCAAAGGAGACAGGCTCGCCGTGCGGCGGGCTGACGGCCGGACCGCGCACTTCACCGTCGACGAGCGGAAGTACGTCAGGACCAAGGACTTCCCCACCGGCCAGGTGCTGGACAGAAGCGGGAGTCCCGGCCTGTGGGTCATCACCTGCGCACCGCCGTACGACAAGAAGACTCACAGCTATCAGAGCAATCTCCTGGTGCACGCCCGCATGACCGACGTCACCGGGAGCGCCGGGCGAATCCACGCGAAATCTAAACCGGGAGAAAACCGACTATCCCGATTTTGATAGAACCGGCTATTGCGTCGCGCGACTGATGAATGCGTGGCAACGGCGCGAAATGTCTCACCACTCGCAGACAAAAATTGCCTTCACGTAGTCCTTATGCGAATCCGTAGCGTACTCGCATAGGCTCAGACGACAAGGATGGTTTAGTGCAACCAAGATGGCTCAGGAGCGCCGCCACCCCCTTGGCCGCGCTCACAGCCGCCGCCACTGCATGGGGCGGCGTCATGCCTGCATCCGCGACAGCGCAATCCCGCGCAGCGGATACAGGGGACGGCACAGTGACCGTGCGCGTAGTACACGAGGTGAACGCCAACGGGGCATGGGACAACGCACTGGAACCCGGTTGGAGCGATGTCAAGGTCACGCTGACCGATGACAAGGGGAACCAGGTCACCGGTGCCACTGGCGCTGACGGCACAGCGACCCTCGCCCCTGGGACAAAACTGACCGGCGGGCGATACCGGGTGCAGGCGGATAACCCTGACCCGAAGGTGTACTCTCCGGCCTTCGCCAGTGTCGAGGGCCTGGCAGGGGCGCCGACGAAGCTGTCCTCCAATGAGGAGTTCGTCGACCTGTCCGGTGGCAAGAACGTGCAGATGACGACCGGATTCTGGAATCCGGGCGACTTCTGCCAGAAGAACGCTCTGCTGGCGACGGCCTGTCATAACAGCACGGTCCCCAACAACCGCTTCGGGACCGACACCAGCGACCGGACCCTGCTCACCGAGCCGTACAACGCACGCGGCAACGACAACCAGACCACTGATCTCGCGCGCGAGGACCAGACTGGAGCTGTCTACGGCATCGGCTACAGCAAGCAGAAGCGGTGGATCTTCAGCGGCGCGTATGCCAAGAGAGCCACGGCCTATGGACCGGGCGGTCCCGGCGGGGTCTACCTGACCGACCGGGCAAGCGGGGAGACCTCGCTGTTCACCAAGGTACCGAACGCCGGATCGACCGAGCACGCCCCGCAGACCAACATGGACTGGGGATTCCGGACGGCCGTGGGCCGCGAATCGCTGGGTGACGTAGAGGTGAGCGAGGACGGCAGCGAACTCTACGTCGTCAACCTTGCCGACAAGAAGCTCTACGTCTACGACGCCACCCAGAAGACCGCGGACGCCCCCAAGGCGAGCTATGCCATCCCAGACCCGGGCTGCGCCTCCGCTGCGGACTGGCACCCTGCCGGCCTCGGTGTCCAGGACGGCAAGGTGTACGTCGGTGGTGTGTGCTCGGCAGAGACCAGCAAGCAACGAGCCGACCTGCGCGCCGTGGTCATGACGTTCGACGCGGCAACCGGAGCGTTCAGCGCTCCGGTTCTGAACCAGCCGCTGACGTTCCCGCGCGGCGAGGCCCAGTCCGGCATGAACGTCCCGGGCGACTGGCTGCCGTGGCGTGACGACATCACCTTCGGCGAGGCCATCAAGGGGGTTCCTGGCGGCAAGAGCTCGGCGAAGCCGATGCCGATGCTGACCGAGATCGTCCCGGAGACCAACGGCGACCTGGTGCTCGGCTTCCGGGACCGGTACGGCGACCAGGGCGGCCTCCAGATCCAGTGGGGGTCGAACCCGAAGAACGTCATGCAGACATTCGCCACCGGTGACATCAACCGGGCCTGTCCCGGCGCCGGCGGCACGTTCGTGATGGATGCCAACGGCGGCTGCAAGAACAACGGTCAGGCGTCCACCAACGGCGGCGAGGCCGCGAATGTCAAGGAGTACTACCCGGGTGAGCATCGCATCAAGGGAGCCCACCAGGAAGTCTCCATGGGCGGCATCGCGCTCTCCAAGGTGGAAAGCACCATCGCTAACACCTCCATGGACGCCAACGACCAGGTGGGCACCAGTGGTACCGGCTGGCTGGACCGTGCCAACGGCACTCGCACGGCCCAGAACCCCGGCAATCAGCTGACCAGTTCGTTCGGCAAGTCCGGTGGCATGGCCGACATCGAGGTCCTGTGTGACCTGGCCCCGCTGCAGGTGGGCAACCGGGTCTGGATCGACACCGACAAGGACGGCATCCAGGACCCGGGCGAGGACCCGGTCAAGGGCGCCACGGTCAACCTCTACGATGCCGACGACAAGGTCATCGCGACGACCAAGACCAGTGCGCGTGGCGAGTACTACTTCGACTCGACGCTCATGAAGAACGTGCCGGCCGAGGCGTGGAAGCCGGAGACGGACTACCGCGTCGCCGTGGACGCGCTGGCCGACTACGAGGCGGGTGGCCCACTCGCGGGCATGTCGGTCACGAAGGCCGAGGCCGGCGACAACGAACTCATCGACAGCAACGGCACCGTCCCCAAGGGTGGGAAGTACCCCGAGTACTCCTTCACCACGGGCCAGGCGGGCGAGAACAACCACAGCTACGACTTCGGGTTCATCACCGAGAAGCCGTACACGGCGACGTCCACGACGACGGACCGGGACACCAAGAAGCCCATCGAGGACGTTCCGTGCCGCCTGTGGGAGGACACCAACGGCGAAGATGGCCTGCAGACGTCGGGGAACAACCCGGACAAGCAGGTTGGCGAGGCTCAGAAGACGGACGCCAAGGGCGTCTGTTCGTGGACCGAGCTGCCGAACGGTGACTACTACGTCGACTACCCGGAGACCCCAGTCGGTTACCAAGAGCCGGCGTCCAAGGTTTCGCCGAAGCTCCCGCTGGACGAGGAGAAGCGCGAGTACCGCACCGCGAACGACTACTCCAAGTCGCCGCTCTTCTCGCTGTCCTCGGTTGCCAACGAGGAGGGCACGGAGAAGCCGCTGCCCGACGCCGACCACGAGGTCTGGCAGGAGACAAACGACGAGCCGGGCCTGCAGCGTGACGGCGACACCCCTGACATGAAGGTCCGGGGCACCTGCACCACCAAGGCCGAAGCCACGGACGGTGCCACAGGTTCGACCAACGGCGAACCGACCGAGGCCGGCACGTGTCGGTGGACGAACCTGCTCGAGGGCACGTACTACGTCTACGAGTCCAAGGTTCCCGCGGGGTATGACGTCGTGGGCGACAATCCGCCGGCGCCGGTGACCCTGAACAAGGAGAACCCGACCGACGAGGTCGTCATCCCACACAAGAAGCCGGGAGCCGAGCCGCAGTTCCAGATCTCCTCGCGTGCCTTCGAGGAAGGCACGAACAAGTCCCTACCGGGTGCGGAATACCAGGTCTGGGAGGACACCAACGGTGAGAAGGGTCTGCAGCGCGAGGGTGACAACCCGGACAAGCAGATCCGCAAGGCGTGCACCACGAAGGAGTCGGACACCAAGGGCGCCGAAGGCACGCCCGAGGGCGAGCCGGTCGACGCGGGCGCATGTGCCTGGACGGAGCTGCCCGCGGGCACGTACTACGCGTACGAGGCGCAAATTCCCGAGGGTTACAAGCTGACGGCGGACGAGGTGTCCAAGCCGGTCACGCTGAACACCGAGAACCCGGACGAGCGTGTGGAGTTCCCGCACAACAAGCCGGTCGGCGCGCCGACGGAGAAGTTCGCTCTCTCCTCGGTCGCGATCGAAGAGGGCACCAAGAAGCCGCTTCCGGGCGCGGAGTACCGCGTCTGGGAAGAGACCAACGGTGTCAAGGGCCTGCAGTCGTCCGGAGACAAGCCGGACATGAAGGTCCGTGAGAACTGTGTGACGAAGGAGTCGGACACCGCCGGTGCCGACGGTTCGCCCGAGGGCGAACCGACAAAGGCGGGTACGTGTGACTGGACGGAGTTGCCGGGCGGCACGTACTACGTGTACGAGTCGCAGCTTCCCAAGGGCTACGACCTGACGGTCGACAAGACCTCCAAGCCAGTGACACTGTCGGCGGACAACCCGTACGAGCAGGTTGTTTTCCCGCACAACAAGCCGGCCTACACCGCCAAGGCCTGCGCGGTCGTCAAGGGCTCCGAGAAGCCCCTGGCCACCGCTAAGCACGCGGTGTGGATGGAGACCAACGGCGTGAAGGGGCTGCAGCGCCAAGGCGCGAACGCCGACACGAAGGTGCAGAAGACGCTCACCACGAGGAAGAGCGGCTGCAGCACCTGGAACAAGTTGACCGAGGGCAGCTACTACCTGACCGAGACCATGGCGCCGAAGGACTACCAGGCCCCGAAGTCGACGGTCAGCAAGATGTTCACGCTAAACCCCGACAACCCGACGCAGGCGAAGGTGTTCAGGCACTGCCACGAGCACGACGCCACCATCGTCACCAAGGACGCAAAGACCAGGAAGCCGGTGTCCGGCGCGGTCGTCGAGCTCTGGAAGGAGACCAACGACAAGAAGGGCCTCCAGGTCAAGGGTAAGGACAAGGACAAGCGCATCGAGACAGGCTGCGCTACCAACTCCAAGGCGGAGTGCACCTGGAAGGGCCTGGACAACGGGCGCTACTACTTCCGCGAGACCGACGTCCCCGAGGGGTACCTGATGGCCCGCAAGCTGGTCACCATGGTCCTCACGTGCAACGGCGACCACAACCACAAGCTGGCCCTGCACCACGACCGGGTCCCGCCGAAGGGCAAGAAGAAGTAACCCGCAAGGGAAACCATCGGGGCCGGAGCTAGCCTCCTCCCGTTTGACACACAACACGGACGGCCCGTCCACCGTTGACCACGGTGGGCGGGCTGTCCGCCTGTCCCCACACGCCGCCTTCGTAGTCTTGCAGCGGGGTCATCGCCTGGAACTGCACCGTCCGCCCTGGCGACTCGGTCATACCTGATCCCACGCAGGACACCGACCCGGACACGGCCCGCCGACGGGTGTGAGGTTCCCCTGCTGTGCGAGGCCCGCGTGATACGGCGAAGGCCATACTGCTTGAAGCCGAGTCTCCAGGGACGCAAGTCGTACGTCCTGCGACACGATGCCTGTAGTCGCAGCCACCGGTATCGGGCGGTCCTATTTCCGCCGCCTCAATCCTTCCGGCCGGTGGACAGCGGGCAGCGAGCCCGCCCAAGGGGACGGACAGGCCGCCTACGTCACGCTCGATACGTCCAGCGCAAGGGGAATGCGGGATCGCCTACGGGGTGACAAGCCGCATACCCGGTTCGGGAAGGGGCCGTCGGAAAAGGACCCCAGCCAGGGGCACCTCGTCGGCGGCCTACTTCACACGCGCTCGGCCTGGATCTGGATGATCCGGGCTTCGACTTCTCGGTGCTCAGCGAGTTCCGGGACCGGATGGCCCAGGACGGTCGGGCCGATGGATTGCTCGCGGTGATGATCGAGCACTTGGTGGCGGCGGGTCTGGTCAAACGGCATGGGCAGATGCGCACGGACTCGACTCATGTTCTGGCCGCGGTCAGGAAGTTGAACCGCGTGGAGCTCATCGCGGAGACCCTGCGGGCCGCGCTGGAGGAACTCGCCGCCGCGGATGACGCGTGGCTGGCACCGATGGTCACTGCCGGATGGGTAAAGCGCTATGGCCGTCCGGCCCGCTACGACCGGCTGCCCAAGGTGAAAGAGGACTTGGCCGCGTACGTGTTGCAGGTTGGTGAGGACGGCATGCAGTTGCTCCGCGCGGTCTACGAGGACGGTGCTCCACCCCGGCTGCGTGCGCTGCCACAGGTGCAGGTGCTGCGGCAGGTGTGGATCCAGCAGTACGTGCGCCATGAGGCGCTGTGTTTCGAAGGAGGTGCAAGACCTTCTCGGTCTTCTTGTCGCAGCAGGGGACTTGAAGCTGAGGGCAGTCTGAGAGGCTGTTGTCTTTCCGTACTTGATCGTCGGGTTCGCGCTGGTCAGGCATAGTGTGATGGGTTCTGTGGCAGCAAGGACACGTCGTGTCGGTGCGGTCGTGGAGGTGCGGGATGCCGTCGGTGATCGGGCTGCTGGAGGAGCGGGAACGAGCTGCTGCTCAGCGGGTGGAAGTACTGCGGGCCGAGGCGGACCGGGTGCTGGCCGCGTTGCGGGAAGCGGAACTCGACTGGGAGCGGTTCGTCGTCTCCCGGGAGACTGTCGTCGAGGTTCTCGCCGACCCGGACGGTGTGGTGGAGGCGGACCCGCCGGAGTCCGGGGATCCTGAACCGTCGCCGTCGCCGTCGCCGTCGCCGTCGGGTGCGGTGCCGGGTTCGGTGGTGCCCGCGTGGTGCGAAGGGCTCAAGGTGTCGGCGCTGTCGCCGGAGTATCAGCGGATGTTGGCGGTCCTGACCGCTTCCGCGTCGGCGTTGACCTGCAAGGACTTGGCTGCGGGGCTCGGGGTGGAGCCGGTGGCGGCGAAGCTGGAGGGCGTGCGGTCCAAGGCGAACCGGCTGGTGCGCAGGGGCTGGCTGGTCAAGGAGCCGTCGGGGCGGTTCGCGCTCGCCGCGGGCCCGCGAGGCGGCGGATCATGAGCATCGTCATCGACCACTGGATCATCGCCTCGCTGGAGTCGGGCCTGCGTTCGTAGTCGCGGGCGAGGCGGCGTGAGCGAAGCAGCCAGGCGAAAGATCGTTCCACGCACCAGCGGCGCGGGAGGACGGCGAAACCCTTGAGGTCGTCGGTGCGCTTGACCACCGTGACGACCAGGTGCAGGACGGCCAGGGCCCAGGTGATCAGGGTGCCGGTGTAGCCGCCGTCGGCCCAGAGCTTCGTGACCGTGGGGAAACGGCCGGTCAGAGCGGGCAACATGTCGGTGGCCGCCTGCCGGTCGGTGACATCACCCGCACTCACATGGATCATCAACAGCAGGCCGAGTGTGTCGCAGATCAGGTGCCGGCGCCTGCCGTTGATCTTCTTGCCGCCGTCGTAGCCCCGGCTGCCGGAGCCGACCACCGCGTCAGCCTTGACGGACTGCGAGTCGATGACCGCCGCGCTCGGCTCCGGCTCCCGGCCGGCCGCGATCCGGGCCCTGCCGCGCAACCGGTCGTGGAGCTCGGCAATCAGCCCGCGCTCCCGCCAGCGGCGGAAGAAGGCGTAAACCCGGTCCCAGGCAGGGAAATCGGCCGGCACCGCCCGCCACTTGATGCCGCCGTCGACCACGTAGAACACGGCGTCCAGCATGATCCGGTGGCAGTAGCCCTCCGGGCGTCCGCCCCGGCCCTCCAGCCACCCCGGCACCGGCAGCAGCGGCCGGATCTCCTGCCACTGGGCGTCCGTCAGGTCTGTGTCGTAGGCCCGGGCCCTGTCGGGCTGGTCGGCCGCGTTCCCGAACCGATGAGCGAGGCAATCGCACGACATGGCCGACGAGTTGAGCTCATCGGGCTCGACCGCGTACAACAGAGTCATCAGGGCCTCCTGGCGCGTTCGTTGTCTCAGCAACTCCGAACTGCACCAGAGGCCCTGTGTTCATGCGCGGCCACGGCAGAATCACCCAGCCCACCAGCCACTTTCGATCACACCGCACTCAAGATCGATAGGACTACAGTCTCTGAACCGGGAGGTGCCGGGGAGGGCGGGAAGCAGCCCTGACAACGACGGGACGGGCCGGGACTACCAGACGGCTCGGGTCCGGCAAGCGAGGCGGATAGGTACAACGCGAGTGAACCAGTGGTTGACCTCTCGAAAGGAAGCCCACCGGCTCCAACCTGGTGGATATGGGCCGGGATGCAGTATGTGTCGACTGGTGTCGTACATGTCGACGACTCCGACGCCGGATGTATTGGCTGGTGCCGGAGGCCACGGTGAAGGTCTGCGGCGTAACCGTGGTGAGGCTGCCGGGAGAAAGCTGGGTGCCGCCCCCGCTGATCGAAACACAGTGAACATGGGAACCGCTCCATGGCTGCCCAACCACCCACGCCACCAGCGTGGTTGGGGGGCAGGCCCACCGTCGGCTGATGGCCGTGGAGCGGGGCGGAGCCTTCGTAGTAGTCCGAGGACGGGAAAGCCGTCCACATGGCGAAGGAAGGCAGCGAGTCCGCAGCAAGCGGACTGGAAGGGCAGGAGGCCGGTGGTGAATACCGCCGCACCGTTCGTGGACCCGGATGCGGTCTGGGGGCGGGTACTGAGGATCCAGCGCAAGCTGCACCGATGGGCGGCCGAAGACCGGTCGCGTCGATTCGATGATCTGTTCAACCTCGTCTGCGATCCCGCGACGCTGCTGGCAGCGTGGGGTCGAGTACGGGGCAACAAGGGTGCCCGAACGGCCGGGGTCGACGGCCGGACCGTCAGCAAGATCGAAGGCGGCCAGGGCGTCGAGGTCTACCTCGACGAGCTTCGGGCATTACTCAAATCCGGTGAATTCCAGCCGGTCCCGGTCCGGGAAAGGCTCATCCCCAAGCGCGACGGCAAGATGCGCCGGCTGGGCATCCCGACCATCGCGGACCGGGTGGTGCAGGCGGCTCTGAAGATTGTTCTTGAGCCGATCTTCGAGGCGGACTTCGAGCCGTGTTCCTACGGCTTCCGTCCGAACCGGAGAGCGCACGACGCGATCGCCGAGATCCACTACTTCGCCACCCGAGGCTACGAGTGGGTGCTGGAAGGTGACATCGAGGCGTGCTTCGACGAGATCGACCACACGGCCCTCATGGATCGAGTGCGTCAACGCGTCGGGGACAAGCGTGTGTTGCGTCTGATCAGGGCGTTCTTGAAGGCCGGGATTCTCTCCGAAGACCAGGTCGCCAGGGACACCCGCACCGGAACACCCCAGGGCGGCATCCTCTCGCCGCTGCTGGCCAACATCGCCCTGTCGGTTCTGGACGAGCACTTCGCCCGGTTCTGGCAGACGATCGGCCGCACGGTGTCGGCGAGAGCCTGGCACCGTCGCCGCGGCGGAGCAACCTTTAAGTTGATCCGGTACGCGGACGACTTCGTCGTCATGATCAACGGCTCACGGCATCACGCCGAGGAGCTGAAGGACGCGGTCGCGACGGTGCTGGAGGAGGTCGGTCTGCGTCTGTCGCAGGCCAAGACGACCATCGCTCACATCGACGAGGGGTTCGACTTCCTCAGCTTCCGCATCCAGCGGTACCGCAAGAGGGGGACGGACAAGCAGTACGTCTACACCTATCCGAGCAAGCCGTCGATGCAGGCGGTGAAGCGGAAGGTCAAGGCGATCAGCAGACAGAACATCGGACACTCACTCGACGAACTGCTCATCCAGCTGAACTGGCTGATGAAGGCGTGGGCGAACTACTTCCGGCACTCGGCCGCCAAGGCGAGCCTGAACTACCTGGGCTACTACACGTGGCATCGGGTCTGGCGATGGATCCGCCGAAAGCACCGCCGAGTTCCCTGGAGGCAGCTCAAGCGCCGCTATCAAGGCGATCAGGTCGGCGCGACCTGGTGGCCGGAGCATGACGGGGTGCGGCTGTTCAACCCGGCGAAGGTGGAGATCGTCCGCTACCGATACCGGGGAACACGCATCCCGAACCCGTGGAGTGAGAAGGCACAACCGGCCATCGGATAGCCGTTGTTCGGGCTCGTGGAGAGCCGGATGCTCGGCCAACGGGCACGTCCGGTTCGGAGGGCGGCCCGAGGAAACGGGCTGGTCGAAAGGCCAGTACCGCGCCTCGGGCCGACCCTACTGGTATGACGAGGATGGTGAGCTGGGCTGGCGCGGCCCGAAGGACAGCCACGACCGGCTCAGCCGTCGCGGTGCCCCGCGCCGTCTGGATGGTCCGGGCGAGGGCAGTCCGGGCGTCGGGTCGGCGCGGGTGCCCTGGTCGAGCACGGAGATCGTCACTCCCCACGATGCCGAGGCCCGCTTCGCGCATCGGCCGGGCAAGGCTGCCTGGATCGGCTACAAAGATCATCAGACGGAAACCTGCGACACCGACGGGCCGAACGTCATCGTCCATGTCACGACCCAGACGGCCCCCGAACAGGACATCTCGACGCTGGATTCAATCCATCGTGCCCTGGCCGAACGGGACCTGCTGCCGAACGAGCACCTTGTCGATGCCGGTTACGTGTCTCCGGCCTCCATCCTGCAGGCCGCGGCCGGTTACGGCGTCACGCTGCTCGGCCCGGTCCGGTCTGGCTCGCCCCGTCTGCGCCGCCCCGGCTTCGACAAGCGGGACTTCCGCATCGACTGGGACCAGCACACAGCGACCTGCCCACGTGGCGTGACCAGCCCACCCTGGAACGACACCGAGATCGCAGGTCAGCCGGGCCACTCGGTGCTCTTCCCTCGGGCGGCCTGTCGAGCCTGCGAGGACCGGCTCTCCTGCACCGGCAACACCGGGGGCCGCGGCCGCCATCTCTTCCTCATGCCCCGGCCCCAGCAGGAGATCCAAGACAGGGCCCGCGCCGAGCAGGAAACCCTTGCCTGGAAGGCCCGTTACGCGATGCGTGCCGGCTGCGAGGCCACCGTCTCCGAGACCGTCCACACCCATGGTCTGCGCCACTGTCGCTATCGAGGGCTGGCGAAGGTGCACGTTCAGCACGTCCTCACCGCCGCCGGAACGAACATCATCCGGCTCAGCGAATGCTTCCCACCCGGCACCACAGCCCCACGTGTCCCACGGCCACTCACACCATTCCAGCGACTCTGCCAGAACACCGAAAAGCCGCCTGCCGGTTGACCGGGCGAAGATCACCAACAGCATTCGGAATCGCGGCCTGAACCAAAATTCTGACCGCCGACAGGGGGCGGCGGCCAGATCAAGCGCCGCTGCCCCTCGCGGCGGACCACGGCGCCCGTCCGTCGATTTCCTTGCCGCACTGATCGAGGTCGAACCGGCAACTCGGCTCGTGCTGGCGGCCCGGGCCCTTGGCCTAGCGCGAGACCTGCAAGTCCGGGCTGCGAACGGTCACGATTTTGGTTCGGGCCGGGAACACCCGGCCGAGACCGTGAGCACAACGGCCTGGTGCCCTTGCAGGGTCCGCATGCCGGAAAGTGTGTGCCCATCGCCGGACGCGCGACCCCGCAGGGTGCTTCAGAGGGCCTTGAATACAGCCCGGGTGGTGGCGTGCATGACGCACTCGTTGGGGAAGATCTTGGTGTAGGCGACGTTGCGGCCGTTCCACTTGCCATACGCCAGGGCCGTGACCGGCTTGTACTCCTTGGAGCAGGCCTTTGTCTCGGCCGGGATCTTGCCGATGTCCCCATCGGCTTTGGCCAGCTGCTTGCACGCCCGGTACACCTTCACGTCGGTGAACCACTTGCCGCACTTCAAGACGCGTTCGGTCAGCTCGCCGGGCTTGGCGTCGTGCTCGGCGACGGCCACGTACATCCAGTTGTCGTGTGTCTTGCCCGCATCGGGCGCGTACGCCTGAACGGTGCTGGCACCCGCCCCGAGCAACGCGGCCGCGAGCACCGGGGCCAACAGCGCGGCGCGAAGCTTGATAGCTGTGGTCGTCGCCATGTCGAGTCACCGTTTTCTGTCTCAGGTCACCGGCACGGGCGGCTGCCCGTGTCGGTGACCACCACATCCCGGCCATGCCCCGCGGCGCATACTCCGGAAGGGGGCCGGTCACCCGGACGGCGTCATGTATTCACCCCGACGGCCCATCCTGGTTGCGCGGAGCGGGACCGCACGCGTGAAGCGGCGGCGGACGGTGCATCGGCCGCGGCCGACGGGACAGGGTGTCGTACGGACGGTGACCATCCTTTGCCCTGGAACCTGTGTCCACGCATATGACTCGACGTGCTTTCCCGGCACACTGTGCTGGTTCCAGGGCCTGACTCTTGCCCGTAGGCGCTGGGCTGGGCGGGTCCCGGCCGACCTGACGAGCAGTCAACCCATCTGGCTTGTCCTGCTCCTGGCCCTCGGCGGTCTTCTCGAACAGGGTGGGCGCGTACAGCGGCGCGAGAGTGGTGGATTCAGGACCAAACTCTTCAGTTCCGACCGGAGTGGACCAGGCCCGACGCCATTCCCCTCCCGAGCACCTGGGCTCCACGATCACAGCGCCCCGGGAGGGAACGCGCCGGGCCGTCAGGGTGCGGTCACAGTCTTCGGGGTAGCCAGGAGCGGATGTGCCACGCCGGCGGACGGGCTGGGGGCGTCTGCAGCAACTCGTCGCACCATCGGCACTCGCCAGTGTCATCGGTGAGATCGGTCCAGGACAGGCTGCGGGGTTCGATGGGCAGGGTTGTGAGCGGGATGTCGTCCGCTTCATCCGGTTTCATAGTCGTCTATACGGCAGGCCGCGGACAAGGATTGCGCCGCGGCCGAGATGCAGCCGATCGAACGAGTCTGACGGGGACCGGCCGGGTGACACCGGGAGCCACCCCAGGTCAGGAACGGCCCGAAAGCCGGTACAGGGACGTAGCGTTCGCGGCGTAGTCCTGTAGTCGATGCCCGGGGCGGCCATGCCCGTCTCCTTTATCGCGGTGCCCGGGCACCGGCTGGCGATATCGCGCCCTGTCACGGGTTTGGAGGTGCCGTGACCACGAAGTACCCAGCGATCAGCCCACAGCGCGGTGTGGGCGACACCGTCCCCCGCTTCGAGGTCGAGCCGGTCTTCGCCGAACTGTCCCAGCTGTGGGCGCTGCAGGGCCGTGCGGTGTCCGGCCGGCCGGCCGGACAAGGAGTGGGACACACTCGTCCACCGCAGCCCCTGGCCCCGGTACTGACCACCAGGATGCGGGGCCGTCGTATCGGACCGTATCTGCTGCGACCAGCGGCATACATGGCCCCGGAAGCGAGCCAGGCCTCAGGGAGCAGGGCTCCTGCACCGGCAGGGCGGCGGTGCTCTGGTGGGCCGCGGAGGGCCTCGGGCCGGATCCAGGGCCGGCCTCGCGCTCAGGTGAGGTCGAGGGTGACAACGTAGGTCGGCGGCGATCTGGTCCATGATGACGGTACCGGCAGGCGCTTGTTCGGTGAGGCCGACGGCGGCATTCACCCGCCCCCAGTGCAACCGCCACGCCCAGCCCACCGTGTAACCGATCATGCAGCCGAACCACACAGGCGGCGCCCTGCCCGCAGCCCCGGTAAATCGCTCGCAGAGTTACGTCAGATGGACACCGTGCCGCGCCAGATAGGCAACCGGGCTGACATCCGAGCCGTAGCCCCGGCGGGCGCGGATCTCCAGGTGGAGATGCGGGCCCGAGGAGTGTCCGGTGTTGCCGCTGTCCGCGATCCGCGTCCCCGCGCTCACCCGGGCGCCTTTACGCGTACGGATGCGGTCGAGATGCCCGTACACCACGTAGTGCCCGTCGGACATCCGGATGGTCACCGCCTTGCCGTAGTCGCCCGACCTCCCGGCCAAGACCACGGTACCGGCCCGGACCGCGTACACCGGCGTCCCCCTCGGCACCGCGAGATCGATGCCGGTATGACGCCCCGCCAGCCACTTACCACGCGCGCCGTAGCCCTTGGAGACACGGAAGCGGCGCCGCAGCGGCACCGCCGCCGGAGTAGGTCCACCATGCCGAGCGGTCTCGACACCGCCGAGCTCCGCCCAGGTGCGCGCGGACTCCCGTGCGGTTTCAAGACCACGCTGCGGGCATGCTGCGGCACCGGGCGCCAGCCGCACAACGAGCGCACCACCGAGCAGAGCCGCAGGCAAGCCGAGTACACGGCGCCGTGCAGCGCCCGTCGTCGGCGCATGATGGAAGAAGGCCATACCGGACAGGACACCCACGCCGCAGAGGCCGCGCAACCCCGCGGGAACCATTCAGGCGAGCCGGACACCACCGAGAACCAGCAAGGGTGTAGCTCTCGCGTAGTGAGCCCGCTTGGGGTGGGTCATTGAGCGTTTTCAGTGCGGTCACCGATCGGGTGATGGGGGCGGTGTGACGTCGGGGCGCGCAACGGGCAGGGCTCCCGTGCCGTTGAGGGAGGTGTTCGACGTCTCAACTCAGCAGCACAGGAGCCCTGTTGGTTCCGTATCCTGCCGTACTCGACCTGCCTCACGCCCTGGTCGAGTGGCTCACGATGCTCATCGTCACCCGCGAGGGTGACCGGCGGTGCAAACTCCCGCCGCACCGCCGCGCGCTGGTCGCACTTGTGTACCTGCGCCGCCATGACACCCTCGCCCAGATCGCCGCGGCCTTCGGGATATCCGTCGGCACCGCCCACGCCTACGTCAGCGCGGTCGCCGGCCTGCTCGCCGAGCAGGCACCGGGCCTGCTGAAGACGCTGCGCACGCACGACCCGGACTTCGTCCTTCTGGACGGCACGCTCGCAGAGTGCGACCGCGTCGGCGACGGCCGGGCCGACTACTCGGCGAAACACAAGCGGCACGGGGTGAACGTGCAGGTCGTCACGGATCCCACCGGGAAGATCCTCTGGCTGTCGCCGGCGCTGCCGGGCCGGACCCACGATCTGACAGCCGCTCGGATCCACAAGATCCTCCGGATCTGCGAACGCCAAGGCGTCCCCATCCTCGCTGACATGGCCTACATCGGCGGCGGCGACTGGGTCACCACCGCCAAGCGCCGCCCGCCAGGCGGCGAACTCATACCCACCGAGCAATCTGCGAACCGCGCCCTGGCCGCAGCCCGGGCACCCGTCGAACGAGGCATGGCACGACTGAAGTCCTGGCAGATATTCCGCAGATCCCGCATCAGCCCCAACCGCATAAGCGTCATCACCAAAGCCGTCCTCACCCTGGAGAGGCAACGCTGAAAACGCTCAGTGGATCACCGCATCATCGACATAACGTTCAAAATCGACCGTCGGGAACTCCCGGACGAGCCACATGTCGAACGCGTAGTGCATGAACAGGTTCGCCAACACCGGTGAGACCGAGGATCCTTGCGGGGTCCCCCGGTCTCTCTGCTGGAGGGTGCCGTCGGGCAGTTGCAACGGCGCACACAGCCACCGTTTGACATACAACTTCACCCAGACGGCGTCGGTGTGTGCCTCTACGGCCTTGACCACGAGGTCCCACCGGACGGTGTCGAAGAACTTCTGCACATCGAGATCGATGACCCAGTCCTTCTTCCAGCACCGTTCCCGGCAGCGTTCCACCGCGTCCAGGGCCGACCGCTGCGGCCGGTATCCGTATGAGTCGGGATGGAACATCGGCTCCACCCTCCTCGATAGATGCCGGGCCACCACGGTCTGGGCCACCCGGTCGGCAACACAAGGAATTCCTAGGACTCTTGTGCCTCCGCCGTGCGGCTTGGGGATTTCCACCGCGCGGACCGGCGGCGGGAAGTACGCCCCCGAGGGCATCCGGTTCCAGATCTTGTAAAGGTTGTTCTTCAGATCCTTCTCGAATTCCTCGACGGACTGGCCATCCACGCCGGCCGCCCCCTTGTTCGCCCTTACCTCACGCCACGCTTCCCAGACCTCCGATTTTAGGATCTCGAACGGTTTGACCTGTGATTTCAACTTGTCCATCGGCTCCTCCCGGAGAACATCCGGTTGACCAGACACACATAGCCACGAACGACCCGGCCCCTTCGCTCCACCCCCATTGCAGGGGATTCCTCACTACTACGAGCCGGTCCGCCAGCACGCTTCGTCTCGGTACTCGACCCCTTGCGGTGATGGCCGCTTGGAGCACTCCCTCTCACCTGCCCTACCGGGACAGGACGTATCGAAGCGTGCCTTCTCCTGTTCCACGTGACCGCAGCAGACCAGGCTCACGTCGTCTCCATGCCGGACACCGCCTGGCCAATAGACGGGCTCCCGCCAGGCTCTTTCCCGAGGCCGCTTATTCCCACGGTTTCGATGCCGTCTTACCATTTTCGACACGTCAGCAACGATTCACTTGCGTTCGTCTTCCTGGTCCCCACCTGACGCCTCATACGGCGCCTTTTCCCCGACCGCTCACCACGACGGTCTTCAGCCAACGCAGCGCGGGGCGGTTTGAAGCCTCCCCCCGCAGGGCGACTCCGAAGGGCCAAATTCCTTCATCAGTCACGCAGCATTGCTACGGATCAGAACTCCTACATGTCCTTTCTCCTTCGCATTCAGGACACACCAAGCGCATGGCGACGGTGGCCTGCGTCTTCGACACCGTTCCCACCCCGCGCCGGCCACACGACATCGTGCATCCGCCCGGCGGTCGCAGCCAGACCCGGCCCATCAGGCCGGGCCCGACAGCACAGCACAAATGGTGCACCGCCTCGGTGATCCGTTCTCCGGAACAGGTCATCGCCGACGCCTTCGACCAGGCCGAGGCCCGTGACCCGCAGCATCTGCGGGACTGGATCGTGCTCGTTGACGGCGCCCGCCACCAACTCGACCTGATCCAGGCCGAAGCCGCCCGCCGCGGCATCCGCCTCCACATCCTGCTCGACTTCGTGCACGTTGCCGAGTACTGCTGGACGGCAGCCCACGCCTTCCACCCGGTCGGCAGCCGCGAGGCCGAGACCTGGGCCGCGGACAAACTCACCGCGATCCTTGCCGGACATGCCGACCGCGCCGCCACTGAGATGGCCGTCCAATCCGCAGCCGAACGGCTTCCCGCCACTCGTCGCGAGGCTGTCACCACCTGCCACCGCTACCTCACCGGCCACCTCGACCAACTCCACTACGACACCGCCCTCGCGGCCGGCTGGCCCATCGCCACCGGCGCCGTCGAAGCAGCCTGCCGCCACCTGATCGCCGACCGCCTCGACATCACCGGCGCCCGCTGGGGACTCCACGGAGCCGAAGCCGTCCTCCGACTCCGCGCACTGATCACGAACGGCGACTTCGAGGACTACTGGATTTTCCACACAGCCCGCGACCATCAACGCCTATATCCCAGCCCCGACCAGCAGAACTACAACCTCACTGCTTGATCCCGGCCATCACTTCAGAGGATCCGCACCCATTTCCGCTCCAAGGTGAGGACGGCCTTGGCGATTGACGTCATTCGATTCGGGCTACGTTGGGCTCTGCGGAAGACGCGTCACGGCTTCACGCCTCAGGCGCCGCCACCTGTGCAGGCACAGTCGGCCAGGAGGGGGACGCCCCGACGCTCGCAGATCCGGATGATCTGGTGGGTGCGGGCCACCGTCAGGTCGTGAGCGCGGCCAGGCAGTACGGGCGAGATCCACAGCAGCCGCCCGTGGCGATCGGTCACGATCTGCACGTTCATTCCGTGGCGGCAGTGCCTGTGGGGTGGCAGCAGTCGTCGACCCGGTCGCCGTCGGCCTACACCCCGTCGACCAGGACGTAGCCGGGGGTTGTCTCCCGCGGGACGTGCGAGAGGCCAGTGCGCGTGCGGCGAGGAGGCTGATCACCGCGGCGGCGTAGGCACGCGCCGTGCCCACCAAGATGCTGAAGCCGGCGGCGAGCTGGGTGAGGTGTCGTTCCGGTGCAGATAGACAGCCCGACGAGAGCGCGCTGGTAGAGGGAACCTGCAGCGTCGGTCACCCTCGTGGGTGACGATGTGCATGGCGACCCACTCGACGAGCACGTGAGGCAGGTCGAGTGCGGCAAGATAGGGAATCAACGAGGCTCCTGTGTCGATGAGGAGAGGCTTGGGACACCTTCCTCAACGACACGGGGGCTTCGTGCTTTCCGGCCTCTGGCACCCTCACCCCATCAGTAGCCACGCTGATCTCCCTCCGCCATGACATCGGTCCCCGAGAACCGGTCTGAGGGCCGACCAGGCCACACGCGGAGGACTTCGCCAACGAGGGGGCAGAGTCCGACGACGAGCCGTCACGAAAGTCATCCGGACCCTTGGCAACGACACCCTGGAGTCGGGAAAATCGGGGTGGGCGACCGCCCGGCTGACGTCGTTCGATCTTGGTGCCGATTCGAGCCTGTACGAAAGTCTGGCGCTGAGGAGCTGGCGCAGGCACCCCGAAGTGTTGCCGCGAGCACGCAGAGCAGATTCTTCCCTCCTGCCGGTTCCCCGCCGGGCGGTCGTTCGCCGCGGAGCGAGGCGACAGGCCGGGAGGAGACGGGCATGGACGTGGTCCACGAACGCTGTGCGGGGATCGATATCGGCAAGGCCGACTGCAAGGTGTGCATCCGCGTTCCGGGGAGGAGCGGGCGTCGTCACACCGAGATCCGAACGTTCACCACGATGACCGAGGGTCTGCTGGCCCTCCGCGAGTGGCTGGTGTCCGAAGGGATCACTCTGGTCGGGATGGAGGCGACCGGCTCCTACTGGAAGCCCGTGTACTACATCCTCGAAGATCATATGGAGACCTGGCTGCTCAACGCCCAGCACATGCGCAACGTCCCCGGCCGCAAGACGGATGTAAGGGACTGCCAGTGGATCTGCCAGCTCATCGAACACGGCCTGGTCCGCCCTTCGTTCGTGCCGCCCAAGCCCATCCGCCAGCTGCGGGACCTCACCCGCTACCGCACCGAGGTGACCCGCGAGCGCACCCGGGAGATCCAGCGTCTGGAGAAGCTGCTGGAGGACCCCGGGATCAAGCTGTCCAGTGTCGTCTCCGACCTCGGCGGCAAGTCGGCCCGCACGATGGTCGAGGCGCTGATCGCGGGCGAACGAGACCCGCATGCGCTGGCTCAACTCGCCGTCGGTGCCTTCAAGGGCAAGGAGGACCAGCTGGCCCAGGCGCTGACCGGTTTCTTCACCGACCACCACGCCTTCCTGGCGCGCGCCATGCTGAATCGCATCGGCGCCGCCACAGCGACGGTCAATGAGCTCACCGCCGAGATCGACCGCCGGCTCGAGCCCTACCGGCGCCAGCTGGAACTCCTGGTGACCATCCCGGGAATCAGCGTTACCGCCGCCCAGGTCGTGGTGGCCGAGATCGGCATCGACATGCGGCGGTTTCCGACTGCCGGCCACCTCGCCTCCTGGGCCGGAGTCTGCCCGGGCAACCACGAATCCGCAGGCAGGGTCACCAGCGGCCGAACCCGCCACGGCGACGCTTTGCTCAAGGGAGTCCTGGGCAATGCCGCGGCGGCGGCCGCCCGCTCGAAGAACACCTACCTCGCCGCCCAGTTCCGCCGCCTGGTCGGCCACCGGGGCAAGAAGCGCGCGCTCGTTGCCGTCGAGCACTCGATCCTCGTCGCCGTCTGGCACATCCTCACCCGTGAGACGCCCTACCAGGACCTCGGACCCGATCACTTCATCAACCGTATCCGCAAGTCCCGGCAGACTCGCAGGCTCGTCAGCCAACTCACCCAGCTCGGCTACGACGTGAGCCTCGAACCCCGCACCGCGTGACAGCAAACGGTGCGGGGATTTTCAGAGCAGATCGATGCTCGTGGTCCCAGCCGGGTGGCAGCTATATGGTTCCGCACGCCTTCTCGTATTTGGATACGGCCTGTTCCCTGTCCCTCGCTTCCTGCTGCTCCTTCTTCTGCGCATCCTTCTCGTACCGCTCCTTCTCTTCCTCCGAGGCATTGGGCGGCACGGGTGGGAGTCCGGTGCTGGTAAAAATGAACTGCTTGTCGCAGTCCGGTTTCTTCCCTGCGACAGGGTTGTCCTGGTTCGTGAATTCCGTTTCATCGGCCATGCCTTCACTCTCCGGCTCTACCGGCACGGGCATGACATCGAGAGAGACTGTGGACTTTGTCGCCAGGCCGTCGATCTGCGCCATGACGTCCGCGACGGCCTTCTCCTCCCCTTTGGTGGAGGCATTGACCAGCGCCTTCACCGCTGCGTTGAGTTTCGCCATGGCTTCCGCCATGGCCGTCGCCGGTGGCGGCTCCTGAACGGCCGGCCGACGTGCGGCGGCGAGTGCAGCAGTGCTGCCGCGTGCGCCTTTACGTGATGCAGTGCCCCGGTGAGCAGCATGCTGGAGGTCGAGTACCTGCCGCGCGCCACGTGCGCTCGGATTTTCGGTACCGGATTCCGCGGCGGACCATGAGTCTCCGCCCGTGGCCGGATCCGCTGCTGCTGGGCCGATGGAGCCTAGGGCCAGCGCACCACAGAGGGAAGAGCCGACCAGGGTGAATGCGGCAGTGCGTCTTATTTTCACGTTCGATCCTCGAAACCCTTCGTTGGCTGGATCCCCGCGTCGGGGTGGATACCGAATGCCCGGGAGTGCGGGCGCAACGGTCGCTGCGCAAGTGGCCATAGGGCCTCGCCAGATGTCTTCCCGGGCCGGTTCCCACTTTCTAAAGAAGAATCACGCAGCGCAACAGGAGGTGTTCTTCACGTGGTGCCCGTGGGGTGTGTTGATCGACCGGCCGCCTGGCCGATGTCGTGACGGGGTGTTCGCGAGAGGCCCTGAACTGCTGGATAGCACCACCGTCGAAGATCCTCCCTCGGCTGAGTGGTGATCGTCTGCCGGTGCGACGGGGACGCGGCCCCAGCCCGTGAGAGCCCCACCAGGCCGATACATGATACGCTCGGTGACCATCTGTAGTTGGCTGCGGTGACGGTATTGGGCGGTGTCGGGACGCGCACCTTCCAGGTGGACCCCTCTGTAGCCGCCGAGGGTGCCTTCACGAAGCTTCTAATGTCCCGTCAATCCTGTGCCGCCGGGTTTGAGGTTGTTGACAGCCATCGACGCCGACGACTTCGGCGGCGAGTCGCCCGGCCGTGAGCAGCTGTTCGGCGGTGCCGAGTAGGAACGCGTCTACACGAAAGGCCAGTTGAGCGTCGGCTCCGTACCGAGATCGAGATGTCAGCCTGAGCGGGCCGACGGGCTGGTCCTGCGCTTCGCTCGGTGGTGGTTCGGGCCACCGGCGCTCAAGGCCGCGATGGCCTGGGATCTCACCAGTGGTGAAGGCGGAGAATTCTAGCGACGCACACCGCGTCCATGTCAGGGGTGTTCACGAGTACGTCCAGCCTGCGGTGACGGAGACGGTCACGGCAGCTGTAGTTCCGTCGTCCACGCTGGTCGGCTGCTTGCCGGGGCGGGTGAGGGTGTGGGTACGGCCACCGTGATCATGAACGTTTGTGACGACGATCAAGGACGCGGTGGCCGTGGAGGCCACGATAGCCGAGCAGGCGTGGGCGAGGGTGTTCGGGGCGGCGATGGAGGCGATCGCCGGCTGCTTCGTACGGCGTGAAGCCCGGGCCACGGCGGTGGTGGAGTTGACGGCCGGGCTGCTGCTGGAGTTGGACACGCGGAATTGCTGGACGCTGGCGCAGGCGCTGGGGCATCCCGGACCGCACCGGCTGCAGCACCTGCTCTCCCGGGCCCGGTTCGATCACGACACGGCACGCCAGGCCGTCGCCCGCCTGATACGCGACGAACTCACGGACGACGACGTGGTGTTGGTGGCCGACGAGACGGGCGACGCGAAATCCTCCACCGACTGCGTGGGTGCCGGTCAGCAGTACTCCGGCGCCCTCGGCGGGGTCGGACTGTGTCAGGTGGCAGTACACCTGGCGGCGGTCACGGCGACGGTGCGGGTGGTCATCGACCGGACGCTGTACCTGCCGGCGGACTGGGCAGCCGACGAGGAACGCCGCGAGCTGGCCGGGGTACCGCAGGAGATCGTGTTCGCCACCAAGCCGCAGCAGGCGGTGGCCATGGTCGCGGATGCGCTCGCGGCAGGGATGCAGGCGCGCTGGTTCGCCGGCGACGAGGTGTACTCCGGACGCCAACTCCGCCACGACATCCGCGCCCTGGGACTCGGCTACACGGTCGGCGTCCCGGCGACGCACCAGGTCACGGACGGGACCGGCCGCAGGTGGGAGGCCCGCAAGATGATCAACAAGGTGCGACCGGAGCAGTGGATGCGCCGGGCGACCGGACACGGCACCAAGGGCACCCGCGAGTACGACTGGGCCTGGCTCGACATCCGTCCCGACGACACCCCAAACGGACACGAGCACGGCACCAGCGTGCTGGTCGCCCGCCGCCACCGCTACACCGGCGAGGTCTCCTACTTCCGCTGCTGGACATCCGGCGACGTCGCCCTCGGCGCGCTCGTGGAGGTGATCTGCCGCCGCTGGCGGATCGAGGAGACCTTCCAGCTCGCCAAGGGCCACGCAGGCCTCGACCAGGGCCAGGCGACCTGCTGGAACTCCTGGATGCGCTGGTCGCTGTTCTCCCTGATCGCCACCACCGTCCTTGCCCTCACGGCCACCGCCGTCCACGACGCCGTCGAGGACGAGCACGCGCTCGTCCCGCTGAGCTGCCCGGAGCTCATCCGGCTCCTGCGAGCCCTCGTGCTGCCGCCACCCGTCCGCGACCGCGAACACGTCCTGCACTGGACCGCCTGGCGACGCCATCACCAAGCCGTCGCGACCGCCTGCCACCAGCAACGACACCACCGTCACGACCAACTGTGATCAAGAACTACAGCTGCCGTGACGGTGAGGACTCGCTTCCCGTTTGCTGTGTGATCGTTTCCCGGAGGGTGGGTCAGCGGGGCCAGGATCCTGCGGCGATCTCGAGGTTGGATTCGATCGCCTTTACTTGGGCGGTGAGGTATTCGGCCCAGTCGCTTTTGGGGAATAGGCGTAGGTGCGGGCCGAGGGTGCCGGAGAGCATCCGGCGGAACTGGGTGAGCCGTTCGCTGATCCAGGCCCGTTCCCAGCGCTCGAGTTCGCCCTCGCCCGCGGCAAATTGGTAGCCGATGCCGCGTGTCCAGATCACGGGTGGCCACCCTTTCTCGGCGCAGAGGTCCCTGAGTGCGGCCAGGGCGCGTCGGGTTTGCCAGATACTCAGGTTGCACTCCGTCATCAGCACGGCGATGGCCAGTCCGGCCGGGGCAGCTTTGTACAGGGCCGTGCGGATCAGCTCGGCATGCCGCTCCGCGGTAGGGGAGCGTCCGGACATGGCTACTCACCCCGCAGGAGGCGGGTGAGTTCGTCGTCCATGGTGACTTCGCCCGTGGCCGCTGCGGTTTCGATCCAGTCGAGGGTGGCTCGGACGCGGGCGATGTTCTGGGCAAGCACGGCCTGTTCGTGGTCGCTCAGGTGCCGGTCGCGGAGTTGGGGGACCTTCTTCTCGCAGGTGGAGACGAATTTGTGGCAAGCCGAGACGAGGTCGAGGAACTCTTCGGTGCGTTCGATCTTCCGTACGGTCTGTCCGACGGGGTCCTCGCGCCGGAAGGTCTCTGCCTGTTGGCGTGATCGGTCGGTCTGAGCCTTGTTGACCATGTGACGGGCGGTGTCGTCGGCGACGACACGGGATGCGACCTCTGGGCGGCTGAGCATGTCAGAGGCGACTTGGGCGGCGACGTTCTCATCGTCGGTGAGTTCGTGGACGATCTCGGCCTTCTGCTTGACGGTCTGCGCCTTGTTGACCATGCGGCGTGCATGGTCGTCGGTCATGACCTTCTTCGCGACGGAGGGACGGCGCAACACGTCGGCGGCGATCTGGGCTGCCACGTCGTCGTCCTGGGCGAGGTCGTGGATGGCGGTGACCTTCTGCGGGGTGGTGACCGGCCTGCTCGGCTTGTTGCCGACATGGATCTTCGCCAGGTCGGGGGTCCAACGGCGGCGACCGGCTTTGGAGTCGTACGGCGGATCGTCGATTGCCGCGAACCGTTCGGCCTCATCGGACAGGTAGCCCAGGATGCTGTGGATGTTGAAGGAGACGCCGGGACGGCGTCGTTCGGCGGGCCATCGGTGGGCGGTGAACCGGTAGGTCCTGATCGTACTGAGTGTGATGCCGAGGTCGTCGGCGTAGATCTGGAGCGACTCGTCGACCCCGGGTTCACGGTCGTCGGCGGGACGTGAACCGCCGACGTGCCGTACTGGTTCGATTTCCAGTGCGTGGTCGCCGATGGTGAACTTGATCTCGCCCATCTGACCGATGCCGTCGCGATCGCCGGCGAGGATCTGCTCGTAGCGTTCCCGGCTGATGTGGCCTATGCCGTCGGACATGGCGCCATCACCCCTTTCGAGCCGGGCCCGGCGATGGCGCCGCCGGAGACGTACCCGGCCTGTCCGGGCAGAGTCCGCCTGTGGTGAGATCCAACTCCAGGGCCGACCGCAAAAGTTGTTGTCCGCTTGGCGGCCAAGCGGTCGCACGCCGAGCACCGATCCGGCCGGTTGGCCATCCGGTTTCTTCCCCGGCCGGTCCGGCGTGCAAGTCGGCGCGCCGATCAACGGTGTTGGCCCGGCCGCGGCGGGATGACGGTGACTGATCCGGTACAGACTGCCGCTACTGGAAAGCCATGCCGTCGAGGATTTTTTGGAGGACGTGGTCGCTGTTGGCTGAGTCGGCGGCGGGGGCATGCTCCGTTATCCCCATGCCGACGAAGTTGAAGCGCGTGGTCAGCGCGTGCAGGGCGGCGTGCAGCTGGTCGGGGTGCAGACCTCCGGGTTCCGGGCAGGACAGGCTGGCGAAGTGCTCGGGGTCCAGCACGTCCAGGTCCAGGTGGATGTAGACGTGCGTGGCCCCTGTACCTGCCACCGCGGAAATCAGTTGGCCCGGTTCCCGAAGAGCTTCAACGGACAGGGCCCGGACTCGTTCGGACTCGATGAAGTCCAGCTCGGCGGGATCGAGGGCACGAGCGCCCGCGAGCACGATCTGCCGGGTGGAAAGGCGCTCCTCCGGCCGAGGCACCAGTTGCGACGGCCCCTGGCCGAGCAGGGTGCGCAGCACCATTCCGTGAAAGCCCCCCGAGGGAGATGTGTCGGGGGTGTTGAGGTCCGCGTGGGCGTCGAACCAGACAACTGCCAGGCTGTCGCCATGGCGAGCGACGGCGTGGGCGACAGGCGCGAGCTCGATGCCGCAGTCGCCGCCCACAGAAAGCAGTGCGTCATCCCCACTCCGGCCCAGCGCGGCCCTGGTTGCTTCCAGCGAGCGGGTCAGCACATCGAGGTGGCGTACGCCGCCCAGGTCCTGTCCGGGGCGGGGGTCAATGTCGACGACAGTGCGTCGAGCTGCGGGGAGCAGCGCGCTCATCTGGCGCGCGCCCTTGGCCAGCCGTTGAGGATTACGAGCAGCCGACCCTTGCCACTGGGGAATCACGAGAACGGTAGGGGTTCCGTTGCTGCGGTCGAGCCCGGTCATGTCGTGTAGTCCGCGTTGATGCGGATGTAGCCGGCGGACAGGTCGCAGCCGTAGACCGTGGCTTCGGCCTCCCCGATGCCGAGCGTGATGACGATGTCGACTTCGTCCTGGCGCATGATGCCGACGAGCTTGTCGAGGGTGTCGGCCTCGGGCTCTTCGGGGTACACCTCGATGTCGCCGAACCCCACGGTGACGTTGCCCGGCGCGATGTCGGTGTCGTCGGTGTTCTTGCCGACGGCCATCAGTACGCGACCCCAGTTGGGGTCGGCGCCGTGGACGGCGGTCTTGACCAGCGGGGAGTTCACTACGCTCTTGGCGATGCGTTTGGCCTGTCCGTAGTCGCCGGCCTGGGCAACCGTGACGCGCAGGAGCTTGGTGGCGCCTTCGCCGTCACTGGCCAGCTGCCGGGTGAGATCCAGGCAGAGGTCGGCGAGGGCTGCGGAGAACTCCGCCGGATCGACTGGTCCTGCGGCGCCGTTGGCGATGACCGCCACCGTGTCGGAGGTGGAGGTGTCGGTGTCGACGCTCAGGCAGTTGAACGTGCGATTCACCGCTTCGCGCAAGGCGCTGTCCAGGTCGGCCGGGGACAGGGCCGCATCGGTGAACACGTAGGCCAGCATCGTGGCCATGTTGGGTTCCAGCATGCCGACCCCCTTGGCGACGCCCACGATGCGGGCCTGCCCGACGGTCCGTACGGCGGTCTTCGGGCGGGTGTCGGTGGTCATCATTGCGCGGGCCACATCCAGCGGTCCGGCCACGAACGCCGCGAGGCCGCGCTGGGTGGCCTCGTCGAAGTGCGTGCGGATGGCGCCCATCGGCAGTGGGCGTCCGATGACGCCGGTGGAGGCGATGAGCACCTCGTCCGCCGGGATGTCCAGAATCCCGGCGACGCGGCGGACGACCTCCGCAGCGTTCTCCTCACCCCGGCGCCCGGTGGCGACATTCGCGTTCTGCGCCAGCGTCGTCACGGCACGCAGGTTCTGTCCCGAGGCATGAGCACGGCTGAGGACTACGGCCGGACCCGCGAAGAGGCTCTGGGTGAACATCGCGGCGCTGGTGGCCGGCCGGTCCGACGTGACGATGGAGATGTCGTCGCCGTGCTCGCGCAGTCCACCGTGCCCCGTGTAGGCCCGGAAGCCTATCGGCCACGCCACAGGGTCAGAATCTTGAGTCAATGCATGATCATGCGTCATGCAGAATATATTTGCACTTCGATGGCGGGCTGTCCATCCACTTTCGAGTGCCCATCCCGAACCCACTCCACCTCGCCACGCAGCCAGGAAACGACCGATTTATAAGCAAGATCGGCAAGCGGCGCCGCACGGCGGGCAATGCATGAACGTGAGTTGCCCCGAAGCCGCCAGGCATGGGCATTGGGCACGCCGGTGTGGTCGGTAGGGGACATTGGCAGTCGTCTGCGGTGACCATGTCCGGCTCGCTCCTACGGTGAGACGGGGCTCCGGCACGTGCCGGGGTGAACAGGGCAGACCAGCGAGATGGCGTGCAGGAGGCTGAATATGACGATGCCGCCGTTCTTTGAACGTCTGGACCACGAAGAGGCTGTCGTCCACGGCGAGCTTGCCGTACTGCGGGAGAAGACCGCAGTGCTGGAGGAGCGGCTTGCCCGGTTGGTCATCACCCGGGAGACGGCACTGTCGCTGATGAACGACCAGACCACACAGACGAGTACAGGTTCGCCACTCGAGCCGATTCCGGCTGGCGCGGCACAGAGCACACCTCCCGCAGGCTCGGGGCCGCTCGAGCTGGAGTTGGCCCGGGAACGGATCCTGGTCCTGCTGGCCGGCGCCCACCAGGCGATGAAGGTACAGGACATCGGGGAAGCAATCGGCGAGGTGCCGGACCGGGTGGAGACGACCCGGGCCCGCCTGAAGAAGATGGTGACCGAGGGGCTGGTGAGCGAGGTGTCCCCGGCCTGGTTCGCCATCACACCTGCCGCCCGCCAGATGAACGAGCAGGCCTCCGAGGAAGGCGAAACGGCCTGACGAGAATGGGTGGACGGCGGCGGCACGGCCGCCGATGTGCCCGAAGGGGCACCGCCGAGGGTTGAGCTCGACGGTGCCGGTTGCGTGAGCTCCAATCGAACGGCGACTCGCGCGTTTCGAGCGTAATAGCTGCGTTTCCCGCTCGAAGCAGTGAGCCGCGAACTTGCCACGTTCGGACGCAAGTTGGTCAGGTCCGGGCGGGAATCGAGGCTCAATGTCTCCTCGCGCGCTCGGCTGTCGTACGCGGCGGCCACAAGCAGGCTCCGGTGAAGTCGGCGAGGCGGGCGACGGTGGCGACGTCCGGCCAGGAACGACCTGCCAGCAGGTCGGCGATGGCCTGCCGGTTGACGCCGGAGCCGGCCGCGACCGCCCGCAGGCTCAGCCCCCGCTCGTACAGAGCGGCGGCGAGAGCGAGGGCGATCTGCCGCACCGCCTCGGCGGCGGTATCACCGCTGACCTGTTCGGGCCAGGCTTCCGGATCACGGGTGAGCTGCCGCGGGGGGCGTGCGCGGGCGCGTCCTCCGACCATGTCCGCACCGTCCTGTCCATAGAGGTTGACCAGTTGTGGGATGGCTGCTTGTCCAGCCGGTATGTATGGACCGTGGCTCTTGATCCGGTGACGTCCGCGAAGATCACTCGCTACCGGCCCCGGAATCCACCCGCCGCCTGGGAGGACATCGCGCCACTGGTGCGTTCGGTGGTCACCGCGACGGCAGCCGTGGTGCCCTACGACGTGGAACGGCTGCTGCACATCACCGGCCGCCTGGCCCTGTGGGCCGAGGCCACGGGACTGGAGCGGGAGCCGGATACCTGGCTGCGCAACGAGGCCATCGACGCATTCGTCCTGTCTCTGCTCGGCGAGGTGGGCGCCTCGACGGTGCGTACGTACCGGACGTGGCTGCTGCGGGTGCGCGACGCGCTGGCCTTCAGCGAGCGCGGCGAGGCCGCCCCGGCCCGCCTGCACGCCCTCCCGAACCCCCACCAGCCCTATACCCGCGACGAGTTGGCCCGGCTGCGGCACTGGGCCGCACATCTGCCGCGCCAACAGCGAAGCGACGGGCTCGCCCTCCTGGGACTCGGAGCGGGGCTGGGACTCACCGCGCGCGAGGTGGCCGCCAGCCGCGGCAGCGACCTGCGCCGGCCCCGCGCCCAGGGACCGCTGTTGCACACCGGGGCCGTCCGCATCGTCCCCCTGGTGGCCCGCGCCGGCTGGGATCCGGTCCTGAGCGACCTGGCTGCCGCGGCGGGTGGCGGATACCTGTTCCGGCCCCGGCGCACGGTCGCCTACGCCAAGAACCTGATCAGTTCCTGGTCGCTGCTGCACCGCCCGCCGGGCGGGCTGCCGCCCGTGTCGGCGGGCAGGTTGCGGGCGACCTGGATCGTGGAGCTGATGGCCGCCCGGATCGACCACGACCTTATCGCCAAGGCCGCCGGACTCGCCTCGGCCTCCTCGCTCGCCCGCTACCAGCATCACGTGCCCCCGCTCGACGAGGTCACCGCGATGCGCCTGTTGCGCGGGGACGACCCGTGACCGGTTCGTACGCCAGACGCAATGCGTCGAAGGTGCGAGCCTGCCGGCCGCGGACGGTGACGGATGCCCCGCCGGTGATCCCTGACTCCAAGGTCGGCCAGCTCGATGCGCTCCTGCACGACTCGGGCGTCCTGTCCCTGATCGACAAGGAACTTGTCGGACGCCCCGGCCCGGACGGGCTTCCAGTCCGCACCGTGCTGGTGGGCCTGCTGCTGGCACTGCACTACGGCCGCGGCGCGAACCTTGCCGACGCCTTCCGGATCCTGGCCGACCATCTGCGGCCCACCGCCCGCTTCTGGCTCGGAGTTCCCGACCTCGCCGACGCCGGCCCGCACACGCGTCTGGCGTTCTCCCGCCGCGTCTACCGCGCTTTCGACCGGCTGACCACCGCCCTGGATCCCTACCGCTGCGAGCGCCGCCGACGTCTTCCCGCCACCGAGGCCCTCGCCATCGCAGCAGCCTGGGAGGACAACGAGCCCGAACGCGTCCGCCGCCGGACCCTGCTGCAGGAGATCAGCGACCGGCTGGTGCTGGTCACCGTCCAACTCGCCCATCGGCGCCGCCTGTTCAGCGGCTGGCCCGGCGACATCGGCGCCCTCCTCGTCGACGGCTCGCTCACCTGCCCCGCCATGCCCGACACCCTCGTACGCGCCACCACCGACCTGGACGACAAGGCCGTACGCGACATCGGCGACGACAATCAGCTCGCCCGGCTGATCGCGGCCCGCACCCCGTTCTTCCTCAAACGAAAACAGAACCCGGACCCGCACGGCACGATCCGGCTGCAATGCCCGGCAGCAGGCCCCTCGCCCGCAGTCTCCTGCACCCGCTTCCACCAGGCCCACCAAGTCCTCGATACCCGGCCGACCATGGTCGATCTGACCAACCCGCGTGGTGCGAGCGCGCACACTGCGGCGAAGCCCTCCGTCCCCATCGCTCCCGGTGAACGTCTGCGGCCCCTGGCTCCCGAGCAGCTGCCGAAGATCTGTCGCCAGCCGACCATCACCCTCCGCCCAGGTGGCCTCGGAAAGATCGACAAGTTCCGGCAGGACCGCCCCTACCTCGCCCCGCCATGGCAAGACGTCTATCGCCCCGCCCGGGCCAACATCGAGGGGCTCAACGGGCGAGCGAAGTCCCACGGCATCAACATCGCCGACCCGGCCAGACGGCTCGCGCACGGCCGCGTCGCGCAGACCATCCTTCTCGCCCTGATGATCACCAAGATCAACCTCGGCATCCTCCACAGCTGGACCCAGACCAGCACAGCCGTCAGCGGCGAAGCACCTACAGAACCGAACACCGGGAGTGACGGACAGCGGCCACCCACCCCATCGGCATCCGGGATTCCACCACCAGCCGGCCCTCACATCACCGAGACGAACTGATACCCCCACCGCTCCCCACCCCGGGCCCCAGCCTGCCCGCCGACGGTCGTAATGCGCCTCCCACACCCGAATCACCACCGATCCCAGGCGGCAGCCTCGCCGAGCCACCACCCCGCGACGCCCCACGCATTCGGACACCACATCGAACAAGTCCCGGGAAAGCAGAGATCCCGCCCGATCTTTCGATCGGACGGGATCTCGTCAACCGCTCCTGAGCTAACTCAAGAACAGTTGATGTCATGGCGCGAAGGGATTTGAGGTTCCTGCCGCGGTCCAACTTCGTTGGAGCGGCCGAGCGTTGCACGCCCGGCTCTGCAGCGCTCTTCAAGGTGTCCAGTGCCGGGCGGGCTTCCAGCACTGGACGCCTGCTCGAACCGGTGCAGGCGATAGATCTCTGTCCGGCTCCACGCGCAGCGGCTCTGCTTTCCCGCCCGTGATCGGCATGAGCAGGCCACGAGGAGATCACCGGTCGATTCCGCCCCCCATCGGAGAACCGGCGGTCAACCGTTGCTGAAGCTCCGGTCCCAGTTCCCCCCAGGTTCCTCTCCTCACACCACGTCAGCGCTACCCCCGAGGGGGCACGGAACACCACGCGCATGTGCAGCCGGAGAGCAGAGGATCCGACGGTGCGTGAGGCGTGAAGGAATGGGGGGAGATACTCTCGAACGTCAGAGCGTCTTGAAGACCGCTCCAGTCTTCGCGTGCATCACGCACTCGTTCGGGAATACGGCCGAGTACGACACGCTGCGCCCTTCCCACTTGCCGTAGGCCATAGCAGTCACTGGCTTGTAGATCATGGGACAGGCCTTGTCCTTGGCCGGGATCTTGCTGATGAGTCCGTCAGACTTCTTCAACTGCCCGCAAGCCCTGTACACCGCCGGGTCGCTAAACCACTTTCCGCACTGCAGCACCCGGTGCTGCAGCTTACCCGGCTCGCTGTCCCCCTTGGCGACCGCTACGTACATCCAGTTCTCGGCCTTCTCCGGTGCGTTCGCCAGCGCAGTTCCAGCGCCTGCGCCCAGCATTGCGGCCAGGGCGGCCGAGGCCAGCAGAGCTCTGCCAACCTTCGTAGCCTGGGTCATCGCCATGTCTGTCACCGTTCCTTGTGCTCAGGAGGTGCGGATGGGGGCACCTCTACGGTTGCAAAGATCACCCTCGCTCCCCTCCTCGGCTCGCTCTGACCGCTATTTAGACCCGAACGGTCCTGCCGGCAGCCCCCGTTGGCGCAGCGGGGCCACAGTTGGTCTCCGGTGCGTGTCCCATGGCTCCGCAACGAGGTCGAGCGTTCCCTGCTGGTGAGATCAAAGGAGCCGTCGAACCTGAACCCACGGAGTCTCCTCAGGTCCAAGGCCCGATGTCCCCGCTCCGCGCAGGCTCAGCAGGCCGTCGAGCAAGGAGAGTTCACCCGCGCCTATGACATTGCGCAACCAAATCTCCTCCGCCTCGTTGACCATGATGTCTCCTTTTGGTGAGGCGTCCACGATTCGGACCCGCCCCTACCCGGCGGGCCCGATGAGACTCCGCTTTTCATGAAGAACGGCGTCTGAACTCGTATGCCGCACGTGTCCGCGGCTTCGGCGAGATCCTCACCAATCGACTCGGCCCCACGCTCTTCACCTGGATCGACGCCGTCGAACTGCCCGGCCTCACTACTGGCTTCGCCCTCTACCTGTTCAGGGATCTGGACGAGGCGGCCGCACCTTGCACTGGAGACCCGGAGGCGCCGTGAACCGCATCATTCTGTGGAATCAGAATTGTCAAGATTGGGCGGTTTGCCCTGTTGGACGTCGATGATGAACAGCCAGGTCAGCGTGAGTGCGCGGACCAATTCCAGAGGGTAGAAGTTCCCGGCCCGAGTCTGCGGGAGGTCGTCCTCGGTCAGGTACAGTCCCGCCCACATCAGCTTCGCCCAGATGTCGTCCGCGATGACGTGCGGGTCCGGGCCGAGCAGCGCGGCGATGCTGCGCGATGTGCCCAGCGACCGCTGCGGGTCGAAGTGCCGGGGTATCCACTCCCACTCCTGGAGATCGCGGAAGACGTACGGATCGCGGTGAGGTGCTCGGCCTTGGACGGCGCTTCCATGGGTTTGCCGAGGCGATCGGTGAGGCTGGCGGTGCGTTGGAGGTAGTCGCCGACCTTCATCCGGTCCACCGCGGCGACCCAGGTCGCGCAGGTCTTGCGGGTCCAGTCGGCCGGATCGGCGGCCTCGGGATGCTCGGCCTCGATCCACCGGCCGGCCTCGAAGAGCGTCGCGCGCAGACTCCCGTGGACCGGGGCGTGAGCGTGGAGGTGTCGTACCAACGCTCCCCCCATGCCGCCCAGACCGGGGAACCCCCGCTCGCCCGCGCTGGCTATGGAGGTGTTGGGCGGCCCCAGCTCGGCGACGGCTCGCTGCATGGCATGCAGCGTGTTGCCTCGCGCCGCCGGCAGCAGGCGCTCGGCCCTGATCCGTTCGAACAGCGCCGTGGCCAAGTCCTCCACGTGCGGGTTGCGGTTGAGGAGCAGGGCCTGGCAGACCACCATCGGCAGCAGCTGGTCGTCCTCGCGGCCGAGTTGGTAGCCCGATCCGGCGAGCACGGTGCGGATCCGACGGATCTCGCCGTCCACGCGGTCTCGGCCGAAGACGCGCCAGGCCAGCGAGAGACGGCCGAAGCTGCCCAATTTGTAGAAGTCGGCGAAGCCGCCGAGCGGGCGCCGGCCGTCGGCACCGGCACCGGCCGCCCTTCGGTCCACGCGGCCTGAAGGGCGGCCGTTCCGGGGATTACGGGCGAGGCAAGCCCGTGCCCACCGAGAGCCGCTCATGTATGGCAGGCACGCCGACCGCTGGCTGTGGACTCCTTACCGCGTGGTCCTGACTCACGGCGCCCTTCTCGTATGGGGACGTGACGGGGAAGTAGGCGTCGAGGAAGCCTCGCACCAGGGCGTCGTGCTGAACATAGTCCACATACGACGACAAGGTGTCGTTGAGGCAGAAGGTCTGCAGATTCCGGCGTTGCAACAGCCGGGTGAGCCGTTCCTCGAGGTCTGGAGTCCCCAAATCAAGGTATCCGGAGCGCATCCGTCCCGGAACGGCCCGGCCAGTGTGAAAAGCGTAGTAGTGATAGAGGGCGGAAGGAAGGGAGATATCGTTCATGCTGCGCAGCTTGTTTGCCGCCGTGATGCGCAACTCGTCCGTGAATTGCGTGGAGATCTCTTCCAGTACGCTACGCCGCAGTGGATAGGGCGCGTGTTTGAACTTCTGCGTGACCACTCGTCCGAACCGGTTCGCGAGGAGTCTGCGGTTGTTGATCCCGGCAACCGAAACGGGTTGGAGCCCTGGATGCGGAGCACTGGCTGGGATGAGGGCGTGCGAGGTGAAGAACTTGGTGAGCCCGTTGGCCAGGAAGAAGTCGCCCGGGGTGACGGGACGGGCGAGGAACATGTCGTCGTTGAAGTAGAGGAAGTGTTCGGAGAGGCCTTCGATGCGGTGCAACTGGCTCTCGATGGCGTGGGAGTTGAAGGTCGGCAGGCAGTTGCGGTCGTCGAAGAGTGCTTGGTGATTCACGATGTTGAGGCCGGGCACGGACGTGTCCAACCAGTGCGGCACCTGGGAGTCGGTGACCAGATGGATGCGGCGCACCCAGGGTGCGAAGGCGTGCACGGAGCGCAGTGAGTAGCGCAGCTCGTCGCGGCTGAGGTAGCGGGCGTCATTCGCCGACTCTTCGTGGAAGGGCTCGTCACGGATCGTTGCCCGGCGTCTCATCCAGGCCGGGTCTTGGCCATCGACCCAGGTGTAGACGATGTCGATGGGGAAGTCGACTTCGTCGAAGAGTGGTACGGCGAACTCCTGCCGGGTGACGGTGTCCGGCAGCTTCACCCGGCCTTGTGCGGATACCAGCCGGGTGAAGCAACCGCCGGGCACTGTGATGCTGCTGCCGTCGGCCGCGATGTCTTGGGCGGTACGGTTGTCTCGTGGTGCGACGAGCCGGCCATCCTCTTCCTGCCAGAACTCCAGGTCACAGCCGTATCGTTCGCCGAGCACCAGCAGTCCGCGTGGGTCGGTGACGAAGAGCGAGATACGCACATGGCGCAGTCCGGACAGACGCCGCCAGGTGGCACGTGCGGCGCCGAAAAGGGCGCCGGTGGGGAACGTGCCGTCGCTGGGATGCGAAAGGTAGTACGGCACCTCCCGTGCCCGGCGCTCGAGCGCCGCGAGGGCTGTCTCGCGCTGCCGGGCATGGATGCCGACGACGGATCCCGACTCGCGGTAGCCACGGACCTGGAAGTAGTCCACTCCGGCCGCCTCAAGTGTGTCGCAGACGAGCCGCAGGCTGCTCTCGCGGGCGCTCAGCGGTGTCGGACACGGATGCGTTACCGCCATCCGGGCCCGCCCTTCGTGGCCGACGACGCGACGGTCCCGGCGGCCGAGGGCCAGCGGGTGCCGCCTGAGTCTGCGCTCCCCCGGCAGCCGGTCGAAATGCTGTGCCAGGCGGATGCGGCCGAGTGCTTCCTTGGTCCGCCGGCGCAGGTCTGCCGAAGTGGCCTGTGCGATCAGCCGGCGCAGCCGCAGTGGGAGGGCGCGCCGGTAGGCCCGTACGAGAAGCGGAGGCCGCAGCGTGGCTACCGGCCTGGCGGTGACAGGGCTGGGGAGATCAGGACTGCCTGGGCGGCGGCTTTCGGGGATGTGACTGTCGCGGGAGCGGTTGTCCACCGCACGGAGGCTGGACATCAGCGCTCGTAGGGGCTGCGGAGGGGGAAGTACGATCGCAGGAATTCGCGGACCATCTCGTTCTGTTCTTCCGCTGTGAGTCCGTGGGGCACCTCGCCGTCGTTGAGGCAGAAGGTGTCGTAGTTCCGCTCCCGCAGCATCCTGTCGAACCGCGCGCAGTGATCGGGGTCGGCGGTGTTGATGTACGCGTAGGCCACCCGGCCGGGCGCCGCACGGCCGCTCAGATACGCGTAGTGGTGGTAGAGCGAGCAGATGGAGATGTCGGTCTGGCTTCGGAAACGGGTGCGGGCCGTACGGTCGACCTGGTGGTCGAAGCGTGCGCACACGTCCGCGAGCACGCTGCGGAGCAGGGGATGCGGCGCGTGCCAGAACGTGTGAGTGAGGGTGCGGCCGAAGTGTTCGGCCAGCAGCGCGCGGTTGTTCTTTGCACCGACGTGCGAAGCCAGGTCGTCCTCGGCGACGGGTGTCATGGAGATACCTGTCGTGGAGGGGAAGTACCGGGACACGCCGTTGCTCTGGAAGAAGTTCTGCGGCTGTACGGAACGCCCCAGGAATACGTCGTCGTTGAAGTAGAGGAAGTGTTCGGAGAGGCCTTCGATGCGGTGCAACTGGGTTTCGATGGCATGGGAGTTGAAGGTCGGCAGGCAGGAGGCGTCCTTGAAGAGCTCCGTATGCGAGATGACCCGGAGCTCGGGATGCTCGTCGTTGAGCCAGTCCGGTTTCTGGTTGTCCGTCACCAGGTGCACCCGGCGGATCCAGGGCGCGTACATGGCCAGGGAGCGCAGTGAGTAGCGCAGTTCGTCGCGGCTACGGAAGCGACTGCTCACCTGGGCGTCCGATGTCAGGTTCTGGCCGGAGCCGTCCGAGTGGGCTGACCGGCTTGCCTGCCATACAGGGTCGTTGCAGTCGACCCACAGATAGACGGCGTCGATGGGGAAATCCACGTCGTTGATGAGCCGACGGGTGAAGAGGTCGACGGTGGGAAAGTTTCTGCCACCGATCTCCAGCGTGGCGTTGGCTGTGAGCCGGTGCAGCTGCCGTCCGACCAGCGTGGTCCGGCCGGGCGTCTGGTACATGCCCGAGTCATCGCGGGACCAGAACTCGACGTTGCAGCCCAGCTCGTCACCGTAGTGAAGTGTGCCCTTCGATGTGGATACGGGGTGGAAGGCCCGTACGGCCGGCACATTGTCCAGCAGATGCAGGTCGGTGGCCTGGATGATGGGCTCGTGGGCGCCCTTGCGCGCCAGGACCCGGGCGTACAGCGTGCGCTCCGTGCCGGCTTTGCTGAGTGCAGCCAGGGCGGCGGCCCTGTGTTGCACGCTGAGGGCAACCCGGTGGTAGGGGCCGTCAGTACGGAGCAGGATGTAGGGCACCTCCGCGTGCTCCAGCGCGTCGGCCACGAAGCCGAGGTTGCGTCGGGCGGCGTCCTGCGGGAGGAGGTCATCGCAGATCATTGTGACCAGCCCGCGCACCGGAGTCAGGTCGCCGGGCTTGGTCCTTTGGCCCGGTCTCGCTGGACGGGGGCGAGGGGTGGGCGGAGTGGAAGAGTCAGTGCCGGGGCGGGGGGCGACGGTATCGCCGTGGAGCTGAACTCCAGCCCCACAGGTCGCCTGGAGTTCAGGGACACCGGACCGTGGGTTTTGGACGCGCGTGCGAGGGATCAGAGCCCGCAGGTTCAGCAGCGGAGCGCGGTAGTTGCGATTCCAGCCTTTCGGTAGTTGCTTGGTGGTCTCTACCAGGAGATTGGTGGTTTCGTTGCAGGCGAGGATGGCCGCCAACCAGTCGCGTGCCGTGCAGCGGAAGCCATCGTCCAAGGGCTGCGGGGCGAGCAGCCAGGTGCGCATCTCGCCGTTAACGTGCTGCCGGTAGCTGTCCGGCCCTTCGGGTTCCTGTGAGAAATCCGGTCGGCAGAGATGAATTTGGTATCCCCACCGTTGGAGTTCCCGAAGAATCCTACGCATCGCCCCGTGGTCCGTCCGGCGCAAAATTTCAGTGACGATCCACGGCCGGTTCTCACGGATGGTGCGCAATGCCCCTTCCAACACTGCCGCTTCACCTGATTGTGCACTGATTTTAATGAGGTGCGGACTCACCCCGCGAAACCTGGTGAACTCATCAAGCGTATCGAGAGAAACCGATAGCCTACCTTGGTGCGCCCGATGGTTCGGGTTAAGGGAATGAGAGGTTTCTGCCTTTCGTGAGAGGTAGAGGGTCCCCTTCCCGACCCGGTCGGTCACGGCCGATTCGACGACCTCGAAACCGGTGCGATTTGATCTGCACAGCCGACGGCAGATTCTTGCTGTGTCCGGTGCGGGTTCGAAGGCGAAGGTCTTCAGACCTTTCCCCCGAAAATCGAGTCCACCAGAGCCGAGTACAGCCCGATATGTGCTCCCACATCGAGGAAAGCACCCCCCTTGGAGGCCCGTTGCGCCAGGGCCAGCAGGACAGCTTGGGTCAACGGTTCGTAACCCGCCAGCCCCTCGGATCTCAGCTTCCTCTGCACGGCCGTCTCACGCCGATCGAGTACGTTCAATGCACGAGGGTAGGAGCCAGAAGCTGAGATTACCGAAGCGTTCTCGGGAATCTTGACGACCAGAGGCATAATCAGCCTTTCCATCCTGACTTCGACCCAGAACCGAAAACCGGGACGCACACGTGTACTGCCGAACCGTCCCGAGAGCTCCGACAACTATGCCATTTGCGGACGGTTTCAGTAGGCGCGACCGGCCGTGAAGAATGGCGTCTGCATGAATTCCCCCTGATGGATTGCATCCAGGCATTACCCGACCGGAACGGATTGCCCGGCATGCCGGTCGGCACGCACATAGGGGGCGTTCCATCCCTCGGGAAACGGTGTGCCCCCGGGAACCGTCAAATTGGTGTCCTCGTCACAAGCCAGGATGGCGATGAGCCACCGCCGAACCATGCGGTGGAACGCATCGTCCAACGGTTCCGGGGCGAGCAGCCAGTCACGACAGTGGCTGCCGACATGAGGGCGGTAGGTAGTCTCGTTCCACGCATGCCAGGGCTTCTCGGCTTGGATGACGTGGAAGCGGTACCCCATGACAGCAAGCCTGGCCAGTACCTCGCGCAGGGAGCTGGGCTCGCTGCTGGGGAGTAGCTCGACCACGATCCACGGCCGATACTGCTCGATGGTGCCCAGTGCGCCGCGCAGCACGTCGGCCTCAAGTGTCTCCACGTCGATCTTGATGAGGTGGGGGGTGGCCCGCTCCGTCTGGGTGAATCCGTCGAGAGTGACGACGGGCACGGTGGTGGAACCGCTGGATTTTCGGTGTGCGGGGTTGAGCGAGTTGGAGCTCTCTGCCTTGTCCGACAGATAAAGTTCGGCCTCGCCGGACTTGTCGGATACCGCGCACTGCACGACCTTGTATGACAGATGGTTCCGGTCGCGGATCTCGCGGCAGATCCGAGCGGTGGCAGGAGTCGGCTCGAAGGCGAACGAAGTGAGCCTCCTGTCCTTGTATACCGCATTCACGAGCGCGGAATACAGGCCGATATGGGCGCCCACATCGTAAAAGGAGCTGCCCACGGGCGCCCGCTGGGCGAGCGCCATCAAGGTGGCCTGGGTCAACGGCTCGTATCCGGCAAGCCCCGCTCTGCGCAGCTGGCGTTGAACTGCGGTCTCCTTGCGGCTGAGAACATTCAAAGCCTGTGCGTACACACCGTTTCTGGACAGTACGTCAGGATTGCGCGGGAGCTGCACAGCAAGGGGCACGGCAGTAGCTTCCTTTCGTGGGCGGCGCACTTTCCGATCACTCCGAAGCTACGGACCCGCCGACGGCGACACTTGGTGCCCCACGGAGGAATCCTTCACAGTCCCCCGATTGACGCAACGCCCTCATCCCGCGGAATGATCAGGTGACTTCCATGGATTTCAGTACTACAGGGGCAACGAGAACAGATAATAGCCCCGACGGCAATTCACTTCCGGAACGGGAGCCGCTAACGATCCCCTCCCTTGCACAGCCGCACCGCCGCGCTCGCCCCTCCCGGAGGGAAGAACCGTTTTTCGTGTAAATGGATACATATATTGCTCCTTCGGAACCACCCTGTCCCGAAGGAGCAATATGAAAACACAAGAACTGCCGGAGGGGAGGCCAGCGTTCCGCTCTCGTGTTGTGACTAATTCAACTCGACATCTCGATGTGATGTCATCCCGGCGGGCGAGAGTTGGCAGATTTACCACAGATGGCCGATACGTCGAGGCCGAAAATATTCTCTTGCGAGGGTGAGCCAGTATTCCGACCGGAGCTGACAGAACCGGCGAGCCGCTACGTGGAGAGCATGCCTTTAGGCGGTGCCTTAATTGGCGATCGTTCGTTGCGCTAAAGGGTGTTGCACAAGGCCGTGAATTGGGCATCTCCGGTGTAGGGCTGGGGTGTTGAGGGCTGAACGCGTGTGGGCGGAGACGTTCACGGGGCTGCGGATGGAGCAGTTCGGGCGGCTGCTCAAAGCGGTCCGTGACCGGGGCGGCAACGGCACGCTGCGGGGCCGGCCGTGGTGTCTGCCGCTGGCCGAGCGGGTGCTGATTGTGGCCGTGTACTACCGCACGAACCTGACCATGCGGCAGCTCGGCGGGTGCCGGGCACCACCGCGGACGCCCACGCCTGGCGGGCCTCCGGCCTCGGCCGCGCACTGCCAGGGCGTGACCGTGCTCGGGGACAGCGCCTACCTCAACTGCGGCATAGTCACCCCGCACCGCAAACGCCCCCGACGCGAGCTGCTGCCGGGCGAGGAGGCCGACAACGCGGTCCACCGCACGGTCCGCGCCCGGGTGGAGCATGTGATCGGCCGGATGAAGAACTACAAGATCCTCCGCGACTGCCGGCAGCACGGCGACGGCCTCCACCACGCCGTCCAGGCCGTAGCCCACATGCACAACCTCGCCCTCGCCTCCTGACCAGAAACCCGTCCCCACGAGCCCCGACCTGCCCGAACACGGCCTTGTGCAACCCCCTTTAGGTGTGAGGTGTCGCCACGGAAAGGCGACGGGCGGATCGGCTGCTACTTCTTCTTGCTGGTGGTGGGCCAGTTCTTCTCGGTGACGGTGACCTTCTTGTTCTTGTCGTCGACCTTGACCGTGGTGACAGGGTTCTTCGGGAGCTGGTAGCCCTCGGGAACATCGGTCTCGAGAAGGTAGTAGCTGCCAGCCTTGAGGTCATTCCAGGAGCAGCGTCCCTTGGGACTGGTCGCGCAGCCAACGTCAATCCTGGTGTCATGGCTGTTTCCAGTGCGCTGGAGGCTGGTGTTGCCGTTGGTCTCCTGCCACAGTTCGAAGACGGCGCCTTGGAGAGGCTCGCTGGTCTTGGCGTCCTTCTTGACGACGGTGATGCCGTGGGTCGGGGTGGGGACGTTGCCGTCTGTGGAGCAGTCGGGGTCGGTGCTGTCCTTCGCGCAGTTGGAGTCGTCGGGACCGACCGCGGCGTTGGGCAGTTTGTGATCACCGGTGTCCGGGTCGTTCACCGTGGCCGAGAAGGTGACGGTCGCCGAACCGCCGGCGGGTACGTCGCCCTTCCAGGACAGGTTGGGTTCGGTGTAGGTCACGTCGCCGGAGGTGGCTTTGGCGTCGTCGTTGTAGGTGGCGTCGTCCAGCAGCTTCGACAGGTCGTCGGTGACCGTCGCGTCCTTGTAGTCCGCGTCGCCGGTGTTCTTGACCGTGACGGTGTAGTTGACGGTGTCGCCCGGGTTGGGGTGGTCGACGTCGGCCGTCTTGGAGACCTTCAGGTCGGGGCACTTCGCGTCGAAGGAGGCCTCACCGGTGGGCACCTGGACATCGGCGTACGTCCAGTCGTCCATCAGGCGGTTGTTGCCCCAGCTGTTGCTGCCGTAGTCCCATCCGTGGACGCCGGCGGTGCTGTCGATGCCCTGGGTGCCATCCAGGATCGGGGTCTGGCTGGTCCGGTCCTGGGCGAGCTGGGTGTCGTCCCAGTACAGCGTCGCGTCCGGCAGGTTGGGGCCGTTGAGCCGCTGGAAGGTGACCCCGCCCGCGCGGCCCTCGACGTCCTGCTGGTTGAGGTGGATCTCCCCGATCTTGTCGAAGTACAGCCGTGCGTTGATCGGGGCGCACCCATCGATCGGGTTCCCCTGCCCGTCCAGCCCGTCGTACTGGTACGAGTTCCGCGCCTTGCCCTCCGCGCCGAGCTGGATGCGACGGTCGACCGCATCGTCGTACGTGCCGTTGCCGTTGGTGTCGACCTCCAGCAAGTAGCCGCCCTTGAAGCGCGGGTTGAGGGTGTAGGTGAACGTGCCCTTGCCCGAGGCGGTGTCCGTCGGGGTGAACTTCAGGTCGGTGACGGCCAGGTTGGAGGCGTCCAGCGGCGCAGGCGCCACGGTCAGCCGTCCGTCGGCCGAGGCAGCTGTCGCGGGCAGGTCGGCCGCGGGCTTGTCGAAGAACAGCCGCTGCGGCGCGCACTTGGCCGGTCGCAAGTTCTGGTCGATGGACCGGTAGATCGGGTTGCACGTTCCGGACTCGACGTTCCCGATCGAGTCGGCCTCGATCGCGGAGTAGATGCCGTTGTAGTCCCGCAGGTCCACTTGGTACTGGTAGCCGGTGTCACTGACCGCCCAGTACCGCAGGTTCTCGGCCTTGTCCGCACCGGGGTTCTGATAGATGTTGTACTGGTCCGTCCAAACCCGGCCGGGTACGGCGGCGCCGCCACTCTCCACCGTGATGTTCCACGACGCGCCGGAGGAGTTCCCGGACCCGCTGGCCCCGGACGTCGAGACGATCTTGTAGGCGCCTCGCTGATCGGCGGTCAGCGTCGTACTGCAGTCCGAGCCGTCAGGTTGGCCTGCGGGGATGTCACAGCTCCAGACCTCCGTGCCCGACGGGTCGACGGCGGAGTAGTGCAGGTCTGAGCCGCTGCCTTCGATGACTAGTTGTTTCACGAACGACACATCGATCGTCTCGCCCGGCCGCGCATAGGCGTAGAAATTCGCGCTTCCACTGAGAAGCTCATTACCGGTGGTGCTTTCGGCATTGGCTTCGGGTGCGGTCGCCGCCCCCAACGCGACCGACGCGGCCACGAGGGGAAGGACCGCCGGCAAGGCAATACGGCACGCCCAACGCCGTACAAGCGAGCTGCCGGGTGTTGTAGCCCGTGGGTACATGGATTCGCCTCAGAGTCGACGTCGATTACCACCCCGCGAGCAGTCGGAAACCCAGCGAGTGGGACCACCCACGGAGCCCAAGGCACACCGTAAACAGAACATCTCACACAAAAGGGACTGGCATGCCTTTCGGTGGGAATTACGCCATTGGTATCAGCTGTCGTCGTGGAGCGCTGCCCGCCCCTTGCGGACACATTCCAATTCGACACAACCAGGCAGGAAGTGGGCGGGAATGCCGAACCCGATGACGTATGCGCGCTCGTGTTCGACGGAGGCCGGTGCCCGGACGAAGGCGGTGAACCAAACCAGCATCCGGTGGGCGGCGGCATCGGTGCGCGCCTTGCCTACCCACGCCATCACGTCCTTGCACCTCTTCGAACGAGCTGCCCAGCTTCGCGTGTCGCACCGGAGTGGTCGCCGTCGTACACATGGCCTGTGTGGCGGGAGCGCGGATGCGAAGCGGCGCCGAGGGCGGCGATCGCCCCGTTGACGGCCAGGTGGAGCGTGGCGGCGGCATCCCGTATTGCCTCGCGGACCTCGTCTTCCAGCTGCTCGAAGGGGCGCCACACCTACAGGCCCGCGCGTCGGGGGTGGCCGAAGGTCTGCCAGATCAGCCGCAGAATGTGCCGCTCGTAGCGCCGGCTGAGCCGGCCGCAGCGGACAGTCAGCTCATAGTTCGTTCGATCACCCGGCTGCGACGGCCGAGCCGTTCGCTGGACTCGGTGCCTTTACGGGCGAGGCGCACCCGATGCGTTTGCCTCGAAGCCATTTACGCAGGTGAGGGATGTCGTACGCCTTGTCGGGGTGAAGCCGCACGGGTTTGGATTCGGCGACATGGAGTTCGTGTCCCATGTGGAAGTGGGCGAGCATCTGATTCAGCGCGAGGCTGTCGCGGGTGTTGGCCCCGGGGAGTCCGACGCGTAAGGGCAGTCCGTCCGCGTCCGACAGGACATGCCATCAACCGCAGATTCTCCGGGCGGTCCTGGTCCATCAGGAGGGTCAGCTTGAGCATCGTGTCCAGCGGGTCCGTGGTGAACGCGCGGGGGCTCCAGTCCTGATGGTTCATCTTCGCCACGCCCGCGAGGCGCAGCGGCTTCGGGGATCCGGCCTGCCTGCCGGGCTTGTGCGGCTTCTCCTGCTGCGGGCTCGCCCCCCGTCCATGGCCAGGCCCGCACCCGTCATGCCCCAGGCCACCCGGCCGCCGCTGCCCTTGCCTTCGTCGAAGCGGCTACGCCGGAGCCCCTGCCCTTGGTGCACGCGGGCGCCGACGCAGCTTCGCCGGCGCCCGCACCAGAACGCCCGGCGGAATCCAGGCCGAGCGCCCGATACCCGGCACCCACCCGGTTCTGCCGCCCCCGGCACAGGGCCTATCGAGGATTCCATGATCTTCCAATACCGGCCGGACAACCCCCGGTTGGCCATCACCACGCAATCCGCCCGGGGCTCCGCCTCGCTGATGCTCGTAGTCACCGGCGAGCTCGACCAGCACGCGGTCAACACCCTCTGCGACACCGCCATCGCACACATCGAAGCCGGACGGCGGTCTCCGCCTCGGCACAAGCGGCATCACCTGGTGCGACAATGCCAGCCTCTTCGCCGTCGTCGGACTGCGGCACGCCTTGCACACTGCTGCCTACGGCAGGCTGGAACTCGCAGCTGCCAGCACCTGCGCCTCGGAAGCGATCAACCGCAACCGGCCCGTCCACATCCTCCACACTGAGTGGCCGAGGGCTTCCGGCAGCGTTGTGGACTATTGGCACGGCCCCCCGCCCTGTGTCTGCGCGTGGACCAGACTGCAGACTGCGGGGCCACCGGCTGCCGAAGGAAGAGCATCCGGCGGCCCCGCTGCGGCCGTCCTCCCGCCCAAGAGTCGAAGAGGAAGACGCGAGGGGCAGCCTGATCGCGTGGAAAGCCCGCCGCATAGACGCCGTTCTACCCCACCGTGTCCCGCTCCAGGGGAGCGGCGCCGACCGGATACGAGGATTTCGCCGGGACGGCCGAACGCCGCGTCGCCATCGAGCCACCGACCGGAACCACGCCTGCGGACACCACCCGCAACGCCGCCGACCTCGCGCTTGCCATACCCGACGGCCTCACCCACCCCCACAACGGACTCGTCGAAGCCGTCGTCGACGACGAACTCGACCTCGACACCGTCCTCACCCAATCATTTCCTGGCTGCGCGGCGACGAGGTGGAGCGGTTTCGGGATCGGTACTCGAAAGTGGATGGACAGCCCGCCAAGATGCACATACATGCCGGATGGCACATGCCCATGCAGCCATGCTGCACTCTTGCAGTCGCGGATGACGCGGATGACGCGGACGGCACGAGAGCGCGGTGGCGGGGCGCCCAATGTGTGAGCAGTGCGTGAGCGGACGGCGTGGCACACGGTGTACCGGGCGTCACGCGGATGGGGCCCACGAGTCTCTGACCAGGAAGAACAGGGTCAGACGTGGCCGGCCGGCACCACCCGCTCGAGCTCGAACTGGCGAACCGTCGGTAAAGCGTCTCGCGCCGAGCTTGGCCTCGTTGACGGCGCCCGCCACCAACTCGCACCGGGGACGCGGCGTAGCGGGGGACTCTGTCACGGCTTCGGTGAAGTCCTTCGCCAATCGCAGGACGGCACCGCCCCCGATCAACCGATAGCTGTTCAACAAGAGGGCCCGGCACCGCAGCCCAGGCATCAGCCGCCCTCACCCGCCGCCGATGGCGTCCTTGCCTCCCGCGCCACAAAGATCTCCAAGGCCCGCCACGGCTCGGCTTCCGGCACCGAGCCGTCCCTGACGAGCTGATCGATGAGCGAGCGCACCGCCGCTGCGGTCTCCACCGGGATTTCCCGGACTCCGAACACGGTCTCCAGCGGTGCCTCACCGCCACGGACCGGCGCGCCCGAGGCGGGGTCGAACCACCCTTCGGACAGTTCGCCAAGGTGCCGCTCGAACACCGCCAGGATCACACCGAGCGCCGTCGCACTGTTTCCGATCTTGTACGCGGCCCGGGAGGTCTCCAGAGCATCGAGCACCGGCTCGTACTGCGCGAGCCCGGCCACCCACCGTTCATCGGCCGAGGCCGTGGACCGGGCGGAGTCGAAGGCGGCCTCTGCGCGCTCCAGCTCATCCGGCAGGAACATCAGCTGGACGCTGGCGAAGTCGAGGTTCGCCTCGCCGAGCGAGGAGACATCGACCTTCTCCAGCAGGTCCAGGGTCTTGTCGTCCAGACCCGTGTACTGGCGCCACTCGACCGACTCCAGCTCCTCGTACAGCTCCTTGAGGATCGCCGGATCGTCCTGTCCGGCGATCGCGTTGTGGGAAAGCTGCAGCGCGATCTGCCGCTGTCGCGGGAGCGGCTCGTCGATCTGCATCCACCAGATCTGGTCCAACCCTGCCTCGATCGCCGCCAGGGTGCGGTGGTTGCCGGAGAGCACGACCAGGCGATCGTTCCCGGTGTCGTTCCACACCAGCGGCGTCGACGTCAGGTGCCCATCGCGTTGTACGTTCGCGACGAGCTGCCGGAACGTCTCGTGCGGTAGGAACCGCGCGTTCACGTCCAGCAGTGTCAGGCCCCTCGGGTCGCCCTGCACCATCTGCGGCGGGGCAAGCCGATCTCTGTCCTCCATGGTCACGCTCCTGCGTCCGTAGCGATCATGGTTCGGGCGCCCCACCGCTTCGCCCATATCTCCAGGGCGCCGTCGAGCGTGTGCTCGCCCATCGCCCCCTGGTACTGGAGCTGGAACTTCCAGCCGCCCTCGTTCGACGGTGCGCGCTTGGTGAGCTTCATCAGCCCTCGGTATTTCATGGAGACCGCGTTGTTGCTGAACGCCGTCGTCGACAGCCCACGCACGCGACGCGAGAACGCCCGCTGGCACAGCAGCTGCGCCTCCGCGCTGGTGGCGGCGAGCACAATCAGCTTCGACAACCTGGGGTACCCGGTCGGCGCGACCGCGAAGTCGGACAGTAGGTACGCCTCGTCCGGGGTGTAGCTGCTGGGCGACATCGCGAACACCCCAAGCACTCGCCCCTCGCCGTCCTTCACCGCGACCGCAAGGTTCGCCGCACCGGGCGCGATCTTCGGGTTGAGGTACTGGGAACGCAGCGCGTTGAACTGGCCCGGCTTGAGCATCGCGAGCGTGAGCGGACCGACCAGCCCATCACCGGCACGAAGCCGCGGGGCCTTGACCGGCTCGATCGGCTGCCGGGGCGCCACGATTCGCGTCGGCGCGGCCGAGGCGTATACGTAGAAGGGAGCCGCCCGCGGCGTGGCCTTGATGACGCCGCGCAAGTGCGGCCGAAGTTCGGGCACGTCGTGATTGGAGGCGGTCAGCCAGTGCGGCCGGTCGGTGATCGCGCCGAGTACATCGACGACGTCCGCATCGGACAGCGGCTCGTACTCGGGGGCGTCCCAGGTGAAGTGCTCGTTGAGTGGCTCGTACAGCTTCTCGTACCCGTTTCCGTAGAAGGGTGGGAAGGAGCAGACGGGGGCCTCGCGGGGAACCTTCTGCAGCCAGATGCGCACGTCTTCGACCTCGTACGAGGCCAGCGCGACGTCCGCGCGGGACAGGCGCTCGACGGTCTCGGCGAGCTTCGCCTTCCACTGCTCCCGGTAGGAGCGCACAACCCGTTCGTGCCACAGCCCCTCCCTGCCGACGCTCGCAAGGAAGCGGGTGCCGAGCATCATCGTGGCGACCGTACCTACACCGTCATCCAACGAGGCTTCCAGCCAGCCAAGTCGATCGCGGCTGTCGTCGTGCAGGCGGATGCCGACCGGCTGCCCGGTGAGCCATCGGCCGATCGCGGTGGTGTAAATGGACACGTCCGAGGAGTGCAGGTTGAATCCCATGCCGGCCAGGGAGCGTTCGATGGTGAAGTTCCCGCAGCACGGCACGTACACCGGCCCGCGCGGCCAACTCGCCGCGGCTTCCCGGACGATGGCCCGCATCGGCCCCGGGATGGTGCCCTGGAACATCGCATCTCCTTGCACGACGTAGCGCCCGGACTGGCTGGGTGCCGGTCCGGGCACTACGTACAGACCGACCCAAGAAGTGTCCTGCCTCCTTGAATCATGCCACCTATTTTTCTTGCGTCGAGCCGGCTGCCGTGCGGCCTACATCAGGGTGCCTTGCTCGTAGGAGTCGGCGCCCGGGCTGAGTTCGCGCACATCGTCGCCGGTCACCTCTTTCCACCAAGTGGCGAAGACGCTGCGGTGACACCATTCGCCGGGCCTGGACAGGTCCTCGAAGCAGAGCAGGACGAGTCGGTGATCCCCTGCCCGCTGGGCAATCGGCTGCAGGAGCTGCGCGACCGCCGGCGCGCCGAGGCGGTCGAGGTCGGCACGGTAGGCGGCGGTGAACTTCTCGCGGGACTCCTTCAAATAGTCCCTGCGTGGGGCGAGTTCGCGCACCGCACCGCCAAGAACATAGGAGAGACGGAAGCGGGGCGCTCCCACGGTGATGCGTACCGGCACCCCCTGGGCGGGCTGGAATTCCTGGTATCGGTTGGTGAACAAGGTGAGCATGCAGCGGGATCCTTTCTGCTGCCGCAGGCGCGTGCCCGTCGGCGCCCTTGCGATGGGTCGTGCGTGCCGTCCGTTCGGATGCGGGCGAAACCCGAACGGCGCCGAGCCCACAGGGAGTTCCCCCTGTTGGCTCGGAGATGGCCAGCCCCGGGTTCAGGCGGCAACAGCCTGCGGTACCGCCCAGCCCTCGAGGGGTCAGATGGCGCTGACTTCGCCACCCCCACCGGGGAGCATGGCGAGCGTGGATCCCGAATCCCAGGCGATCCTGAGCCGACTGGCAGCCTCGTTCCAACCCTTGACCGCGCCCGGGTCGCCGGCTTGATCTCGGTGTACGGATCAAGGGTGTGAACCAGTTCCGCCTGATCCCCCTTCCTGAACCAACCCATTCCTATCCCCACTCCCTTCTGACCGAACTTGCATTTACATACCCCTGATCCAATATTCACCCGAAATCAATTCAAGGGTTTTACCCCACGGGGGAAGGGGTGGCCGGGAATTCCCGGCCACCCCTTCGCCCGTGGGACAGGCCGGGCGGGGCGCTGCGCCGCACCTCCGCCCAACCAGCTACTTCGCGGTGGCCGTGACGACCTCCACCGACTTGGGCACCGCCTTCTTCACCGGCGCCTTGCGGGCCGGACGCTTGGCCGCAGGTGCCGCCGGCTTGGGGACGGCCTTCTTCACCGGCACCACGGGCCGCGTCTTGCCGTCAGCCTTGGCCTCACCCGTGGCGGACTTCTTGGCCCCTTCGGCTTCCTGCTGCACCTCGACTGCCGCCTTGTTGAAGGCGGTCTCCTTGGCCCGCTGGATGCCCTGGGCCTTGCTGAGCAGGTTGCGGACCATCTGGGTCTGGCTGTAGATCCGGCCGACGACCTTGATGTAGCGGGCCAGGTCGCCGCCGAGGATGACCGCCAGGTCCTCCGGCTTCTTCTGGGCGAGCTCTTCCAGGAGGGGGAGCAGGCTGTCCTCGACCTTGCCGAGCTTGTCCTTCGCTTCCTTCTTGGCCTTCGCCCGCCTCTCCTGCTCCTCGGCGGTGGGAGCCTCCTCGCCGCTCAGCGAGGTCTGGTTCTCCATCATCTTCAGCCCGTTGGCGAAGTGCTGGGCGTCGGCCTCGGAGTCGAAGTCGCCGCGCACGTAGCGCATGGCGGCGACCATCTGGTTGGCCGGGTTGAGCTGGGCGATGTGCCAGGCCAGGTTGTTCTTGATCTGCCCCTTGTCGACCAGCTCGGCGACCTCGGGGCGCAGGGTGAGCAGCCCCAGGCGCCAGGTGATGTGGGTTTCCGTCTTGCCGAACCGCTTGGCGATCTCCACCGGCTTCCAGCCGGCCGCCGCCAGGTCGGCGTACGCTCCGGCCTCCTCCATGATCGTCATATCCTCGCGGTTGACGTTCTCAGCCACGGAGAGGATGTAGGCCTTCTCCTCGTCCAGGCCCTTGAGGACCTTCGCCTCGATGGCGCCGAGGCCAGCGGCCCGGGCGGCACGCCACCGGCGCTCGCCCGCGATCAGCATGTACGGCGCCTCGCCACCGTCGACCGGGCGTACGACGACCGGCTGCAGGAGCCCGTTGACCTTGATGCTGTCGGAAAGCTCCTTGAGGGCCGCCTCGTCGAAGAACTTGCGGGGCTGCTCCGGGTTGGGGGCGATCTCGCTGGTCTTGAGGTAAGAGGTGGTCATTTCCCGCGCCTTTCAATTCCGTTTCAGAAAGCCTTCCTTTTCGGCTTTCCGTTTCGTTCTTACATTTAACATCCTATTGTTCGACACCCTTAAAGCAAGGGGAATTCTCATTTAATTCAAGGAATTACATTCCCTGCCCTTTTCCCGTTTCACCCACCTCACGCCGCACACCGACGCGAACACAGAGCCCGTCAGGGCGAGAAGCGCCGTGGGCCGAAATGCTCCGAATCGAGGGGCGTGGGCCGCAGAGCGCCACAGGGCGCCAGGTGCAGGACACAGGGCGCCCTCACGCAAGAGGGCCTGCCGCGCACACGCAACGCGACAGGCCCTACTTCACGCCCGAACCCACACGGCAGGCGCTCCCGACTCGCCATGGGCGGGGCGCGGGGGGTCGGCCGCCCGGGGAGTCGAGGACGTTGCGCAGTCGCAACGCCGCCAGCCCGAACCTCCCGCAACAGGGACCTCGGGCCGACATCCAGAAATCTAGCCTACCTATCCACTCTTGTCACCTATCTCAATTGAGGGTGGAGCATCTTCGAGGCCGGAGCCAACCCCCTCCTCGCCTGCCGAAACTCCAGCACCTCCCCGCACCTCTTCGCGCGTGGGCACGAAGGCAATCCGCTCCAGCACACCCCGGGCAACCACCTCTACATCCCCCGCCACGTCCGCCACCATCGCCCCACGTCCGCCGAGCACGCGCGGCGGCCTCTCCACCTCGGCGGCGATGCGCGCCAGGTCCAGTGCGGTCACTTGCTGTACCCCTCCTCGCGGGACAGGGCGCGCGACCCCACCCCTACTGACGGGATATCAGCGGCCCGGAAGGTAGGTCTACTTGACCATCACGATCTTGGGAAACCCTCACCGGCACCGCACAGGCCGATAATGCAAGATCTTCACAACCCACCGCAAGAGTTCGTCAACTCCCTTACGAAAACTGGGTGACCTGCGAGGTAGCCTCATGTTCCCCCGGGGCATTCGCCTCATCACCCACACACGGCCACCGGGACCCGCCCGTTCCCACCCCCCGGAGCCCCTCCCATGACCATCCTCCCGACTTCAGGGCAACTACACGCCCTCACCGCCAAGTTGCAGTACCTCCTCCAACTGCGACGCACCCCCGACGGCTACCTCCCCAGCGTCCGCGAGATCGCCGCCTCCGCCGTCCCGGACGGCGCCACCAAACCGTCCCTCTCACACAGCCAGATCAACCATCTCCTCAACGGCCGCAACACGAACCCCACCCTGTCCAGCCTTCTCGCCGTGGCCAAGGCCTTCGACGTTCCCGCGGCCTATCTCCTACCAGGCTGGGACGATCTGGCCGCCCTCAAAGCCCTCCACGCCAACGCACGCATACGCACCCTCGTACGCCTCGCCGACGGCCTGGATGCCGACGACCTCCAGGAAGTCCTCGGCCTCGTCACTTCGATCCGACAACGCGAAGGACTGCCCACCGACCTGCCCGAAACCCCCACCCCCCCCACCGGCGTCGACCAGTCACGCTACGGCCGGCCGAACCGCCGCTATCCCCCCGCACAAGCCGCCGAACGAGCGGCCGAAGATCTGCAAGGACCCTGAACCACCGTGGACGGCCCACTCTTCACCCTCTGCACACTGCTCACCGCGCTCGCCACCATCGTGTCGCTGCGCCATTCCGCCCAGCGCAACCACCGCCCCCAGTACCGCATTGCTCGCGCCGCCCGCACCACAGCCGCCGCCGTCTGCTGTGCAGGATCTGCCCTGTCCATCCCCGCCGTCACCGAATACGCGACCCGCACTACCGGCATCTCGGGCATCGCCCAGTTCGCCGCACACCTCGCCGCGATAGGTTTCTGCGCCTGCCTGCAAGTCATGCTCGCCGACTGGTACCACCCCGCCGGCCGACTCCGCCACAGCGCCAACTGGCGCCTGTGGGCCATGCTCGCCACCGTCACCGTACTCACGGTGCAGTTCTGGCTCATCGACTCCGAACGCACCACGCCAACCACGGACTTCGCGGACAACATCCAGGTATACGCCTACCTGCTGAACTACCTCGGCTTCGCCGTCTACGCCGCCACCGACATCACCTGGCAGGCCACCCGCCTCGCCTGCGCGGCTTCCCGCAAGCGCCTCGCCCCGGCCCTCGGCCTGTGGCTCACCGCCGGCGGCGGCCTCGCCTTCCTGCTCTACGCCCTCACCAAGAGCAGCTACCTCCTGGCCTTCCAGCTGGGCCACGCCTGGCCCTTGAAGGTCGAGCAAGTCCTCAGCTCGCAGCTGATCGGCCTGTGCGTCGTCACCGTCGCCGCCGGCATGGGCCTGGCCATGTTCCGCAACGGCACCACGGCGCCGCCCCAAAGAAGCACGCGCGGCGACCCGAACGCGCCGCAGATCACGACTCCCGCACAGCAGCCTGGTCCCAGCGACGCCACGCCAGGCTGACCCGCCGCTCGTCCACGGTCCGCGACCCACGCGAGAGAGCCGGATACACCCGAACCTTCTCCAGCATCAGCACGCACAGGCCTGTCTTCGACGCCATCGGAGCGTGCTGCCACCAGCGCACCAGGTCCTCGAGGCCACCCAACGGCACATCGACGGCCTGCTCCAGGAAGCGTGCGCGCGTACGGCCCTGCTTGATGTCCGCCTTTAGCTGCTTGTCGGCCTCCTTGTAGGAGGCCGACGAGATCTCCCGCCGCGCGAACAAGGCGCCCAGTACCCGCTGCCGCACCTCGGACTCCTCGGCCTGCGCGAGCAACTGGACGACCTCACCGCGCAGTTCCTCGCGCGCGTGCTCCAGCACCTCGCGAACCTCGGGCTTCAACAGCTCGGCGATCACCTGCTCGCCGAGGTACGCCTCCAGCAGGTCCGCGTTCGCCCGCACCTTCCCGCACCCACCCGGCCGGCCGCTCCGGCTCGGCGTGCACTGATAGCCACGCGCGCCGCTGTTCGACGGAGAACTGCGCAGCTGCCCCCCGCACAGACCACACACCGCCAACTCGCCCTGCAGCAGATACTCCCGCTGCGGAGCACGCTCGGTCGACAACTCCTCATCGATCCGGCGCAACTGCCGGAACTCCTTGGCCGTGATGACCCGCGGGCCGCCGGAGGACACCAGCTTGCCGTCCTCCGTCTCCTTCAGCCCGGCGATGGCCGGATGCCGCAGCACCCCGGCCATCACCGACGACGTCCACGACCCGCCCAGCGACGTACGGTGCCCCTCGCCATCGGCCCACCGGCAGATCTCCGCGAAGTTCTGCCGCTTCAGCCGTAGTCCCACATACTGGCGCAGCGGCCCCACCTCGTCGTCCTTCAGACGCTGGTGTGCCGCGTCCCAAAATCCGTACAGCCGCGGCATGACACCGCCTCCAGCCCTGCGATCCGACCCCTCGAACGCAGCACATGCTAGCGAAGATAGGTCACCATCTTGCAAACACTCACAAAGATGCAAGAGCTGGCGCACCGCGGAAACCGGGCCGATCACTCACGAACCGGCTCCCACCTCCACGCCGAGCACCCTGCGCAGCCCCGCCGACGGAACCCGGTGCGTCTCCCCCAGCCGCAGCACCGGCACCGGGAACTCACCGCACCGGATCAGCTGGTACGCCTTCTCCTTGCTGATCCCCAACGCCCGCGCCGCCGTGACCACGTTCACCGTCGCCGGAAGCGCAAGGAGCTCCTTCAGCCCCATCGCACCCTTCGGGCTGCCCACCGCCGCAGAAGTAGGTGCCAGGTTTGAAGTCTTGTCATTCATGTCAGTTGCCACCTGTCTCCCCCGCGCCAACTTGAAGGCGACTTTACCTCGCTGTCCGACACCCCCACCAGCATCGAAAGAGATCACGCAACACACCCACACCATCTACACCGTTCCGTTGGCGCGACGCCCGGAACCGACAGGGGGCCGCATGTTCTCGCCGAGCTACTACCGACGGTGCCAGTGCACAGAGCCCGTCATCGACGACGACGGCACCCCCGTCCTCAAGGAGGACGGCACACCGAAGCTGGCCCACATCGGGATCACATGCCCCAAGCTGGGACGCAAGGGCCACGGCACCTGGTACTTCAACCTGGAGCTGGAGCCCGGGGAGAACGGAAAGCGACAGCGCGTCCGCCGCGGCGGCTTCGCCACCAAAGAAAAGGCCGAAGCCGAAGCCAAGAGGATCTACTTCGAAGCCGACGCCGGCACCGACGTCCTCTCCGACGAAACCATGGGCGACTTCCTCAACCGCTGGATCACCACCAAGGAAACCCTCGCCCGCACCACCCAGCACGGCTACAAGGACCACCTCACCAACTACCTCATCCCCCACCTCGGCCACATCAAGCGTCGCGACCTGCGCGTGCGCCACATCGACCGCATCTACCAGGCCATCAAGAAGGACAACGCCGAACGCACCCTCCACCAGCTCCGCGTCCAAGACCTCCGGCAGGCCCGCGACACCGCCCACGCCACCTGGGTACGCGCCTCCGGCAAGACAGAAGAACGCCGCCGCGCCCGCACCGCCTACCTCGCCGCCAACCAGGCACTGCGCGACGGCAAACGCGGCCAGCGCAAGATCACCTCTGCCGCCACCATGCACCGCATAAACGACACCCTCTCCTCCGCCCTGACCTGGGGCATCAAACGCGAAAGCGCCTTCACTAAAAACTGGGCCCGCCTCGTCGAACTGCCGCCCGTCACCCGGCCCAAGCCGCTCGTATGGACCCCCGAACGCGTCGCACACTGGAGAAAGACCGGCGACAAGCCCGGCCCCGTCATGGTCTGGACACCCGAACTCGCCGGCCAGTTCCTGGACTTCACCGCCGACGACCGCCTCTTTGCCCTCTGGCACGACTTCGTGTTCCTCGGACCGCGCCGAGGCGAGATGTGCGCCCTGCCCGAGCACGAAGTCAACCTCGACGCCCTGTGGCTCCACATCTCCACGCAGACCGTCGACGTCGCCTACCAGCTCTACGACGAATCCCCCAAGGCCGACAGCGTCCGCACCATCTCCATGAGCCTCGAATCCGCCGAGGTCAACCGCCGCTGGCTCCACCACAAGCGCCGCGAACGCGACACCTGGTCAGGCCAGGACGCCTACACCGACTCCGGCCGCTTCTTCACCCGCGAAAACGGCAGCCCCCTCCACCCCGACTGGGTCTCCCGCCGCTTCAACCGCCTCGTACAGCTCTCCGGGCTCCCGCCCGTACGCCTCCACGACCTGCGACACCTTTCGGCCACCCTCGCCCTCCTCGCCAAGAACGACATCAAGGTCGTCCAGGAGCGCCTCGGCCACGCCTCCCGGCAGATCACCTCCGACACCTACACCAGCGTCCTGCCCGAGATGATGCGTGCCGAGGCCGAATCCACCATCGCCGTCGTCCCCCGCGCCGTCACCTACCGCGTACGCCGCCCGCTCGACGTACCCGACGACGCCTACCAGAACGGCGTGGCCGCGATCTTCGCCCACGGCACTCGCTGCTCCGGCAACACCTGGGCCGTCGTCGCCCAGGCCCGGCCCGACACTCCCGTCCTCGGCGAGATCCACTCCACCGGCAAAGGCCAGGACCACGCCACCGACGCCTCGCTGACCTGGATCCGCAACCACTGCGCCGACAACAGCCTGGAGATCCTCAAGGTCGACAACCTCAGCACCGAGATCCCCGAAGACCAGCGCCCCGACTTCTCGCTTCTGCGGTTCCTCATCGCCCGCCCCGAGAGTCCCGACGTGTCGGGGTGGAACCCCAGCCAGGGACCAGATGGTGAGCCGCACCCTAAACGCGGGAGTCGCAGCAGCAAGTGGAGCCGGCCGCGGAAGGACTCCGACGAGGCCGCATAGCCGCTGCCAACGTGCCGTGACGGCGGTGCCCGGTCCCTCCCGGACCGGGCACCGCCGTTTTGGTCCCTGCTTGGTCCCTGGGCGGCCCTGGATGCCGCTTTCCGAGTGACAGATGGCCCGCCACGGTTTCCGTGACGGGCCATCAGGTTACGTTCTGGCTGGTCAGAACGATTCTGCTCTACCAGCTAGTGGTGGGGCGGGTGGGACTCGAACCCACGGCCGACGGATTATGAGTCCGCTGCTCTAACCGGCTGAGCTACCGCCCCGTCTCGGCGTGGCGCGTACAAGTGTGCGCGCCGTCTGCCGCAGCATAGCCGCTCATACGATCTCCTGCCTCGGATGGTCCGGCTCTGCACGACCATGAGGACTCCCCGCACGAGCGGACGGTTCCACCAGGCAAGAAAAAGCCCTCCGGAGCGAACTCCGGAGGGACTTGTTCACAGCTCTCCCGACTGGACTCGAACCAGTAACCTGCCGGTTAACAGCCGGCTGCTCTGCCAATTGAGCTACAGGAGATCGAGCTCCCCCGACTGGACTCGAACCAGTAACCTGCCGGTTAACAGCCGGCTGCTCTGCCAATTGAGCTACAGGGGAATGACCTCGTTGCTTCGAACGAACCCACCTGGGTACTTGCCAGGCGGCGCGCGCTCGCTGCGACACATACATTAGCGCAAGCAGGGGGGTGGTCCGCCAATCGGTACCCCCCAGGTGATCAACAAGCTCCACGACGACCGCACCGACCACGAAGCCTCGCTACGGAAAGGGTGGCCGACCATGCGCTATCGGCTCACATTCATCGCCGGTCTGGCCCTGGGATACGTGCTGGGCACGAGGGCCGGCCGGGAGCGCTACGAGAAGCTGAAGAAGTCCGCCCGCGAGATCGCCCAGAACCCGGCCGTGCGCAACACGGCGGAGTCGGCGGCGCAGCAGACGAGGAACGTCGCGGGCAAGGCCCTCCACTCGGTGAGCGAGAAGGTGGAGAGCAAGGTTCCGGACTCGGTCGCCGACCGGGTGCGCACGCTGCGCGAGCGCGGCGGCCCCGCCGACGACGCGGCGACCGACGACTGGGGCACCAGCAACACCTGACGGCACAGATGTGTCCGGCGGTACGGCAGAATTTCAGACATGGGGATAGTCGCCGGGCTGGACAGTTCGCCCGAATTTACGCGCATAGTCGTTTGTGACGCCGACAGTGGTGCCGTGCTGCGGCAGGGGTACGCCCCGCACCCGCTGGAGGCCGCGGAAGGCGGCGGACGGCCGTCCGACGTGGATCCCCAGGCGTGGCTCCTCTCGCTCGGCGAGGCCGCAGGCGGGGGGCTACTCGAAGGCGTGCAGGCCATCGGTGTCTCCGCGCAGCAGAACACCGTGGTGCCCATGGACGCGCAGGGCAACACCGTGCGCCCGGCCATGGTCGGCGGGGACAAGCGGGCGCAGGTCGCCGCCGCCGATCTGGTCGACCGGCTCGGCTCGCGCGAGGCGTGGGCCGAGGCCGTCGGAAGCGTGCCGCAGGCGGCGCTGCCGGTGACCAAGCTGCGCTGGCTCGCGCGGACGGAGCCGGAGAACGCCGAGCAGGTGGCCGCCCTGATGCAGGCCCACGACTGGCTCGTGTGGCAGCTCCTCGGCCGGCCCGCGCGCCGGACCACCGATCGCGGCGGCGCCTCCAGCACCGGGTACTGGTCGGCGGCGAGCGCCGCGTGGCGGCCCGATCTGGTGGAGCTGGCGCTCGGGCACCAGGTGGCGCTGCCCGAGGTGATCGGCCCCGGTGAGGCGGCCGGTCGAACCCCGGAGGGCCTGGTCATCTCGGCCGGGACCGGGGAGACGATGGCCGCCGCGTTCGGGCTCGGCGTGCAGTCCGGCGACGCCGTGGTCTCGCTCGGGGCCTCGGGCTCCGTGATGGCCGTGCACCACGAGGCGCTCGTGGACTCCAGCGGTTCCATCACCTCGCTCGCCGACGCGACCGGGATGCACCTGCCGGTGGTCCATACGTCGAACGCGGTACGGGCGCTGCGCGGCACGGTCGAGATGCTGGGCCTCGACGGAGGCCTGGAGGAGCTGTCCACGCTGGCCATGAAGTCGACGCCGGGCGCCCACGGACTCGTACTCCTGCCCTATCTGGAGGGCGAGAAGACGCCGAACCTGCCGCACACCGCGGGGACGTTGAGCGGGCTGCGAAGAGAGTCCATGAAGCCCGAGCATCTGGCGCGGGCCGCGTTCGAGGGCATGCTGTGCGGGCTCGCCGACGCCATGGACGTGCTGCGGGGCCGTGGCGTGGAGATCCGGCGGGTGTTCCTGCTGGGCGCCGCCGCCGAGTTGCATGCCGTGCAGAGTGTGGCGCCGGCGGTGTTCGGGGCGCAGGTCGTGGTGCCGCAGCCCGCGGACTACGCGGCGATCGGCGCGGCGCGGCAGGCCGCGTGGGCGCTGAACGGGCAGTTGCCGCAGTGGCAGGGCGCCGCCGCGCAGGTCTTCGAGGCAGGCGAGGAGATGCCGGTGGGGCAGGCGGTGCGGCAGCAGTACCGGGCCGTACGGGACCAGATCCACCCCGGCGCGTTCTCCTGACGCTCCGGCCTCCCGACGCTCCGGAAGACTCGGCTCCGCTCAACCTTTGGGCGCTCTTGGTTAATTCGGTTGAGGTAACGCGGGTGGAGTGTTCGACGATAGGGGTCCATGCGTCGCCGTTTCGACGACGGCGCGGATCGATCCCCCTCCCCGAACACCGCTCCGCCCACAACCGCCGACCACCGAGAGACCGAGCGTGCTCATAAGACTTCTGCGGACCCATCTCGGCCCGTACAAGAAACCCATCGGGCTGCTGGTGCTGCTGCAGTTCCTGCAGACCTGCGCCTCGCTGTATCTGCCCACCCTGAACGCCGACATCATTGACAACGGTGTCGTGAACGGCGACACCGGCTACATCCTCGAGTTCGGCGCCCTGATGCTGGGCGTCACGGTCGTCCAGGTCGTCTGCAACACCGGCGCCGTCTACTTCGGCGCGCGGACCGCCGCCGCCGTCGGCCGGGACCTGCGGGCGGGCATATTCGACCGCGTGCAGTCCTTCTCGGCCCGCGAACTCGGCCAGTTCGGCGCGCCGTCGCTGATCACCCGCACCACGAACGACGTGCAGCAGGTTCAGATGCTGACCCTGATGACGTTCACGCTGGTGGCCTCGGCGCCGATCATGTGTGTCGGCGGCGTGATCATGGCGCTCGGCCTGGACGTGCCGCTGTCGGGCGTGCTGCTCGCCGTGCTGCCCGTCATGGCGATCGTCCTGTCGCTGATCATCCGCAAGATGCGGCCGCTGTTCCGGTCCATGCAGGTCAAGCTGGACACGGTGAACCGGGTGCTGCGCGAGCAGATCACCGGCAACCGCGTCATCCGCGCCTTCGTCCGGGACGAGTTCGAGAAGGACCGGTTCGGAGCCGCGAACCGCGATCTGACCGACGTGTCCCTCGCGACCGGCCGGATCATGGCGCTGATGTTCCCGTTCGTGATGACGATCGTGAACGTCGCGTCGATCGCGGTCGTCTGGTTCGGCGCCCACCGCATCGACAGCGGCGGCATGCAGATCGGTGACCTGACCGCGTTCCTCGCGTATCTGATGCAGATCGTGATGAGCGTGATGATGGCCACGTTCATGTTCATGATGATGCCGCGCGCCGAGGTGTGCGCCGAGCGCATCCAGGAGGTGCTCGGCACCGATTCGAGCGTCGTGCCGCCGAGCCCGAAGGCGGCCGTGCGGGAGCTGCGCCGCCACGGCCATCTGGAGATCCGGGGCGCCGACTTCGGTTACCCGGGCGCCGAGGAACCGGTCCTGCGCGCCGTCGACGTCGTCGCCCGGCCCGGCGAGACCACCGCGGTCATCGGGTCGACCGGCAGCGGCAAGTCGACGCTGCTCGGCCTCGTACCCCGCCTCTACGACACCACGGCCGGCACGGTCTACGTCGACGGCGAGGACGTCCGCGAGATCGACCCGGACCTGATGGCGAAGACGGTCGGGCTCGTGCCGCAGAAGCCCTACCTGTTCTCCGGCACCGTCGCCACGAACCTGCGCTACGGCAATCCGGACGCCACCGACGAGGAGTTGTGGCACGCGCTGGAAGTGGCGCAGGCCAAGGACTTCGTCGAGCGCCTCGAAGGCGGGCTCGACGCGCCGATCACGCAGGGCGGCACCAATGTCTCCGGCGGTCAGCGCCAGCGCCTCGCCATCGCGCGCACGCTCGTGCAGCGGCCGGAGATCTACCTGTTCGACGACTCGTTCTCCGCGCTCGACTACGCGACCGACGCCGCGCTGCGCCGGGCCCTCGGCGCCGAGACGGCCGAGGCGACCGTGGTCATCGTGGCCCAGCGGGTCGCGACGATCCGCGACGCCGACACGATCATCGTGCTCGACGAGGGCCGAGTCGTCGGCACCGGACGCCATCACGAGCTGATGGCCGACAACGAGACGTACCGGGAGATCGTTCTCTCCCAGCTGACGGAAGCGGAGGCCGCCTGATGAGTGGGCCCATGGGGCGGATGGCGGCCGGTGCGCCCGGTTCGCGTTCGATGGACTTCAAGGGGTCGGGCAAGCGGCTCCTGAAGCGGCTCGTCGCGCACCGCGCGGCGGTGACCGGGGTGCTCGTCTCGGTGGTCATCAGCGTCGCCCTGTCGGTGGTCGGCCCGAAGATCCTCGGGCACGCCACCGACCTGCTGTTCGGCGGGATCATCGGCGGGCGGATGCCGGCCGGGCAGACCAAGGACCAGGTCATCGAGGGCCTGCGGGCCAAGGGTGACGGCGGCGTGGCCGACATGCTCGGCAGCGTCGACTTCACTCCCGGACAGGGCGTCGACTTCGGCGCCATCGGGGAGGTGCTGCTGCTCGGGCTCGCCGTGTTCGCGGTCGCGGGCCTGTCGATGATGATCGGCACCCGGCTCGCCAACCGGACGATCAACCTGGCGGTGTCGCAGCTGCGCAGCGAGCTCCAGGCCAAGCTGTCGCGGCTGCCCCTGTCGTACTACGACCAGCAGAAGCGCGGCGAGGTGCTGAGCCGGGCGACCAACGACATGGACAACCTCGGGCAGACGCTTCAGCAGACGATGGGCCAGATGCTCAACTCGCTGCTGACCGTCATCGGCGTCCTCGCGATGATGTTCTGGATCTCGTGGCTGCTCGCCCTGGTCGCGCTGGTGACGGTGCCGCTTTCGGTGTTCGTCGCGGCGAAGGTCGGCAAGCGGGCGCAGCCGCAGTTCGTGCAGCAGTGGCGGGCGACCGGCGCGCTGAACGCGCACATCGAGGAGATGTACACCGGCCACAACCTGGTGAAGGTGTTCGGGCGGCAGAAGGAGTCGGCGGAGCTGTTCGCCGAGCAGAACGACGCGCTCTACGACGCTTCCTTCAAGGCCCAGTTCAACAGCGGCATCATGCAGCCGCTGATGTTCTTCATCTCGAACCTGAACTACGTGCTCGTCGCCGTCGTCGGCGGTCTGCGGGTGGCGTCGGGTTCGCTGTCCATCGGTGACGTGCAGGCGTTCATCCAGTACTCGCGCCAGTTCTCGATGCCGCTCACGCAGGTGGCGTCGATGGCGAACCTGGTGCAGTCGGGTGTCGCCACGGCCGAGCGGGTCTTCGAACTGCTCGACGCCGACGAGCAGTCGGCGGAGCCGGTGGACGGCGAGAAGCCGGATCACCTGCGCGGGCACGTCGAGTTCGAGCACGTGGCCTTCCGCTACGAGAAGGACACGCCGCTCATCGAGGACCTGTCGCTGACGGCGGACCCCGGTCACACGGTGGCGATCGTCGGTCCCACGGGCGCGGGCAAGACGACCCTCGTCAATCTGCTGCTGCGGTTCTACGAGGTCACCGGCGGGCGGATCACGCTCGACGGCGTCGACATCGCGAAGATGTCGCGCGACGAGCTGCGCGCCGGGATCGGCATGGTGCTCCAGGACACCTGGCTGTTCGGCGGGACCATCGCGGAGAACATCGCGTACGGCGCCCCGAAGGACGTCACCCGCGAGGAGATCGAGGAGGCGGCGAAGGCCGCGCACGCGGACCGGTTCATCCGGACGCTGCCCGACGGGTACGACACCGTGCTCGACGACGAGGGCACCGGCGTCAGCGCCGGTGAGAAGCAGCTCATCACCATCGCGCGGGCGTTCCTGTCCGACCCGGTGATCCTGGTGCTCGACGAGGCGACCTCCTCCGTCGACACCCGGACCGAGGTGCTGATCCAGAAGGCGATGGCTCGCCTCGCCGCCGGGCGCACCTCGTTCGTCATCGCGCACCGTCTTTCGACGATTCGCGATGCGGACACGATTCTCGTGATGGAGAACGGGGCGATCGTGGAGCAGGGCTCGCACGAGGCGCTCGTCGCCGCGGGCGGGGCGTATCAGCGGTTGTACGAGGCGCAGTTCGCGCAGGCGGTCGCCGAGGTCGACTGATTCCGTTCGGCTCCGCCGAAAATCAAGCCCCGCCGGCGATTGAGGCGCGGGTCCGGGGCAGAGCCCCGGGACCGCAACGCCGGCGGGGCGTATCAGTCCAGGTACCCGCGCAGCTGGTCCGCGAAGGCGTGGTCGCGGAGTTTGTTCAGGGTTTTGGACTCGATCTGGCGGATGCGCTCGCGGGTGACGCCGAAGATGCGGCCGATCTCCTCCAGCGTGCGGGGGCGGCCGTCGGCGAGTCCGTAGCGGAGCTGGACGACCTTGCGTTCGCGCTCGCCGAGGGTGGACAGGACCGCCTCCAGGTGTTCGCGCAGGAGGAGGAAGGCCGCCGATTCGACCGGGCTCGTCGCGTCGCCGTCCTCGATGAGGTCGCCGAGCGCCACGTCGTCCTCCTCGCCGACGGGGGCGTGGAGGGACACCGGTTCCTGGGCGAGGCGCAGCACTTCGCTGACCCGCTCGTGCGTCAGGTCGAGGTGGGCGGCGACCTCCTCGGGGGTCGGCTCGTAGCCGCGCTCCTGCAGCATGCGGCGCTGCACGCGGACGACCCGGTTGATCAACTCGACGACGTGGACGGGCACCCGGATGGTGCGGGCCTGGTCGGCGAGGGCGCGGCTCATGGCCTGGCGGATCCACCAGGTCGCGTACGTCGAGAACTTGTAGCCGCGGGCGTAGTCGAACTTCTCGACCGCGCGGATCAGGCCGAGATTGCCCTCCTGGACCAGGTCGAGCATGGTCAGGCCGCGCCCCACGTAGCGCTTGGCGACGGAGACGACCAGGCGCAGGTTCGCCTCGATGAGGCGGCGCTTGGCCATCCGGCCCATGACCACCAACTTGTCGAGATCCAGGGCGAGTTGGGAGTCGACGTCGGAGGCGTGGGTGAGCTTCTCCTCGGCGAACAGGCCCGCTTCGACGCGCCGCGCGAGCTCCACTTCCTCGGCGGCGGTGAGCAGCGGGATCCGGCCGATCTCGCGCAGGTACTGGCGGAACAGGTCGGAGGACGGGCTCGCGGTCTCGGTGCGGGCGCCGCGCACCGGTTCGGGCGGGTCCACCGACCCCTGAGGGCCGGCCGGTTCCTCCGGCTCGGCCTCGGGATGGTGCTCGGCGCGGCTCTGCGAGGGCACAGAGGCCAGCACGTCGCCCTGCGGCACGGCACCCTTGGGCGCGGCTTCGGGATCGTCGAGGGCCTGCGCTGTGCTGTCGCTCTGGGTGAGGGTCTGGGTCTGCACGGGGGCGACCTCCAAAGTGATCGCATCTGAGGCGTGCGGCCGGGGGGCGGGAACGGCGGCCTCGCCGCTGTCCGTCCCGTACGCGATGAGCGGAACCGCGGGGGTGTCGGACCCGATTTCCGGGTTCCGGCCGCGCTCCGAGGACTCAGGCACCGCAACCCAGTGTGGAGTACGACACAGTGCCGCCACGAGGGGCGTGCGTTGACTTTTTGAGTCCGGTGCGTGACCGCATGGTTACCGTGCTGGACGAGTGCCCGGCCCTCCGGGGGTCAACCCGGCTCCTGTGACGGTTGTCCGGCTCCCGGTTGCGGGGCTCTGCCCCGGACCCCGCTGCTCAATCGCCGCAGGGGCTCAAGAGGTCCTACAGGGCCTCCGCACCCCGTTCGCGGAGGGCTTGGCCGTACTGCTGGAGGACCCACAACTCGTTCTGGACGGCGGCCAGTTGGTGGGGGTCGCCGCCCGCGCCGAGGCGGGTGAGCGTGCCCTGGACATCGCGGATCCGCCGGTCGACCGCCCGCTTGCGGACCGTGACCAGCTGCTCCCCCGCGTACGCCTCGTCGACCGTCTTGCGGCGGATCGCCTCGACGGCCAGCTCGGTCACCATCGCCCGCACCGCGTCGTCGGGCGCCGCCTCGCGCACCGCGATCAGGTACTGCTGCGGGTCGTGGACGCCCTGCTCGGCGCCGCCCGCGTCCATGACGGCCTGGCGGACGGCGGCGTACGGGTCGGCCGTGAACTCGTCCACCCCGTACGCGTCGAAGGCCGGGGACACCAACTGCGGGTACTGCAGGGCGAGTTTGAGCAGTTCGCGTTCGGTCGTGAACACCGGGTTGCGCAGGGTGAGCGCCGGTCCGCCGAAGGGACGGGCCGAAGCGGCGGCGGGGCCGGCCTGCGGACCGCCGCGCCCGGACGCGGGCGCGGGCCCGCGGCCGCCGCGCTCACGGGCCCAGCGGGCGAGCTGCCCCACCCGCTTGACCACGAACTGGGTGTCGAGGATGCCGAGCATGCCCGCGAGCTGGACCGCCACCTCGTGCTGCGAGGCGCTGTTCTTGATGCGGGCGACGACGGGCGCCGCCTCGTCGAGCGCGGAGGCGCGGCCCGCCGGGGTCTCCAGGTCGTAGCGGCTGACGATCTGGCGGAGCGCGAACTCGAAGAGCGGCGTGCGGGGTTCGGCGAGGTCGGCGACCGCCTCGTCGCCCTTGGCGAGGCGCAGGTCGCACGGGTCCATGTTGTCCGGCGCGATCGCGATGTACGTCTCGGCGGCGAACTTCTGGTCGTCCTCGAAGGCGCGCAGGGCGGCCTTCTGGCCCGCCGCGTCGCCGTCGAACGTGAAGATCACGCGCGCCGAGCCGTTGTCCATGAGGAGCCGGCGGAGGATCTTGATGTGGTCGCCGCCGAACGCCGTGCCGCACGTGGCGATGGCGGTGGTGACGCCGGCCAGGTGGCAGGCCATCACGTCCGTGTACCCCTCGACGACGACGGCGCGGGAGGACTTGGCGATGTCCTTCTTCGCGAGGTCGATGCCGTACAGGACCTGCGACTTGCGGTAGATCGGCGTCTCGGGCGTGTTCAGGTACTTCGGTCCGTTGTCGTCCTCGCGCAGGCGGCGGGCGCCGAAGCCGACGACCTCGCCGCCGATGTCGCGGATCGGCCACATCAGGCGGCCGCGGAACCGGTCGATGGGCCCGCGGCGGCCCTCCTGGGAGAGGCCGGAGAGCAGGATCTCCTTGTCACTGAAGCCCTTGCCGCGCAGGAAGCGGGTGAGGTGGTCCCAGCCGGCCGGGCTGTACCCGACGCCGAAGTGCTGCGCCGCGGCCTGGTCGAAGCCTCGCTCCGCGAGGAACTTGCGACCGATCTCGGCTTCCGGTGACTCCAGCTGCTCGACGTAGAACTGCGCGGCGACCTTGTGCGCCTCGACCAGGCGGATGCGCTCGCCGCGCTGGTGGGTGGGGTTGTACCCGCCCTCCTCGTAGCGCAGCGTGATGCCCGCCTGACCGGCGAGGCGCTCCACCGCCTCGGAGAAGGAGAGGTGGTCGACCTTCATCACGAACGTGATGGTGTCGCCGCCCTCCTGGCAGCCGAAGCAGTGGAACAGGCCCTTACTGGGGCTGACCTGGAAGGACGGGGACTTCTCGTCGTGGAACGGGCACAGGCCCTTGAGGTTTCCGCCGCCCGCGTTGCGCAGTTGCAGGTACTCGGACACCACGGCGTCGATCGGGACCGCGTCCCGAACAGCCTTCACGTCCTCGTCATTGATCCTGCCTGCCACGCCAGAATTCTACGGCCCATGACTGACACTTCTGTCACTGCTCCAGAAGATCACCGAGCGGAACCGACGGGTCCGACAGCCGGTCGACGCCCGGCCTGGCCCCGGACCTGATCAGCCGCTGGATCTGCTCCGTGACGTCCCACACATTCACGTTCATCCCCGCGAGGACCTGCCCGTCCTTCAGCCAGAACGCGATGAACTCGCGCTTGCCCGCGTCCCCGCGCAGCACCACCTGGTCGTACGAGCCCGGGGGCGCCCAGCCCGAGTACTCCAGGCCCAGGTCGTACTGGTCGGAGAAGAAGTACGGCACACGGTCGTAACGGACGTCCTTGCCGAGCATGGCGCGGGCCGCGGCCGGTCCCCCGTTCAGCGCGTTCGCCCAGTGCTCGACGCGCAGCCGGTCGTCGAAGAGCGGGTGCTGGACCGCCGCCACGTCGCCCGCCGCGTAGATGTCGGGGTCGGAGGTGCGCAGCGTCGCGTCCACGGCGATGCCGCCGCCGTGCGCCCGGTCGGCCAGCTCCAGGCCGGCGGCCTCGGCGAGCGCGGTGCGCGGGGCGGCGCCGATCGCGGCCAGCACGTCGTGCGCCGGGTGCTCCTCGCCGTCGTCGGTGAGGGCGGCGAGGACCATGCCGTCCTGGCCGGTGATCTCGGTGAGCTTCGCGCCGAAGTGGAAGCGGACGCCGTGGTCGCCGTGCAGCTCGGCGAAGATCTGGCCGAGCTCGGGGCCGAGCACGGAGTGCAGCGGCGTGGCCTCCGGCTCGACGACGGTGACCTCCGCGCCGTACTCACGGGCGGCCGCCGCGACCTCCAGGCCGATCCAGCCGGCGCCGGCGATCACCAAATGCCCGTTGTCCCTGCCGAGCGAGGCCAGCACGTTCTTCAGGCGCTCGGCGTGCGCGAGGCGGCGCAGGTGGTGGACGCCCGCGAGGTGCGTGCCGGGGATGTCGAGGCGGCGCGGCTCCGCGCCCGTGGCGAGCAGGAGCTTGTCGTAGCGCAGGACGGTGCCCTCGCCGAGCCGCACCGTCTTCTCCGCGCGGTCGATCGTGGTGACCGTCTGGCCGAGATGCAGCTCGATGTCGTTGCTCGCGTACCAGGCCGGTTCGTGGACGAAGACGCTGTCACGCTCCTCCTTGCCCTGGAGGTAGCCCTTCGACAAGGGCGGCCGTTCGTACGGGTGGTCCCGTTCGTCACCGATGAGGATCACGCGCCCGGTGAAGCCCTCCGAGCGCAGCGTCTCGGCGGTCTTGGCTCCAGCGAGCCCTCCCCCGACGATGACGAACGTCTGGTCCGCGTCGACCACTTGATGCCTCCTCATTGCCATGCCGTCATATGCGAGCGTCCCGCACGCAGCGTAATGCGGGAAGGGGGCGTGGCCCGATCAGGGCATCTTTTCGTCACGCCCAGTGGTCGCTCCGCCTTCCCGATGATGCCCGCCGACGGTAAGCCGCGCGTGAAGGGAACGGGCCGAGGCGTCGGTCAGCGAGGCGATCTGGTCGACGATCACCCGCTTCTTCGCGCGGTCGTCGGGCGCGGTGTCGAACAGGGCGCGGAACTGCGGGTCGAGTCCGTCGGGCGCGCGGGAAGTCAGTGCCTGCGCCAACTCGGCGACCACGATGCGCTGGTCGGCCCGGAGCCGCTCCTGCTGGGGGCGCTGCATCACATACCGGTCGGCGACCGCCTTGAGCACCGCGCACTCGTACCGGGCGGCGCGCGGCACCACCAGCTCCGCCGCGTAGCGGGTCAGTGGGCCCGTGCCGTGTCTCGCGCGTGTCGCGCCCTCGGCGGCCAGGCAGAAACGCCCGATCAGCTGGCTGGTCGCGTCCTTGAGCCGGGCCTGGGCGACCGCCGTCCCGTCGTAGCCGTGCGGCCACCACTCCTGGTCGAGGAGGCGGTCGAGGGCGGCGGAGAGCTCGGCGGGATCCGTGCCCTCGGGTACGTAGCGTCCGATGGCGACCGCGAAGACGTCGGCGCGCTCGGGCTCGGCGTGCAGCACGTTCGGATCCAAGTGGCCCGCGTGCAGGCCGTCTTCGAGGTCGTGCACGGAGTACGCCACGTCGTCCGACCAGTCCATGACCTGCGCCTCGAAGCAGGTGCGGCGGCCGGGCGCCGGTTTCCTGATCCAGTCGAAGACCGGCCGGTCGTCGTCGTAGACCCCGAATTTCAGTGACTCGGGGTCACTGGGGTGCTCGCCGCGGGGCCACGGGTACTTCGTCGCGGCGTCCAGCGCGGCACGCGTCAGGTTCAGCCCTACGCTGATCAGCTCGCCGGAACTCGCGCTGCGCGCGAAGCGCTTGGGCTCGATGCGGGTGAGCAGGCGCAGCGACTGGGCGTTCCCCTCGAAGCCGCCGCAGTCCTCCGCCACCTCGTTGAGCGCCTGCTCGCCGTTGTGCCCGAAGGGCGGGTGGCCCAGGTCGTGCGAGAGGCAGGCCGTCTCGACGAGGTCGGGGTCGCAGCCGAGCGCGGCGCCCAACTCCCGTCCCACCTGGGCGCATTCGAGGGAGTGCGTGAGCCGTGTGCGCGGGCTGGCGTCCCAGTGGTGACTTCTTGTGCCCGGCGTGACGACCTGGGTCTTGCCCGCGAGGCGGCGCAGCGCCGACGAGTGCAGCACCCTGGCCCGGTCGCGCTGGAACGCCGTGCGCCCCGGGCGCTTGTCGGGCTCGGGCGCCCAGCGCTCGACCGCCACCTCGTCGTATGTGTCGCTGCCTTCCATGGACTGACAGTAGCGACCTGGGGAGCAATAGGGCGCGGGATGAGGAGCGGCGTCCGGTGCGGCCAACGCCGCGAGCGGCCGTGCCGGGCGTCGCGACGCCGCGCCCTATTGCTCCCCAGGTCGCAAGGGCACCCGCTGACAACCGGGAGCTGCGACGGGTCAGACGGATGCGGTACGCGCCACCGTGGCGTACGGGGTCGTGGCCGGGGTCCGGTCGTAGCGGTGCAGGACGAGGCGGGCCAGGGCCGGGTGGGTGCCGAGCGGGGCGGCGGCGATGCCGGGCGCGGCCGCGGCGGCCTCCGTGGCGAAGCGGCCGGGGGCGGTGAAGTAGGAGGCGACGGCGATCCGGTCGCGGCCGCGGGCGACGAGGGACCGGACGGCCGTGGCGACGTCGGGGGTGGCGGCGGACGCGTATCCGGGGACGACGGGGACGCCGAGGCGGTGGGCGAGGAGCGTGGCCGTGCGGCGGACGTCGTCCGCGGAGTGCGGATCGCGGGAGCCGGCGGCGGCGAGGACGACTCCGCTGCGGCGGCGGTCCCGGTCGGTGGACCACTCGGGCCGGCCTGCCTCGACGAGCCGGTCGTGGAGGGCATCGACGAGCAGCGGGTGCGGGCCGAGCGGGTCGGCGACGCGGGTGCGCAGGTGTGCGGCGTCGTCGGCGGCCCGCGGTATGTCCTGCTTGACGTGATGACCGCGGGAGAGGAGCAGCGGCACGAGGACGGCCCGCCCGGCGGGCAGTTCGGCGAGGGTGTCGCTCAGCAGCGGCTCGTTGAGTTCGATGTGGCCGAGGCGAACGGTGAGGCCGGGGCGTCGCTCGCGTATCCGCTCGGCGAGTTCGGAGACGGTGGCCAGGGCCCGCGGGTCGCGGCTGCCGTGCGCCACGAGCACAAGGGCGGGCGGCGACCGGTACCCGCGCAGCGGGGACACGTGGCTGAGCCTGCTGCCGAGCTGATTGCTGATCATGGTGAGAAGTCCCGCCGCGCTTGCCGTGTGGTCGAGGTGCGTCGTGCCGTGCTGGTCCATGGGGCCGTACGACTCGTCCGTCATGGACAGATCGTGCCGGGCCGGGGTTGCCGGGCTGTTGCGTCGTGGTGACGGGTGGTTGCCGGTAGTTCACCTGCCGGGCCACGAGTCGGTGAGCATGGCGGTGGGCGGGGAGCGGTGTGCGTTGGTGGGTGTGGCGGGGAGCGGGTGTGTGCGTGACGGTGAGAGTGAGCGGCGTGCGCGGCGTGAGCTTGAGCGGTATGCGTGACGGTGAGCCGCCGTGTGCGCGTGATGGTGAGAGTGAGCGATGCGCGCGGCCGTGAGCGTGGGCGGTGAGCCTGGCGGGGGGCATCGGCGGTATGCGTGACGGTGAACGGCCGGGAGCGTAAGCGGTATGCGCGGCCGTGTGCGTGGCAGTGAGCGTGAACGATGTGCCTGGCGGGGAGCGCGGGCGGTATGCGCGGCCATGTGTGTGGCGGTGAGCGCGACCGTGAGCATGGGCGGTGTGCCTGGCAGGGAGCGGGTTGTGTCTGGCGGTGAGAGTGAGCGGCGTGCGCAGCCGTGAGCCTGGCGGGGAGCGTCGGCGGTATGCGTGACGGTGAGCGGCCGTGAGCCTGGCCGGGGGCGTGGCCGGGAGCGTGAGCGGCGTGCGCGGCCGTGAGCGTGGCCGGGAGCGTGAGCGATGGGCGCGGTCGTGGGCGTGGCGATGGGCGTGAGCGGTGGGCGCGGCCGTGAGCCTGGCCGGGAGCGTTAGCGGTGTGCGCGGTCGGGGGCGTGGTCGGGACCGAGAACCGTGGCGGGGTGTCGGGCGTCTTTTGTCAGTGCCGAGTCACGTGTCTGCTCCGGGGGTTCCGAATGCGTCTGTCACGTCCACGACTGCCGCGTACCCGGAGGGCGCAGCGCAGGACCGTGCAGGTGGTGATGGTGGCCTGCGTGGTGGCGTTGCTGCCGGCGGCCTGGTTGTTCGTGTCGACCGGGGACCGGATGCGGACGGTGGCGGACGCACCGCGCGCCGACGTGGCCGTGGTGTTCGGGGCGGGCCTGTGGGACGGGGAGCCCTCCCCGTACCTGGCGCACCGGCTCGACGCCGCGGCCGAGCTGTACCGCGCGGGAACGGTCCGCGTCCTCCTCGTCACGGGCGACAACAGCCGCGAGGAGTACGACGAACCGGACGCCATGCGCGCGTACCTGACCCGCCACGGGGTGCCGTCCCGGGCCGTCGTCAGCGACTACGCGGGCTTCGACACCTGGGACTCCTGCGTGCGCGCGAAGAGGATCTTCGGCGTCGACCGGGCCGTCCTGGTCACCCAGGACTTCCACGCGCGGCGCGCGGTGGCGCTGTGCGAGGCGGCCGGCGTCACCTCGTACGGGATCGGGGTCGCCGAGCCGCACGACGTGACCTGGTACGCGGGCGGGGCGCGGGAGACGCTCGCCGCGGGGAAGGCGGCGCTCGACGTGGTGCTGCGGCCGGATCCGCGCTTCCTGGGGCCCGAGGAGAAGGGCGTGCGCGAGGCCCTGGACGCGACGACCTCACGCCGTCCGTAGGACGGCCGGGAGGTGCCCGTACCGGCTACGTAACCTCCAGGCGCGCCGACCGGCAACACACCCGGCGCACGCTCAGGGACATGCTCAACACCACGGCGACGCCCACCCACTGCCCTTACTGCGCGTTGCAGTGCGGCATGAACGTTCTGGCTGGTACGGAGGGTCCCACGGTCGAGGGCCGCGCGGACTTCCCGGTCAACCAGGGCGCGCTGTGCGGCAAGGGGCAGAGCGCCGCCTCCGTGCTCTCCTCCCGGGTGCGGCTCACGGAGCCGCTGGTCCGTAGCCCCGCCACCGGCCGGCTCACGCCCGCCACCTGGGAGGAGGCCCTTGACAGGGTCGCGAACGGTCTTGCACGCGCGCGTGCCGGGCACGGGCCTGACGCGTGCGGCGTGTTCGGCGGGGGCGGCCTGACGAACGAGAAGGCGTACGCGCTCGGCAAGTTCGCCCGCATCGTGCTCGGCACGTCGCAGATCGACTACAACGGCCGGTTCTGCATGTCGTCGGCCGCGGCGGCCGGGCAGAAGGCCTTCGGCCTGGACCGGGGTCTGCCGTTCCCGCTGGAGGACATTCCGCGTACCGGGTGCGTGATCCTGGTCGGCTCGAACCTCGCCGAGACCATGCCGCCGGCCCTGCGCTACCTCTCCGAACTCAAGGCCAACGGCGGCACGTTGATCGTGATCGACCCGCGCCGTACGCGCACCGCGGACCAGGCCGACCTGCACCTGGCGCCCCGCCCCGGCACGGACCTGGCGCTCGCGCTCGGGATGCTGCACCTGGTGGTGGCGGAGGGCCGGGTCGACGAGGAGTACGTACGCGACCGTACGCGGGGCTGGCCGGAGGCCCGGTCGGCGGTGATGGCGCACTGGCCGGAGCACGTGGAGCGGATCACGGGCGTGCCGGTGCCCCAACTGCGCGAGGCGGTCGGCATGTTCACGGCGGCCGAGCGGGCGATGGTCCTCACCGCCCGCGGGCCCGAGCAGCAGTCCAAGGGCACGGACACGGTGGGCGCGTGGATCAACCTGGCGCTCGCGACGGGCCGGCCGGGCCGGCCCTTCTCCGGTTACGGGTGTCTGACCGGTCAGGGCAACGGGCAGGGCGGCCGTGAACACGGCCAGAAGGCCGACCAGTTGCCCGGCTACCGAAAGCTCACGGATCCGGCGGCCCGGGCGCACGTGGCGGAGGTCTGGGGTGTGGAACCGGATGCGCTGCCCGGTCCCGGCCGGTCGGCGTACGAGTTGCTCGACGCGCTGGGCGGTGACATCCGGGCGCTGCTGCTGATGGGCTCGAATCCGGTGGTCTCCGCTCCGCGGGCGGCGCACGTCGAGTCCCGGATCCGCTCGCTGGACTTCCTGGCCGTCGCCGATGTCGTCCTCTCCGAGACGGCCGAACTCGCCGACGTGGTACTGCCGGTGACGCAGTGGGCCGAGGAGACCGGCACGGTGACGAACCTGGAGGGGCGGGTGCTGTTGCGGCGGCGCGCGCTGGCGCCTCCGGCGGGGGTCAGGACCGATCTGGACGTCCTCCAGGGGCTCGCGGCCCGGCTCGCGCCCGACCTGGAGAAGGGGTTTCCGACGGATGCGCGGGAGGTGTTCGACGAGTTGCGGCGGGCGTCGGCGGGCGGGCCCGCGGACTACTCCGGCATCAGCTACGACAGGTTGGCCGAGGGGGACGGTGTCTTCTGGCCGTGCCCCTCCGACGACGACGCGGACGCTGACGCGGGCGTGGGCGTGGGCGTGGACGCCGGTGGTTCCGGGACGCCGCGGCTCTTCCTCGAACGGTTCGCCACGGAGGACGGGCGGGCGCGGTTCGTGCCGGTGGCGCATCGGGCCGCGGCGGAGGAGCCGGACGCGGAGTATCCGCTGTATCTGACGACGGGGCGGGTCGTGGCCCAGTATCAGTCCGGGGCGCAGACGCGGCGCGTGCCGGAGCTCAACGAGGCGGCTCCCGGGGCGTTCGTGGAGCTGCATCCGCGGCTGGCGGGGCGGCTCGGGATCGCGCAGGGCGACGCGGTCGTGGTGACGTCGCGCCGTGGCCGGGTCGAGGCGCCGGCCCGCCTCACCTCCACGATCCGTCCCGACACGCTCTTCATGCCGTTCCACTGGCCGGGGGCGGGGCGGGCCAACACGTTGACCAATCCGGCCCTCGACCCGACGTCGCGGATGCCGGAGTTCAAGGTGTGTGCGGTTCGGGTGGAACGGGTGGGGTGACCTGGGCCGTCTTGGGCTGTGCGCGGCACCGGGGGCCCGGTGTGTCAGCCGGGGCCGGGCCCGCATAGCCGGCGCGCCACACCGGGGGCCCGCCATGCCGGCCGGCGCCGAGCCCTGATCCTCGATGCGCGGCACCGGGGGGCCGCCAACTCGTCCGGGGCCGGACCCCTCGTCACCAGCACGCCGCACCGGGGGCCGCCTTGCCCACCCTGCCGCCCAAGGCGGCAGATTGCCCAAGGCGGGTGGCAGCCACCCGTGCGCCTGCGCGGCAGATTGCCCAAGGCGGGTGGCGGCCACCCGTGCGCCTGCGCGGCAGGTTGCCCCGGGCCCGGCGGCACCCCGTAGACCCAAGCCACACCTAGCCGGAGGCAGGAGCGGCGCCCCGACGGGCCTACGCCCCCGGAGGGGGCGGGCGGGTGGGAGATGGGCCAGGCAGAGGAGCTGGGCCGAGAGACGAGGGCCGGCCACCCACGGAGCCCCCAGCGCCGATCCCCGCCACCCCGACGCACCCCGCTCAAGACCTCCCGTTCAGGCCCCGCCAAGCCGTCCCCCGCGGACCCGCCCAACACGCCCCCCCCGCCGCCACCTCCGCCCCACCACCCGCTCCTTCACAGGTCCGACACTGCGGACCCCTGGACTCCATTTGTCATGGCCCCCTAAAACTGAATCAGCGTCAGGAAAAGGCAGTCCCCCGCTCGTCCCCCGCTCATCTCACCGTCCCCACGGAGCCGCTTGATGAGACCCATACGGACCACATCCCGCCTCACCACCGGCATCACCACCCTGGCCACCCTCCTCGCCGCCACCCTCGCCCTCGCCCCCGCCGCGACCGCGGGCCCCGCCTCCGCCGTGGCCACCTCCGTACGCGACGTGATCACCGACCCCGACGGGGCCCGGCACGTCCGCTACGACCGCACATTCGATCAACTACCGGTCCTGGGAGGGGACTTCGTCGTCCACGAGGCCGCGGACGGCACCTACGAGGGCACCGACCGCGCCGTCTCCGGCAGCGTCTCCGTCCCCACCACCACGCCCCGCCTCTCCGCCCCCAAGGCCGCGGACCTCGCCACGACGCTCCTGCGGGACGCCAACCCCGGCAGGGCGCTCCACAGTCTCGTGGCCAAGCCCCGGCTCGTCGTGGACGCGCTGCACGGCAGCCCCAAGCTGGCCTGGCAGACCACGGCCGCCGCGAAGGACTCGCTCGGCAACCCCATGGCCCGTACGGTCCTCACGGACGCCACCACCGGCGCTGGGATCGACTCCTGGGACAGCCTGGAGACCGCGACGCCGACGGGCGCCGCGAGCACGGCCACGGGCGACGGCAAGTCCCTCTACTCCGGCACCGTCCCGCTCACGACCACCCGCGCCTCCTCCGGCGGCTACCAGCTGAACGACTCCACGCGCGGCAACACCTACACCGGCGACGCCGGCAACAAGACCGACACGTGCGTCCTCGGCATCTGCCTGGAGCGCGCCCCCGCCAAGGTCTACACGGACGCCGACAACCACTGGGGCACCGGAAAGGCCGCGGACCGCAGCACGGCCGCCGTGGACGCCCAGTACGGCACGGACCAGACGTGGGACTACTACAAGGACATGCACGGCCGGATCGGCATAGCCGACGACGGCAAGGGCTCGTACAACCGCGTCCACTACGGCAAGGACTACAACAACGCCTTCTGGGACGACAACTGCTTCTGCATGACGTACGGGGACGGCGACGGCAAGACGTTCGGCCCGCTGGTCGCCCTCGACGTCACGGGCCACGAGATGACCCACGGCGTCACCTCGTCCACCGCGGCCCTCACCTACTCCGGCGAGTCCGGCGGGCTCAACGAGGCCACCTCCGACATCTTCGGAACGCTCGTCGAGTTCCACGCGCACAACGCCGCCGACCCCGGCGACTGGCTGATCGGCGAGAAGATCGTCAGGCCCGGGGCGAAGGCGACCGCGCTGCGCTACATGGACAAACCGAGCAGGGACGGGAAGTCGGCGGACTGCTGGAACTCGAAGGTCGCCGGTCTCGACGTGCACTACTCGTCCGGCGTCGCCAACCACTTCGCGTATCTGCTCGCGGAGGGCAGCGGCCCGAAGACCATCGGCGGCGTCCGGAACGACAGCCCGACGTGCGACAAATCCAAGCTCACCGGCATCGGCAAGGACAAGCTCGGCAAGATCTGGTACCGCGCGCTGACCGTCTACATGACGTCGTCGACGAACTACAAGGGCGCGCGCACCGCGACGCTCAAGGCGGCCAAGGATCTCTACGGGTCGGGCAGCAAGGAGTACGCCGCCGTGGCCGCCACCTGGTCGGCGGTGGCGGTGAACTGACCGGGCATCACCCGCACGCCACCCCTGTCACCCGGTCGCACGCCTCCACGCCCGCTTCGGGTACTTTCCCGCAGACACCCCGGTGACCTGCTGGAACGTACCCGTCGGGGCGTCAGGAACGCGGCCGGGGCAGGGGTCCTGACGTCACATCAGGAGGCGGACAGGCACGACTGGCACTTACGTCGTCCTTGGCAGGGCGCGCCCGTCGCCCGCGAAGGAGCTTGGACGATGCGCGTGCGCAGGGGCATGGCCCGACCGCTGACCGCGGCGGCGTTCCTCACCACCGCGGCCGCCACGGCGGTGCTCGCCGCCGGCGCCCCCGCGTCCGCCGCGCAGGGCGGCCTTGAGGTCTACCCGGCGACGGCGACGCCGGGCGACCGGGTCACGGTGGACACCACCGCGTGCGGCGGCAGCGGCACGGCGGCCGGTGACGCCAGCGCGGTCGGCGCGGGCACCTTCACGCTGGCTCCGGACACGGGCGCCGCGACCGGGCCGAACGCCACCGGGCACTTCCGGATCCCGGTGTCCGCGCAGCCGGGAACGTACGAGATCGTCGCGAGGTGCGCGGGCGGCCCCGAGGTGACGGGCGATCTCATCGTCTCCGTGCCCGGCTCCGGCACCTCCGTGGCCCAGCTGCCCAAGGGCCACGTGAACACGGGCGTCGGCGGCGCGCTCGGCCCCGAACCCACGCGGACCACCGCGGGCGTGGCGGCGCTGGCGCTGGCCGCCGCGGGCGGCACCTGGCTGCTGCACCGCAGGGCGCGCGGCGACCGCATCTGAGCCCGGTTCGGCCCGTCTTCACGGGCCGCCCCGCGAAGAAACCGGCCCGTGAAGAACTGCGAGGAACCCCAGCCCCCATGCGCAAGCCCGAGCGCACCGGCACGCGCACCCGCCCGCGCGCCGCGAACCGTGTCAACGCCGCCACCGGAGCGGTCACCGCCCTGGCCCTCGCCGCCGGCGCCTGGCTCCTGGCCAGCGGGGCGGAGGGGCAGCCGCCGCCCCAGCCGTCCGCCGCGCAGGCCCGCGTCGACACCGGCCGCGAACCACCGGCCGCCGCTCCTCTGGCCCCGTCGCCGCCGGACCGCGTCCGCATCCCGTCGATCAGGGTCGACGCCCCGCTGATGGGCCTCGACCTGACCCGCTCCGGCAGCCTCGACGTGCCTCCGGCCGACAGGAAGAACCTCGCGGGCTGGTACGAGGCGGGCACCAAACCCGGCGAGACGGGCACGGCGGTGGTCGCTGGCCACGTCGACAACGCCCGCGGCCCTGCCGTCTTCTACGCCCTGGGTTCGCTGAAGCGCGGCCGCACGATCGAGGTGGAGCGGCGGGACGGTTCGGCCGCGGTGTTCACGGTGGACGCGGTCGAGGTGTACGACGCGAAGCACTTCCCCGACGCGAGGGTGTACGGCGCGGCCCGCCGCCCCGAACTCCGGGTGATCACCTGCGGCGGGCCGTACTCGCGCCGGACGGGCTACCAGGGGAACGTGGTCGTGTTCGCGCACCTGACGGGAAGCCGGTAGCGGCGGCCGGACAGGCGCTAAGCCACCCACTGCTCGTACGCCATCTTCACCACCAGGGCGCACACCACCGTCAGCAGCACCACCCGTACGAACCCGGCGCCCCGCTTCAGCGCGGTGTGCGCGCCCACCATGCCGCCCACCAGGTTGAACACCGCCATCAGCCCCGCGAGCTGCCAGTACACCTGGCCCTTCCAGGCGAACATCGCCAACGCACCCGCGTTCGTGCAGCAGTTGACGATCTTCGCGGTGGCGGAGGCGGTGACCAGGTCGAGGTGGAGGATCGCGGTCAGGGCCAGGACCAGGAAGGTGCCGGTGCCCGGGCCGATCAGGCCGTCGTAGAAGCCGATGCCGAGGCCCGCGAAGCCGATGGCCGCGAGGATCCGGCGGGGCGAGGCGGGGACCGCCGCGGGCGCCGTGCCGAACGACGGGCGGAAGATCACGAACGCGCCCACCGCCACGAGCACCACCATCACGACCGGTTTGAGGACCTCCGTGCTCATCCCCGTCGCGAGCAGCGCCCCGCCGGTCGACCCGACGAGCGCCGCCGTACCGATGCGGACGGCGAGCCGTACGTCGACGGGGGCCTTGCGGGCGTAGGTGACGGCGGCGCCGGTGGTGCCGACGATGGCGACGGCCTTGTTGGTGCCGAGCGCGTGGCCCGCCGCGGCGGAGTTGGGCAGACCGAGGAGAAGGGCCGGGAGCAGGAGCAGTCCGCCGCCGCCCACCACCGCGTCGACCCAGCCCGCCGCGAGCGCGGCGACGCAGAGCACGACGACGGTGGTCAGGGATATGTCAGGCATGATCAGGACTCTACGGATCCGCGGCCTGCACGGCCCAGGGCCCCCCGGAACGCTGAGGTTGATCCGAGGGTTCCGTCCCGGTGTGCGGGACGGCCCGGTCGGGGGCCGGGGGCGCCGCCGGGTCGACGGTGAGCGCGAGGCACGCCGCGACCAGGGCGCTGGCCGAGGCGAGGCCCGCGGTGAGCCTGCGGCGGGCCTGGATCGTGGGGGCGTGGGCGGTGCGGGTGGGTCTGGTGTGGCGGCCCATGGGGATGTCCCTTCTTCTCCAGAGCTGGTCAGTACGTGAAGGACTCGGCGTGGATGCGGGTCTCGGGGACGCCGGCCCTGGCCAGTGCCGCCGTCGCCGTCTCCGTCATGCCGGGCGGGCCGCACAAGTAGACGTCGTGGTCGGCGAGTTCGGGCACGAGGTCGCGCAGGGCCTGCGGGGCCAGGGAGTCGAAAGCCGCGCCGGAGGGGCCGAGGAGATAGTGCAGGGCCGCCCCGCGGCTGCGGGCTATGGCCTCCAACTCCTCGCGCAGGACGAGCTGTTCGGCGTTGCTCGCGCGGTAGAGGAGTGTGATGTCCCCCGGTTCGCCGGGAAGCGTCTCGAACAGCGCCCGCAGCGGCGTGATGCCCACTCCCCCGGCGAGCAACAGCACCTTGCGCCGGGTACGGCGGTGCGCGGTGAGCGCGCCGAACGGGCCGGTCGCGACCACCCGCACGCCCGGCCGCAGCCTGCGCACCCGGCGCGTGTGGTCGCCGACGGCCTTCACGGTGATCCGGACGTGGTCGCCGTCGACCGGCGCCGACAGGGAGAACGGCAGCGCCGTGTGCCACAGCCGCCGGGTCAGGAACCGCCAGCGGAAGAACTGGCCCGGCTGCGCGTCCAGCCGGCCGAGGTCGGTGCCGCGCATCAGGACGGAGGCGACGCCGGGTCCCTCCTGTCGTACCTCGACGATCCGCAGGCCGTGCCGGAACGCCTGCCGCACCGGCACGACGAGCCGGTACCAGACGAGCAGCACCGCGACGGTGGCGTGCAGCAGCGACCACAGGCCGAGGCCCACCGGGCCGGACGCGATGTCGGGGCCGGACAGCTGGTGGGCGAAGGCCAGCGCCGCCGCGACGTAGGTCAGCAGGTGCAGCCCGCGCCACGTGCCGTGTCCGACGCGGCGGCGGACGGCGCGGGCGCTGCTGACGCCGACCGCGGCGAACAGCGCGGTGCCGGCGGCCGCGGCGGCGAGCCCCGGGTAGCCGAGCAGCTCGGTGACCGTGGTGACCAGGTCGGTTCCGGTGTGCGCTGCGTAGCCGCACAGGGCGAGCACGACGTGGGCGGCGCAGAGGGTGAGGATGTGGCGGCCGCCGCGCGCGTGGTGGCGGGCGAGCCGGTCGGCGCCGATGCCGTGCTCGACGGCGGGCACCCGGGCCATGAGGAAGAGCATGACCAGGATCCCGTACCCGGCGAGCAGGCCGGTCAGATGGGCGCCGGTCGTGAACAGGGCGTCGATCCGTGCCGACGGGCGGACCTGCGCCAGCCACAGGGCGGTCACGAGCATCGCGCCCGCACGGATCCCGGCCCGCAGCTGGTACGGGGTGAGCCGTACGGGCGCGGCGGGGCGCACGCGGGGTGCCCGGCGGGGGCGCGGGGGGATCGGCGGGGCCTCGCGCGGCGGCTCGGTCTGCCTGCGGTAGGACGACAGGGCGGGGTAGCGGGCGAGTTCGGGGTCGACGGCCTTGGTGGTCACGACCGGCACACTAGGCTCGACGGAGCCCGGGTTCTGGCTGGTCAGCGCCGTACGGCCGATCCTTAAGGCGCCCTTGAGGGCGGACTGAACACGGGTTAAGCCGGAGGCGGCGCCGCCCCTTCCGGCCCCTCACACCCGCCCACCGGTCCCGCTGAGCGCAGCGTTCCCCTCAGGAAACGGACGGGACGCCAGGCAGAAACACCCGCGCCGCACGCTGCGATACATGACCGCACCGTACGAGCACGACGACGCCACGACCGGCCCCGGCCGCGTCGTCGTCATCGGCACCGGCCTCGCCGGCATCCGCGTCGCGCACCGTCTGGGCGAGCGCGCCGTGCTGATCGGCGAAGAGCCGCACGCCCCGTACAACCGCGTGCTGCTCGCCGAGGTGCTGGCCGGGACGTACCCGCCCGAGGTCATCGAGCTGCCCCGCGCCACCGGCCCGCACTTGCGCACCCGCGCCGTCCGGATCGATCGCGAGCGGCGGCTCGTGCAGTGCGAGAACGGGGACGAGATCGGATACGACAGCCTCGTCCTCGCCACCGGCTCGAACCCTGTACTGCCGCCGCTGCGCGGCCTGTTCGCGCCGGAGGCCACCGAACTGCCCGGCGGCGTCCACGCGTTCCGCACGATGGACGACTGCCTGGCGCTGGCCGGGGCCGTCACCGATGGCACCCGCGCCGTCGTCATCGGCGGCGGCCTCCTCGGCGTCTCCGCGGCCCGCGCGCTCGCCCGGCGCGGCGCGCGGGTGGTCCTCACCCAGCAGTCCGAGCGGCTGATGGAGCGCCAGCTCGACCCGCGCTCCTCCGAGCTCGTCCGCCGCCACCTCACCGCGCTCGGGGTGGAGATCCACACCGAGTGCCGGGTGCGCGGCGTCGGCGTCGTCGACGGACACGTGCGGCGCGTCGAGCTGCACGACGGGTACGTGCTCGGCACCGACGTCACCGTCCTCGCCTGCGGGGTCCGCCCGCGTACCGGTCTCGCGCAGGCCGCGGGGCTCGACGTCCGCAAGGGGATCGTCGTCGACGACGAGCTGCGCACCAGCGACCCCCGCATCCACGCGGTCGGCGACTGCGCCCAGCACGCCGACACCGTCTACGGCCTCGCGACCCCGGCCCTGGAACAGGCCGACGCGCTCGCGGACCTGCTGACCGGGGCCACCGCCGCGTACACCGGCACCCGCACCCTGACCCGGCTCACCCTCCCGCACGAGGCCGGGCCGCTGGACCTCGCCGCGTTCGGCGAGACCGAGGCGCTGCCCGGCGACGACGTCGTGCAGCTCGCCGACGCCACCCGCGGCACGTACCGGAAGGTCGTCGTGCGCGGCGACCGTCTCGTCGGCGGGGTGCTTGTCGGGGAACTGGCCACGGTCGGCGCGCTCGCGCACGCCTGGGAGTCGAACGAATCACTGCCCGCCGACGACGCTGTCGGCGCGCCTCTGCTGCACCTGCTCACCCACGACGGAGGCCTCTGACATGCCGACCGAAAAGGCTCTGCCCACGATCGTCCTCATCGGCCACGGCATGGTCGGCCAGCGTTTCCTGGAGGCCGCCGCCGAGCGCGGGCTCACGGAGTCGCACCGCGTGGTCGTCCTGTGCGAGGAGCCGCGCCCCGCCTACGACCGCGTGCACCTCACCTCGTACTTCTCGGGCACCACCCCCGAGGAACTGTCCATGACGGACCCGGAGTTCATCGAGAAGCACGGCATCGAGCTGTACGTCGGCGATCCCGCCGTGGTCGTCGACCGCGAGGCCCGCGTCGTGCACGCCCGCTCAGGGCTGAAGGTCCCCTACGACACGCTCGTGCTTGCCACCGGCTCGTACCCGTTCGTCCCGCCGGTGCCCGGCAAGGACGCGACCGGCTGCTTCGTGTACCGGACCATCGACGACCTGTACGCGATCGAGGAGTACGCGAAGAACAACGCGACGGTCGGCGCCGTGGTCGGCGGCGGCCTGCTCGGGCTCGAGGCCGCGGGCGCGCTCCAGGGTCTCGGCCTCTCCACGCACATCGTCGAGTTCGCGCCGCGCCTGATGCCGGTGCAGGTCGACGAGGGCGGCGGCGCGGCCCTGCTGCGGACCATCTCGGACATGGGGCTGGACGTGCACACGGGCGTCGGCACCCAGGAGATCGTCACGGACGACGCGACCGGCGCGGTGCGCGGCATGAAGCTGTCGGACGGCAGCGAACTCGCCACCGACCTCGTCGTCTTCTCCGCCGGTGTCCGCCCCCGCGACCAGCTCGCCCGCGACATGGGCCTCACGGTCGGCGAGCGCGGCGGCATCACCGTCGACGAGCGGTGCCGCACCAGCGACCCGGACGTCTTCGCGATCGGCGAGTGCGCGCTCGCCTCCGACGGGCGGGTGTACGGGCTCGTCGCCCCCGGCTACGAGATGGCGCTCACGGCCGCCGACACCATCGCCGACGAGGACGCGTCCTTCACCGGCGCCGACCTCTCCACCAAGCTGAAGCTGCTCGGCGTCGACGTCGCCTCGTTCGGCGACGCGCACGGCGCCACCGACGGCTGCCTCGACGTCGTCTACTCGGACTCGCGCTCGGGCACGTACAAGAAGCTCGTGATCGGCGGCGAGGGCGAGCTGCTCGGCGGCATCCTCGTCGGCGACGCGGAGGCGTACGGGACGCTGCGCGCGCTCACCGGGACCGTGCCGCCGATCGCCCCCGAGCAGCTGGTCCTCCCGGCGGGCGCGGGCGCGCCCGCCCAGCTCGGCCCGGAGGCGCTGCCCGACGACGCCGTCGTCTGCTCCTGCCACAACGTCACCAAGGGCGCGATCTGCGAGCACACCTCACTGCCCGAGGTGAAGAAGTGCACCAAGGCCGGTACGGGCTGCGGGAGTTGCGTCAAGCTCATCGGGCAGCTGCTGCCGAAGTCCGGTGACGGCGGGCTGTGCGGCTGCTTCAAGCACACCCGCGAGGAGCTGTACGAGATCGTGCGCGTCAAGCGGATCACGACGTACGCGCGGCTCCTCGACGAGCACGGCCGGGAGGGCGCGCGCGGCGGCGAGGGCTGCGAGATCTGCAAGCCGGCCGTCGGCTCGATCATCGCCTCGCTCGCCCCGTCGATCGGCGCGGACGGCTATGTCCTCGACGGCGAGCAGGCCGCCCTCCAGGACACCAACGACCACTTCCTCGCCAACCTCCAGAAGAACGGCTCGTACTCGGTCGTGCCCCGGATCCCCGGCGGTGAGATCACGCCCGAGAAGCTCATCGTGATCGGGGAGGTCGCGCGGGACTTCGGCCTCTACACGAAGATCACGGGCGGCCAGCGCATCGACATGTTCGGCGCGCGGGTCGAGCAACTGCCCCTGATCTGGGCCCGGTTGGTGGACGCCGGCTTCGAGTCCGGGCACGCGTACGGCAAGGCGCTGCGGACCGTGAAGTCGTGCGTGGGGCAGACCTGGTGCCGCTACGGGGTGCAGGACTCGGTGCGGATGGCGATCGACCTGGAGCTGCGCTACCGGGGCCTGCGGGCGCCGCACAAGCTGAAGTCGGCGGTCTCCGGGTGCGCCCGCGAGTGCGCGGAGGCCCAGTCGAAGGACTTCGGCGTCATCGCCACCGCGAACGGCTGGAACCTGTACGTGGGCGGCAACGGCGGCATGACACCCCGTCACGCCGACCTCCTCGCCCAGGACTTGAGCGACGCCGAACTGATCCGGCTCATCGACCGTTTCCTGATGTTCTACGTCCGCACCGCCGACCGCCTGGAGCGCACGGCGACCTGGCTGGAGCGGATCGACGGCGGTCTCGACCACGTACGGGACGTCGTCGTGCACGACTCGCTCGGCATCTGCGACGAGCTGGAGGCCCTGATGCGGGCGCACGTCGCGCACTACCGCGACGAGTGGGCCGAGACCATCGACGACCCCGAGCGCCTCTCCCGCTTCGTGTCCTTCGTCAACGCCCCCGACACCCCGGACCCGACGGTCCGCTTCATGCCCGAGCGCGACCAGATCAAGCCCGAGCTGCCGCTGATCCCCCTGGAAGGACTGGCTGTCCGATGACCATCGCTCCTGAACTGACGACCACCCTCGTGCAACTCGACGTGGACGGCGAGCTGTTGGCCGTGTGCGAGCCGTCCCGCCTGAGCGCGGGGCGCGGGGTCGCCGTCCTGCTGCCGGACGGCCGACAGGCCGCGGTCTTCAAGGACCGCGCGGGCCGCATGTACGCGATCGACAACACCGACCCGTTCACCGGGGCGTCCGTGCTCTCGCGGGGACTGCTGGGCTCGGCGCAGGGGCGGCCGTTCGTCGCCTCGCCCCTGCTGAAGCAGCGGTTCGACCTGGAGACGGGGCGGTGCCTGGACGACGACGAGGTCACCGTCCGGACGTACGCGGTGAGTTGAGAACGGCGCCGCATCGACTGTGACATCAGTCACAGAGAAAACGCAGGGATAGAGAGCAACTTTCACGATCCGTCCTGATTTCACCCCCAGTAGGCGCAGAACGCCACTTACACCAGGACAGAAAGCCCCGCACGGGCGCCCTCGAACCGCCCTAGGATCTCGGACCTCAGCGCTTACACGCGCCATACTCCGACCCGAACAGAGGGCGTCCCGTGCAGATCCGTCAGATTCTCGCGACAGCCGCAGTCGCCGCCGTGACCGCTCCGGTCGTGCTGCTGTCCGTCTCTCCGGCGTACGCCGGGACCCAGTCCAGCGTGCAGACCGAGAAGCGGCCTTCCATATCCGAGTTGAGGAAAGCGGTGAAGGAGGCGCGGCAGACGTACAGAGCGGCTGTCGCCACCTGGAAGGCGCTCCAGCAGGAGATGGACGATACGGAGCTTGCGACGTATCCGCCCAGGGCCGACCGCGACAAGGCGAAGACGGCCGCCGACGAGGCAACGGCCGCCAAGGCAGCCGCAGACAAGGCCGTCACCGACGCGCAGGCGAAGCTCGACGCCGCCACCACCGACGACGAGAAGGCGACCGCCCAGAAGGAACTGGACACGGCCACGGCCGCCGCGGAGACCGCGGCCACCGCCAAGACGGACGCCGACGCCAAGCTCGACACGGCGCAGACGGCCCTCGACGACGCCCGGGTCGCCATCCTCAAGAAGATCCACCAGGCCGATGAGGACGTGCAGACCGCGCTCGCCGCGAAGAAGGCCGCCGAGAAGGCGCTCGCCGACGCGAAGGACGAGGAGCCCGGTGAGCCCGGCACCCCCGGCGAGCCGACGGATCCCGAGTGCGCGACGGACTCCGCCCTCAAGGCCACCCTGCCCGGCCTCCCGTCCAAGATCGCCGCCGGCTCCACCGTCGACTTCCAGCTGCGCCTGACCAACAACACCAAGCGGACCCTCGACGAGGTGCTGCCGTTCGTGGCCGTGGCCGCGGTCGACAAGACCGGCGTGAAGGACCTCTCCAGCAAGCTGCACCTGAAGTCCAAGCAGGGCGGCACCTGGAAGACCGTCGACCAGGACAGCTACGCGGGCGACTTCACCAACGTGAAGGCGGGCGCGCATGTCGACCTGCCGCTGCGTCTGACGATCGACCGCTCGACACCGGCCGGGTACGGAGCCAGCATCGCCGTGGGCGAGTACTTCAACCGGGACGAGAGCTGCGGCGCGAGCGACCTCGCCGTATACGAGTTCGCGATCAACCCGGTCGGCGCCGGCAACTCCGGCACCCCGGCCACGCCCAACAAGCCCGAGCCGCAGGGCAGCGCCTCCCCGGTCGCGAGCTCCGGTTCGGACAACGGCTCCACCGACACCGACGGTTCGCTCGCCCACACCGGCTCCTCCTCCGCCCTGCCGACGATCGGCCTGGCGGGCGGCGCGGCCGTCGTGCTCGGCGCCGGCGCGGTGTACGTGGTGCGCCGCCGCAAGGCCGACGCCAACAGCTGATCGCGTCACCCGGGACCGACGTCGGACCGGCACCCCTGCTGGAGGGGGTGCCGGTCCGGCGTCCTTACCGGCTCAGCGCCTTGAAGTCCACGCCCGTCAGCTGCTCCGAGGCGGCCCACAGGCGCTCCCCCGCCGCGTCGTTGACCGTCCACGACGCCCGCCACGACGTGGTGGGGGCGCCGCGCCACATCGCCACGCGCGGGCCGTAGAAGTCGTCGGGGCGCACATCCGGGGCCGTGGCCGCGCGCAGGGTCGGCAGCGCCCCGTCCTCGGCGGGCTGCCCGAAGAACCGGTTCCCGATCTCGAAGAACCGCTCCATGCCCTTGCGGCCCTCCATCTGCGCGCTGCGCGCCTGCAACTCCGTCGCCGCGTAGCCGGGGTGCGCCGCCGCCGCCACGAGGGGCACGTCCGCCGCCCGCGCCTGCCGCGCCAGCTCGTGCACGAACAGCAGGTTGGCCGTCTTGGACCGCCCGTAGGCGATCCAACGCCCGTACTTCTTCTCGCTGTTGAGGTCGGCGATGTCGATGTTGGCCATGGCGTGCAGCGCGCTGGAGACGGAGACGACGCGGGGCGCGGGCGCCGCGAGCAGGCCCGGCAGCAGCAGCCCGGTCAGCGCGAAGTGCCCCAGGTGGTTGACGCCGAACTGGGTCTCGAAGCCGTCGGCGGTGCGGCCGTACGGGAGGGCCATCACGCCCGCGTTGTTGACCAGGAGGTCGAGCGGGCGGTCCTGGCGGTCCTCGGCGAAGGCCCGCACCGAGGCGAGGTCGCCGAGGTCGAGCGGCGCGAACTCGGCCTGTGCTCCGGGGACCTCGGACGTCAGGCGGTCCAGGGCCGCGGTGCCCCTCGGCTCGCTGCGGCAGGCCAGGACCACGTGGGCGCCGGCGCGCGCCAGTTCGCGTGCGGTGACGTAGCCGATGCCGGTGTTGGCTCCGGTGACCACCGCCGTACGGCCGTGCTGGTCGGGGATGTCGGTCGCGCTCCAGCCGCTCATGGGGTCGGCTCTCCTTCGGGGGGACGTCGTCTGAGGGGGTTACCGAAGGGTACGCACGCGGGGAAAGGGCGGCACCCCCCGCACAGGGGTGCCGCCCTTTTGTGGATACCGGAGCCGCCGCGAATCGGTGAGGGTCGGGGACTCGCGACGGCCCCGGAGTTGTTCGTCCCCGGTCAGCGGTGGTCGCTGCCCACGGAGGTGCTGGCCGCGCGGCCGGCCTCCAGGCGGGCGACGGGGATGCGGAACGGGGAGCAGGAGACGTAGTCGAGCCCGACCTCGTGGAAGAAGTGGACCGACTCGGGGTCGCCGCCGTGCTCGCCGCAGACGCCGAGCTTGAGGTCGGGCCGCGTGGCACGGCCGGCCTCGACGGCGGACTTCACGAGCGAGCCGACGCCGTCCTTGTCGATCGTCTCGAACGGGCTGACGCCGAAGATGCCCTTCTCCAGGTACGCCGTGAAGAAGCTCGCCTCCACGTCGTCGCGGCTGAAGCCCCAGACCGTCTGCGTGAGGTCGTTGGTGCCGAAGGAGAAGAACTGGGCGGCCTCGGCGATCTGTCCGGCCGTGAGGGCGGCGCGGGGCAGCTCGATCATGGTGCCGATGGCGAGCTTCAGCTTGACGCCGGTCTGCTCCTCGACCTCCGCGATGACCTGGTCGGCCTCCTCGCGGACGATCTCCAGCTCCTGGACGGTGCCGACGAGCGGGATCATGATCTCGGCGCGCGGGTCGCCCTTGGCGTTCTTGCGCTCGGCGGCGGCCTCGGCGATGGCCCGTACCTGCATGGTGAACAGGCCGGGGATGACGAGGCCGAGACGGACGCCGCGCAGGCCCAGCATCGGGTTCTGCTCGTGCAGCCGGTGCACGGCCTGGAGGAGGCGCAGGTCGTTCTCGTTGTTGTCCTTGCGGGACTCGGCGAGCGCGACGCGCACCGACAGCTCGGTGATGTCGGGCAGGAACTCGTGCAGCGGCGGGTCGAGCAGACGGACGGTGACGGGGAGCCCGTCCATCGCCTCGAACAGCTCGACGAAGTCCTGCTTCTGGAGCGGAAGGAGCAGCTTCAGGGACTCCTCGCGCTCGCCGTCCGTGTCGGCGAGGATCAGCTTCTCGACCAGCTCGCGCCGGTCGCCGAGGAACATGTGCTCGGTGCGGCACAGGCCGATGCCCTGCGCGCCGAAGCGGCGGGCGCGCAGCGCGTCCTCGGCGTTGTCGGCGTTGGCGCGTACGCGCAGGCGGCGTACTCGGTCCGCGTAGGCCATGATCCGGTGCACGGCGCCGACGAGTTCGTCGGCGTCGTCGGCGCCGGCGTGCATGCGGCCCTCGAAGTACTCGACGACCGGGGAGGGCACGACGGGCACCTCGCCGAGGTAGACCTTGCCGGTGGAGCCGTCGATGGAGACGACGTCGCCCTCCTCGACGACGGTGTCGCCGATGGTCATCCGGCGGCGCTTGGTGTCGACCTCCAGCTCCTCGGCGCCGCAGACACAGGTCTTGCCCATGCCGCGGGCGACGACGGCCGCGTGCGAGGTCTTGCCGCCGCGCGAGGTCAGGATGCCCTCGCAGGCGATCATGCCGTCGAGGTCGTCGGGGTTGGTCTCGCGGCGGATCAGGATGACCTTCTCGCCGGAGCGCGACCACTTGATGGCGGTGTACGAGTCGAAGACCGCCTTGCCGACGGCCGCGCCCGGAGAGGCGGCGATGCCGCGGCCGAGCAGCTCGACCTTCGCCTCGTCGTCGAAGCGCGGGAACATCAGCTGCGCGAGCTGCGCGCCGCTGACCCGCTGGAGGGCCTCGGCCTCGTCGATCAGGCCCTGGTCGACGAGCTGCGTCGCGATACGGAACGCGGCACCGGCGGTGCGCTTGCCGACGCGGGTCTGGAGCATCCACAACTGGCCGCGCTCGATGGTGAATTCGATGTCGCAGAGATCCTTGTAGTGGTTCTCCAGGGTCTCCATGATCTGCATGAGCTGGTCGTACGACTTCTTGTCGATCTGCTCCAGCTCGGCGAGCGGCACGGTGTTGCGGATGCCCGCGACGACGTCCTCGCCCTGCGCGTTCTGCAAGTAGTCGCCGTAGACGCCCTGGTGGCCGCTGGCCGGGTCGCGGGTGAACGCGACGCCCGTGCCGGAGTCCGCGCCGAGGTTGCCGAAGACCATCGAGCACACGTTCACCGCGGTGCCGAGGTCGCCGGGGATGCGCTCCTGGCGGCGGTACAGCTTGGCGCGGTCGGTGTTCCACGAGTCGAAGACCGCGTTTATGGCGAGGTCCATCTGCTCGCGCGGGTCCTGCGGGAAGTCGCGCCCGGCCTCGGTCTTGACGATCTTCTTGAAGCGCGTGACGAGCTTCTTGAGGTCGGCGGCGTCGAGGTCGGTGTCGACCGCGACCTTCTTCGCCGCCTTGGCCTTCTCCAGCGCGTCCTCGAAGAGCTCGCCGTCGACGTCCAGGACGGTCTTGCCGAACATCTGGATGAGGCGGCGGTACGAGTCCCAGGCGAAGCGGTCGTCGCCGGCCTGCTTGGCGAGGCCCTGCACCGACTTGTCGGAGAGACCGATGTTGAGGACGGTGTCCATCATGCCGGGCATGGAGAACTTCGCGCCCGAACGGACCGACACCAGAAGGGGGTTGTCGGCCTGGCCGAGCTTCTTCCCCATCTTCTTCTCGAGCGCGTCGAGGTGCGCGGAGACCTCGTCACGGAGTGCCACCGGCTCCTCGCCGCTGTCGAGGTAGACCTTGCAGGCCTCGGTGGTGATCGTGAAGCCCGGAGGGACGGGAAGGCCCAGGTTGGTCATCTCGGCGAGGTTCGCGCCCTTGCCGCCGAGAAGGTCCTTGAGGTTCTTGTTCCCCTCGGTGAAGTCGTAAACGAACTTCGCTACCTGAGGATCTTTGTTTTCCGACACGGGTCTCGACTCCTCGAGGCTCGGGTGGCTGCCCTGACGGCGAGGAACATACCCAGATCCAAGGCCTGTGGGTACGTCCACTCAGCTGTCATACGGGCGTAACCACCCGTCCGCCAGGAGATCGAAAGCGCTGGGCGGGAGGCACTCCCTTCACCCTCACGTTCATTACTTGAAGACGCTACCCCCGTAGACCCCACCTATTGCTCACATGAGCGCACTCTGCTCGTTTGTGCGTTCAGGTCATAAATGATCGAGCGGTGGCACTGAGTGCCAGGGCTTGGAGAAGTGCAGACGGACTTTAATCGCTCATCTGAGCGCAACCCCGATCAGGGGTGGCGAGAATCACGCCGTTTGAAGCGGCTCCCGGACGGTCCCGTTCCAGCATGCGGACGCGACTCGGGGACGAAACGGGCGCGTCACAGGCCCAGCGCCGCCAGCCGCCGCTCGGCCCGCGCGGGGGCGTACAGCTCCTCCACCACCAGCGCTCCCGCTCCGATGAGCGCCGCGCGCTCGCCGAGCCGGGAGGTGACCACGTCCAGGTGCGCGGTCGAGCGGGGCAGGGCCCGTTGATACAGAAGTTCACGGACGCCCGTGAGGAAGGCAGTTCCGGCCAGATCTCCGGCGATCATGAGAACGCCGGGATTGAGGAGCGTCACGACGGTCGCGAGGACCTCGCCGACCCCGTGCCCCGCCTCCCGTGCGAGCCGCAGCGCCTCCGGGTGCCCGGCGGCGAGCAGCTCGCGCACGTCGGAGCCCGACGTCGCCGGGACCCCCGCCTCGCTCAGCCGGCGCGCCACCGCCCGGCCGCTGGCGACGGCGGCCAGGCAGCCGTACGAGCCGCACTTGCACAGCGCGTCCGCCCCGTCCGGCACGCGGATGTGCCCGATGTCGCCCGCGCCGCCGTCGATGCCCCGGTAGATCCTGCCGTCCACGACGACCCCCGCGCCGATCCCGGTGGAGACCTTGACGAGGGCGAAGGCGCGGCAGTCGGGGTGGGCGGTGCGCTGTTCCCCGTACGCCATGAGGTTGGCGTCGTTGTCGACGAGGACCGGGAGTTCGGCCGGGGTGCCCGCGCCCTCGGCGGCCGCGCGGGCGAGCCGGCCCACGATGTCGTAGCCGTCCCAGCCGGGCATGATCGGCGGCTGGACGACCCGGCCGGAGTCGAAGTCGACGGGTCCCGGCACCGCTAGGCCGATCCCGCACACCAGGCCGGGCGAGCGGTCCGCCTTCCGCAGCAGGTCGCCGAACCAGCCGCCGAGTCGGGACAGCACCCGCTCGGGGCCGTCGTCGACGGTGAGGGTGTCCATGTGCTCCGCGAGCACCTCGCCGGTCAGGGACAGGACGGCGGCGCGGGCGTGCCGGGTGTCGAGGTCGGCGGCGAGCACCACGGCGTGCGCGTCGTCGAACTCCAGGTGGATCGAAGGGCGGCCGCCGAGGCGGGAGTTGACCGGACCCGCCGCGCCCTCGCGCAGCCAGCCCGCGCGGAAGAGCCGGTCGAGGCGCTGGCCGACCGTGGCCCTGGACAGGCCCGTCACCTCCTGGAGGGCGCCCCGTGTGGTCGCCCTGCCGCTGCGCACCAGGTGCAGCAGCTCCCCGGCGCTCGCCTGATTCCCCGCCATGCCGCCTCTACCCCCTTGCGTTCATCAACTGTGCGTTACATTCTAGGTTTTGCGTGTTAAGCAGACGTAACCCTATGCTGCGGGACGCGTAACCGGGAGCCCCGGGAAGGGGCGGGGGGAGGGCCTGTGGAGCACACGACCGAGCGGCGCGGAGGAGCCCTGCGGCCCGCGCGGCCCCGCTCCTCCTTACGGGACCGCGCCGCGCGCGTGCTCGACGCGAACTGGACGGGGACCTCGACCGTTCCCTCGCGCACGCTCTACCCCCACCAGTGGTCGTGGGACTCGGCGTTCATCGCGATCGGCCTGCGCCATGTCTCTCCGCTGCGCGCCCAGGGCGAGTTGGAGACGCTGCTCGCCGCGCAGTGGGGCGACGGCCGGATCCCGCACATCGTCTTCAACCCCGCCGTCGCGCTCGACGCCTACTTCCCCAGCCCCGACTTCTGGCGCTCCTCCACCGCGGGCCGCGCCGCGGGCGCCCCGGCCGCCGTGCAGACCTCCGGCATCGTGCAGCCGCCCGTCCACGCGCTGGCCGCCTGGCTGGTGCACCGCGCGGACCCGGCCCTCTCCCGCTCCCGCGGCTTCCTGGCGCGCGTCTACCCCGGCCTCGCCGCCTGGCACCGCTACCTCCTGCACCGCCGCGACCACGGCGGCGCGGGCCTCGTCTCCGTGGTCCACCCCTGGGAGCAGGGCATGGACAACAGCCCGTGCTGGGACGCCCCGCTGCGCCGGATCTCCCCCACCCCCGCCGGGGCGTTCCGCCGCGCGGACCTGGAGCACGGGGCGGCGCAGGACCGGCCGACGGACCTCGACTACGGGCGGTACGTACGGCTCGCCGCCGAGTACCGGAATCGTGAATACGCGGACGGGGGCGGGGAGTTGACGGCCTTCGCGGTCGAGGACCCCTCCTTCAACGCCCTGCTCGCGGCCTCCGAGCACGCGCTGGCCCGGATCGCCTGCGAGCTGGGCGCCGCGGGGACGGCGCGGCACGCGCGCGCGGAGCGGCTGACGGCGGCGCTGGTGCGGCGGCTGTGGGACCCGGAGGCCGGGATGTTCTTCTGCCGGGATCTACGGGGCGGGGGCGGGCTCGTCCGCGAGTACGGCATCTCCGGGCTGCTGCCGCTGATCCTGCCGACGCTGCCGCGCGAGGTGGTGCGGGCGCTCGTGGACACGGCGAGCGGCCCGCACTTCGGTGTCGGGGAGCTGGTGCGGATGGCGCCCAGCTACGACCTGCTCGGGCCGGCCTTCGACCCGCACCGCTACTGGCGCGGCCCCGCCTGGTTCAACACCAACTGGCTTCTGGAGCACGGCCTGCGGCTGCACGGCGAGCACGCGCGGGCCGCGCGCCTTCGCGCCGCGATGCTCGACGTCGCGGGCGCGTCCGACTTCGCCGAATACGTGGATCCCCGTACGGGGGCGGGCTGCGGCGCCCGCGGCTTCGGCTGGACGGCCGCGCTGACGCTGGATCTGCTGGCCGAGAGGACGTCACGATGACGGATGGGCACGGACACGGGTACGGGCAGGGGCGAGGGCGGGGGCGCCAACTCCTGGTGCACGGAGGGACGTTCGTGGCGACCGACCCGTCCGGCGCGCTGACCGCGGTGCGCGGCGGCTCCTCGCCGGACGGCCTGTTCGTGCGGGACGCGCGCCACCTGTGCCGCTGGCAGCTCACGGTCGACGGGGCGGCGCCTGAGGTGCTGACCCCCATGTCCTACGAGGAGGAGGGCGTCGCGCGCTGTGTGCTCGTGCCGCGCGGCGGGCGCCAGGAGCCGTCGGCGTACACGCTGTTCCGCGAACAGGCCGTGGCGGAGGGCTCGTTCGTGGAGCTCCTGAAAGTCGTCTCGAACCGCTCGGTGCCGACGACGGTACGGATCGCGCTCACGGTCGACGCCGACTTCACCGACCAGTTCGAGCTGCGCTCCGACCACCGCACGTACACGAAGATCGGAGCGGTGCGCACGCGCGAAGTCCTCGACGACGGCGTGGAGTTCACGTACAAGCGGGGCGACTGGTACTCGTCGACGACGGTGACGAGCGAGCCCGCGCCGGACGCGGTGGAGGAGACGGGGACCGGGGCGCGCCGCCTCGTGTGGACGCTGGACCTCGCGGGGCAGGGCAGCGCGGAGCTGCTGCTGCGGGTGGTGGCGCGACCTTCGGGCGCGGAGCCTGCAAGGCCGGCGGCGGGCCCGGCGGAGGTCGCGGCCGAACTGGCGGAGACCGTAAGGGAGTTCACTCAGGGCATCGAGCTTTCGGGCGCGTGGCCGGAGCTCGCGGACGCCTGTGCGCGGGGCCTTGCCGATCTGGCGGTGCTGCGGGTGCCGGCGACCGGACCCGACGGGGAGCGGCATCTGGTTCCGGCGGCCGGGGTGCCGTGGTTCCTGACGCTGCTCGGCCGGGACGCGGCGCTGACGTCGTTGTTCGCGCTGCCCTACCGGCCGGAACTCGCCGCGGCGACGCTCCCCGTCCTGGCGGCGACGCAGGCCACCGGGGCGGTGGAGGAGGCGGTGGCGCAGCCCGGGAAGATCGTGCACGAGGTGCGGCACGGGGAGCTGGCGCACTTCGGGCAGGTGCCGTACGGGCGCTACTACGGCTCGGTGGACGCGACGCCGCTGTTCCTCGTGCTCCTTGCCACGTACGTGGAGCAGACCGGGGACGCCGCTCTCGCCCGGCGTCTTGAGCCCCACGCACGGGCGGCGGTGGGCTGGATGCTCGACCACGGCGGGCTCACGTCGCGCGGCTACCTCGTGTACCGCGCCGACCGGGGCGGGCTCGCCAACCAGAACTGGAAGGACTCCCCCGGCGCGATCTGCTCCGCGGACGGCGGCCGGGCGACGGGGCCCGTGATGGCGGCGGGTGCGCAGGGGTACGCGTACGACGCGTTGCGGCGCACGGCGGTTCTGGCGCGGACGGTGTGGGACGACAAGGTGTACGCGGACCTGTTGACGCAGGCGGCGTCGGACCTGCGGGACCGTTTCGTACGGGACTTCTGGATGGAGGAGGCAGGGTTCCCCGCGCTGGCGTTGGACGGGGAGGGACGCCAACTGGACGCGCTGGCGTCCGACGCGGGTCACTTGCTGTGGTCGGGGCTGCTGGACAAGGACTACGGGGAGGCGGTCGGCCGCCGACTCCTGGAGCCGGACTTCTTCTCCGGCTGGGGTGTCCGCACGGTGGCCTCCGGCCAGGCCGCGTACCACCCGCTGTCCTACCACCGGGGTTCGGTGTGGCCGCACGACAACGCGCTGATCGCTCTCGGTCTCGCCCGGTACGGGTTGCACGACGAGGCGCGGACGGTGGCGTCCGGCCTGATCTCCGCGGCAACCGCCTGCGGCGGGCGCCTCCCGGAGGTCCTGGCGGGCTACGCCAGGTCTGCGCACCCGGCGCCCGTGCCCTACCCGCACGCGTGCGCCCGCGAGTCCCGCTCCGCGGCGACGCCCCTGGCCCTACTCACCGCGGTGGGCGCCTGACGTCTCTGCGACCGGCACCGCGGCCTGTGAGCTGCGACGGGGTCGACGCCGTAGCAATGGTTACGCGGCACCGTGCGCCGCCTTGCCCACCCTGCCGCCCAAGGCGGCAGATTGCCCAAGTCGGTGACGATACCGAGCCCATCCAGCCCTTCCGTCGGTAGGCCAATCAAGCCCCCGCGGCGGGTGGGCATATCAAGCCCCTGCGGCGTTTGAGCAGCGGGGTCCGGGGCGGAGCCCCGATCTTTCAAGCCCCGCCGGCGATTGAGGCGCGGGGTCCGGGGCGGAGCCCCGTGGCCGGGGGACGGGGCCGCGCAACAGGAGTCCGGTCAGCCGCCAGACGTGTCGAGTTCCGCGTCCTCGGAGAGCCCCGCACAGTCGTACGGGTCCTTCAGCCACCCGTCCGGCAGAACCACCCGACCGTTGCCGGAGGTGCGGCCCCGAGGCCCGTCGGCCCCCGAGGGCCACCCCTGGTCCAGGTCCAACTCGTCGAGCCCGGAACGGAGTTCGGCCAGGGACGACGTGGTCGCGAGCCGCTTGCGCAGCTCACCGCCGACCGCGAACCCCTTCAGGTACCAGGCCACATGCTTACGGAAGTCGATCACGCCCCGCGACTCGTCACCGATCCACTCCCCGAGCAACGCCGCATGCCGCACCATCGCGTCGGCCACCACCCGCAGCGTCGGCCGGACCCGCTCCTCGCGCCCCTCGAACGCCGCCACCAGATCCGCGAACAGCCACGGCCGGCCGAGGCACCCGCGCCCCACGACCACCCCGTCGACCCCGGTCTCGCGGACCATGCGCAGCGCGTCGTCCGCCGACCAGATGTCGCCGTTGCCCAGCACCGGGATCTCCGGGACGTGCTCCTTCAGGCGCGCGATCGCGTCCCAGTCGGCCGTGCCGCCGTAGTGCTCCGCCGCCGTACGCCCGTGCAGCGCGATCGCCGTGACGCCCTCCTCGACCGCGATCCGTCCCGCGTCGAGGTACGTGATGTGGTCGTCGTCGATGCCCTTGCGCATCTTCATCGTGACCGGGAGGTCCCCGGCGCCGGACACGGCCTCCTTGAGGATCGCGCGCAGCAGGTTCCGCTTGTACGGGAGCGCGGAGCCGCCGCCCTTGCGCGTCACCTTCGGGACCGGGCAGCCGAAGTTCAGGTCGATGTGGTCGGCCAGGTCCTCTTCCGCGATCATGCGGACGGCCTTGCCGACGGTGGCCGGGTCGACCCCGTACAGCTGGATCGACCTCGGCTTCTCACTCTCGTCGAAGTGAATGAGCTGCATGGTCTTCTCGTTGCGCTCGACCAGCGCCCGCGTCGTGATCATCTCGCTCACGAACAGGCCCTTGCCGCCGGAGAACTCCCGGCACAGCGTGCGGAACGGGGCGTTCGTGATCCCCGCCATGGGGGCGAGCACCACGGGGGGCTGCACCAGGTGGGGACCAATGGTCAGAGCGGACATCGCTGGGCTCTCCGGAACGTACGACTTCACCTTCGACGGGCGCGGACAAGCATCCATTGTCCCTCACTCCCCGCCCGGCCCTCGCTCAGCCCGTCACGGCCGCCGGAGCCGCCAGTCCCGCCAGCCGCTCGCCGGTCTCCTCGTCCGCGGGAACGTACGCGACCAGGCGGTACGCGCTGTGCTCCGGCGACAGCCACAGGTTGCGGTGCTCCAGGCGCAGCAGCCCCGCCTCGGGGTGCCGGTAGCTCTTGACGTGCGGGACCGTCGGCGCGACCTCGTGCCGCTCCCAGATCGCGCGGAACTCCGCCGACGCCTCCAGGAGGCGGGCCACCCGCGCCTTCCAGGCCGGTTCGGCGACGTGCTCGGCCATCGACGTGCGGTACTTGGCGGCCAGGTCGCGCAGCATCTCGTCGCGGTCGAGGAACTGCTCGCGCCAGCGGTCACTCATGGCGAGCAGCCACATGCAGTTGCGCTCTTCGGGCGGGAGTTCCATGGGGTCGCCGAAGACGTCGGCGTAGGCGCGGTTGGCGGCGAGGACGTCGTAGCGGGCGTTCTGCAGGGCCGCCGGGTAGGGCGCCAGGGTGTCCATGAGGCGCAGCATCGTGGGTGTGACGGCCGGGCAGACGGTCTCGGCGTGCGGGTCGGTGGTGCCCGCGAGGGCGAAGGCGTGGCCGCGCTCGGTCGGATCCATCTGGAGGGCGCGGGCGATCGCGTCGAGGACGCCGGGCGACACGTTGATCGCGCGGCCCTGCTCCAGCCACGTGTACCAGGTGACGCCGACGGCGGCGAGGTGCGCGACCTCCTCGCGGCGCAGGCCCGGCGTGCGGCGGCGGGCGGTGCGCGGCAGCCCGGCCCGCTCGGGCGTGATCCGCTCGCGACGGCTGCGCAGGAACGCGGCGAGTTCGGTGCGGCGGGGGTCGTCGGAGACGGGGCGGGTCGACATGCCACCAGGATGCCCGGACCGTCATCCGGTTGCCAGGTACTGCCTGTAACAGGATGAGAAGACTCTGGTACCAGGCTGAGCGTCCGGCGATGGTCGAGCCATGACCACGCTCGAAACCACCAACGCCCCACCGGCCGACGACACCCCGCACCTCGGCCCCGTCGGCCTGCTCACCGTCCTCCTCGGCGCCGCGCTGCCGATGATCGACTTCTTCATCGTGAACGTCGCCCTCCCCAGCATCGAGCGCGACCTGAACGCCTCCGCCGCGGGACTGGAGATGATCGTGGCCGGTTACGCGGTCGCGTACGCCGTGCTGCTGGTGCTCGGCGGGCGGCTCGGCGACACCTTCGGGCGCAGGCGGCTGTTCCTCGCCGGGGTCGCCGCCTTCGGGCTCACCTCGCTGGCCTGCGGACTCGCGCCCACCGCGTGGACCCTGGTCGGCGCCCGGGTCGCGCAGGGCGCCGCGTCCGCGCTGATGCTGCCGCAGGTCCTCGCCACCATCCACGCCACGACGAGCGGGGAGCGGCGAACGCGGGCTGTGTCCCTGTACGGGTCCGTGGGCGGCGTCGGCATCGTGCTCGGGCAGGTGGCCGGCGGTCTCCTGGTGGCCGCCGACGTGTTCGGCACGGGCTGGCGCGCGGTGTTCCTCGTGAACGTGCCGGTCGTCGTCCTCGCGCTGCTGCTCGCCGTACGGTCCGTGCCGGACAGCCGCGCCGAGCGGCCCGCGCGCGGTGACCTCGCGGGCACGGCGCTGTTCGCCGCGTCGCTGATCGCGCTGCTGCTGCCGCTGACGGAGGGGCGGGCGACGGGGTGGCCGGTGTGGTCGGTGGTCTCGCTGGTCGCGGCGCCGTTCCTGGTCCTGGCGTTCGTGGCGGTGGAGCGGCGCGCCGAGCGCACGGGCGGGAGCCCACTGCTGCCGCCCTCGCTGGTGGCGGCGCCCGCGGTGCGGCGCGGCCTCGTGCTCGGTCTGCCGATCTTCATCGGGTTCGCGAGCTGGATGTTCGTCAGCGCCGTCACCCTCCAACAGGGCCTGCGCTACGGTCCGTTGGAGGCCGGTCTGACGCTGGTCCCGATGGGTGTGGCGCAGTTCGCGGCGTCGACGCTGGCGCCCCGGCTCGCGGCGAGGTTCGGCTCGCGGACGCTGGTGGTGAGCGTGGTGTCGCACATCGCGGGGCTCGCCGCGTTCGCGCTCACCGCGCTGTGGGTGCCGTGGGACCGGATCACGCCGCTGGTGCTGGCGCCGGGGCTCGCCCTGACGGGAATCGGCACCGGGCTCCAGTTGCCGCTCTACTACCGGATCGTGCTGGGCGCGGTGCCGGCGGCGCGGGCCGGGGCGGGCAGTGGGCTCGCGGCGACGGTGCAGCAGGCGTGCCTCGCGGTGGGCGTGGCCACGCTTGGGTCGTTGTTTCTGGCGGTGGTGCCGGGGGCGGGGATGCGGGTGGCGCTTGTGGTGGTGTTCGCGGTGCAGGCGGTCGGGCTTCTCGGGCTCGCGGTGCTGGCGTTGCGGCTACCGCGAGACCTCACTTGACCGCCCTCCGCCCACGGGGCTCCGCCCCGGACCCCGCTGCTCAATCGCCGCAGGGGCTTGAGTGGTCTCACCTCACAGCAGATCCGGCTACCGTCGGACACATGCCCGATGCACGACAAACACTGACCCACCGCCGGCGGATGCTCGTTCTGGCGATCTGCTGTATGAGCCTGCTGATCGTCAGCCTCGACAACACCGTCCTGAACGTCGCCCTCCCCTCCATGGCGAAGGACTTCGACGCCACGCTCTCGGGCATGCAGTGGACGATCGACGCCTACACCCTGGTGCTCGCCGCGCTGCTGATGCTCGCCGGTTCGACGGCCGACCGGATCGGGCGGCGGAAGGTCTTCACGATCGGCCTGACCGTCTTCACGGTCGCCTCCGTCGCCTGCTCGCTCGCCCCGTCGCTGGAGGCGCTGGTCGCGTTCCGGATGTTGCAGGCCGTCGGCGGCTCGATGCTCAACCCGGTCGCGATGTCGATCATCACGAACACGTTCACGGACCCGCGCGAGCGGGCCCGTGCCATCGGCGTGTGGGGCGGCGTCGTCGGTATTTCCATGGCGGCCGGGCCGCTGGTCGGCGGGCTGCTCGTGGACTCCGTCGGCTGGCGCTCGATCTTCTGGATCAACCTGCCCGTCGGCCTCGCGGCCCTGCTCCTCACGATCCGCTACGTCCCCGAGTCCCGCGCCCCGAAGGCCCGCCGCCCCGACCCGGTCGGCCAGCTCCTGATCATCGCGCTGCTCGGCTCGCTCACGTACGCGATCATCGAGGCGCCCGACGCGGGCTGGACCTCCGTACGGATCATCGTCTTCGCCGCGATCGCCGTCGCCGCGCTCATCGGCATCCTCATCTACGAGCCCCGCCGCGAGGAACCCCTCATCGACCTGCGGTTCTTCCACTCGGCCCCGTTCAGCGGCGCCACCGTGATCGCGATCTGCGGCTTCGCGGCGCTCGGCGGCTTCCTGTTCCTGTCGACGCTCTACCTCCAGGACGTACGCGGCCTGGACGCGCTGCACGCGGGCCTGTGGATGCTGCCGATGGCGGCGATGACGCTGGTGTGCGCCCCGCTGTCCGGGCGGCTGGTCGGCAGCCGCGGACCGCGGCTGCCCCTGCTCGTCGCGGGCGTGATGATGACGGCGAGCGGCGTCCTCTTCGCGGCGTTCGACGCGGAGACCTCGAACGTCACGCTCTTCATCGGCTACGTCCTGTTCGGCATCGGCTTCGGCTTCGTGAACGCGCCGATCACCAACACGGCCGTCTCCGGAATGCCGCGCGCCCAGGCGGGCGTGGCCGCCGCGGTCGCCTCCACCAGCCGCCAGATCGGCCAGACCCTCGGCGTCGCCGTGATCGGCGCGGTCCTCGCGTCGGGCGTCGCGGAATCCTCGTACGCCCATGCCTTCGTCGGCGCGAGCCGGACCTGCTGGTGGATCATCGCCGGGTGCGGCCTCGCCGTCCTGGCGCTCGGCGCGCTGACCAGCGGCCACTGGGCACGGGAGACGGCGCGGCGGACGGCGGAGCGTCTGGAGGACGCGGAGGACGCGGCGATGACCAAGGCCGCCGCCGGTTCATGACCCGGCGGCCGCCAACTCCTGGAGCCGGTCGAGGCGTTCACGGGAAGCGTCGTCCGCCGGCGCGTACGTGACCATGCGGGCGCCGCAGTCCCGGCCGAGCCACAGATCGGTGTGGACGACGGAGAGCGGCCCGACGTCCGGGTTGCGGAAGTGCTTGACCTTGCTGGGCACGGACCGCACGACGTCGTGCCGCTCCCAGAGCGCGCGGAACTCGGCGGACTCGTCGAGCAGCCGCTTCAGGACCAGCTTCCACGCGGGGTCGGCGAGACGGTCGGTCATGCCCGCACGGAACTTGGCGGCCAGGGTGCGCAACACGTCGTCGAGGAAGACGATCCCCGCGCGCCACTGCTCGTTGGTGAAGGCCAGCAGCATCCAGTTGCGGTCCTCGGGCGGGATCGCGTCCAGGTCGCTCAGCATCCGCCCGTACGTACGGTTGTAGGCGAGGATGTCGTAGCGGCTATTCATCACGCAGGCTGGCATCGGCTCCAACTGGACCAGCATCTGGCGCAGTTCGGGCGTCAGCGTGGCGCAGCTCGCCGCCGGTGTCGGGTCGATGGCGCCCGCGAGTCCGAACAGATGGGCCCGCTCGCTCGCGTCGAGCCGCAGCGTGCGGGCCAGCGCGTCGAGGACCTGCGCGGAGACCTGGATGTCACGGGCCTGCTCCAGCCACGTGTACCAGGTGACGCCGACCGCCGAGAGGTGGGCGACCTCCTCGCGGCGCAGGCCCGGCGTGCGGCGGCGCCGGCCGCGCGGCAGTCCCACGTCCTCGGGCGAGATCCGCTCGCGCCGGGTGCGCAGAAAGGCCCCCAGTTCGTGCCGCCGGATGTCGGCCGGACCGCTGCCGCGCACATCTGGCACATCCCGTGTCATCGTGGCCATGCACCCAGGATGGACCCCGCCGGAGCCTGTTTCCAGGTGGAGTTTCTACCAGGATAAGAACACTCTGGTACCCGTCTCGGAACCGGTCGACGCTCAATGGCATGACGACCCCCATCCAGGCCCGGCCCATCCACGCCGGTGACCGGACCCCGACCGCGCTCGGCGGCCTCGGCCTGCTCACCGTGCTGCTCGGCGCGGCCCTGCCGCTCATCGACTTCTTCATCGTCAACGTCGCCCTGCCCACCATCGGCCGCGATCTGCACGCGAGCGAACCCGTCCTCGAACTCGTCGTGGCGGGCTACGGGATCACGTACGCGGTCCTGCTCGTCCTCGGCGGCCGGCTCGGCGATCTCCTCGGGCGCCGCCGCCTGTTCGTCCTCGGCACGGCGGCCTTCGGCCTCACCTCGCTGGCCTGCGGACTCGCGCCCACCGCGTGGACCCTGGTCGCCGCCCGGGTCGCGCAGGGCGCCGCGTCCGCGCTGATGCTGCCGCAGGTCCTCGCCACCATCCAGGCCACGACGAGCGGCCCGCACCGGGCGCGCGCCATGAGCAAGTACGGCGCCACGGCCGGTCTTTCGATGGTGGCGGGCCAGGTGCTCGGCGGCCTGCTCGTCTCGGCCGACCTGCTCGGCACGGGCTGGCGCTCGGTGTTCCTGGTGAACGTGCCGGTCGTCGTCCTCGCCCTGGTGCTCACCGCCCGTACGGTCCCGGAGACCCGCTCCGACCGGCCGGAGCCGGTCGACGTGCCCGGCACGATATTGCTCGCGCTCGCCCTGATCGCACTGCTCGCCCCGCTGACCGAGGGCCGGGCCGCGGGCTGGCCGCTGTGGACGTGGCTGAGCCTCGCGGCGTTCCCGTTCCTCGCGTACGTCTTCTACGCGGTGGAGCGCGCGGCCGACCGCGCGGGACGCACCCCTCTCGTACCGCCGTCGCTCTTCCAACTCACGTCGCTGCGGCGCGGGTTGGTGATGATCGTGCCGTTCTCCATCGGCTTCAGCGGGTTCATGTTCGTGATCGCGGTGGCGTTGCAGCGCGGTGAGGGCCTCGGTGCGACGGAGGCCGGGATGACGATCGCGCCGATGGCGGCGGTCTTCTTCGCGACCTCGCTCGCGGGGCCGCGCCTGGTGTCCCGCTGGGGCGCGCGCGTCGTCACGGTGGGCGGCCTGCTGCAAGCGGCCGGGGTGGCGCTGATCGCGTTCGCCGCATGGCGCTCCTGGCCGGACCTCGGGATCCTGGAGATGCTGCCGGGATCGGTGCTCGCCGGGGCGGGACAGGCGCTCCAGCTGCCGATCATCTTCCGGATCGTCCTCTCCGAGGTGCCGGCGGCGAGGGCGGGCGTCGGCAGCGGCGTGATGACGACGACGCAGCAGGCGGCGCTCGCGCTGGGCGTGGCCACGCTGGGTTCGCTGTTCCTCTCCGTGGCACCCGGCGCGGGCATGCGCGACGCGCTGGTGCTGACGCTGCTGGTGCAGCTCGCCGCGGTGGCGCTGACGACGCTGCTGAGCGTGCGGCTGCCGCGCCGGATCGCCTGACCGCCGAGCACACACCCACAGAGGAGGTGACAGGTGACAGATATTGAAATCTGTCACCTGTCATGCGACGCTGGAGTCACCCACCCGAAGGAGCCCCCATGACCACCGCCCTCCCCACCCGCACCCTCGGCACCACGGGCCCGCGCACCGCCGCCCTCGGCCTCGGCTGCATGGGCATGTCCGCGCTGTACGGCGAGGCCGACCGCGCCGAGTCCATCGCCACGGTGCACGCCGCGCTCGACGCCGGGGTCACGCTCCTCGACACCGGCGACTTCTACGCGATGGGCCACAACGAGATGCTGCTCGGCGAGGCCCTGCGCACGGCGCCCACCGCGGCCCGGGAGAACGCGTTGACCAGCGTGAAGTTCGGCGCCCTGCGCGGCCCGGACGGCTCCTGGAACAGCTACGACGCCCGCCCCGAGGCGGTGAAGAACTTCGCCGCGTACTCGCTTCAGCGCCTCGGCGTCGACCACATCGACATCTACCGGCCCGCCCGCCTCGACCCCGAGGTGCCGATCGAGGAGACGGTCGGCGCGATCGCCGAACTCGTCGAGCAGGGGTACGTGCGCCACATCGGCCTGTCCGAGGTCGGCGCGGACACCATCCGCCGGGCGGCGGCGACGGCCCCGATCTCCGACCTCCAGATCGAGTACTCGCTCATCTCGCGCGGCATCGAGGAGTCGATCCTGCCGGCCACCCGCGATCTCGGCATCGGCGTCACCGCGTACGGCGTGCTCTCGCGCGGCCTGATCTCCGGCCACTTCACGCGCGACCGCAAGCTCGGCGCGGGCGACTTCCGTGCCTTCAGCCCGCGCTTCCAGGGCGAGAACCTCCAGCACAACCTGGACCTCGTCGAGCAGCTCCGCAAGATCGCCGAGCAGAAGGGCGTGAGCGTCGCGCAGATCGCGATCGCGTGGGTGTCCGCCCGCGGCGAGGACATCGTCCCGCTGATCGGCGCCCGCACCCGCGAGCGTCTGACGGAGGCCCTCGGTTCCCTCGACGTCACGCTGGACGCCGCCGACCTCGCCGCCATCGAGGAAGCGGTGCCCGCCGACGCCGCGGCCGGCGACCGTTACCCGGCGGCCCAAATGGCACACCTCGACAGCGAGCACTGATCAGCGGCCCGGTAACTTCGTAGCCATGGCCCCCGAGACCCTGACCCCCGAGCGCATCCTCGCCGCGACAGAGGACGTCCTGCGCAGGCACGGCCCCGCGAAGGCGACCGTCGTCGACGTGGCGCGCGCGCTCGGGGTCAGCCACGGCTCGGTGTACCGGCACTTCCGTACGAAGGCGGAGCTGCGCGGCGCGGTCACGAAGCGCTGGCTGGACCGGACGACGGCGCGGCTCGCCGAGGTCGTCGCCGCGGACGAGCCCGCGGCCGACAAGCTGCGTCACTGGCTCGCGACCCTCTTCGAGGCCAAGCGCCACAAGGCGGGCGACGACCCCGAACTCTTCGCCACGTACTCCGTCCTGACGGACGAGCAGGGCGGCGTGGTCGACGCGCACATCTCCGAGCTCACGGCTCAGCTGACGTCGATCCTCCAACAGGGCGTCGACGCGGGCGAGTTCGAGGCGGATGACCTCGCCGCGACGTCCCGGGCGGTCTTCGAGGCCACGGCCCACTTCCACGATCCCGTGTATGCGGGCGAGTGGTCCCGGGAGGGCGCGCGGGAGGCCTTCGACGCGGTCGTGTCGCTTGTGCTGCGCGGGTTGCGGAGCTAGACGGGGTTGCGGTCGCGGGGCTCCGCCCCGGACCCCGCTGCTCAATCGCCGCAGGGGCTTGAATTTACGCAACCGGGCCCGGCCCACCTGCGGGTGGACCGGGCCCGAACGCTCAGCTTCAGCAGCCGACGAGCCGCGCCGCGAGGTAGCCCTCGATCTGGTCGAGCGACACCCGCTCCTGCTTCATGGTGTCCCGCTCACGCACGGTCACCGCGTTGTCGTCGAGCGTGTCGAAGTCGACCGTGACACAGAACGGCGTACCGATCTCGTCCTGGCGACGGTAACGACGGCCGATCGCACCCGCGTCGTCGAAGTCGATGTTCCAGTTCTGCCGCAGCGCCTGCGCGAGCCCCTTCGCCTTCGGCGACAGCTCCGGGTTGCGGGACAGCGGGAGCACCGCGACCTTCACCGGGGCGATGCGGTGGTCGAAGCGCATGACCGTGCGCTTCTCCATCTTGCCCTTGGCGTTGGGCGCCTCGTCCTCGACGTACGCGTCCATCATGAACGCGAGCATCGCGCGGCCGACACCGGCCGCGGGCTCGATGACGTACGGCGTGTAGCGCTCGCCCTTCTCCTGGTCGAAGTAGGAGAGGTCCTGGCCGGAGGCCTTGGAGTGCGCCGACAGGTCGTAGTCGGTGCGGTTGGCGACGCCCTCGAGCTCGCCCCACTCGCTGCCGCCGAAGCTGAAGCGGTACTCGATGTCAGCGGTGCGCTTCGAGTAGTGGGAGAGCTTCTCCTTCGGGTGCTCGAACCAGCGCATGTTCTCCTCGCGCATGCCGAGGCCCGTGTACCAGTTCCAGCGCTGCTCCATCCAGTACTCCTGCCACGCCTCGTCCTCGCCGGGCTTGACGAAGAATTCCATCTCCATCTGCTCGAACTCGCGGGTGCGGAAGATGAAGTTGCCGGGCGTGATCTCGTTGCGGAACGACTTGCCCATCTGCGCGATGCCGAAAGGCGGCTTGCGGCGCGAAGTCGTCTGCACCTGGCTGAAGTTGGTGAAGATGCCCTGCGCGGTCTCGGGGCGCAGGTAGGCGACGGAGCCGCTGTCCTGCGTCGGGCCGAGGTGCGTGGAGAGCAGGCCGGAGAACTGCTTGGGCTCGGTGAACGTGCCCTTGTTGCCGCAGTTGGGGCAGCTGAGGTCGGCCAGACCGTTCTCGGGGAGCCGGCCCTTCTTCGCCTCGTACGCCTCCTCAAGGTGGTCCGCACGGAACCGCTTGTGGCAGGAGGTGCACTCGGTGAGCGGGTCGGTGAACGTGGCGACGTGGCCGGAGGCCTGCCAGACCTCGGTCGCCAGGATCACGGACGAGTCGATACCGACGACGTCCTCGCGCGAAGTGACCATGTAGCGCCACCACTGACGCTTGAGGTTCTCCTTCAGCTCCACGCCCAGCGGCCCGTAGTCCCAGGCAGCGCGCTGACCACCGTAGATCTCACTGCAGGGGTAGACGAAGCCACGGCGCTTGCTGAGGCTGACGATGGTGTCGATCTTGTCGGCGGCCACGGTGCTCTCTTCATTACGACGACGGTGAGCGCGCTGGATACGCGCTCCGGGAGCGAATGCTTCAGGTTACCGGCGGGCCCACCCCCCGAACCAAATCGGTTCCGGGGACAGAGCGGGACCGAGCGTGACGAAGACCTCGACCAAGACCTTGACCCAAGACCTTGTTGACAACCGTTTCCAGTTTTGTTGAAAATGACAGTCATGAACGTACGACGATCCCGCCGCCTGATACCCGTAGCCGCCGTCACCGCCCTCGGTCTCGGCGCCTTGACCGCGTGCGGCAGCTCCGCCGCGGAAGACAAGGGGAGCGGCGGCAAGCTGAGCGTCGTCGCGTCGTTCTATCCGATGCAGTACCTCGCCCAGGAGATCGGCGGCGACCACGTCGACGTCACGAACCTGACCGAGCCCGGCCAGGAGCCGCACGACCTGGAGGTCAGCGCCAAGCAGCGCGCCCAGCTCGAGGAGTCCGACGTCGCCGTCTACCTGAAGGGCCTCCAGCCCTCCGTCGACGAGGCGATCGACCAGTCCGACATCAAGACGAAGATCGACGCGGGCTCCCTGACCTCCCTGGAGAAGCACGGCAACGAGGTCGACGGCCACGACCACGGGCACGCCGAGCACACCCACGACGAGGACGCCGCCGACCCGCACATCTGGCTCGACCCGGTGAAGTACGCCGAGGTCGCCGAGGGCGTCGGCAAGGCGCTTGAGAAGGCCGACCCGGACCACGCGGCCGAGTACAAGAAGAACACCAAGGCCCTGGTCGGAAAGCTGGACGACCTCACCACCAAGTACGAGAAGGGCCTCAAGGACGCTGCATCCTCGGGGTCCGCGACGTTCATCACGACGCACGCCGCCTTCGGCTACCTCGCCGAGCGCTACGGCCTCACCGAGGAGGCCATCAACGGCCTGGACCCGGAGAGCGAGCCCAGCGCCGCCCGCGTCAAGCAGCTCCAGCAGACGGCCGAGCACGACGGCGTCTCCACCGTCTTCTACGAGACGCTCGTCAGCGACAAGACGGCCAAGACCCTCGCGGGCGACGCGAAGCTCAAGACCGATGTGCTCGACCCGATCGAGGGCATCACGAAGAAGTCCAAGGGCGACGACTACATCTCGGTCATGGAGTCGAACCTCGCGGCGCTCCAGAAGGCGCTGGGCACCAAGTGACCCCGGAGGAGAGCGACATGGGCGACGTGAGCGAACGGGAAGCCGTCATCTCGCTGAGCAAGGTGACGGCCGAGCTCGGCGGGCGCCCCGTGCTGCGCGGCATCGACCTCACCGTGCACCGCGGCGAGGTCGTCGCCCTGCTCGGGGCGAACGGGTCGGGCAAGTCCACCGCCATCCGCAGCGTCATCGGGCAGGTCCCGACCACCGGCGGCGGCATCGAGATCTTCGGCACACCCCGGCGGCGCTTCAAGGACTGGGCCCGCGTCGGCTACGTACCGCAGCGCACGACGGCCGCGGGCGGCGTGCCCGCGACGGTCACCGAGGTCGTCTCCTCCGGCCGCCTCTCGCGCGCGAGGTTCGGCCTGATGCGCAAGGCCGACCGGGACGCGGTGACCCGCGCCCTCGAACTCGTCGGGATGGCGGACCACGCGAAGGACTCCGTGGACGCGCTCTCCGGCGGCCAGCACCAGCGCGTGCTCATCGCGCGCGCCCTGGCCGCCGAACCCGAGCTGCTGATCATGGACGAGCCGATGGCGGGCGTCGACCTGGCCAGCCAGGAGATCCTCGCGGCGACGCTGCGCACGCAGGTCGCGGCCGGCGCCTCCGTCCTGCTCGTGCTGCACGAACTCGGCCCGCTGGAGCCGCTGATCGACCGCGCGGTCGTCCTGCGCGACGGCTGCGTGCTGCACGACGGCCCGCCCCCGCAGGCCGTCGGCCAGCACGCGCTGCCCGGCCACGACCACGTACACCCGCACACGCACGCGGCCGCCGAACCGATCCGCACAGGACTGCTGAGCTGATGGAACTCCTCTCGTACGACTTCATGCGGCGGGCGCTGCTCGCCGCCGTCCTCGTCGGCATCACGGCCCCGGCCGTCGGCATCTACCTCGTCCAGCGCCGCCAGGCCCTGATGGGCGACGGCATCGGCCACGTGGCGATGACGGGCGTCGGCCTCGGCTTCCTGCTCTCCACCTCGCCGGTGTGGATGGCGACGCTGGTCTCCGTACTCGGCGCCGTGATCATGGAGTTGATCCGCTGGTACGGGAAGACGCGCGGCGACATCGCGCTCGCGATGCTCTTCTACGGCGGCATGGCGGGCGGCGTCATGTTCATCAACCTGGCGCCCGGCGGCTCCAACGCCAACCTCAACTCGTACCTCTTCGGCTCGCTCTCGACGGTGTCGCAGGACGACGTCCTCGCCATCTGCCTGCTCGCGGCGTTCGTGGTGCTCGTGACGGTGGGCCTGCGCAAGCAGCTGTTCGCGGTGAGCCAGGACGAGGAGTTCGCGCGGGTCACGGGCCTGCCGGTGCGCGCGCTCAACCTGCTCATCGCGGTCACGGCGGCGGTCACCGTGACGGTCGCGATGCGCGTGGTCGGACTGCTGCTCGTGTCCGCCCTGATGGTGGTGCCGGTCGCCGCCGCGCAGCAGCTGACCCGCAGCTTCAAGGCGACGTTCGTGATCTCGGTGGCGCTCGGCGTCGCGGTGACACTCGGCGGCACGGTCACGTCGTACTACCAGGACGTGCCGCCCGGGGCGACGATCGTGCTGCTCACCATCGCGGCCTTCATCGTCCTCGCGGTGCTCGCGAAGCCGCTCGCGCGGCGCAGGGCGCGCTCCGTCCCGGTGCCCGCGGGGGCCCCGGCCGACTGCCCGATCCCCGAGCAGACGGCGGCTCCTTCGTTTCACGGATGACGCCCGCACGGCGCCTCCTGGCACAATGGCGGCGGTACGTACGTGCAGGGATGTGAGGAGAAACCCGTGGCAGCCCCGGTTCGAGGCAGGTCCACCCGCCAGCGCGCGGCCGTGGCGGCGGCGCTCGACGAGGTGGACGAGTTCCGCAGCGCCCAGGAGCTGCACGATGTCCTCAAGCACAAGGGCGACTCGGTCGGGCTGACCACGGTCTACCGCACGTTGCAGTCCCTCGCCGACGCCGGCGAGGTCGACGTCCTGCGCACCTCCGAGGGCGAGGCGGTCTACCGCCGCTGCTCCACCGGGGACCATCACCACCACCTGGTCTGCCGCGTCTGCGGCAAGGCGGTGGAGGTGGAGGGCCCCGCGGTGGAGAAGTGGGCCGAGGCGATCGCCTCCGAGCACGGTTACGTGAACGTGGCCCACACGGTGGAAATCTTCGGCACGTGCGCGGAGTGCGCCGCCGGTTGACCTGTTCATCCCCTGCGGCGGGTGGGCAAATTCAAGCCCCTGCGGCGATTGAGCAGCGGGGTCCGGGGCGGAGCCCCGTGACGTTGAGCGCGCGGCGCCGCCGGGGCGCTGCCCCGGACCCCGCGCCTCAATCGCCGGCGGGGCTTGATTCGGCCTACTTACGCAGCAGCACCTCGTTCGGCGTGGCCCCGCCGAACCGCCGGTCCCGGGACGCGTACTCCACACACGCCCGCCACAGATCGCGGCGGTCGAAGTCCGGCCACAGGACGTCCTGGAAGACCATCTCGGCGTACGCGCTCTGCCACAGAAGGTAGTTGGACGTGCGCTGTTCGCCGCTGGGGCGCAGGAACAGGTCCACGTCGGGCATGTCCGCGTAGTACAGGTACCTGGCGAAGGTCTTCTCGCTCACCTTCGACGGGTCGAGCCGCCCCGCCTTCACGTCCTCCGCGAGCGCCTGCGCCGCGTCGGCGATCTCGGCGCGGCCGCCGTAGTTCATGCAGAAGTACAACGTCAGCTTGTCGTTGTCCTTGGTCTGCTCCTGGGAGATCTCCAGCTCCTTGGCGACCGACTTCCACAGCTTGGGCATGCGGCCCACCCAGCGCACGCGGACACCGAGCTCGTCGAGCTGGTCACGGGTCTTGCGGATGAAGTCCCGGTTGAAGTTCATGAGGAAGCGGACCTCGTCGGGCGACCGCTTCCAGTTCTCCGTCGAGAACGCGTACAGGGAGATGGCGCCCACGCCCATCTCGATGGCGCCCTGGAGGACGTCGAGCACGCGCTCGGCGCCGACCTTGTGGCCCTCGGTGCGCGGCAGGCCGCGGTCCTTGGCCCAGCGCCCGTTGCCGTCCATCACGATCGCCACGTGCTGGGGCACCAGCTCGCCGGGGACCTTCGGCGGCCGCGCGCCCGACGGGTGCGGTTCGGGCGCTGTGTACTCACGGCGGTTCCGTCCGAGGATTCCGCGACGTGCCATGTTCCGGGCCTCTCCCCTAGCTCAGTGCCAGCTCTCGCTAGCTTTTCTCTACGTAGCGCAGCGAGCGCAGTCCGCGCTCCAGGTGCCAGTGCAGGTAGGCCGACACCAGCCCGTTGCCCTCCCGTACGTACCGTGGCTCGCACGTGTCCGCCGTCTCCCAGTCTCCCGTGAGCAGCGCGCCGAGCAGGTCGAGGGCCTGCGGTGAGGGTACGACGCTGCCCGGTACCCGGCAGTCGACGCAAACCGAGCCGCCCGCGCCGACGGAGAAGAACCGGTTCGGACCGGGCATTCCGCACTTCGCGCAGTCGCCGAAGCTGGGCGCGTAGCCGTTGACCGCGAGCGAGCGCAGCAGGAACGCGTCGAGGACGAGGCCCGGCGCGTGCTCCCCGCGCGCGAGGGTGCGCAGGCCGCCGACCAGGAGCAGGTACTGCTGCACCGCGGGCTCGCCCTCGTGATCGGTGAACCGTTCCGCCGTCTCCAGCATCGCGGTGCCCGAGGTGTAGCGCGCGTAGTCCGTCACGATCCCGCCGCCGTACGCGGCGATGGTCTCGCTCTGCGTGCAGAGCGGGAGCCCGCGGCCGATCAACTCGCTGCCCCGCGCGAAGAACTGCACGTCGACGTGCGAGAAGGGTTCGAGCCGGGCGCCGAACTTGGACTTGGTGCGCCGCACACCGCGGGCGACGGCGCGCACGCGTCCGTGGTTGCGGGTGAGCAACGTGATGATGCGGTCGGCCTCGCCGAGCTTCTGGGTGCGCAGCACGACTCCGTCGTCCCGGATCAGACTCATCGCGCGCCCGCCCCCTGGGTGCGCGGCACCATGCCGTCGTCGCGGAACAGACTCATGCCACCCATTGTCCCCTACGGACGGATCCCGTTTACGGGAACGGGGGCAGCGATGCCCCCGGATCCTCCGGCCGGCCCGTCGACGGCCGCCGCGTACGCCCTACGGCACCTCGCCCCGGCTTCTTCTGTTCTCGTACGCCGTCGCCGCGCGTACCCGCTCCGTCGTCGACGCCACGCGCAGCACCTCCGGCGGGCAGTCCCACTCGCGCCCGCCCCCGAAGGGCCGCAACTGTACGTACGGCCCCTCGTGCCCCATCACTCGTCCCACCTGACCCGTGCTCGTGTCGACCGCGTACGAACCGATCGGCGGTTTCATGGCGTAGCGCTCCTGTCGTCCGGCCCTGCGAGGAGTACGGCGGCGAGCCGGGCCGCCGCGTCAACCGGACAACGCCCCAATTCCACCAAGGGACACGGGGCACTCCGTGCGATTGACCCGGGGTCGAGGCCGAGCGAGGGCAGCACAATTCCCGCTCCGGCGAGTGCGGCTCGCAATGTCTCCACCATTTCCTCGGCTTCCTCCACGCACAGCGCGGCGTGCTTCGATTGTTCCGTCACGTGGCTCCCCTGCCTCATTGAATTTCACGCTTTGTGTCTCCACGGTGGCGGACTGTCCCTACAGTGGGGAGAGGTCTGCGCGCTACAACTGCGGTGCTTGACTTGGGGGTTGGCCATGGCCAAGGGTTCGCGCCAAGCGGCGTGGGAGTTCTTCGGAGTGGAGCTGAAGCGGCGCCGCGAGGACGCGGGGCTGACCCAAGTGGAGTTGGGGATACGGGTATTCGTTTCCGGCGGCTACATCGGCCAATTCGAACAGGCAATTCGCAAGCCGCAGTTGGATGTAGCCCGCAGGATCGACGAGGCGCTGCGAACCGACGGTATTTTCGAGCGGATGTGGCGAAGCCTTATCGACGACCATCGCTACGCGGGGTATTTCGCGGAGGTGGTCGAGCTTGAGCGGCTCGCGACCCGCATCTGTGAGTTCGCGCCGATCGTGGTGCCGGGTCTGTTGCAGACGGCCGCGTACGCCCGGGCCGTCACACTCGCGGCGAACCCGTTCGTCACGGACGAGTACGTGGAGGAGAAGGTGACCGCCCGCCGAGAGCGGGCGAACATCCTCCGGGACGCTACAAGGCCCGAGTACTGGGTGGCGCTGCACGAGAACGTGCTGCGCACACCGGTGGGTGGACCAGCCACCATGGCCGATCAGTTGGAGCACATCGCCGAGGTGACACGTCGGCGGGTCGCGTTGGTGGCGGTGATTCCATACGTGGCGGGAGCGTTCCCCTCCATGGGCGGGATGCTCAAGCTCATGGAGTTCGAGGACGCCCCGCCGGTTGCCTATACAGAGACTGAGTATTCGGGGACGCTCATCGATGATCCGGCCGTGGTGAAGCACTCGTTGCGCACATACGATCTGTTGAGGGGCGCCGCGCTGTCGCCGGAGGTGACCCTGGCCCTGATCGAGTCGGCGGCGGAGGACCACAGACGATGCGCGACTACGACCTGAACAACACCCGCTGGCGCAAGAGCAGTTACAGCAACGGGCAAGGTGGTGACTGCCTCGAGGTCGCCGACGGAGTCCCCGGTGTCGTGGCCGTCCGGGACTCCAAGGTCAGTGGCGGTGACGTCGTCGTCATCGGCGGGGCCGCGTGGTCCGCCTTCGTGGACGGGACGCCTGCCATGAGGTGAGTGCCGCCAGGACCGCCACCGCAACCAGCACCGCGGGTACCGGCGCCGCCCTCGACACCAGCGTGATGACGTACGGCGTGAACATCCCCACGTACGCCGCCGTCCAGAACTTCGCCGTCCAGCCCGCCAGTTGGTGCGCGGGCGCGAGCGCCACCGTGCGGGTCAGGCCGTACGTGAGCGTCAGGCCGTAGCCCGCGCCGAGGATCGCCGCGGCGACCAGGGCCACCGCCTCGCTCCCCGTCCCCGCCGCGGCGGCGGCCACCGCCGCGCCGACCGCGATCGTGACGAGCCCCGGTGCCACGGAGGCAACGGCACGGCGGGCCGTCAGCAGGCCGATGCCGGGGACCACGGCCGTCGCGACACCCGTGAGGATCAGGCCCTCGTGGAGGCTCCCGGGCAGCGTGACGAAGCCGATCGTGGGCGCCGCGAAGATCCACGGGGCGACGGTGAGTACCTCGCGGCGGAAGGCCCGCGTGGGGTGTGGCCCGTCCGGGGCGCGCCGCACGTCACGGCGCCCGGCCTGCGTCTCGGGCTCCCGCGCGGCCAGCGCCCCCGCGACGACGCCGAGCACCACGTGCGGAACGTACGCCGTCACCATCGGCCACGGCGCCCACTGCGCGATGAGGGCCGCGCCGAGGCCACCCGTGGCGAAGCCCGCCGAGACGAAGAGGCCCGAGCGGCGCGGTGAGCCCGACAGTTCCTTGATCCACGCGCTGCCCGCCGCGAGCAGCGCACCCGCGCTGACGCCGGTCAGGAAACGGCCCGGCAGCAGCAACCACGTGGCGCCGAGGCCCCCGGCCATCAGGAGGAGCGTGGACAGGACGTTCAGGGCGAGTGCCGCGAGCGCGACCGGCCGCCGTCCCCTGCGGTCCGCCATCGGCCCCGCCACGAGCAGCGCCGGTATGAGGCCCACCACGTACAGCGCGAACAGCCCCGTCACCGTCGACTCGGTCAGGCCGAGGTTGCTGCGGTAGGCGCCGAGCAGGGCCGAGAACTGGTTGGCGCTCCAGCCGGACGCCAGCATGATCCAGGCGGCCCGGCCGCCGTGGACCGGATCCTTGGCGGGCGCGGGGACCGGCACGGCCGGCGCGGGGGTCACAGGTCGGGTCATGCCACCAGTGGTACGTGCCGCGCCGTTCGGCACGCACCGGACATTCATGAATCGTGAACGGCCCGTGCCGCTCGCCCCGCTCTCCGCCTACGCTGGACGCATGGCGCTTGACCTGCGGCTTCTGTCGTCGTTCCTGGCGGTCGTCGAAGAAGGGCACTTCGGGCGGGCCGCCGGACGGCTCTTCCTGTCGCCGCCCGCCGTGACACAGCACGTGCGGCGCCTGGAGAGCGAGGTCGGCGCGCGGCTGCTCGACCGGACGGCGACGCCCGTCGTGCCGACCGCCGCCGGGGTGCGCATGGCCGGGCACGCGCGCGTGCTGCTCGCCGCCGCGAACGCCGCGCTCGACGACGTGGCCGAGGTCACGGCCCGGGAACCGGCGGGCGGCCGACCGCTGCGGGTGGGGATCATGGGGCACGGCTCGGCCGAGCTGACCCCGGCCGCCATCAACGCGTACCGGCGGGCCCGCCCCGACGTGAAGGTCGAGATCCGGCAGCTGAACTTCACGGAGCACGTGACCGCCCTCCTGGAGGACCGGGTCGACGTCGCGTTCGTGCGGCCGAGCCCGGACGACGAGCGGGTCGTCGCCGACATCCTCACCACGGAGCAGCGGATCGTCGTGGTGCCCGAGCGCTCGCCGCTCGCGGACGCCCGCACCATCGGTGTGGGCGTCAAGGACGTGGCCGACCTGCCGTTCTTCCGGGTGCCCCGGCACACCCCGCACACCTTCGTCGACTACCTGTACTTCGACGACCGGGCGCAGCGCCGCAGCACCGAGTGCGCGCTCACCCCGCAAGAGGTGCTGACCGGCGTCGTGACGGGACGGTCCGCCGGTTCGGGTCTGCGGTCCTTCGCGCGGTACTACGCGTGGCCCGGCGCGGTGTTCGTGCCGGTGCTCGACGCGCCGTGGGAGAGCAGCTATCTGGCGGTGCGGGCCGACGAGGACAACCCGGAGGTGCGGATCTTCCGGGCGCTGGCCACGGCGCTGGCGAAGGACCTGGGCCCGGTCATCAACTCGCGCCCGCTGACCGGTGGTTGATCGTATCCGGCCGCCGGGCGGGCGCGGTCGAGGAGCGGGAACTCCTCGCCGGAGGCGTTCCATGCCTCCACGAGGCCGTCCGTGTAGAGAAGCAGCCGGTCGCCGGACTGCAACCAGTAGCGGGACCGGGCGGGCGTGCAGCCGAGGTCCAGGGGCAGCGAACAGGTCACCGGGGTGAGGAACTTGGGGTGGGCGCCCATCCGCAGGGGCGGCGGGTGGCCGCAGTTGACGAGCCGGACCTCGCCCGGCGCGAACTCGGCGAACACGGCCGTGACGAAGTCCTCAGGACCGAGCACGGGGGCGAGTCGGGCGTCGAGGCGCACGGCGAGTTCCGTGAGGTCCTCGGTGACGTAGGCGAGGTCGCGGAACCCGTCTGCGGCCGCCGCGTTGACGCACACCGCGTCGAGGCCGTGTCCCCGTACGTCGCCGATGAACACCCTTAGCCCGTAAGGGGTTTCGGCCACCGCGTACACGTCGCCGCCGACCGTGGCCGGAGCGACCGCGCAGTGGTGGCGGGTGTGCACGCCGATGTCGCCGAACCGCGCGTCGACCGGGCGCAAGAGCGCCGCCTGGGTCGCCTGCGCCACCTCGCCGAGCCGGTACAGCCGGGAGGAACAGGCCGCCGCCTCGCGGGCGATGTGGACCGCGGCGAGGCCGCCGACGAGCAGCACGAGGTACTCGACCGCGAGTTGCGGCCCCGCGTCGACGTGCCGGACGACGCCCACCGTCACCGCGAGGACCAGGACCCAGGCGGCCGTGGTGAGCGTGGCCCGGGCACCGAGCCGGGCGCAGGCCAGGAGCGGGCCGATGAGCAGAACCGCGACAGCGGGATGCGCGGGATGCCCGGCCCCGGCGCAGGCCGCGAGCGCGGCGGACAGGACGAGGAGGGCCGCGCACAGCGCGCGGTCTCCCCACCGACTTCGTAGCATTCCTGGAAACCTCGCCGCTCCGCCCGCCCCGCGTGAGTGAACGGTCCACTATGGCCCAACACGCGTGCGTGTACGCGCCGTTGGTCCGCATCGGGCCGGTGTGGACCACCACGGACCGGAACTGGTCACTCTCCGTCGCATTCCGTCCGGTGTCCGGGTGCGGGGTACGCCGGAGGGGCCCGGCTCCGCCGAACCCGGCGAGTCGGCGCGCCGGACGGAGCAGACTGTGACCGTGGAAACACTGCCCGTGGAGGCCACCCGGTTCATCGGCCGTGAGGCCGAACTCGCGTACCTGGACCAGGAGCTGAGTGACCATCGGCTGCTCACGCTCACCGGCGTGGGCGGCGTCGGCAAGACGCGGCTCGCCGCGCGCCTGGCCCTGCGCACGGGCCCGCGCCTGGCCGACACGGTGTGCTTCGTGCCGCTCTCCCCGCTGCACGACCCGGCCCTGCTCGGCAACGTACTCCTGGAGGAGCTGCGCCTCGCCGACAACTCGAACGAGGACGCCGCCGACGTCGTCGCCCAGTGGCTCGCCGACAAGCGGGTGCTGCTCGTCCTCGACACGTGCGAGCACCTGCTGGACGGCTGCGCCCGACTGGTCCGCAAGCTGCTCGACGTCGCGCCGGGCCTGCGCGTCCTGGCGACGAGCAGGCAGCCGCTGGGCCTCGCCGACGAACACCGGTTCACGGTCGCGCCGCTGCCCGTCACGGCCGAGGGCGACGAGGGGCGGCCCGGCGACGCGGTCGCGCTCTTCGCCGACCGGGCGGCGCTCGCCTCCCCCGGCTTCCGGCTCGGGCCCGGCGAGCGGGGCGTCGCCGAGGCCGTATGCCGGCACCTCGACGGCATCCCGCTGGCGATCGAACTGGCCGCCGCCCGGCTCGCCGAACTCCCCCTGGAACAACTGGGCTCCCTGCTCGGCGACCGCCTGGACGCGCTGACCGCGTCGGACGGGCACACCGGCCCCCCGCGCCACCGCACGCTGCGCGCCACCATCGGCTGGAGCCACGAACTGTGCACGCCGCTCGAACGGCTGCTGTGGGCCCGCCTGTCCGTGTTCACCGGCGGCTTCGACCCGGCGGGCGCGCGGGCGGTCGGCCGCGGCGGGCCGCTCGGCGAGGACGCGGTGCCCGGCGCGCTCGAAGGACTCGTGGCCAAGTCGCTGGTGCGGCGCAGGCCCGGCGGGCGCTACGACATGCTCGACACGGTCCGCGAGTTCGGGGCGTCGTGGCTGGAGCGGCTCGGGCCCGAGGAGCTGGCGGGGGCGCGGCGCAGGCACCGGGACTTCCACCTGGAGCTCGCGCGGCGGGCCGACGCGGGCTGGATGGGGCGCGAGCAGGAGCAGTGGTACGAGCGCCTCGTCACCGACCACCCCAACTTCCGTATGGCGCTCGACTTCTGCCTGGAGACCCGCGACGGACCGGCGGCGCAGAAGCTCTGCGGGCACCTGTGGATCCTCTGGTTCCCCTGCGGGTTCGCCCGCGAGGGCCGGCGGTACGCGGAAGCCGCACTGGCCCTGTCCGAGCGGCCGGGCCCCGAGTATCTGCTCGGCCTGTGGGCCTGCGCGACGGCGGCCCTCTCGCAGGGCGACACCGAGGCGGGCCTGAAGATGGCGGGGCAGTTCCGCGACCGCGCGCAGCCACATCCGTCACCGGCCCAGGTGATGGCGGCGGCGTACCTGGAGAGCACCTCGCTGTGCCTGATGGGGCGGCTCCCGGAGGCCGCCGATGTCATCGACGCGGCGCCCGACCTGCGGGGATACACCGGCCCTTACGACGCGGCCTGGTGCCTGGCGACGGCCGGGCGCGCACTCGTGCACGTCCTGTCGGGCGAGTTCACGGAGGCCGCCGTGGTGGCGCGCAGGCTCGAGGAGGAGTGCGGCCGGCGGGGCGAGCAGTGGTCGCACACCTGGGCCAGCTGGGCGGCGGCCCTCGCGGCCAACGGCCAGGGCCGGCCCGCCGAGGCCGCGCGGCAGGCGCTGGCCACCATCGCGGGCAAGTCCCGGTTCGGCGACCGTGTCGGCGTCGCGCTGGCGGTCGACGCCCTGGCCTCCTCCCTGAGCACGCTCGGCGGTTCCCACCGCGCGGCCCGGCTGCTCGGCATCGGCCAGCGCGTCTGGCAGGGCCTCGGCCGCCCCCAGCTCGGCTCCCCCGACCTGGTGGCCGCCCGGAACAGCACCGAGCGCCGCATCCGGGACTCCGTGGGTGACGCCGCGTACGACGAGCAGTACGCGGCGGGCCTGGAGATGGACACCGCGGAGGGCATCGCCTACAGCCTGGCCACGGGAACGGGTGTCGACACCGGCTGACCGCGCCCCCGCCCCGCTACGCTCGGCCGCATGATCACAGGAGCGCACACCATCCTCTACTCCTCCGACGCGGACGCCGACCGGGCGTTCTTCCGGGACGTGCTCGGCTTCCCGCACGTCGACGCCGGGGGCGGCTGGCTGATCTTCGCGGCGCCGCCCTCCGAGATCGCGGTGCATCCGACGGAGGGCGAGCCCAAGCACGAGCTGATGCTGATGTGCGACGACGTGGACGGCACGGTCTCCCAACTGACCGACAAGGGCGTCGAGTTCACATCCGCCGTCCAGGACCTTCGCTGGGGCCGCCTCACGTCGTTCCGCCTGCCGGGCGGCGGCGAGGTCGGCCTGTACGAGCCACTGCACCGGACGGCGCACGGCTCCTAGGGCGACCCCGGTGTTGTCGAGCCCAGTGCGACAAGCGCGAGCACCTGGCGCTCGCGCTCCGGCAGCGGAAGTCCGCATTTCAAGCCCCGCCGGCGATTGAGGCGCGGGGTCCGGGGCGGAGCCCCGAGGCGTAGGAACGACTCAGCTCGGCGTACGCGAGGCCGCGGCCAGCAGCTCGCCCACCTCATCCGTGCACAGGGTCAGGGCGGCGCCCACCGTGCCGAGCACATCCCGCTCCCCCGCCGCGTACATCCCGTCCGCGAGCGCGATCCTCGCCCCCTGCAACAGGATCGACTCCCGCCCCGCCGGAGCGAGATGCTGCGCCAGCGGATCGAGCGCCTCGTGCAGCTCTATGGCAAGACCGGCCCCGGTCCCGCACTGCCCGGCGGCCCGCCCCGCATCGGCGACCAACGCCTCGACGAGCGCGGCGAGTTGTTCCTCGCAGGTGTCCTCGAACCCGGCCTCCCGCAACGTACCCACCGCGCATTCGAGCGCCAGCGGTGACGTTCCGCCGCCCGCGAGGACCGCGAGGACCACCGTGTGCACGGCGTCCCGCAGCATCGCCGAGAAGCGGTGCGTGGTCGGGTGGTCGAGCGCGTCCGTGCCGAACCGGCCCTCGCAGGCCGCGCATTCGACGACCGGGCCCGCCTGCCCGCGCGGCACGACGGGAACGCCGAGGAGCACCAACCGGCGCTTCCCGGTCCGCCGTCGGAAGTTGCGATCGCCGCCACAGCCGGGGCAGAAGAACTCGCCGTCGCCCACGGTCGTCCATATGGTGTGCACCCCGAACATCCGCGAGAGCCCGGTCAGTCCCATGCGTCCCTGATTCGGCAGCACGTCGCACACCTCCCGTCGTGGCGCCGCATCATCGCGGCGTTGGCGTGATGTTAGCCACATTGTTGATGCGGCGTCAGTACCTTGGTCACGCCCAGGTCACGGAACTTCTCGCTCCTGGCCGGGACACGACGCGGCCCCGCACACCCACAAAAGGTGCACGGGGCCAGGAAACCGCAGGTCAACTAGTTCATCGGGTGGCGCGGTTGACCGCCGAGACGACCGCCTTCAGCGAAGCACGTGTCGTGTTCGCGTCGGTGCCGATGCCCCACAGAACCTTGTCCTCGATGGCGACCTCGATGTACGAGGCGGCGACCGCGGAGGCGCCCTCGCTCATCGTGTGCTCCTGATAGTCCAGGAGACGGGCGTCGATGCCGATGCCCTGCAGGGCGTGGAAGAAGGCGGAGATGGGTCCGTTGCCGGTACCCACCAGCACCTGCTCGACGCCGTCCACCTCGGCCTCGACGGTCAGCGTGTCCACGCCGTCCGTGTCGGTCGTGGTCTGACCCGTCTTGACCTGGATGCGGCCCCACGGGTTGGCCGGGTTGGGCAGGTACTCGTCCTGGAAGACGGCCCAGATGTCCTTCGGGGTGACCTCGCCGCCCTCGGCGTCCGTCTTCTGCTGGATGACCTTGGAGAACTCGACCTGCATACGGCGCGGCAGGTCCAGGTTGTGGCCGTCCTTCAGGACGTAGGCGATGCCGCCCTTGCCGGACTGCGAGTTGACCCGGATGACGGCCTCGTAGGAGCGGCCGACGTCCTTCGGGTCGATGGGCAGGTACGGGACGGCCCACTCGATGTCGTCGACGGTGACGCCCTTGGCCTTGGCGTCGGCCTCCATGGCGTCGAAGCCCTTCTTGATGGCGTCCTGGTGGGAGCCGGAGAAGGACGTGTAGACCAGGTCGCCCACGTACGGGTGGCGCGGGTGGACCTCCATCTGGTTGCAGTACTCCCACGTGCGACGGATCTCGTCGATGTCGGAGAAGTCGATCTGCGGGTCGACGCCCTGCGAGAACAGGTTCATGCCCAGGGTGACCAGGTCGACGTTGCCGGTGCGCTCGCCCTGGCCGAACAGGCAGCCCTCGACGCGGTCGCCGCCGGCCATGACGCCCAGCTCGGCGGCGGCGACGGCGGTGCCGCGGTCGTTGTGCGGGTGGATGGACAGGCACACGTACTCGCGGCGCGACAGGTTGCGGGACATCCACTCGAAGCGGTCCGCGTGCGTGGACGGCGTCGAGCGCTCCACCGTGGCCGGCAGGTTGAGGATGATCTCGCGGTCCGGGCCCGGCTGGTAGACGTCCATGACGGCCTCGCAGACCTCCAGGGCGAACTCCAGCTCGGTGTCCGTGAAGATCTCGGGGCTGTACTGGTAGCCGAACTTGGTCTCCGGGCCGAGCAGCTTCTCCGCGTACTCCATGACCAGGCGCGTGCCGTCTACGGCGATCTGCTTGATCTCTTCCTTGGAGCCGCGGAAGACGACGCGGCGGAAGACCGGCGCCGTGGCGTTGTACAGGTGGACCGTGGCGTTCTTGGCGCCCTTCAGGGACTCCACGGTCCGCTCGATCAGGTCCTCGCGGGCCTGCGTCAGTACGGAGATCGTGACGTCGTCCGGGATGGCGTCCGGGTCCTCGACGATCGAGCGTACGAAGTCGAAGTCCGTCTGCCCCGACGCGGGGAAGCCGACCTCGATCTCCTTGTAGCCCATCTTGACCAGCAGGTCGAACATCGCGCGCTTACGGGCGGGCGACATCGGGTCGATCAGCGCCTGGTTGCCGTCGCGCAGGTCCGTGGAGAGCCAACGGGGGGCGGTGGTGATCCGCTTGCCGGGCCACGTGCGGTCCGGGATGTCGACCTGGTCGTACTGGCCGTACTTGTGGATCGGCATGCTGCTGGGCTGCTGGCGGTTTGCCATGATGCGTGGGCTCCTCGGAGGTGGCCTTGAAGGCGGCCGACGGCGCAACACCAAACTCCGCGGGGAGGGAGCCGGCCTTGTCTACAGGCCCTCGCCGCGGCAGCTAAGGAGAAGCAGCCCGAATCGCATGATGCACCGCACCTTAGTCGAGTACCGCTGGACGCGAAGACCCGTATCAGTATGCGGGACCGTGGACAGGTAACGGGTAAGAGGTGATCAATACCTCTATTTCGCTAATCATGGTGGCAGGTAGTGACAGCAGCATCACCCGGTGCCAGATTGCCTCGCATGACCGCAAATCCAACGGGGAACCCACAGGGGTTCGAGCCCGTGTTCTGCACCATCGTGCCGCCCCACATCCTCGACAAGGCAGCTCAGGCCGAGGACTCCGCGATCGCCGCCAAGGCCCGCCGCTCCCTCGAGCGCGACGCCTTCGAGCGCACGCACCGCCGGATGACGACCGTCATCGGCGCGCCCTCCGTCGCCGCGCCCGCGGGCCTCGAGGGCCAGAAGCCGCACCGCACCATCTACGACGCCCGGCACCGCACGGAGCTGCCGGGGCGGAAGGTGCGCGGCGAGGGGGACAAGCCGGGCAAGGACGCGACCGTCAACCGCGCGTACGCGGGGCTCGGCGCGACGTTCGAGCTGTACCTGGAGAAGTTCTCCCGCTACTCGATCGACGGCAACGGCCTGCCGCTGAACGCCTCGGTGCACTACTCCGAGGAGTACAACAACGCGTTCTGGAACGGCGAGCAGATGGTGTTCGGCGACGGTGACGGCGAGATCTTCCTCGACTTCACCATCCCCGTCGACGTCATCGGCCACGAGCTGACCCACGGCGTCACGCAGTACACGGCGAACCTGACGTACTTCGGCCAGTCCGGCGCGCTCAACGAGTCGCTGTCCGACGTCTTCGGCTCGCTGATCAAGCAGTACACGCTCGGCCAGAACGCCGCGGAGGCCGACTGGCTGATCGGTGCGGGCCTGCTCGCGCCGCGCGTCACGGGCGTCGCCCTGCGCTCCATGAAGGCGCCCGGCACGGCGTACGACGACGATGTGCTCGGCAAGGACCCGCAGCCCGCCGACATGGACCACTTCGTGAAGACGGGCCGCGACAACGGCGGCGTGCACATCAACTCCGGCATCCCCAACCACGCGTTCTACATCCTGGCCGAGGCGCTCGGCGGGCACGCGTGGGAGAAGGCCGGGCAGATCTGGTTCGACACCCTCACCGGCGGCCGGCTGAAGCAGGACTGCCTGTTCGCCGACTTCGCCAAGGACACGGTGAAGTCCGCGCAGGCCCGCTACGGCGGCGGCGATGAGTACCAGTCGGTCCTCAAGGCCTGGGAACAGGTCGGCGTGCCGACGTCCTGACGGCACACCGGTTTCGGAGTAGACAGGACCCCATGCGTATTCACGTCTCACGCACGGGCGGATTCGCCGGCATCGACCGGCACGCCGAGGTGGACACGGCGGGCCGGTCCGATGCCCACGAGTGGCACGCCCTGGCCGAGAAGGCGGTGTCCTCCGGCCGGGCCACGCCCCCGCTGGGCGTCCCCGACGGCTTCAGCTACACGATCACGGTGGACACCACCACGGTCTACTGCGCCGACCCCCGCCTGACCGAAGCCCAACGCGACTTGATCTCACGGGTGTTGAAGGAGGGCGCCTGAGCCGAGTACGGGCATTTGAAGCCCCTCCGGCGATTGAGGAGCGGGGTCCGGGGCAGCGCCCCGGGACCGCAACCCCGCCACGGCTACAGCACACCGGCATCCCGCGCCGACCACACCGACGGAAACACCGGCCGATACCCCAGCTCCCGCCGGAGGCGATCCGTCGACATCACCCCATGCCACGGATCCACCCCCACCTTCTCGTACACCTCCGCCGGCACCGGAACCCCACCGAGCCCCAGAATGTCGACCGTCGTCACCGGCGCGTCATCGGCGATGTTGTAGACCCCGGCCGCACCGGCCCCGTACAACAGCCTCCGCAGCCCCTGCGCCACATCCACGTGATGCCCCATGTGCAGCCTCTGCATCGCCGGCCAGGCAACCGCCCACTCCAGCACGTTGTCGAGATGCGGATCCCCGTCCCCGTACACGAACGGCAGCCGCCCGATCCGCAGGTCGTCGAGCCCGTCGAGGTCACGCAGCGCCCGCTCCGCCTCCCACTTGGACTCGGGGTACGCGCCCCACAGCGTCCCGCCCGGCACCGTCTCGTCCGACTCCACCAGCGGCCGCCCCCGCCCGGCCCCATACACGAGCCCCGTGCTGACCTGCACGAACCTCCGCACTCCCGAGGCCACCGCGGCCCGGCCGAGCTCGATCGCCGCGTCCCGGTTGACCGCCCGCGCCTCCTCGTCCGGCACCCCGCGGAACGCCGCCGCGGCGTTGATCACGGAGTCCACCCCGGCCGTCGCCTTGCCCAGCACGTCGGCGTCGCGCAGATCGCCGACGACCACCTCCGCGCCCAGCTCGGCGAACCGCTCCCCGCGGGCCGCGTCCCGTACGAGGACCCGCACCCGGTCCCCCTGCGGCGCGCCCTTCAGCAGTCGCGGCACGAAGCGCCGCCCGACCTGTCCCGTCGCGCCCGTCACCAGTGTCAGCATGGCCGCCTCCTCGATAGCGATGTCGTAGCCATGCCCGAAGCCTCGGAGATCCGGGCGCGCGGCGGGAGAGACGCGTTCATCCAGGGACCGGCACTCCCTGGATACGCGCTGGATACGGCGCCCGACCCGCGCGATCCTGAAGAGGTGAACCGTCCCGAACTCGCCGACTTCCTGCGCCGCTCCCGCATCCGCCTGTCCCCGTCCGACGTGGGGCTCACGGCGGGCCCGCGCCGCCGCACTCCGGGCCTGCGCCGCGAGGAGGTGGCGCAGCTCGCGGGGATGTCCACGGACTACTACACGCGGCTCGAACAGCGCCGTGGCTCGCATCCGTCGCGGCAGATGCTCACCGCGCTGGCCCGCGCGCTGCGCCTCTCCGACGTGGAGCGGGACCATCTGTTCCATCTGGCGGGCGAGGAGCCGCCCAGGCCAGGGGTCTCTTCGGAGCACGTCAGCCCGGGTCTGCTGCTGATCCTGGACCGGCTGTACGACCTGCCGGCGTCGGTGATGAGCGACTGGGGCACGGTGCTCGCGCAGAACCCCATGTCGGTGGCGCTCACCGGGGAGCACGTCGGGGAGAACATGGTGCGCCGCTGGTTCACGGATCCGGACATCCGCACGCTGTTCCCGCCGGAGGCGCACGAACCGCACGCCCGCTCGCACGTGGCGAACCTGCGCGCGGTCACCGCGGCCCGCCCCGACGACCCGGGGCCTGCCGCGCTCGTCGCCGAGCTGCGCGCCGGGTCACGGGAGTTCGAGGCGATGTGGGCCACGCACGACGTCGTGGTGAACCGCCCGTCGCCCAAGCGGTTCACGCACCCCGTGGTCGGCGTCCTCGACCTCGACTGCGAGGTGCTGACGGGCGACGGCCACGGCCAGCAGCTCGTCGTGCACTCGGCGCGGCCGGGCACGGAGACGTACGAACGCCTCGAGCTGCTGCGGGTGATAGGCCTCCAGGACCTGACACCCACGGACACGTAGGCGCTCGCGTAAGCAGTCCCGTAGAAGGATCAGAACCCGAGCTTGCGCAGCTGCCGCGGGTCCCGCTGCCAGTCCTTGGCGACCTTGACGTGCAGGTCCAGGTAGACCGGAGTGCCGAGGAGCGCCTCGATCTGCTTGCGGGACTTGATGCCGACGTCCTTGAGGCGCTTGCCCTTCGGGCCGATGATGATGCCCTTCTGGCTGGGCCGCTCGATGTAGACGAACGCGTGGATGTCGAGGAGCGGCTTGTCGGCGGGCCGGTCCTCGCGCGGCAGCATCTCCTCCACCACGACGGCGATGGAGTGCGGCAGCTCGTCCCGTACGCCCTCGAGCGCGGCCTCGCGGATCAGCTCCGCGACCATGACCTGCTCGGGCTCGTCCGTGAGGTCGCCCTCCGGGTAGAGCATCGGGCCCTCGGGCAGCATCGGGATCAGCAGGTCGGCGAGCAGGTCCACCTGCTTCTCGCCGACGGCCGACACCGGCACGATCTCCGCCCACTCGATGCCGAGCTCGCGGCCGAGCTGGTCGATGGCGATGAGCTGCTCGGCGAGGGTCTTGCTGTCGACGAGGTCCGTCTTGGTGACGATGGCGACCTTCGGCGTCTTCTTGATCGACGCGAGTTCCTTGGCGATGAACTTGTCACCGGGGCCGAGCTTCTGGTCGGCGGGCAGGCAGAAGCCGATCACGTCGACCTCGGCCCATGTGGTGCGCACCACATCGTTGAGCCGCTCGCCCAGCAGCGTGCGCGGCTTGTGGAGTCCGGGGGTGTCCACCAGGATCAGCTGCGCGTCCTCGCGGTGCACGATGCCGCGCACGGTGTGCCGCGTGGTCTGCGGCTGGTCGGCGGTGATCGCCACCTTCTTGCCGACCAGAGCGTTCGTGAGGGTGGACTTGCCCGCGTTGGGGCGGCCGACGAAGCAGGCGAAGCCGGCGCGGTGCACGGGCTCCGAGGAATTCGACGACTGGGACGGCTGGGTACGAGCGCTCATGGCGCCCATTGTCCCCGATGGCGGGCGTGCCGCAGCACAGTGAGGCCCCGGTAACCACCCGGCAACAAGAAACACGGCGGAAACCCACCCGTGCGGTTCCGGAAACGCGGACCCATGACGCTGATCCGCATGCCTGCCTCGACCGTGCCCCTCGCCGCCCCCGCACTCGATACCGGCGACACCGCCTGGCTGCTCGCCGCCACCGCCCTCGTGCTGCTCATGACGCCGGGACTCGCGCTCTTCTACGGCGGCATGGTCCGCACGAAGAGCGTCCTCAACATGCTGATGATGAGCTTCGTGTCGATCGCCCTCGTGACCGTGGTGTGGCTGGTCGCGGGCTACTCGCTCGCCTTCGGCGACGACGCCTTCGCGGGCCTCATCGGCGGCCTCCAGCACGCGGGCATGGCCGGCATCGGCCCGTCCGACGTCACCGGCACGGTCCCCACCTTCCTCTTCACGACCTTCCAGCTGACCTTCGCGATCCTCACCGCGGCGCTGATCAGCGGGGCGGTCGCGGACCGTACGAAGTTCGGGGCGTGGCTGGTCTTCGTCCCGCTGTGGGCGCTGCTCGTATACGTTCCCGTGGCGCACTGGGTGTGGGGGCCCGGCGGGTGGATCGCGAATCATCTGGGAGCCCTCGATTTCGCGGGCGGTCTGGTCGTCGAAATCGCCTCGGGAGCGTCCGGTCTGGCGCTGTGCCTCGTCCTCGGGCCGCGCATCGGCTTCAAGAAGGACGCGATGCGGCCGCACAACCTGCCGATGGTGATCATGGGCGCGGGCCTGCTGTGGTTCGGCTGGCTGGGCTTCAACGGCGGCTCGGCGCTCGGCGCGAACGGGATCGCCGCGGCCTCCCTCTTCAACACCCTGATCGCGGGCTGCACGGGCCTGCTGGGCTGGCTGTTCGTGGAGCAGCGGCGGGACGGGCACCCGACGTCGTTCGGCGCGGCCTCGGGCGCGGTGGCCGGACTGGTCGCGATCACCCCGGCCTGCGGGGTCGTCGGCGTACCGGGGGCGGCCGTCGTCGGGCTCGCGGCCGGTGTCGTGTGCTCGTACGCGGTCGCCTGGAAACTGCGCTTCCACTACGACGACTCCCTCGACGTCGTCGGCGTCCACTTCATCGGCGGCGTCGTGGGCACGGTCCTCATCGGCCTGTTCGCGACGTCCGCGATGACCGGGTCCGCGGCCAAGGAGGGGCTGTTCTACGGCGGCGGGTTCGCGCAGCTCGGCAAGCAGCTGCTCGCGGTGCTGGTCGTCGCGGCCTACACCTTCCTCGTCACGTACGGGATCGGGAAGGCCATCGACCGGCTGATGGGCTTCAGGGCCGCGGCCGAGGAGGAGCTGACCGGGCTCGACCAGACGGCGCACGCGGAGAGTGCGTACGATCACGGCGTCCTGAGTGCCGCCCCCGTCGCCCGAAAGGTCGCGCCATGAAGTTGATCACCGCGGTCGTGAAGCCCTTCCGCCTCGACGAGGTCAAGACCGCGCTCCAGGAGCTGGGCATCCAGGGCCTGACCGTGACCGAGGCGAGCGGCTACGGCCGTCAGCGCGGGCACACCGAGGTGTACCGGGGCGCCGAGTACCAGGTCGACCTGGTGCCGAAGGTGCGGATCGAGGTCGTCGTGGAGGACGCGGACCTGGAACCCGCGATGGACGCGATCGTGCGGGCCGCACGGACCGGGAAGATCGGCGACGGCAAGGTCTGGGCGGTCCCGGTCGACACGGTCATCCGTGTCCGCACGGGCGACCAAGGCCCGGACGCGCTCTGAGCGCGCGGCTCAATCGCCGCAGGGGCTTGATAGATCAAGCCCCGCCGGCGATTGAGGCGCGGGGTCCGGGGCAGAGCCCCGAGGCCGCAACGACGGTGCCGGTCAGAGACCCGCCTTCGCGCCGCAGACCGGCCAGGCGCCCGGCCCCTGTTCGGCGAGAACCTTGTTGGCGACAGCCATCTGCTCCGACGGAGTCGCCTGGTGCGCGGACGACGCGTACTGCGTACCGCCGTAAGCCGCCCACGTGGACGGCGTGAACTGAAGCCCACCCGAGAACCCGTTGCCCGTGTTCGCGGCCCAGTTCCCACTGGCCTCGCACTGGACGACGGACTGCCACTGGGACGCGGACGCCCCCGTGGCCGCCGAGGCACTGCCGGTCCCCGCGAGCACCAGCATCCCGCTGGCCCCTGCCAGAACGGCGGCGGCGCCCAGACGGCGGGTACGGGACATACGGGCGGCGGGGCGACGAAGCGCGGCGGAGAACACGAAGCAGAACCTTTGTTTGGGGACGTGGTACGTCACCCGGTGCGGCGGCCGGTCGGTCGGCTGCCGCAGCGGGCGACCACTCCACCGTGAGCCACGCCGAGCCCCCGGCCCAGGGGCCGCCCGGCCCGCCGCCCCACCCTTCGGTCCCCGCCCCGGGTCCCGCTCCGCCGGGACCTGCGCCCCGGGCCCTTGGTCCCGCCGACCGCTCCCCGGGCCCCGTGCCCGCACGCACGACGCCCGCCGCCCCCGGGCCCTCGGACCCGGGTGAGCGGCGGGCGTGAGCGTACTCACAAAGCCTTGCCGGACACGGCGGTTCAGCCGGCCGCCAGCGTCCCCTTCACCGCGCCGTCGCCCCCGGCCAGGAACACCGGCGTACCGGCCCCGCCCAGGTCGCGTACGGCCGCGAGGTCCTCCGCCGAAAGGTCGTCGGCGGCGGAGACGACGGCCGCCGCCTCCAGGGACTGCGCGCCGGAAGCCACCGCCATGGCGACGGCCGTCTGCAGCGCGCTCAGCTTCAGGGAGTCGAGGGCGACGGTGCCCGCGACGTAGGTGCGCCCCGTCTCGTCACGCACGGCCGCGCCCTCGGGCACACCGTTGCGGGCCCGCGTGGAGCGGGCCAGGGTGACGATCTTGCGGTCCTCGGGGCCGAGGTCGGTGCTCTCAGTCATGGGGTGAGCATAGGGAAACCGCCGCGCGCGTCCCGCAACGGGGCACTACCCGGCCACCGGATACATCGCCCCGCGCCGCCCCTCCGGCGAGACCAGCCACTCCAGCTTCGCGGCGGTGTCCGCCTCGGCGAGCGGCGTGTGCAGCACGACGGTGAGGTCGGGCCGCGCGGGGATCTTCATCGCGGTCGACTCCAGGTGCAGCAGCCCCGCCACCGGATGCGTCAGCTCCTTGCGGACCTGCCCCTGCGCCTTGATGTCACGGCGCTCCCACAGCTCCACGAACTCCGGGCTCACCGCCTTCAGTTCGGCGACCACCTCCTGGAACCCCTCGTCGTCGGGGCACTCCGAGCAGGCGGCACGGAACTGGGCGACGACCGTCGCCGCGTTCTCCTCCCAGCTCTCGCTGCGGGAGCGGTAGAGGGAGTCGGTGAAGAAGTCGATGACGCAGTTCTGCCGGTTCTCCGGGCGCATCGCGAGGACGATCGCCGCCGCGTCGTTGTACATCACGCAGTTGTAGTAGGCGTCCATGATGTGCGCGGGGAACGGCATCCAGGCGTCGATGAGCCGCTGCAACCCGTCACACATCTGCTGGTCACCCGGCTCCACCTCGTACGCGGGCGGATTGAGCGCCGCGAGCACGTACAAGTGGCGCCGCTCCGCGCTGGTCAGCTTCAGGACGCGGGCCACCGAGTCGAGCACCTGCGGCGACACCGAGATGTCCCGCCCCTGCTCGAGCCACTGGTACCAGGAGGCGCCGACCCCGGCGAGCACCGCGACCTCCTCGCGGCGCAGCCCCGGCGTGCGCCTGCGGGCGCCGCCGTCGGGCAGGCCCGCCTCCGTCGGCGAGACCCGCGCCCGCCGGCTCATCAGGAACTCACGCAACTCGCTGAGCCGGTGCTTCTTGAGCGCTGCGCTCTCGGCCACGTAGGACTCCCCCGGTTGTCTGGTGGTGCGACCACCAGCATAAGTTCCCACTCTCCACGGTTATTCCGGTCGTACGAAGCTCTTGGCCATGGCGATCGACACCGCAACCTCCACCAGGGCTTCCACGGCTCCTCAGACCCAACTCCCCACCGCGCCCCGCCTGTCGGGCCGCGACAAGCTCGTCCTCTTCGTCCTCTGCGCCGCCCAGTTCATGGTGGCGCTCGACTTCTCCGTGCTGAACGTGGCGCTTCCGGTGCTCGGTCCCGACCTCGGCATGAGCACCTCCGCGCTGCAATGGGCGGTCACCGCCTTCGCCCTGCCGTCCGGCGGCTTCCTGCTCCTCTTCGGCCGGATCGGCGACCTGTACGGGCGGCGCCGGATCTTCCTGTCCGGGCTCGCCCTGTTCGGCGCGGCCTCGCTGCTCGCGACGTTCGCCTGGGACCCGGCGTCCTTCCTCGCGGGCCGCGCGCTCCAGGGCATGGGCGCGGCGGCGATCGTGCCGACCGGCATGTCCCTGCTGACCACGACGTTCCCCGAGGGCCCGCAGCGCGACAAGGCGCTCGGCATCTCCGGCACCCTGATGTCCCTCGGCTTCACCGTCGGCATGGTGGCCGGCGGAGTGCTCACCGACGCGCTCGGCTGGCGCTCCACGATGGGCCTGCTGACGCTGTTCGCCGTGCTCGTGCTGCCGCTCGCGCCCGGACTGCTGCCCGAGTCCCGCACCCCGGACCGCCCGCGCCTGGACATCCCCGGCGCCTTCACGGTCACCGGCGGACTGCTCGCCCTGATCTACGCGCTGTCCACCGCGGCGGAGGTCGGCTTCGGCCGCGCGGACGTCCTCGTCACACTCGTCGCAGGACTCGCCCTGCTCGCCGCGTTCGGCTACGTCGAGTCCCGCAGCGCCCAGCCGCTGGTGTCGCTGCCGATGCTCCGCCGCCGCACCATCGCCTGGGGCAACCTGGGCGGCCTGGTCACCTTCTCGATGATGTCGACGATCGTCTTCGTCCTGACGCTGTACCTCCAGGAAGTGCTGCGCCTGTCGGCCTTCCAGACCGGACTCGTCTTCGGCGTCCAGGGCGTTCTGTCGGTCGCCGCGGGGGCCTGCACGCCGAGGGTCGTCGGCCGCTTCGGCGCCCGCCGCACCCTGATCGGCTCGCTCGTCGGACAGGGCGTGCTCATCGCCTCGCTCCTCGGGATCGGCACCGGCGGCGCCTCCGTGTGGCTCGCCACCGCCGGAGTCTCGCTGGCCAGCGCCTTCCACCTCGGCGCGATCATCTCGTACGGCCTCACGGTCACCTCGGGCGTCCCGAACGAGGAGCAGGGCCTGGCCACGGGCCTCGTCACCTCGACCCAGCAGGTCGGCATCACCGTCGGCATCCCGCTGCTCGGCGTCCTCGCGACGACGTCCACGGACCTGCTGACCGGGGTGCACACGGTGATCGCCCTGGACGCGGCGATCGTGCTGGTGGCGGCGGCACTGATCTCGGTCGGACTGCGCGGCCGGCGCGGCTAGGCGACGGTCATGACCGGTCGAGCCGCAGCCGCTCGGCCTTCGGCAGGCCCGCCACCACCAGGTCGTACGAATCCTCGACAAGCTCCCGGACGATCCTGTCCGGGAGCTTCTCGGGTTCGTCGACGGTCACCGTGTTCCAGTGCCGCTTGTTCATGTGCCAGCCGGGCACGATGAGGCCCTCGTGCTCCCCGCGCAGCCGCAGCGCGTCGTCGGGGTCGCACTTCAGGTTCACGGTCAGCGGCTGCCCGTCGAGGTGCGTGAGGGCGAACATCTTGCCGAGCACCTTGAACACGGAGGTCTCCGGGCCGAACGGGAAGTCCTCCACCGCCGCGTTGAACGACAGGCAGAACGCGCGCAACTCCTGCGGTGTCACTTCCCCAGCTCCCCCGTCGGCTCCGAGAGCACGGTCACGATCTTGTTCCGGCGGCCCGCCGCGGCCTCCGCGGTCAGCCGCAGCTCCCGCCCGTCCGGCAGGGTGACCACGGACGAGGCACCGGCGATCGGGACCCGGCCGAGGGCCTTGGCCAGCAGCCCGCCCACCGTCTCCACGTCCTCGTCGTCGAACTCCTCGATGCCGTACAGCTCACCGAGGTCACCGATGTCGAGCCGGGACGTCACCCGGAACCGCTCGTCGCCGAGCTCCTCCACGGACGACACCTCGCGGTCGTACTCGTCGGTGATCTCGCCGACGATCTCCTCCAGGATGTCCTCGATCGTCACGATGCCGGCGGTACCGCCGTACTCGTCGATCACCACGGCCACATGCGTACGCAGCTGCTGCATCTCGCGGAGCAGATCGCCCGCGTTCTTGGTGTCGGGCACGAACGTCGCGGGCCGCATCGCGGTGGACACCAATTCGGCCTCGGCGTCGCGGTTGATGTGCGTCTTGCGCGCGAGGTCCTTCAGATACACGACGCCCACGACGTCGTCCTCGCTCTCACCGACCACGGGAATCCGCGAGAACCCGGACCGCAGGGCGAGCGTAAGGGCCTGCCGGATGGTCTTGTACCGCTCGATGACGACGAGGTCGGTACGCGGCACCATCACCTCCCGCACGAGGGTGTCGCCCAGCTCGAAGACGGAGTGCACCATACGGCGCTCCTCGTCCTCGATCAGGGACTCCTTCTCGGCGAGGTCGACCAGGGCCCGCAGCTCGGCCTCCGAGGCGAAGGGGCCGCGCCGGAAGCCCTTGCCGGGAGTGAGCGCGTTACCGATCAGGATCAGCAGCGGCGGGATCGGCCCCATGATCCGCGCCAGCGGCAGCAGCACATACGCCGCCGCGGTCGCGGTGTTCAGCGGATGCTGCCGCCCGATGGTCCGCGGCGAGACCCCCACGGCGACGTACGACACGAGCACCATCACACCGATGGCGACGAGCAGCGCCTGCCAGGTCTCCCGGAACGCCTCCAGACACGCGTACGTCACCAGGGCGGCGGCAGCCATCTCGCAGGCCACGCGCACCAGCAGCGCCACGTTCAGATAACGCGTCGGGTCGGCGGCCACCTGCGACAGCTTGGCGCTGCCGCGCCGCCCGGACCGCACGGCCTCCTCGGCGCGGAAACTCGACACCCGCGCGAGGCCGGCCTCCGCGCAGGCGGCGAGCCAGGCGACGACGACCAGCGCGACGGCCCCGGCGATCAGCGAAAAACTCATGACACGGTCGGCGCCGGCGACGGCCCCGTCATCCCCTTCTCCGCACGCCAGCCGTCCACGATGCTCGCCTGGAGACCGAACATCTCGGCCTTCTCGTCGGGCTCCTCGTGGTCGTACCCGAGCAGATGCAGCACGCCGTGAACGGTCAGCAACTGCAGCTCCTCGTTCATGGAGTGCTGCGTCGGCGCGTCCTCACCCTGCTTCTTCGCGACCTCCGGACACAGCACGATGTCACCGAGCAGGCCCTGCGGGGCCTCCTCCTCGTCCTTCATCGGCGGCCGCAGCTCGTCCATCGGGAACGACATGACATCCGTCGGCCCCGGCAGATCCATCCACTGCACGTGCAGCTGCTCCATGGCGTCGCCGTCCACGACGATCACCGAGAGCTCCGACAGCGGGTGGATCCGCATCCGTGCGAGCGCATAGCGGGCGATGTCGAGGATCGCCTGCTCGTCGACCTCGGTTCCGGACTCGTTGTTGACGTCGATCGACATGGCGCTGTTGGACTACTTTCCTTGGTTCCCTCTGGGGCGGCTCTTGCGGGAGCCGTTCTCCGTACCGTTCTCGGAGTCGTACTTCTCGTACGCGTCGACGATACGGCCGACGAGCTTGTGCCTCACGACATCCTGCGAGCTGAGCCGCGAGAAGTGCACCTCGTCGACCCCGTCCAGAATGTCCTGCACCTGCCGCAGCCCACTCTTCGTGCCACCCGGCAGGTCGACCTGCGTCACGTCACCCGTGATCACGATCTTCGAGTCGAAACCGAGCCGGGTCAGGAACATCTTCATCTGCTCGGGACTGGTGTTCTGCGCCTCGTCGAGAATGATGAAGGCGTCATTGAGCGTACGGCCCCTCATGTATGCCAGCGGCGCCACCTCGATGGTTCCCGCCGCCATCAGGCGCGGGATCGAGTCCGGGTCGAGCATGTCGTGCAGGGCGTCGTACAGGGGGCGCAGGTACGGGTCGATCTTCTCGTACAGCGTTCCCGGCAGGAATCCGAGCCGCTCGCCCGCCTCCACCGCGGGGCGGGTCAGGATGATGCGGTTGACCTGCTTGGACTGGAGGGCCTGGACGGCCTTGGCCATCGCCAGGTAGGTCTTGCCGGTGCCCGCCGGGCCGATACCGAAGACGATCGTGTTCTTGTCGATCGCGTCGACGTACCGCTTCTGGTTCAGCGTCTTGGGGCGGATCGTGCGGCCCCGCGACGACAGGATGTTCTGCGTGAGCACCTCGGCGGGCGTCTCCTGCCCATTGCTCCCGCCGGCCTTCAGCATGGCGATGGAACGCTCCACGGCGTCCTCGGTCATCGGTGCCCCCGTCCTCAGTACCAGCATCATCTCGTCGAACAGGCGCTGGATGAGGGCGACTTCCCCCGACTCCCCGGTCGCGCTGATCTCGTTGCCCCGGACGTGGATGTCGGCCTCCGGGAAGGCCTTCTCGATCACTCGCAGCAGCGCGTCCCCCGACCCGAGCACCTCGACCATGGGGTGCTTCGGCGGAACGGTGAACTGTGCGCGGGCGCTGGATGGTGTCTGCGTCATGAGCCGGGCCTGTGGCCCTTGCGTCCTCCCCGTACGGGACTTTCTCTGCGGTGTTTCCCTGCACCGCCAAGGGTACGGCGCGGGTACGACAACGCCGAGCGGGTTTCACGTACGCCCGTCATGCGCCGAGCCGTGGCGGACGCGGCGTGGCTACGCCGACCGTCCGAAACCGATGGTCGGGACCGCGCGGCGCAAGGGCCACGATCGGGACGTGTCCGGGAGGAGGGGGGACAGGAAGGCGTAGCGGTCCAGGGCACAGCGGTTCTGGTGGTCGTTGGAGCGGACCTCCTTCCACCACGCCGCGATCTCCGACCAGCCGGGGGCCGAGAGGGAGCCGCCGAATTCCTGGACCGAGAGGGCCGCGGTGAGGCCGGCGAAGGCGAGGCGGTCGGCGAGGGGCCAGCCGGCGAGGGTTCCGGTGACGAAGCCGGCGACGAAGACGTCGCCGGCGCCGGTCGGGTCGAGTGCCTCGACCTCGATGGCCGGGACGGAGGCCGTCTCGCCGGTCCGCCCGTCCACCGCGTACGCGCCTTCGGCGCCGAGCGTGACGACAGCCACCGGTACGTGTTCGGTGAGCGCGTGCGCCGCGGCCCGCGGACAGGACGTACGGGTGTAGCGCATCGCCTCCTGCGCGTTCGGCAGGAACGCCTCGCAGTGCCGCAGGCCGGGCAGCGCCGCGAGGTCCCAGCGGCCGGTGTCGTCCCAGCCCACGTCGGCGAAGATCTGCGTTCCGGAACGCGCGGCGGTCGCGACCCACGGCTCCTCGGCACCGGGCACGAGCGAGGCGACGGCGGCCCTGGCGTGCGGCGGGCAGTCCGGCGCGGGTTCCACGGGCGGCGGCTCGTGCCCGTGGCTCACCATCGTGCGTTCGCCCTCGTACGCCATGGACACGGTGACGGGCGAGTGCCAGCCCGGCACGGTCCGCGCGTAGCTGAGGTCGATGCCCTCGCCATGTTCGAGGGCGTCCCAGCAGTACTCGCCGTAGTGGTCGTCGCCGAACGCCGCGGCGAGCGAGGTGCGCAGGCCGAGCCGGGCGAGCGCCGTCGCCATGTTCGCGATCCCGCCGGGGCTGGACCCCATGCCGCGCGCCCACGATTCCGTCCCCCGCACGGGCGCGCTGTCGAGGCCGGTGAAGATGATGTCGAGGAAGACCGTGCCGGTGAGATAGACGTCGTAGGGCGGGTCGGCCGTGGTGCGCAGCGCCGCGAGAGGGTCCGTTCTGGGTCGTGTGGAGGTCACGTCGCGCTCCCTGGGTGGTACGGGTCCGGACAGTGTGCACGACCGGATCGCGTACCACGGCGGACGACATCAACCTGTCACGAAGCGGTGTCGGGGGCGGTCCCGGCCGGGATTACGATCGGCGCATGTCGGAGAGCGCGGCCAGACAACAGTGGGACGGCGAGCCGCAGCGCGGGGTGCGTGAGGTGAAGTCGGCCGCGCGGACGGTCGATCTGCTCGATGTGCTCGCCGCTCGTGGCGACCGGCCGGCCCGTCTTCAGGAGCTGGCCGATGAGCTCGCGGTGCCGCGCAGTTCCATGTACGCGTTGTTGCAGACGCTGATCGCGCGCGGCTGGGTGCGTACGGATGTGACGGGCTCGCTGTACGGCATCGGTATCCGCGCCCTGCTGACCGGCACCAGCTATCTGGACACGGATCCGTACGTGCGTTCCGTGCGGCCGTTCCTCGACGAGGCGTCGGACGCGCTCGGCGAGACGATCCACCTGGGGCGTCTCGACGGTTTCGACGTGGCGTATCTGGCGACCCGTGAGTCGCACGAATACCTGCGCACGATCAGCCGGGTGGGCCGCAGGCTGCCGGCGCACATCGGCGCGCTGGGCAAGGCGCTGCTCGCCGAGCGCCCGGACGACGAGTTGCCGCCGGGTCCGTACGAGCGGTCCACCGGGCGTACGCACGCCACGCGTGAGGCGCTCGCGGCCGATCTCGCGGTGATCCGGGAGCGCGGTTACTCGGTCGACCGGGAGGAGGGTGTCGACGGCATCGTCGGCTTCGGTTTCGCGTTGCGTTACGCGATCCCGGCGCACGACGCGATCAGCTGCTCGGTGCCGGTGGTCCGGCTGACGCCGGAGCACGAGGAGCGGATCGTGGCGGTCATGCGTGAGCTCCGCGCGAAGATCGAGGCGACGGCGCACCGGGGTTCTTCGGGCGTTCCCGACTGGCGCTGACCTCGCGAAAAGGGCCTCTTCTGCCCGGCCGAACCACCCCCAAACCGAATGTGTCACGCGTCACACGGCCCCGGCTTCCATGCACCCCCCATGGACTTGATACAAATTGGCCGCGCCCACGTCCCCGGTTCGGTCCCGTTCGCAAAGACGTCGCGCTTCCCAACTCCCCTGCCTTAGCACCCCCTTGCCCAAAACAGCGTCCAAGGCAAGGGGCCCGTCCTAGGAACGCCCGTGTCCCCGCGTACGCCCCGGCCCGCGCTCATCGCCCTCTTCACGGCCGGCTATCTCGCCGCCTATCTCCTGCCCACCATCGTCGGCAGAGTCGCCGACAGCCTGCGGCTCTCTCCCACTCAGGCCGGTCTCATCGGCAGTGCGCTGCTGCTGAGTTCGGCCGCCGCGGGCCTCACGCTCGCGGCCCGCGTCGAACGGGTCGGTACCCGCAGGGCGGCCCGGGCCGGACTGCTGCTCGCCGTCGTCGGCTACGGCGTCGCGGCCCTCGCCACCAGCACTCCGCTGCTCGTCGCGGGTGCGATGGTCGGCGGCTTCGGCTCGGGCACGGCGACGGCGGTCGCGGCCACCGGGATCGCCGCCCAGAAGGACCCGCACCGCGCCTCGACGCTCGGCCTGCTGACCGTGTCCGCGCTGGCGTGCGCCCTCTATCTGACGATCCCGCGGGTCAGCGAGGGCAGCTTCCTGCCGTTCGCGGCGCTCGCGGTCACCGCGCTCGTGGTGTGGCCCGCGACGCGCGGTCTCGCGGGACCGGCCACCCCGGACAACTGCGCGGCCCCGGCCCCCAAGTCCCCGCTCCCCCACGCCCGTTCGGGCCTGCTCCTCGCCGGGGCGCTGGTGTGCTGGTCGATGGCGCAGAACGCGCTGTGGGGTGTCAGCAGCCGCATCGGCACCGAACAGGCGGGCCTGTCCGAGGTCGCGGTCGGCTCGGTCTTCGCGGTGGGGCTCGGCGTCGGGCTGCTCGGCGTGATCGGCGCGGGCGCGGTCGGCGTCCGCCTGGGCCGCGCGCTGCCCATCGGCGCGGGCACCGCGGTGATCGCCTGCTGCGTCCTGCTCAGCGCCCGCGCGGACGGCCTCGCGTCCTTCGCCACGGGCGAGATCGCCTGGAACACCCTCTACCCGGTCGTCCTGTCGTACGTCCTCGGCCTCGCGGCGTCGCTCGACCCGCGCGGCCGCTGGGCGGTGCTCATCGGCTCGGCGTCCTCGCTCGGTACGGCGTTCGGCCCGCTGGCCGGCAGCGTCCTGTCGCAGTCGACGGGCTTCCCGGTCATGGGCACGGTGCTCGCCGTCGCGCTGCTGCTGCTCGCGGTGCCGCTCACCGCGGTGGCCCTGCACACCGGCGGCCGCCCGCTGTTCGCGGGGGCCGCACGGCGCCACAGCGGTGCCCCCGTCGGTGCGATCGTGCCGCCGTCGGGTGTGCTGGAGCAGCCGGTGGTCGAGCTGTTCGACATCGAGGTGCCCGCGGCCGAGACGCCCGCGTTCACGACCTCGTTCACGGCGGTGGGCCCCGACGGCGTCGAGCCGGAGCCCGAGCCGTCGGCGCGGCGTCAGCCGGAGATGTCGTCCAGTTCGTACGCCTCGACCTCGGCGATGTAGCGCGCCCGGAGCGCTTCCTCCTCCTCGCTGCCGTCGAGGAAGGACGCCACGAACGAGTTGCGGGCCAGTTCCCGTACTCGTTCGTGGTCGAGGGCGAGGGCCTCGTGGACGGCGTGGAAGGTGTCGCCGGCGTAGCCGCCGAAGTAGGACGGGTCGTCGGAGTTGACCGTGCAGAGCAGGCCCGCGTCCATCATCTTGGGCAGCGGGTGGTCCTCCAGCATGTCGATGGCGCGCAGCCGCACGTTCGACAGCGGGCACAGCGTGAGCGGGATCCGGTCCCGTACGAGCCGCCGCACGAGCTCGGGGTCCTCCAGGGACCGCAGCCCGTGGTCGACGCGCTCGACGCCGAGGATGTCCAGGGCCTCCCACACGTACGACGGGTCGCCCTCCTCGCCCGCGTGGGCGACCTTGCGCAGGCCGAGTTCGCCCGCGGCCTCGTACACCTCGCGAAACCTGGACGCGGGGTTGCCGACCTCGGCGGAGTCGAGGCCGACGCCGACGATGCGGTCCAGGTACGGCTTCGCGGCCTCCAGGGTCTCCATGGCCGACTCGGCGGACCGGTCGCGCAGGAAGCACATGATGAGCTTGGTCGAGATCCCGTGCCGCTCCTCGCTGCGCGCGAGCGCCCGGTGCAGCCCGTCGACGACGGTGCCCATCGCCACGCCCCGCGCGGCGTGCGCCTGCGGGTCGAAGAAGATCTCGGCGTGGCGGACGCCCTGTTCGGCGGCGCGCGCGAGATAGGCGTCGGCGAGCGCCTCGAAGTCGTCCTCGGTGACGAGGACGGCCATCAGCGAGTAGTAGAGGTCGAGGAAGGACTGCAGGTCGGCGAAGAGATACGCGGTCCGCAGTTCCTCGGTGTCGGCGTACGGCAGGGTGATGCCGTTGCGCCGGGCGAGTTCGAAGGCGAGCTCGGGTTCGAGGGTGCCTTCGATGTGCAGGTGGAGCTCGGCCTTGGGGATGCGCGCGAGTGGTGCGAGTGACATCCGACCAGCGTACGCAGAGGTCGGGCGCTGGGCTCAGCGACGCTTCGGTACGGGGACGCGGTCCAGGTCGCGGGCGACCGTCAGCTCCCCGTCGAACCCGGCGGCGCGGGCCTGCCGGGCGAACTCCTCGGGGTCGGTGTAGCGCTGGCTGAAGTGGGTGAGGACGAGGTGGCGCACCCCGGCGTCCCGGGCGACGCGGGCGGCCTGCCCCGCGGTCAAGTGGCCGTGGTCGGTGGCCAGTTGCTCGTCCTCGTCGAGGAAGGTCGACTCGATGACGAGCAGGTCGCACCCTTCGGCGAGCGCGTCCACGCCCTCGCACAGCCGGGTGTCCATCACGAACGCGACGCGCTGTCCGCGCCGCGCCTCGCTCACCTCGTCGAGCGTGACGCCCCGCAGGGCGCCCTCCTTCTGGAGCCGCCCGACGTCGGGCCCCGCGATGCCGTGCGCGGCGAGCCGCTCGGGCAGCATGCGGCGCCCGTCGGGCTCGACGAGGCGGTAGCCGTACGACTCGACGGGGTGCGAAAGGCGCCGTGCCTCCAGCCGGTACGCGGGGGTGTCCGCGAGCACCGCCCCCTCCCCGGCCACCGGTTCCTCCGCGATGTCGACGGTCTCCCGGTACGCGGTGGAGTACCGCAGCCGGTCGAAGAACCGCTGTCCGGACGCCGGGTAGTGCGCGGTCACCGCGTGCGGCACCCGGTCGAGGTTGATCCGCTGGATGACGCCCGCGAGGCCGAGGGAGTGGTCGCCGTGGAAGTGCGTGACGCAGATCCGGTCGATGTCGTGCGCCGCCACACCGGCGCGCAGCATCTGCCGCTGGGTGCCCTCGCCGGGGTCGAAGAGGATGCCCTCGCTGTCCCAGCGGAGCAGGTAGCCGTTGTGGTTGCGCTGCCGCGTCGGCACCTGGCTCGCGGTGCCGAGCACGACGAATTCACGTACGGACACGGGGAGTCGGTCCTGTCGTCCTTGTCGGCTATCCCGGGGGCCACTGGAGGCCGCGGCCGCCGAGGACGTGGGCGTGTGCGTGGAAGACGGTCTGGCCCGCGCCGCTGCCGGTGTTGAACACGATCCGGTAGCTGTCCAGCTTCTCCTCCTTGGCGACCTCGCCGGCCTCGCGCAGCACGTCGGCGGCGATGGCCGGTTCGGCGGCGGCGAGCGAGGCGGCGTCCGGGTGGTGGACGCGCGGGATGACCAGGACGTGGGTGGGGGCCTGGGGGTTGATGTCCCGGAACGCGACGGTGGACTCCGTCTCCCGGACCAGGGTGGCGGGGACGTCCCCGTTGGCGATCTTGCAGAACAGGCAGTCATCCATGACTGCATCGTATCGATCTCGCCCCCACGGGGTTGCGCCCCGGGGGCTCCGCCCCCAGCCCCCCGCTGCTCAATCGCCGCAGGGGCTTGATAGATCAAGCCCCGCCGGCGATTGAGGCGCGGGTCCGGGGCAGAGCCCCGAGACGTCAACCACTACTCCGCCGAAGCCCGCGGCAGCGTCGGCGCCGACTTCGCCGGGTTCTCCGCAAGCGCCGCCAGGGCGATACGGATGGCCTCGTCGAGCTGCGGGTCGCGGCCCGCCGCCGCGTCCTGCGGGGCCAGGACCACCTCCACGTCCGGGTCCACGCCATGGTTCTCCAGACCCCACCCGTAACCCTCCATCCAGGTCGCGTACTTGGGCTGGGTGACCAGCGTTCCGTCCACGAGGCGGTACCGGCTGTCGATGCCGATGACGCCGCCCCAGGTGCGTACGCCGACGACGGGGCCGATGCCGAGCGCCTTGATCGCCGCGTTGACGATGTCGCCGTCCGAGCCGGAGAACTCGTTGGCCACGGCGACGACCGGACCGCGCGGCGCGTCCATCGGGTACGTGAAGGGGCGGCTGTCGCGCGGCAGGTCCCAGCCCACGACGCGACGCGCCAGCTTCTCGACGACGAGCTGCGACGTGTGCCCGCCCCGGTTCTCGCGGACGTCCACGACGAGGCCCTCGCGCGCGACCTCCACGCTGAGGTCCCGGTGGATCTGGGCCCAGCCGGGCGCCTGCATGTCCGGGACGTGCAGATAGCCGAGCCGCCCCTCCGACTGCCGGTGCACGTACGCCCGCCGGTCCGCGACCCACGCGTGGTACCGCAGCGGTTCCTCGTCGTCGAGCGGCACGACGATGACGTGGCGCGGGTCGCCGCCCCCGGCCGGGGACACCGTCAGCTCGACCGGCTTGTCGGCGGTGCCGACCAGCAGCGGCGCGAGCCCGGTCACCGGGTCGACCGCCCGCCCGCCGACCGCGACGATCGCGTCCCCGGCGCGCACGGCGACACCGGGCGCGGTGAGCGGGGAGCGGGCGCGCGGGTCGGAGGTCTCGGAGGGCAGCACCCGGTCGATCCGCCAACTGCCGTCCTCGTGCCGGGAGATGTCCGCGCCGAGCAGCCCCTGCCGGCGCGCGGCGGAGCCCCGACCGCCTCTCGGTGTCACATACGCGTGCGAGGTGCCGAGCTCACCCTGCACCTCCCACAGCAGGTCGACGAGGTCGTCGTGCGTGGCGACCCGGTCGAGCACCGGTCGGTAGCGGTCCAACACCCCGTCCCAGTCGACGCCGTTCATGTCGGCGCGCCAGAAGTTGTCCCGCATGAGGCGTCCTGCCTCGTCGTACATCTGCCGCCACTCGGCCGCCGGGTCGACGATCTGGCTGACCCGGGAGAGGTCGACGGTGATGTTCGTGTCGCTGTCGTCGTCGTGCGCGGGCCGCCGGTCGCTGGGGACGACCTTCAGGGCCTCGCCGGTCCACAACAGGACCCGCTTGCCGTCGCCCGTGACCTCGAAGTGGTCGGCGTCGGCGCCGATCTCCTCGACGCGCTGCTGGACCAGGTCGTAGCGCTCCAGGCGGGTCTTGGGCTCCGGCGCGTCGAGACCGGCGCGGGAGTCGCCGAGCACACCGCGCAGGGGATGCCGCAGCCACAGCACGCCGTCCTTGGCGGTACGCAGCCTCGTGTAGGTCGCGGCCTCCACCGGGAACGGCACGATGCGGTCGAGCAGTCCCTCCAGGTCGACGCGGGTCGCGGGCGCGCCCTCGCTGTCGGGCGTCTCGGCCCCGGGAGCTTCGGGGGTGTCGAAGGGGCGGCCGTGCCGCTGCGGGCCGAACGGCGAGGGCGTCGTCGCGGCGAGCGTGATCAGGTACGGCCGCGAGCCGCTGACGAACGCGAGGTCGAAGGCGTGCTCGTCGTAGACCGGGTCGAAGGAGCGCCCCGACAGGAACGCCAGGTGCTTGCCGTCGAGCGTGAACGCGGGCGCGTAGTCCCGGAACCGGAGCGGGGTCGCCTCGCTGACGGACAGGTCGGTGGCGTTGGCGAGCTTGAGCTGGCGCAGGTCGTGCGGGCCGGGGTGCGACCAGGCGAGCCAGGCCGAGTCCGGGGAGAACGCGAGCCCGGTCGCGTTCCCGTCCTCGCTGCGGTCCACTTCCCGTACGTCGCCGCTGTCCCGCTCGACGAGCAGGACCCGGCCGTCGTGCGAGGCCACGGCGACCCGGCCGCCGTCCGGCGCCACCGTCAGGGCGAGGACCCGGCCGAGGCGGCCCGCGCCGAGCCTGCGCGGTGTGGCGCCCGGCGCGGCCCCGGTGGCGGGCGCGAACTCCAGGGCGTCGTCGCCCTCGGCGTCCGTCACCCACACGACGTGTTCCTCGCCGTCGACGCGGAAGGTGTGCGGGAGCCGGGCCCGTACGCCCGGTTCGGCGGCGAGCGCGCGGGCGGGTCCTGCGCGGTGGGTCACCCAGTGCACGGCGCCGCGCACGTTGACGGCGCTGCCGCGTCCGGTGTGGTCGGGGGACGCGGCGCCGAACCAGTTCGCGGCATCGACGGGCCGCGGCTGACGATCGACGCGCTGGCCGCCGAGGCGGATGTCGAGCCGGCGCGCCTCCACACCCTCGTCGAGCCCGTCGACGATCCACAGTTCACCGGCGCTCGCGTAGACGACGCGGGCGCCGTCGGTGGCGGCGTGCCGCGCGTAGAAGCCGTCCACGGCGCTGTGCCGCCGCAGTTCGGTCCCGTCGGGGAGGGACGAGTACAGCGCGCCGACACCCTCGTGGTCGGAGAGGAACGCGACGCGCTCACCGACCCACATGGGGCACTCGATGTTCCCGTCGAGCTCGGCGTGCAGCCGGACGAAGTCACCCTCGCCGCCGCGGTCGATCCACAGCTTGCCCGCCGTGCCGCCCCGGTATCTCTTCCACCAGGCGGCCTCCCGCCCCATCGGTGCGGACAGCAGCAGGACCTCCGCCCCGGGCCCGTACGCGACGCCGCCCACGGGCCCGTACGGCAGGGTCTCGGCGGGGCCGCCGTCCAGCGGTACGGCCCGCGCCCAGCTGCGGCGCAGCGAAGCCTGGCCGTGGGTGGTGGTGGCGAGCACCCGCCCGTCGGGCGTCCAGCCGCGCACGCTCGTCGTCCAACTCCCCCAGTGCGTAAGGCGTTTGGCGGATCCGCCGGCCACCGGGGCGATGTGCACCTCCGGCGCCCCTTCGCGCCGGGAGGTCCAGGCGACCGTCTCGCCGTCCGGGGAGAGCCGGGGGTTGCCGACGGGCATGTTGTCGGCGCTGACCCGCCAGGCGCGGCCGCCGTCGAGGGGCGCGGCCCACACGTCGTCCTCGGCGGTGAAGACCACCAACTCGCCGTGCAGGTGCGGGAACCGGAGGTACGCAGGAGTCGTCACCCCGCCTACCTTAAATTTGGCCGCGGCCCACGTCAGCCCGTCTGATCACTCGTCGTGGAAAGTCGGCGTCACTTGCCCTGGAAAGTCGGCGGAGGCGCCGTCACCGTGACGGTCTCGGTGACCGTGCTCGTGGAACCCGGCTGCGGCTCCTGCGGCTTCGGGTCCTGCGAAGGCGCGGGGTCCTGCGAGGGGGCCGGCTGCTGTGTGTCGGGCGGGGCCGAAGTGCTGCCGTTCGCCGCGCAGTTGCCGAGCACGCCGTAGCTGAACCACACCTTGCCGTCGATGCGCGCGATGGTCTTCCCCCGCACACACTTGCCGGAGACGACCCCGTACACCCACCCCTGCACGGTGATGTCCTTGCCGTCCTTGGTCTTCCCCCGGCAGTCGACCTTCACCTCGCTGGGCGCCGAGCCGCCGGACGGCGTGGGGCCGCTGTACACGCCGGTACAGCTGAGCCAGGAGACCTTGCCGTGCTGCCGGTTCAGCTCGACGGTGGCCTGCTGGTCGGTGGTCGCCGCGGCCTCGGACGGGCTGAGGTCGCCCTCGATCGGCTGACACGCGACGCCCGTGGCGACGACGGCAGCGACGAGGACGAGCCCGCCGAACCCTCTCGATCCCCGCATGCACGGCAGAATGCCAGCGGACGTACGGAGTCGGTAGTGCGGTTGAAGCCACTGTGAGCGCGGCCCGCCAAAGGGGGGTTAACCCCAGCGTCCCGTACGCCCCAGCAGCAACGCCACCGCCGCCGTTCCGGCCGTGGACGTGCGCAGAACGCTGCGCCCGAGGCGCATCGGGCGCGCCCCGGCCTCCTCGAACACCGTCAACTCCTCGGGCGACACGCCGCCTTCGGGGCCGACGACGAGCACGATGTCGCCGCTGTCCGGAAGTTCGGCCGAAGCCAGCGCCCCGCTCGGGGCGTCCCGGTCCTCGTGCAGCACCGCCGCGAAGTCCGCGCCCGCGAGCAGCGCGGCGACCTCCTTCGTCGTCGCGGCCTCCCCGACGACCGGAAACCGCACCCGCCGCGACTGCTTCCCGGCCTCCCGCGCGGTGGCCCGCCACTTGCCGAGCGCCTTGAGCCCGCGCTCGCCGCGCCACTGCGTGATGCAGCGGGACGCGGCCCACGGCACGATCGCGTCGACGCCGGTCTCGGTCATGGTCTCGACGGCGAGTTCGCCCCGGTCGCCCTTGGGCAGTGCCTGGACGACGGTGATCCGCGGCGCCTCGTCGGGCTCCACCCGCACGGGCCCGGCGTCGACCTGGAGCCGGTCCTTGCCCTCGCTGCCGGTGACGACGGCCTCGCACCACGAGCCGAGGCCGTCGGTGAGGGTCACGGTCTCCCCGGCGCGCAGCCGCTTCACGGAGACGGCATGGCGCCCCTCGGGTCCGTCGAGCACATACGCGCGGTCGCCGGGAACGTCCCCCTCGACGACGAAAACCGGAGCGGTCATCAGGCGGCGCCCCGCTGCGTCAGCGCGGCCCTGGCGGCCTCGAACTCGGCGGCGAGGACCTCCACGAGCTGCCCGGCCGGCAGCTCCCGCGCGAGCCGGTGCCCCTGCCCCGCCCACAGCGCCATGCCCTGCGGGTCACCGGCCTTGGCGGCGGCCTTGCGCAGCGGCGACGTCATGTGGTGGACCTGCGGGTACGCGGCGGGGGCGTAGGGGCCGTGCTCGCGCATGAACCGGTTGACGAGCCCGCGCGCGGGCCGCCCGGAGAAGGCACGCGTCAGTTCGGTCCGGTTGAACAGCGGGTCGGTCATGGCCTGCTTGTGCGGCTCCGGCGCCCCGGACTCCGGGGTGACCAGGAACGCGGTGCCGAGCTGCGCGAGGTCGGCGCCGGCCGCGAGCACCGCGGCGATCTGCGCGCCGCGCATGATGCCGCCGGCGGCGATGATCGGCAGCTGCACGGCCTCGCGGACCTGCGCGATCAGCGAGAGCAGCCCGATGCCGCTCCCGTCGGCCTCGGGGTTGTCCCGGTGCGTGCCCTGATGCCCGCCGGCCTCGATGCCCTGTACGCACACCAGGTCGGCGCCGGCCTCCTGCGCGGCCTGCGCCTCCTCCACCGTCGTGACGGTGACCCCGACCTTCGTGCCGACGCGCTGGAGTGCCTGGACGACCTCGCGGCGGGGGCAGCCGAAGGTGAAGGTGACCAGCGACACGGGGTCGTCGACGAGGATCGCGAGCTTGGCCTCGTAGCCGTCGTCGCCGCAGCTGTCGGTGTCGCCGAGCGGGGTGCGGTACCAGGCGGCCTCACCGGTGAGCTGGCTGCGGTACACCTCGACGGTGGCCGGGTCCGCGTGCTCGGTCTGCGGCATGAAGAGGTTGACGCCGAAAGGCCTGCCGGTCAGCGCCCGCAGCTGTTTGATCTCCTGGTACATCCCGTCGGCCGTTTTGTACCCGGCGGCGAGGAACCCGAGCCCGCCCGCCTCGGCCACGGCGGCGACCAACGCGGGGTGTGAGGCGCCGCCCGCCATGGGGGCCTGCACGATCGGAAGTGGGCAGAGATCGGTCAGTGCGGAGGACATGACCGCATCGTGCCACGTCCCCTCCGGGCGGCCGAATCGACCCGGCCCCCGTCCCCACACGCCGCGGGGCTCCGCCCCGGACCCCGCTGCTCAATCGCCGCAGGGGCTTGAGATGGTCGACCAAATCAAGCCCCGCCGGCGATTGAGGCGCGGGGTCCGGGGCGGAGCCCCGAGGCCGTAACGCCGGTGCGGCATCAACGGCCGTTGAACGCGTCCTTCAGCCGGGAGAAAAGACCTTGCTGGCCCGGCTGGAACTGCCCCGTGGGCCGCTCCTCGCCACGCAACTTGGCCAGCTCGCGCAGCACCCGCTCCTGCTCCGGGTCCAGCTTCTGCGGCGTCATGACCTCGACGTGCACGATGAGGTCGCCACGGCCGCCGCCCCGCAGATGCGTGACACCACGCCCGTGCAGCGGAACCGACTGGCCGGACTGCGTGCCCGGCCGGATGTCGATCTCCTCCGTGCCGTCGAGCGTCTCCAGCGGCACCTTCGTGCCGAGGGCCGCCGCCGTCATCGGGATCGTGACCGTGCAGTGCAGATCGTCGCCGCGCCGCTGGAAGGTCGGGTGCGGGAGCTCGTGGATCTCCACGTAGAGGTCGCCGGCGGGGCCGCCGCCGGGGCCGACCTCGCCCTCGCCCGCGAGCTGGATCCGCGTGCCGTTGTCCACACCGGCCGGGATCTTCACCGTCAGCGTGCGACGCGACCGGATGCGGCCGTCGCCGGCGCACTCCGGGCACGGCGTCGGGACGACGGTCCCGAAGCCCTGGCACTGCGGGCACGGCCGCGAGGTCATGACCTGGCCGAGGAAGGACCGCGTCACCTGCGAGACCTCACCGCGACCGCGACACATGTCGCAGGTCTGCGCGGAGGTCCCGGGCGCCGCGCCCTCACCGCTGCAGGTCGTACAGACCACAGCCGTGTCGACCTGGATGTCCTTGGTGGTGCCGAAGGCGGCCTCGTCCAGCTCGACCTCGAGCCGGATCATGGCGTCCTGGCCACGGCGCGTACGGGACCGGGGTCCGCGCTGCGACGCCGTGCCGAAGAAGGCATCCATGATGTCCGAGAAGTTCCCGAACCCGCCCTGCCCGAAGCCGCCGGCCCCGCCTCCGCCGGACTGCGACAGGGGGTCGCCCCCGAGGTCGTAGACCTGCTTCTTCTGCGGGTCGGAGAGCACCTCGTAGGCGGCGTTGATCTCCTTGAACCGCTCCTGGGTCTTCGGATCCGGATTCACGTCCGGGTGCAGCTCGCGGGCGAGCCTCCGAAAAGCCTTCTTGATCTCGTCCTGGGAAGCGTCGCGGCGCACGCCGAGTACGGCGTAGTAGTCCGTGGCCACTTACGACTCCGCCAGGATCTGTCCGACGTAACGTGCCACTGCGCGTACTGCTCCCATCGTTCCCGGGTAATCCATGCGGGTCGGTCCGACCACGCCGAGCTTGGCCACTGCCTCGCCGCCCGAACCGTAGCCGACCGACACGACGGACGTGGAGTTGAGTCCCTCATGGGCGTTCTCGTGACCGATCCGTACGGCCATGCCCGAATCTCCCAGCTCGCCAAGGAGCTTGAGGAGCACGACCTGCTCCTCCAAGGCTTCCAGAACGGGCCGGATGGTGAGGGGAAAATCATGTCCGAAGCGAGTGAGATTGGCGGTTCCGCCGATCATCAGCCGCTCCTCGGTCTCCTCGACGAGTGTCTCCAGAAGTGTGGAGAGCACCGTGGAGACCGTGCCCCGGTCCTCCTGCTCGAAGGCGTCCGGCAGGTCCTGCACCAGCTGCGGCACGTCGGCGAACCTGCGGCCCGCGACGCGGCTGTTCAGCCGGGCCCGCAGGTCCGCAAGGGACGACTCGCCGAACGGTGCCGGGCAGTCGATCATCCGCTGCTCCACGCGCCCGGTGTCCGTGATCAGTACGAGCATCAGACGGGCGGGCGCGAGCGAGAGCAGCTCGACATGGCGCACGGTGGACCGGGTCAGGGACGGGTACTGGACGATCGCCACCTGCCGCGTGAGCTGCGCGAGCAGCCGCACGGTGCGTCCGACGACGTCGTCGAGATCGACGGCGCCGTCCAGGAAGTTCTGGATGGCGCGCCGCTCGGGCGCGGCCATCGGCTTCACGGCGGTGAGCTTGTCGACGAAGAGGCGGTAGCCCTTGTCGGTGGGGATCCGCCCGGCACTGGTGTGCGGCTGGGCGATGAATCCCTCGTCCTCCAGGGCCGCCATGTCGTTGCGCACGGTCGCCGGCGAGACCCCGAGCTTGTGCCGCTCGGTGAGCGCCTTGGAGCCGACGGGCTCCTCCGTGCCGACATAGTCCTGAACGATGGCGCGCAGCACTTCGAGCCTGCGTTCGTTGAGCATCGGCGCACACCTCCAGAAACAGCCGCCGCGATCGTTGCTTGCGATCTTCCTGCTTTGGCACTCCCTATGGGCGAGTGCCAATCGTCCCCGGCTCAGTGTACGGCCGGTGGGTACGGGCCCGGCAAGGGCGCTAGCGTCCAGGTATGGAGCTTGCACGACGTATCGATTGGGACTCGGTGGGCTGGGAGGGGCTCGCGCCGGGTGTGGGGCGGGTGCGGTTGCCGGGGCTCGACTGCACGAGCGGCCTCGTCGTCGGTGAAGATGCGGCGCTCTTGATCGACACCGGATCCTCACTCCGTGAAGGCGCCCGGCTGCGCGCCGACGCCCGCACGCTCCTCGGGGCACACCGAAGAGTGACCCATGTCGCGTTGACCCACCCGCACTTCGACCACGTGCTCGGCACGGCCGCGTTCGCGGGCGTCGAGGTGTACGGGGCGGTGGGCATCGACGCCCTGTTCGCGCGCGGCGCCGAGGCACTGCGCGCCGACGCCGTGCGGCACGGGCTGGCCCCGGACGCGGCGGCCGAGGCGGTCGACGTCCTCGTCACCCCGCCGCACCGGGTGTGCGGCGAGTGGACGCTCGACCTGGGCGGCGGCCTGACGGTGCTGCTCGCCAACATCGGGCCGGCGCACAGCGGCCACGACCTGGCGGTGCTCGTCCCCGGCGGCCCGGAGATCGTCTTCTGCGGCGACCTCGTCGAGGAGTCGGGCGAGCCGCAGGCGGGCCCGGACGCGGCGCCGCGCCACTGGCCGGCCGCGCTCGACCGGCTGCTCGACCTCGGCGGCGAGGACGCGGTGTACGTTCCGGGGCACGGTTCGACGGTGAATGCGGAGTTCGTCCGCGCGCAACGCGCCACATTGGCGACACGTTTCGGCGTGTCGTAGCCGGGGACCTGCGACTTCTCTTATCGTCCCTCGAATGCGCCAGTACTCAGCCGACCTGACACCCCCATGGAAGCGGAACAAGCCGGTTCCCGAGGTCCCGGCCGAGCCGGACCTCGTCGTCGAGGAGGTCGGCACGGGCTTCTGCGGAGCGGTGATCCGGGTCGAGAAGACGGCGCAGGGGCCGACAGTGACCCTGGAGGACCGCTTCGGCAAGCTCCGGGTCTTCCCGATGGAGCCGCGCGGCTTCATGATCGACGGCAAGGTCGTCACCCTCGTACGCCCCTCGGGCCCTGCCCCGACCCGCCCCCTGCGCAGCGCGTCCGGCTCGGTGGCGGTCCCCGGTGCCCGCGCGCGGGTGGCGCGAGCGGGCCGCATCTACGTGGAGGGCAAGCACGACGCCGAGCTCATCGAGCGGGTCTGGGGCCACGACCTGCGCGTCGAGGGCGTGGCGGTGGAGTTCCTGGAGGGCGTCGACGACCTCCCGGCGGTCGTCTCCGAGTTCGCCCCGGGCCCGGACGCGCGGCTCGGGGTCCTGGTGGACCACCTGGTGCCGGGCTCGAAGGAGTGGCGCATCGCCCAGTCGGTGACGAGTGACCACGCGCTGGTCGTGGGCCACCCATACATCGACATCTGGGAGGCGGTGAAGCCGTCGTCCGTGGGCATCGAGGCGTGGCCCCGCGTCCCGCGCGGCCAGGACTGGAAGACGGGCGTGTGCCGGGCGCTCGGCTGGCGGGTGGCGAACACGGGTGAGGCCTGGCAGCGCATCCTGTCCCAGGTCCGCACGTACAAGGACCTGGAGCCGGAGCTGCTCGGCCGCGTCGAAGAGCTGATCGACTTCGTGACGGCTCCCGAGTAACGCGGCCCGCACCGGGGTTGCGCCCTGGATTGATGATGCCGCCACCGCCTTGGGCAATCTGCCGCCTTGGGCGGCAGGGTGGGCAAGGCGGCACCCCGGTGCCGCGCGACGAGACGACGGCGTGAAGTCAGTCGACCAGGTCGCGGACCACGGCGTCCGCCAGCAGGCGACCGCGCAGGGTCAGCACGGCCCGGCCGGCGGCGAACGGTTCCGGTTCCAACAGCCCGTCCCGCAGAGCGCCTCGCGCCGCCGCGAGCCCATCGGGCCGGAGCAGCTCCAACGGGCAGCCGTCACGGAGCCGCAGCTCAAGGAGGATCCGCTCGACCCGGCGGTCCTCCTCCGCGAGCACCTCCCGCCCGGCTCCGGGCGACCGCCCCTCCGCGAGCGCCGCCGCGTACGCGCCAGGGTGCTTCACGTTCCACCACCGCACCCCGCCCACATGCGAGTGCGCCCCGGGCCCGGCCCCCCACCAGTCGGCCCCGCGCCAGTACAGCTCGTTGTGGAGGCAGCGGCCGGCCTCGGACGTCGCCCAGTTCGACACCTCGTACCAGTCGAACCCGGCCGCGCCGAGGACCTCGTCGGCGATCAGGTAGCGGTCCGCGTGCACGTCGTCGTCGGTCATCGGCACCTCGCCGCGCCGGATCCGCCGCGCGAGCTGCGTGCCCTCCTCGACGATCAGCGCGTAGGCGCTGACGTGGTCGGGCCCCGCCCCGAGCGCCGCGTCCAGCGAGGCCCGCCAGTCGTCGTCCGTCTCGCCCGGCGTGCCGTAGATGAGGTCGAGGTTCACGTGGTCGAACCCGGCCGCCCGCGCCTCCGCGACGCAGGCCTCGGGCCGCCCCGGCGTGTGCGTACGGTCGAGGACCTTCAGCACGTGCTGGCGGGCGCTCTGCATCCCGAACGAGATCCGGTTGAAGCCGCCGGCCCGCAGCTCCGCCAGGTACGCCTGGTCCACCGACTCCGGATTCGCCTCGGTCGTGATCTCCGCGTCGTCAGCGAGCCCGAACTCGTCGCGGACCGCCGCGAGCATCCGTACGAGATCGGCGGCCGGCAGCAGCGTCGGCGTACCGCCGCCGACGAACACGGTGCGGACCGGGCGCGGGTCGTCGCCGAGCACCTTGCGCGCGAGGCGCACCTCGTCGATCAGCGTCGCCGCGTAGTTGTCACGGGACGCGAGCACGCCTCCCGTGCCGCGCAGCTCGGTGGCCGTGTACGTGTTGAAGTCGCAGTAGCCGCAGCGCGTGGCGCAGTACGGGACGTGCAGGTAGAAGCCGAGGGGTCGGGACCCGGCTCCGGCGAGGGCGGACGCGGGCAGCGAACCGTCGTCGGGCACGGGCTCACCATCGGGAAGTGCGGAAGGCATGACCCCATTGTCCCGCCTCGCCGGCGGTCACTGCGCCTGGAGCACCAGCAGCGCCAGGTCGTCGTCCGGCGGGTTGTCCCCGAAGGCGTGCACGAGGCGCCGGATCCGCTCCGCGAGCAGCGGCGCCGTCAGGCCCGCACACCCGGCGAGGGCCTGCGCGAGCCCGTCCCCGTCGTCGAACTGGAGGGCCCCGCGGCGCCGCTCCGTCACCCCGTCGGTGACGCCCAGGAGCGTGTCCCCGGTGCGCATCATGAACGTTTCGCTCGTGTAGTCCGGGTCGTCGACGACGCCGAGCAGCATCTGCGACGTGGCCGCGGCGACGACCTCGCCGCCGGGCCGCATGAGCAGCGGCAGCGGATGTCCGGCGGAGGCGAGGGTGCAGAGCACGCCGTCCTCGGTGGGGGTCAGCTCGCCGTAGAGGAGCGACAGGAAGCGGGAGGTGGAGCCCTCGGGCGGCACGCCGCGCCCGTCGGCCGCGGCGAGGGCGCGGGCCGCGGCGTCGGAGGCCTCGGTCGCGTCGTCGAGCAGCAGCCGGTTGAGCCGGTCGAGGACCTGCGAGACCTGGTACTCCTCGCGCGCGAGGAGCCGCAGCCAGGGCCGCACGAGCCCGATGACGACGGCGGCCTCGGGGCCCTTTCCCTGGACGTCGCCGAGCGCGAAGCACCAGCGTCCCGCGCCGGCCGGGAACACGTCGTAGAAGTCGCCGCCGGGGCCGCCCGCCTCCTTCGGCTCGTACACGAGGGCGCTCTTCACGCCGGGGATCTCCGCCATGGAGGTGGGGAGCAGGCCGCGTTGCAGGATGCGGCTGATGGTGGCCTGGCGGGTGAAGCGGCGGGCCGCGCTGACGGCGAGGGCGACGCGCCGGCTGAAGTCCTCGACGAGGCCGGTGACCTCGTCGGGGAAGCGGTGCAGCCCGGCCCTTCCGATCAGCAGGATGCCGAGGGCGCGGCCGCCGGCGGACAGCCGGTAGGCGAGCGCCGAGCCGGTGTCCTCCGGGACGAGGCCGCCCCGTGCGTCGAAGGGCCAGGGCACCGGTACGGCGCCGGAGAGGCGGTCGGGCAGCCGCGGGGGTTCCTTCTCCAGGAGTCCGCGGAGCTCCTCGATGCGGTGCTCCTGGGTGTGCCAGACGCGGGCCAGGCGGGGCGCGGGCATGGGGTCGGCGCCCCGCATGTCGTGCTCGACGGTGCCCGGCAGGCCGCGCCCCTCCTCCTCGTAGAACCAGATGGCGCACCAGTCGGCGAGCCGCGGCACGAGGAGCTGGCCGACGAGCGCGGCGACCATGTCCTCGTCGAGCTGGCCCGCGAGCAGGTCGGAGGCCTCGGCGAGGAAGGAGAGCGCGCCGCGGTTGATCCAGTCCTGGTCCTGGGGTGCGCGCCGGGAGGCGGGCGCCAGGATCTCCGCGGCGCGCAGGCCCCTTTGCAGGCTGCGCGCGTGGGCCGGGGTGTCGGGGATCTCCGCGGCGGAGGGCGGGTCGTCGGCGGGGATGCGGGCCCAGACGGTCTTGGTGCCGTGCCCGTAGGTGATGCCCCACAACTCGGCGAGAGAGGCGACGAGTTGGAGGCCGCGGCCGAACTCGGGGGTCTCCGGCGAGCGGAACGCCCGGTCGTTGCGGACGGCGCGGGCCGGGTGCCGGTCGGTGACCTCGACGACGAGTCCGGCGGCGACGCTGCCGTCCGCGGCGGCGCCCTCCAGGCGGCACAGAAGGTCGACTCCGGTGCCGGCGTGCACGACGGCGTTGGTGACGAGTTCGCTGAGCACGACGGTCGCGTCGTCCATGAGGCGGCCGTCGAGGGTCAAGGACACCGAGAGGCCGGGCAGTTCGGTCCAGTCGGCGAACGCGGCCCGCAGGAAACGGCGGGCCGCCGCGGGCGCGAGCGGGTTCCCGGGCAGCGATGTGCGCGCGACTATCGGCTCCCCGGCCGGCTGGTCCGGCGCGTCCGGGGGGCTGAAGGCGTTCTCCCGCTGGATCGGAATGGAACCCACGTTTCGGCTCCTGAGTAGTTGTGGCAAAGACGCCTCAGGCGACACCGACAGGGTGACAGACTGACCCCGCCCATAAGCGCGGAGTTACCTAAGTAGGCCGCTATGAGTGAGAACAGTGGTATGCGTGCACTTCAGAAGGGCCACGGTGACGAAGCCATCAACCCGGGCGACCTCCGGCCGCTGCTGGCCGCGCTGACGGCCGCCCGGGACGGCACGTTCACGCATGTTCCGGCCACCGCGGACGGACTCGTCGGTGAACTCGCCGCGACATTCAACCAGCTCGCGGACCGCAGCGTGCACTTCAACGCCGAACTCGCGCGGGTGCGGCGGGAGATCACCCGGCACGGCAGGCTCGACGAGCGGCTTGAGGCGAGCCCGGGGCAGGGTGCCTGGGTGACCCGAGTCGGCGACGTAAACACCATCATCGACGCGCTCGTGGCGCCGACCGCGAACGCCACGCGGGTGCTGGAAGCGGTGGCGGGCGGTGATCTGACCCAGCGCGTCGACCTGCATGACGGTTCGCGCCAACTCCAGGGTGACTTACGCAGGTTGGGCCGTTCGGTCAATAAAATGGTGGACCAGCTCTCCCTGTTCACCGGCGAGGTGACCCGGGTGGCCCGCGAGGTCGGCACCGAGGGGCGGCTCGGCGGGCGCGCCAAGGTGACTGGTCTGTCCGGGAGTTGGCGCGCCGTGACCGAGGCGGTCAACACCATGGCGTCGCGGCTCACGGCGCAGGTGCGGGACATCGCGCTCGTGACGACGGCAGTGGCGCAGGGCGACCTGACGCGCACGGTGACGATCGAGGCGACGGGCGAGCTGCTCGAACTGAAGCTGACCGTGAACACGATGGTCGACCAGCTCTCCGCGTTCGCCGACGAGGTGACACGGGTGGCCCGCGAGGTCGGCACCGAGGGCCAGCTCGGCGGCCGCGCCCAGGTCCGCGGCGTGTCCGGCGTCTGGAAGGACCTCACCGACAACGTCAACTTCATGGCGTCGAACCTGACCTCCCAGGTCCGCAACATCGCGCAGGTCACGACGGCCGTGGCCGACGGGGATCTGAGCCAGAAGATCACCGTCGGCGCCCAGGGCGAGATCCTGGAGCTCAAGTCGACGATCAACACGATGGTCGACCAGCTCTCCGCCTTCGCCGACGAGGTGACACGGGTGGCCCGCGAGGTCGGCACCGAGGGCCAGCTCGGCGGCCGCGCCCAGGTCCGCGGCGTGTCCGGCGTCTGGAAGGACCTCACCGACAACGTCAACTTCATGGCCGACAACCTGACGTCGCAGGTGCGCAACATCGCGCTCGTGTCGACGGCGGTGGCCCAGGGCGACCTCGGCAAGAAGATCACCGTCGAGGCGAAGGGCGAGATCCTCGAACTCAAGTCGACGATCAACACGATGGTCGACCAGCTCTCCGCCTTCGCCGACGAGGTCACCCGCGTCGCCCGCGAGGTCGGCACCGAGGGCAACCTCGGCGGCCAGGCCCAGGTCCGCGGCGTATCGGGCGTCTGGAAGGACCTCACGGACAACGTCAACTTCATGGCGTCGAACCTGACCTCCCAGGTCCGCAACATCGCGCAGGTCACGACGGCCGTGGCCCAGGGCGACCTCGGCAAGAAGATCTCGGTCGACGCGCGCGGCGAGATCCTGGAGCTGAAGGACACCGTCAACACGATGGTGGAGCAGCTGCGCGGCTTCGCCGACGAGGTGACACGGGTGGCCCGCGAGGTCGGCACCGACGGCAGACTCGGCGGGAGGGCGACCGTCCACGGGGTGTCAGGCGTCTGGAAGGACCTCACGGACAACGTCAACTACATGGCGGACAACCTGACGTCGCAGGTGCGGAACATCGCACAGGTCGCCACCGCCGTCGCGCAGGGCGACCTCTCCAAGAAGATCGACGTCGACGCGCGCGGCGAGATCCTCGAACTGAAGACGACGATCAACACGATGGTCGACACGCTCTCCTCGTTCTCCTCCGAGGTGACCCGGGTGGCCCGCGAGGTGGGCTCTCAGGGCCAGTTGGGCGGCCAGGCGCGGGTCGAGGGCGTCTACGGCACGTGGAAGCGCCTGACGACGAACGTGAACGAGCTGGCGCTGAACCTGACCACGCAGGTCCGCGCCATCGCCGAGGTCGCCTCCGCGGTGACCTCGGGCGACATGTCCCGCTCGATCACGGTCGACGCGCAGGGCGAGGTCGCCGAGCTCAAGGACAACATCAACCTGATGGTGGCCAACCTCCGCGAGACGACCCGCGCGAAGGACTGGCTCGAGTCGAACCTGGCCCGCCTCGCCGCGCTGATGCAGGGCCACCGCGACCTGATGGAGGTCGCCGACCTGATCCTGCGCGAGCTGACCCCGCTGGTGAACGCCCAGTACGGCGCCTTCTTCCTCGCCGAGGAGGACGAGGACGGCGCCGGTCAGCCAACCGCCGTGCGTACCAAGGGACTTGCGTACATCGCGGGGTACGGCTCAGGCTCCGCCTCGGTCATCGACACAGGCGGGATGCCGGTCCACGGCCTCGTACGGCAGGCGGCCCTGGAGAAGAAGCGGATCCTGGTGGAGGAGGTGCCGCCGGACTACATCAACATCAACAGCGGGCTCGGCGAGGCGGCGCCCGCGTCGGTCGTGATCATCCCGATCCTCTTCGAGGACAAGCTCCTCGGCGTCATCGAGCTCGCCTCCTTCTCCCGCTTCTCCGACGTCCACCTGGCGTTCTTCGACCAGTTCGTGAACACCATCGGCGTCGCCATCAACACCATCATCGCCAACTCCCGCACCGAGTCCCTGCTCGGCGAGTCCCAGCGCCTCGCCATCCAGCTCCAGGAGCGTTCGGACGAACTCCAACGCCAACAGGCCGAGTTGCAGCGGTCGAACTCCCAACTGGAGGAGAAGGCAGCCCTGTTGGCGACCTCCTCGCAGTACAAGTCGGAGTTCCTGGCGAACATGTCGCACGAGCTGCGCACCCCGCTCAACTCCCTGCTCATCCTGGCCCGGCTGCTCTCCGACAACCCCGACGGTCATCTCAACGACCAGGAGGTCCAGTTCGCGGCGACGATCCACCGCTCCGGCTCGGACCTGTTGCAGCTCATCAACGACATCCTCGACCTGTCGAAGATCGAGGCCGGCCGGATGGACGTACGCCCCAAGAGGCTCCCGCTCATCAAGGTCCTCGACTACGTCCACGCGACCTTCCGGCCCATCACCCTCGACCGCGGCCTCGCCTTCGAGGTGTCGGTCGGCGAGGACGTGCCGCGCGAGATGTTCTCCGACGAGCAGCGCCTCCAGCAGATCCTGCGCAACCTCCTGTCGAACGCGATCAAGTTCACCGCGCAGGGCCGGGTCGAACTGCGGGTCCGCCTGGTCAAGACCTCCGAGGGGACACAGCCTGGCGACGGCGACGATCTGCTCGCCTTCGCCGTCACCGACACCGGGATCGGCATCCCGCGCGACAAACTCGCCGTCGTCTTCGAGGCGTTCCAGCAGGCCGACGGCACGACGAACCGCAAGTACGGCGGCACGGGCCTCGGCCTGTCCATCAGCCGGGAGATCTCCGCGCTGCTCGGCGGCCACATCGTCGCGGAGAGCGAACCCGGCGAGGGCTCCACCTTCACGCTGTACGTCCCCGTGCGCTGCCCCGGGCACGAGCCGCCCGGGGAGGAGTCGCCGCGCCTGCCGCAGACGGCTCTCGTGCCCGAACAGGGATTCCCCACGGACATGTACGCCCCGCCGCAGCCGCTGGAGCAGGAGGACAACTGGCCGGCGCCGACGAAGCTGGAGCAGTGGAAGACGGGCAGGCCGGGCCTGGTCCTGCCGGGCCGCCGCGTCCTGATCGTCGACGACGACATCCGCAACGTCTTCGCGCTCACCCATGTCCTCGGCCGGGTCGGCATGCCGGTCCTGTACGCGGAGAACGGCCGCGAGGGCATCGAGACGCTGGAGAGCCACCCCGATGTCGAAATCGTCCTGATGGACATCATGATGCCCGAGATGGACGGCTACGAGACGATCTCCGCCATCCGCGGTACGCCGAGGTGGGCCGGGCTGCCCATCGTGGCACTCACCGCCAAGGCCATGCCCGGCGACCGCGAGAAGTCGATCGCCAAGGGCGCGAACGATTACGTACCGAAACCGGTGGACGTCGACCAGTTGCTGAACGTCGTGTGCGAGCTGCTGGCCCCCGAGGAGACGGACCCGTCCGCCACCGAGGTCTCCGGTACCCCGGCGACCACTGAATGAGGCACCCGCATCATGACCACTGCAGAGTCCACTTCAACGGATCGGGCCAGCATCCTCCTCGTCGACGACATGGAGGACAACCTGACCGCACTCGAAGCCGTCCTGGGTCCGCTCAACGAGCCGCTGGTCAGGGCCCGTTCGGGCGAGGAGGCGATGAAGGCGCTGCTGCGCAGGCAGTTCGCCGTCGTCCTCCTGGACATCCGGATGCCCGGCATGGACGGCTTCGAGACGGCGACGAACATCAAGCGTCTCGACCAGACGAAGGACGTCCCGATCATCTTCCTGACGGGCACGGAGGCCGACACCGGCTATGCCTTCCGCGGCTACGCGACCGGCGCCGCCGACTATCTGACCAAGCCCTTCGACCCGTGGGTGCTGCGCGCGAAGGTGACCGTCTTCCTCGACCTGCACCGCAAGAACCGCCAGCTCGAGCGTCTCCTGGCGCGCGAACACCAGCAGCTGGACAGCCTCGCGGCCCGCATGACGACGATGGAGCAGCGCCTGGCCAAGGACGAGAACCCCGACGTACGCGAACTCCGCGACGACATCGGGGAGATGAAGGAGACGCTGCGGGTGATGCGCCGGGGGTAGCGCGTCCCCACCGCAGCGTCTCCTCGGGGCGTCAGCCCTCCAGGCTCCCGGCGTACATCTCGTCGAGCAGCCCCTTGTACTCGCGCTCGACGACCGGGCGCTTCAGCTTCAGGCTGGGCGTCAGCTCGCCGTGCTCGATGTCGAGGTCGCGCGGCAGGAGCTTGAACTTCTTGATGGTCTGCCAGCGCTGCAGGCCCTCGTTGAGCTCCTTCACGTAGGCCTCGACGAGCTGCACCGTCTGCGGGGCCGCGACGACCTCCGCGTAGGAGGAGCCGCTGAGGCCGTTCTCCTTGGCCCACTCCAGGATCGACGGCTCGTCGAGCGAGATGAGGGCCGTGCAGAAGTTCCGGTCGGCTCCGTGCACCAGGATGTTGGAGACGTACGGGCACACGGCCTTGAACTGGCCCTCGACCTCGGCCGGCGCGATGTACTTGCCGCCGGACGTCTTGATCAGGTCCTTCTTGCGGTCGGTGATCCGCAGGTAGCCGTCGTTGGACAGCTCGCCGATGTCGCCCGTGTGGAACCAGCCGTCCGACTCCAGGACCTCGGCGGTCTTGTCGGGCAGGCCGTGGTAGCCCTCCATGATGCCGGGGCCGCGCAGCAGGATCTCGCCGTCGTCCGCGATCCGCACCTCGGTGCCGGGCAGCGGCTTGCCGACGGTGCCGGTGCGGTACGCCTCACCGGGGTTCACGAAGGAGGCGGCGCTGGACTCGGTCAGCCCGTAGCCCTCCAGGATGTGCACTCCGGCGCCGGCGAAGAAGTAGCCGATCTCGGGAGCGAGCGCGGCGGAGCCGGACACACACGCCCGCAGCCGCCCGCCGAAGGCCTCCCGCAGCTTGCTGTAGACGAGCGCGTCGGCGACCTTGTGCTTCGAGGAGAGCCCGAACGGCACCGAGGCGACGCCCGTACGGCGGAAGTTGTCCTGGCTGACCTTCGCGTACTCGCGCGCGACTCCTGCCGCCCACTGGAAGATCTTGTACTTGGCGCTGCCGCCGGCCCGGGCCTTCGCGGCGACACCGTTGTAGACCTTCTCGAAGATGCGCGGGACGGCGGCCATGTACGTCGGCTGCACGACCGGCAGATTCTCGATGATCTTGTCGACGCGGCCGTCGACGGCGGTGACGTGCCCGACCTCGATCTGGCCACTGGTCAGCACCTTGCCGAAGACGTGCGCGAGCGGCAGCCACAGGTACTGCACGTCCTCGCCGCCCACGAGGCCGGTCGCCGCGATGGCCTTCGCCATGTACGACCAGTTGTCGTGCGGGAGCCGGACGCCCTTGGGCCGCCCGGTGGTGCCGGAGGTGTAGATGAGCGTGGCGAGCTGGTCCTTCTCGATCGCCCCGACCCGCTCCGTCACGACGTCCGGGTTCTTCTCCAGGTACGCGGCGCCCCGCGCCTCCAGGTCCTCCAGGGTGAGCACCCAGCCGTCGGGGTCGCCCGCGTCGGGCTCGACCCCGGTCGCGTCGACCACCACGACGTGCCGCAGCTCGGGCAGCTCGGCCCGGCGCGCCCGCGCCTTGGCGAGCTGCGCGGCGTCCTCGGCGACCATCACCTTGGACTCGGAGTCGGACAGGATGAACGCCGACTCGTCCTCGTTGGTCTGCGGGTACACGGTCGTGGTCGCCGCGCCGGCGCACATGATGCCGAGGTCGGCGAGTATCCACTCGACGCGGGTCGAGGAGGCGAGCGCGACCCGCTCCTGCGGGCCCACCCCCAGCTCGACGAGGCCCGCGGCGATGGCGTACACGCGCTGCGCGGCCTGCGCCCAGCTCAGCGACTTCCAGTCGTCGGGGCCCGTGCCGGTGGCCGACGGCACCGGATAGCGGTAGGCCTCGGCGTCCGGTGTCGCCGTCACGCGCTCCAGGAAGAGATTCGCCACGGAGGGCGGACGGTTCTCGATCAGGGTCTGGGTGTCGCTCACGACGTCCTCCGGGGCCCGCGACAGTGCGGCTTGTTCAGCGGCTTGTTTAACTGGTGAGTAACCATTGGGCAGTGATCAGGGTAAGGGTCACCCGCCCGCCGCGTAAGGGGCTCCGGCCTCCGACTTCACCCAACCGCGTGCTTCGTCCTCACCCCTCACAGGGCTTACACAAAAGCAGGGTCCGGCGGGCGAGAACGCCTGCCGGACCCTGTGTGCTCAGTGGCTCACTTCTTGCCCTTGGAGCCGCCGCCGTCGTCGCTGGAGAGCACCGAGATGAAGGCTTCCTGCGGCACCTCGACGGAGCCGACCATCTTCATCCGCTTCTTACCCTCCTTCTGCTTCTCGAGCAGCTTGCGCTTACGGGAGATGTCACCGCCGTAGCACTTGGCGAGCACGTCCTTGCGGATGGCGCGGATGGTCTCGCGGGAGATGACCCGGGATCCGATGGCCGCCTGGACGGGGATCTCGAAGGCCTGCCGCGGAATGAGCTCCCGCAGCTTGGCCACCAGGCGCACGCCGTACGCGTACGCGGCGTCCTTGTGCGTGACGGCGGAGAACGCGTCGACGCGGTCGCCGTTCAGCAGGATGTCGACCTTCACCAGGTCGGAGGCCTGCTCACCGGTGGGCTCGTAGTCCAGGGACGCGTAACCGCGGGTCTTGGACTTCAGCTGGTCGAAGAAGTCGAAGACGATCTCGGCGAGGGGGAGGGTGTAGCGGATCTCCACCCGGTCCTCGGAGAGGTAGTCCATGCCGAGGAGGGTGCCGCGGCGGGTCTGGCAGAGCTCCATGATCGCGCCGATGAACTCGCTGGGCGCGAGGAGCGTGGCGCGCACGACGGGCTCGTAGACCTTGTCGATCTTGCCCTCGGGGAACTCGCTCGGGTTCGTGACCTGGTGCTCGGTGCCGTCCTCCATGTCCACGCGGTAGACCACGTTGGGCGCGGTGGCGATGAGGTCGAGCCCGAACTCCCGCTCGAGCCGCTCACGGATCACGTCGAGGTGCAGCAGTCCCAGGAAGCCGACGCGGAAGCCGAAGCCGAGCGCGGCCGACGTCTCCGGCTCGTAGACCAGCGCCGCGTCGTTGAGCTGCAGCTTGTCGAGGGCCTCGCGCAGGTCCGGGTACTCCGAGCCGTCCAGCGGATACAGGCCCGAGAAGACCATCGGCTTCGGGTCCTTGTAACCGCCGAGGGGCTCGGTCGCGCCCTTGTTCAGGGAGGTGATCGTGTCACCGACCTTGGACTGACGGACGTCCTTCACGCCGGTGATGATGTAGCCCACCTCGCCGACGCCGATGCCGTCGGCCGGGGTCATCTCGGGGGACGACACACCGATCTCGAGCAGCTCGTGCGTGGCGCCGGTCGACATCATCCGGATCCGCTCACGCTTGTTGAGCTGGCCGTCGACGACACGGACGTACGTGACGACACCGCGGTACGAGTCGTAGACCGAGTCGAAGATCATCGCGCGGGCGGGGGCGTCCGCGACGCCGACCGGTTCCGGGATGTCGCGGACAACCCTGTCGAGCAGCGCCTCGACGCCCATGCCGGTCTTGGCGGAGACCTTCAGCACGTCGTCCGGATCGCAGCCGATGAGATTGGCCAGCTCCTCGGAGAACTTCTCGGGCTGGGCGGCCGGCAGATCGATCTTGTTGAGTACGGGGATGATCTTGAGGTCGTTCTCCATCGCCAGGTAGAGGTTGGCGAGGGTCTGCGCCTCGATGCCCTGCGCCGCGTCGACCAGCAGGATCGTGCCCTCACAGGCCGCGAGCGAGCGCGAGACCTCGTACGTGAAGTCCACGTGGCCCGGCGTGTCGATCATGTTGAGGACATGGGTACTGCCCTTGTCGGGCCCCTCGGTCGGGGCCCAGGGCAGACGCACCGCCTGGGACTTGATCGTGATGCCGCGCTCTCGCTCGATGTCCATCCGGTCGAGGTACTGAGCACGCATCTGCCGCTGCTCGACCACGCCGGTCAGCTGGAGCATCCGGTCGGCGAGCGTCGACTTGCCGTGGTCGATGTGCGCGATGATGCAGAAGTTGCGAATCAGAGCCGGGTCGGTGCGGCTCGGCTCGGGCACATTTTTAGGGATCGCGGGCACGCAGGGTCCTGTCTCTTGAGGCCTTCTGCCTCGGGTCGGCCTCGGTTGGGATCAATACGTAGCCTCCATGGTCCCATGAGCGGGGGGCTGCGCCCGGTTTGGGCCGCCTGGATGACGGCTGATACCGTGGGCAGCTGTGTCTCATGCCCTCTAAGCCGAGGCACGCACTCAGTGACAATCACCGGTACGGGTCCTTCGCGGACTCCGTGCCTGAACCTGAAAAGGCTCATTTCGTGGCGAACATCAAGTCCCAGATCAAGCGGATCAAGACCAACGAGAAGGCTCGGCTGCGCAACAAGGCCGTGAAGTCCTCCCTCAAGACCTCGATCCGCAAGGCCCGCGAGGCCGCTGCCTCCGGTGACGTCCAGAAGGCCGTCGAGGCCCAGCGCGTTGCCGCGCGTCAGCTCGACAAGGCCGTCTCCAAGGGCGTCATCCACAAGAACCAGGCCGCCAACAAGAAGTCGGCGCTTGCTTCGAAGGTCGCGTCCATCCAGGCCTGAACCTGACCTGACCTGATTCACCGTCGGTAGGACCCGGGCGGGCCCTCTCTCATCCGCCCCCGACCGACACCCAGAGCCCGCACGCGATCTGCGTTCGCCACGCGGGTGCGGGCTCACCACATGCACAACGCCGAAGCCCCGCCCTTTTCCAGGGCGGGGCTTCGGCGTATCCGGGGTTTCGGGATTTCCAGCGGTGAGGGCGGGTCGCTACCCGCGCGCACGCGCGGCCCGCGCCACGGTCACCACGGCCTTCTCCAGCGCGTACTCCGGGTCGGCCCCGGCCCCCTTGACCCCGGCATCCGCCTCCGCGACCGCCCGAAGCGCGACGGCCACCCCGTCCGGCGTCCACCCCCGCATCTGCTGGCGCACCCGGTCGATCTTCCACGGCGGCATCCCCAGCTCCCGTGCGAGATCCGCCGGCCGCCCCCCGCGCGCGGACGACAGCTTCCCGATCGCCCGCACCCCCTGGGCCAGCGCACTGGTGATCATCACCGGCGCCACCCCGGTCGAGAGCGACCACCGCAGCGCCTCCAACGCCTCGGCCCCCCGCCCCTCCACGGCCCGATCGGCGACGGTGAAGCTGGAGGCCTCGGCCCGCCCCGTGTAGTACCGCCCGACGACGGCCTCGTCGATGGTCCCCTCGACGTCGGCGGCGAGCTGCGACACCGCGGACGCCAGCTCCCGCAGATCACTCCCGATGGCGTCGACGAGCGCCTGGGACGCCTCGGAGGTGGCGGACCGCCCGAGCGCACGGAACTCGCTCCGCACGAAGGCCAGCCGGTCCGAGGCCTTCGTCATCTTGGGGCAGGCGACCTCCCTGGCCCCGGCCTTGCGCGCCGCGTCGAGCAGGCCCTTCCCCTTGGCGCCGCCGGCGTGCAGCAGCACCAGCGTGATCTCCTCGGCGGGCGAGCCGATGTACGCCTTGACGTCCTTGACCGTGTCCGCGGACAGGTCCTGCGCATTGCGTACGACGACGACCTTACGCTCGGCGAACAGCGAGGGGCTCGTCAGCTCGGCCAGCGTCCCCGGCTGCAGCTGATCAGGGGTGAGGTCCCGGACGTCGGTGTCCGCGTCCGAGGCGCGCGCGGCCGCCACGACCTGCTGCACGGCGCGGTCGAGCAGCAGATCCTCCTGCCCCACCGCGACGGTGAGAGGAGCGAGCGGTTCGTCGTTTGCAGTCTTCCTGGCCATCGCGCCCAAGCATCCCACGCGCCACTGACAACAAGGGGCCCTCCGGAACGGGGGCCGGGAACCGGGGCCGGGAGCCCAGGGGGGGGCGTGGCCCGGGGGGCGTGGCCCGGGGGAAGCCAGAGGGGAGGGGCAGCGGCCGGAGCCCTTACGGCTCCTCGCGCCACCCGTCCCACTCGCCCGCGAACCCGTCCAGCTCCTCGGCGTCGAGCCGACCCGCCGCGTCCTCGACGACGAGCAGCCACTGCGCGTCCTCGGCGTCGTCCTCACCGGCCAGCGCGTCCCGTACGAGCTGGGGCTCCTCGGCCACCCCGAAGCGCTCCCGGAGCGCCTCCGCGGCCTCCTCTGCGGCATCCCGGTCGGGCAGCACCAGTACGTGTCTCACATCGCTCACGCCACCATTTTCCGGCACGCGTGCGACGCCGCCGCACGGGGTCAGCCCTTGGGCACGACCTGTATGTCGAGGTCGATGCGGACGCTGGAGCCGACGACGGCGATGCCCCTCGCCAGCATGGTCTGCCAGCTCACGGTGAAGTCGTCGCGGTGCAGCTCCGTGGACGCGCGGCAGGCGGCCCGGGTCTCGCCCTCCATGCCGGTGCCCACGCCCAGGTACTCGGCGTCCAGCGTGACCGTCCTGGTCACACCGTGCAGCGAGAGCGCCCCGGTGATCGCCCAGCGGCTGCCGCCCTTGTGCACGAAGCGCTCGCTGTAGAACTCCAGCGTCGGGAAGCGCTCGACGTCGAGGAAGTCGGCGGACCTGAGGTGGTCGTCGCGCATCTTGACGTTCGTGTCGATGGACGAGGCGTCGATGACGACGTGCATCGCGGAGTCCTCGACCCGCTCGGCCACCCGCAGCACACCGGCGAACGTGTTGAACCGGCCGTAGACCCGCGCCATCCCGATGTGCCGCGCCGTGAACCCGATCGAGGAGTGCGTCGGCTCGACCTCCCAGTCCCCCGGGGCCGGCAGCGGCGGCGGCGCGGACACCTGGAGCGTGACGTCACCGAGGGCCGCCTGCTCGCCCTCGGCCACGGTGGCCCCGCCGCGGAACGGCGCGTACCCCTCGGCCGACACGGCGAGCCGGTAGTCCCCCGCGGGCACGGTCGCCACGAACGAGCCGAACGGGTCGACGCCCCCGCTCACCACCTTGCGCCCCATCGCGTCGGTCACCTGGAACTCGGCGCCGCGCACCGGCTCGCCCACGGCATCGATGATCCGGCCGCCGAGCACCCCCGCCCCCGGCGGCACCGTCCTTCCCCCGAGGGAACTCGAATCTACTGACCGGTTAGTACGGTTTCTCCGTCGGAGGCCGAACATGTCCTACCCACCCCAGAACGCTGGACAACTACCTGATCTGCTGCATTCGACAAACATTCGATCATCGTGGGCAGTTTCGAGGCAAGATGCGCTCACATGGCAAGAACACCGCCCTGAGCAGCATCGACCGCACCCACGGCCGGCCTCGACCGCGCCCATGACCAGCCTCGACCGCGCTACGGGAACACGCGGAGCGCCTCACCACCCCCTCCCACGACCGCGACCGCCCCGTCCCGGTCCGTCCTGAGCACGGCCGCACCGCGCGCCCGCAGCGCCGCCAGCGTGCTGGGGGCGGGGTGACCGTACGGGTTGTCGCGGCCCACCGAGATCAGGGCGACGCGGGGCGCGGCCCTGCGCAACAGCTCCGGATCCTGGTACGCCGAGCCGTGGTGGGCGACCTTGAGCACATCGACCCGGGGCAGCCGGGCCCCGGCCGGCGTCCTCAACAGGGCGCGCTGCGCAGGGGGTTCGAGGTCGCCGAGGAGCAGCAGGGTCAGCCCCGCGACGCGGACGAGCAGGGTCACGCTCGCGTCGTTCGGCCCGTCCGGAGTCGGGGCCGGGTCCGGCGGGGGCCACAGCACCTGCCAGTCGAGCGGGCCCGCCCTGCTCCGCTCCCCCGCCACCGCGCGCACCACCGGGATCTCGCGCCGGGCCGCCTCCCTCCGTACGAAGGCCACCTGCTCCGGCGGCTCCTCGAACCCGGTCGTCTCGATCTGCCCGACGGCCCGCCCCCGCAACACCCCCGCGAGCCCGGCCACATGGTCCGCGTGGAAGTGCGTGAGCACCACCGCCGGGATCCGGGTGACGCCCAACGAGCGCAGGCACCGGTCGACGAGCAGCGGGTCGGGGCCCGCGTCCACCACCACCCCGGTCCCCGCCCCCGCCGCGAGCACCAGCGCGTCGCCCTGCCCCACGTCGCACATGGCCAGGCGCCAGCCGGCCGGCGGCCAACCGGTGACGCCCCGCACGAGCGGCGCGGGCCGCGTGATCACCAGCACGAGCATCAGCGCGCAGACCCCGCAGATCCAGGGCGACGTGAGCACTCTGCGTCCCACGAGCACGAGGACCGCCGTGCCGAGCGCGAGCAACGCCCCACCGCGCCAGCCACCCGGCCAGTCCACCCCGCTGCCGGGCAGGGCGGCCCCGGTCCGGGCGAGGTCCGCGATCCACCCCGTGGGCCAACCGGCGCACCAGGCCAGGGACTTCGCCACCGGCATCGCGAGCGGCGCCGCCGCGAGTGCCGCGAACCCGAGCACGGTCGCGGGCGCGACCGCGAACTCCGCGAGCAGATTGCACGGCACCGCCACCAGGCTCACCCGCGCCGCCAGCACCGCGACGACCGGAGCGCACACCGCCTCCGCGGCAGCGGCGGCCCCCAGCGCCTCGGCGAGCCGCCCCGGCACCCCGCGCCCGCGCAGCGCAGCGCTCCACCGCGGGGCCAGCGTCAGGAGCGCGCCCGTCGCGAGCACCGACAGTAGGAACCCATAACTCCGCGCCAGCCACGGGTCGTACAGGACGAGCAGCAACACCGCCGTGGCCAGGGCGGGGATGAGCGATCTACGGCGCCCGGTGGCCACGGCGAGCAGCGCGATCAGCCCGCACGACGCCGCCCGCAGCACACTCGGCTCGGGCCGGCACACCACGACGAAGCCGAGCGTGAGGACCCCGCCGAGCACCGCGGTCGTCCGCAACGGCAGGCCGATCCGCGGCGCCAGCCCGCGCCGCTCGACGAGCTGCGCCGTGCCGGGCGGACCGATCAACAGGGCCAGCAGAATCGTGAAGTTGGCACCACTGACCGCCATGAGGTGCAACAGGTCCGTCTCCTCGAAGGCGGCATGCAGCTCCGGTGTCACACGCGCGGTGTCGCCGACGACGAGCCCCGGCAACAGTGCGCGCGCGTCCGCGTCGAGCCCGTCGGTGGCCTCACGCAGCCCCGCCCGCAGTGCCCCGGCCACCCGCTGCGACCGGCTCGGCGCCCCCACGACCCGTGCCCGCTCCCCACTTCCGACCCGCAGCACCGCCGCGACCCGGCCCCCCGCGACCACGGGCGGCGCGAGACTCCCCCGCACCCGCAACCGCGTACTCGGCAACACCGCCAGCCACGAACTCCCTTGCACCTGGGACGACTTACCGGGGGCGCGCGGGGGTGCGGCGCTTCTATCACCTGCGGCTCCGCCGCCTCCTCCGACTCCTCCGGCTCCACCAACTCCGCCGCCTCCTCCGACTCCTCCACCTCCTCCGGCTCCACCAACTCCTCCGACCCCTCCAGCTCCTTCACCTCCTTCGACTCCTTCGACTCCTCCGACCCCTTCAGCTCCTCCAACTCCTCCGGCTCGCCCGTCTCCACTGGTTCCTCTGGCTCCCGCACCCTTTTCGTCTCCCCGCTCTCCCCGCTCTCCCCCGTCTCCTCCAGGGCCCCCTCCGTTTCTCTCACCGCGCTCGACTCCTCCAACCCCTTCGGCCTCTCCAGCTCCCTCGGCCCTTTCGCCTCCTCCGACCTTTCCGCCCCTTCCAGCCCTCCCCGCTCCTCCGCCTCCCCCGCCCCTCCCATCCACCAAGACCAGCACCGGCGCCCGCGTCAGCGCCGCGTGTCCGTCCGGGCCTGTCACCCGCACCACGTCTGCCTCCACCAGCACCGACGTCGGTGCCGCGTGGTCGCCGTGGATTCTCGGGCGGGTGAGCCGGGGGTCGGAGGTCACCTCCAACTCCGCGTCCACACGGGCGAACCGGGCCCCGAGTCCGGGCACGGGGCCACGTCGCAGGTCGGCACCGTGCAGACCTGCGGAGGTCGCCGCCGCCGCGGTGCACAGGAGCAGCGCCGCCGCCGACGGACCACGCCAGGACCGCGCCGTACGCCCGGCCCCACCGCGCCCCGCCACCAACAGGCCCGCCCCGCCGACCGCACACGCCACCGCCACGAGCCCCGCCCACCACGGCGAACCGGTCACCGTCAGCGCCGCCGTGCCCCACGCCGCAAGCGCGGGCGGCACCAACCGCAGGTCCAGCGGCCCCTCTTGGCGCGGATGCGCGTCGCCGAGGCGGCCCGCTGGCGCCGACGCCTCCCGGTCGCCCCGCAGCACCAGGCGACTCACGGCCGCACGGCATTCTGCAGATCCTCGAAGCGGCGATCACCGATCCCATTGACCTCGCGCAGCTCGTCGACGGAGCGGAAACCGCCGTGCTCCGTGCGGTAGTCGACGATGTGCTGCGCCAGTACGGGGCCGACGCCCGGCAAGGTGTCGAGCTGTTCCAGCGTGGCCGTGTTGAGGCCGATAGGGCCCGCTGACGCCGACGCCCCCGCTGACCCGCCCGACGGCACGGCGGCGGCTGCCGCCGGCGGCTCGCCCACCAGGACCTGCTCACCGTCCACAAGGAACCGCGCCCTGTTGAGCCCCTCGGTGTCCGTGCCCGGGCGCAACCCACCGGCTGCCCGCAACGCGTCCGCCACGCGGGACCCGGCAGGCAGCCGATGGACCCCCGGCCTTCGCACCTTTCCGCTCACGTCCACGACGATCCCGGCGGCGCCGCTCGCCGCAGGCCCCGGCCCCGCCGCGGCGGTCGAGGCGCCGCCGTCCGGGAGCCCCACGGCCCGCGGCGCCGCCGCCCGCACCGTCTCGGGCGCCCGCACCGGCTGCGTACGCCCCGCCCAGAAGTGCTGCACGGCGAAGAGCCCCACCACGCCGACGAGGACGGCCAGCGCCACGGCGCCGCGCCGCTCGACCCCGCACCGCGTCTGTACCCACAGCGGCAACCGGTCCCGCAGGGCGAACGCCGCACGCTCCCGCCGCGAGGGCTCCGGGACCGGCGCGGGCTCAACCGACCCGGCCTCCGCCTCCGCCTGCGCCTGCGCCTGCACAGGGACCGGCTCGACCACCGGCTCCGGTGGCGCGAACAGCGCCTCCGCCCGCAGCCGGGTCCGCTCCGCCTCGACGCCCCTGCGCCGCGCCCGCCGCCGCACCACGCGCCGCTGCCGGGCGCGGCTGTCCGATGCGGGGCCGCGCCCCGGCCCGCTGGAGGGGCGTGCCGTCCGTGTCCGTGCTCGAAGGTCCATGTCACGAGACGGTAGGCACCGCCCCACCAACAAGTGGATCTTGCTCAATTTCCGGGGACAACCCGGCAGTTGTGGAAAACTCCGTCACCCACGCAGCCGACGAAGCACGCCCCGAGAACCCACCGCTCACACGTCGCGCACGCAGCGCCCTACGCCCGAGGCGAGACCACGGCCCCCAGCAATCCCGGCCCCGTGTGCGCCCCGATCACCGCCCCCACCTCGCTGACGTGCAGCTCGGCCAGGCCCGGCACCTGCTCGCGGAGCCACCCCGCGAGCGCCTCCGCCCGCTCCGGCGCGGCCAGATGGTGCACGGCCACGTCCACCTGCGCGCTGCCCGCCCGCTCGGCCACGATCTCCTGGAGCCGCGCGATCGCCTTCGACGACGTGCGGACCTTCTCCAGGAGTTCGATGCGGCCGCCGTCGAGCTGGAGCAGCGGCTTGACCGCGAGCGCGGACCCGAACAGCGCCTGCGCGGCGCCGATCCGGCCGCCGCGGCGCAGATAGTCCAGCGTGTCGACGTAGAAGTACGCCGACGTACCCGCGGCCCGCTTCTCCGCCGCGTTCACCGCCTCGTCGGCCGTGCCCCCCGCGTCGGCCGTCTCCGCCGCAGCGAGCGCGCAGAAGCCGAGGGCCATGGCCACCATCCCGGTGTCCACGACGCGCACTGGGACCGGGGCCTCGCGCGCGGCCAGCACCGCGGCGTCGTACGTCCCGGAGATCTCCGCGGACAGGTGCAGCGAGACGATGGCGGTGGCGCCGGACTCGGCCACCTTGCGGTAGGTCTCGGCGAACAGCTCCGGGCTGGGTCTCGACGTCGTGACCGACCGACGCTTCTGCAGCGCCTCCGCGACCGAGCGGGCGGAGATCTCCGTACCCTCCTCGAGCGCCCGGTCACCCAGGACCACGGTCAACGGCACCGCCGTGATGCCGTGGCGCTCCATCGTCCGCTGCGGCAGGTAGGCCGTTGAATCGGTGACGATCGCGACATGGCGGGACATGCACCGGAGGTTACCTGCCACGGTCCCCCGGCGGCAGTCCGACCCCTGCCTGCCGGCCACCGGCCGACGCGGGCCGACGGGCGATCAAGTCGTGCTCTCCGGACGGGGTTTCTTCTCCCACGGATACGCGGGGCGTACACCTGGCGGAGTGATCGCGGCCCGGTTCCGCTCCCGGTCCCGCCCCTGCCTGCGGTCCGTCCGCGGCGCCTCCCGCGCGGGCCCCGGCTCGGATCCTGCCGCGGATGCCGCCGCGGGCCCCGGCTCGGTCGTCCAGTGCCGCAGCGCCCCGGCCTCCAGGTCGATCTGCGAACTCAGCGCGTCCAGGTCGTCGCTCGCGAACCGGCCGGCCCGGTCGCGGGCCGCGTGCCGCAGCGCGTCGGCGGACCGCGTGATCTGCTCCGTTCGCGTCCTGAGCTCCGGCAGCACCCGCGCCACCTGCCCCTTGTCGGGCTCGCTCTCCAGCCGCTTCAGCTCGGCGTCCACCGCGTGCCCGTGCGCACTCAGGCGCTCGAAGAGGCCGAGGGACTCCTTGAGCGAGGTGTCCTCCGTCACACGCGCGTGCAGCGCGTCCTGCGTGGCCCGCATGGAGGTGCGCAGCTTCAGCCGCAGCTGCGCCAATTCGGCTGCCGTGCCGGGCTGCGCGTAGCTCCTGGCGCGCAGCGTGGTGTCCTCCACCGCCCGCCGCGCCTGCTCGACCTTGCGGTCCACGCCGCGCTTGGCCGCGCCGACCGCCTTCACGGTCATGTACCCGCCGAACGCCAGAAACGCGACGAAGATCAGCGCGATGATCATCAGCACTGCTTCCATAGCGCTCTCTCCTCAAGGTCGCCCCGCCCAGCCACTCTCTCCACCGTAAACGGAGCGGGCAGGCCGAGGGTTCCAGCGGAACCCCCAACCTGCCCGTAGGGAACAACCCTGAGCGCCGTGCGCGCGAACTACGCGGGCACGATGTTCACCAGCTTTGGTGCCCGCACGATCACCTTGCGGATGCCGGCGCCGTCCAGCGCGGCGACGACCTTCTCGTCGGCCAGGGCGATCTTCTCCAGCTCCTCCTCGGAGATCGCCGGGGAGACCTCCAGGCGGGCCTTGACCTTGCCCTTGATCTGCACGACGCAGGTCACGGCCTCGTCGACCGCGTACTCGGGGTCGGCGACCGGGAAGTCCTGGTGGACGACGGAGTCGCTGTGGCCCAGCTTGCGCCACAGCTCCTCGGCGACGTGCGGGGCCAGCGACGCGACCAGCAGCACCAGGCGCTCGGCGACCGAACGCGGCAGCGAGCCACCCTGGTAGGCCTTCACCAGGTGGTTGTTCAGCTCGGTGACCTTGGCGATGGCGGTGTTGAAGCGCATGCCCTCCAGGTCGCCGCGCACGCCGTCGATCGCCTTGTGCAGGGCGCGCAGCGTGGCCACGTCGATGTCCGCCTCGGGCACGTCGACGACGGTGACCTCGCCGGTCGTCTCGTCGACGATGTTGCGCCACAGGCGCTGCAGCAGCCGGAACTGGCCGACCACCGCGCGCGTGTCCCACGGCCGGGAGACGTCCAGCGGGCCCATCGCCATCTCGTACAGACGCAGCGTGTCCGCGCCGTACTCGGCGCAGATCTCGTCCGGCGTGACGGCGTTCTTCAGGGACTTGCCCATCTTGCCCAGCAGGCGCGTGACCTTCTCGCCCTGGTAGTAGTACGCGCCGTCGCGTTCCTCCACCTCGGCGGCCGGTACGGCGATCCCGCGCGCGTCCCGGTAGACGTACGCCTGGATCATGCCCTGGTTGTACAGCTTGTGGAACGGCTCGGACGACGAGATGTGGCCCAGGTCGAACAGCACCTTCGACCAGAAGCGCGCGTACAGCAGGTGCAGCACGGCGTGCTCGGCGCCGCCGACGTACAGGTCGACACCACCGGTGGGCATGCCCTCGCGGGGGCCCATCCAGTACTGCTCGATCTCCGGGTCGACCAGCTTGTCGCTGTTGTTCGGGTCCAGGTAACGCAGCTCGTACCAGCACGAACCCGCCCAGTTGGGCATGGTGTTGGTCTCGCGGCGGAACTTGCGCGGGCCCTTGCCGTCGCCCAGGTCCAGCGTGACGTTGACCCAGTCCTCGTTGCGTGACAGCGGCGTCTCGGGCTGCGTGTCGGCGTCGTCCGGGTCGAAGGTGCGCGGGCTGTAGTCCTCGACCTCGGGCAGCTCCAGCGGCAGCATCGACTCGGGCAGCGCGTGGGCGATGCCGTCCTCGTCGTAGGCGATCGGGAAGGGCTCGCCCCAGTAGCGCTGACGGCTGAACAGCCAGTCGCGCAGCCGGAAGTTGACCGTGCCGGCGCCGATGCCCTTGCGCTCCAGCCACTCGGTCATGCGGGCCTTGGCGTCGGCGACGCCCAGGCCGTCCAGGTTCACCTCGTCGCTCGCGGAGTTGACCAGCTTCGCGTCGCCCGCGACGAACGCGTCGTCCCACGTCGAGGGGTCCGTGCCGCGATCGTCGCTCGGCTCGACCACACAGCGCATCGGCAGCTCGAAGGCACGCGCGAAGGCGAAGTCGCGGCTGTCGTGCGCCGGGACGGCCATGATCGCGCCGGTGCCGTAGCCCATCAGTACGTAGTCGGCGATGAAGACCGGGACCTGCTCGCCGCTGACCGGGTTGGTCGCGAACGCGCCGGTGAAGACGCCGGTCTTGTCCTTGGCCTCGGTCTGGCGCTCGACGTCGGACTTCGAGGCGGCCTGCTTGCGGTACGCGGCGACGGCCTCAGCAGGCGTCGCGTGCCCGCCGGTCCACACGTCGTGCGTGCCCTCTGGCCAGGCGGCCGGGACGATCTTCTCGACCAGTTCGTGCTCGGGGGCCAGCACCATGTAAGTGGCGCCGAACAAGGTGTCCTGGCGGGTCGAGAAGACGGTGATCTTCTCCTCGCCGGAGCCGGCACCCTCGGCGGACGGAACGGCGAAGTCGATCCGCGCACCCTCGGAGCGGCCGATCCAGTTGCGCTGCTGCAGCTTGATCGCCTCGGGCCAGTCCAGGCCGTCCAGGTCGTCGATCAGCCGGTCCGCGTAGGCGGTGATGCGCATGTTCCACTGGCGCAGCTTCGCCTTGAAGACGGGGAAGTTGCCGCGCTCGGAGCGGCCGTCGGAGGTGACCTCCTCGTTGGCCAGGACGGTGCCCAGGCCCGGCGCCCAGTTCACGGGCGCGTCGGAGGCGTACGCCAGGCGGTACTCACCCAGGATGTCGGCGCGCTCGGCCTCGTTCAGCTCGCTCCAGGAGCCACCGCCGGGAACGGCGCGGTCACCGGTCTCGAACTGCTTGACCAGGTCGGCGATCGGACGGGCCTTCTTCAGGTCGTCGTCGTACCAGGAGTTGAAGATCTGCAGGAAGATCCACTGCGTCCACTTGTAGTACTCCGGGTCGATCGTGGCGAACGACCGGCGCATGTCGTGGCCCAGGCCCAGGCGGCGCAGCTGGACCTTCATGTTCTCCATGTTGGCCTCGGTCGACGTGCGCGGGTGGGTGCCCGTCTGCACGGCGTACTGCTCGGCGGGCAGGCCGAACGCGTCGAAGCCCAGGGTGTGCAGCACGTTGTGGCCCGTCATGCGCTGGAAGCGCGCGAAGACGTCCGTGGCGATGTAGCCCAGCGGGTGGCCGACGTGCAGGCCCGCACCAGAGGGGTACGGGAACATGTCCATGATGAACTTCTTGGGCCGCGACGCGACCTGCGGGTCGCCCACCAGGTCACCGCTCGGGTTCGGCGCCTCATAGGTGCCGTGCTCGTCCCAGAAGTCCTGCCAGCGTGCCTCGATGTCGGCGGCCATGGCCGCCGTATAGCGGTGCGGCGCGACCGCCGCCTCGGAAGCGGCGGCGTTATTCGTCTCGCTCATGATCCTCAAAGCTCCATCGATCGTCTCTGCCGGCGGCCAGTGCTCAAGAAATGAAAAAGCCCCTCGCACAGGAGGGGACGCCGCGCCGATTCCGACCTCACGCCCTGGGGGCGGGTCGGGACTGATCAGCGCGGCTCACTAAGCAGAAGGCATACGGCACGCATGGCGTCAGGGTACCGCAGCCCTCGCGCGGCCCGCGACGGGCTTCCCCGCGCCCCACCGCACCCCAGGGATTACTCGGCGTACCGCCCCCTATCGGGACAACGTAAAGACCAAACATCTCGTAGATAACAGCGAGATAACTCAAACCTCGTACTGCCCGGTATGCCTCGATCTAGAGTGCGGGCCGTGGGACCACCGTGCCGAACCGTTCGGAGTCACCCCCATGAACCCTCGAACCCCTCACTCCCTGAACTCCCTTCGTACGCCCAGGAGTTCACGTACACCTGGCGCCGGCCGTCGCAGGAGAACAGGGCTGCTCATCGCGGGAGTCGTCCTCCTGCTGCCCGTGTTCGTGTCCATCGGGAGCGACGCCGTGCGGACGACGCTCGACTTCGGCGCGGGCGTGCTCTCCCTGGTCTCGCTGACCTCGTCTGTCGTCTGGGGCCTGGTCGCCTCCGACCGGGTCTTCCTCACCTCGCGGCAGCGGCTGCTCGCGCAGGCCGTGCACCGGATCACCGCGGTCGCCTCGCTGGTCTTCCTGCTGCTGCACATCAGCGTGAAGCTCGCGCTCTCGCACGTGACGCTGCTCGGCGCGCTGGTCCCGTTCTCCGGGGGCTTCGTCGGCAGCGCGGGCCTGATCGGCCTGGGCGTGACCGCCGGACTCCTCATGGTCACCACGGGCGTCACGGGCGCGCTGCGCAGCTCCATGGCCTCCCCCGCGCGGCTCGCCGCCCGCTGGCGCGCGACCCACATGCTCGCCTACCCGGCCTGGTGCTTCGCCCTCATGCACGGCATGTACGCGGGCCGGCCCGCCAAGGGGTACGTGACCGTCCTGTACTGCCTGGCCCTGGTCGCGGTCGCCGGCGCGATCGCCCTTCGGGCGGCGCCGCAGCCCTTCCGGCGCAAGGTGGCGGTGCGCATCCTCGAATTCCTGGACGCCGGTCCGCGCGCGAGCGGCACCAGGCGGGCCGGTGCGCCCCTCCCACAGCCTTCCTACGAGCAGCAGCTTCCCTCCTACGAGCCCGCACCGGCCGCCCCGCAGCCGCCGCGCCCGGAGTCCGCCCCGCAGCCCTCTTACGAGCCCACTCCCCCGCCCCAGACGGACATCGGCTTCGCGGCCGCCTACCGCGCGGTGTCCTCCCTCCCCCGCTCGGAGCTGCCCACGCAGTCGGTCCCGTACCTGGAGCAGTACGCGGAGCCCGTGGCGTCCGCGCCCACCGAGCGGTGGCCCGCCCCCTCCCCGCCGCCACCGGCCGAAGCCCCGCGCTCCCTGTACGACCCGACGTACGACACCCCCTACGGAGGCGTGCCCGGCTACCCCGCCGCCTACGGGGACGGCACGAACAGCGGCGCCTACGAACACCTCTACGCAGAAGCGCCCGATCCCACCGAACCGCTCCCCGGCCCCTACCAAGCACCCGCTTCCGGCGAGCCCTGGACCACGCCCTACGGAGGCACGCAGTGAACACCGCACTGCCCGACGTCCCGGAGGTCCGGGTCGTCGGACTTCCCCAGCTCACTTCGGGGTTCGACCTCGTGGACCGGCTCGACCTCGACATGCACCTGAAGGTGCACGGACCGCTGGAACCCATGGCGGGCGAACCGCTCGCGCAGCTGGCCCAGGCGATATCCCTGCGCGGCCGGGGCGGCGCGGGCTTCCCCTTCGCCAAGAAGCTCCGCGCGGTCGCGGAGTCGGCGATCCGGCGCGGAGTGCGCCCGGTGGTCGTCGTCAACGGCAGCGAGGACGAGCCGGCCTGCCGCAAGGACACCGTGCTGATCAACCGGGCCCCGCACCTGATCCTGGACGGCGCCCTGCTCGTCGCGGAGGCGATCGGCGCGCGCACGCTCGTCATCGGCGTGACCCGCGACAGCACCGAGGCGTCGATGCAGGCGGCCCTCGCCGAGCGCGGCCTGTCGAACCGCCGCAATTCGCCGCTCCGCGCGCGCGTGCAGCGCAATCCGGTGCGCATGGTCACCGGGGAGTCCTCGGCCCTGATCCGCTCGGCGGACGGCGGCCCGCCCATGCCGCCGGGCCGCAAGGTCCGCGCCTCCGACTCCGGCGTCGGCGGCGCCCCCACGCTCCTGTCGAACGCGGAGACCTTCGCCCAGCTCGCCATCGCGGCCCGCACGGGCGCCGAGCGCTACTGCCGCACGGGCCTGCACGACGAGCCCGGCACGATCCTGCTGACGCTCTCCGGGGCGGTCGCCCGCCCGATGGTCCTGGAGGTGCCGGCGGGCGTCCCGCTGAGCTACGTACTCCAGCTCGCGGGCGCTCCCCCGCTCCCGCAGGGCGTCCTCACGGGCGGCTATCACGGCAAGTGGCTGGACGGGGTGGGCGCGCAGGACGCCATCGTCTCCCGCGCCTCCCTGGAGGCCTCGGGCGGCGCGCTCGGCGCCGGGGCGATCCTGCCGATCGGCCCGGACACCTGCCCGCTCGGCGAGGCCCTGAAGGTGGCGCAGTGGCTGGCCTCGGAGAGCGCGGGCCAGTGCGGGCCCTGCTACCTGGGGCTACCCGCGGCGGCGCGCGGACTCGAGGACGTGCTGAACGGTGGCGGCCCCACCGCCCTGGAGGCGCTGCGCGAGGTCACGCACGCGGTGAAGCGGCGCGGGGCGTGCAAGCATCCGGACGGTTCGGCGGCGTTCATCGAGTCGACGATCTCGGCGTTCACGGACGACCTGGCCGCACATGTCCTGGGCGCCGGCTGCGGCCGCCCGGTGCTCGGTGTGCTGCCGCTGCACGCGGAGGCGCCGGCGAGCGTGACGCCCAGCGGGAAGCGGCTCGCCGTCGACTGGACGCTGTGCCGGGGCCACGGCCTGTGCGCGGACATCGTGCCTGAGCTGCTGCAGTTGGGACCCGACGGCTTCCCGACGGTCGCGGAGGCCGCGGTCCCCGGCTACTCGGAGGCGAACGCGGTACGGGCCGTGCGCCGCTGTCCCGCGCTGGCGCTGCGGATCGAGGAGGACGCCTCGGCGGCCCCGCAGGACCGGAGGCCGGCACGCCCTGCGCTCCCGCCCGGCCGCAGCCGCGCCCGGAGGTAGCGGGCACGTACACCCCGACACATACCGGCCGTACACCGGCCATATACGAAGGCGGGCCATCCGAATCGGATGGCCCGCCTTCACAACTCCTGTGGAGCTAAGGAGAATCGAACTCCTGACCTCCTGCATGCCATGCAGGCGCTCTACCAACTGAGCTATAGCCCCGTGCTTTGGTCCTCCGGGGCTTCCCTGTCGGTCTCCCCGGCGGCGTCGCCAACATTACACGGTCACCGGGGTGCATCACCAAATCGTTTCCTTTCCGCCCCCTTCTGTATGGAAAAGTCGCCGTTGACGGCTACTAGTGTTGCCCCATGTGACTGTGCTCGCCCTGCCCCGCACCCGCCACGCACCAGCTGCTCTGGGAGCCTGCCTGCTCTCGTTCACGGCCTTCGTGATCGCCCAGCGCGCGGCCGACGTCTCCATGATCGATCTGATGGTCTACCGGGCCGAGGGCTGGACGGTCCGCACCGGCGGCGACCTGTACGCACTGCGCGCGACCTACGCCGACCTGCCGACCACCTACCCGCCGTTCGCCGCGCTGCTGTTCCTGCCGCTGACGTTCCTGGACGTGGTGACCATGAAGGTCGCCGCGACCGCCGCGAACCTCGCCCTCCTCTTCGGACTTGTGCACCTCTCCCTGCGCCTCGTGCGACGCCACGCGCGCGTGGAGCACGCCTTGTGGGTGGCGGCCGCCGCCGTGTGGTGCGAGCCGGTGTGGACGACGCTGCGCTACGGGCAGGTCAACCTGCTGCTCGCCGTGCTCGTCCTGTGGGACCTGACACGCCGGCCCGGGCACCGCTGGGCGGGCGTGGGGATCGGCATCGCGGCGGCGATCAAGCTGACGCCCGCGCTGTTCGCCGTCTTCCTGCTGTGCACGGGGCTCGCGCAGTTGGCGCGGGGCGGGGCCTGGCGGCCGTGGGTGCGCGGAGCCTGCGTGGCGGCGGGCTCTTTCGTCTGCGTGACCGTCCTTACGGCCGTCGTCCTGCCGCACGACTCCCGGCACTTCTGGACGCGGACGGTCTTCGAGTCGGACCGCCCCGGCCACGCCGAGGAGACCGGCAACCAGTCACTGCGCGGCGTACTGGCCCGGCTGCTGCACACCGGGGATCCCGGGGCCTGGTGGGTCCTCGCCGCCGCCGTGACGGCCCTGGTCGGCCTCGCGGTCGCGGTCACGGCGGCGCTGCGCGGGCGCCTCGCCCTGGCGGCGGTGGCGTGCGCGACGACGGCGCTCCTGGTCAGCCCCGTCTCGTGGTCCCACCACTGGGTCTGGTGCGTGCCGTTGGTACTGCTCGTGTGGGAGTCGGGCCGTCAAAAGACCGCGCTCGCCGTGGCCTTGGCGTTCTGCACGTACGCACTGTGGTGGGTGCCGCACACCGGCGGACGGCCCGAACTCCACCAGAACGCAGGGGAGTCGATACTTTCGGCGCTCTACGTGGGAGTGGCGTGCGCCTTCCTGGCGTACTCGGCGCACTCGGCGTTCACGCTCTGGCGAACGAATAGAAGCGCTTGAGCGTGCAGTGCTCGTCCAGGAGCCGGCCGTAGATCGGCTCGCCCTCCAACTCGCGGTACGTCTCGATCGGGTCGCCCTTTATGATCAGCGCCCGCGCGCATTCCTCGCACCAGTACTGGTAGTCGGGATTCAGCGGCTCCATGTCGCGCACGATGGGCGTACCGCTGCCGCACCAGTCGCACTTCCTCCTGTGTGCACCCATGTGTTCCGCTCAGCTCCAGCTGTGGCCGCAGGCCGTGCACACGTACGAGATCCCGCCGTTGTCGCCGAGCATCTGGGCGACGTGGATGGAGCCGCAGGACGGACAGTTGAGGGACGGGACCGCTTCTGAACCGGCCGGGGGCTCGGCGGATATCGCTGCCATGCCGAGGAAGCGATCGGCTTCCTCGGTGATGCTCAAGGGCATCGCGCACTCCCTCCCCAGCGGGCCGCCTTCGTCGGTAGGACACTGCCCCGTTCCGGCCGTCCGATTCTGCCACGGCGGAAGCGACCCGGTCAGCGACGCCCGCGTACCAGTCCGGACACGACGTCCGCAGAGGTATACGCCCCGGGCGCCCCTGGCGCCTCAAACCTGCCGCAAAATCGGCAACGAAAAATCCCGCCCCTTTACGGGACGGGATCTTTGATTCCTGTGGAGCTAAGGAGAATCGAACTCCTGACCTCCTGCATGCCATGCAGGCGCTCTACCAACTGAGCTATAGCCCCTCGCGTTCTTCCCCCTCCGGGCTTTCCCCCGGCGGGCCGAACAAGAAGAACTTTAGCCTGCGACCTGCCGGAAAGTGAAATCCGGTCCCTCGGGCCTCACGGACGCCCAGGGCCTGGTCCGAGGACAGGCCCTAGTCGTCGTCGCCGAGGACCGGTTCCGGCAGCGTGCCCGCGTTGTGCTCCAGCAGGCGCCAGCCGCGGGCGCCCTCGCCGAGGACGGACCAGCAGCAGTTCGACAGGCCGCCGAGCCCCTCCCAGTGGTGGGCCTCCAGGCCGAGCAGCCGGCCGATGGTGGTGCGGATGGTGCCGCCGTGGCTGACGACGACCAGCAGGCCGTCGTCGGGCAGCTTGTCCGCGTGCCGCAGCACGACGGGCGCGGCCCGGTCGGCGACCTCGGTCTCCAGCTCGCCGCCTCCGCGGCGCACGGGCTCGCCGCGCTTCCACGCCGCGTACTGGTCGCCGAAGCGGGCGATGATCTCCTCGTGCGTGAGGCCCTGCCACTCCCCCGCGTACGTCTCGCGCAGGTTCTCGTCGTACGTGGCGTCGAGGCCCGTGAGCGCGGTCAGTTCGGCGGCGGTGGAAGCGGCCCGCGCGAGGTCGGACGCGACGATCGCGTCCGGCCGCAGGGAGGCGAGCAGCCGGGCGGCGCGGCGGGCCTGGGCGACGCCGGTCTCGGTCAGCCCGATGTCCGTGGTGCCCTGGAAGCGGCGCTCCAGGTTCCACGCGGTCTGGCCGTGCCGCCACAGGATGACGCGCCGCCCCCGAGAGGTGCTGGTCACAGCACCTCACCGCCGAGCTCCCGCATCTCCTCGGCAGCGGCCTCCCGCTCCTTGGCGTGCTCCTCGGCCTTGCCGCGGGTGGCCTTGGCGTCCTCAGGCAGGTCGAGCTCGGGGCAGTCCTTCCACAGCCGCTCCAGGGCGTAGAAGACGCGCTCCTCGCTGTGCTGGACGTGGACGACGATGTCGACGTAGTCGAGCAGGATCCAGCGGGCGTCACGGTCGCCCTCGCGGCGCACCGGCTTGGCGCCGAGCTCCTTGTTCAGCTTCTCCTCGATCTCGTCGACGATCGACTTGACCTGGCGGTCGTTGGGCGCCGAAGCGAGCAGGAAGGCGTCCGTGATGGACAGCACATCGCTGACGTCGTAGGCGATGATGTCGTGCGCGAGCTTGTCCGCTGCCGCCTGTGCGGCGACGTTGATGAGCTCGATGGAACGGTCAGTGGCGGTCACTACAAGGCTTTCCGTCGGCGGTCTGAATCCCCTGAGAGATCCCTCAGGGCAGTACCCCAAGGGTCTCACGGCCCACCGACACGCCTCACGGCCTTAACCGTGGCCCCACGGGCGCGGGGCCACGGTTCTGCGGTGGGCGGTCACTGCCCGGTGTAGTTCTGGCCCAGCACCACGGACACGTCCGCGTTCCTCGCCGCCTTGCCCTTGGTCACGGACGAGGTCGGCAGGCCGAGGGTCTTGGCGACCTCCACGGCGTCCTGCTTGTGCGCGGCGTCGGTGTACGTGACCCGAGAGGTCGCGATCGCCGTTCCGGTTCCACCCGACACGAACGTGTAGCCGCCGTTGACCAGGGCGACGCGGGCCTTCTCGGTGCGGGCCTTGTTGCCGGTGGCGTTCTCGATGCCGACGCGCAGGGAGTCACCGGTCGACGGGGCCTTCACGGTGCCGCCGAGCACGTTCTCGACCACGGAGTTCGCGGTGGACCGGGAGATGGCGCCGCCGCGCTGCACCGGCAGCACCTCGCTCTTGTAGTCGCCCTCCTTGGCCCGGTCGGCGAGCTTGGCGAGGAAGGCACCGAGGTCCTTCTCGGTCAGCGACGGGTCGAGGATCTGGGCGAGCGTCTGCACGGTCGTCGTCGCGGCCTGCGGGTCGGACGACAGCTTGCGCAGCACGCCCTGCATGACCTGACCGAACCGTGCGAGCTGCGCGGTCTGCGGCTCACCCTTGCCCCGGTACGTGGCGTACGCCACGGCCGCCGGGCCGCTGAGGGTCTGGTCCGCGCCCTTGTGGACGAGCACGGTGCCCTTCTTGGCGGGGTCGGGCACGTTCGTGTCGGTGGTGACGTCGATGCTCCCGACGAGCTCGACGAGGTTGTTGAGGTACGGGGTGTCGAGCCGCCAGGTGCCCTGGATGTCGGTGCCGAGCAGGGTGTCGAGGCCGTCGCTCGTGCCGGAGGAGCCGTCCTCCTCGACGGACTTGGCGAGCGTGGTGCTGGTGCCGTCCTCGTCCGACAGGGCGAGGGTGTTCGGCAGCAGGACGGCGGTGGCCCGCTTCGTGGTGGTGTTGTTCACGAGCAGCGCCGTGGACGTGCCGCCGCCCTTGGTGTTGTGCAGGTGGACGACGATGACGTCACGGTTCTGCGGACCGGTCGCGGCGGCCGCGCCCGTCTTCGCCGCGTCCTTCGACAGGAACGGCAGCTTGCCCTGGTACCAGAGGTAGCCGGCGCCGCCGACCAGGCACAGGGCGAGGACGACGACGAGGGCGACGCCCCGGTTGCGGCTGCGGCGCCGCGCCTCCTCGCGCCGCTCGGTGCGCGACTCGGTGAACTTCAGCCAGTCGATGACGTCTTCGGAGTCCTCGTCCGGCTCCTCGACGAACTCGAACTGCTCCGTGCGGTAGTCGCGCTCGTGCTGCGGGGCCTGCTGCGGCGCGGGCGGCGGAGCCTGCTGCGGGATGTAGGCGGTGGCCTGCGGAGCCTGTTGAGCCTGCTGGGCCTGCTGCGGCGCGCCGCCGTAGGGGTCGTACGCAGGAGGTTGCTGATGCTGCTGGGGCTGCTGCCCGGCCGGCTGCTGCTGTCCGCCCGCGTACGGGTCGTAGCCGTACCCGTACGGGGAGTTCTGCTCGTACGACGGCGCCTGCTGGACCGGCCGGTAGACCGGCCGGCCGGACTCGTCATATCCGACCAGCTCGTAACTCTGCTGGTCGTAACCGTCGTATCGGTCGTTCACCGATGCCCCTCTCGGCGGTGCAGGGTTCAGTCGCCTCGGTACAGCTGGCGCTTGTCGATATAGCGCACCACACCGTCCGGCACCATGTACCAGATGGGGTCGCCCTTGGCGACCCTGTCGCGGCAGTCCGTGGACGAGATGGCGAGGGCGGGAACCTCGACGAACGAGACGCCGCCCTCCGGCAGACCCGGATCGGCGAGCGTGTGGCCCGGCCGCGTGACTCCGATGAAGTGTGCCAGGGAGAACAGCTCTTCGGTGTAACGCCAGGTGAGGATCTGGCCGAGAGCGTCGGCACCTGTGATGAAGAAGAGGTCCGTCTCCGGGTTGAGCTCGCGCAGATCGCGCAGGGTGTCCGTCGTGTACGTCGGACCGCCGCGGTCGAGGTCGATGCGGCTCACCGAGAACTGCGGGTTCTCGGCGGTCGCGATGACCGTCATCAGGTAACGGTCCTCGGCCGGGGACACCTGCTTGGCGCTCTTCTGCCAGGGCTGCCCGGTGGGCACGAACACCACCTCGTCGAGGTGGAACTGCGCGGCGACCTCGCTGGCCGCCACCAGGTGTCCGTGGTGAATCGGGTCGAACGTTCCGCCCATGACGCCGAGGCGTCGCTTCGCCGGTGAGGCCCACTCACGATCCGGGCCCCCGGCCGGGCTGTTGACCGGGCCGGTAGGCATGTCCTGCGCTCCCATGCGTGCAGAGCCTACTGGCCCGTCCTCAGTGGGGTGTCAGCGGTCGCGGTTGAAGCGGGTGGTGATCCACAGCAGCAGGATCAGGATGATGAAAGCGCCACCGCCCGTCACGAGGGGGCTGAGGCTTTCGTGGTTGCCGCCTTTCTCGCCCTCGGCAGCGAGGGTGGCGAGCTGGGCAGCGGTGCTGTGGATGCTCATCTTCAGCAGGACCTATCCGGTGTGGGATCGGGATGCTGTGCTTTCCCGGGGGGTAACCCCCGGACCCCCAGCCGACAAGCAGGTCGGGCGGGGCGACCGGGAACGTCATCGCCAGAGAAATCTCAGCAAGACTTCCGGCCCATCGTAAGCGGCAGCCCTCGCGGCACTCACGCCGACTCTGCCGAACGGGCCCGTCAGTCGTCGCTCTTGTAGCCCCGCAACAGGAACCAGGCGAGGAAGGCGGCGCCCAGCACGCCGACGATCAGTACGCCGCGCAACAGGTTCCCCGGACCCTGGTCCGACGCCGCCGCGCTGATGACGTGATCGATGTGCTCCATGACGGTTCGCTCCTTCGGTGTGCTGCCCCGTCACGGTATATCCGCCTAGTGTGGACTCCACCTTGGGGGCACACCGGAATCGGCGAGACTGGCCGAACACACGGAACATGGGGGAAGTCGGATGCCCGACGAACCGAACGAGCAGCACGAGAACGTACCCAGCAGGCAGCGCCGACGCTTCCCGGGGATCTCCTCGCGGGCGTACGAGCACCCCGCGGACCGCTCGGCGCTCGTGGCGCTGCGCAAGCTCAGCGGGTTCGACACGGTCTTCAAGGCGCTGAGCGGACTGCTTCCCGAGCGCAGTCTGCGTCTGCTGTTCCTGTCGGACTCGGTGCGGGTGTCCGACGATCAGTTCGCGCACCTCAACACGATGCTGCGGGACGCCTGTTACATCCTGGACCTGGAGAAGGTCCCGCCGATGTACGTCACCCAGGACCCGCAGCCGAACGCGATGTGCATCGGCCTCGACGAGCCGATCATCGTCGTCACCACGGGACTTGTGGAGCTTCTCGACGAGGAGGAGATGCGGGCCGTCGTCGGCCACGAGGTGGGGCACGCGCTGTCCGGCCACTCGGTGTACCGGACGATCCTGCTGTTCCTGACGAGCCTCGCGCTGCGCGTCGCGTGGATCCCGCTGGGCAACCTCGCGATCATGGCGATCGTGACGGCGCTGCGCGAGTGGTTCCGCAAGTCCGAACTGTCCGCGGACCGCGCCGGGTTGCTGGTCGGTCAGGACCTCCAGGCGTCCATGCGCGGCCTGATGAAGATCGCGGGCGGCAACCATCTGCACGAGATGAACGTGGACGCGTTCCTCAAGCAGGCCGAGGAGTACGAGGCCGGGGGTGATCTGCGCGACTCCGTGCTGAAGATCCTCAACGTGATGCCGCGCTCGCACCCGTTCACCACGGTGCGCGCCGCCGAGCTGAAGAAGTGGGCGGCGAGCCGCGACTACCAGCGTCTGATGGACGGTCACTACCCGCGCCGCAGCGAGGACAAGGACACCTCGGTGACGGACTCGTGGCGCGAGTCGGCCTCGCACTACACGGATTCCGTGAAGACGTCGAAGGACCCGCTGATGAAGCTGGTCAGCGACATCGCGGGCGGCGCAGGTGACCTGGGCGGCCGGGTGCGGCGCGGCTTCGGGAACTTCGGCGGTACGGGCGGCGGGGGCAACACCGGCAACCACGGCACGACCGACGAGGGCGACGACGGCGACACCGGGAACGGCGCCGGCGAGCGCTGATCCCGGTCCGCCCGGACTACAGGTGCGGCTGGGCGTTCGGCGCGAGCGCGCCGCACAGCGCGGTCGCACTGTCCGTCGCGTACGGGTCGGTGCCGGCCGGACCGCCCTCCTTCGCGCTCTGGCCCGCGAGCAGCGGATGCAGATACCCGGCGGCGTCGGACGAGCAGGCGAGCGGGCCCGCCTGGACGTACGAGACGAGCAGTTCGGTCTGGTGGTTGCGCAGGTCCTGGCGGTCGAAGCGGAAGTGCATGGAGCGGCGGACGGTGAACAGGGACGCCTTGGCCTGCTTGCCGTCGGCCGCCTTCGCCGTGGGCCGCAGCGCGTAGACGAACGTGTGGTCCGAGGTCACTTCGAGGGTGTTCGCGTCGGTCTCGGCCACGTGCAGCGCGCCGCGGACCCGGATGCGCGGGTCGGCGAGGGTGGCCTGGGACGGGTCGAAGCGGACGAGCCAGCCGGTGGCCGCGTGCCGCCCGTCGGTGACCGGCCGGTTGACGCTCTGGTCGAACTGCGGGAGCTGCTGCGGGTCGATCAGCATCCGCACGGGGCGCACGGCGCCGCGCGTGAGCACGTCGGGGTCGAGCGAGGAGTCGACGAGGTAGTCCTTGGCCGTGGTCAGCGCGGTGACGACCTGGCTGTCGGAGAAGTGCGCGGTGGCCTTCGGGTCGGCCGGGAGATCGATGGCGCGGGCGGCGCGGTCGAACCGGGCGGCGGGGCTGTGCTCGTACAGCTCGTGCACGGATTCGGAGCCGGGGACGCGGCCCGTCGGGGCGAGCGGGATGACGGTCATGCGCAGCGGCTCGGTGTTCCGGGCGGCCGGGGTGGTCCGGTACGGGCTTCGTACGCCCATGTAGACCGCGGTGCCGAAGGCGACCACGATCAGGACGACGAGGATGACGGCCTGCCGGGTGAGGCCCCGGCGCAGCACGGGCAGGCGGCGCACGGCCGGGGAGTGGTCGCCGATGCGCTCCTGCGCGGAGAACTCCTGGAGCCGGGCAGCCTTGACGAACGATTCGTCGAACACGACGGATCGGTACTCTTCCTCGCTGCCGCCACTACCGGGACCGCTGTCCGGTGTCCCCTCCGGTGGGTCTCCTGGCCCGCTCATACCTTCAGGGTAGGTCTCCCCGACGCCAGGTAAACGCCCTGGTGCACGTCAACTTCCAAGACCCCCGCGCGTGCGCCCCGAGCGCCCCCTCACGGGGTCCGCGGAACCGCGGAGACCGCGGGCTGGGAGTAGTCCGCGGAAGCGGAGGGGGAGCCCGGAACGTTCTTCTCCAGTTCGGTCGTCGCGGGCGGCGGGACCTCGTCCTGGCTGCCCGATGACGCGCCCCGGTAGACGGCCGTGAAGGCGAGAGCGACCATGCCGATGCCCATCAGCAGGGCGAGCGCCCAGGCGACGGGCCTGCGCCAGCGGATGCCGCCCGCCGGTCGGCCCTCGCGGTCGAGCTCCTCCTCGTACAGCTCGTCCGACTCGTCCCCGTAGGAGCCGAATTCGCCGTCCTCGCCGCGGCCGTACCCGTCCGCCTCGTCGTAGAACTCGTCGTCGGGGCTCGGCCGGATGCGGGTCCTGCGGGCCTCGGCCTCCTGGGCCTCGGCGCGCGCCTGGGCGGCGGCGAGCAGCCGCTCGACCGCGGTGGGCTCATGGACCTCGGCAGCCTTGACGAAGTCCTCGTCGAAGACCACGGAGGCGAACTCGTCGTCCGAGCCCCCGCGGTCGCGATCGTCGTCGGGCTCCCAGCCGTCCGGGAACGGCGAGCCCCCCACGTCCTCCGGCACCTGTCCAGGGTAGACCGAAGGGGTCAATTTGGGCAGACGGTAAGGGAATTCAGCGGGTGTGGCCGTCGCCCGTGACGATGTACTTCGTGCTCGTCAGCTCGGGCAGACCCATGGGGCCGCGGGCGTGCAGCTTCTGCGTGGAGATGCCGATCTCGGCGCCGAAGCCGAACTGGCCGCCGTCGGTGAACCGCGTCGAGGCGTTGACCGCGACGGTCGTGGAGTCGACGAGCTGCGTGAAGCGGCGGGCGGCCTGCTGCGAGGTGGTGACGATGGCCTCGGTGTGCCCCGAGGACCACAGGCGGATGTGCTCGATCGCCCGGTCCATGTCGTCGACGACCGCGGCCGCGATGTCGTACGAGAGGTACTCGGTCTCCCAGTCCTCGTGCGTCGCCTCGACGACGGTGGCCTTCGACTGCGGGGCGTACGCGAGGATCCGCGATGAGCCGTGCACGGTGACGCCCGCCTCGGCGAGCGCGTCGAGGGCGCGCGGCACGAACGCGTCGGCGATGTCCTGGTGGACGAGGAGCGTCTCCGCCGCGTTGCACACGGAGACGCGGTGCGCCTTGGAGTTGACGAGGACGTCGACGGCCATGTCGAGATCGGCGTCGGCGTCCACGTAGACGTGGCAGTTGCCGGTGCCGGTCTCGATGACGGGGACGGTCGAGTTCTCGACGACGTTCTTGATGAGCGAGGCGCCGCCGCGCGGGATCAGCACGTCGACGAGGCCGCGGGCGCGCATCAGCTCGGTCACCGAGTCGCGGCTCTCGCCGGGGACGAGCTGGATCGCGTCGGCGGGCAGCCCTGCACCACCGACGGCGTCGCGCAGCACGCGGACGAGCGCGGTGTTCGACTCGTACGCCGACGAACTGCCGCGCAGGAGGACCGCGTTGCCCGACTTGAGGCAGAGGGCGGCGGCGTCGACCGTGACGTTCGGGCGGGCCTCGTAGATGATGCCGACGACGCCGAGCGGGACGCGGACCTGGCGCAGATCGATGCCGTTCGGGAGGGTGTTGCCGCGCACGACCGTGCCGACCGGGTCGGGCAGGGCGATGACGTCGCGCACGTCGGAGGCGATGGCCCGGACGCGCTCCGGGGTGAGCGTGAGCCGGTCGATGATCGCCTCGGGGGTGCCGGCCTCGCGGGCCTTGGCGATGTCCTTGGCGTTGGCCTCGACGATTTCGGCGGTGCGCACTTCCAGGGCGTCGGCGATGGCGCCGAGGGCGTCGTCCTTGTGGGCGCGCGGCAGGGAGGCGAGGTCGTGGGCCGCGGACCGGGCGCGGTACGCGGTCTGGGTGACCGGAGTCATCGAGTCGTACGGGTTCAGCGGCAGCGACGTCATGCTCCGCAGGGTATCGGGGGCGTGGGGGCGGTCGACCCGTTGTTTCGGGAGGTGAGACATGGCTGAAATGCGGCCTTGGCCACAGGGGGTGAGGTTTCCGCCTCGGGAGGGTCACATGTGCTGCTGCGCGCCCACGCGGCGGAGCCGCACATCGACACAGCCCCGCGCCCCTTGGCTCAGAACGGGTGGACGCCGACCGGGGTTGCTGGGAGGGGGCCGTAGCCCTCGGCGATGCGCTGGTGGTAGGTCTGGCGGTCGATGACCTCCAGGCCGACGATCTCCCAGGGCGGGAGCTGGGAGGTGCGGCGGTGTTCGCCCCACAGGCGCAGGGCCACCGCCGCCGCGTCGTGCAGGTCGCGGGCCTCTTCCCAGTAGCGGATCTCGGCGTGGTCCACCGCGTAGCGACTGGTCAGCAGGAAGGGATGGTCGTGCGCGAGCTGTTCGAGGCCGCGGCGCACCTCGGCGATCGGCGCCTCGGAACCCGAGACGCTGAGGGTGACGTGCCACAGCCGGGGCCCCTCTTCGGCGCTCCCCTCGGCGGCCTCCCTCGGGGTCTCCCCCGCGCTCTCCTCGTCGTACGCGTCTCCCGCGGCCACGCTCGTCAGCGCCCGCTCCGCCGACCCTCGGGGCCCCTTGGACGCGATCCCCGGGCGCGCTCGTCTCACGACGGCCTCCTTTGCGCAATGGTCGTGCGGACCTTCCCTGGATGAACTCCCTGCCTCAAGAGTTGAGCAGGACACGGAGCTTCTTGGGGCGGTTTTGGGGAAGGTCCCCCACGGGTGGCAGGCTTTCGGCCTTTCACACAGGGGGTTTCGAAGGCGCGCGGCCCGTTTCAAGCCTGGAGGATGACCAGGTCGTCCCTGTGTACGACTTCCCGTTCGTAGGCAGGACCGAGGTCGCGGGCCAGCTCGCGCGTGGAGCGGCCGATCAGCTGCGGGATCTCCTTGGCGTCGAAGTTGACGAGCCCGCGGGCGACCGCGCGCCCCCGCTCGTCGCGCAGCTCGACCGGGTCGCCCGCGCCGAACTCGCCCTCCACGGCCGCGATCCCGGCGGGCAGCAGCGACTTGCGCCGCTCGACCACGGCCCGTACGGCGCCGTCGTCGAGGGTGATCGCGCCCTGCGGCGTCGAGGCGTGCTGAAGCCACAGCAGGCGGTCGGCGCTGCGGCGGCCCGTGCTGTGGAAGTACGTGCCGGTGTCGCGGGCGGCGAGGGCGTCGGCGGCGTGCGTGGCGGAGGTGAGGACGACCGGGATGCCGGCGGCCGCGGCGATCGAGGCGGCCTCGACCTTGGTGACCATGCCGCCGGTGCCGACGCCCGCCTTCCCGGCGGAGCCGATCTTGACGTGCGCTATGTCGGCGGGGCCGCGCACCTCGGCGATGCGGGAGCTGCCGGGCTTCGCGGGGTCGCCGTCGTAGAGGCCGTCGACGTCGGAGAGGAGCACGAGGAGGTCGGCGTGGACGAGGTGGGCGACGAGGGCCGCGAGCCGGTCGTTGTCGCCGAAGCGGATCTCGTCCGTGGCCACCGTGTCGTTCTCGTTGACGATCGGGAGGGCGCCCATCGCCAGGAGCTGGTCGAGGGTGCGCGAGGCGTTGCGGTGGTGGGCGCGGCGGGCCATGTCGTCGCTGGTGAGGAGGACCTGGCCGACGCGGGCTCCGTAGCGCGCGAAGGAGGCGGTGTAGCGGGCGACGAGGAGGCCCTGCCCGACGCTCGCCGCGGCCTGCTGGCGGGCGAGGTCCTTGGGGCGGCGGGTCAGGCCCAGTGGGGCGAGTCCCGCGGCGATGGCACCGGACGAGACCAGGACGATCTCCTTCGCCCCTCCGCGCTGCTTCGCCAGGACGTCGACGAGCGCGTCGACGCGGTCCGCGTCCAGGCCCCCCGCCGCCGTGGTGAGTGACGACGATCCGACCTTGACGACGATCCGGCGGGCATCCGCCACGCCCTGCCGTGACGTCCCCGACGCTGCCCCAGTTGCTGCCCCTGACATGCCTGGCAATGTACGTGACCTGCCGCTTCGACCGCTCTTGGGTTTCGAGGTACGGACAGGGCCGTGGACGCCGGGTAATCGGGAGGGGGATTTGGGCCCTGTTCATTCACGCCATTTGCCCCTGTTTCCGCTGCTTGCGGGCCTGGAGGATTGCTAGGGGACCACTGAAAGTCATACGGTCAGTGGTCAGCATTTCCGCGAGGTGGACCTCCCCCACGGTCCCCCCACCCTCCGAGACCCCCTGCCAGGAGCCCAGCCCGTGCCCTCCGCCGGACGTGCCTCGCGCCGCCTCGTGCAGCTTTCCGCGCTGTTCACGATGTTCGCGCTCTATGTGGCCCAGCTCGTCAGCGCGCTCGTTCCGTATGTTCCTCTCTTCGTCGCCGCGAGCGCGGCCGGACTCGCCCTAGACACTTACCTGCAGTACAAGCAGCCGGGGCTGCTCTCGCTGCTCGGCAAGATCCGCTTCGACGTCACGGTGCGGCAACTGCTGCGCGACATGCTGATCTTCGTCGGCCTGCTGCGCATCAACGGCATCAACCCCCTCGACGAGCAGGCGCCGCTGCTGGTCATGGTGCTCGCGATGTACCTGCTGCACTTCGCGTGCCAGGCGGCCGCGGTCCTGGTGCGCCGGTCCCGCACGCTGCCGATCGTCACGCGCAACATCGACGCGTCCGCGCTGAACCTGACCGCGTCCCCGCCGCGCCTGCTGGCCCGGCGGGCGGCCCACCGCCTGCTGACCTTCGCGATCCCGTCCACGCTCGGCCTGGTGCTCACCGCGGCGACGACCAACGCCGTCTGGGGCATCATCGGCATCGGCGTCTCGATCGCCCTCTTCCTCTTCGGCACGTGCTACCTCGGCACGTGGCTGCTGCCGAAGAAGCGTCCGCTGAACGACGAGAAGGTCATCGCGTGGCTCGACGCGTGGCTGGCCGACTACAAGCCGACCGTCGGCATGTACTTCTCCGGCGGCACCACCTCCGCGTACCAGGCGAACATGTGGCTCTCCACGCTCGCCGAGGTCGACGGCAAGCCGCTGATCGTGCTGCGCGAGCGCTTCATGGTGAACAAGATCGACGCCACCGACGTGCCGATCATCTGCTTCCCGAAGGTCGCCACGATGTTCTCCCTGGAGAACTCGACGCTGAAGATGCTGCTGCACCCGGCGAACGCCGCGAAGACCTCGCAGGTCCTGCGCATCCCCACGATCAAGCACGCGTTCACCAACCACGGCGAGTCCGACAAGCTGTCGTCCTGCAACCCGTACGCGAAGGCGTACGACGAGGTGTGGGTGGCCGGTCCCGCGGCGCGCGACCGCTACCAGCTCGCCGACGTCGGCGTCGACGACCGGGACGTCGTCGAGGTGGGCCGCCCGCAGCTCGCCCCCATCGAGCTGGCCGACGGCCCGGCGACGGGCACGTACACGACCGTCCTCTACGCCCCCACCTGGGAGGGCTGGGACGGCAACCCGGGCAATACGTCGGTGATCCTGGCGGGCGAGAACATCGTCCGGCAGCTGCTCGCCGACCCCAAGGTCCGGCTGATCTACAAGCCGCACCCGATGACCGGCTCGCAGGTCCCGGCCGCCGGTGAGGCCAACCAGCGCATCATGGCGATGATCGAGGAGGCCAACACGCGCCGCTCCGGCGCGCGTCCGGGCCCCGAGGCCGCCGTCGAGCTGGAGCGCCGACTCGAGGCGCTGAACGAGCTGACCTCCACCAAGTTCCGCAAGGGCACCGACGAGATGGAGCGGATGCTGCTCCAGGGCCGGCCCGACGGGGACCGGGCGGCGGCGGTGGCCGAGGCGACGGCGGCGTGGGAGGAGGCGTACTGGGCGTCGTTCCCCGAGTGGGAGCACCTGATCATCACCCAGGCGCGGCCCGCGATCTTCACCTGCTTCAACGCGGCCGACGTCCTCATCTCCGACGTCTCCTCGGTCGTCTCCGACTGGCTGAGCAGCGAGAAGCCGTACGCGGTGGCCAACACGTCGGGGCTTTCGGAGGACGACTTCCGCACCGGTTTCCCGACGGTGCGCGCGGCGACGGTCCTCGCGCCCGAGGCGACCGAGGTCCCCGAGCTGCTCGCGGTCGTCCGCGGCGAGGCGGAGGACACCCACGCCGAGGCCCGTGTGGCCCTCAAGGAGCACCTCCTGGGTCCCTCGGACCCGCCGTCCATCGACCGCTTCAACGCCGCCGTACGCGCCCTGTGCGCGAAGGCCGACGAGCGGCGGGCCCGGATGGCGGCGCGCGGCGAGGACGAGATCCCGCAGACCCGTGAGGACTCCGTCGAGGAGCAGGCGGCGGAAGTGGCGGAGTCCGAGCCGGAGGACACGGTGACCGCGTAGCGGTTCAGCCGTACGCACTAGGGGCCCGGGAGAACATCTCCCGGGCCCCTTCGCGTACCTCTCACCCACCTGCCCGGAACGACCCGGGTGCCGGATGGTTAGAAGGGTTCGAAGTCGTCGTACTCCTGCTGCGACTCGTCCCGCTCCGCCTGCCGGTCGCGGCGGCGCTGGGCGGCCGGTCGCGGCGCCTCCATGCGGTGGTCCTCGCCGCGGCGGCCCAGCATCTCGGCGCCCGCCATCATCGTGGGCTCCCAGTCGAAGACGACCGCGTTGTCCTCGGGACCGATCGCGACGCCGTCACCGTGCCTGGCGCCCGCCTTCAGCAGCTCGTCCTCGACGCCGAGCCGGCTGAGCCGGTCGGCGAGGTAGCCGACGGCCTCGTCGTTGTTGAAGTCGGTCTGCCGCACCCAGCGCTCCGGCTTCTCACCGCGCACGCGGAACAGCGGCTCGCCGTCGGTGTCCTCGCGCTTGACGGTGAAGCCCGCGTCGTCCACGGCCTTCGGCCGGATGACAATCCGCGTCGCCTCGTCCTTCGGCTTGGCGGCACGCGCACCGGCCACCAGCTCGGCGAGCGCGTACGACAGCTCCTTGAGGCCCTTGTGGGCGACGGCGGAGACCTCGAAGACGCGGTAGCCGCGCTCCTCCAGGTCGGGCCTGACCATGTCGGCGAGGTCCTGGCCGTCGGGCACGTCGATCTTGTTGAGGACGACGAGGCGCGGCCGGTTCTCCAGGCCCGCCCCGTACTCCTTCAGCTCCGCCTCGATGACGTCGAGGTCGGAGACCGGGTCGCGGTCGGACTCGAGCGTCGCCGTGTCGAGGACGTGCACGAGGACGCTGCAGCGCTCCACGTGCCGCAGGAACTCCAGGCCGAGGCCCTTGCCCTGGCTGGCGCCGGGGATCAGACCCGGCACGTCCGCGATCGTGTAGACGGTCGAGCCGGCCGTCACCACGCCGAGGTTCGGGACCAGCGTCGTGAACGGGTAGTCCGCGATCTTCGGCTTGGCGGCGGAGAGCACCGAGATCAGCGAGGACTTGCCGGCGCTCGGGTAGCCGACGAGCGCCACGTCCGCGACGGTCTTCAGCTCCAGGTGGACGTCGCCCTCGTCGCCCGGCACACCGAGCAGCGCGAAGCCGGGCGCCTTGCGGCGGGCCGACGCGAGGGCCGCGTTGCCGAGGCCGCCACGGCCGCCCTGCGCGGCGATGTACGTGGTGCCCTGGCCGACGAGGTCGGCGAGCACATTGCCCTGCTTGTCGAGGACGACCGTGCCGTCGGGCACCGGCAGGACGAGGTCCTGGCCGTCCTTGCCGGAGCGGTGGTCACCCGCGCCGGGCGCGCCGTTGGTCGCCTTGCGGTGCGGCGAGTGGTGGTAGTCGAGCAGCGTCGTGACGTCCTGGTCGACGACCAGGATCACGTCACCGCCACGGCCGCCGTTGCCACCGTCCGGGCCGCCGAGCGGCTTGAACTTCTCCCGGTGAACGGAGGCACAGCCGTGGCCCCCGCTACCCGCGGCGACATGCAGCTCGACGCGGTCCACGAAGGTGGTCATTGGTCAGTGCCTCCAGGAACTTACGGAAATGTCTTTACTTCAACACGCGAAAGGCGGACCCGCTTCCCCGGAAGGGAAGTGAGGTCCGCCTCGCGAAAAACTGTCCAGTCAGAAAGCCGTCAGGCGTTTCAGGCGACCGGAACGATGTTCACGACCTTACGGCCACGGTGGGTACCGAACTCCACCGCGCCCGCGGCGAGCGCGAACAGCGTGTCGTCCTTGCCACGGCCAACCGAGTTGCCCGGGTGGAAGTGCGTGCCGCGCTGGCGGACCAGGATCTCACCGGCGTTGACGGCCTGACCGCCGAAGCGCTTCACGCCGAGCCGCTGAGCATTGGAATCGCGCCCGTTCCGAGTGGACGATGCGCCCTTCTTGTGTGCCATCTTGTCTCAGTCCCTTACTTCGCAGCCGTGGGGATACCGGTGACCTTGATCGCCGTGTACTGCTGACGGTGACCCTGGCGACGGCGGTAGCCGGTCTTGTTCTTGTAGCGAAGGATGTCGATCTTCGCGCCCTTGTGGTGGTCCACGACCTCGGCCTGGACCTTGATGCCGGCCAGCACCCACGGGTCGCTGGTCACGGCGTCGCCGTCGACAACGAGCAGCGTAGAGAGCTCTACGGTGTCGCCAACCTTGGCGGTGGGAAGCTTGTCAACCTCAACGATGTCGTCGACAGCAACCTTGTGCTGACGACCACCGCTGCGCACGATGGCGTACACGGATCTCTCTTTTCGCTCGGAACGGAACCCCCGCAGTCCAGCCGCGCGAGGCGGCCTCTCCCGGATTTCACGAGGAACTCCGGGAGGAAAAAGGTTTACGGGAGTGAGGCGCATCGATGGACACGCCGACGGTCAAGGTTACGGGGCAGCCCACAGAAGGGCAAACCGGCCCCCTGACCAGCAGGCTCACGTGGTCTTGACGGTCTTGATCTCACCGTCCTGCGGCAGCGTGCTGACGCCCTTGCACAGGTTCGTATTGTCCGAGGCCCCCGGGTACGCGACGCCCCACACCTTGTTGAAGTGCTGCACGTACGTGTTGTGCACGGAGTCGTCGTCGATCTTGACGTACGCCTCGTCGTTCTCGCGCAGCGCCGGGTTCGAGGCGTTCTGCGAGCCGGTGAACGTGATCTTGTTGCGCGCGCCGTCGTACACGCCGTCGATCGCCACGTACTTGGTGTGGATGATGTACGGCGTCGTCGGCGAGGTCCGCGGGTCGTTGTAGCAGCGCAGCGGCGGGGCGCCGGTGGCGTGCATGGACTTCCAGGTGCCGCTGTCGGACGTCGCGTACTCGATCTGGACCGTGCAGCCCGCCTTCTTCAGCGAGACCAGCTTGTCGGCGATGGCCTGCCGGGTGATCTGGAAGATCGCGGCACGCACGACCGTCCGCTTCGTGGCTCCGGTCGCCGCGTCCTTGTAGGTGCACGAGACGTTGTTGAGCACCGAGTGCAGCGTGTCCGTGGAGTTGGTGGTGCCGGCCCGCGGGAAGAAGTACGCCTTGTAGTGGCCGTTGCTGACCGTGCGGTAGTCCCAGTTCGCCCAGTCCTTGGCGGCCATGTCGTCGAAATAGTCGGAGTACGCGCCGTACAGGACCGGGTTGTTGGGCAGCTGGAGCGCGTCGTTGAAGAACCGCGTGCTCGCGGACGGCGTGGAGTTCGACGTGGTCTGCACGACGACGTTCGTGGCGCCCTCGACGGCCGAGAACAGCCAGAACTTGTTGTGCATGATCGACTTCCCGAACTTCGGGTCACCGAGGCAGGACTTGTTCGTGGGGCACAGCTGCACGAAGGACGGGTTGGCGCGGCTGGTGCCGAACAGCGCCACCAGCTGCGAGTACACCGTGTTGTCCGGCCGGTCCGTCTTGCTGGTCGAGTCGAGCACCATCTGTACGCGTACGCCGCGGTCCCTGGCGCGCTTGAGAGCGTCGACGATCGTCTGCTCCCACACGTGGTACACGGCGACCTTGATGGTCGATCCGGGCAGCGCCGCGTCCGTCAGCTCGACGAGCCGGGTGCGGATCGCGTACTGGTCCTGAACGGTGCCCAGCGGGTCGTTGAAGATCGGCCCCTCGGTCCAGGTCCGGGCCTCGTCCGCCTGCGCGGTTCCCGCGCCGATCCCGGCCTGCACTCCGGCCGCTGTGAGCACGGTGGCCAGCGCCACCGCCTGCCGTCCGCCCTTGACCGGCTTGGCGGCACGGTGTCTGCCCGTGCCTCTGAGACGCACGTGCGCCATGGCATTCCCTCCCCTGACACGAGTACGCGCCTCCCCAGCGCCCACCCCTGCCCTTCACTTGTATGACCGCATGAGTTTTACAGGTCGTTGACCGTTCACCAAGAGGCGGGTGGCAAATCGAGTGCTCTTCGAGACCTCTCGTGTCCCCCACGTACGACGACGCCCCCGCACAGCAGTGCTGTGCGGGGGCGTCGCTGCCCGGTGCGGGCGGAGCCTCAGGCCTCGTCGGCCGCGGACGAGACGGACGGCAGCGACTGCTGCTCGGCCGCCGCGGTCTTCTTCGCGGTCGTCTTCTTGGCCGTCGTCTTCTTGGCGGTGGTCTTCTTCGCCGCCGCCTTCTTGGCCGTCGCCTTCTTCGCCGCCGCCTTCTTGGCGGCCGGCTTGGTCTCGGCCGGCTCAGCCGTCTCGGCCGTCTCGTCGGCGGCCGCCTTGGTCGCGGCCGTCTTCTTGGCCGTCGTCTTCTTGGTGGCGGCCTTCTTCGCCGCCGCCTTCTTGGCCGTCTTACGGGCGGCCTTCTTGGCGGCGGGCGCCTCCTCGGCCTCCTCCTGGACGGGCGCCTGAGCGGGCTCGTCCGCGGCCGAGGGGACGACCACGACGGCCGTGTCCGCGGCAGCGGTCGGGGCGGCCGCCTTGCGGACGGCGCGACGGCGCGGGCGGGCCGGGGCCGCGGTCGCGTCCGTCTTGGGCTCCTCCGCCTTCGGCTCCTCCGGCTCGACGGCCTTCGGCTCCTCCACGGGCTCGGCCTTGACCGGCTCCGTGACGGTCACCGCGGCGGCCTCCTCCGAGGAGGCCTTCGGGGAACCGGCGGGAGCGGACGCCTTGCGCGTGGCACGGCGGCGCGGGCGCGGCGCGGGGGCCTCGTCCTGCACGGGCTCGGCGGCGGGCGCGGGGGCCTCGACCGGCTCGGCGGCCTGCGGCTCCTCGACGACGGGCTCGGGCGCGGCCTCGGCGGCCTTGCGCTCCTCCGCCTGGGCGGCCCGCTCGGCCCTCGACTTCCTGCCGGACCTCGCCGGCTTCTCGGCCTCCGCCTGCGGGGCGCCGGCCGGGGCCGACACACGGCGCGTGGCGCGGCGACGCGAGCGGCCACGGCTGCCCGCGGCTGCCTCCGCCTCGGCGGCGCTGGAGTACAGCTCCTCGTCCGGGACGAACTCCGGCTCGGGCAGCGCCGCGGGGGCGGCCACCTCCGCGACGACCTCGGCCTCGGTCTCGGTCTCGGTCTGCTCGGCGGCCGGAGCCTCGTGCTGGTGCTCGCCGTTGCCGCCGCGGCCGCGCTTCTTGCGCTTGCCGCCGCCACCGGCTGCCGCGGGCTGCTCCATGTGCACGATGACGCCGCGGCCGTTGCAGTGCACGCAGGTCTCGGAGAAGGACTCCAGGAGGCCCTGGCCGACGCGCTTACGGGTCATCTGGACCAGACCGAGCGAAGTGACCTCGGCCACCTGGTGCTTGGTCCGGTCCCGGCCCAGGCACTCCAGGAGGCGCCTGAGCACCAGGTCCCGGTTGGACTCCAAGACCATGTCGATGAAGTCGATGACGACGATGCCGCCCAGGTCGCGCAGCCGCAGCTGGCGCACGATCTCCTCGGCCGCTTCGAGGTTGTTCCTCGTCACGGTCTCTTCGAGGTTGCCGCCCTGGCCGGTGAACTTACCGGTGTTGACGTCGACGACGATCATCGCCTCGGTCTTGTCGATCACGAGGGAGCCGCCGGACGGCAGCCACACCTTGCGGTCGAGCGCCTTGGCGAGCTGCTCGTCGATCCGGTACGTCGCGAAGACGTCGACCTCGGACGTCCACTTGGACAGCCGGTCGGAGAGGTCGGGTGCCACGTGGTTGACGTAGCCGTGGATGGTGTCCCACGCCTCGTCACCGCTGACGATGACCTTGGAGAAGTCCTCGTTGAAGATGTCGCGCACGACGCGGACGGTCATGTCCGGCTCGCCGTAGAGCAGGCTCGGCGAGGACGTCGAGATCTGCTTGGACTTCTTCTGGATGTCCTCCCACTGCGCGTGCAGACGCTCGACGTCGCGGCGCAGCTCGTCCTCGCTCGCGCCCTCGGCGGCGGTGCGCACGATGACGCCCGCGTCCTCGGGGACGATCTTCTTGAGGATGGTCTTCAGGCGCGCGCGCTCGGTGTCGGGCAGCTTGCGGCTGATGCCGGTCATCGAGCCCTCGGGCACGTAGACCAGGTAGCGACCGGGCAGCGAGACCTGGCTGGTCAGGCGGGCGCCCTTGTGGCCGATCGGGTCCTTGGTGACCTGCACGAGCACGGACTGGCCGGACTTGAGGGCGGTCTCGATGCGGCGCGGCCCGTTGGCCATGCCGAGCGCCTCGAAGTTGACCTCACCGGCGTAGAGCACCGCGTTGCGGCCCTTGCCGATGTCGATGAAGGCGGCCTCCATCGACGGCAGCACGTTCTGGACCTTGCCCAGGTACACGTTGCCGACGTAGGAGGTCGACTGCTCCTTGTTGACGTAGTGCTCGACGAGGATGTCGTCCTCGAGCACGCCGATCTGGGTGCGCTCGCCGTGCTGGCGGACCACCATGACGCGCTCGACGGCCTCGCGGCGCGCCAGGAACTCGGCCTCCGTGATGATCGGCACACGACGGCGGCCCTGCTCGCGGCCCTCGCGGCGGCGCTGCTTCTTGGCCTCCAGACGCGTGGAGCCCTTGATGGACTGCACCTCGTCCGAGGACGTCGACCGCTCGGCCTTCTCTTCCTTCTTGCGCGGCTCGCGGACCTTGACGACCGTACGCTCCGGGTCGTCGGTCGGCTGCTCGCCGTCGGAGGTGCTGTCACCGGCGCGACGACGACGGCGACGGCGGCGACGGCTGCTGCTCGAACCGCCGGAACCGGCGGACTCGTCGCGCTGCTCGTCGGCGTCCGCCTGGTCGTCGTCGGCCTCCCCGGCGGACTGCTCGGCGTCGTCGTCGGAGTCGCTGTCGTTCTCGGTGTCGTTGTCCATGTCACCGGACTCACCGCGGCGGCGGCGACGGCCACCCCGGCGACGGCGGCGGGCCGGGCGGTCCCCGTGCTCGTCCTGCTCGTCGTTCTCCTCGGCCCGCTGGTCCTGGTCCTGGGCCTCGGACTCGGCCCCGTCCTCAGTGGCCTCGGTGACCTCGGTGTCCTTGGCGGGCTCGGCCGCGGCGGGCTGCTCGTCGGAGGCGCGACGGCGACGACGACGGCGCGGCCCCTGCTCCTCCTCGACGGCGGCGGCCTGCGCGGGCGCGGGCGACGACGCCTCGGGCTCGGGCTCCGGCTCCTCGACGGCGGCCTCGGCCGCGCGAGCGGCGGCCGCCCGCTCCGGCGTCTGGAACATCGGCTCGGTGAAGACCGGCGCCTGGAACGTGGCGACGGGCCGCTTCGGGCGCGTCTCGTCGTCCTGCTCGTCCCGGCCGGCCCTCGCGGAGCGCGATCCGGACTTGGCCGACTTCGCGGCCTTGGTGGTCCTCGTGGCCTTCGGCTCGGCGAAACCGCCGGCGGCCTTGCGGGTGGCGCGGCGCCGGCGGCGCGGCGACTCGTCCTCGACGCCCTCGGTGTTCTCCGTGGCCTCGGTGCTCTCCGCGGCCTCGGCCCCCGTCGTCTCGGCGGCGATCGCGTCGGAGACCTCGGGGGGACCGGCGGGCGCGCTGGGCGCGGAGGCGCCACGGGTGGCGCGGCGACGGCTGCGGCGCGGGGCAGAGCCCTCGTCGGCGACCGGCTCGGCGGCGGGCTCAGCGGCGGGCTCGGGCTCGACCGCGGCCTCGGCCTGCGGCTCCTCGGCGGGAGCGGCGGGAGTGGCCGGCGCAGCCGGAGCGTCCGGGGTCGACACGGTGCGGGTGGCGCGGCGGCGGCTGCGGCGCGGGGCGGCGGGCTCCTCCGCGGCGGCCGGCTCCGGCTCCGCGACGGGCTCGGCGGCGGCCTCTACGGGCTCTTCCGCCACCACGGTCGTCGCCTCGGTCTGCGCGGCGGGTGCACCGGCGGGCGCGGAGGCGCGTCGAGTCGCGCGGCGGCGCGGGCGGGCGGCGGGCGCCGGGGCCTCGGCGGCCGGGGAAGTGTCAGGGGTCTCGACGGGCGCCTCTTCGGCGGCCGGAGTCTGTGCGGAGGTGGCCGGTATGGCCACGGCGGCGTCCTCGGAGGCGGACGCGGCGCCGGTCGCTCCGACCGGCGGGCCCGCGGGGCGCGACGCCGCCCGGCGCCGACGGCGCGGGGGCAGGGTGTCGCTGGGGCTGTCCAGCTGAGGGGTGGTGGGTTCGGTCTCGGGCATGCGGGTGGATCTCCCGTCGGGCCTCCGGGCGCCGCGCCTGATCCGTGACCGGTGACGTCTGCGGCTCACGCGCATCGAGTCGAGCGCGGTGCCGCCGGTCCGGGGCGCGGGCGCCGCACGGAGGCTCTCTGTTCTGTTCTCGCCGGTTCCGGTACGCGATGTACGTACGGCCTCGCGAAAGTCCTTGGGTGGGTGCGCTGCCCGACCCAGATGGCTCCCGAGTACAAGGGCGGCGCTACGACGACCGCCTTACGCGGGACCTTCCACGGCAGGCGCCGTCGCGGTGGCAGTGCCTGCGGCCGCCTTTTGTGGGGCGGCCCGGTCTGCCTCGCGGTCGAGCGCGAGCGGGTCGGTCACCGTGCCTGTCTCTGCGTCGAAAAGCCCCTGCGCCAGCCTGGTCACCGCTGCGGGGACCGGCGGCGCCAGGTCGGCCACGGCGCGAAGACCGGACAGGACGTCGTCGGGTCGTACGGCAGGCGTCACGTGCCGAACAACCAGCCGCAGTATCGCACAGGCCGTGTCGCTGGGCCTATCAGCCGGACCAGCCGAAACGTCGGAGACCTCCAGAACGTCCAGGCTGACGACGGCCTCGCGGGCGTCGAACGTCCGGATCCCGCTCTTTGTCTTCCTCTGTACCTCGACGGTGTCGGCGGTGCGGAACGCCTCCGCGGCACGCGCGGCCTCCTCGACGCTCACGCCGTCGAGCCGGAGCTCCCAGACGGAGGCGGTGAGCCGGTCCGCGAGGCCCGAGGTGCGGGCCTCGACGGCGTCGACGATGTCGAGGCCGGTGGGCATCGACTCGTCGAGGAGCGCCCTGAGCTTCTCGGGGTCGCGCGGCGCGGTGAGCGCGATCTCCAGGTACTCGGCCTCACTGCCCGTGCCGGTGGGTGCGGCATTGGCGTAGGACACCTTCGGGTGCGGCGTGAACCCCGCCGAGTACGCCATGGGTACCTCGGCGCGGCGCAGCGCACGCTCGAAGGCGCGCTGGAAGTCACGGTGGCTGGTGAACCGGAGGCGGCCGCGCTTGGTGTAGCGCAGTCGGATGCGCTGCACCGCGGGTGCGGGCGGCGGGCCTACGGGCTGTCGCTTGCCCAGTGTCCTAGTCCTTAATGAATGCGGTCTTCGTGAGAGCGGTCGTACTACTGTCAAGACTACGTCCCTGCGGGCCGCCCGGTTCCCGCCGGTCGCTGACCTGCGGTTCCGGCCGCGCTGCAGGCCGCGGCGCCGGGCCGAACAGCAGCCGCCGCACGTCGGCCCGCGCCTGCCGGGCAGCGGCGCGCACGCTCGCGGCCACGCGCGCGACGGGCCGCAGCACGTAGTCGCGCACGACGTGCCCGACCGGGGTGAGCACCGTGCGGTACACCCAGCGCAGCGGATCCACGATCAGCCACCGCAGCACCCGGCCCACGGCACGGGACACGTACCCGGCCACCCGCCAGGCAACCCGCATCGCGTCCCAGATCTCCCGCGCGACGACGCCGAGCACCCGCCCGACCGGGACGAGGACGTACCGCCACAGCGCGAGCAGCGGCACCACGACCAACACCCCTACGAGCCACGCGAGTCCACGGCCGAGCGGCGCCAACACGTAGTCCCGCAGGGCCCTTCCGACGGGCGCGAGGACATGGACGTAGAGCCACACCGCGGGGATGACCAGCAACACCCGCCCGAGCCACCGCAGTCCGCGCCCGACCGGCGCGAGCACGTAGCGCCACAGCATCAGGCACGGCCACACGAGGAGGCCGTACAGCACCCAGCCGATCGCCCGCGCGAGCGGCAGCAGCAGCCACCTGCCGACGAAGCGGCCGGTCGCGACGACCGCGTCCCACAGGAGGCGCACGGGCAGCACGACGACGAACATCAGGATGCGCAGGGGCAGTCTGATCGCGGCGACGAGGCAGCCCTCGTCGGCGGGTTCGGGGCGTTTCTCCAAGTCCATGTCTCTCCAGACGCGCGGAACGCTGTCGCGGATGCAACCCGGCATGGCCGTTCCGATTCCGTACGTCGTATGTTCGGGGCAGTCCGCAATATCGCGGTTGTGCCTTTAGGGGGAGGAATCACTCATGATCACACTCACCAAGGAAGACGGCCCCGCCGACCTGGACGGGGTGACCCACCTGTCCATCGGAGTGTCCTGGGACCCCACCGCCGGCAGCAGTGGAGGCGTCCTCGGCGCGCTGCGCCGAAAGCAGGGGACGGACCTCGACCTGATCGCCATCGCGATGCAGGGCGGGGATCCGGTGCGCCTGGCAGGACTCGACTCGCTGGATCCGATGGGCAACGGCTCACTCATCCACAGCGGCGACAACCAGACCGGAAAGGGCGAGGGTGACGACGAGACGGTCACGGTCGAGTTCTCGCGCCTTCCGCAGCAGATCACGTCGATCGTGTTCGTCGCGGCCGCGTACAAGAAGGGCAGCTCGTTCCAGAAGGCCCGCAACATCAGCTTCAAGGTCTACGACGCGACGGGCGGCAGCTCCCAGCAGGTCGCCGACATCTGGCCGAGCCTGATGACCAGTGACAACGGCTGCGCGGTCGCCAAGGCCATGCGCGTGGGCAGCTCCTGGAAGCTGGAGGTGATCAACACGCCGGGCAAGATCAAGCAGGGGGACGAGCACGCCCTGATGCGTTTCGCCGCGAGCAAGTAGGTCACAGCGCGGGCCCAAGTGCAGCGAAGGGGCGGCCGGTTGAGAACCGGCCGCCCCTCGTCGCTCGCGCTCTACTTGACGACCGTCAGTGGCAGCAGCTTCTTGCCCGTCGGGCCGATCTGGATGTCCGTGTCCATCGCCGGGCAGACACCGCAGTCGAAGCACGGCGTCCAGCGGCAGTCGTCGACCTCGGTCTCGTCGAGCGCGTCCTGCCAGTCCTCCCAGAGCCAGTCCTTGTCGAGACCGGAGTCCAGGTGGTCCCAGGGCAGGACCTCCTCGTACGTGCGCTCACGCGTCGTGTACCAGTCGACGTCGACGCCCTGGGCGGGCAGCGTCTTGGCGGCGCAGGCCATCCAGCGGTCGTAGCTGAAGTACTCGCGCCAGCCGTCGAAGCGGCCGCCGTCCTCGTAGACGGCGCGGATGACGGAGCCGATGCGGCGGTCGCCACGCGAGAGCAGGCCCTCGACGATGCCGGGCTTGCCGTCGTGGTAGCGGAAGCCGATGGAGCGGCCGTACTTCTTGTCGCCGCGGATCTTGTCGCGGAGCTTGGCGAGGCGCTCGTCCGTCTCCGTGGAGCTGAGCTGCGGCGCCCACTGGAACGGGGTGTGCGGCTTCGGGACGAATCCGCCGATCGACACCGTGCAGCGGATGTCGTTGCCCGCGACTTCGCGGCCCTTGGCGATGACGTTGGCCGCCATGTCGGCGATCTGGAGGACGTCCTCGTCGGTCTCGGTGGGCAGGCCGAGCATGAAGTACAGCTTCACCTGGCGCCAGCCGTTGCCGTACGCGGTCGCGACCGTACGGATCAGGTCCTCTTCGGAGACCATCTTGTTGATGACCTTGCGCATGCGCTCCGAGCCGCCCTCGGGGGCGAACGTCAGACCCGAGCGGCGGCCGTTGCGCGTCAGCTCGTTGGCGAGGTCGATGTTGAAGGCGTCGACGCGGGTCGAGGGGAGGGACAGACCGATCTTGTCCTCCTCGTACCGGTCCGCGAGGCCCTTCGCCACGTCGCCGATCTCGGAGTGGTCGGCCGAGGAGAGGGAGAGCAGGCCGACCTCCTCGAAGCCCGTCGCCTTGAGGCCCTTGTCGACCATCTCGCCGATGCCGGTGATGCTTCGCTCCCGCACGGGGCGCGTGATCATGCCGGCCTGGCAGAAACGGCAGCCGCGGGTGCAGCCGCGGAAGATCTCGACGGACATCCGCTCGTGGACCGTCTCCGCGAGCGGCACGAGGGGCTGCTTCGGGTACGGCCACTCGTCGAGGTCCATGACGGTGTGCTTGCTGACCCGCCACGGGACGCCCGACCTGTTGGGCACGACGCGGCCGATGCGGCCGTCGGGCAGGTACTCGACGTCGTAGAAGCCCGGGATGTAGACGCTGCCGGTCTTCGCGAGGCGGAGCAGGACCTCCTCGCGACCGCCGGGACGGCCCTCGGCCTTCCACTGGCGGATGATCTCGGTCATGTCGAGCACGGCCTGTTCGCCGTCGCCGATGATCGCGGCGTCGATGAAGTCGGCGATCGGCTCCGGGTTGAACGCGGCGTGGCCGCCGGCGAGCACGATGGGGTCGTCGACCGTACGGTCCTTGGACTCCAGCGGGATGCCCGCCAGGTCGAGCGCGGTCAGCATGTTCGTGTAGCCGAGCTCGGTGGAGAAGCTGAGCCCGAAGACGTCGAAGGCCTTCACCGGGCGGTGCGAGTCGACCGTGAACTGCGGAACCTCGTGCTTGCGCATGAGTTCCTCGAGGTCCGGCCACACGCTGTAGGTGCGCTCGGCGAGGACGCCCTGGCGCTCGTTGAGCACCTCGTACAGGATCATGACGCCCTGGTTGGGCAGGCCGACCTCGTACGCGTCCGGGTACATGAGCGCCCAGCGGACGTCGCACTCCTCCCACGGCTTGACCGTGGAGTTCAGCTCACCGCCGACGTACTGGATCGGCTTCTGCACATGCGGCAGCAAGGCTTCGAGCTGCGGAAAGACGGACTCCACCGTCGAGGCGGCGGGTTCGGCAGGCATAACCGTTGACCTTCGTGAGCTGACAGGGGTGACCATCAAGCCTAACCCGCCGAGAGCTCCGGCTCCGCCGCCCTCTCCCAGACGCCCGGCAGCTCCCGTTCGCGGTCGGCCGCGGACGCCTGTTCCTGGCCGTACAGCAGGCCCCAGGTGAAGGCGGTCTCTCCCGCCGCGTGCGCCTGGATCGCCAGGTCGCGCAGGGTCTCGCGCGCGACGACGCTGTCCTGGTGATCGCCGAGCAGCGACTGTACGTCCTTCATCCGGCGGGCGAACCGCTTGGCCTGCTTGCCGAGGACGGGGACCGCCGCCTCCCCCGCGTACCGGGCGCGCTTGGCGGCCTTGCGGGCGTCGTGCATCGCGACGTCGCGGTCGGTGCCCGTCGGCAGCGACAGGGCGTGCTCGATCCGGGTCGCGAGGCGGGCGTGGTCCTTGAGCGCCGCCTTGGCGAGGACCTCGGCGGCGGGGCGGTCGGCGGCCTTCGCCCGCAGCGGCGGGTCGGCGAGCAGCGCGTCGAGGGCCTCCAGGAGGTCCAGGTAGCGCTTGCCGTCGAGCACGGCGACCGTGCGCCGGCGCGAGCCGTGGCGGCGGGCGACGGCCCAGATGCGCAGGCGGGCGCGGACGGGGCCGAGCAGCAGGGTGCGGGGCAGCGCGTCCATCCGGCCGGTGATCCGCTCGGTGAGCACCTCGCGGTCCCGGTCGATGCCCAGTTCGGCGGCGAGCCACTTCAGCTCCTCGCCGACGGGTTCGGTGACGGCCGGGTCGAGCACCTTCTTGTACGTCTTGAACGCGCTGCGGATACGGCGGGTGGCCACGCGCATCTGGTGCACCGAGTCCGGCAGGTCGCGGCGCACGGCGGGGTCGAGCTCGACGAGGGCGTCGCGCTGGGCGTGCAGGTGGGCGAGGACGTGGTCGCCCGCGGTGTCGCCGCTCGCGGATTCCTTCCGCTTCGTACGGCGCGCGGACCCGGTCTCCTCCAGGGCGCGGGCCAGCTTGGACGCGGAGGCGGAGCGCTCGACGCCGGCCTTGCGGAGGCGTTTCTCGACCTCGCCGAGGAAGGCCGGGTCGGCGCCGTCCGCCAGTTCGACCTCGATCTCGGTCCAGGCGGTGGTCCGCTCCCCGTCGGGGCGTTCGGCGCGTACGTCGTCGACGCACACCTCGGCGAGGAGTGTGCCGTCGGCGCCGGTGAGGTGGGACACGTCACGCGAGGACCGGAGCCGGACGACCGGGATGAGCTCGTCGCCGCGGACCCGGGAGCGTACGAGGCCCGCGAGGGCGCGCGGCAGGGTGGCGGAGGGCGGAGCCTGCACCTCGTCGCGGACGCCCTCGCTCAGGGAGACCGGCAGTTTCAGGTGCCAGCCGGCGTCGTCGCCTCCGCTGCGCCGGCGCAGGGTGATCTTGTCGGTGGCGAGGCGCTGGTCCTCGGTGTCGTAGTAGACGGCGTCGAGTTCGACGACGCCCTTGTCGATGACGGCCGACACTCCGGGGACCTTGAGCAGGTCGGGCAGCCGGAAGTGGTCGGTCGGGGCGTCGTACTTTCGCTCGATCTCGCGCTTTGTCTCCGCCATAACCCGAATTTAGGCGTCTGCGGCGATGAGGCCAAGGTCTCGGGGCCCTGCCCCGAACCCCGCTGCTCAATCGCCGCAGGGGCTCAATCAACCGAACCGGCCGCCGGCGGCACCCGCCGCCCAGGCCTCGGGGCTCCGCCCCGGACCCCGCGCCTCAAGCACCGCAGGGACTCAATCAACCGAACCGGCCACCGGCGGCACCCGCCACCCAGGCCTCGGGGCTCCGACCCCGCACCCCACACCCCACACCTCAAACGCCGCAAGGACTCAATCAACCGAACCGGCCGCCGGCGGCACCCGCCGCCCAGGCCTCGGGGCTCCGCCCCGGACCCCGCGCCTCAAGCGCCGGCGGGGCTTGATATTGCCGGCTCACGCCGACATCGGGCGCTGGACCTTGATCGATTGCAGTAGGCCCACCGCCACCCACACCGCGAACATCGACGAACCGCCGTACGACACGAACGGGAGCGGGAGGCCCGCCACCGGCATGATGCCCAGTGTCATGCCGACGTTCTCGAAGGCCTGGAAGGCGAACCAGGCGATGATGCCGGCCGCCACGATCGTGCCGTACAGCTCGCTCGTGCCGCGCGCGATCTTGCACGCGCGCCACAGCAGCACGCCGAGCAGCAGCAGGATCAGGCCCGCGCCCAGGAAGCCGAGTTCCTCACCGGCCACCGTGAACACGAAGTCCGTCTGCTGCTCCGGCACGAACTGGCCCGTGGTCTGCGAGCCGTGGAAGAGGCCCGCGCCGGAGAGCCCGCCCGAACCGATCGCGATGCGCGCCTGGTTGGTGTTGTAGCCGACGCCCGCCGGGTCGAGCGCCGGGTTGGCAAAGGCCGCGAAGCGGGCGATCTGGTACTCGTCCAGGACGCCGAGCTTCCACACCGCCACCGCGCCCGCCGCGCCCACGCCGATGAGGCCGAGCACCCACCGGTTCGAGGCGCCCGACGCGAGCAGCACGCCGAGCACGATCATCACCATCACCATGACGGACCCGAGGTCCGGCATCAGCATGACGATCAGCATCGGGACCGCGGCGAGGCCGAGGGCCTGCAACACCGTGCGGTGGTCGGGGTGTTCGCGGTCGCCCGCGTCGACGCGGGTCGCGAGGATCATCGCCATGCCCAGGATGATCGTGATCTTCACGAACTCGGAGGGCTGCAACGAGAACCCGCCGCCGACGACGATCCAGGCGTGTGCCCCGTTCACGGTCGCGCCGAGCGGGGTCAGGACGAGCAGAATCAGGAAGACGGAGATCCCGTACAGGATCGGCACCGCCGTGCGCAGCGTGCGGTGCCCGAGCCAGATCGTCCCCGCCATCAGCGCGACGCCGATGCCGGTGTTCATCAGGTGCCGGAACAGGAAGTAGTACGGGTCGCCCTGGTTGAGTTCGGTCCTGTTGCGCGTCGCCGAGTAGACGAGCGCGGCGCCGATGAAGGACAGCGCGATCGCCGAGAACAGCATCGGCCAGTCGAGCCTGCGCACCATCGAGTCGCGGGCCATGAGCCGCGTCATGGTGGAACGCTGCGGCCCGTAGCCGGAGACGGAGAATCCGTTACCGGTCACCGGTCAGTCCCTCCTGCCGTTGGCGCCCGAGGAGGTGGGCAGCGCCGCCGCCAACTCCTGCTGGGCGGGCGTCGTGTCCTTGCCCGGTCGGAACGGCTTGATCTCCGGGGCGTCGATCGAACCGTCCTTCTGGATCTTCGGCAGGCTCTTCTCCGGAGTGGGCAGCAGCGCCTTCTTCTTGTTGATGCCGCCCTTGTTGTCGACGCCGTAGAGCGCGTCGTAGATCTTGCGGACGGCGGGGCCCGAGGCTCCGGAACCCGTACCGCCCTGGGAGATCGTCATGACGACCGAGTAGTCCTTCGTGTACGTCGCGAACCAGGAGGTCGTCTGCTTGCCGTAGACCTCCGCGGTACCGGTCTTGGCGTGCATCGGGATCTTGTTCTGCGGCCAGCCGCCGAAGCGCCAGGCGGCGGTGCCCCGGGTCGCCACGCCCGCGAGGGCCTGGTCGATGTGACGCTGCGTCTGCTTCGTCATCGGCAGCTTGCCCTGCGCCTTCGGCGCGATCTCGTTGACCTGCTTGCCGTCGGGGCTGATCACGGCCTTGCCGACCGAGGGCTGGTAGAGGGTGCCGCCGTTGGAGATGGCGCCGTAGATCCTGGCCATCTGGATGGGGGTGACGAGCGTGTCGCCCTGGCCGATGGAGTAGTTGACCTCGTCACCGGCGCGCATCACGTTGCCCTGGCGGCAGTTCTCCCAGTTGAGGCGCTCGACGTAGGAGCCGTCCTTCTTGCCGCCCTTGCACCAGGCGTCCTTGTTGGCCTTCCAGTACTGCTGCTTCCACTTCCGGTCGGGCACCCGGCCGTTGACCTCGTTGGGGAGGTCGATGCCGGTCTCCTTGCCGAGGCCGAACTGGTGGGCCGTCTTGAAGAAGGAGTCGTCGGTGTTGACGCCGCCCTTGGGGTGGATGCCGCCGAGCTTCTGCCACTCCTTGTGGGCGATGCCGTAGAAGACGGTGTCGCAGGAGACCTCGAGGGCGCGGCCGAGGCTGATCGGGCCGAAGTTCTCCGACTCGAAGTTCTTGAAGACCTGGCTGCCGATCGAGTACGAGCTGGTGCACGGGTAGCGGCCGTTGAACGGGTAGCCGGCGTTGACCGCCGCGGTGCTTGAGATGACCTTGAAGATCGAGCCGGGCGCCGACTGGCCCTGGATCGCCCGGTTGAGCAGCGGGTAGTTGGACTTCTTGCCGGTGAGCTTGGCGTAGTCCTTGCCGGAGATGCCGCCGACCCAGGCGTTCGGGTCGTACGTCGGGTTGGATGCCATGGCGACGACGCGGCCGGTCTTGGCCTCCATCACGACGACGGAGCCGGCGTCGGCCTTGTAGTTGGTGCCCGTGTTCTTGTCGAACTCGTGCCGGGCGGCCTTCATCGCCGCGTCCAGCTCCTTCTCGGCGACGGACTGCACGCGGGCGTCTATCGACGTGACGACGTTCGCTCCGGGCTCGGCCTTGTCGCTCTCGGCGCGGCCGATGACGCGGCCCAGGTTGTCGACCTCGTAGCGGGTGACGCCGGCCTTGCCGCGCAGGTCCTTGTCGTACGTGCGCTCCAGGCCGCTGCGGCCGACCTGGTCGGAGCGCAGGTACGGCGAGTCGGAGTTCTTGGCCTTCTCGATCTCCGCGTCGGTGACCGGGGAGAGATAGCCGAGGACCTGCGCGGTGTTGGAGCCTCCGGGTCCCGCGTAGCGGCGCACGGCGGTGGGCTCGGCGGTGATGCCGGGGAAGTCCTCGCTGCGCTCGCGGATCTGCAGGGCCTGCTTGGGCGTGGCCTCGTCGGTGATCGGGATCGGCTGGTACGGCGAGCCGTTCCAGCAGGGCTGCTTCGTCTTGGCGTCGCAGAGCCGGACCTTCTCCTGGACGGTCTTGGGCGCGAGACCGAGGACCTTGGCGAGCTTGGTGAGGACGGCCTTGCCGTCGTCGTCCATCTTCATCAGGTCGGTGCGGGAGGCGGAGACGACGAGCCGCGTCTCGTTGTCGGCGAGCGGGATGCCGCGGGCGTCGAGGATGGAGCCGCGGGTGGCGGGCGTGACGACCTGCTGGACGTGGTTCCCGGAGGCCTCCTTGGCGTACTCGTCGCCGTTGCGGATCTGGAGGTACCAGAGGCGGCCGCCGAGGGTGAGCAGGAGGGAGAGGACGAGGATCTGGAGAATGATGAGGCGGATCTGGACGCGAGGCGTGCGGCCCGTCTCGGGGATATTGGTCACGGTGGCGTGCTCCCCCTCTCAGTACGAGGACGTGTACGAGTACGAGTAGGTGTACACGCCGAAGCTGTGCGTGCCTGCGGTGTCGTCGGTCAACTGCCGTGCGCTCACAGGCGCTTGACCCCCTTGATGCGGCCCGCGCGGGAGGCGCGCGCCTTGACCGACCTCATGCGCAGGCCGCCGCCGCGCTGGCCGCCGATGCTCAGGCCCGTGCCGCCGCCGGAGAGCCAGCCGGAGGAGACGTCGGCGGCCTTGGCGGAGCCGCCGGAGGACTCGCCCAGCGGATCGTTCTCGGCGCGTCTGGCGAGCGCCATGACTCCGGGGACGACGAACGGGGCGAGCAGCAGGTCGTAGAGCGCCGCGGTGAAGATGAGGCTGCCGAGGCCGACGTCGCGGGCGGCGGTGTCACCGACGAGCGCGCCCACACCCGCGTACAGCAGGGTCGTGCCGATGGCGGCGCCGACGACCACGAGCATGGGGCCCGCCGCCGAACGCAGCTGGCCGTTCTCGGGCTTGGCGAGGCCCGCGAGGTAGCCGATGACGCAGAGCACGAGGGCGTAGCGGCCCGCGGCGTGGTCGGCGGGCGGGGCGAGGTCGGCGAGCAGTCCCGCGCCGAAGCCGACGAAGGCGCCGCCCACGTGCCCGTAGACGAGGGCCAGGCCGAGGACGGTCAGGAGCATCACGTCGGGGACGGCGCCGGGCAGTTGCAGCCGGGCCAGGACACAGACCTGGAGGACGAGGGCCACGACGACAAGGACCGTGGAGAGCAGCATCCGGTTGAAGCGCATGATTCCTTGCTCCTCCTGCTACTGCTGGTCTGCGTTGTTGTCTGCGGCGTTGTTGTCGGCTGCGTTCTGGCCATTGCCGTCACCGTTGCCGTTGCCGTTCGCGTCCGGGGTGGCCGTCACGGTCACCGTGGGCGTCGGCTTGGGCTTGGCGGGTTTCTTCGGCAGCACCGTGTCCCTCGGGTCGGTGCGCGGGGCCTGCACGACGACACCGACGATGTCGAGCTTGGTGAAGCCGACGTACGGCTTCACGTAGACGGTGCGGGTCAGGTCGCCGCCGGAGGGGTCGACGCGGACGACGCGGCCGACCGGGACGCCGGGCACGAACGGCTTGTCGGCCTGCGAGCCGAAGGTGACGAGCCGCTCGCCCTTGCTCACCTTGGCCTTGCCGTTGAGGAGCTGGACGCGCAGCGGGCGGTCGCCCTGCCCGGAGGCGAAGCCGAGCTCGTCGCTCTTCTCCATGCGGGTGCCGACGGTGAAGTCGGGGTCGTTGGCGAGCAGCACGGTGGACGTGTTCGGGCCGACGGTGGTCACACGGCCGACGAGACCGTCGCCGTTGAGCACCGTCATGTCGCGCTGGATGCCGTCGTTGGCGCCGGCGTCGATGGTCACGGTCCAGGAGAAGCCCTGCGCCGAGCCGATGGCGATGACCTGGGCGCCCTTGATGCCGTACTGGCCCGCGCCCGCCGTCTTCAGCATGGAGTCGAGCTGGCGGACCTTGCTGCGGTTGCGGTCGCCGCTGCCGAGCTTGGCCTTCAACGCGGCGTTCTCGTGCTCCAGTTGACCGATGCGGTTGTGCCGCTTGTCGGAGTCGCGGACCGCGCTTATGGCGTTGCCGATCGGGTCGACCGCACCCGACACCCCGTTCTCCACAGGGCCGAAGACCGTGGCGGCGGCGTGCCGGGCACCGTCGACCGGCGAGTCCTCGCCGCCGCGGATGTCCACCGTGATCAGCGCGAACGCGATGGCGATCAGCAGCACCAGGAGCAGCCGGCTCTCTCGTGTGTCCCTCACGTGCGGCGGCCGTGCCTTCCTCTGTCGTTTGCGTCGAGCGGCGCCCGGCCGTGCCGGGCGATGCTACGGAGGATTTCTTATGCCTTGCCTATATATCAACGATCCGCCGCACGAAGTGGCAGGCACTCGTACGGCGGACGTTTTCACTTCACATCATCTGCGCGGCGAGGCGTCAAGGACCTGCTGAAGCGCCTCGAACTCCTCGACGCACTTTCCGGAACCGAGCGCCACGCTGTCGAGCGGGTCCTCGGCGATGTGGATCGGCATGCCGGTCTCGCGGCGCAGCCGTTCGTCGAGGCCGCGCAGCAGGGCGCCGCCACCGGTGAGAACGATGCCGCGGTCCATTACGTCACCGGACAGCTCGGGCGGGCACTTGTCGAGGGTGGTCTTCACGGCGTCGACGATCGCGTTGACCGGTTCCTCGATCGCCTTGCGGACTTCCGCCGCCGAGATGACGACGGTCTTGGGCAGCCCTGACACGAGGTCACGGCCGCGGATCTCGGTGTGTTCGTCGGAGTCGAGGTCGTACGCGGAGCCGATCGTGATCTTGATCTGTTCGGCGGTGCGCTCACCGAGGAGGAGCGAGTACTCCTTCTTGATGTGCTGGATGATCGCGTTGTCCAGCTCGTCGCCCGCGACGCGGATGGACTGCGCCGTGACGATTCCGCCGAGCGAGATCACCGCGACCTCCGTGGTGCCGCCGCCGATGTCCACCACCATGTTGCCCGTGGCCTCGTGGACCGGGAGGCCGGAGCCGATGGCCGCGGCCATGGGCTCCTCGATGATGTGCACCTGGCGGGCACCGGCCTGCGAGGAGGCCTCGATGACCGCGCGGCGCTCGACGCCGGTGATGCCGGACGGCACACAGACGACGACACGGGGCCGGGCGAGGTAGCGCCGCTTGTGCACCTTCAGGATGAAGTAGCGGAGCATGCGCTCGGTGATCTCGAAGTCGGCGATCACGCCGTCCTTCAGCGGGCGGACGGCCACGATGTTGCCCGGCGTGCGCCCGATCATCTTCTTGGCTTCGGCGCCGACCGCGAGAATGCCGCCGGTGTTGGTGTTGATGGCGACCACGGACGGCTCATTGAGCACGATCCCTCGACCCCTGACGTACACCAGCGTGTTGGCGGTCCCGAGGTCGACAGCCATGTCACGGCCGATGAACGACATTGAGTTCCCCATCAGGATTCGTCTGGCCTTCCCAAGTGGAGCGTTTGATGGCTTGTCAGGTAGGCGAGAGGTGGACGCGGTGTGGCGTGGAGGCTCCATCGTAGTCTCGCCTGCACGATCACGGCGCGAGGGTCTTCGCCATTGTCAGCATGGGAGTCCCCGCCCCGCTAATGGGGACGTCCCGACGGAGGAGTGCGTTCCCCCGATCGGGCCGCATATGCAAAAGAGCGGCCCGAATTCTCGGGCCGCTCCTGGTCAGTGGCGCTCCGTGACTGACGCGGCATCAGAAAACGAACTCGCCGGTCTCATGGAGCGGACACCGGGTGTCTCACGCGAGTGGGCCGAAGTCCGGAATACGAGAACTCCGGACAGCCGACGGGTTACGCGAAATCGGGGAAGAAAAGCTTCAGCTCGCGCGCCGAGGACTCCTCGGAGTCGGAGGCGTGGATCAGATTCTCGCGAACAATGGTGCCGAAGTCGCCACGGATCGAACCGGGGCCCGCGGCGATCGGGTCCGTCGGACCGGCCAGCTGGCGTACGCCCTCGATCACGCGCTCGCCCTCGACGACCAGGGCGACGACCGGGCCGGAGGACATGAAGTCGACCAGCGGCTCGTAGAACGGCTTGCCCTTGTGCTCGCCGTAGTGCGCCTCCAGCGTCTCCTGGCTCAGGCTGCGCAGTTCGAGCGCGCTGATCGTCCAGCCGGCCTTGCGCTCGATGCGGCCGATGATCTCGCCGATCAGGCCGCGGCGGACGGCATCGGGCTTGAGCAGGACGAGCGTGCGCTGGGTCATTCGCGGGACTCCTTGTGGGCCTGGATGTGCGGTGACGCCCGAGGTTACAGGGCGTGACCATCACGGCCGCAGGCGGGCGGCCCCGCCGGGCTCAGGCCTGCTCGGCCTGCGCCGCCCAGCGGGCCTTCGCCTCGTCGACCTTGCGGCCGAAGTGGACCGAGGCCCACCACAGGCCCGCGAAGCAGGCGCCGAGGAAGAACATGACCGGCACGAAGAAACCGCTGATGACCAGGGCGATCTGCAGCGCCCAGCCGAGCTGCACGCCGCCGGGCCGCGTCACCATGCCGCACAGCAGCACGCTGAGCACCATCGCGATGCCGCTCACCGTCCACACCAGGCCGGCCGACAGGTCGGGGTCCTTCATGGCGACGAGCCCGGCGAAGCCGATGACGAAGAACTCGGCGAGCAGGGTCGAGGAACAGAGAATACGCACGGCGATCAGCCCTTCCCGAGGAGCAGCCGGGCCTCGCCGACCGTGATCACGGAACCGGTGACGAGCACTCCCCCGCCCGCGTACTCGCCCTCCTCCTCGGCGAGCGTGATCGCGGCCTCGAGCGCGTCGTCGAGGCGCGGTTCGACCTGGACGCGCTCGTCGCCGAAGACCTCCACCGCGATGCCCGCCAATTCGTCGGCGTCCATGGCGCGGTGGCTGGAATTCTGCGTGACGACGACCTCCGCGAAGATCGGCTCGAAGGCCTCCAGGAGCCCTCGTACGTTCTTGTCGCCGCTGGCGCCGACGACGCCGATGAGGCGGCTGAAGTCGAAGACCTCGCCGATCGCCTCGGCGGTGACGCGGGCGCCCGCCGGGTTGTGCGCGGCGTCGAGCACGACCGTCGGCGAGCGGCGCACGACCTCCAGGCGGCCCGGCGACGTGGCCGAGGCGAACGCGGTGCGGATGGTGTCGATGTCGAGCGGGCGCGCGTGCTGCGAGCCGATGCCGAAGAACGCCTCGACGGCGGAGAGCGCCACCGCCGCGTTGTGCGCCTGGTGCGCGCCGTGCAGCGGCAGGAAGATGTCCTCGTACTCACCGCCGAGCCCGCGCAGCGTCACCAGCTGTCCGCCGACGGCGACCTCGCGGCGGACGACGCCGAACTCCAGGCCCTCGCGGGCCACGGTCGCGTCCGTCTCCACGGCCTTCTTGAGGATCACCTGCGCCGCGTCCACCGGCTGCTGCGCCATGATCACGGAGGCGTCCTGCTTGATGATCCCGGACTTCTCGCCCGCGATCTCGCCGGGCGTCTCACCGAGCCGGTCGGTGTGGTCGAGGTCGATGGGGGTGATGACCGCGACCGAACCGTCGATCACGTTCGTCGCGTCCCAGCTGCCGCCCATGCCGACCTCGACGACCGCCACGTCCACCGGCGCGTCGGCGAAGGCCGCGTAGGCCATGCCGGTCAGCACCTCGAAGAACGAGAGGCGGTACTCCTGCCGCGAGTCGACCATTTCGACGTACGGCTTGATGTCGTCGTACGTCTCGATGAAGCGCTCGTGGTCGATCGGGGCGCCGTCCAGGCTGATCCGCTCGGTGATCGACTGGACGTGCGGCGAGGTGTACCGGCCGGTGCGCAGGTCGAAGGCCGTGAGCAGGGCCTCGATCATGCGGGCCGTGGACGTCTTGCCGTTCGTGCCCGTGATGTGGATCGAGGGGTACGCGCGCTGCGGCTCGCCGAGCACGTCCATCAGCGCGGCGATGCGGTCGACGGACGGCTCCAGCTTCGTCTCACCCCAGCGCGTGGCGAGCTCCGCCTCCACCACCCGCAGCGCCTTCTCGACCTCGGGGTCCTGCGGGCGGCCCGGGATGCCGTCGCCCTGCGGCGGGGCCGACTGGGCGCGCAGCGTGCGGCTGCCCGCCTCGATCACCGCGAGGTCGGGGTCGCGGGTGGTCTCTTCACCGACGATCTCTTCGAACTGGTCGGCGGCGTCGGGGTTGTCGGGGGAGCCGTGGTCGCTGCTGTCGCGCGGGGGGAGGTCACTCACGCACGCCAGTCTACGGAGGTCCACCGACAGCGCGCCGCACACCACCCGGCGTCCCGGTTCAGGACTTTGGACCTGTCCGTTTCGGGACCTTGGTCCCTCCGGAACGGAATTCCGCCCGGCAAACTTGCTGATCATGGACATAGGCATCGATCTCGGCACCGCCAACACCCTCCTCTACGTGCGCGGTCAGGGGATCGTGCTGAACGAACCCTCGGTCGTCGCCGTGAAGGCCGGCGGGCGCGGCGAAGTGCTCGCCGTGGGCAGCGAGGCGAAGGAGACCATCGGGCGCACGCCCGGGTCGATCACCGCGATCCGGCCGCTGCGCGACGGCGTGATCAGCGACTACGAGGCGGCCGAGGCGATGATCCGGCACTTCGTCCGCAAGGCGGTGCCGGGGCGGCGGCCCCGTACGCGCATGGTGGTGTGCGTGCCGAGCGGCGTCACGCCCGTGGAGCGGCGGGCCATCGTGCACGCGGCGCAGCGGGCCGGGGCGAAGACCGTGCACCTGATCGAGGAACCGATGGCGGCGGCGATCGGGGCGGGGCTCCCGGTCGCGGATCCGCGCGGGTCGATGGTCGTCGACATCGGCGGCGGCACGAGCGAGGTGGCCGTCATCTCGCTGGGCGGCGTGGTCACTTCGCAGTCGCTGCGGGTCGGTGGCGACCGGTTCGACGAGGCGATCACGGACTACGTGCGCAAGGAGCACGGCCTCCTCATCGGCGAGCGCACGGCCGAGGACATCAAGGTCGCGATCGGCTCGGCGTGGCCGGTGCCCGGCGAGGACGCGTTCGAGATGCGGGCGTTCACCGTGCGGGGGCGGGAGAAGGTGGTGGGCCTCCCGAAGACGCTCGAGCTGACGGTGCGTGAGGTGCGGGCCGCGCTCGACGAACCCGTGGAGGCGGTCATCGCCGCGGTGAAGGCGACGCTGGAGGAATGCCCGCCGGAGCTGTCGGGGGACGTGATGGAGCACGGGATCGTGCTGACGGGCGGGGGTGCGCTGCTGCCCGGTCTCGACCTGCGGATCGCCTCCGGCACGGGGATTCCGGTGTTCGTAGCGGACGACCCGCTGGACTCCGTCGCTCTGGGCTGCGGGAAGTGCGTGGACGACTTCGACGGCTTGCAGCGGATGATGGCGGCGTAGCCCTACGTTCTTGCCGGGAAGGTCGCTTCCACCTCGTACGTATCGGGCTCTCGTCGGCCCGCGCTGAACGTGCCGCCCAGGGAGAGAACCCGTTCCTCCATGCCCGCCGTGCCCGTGCCCGCCGAGACCGGGGCCAGGGCCGGGGCGACCGTCGGCAGGGGATTCGTGACCGTGACGCGGAGGCGGTTCGCCGCGACGGCCACCGTCACGGTCACCGGCTGGCCGGGAGCGTGTTTCGCGGCGTTCGTGAGGCACTCCTGTACGACGCGGTAGACCGCGGCCTGGCGCAGTGGTGACTGGGCGAGGGCGGCGGCGTCCACGTCGACGGCGATCTCGTTGCCGGCCGCCGCGCTCTCCTCGGCGAGCCGGGGCAGCGCCTCCAGGCCCGGGGTAGGGGCGCCGCCCCCGCTGCCGCGACGCACGACGATCTCGTTGAGCAGCAGGTGCGCCCGCCGCGCCGTCTCGGACAGCTCGTCGAAGTCCTGCTCCCAGTGCTCGCCGCGGGCCCGCCGCGACAGCACCTCCGCCCGCACCGACAGCATCGTCAGCTCGCGGCCCACGAAGTCGTGCACGTCTCCGGCGACGTCGGAGCGCTCCTGCTGCACGGCCTGGAGCAGCGCGGTCTCGGCGCCCTTGGCCTCCAGGGCGCGGACGAGGTCGATGCGGCGCGCGGCGATGCCGACGCCGGTGGCGAGCACCCCTATGGGCACGACGAGGGCGAGGAACTGGCTGACGCGCTCGCCGCCCCGGTACGCGGGCCATTCGAAGAGCGCGAAGCCGGCGCAGGCCCAGACGAGGTATCCGCAGCAGGCGAGGATGCCGGAGTTCCGGCCCCGGTAGCGGGCCACGGAGTACAGGGCGAACTGGATCAGGGTCACATCGTGCAGCCAGCCGAGGAAGACCATCCCGACGGCGAACGACAGCCAGGGCCCCCACGGCTCGCGCCGGCGCAGCAGCAGCGTCGCGGCGCCGAGGGCGAGCACGAGCGTGGCTGACGTCCCGTTGAGCGCGTTGTCCGCCTTGGCCAGGCCGGGGATGTCCAGGCCCATCAGGGCGAAGCAGCCGGCGGCCGTGACGAGGTCGAGGGCGTGCGGGGTGCCGCGCCAGCGCTCCAGGCGCGACCAGAGCCGGCCGAGGCGACGGCCCGTGACGGTCGCCGCCGCGGCGGCGGTCGCCGTCCCGTCGGCCTCGTCGCGCATGGAGCCCCATCTCCCCGTGAATGCACCCGGTACAGACACTTTCTTACCTTGGTCCACCACTTAAGGGCATCTTGTGCGGTTTCGGGCGTTGTGGCGCCGCAAGCGATCCGCCCGTGCTGATACTGACCGTCGAACGCGCGAGGGCCCCCGGAACCCTGCGGTTCCGGGGGCCCTCGACGCGTACGGTCAGGCCTGCGGCAGGCGGTCCAGCTGGGCCTGGATGCGGGCGATGTCCTCGTCCGCCTTGGCGAGGCGGCCCTTGATCTTGTCGACCACGTGGTCCGGGGCCTTGGCGAGGAACGCCTCGTTGCCCAGCTTGCCCTCGGACTGCGCCTTGTCCTTCTCCGCGGCGGCGAGGTCCTTGGCGAGGCGCTTGCGCTCGGCCGCCACGTCGATCGCGCCGGACAGGTCGAGCGCCACCTCGGCGCCCGCGACCGGCAGCGTGGCGGTGGCGGTGAAGCCCTCGCCCTCCGGCTGCAGCTTGAGCAGCTGGCGGATCGCCGGCTCGTGCGCGGCGAGCGCCGTGCCGTCCAGGGTCAGGCGGGCCGGGACGCGCTGGCCCGCCTTGAGGCCCTGGTCGCCCTTGAAGCGGCGGACCTCGGTGACGACCTGCTGGAGCGTCGCGATCTCCTGCTCGGCGGCCTCGTCGCGGAAGCCGCTGTCGGTGGGCCAGTCGGTGATCACGAGCGATTCGCCGCCCGTGAGCGTCGTCCACAGCGTCTCCGTGACGAACGGGACGACCGGGTGGAGGAGGCGCAGCATGACGTCCAGGACCTCGCCGAGGACCCGGCCCGACACCTTCGCCGGCTCGCCGCCCGCCATGAACGTCGTCTTCGACAGCTCGACGTACCAGTCGAAGACCTCGTCCCACGCGAAGTGGTACAGCGCGTCGGAGAGCTTCGCGAACTGGTAGTCGTCGTAGAACGCGTCGACCTCGGCGACCGTCTTGTTCAGCCGCGACAGGATCCAGCGGTCCGTCGCCGTCATCTCGGACGGCTCCGGCAGCGGGCCCTCGACGGTCGCGCCGTTCATGAGCGCGAAGCGCGTCGCGTTCCAGATCTTGTTGGCGAAGTTGCGGGACGCCTGGACCCAGTCCTCGCCGATCGGGACGTCGATACCGGGGTTGGCGCCGCGGGCGAGCGTGAACCGCAGCGCGTCGGAGCCGTAGGTGTCCATCCAGTCCAGCGGGTTGACCGCGTTGCCGAAGGACTTCGACATCTTCTTGCCGTGCTCGTCACGGACCATGCCGTGGAAGGCGATGGTCTTGAAGGGGACCTCGCCGTCCATCGCGTACAGGCCGAACATCATCATCCGGGCGACCCAGAAGAACATCAGGTCGTAGCCGGTGACCAGCGCAGAGTTCGGATAGAACTTGGCCAGGTCCTCGGTCTGCTCCGGCCAGCCCAGCGTGGAGAAGGGCCACAGGCCGGACGAGAACCAGGTGTCCAGGACGTCGGTGTCCTGGTGCCAGCCCTCGCCGCTCGGCGGCTGCTCGTCGGGGCCGACGCACACGGTCTCGCCGTTCGGACCGTGCCAGACGGGGATGCGGTGGCCCCACCACAGCTGACGCGAGATGCACCAGTCGTTGAGGTTGTCGACCCAGTCGAAGTAGCGCTGCGACAGGTCGGCGGGGTGGATGTTCACCCGGCCGTCGCGGACCGCGTCGCCGGCGGCCTTGGCGAGCGTCTCGACCTTCACCCACCACTGGAGCGAGAGCCGCGGCTCCAGCGTCGTCTTGCACCGCGAGCAGTGCCCGACCGAGTGCACGTACGGCCGCTTCTCGGCGACGATCCGGCCCTCGGCCCGCAGCGCGGCGACGATCGCGGAGCGCGCCTCGAAACGGTCGAGCCCCTCGAAGGGACCGTGGGCGGTGATGACACCGCGCTCGTCCAGGACCTCCAGCGCCTCCAGGTCGTGGCGCTGGCCGATCGCGAAGTCGTTCGGGTCGTGCGCGGGCGTGACCTTGACGGCGCCGGTGCCGAACTCCGGGTCGACGTGGGTGTCCGCGACGACGGGGATCGTGCGCCCGGTCAGCGGCAGCTTGATCCGCTTGCCGACCAGGTGCGCGTACCGCTCGTCGTCCGGGTGCACGGCGACCGCGGTGTCGCCCAGCATCGTCTCGGCGCGGGTGGTCGCGACGACGATGGTGTCCTCGCCCTCGCCGTACTTCATGGAGACGAGCTCGCCGTCGTCGTCCTGGTAGTCCACCTCGATGTCCGAGATCGCCGTCAGACAGCGCGGGCACCAGTTGCTGATGCGCTCGGCGCGGTAGATCAGGCCGTCGTCGAACATCTTCTTGAAGACGGTCTGGACCGCGCGGGACAGCCCCTCGTCCATCGTGAAGCGGTCGCGGCTCCACGCCACACCGTTGCCCAAGCGGCGCATCTGGCCGGCGATCTGGCCGCCGGACTCGGCCTTCCACTGCCACACGCGCTCGACGAACGCCTCACGGCCCAGGTCGTGACGGGACAGGCCCTCCTTGGCGAGCTCGCGCTCCACCACGTTCTGCGTGGCGATGCCGGCGTGGTCCATGCCGGGCTGCCACAGCGTCTCGTAGCCCTGCATGCGCTTGCGGCGCGTGAGGGCGTCGATGAGCGTGTGCTCGAACGCGTGGCCAAGGTGCAGGGAGCCCGTGACGTTCGGCGGCGGGATGACGATCGTGTACGGAGGCTTGTCGCTCTTGGGGTCGGCGTCGAAGTAACCGCGCTCTACCCAGCGCTCGTACAGCGGCCCCTCTACTTCGGCCGGCGCGTACTGGGTCGGCAGTTCGGAGGTGGGCGCTGGCGTCTGCTGCTGAGAGTTCTCGGTCACGCAGCCAGTTTAGAGGGGTCACAAGCTCGTACTGAAACCGAATCCGATGGACCGGATCGCACCCACGTACGCCAGGATGTCAGCAGCACATAAGCAACGGGAGGGAACGCCAGTAATGAGCCACGACCAGCCGGGCCCCTATGGGAACCAGCAGCCCCAGCAGCCGGGCCCGTACGGCCAGCAGCCCCAGCAGCCGGGCCCCTACGGCCAGCCTCCGCAGCCGGGCCCGTACGGCCAGCCGCCGCAGGCGCCCCAGCCCGGCTACGGTTACCCGCAGCAGCCGCCGCAGCAGGCGCCCCAGGGCGTTCCCCCGCAGCAGCAGCCGGGTCCGTACGGCCAGCCCCAGCAGCAGCCTGGCCCCTACGGCCAGCCTCCGCAGCAGGCGCCCGGCGGTTACGGCCAGCCCCAGCAGCCGGGCCCGTACGGTCAGCCGCAGCAGGCTCCGTACGGCCAGTACCCGCAGCAGCCGCCCGCCGGCGGGGGCGGCGGCAAGAAGACGCTGGCCATCGTGATCGGCGCGGTCGTCGTGGTCGCGGCGCTCGGAGTGGGGGGCTACTTCGTCTTCGGCGGCGGCGACGGCGGCAGCGGTGGCTCGTCCGTGGCGGACGACGGCTCGCACAAGCTGACGACGCCGGCCACGGTCCTCGGCGAGTACCAGAAGAGCAGCTCGAACACGTCGAGCAGCGGCACCTTCAGCGACAGCGACCTCGCGGAGGCCAAGAAGTGGGGCGTGACCGACCCCAAGAGCGTGAACGCCAGCTACAAGGCGGGCTCCGGCACCTCGGTCAAGGCGATCAACTTCGGTGGCGTCTACGGCAAGATCGACGACCCGGAGAAGGTCGTCGACTCGATGTTCACCGAGATGGAGAAGAAGTCCAAGGAGCAGGCCGGCGGCGCGAGCGGCGCCAAGGTCTCCTTCGAGGGCTCGCCCCAGAAGTTCGAGCCGGCCGGCTTCAAGAACGGCGTCCTGAAGTGCCAGAACGCCAAGTACGCGATGCCCAGCGGCAGTTCGTCCACCGCGGGCGTGCCGTCGAGCTTCAAGATGCCGATGTGCATCTGGGGTGACCACAGCACGGTCACGTACATCGTGTACTCCGACAGCGGCGCCATCATCTCGAAGAAGGAGCAGCCGCTGAGCGAGGCGGCCGACACGACGGCGAAGCTGCGCAACGAGGTCCGCGTCAAGTCCTGACGGTCAGCACCCGCCGCAACGCATGAGAAGGGCCCCGGTCGGAGATCCGACCGGGGCCCTTCTCATGCTCTCGTGCTCTCGAGCCGACTCGCGTTCGGCTACGCCGACTTCTGCTCGCCGCTGCCACCGCCGCGGGCGTCCCGCGGGATCAGCGTCGGGTTCACGTTCGAGTGAACGGCGTCCGCGGTGATGACGACGCGGGCCACATCCTTGCGGGACGGGACCTCGTACATCACCGACTGGAGGACCTCCTCCATGATGGCGCGCAGTCCTCGCGCGCCGGTGCGGCGCAGGATCGCCTGGTCGGCGATGGCCTCGAGCGCCTCGCGCTCGAAGTCCAGCTCCACACCGTCGAGTTCGAAGAGCCGCTGGTACTGCTTGACCAGAGCGTTCTTCGGCTCGACGAGGATCTGGAGCAGCGCCTCACGGTCGAGGTTCTGGACCGCGGTGATGACCGGGAGGCGGCCGATGAATTCCGGGATCATCCCGAACTTCACCAGGTCCTCCGGCATGACCTCCTGGAACTGGTCCTTCTCCTCCAGCTCGCGCTTGGAGTGCAGGGTCGCTCCGAAGCCGATGCCCTTGGCACCCGCCCGCGACTCGATGATCTTCTCCAGACCGGCGAACGCGCCGCCCACGATGAACAGCACGTTCGTCGTGTCGATCTGGATGAACTCCTGGTGCGGGTGCTTGCGGCCGCCCTGCGGCGGAACCGAGGCGCTGGTGCCCTCAAGGATCTTGAGGAGCGCCTGCTGCACGCCCTCACCGCTCACGTCACGCGTGATCGACGGGTTCTCCGACTTGCGGGCGACCTTGTCGATCTCGTCGATGTAGATGATCCCGGTCTCGGCCTTCTTGACGTCGTAGTCGGCCGCCTGGATCAGCTTCAGCAGAATGTTCTCGACGTCCTCGCCGACGTACCCCGCCTCCGTCAGCGCCGTCGCGTCGGCGATGGCGAACGGGACGTTGAGCATGCGCGCCAGCGTCTGCGCGAGGAGCGTCTTTCCCGAGCCGGTCGGGCCGAGGAGCAGGATGTTGGACTTCGCGAGTTCGATCGCGTCGTCCCGCCCGTTCGCCCCGCCGTTCTCGCCGGCCTGGACGCGCTTGTAGTGGTTGTACACCGCGACGGACAGGGCCTTCTTGGCGGCTTCCTGTCCTACGACGTAGCTCTCGAGGAACTCGTAGATCTCGCGCGGCTTGGGCAGTTCCTCCCAGCGCACTTCGCTCGTCTCCGCGAGCTCTTCCTCGATGATCTCGTTGCAGAGGTCGATGCACTCGTCGCAGATGTACACACCGGGGCCTGCGATGAGCTTCTTGACCTGCTTCTGACTCTTTCCGCAGAACGAGCACTTGAGCAGATCGCCGCCGTCACCGATGCGTGCCACGAGGTGCTTCCCCTTCGCCTGGGAGACGCTCGCGTAAGCGGCTCCTGGTGCCTGTATCCGACGGTACCTTGCCGGGCCCCCCGTTCGGGCCCCCCTTGGCACGGTTCACTTTGACGCGAACCGTGCCGAGGGAACGGCAGACGATACAGCGCCTACTACGCGATCGCCTCGTTGTTCATCTTGCGCGTCGAGACGACCTGGTCGACCAGGCCGTACGCGAGCGCGTCCTCGGCCGTGAGGATCTTGTCGCGCTCGATGTCGTCGCGGATCTTCTCGATCGGCGTCGTCGAGTGCTTGGCCAGCATGTCTTCCAGCTGGGCCCGCATGCGCATGATCTCGTTGGCCGCGATCTCCAGGTCGGAGAGCTGCTCACGGCCGGTGCCACCGGAGGGCTGGTGGATCAGCACGCGCGCGTTGGTCAGCGCCATGCGCTTGCCGGGGGTGCCGGCGGCCAGCAGGACGGCGGCCGCGGAGGCGGCCTGGCCCATGCAGACCGTCTGGATGTCCGGCTTCACGAACTGCATCGTGTCGTAGATGGCCGTGAGGGCCGTGAACGAGCCGCCGGGGCTGTTGATGTAGATGGAGATGTCGCGGTCCGGGTCCATCGACTCCAGGCACAGCAGCTGCGCCATGACGTCGTTGGCCGACGCGTCGTCGATCTGCACGCCGAGGAAGATGATGCGCTCCTCGAAGAGCTTCGCGTACGGGTCGTACTCGCGCACGCCCTGCGAGGTGCGCTCGACGAAGCGCGGCACCACGTAGCGGTTGTCGACCTGGGGGCCCTGGTACAGGCCGCTGCCGGGGAAGTTGTTCATGGTCGGTGTTCCGTCCTGGTGAGGGTGGGCTTGGCTGGCTGTGCCGACGTGATCGCGAGGATCAGGCGCCGGTGCCGCCGCCGCCCGGAACGCCCGTAGCGGCAGTGATGATCTCGTCGATGAGGCCGTACTCCTTGGCCTCCTCGGTGGTGAACCAGCGGTCGCGGTCACCGTCACGGATGATCGTCTCGACGCTCTGGCCCGAGTGGCGCGCGGTGATCTCGGCCATGCGCTTCTTCGTGCGCAGCAGGTACTCGGCCTGGATCTTCACGTCCGACGCGGTACCACCGATGCCCGCGGAGCCCTGGTGCATCAGGATGTCGGTGTGCGGCAGCGCGAAGCGCTTGCCCGCCGAGCCGCCGGTCAGCAGGAACTGGCCCATGGAGGCGGCCATGCCCATGCCGATGGTGACGACGTCGTTCGGGATGTACTGCATGGTGTCGTAGATCGCCATGCCGGCCGTCACCGAGCCGCCGGGGCTGTTGATGTACAGGAAGATGTCCTTGTCCGGGTCGGCGGCAAGGAGCAGCATCTGTGCGGTGATCTTGTTCGCGATGTCGTCGTCGACCTGCTGGCCGAGGAAGACGATTCGCTCGCCGAGCAGCCGGTTGTAGACATGGTCGCCGAGGCCACCACCGATGGACGGCTCGCCTGCGGCGGAAGGCATCAGATTCGTCACGGATCCACCTGCTCGTCTCTGACGGCTACGCGCCGTCTCGCGTCTTTAGCTGGGGCCGGGGGTCGTGCTCGGACACCCCTGCCCTCCTCTTCATGGACCCTAACGCGCGGCCCCCTCCGAGGAATCCCGCGAGCCGAACTGTTCGCTGTGAGCGCAGGTAAGCCCCCCTGCGAGAGGGCGCGAAGGCCCCCCGGAACCAGCTGGTTCCGGGGGGCCTTCGTTCATGCTGCGGGCCAGGCGGTTACGCCTTGTCCTGCTCCTCGGAGGAGCCCTCGACGGCCTCGGTGGACTCGGTGGCCTCGGCGGCGACCTCGGTGGCCTCCTCCGTCTCCTCCTCGTCGTCCGACAGGTCGACGACCTCGCCGTTGGTGTCCTTGACGGTGGCGGCCTCGACGACCACGGCAAGGGCCTTTCCGCGGGCGACCTCGCCGACCAGCATCGGGACCTGGCCACCCTCGACGACGGCCTGGGCGAACTGGTCGGGGGACATGCCGGAGGAGGCGGCGCGGCGCATGAGGTGCTCGGTGAGCTCCTCCTGGCTGACGTTCAGCTTCTCCTTGTTGACGAGCTCGTCGAGGACGAACTGCGTCTTGATGCCCTTGACGGCCTGCTCGCTCGTCTCGGCGTCGAACTCCTCGACCGTCTTGCCCTGGATCTCGAGGAACTTCTCGAGGTTCAGGCCCATCTGGGCGAGCTGGTGGTTCTCGAGGTTGTGCTTGCGGGTCTGGACCTCGTCCTCGAGCAGCTTCTCCGGGACGGGGACCTCGACCAGCTCGAGCAGCTTCTCCAGGACGCGCTCCTGGGCCTGCGTGGCCTGGTCGTTCAGCTTCTGGTTCTCGAGGCGCTTGCGGCTGTCGGCCTTCAGCTCGTCGAGGGTGTCGAACTCGGAGGCGAGCTGCGCGAACTCGTCGTCCAGCTCCGGCAGTTCACGCTTGGCGACCTGGCTCACCTTGACGGTGACCTCGGCGTCCTTGCCCTCGGCGGAGCCGCCCTTGAGCTCGGAGGTGAAGGTGGCCTCGCCACCGGCCTCCAGGCCCTTGACGGCGTCGTCGATGCCGTCGAGGAGCTCGCCCGAGCCGATGGTGTACGAGACACCGGAGGCGACGCCGTCCTCGAGGACCTCGCCCTCGACCTTGGCCTCCAGGTCGATCGTCACGACGTCGCCGTCCTCGGCGGCGCGCTCGACCGGCGCGGTGGAGGCGAAGCGGTCGCGCAGCTGCTCGACGGCCTTGTCGACGTCCTCTTCGGTGACCTCGGTGGCGTCGACCTCGACCTCGATGCCGGAGTAGTCCGGGATCTCGATCGTCGGGCGCACGTCGACCTCAGCGGTGAAGTTCAGCGTCTCGCCGTCCTTCAGGTCGGTGATGTCGACCTCGGGCTGACCGAGGACGTTGAGCTCCGCCTCGTTGACGGCCTCGGTGTAGAACTTCGGAAGCGCGTCGTTGACGGCCTCTTCCAGCACCGCACCGCGGCCGAAGCGCTGGTCGATGACGCGGGCCGGGATCTTGCCCTTGCGGAAGCCCTTCACCGTGACCTGCTGGTTGATCTTCTTGTACGCCGCGTCGAGGCTGTCCTTGAGCTCCTCGAAGGGCACCTCAATGCTGAGCCGAACCCGGGTCGGGTTCAGGGTCTCGACGGCGCTCTTCACGGTGGGTCTCCTTGGGGGCTGACTTCTGGGATCGTGCCCGGCTTAAGAGACACACGGGCATGCAGCTTGCATAGTAACGGCACGCCGCTGCGGACCCACAATGCGATCTTGATGCGATCTCGGAGAACCCCGGGGCGGCCGGCCCTGAGTGTGACGGCCACCTTCCGAACGCTGGTCGGGGTGGCGGGATTTGAACCCACGGCCTTCCGCTCCCAAAGCGGACGCGCTACCAAGCTGCGCCACACCCCGTCGGTGCGACACGTAGGGTACATGCCCGCAGGCAGTGCGGCTCCCGCGCCGCGACCGCCGGAAAGAGGGTGTGCACTCGGGCCCCTCGACCCGCTACGATGCCTGCGTGCCGCGGTCACCGACCTGCGGCGCGGCCGTGCGGGCGTAGCTCAATGGTAGAGCCCTAGTCTTCCAAACTAGCTACGCGGGTTCGATTCCCGTCGCCCGCTCCATACGACTCAAGGCCAGGTCAGAGGCTATTTCCTCTGCCTGGCCTTGATCGTTTCCTAGGGGCCCGTTCAGTCCTCCGTGTCCCCCGCGTGCCCCTTCGGCTTTCGATCTTTCTTCTTCTTGGCTTTCTTGCCCTTCTTCCGGCCCTTCTTCACGATCTCGTTCAGGGCGTCCGCGATCAGCCGGTCACGGTCCGCGCTCGCGTGCTGATAGATCAGCGCGGCGCGGGTCGTGCTGTGGCCCATGCGCGACATCAGCTCCCGCGTGCTGGCCCCGGTCGACGCGGCGAGCGTGTTCCCCGTGTGGCGGAGATCATGGAAGTGCAGGCCCTTGATCCCGGCGTCGTCGCAGGCCGCACGCCACAGCTTGTTGAAGTGGTTGCGGCGAGGAGTCGCACCCTTGACCCCGATGAAGACACGGCCCTCGGCGCCCTGCTCCGCGTACCGCTTCAGGTGAACCCGGATCTCCGCGACGATCACGAGCGGCACGGCAACGGTGCGCTTGCCCGCCGCACTCTTGGGCGCCTTGATCTCTTGCTTCCCGTTGAACAGCTCAGCGACCGCCCGCCGGACACGAACGGTGCCTTGCTCCAGGTCGATGTCCCGGCGGTGCAGACCGACCAGCTCACCCCAGCGCAGGCCGAGGAAGCCCGCCATGAGGACGAGCGCCCGATAGCGCGGCTGGATCGCGTCGGCGAGCGCGTAGACCTCTTCCACGGTGGCCGTCGGCCGCTCCGGGGTGTGCACGATGCTCGCTCCCTTGATCTGGCACGGGTTCCGCCTGATCATCTGGTCCGACACAGCCGTGCCCAGGATCGAGCGGAGCAGGGCGTACGCCTTGGCGACAGTCGTCGGCCCGGTACCGGACGCGAGCTTGTCGGCACGCCAGCCCCGAACGAGGGCGGGCGAGATCGCGGCCACGTTGACGGCTCCGAAGGCGGGCTCAAGGTGGAGCTTCAGGAGCGAGCCGTAGAGCTGCCGCGTGGTGGTCGTGATCTCCCGCTCCTTGATCCAGGCCGTGGCGTACGGCCCGAAGGGGACCTGTCCGGCGTCCGGGTCGTGCCAGTCGCCCCGGTGCATTTCCGACTGCTTGTCGGCGAGCCAGTTGTCAGCGTCCGTCTTCGTGCGGAAGGTCTCCGGCGCCGGACGGAGCTGCCCGTCGGGGGCCAGGTAGCGAACCTGGTAGCGGCCGGACGGGAGCTTGCGGACGCGGCCGTACCGCCTGCGCTTCTTGCCAGCCATCAGGCAGCCACCCCCAGCCGCCGACGGGGCTCGACCGTGTTCGCGGCGAGGAACGCGAGTACGGCGCTCTCGGGGATGCGGACGTGTCGGCCGACCTTGATGTACTTGATCCGGCGTTCCTCAATGAGTCGCCGGGGGAACCGGACCGAAGTGTTGAAGATTTCGGCGGCCTCCTTCACGTCGAGGTAGCGATCGTTCATGCTGCGGCTCCTTCCTGAGCGCGTTGGTCATGCAGGGCTTCGCGTGCTGTCTCGCGGTTTAGTTGGAGGTCTCGGGCGATCGAGGCGGCGAGAGCGGATTCGCCGGGGGTGTGGCCGTGGCCGGCGTACTCCCACGAGGCGAGGACGAGCACGGTGTCCGGCTCGTGTCCGTCGAGGCCGAGGGCTTCGCGTTCTTGGGCGGCGCGGTAGTCGGCGCGGATCTGCCGCAGAGTGCCGAGGGTGGTCGAGTAGGCGCGGGACTTCGAGGAGAAGTGGCCGCGGAAGCCGAGCATGTGCGCCCAGGCCGTCAGCCGGCGTTCCGGGTAGAACGGATCGAGGTCGAAGCAGGCTTCAATGAGGCGCCGCGGGTGATCCGGCAGGCCGAGCAGGAGGGCAGCCTCACGGTTGCCGATGCGTCGATCTACCGTGCCGGTGTTCTCGGCCGCTTTGGTGGCGTACTTGGCCACGTACGAGGCGACCGCCTGCTCTGTGATCTCCGTACCGTCGCCGAACGCCTTGATGGGGCGTACGTCGAGTTGTCGGCCCCAGCGCAGGCGCCAGCCGTCGAGGTGTCCGGCGTCGGGAGCGGGCGGCACGGTCACCGTGACGTACGAGTGCGCGGCGGCGTCCTGGATCGCTTGGGTGAGCAGGTCCGTACTCGCCCAGGACGGCGGCGCGGTGTCGGGCCCGTCCGGTCCGTCGAGGCGGATCACGGCGTGGAAGTGGATGGCTCCGCGCTTCTGGAACTCGGCGACCTTGCCGTACGACAGCCGGGCAACCTCCTTGAACTCCCGCTGTGTGATGCCGACGCGAGCGGCGATCTCACGGCGCAGCCGGTTGACGAAGCGGTGCCACAGGTCGCCCGCATGGTTGTTGAAGAGGACGGCGCCGGCGTAGTCGTACCCGTCCGGATCGAGCGGCGTCCCGAGCGCGGGGTCGTCGTCGCGGTGGTCGGTGCCGCAGCGGCAGGTTCCGCGGGTGGGTTGGTTGTGGACCGGGCCGAAGGATGGCGCGGTGAGGGTGGTGAAGACGCGGGGCCGGTTGCGGATCGCGGCCGGGATCTCGTGGCGGGTGTCGCCGACGAGGCCGGCCCGGATCAGGTGGTACGTGTCGCCGGCGTAGGTGAAGGCGCAAGACGGGCAGCGCGAGGCACGGCGGTTGCCGCAGGCGATCCGGAGCCGGGCGCCGGGTTCGGTGTCGGTGGAGTAGTGCCGCAGCGTCTCGCCGGTGGCGCGGTCCTTGGTGATGGACCAGCCGGTGAGGTGGATCGGGTCGGAGCAGCCGCCCGTGCGTTTGATCTGGTCCTGCCAGCGGTCGAAGCCGGTGGAGCCGGCCACCCGCAGCATGTCGCCGAGGGTGGCCGTATCCAGGCCCGCCAGGGTGGCGGTGTCGCTCACACCAACACCTCCTGGCGCGCGGTCAGGAACGCGGTGCCGAGCCAGCGTGTGTAGGCGGGCGGGATGGCCTCGGTCAGCTCCTCGCGCACGTCGGTCCAGGTGATGCCCATCGCGGTCTGCATCTCGGGGACCGTGGCCTTGCCGCCACCGTTGCCGTATGCAGCGACGTAAGGACCCTCGCGGCGCACACCATGCCGATGCCCGCGGACGTAGCCGCGGTGCTTGGGGTGAGCTGGCGCGGTAGTCGCCCAGCGGCCCAGTTCGAAGTTGCGGTGACGCAGCACGCCGAGCCCGAACATCTCGCCGCACAGGGACACGTCTTTGCGGATCTTGGCTTTGCCGTTGGGCTGTTCCAGCACGTACGGCAGACCGGTCGCGTCGAGGAGAGTCCGGGTCGCGGCCACGAGATCGGTGTGGGTGCCGCCCCAGCCCTGCGACCGGTTGGTGCCGACGGTCAGGGCGCAGCCGGCCTGACAGGGCGGGGACGCGTGCACCAGCGCGTACTGATTGATCTCGCCGGTGGCGATCAGGTGGGCGAGGTACGCGAGCGCGTCGCCGCGGTGGTACGGGAACGGGTAGCGGGGGCGGTCGACGATGTCGCAGCCGTCGACGCGGAAACCGGCGAGATGGTAGCCCCAACCGGCGCCGCCCGAGCAGGAGTACAGCTCCAGAACGCGGCGGGCGATCATGCGCTCACCTCGGACGAGGTGGTCATGGTGTCGAGGATCTGCGCGGCTTCGTTGAGGCGAGCGGCCAAGTCCCGTAGGGCCGTGGACGTGCCGGGCGTGGCCAGCAAGGTGATTTCCACGTCCCTGCCTCCGACACGGACAATCACGAAGCTGTCGAAGACGACGAGCCGGGATGCGCTGTCCTGCTCCATGTGGGCGGAGATGGTCAGGGACTTCACGCCGCCACCGCCCGGACAGCAATGGCCGGGCGGAGAGTGCCGGCGCCCTGGCAGGTGCGGCAGGTGACCGTGATGGTGCGCAGGTTCCCGCGGGAGTCGCGGCCGAGGCCGGAGGATACGGCGACTACGGGGAAGCCGTCGCAGTTCGGGCAGACCCGTCCGAGGTAGGAGATGCGGTCGGTCATGATGAGGGTTCCTTCCGGATCAGTTGGTTCGGGCAGGAGGCACGGCGCCGTAGCGGGCAAGACCTGTCAGTTGAGACCGCTCCGGGGCCGGTCAACGGCGGTGCTGTTTCTGCTCGGAGGCGATGAGCGAGCGGACCACCAGGGCGACGATGGCGAGCGCGCCGGCGGTGACGGCGACCGCGAGGAGCATGGAGACCAGCACCGTGCCGACCACGAGCACGGCAGCGGTGCCGCCACCGACGAGGAGCAGGAGCGCGCCGGGGGTGAGCTGCACGGCCGGACGCGAGGCCACGGGAGCGGCAGGAGCCGGCGCCGGGGCGTGGTGCTGGCAGCCGCACGGCGCTTGAGCCTGCGCCGGGTTGTGGGGGACGACGGTCCCGAGGGTGGTGATGGTCGGGATGATCTCGCCGGTGGGCTGCGGGTTGAGCGGAACGCGGGGTGTGAGCATGAGCTGTACTCCCTTCCGGGTCGGGTCAGTTGAGGAAGGTGCCGATGGCGGGGGCGAGGAAGTAGCCGCCGATCAGCAGGACCAGGACGAGCCAGGCCGGCGGACGCGCGAGCTTGATACCGAGCGCGCCGACGACGGCGATGAAGAACCAGAACGGAACGTCCACGGCAGTGCCTCCGCTCAGCGGTTCTTGATCCGGCAGACGTGGCCCTTGGCCGCGATGCACACCGAGCCGTAGCTGGCGTAGTCGGAGGACCAGCCGCAGCCGTCGGCCTTGCACACGGCGGTGTAGCCCTTCTCGCCGTCCGAGATGAGGCCGCGGGCGATGTCGACGGGGCCGTAGCTCTGGAGTCGTTCGAAGAGGAAGAAGCGGCGTCCCATGATCGGATTCCTTTCGTGTCAGGTGAGTTGTGCGGCGATGGCGTCCGCCATGGCGGGCGGGACGTTGAGGCGGGCGCGCAGGGTGTCGAGGTCGATGCGCTGTCCGGTCTGGGCCCGGTGGTCGTCGGCGACCTTGCGGGCGTGCGCGACGAGGGCCGGCGGAGCCTCCACGGCAGGCGCAGGGGGTTCCGGTAGCGCAGGAGCGGGAACGGCGACCGGTTCGGGTTCCGCAGCGGGTTCGGGGGCGCGGGTCACGGTGGCCGATGCAGGGACTTCCGGAGCTCGCTCCGGTGACGGCGTGCGGGCAGGGCTGTGGGTGAGGAGGGTGCCGCCGAGGAAAGCGAGCGCGGGCCAGCCGGCGACGCCGAAGCGCAGCCACGCGGGCGGGTGCGCCAGGTCGAGGAAGCCAGCCGTGGCGACGTTCGCGCCGAGCGAGGCAACCAGAGCGACCAGGAACCAGCACCAGGCCAGCCGGGAGGGCCCGTCGTTACGCAGCCGACGCCACGCAGCGACCAACAGCAGGTCGACGCTGATCGGGTAGGCCCACGCCTTCCAACCGGACTGTCCGGCCGCGTCGGCGAGGTCGTGCAGGTGGGCGAAGGACAGCGCCCCGGCAATCACGGCTTGGATCAGGACGGCGTCCGGACGGATCTTGGGGTTCATCGTTCTTCACCTCCTTCAAGGTGTGGGGCCGGGGCGCGGCGGGGAACAGGGTCCGGCCGCCGGGCCCCAGCGGGTTCAGTCGGTGGCTTCGCCCGAGCCGAAGCAGGTCAGGCACAGGCCGGTCTGATCACCGACGGGGCGTTGTTTGCGGCCGACCCGGACCTTGATCGAGACCTCTCCGGAGCCCTTGCAGACCCGACACTTGGGCGCTTTGACCGCCGGCGCGGGAGCGGTGCGGGCCTTTCGCGGGGCCATGGGCGGTCAGCCACCGTGGCGGGGGTAGCTGTGTCCGGCCGGGGGCGCCAGCTGGTGCTCCAGCGCGCTCCAGACGACCTCGACGAAGTAGCGGTCGTGCCCCTTCATGTGCCGGTAGCGGAAGATCGAGCTACGCAGTTGGGCGGTCCGCTCGCTGTCGTCTCGCCGAGTTTCGGGGTTGTGGTTCACGGTTCGTTCTCCCTTCCAGAGAGCCGGTTTTGGGCATGGAGCGGGTAGGGACCCGGCGCGAGGCGGTCACGCCGACCGTGGTGCGGGAGGGTTCAGGCGGCTTCGGCGACGGGTTCGAGCGTCGCGGGCGCCTTGCTCAGATCGGTCTCGAAGACCGGCCGGAAGCGGGCCAACTCCGGTATGTCCGGCGTCAGATCAGCGTGCTTGTTGCACGCGGTCACCGCTTCGCGCATCGTCGTGTGCGGGGTGCGGATACGGGCCCACTCGCCATTCGAGTAGCCGACCACGGCCATGCCGGGGCGGTCGTTGCGGATCTGCGTCGCAGCGAACACCGCATGCGGCGAGACATCACCGAACGCCATCCGGGAGGACGATTCATCGTTGACCCGGTGCGCGGTGCGACCGGTCAACTGGGCGCGCAGCATGGTGATGCCATCGCCGAGTTCGGAGCCGAAGCGCTGCCCGTAGATGTCGACGAAGATGCCGGCAGCACGGCCGAGTTGGGCCAGCCGGACCAGGGCGACGATGATCCTCGTTCGGCGCTTCTCGTCGGCCCGTGAGGTGGTCAGGGCGAGTTCCGCGATCTCGTCGATCGTCAGCACGATCGGCACCGGACGCTCGTCCTCGGGCAGGTCCCAGATGTTCGCGGCGATCTCCGCATCCGGCGTGTCCGCGCTGACCCGTTGGACGCGTCGGATCACTTGATAGATCTCGTCCATCCGGTCGACGAGTGCTTCGAGCAGTTCGGCGGCGTCGTCGGGGTTGTCGGCCAGGGCGGAGAAGCGGCGGGCGAGCGGGGAGAGTTCGACGCCCTGCTTGCAGTCGATGCCGACCAGCGCCACCTTCAGCGCAGCGAGTTCCTTGATCACACGCCGCTGGTAAACCGACTTCCCGGACCCGGACGCACCGATGGTGATCGAGTGCGGAACCGACCAGTAGTCGCGGAAGTACACCGACCCGTCCTCCACCAGCGCGACCGGGACCTTCAGCCCGCGCCGTTCGGTCTTCGCCGGCATCTGCACCCGGCGCAGCACGTCGTACCCGGTCATGGCGATCTCGACGACACCCGGCTTGATCTCGCGCGAGGTGACCTGATGGACACCGAACGCGTGCCGCAACCGGTCGACCGCCGAGGAGTAGTCGAAGGCGTCCTGTCCCGGCTGCATCCGGATCCGTAGCCGCAGACCGGTACGCGTCGGCTTGATCCACCTCAGGCGCGGGACACGCTGGCGGGGGATCTCCGTCTTGAGGAGCCGCGCGAGCCAGAGCCTGAAGCGGGAGGCAGGCACCGTGAGGTCACAGGCGTCCATCACGGACGCGTACCGGAAGCGGACCTTGAGGACGGCGTAGGCGACGCCGAACGTCATCCAGAACCAGGCGGGGCGGCGCCACCGAAGCAGCAGCGCCAGCCCGACAACGACCGCGAGCACGCTGATCGTTAACCAGCCCATGATCAGGCCGCCTTCAGGTTCTTCGAGCCGCCGGCGTCCACGGCCGTCGCGGCGACCGCGCGGAAGCTGATGCCGTGCCGCTTCTGGCCGTTGAACTCGTTCTCCCACGGCCGAGCGATCAGACCGGTCAGCGCGACCGCCGTACCCGTCACCAGCTCACCGGAGATGGACGACTCACCCACGGTGACCCTCACGACCTCGGCGTTGCCGTCCTTCACGAACAGGACATCCACCGTCATCAGGAACTCACCGGTACGCGTGTCGGCAGCGCGCTCCTGGGTCTTGGGGTTCGAGTACTTGGGCTGCGGAGGCGTCGCCACCATCAGCATCGCGCCGTTCGTGTCCACGGGGATTTGCTGCATGATTGAACTCCCTTGTCAGAGGGGCGGGAGCGGCGTACTTACTTGGCGGTGGGTCGCCGCTCCTACGCGTTGGCGGTGCCCGTAGCGGTTCCACGAGCACTCGGGTCCCAACTGGTGCGCACCAATAGATTGCATCTGGTGCGCACCAGTTGTCAAGCGGTGTCGCCACCCGGCTTCTGAACTCGCCTTCTTGCGACGCTTCTAGAGAACCGCGATCCCCAACAGGCCGGTAGCCAACAGGGGTTAACCCTCTTCCGGTTAACCCCTGACCACCTGCGCGAATGTGCGGCATGCTTCCGTTAAGCGCTGTCGACACCGAGGCGAGGGCGGTAGAGGTGTCCAACCGACTACGCGAGATCAGGAAGGCACGCGGGTGGTCGCAAGAGCGATTAGTCCGCGAGATCGAGAGGTTCGCGACGCAGCACCTGCTCACCGTCGCTTCGACCGCGAGCCTCCGTGTCTACGCCTCGGAGTGGGAGAACGGCAAACGCCCGATCGGCGACCACTACGCCCAGGTCATCCGGCCTCTCTTAGGCGTCACCGACGCTGAACTCTTCGAAGATCACCCGTCGGAGAAGCCCACCATCGCAACCGATGGCTACACAGACCTGATGGACCGGATCGACTCGGCCCGGAACGTCAGCCTCTCCATGGTCAAGACGTTCATGGATCAGACCGAGCTACTGCGCACCATGGATCGGCAGATGGGAGCCGCAAGCCTCGTTGATCAGATGACGGGGCACCTTGCCGCACTCGAAGACGCGCTGACGTTCGCCGTTCTGCCCGACACCCGCCGGCCGGTCGCTCGCGCACTCGCCGGAGCCGCGACACTGGGCGCCTGGCAAGCCCTCGACACAGGGGCGGTCGAACGCGCGTGGCGGAGCTACGAGTTAGGCAAGCGCGCCGCCCAAGAGGCCGAAGAACCTATGTACTTGGCCCACGCCACAGCAGAGCAGGCGTATGTGCTCAATGAGGCCGGACGCCCCGAGATGGCCGTTCAGCTAGTCCGCGAGGCTCAACGGCTCGCAGGGAAGCAGGCTTCTCCCCGACTGCGCGCATGGCTGTACGCCGCAGAGGCCGAACTATGCGCGAAGGCCGACTCGCCCGACGACTGTAAGCGCGCCTTGGACAAGGCAATCGCATGCCTCCCGTCCGGCGAGGAAGCCCGCGATCCCGACATGCTGAGCATCTTCCTGAACGGCGGACACTTGGCCCGCTGGCGCGGGAACGTGCTCTCCCTGCTCGGCGACGATGACGCCCTTGCCAGCCTGTACACCGGCCTAGAGACAGCAGATCCGACGTTCGTCCGAGCGACGTCCGGCCTCCGCTGCGATCTCGCCCAAGCCCACCTTGTTCGAGGCGAGCTGAGCCAAGCCCAAGAACATCTTCAGCAAGCCCGGCTGTTGGCCAACCGAACCGGGTCCGTACGTCACCGCCGGCGAATCGAGCAGCTCACGCGGAGGCTGTAGGCGCGACGGCTCCCCGAGTCGACAGGATGTGGAGCAGCGCGACCAGCGTGCCCGAACCCATCAGCTCATCGCGTGCCATCAACCCTGGGATGTCCGAGAGCGGCACCCACTCAAGGTGACCGGATTCCTCTACGTCCGTGGGCTCGCCGACCTTCACCGCTCCGCGCCCGACGTAGATCTCATGCGGTGAGTCCACCATGCCGACCATGGGCTGATAGGTCACGACGTGTTCAAGGGGACCAGCACGCCAACCGGTCTCTTCCTCGAACTCCCGGCGCGCAGTGTCTTGGGGATCTTCACCTTCATCAACGATGCCGCCGGGAAGCTCCCAACCCCACTTGTCCGGCACGAACCGGTAGCGCCAGAGCATCAGCACCCGGTCCTGATCATCGACTACTGCCGTGATCGCCACGTGATGCAGCCGTACTACGTGATGCTCGAACCGCTCAACGCCCGGAGGCTCGACGTCGACGAGGTTGAGCTTCACCCAACGATCGTCATAGATCGTCCGCTCACCATGGATCTTCCAGGGCTCCAACTGGCCCGGAGTGACCGTGACTACTTCGTGGGTGGGAACGCGGTACGAGCTACGCCCGTGGACTTCGATGACCTTCTCAGCGACCAGACGAGCGAGCACCTGCCGAAGCTGTGTACGGCCGATCTCCAGGTCTTCTGAAAGCTTGCGCTCAGACGGGAGCTTGGCGCCCGGAGCGTATTCGCCGGTCGAGATCCACTCACAGATCTTGCGGTAGACCCGCTCCGACTTCGGTCCCATCCTCCGAGCACGCTCCCTGATGTCATCAACTGGCCCGCACCAGCGTAGCCGTCCATCCGGTTGTCAACCAGGACACAGCCAGCCAGGAGCACGCGGACAGAGTTTCCCTACTTCATCAAGGCTCGCTCCGCTCGCGGCACGGGTTCGACCCGCGCCGTCGATCATTGCCGGTCCAAGCCGCTCTCACGCATCACACAGCGCCGACCCGCCGGTTGACGCCACCATGATCCGGCCTTGTAGGGGGAAAAGCCTCAAGACCCGTAAGACCACAAGGCGCACGTACAAGAGCACCCCCCGCAAACACCACCAGGCCCGAGCCGTCCCGAAGGATCGAGGGCCCCACACGGGGCGGCGCCGGGCGGGCGCCGCCCCGCCGCCTAAATGTCTCCGCCGCCGGCAGCGGGGCGGCGCCCGCCCGGCACATCCCAAGGGCCATATCCAGCAACGAGCCAAGGAGGACCGGGGAGACTTCCGCACATGGGTCAACGACGCTTTGGGTTACCGATCAGGCCGGATCATGGTGGCGTCAACCGGCGGGCCAACGCCACGTGATCCTCAACCGCTCATGGTCCACAGATCGCGCAGGTTCACCACGGCCGCGGGCAAAAGCGATGCCTCCGGCGGGGGATCGGCCAGCACCGGGGGCCAGGGGAAACGCTGCCGAGTGCGAGGCCGCAGGTGGTTGCGTGAAGGGCTTCCATCCCGTCCACCGTCGACCCAGGCAAAGCCGAGCAGACGTGGTTCATGGCGTCCAGGTCGTTCGTACAGTGGCGCGCTCCACCTGGACGCCATGAACCACGCCCACTCCACTACGTGTGGGTCGACGGCGGACGGGATGGAAGCTGGGGCAAGTGAGCGGGTTGAACGGAAAGCAGGCCCGGTCACTGATCGCTGGGGCTGTCAGTGACCGACCCTGCTCCAACAGTCGACCAGGTCACCTACGGACGACGCGACGCAGTTCCCGAATGACCTTGACGATGTCCTCACGCGGACAACGCAGCAACGCCACCGCGCCCAACGTTACGAATGCCACCAGAACGGCCAGGAACATCTGGATCCAGGCGATTTCAGGCATAGCGACAGTACCTCTCGTGGAGGCCTGTCGTCCGAGATCACCAGGTGAGCCCGCTTAGCTCTTCGCACCGGAGCGACTAGGCATGACTTCAGTTTGATCAAAACGCAACAAGATAAGCGTGCTACCAGGGTACGGCAATGAGCCCCCGCCTCGACGGAGCCCAGTAGGCCGAACGCACCCTGTCGGCGGCGCCGTTGGTAGGCACTCTCGACCTGGGCCACGATCGCGATCCACAGCTCCGGGTGGGCGTCCACTGAGATCCGCAAGGCCACCGACGCCAGCGACAGGAGGCGATTAAGTGGCCTGGCCCAGCAGGCGATCGAAGATTTCGTCTCTGCCGCTTCCCGTGTCCTCCACGGAGATTGACCCACCCCCGCTCCACGTCGTGCGAGCCGACGGCGGACGGGACGAGAGCCGAGTGAATGGTGCCTGACCAGCAGTGTCAGCACGTCGGGGCAGGCATCGGCCCAACTGCTATGCTACGACCTCGAATTGCCCTCGGGCATGCCTGTAGGCCGTGCGCTTCGCCGCTAAACGTAACCGCACAGCCATCAGGTTCTCGAATCAACCTTCGGAGGCCAGATGAGCGAGCCAGACCCGCACTTGACGTCCCAAGACGAGCCCAACGTACGCCATAACTCATTACAAAGCAATGGTGAAGGCGACGACACCAGCCCCGAGGAGCCGCCACGCCGCCCTCATGAAGCATGGCGCCACCCTGCCGCCATAGCAATGGTGCTCACCGCCGCGGGCAGCCTGATCACAGCCTTAACTCCACTGCTGATCAAGCTGACCTGACGTGCCCTCCACGTGCCCGAGCGAGCGGCGAGACGTGGGACCCAAAGGGGAGCCACGGGGAGCCCAGGACGCCGCCGCAGGTCAGCGTCTTGCCTGGTCAGGCGGGGTGCGCGTACGCGATCTTCCAAACTAGCTACGCGGGTTCGATTCCCGTCGCCCGCTCTCGTGAAAAGCCTCCGGCCCGGATCCACTCCTCGTGGACCGGGCCGGAGGCTTTTTCGCGGGCCGCCGCCGGGTGACCGCCGCCGCTTCAGAAATGGATCGCGCTGACGCTGTCCGCGACCGAGTTGAGGAAGTTGTTGATCGCGGGCGCCATTCCGGTCGATGCGAGGAAGAAGCCGAAGAGCACCGCGACTATGGCGGGTCCCGCCTTGATCGAGCCGCCGCGCATGAGGACGACGAGGACGATCGCCAACAACAGCACCACTGACAGCGAAATGGCCACACTGATCACACCCTAGGTCGGTCCGCTCTCCCGGCCCGGGGGGTACAGCCCCACCCCCCGCCAGAACCATCGTGCCACCAACCCGGCGCCTCTATGCGACGCGTGACGGATCGTCGGCCACGTACCCGCGGGTTTCGGCTTGATCGTTTCTATCGCCCCGGCCGCCCCTCGCGCCCGTCGCCCGCGCGGCCTGCAGGCTTTCTCTCAGTTTCCCCTTGGTTCGCACACAGGAAAATCAAGGAAATGCGATGTCCAATTACCGCCCAAGCCCCACGGGACGAATCGGTCATTTCACCATGCGCGGGCAAAACGACGGGGCACAACCGCACAAACTCCCATGTCGACTTCCGCACAAACGGGGTACCTGGAAACACCGAGGAGGAAACGAGTTGATGGTTTTACGAAATCACAGGGGCCCCACTAAGGTGCCTCAGATGTTCCACACTGCCATCATCCCCACCGGCGCAGTGCGGCCCCCCACGATCTCCCCGAGTTCCTGGTGGGAGGGCCTGTGACCAACTCGCTGCACCCGCAGGGCTCGCACCGCACCCCGCTGCCGCCGACCGTGCGGCCCGCGGCAGAAGTCGCCCCCCAGCCGGCAGAAGTCACCCCCCAGCAGAAACCGGCCCCCGCTCCGGCCGGCTCCCCCAAGCCCAAGCAGCGCGACGCGTTCTTCGACAACGCCAAGTATCTGGCCATCGTCTTCGTCGCGATGGGCCACTCCTGGGAACCCCTGACGGACGGCAGTCGTACCGCCGAGGCGCTGTACGAGATCGTCTACACGTTCCACATGCCGGCGTTCATCATCATCTCCGGCTATTTCTCGCGCAGCTTCGACATGCGGCCCGACCGGCTGCGGCGTCTCATCACCGGCGTCGCCGTGCCCTACGTGATCTTCGAGGTCGCGTACAGCCTCTTCAAGAGGTGGGCGGACAACGATCCCGGGCATCCGATCAGCCTGCTCGACCCGTGGTTCTTGACCTGGTTCCTCGTCGCGCTGTTCATCTGGCGGCTCACCACGCCGCTGTGGAAGATCGTCCGCTGGCCGATCCCGCTCTCCATCGCGATCGCCGTGCTCGCGTCGGTCTCCCCCGACATCGGCGACGACCTGGACCTTCAGCGCGTGCTGCAGTTCCTGCCGTTCTTCGTGCTCGGCCTGTTCCTGAAGCCCGAGCACTTCCAGCTCGTGCGGCGGCGCGAGGTGCGGATCCTGTCCGTGCCCATCGTGGCGTGCGCCTTCCCGCTCGCCTACTGGGCGGCTCCGCGCATGACGTCGGTGTGGTTCTACCACCGCGACAGCGCGCAGGAGCTGGGCGTCCCGTGGTGGGTCGGCGTCGTCATGACCCTCGCCCTGTTCGGCTGCTCGATCGTGCTCACCGCGTGCTTCTTCGCGTGGGTGCCGGGGCGCAGGACGTGGTTCACGGTGCTCGGCGCCGGGACGCTGTACGGGTATCTGCTGCACGGATTCCTGGCGAAGGGCTCGCGGTTCTGGGGCTGGTTCGACGCGGACTGGACCCACACTCCGTACGGCGAGGTCGCCGTCACGCTCATCGCCGGCGCGGTCGTCACCGCCCTGTGCACGCCACCGGTGCAACGGGTCTTCCGTTTCGCCATGGAGCCCAAGATGCCGTGGGCGTTCAAGAAGGACGCCACCGAGACGGCCCGGGCCAGACAGCACGCCTGACGCGGTTCGGAGAAGCAGGCCGCCGGCAGTGGCGTGACCGTCAACTCCGTCGCCGCGGGTCCCACCCATACGGGCGGCGTCGAGGACTTCGCCCACGAACCGGTCGCCCTGCCCTGGGACGAGGCGCGGCGCACCTTCACGCGCGAGCACCGCCCGCAGCCCCTGCTTCAACGGCTCGTCGAGCCCGAGGAGAACGCGAACATGGTCGTCGACCCGGCCTCCGACCTGTCGAGCGCGACGACCGGCGGCGCCCTGCGGGTGGACGGCGGTTAGGTGGACTCGATCCTGCCGTAGGAGCCCGGCCCACGAGGCCCCCGCGCCTCACCTAAGAGAGCCCCAGCAGCGCGCGCATCGTCGCGTATTTCCGGGTCAGGCGCTCCCGGGTCGGCTCGTCGAGGGCGGCGAGGCGGTCCGGGTTCGCGTTGTGGGCCAGGTCCGCCTCCTTGACCAGGCGGGCGCCGGGGGTCGCAAGGATGCGTCGCGCGTACGCCTCCGGGGGCTCGTCCCGGCGCTTGGTCAGCGCGCGGACGACCGCCTTCGTCTCCGCCGGGAGCGGGGCCGCGTCCAGCCACTCCTCCGTGAGCGCGTCGTCCTCGATCGCGTCGTGCAGCCAGGCCGCGGCGATCTGGGCGTCGTCGCCTCCCCTGGCGCGGGTGCCTTCGGCGACGGCCGCCAGATGCTCCGCGTACGGGCGGCCCGCCTTGTCCTTCTGGCCTTGGTGGGCCTGGCGGGCGAGGGCCTCGACTTCCGTCAGCGTGAGCATGCCGCTGACCCTCTCACAGAGCTCCGAACTCGACCTCCAAGTCCTTTGGTAAGCTAAGTATTGACGTTTTCTTGACGTTCTCTTGACCAAAGCCTCTGGTCAGTCCTGACCACCGGGCTTCAAGACCAAGGAGGAACGGGCCCATCGGACACGCCGACACCTTGATCGCCATGGGCGGCGCCTTTCTGGCCGCCGCCGTCCTCGCCCGCCTGGGCGGGCGCATAGGTCTCCCCACCATTCCCCTGTTCATCCTGGCCGGCATCCTGCTCGGCCCCCACACACCGGGCGTCGTGCTGCTCTCCGACCCGCACGACCTGGAGATGCTCTCCGCGCTCGGCCTCGTACTGCTGCTCTTCTATCTCGGCCTCGAGTTCCACATGGACGACCTGAAGACGGGCGGCCGCAAGATGGCCCTCGCCGGCGGGACGTACCTCGCGCTGAACGTCGGCGCCGGCCTCGGTTTCGGATTCGCCCTCGGCTGGGGCACATCCGAGGCTCTGGTCCTCGCCGGGGTGCTCGGCATCTCGTCGTCCGCGATCGTCACCAAGGTCCTCGTCGACACCGGCCGGCTCGGGAACCCCGAGACCAAGCCGATCCTCGGCATCATCGTCGTCGAGGACATCTTCCTCGCCCTGTATCTGGCGGCCCTGCAACCGATCCTGTCCGGCGCGGACTCGCTGTCGGCGGCCGTGCTCGACGGCGGCAAGGCCTTCGGGTTCCTGCTGCTGCTCGCGCTCGCGGCGCGGTTCGGGACGCGGGTCGTCGGCATGCTCTTCAACACCAAGGACGACGAGCTTCTCGTCATCTCCTTCCTCGGTGCCGCGGTGTTCGTGGCCGGGGTCTCCGAGTGGTTCGGCGTCGCCGACGCCATCGGGGCGTTCATGGTCGGCCTGATGCTCGGCTCGACCGCGTCCGGCGAGCGGATCATGAAGCTGGTGCACCCGCTGCGGGACGCCTTCGGAGCGATCTTCTTCTTCGCGTTCGGGCTCTCCATCGACCCCGGCGACCTGCCGACCGTGCTGTGGCCCGTGCTCGCCGCGGTGGCGCTGACGCTCGTCATGAACGTCCTGGCGGGGCTCGGGGCGGCGAAGATCTACGGGTTCGGGTCCGGGCCCGCCGCGAACATCTCGACCACGCTGCTCGCACGCGGCGAGTTCGCGCTGATCCTCGCCACGATGGCCGCGGGCGCGGGGCTCGACGAACGCCTTTCGCCGTTCATCGCGGGATACGTGCTGCTCCTCGCGGTGCTCGGGCCGCTGGCCGCGGGCCGGTCCGAGTGGCTGGCCCGGATCCTGCCGATCAAGGAGCGGGCTCCGGTGGCGGAGGAGCCACGGGTCGGCGTCGGGGTGTAGGCGCCGTACCCGTCCCTCAGGCGTCCCGGCAGATCAGCAGCAGCGCCCGGTCGTCGTTGACGTCCTTGGCCACCGCCTCGATGAGGTGCCAGGCCGCACCGTGGAAGCCGCCGGTCACATACCGGTCGGCTTCCCCGGTGAGGCGGTCGATGCCCTCGCTGATGTCCCGCTCGGAGGTCTCGACGAGCCCGTCCGTGAACAGCATCAGCACGTCACCGGGGCGCAAGGTCCCCTTCGTGGCGTCGAATTCGGCCCCGTCGTAGACGCCGAGGAGCGGGCCCTCGGCCGCCTTCTCCTCCCAGCGCCCGGTGCCCGCGCTGAGCTGGAGGCCCGGCGGGTGGCCCGCGGAGTACAGCTCGTAGTCCCCGGATTCGAGGTCCAGGACGAGGTGGATGGAGGTCGCGAAGCCCTCGTCCCAGTCCTGGCGGAGCAGATAGCCGTTGGCCGCGGGGAGGAAGGCGTGCGGCGGCAGCGAACCGAGCAGTCCGCTGAAGGCGCCGGCGAGCAGCAGCGCCCGCGAGGCCGCGTCCATGCCCTTGCCGGACACGTCCGTGAGGACGACCTCGAGCGTGCGGCCGTTGTTCGTACGGGCCGCCACCACGAAGTCGCCGGAGAACGACTGGCCGCCCGCCGGGCGCAGCGCCATCTCGCGGTGCCAGCCCTGCGGCAGCTTGGGCAGCCTGCTCTGCGTACGGATCCGCTCGCGCAAGTCGAAGAGCATGGTGCCGCCGCGCCGCCAGGGCACGCCGACCCGGCTGCGGAACTGGGCGATGAGCAGGCCGAAGAACCCGCAGGCCGCGACCGTGAGCACGGTGCCGGGGGTGACCCCGGCCGCGCGCTGCGTGTACGGGCCGAGCTGGAACGACTCCACGATCAGCGCGGCAGCCGCCGCCGCGTACAGGCCGAGCAGGCTGGCGGGACGCAGCAGCAGACCGCCCGCGACGATCGGCAGGACGAGGACGGCGGGCGCGCACCACACCGGATTGAGGATGGTGGCGCAGGCGATCACGGGGATGGTGATGAGCAGCCCGACGAGCGCGATCCAGTCCGAGCCGTCCCCGCGGAAGTAGTCCACTCCGGATTTGCGCACGGCTGTGCGGACCCGGTGTACGCGCATCCTCAACCGGGCCGGGAACGTATCGGCCTCCGCGCGCTGTCCGCGCCCGCGCCGCTCTCGTCGTACCGCCATTGTTCGTGGACCCTATCCACCGGGTCAGGGCCTGTGCACGGGAGGTCCCACTTGTCCCCCTTTCCGGGCACGTCCGTCAGCCCCGGTACAGCCCCGGTGCAGGGAGTAAATTCCCTCGCCCGCCGCTGCCCGCCCTGGTAGGGATGGCGTATGGCGACCGATCTGCGCACGTTGCGGGACAACGAGTGGGACAACTGGTACGGGAAGCTGGAGCGGGCCTTCGGCGGAGTGGCCGAGTCACCCGAGGAGCGCGGGCTCTACCGGGAGCTGACCTCCCTCGACCGCTCGCTCGGGGTCTGGGACGGGGACGAGTGCGTGGGCACGGCGGGCTCCTTCCCGTTCCGCGTGGCGGTGCCCGGCGGGGCCTTCGTGGCGGCGGCGGGCGTGACCATGGTCAGCGTCGCCGCGACGCACCGCAGGCGCGGCATCCTGACCGGGATGATGCGCCGTCAACTCGACGACGTACGAGGGTGGGGCGAGCCCCTCGCGGTGCTCACGGCGTCCGAGCCCGTGATCTACGGGCGGTTCGGCTACGGCATCGGGACCCGCAAGGCCGCGGTGCGCATCGAGTCCCGGCAGGTACGGATCGACGCGCCGGCCGAGGCGGCCGAGGTGCGGCTGCGGTACGTGGGGGTGGCGGAGGGCGCCGAGCGCTGCGAGTCGGTGTACCTGCGGACCGTGGGCACGCGGCCCGGGATGCTCGCACGGCTGCCCGGCTGGGAGCGGCTGCCGCTGCTCGACCCGGAGCAGGAGCGGGGCGGGGCGTCGCCGCTTCAGTGCGTGATCGCGGAACGGGACGGTGAGGCCGTCGGGTTCGCGCGCTTCCACGTGAAGCCGGAGTCCGCGAACGGGGTGGACCGCAACACCGTCCTGGTGCGCGAGGTGACCTCGGTGGAGCCCGCGGCGTACGCGGCGCTGTGGCGCTTCCTGTGCACCATCGACCTGACGGAGACCGTGGAGTGCCACAACCTGCCGGTGGACGATCCGCTGTTCTCGCTGGTCTCCGACGTCCGGCGGTGCGGCGTACGGGTGCGTGACTCGATGCACGTACGCCTGGTGGAGGTGGGCGAGGCGCTCGAAGCGCGTACGTATCTCACGCCCGTGGACGTCGTGTTCGAGGTGCGGGACGCCTTCTGCCCCTGGAACGAGGGGCGTTGGCGGCTCACGGGCGACGCGAAGGGCGGCGCGTCCTGCAAGCGGACCGAGGAACCGGCCGATCTCGCCCTGTCGGTACGGGAGTTGGGCGCGGCCTACCTCGGCGACGTGTCACTTCTTGGGCTGGCGGGGGCCGGGCGGGTGCGCGAGCTGCGGGCGGGGGCGCTCGCGGAGGCGTCGGTGGCGTTCGGCTCGGCCGTCGCGCCGTGGCTGCCGCACGGGTTCTAGTTACGTGTACGTACCCGGGGGCTGGCAGGTCGGGCACCAGAAGAGGTTGCGGGCCGCAAGGTCCGCGGTGCGGATCTCGGTGCCGCACAGGTGGCAGGGCTGGGGCGCCCGCCGGTAGACGTAGACCTCGCCGCCGTGGTCGTCGACGCGCGGCGGCCGGTTCATCGCCTCGGGGGTGTGCTCGGGGCGGACGGTGTCGATGCGGTTGGCGCGGACGCCGTCGTGCATCAGCGCCACCAAGTCGTCCCAGATCGCGGCGAGTTGAGGACCGGTGAGGTTCTTCCCCGGGGTGTACGGGTCGATGCCGTGCCGGAAGAGGACCTCGGCGCGGTAGACGTTGCCGACGCCCGCGATCACCTTCTGGTCCATGAGGAGCGCGGCGATGGTGGTGCGGCTGCGGGAGATCCGCTCGTACGCCCGGGTGGGGTCCTCGGCGGGGCGCAGCGGGTCCGGGCCGAGGCGGTCGTGTATCGCCTGCTTCTCGGCGTCCGTGATGAGGGCGCAGGTGGTGGGGCCGCGGAGGTCCGCGTAGTGGGCGTCGTTCGCCAGGCGCAGGCGGACGGTGTCCGTGGGGGGCGGGGCGGGGGCGTCGCCGAAGGTGTATTTGCCGAAGAGGCCGAGGTGGATGTGGATCCACGTGTCCTCGAAACCCAGGAAGAGGTGCTTTCCGTGGGCCTCGGTGCGGGTGAGGTTTTGGCCGGTGACGAGCGCTGCCGCGTCGGAGAACTTGCCCTGGGGGCTGGTGGCGGTGACCTTGCGGTCGGCGAATTTCGCGGCGTGGTCCTGGGCGAGGCGGTGGATCGTGTGGCCTTCAGGCACGCCGGTTCCTTTCGGGCAGCCGTGGTTGACGTCTCGGGGCTCTGCCCCGGACCCCGCTGCTCAATCGCCGCAGGGGCTTGAAATATCAAGCCCCGCCGGCGATTGAGGCGCGGGGTCCGGGGCGGAGCCCCGGGGTTTCAGCCTTGCTGCGGGTGGTGCGCGGGGATCGCGGGGAGCACGCCGGAGACCTCATAGGCCGACAGCATGTCGATGCGGCGCTGGTGGCGCTCCTCGTTGGAGTACGGCGTCGCCAGGAAGATCTCGACGAACTTCGTCGCCTCCTCCTCCGTGTGCATCCGCCCGCCGATGGAGATCACGTTCGCGTTGTTGTGCTCACGGCCGAGCGCGGCGGTCTGCTCGCTCCACGCGAGGGCCGCACGGACGCCCTTCACCTTGTTCGCGGCGATCTGCTCACCGTTGCCGGAGCCGCCGATCACGACGCCGAGGGCGTCGGGGTCCGCCGCCGTCCGCTCCGCGGCGCGGAGGCAGAACGGCGGGTAGTCGTCCTGGGCGTCATAGATGTGGGGCCCGCAGTCGACGGGCTCGTGGCCGTGGGCCTTGAGCCATTCGACCAGGTGGTTCTTGAGTTCGTAGCCGGCATGATCCGAGCCGAGGTACACGCGCATGAGTCCGAGTGTGGCACGACGCGCGCCGGGTAGCCGCCTCCGGGTGCCCGCCGGGGCGCCCGTCGTGGCCTTGACAACAATCCGGACTCAAAGCTTCCGATCGGACCCCCCGGTGCGTTGAATGCGAACGCACGTTTACGCCCAACGTAAGGATCCGTGCATGACCACGCAGTCGCCCCCCATGACGGACTCAAGGCAGGGCTGAAGAACCGGCATCTGTCCATGATCGCCATCGGCGGTGTCATCGGAGCTGGTCTGTTCGTCGGCTCCGGCTCCGGCATCGCGGCCGCGGGACCCGCCATCCTCGTCTCGTACGCCCTCGTCGGCGCGATGGTCGTCTTCGTGATGCGGATGCTGGGCGAGATGGCCGCCGCACGGCCCTCATCCGGCTCCTTCTCCGCCTACGCCGACCAGGCCCTCGGCCGCTGGGCCGGCTTCTCCATCGGCTGGCTGTACTGGTTCTTCTGGGTCGTGGTGCTCGCCGTGGAGGCGACGGCCGGCGCGAAGATCCTCAATGGCTGGATACCGGGCGTCCCGCAGTGGGGGTGGGCGCTGATCGTGATGATCGTGCTCACCGTCGTCAACCTGTCGGCCGTCGGCTCGTACGGAGAGTTCGAGTTCTGGTTCGCCGGGATCAAGGTCGTCGCGATCGCGGCGTTCGTGATCGTGGGCCTGCTCGCCGTGTTCGGCGTACTGCCGGGCTCCGACAACCCGGGCGCCGGGTTCGCGCATCTCACCGATTCCGGTGGCTTCTTCCCGAAGGGGCCCGGCGCGATCCTCACCGGCGTCCTGATGGTCGTCTTCTCCTTCATGGGCTCGGAGATCGTCACGCTCGCCGCCGGTGAGTCCGAGGACCCGCAGAAGGCCGTCACCAAGGCCACGAACTCCGTGATCTGGCGCATCGGCATCTTCTACCTGGGCTCGATCTTCGTCGTCCTCACGCTGCTGCCGTGGAACGATCCGTCGATCGTCAAGGACGGGTCGTACGTCGCCGCCCTGAACTCCATCGGCATCCCGCACGCCGGGCAGGTCATGGACGTCATCGTGCTGACGGCCGTGCTGTCCTGCCTGAACTCCGGGCTCTACACCGCTTCCCGTATGGCCTTCTCGCTGGGGCAGCGCGGTGACGCGCCGAAGGCGTTCGCGAAGACCACGTCGCGCGGTGTGCCGCGGGTCGCGATCCTCGGCTCCGTCGTCTTCGGGTTCCTCGCGGTCTGGTTCAACTACCAGTGGCCGGACACCGTCTTCAACTTCCTGCTGAACTCCTCCGGAGCCGTCGCGCTGTTCGTGTGGCTCGTCATCTGCTTCACGCAGCTGAAGATGCGCGGGATGATCCTGCGGGACCAGCCGGAGAAGCTCGTCGTCAAGATGTGGCTGTTCCCGTACCTGACGTGGGCGACGATCGCGATGATCTCGTTCGTGCTGGTGTACATGCTGACGGATGACGCGGGGCGGGAGCAGGTTCTGCTTTCCCTGCTCGTCGCGGCGTTCGTCGTCGGGTTCGCGCTCGTCCGCGAGCGCCTGCAGCGGCGCGGGTAATTGTTCCGGTGGTCCGGGGTCGGCGTCACGGGGCGCTGCCCCGGACCCCGCTGCTCAATCGCCGCAGGGGTTAAATTTGCTGGTCCGGGCCTGACGCTGCCCGGATTTCAGCCGTCAGAAGTACCTGACGGAGTGAATGTCGACTTCACTCGCTCGTACGTCTTCCGCGCCTGCCCCTCCACCTCGGGCTGGTACCACGTCCCCACCTGGAAGGACCGGCTTCCCCGGTCGAAGCCCAGGAGTTCCGCGTGCCAGCGGGCGCCCTTCAGGGTGAAGAGGTACTCCCAGACCACCGCGGGGCGGCCGCGGAACGTGGTGCGGGTCAGGCGGAGCTTTTTGTAGTCCTGGCCCTGGTGGGCGGCGCGTTCGGACTTCTGCCACGTGGCCAGCAGGTCGTCCTTCGCGAGCGCCGACTGGGCGACGAGTTCCTGGGTGCCGTCCGGCGACGTGTAGTGCACCTCGGACGCCGTCTTCACCACCCGCTCCCAGCCCTTCGGCGGCGCCCACACGTACCCCGCCTCCCGCCGCGCGCCCGCCGGAAGGCTCTCGGTGGGCGGCCGGGACGTGCCCTCGACGGTGGGCGGGCGGGACGTCGTCGGCGTCGAGCCGCCGCCCTGTGGGTCCCCGTCCGGCAGCGTGAGGGCGAGGGCCGCCGCGAGGCCCACGGCCAGCGCTCCCCCGGTCGCGATGAGCGTGGTCCTGCGGCGGTTGTCGCGCGCGGGCCGCGCGGGCGTGGGCGTGGGCGCGGGGTCCGGGCGGCGCAGGCCGATGTCGAGCGTGCGGGTTCGCGGCGGGCTCGGCGGCTCCGGTGGTTCCGGGGCCTCGGCGGGGGCCAGTTCCGCAGTCACCGCGTCGACGTCGGGGCGGTCCTGTGGTTCCTTCGCCAGCAGCCCGGCGAGGAGCGGTCCCAGCCGGCCCGCGTCGGGTGGCAGCCGCGGCTCCTCGTAGAGGACGGCGTGCAGGGTCGCGAGGGTCGTCTCCCGGGAGAACGGCGAGCTGCCGCCGAGCGCCGCGCAGAGCGTCGCCCCGAGGGACCAGAGGTCGGACGGCGGGCCCTGCGGGCGGCCCGCGACCCGCTCCGGCGCCATGTAGTCGGGTGAGCCGACCAGCATGCCGACCATCGTGAGCGCCTCGGCGTCCTGCATCGCGGCGATGCCGAAGTCGGTGAGCATGACGCGGCGCCGCCCCACCCGCTCGATCAGTACGTTGCCGGGCTTGATGTCCCGGTGCAGCACACCGCCCGCGTGCACCTGGCGCAGCGCCCCGGCCAGGCTCAGCCCGATCCGCGCGACCTCGTCCGTCGGCAACGGACCGTCCTCGACGAGGAGTTGCTCCAGGGAGCGGCCGTCGACCAGCTCCATGACGATCCACAGGCGTTCGCTCTGGTCGACGACGTCGTAGACGCGCACCACGCCCGGGTGGTCGATGCGGGCGGTGGCGCGGGCCTCGCGCAGCGTCCGCTCGCGGCGGGTGCGGGCGTCCTCGGGGTCGAGCCCGTCGATGCGCATTTCCTTGACGGCGACCCGGCGGTCGAGCATTTCGTCCACCGCGCACCACACGCGCCCCATTCCCCCCTGGCCTATCGATTCGTCCAGGCGGTAGCGGGACGCCACCAGTAATCCCTGGACGCCTCCGCTCGTATTCCCAGGCAATCGACTGCACCCCCGAAACACAAAGAATCACAAAGCCGATACTTCCCGCCGCCCCAGCATAGTGCGGAGAAATCTTGTGGTACCTCTTCAAGTGCCGCGAATTCGGCCGCGGTTGGGGGAAGTGGAAATACCTAGGGGGGCGACGAGCATGAGTTCACGACGTCGGATCAAAATCGCCGGGTCGTTGAGCGCGGCCGCGGTGGCGGCGTTCATGGTGCTGCCGGGCACCGCGCTCGCGGACGACGGGCCTGGTCCGGGCAGCAGTGAGGGCGGGAAGGCGATGGACGCGGCGCCCTCGGGCGTGAAGCTGACCACGGCGCTGCCGAAGAAGATCTCGGCCGACAACGCGACCGGACAGACGCAGAATCTGATCGCGAGCGTCAGCAATCAGGGAAGCAAGGGAAGCGGCCGGATCATCCTGGCCGTGGTGGGGTTCGACGGGCTCGTGGTGAAGGACGTTCCGAACTGCACCGCGATACCGGCGAACAAGCTGCCGAAGGGATCCAACAGCGGATTCTCCTGCCCCATAAGCAACCTTGGGGCAGGAAAGACACAGTCGTACAAGGTCGCCGCGACATTCGACCTGAAAAAGGCCGGGAAGATCTGTCTTCCGGTGCAGAGCGGGGACACGAAGAAGACGTTCTGGCAGCAGGGCCCGGTGCCTTTCGGCACGACGAGCCCCTCGCCGAACGCGCCCGTCACCCCGCTGCTGCTCGGCACGGAGAACAAGCCGGCCGCCCCCGCGGGAGACAAGGGCGGGGGCGGCGGTGGCGGCGATCAGAAGGACCTGCCGTCGACCGGAGTCGGCGACGCCGCGCTGCCGCTGGGCGCGGTCGGCGCGACGCTGGTCGCCGCCGGCGGGGCGGGCCTGTGGTGGACCCGCCGCACCGACTCCGGCACGCGATAACCGCTTACTTGCCGGTCTTGTCGGCCTTGTCGGCGAGCTTCCAGGCGGTGGGCAGCGCGCCCATCGCCAGGGCCGCCTTCAGGACGTCGCCGATCAGGAACGGGGTGAGGCCCGCCGCGATCGCGGCCGTGAGGCTCATGCCGGTGGACAGGGCCAGGTACGGGACACCGACCGCGTAGACGATGGCCTCGCCGAGCAGGAACGTGCCCGCGGTACGCAGCATCGAGCGGTCGGCGCCGCGTCGGGCGAGCGCGCCGACGGCGGCCGAGGCCAGCATCAGGCCGATGACGTAGCCGAACGCGGGCATCGACATGCCCGAGCCGCCCTCCGCGAACCACGGCATGCCGGCCATGCCCGCGAGCGCGTACACGGCGAGCGCGAGGAAGCCGCGGCGGGCGCCGAGCGCGGTGCCGACGAGCAGCGCGGCGAAGGTCTGCCCGGTCACCGGCACCGGCGAGCCCGGGACCGGGAGCGCGATCTGCGCGGCGATGCCGGTGAGGGCGGCGCCGCCGAGGACGAGGGCGGTGTTCCTCGCGACGACGGCGGACTTGGTGCCGGAGGCGGGGAGGAGGTCGGCCAGGACCTTGCCCGGACGGGCGGTCGTAACGGCGGCGGTGCTCATGGGGACTCCGCGTTCAGTGAGAGGACCTTGCGGTCGGGCAGGGAGGGACTTTGTGACGCTATCCCAGGGGAGTTGGGCCGATCACGGTCGCCGGTCGACAAAGGGGCCCGCGCCGTGTTGGTGGGCTCTGAACAAACAACGGCGCGTACACCTCGTACAAGGTGATGCTCGTCACTGGGAGAGTCCGTTTTGCGTGCAGAGGTGCTTGAACGGGAGACTGTAGGTTCCCGCCAAACCGCGCACGCCCGCGCGACCAGCACATCCGAGAACGGCTGAAGCCCCATGCAAGACGAACCACTCTCCACCGGGCTGAAGCAGCGCCACCTCACGATGCTCGGCCTCGGCGGGGTCATCGGCGCCGGCCTGTTCGTCGGCTCGGGCGCGGGGATCGCGGTCGCGGGGCCCGGCATCGTCGTCTCGTACCTGATCGCGGGCGCGCTCGCGATGCTGGTGATGCGGATGCTCGGCGAGATGTCCGCCGCGATGCCCGCGTCCGGCTCCTTCTCGGTGCACGCGGAGCGGGCGCTCGGCCGGTGGGCCGGGTTCAGTGTCGGCTGGCTCTACTGGTTCATGCTCGTGGTGGTGCTCGCCGTCGAGGCGACGGGCGCGGCGCAGATCGCGAACGGGTGGGTGCCGGGCGTCCCGCAGTGGGCGTGGGTGCTGCTCTTCATGGTCGTGTTCACCGTCGCCAACCTGACGGCGGTGAAGAACTTCGGCGAGTTCGAGTTCTGGTTCGCGGCCCTCAAGGTCTTCGCGATCATCGCGTTCCTGGTGCTCGGCACCCTCGCGATCTTCGGCGTGCTGCCGGACACGGACCCGGTCGGCCTCACCCATCTGACCGGCGACGGCGGGTTCCTGCCGCACGGCTGGGAGGGCGTCGTCTCCGGAGTCCTCGCGGTGGTCTTCGCCTTCGGCGGCCTGGAGGTCGTCACGATCGCGGCAGCCGAGTCCGAGGACCCGGCCCGCTCGGTGGCCCGCGCGGTCCGCAGCGCGGTGTACCGGATCCTGTTCTTCTACGTCGGGTCGATGCTGGTCATCGTGACCGTGCTGCCCTGGACGGAACAGAAGGCGGGGATCAGCCCGTACGTCACCGTGCTCGACTCGATCGGCGTCCCGTCGGCGGCGCAGATCATGAACATCGTGGTGTTCGTGGCGCTGCTCTCCGCGCTGAACGCCAACCTCTACGGCTCGTCCCGCATGATCTTCTCGCTGGCCGAGCGCGACGAGGCGCCGAAGTCGCTCCTGAAGGTGAGCGGTGGCGGGGTGCCGCGCCGTGCGGTGCTTGCCTCGGTGGCCTTCGGCTTCATCTCGGTCCTGCTCAACCTCGAGTGGCCGGACACGATCTTCCTCTACATGCTCAACTCGGTCGGCGCGGTGCTGCTGTTCGTGTGGGCGCTGATCGCCGTGTCGCAGCTGCGCCTGCGGCGGCGCATCGAGCAGGAGGCGCCCGAGCGGCTCGTGTTGAGGATGTGGGCGTTCCCCTACCTGACGTGGGTGGCGATCGCCGCGATGGCCGCGGTCTTCGGCCTGATGCTGACCGACGCGACGGCGCGGCCGCAGCTGCTGTGGTCGCTCGGGGCGACGCTGCTCGTCCTCGCGGTGGCGGGCGTGCGGGAGTTGCGCGCACGGCGTGCCTGAGCGGTACCGGCACGTTCACCGAACGTCGACATGATCATTGCGGCGTGTGAGCATCGTGTCCGTATACCGGAAAGCTATTCCCTGTGAGCGGGCCGCGCCCTGAGACTGTGGCAGTTTTACGCACCGTTTACGTCAGGACCTTCACAGCTACTGACCTGCCACAGCTATTGACCCGTCACAGCTACTGAACAGGGCACACCCATGTCTGGGAACTCAGCGCAGTCCACTGCAGAGAGTGCGGACGCGCGGCCGGGCGACGACCAGGCGCCGGCCGAGCCGACGCTGTCGCACGGCCTCAAGCAGCGACATCTTTCCATGATCGCGCTGGGCGGCGTGATCGGCGCCGGTCTCTTCGTGGGTTCCGGCACCGCGATCGCCGCCGCGGGCCCGTCGATCATCCTCGCCTACGCGATATCCGGCGCGCTCGTCATGCTCGTGATGCGCATGCTGGGCGAGATGGCGGCCGCGTACCCGGCGTCCGGCTCGTTCTCGGTGCACGCCGAGCGCGGCATCGGCCCGTGGGCCGGATTCACCGCCGGCTGGTCGTTCTGGTTCCTGCTCTGCGTGGCCGTCGGCCTGGAGGGCATCGGCGCGGCCGGCATCGTGCACGGCTGGGTGCCCGGGGTTCCGGAGTGGGCCTGGGTGGCGCTGTTCATGCTGCTGTTCACGGTCACGAACCTGTCGGCCGTGAAGAACTTCGGCGAGTTCGAGTTCTGGTTCGCCGCGCTCAAGGTCGCCGCGATCGTGCTCTTCCTCGTCATCGGCGTCCTGGCCATCCTCGGCGTGCTGCCCGACGTCGACGCCCCCGGAATGTCGAACCTCACCGGCCACGGCGGATTCATGCCGAACGGCACCGAGGGATTGATCGTCGGCCTCTTGGCCTCGGTCTTCGCGTACGGCGGCCTGGAGACGGTGACGATCGCCGCCGCCGAGTCCGAGCACCCGATCCAGGGCGTCGCGAAGGCGGTCCGCACGGCGATGTGGCGCATCGCGCTGTTCTACGTCGGCTCGATGGCGGTCGTCGTGGTCCTCCTGCCCTGGACGGCGAAGGAGATCCCGACCAAGGGCCCGTACGTCGCCACGCTCGACTACCTGGGCGTCCCCGGCGCCGGCCAGATCATGAACGTCGTCATCCTCGTCGCGCTGCTCTCCGCGATGAACGCCAACATCTACGGCGCCTCCCGCATGGCCAGTTCGCTGGTCGCCCGCGACATGGGCCCGAAGGTCATCGGCAAGGTCACGAACGGGGTGCCGCGGTTCGCGGTGCTGCTGTCGGCCGTGTTCGGCTTCGTGTGCGTGCTGCTCAGCTACTGGCGGCCGGACGACGTCTTCGCCTGGCTGCTCAACACCATCGGCGCGATCATCCTCGTCGTCTGGTTCTTCATCGCCGTCTCGCAGCTGGTGCTGCGCCGCAAGCTGGAGCGCGAGGCGCCGGAGAAGCTCGTCGTGAAGATGTGGGCGTACCCCTACCTCACGATCCTCGCGCTCGTCGGCATGGTCGCCGTCTTCGTCCTGATGGCCCGCGAGCACGACACGCGGATCCAGCTGTACTTCTCGGGTGGCCTGGCGGTCATCCTCGCGGCGGTCGGTTACGCGCGGCAGAAGCTGGCGGAACGGCGCTAGCCGCGACCCGCTCGACGCGAAGGGCCCCCGGACCGAACGGTCCGGGGGCCCTTGCCGTTGCACCCGACACTGTTGCTGCTAGCCTGCACTTGCGAATAAGTTGCAATAAGCAGTCGGAGGGCACGGAGAGACATGGCCACGTACACGCTTCCTGAACTTCCGTACGACTACGCGGCGTTGGAACCGGTCATCAACCCGCAGATCATCGAGCTGCACCACGACAAGCACCACGCGGCGTACGTGAAGGGCGCGAACGACACCCTGGAGCAGTTGGCGGAGGCCCGCGACAAGGAGCAGTGGGGCTCCATCAACGGCCTGGAGAAGAACCTCGCCTTCCACCTCTCCGGCCACATCCTGCACAGCATCTACTGGCACAACATGACCGGCGACGGTGGCGGCGAGCCGCTCGCGGCGGACGGCGTGGGCGAGTTGGCGGACGCGCTGACGGAGTCGTTCGGGTCGTTCGCCGGGTTCAAGGCCCAGCTGACGAAGGCCGCGGCCACCACGCAGGGCTCCGGCTGGGGCGTCCTCGCGTACGAGCCGGTGAGCGGGCGGCTCATCGTCGAGCAGATCTACGACCACCAGGGCAACGTCGGCCAGGGCTCGACCCCGATCCTCGTCTTCGACGCGTGGGAGCACGCGTTCTACCTCCAGTACAAGAACCAGAAGGTCGACTTCATCGAGGCGATGTGGCGGGTCGTCAACTGGCAGGACGTCGCCAAGCGGTACGCGTCCGCGAAGGAGCGGGCGTACAACCTGCTGCTGGCGCCGTGACGCCGTGAAGCGTCCCGCCTCGTGATCGTCTTCTCAACTTTCGCCGAGGCGGGCGACCGAGAACGACGGACCCCCGTGAGGACATGACTCACGGGGGTCTGTCGGTATGCGTGGTTCCGGGGGACCGTGACCGGCATGGTTGCCAAAAACTGTCCCACCTGCCCGGGGTCGCGCCTGCAGGACTTCGTCGCGCTGACACCCGGAGAACTCGCCCTTGTGGCGGCCCACCCTGACGTCGAGCGCGGCATGGCCGAGCGCTACAAGCGGTGCAGCAATGACGGCTGCCGCCGCGTGCAGCGGCACTTCAACGACTCGAAGGGCTTCACACTGCCCGAAGAGTTCGGCTGGCCTCAGAGGGGATAGGTGTCGTGCCCGGAACGCGGAACATGCAATGTGAGAGCTGCAAGCGGCGCGAGCCGCATCGGAAGCTGACCAGGGACGAGCAGCGGGGCCTGAAGAGGACCGGGGAGAAGCATCCCGGCACCTTCTGGCTCTGCACCGGGCCCCTTGACGGTGGGGAGTGCCGAACACTGCGCACGGGCTTCAACAGCATGCCGTTCGGCCCTCCCCCGCGAAAGCTCGCCTAGTGCCCGGGAACGGTCCGGGCGACCGGGAGCACTACTCGAAGATCGGGCCCACCGTGCGCGTGCGCTTGATTTCGTAGAAGCCGGGGACCGAGGCGACGAGGAGGGTGCCGTCCCAGAGTTTGGCGGCTTCCTCGCCCTTGGGGGCCGGGGTGACGACCGGGCCGAAGAAGGCGATCTGGTTGCCGTCGGCTCCCGGTACCGCGATGACCGGCGTGCCGACGTCCTGGCCGACCAGGTCGATGCCCTCCTTGTGCGAGGCGCGCAGCTCCTCCTCGTACTTCGTGCCGTCCCAGTGGTCGAGGAGCGACGCCGGAAGGCCGACCTCCTCGAGCGCGCCGGCGACGGCCTCCTTCGTGGGGCCCTCACCGCGGTTGTGGATACGGGTGCCGAGCGCGGTGTAGAGGTCGCCGAGGACCTCCGCGCCGTGCTCCTGCTGCGCGGCGATGACGACGCGGACCGGTCCCCAGGCCTGGGTGCGCATCATCTCCTGGTACTCCTCCGGCAGCTCGTCGAGCCGCGGCTCGTTCAGCACCGCGAGGCTCATCACGTGCCAGCGGACCTTGATGTCGCGGACCTTCTCGACCTCCAGGACCCAGCGCGAAGTCATCCAGGCCCAGGGGCACAGGGGGTCGAACCAGAAGTCGACGGGGGTCTTCTCGGACATGGCTCTCCTCGAGGTTCACCGGGTGGTCTCGGCTGCGGCAACGCGGTCCGTGTCCGGTCCATTCCCCGATGTCCGGTGTCACAGCCGCGTGCGAGGATCGTAGGCGGCTGAACAGTTACGTCACAAAGGAGTGCCGCCGTGCCCGGTGAGAATCTGTCCCGCGACGAGGCCCGCGAGCGGGCGGGTCTGCTGACTGTCGACGGGTACGAGGTGGCGCTCGACCTGCGCTCCGCGGTCGGCGACTTCGCCGGCGAGGGGCCGCGCACCTTCCGCTCCGTGACCACGATCCGGTTCCGGGCGAACGACGCGGGGGCGAGCACGTTCGTCGACCTGATCGCACCGTCCGTGACGGCCGTGTCGTTGAACGGCGAGGACCTCGACCCGGCGGCCGTGTTCGACGGCAGCCGCATCCAGCTGGAGAGCCTGGCGGAGGACAACGAACTCGTCGTCGACGCCCAGTGCGCCTACTCGCGCACGGGTGAGGGCATGCACCGCTTCGTCGACCCCGAGGACGGCGAGGTGTACCTGTACACCCAGTACGAGCCGGCCGACGCGCGGCGCGTCTTCGCGAACTTCGAGCAGCCCGACCTGAAGGCGCCGTACCGGTTCAGCGTGCAGGCCCCCGAGGGCTGGACCGCGTGGTCGAACGGCACGGGTGAACTCGTCGACGGCGTCTGGCAGTTCGCCGAGACCAAGCCGATCTCGACGTACATCACGGCGGTCGTCGCGGGCCCGTACCACTACGTGACGGATTCCTACGAGCGCGTCTTCGACGACGGGTCGAAGCTCGTCGTCCCGCTCGGCGCGATGTGCCGCAAGGGGCTCGCCCCGTACTTCGACGCCGACGACGTCTTCACCGTCACCAAGCAGGGCCTCGACTTCTTCCACGACAACTTCGACTACCCGTACCCCTTCGGGAAGTACGACCAGGCCTTCGTGCCCGAGTACAACCTGGGCGCCATGGAGAACCCGGGGATGGTGACCTTCCGCGAGGAGTTCATCTTCCGCGGGAAGGTCACGCAGGCGTCCTACGAGCGGCGCGCGAACGTGATCCTGCACGAGATGGCCCACATGTGGTTCGGCGACCTCGTCACCATGCGCTGGTGGGACGACCTGTGGCTGAAGGAGTCCTTCGCGGACTTCATGGGCGCGTTCTCGATGGTGGAGGCGACGCGGTTCACGGACGGCTGGATCACCTTCGCCAACAACCGGAAGTCGTGGGCGTACCGGGCGGACCAGCTGCCGAGCACGCACCCGATCACCGCCGACATCCGGGACCTGGAGGACGCGAAGCTCAACTTCGACGGCATCACGTACGCCAAGGGCGCGAGTGTGCTGAAGCAGTTGGTGGCGTACGTGGGGCGGGACGCGTTCCTGGAAGGCGCGCGGCGGTACTTCAAGCGGCACGCCTACGGGAACACCGAGCTCGGCGATCTGCTCTCCGCCCTTGAGGAGACGAGCGGGCGCGACCTGGCCGCCTGGTCGCAGTCCTGGCTCCAGACGGCCGGGGTCAACTCCCTCACTCCGCAGGTCACTTTGAACGCCGAGGGGCGGATCACCGAGCTGGCGGTCGTGCAGGAGGCCGCCGCTTCTCACCCCGAGCTGCGGCCGCACCGGGTGGCCGTGGGCCTGTACCGGCGCACGGCCGGTGGCGCTGTCGAGCGGTACGCGCGTGCCGAGGCGGACGTGGACGGGCCGCGGACGGTCGTGGGCGAGCTGGCCGGGGCCGAGGCCCCCGAGCTGGTGCTGGTCAACGACGACGACCTGACGTACTGCAAGATCCGCTTCGACGAGGGTTCGCTGGAGACGCTCCGCGCGTACCTCGGGGACATCTCCGACCCGCTGGCGCGGGCCCTGTGCTGGTCGGCGCTGTGGAACGCGACGCGCGACGCGTTGATGCCCGCGCGTGACTTCATCGATCTGGTGCTGCGGTTCGCGGGGCGCGAGTCCGACATCGGGGTGCTCCAGATGCTGCACGCGTGGGCGCGTTCCGCGCTCGTGCACTACGCGGCGCCCGAGTGGCGCGAGACGGGTGGGCGGCTGCTCGCCGAGGGCGCGCTCAAGGAGCTGCGGATCGCGGAGCCGGGGAGCCAGCACCAGTTGACGTGGGCGCGGTTCTTCGGCGCGGTCGCCTCCAGCGAGGCCGATCTGCAGTTGCTTCAGGGGCTGTTGAACGTTTCCGGCGGCGCGAAGATCGACGGTCTTGAGGTCGACCAGGAGGTGCGGTGGGCGTTCCTGGAGACGCTCGCGACGTACGGGGTCGCCGACGAGGCGGCGCTGTCGGCGGAGCTGGCCCGCGACGACACGGCCTCCGGCAAGCGGCACCAGGTGCGGTGCCTCGCGGCGCGGCCGTCGGAGGCGGTGAAGGCGCAGGCCTGGGCGCAGGTCGTCGAGTCGGACGCGCTGAGCAACGCGCTGGTGGAGGCCACCATTTCGGGGTTCCAGCAGCCGTCGCAGCGGGCGCTCACCGCGGGGTACGCGGAGAAGTACTTCGCGGTGATCGAGCGGGTGTGGGGAGAGCGGTCGATCCAGATCGGGATGGATGTGGTGCGGGGTCTTTTCCCCGGGTTGCAGGATTCGCGGGCGACGCTGGACGCGACGGATGTGTGGCTGGCCGGGCATGAGCAGGCGGCGCCGGCGTTGCGGAGGCTGGTGCTTGAGGCGCGGGACGATTTGGCGCGGGCGCTGCGCGGGCAGGCCTGTGACGGGGCGGCTGCCCGGTAGCCGGAGGGGTGGCGGTACCTCGGGGTTGCGGCCTCGGGGCTCCGCCCCGGACCCCGCTGCTCAATCGCCGCAGGGGCTTGATTTTGCTCACCCTGCCGTCCAAGGCGGCGGGGTGACCGGGTGGTGTTACTGAATGCTGGCATTGGTGGCCGTAACCCCCTGCCCGCCAGCGCCTTTCGGCAGGTTGGTGCGGAAGCTTTAGGGCAGGGATGTCCGGAGTTTTCTACGGGGGTGTAACAGCGGTTAGAGGGGGGTTCGGGGGCGGGAATGGCCGGGTCATGAACCAGAACACCCCCGCCCCGCTTTCCCCCCGCCCCCTGCGCCACCTCGCCCGGAACCAGCGGCAGCTGATGAGTGCCGCGCAACTGAAGGCGCACGGCGTAGGCGCCGCCGCCGTATCGGAGCAGTGCCGGGCCGGTGGATCCTGGCAACAGTTGCTGCCAGGCGTGTACTTGCTGCATCCCGGCCAGCCCAGCGACGAGGAGCGGCTGCACGCCGTGCTGCTGTACTCGGGGCGGGCCCCCGAGCGGCGCGGACGCCCGGACGGCGTGCCGACGCAGCACGCCCCCGGCCGCGCGCCGTACTCCGACACCATGGTCACCGGGCTCGCCGCCCTCGCGCTGCACGGCTTCTCCGCCGCTCCCCCGCTGGCCTCGCTCGACCACATCGACGTGCTCGTCCCGCGGACCCGGCGGCTGCGCTCCACCGCGTTCGCGCGACTGATCCGGACCACCGCACTGCCGGCTCCCGTACAGCTGGCGGGAGTTCCGGCCACTCCCGTGCCGCGGGCCCTCGCGGACGCGGTGGCCGGGCTGTCCGACGCGGGCGCCGTGCGGCGGCTGCTCACCGAGGCCGTGCGGGGCGGGCACTGCGAACCGGCCGCCGTCGTAAGGGAGTTGACGCAGGCCCGGCTGCTGACCAGGCCGCACGTCGTCGACGCCGTCGACTCGCTGCTCGCCGAGGGGCGGACCATCGCCGAGGACCGCCTGTACGCGATGGTGCGCGAGCACGCGCTGCCCGACCCCGTGTGGAACGTGGACCTGCGACTGCCCGGCGGCCCGCACCTCGGCGGCGTCGACGCCTTCTGGCCCGACCACTCCGTCGCACTCGAGCTGGACACCAGGGCGCCGCGCCAAGGGCATCGGCAGGACGACGACGCGCTGTGGAGCGAGTACGCCCGTAAGCGCGAGCACCTGGAGCGGCTCGGGATCACCGTCGTGCACATCTCCCCGAAGAAGCTGCGCGAGTCGGTCGAGCAGCAGGCCGCCATCGTGCGGACGGCGTTGATGGCGTCGGGTGACCGGGATCCGGCGGCGTACGTCGTGGTCCTGCCGCGCTGAGCCGATGGGCCGGGTTCAGCCCTTCTTGAGGACGAGTTCGGTGTTGCGGTCGCCCGGTGTGCCGGAGAGCGTGGCGCGTGAGCCGGGCGCGTTGAAGGAGAGTTCGCGGTACAGGGCGGCCAGGCCGGTCTGGGTGAGGTCGGTGAAGTCGGTGCGGTGCGGGGCCGAGGACTCGATGAGGGTGGTGAAGACGGACAGCGTGCCGTCCTGGTTGTCGGCGACCTCGATGATGCGGGCGAGCTGCGGGAAGTCGACGTGGGACGCGGTGGAGATCTCCCAGAAGCCGGCGGAGCCGTCGGTGCCCGTGTGCGGCGTGATGTCGTTCTTGTGGCTGTGGCCGTTCACCCAGGCGAGAACGGGGCGGTGCGCGGCGAGCAGCGCGGTCAGTTCCTCGCCGCCGTGGCGCTTCTCGCCGGGGTGGTTCGGGTCCTCGCGGAGGTTGCGCATCGTCTTCGACGTGTGGTGGGAGAAGACGAGGACGTGGTCGCCGCGCCGCTCGGCGCCCTTCAACTCACCCTTCAGCCAGTCCAGTTGGGACGTACCGATCGAGCCCTCGTAGTGGCCGGCCGGGTCCGTGGTGTCGAGGCTGATGCCGAGGACGTCGTCGGAGATCCGGAACGCGTAGTGCTGCGTCGCGTCGGCCAGGTTGGCCTGGGTGTAGCCGTGGCCGATCGGCCCGGGCCCCATGTGGGCGGGGTCGAGGTGGGCCGCGATGTACTCGGCCGGCGTGAACGGGGCGCGCGACACGTCGGGCGTCACCCGGCGCATCTTCCGCTTGTGCGAGACGAGGAGCTCCTTGAACGCCTTGCCCTTCGGGTCGCCGCCGCTCTGCACGTTGTCCCAGATCGCCTTGCCGGTGGCGGTGTCGAGGTCCATCAACTTCCGTTCACCGACCGCGAATTCGGCGAAGAACGGGTCCGCGGGCGCGTAGCAGCCGCCGGGCAGCGAGTCGTGGTTGCCGACCGTGGAGTACCAGGGGAGGTTGAGGCCGGGGCTGCGCAGTTCGGCGATCGCGGCGTCCAGGAAGCCGGGGATGCGGGGGAAGCCGTGGTCCCGCTTGTCGCCGTCCCGGAACGCGGTGTCCGGCTGCCAGTAGAGGGGCAGTCCGCTGTTCTGGACGCCCTCGTAGTGGCGGGCGTCGCCGGTGTTGGGGCGGATGCGGCCGCCGCTCATCGTCTTGAGGAACCAGTCGAGTTCGGAGCGGGCGTTGTTGTCGGTGTTGTCACCCGTCGTCATCACGAAGCTCAGCGGCGAGGCGGTGACGGGTGCGCCGCGCAGCGCGTTCACCCGCTCCACGAGGGCGACGGCGCCGGCCACGCTCAGCGCCTCCTGCGGGCGCCAGGCGCTCGCGGTCTGCGACCTCAAGTACTCGTAGCGCAGCGGGTGTTGTACGTCGACCAGGTGGAGGTCGGTGAACTGGACGAACGCGGCGAGTGGCTTCCGCTTGGCCTCGCGGTCACTTCGGGCGGAGCCCAGTTCGGTGCGGACGGCGCGGGTCCAGGCCGGTCCGTCGCCGAGGCGCCGGTAGCCGGTGCCCGCGGGGGCGGTCGCGACCGCGGCGAGGGTGGTGCCGCGGGTGTAGGGGGCGAGTGGGGCGGCCGGGGCCTTGCGGGACATGGCCCGGACCTGGGTGGAGGCCGGGTGTGCGGCGGCCCGGGTCTCTCCCCCGGGGCCGAGGGCGTATCCGATTCCGGCCGAAAGGGTCACCGCGCCGGTCGCGGTCAGGAATGCGCGGCGGTCGATCTCTGCGGCGGCTTTGGTGACAGAGCGTATGCGCGGCATGGCGCGGTCTCCCCGAGTACGATCGCGTCGACAGTGACGGCCGGGCCGGTCCGGTCGAACGGCCCTTCCGTAATGGATCGTTGGCAGCGGGGATGACCTGCGCGTGAACAGCGACGCAACGCGCAACGCCGATCACCGTACGTGGATCTAGGCCCGGTCGCACGGACTCCGCATCGTCACGTACGGGTGGGCGGACAACGCCCCCGCGGTCACTCCGTGTTCACCTGGCGGGGAAGGGGGCGGCGCGGCTCTCTGCCGGTTCGGCGGGGCGGGTAGTGGTACCGGGGTCGACGCGGATGGTGCGCGGCACCGGGGGCCGGATGAGCCGTGCCGGGGTCGGCGCCGACGGCGATGGTGTGCGGCACCGGGGTCCCGACGAGCGGTGCCGGGGCCGACGCCGACGGCCTTGACGCGCTGCACCGGGGTGCCGCCTTGCCCACCCTGCCGCCCAAGGCGGCAGATTGCCCAAGGCGGTGGGGCGGCGGGCCGCAGTGGGTGGGGAGCCGGGGAGGCGGCAGATACCCGGGGCGGTGGCGGCGGGCCGCAGTGGGTGGGGAGCCGGGGAGGCGGCAGATACCCGAGGCGGTGGCGGCGGACCGTAGAGGGTGGGGAGCCGGGGTGGCGGTAGATACCCGAGGCGGTGGCGGCGGACCGTGGGGCCGACGCCCCCGGAGGGGGCGGGTGGGTGGGAGATGGGCGGGAGGCGGTGCCCCGTCGGGACGACACCCACGGAGAGGCCAGGTGGTGTGGGCGGGGGCCGCGACCGGCGGCAGGATTTCCCGCGGCGGGTGACGGCGCCCCGTGAAGCCGACACCCACGGAGGGGGCAAGTGGTGCGGGCGGGGGCCGCGATCGGCGGAGAGTGGGCATAAATCAAGCCCCTGCGGCGATTGAGCAGCGGGGTCCGGGGCGGAGCCCCGTGGCGGAGGCACGCACGGGGCGAGAGTTCGCGGAGCCCGTGGCGGAGGCACGCACGGGGCGAGAGATTGACGGGCCGGGGGCGGAGCCCCGGGGTGGGGGGCACGGTGCGGAACCCACCGGAGGGGTTACGCGTGGGGGGCCTCGCCCGGGGCCACATGACCGCTCGCCGGGCGCTCGCGCCACAAGTGCATGCCCACATCGACCAGTTCCACCCTCGGCAGGTCCTGCACCGCCGCGAGATCGTGCCACGCCGCCATGTCCGTGGACCCCTCCACCTCGTGCCGCAGCGCCCCGCCCGTGATCACCCCTTCGTACACGAGCCGCAACCCGTGGAAATCCGCGACCTTGCCGAGCTTGCGCGGATAGCGCCGCAGCACGGAATGGACCCCCAGAAGGGCGACCGGGTCGACGACGTAACCGGTCTCCTCGTCGACCTCACGGATCACCGTGTCGTAGGGATCCTCACCGTGATCCATGCCCCCGCCGGGCAGCGTCCACCGTTTACTTCCGTCCCCCGCGACCCAGCGGGCGAGCAACACCTGCTCCTCTCTGACGCACACGGCGTAGGCCGCCACCCTCAGCTCTTTGTTCATCCCCTGACGCTAGAGGCATCCGCCCTCCGGTGCAGGTGTTACGCGCCTTGCCGGTCCCGTCACGATTTGGGCGGGATGGCGCATGGCGGAAGTACGCCATGGCGAGTTCCCGGCTCGGGCAACTCTCCCCAAACTGTGGTCACTTGCGTAAAGCTGAGCGGTCATCCGGCACCGAATTCCGGACCGCCTTCACCTTTTACGCACAGGGATGCTGATGACGACCGACCCCCAGCGCGCCCCCATATCCGGCGCGAGACGCGCGGCCCGGCTCGCGGCGGCCGCGGGACTCGTGGCCGCACTCACCGCGACCGGGCCGATACCCATGGCCTTCGCGGCGGACGCGGACCCCGCCCCCGCCCCCAAGTCCGCGAGCGACAAGCTCGGCTCGCACGACGCCGAACTGCTCGCCGACGCCAAGGCCGACCACAAGAAGAACGTGACCATGATGGTCGCGACCGCCCCCGGCAGGACCGAACAGGTCGCCGACCAGCTCGACTCGGTCAAGGGCGGCTCCGTGGGCCGCACCTACGACAAGCTCGGCTACGTCCGGGCGACCGTGCCGACCGCACGCGCCGAGGCCGCGATCAAGTCCGCCGAGAAGCTCGACTCCGTGCAAGGCATCGACCTGCGCCAGGAGATCGCCCTCGACGACCCGACGCCGTCCGCCGACACCACCAAGGGCGCCGCGCAGAAGGCCACCGGTTCGTACAGCGGCCCCGGCAAGGACACCCCCGCCAAGAACCCGTACAACCCGTCCTTCGAGACGGGCGCCGTGGACTTCGTGAAGCAGCACCCGAAGTCGGACGGCCGCGGCGTCACCATCGGCATCCTCGACTCGGGCGTCGACCTCGGCCACCCGGCCCTCCAGAAGACCAGCACCGGCGAGCGCAAGATCGTCGACTGGGTCACCGCGACCGACCCGATCGTCGACGGGGACGCCACCTGGCGGCCGATGGTCACGAAGGTGAGCGGGCCGACGTTCACGTACAACGGCCGTACGTACAAGGCCGCTTCGGGCTCGTACGGCATCAGCACCTTCGCGGAGTCCGCCACGGCCGGCGGCGACGCGAAGGGCGACGCGAACCGGGACGGCGACACCACCGACAAGTGGGGCGTGCTGTACGACGCGGCCAAGGGCACGGTGACCGTCGACCTCAACGACAACGGCGACTTCACCGACGACACCCCGATGAAGCCGTACAAGGACGGCTACCAGATCGGCTACTTCGGCAAGGACGACCCGTCCACCGACGTCGTCGAGCGGCAGCCGTTCGTCGTGGAGGTCCGCAAGGACGTACCCATGGACCCGTACGGCGGCGACTGGGTCGGCAAGAAGGCCGACTTCGTCAACATCGGCGTCATCGAGTCCGAGCACGGCACGCACGTCGCGGGCATCACCGCGGCCAACGGGCTGCTCGGCAACAAGAACATGAACGGTGCCGCTCCCGGCGCCAAGCTGGTCTCCTCGCGCGCCTGCACCTGGACCGGCGGCTGCACCAACGTCGCGCTCACCGAGGGCATGATCGACCTCGTGACGAAGCGCGGCGTCGACATCGTCAACATGTCGATCGGCGGGCTCCCCGCGCTGAACGACGGCGCCAACGCCCGCGCCGCGCTCTACACGCGCCTCATCGACGAATACGGCGTGCAGCTCGTTATCTCCGCGGGCAACTCGGGTCCCGGCGCGAACACCATCGGCGACCCGGGCCTCGCCGACAAGGTACTGTCCGTCGGCGCGTCCATCTCGAAGGACACCTGGGCCTCCAACTACGGCTCCCAGGTCGAGAAGCCGTACGCGATGATGCCGTTCTCGTCACGCGGCCCGCGGGAGGACGGCGGCTTCGCGCCGCTGATCTCGGCCCCCGGCGCCGCCATCAACTCCACGCAGACCTGGCTGCCGGGTTCGCCCGTCGCCGAGGCCGGCTACTCGCTTCCCGCCGGCTACTCGATGCTCCAGGGCACCTCGATGGCCTCCCCGCAGGCCGCGGGCGCGAGCGCGCTGCTGATCTCGGCGGCCAAGCAGCAGAAGGTGTCGCTGACCCCGGCGAAGCTGCGCACCGCGCTCACCTCGACCGCGAAGCACATCCCGGGCGAGCAGGCGTACGCGGAGGGCTCGGGCCTCATCGACATCGTCGGCGCCTGGAAGTCCATCGAGCACAAGCCGAGCGCCCAGACGTACACGGTGAAGGCGCCCGTCGACACCGCTCTCGACGACCAGTTGAAGACGCCGGGCTTCGGCACCGGCGTCTACGACCGTGAGGGCGGCCTGAAGGCGGGCCAGAAGAAGACGTACGAGGTCACCGTCACGCGTACGTCGGGCTCGTCGAAGCCGGTTCCGCACAAGCTGTCGCTGAAGAACAACTCCGGTGACACGTTCTCGATCGTCGGCTCCAGCACGGTGTCGCTGCCGCTGAACAAGCCGGTCACCGTGAAGGTGCAGGCGAAGCCGTCCTCGGCCGGGCTGCGCAGCGCGATCCTGCGCGTCGACGACCCGAGGACGGAGGGCGTCGACCAGCAGATCATGGCGACGGTCGTCGTGTCGTCGCCGGTCAAGTACACGTTCGACGCCAAGGGTTCGGTGCAGCGCAACAGCGTGAAGTCGTACTTCGTGACGGTGCCCCAGGGCGCGAAGTCGCTCGAGGTGCGCATGAGCGGGCTCGCGGCGAAGAGCCAGACCCGGTTCATCTCCATCCACCCGTACGGCGTTCCGGTCGACTCGACGTCGACGCCGGACTGCTACCCGAACTACGGGGACGGTTCGGGCAACGGGTGCCGTCCCGACCTGCGTTCGTACGACGCGCCGCAGGCGGGCGTCTGGGAGATCGAGGTCGAGGCGCGGCGTACGTCGCCGCTGCTCGACAACCCGTACACGCTGGACGTCGGCGTGCTCGGCGTGGACTTCGACCCGGCGGTCCAGACGCTGCCCGAGGCGAAGGTGGGCACGCCCGCCGATGTCTCGTGGAAGGTGGCGAACAAGTTCGCGGCCATCAGCGGCGGCAAGCTGAAGGGGGGCGCGCTCGGCTCCTCGAAGACGGCGCGGCCGACGATCGCGGACGGCGCGGGCCAGACGTCGACGGTCGACGTTCCCGAGGGCACCGACAAGCTCGACGTCAGCATCGGGAACGTCTCCGACCGGGCCGCCGACCTCGACCTCACGGTCTACGACGCGGCGGGCAAGGTCGTCGGCTCCTCCGCGGACGGTGACTCCGAGGAGGCCGTGAGCATCGCGAAGCCGGCCGCAGGTACGTACACGGTGCAGGTCGACGGCTACTCGGTGCCGTCGGGGTCGACGGAGTACGACTACGTCGACGTCTTCTTCGCGCCCTCGCTGGGCACGGTGAAGGTCGACGAGTCGAAGCCGGTGTCGTTGGCGACCGGGGCGTCGGCGGATGTCGCCGCGCAGGTCGTCGCGGCGGCTCCGGCGCCCGAGGGGCGGGAGTTCTTCGGTCAGGTGCGGTTGCTGAACGAGCGCGGGGTGGTTGCGGGCGCGGGCAGCGTGAAACTGGAAAAGGTCACGCCCTAACCTCCGGCGGTACGTGAACGGTGGGGCGGTCACCCGCGGGTGACCGCCCTCCCGCGCCCCACCCCGGGGCTCCGCCCCGGCCCCGTCAAGCTCTCGCCCCGTGCGTGCCTCCGCCACGGGGCTCCGCCCCGGACCCCGCTGCTCAATCGCCGCAGGGGCTTGATTTATGCCCACTCTCCGCCGAGCGCGGCCCCAGCCCACACCACCTGGCCCCTCCGTGGCTGTCGGCCTCACGGGGCGCCGTCACCCGCCGCGGGAAATCCTCCCGCCGGTCGCGGCCCCCGCCCGCGGCACCTGGCCCCTCCCTGTGTGTCGTCCCGACGGGGCACCGCCTCCCGACCATCTCCCACCCACCCGCCCCCTCCGGGGGCGTCGGCCCCACGGGGTACCGCCACCGCCTCGGGTATCTGCCGCCACCCCCGGCTCCCCGCCCTCTACGGTCCGCCGCCCCACCGCCTTGGGCAATCTGCCGCCTTGGGCGGCAGGGTGGGCAAGGCGGCACCACGGTGCCGCGCGTCAAGGACGTCGGCGTCGACACCGGCACCGCTCGTCGGGACCCCGGTTACCCGCATTCTCACGACGGGGCCCGGCACTTGAGGGTTCGGGTTGACGGGAGGGCGTGGAGGATGTCCTCGCGGGCGGCGGGGACGTCACGGCCCGTCGCCCAGTCCTCCGGGTCCCCGGCCCGCACCGGCGTGCGGACCAGCGCGTACGTACCGGGCCGGAGGTCCTCGCGGGCCCGCCCGTCGAGGGTGACCGCCACCGTGGGGTGGTCCCGGACCGACCGCTCGGGGCGGTAGTAGCGCTTGACCGCGAGGACGACCCGTACATCACCGTCGGCCCCCGGCGTGACGCTCGTCACCCGCCCCTCCACCAGCACCCGCGAGCACGCGATCCGCATCGCGGCCGAGGACACCGACTTGCCGGACGACGCCGCGTCTCCCCCGCTCCCCGGCGCGCTCACCCCGAGCCACACGAGCCCCCCGACGACCGAGGCGGCGCACGCCACGACGAGCCCCCCGACCGCGATCCGCACCGCCCGACGCCGTACGGGCAGAGCCAAGGACGACGGCACCGGCTCCCGGCGGGACGCCAACGCGTCGCCGAGCCCCCGCACCTGCTCCCGCAGCAGCGCGACATCCGCCGCGACCGCCGCCGCGTCGGGGTCGTCGTCCGGCAGCGGCTCCCCGGTCACGGCCAGCATCAGCAGCCGGTCCTCGGACGCAGCGTCGTTCATGTCACACCACCTCCCCTTCGCGCAGCCGCACCCGCAGCATCCGCACCGCCGTGTGCAGGCGGCTCTTGACCGTGCCCTCGGGCACACCCAGTTCCGCCGCGATGTCCCGCACCGGCAGATCCGCGTAGAAGCGGAGTACGACCACCTGCCGCTGCTCGTCCGGGAGCTGGTCGAGGCCCTGGGCCACCGCCATCGACAGCACACGGGTGTCCGTGGCGTCCCGCGTGTGCTCCTGGCGCAGGGAGGCGAGGCGCTCGCCGAGGCGTTCCTGGCGGCGCCGCGCCCGGTGCCAGTCCATGGCGAGGTTGGAGGCGACGACCGCCGCCCAGGCCGAGACGTCGCGGGGCGCCTCCTGCCCCTTCGCGGCCCGCTCCAGCAACCGGAGCCGTACCTGCTGCACGCCGTCCGGCAGATCCGCGTACGGCACCCCGCCGAGCGAAAGCACGGCCCGCACCCGGTCCTCGACGGCCGCCTCCAGGGGGTCGTCGGGCCGGCCCTCGGTTTTCCGCGCAGCACTGCGCCTCCCCTCCCCCGCGTACGCCCTACGACGCCGCGGGAGCCGGAAACGTTCACGCGAAACTGTGGCCAGTGCCATACCGTCCCGGAGCGCGGACAATGGATTGGACAAGGCGGGCGTGGACAGACGCATCATGGACGCACCCGTCAGGCCGGATGGCCGAATTGCACGGAAACATGAAAGCTCGGAGGACCCTGTGAAGGTCGGAATCGTCGGAGCCACCGGTCAGGTCGGCACGGTCATGCGCAAGATCCTCGTCGAGCGGGACTTCCCGATCGACGAGCTGCGCCTGTTCGCGTCGGCCCGCAGCGCGGGCACGGTGCTGGACGGTGTGACGGTCGAGGACGCCTCGACGGCCGACTACAGCGGCCTCGACATCGTGCTGTTCTCCGCCGGTGGCGCCACCTCCAAGGCCCTCGCCGAGAAGGTCGCCGCCCAGGGCCCCGTCGTGATCGACAACTCCTCGGCCTGGCGCAAGGACCCCGAGGTCCCGCTGGTCGTCTCCGAGGTCAACCCGCACGCGATCGCGAACCGCCCCAAGGGCATCATCGCGAACCCGAACTGCACGACGATGGCCGCGATGCCGGTGCTGAAGCCGCTGCACGCGGAGGCGGGCCTGGAGGCCCTGACCGTCGCCACGTACCAGGCGGTGTCGGGTTCCGGCCTCGCGGGCGTGGCCGAGCTGCACGGCCAGGCGCAGAAGGTGATCGCGGAGGCCGACAAGCTGACGCACGACGGCGAGGCCGTCGACTTCCCCGAGCCGAACGTCTACAAGCGCCCCATCGCGTTCAACGTGCTGCCGATGGCCGGCTCGATCGTCGACGACGGCCTGAACGAGACGGACGAGGAGCAGAAGCTCCGCAACGAGTCCCGCAAGATCCTGGAGATCCCGGAGCTGAAGGTCTCCGGCACCTGCGTGCGTGTCCCGGTCTTCTCCGGCCACTCCCTCCAGGTCAACGCCCGCTTCGCCCGCCCGATCAGCCCGGAGCGCGCCACGGAGCTGCTCGCGGCCGCGGACGGCGTCGAGCTCTCCGACATCCCGACCCCGCTCCAGGCGGCCGGCAAGGACCCGTCGTACGTGGGCCGTATCCGGGGCGACGAGACGCTGGAGAACGGCCTGGCGCTGTTCATCTCCAACGACAACCTCCGCAAGGGCGCGGCGCTGAACGCGGTGCAGATCGCGGAGCTGGTGGCGCAGGAACTGTCCGCCAAGTAAGCGGCTTCACGCGCGCTACGTCGCCGTAGGGGCGGTCACCGGCTTCCGGTGACCGCCCCTCGCGCGTTTCAGGGCCTCGGGACGGCGAAGTGCAGGCAGCCGTACTCGACGGCCCTGACGTGCACGAGGACCACCTCCGGGTCGCTGAACGCCTCGTCGAGCGCCGCGTCGATCGCGGCCGTCGGGTCGTCCGCCGGGAGTTCCAGGAGGCGGCCGCCCGCGATGTGGCCGCGGGCGTCGTAGCGGCGCAGGGTGCGCAGCGCGCCGGGGCGGGTGAAGGGGTGGCCGGTCCGGTCGGGCGCCGGGCCGCCGCAGTCCTCGGCGTGGATGAAGACCGGGCCCTGCTCGTCGTACGCGCCGGGGGTCGCGCCCGTCTCGTCGGCCCAGCGGCGCAGGGGCGCGTACGAGACGAGGGCGACGCGCTCGCCCGCTGCGACGGGGCGCAGGCAGCAGCGCAGCGGCGAGCCGACCGATGCGTCGTCCGTCGCGGTGAAGGGCCGCATTGCGCGGCCCGCGTCGTCGGTCGTGCGGAGTTCCTTGAGGGCGGCCTCTGTGATGGGAAGTGCGGTGTACCTGGTCATGGGTTCAGCGTCGCTCCGCGCGGGCCCGTTCACCGGCGGGAAACGGACATCGCCTTCGCGTATCGCGCGTGGAAGGATGACCGGAAACGTCGCATACCCGAGAACACAGACCGCTTAATAGGAGATGACCGCGTGCCTGGCACCAATCTGACCCGTGAAGAGGCGCAGCAGCGGGCCAAGCTGCTCACCGTTGACTCCTACGAGATCGATCTCGACCTCTCCGGCGCGCAGGAAGGCGGCACGTTCCGGTCGGCGACCACCGTGCGCTTCGACAGCGCGGAGGCGGGCGCCGAGAGCTTCATCGACCTCATCGCCGACGCCGTGCACGAAGTGGTGCTCAACGGGCGGTCGCTGGATGTCGCCGCCGTGTTCCGGGACTCGCGGATCGCGCTGAAGCACCTGGAGGCGGGGCCGAACGAGCTGCGGGTCGTCGCCGACTGCGCGTACACGAACACGGGTGAGGGGCTGCACCGTTTCGTCGACCCCGTCGACGAACAGGCCTATCTGTACACGCAGTTCGAGGTGCCGGACGCGCGGCGCGTGTTCGCTTCGTTCGAGCAGCCGGACCTCAAGGGCACCTTCCGGTTCACGGTGAAGGCGCCCAGCGGCTGGACCGTGATCTCCAACTCGCCGACGCCCGAGCCGAAGGACGACGTCTGGGCCTTCGAGCCGACGCCGCGCATCTCGACGTACATCACGGCTCTGATCGTCGGCCCGTATCACTCGGTCCACTCGTCGTACGAGAATCCGGAGACCGGTCAGAGCGTGCCGCTCGGCATCTACTGCCGGCCCTCGCTCGCCGAGTTCCTCGACTCGGACGCGATCTTCGAGGTGACGCGGCAGGGCTTCGACTGGTTCCAGGAGAAGTTCGACTACGCGTACCCCTTCGCCAAGTACGACCAGCTGTTCGTGCCGGAGTTCAACGCGGGCGCGATGGAGAACGCGGGCGCGGTGACCATCCGCGACCAGTACGTGTTCCGCTCGAAGGTGACCGACGCCGCGTACGAGGTGCGGGCCGCGACGATCCTGCACGAGCTGGCCCACATGTGGTTCGGCGACCTCGTCACCATGGAGTGGTGGAACGACCTGTGGCTGAACGAGTCGTTCGCGACGTTCGCCGAGGCCGCCTGCCAGGCGTACGCGCCGGGCTCGAAGTGGCCGCACTCGTGGACGACGTTCGCCAACCAGATGAAGACGTGGGCGTACCGGCAGGACCAACTGCCGTCCACGCACCCGATCATGGCGGACATCAGCGATCTCGACGACGTGCTCGTCAACTTCGACGGCATCACGTACGCGAAGGGCGCCTCCGTCCTCAAGCAGCTCGTCGCGTACGTCGGCATGGACGAGTTCTTCCAGGGCGTGCAGGCGTACTTCAAGCGCCACGCGTTCGGGAACACGCGGCTGAGCGACCTGCTCGGCGCGCTGGAGGAGACCAGCGGCCGTGACCTGAAGTCCTGGTCGAAGGCGTGGCTGGAGACGGCCGGCATCAACGTCCTGCGCCCGGAGATCGAGACCGACGGCGACGGTGTCATCACGTCGTTCGCCGTCCGACAGGAGGCGCCCGCGCTGCCCGAGGGCGCCAAGGGCGAGGCGACCCTGCGCCCGCACCGCATCGCGATCGGCTTCTACGACCTCGACGACGAGACGGGGAAGCTGCTGCGCGGCGAGCGCGTCGAACTCGACGTCACGGCGACGGAGTTGACCGAGGTGCCGCAGCTCGTCGGCAAGCGTCGGCCCGCCGTCGTACTGCTCAACGACGACGACCTGTCGTACGCGAAGGTCCGCCTCGACGAGGAGTCCCTGGCCTTCGTCACGCAGCACCTCGGCGACTTCGAGGCCTCGCTGCCGCGCGCGCTGTGCTGGGCGTCGGCGTGGGACATGACGCGTGACGCGGAGCTGTCGACGAGCGCGTACCTGGAGCTGGTGCTCAGCGGCGTCGGCAAGGAGTCCGACATCGGCGTCGTGCAGTCGCTGCACCGTCAGGTGAAGCTCGCCATCGACCTGTACGCGGCGCCCGCCCACCGGGACGCTCTCCTGTCCCGCTGGACCGAGGCCGCGCTCACGCACCTGCGGACGGCCGAGGCGGGCAGCGACCACCAGCTGGCGTGGGCGCGGGCGTTCGCGGCGAGCGCCCGCACGCCGGAGCAACTCGACCTGCTGGACGCGCTGTTGGAGGGCTCCCAGACGATCGAGGGGCTCGCCGTCGACACCGAGCTGCGCTGGGCGTTCGTGCAGCGGCTCGCGGCGGTCGGGCGTTTCGACGAGGCGGAGATCACTACCGAGTACGAGCGGGACAGGACGGCGGCCGGTGAGCGGCACGCGGCCAGCGCCCGCGCGGCGCGGCCGACCCCGGAGGCCAAGGCGGAGGCGTGGGCCTCGGTCGTCGACTCCGACAAGCTGCCGAACGCGGTGCAGGAGGCGGTGATCGGCGGCTTCGTCCAGACCGACCAGCGCGAGCTGCTCGCGCCGTACACGGAGCGGTACTTCGCGGCGCTGAAGTCCGTCTGGGACTCCCGCTCGCACGAGATGGCCCAGCAGATCGCGATCGGCCTGTACCCGGCGATCCAGGTGTCGCAGGAGACGCTGACCGCCACGGACGAGTGGCTGGCCTCGGCCGACCCGAGCGCGGCGCTGCGGCGCCTGGTCTCGGAGTCGCGCGCGGGCGTCGAGCGCGCGCTGAAGGCGCAGGCCGCGGACGCGTAGCGGCGGAACCCGGCCCCCGTGCGCCCACTCGTGTGAGACTGGGCGCATGGGGGCCGGGCGGGAATCGCGGGTGGAGAAGGACGCGATGACGGTGGAGATCGTCTTCGCGCTGGTGAGCGGCACGGCGGTCGCCGTCGCGGTGACGGTGCTCGTCGTCGCGATCTTCCCGGTGCCTCTCACGCCGCACGCGTTGGTGGCCGGCGGCGCCGTCGGCTTCGCGCGCGTCGTGCACGTGTTGTGGCGGTTCGACCGTGAGCGCCGCCTCGGGCGGTGAGCCGTTACCGCGTGAAGCGGTCGCGGAGCGCCTTGCGACCCTGGTCCGTCAGGCTGCCGTGCACGCGCATCCGGGCCACGCCGCCGTCGGGGAACGCGTCGAGGCGTACGTGGGTGGCCACGGCCTCGTTCGGGAGCGGGAAGCGGTGCAGGGTGTCGGGCTCCAGCTTGGTGCGGGGGATGATCTCGAACCACTCGCCGGTCTCGCCGTCGCGCCCGCTCAGGGCGATCCAGCCGGCCGAGTTGCCCTTCAGGTACGCCGTGTCGATCTCCACCGCGCGGATCGTGCCCTGCGCCGCGAGGCGGAAGCGGACCCAGTCGTTGGTGCCGTGGACGCGGCGGCGCCGGTTCTCCCAGCCGTCGTCCATCTTGCGCGACGTGCCCGGCAGGATGATCTGCGTCGGCGACGAGTAGAACTTGTCGGACGCGTCCTCGTAGGTGCCACCGTTGAGCACCGAGGCCAGGTCGAACGTGCCGAGCAGGTCGAGCCACTCGGGATCGGGGACGACCTCGCCGTGCACGCGCAGGCGCGCGATGCCGCCGTCGGGGTGCTGGCAGACGCGGATGTGCGTGTAGCGGCGCTCGCTGGTGACGGTGAAGGCGTTCGCGGCGTGGCCCTTGACCTGGCTGCGCGGGACGATCTCCTCCCACTTCACGTCGTCGGCGAGCAGCTCCGCGGGGCCGGGGGCGCCGGGCACGTTCGTGGCCTGGATGCTGACCTTCTGCGGGTAGTTGCCGCGGAAGTGGGCGGTGTCGACGATCACGCCGCGGATCACGCCGGGCGCGCCGAGTCGCACGATCGCCCAGTCGTGGTCCTCCGGAGCCGGGAACGGGGAGTCCGCGGTCCCTCTCCGCCTGCGGGTCTCCCAGCCGTCCATGACCTTGCCCTTGTGCCCGAAGTGCTCCGGGTCGAAGACGGCGCGCTCGCGCAGCAGCAGGTTCTCCCGCATCGCGAAGAACTCGTCGTTCGCGGCGATCACACCGCCGCCGAGCCGCCGGTCGGCGAGGTCGACGAGCTCGGTGAAGGCGTCGGCGTCACCGAAGGTGCGGTAGTCGGCGTACGGGTCGCCGCCTCCGTACGGGGCGGCGTCGTTGGCGTGCGGGTCCTGGTCCGGTGCGGGCGTCGTCTGGGTCATGGGCCCACTGTCGCCCCACGACAAGCCGAAGGTCCATCGAAAGTTTTCGACCTGCATGTTCAGTTCTTCTGAACGATTAACGATTACGGGGCGCGCTACTGAACCGTCAGCGCTTCCAGGACCCGCCGCACCGCCGTCCCCTCCTCCGAGCCCTTCCGCACGGCCGCCACCACATGCCGTACGGGACGGTCCGCGCCGAGCGGGCACATCACGACGCCGTCCCGGCGCGCCGCCGCCATCCGCGGCACGAGCGCGACCCCCATCCCGGCCTCGACCATGGCGAGGATCGCGGTCCACCCGGCCGCACTGTGCGCCTGCTCCGGCACGAACCCGGCGGCCTCGCACGCGGCCGTCGTGATCTCCGACCAGGGCCCGGACCCGCCGAAGATCCACGGCTCCCCGGCGAGGTCGGCGAGCCGCAGGCCCGGCTCGCCCGCCAGCGGATGTCCCACCGGCAGCGCGACGTCCAGCGGGTCGGCGAGCAGCGGCACGCGCGTGAACTTGGGGTCGCGGGGGGTCGGCGCGTGCGCGGCCAGCGACAGGGCGAGGTCCACGTCGCCCGTCGCGAGCAGCTCGTACGCCTGCCCGGCCTCCGCCTCCCGCACCCGGACGGTGATGCCGGGGTGCGCCGAGCGCAGGTGCCGCACGGCGGGCACGACGAGCGCGGGCACGGCGGTGGAGAACGCGGCGACCCGCACCGTCCCCGTCTCCCCGTGCATCCACTGCGCCAACTCGGCGTCGGCGCGCTCCAGTTGGGCGAACACGGCCTCCGCGTGCCGCAGTACGAGCTGCGCGGCATCGGTGAGCCGCACCCTCCGCCCCTGCGCCTCAAGGAGCGGCACGCCGAGCTGCTTGGCGAGGTTGGTGAGCTGCTGCGACACGGCGGACGGCGTCATGAGCAGCGTCTGCGCGGTGGCGGTGACGGTGCCGCACTCCCGCAGCGTGCGCAGGATCACCAGCTTCTTCACGTCCCACCGGTCGACCCCCGGCACTCGCTTCTCACTGCTCATACGGCCCAACGTATCCGCTGCCCCCGCCGCCCTACGCTGACCCCATGGCCCGCACCGCACCCTCCCCACGCCTCCGCCCGGCCCGCCCCGACGAGGCGGCGCGGCTCTCGGCCCTCGCGCTGCGCTCGAAGGCGCACTGGGGGTACGACGAGGCGTTCATGGCGGCGTGCGTGGACGAACTGACACTGCACCCGTCCGAGGTCGTGCGCCGCCGCACGACCGTCGCCGAGGACCCGGAGACCGCCCGGCTCCTCGGCCTGGCGACGCTCGAAGGGGCACCCCCGACCGGCGAGCTGGGCCTGATGTTCGTGGACCCCGACGCGATGGGCCTCGGCGTGGGCCGGCTGCTCTTCGAGCATGTGCGGGACACGGCGCGCGAGGCCCGGTTCGGCACGGTGAGCTGGGCGGCCGACCCCAACGCGGTCCCGTTCTACGAGGCGATGGGCGCGCGGCACGCGGGCGTGATCCCGTCGGGCTCGATCCCGGGCCGCGTACTCCCGTTGATGGAACTGTCGACGCGCCCGTAGGGCCTAGGGAAGCAGTCGCGGGACCGCCCGCACGTAGACCACCATGCCGACGACCTCGACCAGCGTCTGCGTGACGACCACGACCGCGGCGACGGCCAGCGGGTCCGGCAGGGACAGGGCGAGGGGCAGGACGACGAGGGAGTTGCGGGTGGCGCCGGTGAAGACGACGGCCCGGCCGGAGGGCACGTCGAGCCCGTAGAGGCGGGCCACGGCGCGCCCCGCGAACGCCATCACCAGCAGGAACAGCACGTAGAACGGCACCACGCGCGCCACGTCCCCGACGTTGTCGTCCAGTTTCGGGAGCTGGGAGGCGACGACGGTCAGCAGGGTGGCGGCCATGAGCGGCACCATCGTGACGCCCACGGCGTCGGACACCCGCTGTCCGGCGGGCCGGCGGGCGGCCCACGCCTGGGTGAGCCAGGCGAGCGCGAGCGGCACGACGATGAGCGTGAGGAACGCCTCGACGAACGGCCCGGCCTGCACCACGTCGCTCAGCCCCTCCCCCATGAACAGGTAGAGGTAGAGGGGCAGCAGCACCATCTGCGCGAGCAGCAGCAGGGGTGTGGCGGCGAGGAGCCGTTGGCTCGCGGCGCCCGCGAGACCGCTGAAGACGATCACGTAGTCCACGCACGGGCAGAGCAGCACGAGCAGTACGCCGAGGCGCACCGCCTGGTCGTCGGGCAGGAACGCGAACATGGCCGCGACGACGAGCGGCACGACGGCGAAGTTGACGGTGAGCGCGGCGGCCAGGAAACGGCCCGCGCGCAGCGACCGCAGCAGTTCCGCGGCGGGAACCTGGAGGAACGTGACGTAGAGCAGGGCGGCGAGGAGGGGGCTGATGGCCCGCTCGATCCCGGGCCCGGCGCCGGGGGCCGCGAGCCCGACGAGCCCTCCGGCCACCAACGCGCCCAGGTAGACCGGAACCTGGCGCCGCTCCATGACTTCGCCCACCCGGACCCCGCGCAACGTGCTCACGCCCCGACGTTACCCGGGCCCCACCCCACCGTGATCACCCCGCGGCACCGTGGCGCCGCCTTGCCCACCCTGCCGCCCAAGGCGGCAGATTGCCCAAGGCGGCGGCGGCACCGACCCCACCAAGCCCCCTGCGGCGGATGGGCATTTCAAGCCCCAGCGGCGGGTGGGCATTTCAAGCCCCTGCGGCGATTGAGCAGCGGGGTCCGGGGCGGAGCCCCGATCTTTTCAGCCCCGCCGGCGATTGAGGCGCGGGGTCCGGGGCGGAGCCCCGTGGCCGGAGGACGGCGCGGGGTCTACCGAACCGTGGTCAACCACTCCACCAGCAACCGGTTGACCTCCCCCGACCGCTCCTGCTGCAACCAGTGCCCCGCCCCGTCAAGCACATACGCCCCCACCAACCCCGGCAACGTCTCCGGATACGCCTCAATGGCCTCACGCAGCCACACCGTGGACGCGTCCCGCCCACCCCCGATGAACAGGGACGGCTGCGTGATCGGCGCCCCGTCGTACGCCGCCAACTCCTCCCAGTCCCGGTCCATGTTCCGGTACCGGGCAAGCGCACCCCACATCCCCGTACGCTCGAACTCCCCGGCGTACACGTCGAGTTCGGCCTCGCTCAGCCACCCGGGACGCTCCCCGGGGAACCGGTCCCGCAGCCGCCCGCCACGGCTGAGGAAATGCGGATCCGCGGCGCCGCCCTCCGGCATCGTGTCGGCGGACAGCGCGGCGTAGATCCCGCCGAGCCACCCCCGCACGTCCGGCTCGATCTCGGCCTCGGCCCGCCCCGGCTCCTGGAAGTACGAGACGTAGAACTCCTCCTCGCCGCCACCCATCCCGGCGAACACCTCGCTGGGCCGCGGCCCGCCCCGCGGCGCGTACGGCACGCTCAGCAGGCCGACCGCCCGGAACACGTCCGGATGGACCAGCGCCGACGTGGCGGCGATGTTCGCGCCCCAGTCGTGCCCGATCACGATCGCCGACTCCTCGCCGAGGGCCCGCACCACGGCGACGTTGTCCTCAACGAGCTCCAGCATCCGGTACGCCGCGATGTCGTCGGGCCGCGACGACCTCCCGTACCCGCGCACGTCGATCGCGACGGCCCGGTATCCGGCGGCCTCGATCACCGGGAGCTGGCGGCGCCACGAGTACCAGGACTCGGGGAAGCCGTGCAGCAGCAGGACCAGCGGCCCGGAGCCCTGTTCCACGAGGTGGGTGCGGCCCGCCGGGGAGGGCACGAGGCGGTGGATCGGGTCGGGCAGGTCGGTCGGCTCGGGCATCGTTTCCTCCAGCTCAGCGGAACTTCACGTCGCCCTTCGATCCTGCCGCGACGCCCGGCCCACCCCCGGCATTGTTGCCGGTCCGGCAAAACTCACCGCCCGCGCCGCACCGACGCCAGCACCACCCCGCCCAGGATCAGCGCCATGCACCCCACCTGCGCCCAGCCCATCGACTCCCCGAGGACGACGTACGACAGCATCGCCACGCACACCGGCTGCAGGTAGTACACGACGCCCGCCCGCGCCGCGCCGACCATGGCGATCGCCTTGTTCCACGCGAAGAAGGCGACCGCGGACGACACCACGCCCACGTACAGCAGCGGCCCCACCGTGCCCGCCCGCACCTCGAAGCCGCCCTGCACCGCCACGCTCGCCGCGTACACGGGCAGCAGCATCACCGCGCCCAGCACGAACGTCGAGAACAGGAACGCGACCCCGCCGATCTCCGCCGGCCTGCGGCGCAGCAGCGCACTGTACGAGCCGAAGCAGACGGCCGCCGCGACCACCCACAGATCACCGGGCGCGAAGTCGGGCGTGAGGGAGCCCTTGCTGACGAGGAGCACGACTCCCGCGCAGGCAACCAGCGTTCCGGCCACCCGGCGGGCTCCGAGCCGCGCCCCGCCCATGCGCTCGTACACCGCCATGAGCACCGGCGACGCGGCCATGATCATGCCCATGTTGCCGGCGGAGGTCGTCATGCCGGCCTGGTTGACGAGGGTGTTGTAGACGGTCACGCCGAGCAGCGCGGCGAGCGTGATGAACCCCAAGTGCCGCCGGATCAGCGCCCGTTCGCGCCAGGCCGCCCTGATCCCGAAGGGGGCGAGCGCCACGATCGCGATGATCCAGCGCCAGAACGCGTGCTGGATCGGCGGCACGCTGTCGTGCAGCCCGCGCGAGGTGACGAAGCTGCCGGACCAGACGACGGTGGCGAGCGCGGCGAGCGCGAGGCCGACACCGAGCCCGCCGGCGGCGCGGCCGGGCGCCGCGCTCGGGTCGACGGGAGTTCGGGTGCGGTCCAGGACTGCCATGAGGGGCGGGGCCTTTCGGTATCGGGGGCGGTTGTCCCGTCACCGTCGCAGCGCCCCACCCATCACGTCCATCGAAACTTTCAGTCGATTATGTTCAGGGTTTCTGAACGTTTGCTAGCCCTCCAGATACGCCAGTACCGCCAGCACCCGGCGGTTGTCGCCCTCACCCGGCACGAAGCCGAGCTTGGTGAAGATGTTCCCGATGTGCTTGGTCACGGCCTTCTCGGTGACGAACAGGGCTTCCGCGACACCGGCGTTGGAGCGCCCCTGCGCGAGCAGCCCGAGCACCTCGCGCTCTCGGGCGGTCAGGGAACCGAGCCTGCGGTCCCGGACCTTGCGGGCGAACAGCTTCGAGACGACCTCGGGGTCCATCACGGTCCCGCCGCCCGCGACCTGCTCGATGGTGCGCAGGAACTCGGAGCCGTTCGTGACCCGGTCCTTCAGTACGTAGCCGACCGCCCCCGCGCCATCCGCCAGCAACTCGTGCGCGTACAGGGGCTCCACGTACTGCGAGAGCAGCAACACCGGGAGCCCGGGCACCTGTTCGCGTGCCGCGAGAGCCGCGCGCAGCCCTTCGTCGCTGAAGTCCGGCGGCAGCCGTACGTCGACGATCGCGACGTCGGGGCGTTCCGCGACGAGGACCTTGCGCAGTTCCTGGCCGTTGTCCACGGCGGCGACGACCTCGTGGCCGTACGCGCCGAGGAGCCGCACGAGACCGTCCCTCAGCAGGAAGTGATCTTCGGCGACGACAACGCGCACGGCACCTCCATGGAGATCTGGGTCGGGCCGCCGGCCGGGCTGTTGACGGCGAGGACGCCGTCGAAGGTGGCGAGCCGCCGCTCGATGCCGGCGAGACCACTGCCCCGGGCCGGGTCCGCGCCGCCGCGGCCGTCGTCGGTGACACCGACGCGCAGGGCCATGGTCGCCGCGTCGTAGGTGATGTCGATCCACAGGCGCTCGGCCTCGGCGTGCTTGGCGGCGTTGGTGACGGCCTCGGCGACCGCGAAGTAGACCGCCGATTCGACGGGTGGCTCGGGCCGGGCGGGCAGGCCGACCGTGACCTCCGCCTCCAGCGGGCTGAGCAGCGCCAACGACCGTACGGCGTCGGCGAGTCCACGGTCGGCGAGGACCGGCGGGTGAATCCCGCGGACCAGGTCGCGCAGTTCCTGGAGCGCCGCGGAGGAGGAGGCGCGGGCCTCCGCGAGGAGCGCCCTGACGGCCTCCGGGTCGTCCTTCAGCCGGTGCTCGGCGGCGTCCAGGGTCATGCCCATCGCGACGAGACGGGCCTGCGCGCCGTCGTGCAGGTCCCGCTCGATGCGGCGCAGTTCGGCGGCGGAGGTGTCCACGGCGTCGGATCGGGTCGCGGACAGGTGGGCGATGCGGGCGGCCATCAGCTCCTGCTCGCTCGGGGAGAGCGCGGCGCGGACGAAGCGGGCGTGACAGTCGACCGTGCTGGGCGCGAGCCACAGTCCGGTCTTGCCGACGACGAGTCCGAGCAGCCCCGCCATCAGCCCCGTCGGGACGTTCTCGACGTGGACGAACAGGTACCAGAGTCCGTCCCCGCCCGGGACGCCTGCGAGGTACCAGCCGAAGGCGGCGAGGAAGAGGCCCCACAGCCCGTAGAGGACGAGCCCGCCCGGCACACAGGCGATGAGTCCGCCGACGAACGAGTACAGCGTGGTCCAGCGCCACTCGCGGAACCGCTGGGCGTCCCCGAACACCCAGCGGTAGCGGGCGAGCGGCCCGAAGCGCTCCCGCTCCTTCCCGGCCGCCGGCGCGGGTGTCGCCTCGACGGCGATGCCCGACCACGCGGCCGCGAGGGCCCGCTCGCGGTCCACGACGCGGCGCATGCCCGCCGCGGCCCGGGGCAGCAGGCCCGGAATCGGTGTCCACACCGCGATGTGCACCATCGCCGACCAGTGCATCGCCACCACGGACAGCCACCACAGCCGGTGGCACCGCCCGATCGCCTCGACCCGCTTCATGTCGCCAGCTCCCCCGACTCGGCCGCGTGTGCGGCTGCTTGCCGTTACCGCAACGAGTATCCGGCGAACACCTCGGGGACGTCGGTGGACTTAACTCCCCCTTCCGCGCTCCCGCCCCGCGCCCACGCCGCGTATCCGTCGGGCCGCACCAGGAGCGCGGTGCGCCGGTCGCTCGCCCAGTGGGCGACCCGGACGCCGCCCAGCTTGTCCGGTGCCCCCTGGGGCAGGATCAGGACGAACTCGCCCGCGCGCAGGGCCTCGTAGAGCCGGGTGCCGCCCTGGAGCGCGATGTCGGGGATGCGCCTGCCGACGAGCGGGTGGGCGCCCCTGGGGGTCGGGTAGCGGAAGCCGATGCCGGTGATCTGGCCGACGGCGCGGGTGCGCGCGGGGCGGGCGTGGGTCACGGCGGCGGCGAGGGCCGAGCGGGCCGCGAGCGTCCAGGGGCGCTTGGCCATCGCCAGGCGGACCAGGCCGCCGCTGCTGCGCAGCACGGCCTTGCCGACGGGGTGGCGTTCCGCCTCGTACGTGTCGAGGAGTTCCTCGGTCGCCCGGCCGCTCGCCACCGCCGCCAGTTTCCAGCCGAGGTTCGCCGCGTCCTGCATGCCGGTGTTCATGCCCTGGCCGCCCGCCGGGGTGTGCACATGGGCGGCGTCCCCGGCCAGCAGCACCCGGCCCACGCGGTACTTCGGCGCCTGGCGTTCGTCGCTGTGGAAGCGGGACATCCAGCGCGCGTCGTGCATGCCGTAGTCCTGGCCGAGGGCGAGCCGGGCGGTCTCCTTGATCTCGTCGAGGTCGAGCGGGGCGTCGTCGGACACGTCGTGCGCGCGGTTCCAGGCGATCACCCGGTAGTAGCCGTCGCCGAACGGGGCGATGAAGGCGAAGGCGTCGCCGACCGTGTTCACGGTCAGTACGTTGTCGGGCTGCTCGCCAAGTCGCACGTCGGCGAGGACGACCGAGCGGATGACGGACTTGCCGGGGAACGGCAGCCCCACCGCGGTCCGCACCGCGCTGCGCATGCCGTCGGTGCCGACGACGTACGCCGCCCGCAGGTCCTTCGACTCCCCCTGCGCGCGTACGTGGAGTGTGACGCCGTCCGCGTCCTGCGTCAGGCCCGTCATCTCCGTCTCGTACGAGAACGTGACCCCGGCGTCGACGGCCCGCCGCTCCAGGAGCCGCTCGACCTCGTACTGCGGGACGACGAGGAGGTGGTTGAAGCGCGAAGGCAGTTCGCCGAGTTCGAGGAAGAGACTGCCGAACAGGCGCAGCCGCTGAAGCTGTTGGCCCTTCGTCTCCAACTCGTCGGCGAGACCCCGCGCGTCGAGTTGCTCCAGCGTGCGGGCGTGTACGGCGAAGGCGCGGGAGAGGTTGCTGATCTGGTGGGGGCGGCGCTCGACGAGGGTGACGGGTACGCCCGCGGCGGCGAGGTCCCCCGCGAGCAGCAGGCCGGTCGGGCCCGCGCCGACCACGATCACTGAGCCGGTGGTGCGCGATGAGCCGGTGGTGTCCATGAGGCCTCCAGAAGCGGTGACGCCCGGATCGACCCGCCCATCCTGCCCGCACAGACGCGTCGAGGGCACCCGCCGCGACCGAACGCGGCGGGTGCCCTCGACGGGGAAACCGTGGGGAAGCGGGGCCTCAGCCCTGCTTCGGCTGCTTGCGGGACTTGTCGCCCAGCGTGACCAGACCGGCGATCACCAGGAACAGGACGATCGGCGTCACCACGTAGAGTCCGAGCGTCTCGATCACGCTCAGGCCGGTACCCGGGTCGTCGCCGTCGTCGCGCGTGAGCGCGAGCGCGGGGGACGACATCAGCAGCATCATCAGCGTCGTACCGGAGGCCAGGGCGCCGGCGCGCAGGGCGTTCTTCTTGTCCACGAGCCCAACGTAGCGAACGCCTAAACGGGCCGCGCGTCCGGGGGGCCTGTAAGGGGCACTTCGGTGCCCGCGCGCGCCTCCGTGAACACGCCGAGCAGGCCGTGCGCGCGGGGCGATTCGGCCAGTTCCTCCAGGGTGACGGGCCGGCCCTCGGCGTCGGCGACGGGCAGCCGCCAGTTCGGGTACTCGGCCCAGGTGCCGGGCAGGTTCTGCGGGCGCCGGTCGCCCACCAGGTCGGGCAGCCACACGCCGGTCATCCGGGCCGGCGTCCTCAGCAGGAACCGGTGGACCGCGCGCACCGCCTCCTCCTCGTCGTGCGTCCCGGGCGCGAGCAGGCCCATCCGGGCGAACAGGGCGAGCCACTCCGCGACTTCCGCCGCCGCCTCGGCCGCGCTCGCCGTCGACAGGCCGAGCCGCTCGCGCAGCCGTACGTCGTCGCCGCTCAACCGGGCGGCGGTGGACGGCAGGTCGTGGGTGGTGGCGGTGGCGACGCAGTCCGCGCGCCACGCCTCGGCGGGGATCGGCCGCCCGTCGCCCTCGGGCCCGTAGGCACGCTCGAACCACAGCACGGACGTGCCGAGCACCCCGCGCGCGTGCAGCGTCTCGCGCACGCCCGGCTCGACGGTGCCGAGGTCCTCCCCGATGACGTACGTGCCCGAGCGCGACGCCTCCAGGAGCAGCACGGCGAGCATGGCCTCGGCGTCGTAGTGGACGTAGGTGCCCTCGGTCGGGGGTTCGCCCTCGGGGATCCACCAGAGCCGGAACAGGCCCATCACGTGGTCGATGCGGATGGCGCCCGCGTGCCGCATCAGATTGCGGAGCAGGTCGCGGAAGGCGGCGTAGCCGGTCTCCGCGAGGCGGTCGGGGCGCCAGGGCGGCAGGCCCCAGTCCTGGCCGCGCGCGTTGAACGCGTCCGGGGGCGCGCCCACGCTCATGCCCTGCGCGAAGATGTCGCGCTGCGCCCACGCGTCGGCGCCGCCGGGATGCACGCCGACGGCGAGGTCGTGGACGAGTCCGATCGGCATGCCCGCCTCGCGCGCCGCACGCTGGGCCGCGTCGAGCTGCCCCTCGGTGAGCCAGGCGAGCCGGGAGTGGAAGTCGACGCGGTGCATCAGCTCGCGGCGGGCGTGGCCGGTCTCCGGCGAGCGCGGGTCCTGGAGGGCGGCGGGCCAGGTGTGCCAGTCGGGGCCGTGCACCTCGGCGAGGGCGCAGTACGTGGCGTGGTCGTTCAGCGCGGCGCCCTGCGCGGCGAGGTAGTCCCAGTAGGAGGCGCGGCGGCCGGGGGTGAGCGGCACCTCGTGGATCGTTTCGAGCGCCGTCCGCTTCAGCGCCCACACCGCGTCCCGGTCGATCGGCTCGCCCTTGGCGAGCACCGCCTCGCGCAGCCGGGCGGCCTCCCTGGCGTGCTGAGGGACGTACGCGTACTCGGGGATGTCCTCGATCCGCAGGTGGACGGGGTCGGGGAAGCGGCGTGAGGAGGGGCGGTACGGGGACGGGTCCGTCGGCTCGGCGGGGTCGGTGCCGCCGGCGGGGACCGCCGCGTGCAGCGGGTTGACCTGGAGGAATCCGGTGCCGTGGGTGCGGGCCGACCAGGACGCCAGGTCGGCCAGGTCCGCGAGGTCGCCCATGCCCCAGGAGCGGGTGGAGAGCAGCGAGTAGAGCTGGACCAGCAGGCCGTGGGTGCGTGGCGGCGGGCCCGGGGCCTGCGCGGGGGCGGCGATCAGATGGGCCTCGGCGACGCGCCCGTCCGGCGTGCTGACGCGCAGCCGGTGCGCGCCGGGTGGCGTCGCGGTGGCCGGGTCCCAGGGGTCGAAGCGGTCCCCGTCCTCCGGCCGCAGCCGCAGCTCGGCCCCTGCGGGCAGGCCGGCCGCCCATCGCGGGACGCTTCCGTCGGCCCACACCACCACGGTCGGCGGCAGCAGCCGCTCGGGCGTCTCGGCCGGGTCCGCGGTGACATCCGCGCCGAGCGCCACGAGGGCCGCCGTCACCGCCGCGTCCGAGGCGTGGACGGTGCGGCCCGGCGCCGGGGAGTAGGACGTGGCCACTCCGTGCAGGGCGGCGAGCCGGGCCAGGGTCATCGGCCGTCAGCCGGCGGCGAGACCGCTCGGGCAGCCCGCGGCGAGGCCGTTCGGAGTGGGCTCGGAGGTGAGCGGCGCCTCGTCGTTCATGGGCGGCTCGGAAGTCAGGGGGGCGTAGTCCGCGAAGGCGGGCTCGCTGGTGAGGGGCGCTTCGAAGGAACAGGTGCTGGTGACATCGGCGTCGTCGAGCATGCTGAGGTCCGCCTGTTTGGAGAGGGCCGAGAGCAGGAGCTGTGCTGATGCGGCCACGGGGGCCTCCTTCGTCGTAAGGCGTCGGGAGTCGAAAGCCCTACCCAGAAGGCGCGGGCGCAGACCTTTTCCACGGGACAACGTGTTCCTTGCCACATTGTGTACGACGAAAGGAACTTGCCCATAGAGGCGGGGAAACCGAAAAAACTCCCGTCCGACCAGGCAACTCGTCGGTAGGGCCGGTTCCCGCCCATCGACGGCTTCCTCCCTTCTATCCTTGTCCCTCTTGAGCCAGGTTCGAACCACCGAGGAGTACGCCGTGCAGCTCCGGCGCAGGAAGAGGGCGGCCGCCCTCGCGGTCGCCGTCATCGCCGGGACGCTGGGCGGGGCCACGGGGGCCGTCGCCGCCCCCCCGACGCCCGGGACGTCCACGGGCGACCTGAAGCCGGACGCGAAGCTGCCCGCGGTGTGGCCGCGGCCGCAGTCCCTCAAGGCGTCGGATTCCGCCGACGACGCGAGCGGGATCACGGTCCCGGACGAGGTGACGCTCGTGGTGCCGCCGGGCTCCGACACGTACGCCGTGGACGCGCTGTGCGCGGCGCTCAAGGGCGCGGGCGCGCGGGACATCCGGCAGGTCGGCGCGGAGGGCGACGTGCCCCGCGACGCGCGGCTGGTGGTGCGGCTCGGCACCGAGTCCCCGCAGAGCCGGGCCGGGGCGGGCGGCTACCGGCCCGACTCCCGCAAGGGCAAGGCGAGTCCGCTCGACGCGACACTGCGCGGCCTGGGCGCCGGCGCCCGCGGCGATCTGCCGTCCGGCGGCTACCGGCTCGCCGTGGGCCGCGCGGCGGGGACGCCGACCGTCGCGATCGAGGGCGTCGGCGACGACGGCCTGTTCCACGCGGCGCAGACGTTCCGGCAGTTGATCGACGGGCGGACCGTCGCCGGAGTCGTCGTACGGGACTGGCCGGGCACGGTGGTACGCGGTCTGACCGAGGGTTTCTACGGCACGCCGTGGACGACTGAGCAGCGCCTGGAGCAGCTCGACTTCATGGGCCGCACCAAGCAGAACCGCTACCTGTACGCGCCGGGCGACGACCTGTACCGCCAGGCCCGCTGGCGCGAGACGTACCCGGCCGCCCAGCGCGCCGACTTCCGCAGGCTCGCCGAGCGGGCCCGCGCCAACCACGTGACGCTCGGCTGGGCGGTGGCTCCGGGCCAGGCGATGTGCATGTCGTCGCCGGACGACATCAAGGCGCTCACCCGCAAGCTCGACGCGATGTGGGCGCTCGGGGTGCGGGCCTTCCAGCTCCAGTTCCAGGACGTGTCGTACAGCGAGTGGCACTGCGAGTCGGACGCGCGGGAGTTCGGCTCCGGGCCGGATTCCGCGGCGAAGGCGCAGGCGAAGGTCGCGAACGCGGTGGCGAAGCACATGGCGGCCCGCCACCCCGGCGCAGAGCCGCTGTCCCTGATGCCGACCGAGTACTACCAGGACGGGAAGACGGAGTACCGCACGGCGCTCGCCGACAGCCTGGACGACTCGGTACAGGTCGCCTGGACGGGCGTCGGCGTGGTGCCGCGCACGATCACCGGCGGTGAACTGGCGGGCGTGCAGGGCGCGTTCGGCGGCGGGCACAAGCTGCTCACGATGGACAACTACCCGGTCAACGACTACGCGCAGGACCGCATCTTCCTCGGCCCGTACATGGGCCGCGAGCCGGCCGTGGCCTCCGGTTCGGCAGCCGTCCTCGCCACGGCGATGGAGCAGCCCGCGGCGTCCCGCATCCCGCTGTTCACGACCGCGGACTACGCCTGGAACCCGCGCGACTACCGGGCGCAGGAGTCCTGGAAGGCCGCGATCGACGACCTGGCGGACGGCGACAAGGAGACCGAGGAAGCCTTGCGCGCCCTCGCGGGCAACGACGCGTCGTCGGTGCTCGGCGCGGACGAGTCGGCGTATCTGAAGCCGCTGGTCTCGGCGTTCTGGAAGGCGCGCACGACGACGGACGCGGACGCCACCAAGAAGGCGGCGGCGCCCCTGCGCGACGCCTTCGCGCAAATGCGCCACACGCCCTCGGCCCTCGACGACACGGATCTGGACTCCGAAGTCCGCCCCTGGGCCGACAAGTTGGGCCGCTACGGGCAGGCGGGCGAGGCCGCGGTCGACATGCTGGAGGCGGCGAGCCGCGACGACAAGGCGGCGGCGTGGAAGGCGGCCCGCCGGCTGTCCGCCCTCCGCGGGGACCTGGCCAAGTCGAACGTCACGGTCGGCAAGGGCGTCCTCGCCCCGTTCCTGGAGCGGGCCGAGAAGGAGTTCGCCTCCTGGTCGGGCACGGACCGCGCGGACGCGTCGAAGGGCGCTAAGGCCGAACTCCCCCGCCCCCGCGCCCTGTCCACGGTCACGGTCCTCGCCGACCCGGACACCTCGGGCTCGGTCGAGGCGCACGTCCCGGGCGAGGGCTGGAAGCGGATCGGCGCGCTCACGGCCGGCGGCTTCACGGAACTGAAGGCGCACAACACCCGCGCGGACGCGGTACGCGTCTCGGGCGCATCGCCCGACGCGGTGGCCCACGTGGTCCCCTGGTACGCGGACGCCCCCGCGGCCTCCGTGTCGCTGGCCCGCACGGAGACGGACGCGGAGATCGGCGGCGCCCCCCAGCGGCTGACGGCCCACCTGACGGCCCAGCGCCCGGGCGACGTGCGCGACCGCCTCACGGCGAAGGCCCCGCACGGCATCAAGGTCGACCTCCCGGACCGGCCCGAACTCCCGCGCGGCACCAAGGTCGACGTGCCGGTCGAGGTGACGGTCCCGCCGAACACCCCGGCGGGCACGTACGAGATCGGATTGCGCTTCGGCGACGAGACCCGCACCTTCTCGGTCCGCGCCTACCCCCGCACGGCCGGCCCCGACCTGGCCCGCTCCGGCAAGGCCACCTCCTCGGCGGACGAGACCCCGGACTTCCCGGCGAAGGCCGCCAACGACGGGAAGACGTCGACCCGTTGGTCCTCCCCCGCGAAGGACGGCGAATGGTGGCAGGTGGAACTCGCCGACCGGGTACGCCTCGGCCTGGTCACCCTCCACTGGCAGGACGCCTACGCCAAGCACTACCGCATCCAGACCTCCACCGACGGCCGCACCTGGCGCACGACGGCAACGGTCCGCGACGGCCAGGGCGGCCACGAGTCGGTCCGGATGGACGCGAAGGACGTACGGTTCGTGCGGGTCGTGGGGGACAAGAGGGCGACGCGGTACGGGGTTTCGTTGTGGAGCGTGGGGGCGTACGGGGTGGCCACGGACCAGCGGGACTGAGCCTTTCGGCGTAACGCCAAGCGGAATGGGGTCTACGACTTCGCCCGGTCCGCGCATCACTATGTACTCGATACATATACGCCGTACATACTGACGTCATGAGCACCCGTCACATCCTGTTGGGGTTGCTCGCGGACGGTCCACGCCACGGCTACGACCTCAAGCGACGGCACGACGAACGCTTCCCGCAGGCCCGCCCCCTCGCCTACGCGCAGGTCTACACGACCCTGCAACGGCTGGTCCGCGACGGCCTGGTGGAGGTCGACAGCACCGACTCCGACGGCGGACCCGAGCGCACGCTGTACCGGTCGACATCCCAGGGAAGCCGTGAACTTCTCGGCTGGGCCGGGGAGATCACCCCGCCCGCGCCGCACGTCGCCAACGAGATCTTCGCCAAGGTCGTCGTATCCATCCTGGTCGCCGACCAGGGCGCGGACCCCGCTGCCCACCTGCGGGACCAGCGGGCAGCGCACATGGCCCGGATGCGCGAACTCACCGCCGTGAAGAGCGAACCGGGCGCCGACCTGACCACCGTCCTCTCGGCCGACTACGCACTCGTCCACCTCGACGCCGACCTGCGCTGGATGACCACCACCGCGGCCCGGCTCGCCCACTTGACCGCGGAGGTCACCGCAGCATGAGCACACTCCTGAGCGCCCAAGGGCTCACGAAGTCCTATGGCAGGACCCCCGCGCTGCGCGGCGCCGAGGTCGACGTCCGCCCTGGGGAGATCCTCGCCGTGACGGGCGCGAGCGGCAGCGGCAAGTCGACGCTGCTGCACTGCCTGGCCGGCATCGTGCGCCCCGACCAGGGATCGGTGACGTACGACGGCGAGCGGCTCGACCGGCTCGATGAGGAGCGGCTCAGCGAACTGCGCCGCACCAAGTTGGGGATCGTCTTCCAATTCGGCCAACTCATACCGGAGTTGAACGCGCTCGACAACGTCGCCCTGCCGCTGCTGCTGTCGGGGCTGCCGCGCGCGGCGGCGCGGGCGGAGGCGGACGCGTGGCTCGAACGGTTCGGGGTGCGCGGCCAACGCGACGCGCGACTCGGCGAGATGAGCGGCGGGCAGAGCCAACGGGTCGCGCTGGCACGGGCGTTGGTGACCGGACCTGAGATCGTCTTCGCGGACGAGCCGACCGGCGCCCTCGACTCCCTCGCCACCGAACAGGTCCTCATGTCGCTGGTCCACGCGACCCGCGAGACACACACGGCCGTGGTCCTGGTGACGCACGAGGCGCAGGTGGCGGCCTACGCGGACCGGGAGGTGTGCCTGCACGACGGGGTGGTGCAGGAGACCTCCGTGCCCACGGCGGCGGTGACCCGGTGAGCGTCTCGTCCGATCTGCGTCTCGCCTGGCTGCTGACCCGCGGCGCGGACCGCATGGAGAGGCGCAGGGCGGCGCTCACGGCGCTCGGCGCGGCCGTGGCGACCGGGTTCGCGTGCGCGGCCGTAGCACTCGCGAGCGTGCGGGGCCAGGTCTGGTTCCCGTACGGGAACGGTCTGCTGGACCAGCCGGGCACGCGGGGCGGCGTCGCCGCCGGGCTGCTGCTGCTCCTCGTCCCGGTGCTCGGCTTCCTCGGGCAGTGCGCCCGGATCGGCGCGGTCCACCGCGACCGGCGGCTCGCGGGACTGCGGCTGACCGGGGCAGGCCCGAAGCAGGTGCGACGGCTCGCGGCCCTGGAGGCCGGGCTCGCCTGCCTGGCGGGATCGCTCATCGGGTTCGCGGCGTTCGCGGCGGCCGTGCTGGGCCTGGGCCGGGCGGCCGGCGTCCTCGCGTGGCTGGGCTCCGTCGTCGTGGTGTGCGCGATGCCGGTGCTCGGAGTTCTGGTGAGCGCGGTGGCGCTGCGCCGGGTCATCGCCTCGCCGCTGGGGCACGTGCGGCGGGAGCGGGCGGGGCGGGGGCCGGGGCTCGTCCGCGGGCTGCTGCTGCCCGTCCTCCTCGTCGTGCTCGGCGCCGCGCTGGTCCTGGTCCGCGGCAGCTCCGGCACGCACGCGTCCCTGCCGCTGGTCGTCGTCGGCGCCGTCGTGCTGAGCGGGGCAGGCGCCATCTGGGTCGCGGGCACGTCCGCCCGGCTCGTCGGACGGCGGCTCGCCCCACGCACCGAACGCCCCGCCGTACTGCTCGCCGCGCACCGGCTCCAGGAGGACGCGTGGTCGGCGGCCCGCAGCCACGCCGCCGTCATCCTGGTCACCGTCGTCGGCGTAGGCCTGGCCGGGATCCGGGAGACCCTGCTCGGCCAGGTGGCGGCGAACGCGGCCGAGTCCGGCGAGCCGCAGGACGTCGGTTACTACACGTACGGCCTGAACCTCACCGCCACCGCCGTCCTGATCGCCCTGCTGATCAGCCTGTCGGCGCTCGCCGTGGGCACCGGCGAGTCGCTGTCCTCGCGCCGCCAGGCGCTCGCCGCGCAGGCCGCGGCCGGGGTGCCGCGCCGGACCCTGACGCGGTCGCTGCTCCTGGAGACGGGGCTGCCGCTGGCCCCGGCCCTCGTCCTCGCGACCGTCGGCGGTACGGCGATCCACGCGGCGTACGCCCTGCTCGCCCGGCAGTCCGTCCCCTGGGCGCTGCCGCTGCTGGTCCCGGTGGGCGTCTACGCGTCCTGCCTGCTGGCCACGGCCCTGGCCCTGCCGCTGCTGCGCCGCTCGACCCACCCGTCACAACTCAGGGCGGCCTGACGGCTCCTGATACACGGACGGGGGCGCCGGAGACGAATCTCCCGCGCCCCCGCCCTCGTAGGACGGACTGCTACTTCGACAGGTTCGACGGTGCTATCGGGGAGGCCGCGAGGGACTGTGGTGAGGTCGTCGACGCGTAGGCCGACGGGGCCGAGACGCCGGCTGTCGGGTCGGCCGCGGTCTCGGCGTCGGCCTGGGCCGGGACGCCGCCGACGATGCGGATGCCCGCGTCGTCGAAGGCGCGCTTGATGCGCCAGCGCAGTTCGCGGGAGATGGTCAGGGACTTGCCGGGCATGGTCTTGGCGGAGACGCCGACCACCATGGAGTCGAGCAGCACGCTGTCCAGGCCGAGCACCTCGACCGGGCCCCACAGCATCTCGTTCCACGGCTCGGACTTGCTCATCTCCTCGGCGACCTCGGTCAGCGTGGCCTTGACCTTGTCGAGGTCCTCGTCGGCGCGCACCGTGACGTCGACGGCCGCGGTCGACCAGCCCTGGGAGAGGTTGCCGATCCGCTTGACCTCACCGTTGCGCACGTACCAGATCTCGCCCTCGGCGCCGCGCAGCTTCGTCACGCGCAGGCCGACCTCGATGACCTCGCCGGAGGCGACGCCGGCGTCGATCGTGTCCCCGACGCCGTACTGGTCCTCAAGGATCATGAAGACGCCGGAGAGGAAGTCGGTGACCAGGTTGCGGGCGCCGAAACCGATCGCCACACCGGCCACACCGGCGGAGGCGAGCAGCGGCGCGAGGTTGATCTTGAACGCGCCGAGCACCATCAGGGCCGCGGTGCCCAGGATCACGAACGAGGCCACGGAACGCAGCACGCTGCCGATGGCCTCCGAACGCTGGCGGCGCCGCTCGGTGTTGACGAGGAGGCCGCCGAGCGCGGTGGTGGCGCCGGATTCGCCGCGGCGGTTCATCCGGGCGACGAACTTCGTGATGGCCCGGCGTATCACCGCGCGCAGCACGAAGGCGATGACGACGATCAGCAGAATCCGCAGGCCCACGCTCAGCCAGGTCGACCAGTTCTGCTCGACCCAGCCGGCGGCCTGCCCGGCCTGCTCCTGGGCGTCCTTGAGTGTGGGTTTCTCGGGGTCGGACGAGACATCGCTCGCCCCCGTGGCCGACAGGACGGACAAGATCACGGCAGGTACCTCCAGGCGTAGCCATCTGCCCGCCTCGGGACACGCTCGGGGACAGGAGCGGGCAGATCCACCACACTAACGGGGCATTGTGTGTGGATCGTCGTCACGTTAAGGGGAGAGACAGTGCTCACCTTGTGCCGCGCAGGTCTGCACCGGGCCGGCGCCGGGAATGACGGACGTGTGGTCGAAAACACTCCCAGCCCGTTACGTGGACATGGTGGCGCCACGACCAGCCGTGAGGGGAGACTGGCTAGGAGATCGTCCCGGCGCGAGCCACGCGCCGCCGGCGTACAAGGAGGCATCCGTGCCGCATGTCCTGGTCCTCAACGCGTCGTACGAGCCCCTCGGCGTCGTACCGCTCCGCCGCGCGCTCGTACTCGTCCTCGAGAACAAGGCCACGTGCCTCGAGGAGTCCGGCGCCTTCATGCACAGCGCAACACGTACTGTCGCCGCTCCCAGCGTCGTCCGGCTCAAGCGGTTCATCCGGGTTCCCTACCGGGGGCCCGTTCCTCTGACCCGACGCGCACTGTTCGCCCGTGACGGCGGCCGGTGCATGTACTGCGGTGGCGTCGCAACCAGCGTCGACCACGTGATCCCGCGCAGTCGCGGGGGTCAGCACGCCTGGGAGAACGTGGTGGCGTCGTGCCGCCGCTGCAATCACACGAAGGCCGACCGCCACCTGGTGGAGATCGGCTGGCGCCTGCGCCACAAACCGGCTCCGCCGTCGGGCCTGGCCTGGCGGATCATCGGGACCGGACATAGGGATCCGCGCTGGCTGCCGTATTTGCAGCCGTTCGGCGCGGACGAGGCCCTGGCCCGGATCGAAGGCATTTCAGCCTGACTTCGATCCGGGTCTTTGTTGTCCTACGCGGTTGCCCGCTCGCTCCGAGGGGCCGTGCACGCGAAAGTGCGCGGCCCCTTCCCTATTGACCACGCCCGCACCCACGCCTTACGTTCCTCGCACCCCGATAGGAAACTTTCCTAACAGTGCGACACGGTACGAGGAGGCGGGTCCCGCGATGGCTGTCACCCCAGGCACCTCTGGCATCCCCGGCACCCCCAGCGTCCTGCGCGCCATGAACGACCGCGCCGCGCTCGAACTGCTCGTCGCCCACGGCCCGCTCACCCGCACCCGGATCGGCGAGCTGACCGGCCTCTCCAAGCCGACGACCTCACAGCTGCTCGGCCGCCTCGAAACCGCCGGGCTCGTACGGACCACCGGCAGCCAGACCGGCCGCCCGGGCCCCAACGCCCTGCTGTACGAGATCGATCCCGGCGCCGCGCACGTCGCCGCCCTCTCCGCCGACCCCACCGGCATCACCGCCGTCGTCGCCGACATCACCGGCGCCGAGCGCGGACACCGCCGCATCGAGGCCGAGGCCGTCAGCGAGGACGTGCGGCACCGCACCGCCCAGCTCGTCGCCGAGGCCACCGAAGGGGCGCTGCGCCAGGCGGGGCTCGGGCACGGCGACCTGACCGCCACCGTCATCGGCACCCCCGGCGCCATCGACCCGCACACCGGACAGCTCCGCTACGCCCCGCACCTGCCGGGCTGGCACTCCCGCACACTGCGCGACGACCTCGCCAAGGTGCTCGGCACCCCCGTCTCGATCGAGAACGACGTCAACCTCGCCGCGATCGCCGAGCAGTACGAGGGCGCCGCGCAGGACCACGACGACTTCGTGCTCGCCTACGTCGACGAGGGCGTCGGCGCCGCGATCGTGCTCGGCGGGACTCTGCTGCGCGGGGCGACCGGCGGCGCGGGCGAGATCGGCTACATGCCGCTGCCGGGGGCTCCCCTGGCGCGCGGCGGGTCCGGCGCCGTGGCCCGCCCGGACGGGGGCGGCGGGTTGCAGAGCCTTGTCGCCGCCGCGGCGGTCCGCGAACTCGCCGGTGGCGTCAAGGACTTGGGCGAGGCGATGAGCGACGACCGGGTCCTCGACGAGGTCGCCCGGCGGCTCGCCACCGGGCTCGCCGCCGTCGTCGCCGTCGTCGACCCCGAACTCGTCGTCCTGTCCGGCCACGTCGCCCGGGCCGGCGGCGACGCCCTGCGCGACCGCGTCGAGGAACAGCTCACCGGACTCGCCCTGCCCCGCCCCCAGTTGCGCATCAGCGACCTGACCGGCGACCCCATCCTCACCGGCGCCCTGCGCACCGCCCTCACCCAGGCCCGCGACTCCGTCTTCGACACCAGCACCCCCGCGTGACCCCTCCCTCGCGATAGACCCCAACTCCCGTACACGTAAAGGACGTTCGCCATGCCGCGATGGCGCATACCCCTGCGCGCGCCCGTAGGGCTCGCCGCGGCCGGACTGCTGCTCGCCGGCTGCGCCAATCCGAGTACCGGCAGCGCCGCCGACGACCCGACCAAGCCCGTGACGCTGAAGTTCTGGCACGGCTGGTCGGCGCCCGGCGAGGTGAAGGCGATCAACGACTCGATCGCCCGCTTCGAGAAGCTGCACCCGAACATCAAGGTCAAGGCCACTGGCAACGTCTCGGACGCCACCACCAATCAGGCCCTGCGGGCCGGTGGCGACGAGGCCCCCGACGTCGTCTCCTCCTTCCCCACCAACAACGTCGGCCAGTACTGCGACTCCGGCATGTGGGTCGACCTCGACCCGTTCATGAAGAAGACCGGGCTCGACAAGGGGAAGGTCTTTCCCAAGTCGCTTCTCGACTACACGAGTTATCGCGGCAATCAGTGCGCCCTGCCGCTCCTCGCGGACGCCTTCGGCATGTACTACAACAAGGACGCCTTCAAGGAGGCGGGCATCGAGCGGCCGCCGCGAACCATGTCCGAGTTCATCGCCGACTCGAAGAAACTCACCGTCAAGGACGGGGCCTCGTCGTACAAGCGCGTCGGGTTCATGCCGAACTTCCGGCTTTATCAGAACAGTCCCGACCGGCTGTTCGCCCAGTGGGGTCCCAAGTACTTCGACAAGAAGGGGAATTCGCGGCTCGCCGAGGAACCCGCGTCGTACGAATTCTTCAAGACCGTCAAGAAGCTCAGGGACGCGCAGGGCGGGTACAAGGCGCTGGAGAGGTTCCGGACGTCGTTCGGCGACGAGATGTCGAACCAGAATGCCTTTCTGGACGGAAAGCTCGCCATGCACATGGACGGCGAGTGGCGCGGGCTCATGCTGAACGACGCGAAGGCCAAGTTCGACTGGGGCGTCGCGCCGCTGCCCGTCCCCGACGACCAGGCGGAGACGTACGGACGCGGCTATCTGACCGGCACCGTCACCGGCATCGCGCACAGCAGCAAGCACCAGAACGCGGCCTGGGAACTCGTGCGGTTCCTCACCGCCGACACCGATCAGGTCGTCAGGTTCGCCAACGCCATTCACAACGTGCCGTCCACGTTCCCCGCGCTCAAGTCACCGAAGCTGGACGCCGATCCGACGTTCCGCACCTTCCTCGGTATCGCGAAGAACAAGTACAGCCAGGTGATGCCGACCTCCACGAACGGCGGCATGTACATCACGCAGTTGCAGGACTTCAGCTACGGCGAGGAGGCCGGCGAGGTCCATGACCTGAAGGGCGGCCTGCGGCGCCTCGACAAACTCATCGACGCCGACACCCTGCAGTCGCAGAACTGAGGAACGGGACATTCTCGTATGGCACTCACCCTTTCCAGGCCTGCCCGCCGCAGACTGCGCACCGTGGGCTTTCTCTCCCCCTGGCTGATCGGATTCAGCGCCTTCTTCGCCTATCCGCTGCTCGCCACCGTCTATTTCTCGTTCATGCACTACAACCAGATCAAGGCGCCCACCTTCGTGGGCCTGCGGAACTGGGTGTACGTGTTCCGGGACATGCCGCTGTTCGGGCCCGCGCTGTGGAACACGGTGTGGCTCGTGGTGGTGATGGTGGCGCTGCGCGTGGTGTTCGGGCTCTCGCTCGGGCTGCTCGTCACCAAGATCAAGAGCGGTGTCGGATTCTTCCGGACCGCCTTCTATCTGCCGTATCTCGCGCCGCCGGTCGCCGCGACCGTCGCCTTCGTCTTCCTCCTCAACCCCGGCTCGGGACCGGTCAACGAGATCCTCGCGAAGTTCGGCATCGACGGGCCCAACTGGTTCAACGACCCGTCCTGGGCGAAGCCCTCGCTCGTCCTGCTCTCGCTGTGGGGCATCGGCGACCTCATGGTCATCTTCATGGCCGCATTGCTCGACGTACCGAAGGAGCAGTACGAGGCGGCCGAGCTGGACGGCGCGGGACCCTTCAGCAAGTTCCGCTACGTGACGTGGCCCTCGATCACCCCGATCGTCATGTTCGCGGTGGTGACGGGCGTCGTGCAGACCATGCAGTACTACACGCAGGCCCTCGTCGCCGGAAAGATCGCGTCCGGCGTCTCGATCGGCCCCGGCACCGTCATCCAGCCGGGATATCCCGACCACTCGACGCTCACCGTCCCGCAGCTCGTCTACTCGATGGGCTTCCAGAACTTCAACACCGGCGCGGCGTGCGTGCTCTCGCTCGTCCTGTTCGCCATTGCCATGGCCGTGACCTCGCTGCTCATGCGCAAGCGCTCGGGTCTGCTCGCGGCGGAGGACTGATCGACATGACCGCTACCACGACCACCTCGTCCCTGAGGCCGGGTCCCGTCGTCACCGCCGGGCCCGCCCCCGAGCGCGGTCCCGCCGCGCGCCGCGCCCGCCGGCAGCGGGTCCTGCACTGGATCGCCGTGCACAGCATCGCGATCGCGGTCGCGCTGCTCTTCGTCCTCCCCTTCGTGTTCGTCTTCCTGACGTCCGTGATGAGCGACGGGCAGGCGATGAGCGGCGACCTGTGGCCGGACTCCTGGCACTGGGAGAACTACACGGCCGTCCTCCAGACGGACGGCTTCCTCGACTGGTGGAAGAACTCGCTGCTCTACGCCGGTCTCGGCACCCTGTTCACGGTGTGCTCGGCGATACCCGTCGCGTACGCGCTCGCCAAGTTCCGCTTCCGCGGGCGGCGCACGGCGATGCTCCTGGTCATCTCGACGATGATGCTGCCGCCGCAGGTCATCGTGATCCCCATGTACCTGGTGTGGGCACAGCAGTTCCACCTCTCCGGGACGCTGTGGCCGCTGATCATCCCGATGGCGTTCGGCGACGCGTACTCGATCTTCCTGCTCCGTCAGTTCCTGCTGACGATCCCGAAGGAGTACATCGAGTCGGCGAAGGTCGACGGCTGCGGGGAGCTCAGGACCCTGCTGAAGATCGTCGTGCCGATGGCCAAGCCGGGCATCGCGGCCGTCGCCCTCTTCCAGTTCTTCTACTGCTGGAACGACTATTTCGGGCCCCAGATCTACGCGGCCCAGAACCCGGCTTCCTGGACACTGAGTTACGGCCTCGAGTCGTTCAAGTCCGCGCACAGCGTCAACTGGAACCTGACGATGGCGGCCACACTTCTGGTGATGGCGCCGGTCTGTCTCGTCTTCTTCTTCGCACAGAAGGCCTTCGTCGAAGGCGTCACCCTCACCGGAGTAAAGGGCTAGGAACTGTTCATGAAGCTCGCAGTGGTCGGCGGAGGCTCGACCTACACACCCGAACTCATCGACGGATTCGCTCGGTTGAGGGACACGCTGCCGATCGAGGAGCTCGTGCTCGTCGACCCGGCCGCGGACCGCCTGGAACTCGTCGGCGGCCTCGCCCGCCGCATCTTCGCCAAGCAGGGCCACCCGGGCGTCATACGTACGACGTCCGACGTGGACGCGGGCGTGGCCGACGCCGACGCCGTGCTGCTGCAACTGCGCGTCGGCGGGCAGGCCGCACGCAACCAGGACGAGACGTGGCCGCTCGACTGCGGCTGCGTCGGACAGGAGACGACCGGCGCGGGAGGGCTCGCGAAGGCGATGCGCACCGTGCCCGTCGTCCTCGACATCGCCGAGCGCGTGCGCCGCGCCAACCCGGACGCCTGGATCATCGACTTCACCAACCCGGTGGGCATCGTCACGCGCGCGTTGCTCCAGGCCGGGCACAAGGCCGTCGGCCTGTGCAACGTGGCGATCGGCTTCCAGCGGAAGTTCGCGCGGCTCCTGGACGTGGCGCCGCAGGAGGTGCACCTGGACCACGTCGGCCTCAACCACCTGACGTGGGAGCTGGGGGTCCGGCTCGGCGGCCCGGGCGGCGAGAACCTGCTGCCGCGCCTGCTCGCCGAACACGGTGACGCCGTCGCCGAGGACCTGCACATGCCGCGCGCGGTCGTCGACCGCCTCGGCGTCGTCCCGTCGTACTACCTGCGCTACTACTACCAGCACGACGCGGTCGTACGAGAGCTGCGCACGAAGCCGTCGCGCGCCGCGCAAGTGGCGGAGATGGAACGCGAGTTGCTGAAGATGTACGGCGACCCGACGCTCGACGAGAAGCCGGAGCTGCTCGCCAAGCGGGGCGGCGCGTTCTACAGCGAGGCCGCGGTCGACCTGGCCGCGTCGCTGCTCGGCGGCGGAGGTTCCCCGCACCAGGTGGTGAACACGTACAACAACGGCACGCTCCCCTTCCTCCCCGACGACGCCGTCATCGAGGTGCAGGCGACGGTCGACGCGAAGGGCGCGAAGCCCCTGCCCGTCGGGAAGCTCGACCCGCTGTACGCGGGGCTGATCGCCAACGTCACCGCCTACGAGGACCTGGCCCTGGAGGCGGCCCTCAAGGGCGGCAGGGACCGCGTCTTCAACGCGCTCCTGTCGCACCCGCTGATCGGTCAGATCGAGTACGCCGAGCAGCTCACGGACCAGCTGATCGCGCACAACCGGGAGCACCTCGCGTGGGCATGACCGTCCTCGCCATCGACGCGGGGAACAGCAAGACCGACGTCGCGGTGGTCGCGGCCGACGGCACCGTCGTCGGCGCGGCCCGCGGCGGCGGGTTCCAGCCCCACCGGGCGGACGTGGAGCCGGCCGTGGACGTCCTGGCGGAAGCGGTCGGCCGGGCGTTCGCGCAGGCGGGAGTCGGCGCGGTCGACTACGTGTCGGCGTGCCTCGCCAACGCCGATCTTCCGGTGGAGGAACGGGAGTTGGCTCGGGCGATCCGGGCGCGCGCCTGGGCGTCGGAGGTCGTCGTCCGCAACGACACGTTCGCCGTGCTGCGCGCCGGTCTCCTGGAGGACGCCGAGCCGCGCGGCGTCGCCGTCGTGTGCGGGGCGGGCGTCAACTGCGCCGGGATGCTGCCCGACGGGCGCACGGCCCGGTTCCCCGCGATCGGCCGGCTCTCCGGCGACTGGGGCGGCGGTGGCGGCCTCGCGGAGGAGGCGATCTGGTTCGCCGCGCGCGCGGAGGACGGCCGCGGCGACCCGACGGCCCTGATGCGCGCGCTGCCCGCCCACTTCGGCCTCCGCTCCATGTACGCGCTGATCGAGGCGCTCCACCTGGGCCACATCCCGGCGGCCCGCCGCCACGAACTCACCCCGGTCCTCTTCGCCGTGGCGGCGGACGGCGACCCGGTGGCCCGCTCCCTGGTCGAGCGGATGGCCGACGAGGTGGTGGCGATGGCGACGGTCGCGCTGCGCCGCCTCGACCTGCTCACGGAGGAGGTCCCGGTCCTCCTCGGCGGCAGCGTCCTGGCCGCCCAACACCCCCAACTCAACGACCGCGTAACCACTTTGCTCTCCACCCGGGCACCCCGCGCGACCCCCCGGGTGGTGACGGAACCCCCGGTACTCGGAGCGGCCCTCCTGGGCCTGGACGCGGTGGGAGCACCACCCGAGATCCACGCGCGCGTACGCACGCATTACCGATCGAGTCCTGCCAGAGCACGATCAAGCCCCTGCGGCGATTGATCAGCGGGGCAGGGGGCAGAGCCCCCATCTTTTCCAGCCCCGCCGGCGATTGAGGCGCGGGGTCCGGGGCGGCGCCCCGCGACCGCAACCCCGGCACCGCGCACACAAAAAGGGAACCGAACCCCCGCCCCCCACGTGTTCCAGAGCGGAGCGCTTCCGCACAAGATCCAGGGAATGCCTGTGCGGATGTCAGTCGCGGGAGCGATACTTGCGACCGACGTACGACCATGGGGGAGGGTCGAAGTGACATACCCGTCGAACGGGAGCGTGGCGCCGCCGGAGCGTCCCGCCGCCGCGCCGTCGATTCCGGGCGTGCCACCGCAGGCGCAGCGCGGCGGCGGGCCGCCCGACGCGCCCGCGCCCCGGCGCCGTACCGCCTGGGCGGAGGGTGTGGACCGGCTGAAGGCGGGGGCCACGACCGAGCCGGGCCGGCTGCGCATCATCGGGGCCGTACTCGCGCTGCTCGTCGTGGCGTTCGGCGCGACGACGGCCTGGCAGATGACGGACCGCTCGGCGGCCGCGGACGACGTGCTGCACTCCAGCCAGCCGCTGAGCGCGGACGCGGCCGACATCTACCGCTCGCTCGCCGACGCCAACACGGCGGCGTCCAGCGGCTTCCTGGCGGGGGGCCAGGAACCGGCGGCGGCGCGCGACCGGTACGAGCGGGACATCAGGAACGCCGCGGACAAGCTGGTGACGGCGGCGACCAGCACGGACCCCGGCACCCGGTCGGCGCGGAAGATCGCGGAGCTGAACAAGCTGCTGCCGCAGTACAAGGGCCTCATCGAGCGGGCCCGGGCCAACAACCGGCAGGGCTTCCCGCTGGGCGGCGCCTATCTGCGGTACGCGAACCAGAAGATGCAGACGGAGATGCTCCCGGCCGCCGAGGATCTCTACAAGACGGAGAACCAGCGGCTGCGGGACGACTACGACTCGGCGACGCCCTACCCGTGGATCGCCATCACCCTCGGCGTTCTCGCCCTCGGGGGCCTCGCCTGGGCGCAGCGGCGCAACTACCGTCGTACGAACCGGGTGTTCAACCAGGGGCTGCTCGCCGCCACCGCGGCGTCGACCGTGGTGCTGCTGTGGCTCGTCGTCGGTCACACCGTCGCGCGCAGCGGGCTCAGTTCGTCCTACGACCATGGCGTACGGTCCTTGAACGTGTTGCACGACGCGAGCATCGCGTCCCTGAAGGCGCGGGGCAGCGAGAATCTGACGCTGGTCAGCCGTGGCGCGGAGACGGTGTCCGTGAAGGGCGTGTCCAAGGACAAGTACGACGTCGACTTCCAGCGGGAGATGACCGCGCTCGCCGGCAAGCTGAACGCCGCGTACGCGCTGGCCGACGGCGAAGGCGACACCGCGGGGCGCACGCCCGTGACCAAGGCGAACGACAGCATGAAGGAATGGCGCAAGCGCCACCAGGACGCGCGGGAGCAGGACGACTCCGGCAACTACCAGGGCGCGCTCGACAAGATCATCGGTTCGAAGAAGGACAAGCCGACAGGTGAATGCTTCGATCTGGTGGACAAGAATCTGGACACGGCGCTCGTTCACGAGCAGCGTCAGTTCAGCGCCGACGCGGGCGGCGGGCGTAACGCGATGAGCGGACTGCCCGTGGGCGCCGCGGTGTTGGCGGTACTGGCCGCGGCCGGCGCGGTGTTCGGCATCGGACGCAGGCTTTCGGAGTACCGGTGAGAGGGGGTGCAGCGATGTACGAGCGAAGGACGGGGCGCAAGGTGACTCTGCGCGGCTGGGGTGGCGTGGCCACCATGGCGGTGGCCTGTGCCCTGACCGCCGTGTTCGCGCTGCTGCTCCCGCTGACCCAGCAGCAGCGCCCCTCGGACAGCGGTGCGACGAGCTACTCGTCCGGTGGCATCGCCGACGGCCGGCAGGCCAAGGCGGACGGCTGCGATCCCTCGGTGAAGGGCAAGGAGCCGGAGCGCAGCCTCTCCCCTTCGAGCAGCGAGAGCGGCAGCGCGGTGCGCGCCATCAAGGACCGCGGTTATCTCTCCGTGGGCGTCGACCAGAACAGCTACCGCTGGGGCTACCGCGATCCCAACAGCACCGCGAAGAAAAGCGAGTTGGAGGGCTTTGACATCGATCTCGCGCACGAGATCGCGGGCGAGATCCTCGACGACCGGAACGCGGTCCGCTTCCACGCCATCCCCACCAACGAGCGGATTCCCGCGATCCAGCGCGGCGACGTCGACATGGTGGTCCGCACGATGACCATCAGCTGCGAGCGCCTCAAGGACGTCGCGTTCTCCACCGCGTACTTCCAGACCGGCCAGCAGGTGCTCGCCCCGAAGACCTCGGACATCAAGGGCTACGGGGCCTCCCTCGCGGGCAAGCGGATCTGCACGGCGACCGGTTCGACGGCCGCGCAGTCGCTTGAGGACGGCAAGAAGAAGCCGGTGGCCGAGGGCGGCCTCCCGCAGAGCACCGACATCAACACGACGGTGCCGAACCAGCTGGACTGCCTGGTGCGGCTGCAACTCGGCGAGGTCGACGCGGTGGTCACCGACGGCGCGCTCGCGGCGAGCCAGGCCGCGCAGGACCCGACGGTGGAGCTCAAGGGCAAGCCCTACACGAAGGAGTTCTACGGCGTCGCCATGAAGAAGGGCGCCGACGACCTGGTGCGCAGGGTCAACCAGGTGCTGGTGGACTACCGCAAGTCGAACGGCTGGCAGAAGTCGTACGACCGCTGGCTGAAGCCGGACCTCGGCTCGTCCTCGGGGCCGCCCGCACCGAAGTACGAGTAGCGCCCGGCGGGACACGCGGCCCGGCACGACAGGGACTTGACGAAGATTCGGGAAAGCGAGAGGTGATCGATGGGCGTCGCGGGACCCGCCGGCCCAGTGATGGACCGGGACGAGGTGGACCGTGCCCTGGCCCGGCTCGGCGCGGAGCACGAAGCGATCGAGTCGTCCCTGCTCGCCCTCCAGGACCACGCGGGGCGCAGACTCCTGGAGGGCGCCCGGCTGACCGGGACGACGCAGGAGCGCTGGGCCTCGGCCGACCAGGAGATCACGCTGCTGTGGGCGTACTTCGACGCGTACGCGGGCGCGCTGCGCACGGCGCGGGAGATCCGCTCGCGGCGCCGGCTGCCCAGCCGCGGCGACCTGGCGGAGCTGACGGAGCTGCTGCGCGGCGAGTCCGTCACCATGGCGCCGGGCCCGGGCGCGGGCGGCACCTCGCCCTCGATCACGGGGCCCGCGAAGCTGTCCGAGCAGTTCACGCTCGCGGCGCTCGTCGACCGGATGAACGCGCTGTACGCGTCGTCCCTCGACATGGTGGTGGCAGCCGACGCGGTGTGGTCGGCGCTGCCCGCCCGCATCGACATGCTCGCCGCCGAGCTGGCCCGCACCCGGCAGCTCGCGCACTCCGTGGGGGTGCGTCCCGGTGAGCATCCGGCGGGCGACGACCTGGAGCGGATCACCGGCTCGCTGACCCGGCTGCGCGAGGAAGTGGTCTCGGACCCGCTCGCGTACTGGCAGAAGGCCGCGGGGAGTTCGGCTCCCGGCGGCGGCCGCCCCGACACCACGGCGTACGACCGTGCGGCCCTCGCCCTGGAGGACGTGCGGCGCGAGATCGAGGCCGTGCTCGGCGTGCGGCAGGACGCGGAGGTGCGGCTCGGCCGGCTGCGGGACGTGCTGTCGCGCGCGGACCGCACGCTCGCCGAGGCGAGGTCGGCGCGCGGCGAGGTGCTCGCGAAGATCGCCGGGTCGGACGTGCCGGCGGTGTCCGGTCCGCCGACGGTGCTCCAGGAGCAGTTGGCGATGGCCGCCGAGTACCGCAGGCACGCCCAGTGGAGCCGGCTCTCGCCGCTCCTGGAGTCGCTCGAGTCGAAGGCGGAGGACGAACTACTGCGGGCTCGTGCGGAGTTGACGGCGGTGACGGCTCCACTGGCGGTCCGCGCGGAGCTGCGCGGGCGGCTCGACGCGTACAAGGCGAAGGTGGCCAGGCTCGGTTTCGCGGAGGATCCGTTCCTGGTGGAGCGGTACGACGCGGCGCGGCGCATGCTGTGGAGCGCGCCCTGCAATCTGCGCGCCGCGGAGGCGGCGGTGCTGCGGTATCAACGGGCGGCGGCGGACGCGCTGTCCGCGCCCGCCGACAGATCGGCCAGGGGGGAGTCGTGAGCGTGGCGCCACAGAAGTGCGGCAGAGCGGGTTGCACGGGCACGTACGAAGACATGGGCGGGGAGCTGTACTGCGACACGTGCGGCCTGAAACCGCGGACGGCCGGCGGTACCTACGGAGGCAGCGCCCCGACCCACCGGCCCGCCGCGCGCCCGCCCGTGCCCGCGCCGGCCGCGGAGTCGTCCTGCCAGCGGCCCGGCTGCGGCGGGTCCTACGAGGACATGGGCGGCGGCGAGCTGTACTGCGACACGTGCGGGCTCGCCCCGGTCGTGTCGTCGACCGGGATGGTGGCGTCGCAGCCGACCGGGATCGCCGCCGGCGGGCAGCGCGGTTCGCAGAGTTCCGGCTCCAGTTCGCGGGCCTCGGCCAGGACGTCGGCGCGCTCCTCGCAGTCCCGCAGGTCGGTCTCGGGCCGGCTCTCCCGCTCCCTCTCGGGGAGTTCGACGTCGCGCTCCGTGTCGGTGCGCAGCTCCGGGGCGGGCGCGAGCGGTTCGGGCCGGGCGCGGCTCGGCGTCGGCCTGGTCAACGTGCCGGACGTGCCGCGGCCCGACCCGCGCGCGATGGTGCAGGAGCACCCCGAGGTCCCCGAGCGGAAGCGGTTCTGTTCGCGGTCCGACTGCGGCGCCCCTGTGGGGCGCTCGCGGGGCGAGCGGCCTGGCCGGACGGAAGGGTTCTGCACCAAGTGCGGCAACCCGTACTCCTTCGTGCCCAAGCTGGCCGCGGGCGACGTCGTGCACGGCCAGTACGAGGTCGTGGGCTGTCTGGCGCACGGCGGCCTCGGCTGGGTCTATCTCGCCGTCGACCGCGCCGTGTCGGACCGCTGGGTGGTCCTCAAGGGCCTGCTCGACACGGGTGACCAGGACGCGATGGCCGCCGCGATCTCGGAGCGCCGCTTCCTCGCGGAGATCGAGCACTCCAACATCGTCCGGATCTACAACTTCGTCGAGCACCTCGACCAGCGCACCGGCTCCCTGGACGGCTACATCGTCATGGAGTACGTGGGCGGCAAGTCCCTCAAGGAGATCGCCAACGAGCGGCGCACCCCCGAGGGCAGGCGCGACCCGCTGCCGGTGGAGCAGGCGTGCGCGTACGGCATCGAGGCGCTTGAGGCGCTCGGCCATCTGCACAGCCGCAATCTCCTCTACTGCGACTTCAAGGTCGACAACGCGATCCAGACCGAGGACCAGCTCAAGCTCATCGACATGGGCGCGGTCCGCAGGATGGACGACGACGAGAGCGCGATCTACGGGACCGTCGGCTTCCAGGCGCCGGAGGTCGCCGAGGTGGGGCCCTCGATCGCCTCGGACCTCTACACCGTGGCCCGTACGCTCGCCCTGCTCACGTTCGACTTCCAGGGCTACACGAACGTGTTCGCGGACTCCCTGCCCGACCCCGACAACATCGAGGTCTTCCGCAAGTACGAGTCGTTCTACCGGCTGTTGGTGCGCGCCACGGACCCGGATCCGGCCCGCCGCTTCGCGTCCGCGCAGGAGATGGCGGAGCAGCTGACGGGCGTCCTGCGCGAGGTCGTCGCGCTCCAGACGAACCGGCCGAGGCCCGCCCTGTCGACGCTGTTCGGGCCCGAGGTGAAGGTCACGGACACGGAGCTGTTCGGCCTGCTCGACGGCGAGGTGTCGCCGCTCGGTGCGCGGGAGACGCCCGTACGCGTACGGAACGGCCGGGGTCCGCGGAAGGCCGCGGCCGCGCTGGCGCCGCCGCCCGCCGCGCCCGCCCTGCCGCCGTCGTCCGCCGAGATCGTCAAGCCGCTTCAGGCGCAGGGCACCGCGCTCGCGCTGCCGGTGCCGCGGGTCGATCCGGGCGATCCGAACGCCGGGTTCCTCGCGGGACTCATCGCCTCGGCCCCCGCCGAGTTGATCGCGGCGCTGCACGCGGCGCCCGCCGACTCCCTCGAACTGCGCCTGCGGGAGCTGCGGGCCCGCCTGGAGATGGGCGAGCTCGACTCGGCGGCGCGCGGCCTGGCGGCCCTGGAGGCCGACCATCCCGACGACTGGCGGGTGGTCTGGTACCGGGGCGTCGCGGCGCTCGCGACGGGCGACCACACGAACGCGGCGCTGTCCTTCGACGCCATATACGACGCGTTCCCCGGCGAGCCCGCGCCGAAGCTGGCGCTCGGCGTGTGCGCGGAGGTCCTCGGCCAGCTCGACAACGCGGCGGAGTACTACCGCCTCGTGTGGTCGACCGACCCGAGCTATGTGAGCGCGGCGTTCGGCCTCGCGCGCGTGCAGCTCGCCGCCGGTGACCGGGGCGGCGCGGTGCGCACCCTGGAGTCGGTGCCCGAGTCGTCGATCCACTACACGGCGGCGCGGGTCGCCGCGGTGCGCTCGCGGCTGCGGGGCCGGACGGCGCAGGGGGCGAACGGGGATCCGTTGCTGCACGATCTGACGGCCGCCGCGGGGCAGGTCGAGGCGCTCGACGCGTTCGGTCTCGACGCGGTGCGCCGCGAGCAGTTGTCCACCGAGGTGCTCGGCACGGCCCTGGACTGGGTACTCTCCGGTAGGCAGGGTTCCGGTCCACCGCAGGACCCCGTGCGCACGGTGGTGCTCGGCAGCGATCTGGACGAGCGCGGCCTCCGCCTCGGTCTTGAGCGCTCGTACCGGACTCTGGCCAGGCTCGCTCAGCGCGGCGAGGAGAGGATCGAACTGGTGGAGCGGGCCAACCGCTACCGCCCCCGGACGTGGGTGTGAGGATGTCGCAGACGCACAAGGCGGCCGCTATGTCAGTGTGTCCCAGCTGCGAGGAGCCTCTGGAGGAGGCCGATCGCTTCTGCGGGGCATGCGGATACGACCTGTCGGCGGCTCCGCGGCCAGGGGCACCGGACGCCACCGAAGAGCCCGCTTCCGTCGAGTGGCCCGCCGCCCCCGACCTGGACAGTTCGGACCTGCCCGCCCCGGTGCACCTGTCGACCGATCTGCGCGGCACTGATTCGGGCGGTTCCGAACTCCCCGCCGCCGTACGCTTCGACGACCCGCCGTCCGACGACGGGTTCAGGATCGCCGCGCCCGACCCGCGCACCGCGACGCCCGAGGAGCTGGGGACCTCGACTCCCCCGGCCGGCACCAAGCTGTGCGTGGCCTGCCGCGCCGGGCACGTCGACCCGGACGGCTACTGCGAGAACTGCGGCCACGCCCAGCCCCGCGAACGCGACCACATGGAGCAGGAGTTGGGCGCGGTCGCCGCGGTCAGCGACCGGGGCCTGCGCCACCACAGGAACGAGGACTCGTTCGCGATCTCCTCGGCCGCGCTGCCCGACGGCTCGGCGGCCGTCGTCGCCGTGGTCTGCGACGGGGTGTCCTCGGCGACCCGGCCCGACGACGCGTCGCTCGCCGCTACCCGCGCCGCGACCGAGGCGCTGCACGAGGCGCTGCCGCGCGGCACCCACCCGCAGCAGGCCATGCACGAGTCGATCGTCGCGGCCGCCGAGGCGGTCAACGCGCTTGCGGACGAGCCCGAGACGGCCCGCGAGCACAAGCCGCACCAGAACGCGCCGGCGTGCACCTTCGTCGCCTCGGTCGTCACCAAGGAGCTGCTCATCGTCGGCTGGATCGGCGACTCGCGCGCCTACTGGGTGCCCGACGACCGCGAGGCACCCGCGGCCCGGCTCACCGAGGACGACTCGTGGGCGGCGCAGATGGTCGCGGCGGGCCTGATGAGCGAGGCGGAGGCGTACGCGGACGAGCGGGCGCACGCGATCACGGGCTGGCTCGGCGCGGACGCGTACGAACTGGAGCCGCACACCGCGTCGTTCAAGCCCGACCGCCCCGGAGTGGTCGTGGTCTGCACCGACGGGCTGTGGAACTACGCGGAGTCCGCCGACGAGATGGCCCGCGTGCTGCCCGCGGACGCGGCGCGGAACCCGCTGCACAGCGCCCAGGTCCTGGTCGGCCACGCGCTCGACGGCGGGGGCCACGACAACGTAACAGTGGCGGTACTGCCGTTCCCCGTGCCGCAGTCGGGGGCAGGATCGGCCTAGCGCGGGAAAACCGCACAAATGGTCTTGTTCAGGGGGGACATGTCACCATGGCCAATTTCTCGAAATCGGGACGGCCGCAGTTCGCCGTCGAGGTCTACCAGAACGAATATCTGCCGGAGGGTGGCCGTGACGTCAACGCGATCGTCACGGTGACCTCGACCGGGGGCGGCACGGTGGGCGGCGCGGTCAGCGCACCCCATCTGTTCAGCGTCGCGGGCGGGGGCACCGACGCCGCCGTCGCGCTGATGGTGGACTGCTCGGGCTCGATGGACTACCCGCCCACCAAGATGCGCGGCGCGCGGGAGGCCTCGGCCGCCGCGATCGACGCGCTGCGCGACGGCGTGCACTTCGCGGTGATCGCCGGCACCCATGTGGCCAAGGAGATCTACCCGGGCGAGGGGCGGCTCGCCGTCGCGGACCGGACCACCCGCGGGCAGGCCAAGCAGGCGCTGCGCAAGCTCTCCGCGGGCGGCGGCACGGCGATCGGAACCTGGCTGAAACTGGCCGACCGGCTCCTCGCCTCGGCGGACGTGTCGATCAGGCACGGCATCCTGCTCACCGACGGGCGCAACGAACACGAGTCGCCGGAGGATCTGCGCGCGGCGCTCGACGCGAGCGCGGGCCGCTTCACCTGTGACGCCCGCGGCGTGGGCACGGACTGGGAGGTGAAGGAGGTCACGGGCATCGCCTCCGCCCTCCTCGGCACCGCCGACATCGTCGCCGACCCGGCCCATCTCGCCGAGGACTTCACGCAGATGATGGAGACGGCGATGGGCAAGGAGATCGCCGACGTCGCCCTGCGGTTGTGGACCCCGCTCGGCTCCGAGGTCACGTTCGTGAAGCAAGTGGCGCCCACCGTCGAGGAGTTGACGGAGCGTCGCACCGAGGCGGGTCCGCGGGCCGGCGACTACCCCACCGGCTCCTGGGGCGACGAGTCCCGCGACTACCACGTGTGCGTGCGGGTCCCGGACGCCGATCTCGGCCAGGAGATGCTCGCCGCCCGCGTCTCCCTGGTGATCCCGCAGCCGGACGGCTCGGCGCAGACGCTGTCGCAGGGTCTCGTACGCGCGGTGTGGACGGACGACATGGCGGCCTCTACGTCGATCAACCCGCAGGTCGCCCACTACACGGGCCAGGCCGAACTGGCACAAGTCATCCAGCAGGGACTTGACGCCCGAAAATCGGGCGATGCGGACGGGGCGACCGCGAAGCTGGGCCGCGCGGTGCAGCTCGCGGCCCTCTCGGGGAACGCGGATACGGCCAAGCTGCTTTCGAAGGTGGTGGACGTGGTGGACGCCGCGGAAGGTACTGTTCGATTGAAAGCGAAGGTCGCGGAGGCCGACGAGATGACTCTCGAAACCCGGTCGACCAAGACGGTTCGCGTCAAAAAGTAACCACCCACGCACTACGGCAAGCCCTGCTTGCACTTGAAGGAGAGGGGGAAGCGCCGACATGCCGACCTGCCCGAACGGACACCAGTCGGGTTCCGAAGACTGGTGCGAGGTCTGCGGTCACCGCATGGCCGGTACCGTGCCTCCGCCCCCTCCGCCCCCTCCGCCGCCCCCGGCGGCCGGTTACGGATACCCCCCGCAGCCGGCCGCGCCGCAGGCACCGCAGGGCGGGGCAGCCGCGCCGGAACTGTGCCCGCAGTGCCGCACGCCGCGTGAGGGCGGCGCGCCGTTCTGCGAGGAGTGCCGCTGGAACTTCCTCACGAACACGGCGACGTCGTACACGCCCGCGGCCCCGAACCCGCCGCTGCCCACGTCGGGCGGCCAGGGCGGCCCCGGTGCGCCCGGCTTCCCGCCGCCCCACGAGCCGCAGGGCCCGAACCCGGCGCTGCGCTTCCAGCAGCAGCCGCCGTCCGGCCCGGACTCGTACGAGTACCAGGGCTCGCGGCCCTCGCAGATGAACCGGCCCGCGGAGCCGATCCCGCCGTCCCCGTTCGGGAACGAGCCGTCGGGGCCGACCCCGCCGCCTCCCCCGCCGTCCTTCGACGGCCCCGGCCCGTACGAGACCGGTGGCGGCCCGCAGGGCTTCCGGCAGCAGGCTCCGGCCCCCGCCCCGGCTCCGCCCGCGCAGCCGGGTCCGCCGCCGGGACCGGCGCAGCCCGTGCAGCCGGGCCCCATGCACCAGCCGCCGCCCGGTTTCCCGCAGCACCAGGACCCCCAGGGCCCGCCGCCCCCGCCGCCCAACCCGTCGTTCGGCGGCTCCGGTGGCCCCGGTGGCCCTGGCAGCACGAACGGTGACGACTGGATGCTGCCGCCTCCGTCGTCGGACCCGTCGGCGCCTTCGACGACCCCGCCGCCGTTCCAGCAGCAACCGCCGCAGCAGCACGCCCCGATGACGTGGTCGGCGACGATCGGCCCGGACCGCGACTACTTCATGGCGATGATGCAGCGCAGCGGCCCGGAGGCCTCGGGCCTGAACCTGCCCGCGTACTCGCCGGAGCAGCAGCGCCCGCTCACCGGGAACCAGCTGTCGATCGGCCGGCGCCGCCACTCCACCGGGGAGTCCCCCGACATCGACCTGTCGGTGCCGCCGGAGGACCCGGGCGTCTCGCACCAGCACGCGGTGCTCGTGCAGCAGCCGGACGGCACGTGGGCGGTCGTCGACCAGAACTCGACGAACGGCACGACGGTCAACGGCGGCGACGAACCGATCCAGCCGTTCGTCCCCGTTCCGCTTCAGGACGGTGACCGGGTGCACGTCGGAGCGTGGACGACGATCACGATCCGGCGCGGCTGAGCGCACGAAACCGTAGGACGTTGCCGGGCACCTAGTGGGTGCCCGGCAACTCCCATGTGTGGGGTCCGTCCGGATCGTCCAGCCAGGCCCACTGGCGCTCGCCTCGCACGGTCACCCCGAACCGCTCCCGCGCGGGCCGCCCCTCGCGCTCCCACAGCGCGAGCGTGCCCTGCGGGTCCAGGTGCCCCGCCGTCAGCGTCAACAGGAACCGGAACAACTCGTCGCGCAGCACCGGGTGCGGCAGTCCACCGACCCGCGGCTCGGACGCCCGGTCGTCCGCGCCGCCGCGCAGCGCCATGAAGTAGGCGGAGGTGTGCAGAAACCGCCCCTCCGCGTACGGCCGCCCCTCCACGTCCCGCAGCACGTCGAGGGCGACGAGCCCGGTCGACAGGGGCGCGAGGATCCGCGCGCCCGCCGCGCACTGGCCGAGCCACCCCGCCGGCACCGAGCGCAGCGCGCACGTCGCCATGATCCGGTCGTACGGCGCCCGCCGCGGCCAGCCGCGCGCCCCGTCGCCCGTGACGACGGTCGTCCGGTACTCGGCGGCGGCGAGATGGGCCCGTGCGGACTCGGCGACCTCCGGATCGAGGTCGACGGACGTGACGTTCCCCGCACCGACCCGGTGCGCGAGCAGCGCGGCGTTGTAGCCGGTGCCCGCACCGATCTCCAGGACCCGGTCCCCGTCCCGCACCCGCAGCTCCGCGAGCATCCGCGCCATCAGGGACGGCTGGCTGCTGGAGGAGACCAGCTCGCCGTCGCGCAGCCGGGTGGCCAGCGGCTCGTCGGCGTAGGCACCGCGCAGCCAGCGCTCGCGCCGCTCCGGGTCGGGATGCTCGCCCCACAGCCGCTCGTAGCCTCCGGGCACGCCGACGAAGTAGTACGGCACGAAGAGGTGCCGCGGCACCTGCTCGAACGCCTCCCGCCACACCGGGTCGGCGTCCCAGGCACCACTGTGTTCGATCTCGCGCACGAGTCCGGCCCGCAACCGTACGGCGAGCTGCTCGAGGTCTCGGGTGTGCTCTGCGCCCATATGTCCACTGTCCTGCGACAACCGGGAAACGGCGAGCCCCGCTCCGGCGCCGGAGGAGGCCTAGGACCCGGGTCCTGGGCCGGTGCGTCTGAGAGCATGGAGGGGTGACTGAGATCCCACGCGACACGCTTCAGGAGCAGACGTTCTACGAGCAGGTGGGTGGCGAGGAGACGTTCCGCCGCCTCGTGCACCGCTTCTACGAGGGCGTCGCACAGGACCCGCTGCTGCGCCCCATGTACCCGGAGGAGGACCTGGGTCCGGCCGAGGAGCGCCTCGCGCTGTTCCTGATGCAGTACTGGGGCGGCCCCCGCACATACAGCGACAACCGCGGCCACCCGCGCCTGCGGATGCGGCACGCCCCGTTCCAGGTCGACCGCGCGGCGCACGACGCGTGGCTGAAGCACATGCGGGTGGCGGTGGAGGACCTGTCCCTCTCCGAGGAACACGAACGCACCCTGTGGAACTACCTGACGTACGCGGCCGCCTCCATGGTCAACACGGCGGGCTGACCCCATTCATGCTGCTCATTCAAGCCCCTGCGGCGATTGAGCAGCGGGGTCCGGGGCAGGGCCCCGATCTTTCAAGCCCCGCCGGCGATTGAGGCGCGGGGTCCGGGGCAGAGCCCCGAGAGCGCAACCCCGGCTCGGGGCGACCTCACACCGGGCTGACGGAAAGCCCACCCACCACGGACGACGCCCGCCGCACCGCCACGGACCCATAGGCGGACCGCAACCGCAACCACGCCCCCGCGACCACCAGGTCGACCTCGGCCCCCCGCAGAAACCCGAGGGACGCCGCCGCATGCACCATCCGCACCGGCGCCCCACTGTCACCGATCTCCCGCGACCAGACCTCCCCACCGATCCGGTCAAGCGCCCCGCGAGTCCGCTCCTCGGGCGCCAACTCCTCGACCCGCGCCCGGAATTCGCCCACCGCCGCCTTCACGAGCGCACGCAGCGCATCCGCGTCCGGGAACCCGTCAATCCGCTCCCAGCCACTGAGCGGCGGCAGCACCCCGGCCCAGGGCGGCCCGGTGACCGCGCCGGGAACCGTGGCCGTGGCGGTCCCCTCGTCGAGGGATTCGAGCAACTCCCCCGCGGACACCGTCACATCGAGGGTGTCCGCGATCCCGTCCTCGTACGGCTTGAGCAGCCGCGCCGTACGCACGGCCAGCACCTCGAACGAGGGCGGCCGCCCGAACACCGCGAGCGCCTGGCCACCGGCCTGCGCCCGCAGCCGTACGGCGGCCGCCTTGTCGTAACGCAACAGCCGGCCGAGGAAGGCGGCGAGATCCGCCACCTCCCCCGCGTCGGCCAGATACAGCACGGTCGCACTCATGCGACGAGCGCCTCCGAACGGTCCGCGTCGTCGTCCCGGTACTCGCCCAGGAACTCCCGCTCCTCGGCGGTGATCCGGCGCGGCCGCTGCGCCTCGAAGTCGAACGGCACGACGACCGTGGAGGCGCGCACGTACACGACGTCCTCGTCCTTGACCTCATAGGCGAGCGTGAACGAGGCGGCCTTTATCTCACTGACCCACAGCTCGATGTCCACGGGCCGATGCCGGTGCACCAACTGCCGCTTGTAGTCGATCTCATGGCGCGCCACGACGGACCCCTGCTGGAAGTCCTTGTCGGGCCGGAACAGAAAATCAATACGGGCTTCCTCCAGGTACCGGAGGAACACGACATTGTTGACGTGTCCGTACGCGTCCATGTCGGCCCAACGCAGGGGGCAGGCGTATACGTGGCGAGCCATCAGCCGCGGGTCAGCTTCTTGTAGGTGGCGCGGTGCGGACGCGCGGCGTCCGGGCCGAGCCGCTCGATCTTGTTCTTCTCGTAGGACTCGAAGTTGCCCTCGAACCAGAACCACTTGGAGTCACCCTCGTACGCGAGGATGTGCGTGGCGACCCGGTCGAGGAACCACCGGTCGTGAGAGACGACCACGGCACAGCCCGGGAACTCAAGAAGCGCGTTCTCAAGGCTGCTGAGGGTCTCGACGTCCAGGTCGTTCGTCGGCTCGTCGAGAAGCAGCAGGTTGCCGCCCTGCTTGAGGGTGAGCGCGAGGTTGAGGCGGTTGCGCTCACCACCGGAGAGCACGCCCGCGGGCTTCTGCTGGTCCGGCCCCTTGAACCCGAAGGCGGAGACGTACGCACGCGACGGCATCTCGACCTGGCCGACGTTGATGTAGTCGAGCTCGTCGCTCACCACGGCCCAGAGGGTCTTCTTCGGGTCGATGTTGGCGCGATTCTGGTCGACGTAACTGATCTTGACGGTGTCGCCGACCTTGATGGAACCGGAGTCCGGCTCCTCGAAGCCCTGAAGCATCTTGAACAGGGTGGTCTTACCGGCACCGTTGGGGCCGATGACACCGACGATGCCGTTGCGCGGCAGCGTGAAGCTCAGGTCGTCGATGAGAACCTTGTCGCCGAACGCCTTGCCGAGGTTCTCGACCTCGACGACGACGTTGCCCAGGCGCGGGCCCGGCGGGATCTGGATCTCCTCGAAGTCCAGCTTCCGCATCTTGTCGGCCTCGGCCGCCATCTCCTCGTAGCGGGCGAGACGCGACTTGGACTTGGTCTGGCGCCCCTTGGCGTTGGACCGCACCCACTCGAGCTCTTCCTTGAGCCGCTTCTGCCGCTTCTCGTCCTTCTTGCCCTCGACCTTGAGGCGCTCGGACTTCTTCTGCAGGTACGTGGAGTAGTTGCCCTCGTACGGGATCGCGCGCCCGCGGTCGAGCTCGAGGATCCACTCGGCGACGTTGTCGAGGAAGTACCGGTCGTGAGTAATGGCGACAACGGTGCCCTTGTACTGGGCGAGGTGCTGCTCCAGCCAGTTCACGGACTCGGCGTCGAGGTGGTTGGTGGGCTCGTCGAGGAGCAGCAGGTCGGGCGCCTCGATGAGCAGCTTGCAGAGCGCGACGCGACGCTTCTCACCACCGGAGAGGTTGGTGACGGGCCAGTCGCCGGGCGGGCAGCCCAGGGCGTCCATGGCCTGCTCCAGCTGACCGTCGAGGTCCCACGCGTCGGCGTGGTCGAGGTCCTCCTGGAGCTTGCCCATCTCTTCCATGAGCTCGTCGCTGTAGTCGGTCGCCATGAGCTCGGCGACCTCGTTGAAGCGCTTGAGCTTGCCCATGATCTCGGCGGCGCCGTCCTGGACGTTCTCCAGAACCGTCTTGGACTCGTCGAGCTTCGGCTCCTGCATGAGGATGCCGACGCTGTAACCGGGCATGAGGACGGCGTCACCGTTCGACGCCTGCTCGATGCCCGCCATGATCTTCAGGACGGTCGACTTACCGGCACCGTTCGGCCCGACAACGCCGATCTTCGCTCCAGGAAGAAAGTCCAGGGTGACGTCGTCGAGGATCACCTTGTCGCCGTGCGCCTTGCGCGCCTTGCGCATGGAGTAGATGAACTCAGCCAAGAGAAACCGTCCGGCAGTCGAAGTGTGTGTCGCAGTAAGGGGCCCGCATAAGGCGGCTCCACCGCGTGAGGGCAGATACACCCCATCTTGCCTGACTGGCACCCTGCGATGGAAACCAGTATGGCCGGACGCCTGTGACCTGCCGGTTCTTTTGGCGCTGCCGTAGTTGATCTGTCACTGGTTGTCGCCGTTGGTCGCTGTCGAGCCGCCTCGGACGGCCCACAGACGGCCCGGAACTCGCGCTGTTTTCCCAGCCCACGACCCAACCCGGCTTCCATCCCGTCCGCCGTCGACCCACACGTATGTGGAGCGGGCGCGGGCCCCGGTGTCCAGGTGGAGCGCGCCACTGTACGAACGACCTGGACACCGGGGCCCGTGTCTGCTCGGCTCTGCCTGGGTCGACGGCGGACGGGATGGAAGCCCCTCGCAACCACCCGCGGATCCGCACCCGACAGCGTTACCCCCGGCCCCCGGTGCCGGAGCGCCCCCGCCGGAGGCATGGTCTTTGGCCGTGGCCGGCGTGCGCCGACTTTCCGTATCGCTCAAGGGTCGCTGCGCGGGTCCGGGCGTCGGTGTCCGGTTGCAGGGGCTCGGGTCGTAGCCCCTCCTGGTGGGCTCGACTGCGTGGGCCCGCATGCCAGCGTCGCCACGATCCGGCCCTGTCGGTAGCACAAAGCGTCTTTTCCTCTGCCCTTGTTGCCGGACCTGGCCGTCTCCTGTGCTTGGTTCTTCGCCCCCTTGTGGGCGCGGGCGGACGACGACGCGCGGGGCCCACTGGCGTAGACATGGTGGGCGCCGCGTGGCGGCGGCCGACCGGCGCCGCCACGCTGTGTGTGGCCCTGATTCCTTGCGGATCGATCCTTGAGACCCGGGTAGCGCGGGTTGAGGCCCCGGTTCCGGCGGGCGGTTGGGCACGGTGAGTTCGCCGCGCCTGTTCTTTCCCTCTCGGGTCGGATCGTGGCGGCGGTGGCGTGCGGGTCGCTCGCGGCCGTCGGCCGCCGGGCAAGGGGCTTTCGGCGGTCGGGTTGGCATGCCCGTTGATCCGGGAGCCGGCCGGTCCGGGCGCGAGCGAAGCGAGCCCTTGATGATGTAGGGAAAGTTTGTCCGCGCCCCGCGCTCACTGGCCGAAGGTCAACAGAGGCACGTTGTAAAGGTCCGGGTTCTGCGGGCGGGTCATGATCGGCGACGTGACCTCGACCACGAGCATCTCAACGAGGAATTGCACGCGGGCGCTGAGCAGGTGGCTCGTGTGACCGTTCGCTGAACGCGCCTTCTCGCCCAATGACGTGTGGATGTGCGGCAGCACGGTGTCCGTCTCGGCGTCGTAGGCCAGAGTGCCGCATCCCATGGCCTCCACCCTCTCTACGTGGACCTTGCTCCACACCGGGGCCTCGGGGTCCTCCAGCTTCTCGCATGCACCCACGATCTCCGCCTCGGCGAAAGCGGCGATGAACATCGGGACGTACCCATGCCGTACGCCGTTGCTACGGCAGAACTCGGCGAGGGTCGGAAAGAAGTCGTCGCCGTGGTCGAAGGTCACCCCGAAGGTGCGTCCTGTCGTCAGTTCGTAGCTGCGCACGTGGGGTGCCTCTCTTGTATGGGTGGGGGTCACTGGACGAGTTCGAAGCGACGCGCGATGTCGTCGTGACTGGCGCCCTGCATCAGGAGGAGTTGGAGGAGAATCCGCGCCTTGACCGGGTCGAGGGTGTTCGCAGAGATCAGGCCCCGTGAGAGTAGGTCCGACTCCGAGCCGGGGAATCCGTAGGTCTTGCTGAGCACGGGGCCGGCTCCGGTGCGCGTCGCCAGGATTACCGGCATCTCGGAGGCCAGATCAGTCAGCGCTCCGACACAGGACTCGGGAACGTGTCCGGCTCCGAACGCAGCGATTACCAGGCCGTCGACCTGCGTGCCGATTGCTCGCAGGACTGCCCCGTCGTCTCCGAGCCCGATCGAGGCGACCGCGGTCCGCGCAGTGCCGCTGATCTCCTGGGGTCGAAACCCGGGCTCCTCGCTCGGGCAAGTCCAGATCTGTACGCGGTCCTCGGCCACGTAGCCGACCGGGCCCGGATAGGACTCGAACGCTGTCGGGCTGGTGGCGTGCATCTTGCGTACCCAACGGGCTGCGTGCACCTCCTCGCCGAAGACGACCACAGCTCCAATCTTTCGGGCTTTGCTGCTCGCGGCGACCTTGACGGCAGCGAGTACGTTGGCCGGTCCGTCCGCGCCCGCCATGCTCGCGTTGCGCATCGCGCCCGTGACCACGATGGGCATGTCCCCGGAGTACACCAAGTCCAGAAGGTAGGCGGTCTCCTCGATGGTGTCCGTGCCCTGTGTGACGACTACGCCGTCCGCCGTCAGGTCTTCGATCTCTCTCGCGAGATCGAGGAGATCCGTGAAGCCGAGAGAAGCGCCGGGGAGCTGTCGGAAGTCGTGGACGTCGATCGCAATGCCTGTGTCGGCAAGCCCCGGCACCGCCGAGACGAGATCGCTGGCCGAGAGTGTCGGGGTTACTCCACCAGGCGTCTGGGAGGTCATCGCGATGGTGCCTCCGAGCGAGAACACCGCTACGCGTCGCTGCGCGTCCGTCATGGCAACCGATCCTTCGTGATCTGTCGTGGGCAGGCTAACTGTCGGCAGGTAGGGCGCCGACGTACGCGCAAGCAGCGTCAAGACCGGCCGCTGAGACCAGGCGACTTCGGGACTGAATCAGCCCGGCTGTTCCGTACTTGCCGAGTTGACCACACCGTCGCACCAGCCATGCCCAAGGGAGATCAAGGTAGTTCGCGAGTGCCCGCAGGCGCTCCGGAGCCGTCGGCGCTTCGAGAAGGGACTCTGCTCCGACGTCTCCGGCGGCGTTGGTGAACTCGCGAACGACGGCGGAGCGTCCGGTCACGTCGACATGCCACATGCCGTCTCCGCGTACCCAGTTGGCAATGATCGCTTCCTTGTTGGGGGAGACGACGAAGCCCTCGACGGCTTCGTACGAGGCGTCCGAGGTGAACTGAGCATGGATGCCCAGTGACTCCATGAGCGCTACGGCCAGGAAGAGCAAGATCCGTTCGTGCCGGGGTGACGTATGCACGACGCTTTCAGGTACGCAGAAGGCGCGCGTGCTTGGTCCTCCCAGGGCTCGGGTGGTCGCCTGTAGGTACGGGTACTTGTGGTCGAAGAGCAGCCATGCGCTGGCTTCTTCGCCTCGCTGTTCACGCGTCCAGAACGCGGGAACTTCCGGTAGATCCGGCAGGGCCTTGAGGATGTGACGGGCGCAGAAGTCGGACCCGAGCCACATGTGGGCAACCGCGTTCAGCCCCGGTGCGGCTTCCCTGCTGACCGCTGATGACGACAAGCGGTCATACCGTTCAAGATCAGTGCGGGTCTCGTTCAGGGCTTGATCGTCTGCCTGCAACGCATCGTCGTAGTTGGCGACGGCCCACAGGATCCCGAAGGTTAGGTCATCCAACTCGTAGGCGAGTGGAGCGGTGACCTCGTGAATGCCGCTGTCGCGCTTCAGCCGGCTCCGCGCGTTCCTGCCATCCAGTACGTAGAACTGGGGTGAGTCGTCGTCGCCAGCGGCCCCGACGAGAAGGCCACGGCCCGGACGGTCCAGGAAGCTGTTCGCGCGCCGCTGGTCCGGGATGGAGACAAGTGCTCGGCTTCCCTCGACCCGTGCGGGATGGAGCTGCAACGGGACGTTGGAGCCCAACATGGACTTTCCGTCGGGCAGCAAGGCGGTCCAGTCGACCCCATAGTCGGGGACCGGACGCGAGAGCCGGAGATCGGGCCAGTTCGCCGTGACCGTCCTGGCGAATCCGAAGGGATCGTTAGCGGTGTCGATTGCGTGCGAGTCGATGGGCAGACCTGCCGCTTCGCCAGTACCCACCTGGCTGACCAACGCAGCAGCGCTGCCCACCATGAACGATCGTCGATTGATCTCGGCCCACATGTTGCCCCCTTCATCTACCCGCAGTTTCATCGTGCCTGCGGAAAGGGCGTTGTGGATGTCGAGAGTGGAACTGTCCACATGGCTGGCCTGCTTGGCTGCCTTGGAACGTCCGTCGACACGCTTCGCGTCCGCCAGATCCCAGAGCCTGGCGAGGATCCCGCCCGTACCGAGGATGGCGTCGCACTGCACGGCTAAGTCACGCGGGGGGAAGCGCTTCGCACCCTCGACCTTGCTTAACGTGTCACCGCTGGCGAAGAGGTGCGCGCCAAGCTCGTCCTGCGAGAATCCGCGCAGCTCACGCCAGTACCGGAGTTCGGCACCGAAGAAGTGCTGCGGGTCCTCGGTCGGCGTGAGCTTTCGGGGAGCCTGAGCCAAGATCATCCCTCCCATGTGGACAGTTACGGGGCGGTACTTGCGTCCACATCCGGCACATGGTGTTGCGGGGACTACTGAGCGTCAATGGATGCAGGCCCGGTGACCGGGTGTGAAGCCTCCAAGGACGGAGCAGTCGCGATGACGCAGAGCCAAGATCGGAAACAAGCCCTACTGCATCGCGTGAGCCTCATCCAGGCGGAACTGGATGAACTTACGTGTCGCGTCGGGCAGTTCGAGCACGCTTTGGGAACACTGCCTCCTCGATCGCTGCCATCCGTCCGGAAAGATCCCGAATCGCACTTTGGATCTCGTCGAGTTGGGCAACGAGGGCGTCGTCGTCGGGTTGCGAGCCCTGGCCGGCTGGGCGGACGAAAACGCCCTTGCCCTGCTGTCCAACGACTAGACCCTCGGTGCGAAGAACGCTGATCGCCGCTTTGACGACGCTTGCCGACACTCCGTACTGATCGCAGAGCTGCGCGGTGGAGGGGAGAGAGTCCTCGGGCTCCAGAACCCCCTTCTGGATCATCTCGCGCAACGCCTCCGCGATTTGGAGATATGCGGGCACACCGGACCTTTTGAGCGGCTCAACCTTCTTCGCGTTCGTCACGGAATCCAGCTTCGCGGCAATTCATCGAACTAGGCAACCCAAGAACTCCTTGACAACTAGGAATGCCAAGCCGACTATGTACGTACCGCAAGATTCCTTCGATCCCTTCTGGGAGGCAACTCATGCGACAGATCCCCGTGGACACCCGTGAAATGACGGTCATGCTGATCCAGGCTCCGGAGCCGAAGGTGAAGAACCGGGAGACCGGTGAGATCGCCACGGACCGGACGTCGGGCAAGACCCTGTACAACGTGAACGTGGCCGTGATCGTGGACGGCCGCCCCGACGCGCTGACGGTCGTGGTCGCCGAGGACGGTATCCAGCCGGACCTGGTGCCGGGTATGCCGGTGGAGTTCCCCGGTCTGGTGGCCCGTCCATGGGAGAACGACTTCGGGCACGGCATCAGCTACCGCGCGGTCGCGGTCACGTCGAAGAACCTCACCCCGGCCGGCTCGAACGGCAAGGGCTGACCCGCCATGACCGAACTCCTCTGCGCCCTCGTCGCGTTAGTGCTCTTCGCGCTGATCGTGCGGGCCAAGGCGCCGTCCGTGTACTGGGTCCTGTTCGGCCTGCCCGCTGCCCTGTGGAGGGTGTTCTCCTCCTACCGGCAGACCCTGGAAGCCTGCGCGCTGACGGTGGACCCGCCGTGGTGGAAGGTCTTCGCCAAGAAGGCGGCCGGCTCCGAGGTGGTTCGCCCTGGTATCCCGCGCTTGCGGGGCATCCGGCCGACTGCGACCGGTGTGCGGCTGCGGATGAAGCTTCCTGCGGGGCTGATCCCGGAGGACGTGACCAAGTCCGCCGTACGGCTGCGGCATGCCTGGGCGGTGCACTCGGTGCACGTGGCTGAGATCAAGCCGGGCGTCGTCGAACTGCGGCTGATCGCCTTCGACATCCTCGGCCGTGTGCGCATGCCGCGCCGGCTCGCCTCCGGTCCACTGTCGGCCGTGGTCGCACTGCGGGAGGACGGCCTCACGTACGTGCGGGACTACCAGGAATCCCCGCACGGCCTGACGTTGGGCGCCACCAAGTCCGGTAAGTCGATGTTCCAACGCTGCCTGATCAAAGCCCTCGCCCCGCTGGACGTGGCCCTGGTCGGCATCGACTGCAAGCGCGGCGTCGAGCAGAACGCGTTCGCGCCCCGGCTGACCGCACTGGCCACCACCCCGGACGAGGCCGACGGCCTGCTCGATGCCCTCGTGGGCGAGATGGAAGACCGCTTCGACCTGCTGTGCCTGCACCAGGGCATCGCCCCGGACACCCCGCTTGAGGACATCACCTCGGACATCTGGGGCCTGCCCAAGAAGCTGCGGCCGGTTCCGATCGTGGTCCTGGTCGACGAGATCGCCGAACTCTTCCTCGTCGCCTCCAAGGTCGACACTGCACGCCGCGAGCGCATGGTCACTCAGCTCGTACGGCTCGCGCAGCTTTCCCGCGCGGTCGGCATCCACCTGGAGATCGCCGGTCAGCGGTTCGGGTCGGAGCTGGGCAAGGGCGCCACGGCTCTCCGGGCGCAGTTGACCAACCGGGTAACTCACCGGTGCAACGACAAGCAGACCGCCGAAATGGGTCTCGGCGACATCAACGATCTCGCCGTGCAGGCTGCTACCGCGATTGCCTCCGAGCGCGCCGGAATGGCCGTGGCAGGCGACTCCTCCGGCAACTGGGCCCGGATCCGTACGCCCAAGACCTCGATCGGCGAAGTAGTCGCCACGTGCCGCGAGTTCGCCCACCTCACCCCCGAACTTCCGGCCCTGGCCGACTACCGGCCTGTCCCGGTCACGCTGCCCGCGCCGGCTGCTGCCCCGGATTCGGCTTCGGCGGAGATCTCGGCTCCCGCCTCGTAGCGCTTCCCCTCAACCGGTCGGCGTGACCGTCTCGCGCCAACTCCCTACCCCTCCCATGCCTGCTACCGGAAAGGACGTGCGGCCATGTGTGAGTCCTGCCAGGACCTGAACCGCACCGTGCTCCTGCTCGGCGACCTGTGCCTGTACGCCGAACGCCCCGACGTCGACCAGGAGTTTGCCGACCTCGTCGGCGGCGCGCTGGCCGTCTCCCTGCCCCCGGATGTCGTGCCTCCGTTGTACGAGCCGCCGCCCGAGAGCGGGTGGTGACCGTGCCCAAGCGGAAGCCCGCCGCCCGCCGTGAACCGACCGCACAGCAATGCACCGCCTGCAAGGGCACCGGGGAGGTTGCGATCTCGGTCCGTGTCGGACGCAAGCGCCGGAGCACGACCGACCAGCAAACCGGCCTCTGCCTGGCCTGCCTCGGCTCCGGCCAAGCGCCCACCGACTGAACAACTCGCCGGGACCGGGCGGCCGGACCTCGCTCCCCGCCCCGTCCCGGCACCAACCCCACTCGAAGGAGGTGAAGAGAAGTGAACCCCAAGATCCGCCTCGACGCCGTGCTCGTGCAGGCCGTGATTGCTGGTGCGCTGTCCTTCGCCCACCTGCACGACATTGCCGAAGCGGCTGGACAGACCGGCTGGAAGGCGTGGGCCTACCCGGTCTCTGTCGACCTCCTGCTCGTCGCGGCGTGGCGGCGGCTGCGTACCGGGCGGACCCGGCGTCTGGCGTGGTGCTGGTTCTTGGTCGCGCTGACCGCCTCGCTCGGCGCGAATGTCGCCACCGCCGGATTCCTCGACCTCGACCACACCCCTGCCTGGCTGCGGTTCCTGGTCGCCGGCTGGCCCGCGCTCGCCTTCCTCGGCGGCACCCTGCTCGTCCACCATCCCGATCCCGCACCCGACCACACGGCGGACGTCGCTCCGGCGGACCCGGTCCCCGAGCCGTCGACCGTCCTCGACGGTCCGGAGAAGGCACCCGCCCTTCCCGCGTCTGCCCCGCCGCCAGCGCCCCCGGTATCCGTCCCGCCTGCGCTGGTCGAACGGGCCCGGAAGATCGCCGACGCCCACCGGTCCGCGACCGGCGCCCCGATCGACACGGACACGCTCCGGTCCCGTCTCGGAGTGCCCGGCCCGATGGCCGACGCCCTGATCACCCAACTCGCCTGAACCGAAAGGACAGCCGCTCATGGATGTCGAACTGCCCCTGGTCCTGGTCGTCGCCGTACTCGGCTACTTCGGGATCCGTCTCTACCGGCCCCCGACCTGGGTGATCGTCGTCCTCCTGCTGGGCGGCTTCCTCCTGGCGGACACCTTCCTCGCTCCCGCGATCGAGTCCGGCACCAAGACCGGCACCTCGGTCGTCGAGCACACCACCGACAAGTGACCTGAGTTTTGAAGGGAGTTCCACTCATGTTCAAGCCCCGCATTCCCGTCAACGAACGGCCTACGGGTCAGATCATCCCGACCGTCGCCAGCCTGGGGACCGTTGTCCCGCGCGATGACGTTCACGCGGCCTGCGGCTGCCAGCACCCCACCCCGCCCCCGGTCGCGTCGGCTCCGTCGCGGTCTCAGGTGCAGCTCACGCCCGGCGCGCTGCTCCTGCTTGTCGGCGGCGGTACCGCCGTGGTCCTCACCGTGGGCGCGGTGCTGGTCTCCATGCTCCTCGCGGTCGCCATCACCGCCGGATCCCTCGCGATCGTCGCGCTGGTGGTCCGCTCGATCCTCGCCACCGACACCAAGCACCGTCGCTGACCGGCCCCGGAGCGGTCTCAAACCGCCAAGTCTTCGCCGCTCCGGAGCCGGACCTCCTGCCCGAACCACCTGATCCGGAAGGAAGAACCATCATGCATGACCAGCCCAACACCTCTACGCGGGTGTGTGCGAACTGCGACGGCTTCGCCACGGTCGCCGTATCCTCCGGCCTCGGCCGCGACCTCCTCGGTCACCTGCGCACGCTCACTCTGGACTGCCCGGCCTGCCAGGGCACCGGTCGTCGTCCGTCCCGCCCCGTCTCCCGCGCGCTCGCGCTGATCGGGGGTCGGGCATGAGGTACCTGGACGTCTCCACGCACCTGGACGCCGACACCACCGTCCGCGTCGTCGCCTTCCCCCACGCGTCCAGCGGTCGGCCCTTCGTCAGCCTGTATATCCAGGGCCCCGACAACCGGATCGCCCTCATGGTCACCCCCGACAACGCCGACGCCCTGCGCGCCCTGGCGCATGCCGCGAGTGAGGCGGCCGACACCCTCGACGCGCTTGCCCCCGACCACACGGCGGAGGTGGCCCGATGACGCGCCGTTCTGCGACCTCGCGCCCCACCTCGATCCATCTGTTCTGCGGTGCGGGTGGCGACTCCGAGGGGTTCCGGCGGGCCGGCTTCGACGTCGTCCTTGGCGCCAACCACTGGGACCGCGCGGTCGAGACCCACGCCGCGAACTTCCCCGAGGCCGAACACCTTTGCGTTGACCTCGACCACTACGACATGCGGCGCCTGCCCAAAGCCCGCGTCCTGGTCGGCTCCCCGATCTGCACCGAAGGCAGCCCCGCCGACGGCATCTCCCGCCCCAAAACCCGCCAGGTAGCGGGCCAGTTGGACCTTCTCGAAGAGGGGCCGATGGCCGATGCGGCCTGGGAGCGCACGCGGGCGACCGCGTACGACATCCTGCGCGCCGCCGAGGTGCACCACTTCGACGCCGTGGTCTGCGAGAACGTGCCCCGCTTCGCCACCGCCTGGCCGCTGTTCTCCTGGTGGCTGCACGGCATGGAAATCCTCGGCTTCCGCCATCAGGTCGTCTCGGTCTCCGCCGCACACGTCGGTGACAGCGACGGCAACGAGCATGCTCCGCAGTGGCGGGACCGGATCTTCATCGTCTTCACCCGCACCAGCATGCGGGTCCCGGACCTCGACGTCCGCCCGGCTGCCTGGTGCCCCGTGTGCGAGCAGGACGTCAGCGCAGTGCAGTCGTGGCGCAACGGCCGAAAGATCGGCAAGTACCGCCAGCAGTACGACTACCGCTGCCCGAACACCGCCTGTCGTCACCAGATCGTCGAACCGTACGTGCGACCGGCCGCGTCCGCGATCAACTGGATGGACCCCGGCATCCGCATCGCCGACCGCGCCGCACACGGCCGTGGCCCCCTCGCCGCATCCACGCTCCGCAAGATCAAACTGGGGTTGGCCAAGCACCGCGTCCCCGCCGTGATCACGGTCAACCACTCCGATACCGGTGACGGCCGCGCCGTTCCCGCCACCGCCGCGCCCCTGGCCACCCGCACCGTGCGCATCGGTGACGGTGTCGCGATCCCTCCGCTGCTGGTTCCGGTCGGCGGGAGCTGGAACATCGACGCCACCCCGGCCACCGTGCCCATGCGGACCCGCACCACCCGCGACAGCGAGGCCCTCCTGCTGCCTGCTCCGTTCATCACCGAGCACCGCGGCGGCGGCTCCACCACCCGCGCGATCGCCGATCCGCTCGCCTCGATCACCGCCGGAGGCAATCATCACGGCCTGGTCATCCCGTACCGCAAGGGCGGCCCCACCACGACCGCCGTGCCGCTGCACACGATCGCCACCCGCGAATCCGCCGGACTCGTCCTCGGCGCCGACCACGTCCCGGACGAGATCGCGATCGAGGACTGCTACTTCCGGATGCTCTCCCCGCGTGAGCACCTGCGCGCCCAGCGCTTCACCGACGAATACCAGGTGAAGGGGCACGGCGGCGAGCAGACCAAACAGGCAGGCAACGCCGTGCCCGCGAACGTCGCCCAGTGGATCGCCTCCCGCCTCCTGGAGGTGCTGTGACCATGCCCGAAGTGCGTGCACTGACGCTGTGGCAGCCCTGGGCGTCCTGCATCGCCTACGGCACCAAGCGCATCGAGAACCGGCACTGGGAGACCGGCTACCGGGGCTGGGTCCTCATCCATGCCGGACGCACCCTCGACCGCGACGCCTGGAACCTCCCCCTCGCCCGGCCCTTCCTCACCCGCCCGCAACCGCGGGGCGCGGTCCTGGCCGTGGGCCGGCTCGTCGACTGCCACCCCGGCGACGGCTACTGCACCCTGTGGTCCGCCTCCGACCAGTGGCACTGGAAGTTCACCGACGTGCGCACACTGCGGCAGCCCCTGTTCTGGCCCGGCGCACGCGGCCTGTGGACCCCGACCCCTCAACTCGTCGACGCGGTCCGGGAGCTGGTGATGGCCCGTGCCTGAAACCGAGACGCTGGACCCGATCGTCCTCGCCGACATCCTGCGCGTCGCTTCCGCCCCCGACTTCGACGAGTGGCGCGAGCAGATCCGCCGCACGGGTGGCTGTTCCAATCCGATCCACCTGACTGGCTGGACGGTCGTCCGAGACAAGGTCACCGGCGCGGTGCTGCACCACACCACAACCGGAGACCAGCCCGGCGGCCGACTGCGTATCGCCTGCGGCAACCGCCGCGCCTCCCGCTGCGCTCCCTGCGCCTACCTCTACGCGGGCGACGCCTACCACCTGGTGCGCGCGGGCCTGACCGGCGACGACCGCATGGACATCCCCGCCACCGTGCGGACACGCCCCCGCGTCTTCGCCACCCTCACCGCACCCTCGTTCGGCCCGGTCCACAACCGGCCCGACTCCGGCCGCTGCCGCTGCGGAAGGCACCATGCTGAGGACGATTCCGCGCTCGGCACCCCGCTCGATCCGGAGTCGTACGACTATGCGGGCGCGGTCCTGTTCAACAACCATGCGGGCGAGTTGTGGCACCGCTTCACCAACCGGCTCCGCCGCGAACTCGCAGGAGCCGCGGGCCTCACACAGAGCGCGTTCCGGGAAGTAGCCCGGTTGTCGTTCAACAAGGTTGCCGAGTTCCAGAAGCGCGGAGCGATCCACTTCCACGCGGTGATCCGCATCGACGGACCCGACGGGCCCGACACTGTCCCGCCGCCCTGGGCGACCCACGACCTGCTCGCCGACGCGATCCGCACGGCCGTGGCCCACCCGTACGTGACCGCGCAGGTTCCCGCCGCAGGTGACCAGCCGGCCCGGTCCCTGCGCTGGGGCGACCAACTCGACGTCCGCCCCATCACGGCCTTCAACGACGGAGACGACATCACCGAAGGGGCCGTGGCCTCCTACGTCGCCAAGTACGCCACCAAAGCCGCCGAGATCGCGGGCGCCCTGGACCGACGCATCGGCGAACTCGCCGAACTCGACCGCACCGACGTACCCGACCACACCCGGCGACTGATCCGAGCCTGCCATGACCTCGACCCGCTTTACCCGGAACGACGGCTCTGGCTCTGGGCGCACATGCTCGGCTTCCGAGGCCACTTCCTGACCAAGTCCCGCGCCTACTCCTCGACGTTCACCGCTCGTCGACAGGTCCGCGCCGACTACCGCGCCGAACAACAACGCGAAGCCCTCGGCCTCCCCGACCCCAACACGACCCTCGTCCTGGCCGACTGGCAGTACGCCGGCCACGGCCACACCCCCGGCGAATCCGCCCTCGCCGCGTCCATCGCCCGAGACATCCAACTGAACCGAGAGACAGCACGCGAAGCCCTGGCCGACCTGACAGACGAGAAGGAGTGGTGACCATGCAGCACGTCTTGCCCGACCGCTACTTGACCCCGGTCGACGTCGCCGACCTCCTCGGCGTCCCGCTCGAAACCATCTACCAGTGGCGCCGCAAGCACACCGGGCCTCGTGGCTTCCGCGTCGGCCGTCACCTCCGCTTCGACCCGGAAGACGTACGCGCCTGGGTCGTGTCGCAGATGGAGGTGGCTGCCTGATGGCTGGACACATCCAAGACCGCTGGTTCAAGGTCGAGTCGGGCCCGAACGGCAAGCCGGTCAAGGTCAAGACCGACCGCTACGGCGTCGGCCTCCGCTACCGCGCACGTTACGTCGGCCCGGACGGCTCCGAGAAGGCCAAGAGCTTCCCGGACAAGCAGAAGCGCTTGGCCGACACGTGGTTGACCAACATCGAAGCCGACATGGCGCGCGGCCAGTACATCGACCCTCGGGCCGCCCGTACGACCTTCCGTGAGTACGCGGAACGGTGGCTCGGCGCGTTGACCACCGACCTCACGAGCCGGGCCGCCGTCGAGGGTCGCCTACGACTGCACGCTCTCCCCTACCTGGGCACGCGTCCGATCGGGTCGTTCCAGCCGGAGCACATCCGCGAGTGGAACCGGCAGCTCGAAGACGTTGTGGCGTCCGCGTCGTACCGGCGCCTGATCTTCGATGCGGTGTCCTCGGTCCTCAACGCTGCTGTGGACGATCGACTGTTGGCCTCGAATCCCTGCCGCGCCCGCTCGGTTAAGGCGCCTCGTCCCGCGCCCACACGCGTGCATCCATGGACAGCCGGGCAGGTCTTCGACGTACGCGCTGGGCTCCCCGAGCGCTACCAGGCAATGACCGACGTCGGCGCCGGCTGTGGTCTCCGGCAAGGCGAGATCTTCGGGCTGGCTGTCGACAACATCGGGGATCTCGGCTGGCTGTACGTCCGGCAACAGGTCAAGAAGGTACGCGGCAAGCTGGTGTTCGCTCCGCCGAAGCGCGGCAAGCTCCGTGACGTGCCACTCGACCCCGAGGTGTCGGCTGCGCTAACCGAGCACATGAAGCGTTTCCCGCCGGTAGAGGTGACCTTGCCCTGGCTCACGCCGACGGGGCCCAAGGTCACTCACCAACTCATCTTCACGAGCCACGTCGACGGCGCCCTGTGGAGCAACGACTTCAACGACCGCGTATGGAAGCCCGCATTGGCCTCCGCCGGGATCATCCCCGTTCCCGAGAAGGGCCAGCGGTACGCCTCCGCCCGCGAGCACGGGATGCACGCGCTCCGGCACTTCTTCGCCTCGGTCCTCCTCGACGCCGGGGAGAACATCAAGGCGCTGAGCCTCTACCTCGGGCACAGCGATCCGGGGTTCACTCTCCGCGTCTACACGCACCTCATGCCGTCCAGCGAGACCCGGACCCGGAAGGCCATCAGCGCCATGTACCGAGCCGCCGGTCACGCCCATGACGGCCCAGGGACGGCCCAAGCCGCCTGACACGGCCCCTCATCGACGGGAAAACCGCTGGTGAGGGGCTGTTTTATGCCCTCGCGCGGCGAGTAACACCCCATCTTGCCGTACAGCCACCGCTGGGCGAAAACGTGTATCGGTGGGTGGCCCTGAACTGGGGGTTCACGACTCACCCGAGTAACCGGCCTGTCACTGTTCGTCGCGCGCGGGACGCCAGGTGCGCGTGGGTGGGAATGACGTGGCCGGGCTCGGGCAGGAGGTGCTTGCGCGGCAGACCGCCGGGCACGGGCGTGCCGGGCACGCCGTCGATGAGCGCATCGCGCCGAAGGAGAAGCCGCCTATGACACAGGGCGAAACAGCCACCAGGAACCCGGACAAGGGCTACGTAGCCCTTCTTGGCTGGAGTCTCAACGCGGTGGAAGCCCTGGACCGATTCGACAGGAGATACGTGGTCGTGGCCCCGGAGTGGGCCGAGGAGTACTGCGTAGAGCACGACATCCCCTACGTACCGTGGAATTTCGAGCGGCTCAACGACCGCTCCGTGGAGATCGCCGAGACCCTTCAGAACGAGGGCGTCGACGTCGCGATCCCGCTGTATGAGGAAACCGTCGAATGGGCGGGAGCGATCAACTCCGTCCTCCTCGGCAACCCGCGTCTGTACGGGCAGGCCATGCTGCTGCGCGACAAGGCGCTGATGAAGCGCCGCGCGCAGCTCGGCGGCATCCGGGTCGGGATCTTCGAGGAGGCCCACGACCGGGACGACGTGATCCGCTTCCTCAAGCGCGTCAACCAGACCCTGCTCAAGCTGGACGGGGACCCGAACGACCCGATCCACCTCAAGGCGTTCGACAAGGCGGGGTGCCTCGGGCACCGCGTCATCCGCACCCCGGACGAGATCGACTCGATCCCGGACGAGGAGTTCCCGGTCCTCATGGAGTCCCACCTCGACGGCTGGGAGTTCGCGGTCGAGGCGTGGGTGCACAACGGGAAGATCAAGTTCCTCAACATCTCCGAGTACGTCACGCTGGGGTACTCGGTGTTCGTGCCGGCGACCCCGGAGCTGGAGAAGTACCGCCCGCAGATCACGGCGCAGATCGAGAAGCTCATCAAGACGTTCGACATCGAGTTCGGCTTCGTGCACCCGGAGTACTTCGTCACCAGTGACGGCGAGATGTACTTCGGCGAAGTCGCCTACCGGCCGCCGGGCTTCAAGGTGTTCGAGCTGCTGGAGCGGGCATACGGATTCAACGCCTACCAAGCGCTGGTGCTGGCGTTCGACCCGAAGACGACCGAGGAGGAGATCGACGCCTTCTTCCCGCGCGAGGTCGTCGACGCGTCCGGTGTCGCCGGCTGCTTCGGCGTCTACCCGCGCCGCCGCGTCGTCAGCGAGCTCCAGATCCCGGAGGAGACCGAGGACGACGACTACTACGAGTCGCACGACCTCTCGACACCGCTCGAGGAGACCGTCACCAAGAGGACCGCTTTCGGCACCCACTGGGGCCTGGTCTACTTCTTCGGCGACGACCCCTACCGGATGCGTGAACTGTTGAAAAAGCAGGAAGAGCTCGACTTCTACGTCTGACGACCCCGTGGACGCGGAAGGCCAACCCGAGGGAAACCCTTTGAAACCGACCGTCGACGTCAACAGTGGGGCCACGACGCTGGACAAGCGTGTGGCCTCGCTCGACGAAGCGATTCAGGCCATGTCCGAGACTCGTGACTTCGGCAAGCACACGAAGCTTCGGCGGGTCCTGGAAGCCTTGCGGCGGGTGCTCATGCAGCCGGGCGGCGCCGCGGCGGTCCAGGCCAGGGCGCAGGCCATCGAGGAGGCCGGGCTCTTCCAGGGGACGGACTGGGCGTCCCCGGAGATCCTCGTCCCGTCGCTGGTCAGCGCCGGCCTGCACAGCGGAGACCCGGACACCGTGGTGATCGAGGCGACCAGCGAGCTGCGGATGCTCGCGGTCGCCCGCGGCGACTTCGCGCACCCGACGCTGCCCGCCGAGGACGCCCGCCACTTCCTCTCCCAGGTGCTGGCGGCCAACCTGGAGCTGCTGTTCAGCGTGCCCAGCGAGGCGGAGCGGACCCGGCAGGGCCGCACCGGGCAGCTCATCCGGGACCTGTTCCGCCACCTCGCAGAAGAGATCGGCTACGACAGCGTCCTGGACAACCTGGTCGACGAGATCTGGCGGATCCTGCGCCAGCGTCCGATCCAGGTCGAGACCGTGCAGGCGCTGATCACCCGGATCGCGGTCTACCGCAACGACCCGGAGGTCGATCTCGGCGTGTCGTCGGGGCAGGGCTTCGACCGGCTCATCACGAGCCTGTTCGGGACCACCGAGGCGTGCCGGGACGACCCGGGCGTCGACGTGTTCCGCTCCCGTCTGGAGGCGATGGACGCCGGCGGCCTGCAGTACGAGGCGGCGGGGTTCGCGCGGGCCATGCACGACACCGGCCTGGTGTCGCCGTACCACGCGGAACTGCTCCGGTTCCTGCTGCGCGAGAGCGACTACCTCGTCGGCGAGGCGCTCGGTCTCTCCGACACCGGCCGGAACTGCCTGATGCGCTACAGCCAGTTGGTGCACCGGCTGATCGAGGCGGCCGTGCACCCGCAGACCGCGCAGAGCATCTACGGTCTCGCGCTGCTGCTCGACCGCGGCATCCTCTACGAGCCGCCGATCGTGCCCGCCCTGTGGCGCCAGCTGTCGCTCGAACTCGCCCCGGCCGCCCGGGAGCGGTTGGCGACGGTGTTCGGCGAGGAGGTGGAGCCGCGGGCGCGGCTGACCGCGGGCGTGCTCTCGATGCTGGGCCAGCCGCTCGGCGTCGGCCAGGGCGACAACCCCACCTGCCAGTCGGCCCGCGCGCTGTCGATGTGGTCCTACAACGACCCGGACTACCTGCTGCAAATGGTGGTCTGGGCGGCGCGCGACGACGAGGTGCTCATGCACTTCGAGGGGCAGCCGATCTCGTCGAGGGACAGCGGGACCGGCGTGGCGACCACGCTGCCGATGGACCTGGACCCCGTATCGCTGATCGTCGTGCCCCACCTGGACCGGATCTACGCCGAGATGGGGCGGCGCTGCGCCGATCGGCCGGGGGACCCGCACCGGTGGGTCAACCCCGAGTTCCACGGCTGGTGGACGCCCCGCGGGTTCCACATCAACGTGGACGTCGCGACCGGGAACCTGGTCGAACTCGACGAGTTCCTACGCCAGTTCCACGCCTGCTACCACCCCTCCTACAACGGCGGGCAGCCGCTGATCCATCCGCAGCCGGCCGGTGTCGCCGTCACCGACAGCGCGGCCCGCTACGTCGGCTGGCACGCGATCACGATCCTGCGGGTCGCGCCGGACCCCCAGGACGTCATGCGTGTGTACTTCTTCAACCCGAACAACGACAGCGGGCAGGACTGGGGCGACGGCGTCGTCGTCTCCACCGCGGGCAACGGCGAGCGGTTCGGCGAGGCCTCTCTGCCGTTCGACCAGTTCGCCTCGCGGCTCTACATCTTCCACGCCGACCCGCTCGAACACGGCGAACCGGAGCGGGTGCCCGCCGAGGACGTCGCGGGCATCATCGGCTACATCGAGCGCAGTTGGGGCAACGACCGGCTGCCGGCGGGGATGCTGCAAGCACTCGAAGGACCCACGGGGCTGTGAGCCCGACACCCCGTTACGTACCGGCACCCCTTGCGTACCGGCGCCCCCTTACGTAGGCACGTAGATCGTCGTGTGTCTCCGTCGTACGCGGCGGGCGCAGGTCTTGTGGGGGTCGGTGCGAGGCGGGTGAAGGGTGGGGAGGGCGTGGGTACGCTCGCCGCGTGCCGATGCCGAGCGAGTTGTCCACGGACCCGAACCAGCGACTTCGCTTCTCTTTGCTCGGCCCCCTCCAGGCCTGGCGGGGCGACACCGCGCTGGAGCTCGGGCCGGTGCGTGAGCAGGCCCTGCTCGTCGCGCTGCTGCTCCGGCCGGGCAGGACCGTCAGCCGGCAGCGGTTGCTCGACGGGGTGTGGGGGACGGAGCCGCCCGGCACGGGAACCAGGGTGCTCCCCGTCTACGTGCACCGGTTACGGCGCCGCCTGGATCTCCCCGGGGAGGCGCGCTCCGCGATCGAGACCGTACGCGGCGGGTACCGCTTCGCTGCCGGCGGTGCGTGTGTGGATGTGGCGCGCTGGGAGGAGGCCGTCGCCGAGGGGCACGCAGCGAAGCAGTCCGGGGGCCCAGACTGCTCGGTGGACGCGTGGTCCCGCGCGGTGGACGCGTGGAACCGGGCGCTGGAACTGTTCCGCGGTGAGCCCCTGGCCGGGATACCGGGCCCCTTCGCGGAGGGCGAGCGACTGCGGCTCGCGGAGCAACGGCTGTTGGCCGTACAGGAGAAGGCCGACTGTCAGCTCCGCTCCGGGCGGCATGCCGAGGCGCTGGCCGAACTGTTCTCCCTGACGACGGCCCACCCCTACAACGAGGCGTTGGCCACCCTGCTCATGCGTGCCCTGCACGCCGCCAACCGGCAGGCCGAAGCGTTGGACGTCTACGCGACCGTGCGCCGCCGCCTGGTCGACGAGCAGGGCGTGGAACCGGGCGCCGAACTGCGCCGGGTGCACGCGGCGGTACTCCGTGGCGACGAACGGTCCGGAGCGATACGGGAACGGTCGGCGGCGGAGCGGGAACCATCGGCACCGGCACCGGCACGGACGGGGGCGAAGCCGTCAGCCGCGCCTCAGCCGCGCCCGGACGACTCGCCCCGCAAGCACCGCGCCCGGTATGAACTGCCCGTCGACACAAGCAACTTCACCGGCCGCGAGCGGCAGTACCGCCTGCTCGTCGCACCCGCGGACGACCAGGAGGTCACCGTCCGGGCGGTCGACGGCATGGCGGGCGTCGGCAAGACCGCCCTGGTCGTGCGCGCGGCACGGGCCCTGCGCGGCCGGTACCCGGACGGCTGCCTGTTCGTGGAGCTGCACGGGCACCGCGAGGACCGCGGGGCGGTGGGACGGCAACGCGTTCTGCGCCGATTATTGCGGGCGGTGGGGGCCGGCGAGGGACAGGACTCCGAGGACCTGGACGAGCTGGCCGCGTCGTGGCGGGCGGCCACGGCCTCCCTCCGGCTGCTCCTCGTACTCGACGACGCCGCCCGCGCCGAACAGGTGCGCCCCCTGCTGCCCGCGGGCCCCGGCACGCTGGTGATGGTGACAAGTCGTCGGCGGCTGACGGGCCTTGACGTGGACCGCAGGGTCTCACTGCCCCCTCTCGGCATCGACGAGGCGACCGAACTACTGACCCGCATCGTCGGCGGTGGCGAGGACGGCGTCGGTGACGAGGAGGCGACGGAAGCGGAGGCGGAAGCTGGGGCGGGCGCTTGGGCGGGAACGGAGGCGAGAGCTGGGGCCGGAGCTGCGGCGGAGGCCGCTGGGGAGGCGGGGGCTGGGGAGGCGGGAGCTGGAGAGGCGGGAGCTGGGGAGCCGGGGTCGTGGGCGGAGAGCGGCGAGGACTTCGGCCGGGAGCGCGCCGCGGCGCGCGAGCCGACCGCGGCGGGCGAGCCGACCGCGGCGGGCGAGCCGACCGCGGCGGGCGAGCCGGCGGCCATGCACGAGTCATCCGCGGCACGCGAGCCGGCCGCCGTACGCGAGTCATCCGCGACACGCGAGCCAACCGCGGCACGCGGGCCGAGCGCCGTGCACGAGCCGGCCGCCGTGCACGAGTCAGCCGCGGCACGCGAGTCGGCCGCCGTACGCGAGCCGACCGCCATACGCGAGCCGACCGCCATGCACGAGCCGGCGGCCGTACGCGAGTCGGCTGCCGTACGCGAGTCATCCGCGACACGCGAGCCGACCGCCATACGCGAGTCATCCCCGGCACGCGAGCCGAGCACGGTGCGCGAGCCGAGCGCCGTGCGCGCGTCGGCCGCCGTGCGCGAGCTCGCCGCCTTGTGCGGGCGGCTTCCGCTGGCGCTGCGGATCGTCGGCGCGCGGATCCAGGACCGCCCGCCCTGGGCGGTGGAGGCCCTCGCCGCCCGGTTGACCGACGACGAGCGCCGCCTCGACGAACTCGCGGTGGAGGACCGCAGCGTAGAAGCCGCGTTCGGGGTCTCCTACGCCCAACTGCCCGCCGCCGAGCAGCGCGCCTTCCGCGTCCTCGGGCTCTCCCCCACCGTGCGGCTCGACCGGCTGACGCTGGCCGCCCTCCTCGACCAGCCGGCACCCGACGCCGAACGCGCCCTGGAGAACCTGGCGGACGCGAGCCTGGCGCAGCGGGTGACCGTCGACCGCTACCGCCTGCACGACCTGGTCGCGGTGTACGCCCGCCGCGTCGCCGCCACGTCGCCCGACGAGGCGGCGGCAGCGCGGGAGAGGGTGCTCCGGCTGTACGTCGCCGCCGCCCGCTGCGCCAGCGACTGGGGAACGTCGTCCACCCCGACCGGCCCCCAGGGCACCGGCCCCTTCACGGGCTGGGAGGAGGCCACGGCCTGGCTGGACGAGGCGGGCGGCGAACTGGTCGACGTGATCGGTCAGGCGGTGTCCTTCGGCCGGGTCGACGAAGCCTGCTGGATCGCCGAGGGCCTCGTCGACTACCTCACCAGACAGGGCCGCTTCCACGAGTGCCGCACCACGCTGGAGACACTGCTCCCCCTCCTCGACCGGGCCACCGACCGACGGATGGACTCCGCGCTGCGCATCGGCTTCGGCATCCTGTACGGGGTCCAGGGCCGATACCGGGAGGCCCGTGCCTGGTTCACCGAAGCGCTGAACATCAGCCGCCGCGCCGACGACCGCCATGAGCAGGCCCGCGCCTCGGCCGGCCTCGGGACCTTCGCCAATCTGGAGGGCCGGATCGCCGAGTCCATGGAGCATTTCGCGGAAGTCCTGCGCCTGGCGGGCGAGTTGACGCACGACGACTGGCTCACCGGCTCGATCATGACGCGGGCCGGCGACATGCACCACCAGCTCGGCGAGCACGACAAGGCGTACGACCGCTACCTGAAGGCGATCGCCCTGGCCGAGAAGGCGGGCAGCCCCCGGCTCCTCGGCAAGACCCTGCTCCGCCTCGGCGGGCTCCAACTCGACCTCGGGCGGCCCACCGAGGCCGTCGGCACCCTCGGCAAGGCCGAGAGCCTCGCCCGACGTCTCGGGGACGTTCCCCTGTACGCCGCCGCCCTGGACCGGCTGTCCACGGCCGAGGCGGACCTGGGCAACCCGGAGGCGGCCGCCGACCTCCGGCGCCGGGCGCGCACCGTCCTGGACGAGGCGACCGACACCGCCCCGGAGATCGCGTTACGGCACCGGCTGCTCTGGCACGAGGCAGTGGCCGAGGGCCTGTCCGGGTCCCGCGACTTCTTCGAACGCGGCACCGCCCTCCCCGAAACCGACGCCAACCGGGCGCGGATCTCCCGCGTACTGGACGACCTCGGCGACCGAAGACCGGGACGGGGCGGAGGACCGGGACCAGGACGGGGCGGAGGTGACGGTCCGGCCGGCGGGTGACCGGCCGGACCATCCCTCCCCCACCCCGCTCCCCCGTTTCCCCCGTTCCCTCAGGAGCCCTTCAGCCCCTGAAGCCCTACTGGGTTACGCCTACCGGCTCACACCGGGTCTCCGTTCTGGTTCAGCCACTCGACGCCGTTCTGCCCGGTCTGGGTGAGGCTCTTGGGAATGGCGACCGCCGGATACAACGGGTGCAGGTTGATGTACCCGGGCGCGTTGGTGAGGGACCGCAGGTCGCACACCGGGTCGCCGACGATGCAGAACCGCCTGACCGGAATCCCGTCGAAGTCCATCGGCCCGGCGCCGGGCGCGGAGGCCACACCGGGAATGCCGAGCCCCTTGGGAACACGGGCCCCGAAACCGGTGTCGGGCTGCATCGGGTCGGCGTAGAGCATGCCGTCGACCTGCGAGCGCGGCACACCCGTGTCGCCCTTCGCGATCTTCTGGAGCACCACGTCGGCCGCCTGCGCGCCCTGGGAGTAGCCGGTGATCGTGAGCCGGGCGTCGGGGTGCGCGTCGTGGGTGTCCTGCGCCGCCTTCAGCCCCCTGTCGATGCCCAGTTGAACGCTGGCGTCGTACGTCGGCGCGGTGAGGGCCTCGGGGTTGACCTTCCCGGAAGGCTCGATGAGGCCGCCGGTGGGGCCGATGATCGGGCCCGCGGAGGCCGGGTAGCACACCTTGATCGCGGTGTCGCCGAGGCCGAACGCGCTGTTCGCGGCGTCGTACGAGGAGTTGCTGTTGGGGCAGCCGTCCTTGTTCTCCGTGGGACCGGTGCCGCCGATCTCGATGTAGTAGTGCCCCGCGTCGGCCGCGCCCTCCGCGTGCGCGGCCGGCGCGAACGCGACGCCGCCACCGGCGGTCAGCACCGCCGCCACGGCAGCGGCCCGAACCGCCCCCGCCACCCTGCTCTTCCTCGACATGCGCGAAGCCGCCTTGTGCGATGCCGCCATGTGCGAAGTCGACATGTGCGATCCCCCTTGGGTTGTGGACGTACCGGTCAACCAACGCACTTGACGCTAGGCACGGGTGATCACATCCCGTTGACATGTGGATGACAGCGCAGGTGACACGGCCGCGGCACACTCACTCCGTGCCGGGGAGGGGGCTCCCCGACACCCCCTGTCACGCGTGCTACGCGCCGTCCCCGCCGCCGACTCCGCCGCCGTCACCGGCATCGCCACCGGCCGCGCCGGCACCCGGTGACTTCTTCTTGCGCCCCAGGACGACCGACGCACCGCCGACCAGGACCAGCAGCACCGCGATGCCCGCGATGATCGGCGTCGCGTTCGAACTGCCCGTCTCGGCCAGGTCGGTGCCGGAGCCGGAGCCCGTGCCACCGACGGAGGCGGGGCTCGGCTGCGTCGTCGTCTGGGTGCTCAGACCGCCACCCGCCGTCGCCCCCGTCGCCGAGGTCGTCGCGCAGTCGAGCACGCCCCGTATCCGCTTCTTGAAACCGTGCGGCCCCTTGATCGTGAAGTCGTACGCCTGGTCCTCCTGCAGCGGTATCGTCACCGTCCGCGTCTCCCCGGCCGGGGTCGTGTACCGCGTGCCCATGAGCGTGAACGTGTACGGCGCGTCCCCATTGTTGGCGGCCGTGATGTCGACGCCCTCCTTCGCGCAGTTCTCCCGCCCGGACAGCGCGGGCACGGCGCCCTCGCTCGCCCAACTCGCCGTCGCGGTCGCCGAGACCGTGGACTCGCTGGAGCCCGCGAGGATCTGCGTTTGGCTGTTGGTGTCGGAGGCGAAGGCCCGGCCGACCGGAACCGTCGTCGACGCCTGCACGGTCAACTCCGCCGAACCCGCCTTCGACCCCTTGGGTACGTCGAAGTAGACCCGGCTGCCGTTCTTCGCGGTGGTGACGGGCTCGCCCTTCTCGTCGACGAGCTTCACCCCATCCGCGGCGGCCTCGACGGGCGGCATCACCGTCACTGTGTCGGCGTTCGTGTGCACGGTGACCGGACCGACCCTGTCCGCCGCACGCCTGTCCCGGTCCCGGTCCCGGTTCCGCCCCCGGTCCCCGCCCTCCGTATCCGCCCCGGCACCGGCACGATCGACGGATGCCTCGTCGTCCGACCGCGCGGACACGGCCTGCGGCGTCAGGGTCAGCGAGGCCCGCGGCTCCGCGAGGTCACGCGCGCTGCGCTGCAAATAGTCGGCGAGCTTCTCCGCGGCGGGGCTGACCGCGTCCACGTCGACCTTGCCCGCCTTCTCGGAGTATCGCCAGATCGCGACCTGTGTGCCGGCCGCGGCCTCCTGCTCGGTGAGGCTCCCCGCGTGCGCCTTGCGGGCGAGCGCGGCGAGATCGTTGACCTGCGGATACGAGTTCTGCAGGATCCAGCGGATGCGCCCCGCGTTCGCGTTGTCGTGCAGCGACGTACCGTCCCAGGACGTCTCCTGGTACTTGGCGTCCGGCTGCGTCGGATTGTGGAGGTCGACGCAGTACGTCTGGAGCGTCCCGCCGCCGTCGACGGCCATCCGGAACAGGCCCGCCGGTACCTTCTCGTCCTTCCCTGCCTCGTGGATCACGGCCGAGTCGTACGTCTCCAGGCCGACCAGCGCGGCACTCGCACCGCTCTGCTCCGTGGCACCGTCGTCGGCTTGCGCGACGCCCGCGCCGGATATCGCCCCTGCCGCCATCAGTCCGGACATCAGGGCCGCCGCGACGAGGCGGGCTGCGCCTCGTCCACGCCCTGCGGTCCGTGAGCACACAGAAAACACGTAATTCCCCTTCAGGCGGGACGGGTGGTCACATGGGGGGTGGTGTCCCGCCGGCAGAATCAACGCCAACCACAGTGATTCGGCTGGCCCTTGCACTCCCGTCCCGTCGCCGCGCCTGATGCGCAGAGGTCCCGACGAGCCCCGGAGTCACGCTCGGCATCCTAGGGAAATGATCTTCGGTGATCCCCGGAGCCGCCTTCCGGCAACCGATCCGAATCGCAATCGTTATCGCCAACACCGTTTCCGAGCTGGGCTTATCGACAAATCGCCAGCTTGCGGAGGTCGGTGGGTCACACTTCGACCACCGTGTTTCGGCCGCCTCGGCGCGCCCACGATCACGACCACGGTCATCCGACCGGCTGCGGCTGAGGCTCCGACTCCGACTCCGACTCCGACTCCACCAAGTCGGACTCAGGATCGGCCGGTTGTCGGTCACCCGCCTTGCCAGCGTCGACCTCGGGCCACGCTCCCACCCGGACCGGCTTCGCCCCGTCCGACGTCGATACATCCGACGCCGCGACGCCCGCCTTCGACGCATCCGCCTTGGCCAGCCCCGACTTCGCCGCATCCGACCGCACCACGTCCGACTTCGGCACGTCCCAAGGAGAATCACCCCGCGGCGCGCTCTCCGCACGGACCTGCTGCGTCCGGCGGAACGCGGAGGTGCCGCGCGACAGGTCGTGCCCGATCGCGACCGCCTCGATGTCCGCCGACGTCCAGTGCTGCCCGCCCCGCTCCTCGTCGCGCACCTTCAACTTGCCCTGCACCATGACCGGTTCACCGAGCGCCAGGGAACTCTGCACATTCGTCCCCAGAGCGCGCCAGGCCCATACCGTGAAGAAGTTGGTGTGCCCGTCCACCCACACGTTCTGCACCCGGTCGAAGCGCCGCGTGTGCGCCGCGAGTCGGAACCGGGCGACCGGCCCCGTCGGCAACTCCCGGAACACCGGTGTCGTCGCCACGTTCCCCACCACGGTCACCATCGTCTCGCTGCTCATCCGGAACCCCTCCCGTACCCCCGCCCGGCCCCGCTCGGCCAGGACGTCCGTGCGCGGCCCGAGCCCTTCCCGAGCCGCGATCACAGATTGCCCCCGCGCCGCGATCCCCGCCGACGCCTGTGTCCTACCCGCGGGTTGTGGAAATCCCGGCCACTCCCCCGGCGACCCGTACGTACTGCTCCCGCACCTCCCGGTACCGCAGCAGCTCCGCCGCGACGGGATCCAGCACCCGCGCCCTGCCACAGGCCGCGGCCGCGTCCCTGAGCCGCCGCTCGGCCTCCTGCCCGTACCGCCGCGCAGGCCCCTTCGCCGCCATCCGGCAGGACCACTCCACGCACGGCCCGCCCACGACCCCCGCCAGCACCAGCAGCAGCGGCACGCCCAGATTCGTCGAGAAAGCCCCGACGACCTGCCCCAACAGCCACAGCACACCCAGCACCTGAAGCAACGTCATGGCCACTTGGGCGAACACCGCGACCGGCCACCAGCCGGGCCGCGGCGGCCGCCCGGCCCCGTGCTCGTGCTTCTGGTGCTGGGACCTCTGGTGTCGGGCCGACGCGGCACCGGACGCGTTACCGGACCCGGCCGCCGTGCCGGAAGCCATATCGAAGGCGGCATCGGACACCAACTCGTCGAGCGCCTCGGGCAACCCCTCGCCGCCCCGCGTCGCGGCCTCCCGCACGGCCTGCCCCCACGCGGCGGGCAGCCCGGTCGCCGCGGCGTCGCCGACCACCCGCACCGCGTGCTCGACGCGCTGCCGGGCCGTGACCTCGTCGTCGGCGGGGGCCACGGGGACCGTGACGGTCGAGCCGACCGCGCGCCGGTCCTCGTACCAGCGCCAGAGCCTGAGCCACGGCGTGCCACAGGCCCGGTTGGCGCCCCGGCTCCACTCCCGCTCTGCCGCCTGGCCCGCTGCCGCCGCGCCGACGGCCTCGGCGAGCCGGTCCGCGAACTCCTCGCGGGCCTCCTCGCTCAGCCCGCTCTGCCGCCCGGTCGCGTACACCTGCTTGAGGTGTTCGGCGGCGGCGTCGACGTCAGCACCGATCCGGCGCGCGGCGGCCCGGCGTTCGGTGGTGACCTGGTCGAGGCAGTCGCGCAGATCGTCCACGCCCTCACCGGTGAGGGCGGAGAGCGGCAGCACCGTGGCACCGGGTTCCCCATACTCGCCGAGCGCGATGCCGTCCTCGTCGAGCAGCCGCCGCAGATCGTCCAGGACCTGCTCGACGGCGTCACCAGGCAGCCGGTCGACCTGGTTGAGCACGACGAACATCACCTCCGCGTGCCCCGCCATGGGCCGCAGATACCGTTCGTGGAGCATCGCGTCGGCGTACTTCTCGGGGTCGACGACCCACACCACGGCGTCCACGAGGCCGAGCACCCGGTCGACCTGCTCACGGTGTTCGAGCGCGGCCGAGTCGTGATCGGGCAGGTCGATCAGGACGAGCCCGTCCAGCGCCGCCTCGCCCTGCTGACCTTGCGCGGGGCGCCGCCGCGCGCGTCCGGGGATCCCGAGCCGGTCGAGCAGCCCGGCGGCCCCGTCCGTCCAACTGCACGCGATCGGCGCGGAGGTGGTGGGCCTTCGTAGCCCGGTCTCCGAAAGAGGCACGCCCGCGAGGGCGTTGAACAGCGTCGACTTACCGCTTCCGGTGGCTCCCGCGATCGCGACGACCGTGTGCCGCGAGGAGAGCCGCCGCCGGGCCACGGCCTCGTCGAGCACCTGCCCGGCCTCGGCGAGGGTCGCCCCGTCGAGCCGGGTCCGCGACAGCCCGACGAGCTCGCGCAGCGCGTCGAGCCGCTGCTTCAACTGCCCGTCGTACGTCCCCGATCCGGCCGGCACCGCCACCTCGCCGCCCTGCTTGGCGACGCGCCGCGCGATGAGCCCGTCGTCCCAAGGGCTGGACTCCGTACGCCCTTCAGGAATCTCCACACCCCGAGAAGCCCCAGCAGCCCCGGCAGCCCCGGCAGCCCCGGCACCGTCATCGACCGACACGGCCGACGCGGGCGAGGGGACTTCGGCGGTCGCGGGCCCCCTTGATCCTGCTCCTCCCGCATCACCGAGCTTGTCCGCGAGATCCGTCAGATCGGAGTCATCACCGGAACCGACACGATCCACGTAACCGGCAGGCCCGCCGGAACCGGCATGTTCGACAGCCCCCGCATGCTCGCCGGAACCCGCTTGCTCGCCGGAACCCGCCTGTTCGACGTAACCGGCGTGATCGACGGAACTCACAGGTCCTCTGGAACTCACGGGTCCGCCGGAATCGACAGGCCGGCCGGAACCGGCGTGATCCACAGAACCCGCCTGCTCCGTGCGTCCGGCGGGATCCCTGGGGTCGGTCTGATCCGTGACGGCGGTCAGCGCCCTCACCTCTCCTTCTGCAGCAGCGAAAGGGCCGCGATCAACTCGGCCTGGGATTCGGGGGTGATGTCGAGCGCGTCGAGCGGCGCGAGCCGGCGCTCGCGCTCGGCGCCGAGCACGGTGTCCAGGTACTCGCTCAGGAGCTGCCCGCCGCGATCACGCAGCCGCAGGGCGCCCTGGGCGCCGATCCGCTCGGCCAGGTTCTCGCCGGCGGCCTTGCCCCGGCGCCCGCCGAGCAGCCCGGTGGCGACGAGCGCGGCGACGGCCTCGGCGTCGGGCGGCGAGCCCTCCATGGCCTGGGCGGCGGCCCGCACCTCGTCCTCGGCGTACTCCTCGAGCACCCGCCGCCAGCGCCGTACGGCAAGACCGACCCGCTGCTCAACGGTCTCGGACTCGGGGTCCTGCCTACGCAGTTCGGTGGCACGCGCGCCGGGTTCATGGCGCCAGGCCTCGTCGACCTGCTCGTCTGCGGCGGTCACCGCACAGGCCAACAAGGAGCCGAGACTCTCCACCAGAGCGTCAAGCAGCTCTCCGGCGCCACAGTCCGCCGGGTAACTGCGCCAGTGCTTCAGCGCGTTCCCCGAGAGCACGCCACCGTCCCGCAAACGCTCGAGTACGCGCGCGTGCTCACTCTCGTACGCGTCCTCGACCGCGGAGGTGAGCCGGACCATGGCGGAGTGCTGGGCGGCGACGGCCGCGGCCAGTTCGGGCATCCGGGCGCGCAGCGAGTCGAGCGTGCCGCGGGCGGTGCGGGCCATGGCGCGGGCGCGGGCCTCGGGGTCCTGGGCGCGGTGGGTCAGCCAGGCGCGGAGCGGGGCGACGGCGGTGGCGGGCAGCAGGCCCCCGTTGCCGGTCGACTCCGGCAGTTCCGGCACGGTGAACCGCGGCACCTCGCCGAGCCCGGCCTTGGCGAGCAGCGCCCCGTACTGCCGGGAGACCTCGGCGACGACCTGGTGGGGCACCCGATCGAGCACGGTCACGAGGGACGCGTCGTACTCCTTGGCGGTACGCAGCAGCCGCCACGGCACGGCGTCGGCGTACCGGGAGGCGGTGGTGACCATGACCCACACGTCGGCGGCGCTGATCAGCCGTGCGGCCAGCACCCGGTTCTGGGCGACGAGGGAGTCGATGTCGGGGGCGTCGAGCAGCGCGAGCCCACGCGGGAGGACCCCCGAGGTCTCCACACGCAGCACCCGCTCCTCCTCGTCGGGAACGGGCTCGAGGTCGTCCTCCCCCTCGCCCTCCCCGTCCAGGCCGCCGTCGGCCTGTTTGGGCATCCACACGCGCGTGAGGTCGGGCAGCACGCGCATCCCGGAGAACCAGTGGTGGTCATCCGGATGGCAGACGAGGACGGGAGTACGCGTGGTGGGCCGCAGCACCCCGGCCTCGCTCACGACGCGCCCCACGAGCGAGTTCACGAGTGTCGACTTGCCCGCGCCGGTCGACCCGCCGACCACGGCGAGCAGCGGCGCTTCAGGAGCCCGCAGGCGGGGCACCAAATAGTCGTCGAGTTGTGCGAGCAGCTCGCCGCGGTTGGCACGCGCGCGTGGCGCCCCCGCGAGCGGGAGCGGAAAGCGCGCGGCGGCGACACGGTCGCGCAGCGCGGTAATTGCGTCGAGCAGCTGAGGCCGAACGTCCAAGGTCACCACACGTGAAGAATGCCCAATTTTGGCCGCATTATGAAGCATATGACCGCCTCTGCGCGCCGATAAGTTACGCGATAAGGCACAGGAAGCACACAGCGGGATGGAAGGGGCGACTGGGGGCGCAGGCATAACGAGTGCACAACACCAGAGGCGTATGACGCCAAAAGCGCTGCAGGATTCGTACCTACCTGCGATTATCGGGACCGCTTCACTGAACCTCCACATCGATCCGCGGAGGCGAAGCAGCAAGGGCAGGGACCCGGGAGCCCTATCCTTGTCCCCGGCAAGGTCATGGATCACCCCACATCCCCCGACCAAGCCACCGGCCACACACCGGCCCCCGTAGCTCAGTGGATAGAGCAGGCGCCTTCTAAGCGCTTGGCCGCAGGTTCGAGTCCTGCCGGGGGCGCCTTTCTTAGGCTCCGCTGCGGCGGGGCCTTTTTGCTGGTCGGGGCGGGTGCCGGGCGGCGCCCGGGAACCCTGGCCACTCCCCCGTCGATCAGTCGCGGGCCACGGATCTTGCGGCTGTCACCGGGTTTTCGCGGGTCGCCGTGGCGAATACGTGTCATAGTTTTCGGCGGCGATCAGTCGCGGTGATCCGGGGGGGGGGCCGGGTCGGCACCGCCCCCGGCCTCTCCCTCGACTTCGGGAGCTCTCCGGCCACTTGTGTGCCCCAGAAGGGCAGCACCAGAACGACGCCTCAGGAGGCGGACGGATCGATCTCGCCCGCGAAGACGATGACCTGGTCGATGAGGCTGCGGCGCAGGTGGACGACGTCCGTTCCCGCCAGGCGGGGGCCTCCGTCCGGTGTGGTGAAGACCCACTGGTACCGGGCCCACTCGCTGGGCATGTCCACTGCCGAGCAGCGCACCATCGTGCCCGTCCCCGCCGGGTGATTCCGGATGTCCAGCACGAACCGCTCGACCGCGGCGATTCCTTCGCTGCGGCCCAACGGCCCCCAGAAGACCACGTCCGAGGTCAGGGCCTGGGAGAGCAGGGAAGTCACATAGTTGTCGTCCGAGGTGTTGAACGCGGAGATGAACGTGTCGATCGCCGAACGTGCCGTCTCTTCCTCCATGCCCCAGTAATACCAGCCGTTGCGCGTGCGCTGGTCGGGTGAGCAGCACCAACTCCGCCGACCGGGCCCGGGTGGGGTTCGGGCTGCGGCGCCCGGCCAGGCGGTCACTCCTGGCCGGAGGCCCTGGAGGCTGCGGTCACCAGCACAGGGCGGACCCACTTGGCGAAGGGCTTCTGTGACGCCGGACCGCGACATATTCGTCATTCGGCGTCACAGTCCCCAGGACAGGGCGAGGCGTCGGTTCCCCTCCGGGCTGGTCAGGTCAAGGCTGCCGCGAAGGTCTTGCGGTGGGTGTCGTGAAGGCGTGTCCACTGCGGACCAGTGGAGGCGCTCGCATCCGGCGGGGTTCCGCTGCTCACAGGGCCCTGCTCACACCGTTCTCCATTCGGACCTCCGGCACGTCGCCGCCCGCCCCTCCCCTGCGCCCCTGCCCTTCCCCCCCTCCCCTTTCGTCACCGTTCCGCAACAGCCCCCGCCCCCGTGAACCGCCTCGTCAGACGCCCCGTAGAGCCCACTGTGCGCGGATCTACGACCGCGGGCGAACCGAGACGAGAGAAGGACGCGAGATGGCCGGCGGCAACATTCAGATCAGCCCGGACGAGATGCGTGAGGCGTCCACCTGGCTTCAGAACCAGAAGGAACTCATGCAGCAGAGCCTGCACGAGGCCAACACCAAGATGGACGAGATGGTCGAGGCGGCGTACGCGACGCCGGGTTCCGAGAGCAAGTTCCGCCCGTACTGGGAGGAGTACAAGAACGGCACCGAGAAGGCCATCGAGGGTCTGCAGGGTGTCAGCGAGTTCATCAAGCAGGTCGCCGACGCGTTCGTCGACACCGACGACCAGACCGCCGGCTCCATCGGCTGAAGCTCACCCGCATCGTCCGGCCCCGCTCTCCCTGTGAGGGCGGGGCCGGGCGGCCGGGACAGGAGAGGGGACACCGATGGGCAACATCAGCGTGCCTGTTCAGGATCTGAAGGACACCGTCACGGAGCTTCAGAACATCGGGGATCTCATCGGGAACTCCGCGACGCTCTACAACGCCACCGGCGGCGCGGACGACTTCAAGAGTCTGGCCGGCGACAGCACGCTCGCGGACGCCCTCGACGCGTTCGACAAGGCGTGGGTGGCGGGTCACGAGCGGGTTCACGACAACGTGAAGACGTTTGCCGACAACACGGACACCATCGCCGAGAACTTCACGCAGACCGACGACGAGACCGTCAAGTCGCTCGAAGAAGACAAGCAGGACGCGTGACCGAGGTACGGCGCGCGGAAGGGAACAGCGCAATGACGGAATCGGGCACGGAGCGGCCGGAGGCGGCCGCCCCCGCGGAGTACAGCCTGAGGTTCCCCGACTCGTGGTGGCATCTCGACCTCGACCCGAGCACCCGGGACGCGTCGATCCGCCGCCGTATCGAGGCACAGGTGGAGAAGGCACCGCAGCTCACCCGCGAGCAGATCGACGGCCTGATCCGCAACACCCGGCGCATCGCCCGCGAGGCGCACGCGCAGGGCGCGCTGCGGGCGTCGGGCATGCTCAGGATCCTGCGCGCGGGCAGCGGCCCGCTGGTGCTCAGTGCCACGACGGTGGTGCTGCGGATCACCGTTCCGGAGGGCGAGTCGGAGGATCTGGCGGACCTCGTCATGGCCGCCGGCGTGCAGCTCGGCACCGACGCGGAGAACAGCGGACTGCCCGCCGGCGAGGTGGAGTTGGTGGAGCTGCCGCACGCCGGGGCGGCCGGGCGGATCACCCGGGTCGAGGAGGTGGACTACCAGGGGAAGCGGGTGCCCACCGCGGTGCGGCACACCCTCGTCCCGGTGCCCGGCACCCACGACTACCTGGTGATCGCCAGCTCAACTCCCAACGTCGATCTGGCGGAACAGTTCTACGAGGTCTTCGACGCGATCACTGAGTCGCTCCGCTTCGGCGACCCGGCCGACGCAGAACAGGGAAAGTGAGGTTTCGGCCATGGTCCGGCCTGCGGTGTCCGACTGGGAAGACGTCTTCGGGTTCTCGGACGACCCGACCCCCGGCGATGCGGACATGCTCGGCGATCTCGCCCGCCAGTACCGCTCCGTCGCGGACAACGCGGGCGACGCCCTGCCCCTCGTGTCCGGCCTGGAGAACGACCAGGTCGGCGAGGGAAAGACGATGGACAAACTCCGCGACAAGCTGGGCGACCTGGCCGAGCAGGTGCGCAAGCTGCACAGCTCCTACGACCAGGCCGCCGGCGCCCTCGATGTGTACGTGCACTCGCTGAGGGATCAGCAGCGCAACGCCGACAATGCCCTGGAGAAGGGGCGTGAGGCCAAGGCGCGGCTCGATTCGGCCACCGATGTGGTGAGTGCGCTCACTGCCGACATCAGTCATCTCGACGGCCAGAAGCATCCGCCGGACGACAAGGAGGCGCGGGCCAGCACCCGGCGTGCCCTCGACGAGGCGCACAGCAAGCAGTCATCGGCGCAGGCGCAGGCCGACGACGCGCAGGCCGACCTCGACGCGGCCCGGATGCTCGCCGAGGACGCCCGTCAGGTGCGGGAGGAGGATGCCGCTGTCGCCGCGCAGAAGTTGGACGACGCCCGGGACGAGTCCGTCGAGGGGTACAGCCTCTGGGACAAGATCAAGAAGGCGTTCAGCAAGGCCCTCGGCATCATCAGTGCGGTGTTGGGTGTGCTCGCGATGCTCATCCCCGGTATGCAGGCCCTGGGCATCGCGCTGACCATCGGTGCGGTCGTGGCCGGCGCCGCGTCGCTCGGCATCAATATGTCGATCATGGCCGAGACCGGCGACTGGGACATCGGCGAGATCGTCCTCGGCATCGTGGGAATGGTTGCCGGCGGTGGCGCGCTGCTCAAGGGCGCCGGGAGTATCGGCTCGGCCCTGAAGGACGTGGCGCGCACCGGGCTGAGCAAGATCAACTCGGCCTTCCGCATCAACGGCCGCGGCGGGGGCGTCAAGAAGTGTGCGACCGACCCGGTGGACGTGGCCACCGGCGAGATGCTGCTGCCGCAGACCGACCTGGAGCTGGACGGTGTGCTGCCGCTGCGGCTGACCCGGACGTTTCTGTCGACGTACCGCTACGGGCAGTTCTTCGGGCCGTCCTGGGCCTCCACGCTGGACGAGCGTCTCGAAGTCGACGGCCGGGGGCGGGCGTTCTGGGCGCGTGAGGACGGGTCGATTCTGAGTTACCCGCGACTCCCCGAGGCCGGCCCGGCGAACGACCTGGTGTGGCCCGAGGAGGGGGCGCGCCTGCCGCTGGCCGCCGAGGAGACGGCCGAGGGCGAGGTCGCCTACTCGGTCGCCGATCCGCACACCGGCATCGTCCACCACTTCACGGACCGCGCCACGGACGGCGCCGACGGCGACACCCGCGTGCACTGGCTGGTCCGGTGGCACGACCGGAACGACAACGAGGTGCGCATCGAGCGGGAGGAGGACGGATCGCCGACGGCGATGGTCCACTCCGGCGGCTACCGCGTGGAAGTGAACTGTCTCCTCGGGCTGCTCCTCGACGTGGCGGTCGCCACGCCCGAAGGGCCCGTCGAGGTGATGTCCTACCGGCACGACTCGGACGGCAACCTCAGCCATGTCGTCAACTCCAGTGGCAAGGCGCTGGTGTTCGACTACGACGAGCAGCACCGCATCACCGCCTGGACCGACCGCAACGCCTCCACCTACCGCTACGTCTACGACGACGCGCATCGCGTCACCGAGACCATCGGTCCTGAGGGATATCTCTCCTCGCAGTGGTCCTACGACCCCGTCGAGCAGCGCAACCACTACACCGACGCGTGCGGCGCGACGACCGTCTACCACCTGAACGACCTGTATCAAGTCGTCGGCGAGACCGACCCGCTGGGCAGCACCACCACGTCCGAGTGGGACCGCTGGGACAACCTCCTCGCCGAGACCGACGCCCTGGGCAACACGATCCGGTACGAGTACGACCGGGCCCACAACCCCACCGTCATCGAACTCCCCGACGGCAGCCGGTCCACGGCGACGTACAACGCGCTGAACCTCCCCGTCACGATGACGGACCACGCCGGGGTGGTCTGGCACCAGGAGTTCGACGAGCGGGGCAATCTGACCGCCGTCACGGCACCGGGCGGCGCCACGAACCGGTTCACCCACCACCCGGGCGGAGCGGTCGCCTCGGTGATCGACCCGGTCGGCGCGGAGGCCTCGTACGAGGTGGACGGCGCGGGCCTGCCCGTCGTCATCGGCAACCCGGCCGGGGAGCGGTCGACGATCGAACGCGACGCGTTCGGCCGGCCCACGGTCATCACCGACCCGGCGGGCGCGGTCACCCGCGCGGCCTGGACCGTCGAGGGCCTGCTGGCGGAGCGGACCGCGCCCGACGGCCGGGTCGAGCGGATGACCTGGGACGGCGAGGGCAACTGCCGCGCCTCCACCGACGCCGCGGGCGGCATCACCCGCCACGAGTACACGCACTTCGACCTGCTGTCGGCCCGGACCACTCCTGACGGTGTCCGCCACACCTTCGCCTACGACCCCGAACTCCGCCTCACCCAGGTCACTAACCCGCAGGGTCTCACCTGGGACTACACCTACGACCGCGCAGGCAACCTGATAGCGGAGTCCGACTTCGACGACCGCGAAGTCCGTTACGAGCGGGACGCGTTGGGGCAGGTCGTCTCCCACACCACGCCGCTGGGAGCGGAGATCACCTTCCGGTACAACTCCGTCGGCGAGCTGGTGGAGAAGAACGTGGCGGGGGCGGTCACCTCGTACGCGTACGACGCGGCCGGGGCACTCGTCCGGACGGTCTCCCCCACCTCGACGCTGGAGTTGGAGCGGGACGACCTGGGCCAGATCGTGGCCGAGACCGTCGACGGACGGACCACCCGCTTCACCTACGACGTGCTCGGCCGGCGCACCTCCCGCACCACCCCGACCGGCGCCGTCAGCGAGCTGGGCTACGACGGGCGCGGCAACCGCGACACCCTCACCTCCGCCGGCCACCGCCTCGACTTCACCCATGACGTCGTGGGGCGGGAACTCGCCCGCGTATGGGGCGCGTCGACCTCCCAGGGAAGCGCGGCCTCCCGGGCAAGCGCGGCCTCCGGGGTGAGCGCGACGACCGCTTGGGACGTGGCCGGGCGCTCGGTCTCCCACTCCCTCGTCGCACCGGGGCGCACCCTGCGCGAGCGGTCCTACACCTACCGGGCCGACAACCACCTGACCGGCGTCGCGGATCGTGCGACGGGCAAGCGCCAGGACATCGAACTCGACCCGGTCGGGCGCCCGTTGACGGTCACCGCGGACGGCTGGACCGAGTCCTACGCGTACGACCAGGCAGGCAATCAGACGGCGGCCGACTGGCCCGCGAAGGCGCCCGGCGCCGAGGCCCGCGGCGAACGCACCTACACCGGAACCCGTATCCAGGCAGCGGGTTCGGTCCGCTACGAGTACGACGCCGCGGGCCGCATGGTGCTGCGCCAGAAGCGCCGGCTTTCGAGAAAGCCCGACACCTGGCGCTACGAGTGGGACGCCGAGGACCGCCTCACCGCCTGCGTCACCCCCGACGGCGTCCAGTGGCGCTACACGTACGACCCGATGGGGCGCCGCACCGCGAAGTACCGCATGGCCGAGGACGGCGTGAGCGCCGTCGAGACCGTGCTGTTCACCTGGGACGACTCCAACCTCGCCGAGCAGACCGACACCACCACCGGCGTCACCCTCACCTGGGACCACGACGGCCACCGGCCTCTCACCCAGCTGGAGCGCAAGCCGCGGGGACAGGGCGAGTACGATTCGCGCTTCTTCGCCATCGTCACCGATCTCGTCGGCGCCCCCACCGAACTCGTCGACGAACAGGGCGACATCGCCTGGCGCTCCCGTACCACCATGTGGGGCACCACCGCGCACAGCCGCGATGCCACGGCGGTGACACCCTTGCGTTTCCCGGGTCAGTACGAGGACCGCGAAACCGGCCTGTACTACAACTACTTCCGGCATTACGACCCGGAGAGCGGCCGGTACACGGCACCGGACCCCCTGGGGCTCGGTCCCGCCCCCAACCCGGTGGCGTACGTCGACAATCCGCAGTCGTTCAGCGACCCGCTGGGTCTGGTCCCCTGCAACGAGGCGGACCCCACCTGGGGCGGGAAGGTCAGGTTCTCGAGCGACCGCCTCAAGCGCCCCGGGAGGATGTCCTCCAAGCTCGACCCGGGCATGACGGGCGGCAAGACCAATGCGAGGCCGACGACCGAGCCGCCGGGTTGGGCGGGCGGAATGACAAAGACCGCCACCCCGATGAATCGCGGCCATCTACTCGGCGCCCAGATCGGCGGCTCGAACAAGCACCCGCTGAATTTCGTCACCATGCACCGCAATACGAACGCGCCGGTCCATGTGCACTACGAGAACGAAATTCGCAAGGCGCTTGATGTCGGAGAGAACATCAAGTACAACGTGACGCCCATTTACAAGGGGAAGAACCCGATCCCGACCCACTTGAAGCTGGACGCCTCGGGAACCAACGGGTTCAAATTCAGCCATCACAAGACCGGGCAGCTCATCAACCAGGTGGTGTTCCCCAACAAACCGAAGTAATAGCGCCCCCGCACGACCGGCGCAGGGACGGTCGGAGAACTCGTAAGACTCCTACGAAATTGAGGTTAAGGCCATGGTCCGGCCTGCGGTGTCCGACTGGGAAGATGTCTTCGGGTTCTCGGACGACCCGACCCCCGGCGATGCGGACATGCTCGGTGACCTCGCCCGCAAGTACCGCTCCGTCGCGGACAACGCGGGCGACGCCCTGCCCCTCGTATCCGGTCTGGAGAACAACCAGGTCGGCGAGGGAAAGACGATGGACAAACTCCGGGAAAAGCTCGGGGATTTGGCCAATCAGGTGCGCAAGCTGCACGACTCGTACGATCAGGCCGCCGGTGCGCTCGACACGTACGTGCATTCCCTGCGGGATCAGCAGCGCAACGCCGACAATGCCCTGGAGAAGGGGCGTGAGGCCAAGGAGCGGCTGAACTCGGCCACCGATGTGGTGAGTGCGCTCACTGCCGACATCAGTCATCTCGACGGCCAGAAGCATCCGCCGGACGACAAGGAGGCGCGGGCCAGCACCCGGCGTGCCCTCGACGAGGCGCACAGCAAGCAGTCATCGGCGCAGGCGCAGGCCGACGACGCGCAGGCCGACCTCGACGCGGCCCGGATGCTCGCCGAGGACGCCCGTCAGGTGCGGGAGGAGGATGCCGCTGTCGCCGCGCAGAAGTTGGACGACGCCCGGGACGAGTCCGTCGAGGGGTACAGCCTCTGGGACAAGATCAAGAAGGCGTTCAGCAAGGCCCTCGGCATCATCAGTGCGGTGTTGGGTGTGCTCGCGATGCTGGTGCCCGGGCTTCAGGGGCTCGGCATCGCGCTCACCATCGGTGCCGTCGTCGCCGGCGCCGCGTCACTCGCGATCAATATCGCCGATATGGCCGAGACAGGTGATTGGGACATAGCCGGCATCGTGCTCGGTGTCGTCGGCATGATCGGGGGCGGGGCCGGACTACTCAAGGGGCTCGGCGGGATCGGCCGGGCGCTCAAGACGCCCAAGCCCGGCGCGGTCAAGACCCCGGACGCCCGTGGCGTGGGCCGCGGCGTCGACAGGCGCACCTGCGCGACCGACCCGGTCGATGTGGCCAGCGGTGAGATGTTGCTGCCGGAGACCGATCTGGTGCTGCCCGGTGTGCTGCCGCTCGCCATATCCCGTACGTACCTTTCGACTTACCGGTACGGGCAGTTCTTCGGGCCTTCGTGGGCCTCCACCCTCGACGAGCGTCTTGAGGTCGGAGAGCGGGGGCGGGTGGCGTGGACCCGTGAGGACGGGTCGATCCTGTTCTACGCGGGTCTGCCCGGCGCCGATTCCCATGACAGCGACAACTCCGGTGTGCTGCCCGAGGAAGGGGCCCGGCTGCCGCTCGCCCGTGCAGGGGACACGGAAGACGGCTCCACCTACCGCGTCACCGACCCGCACACCGGCGTCGTTCGCACCTTCGTCAAGCACCCCGATGACCCCAACGGCCTTTACTGGCTGGCTGGTTGGCGCGACCGCAACGACAACCACATCACCGTCGAGCGCCTCTCCGACGGCACCCCGACCGCACTGCTGCACTCCGGTGGCCACCGCGTCGACGTCCACTGCCTCGCCGGCCTGATCCTCGGCCTGAAGGTCGCCGCGCCGGACGGCTCCGTCGAGGTCATGTCGTACGAGCACGACGCCGACGGCAATCTCACGCATGTCGTCAACTCGTCCGGGAAGCCCATGGCGTTCGGGTACGACGAGCACCACCGGATCACCTCGTGGACGGACCGGAACAACTCCATCTACCGGTACGTGTACGACGACGAGAACCGCATCACCGCGACCATCGGGCCCGAGGGATATCTGTCGTCGAGTTGGTCGTACGACCCCGACGAGCGGCGTACGCACTACACGGACGCCGAAGGCGCCACGACCGTCTACCAGTTGAACGACTTGCACCAGGTCGTCGCCGAGACCGACCCGCTGGGCAACACCGTCCACTCCGAGTGGGACCGTTGGGACAATCTGCTGTCCCGCACCGATGCCGTCGGGAACACCGTCCGGTACGAGTACGACGAGCGGCACAACCCGACCGTCACCCACCACCCGGACGGCACCAGCTCCACGGTGGCGTACAACGGGCTGAACCTGCCGGTCTCGGAGACCGGTCCCGACGGGCGCGTCGAGCGGCAGGAGTTCGACGAGCGGGGCAATCTCGTCGCCTTCGTCGCGGCCGACGGGTCCGTGCACCGGCTGACCAGGCATGCCACCGGCGCCCTCGCGTCCGTCACCGATCCGGCGGGCGGCGTCGTCACGTACGAGGCCGACACGGCGGGGCTCGCCATCGCCGTCGTACGGGCGGACGGGAGCAGGTCGACGGTCGAGCGCGACGCCTTCGGGCGCGTCGTCGCCGTCACCGATCCGCTGGGCGCGGTCGCGCGCAACGAGTGGACCGTCGAGGGGCTGCTGGCGAAGCACACCGGTCCTGACGGCCGGGTCGAGGTCAGGACCTGGGACGGGGAGGGCAACTGCCTCTCCGTCACGAATCCTTCGGGCGCCACCACCCGCTACGAGTACACCCACTTCGACCTCGTCGCGGCCCGCACCGGTCCCGACGGCGTGCGCCACACCTTCAGCTACGATCGGGAGCGGCGCCTCACGCGGGTCACCAACCCGCAGGGCCTGACCTGGGACTACACGTACGACGAAGCGGGCCGCCTGATCCGCGAGTCCGACTTCGACGGCCGCGAACTCGGCTACGTGCACGACGCGTCGGGCCGTATGGTCGCCCGTACGACACCGCTCGGCGAGCGGATCACCTTCGAGTACAACGCCGTCGGCGAGATCGTGCGCAGGGATGTGGCGGGGGCCGTCACGTCCTACGACTACGCCCCGTCCGGGGATCTCGTCCGTATCTCCTCCCCCGATTCGACGGTGGAGTTCGAGCGGGACGTCATGGGGCGGGTCGTCGCCGAGACCGTGGACGGGCGGCGTACCGCGTACGCGTACGACGTGCTGGGCCGCCGCACCTCCCGTACCACGCCGTCCGGTGTCGTCACCGAGCTCTCCTACGACGAGCTGGGCAACCGCGACGGTCTCTCGGTCGACGGGCACCGGGTGGCATTCAGCCACGACGTGCTCGGCCGGGAGGTGGCGCGTGCGTGGGGCGAACGGACCGTGGCCGCCACGACCTCGTGGGACCTGGCCGGGCGCGCCGTCGCCCGCGGCCTCACCGCCTCGGGGCGCACCCTGCGCGACCGGCACTACACCTACCGCGGCGACGACCTGCTCACGTCCGAGACGGAAACCGTCACGGGCCTGCGCCGGCAGATGGAACTCGACCCGGCCGGGCGCCCGTTGACGGTCACCGCCGAGAACTGGTCCGAGTCCTACGCCTACGACCAGGCCGGCAACCAGACGTCCGCCGACTGGCCGGAGAAGGCGGGCCGCGCCGAGGCCCGCGGCGAGCGCGCCTACACCGGTACGCGCCTTCAGGCCGCGGGCGGCGTCCGCTACGAATACGACGCCGCGGGCCGCGTCGTACTGCGCCAGAAGCGCCGTCTGTCGAAGAAGCCCGACACGTGGCGCTACACCTGGGACGCCGAGGACCGGCTCGCCGCGTGCGTGACGCCGGACGGCGTCCAATGGCGCTACTCGTACGACCCGTTGGGCCGCCGCACTGCCAAGTTCCGTATGGCACCGGATGGTTCGGTCGCGGAGACAGTCCGCTTCACGTGGGACGAGAGCCGGCTCGCCGAGCAGACCGACAGCGCCACCGACATCACCACGACCTGGGACCACGACGGCGGCAGCCACCGTCCGCTGACCCAGCTGGAGCGCAGGCCACGGGCGCAGGAGAAGCCTCTGGAGAAGACGCAGGGCGAGTACGACTCGCGGTTCTTCTCGATCGTCACCGACCTGGTGGGCACGCCCACCGAACTCGTCGACGAGCAGGGCGGCATCGCCTGGCGCTCCCGCTCCACCCTGTGGGGCACCACCAGCCGCAACCGGGACGCCGTCGCGCTGACCCCGCTGCGCTTCCCCGGCCAGTACGAGGACAACGAAACCGGCCTCCACTACAACTACTTCCGCCACTACGACCCCGAGACCGCGCGCTACACCTCCCCCGACCCGCTGGGACTCGAACCGGCCGACAACCCGGTCGCGTACGTCCACAACCCGCACACCTGGGTCGACGTGCTCGGTCTGGCTCCGCGCACCTGCCGGCCGCGCGCGGAGCCGGTCCCCGAGAGCAAGCACTTCCCCAGCCGCCACGCCGCGTTCCGGGAGGCCAAGCGGGATCTGGGGCTCTCCAGGTACCAGCACCCCGACTACGTCGGGCGGGTTCCGATGGCGAAGCCCAACGGCAAGGCCATCAAGAAGGAGGACGGCGTCACGGACATCATGACCCGCGAGTACCACTACACGCGCAGGGACGGCAGCGAGGTGGTCATCCAGGAGCACTCCGCGGGCCACCAGTACGGCGCCGCGGGCCGCGAGGGCGACCAGGGAGCGCACTTCAACGTGCGCCCCTCGAGCAACACCCGCAACGGTAAGGTCGCCGGGACCTCGGAGCACTACAGCTGGGGGCCCCAGCCCAATGGCTGAATCGCGCGTACCGACCGGAGGGCGGCACATGAACTGGACCGATCACGTCGACCTGTCGACGGGACTCGTGAAGATCTACGCGGGCGAGGTGCCGCCCCTGCGCGGCGTGCACCTGCACGCCGTCGACCTGCACCGGGACGGCCCCACCCTGTCCCTGCGCTTCGATCTCGACGGCTACCCGGCGGACCCGCCGAGCAAGTGGGTTGCCCAGGGCTTCAACCGGGTCCAGGTCGTGCTGGCCGTCACCGGCATCGACTCCTGCTCGATCGACGGGTTCGACACGGACCCGGTGGTCGACATCGACCTGGAACCGGGTGACGGCGGCCTTGTCGTCGCGGTGAACTCGGACGACGTCCGGGTGCGGGCCGTCGGACAGTCGGCGTACCTGGCCAAGATGTCGGCCTACCAGGAAGGCGACGGCTGACCGTCGTCCCGTCCCCTTACGCATGTGAGGGCCCCCGACGAAATCCTCGGCGGGGGCCCTCACATAGGCACAGGCCTCAGTTCACCGCCGCCGGCAACACCGTCTCCGGTACCTGCACCGTCCTCAGCACCCCGTCCCCCAGGTGCAGGATCGCCCGCCCCGCCGTGGGTGCGTTGAGGCGGCTGCGGGGGATCTTGACGCCGATCAGGTCGCCGTCGCTCATGTTCTGCGGCTTGAGGAGCAGGCCGCAGCGGTTGCGGCGGGCCTCCGTGTGCCAGCCGGAGAAGCCGGAGGAGAGGCGGTCGGTCTGGCCCGCGATGACCAGGCCGCGGCCGTTCTCCGCGCCGGACTTGGCGATCTGGGTGAGGACCGGTTCGGCCTTCGTCTTCAGCAGCAGGTCGGCGTCGTCCAGGATCACGACCGCGCCCTGCGGCGCCGAGGCCAGGACCTGTTCGAGGGCCGTCGGGTCGATGTCGGACTCCTCGTAGACCGCGAGGACGCCGGGCCGGCCGGCGAGCCGGCGCAGCGGTGACCTGGAGGGCGCGCCGATGACGATGGGCGTCTTCGTCGAGAGCAGCGACATTGCCAGCGTCGAGAGGACCGTGCTGCGGCCCGAGCGGGCGGGGCCGGAGACCATGAACGTCGGCGTGACCGAGAAGTCGGGGCCCGCCGCCGCGAGTTCGTCGCCGCCTACGCCCGCGATGGCCCACCGTGGCGACGGCAGCCTGCGCGGCACGTACTGGATCGCCTGCTCCCAGCTGAGCCGGTCCGGCAGGGTGTCGACGCGGAACGGGCGGGTGGTGGCGGGCAGTTGGGCGGACTGCGCGCGGCAGTGTTCGGCGATCTGGTGCAGCGCCCCCGCCTGCGCCTGACCCTCCGGGTTGTCCGTGAGGAGCGCGATCTGTACCTCCGCCTTGTCGGCGGCGCGGAAGGCGCGGCCCGGCGGGATCTCGTCGGGGACGTTGCGCTGGGTGATGCCGATCTGGCCGTACTCGGACTTCTCGTTCAGCTTGAGGACGAGCTTGTCCTCGGTGGAGCCGTTGACACGGCTGGAGAACAGCGCGCGGTCGCCGGTCATCAGCAGGTGGATGCCGACGCTCGCGCCGTCCCGGAGCAGGTTCATGACGGAGGTCAGCAGGTTCCCGGAGTCGTACTCGCCGAGCTGCTTGTCGAAGACCTCCCAGCGGTCGATGAACAGCACGATGTGCGGCGGGCGTTCGGCCTCGGGCAGCGCGCGGCGGAGTTCCGGCAGGTCGGCGCTGCCGCGTGCGGCGAGCATCTCCTGGCGGCGGGTCAGCTCGCGCGTGAGGCGGGCGAGGAGCCGGGCGACGCGGTCGGGCTGGGTGCGCTGGGTGATGGCGCCGCAGTGCGGCAGGCCCTCGATGGGAAGGAGTGCGCCGTTGCCGCAGTCGATGCCGTACATGTGGAGCTTGTCGGCGCCGTGGGCGAGGGCCATGGCGCCCGCGATGGTGCGCAGCGTCTGCGACCTGCCCTGGCGGGGCGAGCCGACGATGTGCAGGTGGCCGAGGGTCGCCGGGTCGATGACCAGGGGCTGGCGCGCCTGCTGCGCGGGCAGGTCCACGACGCCGTACGGGACGGGCTGGAGGTCGTAGCCGGTGGGCGCGGGGGCCGGGAGTTCGCGGGTGACGAGGGCCTCGGGCAGCGGCGGGAGCCAGGGGCTGTGCTGCCGGGGGATGCCCATCTCGCGGTCGGCCTCGCGGATCGCCGTGACGAGACCGGTGAGGTCGGTCTCGACCTCGGCGGGCGCGGCGGCGGCGCGGGGCCGCGCCGGGAGCGGGTCGCCGAGGCGTTCCCAGCCGACGGCGACGGCCCAGGGCGCGGGCAGCGAGGCCGCCGTGGCACCGGGGCGGCGACCGCCGACCCGGCCCGACTGGAACGGGACGAGCGAGTTCTGGCCGAGGCGGACGTAGGCGCGGCCTGGGTTGCTCTGCGAAATACCCGCCGCCTCACCGGAGTTGATGACGTCCTGGCTCTCGCCGGAGTCGGTGACGCGCAGCGCGATGCGCAGGTTGGTGTTGGCGCGGATCTCCGAGGAGACGACGCCGCTGGGGCGCTGCGTCGCGAGGATCAGGTGGATGCCGAGCGAACGGCCCCGCTGGGCGATGTTGACGAGGCCCTTCACGAAGTCCGGCAGGTCGCGGACCATCGAGGCGAACTCGTCGATGACGATGAGGAGTCGGGGCATCGGGTCGCGGCCCGCGCCCGGCTCCCGCTCCAGGAGGTCGACGTAGTCCTCGATGTCCTTGGCGCCGACCGCGGCGAGGATGTGTTCGCGGCGGGTGAGTTCGGCGGTGAGGGACACGAGGGCGCGCTCGACGAGGTGCGCGTCGAGGTCGGTGACCATGCCGACGGTGTGCGGCAGGTCGACGCAGTCCTTGAACGCGGAGCCGCCCTTGTAGTCGACCAGTACGAAGGTCATCGCGTCGGGGCGGTTCGCCACGGCGAGGGAGGCGACGATGGTCTGGAGGAGTTCGGACTTGCCGGAACCGGTGGTGCCCGCGACGAGGCCGTGCGGGCCGTCGCGCTTCAGGTCCAGGTGGAACGGGCCGTCGAGGGAGACGCCGACCGCCGCGCGGGTCGAGCGGCCGCCGGCCGTCCAGCGGGCCCGGATGCCGGAGGCCTGCGGCGGGTCGAGGGCGAGGACGTCGAGCAGCCGCGCGGAGGCGGGCAGCACGGCGGCCTCCTCGTCGCCGCCGCCCGGGTCGCGCAGCGGGCCCATCGCGCGGGCCAGCGAACGGCAGTAGTCGGCGGAGACCAGGTCGGGCCGGACGCCGGTGACGGTGCCGCGTCCTGAACGGCCCACCCGGACGGTGCCGCCGGGCTCCTCGGCGACGACGGCGAGGCACTCCTCGGGCAGCAGCAGTTCCTCGGCGTCGAGGCAGACCGCGCGGACGCCGACGGCCGGGCCCTCGCGCAGGATCTGCGTCACGCCGGGCAGCGAGCGCAGCCTGCGGGCGCCGTCGAGGACGACGAGCACGTCGGGTCCTGCGGACTTGCCGCGCCGTTCGGCGGCGGTCGCCGTGGCGCGTTCGGCGATCAGCGCGGTGAGTTCGGCGACGCGGCGCGCGCAGCTCTCGGTGCCGTAGCCGATGCTGGCCGGGATGTCGCCCGACTTCTTGCGGACGTGCGGCAGCCAGCGCAGCCAGGACCAGCCGTCGCGGCCCTGTTCGCCGGTGGTCAACAGGTGGATCTGGAGGTCGCGGGGGCTGTGCAGGACGGCGGCCTGGGCGATGGCCCAGCGGGCCACGGAGCGCGCGGCAGGGCCCTGGCCCGCGATGCCGAGGACGTGGTGCTCGCGCAGCGGCACCGTCACGGGGACGTCGTAGGCGGTCCACGGGTCCTGGCGGCGGTGCTCGTCCTTGGTCGGGTCGTGGAGGACGACGTCGGAGTCCATGTCGGCGGTGCCGACGCGCAGTTCGAGGAAGTCGGCGTCGGTGGCGCGGCGCTCCCAGAGGCGGCGCCGGGGGCCCACGGCGGTGAGGACGACCTCGGCCGGGTCGGGGAAGCCGCGGCGCCGGGCGGTGCGTTCGGCCGTGAGGGCCTCGTTCGCGTCGCCCTCGATGCGCGCCTTCTTCTCCTCGAACTCGGCGACGCTGTCGGAGTGGGACTGGCGTCCCGTGCGCCGGCTCATCACGTAGTTGCCGACGATCACGACCGGGGACAGCAGCCCGAACAGCAGCATCGACATGCGGCCGAAGGCCAGCGCGCCGACGACGGCCATCACGATCGGGGCCGCGGCCGTGATCCACGGGAGCGGCCGGGCGGCGAGCGGGGCGGGCGGCGACGGCAGGGTGAAGCGGGTGGTGCGTTCGGCGGGGTGCAGCCGCGGCGGCCGGTTGTAGTCCCAGCCGGTGCCGTCCTCGGAGGCCTGCACGGCGGCGTCCGGCTTCTGCGGCAGGGCGAGCTCCAACAGGGTGCCGCCGACGAGGAGTTGAGCGCCGACGGGCCAGGACGTGGCCTCGGTGAGATCCTCGCGGTCGAGCTGCGCGGCGCTGCCGCCACCGGCGTCGGGCGCGATCCGGCAGCGTCCGCCGGGGCCCACCGTGAGCACGGCGGACGGCCGCTCGGGCACGGAGCGCAGCACCTGCGCGGCGCCGTCGTGGCCGAGGCCGATCCGGTACTCGCCCATGTCGAGCCGGTGCACGGCGCCCGCGCCGGGGCCGCCGACCGCGCGTACCTCGACGAGCCCGTCCGGTTCGGCGGACGCGGCGCCTGCCGGGCGGCCGAGGCCGACGATGGCGGCGTGCTTGAGCGGCGCGTCCCGCAGCCGCAGGTCGGCGGGCAGCAGCCGGTCGTCGGCGTACAGTCCGAGGCCCTCCGGGGGCCGGTGGACGCCTCCCGCCCCGGCAAGCGCCTCCGCGACAGCGCTCATGGGCGTGTCGGGGTCGGCGTCGAGATGGACGTCGAACGCGTCACCACCCGCCTCGACCACGGTCAACATCAACGACACGAAAACGTCCTCCAACCGGCGCGAATGAGGGGATTCGGGAACCTCGATCGGCGGCTCCCGCACCACTGACGGGACTACGGGGCGGGTCCGCGGATGGTTCACCCGAGGTCCCGGTGAACCATCCGCGGACCCGCCCCGTAGTGGCCATCGGGTGCACGGCGCAGCGGCCGTGCCGCCCCCGTTTTGTGACAAGGAGTCAGTGGATGATCTGGTACGTCCTGGCCGCGGTGCTGGGTCTTGCGCTGATCGCGGCGGTGGTGGCGCTGATCGTCACCGAGCGGCGGGCCCGCCCGCCGAAGCCGGTCGCCGCCTCGGCCGCCGTCACGAGCCGCGGGGCGCTCGAAGTGGTCAACGCGGGCCTGCGCCGCCTGACGGGCGAATGCGTGCGCTCCGGCCGGTCGCTGCCCGATCTGTACGCCGTCGTGTACTCGGAGCAGCGGCTCGGGCTGCTGCTCGCGGGAGTCGACAAGGACGCCGCGGCCCCCGCGCCGTGGAGCGTCGAGGCGGACGGCGAGCGCTGGACGATCTCGACCGACGATCTGCACCGCCCGGGCCCGGAGGGCGAACCGGCGCTGCCGTACGCGCTGACGGTGACGGTGGGCCTGGACGGCCCCGAGCGGGTGCTGGTCGACCTGTCCCGCGCGACGGGCCCCGTCTCGGTGACGGGCCCCGACGCAGAGGTGCGCGCGCTGGTTCGGGCCCTTGTGATCGAGGCGATCGCCGGTCCCGTGGGGTCGCTCGCCCAGGTCACCCTGATCGGCTCGCTGGGCGACGGGCGGCTCCTGTCCGGTGACGAGACGCGCAGCTCGCGGCTGCACCACGCGGCGAGCCTGGAGGAGGCGTTCGCCACGGCGGCGTCGGCGAACGCGGGCGTACCGGAGGCCGGTTCGGCCGATGTCACCCAGGTCTTCCGCCTCATCGAGGGCAGCAGCAGGCTCGCCGTGCAGGGCGAGGTGCCGCACCTGTTCGTCGTGGAGGCCTCGCAACTGCCGCGCCACGAAGGGATACTGGCCGGCCTGCGCCGCACGGACGCCCTCCTCGTGCTCGGCGAGGCGCCCACGGGCTGGCGCTGGAAGGCGGGCGCGGACGGTTCGCTCGACACCGGACCGCTCGGCCTGAGGATCACCCGTCACGCGGGACGGCTGGCCGTCTGAGTGTCACGCCGCCTCGCTGTCGACCACGCCGTGCGCGTACAGCCCGCGCCTGTTGAGCGCCTCGCGCATGGCGCGGGCGGCGTAGTACGTGCGGGACTTGACGGTGCCCGGTGGCACGCCGAGCACCTTGGCTGTCTGGTTGACGGTGCGTCCGAGGTAGTGGACGTGCAGCAGGACCTCGCGCTGGGACGGCCGCAGGTCGCCGAGCGCCTCGACGAGGACCTGGGTGGTGAGGATGTGGTCCACGTTGTCGGAGACCGGCAGGTGGGCGAGTTCGGGGTCGCCGGTCTCCGGCGGTCTGGCCTGGCGGGCCCGGTGGCCGTCGATGACGAGGTTGCGCAGCGCGGTGAACAGCCAGGGCCGCGCGGAGTCCGCGGTCGGGTCGAGTTCCGCGGCATGTCGCCAGGCGCGTATGGCGACTTCTTGCAGAATGTCCTCGGCGCGGTGCCAGTCGCCCTCCAGGCGTCGCGCGGCGAACTGGAGCAGCGCGGTGCCGTGGAATTCGTAGAGCGCTCTGAGGAACTCGTCGGGTTGGAGGTCCGCGGCATGGGGGCCGGGTATCCGGTCTTCGGGCGAAGCGCTGGCCGACAAGGGCCTTTCCTCTCCGGATCGTCTGTGGGGGAAGACGGGTTCCGCCGGGTGCGGGTAGGACCGGCAGGGCGCCGCCGCGTCGGCGCCGCCGGTCAGCCCGGTTCGTGAGAGGAGAGCGCGCTCACCTCACGGGACGTCAACTCCCGGTCGTAGACATGTACGTCGGCGATGTCACCGTTCCAGTAGTCGGTGGCCTTCCCGCCGAACTTGCCCCGCCCGATGATCACGCCACCCGTCGGTGTGACGCCGCTGGAAGCGACCCTGGTTCCAGCGGGCTTTCCGTCCACGAAGATCCGCATCCGGTGGTCCTTCTGACTGTACGTGCCGGTCAGGTGGTACCAACGGTCGGGCTTCGGCTCCTCGGACGACTCGGCGACGGTACGGGCGCCGGGGAAACTGAAGGCGAAGTTCCGGTCCTGGCCGGAGTACTGGAGGAAGAACGCGCTGTTCCGCTTGCCGTCCTGGGACAGCGCGGTGTGCATGCCCTTCAGGTCCTGTTCGGTGAGGCGCACGCGCGCGGCGACCGAGTAGTCCTTGCCCGCGGTGTCGAGGCGGGTATTGGTGTCGGCGTACCCGCTGCTGCCGTCCACCCGCAGGGCGCCGCCCTCGGGACCCTCGGTCCACTTCACGCCGCCGCTGAACACGGCGTCGTGCTCGCCGACCTTCGCGGTTCCGGACCGGTGCAGCGGCCACCATCCGAGGCCGTCGAGCGACTCGGCGCTCTCACTCGGGCTCGGGCTCGGCGACGCGGCCGATTTCGCCTCGGCCTGTCCGCTCCCGGAGTCCTGGCCGCGCACCAGTTGGACGCCGACGAAGACAAGCGCGGCGGTCAATACGACGATCGTGCTGATAAGCGCCCATCTGCGCGTCATGAAGTTCCTCAGAGGTGCGGCATAAACGTGTCACTCGTTGGCTACGCACCCCGGCCGAGAACGGTTCACCATGCACGCAGCGGCACCCGGTGACACCCCACATGGCACTCCACATGGCACCCCGGCGGCGCCATGTGGCACCACTTGGCGCCACGTGACGCCATAGGGCTTGCGCGTGGCGCCATAGTGGTGCCACTATGACGTCATGGACCTCACGCCCTACGTCGACACCCTGCACCGCGAACTCGCGGTGGCCGCCGAAGCCGGCGGGGACGAAGCACGCGAGCTGGCCGAGCGGCTCACCGCTCCCCTGGAGTCGGCGACCCGGCTCACGATGCTCAACGTGCTCTCCGCCGCCATGGACGAGATCACCCGCGACCTGGCGCCCGGTTCGGTCGACGTGCGGCTGCGGGGGCTCGACCCCGACTTCGTGGTGACACCGCCCCCGCGCGACACACCGGCGGCACCCGCCGAGCCCCTTCAGACCCCCGCCGCACCGTCCGTCCCCGAGACCGACGAAGGCGGCACCGCCCGCGTCAACCTGCGCCTGCCCGCCCACCTCAAGGCCCGCGCCGAGGAGGCCGCGAGCCGCGAGGGCCTCTCGGTCAACGCGTGGCTGGTGCGCGCGGTGTCCGCCGCGGTCGACGGCGGCGCGGCCCCCCGTACGACAGAGAAGACCCGCACCGTCGGACAGAGCTTCACGGGGTGGGTGCGCTAACCGCGCCCGACCCCGTCCGCACCACAGCCAACAGAACGGCACACCACGCCCCATCAGCGGGGACGCCCCAACGAGCCAGGAGGACGGGACAGCCATGCCTGCTTACGAGACCCCCGAAGCCATTTCGGTCAACGCCCATGTGGGCGCCGGTTCCATCCAGTTCAGCGCGAGCGAGCGCCCCGACACGGTCGTCGAGGTGAAGCCCGCCAACCCGAAGCGCGGCAAGGACGTGCGGGCCGCCGAGCAGACCGAGGTCAGGTACGCGGGCGGCGTCCTCACCGTCAGGACGACGGAGCGCCGCATGATCGGCCCCAGCGGCATCGTGCACGTGTCCGTCGAGCTGCCCGCCGGCTCCTCCGTCGACCTCACCGGTTCCTGGACCCAGGTGCTCGGCGAGGGCCGGCTCGGCAGGGTCGACGTGAAGACCTCGGGCGGCGACATCCGCCTCGACACCACGGGGGCGCTGCGCCTCAAGGCGGCGCACGGCTCGGTCCGCGTGGACCGGGTCGAGGGCATGGCCGAGGTCACCACCAGCTCCGGCAGCCTGCGGGTCGGCCACGTCGACGGCCACGCCGTCCTGAAGAACTCGCACGGCACCACGATCGTCGGCACCGTGACCGGTGAGCTGCGGGTGAACGGCGCGTACGGCGACGTCGAGGTCGAGCGCGCCGAGGCCTCGGTCGCCGCCACCACCGCCCACGGCGCCCTTCGCGTGGCCGATGTCGCCCGCGGCACCGTCCAGTTGGAGACCAGCTACGGCGCCATCGAGGTCGGCATCCGCGAGGGCACCGCCGCCTGGCTCGACGCCCACGCCGACAACGGCCAGGTCCGCAACACCCTCACCGCCTCCGAGGCGCCCGCCGAGTCCGAGGACTCCGTCAAGGTCCGCGCCCGCACCAAGTGGGGCGACATCGACGTCCGCCGCGCCAAGTTCTGAGCGCGCGGGCTCAACTCCCGTACGCGGCCGAGCACTTCACCGGCACCTTCGCCGAAATCGAAATCCGAAATCCGAAACCCGTCACCGCCACCGTCACCCATCACCCATCACCCATCACCCCGCACCCTCACACCGGAGGGCCCCATGCCTTCATCTGTCATGTCCACATCCACCCACGGCGAGACCGGACGGCTCCCCCTCGCCGTCTCCACCGTCGGCCTGCGCAAGTCCTACGGCGACAAGACCGTCCTCGACGGCATCGACCTGAGCATCCCCGCCGGTTCGGTCTTCGCCCTGCTCGGGCCGAACGGGGCGGGCAAGACGACGACCGTGCGGATCCTGTCCACGCTCATCGACGCCGACGGCGGGCAGGCTCAGGTCGCCGGCCACGACGTCGCCGGATCGCCCGACGGCGTACGCGCCGCGATCGGGGTCACCGGGCAGTTCGCCGCCCTCGACGACCTCCTCACCGCCGAGGAGAACCTGCTCCTCATGGCCGACCTGCTGCGGCTCGGCAAGCGCGAGGGCAGAAAGCGGACCAAGGAGCTGCTCGAACGGTTCGGCATCGCGGACGTCGCCAAGAACCGCGCCGCCACGTTCTCCGGCGGCATGCGGCGTCGGCTCGACCTCGCCATGACGCTCGTCGGCGACCCTGAGGTGATCTTCCTCGACGAGCCGACGACCGGGCTCGACCCGCGCAGCCGCCGCACCATGTGGGAGACCGTGCGCAACCTCGTCGCCGGCGGCGTCACCGTCTTCCTGACCACGCAATACCTCGAAGAGGCCGACCAGTTGGCGGACCGCGTCGCCGTGCTCGACGGCGGCCGGATCGTCGCCGAGGGCACCGCCGACGAGCTCAAGGCGCAGATCCCCGGCAGCCACGTGCGCCTGCGGTTCAACGACTGGTCCGAGTACGAGCGGGCCGCGGAGGCCTTCCCCGGTTCGGCCCGTGACGACGAGGAGCTCGCGCTGCGCATCGCGGGGGACGGCGATCTCGCCGCGCTCCGCGGCCTGTTCGACCGGCTCGACGCCGCCGGAGTGCACGCCGCCGACTTCTCCGTGCACACCCCCGACCTCGACGACGTGTTCCTCGCCCTGACCGGCGACGGCACCGACGCCAGTCCGCTTCACGTCAAGGAGACCCTGCGATGAGCACCGCGACCAGCACACTCACGTATGCCGTGCACGACTCGATGACGATGCTGCGGCGCAACATCAAGCACGCACTGCGCTACCCGGCCGTCTCGCTCGGCGCGTCGATGATGCCGATCCTGATGCTGTTCCTCTTCGTGTTCGCGTTCGGTGACTCGATGTCGGGCGGCGCGGGACGGGACGCGTATCTGGAGTATCTGACGCCCGGCGTCGTGATCATGGGGGTCGCGGCCGGTGGCATGTCGACCTCGATCGCGGTCTGCCAGGACATGACCGAGGGCATCATCAACCGCTTCCGCACCATGAACATCACGCGCTCGTCGTTCATGACGGGCCATGTCGTCGGCAGCGTCCTCACGACGATGGTGAGCCTGGTGCTCGTGGTCGCCGTGGCGATCGCGCTCGGTTTCCGGCCCGACGCGAACCCGGTCGAGTGGCTGGCCGCGGTGGGACTGCTCGCCGCGATCGCGTTCGCGGTGACCTGGCTGGCGGCGGCGCTCGGCCTGAAGTCCAAGACGGTCGAGTCGGCGAGCAACAAGCCGCTGCTCATCCAGTTCCTGCCGTTCCTCGGCTCCGCGTTCGTGCCGGCCGACTCGATGGCCCCCGGGCTGCGCTGGTTCGCCGAGAACCAGCCGTTCACGCCGATGACCGAGACGCTGCGCGGGCTGCTCACCGGTTCGGCGATCGGGAACGACTGGTGGATCTCGCTCGCCTGGTGCGCCGGGATCACCGTCGTCGGCTACGTCTGGTCGCGCAAGCTCTACAACGCCAACACGGAGCGCTGACCGGGCGGTTCACCGTGGGGGCTCCGCGCCGGAGCCCCCACCTTCGCGTGCCCTCACGTCCCCGAGTCGCCGCGCGCGAACGCCACCGTCAAGTCCCGGACCAGTGCGTTGCGTTCGTACTCGTCCAGCTCCACGAGGCCGCGTCCCGTCAGCCGTTCGAGCGTGTCCTCCACCGAGTCGACGACGCTGGTGAGCACGCCCGCCCGCTGCCGCGCGTCGAGCGCCGCGATCCGGCGGCGGCGCATCGCGTCGGCGACCTCCGGCGCGTACTCGATGCGCGTCGGGCGCACCGCGAGCACCTCGACGCCGATCGCCGCGCACTCCTCGGACAGCACCTGGGCGATCTCGGCGCCGACCGCCTCGGGGTCGCGCAGGGTCGGGGCCGACTCGTGGAAGGCGCCGGGCGGCAGCCGCGAGAACACCCGGGCGAGCGCCACCTCGATCTGCCCGCGCAGATACGCGTCGTGGTCCTGCACCGCGAACAGGGCCCGCGCGGTGTCCCGCACCCGCCACACCACCAGGGCCTCGACGCGCAGCGCCATGCCGTCCGCGTCGACCGCGGGCAGCGGCTCGCTGCGCCAGTGCCGCAGCCGTACGTCGATCCGGCGGCGCAGTACGAGCGGGTTGACCCAGCGAAGGCCGGTGCGGCGCACGGTGCCGCGGTAGCGGCCGAAGAGGCTCAGGCCGAGCGCGCACCCCGACCGGCACCGGGTCAGCCCGCCGAAGGCCAGTACGGCGAGCATCGCGCAGCCCGCGACGTACGCGCCACGGGCCGCCCGGACGGCGTTGTCACCCCGCGCCGGGGCGCCGGGCCCGAGGAAGTCGGTGACCGTGTCCGGGATCCAGCCGAGCAGCCGGCACCCGTGGACCACGCCCGCGAGCGCCAGCATCCCCGCCGCCGCGCCCAGCCAGCCGGGCAGCGACCACCCCTCGCGCTCGTCGACCTCGTCCCGCTGACCCATCGGCCCTCCCGAATCCCGTGAACACGACCTCGCCACCTTCACGTTATGCGGCGATAGGCGAAAAATGCCGGAATTCAAGGAGGGTGTGGGGCCGCTACAGCCGCAGCTCCCCGTACGCGCCCGCCGGGACGGCCGGGCTGCGCGGCGCCACGGGCGTCAACTGCCGGTAGCCCTCGCCCTGTTCGGGCCGCGTGTCCTCCTCGCCCTTGTTCGGCCAGTACGACATCGCCCGCTCGGCCTGCGCCGTGATCGTCAGGGACGGGTTCACGCCGAGGTTCGCGGAGACCGCCGAGCCGTCGACGACGGAGATGCCGGGGTGGCCGTGGACGCGGTGGTAGGGGTCGATCACGCCCGTCTCCGTGGAGTCGCCGATGGCGCAGCCGCCGAGGAAGTGGGCGGTCAGCGGCTTGCCCATGAGCTCGCCGAGGTTGGTGCCCGCGAAGCCGTTGATGGACTCGGCGATCAGGCCCGCCGCCTTCCAACCCTCCGGTATGTGGACCGGGTTGGGGGTGCCGTGGCCCTGTTCGGCGGTGAGCAGTCCGCGCCGGTCGAGGCTCGTCGTCAGCGAGTTGTCGTGGGTCTGCATGACGAGCCCGATGATGGTCCGCTCCGACCAGTGCCGCAGGGCGACGGTGCGCGCGACGAGGACCGGGTGGGAGAGGAACGCGAGCGCGGCGGCGACGGGCTTCGGCAGGTTCCGCCGGTACTGGGGAACGCAGATCAGGGCCATGAGGTTGGAGCCCTTGCCGTAGCGGACGTTCTCGATGTGGGTGTTCGCGTTGGGGTGCACGGACGAGGTGATGGCGACGCCGCGCGTGAAGTCGATGTCGGGCCTTCCGTAGCGGCGCGGCCAGGTCAGGGCGCCGACGAGCGCCTCGGAGTTGGTGCGGGTGAGCTCGCCGAGGCGGCGCGACAGACGCGGGAGCACGCCGTCGTCGCGCATGCGGTGCAGCAGGCTCTGGGTGCCGTACGTGCCGGCGGCCAGGACGACACGACGGGCGCGAAGCACGGTGCGGCGGCCGCGGCGGCGCTTGTTCGTGGGCACGGTCGTGACCTCGAAGCCCGCGCCGCCGGGGAGCTCCCGCACGCTCGTGACGGTCGTCATCGCCCGCACCTCGGCGCCGGCCCGCTCGGCGAGGTGCAGATAGTTCTCGGTGAGGCTGTTCTTCGCGCCGACGCGGCAGCCGGTCATGCAGGAGCCGCACTCGGTGCAGGCGGCGCGGGCCGGTCCCGCGCCGCCGAAGTAGGGATCGGGAACCTCCGTGCCCGCCTCGGCCGTTGTCGTACCGTCGGCGTCCTTCCCGTCGCCGAAGAAGACGCCCACGGGCGTGAGCCGGAAGGTGTCCCCCGCGCCCATCCGCCCGGCCGCGTCCCGCAGCAGCTCGTCGGCCTCGGTGGTGGTCGGGTTGGTGCGCACGCCGAGCATGCGCCGCGCCTGCTCGTAGTAGGGCGCGAGTTCGGCCTGCCAGTCGGTGATGTGCCCCCACTGCCGGTCCTGGAAGAAGGCGGGCGGAGGCACGTACAGCGTGTTGGCGTAATTGAGCGAACCGCCGCCCACCCCGGCGCCCGCGAGCACCATCACGTTCTTCATCAGATGGATGCGCTGGATCCCGTACATCCCGAGGCGTGGCGCCCACAGATAGTCGCGCAGCTTCAGCGACGTACGGGGAAGGGTGTCGCGCGAGTAGCGCCGCCCGGCCTCCAACACGCCGACCCGGTAACCCTTTTCGGTCAGCCGGAGCGCGGAGACGGAGCCGCCGAAGCCGGAGCCGACGACGAGGACGTCATAGTCGTACGTCACTGAAGACACGCTCTCAGGCACCGTAGAGCTCCTCGATCTCCCGCTCGTACGCGCCCATGACGGCCCGCCGCTTGATCTTGAGGGACGGAGTGAGCAGCCCGTTCTCCTCGTTGAACTCGCCTTCCACCAGCGTGAACTTGCGGATCGACTCGGCGCGGGAGACGGCCTCGTTGGCGTAGTCGACGGCCTTCTGGACGTCCGCGAGGATCCGGGGATCGCGGATCACCTCGGACATGGGGGTGTCGGCGGGCATCTTGCGCACGCTCAGCCAGTGCGCGACGGACTCCGGTTCGAGGGTGATCACTGCGGCGATGTACGCGCGGTTGTCGCCGACGACGATGCACTGGCCGATGGGCGAGCGGCTGCGCAGCCGGTCCTCCAGGACGGCGGGCGAGACGTTCTTGCCGCCGCTGGTGACGAGGATGTCCTTCTTGCGTCCGGTGATCCTCAGATAGCCGTCGTCGTCCAGCTCCCCGAGGTCGCCGGTCGCGAACCAGCCTTCCTCGTCGAGGACTTGATCGGTGGCTGCCTGGTTGTTCCAGTACGCGCCGAAGACGATGCCGCCCTGGATGAGCACCTCGCCGTCGTCCGCGATCCGGATGGCGCTGCCGGGCACGGGCAGGCCAACCGTGCCGGGGCGGGGCCGGAGCGGCGGGGTGATCGTGGCGGCGGCCGTGGTCTCGGTGAGGCCGTAGCCCTCGTAGATCACGACGCCGGCGGCGTAGAAGAAGAGGTTCAGATTGCGGTCGAGGGGCGAGCCCCCGCTGATCGCGTACCGCAGCCGCCCACCGAGCTCCTTGCGCACGCGCCGGTAGACGAGCAGGTCGTAGAGCCCGTGCGCGAGCCGGAGCCCGACGCCCGGCCCCTTGCCCCCGTCCAGGAACCGCTCCAGATGCGCCTCGGCGAACCGCACCGCGATCCGGTCGGCGCGGTCGAAGGACGAGCCGCGCCCGAGCTTCTCGGCCGTCGCGCGCCCGGTGTCGTGGATCTTCTCGAAGAGATACGGCACGCCGACCACGAACGTCGGCCGGAACGAGCGCAGTTCGGGCCGCAGCTCGTCGGGCTTGATGCTCGGGCAGTGCCCGAGCTCGATGCGGGCGAGCATGCACGCCACCTGGATCGTCCGCCCCAGGATGTGCGCGAGGGGCAGGAAAAGGAGCGTCGACGCGGTCTGCCCGGTGATCGCCTTGAAGATGGGGTGCAACAGTTCGACGGTGTTCGCGGCCTCGGCGTACAGGTTGCCGTGCGTGAGGACGCAGCCCTTGGGCCGGCCGGTGGTGCCGGACGTGTAGCAGACGGTCGCGATGCTGTCGGGGGTGAGCGCGGCCCGCCGCTTGACGATCTCCTCGTCGGCCACGTCGGCGCCCAGGGCGGCGAGTTCGAGCACGGCGCCCGCGTCGATCTGCCGAATGCCGGGGCGGTCGGCCTCGGCCAGTGTCGCGATCCCCTCCTCTGCCGCGGCGGCGTTCTCCGGGGTCTCGACGATCAGCATCGTCGCGCCGGAGTCCCGCACGATCCACTCGATCTGGCCGGGCGACGACGTGGCGTAGATCGGCACGGTCTGCCCGCCCGCGGCCCAGATCGCGAAGTCCAGCACCTGCCACTCGTAGCGGGTGCGCGACATCAGGGCGACGCGGCCGCCCGGTTCGAGCCCCGCCGCGATCAGCCCCTTGGCCGTGGCGGTCACTTCACGGGCGAACGCGGCGGCGGTGACCGGCCGCCACTGACCGCCTTCCTTCCTCCGTACGACGACGGCGTCCGGCGCGTCGTCGGCGTTCAGATACGGGATGTCGGCGGGCGTGGACCCGTCCTTCGGCGGCTCGGCGAGCGCCGCGACGCGCGCCTCGCGCACGACCCCGTGCTCGCCCCTGACCAGTTCGACCTTGGCGCGATCGGCGAGGTCGCCGCGGGCCCCGGCCCGTTTCAGATCTGTGCGTACGCCCATGACGGCTCCCGTGTGCGCGGCTGCCCGACTCGTACTTACTCCAGAGTCAACTTACCTACGCGTAAGGAAAATTCAATGGTCGCGTACGAATCCGCGACCACCGTGGGCGATTCGCCTGCTACGGCGCCCAGACCTCGCCGTCGAGCACGTCCCGCATCCCCACCCACACCATGTTCATCAGGCGCAGCGTGATGCCCTCCGGGGACTGGCCGGGGTGGCGCTCCATCCAGTCGGTGAGCGAGTCGGCGGCGCCCACGAGTGCGTGCGCGACGAAGTCGGCGTCCTCGTCGCCCAGTTGGGAGCCGCGGCCGCTGTCCGAGATGCCGTCCCTGATGAGCCCGGCCACCTCGGCCATGATCGCGCGGCGCGCGTCGGCCACGGCCGCGGCGATCGCCTCGCTCAGCTCGGAGGCCTGCCGGTGCAGCACGACCCAGCTGTCGCGGCGCTCGGCGACGAACGCGAAGAACGCCGAGAGCCCTGCGTACAGCCGCAGTTCGGGCGCGGCCCCCGCACCCCGCGCGGCCTCCTGGAAGGCACCGACAAGCCGCCCCGCCTCCCGCCTCAGACAAGCGAGAAACAGCCCTTCCTTGGAATCCAGGTACAGATACACCATCGGCTTGGAGATCCCGGCGAGTTCGGCGATCTCATCCACGGACGCGGCGTGGTAACCGCGTCTGGCGAAGACCCGCACACCGACGTCGATGATCTGCTGCTCGCGCATCTGACGCGGCATGCGCTTCCTGCGCGCCGCCGTACGCCCTTGAGCCGCTCCCGATGTGCCCGTCACCCTTGTCAGCCTATCTACGTCGCCGTAACCTTACCAATCAGTAAACTTACTAATCGGTAAGGTCGCAATAAGCACCTAGGGAACCAAGGAGAGTGTGCCCATGAGCGGTGCCGAGGAGATCGCGGCGCTCGACTTCGCGAGCGTCACGCCCGAGGAGTTCGCGCGGATCGTGAAGGGGCTTTCCGCGAAGGAGATCAGCCAGATCGCGCGGGACGAGGAGCTGCGCACCCGCGTCCTCAAGGAGGTCTTCGGGCGCATGGAGCGGCAGTTCAAGCCCGACGTCGCGGGCTCGCTCGAAGCGCTGATCCGGTGGAAGGTCACCGGCCAGGACGAGGTCCCCGAGGCGGTCTACGAGACGAAGATCGCGAACGGCACCTGCACGGTCACCGAGGGCCGCTCGGACGCCGAGCCGCGCGTCACGCTCATCATGGGCGACGCCGACTTCCTCAAGCTGGTCTCGGGCAACTCCTCGCCGGTCACGATGTTCATGATGCGCAAGGTCAAGATCGCGGGCGATGTGGCGCTCGCCTCCGGCCTGACCCGCTACTTCGACATCCCCAAGGCCTGAAGGAGGATCGGTCGATCATGCCCTTCTCTCTCGAACTGAGCGAGGAACAGCGCGACCTGCGGGACTGGGTGCACGGCTTCGCCGCCGACGTCGTACGCCCCGCGGCCGCCGAGTGGGACGAGCGCGAGGAGACTCCCTGGCCGGTGATCCAGGAGGCCGCGAAGATCGGCCTCTACGGATTCGAGTCACTCGCCGAGATGTTCGGCGACCCGAGCGGCATCTCGCTGCAGATCGCCAACGAGGAGCTGTTCTGGGGCGACGCCGGCATCGGCATGGCCCTCTTCGGCACCTCGCTCGCGGTGGCCGGGATCTTCTCCTCCGGCACACCCGACCAGCTCGCCGAGTGGGTGCCGCAGTGCTACGGCGACGAGGACGACCCCAAGGTCGCGGCGTTCTGCGTCTCGGAGCCGCAGGCGGGGTCCGACGTCGCCGCGATGCGCACGCGCGCCCGCTACGACGAGGCGAAGGACGAGTGGGTCCTGTCCGGCCAGAAGGCCTGGATCACCAACGGCGGCATCGCGAACGTGCACGTCGTCGTCGCCTCCGTCGACCCCGACCTCGGCTCGCGCGGACAGGCGGCGTTCATCGTGCCGCCGGGGACGCCGGGCCTCGAAGGCGCCAAGAAGATACGGAAGTTGGGCCTACGGGCGTCCCACACGGCCGACGTCTTCCTCGACGACGTCCGCGTCCCGGGACACTGCCTGCTCGGCGGCAAGGAGAAGCTGGACGCCCGCCTCGCACGGGCCCGTGAGGGAACGCGCTCCTCCGGTGGCCGTGGCCAGGCCGCGATGTCGACCTTCGAGGTCAGCCGACCGACGGTCGGCGCACAGGCGCTCGGCATCGCGCGCGCCGCGTACGAGTACGCGCTGGACTACGCGGGCGACCGCGAGGCGTTCGGCCGCCCCATCATCGAGAACCAGGCGATCGCGTTCGCGCTGGCGGATCTGCGTACGGAGATCGAGGCGTGCCGGCTGCTGATCTGGCAGGCGTCGTGGATGGCCCGCAACGACAAGGTCTTCGACGCGGGCCAGGGCTCGATGTCCAAGCTCCGCGCGGGTGAACTGGCCGTCGCGGCGAGCGAGAAGGCCATCCAGGTCCTCGGCGGAGCCGGCTACAGCCGGGAGCACCCGGTGGAGCGGATGTACCGGGACGCGAAGATCTACACGATCTTCGAGGGCACGAGCGAGATCCAGCGGCTCGTGATCGCACGAGCGATCTCGGGGCGGCAGATCCGCTGAGCGCGGGGCGGCTGAGCGGGGCCGCCGAGCGCGGGGCCGCGGCGCGTGCGGGGACTGTGACGCAGAACGACGACATAGCCGTTGTTCTGCGTCACAGTCCCCGCACGCGCCGCGCTACGACACCACGTCCTTGCGCGCGAACCCCCGGAACGCCAGCGCGAACAGCACCACCGCGTACGCCACCGACACCGACGCCCCCTGGATCATCCCGCCCCATTCGGGCTGCGTCTGGATCGCGTCCGCCCAGGCGAACTGCCAGTGCGCGGGCAGGAAGTCGCGCCAGTCGCCGAGCGCGGTGACCGCGTCCAGAACGTTGCCGACGATGGTCAGGAAGACCGCGCCGCCGACCGCGCCCAGCGGGTTGTCCGTCTTCGTGGAGAGCCAGAACGCGAGCCCCGCCGTGACCAGTTGGGACACGAAGATGAACGCGACGATCACGAGCAGCCGCTGCACCGCCGTGCCCGCCGGCAGCGCCCCGCCGGTCGGGATGTCCAGCGGGCCCCAGCCGTACGCCACCGCGCCGACCCCGAGCGCGACCAGCGGGAGCAGCAGCATCGCGGCGAGGCTCAGCCCGAACGCGACGGCCAGCTTGGACCACAGCAGGCGGGCCCGCGGCACCGGCGCGGCCAGCAGATAGCGCAGGCTCGACCAGTTCGCCTCGGAGGCGACGGTGTCGCCGAAGAACAGGGCCACCGGGATGACCAGCAGGAATCCGGCGGACACGAACAGGCTCGTCGCCGCGAAGTTCGCCGCCGACGCGGTGGCGGTGTCCATCAGGTTCACGCGCTGCCCGCCGTCGCCTCCGGCGCCCGGCTCCCCGCCGATCGCGAACGCGGCGACGAGCACGAACGGGAGCAGTGTCAGGACCGCGCCCATCACGAGCGTGCGCCGCCGCTTCACCTGGCGTACGAGCTCCACGCGCAGCGGGAGCGTGCGGGCGGGGCGGTATCCGTGGGCGAGTTCGGGACGCCCGCCGTGCGACCCGGTGCCGACTTCGGTCGTCGTCATGCCGATGCCTCTCCGATGAGCGTCAGGAACGCGTCCTCCAGGCGGCGGTGCGGGCCGAGGGAGCGCACCGGTATGTCGAGCCGCACGAGCTCCGCGACCAGCCGGGCGGCCGGGTCGGACCCGGTGACCGGGCCGGTGACCGGGCCGGGGTCCGGGCCGGGGTCCGGTTCCGGTGCGAGGCGGACCAGCAGGCCGTCGTCGACCCGCACCACCGATTCCACGCCCGCGAGGCCGCCCGCCTTCTCCACCAGCGCGTCGGAGACCTCGCCCGCGATGCCGACGAGCAGCGTGTCGCCGGAGCCGATGATGTCCGCGACGGGGCCCGCCTGGACGAGCCGGCCGCGGTCCATCACCACGAGGTGCGTGCAGGTCTGCTCGACCTCGGCGAGGAGGTGGCTGGACACGATGACCGTGCGTCCTTCGCGCGCGTAGCGGATCATCACCTCGCGCATCTCGCGGATCTGCGGCGGGTCGAGTCCGTTCGTCGGCTCGTCGAGGATGAGCAGGTCCGGGAGGCCGAGCATCGCCTGGGCGATCGCGAGGCGCTGGCGCATGCCCTGCGAGTACGTGCGCACCGCGCGCGCCAGCGCGTCGCCGAGGCCCGCGATCTCCAGGGCCTCGTCGAGGTGCGCGTCAGCGGCCGGGCGACCGGTCGCCTTCCAGTACAGCTCCAGGTTCTCCCGGCCGGACAGGTGCGGCAGGAAGCCCGCCCCTTCGACGAAGGCGCCGACGCGGGACAGGACCGGGGAGCCCGCCCTGATCGCGTGGCCGAAGACCCGGATCTCGCCCTCGTCGGGCCGGATGAGGCCCATCAGCATGCGCAGGGTCGTGGTCTTCCCCGCGCCGTTCGGCCCGAGGAGGCCGAGGACCTGGCCCTGCTCGACGCGGAAGGACAGGTCGCGCACCGCGTACCGGTCCGTGGACCCCGCGTACTTCTTGCTGAGGTCCGTGATCTGGAGCGGGACCTCGGCGAGCGCCGGGTCTGCCACGGGCGCCGACGTCCGCCGCCGGGCCGTGAGCAGGAGGCCCGCCGCGAGGACGAGCGCCCCGCCGGGCAGCCACCACACCCACGCGGGCAGCGGGTCGGCCTGCGTCCGCACCTCGGGGGCGGTGGGCACGCTCAGGTTGTCGTGCACGGAGACCTGGTACGTCGCCGGCTCGTTCGGCGACGCGTAGCCGAGGTCGGTCGCGGAGAACACGAGCCGCAGCTTGTGGCCCTTCTGCACCTCGTGGTCGACGGCCGGGAGCGTGACCCGCACGTCCTTGCCCGCGCCGCCCGCGCCGGTCACCTTGACCGGCGTCACCAGCTGCGAGGGCAGCACCTGGCGCGTCCCGTCGGGACCGGAGTCGTACACCTTCGCGAACAGCACGGCCGTGCCGGTGGAGGACTTCACGTGCGCGGTGACCGTCGGGGAGCCGGTGATGCGCACCGAGCGCTTCAGCGGCGCCGAGTCGAAGCGGGCGAACTGGCCGGGGTACTCCAGGGAGAAGCCGACGCCGAGCGACGTCGACAGGTTCGACACCTTGCCGAGGCCCGGCACCGAGGAGATCGACGGCGGTCCGCCGCCCGGCGGGTTCTGGAAGGTCTCGGTCGCCGACTTCAGCGGCACCGCCGTGCGCCGCTCGCCGCGCAGGCCGGGGTACAGGTCGCCGCTCGCGCCGCGCAGCGTGGCCGCGCCGTCCGTGGAGTCGACGCCGCCGGTGCGGGTGACGCGGAACGCGGGGCCCGTGTCGACGTTCTCGTCCTTCAGGTAGCGGTCGAACCAGGACGTCACGCGCTGGTGCAGCCGGTCGACCTCCATGTCGCCGCCGTCGTGCCCGCCGTTCAGCCAGTCGACCTCGACCGGAGCGCCGTTCGCCTTGACGTGGCGCGCTATCTCGTCGGCCTGCCCGAGCGGGAAGAGCGAGTCCGTCTGGCCCTGGGCGATGAACGTCGGGACCTTGATGCGGTCGCCGACGGCGACGGGGCTGCGCTCCTCCAGGAGCTTTCGCGCCGCGGCGTCCGGCTTCCCGGAGACGGCGACGCGCTTGTACATGTCGCACAGCTTCTTCTCGAAGCGGCCGCAGGCGAGCCCGGCCTCACTCGTGCGCGTGCCGAGCTGCGCGGAACCGGAGGTGAAGAAGGCGCCCGCCCACAGCTTCTTGAAGACGCCGTCGGGGAACAGCGCGTCCGCCAGGTTCCAGTACGTGATCTGCGGGGCGATCGCGTCGACCCGCTTGTCGTACCCCGCCGCGAGGAGCGAGATCGCGCCGCCGTACGAGGCTCCGGTGACGCCCACGCGCGGGTCGCCCGGCTTGTCGAGCTCCACCTCGGGGCGCTTCGCGAGCCAGTCGATCATCCGTGAGACGTCGGCCACCTCGTGCTTCGGATCGTTCAGGCCGATCTTGCCGCCGGACCTGCCGAAGCCGCGGGCCGACCAGGTCAGGACCGCGTATCCGTGGGCGGCGAGCTTCTCCGCCTCGGTGCGGACATCGGCCTTGCTGCCGCCGAAGCCGTGCGTGAGCAGCACGGCAGGCCGCTTGTGGGACGGGTCACCCGCCGTGAAGTACGAGGTGTCGATGCGCACACCGCCGCCCATCGGCATCATCCGGTCCTGCCGGTGCACGGCGGACGCCCCGCCGGAGCCCGATGCTGCCGCCGCCCAGCCGGCCCCGGCCCCCGCGAGCACCACGAGGGTCGCCGCGACGGCGATCCACCGTCGCGGCCATCCGCGGATTCGCTCACGCCACTCGCGCCGTCGAAAAGACATGCGCTCAACGGTATGCGCACCCACCGACAACCTCTGCATCCGGTGGTCTGAGACCCTCGGCCTCCCAGCGGCGTACGGCACCGCTGCCACGTACCACGGCCGCAGTACACCCGTCCGCCCCGACGCCACGGGGCTCCGCCCCGGACCCCGCGCCTCAATCGCCGGCGGGGCTTGAATTGCCCACCCGTCGCCTTGGGCAATCTGCCGCCTTGGGCGGCAGGGTGGGCAAGGCGGCCCCCGGTGCCGCGCGCCGAGAACGACGGCCTCGACCCCGGTACGGCCACCATCCTGCAAGCGCTCGCAGCGAGCGTCAAGGGTGGGCGCATGCACGGGAGTTGACGGGAAGGGCCCGTTCCGGAAAGCGTTGCGCAAACCATTGACCGGCCTGCGAGCGCATGCAAACGTCCCTCCTCGACAGCGCCCACCGCCGAGCCGCTCGTGGAGGCCCCCTATGGGCAGTGCCGCCCCCTCCCGTCGCACGACCCTGTCCGCCCTGCTCGCCTCCGGCCTCGGTGCCGCGCTGACCGCCTGCGGCGGGCCCGCGCGCTCCGTCGGCGCCGGCGGCACCGTGACGCTGCGCTACTTCTTCTGGGGCGACAGCGGCCGGGCCGACCTCATCAACAAGTGCATCGCGATCTTCGAACGCGAGCATCCCAAGATCAAGGTGAAGTCGAGCTTCGCCGCGTTCGACGCCTTCTGGCCGAAGCTCAGCACCGCCGCCGCGGGCGGCAACCCGCCCGACGTGATGCACGTCGACTACGCCTGGATCCGCACCCTCGGTGAGCACGGCGTGCTCGCCGACCTCGGCCCGCACACCGGCGACGGCAAGGAGATCGACGCGTCGACGGTGATCCCGTCGCTGCGTACCGCGGGCGAGGTGAACGGCCGCCGCGTCGCGCTCCCGCTGGGCAGCAACTGCGTCTCGCTCCTGTACGACGCCAAGGCGTGGGCCGCGGCCGGCGCCCGCAAGCCGACGGCGCGGATGAGCTGGGACGCGTTCATGGAGCAGTCCCTCAAGGTGACCCGGTACGGCAGACGCCACGGCAGCCCCGTGCAGTACGGGATGGACAATCCCGCCCAGAACTACATGGGCCTCGAAGTGTGGATGCGCCAGCAGGGCCTCCAGATGTGGACCGACAAGGGCGCCCTCGGCTTCGACCGGGACGACATGCGCCGCTACCTCGCCCTGGCCGACGGCTGGCGCAAGGAGGGCGCGCTGGCGGGGCCCGACGCCGTACTCGAATCGCTGCCCGGCTTCCCCATCACCACCCGCAGGGCCGCCTCCTACCTGGAGTGGGACAACCAGGTCGGCGGCCGCAGCGACATGCGCGGCAGCACGCTCTCCCTCGGCACGGTCCCCAGCGACACCGGGCGCTCCGGCATCTACGCCAAGCCGGGCATGCTGATCGCCGCCGCCGCGCAGAGCCCGTACCCGAGCGAGGGCGCGCGGTTCATCAACTTCATGGTCAACGACCGGCGCGTGGCGAAGATCCTCGGCACCAACATCGGCATGCCGCCCACCACGAGCCAGCAGGGCGCGGCCGACACCTCCGACCCGAAGGTGCGCCAGGTCCAGGCGTACGAGGAGCGGGTCGCGAAGACGCTCGCCGCGACCCCGCCGCCGCCCGCCGACGGCGGCGCGTCCCTCAATGTCTATCTGCAGCGCGTCGCCGAGAAGCTCTTCTACGGCCGGATCTCCGTGGACCAGGCCGTGGACCTCTACTTCGACCAGTCGGAGGTCGTCCTCGCCTGACGGCAGGACCCCGCGCAGGACCTCGCCGCCCCCTCCTGTCCCCCTCGAAACCGTACGGAGTCCTCATGGCCTCTACGACGACGACCGACGCCGCGATACCCCGCGCACGCCGCGGCGACTCCCCCTCGCCCCCTCCCGGGAAGCGCCGCCGGGGCACCAATGACCGCTCCGCGTACGTCTTCCTCACCCCGTGGATGATCGGCGCGGCCGTGCTGACGCTCGGCCCGATGCTGTTCTCGCTCTACATGTCGTTCACGGACTACAACCTGTTCGACGCGCCCCGCTGGATCGGCCTCGACAACTACAAGCGGATCCTGTTCGACGACCCCGAGGTCCGGGACACCGTCGGCGTGACGCTGCTCTACGTGGTCGTCGCGACGCCACTGAAGCTGATCGCGGCGCTCGGCGTGGCCCTCCTGCTGCACACCCGCCGCAAGGGCCGCAACTTCTACCGGGCCGCCTTCTACATGCCGTCCCTGATCGGCGCGAGCGTCGGCGCGGCCATCGTGTGGCGGCTGCTGTTCTCCACGGGCAGCGTCGTCGACCAGTTCCTCGGTGCCTTCGGGATCCACACGGGCGGCTGGATCTCCAACCCGGACTGGTCGTTGATGTCCCTGGTCGCGCTGTCCGTCTGGCAGTTCGGCGCGCCCATGGTGATCTTCCTGGCGGCGCTGCAGCAGATCCCGCGCGACCTGTTCGAGGCGGCGGAGATCGACGGGGCGGGCCCCTGGCGCCGCTTCATCTCGGTCACGGTCCCCATGCTCTCCCCGGTGATCTTCTTCAACCTGGTCCTGGAGATGGTGCACGCCTTCCAGATGTTCAACTCGGCGTTCGTGCTCTCCAACGGCACCGGCGGGCCCGCGGGCTCGACCCACGTCTACTCGATGTACCTGTACGAACTCGGCTTCAACGACTTCCGGATGGGCTACGCGGCGGCCCTGACCTGGGTGCTGCTCCTGGTCGTCGGCGTGATCACCGCGGTGCTCTTCAAGACTTCGGGCCGCTGGGTCCACTACGCGGGCGAGGAGAAGTGACGATGGCCTCGACTACCACCACGGCCGGCACGCGTTCGACTTTGTGGCACGTGGGCGCGATCGCCCTGCTCCTGGTCCTCCTCTATCCGGTGTTCTGGGTGTTCACCGCGTCCGTGAAGCCCGCCGACGAGATCATCTCCAGCTTCAACCTGCTTCCCTCGAAGCTCAGTTGGAGCGGCTTCGGCACGGCGCTCGACGGCATCGCCGAGGTCCCGGCGTGGCGCTTCTTCAGCAACTCCCTGCTCCTTGCCGTGGGTTCCGTGATCGGCAACGTACTGTCGTGCTCGATCGCCGCGTACGCCTTCGCGCGGCTGCGGTTCCGGGGGCGCGGCGCGATGTTCGCCGTCATGATCGGCACGATCCTGCTGCCGACGCATCTGCTGCTCATCCCGCAGTACACGATGTTCCAGAAGGTCGGCCTGGTCGACACCTACGTCCCGCTGCTCCTCGGCAAGTTCCTCGCCACGGACGCGTTCTTCGTGTTCCTGATGGTGCAGTTCGTACGCAACCTGCCGCGCAGCCTCGACGAGGCGGCGCTGATCGACGGCTGCGGGCACTTCCGGATCTTCGGCCACATCGTGCTCCCGCTGCTGCGGCCCGCCCTCATCACCACGGCGATCTTCACGTTCATCTGGTCCTGGAACGACTTCTTCGCGCCGCTGATCTACCTCCAGTCGCCGGAGAAGTACCCGCTGCCGGTGGCGTTGCGCCTGTTCGTCGACTCGACCAGCAGCCAGGACTACGGGGCGATGCTCGGCATGTCGGTCCTCTCGCTGCTGCCGGTGATCGCGTTCTTCGTGGCGTTCCAGCGGCTGTTGATCGAGGGCGCGGCGACCTCCGGAATGAAGGGATGAGCGGCATGAGTGCTCCAGGCGGTACGAGCACGGTGGCGCGGCGCGACACTCCGTACGGCGAGCGGTTCACGCTCTTCGCGGAGGTGCTGTGGATCGGGGTGCTGGTGGCGGCGGGTTCCCTGCTGCTCGTCACGTGGCCGGCGGCGATGGCGGCGGGATGCGCGGCGGTACGTCGCTGTGTGCCGGACGGCCCCTCGCCCGGCACGGCCCGGCGGTTCGCGGCGGACTGGCGGGCGGCGCTGGGGGGCGGTTCCGCGGTGGGGGCGGCGGGCCTCGCGGCCCTCGGCTTCCTGGGCGCGGACCTTCGCCTGGCGGCGGTCGCGGGCGACGTTCCGTTCTTCGGCGTACTGGCGGTGGCGATCGCCGGGGCGGCGGGGGCGGTGGTCGTGTACCAGGTACGGATGGCGGCGACGTGGTCCTCGACGGGGCGCTGGGCGCGGCCGGGGCGGGATGTGTCGGGGTCGGCGATGCTGGCGGGAGCGGTCCTCGTATCGGCGGTCTGCGCCTGGCAACTGCTCCTGCTGACGCCCTTGGTGACGGGTGTCCTGGCCCTGGCCGCAGTAGCAGTCGACCGCCGCACCGCCCCGGGGCTCCGCCCCGGACCCCGCTCCTCAAACGCCGGAGGGGCTTGCTTGGGGGCGCGGGGAACTGCGCGAAAGACGACCACGTGAGGGAACACGTCATGCGCAACCACGACCACCAAGGCAGCGGCAGCGCCACCGCAGAGGACGTCGCGGCGGACGCCGGTGTGTCGCCCTCCACCGTCAGCCGCTGCTTCGCCTCCCCGCACCAGGTACGGGCGGAGACCCGCGCCCGGGTCCTCGCGGCAGCGGAACGGCTCGGGTACCGGCCCAGCCGCATCGCCCGGTCGCTCGCAGAGGGCCGCACCCGCACGCTCGGCCTCATCGTGCCCGACATCGCCAATCCGTTCTTCGCGGTGATCGTGAAGGCCGTGCAGGCCCGCGCCCGCCGCAAGGACTACGCCGTGTTCCTCGCGGACACCGACGAACACCCCGACGACGAGTACGAGTTGGCGCTCACGCTGGCCCGCCAGGTCGACGGGCTGCTGCTCGTCGCCCCGAGGATGGACGGCGCCCGGCTCGGCGAGATCGTCCGGCAGGTGCCGAGCGTCGCCGTGAATCGGAGCGTGTGCGGGGTGTCGTCCGTGGTCGCGCCCAGCGACGACGGGCTGCGCCAGGCGGTGGCGCATCTGCACGCGCTCGGCCACCGGCACCTCGCCCTGATCCTGGGGGCCCGCAACTCCTGGTCGAGCGAGCAGCGCGGCCACGCCGTCCGGTACGCCGCCGAGCAACTGGAGCTGAAAGTCACGGAGTTCGGCCCGCACGAGCCCAAGTTCCACACGGGCGCGCAGGTCGCCGACCTGGCCCTGGCCGCGGGCGCGACCGCGATCGTCGCGCACAACGACCTGATGGCGCTCGGTGTGCTGTCCCGCCTCGCCGACCGTGGGGTGCGGGTGCCCGACGACGTCAGCGTCGTGGGCGCCGACGACACCCTCCTCGCCACCACGGCGACCCCGGCCCTCACGTCGGTCCGCATCCCGCTCGACGCGCTCGGCGAACGCGCCGTCGACCTGATGCTGCGCCGCCTCGACGACCCGACCCGCGTACCCGAAGAACTCTCGCTGGACAGCGAGTTGATAGTCCGCCGCTCCACGGGCCCAGCCCCCCGAAAGGAATCCTGACCTCCATGAAGCGCGCCGCGATCATCGGCACCGGCCACCGCGCCCAGATGTACACCAAGGCCCTGGGCGCCCGCCCCCACTACGACGTAGCCCTCCTCGCGGACCCGAGCCCGACCCGTATCGCCCACCACAACCGGGTGCTCGCGTCGCTCGGCGCGCCGGAGGCGGCGGCCTGCGACCCGTCGGACTTCGGTACGGCCCTGCGCGAGCACCGGATCGACGAGGTGGTCGTCACCACGGTCGACGCGACCCACCACACGTACATCAACACCGCGCTCGAAGCGGGCTGCCGGGTGGTGACGGAGAAGCCGATGACGACGGACGCGGAGAAGTGCCGCTCCATCCTCGACACGGTGGACCGCACCGGCGGCGAGCTGTCGGTCGGCTTCAACTACCGCTACAACCCGGCCCACGAGAAGGTCTGGCAGCTCCTCCACGACGGCGCGATCGGCGAGATCCGCTCCGTCCACTTCGAATGGCTCCTCGACGTCCGCCACGGCGCCGACTACTTCCGCCGCTGGCACCGCGAGAAGCAGCACAGCGGCGGTCTCCTCGTCCACAAGTCGGGCCACCACTTCGACCTCGTCAACTGGTGGCTGGGCGCGGCCCCTTCGCGGGTGTACGCGGAGGGCGGCCTGGTCTTCTACGGCCGCGACAACGGCGACCGCACGGGCCTGCGCCGCGACTACGTCCGCGCCCACGGCTCCGAGGCGGCGGCCACCGACCCGTACGCGATCCACCTCGCCGACGACCCGAACCTCAAGTCCCTGTACGTGGACGCCGAGGCGGCCGGCGACCCGTACGTCCGCGACCGCAACGTCTTCGGCGACGCCATCGACGTCGAGGACGACCTGTCGGTCCTGGTTCGCTACGACTCCGGCGCCACGATGACGTACCACCTCACGGCGTACTCGCCCTGGGAGGGCTACCGCGTGATGTTCAACGGCACGGCCGGCCGCCTGGAACTGGAGGTCGAGGAGAACACCTGGCAGCCCCCGAAGGTCGCCACCGGCGGCGACGGCGCCTCGCACGGCGGCGTGGTCATGGACCGCCCCGGCCGCACCTCCATCCTGCTGCGCCCCCTGTGGGAGGCCCCGCGCGACATCCCGTACGAGTGGTCGGCCGGATCCCACGGCGGCGGCGACCTCCGCATGCTGAAGGAACTCTTCGGCCCCCTGGGCGACGGCTCCGACGACGGGGCGGTGCCGGCGGCAGGGAAGGGGGCGACGGCGCGGGACGGGGCGCTTGCCCTGGCGGTTGGCGTTGCCGGGAACTCGTCGTTGGTTTCCGGTCTGCCGGTGGACACCGCCCAGCTGTGGTGACGGTCGCGGGGCTCTGCCCCGGGCCCCGCGCCTCAATCGCCGGCGGGGCTTGAATTGGCCGCACCGGCGCTTGGGCACACAACCCGAATGAAGCGTGCTACTCGGTCGGCACCGACACCAACCACCGCGTCTCCTGGCGGGGCCGCAGGTAAAAGGCCCAGTACAGCGTCGCCACGGCCATGATGCCGCCCGTCCACAGCAGGTACGTGACCTCCTGCTCGATCAGGATGTAGATCATCAGGGCGATCAGGACCACGGGGATGCCGGGCCACAGCGGCATCCGCCAGGCCGGCTGGTTCTTGTGGGTGCCGCGGCGGGCGAACAGGGCGGCCACCGCGACGAGGAGGTACATGCCGGTGACGGAGACGCCCGTCACGCCGTACAGGGTGTCGAGGTTGACGAAGCAGAGGGCCGCGCCGGGGACGCCGACGGCCAGGGTCGCGACCCACGGGGAGCCGAAGCGGCCGAGGCGGGACAGGGCGTTGTTGACCGGGCCGGGCCAGGCCTTGTCGCGGGCCGAGGCGAACAGGACGCGGGAGTTCTGGATGACCATGACGATGCCCGCGTTGATGATGGCGAGCGCGACGCAGAGCGAGACGAACGTGCCGACCGCCGAGTTCGACCAGGCGACGACCATCGTGCTGATGTCGCCCGAGGTGAGCGCCGAGAGATCCTTGGCGCCCATCGTGATCGCGACGACGGGGATCAGGATGACGACGGTGGAGATGGCGAGCGTGGCGAGGACGGTGCGGGCCACGGACTTGCGCGGGTTCTCCAGCTCCTCGGAGAGGTAGACGGCCGTGGAGAAGCCCTGGGTGACGAAGAGGGCGATGGCGAGGCCCGAGACGACGAGCATGCCCGTCACCGCGTCCGTGTGGCCGCTCGAGCCCGCGACCTGCATCGAGCCGAGCGAGCCGATGCCGCGCTCGGCGTGCGCGAAGCCGAGGATCGCGACGAGGGCCGCCGCGATGACCTCGAGGACGAGGAAGATGCCGGTGATCCACGCGTTGGCGCGCAGGTCGAGCAGGCCCGCGAGGGTGGAGAGCAGCATCACGCCCGCGCCCGTCATCGCCGGGTCGAGGTGGATCAACGGCTCCAGGTAGTCGGCCGTGCCCATGGCGATCACCGGCGGCACGATGAACACGACCAGCAGGGACAGGATGAAGACCAGCCAGCCCGCCAGGCGTCCGGCGAGCGTCGAGACCATGGCGTACTCGCCGCCGGCGCTGGGGATGAGGGTGCCCAGTTCCGAGTAGAGGAACGCCACGCCGATACAGATCAGTGAGCCGACGGCGATGGTGAGCGCCGTGGCGGTGCCGAGGCTGCCGAACAGGTCGGGGACGACGACGAAGAGCGAGGAGGCGGGCGTCACGCAGGACAGCGTGAGCAGGGTGCCTCCGACGACGCCGATGGAACGCTTGAGCTTCTGGGGAGAACCTTCTGAACCTTCGAGTGCCGTGTCCGGCAGGGGCTCCGCCGAGGGGGCGGCGGCGGTGCGAAGCGTGTCGGTCATGAAGCGGTTCCGATCGACTCGTGCGACAGGGCGCGCCACATGCAACCTCGCCGATATCCGAACGTCAACGCCTGTTTTCCTTCGGAATCCGCACCACCGCTTCGGCCAACTCGCCTCACTTCTTTAGGCGTTCGCAAAGTTGGTCGTGTTACACGTGACCGGACCCGCAGTTGACCTTGGTATCCATGGGCACTTTGGACATCTGCCTACGCCGCCCGGTTCATCCCCTACGTACGGGAACCGCAGCCGGAGCGCTGAAGTTCACAGTGAACTGTCCGCACTCCGGACATGCGGGCCGTCCTCAGTGGTTGCGCGGGAAGCCCAGGTCCACGCCCGAGGGGGCGTCGGCCGGGTCCGGCCAGCGGGTCGTGACGACCTTGCCGCGGGTGTAGAAGTGCGTGCCGTCGTTGCCGTAGATGTGGTGGTCGCCGAAGAGCGAGTCCTTCCAGCCACCGAAGCTGTGGTAGCCGACCGGCACCGGGATCGGCACGTTGACGCCGACCATGCCGGCCTCGATCTCCATCTGGAAGCGGCGGGCGGCGCCGCCGTCACGGGTGAAGATCGCGGTGCCGTTGCCGAACGGGGACGCGTTCATGAGGGCCACGCCCTCGTCGTACGTCTCCGTGCGCAGCACGCACAGGACCGGGCCGAAGATCTCGTCCTGGTAGGCCTTGGCGGTCGTGGGGACGTTGTCGAGGAGCGACAGGCCCACCCAGTGGCCGTTCTCGAAGCCGGGCACCGTGTGCTCGCTGCCGTCGAGGACGACGTCGCAGCCCTCGGCCGCCGCGCCCTTCACGTAGGAGGCGACCTTGTCGCGGTGGGCGGCCGTGATGAGCGGGCCCATCTCGGACGTCGGGTCGTTGCCGGGGCCGATCTTGATCTTCTCGGCGCGCTCCTTGATCTTCGCGACGAGCTCGTCGCCGATCGAACCGACGGCGACGACGGCCGAGATGGCCATGCAGCGCTCGCCCGCCGAGCCGTACGCCGCCGAGACCGCGGCGTCGGCCGCCGCGTCCAGGTCGGCGTCGGGCAGCACCAGCATGTGGTTCTTGGCGCCGCCGAGGGCCTGTACGCGCTTGCCGTTGGCGGAGGCCGTGGCGTGGATGTGGCGGGCGATCGGCGTCGAGCCCACGAAGGAGACGGCGGCGACGTCCGGGTGCTCCAGGAGGCGGTCGACGGCGACCTTGTCGCCGTGCAGCACGTTGAAGACGCCGTCGGGCAGGCCGGCCTCGGTGAGCAGCTCGGCGATCTTGACGGCGGCCGACGGGTCCTTCTCGGACGGCTTCAGCACGAAGGTGTTGCCGGTCGCGATGGCGATCGGGAACATCCACATCGGCACCATGGCCGGGAAGTTGAACGGCGTGATGCCGGCGACGACGCCCAGCGGCTGCCGGATCGACGCCACGTCGACGCGGCTCGCGACCTGCGTCGACAGCTCGCCCTTCAGCTGCACGTTGATGCCGCAGGCCAGGTCGACGATCTCCAGGCCGCGGGCCACCTCGCCGAGCGCGTCGGAGTGCACCTTGCCGTGCTCGGCGGTGATCAGCTCGGCGATCGCGTCACGGTTGGCGTCGAGCAGCGCGCGGAACCGGAAGAGGATCTCCGTGCGCTTGGCGAGCGAGGACTGGCCCCAGGAAGCGAACGCCTCCTTGGCGGTGGCGACGGCCGCGTCCACCTCTTCGACGCTCGCGAAGTCGACGTGCGTGGTGACGGCGCCGGTCGCCGGGTCGGTCACCGGGCCGTGATTGCCCGACGCGCCCTCGACGGTCTTGCCGCCGATCCAGTGGTGGACCAACTTCGTGTCAGACATACGGGCGACTCCTGTGACGGCTGCGTACTTCTCAGAGGTGGCGGCGCCGACCGGCGGCGCGCCGGTCGTACTCCTCGCGGGCCTTGACCGCGGCGCTGCGCTCCGCCGTCTCGGCCACAGGAACATCCCACCACGCCTGCGCGGGAGGCGGGCCCGACACTGTGTCTGACGTTTCGGTCTCCACGTAGACACATGTGGGGCGGGTGGCCTCGCGCGCGGCGGCGAGCGCTTCCCGCAGGTCACGCACGGTCTTGGCGCGGTGCACGGTCATCCCGAGGCTGGCCGCGTTCGCCGCGAGGTCGACGGGCAGCGGCGCGCCCGCGTACGCCCCCCGCTCCCCCGCGTACCGGTACTGCGTGGCGAAGCCCTCGGCGCCGACGGACGCGGAGAGGCCGCCGATGGACGCGTACCCGTGGTTCTGAAGGATGACGACCTTGACGGGGATGCCCTCCTGGACCGCGGTGACGATCTCGGTGGGCAGCATCAGATACGTGCCGTCGCCGACGAGCGCCCACACGGGCCGGCCGGGCGCGGCGAGCGCGACGCCGAGCGCCGCCGGGATCTCGTAGCCCATGCAGGAGTACCCGTACTCGACGTGGTACTGGTCGCGGGAGCGGGCCCGCCACAGCTTGTGCAGATCGCCGGGGAGCGAGCCCGCGGCGTTGATGAGGATGTCGTCCCCGGTCGCCAACTCGTCGAGTGCGCCCAGGACTTGGGTCTGGGTCGGGCGCAGGAGTTCGTCCTCGGCGACGAAGCAGGCGTCGACGCGGTGCTCCCAGCGCTCCTTGTCCTCGGTGTACTCGGCTACGTACGCGCGGTCGGCCCGGTACGTCCCGCCGAGCGCCGCGCGCAGCGCGTCGAGGCCCGCGCGGGCGTCGGCGACGAGTGGCTGCGCGGACAGCTTGTGGGCGTCGAAGGCGGCGACGTTCAGGTTCAGGAAGCGGACGTCCGGGTGGGCGAAGAGGGTCGCGGAGGCCGTCGTGAAGTCCGTGTACCGGGTGCCGACGCCGAGCACCAGGTCGGCGGTGCGGGCGAGTTCGTTGGCGGTGGCGGTGCCGGTGTGGCCGATGCCGCCGACGTCGGCGGGGTGGTCGTGCAGCAGCGAGCCCTTGCCGGCCTGGGTGGAGGCGACGGGGATGCCGGTGGCGTCGGCGAACTCCTTGAGGGCGTCCTCGGCGCCGCTGTGGTGGACCCCGCCGCCGGCGACGACGAGCGGGCGCCGGGCGCGCTTCAACTCCCGTACGGCAGCGTCCAGTTCGCCAGGGTCCGCCGCGGGGCGGCGCACGGTCCAGACCCGCTCCCGGAAGAACTCCTCCGGCCAGTCGAACGCCTCCGCCTGCACGTCCTGCGGCAGCGCGAGCGTGACGGCGCCGGTGTCGACGGGATCGGTGAGTACGCGCATGGCCTGGAGCGCGGCCGGAATGAGCCGCTCGGGCCGCTCGATCCGGTCGAAGTACTTCGACACCGGGCGCAGGCAGTCGTTGACCGACACGTCGCCCGCGTAGGGGACTTCGAGCTGCTGGAGCACCGGGTCGGCGGGCCGCGTCGCGAACACGTCGCCGGGGAGCAGCAGTACGGGCAGGTGGTTGATGGTGGCGAGGGCGGCGCCGGTGACGAGGTTCGTGGCGCCGGGCCCGATCGAGGTGGTGACGGCGTGCGTGGACAGGCGGTCGCGCTGGCGCGCGTAGCCGACGGCGGCGTGCACCATCGCCTGTTCGTTGCGGCCCTGGTGGAAGGGCATGTCGTCGCCGTACTGGAGGAGCGCCTGGCCGAGCCCGGCCACGTTGCCGTGGCCGAAGATGCCCCAGGTGGCGCCGATGAGCCGCTGCCGGGCGCCGTCGCGCTCCGTGTACTGGGCCGCGAGGAAGCGGACGAGGGCCTGGGCGACGGTGAGGCGGGTCATCGGTATCCCTCCGTGGCGTGATCGGGGTGGAAGCAGATCTTCCACTCCCGCTCGTCCCCCGGTCCCGCCATGACGTTCAGGTAGTACATGGCGTGGCCCGGCTGGGCGATGGACGGTCCGTGCCAGCCGTCGGGGACGAGCACGGTGTCGCCGGAGCGGACCTCGGCGAGGAGGTCGGTGCCGCCGGGCCTGGACGGGGACACGCGCTGATACCCGTACCCCTCGGGTCCGCCGTCAGGGCTGTCGATCTCGAAGTAGTAGATCTCCTCGAGCAGCGTCTCCTCGCCCGGCCGGTGCTCGTCGTGCTTGTGCGGCGGGTACGAGGACCAGTTCCCGCCGGGGGTGATCACCTCGACGGCGATGAGCTGGTCGCAGTCGAAGGCGTCGGCGGCGGCGAAGTTGCGCACCTGCCGTGCGCTCTGCCCGCCGCCCCTGTCCTCGACGGAAACCTCCGGCGCGGGGCCGTAGCGGACGGGGAGTCGTCGACCGCATTTCGCTCCTGCCAGGGCGAACCGGCCTCCCGCACCGGAGGAGATCTCCACACTGGTGTCGCGCGGAACATAGGCGAAGTCACTCACTGAACTGAATACGCTGCCCCTGCCCGCCAGTTCAAGGTTCATCCCTGCCGCGCGGACGGAACATCCGCCGGACAGCGGCAGCACGATCCACTCGCTCTCGCCGGTGTCGAAGGTGTGCGTCCGCCCGGCGTCGAGTTCGAGAATCCGCAGCCCGGCCCGGGCCCAGCCGGTCTTGTCCGGGTCGACGGACAGGGCGTAGGGGCCGTCGGCGGCGCTCCCGCGTGGAAGGTGCGTCATCCCTCTACTCTCCTCCTAGACATCCGTACGTGTGCTGCGCAGCAGGCCGACGGCCGTGTCGACGGCGGCCGCGACGTCCCCGTCGGCCGGATAGAGCAGCGACCGCCCCACCACGAGCCCCTGAACCGTGGGCAGTTGGAGCGCGGCGCGCCACTTCTCGTACGTGGCGTCCTGATCGCCGTCCTTGATGTCGCCGCCGAGCAGCACGGCGGGCAGGGCGGAGGTCTCCATGACCCGGGCCATGTCGTCGGGGTCGTCGGCGACCGGGAGCTTCAGCCAGGTGTACGCGGAGGTGCCGCCGAGGCCCGAGGCGACGGCGATCGACGTGATGACGCTCTCCGGGCTCAAGTCGGCGCGCAGCAAGCCGGTTCCGGGGTCGCGGCGGCTCAGGAACGGCTCGACGAACAGGGGCAGCCGGCGCGCCGCCATCGCGTCGACCGCGCGGGCGGCGGCCTCCAGTGTGCGCACGGAACCGGAGCCCGGATCGTCGTAGTCGAGGCGCAGCAGCAGCTTCCCGGCGTCGAAGCCGAACCGGTCCAGATCCTCGGCCCGGTACCCGGTGAACCGGTCGTCCAGCTCGAAGGAGGACCCGGCGAGCCCGCCCCGGTTCATGGACCCGATGACGACCTTGCCGTCCAACACGCCGAGCAGCAGCAGGTCTTCGACCACATCGGCGGAGGCCAGCACCCCGTCCACGCCCGGCCGGGCCAGCGCGACGCACAGCCGCCGCAGCAGATCGGCCCGGTCCGCCATGGCGAACGCCCGCTCCCCGACGCCGAGCGCGCCCCGGGCCGGATGGTCGGCCGCCACGATCATCAGCCGCCGCCCCGCGCCGAGCAGCGCCGGCCGCCGCTCCCGCCGGTCCGCGGCCTCGACGACGGCCTCCGGCCGCTCGGCCCGGACACGGGCAAGCCACCGGAGGTCCACACCCTCTGCCTCACTCAAGCCCGGCTCCATCCCCTTCGGCGCGACGCCCTGCAATCTCCGTCGCCCCGACAGATCTAGACCCGCCCGAGCCCCCTGTCAATATTTTGTCCTGACATTCGGACGACGCCTTGACACTCCTCTTCGGGCGGTTCGAGGCTGATCCCATGACGACCACGCCCGCGCGCATCCGCATCGGCTCGGCCCCCGACTCCTGGGGCGTCTGGTTCCCCGACGACCCGAAGCAGGTCCCGTACGAGCGCTTTCTCGACGAGGTGGCCGAGGCCGGGTACGAGTGGATCGAGCTGGGCCCGTACGGCTATCTGCCGTCGGATCCGCGCGTCCTCACCGAGGAGACGGGCCGCCGCGGCCTGAAGGTGTCGGCGGGCACGGTGTTCACGGGGCTGCACCACGGCCCGGCGGTGTGGGAGAAGACGTGGGAGCACGTGTCCTCCATCGCCGAACTCACGCAGGCGACGGGCGCCCGGCACCTGGTCGTCATCCCGTCCTTCTGGCGCGACGACAAGACGGGCGAGGTGCTGGAGGAGTCGAGGCTCACCGCCGAGCAGTGGCGCCAGCTGGCCTCGCAGACCGAACGCCTCGGGCGCGAGGTGCGGGACCGTTACGGCTTGAAACTGGTCTTCCACCCGCACGCCGACACCCACGTCGACACGGAGGAGAACGTCACGCGGCTCCTCGACGCCACCGACCCCGAGCTCGTGTCGCTGTGCCTGGACACCGGCCACTACGCGTACTGCGGCGGCGACAGCGTCAAGCTCATCGAGACGTACGGGGAGCGGATCGGCTATCTGCACCTGAAGCAGGTGGACCCGGCGGTCCTCGCCACCGTCCGCGAACAGGGCACGCCGTTCGGTCCCGCCGTGGCGCAGGGCGTGATGTGCGAGCCCCCGCGCGGCGTACCGGAGCTGGAGCCGGTGCTCGCCGCCGCGGGCAGGCTCGACATCGACCTGTTCGCGATCGTCGAGCAGGACATGTACCCGTGCGAGCCGGACCGCCCACTCCCGATCGCCCGCCGCACGCGCCGCTTCCTGCGCTCCTGCGGGGTCTGACGGCGGGTTCCACGGCTGGCCTGCCGGCTGGCCTGCCGGCTGGCCTGCCGACTGGTCCGCCGACTGGTCCGACCCGGGTTTGACGCCCTCCTGTCCATTCGCGCGCCGGAGCATGCGCCCACGGCGCGCCCCCTTTGCATCATTCGCGTCACAAACGCCCCCATCGCGTCACACATGTCAGGCCTACGCGGGTTCTGCGTCACAGGCGTCCCACAGGCCCTCCCTTCACCCCGGGTCACCTCGTTCTCCGGGCACAGGCTGAGTTGATCACTGGCGGCACCCCCGAGCCGCCGTGAGCACCGCCAGGGAGGAGCCACCGATGAACGACCGCAGGCTCTGGTCGTACAAGGACATCGCCGCGCACATCCGCGTGCAGCCCGACACCGTCCGCTCGTACCGCAAGCACGGTCTGCTGCCCCCGCCCGACCACGTCGAGTCGGGCAAGCCCTATTGGTACGCCGACACGGTCCGCGCCTGGGTGGCCTCCCGCCCGAGCAACCGGGGCCGCAAGGACTGAACCGTGGGCGCCGGGCCGGACGGACTCCCGGCCCGGCGCCCACGCTGCGACACATCCGACCCCGCCATAAACTTCGGACAAATCACCCAAGGTGACCGTAAGTTACCGGCACGCCGGAAGGATCGCAGTGACGCAGCCCCAGCCGCCCTTCGGGGCACCCCAGGCCCGGATCCCCCAGCAGCCGCCCCCGCCGGGGCCGCAGATCCGCCCCGGACTCTGGAAGCGCTGCCTCTGGGGCGGACTCGCCCTGTGGGCCCTGACGGCGATCGTCACGTACGCCACGCAGAACACCACGCTGCTGCCCACGCTCATCCTGCTGGGCAGCTTCCTCACCCCGGCGGTCTTCGTCCTGTGGGCGTACGAGCGGCACGGCCGCGACCTCGGCGTGAGCCTGATCCTGGGCTGCTTCCTGGTGGGCGGCATCCTCGGCGTCCTCGGGGCGTCGGTGATGGAGTACTACCTCGTACACCCCTCGGTCTGGATGTTCGTGGCCGTCGGCCTGATCGAGGAGGCGGCCAAGCTGCTCGCCCTCGTCTACGTACTCCACCGCCACCCGCGCATCAGCGGTCTGCGCGCGGGACTGGTCCTCGGCGCCACGGTCGGCTTCGGCTTCGCGGCCTTCGAGAGCGCGGGCTACGCGTTCAACGCGGCGATCACCATGAAGGGCATCGACCTGCGGGCCCTCCTGGAGACGGAGGTCCTGCGCGGGCTGCTCGCCCCCTTCGGCCACGGCCTGTGGACGGCGATCTCGGGAGCGGTCCTCCTGTCCCTGCGCCGCCCGGACGGCCGTTACCGCTTCGCGGCCCCGGTGATCGGCACCTACCTCGGCGTCTCGCTCCTGCACGCGCTCTGGGACTCGATGCACGGCATCGCGCTCTGGCTGGTGGCCCACCTCACCACCTCGAACCTGGACCGCACGCTCTTCGCACAGGGCTACATCCCCAAGCCGACCGACGCGCAGGAGCACCTCTTCACGCTGTTCTCGGTCGGCGGACTGGCCGTCATCACGCTCCTGGCGCTCACCTGGGTGCGTTCACTCGCCCGCCGGGACCCTTCTTGGAGGAGTACCCCCTAGGGGTATAGAGTCGGGCGTATCAAGAGACGCCTCTCATCACCTAGGAGTACGCCATGAGCGCCCACACCGAGCTTCCCCAGGCCGACAACGGGTCCGCCGGTTCCTGCTGCGGCGGCGCCTGCCACACCGACGCCGCGACCCCGGCCACCGAGGGCGCCTTCACGGCCGTGTACGAGGTCAAGGGAATGACGTGCGGCCACTGCGAGGGCGCGGTGGCGGGCGAGATCTCGGAGCTGGCCGGCGTCACCTCGGTGCAGGCGACCGCCGCCACCGGCCAGGTCACGGTCGTCTCCACCGCCCCACTCGACGAGGAAGAGGTCCGGGCCGCGGTGGACGAGGCGGGTTACGAACTCGTCTGACCCGGCCCCCGGGCCGTGCAGATTCGCGTACAGAGCTCTCAGATTCGCGCGGAGATCCGCAAAGACGCCTGAACCTCTGGACCTCCACACAATCCACACGGCACAATTGCAGCACTCCCCCACAGAGGCCGATATCCACATATCGGATCTCTTGCGCACGCACGGGACATATGCAAGAGACGCAGATCACATTGGTCTGGACGTAACCCTTTGCGGCTCCCGTGAGTCTAAGGAGGCGATGCAGGAACGTCTTGGGGGACGTTTCCGCACCGGAGGGACCCGTCTTGGGGGACGGTTCCCGACAGCGTTGGCCGGGGCACGTGCGCCGGGAAGCTTGAGCGGCCCGCCCGGCGGTACGTGTTCCGGCGGCCGACGCGACCAAAAGACCCCCAGGCCGGATCCCGTGGGGGGAATCCGACCCGGGTAAGGAAAGCGCCCCGACTGTCGGCCCGTGGGGGGACCGACAGCGGGGCGCTTTCTGCTGCGCAGCTTGACCCGGCCTGTTGTTGCGGTCGGCCGGGGTTACGGGATCGGGGCTCTGCCCCGGACCCCGCTCCTCAATCGCCGGAGGGGCTCAAAAGTCAGCGCTGTTCCACCGGGATGAAGTCGCGTTCGACGACGCCCGTGTAGATCTGGCGCGGGCGGCCGATGCGGGAGCCCGGCTCCTTGATCATCTCGTGCCACTGGGCGATCCAGCCCGGAAGGCGGCCGAGGGCGAAGAGGACCGTGAACATCTCGGTCGGGAAGCCCATGGCCCGGTAGATCAGGCCGGTGTAGAAGTCGACGTTCGGGTAGAGCTTGCGCTCGACGAAGTACTCGTCGGAGAGCGCGTGCTCCTCCAGCTTCAGGGCGATGTCGAGCAGCTCGTCGGACTTGCCGAGCGCCGAGAGGACATCGTGCGCCGCCGCCTTGATGATCTTCGCCCGCGGGTCGAAGTTCTTGTAGACGCGGTGCCCGAAGCCCATGAGCTTCACGCCGTCTTCCTTGTTCTTCACCTTGCGGATGAAGGCGTCGACGTCGCCGCCGTCGCGCTGGATGCCCTCGAGCATCTCCAGCACCGACTGGTTGGCGCCACCGTGCAGCGGACCCCACAGCGCGGAGATACCGGCGGAGATCGACGCGAACATGTTGGCCTGCGACGAGCCCACCAGGCGCACCGTGGACGTCGAGCAGTTCTGCTCGTGGTCCGCGTGCAGGATGAGCAGCTTGTCCAGCGCGGAGACGACGACCGGGTCCGGCACGTACTCCTGGGCCGGCACGGAGAACGTCATGCGCAGGAAGTTCTCGACGTAGCCGAGGTCGTTGCGCGGGTAGACGAACGGGTGGCCGATCGACTTCTTGTAGGCGTACGCCGCGATCGTCGGCAGCTTCGCGAGGAGCCGGATCGTCGAAAGGTGACGCTGCTGCTCGTCGAACGGGTTGTGGCTGTCCTGGTAGAAGGTGGACAGCGCGGAGACCACGGAGGACAGCATGGCCATCGGGTGGGCGTCCCGCGGGAAGCCGTCGAAGAACCGCTTCACGTCCTCGTGCAGGAGCGTGTGCCCGGTGATCTCGCTCTTGAAGGTGGAGAGCTCGTCCACGGTCGGGAGCTCGCCGTTGATCAGCAGGTAGGCGACCTCGGTGAAGGTCGAGCTCTCGGCCAGCTGCTCGATCGGGTAACCGCGGTACCGCAGGATGCCCTGCTCACCGTCGAGATAGGTGATCGCGGATTTATAGGCGGCTGTGTTGCCATATCCGCTGTCGAGGGTCACCAGGCCCGTCTGGGCCCGCAGCTTCCCGATGTCGAAGCCCTTGTCGCCCACGGTGCTGTCGATCACCGGGTAGGTGTACTCGTCGTCGCCGTACTGGAGTACTACAGCCTTCTCGTTCTGCTCGCTCACGTCATCCCTCACCGACGTAGTGCCTCTTCTTCGAGGTGCCCTGACTGTCTCTACCTTCCCCCACTTGGCCCAGCAGAGTGCACTCGGGGTCGCCCATTGGGCTCACCGACGGCACTCAGTGCCGTCAACTTGCTCATCCTGCCCCCTTCGCCCTGGTTCCGGAAGTGCTTGTGAGCTTCGTGACTCGTCTGATCGATCAAATCTTTTGAACAGCGCTGCCCGACAGCCGGAAATTCAGGGCGGTACACCGCCTACCGGCCGAAATCGTACGCACCGCCTGGCCGATCGCTCTGCGCGAACCGACCAGAACGACGAGCTTCTTGGCGCGCGTGACCGCCGTGTAGAGGAGGTTGCGCTGGAGCATCATCCAGGCACCCGTCGTGACGGGGATCACCACGCACGGGTATTCACTGCCCTGGGAGCGGTGGATGGTCACCGCGTACGCGTGTGCCAGCTCGTCCAACTCGTCGAAGCCGTAGGGGATCTCCTCGTCCTCATCGGTCAGGACCGTGAGCCTCTGCTCCTCGGGGTCCAGGGACGTGACGACGCCGACCGTCCCGTTGAAGACGCCGTTCGCCCCCTTCTCGTAGTTGTTCCGGATCTGGGTGACCTTGTCCCCCACTCGGAAGACGCGGCCGCCGAAGCGCTTCTCGGGCAGGTCCGGGCGGCCGGGGGTGATCGCCTGCTGGAGCAGCCCGTTGAGATTGCCCGCCCCGGCCGGGCCGCGGTGCATCGGCGCCAGCACCTGGACGTCGCGCCGCGGGTCGAGGCCGAACCTGGCGGGGATCCGGCGGGCCGCGACGTCGACGGTGAGTCGGCCGGCCTCCTCCGTGTCGTCCTCCACGAACAGGAAGAAGTCCTTCAGGCCCGAAGTGATGGGCTGCGTTCCGGAGTTGATGCGGTGGGCGTTCGTGACGACACCGGACTCCTGGGCCTGCCGGAAGATCCTCGTCAGCCGGACCGCGGGCACGGGACTCTCCTCGGCCAGCATGTCGCGCAGCACCTCCCCCGCCCCGACGCTCGGCAGCTGGTCCACATCACCCACGAACAGCAGATGCGCCCCCGGCGGCACCGTCTTCGCCAGCTTGTTGGCGAGCAGCAGGTCCAGCATCGAGGCCTCGTCGACCACCACGAGATCGGCGTCGAGCGGCCGCTCCTTGTCGTACGCGGCGTCCCCGCCCGGCTTCAGCTCCAGGAGCCGGTGCACGGTGGAGGCCTCGGCGCCGGTCAGCTCGGCGAGCCGCTTGGCGGCGCGGCCCGTCGGCGCGGCGAGCACGACCTTGGCGCGCTTGGCGCGGGCCAGCTCCACGACGGACCGCACGGTGAACGACTTTCCGCAGCCGGGGCCGCCCGTGAGCACGGCCACCTTCTTGCTGAGCGCGAGCTTGACCGCCTCCTCCTGCTCGGGCGCGAGCTGCGCGCCCGTACGGTCGGCGAGCCAGGCGAGCGCCTTGTCCCACGCGACGTCCTGGAAGGCGGGCATCCGGTCGTCCTCCGTGCGCAGCAGCCTGAGCAGTTGGGCGGAGAGGGCGATTTCGGCCCGGTGGAAGGGGACCAGGTAGATCGCGGTGACCGGCTGCCCGTCCTCGCCCGGCACCGTCTCGCGTACCACGCCGGGCTCGCCCGAATCCTCGTCGGGCAGGGCCAGTTCGGCGAGGCACTCGATGACGAGCCCGGTGTCGACCTGGAGCAGCTTCACGGCGTCGGCGATGAGCCGCTCCTCGGGCAGGAAGCAGTGTCCCTGGTCGGTGGATTGCGAAAGGGCGTACTGGAGACCGGCCTTGACCCGCTCCGGGCTGTCGTGCGGAATGCCCACGGACCGGGCGATGCGGTCGGCGGTGAGGAAGCCGATGCCCCAGACGTCGGCGGCGAGGCGGTACGGCTGGTTCTTCACGACGGAGATCGACGCGTCACCGAACTTCTTGTAGATGCGCACGGCGATGGACGTCGACACGTCGACGCTCTGGAGGAAGACCATCACCTCCTTGATGGCCTTCTGCTCCTCCCACGCGTCGGCGATCTTCTTCGTCCGCTTGGGGCCGAGGCCCGGCACCTCGATGAGCCGCTTCGGCTCCTGCTCGATGACGTCGAGGGTGTCGAGCCCGAAGTGCTGCGTGATGCGGTCGGCGAAGACCGGCCCGATGCCCTTGACCAGGCCGGAGCCGAGATAGCGGCGGATGCCCTGGATCGTGGCCGGGAGGATCGTCGTGTAGTTCTCGACGGTGAACTGCTTGCCGTACTGCGGGTGGGAGCCCCAGCGGCCCTCCATCCGCAGCGACTCCCCCACCTGCGCCCCGAGCAGCGAACCGACGACGGTCAGCAGGTCCCCCGCGCCCCTGCCGGTGTCGACCCGGCCGACCGTGTACCCGGTCTCCTCGTTGGCGTACGTGATCCGCTCGAGGACGCCCTCGAGCCGGGCCATGTGCCGCTCCCCGGCAGCCGCTTGCTGCTTCGCCATGATCCGACGGTAGCGGGCGGGTGTGACAACGCGGGAGGGGCCGCCGGGGGTTGAGCCGGGGCCGACGCCGGGCCCGGCGTCCGGAGTGAGCTGGATCACCTCGCGGCCGCGATGACTTCCGGGCCGTCGCCGCGTCTTATCGGCGACATCTTCGGCACCCGCAGACAGGAGCGCGCCATGCCCGCCACCAAGGGACCCGCCAGTTACTTCCCCGCCATCGAGAAGAAGTACGGCGAGCCGGTCGCCCACTGGCAGGGCCTCATCCGCTCCTCGCCGCTCACCAAGCACATGGAGCTGGTGAACTGGCTGAAGGCCGAGCACGGCCTGGGCCACGGGCACGCCAACGCCCTGGTGGCTCACACGCTGGCCGAGAGCCGCGGGGCGTAACCCTCACACCCCGCCCATCGGCTCCGGATCCACCCGGACCGGAGTGCCCCACACCCGTACGACCTCGTAGTCCGTGAACTCGTGGACCAGGCGGTACGCCATCGCCGCGTCCGGGCGGCGGCGCTGGGCCGCCAGGTAGAGGTCAGCCTCGCGGCGGTCGTGGCGGGGGGTGCCGCACAGCTGCCACACCTGCCCGTTCCACATCTCCGGGATCCAGCGCTGCTGGGGCTGGGGGCGGTCCTCGCGCGTGCCGTACCGGGAGAGGACCGGGCGCTCGTCCGTGGGGCGGCGGGCCGGGCCCGGGTCTCCCGAGATCTCGGAGCGGCGGGCTTTGCGGCGGCGGGTCTCGCAGAACAGGCACAGGTCGGGCGCGGATTCCTCGACCGGGCCGTACGGGTGCTCCTTGCAGCGGGTCGTGGGCTTCTCGCCGGACACGGCGTCGTCGAGCTGGTCGAGGGCGCGGGTGAGGTCGCCGCGGACCTCGTGCAGCACGTCGTCCGGGGTGTCGCCGGTGAGCTTCTCGCCGTGCTCGCCGAGCACGCGGAGGGCTCTGCCGAGCGTGGTGAGCTGCGCGTGATTCATGGCTCCACCTTCGCACGCGGCACCGACAATCCCCTTCGCCCGGCGACGTGGTTGCGGCCACGGGGCCCTGCCCCGGACCCCGCGCCTCAATCGCCGGCGGGGCTGATTTCCCGAACCGGCGTTACGGACTCGGGGCTCCGCCCCGGACCCGCACCTCGATCGCCGGCGGGGCTTGAATGATCAAGCCTCCCCGCCCCATCACGATCACGTCACGACCACCCGGAGGGTCTTGCCCCCGGCCCGTGTAATCGATTCCAATCCCTCATGCAGATCGATGTAATCGATTCCACGTAGCCACAAGGAGGTGGCCGGCGATGGCGGGTATCAAGGATGTCGCGGCCGCGGCCGGCGTTTCCGTCGCCACGGTTTCCCGTGTCCTGAACAGCCATCCGTCCGTGAGCCCGGACGCGCGCACCCGCGTGCTGGCAGCCGTGGAGTCGCTCGGCTACCGGCCCAACGCGGTGGCCCGTTCGCTGCGCACCGCGCAGACCCGGACGCTCGGCCTGGTCATCAGCGACGTGCTGAACCCGTACTTCGGCGAGCTCGCCCGCTCCGTCGAGGACGAGGCCCGCGGGCTCGGCTACAGCGTGATCATCGGCAACGCCGACGAACGGCCGGACCTCCAGGACCACCACGTACGCACGCTGCTCGACCGGCGCATCGACGGGCTGCTCGTCTCCCCCACCGACGGCGCCTCGCCGCTGATGCTGGACGCCGCGCGGACCGGTACCCCCATGGTCTTCGTCGACCGGTGGATCCCGGGCGTCGACGTGCCCGTCGTGCGGTCGGACGGCCGGGGCGCCGTGCGGGACCTCGTCGCCCATCTGCACGCGCTCGGGCACCGGCGCCTCGCGATCATCGCGGGGCCCGCCGCCACCACGACCGGCAGCGAGCGCGTCGACGCCTTCCGCGCGGCCCTCGCCTCGTACGAGCTGGAGCTGCCGGACGCCTACATCGGGCAGGGCGACTTCCAGGCGGACAGCGGGCGCCGGGTGACCGAGGCCTTCCTCGACCTGCCCGAGCCGCCGCAGGTCGTCTTCGCGGCCGACAACCTCATGGCGCTCGGCGCGCTCGACGCCATCCGCGCGCGCGGGCTGCGCGTTCCGGACGACATCGCGGTCGCCGCGTTCGACGACATCCCGTGGTTCGTGCACACCGATCCGCCCATCACGGCGATCGCCCAGCCGACCAAGGACCTCGGCCGGGCCGCCGTGCGCGCCCTGGTCGACCGCATCGAGGGGCGGGTGCCCGAGTCGGTCATCCTCCCCGCCCACCTCGTCGTACGGCGCTCCTGCGGCGAAAACCCCCACCCGCCCACCTCAATGGAGAGGAGCAACGGATGAGCAGCTCCGAAGAGTTGCTGCGTATCGAAGGGATACGGAAGACCTTCCCCGGCGTGGTCGCGCTCGACAGCGTCGACTTCGACCTGCGCCGCGGGGAGGTGCACGTCCTGCTCGGTGAGAACGGGGCCGGGAAGAGCACGCTGATCAAGATGCTCTCCGGTGCCTACACGCCCGACGAGGGCCGTATCACCGTCGGTGGCGAGCAGGTCCGTATCCACGGCGCGCAGGACGCCGAACGGCTCGGGATCGCCACGATCTACCAGGAGTTCAATCTCGTTCCCGATCTGACCGTCGCCGAGAACATCTTCCTGGGGCGGCAGCCGAGGCGGTTCGGTCTCATCGACCGCAAGCGGATGGAGGCGGACGCCGAGGCGCTCCTCGCGCGCGTGGGCGTGAATGTGTCGCCACGCGCACGGGTGCGCGAACTGGGCATCGCCCGCCTCCAGATGGTGGAGATCGCGAAGGCGCTCAGCCTGAACGCGCGGGTGCTCATCATGGACGAGCCGACCGCCGTGCTGACCTCCGAGGAGGTCGAGAAGCTGTTCGCGATCGTGCGGCAGTTGCGCGAGGACGGTGTCGGGGTCGTCTTCATCACCCACCACCTGGAGGAGATCGCCGCTCTCGGTGATCGCGTCACCGTCATCCGGGACGGCAGGAGCGTGGGCCAGGTGCCCGCCTCGACCTCCGAGGACGAGCTCGTGCGCCTCATGGTGGGCCGCTCCATCGACCAGCAGTACCCGCGCGAGCGCCCCGAAGGGCAGGACACGGCCCGCGCGTTGCTGAAGGTCGAGGGTCTGACCCGGGACGGCGTCTTCCACGACGTCGGCTTCGAGGTGCGGGCCGGCGAGGTCGTCGGCATCGCGGGCCTCGTGGGCGCGGGCCGCACCGAGGTCGTCCGGGCCGTCTTCGGCGCCGACCCGTACGACTCCGGGTCCGTCGAGGTCGCGGGCAGCGCGCTGCCCCGGCACGACGTCATCGCCGCGATGGCCGCCGGGGTCGGGCTCGTCCCCGAGGACCGCAAGGGGCAGGGCCTCGTCCTCGACCAGTCGGTGGAGGAGAACCTGGGGCTCGTCACCATGCGGACGGCGACCCGCGCCGGGTTCGTCGACCGGCAGGGCCAGCACGAGGCCGCCGAGCGGATCGCGAAGCAACTGGGCGTCCGCATGGCCGGGCTCGGTCAGCACGTGCGCACCCTCTCCGGCGGCAACCAGCAGAAGGTCGTCATCGGCAAGTGGCTGCTCGCCGACATCAAGGTGCTGATCCTCGACGAGCCGACGCGCGGCATCGACGTCGGCGCCAAGGTCGAGATCTACCAGCTCATCAACGAGCTGACCGCCGCCGGGCACGCCGTGCTCATGATCTCCAGCGACCTCCCCGAGGTCCTCGGCATGAGCGACCGGGTCCTTGTGATGGCGCAGGGACGCATCGCCGGTGAACTCGCCGCCGAGGACGCCACCCAGGACTCCGTGATGGCGCTCGCCGTCAGCAACCAGCAAGTCGGCAACACCCCCACCCTCAAGGAGGAGGGCTCCCGTGACCACTGAGACCGTCAACAAGCCACAGGCCAAGAACAGCGGGAGCCTGCTGCGGCTGCTCCTCGACAACGGCGCGCTGACCGCGCTCGTCGTCCTGGTCGTCGCCATGTCGCTGATGTCCGGCGACTTCCTGACCACCCAGAACCTGCTGAACGTCGGCGTCCAGGCGGCCGTCACCGCGATCCTCGCGTTCGGTGTCACCTTCGTCATCGTCTCGGCGGGCATCGACCTGTCCGTCGGCTCGGTGGCTGCGCTGTCGGCGACCGTCCTCGCCTGGGCGGCCACGAGCGAGGGCGTGCCGGTCGCGATAGCCGTGCTGCTCGCCGTCGTCACGGGCGTCGCCTGCGGCTTCGTCAACGGCCTGCTCATCTCGTACGGCAAGCTCCCGCCGTTCATCGCCACGCTGGCGATGCTGTCGGTCGGGCGCGGCCTCTCGCTCGTGATCTCGCAGGGCTCCCCGATCCCGTTCCCCGACTCGGTGTCCAAACTCGGTGACACGCTCGGCGGCTGGCTGCCCGTGCCGGTCATCGTGATGATCGTGGTGGGCATCGTCACGGCGGTCGTCCTCGGGCGTACGTTCATCGGCCGGTCCATGTACGCGATCGGCGGCAACGAGGAGGCGGCCCGCCTCTCCGGTCTGCGGGTCAAGCGGCAGAAGCTCGTCATCTACGGCCTGTCGGGCCTGTTCGCGGCCGTCGCCGGCATCGTGCTCGCCTCCCGCCTCGCCTCCGCGCAGCCGCAGGCCGCGAACGGCTACGAGCTGGACGCCATCGCCGCCGTCGTCATCGGCGGCGCCTCCCTCGCCGGTGGTACGGGCAAGGCGTCGGGCACGTTCATCGGCGCGCTGATCCTCGCCGTGCTCCGCAACGGCCTCAACCTCCTTTCCGTGTCCGCCTTCTGGCAGCAGGTCGTCATCGGTGTCGTGATCGCCCTCGCGGTGCTGCTCGACACGGCGCGCCGCAAGGCCGGGGCCCAGCCCGCCGCGGGCGCCGGGGCCGGTGGTCCCCGGCAGCGGATGCAGTACGTGATCGCGGCCGTCGTCGCCATCGCGATCGTCGGCGGCCTCGCCCTGTGGAACAACACCGGCTCCTCCGGCGGCAAGAAGGACCTCAAGCTCGGCATGGCGGTGTCCACGCTCAACAACCCGTTCTTCACGGAGATGCGGGCGGGCGCGCAGGCCGAGGCGAAGAAGCAGGGCGTCGAACTGACCGTCACCGACGCGCAGAACGACGCCTCGCAGCAGGCCAACCAGCTGCAGAACTTCACCAGTGAGGGCATGAGCGCCGTCATCGTGAACCCGGTCGACTCCGACGCCGTCGGCCCGTCCGTGCGCACCGCCAACAAGGCCGACATCCCCGTCGTCGCCGCCGACCGCGGCGTCAACAAGGCCAAGGCCGCCACCCTCGTCGCCTCCGACAACGTCGCGGGCGGCAAGAAGGCCGCGAAGATCATGGCCGACAAGCTGGGCGGCAAGGGGAGGATCGCGGTGCTCCAGGGCCAGGCCGGCACGTCCGCCAGCCGCGAGCGCGGGGCCGGTTTCGCCGCCGGGATCAAGAACTACCCGGGCATCAAGGTCGTCGCGAAGCAGCCCGCGGACTTCGACCGCACCAAGGGCCTGGACGTCATGACCAACATGCTCCAGTCGCACCCCGACGTCGACGCCGTCTTCGCCGAGAACGACGAGATGGCGCTCGGCGCGATCAAGGCGCTCGGTTCGAAGGCCGGCAAGTCCGTCCCCGTCATCGGCTTCGACGGCACCCCCGACGGCTTCAAGGCCGTCAAGGCGGGCACGCTGTACGCCTCCGTGGCCCAGCAGCCGCGCGAGCTCGGAAAGATGGCCGTGCAGAACGCGATCGCCGCGGCGAAGGACAAGAAGATCCCCTCGGCCGTGAAGGTGCCGGTGAAGGTCGTCACGGCGAAGAACGTCGCCGACTTCAAGTGACGCGACGTACGGCGACGCGCTCGTACTCTTTGCGGTGACGTACGAAGAAAGGCACAGGATGAACACGTACGACCTGCTCGTCGTGGGGTCGGCCAACGCCGATCTGGTGGTGGGCGTCGACCGGCGTCCTGCCGCGGGCGAGACCGTTCTCGGCTCCGACCTGACGACCCACCCCGGCGGCAAGGGCGCCAACCAGGCGGTCGCCGCCGCCAAGTTGGGGGCCCGCACGGCGCTGCTCGCGCGGGTCGGCGACGACGGGCACGGCAGGCTGCTGCGCGACTCGATGGAGGCGGCGGGCGTGGACACGTCCGGCGTGCTGGTCGGCGGGGCGCCCACCGGGGTCGCGCTGATCACCGTCGACCCGTCGGGCGACAACTCGATCGTGGTCTCGCCGGGCGCGAACGGGCGGCTCACGCCCGAGGACGTACGGGCCGCGAGCGAACTGTTCGCGGGCGCGCGGGTCGTCTCGATGATGCTGGAGATCCCGCTGGAGACGGTCGCCGAGGTCGCCAGGTCCCTCAAGGAGGGCGCCCGCCTCGTCCTCAACCCCTCGCCGCCCGCCCCGCTCCCCGACGAGGTGCTCGCGGCCTGCGACCCGCTGATCGTCAACGAGCACGAGGCGAAGGTCATCGCCGGTACGGACCTCGGTGACGACCCGGAGGACTGGGCGCGGCACCTGCTCGCGCTCGGCCCGCGCTCCGTCGTCGTCACCCTCGGCTCCGAGGGCGCGCTCGTCGCGGACGCGGCGGGCTCGCGGCGGGTCGCGGCGGTGAAGGTGAAGGCCGTCGACACGACCGGCGCCGGTGACGCGTTCACGGCGGCGCTCGCGTGGCGGCTCGGCACCGGCGAGTCGCTCGCCGACGCAGCCGCCTACGCGGCCAAGGTCGGCGCCGCGGCCGTCACCAAGGAGGGCGCGCAGGCCTCGTACCCGACCGCCGAGGAGGTCTCCGCGCTGTGCTGTGTCTTCCCGGGGGACAACCCCCGGACCCCCGGCCGGAAGAGCGGGCCCGACGGTGTGGAAGGCGCCGCAGAACGAGGTGAGTCCCTGTGAAGCGAGCCGGAATACTCAACCGTCATCTGGCGGGCTCCATCGCGGAGTTGGGGCACGGCGACGGCGTGCTGATCTGCGACGCGGGCATGCCGATCCCGGCGGGCCCCCGCGTCGTCGACCTCGCCTTCCGGGCCGGCGTGCCGTCCTTCGCCGAGGTGCTCGACGGGCTGCTCGACGAGCTGGTGGTGGAGGCGGCCACGGCCGCCCGCGAGGTCCGCGCCGCGAACCCGGACACCGCCGCACTCCTCCAAGGCCGGCTGGAGCCCCTCGGCTTCGTCACGCACGAGGAACTGAAGGCGCTGTCGGCGCACGCGCGCCTCGTCGTCCGTACGGGAGAGGCGCGCCCGTACGCGAACGTACTGCTGCGCTGCGGGGTCTTCTTCTGAGCGGGGTTTCCGATCACGTGGGTGCGAAGCGCTGCGAGGGGCCCGGTCCATGGACCGGGCCCCTCGGGCTTACCCCCTCCTGCACCGGAACCCCGATCCCCCCAGATCTCCCCCCAGGGCGTTCCGACACCCAGTACGACACCCGGACCGGGCAGAGGGTTGTACGTGGTTGCGAAGAAAACTTCTAAGAAGCGTGAGCCGTGAACCGCTCCGCCGTCTCCGCCAGCACCTCGCGCCCGTCGCGGGCCCACAGGCCTTCGTTGAACAGCTCGACCTCGATGGGTCCCGTGTACCCCTGCGCCTCCACGAGGCCGCGCCAGTACCGCATGTCGATCGCGCCGTCACCGATCTGGCCGCGCCCGTTGAGCACGCCCTCCGGGAGCGGCGTCGTCCAGTCCGCGAGCTGGAACGTGGAGATCCGGCCCTGCGCCCCGGCCCGCGCGATCTGCGCGGGCGCCTGGTCGTCCCACCAGATGTGGTACGTGTCCACGCAGACGCCGACCTGCTCCGCCGGGAAGTTCTCGGCGATGTCCAGGGCCTGCGTGAGCGTCGAGACGACACAGCGGTCGGCCGCGTACATCGGGTGCAGCGGCTCGATGGCCAGCTGCACGCCGCGCTCGGCGGCGTACGGGGCGAGCTCGACGAGCGCGTCACCGATACGTTCACGGGCGCCGTTCAGGTCGTACGAACCGGCCGGGAGGCCGCCCGAGACGAGCACGAGGACGCCGGTGCCGAGGGTCACGCACTCGTCGACGGCGCGCTTGTTTTCCTCGATCGCGGCCTTGCGTTCGGTCTCGTCGATCGCGGTGAGGAAGCCGCCCCGGCAGTGCGTGGTGACGTCGAGCCCGGCGTCGCGCAGCAGCTTGGCCGCGGCCTCGACGCCGTACTCCTGGACGGGCGCACGCCAGGTCCCGAGGTGCTGGACACCCAACTTACGGCAGGCATCGGCGAGTTCGGGAAGGCCGAGCTGCTTCACGGTCATCTGGTTGATGGAGAAGCGCGGGTCGGCGGTGAAGGTCGTGCCGCTCATGAGGTCACTCCGTACAGGGCGAGCAGGTTCTTCATCCGGGCCTCTGCGAGTTCCGGCTTCGGGAACAGGCCCAGCTGGTCGGCGAGTTGGTAAGCGCGCGCGAAGTGCGGCAGCGAGCGCGAGGACTGCTGGCCGCCGACCATCGCGAAGTGGTCCTGGTGGCCGGAGAGCCAGGCGAGGAACACGACGCCGGTCTTGTAGAAGCGGGTCGGCGCCTGGAACAGGTGGCGCGACAACTCGACGGTGGGGTCGAGGAGTTCACGGAAGCCCTGGACGTCGCCCGTGTCGAGGGTGCGCACCGCCTTCGCGGCGAGCGGGCCCAGCGGGTCGAAGATGCCGAGCAGCGCGTGGCTGAAGCCGCGGTCGTCGCCGGCGATCAGCTCCGGGTAGTTGAAGTCGTCGCCGGTGTAGCAGCGCACGCCGTTCGGGAGGCGGCGCCGGATGTCGATCTCGCGCTGGGCCTCCAGGAGCGAGACCTTGATGCCGTCGACCTTGTCGGAGTGCGCCTTGATGATCTCGACGAAGGTGTCGGTGGCGGCGTCGAGGTCGGACGAACCCCAGTAGCCCTCGAGCGCCGGGTCGAACATCGGGCCGAGCCAGTGCAGGACGACGGGCTCGGCGGCCTGGCGGAGCAGGTGGCCGTAGACCTCCGCGTACTGCTCGGGCCCGGACGCCGCGGCGGCGAGCGCCCGCGAGGCCATGAGGATGACCTGCGCGCCGGCCTCCTCGGCGACCGCGAGCTGCTCCTCGTAGGCCTTGCGCACCTCGTCGAGGGAGGCTCCGGGCGCGATCTGGTCGGTGCCGACGCCGACCGCGATCCGGCCGCCGACCGACTTGGCCTCGGCCGACGAGCGGCGGATCAGCTCGGCGGCGCCCGCCCAGTCAAGGCCCATGCCGCGCTGCGCCGTGTCCATGGCCTCCGCGACGCCGAGGCCGTGTGACCACAGGTGGCGACGGAAGGCGAGGGTGGCGTCCCAGTCGACGGCGGCCGGGGAGTCCGGGGTGGTGTCGGCGAGCGGGTCGGCGACGACGTGCGCCGCGGAGAACACGACGCGCGAGGCGAGCGGGGCGCCGGTGTCGAAGGTGAGGGGCTCGGTGCGCGGCTCGTAGGCCCGCAACTCGCCTGCTGTGTCGGGAAGATGGATGGTCACAGCGAGATCTCCGGAACGTCGAGGCGGCGGCCCTCGGCGGACGACTTCAGGCCCAGCTCGGCCATCTGCACGCCGTGCGCACCGGCGAGCAGATCCCAGTGGTAGTCGGCGCCGGCGTAGACGTGCTGGAGGAACAGCTCCCACTGGACCTTGAAGCCGTTGTCGAACTCGGTGTTGTCCGGGACTTCCTGCCACTGGTCGCGGAAGGAGTAGGTGGCGGGCAGGTCCGGGTTCCAGACGGGCTTCGGCGTCGAACTGCGGTGCTGGACACGGCAGTTGCGAAGCCCGGCGACAGCAGACCCTTCCGTACCGTCCACCTGGAACTCGACCAGCTCGTCACGGTTGACGCGCACGTCCCACGAGGAGTTGATCTGCGCGACGATGCCGCCCTCGATCTGGAAGATGCCGTACGCCGAGTCGTCGGCGGTGGCCTCGTAGGGCTTGCCGTCCTCGTCCCAGCGGGTGGGCACGTGGGTGGCGGCGAGCGCGTTGACGGAGGTCACGCGGCCGAACAGCTCGTGCAGCACGTACTCCCAGTGCGGGAACATGTCGACGACGATGCCGCCGCCGTCCTCGGAGCGGTAGTTCCAGGACGGCCGCTGGGCCTCCTGCCAGTCGCCCTCGAAGACCCAGTAGCCGAACTCGCCGCGCACGGACAGGATCCGGCCGAAGAAGCCGCCGTCGATGAGCCGCTTCAGCTTGAGCAGGCCCGGCAGGAACAGCTTGTCCTGCACGACACCGGACTTGACGCCCGCCTCGCGCGCCAGGCGGGCCAGCTCGACGGCGCCCTCCAGGTCGGTGGCGGTCGGCTTCTCGGTGTAGACGTGCTTTCCGGCGGCGATCGCCTTCTTGAGGATCTCCTCGCGGCCGGAGGTCATCGCTGCGTCGAAGAAGATGTCGATGCTGTCGTCGTTCAGGACGGCGTCGACGTCGGTGGAGATGTTGGCCGGGTCGAGGCCGTGCTGCTCGGCGATCGCCTTCAGGGCGTGCTCGCGGCGCCCGACGAGGACCGGCTCGGGCCACAGCACCGTGCCGTCGCCGAGGTCGAGCCCGCCCTGCTCGCGCAGCGCGAGGATGGAGCGGACGAGGTGCTGGCGGTAGCCCATGCGCCCCGTCACACCGTTCATGGCGATGCGCACCGTCTTGCGTGTCACGTGAGTCCCTTCCTCCGGCCTGCCTGGCGAAAACTCCGTAGCAAGCGCTTTCTACGTAAGAAGAAGCTAGCCTCTGGACTGCCGCTCGGACAAGAGCGGATACGAGACCGGGGTCCTCGGGGAGTTTCGCCGCGGACCCGGGACCTTCACGGAGGAAGACTCGATGACCGTGACCCTGGCGGACGTGGCCGCCCGCGCGCAGGTGTCCCCCGCCACCGTCTCGCGCGTGCTGAACGGGAACTACCCCGTCGCCGCGAGTACGCGCGAACGGGTGCTGAAGGCCGTGGACGACCTGGACTACGTGCTCAACGGCCCGGCCAGCGCCCTCGCCGCCGCCACGTCCGACCTCGTCGGGGTCCTGGTCAACGACATCGCCGACCCGTTCTTCGGGATCATGGCCTCCGCGGTGCAGTCGGAGATCGTGGGTCCCGGCGGCCGGGCGGGCGGCGAGCGGCTCGCGGTGGTCTGCAACACGGGCGGCGAGCCCGAGCGCGAGCTGACGTATCTGACCCTGCTGCAACGCCAGCGCGCGGCGGCGGTGGTGCTCACCGGCGGGGCGATCGAGAACGAGGCCCATGTCGCGGCCATGGCCGCCAAGCTGCGGCGGCTCGCGGAGGCCGGGACGCGGGTGGTGCTGTGCGGACGGCCGCCGGTGCCGGACACGGACGCGGTGGCGCTGACCTTCGAGAACCGGGCCGGGGCGCGGGAGTTGACGGAGCATCTGCTGGCGCTCGGGCACCGCAGGATCGGCTACGTCGCGGGGCCCGAGGAGCGCACGACGACCCGCCACCGCCTTGAGGGCCACCGCGACGCGCTGGCCGCCGCGGGGGTGAGCGAGTCGGACGGCCTCGTGGCGCACGGCTTGTACAACCGCACGTCGGGCTATGAGGCGACGGCCGAACTGCTGCGCCGCGAGCCGGACTTGACGGCCGTGGTCGCGGCGAACGACACGGTGGCGCTCGGCGCGTGCGCGGCCCTGCGGGAGGCGGGCCTGCGCATCCCGGAGGACGTCTCGGTGGTCGGCTTCGACGACCTGCCCTTCAGCATCGACGCGGCCCCTCCGCTGACGACGTTCCACCTCCCGCTGGCCGAGGCGGCGGCGCGGGCGGGCCGAATCGCGATGGGCCGGGAGGCGGCACCCAAGGGGCGGATCGTGGAGGTGCGCGGGGAGCTGGTGGTGCGGGGGTCCACGGACAAGCCGCGCGCGTAACGCCTATCGGGCGGCGGCACGGGAACCGCGCCCCGCCAGCCGGCACCCGACGCAGTCCGCATGGCCTTCGCGGGCGGTCATGTCCCTTATGCCGACGGGGTGTTGACCTGCCGGTCGCGGCCCCGGCGGCGGTTCGACGCGTCGAGCGCCACCGTGCAGAAGGCACTCCAGCTCCTCAAGGACGAGGGCCTCGCGGTGGGGCGCGCCGGCGCAGGCGTCACCGCGCGCGAACACCGGCAACAGACGGTCCGACCGGCCTCGTACATCGCTCCTGCCGCGCCCGGCGAGTCCTACAGGTGGATCACCGAGGCAGAGAAGCGCGGCGTTCCGGCACACAGCACACTGCTCGACGTGACGGACGCGATCCCACCGGCCGACGTAGCGGCGGCCCTCAACCTCGCCCCGACCGAAACCGCCGTTCTGCGCAGGCAGCTCCTGTCCCTGGACGGCGCCCCCGCGGAGCTGGTGGCCTCGTACTATCCGACAGACCTGGCCCACGGCACCGCTCTCACCGAACGACGCAAGATCCGCGGCGGCACCCGGCACTCCTTGCCGACCTGGGAAACCCACCGCGTCTCAGCGTTGACCGTGTCTCGGCCCGCGTCCCTACCCAGGAGCAGTGCGAGGCTCTCCAACTCCCCGGCGACCTCCCCGTACTTCGGACATTGCGTGTCGTCTTCACCGACTACGAGCGCCCCATCGAAGCGACCGTGATGGTGAAGGCCGGCCATCTCTACGAGGTGCAGTACGAGTTCACCTCGGAGTCGCCGAAGTGAGGTGACGGGTGGGGAAAACGGGCTAGCGGTCCCCGGAGACTCCCGACACCCCCGACTCAAGGTCGTCCAGAAGGCGGGTCAAGGTCGCCAACCGGTCCTGATCCATCGCTCCGAAGACACGCCGCAGCACCCGCTCCCCCGCCGCCGTGCCCGCCGCGAGGGCCTCGGTGCCCTGGGGGGTGAGGCGGACCAGTTTGGTGCGGGCGTCGGCGGGGGACGGGGTGCGGTCGACCAGGCCCGCGCGTTCCAGTGCCTCGACGGACTGGGTGACCGAGCGGGGGGCCTGGCCGAGTTCGCGGGCCAGGGCCGACTGGGCGAGGGCGCCCCGGCGTTCGAGGACCTGGAGGACCTTCGTGCGGGCCAGGGAGAGGCCGCCGGCCGTCATCGCGTCGTCGACCACCTTGCGCAGGTGGTGCCCGAGCGTCAGGTATCGCAGGCCGGTCTCGACGGGATCCGTTTCGCGACCGCTCACGGGCATGACATCCGTCCTTCGGGGTTCGGCCGGGGGCTTCCCGGCTCGACTCTTGAGGTACCTCAAGAAGTGCTAGGTTGATGAGGTACCTCAATATTAAGTGAGTGGGAGGACACCATGGATGTGCGGCCCGTCGTCGTCATGACCGGTGCCACCAACGGCATGGGGCGGCTCGCCGCTCTCGACCTTGCCCGGCGCGGCGTCCACCTCGGCGTCGTCGCCCGGAGCGGATCGAAGGCCGATGCGTTGCGGGAGGAGGTCGAGCGGGTCGCGCCGGGGACCCCGGTCGATGTCTTTCTCGCGGATCTGTCCCTGCTCGCCGAAGTGCGTGAGGCCGGTGAGGAGATCGCCGCGCGGTATTCGCGGATCGACGTGCTGGTCAACAACGCGGGGCTGCACGCCTTCTCCCAGCGGGTCACCTCCGAGGGGTACGCCGAGATGACCGCCGTGAACTACCTCGCGCCCTGGCTGCTCACCGACACCCTGTGCGACAGGCTCCTCGCGTCGGCGCCCGCCCGGATCGTCACCGTCGCCTCCCGGGCCTCGCTCCGGGCCGGCCCGCTCGACCCGGTCGATCCGGTCAAGGACCTCACCGACACCGCGGCCTTCACGCGTCGCGGGTCGGGAGCGCTGTACGGCAGGTCCAAGCTGCTGGACATCATGTTCACGCAGGAACTCGGGCGCCGGCTCCAAGGCACGGGTGTCTCCGTCACCTGTTGTTGCCCCGGGTTCAACGCCACCGGCCTGGGCCGTGAACTCCCCCTCTCCGGCGTGCTGGAGAAGGTTCTCAACAGGTTGAACATCGGCAATCCTCAGCACGGGGCCGACATCATCGTGAAACTCGCGACCGATCCCGAGTTCGCCGACAGCGCCGGCGGCTACTTCGCCGCCAGGACCGCGGAGCCGTTGCCGTGCCCCGAGATCGGGCGGCCCGAGGATGTTCAGCGTGCCCTGTGGGAGGCCACGGCCGCGCTCGTGCGGGATCTTCGCGGGCCGCGGCCGTGAGCACACAGGGCCGGGCTATACGTGCGGCCTGCGCCCACGCTCCTGCTCGGGGAACGACTGGTCCGCCCCCGGCAGCGTCGGCTTGGGGAGCGTGGCCACCTCCCGCTTCGCCCGCTCCCACTGCTGCGCCGTGTCGGCCGGGAGCTTCGGCGGGTGCGGCTTCGAGTGCGAGAAGCGGAACGCCGAGGTCAGGTCGCCGAAGGTGGCGCGGCGCCAGTCGGTGATGTTGGGTTCCGCGACGCCCGTGAACTTCTCCAGGAACTGGAGTGCCGACGTGTGGTCGAAGGACTCCGAGGCCACCCAGCCGCCCACCGTCCAGGGCGAGACGATGATCGCGGGGACGCGGAAGCCGCCGCCGATGGGGAGCCCCTGGACGAATTCGCCGGAGGTGCCCGCCGGGGGCGTCGGCGGGGTCACGTGGTCGAACAGGCCGTCGTTCTCGTCGTAGTTGAGGATGAAGGCGGTTTTCGCCCAGACCTTGGGGTTCGACGCTATCGCCTCTATTTTGCGGGACACGAAGTCGGCTCCCGCCGCCGGCAGGTAGTCCGGGTGCTCGGACTCGTACGACGTCGGCATGATCCAGCTGACCGCCGGGAGGCGGTCGTTGCGGGCGTCGTCCTCGAAGGTGCCCTCGGGCTGGGGGCGCATGCCGCGTTCGTAGAGGTCGCTGCCCGGCGCCGCGTTCTTGAACGAAGCGAACTGCTCCAGCATGTTGCAGCCGTAGTCGTCGTCCTGCTGGTACACCTTCCAGCTGACGCCCGCCGCCTGGAGGCGCTCCGCGTACGTCGTCCAACGGTAGGGCGTGGGCGCGGTGTTGTTGAGGACCGGGCCGCCGTGCGTGCCCGACGGGTCGATCGAACCCGTCATCCAGTAGAGGCGGTTGGGCCACGTCGGGCCGAAGACGGAACAGAAGTAGTTGTCGCAGATGGTGAAGGTCTCCGCGAGGGCGAACTGGAAGGGGATGTCCTTACGCGTGTAATAACCCATCACATAGGGGCCGTTGACGCCGTCGGCCTTGCGGTGGGCCGGGAGCCACTGGTCCATTTTGCCGTTGTTCCACGCCTCGTGCTGGACCGACCAGGCGTGGCTCGTGGACGGGATGGCCTGGGCGCTGGAGGTGTGCGTGTCCAGGTGGAAGGGGAGCAGGTAGCCCTTCGGGTTCTCCGCGTCGGGCTGGTAGAAGACCGAGCGGCCGGTGCTCAGCTTCTGCGCCTCGGGGTCGTTGAAGCCGCGTACGCCCTTGAGCGTGCCGAAGTAGTGGTCGAAGGAGCGGTTCTCCTGCATGAGCATCACGACGTGCTCGATGTCCCGGAGGGAGCCCTTGCGGGGCGGGCCCGCCGCCACCGCCTTCTGGACGCTGGGCGGGAGGAGCGAGAGGGCGGCGGCGCCACCGACCGCGCCTGCCGCGGAGCCGAGGAGTCTACGTCGGGTGAGTTCGGCCATGAGTGCCCCCTGGTGTGAGATTCCGGAAGGTCCGGGCATGCCAACGGCCCGCGTACGACGGGCCGTTGGATCACTGTGCTGCGCGCCGGATGTGGCGCGGAGGAGGCCCGCGATGAACTCGGGGACAACGTGCGGAGAGCGCTTTCCCAACCCATGGGACGCCCTTGAACCGCCATACCTGCCGTATGCATGGACTTGACCGGGCGGTCGCTTCCACGGCCACTCGGCACGACCGCCCCGGCGCCGTCGCGTGGACGCGCCCCCACCCCCGGCGTACTGTGGGCACCACCCCGAACCTCTGACTGAGTCAACAATCTGACCCGCGAGGTGGCCCATGACCGTGCACGACATCCGGTCCTTCAACCGCTTCTACACGAACGTGATCGGCGCGCTCGACTACAGCCGCCACCTGTACGCCCCGTACACCCTCACCGAGTCCCGCGTGCTGTACGAACTGGCGCACACGGAGAAGGTCGACGCCGCGGACCTGCGGGTCCAACTGAGCCTCGACGCCGGGTACTTGAGCCGTATCCTCGGCAAGTTCGAGCGCGACGGCCTCGTCGAGCGCGGCTCCTCCGAGCGGGACTCGCGGCGCCGCCGCATCACCCTCACCCCGCGCGGCCGCAGCACCGCCGAACTCCTCGACGAGCGCACCCGGGAGACCATGGGCGCACTCCTCGGCACCGTCCCGGCCGCCGACCGGGCCCGGCTGTCCGAGGCGCTGCGCACCGTCCGCGAGGTGCTCGGCGACGGCCGCGCCGCCCCGCACCCCGAGAACGTACTGCTGCGCGAGCCGGGCGCCGGCGACCTGGGCTGGATCGTCTCGCGCAACGCGGCGGTGTACGCAGCCGAGTTCGGCTGGAACACGGACTACGAGGGCCTCGTCGCGCGCATCGTCGCCGACTTCGCCGAGGACCACGACCCGCACCTCGAGCGGGTGTGGATCGCCGAACTGGACGGACGGCCGGTGGGCTGCGTGATGTGCGTACGCGACGAGGCCCCGGGCACGGCGCGGCTCCGGCTGCTCCTGGTCGAGCCGGAGGCGCGCGGCCTCGGCATCGGCGACCGGCTGGTGCGTGCGTGCGTCGACTTCGCGCGGGGCGTCGGGTACCGGGAAATGGTGCTGTGGACGAACGACGTCCTCAAGTCGGCCCGCGCCATCTACCAGCGGCACGGCTTCGTCCTCGTCGGCGAGAAGCCGCACCGCTCCTTCGGCGCGGATCTGCTCGGCCAGGACTGGAAACTGGCCCTCCATAGGACGGCGGACTGACGGGTACGGAACAGTGCCCGGATTTGTGGGCTGCGAGTTGGCCGATCCGGGCGGTTCCGGTGCCATGGGTCGTGGGTCGTGAATATTTTCGGGTCTCGTCCGTGACGTCGAGCGGGAGCGTTCGTTGATGTGATCGACGGATGAAGTACCGACGAGGGGGTGGCGGTGAGGGCTCAGCTGACGCGGGGTGCCAAGAGGCGCCAGGTGCGCCCGTCGCGTGAGGTCGCCGCGCCGTTCGTTGTCGCCCCGCCCTCCGGCTGCCGCATCCGCACCCGCCTACGCCTGTCCGAGCACGACGAGACGGTCCTGCGAGCGGTCGGCGGGCATCTCGGGAATCTGGCCGGGTTCGATCTCGCGGCGCGGGTGCGCCTCGGCGACGTACCCCCGGCCCTGAATGGGCGGGCGGAGCGAAAGAAGGCCCTGGCCGTGCAGGCGTCCTCCCGGTGGGCGGGGACGATCACCCGCACAAGTGAGGACCAGTATCAGCTCGCCCGCCGTGCCCTGAACGACACCATCGGCTCACTGCGCCGCGCGATCAAGGCCATCGAATCCCGGCTGGCCGTCCCGGTCGGCACCGTCGAACGGCACGGGCGGCGAGTGGTGCGCGGGTACACCGACGCAGTCGAGCGGCGGGCCAAGCAGCAGCGCCTGCAGACCCTTGAGCACCGCCTGCGCAGCGCGCTGCGGGAACGGACGTCGGGGCAGATCCGAATCACACGGGGCGGGCGCAAGCTGCTCAACTCCCGACACCACCTGTACGAACAGGCCTACGCCCCCCCAAGCCGCTGACCGGGCAGGCCTGGAAGGGCGAATTGGACGCCTGGCGGCGGGAGTGGGACGACCGGCGGATGTTCTTGACCGCCGACGGCGAGGCCGGGGCCCCGTTCGGGAACTACACGATCGGCACCAGCGGCCGCGCCCGGTGTGGTGGGTGATGTCGTAGCGCACCGACCCCCGGGCCACCACCCGGTCGGCCCACCCCTCGCCCCGGTGGCTGACCTGGACGCGTCCTGGGCCACCGCCAAGAAGGGCCACCAGATCCCGGTCCCGACCGTGGAGGCGCTGAGGCAGCATCCAGTGGTAGCCGTGGACGTGAACGCCGATCACCTCGCTGCCTGCGTCCTGGATGTGCACGGCAATCCCGTCGGCAGACCCCGCACTCTCCCGCTGGACCTGTCAGGGCTGCCCGCCTCCACTCGCGACGCCCGGCTCCGGCAAGCCGTCACACACCTCCTGGACCTCGCCCAGCAGCACGGCTGCGCAGCGCTCGTGATCGAGGACCTCAACTTCACCGATGCCCGCGCCACCGGTCGCGAAAAGCTCGGCCGGGGCAGGCGGGGCAAGAGCTTCCGCCGCACGGTGGCCGGCATCCCCACCGCCCAGTTCCGCGACCGGCTGTCGGGCATGGCACATAGTGCGGGCCTTTCAGTGATCGCGGTCGACCCTGCCTACACCAGCCGATGGGGCGCGCAACACTGGTTGCAGCCCCTGAAGCACACCACACAGACCTCCGACTTGACCTCGATCAGCGGGCATCATGCCGCTGCCGTGGTCGTCGGCAGGCGGGGCCTGGGATTCCCGGCCCGGCGCAGGAGTGACGGACCCCGCCAAACCCTCAAGGCCCGTTCTCGGGTGGGGGCCGTGCGACCGGAGGATCGCACCGGGGCAACCGTTCCCGTACCGCCGAGTCATCGAACCAGGCCCCGCACGGAGCGGACAGCTCCGGCTGGGACCTCCCGCAGCTCCACCGACATCGCAACGCCGGTGACGCGTCAGACGAGAGCCGCCCCGCCCGGAAAGCACCCGCTCCACGGCCCCAACACCGTTCGGGGGCCCAGCACTTCAGGTCACACTCCCCACGGGATGCTTGATACGGCCAAGTCTGGCCATTCATCCTAGGAACGGTAGGGTCCGCCCCATGAAGCTGGCGTTCTCCACCCTCGGTGTCCCTGGTCTCCCTCTCGACGACGTGCTCGCGCTCGCCAACGCGTACGGGTATCACGGCGTGGAACTGCGCGCCCATCCCGAGGAGCCGGTGCATCCGGGGATCGACGGGGAGCAACGGGCCGATGTCGCGGCCCGGTTCAAGAGTGCCGGGGTGGAAGTCCTCGGCGTGGCCGGGTACGCGCGCGTGGCGGCGCCGGGTGAGGACGGGCCGGTGCTCGACGAGGTGCGCGCGCTGGTGGACCTCGCGCGTGACCTCGGCGCACCGTACGTGCGGGTCTTCCCCGGTGGGGGTGACGAGCAGGGGCCCGAGGAGGCGGACGCCACCGCCGCGCGGCGCCTGGGCGTCGCCGCCGAGTACGCGGCGGACCGCGGCGTGCGGGTGCTCCTCGAGACGCACGACTCCCATCGGACCGGGGCCGCCGCGTCCCGCATCCTCGGCGTCGTCGGCCATCGCAACGTGGGTGCGCTGTGGGACGTGATGCACACGTGGCTCGGCGGCGAGCAGCCCGTCGCGTCCTACGCGGCGCTCTCCCCCTACCTCGGATACGTACAGGTCAAGGACATCGCGGGGCCGGACGACAAGACTCCGCTGGGGCTCGGGGCGGGGGTGCTGCCGCTGGCCGAGTGCGTGGAGGTGCTGAGCCGGGAGGGGTGGGACGGGTGGTTGTGCTGGGAGTACGAGGCGCGGTGGTATCCCGCGGCGGCTCCCCTGCCAGGGCTTCTTGGCGGGGGGCGGGATCACGTCGCGCGTCTGCTGAACGAGTCGGCGTAGCCCTGTTGCGCCCACCGTTGCCTACGCCTCGGGGCTCCGCCCCGGACCCCGCGCCTCAATCGCCGGCGGGGCTCGAATTGCCCACTACCTCGGGCGCATTGCCTCCTGTTCGTCAGGGCGCGTCGAAGCAAGCCGCTGAGCAGGGCAAACCAGATCAAGCCCCTGCGGCGATTGAGCAGCGGGGTCCGGGGCAGAGCCCCGTGGCGTAGGCGACGGTGACCGTGACGTGAGGGCCACCCCCGCCACCAGCAACGCGCCCGCGCACCACTGGAGCGCGCTCACCGGCTCCCCCAGGAACAACGCCGCCGAGGACATGCCGAAGACCGGGACCAACAGCGCGTACGGCGCCACCCTCGACGCGTCATAGCGGCGCAGCAACCCGCTCCAGGCGGTGAAGCCGAAGAGGGTCGTCACCAGCGCCACGTAGAGGAGCGCCCCCGCGCCGGGGAGATCGAGGGCCGCAAGGGCCTCGGCGTCGCGCTGCGGGCCCTCGAAGAGCAATGACAACCCCAGGAGCGGCAGTACCGGGATGGCGCTCGACCAGACCATGAACGCGAACGGGGCCTCGGGCGACGCCTTGCGGGTCAGTACGTTCGACACGCCCCAGAACGCCGCCGCGACCAGGACCAGCGCGAACGCGCCCAGCGGGCCCGAGCCGCCCTCGTCGACCGCCGCCACGGCGATGCCCGCGAGCGCCACCACCATGCCCAGGACCCGTACGCGGCGCGGGCGTTCACGCAGGAACGCGAAGGCGATGACCGCCGTGAAGACCGCCTGGACCTGGAGGACCAGGGAGGACAGGCCCGCCGGCATGCCCGCGTTCATGCCGACGAAGAGCAGCCCGAACTTGCCCACGCCGAGCGCGAGTCCCACCCCCACGACCCAGCGCCACGCCACCCGCGGCGGCCCCACGAAGAAGATCGCGGGGAGCGCCGCGAGCAGGAAGCGCAGGGCGCAGAAGAGGAGCGGCGGGAAGTGTGTGAGGCCGATGTCGATGACGACGAAGTTGACGCCCCAGAGCGCCGCCACGAGGACGGCGAGGGCGGTGTGCGCGGGTTTCATGCGTCGAGGATCACCGACCGCGACCCTTTAGCACCAGCGAATGTTGCTGCATGGTTGGATGAAGCATCGCTAACGAGATGGAGAGGTGTGGCGGGATGTTGGACCTTCAGCGGCTGCGTGCCCTGCACGCCGTGTCCGTGCACGGCACCGTCGGCGCCGCCGCGACCGCGCTCGGCTACACGCCGTCCGCCGTCTCGCAGCAGATCGCGAAGCTGGAGCGGGAGACCCGTACGCCGCTGCTGGAACGGGAGGGGCGGGGCGTCCGGCTCACCGACGAGGCGTGGCAACTCGCCGAGACCGCGCGCGAGTTGATGGCCGTCATGGAGCGCGCCGAGACCGGGCTCGAGGAGCGGCGCGGGGTGCCGGCGGGGCGGCTGACGATCGCCGCGTTCGCCTCGGCCGCGAGGGGGCTGCTGCCCGGCGTGCTCGCCGATCTGGCCTCCCGGCATCCCGCGCTCGACACCCGGCTCTCCGAGGTGGACCCGCACCTGTCGGTGGATCTCGTGGCGAAGGGGGCCGTCGACCTCGTCGTCGCGCACGACTGGGACATCGCGCCGCTGCCGGCCCCCGCCGGGGTCGAACAGGCCGTGATCGGGGACGACTTGTGCGATCTCGTCGTGCCCGCGGGGCATCCGCTGGCCGGGCGGACGTCGGTGCGCCGCGAGGAGCTCGGGGGCGAGCGGTGGGTGTCGCAGCCGCCGGGCCGGGTGTGTCACGACTGGCTGCTGCGCACGATGCGCTCCGCGGGCTTCGAGCCGTTCATCGCCCATCAGGCCGAGGAGAATCCGACGCTGGCGGCCCTCGTGGCGGCGGGCCTCGGCATCGCGGTGCTCCCCCGGCTCGGCCGCGGCCCGCTGCCCGAGGGGGTGGCGGCGGTGCGGCTCGACCCGGTGCCGCGGCGACGGCTGTACGCCCTGTGGCGTGGCGGGACATCGCGCCGCCCCGCGGTTCGAGCGGTCGTCGAGGCGCTGCGCGTCCAGGGAGGCGCCTGTCTGGTCGGGGCGGAGGATTCGGCCTGACCACGGCCGCCTCGTTCACCACCTGCGCACCGATTTCACGAAATCCCCGAATTCCGGGAACCCCGACCAGCATGCTTCCGTCAGAAGGACACGCTGCCGGAGAGTCACCGCAGTGCGGTGTCGGCATCGCTGCTGGCTGCGAACGCTGACGAACCCTCTCCGCCGCCTGCGGCCGGCAGTGTCGCCGTCACCGGTGCGCCCCCTCCAAAGTGCCGGTGACGGCCCCCTTCGCGGGCGGCCGGCCGCCAACTCCCTTACCTGCACGGACTCTTGACTGGCAGAAATTTTCCGGATATCCGTTGCGCGCGGAAGTTATTTTCAGGGTCCGCGCCTCCTCCGGAAGGAGCGATCGTGCCACTGTCCAGACGTACCGTGCTCGCCGCCGCCACCATCGGCGCCGCGGCGGCCGGCCTCAGCGCCCCCGCCGCACGGGCCGCGGGCACCCCCGCGTCCGACCAGGCCCTCAGGAAGATCATCTCCGGGATGTCCCTGGAGGAGAAGGTCGGCCAGCTCTTCGTCATGCGGGTGTACGGCCACTCGGCCACCGCCCCGGACCAGGCCGACATCGACGCCAACCTCAAGGAGATCGGCGTCCGCACCGCCGCCGAGCTCATCGCCACATACAAGCTCGGCGGCATCATCTACTTCGCGTGGGCGCACAACGTGCGCGACCCGCACCAGATCGCCGACCTGAGCAACGGGATCCAGAAGGCCGGACTCCAACAGCCGTCCCGGATACCGCTGTTGATATCCACCGACCAGGAGCACGGCATCGTCGCCCGGGTCGGCAAGCCCGCCACCCTGTTCCCCGGCGCCATGGCGTTCGGGGCCGGCGGCTCCCGCGAGGACGCCCGCCGGGCCGGGCAGATCGCGGGCGCCGAGCTGCGCGCCATCGGCATCCGGCAGGACTACGCGCCCGACGCCGACGTCAACGTCAACCCGGCCAACCCCGTCATCGGCGTACGTTCCTTCGGCGCGGACCCGAAGGCCGTCGCCGGGCTCGTGGCGGCCGAGGTCAAGGGCTACCAGTCCTCGCACATCGCCTCAACGGCCAAGCATTTCCCCGGACATGGCGACACGGCGACCGACAGCCACACCGGCATCCCGTACATCTCCCACACCCGTGAGCAGTGGGAGCAGCTGGACGCGCCGCCGTTCAAGGCGGCGATCGCGGCCGGCATCGACTCGATCATGACGGCGCACATCGTCGTCCCGGCCCTTGACCCGTCCGAGGACCCGGCCACCCTGTCCCGGCCCATCCTCACCGGCATCCTGCGCGAACAGCTCGGCTACGACGGCGTCGTGGTGACCGACTCGCTCGGCATGGAGGGCGTCCGGATCAAGTACGGCGACGAGCGGGTCCCGGTGCTCGCCCTGAAGGCGGGCGTCGACCAACTGCTCAACCCGCCGGACCTGTCGGTGTCGTGGAACGCGGTGCTCAAGGCCGTACAGGGCGGCGAGCTGACCGAGGCGCGGCTCGACGAGTCGATCCTGCGCGTGCTGCGCCTGAAGTCGAAGCTGGGCCTCTTCAAGGAGCCCTACGTCTCCGACGCGGGTGTCGACCGCGCCGTCGGGACGCCCGCGCACCTCGCCACGGCCGACCGGATCGCCGAGCGCACGACGACGCTCCTGGTCAACAAGAAGGGGCTGCTGCCACTGTCCCACCGCACCCACAGATCCGTCCTCGTGCTCGGCGCCGACCCGGCCTCCCCCTCCCTCAGCGACGGACCGCCGACCACCGTGATCGGCGCGGCGCTCACCGAACTCGGCTTCACGGCCACGGTGCTCGCGACCGGCACGGCGCCCACGCAGGCGACGATCGCGCAGGCCGTGGCGGCGGCGAAGGGCAAGGACGCCGTGGTCATCGGGACGTACAACGTCGCCGCGGGCAGCGCGCAGCAGTCCCTGGTGAACGAGGTGGCCGCGACCGGGGTGCCGGTCGTGACGCTGTCCATGCGCAATCCGTACGACGTCGCCCAGCTGTCCGCCGCCGACGCGCACCTGGCGGCCTACTCGTGGATCGACGTCGAACTGCGGGCGGCGGTGCGGGTGTTGGCCGGAAAGGCGGAGCCGCGCGGGAAGCTGCCGGTGCCCGTGCAGAGGGCCGACGATCCCGCGCAGGTCCTCTACCCGATCGGCTACGGGCTGTCGTACTGACCCGTCCGTAGGGGGCGTACGCCGCGATCGGCGCACGCCGTCACCAACTGGCGCAAAGCCCCCCGCACACCTGGCGTGCGCCCGCCGTTACGGGCCACGCTGGACCGGGACGGCGGGGGGTTTTGCCATGTTTGGGCGGTCGGTCGGTGGGGTGTGCGCGGTGCCGGTGCTGGCCCTCGTGCTCGCGCTCGCCGGTTGCCAGGGCTCCCCCGGGTCCTCCGGCGACCGGCCGTCCTCGCGCGCGTCCTCCGGGTACGGGGCGGTGTTCCTCGCGGAGGACGAGTGCAGTTCGCGGGGGCACGCGTCGTTCAACGAGGTGCCGTGCCGCAGCGAGCGGGCCGTGGCCCGGGTCCTCGCCCGCCACGACGGGGAGACGTCGGAAGGGCCCGCGTGCCCGGCCCGTACCGACTTCGTGCTGCACATCAGCGAGAACCGGCCCGCGGCCGACGAGAACGGCGACGGGTCCGTGGACCGCGGCTACGCCTGCATGCGCAATCTGGATCCGCCGCACCCCGGCGACCCGGGCGCCGGTGGCGGCCCCCGCACGATCGTCGGCGACTGCGTGACGGCCGCGGGCAAGGGCCAGGTGCGGGAGACGGCGTGCGGCGGCACGGGCGGCACGGGCCCGCGGTACCGGGTGATCAAGGCGGTCCCGTCCCGCTCGGCGTGCCCGCCGTCGACCTCGCTCTACGTGACCCTGGGCGGCAGCAGGCCGGTGGGGTGCGCGGTCACGGTGTAAGAGGTGAGGGGTGAGGAGTAACAGGGGTGAGTGAGGGCCGGGCGGCCCCGTTCAGCACAGGATCCAGCCGGTGTGGACCGACTTCGTGCCCACGGAGCCCTTCACCCGGACACAGCGGTGTCCGGCGTGCACGGTGACCGGGCCCGCGTGCCGGGTGTAGCGGCCCTTGTCGACGACGGCCCGGTTGCCGCGGGCCTGGACGCTCGCGGACATGGTGCGGCGGGCGCCGGCGCGCTTGGCGTAGGTGACGGCGCAGACGTAGCCGTTGTTCTTGTAGAGGACGGTACGGCCCGTCTCGAACCGCAGCGTGCGGGCCTTGTGTCCGCCGCACAGCGAGGAGGCGGCCTGCACGCCGGTGACCGTGGGTCCCGCGAGGACCAGGAGGGCCGCGGTGACCAGCACCGACAGGGCCGACGTGAGCCCCCGGAGCGGCCTGCGCGGCGTGCGTATGCCGCCCTCACCGAGCCCTTGTCCGCGCACTTCAGCCCCTCCCGTCACATCGGCACCAGCGTACTGTTGAACTGACGCGACATACCGGCCGGGCGGCCCAGCGCCGCCGGCCCGAAAGGCGGGTCCGTCATGACATCCATGCACCGCACCGCACGCTACGTCCTCGCGGCCGGACTGCTCACCGTCGCCCTCGCGGTCCCCAGCGCCGCCGCGCCCCGCACCGACGACAACCCCTCCGGCGCGCCCGCCCGCAGCGGCGATCCCGGCGCCGTGTACGACCGGGTCGCGCATTTCTACGGCGCGTACATCGACGTCGCGAACGACCCGGGCGACAACGCGCTCGCCGCGCAGCTGCGGCAGTTCTACCTGACCTCCGACCTGCGCTCCCGCCTCACGAACTGGGAGAAGCAGCACGACGCCGACGGTGTGCTGCGCGCGCAGAACGTGCCGAGCGCCTGGAAGGTGACGGCGGGCGACAGCGGCATGGGCAAGACGTACTCCACGGTGCGCCTGACCTGGGGCACCGGGAAGCACGTCTCGTACACCTACCTGACGGTCCAGTCGAACCTGGACACCAAGAAGATCTCCGACATCACGTCGAAGAGCTGACCTCCACGGCTTCCCCAAGGAAGGCGTGCCACAACTTGGCGTACTTTCCGTCGAGTTGAAGTAGTTCGTCGTGCGTGCCGTCCTCTGCGACACGGCCGTGGTCCATCACGATTACGCGGTCCGCGCGGGCCGCCGTTGTCAGGCGGTGGGCGACGACCAGGGTGGTGCGTTTGCCGGAGATGCGGTCCGTGGCCTGGTTGACCTGGGCCTCGGTGGCGAGGTCGAGGGCGGCGGTCGCCTCGTCGAGCAGGAGGATGTCCGGGTCGACGAGTTCGGCGCGGGCCAGGGCGATCAACTGGCGCTGGCCCGCGGAGAGGTTGCGGCCGCGCTCGGCGACCTCGTGGAGGTAGCCGCCGTCGAGTGTCGCGATCATCTCGTGCGCGCCGACGGCCCGCGCCGCCGCCTCCACCTCGGCGTCGCTCGCGTCGGGTCGGCCGTAGGCGATCGCGTCGCGGACCGTGCCGGGGAAGAGGTAGGCCTCCTGCGGGACGACGCCGAGCCGGTGCCGGTACTCGGTGAGGTCGAGTTCGCGCAGGTCGATGCCGTCGGCGGTGACCTTGCCGCCCGTGGGGTCGTAGAACCGGGCGACGAGCTTGACGAGGGTCGACTTGCCCGCGCCGGTCTCGCCGACGAAGGCCACGGTCTGGCCGGCGGGGATCCGCAGGTCGACGCCGCTGAGGGCCGTCTCCGGTTCGTCGGAGGCTCCGTACGCGAAGTCCACGTCCTCGAAGGCGATCTCGCCGCGCAGCGCCGGCACCTCGCGGGGCCGCTCGGCGTTCTTCGTCGACGTCGGCTCGCGCAGCAGTTCCTGGATGCGGCCGAGCGAGACCGTGGCCTGCTGGTAGCCGTCGAAGACCTGGGAGAGCTGCTGCACGGGCGCGAAGAACAGGTCGATGTAGAGGAGGTAGGCGACCAGCGCGCCCGTCGTCAGGGTGCCCGCGTCGACCCGGTGTGCGCCCACCGCGAGGACGGACGCCGTCGCCACCGCCGACAGCAGCTGCACGAACGGGAAGTACACGGAGATCAGCCACTGGCCGCGGATGCGCGCCTTGCGGTAACTGGCGCTGCCCGCCGCGAAGTTCTCGCCGCCGTCCTTCTCGCGCCGGAACGCCTGCACGATCCGCAGCCCCGCCACCGTCTCCTGGAGGTCGGCGTTGACGACGGAGATCCGCTCGCGGGCCAGCTCGTACGCCTTGACGCTGGAGCGGCGGAAGAAGAACGTTCCGATGATCAGCGGCGGCAGCGTCGCGAAGACGACGAGCGCGAGCTGTACGTCGATCACGAGGAGCGCGGCCATGATGCCGAAGAACGTGACGAGGGAGACGAACGCGGTGACGAGCCCGGTCTGCAGGAACGTCGACAGGGCGTCCACGTCGGTGGTCATCCGGGTCATGATGCGCCCCGTCAACTCCCGCTCGTAGAAGTCGAGTCCGAGCCGCTGGAGCTGGGCGAAGATCTTCAGGCGGAGCGAGTACAGGACCCGCTCCCCGGTCCGCCCCGTCATCCGCGTCTCACCGAACTGCGCGCCCCACTGCACGAGCACGGCGACCAGCGCGAGCGCGGACGCCGCCCACACCGCGCCGATCGCGAGCTGCGAGACGCCCTCGTCGATGCCGTGCCGGATGAGGATCGGCAGCAGCAGGCCCATGCCCGCGTCGACGGCGACGAGCGCGAGGCTGATCAGCAGCGGCGCCCCGAATCCGCGCAGCAGGCGGCGCAGTCCGTACGACTCCTCGGCGGTGACGGCCCGCGCCTCGTCGATGCCGGGGGTGTCGGTGGCCGGCGGCAGCGCGTCGACCTGCGCGAGGAGTTCGGGCGTCGCGGGGGTCCCGGCGAGCGCGGCGTCCCGCGGCTCGCGGTCGCCCGTCCACAGCCTGGGGGTGACGCCCCGCTCGGCGTCGAACTCGGCGTCGAGCTCCTCGCGTACGGAGGTGTCCTCGGCCTCGGGCGCCGCGGGCGCGACGTGTCCCGGCGACACCCCGCCCAGCTCGTCGGGGTCGGTGAGCAGGCGCCGGTACAGCGATGAGCCGGCCTCCAGCTCCTCGTGCGTGCCGATCGCGGCGAGCCGCCCGCCGTCGAGGACGGCGATCCGGTCGGCGAGGCCGAGGGTGGAGCGGCGGTGCGCGATGAGCAGCGTCGTACGGCCCGCCATCACGTGCGCGAGGGCCTCGTGGATCTCGTGCTCGACGCGGGCGTCCACGGCGGACGTCGCGTCGTCGAGGACGAGGAGGCGGGGGTCGGTGAGGATGGCGCGGGCGAGGGCGACGCGCTGGCGCTGACCGCCGGAGAGGGTGAGGCCGTGCTCGCCGACCTTGGTGTCGTAGCCCTCGGGCAGGGCCGAGATGAAGCCGTGGGCCTGCGCGGCGCGCGCGGCCGTCTCGATCTGCTCCTGGGTCGCTCCCGGTGCGCCGTACGCGATGTTGGCGCCCACGGAGTCGGAGAACAGGAACGAGTCCTCCAGGACGAGGCCGATCGCGGAGCGCAGGGAAGCCGTCGTCAGCTCGCGCACGTCGTGCCCGCCGACGAGGACGGCGCCGTGCGTGACGTCGTAGAAGCGCGGGAGGAGGAGGGAGACGGTGGACTTGCCGGAGCCGGAGGAGCCGACGACGGCGAGGGTCTCACCGGCCCTGATCTCCAGGGAGAGCCCGTCGAGAACGGGGTTCTCGGCGTCCGAGTACGTGAAGGACACGTCGTCGAACTCGACGGTCGCGGGGGCGTCGGCGGGCAGCTCCTTCGTGCCGTCGACGAGGCTCGGCTCGGTGTCGATCAGTTCGAGGACGCGCTCCACACCGGCGCGGGCCTGCTGCCCGACGGTGAGGACGACCGCGAGCATGCGGACGGGCCCGACGAGCTGCGCCAGGTACGAGGAGAACGCGACGAACGTGCCGAGCGTGACCTGCCCGCGCACCGCGAGCCAGCCGCCGAGGGCCAGCATGGCGACCTGCCCGAGGGCGGGCACGGCCTGGAGCGCCGGGGTGAACTTCGAGTTCATCCGGACGGTGCGCAGGCGTCCCGCGAAGAGCCTGCGGCCGACCGTCTTGAGCTTCCCGGTCTCCTGCTCCTCCTGCCCGAACCCCTTCACGACGCGGACGCCGCTGACGGCCCCGTCGACGACCCCGGCGACGGCGGCGGCCTGCGCCTGCGCGTACCAGGTGGCGGGGTGGAGGCGGGAGCGGCTGCGCTTGGCGATGACCCAGACGGCGGGGGCGACGGCGAGCGCGACGAGCGTCAGCGGCCACGACAGCGACGCCATGATCCCCAGAGAGATGAGGAACAGCAGGACGTTCCCGATGGTCATCGGGAGCATGAAGAGCAGGCCCTGGATCAGCTGGAGGTCGCTGGTGGCGCGCCCCACGACCTGCCCGGTCGACAGTTCGTCCTGGCGCCGGCCGTCGAGCCGGGTGATCGACCCGTACATCTCGGTGCGCAGGTCGTGCTGGACGTCGAGGGCGAGCCGACCGCCGTAGTAGCGGCGGATGAAGGACATGACGTAGACGACGACGGCCGCGCCTATGAGGGCGCCCGCCCACACGGCCATGGAACGGGAGTGGTTCCCGATCACGTCGTCGATGATCACCTTCGTGATCAGCGGGACGAGCGCCATGACGCCCATGCCGCCGAGCGAGGCCCCGAGCGCGAGGACGACGTCCTTGGGATGGCGCCACGCGTATCCCGCCAGTCGTTTCGCCCAGCCCCGTTGTTCCGCCACGCCGTGCCGCCTCCCGCTCGCTTGACCTCTCGCCCTGAGCTGCCGAAGGGCCAACGCGAGCGGGATCGAATTTCATCCCGCTGTAACAATCCGTAGCGAGTAGAACCGGGTGATCTGGTTCGCGCTCCGGGGAGGCGTCCACAGGCGGCATTCCCGGCGGTATCCACAGGTGGCGCCCAGCTTCGCCACAGCCCGCCCCCACCGGCGCCGTGCACTGTGCACCGGTGACCTCCATGACCGATACGCATTCCGACGCACCCGCACCTCCTCCGCCGGTGCAACCGCCGACCGAGCGCCGCACGCCGCGCTGGTCGCTGCCGGCGCTGCTCGCGATCCTCGTGGTCGCCGGGGTGCTGTACTCCTGGAACCTCTCGTCGAACGGCCTCAACAGCTTCTACAGCGCCGCCGTCTACAGCGGCACGCAGAGCTGGAAGGCCTGGTTCTTCGGCTCCATCGACGCGGGCAACTTCCTGACCGTGGACAAGCCGCCGTTCTCACTGATGGTGATGAGCCTGTCCTGCCGGATCCTCGGCTTCGGCACCTGGCAGATGATGCTGCCGCAGGTCGCCGCCGGGCTCGGCTCGATCTGGATCCTGCACTCCTCCGTGAAGCGGGTGTGGGGTCACGCGGCCGCGGCGATCGCCGCGCTGGTCCTGGCCCTCACCCCGATCACCGTCGCGATCAACCGGGACAACAACCCGGACACCCTCCTGGTGCTGCTGATGGTGGGCGGCGCGGCCCTCGCGCTGCGCGCCACCCGCAACGGCAGGCTGCTCCCGCTGCTCGCCTCTGCGGCCTGCTTCGGCTTCGCGTTCAACACCAAGATGCTCCAGGGCTACATCGCGCTGCCCGCGGTCTTCGCGGTGTACGTGTTCGCCTCCCACCTGGGCTGGGCCAAGAAGGTCCGCAACCTGGTCGTCGCGGCCGTCGTCCTGGCCGTCTCCAGCTTCTGGTGGGCCACGGCGGTCTCCCTCGTACCGGCCGACTCGCGCCCGTACATCGGCGGCTCGACGGACGGCACCGCCTGGGACCTGATCATGGGCTACAACGGCTTCGGCCGGATCCTCGGCGGCGAGGGCAACGGCGGGGGCGGTGGAGGCGGCGGCTTCTCCGGCGCGGCGGGCCTCGGCCGGCTGTTCAACGAGACGCTCGGCGGCCAGATCTCCTGGCTGATCCCGTTCGCGGCGATCGCGCTCGTCGGCGGTCTGGTGCTGCGCGGCCGCGCCCCGCGCACCGACCTCACGCGCGCGGCCCTGGTGCTGTGGGGCGGCTGGCTGGTGCTGCACTACGTCACGTTCGCGACGGCCGAGGGCACCATGCACCCGTACTACACGACCGCCGTCGCCCCGGGCATCGCGGCGCTGTGCGGCGGTGGCGGCGTGATGCTGCTGCGCGCCTTCCGCACGGACAAGCGGTGGGCGTGGGTGCTGCCGGTGGCGCTCGCCGTGACCGGTATCTGGTCGGCCGTGCTGCTGCGCCGCGCGTCCGGCTGGAACGGCTGGCTGTGGCCGGTGATCGCCCTCGTCATGGCGCTCGCGATCGCGGGTCTGCTCGTCTTCCGTACGTCGACGGGCCGGCGGCTGCGGCTGTTCGCGGCGGCCGTGGCGGCGGCCGTCGTCGCGTCGGTGGCGGGCCCTGCGGCGTACTCCTTCGCGGAACCCTTCTCCTCCGGAGCGGGCGGCGGCATGGGCGGTGCGAACCCGACGGCCGGGCCCACGACGGGCGGCGGCATGGGCGGTCCCTTCGGGAGCGGCGGCCGTGGCGGGTTCCCCCGCGGCGGCGAGATGCCCGGTAGGGGCGCGATGCCGGGTGGCGGCGAGATGCCCGGCGGAGGCTCGATGCCGGGTGGCGGCGAGATGCCCGGCGGGGGCAAGGCGCCCGAGGGCGGCGGCATGCCGGGCGGCCGCGAGATGCCCGGCGGCCAGGGCTCCGGCTCCGGTAAGCAGGAAACCGGCCGCCGCGGCACCCCCGGTGGCATGGGCGGAATGGGCGGCAGCCTCGACAGCGGCCTGATCACGTACCTGGAGAAGCACCAGGACGGCGCCAAGTGGCTGCTCGCGGTGTCCAATTCGCAGTCCGCCGCGTCGATCATCCTCAACACCAAGAAGCCCGTCATCTCGATGTACGGCTTCACCGGCTCCGACAAGGGCATGACCGTCGCCAAGCTCAAGAAGTTGGTCGAGAGCGGCCAGTTGCACTACATCCAGGTCGGCGAGAGCGGCATGCGCGGCCCCATGGGCGGCGGCAACGACGTCAGCTCCGCGGTCACCGCGTGGGTGAAGAAGCACGGCACGGCGGTGAAGTCGAGCGAGTACAGCAAGAAGTCCAGCGGCTCGACCGGCTCCCAGTCGCTGTACCGACTGGACCCGTCCGACGTGAACTGATCCGGCAACTCCACCCCGGACAAAGGCCCCTGACGAGCAGTCAGGGGCCTTTGTCGTCACAGGATCGACGCCCGGCATTCACCCAATCCATACGTGTCCATGTCACGCTCCGTTCCACCATTCAACCCGCGTAGAACGGACGGACACCCCACATGCCCGGAATCCACATACGCACCGCCGCCCTCACCACCGCGGCCGTACTGGCCACCTTCGCCCTCCCCGCGGCCACCGCGGGCCCCGCCGCCGCGACCACCACCACCGCGTACGACGACACGTACTACCAGGACGCGGAGGGCAAGACCGGCACCGAGCTCAAGAGCGCGCTGCACACGATCATCAGCGACCAGACGAAGCTCTCCTACGACGCGGTCTGGGACGCCCTGAAGGCCACCGACCAGGACCCGGCCAACAGCTCCAACGTGATCCTGCTCTACAGCGGCACCTCACGCGCGAAGTCGGCCAACGGCGGCGACAGCGGCGACTGGAACCGCGAGCACGTCTGGGCCAAGTCGCACGGCGACTTCGGCACCGCGACGGGCCCCGGCACCGATCTCCACCATCTGCGCCCCGAGGACGTCACGGTCAACTCGGTGCGCGGCAACAAGGACTTCGACAACGGCGGCAGCGCGGTCGCGAACGGCGGCGGCAGCCTCACCGACTCCGACTCGTTCGAGCCGCGCGACGCCGTCAAGGGCGACGTCGCGCGGATGATCCTCTACATGGCGGTCCGCTACGAAGGCGACGACTCCTTCGCCGACCTGGAGCCCAACGACTCGGTGGACAACGGCAGTTCACCGCACATCGGCAAGCTCTCGGTCCTGAAGAAGTGGAGCGACGAGGACCCGCCGGACTCCTTCGAGCAGCACCGCAACGACGTCATCTTCGACACCTACCAGCACAACCGGAACCCGTTCATCGACCACCCGGAGTGGGTGGGCTCCATCTGGTAGGCGCCGCTCGCCTCACCCCAGGTGCGTGGGCGCGAACATCCGCAGCAGGGCCGGGAGTACGACCACGCGCGGTCCCGGCGCGGCGAGCGCCCGCGCCAGGTCGTCCTTGAGCGTCTCCGGGGTCGTCCGCACCCCGGGGACGCCGAACGACTCGGCGAGCGCCACGAAGTCCGGGCGGGCCAGCTCGGTCGCGGTGGCCTCGCCGAAGGCGTCCGTCATGTACTCGCGGAGGATGCCGTAGCCGCCGTCGTCGACGATCAGCCAGGTCACGTTCAGGTCGTACTGCTTCGCCGTGGCCAGTTCGGCGATGGAGTACATGGCGCCGCCGTCGCCGGAGACCGCGAGGACGGGCGTCGTCGGGTCGGCGGCGGCCGCGCCGATGGCCGCGGGGAACCCGTAGCCGAGGCCGCCCGCGCCCTGCGCCGAGTGCATGGTTCCGGGCCACGCGGACCAGGCCCAGTACGCGAGGATCGTCATGTCCCAGAAGGACGGCGACGCGGCCGGCAACGCCTCGCGCACCGACGCCAACACCCGCTGCTCCAGGGTGAGTTCCTGCGCGTCGATCCGTTCCCGTACGGCCTTGAGGACCGCGGCGACGCGCGCGGGCGCCTCGTCGTCCCGGCGCTCGGCGACCGTCTCGACCAGCGCCTGGAGCGCGAGCCGCGCGTCGGCGTGGATGCCGAGGGCCGGGTGGTTGGACTCCAGCTTCCCGGCGTCCGCCTCGATCTGGATGACGCGGCCGCGGGGCTTGAACGTGTGGTAGTTCGAGGAGAGTTCACCGAGGCCCGAGCCGACGACGAGGAGGACGTCCGCGTCCTCCAGGAAGTCCGTCGTGTGCCGGTCCTCCATCCAGGACTGGAGCGAGAGCGGGTGCTCCCAGGGGAAGGCGCCCTTGCCGCCGAAGGTGGAGACGACGGGCGCGTTGACGCGTTCGGCGAGCGCGCGCAGCTTGCCCGCCGCGTCCGCGCGGACGACGCCGCCGCCCGCGATGATCGCCGGACGCTCGGCGTTCGCCAGCAAGTCGGCGGCGACGGCGGTGAGTTCGGGCCGCGGCACCAGGTCGTGCGGAGTCGCGTCCATCGCCGTGACGACCGGCAGGGAAGTCTCCGCGAGGAGCACGTCCTGCGGGATCTCCACCCACACCGGGCCGTGCGGGGCGCTCAGCGCCGACTCCCAGGCCGCGGCGATCGCCGACGGGATCTGGGACTGCGTACGGACGGTGTGGACGGACTTGACCACGTCCCTGAACGAGGCCTGCTGGTCCCGGAGTTCGTGCAGGTAGCCGTGACGGCCGCCGCCGAGCCCGGCGACCGGGATCTGGCTGCCGATCGCGAGCACGGGAGCCGACGCGGCGGCCGCCTCCTGGAGCGCGGCGAGCGACATCAGCGAGCCGGGTCCCGTGGACAGCAGCAGCGGCGCCACTTCCCCGGTCACCCGGCCGTACGCGTCCGCCGCGAACCCGGCGTTGTTCTCGACGCGCAGCCCCACGTACCTGAGCGACGACCGGCGCAGCGCGTCGAACATGCCGAGCGCGTGCTGCCCCGGCAGGCCGAACACGGTGGCCGCGCCGAGGCCGTGCAGGGTCTCGACGACGAGGTCACCGCCGTTGCGGCCGGAAGGCGGATTGAGGGCCGCCTCGGTCTGCGCGGGCGTGGGTGTCAGCTCAAGGTCGTGGTCGTGCGTCACTTGTTACGGGCCTCCGCGATCTGGCGGGACATGATCGTCGTCAGCTCGTACGCGGTGTGCGAGGCGGCGACGGACGTGATCTCCGCGTGGTCGTACGCGGGCGCCACCTCGACGACGTCCGCTGATACCAGGTTGCACGAAGAGAGCCCGCGGAGGATCTCCAGGAGCTCCCGGGAGGTCATGCCGCCCGCCTCCGGAGTGCCGGTGCCGGGCGCGTGGGCCGGGTCGAGGCAGTCGATGTCGATGGAGATGTACAGCGGGCGGTCGCCGATGCGCTGGCGGAGCTGGTCGGCGACCTCGTCGGCGCCGCGCCGGTAGACGTCGGCGGAGGTGACGATGCCGAAGCCGAGCTTCTCGTCGTCCGTGAGGTCGGAGCGGCCGTAGAGCGGGCCGCGGGTCCCGACGTGCGAGAGGGCGGAGGTGTCGAGGATGCCCTCCTCCACGGCGCGGCGGAACGGCGTGCCGTGCGTGTACTCGGCGCCGAAGTACGTGTCCCAGGTGTCGAGGTGCGCGTCGAAGTGCAGCAGCGCGACCGGGCCGTGCTTCTTCGCCACCGAGCGCAGCAGCGGCAGCGCGATGGTGTGGTCGCCGCCGAGCGTCATCATGCGGGCGCCGGAGCCGAGCAGGTCGTCGGCCGCGGCCTCGATGGTGTCGACGGCCTCGTTGATGTTGAACGGGTTGGCGGCGATGTCACCGGCGTCCGCGACCTGCGCGAGCGCGAACGGGGAGGCGTCCTGCGCCGGGTTGTACGGGCGAAGGAAACGGGAGGCCTCGCGGATCGCGTTGCCGCCGAAGCGGGCGCCGGGCCGGTAGGAGACTCCGGTGTCGAAGGGGACGCCGACGACCGCCACGTCGGCGGCGTCCACCTCGTCGAGCCGAGGCAGGCGGGCGAACGTCGCCGGGCCCGCGTAGCGCGGGACGCGGGAGGAGTCGACCGGTCCGACGGCGCCCGTGGGGCCGTTGGGTACGCGGGGCGTCTCGTTGCTGTTCATTGCGCGCATGCCTTCTTTCCTGCGGGAGTTGCTGCGGTGCTGCTGCCTACTGCGCTGCGGCGGCGGGAGCCGGCTCGGGCTCCTCGGCGCCGCGCCCGGCGAGCCGCTCGCGCCAGTTGGCGAGGACGGCGGCGTCGGTGGGCCGGGTGGCCAGGGACACGGCCACGTAGACGACGAGTGACGCGACCAGGCCGTAGTACACGGGCTCGTTGGCGAGGATGCCGTAGTGCCACATCCCGCCGATGACGGTGAGGCCGCCGACGACGACGGAGGCGAGGGCGCCGCTGACGTTGCCGCGCTTCCAGAGGAGTCCGCCGAGGATGGGCACGAGCAGCCCGCCGACGAGCAGGTTGTAGGCGACGGTCAGCGCCTCGACGACGTTGTTGAGGAGGATCGAGATGACGATCGCGACGACGCCGAGGCCGAGGATGAACATCCGGTTGCCCTTCACCTCGTCGTGCTCGTCCTCCACCGACGCACCGGCCTTGACGCCCCGCAGCCGCTTCCAGATGTCGTTGTTGGCGACGGTGGCGCAGGCGATGAGCGCTCCGGACGACGTCGACATGACGGCCGCGAGGGCGGCGGCGAGGACGAGACCCCGGATGCCGACGGGCAGTTCGTCCTTGACGATCTGCGCGAACGCCTCGTCGGCCTGGCCGAGCCCCTTCGGGTAGAGGACCTTGGCCGCGGTGCCGATGACCGCGCCGCCGATCGCGTAGACCAGGCAGTAGACACCGGAGACGGTGCCGCCCCAGCGGGCCACCTTGTCGTTGCGGGCGGTGAAGACGCGCTGCCAGATGTCCTGCCCGATGAGCATGCCGAACGTGTAGATCAGCACGTACGTGAAGATCGTCTCGCCGCCGATGCCCAGCGGGTCGAAGTACGAGGTCGGCAGCGCGGCCTTCATCTCGCTGAAGCCACCGGCCTTGATGACCGCGACGGGCAGCAGGATGATCAGCACGCCGATGGTCTTCACGACGAACTGCACCATGTCGGTGATGGTGATCGACCACATGCCGCCGAGCGTCGAGTAGGCGACGACGATGGTGCCGCCGACGATGATCGCGAGCGTGCGCGGCACGTCGAAGAGGACGTCGAAGATCGTCGCGTACGCGATGGTGGACGTGACGACGAGCATCAGCGTGTACGCCCACATCACGATGCCGGAGATCATCCCGGCGCGGCCGCCGCCGTAGCGCAGGTCGAGCATCTCGGAGACCGTGTAGACCTTCAGCCGGGCGATGCGCGCCGAGAAGAAGAGCGACAGGGCGAGGATGCCGAGGCCGATGGTGAACACCATCCAGGCGCCCGACAGGCCGTACTGGTAGCCGAGGCCGACGCCGCCGATGGTGGAGGCGCCGCCGAGCACGACAGCGGCCATGGTTCCGGAGTACATGGCGGGGCCGAGGCGCCGTCCGGCGACCAGGAAGTCGCTCTTGGACTTGGCGCGGCGCATGCCCCACCAGCCCATCGCCAGCATTCCGGCCAGGTATACGACGATCACGATGTAGTCGACGGCCATGGGGACGCCCTCCTTTGCCCACTTCGGTGGCGTGTCGTGCGGGGAATGTCCGGCTGCGAAGCCCCTTCGGGGTCCTCCTGGGGTGTCGGGGACATCCGCCCGTACCCGCACCCACCGGTCGGAAGAAATCTAGGTGGCCGAAAAGCAGCACTGAAGTGTACGTTTCATCCACCCATCAGGATCGGACCAGAGGAATCATCCACCGGTGACCGTGACCGCACCGCCCACGCAGGGCGTTCCGCTCGCCGCGGTACTCGCCCGCGCCGACCTGGGCCTTCGCAAGATCGCGGGACCCGACGCGGCCGACGTCCTCGTGCACGGGGCGCACACGTCGGAGCTGACGGACCCGGAGCCGTACCTGCTGGGCGGCGAGCTGCTGCTGACGGCGGGCGTGCACGCGCCCGCCGCACCCGCCGCCACCTACTTCGAGGAGTACGCGGAGCGGGTCGCGCGGGGCGGCGCGGTGGCGCTCGGCTTCGGTGTGACGCCGGTCTTCGACACGGTGCCGCCGGAACTCGTCACGGCCTGCGAGCGGCTCGGGATCCCGCTCGTCGAGGTCCCTCCGCGGACCACGTTCAGCGGGATCGCGCGCGCCGTGTGGGAGCTGATGGCGCAGGCCAGGAACGCAGAGCTGCGCCGCGTCACGGAGGCGCAGCAGGCCCTGGCATCGGCGGCGGCGCGGCCCGACCCGCTGCCCTCCGTCCTTCGCCAACTCGCCCAGCGCACCGGCGGGTTCGCGGTGGCCGTCACACCGGAGGGCGACGAGCCGCACCACGCGGGAACACGCCCCGCGCGCGCCGTGCGCGAGGCGCTCGCCGAACTGACCGCGGTGGTCCGCCCGCACGCCACGCACCTCTTCCCCACCCCGTCGTCCGCGGCGGACACGGTGGGCGGCACGCACCTGTCGGCGTACGCGCTGAGCACGGGCGGCGCGCTCGGCCTCGCGACGCGGTCCCGCACGCCCGGCGACCACACGATCGCGGGAGCGGCGGTGGTCCTGCTGTCCCTCCTCACCGGCGAACACCGCTCCACGGGCGACACGCGCCGCGCCGCGAGCCTGGTCGACCTCCTCCTCGGCGCGGACCGCGAGGAGGCGGCCACGGACCTGCTGGGCGCGGACACCACCTGGCGCGTGATCCACGCCCGCCCCCTGTCGCCCCGCCCGGCCCCCGACCTGGCGACACCCCTGACCTCCACCTCTGCCTCCCCCTCCCCCGGTGACTCCCTCACCCGCGCCCTGATCCCGTCCGACCAGGACGTCACGGCGCACACGGGCCACGTGCTCGGCGTCAGCGCCCCGGCCCTCGCCCGCGACCTGCCGCTCGCCGACGCCCAGGCGGCCCACGCGCTCACCCGCGCACGGGCGACCCGCAGCCCGCTGGCCCACCACCGCCCGGACGACACGCCCACGCCGACCCTGGCCGCCCTGGCCGACAAGCCGGCCCTCCTGGAGACCCTGCGCACCTGGCTCTCCCTGCACGGCAGTTGGGAGGGCACGGCCCTCGCCCTGGGCGTCCACCGCAACACGGTCCGCCAGCGCATCGCCCGCTGCGCCACGCTCCTGGAAGCGGACGTCGACGACCCGGACACCCGCATGGAACTCTGGTTCGCGCTGCGAGTGGCGGGGTGAGGCGGTCCGGGGCGTCGCCCCACCGGCCCGTTCCACTCCCCGGAACCGATCAACGCCTCGCGGCGGCCCCCGGCACAATGGGCGTATGCCGATACCCGGACTGCCCAGCGACACGCCGACCCGCGCCGCCCTCATCGACCACCTCGTCCGCACCCGGATCGCGGGCGACGTGGCCACCCCGCGCGAGAACAACCTCTCGCACTACCGAAGGCTCGCGAACGGCGACCGCCACTACTGGCTGGGCCTGGAACTCGGCGACCGCTGGACCGACGAGCAGGACGTGCTCGCCGTCATGGCCGAACGCTGCGGTGTCGTCGCCGACGCCGGCCACCGCTCCGGCCAGGACACCATCGACCCCGAGCTGACGGTCGACGCCCTGGACCGCACGGCGGCGCGCCTGCGCAAGGCGGCGGAGGACCGCCAGCGCGTGCTGTTCGCCACGGGCCACCCGGGCGGCCTCCTCGACGTCCACCGTGCGACGGCGACGGCCCTGCGCGCGGCGGGCTGCGAGATCGTCGTGATCCCGGAGGGCCTGTCGACCGAGGAGGGCATGGTCTTCCAGTTCGCGGACGTGGCGATGCTGGAGCGCGGCGCGACGCTGTGGCACACCCACTCCCCCGACCCCATGGCCGCGATCCTCGACGGCCTCGCCCGCGAGGGCCGCCCCCAGCCCGACCTGGTCGTCGCCGACCACGGCTGGGCGGGCTGCGCGGCGCAGCGGGGCCTGGACTCCATCGGCTACGCGGACTGCAACGACCCGGCCCTCTTCGTGGGCGAGGCCGAGGGCACGATGCAGGTCACGATCCCCCTCGACGACCACGTCACAAGCCCCAGGCACTACGACCCGATGACGGCGTACCTGCTGGACGCGGCGGGCCTGATTTAAGCCCCTGCGGCGATTGAGCAGGCGGCGCCGTGGCCGACGCCTCGGGGCTCTGCCCCGGACCCCGCTGCTCAATCGCCGCAGGGGGTTGAATTGCTCACCACGGATTGAGCCCCTCCGTGCGGCGCGCCGCAAACCCCGGGGTCGGGTCAAGAAACACCCTCCGCACCGCGGGAAACCGCTCCCGAATCCGCCGCGCCGCGTCCTCACACGCCCACTCGATCTGCGCCGCGGTGGACGCATCCCGAAAATCGACCTTCGCCGCGACGAGCGCCTCCCGCGGCCCCTGCACAAGCGTCGTCAGCTCAAGCACGGCCTCGACATGCTCGACCCCGAGCACGATCGACCGGATCTCGTCCCGGAAGGGCTTCGGCAACGGCCGCCCCACCAGCAACTCCGCGTTGGACCTCCCGAGCACCCACGCCACCCACAGCAGCAGCACACCGATGCACAGGGACGCCGCCCCGTCCCACACCCCCGACCCGGTGAGCTGCGAGCCGAGCAGCCCGCCGGCCGCGAGCACCAGACCCGCCAGCGCCGCACTGTCCTCCAGCACGACGGCCTTCACCGCCGTGTCGGGCGTGTGCCGCAGATACGTACCGAAGGGCACCCGCACCCGGGCCGCCTCGCCCCGCGCCTGCTTGACCGCGGTGCGCAGCGAGAACCCTTCCAGGACGAACGCCACGGCCAGCACCACGTACGACACGACCGGATCGCCCAGCTCCTCGCCCGTGACGAGCGTGTGGATCCCGTCGTAGAGGGAGAAGACGGCGCCGCCGACGAACGTGGCGACGGCCGCGAGCAGCGCCCACACGTACCGCTCGCCCCCGTAGCCGAGCGGATGCTCCTCGTCGGCGGGCTTGTCGCTGCGCTTCAGGGAGGTGAGCAGCAGCAGTTCCGTGACGGTGTCGGCGAAGGAGTGCGCGGCCTCGGAGAGCATCGCGCTGGAGCCGCTGAGGACGCCGGCGACGGCCTTCGCGAGGGCGATTCCCAGGTTGGCCACCGCGGCGACGATCACCGTGAAGACGCTCTCGCCGCCCGCTTCTTCCGCTCGCTCATCCATGTACCGGACGTTATGTCCGATCAACGCGGAACGCGAACGACACCCTCCTGGATGACGGTGATCGCGAGCCGTCCGTCCTGCGTGTAGATCCGGGCCTGCCCGAGCCCGCGCCCACCGGACGTGGACGGCGACTCCTGGTCGTACAGCAGCCATTCGTCGGCGCGGAACGGCCGGTGGAACCACATCGCGTGGTCCAGGGACGCGCCCACGACATCGCCGACGGCCCAGCCGCCCCGCCCGTGGGCGAGCAGCACGGAGTCGAGGAGCGTCATGTCGGAGACGTAGGTGGCGAGGCACACGTGCAGCAGCGGGTCGTCCGCGAGCTTGTCGCGCGCGCGGAACCAGACCTGGGAGCGCGGGGGCTGCGGGTCGCCGACGAAGGCGAACGGCGGGGCGTCCACGTACCGCAGGTCGACGGCCTCCCGTGCCTCGAGCAGGCGCTGGACGACGTCGGGCTTCAGCACGCCGTCGCCGTAGCGCGGGAGCATCTCCTCCGCGGTCGGCAGCGACTCCGGGTCGGGCGCGGGCGGCATGTCCGCCTGGTGCTCGAGACCTTCCTCGTACGTCTGGAAGGACGCGGAGAGATGGAAGATCGGCTGCCCGTGCTGGACGGCGACGACGCGGCGCGTGGTGAAGGAGCGGCCGTCGCGGATCCGGTCGACGGTGTAGACGATGGGCGCGCCCGGGTCCCCCGCGACGAGGAAGTACGCGTGCAGGGAGTGGGCGTGCCGGTCGGCCGGGACGGTGCGCCCGGCCGCGACCAGCGCCTGGGCCGCCACCTGCCCGCCGAAGACGCGCGGGACGACGGAGGACCGGGACTGGCCGCGGAAGATGTCCTCCTCGATCTGCTCGAGGTCGAGCAGATCGAGGAGGGATTCGAGTGCGTGATGCATGGGATCAGTTGTACCGAGCAAAGATTCTCTGCTGGTTACAGGCCCATGTTCTTCGCGATGATCGACTTCATGATCTCGCTGGTGCCGCCGTAGATGCGGTTCACGCGGTTGTCCGCGTACAGGCGGGCGATCGGGTACTCGTTCATGAACCCGTAGCCGCCGTGCAGCTGGAGGCAGCGGTCGATGACGCGGTGCGCGACCTCGGTGCAGAACAGCTTCGCGGAGGCGGCCTCGGCGGCGCTCAGCTCACCGGCGTCGAGGGCCTCCAGGGCGCGGTCGGCGACGGCCTCGGCGGCGTCCACCTCGGCCTGGCAGGCGGCCAGTTCGAACTTGGTGTTCTGGAACGACGCCACGGTCTTGCCGAAGACGGTGCGGTCCTGGACGTACTCCTTGGCGAACCGCACGGCGGCCTTGGCCTGCGCGTACGCGCCGTAGGCGATGCCCCAGCGCTCGGAGGGGAGGTTCTTGCCGAGGTAGTAGAAGCCCTTGTTCTCCTCGCCGAGGAGGTCCTCGACGGGGACCTTCACGTCGACGAACGCCAGCTCGGCGGTGTCGGAGGTCTTGAGGCCGAGCTTGTCGAGCTTGCGGCCGATCGAGTAGCCCTCGGACTTCGTGTCGACGGCGAACAGGGAGATGCCGTGGCGGCGGTCCTCGGCGGTCGGCGCGGCGGTGCGGGCGCAGACGATGACGCGGTCGGCGTGCACGCCGCCGGTGATGAACGTCTTCGAGCCGTTGAGCACGTAGTGCGTGCCGTCGTCGGAGAGCTTGGCCGTGGTCTTCATGCCGGCCAGGTCGGAGCCGGTGCCCGGCTCGGTCATGGCGAGGGCCCACATCTCCTCGCCGGTGACGAACTTCTCCAGGTAGCGCTTCTTCTGCTCGTCGGTGGCGAGCATCTTGATGTAGGGCAGGGCGAGCAGCACGTGCACGCCGGAGCCGCCGAAGGACACGCCCGCGCGGGCGGTCTCCTCGTACTGGATGGCCTCGAACTTGTGGGTGTCCAGGCCCGCGCCGCCGAACTCCTCGGGCACGTTGATGCCGAACAGGCCCAGGTCGGCCATCTTCGAGTAGAGCTCGCGCGGCACGATGCCCTGCTGGAACCACTCGTCGTAGTGGGGGACGACCTCGGCCTCGATGAAGGCGCGCAGGGTCTCCCGGAACGCCTCGTGGTCCTCGTCAAAAACAGTACGGCGCACGGAGAACTCTCCCTCTACGACGGTCTCTACGGAGAATGCGGACAGCAATCACGCGACTAAGCGCTTGCTCAGAGCCAGGTTACCCACGAGTCGCGAGGAGCGTCCAGAGATACAGGTCACTCTGCGGCAGCCGCCGCGAACGCGCCACGCGCCAGCTTGTGCAGCATCCGCGCGGTCGCCGTCCGGCCGGGCAGCGAGCCCGGACGGCTCAGGTGCGGCGTCGAGTTGAGCAGCCCGAAGACCGCGTGCACGGCCACGCGCGCGTGCGCCTCCACCAGCCCCGGGTAGACCTTCCGCACCGCCTCCACCCACAACTCCACGTACTGGCGCTGCAACTGCCGCACCAGCTTGCGGTCGCTGTCGCGCAGCCGGTCGAGCTCCCGGTCGTGCAGCGTGATCAGGTCGCGGTCGTCGAGCGCGAAGTCGATGTGCCCCTCGATGAGCGAGTCGAGCAGCGCCTCGGGCCCGTGCTCCGCCTCGGCCACCCGCCGCTTGCCGCCGGTGAGCAGCTGCCCGCTGATCCCGACGAGCAGCTCGGCGAGCATCGCGTCCTTGCCGGCGAAGTGCCGGTACAGGCCGGGGCCGCTGATGCCGACCGCCGCCCCTATCTCGTCCACGCCCACGCCGTGGAACCCGCGCTCGGCGAAGAGCCGCGCGGCCTCCCTGAGGATCTGCTCGCGGCGGGTCGGGGCGTCGGTTCTCGTGGCCATGAGGCAATTCTAGACAGGGACGTTAGCGAGCGTTAACCTGAAGGAAATGGTTAACGCTCATTAACTCGGCTGTACTCGGTGAGGGGACCGTGGAATGCAGGAGGCACCGGAGCTGACCAGCGCGGCCGAGCCCGCGTCGGAGGCCTGGCGGGCCAATGAGGCGGCACACCGGGCGCTCGGTGAGGAGCTGCGCGCGAAGCTCGCCGCGGCCCGGCTCGGCGGCGGCGAGAAGGCGCGGGCGCGGCACACGGCGCGCGGCAAGCTGCTGCCGCGGGACCGGGTGGACGCGCTGCTCGACCCCGGCTCCCCGTTCCTTGAGCTGGCACCGCTCGCGGCGGACGGGATGTATGAGGGGCAGGCGCCCGCCGCGGGGGTGATCGCCGGGATCGGCCGGGTGAGCGGCCGCGAGTGCGTGATCGTCGCCAATGACGCGACGGTCAAGGGCGGCACGTACTACCCGATGACGGTGAAGAAGCACCTGCGCGCGCAGGAGGTCGCCCTCGAGAACCGGCTGCCCTGCGTCTACTTGGTGGACTCGGGCGGCGCGTTCCTGCCGATGCAGGACGACGTGTTCCCGGACCGCGAGCACTTCGGGCGGATCTTCTACAACCAGGCGCGGATGTCGGGCGCGGGCGTCCCGCAGATCGCGGCGGTCCTCGGTTCGTGCACGGCGGGCGGGGCGTACGTCCCGGCGATGAGCGACGAGGCCGTGATCGTCCGGAACCAGGGCACGATCTTCCTGGGCGGCCCCCCGCTGGTGAAGGCGGCCACGGGCGAGGTGGTGACGGCCGAGGAGCTGGGCGGCGGCGAGGTCCACTCGCGGGTGTCGGGCGTGACGGACCACCTCGCGGAGGACGACGCGCACGCGCTGCGGATCGTCCGCACGATCGTCTCCACGCTGCCGGAGCGCGGCCCGCTGCCGTGGGCGGTGAAGGCGGCGATCGAGCCGAAGGTGGACCCGGCGGGGCTGTACGGGGCGGTGCCGGTCGACTCCCGCACTCCGTACGACGTCCGGGAGGTCATCGCGCGCGTGGTGGACGGCTCGCGGTTCGCCGAGTTCAAGTCCGAGTACGGGCAGACGCTGGTCACCGGGTTCGCTCGGATCCACGGCCACCCGGTCGGCATCGTCGCGAACAACGGGATCCTGTTCTCCGAATCCGCCCAGAAGGGCGCCCACTTCATCGAGCTGTGCGACCAGCGCGGCATCCCGCTGCTGTTCCTCCAGAACATCTCGGGCTTCATGGTCGGCCGTGACTACGAGGCGGGCGGCATCGCCAAGCACGGCGCCAAGATGGTCACGGCGGTGGCCTGCACGCGCGTGCCGAAGCTGACCGTGGTGATCGGCGGCTCGTACGGGGCGGGCAACTACTCGATGTGCGGCCGCGCGTACTCGCCCCGCTTCCTGTGGATGTGGCCCGGCGCGAAGATCTCCGTGATGGGCGGCGAGCAGGCCGCCTCCGTGCTCGCGACCGTCAAGCGCGACCAGTTGGAGGCGCGCGGCGAGGAGTGGCCCCCCGAGGACGAGGACGCGTTCAAGGCGCCGATCCGCGCCCAGTACGAGGCGCAGGGGAACGCCTACTACGCGACGGCCCGGCTCTGGGACGACGGCGTGATCGACCCGATGGAGACCCGCCAGGTCCTCGGCCTGGCCCTGACCGCGTGTGCCAACGCGCCACTGCCGGAGAAGTCCGCCGGCTTCGGCGTCTTCCGGATGTGAGGGGCGGAGCGAGACGTGTTCGAATCGGTACTTGTGGCCAATCGCGGCGAGATCGCCGTGCGCGTCATCCGTACGCTGCGGGCGCTCGGCATCCGCTCGGTGGCGGTGTACAGCGACGCCGACGCGGACGCGCGGCATGTGCGCGAGGCGGACGAGGCGGTGCGCATCGGGCCGCCGGCGGCCACCGAGAGCTATCTGGTGGCGGAGCGGCTGATCGAGGCCGCGGCGGCGACCGGCGCGCAGGCGGTGCACCCCGGTTACGGATTCCTGGCGGAGAACGCGGCGTTCGCGCGGGCCTGCGAGGAGGCGGGCCTGGTCTTCATCGGCCCGCCCGCCGAGGCGATCGCGCTGATGGGTGACAAGATCCGCGCCAAGGAGACGGTGAGCGCTGCCGGGGTGCCGGTGGTGCCCGGCGGACGCGACCCGGAACTCGCCGAGGCGGCGCGGAAGTTGGGCGCCCCCGTCCTCCTCAAGCCGAGTGCGGGAGGCGGCGGCAAGGGCATGCGGCTCGTCCGCGATCTGACCACCCTGGAGGACGAGATCGCGGCCGCCCGGCGCGAGGCGCGCACCTCCTTCGGGGACGACACGCTCCTCGTGGAGCGCTGGATCGACCGGCCGCGCCACATCGAGATCCAGGTCCTGGCGGACGGCCACGGGACCGTGCTGCACCTCGGCGAGCGCGAGTGCTCCCTCCAGCGCCGCCACCAGAAGATCGTCGAGGAGGCGCCGTCCGTGCTCCTCGACGAGGCCACGCGCGCGGCGATGGGCGCCGCGGCCGTGGAGGCGGCGCGCTCCTGCGGCTACCGGGGCGCGGGCACGGTCGAGTTCATCGTGCCGGGCGAGGACCCGGCCGCGTACTGCTTCATGGAGATGAACACCCGCCTCCAGGTCGAGCACCCGGTGACGGAGCTGGTCACCGGCGTCGACCTGGTGGAGTGGCAGGTCCGGGTGGCGGCGGGCGAGCGACTCCCGTTCACCCAGGACGACATCACGCTCACCGGGCACGCGGTGGAGGCGAGGCTCTGCGCCGAGGACCCGTCCCGCGGCTTCCTGCCCTCCGGCGGCACGGTCCTGGCGCTGGGCGAGCCCGAGGGCGAGGGCGTACGCGTCGACTCCGGCCTCACCGAGGGCACCGAGGTCTCCAGCCTCTACGACCCGATGCTCGCGAAGATCATCGCGTACGACCCCGACCGGGGCACGGCGCTGCGCAGACTGCGCGCCGCACTCGCCCGCACGGTGACGCTCGGCGTGCCGACGAACGCCGGGTATCTGCGGCGCCTGCTGGCCCACCCGGACGTCGTGGCGGGCGAGTTGGACACGGGCCTGGTGGAGCGCGCGACGGACGAGCTGATCGACACGGAGGTTCCGGCGGGGATCTACGCGGCGGCGGGCGTGCTGCGCCAGGAGCGGCTGACCCCGGCCGCGACCGGGGGCTGGACGGACCCGTTCGACCGGCCGACCGGCTGGCGGCTCGGCGGTGAACCGGCGTGGACCGTGCACCCCTTGAGGGTCGCGGGGCACGACCCCGTCGAGGTCCGGGTGCGCGGCACCGAGGTCCTGGTCGACGGCGAGCCGACCACGCCCGCCCGGCTCACCGCGACCGCGGGCGACTGGCTGGCGCGCGACGGCGACGCCTGGCACGTGCAGGACCACGACCCGGTGGCGGCGAGCCTGACGGGCGCGGGGGCCGGCGGCGCGGGCTCCCTTACCGCGCCGATGCCGGGCACGGTGACCGTGGTGAAGGTGGCGGCGGGCGACCAAGTGACGGAAGGCCAGAGCCTGTTGGTGGTGGAGGCGATGAAGATGGAACACGTGATCACGTCCCCGCACGCGGGCACGGTGACGGAGCTGGACGTGTCGCCGGGGACGACGGTGGCGATGGACCAGGTGCTTGCGGTGGTTGCCCCGTCCGACACCGAAGGCGCGGCGACCGCCGGCGAGGAGGCCACGCGATGACGACCCCCGCACTCCCCATGGCCGTCCCCGCCCAGGGACTCCCGGCCCGCGTCCGGATCCACGAGGTGGGCGCGCGCGACGGGCTGCAGAACGAGAAGCGGGCCGTGCCCACCGAGGTGAAGGCCGAGTTCATCCACCGCCTGGCGCGCTCCGGCCTCACCACCATCGAGGCCACGAGCTTCGTGCACCCCAAGTGGGTGCCCCAACTGGCGGACGCGGAGGACCTGTTCCCGCGGCTCCAGGACCTCGGGCCCGGCGTCCGCCTCCCCGTCCTCGTACCGAACGCGCGCGGCCTGGACCGGGCGCTGGCCCTCGGCGCGCACCGCGTCGCCGTGTTCGCGAGCGCCACCGAGTCCTTCGCCAAGGCGAACCTGAACCGCACGGTGGCGGAGTCCCTCGCCGTGTTCGAGCCGGTCGTGGCGCGGGCCAAGGAGCACCGGGCGCACGTCCGCGGCTACCTCTCCATGTGCTTCGGCGACCCGTGGGAGGGCCCGGTCCCGGTCCACCAGGTCGTCTCCGTCGCCAAGTCCCTGATGGACATGGGCTGCGACGAACTGAGCCTCGGCGACACCATCGGCGTGGCCACCCCCGGACACGTACAGACGCTCCTGTCGGAGCTGAACGAGGAGGGCGTGCCGACGACCGCGATCGGCGTGCACTTCCACGACACGTACGGCCAGGCGCTCGCCAACACCCTGGCGGCGCTCCAGCACGGCGTGACGACGGTGGACGCCTCCGCGGGCGGCCTCGGCGGCTGCCCGTACGCGAAGAGCGCCACCGGCAATCTCGCCACCGAGGACCTCGTCTGGATGCTGCGCGGACTCGGCATCGAGACCGGGGTCGACCTCGGCCGTCTCACCGACACCAGCAGGTGGATGGCCGGGCACCTGGGCCGACCCAGCCCGTCCCGCACCGTTCGCGCACTCGCACCCGAGGCCGACGCCGATGCCGACCAGGAGCAGTGAGGCAGCCATGGATCACCACCTCTCCCCCGAGCACGAGGAACTCCGCCGCACCGTCGAGGAGTTCGCGCACGAGGTCGTCGCCCCGAAGATCGGCGACTTCTACGAGCGGCACGAGTTCCCCTACGAGATCGTGCGCGAGATGGGCCGCATGGGCCTGTTCGGGCTGCCGTTCCCGGAGGAGTACGGCGGCATGGGCGGCGACTATCTGGCGCTCGGCATCGCCCTGGAGGAGCTGGCGCGGGTCGACTCCTCGGTCGCGATCACGCTGGAGGCCGGGGTCTCGCTCGGCGCCATGCCGATCCATCTCTTCGGCACGGACGAGCAGAAGCGGGAGTGGCTGCCGAAGCTGTGCGCGGGCGAGATCCTCGGCGCGTTCGGGCTCACCGAACCCGAGGCGGGCTCGGACGCGGGCGGCACCCGCACCACGGCGGTCCGGGACGAGGAGACCGGCGACTGGATCATCAACGGCACGAAGTGCTTCATCACCAACTCCGGTACGGACATCACGGGCCTGGTGACCGTGACCGCGGTGACCGACCGCACGGCGGACGGCCGCCCGGCGATCTCCTCGATCATCGTGCCGTCCGGGACACCGGGGTTCACGGTGGCGGCCCCGTACTCGAAGGTGGGGTGGAACGCGTCGGACACGCGCGAGCTGCACTTCGACGACGTGCGGGTACCGGCGGCGAATCTGCTGGGCACGGAGGGCCGGGGCTTCGCCCAGTTCCTGCGGATCCTCGACGAGGGGCGCGTCGCGATCTCGGCACTGGCCACCGGGCTCGCGCAGGGCTGCGTCGACGAGTCGGTGAAGTACGCCAAGGAGCGCCGCGCCTTCGGGCGGGCCATCGGCGGCTACCAGGCGATCCAGTTCAAGATCGCCGACATGGAGATGAAGGCGCACACGGCGCGGCTCGCCTGGCGGGACGCGGCGTCGCGCCTCGTCTGCGGGGAGCCCTTCAAGAAGGAGGCGGCGCTCGCGAAGCTGTACTCGTCGACGGTGGCGGTGGACAACGCGCGGGAGGCCACGCAGATCCACGGCGGCTACGGGTTCATGAACGAGTACCCGGTGGCGCGAATGTGGCGCGACTCCAAGATCCTGGAGATCGGCGAGGGCACGAGCGAGGTACAGCGAATGCTGATCGCCCGCGAACTCGGCCTGACGCCGTAGCTACGCCCCGGCCGTCTGGCCACTTCATGCCCTTGCGCCGCCTGGGCACTTCATGCCCCTGCGACGGTTGAGCATTTCAAGCCCCTCCGGCGATTGAGGAGCGGGGTATGGGGCAGCGCCCCATGTCTTTAGCGCCCGTGCCGGGGGGCGCGGCCGCGGGGCTCCGCCCCGGCCCCCGCTGCTCAATCGCCGCAGGGGCTTTAAATGCCCAGCCGCCGCAGGGGCTTGATTAAAACCGGGGAACTTAGGTTAACCTACCCTGAGTTTGCACCCCACCCGGTCGCCGCCCCGGCACGTCCGAAAGTAGCCCGCATGCCCAACGCCCGACTCCCCCGCCCCACCCGCCGCGGCATCCTCGCCGCGACCGGCGCCATCGGCCTCGGGGCCGCGCTCGCCGCCTGCGGCGACGGCGGCTCCAAAGACGGCGGTTCGAGCTCGGCGGGCGCCGCCAAGAAGTCCGGCCCCTGGTCGTACAAGGACGACCGCGGCAAGACGGTGAAGCTGGACAAGGTCCCGACGAACATCGTCGCCTTCACCGGCGTGGGCGCCGCCCTCTACGACTACGGCATCCAGGTCAAGGGCGTCTTCGGCCCGACCACGACGAAGGGCGGCAAGCCCGACGTCCAGGCCGGCGACATGCCCGTCGACAAGGTCACGGTCATCGGCAACGAGTGGGGCCAGTTCAACATCGAGAAGTACGCGGGCCTGGCCCCCGAGGTGCTGATCACCACGATCTTCGACGGCGCGGGCACCCTCTGGTACGTCCCCGAGGAGTCCGCCAAGAAGATCGCCAAGCTCGCCCCGAGCGTCGGCGTCTCCGTCTACGACCGCCAGCTCACGACGCCGCTCGAGCACGTCTACAAGCTGGCCGAGTCGCTCGGCGCCGACCTGAAGGCCGACAAGGTCGTCAAGGCGAAGAAGCGCTTCGAGGACGCCGCCGCCCGGCTGCGCAAGGCGGCGAAGGCCCACCCCGAGATCAAGGTGATGGCGGGCAGCGCGAGCCCCGACATCTTCTACGTCTCGGGCACGAACCTCTCCATCGACCTGGAGTACTTCAAGGCGCTCGGCGTGAACTTCGTGGAGCCCTCGGAGGCCGCGAAGAAGGCGTCCGGCGGCTGGTTCGAGAACCTGAGCTGGGAGAACGTCAACAAGCACAAGGCCGACATCATCATGATGGACGACCGCGCCCAGGCGATCCAGCCCGCCGACATCGACGAGCCGACCTGGAAGAAGCTTCCCGCGGTCAAGGCGGGCCAGGTCATCTCCCGCTCCCCCGAACCGATCCTGTCCTACGACAAGTGCGCTCCCATGCTGGAGAACCTCGCGAAGGCCATCGAGACGGCGAAGAAGGTGTCCTGATCCCATGACGACGACGGCCGAAGCCCCCGCTGTTGCCCCTTTCCGATTCTTCGATCTGCAAGTGGTCCGCACGCGGCGGCTCGGCCCGTCGCTCCTCAGGGTCACCTTCACGGGCCCCGAACTCGCCGACTTCCACGGCGGCGGCCGGGACCAGTCCCTCTCCCTCTTCCTGCCGCACCCGGGCCAGGACGCCCCCGTGCTCCCGCCGATCAACGCCGGGGACGACGGCCGCGCCTGGCACGCGGCGTACCGGGCGATCCCGGACGGCGAGCGCGCCATCATGCGCTCGTACACGCTGAGCGGACAGCGCCGCTTCCCCGCGGAAGAGGTCGACATCGACTTCGTGCTGCACGACGACGACCCGTCGACCTCGGGCCCCGCCTGCCGCTGGGCCCGCGCCGCGGCCCCCGGCGACCGTGCCGTCGTGCTCGGCCCGGCGATCGCCGACAACGCCGCGGTGCGCTGCCGGCCCCACGACGACTTCGACCACATCCTCATGTGGGGCGACGAGACGGCGCTGCCCGCGGCGCTCGGCGTGCTGAGCTGGCTGCCCGAACACGTCTCGGCGGACGTGTACTTGGAGGTTCCGCACCGCGAGGACATCCAGCCGGTCATGACGCTGGCCGATGTACGGGTCACGTGGCTGGTCCGCGACGAAGGCGCGCCCTCCGTCGTCGACGCCGTGCGTGCGGCCCGGCTCCCCGAGTCCACAAGTCCGTACGCCTGGCTGGCCGGTGAGTCCGGGGCGATGAAGGAGCTGCGGCGGCACCTGGTGCGTGAACGCGGCTACGACAAGCGTGCGGTGACGTTCGTCGGCTACTGGCGACGGGGCCTCAGCGAGGACGCGCTGCGGGCGGCGTGACAACTCGGGGCTCCGCCCCGGCCCCCGCACCTCACACGCCGGCGGGGCTCGAGTGACAACAGAACAAGAGGGGGGCGGGGTCGCGCACCGAACTTAGGTTAGGCTAACCTAAGCAAAGGGTTCGCGACCTCGCCCTTTTTCCTGCCCCACCCGGGAACCACCCCACCCCACCCGGAGGAACCGTTCATGCGCTCGCACCTGCTCAATGACACCACCGCGGAGCTGTACCGCAGTTCCGTGACCGAAGGAGTCGAGCGGGTGGCGGCCAAACTCGCCACCACCACAAGGCCGTTCACCGGCGTCACCCCCGACGCCCTCGCCCCCACCGTCGACGCCGTCGACCTGGACGAGCCGCTCCAGGACACCATCGCCGCCCTGGACGAGCTGGAGGACGTCTACCTCCGCGACGCCGTCTACTTCCACCACCCCCGCTATCTCGCCCACCTCAACTGCCCGGTCGTCATCCCGGCGGTGCTCGGCGAGGCGATCCTCGCCGCGGTCAACTCCTCGCTCGACACCTGGGACCAGTCCGCGGGCGGCACCCTCATCGAACGCAAGCTCATCGACTGGACCACCGGGCGGATCGGCCTCGGCCCGGCCGCCGACGGCGTGTTCACCTCCGGCGGCTCGCAGTCCAACCTGCAAGCGCTGCTGCTCGCCCGCGAAGAGGCCAAGTCGCGGGACCTGACCAAACTCCGCGTCTTCGCCTCCGAGGTCAGCCACTTCAGCGTCAAGAAGTCCGCGACGCTGCTCGGCCTCGACCCGGACTCGGTCGTCTCCGTCCCGGTCGACCGCGAGAAGCGCATGCAGACCGTGGCGCTCGCCGCCGAACTGGAGCGCTGCCGCGAGAACGGCCTCGTCCCGATGGCCGTCGTCGCGACCGCGGGAACGACCGACTTCGGCTCCATCGACCCGCTGCCGGAGATCGCCGAGCTGTGCGCCCAGTACGACACGTGGATGCACGTCGACGCCGCGTACGGCTGCGGGCTGCTCGTGTCGAACAAGAACCGCGAGCGGATCGACGGCATCGAGCGCGCCGACTCGGTCACCGTCGACTACCACAAGTCCTTCTTCCAGCCGGTGAGTTCGAGCGCGATCCTGGTCCGCGACGGCGCCACCCTGCGGCACGCCACGTACCACGCGGAGTACCTCAACCCGCGCCGCACGGTCGCCGAGCGGATCCCCAACCAGGTCGACAAGTCCCTCCAGACCACCCGCCGCTTCGACGCGCTCAAACTGTGGCTGACGCTGCGGGTGATGGGCGCGGAAGGGATCGGCGGGCTGTTCGACGAGGTCTGCGAACTCGCCCACGAAGGCTGGCAGCTGCTCGCCGCCGACCCGCGCTTCGACGTGGTCGTGGAGCCGAGCCTGTCCACGCTCGTCTACCGCTACATCCCGGCCGGCGCCACCGACCCCTCGGAGATCGACCGCGCCAACCTGTATGCCCGCAAGGCCCTGTTCGCCTCCGGTGACGCCGTCGTCGCGGGCACCAAAGTGGGCGACCGCCAGTACCTGAAGTTCACCCTGCTCAACCCCGAGACGACGCTCGACGACATCTCGGCCGTCCTCGACCTCATCGCCGGCCACGCCGAGCAGTACCTGGGAGACACCCTTGACCGCGCATCCTGACACGTACGACTTCCTCGGGATCGGCCTCGGCCCCTTCAACCTCGGCCTGGCCGCGCTCACCGAACCGATCGCCGAACTGAACGGCGTCTTCCTGGAGTCGAAGCCCGACTTCGAGTGGCACTCGGGGATGTTCCTCGAAGGCGCCCACCTCCAGACCCCGTTCATGTCGGACCTCGTCACCCTCGCCGACCCCACCTCCCCCTACTCCTTCCTCAACTACCTGAAGGAATCAGGGCGGTTGTACTCGTTCTACATCCGCGAGAACTTCTATCCGCTGCGCGTCGAGTACAACGACTACTGCAAGTGGGCCGCCGCGAAGCTCTCCTCTATCCGCTTCAACACGACGGTCACGCAGGTGCGTTACGAGGACGATCTGTACGTCGTCACCACCGAGAGCGGCGAGACGTACCGCGCCCGCCGCCTCGTCCTCGGCACGGGCACCCCTCCGTACGTCCCCGAGGCGTGCCAGGGGCTCGGCGGCGACGGAGTCATCCACAACTCCCGCTACGTGCAGCACAAGCAGCGGCTCCAGAAGAAGAAGTCGATCACGCTGGTCGGCTCCGGGCAGTCCGCCGCGGAGATCTACTACGACCTCCTCGGCGAGATCGACGTGCACGGCTACCGGCTGAACTGGGTGACGCGCTCACCGCGGTTCTTCCCGCTGGAGTACACCAAGCTCACATTGGAGATGACGTCCCCGGACTACATCGACTACTTCCACAAACTGCCGGAGCAGACCCGCTACTCCCTGGAGGAGCGGCAGAAGGGCCTGTTCAAGGGCATCGACGGCGAGCTGATCGACGCCATCTTCGACCTGCTGTACCAGAAGGGCCTGAGCGGCCCCGTGCCGACGCGCCTGCTCACCAACTCGGCCCTCCAGAGCGCGAGTCATGAGAACGGCACGTACACGCTCGGCCTGCACCAGGAGGAGCAGGACAAGGAGTTCGAGCTTGAGACCGAGGGCCTGATCCTCGCCACCGGCTACAAGTACACGACCCCCGCCTTCCTGGAGCCGGTCGAGGACCGCATCCGCCGGGACGGCCGGGGCCGCTACGACGTCGCCCGCAACTACTCGATCGACACCACGGGCCGCGGCATCTTCGTGCAGAACGCGAGCGTGCACACCCACTCGATCACCAGCCCCGACCTGGGCATGGGCGCCTACCGCAACAGTTACATCATCGGCGAGCTGCTCGGCACCGAGTACTACCCCGTCGAGAAGACCATCGCGTTCCAGGAGTTCGCAGCATGAGCACCACAAGCACCACGAACAGCGCCGTGGGGGAACTGTCCCTGCGGCCCGTCGACCCGGCGGCCGACGCCGAGCTGCTGCACCGCTGGGTCACCGACCCCAAGGCCGCGTTCTGGCTGATGCAGGACGCGAGGCTGGCGGACGTCGAGCGCGAGTACATGTCGATCGCGGCGCACGAGCACCACGACGCGTTCCTCGGCCTGCACGACGGCGAACCGGCCTTCCTGATGGAGCGCTACGACCCGGCGCACGTCGAACTCGTCGGCCTGTACGAGCCCGAGCCCGGCGACATCGGCATGCACTTCCTCACCGCGCCCTCGGACGTCCGCGTCCCCGGCTTCACGCGCGCCGTGATCACGACGGTCATGGAGCACCTCTTCGCCGACCCGTCGGTGCGGCGCGTCGTCGTCGAACCCGACGTGGGGAACAAGGCAGTTCACGCCCTGAACGAGGCCGTCGGCTTCGTGGCCGAGCGTGAGATCGACAAGCCGGAAAAGAAGGCGCTGCTGAGCTTCTGCACGCGCGCCCAGTTCGAAGCGGCCACGGGAAGGACCACCGGAGCATGAGTATCGCCGACGCCGCCGCCCACCTCTCCCCCGAGCGCTGGGCCGAGGCCAACCGCCTCCTCATCCGCAAGGCCCTCGCCGAGTTCAGCCACGAGCGGCTCCTCATACCCGAGGCCGCCCCGGGCCCCGACCGCTACTCCGTCCTCAGCGACGACGGCCTGACCCGCTACGAGTTCACCGCGCGCCGGCTGCGCCTGGACCACTGGCAGGTGTCCGCCGACTCGATCACCCGCCACCGCGACGGCGCCGAACTCCCGCTGAACGCCCTCCAGTTCTTCATCGAGATGAAGGACAGCCTCGGCCTGAGCGACGCGACCCTCCCGGTCTACCTGGAGGAGATCTCCTCCACGCTCTCCGGCACCTGCTTCAAACTGACGAAGCCGTATCTGTCCTCCGCCGAACTCGCCGCCACCGGCGACTTCCAGGCGATCGAGACGGGCATGACCGAGGGCCACCCCTGCTTCGTCGCCAACAACGGCCGGCTCGGCTTCGGCGTCCACGAGTACCTCTCGTACGCCCCCGAGACGGCAAGCCCCGTCCGGCTGGTCTGGCTGGCGGCGAGCCGTGAGCGCGCGGCCTTCACGGCGGGCATGGGCCTCGACTACGAGTCCTTCTTCCGCGCCGAGCTGGGCGAGGAGACGCTGGCCCGCTTCGACGGCGTCCTGCGCGACCAGGGCCTCGACCCGGCCGACTACCTCCTCATCCCCGCCCACCCCTGGCAGTGGTGGAACAAGCTGTCCGTCACCTTCGCCGCCGAGGTCGCGCAGCGGAACCTGGTGTGCCTGGGCGAGGGCGACGACGAGTACCTGGCACAGCAGTCGATCCGCACCTTCTTCAACTCCTCCGCCCCCTCGAAGCACTACGTGAAGACGGCCCTCTCGGTCATCAACATGGGCTTCATGCGCGGCCTTTCGGCGGCGTACATGGAGGCGACGCCTGCGATCAACGACTGGCTCGCCGGGCTCATCGAGAACGACGAGGTGCTCAAGGACACCGGCCTGACGATCATCCGCGAGCGCGCGGCCGTCGGCTACCGGCACCTGGAGTACGAGGCCGCCACCGACCGCTACTCGCCGTACCGCAAGATGCTCGCGGCGCTCTGGCGCGAGTCCCCGGTGGAATCGCTCGCGGACGGCGAACGCCTCGCCACGATGGCGTCCCTCCTGCACGTCGACCGCGAGGGCAAGTCCTTCGCGGGCGCCCTGATCGAGCGCTCCGGCCTGACCCCGCGCGAGTGGCTGAAGCCGTACCTGAAGTCGTACCTGACCCCCCTCCTGCACAGCTTCTACGCCTACGACCTGGTGTTCATGCCGCACGGCGAGAACGTCATCCTGGTCCTGGACGAGCAGGGCGTCGTCAAGCGGTCGATCTTCAAGGACATCGCCGAGGAGATCGCGGTGATGGACATGGACGCGGTGCTTCCGCCCGCCGTGGAGCGCATCAAGGCCGAGGTCCCCGACGACATGAAGCTGCTCTCCATCTTCACGGACGTCTTCGACTGCTTCTTCCGCTTCCTCGCGGCGAACCTCGTCGAGGACGGCGTCGTGGACGAGGAGACGTTCTGGTCGGCGGTCGCGGACTGCGTGCGCGACTACCAGGAGTCGATGCCCCAACTCGCGGAGAAGTTCGAGCAGTTCGACATGTTCGCGCCGCACTTCTCGCTCTCCGCCCTGAACCGCCTCCAGCTGCGCAACAACGAGCAGATGGTCGACCTGGCGGACCCGTCGGGCGCCCTGCAGTTGGTGGGCGACCTGGAGAACCCCATCGCCTAGGGGAGCTTGGCCGGTCTCACGGACCAGGGGCTCGGGAGACGGTCCTCCCGGGCCCCTTTCCCGTACGAGAATGACGGCATGGCGGAAATCATCCAGCGCGACGGCACCTGGACGTACCTCGGGGACACGCTGCGGCTCGTACCGGGGCGGGACAAGGGCGTGAGCCCGCTCCGCAAGGCGCTGGGCGAGCTGACCGTGCCGCTGACGGCGCTCGCGGGCGCGTCCTTCGAGCAGGGCAGGAAGACGGGCCGGCTGCGCCTGCGGCTGCGCGACGGCGCCGACCCCCTGCTCCAGGCGACCGGCGGCAAACTGTCCGACGCCACGGATCCGTACCAGCTCACCGTCGAATCGGACCGCTACGGCGTCGCGGAGTACTTCGTCGACGAGGTGCGGAACGCGCTGCTGCTCGACGAGGTGCCCACGTCGGCCTGCGACACGTACCTCCTGCCGGGCCCCGCCGTGCCGCTGTCCGTCTCCGCCGGGGACGGCACGGCGAGCTTCGACGGGGAGCACGTGCGCCTGGAGTGGAACTGGAAGACGGAGGACGCGAAGTCCTCCGCGGGCACGCGGGTGCTCGCACTCGCCGACATCACCGCGGTCGAGTGGCAGCCGGCGGTCGGCCTGGAGAACGGCTGCCTCCGCTTCACGGTCCGCTCGGCGCCGACGAAGGCGCCGCCGAAGTACGACCCCAACTCCATCGAACTGTGGGGCTTCAAGAAGGACCCGCTGATGGCCCTCGTGGCGGCGGCGGTCCAGGCCCGCCTCCCCCGCTCGGCCCCGGCCCCCGCCCTCGAGGAGTCCCCGCCTCCCCCGCAGCCCCCGGCGGAGGACGACCACGACGCACTCCTGCGCCGCCTCCGCGAACTGGGCGACCTCCACCACCAGGGCGTCCTGACGGAGGAAGAATTCACCGTGGCGAAGGCGGCAGTACTGAAGCGCCTCTCAAGCCCCTGACCTTTCCAGCCCCTCCGGCGATTGAGGAGCGGGGCTTGGGGCAGAGCCCCAAATCAAGCCCCGCCGGCGATTGAGGCGCGGGGCCCGGGGCAGAGCCCCGCGACCGCACCCCCTACGCCCGCACCTTCCGAGCGACCACGAACCGATCGACCTCGGCCCCCGTCTCGGCGAGACCCCGCACCGTCAACTTGGCGGTACGCCCCACCGGCGCGGGCTCCACGTCCACCCGCAGGAACGAGTAGTTGGTGTACCGCACCCGCGACCAGTCGACGGTGACCGCCTTCTTGCCGCCCCCGTCCTGCGTCACGTACGAGGCGAACGGGTCGACGTCCTTCTCGTTCCCCTCGTACGTGTCGGCGACCGGGAACTCGTACAGCCCCTTGCCCGCCGCACCGGCCGTGACGTACACGACCCCGTCCGTCTCCGGGTAGGCCGTGCCCCCGATGGGCAGCTCCTTGGTGACCTTGTCGCCCTTCAACACGTCCGTGCGCTCGTACACGTGGTTGTGCCCGTTGATCACGAGGTCGACGGTGTACTTCTCGAACAGCGGCACCCACTCCTTGCGCACGCCCCCCTCCGAGGCGTGCGCCGTGGCGGTGCAGTACGCGCAGTGGTGGAAGAACACCACGACGAAGTCGATCCCGGACCCGGGCGCCCGGAACTTCTTCAACTGCCGCTCGAACCAGGTGGTCTGCGTGCCGCCGCTGACCCCGAGGTTCGCGGGAATCTCGTACGAGACGTCGTTCGCGTCGAGCGAGATGACGGCCGTGTTCCCGTGCACGAACGAGTAGGCGCCCGGCAGCTCCTTCGGGTCCGGCCCGTTCCTCGGCGGCGCGAACCGGGCCTCCTGGCTCCCGTACCCGTTGGGCGAGTACCACGCCTCCATGTCGTGATTTCCGTACGACACCATCCACGGCACGGACTTGGCGACGGTCTCGGTCTGCGCGAGGAACTGGTCCCAGGTGCGCGCGTCGAACGTGTCGGACGTCTTGCCCTGCCCGGAGGGATCCGCGTACGCGATGTCGCCCGCGTGCAGGTGGAAGGCCGGGCCCTGCGCGAGGATCAGGCTGTCGTTGGCGAGCGCGTGGTAGCTGACGCCCTGGTCGCCGAAGGCGGTGAAGGTGAACCGCTCCGACCGGGCGGGAGCGGTCGTGAACGTGCCGATCGTTCCCGCGAACTTCGGCGACGCCGGGTCGAAGCCCCGGTGACCGACCCCGTAGTAGTACGTCCTGCCGGGCTTCAGGTGGGTCAGCTTGGCGTGCACGTAGTACTGGGTGTGGTCGGCGCTGGTGCCGACGCCCGCCGGGGTGTAGAGCGCCCGCAGCTCGGCCGGGACCTTGCGGGACAGCTCGCCCGCACTCGCCCCCACCCGGATGAACGGGTCCTTCACCGCGACCGGCACCTGCCAGGACACGGTCATCTCGGTGCGCGCGTCGTCGCCGTACGAGAGGTGCCGGCCGAAGGGCGCGACCAGCGCGCCGTCGACGGCCTCGGTGGCGGCCGCCGGGGCCGTGGTGGTCGTGGCCCGGGCGGCGCCCGGCACGAAGACCCCACCCGCGACCGCGCCGATCGTGACGGCCCCGCCGCGCATCACCGTGCGCCGCGAGAACCGACTGCGCAGATACTCGTGCTGCTCGGCGAGGGACCGGTCGGCGAGCTCGGCGGGTACGCCCATACGTGGAATGTCCATGCCCGGAAAGATGCTTGAGGCATCCATCCACCAGGCGTACACCAGATGAACGCGGTCACAAATAAGCCCCGCCGGCGATTGAGGCGCGGGGCCCGGGGCAGCGCCCCGCGACCGCAACCCACGACCACCCGAGCGAATCCTCTGCCCGATATCGGGCAGAATTCTTGCGAAACCGACCCGGAACCCCGAGGATCGGCTCGTGCACGAGGACCTGATCGACCACCTGACGCGCAGCACCGCCCTGACTCGGGGCGAGGCGCTGCGGGTGATCCAGGACGTGCTCGCCTACTTCGACGAGCCGACGGAGGACTACGTCCGCCGCCGGCACCGCGAACTCCAGGGTCAGGGCCTGGTGAACGCGGAGATCTTCGAGCGGATCCTGGCGGATCTGCGTTACCGGGCGGTGTCGCCGCCGGAGCTCTCCCTCCGCCAGCTGCGCCGCATCGTCTACGGCTGAGGGGAATTGCTCTACTTATGTGCGGAATCGTCGGTTACATCGGCAAGCGTGACGTCGCGCCGCTCCTTCTCGAAGGACTTCAGCGCCTGGAGTACCGCGGATACGACTCCGCGGGCGTCGTCATCACCAGCCCCAAGGCCACCGGCCTGAAGATGGTCAAGGCCAAGGGCCGGGTGCGCGACCTGGAGGCGAAGGTCCCGGCCCGCTTCAAGGGCACCACCGGCATCGCCCACACCCGCTGGGCCACCCACGGCGCCCCTTCCGACGAGAACGCGCACCCGCACATGTCGGGCGACGACAAGGTCGCGGTGGTCCACAACGGCATCATCGACAACGCCTCCGAGCTGCGCGCGAAGCTGACCGCCGAGGGCATCGAGTTCCGCTCCGAGACGGACACCGAGGTCCTCACCCACCTCATCGCCCGCTCCCAGCTGCCCGAGCTCGAGGACAAGGTCCGCGAGGCGCTGCACCTGGTCGAGGGCACGTACGGCATCGCGGTCCTGCACGCCGACTTCCCGGACCGCATCGTGGTCGCGCGCAACGGCTCGCCCGTCGTCCTCGGCATCGGCGACAAGGAGATGTTCGTCGCCTCCGACATCGCCGCGCTGATCACCCACACCCGCCAGATCGTCACGCTCGACGACGGCGAGATGGCCACGCTCAAGGCCGACGACTTCCGTACGTACACCACGGCCGGCACCCGCACCGCCAACGAGCCGACCACCGTGGACCTCGAGGCCGCCTCCTTCGACATGGGCGACCACGACACGTACATGCACAAGGAGATCTCCGAGCAGGCCGACGCCGTGGACCGCGTGCTGCGCGGCCGGATCGACGACCGGTTCTCCACGGTGCACCTCGGCGGCCTCAACCTGGACGCCCGCGAGGCCCGCACGGTCCGCCGCGTGAAGATCCTCGGCTGCGGCACCTCGTACCACGCGGGCCTGATCGGCGCCCAGATGATCGAGGAGCTGGCCCGCATCCCCGCGGACGCCGAGCCGGCCTCCGAGTTCCGCTACCGCAACGCGGTCGTGGACCCCGACACCCTCTACATCGCGGTCTCCCAGTCCGGCGAGACCTACGACGTCCTCGCGGCGGTCCAGGAGCTGAAGCGCAAGGGCGCCCGCGTCTTCGGCGTCGTGAACGTCGTCGGCTCGGCCATCGCCCGCGAGTCGGACGCGGGCGTCTACGTCCACGCGGGCCCGGAGGTCTGCGTCGTCTCGACCAAGTGCTTCACCAACACCACGGTCGCCTTCGCCCTGCTCGCCCTGCACCTCGGCCGCATCCGCGACCTCTCGGTCGCCGACGGCAAGCGCATCATCGAGGGCCTGCGCAAGCTCCCCGCCCAGATCACCGCCATCCTCGACCAGGAAGCGGAGATCAAGAAGATCGCCGAGGAGTACGCGGACGCCCGCTCGATGATGTTCATCGGCCGCGTCCGGGGCTACCCGGTGGCCCGCGAGGCGTCGTTGAAGCTCAAGGAGGTCTCGTACATCCACGCCGAGGCCTACCCCGCCTCCGAGCTGAAGCACGGCCCGCTCGCCCTCATCGAGCCGGCGCTCCCCACGGTCGCGATCGTCCCGGACGACGACCTGCTGGAGAAGAACCGCGCCGCGATGGAGGAGATCAAGGCCCGCTCCGGCCGCATCCTGGCGGTCGCCCACCAGGAGCAGGAGAAGGCCGACCGCACCATCGTCGTCCCGAAGAACGAGGACGAGCTGGACCCGATCCTGATGGGCATCCCGCTCCAACTCCTCGCCTACCACACGGCCTTGGCGCTTGGCCGCGACATCGACAAGCCCCGCAACCTGGCGAAGTCCGTGACGGTCGAATAGGCGCCACCCCGGCGCGACAAACGGGTCCCGTGCGCGCCACCATGCGCACGGGACCCGTTCCAGGAAAGGCCGGGGCCGCCCATTGCCCCGGCCCGCGGCCGCCGACCGGCAACCGTCACCGCCGGCCATCAGCCCGCCACCTTGTTCCAGCGACCCGTATGTACCCTTCACAAGGGCACAAAGCACCTCTACGCGTCAGTAGATTTATCCAGCGTCGAAAATCCGACGTACCGTCAACCTCCGTCGCCGCACGGCGACTTACGGGATGACGATGACGGGCCGCTGCGCACGCCGCGCGAGCCGCCCCGCGACCGAGCCGAAGAGCCGCCCGACGAGCCCGTGGGTCGAGCCCACGACGATGGCGTCGGCCGAGTACTCGTGCCCGACCTCCTCCAGCTCGTGGCAGATGTCGCCACCGCGCTCGACGAGGATCCAGGGCACCTCGGCCAGATACTCCGCACAGGCGAGTTCGAGCCCCAGGACCTCGGTCCGGTGATCCGGCACATCCACGAACACGGGCGGCTCACAGCCCGCCCACACCGTGGTGGGCAGCCGGTTGGCCACATGGACGATGATCAGCCCGGAGCCCGAACGGTGGGCCATGCCGATCGCGTACGCGAGTGCCCGCTCGCTCGATGTCGAGCCGTCGAATCCGACGACGACACCGTGCTTGAACGCGGGATCACAGGCTTGACGTGTCTCTTCCGCCGCTCGGGGCGTCGCCTTGGGATCGGCGACCTGCCGCTTGCGGTCCGCGGGTTCGGGGATTTCGTGACCGGCCATGAGTGTCTCGGCGTGTACCTCGTGGGCCTCAAAAGAGGGGACGACAACTGATCGGCGGAGCTGTGTCCGGGAATCATCTTCCCAACCCCATACCCCCAAGGGTACGGCGACACTCCTCCTCTGCCCAGACTCTGATTCCGGGCCGAGAGCTACGCCTTCGTTCGTCGATGGTCTCGCTCCGCCGCGTTCAGGGGAGCATGCACGAGGGCCGACCGTATGGCAATGGTTGCTGCCCCGTACAGGCGGATTGCGCACTCAACTGGGCGTCTGCCGCCCTTCCGCGAAGTGACCCGGTCCGGTCGGCGGCGTTGAACTCGCGTACCGAAAGACACAGGGAGCGCTCAGTGCCCGGACCGACCATCGGCCGGCGGCCCAGTGCCGCGGCCCACCAGGACGCACGCCTGCCCGCGCGCTGGGCCGCGTTCAGCTGCGTCCTGACGCCGCCCGTCCTCGTCTGGTACGGCTCCTCCGCGGCGGGCGCAGCGGGCGCCGCCCTGGGGCTCGCCGCGATCACCGCGGCGTGCCGGGTGCTCCTTCGACAGTCGGAACGCGGGGCTGCACAGTTGCACAGTGAACAATGCCGGGCGCATCGTGGTCGGTGCGACGAGGCAGGGTCCGACGCCCCTCGCGAGGAGTGTCGGTCCGGGTGGCATACGCCGGTTGGCTGACCGGTTTCAACGCGGCTCTCCGATAATTTTCAGCCAACTTGGGCCAGCGGGCCCTCCCTTGCGTTTCGCCTTCTCCAACCCCCTTGCCACCAGGGCGGAAACGGAGACGAAAAGCGCTTCCGCCCTACGGGGACCGGCCACGGAGTTGAGGCCCACTTCCCAGCAACGCCCCTGAGTGCGACGCTTCGTGATCGAATGCTTCACGCCAAGTTGCCTTGTCGACAATCTGTCAGGTTCTTAACTGGTCACGACGGCACCATGGGACGCAGTAGATTCGATCATGACTGTCTGATCTGAAGGCGGCGGGGGACTTCGTGCATCACCGAGGGGAAACGTGCAGGAGCGAACAACCCGTCAAAATATTGAGGGAGCCGGGATCACCGAGGGGGGCTTAGCAGCATGAGCCACGACGCCACCACCGCGCCGGAGGCCGCGGCTCGCAAGCTGTCGGGGCGCCGCCGACGAGAGATCGTCGCGGTGCTGCTGTTCAGCGGCGGACCCATCTTCGAGAGTTCCATTCCACTCTCCGTGTTCGGCATCGACCGACAGGACGCGGGAGTTCCGCGCTATCGATTGCTCGTGTGCTCCGGCGAAGAGGGACCTCTGAGGACCACGGGGGGACTCGAACTCACCGCGCCGCACGGCCTCGAGGCGATATCGCGAGCGGGCACGGTGGTCGTGCCCGCCTGGCGGTCCATCACTTCTCCGCCACCGGAGGAGGCGCTGGACGCGCTGCGCCGCGCCCACGAGGAGGGCGCGCGCATCGTCGGCCTGTGCACGGGAGCCTTCGTGCTCGCCGCCGCCGGCCTGCTGGACGGCCGTCCGGCGACCACGCACTGGATGTACGCGCCGACGCTCGCCAAGCGCTACCCGTCGGTCCACGTGGACCCGCGCGAGCTCTTCGTGGACGACGGCGACGTACTGACGAGCGCCGGCACGGCGGCCGGTATAGATCTGTGCCTGCACATCGTGCGCACCGACCACGGCAACGAGGCGGCCGGAGCGCTCGCCCGCCGCCTGGTGGTCCCGCCGCGCCGCAGCGGCGGCCAGGAGCGCTACCTCGACAGGTCTTTACCCGAGGAGATCGGCGCGGACCCACTGGCCGAGGTCGTCGCCTGGGCCCTTGAGCACCTCCACGAGCAGTTCGACGTGGAGACCCTGGCCGCCCGCGCCTATATGAGCCGCCGCACCTTCGACCGCCGCTTCCGGTCGCTGACGGGGTCCGCCCCGCTCCAGTGGCTGATCACGCAGCGGGTGCTGCAGGCCCAGCGGCTCCTGGAGACGTCCGACTACTCGGTCGACGAGGTGGCGGGCCGCTGCGGCTTCCGCTCCCCCGTCGCGCTGCGCGGGCACTTCCGGCGCCAGCTGGGCTCGTCCCCGGCCGCGTACCGGGCGGCGTACCGGGCGCGCAGGCCGCAGCCGGGCGAGGGCCAGGGGAACCACGGAAAACCCGACAAGCCCGACAGGTCGGTCGAGCTCGCCGGGGTGCCGGGCGCGGAGGGGGCGCCGGTCCCCGCGCAGTCCCGGCGCACGGCGGCCGCGACCGCGCTCGGCCCGCACGCGGCCTCGATGCCGACGGGCCACCCGGGTCTGCCGGGCCCGCGCACGGCTTCGTAGGCGGCACCGGGAACAGGAGCTGACGCCCGTCGTCTGCCAGTGGGAAGGTCGGACCCGTAGGGTTGGGCGCATGAACGATCGCATGGTGTGGATCGACTGCGAGATGACCGGACTCTCGCTGGCGAACGACGCGCTCATCGAGGTGGCCGCACTGGTCACCGACTCTGAGCTGAACGTACTCGGCGACGGTGTGGACATCGTGATCCGCCCGCCGGACGAGGCCCTGGAGACGATGCCCGAGGTGGTGCGCACGATGCACACCGCCTCGGGTCTCCTCGACGAGCTGGCGGGAGGTACGACCCTCGCGGACGCCGAGGAGCAGGTCCTGGCTTACGTACGTGAGCACGTCAAGGACGCGGGCAAGGCCCCGCTCTGCGGGAACTCGGTCGGCACCGACCGCGGATTCCTGCTGCGTGACATGCCGACGCTGGAGGACTACCTCCACTACCGGATCGTCGATGTGTCCTCGGTCAAGGAGCTCGCCAGGCGCTGGTACCCGAGGGCGTACTTCAACAGTCCGGACAAGAACGGCAACCACCGGGCGCTCGCCGACATCCGCGAGTCCATCGCCGAGCTGCGCTACTACCGCGAGGCGGTCTTCGTCCCGCAGCCCGGGCCCGACTCGGACACCGCGAAGTCGATCGCGGCGAAGTACGTCCTGCCGGCCGAGTAACCGCTTGTAAACCCCTGTGTACGGGGTCCGGGCCCCCTCGGGAAAAGGTGTGCGCGAGCACCCCTTCGGACCCTGTACACTTTTTCTCGGCCGGTCGGAAGAAAGACAAACGACCGGACATGGTGGGTGTAGCTCAGTTGGTAGAGCACCTGGTTGTGGTCCAGGTGGCCGCGGGTTCAAGTCCCGTCACTCACCCTGAAGGATCCGAGGGCCCCGGTTCGAGAGAACCGGGGCCCTCGGCGTATCCGCCGCGCCTGGAGCGGTGGCGCCCGTCAGGACGACTCCCGCACCACCAGCTCCGTGGGCAGCATCAGCTGCGGGCAGTCCAGGGACCGCGAGACCGCGGGGCGCCGGTCGGCTATCTCGGTGAGCAGCAGATCCGTCATCGCGCGCCCCATCTCCTCCATCGGCTGGCGCACGCTGGTCAGCGGCGGGTCCATGTGGCGGGCGATCGCCGAGTCGTCGAACCCGACCAGGGCCACGTCGTCCGGGATCCGCCGCCCCGCCTCCCGCAGCACCTGCCGCGCGCCCGCCGCCATCACATCGGAGGCGGCGAAGACCGCGTCCAGGTCCGGCCGCGCCGCCAGCAGCTCGGCCATCGCGGTCCGGCCGCCCTCCTCGCTGAAGTTCCCCTCGACGATCAGCCGCTCGTCGACCTCCTGGCCCGCGCCCGCCAGGGAATCCCGGTAGCCGTCGACGCGGCGCTGCGCACCGTAGACGTCGAGGCGGCCCGCGATCGTGGCGATGGTGCGGCGGCCCCGCGACAGCAGGTGCTCCACGGCCGATCGGGCGCCCGCGTAGTTGTCGGAGTCGACCGAGGGCAGCGGCTCGGTGGCGGAGCGCCGGCCGCTGACCACCGCGGGGATCTCCAGCTGGCCGAGCAGGTCGGGCAGCGGGTCGTCGGCGTGCACGGAGACCAGGAGTACCCCGTCGACCCGGTGGGCCCCGAGGTACTGGGCGAGGCGCTGCCGCTCGCGGTCGTTGCCCGCGAAGGTCAGGATCAACTGCATCTCGGTGTCGGCGAGTTCGGCGCCCACGCCGCGCAGCACGTCGGAGAAGTACGGCTCGGTGAAGAAGCGGGTCTCCGGCTCGGGCACGACGAGGGCGATGGCGTCCGTGCGGTTGGCGGCGAGGGCGCGCGCCGCCGTGTTCGGTACGTAGCCGAGCTCGGCGACCGCCGCCTCGACCGCCGTGCGGGTCGCCTCGCTCACCCGGGGTGATCCGTTGATGACCCGGGAGACGGTGCCCCGCCCGACGCCCGCGCGGGCCGCGACCTCCTCCAGGGTGGGCCGCCCACCACTACGGTGCCGTGTGCCGTGAGCTGCCATGGTCCGCCTCCCGTTACGCCTGACCCGGCCAGGAATCTAACAGTCTGATCTTCGGACGGCACCCACACCCGGCGTCCGGACCAGAACGCTCGCCGTCGCGACCCGGCCGCCCCTCGGCCTGAGCCAACACCCCATAACAGGCTGATAACTGAAGACATGTCACCCTGCACACGACCTTGACACCCTCGCTGCGAGGTACGAGTCTTCAACTCATCACTTGTGGGAGCGCTCCCACAGTACCCCACGCATACACATCCCGCACGTTCCCCGAGCGAGCCGCAGCACCAGAACCGCGGGCCCATCACCGCAGTTGGCCGGGGTCGGCACCCTCACAGCAGTTGAGTCATTGGAGGACGCAATGCGCACTTCGGGTACCTCGCGCGGCCCAGCCCGCCGCACCGCTCTGGCCTCGGCCGTCGGCCTCGCCGCCGCCGCGCTCCTGGCATCAGGATGCAGCGCGAGCGACGACACCGACTCGGGCTCGGACACGAGCTCGGGCGGCAAGATCACCCTGCACGTCGGCACCTTCGGTGTGTTCGGCTTCGACAACGGCAAGGACAGCGCCAAGCTCTACGCCGCTTACGAGAAGTCACACCCGAACATCAAGATCGTCGAGGATCACGTCACCGACGGTCAGAAGTACTGGGACACCCTCAAGTTGCGCATGTCCCGCAACAGCGGCCTCGCCGACATCCAGGCCATCGAGGTCGGCTACATAGCCGAGGCCACCGGCCCCACCATGGCGAACAAGTGGGAGGACCTGTCCAAGGCGAGCGGCGGGCACGCCTCCGACTTCGTCGACTTCAAGACGAAGCAGGCCACGACGTCCGACGGCAAGGTGATCGGCTTCGGTACCGACATCGGCCCGATGGCCGTCTGTTACAACAAGGACCTCTTCAAGAAGGCCGGCCTGCCCACGGACCGCGAGAAGGTCGCGAAGCTGTGGCAGGGCGACTGGTCGAAGTTCCTCGACGTCGCGGCCGACTACAAGAAGAAGGCGCCGGGCAGCACCGTCTTCACCGACTCCGCGAGCGGCCTGTTCAACGCGGTCCTCTCCAGCCAGGCCAAGCAGTACTCCGACGACAGCGGCAAGCTGATCTACGACAGCAGCCCCGGCGTGAAGACCGCCTGGGACCTGGCGGTCAAGGCCGCCCAGGACGGTTACACCGCGAAGCTGCGGCAGTTCGACGAGAAGGGCACCTGGGCCGCCGGCTTCAAGAACTCCAAGTTCGCGACCGTCGCCTGCCCGAGCTGGATGCTCGGCCAGATCCAGAGCCAGGCGGGCGCCGGCAACAAGGGCAAGTGGGATGTCGCCCTGCCCCCGCAGAACGGCAACTGGGGCGGTTCCTTCCTCGGCGTTCCGGCCTCCGGCAAGCACGTCAAGGAGGCCACCGAGCTGGCGGCCTGGCTGACCAGCGCGGCCCAGCAGGAGAAGGTCTTCACGGCGATCGGCAACATCCCGTCCAGCAAGGACGGTCTCGCCTCGGACACCGTGAAGAACGCGAAGATCGGCTACTACGGTGACGCCCCGATCGGGCAGATCTACTCGAAGATCGCCGCAGGGGTGAAGCCGGCGCCGATCGGTGCCAACGACGGCCAGGTGAAGACCTTCCTCACCGACAACGGCATCCTCGACGTCGAGCAGCGGGGCACCGCCCCCCAGAAGGCGTGGGACAACGTCAAGAAGCTGGTCGACGACAAGATCGACCAGTGACGGACGGCCGATGAGCGCGGTCCCCGCACCCGTCCACCGGATGCGGGGACCGCGCCAGGCCAAGCCCAGCGCATCTCAGGCACCTCGAAACCGGAAGGAAAGCCCGCGTGGCCACCTCCGTCAAGGCGGACGCCGGCGGCAGCCCGCCGTCCGCCCCACCCTCCGCCGCACCGGCCCGGCAGCCCGCACCGTCGAACTGGCGCAGCAGGTTCTACCGTTGGGATCTCAAAGGGTCCCCGTACGCGTTCATCGCCCCCTTCTTCCTCTGCTTCGCGGCCTTCGGCCTTTTCCCGCTGATCTACACGGGCTGGCTCTCGCTGCACAGCGTCCAGCTCGGCGCGGAGGACCAGGCCCAATGGGTCGGCCTGGAGAACTACACCCGCCTCATGGACAGCGAGTTCTTCTGGCGGGCGCTGTCCAACACGTTCACCATCGGTGTGATCTCGACCGTCCCGCAGTTGCTGATGGCTCTGGGGCTCGCGCATCTGCTCAACTCCCATATGCGCGGCCGCGGTTTCCTGCGCGTCGCGGTCCTCACCCCGTACGCCACCTCGATCGCCGCGGCGACGCTGGTCTTCGCCCAGCTGTTCAACACCGACTACGGCATGATCAACTCTCTGTTCGACGCCGTCGGGATCGGCCCGATCCAGTGGGAGTCGGCCAAGTGGCCCTCCCAGATAGCCATTTCGACGATCGTGACCTGGCGCTGGACCGGCTACAACGCGCTGATCTACCTCGCCGCGATGCAGGCCGTGCCGAACGACCTCTACGAGGCGGCCGCACTCGACGGGGCCTCCCGCTGGCGGCAGTTCATCAGCGTGACCGTCCCCTCGATCCGGCCGACGATCCTGTTCACCATCGTCGTCTCCACCATCGGCGCCACCCAGCTGTTCGGTGAGCCGATGCTGTACGGCGGAAGCGTCGGCATCGGCGGCGGCAGCGGCGGCCAGTACCAGACGCTCTCGCTGCTCATGTACCAGACCGGCTGGACCAACAACTCCCTGGGCCGGGCCTCCGCCATCGCCTGGGTGATGCTGCTGATCCTGCTGCTGGTCGGCGGCGTCCAGGCACTCGTGGCCCGCCGTAATCGCAAGAAGCTGGGAGGCTGACCCATGACCGTCCAACTCCCGGCGCCCCCCGCGGCGCGGCGTCGCTTCGCGCCCGGCGCGGGCGACCAGCGCAAGGCGGGACCGCTCACCTACGTGCTGCTGATCGTGGCGGCGCTCGTCTCGCTGTTCCCGCTGTACTGGAACGTGGTGGCGGCCTCGCACGACAGCCAGCGCGTGCAGCAGGCACCGGCGCCGCTGCTGCCCGGATCGCACCTGCTGGAGAACCTGAACGTCGCGTGGAACCAGGTCCACATGGGCGTGGCCCTGGTCAACACCACCGTCGTGGCGAGTGTGATCAGTGCCAGCACGGTCGTCTTCGCGACCCTCGCCGGCTTCGCCTTCGCCAAGCTCCGCTTCAGGGGACGCAACGCGCTGCTCGCCCTCGTCGTCGCCACCATGACGGTGCCGCCGCAGCTCACCGTGATCCCGCTGTACCAGATCATCACGGACCTGAAGTGGACGGACACCCTGCAGGCGGTCATCATGCCGTCGCTGGTCGCGGCGTTCGGCGTGTTCTTCATGCGGCAGTTCCTCGTGGAGGCGCTGCCGATCGAGCTCGTCGAGGCGGCCCGGGTCGACGGCGCGAACAGCCTGCGGGTCATCTGGCACGTGGTCTTCCCAGTGGCGCGGCCCGCGATGGCCGTGCTCGCGATGCTCACCTTCGTGCAGGCGTGGAACGACTTCTTCTGGCCGTTCATCGTCCTCACCGACACGGGTACGCCGACGCTCCAGGTCTCCCTGGCGAACCTCGGCGCGGGAAACCACACAGTGGAGACGTCGGTCGTGCTGACCGGCGCGCTGATCTCCACCGTGCCGCTGCTGCTCGTCTTCGCCGTCCTGGGCAAGCACATCGTGGGCGGTATCACCGCCGGCGCGGTCAAGAGCTGAGCCGTCGCCCCCACGGGGTCTCACCGCGCGCGGGGGCGAAGCCGTCGCCTCGCCCCCGCGCCACCCCGTCGTGCCCGCCCTTCCTGTCCCCTTTTCCCTTCCCCACCCTCATGGGAGCGCTTCCATGCCTGAATCGATCACCTTCCCGGACGGCTTCCTGTGGGGCGCCGCCACCTCCTCGTACCAGATCGAGGGCGCCGTGCGGGAGGACGGCCGCACCCCCTCCATCTGGGACACCTTCAGCCACACCCCGGGCAGGACCGCGGGCGGCGACACCGGTGACATCGCCGTCGACCACTACCACCGCTACCGCGACGACGTGGCGCTCATGGCCGACCTCGGCCTTGCCTCGTACCGCTTCTCCGTGTCCTGGTCACGGGTGCAGCCCACCGGGCGGGGGCCCGCCGTGCAGCGCGGTCTCGACTTCTACCGGCGCCTGGTCGACGAGCTGCTCGGCAGGGGCATCAAGCCGTTCGTGACCCTCTACCACTGGGATCTGCCGCAGGAGCTGGAGGACGCGGGCGGCTGGCCCGAGCGGGAGACCGCTTACCGGTTCGCCGAATACGCGACGATGCTCGGCGAGGCGCTCGGCGACCGCGTGGAGAACTGGATCACCCTCAACGAGCCCTGGTGCAGCGCCTTCCTGGGCTACGGCTCCGGGGTGCACGCCCCCGGTCGCACCGAGCCGCTCGCCGCGCTGCGTGCCGCCCACCATCTCAACCTGGGCCATGGCCTCGCCACTTCGGCGCTGCGCACCGTGCTCCCGCCGCGCGCGAACATCGCGGTGAGCCTCAACTCCGCGGTGGTGCGCCCCCTTTCGCAGGACCCGGCCGACCTCGACGCGGCCCGCCGCATCGACAACCTGGCCTCCGGCGTCTTCCACGGCCCGATGCTGCACGGCGCCTACCCGCAGGGCCTGTTCGCCGACACGGCCCGGATCACCGACTGGGGCTTCGTGCGCGACGGCGACCTGGCCACCGCCCACCAGCCGCTGGACGCACTCGGCCTGAACTACTACACGCCGACCCTGGTGTCGGCCGCCGAGAACGCCCCGGCCGGGCCGCGGGCCGACGGGCACGGCGAGAGCGAGCACTCCCCGTGGCCGGGCTCGGAGGACGTCGCCTTCCATCAGACTCCGGGCGAGCGCACCGAGATGGGCTGGTCCATCGACCCGAACGGCCTGCACGAGCTGATCACCCGCTACTCCCGGGAGACCGGCGGCCTGCCGCTGTACGTCACCGAGAACGGCGCCGCCTACCCCGACAAGCCGGACGCCGACGGCCGCGTTCACGACCCGGAGCGCATCGCGTACCTGCACGGCCACCTCGCGGCGGTGCGCCGCGCGATCAGCGACGGCGCCGACGTACGCGGCTATTACCTCTGGTCCCTCATGGACAACTTCGAGTGGGCGTACGGCTACGAGAAGCGGTTCGGCGCCGTCTACGTGGACTACGCGACGCAGCAGCGCACGCCCAAGTCGAGCGCCCTGTGGTACGGCCAGGCGGCGCGCACCGGTGCGCTGCCGGCCGTCGACGCGGTGCTCGGGGACGCGCACCGGTAGACGCCTGGCAGGAGAAGGCCAGGGAACGGGTGCGGCGCGACGGTTCAGGGGGCCGCCGCGCCGCACCTTGGCGTCGCCGGGCGGCGGGTGACGCCGTCTCAGGGCGTCGCTCGCGTGGCAGCACCGCGAGGGCGCCCTTATTTTTCGTCTATGCGTCATAAGCACCTGTATGAGATGACCTGAGCCGCCATGGGCGTACTCAAGGACCATCCGGAACTCGTCCTGTTCGTGAGCCTCGCGCTCGGCTACCTCGTGGGGAAGCTGCGCGTGGGGCCGCTGACGTTGGGCGGCATCTGCGGGACGCTGATCGTCTCGCTGCTGCTCGGGGCCTGGACCAAGGCCCATGTCTCCGACGACGTGAAGACCGTGTTCTTCGCGCTGTTCATCTTCGCGCTCGGCTACATGGCCGGGCCGCAGTTCTTCCGCAACCTCAACAAGAAGTCCCTGCGCTTCTTCGTGTTGTGCGCCATCGAGCTGGTCTGCGTCATCGGCATCGCGCTCGGCCTGGCGAGCTGGTTCGACCTGGACGTCGGCACGGCCTCCGGCATCCTGGCAGGCGCCGCCACCGAGTCCGCCGTGGTCGGGACGGCCACCGAGTCCATCGGCAAGCTCAGCAATCTCACGGCCGCTCAGATCACCGAGTACCAGGGAAACGTCGCCACGGCGTACACGGTCTGCTACCTCTTCGGCCTGATCACGATCGTGCTCTACACGAGCCAGATCATGCCGATGATGATGCGCATCAACCTGCGCGACGCCGCCCGTGACCTGTGGGAGCGCACCCGCAGCAAGGGAAGCCTGGAGGCGGACGAGCTGCCCGCCCTGCCGGGCATGGTGGGCCGCACGTACCTGGTGACGACCGCCGACGGCCGTACGCTCGGCGACCTGGAGTCCGCGCTCGGCGAGCGGGTCACCGTCGAAGCGGTCAAGCGCGGCAGCAAGGTCCTCGACGTCGCGCCCGGCCTGGAACTCACCCTCTCCGACCTGGTGCTCCTGGTCGGCCGCCGGGCGAACGTGATCGACGCGGGCCGGCTCATCGGGCCCGAGACGCCGGGCGTGCCCGGGCTCGACTCACCGCTCGCCTCCCGCCAGGTGTCGGTCACCGACAAGGCCCTGGACGGGAAGTCGATCGACGAGCTGCAGAAGCAGTACCCCGAGTTCCACCGGGACGGCGTCTACGTCACCGACCTCACCCGCGGCGACCAGGAGATGCCGGCCAACGCGGACACGCTGGTGCAGCGCGGCGACGTGCTGACCCTGGTCGGCGCCCGTTCGGGCCTCAACAAGCTGGTCGCGAAGATCGGCTCGGTCGTCAAGAACGACGCCACCGACTTCATCTACCTGGGGCTCGGCATCGCGGCCGGTTCGCTGCTCGGACAGGTCGTGGTCAAGTTCGGCGACATCCCGATGTCGCTCGGCACCGGCGGCGGCTGTCTGATCTCGGGGCTGCTCTTCGGCTGGTTCCGCTCCCGCTCGCAGACCTTCGGCGCGTTCCCGCCGCAGGCCGCCTCGACGATCAAGGACATGGGGCTCGCGGTCTTCATCGCCTGCACGGGCCTCGTCTCCGGTCCGCAGGCCTGGCCGCTGATCAAGGAGTACGGGGCGCTGCTCCCGTTCGCCGGGATCGCCATGGTGCTGATCCCCGCGACGATCTCACTGGTCGTCGGACGCAAGCTGCTCAAGATCGAGAAGCCGCTCCTGATCGGCGCCATCGCGGGACAGCAGTGCTCGACCCCCGCGATCACCGCGGTCACCCAGGTGGCGCAGTCATCGGTGCCGATGCTCGGCTACACGATCACGTACGCCCTCTCCAACTTCCTGCTCCCGCTGACCGGCCCCGTGCTCGTCGGCATTCTCGGACACTGAGAGGACGACCCGGAACGTGATCGACTTCCTCAATCGGAACATCTTCCAGCCCTATCCGGAACTCCTGATCTTCCTCACGGTCGCCTTCGGCTTCCTGCTCGGGAAGGTCCGCTACAAGGCCATCGCCCTGGGCGCCGTCACCGGCTGCCTCATCGCGGGCCTGCTGCTCGGTGCCTGGACGGGCGTCGAGATCAACGGCACGGTGAAGAGCCTGTTCTTCATCATGTTCCTGTTCGCCCTCGGCTACAAGGTCGGCCCGCAGTTCTTCCGCGGTCTCAAGACGGACGGCCTGCCGCAGGTGCTCAACGCCGTCGTCGTCTGCGTCTCCGGCCTGCTGATCTGCTGGGTCTTCGCCGCGATGCTCGGCTACGGTCCCGGGCTCTCGGCCGGACTGCTCGGCGGCGCGCTCACCCAGTCCGCCGTGATCGGTGTCGCGCAGGACGCCATCGGCACCCTGCCGGGGCTGTCCTCCGGGGACGCCAAGCACGAGGCGAACCTCGTCGCGATCGGCTACGCGGTGACGTATCCGCTCGGCACCATCCTGTGCGCGATGCTGCTCGCCAACATCCTGCCGAGGCTCTACAAGAAGGACCTCGCCGCCGAATCCGCTCTGATGGCCAAGGAGTTGGACGCCCCCGACAACGACCCCGACCTCGCCGAGGGCTACTACGAGGTCGTCCTTCGGGCCTACACGATCGAGCGCCCCGACATCGTCGGCCGCACCATCGACGACTTCGAGAACCAGCAGAAGGAGCTCGGCCACCGCATCTACCTCACACGGGTGCGCCGCGACGGCAAGATCCTCGACCACACCCAGCAGACGGTGCTGCGCGAGGGCGACATCGTCGCGGTCAGCGCGCTGCGCGGCTCGCTCGTCGACTACGACGCCCGCACCCACATCGGCATGGAGACCGACGACGTAGAACTCCTCGGCTACGAGACGGAGACGCTGCACGTGGTGGCGTCCGAGAAGGCCCAACTGGGCCGCACCGTATCGGAGTTGAGGCGCGAGCCGTTCATGGTCGGCGTCTACATCGACAAGATCTACCGCTCCGGCGCGGAGTTCCCGTACCGCCTCTCCTCGAAGGTCGAGCGCGGCGACACGCTCGTCCTCACCGGGCCCAAGCGGCTCGTGGACCCGGCGGGCGCGGCCCTCGGCAAGCCGGTGCCCACCTCGTTCGCCACCGACATGATCTGGGTGGGTATCGGCATCTTCCTCGGCGGCCTGCTCGGCATCCCCGCGCTGACCGTGTCCGGCGTCCCGATCTCGCTGTCGACGTCGGGCGGCGCGCTCATCATGGGTCTGGTCTTCGGCTACATCCGCGGCAAGTACCCGACGTACGGCAATGTGCCGCCCGGCGCCCAGTGGTTCATGGACACGCTCGGCCTGTGCATGTTCGTCGCCATCGTCGGCATCAACGCGGGCCCGAGCTTCACCTCCGGGCTCTCCGACGCGGGCTGGGGGCTGCTGGTGTTCGGCGCGGTCGCCACCGTGATCCCGCTGATCATCGGCTTCCTCTTCGGCCACCACGTGCAGAAGATCCGCTTCCCGATCCTGATGGGCGTACTCGCGGGCGGTCAGACCACCACCGCGGCGATCGGCGCGATCAACGAGTCCTCCCGCTCCCAGGTGCCGACGCTCGGCTACACGATCCCGTACGCGGTCGGCAACGTGCTCCTCACCATCTGGGGCGCCGTGATCGTCCTCCTCCAACACTGAGCCCCGGCACCGCACTTAAGGACACACCATGACCAAGACGACGTTCACGCGCGAAGAGATCCAGCAGTACGCCCAGCTCTCCCCCTTCGAGCTGAAGAACATCTTCATCGACCTCGCCGAGCAGGCGCAGGCCGACGAGCCGGGCCAGAAGGAGAAGTCCAGCCGCCAGATGCTCAACGCGGGCCGCGGCAACCCGAACTGGATCGCCACCGGGCCCCGCGAGGCGTTCTACGCGCTCGGCTACTTCGCCCTCGACGAGTCCCGGCGCGTGTGGACCGCCGACAACCTCGGCGGGATGCCGGAGAAGCAGGGTGCGTACGAGCGCTTCGACGGGTTCGTACGCCGCCACCCGGACCTGCCCGGCATCGAACTCCTCGCGCAGTGCGTGCAGCACGGCATCCAGCGCTTCGGGTTCGACAAGGACGAGTGGGTGCACGAGCTGACGGACGGCATCACGGGCGACAACTACCCCGTGCCCGACCGGATGCTGACCCACGGCGAGCAGGTGGTGCGCGGCTATATCGCGGACGAGATGTTCGACAAGAAGGCCCCCGCGGACAATCTGTCGCTGTTCGCGACCGAGGGCGGCACGGCGGCCATGTGCTACATCTTCGACTCCCTCATGAAGAACGGGATGCTGAAGAAGGGCGACAAGATCGCGCTGATGGTCCCGGTCTTCACCCCGTACATCGAGATCCCCGAGCTCGACACCTACGAGTTCGACGTCACGTACATCGCGGCCGACAAGTTCGCCGAGACGGGCGTGCGCGAGTGGCGGTACCCGGAGGAGGAGGTCGCCAAGCTGGAGGACCCGGAGATCAAGCTGGTCTGCCTGGTGAACCCCTCCAACCCGCCCTCCCTGGCGCTGAGTACGCGGGTCGCGAACCAGATCAAGGAGATCGTGGCGTCCAAGAACCCGAACCTCCTGATCGTCACCGACGACGTCTACGGCACGTTCGTCCCGGGCTTCCGCTCGATCGCCGCCGACCTGCCGCGCAACACGCTGCTCGTCTACTCGTACTCCAAGCACTACGGGTGCACGGGCTGGCGGCTCGGCGTCATCGGGCTGCACGACGACAACGTCATCGACGAGCGGATCGCCCAGCTCCCCCAGGAGGAGAAGGACCGGCTCAACAAGCGGTACGGCTCGCTCACCCTGGAGCCGGAGAAGATCCGGTTCATCGACCGGCTCGTCGCGGACTCCCGGCAGGTGGCGCTCAACCACACGGCGGGCCTTTCGCTGCCGCAACAGGTGATGATGTCGCTCTTCTCCCTGTTCAACATGCTGGAGGAGGGCCAGCAGTACAAGGAGAAGATCCGCTCCATCGTCCAGCAGCGCCTCGACCTGCTCCTCGAAGGCGCCCAGATGAAGATCCACGAGGATCCCCACCGGGCCGCCTACTACATCGAGCTTGACCTCCTGGCCGAGGCCGAGCGCGTCCACGGCGCGTCGTTCGCCCAGTTCCTGGAGAAGAACTACGAGCCGGTGGACGCCCTGTTCCGGCTCGCCCAGCAGACCGGCGTGGTGCTGCTCAACGGCGGCGGCTTCGAGGGCCCCGAGTGGTCGGTCCGCGTCTCGCTGGCCAACCTCGACAACCTGGACTACCTGAAGATCGGCCACCATCTGCGCGGCATCTTCAACGACTACGCGGAGGAGTGGCGGACCGCGCAGGCGTGAGCCCAGGGGTCAGTCGAACGAGGCGAACGCCTTCTGGAAGGCGTTCGCCTCTTGCTCGATCGAACTGCACGTCGGCTGCGCCGAGTCGGCGGCCCCGCCCTCGCATGCCTTGTCGCGGGTCGCCGACCACATGGACAGGCCGCCGAGGCCCTTCTCCTTCGCGAAGGACACGAGCTGCGTGGCGTCCTCGACCTTGAAGACCTCGGACGAGACGTCGTTGACGCCGATCATCGGGGTGACCGCGACGGCCTTCCAGGCGTCCGCGTCCGACAGTCCGAGCGCCGACTTCACCTGCGCCTGCGTCGCGGTCGCCGCCTGCTCGGCGTAGTCGCCCATGTCGCCGCTGTAGGACGCCCCGTAGTCCATCGCCATGATGTTGACGAGGTCGGGCGAGGCGCCGTTGTCCTTGGCGTTCTTGAGGAAGTTCACGCCGTCCTGGGTGAGCCCCTCGGGCATCACGGGCAGCGTCACCGAGACGTTCAGGTCGGAATTGTCCTTCTGGAGCTTCGCGATCGCCTCGGCGCGCTTGGTGTTGCTCGCCGTGTCGGGCAGCGCGCCGCCCTCGATGTCGAAGTCGACCTTGGTGAGGTCGAACTGGTCGATGACCTTCTGGTACGCCGCCGCCAGGTCGGAGGCCGAGGAGCAGGCCTGCGCCAGCTCGGTGCCGGAAGCGCCGCCGAAGGAGACGCGTACGTCGCCGCCCGCCGACCTCAAGTCGCCTATCTGCGCGGCGACTTCGTCGCTGCCGACGTCGGTGACGCCGCCCCACTTCGGCGCGCAGTCGCCGCCGGAGGTGATGAAGGCGAGGTTGTACTCCTTGACGCCGGTGGCCTTCGAGGAGCCGACCAGGTCGAACTTCGGGGTCAGCGAGGTGTCGACGTACGGAGCGAAGCCGGCGCCCGTGGCCGTCACTTCGGCGGACGCGCCGGAGGCGAAGAGGAACGCCCCGCCGCCCACGAGGGCGGCGGCCACGACACCGCCCACCGCCTTCTTCCTGCCGCTGATCCTGCGCCGGTGCGTGCTGCTGCTCATCGCGTGCCTGCCTTAGGTCTACGTGGGGGGTGGCTGTGGCAGCACGCTAGCGATCGACAAACCGGCAATTCGGCCAACTGTGGCGGGCGTTGAGGATCTTAGGGTTGGCTTAAGTGAGGGATCGGGTCCGATTAAAGGTAGGGACCAATCCTTTACGTTCCCGGCCGCGCCGTCCGTGTCCGCGGCGGCGACCCTCGCTGGGCCGGTACCCCTCCAGCTGCAGCCAGATCCGCACCTCGGTGCCGCCGAGCACGGACGAGCCGATCCGCACGTCGCCGCCGGTGGACTCGGCGACCCGGCGCGCGATGTCCAGGCCGAGCCCGGTCGAGCCGACCTCGACGCCGTCCGTGCCGCGGGCCAGCGCGGCCTTCGGGTCGGCGATCCCGGGGCCCGCGTCGGACACGAGCACGATGACGGCGCCCTCCGCCCGGTGCACGTCGACCGCGAACGCGGTGCCCTCCGGGGTGTGCCGGAACACGTTGCCGAGCAGCGCGTCGAGCGCCGCCGCCAGCTCGCCGCGGGCGACCGGTATCCGTACGGGGCGGTCGACACCGGCGACCCGCACCTTGCGGCCCTCGTCCTCGGCGAGCGCCGACCAGAAGTCCATGCGCTCGCGGATCACCTCGGCGGCGTCGCAGCCGGCGCCGGGCCCGGCCGCCGCCGTCTGCGGCTTCGCCTCGCGCGCGGTGCGGATGATGGTGTCGACCTCGTGCTCCAGCTGCTCCACGGCGGCCCGGGTCTGCTCGGCGGCGGGCCCGTCCCCGAGCGAGGCGGCGTTGAGCCGCAGCACGGTCAGCGGGGTCCGCAGCCGGTGCGACAGGTCGGCGGCCAACTCCCTTTCATTGGCGAGTAGTTGAACGACCTGATCGGCCATCGAGTTGAACGCGACGGCGGCGAGCCGCAGCTCGGTCGGGCCGTCCTCGGGCACCCGCGCCCCGAGCTTCCCGTCGCCGAGGTCGTGCGCCGCGCCCACGAGCCGCTGCGCGGGCTGCACCATCCGCCCGCCGAGCCGGTCCGCGACCGCCACGGACCCGATGATCAGCGCGATGCCGACGCCGCCGAGCACGACCCACGCGGTCGTCACCCCATTGGTGACCTCGTCCTGGGGCACGTACACCTCGACGACGGCGATCTTTCCCGTGCTCACCGCGATGGGCTGGAGCCACACGGAGCCGCCCGGCACGTCCACGACGGTGGCCTGCCGGATGTCGAGCCGTTCCGGGCCGACCCGCTGCTCACCGAGCCGGATCGCCTCGTGCCCGCCCCCGGCCGGGACGTAGACCGACATCCGGTCCTCGCCGCCGGTCTGCGCGGTGGCGAGGGCGCGGTCGAGCTGGTCGCGGTCGGTGGTGATGGAGAGGGTGGGGCCGATGGCGGCGGCGGTCCGCTCGGCGTTGGAGAAGGCCCGGTCCCGCGCCATCTCCTTGATCACGAGGCCGAGGGGGACGGCGAAGGCGACCACGACCATCGTCGTGACGGCGAGGCACACCTTCACCAGCGCCCACCTCATACCGGTGGCTCCAGCTTCACACCGACGCCGCGCAGGGTGTGCAGATACCGCGGCCGAGCGGCCGTCTCCCCCAACTTCCTCCGCAACCACGACAAATGCACATCAATGGTCTGATCGTCCCCATAGGACTGCTGCCACACCTCGGCGAGCAACTCCTTGCGCGCGACGACCACGCCGGGCCGCCCCGCGAGGAAGGTCAGCAGATCGAACTCGCGCCGGGTCAGATCCAGCGGCGAGCCGTCCAGCTCGGCCTGCCGGCGCAGGGGATCGATGGAGAGCCCACCCACCCGGATCACCCGCGAGGGCGGCTCGGCGCCCGTGTTCCCCCGCGAGCGGCGCAGCACGGCGGCCATCCGGGCGGACAGGTGCTCGGGCGAGAACGGCTTGGTGAGGTAGTCGTCGGCGCCGTCGTTCAGCAGCCGCACGATCTCGGTCTCGTCGTCCCGCGCAGTGGCGATGATCACGGGTACGTCGGTGATCCCGCGCAGCATCTTCAACGCCTCGGCCCCGTCGAGATCGGGCAGACCGAGATCCAGGATCACCACGTCGAACCGGAGATGGGCGACCTCGCGCAGCGCCTCCAGAGCAGTGCCGACGCTGCGCACGGTGTGCGCGGCGTCGGTCAGGTGCCGGATGAGGGCTGAGCGTACGAACTGGTCGTCCTCGACCACGAGCACACTTGCCATGGGACGGCACCGTACGCCATCCGGCGGTTTCCGTACCGCTTCCGGGTGACTGTGGTCCTCGCGGGACAGCCGGGGCGGGTGTGGTGCAGTATGGCCCGCGATGCCTGAGAGCCCCCGGACGCCGCACAGCCCGCACCCCGCCCGACGGCGGCTGGTGCACGGCGGCGCGTGGCTGCTCGCGACCGGGGCCGCGGTGACGCTGTCGTGGTGGGGCGTGCACACGGTGATGGCGGGCACGGTCTACGACCCGCCGCAGGCGCTGCCCGTCGCGGCCACGCAGCACGAGCCGGACGCGAAGCCGCCGGTGTCCTCGTCGACGCACCGGCCGGAACCGTCGGCGTCGACGCGCAAGCCGTCGCCGTCCCCGAGCCGTACGACGCCGTCCCCCTCGCCCAGCCCCCGTACGACGTCACCGGCCCCACGGCCCTCCGGCTCCGTCAAGAGTTACTCGACGGCCGGCGGGCGCGCGGTCTTCGACCTCCAGAAGACCTCGGCGACCCTCGTCTCCGCGACACCCGCGGCGGGCTGGTCCGTGCAGGTGTGGAAGCAGCCGACGTGGATCCGCGTCGAATTCACCTCGGGCGACAAAAAGGTCTCCGCCTTCTGCACCTGGCACGACCACACCCCAACAGTAGAAATCGCCAACTACTGAGCCACTCAAGTGAGCCGCTCAAGCCCCGCCGGCGATTGAGGCGCGGGGTCCGGGGCGGAGTCCCGTGGCCGGGGCCGCGGCTACCGGAACACCGACGGCGGCGGCGCCGGAGACGCCTTCGCCGACGCGTCGACGACCGCCCCCACCCCACCCGTGAAGAGCGCAAGCTCCTTACCGTGCTCGACCCGCCCCGGATGCGGATCCCCCGCCGCCCGCCGCGTCAGCTCGGCCACGGGCAACGGCACCGCGGACGCGACCAGCACCGCGTTCCCGAACCGCTTCCCCCGCAACACCGTCGGATCGGCGACGAGCGCGAGCTCGGGGAAGACGACCGCCGCCGTGGCGATCTGCCCCCGCAGATACGCGAGCGGCGGCCCGTCCGCGATATTGGCGACATACGTCCCGGAGGGCCTCAGCACGCGCCGCACCTCCGTCAGGAACTCCGTACTGGTCAGATGCGCGGGCGTGCGCGCCCCACTGAACACGTCGGCCACGAGCACATCCGCCCAGTCGTCGGGCAGCTTGGCGAGCGCCTCACGGGCGTCGGCGGTCCGCACCCGGATCCGCTGCCCCGGATCCAACGGCAGCGCGCCGCGCACGAGTTGGACCAGCGCCCCGTCACGCTCGACGACCTGCTGCGTGGAGCGCGGCCGGGTGGCGGCGACGTAGCGGGCCAGCGTGAACGCCCCGCCGCCGAGGTGCACGGCCTGCACGGGCCGCCCCCGCTCGGCGGCCAGATCGATGACATGCCCGATCCGCCGCTGGTACTCGAAGGAGAGGTGCCCCGGGTCGTCGAGATCGACGTGGGACTGGGGCGCGCCGTCCACGAGCAGCGTCCAGCCGGCCGGCCGGTCCCGGTCGGGCACCAGCTCGGCGAGCCCGCCGTCGACCTTCTCGACCACGGCCTCCCGCCCCGCACGCCCGCGCTCCTGCTTGCCTCGTGACCTTGCCATTCGGCCATTATCGACGGCCGCGCACGGTTCGGCTCAACGGCAGTTGTCCGCCGCCTCGATCATGCGTGCCGCCTCGTCGAGCGCGGCCCGCAGCACCGTGGGGTCGGTGACCAGATCCGTGGGCCGTTCCGCGGGGTCCGGCGGGAGCAGCCAGCCCGTGCCCTCGACCGGCGGGTCGGCCCGCACGCCGATCGCGAGGCCGCGGCCCTGCGTGTGCGTGCAGTCGCTGCCGGGCACGTCCCAGCCGTCTGCGGTGCCGGGCGGGACGAGGAAGCCGAGGGTGTCGCCGCCCCCGTCGTGCAGCACCGGGCCGACCGTTTCCGCACAGCCGCGGCGCAGGATGTCGACCGCTTCGAGGCCCTGCCGGGCCGGCACGGTGACCAGATCGCAGTCGCCGGGCGGCGGCGCGCTGTACTCCTCGCTGGGTCGATGCCGCACCGTCGTGGGAGTCGTGGGAAGTGACAGCATGGACTGGGACGCGTTCAACACGTCGACCCCTCCTCGCTCGTGGGGATTCGCCGCATGGTTCAACGCGCACACGCTGTCAACAGCAACGGCGGCACGCCGCCGCAAAGGATGGCAGTTCATGGCGGATCGTGGGTGAGATATCCGGTTTGTAGCCAAACCCAGCGTGTCGGGCCCGTGACAGCCGGTACCTTCGAGCCTCGCCGGAACAAGGAAGTCGCGGCAGCCCTCCCCCTCCCGGGAGCCGGGCGTCCCCAACTTCCCTGCCGTCCGGCACGGTTCGCACGGGAGGACCCGCTCATGACGTCGTCGCCGATCGCCTCGGACATCTCGACGCCGCAGTCTCCACGGCCGAACCTCGCCTTCAGGGAGCTGCGTGGTCAGCGCTCGCCGGGCGAGTTCGCGGCCGCGGTGCGGCGTGCGGCGCGGGAGATCGGCGAGCGGGTCAGTTGCGACGCGCGCTACATCGGACGCGTGGAGGCCGGCGAGATCCGCTGCCCCAACTACGCGTACGAGCGGGTGTTCCGGCACATGTTCCCGGGCCGGACCCTCGCGGACCTCGGGTTCGCACCCCGCTCTGCGGTACGTGGCCGGAGTGCGCGCCCCGCCGCCACCACCGCCGACGCGGAGTACCCGTGGCACGCAGAACACGCACAACACGCAGAACTCGTAGCAAGCAAGGAGAGCGACGTGCGACGTCGCGCATTCATGACCGGCATGACCGGCTCGACGGCCACCGTGGCCGTCGCCACCCTGGCGCCCTTCAGCGTCCCCCCACTTCCCGCGGACCTCGACCGGCATCCGGCGCGGGCCGGGATCGGCGCCGTCGAGGAGGCGATCCGGCGGATCCGACTGCTCGACGACCGGCACGGCGCCGACGGACTGTACCGGCGGGCCTCGGCCCCGCTGCGTACCGCCTTCGAGCTGCTCGACGCGGGCACGGGCCAGCGCGAGGCTACCGAGCGACTGCAGGCCGGGGCGGGCGAACTGGCCATCTCCGTCGGCTGGTTGGCCCATGACTCGGGCCGCTTCGACGACGCGCGCTCGCACTACGCGGAGGCGCTCGCGACGGCGCGGGTCGCGGGCGACGAGGCGTTGGAGGCGCACGCGTTCTGCAACACGGCGTTCCTGGCGCGCGACGCGGGGCGCCCCCGCGAGGCGGTGCGCGCCGCGCAGGCGGCGGCCCGCGTGGCGTCCCGCCTCGGCTCCCCCCGCCTGCTCTCCCTCCTCGCCCTGCGGGAGGCGGGCGGCTGGGCGGGCCTGGGCGACCAGCCCTCCTGCGAACGCTCCCTCGCCCGCGCGCAGGCGCTGTTCGCGCGGGGCGCGTCGGACGCGGATCCGGAATGGATGTCGTTCTACGGCGAGGCCGAGCTGGAGGGCCTTGAGGCGCAGTGCTGGTCGGCGCTGGGCGGCTGGGACCGCGCGTCCCTCCACGCGCGGCGCGCGGCGGCCCTCCAGGACCCGCACTTCACCCGCAACATGGCGCTCTACACGGCCGAGTTGGCCGACGACCTGGCGCGCGCGGGCCAACCCGACGAATCGGCCTCCGCGGGCCTGCGCACCCTCGAACTCCTCCGGGACGTCCGCTCTTCCCGCATCGAGGGCATGCTGGCCACGACGGCCCGCGTCCTGCTGCCGCACCGCCGCGCGTCGGGCGTCTCGACGTTCCTGGCCGCCCACGCGGAGTCACGCCGCTCCGTGTGAGGCGGCCGACCCGCACGAGAGCCGGTCAGCCCGCCGTCAGGTGACCCGTCTCGTTCCACGACTCCAGGGCCGGCTCGCCGTAGGCCCATCCCAGTACGGACAACGACGTCGGGTTCAACCGGATCCGCGCGGCGAAGTCCAGCGGGAAGCCGAGCCAGCGCGCCCCGATCGACCGCAGGATGTGGCCGTGGGCGAAGACCAGAACGTCCCGGTCGGCGGAGCGCGCCCACTCCACGACCTCGTCGGCCCGCGCCGTCACCTCGGCGAGTGACTCGCCCTCCGGCACCCCGTCCCGCCAGATGAACCAGCCGGGCCTGAGCTCCTGGATCTGCGCCGGCGTCAGCCCTTCGTACGCCCCGTAGTCCCACTCCATGAGCGCGTCCCACGTGGTCGCCCGCTCCCCGAACCCGGCGAGCTCGCACGTCTCGCTCGCGCGCACCAGGGGGGACGTCCGGACCTCGACGCCGTCGAGCCCGTCGTACGGCGCACGTCCCAGCCGCTCGCCGAGCAGTTTCGCGCCGCGCCTGCCCTCCTCCAGGAGTGGGATGTCCGTCCTCCCGGTGTGCCGTCCGGACAGCGACCATTCGGTCTGTCCGTGCCGGGCCAACAGGATGCGCGGTGCCATGAGGAGGCCTCTTTCGAAACTACAAGCAACTACAAGGGTTCAAGGGTGAACATAGGGCGAGCGGGAAGGATCGCCACGTCCATCATCGCGCAACCCACAGGGAGGCCGCCCAGCGGGCAACCCGCAGCATGATCGCTGCGTCTAGGAGGGTCAGGGGTCGCCCACGCAGGGCCCCATGTGCACCTGTACACCGTAGAGTGAAGCTGTGGCCGGAGGCCGCCGCACGAGCGAAGAGGGGGAGCGGCCCGCATGGCGCAGACCGACGAGGCACCGCGCACGGAAGCGATACCCGGCGCCGGGCTCCGCTGGTGGACGGAACTGCCGCTGATCCTCCTGGTGTACGGCGCGTACTCGGCGGGCCGGCTGCTCGCGCGTGGCGACGTCGACGAGGCCGTCGACCACGGTCTGGCGATCCTCCGGGCGGAACAGGCCGTCCACCTCAACCTCGAGCACCCGCTGAACCGTCTCTTCACCCGCGAACCGTGGCTCGGCGTCCCCGCCGACTTCTGGTACGCCTCGCTCCACTATCTGGTCACGCCGATCGTCCTCATCTGGCTGTTCCGCCGCCGCGCCGAGATCTACCGCACGGCCCGCACCTGGCTGATGACCTCGACGATGATCGGCCTCATCGGCTTCGTCCTGCTGCCGACCAGCCCGCCCCGGCTGCTCGCCGCGAGCCACGGCTTCGTCGACACGATGGCCCACTACAGCTCGTACGGCTGGTGGGGCGGCGCGGCCAGCGCCCCCAAGGGCATGGGCGGCCTCACGAACCAGTACGCGGCGATGCCGAGCCTGCACGTCGGCTGGGCACTGTGGTGCGGCATCCTGGTGTGGCGGCACGCCCGCTCCCCGTACGTGAAGGCGCTGGGCGTCGCGTACCCGCTGATGACCACGGTCATCGTGATGGGCACGGCCAACCACTACTTCTTCGACGCGCTCGCCGGGGTCGCGGCGATGGCCGTGGGCCTGGCCCTGACGAAGCCGGTGCGGCTCGTCGCGGCGCGCCTGAAGGACCGGGCGTACGGCGTGCTCGCGGGAACGCCGGCCTCCCCTTCCGCCACGCGAGCCCCGATTGTCAGTGGAGAGTGCCAGACTTTCCCGGGTGAGCGAATTCCCCGACAGCGCAAGGCAGCCAGGTCGCAGGACAGCGGCGACGGGGCTGCGGCACCGGCTCGCTGAACTGCGCGGCCCGGACCATCCGCCGCGTCCGCTGGACGCCCGGGCCCTGGCCGCGCTCGCGGCGAACCCGGGCTGCCGTAGGCGGGCACTCCTGGACGGCGCGGGGGTCGACAAGGCGCGCATAGCGGAGGCGTTGGGCTCACCGTCCTCGTTCGGCCAGTCCCAGTTCGCCCTGGCCCGCGGCAATGTGTTCGAGGCGCGGGTGAAGTCGGACGGCGGCTCGGAGCTCCTCAAGCTCGTCCACGCGTGTCTGGGCAGGGAGGACGGCGCCGCTCCCGAGCCGACCCCCGAGCTCGTACGGTCCCCGGACCTGTCGGCGATCGGCCCCGAGGGCCGCACGGCGCGCACCGCGCTCGCCCTGCGGGAGGCAGTCGAGTCGCCGGGGTTCTGGACGTTCCTCGACCACCCGATGCTGGCGCTCGACGTGGCGGGCAGCCCGGCGTTCCTGGAGCCGGACGCGGTGGTGGTGCATCCGGACGGCAGCTGGACGGTCGTCGAGATCAAGTCGTTCCCGATGATCGACGGCGCGGCGGACGCGTCGAAGGTGGGCGCGGCGGCCCGCCAGGCAGCCGTGTACGTGCTGGCCCTTGAGGAGGTCGCGGCGCGGATGCCGGACGCGGAGGTGCGGGTCCGGCAGCGGATCGTGCTCGTGTGCCCGAAGGACTTCTCGAACCTGCCGGCGGCGTCGGCGGTCGACGTGCGCAAGCAACGCTCGGTGACGCGCCGCCAGTTGGACCGTCTGACCCGCGTCGAGGACATCGCGGCGGCGCTCCCGCCGGGCACGGTCTTCGACCCGGAGCTGCCCAAGGCCGAGCTGACGGCGGCCGTCGAGGCGGTGCCGGCGACGTACGCGCCGGAGTGCCTGGCCGCGTGCGAGCTGGCGTTCCACTGCCGTGACCACGCGCGCGGGGAGGGCGCGGTGACCTCGCTCGGCCGCCCCCTGCGCGCCGAACTGGGCTCGCTGACCACGGTCGACGAGGTGCTTGCCGCTGCGCGTGGCGAGGCGGGCGACCCGTCGGACCCGGCGGTGGCGGCGTTGCGCCGTGCGGCGCAGCTGCGGGACGAGGCTCTCGGCGGTGCGCGGTGCTGACCCACACCTCTCGGGGCTCCGCCCCGGACCCCGCTGCTCAATCGCCGCAGAGGCTTGAACGGGAGGCACACCGGTGAGCCTGATCGACCACCTGGCCCGGCTGGAGGCCACCGCGACGGGAAGGGCCCAGCCCACGGCCACCGTTCGGCACCGCCATCTGTCCCAGCGGCCGCTGGTCCTCGTACCGCTCACGACGGCGGGTGAGACCGGCGCCCCGCTCGGCGCGCTCGTCGGCACCGAGCGCACGTCCCCGCGCCTCCTGGTCGTCCCGCAGCCCCGCGACCGCGACCTCCGCTTCGCGTTCCTGACGCAACTGGCCGACGAGGTTCTGCCGTACATCGACACGTACGCCGCCGATGTCGAGGCCGCCGAGCGCAGCGAGGTCGACGCGGAGACCGGAAAGAAGGTCAAGGTCGAGGTCGAGCTGTGCGCGGACGCCCCGCAGCTGATCGTGCCGGGCCGCGCGGGCATCGAGTTCGTCCGCCTCCTCGGTCGCTCCATGCGTTTTCGCCGCACCGCGGAGCAGGACCCGGAGGCGCCCTACCCCGCGCCGCCGCACGTCCCGCTCCTCGGCCGCTGGCTCACGCACTTCGGGGAGCGCGCCCGGGTCCCGGGATCCGCGCTGCTCCTCGCGATGACGGACCTGCTGTCGCGGCACTGGGCGACGGGCCAGTCGAGCCTGGAGGACCAGCACTTGGGCGCGCTGCTCGCCTGGATCGAGGCGCCGGAGGGCACGTCCGGCGCGGCGGCGGCGCTCAGCGCCGAGCTGGACCGTGACAGGCATGGCCAGCTGCTCTGCCCGCCGGCGGGCCCGGCCACGGACCCGGCCTTCGACAACAAGCTGCTGGCGCCCGCGATCGACCGCTACGACAAGGCCCGCACGCGCCACGCGGCCGCCGACGACGCGGTCGAGGCGGAGGGCCGGCTCGCCGAACTGACCGCCGCGGAGCGGGAGATCCACGCCCTGGTCGAGTCCCGTACGCGGCCCACGTGGGACGCGGTATGGCGCGGCCTCGACCAGCTGTGCACGCTGCCCGAGGGCGGATACGCGGCGGAGCGCTGGACCCGCGACCGCTGGTCGTTCACCGGGCACCGCGACCGGGTCACCGCTGGCGAGCCCCCGCAGCCGCGCCGGGACGACGCGGTGACGGCGGCGAACAAGCTGGCCACGCGCGAGCGCGAGCAGGCCCGCCTGGACGCGCAGGAGGCGCTGGACGACCCGCTGGTGATGGCGGGCCGCCGCCTCTCGGGCGAGGCGTTCGCCGGCGAGGTGACCGAGGTGGTTCCCGCGTACAACGAGAAGAAGCGGCCCCGCCCGCTCGTCACGCTCCGCACGGACGACACCCCGCGCCTCGGCGTGGGCGTGAAGGTGTACCGCTCCCTCGAAGGCAAGCCGCAGACGGCCGAGTTCGTGGAGCACGAAGAGGGCGACACCGCCGTGGTCGTGCTGCGGATCCTCGACAAGATGGGCCGCGGCAAGGAGCCGGCTGACGGCTCGCTGCCGGAGAAGGGCGACCGGGTGTGCTGGACGCTGTTCGAGCACGAGCAGCGCGGGGGCCCCAAGCTGCCGGAACCGGAGGAGACGCCGTGGACGCACGGCGGCCCGCCGGGGACGGGCGCGGAGGCTCCCGACACCGTCACTTCGGAGGACGTTCTGTGACCACGCCGACCACCGCTCTCAGCCCGTCCGACGCGGCCGGGCAGGCCACCGCGGCCATCCTCCACGACACCCTGCACGGCACGGCGCGCGGCATCGTCGTCGACTCCCCTCCCGGCGCCGGAAAGTCGACCCTCGTGGTGCGAGCGGCGCTCGAACTGGCGGACGCGGGCCGCCCGTTGATGATCGTGGCGCAGACGAACGCGCAGGTCGACGACCTCGTCCTCCGCCTCCACGCGAAGAACCCGGAGCTCGCCGTCGGCCGGCTGCACAGCAGCGACCCGGACGCGTACGACAAGGCGCTCGACGATCTGCCGACCGTCCGTCTGTCGACGAAGGCGGGCGATCTGGCCCCGCTGCCGATCGTCGTCTCGACGGCGGCGAAGTGGGCGCACGTCAAGGCCTCCGACGCGGGAGGGCCGTGGCCGCACGGGATCGTCGACGAGGCGTACCAGATGCGCTCCGACGCCCTGTTGGCCGTGGCGGGGCTGTTCGAGCGGGCGCTGTTCGTGGGCGACCCGGGGCAGCTGGACCCGTTCTCGATCGTCGGGGCGGAGCAGTGGGCGGGCCTGTCCTACGATCCGTCGGCCTCGGCGGTGTCGACGCTGCTTGCCCACAACCCGGAGCTTCCGCAGCACCGGCTCCCGGTCTCCTGGCGGCTCCCGGCCTCGGCGGCTCCCCTGGTCTCCGACGCCTTCTACCCGTACACACCGTTCCGCAGCGGCACGGACGAGGGCGACCGGGAGCTGAACTTCCGCGTGGCGTCGGACGGTTCGGGCCCCGACCGGGTCATCGACGAGGCGGCGGCCTCCGGCTGGGGCCTGCTGGAGCTGCCGGCCGCGCACACTCCGCGCACCGACCCGGAGGCGGTGCGGGCCGTGGCCCTGGTCGTCCGGCGGCTGCTCGACCGGGAGGGCGTCACGCGCTCCGAGTCCGGCGGGGGCCCGCTGACGGCCGAGCGGATCTGTGTCGGCACGGCGCACCGCGACCAGGCGGCGGCGGTACGGGCGGCGCTGGCGGAACTCGGCGTGGAGGACGTCACCGTCGACACGGCGAACCGCCTCCAGGGCCGGGAGTTCGACGTCACCGTCGTCCTGCACCCGCTGTCAGGACGCCCGGACGCGACGGCGTTCCACTTGGAGACGGGCCGGCTCTGCGTCCTCGCGTCGCGGCATCGGCACGCGTGCGTGGTGGTGTGCCGGGCCGGGGTCGCGGACCTCCTGGACGAACACCCGTCGGCGGAGCCGGTGCAGCTCGGGGTGACGGTGAAGTTCCCGGACGGCTGGGAGGCGAACCACTCGGTTCTGTCCCGCCTGTCAAAACACCGAATCCACCACCCCGGCCCCAGCGCCGCCTGAGCTGCTCAAGCCCCTGCGGCGATTGAGCAGCGGGGTCCGGGGCAGAGCCCCGATCTTTCAACCGGGTCCCGGGCGGAGCCCCCCGCCCTCTTGCGGCCCGACGGACAATGGAAGGTGGCCCGACACCGAACCGCGGGCCACCCCGGCAACAGGAGGCCGCAAAATGGCGGAGCCCGACCGTACCCATCAGCCCCGGCTGCGACCCGCCCCGCTGATCTTCGAACCCGCGGAGGCCGCCGCCGACCCGGAGCACTTCTTCGACCTGGAGTCCATCGAGGACCCCCGCGACCTGCTCACCCGGGCCACGGAGCTGACGCACGCGTTCCGCTCCGCGGCGGACCGGTCCATGGAGTTCCAGGCCGTCGCCGCGGCGCAGCTCGCCGACCCGCGCCGCTTCGACCGGCTCACCACGGCGGACATCGCGGAGCGCGCGGACTGGACCGAGGACTACGCGAAGAAGATGGTCGAGTTCGGCCGTGACCTGCTGCGCGGGGCCAAGGAGCGGACGATGTGACGAGGGCCGCGTCGGGACCGCACCATGGGGCCGTAATGATCATTTGGCATATGCCAGTGGGCAAGATACTCCACCCCGCCCCCTCCTGTCCCGATTTTCCGCAACCCTTGGCAATCGCCCCCTCACCCCCTGTAGATGTATGAGGCATGAGCACCGCGACGCCTCCGTACTCCCCCCACGCCCCTTCGGCCACGGCCCCTGGCGCGCGTGATCACTTCGACATCTGCGACGTCACCCCCGAGGGCGCGGCCTGGCTCGCCTCGGCCGGGGCGTACCCCCGTTCCACGCTCGCCCACTGGGAGGCGCGGCCCACGGCCCCCGTCGTCCTCCCCTGCGGATCCGTCTTCGACGTGGTGAACGTTCCCGCGATCTTTGGCCGGCGGATGTTAGACGGACTCTGGTCCGAGGGGCCCGGGTCGGGTCCCGTCGCGACGCACCGGGGCCGCATGCTCCTGTTCACCGCGCCGGGCACGGCCCAGCGCCTGCCGTCCCTCCTCCACTGGGAGGAGTGGGGCCCCGCGGTGCCGCCGCTGCTGTACCACGGCGTCGGCGACGCGGTCACGGGACCGGCCCCCACGACCCACGCCGCGCTCCGGCCCGACCAGCGCCAGGAGTCCCGCTGGGTGGTCGCCCCCGACACCCGTCACCCCTGGCTGCCGGGCCCCGAGGTCATGCGCTGGGCGTGCGTCCGGGCGGCCCGCGCGAGTGCGCAGGCCGCGGTACGGATTTCGATTTTTCCTGCCCCCGATCCTGGTGCTAATGTCTACGACGTCAACCGGCGCCATTAGCTCAGTTGGTTAGAGCAGCGGACTCTTAATCCGCGTGTCCGGGGTTCGAGTCCCTGATGGCGCACGTTCCGAGTGGCGAGTCATGTTCGCAAAAAGCGCGAACCTGACTCGCCACTCGTGTTTTACGCGGCTCCGCCGCGCGTTGTGGGGGCTCCGCCACCCACACCCCCGTGAGGGAGCCGGGGTGGACGCCCCAGTCAGCCCTCGGTCGTCACCTTCACCGTCCACGACCCCGAAGCCGTCCGGCCCTCCGCCTCGACGCGGATGTCGTCGCCCGGCACCGTGAACGTCTCCCCCACCCCCACCGGCGCGTCGGCCAGCGGCGGATAGACGGATTCGCCATAGCAGGCCTCCGTACGGGGATGCGCGTCGAGCACCTCCACGGGACCGCCCCCGGACGAGGAATCGCTGCGTACGCGGTAGACGAGAACACCCCGGGTACAGGTCGCGGCGTCATTGCCGGCGCCACCCCGCGCCTCCAGGGCGATCGCGCTGTCGACACCCGTACGGATCACGGCGAGCTTGGTGCCACCACCCGCGCCGAACGCCGCGCCCGCCCCCCGCGGCTCCGTGCTCAACGGCTCCAGCGTCAGCCGGGTCTCACCACTGCGCTTCACACACGCCACCTGCCGCCGGTCCAGCCACCCCAGCTTCCACTTGTGCCAGCCGAACAGGTCCGGCGAGAGCCCGAACTGGCTGCCCATGACGTCCCAGTCACCGACGTACGTGTCCCAGTCCCCCTTGCCGTCGGTGGGCCGGTGGTAGAGGTCGGGCAGATCGAAGACGTGCCCCGTCTCGTGCGCGAGCACATTGCGGTCCGGCGGATGACGCTCGAAGACCGTCACGATGCGGCGGATGTCCGTACCGTCCGCGCGCATCGGCCGGTCGAAGTTCACGACCTTCGTCGCGTCCGAGTCGACACCGGGCGCGTCCGGGTCGGCGACGAAGTAGACGACGTCGTACTTGCTGAAGTCCGTGTGCGGATCCGCCGCCTTCAGGGCGTCCCGCAGATACGCGCCGCGGTGCGCGGCGTCCCAGTCGCGCTGTATGGCGTACGCGGTCGAGGCGTGCGGCATCTGGATCCACCGCCGCTGCGGATGCGGGAGCAGGGAGAACTTCCCGTACGAGGCCCGGTCGAAGAAGCGGCTGGTGGACGGGAAGTAGTCGGAGGCCAGCTCGTCGGGCGTGGTCAGGGGCAGCGAGTCGGGGAACGAGAGGAAGACCATCACGGCGTTGAGCTTCTTCTGGGGCTTCGGGTACGCCGCGTTCCAGGTGTCCAGGCCCTCGGAGTGGTGGGCCGCGGTGCGCTCCAGGGCGCAGGGCCCGGCGAACGGTACGGCCGAGGCCGGTCCCGCGACGAGCCCCGTCGCGGCCACGGCGGCGAAGGCGGTGAGCGCCGCCGCGAGGGCGCGCGGGCGCGGCTTGTCCACTCCCCCGAGTGGCTGCGGACGCGGCAAGTCGACCTCCGGGACGGGAATGCGGGACACCCAACCCAGAGTGTTGGTATTTGATGGGCTTTGCCCTGTTTATCTGGCCCGGATGAGTGAGCGGACGACACTCCGGCCGATCACGGAACGTCACAGTCGATCGCCCGCGATCGGGCCGCGACAGAAGGTGGGGCAGCGTCGAGCAGAAACGATCTACCGCGGCGGGCTGCGGCGGCCCGAAACCCGTGCACACTGCAAACCAGGCTGGATAGGCCGTCCGACCTGCCTCTATGATCGGCACACTTTCCTGCCGGGACCCGGCCGCAGCAGACCACGCAACCAACCGACGCACCACGGGAGCGAGCGGTGAGCGCACAGCCCGAAGGGCCCACGACCGCGCGCCGGGTGGCCCCGCCCGGCCTACGCCACGATCCCCTCGCGGGGATCCCGGGGCTCACGGAGACCTCGGAGATCACGGAGAGTGAGAGCGGCCGGTCGGCTTCCCGGCCCCCGGCCGCCCAGGCCCTCTACCGGCCGGCGTTCGCGACGTCGCCGCTGGCCATGGCGGTCGTCGACCGCGACGGCGTGATCGTCGGCGCCAACGACGCCGCGTGCGCGCTGCTGTGCGGGGAGGACGCCGGGGAGCACACCGGGCAGCTCACGGGCCGCGCCGTCGACGAACTGCTCGACCTGCGCTCGGACCCGCGCACCGCGGACGCCTATCAGGAGATCCTGCGCGGACGTCAGGCCCGGCTCAGCCGCACCCGCCGCCTCAAGCACCCCTCGGGCCACTCGATGTGGCTGCGTGTCACGGTGTCGCCGCTCCCGGACGCGGACGCCGTGCTGCTCTCGCTCAGCGACATCACCGCGCACCGCGGGCTCCAGGACCGGCTGCACCACCTGGAGTTGCACGATCCGCTGACCAGGCTGCCCAATCGCACCCTGTTCTTCGAGCGTGTCTCCGCCGCCCTGGAGTCGGGGACGTACGAGAGCGCGGGCGCGACCGGGCGCGTGGGGCTCTGCCTGCTCGACCTCGACGGGTTCAAGGCGGTCAACGACTCCCTCGGGCATCCCGTCGGCGACCGGCTGCTCGTCGCCGTCGCCGAGCGGCTCACGCGCTGCGCGGACCGCGCGCAGAGCGCCACGGGCACCCCGCTGGTGGCCCGGCTCGGCGGCGACGAATTCGCGCTGCTCGTCGAGGACTCCACCGGTACGGAGCAGGTCGCCGAGCTCGCCCGGGCGGTGCTCGACGCACTGCGCAGGCCCTTCGACCTGGCCGGTGAGCAGGTGTCGGTCTCCGCCTCGATCGGCGTCGTCGAGCGGCAGGTCACGGGCACCAGCACGACGGCCCTGATGCAGGCGGCCGACACCACGCTGTACTGGGCGAAGGCGGACGGCAAGGCCCGCTGGACGTTCTTCGACCCGGAGCGCAACGCCCGCCGGATGACCCGCCAGGCCCTGTCGTCGAGCCTGCGGCCCGCGGTCGACCGGGGTGAATTCGCCCTGGAGTACCAGCCGTTGGTGGAGATGGCGGACGGCGCGCTGCGCGGGGTCGAGGCGCTGGTGCGCTGGCGGCACCCGCAGTTCGGCCTGCTGACGCCGAATCGGTTCATCGGACTGGCCGAAGAGGACGGCTCCATCGTGGAGTTGGGGCGGTGGGTGCTGCGGACGGCCTGCGCGCAGGCGCGGCGCTGGCAGGTGGAGCACCCCGAGGCGCAACCGGTGTTCGTGAGCGTGAATGTGGCGGTGCGTCAGATGTGGGACTCGGATCTGGTGACGGAGGTCGCGCAGATCCTCGCCGAGACCGGACTCCCGCCGGAACTCCTCCAGTTGGAGCTGATCGAGTCCGCCGTGATGGGTTCGACGGGGCGGCCGCTGCAAGCGCTCCGGGCACTGAACGACATGGGTGTGCGCATCGCCATCGACGACTTCGGCACCGGGTACTCCAACCTCGCGTACCTCAGCCGGCTGCCGGTGTCGGTGCTCAAGCTCGACGGGGCGTTCGTGCGGGGGTTCCGGGGCGACGGGTCCGTACCCGCGGAGCCGGCGGACGCGATGATCGTCGAGGCGCTCGTGCAGTTGGCGCACCGGCTCGGGCTCACCGTGACCGCCGAGTGCGTGGAGACGGCGGAGCAGGCGGAGCGGCTGCGTCGGCTCGGCTGCGACACCGGGCAGGGCTGGCTCTACTCGCGGCCGGTGGCGGCGGATCGTATCTCTGGGCTCCTCGCGGAGCGCGGGTGATCCGCCGCCGAAGCGCTGTCAGGCGCGCGGCAACCCGTAGGCATCCGCGATGAGTTCGTAGGAGCGCAGGCGTACGTCGCCGCCGTGGGCGTTGGCCGTGAGCATCAACTCGTCGGCGCCCGTGCGCTTTTGCAGCTCGTCGAGGCCGGAGCGGACCTCGTCGGGGGTGCCGTGGATGACGTTGGAGTTCCAGGACTGGATGAAGTCCCGCTCCATCTCGTTGAACTGGTACGCCTCCGCCTCCTCGGGCGTCGGCACGAGGCCGGGGCGGCCGGTGCGCAGCCGGACCATGTTGAGGGCGGCGGCGAGGACCTGGCGGCGGGCCTCCGTGCCGTCGTCGTCCGTCGCGAGGGCCGAGACGCCGATGAGGGCGTAGGGCTCGGACAGCAGCTCGGACGGGCGGAAGTTCTCCCGGTACAGGTCGAGCGCCGGGAGGGTGTTCTGCGCCGAGAAGTGGTGCGCGAAGGCGAACGGCAGGCCGAGCGTCGCGGCCAGGCGGGCGCTGAAGCCGGAGGATCCGAGGAGCCAGACCGGCGGGCGGTTCGGGTCCTGGACGCCGCCCGGGGACGTGGCCTGGACGGGGCCCGGGACCGCGTGGATGCGGGAGTACGGGTGGCCGTCCGGGAAGTCGTCGTCGAGGAAGCGGGTGAGTTCGACGAGCTGCTGCGGGAAGTCGTCGGCGCCCTCGTTGAGACGATCGGTGCGGCGCAGGGCGGCGGCGGTGGCGCCGTCCGTCCCCGGGGCGCGGCCGAGGCCGAGGTCGACGCGGCCCGGGGCCATCGCCTCCAACGTGCCGAACTGTTCCGCGATCACGAGCGGGGCGTGGTTCGGGAGCATGACGCCGCCGGAGCCGAGGCGGATGCGGTCCGTGTGGGCGGCCAGGTGGGCCAGGATCACGGCGGGGCTGCTGGACGCGACGCCCGGCATCGAGTGGTGCTCGGCGACCCAGTAGCGGTGGTAGCCGCGGGTCTCGGCGAGGCGGGCGATGTCCACGCTGGTGCGGAGGGCCTGGGTCGCCGTGCGGCCCGCTCCCACGGTGACCAGGTCCAGGACGGAGAGCGGGGTGGGTGCGGTCCCGAGGGCTGCGCCGCGGATCACGGGTCCTCCTGCGAATACGTACGTACGGGTGACTGTCTCTTCCCGAACGTAACGGAGGCCTACTCCGCTTTATTCCCGCACCGTGGCCGGTCCCACCGTTCGCGATGCGCGGCACCGGGGGCCGCCTTGCCCACCCTGCCGCCCAAGGCGGCAGATTGCCCAAGGCGACGGCGGCGGGTGGGCAAAATCAAGCCCCGCCGGCGATTGAGGCGCGGGGTCCGGGGCGGAGCCCCGTGGCCGGGGGACGGGGCTCCGTCGGAGGAGCCGTGACCGGGCGGAGCCGGGTGTCAGACCTGGACCAGCGGCTCCTTCGTGAAGAGCGCGCCGAGGGCCGGCGCGTTGACCCGCCGGTCGACGAGTCGCAGCGCCTCCCAGACGGTGACCTGATTCGCCGTGAGAACCGGCTTGCCGAGCTCCGCCTCCAGGTCACGCACATACGCCGCCGTGTGCAACGCCGTATCCGGAAGGAGAACCGCGTCCGCGTCGGGATGGTCACCGGCCCGGGCCATCGCGAGGACCTCGTCCCACCCCCACGTACCGACCTCCGCCGCCGTGATGATCCCGCTGCCGCTCACCGACACGACCTCCGCCCCGGCCGCCTTCAAGAACGTGGCGAAATGGCCCGCGACATCCTCCGGATACGTCGCGGCCACCGCCACCCGCCGCGCCCGCACCTCCCGCAACGCGTGCGCGAACGCGAAGGACGTACTGGAGGCGGGCAGCCCCGCCGCCCTCGCCAGGCCGCGAACCTGGTCGTGCGCACCGTCCCAACCGAAGACGAAGCTCCCGGACGTGCACGCCCAGACCACCGCCTCCGCGCCGGAGAGCCGCAGCTCCTCGACCCCCGCGGCGAGCCGGTCCGGCGCACCCATCTTCAGCAGCGCGTCGACACGGTGCGCGTCCTCCCCGATGTCGGTGTGGACGACGGGCAGCCGCACATCGCTGTCGATCAGCATCTCGATGCGCGGGTAGTCGTCCTCCGCGGAGTGTCCGGGGTACAGAAATCCCAGCGAGGTCATGCCCTATGCCCACCCTTCCTGTTCCTTCGACCGTTCCTTCGGCAGTTCCTCCGGAGGCAGCGCCTCCGGCAGCTCCGCCGGGGGCCACACCCGCGCCGCCGGGTCGAGCAGCGCCTGGTAGGGCCCCACCGCACGCGTACCCAGCCGGGCGAGGGCTGCCCACATCGTGACTTGATTGGCCGAGATCACCGGTACCCGCAGCTCCGCTTCCAGCTGCGGGATGATGTCGTAGGTCGGGAGGTTGGTGCAGCTGATGAAGAGCGCGTCGGCCCCGGCGGTCCCGGCTTCCCTGGCCATCGTGGCCACGTCCCGGTAGGGGACCTTCCAGATGTGCCGGGTCAGTCCGAGGTAGGCCCGGCCGGTGACCGTGATGCCGGCCTCCGACAGATACTCCTCCAGCGATTCGGTGACCGATCGCGTATAGGGAGTGACGAGGGCGATGCGCCGCGCGCCCAGTTCGGACAGCGCCTCGAGCAGCGCCCCTGACGTGGTCACGGCGGGCAGCTCGCCGGCCCGCTGCATCGCCGCGCACAGCGCGCGCTCCCCCGCGACCCCGCCGACGAAGCTGCCGGAGGCGCAGGCGTACGCGAGGACTTCCGGCCCGGTGGCGCCGAGCGCGCGGACCGCCTCGCCGAGCGTCTCGTGCTCACTGACGAGGCGCGCCAGGTCGAGGCCGACCTCGACGGGCACGAACGGAGTACGGGTGAGGTGGAGGGAGACGTGGTCGGGTACCCAGCGCCACAGCTCGCGGTCGAGAGCGAAGTCGAACGGGGCGACGACGCCCACACCGCGCTGCGGTTCCGGTCCCCCCAGGAATGAGACGTCCATGAGCAGGCCCCATGTTCAGCTGACTGATCAATGCCGGTGTGGTGCTTGAGCCGGCGAACCGCCGGGACGTCGGGACAGCGACACAGCGCGAAACAAGGTGCAGGAACCCTGGTGAAGTACCTCTGTTGTCGACGGTAGGTTCCGGTGCCTGCGGGGTCAATCCGCACATGTCGGCAGGTGCCTTTGATCTTTCTGGTGTTCATGAAATGGGTGGCTGTTCCCGACTTCTCGCGTCCAGGAAAGCGGATCTTCATTGCCTGCCGGTTTCCCCGCGATGTCCGTGCCCGACGAGGTGATCCTGGGTAGGTCCCCGGCAACGTATCGCGATCGCTGACGCTGGAGGGCGGATGACGAGCGAGCTCATCGGACTGACCGCGCAGGACCTCGTCGAGGGATATCGCAAGGGGGAGTTCAGCCCGGTCGACGCGACCCGCGCCGTGCTCGCCAGGATCGAGGAGACCGAACCGGAGCTGAACGCGTTCGTGCGGGTCGACGCGGAGGGGGCCCTCGCCGGCGCGGAGGCGAGCGCGCGGCGGTGGCGCGAGGGCGAGCCGATGGGCCTGGTCGACGGGGTGCCGGTGTCGGTGAAGGACATCCTGTTGCAGAAGGGCGCGCCCACCTTGCGGGGCTCGAGAACCGTGTCCGAGCAGGGTCGGTGGGACGAGGACTCGCCTTCGGTGGCCCGGCTGCGCGAGCACGGCGCGGTCTTCGTCGGCAAGACGACGACGCCCGAGTTCGGCTGGAAGGGCGTGACGGATTCGCCGCTGTCGGGCGCGACCCGCAATCCGTACGACACCTCGCGCACGGCGGGCGGTTCGAGCGGCGGGAGCGCGGCGGCGGTCGCGGTCGGGGCGGGGCCGCTGTCGCTCGGCACGGACGGCGGGGGTTCGGTGCGGATTCCTGCCTCCTTCTGCGGGATCTTCGGCCTCAAGCCGACGTACGGGCGCGTACCGCTGTACCCGTCGTCGGCGTTCGGAACCCTCGCGCATGTCGGCCCGCTGACCCGCACGGCGGCCGACGCGGCGCTGCTGATGGACGTGATCTCGGGCCCCGACCCGCGGGACTGGTCGGCCTCGGGACCGCCGTCCGGCGGCTTCCGGGACGCGCTGCCCGGCGGGGTGCGCGGGCTGCGGGTCGCGTACTCGCCGACGCTGGGCGGACAGGTGGCGGTGCGGCCCGATGTCGCCGCGGTGGTGCGGGCGGCGGTGACGCGGCTCGCCGAACTCGGCGCGTATGTCGAGGAGGTGGATCCGGATTTCACGGATCCGGTGGATTCGTTCCACACGCTGTGGTTCAGCGGGGCGGCGCGGGTGGTGCAGCATCTCCCGGCGTCCAAGCGGCAATTGCTCGATCCGGGGCTGCGGGAGATATGCGCCCGGGGCGCGCGGTACAGCGCGCTCGACTATCTGGCGGCGGTCGACAGGCGGATGGCGCTCGGTCGGCGGATGGGCGCCTTCCACTCGACGTACGACCTGCTGGTGACGCCGCCGGTGCCGATCACCGCGTTCGAGGCGGGAGTCGAGGTTCCGCGCGGCTCGGGACTGCGCAGGTGGACGGGGTGGACCCCGTTCACCTACCCCTTCAACCTGACCCAACAGCCCGCCGCTTCCGTGCCCGTGGGGCTCGACGGGGCCGGTCTGCCGGTCGGCCTCCAGCTCGTGGCCGCGCGGCACAGGGACGATCTCGTACTCCGGACGGCGCATGCGTTCTACGAGGCCGGAGTGGCGAGTTCCACCGGCCCCAATACCGCGTGAATCGCGCGAAGTTGGGACATGGCCGTATTGCCGCGAATTCAGATCTCGGCTTTATCAAGGGCCGAAAACGATAGGCATACCTCCCGGGGCTTCGGGTAATGGCGCGCCATGGCTCCACCACTTGGTAACAATGAGGGATTCATCGCCAGACCAGTCCGCCGCCGCTCCCTGCTCTACGGTGCGGGGGCGGCGGCGCTGGGTGTGTTCGGCGCCGCGGCCTGTACCCGCGTGCCGGAGGAGGGGAAGGTCAAGGGCGGGGATCTGCTGGACCGGCTGCGTGACGCCGGAGAGGTCAAGATCGGCGTGGCGGGCGAGGTCCCGTTCGGCTACATCGACGAGAACGGCGAGGTGACCGGGGAGGCGCCGGCCATCGCCAAGGTGATTTTCCCGCGCCTCGGTGTGCCCAAGGTGAAGGCGGTGCCGACGCAGTTCAGCGCGCTGATTCCCGGGCTGACCCAGGCGCAGCAGTTCGACGTGGTGTCGGCGGGCATGTACATCAATCCGGATCGCTGCGCACAGGTGCTGTTCTCCGATCCCGACTACCTGATGCCCGACTCGTTCATCGTGCGCAAGGGAAACCCGCACGGCATCAAGACGTACAAGGAAATCGCGGCCAAGAAGCTGAAGTTCGCGACGGGCACGGCCTACGCGGAGATCGATACCGCCAAGGCCTACGGCATCAAGGACATGCTGATCCTGCCCGACCAGGTCGCGGGCCTCGACGCCGTGCGCCAGGGCCGGGTCGACGCCTTCGCCGGCACGGCCGTCACGGTCCGTAGGGTGATCAAGGGCAAGAGCGGGGTCGAGGGCGTCGCGCCCTTCCAGCCCTACGTGGACGGAAAGCCGGTCTACGGAGCGGGCGGATTCGCGTTCCGGAAGTCGGAGAAGAACCTGCGCGACGCGTTCAACAAGGAGCTGCACAAGCTCAAGGACAGCGGTGAACTCCTGCGCATCATGGCGCCCTTCGGCTTCACGAAGGAGGAGATGACCGACCTCACGGTCGAGAAACTCTGCCCCCCTGCCAAGGGAGCCGCCTCATGATGTCCGCGAAATTCTTCGAGAACTGGTTCCTGCCGGGTATCTGGATCACGCTCGAGATCACGGTCCTCAGCGCGATCTTCGCCTTCGTCGTCGCGATCATCATCGGCGTGCTGCGCACGTCCAATGTGTGGTTCGTGCGCTTCCTGTCCGGTGCGTACTTCGAGATCTTCCGCAGCACGTCGTCGCTGGTCTTCATGTTCTGGATCGCGTTCACCGTGCCGATGCTGTTCCACATCAACTTCCAGCCCATGTTCGCGGGCATCCTGGCGCTCAGCATCACCTACGGCGCCTACGGTTCGGAGATCGTGCGCGGCGCACTCGCCGCGGTGCCGCCCGCCCAGCGCGAGGCCGGCATCGCCCTCAACTTCACGCGCGCCCAGCGCCTGCGCCGCATCGAGTTCCCGCAGGCCTGGCCGGAGATGATCCCGCCGTTCAACAACCTGCTGATCGAGCTGCTCAAGGGAACCTCGCTGGTCTCCCTGATCGCGGTGGCCGACATGACGTTCGCGGGCAACCTCAAGCGACTCGTCTCCGGCGACAGCGCGCCGGTCTACACGCTGCTGCTCGTCCTGTACTTCGTCTTCGCCTTCATCTTCACGCGCCTCATGCGCCTGCTTGAGCGCCACGCCAAGAGCCGTATCGGCCAGGCGCCCGAGAAGGGCGGTCTGCGCGTGCTCCTCGGCGGGATGCGCTCCAAGTCGACGATCGACGCCGTCACCGGTGCCGGAGGTGCCAAGTGAACTGGGACTGGTCCAACGTCGCGGACTTCATGCCGCAGTTCTGGGACGGCGTACTCGTCACGCTCCAGGCGCTCGTCGGCGGCGCGATCATCGCCTTCCTGCTCGGCCTGGTGTGGGCGATCGCGCAGCGCTCGAACACGAAGTGGATCAGCTGGCCGGTGACGGTGGTCACCGAGTTCATCCGGAACACCCCGCTCCTGGTGCAGCTGTTCTTCCTCTTCTACGTCGTTCCTTCCTGGGGCATCTCGATGTCCCCGCTGGTCACCGGCGTCGTCGGACTCGGCCTGCACTACTCGACGTACACGTCCGAGGTCTACCGGGCCGGCATCGGCGGCGTACCCGTCGGCCAGTGGGAGGCGGCCACCGCGCTCAGCCTGCCCAAGGGCCGCACCTGGCGCGCGGTGATCCTGCCGCAGGCGGTGCGCAGGGTGATCCCCGCGCTCGGCAACTACGTGATCGTCATGCTGAAGGAGTCGCCGCAGATCATGGCGATCGGCGCCCTCGACATGCTGGGCGAGGCCCAGGGCTTCAGCCAGACCACCTTCACCTTCGAGGCCATCAGCGTCGTCGGTGTCGCCTTCATCGTCATCGCCTACCCGGCTTCTCTTCTTCTGCGAGTTTTGGAGCGTCGTCTTGTCCGCTGACAGCAGCACTTCCCAGGAAATCCCGAATCCTGCCGTCGACGGCAGCGAGCTCATCCGCTTCGACAAGGTCACCAAGCGGTTCGGCAGCAACACCGTCCTGGACAACCTGGACTTCTCGGTCGACTCCGGCAAGCACGTCACGCTGATCGGCCCGTCCGGCTCAGGCAAGACCACGATCCTGCGGCTCCTGATGACGCTGATGAAGCCCGACGAGGGCACCATCAAGGTCGGCGGCGAGTACCTCACGCACGAGCAGAAGGACGGCAAGCTCGTCCAGGCCGGCGAGAAGCACATCCGCGAGATCCGCAAGAACATCGGGATGGTCTTCCAGCAGTTCAACCTGTTCCCGAACATGAACGTGCTGCGCAACATCACCGAGGCCCCGGTCAACGTGCTCGGCCTGTCCAAGGACGAGGCGGAGCAGCGGGCCAAGGAGCTGCTCGACATGGTCGGCCTCGGCGACCGGAGCGCCTCGTATCCCTCGCAGCTCTCCGGTGGCCAGCAGCAGCGTGTGGCGATCGCCCGCGCGCTGGCGATGCGGCCGCAGGTCCTGCTGCTCGACGAGGTGACGTCGGCGCTCGACCCGGAGCTGGTGGCCGGCGTCCTCGACGTCCTGCGGGACATCGCGCACAGCACGGACATCACCATGCTGTGCGTGACGCACGAGATGAACTTCGCCCGCGACATCTCGGACCAGGTCCTGATGTTCGACTCGGGGCGCATCATCGAGTCCGGATCGCCGGAGAAGATGTTCGGGGAGCCGGAGCACGAGCGCACCAGGGAGTTCCTGAGCGCGGTCCTGTGACCAGCCGCTCACCGAGTGGTGCATGACTTTGGCATATGCCACGGTGGCGCGTTCCTGCTGAGGGGCACGGAGCGCGCCACCAATCTCCCCAACCTCCGCCCCCAATGGGGGTGTTGGCGGCTATCGTGGACGGAGCCCAGCTGTCCGGAACCGGTCCATGCAGGGGGAAGAACCGTGGCGCTGAAGCACGAGCAGGGTGCGTCCTCGCACCAGCCGAACGAGTCGGTGGAGCACGCCTTGCGCGTGCTGGAGACCGTCGCACACCGAGGCGTGGGCGTGACCGACACGGAGCTGGCGCGCGTCACCGGACTGCCCGCCGACCAGCTGACGATCCTGCTGCGCATGCTGCGCCGCGAGGGATACGTGCGGCAGACCGCCGACGGGGCGTACATCACCGGTGAGACCCTGACCAGGCTCGGCGCCGCGGAGGGCCGGGCGGCCGCGCTCACCGCCAAGCTCCAGGGCACCCTCGACCGGCTGCGGGACGATGTGGGCGCGGCGGTCTACATGAGCCGCTACGTCGACGGGGAGATCCGGATCACGCAGGTGGCGACGGGCCCCGGGACGCCCGCGGTCAACGAGTGGGTGGACTTCCGTGTCTCGGCGCACGCGAGCGCCATCGGCAAGAGCCTCCTCGGCCAGCTCGACATGAACGGGCGGCGGGATCATCTGTCCCGCCACAAGATGGCCCGCCTCACCTCGCGCACGATCACCAGCGAGAAGGTGCTGCTGTCCCGCCTCGCGGCCCAGCCGGCGACGGTTCCGGTGCTCGATCTCCAGGAGTACGCGGTGGGCACGGTGTGCGCGGCCGTCCCCATCACGGCGGGGTCCTCCGTCGGCTGCCTGGCGCTGTCGCTTCCGGTCGAGCATGCGCACCGGTTGCACGATGCGGCGGAGCAGCTCAACAAGGAGGCGGCGCCGGTTCTTCTTTCCTTGGCGATCTGACCGCTCACCGGCGACGGCGTTACGGCCTCGGGGCTCTGCCCCGGACCCCGCTGCTCAAGCGCCGCAGGGGCTTGAATGGACCAGTCGCGCTCGATGCACGACGAAGGCCCCCGCGGAAGCGGGGGCCTTCGTTACTGTGCGCCATCAGGGACTCGAACCCCGGACACGCGGATTAAGAGTCCGCTGCTCTAACCAACTGAGCTAATGGCGCCGGTTGACGAGGTAAATACTACCTGGCCCCAGGGGGTGCTTTTGACCACCGGCGCCCCTGGCGTCACGGGGCGGCGATCAGGTCCTCGCGGCCCCGTTCCCGGTACGCCGCCGCGAGGCGCTCGCGGTCGTGGCCGGTCAGGCGGCGGTGGACGGCGTCGCCCGGGGGCCGCCACCAGAGCTCGCCGCCGCTCCAGAAGCCCTCGCGGCGCAGCTCCCCGCGCCGCACCTTGTTCGTCGCGGTGACCGGAATCCGCTCCACCACCCGGATGAAGCGGGGGGACATCTTCGTACCGAGGTCGGGCTGGGAGCGGAGGAAGGCGTCGAAGCGGTCGGGGTCGAAGGTGAGGCCCTCGTGCAGCGCCAGCGTCGCCATCACCTGGTCGCCCGCCACCGGGTCCGGCACCCCGTAGACCGCGACGGCCGCCGCGTCCGACCAGCGCGCGAGGATGTTCTCGATCATGGCGGGGGCGAGGTTCTCGCTGTCGACGCGGATCTTGTCGTCGCCGCGGCCCGCGAAGTAGAGGAACCCGTCGGCGTCCCGGTAGAAGTGGTCGCCGGTCCAGTACCAGCCGTGCTCCCGGACCCGCTCGGCGTACGCGGCGTCGTTGCGCCAGTACCCCTCGAAGGGCGAGCGGCCACGGTTGACCAGCTCACCTATCGCGTCCGCTCCGTTGAGGAGGCGGCCGTTCTCGTCGAAGCGGGCCGGCGGGCACTCCTCCTTCGTCTCCGGGTCGAGCACCACGAGGTCGCTGCCGGGAGCCGCCAGGCCGATCGCGCCCGCCGGCGTGCCGGCCGTGCGCTGCACCGCGGCGCCGCCCTCCGACGACCCGTACCCCTCGACGAGCCGCACCCCGAACCGCTCCTCGAACCGCGCCGCGTCCACGGCCCCCGCCTCCGTGCCGAACCCGACCCGGAGCGGATTGTCCCGGTCGTCCGGCCGCTCCTCGGTGGCCAGGATGTACTGGACGGCCCGGCCCACGTAGGTGAAGTACGTGGCCCCGAACCGGCGTACGTCGCCCAGGAACTGGGACGCCGAGAAGCGGCGGCGCAGCGCGACCCCGGCGCCCGCCGCGACGGCCGGCGCCCAGTCCGCGATGACCGCGTTGCCGTGGAAGAGGGGCATGCAGATGTAGTGCACGTCGTCGGGGCGCACGCCGAAGTTGCCGACGAGGGACCGCCCCGCCGCCGCCAGCCGCCCCTGCGTGCACAGCGCCGCCTTCGGGGCCCCGGTCGACCCGGAGGTGAAGTACAGCAGCATGCGGGTGTCGGGCCCGACCCGGTCGTCGGCCTCCGGCTTCGCACCCTCGTACGGTGCGAGCAGCTCCTCGTACGCGCCGGTGTCGGTCACCAGGATCCGGATGCCCGGCAGGTCGAGGCCGTCGAGCAGCGGGAGGTGGGCCCGCTCGGTCACCAGGACCCGGCACTCGGTGTGGGTGATGTCGCGGGCGAGTTCGGCGCCGCGCCGCGTCGGATTGAGGCCGGCGACGGCGGCCCCGGAGAGCGCGGCCGCGCCCAACCACTGGGGAAATTCAGGGGTGTTGTCGAGGAGCACGCCGATGTGCGGGTCCGCCGCCCGCGGCAGCAGCTCCCCGAGAAGCGCCGCGCGGGCCGCCGCCCCGGCCACGACCTGGTGGTGGCTGAGCACCTGATCCTCGTACGCGAGTCCGGGCCTGTGGTCGCCCCAGCGCTCCTGGATGAGTTCCGCGAAGGTGCGCGTCGTCATGGATCCCATGGCGGTGCACCATAATTGACATGCCGTCAGATGTGGAGAGTCAACCGGCGAGAGCTCATCAGAGCCACCATTCAAGCCCCTGCGGCGATTGAGCAGCGGGGTCCGGGGCAGAGCCCCGGGGCCGTAACGCCGGGTGCCGCAACCCCCGGCGTGCCGTGGGGCAGCACGCCGGGGACCCGGGGACTCAGAACGTGACGTCCGAGCACGCGTAGAAGGCGTTCGCCGTGTCCGCGACGGTCCACACCGCGAGGATCACGTGGTGGCCCGACTTCCCGGAGGGCAGCGTGCCGGAGTGCGAGAGCGTCGCCGGCGGCTGACCGCCGTACGGGACCGTGAGGAACGGGGTCGTCTGAAGCGCCGACCGGGTCAGCGGCTTGCTCTGGTCCCAGCCGTCCTTGGTGATGTAGTAGCGGAAGTCCGTGGTGGAGTGCCGCGCGGTGAACTGCCAGCGGAAGGTCTGACTCTGACCGCCCGTCACCTTCGTGGTCGGCCAGGCGTTCCCGTTCGGCTGCTTGGCGGCGTCGAGCGCGCTGAAGTTGCCGTGCCCGGCCGAACAGAGCTGCCCGTCGGCGGGGCCCGCCGCCGGGAAGCCCTTGGGGCCCTCGACGCTCTGCGGCTCCCACTGGATGTCGCCGCAGCCACTGACGCCACCGTTCGCGCAGAGCTTCTGCCTGCTGACGGGCAGGTCGGTGTAGCCGTGACCGCTGGCCCCGCCCGCGGAGAGCGCGAACGCCCCCGCGGTCGTCAGGCCGAGCAGGGCCGCGTACACCTTGGTGCGTGTGGAGGTCTTTCGCATGCTGCCGCTCCTGGGGGGTGTTGGGAGTGCCGGAAGCCGTGCGCACAGCAATGGATCGAACAGTTCAGGTCTAGACCAACGCACAATCTAGAACCGCGAGTTGGGCATGTCCAGACCAATCGCAATTCCCGGCACGAGCGCTTCCGCTCACCCCACTGACCCAGCTCACCCGGTCACCCCCGGGGCGTCACTCCCCTCGGCCCGTGTAGAACGCCACCGTCAGATCCTTCACGAGCAACTTGCGCTCGTAGTCGTCGAGATCGACGAGCCCGCGCGCGGTCAGCCGCGTCACGGTGTCCTCCACCGAGTCCACGACCGTGGTGAGGACGCTGTCCCGGCGCCGCGCGTCGAGGGCCGCGATCCGGCGGCGCCGCATCGCCGCGGCCACCTCCGGTTCGTATTCGATCCGCGTGGGCTGCGCCGAGAACACCTCGATGCCGACCGGGGCCGCGTCCTCGGCGAGGCGCCGCGTGAGGAGGTCGCCGAGGGCCTCCGCATTGCGCAGCACGGGCGCGTCCCGGTCGCCGACCACGGCGGGCAGTCGGGACAGGACCCGCGCGAGGCCCGACTCCACGCACTCGCGCAGATACGTCTCGTGGTCCTCGGTCCCGAGCGTCGCCCGCGCCGTGTCCTTGATCCGCCAGGCGACGAGCACGACGACGCGCAGCGCCTCGCCATTGGTGTCGACCGCCGGCATCGGCTCGCTGCGCCAGTGCCGCAGCCGCAGGTCCACCCGGCGGCGCACGAGCAGCGGGTTCAGCCACAGCAGACCCGCCCTGCGCACGCTCCCCCGGTAGCGGCCGAAGCGCGTGAGCACCCAGGCCCCGCCGGTCCGGCCGCGCGCGAGCCCGCCGACGCCGAACAGGGCGAGCGCGCATGACCCGGCGAGCGCCGCCCACTGCGCGGGCCCGAACCCGGCGCCCGCGTATCCGTCGAGGCCGGCGGGGCCGGCCAGGTCCGTCATGAGATCCGTCATGATCCGGGGCAGCGCTCCCGCCCAGCCGAGCGAGGCCGCGGCCCCGGCCGCGCCCACCGCCCCGCCGAGCACGCCGACGGCACCCGGCAGCGTCCGCACGGTCCGCTCCTCGATGTCGGGGTCGACGGAGGGTGCGGGCCGGCTGGGGGTGCGGGCCGGGGCGGGGCGGGACGTCCGGCCCGGGGACTTCGCGCTCGCGCGCTCGACCTGGGCCTTGGTGACCACGGCGGGCCGTAGCGGCACGGCCACCGGGTCCGGGTCGTCACGGAAGAGGAGATGGACCGGGATCTCGGTGGTGGACTCGTTGCGGATGAGCCGCGCGGCGCGCGTCCCTCCGTCGGTTTCGCTCATGGAACCCTCCGCGTTGCACGTCACGAGAACAGCCGGCGCCAGGTCTCGGGGCCGGGGTAGCCGTCGGCCGCCTTGCCCCGCCAGCCCTGGGCGCGCTGGAAGGCCTCGACGTTGCGTCGGTCCGCCTCGCTCCAGCGTGGTCCGGGGCCCTTGGTGTAGAACTTGCCGAATCCTTTCTTCACGAGCTGCTTGCCGAGCTTCGTGACATCGGCGTTGGTGGCGCCGGGCCGGAACTTCGCCTTGCCGGGGAAGGCGGTGGCCCCGGCCCGCTCGGCGCCGCCGCTGCCGCCGCTGCCCCCGCTTCCTGAGGACGGGATGCTGCGCCCCTGTCCCGTCGACAGGTACGACCAGGTCGTGGGGCCCGGGATGCCGTCCGCCGCCGCGCCGCGCCAGCCCTGCGCACGCTGGAACGCGCGCGTGGCCTTGCGGTCGGCCTCGCTCCACTTCGGGCCGGGCCCGACTCGGTAGAACCGCTTGCCGCCGCGCTCGACGAGCATCTTGCCGAGCCGTGTCACGTACGCGTTGTTCTTGCCGGGGCCGAAGTACTTGGCGCCGGGGAACTTCGTCGTCGCGCTCGCGCCCGAACTGCCGCCCGTGACCGCCTTGTAGCGGAAAGCGACGTAGCTGCTCGAGTGGCTCCAGTACGCGTACGGGGTGGCCTGCACCCGCGTGCCCGGCTTGGTCTGCTCGTACGCGATGTACCGGGTGCGGGACGCGTCCGTCCAGCCGCCGAAGATCGTGACGTGCGAGCCCTTCTCCGGGTCGGCCGGGTTGTGGAAGAGCAGCATGTCGCCGGGTTGCAGCTGCGCCTTGGTGATCCGGGTGCCGTACTGGGCGAGGCTCCCGGTCCACTCGTTGCCCGGCAGGCCCCACGCCATGGAGACGAAGCCGGAGCAGTCCTGGCGGTAGCCGTCCTTCCAGTACTTGTTCATGTCGTACGGGACCTTGGCCTCGACCCATTTCCTGGCGCGGTCGAGGATCGCGGCCCGGGAGGTCTTGCGCAGAGCCGTGGACTGAACCAGTGACACGGAACCGGCGGCCGGGGCCGGAGCTCCGTGCAGCGGTCCCGTCCCGCCCTGCGGCGTCGTGCCGCCCCCGTCGTCCGGGGCCGGGGTGAGTGGTCTGGCCTCGTGGTGTTCGGCCGCGGCGGCCGGGGTGGTCTGGAGCCCGCCGATGACGGTGCCAGCGGCGGCGGCGAGGACCAGGGCGTGCCGGGTACCGACCTTGGTACGCACCGGGTGCGACACCGCGCGCCGCCACTCGGCGCAGCCCGCGCAGTCGCAGTCCTCGGCCGGGTCGACGTCCTCGAACACCGGGGCGCGCATCAGCTCCGCCGTGTCCTCGCGCTTCGTACGCTCCGTGCGCTCCATGCGATTCCCCTCACACTCCGGTGCCGGACTTTGGAATATCGAGCCTCGATTTCGCACGCAGGAAGCGTCTCAACTGTCCGGATAAATCGCATGTTGACGGTCCAAATGATTGAAACCACCAGAAATCGCCCACCTACCCGGCGTGTCGAGTGGTCAGAAGCACCCCGGACCCTCGGGTAAAGTTATGCAGGTCGACCGGCGCCATTAGCTCAGTTGGTTAGAGCAGCGGACTCTTAATCCGCGTGTCCGGGGTTCGAGTCCCTGATGGCGCACCCAAAACGAAGGCCCCCGCTTCCGCGGGGGCCTTCGTCATTTCAAGCCCCTGCGGCGATTGAGCAGCGGGGTCCGGGGCAGCGCCCCGAGGCCGCGGCCACGGAGCGGCGCAACCCGCATCAAGGCCGGTAAACACCACGTATCGGCCTTGCGATCATGAACCGGGTCACAGCACTCTGTCATGGAGCCATTGGCTCCCAAGATGCTTACGGTACAAGGCAGTTGAAATGGGCACCGTGTCACACCGGGCCCGAGCCGGTTGCCGAGCGCGCGGGGAGGGGGCCCCGCCCATGAACCGATGTCGAGGGGGGCATCATGCAACCGGAAGGCCGCCGTACCAGTCTTAGATGAGGGTGGGACGGTGGCCCGCCAGTGATACGTCCGGGGGCACGGTCAGGGGGCCCGTTCCCGGGCGCAGGACCGACGACCACGCGGTGACGCGTGCGGGGGGATGACTCATGACGTCGACGCCGACGGGCGCCCGACCGGAATTCGACCCGTCCGAGACGACACAGCTGCGCGTGCCACCGCACCGCACCGGCGGCTTCCGGCGCATCAGGAAATCGCTGCCGCGCTACGACTACGAGCACTACAGCCGGCTCGCCGGGCCACTGACCCAGCCCGATCCGAACCAGCCGTACAAGGTGCGCTACCGCTCACTGCTCTCGCAGGAGCCGCACAGGATCCGGGCCGCGCTGATGCTGGGCGCGGCCCCACTGCTCTCCCTGGTCCTGCTGTTCTGGCTGATGCAGCCCGAACACTGGACCGAACGGGACTACCCCGCCTACGACTTCCTGCCCGCGCTCGACATCGTGATGCTCGTGTCCATCGGGCTCATCGAGTTCTTCCGCTGCATGAACGTGCTGTCGAACGCGCACGCGACGCTGGTCGCCCGCGACCCGGTCCCTGTGGTGCCCCAGACCGGCACCCGCGTCGCGTTCCTCACCTCGTTCGTGCCCGGCAAGGAGCCGCTCGCGATGGTGACGAAGACCCTGGAGGCGGCCGTGAAGCTGCGCCACCGGGGCCTGCTGCACGTCTGGCTGCTCGACGAGGGCGACGACCCCGAGGTCAAAGAGGTCTGCGCGCGGCTCGGCGTGCACCACTTCTCCCGCAAGGGGGTCGCGCAGTGGAACCAGCCGAAGGGCCCGCACCGTGCCAAGACCAAGCACGGCAACTACAACGCCTGGCTGGACGCGCACGGGGACGAGTACGACTACTTCGCCTCCGTCGACACCGACCACGTACCGCTGCCCAACTACCTGGAGCGGATGCTCGGCTTCTTCCGTGACCCCGACGTCGGATTCGTCATCGGCCCGCAGGTGTACGGGAATTACGACAACTTCATCACCAAGGCCGCCGAGTCGCAGCAGTTCCTGTTCCACGCGCTGATCCAGCGCGCGGGCAACCGGTACGGCTCGCCCATGTTCGTCGGCACGTCCAACGCCGTACGCATCAAGGCGCTCAAGCAGATCGGCGGCCTGTACGACTCCATCACGGAGGACATGGCGACCGGCTTCGAGATCCACCGGCACCGCAACCCCGCCACGGGCAAGAAGTGGCGTTCCGTATACACACCGGACGTGCTCGCGGTCGGCGAGGGCCCCAGCGCCTGGACGGACTTCTTCACCCAGCAGATGCGCTGGTCGCGCGGTACCTACGAGACGATCCTCAAGCAGTACTGGAAGGGCTTCTTCACGCTCCCGCCGAGCAAGCTCTTCAACTACACGATGATGATCATCTTCTACCCGATGGCGGCCATGAACTGGATCCTGGCGGCGCTGAGTTGCGCGCTGTTCCTGGGTCTCGGCGCCTCGGGTGTGAACATCGACCCGACGGTCTGGCTGATGCTGTACGGCAACGCCTCGGCGCTTCAGATCGGCCTGTACATCTGGAACCGCCGGCACAACGTCTCGCCGCACGAGCCCGAGGGCTCCGGCGGCGTGGCCGGCATGGTGATGTCCGCGCTGTCGGCGCCGCTGTACGCGAAGGCGCTCTTCGACGCCGTACTGCGCCGCAAGAGCAAGTTCGTGGTGACCCCCAAGGGCGATTCGGCCAGCCCCGACCGCTGGTTCGGGACCTTCCGCTACCACTGGTACTTCATCCTCATCTTCGGCGGCTCGATCGGCGCGGGCTTCTACTTCGGCCACTCCCACCCGGCGATGATCACCTGGGCCTCCTTCGCCCTGCTGATCACCGCGGCCCCGATGTTCGCGTGGCGCTACATGCTCCGCCAGGACAGGAAGAAGCCGAAGCCGCCCGAGGACCCGCAGCCGCAGCGGACCGGGGCGGAGCCCGCGACTCCGGCGCGGGCGCACACCGCGCCGCAGCAGAAGCCGAGTTGGGCCGCCCAGCCGCGTGACGGGGGCCCGGGCGCTGACGGGGGCAACGAACAGACCATGCAGATTTCCCTGGGGGGACACAACAAGTGAAAGACGGTGCGAGCCGCCGCCGTGCCCGGCGCATAGTCATCGGCACGGTGGTGGTCCTGGCGCTGGCCGGGATGAACGGACCCTGGCTGTATCGCTTCGGATCGGCCAAGTATCACGAGTACAAGATCAACAAACCGGAGTACAAGGCCGAGAACGGGCACTGGGACGTCATCGATTTCCCCAAGGACATGCGCCTGAACACGATTCACGCGGCGCTGCTCCACACCGGGAAGATCCTGCTCGTCGCCGGGTCGGGGAACAATCAGAAGAACTTCGACGCGAAGAAGTTCGACACCCGGCTCTACGACCCGGTGAAGAAGACCATCAAGAAGATTCCCACGCCGACCGACCTGTTCTGCACGGGACATACGCAGCTGGCGAACGGGAATCTGCTGATCGCGGGCGGCACCAAGCGCTACGAGAAGCTGAAGGGTGACGTCACCAAGGCCGGCGGCCTGATGATCGTGCACAACGAGGACCCGGACGCGCCCAAGACCATCAAGGCCGGCACGGTCTTCACCGGCAAGGAGAACGGCAAGTCGTTCGTCGCCAAGGACAACATCACGGTCGAGCGCGCCAAGAAGGTCTTCGACAAGGCGACCGGCAGGTTCCTGCGCAATGAGCCGGGCCTCGGCCGCGTGTACGTGGAGGCGCAGCGGCGCGGCGCCAAGTACGAGACCGGCACCCAGGACAACTACCGGGTGCAGGGCCTGACCGCCCAGGACGCGCGCAATGTGTACGGCATCGCACAGAAGCTGGCGCTGGACAAGAAGGACTTCCAGGGGATCAGGGACAGTTACGAGTTCGACCCGGTCGCCGAGAAGTACATCAAGGTCGACCCGATGAACGAGGCGCGCTGGTATCCGACGCTGACCACGCTCTCCGACGGCAAGGTCCTCTCCGTGTCCGGGCTCGACGAGATCGGGCAGCTGGTGCCGGGCAAGAACGAGGTCTACGACCCGAAGACGAAGAAGTGGACGTACCTGAAGGACGTCCGCCAGTTCCCGACGTACCCCGCGCTGTTCCAGATGGAGAACGGGAAGATCTTCTACTCGGGCGCGAACGCCGGTTACGGGCCGGACAACGTCGGCCGCAAGCCCGGTATTTGGGATCTGACGAACAATAAGTTCCAGAAGATTCCCGGGCTTTCGGACCCCGACAGGCTGGAGACGGCCAACACCGTGGAACTGCCGCCCGCGCAGGACCAGAAGTACATGGTGATCGGCGGCGGCGGCGTCGGCGAGTCCAAGCTGTCCAGCAAGAAGACCCGGCTCGTCGATCTGAAGGACCCGAGCCCGAAGTTCGTGGACGGTCCGACGCTGGAGAAGGGCACGCGCTATCCGCAGGCCTCGATCCTGCCCGACGACTCGGTCCTCGTCTCCGGCGGCTCGCAGGACTATCGCGGTCGCGGCGACTCCAACATCCTCGAGTCCCGGATCTACGACACGAAGAAGAACACGTTCAAGCGGGTCGCCGACCCGAGCGTGGGCCGCAACTACCACTCGGGCTCGCTGCTCCTGCCCGACGGCCGCGTGCTGTTCTTCGGCTCGGACTCGCTCTACGCCGACAAGGCCAACACCAAGCCGGGCACGTTCGAGCAGCGCATCGAGATGTACACGCCGCCGTATCTGTACCGGGACTCGCGGCCGTCCCTCGACGGCGGCCAGAGGACCATCCGGCGCGGTGCCTCGGCGACGTACAAGACGGGGCACGCGTCGTCCATCAAGACGGCCCGGCTGATCCGGCCGAGTGCCTCGACGCATGTGACGGACGTGGATCAGACGTCCATCGCGCTCGGCCTGAAGAAGTCGGCCGACTCGGTGACGCTGACCGTTCCGAAGAGCCGCTCCCTGGTGGAGTCGGGCTGGTACATGCTCTTCGTCACGGACGACCAGGGGACGCCGAGCAAGGCCCAGTGGGTACGGGTGCCGTAGGCGCGGAGCGCGTGACATATGAGAGGGCGGGAGGGGTACCTCCCGCCCTCTGGCGTTACTTGGCCCCCGCCAGTTTCAGGGCGTACTCGCCCCACCACTCGCCGGCCTTCGGGCCGCCCTTGCACGTGCCGTCGGACTCGCCCGGCCGCTTGACCCACAGATAGGCCTTCACCTGCGAGTCACCCGTCTTGGTCGTCGGCTCCTCGCCGAGGGCCCGGCCCGGCGGATTGCACCAGCGCTCGTCGGCGGCGCCGCCGGTGTACGGCCCGTTGCCGTTGCGGCTCGTGTCGACCACGAACGGCTTGTTACCGACCTTCGCCGAGAGCTCCTTGCCGTACTTGACGGAGTCCTCGGTGGTGTAGAAGTTCGACACGTTGACCGAGAAGCCGTCGGCCTGGTCGATGCCCGACCGCTGCAACGGCTCGAAGATCTGGTCCGGCTTGCCCCAGCCCGCGTTGCCCGCGTCGAGGTAGACCTTCGTGTCCTTCAGGGACTCGAACTTCGCGATGGCGCCCTTGAGCAGGTCGTAGCGCTCCTCGTGGAACTGCTCCGGCGTGCAGTTGTCCACCATGTGCTGCACCGCGTCGGGCTCCAGGATCACCGTCGCGGGCCGGTCGCCGATGCCCGCGGCGACCTGGTCGATGAACTCCCGGTACGCGTTGCCGTCCGCGGCGCCGCCGCCCGAGTACTGGCCGCAGTCGCGGTGCGGGATGTTGTACACGACCAGCAGCGCGTCCCGGTCGGCCTTCTGGGCGGCCTCGGTGAAGCCGCGCGCCTGGTCCTCCGCGTTCTCCGGCAGGAGCCATTCGCCGCTGGGCTGTTCGGCGATCTTGCGGACCTTCGCGGCCTCGTCGTCCTTGCCGTCCTTCTCGAGCGCCGCCGCGGCCTTCGCGGCCTTGCTGTCGGGGTTGACCCAGAACGGGTCCGCGCCCTTCGGCTGCTGCGTCACCGCGCCCGGCGACCCGTCCCCCTCGTTGCCCCCGCCGCCGGAGGAACAGGCGGACATGAGCAGCGCCGCCCCCACGACGACCGCTCCAGCCCTCAGTTTCCGGTACATCCACTCCCCCTTGGGTGCACTGCCTGGCTCTTCATCGTGGCACACGCCCCGGCCGTGCCACGAGCGCGGACGCCGCTTGTCAAGGACCTGTTACAGCGTGCGCGGCCCGGGTAGGCGGCGATCAGGAACCATCCGACACGCGGGGTGGAGGGGGGCGTGACTTGTCCGGTGAGACGAGTGAACTGCGCCTGGCAGTTGCCCTGTTGGAGTACGCGGAGATATTCCGTGACACCTTCGACCCGTCGCGCTATCTGCGCCGCCTGACCGACCACTGCGTGGAGCTGCTCGGCGCCCTGGGCGCGGGCGTGCTTCCCGCCCGCCCGGGCTGCCCGGCCGCGACCAGCCACCGCGGTGAACGCTACGACTTCGTACGGGAGTTGGTGTCCCCGGACGCTCCCGCGGGCCCGGCGCACGACACGCTGCGCACCGGCCGGGCGGTGGCTCGCGTGGACCTGGGTTCCGCGACGGCGGTGGCGCGCTGGCCCGCGTTCACGGCGATCGCCCGGCGTCGCGGTGTCGCCTCCGCCTACGCGGTTCCGCTGCGCGGAGCCGACGAGCTGGTGGGGGCGCTCGCCGTCCTCCGGGCGGAACCGGCGGCGCACGAGGCCGAGTTCGCGATCGCCCAAGTGCTCGCCGACGCGGCCACCACCGGGCTGCGCAATCACTGTGTGCACGCCCGGACCCAGGACCTGACGGAGCAGCTGGGCGTGGCGCTCGCCAGCCGGGTGCGGATCGAGCAGGCGAAGGGCATGCTCGCCGAGCGCTGGGCGACCGCGCCGGAGGCCGCGTTCTCGGCTCTGCGACGGTACGCGCGCTCGAACCGGCTGCCGCTCGATCAGGTCGCGCACTCCGTGATCCGCCGCACCCTGCCCGACGAGCGGGTGCGCCCCGACGCGTCGTGAACCTCGACCATCGTGACCCCTCGCCCGTCGTGAACCCTCGACCTCACTCTGTGCTGACGCGTCCAACCGTTCTAAAGTCGTGATGAGTGGCCCTAGGGTCCTTCTGACGGATCAGGCTGGATCCGGGGGCGTGGATGTTCGGTGCCGGTGAGCGGGGACTGGTGCGTGCAGCTGCAAGGCGGAGGAGGGCGACGACGCGGAGCGTCGGCAACCGACGACAACGCCGCAGATGTGCGTGCCAGTCCCCGCGACTCCAGCAAGATCCGTCAGAAGGGCCCTAGTCCTCGGCCGGTCCGATCCGACGGACCATCAAAGCCTCCCGTGCCGAGGCCGGGCCCTCCCGCAGCCCGCCGCCCGCGCGGTCGAGGACCGGTCCGGCCGGTGGCTCCGGGGGGAGCGGGCTGCCGGCCGGTCCAGGTGGCCCGCGCCGTCAACTGGCCTTCTGGGATGGGCTGTCCACGCCGGACAGATACGCGGACACGATGACGTTCGCGGTGTAGGTGCCCGAGGCCTTGTCGAATCGGCCGCCGCAGGTGATCAGCCGGAGTTCCGCGCGCTCGGAGCGGTGCGGCCCGTACGCCTTGGCCGGGTCGAAGTTCTCGCGGGAGAACACCCGGACGTCGTCGACGGTGAATTCGGCGACGGAGCCGTCGGCCCGGGTCACGCGCACCGTGTCGCCCGGCTCGGCCTCGCTGAGGTGGTAGAAGACGGCGGGCCTGGTCTCGGTGTCGACGTGCCCGACGAACAGGGCGGTGCCGCGCTCCCCCGGCCGCACCCCGTCGCGGTACCAGCCGACGACGCCGGCCCGCGCGTACGGCGGCGGGTCGATGGCGCCGCCCGCGTCCAGGCCGCGGGCCACGACGGGCGCCTGGACGCGCAGTGCCGCGATGTCGACGCGCCGCGGGTCCGCGCCCTCGACGGGCCGGTGGGCGGCCGGCAGGTCGACGCCGGCGGGGCGGCCGACGGCGGCCGCGTCCCCGGTCGTCGGCGAGGACAGGCTCAGGTCGGTGGCGCCGTGGCCCCACAACCACAGGCCGAGGAGCAGCACCGCCCAGGCGACCCCCGTGAGGAGCCGCCCGGCCCCCTGCGACCGGTCACTCATGGCGGGTCAGCGCCTCGTCGAGGAACCGGTGGGCCTGCGGCGGCGCACGCTGCGCACGGCCACGGAGACGGCGGCGATCGCGGCGAGGCCGAGGCCGATGAGGGCGTGCCGGGTGCCGGGGCCCTCGCTGGGGGCGGCGGCCGGGTCCTGGTGGACGGCGAGTGCCTGCCGGTGTGCCGCGGTGCCGCCGCCCCCCGCGTGCACGAGGGCGGTCGGGGACGGGGTGGGCGAGGCGTCGGGGCCGAGGACGGTCAGGGTGCCGGTGACCTTGCCGTCGACTCCGTCGCAGGTCACCGAGACCCGGTAGGCGTCGGGCGCGGCGGAGGACTTCACGCGGGCCTCCGCGAACAGGGTGGGGTCGTCGGCGGAGGGCGCGAGCCGGGCGGGGGCGACGAAGGCCGCGGAACTGGCGCTGCCCGTGGTGCCGTCGCAGCCGCTCACCCGCAGATCGACGTCGGTGCCCGCGGGCGCGGCACGCGGGGTGAAGGTGATCGCCGCACCGCCGTCGGCCGCCTGGGCCGCGGTGGCAGGGGTGGCCGGGGCGGCCACCAGGACGGCCGCGCCCGCGACACCGACAGCAAGCAGTCCTGCACGCATCGTGAACCTCCTCTAGGCAGGGTCACGCTTGCGGCCGCGTTCCGCATCCCGAGAGGCTTCCGTGGCTGGTCACGCCTCGGGGGGGCAGGTGAATACGATGGGAGGCAGTCGCAGTCAGTCGATCCTGAGCCGAGGAGTCCGCACACATGGCAGAGCCCAAGCCCATCGATTCGTGGCTGACCGACATGGACGGGGTCCTCATGCACGAGGGCGTGCCGATCCCTGGCGCGGACGCGTTCATCAAGAAGCTGCGGGACTCGGGCAAGCCGTTCCTCGTCCTCACGAACAACTCCATCTACACGGCCCGTGACCTGCACGCCCGTCTCAACCGCATCGGTCTGGAGGTCCCGGTCGAGAACATCTGGACCTCGGCCCTCGCGACGGCCCGGTTCGTCGACAGCCAGCGGCCGAACGGCACGGCGTACGTGATCGGCGAGGCGGGTCTGACGACGGCGCTGCACGAGGCGGGGTACATCCTCAGCGACTCGGACCCCGACTTCGTCATCCTCGGCGAGACCCGTACGTATTCGTTCGAGGCGCTCACCAAGGCGATCCGGCTGATCAACGGCGGGGCCCGGTTCATCGCCACCAACCCCGACAACACCGGCCCCTCCACGGAGGGCGTGCTGCCCGCGACGGGCTCGGTGGCGGCGCTGATCACCAAGGCGACCGGCAAGGACCCGTACTTCGTGGGCAAGCCCAATCCGCTGATGATGCGGACCGGGCTCAACGCCATCGGGGCGCACTCGGAGTCCAGCGCCATGATCGGCGACCGGATGGACACGGACGTGCTCGCGGGTCTTGAGGCCGGGATGACGACGTACCTCGTGCTGACCGGACTGACCGGCAAGGCGGACATCGACCGCTTCCCGTTCCGGCCGACCAAGGTGGTCGACTCGATCGCGGACCTCGTCGACCTGGTCTGAGGAACGTACGTCGGCGACCGGCTCTCAGCTGCCGGTCGCCGTCTTCCAGTCGTCCACGTACGTCTGGAGGTTCTTGGCGATGTCGTTCCAGTCCGGCTCGAAGATCTGCACGCCGTCCATGGTCTTGGCGAGGGCGACGGCGTTGTCGTCGGCGGCCTTCACGTCGGCGCGCGGCGAGAAGCCCCCGCCGATGGAACTGACCTCGCGCTGCTGCTTCGCGTCGAGCATGAAGTCCAGGAGCTTCTTGCCGTTGGCGGTGTGCGGGGCGCCCTTCACGAGGCCGCCCGCGTACGGCAGGGCGAAGGAGGTCGGCTTCCCGGAGGCCTTCTTCGGGAACCAGATGCCGAGGTTCGGCATGTCCTTGGACTGTGCGTAGTTCATCTGCACGTCCCCGTTGGCCACGAGGAGTTCGCCCTTGTCGACCTTGGGCGCCAGCTTGCCGGTGGAGGCGGACGGGCCGACGTTGTTGGCCTGGAGCTTCTTCAGGTAGGCCATGGCCTGCTCCTTGCCGCCGAAGTCGTGCATGGCCTTGACCAGCAGGGCGGTGCCGTCGCCCGCGATGCCGGGCGTGGAGTACTGGAGCTTGTTCTTGTACTTGGCGTCGAGGAGCTGCTCCCAGGTGGTGGGCGGGGTCTTCAGCTCCTTCTTGTTGTGGATGAAGCCGAAGTAGTTGTTCACGACGGACGTCCAGGTGCCGTCCGCCGCCTTGTCGGCGCCGTCGACCTGCTCCGACCCCTTGGGCTTGTACTTCTCCAACAGGCCCTTGCTGTCGGCCTGTTGAATGAAGGGCGGCAGCGTGACGAGGACGTCGGCCTGGGTGTTGACCTTCTCTCGGACGGCGCGCTGCACCATCTCGCCGGAGCCGCCCTCCACATAGTTGACCTTGATGCCGGTCTTCTTGGTGAAGTCCTTGAAGACCTTGTCGTACCAGCCGTCGCCGTTCTCGCCCTTGAGGCCGTCGGCGCTGTAGACGGTGACGGTCTTCTCGTCGGACGCGGCGGAGCTGCCGCCGCAGCCGGTCAGGGTCGCGGCGAGGGCGAGAGCGCCGGTGACGGCGGCGACGGTGGTGAGCGTGTTCTTGCGCATGGCGAGGTGAACTCCCGTAGTACGTAAGGTCTTTGACAGGGCTTAGCGGTACGAGGCCTTGGTGCGGATCCGCGAGACGGCCAGCAGGACGAGCAGCGTGGCGGCCATCAGGACCACCGCGATCGCGGAGCCGGTGAACAGGGAGCCGCGGTCGGTGGTCGCGTAGATCTGCACCGGGAGCGGCATCCAGTCCGGCGGGTAGAGCATCATCGTGGCGCTCAACTCGCCCATGGACAGGGCGAAGCAGAGTCCGGCGGCGGCGTTCAGGGAGGGCAGGAGGAGCGGCAGCTTCACCTTCCACAGGACGTACGCGGGGCGGGCCCCGAGGGAGGCCGCGGCCTGCTCGTACACCGGGTCGAGGCGCTGGAGGGCGGCCGAGACGGACTGGTAGGCGAACGCGGTGACGAGGATCGTGTGGGCGATGATCACGATCCAGCGGGTGCCGTTGAGCAGCATCGGCGGTCGGCTGAACGCGACGAGGACGGCGAGGCCGACGACCACGGAGGGCACGGCGACCGGCAGCATGAACAGGGCGTCCATGACGCGGCGCCCGCGCTTCCTCAGCGCGGCGGCGGCGAGCGCGGCCCAGCCGCCGACGACCAGCGCGAGCACGCTCGCGGTGACGGCCGTGACGAGGCTGGTGGTCAGGGCGGTGAGGGAGTCGCCGCTGGTGGCGGCCCCGTAGTGCCCGCCGGTGAAGCCGGAGGGCAGGGCGCCGGACCAGTTCGTGGCGAAGGACGCGGCGAGGACGACGAGGAGCGGAAGGGCGAAGAGGGGCAGGAAGAGGACGAAGAACAGGGCCCAGGCGCCCCACCTTCCGGCTTTGCTATGAACCAACACGACGGCTCACCACCCGGTACAGGCCGTAAAGGCTCACGGAGACAAGGACGTTGACGACCGCGACGACGCACGCGCCCGGGTAGTCGGACTCGAGGATCGCCTTGCTGTAGACGAGGGTCGGGAGCGTGGTGACGCCCTTGGCGCCGGTGAAGAGGACGATCCCGAACTCGTTGAGGCACAGGACGAGGACCAGCGAGCCGCCGGCGGCCAGCGCGGGCAGCGCCTCCGGCAGGATCACCTGCCGCACGATCCGGGCGGGCCGCGCCCCGAGCGACGCGGCGACTTCCAGCTGCGCCGTCTCGACCTGCGAGAACGCGGCGAGCAGCGGGCGCATCACGAACGGCGTGAAGTAGGTGATCTCGGCGAGCAGCACGCCCCACGGCGTGGCCAGGAACTGGAAGGGGCCGGTGGCGGCGCCGGTGACGTCCGTCCACAGCCCGTTGGCCATGCCCACCTGCCCGTACACGAACAGCAGGGCGAGCGTGATCAGGAAGGAGGGGAAGGACAGGAACACGTCGATGAACCGGGCGACCGCCTTCGCTCCGGGGAACGGCACGAACGCGACGATCAGCGCGAGCGCGAAGCCGAGGACGAGGCAGCCGACCGTGGAGCCGACGGCGAGCCACACCGTCGTGCCGAGCGCCTCGCGGAACGCGGAGGACGCGAAGACGTCGGCGTACGGCTTCAGCGATGTGCCGCCGGTGTCGGGGGTGAGGGACTGCTGGACGACGAGGAAGAGCGGGTAGAGGAAGACGACCGCGAGGGCGGCGACGGGCGGCAGCGCCCATATCCAACCGCTGTTCCGCTTACGGGACTTGGCGGCGCCCTGACGGGGCGCGGCGAGCGTGGCGCTAGCCATTGCCGACCGCCTCCGACGAGACCCCGGCGCCGAGCAGTACCGCGTCCTCGGGCGCGAAGTGCACGGTGACCCGCTCCCCCAGCGCCGGCGGATCGCGCAGTTCGCGCAGGTCGGCCTTGACGCGATGGCCGTCGACGTCGACGTAGAGGCGGTGGGTCGAGCCGCGCCACTGGACCTCGGAGACCTCGCCCGTAAGGGAGTTGGGGCCTTCGCCGAGTCCGACGAGGTGCGGGCGGACGCAAAGCGTGGCCGTCGCTCCCGCCGCCACGTCGCCCTGCGTCGGGACCTTCAGTTCGGTCGCGCCGAAGGAGACGGTGTCCTTTGCGGGCGAACCGACCCGCACCGGAAGGAGGTTGGCGTTTCCGACGAAAGAGGCGGTGAACTCGGTGCGCGGGCGCCGGTACAGGTCCTGCGGCGTGCCGACGTCCTGGAGGCGGGCCTGATCCATGACGGCTATTCGGTCGGCGAGGGTGAGCGCCTCGACCTGGTCGTGCGTGACGTACAGGATCGAGACGTCGGGCAACTCGCGGTGCAGCCGGGCCAGTTCGGCGAGCATTCCGGAGCGGAGCGTCGCGTCGAGCGCGGACAGCGGCTCGTCGAGCAGCAGCACACCGGGCCGTACGGCGAGGGCGCGCGCGATGGCGACGCGCTGTTGCTGGCCGCCGGAGAGTTCGCGGGGGTGGCGCTTGGCGTAGGAGGCCATGCCGGTCAGTTCGAGGGCTTCGGCGACGCGTGCGGGGATCTCGCTCTTCGGCACCTTCTGTGCCCGCATCCCGAAGGCGACGTTGTCCTCGACGCGCAGGTGCGGGAAGAGCGCGTAACTCTGCACGACCATGCCGATGCCGCGCCGGTGCGGCGGCAGGTCGGTGACGTCGCGTCCGCCGAGGAGCACCCGCCCGGACGCGGGCCGCACGAACCCGGCGACGGCGCGCAGCGCGGTGGTCTTCCCCGAGCCCGAGGGGCCGAGGAGGGCCATCACCTCGCCCGGCTCGACGGTCAGGTCGAGGGAGTCGAGAACGGTCGTGCCGCCGTACGCGACCGACACCCGGTCGAACCGGATGCCGCTCAGCTTCTGGTCGATGTCTCTCACGGCGGCCACGCTCCTGGCGCCGGATGTCCCGCACGGAGCGGCGCGGCAACGGGACGGTGAACGGGCCCCCAAGCTTGGACCAGACCCGTTATCTTGCCGTTATGTTGGGCGCCCGTGCGGGGCCAACTCCCGTCGGGGTGCCGGGTGTTACCAGCCGTCGGAACCCAAACGCGCGGTGAACGAGAACCGGTCCCCGCGGTAAAGCGTCCGCACGCGTTCCGTGGCGCGGCGCCCGGTGTCGTACGAGATCCGGTGGATGAGCAGCATCGGCAGCGCGGGCGGCGTGCCGATGAGCAGGGCCTCGCGCGGGGTCGCCAGCACCGTCTCGATGCGTTCGTCGGCCGAGCCGAACTCGATGCCGAGGCGGTCGTGGACGTAGGAGTAGAACGACGAGTCGGGGTCGAACTCGGCGTCGAGGCGCGGCACCCGGGACACGGGGACGTAGGTCGACTCCAGGCCTACGCGCTCGTCGTCCGCGAGCAGCACGCGCTCCATGTGCCAGACGGGTTCGCCGCGTTCGAGGCCGATCTCGGCGGCGAGCGCGGGCGGGCACGGGAAGCGTTCGAGGCCGATGAGGGTGCGGCCCGGGCGCCGGCCCTGCCTGCGCACGCCCTCCGTGTACGAGGCGAGGGAGAGCGGCTGCGCCAGCTTCGGGCCCGCGACGACGGTGCCCCTGCCGTGGCGCCTGAGCCGCCCTTCGAGCAGCAGCTCGCGCAGCGCCTGCCGCACGGTCTCGCGCGCGACTTCGTGACGGAGGGCGAGTTCACGCTCGGTGGGAAGGGTCTCCCCCTCGGTCAACTCGGCTATGAGTGCGGCGATTTGTGCCTTCACGGCGTAGTACTTCGGGATGCGCCCGTGCTCGGGGATGCCGTCGCGCACGGGGGCGCCGGGGGCCTGGTCGTTCGGGTAGTCCACGCGGGGATGGTCGCAGACGCGGGTGAACGCCTGTCTGCACACCTGTCGTACGTCCCCTTGGGCCCGGCCGCCGCGGTGGTTCGGCTGGGGCGGCGGCCGGGCCGGTGGTGGGGCGGCGCTCAGCGTCCGCCGACGCGGAGCCGCCGGGCTCCCACCACGAGGGTCGCGCCGGCGAGGAGGAGGCTGCCGGCCGCGACCCCCAGTCCGAGCAGGGCGCGCGGGCCCGTCCGTGCGAGCTCGTCCGCGAGGGTCGGGCCCGCGGCCTCTTCGACGGTGAAGGGGTAGTCGTCGGACTCGCCCACCCAGTCGCCGTCGTCGTCCTTGCGCCGCACGAGCGCGGCGTTGGCGACGACCTTGTCGGGCCGGGTGCCGTCGGCGAACGCGAGGCGGACGTCGACGGAGACCGTGTCGCCCGCGCCGACCGAGAATCCGGGGAAGCCGTCGAAGACGCCGATGTTCTCGTCCCGGTCGGTCCGCTCGACGGACACCGGACGCCAGCGGCCCGCGTCGCGGAACTCCAGCGTGATGTGCTTCGGCGTCAGTTTCCGGGTGTCGTCGACCATGACGAGGACGGGGTGGAGGTCGGCGCAGCGGGTGGCGGTGGTGTTGGTGAGGTCGAGCGAGAAGTGCCGGGGGGCGTCGCCGGGGTGGTAGGTGGCGGGGCCCTCGTCGATGCGGGTGTCGATCGGGAAGTCGCCGTGCTTGTCGGCGGCGCAGGCCCTGGTGCCGGTGTCGGCGGCGGCCACGTGCGCGGGGCCGAGGGAGGTCAGGGCGCAGGCGGCGATGGCGGTGACACCGAGGGCGAGCGGGCGGCGCGGTCGCATGAAGGCCCTTCACTGGTCGCGGAGTTGACGACAGTCGTGGGCCAGAACGTTTCCATCGCGGGGCGACCGGGTGGGGTTCGTGCGCCGCGGCGCGCGGAGCGAATCCCCCGTTCAGCTCACCCGGCACCGGCGTTGCGCTCCCGGGGCCCAATCGCCGGCGGGGCTTGATCGGGACCGTTACGACGTAGTCGCCCTGCCGAACAAGGGGGCCAGGATCATGTGGGCCGCGCCCTCGACCGCCTGGGTGTCGCCGCCGGGAGCCGCGCGGACGGGGATCGCCGGGCCGCCGCCCTCACGACGGGCGCGCGCCGAGACGACCTGTTCCACCCCGCGTACGAAACGCTTCTCGTGCGCCGCCACCGTGCGCCCGCCGAGCAGCACCGCGTCGATGTCGAGCAGGCTGACCAGATTCGCCGCGCCCTCGCCGAGCACCCGGGCCGCCTCGTCGAGCCCCCGGTCCGTGCCAGAGGCGACGGCCGCCAGGCAGAGCGCCTCGATGCAGCCCCGGTTGCCGCAACCGCACCGCGGTCCGTCCAGTTGGATCACCTGGTGGCCGAACTCACCCGCACCGGTGCGCGCGCCGCGGTAGAGCGCGCCGTCGAGGACGAGGCCCGCCCCCAGACCCGTACCGAGATGGAGGTAGGCGAAGGAGCGCTCCCCCTCGCCTTCGAGGGCCAGGCCCAGCGCCGCCGCGTTCGTGTCCTTGTCCACGACGACGGGGAGGCCGAGCCGCTCGGCGAGCGCGTCGCGCAGCGGGAAGCCGTCCCACTGCGGGAACCCGGTGACCCGGTGCAGCACCCCGTCCGCGTGGTCGAGCGGCCCCGGCACGGCGACGCCGACGCCGAGGACGGTCTGCCCGCCGTCCGCGTCGAGCAGCGCGTCGACCTCGCAGGCGGCGGCCGCGAGCACCGCGTCGGAGCCCGCGCCGAGGTCGAGCGGGGCGCGCCGGGCCGCGACGACGGCGCCGGACAGATCGGCCAGCACGGTGTGCAGCTCGTCGCGGTCCAGGTGCAGGCCGACCGCGTGCGCGGCGCCCGCGACGAGGCGGAGCACCGTGCGCGGCTTGCCGCCCGTGGAGGCCCGGCGGCCGGCCTCGGCGGCGAGCCCGTCCGCCCGCAGCCGGGCCGTGATCTTGCTGACGGCCTGCGGGGTGAGCCCGGTGCGCTCGGCGAGCTCCAGGCGGCTTATCCCGGTCTCCCCCGCCGTCCGCAGCAGATCGAGCACGAGCGCCGCGTTGTGCCCGCGCAGGGCGCTCAGGTTCGCGCCCACCGTCGCCGCCATGGTCCTCCTCACGTGTGTAGCCACCAGCCCATTGTCCCTCGCGCTTGCACTTTGGCAACACCGTTGCTTAAGTGGGAGGCATGGATCGCATGGAACGTATGGAACGTATGACCGGCACAAGCGGCCCCCTGCGCGTGGGCCTGGTCGGTTACGGCCTGGCGGGCTCCGTCTTCCACGCCCCGCTGATCGCCGCGACCGAGGGCCTGGCCCTGGACACGGTCGTCACCTCGAACCCCGAGCGGCAGGCCCAGGCGCGCGCCGAGCACGGCGAGGACCTGCGCTTCGTCGCGTCCCCCGACGACCTGTGGGAGCACGCGGACGAGCTGGACCTGGTCGTCATCGCGTCGCCGAACAAGACGCACGTGCCGCTCGCGAAGGCCGCCATCGCCGCGGGCCTCCCGGTCGTCGTCGACAAGCCGGTCGCGGGCACCGCTGCGGAGGCCCGCGAGCTCGCCGAGCTGGCCGAGAAGCAGGGCGTCCTCCTGTCGGTCTTCCAGAACCGCCGCTGGGACAACGACTTCCTGACCCTCCAAAAGCTGCTCTCCGAGGGCGAGTTGGGCGACATCTGGCGCTTCGAGTCCCGCTTCGAGCGCTGGCGCCCGCAGCCCAAGGGCGGCTGGCGCGAGTCCGGCGATCCGGAGGAGATCGGCGGCCTCCTGTACGACCTGGGCAGCCACGTCGTCGACCAGGCCCTGGTCCTGTTCGGCCCGGCCGTCTCCGTCTACGCCGAGTCGGACGTGCGCCGCCCCGGCGCCGAGGCCGACGACGACACGTTCATCGCGATCACCCACGCGAACGGCGTGCGCTCGCACCTGTACGTATCCGCCACCACCGCCCAACTCGGCCCGCGCTTCCGCGTGCTGGGCTCGCAGGCGGGCTACGTGAAGTACGGCCTCGACCCGCAGGAGGCCGCGCTGCGCGACGGGAAGCGCCCGGCGGCCGGTGAGCCGTGGGGCGTGGAGGGCGAGTCGCTGTGGGGCCGCGTCGGCTCCGGCGAGTCCCCGCTGACGGGCGGCGGCCGCCCGTTCGCGACGGTCGACGGCGACTACCCCGCGTACTACGCCGCCATCGCCGCGGCGCTGCGCGACGGCAGCCCCAACCCGGTGCCCGCCACGCAGGCCGCCGACGCGCTCGGCGTCCTGGAGGCGGCCCGCGTCTCGGCCCGCGACGGTGTGACGGTGACGCTGTGACGAACCCGGCCCTGGTGAACCCCGAACACGCCCCGCAGATCCCCGAGTTGGAGGACCAGGAGCGCCGCCTGACGCTCGACTCCTTCACGTACGACGACGCCTGGACCCTCGGCAACCTGCTCGTGGACCTCGCGCGCGAGCGGCAGGCGCCGGTCGCCATCGACATCACGCGCGGCGGCCAGCAGCTGTTCCACGCGGCGCTGCCGGGCTCGACCCCGGACAACGACGCGTGGATCGCCCGCAAGCGCCGCGTCGTGGAGCGCTACCACGCCTCGTCCTACCTGGTCGGCAGCCGCTTCCGGGCCAAGGGCACGACCTTCGAGGACGCATCGCGCCTCGACCCGGACACGTATGCCGCCCACGGCGGCGCGTTTCCACTGGCCGTTCGGGGGGCGGGGGTCGTGGGCGCGGTGGTGGTCTCGGGCCTCCCCCAGATCGAGGACCACAAGCTGGTGGTCGAGGCCCTGGAGCGGTTCACCGCCATTTGAGCCCCTGCGGCGGGCTATCAAGATCGGGGCTCCGCCCCGGACCCCGCTGCTCAATCGCCGCAGAGGCTTAAGTGGCGCCTACGCCCCCTTCAGCTCCTGCCGCTGCCGCCCCAGGCCGTCGATCTCCAGCTCCACCACGTCACCCGCCCGCAGATACGGCTTCGGCTCCGGCTGGCCCATGGCGACGCCCGCCGGCGTGCCCGTGTTGATGATGTCGCCGGGGTACAGGGTCATGAACTGGCTCACGTAGCGGACGACTTCGGCGACCGGGAAGATCTGGTCGGCGGTCGAGCCGTTCTGCTTGAGTTCGCCGTTCACCCACAGGCGCAGGCCGAGTGCCTGCGGGTCCGGGACCTCGTCGGCGGTCACGAGCCAGGGGCCGAGCGGGTTGAACGTCTCGCAGTTCTTGCCCTTGTCCCAGGTGCCGCCGCGCTCGATCTGGAACTCGCGCTCCGACACGTCGTGCGCGACCGCGTACCCGGCGACGCACGCGAGGGCCGCCTCGTGGGACTCGGCGTAGCGGGCCGTGCGTCCGATGACGATGGCCAGCTCCACCTCCCAGTCCGTCTTCACGGAGCCGCGCGGTACGAGGACCGTGTCGTCGGGTCCGACGACCGTGTCGGCCGCCTTGAAGAACACGACCGGCTCGGCGGGCGGCTCGGCGCCGGTCTCCGCCGCGTGGTCGTGATAGTTCAGCCCGATGCACACGACCTTGCCGATACGGGCCACCGGCGGGCCGATCCGCAGCCCCGACGCGTCGAGGACGGGCAGTCCCCCGGCCGCGGCAGCGGCCCGTACGCGCTCGAGCGCGGCGTCGTCGGCGAGCAGCGCCCCGTCGATGTCCGTGACGAGTTCCGACAGGTCGCGCAGGGTTCCCTCGGCGTCGAGCAGCGCGGGGCGCTCGGCTCCGGCGGGACCGACTCGCAGCAGCTTCATGGTGTAACTCCCTCTGCAGTAGGAGGAGCCTCCACGGCCCGGTGCGGCGTGCAGCCATCGGAGGACTGGTCGATCCTCCAAGGAGAACGTCCAGTCCGCAATACCCCGTTCACGGACTGGACCCGGATCGGCACTCGGCGTGCGGGCTCAGATCGCCGGAGCCGCCATCCCACCCGCGTACGGCATGTCCCGGTAGAGCACGGCCCGCTCGATCGAGCTCCACGTCGTCGACGTGACGACGTACAGCGCGGCGGCGAGCGGCACGAAGGCCACCGTGAACAGGGTGAAGAAGGACATCAGCGGCATGAACTTGCCCATCGCGGCCATGCCCGGCACCGGCTGCTGCCCGTTCTGCCCCGCCGCGGGCTTCGGAGCCTGCGCCATCTGACGCTTCGTCCGCCGGTAGTTGAAGCTCGCGACGGTGGCGACGAGCACGAACAGCACCACGTAGACGACCCCCTGCTCCCCGAACAGCCCGCCGTCCGCGAGCGCGTCCTTGAACCGGCCGCCGAGCGGCGCCGCGCCGAGGGTGTGGCCGAGCAGGGCGTTGGGCTCGCCGCCGATGCTGCGGTTGGAGAACAGGTGGTAGAGCAGGAAGAACGCCGGCATCTGGCAGAGCATCGGGAGGCAGCCGGTCAGCGGGGAGACCTTCTCCTCGCGGTGCAGCTCCATGATCGCTTTCTGCATCGTCTCGGGGCTGCTCTTGTGCTTCTTGCGCAGCTCGGCGATGCGCGGCTGGAGCTTCGCCCGCTCACGCTGACCACGGGCCGCGGCCCGCGACAGGGGGTGGACGAGGAGGCGTACGGCCGCGGTGAACAGGACGATCGCCGCGGCCGTGGCCGAGGCGTGCAGCAGCGGCTGGAGCAGGTCGGCCAGATGCGCGACCAGGCTGGCGAATACGGACATGAACGACGACATGGGGTGAGCCCTCCGGGGGTCTCGTCGTGCCTGACATCAAGAAAAGGTGTGTCGGCGTGACGGACCGCGACCCCGGGGAGGGGTCAGCAGGCCGTCGGGACGAGACGTCCGGGTGCTCGGGGCCTGGGACGGCCCGAGGCGTCGGGATCGCGCTGCGGCAGGAACGCGGTGCGCCGCTCGCGGTCGCGGATGGCGGTACGGACACGGGTGCGCGCCACGGCGGGCGCGGAGCGCGCCGCCAGGACGGCGCAGGCGGCGAGCGCGGAGCCCGCGGCGGCGGTCGCCGCGAGCGCGACGGCGCCGACGAAGCTGCCCGTGTCGACGAGCGCCGACGAACCGAGGAGGACGAAGAGCAGCACGGCGACGGGCCGCAGCGTGACGGTCCCGCTGGTGGTGTGTGCCATGCGCCTGCCTCCTTCCACTCCTCGTACGGTCACGTCGTCCCGCCCAGTTATACAGGCTCGGTCACGACCGGCTGGAGGAGACGTCGCGGTTCGAGCAGCACCCGGCTCACCGGATCGGCGGGGTCGGGGTCGAGCCCGGCACCCGGCAGCATCTCGACATCCTCGGGCTCGACGGGGCCCCCGCCGCACTTCACGCACTCGCCGACCGCACCGAGCGGCGTCCCGCACACGGCGTGCTGGAACTCACGCATCGGCAGGGCCCCCGGGATCCCCCGGGCCCACGCGCCGAGCGCCCGCACCGCGGGCCACAGTCCGCGCCCGAGCTCGGTCACGACGTACTCGTGGCGCGGCGGCGACTCCTGGTACTGCCGCTTCTCCAGGACGCCCGCGGCGGTGAGCGTCTGGAGCCGGGCCGCGAGGACCGCGCGCGGGATGCCCAGGTGGACGAGGAAGTCGTTATAACGCCGCACGCCGTAGAGCGCGTCGCGCACGACGAGCAGCGTCCAGCGTTCGCCGACGATCTCCAGTGCACGGGCGAGCGAGCACTCCTGCGACGCGTAGTCCTTGCCGAGAGCCATGGCCCCACTGTAGCCACTTTCCGACTTCCGAGTTCAATGACCGAACCTGCCGTGCTACGTTCATGGCACCAGTAAGTTCATTCACTGAACCGTAAGCCTGAGACCTGAGACTGGATGGGCCCACCCATGCCGCAGCAAGTGCTCGTGCAGGCCACGCAGACCCCGACCACCGTCCGCCCCACCGCCACCCTCGCCGTCACGAGCGCGGCGACGGCCGTGGCCCTCATGACGTACACCGCGCCGATGATCACGCTCGCCGACACGGCCGCGTCCCTGCACACGGCGCTCTCCTCCCAGGCCTGGCTGCTGAACGGCACCCCGCTCGGCCTCGCCGCGCTGCTCCTGGTCGCGGGCAGCCTCGCCGACGACTACGGGCGGCGCCGCGCGTTCGTCCTCGGCACCGCCCTGCTCGCCGTCACGACCGCGCTCGGCGCGCTCGCCACGAACACCCTCCTGTTCACGCTCGCCCGGATCGCGCAGGGCGCCGCGTCGGCCGCGATCCTCGCCGCGAGCCTGGGCCTGCTGGTGCACGCGTTCCCGAGCCCGGCGGGCCGGGTGCGGGCGACCGGGGTGTGGGGCGCGTTCGTCAGCGGCGGCATCGCGCTCGGCCCGGTCCTCGCGGGCGGGGTCACGGACCTCGCCTCCTGGCGCTGGGCGTACGGGGCGCTTGCCCTGGCCACGGCTGTCGTCGCGGTCCTCGCACCCCGCGCGCTCACCGAGTCCCGTTCCCCGCGCGGCGGCCGCCCCGACCTGGCCGGCGCCCTCACCCTCGGCCTCGCCCTCGTCGCCCTCCTCGCGGCGCTCACGCTCGGCCGCGACGGCTGGCTGCGCGCCCCCGTCGGCGTACTGCTCGCGGCGGCGGCCGTACTCCTGGCGGCCTTCGCGGCCATCGAGCGCCGCACCCGCACGCCGATGATCGACCTGTCCCTGCTGCGCCGCCCGCTGTTCCTGGCGTCGGCGTCGGGCGCGTTCTTCACCGGTCTCGCCGTCGTGGCGCTCTTCAGCTACGTCCCCACGCTCGTGCAGCACACGATGGGCGTGACCGCGATGGGCACGGCGGGCCTGTTCGTGATCTGGTCCGGGACGTCGTTCGTGGTGGCGCTCCAGGCCAGGCGGCTCGCGGGCCGGGTCTCGCCACGCCACCAGCTCGCCGCCGGTTTCGTCCTGCACGCGCTGGCGGTGGCGACGATGCTGGGCGCGGCCGGCTCCGGCGACTGGCTGCGCCTGCTGCCGGGGCTCGTCGTCTCCGGCATCGGCAGCGGGCTCCTGAACGCCGCGCTGCCGCTGCTCGCGGTCGACTCGGTACCGGCCGACCGCGCGGCGATGGGCTCGGGCGCCAACAACACGTCCCGCTACATCGGTTCGGCGGCGGGCGTGGCCCTGATGATCGCGGTCGCCACGTCCACCGGAACCGACCGCCACGCCCTGGACCAGGGCACGAACGCCGTGTTCGTGGCGTCGGCCGCGCTGGCGCTCGTGGCGGCGGTGCTGCTGCTCATGCTGCGGGAACGCCGTCCCGCGCCTCTTCGCTGATCGGATCCCGCGCGAGCACCACGTCGTCCGGCCGTTCGTCACGATCGGCCGGACGCACGTACGTCACGACCAGCGTCACGACGAGATTGGCGGCGAGCGCGACGATCCCGGCGTTCACCCCGAACACGGGATCGCGCCCGGTGAACACGAGCCCGCACACGACACCGACCCCCACGACAAGCCCGCTCAACGCCCCGACAAGACTCAACCTCCGCCACACAAGCCCCACCAGCAGCATCGGCACGAGCTGCGCCATCCCCTCGTAGGAGATGAGGGAGAGCCGTACGAGGGTGTTGGGCGCGGCGTAGGTGAGGACGAGCGCGAGCGTCCCGGCCACCACTACGACGGCCTGCGCCCCGCCCTTCTGCGCCCGCGACGACGCACGCCACCGCGGCACGAGGGACAGGACGCTGCTCCCCCACATCGTCCCGATGACCAGCATGAAGACGGCCATCGGCACGATCGACGACAGCGCGGCCGCGACCCCGACGAGCCCCACGACCCACGCGGGAAGGGAGTCGACGACGAGCTTGAAGAGCGCGAGGTTGGAGTCGGCCCCGACGAGTCCCGGCACGACGAACAGGGCCGCCATCCCGAGCAGCATCGGCACGAACAGCAGGACGTTGTAGGCGGGCAGCCACATCGCGTTGCGCCGCAGCGCGTCGGCGCTCCGGGCGCCCAGATACCCGGCGACGGTCGTCGGAAAGATGACGACCGTGAGGGCGTTGAGGAAGGTGGTGGTGGCGAACCACCCTTCCCCGTAAGGCGATCCCCCGCTCCCGGGCAGCGTCAGCCAGTCGCTCTTCTCCGCGACGAGCCGGTCGAGGAACGGCCCGTACCCGTCGAAGTAGTGCAGCGGCACGTAGATCGCGAGGAACGCCAGGGTGACGATGACGAGCAGATCTTTGAGCACGGAAACCCACGCACTCCCGCGCAGCCCACTCACCACGACGAACAGCGTGGTGACGGCGAAGCCGATGAAATAGGCCCAGTTGAGGCTCACGGCGCCGTACGAGATCGTCGAGACGACGACGCCCATCCCCGTGATCTGCAACTGGATGTACGGGAGCAGGAACACGGTGACGAGAACGGCGACGGCGGCGCCGAGCCAGGGCCGACGGTACCGGTGGGCGACCATGTCGGTGATGCTCACGAGCCCGTGCTGCCGCGCGTAGGACCACAACAGCGGCCCGACGACGTAGCCGATGGCGTATCCGCAGGACATGTAGGCGACGACGTACAGCACGGGCGCGCCGTAGTTGTACCCCCACCCGGCGGCCCCGAGGTACGAGAAACTCGTGTACCCCTCCCCCGCCATCAGCACCCACACGAAGACGGCCCCCAGCGACCGCCCGCCCACGGACCACTCGGCGAGCCCCCCACCGCGGCCCTTTCCGCGTACGGCGAGCAGCCCGAGAGCGACGGTGGCGACCATGAAGACGCCGAAGAGGCTGGTGGCGACGGCGGCGTCGCTCATGACCGGCCCCGCTTGAGCCGCTGGTCACCACGCCAGGTGAGCCAGGTGGCGAGGGGAGTGAGCAGCGTGGCCCCCAACAGCCACACGAACAGGAACGGCAGCCCGAACACGACGGGTTCGACGCGGTTCACGAGGGGCAGCGCGCCGATGTAGAGCACGAAGGGGACGAGGAGCCAGAGCAGGTGGGGCCGTTTGATCACGGAACGGCAGCCTAACGGGGGGTCATCCTCGTGAGCTTCCCCCACACCACGAGCCGGTACTTGGACGTGAACTCGGGCGTACAGGTGGTGAGGGTGATGTAGTACCCCGGACTCCGATACCCGGCCCCCGGCACGACGCGACTCCGCGGCACGGGATTGATCACTCCTCCGTCGGCGGCCGAGGTCTGGGCGAGCGTCTTGTCGACGACGTACGTGTACGTGGCGGCCTTCGTCCGGACGGTGAGGGTGTCCCCGCGCCGCAGCCGGTTGATGTACCGGAACGGTTCCCCGTGCGTGTTCCGGTGCCCGGCGAGCGCGAAGTTCCCGGCGCCGCCCGGCTGTGCGGTGCCCGGATAGTGGCCTACGTAGCCGTGGTTGAGGACGGCGGACTTGCTGATGCCCTGGGCGATGGGGGCGCGCAGACCGAGGCGGGGGATGCCGATGATGGCGTAGGCCTGGTCCCAGTTGGGCTTGGGCGCGGGTGCGGGCGCGGGGTCTGTACGGGTGTCGGGGGCGACGGAGGGGTCATCGCTCGGGGTGTCGCTGGGGTCCGCGGTACTGGCGGCGGGCCCGGTGGGATCGGCGGAACCGCCCGCCGGCCGATTCCCCCACTGCCGCTCCAGCGCCCGCACCTGCCGGTCCGCGCCGGCCCTGGCCTCCCGGTTGGTCCACCACAACTGGTGCACGACGAGCAGCAGCACGACGAGGCCGAGGGTGACGGCGACCTCGGCCCCGTTCCACAGCACGCGACGCGTGGCGGACCGATGCGGCGCCCCTCGGGCTCCTCGGGCCCCTCGGGCTCCTCCGGCTCCTTGAACGACGACGGCGGGCCGACCGGCTCGCGTACGCCGCATTCGTTGCGACAGCACGGGCGCAAGATAGATCGCGGGGCGCGAAGTCACCAGGGGTGGGGCGGGGGTGGTGGGGGCGGGGGCAGTGGGGCGCTGGTCACGGGGGCGCGTGGGGTGGGGGCGCGAAGCCGTGGGGGCACATGGGAGGAGCCGCGGGGGCACATGGGAGGAGCGGAGCCTTAGGTGCGCACGGGACGAGCCCGTAGGTGCACACGGGCGGAGCCGTGGGTGCGCCCGACGAGATCGGGCGGGTCCCTGGCCAAGGTTCCGGCAGTACGGTGTCCCCCATGCGCCCCGACACCCCTGACACGCCCGCCGAGACCGACCGTGCGAACCATGTCGCGGAAGCCGAGCGCCTGGAGCGCACGGCGGCGATGTACCCGGAGGACGCGGAGCACCTGCTCCTCCAGGCCGCGGCCCACTACGAACTGGCCGAGTCCCGCGACCGCGCGACGACCCTCTACGACGGCCTGCTGTCCGCCGACGCCCCTCAGTCCCCCGCCCTGATCCGCGCGCTCAAGGCGGCGAACCTGTGGGAGTACGGCCACGAGGCGGAGGCCCGGGCGATCATCTCGGGTGTCCGCACGGCGGCCCCGCGGGACCCGGCGCCGTGGGTGATCGTGGCGGAGTCCCTCGAAGCCCACGACGAGCTGGAACAGGCCCACGAGACGTTCACGGAGGGCCTGGAACTCCTGGTGCCGGACTCGGAACGGGAGGCGGGAGTCCCCCTGCCGAAACACCCCCTGCTCCTCGGCCGCCACCGCGTGCGCCGCATGCTCGGCCTTGAACACGACGAGTGGGACGCCCTCGCCGACCAGGCCAACCGCACACCGGTCTCCCTCGACGAACTCCACGACCCGAAGCGCACCTGGGCCCTCGGCTCGGAGAACCCGGCGGAACTGGAGGCCGAAATCTCCCGCCTCCGCGCGGAGTTGGGCACGTACCGGGAGGCCCTGTCCCGCCCGTTCCCGGTGGCGGTCCTCCACTGGCCCTCGACCGAATACACGGAACTCCTGTCGGCGTACCCGTCCCTCTCGTCCGAATACCCCTCGTACGAGGCCCACTTGACCTCGATCGAAACGTCCCTGCGCGAACTGACGACGTCAGGCACCCCGAACGTAGGCATCGTCACAGGCACGGTCCCCTCCTACGAAGCCTTCGCCGCATCCGAAGGCTCATCACCGGAGGACATCTCCCTCCTCCCCCAGTACGCGACGACCCTGGCGGCCAGGGGCCGCGCGGCGGGGTGGCCTCCGGCGAGTGGGGCGGGGTGCTGGTGCGGGTCGGGGAACGCGTATGGGGCGTGCCACGGGGCGGGCCGCTGACGAGGCGGCGCCCCCTCACGCGGCCGCCTTCGGCACAATGCCCATATGGCCCGCCCCATCCCGTCATCGGCCGCCGTCTCGGCACGCATGAGCCGTCAAGGCTCCCGCGACACCACGCCCGAGGTGGCGGTCCGACGCCTCCTGCACGCCGCCGGCCTGCGCTACCGCCTGAACGTCCCGGTCCCCGGCATACCGCGCCGCACCATCGACATCACCTTCGGCAAGGACAAGATCGCCGTCTTCATGGACGGCTGCTTCTGGCACGGCTGCCCAAAGCACGCGACGAAGCCGAAGGCCAACGCCGAGTGGTGGCGCACGAAGCTCGACAAGAACATGTCCCGCGACCTCGAGACGACCCGCCACCTCGAGGAGGCGGGCTGGACGGTACTGCGGTTCTGGGAGCACGAGGATCCGGCGGAGGTGGCACGGGCGATCGAGGAGGCCCGCGAACCCACGATAAAGAGGACTTAGGTCCGCTTGTCCGCCCCGTGCCCTACCGGCACCATTGGCCGTACGTATGTGTACTGACCATGAGGCGAGGCAATGACCACGGACTGGCAGTTCGACGTGCCCACCGCGGGGAGTAAGCACCTCCCACCCGACGCGCGGTACATGGAAGCACTCAGCAGCCAGGGATACGGCTTCGAGGTCGCCATCGCGGACCTCGTCGACAACTCCATCGACGCCGGCGCCAAAGACGTGGTGATCCACTTCCTCAGGGACGGCGATCAGCTCGTCAACCTCCTCGTCGTTGACGACGGCAAGGGAATGAGCGACGAGGAATTGGACGTCGCGATGACGGTCGGCGGACGTCGCGATGACGGTCGGCGGACGTCGCGACTACGCACCCGGGGCCCTGGGCATGTTCGGCACCGGCCTGAAGTCCGCTTCCCTCAGCCATGCCTCCGCCGTCACTGTCGTCAGCACCACCAAGCGCACCCGGACCGCCGGTCGCCGCTGGCTGATGCAGCGCGCGGTTTCGGGTTTCCAGTGCGACATCGTCGATCCGGACTACGCGCAGAACCTGATCGACCGGTATGCGGACCGCCCCATTGTCTGGCAGGGCACGGTGGTCCGCTGGGACGGGGTCAAGGACTTCCCGAAGCACGGCGGGGGCGGCCAGACCGACCGTTATCTCCACCGCACGATCAACAAGCTCGGCCTCCACCTCGGCCTGTACCTGCACCGGTTTCTGGCCCGCGACGACTTCAACATCACCATCGCGGTGGAGGACGTCCGCAATGGAACGGTGTATCTGGACTTCGGTGTCCAGCCGCTCGATCCCTTCGGTTACCCAGTCAGCGGCCACCCCGATTTTCCCCGTCGGCTCACCGCCGCTCTCCCCTCCGCCGGCGAGCTCACTCTCGACGCCCACATATGGACGCCCAAGTCCAACCTCGACGAGTACAAGGCCGTCGGCACCGTCCTCGACCGGCAGGGCTTCTACTTCTACCGGCACGACCGCCTGGTCCAGGCCGGTGGCTGGAACGGATTCCGCCAGCCCGATCAGCACCTCTCACTGGCCCGGATCGCCGTCGATCTCCCGGCCCGCGACACCGGCTACGTCTTCCGCCTCACCGTGAAGAAGTCCGGCGTCGAGGCCTCACCCGAGTTCACCACCGCCCTGGAGAAGGCCGCCGACCCTGTCGGCCACACCTTCCTGCAGTACCTCGCCGACGCCGAGGCCGCCTACCGCGAGGCCCGCAAGCGTTCCGGCACCACCCGCAAACCGGTCGTCCCTCCGGGCAGGGGCCTCGATCCCACCGTCCGCGAGACCATCACCGAGGAGCTGCCGCCGATCCCGTACGAGGATCCCGTGCAGCTGCGCTGGCAGAAGCTCGCCGACAACGGCACCTTCTTCGAGATCGACCGCGAGAACCGCACCATCGTCCTCAATCAGCATTACCGTGCCGCCATCCTCGGCGGTCGCCGAGGCGGCCTCAACGACGCGCCCGTCCTGAAGTCCCTCATGTACCTGCTCCTCCACCAGGTCTTCGAGAAGGAGTACAGCGGCAGCCGCGAGAAGGACAACCTGCAGCTGTGGCAGTCCGTACTCGTCTCCGCGGCCCGCGCGGAGCTGGAGCGCGTGGGGGACGACGATGACTGAATCACGCGGCGTCGCCCGCTCATGGATTCCCTGGTCGGAGGTGTCGTACTACCTCGGACGTGGCCAGGCTGCCACGTTCCCGCTGGGCATCGATCCGTCCGTCGAGTACGTCGTCGGTCACGGCGGCGAGCACATTGCCCTGCACGTCGGGCTCGGCCCCCGGCAGCAGCCTCCGCGCACCACCCTGCCGGTTGTCCGCATCGACCAGATCCGCGAGAACGGCGTACGCAAGGCCCGCATCCGTACGACCGACCCGTCGCTGGTCCGCGACTTCCACGACCTGATCTCCGCCACCGCCGACCGCATGGTCACCCACGGGCGCACGCTCGACCAGGCCTTCGCCGAGACCATCCGTGCCTGGACCGCGCTCCTCGGCCGACCCCGCGAGCTGTCCACCGCGCAGCGGATCGGCCTGCTCGGCGAGCTGATCGTGATGCGTGCGCTGGCCTCCTCGTACGGCTGGGAGAAGGCCGTCACGGCTTGGACCGGGCCGGACGGGGAGGAGCACGACTTCGGCCTGCCCGGTTACGACGTCGAGGTGAAGACCACCGCGAGCGAGGAGCGCCGGCACGCCGTGCACGGGCTCGGCCAGCTCGACCACGCACCAGGCCGCGCACTGTGGCTCGTGTCGCTGCAGCTCACCCGCGGCGGCGCCGAGGGCGTCACCCTCGGCGACACCGTCGCCGCCGTGTCCGCCGAGGTCGCCGAGCACGCCCCGGCCTCCCTCGGCCGCCTCGAGCGCGGCCTGACCGCGGTCGGCTGGTCCCGAGAGCAGGCGGACGACGAACGCTGGGTGGCCCGCTCGGCTCCGCTGGCCCTGGACTCGCCCGCCCTGCCGCGCCTGCCTCTCGCCGACGCCGTCCCCGACCGCATCTCCTCCGTCCAGTACGTCATCGACGTCGATGACCTGAGGCCCACCACCGCACCGCCCGCACCGCTGGCCACCCTCCAACTCCCCGCCTGACTACCGGAAAAGGCCCTTCTCGTGCACGACGACATACGCTTGGCCCTGCACTCCGCCGCCCTCTCCGGCATGCGCGACAGCCGCCCCAAGCGACTGGAGCGCGCACTGGCCTACCACGCCGAGGACGAAGGCCCCGAGGCCGAGGCCCACACCAGCGAGGAGGACTTCAGCGCCGCCCTCTCGACCGCCCACCCCTCGGACCCTCTTGTCGCCCTCTGGCGCCGGCACCTCACGACGTGGGACTACGCGGAGGCGCCCACCTGGTCCACCTCCCCTCCCCGCAGCGACGAGCGCCGCGCGGACATTCACCGGCTGCTCGGACTCACCACGGACACGGCAAAGCTGCTGTCCGCTCTCGTCCCGGTTGCGAAGGCCGAGGCAGCGGTCGTCATCGCCGACAAGCACACCCACTGGTACTCCCCGCAGTCCCAGGTCGGCCGCGGCTGGTACTGGCCCGCGTACCGCAGGCTGCTGTCGGACAAGGGCTGGCCGGACCATGCGGTCGCCGGTCTGGACGCCTCCTCCGACCAGGTCGTGGAACGCCTCGCCAACCCCACCCAGGAAGCCGCGTACCAGTCCAAGGGCCTGGTCGTCGGCTACGTGCAATCCGGCAAGACCGCCAACTTCACCGGTGTCATCGCCAAGGCCGTCGACGCGGGATACCGCCTGGTCATCGTCCTGGGCGGCACCCTGAACCTCTTGCGCGCCCAGACCCAGCGACGCCTGGACATGGAGCTCGCCGGACGCGAGAACATCCTGCGCGGTGCCGCCGAACACGAGTCGGACTACGCGGATGATCCCGCCTGGGCCAAGGGCAAGTTCCTCTCCCACGGTGGCCTGCCCTCCGCCCTCGGCGGCTTCGACATCGTCCGCATGACCACGCGCGACAACGACTACAAGTCCCTGCTCCAAGGCATCGTGGCCCTGGAGTTCGAGAAGCAGGAACCGGCCCTGCCCCTCTACGACCCGCGCAACCTGCACCGCTCCTCGGCCCGCCTGATGGTCGTCAAGAAGAACAAAACGGTGCTCGGCAAGCTGGTGAAGGACCTGGGAAAGATCAAGACGCCGCTGTCGGAGATCCCGGTCCTGATCATCGACGACGAGTCGGACGAGGCGTCGGTGAACACGGGCAAGCCGGACGCCGACCGCACCGCGATCAACGAGAAGATCTCCGAACTGCTGCGCATCCTGCCCCGTGCCCAATACGTCGGCTACACGGCAACACCCTTCGCGAACGTCTTCGTGGACCCGAGCGACACCGAGGACATCTTCCCGAAAGACTTCATCGTCTCCCTCCCCCGCCCCGGGGGCTACATGGGCGTACGGGACTTCCACGACCTGGACTCGGTGATCCCGCCGGAGGAGCGCACGTACGCCAACTCCAACGAGAAGGCGCACGTACGCGACATCGTGCTGACGTCGGACGACGACGACACGGCCCTCCAACAAGCGATGGACATGTTCGTCCTCACGGCGGCGATGAAGCTCTACCGCGAGGACAGGGGCGGCCTGGGTGACCGCTTCTTCTCCCACCACACCATGCTGATCCACGAATCGGTCCGCACGGCCGACCACCGTGAACTCCTGGGCCGGGTAACCCACTTGTGGTGGAACGCGGGCTACACCGGCTCCCGCGGCCACGACCGCCTGCGCGAACTCTTCGAGTCGGACCTGCTCCCCGTCTCCCACGTCCGCGCGGAGGGCAACGCCGTCCCGTCCTCGTACGACGAACTGGCCCCGTACATCGGCGCGGCCGCGATCCGCATCGGCGGCGACGACCAACCGATCATCGTCGTCAACGGCGACAAGGACATCGAGACCGGCGAGGCCGACTTCGACAAGCGCAACATCTGGAAGATCCTCATCGGCGGCCAGAAACTGGCCCGCGGCTTCACGGTGGAGGGCCTGACGGTCACCTACTACCGCCGCCGCACCAACAACGCCTCAACACTGATGCAGATGGGCCGCTGGTTCGGCTTCCGGGGCGGGTACCGGGACCTGGTGCGCCTGTACCTGGGCCGCGAGGAGACGCTGGGCAAGAAGGACGTCGACCTGTACGAGGCCTTCGAGGCGATCTGCCGCGACGAGGAGACTTTCCGCGACGAACTGAAGCAGTACGCGGCGGCGACCCCGATCGACGGCCATCCGCAGGTCACGCCTGCGCAGGTGCCGCCGTTGGTCTCGCAGCACTTGAGCTGGCTGAGGCCGACGAGCGCGAACAAGATGTTCAACTCGCGGCTGGTGGAGGTGCGTTCACCGGGCCGCTGGGAGGAGCCGACGGCGTACCCGAAGAAGGCGGCGGACCTCCGGCACAACACGGAGGCCTGGACCCCGGTCCTGGACCGCCTCGACGACGCGGGAACATTCGCGTACCACTTCGAGGAGAACGGCCTCACCCACAAATTCGACGCGCTCTTCGGTCTGTTGAAGCCTGCGGAGCTGCTGGAGGTGGTGGAGGGGTTGCGCTGGCTCCCCGGCGAGCACTTCACGCCGCACCTCACATACCTGCGGGTGATGAGCCGGGACCCGGCCCAGCTGAACGACTGGCTCGTCGTGGCGCCTCAGCACACACGCTCCGGGAAACGCGTCGCACTCGGGGAACGTGGGCGCGAGTACTCGTGGTTCGGCGTAGAACGGCGCCGCGACCCGCTGTTCGGCGGCATCAGCAACCCACGCCATCGTGCGGCGCTGCTGCGGGTCGCCGGGACTTTGGCGTCGTGCGGGGATCCGACGACGGAGAGGGTCGCCGCTGAGCGCCGAGGGGTGGTCGCCCTGTACCCGATCGTGGAGGCGGCCAACGCGCAGGCGGTGACGGTCGATTCGGGCTTCGACCCATCGAAGATCGTGATGACCTTCTCGTTCATCGCGCCTACGTCGGCTCGGGGAGACGACGGTCGGGTTGTGCGGTTCACGACCATCGATGGTTCTCGCGACGGGGCGGCCATTATCGACGTCGACTGAAGTCCGTGGATTCTTCAGGACCGAAGTCGGGAAGTGCTGTGATTCCGGGATCAGGGATCCCATCGATGTCGTAAGAGTTGCGCCGCATGCGGTCGAGTACCAGCACACGGCGATTGGGCGGGGAGCAGAGTGGACGAGCTGACTTTTGTCGATGTGTGCAGCGGCGCCGGAGGGTTGGCTCTCGGCATGGAACAGGCCGGGCTCCACCCTCGTCTGCTGCTCGACAACGACCCGTTGGCCTGCGAGATCCTTCGTCTCAACCGGCCCGATTGGCCGATCGACATGGCCGACCTGCTGGACTTCGACCCGGTCGAGAACAGGGCGGTCTATGACGTCGATGTGCTGCTCGCGGGCGGACCGCGGTTCCGCTCCAAAGCGACCGTCCAGCGCCCTTCGGACAACGAAGCGGTTCAGCTGTTCCGAGCGGCCATGTACCTCGTACCGGCCGTACGGCCAAAGGCGCTGGTGATGGAGAACGTGCCGGCGATGGTGGAGTCCGATGGTCTCGCGGAGATGCGTGAGTTGGCCCACGCGGAACTGGAGCACCTCGACTACCGGCTGAACTGGACGGTACTGAACGCAATGGACTTCGGCGTGCCCCAGGACCGTCGGGTGGGACTGCTCGTCGCTGTGCACGAGGAGTTCGCGGACGGGTTCCGGCTTCCGGAGGCCACTGTCGAGGAACCACTCACCGTCGGCGAGGCGTTGCTGGAATCCATGGTCTCGCGCGGCTGGTCCGACGCTCGCCGGTGGGCGGCACAGGCCGACCAGGTGGCACCCACGGTGGTGGGCGGGTCAACGGTCCGCGGCGGGCCCGACTTCGGTCCGCGTGGGTCCCAACGCCGTTGGCAGCGCATGGGGGTGTACACCAAGTCGTACGGCGACCGGCCACCCGGCCCCGACTTCGCCTGGGACCCTTCGCTGGGGGACGCCGGCCTGGTCCCGGTCACCGTGGAGCAGACGGCGCTGGTCCAGGGCTTCCCGGCCGACTGGCGATTCACCGGGGGAAAGACCAAGCGCTACGGGCTGATCGCGCAGGCGTGCCCACCGCCGGTGGGCAGGGCGCTGGGGCATGCGATCGATAGCGCTCTGCGGCACCCGTCACATCCGTCCGCCGGCTAGAATCCCGTCCGTACCACCCCTCGGAGCAACGGAATCCACTGTGCCTGAACCACGATTCAAGATCCTCGACCTTTTCGCCGGCCCGGGCGGATTGGACGTAGCGGCACATTATTTGGGCATTCCGAGCCTGGGAATCGAGTGGGACCGAAACGCTTGCCTGACACGCTACCAAGCAGGCCTCAACACCATTCATGGCAATGTATCCGCCGTACGCCGGGAATACTTCTCGGAAATCCCGAAAGACTTCAACGTGCTGGCCGGCGGCCCTCCTTGCCAGTCCTTCTCGGTCGCAGGAAAGGGTAGAGGGCGCGGGCAGATCGAGGACCTAAAGAAACTCATGAACCTCATGAAAGCATTGGTGGACGATCACGAGAATCCCGAGATCGACGAGGAGCTCGGAAAGCTCGACCCCCGCGCTACCCTGGTCCTGGAGCCGCTGCGGTGGCTGCTGAAGCGTAACGCCGAGTACGGCAAACCGTACGACGCAATCATCCTGGAGCAAGTACCGACCGCACTGCCCGTGTGGCAGGAGTACAAAGAAATCCTGGAAAGCCTGACCGGCGAGCTCGAATATGAATGCGCCGAGCCACATGTTCTACGCACGGAACGTTACGGCGTGCCACAGACGCGACAGCGGGCCATCTTCATCGCGCGACGGAAAAAGGCAGAATTCGGAAGTGTTCCCGCCCTACCCAAGGGACCTTTCCGGAGTTTCGACCCGCGAGCCCCGTATGAACGAGCCATTGAGGCCCCCGTGGACGAGCAGACTCTGTTCGACCCGCGTCCCGACCCGAATGAGCCCGACCCCTGGCGTTCCATGCACAAGGCCCTACAGGCGGCGGGCCCGTTCCTGGATCATCCGGACGGGAGAGCCCCCCTCCCGGAGAACTTCGTCGTGGTCTCCAACTATGGATCCGGCGGCGACCCGAAGAACCGGGGAAGGCGGTCGAGTCACTTCCCGGCCTTCACCGTGACCGGGAAGGTGTCCCGAAACGTCATCCTTGTCGGCGGCAAGGACCACCGGCGGTTCAGCATCCCCGAGGCCGGTGCGCTGCAGTCCTTCCCCGGCAACTACCCGTGGTCCGGCAAGGACCAGTCACAACAGGTCGGAAACGCGGTGCCACCGGTCTTCGCCATGCACGTCCTCGGCGCGGCGCTCGGAGTGCCGCTGCCGAAGGACCCGGTCACGGCCGCGCTCAAGTGGGAGCCCGCGAGCGAGAGTCAGGCCGCGAAACTCCGCGAACGTGGTTGCGGCGATCCGCACGAATGCACTGACCGCTGCCCTCCCCAGGACAAGGTCACGGGGAAGTGACCTCCTCATCCTCCGCGTCGTCCGGGTCCTGACCCCGTCCACGGATCGGTGCGTCCTTGAAGAGGTCGGAGAAGAGCTCCGTGAGCGTGTCGATCGAGTCCCTCGGAGCATGTGGTTCCGCAGGGCCGGTCGGAAGGACGAGGTCACCGAGGAGAGCGGCCTCATAACGGATCCAGTCGTCCACAGCCGTCGCATCGCGCTCGACATCAGGCGCAAGGACGTCGTAGGCGAGAGTCATCGCGGCGGCATTCACCACAGAGCACAGCGCGTTGACCTCGCGCCCCGTCGAGACGTCCCCTCGCTCCAGGAATGCGGCGACGGCCTGAGCAACGGGCCTGTGGTCCATGACGTCCATGCGCAACGCCGTGTTCATCATGTCCTGGTTCTTGCAGGCCAGAACCGCAGGCCGGTAGTCATCGCCGTCCCGGAAGAGTTCGGCGGCCCACCACAGGCGGGCGAACGCCTGCTTGTAGTGCGGCCCTTGGAACCTCGCGGCAGGAACTCTCTCCGTGATGCGGTGTCGCCACACCACATAGTCGGGCGCCACGGCCAGCGCAAAGTAGGACCAGAGGTCGGGGTCCGCAGCCTCCGCACGCGTCAGCCGCAGGGTCGCGTGCAGCCGCGGCGCCAGCCAGTGGTCGGCCGCGGTCGGTTTCTCGTTGCGGCACAGATGCATGACGCGGTCGATGAGCGCACGGACCGGTTCGGCCCGGAAACGGTCTTCCTGCGGCAGCGGCCCCGCCAACTCTGAGAGCGCGATCGACGGCGGATTCTCCGCACCGGTGAGCAGCCCCTCGGTGAGCTGTTCCGACGCGGTCTCCACATCGAACAATCCGAGGAACTCCGGGATGTAGGAGGGCTTTTCGGTGATCACGCGGACTCCTCGCGGTCGATCTTCTCCAGCGCCCGCACCGTCTCGCGGACAGCTTTGGCGAGACCTGCGCGTTCCTGAGCAGCCGCCTGAATGCGCGACTGCAGCTCGGCCCACCCATGGTCGCCGGTGCGCCGCCGGTGCACCTCTCTCAGTGCCTCCGCAGGAGTTCGGTCCGGCAGAACGGTCCGGAGCATGTCCCTCAGCGCCTCGCCGCGCCAGTCGGAGGGGAAAAGCGGGGCGCCGTCCTCGTCGTCGAACTCCAGGTCACCGAGGGCCGCGTGGAAGGTGGCCGTCCACATGGCCTCGCCGAGTTGGGCGAGGAGAAGGCCTCCGACGATACCCGCGGGAGTGTCCCCCTGAGCGTCGAGAAGTTCGGCCAGACGCTCTATGTCAGTGTTGAGCCGCACCTCGGGCCGCTTCCCGGCCGCATTGACCGACCAGGGAAGGTCGGCCATGTTCCGCAGCCACATGGGCGATCGCGAGAAGGCCGTCTCGTGGACGGTGAAGGTCTGACTGCGCTCCGGCCGGGCCGCGCGAACGTCGACGATCCAATCCTCGGTGGACTCCGCCAGGATGCGCCCGGGGACGCCGCCCACAGTGCCGACGACCTGAACGGTGAGCGATGCCCGATGAGAGAGGTCGGAACCCAACACGTCCAGATCACCGACCCACTCGGTGGGCTCATCGGTGGGGCGCAGCACAGCGGTTGCACGCAGATTGGTGGCGCCCTCCGTGAGGATCGCCAGCACCTTCACGTTGCTCCACGGCTCACCGACGGCCATCGCCTTGGCGGGGATAGTGGCCGAGACACGGAGTCGGGCCGTGTCCCAGCCCACGGTGTCGGCAGAGCCGAGAGCAGTGGTGCGGTCGGCGCTGACGGCGACATCAAGGTGTTCCCAGTCGCCGTCGGCTCCCTTGACGCTCGCCGCCTGTACGCGCAGGGCGATGGTGCCCTTCAGCGTGGGGTAGGGGCGGATCACTCTCGCCATCAGCGCTGCTCCTCCTTCTCGCCGGTATGGAGATCGACGACCAAGCCGCTACTGCTCGCACGCACGGGATGGGTGGATGGGTCGGTGACCGCCCGGAAGGTGGCACGTCGGGAGCCCGGCAGGAACGTCAACTGCCCTCCCTGTTCGTCCCATTCGCATCCTTCGATGGCCTCGACACTCTCCCAGTCGACGATTGGCGCGCTGCCGGAGCGGACGGCGAACCGCGCGGTCGGGGCGGCGAACACGGCCTCCGGAACAGAGCCCGGCTTGATCTCCCCGTACACCTCCCAGGCACCGGACGCGATCGGCTTCGCTTCCACAGTGTCCAGGACCGGTACGGAGGGTGCGCCACGCCTGGACCTGGGCTTCGGTGCGGGCCTGGTCGGCTTCGTCATGACCTGCTGCAGCCGCTTCCCGCCGGCGGGCCGCTCCGCCCTGGGCACAGCGACGAGTTCCCTGACGGCTGCGTTCGCATCGCGGACGAGCGAGGAGATCCTCCGATGCGCGGAGTGCGAGTAGAGGGCGGCCAACTCCTCGGTTTGACGCCACTTGTTGTGCTCGGGCGGTTCGGCTGCACGCAGGAAGCGCTCGGCCGCCTCGGCGCCGCGCACGTCGATCCCAGCCGCCAGCCCGAGCAGAAGAACAGCCTGAAAGGGACGTACGTTGCCGGGCAGACCGGGCACGTGGGCTTCGCGGACGACCATCCGGTTGCCGCGCATGGCGACCAAGCGGTTGTACCGGTCGTCACCGTCGTCGGCACGGGTGACCAGAAGGACGGCGTCGTGCGGTTCTCCGCTCCTGGCCGTCGCACCCTGGAGCGGCACATTCATCGTGACCCTGGCGAGGGCGACGTCGTCGGCATGCGTGCGCCGGTCGACGGTGGTCCCATTCAGGAACGCGCGCACGGCACGAGTACGCGACGGCTGCTCCCTCTCCGGGTCGACTCGTTCCTCCGGAGCGATCTCGACACCGTCGCGGAGCACTCGAACCGAGGCCTGCAGCATCGGAGCCTGGCCACCACCGCCGATCATCGCCGCCCAGAAGTTGCGTCCCAGCGCCTTCAGGAGCCGGTCGCGCATCGCGAGTACCGAGGCCCCGTCGTCCTCGTCGCCCACCTCGTCGGAGGTCCGCTCGTCGAACGAGGCCATGTCGTACGCGCCGACGATCAGAAAGGAGGTGCCGGGTTCGTCGCGGTCCCGGGTCAGGTGGAGCCGGCCGATTTCCTCGTCCTCGGCCCACCAGGAGCGGGTGACGTCCGCGCCGGGCGTCTCTGGATCAGGGCGGCCGAGCCAGGCCGGACCTGCGAAAGCCTCTCCGTTCACCTGCCTCCACGGCAGATCCAGCCGGCCGACGACCCGACCATCGGTGCGACCCTCGTGGGGCTCGGAAAGCGTCGAGTTGATCAGCACCAGGCCCAGGCGGCTGGTACCCCAGATCGTGGCCTTGCCCAGCCCGTAGGAACCACCGGCAGCGGCTCCCGATTCCTTATGGCTGTCGAGCTGACGACGAACGACGGCGGAGAAGCGACCGTCGTCGTAGTCGTCGCCGGTGAGCCCAGCGGCGTTGTAGTCATCCACGCGCAGCAGCACCAGGCGCTGCCGCTCTCGCATGTCGCGCAACCCTGCGGCCACGACGCGACCGACCTTCTGGTCCTGGTCGGCGACGGCCTCATAGTGCGGCAACAGGTCGTCCCAGTGGGCCGCTTCGAGGAAGCGGTGCATGTGCTCGCCAGTCAGCTCGTGCAGCGTGTAGCGGACCTCGACCGGCCGCCCCGTCTCTCTCAGTCGCTCGTCCAGACTGTTCTGGCAGGTCTCGCGCGCAAGCACCTCGACGTCCGGGTCGAAGGCAAACGCTGCCGCGTTCCCCAACTCTCGACCACCGTCGGCATGCTGGCGACGGTGGTACCAGTCCACCGGCTGACCCGCCTGGGTGTCGGCGGTCCGGGTGTGAACAGTCGCCGTGTCGGTCCCCAGGGCCACAGCAATGCGCCCGATGGTCTCCGTGCGCGGGGCCGCCCGCCCGGTGATCCAGGCCGAGACGGCCGCACGCGTCACCTCGATCCTGTTGGCCAACTCGGTCTGGGTCATGCCGGCGATCTTCAACTGCCGGGCCAGCCAAGGGCCGAAGTCCTCGCCTGTCTCCACGTCCACCTGCTCTCCTCCGGGAACCGGACCACGGTACCGCAGCGTCATTGACAGGAGCTTCACTGTCAAATTTTACTTGACAGCCACGCATCCACTCAGGGTCGACCCACCAATGGGCAGGATGAGCGGTTTGCCCGTTTCATGCAGTTTCGCTTTACCTCGATCAAGACCCAAAGGCCGGGCACAAAGTCCCGACTTTCCGGAATCTTTCATTCTGGGCTTGTGCACACCCGAGCCCCCGGTCTAGCGTCATGGCGCAGCAGCCCCACCTGCCACTGCTCAACACCAGCAGTCATTCATTCGGCGAATTGTATCCAATTCTTGGGGCGTGGGGCGACTTCCGTTCCTTGAAGACGACACAAGCGGCCGCCCGTCGCCCGCGAATTCGGTCCGATTGAATCGACGGCCATAAGGAACCGCTTCCTTCTTTCGAAATGGCAGGTAGCTGCATGTCTCCCGATCCGGTGCCCTCCGTCCTCACTACCGTGGCCGAGCAGTCCGCTCGAGTCCTCAAGACCTACGAGGCCGACCCGGGCCTTGTCCCCGAGCACGCCAACGGGGAACGCCGCATCACAAAGGGCGGCTACGGCGACCGCCAGCTCTTCGAGCTCGTACAGAACGCCTCCGACGAGATCGCCAACGAACCTGGCGGAATCGCGCATGTAGTGCTCACACAGAATCACCTCTATTGCGCGAACGAAGGGACCCCGGTCACCCCGGAGGGCGCGGAAACAATTCTCCGGATGAGCGTGTCAAAAAAACGTGGCGGGCAGATCGGAAGATTCGGCGTCGGAGTGAAATCCGTGCTCGTCGTGACGGACACTCCGCAATTCTTCAGCCGCACCGGCAGTTTCGGGTTCGACCGTGAATGGTCAGCGAAACTGATCCGCGACGTCCCGGGCGTCATGGAGAAACTCGGCGCGGCGTTCGAGACGCCAGTTCTACGCATGGCCCGGCCACTGGACGAGGAGGCCGAGCGCGCAGACGACCCCACGCTCGATCGGCTGATGCGATGGGCCACGACAGTGGTCCGGCTCCCGCTGCTGCCAGGTGCGGCCAAGCGACTCGGATTGGACATGTTCGGCGGCGGCAGGATCGACGGCCGCGAGGAGTTCCCCCTCGGATTCCAGCTCTTCTCCCCGCACGTCTCTCGCGTTCTTCTCGAGGACCGGCGCGTCTCGCCACCCACCACACGCCTCCTACGTGTCGACAGCGACGAGAACCTGCACGTCATCCGCGAGGAGCGGACCGGACGCCACCCCGCGACGACTCGGTGGCGGGTATTCACGCACGCTCACACCCCGTCCACCGCTGCCCGCGATGACGCAGGGGAGTTGCACGACCGGGCCACTCTTGGCCTTGGCTGGGCCGTACCCGAGTACACGAGGGAGAACGAACTCCTCACTGTGCCAACCGGCCGAGGACGTTTCTGGGCGTTCTTCCCGACCAAGTACGAGATGGGCCTGAGCGGCATTCTCAACGCTCCTTGGAAGACCAACGAGGACCGACAGAACCTGCTGGACTCCTCGCCGTTCAACGCCGAGATGATCGAGACTGCGGCCCGCTTGGTCGTCTCCTCTCTGCCGAGCCTCGCCCCTGCCGAGGACCCGGGCGCCTATCTGCCCCTGCTCCCCGGTCGTGACAAGGAGACCGTCAGCTGGGCCGACAAGAGCCTGACCCGCCACGTGTGGCAGGCCACCGTCTCCCTGCCCTCGCTTCCCGATCAGGACGGCGTGCTGCGCCGTCCCGAAGACCTGAACATCACTCCCGACCTGGGCAAGGACACCAAGTCGGTGCGGCGTTGGACCAGTTACTGGAACACCCACCCAGGCCGGCCCACCGACTGGCTCCACCCTTCCGCCGAGGCCACAGTCCTGCGCGCGGGCAAGGTCGAGCACATCCTCGCCGCGGCAGGCAGGAAGCGGGCGGGCGTACGCGACTGGCTCGAAGCGCTCGTCCAGGACGGCACCGCGGCCTCCTCTGCCGCGGCGATCGAGATCGTCGCCGACATGATCGACACTGGAGCGGAGTGCGCGAAAGAGGCACGCACCGCGAAGATCGTGCTCACCGAGGAACACGGCCTCGTCGCACCGGTTGTCGGCCAGGTGTTCCGCCGCGCTTCCAAGGACGGCCTGCGCGAGTCGCTCGTGTACGTGACCCCCGCCCTGTCGGAGGACCCCGCGCTGTCGAGCGCCCTCAACTCTCTCGGCATTCGCGAGGCGGACGTCCGTGGTCGCTTCCTCAGCGTCCTGGAGCAGGGCTTCACCGGATACGACGACGAGAAGTGGCAGCGGTTCTGGGAGCTGTTCCACCATGCGGGCGCCACCGTGGTCGGCCACGAGGTCCAACGTCGGATCGCGGATCCGAGGGACACCCTGCGCGTCCGCTGCGCCGACGGATCCTTCCGGCCTTTGCGCGACGCAATGCTTCCCGGTCCGGTCGTCACCGCGGAGAGCGACCCGACCATCGCTGTCGATGTCCGCTTCCACTCCGATTCCAAGAACTTCCTCAATGGTGTCGGCGTTCGTGAACGGCCTTCCCAGGAGCACCGCCCGGAAGGCGAGGAGTGGTTCGAGGAGTACCGGGCAGCCGCGCACGCCAGCTACTGCGAACAGCTGGCGGACGGCACCGCCCAGCGGCCCACGCTGTCCCGTGTCCGTCTCGACGGCGCGGCGATCGGTGGTCCGCTGCACCTGCTGCCGCACATGTCGGAGCAGGCCCGCGTCCGCTTCCTGAAGACACTGCCCGAAGCCGGCCTCATCAGCTCCTGGACGATGCAGATCGGGGCCCAGACCAACACCCGCAGGGCGGTCCGATCGCCGATCGTCTGGATGCTCCAGCGCCTGGGGCGTGTCGACACGAGCCAGGGAATGCGCGAGCCGGCCGAAGCCGTCGGACCGCAGCTCGACGCGTACCGGTCCGTGCTCCCCGTCGCCGACATCACCGAAGAGAAGGCACGACTGCTCCGCCTCCCGGCCCAACTCGCGGACGTCCCCGCGCGGTTCTGGGACAGCCTGCTCGAGCAACTGGACACTACTGACGACGACAGGCTCGTGGGTTCGACGTACGCCATGCTCGCGAGCATCAACCACGGATTCGACGAGGCATACCTCACCCGTTGCCGCATCGGCCCCGAGTGGGCTCGCCGTTCCGACAGCGAGATCGCAGTCACCGCCTCACCGACCGAGTACAGCGCGCTGCGCGCCGAGGGCGTTCCTGCCCTGCTCACCGCCACCGCCGACGAGGCGGAGACCCTGATCTCACTGTGGGAGATGCGTCGTTACAACGACGTCATCACCCGCGAGACCCGTTACGTCGCCGACGGCGAGCCTCGGCCTGTGGACGAGGTACTACCTGTGCTGCGCCAGTACGGGCACCGGAACACCGTCAAGGGTCTTCAATTGCAGCGAGTCAGCGAATTGGAGGAGATCACCCGCACCCCCCACGGCATACGGGCCACTCCCCTGTCGAACGCCCGCCAGGACGGTCTGATCCTGGTGGGCAGGGACGCGGACGAGTTGGCGACGCTCCGTGCTGTGGACGAACTGCTTGGCCTGCGCCTCGGTAGGGCGGGTTGCGAGCAGTTGTTGGTACGTCAGCGCCACGACGCCGCGTCCAAGGAGGCCGTGGCCCGGCGTGCGGCCATTCGCGAGGAGAAGGACATCGTCCGCAAGCTGCTGTTGCTGGTCGGCGCCGATGTCCTGCGCGAGGGACTCCCGGCCGGACTGCTGGACGGGGAGCGTGCCGAGAGCGACGGTACGGACCCGGACGAGTACCGCATCGCCCAGATGGCGTTCAACGCCCACGGTGACTCCGTACTGCGCGAGTACCGTCGCACGATCCGTCTCGCCCACCCCGATGCTCCGGAGAACTACGGCGGCTCGTCGGCGGCTGTGAAGTTCGTGTCCGACCTCAAGTTCCCCGAGTCCTTCGCCGGTTACCGCACCCCCACGCTGGATCCCCGTATCGAAGTGGCCGGCCCGCGCGACTTCCCGCGCCTGCACGACTACCAAGAACGGTTGGCGGCCAACGTCGTCGACATGCTGGACCAGATCTCGCCGAAGCGAGCAATGCTGTCGCTGCCCACGGGCGCGGGCAAGACCCGCGTCGCGGCCGAGGCAGTAATCCGCTGGGTGAAGAAGGTCGGCGTCCTTCCGGGCCCGATCCTGTGGATCGGGCAGACAGAGGAACTGTGCGAACAGGCCGTGCAGAGCTGGAAGTTCGTGTGGGAGAAGGTGGGCGCCGAGACGCCGCTGGCCATCAGTCGTCTGTGGACGACCAACGAGGCCGGTGATGTCACTGACATGCCGCACCTGGTCGTCGCCACTGATGCCAAGTTGGAAAAGCCCAGCTGTCTTGCCTCCGACTCGTACGCGTGGCTCCGCGAGGCCGCCCTCGTCATCGTCGACGAGGCGCACACGGCCACCGGGCCCCGCTACACCGAAATCCTGAAGCTCCTCGGTCTGCAGGCTCACCGCACCGATCGGCCCTTGCTCGGCCTGACTGCGACGCCGTTCCGCGGCACCAACGAGGAGGAGACCCGCCGCCTCGTCAACCGCTTCGGCGCCGACCGCCTCGACTCGGAGGTCTTCGGCGGAGAGGATCCGCACAAGGAGCTGCAGAAGCTGGGTGTGCTGGCCCGCGTCGAGCACAGGGAGCTCAAGGGCGGCTCCATCACCCTGGACCGTGGGGAGCGTGAGCAGGCCGCGACCATGGGCGCCCTCTCCAAGTCCGCCGAGCACCGGCTCGCCGAGGACCACGACCGCAGCGCCCGCATCGTCGCGGAGATCCGGGACATGCCGACGAACTGGCCGGTCCTGGTTTTCGCGACCTCGGTCGACCACGCAAAGCTGCTCGCGGCCAAGCTGCAGGGTCTCGGTATCGCCGCGGCCTCGGTGGACGCATCGACCACGCCCGGTGACCGACGTCGTCGAGTGAACGACTTCCGCACCGGCCGCCTTCGTGTGCTGACCAACTACGGCGTGCTCACCCAGGGCTTCGACGCCCCGGCCACCCGAGCCGTGGTCGTGGCCCGCCCCGTGTACAGCCCCAACGTGTACATGCAGATGATCGGGCGTGGTCTGCGCGGTCCGCTCAACGGCGGCAAGGAAACCTGCCTGATCCTCAACGTCCGTGACAACATCACCAACTTCGACACGGACCTTGCCTACACCCGGTTCGAGCACCTGTGGAGCGAGCAGTGACCCACTTCTCCGACGGAGGCCCGGCGCTCACCGACGAGCAACGTGCCGTGGTGGAACTCCCCTGGGACTCCCGGGCCCTCGTGACCGCCGGCGCGGGTGCGGGCAAGACCCACACGATGATCGGCCGACTGAACCACCTGGTGGGGCACCCGGATCCCGAGGAGGCCGTGCGGCCGGACGAGCTCCTGGTGCTCAGCTTCTCGAATGCCGCGGTGCGCGAATTGGCGGACCGGCTTCGTGCGCAGGGTGGCGCGGCCCGGAACGTTCGCCCCCGAACCTTCGACTCCTGGGCCCTCGAGCTGCTCTCCGGCGCCTACCCCGAAATCGACTGGTCCACCAGGACCTTCAACGAACGGATCCGTGAGGCCACCAAGGCCATTGAGAAGAGCGCGGTGCGAGGCAGCACGCTCGGTGTGCCCGCACACATCGTCGTCGACGAGGCCCAGGACCTCGTCGGCGATCGGCGGGACATGGTCGAGACTCTGATCGACGTGCACCGCGAGTCCCTCGGTTTCACCGTCGTCGGTGACGACGCCCAGTTCGTGTACGGGTTTCAGATAAAGGATCCCGCCGAGCGCGCCCTCGAAGCGGGGCGGTTCTTCGACTGGGTACGGACGTCGTTCGACGACCACGAGGAGTACCACCTCACCCGCAACTTCCGTGCGGCGAGCGCCGAAGTGCAAGAGGTGCTTCCCTACGGGCTCGAGCTGGGGAGTCTGCCCTTCGGGCCCGATGCGGAGGCCGCTGCCGAGAACGTCTACGAGCGGCTGCGGGACCTGTTGTTGCGGCAGGGCGGCTTCCCCTCCGTCGACGACGAACTCTTCCTGACGTCGCTCCGCACCACCCAGGACCGGGTCGCGATCCTGACCCGCGACAACCGGCAGGCGCTGAGGGTTTCGGAGATCCTGTTCGCGAACGGAGTGGAGCACGCCCGGCGACGGCGCACTCGTGACAGGCCGGTACCGTCCTGGGTCGCCGACCTGCTGACGAGGACCGACGCCGCCACCGTGTCCGAGAACAAGTTCCACACCCTGCTGAAGTCTGTCCGCCTTCCCGAACATTGCGACACCACCGGAATCTGGCGCGCACTCCGCCAGGTCGCCCCGGCCCGTGGCAGTCAGGGCCTGGACTTCGGTCGAGTACGTCAACTGATCCATCAGGACCGCTTTCCCGAAGAACTGGCGGATCCGGTGACCGCTCGCGTCGTGGTGTCCACGGTGCATCGGGCCAAGGGTCTGGAGTTCGACCGCGTCATCGTGCTCACCCCTCCGACCACGGCCGAGTTGCGTGAGATGCACAACGAGGTGGACATGCCCGCCGAGGCACGAGGGCTGTACGTGGCCATGACCAGACCGCGCGCGGAGCTGTACCACGTGCCGTCCCCCTGGGTTGCCAAGCTCCGCAGGATGGCGGTCGGCGAGCGGATCTACCGTGGCGGACTGGGGCAGAAGCAGTGGCAGCGGTCCGGCATCGAACTGCGTGGAGGCGACGTCGATCACACCGTGCCGGCCGCCGCTGCCGACGGCTCGGCCGTCGCCGTACAGGCGTACCTCAGAGACAAGGTGCGACCGGGGGATCTCGTTGAAATCCGGCAGATCCACCAGGTGATGATGGGCGATGGCCAGAGCCCCCCGTACGAGATCTTCCACCGCGACCAGGTGGTCGGCGAGGTGTCCGAGCTCTTCCGGCGGGACCTGTACAGGGTTCTCAAAACCGGGCGGAAGGAACCGAACTGGCCGTCGGCGTTGAGTGGTTGTCGCGTCGACACGGTGGTCACGGCGGCCGGCGCACCGGCCGCGTCGAACAGCGCGGGCCTGGGCCCGCGAGGGGTGTGGCTCGCCCCACGCATCATCGGACTCGGCTATCTCGAACGGCCGGCCTACGAGGGGAGCGCGCAGTGATGAACAGCAACAGGACCCCGGGCCACGCCGCCCATTACGAGGCCAGGCGCGGCCTGGTCGATGCCCTGCGACGCGAGCTGCTGGGACCCACCGAGGCGGACGGCCCCGAGGATCTCACGGAGGTCCTCACCGACGACGCCCCCATCACCCGGTACATCGCGGGCGTGCTGCATCCGCAACGTGCCGACGCCACCGCCTCGCCGGCCCCGGAGCAGACCTTGGAAAACGGTCTGGACGACGCCCCACTGGTTTCGGGCGGCGGCTCGGACGACGCAGGCGCGCCCGAGCCTCCCGCGGCGGGTGAACGCAAGCCGTCCTCGGCCGGGCTGACCTTCGCTGTCGCTCCGGACCTCGCATCGTCGATCACCGTGACCACGCGTGCCGCCATGTACGAACCGGTGGATGAGCAGGGCAACCGGGTCGAGGCGACCCGTGCGACCGCCCGTACCACGGACGAGCAGAGGGAGAACTGGCGAAGGCGCCAACTCGACCTGGCCCAGCTCAGGTTCGACGTCACTCGCTCCGGTCGCCACGAACGTCCACTTGGCGACCGCGGTGCGCTGCTGAACGTCTACATCCGCAGAGCAAGCCCCGCCGACGGAACAGTGACGATCACCGTCACACTCATCAACGGCAACTCTGTCGAGGAGAGTCAACTCTCCGACGAGTACGCCCTGTTCCAGCCCGAACTGCGGGTGAGCGCGGAAGGCGGCGCAAGCGCCTTCGTGGAGCGTCCGGCCTCGGGCGGCTCGCGGGATCCCGAAGCAGCCGCGAGTCGTCTCCTCTACCGGCACGCGCCGGTGTTCGCCGTCGGCCACGGATGCGCGGCCGAGTGGACCTGGCACCCCGCTTCCGTTGGGCTTGTAGAGAAGCGCACGGCCGCCGTGGAAGAGGTCCGCACCCAGTTCCTTCCCGGCCACGAAGTGCTACTCGCCGACTCCAACCAGGAGATCGATCGCATCGCTCCCGCGGCTCTCTCCATGAACGGACTGGCCACCCGCTCGCCCAAGGAGGTCGTTACGGACCTCACCGCACTCGCCGACGGATACGCGGACTGGGTGTCGTCCAAGCGGACCGAGGCGGCAGATCTGGCCGGCGGCCCGCACGACGAGGCTGCCCGCGCGCAGATCGACGCGTGTGCCAAGGCCTTGGCCCGGCTGCGCGCCGGCATTGATGTTCTCGACAGCAAGCCCGACGTCATGCGCGCGTTCCAACTGGCCAATCAGGTCATGACCGATCAGCGTTCACGCAGCGCCTGGATCAAGGACGGCCGGAACGGGGTCCCGGACCGCGAGGCCGCCAAATGGCGACCTTTCCAGATCGCGTTCATCCTCCTGTGCCTGGCTGGAATCGAGGACCCGAAGCATCCGGACCGCGATATCTCGGACCTTCTCTGGTTCCCGACCGGTGGTGGCAAGACCGAGGCCTATCTGGGCCTGATCGCCTTTACCACCTTCCTGCGTCGGCTGCGGCTCGGCGATGACGGTGGGGGCGTCACCGTCATCATGCGGTACACGCTGCGCCTGCTGACCCTCCAGCAGTTCGAGCGCGCCACCATCTTGATCTGCGCCATGGAGAAGCTGCGCCTGAGAATGCCGCAGGAGCTGGGCGGCGAGGAGATCTCGCTGGGCATGTGGGTTGGAAAGTCTGCGACTCCCAACGAATTGCAACGAGCGGGTGAGCGCCTCAAGGACATCGCGGACAAGGGCGAATTGGACACGGAGAACCCGGTCCAGCTCCGGGTCTGCCCCTGGTGTGGCACCGGCCTCGACCACACCGACTACACCGTCGACGAGGGCGCTCGCCGAATGTGGGTGCGCTGCCGCGGCAAGGACTGCGACTTCGCCGACGGCCTGCCGGTGCACCTCGTCGACGAGGCCGTATACGCGGCCCGCCCCACCCTGGTCATCGCAACCGTGGACAAGTTCGCCTCGATGCCGTGGCGCGAGAGGACGGCCGCGCTCTTCAATCGCGACCGGAGCGGCGACGCCACTCCGTCGCCGGAGCTCATCGTCCAGGACGAGCTGCACCTGATCTCCGGCCCGCTCGGCACCCTCACCGGCCTGTACGAAACCGCGGTGGACGCCCTGTGCGACACCCCCAAGGTGATCGCATCGACCGCCACCATCCGTCGCGCCGTTGACCAGGGTCGCAGCCTCTTCGACCGTGATGTGCAGCAGTTTCCGCCGGCGGGTCTCGACGCCCGCGACTCCTGGTTCGCGGTGGAGGCCCGCCGCGAGGACAAGGCAACCCGTGAGTACGTCGGCCTCTTCGCCCCCGGCACCAGCCAGTCCACACTCCTCATCCGCACCTACGCCACCCTGCTCCACCAAGCCATGCGCGCGGACCTGGATCCGGCTGTACGGGACGCGTACTGGACGCTGGTCGGCTACTTCAACAGCCTGCGTCTGCTCTCGGCGGCCATGCTCCAGGTCGAGGACGACGTCAAGGACTACCTGAAGCTGCTCGCCGAACGCGACGGCCTGGAACCGCGCGAGGTCGACATCGTCGCCGAGTTGACCAGCCGGCTCCGGGCCAGCGAGGTCCCCACGGAGCTGAAGAATCTGGAGCGCCGGTTCGGCGACTCGGAGGCCGTCGATGTCCTGCTCGCCACCAACATGATCGCCGTAGGTGTCGACGTCGACCGGCTCGGCCTGATGGCAGTGATGGGGCAGCCGCAGACCACGGCCGAATACATCCAGGCCACCAGCCGCGTGGGCCGTCGTCACCCCGGTCTGGTCACCGTCATGCTCAACTCGGCGCGCTCGCGCGACCGTTCGCACTACGAGAACTTCCAGTACTTCCACTCCGCCCTCTATCGAGAGGTCGAGTCGACGTCCGTAACCCCCTTCTCGGCCCGCTCCCGCGACCGTGGCCTGCACGCGGTAGTGGTCGCTCTCACCCGCATCCTCGTGCCCGAGCTGCGCGACAACCACAAGGCAGGCGAGATCAGGGACCACCTGGCCAAGGTGAACGCACTGGTGCGCCCCGCGCTCCTGGAGCGAGTCGCCCGGGTAGCCGGGCAGGAGGCCGAGGCCACGGAGGCTGCATTCGACGAGTTCATCACGTGGTGGACCGACGCGGCCGACGCGCACGGCCGCCTGCTGTACGACCCTGGCAACGCGATGGGACCCGCCTCCCTCCTGCGCCCCTTCGACGACCGCTCCGTAGAGGCGACTGCCTGGTCGACGTTGTGGAGCATGCGCGACGTGGACGCCGAGACCGCACTCTTCATGGAGGCCACCCGATGACTCCCCCCAGGCAGCGCCGCACCGGCCGCGGCACGTCCGGCGCCCCGCGCCAGGCCCTGTCCCGCAAGGGCGCCGTGCGTCGCGCTCAGGCCGTCACCACGTATGGCGTCGGCTCCTTGGTCGCCTTCGAGCAGGAATCGTTCATTGTCAGCGGCCTCGACGGCGCGGATGCGAGCTGGTCCGACGCAGAGGCGCCCAAGCTCTACGAGCACCGTCTGGCCCGCACCCTCGGCGTGCGCCACTTCCGCCTCCCGCCGGGCTCGAACGACCGGAGCACGGACGGCATGCGGGTGCGCCGCTTCCCGCTGTGGCACAGCTGCCCCGGGTGCGAGAAACTCCAGCCGATCTCCCGGTTCAACCCGCCCGCGAGAAAGGCAAGTTGCCAGGACTGCGCCAAGGACCTTGTGCCATCCCGTTTCGTCATCGCCTGCGAGAACGGGCACTTGGACGACTTTCCCTACTGGAAATGGCTACACCGGGACAACCGGCCGGAGGACACGACGGGCGGCTGCGGCGGCACACTCATGCTGCGCACGACTGGTCGTACTGCATCGCTTCGCTCAATTGTCGTCTCCTGCACCTGTGGAACGGTCGAGGAGGTTTCCATGGAGGGAGCCTTCGGCGGTCAAGCGCTGCGCGACCTGAAGATTCGTTGCGAAGGACGGCGCCCTTGGCTGAAGGACGCTCCGGCGGAGCCGTCCTGCACGGCCGCGCCTCGCACCCTGCAGCGCGGCGCCTCCAGTGTGTGGCAGCCAGTCCTGAAGTCTGCACTCTCCATCCCGCCGTGGAGCGATGGCAGCACAGATCCACTGGCCGACATCTGGGAAGACCTGCGCGAGTGTGAGACCGAACGGGAGATCGCTCGCCTCCTGAACGTGAAGTTCGACCACAACCCACCGCTGAGCGCGGCCCAGGTGGTGGAGCTTCTCATCGCCGAGAAGCAGGACGATCCGGATCCCGATTCGGAAGCGGCCGAACTCCCTGACGCCAAATACCAGGTCCTCCTGCGTCAGGAGTACATGAAGCTGTCCGAAGGAAGCCCCGAACGTGCCGACCGCCGCGAGCAGTTCGTGTGCGAGCCGCCAGAGGACGGCCACGGGCCGGATCTGGACCCGTTCGGTATCGACCGCCCGATGCTGGTCAAGCGACTGCGCGAGGTGCGAGCCCTGAAGGCCTTCACCCGCATCGTCCAAGCCGATGCCGCACCCGACAAGGACGGCGCGCCATTGTCCCTTCACCCTCTGACCTGGCTCCCCGCCATGGAGGTCAGCGGTGAAGGCGTCTTCCTCCGGCTCGACAACGCGCGGCTCGACGCCTGGGCCCGGCTGGACGCAGTACAGCGTCGCGTCGCCCGCATGAGCGGACGCCACGACGACGCTCTGGTCAAGGCGGCCCCCAAGGGCTCTGCTCCGCGCCGCTCTCCGGGCACGCCCCGCATGGTGCTGTTGCACACGCTCGCGCACATATTGATCAACGAGTGGTCACTGGACGCCGGTTACCCGGCGGCCGCCCTGCGAGAACGCCTGTACGCGGACGCCACCATGGCAGGGTTCCTGATCTACACCGCCACCAGCGATTCGGCCGGAAGCCTGGGGGGCCTCGTCGCCCAAGGGGAACCCAAGACCCTGCAGGCAAGCCTCGAGTCGGCACTTCACCGCGCCTGCTGGTGCTCGGCCGACCCTCTGTGCATCGAGTCCGGCCCGTCCGGTACCTACGGCGCCAATCTCGCGGCCTGTCACGCCTGCCTCATGCTTCCGGAAACGAGCTGCGAGACCAACAACATCCTGTTGGACCGCGCTCTTCTGGTCGGTACCCCCGAGAGGCCCCAACTGGGCTTCTTCCACAAGGTGGCCGCGCTCGAGGCCTGAGGTTCGGGCCCTCCCGCGGCGCCACCGAGTTGCTTGTCCCGGAAAGCGCCGCAGCGGGGGCCCATCACGCGACCTCCCCCTCCCACCGCACCACGGCCTGATCGAGCAGATCGTCCGGATCGCATCCCCGTGCAGCTGCCCAGTGCAACAGATCTGCGATCAGCTCGACGGCGGGTTGCGTGAGACCTGTAGGAGCCTTCACCTCGTACAGGAGCGGGCGCCCGCGCCGCGCCTGGTAGGTCTGGAGCGCTTCTTCGGCCCGGCGCGCACCGGCCCGGAACTCACCTTCAGGTAGCGCAAGTTCGCACCAGACGATCTTGCCCGCCGCAGTGAGCACGGTGCCCCACTCTTCGACCAGAGCTGCAATCAGATGCAGCCCGCGCCCACATTCCTCCCCGCACTCCGTCCGCGTCACCAACGGGATCGAGTGACTTTTGTCGTGCACTTCGACACGAAGTCGAGTGTCGCGAAGCTCCAAGACCAAGGCGGCCGACGCCTCCTCCCCCACGTGCTGCAGCACGTTCGTCGCGAGTTCCGACACGACGAGCTGCGCCTCCTCCAGAAGACCCTCGGGCATCCGACACCCCAGCGCTCCGACAATCGCACGGCGCAGGCGTCGCACCTCAATTGGCAAGGCTTCGAAAGGCAGGATCCAGCGGAGTGCTGGAAGGTCGACGATGTCATCGGCCATGACGGCCCCCTTCACGCATGGTCACACACGGCACTTTCCTCGCCACCAAGAGTTGCAGTGAGACTTCCAAAATGGAACTCTCATTACGGGCGAAAGGAAGCGTGCAACCAACCCGCACGCCCCGGGCGCGCGCCGGCTTGCCGCCACACACGATCACCCATCACGATCTGATGGGTCGACATGAAGGGTACGGAACATGGCAGTTGGACCCACCACACGCCGCCGACAGTTGGGCGCCGACCTACGCCGCCTCCGTGAGGACGCAGGCCTGACCTTGGAAGAGGCAGGCACCCGCGTCGGCTCCTCCAAGGCCACACTCAGCCGCTACGAGACCAAAGAAGGCAGCGTGAAGTGGCCGACGGTCGACGCGCTCTGCCGCGAGTACGGAGCTGGCGACGCGGAGCGTGAGGCGCTGGTCGAGCTCGCCAAAGGCGCCAGGATTCAGGGGTGGTGGCGCTCACTCGCCGACCCGGTCCCCGAGTCCATGAACCTCATGCTCACCCTTGAGGACGAGGCATCCCGCGAGGACCACTACGCCTCCATGTACATCCCCGGGCTGCTCCAGACCCGCGCCTACTCCGAAGCAGTGCACCGCGCGTCCGAGATGCGCTGCCCCGAGCAGGAGGTGCGGCACATGGTCGAGATCCGCATGAAACGCCAGGAGTTGCTCGACCGCGACGAGCCGCCGCACATCTGGGCCGTCATCGACGAGGCGGCGATCCGGCGCGTGGTCGGCAGCCCCGAGGTGATGAGCGCACAACTGCAGCACCTGCTGGCCATGTCGGAGCGCCCCAACATCACGGTGCAGGTACTGCCGTTCGCATCGGGCGCGCACGCCGCAGCCGTGGGCAGCTTCCTCATCCTCGGTGGTGCGACGCCCGAACTCGACGTTGTCTACGTCGACATCCTCGGCGGCGGCCTGTTCATGGAGAAGCCCCAGGAACTCGAACGCTATAAGTTGGCCTTCCAGTACCTCTGCGCACAGGCGCTCGATCTCGGCGCCTCGGCGCACCTCATCGACCGTATAAGCAGGGAACTTTGATGTCCGACAGAGAGCAACTCCACTGGTTCACCTCGTCGTTCAGTGGAGGAAGCGGGAACGAGTGCGTCCAGTGCGCCAGAACCGCCGGCTCGATGCTCGTTCGTGACTCCAAGGCCCCCGAAGGGAACGTCGCTACCTTCGGCGCCCGCCCCTGGGCCGACTTCCTGCTCTCCCTTCGGGCTTCCGGACACCCTCGCGGCCCGCAGGGCGGGAGGTAGAACTCACGCCCCGCCGCGGCGGGTTGACGAGGAAGGAAGGTGACGGGTGGCGGCGCGCCGTCGCCAACGCCCCCCGAATCTCCCCCGCCACCCCCTCCGCCCGCCCCCGCAGATCCTCCGCCGTGACGGCGAGGACCGGGAGGCCTGCGTGGGCGAGGCGGTTGCGCTGCGAGAGAGTGCGGCGCCAGGAGGCCGGGTCCAAGTGGTACTCGCGGGAGTCGATCTCCAGGGCCAGGCCCTCCGCCGGCCAGTACGCATCCGGGCGGGCCAGGAAGGCGCCCGTGCGCGGGTCGTGGAGGTTCGGGTTCCACAGGGGTTCCGGGAGGGCGTAGGCGTGGATCAGCGCGCGGGCGTCCGCCTCCAGGGGTGAGTGGATGCCCGCCGTCAGATGGGCCGTGGACCTCGCCACGTACGGGGCGTGGCGGCGCCGCGACGCGGCCAGTTCCGCCAGCAGTTCCTCCGGCGTGCAAAAGCCCCGCTGCACCGCCTCCGCCAGGAGCGCCGTCACGTCGCGTTCGCAGCGGAGACCGGGCACCGCGTCCGCCACTGCCCGAGGGACGGCCGCGCAGCCCAGGCCCGCCATCGGGTGGTTCTCCGGCATACGGCGCGTGCGGTGCACCTTCACGTACGAAGCTCCACGCGCGCCCGCCCCCTCGTACGGCACCAGCACGTCCACCCATCGCAGGCGCTCCGGGCGCGGCGCCGCGCGGAAACCGTGTGTCGCGAGTGCCGCGTACCCGGTCAGCAGGGCGTGCTCACCCGCGTACAGGAGCGCCGCGCGCATGCGCTGGCGTGGGGTCGGGGTGCCGGAGTGGAGGAGGTGGACCCGTGGCAGCAGCCGCTGCCACGGGCCGTCGCGGCGGCAACGGTGGTTCGTCGTCGAATTCGCGCATCCGAGTTCCATCAGCTGTTCGCGCGTGAGGAGTTGGTCCTGGGTGAGGGCGAGCGGGTGGCGGGCGAGCGCACGCACGGAGGTTGCGGGGGAAGTGGTGTGCGGGCGGGTCTGGGTGTGGGTCACGTTGGCTTCGTCCCCATCACCGTGCGTGCTCACCTCTCCGTATCCGGCCCGTGGCGGGGCACGGACCGGACTGTGACGGCTCAGCGCCACCCCGCCGCCATTTCGCGTCACAGTCCCCACGCGACATGAGACCTAGATCACATTTGGGGCTGTCACACTCTTGCTCCCCGGCCCGTCACATCTACGTAGCCACCAAGCTGTAGCCACCAAAGGCCCGCGCAAGACGTACACGAGGAGACCGCCATGGAAGCCCGCCTCAATCCCTTCGCCAGCCCCATCGCCGGGAAGGTCATCAAGCACATCAACTCCGCCGGGAAGGTCGTCGACGACTCCTCCCTTCCCGCCGCGACGCAGGAGCTCGTGAAGATCCGGGCCAGCCAGATCAACGGCTGCGGCTTCTGCACCGACATGCACACCAAGGACGCCGCGCACGCCGGCGAGACCGTGCAGCGGCTGCACCTCGTCGCCGCCTGGCGCGAGGCCACCGTGTTCACCGACGCCGAGCGCGCCGCGCTGGAGCTGACCGAGCAGGGGACCCGGATCGCCGACGCGGCCGGCGGCGTCCCGGACGAGGTGTGGGCGAACGCCGCGAAGCACTACGACGAGGAGCAGCTCCTCGCACTCGTCTCGCTCATCGCCATCATCAACCTCTACAACCGCATGAACGTGATGGTGCAGATGCCCGCCGGTTCCTACCAGCCCGGCCAGTTCGGCTGAGCCGCGGGCGACGCCCGACGGCGGAGGCGTGACCCCGGGAACCACGCCTCCGCCGTCGGGCGTAACCTCACAAATGGGCAGGTCCCGCCCCGCCCCCGGCAGAACCGCTACCGGAGCCCCAGACCCACTACGCAGGAGGTTCACCCCATGGCCCGCGCCCTCCCCACCGCCCCGATAGCCGCCGCCGGACTCGTCGGGGGCTACGCCACCGCCCGGTTCACCAAGAAGCGGCCGCTGGGCGGGGCCGTGCTCGCCGTGGCCGGGGCCGCCGCCGCGACGCAGTGGACGAAGACGCGGGGCGGGAAGGTCGCGGGGGCGCTGACGGGCGCGTACGTCGCCGCGTTCGCCGGGTCGCACCCGCTGGCCAAGAAGGTGGGGGCCTGGCCCGCCGTCTTCGGCGTCGCGGGGGCCGTCGCCGCCGCGTCGTACGTCCTCGTGGACCGCCGCGCCGCCTAAGGCCGGGCGTGCGTGAGGACGTTCACCACCTTTCCCTGCGGGTCCCGTACGAAGAAGCGGCGCACGCCCCACTCCTCGTCCCGCAGGTCGTGGACGATCTCGGCGCCCGCGGCGCGCATCGCCGCGTACACCGCGTCGACGTCGTCCACCTCCACGCTGATGTCCGGCACCACCGGGCCCGTCGCCTCGTGCGTGAAGAACTGGATCTGCGCCGTGGGGTCGGAGGGCGAGACCAGCGTCATGATCCAGCCCATGTTCATGGCCTCGCGGAAGCCGAGCGCCCCGTAGAAGTCGCGGTTCGCCGCCATCGCCGCCTCCCCCGGTACTTGCACGTTCGGGACCGCTCTGCGGATATGAGTGTGCGTCTCGTTCTCGTCGGTCGCCATGTCGCTCATCGTCCCCGGAACGTCGCCCTGTACGCCCCCGGCGACACCCCCAGCGCCGCCTGGAAGTGCTGCCGCAGCGAGGTCCCGGAGCCGAAGCCCGTCTCCGCCGCCACCCGGTCCACCGTGTGGTCCGTCTGTTCCAGCAACTCCCTTGCCCGGTCTACGCGTTGGCGGTTCAGCCAGGTCATCGGGGTCAGGCCCGTCTCCTCGCGGAAGCGGCGGTTGTACGTGCGGACGGACATGGCGTCACGGGCGGCCAACTGGGCCAGAGTCAGGGGCTCCGCCAGCCTCCCCAGCGCCCACTCCCGCGAACGGGACGTCGACGCCGGTGTCGATCCCGTCCCCTCGGCCGGGATCGGACGTTGGATGTACTGCGCCTGGCCGCCCGCCCGGTGCGGGGGCACCACCGTGCGGCGCGCCAACTCCGCCGCCACCGCGGCGCCGTGGTCCTCGCGGATCATGTGCAGGCACAGGTCGATGCCCGCGGCCTCCCCCGCGGAGGTCAACACCCGCCCCTCGTCCACGTAGAGGACGTCCGCGTCGACCGTCACCGACGGGAACGTACGGGCGAAGTGGGCCGAGGACATCCAGTGCGTCGTCGCCCGGCGGCCGTCCAGGAGGCCCGCCGCCGCCAGGACGAACGAGCCCGTACAGATCGACGCCACTCGGCCGCGGGACCCGATGACGTCGGCCAGCGACTCCGCCAACTCCGCGTCCAAGGTGTTCGGTTGGAGCGTCTCGTCCGTCTCGTGCGATGCCGGGATCAGTACGGTGTCCGCCGCCGCCACCGCCTCCAGGCCGTGCTCCGCGTAGATCGGGAAGTCGGCGTCCGTGCGGATGCGGCCGGGGCGGGGCGCGCACGTCGTCACCTTGTAGAGACGCTCACCCGTGGACGGATCGCGGGCCGTGCCGAACAGCTGGTGGATCAGGCCCAACTCCATGGGCAGGACGCCGTCCCGCACGAGAACCGCCACCGGGGTCGGACCCGTCGGACCCCGCGCATGTCGAGCACGTCGCGCACGTCGAGCACTCATGGCCAGATTCTTTCATGGGGCGGCTCAGTGGCCATCTGGCGTCTGGCCGTCTGGCGTCTGGCGTCTGGCGTCTGGCGTCTGGCGTCTGGCGTCTGGCGTCTGGCCATCTGACGGCTGGCTCTCCACTCATCCGGCCATCCGGCCATCCGGCCCTCTGCTTCTCCAGCCATCGTCCGGCTCTCCGGCCATCGCGGCCGCACCGCCACCAGGCCCACCGCCCCCCAACCAACCGGCCCCGACCCCCGCACGAACCGCCCGCCCCCGCCCCGCCTACCCTCCGATCAGCACTGACCACGCGGGGCGACCCGCACGAGTGACCGGGTGGGACGACATGGCGGACTGGACGCTGCGGCCGGCCGTGGCCGCCGACGTCGAGGTGATCGCCGAGCTGCGGGCCGTCGTGATGCGGCCCGACCTCGAGCGGCTCGGACGGTACGACGAGCAGCGCGTACGGCAGCGGTTCCGCGACGCGTACGAGCCCGCGCATGCCCAGGTGATCGAGGTGGCCGGGGCCTTCGCCGGGTGCGTGGCGCTGCGCCCGGACGGTGCCGCGTACTGGCTGGAGCACTTCTTCCTGGCCCCGGAACTGCACGGCCAGGGCGTCGGCGGCGCCGTGCTCCGCGAACTCCTGGAACGGTGCGACCGCGAGCACGCCCCGGTCCGCCTGAACGTGCTGCGGGGCAGCCCGGCCCGCCGCCTCTACGAACGGCACGGGTTCACCGTCGAGAGCGAGGACCCGGTGGACGTGTTCATGGCACGCCCACCGGAACCCTGAGCCGCTACGCCCCCAGCGCCCGCGACACCGTGAAGATCAGCAGACCCGCCAGTGAACCCACCACCGTGCCGTTGATCCGGATGAACTGGAGGTCACGGCCGATGTGCGCCTCGATCTTGCGGGTCGTGTGCTCGGCGTCCCAGCCCGCGACCGTGTCCGTGATGAGGGACGTGATCTCCGCGCGGTACGTCGTCACGACGTACACCGCCGCGCCCTCCACCCAGCCGTCGACCTTCGAGCTGACATCCGGCTCCGTCGCCATCCGGCGGCCCAGCGACAGCAACGAGGCCCGCACCCGAAGACGCAGCTCACTGCGCTCGTCCTCGGCCGCCGCCACGATCATCCCGCGGACCGCGGACCAGGCCGACGCGATGATGTCCTGCACCTCGGAACGGCCCAGGATCTCCGACTTCAGGCGCTCCACCCGGTCCCGGGTGTCGGAGTCGGACTGCAGGTCGGACGCGAAGTCGGCGAGGAAACGGTCGAGCGCCCCGCGCGCGGGGTGCCCCGGCATGTCGCGCATCTCCGTGACGAAGCGCAGCAGCTCCTTATAGACGCGCTCGCCCACCCGCTTGTCGACGAAACGGGGCGTCCACCCGGGAGCCCCGCCCTCCACCGCGTCCATCACCGAATCGGAGTGCAGCACCAGCCAGTCGTGGGCACGGGCGCACACCAGGTCGACGATCCGCTTGTGGCCGCCGTCGGCCACGACCCGCTCCAGCATCTTGCCGAGCCCCGGCGCGATCTCCGCGTTGTCCGCCCGGCGCGTGATGGCCTCGCCGACGATCGCCTGCACGTCCGAGTCCCGCAGCACCGTCAGGGCGCCCCGCAGCGCCGTCGCCAGCTCCGCAGTCACCCGATCGGCGTGCTCCGGCTCCGCGAGCCACGAACCGAGGCGGCTGCCGATACCGACGGCACGCAACCGGTCCCGTACGACCTCGCCCGACAGGAAGTTCTCCCCGACGAACTCGCCGAGCGAGACACCCAGCTGGTCCTTCTTGGTCGGGATGATCGCCGTATGCGGAATGCGCAGGCCCAGCGGGTGGCGGAACAGGGCGGTGACCGCGAACCAGTCGGCCAGCGCGCCGACCATGCCGGCCTCCGCGGCCGCCGCGACGTAACCCGTCCAGGCGCCCGCGCCCGCGTGCTCCGCCCACGTGGCCAGTACGTAGACGAGCGCGACGAAGACCAGCAGCCCGGTCGCCGTCAGCTTCATCCGGCGCACGCCGCGCCGCTTCTCCTCGTCGGCCGCGGTGAACTCGCCGACGAAGCGGCGGGCGGGGCGGGTGGGACCGGCGGGTCCGGGCGGGCCGGATTGACCCGATGTGATGCGGGAATGCTCCCCAGTGTCCGCTTCGGTCGCTTCAGTAGCTTCGGCCAATTCAGCCGCTTCGACTGATTCGGTCGCTTCGCCCGCTTCAACCGCATTGCCCGCTGTGTCGTACGCCCCCTGAGACGCACCTTGAGCCGCACCTTGAGACGCACCCCGAGACGCCCCCGGGGACGCCCCCCGGGCCCCCTGCTCCCCGCGCTTCACGTCGCCGTCCACTCAGCCCACTCCGCATCGGTCATCGGCCCGACTGTCACCGGCCGCCGAACCCGACCCTCGTCGGCTTCGGCCTCGACTTCGGCTGTCATTCGCCTCACACATTGTCCCTTCCTGACCTACTCCTGGAACGAACCAAAGGTTCCCGGCGTCTACCTGTCCGGAGGGGGGCAGTGTCGGCCCCAGCCCGCCCCATGACGCATCATGGGTTCATCACACCGGAGCCTCGGGCTCCCCCTGCCCGAGGAGACACACACCGCATGACCAAGCGTCACGGTTATGCCTTGTTGACCGCACTTGTCGCGGTCGTCGTGATGATCTCTGCCGCCATCTACGTGGGCTTCTCCGGAGTCCTCGGCGGCGACGACAACATAGAGGCCGGCGGCGCGCACCCGCGCAGCTCCGCCGCACCCGCCTCCACCGGCACCTGGGCCGGCAGCTGGTCCGCCTCCCCCGCCGGCGGAGAGCCCGGCACGGAGACGAATGGATTCTTCGGCCACTCCATCCGCAACATCGTGCACACCAGCATCGGCGGCAACGCCGCCCGCATCACCCTCTCGAACCTGTACGGGCAGTCGCCGCTGCGCATCACGAACGCCTCGATCGCCGTGGCCTCCGCGCCCAACAACCCGACGGCCCTGTCGGACACGATGCGGCGCCTGACGTTCTCCGGGAACTCCTCGGTCGTCATCCAGCCCGGCCAGCAGGCCGTCAGCGACGCGCTGCGGATCACCGTGCCGAGCGACTCGGACATCCTGGTCACCACGTACTCGCCGACGCCGTCAGGACCTGTCACGTACCACCCGCAGGCCCGCCAGATGTCGTACGTCGCCCGGGGCGACCGCGCCGAGGACCCCAGCGGCACGCTCTACAACCAGCAGAGCCCGTACTGGCGCTACCTCAGCGCCCTCGACGTGCTCAGCAACGAGGCGCAGGGCACCGTCGTCGTCATCGGCGACTCCCTCACCGACGGCATCACCTCCACCATGGGCGCCAACCGCCGGTGGACGGACATACTCGCCGAGCGGCTGCGCACGGAGTCGGACGCCCCGCGCTACGGCGTCGTGAACCAGGGCATCAGCGGCAACCGGATACTGGCCGACGGCTTCGGCCGCCCCGCCAACAACCCGAGCGGCCTCTCCCGCTTCGACCGTGACGCGCTCGGCCGCCCCGGCGTCCGCGCGGTCATCATCGACCTCGGCATCAACGACATCCTGCGCACGCCGCAGCAGACGAACCCGGCGAAGATCGTCGACGGTCTGCGCGAGCTGACGCGGCAGGCGCACGCGCGGGGCCTGCGGGTCGTCGGGGCGACGCTCATGCCGTTCCAGGGCCACCCCGGCTACCGCCCGGACCTCGAGGCGGTCCGCCAGTCGGTGAACGCGCAGATCCGCGCCGGCAAGGTCTTCGACAGCTACGTCGACTTCGACCGCGCCCTGCGTGACCCGTACAACCCGCGCCGCCTCCTCGACCAGTACGACTCCGGCGACCACCTCCACCCCAGCGACTCGGGCTACCGCAAGATGGCGGAAACCCTGGACCTGTCGTCCCTGCGGGGGTCGACGGGTGCGGAGCTGTAGCCTCCGGCAGGGGCGGGAGCCGGGGCGGGCCGACTGCGACTGCCCGGACCTCCTCGCCCCTCTCCCACCCACCCGCCCCCTCCGGGGGCTCCCGCTCAGCGGGGCGGGGCTCATCTGGGGCAGTCCGGCACCGGCCCGCCGCCTAAGCCGGAGAGGCCTCGGGCCTGGTGTCCGTGATGCAGGGTCGTTGGCCTGAGCCCCCAGGAGACATACGCGAAGGGCGCCCCTGTTGGAGCGCCCTTCGCAGCGTGGGCCCGGTGGGACTCGAACCCACGACACACCGGACCTAAACCGGCGCCCTCTTGGCCAGCTGGGGTACGGACCCGTCCGGGCCACTCTACTGGGTGAGGCGTTCGTGGTTCGAGAAGGTTTCGGTCTGGCTATGGCATGAGGGGCAGAGGTAGCGGAGGTTGTCCTGACGGTTGTCGAGTCTGTCGCCGTTGATGTGGTCGATCTCGAGAACCAGCCGCTTCCCCCGCCACGCATCGCCCAGACCGCACTCGGCACAGTCATGCGGGACACCGACCTCGTCGAGAGCCCTGCGCAGCAAGGTCGTTCGAGTACGCGGCGAGCCTGCCGGGCGGCACACGAGGATCTCCTGGGCGGACATACGCGCTGGCGAGGGGACGCCGACGTAGTGTCCCTGTCCTGTGAAGTGCTCGGTCGAGAGACCGTACTCGTCGATACTTCGGCGCGCCTTGGCGCGGGCCGCCCCGTTGAACGGAGCCATTCCGAGGCGACGCATCAGATCCGCCAGCCCGTGGGATGCCGCGACGGCTCGCGTAATTTCCTCCTCGGGGAAGAGACCACTGCCGATGCCTGATCGCGGCGGCACGAAATGACTGGTGTCGATGCCGAACAACTTGAGTCTGCGCTTCACGTGCTCGTAGGGGCCGTCCTCTGGCGGAATATCCATGAGGAGGAACATCCCGCGGATGCTGGTGGAGCGCGCCGCCGCTTCGACCAGAACTTCCTTGGAGTACGACCGCTTCGGCCGTTCAGGCAGCGGTTCGTCTTGGAAGTGAGACGTGTCGATCCCGTAGTGCGCGAGGCGCATGCGCAGATATCTGCGTGGCTTGCTGCCCAGAGGAGCGTCGATACGTCGCATGAGATCGACGAGGCTGGAAGAGACCGCAGCGGTCTCCTCCAGGAGCTTTCGCGGGTACTTGCTCATGACGACCGCCGCTTCCGGCCACGATAAGTGTCCGTCACTGCATGGCAGTTGGGACACAGCAGGCGCAGGTTCTCGCGGCGGTTGTCCCACCACTGGCCGTTGATGTGGTCGACCTCCAGCTTCAGAGGCCGATTGTTCCACTCCGTTCCGGTCCCGCACATCGAGCACAACTCGGGGACGCCAAGCCGCAGCAGCTCCCGCCGGAGGCGCCGACCTGGCAGCCGCCCGTCCGCCGGGGAACGCAGGGTCAGGGGATTGCCGAGCGCTCCCTTTGCCCTCTGCTCGACCCGAGCAAAGTGCGACGTGTCGATGCCGAGCGCCGCGATCCGGCGACCAATGTGTGCGTGGTTGCCGCCGACATTGCTGATGCCCAGGCGGCGCACCACGTCCTTGACGCTGTTCGCCTCCGCCACAGCAGCTCGCAGTTCCTCGTCCGAATGCCTCGTCCACTGGTGAGGGAAGTGCGACGTATCGATCGCCGCCTCGCTCATCTTCTGGCGCAGGTAGCGCCGACTGCCCGCCGTCGGCTCACCCCCGCAATACCGAACCGCCTCGTCCCACGACCCCGCGCTCCGAGCCGCCGCCTCCAGCAGCTCCCGCGTGTACCTGTGCCCCGCCATGTGAACCCTCCCTTTTCGGCCGCGCGTTCGCGGCCTCGTACAGGGCAACGAAACGAAAATCGGACCGTCACGCACGGAATGCGGAACGGTCCGAACCGTGTGGGCGGGCCACATATGGGGGGTGTGGCCCGCCCACACAAGGAGCAAGGGAGGGGTGTCAGAACCTCGGCGTAGGGGCCTGGGATTCGACCATTTCCGCGGCCTCTTCGTCCGTCTCCACCGAGGGCGGGGAGCCGGCCAGGGGCTTCTGGGCCGTTTCCTTCATGCAGGCCACCGCGATGACGCCGATGAGGGCCGCGGCCATCGAGTAGTACGCGGGCATCATGTCGGAGCCGGTGAGGCCGATGAGGGCGGTGATGACCAGGGGGGTCGTGCCGCCGAAGATCGAGGCCGAGAGGTTGTAGCCGACCGAGAGGGAGCCGTAGCGGACCTGGGTCGGGAAGAGCGCCGGGAGGGCCGCCGACATGGTGCCGAGGAGGCAGACCAGGGAGAGGCCGAGCAGCAGCATGCCGAGCGAGACGGCCCACAGGGCGCCGTTCTTGACCAGGAGGAAGGACGGGACCGAGAGGAGGAAGAAGCCGATCATGCCGGACATGAGGAGCGGCTTGCGGCCGAAGCGGTCGGAGAGCTTGCCGACCTGGTTGATCAGGCACATGAGGACGATCATCGTGATGATCAGGATCAGCAGGCCGTGCGTCTCCGAGTAGCCCATCTCGTCCGACAGGTACGTCGGCATGTACGAGAGGAGCATGTAGTCGGTGATGTTGTAGGCGCCGACGAGGCAGATGCAGAGGATCAGGGTCGGCCAGTAGTCGCGGAAGATCTTGGCCAGGTCGCCCTTGGCCGTGGTCTCCACGGAGGAGGCGGCGTCGGTCGCGCGGTGCGAGGACTCGTCCTCCAGCTTCTGGAAGGCGGGGGTCTCGTCGAGGCGGAGCCGGAGGTAGAGGCCGACGAGGCCGATGGGCCCGGCGACCAGGAAGGGGACGCGCCAGCCCCAGGACTCCATGCCGTCGCTGTCGAGCAGCGTCGTCAGGATCGTGACGAGGCCGGCCGCGCCGACGTAGCCGGCGAGCGTGCCGAATTCGAGGAAGCTGCCGAAGTAGCCGCGGCGCTTGTCGGGGGCGTATTCGGCGATGAAGGTGGAGGCGCCGCCGTACTCACCGCCCGTGGAGAAGCCCTGGATGAGTCGGAAGAGGATCAGCAGGACGGGCGACCAGAATCCGATCGACGCGTAGGACGGGATCAGGCCGATCGCGAAGGTGCCGATGGCCATGAGGATCATGGTCATCGCGAGGACCTTCTTGCGGCCGATCTTGTCGCCCATCGGGCCGAAGACCATGCCACCGATCGGTCGCACGAGGAACGAGACCGCGAAGGTCGCGAACGACGAGATCAGCTGGACCGTGTCATTCCCGGAGGGGAAGAAGACATGGCCGATGGTGACGGCCAGGTACGAGTAGATCCCGAAGTCGAACCATTCCATGGCGTTACCGAGTGACGCCGCCTTTACCGCGCGCTTCACCGCGGTGTCGTCGGTGACGGTGATGTCGGTGCGGCGCAGCGGCGGGTTCTTGCGCCGCTTGACGGCGCGGAACAAGGCGCGGTGACGCTTGACCGCCTCCGGGTCGGGCACCAGCCCTTCCTCGGTGTCGGTGGTCATGGAGTGGATCCCTTCTCTGACTGCAAAGCGCTTCCAGGTTCCACCTGCTCACAGACGTTGGTTGCAAACGAAAGTCCCAAGCGTTCGGGACTTTCGTCACAACCTTTCGTCCCTAACTTCCGCCAATGACCGAACTTTCGCACGTGGAGTGGGTCCAGGAAGTGCGGGAATTCTCAGATGCCGAGATCCTTGATGATCTTCGCTACGTGGCCGGTCGCCTTCACGTTGTAGAGGGCGCGCTCGACCTTTCCTTCCTCGTCGACGACGACCGTGGAACGGATGACTCCGGTGACGACCTTCCCGTACAGCTTCTTCTCGCCGAAGGCGCCGTATGCCTCAAGGACCTTCTTCTCGGGGTCGCCCACCAGGGTGACCTTGAGGTTCTCCTTCTCGCGGAACTTGGCGAGCTTCTCCGGCTTGTCGGGGGAAACGCCGATGACGTCGTAGCCGGCCTCGGCGAGTACGTCGAGGTTGTCGGTGAAGTCGCAGGCCTGCTTGGTGCAGCCGGGGGTGAGGGCGGCGGGGTAGAAGTAGACGATCGTCTTGCGGCCCTTGTGGTCGGCGAGGGAGACCTCGTTGCCGTCGGCGTCGGGCAGGGTGAAGGCGGGTGCGGTGTCGCCGGGCTGCAGTCGCTCGCTCATGGGGGCCTCCTGGGGCATCGTGGCGTGTGGACTCGTTGAGCGTAATAGGGGGTGCCGGGGGGTGGCGGAGGCGGCGAGCTGACAGACTGTCCATTACTCATACGCAGTGAGAGCAGCGACCTTGGAGGCAGCGCGGTGTCGCACATGTCCAGCACGCCGGATACCCCGGATACGCGAACCCCGGCTCAGATCGAGGCGGACATCAAGCGCCGTCGCGACACCTTGGCCGAGACGCTCGACGAGATCGGTGTCCGGGTCCACCCGAAGACGATCGTCGGCGACGCGAAGGCCAAGGTCGCCTCGCAGGTCGATCACACTCTTGGGCGGGCGTACGTCGGGGCGAACCGGCTGGTGTCCGAGGTGAAGGGGCAGCTGGTCTCGGAGGAGGGCGCGCCGCGTCTGGAGCGGATCGTGCCGGTCGCGCTCGTCGTGGTGGGGGTCGTGGGGCTCCTCGCGGTGGGTTCGCGGCGTCGTAAGCGCTGAGCCGGGGGCGTCGTCGGGGGTGCCTCGCGGCGCACCAAGGGGCGACCCGGCGGCGTACAAGTGCGCGTGGGGCAGGTAAGTTCGTCGGCGTGAGCGCCAATCCCGATAAGCACAGCACCCGCCATGACGACAAGCTGCCCATCCGGATGTTGCACGACCGCGTGCTCGTGCGGCAGGACACCGCCGAGGGTGAGCGGCGCAGTGGCGGCGGCATTCTGATTCCCGCGACAGCGGCCGTCGGCAAGCGACTTGCCTGGGCGGAGGTCGTCGCGGTCGGGCAGAACGTGCGGGCCGTGGAGCCGGGCGACCGGGTGCTGTTCGATCCGGAGGACCGGGCGGAGGTCGAGGTGCGCGGTGTTCCGTACGTGTTGATGCGTGAGCGGGATCTGCACGCGGTGGCGGCCGACCGGTTCGAGGGCTCCGAGGACTCGACGGGCCTCTATCTGTAGCCGTCCGTCTGCGCATGCGAGCTGGTGAAGGGCTGGTGACCACCGTCACCAGCCCTTTTTATCTGTTCTTTGCTACCTTTGAGGGACCCCGACGAGACGCGCCGTACCGGGCCGAGCACCACTTCGCAAAGACGACGCACCCCTGTTGAGAACCACTGACGGAGGTGCCAGTCATGGCCTGGATCCTGATCGCTGTTGCCGGACTTCTCGAAGTCGCCTGGTCGATCGGCATGAAGTACACCGAGGGCTTCACACGCCTTTGGCCGAGCGTGTTCACCGGTGCGGGGATCGTCGCGAGCATGGTGTTGCTGTCCTACGCCGCCAAGTCCCTGCCCATCGGTACCGCCTACGGCGTATGGGTCGGGATCGGTGCCGCGGGGGCCGCCATCGTCGGCATGGTCGCCCTCGGCGAACCCACCTCGGCCGCCCGCATCGGCTTCATCGCCCTGCTGCTGGTGGCCATCGTGGGGCTCAAGGTGACCTCGGGGCACTGAGGGGGTTCAGGCCTGTGTCGCCGGGGGTGGGGGAATCGGTTGTTTCGTCGCTGCCCGTCGGTTCCTCGGTCGGGGGTGTCTCGCTCGACGGTTCGTCGGACGGGGTGTTCTCGTCCGAGGGGGTCGCGGAGGCGGTGTCCGAGGGGGATTCGGTCGACGATTCCGAGGCGGATTCCGAGGTCGAGGGCAGCGGGTCCTGTTCGGCGCCGCTCTGGAGGTCCAGGTCGAAGTCGTTCGCCGGGGTGCCGGAGAGGGCGTTCTGGGTGAACTGGGCCCAGATCTGCGCCGGGTACCCGCCGCCGTTGATCCGGTCGAGGCCCGTCGCCCCGTACAGCGGGGTCTGCGCGCCGGAGTCCGGGTCCTGGCCCATGACCGAGACGACGGTCGCGAGGTCCGGGGTGTAGCCCGCGAACCAGGCCGCCTTGTCCTCCTCCGCGGTGCCGGTCTTGCCGGCGGCGGGGCGGCCCGCGGCCTTGGCGGCGGTGCCGGTGCCGCCGTCGACGACCGACTTGAGGATCGACGTGGTGGTGTCGGCGGCCTTGCGGGGGACGGCCTGCCGGGTCTCCTTCTCGGGGAGCGTGACGTCCTCGCCGTTCTTGGTGATCGAGTCGACCATCGTGTACGTGCCGTGCTCGCCGTGGTTGGCGAGTGTCGCGTAGGCCTCCGTCATGTCGAGGACGGACGCGGTGGACGGGCCGAGCGCGATGGAGGGCGAGGCCGTCAGGTCCGGGGTGTCGGAGGGGATGCCGAGGTCGAGGGCGGTCTGCTTGACCTTGTCGGAGCCGACGTCGACGGCCATCTGCGCGTACACCGCGTTGACGGACTTGTCGGTGGCGGTGGAGACGGTGATGTTGCCGTAGGAGCGGTCGTCCTCGTTGGCGGGGGCGTACCGGCCGCCGTCCCAGCCCTGTACGGGCCGCTTGTTGGTGCCGTCGTAGATGGTGCTGGGGGTGATCCGGCGGCCGTCCTGCGTGGTCGAGGCGTTCTCGACGGCGGACGCGAACACGAACGGCTTGAACGTGGAGCCGACCTGGTAGTCGCGGCGTGTGGCGTTGTTGACGTACTGCTTCGTGTAGTCGACGCCGCCGTACATGGCGCGCACCTTGCCGTTCGACGGGTCGATGGCGGCGCCGCCCGCGCGGACCTTCTTGTCGATGTCCCGGGCGTTCTTGTCGAGTTTCGACATCAGTTGGTCGTCGACGGCCTTTTTGAAGGCGTTCTGTTTCTTCTTCTGAAGCGTGGTGGTGATCCGGTAGCCGCCGCCCGCGAGGGTGTCCTCGTCGAGGATCTTGTTGTCGGTGATGTAGTCCTTCACGGCCTGGACGAGGTAGCCGCGCTGCCCGGAGAGGCCGGACGGCGCCTTCGCCTGGTCGGGCGTCGGGAACTTCATGTTCTCGCGGTCGGAGGCGTCGAGCCAGCCCTCCTTAACCATGCCGTCGAGCACGTAGTTCCAGCGGGCGGTGGCCGCCCCCTTGTTCTCGGGGTGCGCGGCCACGTCGTACGCGCTCGGGGCGTTCACCAGGGCCGCGAGATAGGCGCCCTGAGCGGTCGACAGGTCCTGGACGTCCTCGCCGTAGTACGCCTGGGCGGCGGCCTGGATGCCGTACGCGTTGCGCCCGAAGTAGCTGGTGTTGAGATAGCCCTCGAGGATGTCGTCCTTGGACTTCTCGCGGTCCAGCTTGATGGAGATGAAGAACTCCTTCACCTTCCGGGAGACGGTCTGCTCCTGGCCCAGGTAGTAGTTCTTCACGTACTGCTGGGTGATCGTGGAGCCGCCCTGCTTGCCCTTGCCGGTGAGCGTGGACCAGGCGGCGCGCAGCATGGCCTGCGGGTCGACCGCGGATTCGGAGTAGAAGTCGCGGTCCTCGGCGGCGAGCACCGCGTGCTGCACCGATTTGGGGATCTGAGTGAGGCTCACATTCTCCCGGTTGACCTCGCCGTCGCGGGCGATCTGGCTGCCGTCCGCGTACAGGTACACGTTGCTCTGCGCGGTGGCCGCCGAGTTGGCGGCGGGGATGTCCACGAGGGCGTAGCCGAGGGCGAAGAGGCCGACGCACAGCACGATGAAGCCGATGATGCCGCCGAGGACCATCCGCCAGGTGGGGATCAGGCGCCGCCAGCCGGTGCGCTTGGGCCGCTTGGCCTTGCCTGCGGCGGGCGTGGAGCCCGCGTCGGGCGCGCCCGGCTCCTGGGGCTCCGTCGGCTGCTCGGGCTGCTCCGGCTCGTCGCTGCTCATGTCCTGTGGAACTCCTGATCCGCGTCGTACGTCACGTACGCCTCGTATGACACATATGACCTCTAAGACTGCTACATCGCGCCGAAAATCCGTGGCAGGCGACGCGCATGCGGACTAGGCTCCTGCGCTTCGGCCTACTTCGCGAGGGGGAACGGTGGGAGCAGTGCGGTTGTACGCGACCGTCGCCGCCGGAGGTTTCCGCAGGTACGCCACCTATCGCGGGGCGACCCTCGCCGGGGTCTTCACGAACACCGTATTCGGCCTGATCATCGCCTGTACCTATATCGCGCTGTGGGACGAGCGGCCGCATCTCGGCGGGTACGACCAGGCGCAGGCGCTGACGTTCGTGTGGGTCGGGCAGGCGATGTTCGCGGTGATGGTGCTGCAGATCGGTGGCGGCTTCGAGACCGATCTGATGGAGCGGATCCGGAGCGGGGACATCGCCGTCGATCTGTACCGGCCGGTGGACCTTCAGTGCTGGTGGCTGGCGCAGGATCTCGGCCGGGCCGCCTTCCAGTTCCTCGGGCGCGGCGTCGTGCCGATGGCGGTCGGGTCGCTGATCTTCCGGCTCGCGCTGCCCGCGGACCCGTTGAGGTGGCTGGCGTTCCTGTTGACGCTGCTCGTCGGGGCGTCGGTGAGTTTCGCGATCCGCTATCTGGTGGCGCTGTCGGCGTTCTGGCTGATGGACGGCAGTGGGATCGTGCAGATGTCGGGGCTCGTCTCGACGTTCCTGTCGGGGATGCTGCTGCCGCTGAACGTGTTCCCGGGCGCCTTCGGCGAGTTCGCCCGCGCGATGCCCTGGTCGGCGCTCCTCCAGGTGCCGGCGGATGTGCTGCTGGGTGAGCGGGGCGTGGCCGGTGCGCTGCTGTTCCAGGGGACGTGGGCCGTGGTGCTGCTCGGTGCCGGGCGGCTGCTTCAGTCGGCCGCGACGCGGAGGGTGGTGGTGCAGGGTGGCTGAGCGGGGCGCGGTCCTGGGTGAGGCGGTGCGGACGTACCGGCTGGTGAGCGGGATGTGGATCCGGTCGACGATGGCGTACCGGGCGTCGTTCCTGATGACGGTCGTCGGGAGCTTCGCGGTGACCGGCCTGGAGTTCGTCGGGATCCTGCTGATGTTCTCGCAGGTGGACCGGCTCGGCGGGTACGGGCTGCCCGAGATCGCCTTTCTGTACGGGGCGGCGGGCGCGTCCTTCGGGCTCGCGGACCTGGCGTTCGGGTCGGTGGGGCGGATCGGGCAGCGGGTGCGGGACGGCTCGCTCGACACGTTCCTGGTGCGGCCCGCGCCGGTGCTCGCGCAGGTGGCGGCGGACCGGTTCGGGCTGCGCAGGCTGGGGCGGGTCGCTCAGGGCCTGGTGGTGCTCGGGTACGGCCTGAGCGCGATCGACGTGACGTGGACGCCGCTGAAGGTGCTGCTCGTCCCGGTCATGGTGGTCAGCGGCGGCGCCATCTTCACGGCCGTGTTCATCGGGGGCGCGGCCTTCCAGATCGTCGCGCAGGACGCCTCCGAGGTGCAGAACGCGGCGACGTTCGGCGGCAACGCCATGCTCCAGTACCCGCCCACCGTCTTCGGCGACACACTGCTGCGCGGCGTGACCTTCGTCCTGCCGCTGGCCTTCGTGAACTGGCTGCCCGGCCTCTACATCCTGGGCCGCCCCTATCCGCTCGACCTGCCGCAGTGGGTGGCGTTCGCGCCGCCGCTGGTGGCGGCCGGCTGTCTGGCCCTCGCGCTGTTCGCCTGGCGGGCGGCGCTTCGTACGTATCGCAGCACGGGGAGTTGACGTTGGGAATGGGCCCCATGGGAGACGAGTTCATCCGGCTCGACGAGGTCGAGAAGGTCTTCGACGTGCGGCGCAAGACGGGCTTCATGCGGCGGGAGCGGCGTGAGGTGCGGGCCGTGGACTCGCTGAGCTTCAGCGTGCGGCGCGGCGAGATGGTCGGCTACATCGGGCCGAACGGCGCGGGCAAGTCGACGACGATCAAGATGCTGACCGGGATCCTCACCCCGAGCGGGGGCCGCCTGCGGGTCGCGGGCATCGACCCGTCGCGCGAACGGGCGCGCCTGGCGCAGCGGATGGGCGTGGTCTTCGGGCAGCGGACGACGCTGTGGTGGGACCTGCCGCTGATCGACTCGTACCGCCTGATGCGGCGGATGTACCGGATCGAGGAGCGCCGCTACGAGGAGAACCTGGCCCGTTGCGTCGAACTCCTCGAACTGGGCGACCTGTTGGACGCGCCGGTGCGGCAGCTCTCGCTCGGGCAGCGCATGCGCGGGGACATCGCGGCGGCGCTGCTGCACGACCCCGAGGTGCTGTATTTGGACGAGCCGACGATCGGCCTCGACGTCGTCTCGAAGGTCAAAGTACGGGGATTCCTGCGGGACTTGAACGCGGACCGCGGCACGACCGTCCTGCTCACGACGCACGACCTCACCGACATCGAGCAGCTGTGCCGCCGCGTGATGGTCATCGACCACGGGAAGCTCATGTACGACGGCGAGCTGGAGGGCCTGCACGCGACGGGCGGCGCGGCCGCCGAGCGCACGCTCGTCGTGGACCTGGAGCGTGAACTGCCGCCGCTGGACGTGGAGTTCGCGCGGGTGGTGAAGGTGGAGGGGGCGCGGCAGTGGCTGGCGTTCCCGGCCGGGCAGTCGGCGGCGCCGCTCGTGGCGCGGATCGCCGAGCGGTACCCGATGGTCGACCTGTCGGTGCGCGAGCCGGACATCGAGGCGGTGATCGCGCGGATGTACGCGCGGGACACTTCCGTAGCGCCCTGACGTCAGTCCTCCGTACGCTGACCCCCATGACGGACGAATCCGGCCGCCCGAGGCCTTCCGCTGACACCCCCGAACTGCGCGCGTCCGACGCCGACCGCGAGGTGGTCGCCGAGCGGCTGCGGGACGCGCTCGCGGAGGGCCGGCTCGACATGGAGGAGTTCGGCGAGCGACTCGACGCCGCCTACCAGGCCCGTACGTACGGGGAGTTGGCGCCGCTGACGAAGGACCTGCCGGTCGGGGCGGGCGCTTCGGGGGCCGTGAGTTTCGTGAAGGAGCCGTTGCCGGAGGGGGCCGTCGACTGGGCCTCGCGGATCCGGGGCGAGGCGAGTTCCACGTGGGGCGTGGGGGTCCTGTCCGGGTTCCAGCGCAAGGGGCGGTGGACGGCGCCGCGGCGGTTCAACTGCTTCACGTTCTGGGGCGGCGGCGAGATCGATCTGCGCGAGGCGGACTTCGAGGCGCGCGAGATCGTGATCAACTGCGTGGCGGTCATGGGCGGGATGAACGTCGTCGTGCCGCCGGGCGTGGAGGTCGTGGTGCGCGGCATCGGCATCATGGGCGGCTTCGACCACAGCGAGGAGGGGGTGCCGGGGGACGCGGGCGCGCCGCGTGTGGTGGTGACCGGGTTCGCGTTCTGGGGCGGCGTCGGGGTGGAACGCAAGGTGACCCGAGCGGAACGCCACCGCCTCAAGGAGGCCCGCCGCCAGGAACGCTCCGACCGCCGCAAATCAAGCCCCGCCGGCGATTGAGGCGCGGGGTCCGGGGCGGAGCCCCGCGGCCGGAGGACGGTCGACCGTCACAGCACCTCAGCCCAACAGTTCCCGAACCACCGGCACCAACGCCCGAAACGCCTCCCCCCGGTGGGAAATCGCATTCTTCTCACTCGCCGAAAGCTCCGCAGCCGTCCGCGTATCCCCCTCCACCTGCAGAATCGGGTCGTACCCGAAGCCCCCCGCCCCCGCCGGCGCATGCCGCAGCACACCACGCATCTGCCCCTCGACCACGCGCTCCGTCCCGTCCGGCAGCGCAAGCGCCGCCGCGCAGGCGAAGTGGGCCGTGCGGTGCTCGTCGTCGTCGATGTCGGAGAGCTGCGCGAGCAGCAGGTCGAGGTTCGCCTTGTCGTCGCCGTGCTTGCCGGCCCAGCGGGCGGAGAAGATACCGGGCGCGCCGCCGAGCACGTCGACGCAGAGGCCGGAGTCGTCGGCGACCGCGGGCAGGCCGGTGGCCCGGGCGAGGGCGTGGGCCTTGAGGAGGGCGTTCTCGGCGAACGTCACGCCGGTCTCACGGACGTCCGGGACCTCGGGATACGCGTCGGCACCGACCAGCTCGTGGGGCAGGCCGGCGTCGGCGAGGATGGCGCGGAGTTCGACGATCTTGCCGTTGTTACGGGTGGCGAGAATGAGGCGGGTCATGCCCCCAGTGTCCCAGGAGCGGCGCTACGACGACGTGCAGACCTTCGTCAGCTCGCCCGCGGAGTCGGTGACCGGGGTGACGTCCGGGGCCTCGTCGCCGTTCTTGATCGACGTACGGACGTTGTCCACCGCCTTGTTGAGGTCGTCGACGGCCTTCGAGACATCGGCGTTGTCGGTCTTGTCGCCGATGTCGCCGAGGTTCTTGTCGATCTTGTCGAGGGACTCGTCCGCCTGCGTCGGGTCGTTGGACGCGTTCTCCACGGCCTGCTGGAGGTCGGTCACGCTGTCGGCGATGGAGTCGGCGGTGCGGGCACAGTCGAGTGCCTTGTCGACGGCCGAGCAGCCGACGGTGACCGGTATCGCGACGAGGGCCGCGGTGGCGGCCAGTATGGCGAGACGTCGGTGGCGCGCGGGCATGGAAGGGTCCTCCCCTGGAGTACGGACGGCTGGACGGCGGTTGATGTCGCGTGCCGTCCACCCACCCGTAGTGACGCAGTCGATGGCTGTGCGGTTGCTGTGCCCGGCCACCCTGCTTGGGGAGTTCTTTACCTCCGCGAGCAGTTATCCGAGGGTCTCCTCCAGTGCCTTCCGCTGGATCGCGGCGAGCTCGTCGCAGCCCGAAACGGCAAGGTCCAGAAGGGCGTTGAGCTCGTCGCGGGCGAAGGGCTCGGCCTCGGCGGTGCCCTGGATCTCGACGAAGCGGCCGTCGCCGGTGCACACGACGTTCATGTCGGTGTCGGCGCGCACGTCCTCCTCGTACGGGAGGTCGAGCATCGGGACGCCGTCGATGATGCCGACGGAGACGGCGCTCACGGTGCCGGTCAGCGGCTTGCGGCCGGCCTTGATGAGCTTCTTGCCCTGCGCCCAGGAGATGGCGTCGGCGAGGGCCACGTACGCGCCGGTGATGGCGGCCGTGCGGGTGCCGCCGTCGGCCTGGAGGACGTCGCAGTCGAGGACGATGGTGTTCTCGCCGAGGGCCTTGTAGTCGATGACGGCGCGCAGCGAGCGGCCGATCAGGCGGCTGATCTCGTGCGTGCGCCCGCCGATCTTGCCGCGGACGGCCTCGCGGTCGCCGCGGGTGTTCGTGGAGCGCGGGAGCATCGAGTACTCGGCGGTGACCCAGCCCTCTCCGCTGCCCTTGCGCCAGCGCGGGACGCCCTCGGTGAAGGAGGCGGTGCAGAAGACCTTGGTGTCTCCGAAGGAGACGAGGACGGAGCCTTCGGCGTGCTTGCTCCAGCCGCGTTCGATGGTGATCGGGCGGAGCTGTTCGGGGGTGCGGCCGTCGATGCGAGGCGTTGCAGACATAGCTGTGAGCGTATCGGGTGCGCCGAAGGCCCCACTCTCCGCGTAGGAGGGCGGGGCCTTCGCGCGCGTGGCCTCAGTGGGTCACATCATGTCTTCGATGTCGGCGGCGATGGGGTCCGCGTCGGTGCCGATGACGACCTGGATCGCGGTGCCCATCTTGACGACGCCGTGGGCGCCGGCGGCCTTGAGCGCGGCCTCGTCGACCAGGCTCGGGTCGGAGACCTCGGTACGCAGGCGGGTGATACAGCCCTCGACCTCTTCGATGTTGTCGAGTCCGCCGAGGCCGGCGACGATCTTCTCAGCCTTCGTGGCCATTTCGTTCTCCCTGTGTTCTCCGGGCCCGCCTTTGGGCCGCTTTGTCACGGTAACCCACGGTTGGCCCATCTTCGCGGGCGGTAACCCCACCCGTGACGAAAGATGACGAGCACGGACCGACCCGTCCCCGCAACTGGTCTACACCAGTATCCAACGACCGCCAAACGTGGCTTGTTCCGGGAGGACGCCCATGAGCTCGAACGCTGCCGCCGCACCGCGGCCGAGTCCCTGGAGCAGCTTCTTCCAGGGGCTCCAGAAGATGGGGCGCAGCCTTCAACTGCCCATCGCCGTGCTCCCGGCGGCGGGCATCGTCAACCGTCTCGGCCAGCCCGACGTCTTCGGCGACGACGGCCTCGGCTGGACCAATGTCGCCAAGGTCTTCTCGGGCGCGGGCGGCGCGCTGCTCGACGCGGACCTCGGTCTGCCGCTGCTCTTCTGCATCGGTGTCGCGATCGGCATGGCCAAGAAGGCGGACGGTTCGACGGCTCTGGCGGCGGTGGCGGGCTTCCTCGTCTACCGGGGCGTGCTGCACCAGTTCCCGATCGACTGCCCGTCCGGGTCGAAGACGGTGGCGACGGGCTGTCTGGCGGACGGGGCGGTGACCGCCGCGACGTACCAGAACCCGGGCGTGTTCGGCGGCATCATCATGGGCTTCCTGGCCTCGTTCTTCTGGGTCCGCTACCACCGTACGAAGCTGGTCTCCTGGCTCGGCTTCTTCAACGGCCGCCGGCTCGTCCCGATCATCATGGCCTTCGTCGGCATCGTCTTCGCCGCGCTGTGCCTGTGGATCTGGCCCGCGATCGGCAGCGGCCTGGAGAGCTTCTCGAACTGGTTGGAGAGCCTCGGCGCCGTCGGGTCCGGCATCTTCGGTGTCGCCAACCGCGCGCTGCTCGTGATCGGCCTGCACCAGTTCCTCAACGTTCCGCTGTGGTTCCAGTTCGGCTCGTACACGAAGCCCGACGGCACGACCGTGCACGGCGACATCAACATGTTCCTGAGCGGCGACCCGAGCGCGGGCATCTACCAGTCGGGCTTCTTCCCGATCATGATGTTCGCCCTCCCGGCGGCCTGCCTTGCGATCGTCCACTGCGCGCGGCCCGAGCGGCGCAAGGTGGTCGCGGGCATGATGCTGTCGCTCGCGCTGACCTCGTTCGTCACCGGCATCACCGAGCCGATCGAGTACTCCTTCGTCTTCATCGCGCCGGCGCTGTACGCGGTGCACGCGGTCCTGACCGGTGTGTCGATGGCGGTGACCTGGGCGCTCGGCGTCAAGGACGGCTTCAGCTTCTCCGCGGGTCTGATCGACTACCTGATCAACTGGAACCTGGCCACCAAGCCATGGATGATCATCCTGATCGGCCTCGCCTTCGCCGTCCTCTATTACGTGATCTTCCGTTTCGCGATCACGAAGTGGGACATCAAGACACCGGGTCGCGAGCCCGAGGAAGAAGTCGAGGACATCACCAAGGCATAACGCTTTTCGGCTCCTCCGCGATGGGCCCCCGGACCACTCGGTCCGGGGGCCCATTGCCGTGGGAATCGAGGGTTCCTTATCCCGCCTTCACCGTGCTACAACAGGTCTACACCACTGAGTGGTGTAGACCATCTGCTTTTCATGGAGGAAGTTGATGAGCACCGCCAGCGCTACGGCGGCCCCCGCGAAGAAGCGGGGTTCCGGCCTGTTCCAGGGCCTCCAAAAGGTGGGCCGCAGCCTGCAGTTGCCGATCGCGGTGCTTCCGGCCGCCGGCATCATGGTGCGGCTCGGCCAGGACGACATCTTCGGCAAGGACGGCCTCGGCTGGGACAAGGTCGCCGCGGTCTTCAACAACGCGGGCAGCGCCCTGACCGGCAGCCTCCCGATCCTGTTCTGCATAGGCGTGGCCATCGGCTTCGCCAAGAAGTCCGATGGCTCGACGGCGCTCGCCGCCGTCGTCGGATTCCTCGTCTACAGCAAGGTCCTCGAGGCCTTCCCGGTCACCGAGGCGGTGATCAAGAAGGGCGAGGACGTCGCCGCGACGTACAACGACCCCGGTGTCCTCGGCGGCATCATCATGGGGCTGCTCGCCGCCGTGCTGTGGCAGCGGTTCCACCGCACCAAGCTCGTCGACTGGCTCGGCTTCTTCAACGGCCGCCGGCTCGTCCCGATCATCATGGCCTTCGTCGGCATCGTCGTCGGCGTCTTCTTCGGCCTGGTCTGGGAGCCCATCGGCAACGGCATCTCCAGCTTCGGCGAGTGGATGACCGGCCTCGGCTCCGGCGGCGCGGCCCTCTTCGGTGGCGTCAACCGCGCGCTGATCCCGATCGGCATGCACCAGTTCGTGAACACCGTCGCCTGGTTCCAGCTCGGCGACTTCACCAACGCCGCGGGCGACGTCGTGCACGGCGACATCCCGCGCTTCCTCGCCGGTGACCCCACGGCCGGCATGTTCCAGTCCGGCTTCTTCCCGATCATGATGTTCGGCCTGCCGGCCGCCGCGATCGCCATGGCGCACTGTGCGCGCCCCGAGCGCCGCAAGGCCGTGATGGGCATGATGGTCTCGCTCGCGCTGACCTCGTTCGTCACCGGTGTGACCGAGCCGATCGAGTTCTCCTTCATGTTCATCGCGCCGGTCCTGTACGTGCTGCACGCGGTGCTCACCGCCGTATCGATGGCGGTCACCTGGGCGCTCGGTGTGCACGCCGGCTTCAACTTCTCGGCCGGGTTCATCGACTACGCGCTGAACTGGACCCACGCCACCAAGCCATGGATGATCATCCCGATCGGCCTGGTCTTCGCGGCGATCTACTACGTGACGTTCCGGTTCGCGATCGTCAAGTTCAACCTCACTACCCCGGGCCGCGAGCCCGAGGAGGAGATCGAGGACCTCACGAAGGCGTGAGCCTCACCGGCACGGTATGACGAAGGCCCCGGAACCCGATGGCGGGTTCCGGGGCCTTCGCACATCCGGGCGGGCTCAGACCGTGTACGTCACTCCCGGCGCCGCCAGCTCGACCGGTCCGTCGTACACCGCGCGCGCGTCCGCGAGGTTCACCTGCGGGTCGGTCCACGGCGGGATGTGGGTCAGGATCAGCCTGCGGGCGTCCGCGCGCTGCGCCGACTCCCCCGCCTCCCGGCCGTTGAGGTGCAGCGCCGGGATGTTCTCCTTGCCGTGCGTGAACGCGGCCTCGCACAGGAACAGGTCGCTGTCCTGGGCCAGTTCGTCCAGCGCGGCGCACGGCCCGGTGTCCCCGGAGTACGTCAGGGAGCGCCCGCCGTGCTCGACCCGGATCGCGTACGACTCCACGGGGTGGCACACCTTCTCCATGCGGACGGAGAAGGGCCCGATCTCGTACGAGCCCGGCTTCACGGTGTGGAAGTCGAAGACCTCGCTGAACGCGGAGGCCGAGGGCGTGTCGGCGTGCGCGGTGGTCAGGCGCTGCTCGGTGCCCTCGGGGCCGTAGACCGGCATGGGGTCGCAACGGCCGCCGTCGTGGCGGTAGTAGCGCACGACGAAGTACGCGCACATGTCGATGCAGTGGTCCGCGTGCAGATGCGAAAGGAAGATCGCGTCGAGGTCGTAGAGACCGACGTGGCGCTGCAGCTCGCCCAGGGCGCCATTGCCCATGTCGAGGAGCAGCCGGTAGCCGTCGGCCTCGACGAGGTAGCTCGAGCAGGCCGAATCCGCGGACGGGAACGACCCCGAGCAGCCGACGACGGTGAGCTTCATAAGAGCCTTCAACCTCCGCGCTGGCGGTCGGAAAAGCGGGGTGGAGCGATGGGCCGGGAGCCGGGGCACAGCCCCAAGGGGGTCAGTCGAGCGTAAGGCGCAAAAGGGCGGGTGGCTCCTCCGTCACGGGCTGTTGTGGGCGAACTCACCTGCGCTGTCACCGGTTCGGAGGGCTTCGGGGCCGCGGAAGCACCCCGCGCGTCGCCCCGGTACCGTCATGCCTATGGACACGTCCTGGTGGCTCGCGCTCGCTGCCGTCGTGCTGCTCGCGCTCGTCGCGACGCTGGTCGACGGGTGGGGTCGCGGCACGCGTCATCGCCGCCGGGACCGGCACGTTCCGCGCAGTGCGCACGCGCGGGGCCCGGAGCCGGGCGACATCTGGTGGGCGCTGGTGCCGTACGAGGACGGGCCGGAGTCAAAGGGGCCGCGCGGAGCGCGTCGGGTAGGGCGGCGGCGGGTGACGGGTGGGAAGGACCGGCCGTGCCTGGTGCTTTCGGTGCGGCGGGGGGTGGCGACGGTCGCCAAGATCACGAGCCGCTATCACGACGAGCGGCCGGGGGTCATCGCGTTGCCGCCGGGGTCCGTGGGGGACGCGCGGGGGCGGGCGAGCTTCCTGGAGACGGATGAGCTCCGCACGGTGCCGGTGAGTGACTTCCGCCGTCCGGCGGGGGTGATCGATCCGGGGTTGTGGGATCAGGTGCGGCATCTGGGTACGTAGATCGACCACAAATAAGCCCCTCCGGCGATTGAGGAGCGGGGTCCGGGGCGGAGCCCCGAGTCCTCAACCACGGAGGGGCTTAAAAACGACCTAGGCCCACAACTGGCCGTGCAACACCTCGATCGCCTCTTCCGTGGTGGCGGCCGTGTAGACCCCGGTGGAGAGGTACTTCCACCCGCCGTCGGCGACGACGAACACGATGTCCGCGGACTCCCCCGCCTTCACCGCCTTCTTGCCCACGCCGATCGCGGCATGCAGCGCCGCACCCGTGGAGATGCCCGCGAAGATGCCCTCCTGGCGGAGGAGGTCACGCGTGCGGGTCACCGCGTCGGCCGAGCCGACGGAGAACCGGGTCGTGAGCACCGACGCGTCGTACAGCTCGGGGACGAAGCCCTCGTCGAGGTTCCGCAGCCCGTAGACGAGGTCGTCGTAGCGCGGCTCCGCTGCGACGATCTTGACGTCGGGCTTGTGCTCGCGCAGGTAGCGGCCGACGCCCATGAGCGTGCCCGTGGTGCCGAGCCCCGCCACGAAGTGCGTGACGGACGGGAGGTCGGCGAGGATCTCCGGGCCGGTCGTGGCGTAGTGCGCGCCCGCGTTGTCCGGGTTGCCGTACTGGTAGAGCATCACCCAGTCCGGGTGCTGCTCGGCGAGCTCCTTGGCGATGCGGACCGCCGTGTTGGAGCCGCCCGCGGCCGGCGAGGGGATGATCTCGGCGCCCCACATGGCGAGCAGCTCGCGGCGCTCCTGCGAGGTGTTCTCCGGCATGACGCAGACGATGTTGTAGCCCTTGAGGCGGGCGGCCATCGCGAGCGAGATGCCGGTGTTGCCGGAGGTGGGTTCGAGGATGGTGTCCCCGGCCTTGATCCGGCCTTCCTTCTCGGCCTGTTCGATCATGTGGAGCGCGGGGCGGTCCTTGATCGAGCCGGTCGGGTTGCGGTCCTCCAGCTTCGCCCAGATCCGCACGTCGTCGGAGAGCGAGAGCCGCGGCAGGCGCACCAGGGGCGTGTTGCCGACCGCGGCCAGCGGGCTGTCGTAGCGCATTGCCCGCTCAGCGCATTCCGCCGGCGACGGCCGGCAGGATCGTGATGCTGTCGCCGTCGGCGAGCTTGGTGTCGATGCCGTCGAGGAAGCGGACGTCCTCGTCGTTCAGGTAGACGTTCACGAAGCGGCGCAGCTGGCCCTTGTCCACGATGCGGTCGGCGATGCCCGCGTGCCGGGTGTCCAGGTCGGCGAAGAGCGCGCCGAGGTTGTCACCGCTGCCTTCGACGGCCTTCGCGCCGTCGGTGTAGGTGCGGAGGATGGTCGGGATGCGGACCTCGATGGCCATGCTGGGCTCCTGTCGGGAGTCGGAAGTCGTATGGGTGAGCGCGCCGGGGCGCGGGCGTTTCCGGTCAGGTGCGTGGGTGGCGGGAGCCGCGGCGGGCCCGCGGCGGGCGCCCGGCGGTCCGGCTCAGCGCGGACAGATGGCGCTGGCGAGGCGGCACAGGTCGACGTGCAGCCGCGCCACGAGCAGCATGCCCGGCGTCTTTTCGCTCACGTCGTGGGAAACCATGGGCTCATCGTATCGATTCCCGGTCCGGATCCCGGAGTGTGATCTCACCATGCGGTCGAAATGCGTCCGGTGGCTGAGAACTGCATGGTCGGAGCCGCCGTTCAGGCGGTGATCTCGACCTCTTCCTCGGTGATCTCGCCCTCGACGATGCGGTACGAGCGGAACTGGAAGGGGCCCGCGTCGTCCGTGTCGGCGGTGGAGACGAGCACGTAGTGCGCGTTCGGCTCGTTCGCGTACGTGACGTCGGTGCGCGAGGGGTACGCCTCGGTGGCCGTGTGCGAGTGGTAGATGACCACCGGCTCCTCGTCGCGGTCGTCCATCTCGCGGTACAGCTTCAGCAGGTCACCGGAGTCGAACTCGTAGAACGTGGGCGAGCGGGCGGCGTTCAGCATCGGGATGAAGCGCTCGGGGCGGCCCTCGCCGACCGGCCCCGCGATGACGCCGCAGGCCTCGTCGGGGTGGTCCTTGCGGGCGTGCTCGACGATCTGGTCGACCAGGGACTGGGAAATCTTCAACATGCGGCCAGCATAAGCAAATGGGCCTCCCCGTACCGGAGTGCGGTACAGGGAGGCCCACCTGGTGAGACGCCAGTGAGACGCGGTGCGTCAGCCGCGCTTCGCGAAGGCGGCGCTCTCCGGGTTGCGCTTCTTCAGGAAGAAGTACGAGACACCCAGGATCGCGGCCCACACCGGAGCGGCGTACAGGGAGACGCGCGCGTCGGGGTCGATGCCCATCAGGACGATGACCATGAAGATGAACGCGAGCGCGAGGCCGCTGACCCAGACGCCCCACGGCGCGCGGAACTCGGACTTCGGGAGCTCGCCGCGGTCGGACTTGAGGCGGTAGCGGATCTGGCAGATCAGGATGATGATCCAGGCCCACATGCCGGAGATGGTGGCGAAGGAGACGACGTAGTTGAACGCCTCGCCCGGCCACTGGTAGTTGATCCAGACGCCGACCAGCATCATCACGGCGGAGAACGTGGTGCCGGTGACCGGCAGGCCGTTCCTGCTCAGCTTGGTGAAGATCTGCGGACCCTGGCCGTTCTGCGCGAGGTCGCGCAGCATGCGGCCGGTGGAGTACATGCCCGAGTTGCAGGAGGACAGGGCGGCCGTCAGCACGACGAAGTTGACGATGGCGGCGCCGACGCCCAGGCCCATCTTGTCGAAGGCGTGCACGAAGGGGCTCTCGCCGGCCTTGAAGGAGGTCCACGGCACGACCGAGAGGATCATGATCAGGGCGCCGACGTAGAAGACGGCGATGCGCCACGGCACGGTGTTGATCGCCTTCGGCAGGACCTTCTTGGCGTCCTTGGCCTCGCCCGCGGTGACGCCGACGAGCTCGACCGCGAGGAACGCGAACATCACCATCTGCAGGGTCATCAGCGTCGAGCCGATGCCGTTCTCGCCGGCGAAGAAGCCGCCGAGGTCCCACAGGTGCGAGATGGAGGCGGTGTCACCGGCGTCGGAGAAGCCGATGGTGAGGATGCCGGCGCAGATCAGGATCATGCCGATGATGGCGGTGACCTTGACGGTGGAGAACCAGAACTCCAGCTCACCGAAGAGCTTCACGGAGATCAGGTTGGCGCCGTAGAGGATGACGGTGAAGACGAGTGCGGACACCCATTGCGGGATGTCCCACCAGTACGTCATATAGGTGGCCGCCGCGGTGACCTCGGTCATGCCGGTGATGACCCAGAAGAGCCAGTACGTCCAGCCGGTCGCGAAGCCCGCGAAGGGGCCGATGAACTCGCGCGCGTACTCCGAGAAGGAGCCGGACACGGGGCGGTACATGAGGAGCTCGCCGAGAGCCCGCATGATGCAGAAGATGACCACGCCGGCGACCGCGTACGCCAGGATCAGGCTGGGCCCCGCCTTGGAGATGCCCTTGCCCGCGCCGAGAAAGAGGCCGGTCCCGATGGCGCCGCCGATGGCGATCATCTGGATCTGGCGGGCCCCGAGTCCTCGCTTGTAGCCCTCGTCGGACTCGGCCTGCGCGGCCTCATTGCCGTCGTGATGCTCGTCGACCTGCACTGAGGTCATGATGTGCGCCTTTCTCCATGCCGATCCGTGCCGTACTCGGCTCGGATCGACTGTGACGATCCTTTGGGGACTGGGCCCCTGGATGGATGGAGCTTGTGCCTACCGGCGGTCGGCCGGTCGGGGCGCCCTCTGACAGGACAGGGGTGGCGTCCGTCAGGTGGTCGTGAAGATTTATCACGGCGTTCACCGGGGTCGGCCGGGACGCGTGTGGCGTACGCCACCAGCAAAACAGGACAAAGCAAATCACCGTGCCGCAATGTGGGTGGGTGCGGTGACGGGATCGTTATACGGATTTGAGGACCCGCTGAGCGAACAGCACAACCTGACCGACGGTCAGGCCGTCAGGGTCTCGACGAGGGTCTCCTGGAGCCCGCCGAGCCACAGGTACGCCATCACCATCGGCTTGCGCGCGTCGTCGTCGGGGAGCCGGTAGAGGAGGTCCGTGTCCTCCTCGTCGGTGATGTCGAGGCGGGTGCCGATCGCGAGGCGGAGATCGTTGAGCGCCCGCATCCACTGGATGGACTCGTCCTGGGACAGCTTGAGGACCGCGCCGCCGTCGCCCGCCGCGCTGAGCGTGTCGAGCGTGCGGATCACCGCGAGGGCGTCCTCGCGCTTGCCGGCCCGCAGATCGTTCTCGGTGAAGCGGCGGAACTCCGAGGAGTGGGCGCGCAGCTCGTCGGCGTCCTCGAAGCTCTCGCCCTCGGCGCCCGGGCCGCCGTACGCGTCGGGGAAGAGGCGGCGCAGCACCGCGTCGGAGGGCGGTTCGCTCGGCCCCTCGGCGAAGAGTTCCGCGAGCGGGTCGTCGTTCACCTCGCCGCCGGGGCCCGGCCCGATCAGCTCGAGGAGCTGGACCGCCAGCGAGCGGATGATGGAGATCTCGATGTCGTCGAGGGCGACGGCCGCGCCGCCGCCGGGGATCGGTTCGAAATGTCCTGGCATCGGGATGCTGCTACTTCCGATCCTGTTGAAGCGTGGCCCACAGGCCGTACCCGTGCATCGCCTGCACGTCGCGTTCCATCTCCTCGCGGGAACCGCTGGAGACGACGGCCCGGCCCTTCTGGTGCACGTCCATCATGAGTTTGGTGGCCTTGTCCTTGGAGTACCCGAAGTACGTCTGGAAGACGTACGTCACGTAACTCATGAGGTTCACCGGATCGTTGTGGACGAGCGTGATCCAGGGGACGTCCGGCTCGGGGACGACGGACGCGTCCTCCGTCGTCTCGGGCCTTTCGATCTCAAGGGGTGCTGGAGCCGTCACAGGGCCCATGCTGCCACCACCACCCGCCCCACGCACAAACGGACGCAGAAATCGTCACCCTGACGTTAATCGGGGGTAGCATCCGTCGTATGAACACAGCGGACCTTGGCCTGCCGGTGGACGTTCCGTCGACAGCGCTCTTCACCGACCACTACGAGCTGACGATGCTGCAGGCGGCCCTGCGCGCGGGCACCGCCGACCGGCACTCGGTCTTCGAGGTCTTCACCCGGCGCCTGCCCGAGGGCCGCCGCTACGGCGTGGTCGCGGGCACCGGACGCGTCCTGGACGCCGTCGAGAACTTCCGCTTCGACGCGGCCGTGCTCGACTTCCTGCGCGAGCGCGACGTCGTCGACGAGCCGACGCTCCAGTGGCTCGCGGACTACCGCTTCTCCGGCGACATCTGGGGCTACCCCGAGGGCGAGGTCTACTTCCCCGGCTCCCCCGTGCTGCGCGTCGAGGGCTCCTTCGCCGAGTGCGTGCTCCTGGAGACGGTGATCCTCTCGATCCTCAACCACGACTCGGCGATCGCCGCCGCGGCGTCCCGGATGTCCTCGGCCGCGGGCGACCGGCCGCTGATCGAGATGGGCGCGCGCCGCACGCACGAGCTGGCCGCCGTGGCCGCCTCGCGCGCCGCGTACGTGGGCGGGTTCGCGACGACCTCGGACCTGGCCGCCGGGTTCCGGTACGGGATCCCGACCGTCGGCACCAGCGCGCACGCCTTCACGCTGATCCACGACTCCGAGCGGGACGCGTTCCGCGCCCAGGTCGACTCCCTGGGCAAGGGGACGACGCTGCTCGTGGACACGTACGACGTGCAGGAGGCGGTCGCGACGGCCGTCGAGATCGCGGGGCCCGAGCTGGGCGCCGTGCGGATCGACTCCGGCGACCTGCTGCTCGTCGCGCACCGGGTGCGCCAGCAGCTGGACGATCTCGGCGCCGAGAACACCAAGATCGTCGTCACCTCCGACCTCGACGAGTACGCCATCGCCTCGCTCGCCGCCTCGCCCGTGGACGCGTACGGGGTGGGCACGCAGCTGGTGACCGGGTCCGGGCATCCGACCTGCTCGATGGTCTACAAGCTGGTCGCGCGCGCCGAGTCCGCCGATCCGAAGGCGCCGCTGGTGCCCGTGGCGAAGAAGTCGGCGGGCGGGAAGACGTCGATCGGCGGCCGCAAGTGGGCCGCGCGCCGGCCGGACGCGGACGGCGTCGCGGAGGCCGAGGTCGTCGGCACGGGGACGGTCCCGGCGGACCTTGCCGACCGGCAGCTCCTCGTCGAGCTGGTCAAGGGCGGCGAGGTGGTGTCCCGTGAGCCGCTCGACGCGGTGCGCGAGCGGCACATCGCGGCGCGCGACCTGCTGCCGCTGTCGGCCACCCAGCTGTCCAGGGGCGAGCCCGTCATCCCGACCGAGTACGTCTGAGGCGGGCCGCCCCCGCGACTGCCCTCATGCCCTCTCCCGCAACGCACCCGAAGCTTCTACGCTCATAGTCTCCAAGCAGAAGGACAGCAATCATGCGTCGCGCCCTGATCGTCGTGGATGTGCAGAACGACTTCTGCGAGGGCGGCAGCCTCGCGGTGGCGGGGGGTGCCGATGTCGCTGCCGCGATCACCGACCTCGTCGGGCAGGCCGGCGGTGGCGGCTATCAGCACGTCGTCGCCACGCGTGACCATCACATCGACCCCGGTGAGCACTTCTCGGAGACGCCGGACTTCGTGCGCAGCTGGCCGCGGCACTGTGTCGCGGGGACCGAGGGCGTGGGCTTCCACCCGAACTTCGCCCCCGCGGTCGCCTCCGGCGCGATCGACGCGGTGTTCGACAAGGGGGCGTACTCGGCGGCGTACAGCGGGTTCGAGGGGGCGGACGAGAACGGGGTGCCGCTGGCGGAGTGGCTGCGCCAGCGGGAGGTGTCCGAGGTGGACGTGGTCGGGATCGCCACGGATCACTGCGTTCGCGCCACCGGGCTCGATGCGGTGCGGGCCGGGTTCCGGACGAAGGTGCTGCTCGATCTGACGGCCGGGGTCGCGGCGGCCTCTACCGAGGCGGCGCTCGATGAGCTGCGCTCGGCAGGGGTGGAACTCAGCGGGAAGCCCGTCGTGGCCTAGGTCGCGGGGCTCTGCCCCGGACCCCGCTCCTCAAGCGCCGGCGGGGCTTGATTGGCTCGATCGCCGCCGGGGCTGAAAGATCGGGGCTCCGCCCCGGACCCCGCGCCTCAAGCGCCGGAGGGGCTGGTTCGCAGCAGTGCGCGGATCGGGTGCCAGAGTTCGCCCGATCTCGTGTCCGGCGCCGCGCGCCAGAGCAGGCCGTCCGGGTGGTGGAGGACCGCCGTTATCTCGTCCGGGGTCGGCGGCTGGGCGTTGCCCCTGAGGTAGACCGCGCGCAGGCCCAGGTTGCGCAGGCGGGTCAGGGCCCGGGGGCGGTTCGCGGCGTGCACCAGGACCCGTACGGCGCCGTCGGCGGAGCCGGGCGCGGGCAGGGTCAGAGCGACGACCACGGTGCCTCCCGGCAGCTTGCAGAACCCTCCTGCGGACATGACTGTCACACCCCCGTGAGACGTAGTGTCAATAAGGAACTCACAGGACGCACCTAAGCACGCCCGGCCGCGACCCCGCTAGAGGGTCGCGGCCGATACGCTTCTGACCTGCGGTTTTGCCCTACTTCTTGGCCGAGGGGCCCACCTTGATCGTCATCGAGGAGCCGTCGAGCGGCTGGCCCACGATGCTGATCTTGGTGTTGGTGTCAGTTGTGCGCACGCTTCCCGTGGGGTTCTCCGCGTACCAGTACGTGCCCTTGTGATCGTCGAAGGCCGGGACGCCGGCCTGCGCGGGGATCCGGGTCTCGGCGCCCAGCTTGTGGAGCGTCATGCCGGGGACCGGGTAACGGCCGAAGGCGGCGTCGTACGGCGTGATCTTGTTGGTGATCAGCTTGCCGTCGGACCACTTCAGCGGCTTCGCGTGCGCGTCGACCGGAAGGATCAGCCCCTTGCCGGGGTGCTGGCCGACGTTGTTGTCGCGCTGCGAGGTGTCCCACTGCCAGACCATGAGGCCGGGACGGTACGCGTAGTGCTCGACCCAGTTCTGCTTCGCCCCGCCGTCGCGCCAGCCGAAGTTGTACGGGCCGGACTTGAGGGTCTTGTCGTACGAGACGTACTGGCGGTTCTCTGCGAGGTAGAACTGCGGGTAGTCGCCGGAGACCGAGGCGCCGACGCGGGAGAAGCCGCGCGTGGTCCAACCGGACTGCTCCGTCTCGGCGTTGTCCGTGAAGAGCGCGGCGCCGTCCGCCTTGACCGTGAAGTTGTCGAAGGCGAAGCCCATTTGGGCCACTCCCCCGTCGGTCTTGTAGCGGAAGCGGACGTCGATCTTCTTGCCCGCGTAGGCGTCGAGCGGGTAACTCAGGTGCTGGTACTTGCCGTTGGTGCCCGTGAGGGCCGGCTTGTCGCCGCCGTCGCGCGGGATGGGCGAGCCGTCGGCGGTGCCGTCGATGGTCTGCCAGCTCGCGCCGCCGTCGGTGGACACCTGCGTGTAGAGGTAGTCGTAGTCCTTCTCGATGTCGTACCAGCCGTCGAGTTCGAGGGATCCCGATGCCTTGCCGGTCAGGTCCACCGTGCGGCTGAGCGTGTTGTCGAGGTCGTCGCCGTAGTCCGACCACCACTGCTTGGCGCCCTCGGCGGGCTGCACGATGTTCGTGGTGACGTTCTTCTTCGGCAGTTCGACGACGAGCGCCTGCTTGAGCTTGGTGTTGTACTCCGAGACACCCAGCTTGTGCGTCGACTTGGTGGCGGCCTTCGCCTTGTCGTAGTTCAGCCAGCCGAGCTGGAGCTTGTCCCAGGCCGTCATGTCGCCCGGCATGTCGCCGATGGCGTCCTTGCCGGTGCCGAGCCAGGAGCCCGCCGACATCAGCGACCAGAAGCCCACCGAGTTCTCGCCGGTGTACGTCGTGTCGTACAGGTCGGGCAGGCCCAGGTCGTGGGCGTACTCGTGGGCGAAGACGCCGAGGCCGCCGTTCTCCGGCTGCATCGTGTAGTCGCCGATCCAGATGCCGGTGTCGCCGATCGGGGTGCCGCCCGCCTTGAAGCCGGAGGGGCCGGTGTCGCCGTCGTCGCGGCTGAAGGCGTAACCGCGGTGCGCCCACAGGGAGTCGCCGCCCTGCGCGCCGCCGCCCGCCGAGCCGTCCTCGCCCGCGTGGACGATCTGGAAGTGGTCGATGTAGCCGTCGGGCTCGTTGAAGTTGCCGTCGTTGTCGTGGTCCGTGCGGTCCCACTGGTCGTACTGGGCCATGTCGGCCTTGATGTCGGCGTCCGACTTGCCGGCCGCCTTCTGCTGCGCGACCCACGCGTTGACGCCGTCGCGGACCAGGTCCTCGACGTTCGGGCAGTTGTCGGCGCCGCAGTAGTTGGAGCCGTAACGGGCCTCGTTGTAGTCGACCTTGACCCAGTCGGAGACCTCGCCCTCGACCGAGTAGCGGCCCGATGAGGTCTTCTCGTAATAGGTCTTGAGGGAGTCGGCGCCCTTGCCGGAGGCGGTCTTGCCGTCGCCGAAGTAAAGGTCCTTGTAGTGCTGCGAGTTGTAGTCCTTCTGCCAGGCCGTGCTGTTGTCCTTGGCACGGTCCGGCTCGGCTATCCGGTTGTGCAGCGGGCCCGGCGTGCCGCCGTACTTGGGCTTCAGCTCGTCGGTGTCGTCGTCCGCACGGTCGACGAGGGTGGTGTTGTCGACCTTGTCGCCGAACTCGGTCAGGATCGTGAAGATCTTGTCCGTCCGCTCGCGGCCCAGCTCGACGTACTTGCCCTTCGACAGCTCCACGACCTTGGAGCCGTGCTTCTCCTGGACCTTCGACGAGCCCTGGAGCACCTGCTGGAGCGCGGCCTGCCGCTGCTTCTCCTGCTGCTTGCTGAACGGGCCGTCGAAGACGTGCCCCTTGCCCCCGTACGTCTTTCCGTCGGCGGTCGCGCTCGTCGCGGCCGGGGTGTCGGCCTGAGCGGTGGTCGCCGCGAGCGAGCCCGTGGCCGCGGTGGCGGCGAGGGTCGCGAGCACGGCGACCGATCTCAACGCCCGTCTCTTGGTGGTCACTTGAGTGATCCCCTCCTCCGTGGCATGGGAGCCACGCGTCACAAGTGACGTCATTTGACCGGAAGTAGAGGAGAAATAACAGACCTTGACTGAGACGTTCGCATTGCACTATGCAGAGCGTCCGGTTCGGAATCCGGACGCGTCGAGGGTGGCCGTATTCAACGGCAACAGGCGCGCCGCACCGTCCACTTGGTGGACCCGGTGACTCCGTGCGCCCCCCATGCTCCGGCAGCATTGCTTAGGGCATGCTTACCGAGGGCCCGGCTCGGGCACAGGTCCGAATAGTCCCCCGATGTCACGAGGACGGATCTCACCATGCCTCGCCCGACTGTCGCTCAGCTCGCCTACGGTTCGGCCACCGTCGTCTGCTCCACGATCGCCATGGTCCTGCTGTCCCAGACGGATTCGGGCCCCGGCATCCCCGTCATCGCCGTCTCGGCGCTCATCCTGGGCCTGTTCGTGGCGATGTCGGTACCGACCCGCAAGCGGGAGACCGCCGCAGGGGCGGCCGCCGCGGAGGAGCGGGTGCCGGCCCAGCGCCTCAGCAGCACGCTCCCCTCCCCCACTTCTCCCTCATCCCCCTCTTCCCCCGCCCCCTCTTCGGCCTCGGCCGAGGCCTCGCGCGCACGCGAACCGGCGGGCCCGTGAGGCACGGACCCGCCGGTTCGTCGGTCTGGGGTTCGGTCAGGCGGTGCTGACCACCACGGTCTTCGCCGCCTTGTCGTGCAGGCCCTGCTTGTAGGGCTTGTCGAAGAAGCTCCAGCCGCCGCTGATCGCCGTCCAGATGCAGGCGCAGCAGAACACGGCGGGCACCCACAGGACGACCGCGCGCAGCAGGTTGGTCTGCATGCTGGGCGTCGCGCCGTCGCTCAGGTTGGCGACGCGCAGCTTCAGCCACTTCTTGCCGAGCGTCTGGCCGGTCTTCGCCATCATGAGCGTGTCGTAGCCGACGTAGAGGATGGCCCCGATCAGCGACTGCGCGAGCCGCTTGCCCGCGTCCATGTCGCCGGTGTCGATGTCGTACTGGCCGACCCCGAAGAGCCACGACAGCAGGCCCACGACGATCGCGATGAGGATGATGTCGATGATCCGCGCGAGGACGCGCTTGCCGCTGTCGGCGAGCGGCGGCATCCCCGCGAGCGGGTCCGCGGCGCCGTAGCCGCCACCGTAGGGATCACCGCCGTACGGGGGCGGTGGCGGCGGGGGCGGGGGCGCCGAGTCGTAGGGGTTCTGGGGGTTGTCGTACGGCGAGCCGCCGCCCTGATCGCTGGGCGGCGGCTTACGGAACGGGTCGTCGTCCGGCGGCTGGCCGGACCCGGAGGGCGGCGGTTCGGTGCTCATGGCCCGAGTGGAACGCGAACCCCGGCGCCCTGCACGTGGCGGGCCGCCGTCCGGATGACCCGGCCGTCAGTCGGCCGCGACGAACGTGCGCGCCACCTTGTCGTGCAGGCACTGGCGCCACGGGCGGTCGAAGGCTCCCCACAGGACGCCGAGGACGCCCACGACGAGGACGCCGGGCACGCTGTAGGCGAGCCAGCGCTTGAGGGCCGAGACGAACGTCGGCGACTCGTGCTCCTCGATGTCACGGACCGTCAGGCCGAGCAGCTTCTTGCCGAGGGTGTGGCCCCACTTCGACGTCGGCAGCGCCTCGTAGAGCGTGCCGGCCACGAGCAGCACCGCGAGCACGATGCCCAGGTATGTGCCGGTCGTGCCGTCGAGCAGCCAGACCGTGACCTGGTGGCCCGAGGCCTTCGCCTCGTCGATCTTGCCGTTGATGTGGTCGGCGGCCTTGGTGCCGAGCGGCACGGCGACGGTCGCGGTGACCGCGCCGACGACGACCGAGTCGATGAGCCGGGCCGCGAACCGCTTGCCGAGACCGGCCGGGCGGGCCGCCGCGGCGGCCTGCGCCGCGGCGAGGAACGGGTCGCTGGCCACCGGCTTGAACGGCGCCACCGGAGCGTTCGGATCGGCCGCGGGCGCGGGCGCCTGGCCCTGGACCTGTCCCTGGCCCGCCAGTTGGTGGACCTGCTGCGGCCACGAAGGGGCGCCACCGCCGGGACCCTGCGTCATCGGGCTCTGGAGGTGCGCCTGCGCCTGGGGCGGCTGGTGCTGTTGCGGCTGCTGAGGCTGGTGCTGCTGCGGCTGCTGTTGCGGCACGTTCGGCTGCGCGGGGGCGGCCGGAGACTGCGGAGTGGGCTGCGGGTTGAGGCCCGCGCGGGCCTGCGCCTGGGACTGTCCCGGCGTGGTGGTTCCAGCCAGTCCGGCCTGCGCCGCCTGGCCCGCCTGCCCTGTCTGCCCCGCCTGCCCGTCCTGCTTCGGCAGCGCGCGGAACGCCATCGTGCCGTCGGCGGGGGCCGGCCGGCCTGCGCACGGCTGCTGCATCGCGCGGAGCTTGACCGTGCCGTCCGTGCGCTCGGGCGGCGCGGACGCCTCCGGGGCGGACTGCTCGGGGGTCTCGGCGTTCGGGTCCGAACCCCAGGAGACCCGATGGGCTTGCTCGGCGCCGAAGCCCGCCTGCCGGGAGGTGTTGGCCTGCCAGGCGGACGCGGGCTCGGGCTCGGGCGACGGCGACACGGGCCTGCCGTACGCGGGTGCGCCGTGTGCCGGTCCGCCGTGCGCGGGTCCCCCGTGTGCAAGTTGGTCCGAGGGCCCCATCTCCGTATGTACGGAGGGCTCCTCGTCGAGGAAGACGGGTCCGGTCTCCTCCGCGGGAGGGGGTTCGGACGCCGAGGTCGGGGCGGGGACGGCGCCCGCTCCGGGCGGGGCCGGGAGGGATTCTCCGTCGGAGGGGGCGGGGCGGCTGGTGCCCGGGACCCACGCAGCCCCGTTCCAGTACCGGACATATCCGGGAATGGACGGATCGGGGTAGTAGCCTTCGCGGGGCCTGTCGTCGCCGGGGGCCGGGGTTGGCGCACTCATGTCCGTCGTCCCGTATCTGCTCGGGGGTCTTGTTGTGGGTTCCACATCTATCAGACCGCCGCGCCCGCCCGTGCCGCTCCGCCGTTACGGACCACTTTCCGGGGAACGTGACGCCCGCGCCGGGACGCGGAGAAATATCTTCGTCGAACTCGCGTAACGCAACCGGCAGATCGTGCTCTCACCTTCCAACGGGCCCGCTCCGGACCCGTACGACGGAGAGGAAACGCACGACATGCACACCGTGGTGGAACGCGAACTGGAACTGAAGCTCGTGCTCTCGCCGGAGCGGAGCATCCCCGTCCCGGCCCGGCTGACCTACCGCACCGAAGACCCCTACGCCGTCCACATCACGTTCCACATCGGCTCGCACCACCCCGTCAACTGGACGTTCGCCCGCGAGCTGCTCGTGGAGGGCGTGTTCCGGCCGTGCGGGCACGGGGACGTGCGGGTGTGGCCGACGAAGGTGGACGGGCGCAGCGTGGTTCTGGTGGCGCTGAGTTCGCCGGACGGGGACGCGCTCCTGGAGGCGCCGACCGCGCAGGTCTCGGCCTGGCTGGAGCGGACGCTGCGGGCGGTTCCGCCGGGCACGGAGGCCGATCAGCTCGGCATCGACGACGCGCTCGCCGAACTGCTCACCCCGACCCCGGCCGCCGACGACCTGTACCTGTGCGACCCGTGGCCGGGCGACGAGTCGTCCTCCGAGGACCTGTGAGGGTTCCGGCACCGGGGCGCGGTCACTCGGAAGGTGTGCCCGGGTCCGACGTGCCGGTGAGGGAAACGCCGGCCGGGGCGGGGCCGGGGGCGGCGACCGCGGTGCCGACCGCGAGGCCGATGGAGGAGAGCGCGACGGCGGCGACGAGCACGGCGGCGGTCGTCCTGCGGCGGCGGGCGGACTTGTCGTGGTGGCGGCTGGCGTTGCTGGTGCTCATCGGCGGAACCTCATCGGGCTGCAGGATGCCGGCCGGCGCCCTGACGGCCGACCGTGGGACCCCTTCAGGGTCCCGCCGGAGGGCACCCCGACACATGAGACTTTCGTCCTTTATGTCACCTATACGTGACCGGGTCGGCACTCCCCGCGACATTCCCCGCCACAGTCCCCGCGATCAGAACAGCTTGCCGGGGTTGAGCAGGCCCGCGGGGTCGAAGGCCGCCTTCACCGCTTGCTGCATCTCGACGCCGACCGGGCCGAGTTCGCGGGCGAGCCACTCCTTCTTCAGCACGCCGACGCCGTGTTCGCCGGTGATGGTGCCGCCGAGTTCGAGGCCGAGCGCCATGATCTCGTCGAAGGACTCGCGGGCGCGGCGTCCCTCGTCGGCGTCCTGCGCGTCGAAGCAGACGGTGGGGTGCGTGTTGCCGTCGCCCGCGTGCGCGCACACGCCGATGGTGAGGTCGTACTTCTCGGCGATCCGCTCGACGCCTTCGAGCAGCTCACCCAGCTTGGAGCGCGGCACGCACACGTCGTCGATCATCGTGGTGCCCTTGACCGCCTCGAGGGCGGTGAGCGACAGGCGCCGCGCCTGGAGCAGCATTTCGGACTCGGCGGCGTCCTCGGCGGGCACGACCTGGGTGGCGCCGGCCGCCTCGCACAGCGCGCCGACCGCTGCCAGGTCCGTCACGGGATCCAGAGTGTCGAAGGCGGCCAGGAGCAGCGCCTCCGTGGTCTCCGGCAGACCCATGTTGGCCATGTCGTTGACGGCCTTCACCGTCGTACGGTCCATGAGTTCGAGCAGCGACGGGACGTGCCCGCCCTCCATGATCCGGCAGACCGCGTCGCAGGCGGCCTCCGCCGAGGCGAACTCGGCCGCGAGCACGAGCTGCTGGGGCGGCTGCGGCTTCAGCGCGAGCGTCGCCTTCACCACGATGCCGAGGCTGCCCTCGGAGCCGACGAAGAGCCGCGTCAGGTCGTAGCCCGCGACGCCCTTCGCGGTGCGCCGGCCCGTCTGGAGCAGCCGCCCGTCGGCGAGGACGACGTCGAGGCCGAGCACGTACTCCGCCGTCACTCCGTACTTCACGCAGCACAGGCCGCCGGAGGCCGTGCCGATGTTGCCGCCGATGGTGCACATCTCCCAGCTGGAGGGGTCCGGCGGGTAGTAGAGCCCGTGCTCGTTGACCGCGCGGGAGAGTGTGGCGTTGATGACGCCCGGTTCGACTACGGCGATCCGGTCGACCGGGTTGATCTCCAGGATGCGGTCCATCTTGACGAGCGAGAGGACGATGCAGCCCTCGCTCGCGTTGGCCCCGCCCGAGAGGCCCGTGCGGGCGCCCTGCGGTACGACCGGGACGCGCAGCGCGGTCGCCGTGCGCATCACGTGCTGGACCTCTTCGACGGTGCGCGGCAGGACGACGACGGCCGGAGTTCCGGCGTCGCAGAAGCTCGCCATGTCGTGGGCGTACGAGGCGGTGATGTCGGCGTCGACGATGATCGCTTCCGCGGGCAGGCCCGTGCGGAGCTCTTCCATGAGGGTGCGGCTCATGATCACACCTTTGCACTCCGTTGGGGCCGTGTGAACCCCTGCCTGCACCCCGGGGCTCTCTGCCCCGGACCCCGCTGGCTCTCGTCCGACGGCGGGGCTTGAAGTGCCTGCACCGCCCTCAGACCAGCGCCGTTCCGATCAGGCCGTTGCGGGTGACCAGGGACGCCAGGTCTGGCTCGTTCAGGTCGTCCGTTCCCGCGGGGCGCCTCGGGAGGACCATGTAGCGGGTTTCCGCGCTGGAGTCCCACACCGTGACCTTGACGTCGCCAGGGAGGGTCACGCCGAACTCGGCCAGTACGGCACGTGGTTCACGGACCACCCGCGAGCGGTACGCCTCACTCTTGTACCAGCCGGGGGACGGGCCGAGGAGTCGCAGCGGATAGCAGGAGCAGAGCGTGCACACGATGACATTGTGGACGGACTCCGTGTTCTCCGTGACCCGCAGGCGCTGAGGCTGAACTCCCCCTGCCGAGAAGCCCAGTTCGGCCACCGCCGCCGAGCCGTCCGCGAGCAGCCGCTCCTTGAACGCCGGATCGGTCCAGGCGCGGGCCGCCACCTTCGCCCCGTTGACCGGCGAGGCGCCCGCGAGGAAGCCGTCGATGACCTCGTCGACCGTCTCGCCGCCGACGATGCCCTTCTCCTCCAACAAGCTTTCCAGGAGCCGCACTTGACGGGAGATCACCGCGTCGTCGTGGTTACCGGACATCGCCGTCGGCCTCCTCGAAAGGCTCCAGATAGCTCTCGGACAGATCGAGGACGACGTCGTGCCCGCCCTCGCCCCACAGCTCGCGCGCCGCGAACCGCACCGCGTAGATCATCTCGACGGGCGCGTCCTCACGTCCCTGCGCGCGCACGTCGGCGAGCGGCGCCCGCCCCTCCGGCTCGACGACGACGCCGAGCTTGCCGCGGGCGTAGCGCGGCAGGCGGGTGTGGTGCGGCGGGTCGTGCCGGTACGTGCGGACCAAGTCGCCTGCCGCATAGGCGGGTTCAGGCATGGTCGAGCGCCCCCGCCGCGATGACGCCCTTGCGTTCGAGGAGCGTCCGGATCGCGTGGAACCAGCGCTCGTAGTACGAGGCCGCCAGGTACTCCTGGGGCGGCATCGTCTCGATGGCGTCCCGGAACTCGTCGAGGTTGAAGACCTTCCGCACGAGCAGTGCGCGCTGGAGCGCGAAGACCCGCGCCTCCCAGTCCGCGTGGAAGGGTTCGGCGTCATCGGTGGTGTCGATGGCGCCGAACCCCGTCGTTCCGCCTACGTCGTTCATCCTGGCCATGCGGCCAGACTAGGCCCTGTGTCCAAACTGCCGTCTGTGCCGCAGGCGCGGGCCCTACAGATTTCCGCGCTTCTCCTGCTCCCGCTCGATCGCCTCGAACAGGGCCTTGAAGTTGCCCTTGCCGAAGCCCATGGAGCCGTGCCGCTCGATCATCTCGAAGAAGACGGTCGGCTTGTCCTGGACCGGCTTGGTGAAGATCTGCAGCAGGTAACCGTCCTCGTCGCGGTCGACGAGGATCTTCTGCTCGCGCAGCGTCTCGACCGGCACGCGGGTCTCGCCCGCCCACTCGCCGAGCGTGTCGTAGTACGAGTCCGGGGTGTCGAGGAACTGAACTCCCGCCGCCCGCATGGCCTTTACCGAGGCGACGATGTCGTTCGTGGCGAGCGCGATGTGCTGGACGCCCGCGCCGCCGTAGAACTCCAGGTACTCGTCGATCTGCGACTTCTTCTTCGCGACGGCCGGCTCGTTGATCGGGAACTTCACCTTGAGCGTGCCGTCGGCGACGACCTTCGACATCAGCGCGCTGTACTCGGTCGCGATGTCGTCGCCCACGAACTCCTTCATGTTCGTGAAGCCCATGACCCTGTTGTAGAACGCGACCCACTCGTTCATCTTGCCGAGTTCGACGTTGCCGACGCAGTGGTCGATGGCCTGGAAGGTGCGCTTGGCGGGCGGCTCGACGATCGGGGCGGCCGCGACGAACCCGGGCAGGTACGGGCCGTCGTAGCCGGAGCGCTCGACGAGGGTGTGGCGGGTCTTTCCGTACGTGGCGATGGCGGCGCGCACGACGGTGCCGTGCTCGTCCTTCACCTCGTACGGCTCCTCGACGCCACGGGCGCCGTGCTGAGTCGCGTAGGCGTACGCGGCGCGCGCGTCCGGGACCTCGATGGCGAGGTCGACGACGCCGTCGCCGTGCGCCGCGACGTGGCCCTCGAGGAAGCGGCCCCACTCGGTGGACGCCTTGATGACGGAGGTGAACACGAAGCGGGCCGAGCCGTTGGTCAGGACGTACGAGGCCGTCTCGCGGCTGCCGTTCTCCGGTCCGGAGTAGGCGACGAGCTTCATGCCGAAGGCGGTCGAGTAGTAGTGCGCGGCCTGCTTGGCGTTGCCCACGGCGAAGACGACCGCGTCCATCCCCTTGACCGGGAAGGGATCGGCCTGCCGTGCGGTGTCGGGGGTGTGGTGTGTGGTCTGCGTCATACGGCGAGGTTCCCGCCGGACCGCAAGGTGCGCAATAGTTTGCGTTTTCGCTGGGCAATCTGACCAGTGACACGTCCGTTTCCGCGGGCTGCTTGTACAGGATGACCACCCCTGGAGGGGGCCATGGCGATCGACGATCTGGACGGGCGGCTCATCGTGCTGCTCGCGCGCGAACCGCGGATCGGGGTGCTCGAGATGTCCCGCCGGCTGGGCGTCGCGCGCGGCACCGCACAGGCCCGCCTCGACCGGCTTACCTCGAACGGAGTCATCCGCGGCTTCGGCCCCCAGGTGGACCCGGCGGCGCTCGGCTACCCGGTCACCGCGTTCGCGACGCTGCAGATCAGGCAGGGCCAAGGAGCCGATGTCAGGACCCATTTGGACGGCGTCCCCGAGGTCCTGGAACTGCACACGACGACCGGCAGCGGGGACATGCTGTGCCGGCTCGTGGCCCGCTCGAACGCGGATCTTCAACGTGTGATCGACCGGGTTGTCGGCTTTGATGGCATCGTCCGGGCTTCCACGGCGATTGTCATGGAAAATCCTGTTCCGCTGCGGATCATCCCGCTCGTGGAGCAGGCGTCAGGAGATTCCTGACGGCTATCCGAGCACCGCCCGGGAGTGAGGTGCGATGAACTTCTGGGACTACCTGGGCGCCCGGCACCAGCAGCTGCTCGCCGACGCCTATCAACACGCGAGCGCCGTCTTCCAGTGCATGGTCCTCGCGACCTTGATCGGCATCGTCATCGGCATCGTCTCGTACCGCAGTGAATGGGCCGGGAACCTGGCGACGACCGCCACCTCGACCATTCTCACGATCCCCTCCCTCGCCATGATCGGTCTGCTGATCCCGATCGTGGGCCTCGGCGTCGCGCCGACCGTCATCGCGCTGACCCTGTACGGGCTGCTGCCGATCGTGCGGAACGCGATCGTGGGCCTGCGCGGCGTCGACCCCGCGCTGATCGACGCGGCGACAGGCATCGGGATGTCCCGGACCGCCCGCCTGTTCAAGGTCGAACTGCCGCTCGCCTGGCCGCCGATCCTCACCGGGATCCGGGTCTCCACGCAGATGCTGATGGGCATCGCCGCCATCGCGGCGTTCGCCTCCGGCCCCGGGCTCGGCAACGAGATCTTCCGCGGCATCGCCTCCCTGGGCAGCGCCAACGCGCTCAACCAGGTGCTCGCGGGAACGCTCGGCATCATCATCCTCGCCCTGCTCTTCGACGCCGCGTACGTCCTCATCGGACGGCTGACCATCCCGAGGGGGATCCGTGCCTGACACGAAGACGACGACGCCGACCGAAGCCCCCGAGGCGTCCGGGGCCAGCATCGAGCTGGAGAACCTCACCAAGCGCTACCCGGGCTCCACCGACCCCGCCGTGGACAACGTCAACATGGAGATCAAGGCGGGCGAGCTGATCATCTTCGTCGGCCCGTCCGGCTGCGGTAAGTCCACGACGCTGAAGATGATCAACCGGCTTATCGAGCCGACCGGCGGGCGCATCCGCATCGGCGGCGAGGACGTCACCGACATGGACCCGGTGAAGCTGCGCAGGAAGGTCGGATACGCGATCCAGTCCTCCGGGCTCTTCCCGCACATGACGGTCGCCCAGAACATCGCGCTCGTGCCGAAGATGATCGGCTGGTCCAAGTCGAAGATCAAGGCACGCGTGGAGGAGATGCTCGACCTGGTCGGCCTCGACGCCGCCGAGTACCACGGCCGCTATCCGCGCCAGCTCTCCGGCGGCCAGCAGCAACGCGTGGGCGTGGCAAGAGCGTTGGCGGCGGACCCGCCCGTCCTGCTGATGGACGAGCCGTTCGGCGCCGTCGACCCGATCACCCGCGACCACCTCCAGGACGAGCTGATCCGGCTCCAGCACGAGCTGCACAAGACGATCGTCTTCGTCACCCACGACTTCGACGAGGCGATCAAGCTCGGTGACCGGATCGCGGTGCTCCGCGAGAAGTCGCACATCGCGCAGTTCGACACCCCGGAGGCGATCCTCACCAACCCGGCGGACGACTTCGTCTCCGGGTTCGTGGGCGCGGGCGCCGCGCTCAAGCGCCTCAACCTGACGCGCGTACGCGACGTGGAGGTCACCGACTATCCGACCGTGCACGTCGACGACCCGTTGCAGGACATCTTCAACAAGCTGCGGGCGGCCGGCACGAACGAGCTGCTGCTGCTCGACAAGCGCGGCCGGCCCTACAAGTGGCTGCGCCGCGGCGACCTGATGCGCGCCAAGGGCTCCCTCGCCCGCGCGGGCACCCTCGTGCACGACACCGTCACCCGTGACGCCACCCTGCGCGACGCCCTCGAAGCGGTCCTCACCGACAACGCGGGCCGCGTCGCGGTGACCGGGCGGCGCGGCGCGTACGAGGGCGTCGTCGACATGGAGACGCTGATGAACTCCGTGCACGAACTCCTGGACGCCGACCGGCTCGAAGCGGTCGAGCACCAGCACGAGCTGGAGGAGAAGCGCGCCGAGCAGACGCATCAGGAGCAGGCGGGCTCCCAGGGCACCGACGGTGGGGTGAAGGCGTGAGCACACCGTCCCGGAAACCACCGCTGAAGGGCGAGCGCCCCGAGGGCGAGCACGAGGTCAAGGGCCTCGCGTTCCGCGACGAGGGCCAGGCCGAGCCGGAGGCACCGCCCTCCCCGACCGCCCGGAAGGAACCGTCGCGCATCACCTGGAAGAAGCTGACGTTCCTTCCGGTGTTCCTGATCCTCGTTCTGCTGATCACGTGGCTCTGGTTCCGCAATGCGGACCTCGACACGATCTCCGAGAACGCCATCGCGGGCGGCAAGGTGTGGAAGGCGCTGCGCCAGCACATCAGCCTGACGGTGATCTCGACGTTCTTCGTGCTGATCATCGCGATCCCGCTGGGGATCCTGCTGACCCGCAAGATGTTCCGCAAGGCGACCCCGTTCGCCCTGGCGATCGCCAACATGGGCCAGGCGACCCCGGCCATCGGCCTGCTCGCCCTGCTCGTCATCTGGCTGGGCATCGGCGAGAAGTCGGCCCTGATCGGCATCATCATCTACGCGATCCTGCCGGTGCTCTCCAACACCATCGCGGGCCTGAAGGCCAACGATCCGACGCTCCTCGAAGCGGCGAAGGGCATCGGCATGTCGCCGATGGGCGTGCTGAGCAAGGTCGAACTCCCCCTGGCCGTCCCGCTGATCCTCGCGGGCGTGCGCACGGCGCTCGTCCTCAACGTCGGTACGGCGACGCTGGCCACCTTCGGCGGTGGCGGCGGCCTCGGCGTCCTCATCACCACCGGAATCACCAACCAGCGCATGCCGGTCCTGATGCTCGGCTCGATCCTGACGATCGCGCTCGCCCTGCTCGTCGACTGGCTGGCCTCGCTGGCCGAACTGCTGCTGCGCCCGCGCGGGCTGGAGGTGCGCTCATGAAGCCCATGAAGCACGTGAGGCCCGTGAAATCCATGAAATACCGCGTACGGGTGGCCGTCGCGGCGAGCTGCGGGATCGCGCTCCTCGCGAGCGGCTGCGGACTGACCAGTGGCAGCCCGCTCGTCGACGACGTACAGCCCGGCTCCATCGGCAAGGACAAGCCCCTCGACGGCGCGGACATCACCGTCACGTCCAAGGAGTTCACCGAGCAGCTGGTGCTCGGCGCGATCATGGGCATCGCCTTCAAGGCGGCCGGCGCGGACGTCCTCGACCGGACCGGCATCCAGGGCTCCATCGGCGCCCGCGAGGCCATCAAGTCCGGCGACGCCGACGCCATGTACGAGTACACGGGCACGGCCTGGATCACGTACCTCGGCAACTCGGACCCGATCCCCGACCCGAAGAAGCAGTACGAGGCGGTGCGCAAGGCCGACAAGAAGAACGGCATCACGTGGCTGCCGCAGGCCGCGCTCAACAACACCTACGCGCTCGCCATGAACAACGCCAACCTCAAGAAGTACGGCACCAAGACGCTCTCCGACGTCGCCGCGCTCGCCAAGAAGAACCCGAAGGCGGTCACGCTCTGCGTGGAGAGCGAGTTCGCCAACCGGGCCGACGGCCTGCCCGGCATGCAGAAGGCGTACGGGATGAACCTGCCGACCGCCAACATCACGCAGATGGACAGCGGCATCATCTACACCCAGGCGTCCAAGGGCAGTTGCACCTTCGGCGAGGTCTACACGACCGACGGCCGGATCAAGGCGATGAACCTGAACGTCATGAAGGACGACAAGAAGTTCTTCCCGAACTACAACGCTGCGCCCTCGATCAACAGCAAGGCGCTCAAGAAGTACCCGGCGATGGCGGACGTCCTGGAGCCGATCACGAAGAAGCTCAACAACACCGTCGCCCAGGACCTCAACGCGAAGGTCGACGTCGACGGGCAGGACCCGCACGACGTGGCGAAGGACTGGCTGGTGAAGGAGGGGTTCGTCAAGGAGTGAGGCGCTCGGCCCTTTGGGGGCTCAGCACTCCGGGACCGTTCCCGACCCCTTCTCCATGTTGGTCAGCGCGGTCATCGTGCCCTTGAGCGTGCTCACCGAGATCAGCTTCATCGACCCGGGCGCGGATGCCTTCGCGTCCGAGCACTCCGCCTTCGGTACGAGGAAGACCGTGGCGCCGTCCCGGTCCGCGGCCTGCACCTTCAGCGACACGCCGCCGACCGGGCCGACCTTGCCCTTGGCGTCGATGGTGCCGGTGCCCGCGATGGACTTCCCGCCGGTGAGGTCGCCGCCGCTGCCGTCGCCGTCCAGCATGTCGATGATGCCGAGGGAGAAGAGCAGGCCCGCGCTCGGTCCGCCGACGTCGCCGAGCTGGAGGTCGACCTTGATGTCCTTCGAGGACTTGCCGAGGTAGGACAGGGCGGCCTCGGTGGCGGCGTCCTGCGAGCCCTTCATCTCCTGCTGGTTGTGCTGCTCGACCTCCTTCGTCGAGTCGCCCGACGGGTACACCGCGTCGCGCGGCATCACCGCCCGGTTCTCGGCGAACCAGCCGTCCAGTACGTCACCGAGGTGCACGGAGGCGTCGGGGCCCGTCGCCACGATGGTCACCGCGCGGAGTTTGCCGTCCGTGGTGCGGGTGGGCGCGCCGCTGATGTCGATGACGGGTTTGCCGTCGGACTTGCCCAGGACGTTCGTCGTGGGGCCCGGCTGGGCGACCGAGAACGGGAGCGGGGCGAATCCCGCCACCGCCAGCAGCGCGATGACGGGGGCGGCGCAGATGGCCAGGGCGGTGGGGCGGCTGAGGCGATTGAGCACGCTTGACTCTAACGTGAGCGGCTGTGTCACCGGCGACGGTGTTGCGGTTGCGGGGCGCTGCCCCGGACCCCGCGCCTCAATCGCCGGCGGGGCTTGATGTGGCCGACTGTGCTTGATTTACCTGAGCGCGTCCGCCACCTCGCGGGCCGCGTCGAGGACGCGAGGGCCGACCCGTTCCGGGACGGAGTCCGAGAGCATGACGACGCCCACGCTGCCCTCCAGGCCGGTCACGCCCAGGAGGGGGGCCGCCGCGCCGCTCGCGCCGGCCTCCAGTTCGCCGTGCGTGAGGGTGTAGCCGGTTTCGGGGAGTACGCCCTGGCGGGCGCCGAGGATGGCGCGGCCCGCGGCGCCCCGGTCGAGCGGGTGCCGGAAACCCGTGCGGTACGCCACGTGGTAGTCGGTCCAGGTCGGCTCGACGACGGCCACGGCGAGGGCCTCCGTACCGTCCACCAGGGTCAGGTGCGCCGTCGCCCCGATGTCCTCGGCGAGCGCGCGCAGGGCGGGGAGCGCGGCCTCGCGGACCAGCGGGTGGACCTGGCGGCCGAGGCGGAGCACGCCGAGCCCGACGCGGGCGCGGCCGCCCAGGTCGCGGCGGACGAGGGCGTGCTGCTCCAGGGTGGCGAGCAGACGGTAGACGACGGTCCGGTTGACGCCGAGCTTGTTGGAGAGCTCGGTAACGGTCAGGCCGTGGTCGGTGTCTGCGAGCAGTTTGAGGACGCGCAGTCCCCGGTCGAGCGTCTGGGAGGTCTCCGCGGTCACGACGCCCACTCCTTAGTGGTGAGGGACGGCCGCCTCCTGCGCGGGGGTCACGTCACCTGTCCCGTGGGCGACGCGCGTGAGAGGCCGCCGGTCGGTGATCAGGCGCTGGGCTGCTTACGGCTGTCTTTTGACGCACCGGCTGCGCTCCGCGGCGGCTCTGCCACGGGGCGTGTGCGTTGCCCGGAATGTAGCGAGGTCGTCCCGCTGAGCGGAAGACTCCGTCCAGAATCCGGTCAGTGAGCGGCCTGGGTTGTGCCTGATTGCCCGTACTTGATCCCCATGTCACTTCATGCGGGTGGCCCATTCCTGCACCTTGGCGATGCGCTGGCGCAGCTGGCCGCCGGTCGCCTCCGCGCTCGGCGGGCCGCCGCACACGCGGCGCAGTTCGGTGTGGACGACACCGTGCGGCTTCCCGCTCTGATGCACGTACGCGCCGACGATGGTGTTCAGCTTCTTGCGCAGCTCCATCAGCTCCTTGTGGGAGACGACGGGACGGCGCTCGGCCGGCAGCTCCAGGAGGTCGGCCTCGCTGTCGGGCTTCTTCTTGCTGTGCGCGATCTGCCGTGCCTGGCGCTTCTGGAGGAGCTGCTGCACCTGGTCGGGTTCGAGGAGCCCGGGAATGCCGAGGTAGTCCTGCTCCTCCTCGCTGCCGGGGTGCGCCTGCATGCCGAAATCGGCGCCGTTGTACGTGACCCGGTCGAAGGTGGCCTCGGACTCGAGGGCCTCGAAGGAGAACTGCTCCTGCTCGCCGGTGTCCTCGTCCTGCTCCTTGTTCGCCTCGTCCATCTCCTTCTCGGACTCGGCGTAGGGGTCCTCCTCCTGGTCCTTCTTCGGCTTGTCGAGGACGTGGTCGCGCTCGACCTCCATCTCGTTGGCGAAGCCGAGCAGGTCAGGGACGGTGGGCAGGAAGACGGAGGCCGTCTCGCCGCGGCGCCGGGAACGTACGAATCGGCCGACGGCCTGCGCGAAGAAGAGCGGGGTCGAGATCGTCGTGGCGTAGACGCCGACCGCCAGGCGCGGGACGTCGACGCCCTCGGACACCATGCGGACGGCGACCATCCACCGGTCGTCGCTCGCCGCGAAGTCGTCGATCCGCTTCGAGGCGCCGGTGTCGTCGGAGAGCACGACGGTCGCCTTGCTGCCGGTGATCTCGCGGATCAGCTTCGCGTACGCGCGCGCGGAGTCCTGGTCGGAGGCGATGACGAGGCCGCCCGCGTCCGGGATGCCCTTCCTGACCTCGGTGAGGCGGGCGTCCGCTGCGCGCAGCACGCTCGGCATCCATTCGCCGCGCGGGTCGAGGGCGGTGCGCCAGGCCTGGCTGATGGCGTCCCTGGTCATCGGCTCGCCGAGCCGGGCCGCGATCTCGTCACCGGCCTTCGTGCGCCAGCGCATGTTGCCGCTGTAGGAGAGGAAGATCACCGGGCGCACGACGTTGTCGGCGAGCGCTTGGCCATAGCCGTACGTGTAGTCGGCCGCCGAACGCCGGATGCCGTCCCGGCCCTCCTCGTACTGGACGAAGGGGATCGGGTTGGTGTCGGAGCGGAACGGCGTACCGGTCAGCGCGAGGCGGCGGGTGGCCGGCTCGAACGCCTCCAGGCAGGCCTCGCCCCACGACTTCGAGTCACCGGCGTGGTGGATCTCGTCGAGGATGACGAGCGTCTTGCGCTGCTCGCTGCGGTTGCGGTGCAGCATCGGCCGCACGCCCACACCCGCGTACGTGACGGCGACGCCCTGGTACTCCTTGCTGAGCGGACCCGCGCTGTACTCGGGGTCCAGCTTGATCCCTATGCGCGCGGCGGCCTCGGCCCACTGCTTCTTCAGGTGCTCGGTCGGCGCGACCACGGTCACCTGCTGCACTACGTGGTGGTGCAGCATCCAGGACGCGAGGGTCAGCGCGAACGTGGTCTTGCCGGCGCCCGGGGTGGCGACCGCGAGGAAGTCGCGCGGCTGCTCCTGGATGTACCGGTCCATCGCACCCTGCTGCCAGGCACGCAGCTTGTTGGCCGTGCCCCAGGGGGCGCGGCCGGGAAAGGCGGGTGACAGGTGGGCGGACGAGGCAGAAGGAGTGGTGGATGTAGTAGTCACGGTCTCCGGTTACTCAAAGCTGGACGGCACGGCTACGTATGACAACCGGGCCACCCTACCGGTGCCGAGGTTGACGAGCGCGGTGGGCGAGGCCGGTCGGGGACCGGTTGGGACGTGTGTCACAGATCAACTGGACGGATCCCGCGCCTACTTCCGCAGCCGCGAGGCCACCCACACCCCCACGAGCGCGACCGCCGCCATGGGCAGGAACACAGCGGCGAACGCGGCGGGATGCGAGCCCCCGGCGCCCTGCGCGACGCCGTGCCCCGCCGCCCCCACCGCTCCCCCGCCGAGCGCCGCGAAGGCCGCGCCGCCCGCGGCGAGCAGCAGCGCGTTGGAGAGCCCGTCGGAGATCTGGAGCGCGGCGGAGTTCGTCCCGGCCTCCTCGGGCGCGGACAGCTGCAACAGCAACACGGACGTCGACGAGATCACGAGACCCATCCCCAGGCAGCCGAAGGCCCAGGCGACGGCCACGGTCCACACGGGCACCGCCTGGATCAGCACGCTCGGCGCGACGGCGATGGCCGCGGCGACCAGCACCATGCCCCCGGCGACGAGCCGCTCCCGGTACGGCTCGACCCGCGGCCGGGACTGAAGCCAGGACCCGAACGCCCAGGTCCCGCCGCCCGCGGCGAGCGAGAACCCGGCGAGCGTGGGGCTCAGCCCCCGCTGCGTCACCAGCATCAGCGGCACGAACGACTCGGCCGCGATGAACGAGCCCGCCGCGATCCCGCGCAGCAGCACCACGGACGGCAGCCCGCGGGCGGCCCGGTAGGTGCCACGGGGCAGCAGGCCGAGCACGGACGGCACGAGCAGGGCGATGCCGACGGCGGCGGGGAGCAGGGACAGCGGCCGCAGGTCCTGGGCGGCGTACTGGAGCAGCCCGGCGCCGGCCGAGATGCCGAGGGCGAGCCGGATCCGGCGCCGGTCGAGGGCTGCGGGTTCGGCTCCCTCGGGCGGTCCGCCGGCCCGCCGCCTGACCTCCGGGAGCGCGAGCGCGAGCGGCAGCACGACCAGGATCGGGATCCCGAGGAACACCCACCGCCAGCCGATGTGCTCGGTCACGGCCCCGGACGCCAGCGGCCCGACGATCGACGGCACGACCCAGCTCGCCGCGAACGCCGCCATGATCGCGGGCCGCAGTCGCTCCGGGTAGGCCCGGCTGACCACCACGTAGAGGCCGACGATCACCAGGCCGCCGCCGAGCCCCTGCACGGCCCGCCCGGCGATGAACATCCACATGTTCGTCGCGGTCCCGGCGAGCAGCAGCCCCGCGGCGAAGGCCCCGATCCCGGCGGTGACGGGTCCGAGCGGTCCGCTCCGGTCGGCCCACTGTCCGGCGAGCACCATCCCGAACAGGCTCGTCGTGAAGAAGCCGGAGAACGCGAACGCGTACAGCGACACCCCGTCCAACTCCCGCGCTGCGACGGGCATCGCGGTCCCCACGGCGGTCGCCTCGAAGGCGATGAGCAGCACGACGGTGACGATGCCGATGCTGAGCGCGCGATAGGTGCGGCCCAGGACACCTTCGGTGTCGGAGGGGACGGTGCGGGAGGTGGCGTCGTCAGTGACGTCTTCGAGGGCGGCCATGCGGTTCAGGGTAAGAGGCGTAGGGCGCTGTGACCCCTGTCGGGAGGCGGGTTACGTGATGGTCCCTTGGTCGTAGGTCCGGTCGCCGTCAGGTCGCTGTCCGGTCGACGTCCGGTCGCCCCCGAGCAGCGTCGCGCGTCGCTCATGAACGGCGCATGGCAGTCGTGTTGCAGGGGTCCCGGAACGCTTGAGGCGGGGAAACCGCGGCCCGTAGCGTGAGCAGCAGCTTGGCCGTGTGCCCGAGTGGCTGAGGGATTCGCCTGCAAAGCGAAGCACGCCGGTTCGATTCCGGTCACGGCCTCCACGCGCGAAGGGGCGCCCCGCATGAAGCGGGGCGCCCCTTGGTCGTGCGTGTTCGCGGCGCGTGCTCGTCGCGCGTGCTCGCCGCGGGTGTGCCGGCGCTCAGCCGACCGGCTCGGCCACCGCCGCCTGCGGCCTGATCGGCAGGCGGTTGACCGGGCGGCCGGTCGCCGCGCGGACCGCCGAGGCGACCGCGGCCGGGGACGCGACCACCGGGGCCGCGCTCGCGGACTTCGCGCCGAAGGGGGCCACCACGTCGCGCTCCTCGACCAGGTTGACGATGTGGATGTCAGGGGTGTCGAGCGAGGTCGGCAGGGCGTAGCCGGTCAGGTCGGGGCGGCGGACGATGCCCTTCGGGGTACGGAGGTTCTCCGTGAGGGCCGCGCCGACGCCCTGGGTGACGCCCGCCTCGATGCGGGCCGCGAGCTGGGCGGGGTTGAGGATGCGGCCGACGTCCTGGGCGACCGCGAGTTCGACCACGCGCACCGAGCCGAGCTCCACGTCCACATCCACCACCGCGCGGATCGCGCAGAAGGCCATGCCGACGAATGCGTCGCCCTGGCCGGACGCGTCGAGCGGCTCCGTGGGGTGCGGGCGGCACTGCGCCGTGGCCCACAACTCCTTGCCGTCCATGGCCTCTTCGACGGTCGTCGAGAGCACGCCGTCGTAGGAGGTGATCTTGCCGTCGGCGATCTGGAGCAGCTCCGTGGACATGCCGAACTTGTGCGCCAGGGGCTGGAGGAGCTGGGTGCGGACCATCTTGGCCGCCCGCTCGACCGCTCCGCCGGACACCCACGTGTTCCGGCCGCGGCAGCCGGGGCCGGCCGGCGGCTGGTCCGTGTCGACCGGTGCCACGTGGACTTCCTCGATGCCGAGCGTCTCCTGGACGATCTGGCGGGCGAGCGTGGTGAAGCCCTGACCGGTCTCCACGGCGGCGCAGATGACCGTCGCGACGCCGTCGTGGACCTTCACGGTGGCCGTGGAGACCTCGTCCGCGCCCTCGGCGCCCAGCATGTGCACCATGCCGATGCCGTAGCCGACGCCGCGGCGGATCGCGGCCGGTTCACCGACGCCCTCGGGCCCGCCGGGGAGCAGCCAGTCCTCCTCCGGGGTGTCCTTGGGAAGCGGCGGCAGCGGGAAGTCCCGTACGGAGGACAGCAGTTCGGCCACGGGCGCGGGGCACGTCACCGTCTGCCCCGTCGGGAGGATGTCGCCGGTCGCGAGGACGTTGCGCATCCGGAGCTCCGCCGGGTCGACGCCCAGCTTCTTCGCCAGCTTGTCCATCTGCGCCTCGTACGCGGCGCAGACCTGTAGCGCGCCCTCTCCCCGTACGTGTCCCGAGGGCGGGTTGTTCGTCCGTACCGCCCAGCCCTCGATGGAGGCGTGCGGCACGACGTAGGGGCCGCAGGCGAAGGAGACCGCGGCCGCGAGGGCGTCGGACGACGTGTCCGCGTACGCGCCACCGTCGAGCAGGATCTGGGCCTCCACCTTGACCAACCGGCCGTCCGCGTCGGCGTGGTGGCGGTAGCGCAGGAGGGTGGGGTGCCGGTGCGGATGGCCGAGGAAGGACTCCTCGCGGGACGCGGCGAGCTTGACCGGGCAGCCGGTGTGCAGGGCGAGCAGGCCGAGCGGGAGGTGGAAGCTCGGGTCCTCCCGGTCGGCCGTCGCGCCGGGCACGCCGGTGACGACGACCTTCACGCGCTCGCGCTCCAGGCCGTAGCGGGCCGCCGCGAGGTCGCGGTCGCCGTGCGGGTCGGTGGAGGCGATGTAGAGCTCGACGCCGCCGTCGGGCCGGGGCACCGCGAGGCCCGCCTCCGCGCCGATCGGGGCGGGGTCCTGGCGGCCGATGCGGTAGAGGCCCTCGACGATGACCTCGCCCGTCACCTCGGCGTCGCCGTGCTGGAGCGGGATGTGGCGGATCAGGTTGCCGTCGGGGTGCAGGGGCTCCGCCGCGAAGGACTGCTCGGGGTCCGTGACCGGGTCGAGGACCTCGTACTCGACGACGATCGCGGCGGCGGCCATGCGCGCCGTGTCCGGGTGGTCGGCCGCGACGGCCGCGAGCGCCTCGCCGTGGTGGCGCACCACGTCGGAGGCGAACATCGGGCGGTCGGAGGTGCGGTGTCCGGCCAACGGGCCGCCGGGGACGTCCTCGTGCGTGACGACGGCGAGGACGCCGGGCATCTCGCGCGCGTGGCTGGTGTCGATGCTCACCACGCGCGCGTGCGCGTGCGGGGAGCGCAGGATCGACGCCCAGAGCAGGCCCTCGGCCCACAGATCGGCGGCGTACGGGAACGTGCCCTCCGCCTTGGCCTGCGCTTCCTCCGAGGGAAGCGACATCCCAAGCCCATGCGGAAAGCTCTCCGCCTCCGGCGCGGCGGTCCCCACGGAGGCCGTGGCCGTCTCACTCGTCATGCCTGACCTCCGTCCGGAAAGTCCTGGGGGTTCTGCGTGTTCGGGAAGCCCTGCGGATTCTGCGAGTTCTGGAAGCCCTGGGGATCCGGGAGGCCTTGCGGGTTCGAGAAGTCCTGCGGGGTCCCGTCGCCCTGCGGGGCCGGGAAGGCCTGCCCGCTCGGGGAGTCCTGCGGGGTTCCGTCGCCCTGTGGAGTCGGAAAGCCCTGCGCGTTCGGGAAGTCCTGCGGGGTCCGGTCGTCCTGCGGCGCCCGGTCACCCTGCCGGTTCGAGAAGTCCTGCAGGGTCCCGTCACCCTGCGGGGCAGGGAAGGCCTGCCCGCTCGGGGAGTCCTGCGGGGTCCCGTCGCCCAGTGGAGTCGGAAAGCCCTGCGCGTTGGGGAAGTCCTGCGGGAGCTGGCCACCCTGCGAGGTCCGGTCGTCCTGCGGCGTCCGGTCACCATGCGGGATCCGGTCGCCCTGCCCGCTCGGAGAGCCCTGCGGGGTCCCGTCGCCCTGCGCGTTCGGGAAGCCCCGCGGCACCCGGTCACCCTGCGGGTCCGGGAAGCCTTGTGCGTTCGGGAAGACCTGGGGAAGCTGGCCGCCCTGGGGGGCCCGGTCGCTCTGCGGGCTCGGGAAACCTTGCGCGTTAGGGACCTGCGGCGCCCGCTCACCCTGCGGCGCCCGCTCACCCTGCGATGCCCGGTCGCCCTGCGAGCTCGGGAAACCTTGCGCGTTCGGGGAGTCCTGCCGGGTCCGGTCGTCCTGCGACGCCTGGTCACCCTGCGACGCCCGGTCGCCCTGCGCGCTCGGGAAGCCCTGCCGGGCCGGGCCACCCTGCGGCGCCCGGTCACCCTGCGGCGTCCGGTCGCTCTGCGGGGGCCTGCCACTCTGCGACGCCCGCTCACCCTGCGGGGCCCGGTCGCCCTGCGGCGTTCCGTCGGCCCGGGTGCTCGTGGTGCGTTGGATGTCCTCGGTCGCCAGGGGGCCCGCCTGGCGCGGGATCAGGGGCTCTTCCGTGTTGCCGCCCTCGGCCGATGCGGCCCGGCGTTCCTCGGCCACCTGGCGCACCGCGTCCACGACGCCCCGGTAGCCGGAGCAGCGGCAGAGGTTGCCGCACAGTGCCTGGCGGGTCTCCAGAGCGGTCGGGTTCGGGTTGCCCTCCAAGAGGTCGTGCGCCGTCATCGCCATGCCGGGGACGCAGAAGCCGCACTGTACGGAGCCGCACGCGGCCAGCGCCCGCTGTACGTCCGACGGTCGCCCGTCGGTAGCGAGCCCCTCGACGGTACGGACCTCACTCCCGGCCGTGGTCGCCGCGGGCACCAGGCAGGAGGCCACGAGCCGGCCGTCCACCTGCACGTTGCACGCACCGCACTCGCCCTGCGAACAGCCGTCCTTGGCACCCGCGAGCCCGAGACGCTCCCGCAGCACGTACAGCAGCGACTCGCCGATCCAGGCGTCCGTGACGGGACGGTCCGCGCCGTTGACCCGCAGGACGTAGCTGGCCAGGGGGTGGTCGTCGTGGAGCGGTGGACGCGCGGGGGCCTCGTCGTCCTCCGACTTCTGGGGCTCGGCCTCGGGAGCATCGGGTTCGGCAGGCTCATCAAGCCCCGCCGGCGATTGAGGCGCGGGGTCCGGGGCAGCGCCCCGCGACTCAGGCTCGGTCGGCTGCTCCGGGGCGGCGCCGCCCGAAAGCCCGGCCGCCGTCTCCTCCACACCCGGTCCGGCCGGGGCCCACGGCGCGGGCGCCCCACCCGGCAACGTCGCCGGCGGCACACCGCCCCACTGCTGCGCCATCGAGGAGGCCGTGAACTCACCCGATTCGTCCGGAAGTTCACCATCGGCCAGCGGAACGGACCACTGCCCGGTCTGCCCGGTCTCCCCGTGGTGCGGCTCCTGCTCCACCGGAGCGGCCTCCGCCCCCGGCCCGACCAGGTTCTCCGGCAGCACCCACACACCGGTCGCCGCCGGGTCGGTCGCGGCGGCACCCGTGGCCGGGCTCACCGTTATCGGCGGCGGCACGTAGCCGTGGCCCGGCGCGGCGAGCGGCGCCGTGTCCGGGAAGCCCTCGGGGGGCAACTGCACGAAGGCCGTGGCATCGGAGTCGTACTCGCCCTGGGGCAACGGCTCCCAGCCGTCCCCACCAGAACCGTGCCCCTGACCGGTACCGGGATTCGTCACGACAGCGCCCTCCCAAGTGCACGTCGGGCCAGCACGGCGACGGTGCGCCGCAGATGCAGTACGGCGGGCGGCAACTGTTCCTGCGTGCCGTCCGGCGCGGGCTCGGGGTCGGGGACACAGGCCGCGGCGACGTATTCACCGAAGGCGTGCACGGCCTCCGGCACAAGGGCGCCGCGCTCGCCGTCCCAGTCGATGAGCGAGGCCACCCACTGCTCGGCCTCCAGGGGCCGCAGCGGCATCGGCGCGATGGCCCCGACGGCGCAGCGCACACCGCGCCGCGCCGGGTCGAGGACGAGCGCGACGGAGGCCATGGCGCGGCCGGGGCCGGTGCGCCCGGTCGCCTTCAGGAAGACCTGCGGCGCGTGCAGCAGGGGCACGCGCACGAAACCGATCAACTCGCCGGGGCCGAGCATCTCCATGCCGGCCAGCAGGTGCGAGACCGGCACTTCGCGTCTCGCTCCACCCTGCCCCGCGATGATCAACGTGGCTTCCAGTGCGGCCAGTACGGGCAACGTGTCACCCGCGGGAGCGCCGGAGGCGATGTTGCCGCCGAGCGTGCCCGCGTTACGGATCTGGGGCGGGCCGGCGGCCCGCGCGGCGGCGGCGAGGCCGGGGATCAGCGCGGCGAAGTCGGGGCGGCCGATGCGTGCGTGGGTGAGGCCCGCGCCGAGCAGCGCGTTCCCGTCCTGGTACTGCCAGCCGCGGATCTCGCTGATCCGGCCGAGCCCGACGAGGGCGGCAGGGCGCAGCCCGCCCGCGTTGACCTGAGCCATGAGGTCCGTGCCCCCGGCCACCGGTACGGCGGCGGGCATGGCGGCGAGCGCCGCGACGGCCTCGTCCAGCGAACCCGGAAGTACCGCGGCCTGTGTCGTCGCCTGCGGTGCGTGCGTGGTCAAACCGGCTGCCCCTTCCCGATGTCCGGCCCCGTGCCTGGCAACGGCGCCGGTCCCCGCGTGGTCCGCGCGTGACCGCCGTTCCCGCCGTTACGCCTGTTCCGCCGTACGGTACGTGCTGACAGGCCGGACGTGGCAACTCTGGCACATCTTCCTTCCGGCCCGGAGACGGGGTCCGGTAGGAGGCATTCGCCCCTTCCACCTCACAGATGACCGATATCGCACCAGATCACCTGTGGGAGCGAATTGGCGCTCTGCGCCTACGTATGAGACGAGGTGCGAGGTGAGACGTGATCCTCCTCGCGCGCAAGCTCACACGTTCGGGGGTTCCCCTTCGAAGGGACGTCCGAGCACACCCGGGCGCCGCTGCCAGGGCAACGGCCCGCCCGGCGGCCGGTAGTCGACGCCCAGCGCGTCAAGTCGCCCGTAGTGCGCGGTCATTCGGCGCTCGAAGTCCGCGAAGTCGCGCGCCGCGGGCGCGGGCAGCTCGCTCCACGCGACCTCGCTGAAGGCGCAGAGCCGCGGATACACCTGGTAGTCGAGGCGCTGCTCGTTCTCCGTCACCTCGGTCCACATGTTGGCCTGCGCGCCGAGGACGTGCCGCGCCTCCTGCTCGCTCAGCTGCGGGGGCACCGGCTCGAAGCGGTACACGTTCTCCAGGGTGCGTACGTAGCCGATGGGGACCGGTTCCTCGTCGCCGGGGGCCTGGCGGTAGTTCAAGTACACCTGCTGCTCGGGGCACATGACGACGTCGTGGCCCGCCCTCGCCGCGGTGATGCCGCCCTCGTAGCCGCGCCAGGAGGAGACCGTGGCGCCGGGCGCGAGGCCGCCTTCGAGGATCTCGTCCCAGCCGATGAGGCGCCGCCCGCGCGCGCCGAGCCAGGTGTCGAAGTGCCGGATGAACCAGGACTGGAGCTCGTCCTCGTCGGCCAACCCCAGTTCCCTGATGCGGTCCTGGGCGGCGGGCGACTGCCTCCACTGGTCCTTGGGGCACTCGTCGCCCCCTACGTGGATGAACGTGGACGGGAACAGGTCGAGGAGTTCCTCGAAGACGTCCTCGTAGAAGCGGAGGGTGTTGTCAGTGGGGGCGAGTACGTTCGGATTGACGCCCCAGGTGTCCCAGACGGGGAGGGAAGACGTGTCGACGACATCACTGTTGCCGAGTTCCGGATACGCGTGGATGGCTGCCTGCGAGTGGCCCGGCAGGTCGATCTCGGGGACGACCGCGATATGCAGCGCGTCGGCGTAGGAGACGATCTCGCGGATGTCGTCCTGGGTGTAGAAGCCGCCGTGCGGCTTGTCCTCCCACAACTCCGAGGCGCGGTGGCCGAATTTGGTCCGTGACCGCCAGGAGCCGGCCTCCGTCAGCCTGGGACGGCGCTTGATCTCGACGCGCCAGCCCTGGTCGTCGGTGAGGTGGAAGTGCAGGACGTTGAGCTTGTGGGCGGCCATCAGGTCGAGTTGGCGCAGCACCCCGGCCTTCGGCGTGAAGTGGCGTGCGACGTCGAGCATCATGCCGCGCCAGCGGAAGCGGGGCGCGTCCTCGACGGTGACGTGCGGGACGGTCCACGTACGCCCGGGAAGCGGGGCCCGGCGATACGCGTCGGGGCCCAGGAGTTGACGCAGCGTCTGGGCGCCCCAGAAGACGCCTGCCGCCGATCCGCCCTCGATCGTGACGCCCGCGTCCGTCACGCGCAGCCGGTAGCCCTCCGGTTCGAGGGAGGGGTCGATGCGCAGGGCGATGACGTCGTCCTCGTCCGCGCCCTTGGGCGGCAGGGCGAGACCTGTCGCCGCGCCGACTGCCGCGCGCAGCCAGCGCGCGGTGTCCCGGGTCCCCTCCCCCGCGGCGATGCCGGTGCGGTCTCCGAGCGTGCGGCGGCCGTCACCCGCGCGCGTCAGCCGACGGGGGGCGGGGATGAGATCCATGGCGGGAGGCTAAGAGGACTGGACCAATTCGCGCAATGGTGGGGCGGGGGCGCGAAACCCCGGGCTACTTGCCGCCCTTGCCGCCGCCGTCCTTGCCGCCCTTGTCCTTGTCGCCGCCCGCGTCGCCCATCGACTCGTAGATCTCCTTGCACATGGGACACACGGGGTACTTCTTCGGGTCGCGGCCCGGGACCCACACCTTGCCGCAGAGCGCGACGACGGGCGTGCCGTCCAGCGCGCTCGCCATGATCTTGTCCTTCTGGACGTAATGCGCATAGCGCTCGTGATCGCCGTCGCCGCTCGACGTCTGCGGCGTCGGCTCTACGAGGGTCCCCGTACCTGTCCCGCGCTCGGGCTCAAGAGTGCTCATAACCGCCAAGGGTACTTAAGCCCGCCCGGTCCCGGAACGAGGTCAGTTGAGCGAGGGGTCGTCCGGATACGTGGCCACCATCGCCAGCTCGCCGCGCTGGCGGCGCAGCACCGCGCGCCACAGGCCCTCGGGACGGATCGCGGAGACGTCACCGGGCTCCGACTCGACCACGTACCAGGCGCCCTCGGTCAGTTCGTCCTCCAGCTGCCCCGGGCCCCAGCCCGAGTAGCCGGCGAAGATCCGCAGGGAGCCGAGCGCCGCGGCGAGCAGCTCCGGCGGGGCCTCCAGGTCGACGAGGCCGATCGCGCCGTGCACCCGGCGCCAGCCGAGGGGCGCCTCCCGCTCGTCGTCCCCGGGGATGACCGCGACGCCGAGCGCCGAGTCGAGCGAGACAGGCCCGCCCTGGAACACGACCCCCGGCTCACCGGCCAGATCGCCCCAGCCCTCCAGGATGTCCCCGACGTCCACCGGCGTCGGCCGGTTCAGCACGACGCCGAGCGAGCCCTCCTCGTCGTGGTCGAGGAGCAGCACGACCGCCCGGTCGAAATTCGGGTCCGCGAGGGCGGGTGTGGCCACGAGCAGCCGCCCTGTGAGCGAGGACACCTCGGTCATGCCAGACATGATCCCGCATCTGCCCGCCGTAGGGGGAGCCAAGCGCAACAACCGCGTGAACGCAGCTCAGCGCGCGAGGACGTGACGGACCCGCACTTCACAAAAGCGTCACGCTTTGTGCTCTGTCCGGCGCGCTTCGTGTTGTAGCGAACTCATGACGCTCCTTGGCACCCTCGGGCATACGAATAACGGGCCGTCCCCCCTTACCCTTGAGCCTGGCCCTGCCCTTCTCTTCGGAACGCGAGATTCATGACCGTCACCGACGATGTCCTCCTTGTCCACGGCGGAACCCCGCTGGAGGGCGAGATCCGTGTCCGCGGCGCGAAGAACCTCGTGCCCAAGGCAATGGTCGCCGCGATCCTCGGCAGCGCGCCGAGCCGACTGCGCAATGTCCCGGACATCCGCGACGTGCGTGTCGTACGCGGCCTGCTGCAGCTGCACGGCGTGACGGTCGGCCCCGGTGAGGAACCGGGCGAGCTGGTCATGGACCCGTCGCACGTGGAGTCGGCGAACGTGGCCGACATCGACGCGCACGCGGGCTCCTCCCGCATCCCGATCCTGCTGTGCGGCCCGCTGCTGCACCGCATCGGTCACGCCTTCATCCCGGGTCTCGGCGGCTGCGACATCGGCGGCCGTCCTGTCGACTTCCACTTCGAGGTGCTCCGCCAGTTCGGCGCGACCATCGAGAAGCGCGCGGACGGCCAGTACCTGGAGGCCCCGCAGCGCCTGCGCGGCACGAAGATCCGCCTCCCCTACCCCTCCGTGGGCGCCACCGAGCAGGTCCTGCTCACGGCCGTCCTCGCCGAGGGCGTCACGGAGCTCTCGAACGCGGCCGTGGAGCCGGAGATCGAGGACTTGATCTGCGTCCTGCAGAAAATGGGCGCGATCATCGCGATGGACACCGACCGCACCATCCGCGTCACCGGCGTGGACAAGCTCGGCGGCTACACGCACCGCGCCCTCTCGGACCGCCTGGAGGCGGCCTCCTGGGCGTCGGCGGCGCTCGCCACGCACGGGGACATCTACGTCCGCGGCGCGCAGCAGCGCTCGATGATGACGTTCCTCAACACGTACCGGAAGGTCGGCGGCGCCTTCGAGATCGACGACGACGGCATCCGCTTCTGGCACCCCGGCGGCCAGCTGAAGTCGATCGCCCTGGAGACGGACGTCCACCCCGGTTTCCAGACCGACTGGCAGCAGCCCCTCGTCGTGGCGCTCACGCAGGCCACGGGCCTCTCGATCGTCCACGAGACGGTCTACGAGTCGCGCCTGGGCTTCACGTCCGCGCTGAACCAGATGGGCGCGCACATCCAGCTCTACCGCGAGTGCCTCGGCGGCTCCGACTGCCGCTTCGGGCAGCGCAACTTCCTGCACTCGGCGGTCGTCTCCGGGCCCACGAAGCTGGAGGGCGCCGACCTGGTCATCCCCGACCTCCGCGGCGGCTTCTCGTACCTGATCGCGGCGCTGGCGGCCCAGGGGACGTCCCGCGTCCACGGGATCGACCTGATCAACCGCGGCTACGAGAACTTCATGGAGAAGCTCGTCGAACTCGGCGCGAAGGTCGAGCTCCCCGGCAAGGCGCTCGGCTAGCCGCCGTTCGACCCGTACGTGGGTGGGGCCGTCCGGAATCGTCCGGGCGGCCCCATCCTTTTGCCTGCGGCCACAGAGCGCGGCGTCGTCCGCGGACACGGCCCGCCGTGGCTGGGCGCGCAGTTCCCCGCGCCCCTAAAAAGCAAAAGGGCGGCCTCCCCGGAAGGTTCCGGGGAGGCCGCCCTTACGCCTAGGTCTTACTTACCCTTGGCGGCTTCCTTGAGCTTCGAGCCCGCGGAGACCTTCACGCTGTAACCGGCCGGGATGTTGATCGGCTCGCCGGTCTGCGGGTTACGAGCGGTGCGAGCGGCACGGTGGGTGCGCTCGAAGGTCAGGAAGCCGGGGATGGTGACCTTCTCGTCGCCCTTGGCAACGATCTCGCCGACGGTCTCGGCGAACGCGGCCAGCACGGCGTCGGCGTCCTTGCGGGTCACCTCGGCGCGGTCGGCCAGCGCGGCCACCAGCTCACTGCGGTTCATGTTTGTACTCCCGTGTTCTTCTTGCCGTTGAGGCGTGCCACGCGGCCAGGCCGCGTGTTGGGCAACAGCAAAGTTGATGCTGCCAGGGTCTCGGTCAGGCCCAGGACCCGGGTCCGTCGTCCAGACCCTTGCGCCTGAAGAGGCATCCTGCCCCTACCCACGGCGGTAAAGCCAATCCGGCACCCCTTGGGGTCACACGGAAAGCGCCACCGCGCCGGTTGCAGGGGCGGGCCCGGGGGCCTGTTTCCCGGCCAGCCTATGGGGCCCGGAGGCCCCGTAAACCGCGACGCGCCGGTAATCAGGCGGTCGTGGCCCCCGTCACAGCCACCCCGGCCGCCCAAAGGCCTTGCCGGCGGGCCCTGCCGGGGGCGCGGGGCTGGGCACGCACATCTGCGGCGTTGTCGTCGGTTGCCAACGCTCCGCGTTGTCGCCCTCCTCCGCCTTGCATCTGCACGCACCCAGCCCCGCTCACCGGCGATGACTGGTTACTCCTCGCCGTCTCCGGCCGGGCCCGCCGACAAGGCCTTCGCAGCGTCGCGGACGGCGCCGGCGACGGCTCCCGCGACCTTGTCGTTGAAGACGCTCGGGATGATGTAGTTCGGGTTGAGCTCGTCCTCGGTGACCACGTCGGCCAGGGCCTTCGCGGCCGCCAGCATCATCTCCGTGTTGACCGCGCGCGACTGGGCGTCGAGCAGGCCGCGGAAGACGCCGGGGAAGACCAGGACGTTGTTGATCTGGTTCGGGAAGTCGGAGCGGCCCGTGGCCACGACCGCCGCCGTCTGACGGGCGATCGCCGGGTCGACCTCCGGGTCCGGGTTCGCGAGCGCGAACACGATGGCGCCCTCGGCCATCGCGGCCACGTCGTCGCCGTTCAGCACGTTCGGGGCCGAGACGCCGATGAACACGTCCGCGCCGACGACCGCTTCCTTCAGCGTGCCGGTGAGGCCCTCGGGGTTGGTGTTGTCGGCGATCCAGCGCAGCGGCGAGTCGCTGTCGGCGTCCTTCAGGTCCTCGCGGCCCGCGTGCACGACACCGTGGATGTCGGCCACGACGGCGTTCTTGACGCCTGCCGCGAGGAGCAGCTTCAGGATGGCCGTGCCGGCGGCGCCCGCGCCCGACATGACGACGCGGGTGTCGCCCATGTCCTTGCCCGCGACGCGCAGCGCGTTGGTCAGCGCGGCGAGCACGACGATGGCGGTGCCGTGCTGGTCGTCGTGGAAGACGGGGATGTCGAGGGCCTCGCGCAGGCGGGCCTCGATCTCGAAGCAGCGGGGCGCCGAGATGTCCTCGAGGTTGATGCCCGCGAAGCCGGGGGCGATGGCCTTGACGATCTCGACGATGGCGTCGGTGTCCTGGGTGTCCAGGCAGATCGGCCAGGCGTCGATGTCGGCGAAGCGCTTGAAGAGGGCCGCCTTGCCCTCCATGACCGGCAGCGCGGCCTTCGGGCCGATGTTGCCGAGGCCGAGCACCGCGGAGCCGTCGGTGACGACCGCGACGGAGTTGCGCTTGATGGTCAGACGCCGGGCGTCCTCGGGGTTCTCCGCGATCGCCATGCAGACGCGCGCCACACCCGGCGTGTAGACCATGGACAGGTCGTCACGGTTGCGGATGGGGTGCTTGGACTGCATCTCGATCTTGCCGCCGAGGTGCATCAGGAACGTACGGTCGGAGACCTTTCCGAGCGTGACGCCCTCGATGCCGCGCAGCTTGGCGACGATCTCGTCCGCGTGGGACGTCGACGAAGCCGCGATCGTGACGTCGATCCGGAGCTTCTCGTGACCGGAAGCGGTGACGTCGAGGCCGGTCACCGAGCCGCCGGAGGACTCCACGGCGGTGGTCAGCTGCGAGACGGCGTTACCGCCCGCGGGGACCTCCAACCGGACCGTCATCGAGTAGGAGACGCTGGGCGCCGTTGCCATGGCCGACTTCCTCTGCTTTCACCGTGTAGCTGTTGCCGTCCGATGGTCCCACCTACCGGTGAGTACGTGGTAGTCGCATCGGGTTTTGAAGCTAACGTTCATTCATCTTTTGGAAAGTAGTTTCCACCATACGAGAACTCGAGGGAATCCGGAAGAGGAAACAGAACGAGGCCCACGTCACGAAAGTGACGTGGGCCTCGACTCACGTTTACGACACCGACCCGCCATGCTCGCCTCGCGGCAAGTGGTCCCTCTAAGGGACGATGGTTGGGCCCGGGGGCTTGGATCGAGCCGGTGCCGTCATCAACGGTAACACCGGAGACAGCAGGGGCAAGGGTCAGTCGCGGAGCAGGTCCGGCACCCCGTTCGCGTCCGGTTCGTCGCGTTCGCCGGAGACCACCGTGAGCTGCTGCGTCGCACGCGTCAGGGCGACGTACAGGACGCGCAGGCCCGCAGGGGACTCGTCGGCGATCTCGGCCGGGGAGACCACGATCGTGGCGTCGTACTCAAAACCCTTGGCCTCCAGCGAGCCGAGCGCGACGACCCGCTCGCCGAGCCCGGAGAGCCAACGGGCGGCCTCCTCGCGGCGGTTCATCGCCACGACGACGCCGACCGTGCCGTCGACCTCCCCCAGGAGCCGGGCCGCCTCGGCCCTGACGGTGTCCCCGGCCTTGCCCCGTACGACTTCGAAGCGCGGCCGAACGCCCGTCGAGCGGACCGCCGAAGGGGACTCGGAGCCGGGCATCGCGAGCGCCAGGACCTTCGCGGCCAGCTCGGCGATCTCGGACGGGTTGCGATAGTTCACGGTCAGCGTGAAGCGGCGGCGGGGCCGGGAGCCGAGCGCCTCGTCGCGGGCGGCGCCCGCCTCCTCCGGGTCGGACCAGGAGGACTGGGCGGGGTCGCCGACGATCGTCCACGTCGCGTGCCGGCCGCGGCGGCCCACCATCCGCCACTGCATCGGCGTGAGGTCCTGCGCCTCGTCGACGATGACGTGCGCGTACTCGGTGCGTTCCTGGGCGAGGCGCTCCGCGCGCTCGCGCTGGGACTCCTCGCGCTGCGGCATCAGCTCTTCCAGGCCGGTGAGCTGGTCCAGCGGGTCGTACTCGCGCTTCTTCTTCGGGCGGGCCGGGGTGCCGAGGACGGCGGTCAGCTCGTCGAGGAGGGCGACGTCGTGGACCGAGAGGGCGTCACGGCGCAGCGATTTGGCGAGCCTGCGGATCTCGCCGGGGTTCAGGACGCGGCGGGCCCAGCGGCCCAGGCGCCGCTCGTCGGACATGGCAGACAGGACCGCGCGCGGCGTCAGCTCCGGCCACCACGCGTCGAGGAAGCGGATGAAGTCGTCCTCGGACGTGATGTCCTCGTCGAAGGAGGAACGCAGCTCGGCCGCGAGCTCCGGGTCGGAGTGCCGGCTCCCGGCGCCCGACTGGTCCCAGAGCGCGTCGAGGAGGAGCTTGCGGGCCCGCGGGCGCAGGTGGTTCACGGGGGCGGTGCCGCCGAGCGCGGCCTGCCGGATCCGGTCGAGCCGGTTCGCGTCCAGCTCCAGGCGGCGGCCGAAGGCGACGACGCGCAGCCGCGTCGGGGTCTCGGTCGGCGCGTCCTCGGGCTCGTCGTCGCCGAACGCGAGCTGTTCCTGGACGGCGGGCCGCGCCGGGCGCCCCGTCTCCAGCGCGCCGCGCGCCGCCTTCCGCAGCACCCTCTGCATCCGCGACGAGCCCTTGACCCGGGCGACAGCCGGGGAGTCGTAGACCGTGGCCTCCGCCCCGTCGACCAGCGAGCCGACCGCGCGGATCGCGACCTGGCCCTCCTCGCCGAGCGAGGGCAGCACGCCCTCGGTGTACGCGACCAGGAGCGGCGTCGGCGAGACGATCAGGATGCCGCCCGAGTAGCGGCGCCTGTCCTGGTACAGCAGGTACGCGGCGCGGTGCAGCGCCACCGCCGTCTTGCCGGTGCCGGGGCCGCCCTCGACGTACGTCACGGACGCGGCGGGGGCCCGGATGACCTGGTCCTGCTCGGCCTGGATGGAGGCGACGATGTCGCGCATCGAGTGGCTGCGGGCCTGGCCGAGTGCGGCCATCAGCGCGCCGTCGCCGATGGCGGGCAGGCGCTCGCCGTCCAGGTACGCGGTCAGCTCCGGGCGCATCAGGTCGTCCTCGACGCCGAGCACCTTGCGGCCCTTGGAGCGGATGACGCGGCGGCGCACCACGCGGCCCGGGTCGACCGGCGTGGAGCGGTAGAAGGGGGCGGCGGCCGGGGCGCGCCAGTCGATGACGAGCGGCGAGTAGTCCGCGTCGAGCACGCCGATGCGGCCGATGTGCAGCGTCTCGGCGATGTCGGCCGTGTTGTCCTCGCGGATCGCGCCGTCGGCCGGCTCGACCGCCGTGTACGCGCCGTCCGGGCCCTTCTTGCCGTCCTTGCCCTGGAGCAGGTCGATGCGGCCGAAGAGGAAGTCCTCGAACTCGTTGTTGAGGCGGTTGAGGTGGATGCCCGCGCGGAAGACCTGCGCGTCGCGCTCGGCGAGCGCGCCGGGCGTGCCGACCTGGCCGCGCTTGGTGGCGTCCTCCATCAGGAACTCGGCCTCGTGGATCTTCTCTTCGAGGCGTCGGTAGACGGCGTCGAGATGGTTCTGTTCGACGCCGAGCTCGCGGTCGCGGACCGAATCCGGAGACTCGTCCCCACCTGGATTCGTATCCGATTTCACCGCTGGATCGTGCGGAGCCTGAGCGGCCACCGGGCCCCCTTCTGACGTGCTGGGCAGCCGTCAAAGGTACGCGAAAGGGGCCCCGTAGGGCTACGTGCGGCGCCGTGCGGTCAGGCGTTCACCTCCACGAGCCGCTTTCCGTCGAGCGTCTCGACCTCGAAGTGGTCGATCTGGCCCCGGTCGAAGGCCGCGCCCCCGTGCACGTACAGGGGGTGCTTCGCGTTCGTGTTCGTGCTGTCGTCGATGCCGTAGCCCCATTTCGGGACGGCCCAGGTGGTCACCGTCTCGCGCTCGCCGTTCTTGCCGACCGCGACGAGGGAGCACTTCAGGGGGCCCTTGACGTTCTTCAGCTCGAGGACGGTGTGGGTGCCCCAGGCCTTCTTCTCCATGCCGATCGTCGCCGTGACGTTCGTCTTGGCGTCGGTGGCCTTCACCTTGTCCGGCATGTGGTTGAAGAAGGCGTCCTGGGCGGGGCTGGTGGAGTGCGGCTCCGCGACGGTGTTGCCGCCGCCGTCGTCCGTCACCGCCATCACCGTCAGCGGGCCGCCGATGATCAGGGCCGCGGCGGCCGCCACCAGGAAGAGGCCGCGCCTGCGCTTCCTGGCGCGGCGGCGCCCCAGTTCGTCGGCGAGGGACTCCGCGAGGCGGGGGCTCGGGCGGGCCGCGAGGGAGTCGCCGATCTGCGGGGTCGGCTCGCGCGGTGCGCCGCGCTCGGCCGGCAGGTCGGCGAGGGCGGCGAGCATCGGCTCCATGCCCGCGAACTCCTCCAGGTCCCGCGCGCACCGCTCGCACGTCGCCAGGTGTGCCTCGAACGCGCTCGCCTCGATGTCGTCGAGGATGCCCAGCGCGTAGGCGCCGACGGTCTCGTGCACGTCGCCCGCCGACTCGTGGCCGAAGGGACCGTACGGTCCGTGCCCCGTCGTCATGCCGTCACCCCCCGCTCCTCCAGCGCCAGCTTCATCGAGCGCAGCGCGTAGAAGACCCGCGAGCGCACCGTGCCGCTGGGGATGCCGAGCGTCTCGGCCGCCTCGTTGACCGTACGTCCTTTGAAGTACGTCTCCACGAGTACTTCCCGGTGGGCCGGGGTCAAGTCCTCCAGGGCGTCGGAAAGGGTCATCAGCCACAGCGCCTTGTCGATCTCGTCCTCCGCGGGGATGACCTCCAGCGGCGACGGATCGACCTCCTGCGGCCGGGCCTGCCGGCTGCGGTGGCCGTCGATGACGATGCGCCGGGCGACCGTCACCAGCCAGGGGCGTACCGATCCGGTCGCTCGGCCCAGCTGGCCGGCGTTCTTCCAGGCGCGGATGAGCGTCTCCTGTACGACATCCTCCGCGCGCTGGCGGTCCCCCGCCACGAGCCGGAGCACGTAGGCGAGCAACGGCCTCGCATGCTCCGCGTAGAGCGCGCGCATCAGCTCCTCGTCCGGCTCGGGGGGCCGGGGAGCGCGATGTCGGGCCCGGGGCGGGCGTTCATCGGCCACGGCGGAATCCTTGCGCACGCCTACCTCCGGTGTCCCCTGTTCGGCCATGTCTCTCGGCTGGGCTCACGGGAGGGATACGCAGGCGAACTCACGGATGTTCAAAGGGAGTTGCGGAAACCGCTCTACGCCCTGGCCAGCGCCGCGGCCCTGCGCCGGTGTCTGGCCACCCGCTCCCGGTTGCCGCACACCTCACTGGAGCACCAGCGGCGCCTGCGTCCGCGCGACATGTCCAGGTAGATGATGGGGCAGTTGTCTCCCTCGCACTGGCGCAGGGCGCCGCGCGCGGTCGGGTCGGTGAGGAGGTCGATGGCGTCTCGCGCGACGGCGGCGAGCAGGGCCGGGCAGCCGGGTTCGAGGTGCAGGGAGCGTACGAGGGTGCCGTCCGCGGCGCGTACGGCGCGGGGTGCGGGCGGGGCCGCGCGGGCGAGCAGGTTGACCCGTTCCAGGGCCGCGGGGACCGGATGGCCGGAGAGTTCGCCGCGCACCAACTGGGCTATGTGGCCGCGCAGTTCACGGAAGGCGGCGAGCCAGACGGGCGAGCGGTCCGCGAGCGCGGCGGTCTTCGGGACGAGCCCCGTACCGACCAGCCAGGCGCGCAGCAGGTCGGGGCTCGCGAGACGTTCCTCGGGGTGTGCGGTCGCGACGAGGTCCAGGCAGAGGCGCCCGGAGTCGAAGCGCAACTCGTAGGGGGCGGGGGCAGGCGGGTGGGGCCCTGTGGGTACTGCTGCCATGCCCTCTACAGTGCCCGCCCGCGGGCGCGGCCGGAACCCCCGCTGCCGGAACCGGAGTTGACGCCCTAGGAGCGCCCGTACGCCGGGGGGTCGTCGTGCAGGATGCGCTGGAACAGGACGTGGTCGCGCCAAGCTCCATTGATGTGGAGGAAGTTGGGCGCGAGGCCGTACCGGACGAAGCCGCACTTGGCGAGCACGCGCTGCGACGCCTCGTTGTCCTTGAGGGTGCCGGCCTCGATGCGGTGCAGGCCCATTTCGTCGCGGGCGGCGCGGCAGATCTCCTCGACGGCGACGGGGATCAGACCCCGGCCCCGGTAGTCGGCGTCGACCCAGTAGCCGAGGTTGGCGCTGCACAGCGGGCCGAGGTGGATGCCGTTGAGCGCGGCGCGGCCGACCACGCGTCCGTCGGCGGCCCGGTCGAACAGCAGCCACATCGCCCCGCCGGGCTCGGCGATCCGCTCGGCCTGCTCCCGCGCGGTGTAGTACTCCTCGGGCCGGTACGGCTCCCAGGTCTTCATGAACTCCCGGTTGCGAACGACGGCCTCGGCGAGTCGCTCCGCGTCCTGGGGGACGGCGCGGCGAAGTTCTATATCGGGGCTGATCAGCATGGTCGTACGGTACGCAATCCGCTGGACGCTCGCGTATGGGGATGCGCGGATCGACGATGTCGGGCGGCCCGGTCCGCGGCTTGGCTGGGGCCATGACGAAAACGACGCGTGTCACGGATTGGGTGATGGGGGCGGCCACGGTCGCCATGGGGCTGGCTGCGGGGTCCTTCTACGTGTTCTCGTGCGCCGTGATGCCCGCCCTGGCACGCAGCGACGACCGTACGTACATCGAGGTGATGCAGGACATCAACGACGTCATCCAGAACCCGGTGTTCTTCCTGAGCTTCGTCGGAGCGCTGGTGCTCACCGGGTACGCGGCCTGGCGGGTGCGGCGTCAACCGGGGCCGCGTGGCTGGGTGTTCGTCGCACTGGCCGCCTACGCGGTGGCGTTCCTGCTGACGTCCGCGGTGAACGTGCCGCTGAACGACGCGCTGGCCGCGGCCGGCGCCCCCGCGAGGATCCCCGACCCGGCGCGGGTGCGGGCGGACTTCGAGGGGCCGTGGGTGGCGTGGAACGTGGTGCGGGCCGTGCTGTGCACCTGCGCGCTCGGGTGCCTGGTGCGGGGGCTCATGGTGTGGGGCCGTCAATCAAGCCCCTGCAGGGGGCACCTCCCAGCGGTAGCTGGGGGAGTTTGAGCAGCGGGGGCTCAATGGGCGTACTTCGCGTCGGCCGCCGGGTCCAACGCCAGCCGGTACCCCCGCTTGACCACGGTCTGGATCAGTTTCGGCGTCCCGAGGGACGACCTGAGCCGGGCCATCGCCGTCTCCACCGCGTGCTCGTCGCGCCCCGCGCCCGGCAGCGCGCGCAGCAGGTCCGCGCGGGACACCACCCAGCCGGGGCGGCGCGCGAGGGTGCGCAGCAGCGACATGCCCGCGGGCGGCACCGGGCGCAGCTCGTCGTCCACCACGACGGCCTGCCCGCGGATCTGCATCTGGTGGCCCGCGATCGGCAACGTACGCGCGCGTGCGGGCAGTTCCTTGCACAGCAGTTGCACCAGAGGGCCGAGCCGGAAGCGCTCCGGCTGCACCGTGTCCACGCCGTGCGCCTGAAGCGGCACCGCCGTCACCGGTCCGACGCACGCCGCGAGCACGTCGTGGTGCAGCGCCGCGAGCAGCTCCCCCGCGAGGCCCCGCTCCTCCGCGCGGCGCAGCAGCGCCGTCGCCGCGGGGGCCGAGGTGAACGTCAGCGCGTCCACGCCACGCGACACCGTGGCCTCGAGGAGGCGGTCGACGGGGGCGATGTCCTGCGGCGGGAGCCAGCGGTAGACGGGGACGCCGACCACCTCGGCGCCCGCCTCGCGCAGCGCCTCGACGAACCCGGGGAGCGGCTCGCCGTGCAGTTGCACCGCGACGCGCCGCCCCTGGACGCCCTCGTCGAGCAGCCGCTCCAACACCTCGGCCATCGACTCGGACGAGGGCGACCACTCCTCGGTGAGGCCGGCCGCGCGCACCGCGCCCTTCACCTTCGGGCCGCGCGCGAGGAGCTCGACCCCGCGGAGCCGCGCGAGCAGGTCCTCGCCGAGCCCCCAGCCGTCGGCGGCCTCGACCCAGCCGCGGAAGCCGATCGCGGTGGTGGCGATCACGACGTCCGGCGCGTTGTCGATCAACTCCTTGGTGGCGACGAGGAGTTCACTGTCGTCCGCGAGCGGCACGATGCGCAGGGCGGGAGCGTGCAGCACCGACGCGCCGCGCCGCTGGAGCAGCGCGCCCAGCTCGTCGGCGCGGCGCGCCGCGGTCACGCCCACGGTGAAGCCCGCGAGCGGCCCGTGGGCCTGCTCCGGACTCGTGGCCCGCTGTTCCTCGTCCATGCTGGTTCTCGCCCCGCTCGACGTTCTTCCGTGCACCAGGTCCACCGATGCGTCGTCCGAGCCTGTCAACGCTCCGTGTCGGCTCCGGATCAACGCTATTGCGTACGTGTTACGGGGCCAAATGTCACACCTCGGCGTAGCTGAGCTGCGGCTTCGTTTCCGCCGTGGAGCTCGCGACGGTGCGCGACGCGGAGCGGCGAAGGTATACGGCCCAGGTCACGGCGAAGCACACCGCGTAGAAGGCGAGGAAGGCGACGAAGGCCCCGGTGCCGGTGCCCGCCGTCTGGAAGGACTGCCGGAACGCCAGGTTGATGCCGAGGCCGCCGAGCGCGCCGACGGCTCCGATCAGGCCCATGGAGGCGCCGGAGAGCCGCCGCCCGTACGCGGCCGCTTCCTCGCCCGTGAGCCCCATCGCGAGCGCCTTCGTCTGGAAGATGCCGGGGATCATCTTGAACGTCGACCCGTTGCCGATGCCGGTCAGCACGAACAGGGCGATGAACGCGACGGTGAACAGGGCGAGCGACTTCTCGACCGAGGCCAGGATCGTCACGGCCGTGGCGAGGGCCATGCCGACGAAGTTCCACAGCGTGATGCGCGCGCCGCCGTACTTGTCGGCGAGCTTTCCGCCGACGGGCCGGACGAGCGAGCCGAGCAGCGGGCCGATGAAGGTGACGCCGGCCGCCTGGAGCGGCGTACGGCCGAACTGGGTCTGCAGGACGAGGCCGAAGGCGAACGAGTAGCCGATGAAGGAGCCGAACGTCCCCACGTAGAGGAACGACATGATCCAGGTGTGGGCGTCGCGCACGGCCTCCTTGGCCGCCCCGGTGTCGTTCTTCACGGTCGCCAGGTTGTTCATGAACAGCGCTGAGCAGACGGCGGCGATCACGATCAGCGGGATGTAGATGCCGAGCAGCACGCGCGGGCCGCCGCTCGCGCCGATCACGGCGAGCGCGACGAGCTGGATGACCGGGACGCCGACGTTGCCGCCGCCCGCGTTCAGGCCGAGCGCCCAGCCCTTCTGGCGAAGCGGGAAGAAGGAGTTGATGTTGGTCATGGAGGAGGCGAAGTTGCCGCCGCCGACGCCGGTGAGCGCCGCGCACCACATGAAGGTGGTGTACGAGGTGCCCGGCTCCATGACCACGAACGCGGCGATCGACGGCACGAGCAGCAGGCTCGCCGAGATGATCGTCCAGTTGCGGCCGCCGAAGATCGCGATGGCGAACGTGTAGGGCACGCGCGCGAAGGCGCCCACCAGCGTCGCCATCGACACGAGGAAGAACTTCCCCGCCGGGTCGATCCCGTACTCGGGCCCCATGAACAGGACCATGACCGACCACAGGGTCCAGATGGAGAACCCGATGTGCTCGGACAGGATGGAGAAGACGAGGTTGCGCCGGGCGATCTTCGCCCCCGTCTCCTCCCAGAACGCTTCGTCCTCGGGATCCCACCGCTCGATCCAGGTCCGACTCCGGGGCTGTTCCTTGGGGCCAGGCATGTCACGCCTCCAGGTCACGGTTCGCAGCTGACGCAACCGAAGGTAGGGAGGTCAAATTTCCGGACTGTGGCGTGGAGTGACCGTGGGGGAACGTTGCTCTCACCCGGCGGGTGGGCAGCTGGTGAGGCTCGGGCAGAGCTTCAGTAGCGAGCCGCCGCGTCGCCCTCCAGCGTTTGCGGGTCGAAGAGCAGCACGGCACCGGCGAAGAACAGGGTGAGGAACGGGCCGATGAGATACGGGACCAGGACCGTGAACACCGCGGAACTCGTGCCGCTGGACGGCGCCATCAGCTCGACGGTGAGCGCCTCCATGCCCAGGTAGTGCATGGCGCAGACGGCCACACCCATGAGCAGACTGGCGCCGACGCTGACGAGGAACCCGCGTACGTTCATGATCAGCCACAGGGCGGCGGTGGCCGCGACGACGGCCACGCCCACCGAGGCGGCCACGACGGGCCCGCTGTAGTGGAGGGACCCGGCGAACTGCATGGCGGCCATGCCCAGGTAGTGCATGGCCGCGACGCCGAGCCCCATGAAGAGACCGGCGCCGAGCAGCACCGGCGTGCGCTGCCCGCCGTAGCCGGCGGCGAAGACCCCCACGCCGACCACGAGGATCGCGACGGCGAGGCTGAGGAAGGTGAGCCGGGCGTCGTAGTCGATGTGTGTGCCCTGGACCTGGAAGCCCATCATCGCGATGAAGTGCATGGACCAGATGCCGACGCCCAGCGAAAGCGCGCTGTACGTCAGCCACTTGGGGCGTCCCTTGCGGATCTGCCGCGCCCGCACGGTGCAGCGCAGCCCGATCCCGCCTCCCAGACTCGCCACTAAGAACGCCGCCACCGGGGTCACCGCCCCATAACCGAACCCGTCCACCGTCGCCTGCACGCCACACCCTCGCCTAGGTCGCCCCGCCGACGCTCATCCGTCACGAGCACTGCCGGACAACGCTATCGAGCCCCTCCATCACGCGGGTACCGAACCTCCACACCGCCATCACATCGTGACCCGGTGGCCCGGCCCAGTGGCCCGTCAGGAGTGCCGCGCCTTCTTCCGGCCCCTCCGCGCCCCGTCCGGCCACAGGCGTGGTCTGCGCTTCGCGGCCAGGTCCTCGACCCAGCCGGTGGCGACGATCGCGAGGCCGATGAGCGGCCAGACGAGGACGAAGGCCCAGAGCATGTACGTCGAGTCCAGCGCGGAGCTCATCCGGTCGTCCATGAACGGCAGTTGGTACAGCAGGTCGATCAGCGGGAACGTGGCCATGATGAGCAGGTTGTGCCACAGATAGATCGTGACGGCCCTGTTGTTGGCCAGCGTCACCAAGCGGTCCCAGCGCGCGAGCCGGCCCGGCAACTGCTGCCAGGACGGCGCGTACTGGAGCAGGATGACGACGAACCCGAGGGACCAGGCCGCCTGCGCGAGCGGGATCTCGTTCAGGTCCCAGCCCTCATCGGAGAGGTGGCCCGAGGCCCACCACAGGCCGAAGCCCATGAGCAGCGCGGCGCAGGACACCGCGGCGTAGCGCGGCACCTTTTGCAGCACGCCCTCCTGGTGCGCGAAGCCGAGGACCCAGCAACTGCCGTACACGGCGAAGTCGGTGACGGCCTCGCCGGTGCGGCCGGGGATCTCCACCAGGCCCGTGCCGATCACGGCCGTGAGGGCGAGCGGGGCGAGCAGCGTCGCCCACGGCAGCTTGCGGAACGCCTTGAGCAGCAGCGGCGACAGGAGCACGAACCACAGGTAGGCGCGCAGGTACCAGAGCGGACCGATGCCCTGCTCGGCCCATGTGGTCTCCAGGAAGCCGGGCGGGTTGGAGATCTCCCACGGGTAGGAGGGGGCCGCGAACGGGATGACGTAGTCGACGAGGTCGAGCCAGCCCCAGGTGCCGCCGCCGGTGTCCGAGTCGTTGCCCGGGTTCCAGCCGCCCATGAAGAGCAGCGGCAGCACCAGCGCGCTGAACACCCACATCGGCGGGAGCAGTCGCCGCAGCCGCCCTCGTACGACGCTCAGCGCGGGCCTGCTCAGGGAGCGCGCCATCAGCGATCCGGCGAGCGCGAACATCACGCCCATGGACGGGAAGAGGACCGAGAGCCAGACCCAGCCGAACAGGTGGTAGGCGACGACCCGGACGAGCGCGATGGACCGCAGCAGGTCGAGGTAGCGGTCCCGGCCGGGCTTCTTGGGCGCGGGCGGCTCCGCCGCGGCCGGCTGCGTGGGCAACGCGCGCGTGGGGTCGCCCTGTTCGGGCACCGCGGCAATCCGCGCGGTCGCGGGAGCGTCGGCGCCGGGCCAATTGACGCGCTGCGTCGGCCTGTTGACGCCGTTGTCGTTACCGCCGTACGTCGGGTACGTCATGCGACCGGCCTCCGCTCGTCACCCGAGACGGAGCTCGTCCGTTGGGGCGGCACCCGGCCGCCGGGGCCCGCGCCCACCACGCCGGTGCGGCGCAGCTTCTGCCAGCGCAGCCGGCCGCCGGTGAGCGCGGTGATCCAGGACTGGAGCAGCACGACGTACATCAGCTGCCGGTACAGGAGTTGCTGGAGCGGAAGGGATATCAGGTGCGTCATGCGCTCCCTGTCGAGTCGGAAGGCGTACGCCGCGCAGACCGCCTGGATCGCGAGCACGCCGAACCACGCGCCGACCGTCTTCTCCGTGAGGCCGAACACGAGCCCGTAGATGAGGAAGATGTCGATGAGCGGGGCGAGGAGCGGCGCCAGGACCATGAAGAGCGAGACCAGCGGGAGGCCGACCCGGCCGAAGCGGCCCGAGGGGCCGCGGTCGACCAGCGCCCTGCGGTGCTTCCAGATGGCCTGCATCGTGCCGTACGACCAGCGGTAGCGCTGCGACCACAGCTGCTGGACGGTCTCCGGGGCCTCGGTCCAGGCGCGCGCCTTCTCGGCGTAGACGACGCGCCAGCCGTCGCGGTGCAGAGCCATCGTGACGTCGGTGTCCTCGGCGAGCGTGTCGTCGCTCATCCCGCCGACGCGCTCCAGGGCGCTGCGCCGAAAGGCACCGACCGCGCCGGGGATCGTCGGCATGCAGCGCAGGATGTCGTACATGCGGCGGTCGAGGTTGAAGCCCATCACGTACTCGATGTGCTGCCACGCGCCGATCAGCGAGTCCCGGTTGCCCACCTTCGCGTTGCCCGCGACGGCGCCGACACTCGGGTCGCCGAACGGCTGGACCAGCTCGCGCACGGTGGCCGGTTCGAAGACGGTGTCGCCGTCCATCATCACGACGAGGTCGAACCGGGCGTTGGCCAGGCCCCTGTTGAGGGCCGCGGGCTTGCCCGCGTTGTGCTGGCGGATGACGCGGACGCCCGGCAGCCGCATGTTCTCCACGATGCGCGCCGTGCCGTCCGTCGAGCCGTCGTCGATCACGATGACCTCGATCGGCTGCTCGCTCAGCGTCAGCGAACGCACCGTGTTCTCAATGCACTTGGCCTCGTTGAAGGCCGGTACGAGGACGGAGACCGGCTCCGTGACCGGCCGCCCCCAGGCGAAGCCCTTGCGGCGCACCCTGCGCGCGTGCACCGCGGACAGGATCAGCATCAGGCCGAAGCGGGACATGACGAGGACGCCGATGACGGCGAGGCCGACGACGAGGACGCCCGTGATGTCGTCCGCCGCCTGCACCGCGTAGACCCACGCCTTGCCCTTCCACAGCTCCAGGCCGCTGACCGGCGTGTGCGCGCTGGGCATGCCGAGGGCCTCGGTCAGGTTCGCGAACTTGTAGCCCTCGCCCTGGAGTTGGGGCAGGAAGCGGTCGAGTGCGGCGACGGTCTGCGAGCGGTTGCCACCGGAGTCGTGCATGAGGACGACCGCGCCCTTGCCGTCCTTGGGCGTGGCGCGGCGGATGATCTCGTCGACGCCGGGGCGCTTCCAGTCCTCGCTGTCCGTGTTGTTGACGACCGTGATGTAGCCGCGCGAGCCGATGTACTTGGTGACCGGCCACGACTTGTTGTCGAAGGCGTCGGAGAACGACGAGTACGGGGGCCGGAAGAGCGAGGTGCGCACGCCGGCCGCGCCCTCGATGGCCAGCTGGTTCTGGGACAGCTCCCAGTCGATGCGGTTCTTGGACTGGTAGGAGAGATCCGGGTGGTTGAAGGTGTGCAGGCCCACCTCGTGCCCCTCGTCGACCATGCGCTGGACGAGGGCCGGGTAGCGCGAGGCCATCGTCCCGGTGACGAAGAACACCGCGTGCGCGTGGTGCTCCTTCAGCACGTCGAGGACCTGCGGCGTCCACTCCGGGTCGGGGCCGTCGTCGAAGGTGAGGACGAGCTTCTGGTGCGGTATTCGCGTCGTGTCGACGTGGGTGCCGCGCGCGTCGATGACGGGTCCGCCGCCGAGGATGCGGTGCGGCACCTTGTCGATGGCCGCTTCCGGCTGGACGCGGTGGTCGGCGAGGATCTCGCTGTGCACGTAGCCGCGCAGCATCAGCATCGCGATCATGGCGACGAGGAGCAGCGAGGGCAGCAGATAGCGCAGCGGGAGGCGGCGCCTGCGGGACCGGGCCTGCTTGTGGCGTGAGCGGTCGGACATCTACAGGACGCTGCTTTCCAGGGGCGGGACAAGGGACGCCACCAGGGGCGCTACGAGCAGGTGGACGAGGCCGCCTTCGGCGAGGGTTCCCGTGCCGTCGGCCCCGGCCCCGGTTCCGTCCGCCGGGCCGCTCGGCTGCTCGCCGGGGTCCGTCGACGGGTCGGCGGAGTCTCCTACGGTCGGGCCCGTCGTCGGCTCGTCGCTGTCGGCCGGCTTGGTGGGCCGCACGGTCGGCGAGGTCTTGCCACCCGTGGGCTTCGCGGTCGGCGAGGTCGCCGTGGACGGCTTCCCGGACGTGCTGGATCCGGCGGACCGCGACGCGCTCGCGCCGGGCGCCGCGGAGGCGCTCGGAACGGCGCTGCCGGAGGCGCTGGGCCCCGGGGTGGCGCCCGCCGATCCGGGCGACGAGAGCGCCGGGGTGGGCTCGGAGGACCTGGTGCCCACCTTGCCCGAGTCCTTGCCCTCGGCGGGCAGCGGCAGCCACGGCGCGTCGGAGTTCCCGGAGAAGACGGTGACCACGATGACGACCGCGTAGACCGCGATGGCCAGGCCCGCGGCCACGCCGAAACGACGGAAGTTGCGGCCGCGCCGCCCCGAGTCGTCGACGAAGACGGGGAGTTCCTTGTCGTCGGCGCCCGCCCCGTCGCCTTCACCGCCCGCCACCCCGGACGGTCTCGCGCCGACCGGGCCGCCCAACTGGCGCCCGGAGACGTCGAGTTGGACCGTCACCTCGTGCGGGTCATGACTCGGCCCTGAATGGCCGTCTGATCGCGAGTTCTCCACCGTACGCACATCCCCCCAAGGACACGTTCACGGGTGCGCGGGTGACGCGGGCCTTCGCCGACCGAACCGGGCCCCCACCCGATCCGAGCGCCCCCACTATCACACCGCACCCAAGTCCAGAATGTAGCGCACACCAGTGACACTCACGCACACACCTCATTCACGACTCAACATAATCTGCACATCTGCGGCTGGAATCCATGCCTCCGGGGGCCTTTCAAGCCAACCTTCCTCCGCCGCGAGGGCGTCCGCGGCGGCCCGAAGTGCCGTGATTCCAGGGTGTTTACGCCCCTTTCGCCACACGAGTGACACAGGCGACAGGGGCACCGGGTCGACCAGCGGACGCAGCACCGAACCCGGCATGGCCGGAAAATCCACCCCGGTGAGCACCGGATTCCGGTACTTGTCCATGATCCGGCGGAACTCCTCCTTGCCGACGGCGAGCGGCGCGGGCGGCGCGACGCGGATGCCCCGGCCCTCGAACAACAGCCGGGCGAGTTCGGTCCATTCGGGCGTGCGAGGGTTGCCGGCGCCCGCGTAGACCGTCTCCCCGGCGAGCCGGCCCAGGGGCACGGAGTCGAGCGCCACCAGCGGATGGTCGTCGGGCAGCATGATCGCCATCGGCTCGTAGCGCACGGGCTGTTGGGAGAGCCGGGCGCGCACGGCCGGGTCGAGTCCGGCGAACCGGCCGAAGGACACGTCGAGCCGCCCCGCGAGGAGTTCGGCCGCGGCGCCGGTCAGACCGCTCTCGTAGCGGGCCATCAGCTCGTGGTCCGGGGCGAGTTCGCGGGCCCGCGCGAGCACCCGCTCGTGCGCGAGACCGGGGCTGTTGACATCGACGAGCAGGGGCCGGTCGGTGGCGGCGGGCCCGGTGAAGGCCGCGAGCAGCTCGTCCTGCGCGGCGATCACGCGCCGCGCGTGCGGCAGCAGCCGGGCGCCGTCCGCGGTGAGCGTCACCTGCCGGGTGGTGCGGCCGAAGAGGTCGACGCCCAACTCCCGTTCCAGGCGCCGGATATCGCGGCTGAGCGCCTGCTGGGCGACGTAGAGGCGGGCGGCGGCGCGCGTGAAGTGCAGCTCGTCGGCGACGGCGAGGAAGGCGCGCAGCAGGCGGGGTTCGACATTCACTGGGGCCATCGGGCGAACTTACAACGCAGGCGCGTGAATCGGCACCGAGTAAGTGTTGGACCGCGTACGTGACCTGGGGCGACGCTCTCGGCATGTCCACTGCCACCACGTCCTACACCCGCCTGTTCACCCTCCCCGGCGCACGCGCCTTCACGCTCGGCAACCTCATCGCCCGCTTCCCGCAGGGCATGTTCAGCATCAGCGCAGTGATCATGATCTCCGGGTCCCGCGACTCGTACGCGCTCGCGGGCGCCGTCACCGCCACCGGTCTGGTCGCCAACGCGCTCGTCGGTCCGTGGACGGCGCGCCTCGTGGACCGCCACGGGCAGGCGCGGGTCGCGGTCCCGGCGACCGTCATCTCGGCCTGTGGCTCGCTCGCCCTGCTCCTGTCCGTGCACTTCGGGGCGCCCAACTGGACGCTGTTCGCCGCCTACTTGGCGTCCGCGGCGACGCCCAACACGGGCGGCATGTCCCGGGCCCGCTGGGCGCACCTGCTGAAGGAGACCCCGGAGGCCCTGCACACGGCGAACTCCTTCGAGCAGGCGGCGGACGAGCTCTGCTACATGCTCGGCCCCGTGGCGGCCGCCTTCCTGTGCGGCTCGCTGTTCCCGGAGGCGGGCACCCTGGTCGGCGCCGTACTCATGGTGACCGGCGTGCTGATCTTCGCCGCGCAACGCGCGACGGAACCGCCTCCCCACGCGCGTACGAAGGCGACGAGAACGCCGCTACGCGCGCGTGGCATGCCGCCTCTGCTGCTCGCCTTCCTCGCCACGGGCGCGATCTTCGGCTCCCTCGAGGTCGTCACGGTCGCCTTCGCCGACGCGCAGGGCCACAAGGTGTGGGCGGGCGGCATCCTGGCTCTCCAGGCAGGAGGTTCCTGCGCGGCGGGTCTGCTCTACGGCGCGTGGAAACCGGCGGGCCCGGCGGCCCGTCGCCATCCGCTCTGCGTGGCGGCGATGGCGGCCCTGATGACGCTGCCGCTGCTCGCCGCCTGGCTCACGGGCTCCCTGTACGTGCTCGGGGGCGCGCTCCTGGTCGCGGGCATGGCCACGGCGCCGACGATGGTGACGGGCATGACCCTGGTCCAACAGCGCACGCCCTCGGGCCAGTTGAACGAGGGCATGACGCTCGCCGTGACCGGCATCCTCACGGGCATCGCCTGCGGCTCCGCGTCGGGCGGCGCCACGGTGGAGCACTTTGGCCCCACCGCGGCGTACACGGTGCCGGTCACGGCCGCGGCATGCGCGCTGCTTCTCGCGCTGTTCGCCTACGTACGCGCGGCCCGCCGGTGACTCAGCAGGTGGCCGGCTTGCGCCACGAGCACTCCAGGTCGCCGTCCCGCTCGGCTGCCGGGACGGCGCGCGTGGACTTCGGCACGACGGCCGTCGCCTCCTTGGACGTCGACTTCGCGAGCGTCACGACGACGGCGTCCTCCAGCGGTTTCACGGAGTCGACGAGGTAGTTGTTCTGGACGACGCTGTAGACGAGCAGCCGCCCGTCCGCGTCCTTCACGTAGCCCGAGAGCGCGGACGCACCCGTCAACGACCCGGTCTTTCCACGGGCGTTGAGGGCGGCGGGCGTGTCGCACATCCGGCTCCGCAGCGTCCCGCCGACGAACCGGTCCGGGTCACAGGCCACCGGCAGCGACTTGTACCAGTCCGCGTACCAGGGCTCGTCCTGTACGGAGAGAAGGAGGTCGGCGAGCTGCCGGGCGGCGAAGTTGTCCTTGCGCGACAGCCCGGACCCGTCGACCTGCCGCACCTTGGTGGCGTCGACCCCGGCGCCCTTCAGATAGCCGGCGATGGCGTCGATGCCGTCACCCCAACTCCCGGGCCTTCCGGTCTCCTTGTACCCCATGGCCTTGGTGAGGGACTCGGCGTGCATGTTGTTGGAGAGCTTCATGAACGGGATCAGCAGGTCCTTCAGCGGCATCGAGTCGTGCGCGGCGATCCGCTTCGCGTCCTTGGGCGTGGCCTGCCCCAGCTTGGTGGAACCGCCGACCTTCACCCCGTGCGCGGCGAGCGCGTCCCGGAACACGGCGGCCGCGTACCCGGTCGGCTCCCACACGGTCACCCACTCCTTGGTGGTGTCCCCGCCCACCGGCACGGTGCCGCTCACGGTGACGGTGTTGGTCCCGTGCTTCCGCTCGACGGCGACGGTGTCGTCTCCCCCGGCGCCGACGGTGGACGCCTTGAGGTCGATGTGCACGTAGTCGTTCTTCGGCGTGACGCTGACGGCGGGCCTGTCCCCGGCCTTCGCGCCGGGCTTCACCTCGACGATGACGGTCCCGGTGTCGTAGTCGGTGTCCGGGGCGACGCTGAGGGCCGAGATTTGCGCGGCGTAGTACGAGGACTCGTCGTCGCCGCCCCAGGTGTCGCCGATCCGGTGGTCGTCGAACCGGGTGTCGTCCGCGACGAGCCGCCCGCTCACCCGCTTCACTCCGGCCGCGGCGACGTCGGCGGCGAGCTTGTCGTAGTCGGCGGCGAGGGTGGTCGGGTCCCCGGTACCGCGCAGATACAGGTCCCCGTCGAGCACCCCGCCCCGCACCCGTCCGCCGGCGAGCACGTCCGTGCCGAACCGGTAGTCGGGGCCGAGGATTCCCATCGCGGCGGTGGACGTGGCCAGCTTCGTGTTGGAGGCGGGCATCAGCCGCCCGGTCGGATTGTGCTGGTACAGGGTCTCCCCGGTCTTCGCGTCGGCCACGACGACACTCGCCGCGCCGCCCTCCATCCGCGCGTCCCCGAGAATCGTGTCGATGGCCTCCGGCAGCCCGCTGGGGGTGGAATCGGCACCGGCGGGCGCTCCCCAGGACAGTCCGGCGGCGGCCACGACGAGGACAACGGGCCAGGCCCATCTACGAGTTGATCCCTCACGTCTACTCATGCCACAGGAGCATCCCGGATCTCTCCTCCCTTGGACAGACCGCGGGCCCCGAACACGACAAAGGCCCGGCTGTGTGAACAGCCGGGCCTGAATCGCATGGGATGCGGTGGTGGTGGAGATGGCGGGAATCGAACCCGCGTCCAACGGTGCAGCAGCAGGGCTTCTCCGTGTGCAGTTCGCTGCGATTTTCTCGGCCCCGGTGATCACGCGAACAAGTCGCCGACGGGCCCAGTCACTGTTTGATTTCCTTTTCCGCCCCGTGACCGGACGGAAAAGTTTAGTTCCCTAGATTATGCCAGGATCCGGGCCGGGAACACTCCCGGGCTGACACCCTTTAGGGTCCCTCACTCACTGCTTATTAGGCAGCGAGGGCGAAGGACTGGGAATCGCTCTTAGAATTGGCGATTATTGGTTGCGACATATGGTTAACGAGATCATTGCCGCTTCCTCGACACGCTTCCCCTGCTTCGACATCCGCTGTCGAAACCGATCATCCCCATGTTGTTTTTTCAAAGGTGGACCTTGCGGTCCGGCGTCCCTGCGGTGAGGAACAGTGCCATCGTACGTGACCAACGCACGTCGATGCCAGCGTATTCCTCAGGGTCGACGGGCGACGGGCGTCAGCCCATCCGCTCGTTGTTGCGCTGCCGCCGCTTCGCCGCAGCGATCGCCCGGTCCGAGTCCCGCCGGTCCTGCTTCTCGCGCAGCGTCTGCCGCTTGTCGTACTCCTTCTTGCCCTTGGCGAGCGCGATCTCGGCCTTCGCCCGGCCGTCCTTGAAGTAGATCGCCAGGGTCACGATCGTGTGACCGGTCTCCTCGGACTTCGACTCCAGCTTGTCGATCTCCTCGCGGTGCAGCAGCAGCTTGCGCTTGCGGCGCACCGCGTGGTTCGTCCAGGTGCCCTGGTTGTACTCGGGGATGTGGGCGTTGTGCAGCCACGCCTCGCCCCGGTCGATCTGGACGAAGGCGTCGGCGAGCGAGGTGCGGCCCTGCCGCAGCGACTTGACCTCGGTGCCGGTCAGCACGATGCCGGCCTCGTAGGTGTCCATGATCAGGTAGTCGTGGCGCGCCTTCTTGTTCTGCGCGACCATCTTGCGCTTGCCGTCCTTCTTCTCGGACGACGCCCCCTTGCCCTGCTTGGGCTGGGACTCCTTCGGTACATACATTGCCTTGGCCATAGTGCTGGCCATTTTCGCACTACGAGGGGGCCCCGAGGCCAGTCAATACTGTCTCCGCCCGCCGCAGGGTGTCCGTCCCGGCCTCGAGGTCGGGGGTGATGCCACGGCCGTCGACCGCGCGGCCCGAGGGGGTGCGGTAGTGCCCGACGGTGAGCTCCGCCACGGAGCCGTCGGGCAGTTGGCTCGGCATCTGGACCGAGCCCTTGCCGAAGGTCCTGGAGCCCACGACGACCGCGCGGCCGCGGTCCTGAAGGGCGCCGGTGAGCAGCTCGGCCGCGCTCATCGTCCCGCTGTCGACGAGCACGACCACCGGTCTGGACGTGTCGGCGCCTCGCTGTGCGTGCAGGGCCCGCTGCGCGCCGCGCACGTCGTACGTCGCCACGAGCCCGCCGTCGAGGAACGCGGAGGACGCCCTGACCGCTTCCGCGACCAGGCCGCCGGAGTTGCCCCTCAGGTCGAGCACGATGCCCGCGCGCGGGGAAGCCGCGCCGACCGCCGTGCGCACCTTGTCGCCGACGCCCTTGGTGAAGGCGGTCACCTTCACGAGCGTCGCGCCGTCGGGCAGCCGGGCCGAGGTGACGGAGTCGGTCGACAGGTTGGCGCGGCGCAGGGTCTCGCTCCACGCGCGCGTGCCGCGCTGCAGGCCTACGTGGACGGGCGTGCCCGCGTGCTTGCCCCGCAGGAGCGCGAGGACCTCGGTGACGGGGTGACCGGTGACCGGCTCGCCGTCGACCGCGGCGATCCGGTCGCCCTCGCGGATGCCGGCGCGCTGCGCGGGGGACCCCTGCCGGACCTTGGAGACCTGCACCCACCCGTCGGCGGTGCGGCGGGCCCGCAGGCCGATGCCGGTGTACTCGCCGTCGAGGGACTGCTCGAACTCCTCGTACTCGCCCTGCGAGTAGACGGAGCCCCAGCGGTCGCCGCTGCGGCTGACGGCGTCCTGGGCGGCCTTCTTGGGCGATTTCCCGTCGGCCATCGCCTCGGCCGCCGCGTCTCTCGGATCGGTCGGGCCCGCCATCGGCTTCTGGTGCGCGGCGACGAGCGAACTGTCCGTGCTCTCCGTGGGTTTGCGGTGCTCCCCCGGCCACGAGCCGGACGCGGCGCCCGCCGCGAGGACCGTCATGAAGATCAATGTCAGGGTCGCCCCGTGGCCGATGCGACGGGGCCTGGAGTACAGCTCCGGACCTGACATGTCGGTGAGTCTAGGACAACCAGGGGCGCCGTACGGGCCGTTGACCCGCACGGCGCCCCGTGGCGCGAAGGACTCTCGTCACACCTTCAGGTACTTGCGCAACGCGACGAACGCGGCAAGCGCCGGCATCAGCACGCTCACGGCGAGGATCAGCGGCAGCTTCGTCAACACTGAGTCCCAGCCGATGAAGTTGATGAGCTGCAGCTTGTCGGAGAGGGCCACTCCGTTGTCGATCACGAAGTACTGGCCGGCGGCGAGGAACACACAGGCGATGCCGCCGCCGATGAGCCCGGCGACCGCGGCCTCCATGATGAACGGCGCCTGGATGTAGAAGCCGGACGCGCCGACGAGCCGCATGATCCCGGTCTCGCGCCGGCGGCTGAACGCGGACACCCGGACGGTGTTCACGATCAGCAGCAGCGCGACGACGAGCATCACCACCATCACCGCGCCCGCCGCGTAGTTCAGGTAGCCGAGCAGCCGGAAGAGGTTGTCGAGCACGCCCTTCTGGTCCTGCACGGACTGCACACCGGGCCGCCCGTTGAACGCGGTCGCGATGACGTTGTACTTCTCCGGGTTCTTGAGCTTGATCCGGTACGACTCCTGGAGCTGGTCGGGCGTCAGCGAGCTGGCCAGCGGGGAGTCGCCGAACTGCTCCTTGTAGTGCTTGTACGCCTGGTCCTGCGACTCGTGCGCCACGGACTGGACGACGGGCAGCTTGTTGAGGTCGCTGAGGATCTCCTTCTTCTGCTCGGTCGTGACCGGCCCCTTGGCGCAGTTCGGGTCCGAGTCGGCGTCCCCCTTGTTGCACAGGAAGATCGAGACGTTGACCTTGTCGTACCAGTAGCCCTTCATCTGGTTGACCTGGTCGCTCATGAGCAGCGAGCCGCCGAACAGGGCGAGCGAGAGGGCAACCGAGATGATCACGGCGAAGGTCATCGTGAGGTTACGACGGAGACCTACGCCGATCTCCGACAGAACGAATTGGGCACGCATAGCGTCACTAACGCCTTTCGCAGCTTTCTTTTCTCGGTACTTCTCGCGGTTCTGCGGTTCTCAGTGCTGGTAGCCGTAGACACCGCGCGACTGGTCACGCACGAGGCGGCCGTGCTCCAGCTCGATGACGCGCTTGCGCATCTGGTCCACGATGTTCTGGTCGTGGGTGGCCATGATCACGGTGGTGCCCGTCCGGTTGATCCGGTCGAGCAGCTTCATGATGCCGACCGAGGTCTGCGGGTCGAGGTTTCCGGTCGGCTCGTCCGCGATCAGCAGCTTGGGCCGGTTGACGAAGGCACGTGCGATGGCGACGCGCTGCTGCTCACCACCGGAGAGCTCGCCGGGCATGCGGTCGTCCTTGCCGCCGAGGCCGACGAGGTCGAGGACCTGCGGCACGGACTTGCGGATCTCGCCGCGGGACTTGCCGATGACTTCCTGGGCGAAGGCGACGTTCTCGCCGACCGTCTTGTTGGGCAGGAGCCGGAAGTCCTGGAAGACCGTGCCGAGCTGGCGGCGGATCTGCGGGACCTTCCAGTTGGATACGCGGCCGAGGTCCTTGCCAAGGACGTGCACCTGGCCGTGGCTGGCGCGCTCCTCGCGCAGCACGAGGCGCAGGAACGTCGACTTGCCGGAGCCGGACGAGCCGACCAGGAAGACGAACTCGCCACGCTCGACCTCCAGGGAGACATCCCTGAGGGCGGGCCGGGTCTGCTTGGGATAGACCTTGGAGACGTTGTCGAATCGGATCACGGGTGCGCCTCGGTGCATCGGGGGGCGTCGGAGGTAGGTGTGCGTGACCATACGCGAACCCGCGCGCGGAGCGCAGGCGCCGTCCCCCGTTGAGCGTTTTGTCCCGCTGTGATGGCGCATACGGCGCCGGAATTGTCCGCCCCGTACCTGGTCAGGGACGGTACTTCCAGGGGGACGCGCCGAAATTCCGGGAAGCTGGCACAGTGGTAGGGGGAACGGTTGCGTTTCCCGGAGCGTTGAGCGGAGAGAACCCAGGGGTGCCCGGTGGCAAGCTCCGCCGCGCGGGAGGAGGAGAAGCGCATGACCTACGACCGATTGGTGTGCGCGAACTGCGCGGCCCCTGTGAGTGAGGGCCGCTGCCCGGTGTGCCGGGCGAATCGCGAGCGGCTCCAGCAGAACCCGCTGGCCGCGCTCAGCCCCATGGCCCTCATCGCCCTGGTGGCGGTGCTCGTGGCAGCGGTGGCGCTCCTCGCGCATCAGACGGTGTAGCCGCCGCACACAGACATGCGAAAGGGCCCGGAGCCGATCGGCTCCGGGCCCTTCGCGTGTGCGCAGTGCTACGCGGCGGCGCCGCCGCGGTTGTTCGCGAGGCGCGGCAGGAGTCGGAAGCCGACACCGCCCGCGATCATCGTGGCCGCCCCGATCACCAGGAACGTGGTGCCGGAGGAACCGGTCTCGGCGAGCTCGCCGCTGGCCTTGGCGTTGCCGGAGCCCGTGCCGGTCTGCTCGGCGGGAGCGGAGCCGGTGTCCTGAAGGCTGTCCTTGCCCTGACCCTGCTCGACGGGGTTGTTGTTGCCGTCGGGGGTGGTCTGGTCGCCACCGCCGGTGGACGAGCCACCGGTGCTGGAGCCGCCGCCCGTGGAGCTGTCGCCACCGGTCGTGGAGCCGCCGGTGGAGGAACCACCGGTGGACTGGTCGCCACCGTTGGAGCCGCCTCCGTGGCCACCACCGTTGGAGCCGCCACCGTGGCCACCACCGTTGGAGCCGCCACCGTGGCCGCCACCGTTGCCGTTGCCACCGGTGGAGTCGTCGCCGCCGTTCGTGGCGCCGCCGTTGCCGTTGCCGCCGGTGTTGCCCTCGGTGACACCCGCGACGCCACCGTTGGTGTTGCCCTCGGTCACGCCGGCGACGCCACCGTTGGTGTTGCCCTCGGTCACACCGGCGACGCCGTTGCCCGGGTCCTCGTCCTCGGGCGGGTCCTCGTCCTCACCCTTGGTGGGCCAGCAAATAAGGCCGAGCGGGCCGCAGGTCTCGCCGCTCTTCGCGTCGACGGTGGCGGCGGATGCCGCACCCGCGGCGGTCAGCGAGGCACCGGCCGCGATCACCGCACCGGCCGCTATCCGCGCAACGCGGATCCGCGTCTTCTTGGTCATCAGTCTGCTACCCCCAGTAGCCAATCGTCAGTGGAGCAGCGCCAGGGACCGCGTTCAACCGGAGACAACAGAGGCCTCGTTCACCCCTCCCCCGTTCACACGCGTCCCACTAATACGCATGCCGCGCGCAAGCCTTTCCACTTTCGAGATCAACGTCAAGGGCGTTGCGCACGCTATGTCCACAATTGGGCGAGTTGACCGCCATACAGACATGTGACTGTGACGTAAATGCCGAGCCAGTCTTCACAAGTACCGCACAATTGGAGGCGAGTTCGGGACAAACAAAAGGCAACTGCCGCTCACCGAACGGCAGTTGCCTTTAATTCGTTGAATCCCGGAGTTACTTCTCCTGCTGCTTGCGCCAGCGAATTCCGGCCTCGATGAAGCCGTCGATCTCGCCATCGAGAACGGCCTGCGGATTGCCGACCTCGAACTCGGTCCGCAGGTCCTTCACCATCTGGTACGGGTGCAGGACGTACGAACGCATCTGGTTGCCCCAGGAGCTGCCGCCGTCGCCCTTGAGCGCGTCCATCTTGGCGCGCTCCTCCTGGCGCTGGCGCTCGAGGAGCTTGGCCTGCAGAACGTTCATGGCCGTGGCCTTGTTCTGGATCTGCGAGCGCTCGTTCTGACAGGACACCACGATGCCGGTGGGGATGTGGGTCAGGCGGACCGCGGAGTCCGTCGTGTTCACGCCCTGGCCGCCGGGGCCCGAGGAGCGGTAGACGTCCACGCGCAGGTCCGACTCGTCGATCTCGACGTGGTCGGTCTGCTCAACCACGGGGAGCACCTCGACGCCCGCGAAGGACGTCTGGCGGCGGCCCTGGTTGTCGAACGGCGAGATGCGCACCAGGCGGTGCGTGCCCTGCTCGACGGAGAGCGTCCCGTACGCGTACGGGACCTTGACGGCGAAGGTGGTCGACTTGATGCCGGCCTCTTCCGCGTACGAGGTCTCGTAGATCTCCGTCTTGTACCCGTGCCGCTCCGCATAGCGCAGGTACATGCGCTGGAGCTGCTCGGCGAAGTCGGCGGCGTCGACACCGCCGGCCTCCGCGCGGATGTTCACAAGCGCCTCGCGGGAGTCGTACTCGCCGGAGAGCAGCGTGCGGACCTCCATCTCGTCCAGCGCCTTCTTCACGGCCGTGAGCTCGGACTCGGCCTCGGCACGGGTGTCCGGGTCGTCCTCCTCCTCGGCCATCTCGAAGAGGACCGAGAGGTCGTCGATACGACCGCGCAGCGCCTCGGCCTTGCGCACCTCCGCCTGGAGGTGGCTCAGCTTGCTGGTGATCTTCTGCGCCGCCTCCGGGTCGTCCCACAGGGACGGCGCGGCCGCCTGCTCCTCGAGCACGGCGATATCTGCCCTCAGCTTGTCGAGGTCCAGGACGGCCTCGATCGACTCCATGGTCGAGGAGAGGGACTTCAGCTCTTCGGATACATCGACGACTGCCACAGGACAAGCGTAAGGGGTGGCGCAAGTGATCGGTGTCGGCCGCCCCCAGTGCCTGCTCTACGGCTGAGTGGGCGCGGAATTGTTGCTGTCCGCGGGGGGTGCCTCGTCGGACCCCGATGACGTGGCCGCCCATACGCCGCCACCGACCGCGGCCGCCAGGACGAGCCCGGCCACTCCGAGCGTGATCCGTCTGCGGGCCCGTCGAGGCGGCGAGTGCCGGTTGCGGGCCGAGCCGGGCCGGGGCGAACCGTGGGCGCGGGGGGCGCGGGCCGTGCCGCGGGCGCCGCCGGCCAGCTCGTCGGGCGCCGGGACCCTCATCGACGTATGGGTGTCGCGGTTGGAGTCCTTGGGCGCGGAGCCGGGGATCAGGGAGACGGCGCCGCGGCGGGGCCGCTCCGGGGGATCCTGCGGCGCGTCGGCCCGCGGCTCCGGTTCCTCGGGGGCGGGCTCCGTCTCCGGCTCGTCCACGTCGAGCGGGGGCAGGCCCGTGAGCATCGGCTGGATCTCGCGCAGGCGCGTGGCCAGCTCGGAGGCCCTGAGGCGGGAGGCCGGGGCCTTGGCGAGGCACTGGATGAGCAACTGCCACAGCTCGTCGGGGATGCCAGGAAGCGGGACCACCGTCTCCGTGACGTGCCGGCGCAGGATCGCCCCGGGGTGGCCGCCGCCGAACGGCGTGAAGCCGGCGAGGAGTTCGTACAGGACCGTCGCGAGCGCGTAGATGTCGACGGCCGCGCGCGCGGGCAGGCCCTCGATGACCTCGGGGGCGAGGTAGTCCGGCGTTCCGATGACCCTCGACGCGTGGGGCCTGCTCTGGGCCGAAGGCCCCTGGGGGAGCGTGCGGCGCGGGGTGTCGATCAGCTTGGCGATGCCGAAGTCGGTGAGCAGCGCGGGGTGCGAGCCGCCGGGGCCGAGCTCGCCCTGCATGTCGAGCAGTACGTTCTCCGGCTTGACGTCGCGGTGCACGATGCCCGCGGCGTGCGCGGCGGCGAGGCCCTCCGCGATGTCCGCGGCGACGGCGACCGCGGCCTCGGGCGGCATCCTGCGCTCGCGGTCGAGCCGCGTGCGCAGGTCCGTGCCGCGTACGAGGTCCATGACGAGCGCCAGGTCGTTCCCGTCGACCACCATGTCGCGCACGCCCACCACGCGCGCGTGGTCGAGGCTCAGCAGGGCGGTGCGCTCCTGGACGAAGCGGCCGACCAGTTCCTGGTCGGCGGCGAGGTCCTCGCGCAGCAGTTTGATGGCGACCGGACCCTCGGGTCCCTCACCCAGCCACACCGTGCCCGCACTGCCGCGCCCCAGGATCTGGTGTGCGGTGTACCGGCTGCCGATCTTCCGTGCCAAGGCTGCTCCTACAGACGCGTGTTGGCGCCCAAGCTACGCGGCTCGGACGCCAACCTACGCATCAGAGGGGGAATTCACCCGCTGGGTGTCGACAAATCTCCAACGTCACCGACTAGTTGCCGGTTTTGCTCCCCAGGTCGCCGATCCAGCCGGACACCGTGGAGAACCAGTCGGAGAGCTGGGCCCAGTAGCCCTTGCCGGTGCCGATCCAGTCCTGGAGCGGAGTGAACTCCCAGACCAGCCAGCTCACCACGAAGAGCATCACGATCATGAACAGGCAGCCCTTGAGGCAGCCGAGGCCCGGGATCCTCATCCGGTTGGGGCTGCGGCGGCGCGGCTCGCGCGGCTCCGGTGCCGGGCGCGGGGCCTGGCGGGGCGGCTGCTGCGGCGGCGCGTACTGCTGGGGCTGCTGCTGCGGCTGCCGGGGCGCGTACTGCTGCGGCTGGTGCTGCTGCGGTTGCTGCGGGCGCGCGACCTGGCGCTGCGGACGGCGGCGCAGCGGGTCCTCGTTGGGGTTGAGGTACTGGACCTGCGTCTGCTCGTTGCGGTCGCGGGCCGCGCGCAGCTGGTCGCCCCAGGCGTCGGGCATCTGCTGCGGCGGGCCCTGCGGCATCGGCGGCATGACGGCCGTCGGGTCGGCGGCGTCGGCGTTCTGGCCGCCCTGACCGCCCTGGCCTCCGCCCTGCTGGTTCATGACGCTGGTGGCCGCGTTCGGGTCGTACGCCCCCGCCGCCGCGGCACCGGCAGCGGCTCCCGCCGCCCCCGCGAGGCCCGCTGCCGCCGCATTGTTCGGCAGAACCTGCGTCGGGTCCGCGTCCGAGGTGCCGGGGGTGCCCGGGACCTGGGCCGGGGTCGGGTCCGGCATCAGGAGCGCGCCGACGCCCTCGGCCGCGGCGATCTGCGCGCTGTTCGCGTGCACGCCGATGCCCTCGGCGACGGTGCGCAGGCCGCGCGCGAGGTTCTCCGCGCTCGGCCGTTCGTCCGGGTTCTTGCGCAGGCAGCGCTCGATGACCGTCCACAGCGGGTCCGGGACCGTCGACGGACGGCGCGGTTCGGCGCTGAGGTGCTGGTGCAGGACTTCGAGCGCCGAGCCGCCGGAGAACGGCGGCCGGCCCGTGACCAGTTCGTACAGCAGGATGCCCGCGCCGTAGACGTCGACGGCGCTGGTCTGCGGGCGGCCCTCGGCGGACTCGGGCGCCACGTAGGCGGGCGTGCCGACGAACTCGTGGGTGCGGGTCAGGCCCGGGGAGTCGGCGAGGCGGGCGATGCCGAAGTCGGTGAGCATCGGGTACATCTCGGCGCCGTCCTGCTTGAGCAGGACGTTCGCCGGCTTGAGGTCACGGTGCACGACCCCGTCCGCGTGCGAGGCGGCGAGCGCGTCGGCGATCTGGGCGGTCAGGAGCGCGGCGCCGACCGGTGAGAACGGTCCGTTCTCACGGAGGTAGCGGTGCAGGTCGGGGCCCTCGACGAGGTCCATCACCAGGGCGAGCAGCTCGCCCTCGACGACCAGGTCGCGCGTACGCACGATGTTCGGGTGGGTGAGCCGCAGCAGGACGGAGCGCTCCCTGAGGAAGCGCATCACCACGTCCGCGTCGTTGGCGAGCTCCTCCTTGAGGACCTTGATCGCGACGGTCTCGCCGGGCTGCCCGGCGACAGCCGCCTCCGCGCCCGCCGTCTCGCGCTGGCGGGCTCGCCAGACGGTGCCCGTGGCGCCGCGTCCCAGCGGCTCCTCGAGCAGGTACTTGCTGCCTACCGGCCGCACGTCATGCGCTCCCTGCATCGGTACTTGCTTGCGTCACCTGGTTCCGAGTGTTCCGACCCACTCTAGTGGCGGATTCCCCGGTACCGACTGTCGATCTTCTGTGGCTTTCCGTTCGGGTCGGCACCCGCCGACCCACCCTGGTACGGCCCCGGACCTACCCGTGTTCGACGGAAAGACGCACGGCTGGGGCCATTGGTTGCCGAGGGGCGACGTGACCGATCTCAAGCGGGCAACGAGCAGGCACTTTTACGGGCAGAGCCGACCAATCAAGATCACTTACGGGTGGCTGGCGGGCGTGTTGTCAGCGGCAAGTGCAAGGATGCCTCCAGCACTGGCTGACGTGCCCGTGGCGGTGGGGGGAATCTGCGGTGGGGGACCGCGGCGCCAGCCCCTCTGTTCCCGGGCGCCCGCGCAGAAGGGACCGCAGGCGGCGATGCAGATCCGGCTTACCGTCGTAGACCCCCTGGGCACGCGCCCCGACATGCTCGCACGTGGTGACGACACACTCGCGCGCGGTGTCGACGTGCTGGTCACGGCGCCCGCGGGCACCGCGCTGGCGGCGGTCGCCACCGGCCTGGCCACGGCCGTCGCGGGCGGTGAGGCGGCGTCCACGACCTTGTACGCGGGCACGGAGCGGCTCGACGCGCAGCGCTGCGTCATCGGCGAGCCCCCGCTCATCGACGGCGCGGTGATCGCGCTCGGCGCCCCCGTGGACCCGGGCCCCGAGCCGGACGACGCGGCGGCCCAGCTGCACGTGGTGGCGGGTCCCGACGCGGGCGGCGTCCATCTGCTGCACGGCGGGCAGATCCGCATCGGCCGCTCCGCCGACGCGGACGTCTCCCTCGACGACCCGGACGTGTCACGCCTGCACTGCGCGGTGACCCTCGGCGCCGACGGCCGGATCTCGGTGGAGGACCTGGAGTCGACGAACGGGACGTCGGTGGACGGCCGCCCCCTCGACTCCCGCCCCGTCCGCCTGTCCCCCGGTTCGCTGGTGCGCCTCGGCGAATCGGCGCTGCGGGTCTCCGTCGCGGGTGACGCCGCCCGCCCCAGGCCGCTGCGGACGGCGCCGGACGGAGAGGGGCACGTACGCGTGCTCTTCGCCGAGAAGCCGGTGGACGCGCCCGCGCAGGCCCCCGCCACCGACCCCGACCAGGAGACCCGGCACGCGTACGGGGACTCCGCCTGGGGCGCCGCGAGCGATGCCGCTCAAGAGGGCGCCCGGCCGCTGGTGGTCGAGCCGGAGCCGACCGAGGAGGCGGGCGGCACGCGCGTGGGCACCCCCGCGCGCGGCACCTCGCTGCCGAGCGCCCCGCGCAAGCGGGGCGGCCTGTCGCGGCTGCTGCGGCGCGGCAAGCGCGACGAGCGCGACGGCTTCGACGACCAACAGCACGAGATCCACGAGCCGCACGTACTGCGCACCCCACAGCGCTCCGAACCCGCGATGACCCCTGAGGCCCCCGCGTACGAGGAGGAGCCCCGGTCCGTCGCGGCCACCGCCGAGACCTGGCCCGACGCCGCCGCGCTGCTGCTCACCGCGCTCGGCCCCGGGCCACGCCTGTGGGAGCGCGGTTCCGGCCACCCGGAGGCGCTCGCGGTGCGGCTCGGCAGCGTCGACCGGCCGGGCCCCGGCGGAGTGGGGCTGCTGCCCGCGGTGCCGGTCACCGTGGGCCTCGCCGAGGCCGGAGCCCTGGGGCTCGCGGGGCCGCGCGCGCGGCTCGCGGGCCTGGCGCGCTGCGCCGTCGCGCAGCTCGCGACGCTGCACGCGCCGGAGCGCCTGGAGCTCGTCCTGATCTCGACCGACCGCGCGCGCTCCCTGGAGGAGCGGGTCGCCGACTGGTCCTGGCTCGGCTGGCTCCCCCAGGTGCGGCCCGCCCACGGCCAGGACTGCCGGCTGCTGCTCGCGTACGACCGGGAGCAGGCGGCGGCGCGTACGAACGAGTTGCTGCGCCGCCTCGACGACCACGCGGCGGGGCTCAGGCCCTCCGCGCAGGCGCCCGGCGAGCCCGTCGCCGCCACGGTCGTCGTGATCGACGGCGACCCCGGAAGCGCCTCACTGCGGGAGGCCACGGTGCGGCTCGCCTCCGAGGGGGCCGCGGCCGGGATCCACGTCGTGTGCCTGGCCGAGGCGCCCGCCGCGTCGCCCGCTTCACCGGCCACACAGAGCTACGAGGCGGCCTGCGCGCAGAGCCCGGCGTTCCGCGCGTGCGGGGCGGTGGCGCTGCTCAGCGGTGATGTGGCGACGACGCTGCGGTTGCACCGGGCGGCGCAGGGACAGCTCGTCGGGCACGGGACGGTCGGCACGGCCGACGCCGTGTCGCTCGCCTGGGCGGAGCGGTTCGCGCGGGCACTCGCCCCGTTGCGCACGGACGCGGCGGGCGGATCCGTGGACCGACCGGGCGCGCGCGTATCCGCGCCGCTGCCCCAATCCTCCCGCCTCCTCGACGAGTTGGGGCTCGCGCGTGCCACGCCCGCGTCCCTCATGGCGCGTTGGGCGGCGGCCGGGGACGATCCGGAGTCGCTCGGCGGGCGGGTGTGGGCGGTGCTCGGGGCCGGCCCGCGCGGCCCGCTGACCGTGGACCTGGCCGCCGAAGGGCCGCATCTGCTGGTCGAGGGGCCCGCGGGCAGCGGCCGTACGGAGCTGCTGCGTTCGGTCGCCGCGTCGCTCGCCGCGGCCGAGCGTCCGGACCGACTCGGGATGGTGCTGGTCGACGGTACGCCGGGAGGGGAGCGCGGGGAGCGCGCGGAGGGGCTGCGGGTCTGCACGGACCTGCCACACGTCACGACGCACCTCGCCGCCAACGACCCTGTACTGATGCGGGAGTTCGCCCAGGCGCTGAGCACCGAGCTGAAGCGGCGGGCCGAGCTCATAGGGCGTACGCACTTCTCCGAGTGGCACACGCAGCGGGCCGTGTCGGGACGGGTCGTGTCCCAGCGCGGGGCGCCGTCCGCGGAGAGCGCCGGGGACGTGGACGTGCCGCCGAGTTCGACGATGCGGCTCCGCCCCGGGGCCACGCGGGAGCGGGCCGAGGCCGGTCCGCCGCTGCCGCGGCTCGTGGTGGTCGTGGACGACCTGGACGCGTTGCTCTCGCCGCCGCTCGGCTCCCCGGGACGGCCGGCCGCGGGGTCGGTCGTGCGGGCGTTGGAGGCCGTGGTGCGGGACGGGGAGCGGCTCGGGGTGCACCTCGTCGCGGCGTTCGCCTCCGGCGGGGCCGGGGGGTGGGCGGCCCGGCCGCGGGTCGTGCTCGACGCGCCGGGGACCGGGAGCGAGGATCCGTCGCCGGGGCGCGGGGTGTTGCACGGGGCGGACGGGCGTGACGTGGAAGTGCAGGCGGGGCGGGTGACCGGGCGCATCCCCCGTACGGCGACGCAGCGGCCCACCGTGGTGGCGCTGGAGTGGGCCCGCATGGGCGACCCGCCGGACCGCCGCCCGGTCCGCGAACTGGGCAACGGGCCAACGGACTTGGCGCTCCTTGCCAGCGCCCTCGAACGCGCGGCCCGCTCCGTCGCGGCCCGCGAGGTCCCGTCGCTGCTTTAGCCATCTCAAGCCCCTGCGGCGATTGAGCAGCGGGGTATGGGGCAGAGCCCCAAGCCCAGCCCCGGCTACCGGCCCCCGCTCCCGGGGCTCCGCCCCGGACCCCGCTGCCTCTCGTTCAAAGGCGGGGCTAGATATAGCTCAATCGCCGCAGGGGCTTAATTGGCCGCACCGCCCCGGCAGGGTGTACGCATCACGACCCCGTCACGATCACCCGGTTTACAGCACTGGCACCCTTGCCGGTTCTCCCTGGCCGGGCGTAGACCAGTCCGCACGGGAAGCGCTCAGTACGTACGTTCAGCGTTCAGGACGAGAACGGGGCAGTGATGAGCAGGACTCTTCGTAAACGCATACCCCTCCGCAACGCCCTCGTGGGCATCGCCATCGGTTCCCTCGCGCTCACGCTCACCGCCTGTGGAGGCGGTGACGACAACGGCAAGGGCGGCGGGGGCGGCACCAAGACGCCCGCGTCCTCGGTCAAGTTGCCGAAGCTGAACGGCAAGTCGCTGGAGATCGCCGCCGTGTGGACCGGTGACGAGCAGAAGAACTTCAAGCAGGTGCTCGCGGAGTTCGAGAAGCGGACGGGCGCCAAGGTGACGTTCGTCCCCGCCCAGGACCCGATCATCAACTTCCTCGGCTCGAAGGTCGCCGGCGGCGCCCCGCCGGACATCGCGATGCTGCCGCAGCCCGGCGCCATCAAGCAGGCCGTCGACAAGAAGTGGGCCAAGCCGCTGGGCAAGGACGCCCAGGCGCAGCTGACGAAGAACTACTCGCAGGGCTGGCAGGACCTCGGCAAGGTCGGCGGCAAGCAGTACGGCGCGTACTACAAGGCGGCCAACAAGTCCCTGGTCTGGTACAACGCCAAGGTCTTCGAGAACGCGGCCGCCAAGGAGCCGAAGACCTGGAAGGAACTCCTCTCCACCTCGCAGGCGATCTACGACTCCGGTGTCACGCCGTTCTCCGTCGGCGGGGCCGACGGCTGGCCGCTGACCGACTGGTTCGAGAACATCTATCTGTCACAGGCGGGCCCCGAGAAGTACGACCAGCTCGCCAAGCACGAGATCAAGTGGACCGACCCGTCCGTGAAGGACGCGCTCACCACCCTCGCCCAGCTGTGGGGCAAGAAGGACTTCCTCGCCGGCGGCAACAAGGGAGCCGTGCAGACCGAGTTCACGAAGTCGGTCGAGCAGACCTTCACCGGCGGCGAGCAGCCCAAGGGCGCCATGGTCTACGAGGGCGACTTCGCGCAGGTCAACATCCAGCAGACGAAGGCGAAGGTCGGCACGGACGCGAAGGTGTTCCCGTTCCCCGCGGTCGGCTCCGGTGACAAGCCGGTGGTCAGTGGCGGTGACGCCGCGGTGATCCTCAAGGACTCGCCGGCGGCGCAGGCCCTGGTGACGTGGCTGGCCTCGCCGGAGGCGGCGACCATCCAGGCCAAGCTGGGCGGCTACCTCTCGCCCAACAAGAACGTGGACCTGGCCTCGTACCCGAACGACGTGCAGCGCGAGATCGCCAAGGCACTCGTGGGCGCCGGGGACGACTTCCGCTTCGACATGTCGGACCAGATGCCGCAGGCCTTCGGCGGTACGCCCGGCAAGGGCGAGTGGAAGGCGTTGCAGGACTTCCTGATGAACCCCAAGGACATCGCGGGCACCCAGCAGACCCTGGAGGCCGAAGCGGCCAAGGCGTTCAAGGACTGACGCGGCGATGACATCCGCCACAGGCGGCGCCGCCCCGGATCCCGGGGCGGCCGCCGCAACGCCACCACGTAACCGTAAGAGCGTCACCGGCACCCGCAAGTCCGTCGCCGGGCTCTTCCTGCTGCCCGCGCTGATCCTGCTCGGCGCCCTGGTCGTGTATCCGATCGGGTACTCGGTCATCCGCAGCTTCTTCAACGCCTCGGGCGGCTCGTTCATCGGGTTCGACAACTACGAGACGCTGTTCACGCGCGAGGACACCAAGGCCGCGATCAACAACAACATCTGGTGGGTGGTGCTCGCCCCGACGGTCGCCACGGCGCTCGGCCTGATCTTCGCCGTGCTCACCGAGCGGATCCGCTGGGCCACCGCGTTCAAGCTGGTGGTCTTCATGCCGATGGCCATCTCGATGCTGGCCGCGGGCATCATCTTCCGGCTCGTCTACGACCAGGACCCGGACAAGGGCGCGGTGAACGCGGTCATGGTCGGGGTGCACGACACGTTCGCCGACTCCTCCGCGTTCCCGAAGGCGCATCCGCGCGGTCCGGACACGCTCACCGGGAAGAGCGGCGGCCCGTTCCTCACGAAGGACCCGGTGAAGGCCGGAACTCCCGTACTGCTCCCGCTGGTCGGCGTCGCCGCCGACCAGATGCCCAAGGACGCCAAACCCGCGAAGCAGCCCGCCACGGGGAAGGCCGGGGTCACCGGCACGGTGTGGCAGGACTTCACCCTCGGCAAGGGCGCGGGCAAGCGGGACCAGATCGACGGAACCGAGGACGGCTACCCCGGCATGCGCGTCGAAGCCGTCAAGAACGGCAAGGTCGTGGCCTCCACGACGGCCAGGGCCGACGGCACCTTCGCGCTCCCCGCCTCGGCCGACGGCTCCCAACTCCGGCTGCCCGCGGCCAACTTCAAGGAGCCGTACAACGGCGTCGACTGGCTCGGCGACAAGAAGTACTTCACGATCCACCTCGGCGGCTTCGACCTGTACCTCAACATCGTGACGACCTCGATCATGGTCGCGTACGTGTGGATGTGGGCCGGGTTCGCGATGGTGCTCATCGGGGCGGGCCTCGCCGGCATCCCCCGCGAACTCCTCGAAGCCGCCCGCGTGGACGGCGCCTCCGAGTGGCAGGTGTTCCGCCGGGTCACGGTGCCGCTCCTGGCGCCCGTGCTCGCGGTCGTCCTCGTCACGCTGATGATCAACGTACTGAAGATCTTCGACCTGATCTTCATCATCGCGCCGGGCTCCTCGCAGGACGACGCCAACGTGCTGGCCCTCCAGCTGTACCGCTCGGCGTTCAGTGAGGACAACGAGGGCCTGGCCAGCGCGATCGCCGTGCTGCTCCTGCTGCTCGTGATCCCGGTGATGTGGTTCAACATGCGGCGGCTGCGGCGGGAGGTACGGCGATGACCATCCTCGACGAGACCGTCAAGGCCCCGCGCTCGCTCGCGCGCCGGATCGGTGACAGGCTCAGCGGCGGCTTCGTGCAGTTCGTGCTACTGCTGGTCGGCGCGCTGTGGCTGGTGCCAACGATCGGCCTGCTGTTCTCCTCGCTGCGCTCCCCGGAGGACATGGCGGACAGCGGCTGGTGGACGGTGTTCAGCAAACCGGCGCAGCTGACCTTCGAGAGCTACAGCAGCCTCCTGGAGAACTCGGACATCACGCGTTCCCTGGTCAACACGGCCCTGATCACGGTGCCCGCGACCCTGCTCGTGATCGTGATCGGCTCGCTGGCCGGCTACGCGTTCGCGTGGATGGAGTTCCCGGGCCGCGACTGGTGGTTCCTGATCGTGGTCGGGCTGCTCGTGGTTCCCGTGCAGGTCGCGCTCGTGCCGATCGCCCGCCTCTTCGGCGACATCGGCATCTTCGGCTCGATCCTCGGCGTGATCCTCTTCCATGTCGGGTTCGGGCTGCCGTTCGCGGTGTTCCTGCTGCGGAACTTCTTCGCGGAGATCCCGCGCGAACTCCTGGAGGCGGCCCGGCTGGACGGCTCGGGCGAACTGCGGCTGTTCCTGCGGGTGGTGATGCCGCTCGGCGCTCCCGCGATCGCCTCGCTCGGCATCTTCCAGTTCCTGTGGGTGTGGAACGACATGCTGGTCGCGCTGATCTTCACGGACACCGACAGCCAGCCGATCACGGTCGCGCTCCAGACCCAGGTACGGCAGTTCGGCAACAACGTCGATGTGCTCGGGCCCGGAGCGTTCATCTCGATGGTGGTCCCGCTGGCCGTGTTCTTCGCGTTCCAGCGGCAGTTCGTGTCGGGCGTGATGGCGGGAGCCGTCAAGTAACGCGTGGTGCAACCGGGATTTATTGGGTGCGAAGGCCTTTCGTTCCCTCCCGTCCACCACGTGGACACCCGCTGCGCCTACCCAGAGCTGATGGCCTCCCGGGCCCTGCGGACCAGCGCGTCGCCGCGGGGCCCGCACCCACGTCATCCGTACTGGAGCTGACATGCAGCACGAGTCCCACACCGCGCCCGCCGAGCTGCCGCGCCCGGCCGCGCTCGACGACGTCAAAGGCTGGTTCCACAACATCGACCAGGTGCTCTTCGACTGGTTCCTGAGCCGGCAGCGCGCGCTCGGCCAGGGCGGGGATCTCCTCGAACTCGGCGTCTACCTGGGCAAGAGCGCCATCTTCATGGGGCAGTACCTGGAGGAGAAGGAGACCTTCACCGTCTGCGACCTGTTCGACTCGCCCGCGGGCGACCTGGCGAACGACAAGGAGATGAACAAGTCCTACAGCACCCTCACGCGAACCGCTTTCGAGGCCAACTACCGAGCGTTCCATGACGAGTTGCCCGAGGTGGTGCAGGGCCCCTCGCACGTGATCACGTCCGTGGTCGCCCCCGCCAGCTGCCGCTTCGTGCATGTCGACGCCTCGCATCTGTACGAGCACGTGCACGGCGACATCGAGGCGTCCCGCGAACTCCTCGGCGAGGACGGCATCGTCGTGCTCGACGACTTCCGCGCCGAGCACTGTCCGGGCGTCGCGGCCGCGACGTGGGGCGCCGTCGCCACGACGGGGCTCAAGCCGCTGTGCATCACGGCGACCAAGTTCTACGGGACGTGGGGCGCGTTCGAGCCGGTGCGCTCCGAGCTCGGCGCGATGCTCGCGGAGCGCAAGGACTTCTGGCACGGCGCGGAGGAGGTCGCCGGGCACTCGATGATCCGCATCGACGGCAAGAAGGCGAAGCGCCCGGCCCAGCCGGTGTCGCGCCACAAGCCGGCCGCGTCGCCCGTACCCACGCAGGCCCCGCGCCCGAAGAGCCGGCTGCGCTCACTGCTCGGCCGCTAGGACCCTTCTGACGGGTCTTGCTGGAGTCGCGGCGCCGAATGATCCGGCCCACCGTTTCCAGCATGATCCGCCAGAAGGTCACCGATCCGCCCGCGGTCGCAGCGCGGGCCTGGCGGGCCCTCGTGCTCGTACAGGCGCAGCCACACGCTGTGCGGGACGACCTCGCGCCGTTGTACGAACCCCCGGTCGGCCACCCCCCACACCCGGTCCAGGCACGCCATGCGCGCGGCGATCCCGGTGGGCGCGGCCTCCGTTCCGTCCAGGGTGCCGGTACGGGCCCCGGACTCGGCGGGGGACCAGGAGGACATGCGGTGATCTTGTAGTACAGATCCGGTTCCGGAGCGGGCCCGGTGTCGCGCCGCGCGAACGTCACCCGTTCCGTGTCCGCCCGCGGCCCCGCGCTCACCCGCACGGCCCACGAAAGGCGGGGCGGACCGCGCCCGCGGGGCACACAGTCCCCATGCCGTACATGACGACCACCGCACTCGCCCGGGGAGCGGCGCGCGGCGCGACGGCGCTGCGCGGCGGCCAGTTCTGGCGCCCGACCCCGTTCTTCGTCTTCGGCGGCCTGTTCTGGCTGCTGCTGACGCTCGCGTACTGGTGGGTGCCGATGGCCTACGACTACGGGCTGCACGCGGCGGTGATCGAACGCCTGAAGGTGAGCCTGCCGCACCCGCGCCACCCGCTGGTCGACCTGCCGGGCGCGGGCAGCTGGTACGTCATCTCCCCGTACGCGATGGCGGAGGGCGCCTTCGCGCGGGCGACGGGGCTGACGGGCTGGGAGGTCATGAAGCTCGCGGGCCCCGCCAACCTGCTGGTCCTGCTGACGGGCCTGAACCGCTTCGTCCGCGCCCTCACACCCCGTCAATGGGCCCCGGTCCTGGCCCTGTTGACGCTGACGCTCCTGTGGGGAACGAGCACGGACTGGCGGACCGAACCGCTCGCGCTGCGCTCCCTGATGATCGACCTCGGCTACCCGTCGACGTTCGCGATCGGGCTCGCCCTCTGGGTGTGGGCGGGCGCGTGGCGGCTGCGGCGGGAGGGCGCGCGCTGGGCCGTGGCGGGGGTCGCGGCGGTCGGCCTGGTGTGGCTGTGGCCGGACTCGGACCCCGCGCCCGCCCACGTCCCGTGGCTCGCGCTGATCGGCCTCCCGCCGCTGTGGTTGCGCTTCCGGCGCGACCGCAAGGACCCGCTCGCCGTCCTGTGCGCGGCAGGCATCACGAGCCTCGCGTACGCGGCACTGCTGCACCCCTCCGCGTACGGCGCGGCCCTGGTCCTCACGGTGATGCCGCTCCAGCTCGCCCTGGCGATCGCCCTCGCGGCGCCCCGGCCGTGGCCACGCCGGCGCCGGGTGCTCGGCGCGCTGGCGGCGACCGGTGCGGCCCTCGGCTTCCTGGCCACGGCCCTCGACCCGCCGCCGAGCTGGCCCTCGTACACCTGGGCGGCGCAGCACATCCCGCCCGGCGACGTGGTCCTCACCAGCGGCTACCGGCCGACCCGCGCGCTGCCGGGCTACGGTCCGACGCTGGTCGCGCCCGCCCGCCCCGACCCGGTCGTCGACAGGGCCGACTGGGACCGGCGCCGGGCGGCGGTGCGCGCCTACCTCTCCCCCGCGTCCACCCGCGCCGAACGGCAGACGATCGCCGACCGCTACCGCGTCCGCTGGCTGCTGCTCGACCGGGGCGAGCGACTGCCGCCGGAGGCGGTGCTCATGGCGTGGAACCCGCGCACGGGCGAGGCCCTCGCCCGGGTCAACGGCGGCTCACCGAGGCGCGGTTGAGGGGAGGCGGGACGGGTCCTACTCGACGACGAGCTGTACGTCGATGTTGCCGCGCGTGGCGTTCGAGTACGGGCACACCTGGTGCGCCTGCTCGACCAGCTTGCGGCCGGTCCCGGCGTCGACCGACTCGGGCAGCTCGACGCGGAGCACGACGGCGAGCCCGAAGCCCTCGCCCTGCTTGCCGATGGAGACCTCGGCGGTGACGGCGGCGTCGGCGACGTCCACCTTGGCGTTACGCCCGACGAGCCCGAGCGCGCTGCCGAAGCAGGCCGCGTAACCGGCGGCGAAGAGCTGCTCCGGGTTGGAGCCCTGGCCGTTGCCGCCCATCTCCGTGGGCACGCCGAGCTGGAGGTCGATCACGCCGTCCGAGGAGACGGCGCGCCCGTCGCGGCCGTGGGTGGCGGTGGCGACAGCGGTGTAGATGGCGTCCATGGGGAGGACCTGCCTCTCGATTCCGTGAATGACTTCGTCGGTCTCTTCGTACCCTCTAAATAGAGCACACAATTCAATTGTGCACAACTGAATCGCGCGAGCGCTACCCTGGATCCATGTCCAGCACTCCCAGCGCGCCCGGCACCGACGAGTTCCTCCGGCTCGACCGCCAGATCTGCTTCTCGCTCAACGCGGCGTCGCGCGCCTTCGGCGGCGTCTACCGCACGCTGCTCAAGGACCTGGGCCTCACCTACCCCCAGTACCTGGTCATGCTGGTGCTCTGGGAGGCCGCGCCCGACGAGGGCCCGCTCCCGGTCAAGCGCCTCGGCGAGCGCCTCCGGCTGGACTCCGGCACCCTCTCCCCGCTCCTCAAGCGCCTGGAGGCGAACGGCCTCGTACGCCGCGAGCGCAGCGCCGCGGACGAGCGCTCGGTGACGATCGCCCTCACCGACGCGGGCGCGGCCCTGAAGACCCGCGCGTCCGAGGTCCCCCGCAAGATCGCCGCCGCGACGGGCTTCGACCTTCAGGAGATCGAGACCCTGCGAACTCAATTGGACCGCCTGACGGGGGCCCTGGACTCCGCGGAGCTCTGACGCCGCGGGGGCCCGGTCGGCGCATTCAAGCCCCTCCGACGTTCGAGGCGCAGGGCGGGCACATTCAAGCCCGCCTTTCGTACGAGAGCCCGCGGGGTCCGGGGCGGAGCCCCGTGACGTCCACCCCGCCTCGACGCAACACTCACGGCACCCGCCCCCCGGACCCTCCGGAAGAGCTGCGCCGCCTCCCCCGCGAGCCCCACCCCCACCGCGATCGCCAACGTCACCGCCGCCGCGTGCACCAGCCCCCCGACCCCCTCCGTGGTCCGCCCGGAGGCAAGCGCGGCCAAGGCCACGTACAACGCGCTGCCCGGCAGCAACGGGGCGATACCAGGAACGACGAGCGGCAGCGCGGACTCCCTCCTCCGCCGCGCCACGGCATGTGCCGCGCACCCGACACCGGCCGCCACCACCGCCGTACCGACGAGCGAGGGAAGCCCGAGGACCGTGAACTCGGCCGCCACCACGAACCCGCCGAGCCCGAGCAGCCCGGCGGGCAGCCAGTCCCGCCGCGGCGTCCGCGCCCGCGCCGCCACGGCCACCGAGAACACGGCGGCGCCCACGGCGGGCGCCCCCAGATACTCGGCCCGCGCGGCCGTCGGCACGACCGGCGCCTCGAACCCGACGAGCCGCCCCACGCCGAGCACGGCCACCACGCCCGTGACCACCGCGGCGAACACCAGCAGCGCGTCGAAGAGCCGCCCGAGCGCGGTCAGATAGTGCCCGGTGAGCGCGTCCTGCACGGCGCTGACGAAGGTGACGGTCGGCAGCAGCCCCAGCACCCCGGCGACCACGACGGACTGCACCGTCGCCGGCGGCGCGCTGTGACTGATCGCGACGGCCAGCACGGCGGCCGGCATCGCGGCGACGGCCGACCGGTAGAACGCGGGCACGCCGTTGCGCCCCAGCCAGCCGCACAGCAGCGCCCCGAGCAGCCCGGCGACGAACGCGCAGAGCGAGGTCAGCGCGCCACCGCCGAACGCGATGCCACCACCGGCCGCCACGAACCCCGTCTGCACCGGCACACTTCCCCAAGCTCTCGAACCCGCTCGAGCAGGGGAGACCCCATTCAGCACCCATCGCCCCCGGTCCGCGGGCGCGTCGAGGATCCGCGCGGTCGCGGCCCGCGCCTCGTCGAGCCCGAGCTGCCTGGCGCTGATCCGCTCGACGAGGGCGTGGATGCGCCCGAGCGTTCGGAAGTCGGTGGCGTGCTTACGGATCACCCGGTTCGCGTGCAGCGGCGTCAGCTCACCGGGCGCGTGCGCGGACAGCGACACGGAGGCGAGCGTGACACCCGGCTCGCAGTAGCTGAGCCCGTACGTCTCGGCGACGACGAGCATCCCGGCGACCGCCTCCTCGGCCGAGGCCCCGTACGACAGGAGCGCCTCCCCGAGCCGCGTCGCGAGCTCGGCGACGCGCGCGCCGTAGGCCTCCATGTCGGCCCGGCCGTCGTCGTGCAGCAACTCCCCGCCGTACCCGTAACTTCTGGTCGGCTCGATGCCGCGCAGCCGGGGCAGCGCCTTGGTCAGCCAGGGGTCGGTGCGGTCGAAGGCGGCGGTGGATGGGGTCCTCGAAGGCATACAAATGGAGCGTAACGGACATCACACTTAAACGACTTAAGAGTTTCGTGCCAGGATCGAAGCGATGGACACAGCCGCCGACGAACACCTCGCCCACCTTCGCCGACTGCGCGCCGCCAAGGACGTGATGGACCGGGACTGGGCCGACGAGACCCTGAACCTGGACGCGGTGGCGGCCCGCGCCGGCTACTCGCGCTCGCACTTCGTCCGGGTGTTCAAGGCGGCGTACGGGCGGACACCGGGCCAGTACCTCTCGCGGCGCCGCATCGAGCGCGCGGCGGAGATGCTGCGCACCTGCGACCTGAGCATCACCGAGATCTGCCACCTGGTCGGCTTCACCGGCCTCGGCACGTTCACGACGCGCTTCAAGCAGCACACGGGCCTGACCCCGGGCGAGTACCGCCGGGAGAAGCTCCGCAGCGGCGCCGCACTCATCCCCGGCTGCTACGCCCTGCTGTGGGCAGGCGGCTTCCGCACGACCAGAGACAGCAATTCTGAAGAAGCCGCCTGAGCGTCCCGCTGCCTACGGTGGAACAGCCGGAAGGAACCGGCCCAGCCCACCCAGGAGCCCACGATGATCAAAGGCGTCGGCATCACGACGATCTGGACGCTCGACCAGGAGCGTACGAAGACGTTCTTCACCGAGAAGCTCGGCATGGAGCTCCGCACCGACATGTCCATGGGCGACTCGCGCTGGATCACCGTCGGCGCCAAGGACCAGCCCGAGTTCGAGCTGGCCCTGATGCGCCCCGACGGCCACGGCGTCGACCCCGAGTCCGCCAGGGCCCTCACCGAACTGGTCGCCAAGGGCGTCCTCGGCGGCGGCGCGCTGCGCACGGACGACTGCCGGGGCGACTACGAGACGTTCAAGGCGCGCGGCGTCGAGTTCCTCCAGGAACCGAAGGAACGCCCGTACGGCGTCGAGGCCGTCTTCCGCGACGACAACGGCAACTGGTACTCGCTGACCCAGCGCAACGAGGAGCTCGACCTCACCAAGGAGTGGGGATGACCGGGGCGGCGCCGGACAACACGGCGGAGCGCTGCGCCCTGTGGCGCGCGATGCACGTCCAGGTCGACGACGCGCCGCACGTCCTTGAGGACGAGGTCGGCCTGCGCCTGCTCGACCCCGGACCCGACTGGCGCGAGCGCCCCGACATGGAGCCCAAGGCGACCCGCGGCTTCCGGGCCGCGATGGTCTCGCGGGCCCGCTTCATCGAGGACCTCGTGGAGCGGGAGTCGGAGCGCGGCGTCGACCAGTACGTCATCCTCGGCGCGGGCCTGGACACGCTGGCCCAGCGCCGGCCCGAACTCGCCGCCCGCCTCGACATCTACGAGGTCGACCAGCCGGGCCCGCAGTCCTGGAAGCGCGCCCGCCTCGAAGCGCTCGGCTACGGGGTCCCGCGCCGCCTGCACCTCGTCCCCGTCGACTTCGAGGCCGAGGAGTCCTGGTGGGACGGGCTGACGGCGGCCGGTTTCGATCCGCGCCGCCCGGCGGTCGTCGTCTCGACGGGCGTCGTCATGTACCTCACCCGCGAGGCCACGGCGGCCACCCTGGAACAGACCGCGAGGCTGGCCCCGGGCTCGACCCTCGCCCTCTCCTTCATCCTCCCGGCCGACCTCATCGACGAGGCGGACCGGTCCGGCATGGAGACCAGCAAGCAGGGCGCGAGCGCCTCCGGCACGCCCTTCCTCAACTTCTACGCCCCCGAGGACATGCTCACCCTCGCCCGCGAGGCGGGCTTCGCGACCACCCGCCACGTACCGGGCACGGAGCTCGCGACCCGCTACTTCACGGCCCGCACGGACGCCCTGCGCCCGTCGAGCGGCGAGGACTTCCTCGTGGCCACCACCTGAGCCTCAGACCTGGGGGACGCAGACCTGGGGGACTGTGACGCAGGATGACGAACCGGCCGTCATCCTGCGTCACAGTCCCCTGTCACAGCGCCACGTCACAGCGCCTCAGAGCGCCTTCAGCGCCGCCGCCGTCGCCGCCGACAGCCGCTTCAGGTGGTCCTTGGGGAGCTTCGGGGTGCGGACCACCACCGCGCGCCAGTACAGGGGGCCCGAGATCAGGTCGAGCGCCAGCTCCTCGTCCAGGCCCTCGCGGAGCTCACCCCGCTCCGCCGCCGCCCGCACGATGCCGCTCGCCACCCCGTGCTGCCCCTCGCGCAGCGCCTTCTGCAGGGCCTCGGCGATCTCCGGGTTGCGGGCCGCCTCCGCTTGGAGGTCCGGGATGATCTGGCCGGCCACGGGGTGGCGCAGCGCGCGTGACGTGACCTCGTAGAGGAGGCGGAGGTCGGCCTCCAGGGAGCCCGTGTCCGGGGCGGGCAGGCCCTGCACGGCGATCGCCGAGACCAGGTCGAGGACCAGGTGGAGCTTGGACTTCCAGCGTCGGTAGACGGCCGTCTTACCGACTCCCGCGCGCCGCGCGATGCCCTCGATGGACATGCGCGCGTAGCCGACCGAGGCCAGTTCCTCGAAGACGGCCGCACGGATGGCCTCCGTCACGTCCTCGCGCAGCACGGCCGCGCCGGCGGGGGCCCTGCGGCGCGTCGGCTTGGGGGCGTCGGCGTTGGTTGTCATATGGCAAAGCATAGGCGCGCGACGACGAAACGGTTGCGTTCCGACGTCAATGCGTCCTAGTCTCACGTCACGACGATACGGGACCGTTCCGACGTGAACGGCAGATGAACACCGGCCGTCGCCCTGCCCCACCCCACCCCGACCGAAAGCAGCGGATGTGAGCCAGGTTCTGGACACGCCTCCCCCGCAGGAGGCACCGCGGTCCACCCCTGAGGATCCGGCGGCCCTCGCCGCCCGGTACGGGCTGAGCGTCAGCGGCGCGCGGCCCTCGCTGCCCGCGTACGTACGCCAGTTGTGGCAGCGCAGGCACTTCATCTCGTCCTTCTCGACCGCCAAGCTCACCGCCCAGTACAGCCAGGCGAAGCTCGGACAGGTCTGGCAGGTGCTGACGCCCCTGCTGAACGCCGCGGTGTACTACCTCATCTTCGGCAAGCTCATGGGCACCAGCAGGGGCGTGCCGGACTACATCCCGTTCCTGGTCACGGGCGTGTTCGTGTGGACGTTCACGCAGTCGTCCGTGATGGCGGGGACGAGGGCGATCTCCGGGAACCTCGGGCTCGTCCGGGCCCTGCACTTCCCGCGGGCCTCGCTGCCGATCTCGTTCTGCCTCCAGCAGCTCCAGCAGCTGCTGTTCTCGATGTGCGCGCTCGTGGTCATCCTGCTGGCGACGGGCGTGCCGCCGGCGCTGTCCTGGGTGCTCGTCGTGCCCGCGCTCACGCTCCAGTTCGTGTTCAACACCGGGCTCGGGCTGATCATGGCCCGGCTCGGCTCGAAGACCCCGGACCTCGCGCAGCTGATGCCGTTCCTGCTGCGTACGTGGATGTACACGTCCGGCGTGATGTGGAGCCTGACCCGGCTGACGGACGGGCAGGACGTCCCGTCGTTCGTACGGACGCTGCTCCAGGCCAACCCGGCCGCCGTCTACATCGACCTGATGCGCTTCGCGCTCATCGACAGCTTCACCGCGGGCCAACTGCCGCCGCACATCTGGGCGCTGGCGGCCGGCTGGGCGCTGCTCGCCGGGATCGGCGGGTTCATCTACTTCTGGAAGGCCGAGGAGACGTACGGACGTGGCTGACAACACCAGCGAACAGGTACCGACCGTCATCGCCGACGGCGTCGACATCGTCTACCGCGTCAACGGGACCGGCGCGGGCCGCGGCGCCGCGACCGCCGCCCTCAGCCGCATCCTCGGCGGGAAGAAGAAGAGCGAGAAGCGGGCCGGTGTGCGCAAGGTGCACGCCGTCAAGAACGTCTCGTTCACTGCTTACCGCGGTGAGGCCATCGGGCTCATCGGGACCAACGGGTCGGGGAAGTCCACCCTGTTGAAGGCCGTCGCCGGTCTCCTCCCGACCGAGAACGGGCACATCTACACCGACGGGCAGCCCTCGCTGCTCGGCGTGAACGCGGCCCTCATGAACGACCTCACCGGCGAGCGCAACGTGCGGCTCGGCGGGCTCGCGATGGGCATGTCCCCCGAGCAGGTCCGGGAGCGCTACGACGAGATCGTCGACTTCTCCGGGATCAACGAGAAGGGGGACTTCGTGACGCTGCCGATGCGGACGTATTCGTCCGGCATGGCGGCCCGGCTGCGGTTCTCCATCGCCGTCGCCAAGGAGCACGACGTGCTGCTGATCGACGAGGCGCTCGCCACCGGTGACCGGGCCTTCCAGAAGCGGTCCGAGCAGCGCATCAAGGAGCTGCGGCAGCACGCGGGCACCGTCTTCCTCGTCAGCCACAGCAACAAGTCGATCCGGGACACCTGCGACCGGGTGCTGTGGCTGGAGCGCGGCGAGCTGCGGATGGACGGGCCCACCGAGGACGTCCTCGAGCAGTACGAGGCGTTCACCAACGCCGGCGGTCCGGCCAAGCCCAAGGCCAAGCCGAAGCAGGCGAAGGCGGCCCCGGTCGCCGCGTAGCCACTCCCGTACGGAAAAACGGGGGCGCCCCGAGCCGGTCATCTCCGGCTCGGGGCGCCCCCGTTCGCGTATCCGCTACGAGTGCGTGCGCAGCAGCGTGCGCATCGTGCGCATGGCGACCGAGAGGTTCGCCAGGTCGAACGAGTCGGAGCCCTGGATCTCCTCCAGGGTCGAGCGCGCCCGGCCCAGGATCGCCGCGTTCTTCTCCTCCCACGCCTTGAACCGCTGCTCGGGCGACGGTGTCGGCGTACCGTTGCCCGCCGCCAGCACGTCGGCGGTGAGCGCGGCGTGTGCCGCGTACAGGTCCTCACGGATCGACGCGCGGGCCATCGACTGCCAGCGGTCGGAGCGCGGCAGCTCGATGATGCGGTCCATGAGCTGGGTGATGGACAGCCGGTCGGCGAGGTCGTAGTAGACCTCGGCGACCGACAGCGCGTCCTTGCCCGTGCGGTCGGCGATCTGCACGATGTCGAGCGTCGGGAACGCGGACGAGAATCCGGCGACCCGCTCCGCCAGCTCCTCCGGCACGCCCGCGCCGGTCAGCTCGTCGAGGATGCCCTGGTACCACTCGGCGTCGGCGCCGCTCAGCATCTTCGGCATCTCGGCCCAGACCTGGGTGACGCCTTCCTTGAAGAAGTCGATGGTCTCGGCCAGCTGGAGCGGCTGCGGGCGGTTGTTGAGCAGCCAGCGGGTGCCGCGCTCGACAAGGCGCCGCGAGTGCAGGCGGATCCGGGTCTGGACATCCGCGGCGACGACATTGTCGAGCGCCTCGACCGCGTCCCACACCTCGCTGAGGCCGAAGATCTCGCGCGCGGCGAGCTGCGCCCGCACGATCTCCTCCAGGGACGCGCCCGTCTCCTCACGGAGGCGGTGCAGGAACGTCGAACCGCCCGTGTTCACCGTGTCGTTGACGAGGACCGTCGTGATGATCTCGCGGCGCAGCGCGTGCCCGTCGATCGCCTCGCCGTACTTCTCCCGCAGCGGCTTCGGGAAGTAGGTGTGCAGCAGGCGGCGCAGGTACGCGTCGTCGGGGAGCGTCGTCTGGATCAGCTCGTCGGACGCCGTGATCTTCGTGTACGCGAAGAGGACGGCGAGCTCCGGCTGGCTCAGGCCGCGGCCGGAGCCCAGGAGTTCGCGGATCTGCCGGTCGTTGGGCAGGAACTCCAGGCCCCGGTCGAGGTGGCCCTGCTTGCCGAGGCGGCGCATGAACCGCTGGTGGGCGTGGAGCAGGGACGGCGCCTGGGCGCAGGAGTTGGCGAGCGCCGTGTTCTGCGCGTAGTTGTTGCGCAGCACCAGGTGGCCGACCTCGTCGGTCATGGCGGCGAGCAGCTTGTTGCGCTGCTTGACCGTCATGTCGCCGTCGGAGACGAGCCCGTTGAGCAGGATCTTGATGTTCACCTCGACGTCCGAGGTGTTGACGCCGGCGCTGTTGTCGATGGCGTCGGTGTTCACCCGGCCGCCGCTGCGGGCGAACTCGATGCGGCCCAGCTGGGTCGCGCCGAGGTTGCCGCCCTCGCCGATGACGCGGGCGCGCACGTCCTTGCCGTCGACGCGGATGGCGTCGTTGGCCTTGTCGCCGACGTTCGCGTTCGACTCGACCGACGACTTGACGTACGTACCGATGCCGCCGTTCCACAGCAGGTCGACCGGCGCCTGGAGGATGGCCTTCATCAGCTCGGCCGGGGTCATCTTCGCCTGGCCGGACTCGATGCCGAGGGCCTCGCGGATGTGGGCGTTGAGCTGGATCGACTTGGCGGAGCGCGGGAAGATGCCGCCGCCCGCCGAGATCAGCTCCTTGTTGTAGTCCGCCCAGCTGGAGCGCGGCAGGTCGAACATCCGGCGGCGCTCGGCGTAGCCGGTGGCCGCGTCCGGCTTCGGGTCGATGAAGATGTGCCGGTGGTCGAAGGCGGCGACCAGCCGGATGTGCTCGCTCAGCAGCATGCCGTTGCCGAACACGTCACCGGACATGTCGCCGACGCCGACGACCGTGAAGTCCTCGGACTGGGTGTCGACGCCCAGCTCCCGGAAGTGCCGCTTGACGGACTCCCAGGCGCCGCGGGCGGTGATGCCCATGCCCTTGTGGTCGTAGCCGGCGGAGCCGCCGGAGGCGAAGGCGTCACCGAGCCAGAAGTTGTACGACTCGGCGACCTCGTTCGCGATGTCCGAGAACGACGCCGTGCCCTTGTCGGCCGCGACCACGAGGTACGTGTCGTCCTCGTCGTGCCGCACGACGTCGAAGGGCGGCACGACCTCGCCGCCGACGAGGTTGTCGGTGATGTCGAGGAGCGCCGAGATGAACGTCTTGTACGAGGCGATGCCCTCGGCCATCCAGGCGTCCCGGTCCACCGACGGGTCCGGCAGCTGCTTGGCGACGAAGCCGCCCTTGGCGCCGACCGGCACGATGACGGTGTTCTTCACCATCTGCGCCTTCACCAGACCGAGGATCTCCGTACGGAAGTCCTCGCGCCGGTCCGACCAGCGCAGGCCACCGCGGGCGACCTTGCCGAAGCGCAGGTGCACGCCCTCGACGCGCGGCGAGTACACCCAAATCTCGTACGCGGGCCGCGGCGCGGGCAGGTCGGGGATGGCCTGCGGGTCGAACTTCATGGAGACGTACGCGTGCGGCTTGCCGCCCGCGGCCTCCTGGAAGAAGTTCGTGCGCAGCGTCGCCTTGATGACGGTGAGGAAGGACCGCAGGATCCGGTCCTCGTCGAGGGAGGCGACCTGGTCGAGCGCGCCGTCGACCTCTTCGAGCAGACCGTCGATCAGCTCGGTCCCGGCGCGCTGCCGGTCCGGGGACATCCGCGCCTCGAACAGCGACACCAGCAGGCGCGTGGTGTGCACGTTCGTCCGGAGGGTGTCCTCCATGTAGTCCTGGCTGAACGTGGAGCCCGCCTGGCGCAGGTACTTGGCGTACGCGCGAAGGACCATCGCCTGACGCCAGTTCAAACCGGCGCCGAGGACGAGGGAGTTGAAGCCGTCGTTCTCGGCGAGGCCGGTCCAGGTGGCGGCGAAGGCCTCCTGGAAGCGCTCGCGGCCGTCGGCCCCGAGGTCGTCCCCGTTGCCGTTCGCCGGCTTCGGCATGCGCAGGCCGAAGTCGTAGATCCACGCGGTCTTGCGGTCGCTGCAGCGCAGCTCGTACGGGCGCTCGTCGGTGACCTCGACGCCCAGGCGCTGGAGCACCGGCAGGACGGCGGAGAGCGAGACGGGCGCGCCGATCCGGTAGATCTTGAAGCGGCGCTCGCCGGGGGCCGCGCCCACCGGCTCGTACAGGGAGAGTTCGAAGTCCTTCTTCTCCTGCGTGAGCTGTTCGAGGTGGACCAGGTCGGCCACGGCGGCGCGCGGCGAGTGGTCGGCCTTGAAGCCCTCGGGGAACGCCTGGCCGTAGCGGCGCAGCAGTTCGGCGGCGCGCTCCTCGCCGCACTCGGCGTTCAGCGCCTCCCCGAAGCCGTCGGCCCAGGAGCGGGCGGCCTCGACGAGGCGGGCCTCGATCCGGTCCTTGTCGGCGTCGGACAGCTCCGGCAGCTCGGTGCCCTGCGGGACCCGGACGACGAAGTGCAGCCGGGACAGGATCGACTCGGTGTTCCAGGCGGTGAAGTCGACGCTGGTGCCGTCGAGCTCCTCCTTGAGGATGTCGATGATCCGCAGGCGCACGCCCGTCGTGTAGCGGTCGCGCGGCAGGTAGACGAGGGCCGAGTAGTAGCGGCCGTACTCGTCCTGGCGCAGGTAGAGCCGCAGCCGGCGGCGCTCCTGGAGGTACAGGACGGACGTCACGATGGAGCGCAGCTCGTCCGCGGGCGTCTGGAACAGCTCGTCGCGCGGGTACGTCTCCATGATCTGCATCAGGTCGCGGCCGTCGTGGCTGTTGGGCGAGAAGCCCGCGCCCTTCAGGACTTCCTGGACCTTGCGGCGGATGACCGGGACTCGGCGCACGCTCTCGGTGTAGGCGGCGCTGGAGAACAGGCCGAGGAACCGCCGCTCGCCGACGACGTTCCCGTCCGCGTCGAACTTCTTCACGCCGACGTAGTCGAGGTAGCTCGGCCGGTGCACGGTGGCGCGGCTGTTGGCCTTGGTGAGGACCAGCAGGCGGTGCTCGCGGGCCTTGGCGCGGGCGTCGGCCGGGAGTCGGTTGAACGAAGGCGAGACCGGGTGATGCTCGTCGCGCTCGTGGTGCGGGTCGGAGCGCAGGATGCCGAGTCCGGTGCCGGGCACGGCGGCCAGCGAGTCGTCCTCGGAGAGGTTGTACTCGCGGTACCCGAGGAACGTGAAGTGGTCGGCGGCCAGCCAGCGCAGCAGCTCGCGGGCCTCCTCGACCTCCTGGTCGGGCAGGTCGCCCGCGGTCGGCTCGCCCGGCAGCTCCTCGGCGATGCGCAGCGCCGAGTCCCGCATCTTCTCCCAGTCCTCGACGCACTCCCGTACGTCGGACAGGACGCGCAGCAGGTCGGAGGTGATCTGCTTGAGGTCGGAGCGGTCGGTCTCGCGGTCCATCTCGACGTGGATCCACGACTCGGTGAGCACGTCGTGGCCCTCGGCGGACGTACCGGCGGGCAGCACCTCGAGGAGCTTGCCGGTGACATCGCGGCGGACCGTGATCTGCGGGTGGATGACGACGTGGATGCCGCGGCCCTGCCGGGACAGCTCGTTGGTGACGGAGTCCACCAGGAACGGCATGTCGTCCGTGACGACCTCGACGACCGAGTGGCTGCACGTCCAGCCGTTCTCCTCGACGGTCGGCGTGTGCACCTTCACGTTGGCCGTGCCCTGCGGGCGGTTCTCCGCGAGACGGTGGTGCGAGTGCGCGGCCCCGAAGACGTCGACCGGATCACGGTCGCTCAGGTCCTCCGGTGCGGTGTGCAGGTAGTAGCGCTGGAGGAACGCGAGCACGCTGTCGGTGTTCTCGGCGGTCTCGGCGGTCTTGGCGGCTTGCGTGCTCTCGCCCGTCGCCCCAGTCGGTAGGTTCCCCCCTACCGGGCTGTTCTCAGCTACCCGTGCGGCCCTGGTGAGCAGCTCGGCTTTGGCTTCGTCCAGCTTGGTCTGCATTGTCCTCTGGCTCCTGTCGCGCGCCGTTGCGAGACGTAGACGTGGCGTAGATGAATCGCTCGGCACAACGCCTCGACGCGGGGTGTCCGGTCTGAGACGACGTTATGCCCGGATGAGAGATGGGTGGACGACAATGCGCCGTTTTCAACGAAGAGGCCATCCGCCCGAAATGATCAGCGACTCGGCGCCGGGCACGACCGCTGTGGCAGGTCGTGATCTCCCGGCGCGGGCAGGGGGCGACGATGCCCCCGCGAGATATCGCGCTGATCACGGGACCAGGCTATCGCTCCCTCAGGGGGCATCGTCATGAGCCGCTTGTGTACAAAACAGGGGGTCGAACTTTGACACTCTGCACAGAACCCCTGAAGGCCTTGCGTAGTACGGGCTCTTGCCAGTGGAGCGGCGCGGCGACACGTTGGGCGGACGACACGGCGGATCCCGGCGAGGAGAGTGTGTGACCAATGGCACCCAAAATCCTGATCGTCACCGGCGACGCGGCGGAGTCGCTGGAGGTCCTCTACCCGTACCAGCGGCTGCGTGAGGAGGGGTACGACGTCGACATCGCGGCGCCGACCCGCAAGAAGCTCCGGTTCGTGGTGCACGACTTCGAACCCGGCTTCGACACGTTCACGGAGAAGCCCGGCTACACCTGGCCCGCCGACCTGGCCTTCTCCGAAGTCGATCCGGGCCAGTACGCCGCATTGGTGATTCCGGGCGGCCGGGCGCCGGAGTATCTGCGCGGCGACGCCGAGCTGCGCAAGATCGTCAAGTCCTTCTTCGACACCGACAGGCCCGTCGCGCAGATCTGTCACGGCCCGCTCCTGACGGCGGCGGTGGACGGGCTGCGGGGGCGGCGCGTCACGGCGTACCCGGCGCTCGAGACGGACATGCAGGCGGCGGGTGCCACCTTCCGGGACGCGGAGGTGGTCGTCGACGGCACGCTGGTCTCCGCCCGCGCCTGGCCGGACCACTCGGCCTGGATGCGGGAGTTCCTGACGGTGCTGCGGGCGAAGGCGCCGGCCGGCAGGTAGGTGAGTGCGGTGGCTGCCCCGCCGACGAGGGCAGCCACCGAAACGCGCCGTGCCCCGGACGCTGCGACGAGGGGCCGATGCCACGACAGCCGTGGGGAGTTGACCATTGCCGTCCGGCGCCCCGCCGCGCCGTTCCTCCAGAGCACGCGACACCTGTACAGCCTGACGTGCACGGGGATCCCCCGGCATCGGTATCGGCCGGGAGCCGTATACGCATCTGCGTACAGGGACATGGGATCCGTATACCTACGAATCAGCCCCGCCGGCGATTGAGGCGCGGGGTCCGGGGCAGAGCCCCGCGACGTCCACCCCGACAGGGCTACGCACGATCCGGCTGCCTCCCCGGACCACCGCCGGAGGCAATCGCCGCGATCTCCGTCCGGGAGCCGACCCCCAGCTTCGCCAGAATGTGCTCCACATGCGCATCCGCCGTCCGCTTGGAGATCACCAACCGCTCGGCGATCTCCCGGTTGGACATCCCCTCCGCCACCAACGCGGCGACCTCCCGCTCCCGCCGTGTGAGCGCGTCCACCCCGCCCACACGCGCCGCGGGCACCCGCACCACCGGCGGCGCGTCGGCCCCGGACCGTACGGCGTCGAGCACCTGCGCCCCCGACAGCCGCGCCCCCACGCCCCACCACCGGCCGAACTCCTCCTCGCCCAGGGCCAGCAGCACCGCGCCGCGCACGGACTCCTGCTCCTCGAAGAGCGACGGCAGCATCCCGACCGGGTCGCCGCCCCCGAGCCGCCGCGCGTTCTCCGCGTACCCGAGCAGCCACGCCGCCCGCACCTGCCGCTTGTCGTACGCGGCGGACCAGGCGAGCCCGAGGCAGCACAGCGCGGCGACCAGCACCTCGTCGATCTCGGCCGCGGCCTCCAGGCCCCGGCACAGCGAGGCGACGGCGTCCGCGCGCTCCCCGGCGAACCAGAGGATGAGCCCCTGCACCATGAGCGTGGACCCGTACAGCTGCCGCTCGCCCGTGCTCTCCAGGTGGGCGAGGCCCGTGCGGCACAGGGCGAGCGCGCCGTCCGTGTCCCCGAGCACGCCGAGCAGCAGCGCCGCCTCGTAGTGGATGACGCCGATGCCGAGGCCGTCCTCGCGCGCGAGGAGCCGCTGTCGCGCGTCCTCCATGGCGTCGAGCCCTTCGGGTTCCCCGCACAGCGCGCCGAGGCCGCCCAGATACGCGTCGCAGAACAGCTCGACCCGGTCGTTGCCCGAGCGGCGCGCGATGTCGACGGCCCGGTGGAAGAGTTCGAGCGCGCCCGGCAGATCCCCCTGCCACACCGAGAACAGGGCGGTCATGAACCGCCCCCACGCCTGCTCCTGCCCCACCTCGCCGAGGAGCGCGAGCCCCTTCTCGATCCAGTACCGCCCCTCGGAGAGCAGGCCGACCGCCCGCCAGTACGGGCCGAGCTGCGCGGCGAACCACACGCCCGCGGCCACCGAATCAGGGTCCTGGTAGGCGTATTCGAGCGCGGCCCGGACATCGGCCCGCGCCGCGCGCAGCACCTGGTAGTGGCCAACCTGATCGGACGTCAGGAAGCCGTCCCAGTAACGCTGTCCGAGCCCTCGGTGGTACGCGGAGTGCCGCTGTCGCACGGCGGCCGACTGCCCCGCCTCCTCCAGCCATTCGGCGCCGTACTCGCGGATGGTGTCGAGCATTCGGTACCGCCCGCCGTTCTCCCCGATCCGCTGCACGACGGATTTGTCGACGAGGCCGATGAGCGGCTCCAGCACGCCCCCGCTCGCCAACTCGCCGCCCGCGCCCACGAATTCGGCGGCTGCCAGGTCGAAGGAGCCCGCGAAGACGGAGAGCCGCGCCCACAGCAGCCGCTCCTCGGGCGTGCACAACTCGTGCGACCAGCCGATGGCCGTACGCAGCGTCTGGTGCCGGGTCAGCGCGGTGCGGCGCCCGCCCGTGAGCACCTCGAAGCGCTGCCCGAGCCGCTGCACCAGGTGTTCGAGGGGCACCGCCCGCAGCCGCACGGCCGCCAGCTCGATGGCCAGCGGGATCCCGTCGAGCCGCCGGGCGAGCGCCGCGAGCTGCTCCCGGTTCGCCTCGTCCACGGCGAACCCCGGCACCACGGCGGACGCCCGCTGCACGAACAGCTCCAGCGCGTCGTCGGGGGCGAGCGGCGCGATGGCGCAGCAGCGCTCCCCCGGCACGTCGAGCGGCTGCCGGCTGGTGGCGAGCACGCTGACGTCGGCCGCCTCCCGCAGCAGCACGTCGGTGAGCATGGCGCAGGCGTCGACGAGGTGCTCGCACGTGTCGAGCACGATGAGCAGCCGACGCCCCTGAAGATGCGCGACGACCGCGTCGAGCGGCTCCATGCCCGCCTGTTCGGGCAGTTCGAGCACGGCGGCCAGCGTGACGGGGATCAGCTCGGGGTCGCGCAGCGCGCTCAGCTCGACGAGCCACACCCCGTCCGGGAACCGCTCGGCGAGCCCGCCCGCGGCCCGCATCGCCGTACGGCTCTTGCCGACGCCTCCCGGGCCCACCAGGGTGACGAGGCGTGCGCGCTCGAACCCGGCGCGCACCTCGGCCAGTTCGGCCGCTCTTCCGACGAACGTGGTGACCTCTACGGGGAGTTGACCGCCCCGCCGCTGGCCGAACCCGAAACCCATGACTCTCGCCCCCGTCGTATCGCCGCGCCACTGGCCCCAGCACAGCGTACGCAGCCGACAGCGGAGGGTGAACCGGGTCCTTGCAAAAGGCGGCGGATACGGGCTTGTTCACCGCTCCGGTTGACGGCCGCGGGCGCGCCGCTCAGGCCGCCGCGGCCATCCGCTCGGCCTCGCGCACCGCGTCCGCCAGGGTGTCGACGACGGGAGCGCCCACCCCTTCGAGGCTGCCCCGGCTGTGCGAGCCGCCGGTGTAGAGGACGGCCTGCGCGCCCGCGGCGATCGCCGCCACCGCGTCGTCGGCGGCGTCCCCGATGACCACGGTCCGCTCCGGGGCCACTCCGTCGAGGACCCCCAGGTGCCGCACCATGTGCTCGGCCTTGCTGCCGCCGGAGGGGCCCGTCCGCCCGTCGACGCGCACGAACCGCTCGGCGATCCCCAACCGGCGTACCAGCGGCACGAGTTCCTCGTGCCCGGCCATGCTGAGGATGGACTGGCTGCGCCCGGCCTCCTGCCAGCCGGCCAGCAGCAGCTCGACGCCCTCGGTGAGCCTGCAGTCGACCGCGTACCGCGTGTAGTGCTGGTGGAACGCGTCGTCCATCGCCGTCCACTCGGCCTCGGTGGGCAGCCGGCCCATCATCCGCTCGTAGAACTTGGGGATGGGGATGCAATACAGCTCGCGGTATTTCTCCAGCGTGATCGGTTCGAGACCGACCGCGGCGAACGCCGCGTTGCTGGCGCGTATGACGGCTTCGTTGTCGTGGAACAGCGTGCCGTTCCAGTCCCAGACGATGTGTGTGCCCGTGTGCATCCCGACGTGCCTCCCCATGACAAGAAACTACCCGCCCCCGAGGCGGCTCTCCCTCAGTGGCTCAGTGGCCGCCCTCGCCCAGGAGGCCCGGGATCTCCTGCGTGGCGAACCACAGCAGGTCGTGGTCCTCGGCGCCGTCCACGACGAACTGCGCGTCGTCGTCGCCCCGGTCGGCCGCGGCGAGCGCCTCTGCGGCGGCCGTGACATCGGCGTCGGCGTCGCCCGAGTCGACGTGCACGGCGGCGGCCTTCGCCAGCGGCACGGACTCGCGCACCGTCAGCTCGCCGAGCGCGCTCTGCTCGAGCCCGCGGTCCGGGTCGACGACGGCGGCCCGGTCCGGCACGTCCACGGCGACGACGACCCGGCGGCGCGCGGCCGCGGGGTCGGCGGCGACGAGCCGCAGCGAGGCGAGCGCGGCCCTGCCCAGCGCCGCGTACTCCAGCTCCTCGATGTCCTCCGACAGGTACCACTCGCGCAGCGCGGGCGTCACGGCGAAGGCGGTGACGGGCGCGGGCCCGATCTCGCCGGCCTTGTACGCCTCTGCGAGTCGAGGCAGGGACAGAGGTACGTACACGCGCATGGTCCGGCTGCTTTCTGCTCTGCGTCGGGGGCTTCAGGATACGTGGGGGCGTCCCCCTTCGGGCCGCCGCCCGCGTCCGCCCGCACGTCAACGCCAGCCCGCGGCCGCCCCCCGTACGCCCCCGGCAGCCCGGCCCGCACGCCGGCCCGGTCACCCTGATAGGCGAACCCGCAGCCGCGCCCCGGCGCCGCCCACCTGCCCTTGCCGCCACACCCCCCGGCCTCGTACAAGATCCCCACGAGGAGTTACCGGCCGGTATCGGGAGACGTCATGCAGAAGATCATGAACAGGCGGGGACCACGCGCGAACACCCGGCCGCCCACGCGCCGCGACAGCCGCCGCCCCGGCGCGGGCCCGCGCCGCGTCCCGCCACGGATCCCGCCGCACCCCACCGAGCTGTTCACGCAGCGCCTGCTCCTGGTGCTCAGCGGCGACAGGCCCCTGCACTGGTTCGCCCGCCACGCCGCGCACCAGGCCTTCGACGATCTGCTGTGGCTCGTGGAACGCCGCGCCCTGCTGCCCGGCGCGGGCCCCCGCCCGACCGTCCACGGCATCGGCCACTTCGAACCCGCCCCCGGCAGCTACGAAGTGTTCGCCCGCATCGCGGTCGGCCCCCGCCTCCACGCCCTGGCCTTCCGCCTCGCCCTGGGCGAGGACCAGCGGTGGCGCTGCACAGCGGTGGAACTGGGGGGCCGACCGCCGCGCGGTACGTGACCTCCGCGACCGCCGTGGTGGCGCAGGGGCTCGGACAACGGAAAAGGGGCCGGGCACCCCGTGCCCAGCCCCTTCACACGCCGCGTCACGCGCGGTGTCGCGTCACTTCTTGCGGCGGCGACCCTTCTGCTGCTTGCGCCGCTCCGCGCGGGTCATGCCGTCCGCCGAGGACCGCGTGGGTCCGCCCTCGGTCACGAAGTCGCCCTCGTCGACACCGCCCTCGGCGTTCGGCGCCTGGAAGTGCAGGCGGTCGGGGCGCTGCGGAGTGTCCAGGCCCTTGGCCCGGATCTCCGGACGGCCCCCGGCCTGCGCCGGCACCGCGTCCTGCTTCTCCAGGTTCGCGACCGGCGCCGCGTCCGCGACCGGGACCTCCTCGACCTGCTGCTCGACCTGGACCTCCAGGTTGAACAGGTAGCCGACGGACTCCTCCTTGATGCCCTCCATCATGGCGGTGAACATGTCGAAGCCCTCGCGCTGGTACTCGACCAGCGGGTCCTTCTGCGCCATGGCGCGCAGGCCGATGCCCTCCTGGAGGTAGTCCATCTCGTAGAGGTGCTCACGCCACTTGCGGTCGAGCACGCTCAGCACGACCCGGCGCTCCAGCTCACGCATGATCTCGGACCCGAGCTGCTCCTCGCGCGACTCGTACTGCGCGTGGATGTCGTCCTTGACGGCCTCACCGATGAACTCTGCCGTGAGACCGGCACGGTCCCCGACCTCGTCCTCGAGCTCCTCCACGGTGACCTTGATCGGGTAGAGCTGCTTGAACGCGCCCCACAGCCGGTCGAGGTCCCACTCCTCCGCGAAGCCCTCGGCGGTCTCGGCACCGATGTAGGCGTCGATCGTGTCGTCCATGAAGTGCTGCACCTGCTCGTGCAGGTCCTCGCCCTCCAGGACGCGGCGGCGCTCGCCGTAGATGACCTCGCGCTGCCGGTTGAGCACCTCGTCGTACTTCAGGACGTTCTTACGCGTCTCGAAGTTCTGCTGCTCGACCTGCGACTGGGCGGAGGCGATGGCGCGGGTCACCATCTTGTTCTCGATCGGGACGTCGTCCGGCACGTTGGCCATCGACATCACGCGCTCGACCATCTGCGCCTTGAAGAGCCGCATGAGGTCGTCACCGAGCGACAGGTAGAAACGGGACTCGCCCGGGTCGCCCTGACGGCCGGAACGACCGCGCAGCTGGTTGTCGATACGCCGCGACTCGTGCCGCTCCGTACCGAGAACGTAGAGCCCGCCGAGGTCCTTGACCTCCTCGAACTCGGCCCGCACCGCCTGCTCGGCCTTCTCCAGGGCGGCGGGCAGCGCGGCCGCCCACTCCTCGACGTGCTCGACCGGGTCGAGACCGGCCTGGCGCAGCTCGGCCTCGGCGAGGTCGTCCGGGTTGCCGCCGAGCTTGATGTCGGTGCCACGACCCGCCATGTTCGTGGCGACGGTGACGGCGCCCTTGCGGCCGGCCTGGGCGACGATCGTCGCCTCACGGTCGTGCTGCTTCGCGTTCAGCACTTCGTGCTGAACCCCGCGCTTGGAGAGCTGCTGCGACAGGTACTCGGACTTCTCCACGGAGGTCGTACCGACGAGGATCGGCTGCCCCTTGGCGTGCTTCTCGGCGATGTCGTCGACCACCGCGTCGAACTTGGCGACCTCGGTGCGGTAGATCAGGTCGGCCTGGTCCGCACGGACCATCGGCTTGTTCGTCGGGATCGGGACGACGCCCAGCTTGTAGATCTGGTGGAACTCGGCGGCCTCGGTCATCGCCGTACCGGTCATGCCGGAGAGCTTGTCGTAGAGGCGGAAGAAGTTCTGCAGGGTGATCGTGGCGAGGGTCTGATTCTCGTCCTTGATGTCCACCCCTTCCTTCGCCTCGATCGCCTGGTGCATGCCCTCGTTGTAACGGCGGCCGGCGAGGATACGGCCGGTGTGCTCGTCGACGATCATGACTTCGCCGTCGATGACGACGTAGTCCTTGTCCTTCTTGAAGAGTTCCTTGGCCTTGATCGCGTTGTTCAGGTACCCCACGAGCGGGGTGTTCACGGACTCGTAGAGGTTGTCGATCCCGAGCCAGTCCTCGACCTTGGAGACACCCGGCTCATGGATGGCGACGGTGCGCTTCTTCTCGTCGACCTCGTAGTCGCCGGTCTCCTCGATGCCCTTCAGCGTGTTGCCCGCCTCGCCCTTCTTGAGGCGGGTGACGAGCTTGGCGAAGTCGCCGTACCACTTCGTGGCCTGGTCGGCGGGGCCGGAGATGATCAGCGGCGTACGGGCCTCGTCGACGAGGATGGAGTCGACCTCGTCGACCACCGCGAAGTTGTGGCCGCGCTGGACGAGCTCGTCCTGGGACCACGCCATGTTATCGCGGAGGTAGTCGAAGCCGAACTCATTGTTCGTGCCGTACGTGATGTCGCAGTTGTACTGCTCGCGGCGCTGCGCCGGCGTCATGTTCGCCAGGATGCAGCCGACGGACAGGCCGAGGAACTTGTGGACGCGGCCCATCATCTCGGAGTCGCGCTCGGCCAGGTAGTCGTTCACCGTGATCAGGTGGACGCCCTTGCCGGACAGCGCGTTCAGATACGTCGGCAGCGTGCCGACCAGGGTCTTGCCCTCACCGGTCTTCATCTCCGCCACGTAACCGAGGTGGAGCGCGGCGCCGCCCATCAGCTGCACGTCATAGGGGCGCTGGCCCAGCACGCGGCGGGCGGCCTCACGGACAGTGGCGAACGCCTCGGGCAGCAGGTCGTCGAGGGTCTCGCCGTCCTCCAACCGCTGCTTGTACTCGTCCGTGAGTGCGCGCAGCTCGGCGTCGGAGAGACTCTCGAAGTCCTCTTCGATGGAGTTGACCTGGTCCGCGATGCGGTGCAGCTTGCGCAGGATCTTGCCTTCGCCTGCACGCATGATCTTCTGGAGGACGGACACGGGGGTTGGTCTCCTTGCCGGTCGGGCCTGGCACGGTCGGTTTTCTCTGAAAACTTCTAGGTATTACTGGGAACTACTGAGCACTACTTGAGCAACGGCCATCGTATGCGAGGACCCCACCGCGCCGGGAGGTCTGCCATCAGGTCCAACGCTCGGGCCACCGCGAAGGTGCCGGTACGGGCCATGAAAAGTCATGGCGCCCCCGTCGCGCGCCGAGCAGAATCGGGCGATGGACCCCGTGACGCTGACCACCGACCGCCTGCAGTTGCGCACGTTCGTGCCCACCGACATCGACGAGGTGTACGCCGCGGCCCAGGATCCCGACATCCAGCGCTGGACCACGATTCCCTCGCCCTACGCGCGCGTGGACGCCGAATACTTCATCAACCGTGTCGTCGCGGACGGCTGGCTCGGTGACACGGAGTACACCTTCGCGATACGTACGGAGAACCGCGGCCCGGTGGTCGGCGCGATCTCCCTCCACCACCCGCGCGCGGGTTCCTGGGAAATCGGCTTCTGGACGGCCAAGCGGTTCCGCGGCCGCGGCTATATGACGGAGGCCGTCCTGGGCGTGGCCCACTGGGCCTTCACCGACCTCTCCTGTCCGCGCCTGGAGTGGCGCGCGGAGGTCGGCAACGTGGGATCCCTCACGGTGGCGGAACGCGCGGGCTTCACCATGGAGGCCACCCTCCGAGCCGCCATGCCCAACAAGGGCGTCCTACGAGACTGCTGGCTCGCCTCCCTCCTCCCCCCAGACCTCGACCTACCAACCCCCCTCCCCTACCTCCCATCCCCTGCCTGACCACCCCCGCCGCCTACGGCTCCCACCCCTTCGGGGGCTACGGCCCGAGAGGGCGCATCCCCGCCCCGCCGGCCGAGACCACGCCGCCGCCTGGGCGCCCCCGCCCAAGGCGACCAATCGCCTCCGCCTCCGGCAATCCGCCGCCCCGCCTTGGGCAATCTGCCGCCTTGGGCGGCAGGGTGGGCAAGGCGGCCCCCGGCGCCGCGCAACCAATACGTCGGCGCCAACCCCGGCGCTCACCCCGCCACACGCCCCGTTGTCAGACCCGACCTCTATCGTTCCGGCCATGACGACCTCGCCGCGTCCCACCGCCACCTTGTCCGCCGACGAAGCCCGCCGCATCGCCCTCCGCGCCCAAGGCTTCCTCGGCGCCCCGGACCGCAAGGCCGGCGTCCGCGGCGTACTCCGCCACCTCGGCGCGGTCCAGCTCGACACGATCTCCGTACTCGCCCGCTCGCACGAGCTGATCCCCTACGCCCGCCTGGGCGCGGTCCCCCGGACCAAGGTCGAGTCGGCGTACTGGACGCCGGGCACGGCCCCGTCCACCGCCCCGCACGCCTTCGAATACTGGTCGCACGCCGCCTGCGTACTCCCCATCGAGGAGTGGCCGCACTTCGCCTTCCGCCGCCGCGCCTACCGCTCCCGCCCCCACTGGCACCACCACCTCCCCGACGGCGCGTACGACCAGGTGATCAAGCAACTCCGCGCGGAAGGCCCCCTGACCGCCACGGAACTGGGCGGCGCGAAGAACAAGGGCGAGTGGTGGGACTGGTCCGAGTCGAAGATCGCCGTCGAGCGCGCGCTGATGTACGGCGAGGTGGTCTGCGTGGAGCGCCGCGGCTGGAAGCGGATCTACGACCTGGCGGAGCGCGCGATCCCGTCGGCCCTCCTGCACGACGAGCTCGACGACACGGAGTGCGTCCGCCGCCTGGTCCGCCAGGCCGGCCAGGCCCTCGGCGTCGGCACGCGCGCGGACATCGCGGACTACCACCGCCTGAAGAGCGAACAGTTCGACGCGGTGATCGAGGAGACCGGCCTCGTCCCGGTGACGGTGGAGGGCTGGGGCGGCAAACCTGCCTGGGCCGACCCCGCGGCCCTGGAATCGGCGCCCCGCGGCCGCCACCGCACGACGCTCCTGTCCCCCTTCGACTCCCTGATCTGGGAGCGCGCCCGTACGGAGCGGATCTTCGGCTTCACGCACCGCCTGGAGGCCTACGTCCCCAAGCCGAAGCGGATCCACGGCTACTTCGCGATGCCGGTCCTGTCCGGCGGCCGCCTGGTGGGCCGCGTGGACCCCGCGCGCGCGGGCAGCACGCTGGTCGCCAAGCAGGTCTCTCTGGACGGCCCGAAGGCCGTACCGGCGGTGGCCGCGGCACTCCACGAAGCAGCGAGCTGGGTCGGCTGCGACAGCGTCAGAGTGGAGCACATGGATTCGGCGCCCCTGAAGAAGTCCCTGATCGAAGCCCTCTCCTAGCGCCCTCGCCCCGGAGACCCCGGAGACCCCGCCCTAGCGGATCTCCAGGATCTTCTCCCGCATCGCGTACACCACGGCCTCCATCCTGGAGTGCAGCTGCAGCTTCTCCAGGATGTTGCGCACATGGTTCTTCACGGTGTTCTCGGAGATGAACAACTCCTTGGCGATGTCCCGGTTGTTCATGCCCGTGGCCACCAGCTTGAGCACCTCGAGCTCCCGGTCCGTCAGCCGGGGCGCGGGCACGAGCCGCCGCTCGTCCGTGCGCTGGATCATCGACTTGAACTCGGTGAGCAGCTTCGACGCCATGGACGGGCTGATCTGCGACTGCCCGTCGGCCACGGCACGAATGGCCGTGGCCACCTCGTCGGTCGAGATCTCCTTCAGCAGATATCCCGTCGCGCCCGCCTTGATCGCGTCGTAGAGATCGGCTTCCTCATCGCTGATCGTCAGCATGATGATCTTGGCGCTGGGCGCCACCTCCTTGATGGAGGTGCACGCCTCGATGCCGCCTCTCTTGGGCATCCGTACGTCCATGAGGACGATGTCCGGCAGCAGATCGGCCGCCTTGTCCACGGCCTCCGCCCCGTCGCCCGCCTCACCGACGACCTGGATGTCCTCCTCCGCCTTGAGGACGATCTCCAGACCGCGCCGGAACAGGGCATGATCGTCCACCACAAGCACCCGGATGGGCTCCTCGCGCGAGGATCCGGCATCCGGCCCCCTGTCGGCGCCGTCCTCGCCGGCACCGGCGTCCTCGCCCCGCATCAGTCCGAAGCTGTCCGCCATCGTTCCTCCCCCTGAAGGCCGCGGCCCGTCTTCCTGTGCCGCGCCAACCCGAGGCACCAGCACGCCGGTTGACCCGGCCAGGCCATGATTTCATGCCCCGGCGTCGGCGTGACGGCAGTGCGGTGCACAAGGGGGTCGCACAAGGGTGCCCCTGGGGGCGCACACGCACCTCAGGGGCACCCGATGAGTGGGTGTCAGTTGTGGTCAGCCGCCGATGGCGTCGCCCGCGTCGGCTCCCCTGACCTGGGAGACCATGGGGTCGGTGCTGAGGTGGATGACGCCGTAGTCGTAGGCGTGCCGACGGTAGACGACGCTGGGTTCCTTGGTCTCGGAGTCGACGAACAGATAGAAGTCGTGCCCGACCAGCTCCATCTCGTAGAGCGCCTGGTCGAGCGTCATGGGTGCCGCCACGTGGGTCTTCTCACGGACGACGAGCGGGCCCTCGCCCTTGACCTCGAGCGATCCCATCTTGGTGGTCGGAACGCCGTCGGGCTCGGCCTCCTCGGCCTTGGCGATCGTGCCGTCCCCGTTCAGCAGGGCGGCGTCCGGAACGTGCTCGGCGACCTCTGCCGCCGAGATCCGCTTGCCGCGCCGCGACGACCGCTTGTCGTGCTGCTTGCGCAGGCGCGCGTCGAGCTTGTCCGTGGCCAGGTCCAGCGCCGCGTACGGGTCGCTTGCCGCGGCCTCCGCCCTGATCACCGGGCCTCGCGTACGCAGCGTGATCTCCACGCGCTCGCACCGGTCCGCCTGCCGGGGGTTCGGCTCCTTGGACACCTCGACGTCGAGGCTGATCACCTTGCCGTCGAGCTTCTGGATCTTCTCCAGCTTCAGCTTCTCGGCCACGTGCTTACGGAACCGCTCTGGTACCTCGGTCTTGCGGCCCTTGACGACGATGTCCACGCAGAACTCCGTTCCCGGATAGCCCCGCTCCTTGGGCGGAGCATCTCCCTCTTGCACCAGACTCCGGCCACTTCCGGAGTCTCGGACTCGGTGACTTCCACCTCCTCCTCCCCCGTGGACAAGATCTCCACTCACCATGCCGGGGGATTGCGAAAACGCCTGTGCAATGCGGCTGACAGAGCAATCCAATGGCGAGGGGCGGCCGCCCGCCTTTCCTGCCGAGTTCCTCACAACCGAACATATCTCGCCCGGACGGTTGTCGGCACCCTCTACTGACACGTACCTCCAACCGAGCGAATGAACCCTGTCTCTACCTGCAACGATGCAGATTGCCAACTAGTTCCGGTTTATTTCGAAGGAATCCGGAGACGCGGCCACGACAGCTGCCCGGAACATCATCCTGCCGATCTCGTCCGCTTTTCCCGGCCCAGCCTCGGAGCGGCCCCGTCCCGAGGCGCGTTCCCTCTCGATCTTCGCGTAATCGGTCGCGGTCGCTATTGCGCGCGCCGCCTCCGCCAACGAAGCGCCCGTCGTGATCAGGTCGTCGACCAGCACGATCCGGCCAATTCCGGTGAGCAGCCCGCTGCCACCGCCCACCACCTCCAACGCACCCGTCGCATTCACCAGCCGCTGCCGGGCGTCCAGACCCGACTGGTCGGCCATCGAACGCCGCTGCCGCAGCATGGCGAGCACCCGCGCCGCGACACCCGCCCGGCGCAGCTCGGCCGCCGCCGCGTACGCGATCCGCCGCGTCGGGTCGTGCCCGCGCGCCCGCACGGCCCGCGCCGCGGACGGCACAGGGACCAGCGTCACGGGGCCCACAGCCCCGCCAGGAGCCCGCTCGCCCCCGCCACGCCCACCGGTCCCACCGTCCGCGAGTCCGGCCCGCACAGCCCCGGCGAGCGCCTCTCCCAGCGGCCGGGCGAGGCCGAGCGCACCGCGCTCCTTGTGGGCGAGGAGCACGGCCCGCACCGCGTTCCGGTACGGGACGGCGCCGAACACGACCGGCATCCCCGGCGGAGCCGGTCGCGGCCGCACCCGGCCCGGCACGGCGCCGCGCAACGCCGCCGCGCACCGCGCGCACAGCGTCGTACGAGACCTGCCACAGCCGGCGCACTCGGCCGGCAGCACCAGATCGGAGAGGTCCTGCCACCACCCCCGCATACCCACCACTGTGGCGGCCCGCGGGCCGCCCGACCAGCCCTGTGGACAACGCCCTGTGGACAACTCGACGGTTGTGAACAGGGGTTGAGCTCGTGCGGGTGACACCCGAGACGCCGGACGGCGCCGCTACCCCGGATAGACCGGAGCCGTACCGTCCTTCAGCACCGACTGCCACGCCGCCCCGGAGGTCAAGCGGACGATCCCGTCGTCGGAGTGCGCGAGCAGCGGCAATTCGTCGTTGTCCGACGCCGCAATCTCGCTGACCCTCGTCAGCCCCGGCAGCGCCTGCCCGGTCGGCGTCGATCCGTCGCTCAGTACGTACTGCATCTGCTGCAGCCCACCGGGCTCCCGGCCGACGACGACGAGCCGGCTGTCGCCCGCCCACGACACGGCCGTGACCTCCTCCATCTGCGGTGCGGCCTGGCGCAGTTCGCTCACCGAGACCTCCGTGTCGCCGTTCGCGTCGGGGTGTCGCTCGACACGCCCGATCCACAGCGACGTGGTGCCCTTCTCCTCCACGAGGAGCCCGATGCGCGCCCCGTCGGCGGACGCCTTCACGGTCTGGATGGTGGCGTCGTCACCGAGCCCGTCGACCCGGACCTTCTGCACCTTGTCGGCCTGGCCCTGTCCGAACATCAGCAGCCGCCGGTGCTTCGGGTCGCGGTCGGCCACCCACAGGTCGCCGTTCCCGTCCCAACTGGGCGTCGTGAAGCCGTTCTTCTCCGCCTTGGCGTGGCTGCGTGCGACCGGGTCCCCCAGCGAGGCGCCCGAGATCAGCGACGCCACGTACAGCGAACGCCCGTCGTTCGAGACCCCCGCCGCACGCTCCTGGTCACGCGAGACGGCCACGGAACGCAGCACCTGCTCACCCTCGCCCAGCGGCCCCGGCACCTGCTTGGGGCTCTTGTCGGACCTGCTCTTGCCGGGCATCCGCACCAGGCGGCCCTTGGCGTCGAGGAAGTACTGGTCCGGAACGCGCCCGGTGGAGCGCGGCGCCGCGAGGGCGTCCGCCCCGTCCTCGGTCATCGCACACATGAACCGGCCGTCGGAACGCTTCAGTTCCACCTCGCTCACGCTCGACGACGACAGGTCCCGCAGCGAGAACAGCAGTTGGGCCGCCATCTCCTTGCACTTGGCCTGCCCGGCCCTGCTGCCCGCCTCGTTCAGCGGCACCGTCAGCTTGTTGGCGTCGTCCGGCGCCAGCGAGTCGGTGCCCTTCTTCAGCCCGGCGTGCGTCGGGAACGCCGTCCGCACCACCGGATTCAGCCAGCGCGTCGGCCCCTGCAACAGCTCCTTGACGGTCTCCGTCAGCGGATCGGTCCACTGCCGTACGAAGACGGGGTCCGCGACCAGACGCCGCTGCCCGGCCTCGCCGCCCTCCGTCGAATCCACCGCGTAGTAGTACTTGTTGACGGAACTGTAGATCCGCTGGAAGTCGGACTCGCCGAGCACGACCCCCTCCGGGAGGGCATCGATCCGCCACTGCTTGCCCTTGGAGGTGTTCACCTGCGTCAGATGCAGATCCCCCTGGTACGACTCGTCCTCCGGCTGATACGCCTGCTGCTGGTCGACCGTGGCGACCTGATGCCCGGTCAACTGGTAGGAGCGCCCGTCGTTCCCGGCATTCGGCCGGTCCGTGGTCCGCTTGCCGGGACCTTCGTCGAGCACGACGGTCTGCCGTTCCGGCTCCCAGTTCTTCGCCGCCTTCGGCGTCAGATACTTGCGCGCCATCCTGTACGAAGGGTCGTCACTGGTCAGCGCCTCCAGGAAGCCCTCGACGATGGAGGAGGGCCCGACGTCGTCCTTCGGCGGCAGGGCGAAGACGCGCACCTGCGAGTCCGGGCGCTGCGACGCCTCGACCGATTCGAGGCCTCCGTTGTCCGGCATCGACGCGCATCCGGCGAGCACGAGCGCACCGCACCCGGCCAACATCCCGGCCCGCATCCCGCGCCGCTGCCGCGGCACCCGCTGTTCACCCACGACCGCCATCGCTCCCCTCACCGCGCGATGTCGCCGCGGTCCGCTCCGTACGCGCCCGCGCGGGCGCCCCGGTTTCCGCCGACGTCTCGTCGTCCGCCGCGCCCTGCCCACCGCGCTCGGTCCGCTCACCGTGCCCGCCCGGGTCACCGTGCTCCGCGCGGTCATCGGTCCGCCGCGGCGCGCTCGTCGCGCCGCCGCGTGCCACCACGCGCGCGCCGCTGCCCGGCAGCGCCGTGGGGTCGGCTGACACCGCCGCCTGCGCGTGGCGCGGGGCGATCGCGGCGTTGGCCGATACGGACGGCGCCTGGGCCGGCACGGTGGCGAGCTTCTTGCCGTCGGCTCCCGGAAGACCGGCGTCACCGAGCCCCCGGTTGCGCCGCGAGTCCTCCGGCTCCAGCGGTATCGGCGAGCCACGCAGCGCCTCGTCCACGGTCCTCGGCAACGTCAGCCGGAACTGTGAGCCGCCGCCCGGCTCGCCCCACGCCTGGAGCCACCCGCCGTGCAGCCGCGCGTCCTCCAGGGCGATCGACAGGCCGAGCCCGGTTCCGCCCGTGGTACGCGCGCGTGCCGGGTCGGCCCGCCAGAAGCGGCTGAACACACGGGTCGCCTCGCCGGGCTTGAGCCCCACTCCGTAGTCGCGCACCGCGACGGCGACCGCGCCTCCCGCTGTCGCGAGCCGCACCACGACGTCCTGGCCGTCGCCGTGCTCCACGGCGTTCACCACCAGGTTGCGCAGCACGCGCTCCACACGCCGTGCGTCGGCCTCGGCGACCACCGGCTGGTCGTCGCCGACGATCCGGATGTGCGTGCCCTTGCGCTCCGCGAGCGGCTCGGCGCCGCCCACGACGCGCCGTACGACCTCCCGCAGATCTATCGGCTCGGCCTCCAGCGCGGCGGCACCCGCGTCGAACCGGCTGATCTCCAACAGGTCGGCCAGCAGCGACTCGAACCGGTCCAGCTGGTCCGCCAGCAACTCCGCGGACCGCGCGGTCACCGGATCGAAGTCGACCCGCGCCTCATGGATGACGTCGGCGGCCATCCGTACCGTCGTCAGCGGCGTACGCAGCTCATGGCTCACGTCCGAGACGAACCGCCGCTGCATCCGCGACAGGTCCTCGAGCTGCTGGATTTTCAGATAGAGGTTCTGCGCCATCTTGTTGAAGGCCTCGCCCAGGCGCGCGATGTCGTCCTCGCCTGTGACCTTCATACGCTCCTGGAGGCGGCCCGCGGAGAGCCGCTCCGCGACCCCCGCCGCCATCCGCACCGGCGTGACCACCTGTCGTACGACGAGCCAGGCGATGGCCCCGAGCAGCACCACGACGAAGAGCCCTGCCGTCGCGAGCGTCCCCTTGACCAGGCCGAGGGACTTCTCCTCCTGCGTCAGCGGGAAGAGGTAGTACAGCTGATAGGCGTGCCCCTGCGGATCGTTGAGCCGCTTGCCGACGACGAGACCCGGCTGCGGGTCCTTGCCGCCGTCATAAACGATCTTGGTGTATTGCTGCGACGCACCGGCGATCCGGTCGACCTGCCCCCGCAGTTCATCGGGCACGCTGCGGTTCGGGTCCACCAGACCGGAGCCGCGCGGCGCCCGCCCGTTGCCGCTGTCGGCATCGTTCGAGCTGAGGGTCACGACGTCGAACGCGCCCTTGCCGCCACTGGCGAGCTGCGTGACGAGCTCGCTCATCCAGTTGTTGGGGTTCAACGTGGTGCGACTGTCACCGGACGCGCCGTCCCGCACCCCTGCCGCGGCGGAGTCCGCCTTGTCCTTGGCCGCGCGGAAGCCGCCCTCGGCCTGGCTCTGCGAAGCCTTCACCTTGGCGTCGAGCAACCCGTTGCGCACCGAGCCGATGACGACGATGCCGAGCAGCAGCACGACTCCGAGCGACATCAGCAGCGTCGTGACGACGACCTTCAGCTGAATGTTCCGCCGCCACAGCCGCATCGCGGGCAGCAACGGACGCCGCACCCAGCGCGCGAACAGGCGCAGCACAGGGCTGCCCTTCATCCCGCCCTGGAGCAGCAGACTCCTGTCGACGGCCCGGCGCAGCCGTGAACCGCGAGCGGCGGCCGGTCCCGCCGTGGGTCCCACAGGCCGCTCCGGGCGGGACCCCGGGGCCCCGGGCGCCGAAGCGGCACTGTTTCGGGACACGTCAGCTCGGTCCTGCCTTGTAACCGACGCCTCGGACGGTCACCACGATCTCCGGCCGCTCCGGGTCCTTCTCGACCTTGGAACGCAGCCGCTGCACGTGCACATTGACCAGACGCGTGTCCGCCGCGTGCCGGTAGCCCCACACCTGCTCGAGGAGCACCTCACGCGTGAACACCTGCCAGGGCTTGCGCGCGAGCGCGACCAGCAGATCGAACTCCAGCGGCGTCAGCGCGATCGGCTGTCCGTCGCGCTTCACCGAATGCCCGGCCACATCGATGACCAGGTCACCTATGGCGAGCTGCTCCGGCGCAGGCTCCTCCGATCTCCGCAGCCGCGCCCGGATCCGGGCGACCAGCTCCTTCGGCTTGAACGGCTTGACGATGTAGTCGTCGGCCCCCGACTCGAGGCCCACCACCACATCCACGGTGTCGCTCTTCGCCGTGAGCATCACGATCGGTACCCCGGACTCCGCCCTGATCAGGCGGCACACCTCGATACCGTCCCGGCCCGGCAGCATCAGATCGAGCAGCACCAGATCGGGCTTGGTCTCACGGAAAGCGGCCAGCGCCTTGTCGCCGTCAGCTACGAACGACGGCTCAAAACCTTCACCACGCAGCACAATGCCGAGCATCTCGGCCAGTGCGGTGTCGTCGTCGACGACAAGGACTCGTCCCTTCATGGACCACATCATCCCATTCTCGTTACAGATGCATAGGTGCTGGTGAGAGAGGTCACTGCCCCGTGACGATAGTCGTACACGGATCTCACTGTCTGCTGATGTTCGCGGACGTTGATGTCAGTAACGGATGTCAGGCGCGAGCTGAAGCCTGCCCGTGAACCAGCCCACTACCCAACCAAGCTTCCGTCCCGTCCGCCGTCGACCCACACGTATGTGGAGCGGGCGCGGGCCCCGGTGTCCAGGTGGAGCGCGCCACTGTACGAACGACCTGGACACCGGGGCCCGTGTCTGCTCGGCTCTGCCTGGGTCGACGGCGGACGGGACGGAAGCTCCTCGCAACCACCCACGGGTCCGCACCCGACAGCGTTACCCCCGGCCCCCGGTGCCGGAGCGCCCCCGCCGGAGGCATCGTCTTTGACCGCGGCCGGCGTGCGCCGACCTCCGCATCACTCAAGGGCCGCTGCTGTCGGCGTACTCGCGAAAGTGCGCACCTGCGTACGCCTGAACGTACTCAGGCCCAGGCGATTCACCGGAAGGCGTTGACGTTCTCCAAGGCCCACTGCTGGAACGTGTGGGCTGGCATTCCGGTGACCTGTGAAACCGTGTCGCGCACCATCAGTAGCTCGTGGTTCACGTCTCCGCCGGTGACGTCGAGCACCGCCTCCGCAGCCTCGGGCCCGAAGACCGCGGCCATCTGTGCGCGGGCCTGCTCGCGGCTGATTTCGGCGAAGGCAACCTCCCGACCCAGTGCTGTCGCGATGGCCTCGACCTGCTGTCGGGCGGTCACTGGTTCTGGACCGGTCAAGGCATACGTGCGCCCGCGGTGGTCGGGCTCGGTCAGTGCCACGCGTGCCACCGATGCGATGTCCGCAGGGTGGATGGTTGGCAACGCGGTCTCGGCGTACGGCGCGTGAACGGTCTCGTGGCCGCGGATGGAAGCGGCCCACATCAGGGAGTTCGATGCGAACTGCGTCGGCCGCAGGACCGTCCAGGCCATGCCGCTTGCCTTGAGTAGTTGCTCCACCGCCAGATTCTCGCCGGCGGGACCGAGGTGCGGGTGGGTCTCGACGGTGATGGACGACACCAGCACGACGTGCTCCACACCAGCCTGCCGGGCGGCTTCGAGTATGTCGGCGTCCGAGCCCAGACGCGGCACAAGAAACAGCGAGCGCACCCCCTGCAGTACGGACTTCAATGATGCAGGCTCCGCCAAGTCGCCTTCCACCGACTCGGTCCCTTCGGGGAAGACGGTCCGAGAGGCATCACGGGTAAGCCCTCTCAGCGGCCCGACGCCCCTTGCACGCAGCTCCTTCAGCAGCGCACTGCCGATGTTTCCAGTGGCTCCGGTCACGAGGATCATGGGCGTGTTTCCCGTCGTCAGACGATCAAGTGGATGACACGCTAGAACCTCAATCACGCTTCAGGTCAAGAAGGCGCCTGGCGGCCCGTAGCTGGGCATGTTCATCCGTACTCGGTTGAGTCTGTTCACGTGTACGCCGACAGCTGCGCGCGTCCGGGCGGTTGCAGGGGCTCGGGCCGTAGCCCCTCCTGGTGGACTCGGCTGCGTGGGCCCGCATGCCAGCGTCGCCACGATCCGGCCCTGTCGGTAGCACAAAGCGTCTTTCCTCTCGCCCTTGATGCCGGACCTGGCCGTCTCCCGTGCTTGGTTCTTCGCCCCTTGTGGGCGCGGGCGGACGGCGACGCGCGGGGCCCACTGGCGTAGACATGGTGGGCGCCGCGTGGCGGCGTCCGCCCGGCGCCGCCACGCTGTGTGTGGCCCTGATTCCTTGCGGATCGATCCTTGTGACCTGGGTAGCGCGGGTTGAGGCCCCGGTTCCGGCGTGCGGTTGGGCACGTTGAGTTCGCCGCGCCTGTTCTTTCCCTCTCGGGTCGGATCGTGGCGGCGGTGGCGTGCGGGCTACTCGCGGCCGTCGGCCTCCAGGCTGGGGCTCCGGCGGTCGGGTTGGCATGCCCCCTCGACCGGGAGCCGGCCAGCCCGGACGCGAGCGAAGCGAGCCCTTGATGATGTAGGGAAAGTTTGTCCGCGCTCCGCTACGCAGCCTTCGGGCTCTCTCCGTGTTCGAGGTAGACCGGTGCGGCCGTACCGCGTGCGGACACCGCCGCGTGAATCCGGCGGGCCAGTCGGGGAATCGTGTGCTCGTCGATCTCGGCCGTGTCCAGGTACGCGAAGCTCTTCAACTCGTCGGCTTGGAGCGTGATGCGGCTCAGCTCGTCGGCGCTCAGCTCGCCCCCGTCGAACAGGTACAGGATCTTGTCGCCCTCACTGTCACTGGGCGCCCAGTCGACGGCAAGGAGTCGCCCCAGGGGCGGAGTGATCCCCAGCTCCTCGTGTACTTCGCGCGCGGCAGCCTGCAACGGAGATTCGCCGGTTTCGACGTACCCGCCGGGGATGTCCCAGTAGTCCTTGTAGGTCGGCTCGACCATGAGGACGCGTCCGGCCTGGTCAAAGAAGAGCGCACCCGCGGCCATGCGCGGATGCGCCATCTTCGCTTCGTGCTCGTTGACTGCCATGCAGTCGAGCGTACCTACGTCACACGACGTGGAGCCGCTGGGCCAAGTCGGCAAGCTGAGGTCCGGGCCGGCCTCGCTGGTTCCGAACCCAGGTGAGTACGAGTTCACGTGCGAGGTAGTGACTGCGCACCTGCTCGGGTGCCCAGCTCTCCGCTTCGAGGAGCTTGGCCAGAGCCTCGTCCGTGCGGTTGGTGAGGCTCAGCGCGCGGGCCACTTCGATGTTGTGACGCGTGCGCCGCTCGGTCGGCAGTCCACTCGTGTCGATCTCCGGTCCGAGGTCCATGGCAATCTGCATGTCGCCCAGTTCGGCGGCCGTGGCGACTCGATGGATGGCGACGTTGGTCGGCCCGAATGCGGTCCAGACGTGGTTTGCGTCCTCGCCGAGCTGCTCTGAGATCCGCTCGGCCTGGTCGAGGAACTCTGTGGTTGCCGCGCGGTCCTCCGCACGGGCCGCCGCCATCGAACCGGTGAGGAACAACGTCCCGTAGATCGACAGGAACCCGGGGGACACGTCCACTCGGTTGAGCTGCGGCCGAAGGTGTTCCGCTGCATCGCTGACGAGCTGCACGGCGGCATCGAACCGCCCGTTCGAGAGCAGGCAGTGAGCGACCGACCGGAAGAGCGACCCGGTCACCACGGGATTTCCCGTCTGCTGAGCCGAGTTGAGCCCTCGGTCGGCAGCGATCCATGCAAGGTCGGTTTCGCCGAGTTTCGTGAGGACCATGGCCGCGCCCTGGTACGTCATGGCGGTCAGGTCGTGGGCGGTGTCCCTCTCCTGTCCGTCGTACGACTGCGCCGCGATGAGCGCATCCGTCAGAAGGAGCGGAAGGCGGTGGGTGGCGAACCCGAACCGGGAATCCTGGTACGCATCCCAGACCTCGACCACGTTCGCGCGAAGGTCATCGAGGGGCGTCGGCTCGCCCTCCGTCGGGACGCCCAGAAGGGGTGTGAGCTGCCGATAGTTCATCAGCGCTGATCGCAGAGCGGGAACGGTCCGGGTACCGCTGTCGGGTGTCCAGTCCATGAGCGTCGGTTCGGCGAGCAGATCGCCCAAGCTCACGTCCAGGGCATCGGCCAGAGTCTTGATGACTGACAGACGGTCCAGCTCCAGCCGGTTGTTCTCGGCCTTGCTGAGCCAGTCGACCGTTCGGCCGACCCGGCCGGCCAACACTTCCTGGGAGATTCCGCGCCGTCGGCGGTACCACGCGACGCGTTCGCCGATCGTCAGGTTCGTCGTCATTCCTCGCATAGGAAGAGCGTCCACCTGCCCCTTCTGCGGACCCCGGAGGAATTTTCCAGGGTGCCGTTGAGAACCGGACCTAGCGTTGCTGACACCCGAGAGGTTGTCAGTCCGAGCTTGCGACGAGGTGGCCAACGATGGCGCTGACCCCGAAAGAACGACTGGAACTGTTCGAGCGGATCAAGGGAGTTGGAGAGGAGGTGGCCAACCTTGGGCGCCGGGTCGACGCCATGGCTACGGCTTTGGCATCTGACTCCGGACCAGTTCCTCAAGGTGATCCATCCGCTTCGCCAACTTCCGTACGTCGCGAAGGACTTCGTCGAGATGCTCCGTGATCTGCGCGTACTCGGGGCTCTTGCGTTCCTTCCGCTCCGACGGGTCGGAGACGAAACTCCCCTTGCCCTGGTGGGAGATCACGTAACCGTCTTCACGGAGACGAGCGATCGCCTGCCGGGCCACGGTGCGCGAGACATCGTCTTCCTTCATCAGCTCCGACTCTGACGGGATCTTCGAGCCCTTCACTCGTGATCCGCTGTCGATCTCGTTCTTGATCCTTTCGGCGATCTTCAAGTACATCGCAAGTCCGTCGAACTCGGCCATAGCCCCTCTCCGCGCTTGTTGTACCTAGTGCAGCACAGCGCGCCGACATCAGTCGAGAACAACCACTTGACATAACAAGTAAGACAGGTGCACTTTGGAATCCAACCTGACGTACTAAGTACGTTAGATCCTGCCATCAAGGAGTAGTTCCCATGCGTCAGATCCCTGTGGACACCGCCGCGATGACGGTCATGCTGATCCAGGCCCCTGAGCCGAAGGTGAAGAACCGGGAGACCGGTGAGGTCGCGACCGACCGGACGTCGGGCAAGACCCTGTTCAACGTGAACGTGGCGGTCATCGTGGACGGTCGTCCGGACGCGCTGACCGTCGTGGTCGCCGAGGACGGCATTCAGCCCGACCTGGTGCCGGGCATGCCTGTTGAGTTCCCCGGCCTGGTGGCGCGGCCGTGGGAGAACGACTTCGGGCATGGCATCAGCTACCGCGCGATCGCGGTCACCGCGAAGAACCTCACGGCGGCCGGCTCGAACGGCAAGGGCTGACCCGCGATGACCGAACTGCTGTGGCTCGTCATCGCGTTGGTAGTGCTCGCGCTGATCGCGCGGGCCAAGGCTCCGTCCGTGTACTGGGTCCTGTTCGGTCTGCCCCTCGCCCTGGGAAGGGTGTTCACCTCCTACCGGCAGACCATGGAAGCCTGTGAGCTGACCGTGTCCCCGCCGTGGTGGAAGGTGTTCGCCAAGAAGGCGGTCAGTGCTGAGGTGGCCCGCCCCCGCATTCCGGGCGTGCACGGCATTCGTCCCACTGCGACCGGCGTGCGGCTGCGCCTCAAGCTGCCTGCCGGGCTGACCCCGGAGGACGTCACCAAGTCCGCTGAGCGGTTGCGGCACGCCTGGGCCGTGCACTCCGTGCACGTGGCAGAGATCAAGCCGGGATTCGTCGAGCTACGGCTGATCGCCTTCGACATCCTCGCGAAGGTCCGTATGCCGCGCCGACTCGCCACGGGCCCGCTGTCGGCCGTGGTGGCGCTGCGGGAGGACGGCCTTCCGTACGTGCGGGACTACCAGGAGTCCCCGCACGGGCTCACCCTGGGCGCCACCAAGTCCGGGAAGTCGATGTTCCAACGCTGCCTGATCAAGGCACTCGCGCCCCTGGACGTCGCCATGGTCGGCATCGACTGTAAGCGCGGGGTTGAGCAGAACGCGTTCGCATCTCGGCTGACCGCACTGGCCACCACTCCCGATGAGGCCGATGGCCTGCTGGATGCGCTGGTGGGCGAGATGGAGGACCGCTTCGACCTGCTCTGTCTGCACCAGGGCATCGCCCCGGACACCCCGCTGGAGGACATCACCTCGGACATATGGGGACTGCCCAAGAAGCTGCGCCCGGTACCGATCGTGGTCCTGGTCGACGAGATCGCCGAACTCTTCCTCGTCGCCTCCAAGGTCGACACCGCCCGACGTGACCGCATGGTCACGCAGCTCGTGCGGCTGGCTCAGCTCTCCCGCGCGGTCGGTATCCATCTGGAGATCGCCGGGCAGCGTTTCGGCTCGGAGCTGGGCAAGGGTGCCACAGCGTTGCGGGCGCAGTTGACCAACCGGGTCGCGCATCGCTGCAACGACAAGCAGACCGCCGAGATGGGCCTCGGTGACATCAACGACCTTGCCGTACAGGCCGCTACCGCGATCGCTTCCCAGCGGGCCGGTATGGCGGTCGCCGGGGACTCCTCGGGCACCTGGACCCGGATTCGTACGCCAAAGGTGTCGATCGGTGATGTGGTCGCCGTGTGCCGTGAGTTCGCGTACCTGACCCCGGAGATCCCGGCGCTTGCTGCTTACCGGCCCGTGATCGCGTTGCCCGCGCCGGCTGCGGCCCCGGACGCGACCCCGGCCATCACCTCGTAGCCCTCCCGCTCCACCCCGGTCGGCGTGACCGCCTCACGCCAGATCCCTACCCCACCCATGTCGGAAACCGGAAGGAAGGCCAGGTCATGAGCCTGTCCGCCTCGTTCCATCCCACCGAAGAGACCACGATCCGCTGCCACACCTACGGCACCGAGCGCGCGCCGATCCTCGCCCTGGACGACATCGGTCAGTTCCTGAGTGTCTCGCTCTTCGACTCCGTGCCCCTAGCCGTGCAGCGCGCGTTCGCCCACGACCTCGTCCAGACCGTGGCCGCGTACGCCGCCGCCGTCGAGGAGTGGGCCACTGCCAAGGAGATCAGTGCGGCCGATGCCGCTCCCGTCGACCTGCGGAAGGCGGGCTGATCGTGATGTGCGACCGCTGCGACGACTTCAACCGCACCGTGGTGATGCTCGGCGACCTGTGCCTGTACTCCGAACGCCCCGGCGTTGACGAAGAGTTCGCCGACGTCGTGGGCGGTGCCCTGGCCCTCTCGCTGCCTGCTGACGGCATCACGCCCGGCTACGGCCCCGCTGACGAGCCCGGTCGGGAGGCGTGAGTCGTGGCCACCACCCGCCGCAAGAAGCCCTCGACCGCCACTCCCGCCGAACCGGCCAAGTGCCCGGCCTGCAAGGGCTCCGGCGAGGTCTCCGTCTCGGTCCGCGTCGGCCGGAAGCGCGAGATCCCCGATGCCCAGCAAACGGGCCTGTGCCTGACCTGCCTGGGCTCCGGCGACGCACCGACCGACTGAACACGTGCCGGGAGAGGGCGGCCGGACCTCGTGAGCCCCGCCCTGTCCTGGCCCCATCCCCTTGAAGGAGGTGAAGAGAAGTGAACCGCTCGATCCGTCCGGATGCCGTTCTCGTACAGGCCGTGATCGCCGGGGCGCTGTCCTTCGCCCACCTGCACGACATCGCTGCCGCTGCCGGACAGACCGGCTGGAAGGCGTGGGCCTACCCCGTCTCGGTCGACCTGCTCCTCGTGGCTGCGTGGCGACGGCTTCGCACCGGTCGCACCCGTCGTCTGGCCTGGTGCTGGTTCCTCGTCGCTCTCACCACCTCGCTCGGTGCCAACGTCGCCACCGCCGGATTCCTCGACCTCGCCCATGCTCCCGCGTGGCTGCGCTTCCTGGTCGCCGGCTGGCCCGCCCTCGCCTTCCTCGGCGGCACTCTCCTCGCCCACAACCCCGACCCCGACCCCGAGAACCTGCCGGACACCGACCCCGTGGACCCGGTTCGCGAACCGCGCCCCGAGCCTTCGACCGTGCTCGACACCCCGGCGGAGGCGCCCGCCCTGCCCGCATCCGTCCCGTCGCCCGCGCCTACGGCGTCCGTGCCTCCGGCGCTGGTCGAGCGGGCCCGGACGATCGCCGACGCACACCGCACCGCGACCGGCACCGCGATCGACGCGGACACCCTGCGGACCCGCCTCGGTGTGCCCGCCCCGATGGCCGAATCCCTGGCCACCCAACTCGCCTGAAAGGACGGCCCGTCATGGACGTTCCGCTGTGGTTCTTCGTCCTGTGCGTCGGCGTACTCGGCATCAAGCTCGTCCGCCTGCCCTGGTGGCTGGTCGCCGTCCTGCTGCTCGGCGGCTACTTTCTCGCCCCCGTGATCAACCCGTTCGTCAACTAATCGGCCTGAGAAGGGAGTTCCACCCGTGTTCACGCCCAAGATTCCAGTCAATCCCCAGCCGACCGGTGAGGTCGTCCCGACCATCACCACCCTCGGCACTGTCACCCCGAGCGAGACCGGTCACGCGTCCTGCGGCTGCCAGCACTCCGCCCCGGCTCCCGTCTCGGCTACGGCCCGGCCCTCGGTGCGGCTCACCCCCGGTGCCCTGGCCCTGGTCGTCGGCGGTGGCGTTCTCGCCATGCTCACGGTCGGCGCCGTGCTCGTCTCCATGCTCCTCGCGGTCGCGATCACCGCCGGTGCGCTCGCGGTCGTCGCGCTCGTCGTCCGCTCGATCCTCACCACGGACAACCGTCGTCGTTGACCGGCCCCCGGGCGGCTCCGATACCGCCAAGCATCCGCCGCCCGGGCGCCGCGCCTCCTACCTGAACCAACTGATCCGGAAGGAAGTCACCATCATGCAGCACCCGCCTCCGGCGACCGCCCGCGTCTGCTCGAACTGCGACGGCTTCGCCTCCGCCGCCGTATCCTCCGGCCTCGACCGCGACGCCCGTGGTCACCTGCCCACGGTCACCGTCGACTGCCCGGTCTGCCACGGCACAGGTATCCGCTCCCGCTCCGTGCGCGTCGGTTCCCGCCCCGTCGAGCTGGTGGAGGCGGCCCGATGATGCGCCGTGCTGCGACCTCGCGCCCCACCTCGATCCACCTGTTCTGTGGTGCGGGCGGCGACTCCGACGGGTTCCGGCGGGCCGGCTTCGACGTTGTTCTCGGCGCCAACCACTGGAACCGCGCGGTCGAGACCCACGCCGCGAACTTCCCCGAGGCAGAACACCTCTGCGTCGACCTCGACCACTACGACATGCGGCGCCTGCCCAAGGCCCGCGTCCTGGTCGGCTCTCCGATCTGCACCGAGGGCAGCCCTGCCGACGGCATCAGCCGCAAGGCTCCGAGCCCGATCCCCGGGCAACTCGACCTCCTCGACGAAGGCCCGATGGCCGATGCGGCGTGGGAGCGCACTCGGGCGACCGCGTACGACATCCTGCGCGCCGCAGAGGTGCACCACTTCGACGCCGTGGTCTGCGAGAACGTGCCGCGCTTCGCGACCGCGTGGCCGCTGTTCGCCTGGTGGCTGCACGGCATGGAGATTCTCGGCTTCCGGAATCAAGTCGTCTCCGTCTCCGCCGCCCACGTCGGCGACACGGAGGTGAATCCGCATGCTCCGCAGTGGCGGGACCGGATCTTCATCGTCTTCACCCGCACCGAGATGCGCGCCCCGGACCTCGACGTCCGTCCGCTCGCCTGGTGCCCTGCCTGCGAAACCGAGGTGTCGGCGCGGCAGTCCTGGCGCAACGGCCGAAAGATCGGCAAGTACCGCCAGCAATACGACTACCGCTGCCCCAACACCACATGCCGCCACCGGATCGTCGAACCGTACGTGCGCCCGGCCGCCGCCGCGATCAACTGGACCGACCCCGGTACCCGCATCGGCGACCGCGCCGAGAAGGGCATGCGCCCCCTCGCCGCGTCCACACTCCGGAAGATCCGACTCGGCCTCGGCAAGCACCGCGTCCCCACCGTGGTCACGGTCAACCACTCCGACCAGGGCGACGGTCGCGCCTTCCCCGCGCTGTCCGCTCCGCTGCCCACCCGCACCGTCCGCATCGGCGACGGCCTCGCCATGCCTCCGCTGCTGGTCCCGGTCGGCGGAAGCTGGAACACCGACCCGGCCACCGTCACCGTGCCGATGCGCACCCGCACCACCCGCGAGAGCGAAGCCCTCCTCGTTCCCGCGCCGTTCATCACCGAGCACCGCGGCGGAGGCTCCACCACCCGCGCAATCGCCGACCCGCTCGCCTCGATCACCGCAGGCGGCAATCACCACGGCCTGGTCATCCCATACCGCAAGGGCACGCGGACCACGACGGGCACACCGCTGCACACGATCGCCACCCACGAATCCGCCGGACTCGTCCTCCGCACCGAACCCGCCCCCGCGCCTGCGGAGGTGGAGGACTGCTACTTCCGGATGCTGTCCCCGCGCGAGCACCTGCGCGCCCAGCGCTTCACCGACGACTACGAGGTGAAGGGGCACGGCGGTGAGCAGACCAAGCAAGCTGGCAACGCCGTACCCGCGAACGTCGCGCAGTGGATCGCCTCCCGCCTGCTGGAGGTGCTGTGACCATGCCCGAAGTGCGTGCACTGACCCTGTGGCAGCCCTGGGCGTCCTGCATCGCCTACGGCCCGAAGCGGATCGAGAACCGGCACTGGTCGACCAGCTACCGGGGCTGGGTCCTCATCCATGCCGGACGCACCCTCGACCGCGACGCCTGGAACCTCCCCCTCGCCCGGCCCTTCCTCACCCGCCCGCAACCGCGGGGCGCGGTCCTGGCCGTGGGCCGGCTGGTCGACTGCCACCCCGGCGACGGCTACTGCACCCTGTGGTCCGCCTCCGACCAGTGGCACTGGAAGTTCACCGACGTGCGCACACTGCGGCAGCCCCTGTTCTGGCCGGGCGCACGCGGCCTGTGGACACCCACCCCTCAACTCGTCGGCGCAGTCCGGGAGCTGGTGATGGCCCGTGCCTGAAACCGAGACGCTGGACCCGATCGTCCTCGCCGACATCCTGCGGGTAGCCTCCGCCCCCGACTTCGACGAATGGCGCGAGCAGATCCGCCGCACGGGCGGCTGTTCCAACCCGATCCACCTGACCGGCTGGTCCGTCACCCGCGACAAAGCCACCGGGACCGTGCTGCATGACACCGCGACCGGGGACATGCCCGGCGGCCGGCTCCGCATCGCCTGCGGCAACCGCCGCGCCTCCCGCTGCCCACCCTGCGCCTACCTCTACGCGGGTGACGCCTACCACCTGGTGCGCGCGGGCCTGACCGGCGACGACCGCATGAGCATCCCGGCCACGGTGCGCGAACGCCCTCGCGTCTTCGTGACGCTGACCGCGCCCTCGTTCGGCCCGGTCCACAACCGGCCCGACTCCGGCCGCTGCCGCTGCGGAAGGCGCCATGCTGAGGACGATTCCGCGCTTGGCACCCCGCTCGATCCGGAGTCGTACGACTACGCGGGCGCGGTCCTGTTCAACAACCATGCGGGCGAGTTGTGGCACCGCTTCACCAACCGCCTGCGCCGCGAACTCGCCTCGGCCGCGGGCCTCACCCAGAGCGCGTTCCGGCAGACGGCCCGGTTGTCGTTCAACAAGGTCGCCGAGTTCCAAAAGCGCGGAGCGATCCACTTCCATGCCGTGATCCGCCTCGACGGACCCGACGGGCCCGACACCATCCCGCCGCCCTGGGCGACCCTCGACCTGCTCGCCGACGCGATCCGCCAGGCCGTGGCCCATCCGTACGTGACCGCTCAGGTTCCCGCCGCCGACGGCCAGCCGGCCCGGTCCCTGCGCTGGGGCGACCAACTCGACGTCCGCCCCATCACTGCGTTCAACGACGGAGACGAGATCACCGAAGGGGCCGTGGCCTCCTACGTCGCCAAGTACGCCACCAAAGCCGCCGAGATCGCGGGCGCCCTGGACCGGCGCATCGGCGAACTCGCCGAACTCGACCGCACCGACGTACCCGACCACACCCGCCGCCTGATCCGCGCCTGCCACGACCTCGACCCGCTCCACCCCGAACGACGGCTCTGGGCGTGGGCGCACATGCTCGGCTTCCGGGGCCACTTCCTGACCAAGTCCCGCGCCTACTCCTCGACCTTCGGCGCTCGTCGACAGGTCCGCGCCGACTACCGCGCCGAACAGCAACGCGAAGCCCTCGGCCTCCCCGACCCCGACACCACCCTCGTCCTCGCCGACTGGCAGTACGCCGGCCACGGCCACACCCCCGGCGAATCCGCCCTCGCCGCGAGCATCGCCGAAGACATCCGCATCAACCGCGAAACCGCACGCGAAGCCCTGCACGACCAACGCGCCTCGGAAGGAGCCGCAACATGACCACCGCCGCGCCTGAACTGCTGACCGTGCCGGAGGTTATGGCGCGTCTGAAGTACAGCCGTTCCAAGGTCTACGACCTGATCCGCTCGAAGAGGCTCGCTTCCTTCACCGAGGGACGGGCCCGTCGGATCCCGGAGAGCGCGCTCGACGATTACGTCCGTGTTCGGCTTGAGGAGGGGGCCTGATGGGCCGTCAGCGAAAGCGGAATCCCAACGGGTCCGGCACGGTCACCAAACGATCCGACGGGCGGTACCAAGCAGCCGTGTACGTCCCCCAGCCAGACGGCACGACGAAGCGGAAGTACGCATACGGCAAGACCTACGAGGAATGTGATCGCAAGCGTCGGGCCATGCTGGATCGCACCAACGGCGGGATTCCGACTCCGACTCGCGACATGACCTTGGGTCAGTGGTTCGACTACTGGCTGGAGGTGATCGTCAAGCCGAACCTGAAGCCGAAGAGCTACGAGACGTACGAACAGACCGTGCGCAATCATCTGCGGCCTCGTCTGGGCTCCAAGGTCATGCTGAAGCTGGGCATATCGGAGCTACGTGGGGCCATGCAACGCCTCGCGGAGGACCGAGGGGCCGCGACAGCCAAGCACGCGCTTCGGGTGCTCTCGGCGGCGCTGACGGCCGCGCTGGTCGAAGACATCGGCCTGACTCGGAACGTCGCCACGCTCGTGCACGTTCGCGCGGCTACGAACAGCGGCAAGAGCTGGGATGCCGTCTCGGTGCTGCGCTTCCTGGCTGCGGCCCGGCGCTTGACCGCGTACTACCCGGCGTTCCTGCTCCTGTGCCTGCTGGGCCTGCGACGTGGGGAAGTGTGCGGCCTTCGCTGGGAGAACATCGACCTGGACAAGCGGATTCTCTGGGTCGAACAGCAGCGTCAGCGTTCCAGTGCGGGGACGATCGATCTGGACCCGAAGAGCGAGACATCCAAGGCGCCCTTGCCGCTGCCGGCTCAGTGCATCGCGCCTCTGAGGTGGACCCGCATGCGTACCGCCATGCTGCGGGAGCGCGCCATCGGGCGTGGCCTTCCGTGGTTCGACGATCCGGAAGGGCATGTGTTCGTTACTCGGACCGGGCATCCGCTGGCGGCCACGAACCTTTACGGGACCATGCAACGGGTGATCGCGGCTGAGGAGCTTGGCCACATGAACCCCAAGGGGCTGCGGAAGTCGTGTGGCACGCTCCTGGTGCACCTGAAGGTTCATCCCCGGATCGTGAAGGCCGTTCTCCGGCATAGCCGCATCGCGACCACGATGGACATCTACGCTGAGGCTCTGGACCCGGACGTGATCGATGCCGTGGGCCAGCTCGATCGACTGCTTCGGCAACCGGCTCGGCTTCGGCAACTGGATGTCGACGGGGACCCCGACATCACTCGTTGATGTCACCCCTGGATGTCACGGCCCCTCCGTCTGCGGATCGTCGCAGGTAGAGGGGCCGTTGCCGTCGTAAAGGACGCCATCATCCCATTAGCTCATCGTTGCCTGGAGTGAACTGGCACACAGTTCCCCCAAGCCATCACTTGTCACAGGCGACACAACGCCCCACTCCGTGACGATCGCCGTCACCAAGTCCGGAGGCGTCACGTCGAACGCGGGGTTGTACGCCTGCGTCCCCAGTGGTGCCACCGGAATCCCGCCACCTGCCTCCACTCCGGCCAGCGGCGCCCGCGGCGCCGTGATCTCCGTCACCTCATGCCCGGCCCGCTGCTCCACCTCGATGGACGCACCGTCCGGGGTGTCCAGATCGACGGTCGTCACCGGTGCCACCACGATGAACGGCACATGGTGATATCGCGCCAGCACCGCGAGCGGATAGCTCCCCACCTTGTTGGCCACCGAACCGTCGGCCGCGATCCGGTCCGCGCCGATGAGCACGGCATCCACCTCGCCCGCGGCGAACAGCGACCCCGCCGCGTTGTCCGTGAGCAATGTGTACGCCATGCCGTTGCGCGCGGCCTCGTAGGCGGTCAGCCGCGCCCCCTGCAGCAGCGGGCGCGTCTCGTCCACCCACAGCCGGCGCAGCCGCCCCACCCGGTGGGCGGCGAGCGCGACCGCGAAGGCCGTGCCCTCACCGCCGGAGACCAGCGCCCCGGTGTTGCAGTGCGTCAGGATGCGGTGATTGCCACCGGGCACCAGCTCGTCCAGGAGTCGCAGGCCGTGCTCGGCCATCCTGGCGCTGCCTTCGGCGTCCTCCGCGTGCAGCGCCCGCGCCGAGGAGAGCGCCGCATCGGCCGCCCGCTCCCGCGCCCCGTCGTCCTCCCCTTCCCCGCTCCCGAACGCGGCCCGGTACGCCTCCTGCGCCCTGCGCACCCCGTACGCCAGATTGACCGCGGTGGGCCGCGCGTCCGCCAGCGCGCCGGCCGCCTCCTCGACGTCGAAGCCACGGGCGGCCGCGAGCGCCACTCCGTACGCCCCCGCGATCCCGAGCAGCGGCGCCCCGCGCACCGCCAGAGAACGGATCGCCTGCACGAGGGCCTGCGGATCCGTGCACACCAGCTCGACCTCTTCCGCGGGCAGCCGCGTCTGGTCGAGCAGCACCAGAACGGGCCCCTCCGCCGGTTCCTCCCACCGGATCGCCGGGATGTCGACGGCCTCGGGCTGTATGCCGTCGATGGGCCGTATGTCCTCGCTGGATTGCGCGTACTGATCAGCCATCCGCCCAGTCTGCCCCGTACCGACCCGACAATTGAAGGAGTACAGCCCTCACGGGGCCAGGTCATCCGGCGCCCACCCCATGGCACGATGGCAGCCAACCTGCTGCCGCGACCGCGGACGGGCACTTTGAAGGAGCGACGATGAACGACACTCCGGGCTGGGCATCGCCCGGATCTGCCCCCTCCGACGGCCCGAACGGCAACCGCAAGGACGGCCCCGAGCAGAACGGCGACACACAGGGCAGCGGTCCGCAGGACGCCGCCCCGCAGGACGCCGCCCCGCAGGACGCCGCGGGCCAGGACCCGAAGTGGTCCAAGGAGCAGCCGCCGCCCGCCCAGTGGTCCGCACCCTCCGGCTCCGCCCAGACCCCTCCCCCGCCCCCGCCGGCTCCCGGCCAGGGCCAGGGCTGGGGCGGCCAGGGCTGGGGCGGCCAGGGCGGACCCGGTGGCTACGGAGGACCTGGCGGCTACGGCCCGGGGCCGGGCGGCCCCGGAGGCGGCGGCTACCCCGGCTGGGGCGGCGGCTGGCCGCACAAGCCCTCGGCGGCCAAGCCCGGCGTCATCCCGCTGCGCCCGCTCGGCGTCGGCGAGATCCTCGACGGCGCGGTGTCCACGATGCGTACCTACTGGCGCACCGTCCTCGGAATCTCGCTGACGGTCGCCGTGGTCACCCAGCTCCTGGCGGTCCTCCTCCAGGGCTTCGCCCTCAACAACGCGGCGACCAGTTCTTCCCTCGACAACCCCGACGCCACCCCGCGCGAGATCTTCAGCGCCCTGGGCACGCTCCTGGTCGGCTCCGCGCTCGTCGCGGTCGTCACGCTGCTCGGCACGATCGTCGCGACGGCCCTGCTGACGACGGTCACCAGCCGCGCCGTGCTCGGCCGGCCCGTCACCATAGGAGAGGCCTGGCGCGACGCCCGGCCGCAGATCCTCAGGCTGCTCGGCCTGACACTGCTGCTCCCGCTGATCGCCGCCGCGATCATGTTCGTGAGCATCGCGCCCGGCATCCTCGTCGCCGCATTCGGCTCGACCGGGGGCGGCATCGCGCTCGGGGTCGTCGGCGGTCTCGCCGGCCTCGCCGTGACGATCTGGCTGATGGTCCGCCTGTCGCTGGCCTCGCCCGCCCTGATGCTGGAGAAGCAGACCGTCCGCAAGGCCATGGGCCGCTCCACCAAACTTGTCCGCGGCTCCTGGTGGCGGGTCTTCGGCATCACGATCCTGGCGTCCCTGATCGCCGCGATCGTCTCGGAGATCATCCTCTTCCCGTTCACCGCGATCGCGGGTGTGGTCAGCGGAGACGGCTTCACCGGCATCCTGGACAGCAGCGGGAACGTCGGCTGGGCCTTCCTCATCATCACCGGCGTCGGCTCGGTCGTCGGCTCCACCATCACCTTCCCGATCACGGCCGGCGTCAGCGTGCTCCTCTACATCGACCAGCGGATCCGCCGCGAGGCCCTCGACCTCGAACTCGCCCGCGCCGCGGGCCTGCCCGACTACGGGTCCCCCTCCGGCCCCACCCCGGGGAGCTGATGGGGTGAGCGCACTTGGGGGAGTGCTCCACACGACGATCTCGTCGGTCCTCACCGGCGGCGACGAGCCGCCGGTGAGGATCCCGCGCGACCCCGCGCGGGAAGCGGCGAAACGCGAGCTGTCCAAGCCCGCGTACCACCAGGACGACCCGAACTGGTTCATGCGCGCCCTGAACAAGTTCTGGGACTGGATCGACGAGCTCTTCTCCGCCGCTGCCGGCGCCGCCCCCGGCGGCACCTTCGGGCTGCTCGTGATCCTGCTGGCCGTCGTCGCCGTGGTGGCCGCACTCTGGTGGCGCCTCGGCACGCCGCGCCGCTCCCCCGCCTCCGCGCCCCCGCTCTTCGACGACCGCCCGCGCAGCGCCGCCGAGCACCGCGCTGCCGCCTCGGCGCACGCCGCCCAGGGCCACTGGAACCAGGCCGTCCAGGAACGCATGCGCGCCCTGGTCCGCTCCCTGGAAGAACGCGCCCTCCTCGACCCGCGCCCCGGCCGCACCGCCGACGAGGCCGCCGCCGAAGCGGCCCGCCCGCTCCCCCAGCACGCGGACCGCCTCCGCGCGGCCGCCCGCGACTTCGACGACATCGCGTACGGCGGCCGCACCGCGACCCCGGAGATGTACGAGCGCCTGTCCACCCTGGACACCGAGGCGGAACGCACCACCCCCGTCCTCACTCCCGCCGCGGGAGCACCCCGGTGACCGAACCGACCGATCCCCGAGGCACGGGTGAGCAAATCAAGCCCCTGCGGAGATTGAACAGCGGGGTCCGGGGCGGAGACCCGCGGCCTGAGGACGGCCCACATGCACCACCGCCGCCGCCCCCCGACGGCACCACCTCCATCACGCCGACCGCCCGCCAGATCTGGACCCGCACCCGCGGCATCGCCCTGGCCCTGGTCTTCCTCTTGGCCGCAGCCGTGATCATCGCGGTGGTCCGCTCCGGTGACCAGCACGGTGCCCTCGATCCGCGCTCCGGCGACGAGCGAGGCAGCCGCGCCGTCGCCGAACTCCTCGCCGCCCGGGGTGTCGACACGCGCGTGGTCACCACGACCGCCGACGCCCGCGCGGCGGCAGGCCCCGACACGACCCTCCTGGTCGCCGCGCCCGACCGGCTCACGGCCCACCAGCAGTCCCGGCTCCGGGCCGCCACCGCCGACTCCGGAGGCCGCACGCTCCTCGTCGCCCCCGGCGCCGCCGCGGCCGACGTGCTGACGCCCGGCGTCGCCACCGACCCCGAACCCGCCGCCGACAAGCCCCTCGCGCCCGGCTGCACGCTGCCCGAGGCCCGCCGCGCCGGCCCCGCGAACACCGGCGGCCACCGCTACAGCACGACGCTCACCGGCGCCGACTCCTGTTACCCGAGCTACGGCTCCCCCACGCTCCTGCGCCTGCCGTCCCCTTCCGGCACAGGCGACACCATCGTCCTCGGCGCCCCCGACATCCTTCTCAACGACCGCCTCGACGAACAGGGCAACGCCTCGCTCGCCCTTCAACTCCTCGGTTCGCGCCCTCATGTGGTCTGGTACCTCCCCTCCCTCTCCGACGACTCGGCAGCGGACGGCGCACAGAACGACCGCAGCTTCGTCGACCTGATCCCCAAGGGCTGGCTCTGGGGCACACTTCAGCTCTTCATCGCGGCAGCACTGGCCGCGCTGTGGCGCGCACGCCGTCTGGGCCCCCTGGTCCAGGAACGCCTGCCCGTCGCGATCCGCGCCTCCGAAACCGTCGAAGGCCGCGCCCGCCTCTACCGCAAGGCGAACGCCCGCGACCGCGCCGCCACAGCCCTGCGTATCTCCACCCGCACGCGCTTGGCCCCTCTCATCGGCATCCCCGTCTCCCAGGCACACTCGCCCGAGACCTTCCTCCCGGCCCTGGCACGCCAACTCCCCACGCCCGCCAGGGACCCGCACACCCTCCTCTTCGGCCCGCCACCCGCGACCGACGCGGCGCTCATCGCACTCGCCGACCACCTCGACGCCCTCGAAAGTGAGGTACGGAACCCATGATGGACCCGACCACTGACAACGCCGGGCCCACGACCGATCCCCGCAGCTCAAGGGCGTCTTTGGAAGCCCTGCGCACGGAGATCGCCAAGGCCGTGGTCGGCCAGGACTCCACCGTCACGGGCCTGGTCGTGGCCCTGCTCTGCCGCGGCCACGTCCTCCTCGAAGGCGTGCCCGGCGTCGCCAAGACCCTCCTCGTACGCGCCCTCGCCTCGTCCCTCGAACTCGACACGAAGCGCGTGCAGTTCACCCCCGACCTGATGCCCAGCGACGTGACGGGCTCGCTGGTCTACGACACCAACACCGCCCGCTTCTCCTTCCAGCCGGGCCCGATCTTCACCAACCTCGTCCTCGCGGACGAAATCAACCGCACGCCGCCCAAGACCCAGTCCTCCCTCCTCGAAGCGATGGAGGAACGCCAGGTGACCGTGGACGGCACGGCACGCCCCCTCCCGGACCCGTTCATGGTGGTCGCGACCCAGAACCCCGTCGAGTACGAGGGCACCTACCCCCTCCCCGAGGCCCAACTGGACCGCTTCCTCCTCAAGTTGAACGTTCCGCTGCCCACCCGCCAGGACGAGATCGACGTCCTGACCCGCCATGCCTCCGGCTTCAACCCCCGCGACCTGCGGGCGGCAGGCATCCGCCCGGTGGCCACGGCGGCCGACCTCGAGACGGCCCGCACGGCAGTCGCCAAGACGACCGTCTCCCCCGAGATCACCGCCTACGTAGTCGACATCTGCCGAGCGACCCGCGAATCCCCGTCGCTCACCCTCGGTGTCTCCCCGCGAGGAGCCACGGCCCTCCTCGCCACGGCCCGCGCCTGGGCCTGGCTGACCGGCCGCGACTACGTCACCCCCGACGACGTCAAAGCCCTGGCCCTCCCCACCCTCCGCCACCGCATCCAACTGCGCCCGGAGGCCGAAATGGAGGGCGTCACCCCGGATTCCGTCATCAACGCGATCCTGACCCACGTCCCCGTCCCCCGCTGACCCGACGCACAACGTAGGACGACACGACATGGCCCTCACCGGACGCACTGCCCTACTCGCGGCACTCGGCTCCCTCCCCATCGGCATCTGGGAGCCCAGCTGGACGGGCATCCTGGCCGTCAACACCCCGCTGGCCCTGGCCTGCGCCTGCGACTTCGCCCTGGCCGCCCCCGTACGCCGCCTGCGCCTGACCCGCTCCGGCGACACCTCCGTACGTCTAGGGACCCCGGCCGACGTCACCCTCACGGTCACCAACCCCTCGCGCCGCCCCTTGCGCGCCGCCCTCCGCGACGCCTGGCCGCCGAGCAGTTGGCATTCCGGCATGGAATACGAGTCGTCCCGCCACCGCGTGAACATCCCCGCGGGCGAACGCCGCCGCGTCACGACCCGCCTCCAGCCCACCCGCAGAGGCGACCGCACAGCCGACCGCGTCACCATCCGCTCCTACGGCCCCCTCGGCCTGTTCACCCGCCAGGGCACACACCGGGTCCCCTGGACGGTCCGCGTCCTGCCGCCCTTCCACAGCCGCAAACACCTCCCCTCCAAGCTGGCCCGCCTCCGCGAACTCGACGGCCGCACCAGCGTGTTGACCAGGGGCGAGGGCACAGAATTCGACAGCCTCCGCGAGTACGTTCCCGGAGACGACACCCGCTCCATCGACTGGCGCGCAACGGCCCGCCACTCCGCGGTGGCCGTCCGCACCTGGCGCCCGGAGCGCGACCGCCACATCCTGCTCGTCCTCGACACCGGCCGCACTTCCGCCGGCCGAGTCGGCGACGCCCCGCGCCTCGACGCCTCCATGGACGCCGCGCTCCTCTTGGGCGCCCTGGCCTCCCGCGCCGGCGACCGCGTGGACCTGCTCGCCTACGATCGCCGGACCCGCGCCCTGGTCCAGGGCCGCACCGCAGGCGACGTCCTGCCCGCCCTGGTCAACGCCATGGCTCCCCTGGAACCAGAACTGATCGAAACAGACGCCCGCGGCCTCACGGCAACAGCACTGCACACAGCGCACCGCCGTTCCCTCATCGTCCTTCTTACGTCCTTGGACGCGGCCCCCATCGAAGAGGTCCTCCTCCCCGTACTCTCGCGCCTCACGAAACGTCACACAGTCGTGCTGGCATCGGTTGCCGACCCGAAAATCGAATCGATGACATCAGCACGGGGCACCACAGAAGCCATCTACGATGCCGCCTCCGCAGCCCAGGCCAAGGCCGAGCGGCTACGCACCGCCGAACAACTCACCCGCCATGGCGTCACCGTCGTGGATGCCACGCCATCCGATTTGGCCCCAGCCCTCGCAGACGCCTACCTGTCTCTGAAATCCGCCGGCCGCCTTTGACGCAATGAGCACGCGCCGCTGGGCGGCACCCAATTCCTAGGACCCTTAAACGCAGAAAAGCCCGGACCGTATCCCGGTCCGGGCTTTTCTCTAAAATTAGTTCGGCGGCGTCCTACTCTCCCACAGGGTCCCCCCTGCAGTACCATCGGCGCTGTGAGGCTTAGCTTCCGGGTTCGGAATGTAACCGGGCGTTTCCCTCACGCTATGACCACCGAAACACTATGAAACTGTCAACCGCACCGTAGTCGTGGCCCGACATACGGGGTTGTTCGTGGTTTCAGAACCAACACAGTGGACGCGAGCAACTGAGGACAAGCCCTCGGCCTATTAGTACCGGTCACCTCCACACCTTACGGTGCTTCCAGATCCGGCCTATCAACCCAGTCGTCTACTGGGAGCCTTAACCCCTCAAAGGGGGTGGGAATACTCATCTCGAAGCAGGCTTCCCGCTTAGATGCTTTCAGCGGTTATCCTTTCCGAACGTAGCCAACCAGCCATGCCCTTGGCAGGACAACTGGCACACCAGAGGTTCGTCCGTCCCGGTCCTCTCGTACTAGGGACAGCCCTTCTCAATATTCCTACGCGCACAGAGGATAGGGACCGAACTGTCTCACGACGTTCTAAACCCAGCTCGCGTACCGCTTTAATGGGCGAACAGCCCAACCCTTGGGACCGACTCCAGCCCCAGGATGCGACGAGCCGACATCGAGGTGCCAAACCATCCCGTCGATATGGACTCTTGGGGAAGATCAGCCTGTTATCCCCGGGGTACCTTTTATCCGTTGAGCGACGGCGCTTCCACAAGCCACCGCCGGATCACTAGTCCCGACTTTCGTCCCTGCTCGACCCGTCGGTCTCACAGTCAAGCTCCCTTGTGCACTTACACTCAACACCTGATTACCAACCAGGCTGAGGGAACCTTTGGGCGCCTCCGTTACTCTTTGGGAGGCAACCGCCCCAGTTAAACTACCCATCAGACACTGTCCCTGATCCGGATCACGGACCCAGGTTAGACATCCAGCACGACCAGAGTGGTATTTCAACGACGACTCCCCCTGAACTGGCGTCCAGGGTTCACAGTCTCCCACCTATCCTACACAAGCCGAACCGAACACCAATATCAAACTATAGTAAAGGTCCCGGGGTCTTTCCGTCCTTCTGCGCGAAACGAGCATCTTTACTCGTAGTGCAATTTCACCGGGCCTATGGTTGAGACAGTCGAGAAGTCGTTACGCCATTCGTGCAGGTCGGAACTTACCCGACAAGGAATTTCGCTACCTTAGGATGGTTATAGTTACCACCGCCGTTTACTGGCGCTTAAGTTCTCAGCTTCGCCACACCGAAATGTGACTAACCGGTCCCCTTAACGTTCCAGCACCGGGCAGGCGTCAGTCCGTATACATCGCCTTACGGCTTCGCACGGACCTGTGTTTTTAGTAAACAGTCGCTTCTCGCTGGTCTCTGCGGCCACCCCCAGCTCAGAGTGCAAGACTCATCACCAGGAATGGCCCCCCTTCTCCCGAAGTTACGGGGGCATTTTGCCGAGTTCCTTAACCATAGTTCACCCGAACGCCTCGGTATTCTCTACCTGACCACCTGAGTCGGTTTAGGGTACGGGCCGCCATGAAACTCGCTAGAGGCTTTTCTCGACAGCATAGGATCATCCACTTCACCACAATCGGCTCGGCATCAGGTCTCAGCCTTGTGTGCGACGGATTTACCTACCGCACGGCCTACACCCTTACCCCGGGACTACCATCGCCCGGGCTGGACTACCTTCCTGCGTCACCCCATCGCTCACCTACTACCAGCTTGGACCGGCGGCTCCACCACTTTCCATTCCCCGAAGGGTCCGGAACGGCTTCACGGCCTTAGCATCACTGGATTCGATGTCTTTCGCGTCACAGCGGGTACCGGAATATCAACCGGTTATCCATCGACTACGCCTGTCGGCCTCGCCTTAGGTCCCGACTTACCCTGGGCAGATCAGCTTGACCCAGGAACCCTTAGTCAATCGGCGCACACGTTTCTCACGTGTGTATCGCTACTCATGCCTGCATTCTCACTCGTGAACCGTCCACAACTACCTTCCGGTGCTGCTTCACCCGGCACACGACGCTCCCCTACCCATCCACACACCCGTTGGGGCTGTTGTATGAATGACACGACTTCGGCGGTACGCTTGAGCCCCGCTACATTGTCGGCGCGGAATCACTTGACCAGTGAGCTATTACGCACTCTTTCAAGGGTGGCTGCTTCTAAGCCAACCTCCTGGTTGTCTCTGCGACTCCACATCCTTTCCCACTTAGCGTACGCTTAGGGGCCTTAGTCGATGCTCTGGGCTGTTTCCCTCTCGACCATGGAGCTTATCCCCCACAGTCTCACTGCCGTGCTCTCACTTACCGGCATTCGGAGTTTGGCTAAGGTCAGTAACCCGGTAGGGCCCATCGCCTATCCAGTGCTCTACCTCCGGCAAGAAACACACGACGCTGCACCTAAATGCATTTCGGGGAGAACCAGCTATCACGGAGTTTGATTGGCCTTTCACCCCTAACCACAGGTCATCCCCCAGGTTTTCAACCCTGGTGGGTTCGGTCCTCCACGAAGTCTTACCTCCGCTTCAACCTGCCCATGGCTAGATCACTCCGCTTCGGGTCTTGAGCGCGCTACTGAATCGCCCTGTTCGGACTCGCTTTCGCTACGGCTTCCCCACACGGGTTAACCTCGCAACACACCGCAAACTCGCAGGCTCATTCTTCAAAAGGCACGCAGTCACGACGCATTGAGTAAACTCAATGCGCGACGCTCCCACGGCTTGTAGGCACACGGTTTCAGGTACTATTTCACTCCGCTCCCGCGGTACTTTTCACCATTCCCTCACGGTACTATCCGCTATCGGTCACCAGGGAATATTTAGGCTTAACGGGTGGTCCCGCCAGATTCACACAGGATTTCTCGGGCCCCGTGCTACTTGGGTGTCTCTCAAACGAGCCGCTAATGTTTCGACTACGGGGGTCTTACCCTCTACGCCGGACCTTTCGCATGTCCTTCGCCTACATCAACGGTTTCTTACTCGTCCTGTCGCCGGCAGACGACAGAAGAGAGATCCCACAACCCCGTACACGCAACCCCTGCCGGGTCTCACACGTATACGGTTTGGCCTCATCCAGTTTCGCTCGCCACTACTCCCGGAATCACGGTTGTTTTCTCTTCCTGCGGGTACTGAGATGTTTCACTTCCCCGCGTTCCCTCCACACTGCCTATATATTCAGCAGCGGGTGACAGCCCATGACGACTGCCGGGTTTCCCCATTCGGAAACCCCCGGATCAAAGCCTGGTTGACGACTCCCCGGGGACTATCGTGGCCTCCCACGTCCTTCATCGGTTCCTGGTACCAAGGCATCCACCGTGCGCCCTTAAAAACTTGGCCACAGATGCTCGCGTCCACTGTGCAGTTCTCAAACAACGACCAACCACCCGTCACACACCAAGAACCTTGGCGCTTCACCGGGGCCGGCATTGAGGTCGGGATCAAATCCGTACCCTCAGATACCCAACAGCGTGCCCGGCCCGACCAGTTCACTCACACGTTCCACGCCGAAGCAGTACTAGTGAAGCCAACCAATCGTGCCGAATAATCAACGTTCCACCCATGAGCAACCAGCATCAGACGTTCGCTGATGAACTGGCCTCTGACCTCGTCCCGAAGGACTCGGTAAGAAGTGCTCCTTAGAAAGGAGGTGATCCAGCCGCACCTTCCGGTACGGCTACCTTGTTACGACTTCGTCCCAATCGCCAGTCCCACCTTCGACAGCTCCCTCCCACAAGGGGTTGGGCCACCGGCTTCGGGTGTTACCGACTTTCGTGACGTGACGGGCGGTGTGTACAAGGCCCGGGAACGTATTCACCGCAGCAATGCTGATCTGCGATTACTAGCAACTCCAACTTCATGGGGTCGAGTTGCAGACCCCAATCCGAACTGAGACCGACTTTTTGAGATTCGCTCCACCTTGCGGTATCGCAGCTCATTGTATCGGCCATTGTAGCACGTGTGCAGCCCAAGACATAAGGGGCATGATGACTTGACGTCGTCCCCACCTTCCTCCGAGTTGACCCCGGCGGTCTCCTGTGAGTCCCCATCACCCCGAAGGGCATGCTGGCAACACAGAACAAGGGTTGCGCTCGTTGCGGGACTTAACCCAACATCTCACGACACGAGCTGACGACAGCCATGCACCACCTGTACACCGACCACAAGGGGGCGCCCATCTCTGGACGTTTCCGGTGTATGTCAAGCCTTGGTAAGGTTCTTCGCGTTGCGTCGAATTAAGCCACATGCTCCGCTGCTTGTGCGGGCCCCCGTCAATTCCTTTGAGTTTTAGCCTTGCGGCCGTACTCCCCAGGCGGGGCACTTAATGCGTTAGCTGCGGCGCGGACAACGTGGAATGTTGCCCACACCTAGTGCCCACCGTTTACGGCGTGGACTACCAGGGTATCTAATCCTGTTCGCTCCCCACGCTTTCGCTCCTCAGCGTCAGTAATGGCCCAGAGATCCGCCTTCGCCACCGGTGTTCCTCCTGATATCTGCGCATTTCACCGCTACACCAGGAATTCCGATCTCCCCTACCACACTCTAGCTAGCCCGTATCGACTGCAGACTCGGGGTTAAGCCCCGAGCTTTCACAATCGACGTGACAAGCCGCCTACGAGCTCTTTACGCCCAATAATTCCGGACAACGCTTGCGCCCTACGTATTACCGCGGCTGCTGGCACGTAGTTAGCCGGCGCTTCTTCTGCAGGTACCGTCACTTTCGCTTCTTCCCTGCTGAAAGAGGTTTACAACCCGAAGGCCGTCATCCCTCACGCGGCGTCGCTGCATCAGGCTTTCGCCCATTGTGCAATATTCCCCACTGCTGCCTCCCGTAGGAGTCTGGGCCGTGTCTCAGTCCCAGTGTGGCCGGTCGCCCTCTCAGGCCGGCTACCCGTCGTCGCCTTGGTGAGCCATTACCTCACCAACAAGCTGATAGGCCGCGGGCTCATCCTTCACCGCCGGAGCTTTTAACCCCCATCCAGGAGGACAGGAGTGTTATCCGGTATTAGACCTCGTTTCCAAGGCTTGTCCCAGAGTGAAGGGCAGATTGCCCACGTGTTACTCACCCGTTCGCCACTAATCCACCCCGAAGGGCTTCATCGTTCGACTTGCATGTGTTAAGCACGCCGCCAGCGTTCGTCCTGAGCCAGGATCAAACTCTCCGTGAATGTTTCCCCGTTATCGGGGCGACACACACGAGAGCGGAACAGTCGGAGGAATAGTCCGACCGTTCACAGCGTCCTCGCTGTGTTTTTTACAAAGGAACCTCATCCCCAGCAGACGCTGGAGACGGGGTATCAACATATCTGGCGTTGATTTTTGGCACGCTGTTGAGTTCTCAAGGAACGGACGCTTCCTTTGTACTCACCCTCTCGGGCTTTCCTCCGGGCGCTTCCCTTCGGTATTTCGTGTTTCCAACCTTACCAGATCCGTTTTCCGTTCCGTTTCCGGTGCGGATTTCATTTCCGGTGGCCGTTGGAGGGCCTTTGCCTTTCGGCGGTGCCGACTTTATCAGAAGTTTTGGGCCGGGCTGACCGGCTCAGGGTTTCCGATTAATCGGGAGGGGCTTCTCGAAAGAATTGAATTTCGTGAAGCGCGCTAGATACTAGCCGTTGCAATCGAACCTGTCTAGTTCGGGGCAACTGTTCGAATCTACCTCCCCGGTCTGGCCGTGTCAACGGTCTTTCCGGGGCGAAGAGGAGACTAGCAGGTCAGCGGGGCTCTCGCACATCAGGCGGCCGTGGGAAGCAGCGCGCTGCGCTCGTCCGTGGCGAGATCGCCCGTTTCGCCCTCACGGACCGCACGGCCGCCGAGGACATAGACGTACGCAAGGAATGCCAGCTCTGCCGCGATGCCGATACCGATGCGGGCCCAGGTCGGGAGGCCGGAGGGGGTGACGAAGCCTTCGATGGCTCCGGAGATGAAGAGGACCAGGGCCAGGCCGATGGCCATGCCGAGAGCGGCTCGGGCCTCTTCGGCGAGGGCCGTTCTGCGGGTGCGGGGGCCCGGGTCGATCACTGTCCAGCCGAGGCGCAGTCCGGTACCTGCCGCGACGAAGACCGCGGTCAGTTCGAGCAGGCCGTGCGGGAGGATCAGACCGAGGAAGGTGTCGAGGCGGCCGGCGGAGGCCATCAGGCCGATGCCCACACCTACGTTGAGCATGTTCTGGAAGAGGATCCACAGGACCGGCAGGCCCAGGAAGATGCCCAGAACCAGGCACATGGCGGCGGCCTGAGCGTTGTTCGTCCAGACCTGGGCGGCGAACGAGGCAGCCGGGTGGCTCGAGTAGTAGGTCTCGTACTGGCCTCCGGGGCGCGTCATCTCGCGGAGGTCGGCGGGGGCCGCGATGGAGGCCTGGACATCGGGGTGGGTGCCGATCCACCAGCCGATGAGGGCGGCTATCGCGGTCGACAGCAGCGCGGTGGGGGCCCACCAGTGACGCGCCCTGTAAACCGCTGCCGGGAAACCGTGGGTCAGGAAGTGCGTCACGTCGCGCCATGAAGCGCGGCGGGTGCCCGTCACGGCACTACGCGCGCGGGCCACGAGTTGAGTGAGGCGGCCGACCACCCGGGGATCAGGTGCGCTCGACTGGATGAGCGAGAGGTGGGTGGCGGTGCGCTGGTACAGGCTCACCAGTTCGTCCGCCTCTGTGCCGGTGAGCCGGCGTCGGCGGCGCAGCAGAGCGTCCAGTCGGTCCCACTCGGCCCGGTGGGCGGACACGAAGACGTCGAGGTCCATCCGGTCTGCTGCTCCTCGGTTTCCGGCACCTGTAAGGCGCGATGGTCCTTCAGCTTGGCAGACTGGCGGTTCCTGGGGCAGCTCGTTGAAGGGTGGGTGGCCGGCGTGAGTGAGCTGGTGACGGGGGAAGCGGTGGCGCTGGAGCTGCGGCCCGCGAAGTTGCCGAGTCGGGCGCTCGCCGTGTTCATCGATCTGGCGGTGGCGTTCGCCGTCTACATCGTGGTGACCATGGCGGTCACGGCTGCGACTGCCTCGCTCGACGAGGCCGCGGGCGCGGCCGTCGCGGTGGGGACGTTTCTGTTGGTGCTGGTCGGAGTCCCGATCGCCGTGGAGACGTTGAGCCATGGGCGGTCGCTGGGGAAGCTCGCGTGCGGGCTGCGCGTCGTGCGGGACGACGGTGGGCCGATCCGGTTCCGGCACGCGTTGGTGCGGGGGGCCGTCGGGGTCGTGGAGATCCTCATGACCTTCGGCATCGTGGCCTGCATCGCTTCGCTCGTGTCCGCGCGGGGGCGGCGGGTCGGGGACGTGTTCGCCGGGACCCTCGTCGTACGGGAGAGGGTGCCGGCCGGGCAGTTGGCGTCCGTGCCGCCTCCGCCGCCGTGGCTGGTGGGGAGGTTCGCCGAGCTGGATCTGTCGGCCGTGCCGGAGGGGCTGTGGCTCGCGGTGCGGCAGTACCTGACGCGGATGGGGCAGTTGGATCCGCAGGTCGGGTGGGGGGTGGCCGAGCGGCTCGCGAACGAACTCGCCGCGCACACGGGGACGTCGGTGCCGAGTGACATGCCGCCCGCCGCGTTCTTGGCGGCCGTGACCCACGAGCGGCAGTCGCGGGAGGCCCAGCGGGCGTTCGGAGCGGGTGCCGCGGGTGGTCAGGGGGCTTCGGCCGTGGCTGGTGCCGCGCCCGGGCCGTACGGCGGATACGCGGGGGCCGCAGGGCCGGTGCCGCCCGCGGGTCCGCTCGCTCCTCCCACTCCTACCGTTCCTCCGGCCCCCGCGCCGGGCCCCGTGGGCAACCCCCCAGCGGGATCCGGGAGTTCGGGCGGGCCGGCCACCGGGTTCGTGCCGCCGGCCTGAGCACGCGGCGTCAGCGGAAGACCGACGGCGGGGTCTCGAGGTCCTCCAGCTCGATGCCGGGGGCCGCGAGGACCACGTCGCCGCTGATGTGGACCGCCTGCTGCTCCCCCGTGTCCAGGGCTGTGACCTGGTATTCGTCCACGGTCAGAGGCCCGTTGTCAGTGGCGTGTGCTTCGCTGTTCAGCAAGGTCCAGGACTGGTCCACGGTGAGGGGCGCGAGGACGGGATCCGTCAGGGCGACGAGGCGGACGCGGGTCGGAGGGGAGGTGCGGGTGAGACCGAGAAGTCGTGCGGTGGCGATGAGGAACGCGGGGGATGTTCCCGTGAACGCGTGCGCGGGGGCGTTTCCTTCGGTGGCGTGAGTGCCCGTGGGGTCGGTGCGGACCCATGTGACGCCGTCGATGGCGGCACCTCTCACCTGCCAGCTCGCCGCGTTCAGTTCGAGGCGGATGGGGCGGCCGAGTTCGTCGAGGGCGAGGTCGATCGAGCCGGCGTGGTCGCCGGAGGGGGTGGTCCGTTGCGCTACATAGCGCCAGCCGGAAGGGCCGGGCGCGCACTGGAAGTGTTCTTCGCCGAGGGGGGTGTGATCGTGCAGATCGTGAAGCGAATATCGGCCGCGGGGCATGGCGTTCGTGGGGTCCTCTGTCTGGCCTGGTGACGGCCGCCGTCGGGTGCGGGGGCGGCGGGGCGTCGAAGGACGTGTCCACCGTAGCCAGCGGTGTGCGCGGACACGGGACAGGCCCCCGACACGGGGGTGCGGGGGCCTGTCCTGCGAAGCGGTCAGCCGGCGGGCGGCTGGTGCGCGGCGCCGAGTCGAGTGGTCCGCAGACGCGTGGTCCGCGGACGCGTGCTCGGCGGGCGCGTGCTCAGTAGCGGTAGTGGTCCGGCTTGTACGGGCCCTCGACCTCGACGCCGATGTACGAGGCCTGCTCCGGGCGGAGGGTCGTCAGCTTCACGCCGAGCGCGTCCAGGTGGAGGCGGGCGACCTTCTCGTCCAGGTGCTTGGGCAGCACGTACACGCCGGTCGGGTACTCGGTCGGCTTGGTGAAGAGCTCGATCTGGGCGAGGGTCTGGTCCGCGAACGAGTTGGACATCACGAAGGACGGGTGGCCCGTCGCGTTGCCCAGGTTCAGCAGGCGGCCCTCGGACAGCACGATGATGACCTTGCCGTCGGGGAACGTCCAGGTGTGGACCTGCGGCTTGACCTCGTCCTTGACGATGCCGTCGATCTTCGCCAGGCCGGCCATGTCGATCTCGTTGTCGAAGTGGCCGATGTTCCCGACGATCGCCTGGTGCTTCATCTTGGCCATGTCCGAGGCCATGATGATGTCCTTGTTGCCGGTCGTCGTGACGAAGATGTCGACCTTGTCGACGACCTCGTCGAGCGTCGTGACCTGGAAGCCGTCCATCGCCGCCTGCAGTGCGCAGATCGGGTCGACCTCGGTGACGATGACGCGGGCGCCCTGGCCGCGCAGCGACTCGGCGCAGCCCTTGCCCACGTCGCCGTAGCCACAGACGAGGGCGGTCTTGCCGCCGATGAGGACGTCCGTGGCGCGGTTGATGCCGTCGACGAGCGAGTGGCGGCAGCCGTACTTGTTGTCGAACTTCGACTTGGTCACGGCGTCGTTCACGTTGATCGCCGGGAACAGGAGGACGCCGTCGCGCTGCATCTCGTACAGGCGGTGGACGCCGGTCGTGGTCTCTTCCGTGACGCCGCGGATCTCGGAGGAGAGCTGGGTCCACTTCTGCGAACCGTTCGAGATCGTGCGGTTCAGGAGCTGGAGGATGACGCGGTGCTCGTCGGACTCGGCGGTGTCGACCGAGGGGACCTTGCCGTCCTTCTCGTACTCGACGCCCTTGTGGACGAGGAGGGTGGCGTCACCACCGTCGTCGAGGATCATGTTCGGGCCGCCGGTGGGCGTGTTCGGCCAGGTCAGGGCCTGCTCCGTGCACCACCAGTACTCCTCCAGCGTCTCGCCCTTCCAGGCGAAGACCGGGATGCCCTGGGGGTTGTCCGGCGTGCCGTTCGGGCCGACGGCGATGGCCGCGGCGGCGTGGTCCTGCGTGGAGAAGATGTTGCAGGAGGCCCAGCGGACCTCGGCGCCGAGGGCGACGAGGGTCTCGATGAGGACGGCCGTCTGGACCGTCATGTGGAGGGAGCCGGTGACGCGGGCGCCGGCGAGCGGCTGGGCGGCGGCGTACTCCTTGCGGATCGCCATGAGGCCGGGCATCTCGTGCTCGGCGAGGGTGATCTCCTTGCGGCCGAAGGCGGCGAGGGAGAGGTCGGCGACCTTGAAGTCCTGGTCCTGTCGGTTGGCGACAGAAGTCATAAGTGAGCTGCTCCTCGGTGCTGTTGCAGTCGGTCGAGGTGGGCTGACGCGCCTGCCCGCGATACGGGATGCTGCGCGCATGGCTGACCTGCGGCGTCCTGAGACACAAGTGTCCCCTGGCGTTCGCAGCGCAGTCCGTCGGAGGCCCTCTCTCCCTCGGCCGACCCGGCGTACGGGCCGCCCGACCGCCATCAGCAGCGACGTCTGGCTCGGTACAAAGCTACACCGATCGGCTCAGTCGAACCCACCCCGCCTCTCGATCCGGTCGGATACCTGACAACGGACTACCCGTTCCGGGACCTTTGAACTGTCGACTCTGTGCGTATGTGTTGCACCATGCTGGGAGAGCCGCCAAGATTTGCGCGCTCTTGCACGGATCGCTTGAAGGAGAGCCACGTGACCAGTCCGGCCGACCCCCACGCGGGCGGAGGAGCCGTCGAGCAGCAGAAGAAGTTGAAGCTGCTCGCGGTGACCGCATGTCCGACCGGCATCGCGCACACCTACATGGCGGCGGAGAAGCTGCAGCAGGCAGCGGACGCCGCGGGCATCGACATGAAGGTGGAGACGCAAGGGTCCATCGGGGCCGGGAACGTCTTGACCGACAACGATGTCAAAGACGCCGACGGCATCATCATCGCCGCCGACAAGGACGTCGACCGCTCCCGCTTCGCAGGTAAGCGGGTGCTCTCGGTCGGCGTGTCGGAGGGCATCAGCCACCCCGATCAGTTGATCGAGCGCGTCCAGAACGCGCCCGTGGCCGGCTCGGAGGGCGGTGCGGCGCAGCAGGCCGCGGCGTCCGGCGGCAAGGAGCGCAGCGCGGCGTACAAGGCGCTGATGAACGGTGTCAGCTTCATGATCCCGTTCGTCGTCGTCGGCGGTCTGCTGATCGCCGTCTCGCTGGCGATCGGCGGCCACGCGACGCCCGACGGGATCCAGATCCCCAAGGACACGTTCTGGTTCAACGTCAACGCGCTCGGCACGCTCGGCTTCAAGCTGATGCTGCCGATCTTCTCCGGCTACATCGCCTTCGCGCTCGGTGACCGCCCCGCACTCGTGCCGGGCATGATCGGCGGCTTCCTCGCCGCCGACGCCAGCATCTACGGCTCCGACGCCAACGCCGGTTTCCTCGGCGCCATCGTGACCGGTTTCCTCGCGGGCTACATCGTCCTCGCGATCCGGAAGATCAAGGTCCCGAAGGCCATCCAGCCGATCATGCCGATCATCGTGGTGCCCATCGCGTCCACGCTGGCGGTCGGCCTCGCCTTCATCTACATCCTCGGTGGGCCGATCTCCTGGGTGTTCACGCATCTCACCGACTTCCTCGGCGGGATGACCGGGTCGAGCGCGGTGCTGCTCGGTGCGCTCATCGGTCTCATGATCGCGTTCGACATGGGCGGGCCGGTCAACAAGACCGCGTTCCTGTTCGCCGTCGGTCTGATCGGGACGAACAACGCCGTCATGGGCATGGCCGCCGCGGCCATCCCGGTCATGCCGCTCGGCCAGGGCCTGGCCACGATGATCCGCCGCAAGCTCTATACGGACGCGGAACGCGAAGCCGGTATCGCGGCGCTGTTCATGGGGTGCTTCGGCATCTCGGAAGGTGCCATCCCGTTCGCGGCGGCGCGTCCGGCGCAGGTCATCCCGGCGAACATGCTGGGTGGCGCGGTCGCCGGTGCGGTCGCCGGTCTGGCCGGGGTCGAGGACTCCGTGCCGCACGGTGGTCCGATCGTCGCGGTGTTCGGCGCGATCGGCGGTCTCGCGATGTTCTTCGTCGCGATCGTCGTGGGTACGGCGGTCACCGCCCTGACGACGAACGCGCTCATCGGCGTGAGCAACCGGCGTGCCGCCGCCAAGCAGGCCGCGGCCGACTCCGCGAAGCCCGGCGAGGCCGTCGCGGCCGGTGCGACTCCGGCCGTCGCCGCCGAGAGCGCGCCCGAGCCGGCGCACGCCACGGCGTCCGTCGCCTCCGCGTCGGCGACCGCCTCGCTTCAGGCGGCCACAGCGACCGCGACCGCCTCCGGCGCCGCCGAGGACGAGGCGCCCGAGCCCGAGGTCCTGTCCGGTTACCTCACCGCGCAGACCGTCAAGGTGCAGCTGGACGCGCAGGACAAGGAAGCCGCCATCCGCGAGATGGCGGGCCTCGCCGCCGGTACCGGCAAGGTCGCCGACGTCGAGGAGCTCGTACAGACCGCGCTGCGGCGCGAGGAGCAGGGCACGACCGGGCTCGGCGAGGAGATCGCCATCCCGCACGCCAAGACGGACGCGGTGACCGCCCCGGTCGTCTGCTTCGCGCGGTCCGACGAGGGCATCGAGTGGGGTTCGCTCGACGGCACGAAGGCCAGGCTCGTCTTCATGATCTCGGTGCCGGAGGCGGCCGCCGGTGACGAGCACCTGCGGATTCTGGCGCTGCTGTCGCGCAAGCTGATGGACACGGACTTCCGGGCGCGGCTGCAGGCGGCGCCGGACGATGCGGCGATCCTCGAGGTGCTTTCCGAGGTCAAGTAGCCGCGATCCGCGGTAACCGCAGTCCTACGTAGATGGGGCCCGGCCGAGATTCTCGGCCGGGCCCCATCTACGTAGAGGAAGCGCTCAGTGCTCCGTGCTCGGCGTCGGGCCGCCGGGGCGGGCCTCCGGGTCGGAGCCCTTCGCGGCCTCGGTCTCGCTGTAGATGTCGGGCTCGAGGTAGATGACGCGGGCGATCGGGACGGCGGCGCGGATGCGGGCCTCGGCGTCGTTTATGGCGCGGGCGACCTCGGCGGCCGTGTCGTCGTGCTGCACGGAGATCTTCGCGGCGACGAGGAGTTCCTCGGGGCCGAGGTGGAGCGTGCGCATGTGGATCAGGCCGGTGACGGTGTCGCCGTCGACGACGGCCTTCTCGATCTTCGCGACCTCGTCGGCGCCGGCGGCCTCGCCGAGCAGGAGCGACTTGGTCTCCAGGGCGAGGATGATCGCGATGGCGATCAGCAGGATGCCGATGCAGAGCGTGCCGATGCCGTCCCAGACGGCGTCGCCGGTGGCGAGGGTCAGGCCGACACCAAGCAGCGCGAGGACCAGACCGATGAGCGCGCCGAAGTCCTCCAGGAGGACGACCGGCAGCTCAGGCGCCTTGGCACGCTTGATGAACTGGCCCCAGGAGAGCTTGCCGCGCAGTGCGTTGGACTCCTTGATGGCCGTACGGAACGAGAAGCCCTCGGCGAGGATCGCGAAGACCAGCACGCCGACCGGCCAGTACCAGTGCTCCAGATCGTGCGGGTGCTTGATCTTTTCGTAGCCTTCGTAGACGGCGAACATGCCACCGACGGAGAAGAGCACGATCGACACCAGGAAGGCGTAGATGTAGCGCTCGCGTCCGTACCCGAAGGGGTGTTGCGGGGTCGCCTCGCGCTGGGCCTTCTTGCCGCCGATCAGCAGCAGGAACTGGTTGCCCGAGTCCGCGAGCGAGTGGACTGCCTCGGCGAGCATCGACGAGGATCCGCTGAAGAGGAACGCCACGAATTTCGCTACCGCGATCGCTAGGTTGGCGGCCAGCGCCGCCACGATCGCCTTGGCTCCGCCTGAAGCACTCATGTCGTTCCTGGTGTCCTTTCGAGGTTCTACGTAGGTCCCGTGCGCGGTGGGTCATTGTTGCAGCACGGGACGTCGCAGGTGCCTCTCAGGCCACCACGGTCGCACGGAAAACCGTGCCGGATCCGGACACATTCACCTTTTCTTCCGCCGGGACGAAGGCCGACTCGCCCGGTGCGAGCGCGAGTTCGCCGACCCGGACGGTGCCCGCCGTGCACAGCAGGATCTGCGGTGTCGCGGCCGTCAGGTCGTGGTCCGCGCCGCCCTCGGGCAGGACGAAGCGCGAGAGACGGAACTCGTCGATGGGGGTGTCGTAGACCTCTTCACCGTCGGGCGAGGCCTCGGGGCGCAGCACGCCGGGGTCGGTGGCCTCGAAGCGGACGATGCGCAGCAGTTCGAGGACGTCGACGTGCTTGGGGGTGAGGCCGCAGCGCAGCACGTTGTCCGAGTTGGCCATGATCTCGACGCCGAGGCCGTCGAGGTAGGCGTGCGGGACGCCCGCACCGAGGAACAGGGCCTCGCCGGGCTGCAGTTGGACGTGGTTGAGCAGCATCGCCGCGATGACGCCCGGGTCGCCGGGGTAGTGGTGGGCGATGCCCGCGTACGGCTCGTAGGCGCCGCCGAGGCGCTGGGCGGCGGCGGTGGCCTCGGAGACCGTGCGCTCCATGTCGGCCGGGTCCGCGCTCAGTACGGCGGTCAGGACCTCGCGCAGCGCGGCCTCTTCGGGGTGGGCGCGCAGCAGATCGGCGTACGGCTTGAGGCTGTCGACGCCGAGGCCTTCGAGCAGCTGGGCCGCTTCCTCGGGCGCGCGGAATCCGCACAGGCCGTCGAACGGCGTGAGGGCGCAGATCAGTTCGGGCTTGTGATTGGCGTCCTTGTAGTTGCGGTGCGGGGCGTCGATCGGGACGCCGCGCTTCTCCTCGTCCTCGTAACCCTCCTTCGCCTGCTGGAGGTTGGGGTGCACCTGGAGAGAGAGGGGGCGCCGGCGGCGAGCAGCTTGAGGAGGAACGGGAGGCGGGGGCCGAACTTGTCGACGGCCCGGGGCCCGAGCTCCGTCTCCGGGTGCGCGTCGATGACCTCGTTCAGCGGGCCGCGCTCGGTGCGCGAGGGGGCGCCGGGGTGCGCGCCCATCCACATCTCCGCCTGCGGTTCACCGGTCGGGCTTGCGCCGATGAGCTGCGGGATGGCGGTGGTGGAGCCCCAGGCGTAGGGGCGGATGGTGTTGGTGAGGCGGTCCATGAGGGGGTTCTTTCGGTACGCGGTCCAGGGCGGGGCGGCCGGGCGCCGTCGGCCGGCCGGGGAAAGGGTCGGTCCGGGTCAGGCCCGCGAGGCGAGTCCCAGGTAAACGGCGGCGAAATCCGTGACGGCGATCAGCTCCGCGAGGGTCTCCAGGTCGCTGCCCTCCTCCGGTTCCAGCTCGCTGATGGCGATGTCGTGCGAGAGCGCGAGTTCGCGGGCGGCGGGCGCTGCGGTGAGGCCGCCGGCGGGCCGGTCGCGCAGCAGGACGACGCGGGCGCGCATCATCTGGACCTCCTCGACGCGGTCGCGGAAGAAGTCGTCGGGGTCGGCGCCCGCGGCCAGGTCGCCGGTGAGGAGCGCGCCGTGGGCGGGCATCGCCTCGGGCAGGTCGGCGGCGAGCGCGGCGCGCCCGGCCAGCTCGGCGAGGGCGGCGGCGAAGCGACGGCCCGCCGGGCCCGCCGCGGCCCCCTCGGTCCAGATCAGCGGGAGCGCCTCGGCGAGCTCGGCGGCGAGCGTCTTGGCCGGGTTGCTGTACGTGGCGATGGCCGGGCCGCAGCGCTCGGCGACCTGGTCGAGGCGGTCGGCGACCTTTTCGAGCGTCTCCGGCTCCGCGGTCAGCAGGCCCGTGCGGTCGAGGAGCGCGAGGAGGGGCGTGAGCAGCGCCCAGAGCGCGCCCGGCGCGGAGGCGGCCGCGGGTTCGTCCTGCTCGTACGGGGCCGTGGCCATCGGTACGTACAGGCCGTGCGCCGCCGCGACCGACTCGGTCAGCGGGGCGCCGGAGGGGCAGACCGCGACGGCCGTGACGCCGCGGCGGTACGCCTGCTCGACGAGGAGCGAGAGGCTCGGCTCCGTGCCGTCCGGGGTGGCGATCAGGAGGAGGTCGACCGAGCCCGCCCAGCCCGGCAGCTCCCAGCGCAGCGCGCCCGACGCGGCGGCCACGCCGGTGGGGCGCAGGCGGACGACCGGGGAGGCCGCGCCGGCCAGGCGCCCGATGAGGTCGGCGACGCCCACGGCGGCCGTGCCGGGGCCCGCGATCAGGACGGCGCGGGGGCGCCCGTCTGGCTTCAGGTCGGCGATGCCGGCCTCGGCCGCGTGCCGGGCCGCGGTGCGCACGCGGGCGCCGGCCTCGGCGGCGCCGCGCAGCAGGCCGCGGCGGTCGGCCCTGGCCAGCGCGTCCGGGTCGTCCAGGAGCGTTTCGTCGAACATGGCGTCGGGCCTCCTGCGAGCGGCGTCTTTTCGGGGGTTACGCGGGGCGGCGCGCCTCGTCGATCAGGAGGACGGGGATGCCGTCGCGGACCGGGTAGGCCAGGCCGCAGTCCTTGCCGGTGCAGATCAGCTCGGCGTCGGCCTCCTTGAGCGGGGCGTGGCAGGCCGGGCAGGCGAGGATCTCCAGGAGGCCGGCTTCGAGCGGCATTGTTCCCTCCGGGGGGACGTGGGGTTCGAGTGCGCCGTACGGGCGTGGTGGCCGGGTGGCCGACCGGGGTGCGGCGCTAGTCACCAGCCTACCGGCGGGGGCGCGGGCCGTGCCGTGGCCTCCGGCGGGAGCCGGTGTACCGGGTTGACGCCGCGGGGCTCCGGCCGGAGCGCGGCGTACCGGGCTTGACGCCGCGGGGCTCCGCCCCGGACCCCGCTGCTCAATCGCCGCAGGGGCTTGATTGGCTCAACTCCCGCGGGGGGCTTGATTGGCTCGGTCGCCGCCGGGGCTTGAATGGCTCGATCGCCGCGGCGGGGGCTCAGCCTCGGATGATCGCAAGGACCTCGTCCCGGGTCTTTTCCATCGTCGGGGTGTCCCGCGCCTCCGCGTTCAGGCGCAGCAGCGGTTCCGTGTTGGACGGGCGGACGTTGAACCACCAGTCCGTCGCCGTGACCGTCAGGCCGTCGAGCTCGTCCGTCGTGACGCCCTCGCGGCCGGAGTACGCCGCCTTGATCGCGGCGAGGCGGTCGGTCTGGTCGGCCACCGTGGAGTTGATCTCGCCGGAGGCCGCGTAGCGGTCGTAGGAGGAGACCAGGGCGGACAGCGGGCCGTCCTGGCCGCCGAGCGCCGCGAGGACGTGGAGCGCCGCCAGCATGCCCGTATCGGCGTTCCAGAAGTCGCGGAAGTAGTAGTGCGCGGAGTGCTCGCCGCCGAAGATCGCGCCGGTGGTGGCCATCTCCTGCTTGATGAAGGAGTGGCCCACGCGCGTGCGCACGGGCGTGCCGCCGTTCTCCTTCACGACCTCCGGGACGGTCCAGGACGTGATCAGGTTGTGGATGATCGTGCCCGAGCCGCCGTTTCGCGCGAGTTCGCGGGCGGCGACCAGGGCGGTGATCGCGGAAGGCGACACCGGGTCGCCATTCTCGTCCACCACGAAGCAGCGGTCCGCGTCGCCGTCGAAGGCGAGGCCGAGGTCGGCGCCCTCGGCACGCACGCGTGCCTGGAGGTCCACGATGTTCGCCGGGTCCAGCGGGTTCGCCTCGTGGTTCGGGAACGTGCCGTCCAGCTCGAAGTACATCGGCACGACGTCCAGCGGCAGGCCTTCGAGGACCGTCGGGACGGTGTGCCCACCCATCCCGTTGCCCGCGTCCACCACGACCTTCAGCGGGCGGATCGCCGTCAGGTCGACCAGGCCGCGCAGGTGCGCCGCGTAGTCCTTCAGCGTGTCCCGCCGCGTGACCTTTCCAGGCGTGGCGGCCGGCTCGGGGGCGCCCGACGCGCTCCACTCCTCGGCCAGCCGGCGGATCTCCGCGAGGCCGGTGTCCTGTCCGACCGGCGCCGCGCCCGCCCGGCACATCTTGATGCCGTTGTACTGCGCCGGGTTGTGCGAGGCCGTGAACATGGCACCGGGCAGGTCGAGCGCGCCCGACGCGTAGTACAGCTGGTCCGTCGAGCACAGGCCGATCTCGGTGACGTCCGCGCCGAGGGCGGCGGCCCCGCGCGCGAACGCCCCCGTCAGGCCGGGCGACGAGGGCCGCATGTCATGACCCACGACGATCGCGTCGGCACCGGTCACCCGCACGAACGCGGCGCCGAACAGCGCGGCGAGCTCCTCGTCCCACTGGTCCGGGACCACCCCACGCACGTCGTACGCCTTAACGATCTGCGACAGATCAGCAGCAGCCACGGTCTGCCCAGCCCTCCTGGAGTCCTTCACGGACCCACAAAGTACCTGGCCGCACTGACAGCGGATCGTGAACCCCTCATTCCTCCCGAGGAACCCGCCCGCCCGCATCCTCACTGGTCACAGCAGCACCAAGCGGCGCCTGCCCTTCTCACGGCAGCATCCACGACAGGACCGCGGTGCTCTGCGCCCACACGATCAGGCACATCACGAGCAGCAGCCCGGCGCTCCACGGCAGCACCTTGCGCAGCAGGTCGCCCTCCCGGCCCGCGAGTCCGACCGCCGCGCAGGCGATCGTCAGGTTCTGCGGCGAGATCATCTTGCCGAGGACGCCGCCCGAACTGTTCGCCGCGGCGAGGAGTTCCGGCGGGAGGCCCGACTGCTGGGCGGCCGTCACCTGGAGGGCGCCGAAGAGCGCGTTGGCCGAGGTGTCGGACCCGGAGACGGCGACGCCGAACCACCCGAGAACCGGCGACAAGAAGGCGAGCCCCGCGCCCGCGGCCGCCACGAAGTGCCCGATGGTGGCGGCCTGTCCGGACAGGTTCATGACGTAGGCGAGGGCCAGCACGCTCGTCACCGTCAGGATCGCGAACCGCAGTTCGTGCACGGTGGCGAACCACTCACGCACCGCATCGCGCGCGTGCACGCCGATGACGACCGCGGTGAAGAGCCCCGCGATCAGTACGAGCGTGCCGCCGGTGGAGACGATCGGCAGCGTGAAGATGTTGCCGCCCACGGGCTTGCCGCTCGGGTCGGCGACGTTCAGAAAGGGCCAGTCGAAGACCCAGTTGGCCTTGGCGAGCCAGTCCTTGATGGCGGGGATCTGCGCCAGGGAGAAGATCACGACGATGAGCGCGTACGGGGCGTAGGCGCGCAGCACCTCGGGCCGCGCGTCCTCCTCGTCCAGGTCCTCACTGCGTACGCCGGTCAGGACGGCGGCGCGTACGGTCTCGGTGGCCGGCCTGCGCGCGTGCGGCACCGCGACGAGGGCGCCCGCGCCCACCAGGGCGGCGCCGATGTCGGCGAGTTGGGCGGACACGTAGTTGGAGGCCGCGAACTGGGCGACGGCGAAGGCGAATCCGCACGCGAGGGCGGGCACCCAGGTCTCGCGCAGGCCCCGCTTGCCGTCCACCAGGCCGACGAGCACGAGCGGCACCACGAGGGCGAGCAGCGGCGTCTGACGGCCCACCACGGAGGCGACGGCGTCCAGCGGAAGGCCCGTCACCTGAGCCAGCGTCACGACCGGTGTGCCCATGGCCCCGAAGGCGACGGGCGCCGTGTTGGCGACGAGCGCGACGACCGCGGCCTTCACGGGGTCGAAGCCGAGCGCGACCAGCATCACCGAGCAGATGGCGACCGGCGCCCCGAACCCGGCGAGCGCCTCCAGAAGCGCGCCGAAGCAGAACGCGACGACGAGCGCCTGGATGCGCGGATCGTCGGAGAGCCGCCCGAAGGAGCGGCGAAGGATGTCGAAGTGCCGGGTGCGCACCGTCATCCGGTACACCCACAGGGCGTTGACGACGATCCACATGATGGGGAAAAGCCCGAAGACCGCGCCCTGTGCGGCGCTGGAGACGGTCTGCCCCAGGGGCATGTCGTACGCGAGCCAGCCGACGGCGGCTGCCACGGCGAGACCGATCAGGCCCGCCCGGTGCGCCTTCATGCGCACGGCGCCGAGCAGGACGAGGACGGTCACGAGCGGCAGGGCAGCGACGAGGGCGGACAGGCCGAGCGAGCCGCCTACGGGCTCCAATTGCTGGACGAACACGGTTTCGCCTCCCGGAATCCCGGAGTCGGGTGGCGAAATCGTCGTGGCCTCAACAATCGCGGGTCAACGCGTACGACTGTGAAGATCCCGTGAAGTGGCCTGATCCGGAAGGGAGTTGCCCAGTTTGCTCAGTTGTCGGGCGAGCGCAGCACACGGAGGTGGCCACGGCGCGCGACCTCCATGGGGTCCGCGGTGCGCGGCCCCGAGCCGCCGGCCTCGGCCGCGCGCTCCTGCGGGCGGGCCGCCTCACGCACGGCGTTGGCCAGGGCCTCCAGGTCGTCCCCGCTGGGGCGGCTGGGACCGCTGGTGTCGGCGAGCCGGACGACCTCCCAGCCGCGCGGCGCGGTGAGGCGCTCGGAGTGCTCGGCGCACAGGTCGTAGCAGTGGGGTTCGGCGTAGGTGGCGAGCGGGCCGAGGACCGCGGTCGAGTCGGCGTAGACGTACGTCAGCGTCGCGACGGCGGGACGGCCGCAAGCGGTGCGCGAACAGCGACGTACAGGGCTCACAGCGTTGGACGGTACCGCACTCTTGAGCGGGCCGCGACGACTCTCCCCGAGGTCACCCCACCGTGTCGTGGCGTGATACGGCGCACACCACCGCACGCGGGCGCCCCGGTGACCTGGGCCGACCCCGGGTTGTGCGCCCCACGGGACAGTTGAAAGCGGTCACCACTCAGGGCATATAGCGCCAATTGCCGCGAGATCATCGATCCGGGAGAGAAGTTGAATCAGCCCCAAGATTGGCTTGATCGGTCAGGAAGCGACATGGAGCGCCCCGTCAGGCGCCGGACCGCTTCCGGCGCCGCGGAGGACTACGCTGCGTCAGTGATGGAAAGGCCAGTCAACACAGACGACGCGGTTTCGCCGCCCTCCGGGGAGCCGCGCCCGCCGCGCCGCCGCGACCGGCACGGCCGGGGCATGCGCGGTCCCGTGGCGCCGCCGCAGGTGCCGCTGTCCGCGAGCCGCGCCGAGGCCTTCTCCGACCTCGTACAGGACTCCGTGGAGCGCCTGGAGCGGCGCTGGCCGCAGCTCGCCGAGGTCGACTTCCTGATTCTGGACGTGCCGCGGCTGACGGCCGAGGACGAGGCGTGGACCGGCGGCACCGTGCCGCTCGGCGGTACCGTCCCCGCGCGGGACGACACCCCCGCGCGCGTGGTCGTCTACCGGCGCCCCGTGGAGATCCGCACCAAGGGTCGCGAGGAGCAGGCGGCGCTCGTGCACGAGGTCGTCGTCGAGCAGGTCGCGGAGGTCCTGGGGCTCACCCCGGAGACCGTGGACCCCCGATACGGCGACTACGGGGACTTCGGGGACGGCGAGGACTAGAACTCAGGTCCGTCAGGGCCTGCACCCGCCGCCCCGTAGGCGGCTACTTCTGTACGACCGAGAGGTCCTCGTCCGCCTTCGGCACCGAGACCGTGCCCCGGTCGTCCGGCAGCGTCTGCACCGTGAACGCGGGGACGGAGCCCTGCTTCTCCTCCAGCATTCGCGAGCCGTGGACCGGGCCGCCCGACACCGGCTCGACCGTCAGCGCGTACGAGCCCTTCAGGCCGGACGGCACGGGCGGGGTGACCGAGAGCGTCGTACCGCCCTTGACCGTGTACTCCTTCGTGGTCGCCGTGCCGCCCTCGGTGCCCGGGGACGCGGTGACCTTGACCTTGCCGGTCGACTCGGGGGCGGTCAGGGCGAGCGTGGAGCCCTTGGAACGGTTGTCGGCGACCGTGGCGCGGGCGCCGATGCTCCGCGTGGCCGGGATGAACGCGGTCTCCTGGTCGGAGCCCTTGCCGCGCGTGACGCGCAGGGCGGCCACGACCGGCACGGAGCCCTCGGAGGGCGACAGGATCAGCGACCCCGCCTCGCCGCGGGTCACGGCGCCGAGGTCGACGGCCGTGGTCATGCCCGACTTCAGGTGCAGCGTGTCGTGCCCGGCGGGCGCGATCTTGCCGCTGGAGGTCGCGAGCCGGACCTTCAGGTCGGCATCGTCCTGCCCCGGTGCGAAGGCGACCAGACGCACGTTCGTGGCGTCCTTCGGGATGCCGGGGAGGACGAGGGAGGCGGCCGGGTCGGCCGCGGCGGGCAGCCAGTCACCGCCGTCCTTGTCGTCCACGTCCGACAGGGCCGCCCCGACCCGGCCGCTGCGCGCGCTCACGTGCAGCGTGAGGTTCGTGTACGCCTTGTCGGTCAGCGTCGACAGCAGCACCGGGACGCTGGAGCGCGGCGGGACGGTGATGCCCTCGCCGACATCTGACTTGATGGCCCCTTGGGGGCCGTACATCTGCACGTCCACGACCGCGGCCTCGTCGTCCGGGTTCGTGAGGTGGACGTAGTCGCTGCGGCCCTTGGCGGTGCTGGCGCCGGGGAAGTAGAAGTCCGTGTCGGGCTCCGAGCAGTTCACGCCGAGCAGGCCGCGGCCCGCTCCAGCCGTCACGCTGGTGGTCTGCTGGACGGTCCAGCCGGGCGCGAGGGACCCGTCCGCGGTGCCGGTCAGGGCGGGCGCCTCGGCCCCGGAGGCGTCGCCCGCGACGGGCGTGCCGGGCTTCTTCGGGGTGACGACCGCCTTGCCCTTCTTGCTGCCCTTGGCGGGCACCAGCTCCGCCGTGCCGGCGCCCTCGGTGCCCTTCGTCTCGGGCGTGTACGAGGTGTACGCGGTCTCGGCCAGGTCGGACTGGCTGGGCTCCGGGCACAGCAGGCTGGAGCGCTCGACGGGCAGGCGCGCGGCGGCCGCCTTGCCGGAGGTGTCGTCCCCGCCGGGCGTCGTGGCCGCGGCGAAGCCCGTGACGGCGGCCAGGGCGGTCACGGCGGCGATCAGGGACAGGGTCGTGCGGTTCACTGCTGGCTCCCGTCGGGGCGCTGCTCATGGTCGGCGCCGTTGCCGTGGCCGTGCTGCTGCTCGTACGTGGGGTCGTACTGCTGGGGCTGCTGGGGCTGCTCGTACCCGCCTCCGTAGGCGTACGGGTCGTACTGCCCCGCTTGATACGGGTCGGCCTGGTAGGGGTCGGCCTGCTGGCCGTACCCGTAACCGCCGCCCTGGTACTGCTGCTCCCCTGCCGCGTACGTGCCGTACTCGGCGGCCGTGTAGCTGGGCTGGTCCCACTCCGCGTAGGTCTGCTGGTGCGGGAAGTCCGCCATCGGGGCCTCCTCCGGAGGAGGAGGCACGGCGGCCCCGGGAACCGGCTGGGGCGCCGGCTCCGCCTGTACCGCCTGCTCCGCCTCGGCCTGGGCGCGCAGTCGGCGGGCCCTCCGGCCGTCGCCCGCGAGGTCCTCCGCGGTCACCACGGGCTCGTCCGGCAGGTCGTCGTCGACGTTCTCGCGCCGGCCCGGCAGGGCGAGCACCACGAGGACGACGGCGAGCAGGCCCTGCGCCCACAGCCAGGCGGTGTGCGTGATCGGCGCGTCGTACGTGACGTCCAACGTGCCGCCCGACGCGGGCAGTTCGAAGCCCTGCGCCCAGCCGTCGACGGTGGTCTTCGTCAGCGGCGTGCCGTTCAGCGTCGCGGTCCAGCCCTCGGCGGACTGGTCGGCGAGGCGCAGGATGCGGCCCGCCTTGCCCTGCGGCACCTTCGTGTGCAGCTCGACGGGGCCCGCCGCGACCGGCACGGCGTCCTCCGCCGTGGATCCGGCGCCGGCCTTCGGCAGGACGACGGCCCGCGCCACCTGGCGGTCGACGCGCCACAGCGCCGTGCCGTCCTGCTGGCTGAGCCGGGTCAGGCCGGGCGTCGCGTCGAGGACGCGGCTCATCTCGCGCGGGGCGCCGCCCCGTACGAGGACGTAGCGCACGGCGAAGCCGCCGAGCTGGTCGGCCTGGTCTGCGCCGGATCCTGCGACCAGGTTGGCGACGACCTTGTCGAGCTTGGCGTTCTCGCCCGCGGCCTCGGTCAGCTCGCCGTCACCGAGGCGCGCGCCCGCGCCCCGGACCAGCGAGTACGCGACGTCGCCCGTGGAGCCGTCCATGACGAGCGTGCGGGCCTGGTCGCGGGTGCCGGCCTCTTCGGCGACGAACGCGGGCACCTGCACCGGGTCGCGCCGCTCCACGGGCCCGTCGGCGCCGCCGATCATCCAGCCCGCGGCGAGCAGCACAGGGCCCGCCGCCGCGGCGAACGCGATGAGCGCGGCCACCGGCTGGCGCCAGCCGAAGCTCTGCTCGGCCACCCGCGAGCGGGCGCCGTCGGCGCCGAGCGCGGCAGCGGCCAGGAGCCCGATGCCGTAGACGAGGGTGGCGGGTCCGGCCCACGCCGAGCCGTTCGAGAGGGCCGCGAAGACGAGCGCCACGAAGGCGACCGCCCAGGCGGTGAGGATCGCGGGACGCCGCTCGGTGCGCAGCAGGGCGGCCAGCGCCGCGAGGACGATGCCGACGAGCAGCAGGCTGCCCGTGGTCCCGGCCCCGCCCGGCGACGCGCCGAGCAGCCCGAGCCCGCTCGCGGACCCCGCCCCGTACGGGATTCCGGCCTCCTTGAAGAAGCCGAACGGGAGCAGCGACAGGGACCACGGCGCGAGCATCAGCAGCGGCGTGCCGAGCGCGGCCAGGAAACGCAGCCCATAGGCGGTGATGTCGGAGCGCCGCACGACGAGGAGCGCGACGCCGAGGACGAGCGCGATCGGCCACACGATCGGCGTGAACGCCGTCGTGATCGTGAGCAGCAGCGCGTACGCCCAGGTGGCCCGCCAACTGCCGCGCCCGCCCTGAGTGTGCGTCAGTCCCGAAGCGGCGAGGCCCGCGCGCGCGAGGAGCGGCAGCAGGATCGCCAGGACCGCGGTACCGATGCGGCCGCCCGCGAGGGCGCCCGTGACGGCGGGCAGGAAGGCGTACGCGATGGCCGCCCACGCGCGCAGCAGGCGCGAGGTGACGAGCGGCCTGGACGCGAAGTACGCGGTGAAACCGGCGAGCGGAACCGAGCCGACGAGCAGCACGGTGACCGCGAGCCCGGTGGAGCCGAACAGCACGGAGGCGAAAGTGGCGAGCAGTGCGAGGTACGGGGGCGCCGCCTGGGTGCCGCCCGTGCTGGTGGCGTGCCAGGCGTCGGCGTACCGCGCCCACAGTTCCGACGCGTCGGCCGGAGCCGGCAGCAGCGCCCCGCCCGCGAGCGCTCCGCCGCCCAACAGCCCTCTACAGGCGATGAGGGAGACGAAAAGCAGCACCACAAGGAGCATCGGTCCGGGGTTGCGGGCGATGCGCTTGAGGCGCGCGAACCGCTCGATCCGGACGAATTCGGCGTCGTCGGGCGACTCGAGGCCGCCGCCACCGTGCCGACCCGCTCTCGCGGTCTCCGGGTCGGAGCCCTCGAAGAGGCTGCCCGCCACCTGCTCGACGGTGAGCCGCACCGTCGCGCCCGGCGGCGGGAACAGCGGGCGCAGCTCCTTGGAGTCGACGACGCCCTTGCCGCGCTGCCTGCGGGCGGCGAGGATCCGCCCCGGCCGCAGCAGCGTCGCCAGAAGACCGGTGATCTCGTCGAAGGCCTGTCCCGGCACCTTGCCGACGAGGTACGCGAGCGTACGGAGCAGCGTGCCGAACACCAGGCGGAGCAGGGCCCACGGGAGCGTCGCCCCGCGCGCGTTGGCGAGCAGCGTGTAGACGGCGCCCGCCTTGTCGACCTTGTGCGGCGACGTGGCGGTGCGGCCGACGCAGTCGACGGTGCGGCGCTCGCGGGAGGCGGCCTCCGCGTGCCGCACGACGGCTTCGGGGGCGACGACGACCCGGTGGCCGGCGGCCTGGGCGCGCCAGCACAGGTCGACGTCGTCACGCATCAGGGGCAGCCTGCGGTCGAAGCCGCCGAGCTGCTCGAAGACATCGCGCCGGATCAGCATGCCCGCGGTGGACACGGACAGCACGGGCCGCACGTGGTCGTGCTGCCCCTGGTCCTGCTCGCGGCGGTCGAGGCCGGTCCAGCGGCGCCCGGAGTTGGCGATGGAGACGCCGACCTCGAGGAGCTGCCTGCGGTCGTACCAGCCGCGCAGCTTGGGGCCGACGATCGCGACGTCGGAGCCGGCCTCGCGCTCCATCTCGACGACGCGCAGCATCTGGGCGAGCGCGTCGGGATCGGGCGCACAGTCGTCGTGCAGCAGCCACAGCCACTGCTCGGGTTCGCCGTGCGGCAGGTCCGGCAGGTCGTACGCGTCGTCGCGCCAGGAGCGGCTGACGGGGTCCCAGCCGCTGGGACGCTTCAGGTACGGCAGCTCTTCGGGGGTGAGGACGCCCGCGCTGCGCACGGCCTCCTCGACGGCCTGGCCGAAGCCGGTGCGGCGCGCGAGGTGCAGTACGCGGTCGTCGCCGATGGCCTGCGCGACCAGCGCGGCGGAGGCGTCGGCGCTGCCGGTGTCGGCCGCCATCGCGTTCTGTACGGGGCGCTCCTGGGAGAGCAGTCCGGACAGAACGTCGGGCAGCCAGCGCGCTCCGTCGTGCGAGACGACGACGGCGGTGACGACATGCCTGGGGAACTCGGGGGCGCTGCTCGGGTCGACCCCTGCTGCGGGCCCCGGGTTGAACGCGGCGGCGGCAGTGCCGAATTGGCCTGCCGAATGGCTGTGCACGGACATCGAGGTACGGGCCCCGGTTCGTTGGACTGCGGTGGACGCCCGCGCCCACTGGGGACACGGTGGCGTCCGGGACGGGGCCCCACACTAACGGCTGCCAACAACAGCGACCCGCCGCCTGTGGACAACCACGGGCAGCGGGCCGAAAAGCACCGCACATCTCGGGGATCAGGGTCCTGGACGGTGACCCGGGGATCAGGGTCCTAGACGGCGGCCTTCTTCAGGCGGCGGCGTTCGCGCTCGGAGAGGCCGCCCCAGATGCCGAAGCGTTCGTCGTTGGCGAGCGCGTATTCGAGGCACTCGGAGCGGACCTCACACGCGAGGCAGACCTTCTTGGCCTCTCTCGTGGAGCCGCCCTTCTCGGGGAAGAAGGATTCGGGGTCGGTCTGGGCGCACAGCGCGCGCTCCTGCCAGCCGAGTTCTTCTTCCGCGTCCTCGACCAGCAGATCTTGAAACGACTCGGTCATAGTGCGCCCCTCGTCTGTCCGTGCGTCCCCGTGATGTTGCCGTTACCGATTTCGGCTGAACGACACGAGTGAAATTACAAGTGTGCCGATCCGGGGCAGTCAAGCCGAGATCTGCTATTGGGCCCGTTATTCACTCTGCGGAACCAAGGCTATGCAGAAAGTGTTCAAATCGCCAAAAACCATGACACTCGCCCGTGGCCCGCGTGGAGCCGGCCGCGCTCCGTGCGGCCACCCCTCCCCCGGTGAACCGCTACAGGGAAGGACGCCGCAAAGATCGCTGCCGTTCCGGCGTTTGCACGCCGGGTTGCTGCGCCACATGTCCGGTCGTCCGGCTGCACAAACCTTTCGCCTGTCAAGGGCACCGGATGAGGTGAACCATATTCCACAATCCGGACATTGGGTTGACAACGAGGGCATGACCCGCTGTCCTGTTGGGCATGTTCGCGATTTCGGCACCCTCGACGACCCGCACCGCCGGGTCCGTTCGCGCTGCCCTCGCGTGCTGTTGCTGTTCCAGCTGTTGAGTCGTTGAGCCCGTCGGCTCCGACCACGCTTCTTCTCATTCCAGTACGGCCCTGTGCACCGCACTCCCTTGAGGAACACCACCACCCCATGAACAGCGACAGCGACCTCCAGATCGCCGGCGACATCTTCGAAGTACCGCACCTGTTGCAGCCCGCCCGGGAGCACCCCGAGACGGTGGCCGAATTCGTCGGTCTCGCGCGCTCCATCGCCGCCGACCGCTCCCAGTGGGAGCACCTCGTCGAGTACGACGCCACGACCCGCTGGTACCACCGCCTGCGCACCGGACCGGGCTACGAGGTGTGGCTCCTGTCGTGGGTGCCGGGCCAGGGCAGCGGGCTGCACGACCACGGCCGGTCCTCCGGCGTACTGACGCTGTTGCAGGGCGAACTGACGGAGCGTACGGAAAGGGGCGTGCACGCGCTCGCCACCGGCGCGCAGCGGGTTTTCGCGCCCGGCTATGTCCACGAGGTCGTCAACGACTCCCTGGAGCCCGCGGTCAGCCTGCACGTCTACTTCCCCGGACTGACCCAGATGCCCATGCACACGCCGACCTGCTCGGTCACCGAGGGCGCCGCAGTCTGAGACCGGCCGACGCGTTGTCAGAGGTGCCTGCGATGCTGGGCACATGCGCATTGTGGTTCTGGCAGGCGGCATCGGTGGTGCCCGGTTCCTTCGCGGTCTCAAGCAGGCCGCGCCGGACGGCGCGGCCATCACGGTCATCGGCAATACCGGGGACGACATCCACCTCTTCGGCCTGAAGGTCTGTCCGGACCTCGACACGGTGATGTACACGCTGGGCGGCGGCATCAACGAGGAGCAGGGCTGGGGACGCACGGACGAGGCGTTCACGGTGAAGGAGGAGCTCGCGGCGTACGGGGTCGGGCCCAAGTGGTTCGGGCTCGGCGACCGGGACTTCGCGACCCATATCGTCCGTACGCAGATGCTGAGCGCCGGTTACCCGCTCAGCGCGGTCACCGAGGCGCTGTGCGAGCGGTGGCAGCCGGGGGTGAAGCTCCTGCCCATGTCGGACGACCGCGTGGAGACCCACGTCGCGGTGGATGTCGACGGTGAGCGCAAGGCCGTGCACTTCCAGGAGTACTGGGTGAAGCTGCGCGCCTCCGTGGACGCGCAGGCCGTCGTGCCGGTCGGCGCCGAGCAGGCGAAGCCCGCGCCGGGCGTCCTGGAGGCCATCGCCGAGGCCGACGTGATCCTCTTCCCGCCGTCGAACCCTGTGGTGAGCGTCGGGACGATCCTGGCGGTCCCGGGGATCCGGGAGGCCATCGCCGAAGCGGGCGCGCCCGTCATCGGGCTCTCGCCGATCGTCGGTGACGCGCCGGTGCGCGGCATGGCGGACAAGGTGCTCGCGGCGGTGGGCGTGGAGTCCAGCGCGGCCGCCGTCGCCGAGCACTACGGGGCGGGACTGCTCGACGGCTGGCTGGTCGACACGGTGGACGAGAAGGCCGTCGAGCGGGTCGAGGCGGCCGGGATCCCGTGCCGGGCCGTGCCGCTGATGATGACGGACCCCGTGGAGGGCACCGCCGCCGCCGAGATGGCGCGCGAGGCGCTGAAGCTCGCGGAGGAGGTGCGGGGCGCGTGACCGAGGCTCCTTCGTTCCGTGCCTGGGCCGTCGCCGGGATCCCCGAGGTGCGGGAGGGCGACGACATCGCGAAGCTGATCGTCGCCGCCGAACCGGGGCTCGTCGACGGTGACGTGCTACTGGTCACCTCGAAGATCGTCAGCAAGGCCGAGGGCCGCGTGCTCCGGGCGGACGACCGGGAGGCCGCGATCGACGCCGAGACCGTACGGGTCGTGGCGCGGCGCGGCACGCTGCGGATCGTCGAGAACAAGCTGGGGCTCGTGATGGCCGCGGCAGGGGTCGACGCCTCCAACACCCCTGCGGGGACCGTGCTGTTGCTGCCCGAGGACCCGGACGCATCGGCGGCCGCGATCCGGGACGGCGTGCGGGACGCGCTCGGGGTGGACGTCGGGGTCGTCGTCACCGACACCTTCGGCAGGCCCTGGCGGAACGGGCTGACGGATGTCGCCATCGGGGCGGCAGGCGTGCGCGTACTCGACGATCTGCGGGGCGGCACGGACGCGTACGGGAATCCGCTCAGCGCCACCGTGGTGGCCACCGCCGACGAGTTGGCGGCCGCGGGTGACCTCGTGAAGGGCAAGGCCGGGGGCCTGCCGGTCGCCGTGGTGCGGGGGCTCGGGCCGGTCGTCGCCCAGGAACAGGGCGGATCCGCAAGGGAGTTGGTGCGGGTCGCGCGCGACGACATGTTCCGGCTCGGCACGTCGGAGGCGGTACGGGAGGCCGTGACGCAGCGGCGGACCGTGCGGGCGTTCACCGACGAGCCGGTCGATCCGGGGGCCGTACGGCGGGCCGTCGCCGCGGCTGTCACGGCGCCGGCGCCGCATCACACGACGCCGTGGCGGTTCGTGCTCCTGGAATCGCAGGAGTCGCGGACGCGGCTGCTCGACGCGATGCGGGACGCGTGGATCGCGGACCTGCGGCGGGACGGCAAGAGCGAGGAGTCCATCGCGAAGCGGGTGCGGCGGGGGGATGTGCTGCGCAACGCGCCGTACCTCGTGGTGCCTTGCCTGGTGATGGACGGGTCGCACACCTACGGGGACGCGCGGCGGGATGCCGCCGAGCGGGAGATGTTCGTGGTGGCCACCGGGGCCGGGGTGCAGAACTTCCTGGTCGCGCTGGCCGGGGAGCGGCTCGGGTCGGCGTGGGTGTCGTCGACCATGTTCTGCCGGGACGTGGTGCGGGACGTGCTCGGGCTGCCGGAGGACTGGGATCCGATGGGGGCCGTCGCGGTGGGGCATGCGGCGGGGGTGCCGGGTGAGCGGCCGGAGCGGAGTGTCTCCGACTTCGTGGAGGTTCGGTAGTCCCGTAGCTCCGTGGTTTCGCGGTTCCGTGCGGTCCGTGCGGTCCGTGCGGTCCGTGCGGTCCGTGCGGTCCGTGCGGTCCGTGCGGTCCGTGCGGTCCGCGGTGGTTCGGTGGGCGGTGTGGTGCCGTCTCACCACTCCGCGATGTTCACCTTGCGCATCTTGGGTTGTCTGCGCGGGGGCGAGACACCACTCAGCATGATCAGGCGGGCCGCCCGGTGGCGCTGGCCCGCGTACGGGGCCAGGAGTTCCAGCATGTCCTCGTCCGTCGCGTCCCGGTTGGCCGCGAGGGCGTAGCCGACGATGCCGGGCAGATGCAGATCGCCCGTCGTCACCTCGTCGGGGGCGCCGTGCGTGCGCTGGACCGTCTCCGCGGAGGTCCAGGGGCCGATGCCGGGGACCAGTTCCAGGCGGGTGCGGGCCTCCGCCGGTTCCATCTGCGCCGCCTCCTCCAGGCGGCGGGCGACCTTCGCCGCGCGGATGATCGTCGAGGCGCGCTTGTTGTCCACGCCCGCCTTGTGCCACTCCCAGGACGGGATCAGCGTCCAGGTGCGCGGGTCCGGCATCACGCGCATGCGCAGGTCCTCGCCGGCCGGGCCCGGGGCCGGTTCGCCGTACTTGTTCAGGAGCAGGCGCCAGGCGCGGTACGCCTCGTCCGTCGTGACCTTCTGTTCCAGGATCGACGGGATCAGGGACTCGAGGACCAGGCCCGTGCGGGTCAGGCGGAGGCCGGGGCGGCGGCGGGTCGTCTGCGCGACGAGGCGGTGGCGGGGTTCGAAGGCGGTCGGGTCGTCCGACTCGCCCAGCAGGTGCGGGAGTCGGGACAGGAACCAGGCGGCTCCCGGGCCCCAGGCGGTCGCCTCGACGGTCGACGTGTCCGGGTGCTGGGTCATGCGGAATGTTGCCGGGCCCTCCGGGGTGCGGCTGGCTCTCCATACGGTGCCGGGCGGGGTGGTGCGGAAGGTGGGGTCCGCGGGGCCCCTTCGCAGGGGGCCGAGGGTGAGGCCCAGGTGGAGGGGAGCTTCAGGGGTGTGGGTGTGGGTGTGGGTGTGGGGGGCCGGGGTGGGGCTGGGTATGCGGGGGGCGCCGCCGCGCACGGTGGTGCGGGTGGGTGGGGGTTGCGTACGAGGGGGGTATCGGCGGCCGGCCACGGGGTCCTTCGGTAATGGGGTCTCCCCTGCTCGAACGTAGTTGAGAGCTTGGGGAAGGGTGGTGGTTCGAGGGTAGGGGTTTTTCTCCCCCAACCCGCCCCTTCCCGAAAGTGCCTCTTCGGGGCCAGGTGGTGGACGTCACGGGGCTCTGCCCCGGACCCCGCTGCTCAATCGCCGCAGGGGCTTGATGATCGGAGCCGGCGTTGCGGGATCGGGGCGCTGCCCCGGGCCCCGCTGCTCAATCGCCGCAGGGGCTTGGGGGGCTCATCCGGGGCAGGGGCCTGGTGTGGGTTACTGGTCGGAGGAGAAGCGGATGGAGGCGGGGGGCAGGGTGGCTTCGCACCAGACGCGTACGCCGTCCTGGAGTTCGTTGTCCGCGCCGACGTGGGCGCCGTCGCCTATCACCGCGTTCTTGAGGGTCGTGCGGGCGCCCACGCGGGCGGCGGTGCCGACCAGGGAGTCCGTGATCACCGCGCCCGGTTCGATCACCGCGCCGGGCAGGATCGCGGAGCCGGAGACACGGGCGCCCTCGCCGATCCGCGCGCCCTCGCCTACGACCGTGCCCTCGGTGAGCTTCGCGTCCGCGGCCACCTCGGCCGTCGGCAGGATCAGGCGGTCACCGCGGCGGCCGGGGACGGCGGGCGACGGGGCGCGGCCCATGACCAGGTCGGCGGAGCCGCGGACGAAGGCCTGGGGCGTGCCGAGGTCCAGCCAGTAGGTCGAGTCGACCATGCCCTGGAGGTGGGCGCCGGAGGCCAGCAGATCCGGGAACGTCTCGCGTTCGACCGAGACCGGGCGGCCCGCCGGGATCGTGTCGATGACCGAGCGGCGGAAGACGTACGCGCCCGCGTTGATCTGGTCCGTGACGATCTCTTCGGGGGTCTGGGGCTTCTCCAGGAAGGCCGTCACCCGGCCCGTGGAGTCCGTGGGCACCAGGCCGTACGCGCGCGGGTCCTCGACCCGTGACAGGTGGAGGGAGACGTCCGCGCCGGTCGTCTCGTGTTCGTGGACGAGGGCCTTGATGTCCAGGCCGGTGAGGATGTCGCCGTTGAAGATCAGGACCGGCTCGTCGGGGGCCGACTTCAGGCGCGAGGCGACGTTGCGGATGGCGCCGCCGGTGCCGAGGGGTTCGACCTCGGTGACGTATTCGATGTGCAGGCCGAGGCGGGAGCCGTCGCCGAAGTACGGCTCGAAGACCTCCGCCAGGTAGGAGGTGGCCAGAACGATGTGGTCGACGCCCGCCGCCTTCGCGCGCGCCAGCTGGTGCGTGAGGAACGGCACACCGGCCGCCGGGACCATCGGTTTCGGTGTGTTCACCGTGAGTGGCCGGAGTCTGGTGCCCTTGCCGCCGACCAGGAGGATCGCTTCTGTCACCTGTCGTCTCTGCTTCCTGCTGGGGCCGGCCGAACTGTCTTTCGGCCGGCCAGTGTATGCAGACCGTGCGAGGCGCCCAGGCCGGCCGGCGTCAGCGCCCCTGTAGGTGGGCGGAGCTGGAGCGGGCACTGCCGAGCTTGTTGTAGAGACGGCGTCCCGGACATTCGGTCGCGAACCCGTCCCTGTGACCGGAGATCACCTTGAGTCGTACATTCTTTCCCTTGCGGTAGAGATTGCCACCGCCCGACTTCAGATATGTCGACCCGCGCGGATTCGCGCCGTAGAGACCGAGCTTCCAGGCGGTCAGTCGCGCGATGGCCTTGACGGCCGCGGCGGGTGGGTTGGAGCTGCCGTACGAGCCCAGGACCGCGATGCCCGTGCTGTTGGTGTTGAAGCCGAGGGTGTGGGCGCCCATGACGGGCTTGGCGACGCCACCGGCACGGCCTTCGTAGATGTTGCCGCACTTGTCCACGAGGAAGTTGTAGCCGATGTCGCGCCAGCCACTGCTCTTGACGTGGTAGCGGTAGATACTGCGGATGACTGAAGGGGCTTGGGAGCAGCGGTAGTTGTTGCCGGATGCACTGTGGTGGATGAAGGCCGCCTTGACGGTTTTGGTGTAGCCGAGTTTGCGTTCCCGGAGTTTCTCGTTGGCGCCCCAGCCCTTGCGCGTGATGATGCGCGGGCGCGGGCCGATGAAGGGGCGGGAGCCGGCCGCAGTCGGCTTGCCGCCGCGGGCCGCGATCAGTTCGTCCTCCGTCTGCTTCTTGTCGAGGGCGGGGATGACGCCGGCGTTCGCGCCTTCCGCGCGGGAGCCCTGTGGGGGTTCTTCGCCGGGGTCGACGAGGTCGAGGCGCAGGCCCTTGGGGAGGGTGGTCGGGCTGCCGGTGCGGTCGGCGTCGGCCTCGGGCTCGTCCGCCTTGACGCGTACTTCCACGCCGTCGCTGTTGCCGACCCAGAGGGGGGCGGTCGCGCCGTGCAGCTTGCCCGTGGCGCGTTCCGGGGTGTCCAGGTCGGGGGCGTCGTCGTTGTGGGTCTCCACGTCCTGCCAGGTGGACCAGCGGGTGGTGTTCGTGGTGCGCGTACGTACTTGTACGTGGCCGTGGAGTTGGGCGTCCGGGTCGTCCCAGACGACGCCGACGAGGGAGAAGGGGCGCACGTCGCGGCGGGTGAGCCCCTGTTCTTGGGGGGTGCCGGCGGCGCGCGTCGAGGTGCTGCTGCCGGAGGACGGTTCGAGGGGGAGGGACTGGGTGCTGCCGGGGATCGCTTCGCGCGTCGGGGGCGGCGCGGCGTGCGAGGCCGTGGGCAGGGTGAGCGGGAGGGCCAGGGCCGCCGCGCAGGTGACACCGATCGATGAAGCAAGGAATCCACGCATGCGCACGATCGTGTGCGGATCCTTGGGTGTCGGCCATTGGGGAGGGTCATACGGGTGTTGGCGGGGGCCGTTGGGCTGGGGCGGGGGCGACGCTGACGTCTGGGGTGACGGGTGCGCGGCGCCGGGGTCTTTGAGCTGGGCCGGGGGCGACGCCTGCCGTGATGCGCGCGCGGCACCAGGGTCGCTGAGCTGAGCCGGGGACGGCGCCTGCGGTGATGCGCGCGCGGCACCGGGGTGCCGCCTTGCCCACCCTGCCGCCCAAGGCGGCAGATTGCCCAAGGCGGGCGGGGGGGGCGGCCAAGCGGCCGGTTGCCCAAGGCGGGCGGGCGGGATCGGCGGAGCGGCCGGTTGCCCAAGGCGGGGCAGGCATCGGCCGAGACGGGAGGGGAGCCGGGCCAGGCGGCAGATTGCCCAAGGCGGGCGGGGGGGTGCCTCTATGTCCTTCGTCAAGCGAGGCGGGGTGTTCGGGGTTCGTAGAAGGTGCCGTCGCGGAGCATCGCGAAGAGCACGCTGATGCGGTGCCGGGCGAGGCGGAGGAGCGCTTGGGTGTGGGTCTTTCCTCTGGCTCGGCAGCGGTCGTAGTAGGTGCGGGAGGTGGGGTCGTGCAGGGCGGCGAATGCCGAGAGGAACATGGCTCTCTTGAGCTGCCGGTTGCCGCCTCGTGGTGCGTGTTCGCCGTGGATCGAGGTGCCCGACGACTTCGTGGTCGGGGCGAGGCCGGCATAGGAGGCCAGGTGTCCTGCGGTGGGGAAGCTGGTGCCGTCGCCGACGGTGACCAGCAAGGTGGCGGCGGTCCTGACCGCGACTCCCGGGATCGAGGTCAGGACCTGGGAAAGACATCTCACGGCTTGAAGCCGTCAAGCGGAAACGGCTTGGGGTAAGGGGGTGAAGGCATGTTGTTCGTCGAACGGAATGTTCTGCTGGAGGCAGTGATAGAGCTGGCCGAGCATGCGGTTGAAAAGGTTGCGCTGCGCCGATGCGTGCCAGTCGCCGTGCTCACGTCGGCGCCGGTAGTGCGCCTGAGCGCCGGGCGAGGCGGTGATCGCGGCGAACGCCCACAGGTAGCCCGCGTGGATGAGTCGGTCATTCTTGACGAACCGGCGGCCGACGTGGCGCTTCTTGCCAGAGGCCCGGGTGACCGGGGCCGATCCGGCGTATGACTTCAAGGCCCGTGCGTCGGCGAACCGGCTGCGGTCGTCGCCGACTTCGGCCAGGACCCGGGCGCCGAGGAGTGAGCCCAGCCCAGGGAAACTGGTGATCACCTCAGCGTCCGGGTGCTGGTGGAAAGACGCCTCGACCGCCTCGGCGAGGTCGTCTGCGGCCTGTGCCGCTGCGTCGAGCTGCCCGAGCAGGGCCAGCATCTGCCGTCCGAGGGCCTCTTCCACCAGGGGTGACTGATGGGCGTACTCGGCCCGGAAAATTGTCTGGAGGCGCTGGGTCTCGGCGGTGGTATATCGCCGACGGCCGGCCCGCTTGAGGGCGGCCTGAATCTGTGTCTTGGTCAGCCTAGCGGCGGCAGTCGGGGTGGGAGCCAGAGCCAGGACGGCGCGGGCCTCCGGGTGGGCCAGGCCACGTTTGCGGCCGGTGGCGAACGCGGCGAGGGCCGCCGGGTAATACTCGCGCAGCAGCGAGCGCAGCTGGTTGGCGTGCTGCTGGCGGCTCCAGACGGCATCCTGCTGGGCGCGGGCCAACACGGCGATGGAACGCGCGAGTTCGCTGTCGGCGGGCAGTGGCCGATGCATGTGCAGGTCGGTGCGCAAGATGTTGGCCAGCACCAGGGCGTCGCCGGGGTCAGACTTCTTGCGCGAGACGCTGTGCCGGTCGCGGTAGCGGGCGGCGGCGAGCGGGTTGATCGCGAAGACCTGCCGCTTGACAGTGCGCAGCACCGCAACCAGCAGGCCGCGGGAGGTCTCGATCGCCACGGGTATCGGTGTGTCAGGGCTGTCTCCGTGCTCGGTGAGCAGATCCAGCAGTTGTTGGTAGCCGGCCGTGTCGTCGGTGATGCGGGTCTTGGCGAGCACCGAGCCCAAGTCGTCGATCAGGGCGACGTCGTGGTGGGTTTCGGCCCAGTCGATCCCGCAGAACACGTTCATGTTCATGCCTTTCGTCCGGTCGTTCGCGCTGGTGGCGAGCGCAAGCGGGTCACGCGGCTCCCTAATGCCAGGACTCCTCGGTCCGCCATCTCACTAGCCGTTCGTGACACCAGCGCACCGCACGGGCCCCGTTCTTGCCCAGAGCTCACCGGCTCGCGGGGAAAGGCAAGAGGTCACCGTGCGGCGGGCTCGCACCACGATGTTCAACGCGTACCGCCGGCCGGGAAGTTTCGCGGCGGCCGGAGAGCACCGGGAGCTCCCGGTCTTTCCATAGGCATCACAGTGCCGCAGAGGGTTCGGAGTCACCCCGGTGCCCACCGCACCGCCACGAAGCTCACCACCGGAACAGAGTCGCTCTTCTTTGAGACCCCACAGGTCACGGAGACAAGGGCACCCAGTCCCAACTGTCAGACTGCACTCGCTTCTCTAGGCGGGTGCGGACCTTCACACCGCATTAGAGGGTGCTGTTCCAGCAGGGTGTTGATCTGGGCTTCCAGGGCTCGGCGCTGGTCGTGGACGGTCGCGAGTTGCCGGGCCAGGGACGGGACGACGATGTCGAGCGTGCCCGTTCCGGGAACGATGACGGTCTGCTCGTCGAGCGCGTCGAAGACCTCGTCGATCAGCCGGGCGGCCATGCGCGGGGCCTTGGGTCGCATTACCTCAACGAGCCTGCGGCGTCCGGCTTTTCGCAGGGCGGCTGGGGATCCGTAGCGTTCCAGCAGCCAGGTCACGGCCTGGTGATCGAGCCGGGGCCCGAGGGTGCGTTCGAGGCTGGGGTGGAACTGGGTGAGCAGGCCGCGTATCCGGTTGGAGGTGCGGGTGGCCTCGGTGGCGAGGTCCTGGTCGAAGCCGACCAGGACGGTCAGTTCGGCGGTGATTTCGTCGGTGAGCTCGAGCGAGCGCAGGGTGTGCGGCATGGTGCGGGCCGCGTCCGCGATGACTGCGGCGTCCTTGGCGTCGGTTTTCGCCTCGCCCGGGTAGAGATCGGCGATCCGCCGCATGGCCAGGCCGGGCAGGTAGGCGACCTTGCAGCCCGCGTCCCGGGCGACGGTCAACGGGAGGGCGCCGATCGAGGCGGGCTGATCCACCACGACGAGGACGGTGCCGAACTTCGCGGCCAGCTTGTCGAGGACGGCTCTCAGTTTGGGTTCGCTGTTGGGCAGGGGCTTGTCGTAGATCTTCTTGCCGGTCGGGGTGAGTCCGTGGCCGTGGTGGGTGGTCTTGCCGACGTCCAGGCCGAGGAACACGCCGACGTCGCCGGTGTCGAACATCGTGCACTCAACTCCTTTGGTGCGGCTGGCCTTGGCATCGGTGTCGTTCTCGCGCATCCACGTTATGCAGACCTGCCGTCCGTGAACTGCCCGGCATTGCGCCGGGCCGGGCGGTGGCCGGGCCTCTCATCAGCGTCTCCGACGGCACCTCTCGGGCCCGGTGAACACCACCCCCCCAGGTCATCGAGGACAGGGGGACACAGTCATGCCGGGCCCGGAGGCCAGCGGCCCTCTTGCAGGGCCGCGGAAAACATAACGGGGGCGGCCAAGCGGCCGGTTGCCCAAGGCGGGCGGGTGGGATCGGCCGAGCGGCCGGTTGCCCGAGGCGGGGCAGGCATCGGGCGCAGCGGGAGGGGAGCCGGGTCAGGCGGCAGATTGCCCAAGGCGGGTGGGATTGGCCGAGTGGCCGGTTGGTCGAGGCGGGGCAGGCGGCGGGCGCAGCGGGAGGGGAGCCGGGGCGAGCGGCAGGTTGGTCGAGGCGGGAAGGGGGCCGGGTCAGGGTGGGGGCACGTGCGGGGTGGTGCGTAGGGTTGGGGTGTGAATGTTGTTGCTCGTACGCCCGCCGCTCTGCTTCAGGCCGCCCTCGCCGACGATCCGGGGCGGCCGCTCGTCACCTTCTATGACGACGCGACCGGGGAGCGCGTGGAGTTGTCCGTGGCCACGCTCGCGAACTGGGTGGCCAAGACCAGCAATCTGCTGCAGGGCGAGCTGAACGCCGAACCCGGCGACCGTCTCGCCCTGTTGCTGCCCGCCCACTGGCAGAGCGCGGTGTGGCTGCTGGCCTGTTCGTCCGTGGGGGTCGTCGCCGACGTCCAGGGCGACCCGGCCGGCGCCGACCTCGTCGTGAGCGGGCCCGACACCCTCGACGCCGCCCGCGCCTGCCCCGGGGAGCGGGTCGCGCTCGCGCTGCGGCCGCTCGGCGGACGGTTCCCGCAGCCGCCCGAGGGCTTCCTCGACTACGCCGTGGAAGTGCCGGGGCAGGGCGACCGGTTCGCCCCCTTCGCACCCGTCGACGCGGACGAGCCCGCGCTCGTCGTGGCCGGCGCCGAGTGGTCGGGCGCCGAGGTGGTGGAGAAGGCCGCCGCCGACGCCACCGGCCTCGGCCTGACCGGCCCCGGTTCGCGCCTGCTGTCCGGCCTCCCGTACGACACCTGGCAGGGGCTCGCCGCGGGCCTCTACGCACCGCTGGCCACCGGCGGTTCCGTCGTCCTGTGCCGCAACCTCGACCAGCTCGGCGAAGAGTCCCTCGCCAAGCGCGTCGAGAGCGAGCGAGTCACCGCGACCGCCCGCTAGCCCGTTCGGCTCAGCTTTCCCGGCTCGGTCGCGCGGTGGGGTACATGGTCGTAGGTACGCCTACGTTTCCATGAGGGGGACCCGCACGTGACCGACACCGCTGCCACGCCCCCGGAACCCGGGCCGGCCCACGGCTCCACGCCCACCGGCGCGGGGCGCGTGCGGCGGCGCCGGAGATGGTTGCGGTACTCGGCGACCTGCGCGGCGCTCCTGGTGCTCGTGGTGGGCGGCGTCGGCTGGGCCGCGTACGACCGGCTCAACGGGAACATCACCGAGGACACGGACACCGCCGACGAGCTCGCGCGCTACGAGAAGGAGCGGCCCACCGTGCTGGCCGAGGGCGCGCAGAACCTGCTGCTCATCGGCACCGACTCGCGGGCGGGCAAGAACGGGAAGTACGGCCGCAACGACGGCACGCAGCGCTCCGACACCACGATCCTGTTGCACGTCGCGGCGGACCGGAAGAGCGCGACGGCCGTCTCGTTCCCGCGCGACCTGATGACCGACGTGCCCTCCTGCCGGGAACGGGACGGTTCCCGGCACGACGCGATGTTCGCGATGTTCAACTACGCCTTCGAGGTGGGCGGTTCGGCCTGCACGATCCGTACGGTCGAGAAGATGACGGGAGTCCGGGTCGACCACCACATGGTCGTGGACTTCGACGGGTTCAAGGACATGGTGAACGCCGTCGGCGGCGTCACCGTCTGCCTGGACCGGCCGATCGACGACGACGACGCGCACCTGCGGCTGGCCGCGGGCACCCACCATCTGAACGGCGAGCAGGCCCTGGGCTACGTACGCGCCCGCAAGAGCCTCGGCAACGGCAGCGACACCGACCGGATGGACCGTCAGCAACGCTTCCTCGGCGCGCTCGTCGACAAGGTGCAGAGCAACGGCGTGCTGCTGAACCCGACCCGGCTCTACCCCGTGCTCAACGCCGCCACCTCCTCGCTGACCACCGACCCCGGGCTCGCCAGCCTGCGCGGGCTCTACGACCTGGTGCGCGGCATGCGCGGCATCAGCGCCGAACACATCCAGTTCCTGACGGTGCCCCGCGAGTCGTACGTCTACAACGCCAACCGGGACCAGCTCGTCCAGCCCGCGGCCGACCACCTGTTCACGCAGCTGCGCAAGGACACGCCCGTGAAGGTGGCCGAACAGCCGCCCGCGGACGAGGAGTACGGCGCACAGGATGAATACGACAGCGGCGTCGAATCAGACAGTTATGAGGATGTAGGCGGCGAATACGGCACGTACGACGACGCCGACGGTGCCGGCGGCGGCGAGAGCGACGGGAAGCCCGGCGCCTCCCCCGCCCCGACCTTCCGCGGCAACACCGCCGGGCAGGCCTCCTGCGGCTGAGAACGGGTGCTCGGACGGCGCCTCAACGGCCCCTGGGTAAAGCGCAAGTCATCAGGTGACTCACAGGTTCAAAGATATGGTCCGTATTGCCCAGTTGTAGGGGAGTGGAATTTGTCACCGTCCTCGCTTGACGCTGAACTGGGCGGATAGTGTGAGCGATCCGGTGCACCCGGCCATGCTTGCGAGCCCGGTCGCGCACTACTGACCGACTTGACCGGGCGCCCGCTTTTAAGGGGGGTGGGGCGCCGCGTGGCCCCGACGGAGGACACAGACAACCGTGGACGCGCAAGGCCGTGGGCGGGCTGAGAACATCGACCCCGCAGATCAGTGGGTGCTCAACCCCCACACCGGTGACTACGAACTGCGACTGAACCCCTCCGCTGGGCAGTCGGCGGTGCCGAGCCCCCGCCGCGCCGCCCCGCGCGATGGCGGTCCGCGCCGTGGCAGCCCGCAAGGTGGCGGCGGAGGGCGGCGCGACGTTCCTCCGCAGCGCAGACGACGCGAGGCGCCGGCGACGCAGGAGCAGGGCCCCGGTCGGCGGCGTTCGCGGCCGAAGAAGAAGTCGAAGGCCAAGAAGATCCTGCTGTGGACGGCCGGCGGCATGGCCATGGTCGTCGTGGTGGGCGCCGGAGCGGGCTACTGGTACTGGGAGCACCTCAACGGCAACATCACGTCGCAGGACGTGGTCGGCGCCAAGAACGGCTTCGCCAAGGACGAGGCGATCAACATCCTCGTCATGGGCACCGACAAGCGCACCGGCAAGGGCAACGAGGGCTACGGCGACAAGGGCAGCGTCGGCCACGCCGACACCAACGTGCTGCTGCACGTCTCCAAGGACCGTACGAACGCGACCGCGTTGAGCATTCCGCGCGACCTCATCGTGGACGTGCCGGACTGTCAGGTGAAGCAGAAGGACGGCTCCCTCAGGACCATCAAGGGCACGCCGAACGTCCGCTTCAACACCAGCCTCGGGCAGGACGAGCGCGACCCCGGCTGTGTCATGAAGACCGTGAAGGCGGTCACGGGCATCACCGTCGACCACTTCATGATGGCGGACTTCAACGCGGTGAAGACGCTGTCCAGCGCCGTCGGCGGGGTCAGCGTCTGTGTCGCCAAGGACGTCAACGACCCGGACTCGCACCTCAAGTTGTCCGCGGGCACGCACAATCTGCAGGGCGAGCAGGCGCTGGCCTTCCTGCGCACCCGGCACAGCTTCGGCAACCAGGGCGACCTGGACCGGATCAAGGTGCAGCAGCAGTTCCTCGGTTCCCTTGCGCGCAAGATGAGTTCGAGCAACACGCTCACCAACCCGCGCAAGCTGACGAGCCTCGCCGAGGCCGCGACGAAGGCGCTCACCGTCGACAAGGGCATCGGCAGCCTGACCAGCCTCAAGGACCTGGCCCTCGAGATCAAGAAGGTGCCCCCGAAGAACCTGTCGTTCACCACGGTGCCCGTGATCGACAACCCTGCGGAGCCGAAGCCCGTCACCGTCGTCGTGAACCCGGCGGCCGCGCCCCAGGTCTTCTCCGCAATCAAGAACGACGTCTCCCTCACGGAGACGAAGAAGAAGCAGAAGGAGAAGCAGGACGCGAAGCTGAAGGGCCCCAAGTCCGCCGCGTCCGAGGTCCGCGTCAACATCTACAACGGCAGCGGCAGGACGGGCGCCGCTCAGGAAACTCTCACGGAACTGCAGAACAATGAGGGCGTACTGAAGTCGAGCCAGATGGGCAACAAGCCGAATCAGGCGAAGACGAGCCTCGAGTACGCGCCGGACCAGGCCGATCAGGCCCGGCGGCTCGCGGACATCATGGGCCTTCCGGCGTCCGCGCTGAAGGAAGGCAAGAGCGAGAAGAACGATCAGGGGCTGCCGGCGATGACCCTCATCCTCGGCGGTGACTTCAAGGGTGCGGGGACACCCGTCGACGGAGCCTCGGCAAAGGCGCCGGAGGTCGACAAGACAACAGCGGACAAGGCTGTGTGCGCCAAGTGACCAACCTCGGCCGCCTGTTGACTGTCTAAGTAGATGACAGAGGGCGGCCGAGCCGCTGTCACAGGGCGGGGAGGGCGGGGTACGACATGGGGCGAGGCACTGTGCGTGGGGAGCGCACGCGGCGGCCTGCGGGGCGGGGCGAACCACCGGACCAGGCGTCCGACCTGGGGTGGGACGACAGCCTGTACGAGGACGCGGCGGGCGGGGTCGCGGACAGCCGCGGCCGTACGACCCGCAGCAGGCAGCGGGCGGCCGTCCGGCCGCGCCGCCGCAGACGACGAATACTGCGCTGGACCGCGAGCATCCTCGCGTTCCTGATAATCGGCACGGCGGGCGCCGGATACCTCTACTACCGGCATCTGAACGGAAATCTCAAGACGGGCAAGCTCAATCTCGGCGAGCACAAGGTTCCCGAACCGACGCCGAACGCGGCGGGCCAGCGGCCGCTGAACATCCTGCTGATCGGCTCCGACAGCCGGAACTCCAAGGAGAACCTGAAGCTCGGCGGGCACAAGCAGAGCGTCGGCTCCGCCCCGCTGGCCGACGTACAGATGCTGCTTCACCTGTCGGCCGACCGCAGCAACATGTCCGTGGTGAGCATGCCCCGCGACACCCTGACCCGGCTGCCCCAGTGCACGGACCCGAAGTCCGGCAAGGTGTACGCGGCGACGGTCTCCCGGCAGATGGTGAACTCGTCGCTGGCCCGCGGCGGCGCCGGCTGCACGGTCGCCACCTGGGAGGAGATGACCGGCATCCACATCGACCACTACATGATGGTCGACTTCTCGGGTGTCGTGTCGATGGCCGACGCGATCGGCGGCGTTCCGGTCTGCGTCGACGCCAATGTCTACTCCAGGAACAGCGCGGGCGAAGGTTCGGGCCTGAAACTGAAGAAGGGCACGACGTCCGTCAAGGGCGAGCAGGCCCTGCAATGGCTGCGGACGCGGCACGGCTTCGAGGACGGCAGCGACATCGCGCGCGCCAAGGCGCAGCACATGTACATGAGCTCGATGGTGCGCGAGCTGCGCAAGAACGCGACGTTCAGCCACCCGGGCAAGCTGCGCACGCTCGCCGAGAAGGCGACGGACGCGATCCACCCCGACGAGGGCCTCGACACGGTCAAGAAGCTGTACGACCTGAGCAACGAGCTGAAGCGGCCCTCGCCGAAGCGGATCACGATGACGACGATGCCGTTCGTGTACGAGGGTGCGCGCGTGGTGCCGAAGGCGAACGACGCCGACGCGCTGTGGCGCCTGCTCCGTGACGACATCGCGCTCGACGGCAAGGACAAGGGCGGCAAGGGCGACGACGTCGGCAAGAAGAAGGAGGGCGAGACGTCCGACGATCCCGCCGCGGCCGACGACAGGATCGCGGTGCAGGTGCTCAACGGCACGCGGACGGCGACGACGCCCGCGGCGCCCGGGCGGGCCGCGCAGGTGGCGCAGGCACTCACCGCGAACGGCTTCACGCAGGCGGTCGCGGACCAGTCGCAGTCCCTCGTCGAGGACAGGACGGTGATCCGCTATCCGTCCGAGGATCTGGAGGGCGACGCCCAGGCGGTCGCCAAGTCCCTCGGGATTCCGCTGAGTTCGGTGAAGGCGTCGACGGATGTGTCCGGGGTGACGCTGACCGTGGGCGCCGACTGGAAGACGGGCAACGCCTACCCGAAGTCCACGGACGACGAGGACGCGAGCAAGGCACTGGACAAGGAGCAGACGCAGAACGGCGCGGACGACTCCACGTGCATGAAGGTGGAACCGGGTTACACCTGGTAGCCCCTACGGGAACGGGGCGCGGGAGATGAACTCCCGCGCCCCGTCAGGGTATTGACGGTCGGTCAGCCCGCCGCGGTCTCCCGCTGCACGGCCGGCCTGCGCGAGGCGATGACCTTCTTGGCGAGGGACTTCGGGCTGGTCAGGAAGCCCCAGCCCCACGTCATGTGCATCGTGGCGAGCGCGACGGGGATCTGGGCGCGCGCCTTCAGCGGCAGCCCCTTGCCCGCCGGGATCGATCCCGCGACGATCGCCGCGAGGTAGCCGCCGGGGATCACGAAGCCCCACGGCGTGAGGGCGACGCCGACCACGACGCCCGCCGCGATCGCGCATACGGCGGCCGGCGGGGCGAGGTAGCGCAGGTTGATCGAGCCGGAGTGGAAGCGGGCGACGACGTGCCGCCAGCGGCCGTAGTTCCGGTACTGCTTGGCGAGCTCCCTGACGCTCGGCCGGGGCCGGTAGTCGACGAGCAGGTCGGGCGAGAACCAGATGAGGCCGCCGGACTCGCGGATCCGGAAGTTCAGCTCCCAGTCCTGGGCGCGGATGAACTCCTCGTTGTATCCGTCGAGCTTCTCGAGGACCTCGCGCCGGAAGACGCCGAGGTAGACCGTCTCGGCCTCCTGCGCCTCGCCGCCCGTGTGGAACGCGGCGTTGCCGACGCCGATCTTCGAGGTCATCGCGGCGGCGACGGCCTGCTCCCAGGCGTTGGTGCCCTGGGCGTGCATGATGCCGCCGACGTTCATCGCGCCGGTCTCCTCCATGAGGCGGACGGCGGTGGCGATGTAGCCCGGCGAGAGTGCGGCGTGGCCGTCGACGCGGACGACGATCGGGTGGCGGGAGGCCTTGATCGCGGCGTTCAGGGCGGCGGGGGTGCGACCCGTCGGGTTCGGCACCGTGTGCACGCGTTTGTCCGAGGAGGCGGTCTCGGCGACGAGCCGCGCGGCGACCTCGTCCGTACGGTCGGTGGAGGGGCCGAGGGCGAGTACGACCTCCATCTCGCCGTCGTACTCCTGCGCCAGGATCGCCTCGACGGCCTCCCTCAGATGCCGCTCCTCATTGAGGATGGGCATGATCACGGAGACGGCCGGCAGCCGCCGGTCGGGATTCGTGTTCTGGGTGTCCATTTCGTCTTTCACGGCCGGGGGCCCGGGGGTTGCCCCGGAAAGTGCAGCATCGCGGGTCACGTTACCGCTAATGGGGGACACGGGCGCGCGCCGCCGAGTCGCTGCCGTGGGCAGCAGATCGTATGGGCCTACTGTGCTCGCGTCCCACGCCCACAGTCGCGGAGGTGTCCCCCGGTGCCCACGCCGCCCCGCTCCCCCGACCGTCCTCAGCGGCCTCCCCGTCCCCAGGGACAGGCGCGCAAGCCAGGCCGGCCGCCGCTCCAGAAGAAGTCCCGGTGGGCCATGCGGGTGGCGACGGCGCTCTCCGTGACGGTGCTCGCCGCGGCCGGCGTCGGGCACGCGCTCGTCACCGGCCTCGACGCCGGGATCCACCGGATCGACCCCTTCAAGGACATGAAGAACCGGCCCGCGCCGGGCGACGGCATGAACGTGCTGCTCGTCGGCACCGACGGCCGCGACAAGATCAGCGACGAGGAGCGCCGCAAGTACAAGCTCGGCGGCGCGCCCTGCCACTGCACGGACACCGTGATGATCGTGCACATCTCGGCGAACCACGACCGCGCCTCCGTCGTCTCCCTCCCCCGCGACTCGTACGCGGAGATGCCGGCGCACACCGACCGGAACAGCGGCGAGAAGCACCACCAGCACCCCGTGAAGCTGAACGCGGCGTACGCGGAGGGCGGGCCGCAGCTGACGCTGCGCACGGTCGAGCACATGACGAAGGTGAAGCTCGACCACTATCTGGAGGTCGACTTCACCAGCTTCATGAAGACCGTCGACGAGCTCGGCGGCGTCGACATCTGCACGGACTCCCCGCTCAAGGACTCCTACACGGGCCTCGATCTGAGTCCCGGCACGCACCGGTTGGACGGCGGGCAGGCCCTGCAGTACGTGCGGGCCCGGCACATGGACAGTGCGGGCGACATCGGCCGCATGCAGCGCCAGCAGCGGTTCATGGCCGCGCTGATCTCGAAGGCGACGTCGTCGGGCGTGCTGCTCAATCCGGTCCGGTTCCGCGGTGTCGCCCGTACGATGCTCAGCTCGGTCCGTGCCGACAAGGGCTTCGGGTCGGACGAGATGGTGGACCTGGCGCGGGCGATGCGGAACTTCTCGCCGTCGTCCTCGGAGTTCACGACCGTGCCGATCGGGAACATGAGCTACCCGGTGCCGAACATCGGCTCCACGGTGAAGTGGGACGACAAGAAGGCCGCGGCGCTCTTCAAGGCGCTGCGCGAGGACAAGCCGCTCGCGCCGCACCTGCCCAAGGCGAAGAAGGCGGCCGTGGTCGACGTCTCACCGCACGAGATCAGCGTCCAGGTCGAGAACGGGACGGGGTCCTCCGGACTCGGCAAGAAGGTCGACGCGGCGCTGAAGGGGACCGGGTTCCGGACGACGGGGGCGCCCGTCAACGCGGACGACCGGACCCAGAAGCGGACGACGGTGCTGTACGACCCGGGGTGGGACCGGTCGGCCAAGTCCTTGGCGGCGGCGTTGCCGGGGGCGGAGATGAAGCCGGTGGACGGGCTGGGGTCGACGTTGAAGGTCGTCGCCGGGAAGGACTATGAGGGGGTGCGGGCCGTGCGGGCGCAGGATGCGGATCCGGGGTCGTTCGGTGCGGTTACCGGGGACCAGGTCGTGTGTCGTTGACCTGGTCCGGGGGCGCGGTCGCGGGGCTCTGCCCCGGGCCCCGCGCCTCAAGCGCCGGCGGGGCTTGAAAGATCGGGCGCCGCCCCGGGCCCCGCTGCTCAATCGCCGCAGGGGCTTGAGGTGCGCAGGGGCTTGAGGTGCGCAGAGGCTTGAGGTGCGCAGAGGCTTGAAATGCTCAGCCGTTTGATTGGGCTCGTAGTTCCTTGATGGCGCGGCGTCTGGCCAGGCGGTGTTGGCGGCGGATCTGGGCCTCCTGGTAGCGGCGGCGGTCGCGGTCGGTCTCCGGGTGGACCGGGGGGACCGAACGGGGCTTGCCGTCCGCGTCGACCGCCGCGAAGACCAGGTACGCCGAGCCGACCTGCTGCGCGGGCGTCGACTCGTTCCAGCGCTCGGCGAGGACCCGCACGCCGACCTCCATCGACGTGCGCCCCGTCCAGTTCACCTGCGCCTTCACGTGCACCAGGTCACCGACGCGCACCGGCTCCAGGAACGCCATCTCGTCCATGGAGGCCGTCACCGCAGGTCCGCCCGAGTGCCGGCCGGCCACGGCGCCCGCCGCGTCGTCGACCAGTTTCATGATCACGCCACCGTGCACCGTGCCGAGGAGGTTGGTGTCGTTGTGCGTCATGATGTGCGACAACGTCGTGCGGGAAGCGGAAGTGGGCTTGCCCGGAATATCCGATTCCGCGCCGTGGGCCTGGTCTGTCATGCCACCAACCTTATGCGCGCGCCGAATGTGTTAGCTCTGCAACAGCACTGGTGCGATTTCCCTTCAGGGCTTGTGAGGCACGTATTCGAGCACTGCACACTGAGCCCTATGAATGAATGGCCCGACGGGCGGAGCGACAGGCAGGGCGGCTCGGGCCGCGGCGGATACGGCCGTGGCAGCGGCAGCGCACGCCCGGAAGGCGCCCGCGTCATGCGACACGTGCAGCGCCCCGTCCCGCAGCAGCCGCCGCCCCCGCCCACGTACGACGGTGGCGGCTACGACCCGTCGTACGACGACGGGTACAACACGGGACAGGTCTACGGCCAGCCGAGCGGCCGGGGCCGGGGTCCCGGCTTCGACGGCGGCGGCGACTACGGGCCGCCGACCGGCCGCCCGGTGCGCCCCCGCAACTGGGGCAGGCGCATCAAGTGGACCGTCCTGACCGTGATCTTCGTCGTGGTCGTCGCGAGCATCGGCACGTACTTCTGGGCCGACTCCAAGCTGCACCGCGACGTCGACCTGACGAAGGTCATCGACCGGCCCGAGGCGGGCGACGGCACGAACTACCTGATCGTCGGCACCGACAGCCGCGAGGGCATGACCGCCGAGGACAAGAAGAAGCTGCACACCGGCTCCGCCGAGGGCAAGCGCACGGACACGATGATGATCCTGCACGTCGGCTCCAACGGGGACACCCTCGTCTCGCTGCCGCGTGACTCGAACGTGACGATCCCCTCGTACAAGGGCGCCGAGTCCGGCAAGACATACCCGGCCACGGGCCGGCAGACGAAGCTGAACGCCGCGTACGCGGAGGACGGCCCGACGCTGCTCGTGCGCACCGTCGAGTCCAACACCGGGCTGCACATCGACCACTACGCGGAGATCGGCTTCGGCGGCTTCGCGAGCATCGTGGACGCGGTCGGCGGCGTGGACATGAACCTGAAGGAGGGCTTCAAGGACAAGTGGTCCGGGGCCGACTTCAAGGCGGGCAAGCAGACCCTGGACGGCCAGCAGGCCCTCGCCTTCGTCCGTACGCGGCACGCCTTCGCCCAGTCCGACCTGCAGCGCACCAAGAACCAGCAGCAGTTCCTCGGGGCGCTCGCGCACAAGGTGTCGTCGCCGTCGACGATCCTGAACCCGTTCACTCTGTACCCGACGATGGGCGCGGGCCTCGACTCGCTCACCGTCGACAAGGACATGAGCCTGTGGGACCTCGGCAAGATGTTCATGGCGATGAAGTCCACCAACAGCGGTGACGGCAAGTCGATGAACATGCCGACGAGCGGTTCGGTCGGCGGCAATCTGCTGTGGGACAAGGCGAAGCTCAAGCAGCTCGTCGACCAGTTCAACAACGACGAGAAGGTCACGGTCTCCAGCGACTGAGAGCCTGTGACGGGCCAGGATGTCGTCATGACGTCCGCTCTCGTTCTCGGTGCCGCCGGCGGGGTCGGCCGGGCGATCGTCGCCCGGCTCGCCGCCGGCGGTACGCGTGTCGTCGCGGTGGACCAGGACCCGACGGTGCGTCAACTTCCGGGCGCCTACGCGGCGTTGGAGGGTGACGCCACCGAACCGGCCGTCATCGGGCGGGCCTTCGACGCCGCGCCCGGACCGCCCTCGGTCCTCGTGCACGCGCTGCTGCACGAACTGCGGGCGCCGCTGGGCGAGTTGACCCCGTCGCAGTGGCACCGGGTCTTCGACGTCGGGCTCGTCTCCGCCTGGCAGGCCGCCGCCGAGCTGGTGCGGCGCAAGGGCGAGGGGCCCGCGTCCGTGGTCCTGATCGGCTCGGTGCACGCGCACGGCGCCGCACCCGACTGCGCCCCGTACGCCGTCGCCAAGGCGGGCCTCGGCGCCCTCGCCCGCGCGGCGGCCACCGAGTGGGGGCCGCTGGGCGTGCGCACCAACGTCGTCGAGCCCGGCTTCGTACCCGTCGAGCGCAATGCCCACCGCTGGCGCGAGCCCGCCGCACGCGCCCGCGTCGAGGCCGACTACCCGCTCGGCCGCCTCTGCTCCCCCGAGGAGATCGCCGACGTCGTCGCCTTCCTCGCCGGGCCCTCCTCCTCGTACGTCAACGGCGTCTGCCTGCCCGTGGACGGCGGGTACCTGGCGCGCCTTCCGGAGGTCGCAAAAGGGGATGCGGCGGGCCCGCGCCCCTGACACGCTGCGCCGGTGCACCGCGAAGAGATCTCCCGCATCGCCCACACCGACCACCCCGTCAAGGCCCCGCTCGTCGACGACTCCGTACGCGAACTGCTGCGCCACACCCTGCCCCGCGGCGACGAGCGCGTCCTCGACCTCGGCTGCGGCCCCGCCGAATGGCTGCTGCGGGCCCTCGCCGACCGCCCGGGCGTCCGGGCCGACGGCGTCGACCTGTCCGAGGGCTCCCTCGCCGAAGCCCGCGAGCGGGCCGACGCGGCGGGCGTCGGCGACCGGCTCGCGCTGCACCACACCGCGGCCGAGGACTTCGTACCGGGGAAGCCGTACGACGCTGTGCTCAGCGTCGGCGCCGCGCACGCCTTCGGCGGCCTGCTGCCCACCCTCGACGCGGCCCGCGCCCACCTGGCGCCGGGCGGCCGGGTCCTGATCGGCGACGGCTACTGGGCGACCGCACCCTCCCCCGAGGCCGTGGAGATCCTCGGCGACTTCGCCGATCTGCCGACCACCCTCGACAAGGTCTCCGCGGCGGGCTGGACCCCGGTCGCCGCGCACCTCAGCACCCGGCACGAACTGGACGCGTACGAATGGTCCTGGCTCGGCTCCGTCGCCGACTGGGCGCTCGACCGCCCGGAGCACCCGGACAGCGCCGAACTCCTGGAACTGGTCGACGCCCGCCGCACGGAATGGCTGCGCGGCTACCGCCACTGCTTCGGCTTCGCCTGCGTGGTGCTGCGCAGGACGCACGAAAGCCCCTGATCCGTGCGGGTGATCAGGGGCCTTCGGTGGTGCGGGCGCGTTACGGCGTTACGGCAGGTTGCGCGCCATCACGATGCGCTGGACCTGGTTCGTGCCCTCGTAGATCTGGGTGATCTTGGCGTCGCGCATCATGCGCTCGACCGGGTAGTCGCGGGTGTAGCCGTAGCCGCCGAGCAGTTGGACGGCGTCCGTGGTGACCTCCATGGCGACGTCCGAGGCGAAGCACTTGGCGGCGGCGCCCTGGAACGTGAGGTCCTTGTCGCCGCGCTCCGACTTGGCGGCGGCCGCGTACGTGAGCTGACGGGCGGCCTCGATCTTCATGGCCATGTCCGCGAGCATGAACTGGATGCCCTGGAAGTCGCCGATCGGCTTGCCGAACTGCTTGCGCTCCTGGACGTAGCCCTTGGCGTAGTCGAGGGCGCCCTGCGCGACACCGAGCGCCTGCGCGGCGATGGTGATGCGGGTGTGGTCGAGGGTCTTCATCGCCGTGGCGAAGCCGGTGCCCTCGGCGCCGATCATGCGGTCGGCGGGGATCCGCACGTTGTCGAGGTAGACCTCGCGGGTCGGCGAGCCCTTGATGCCGAGCTTCTTCTCCGGGGCGCCGAAGGAGACACCCTCGTCGGACTTCTCGACGACGAAGGCGCTGATGCCCTTCGAGCGCTTCTCCGGGTCGGTCACGGCCATCACCGTGTAGTACTCGGACTCGCCGGCGTTGGTGATCCAGCGCTTCACGCCGTTGAGGATCCAGTGGTCGCCGTCGCGCACGGCGCGGGTCTTCATGCCCGCCGCGTCCGAACCGGCGTCCGGCTCGGAGAGGCAGTACGAGAACATGCCGTCGCCCTTGGCCAGCGGGCCCAGGTACTTCTTCTTCAGCTCCTCGGAGCCGGAGAGGATCACGGGCAGGGAGCCGAGCTTGTTCACGGCGGGGATGAGGGAGGACGAGCAGCAGACCCGCGCCACCTCCTCGATCACGATGACCGTGGCGAGCGCGTCGGCGCCCGCGCCGCCGTACTCCTCGGGGACGTGCACCGCGTGCAGGTCCGATGCGGTGAGCGCGTCGAGGGCCTCGCGCGGGAAACGCGCCTCCTCGTCCACCGCGGCGGCGAACGGGGCGATCTTCGCCTCGGCCAGCGCGCGGATCGTGTCGCGGAGCATGTCGTGCTCCTCGGACGGGCGGTACAGGTCGAAGTCAGCCGATCCGGCCAAGGTCTCTCACGCTCCAAGCCACGCTGCTACCGGGTCACCGGCGCTAATTACCGTTAAGTAACCAGAATTTTAGGCCGCGGCCCGCACCACGGATACGTGAGCTACGCGACAAAGGGAAAGTTGCCCGGTGAGGCGCCTCCACATGCCACGGCTATGCTCGGCAGCGCCCCGAAGCACCCACACCTCTGGAGCCCCCGATATGGCCCTCAAGATCACCGTGATCGGCACCGGCTACCTCGGCGCGACACACGCCGCAGCCATGGCCGAGCTCGGCTTCGAGGTGCTCGGCCTGGACGTCGTGCCCGAGAAGATCGACATGCTCACGCGGGGCGAGGTCCCGATGTACGAGCCCGGCCTGGAGGACCTCCTGCGCCGGCACGTCTCGGGGTTCGAGGGATCGAGCGGGCGGCTGCGCTTCACGATGGACTTCGCCGAGGCCGGCGAGTTCGGCGATGTGCACTTCGTGTGCGTGAACACGCCGCAGAAGCACGGCGAGTACGGCTGTGACATGTCCTACGTCGACTCCGCCTTCGCCTCCCTTGCTCCGCACCTGAAGGACGGCGCGCTCGTCGTCGGCAAGTCCACCGTGCCGGTCGGCTCGGCGGACCGGCTCACCGAACTGCTGCCGGAGCACGCGGAGTTGGCGTGGAACCCGGAGTTCCTGCGCGAGGGCTTCGCCGTGAACGACACGCTGCACCCGGACCGGATCGTGGTCGGCGTGAACAGCGACAGGGCCGAGACGCTGCTGCGCGAGGTGTACGCGAAGCCGCTCGCCGAGGGCACGCCGTTCATCGTGACGGACTACCCGACCGCCGAGCTGGTCAAGACGTCGGCGAACTCCTTCCTCGCCACGAAGATCTCCTTCATCAACGCCATGGCAGAGGTCTGCGAGGCGGGCGGCGGCGACGTCGCGAAGCTCGCCGAGGCGATCGGCTACGACGAGCGGATCGGCCACAAGTTCCTGCGGGCCGGGATCGGCTTCGGCGGCGGCTGCCTGCCCAAGGACATCCGCGCGTTCATGGCGCGCGCCGGTGAGCTCGGCGCCGACCAGGCGCTCACCTTCCTCCGCGAGATCGACTCCATCAACATGCGGCGCCGCGGCGCGATGGTCGAGATGGCGCGCGAGGCGCTCGGCGGAGGGGCGTTCCTGGGCAAGCGGGTCGCGGTCCTCGGCGCCACGTTCAAGCCGGACTCGGACGACGTACGCGACTCCCCGGCCCTCAACGTGGCCGGGCAGATCCACCTCCAGGGCGGCCAGGTCACCGTCTATGACCCGAAGGGCATGGACAACGCGCGGCGCGTGTTCCCGACGCTCGGCTACGCGGATTCGGCGCTCGACGCGGTGCGCGGGGCGGACATCGTGCTGCACCTCACCGAGTGGCGCGAGTTCCGCGAGCTGGACCCGGCGGAGCTCGGCAAGGCCGCCGCGCACCAGGTGATCCTGGACGGCCGCAACGCGCTGGACAGTGCGCTGTGGCGGGCCGCCGGCTGGACGTACCGGGCGATGGGGCGTCCGTCGGCGTAGGCGCAGCCGGGGGTTTACGCGGATCACGCGGGGCACCCGTTCCGCCTCTGAGCCTGCTGATCCTTCCGACCAAGGGAGACGTCATGGCCTTCGCGAAAATCGGCACCGTCGCCTACGACTGCCCGGACCCCGTCGCACTCGCCGAGTTCTACGCGGCCGTACTCGGCGGGAAGATCGAGAACTACGAGGGGAAGGGCGACTGGTACGACCTGTACGCGCCGGACGGGCAGCGACTGTCCTTCCAGCGCGTGCCGGACCACAAGCCCCCGCAGTGGCCCGCCGCCGACCACGACTCGCAGCAGCTCCACCTCGACCTGGACGTGGAGGACATCGAGGCCGCGCAGGAGAAGGTCCTCGCGCTCGGCGCGGTGCCGCTCGACCTGGACGACGCGGGCGGCGCCCGGGACTTCCGGGTGTACGCGGACCCGGCGGGGCATCCGTTCTGCTTGATCCGGCCGGATGCGGGCTAGTCGGTTCCAGAGGCTGCGGTTCTAGAAGCTGCCGTTCTAGAGGCTGGGCCCGCGTCGCTGTTGCGCGGCGCGGGCGGCGAACTCCGTGCTGCGCAGCACCCGTTGGACGTTGCCCCAGGTGAGCAGGGCGAGGTCGGCGTCGGTCCAGCCGCGGCCCTGGAGTTCCGCGATCAGGGCCGGGTACCCGGCGACGTCGGCGAGGGCTTCGGGGTGCGTGTCCCCGGTGTCGTACGTCCCCGACAGGCCCACCGACTCGGGGCCCGCGAGGCGGGCGACGTGGTCGACGTGGTCGGCCACGTCACGCAGGGCGGGGCCCGTACGGTCCGCGGAGCACGGCACCAGGCACAGCCCCCCGCTCTCGCCGAGCGCGGCGAGGAGGTCGTCCGGGACATTGTCCGGGTGGTGGTTCAGGGCGTGGGCGCCGGAGCGGGTCAGGACGGCCGGGGCCTTGGAGACGGCGAGGACGCGGGTGACGGTCGCGGCCGAGGCGCCGGTGAGGTCGACGAGCATGCCGAGCCGGTTCATCTCCCGTACGACCTCTTCGCCGAACCGGGTCAGGCCGTCCCACGAAGCCCACGACGTGCCGCTCAGCGTGAGCGCGCACAGGCCGAGGGCGTGCAGGGAGCGCAGCGTGCCGAGCGAGTCCGCCGCCGCGGTGGCCGGGGCCGGGCCGACGAGGACGGCGATGCGGCCGTGGGCGCGGGCGTCGGCGGTGTCCGAGGCGCAACGGGCGAGGCGGAGGTCCTCCGGGTGGCTGGCGACGACGTTGGTGATCAGGTCGATCTGTTCCAGCGTCGAGGTGACCGGGGCGTCCGGGTCCACGTGCGGTGCCCACAGCTGGGCGCCGGTGCCGCCCGCGCGCAGCCTCGGCAGGTCGGCCTCCACGGCGCTCTCGCCGAGTTCCAGGTCGTACCAGGGGAGGGTCCGCAGGACCTGCGGGAGGCCGCAGTATCCGTCGGCCACGGGGTGGCGGGCGAGGAGGTCGACCGCGTCCGGGCCGGCCGCCTCGGCGGGGACGGACGAGGCCGCTTCCAGGTCACCCGCCTCGGCAGGAGCGTTGAGCTCGTCCTGTAGGTCTGCCATGGCAGGGCTCCGGACGTCGTGGGGGCAGTCGTTCGACCCACCGTGGCACGGACCACGAACATGGTCCCGACGAACAGTGCCGTTCGAGTGGGTGCCCTTCGGGCCGGCAAGGCCCGCTACCCGTCCAGCTGCGCCAACGTCGCGTTCGACGGTCCCCGGCGGGACCGGAGGTCGGAGGACACCGATTCCGCGTCGCCGAGGACGCGGACCGCGTTGTGCCACGTCAGCTTGGCGAGGTCGGCGCGGGACCAGCCCCGGTCGACCAGCTCCGCGATCAGGTTCGGGTAGCCGGAGACGTCGTCCAGGCCGTCCGGCGTGAACGCCGTGCCGTCGTAGTCGCCGCCGATGCCGATGTGGTCGACGCCCGCGACCTCGCGCATGTGGTCGAGGTGGTCCGCCACCGTCGAGACCGTCGCGATGGGGCGCGGCCTTGCCTCCTCGAAGGCGCGGTGCAGCTTCATCGCCTCGGGGGACGTGTCCAGGTGGTGGTAGCCGTGCGAGCGGAGGTTGTCGTCGGCCGCCGCCGTCCAGTCGACCGCCGCCTGGAGGACGAACTTCGGGACGAATGTCGCCATCGCCACCCCGCCGTTGCCCGACAGCCGCTCCAGCACGTCGTCCGGGATGTTGCGCGGGTGGTCGCACACCGCGCGCGACGAGGAGTGCGAGAAGATCACCGGCGCCTCGGACACGTCGAGCGCCGCGCGCATCGTCGTCGCCGCGACGTGCGAGAGGTCGACCAGCATGCCCTCGCGGTTCATCTCCCTGACCACCTCGCGGCCGAAGGCCGACAGGCCCCCGACGCCGGGCTCGTCCGTCGCCGAGTCCGCCCACGCGATGTTGTCGTTGTGCGTGAGCGTCATGTAGCGGACGCCGAGCGCGTACAGCGCGCGCAGCGTGGCGAGGGAGTTGTTGATGGAGTGGCCGCCCTCGGCGCCCTTGAGCGACGCGATACGCCCCTCGGCCCGCGCCGCCTCCATGTCCGCCGCCGTCCGCGCCTCCCGCAGCTCACCCGCGTACCGGGCGATCAACTGGTCGACGCAGTCGATCTGTTCGAGCGTGGCGGACACCGCCGCGTCACCGCTGAGATCGGTACGGACGTACACCGACCAGAACTGCGCGCCGACGCCGCCGGCCTTCAGCCGCGCCAGGTCCGTGTGGAGGTGGGCGCTCTGGTCGGTGGCGATGTCGCGCGCGTCGATGTCGTACGTGACCTGCTCGCGCAGCGCCCACGGCAGGTCGTTGTGCCCGTCGACGACCGGGAACTCGGCGAGGATCGAGCGGGCCTGCTCGAGAGAAGTACTCACGCGCGTCACTTCCCGAATCCGAAGCCCGTGCCCGAGCCCTCGACCTTGGCCCGCAGCCGCTTGCCCTTCTCGGTCGCCTGGTCGTTCAGCTCCTGCTGGAAGTCCCGCATGCGGCCGAGGAGTTCCTCGTCGTGCGCGGCCAGCATGCGGGCCGCGAGCAGGCCCGCGTTGCGCGCGCCGCCGACCGACACCGTCGCGACGGGGACGCCCGCCGGCATCTGCACGATGGACAGCAGGCTGTCCATGCCGTCGAGGTACTTCAGCGGGACCGGCACGCCGATCACCGGCAGCGGCGTCACCGACGCCAGCATGCCGGGCAGGTGGGCCGCACCGCCCGCGCCCGCGATGATCGCCTTCAGCCCGCGCCCGGCGGCCTGCTCGCCGTACGCGATCATCTCGTGCGGCATGCGGTGCGCGGAGACGACGTCGACCTCGTAGGCGATCTCGAACTCGTCGAGGGCCTTCGCGGCGGCCTCCATGACGGGCCAGTCGGAGTCGGAGCCCATGACGATGCCCACGACGGGGCCGGTGGCGGAACTCATTCGGTGATCGTGCCCCTCAGGTAGCCGGCTGCGTGCCGGGCGCGGTCGAGGACGGCGTCGAGGTCGTCGCCGTAGGTGTTGACGTGGCCGACCTTGCGGCCGGGCTTCACGTCCTTGCCGTACATGTGGATCTTGAGCTGCGGGTCGCGGGCCATGCAGTGCAGATACGCGCTGTACATGTCCGGGAAGTCACCGCCCAGGACGTTGCACATGACCGTCCACGGCGCGCGCGGGCGAGGGTCGCCGAGCGGCAGGTCGAGGACGGCGCGGACGTGGTTCGCGAACTGGGACGTGACCGCCCCGTCCTGCGTCCAGTGGCCGGAGTTGTGCGGGCGCATCGCCAGTTCGTTGACGAGGATGCGGCCGTCATGGGTCTCGAAGAGCTCGACCGCGAGGTGGCCGACCACGCCGAGCTCCTGGGCGACCCGAAGCGCCAGCTCCTGGGCCTCGCCCGCCAGGGTCTCGTCGAGCTCGGGGGCCGGCGCGATCACCGTGTCGCAGACGCCGTCGACCTGCTGGGACTCGACGACGGGGTACGCGACCGCCTGGCCGTGCGGGGAGCGGACGACGTTGGCCGCCAGCTCCCGTACGAAGTCGACCTTCTCCTCGGCGAGGACCGGCACGCCCGCCTTGAACGGGTCCGCGGCGTCGGCCTCGGAGCGTACGAACCACACGCCCTTGCCGTCGTAGCCGCCGCGCACCGTCTTGAGGATGACCGGGAAGCCGTCCCCTTCGGAGGCGAAGGCGGCCACGTCGGCCGGGTCGGTCACGATGCGATGGCGCGGGCACGGCACGTCGAGCGACGTGAGCTTCGCGCGCATCTCGCCCTTGTCCTGGGCGTACAGCAGCGCGTCGGGCCCCGGGCGGACGGGGATGCCGTCCGCCTCCAGGGCCCTTAGGTGCTCTGTCGGTACGTGCTCGTGATCGAAGGTGATCACGTCGCAACCGCGCGCGAACTCACGCAGCGTGTCCAGGTCGCGATAGTCGCCGACCACGACATCGCCGACGACCTGCGCCGCGGAATCCTGCGGAGTGTCACTGAGGAGCTTGAACCTGATGCCGAGCGGGATGCCTGCCTCGTGTGTCATACGGGCGAGCTGTCCACCGCCGACCATGCCGACTACGGGGAACGTCACACCCACAGGGTATCGGCCAGGTGTCCGGTACCCGCACCGCGTCCTACGGAGACAGGCACAGAGCGAAGGCGCGTGGTTAGCATGGCTGGGTCGGTCACGACCGGATCCGACACGACGGACACGACGGGGGCTGGGGCGAACACCATGGGCAGTACGGGACGTACCGGCCGCATCGGCGCACTGCGACAGCGGCTCGCGGGCGTGGCCCGTGAGGTCGCGAAGTTCGGTGTCGTCGGCGCCCTGGGCGTCTTCGTGAACTTCGCCGTCTTCAACCTCATGCGACACAGCACCGACCTCCAGGTGGTGCGGGCCAGCGTGATCGCGACGGTCGTCGCCATCGCCTTCAACTACGTGGGCTTCCGCTACTTCACGTACCGCGACCGCGACAAGAGCGGCCGCACCAAGGAACTCACGCTGTTCCTGCTGTTCAGCGCGGCGGGCCTGGTCATCGAGAACGGGGTCCTGTACGCGGCGACGTACGGGTTCGGCTGGAACAGCTCGCTGCAGAGCAACATCTTCAAGTTCCTCGGCATGGGACTCGCGACGCTGTTCCGGTTCTGGTCGTACCGGACGTGGGTGTTCAAGACGCTGCCCGCGAAGGAGGCCGTGGCGAGTGCGGAATCGTTCCTGGATCTCGACGATTCGGCGCCCACGGTCCAAAGCCGCTGAGACCCCGCCCGCCGAGGCCCCGCGCGTCACCTGATCATTTGCTCTTCGTCCTCGTCGCCGTCCACCGTCCTCTTCAGCGGCGTACGGGAGAGGAACAGGCCGAAGACCGGCGGGCTGCTCTGGAGCATTTCCAGGCGGCCCCCGTCGGCCTCCGCCAGGTCGCGGGCGACGGCGAGGCCGATGCCCGTCGAATTGCGGCCGCTGATGGTCCGCTCGAAGATCCGCGAGCCCAGCTCCGGCGGGACGCCCGGGCCCTCGTCCGTGACCTCGACGATGGCCTGGCTGCCGGTGACACGGGTGCGCAGGGCGACCGTGCCGCCACCGTGCATCAGGGAGTTCTCGATCAGCGCGGCGAGGACCTGGGCGACCGCGCCCGGCGTGCCGACCGCCGTGAGGTGGCGCTTGCCCGAGGAGACGATGGCGCGTCCGGCGCTGCGGTAGGCGGGCCGCCACTCCTCCAGCTGCTGCTTGATCACCTCGTCCAGGTCGAAGGGGACGGCGGATCCGGTGCGCGGGTCCCGGGAGTTCGTGAGCAGCCGCTCGACGACGTCGGTGAGCCGCTCGACCTGCGCGAGCGCGATCGTCGCCTCCTCCTTCACCTCGTCGAGGTCCTCGGTCATGGTGATCTCCTCCAGGCGCATGGAGAGCGCCGTGAGGGGCGTACGCAGCTGGTGCGAGGCGTCGGCCGCGAGGCGTCGCTCGGCCGTCAGCATGCGGGCGATGCGCTCGGCCGAACCGTCGAGGACGTCGGCGACGCGGTCCAGCTCCGGGACGCCGTAGCGCTTGTGCCGGGGCCGCGGGTCGCCGGACCCGAGGCGCTCCGCCGTGGAGGCGAGATCGGTGAGCGGGGAGGCGAGGCGGTTCGCCTGGCGTACGGCGAGCAGGACGGCGGCGACGATCGCGAGCAGGGCCACGCCCGCGATGATCAGGAGCGTGCGGCCGACCTCCGTGGTGACGGCCGACCTCGCCTCCTCGACGGTGACCTTCTCGCCCTGCTCGCCCGTGGCCGTGTAGGAGATGACGTCGCCGACGGGCTGCGTGCCGATGGTGAGCGGCTGGCGGCCGGGCATGTCGATCTCGGCGTAGCGCTCCCCCGCGACCTGGTCCTGGAGGATGCTGCCGGTGATCTGTTCCTCGCCGAGGATTCTGCTGTCCACGATGGAGGCGAGGCGGACGGCCTCCGACTCCACGCGTTCCTGGGCGCTGTTGGTGATCGTTCGGGTCTCCACGATGACCAGGGAGACGCCGAAGACGGCGATCACTACCAGGACCACGGCGAGGGTGGAATTGATCAGTCGGCGACGCATGTCTCTCAGTGTCCCGGATGCGTCGGCGGCAACGTGGTTACGGCCACGGGGCTCCGCCCCGGACCCCGCTGCTCAATCTCCCCCAGCTAACGCTGGGAGGTGCCCCCTGCAGGGGCTCTATTGGCTCAGCTCTTCTCGAAGCGGAAACCCACACCCCGCACCGTGGCGATGTAGCGCGGGTTCGCCGCGTCGTCGCCGAGCTTCTTGCGGAGCCACGAGATGTGCATGTCGAGGGTCTTGGTCGACGACCACCACGTCGTGTCCCAGACCTCGCGCATCAGCTGGTCACGGGTGACGACCCGGCCCGCGTCGCGCACGAGCACCCGCAGGAGGTCGAACTCCTTGGCCGTGAGCTGGAGTTCCTCATCGCCCATCCACGCGCGGTGCGACTCGACGTCGATACGGACGCCGTGCGTGGCCGGGGCCTGGACGGGCTCGGTGGCGCCGCGGCGGAGCAGGGCCCGGACGCGGGCGAGCAGTTCGGCGAGGCGGAAGGGCTTGGTCACGTAGTCGTCGGCCCCGGCGTCGAGGCCGACGACCGTATCCACCTCGTCCGCGCGGGCGGTGAGGATCAGCACCGGCACCGTGTGCCCCTCGGCGCGCATTCTGCGGGCCACCTCGAGGCCGTCCATTCCGGGCAGTCCGAGGTCGAGTACGACGAGGTCGATGCTTCCCTGCAGTCCGGCGTCGAGGGCGGTGGGGCCGTCCTCGCGCACTTCCACCTCGTACCCCTCCCGGCGCAGGGCACGGGCCAGCGGCTCCGAGATGGACGCGTCGTCCTCGGCGAGCAGTACACGGGTCATGAGGTGATGGTAGTCCGCGCCGGACGACGCCCGTGGGGTGATCGGCTACTGCGCCGTCCAGCGGCGAACGGAATTTTTGCCTCCGGGTTCGCGCCCTGCGGTGTCCGGGTGCCATCGTGGGGAACACCTTTGAAACAGTGCGGGTGGTTCCGCGAAGGCCTGTGATCCATCTCTCAAGTCCTTCCATATGCCGTTGAGTCGTTCGTAAGGTGATTCAACGCCTGATGCACTACTGGGGGACCTTTGGAGCGCACTGCGCACCCAAGGTCCCTTTCTTGTGTGAGCTGACTTCGGTCAGCATTTTTAGGAATGACCTGTGGCCGGGCCCCGCGTGTGATGAAGCGCGCCGGGGTGTGGATCTCGGGCCCGCCGCATCGGCGGGTTTCGGTGCCGGCCTCCCCCACGCGGGCGTTTGCTCCCCACGAAGGTGCGGCGTCCCGAGCGAGCAAGGAACCCCCCATGGCGTCCAGCCTGACGAAGGAAGCCACCGCGCCCGGCGCCGGTGAGAAGACCTTCCTTGGCCACCCTCGCGGCCTGGCCTTTCTGTTTCTGACGGAGATGTGGGAGCGGTACAGCTTCTACGGGATGCGCGCGCTTCTCGTGCTGTACCTGTCGGCCGGTGTGATCGACGGTGGCCTCGGCCTCGACGTCGCCACGGCGACCGCGATCTACTCCGTCTACAACGCCCTTGTGTACCTGCTCGCCCTGCCGGGCGGCTGGCTCGGCGACCGCATCTGGGGGCCGCGCAAGACGACCGCGGTGGGCGCCGCGATCATCATGGCGGGCCACTTCACGCTGGCGCTGCCGTGGGCCGGTTCGTTCTACCTCGGCCTCGGCCTGATCGCCGCCGGTTCGGGTCTGCTCAAGGCCAACATCTCGACGATGGTCGGCCACCTGTACCCGGAGAAGAACGACCCGCGCCGTGACGGCGGCTTCTCGATCTTCTACATCGCGATCAACGTCGGCGCCTTCTTCGCGCCGCTGTCGATCGGCACGATCGGCCAGAAGGTCAACTGGCACCTCGGCTTCGCGATGGCCGGTGTCGGCATGGCGCTCGGCCTCGCGTGCTTCCTGTTCGGCTTCCGCTACCTGTCGCCCGAGTCGAACGTCGTCCCGTCGCCGATGGGCGACGCCGAGAAGCGCGCGATCTGGAAGAAGTCCGCGATCTGGGCCGCCATCGCCATCGTGTTCTACGCCGCCACCGGCGCCGGTGGCCTGCTCACCGTGAACTGGCTGCTGTGGCCGCTCACCATCCTCGGCCTGGTCCTGCCCGTCTGGTACCTGGTCAAGATGAAGCGCGACCGCGAGCTCGACAAGACCGAGCAGTCCCGCGTCACCGCGTACATCTGGTTCTTCATCGTGGCCGCCGTGTTCTGGGGCATCTACGACCAGACCGGTTCCACGCTGACGCTGTTCGCGCAGAACGACACCACCAACACGCTGTTCGGCTTCGACTTCCCGTCCAGCTGGTTCCAGTCCCTGAACCCGCTGTACGTCATGGCGCTCGCGCCGGTCGCCGCCTGGCTGTGGCTGTGGCTCAACAAGCGGGGCAAGGAGCCCAGCACCCTCACGAAGTTCGCCAACGGCGTCTTCCTGATCGGTATCTCCTTCTTCGTGATGATGCTGGCCCAGACCGCCGCCTCCGGCGACGCCAAGGTCACTCCGCTGTGGCTGTGCTCGGTCTACCTGATCCAGACCATCGGTGAGCTGACGCTCTCCCCGGTCGGCCTGTCCCTCACCACGAAGCTGGCGCCGCAGAAGTACGGCTCGCAGATGATGGGTGTCTGGTTCCTGGCCGTGACCGCCGGTGACTCGGTCATCGCCCTGCTCCAGCTGATCGGCGCGCCGACGGACACGGAGTTCTGGTTCGCCTCGCAGGGTGCGCTTGCCGTGCTCGCGGGTGTCGCGGTGTTCATGTTCCGCCGGAAGGTGCAGCCGCTGATGGGTGGCGTTCACTGAGCGCGCCGCTCGGCTACGCGTAGGGGTCCGGCCCGCACCGAATCGGTGCGGGCCGGACCCTTTTCGTGTGCGTCGGGGCAGAGTGGGGCTTGAACGGGCTATCGGCGGATCACCCGGCGGGCCCGCGGGAGGAAGGTGAAGACCGCGCCGCCCAGGAGGATCACCGTGCCGGCCGCCAGGCCGAGGGCGCGCAGGGGGCCTTCGGTGGAGGAGCCGGTCTCGGCGAGGCCGCCGGTCGTCGCGGACGAGCCGCCGCCGCCCGCTGAGCCGCTGGCCGAGCCGCCTGCCGAGCCCGTGCCGCCGGCCGCGCCGCCCGCCTGCTTCGACGTGTCGAGCTCCAGGGAGACCGGAGCGCTCTTCGGCGTGCAGGTGGTGGTCGTGCCCAGCGCCTTGACCGTGAGGACACCCGGCGAGAGCGTCGACTTGCCGTCGGCGCCCGGCTTGTACGTGCCCGTCAGGTCCGGGATCGTGATCGGGTCGCCGGACTTGAAGGCCTTCTTGTTGGTCGGTCCCTCGACGGGCACGGTGCCCTTGTCGGAGCCGCCCAGCTTGACCTCCATCGACGGCTTCACCGAGTCGGCGGGGATGTCGGCGGGGCTGTCCATCACGGACTTCTTGAACTTCACCGTGAGGCCGTAGTTCCCGCCGTCCTTCTTGGCGTTGATCTGCACCGGGGACGTGGCGCTCTTGTCGCCGATGGGCGTCTTGCAGGCGTAGGGGACGCTGACCTCCTTGCCGGTGAAGTCGCTCTTGCCGCTGCCGCCGCCCGTGGAGCCGCCGGAAGCGCTGCCGCCCGAGGCGCTGCCGCCGGAACTCGACGAGCCGCCGCTGCTCGAACCGCCGGACGAGGTGCCGCCCACCAGACCGCCGGGCAGGCCGCCGCCGCCCGAAGTCGCGGCGCCCTGAAGGACCTTGATGATCGCGGCGGGCTGCACGGCCTCCGTCGGGGAGCACTTGGTGTCCGTCGACATCGGCTTGCTGACGTTGATGTTGTACTTGTCCGGGGTCAGCTTCACGTCTCCCGGCTTCGTCAGCTTCAGCTTGCCCGTCATCGTGGACAGCTTCATCGGGCTGTTCTTGGGGATCGCGGGGTTCTCGCGCGGCCCCTGCATGTCGATGTCACCGGTCTGCGCGCCGGCCGCCTTGAGCGTGCCGGTGGGCTGGACCGTGTTCTTGTCGAGGTCGAGGACGTCCGGGTTCTTCGAGGCGCCCTGGATGAACGTCCAGGTCACGTTGACCGTGTCGCCGACCTTCGCCGTGGCGGGCGCCGCGATCTGCGTGATCGTGGTGCCCTGCACCGGGCCGAGCCCGGAGATCGAGGGCGGTATGCACTCCGTCTTGTACGAGGTCTCGGCGGCGGCCTGCGCGGGAGCGGCGGTCGCGAACATCAGACCCGCCCCACCGAGCATCAGGGCGACACCGGCCGCGCTCACTCTCCGTTGGGTGCTCACGTATTTCCTTTCGTCGTCGGGCTGTTCTCGGGCGGTGCGGAGAGTTGACCGGCCGCGGTCCGTTCCGGACCTGTGTCCGGGGTGAACCAGGGCAGGGTCGTGGTCTGGGTCGTGCTCGCGGGCGCGGCGGGCGACGGCTGTTCCGGCTTCTGCTGCGGGAGCCGCACCTTCGGGAGCCGTACGGTGCGTCCGCCCGCTCCCTTGGACGCCTTGGGCGCCTTGGACGTCTTGAACGCCTTGGATCCCGACCGGCGGTCACGCGGCCGTACGCGGTCCACGACCGCCATGCCGATCCGGAAGACGGCGCCCGGCACGACGATGCACAGCAGGATCCAGAAGAGCGTGACGCCCCAGGGGCGGCCCACGCCCCAGGGCTGTTCGGCCAGCACCTTCCCGCCGTACTTGAGCGAGACGAGATAGTCGCCGTGCGCGCCCGCCGACAGTTCGACGGGCAGCTTGATCTGCGCCTTCTGCCCCGGCTTGATCGTGCCGCGCCACTGCTGGTCCTCCCATTGCGGCGCGAACACGCCGTGGGAGCTGCCCACTTGGAAGACCGGATTCTTGACCGGGTTCGATCCGACATTGCCCACCGTGAACGTGAAGGACCGGGACGGTGGCGCGCCGAACCAGGTCAGCAGGCCGCTGGAACCCTCGAGCCGGGTGTCGGCCACCATCGACAGCTGCCCGCTCCCGGAGTCCTTCGGCAGCGCCTTCACCGGATGCCCCGCCACCTGGAAGACCGCGTCCGCCTGCGCCTTCTGCCCGGTCACCGTGGCGACATGGACGACGCAGGGGCACGGCGTCGGCGGCTCGGCGACCGGGAGCGACTTGCTGAACGCTCCCCCGGAGCCGGTGGTGACCGCGCGCCCCTCGGAGTTGGCGCAGGAGTTGGTGCCTTCGATGACGCCGCGCGACGGGCTGGACTGCCCGCAGATCAGCATCATCAGCAGCGTGTCGGGCCGCCAGCCCGCGCCCTTCACGGTGATCGAACCCCCGGTCCCCGCCTGGGACTTGGAGAGGCTCACGGACGGCTTGTCGGCGGCGGAGGCCGCCCAGGGCGCGGTGCCCGCGAGCAGGGCGCCCACGAGGGCCAGGACGGTCAGCAGCCGCGAGGCGCGGGAGCTGGGGCGGTTCATGGCGCACTCCTTACGTTCCCTTGTCGGCGGAGCAGTCGGAGCAGGTGCGGCGGTACGGGCCAGGAGGGCCGTCTGCGGCGCAGGTACCAATAGACGACGCACCCCGCCCCCGCCAGCACGGCGAGGATCCCGCCGACCACCGCCCACGGCACGAACCGGGCGCTCGCCGTGGCCGAGTCCGCCGCGCCGCCGCCCGCGGTGACCGTCACCTTCACGTCGACGGCGTCGAGCGAGGGGGCGTTCTTCCACGGTTCGGTGAGGCTGACCCGGCGGCCCGGAAGGATCTCGACCGGCAGGGCCCTGCTCCTGTCGAGGGCGGCGCCGAACACCCCGTCGGCCTTCACCGCGAGACGCGGCGAGAGCGTCGTGTTGCCGCGGTTCACCACGTCGTAGGCGATGGAGCCCTTGTTCACCCGTACGTGCTCGACCGTGAGGGCGGACAGCGTGGGGCCGCTGACCCGCAGATGGACACTGACCCCGGCGTCGCGCCCGCCCGCCCGTGCCACGACCGCGCCCGGATGGTCGCCGGGTGTCGCGCCCGCGGGCACGGAGACCGAGAAGGGGACCTCGGCGCGGGTGCGCGCGGGGATCTTCACGGTCGCCTCGGCGAACCGGATCCACGATCCGGTGTCCGTGGCCTTCTTACGGACGTCCAGCGCGCCGTCGCCCCTGTTGTCGGCGTCGGCTCCGCGCAAGGAGACCTTCAGCGGCTTGCCACTCGGATTCGTGACCGCCACCTTGTCCTCCAGCACGGACCCGGGCGTCCCCTCCGCGTAGATGTACGGCCGCCCCTCACCATCGGCGGGCCGGGTCCCGCCGGCGGCGGAGGGGCTGATGGTCCAGCCGGTGGCCGCGAGGGCCGGTGCGGCGAAGCCGCCCACAAGGATCGCCAGAGCAGCGGCCATCAACCACTTACAGCCCCTGCGGCGCTTGAGCAGCGGGGTCCGGGGCGGAGCCCCGCGGCCGCAACACCGCGGGGCCCCACGTCCCATCGACGAGCGCAATGTCATCGCAGCTACTCACGCCCCCTAGCGGGACGCCGCCTGATGACGCCGCGTCAGCCACAGCACGCCCGCCGCCCCGGCCAGCAGCACCGTGCCGCCGAGCGTGCCGAGCGCGACCGCCGAATCCTCCGGCCCGGTCTGCGGAAGCTCACCGCCGGACGGCGCCGACGCCGACGAACCCGAGTCCCCGGCCCCGCCACCACCCCCCGCGGCCGCCTTCACGTCCATCTCGAGGGAGGGCTTCGGGCTGTTGGACGGCGTACAGGTGGTGTTCGTGCCGAGCGCCTTGATGGTGAGGACGCCGGCGGTGAAGTTCACCTTGCCGCTCTTCTTCGGCGTGTACGTACCCGTCAAGTCGCTGATCTTGATCGGGCTGTTGGCGGGGATCGCCTTGTCGTTCGGGGGCCCGGTCGCCGTGAACTGGCCCGTGTCCGCGCCGCCCACCTTGATGACGGCGCTCGGGTGCATGGCGCCCTTGCCCAGCTCCACAGGGCTGGAGGAGACGCCCTTCTGGAAGGACATCGTGATCTTGTAGCCACTGCCACTCTTGGCGCTCTTCATGTCGATCGGGGACACGGCTCCCTTGTTCCCGATCGGGGTCTTGCACTGGTAGTTCACGTTCTGCACCGTGGCCGAGGCGGTGGGGGCGGCCATCAGCACCGCCGAGCCCGCCAGGGCCGCGCTCAGCGCGAACGCGGCGGTTCGTTTCTGGTACGTCCGGTACGTCACCTCGAAGTCCCTTCAAACCGAAGGTTACTGACGGTTCATCAGATCTGGGTGGCTCAAGGTACGCCGGGGACCCTGTCGAGGGAAGACAAAAAGCACGCCGGATCGAAGGAGATCCGGCGTGCTTCCAAGAAGGCACGAAAGGCGGCTACGCGGGGGCGCCGACCTCCGCCCATACGACCTTGCCCGCGACGCCCGGGGTGCGGACGACCCCCCAGTCGAGGCAGAGGCGTTGGACGATGAACATGCCGTGCCCGCCGGGGCGGCCGACCCGGTGCGGGGTGCGCGGCGCCGGCTGACCCGCCCCGCGGTCCGCGACCTCGATGCGCAGCACCTTGTTGGCCGGGGAGTCGCCGAAGTACAGGATGATCTCGTCGGGCCCCTCGGCGTGCAGGCACGCGTTCGTGACGAGTTCGGAGACGACGAGCAGCACGTCCTCCGCCGCGGCCCGGCGGTCCGCGGTCGCCGCCGGCAGCCAGCCCCAGGCATGCAGCGCTTCGCGGGTGAAATCACGGGCGAGCGGCACGATGCCGCTCGCGCCGCCGAGGCTCAGCCTGCGGACCCGCGGACCCGCGACGACCGGCACTTCACCGGACTCGGGGCCGTGGTCGCCCGGCGAGTAAGGCCGGGTGGTGCTCATCAGCACTTCACCTCACCGATTCACCAATTCAGCTTCAGGATTCAGGGTTCAGGGCCCGAGTGCCCACTGCCCGGCCAGGAAGCCAGGGTCGCGGATCGGGGTCGGAGGGTCATCGGGGTCGCAGGGTCGGAGTCGTGTTCGTGGGGTCTCCTGCCCGAGGGAACGGCGGAAACACCCACTAGTTCAGAACGGCTCCTGTGACGCTGGTAACGCCTAGATCACGCAGCGACAACTGGAGCGTAACTTCTGGGGTCGACCACGGCACGCAGCCGTCCGGTTCCGCTCAGTCGCCGGAGGGGTCCGGAGCGAGGGCGCCGTCGAGCGACGCGTGCACCGTGAAGACGGCCTCCGCGCCGGTGATCTCGAACACCCTGGAAACCACCGGAAGCATGCCCGCGAGGTGCACTCCACCACCGGCCGCCTCGGCCTTGAGACGGGCCCCGAGCAGCACGTTCAACCCCGTCGAATCGCAGAATTCGAGGCGGGAACAGTCGATCACCAGCCTGGAATGTCCATTGTTGAGGCATTCATCCAGGGGTTCGCGCAGCAGATCGGCCGTATGGTGATCCAACTCACCGGCCGGGGTCACGACGGCACTTGAGCCCTCTTGTCGCACCTCGACCAGAAGCCGGCCCCGATGCGCACTGCCGACTGTCCCGCGGTCCATGACGTCTCTCTCGCTGCCTTCGACGTGCCGATTGACGCCCTCGAACACTACGCCCTCCGACTGTGCACTGACACCCGAACAACCTCTAGAATTCGGACATTTCGCCGCAGAACGCACTTGCGACCTGGTGTGGAAAACGGGTAGGCCTAGTAAGGACAACATTCGACCACGGCCGGCTTTGGAGGCGCCGCACTTAGAAGCAGTGCACGCATTGGCATCGGCAGCCATATGCCGAGAACGCATGGAGGACATCATGTCAGCCCGGCTCGACGAATCGCGTACTGACCAGGCGACGTCGACACTCCCCCCGGAAACTCATGTCGACGTCGAGACCGAGGGCCTCGAAGGCCTTGAGGGCCTCCCGGAGATCCCGCCCTACGACGAGGTGGGCCCGCTCGACGCCCGAGCCCTCTCCAAGACCCTTTTCGAGCGGCTCGAGTCCCTCGAAGAAGGCACCCACGAATACTCGTATGTCCGCAACACACTGGTCGAGCTGAACCTGGCTCTGGTCAAGTTCGCGGCCTCCCGGTTCCGCTCGCGCAGCGAACCGATGGAAGACATCATCCAGGTCGGCACCATCGGCCTGATCAAGGCGATCGACCGGTTCGAGCTGAGCCGCGGCGTCGAGTTCCCCACCTTCGCGATGCCGACCATCGTCGGCGAGATCAAGCGTTTCTTCCGTGACACGTCCTGGTCGGTACGGGTGCCCCGGCGCCTCCAGGAACTCCGTCTCGACCTTGCCAAGGCGGGCGACGAGCTCGCCCAGCAGCTTGATCGCGCGCCCACGGTGGGCGAGCTCGCCGAACGCCTGGGCCTGTCGAAGGAAGAGGTCGTCGAGGGGATGGCGGCGTCCAACGCCTACACCGCCAGCTCGCTCGACGCGCAGCCCGAGGAGGACGACTCGGAGGGCGCGCTCGCGGACCGCATCGGCTACGAGGACCACGGACTCGAGGGCATCGAGTACGTCGAGTCCCTGAAGCCGCTGATCGCCGATCTCCCCCCGCGCGACCGCAAGATCCTGTCGCTGCGCTTCGTCGCGAACATGACCCAGTCCGAGATCGGTGAGGAACTGGGCATCTCGCAGATGCACGTGTCGCGGCTGCTCTCGCGGACGCTGGTGCGCCTGCGCAAGGGTCTGACGCTCGAGGAGTAATCGCTCGGACCCGCACCACCCGCATCACCCGTAACGCCCTGTCACGTCGAGGGGGCCGACCGTGAAACGGTCGGCCCCCTCGGTGTTTTTTCGCCAACTCCCGCTGCCCTGTGCCGGGTTACCCCGAGGAACACCTACCCGTACCGCCTCTCCTGCACCACTATGAGCTCCCATCTGGGCCCCGGTGACAGGAGGACACGGTGTCTGCGAACGGCGGCGCCCATGCCACGGCGCCGGACCACCGGCTCGTCGCGCTGCTGCGGGCCGACGCCCCGACCGCGTATCCGGCGCTCGGCGAGCTGCGCGGCAGGCACCGGCACGCGCTCCTGGCCTACGCGCGGGTGTGCGCCCACGACACGGACGCCGCACGGCAGTTGGGCGCGCAGGCCTTCGCGCGGGCCGCACGCGAGGTCGCGCGGGGCGTCGAACCGAGCGGCTCCTGGCGCCACCACGCACTGCTGCTCGTCCACCGCACCGCGACCGAATGGGCCGCCGACGAACGCCGCGCGCGCCTCGCTCCCGGCCTGCTGGGCGCCCTCGGCTCGCCGGACGCCCAGCGGGCGCCTGCGCTGCTCTCCGCGTTCCATGCATTGCCGTCGCGTACCCAGACACTGCTCTGGCACTCCGTGGTGGACGGGGATTCCGACGCGGCCACCGGCATCGCCACCGGCACGCCCGCGCGGGACGTGGCGCAGGCGCGGGCCGCGGCGCTCGACGCGCTGCGCGGCGCCTGCCTCGCCGCGCGGGTGGCCCGCGCGCAGGGCACGCACTGCCGGGGCTACGGGCGCCTGATCGAGGAGGCGACCAGACCCGGCCGGCCGCGGAGCACCGCCGACCTGGACGCCCACTTCGCCCGCTGCCCGAGCTGCACCGCCGCGTACCTGGAGCTGACGGCCCTGCGGGACGATCCGCGCCGCGCGCTGGCGGAGGGCCTGTTGCCGTGGGGCGGCACGGACTACCTGCTGACCGAGGCGCCCGCCACGGCTCCGGCCCCTGTGCCCCCGGAGGCCGCCGCGCCCCGCCACCGCGCGAAGCCCGCGCCGGGAGCGGGCGCGGGGGCCGCCGGTCGCCGCCCGGCCCGCCGCGCCCGCCGGAAGGCCCCCCGGCGCCATGCGGTCGTCCGCGCGACGCCGATGGGCTTCGCGCTCGCCTCCGCGGCGGTCGGCGTGGCGCTCGTACCGCTGCTGATCCTGACGCTGACGGAGGGCCGCCCCGACCTGTCGGCGGTGGGCCAGGGGATGGGCGCCACGCCTTCGACACCGCCGCCGGTCCGGGTGACGGTCACGGCGACGACGACGGCCGGCTCGACGACCACGACGACCGCCACCGCGACGACGACCGCGCGCAGCACGGAGACGGTCACGGTGCCGCCGTCCCCGGGCCCCACCACCAAGTCCCCGTCGGGAGAGCCGAGTTCAGGGCCGCCGTCGTCCGGCAAGCCGAAGCCGAAGCCGCCGCCCTTCCGCCCGCCCGGCGAGGAGTACGCGGAGGTGATCGACGTCGCCTCCGGGCTGTGCCTCGACGTCTCCCGCACGCCGATGGCGGAGGGCGACGACGTGGTGGCAGCGAAGTGCGACCTCACGGGCAGCCAGCAGTGGCGCGTGGACGCGGTCCGCGGCGTCGTCCAGTCCGCCGCCAACCCGGACTTCTGCCTGGACAACCGAGGCGACACCGACCGCACGATCGGCCTCCGGCACTGCGCGGACGCCGACGGCAACTACGGCGCGAACCTCGTCTTCTCCGTCCACGCCGACGGCTCGATCCGCCCGGCCACGGACCGCGCCACCGCCGTCACACCCCTCGACGACGGCTCGTTCCGCCTGGGACAACGCAAGTTCCACGGCGGGGACGAGCAGCGGTGGCGGGCGGGGAGGAGCCTGTGACCGCAGGCTCCTGCTGAGCGTGGTGGCGCTCTCTCCCGCCGTCAGGCGGCCCGCGTGCCGCGTCGCCACACCTCTGACACCAGGGGCACGCCCGGGCGGTACGCGAAGTGGACGTGGCTCGGGGCGTTCAGGAAGGTCAGGTCGGCGCGGGCGCCCGGGGCCAGGTGGCCGACGTCCGTGCGGCGGAGGGCCTTGGCGCCGCCCGCGGTGGCCGACCAGAGGGCCTCGTCGGGGGTCATGCCCATGTCCCGTACGGCGAGGGCGATGCAGAACGGGACCGAGGACGTGTAGGACGAGCCCGGGTTGCAGTCCGTGGAGAGGGCGACCGTCGCGCCCGCGTCCAGGAGGCGGCGGGCGTTCGGCCACTCGGCGCGGGTGGAGAACTCGGCGCCGGGGAGGAGGGTCGCGACCGTGTTGCCGTTCGCCAGGGCGTCCACGTCCGCGTCCGTGAGGTGCGTGCAGTGGTCGGCCGACGCCGCGTCCAGTTCTACGGCGAGCTGGACACCGGGGCCGTAGCTGAGCTGGTTCGCGTGGATGCGGGGCAGCAGGCCCTTCGTCTTGCCGGCCGTGAGGATCGCGCGCGCCTGGTCGCCGTCGAAGGCGCCCTTCTCGCAGAAGACGTCGACCCAACGGGCGTGCGGGGCGCAGGCGTTCAGCATGTCGCCCGTCACCAGGTCCACGTAGGCCGCCGGGTCCTCCGCGTAGTCCGGGGAGACGATGTGGGCGCCGAGGTAGGTGACCTCGTCGGTGTGGGCCGCCGCGATGCGCAGGGCGCGTTCCTCGTCCTGAACCGTGAGGCCGTAGCCCGACTTGGTCTCGAACGTGGTCGTGCCCTGGCGGAGGGCCTCGGCGAGGTGGTGCTTGAGGTTCGCCTCCAGGGCCTCGTCGGTGGCCGCGCGGGTCGCGGCGACCGTGGTGCGGATGCCGCCCGCGGAGTAGCTCTGGCCGGACATGCGGGCGTTGAACTCGGCGGTGCGGTCGCCCGCGAAGACGAGGTGGGAGTGGGAGTCGACGAAGCCGGGGATGACGGCGCGGCCGGCCGCGTCGTGCGTGGTGTCGGCCGCGGGGGCCTTGGCCGTCGGGCCCGCCCAGGCGATCTTGTCGTTCTCGATGACCAGCGCGGCGTCGTGGATCTGGCCGAGGGGGCCCTCGCCGAGGGTCGGGTCGTTCGTGACCAGGGTGCCGATGTTGGTGATGGCCGTCGTGCGGTTCGTCATGGGTCCTCTCCGTGGGCGGGTGGGGATTTTTTCTCCCCCAACCCGCCCCTTCCCGAAAGTTTGCGCTTCGCGCCGGTGGTCAACGGCTCGGGGCTCTGCCCCGAACCCGGCTCCTCAATCGCCGGAGGGGCTTGATTTTCCGCCGGTCGGGCTTGATCAGTGCAGTGCCGCGATCGCCTCCGTCAGGGCGCCCGCCACGTCGCCCACCCGGACGTGTTCGCCGTCGCGGACGGTCACCCGGCCTCCCGTCACCACGTCGGAGACGTCCGCCGCGGTCGCCGTGAAGACCGCCGTTTCCGCGCCGAAGCGGGGGGCCGGGCCTGCTGTGCGGACCGAGTCGAGGCGGATGGTGACCAGGTCGGCCCGTGCGCCCGGTTCGATCGTGCCCGCGTCGTCCCAGCCGAGGGAGGCGTGGCCGTCCGCCGAGGCCGCCCGGAGCAGGGCCGCCGCCGTCCAGTGGCCGCGGGTACGGGACCGTAGACGCTCGTTGAGCTCCATCGCGCGCGCCTCCTCGAACAGGTCGATCACCGCGTGGCTGTCGGAGCCGAGGGAGAGCGGGGAGCCCGCCTCCTGGAGGCGCGGCGCGGGGCCGATGCCGTCGGCCAGGTCGCGCTCGGTGGTGGGGCACATGCACGTACCCGTGCCCGAGCCGCCGAGCAGACCGATGTCGGCGTCCGTGAGGTGCGTGTTGTGCACGCCCGTCGTGCGCGCGCCCAACACCCCGTGGTCGGACAGGAGTTGGGTGGGGGTGCAGCCGTGCGCCGCCTGGCACGCGTCGTTCTCCGCCGTCTGCTCGGAGAGGTGGACGTGCAGGGGCGCTTCGCGGGTCCGCGCCCATTCCGCCACCGTCGACAGCTGCGCGGCCGGGACCGCGCGCACCGAGTGCACCGCCGCACCGATCCGTACGCCGGGACGCTCCTTCAGCAGCGACGCCCGCTCGGCCCACGCCTCGGCCGTGCCGTCGCTGAAGCGCCGCTGGTGGTGGTCCGGTTCCTTGCCGAAGCCGGAGGACAGGTACGCCGTGTCGAGGAGGGTGATGCGGATGCCCGCCTCCTCGGCCGCCGCGATGAGCGCCTCGCCCATCGCGTTCGGGTCGGCGTACGGGGTGCCGCCGGGGGCGTGGTGGAGGTAGTGGAACTCCCCCACCGCCGTGATGCCCGCGAGCGCCATCTCGGCGTACACCGCCCGCGCGAGCGCGTGGTACGTGTCCGGGGTGAGGCGGTCCGCCACCGAGTACATGACCTCGCGCCACGTCCAGAACGTCCCGGAGCCGACCTGCACGGTCGAGCGGAGCGCCCGGTGGAAGGCGTGGCTGTGGGCGTTCGCGAGGCCGGGGAGGGTCAGACCGCGCAGCGCGGTCGCGCCGGGCGGGGGTGCGCCGACCCCCGTGCGGACCGCCGTGAAGCGGCCCTCGTCCGACACGTCCACGGCCACGCCCGGCTCGACATGCGTGCCGAGCCAGGCGTGTTCCAACCAGTACGTCGTCGTCACTTGCAGGCCAGCCCTTCCAGTACGTCGGCCAGTGCGCGCACCCCTTCCAGGCAGTCGTCCTCGGCGGCGGACTCGGCCGGGGAGTGCGAGACGCCCGTCGGGTTGCGTACGAACAGCATGGCGGTGGGGATCGACTGGGCGAGGATTCCCGCGTCGTGTCCCGCTCCCGTTCCGAGGACGGGGACCTTCAGCTCCGCTGTCGAGTCCTTCGTGCCCAGGATGCGGGCCAGCTCGTCGCGGAGCGCGTTGTCGAACTCGACGATCGGCGTGAACGACTCGCGGGTCAGCGATACGTCGATGCCGTGCGCCTGCGCGTACTCGCGGGCGGCCTTCTCGACGCCCGTGACCGTCGCGTCCAGGGACTCCTGGTCGGCGGCGCGGGAGTCGAGCCAGCCCCGTACGAGGGAGGGGATCGCGTTGACGCCGTTCGGCTCGACGGAGATCTTGCCGAACGTGGCGACCGCGCCCGCGAGTTGGGCCTCGCGGCGGGCCGCGAGGACCGTCTCCGCGTAGCTCAGCATCGGGTCGCGGCGGTCGACCAGGCGTGTCGTGCCCGCGTGGTTGGCCTCGCCCCGGAAGTCGAAGCGCCAGCGGCCGTGCGGCCAGATGGAGCTGGCGATGCCGACCGCGTCTCCGGAGAGGTCGAGGGCGCGGCCCTGTTCCACGTGGAGTTCGATGAACGCGCCGATGCGGTCGAGGCGTTCGCGGTCGGCGCCGATCGCGTCCGGGTCGTAGCCGGCCCGCTCCATCGCCTGCGGGAGGGTGATCCCGTCGGCGTCCGTGAGCTTGTGGGCGGCCTCGCGGGTGAGGACGCCCGCGGTGAGGCGGGAGCCGACGCAGGCGAGTCCGAAGCGGGCGCCCTCCTCGTCGCCGAAGTTGGTGATCGCGAGCGGCTTGGTGAACTCCGCTCCCCTGCGGCGGAGTTCGTCCAGGGCGGCGAAGGACGAGACGACGCCGAGGGGGCCGTCGAAGGCGCCGCCGTCCGGGACGGAGTCCAGGTGGGAGCCGGTGACGACGGCGTCGCCGGCTTCAGGGTCGCCGAGCCAGGCCCACTGGTTGCCGTTGCGGTCGAGTTCGTAGGCCAGTCCGCGACTTTCGGCCTGGGCCTTGAACCATGCGCGGCAGTCGGCGTCCGCGGCGGTCCAGGCGTGGCGCCTGTAGCCACCCGAGTCGGCGTTGCGGCCGATCAGGAGGAGATCGCGCCACATCTCCAAAAAGCTCGAAGGCTCCCCCAACCCGCCCCTTCCCGAAAGGTGGCGCTCCGCGCCGGGGGTTGCGGACTCGGGGCTCCGCCCCGGACCCCGCTGCTCAATCGCCGCAGGGGCTTGATTGGCCGGAGTCGCTTGATCGGCGGAACTCACTCGCCATCCCCTTCTCGCATCGGCACCCGCACCCCGCGCTCACGCGCGACGTCCGCCGCGTGCTCGTACCCCGCGTCCACGTGGCGGATGACGCCCATCGCCGGGTCGTTCGTCAGCACCCGCTCGATCTTCGCGGCAGCGAGCTCCGTGCCGTCGGCGACGCAGACCTGGCCCGCGTGGATGGAGCGGCCCATGCCGACGCCGCCGCCGTGGTGCAGGGAGACCCAGGTGGCCCCGGAGGAGGTGTTGACCAGGGCGTTCAGGAGCGGCCAGTCGGCGATCGCGTCGGAGCCGTCCTTCATGGCCTCCGTCTCGCGGTACGGGGAGGCGACCGAGCCGGAGTCGAGGTGGTCGCGGCCGATGGCGACGGGCGCGGAGAGCTCGCCGCTCGCCACCATCTCGTTGAACTTGAGGCCCGCCAGGTGGCGTTCGCCGTAGCCGAGCCAGCAGATGCGCGCCGGGAGGCCCTCGAAGGCGATGCGCTCGGCGGCCATGTCGAGCCAGCGGTGCAGGTGCTTGTTCTCGGGGAACAGCTCCTTGATCGCCTGGTCCGTCTTGCGGATGTCCTCCGGGTCGCCGGAGAGCGCGGCCCAGCGGAACGGGCCGAGGCCCTCCTCGAACAGCGGGCGGATGTGCGCCGGGACGAAGCCGGGGAAGTCGAAGGCGCGGTCGTAGCCGGCCTTGCGGGCCTCGTCGCGGATCGAGTTGCCGTAGTCGAAGACCTCCTTGCCCTGGTCGAGGAAGCCGACCATGGCCTCCACGTGCAGGCGCATCGACTGGCGGGCCTTCTCGGTGAAGCCGGCCGGGTCCGCCTCGCGCTCCTTGTCCCAGTCCTCGACGGAGACGCCGACGGGCAGGTACGCGAGCGGGTCGTGGGCCGAGGTCTGGTCGGTGACGATGTCGATCGGGGCGCCGCGGCGCAGCAGCTCCGGGAAGACCTCGGCGGCGTTGCCGACGACGCCGATGGACAGGCCGCGGCGCTCGTCGCGGGCCTTGACCGCCAACTCGAGGGCGTGGTCCAGGTTGTCGGCCTTGACGTCGAGGTAGCGGGTGCCGATGCGGCGGTCGATGCGGGTCTCGTCGACGTCGACGCAGATCGCGACGCCCTCGTTCATCGTGATCGCGAGGGGCTGGGCGCCGCCCATGCCGCCGACACCGGCGGTGAGCGTGATGGTCCCGGCGAGCGTGCCGTCGAACTTCTTCCGGGCGACCGCGCCGAAGGTCTCGTAGGTGCCCTGGACGATGCCCTGCGAGCCGATGTAGATCCACGAGCCGGCCGTCATCTGGCCGTACATCATGAGGCCCTCGGCCTCCAGCTTGCGGAACTCCTCCCAGTTGGCCCAGTCGCCGACCAGGTTGGAGTTCGCGAGCAGCACGCGCGGCGCCCACTCGCTGGTGCGCAGCACGCCGACCGGCTTGCCGGACTGGACGAGGAGGGTCTCGTCCGACTTCAGCGTCTTCAGCGTGCGCACGATCGCGTCGTACGCCTCCCAGGACCGGGCCGCCTTGCCGGTGCCGCCGTAGACGACGAGCTTGTCGGGGTGCTCGGCCACCTCGCCGTCGAGGTTGTTCATGAGCATCCGCAGGGCGCCCTCCTGCTGCCACCCCAGGGTGTTGAGCTCGGTGCCGCGCGGGGCTCGTACGGGGCGGGGTCCTGACATCGACGGCCTCCTGAGGTGCGTATCCACAAGTTGTTGAGACTTCTATTCACATCCTGTCTTCATGAATAGGACTAGTCAATAGCTGTCGAGGTGAATCCACATCGCCGACCCCCGGGGGCGGTTGGCGGATTTTAGTGGTCCGGCGAATGTTCCACTGGGAAATGCCAGAAGCCTCACCTGGCCTCCATACGTTCCGTAGCTTCGTCGTCACACATGCACCAGTGACACACAAAGCCGCGATCAGGTGGGGGGTCCGAGGCGTGCCCGGAATCGACGAGTGCCTGCTTGAGGTCATGCGACTGCCGGGCGCGCGCGGCGCCTCCGTCGTCGACTGGACCAGCGGGCTCGCCCTCGGCACGATCGGCGCCGCGCGGGGCGGGGACCACGAGGCGGACGCCGCCGAGTCCGCCGAGCTGGCCCGGATCGCCGCCGAACACAACGCCTTCGCCCCCGCCGACGGCAGCGACTGGTCCCAGGGTTCCGCCAGCGACAAGGCGCCACCCGTCGAGGACGTCATCGTCACCAACCGCGACAGCTATCACGTGCTGCGCTTCGTGCGCACGACCTTCGACAGCAGCGTCTTCGTCCACCTGTGGCTGGGCCGCGACGAGGGCAATCTCGCGCTCGCCCGGCTGCGGCTCGCCGACATAGCCGACCGGATGGTCCTGGGATGAGCACCGACGCCCGCGCGGGTGTCTCGCCGATGCTCAGCCGCCTCGCCGGCGAGCGGGCCACCGGCGCCCTGATCCGCGAGCACGGCACCCTCTACCTGGAGGACGGGCGGGTCGTGCACGCCGAGTCGCCCGCGACCCCCGGCATGGACGTGCTGCTGATGACGGGCGGCGCGGTGCAGGCCGAGGGGTGGTCGGAGGCGGTGGACCGGGCCGGGTCGAGGCAGCGCGTCGGCCGCTATCTGGTGGAGCGGGGCCGCCTCTCGGACGGCGCCCTCGAACTGTGTCACCTGGGCGCCCTGTTCGACGCCTCGTACTTCACGCTCGCCCCCAGCGGCGGCCCGTCCCGGTTCCGGTACGGCGTCTCCCACTGGTTCGGGGCGGTGCGGCCGGTGCCGGTGGCGTCGGTCGAGCGCGAGTCGCTGCGCCGGCGCGAGCTGCTCCAGCGGATCTGGCCGGAACCGGACACGGACACGGCGCCGCTCAGCCGGGTCCTGCGGCACGGCGAGACGGCTGTACCGCCGCGCAGGCGCCGCGTCCTCGACCTGGTGGACGGCGTCCGGACGGCCTCCCAGATAGCGCTCGCCCTGGGCAGGCCCGCCTTCCACACCCTTGTCGACCTGCGGCGCCTCGCCGCGTGCGGCCTCGTGACCACGGCCCCCGCCCCGGCACCGCCCGAGTGGCTGGAGCTCGCCGTCGTCGAGGAACCGGACGTGGCCCTGCTGCGCCGGCTGCGCGCCGGTCTGGAGGCCCTGTGAAACGCCTGCTGCGCTCTTCACGCTCCCCCGAAAGGAGACCTCCGATGGTCGACCAGGGCGAACTCCTCGCCGAACTGCAACGGTTGCGAGTCCGCGTGCCCCAGGTCACCGGCGCCCTCGCCGCCAGCGTCGACGGCCTGGTCCTCGCCCAGGACACCCCGGGCATCGAACCGGAGGGCGTCGCCGCGCTCACCGCCACCGCGCTCGGCGTCGCCCAGCGCCTCGCCGACGCGACAGCGCAGGGCGCCTTCCGCGAGCTCCTGGTGCGCGGCGCCGACGGATACATCGCCACCTACGCGGCCGGGGACACCGTCGTCCTCACGCTCCTCGCGGAGGACCGGATCAACGTCGGCCGCCTGCATCTCGAAGGGCGCCGCTCCGGCACCCGCATCGGGGAACTCACCGCTCCCGCGGAGGAGGAGACGCCGCCCGAGCCGGCCCCCCGCACCCGCGGCCGGGCCCGCGCCCGCACGGCGTCCACCACGACGACCGAGACCGGACTTCCCGTCCGGCCCACCACCAATGTGCCGCCCCAGCCCACGCGTTGACCACCGGCACGCCCTCAGAAAGCACGAACAGGAACCACGAAAGGACCCAGCATCATGACCAACACCGAAACAGCCCTCAAGGACGCCCTCGCCTCCATAGAAGGCGCCACCGCCGCGGCCCTCGTCGACTACACCAGCGGCATGGCCCTCGGCACCATCGGCGGCTCCAAGAGCTTCGACCTGGAGGTCGCGGCGGCCGGCAACACCGACGTCGTCCGCTCCAAGCTGCGCACCATGGAGCAACTGGGGCTCAAGGACGGCATCGAGGACATCCTCATCACCCTGGGCAGCCAGTACCACCTGATCCGCCTGCTCAAGGGGCGCGGCGGCAACGGCCTGTTCCTGTACCTGGTGCTCGACAAGTCCCGCGCGAACCTGGCGATGGCCCGCCACCAGCTGAAGAAGATCGAGGGCGAGCTGGAGGTCTGAGCGCGCGAGGGCGCCGCGCTCCACGGAGCGCGGCGCCCGGCACGGCTGTCCCGGCTATCCCTCCCAGTCGGACTCCTCGCGCTCCCCGCGCTCGCGGCGCAGGAGGGGTCCCCACCGCACCGCGTGCAGCCCGTTCACCCCGACGATCCCGGCCCACGCCACGAACAGGCCGGGCAGGCCCGCGTTGACGACGGCGATCGCGGACAGCGGGATGGCGAGGACGAGGGAGACCACGGCGAAGCCGAAGCGTTCGCCCCAGTTCTCGGCGCCGGAGTCGCGGGCCCCGCGGGCCACGCTGATCCGGTGCTCGGCCAGCTGTCGCCGCACCCTGCGGTCGACGACGGAGTCGAGCCGCTGCTCGACCTTTTCGAGGAACGAGTCGACGAGCGCCGGCTCGTAGTCGTCGCCGAGTTCCCTGCGTGCGTGCAGGGTGGCGTCGAGTTCCTTCTTGAGTTCGGCGTCGCGTTCGCGGGCTTCCATACCTCCCGACGTTACGGAGCCGGGGCACCCACCGCAGTGGGGCTAGCCCCCGTCTTCTCGGTGGGCCACACCCCCGCACCCGGCCGCCGGGCGAGCAGCCAGTACAGGGCGGCCGGGACGACGAGCCCCACGATCCACGACACGTCCGCCCCGCCGAGCGGTCCGACGAGCGGGCCCGTGTAGAAGGCGGTGGCCAGGAACGGCAGCTGGGCGAGCAGCCCGATCCCGTAGACGACGAGGGCGTCCCAACGCCAGGCGCCGTAGCGGCCGTTCGGGTCGGAGAGGGCCGGCAGGTCGTAGCGCTCGCGGGAGATCAGGTAGTAGTCGACCAGGTTGATCGCGGACCACGGCGTGAAGAACGTCAGCAGGAACAGCAGGAAGTCCTTGAACGAGGTCAGGAAGCTGTCCTTGCCGGCCAGGGCGACCACCGTGCCCGCGACCATGATGATGCCGATGTAGAGCGCGCGGCCGCGCTGCGACAGGACCCGCTGACCGCGGAATCCGCTGATGCCGGTGACCATCGACATGAAGCCGCCGTACGTGTTGAGCACGTTGACGGTGAGCTTGCCGAGCGCGATCACGAAGTAGAAGAACGAGGCGACGAGCCCCGCCCCTCCGAGCGACACGACGTACCCGACCTGGTTGTCGATGAACTTCTCACCCGCGCTCGCCGCGACAAGGACACCGAACGCCATGGACCACTGCGAGCCGAGCGCGGAGCCCGCGAGCGTCCACCAGAACGTGGCCTTGCCGCTCGTCGTACGCGGCAGATAGCGCGAGTAGTCGGCCACGTACGGGCCGAACGCGAGCTGCCAGGAGGCCGAGAGGGAGACGGCGAGCAGGAACATCGGCAGCGAGAAGTGCGCGTCGGAGAGCAGTGCGCCGACGTCCGCCTTGTCGAAGAGCCGCACGCCCAGGTAGACGAAGGCGAGCGCGCACACCACGCTCGCGACCCGCCCGAGGACGTGGATGACCCGGTAGCCGACCGTCGCCACGATCCCGGTGACGAGCGCGAAGACGATGATGCCCGTCGTGTCGTCGGTGTGGGTCAGCTGCGCGGTGGCCTGCCCGGCGAGGACGGTGCCGCTCGCGAAGAACCCGACGTACATCAGGATGACGAGGAGCAGCGGGACGACGGCCCCCTTCACCCCGAACTGGGCCCTGGACTGGATCATCTGGGGCAGCCCGAGCTTCGGGCCCTGCGCCGAGTGCAGCGCCATGACGGCGCCGCCGAGCAGATTGCCGAGCACGAGCCCGATCAGCGACCAGACCACGTCGCCGCCGAAGACGACGGCGAGGCCGCCGGTGACGACGGCCGTGATGTGGAGGTTCGCGCCGAGCCAGAGCGTGAACTGGTTGAACGCGCTGCCGTGCCGCTCGCTGTCCGGCACCACATCGATGGAGTGCTTCTCCACTACCGCTGCCATGCGATGGCCTCCTTACTTCTTGCTGAGCCCGTGCCGGCGCGCGTAGTCGTTCGCGACGTCCTCGGGGTCCTTCTTGTCCTTGTCCACGAGCCGGTTGAGCTCGGTGAGGTCCTCGGTCGTCAGGACGTTGCCCAGGCGGGCAAGGGCCTTGCGGACGGTCGAGTCGGCCTTGCGGTCGGCGATCAGCGGGACGACGTGCTGACCGGGGACCAGGTTCTTGGGGTCGGTGAGGACGACCCAGTGGTTGGCGGCGATATCGGTGTCGGTGGTGAACAGGTTGGCCACATCGACATCGCCCTTCTTCAGCGCGCCCTTCACCAACGGCCCGGACGAGTCGAGGGACTTGAACTCCTTGAACTCGACGCCGTAGACGTCCTTGAGGCCGACGGCGCCGACCTGACGCTTCTTGACCTCGGGGGCGGCGCCGATGGTGAGCTTCCCGTTGTGCTGCGCGAGGTCGGCGAGCGACGTGAGCCCGTACTTCTTCGCGGTCTCGCGGGTCACCACGAACGCGTCCGAGTCCTCGGCCATCCCGTACGGCAGGATCTGCAGGCCGTCCGGGAGCACCATGGCGAGGGCGTTCTGCATCTCGCCCTCCTCGGTGGCCTTCGACTTGGTGTCGAGGTAGTGCAGGAGGGCGCCCTGGTACTCGGGCAGCAGGTCGATGTCACCGCCCTTGAGGGCGGGGATGAGGATCTCGCGGGTGCCGAGGTTGGGGCGCACGCTCGTCTTCACACCGGCGGCGTCGAGCACGGCCGCGTACAGGTAGCCGAGCACCTGGTTCTCGGTGAAGTTGGCGGTGCCGATGGTGACACCCTTCTTGCTGGAGCCGCCGCCCGAGAGCGAGCCGCCCTGCTGGTCGAGCGAGGTGATGCCGCTGGAGCAGGCGGACAGGGCCGGGACGGAGGCCGCGGCGGCGAGGCCGCCCAGGAGGGCACGTCGGTTGAGATTGCGCATCTTGCTCGCTCCTAGGCGGACTTGAGGGTGGTGGGACGGTTGCGGAAGAGGAGCCGTTGCAGTCCGGACAGCGCCAGGTCGAGGACGATGGCGACCACCGCGACGAGCACGGCCCCGCCGAGCACCTGCACCAGGTCCCGCTGGGCGAGCCCGTCGAAGACGTAGCGGCCGAGCCCGCCGAAGGACACGTACGCGGCGATGGTGGCGGTGGCGACGACCTGGATCAGCGCGAGCCGAAGACCGGTCATGATCAGCGGCAGCGCGAGCGGCAACTCGACCTGGAACAGCACCTGATGGGCCTTCATGCCCTGCCCGCGCGCGGCGTCCCGCACCTCGGGGTCGACGGCGGTCATCCCGGCGTACGTATTGGTCACGATGGACGGCACGGCGAGCGCGACGAGCGCGATGTAGACCGGCCACATGGACAGCCCGCTCGCCAGGAAAACGAGCACGACAAGCCCGACGGTCGGCAGCGCCCGCCCGAAGGACGACAGGTTGATGGCGATGAAGGCGCCGCGCCCGGTGTGCCCGATGAGCAGCCCGACCGGCAGGGCGATCACGGCGGCGACGAGCGTGGCGAGCAGCGAGTACTGGAGGTGCTCGGCGACGCGCGTCGCGATGCCGTCGCTGCCGCCCCACTGCTCGCCGCTGACCAGCCAGGCCCCGAGGTTCTTGAAGAGTTCGAACATGGCGGGTTCAGGCCTTCCGGGTCCGAGTACGGGTACGGGCCCACGGGGTGAGCAGCCGCTGGACGCCGACGAGAGCCGCGTCCGCGACGAGCGCGAGCAGCAGGGTCAGGACGACGCCGACGATCACGGGGGTCGGGAAGTTCCGCTGGAACCCGTCGGTGAACAGCTGGCCGAGCCCGCCGTCCCCGATGTACGTCGCCACGGACACGAGCGAGATGGCCATCACGGTGGCGATCCGTACGCCCGCCATGATCACGGGCAGCGCGAGCGGCAGCTCGACGGTGAGCAGGGTCCGCATCGGCCGCGTCCCCATGGCCTTCGCGGCCTCCTTCGTCTTCGCGGGCACGGAGTCGAGCCCTTCGACGGTGTTCCGCAGGAGGACGACGAGCGTGTAGATCGTCAGGCCGATGACGGTGGTGGTGCGGGTGAGCCCGGAGACGGGCAGCAGCAGCACGAACACAGCGATGGACGGGATGGTGAACAGGACGTTCGACATCCCGAGCAGAAACCCGCGCAACGCCCGCACCCGATGCGCGACAACCGCGAGCGGCAACGAGATGACCAGCCCGAACAGCACGGCACTGAGGGCGGCCTGAAGGTGCGAGAGGGTGAGGGTGGCGAGATCGCCCTGATGCTCCCCGATCCAGGACCAGTCGATGGTCATGCGACGTCACCCACATCAAGCCCCTGCGGCGATTGAGCAGCGGGGTCCGGGGCAGAGCCCCGAGACGTGAGCCCGGACTGGGCGTCAAGATGCGCCTGACCCGACCGCTCATGGACGTCGTCCCGCGACGACACACCCGTGAACACACCATCCGCATCAACCCGGACAACCAACCCCACGGGCGACGCCACCGACTCGTTCAACGCGGAAAGCAACGAGTCCCCATCGCGGAGCACCCGCACGGGAGCCTCACCCCCACCCTCCCGCTCGCGCCAAGCGACCGGCTTGCGCGCACCGTCAAGCACCAACTCCCACGCCCCACCCTCCGGCGCGGCCCCCTGCGCCACCCCCGCAAGCGTCGAGAGCGACAACAGCTTCAGCCCCCGCTCGGCCCCGAGGAAGTCCGCCACGAACTCGTCCGCGGGCCGCGCGAGCAGCTCCTGCGGCGGAGCACACTGCACAAGGTGCCCGCCCTCCCGGAACACGGCGATCCGGTCCCCGAGCCGCACTGCCTCGTCGATGTCGTGCGTGACGAAGACAATGGTCTTGTTCAACTCGGTCTGAAGCCGCAACAGTTCGTCCTGAAGCTGCGTACGCACGACGGGGTCGACGGCCCCGAACGGCTCGTCCATCAGCAGCACCGGCGGGTCCGCGGCGAGCGCCCTCGCCACCCCCACCCGCTGCTGCTGACCGCCGGACAGCTGATGCGGATACCGCTTGCCCATCTCGGCGGAGAGCCCCACCCGCTCGAGCAGCTCTCCGGCCGCGGCCCGCGCCTTCTTCCGCCCCCAGCCGAGCAGCAGCGGCACCGTGGCGACGTTGTCGAGCACGGTGCGGTGCGGGAAGAGCCCCGACTGCTGGATCACGTACCCGATGGAGCGCCGCAGCTCAGCGGCGTCCTGCTCCAGAACATCGCGCCCGCCGACCCGGATGGTGCCCGACGAGGGCTCGACCATACGATTGATCATCCGGAGGCTCGTCGTCTTGCCGCAGCCGGACGACCCGACGAAGACGGTCACGCCCCCCTCCGGCATGTCGAGCGAGAGATCATGCACCGCTGTCGTGCCGTTCGGGAATCGCTTGTGGACCGCTTCGAACTGGATCATGGAGCGCCTCTGGAGTCCTCTTGCCCGTCCTGCATATCGTCATGCAGAGTTCTCGGTGCGTGAATAATTTGTCAATGCCTCCGTGTAAATCATCGGTAAATCCCGTTCTCGGGCCCGAACTATGAGATGCGGACGCCCTTTTAGGGCATAGGCGACCGTTGACCACCTTTCGAGGAGGAAAAGCCAGTGATGTCCCACCCGGCCCATCCGGTCGTCGTGCTCGACGGCCACGGTCTCCCCGTCGCCGACGTGGTCCGCCTCGCCGACGCGAGCGCCCGCCCGGTCCCCGGCACGGACGCCATGAAGCGCGTGGAGGAGTCCTGGAACGCGGCGCGGGAGATCGCCGCGTGGGGCAGGGTCTACGGCCGCTCCACCGGCGTCGGCGCCAACCGCAGCGAGGACGTGCCCACCGAGGCCGCCGCCGACCACGGCCTGCGCCTGCTGCGCAGCCACGCGGGCGCGATCGGCGACGAGCTGCCCGAGCGCGAGGTCCGGGCGATGCTCGCGGTCCGCGCGAATCAGCTCCTGGCCGGCGGCGCGGGCCTGCGCCCCACCGTCGTCACGGCGCTCTGCGAGGCGCTGGAGGCGGGCGCGTACCCGTCGGTCAACGAGCACGGCTCGGTCGGCACCGGCGACATCGCGCCCCTGTCCCAGATGGGCCTGGCCCTCGCCGGCGAACACCCGTGGCGCGGAAAGGGCACCCCGCCCAAGCCGCAGCCCCTCGACAACAACGACGCCCTGGCCCTGATCTCCTCCAACGCGCTCACCCTCGGCCAGGCCGCCCTCGCCCTGCACGAGCTGCGCGACCTGCTGGCGGCGACTGATCTGGTCGCAGCCCTGAGCCTGCTCGCGGTCGACGGCTCCTACGAGGCGTACGCCCTGCCCGTGCACGAGTCGCGCCACCACAAGGGCTCCTACGACGTGGCGGCCCGGATGCGCGGGATCCTCGGCGCCGAGGACCGCCCCACGCCCCCGCTCGGCCGGATCCAGGACCCGTACGGCTTCCGCTGCGTGCCGCAGATCCACGGGCCGGCGCAGGACGCGGCGGACGCCCTGGAGGACGTCCTCACCGTCGAGATCAACGCGGCGGCCGAGAACCCCCTGATCTCCTACACGGACATGGCGGCCTACCACCACGGCGGCTTCTACATGGCCCAACTGGCCCTCGCGCTCGACCACTTCAGGCTCGCCATCAGCCAGGTGGCGCGCCTCTCCACGTCCCGCCTGTCCACCCTCAACGAACCGGCCTTCACCCGCCTGCGCCCGTTCCTCGCGGACGGCGAACCGGCCTCGTCCGGCGTGATGATCCTGGAGTACGCGGCCGGCGGCGCCCTCGCCGACCTGCGCGCCTTCTCCGCCCCCGCCTCCCTCGGCCACGCGGTCCTCTCGCGCGGCGTCGAGGAGCAGGCCAGCTTCGCCTCCCTGGCGGCCCGTCAGACCCTGCGCGCATGCGCGGCGTTCCGCCAGGTCGTGGGCTGCGAACTGGTGGCGTCGGTCCGTGCGCTGCGCCTTCGCGACCTCCACCCCGACCCTGAACTCCCGGTGGGCCGGGCCTTCGAACTGGCGGCGGAGGAACTGCCCGAGGACGTGGCGGACCGGCCACTGACGGGCGACGTGGAGCGGGCGGCGACCGTACTGACGCGCTTCATGGAGGTCTGAGCCCTGTCGGGTTTCATGGAGGTCCGAGCCCTGTCGCCCCTAGCCCTCCGCCCCGTTCCCTGAATAGGATCATGCAAAATTCGGCACCGTTGAATGGATCGGCGGGAGACATGAGCGAGCGCACGGACAGCACACGGAGCGGGGCGGGGAGCGACGCGGGGGCGCACAGCCCCTCCACCCGCCTCCAGAACCTCTTCGAGGGGCACCGCCTCACCCCCACCCAGCGCCGCATCGCGCACTGCATGGTGCGCCGCGCGGCCGAGGTGCCGTTCCTGTCCTCCGTGGAACTGGCCGAACTCGCCGGGGTCAGCCAGCCGTCCGTGACCCGGTTCGCCGTGGCGCTCGGCTTCGACGGCTACCCGGCGCTGCGCAAGCACCTGCGCGAGACGGCCCCCGCCGAACCCGCATCCGCCACCAAGGCCAACGAGTACCAGCAGGCCGTGGAAGCCGAGATCGCCAACCTCCGGCACCTCGCCGAACTGCTCGCCGACCCGGAACCGGTCGAGCGGGCGGGCCGGCTCCTCGCCGCCTCACCCACGCTGCTCGTACTCGGACTGCGCGCGGCGGCGTCCCAGGCGTTCGGCTTCTCGTACTTCGCCGCGAAGGTCCACCCCGACGTACGCCTCCTCGACGAGGGCGGCACCATGCTCGCCGACCGCATCGACGCGGCCGTCCGCGCGGGCGCCACGGCGCTGCTCTGCTTCGCGCTCCCCCGCCACCCGCGCGAGGTCGTCGACGCCCTCGCCTACGCGAAGGAGGCGGGCCTGACCGTCGTCACGGTCGCCGACTCCGCCTTCGCCCCCGTCGCCCGCCACTCGGACCTGCTGCTGCCCGCCGCGGTCGGCACGGGCCTCGCCTTCGACACGGCGTGCTCGCCGATGCTGCTCGGGCGGGTGCTTCTGGAGGCGATGTGCGACGAGTTGCCGCAGGCGCAGGCGCGCCTCGAGGAGTTCGACGTACGGGCGGCGGAGCGCGGCCTCTTCGTCGAGTAACGGGCAACGCCCGCAGGGGAAAAGCGAGTGGCGCGGGGACCGCCGCACCCCCGTGAACGGGGGGCGGGACGACGGCGGTCCCCGCGAAGGGCGTGCACCCGGTCAGGCCGGGTGATCGCCCAGGGCGTCCATGGAGGTCCGGGAGCCGCTCCGGAGTTCCTGACGCCGCTCGCTGCCGGCTGAGGCGGGGAGCCGCTCCCGCCCCCTTTCCGACAACCACCAATCTGCCGGGCCCGTGTTAAGCCGGTGCTGCGCGCACGTGACGCGCTCGTACCGTTTTCGCGAACCCGGGAAACGGACTACTTCGCGCCGCTCCTGGCCAGGAAGGACAGCAGGTCCTGACGGCTCACCACACCCGTCGGCCTGCCCTCGACCAGCACGATCGCCGCGTCGGCCGCTCCGAGCACGCTCATCAGGTCCGCCACCGGCTCCCCGGATCCGACCTGCGGCAGCGGCGCCGACATGTGCTTCTCCAGCGGATCCTGCAAGGAGGCCCGCTGGGTGAACAGCGCGTCGAGCAGCTCCCGCTCGACCACGGACCCGATGACCTCTGCGGCCATCACGTCCGGGTGCCCCGCCCCCGGCTTCACGATCGGCATCTGCGAGACCCCGTACTCGCGCAGTACGTCGATGGCCTCACCGACCGTCTCCTCCGGGTGCATGTGGACGAGCGAGGGCAGCGCGCCGCCCTCCTTGTCCTTCAGCACGTCGCCGACGCGCGCGCTGGGCCCGGAGTCCTCCAGGAATCCGTAGTCCGCCATCCAGTCGTCGTTGAAGAGCTTCGAGAGGTATCCGCGGCCGCTGTCCGGCAGCAGCACGACCACGATGTCGTCGGGGCCGAGCCCCTCCGCGACCCGCAGCGCCGCCACGACGGCCATCCCGCAGGAGCCGCCCACGAGGAGGCCCTCCTCCTTGGCGAGGCGCCGCGTCATCTGGAACGAGTCCTTGTCGGACACCGCGACGATCCCGTCGGCGACCTCCCGGTCGTAGGCCGTCGGCCAGAAGTCCTCACCCACGCCCTCGACGAGGTACGGGCGCCCGGAACCACCCGAGTACACCGAGCCCTCGGGGTCGGCGCCGATGACCTTGACCCGCCCCTCGCTCACGTCCTTCAGATAGCGGCCGGTCCCGGAAATGGTGCCGCCGGTGCCGACGCCCGCGACGAAGTGGGTGATCCGCCCGTCCGTCTGCTCCCACAGCTCGGGCCCCGTGGAGTGGTAGTGGGACTCGGGATTGTGCGGATTGCTGTACTGGTCCGGCTTCCAGGCGCCGGGCGTCTCACGGACGAGGCGGTCCGAGACGTTGTAGTACGAGTCCGGGTGCTCGGGGTCCACCGCCGTCGGGCAGACCACCACCTCGGCGCCGTACGCGCGCAACACATTGATCTTGTCCGTGGAGACCTTGTCCGGGCAGACGAAAATGCACTTGTAGCCCTTCTGCTGGGCCACCATGGCGAGGCCGACGCCGGTGTTGCCGCTGGTCGGCTCGACGATGGTGCCGCCCGGCTGCAGCTCCCCGCTCTTCTCCGCCGCCTCGATCATGCGCAGCGCGATGCGGTCCTTCACGCTGCCGCCGGGGTTGAAGTACTCGACCTTGGCCAGGACGGTCGCCCGCAGCCCTTCGGTCACCTTGTTGAGCCTCACCAGCGGGGTGTTGCCGACGAGGTCGATCATCGATTCGTGGATGCGCACCGTGGTCTCCGGGTTCTCCTCCGTAATGGTGCCGTCAGGGTAAGGGGCACACCATGGACCATGTCGCTTCATCCGGCGTTGCGATTGGCCGACAGGGATAACGGGGCAAGGAGTCCTTGTAGCCGTAAAAGAGTCGCAGAGGCAGGTGGTCGCGGAACATGTCGAGCAGGGCGAGGGTGGCACGGCGGATCGCAGCGGGCGCCGCGTACGGCGGCGGCGGGATCGGCCTCCTTGGCGCGGCCACGGTCGGCGTGGTGCTCGCCGAGGTACAGATCGCGCGGCGCCAGGTCGGCAACCACGGTCCCGAGCCGGTGCACGTGCCGGCCGCGGACGGTGTGTACGGGCGGCGGATGTACGGACCCCACGACGGCGAACCGCTGCGCTTTCTGATGCTGGGCGACTCGACCGCCGCGGGGCAGGGCGTGCACCGGGCGGGGCAGACGCCGGGCGCGCTGCTCGCGTCCGGGCTCGCGGCGGTGGCGGAGCGGACGGTGGAGCTGCGCAATGTGGCGCTGCCGGGCGCGCGCTCCGACGACCTGGACCGCCAGGTGCCGCTCGGCCTCGCCGACCCCGACTGGCAGCCCGACGTCTGCGTGATCATGATCGGCGCGAACGACGTCACGCACCGCATCCCGGCGACGACGTCCGTGCGCCACCTGTCGGCGGCCGTGCGCCGCCTGCGCACGGCGGGCGCCGAGGTGGTGGTCGGTACGTGCCCCGACCTCGGCTCGGTGGAGCCGGTGCAGCAGCCGCTGCGCTGGCTGGCCCGCCGCGCCTCACGGCAGCTCGCCGCGGCGCAGACCATCGGCACGGTGGAGCAGGGCGGGCGCACGGTGTCGCTGGGCGATCTGCTGGGCCCCGAGTTCGCGGCGAACCCCCGCGAACTCTTCGGCCCCGACAACTACCACCCCTCCGTGGAGGGCTACGCGACCGCGGCGATGGCGGTGCTCCCCACGCTGTGCGCCTGCCTGGGCCTGTGGCCGGAGGAGGAGCGCCCGGACGCCTCCCGCGCCGAGGGCTTCCTCCCGGTCGCCCGCGCGGCGGCGCGGGCCGCCCAGGAGGGCGGTACGGAGGTCGCCGCGGCCATGCCGACCGGTCCCCGGGGGCCGTGGGCGTTGCTGAAGCGGCGCCGCCGGCGCCGGGTCACGACGGAGGAGCCGGTATCGCAGTCGAGCGCTTGACCGTCCTCCGCTCCCGGGGCTCCGCCCCGGACCCCGCGCCTCAAACGCCGGCGGGGCTGAATTTGCCCAGCCCCGCCGCAGGGGCTTGAAGGGCTGAGCAAGCGCTTAGTAAAGTGCGGCAGGGGTCACACCCGCGCACCGGTGACCTGAGCGGTACGTACGGGTAACTTCCCTCACGGTCAGCCGTATCGAACTCTGGAGCCGCGTGATGCCCGAAGCAGTGATCGTCTCAGCCGCCCGTTCCCCCATCGGCCGCGCCTTCAAGGGGTCGCTCAAGGACCTCCGCCCGGACGACCTGACCGCCACGATCATCCAGGCCGCCCTCGCCAAGGTCCCCGAGCTCGACCCGCGCGAGATCGACGACCTGATGCTCGGTTGCGGCCTCCCCGGCGGCGAGCAGGGCAACAACCTCGGCCGGATCATCGCCGTGCAGATGGGCATGGACCACCTCCCGGGCTGCACCGTCACCCGGTACTGCTCCAGCTCGCTCCAGACGACCCGCATGGCACTGCACGCCATCAAGGCCGGCGAGGGCGACGTCTTCATCTCGGCCGGCGTCGAGATGGTGTCCCGCTTCGCGAAGGGGAACTCGGACTCCCTCCCCGACACGCACAACCCGTTCTTCGCCGAGGCCGAGGCCCGCACCGCCGAGGTCGCCACGCAGGAGAACACCACCTGGCACGACCCGCGCGAGGACGGCCTGGTCCCGGACGCGTACATCGCGATGGGCCAGACCGCCGAGAACCTGGCCCGCGTGAAGGGCATCACCCGCGCCGAGATGGACGCCTTCGGCGTGCGCTCGCAGAACCGCGCCGAGGAAGCCATCAAGAACGGCTTCTGGGAGCGCGAGATCACCCCCGTGACGACCCCCGACGGGACCGTCGTGAGCAAGGACGACGGCCCGCGCGCCGGCGTCACCCTCGAGGGCGTCTCGGGCCTCAAGCCCGTCTTCCGCCCCGACGGCCTCGTCACGGCCGCCAACTGCTGCCCGCTGAACGACGGCGCCGCCGCCCTCGTCGTCATGTCGGACACCAAGGCGCGCGAGCTGGGCCTGACCCCGCTCGCCCGCGTCGTCTCCACCGGCGTCTCGGGCCTCTCCCCGGAGATCATGGGCCTCGGCCCGGTCGAGGCCAGCAAGCAGGCGCTGAAGCGCGCGGGCCTGACCATCGACGACATCGACCTGGCCGAGATCAACGAGGCGTTCGCCGCGCAGGTCATCCCGTCCGCCCGCGAGCTGGGCATCGACGAGGACAAGCTGAACGTGAACGGTGGCGCCATCGCCGTCGGCCACCCCTTCGGCATGACCGGCGCCCGGATCACCGGCACGCTGATCAACTCGCTCCAGTTCCACGACAAGCAGTTCGGCCTGGAGACCATGTGCGTCGGCGGCGGTCAGGGCATGGCGATGGTCATCGAGCGTCTGAGCTGATCAGGGGCGACCGGAAGCGGTCTATCCGTTCGTGATCCAATCTCCCCCAGGATGTGACGTGCATCTCGGGGGATTTTGGTTTTTGCAGGTCAGCCCATGCCCAGGCCATATCGGGGCTAAACACCCGGACAAAAGACCTGTCCGTTTCGTGACGTAATGCACTGACAGCCAGTTCATTCAGGCTTCAAGCTGATGTAGGAAGTCGGGGGTCGACTTGAAACCGGGAGTACGTCAGTGAGCGCCATGCCTGCCGCCATAAGTGTCCTCGTGCTCGCCACGGCCGCTGCCACGGCCGTCGGCGTCGCCACCCTGCAGCACGTCAGGGGTCTGCGCCGCCAGGTCTCGGAGCTGCGCGACGAGCTGGGCGGGGACCGCGCCGTCCAGGCGCTCCCCGCCGTTCCCGCCGCCCGCACCACGCCGGACGCCGAGGCGATACGCAACGCCGTCGCCGACGCCCTCGCCGAGGAGCGGGAGCGCGAGCTGGCTGAGGCTCGTGCGTTCTGGGCCGCCCAGGAGGCGCGGGACAGCTCGGAGCTGCCGCCGTTCCTGGCGGGCGGCGCGCTCGGCGACGACATGTTCCTGCCGCGCCAGGCGGACCTCGCGGGCCTGGAGCCCTTCGGGGAGCCGTCGCTCGACCCGGAGGACGGGTTCGCCGGCACGGCCGCGCTCGACGAGGTCGACGCGCTCGTCGAGGAGTCGCCCGAGCTGGCCGCCGCCCGCCGCAGGCACCCCTCGCACCCCGACTTCGTTCCGGTCCAGTCGCCGGTCGTGGGCGACCACGAGCGCACGGTGCAGTGTCTTGAAGAGCTGGCGCAGACGCGTACGGCGCTCGCCGACGTCCGCCCCGGTCCGCTCGGCACGCTCGACGTGTACGTGTTCACCGACGGGACGACGCTGTGCATGACCCCGGGTCACCGGGAGACCGCGGAGCAGCTGGCCGCCGCCCTGCGCGCCGGCGAGACCCCCGTCCTGCTCGGCGGCTCGGGCGTCTCGGGCGCGTACGCCCTGACCTTCGAGTGCGGCGACGGCAGCGTCTACATCCTGGCGGACCGGGTCATAGCTTCGGCCTGAGCTTAAATACCGGCCCGCTTCATCGACTGCTCGACCAGTTCCACGGCCTCCGCGACCGCTTCCGCGTCCCGGAGGGAGACCGCCAAGTCCCGCCCCGCGACCGTCACTTGGTCGGCCGCGGCGAACATCCCCGCGTCGGGCATCTCCCGCACGGGCGCGCCGGGCGCATCCAACTCCTGGGCCCGCGACGAAAGCTCCCTGGCCAGCGCCAGCGCCTCCGCGGCGGCCCCCCGCTGCAATCTGCTCTGCGGCGCGGCCCTGAGCCGATCGGCGAACTGATCCACTGCTGCGGTCAAAGGCGTCGTATCAAGCACGCGCCGACTGTAGCTGTTTACAAGCCCCCAACGCTCAGGCACGGTGGCGTGAAGGCCCGGCCACATCGAAGCGTTCCGGAGGCGCCGATGTCCCAAGTCTTCTCCGAGGAGACCCACCGCAATCTGCTGGCTCGCATCCCCCACTGCACCGGTCGTGAACTCGGCGACTGGATGCGCACCGTCGAAGAAGGCCCCTGCTTCCTTCGCTTCGAAGAGAAGGTCAGTTGGCTGCGTGGCGAGCACGATCTCGCGTACGGCCACGCGAAGGCGATCATCCACGAGTACGACCTGAGGCGCGCGGCACGGCGATTCCGTTAGCGCCCACTCCCCTTCACGACCCTCACCTCACGGCAAGGGGCCCGCGCACCGATGGTGCGCGGGCCCCTGTCCGTCGGGCGGTTGTCACACCTAGTCGTTGCCCTGCAGGATCGCGATGAGCCGCAGGAACTCCAGGTAGATCCAGACCAGCGTCATGGTCAGGCCGAACGCGGCGAGCCACGCCTCTTCCTTCGGGGCGCCGTACGCGACGCCGTCCTCGACCTGCTTGAAGTCCAGGGCCAGGAAGCAGGCGCCGAGCAGGATGCCGACGATGCCGAACACGACACCGAGCCAGCCGCTGCGGAAGCCGAGGCCGTCACCGCCGCCGAAGACGGCGAACAGCAGGTTGATGCCCATCAGCACCACGAAGCCGAGCGCCGCGGCCATCACGAAGCCGTAGAAGCGGCGGTTGACGCGGATCCAGCCCGCCTTGTACGCGACGAGGACCGACGCGAAGACCGCCATCGTGCCGAGCACGGCCTGCATGGCCGCGCCGGGGGCGATGAAGGTGTCGACGATGTTGGACACCACGCCGAGGAAGACACCCTCGAGGGCCGCGTACGCCAGGATGATCGGCGGCGACGCCTTGCGCTTGAAGGCCTGGACGAAGCCCAGCACCATCGCGACGAGGGCCGCGCCGATGGCGATGCCGTACGACTTGCCGATGTTCGCCTCGTCGACCGGCAGGAACGCCCAGGCGAGTGCGGCGGTGACGATCAGCAGGCCGAGCGTCGTCGCGGTCCGCGTGACGACGTCGTCGATCGTCATCCGGCCGGTGCCTGCGGGCGCCTGCGGAGCCCCGTACTGGACGTCCTGCTGTGCGTAGGGGTTCTGCGCGTACGGGTTGCCGGCGGGGGCCTGGCCGTAGGGACTGCCCTGCGCCGTGCCGACAGCGGGGCCCCCGGCCTGCGGCGCCTGCGCGTTCGCGTTGAACTGCGCATAGCCGTTGTCGCGGCTGAACCCCCGTCGCGAGAAGACCGGGTTGCTGCTCCTCATCTCACTCCTCCATGGCCACCCTGTATGGCCTTGCCATCAAGGGTAATGGTCTGGCAAAGATCCGACCCTAGTGCTCAGGGAGGATCTTTCCCATCCTGTTACGAGGAACGTCCCGTGCACCCTCTGTGTTCCGTCATCCGGCCCCTCATACGGGAAACCCGGTGTACGCCTCCGCGAGATCCGTCTCGGCCGCCTTCGAGGTGGTCACGCGGTCCAGCTGGGCCAGCTGGATCTTGTCGTCGAAGGCCGTGGCGTCGGGGGCCCGGTGCAGCATGGTCGTCATCGCGTAGGAGAAGCGCTCCGCCTGCCAGACGCGCCGCAGGCAGGTCTCGGAGTACGCGTCGAGCGCTTCCGCGTCGCCCTTGTCCACGTACGTGATGAGGGCGCGGGCGAAGGTGATGACGTCGCCGACGGCGAGGTTCAGGCCCTTGGCGCCGGTCGGCGGGACGATGTGCGCCGCGTCCCCGGCGAGGAAGAGGCGGCCGTGCCGCATCGGCTCGTGGACGTAGGACCGCATGGGGGTGACGGACTTCGACGTGATGGGGCCGCGCTCCAGGCGCCAGGACGGGTCGTCGACCTCCAGGCGGCGGTCGAGCTCGGCCCAGATCTCGTCGTCGGACCAGGACTCGGCGTCGGTGCCGGCCGGAACCTGGAGGTACGCGCGCGTGACGTGCGGTGAGCGCATGGACATGAGGGCGAAGCCGCGGTCGGAGCGGTTGTAGATCAGCTCGTCGTGGGAGGGCGCCACGTCGGCGAGGATGCCGAGCCAGGCGTACGGGTAGGTGCGCTCGTACGTGCGGACGAGGTCCTCCGGGACGGCCTTGCGGGCCACGCCCCAGAAGCCGTCGCAGCCGACCACGTAGTCGCAGTCGAGGGTCTGCTCGCGGCCCTCGTGGCGGAAGCGGACGCGGGGGCCCGCGGTGTCGGCGCCCTCGACGGCGAGGGCCTCCGCCTCGAACAACAGGGGCCCGCCGTCGGCCAGTTGGGCCGCGATGAGGTCCTTGCAGACCTCGGTCTGCGCGTACACCATGACCTGCTTGCCGCCGGTCAGGGCGGGGAAGTCGACGCGGTGGCGGCGCCGGTCGAAGCGCAGCTCTATGCCGTCGTGCGGCAGGCCCTCGCGGTCCATGCGCGCGCCGACGCCGGCCTCGCGCAGTACGTCGACGGTGCCCTGCTCCAGGATCCCGGCGCGCTGACGCTGCTCCACGTAGGCGCGATCGCGGCTCTCCAGGACGACCGACTCGATGCCGGCGTTGTGCAGGAGCCTGGCCAGGAGCAGCCCGGCCGGGCCCGCTCCGATGATGCCGACGGTGGTGCGCATACGGGATCCCTCTCGCGTCATTGCGTTCGTTCGCCTGTGGTGCTGTGCTTCGCCTGTAGTGCTGTTCGCCTGGTGAACTTTCGTTCATCAAGTTCTGTGCGGATCCTCGCCCCGCGCGGGGCGCGTGTCAATGGTCGCGAGGGCGCCCGGGCCGGCCGGGCCGCGCGGGAGCTGGGCGAGGGCGCGCCAACACCCCTGAGAATGAAGGAGGTTGGGGGCCGCGACGCGAGCGGGGAGAAAGGTTCGGAGGTGCCCGGAACCGGACTTGAACCGGTACGCCCGTTAAGGGCAGCGAGGTTTAAGCTCGCCGTGTCTGCATTCCACCATCCGGGCAGGCTGTGGGGCTCCGCGTCGACGTTCCGAGCCTATCCGGCGGCGTCCCTCGATCAGCGGAAGTACGTCCCCACGTTGTCTTATTTTATTGATGTCTGAGGGTGCATCAGCACACACCGGGGCCCATCAGCACCTGCCGGGAGCGCTGCGACCGCCGGGGACGGCTCCCTGGGGAATGACGTGATTTCACCGCCCCGGTCGGCGCACCCGGGTCCGGTGCCTCTCAGGGGCGGGGGTCATCCCCAGGTATGACTCGGGCTCCCCCCGGTCCCTCCGAAGTCGCCCTCCGGAACGAGAGCTGCGGCTGACCTTCCCGGCCCGATCGGCCGCGACGATGGAAGTGTCCCCGTAAGCAGCACGCAGACCGACAGGAGCACCCTCCCGTGACCACCACCCCGCTCGCGGGCCGTCCCACCACCACGGCCGCCGCCCGCGCCACGGATCTGTCCAAGATCTACGGACAGGGCGAGACCCGGGTGGTCGCGCTCGACCAGGTCTCCGTCGAGTTCCGGCAGGCCGAGTTCACCGCGATCATGGGCCCGTCCGGTTCCGGCAAGTCGACGCTGATGCACTGCGTCGCGGGCCTCGACACGTTCTCCTCCGGGTCCGTCCGGATAGGCGAGACCGAGCTCGGGTCCCTGAAGGACAAGCAGCTCACCAAGCTCCGCCGGGACAAGATCGGCTTCATCTTCCAGGCGTTCAACCTGCTGCCGACGCTGACCGCCCTGGAGAACATCACGCTCCCCATGGACATCGCGGGCCGCAAGGCCGACAAGCAGTGGCTGGAGAACGTGATCCAGATGGTGGGCCTCTCCGGGCGCCTCGGGCACCGGCCCGCGCAGCTCTCCGGCGGGCAGCAGCAGCGTGTGGCGGTGGCCCGCGCGCTCGCCTCCAAGCCCGAGATCATCTTCGGTGACGAGCCGACCGGAAACCTCGACTCGCGCTCCGGGGCGGAGGTCCTGGGCTTCCTGCGCAATTCCGTGCGAGAGCTGGGGCAGACGGTGGTCATGGTCACCCACGACCCGGTCGCGGCGGCGTACGCGGACCGCGTGATCTTCCTGGCGGACGGGTGCGTGGTGGATGAGATGAGTGATCCGTCGGCGGACTCGGTCCTGGACCGGATGAAGAAGTTCGACGCCAAGGGGCGGACGACCTGAGCGTTGCCTCGCTCGCGGGGCTCCGCCCCGGACCCCGCTGCTCAACCGCCGCAGGGGCTTGAAGTGCCCCACCGCCCCATCCACCAGGACTGAGTACCCCATGTTCCGAACCGCCCTGCGCAACGTGCTCGCGCACAAGGCCCGCCTGTTGATGACCGTGCTCGCCGTCATGCTCGGCGTCGCCTTCGTCAGCGGGACCCTCGTCTTCACCAACACCATCTCCGGCGCCATGGAGAAGTCCTCGGCCAAGGGCTACGACCACGTGGACGTGGCCGTCACCGCCCGGCACGCCGAGGACAAGGGCGACACCGTCGGCAAGGACGCCGAGCTCACCGACGCCACCGTCAAGGCGGCGCGGAACACCGAGGGTGCCGGCTCCGCGTACGGCGTCGTCAGCGGTTACGCCGCCGTGGCCGACCAGGACGGCAAGCTCGTCGGCAACGGCTTCTCCACCAAGGGCGGCAACTACTCGGGCACGAAGGACCCGCGCTACCCCTTCAAGGAGGGCGCGGCGCCGCACGGCAAGGACCAGGTCGCCCTCGACGCGAAGACCGCGCAGCGCGCCGGCTACAAGGTCGGCGACCAGGTGCGCATGTCCGTCGACGGCCCCGTCCTTACCCCGACCCTCACCGGCATCTTCACCACGGACGACGGCAACGTCTCGGCGGGCGGCTCGCTCGCCCTCTTCGACACCCCGACCGCGCAAGCGCTCTTCCACAAGCCGGGCGCGTACGACGAGATCGATGTGACGGCCGCGGCCGGGACGAGCCAGGACCAGCTGAAGTCCGCGCTCGACTCGTCGCTGTCCGGCTCCGGGACCGAGACGACCACCGCGCAGCAGCTCGCCGACGACCAGGCCCAGCAGATCTCGTCGTCGATGAGCTCCATGAAGACGATGCTGCTCGTCTTCGCGGGCATCGCGCTCTTCGTCGGCATCTTCATCATCGCCAACACCTTCACGATGCTGGTCGCCCAGCGCACCAAGGAGCTCGCGCTGATGCGGGCCGTCGGCGCCTCCCGGCGTCAGGTCACCCGCTCCGTTCTCCTTGAGGCCTTCGTCGTGGGCGCGGTCGCCGCGGTGGCCGGTCTCGGCGTCGGCATCGGCATCGGCGCGGGCCTGCGGGCGCTCCTGGGCACGACGGGCGCGATCATGCCGGACGGGCCGCTCGTCGTCTCCCCCGGCACCGTCGTCGCCGCGCTCGTCGTCGGCATCCTGATCACGATGCTGGCCGCGTGGCTGCCGGGCCGCCGCGCCGCGAAGATCCCGCCGGTCGCCGCGATGAACGCGGTGCACGCGGCGCCCACCGCCAAGTCCCTGGTGCTGCGCAACACGCTCGGCGCCCTGGTGTCCGCCGCCGGTGTCGCGGCCGTGCTCTACGCGACGACCCTCAGCGGCGACAGCGGCCAGGCCCCGATGGGCCTCGGCGCCGCGCTCCTGGTCATCGGCGTCTTCATCCTCACCCCTCTGCTCTCCCGCCCGCTGATCGCGCTCGCGGCCCCGGTCCTGCGCGCCTTCGGCATCTCCGGCAAGCTGGCCCGCCTCAACTCGGTGCGCAACCCGCGCCGCACCGCCGCCACCGCGTCGGCGCTGATGATCGGCCTGACCCTGATCACCGGCCTCACGGTGATCGCGGGCAGCGTGCAGTCGGCGATCAACAAGATGGCGGCCGACTCGATCAAGGCGGACTACGTCGTCGCCATGTCGAACGGGAACCAGCTCTCCCCCGACGTCGTGAAGACGCTCGACAGGACGCCCGGCGTCACGGCCGTCAGCGGACTGACCAACTCGCCCGCGCGCATCGACGGCGACACCGAGTTCCTGACCGGCGTCAACGGCAAGACCATCACACAGCTCGCCGAACTCCCGCTGGACAGCGGCAAGTTCAGCGTCGGCGGCGGCCGGGTCGTCGTCGACGACAAGACCGCGAAGGATCACCACTGGACGACGGGCTCGACCTTCACCACGCACTACGAGGACGGCAAGCAGCAGAAGCTGACCGTCGCGGGCGTCTACGAGGCCAACGAGATGATGCGCGGCATCATGATCGACACCCCGACCCTCGCCCCGCACCTCAGCGCCGGCTCCGGTGACATGCAGGTCATGCTGAAGACGTCCGGCGGCGCGTCCGACGCCACCAAGGACAAGCTCACGAAGGCGCTCGGCGAGAACCCGGCGATCCAGGTCCAGGACAAGCAGGACATCACCAACCAGGTCGCCCAGGTCTTCACGCTGATGCTGAACATGCTCTACGGCCTGCTCGCCATGGCGGTCATCGTCGCCGTGCTCGGCGTCGTCAACACCCTCGCCATGTCGGTCTTCGAGCGCCAGCAGGAGATCGGCATGCTGCGGGCGATCGGCATCGACCGCAAGGGCATCAAGCGGATGGTCCGCCTGGAGTCCCTGGTGATCTCCCTGTTCGGCGGCGTGCTCGGCATCGGCCTCGGCGTGTTCTTCGGCTGGGCGGCCGGTCAGCTCATCGGCAACTCCATGTCGACGTACGAACTGATCCTGCCCTGGGGCCGGATGGGGATCTTCCTCGCGCTCGCCGCGGTCGTCGGCATCCTGGCGGCCCTGTGGCCGGCCCGCCGCGCGGCCCGGCTGAACATGCTCGACGCGATCAAGTCCGAGTAACAGCGGCCGAGTTACGAGATCGGGGCGCTTCCGCAGTTGCGGAAGCGCCCCGATTCGCTTACAGGGACGGCTAGCTGACGGTGCCCCAAGTGCGGGCCCGCAGGGGCATTCCCGATGCTCCGCTCTCCGGTGTCTTCACCGCGAGGATCTGGTTGACCCCGATGCGGTTGCGCTCGAAGCTGAGCGCGGACGCGGCCATGTAGAGCCGCCAGATGCGGGCCCGGCCCGGGCTGACCAGCCTCAGCGCCTCGGACCAGTGGGCCTCCAGGTTCCTGACCCACTGGCGCAGCGTGAGCGCGTAGTGCTCGCGGATCGCCTCGACGTCCCGCACCTCGAAACCGGCCCGCTCCAGCTGCCCCGCGGTGGAGCCGACCGGCGCGAGTTCGCCGTCCGGGAAGACGTACGCGTCGATGAACTCGTCGACCTCGTACGCCGATTCGTCCCGCTGCGGCCGCCGCGCGATCTGGTGGTTGAGCAGCCGGCCGCCCGGCTTGAGGAGGGCGTACAGATCGGACGCGTACTCCAGGTACCGCTCGGCGCCCACGTGCTCGGCCATGCCGATGGACGAGATCGCGTCGTACGGGCCGTCACGTACGTCGCGGTAGTCCTGGACCCGGATCTCGACGCGGTCGGTAAGACCCTCGTCGGCGACCCGCTTCCTGGCGTACGCGGCCTGCTCCTGCGAGAGCGTGACGCCGACGACGCTCACGCCGTGCTCGCGCGCCGCGTGTATCGCCATGGAGCCCCAGCCGCAGCCCACGTCGAGCAGCCGCATCCCGGGCTTCAGGTCCAGCTTGCGGGAGATCAGCTCCAGCTTGTCGCGCTGGGCCGACTCCAGGCCCGCCTCGGGCGACTCCCAGTAGGCGCACGAGTAGACCATCGACGGGCCGAGGACCAGCTCGTAGAAGTCGTTGCCCACGTCGTAGTGGTGGCTGATGGCCCGCTTGTCGCTGCCCTTGGTGTGCAGGTGGAGACGGCCACCCCTGCGCATCTCCTCGGGCGGCGGAGCGGGCGGCAGCGGGGCGCCGGCGAGCTTCACCAGCTCCTTGGCCGCGGAGCGCACCTTGGGGTCCCTGAGGGCCTGCGCGAGGCTCTTGGGCTCCTCGTCGTCGTCGGGATCCCGCTCCCAGATGAGGCCGGCCACCCGGTCGAGGGCCGCGTACAGGTCCCCCTCCACGTCCAGGTCGCCGGCCACCCAGGCCCTGGCGAGCCCCAACTCTCCCGGTTTCCACACCAGTCGGCGCAGCGCGCGACGGTGCCGGACGATGAGCACGGGGGCGTCCGGAGGACCCACCTCCGAGCCGTCCCAGGCGCGCAGGCGCACCGGGAGTTCGACGCCGAACAACTGCTCGGCGATACTTGTCAGCCGCTGTGCGGCGTTCTGCATGGCGGACACCTCCGTGACGAGACGAATTCTCGGAAATCCCGGAACGGTTCAACACCACGTAAACACCGACAGGGCGCCTGCGCAGTCCCGTTACCGAGTCACAGAACGGCAAAATACCTGTAGCCACCATGCATTTCGTGGCGGGAACGGGGCGGGAACGCCGAAGGGGCCGCCCGCACCACGGATGGCGAGCGGCCCCTTCGGGGTGAACCAACTGCAGGTCAGGAGGCCTTGGCCTTCTCCTCGACCTTCTTCTCGGCGCTGTCGTCGGCCTTCGGCGCCTCGGCCGCGGGCTTCGGAGCCGGCTTGGCGGCCTCGTAGAACTCCTCGCGCGGAGTCTCCAGGGCGCCCAGCGCGGTGATGTCGCGCTTCTGGAACATGTTGATCGTCCACTCGGCGATCACACGGATCTTGCGGTTGTACGTCGGCATGGCGAGCCCGTGGTAGCCACGGTGCATGTACCAGGCGAGACGGCCCTTGAGCTTGATCTTCATCTTGCCCATGACGATCATCGCGACGCCCTTGTGGAGGCCGAGACCGGCCACCGCACCCTTGTTGGCGTGCTTGTACTCGCCCTGCGGGAAGCCCCGCATGCCCGAGACCACGTTGTCGCCGAGGACCTTGGCCTGGCGCATCGCGTGCTGGGCGTTCGGCGGGCACCAGGCGTTCGGGTTGCCGTTGGCGCGACCCACGAGGTCCGGAACCTGGGCGTTGTCGCCCGCGGCCCAGATGTAGTCGCTGCCGGCGACCTGGAGGGTGGCCTGCGTGTCCACGTGACCACGCGGGCCGAGCGGCAGACCAAAGCGGGAGAGGGCCGGGTTCGGCTTGACGCCGGCGGTCCACACGATCGTGTTGGAGTCGACCTCGAGGCCGTTGCTGAGGACGACGTGACCGTCGACGCAGGACGGCATCGTGGTGCCGAGGTAGACCTCGATACCGCGGGACTCCAGGTGCTTCTTGCCGTACAGGCCGAGCTCCGGGCCGACCTCGGGCAGCACCTTGTCTGCGGCGTCGACGAGCACGAAGCGCATGTCCTCGCGCTTCACGTTCTTGTAGAACTTGGCCGCGTCGCGCGCCAGGTCCTCGACCTCACCGATGGTCTCGGCGCCCGCGAAGCCACCGCCGACGAAGACGAAGGTGAGCGCCTTGCGGCGGATCTCCTCGTCCGTCGTCGACTCGGCCTTGTCGAGCTGCTCGAGTACGTGGTTGCGCAGGCCGACGGCCTCCTCGACACCCTTCATACCGATACCGGCCTCGGCGAGGCCCGGCGTCGGGAAGGTGCGGGAGACCGCGCCGAGCGCGATCACCAGGTAGTCGAAGGGAACCTCGTACGCCTCGCCGACGATCGGCGCGACGGAGGCGACCTTGCGGTCCTGGTCGATGGAGGTGACGCGGCCGGTGAGAATCTCGGCGCCCGGCACAGCGCGTCGCATGGGGACGACGACGTTGCGCGGCGAGATGCTGCCGGCGGCGGTCTCGGGGAGGAAGGGCTGGTACGTCATGTACGAGCGCGGGTCCACGACCGTGACGGTCGCTTCGCCGTAGCGCATCTTCTTGAGAATGCGCCGCGCCGCGTACAGGCCTACGTACCCACCCCCGACAATGAGGATCCTGGGACGCTCCGTGGTGCTCATGCCATCGAGTATCCACCCGACTGGCGGGGGTCGCTCGTGCGCCCCTTCACAAGCTTGTAGGGGGTCTCTGCTACACTGCGCCGCCCACGTGACCCATGTCATGACGCCCAGGGGGAACCACCGCGTCGCCCCAGACGTTGCTCACCCCTCTTGAGCAGCCATAGTGCGCATCCGGCGGTACTGGACCACTTCGGTCCGCAACCGGCTCGCAACGCTGCGGCAACCTCACGCGTGACCCGCGTCGGCACCCCCGTGAGCCCCCGAACGGGCCCGAGAGCGCGTAACAGCCTCCAAGTGGGCCGATTTCCTTGTGAAGAAGTTCACGAACTTTCCCGACAGCGTGTCGCGGCGGGGTGTCAGAAGCGCCCCGCGGGGCGCTCAGACGCCGCGCGAGGCGCTCAGGAGAGAGCCGGATCGCCGTGAAATCAGGCGATGGACCAGGCGATCCCGTCGAGGATGTCGTGCTCGCTCACGACCACCTCGCGCGCACCGGTCCGCTCCATGATCAGCCGCAGCACGAGCGCGCCCGAGGCGATGACGTCGACCCGGCCGGGGTGGATGACCGGCTTCAGCGCGCGCTGATCGTGCGTGGACGCCAGTAGCCAGTCGGTGAGCTCGGCGACCTTGTCGAAGGGGATCCGGGAGTGGTGGATCGCCGTCGAGTCGTACTCGCTCAGCCCGAGGGCGAGCGCGGCCACCGTGGTGACCGAACCCGCGAGGCCCACCAGCGTGCGGGCCGAGGCCAGCGGCACCGTCCCGTCGACCAGGTCGAGGGCCTCGCCGATGTCCCGTCGGATCGCCTCGATCTGCGCCGGGGAGGGCGGGTCCGTGACCGTGCCGTCCTCGGCGACGAGGTGGCGCTCCGTCATCCGCACGCAGCCGATGTCCACGGAGCGGGCGGCGCGCACGGTGTCGTCGCCGACGACGAACTCGGTGGAGCCGCCGCCGATGTCGACGACCAGGTAGGGCTTGTCGAGGTCGGCGCGGCCGGTGAGTTCCTTCGTCGCACCTGTGAAGGAGAACGTCGCCTCCTGGTCACCGGTGATCACCTCGGGCTCGACGCCCAGGATGTCGAGGACACCGCTCACGAAGTCCGCGCGGTTCTCGGCGTCACGGGACGCGGAGGTCGCCACGAAACGGAGCTTCTCGGCGCCGTGCTCCTTGATGACCTGGGCGTACTCGCGGCACGCCGCGAACGTCCGCTCCAGGGCCTCCGGCGCGAGCCGCCCCGTCTTGTCGACACCCTGCCCGAGCCGGACGATCGTCATCCGACGGTCCAGGTCGACGAGTTCACCGGTCTCCGGATTCGCGTCCGCGACGAGAAGCCGGATCGAGTTCGTACCGCAGTCGATGGCGGCGACGCGCGTCACTCGGCCACCTCCGTGGTGGACTCCGTGGACGCCGACACGCACGCGCCCTTCTTCCACCACTCCGGCAGCATCGCGATCGCCTCGTCCCCCAGCGGGTTCACGCCGGGGCCCGCGGCCAGCGAGTGGCCGACCAGGACGTGCAGGCACTTCACCCTGTCGGGCATGCCGCCGGCGCTCGGGAAGTTCTCCAGGACCTCGATGGCGTCGCGGCGGGCGATGTAGTCCTCGTGGGCCGCGCGGTACTGGCGGGCCAGCTCCGGGTCCGTCTTGAGGCGCTCCGTCATCTCCTTCATCACGCCGTTGGCCTCGAGCGTGCCGATCGCCGACGCCGCACGCGGGCACGTGAGGTAGTACGTCGTCGGGAACGGGGTGCCGTCCTCCAGGCGCGGCGCCGTCTCGACCACGTCCGGGTTGCCGCAGGGGCAGCGGTGCGCGATGGCGCGCAGGCCGCGCGGCGGGCGCCCCAGCTGCTCCTTGAACGCCTGGATGTCGGCGTCCGTGGGCGCGGTGGGCTCGGTCTGCGGCGGGGGGGTTTCCATCGCTCGGGTGTTTCCTTCAGTGTTCGTCAGTTGTCCGCCTGGTCGGCCTTGTCGACACCGTCCCAGACGTTGGAGTACCAGGGGCGGTCCTCCGCGCCCTGCTCGGCGCGCTCGGCGGCCGCGGTGCGCTCGCTCGGCACCACGTAGCCGGTCTCGCCCGGCATCACCATGTGCAGCCGCTCGCGGATGCGCTGCTCGGCGAACGAGTCGTCCTGCCAGCGGGCCTTCTGGTCGCGCAGCCGGTCGACCCGCTGCTTCGCCTCCTGCTGCTGGCGCTGCAGGTCCTCGATCTCGCCGCGCTGGGAGACGTACTGCCTTATCGGGTACGCGAGCGCGACCACGAGGGTGCACAGGACGAGGGCCAGCAGGGCCGCGCGGCCCGTGAGACGGGAGCGGCGGGCCTGCCGCTTGCTCTGCGAGCGGTAGACGCGCTCGGCGGTCTGCTCGCCCAGGACGCGCAGGCGGGTGGCCGTCGAGAAGCGCTCTCCGGAGTCCCTGTCCCGTACCTTTCCGGGCATCGCCTGCTCCCGCCTCCCCGCTCACGTACGTACGTCCCCGCACACGGTACGGGACCGAGTGCGGGGACGTACGTATCTACCGCGTCAGGCGGCGCTCGGTGAGCGCTCAGCCCTTGAAGCGCGGGAAGGCCGAGCGACCGGCGTAGACCGCCGCGTCGTCCAGGATCTCCTCGATGCGCAGCAGCTGGTTGTACTTGGCGACGCGCTCGGAGCGGGCCGGGGCGCCGGTCTTGATCTGGCCGCAGTTGGTGGCGACGGCCAGGTCGGCGATGGTGACGTCCTCGGTCTCGCCGGAGCGGTGGGACATCATGCACTTGAACCCGTTGCGCTGGGCCAGCTCGACGGCGTCGAGCGTCTCGGTCAGCGAACCGATCTGGTTCACCTTCACGAGCAGGGCGTTCGCCGAGTTCTCCTCGATGCCGCGGGCCAGGCGCTCCGGGTTGGTGACGAAGAGGTCGTCGCCGACGAGCTGGACCTTGTCGCCCAGCTTCTCGGTGATGACGTTCCAGCCGGCCCAGTCGTCCTCGTACAGCGGGTCCTCGATGGAGACGAGCGGGTACGCGGAGACGAGCTCCTCGTAGTACTCCGTCATCTCGGCGGCGGAGCGCTCCTTGCCCTCGAAGGCGTACTTGCCGTCCTTGTAGAACTCGGAGGCGGCGACGTCGAGCGCGAGGGCGATCTGCTGGCCGGGAACGTAGCCGGCCTCCTTGATGGCCTCGAGGATCAGGTCGAGGGCCTCACGGTTCGAGCCCAGGTTCGGGGCGAAGCCGCCCTCGTCGCCCAGGCCGGTGGCCAGGCCCTTGCTCTTCAGGACCTTCTTCAGCGTGTGGTAGACCTCGGCGCCCCAGCGCAGGGCCTCGGAGAAGGACTCCGCGCCGATCGGGGCGATCATGAACTCCTGGATGTCGACGTTGGAGTCCGCGTGGGACCCGCCGTTCAGGATGTTCATCATCGGCACCGGGAGAAGGTGCGCGTTCGGGCCGCCGAGGTAGCGGAAGAGCGGCAGGTCGGACGCCTCGGAAGCGGCGTGCGCGACGGCGAGCGAGACGCCGAGGATGGCGTTGGCGCCGAGCGAGCCCTTGTTGTCGGTGGCGTCCAGGTCGAACATCGCCTGGTCGATCAGGCGCTGCTCGGTGGCGTCGTAGCCGACGAGCTCCGGGCCGATCTGCTCGATGACGGCGAGGACGGCCTTCTCGACACCCTTGCCGAGGTAACGGTTGGGGTCACCGTCACGGAGTTCGATGGCCTCGAAGGCACCGGTGGAGGCACCCGACGGGACGGCGGCACGGCCGGTGCTCCCGTCGTCGAGGCCGACCTCGACCTCGACCGTGGGGTTGCCTCGGGAGTCCAGGATTTCCCGGGCTACGACGACGTCGATGGACGGCACGAGCATCTCCTTCTGGGATGTGACGCAGGCTATGCGGGCAGCTGCTTGGATACGTGGTCCCGCACCCCTGAGCGTAACCGGCTCGCGGGCATCGGCCATCCGAACGCCCGTCTCGTGGACAACGCCCTGAGCGAAATGTTCCTTAACGGAACAAAAACAGCGACCTCCGTCCCGGCCGTGCCGGGAGGGAGGTCGCCGAAAAGTGAGCGGCCCGTGGGGACGGGGTGCGGCGGGGCTCGGCGTCCGCCGATGCCGAGCCCGTACCTGGCGGTCCTGGTGGACCGGACGGCTTAGCTGAGGTGCAGCTGCTGACCCGGGTAGATCAGGTTCGCGTCCTTGACGATGTCCTTGTTCTTCTCGAACACCTGCTGCCAGGTGGTGCCGTGCGCCTCGGCGATCTTGCTGAGGGTGTCGCCGGACTTCACCTTGTACTCGCCGTCACCCTTGGCGACCTTGTTGCCGGTCGGGGTGGTGACGGTGTCCTTCTTCGGAGCCTGCTGCTTGGGGGCCTGCTGCTTCGGGGCCTCCTGCTGCGGCTGCTGGCGCTGCTCGGAGCGGTTGGCACGCTGCTGGGTGTCCTGCTGCGTGCTCTTGTCCTGCTGCTGCGAGGACGAGTCGGCGGTGGAGCCGCTGTCGTTCGGGGCGGAGGAAAGGCCCGAGCCGCAGTTCGGCCAGGCGCCCTTGCCCTGGGCGGCGAGGACCTTCTCGCCGACGGCTATCTGCTGGGCCTTGGAGGCCTGGTCCGCGGTGGACGCGTACTGCGAGCCGCCGTAGGCGGACCACGTGGAGGACGAGAACTGGAGGCCGCCGTAGAAACCGTTGCCGGTGTTCGTGGACCAGTTGCCACCGGACTCGCACTGCGCGACCTGGTCCCACTCGGACGTGGTCGCGGCGGAGGCGGAGGTGGCGCCCATCAGCGGCACGGCGACGGCGGCAGCGGCGACACCGCCGAGCGTGGCGACGCGGATGGCCTTGGACGGGCGGCGGTGCTTGTTCTTGCCGGAAAACAGCATGGAGATGTCTCCTCACCGACGCCTGCGAGGTGAGCTGTCGGGTTCGGGCCAGTGAGTGCCCGGCAGACGCATCCTTGTGCGCTGCTTAACCCCAAGCCCGTCCGGTCTCCCGGAAGGGCGCTTACCTGGGTCCCCCGCTCCTGCCTACGGCGCTTACGCGTCGACTGTTCCCGTACGGACGTTGGCAGGATTCGGCGTGACGTCCATCGGGGCCCGCTGAAGCGAGCGGTCACGAACGTAAGCGGTCGATCCGTCCGATTTCAAAGTCGATCAGGGGCTTTGAGACCCATGTCTCACTCGCTCTACATCGGACAAAGCCCCTTCAACCGGCCCGAATCCCCGCTACCTTTTGTCCGTTCCGTCCCCAAGATCCAGGCTCTGACCAGGAAGGATGAGGTCTGGGTCGGTACCGACCGTCTCCTTGTTCCGCTCGTAGAGCGCGTCCCATCCGCCGTGCACGTCCTGGGTCTTCGCGATGTCCCAGAGGTTGTCGCCGGCGTGGACCTTGTACGTGTCTTCCGCGTCGCGCTTGTCGTCGCGCGAAGCGTGACGTCCCTCTCCCGTACGGGAGTCGGAACGGTCGTCGTCGGCGCGGCCCCCGCGGTGGCGGCCCGACGTGTCGGTGTCCGGGGCCTCGCCGGAGGGGGAGGCGGACGGTGAGGCGGACGGTGAGGCGGCTTCGTCAGAAGGCGCGTGGGACTTGTCACTTGAGGGGCTCGGGTCGTCCTCACCCTTGTTACCGGAGGTATCGCCCGACTCGTCCGCCGAGGGGCCGTCCGACGCGTCGGCGGCCGCGGATCCATCGTGACCCTTGTCTCCCGAATCCGCCTCGTCGGTGCCCTTGTCGGCACCGTCGTCCGACTTGTCGTCGGCATCGGTGCTGGGCGAGTTGGACGGCTCGGGCGACTCGGCCGACTCGGACGACCCATCCGACTCGGTCGACCCGGACGGCTGGGGTGACGCGGACACGCCCGGATCGACGTCCGCCGAGTCGTCGTCCTTGGTGAGGTCCGCCGTGAGCGAGCACATCGGCCAGGCACTCACACCCTTGTCGTCGAGGACCTTCTCGGCGACGGCTATCTGCTGCGAGCGGCTGGCCTGGTCGGCACGCGGGGCGTACTGGAGCCCCCCGTACTGCTCCCATCTCTCCTGCGTGAACTGGAGTCCGCCGTAGTAGCCGTTACCGGCGTCCAGGCTCCACTGCCCACCGCTCTCGCACTCGGCGAGCTTGTCCCACGCCTGCGTGGTCGCGGCACTCGCGCCGCTCGCGGCGAACAGCGGGATCGCGATGGCGCTGCCGGCGACTCCGGCTGCGACGACGAGAGCAGGGGCCTGACGGGGGCGACGGTGACGACCGTTCCCGGAGAGCATGCGTTTGCCTTTCGCGAGACTGATGCTGCTACGCGCGACGGTTGGTGCAAGTGGTGCGGGTTGTGCATGTGTCGCGATGATCCGTGAACGTAGCGGCACTCGAACGCCTGTCACAAGTCGATGCAGCGTAGATCACGTGAAAGTCACATTATTGACGGACCGTCAGTTCCGGCGGGGTTCTGACGCGGGGTGAACTCCACCGGGAGCGTGCGCAGTCCACGCATGATGAGCCCGCCACGCCACCGCAAATCGGCAGGTTCCGCCGCAAGTCGCAGGTCCGGGAGGCGGGTCAGGAGCGTGGCCAGGGCGGACTGGCCCTCCAGGCGGGCGAGCGGGGCGCCGAGGCAGTAGTGGATGCCGTGCCCGTAGCCGAGGTGCTGGTTGTCGCGGCGCGAGAGGTCGAGGGTGTCGGGCTCGGCGAAGCGCGCCGGGTCGCGGTCGGCGGCGGCGAGCACGACGAGCACCGGGTCGCCCGCACCGATCTCCTGACCGCCGATGGCCAACGGCTCCCTGGCGAATCGCCATGTGGCCATCTCCACCGGCCCGTCGAAGCGCAGCAGTTCCTCGATCCCGGTCTCCAGCAGCCCCGTCTCCCCCGCCGCGATCGACTTCTGTAGCCGCTCCCGCTGTTCGGGGTGCGCGAGCAGGGCGTACGTGCCGTTGCCGATCAAGTTGACCGTAGTTTCAAAACCGGCAAAAAGTAGCACAAAGCACATGGCCGCCACCTCGTTCTCCGTGAGGTGTTCGCCGTGGTCGGAGGCGCGGATCAGGTCGGAGATCAGGTCGTCCGTGAGGTCGCCGCGCTTGCGGTGGATCAGCTCCACCAGGTAGGCGCGGATCCGCTTCACCGCCCGTCCCACGCCGCCGCGGGGGCCTCCGCCGTGGCGGATCATCATGCCCGCCCACTCGCGGAAGTCGTCCTGGTCCTCGCGGGGGACGCCGAGGAGGTCGCAGATGGCGTAGATGGGGAGGGGGAAGGCGAAGTCGTGGATCAGGTCCGCTTCGCCCTTGGCCGCGAAGGCGTCGATGAGGTCGTCCGTCAACTGCTGGACGCGTGGCGCGAATTCGGCGACGCGACGCGGGGTGAACGCCTTGGAGACGAGGCGGCGCAGGCGGGTGTGGTCCGGCGGGTCGATGTTGAGGAGGTGGGTCGTCAGCTCGGCCTTGCGTTCGCCGGGGATGCCCGTCTTGCCCTTGGCGTGGCTCGGCCCGTCGTGGTGCTCCGCGTTCTTGCTGAGCCGCTGGTCGGCGAGCGCCTGGCGGGCGTCCGCGTAGCGGGTGACCAGCCAGGCCTCGACGCCGCTCGGCAGCGTGGTGCGGTGCACGGGGGCGTGCTCGCGCAGCCAGGCGTAGGCGGGGTACGGGTCGCCGGCGAACTCGAAGGTGAAGAGTTCGGGGGCGCTGGAGGGGGTGGGGCTCTCGGTCACCACCCGACCGTAACCGGCTCTATGGGGCGGTGAGTCCCTCGGCCGAACGCACGGCGTCCCGGTAGGCGCGGGCGGCGGCTCTGAGCGCGGCCTCCGGGTCGACGCCCTCCGCCTCGGCGCGCAGGGCGAGGGCAAGCAGTTCGTAGCCGACGCCGTCTCCGGTGGGGGCCGGTACGTCCAGGCCCGCCGTGCGCACCCGGGAGCCGAGCTTCGCGGCGAGGGCGAGGCCCGGCTGGCCGACCGGGACGCCGTCCGTGACCGAGTCGCGGCGCTTGGACTCGTCCTTCTTGCGGAGCCAGATCTCCCGGACCTCTTCGGGGGTGTCGGCCGTCTCGTCGCCGAAGACGTGCGGGTGGCGGTGGATGAGCTTGTCGACGATGCCGCCCGCGACGTCGTCCACCGCGAACGGCTCGGCCCCTTCCCGGCCGTCGGCCTCCTCGGCGATGCGCGCGTGGAAGACGACCTGGAGGAGTACGTCGCCGAGCTCCTCGCGCAGTTCGTCGCGGTCGTCCGTCTCGATGGCCTCGACCAGCTCGTACGCCTCCTCGATCGCGTACTTGGCGAGGTCCTCGTGGGTGCGCCGCTTCGACCAGGGGCATTCGCGGCGGATGCGGTCCATGACCTGGACGAGGTCGAGGAGGCGGGCGCCGGGCAGGTCGTAGGAGCCGGGGAGCAGTTCGAGGTTCGGCATTCTGTTCGCGGCCCGAGCCGGCGAGGCGCGCCAGGCCGTCCGTGAGCTGCCGGTCGCCCTCGGCGGTGGCGAGGACGACGAGCGTGCGCCCGCCGTCGGCGCAGCGGTCGACGAGCTCGCGGGCGGTGGGCGCGGCGATCGTGACCTGGACGCCCGCGTCCTTCACGTACGGCAGCTGCGGGTGTGCGGCGTCGGCGCACAGCACCTCGTCGGCCGTGCGCAGCGTCTGCCACGCCTGCCAAGAGAGGAGCCCGGGGGCCACTCGGTGGCTGGTGGTGAGCAGGACGACGCGGCCTGCGGCGTCGCGGGCGTCGGCGGGGGCGTGGTGGTCGTGCGCCTCGGGTTCGTTCACCCCTCGAACGTAACGCAGGCCACTGACAACCTCGCCTCCCCCGGGTCAGGGACGGGGCCTACGTCGTCTGCTGTTCGGCCGGGGCTTCCTTGGTGATCTGCTTCAGCCACGGGGTCTTCGCGTCGACCCGGCTGTTCTTGGTGACGTCCCATGTCCCGTAGCGGGGGTTGAGGTCGACGTTCAGTTCCTTGGAGGCGCTGGAGAGCGCCTTCCAGAAGACGGCCTTGCCCTGGGGGGTCTGCATGTCCGCGCCGAGCGCGGTCGACAGCTTCTGCGCCTCGATCTCGGTGCGCAGGCTCTCGGTGAGCCGCTTCGGCGGGATGTTGTACTGCTGGAGCCAGGCGACCTCCAACGCCTTGCTGCCGCCCGCCTGTTGTTCCAGGCCGGACCGCATGCTCTGCATCTCCTTGCGGGTGACGGAGATGTCCGCGTCGGTGGCGGCGCGGTGCAGGACGCGGTCGAGGACCATCGTGTGCAGCGTGTTGCGGGTCAGGCCACCGGTCTTGGCGATGGCCTGCTCGTACTGCGTGGTGTCCTTGGTCGCGGTCTGTTGCGCGTCCCGCACCTCGTTCACCCGGCTCTCCAGTTGCGAGACGGTGATCCGCTGTCCGCCGACGACGGCTGCGGCACCGGGGTGCGCTTCGCTGCCGCAGGCGGTCAGGGCGGGGACGGCGGCGATGGCGGCGGCGGACAGGACGAGCGCGGTGCGGCGGCTGTTGCGGCGGTGCAAGGTGGGCCTCCCTGCGATGAGTTTGTGCGTCGGAGCACAAAGTCCGGCGTTGATCGATGTTAGGCAGTGGCCGCTTGCTGGGCCACCTATTCGACAACGATTCGCAGCGAGTTGAGGTACTCGCCCCGGCTCAGCCCACCACGGCGACGGGGGCGTCCCAGGCGTCCCGGTCCACCGTGATCGGGTAACCGCCGCGCGACTCCTTGCTGTTGACCATGTACTGGTGGGCGCGGTGGTGGCCGGTCCACAGGGTGGAGGCGAACGGCCAGTCGGTGGTGGTCGTGTTCACCTTGTCCCACTTGGCGTACCAGAGGTTGCCCGGCAGATCGCTGCGGTCGGTGGTGGTGGCGACGGCTTTCGCGCTGGAGCTGGAGAAGCCGTACATGCCGGTGCGGTAGTACTTGCCGTGGACGGCCTTCTGCCAGTTGCGGATGTAGGTGAGCACCGCCGTGTTGCAGGAGGAGTTCGTGAGGTCGTACGCCTCCATGTCGAGGTAGAGCGCGCTGCCCGCCTTCATGCCGAGAGCGGAGGCCTTGGTGACGGCGTCGGCGCCGTCGGTCGCGCCGAGCGACGCGGCGTTCGTGGAGGTCATCTTTTCCGGGTTGGAGCCGCTCGCGCAGGACGGTTGCGCGCCCACGTAGAGCGGAATCAGCTTCCAGCCCTGTGCGGTGACGGTCTTGACCCAGGAGGCGGTGAGGTTGGGCTGGGAGCAGCCGCGGTTCTTGCCTCCGGTGTAGACGGCGGCGGCCCCGTAGAAGCCGGTGTGCCAGGCCTTCATGGCGGAGGCGGACGGTGCCGTGCAGGCGTCGAAGGCGCGGCCGGTGTAGTACTTCGCGGCGGGCCAGGAGGTGGTGGTGGCGAGCGACTGCTGGACCGTGACCCCGCCCGCGAGGACGGCGGCGATGGCGGTGGCCAGGGCGAGGCGGCGGCCTCGTCGGGAGAGGCGGTGGGTGCCGGTTGCGGGCATGCGTGTCCTCCGCGGGACGGGGGTGAGGATGGGACGGGGGGGTGGACGCGTCGGGGCTGGACGCGTCGGGGTGGGCCGGGCCGGGTGTCAGCTGCCGGTGGGGAGGGCGCCGGTCACCTTCGTCGCCAGCTTCTTCGCGGTGGCCGCGCCGTTGTCGTGGCCGTCCGTCGACATGACCGTCACCACTGCCGCGCCCTTGCGGACGGCGATCAGGGTGGAGCCGTTCTCCCACGCCGGGTCGGTGAGGGTGATGTTGTACGCCTCGTCGCCGAGGCCCGCGGTGTCGGCGCCCGCCACCTTCACCTGGCTCTTGGTGTCCGTGTCCTTGTAGGCCGGGCAGGCGGCGATGGCCTTCTTCAGGTGTTGCAGGACCGTGGCCGCCTTGTCGCCGCGGAAGACGTCGATCTCCTGGGCGATGTCGGCGGTGGTCTTCTCGTTCACGTAGTCGTTCTGCGCGAAGGAGACACCGGCGTCGCCGGTGAGGGCGAGCCAGCTGACGCCGCCGAGCTTCGTGCAGTCGGGCTTGCTCAGGGCGGCCGGGTCGCTGCTCGGCTCCTGGTACGAGGTGCCGGTGTCGCGGGCGGTGTCCTGGTCGATCCGGTAGCCGGCGCCGAAGAACGAGGCGGGGGCGAGGGACCGCTTCAGCGCGGCGCCCTTGGCCAGGGTGGCGTCCGGGTTCTGCGCGCTCTTGGCGGCGGGCTTCGCGGCTGCCTTGGCGTCGGAGCCCGCGGAGTTCGCGGAGTCCCCGGAGGAGCAGGCGGTGAGGGTGAACGGGAGGGCGGCCACGGCGAGAAGGGCGGCAGCGCGGACAGCGGTACGCATCGAGAGTTTTCCTAGGGAATGCAGGAATGGGACATGCGTGGGGATGTGCCGAGTGATCGCTGCCGAGGGCGAGGACTGCGCGGTCCCGGTGGGGCGGGACACGGGCGCGCCATGGGAAGCACACAGTGAGCGGACTGATTTTGACTGATCAATCAGCCAAAACCCGTCCCACGGCGGACCCTTGGGAGGAACTTGGCCATGGCTTGACCGTGCGTCCCTGCTCAGCCCCGCACTTGTCCCAGCCATTGCAGGGTGCGCCGCACCTCCGCGGGGAACGGGTGGCCCGGTCCGTGCAGCCGTTCGGCGTCGTGCAGCAGCCGGGTCAGCGTCTCGTGGGCCGCGCCCCGGTCGCCCACGGAGAGCAGCAACTGACCGATTCGGCGCCGCACTTCGAGGGCGAGCCGGAGGTCCGTGGTCGCGTACTGGTTCTCGTAGTACGGGAGGAGGGCGCGGTATTCGGCGAGCGCCGCGGCGGGTTCACCGAGGGCTTCCAGGCACTGGGCCGCCTCGTAGCGGAACTGGAGGGACTGGGGGTCGGCGTGGCCCGCCTCCGCGGCGCGTTCGTCCGCGAGGCGGCGCAGTTCGGGCAGGGCGCGGCGGTACTGGCCGTCGTCCATGAGGGTGGCCGCGTACTGCTTGCGCAGGGTGCGGACGACGGGTGAGTGCTCGCCGTGCTGGGCGGCCGCGGCGGGCAGGATCGCGCCGAGGATGTCGACGGCCTGCGTGATGCGGCCCTCGCCGAGCAGCACCTTCACTTCGTCGACGGCCCGTGCGACGTCGGGGCGGTCGCCCTGGAGGTCGGTTCCGGCGGGCTGGGGGGCCGGGGTGACGGCGCGGTCCGGCCAGGGGGCGTGCGGGCGTAGGAAGGGGCGGGTCGGGTCGAGCGGGCGGCCGGTGGGCACGCCGCGCGCGGGCAGCAGCGGGAGCAGTTCCTCGTACGTCTGCTGGGCGGAGGCGGGGCGGTCCTGCGGGTCCTTGGCGAGCAGGCGCAGCACCAGGTGTTCCAGGGGCTGCGGCACTTCGGGGCGCAGTTGGCGGACCGGGACGGGGGCCTCGTAGAGGTGGCGGTGGAGGATGCCGAGGGCGGTGGTGCCGGCGAACGGCACGTCGCCGCTGAGGAGTTCGTGCAGCAGCACGCCGAGCGCGTACAGGTCGGTGTACGGGCCGACGGCGCCGCCCATCGCCTGTTCGGGCGCCATGTACGCGGGCGTACCGATGGGCGAACCGGTGTGGGTGAGGCGGGTGGTGTCGGTGTCGAGGACGGAGGCGACGCCGAGGTCGAGGACGGTGAGCGTGCCGTCCTGCTTGACCATGACGTTTCGTGGCTTGAGGTCGCGGTGCACGATCGGCACGGCGTGCACGGCGGAGAGCACGGCGCACAGTTGCGCGGCGACCGCGACCGCCCAGGGCCAGGGGAAGGGGCTGTGCTCGGCGAGGTGGTCGGCGAGGTCGGCCCCGTCGATGTACTGCATGACGAGGTAGAGCTCGTCGCCCTCGGCGCCCGCGTCGTGCACGGTGACCAGGCCGGGGTGGTCGACCTGGGCGGTGACCCGGCATTCGCGCAGGAAGCGGTGGCGCAGCTCGTCGGCCTCGGCGCCGGCGACCCGGTCGGGGCGCACGAGCTTCACGGCGACGCGGCGGTCGAGGCGCTGGTCGTACGCCGTCCAGACCTGGCCCATGCCGCCCTGGCCGATGAGCGTGGACAGTTCGTAGCGCCCGGCGACGACGCGGGCGCCGTCCGCTCGGGAAGCGGCCTGCCCGGTCACCGGCCGCCGTCCTGCTTGCGCAGGTAGTCGCTCAGCTCATCCAGCTCGGCGCGGACCTGGTCGATGCGGTGCGGCGGCGGGGCCTGGTTCCGCGGCGGCGCGGGTGGCGGGGCGGGCGTGGGTATGGGCGCGGGCGTCGTGCCCATGGTCTGCGGGGGCATCGCGTGCGGCTGCGGCGGCGCGGCGGGCCAGGGCCGCTGCGGCTGCGGGTGGCCGTAGGCGGTGGGGCCGGACGGTGCCGTCGGCGCGTAGGGGCTCAGGGGCGGTGCGGGGCGTGGTCTGCGCAGGTCGTAGATCAGGAAGTACACGGCGCTGCCCAGCGCGATGAGCAGCAGCAGGGCGAGGGCGACGTCGGTGCGCGAGTCCTCCTCCGGCAGCGAGCCGACGATGCCGAACAGCGTGATGGTGACCGGCAACGAGACGATGGCCAGGACCCAGTCGAGCGGATTGCGGCGCAGCACCGCGATGCGGAACAGCGGGGCGCAGGAGAGCAGGCCGCACGTCAGCACGGACAGGGCAGGGAACAGCACCCTCAGGGTGAGGGCCGCGCCGTCGCTCTCGCGTCGGGGCGGCGCCGCGCCGGGCCCGTACATGGCAGCTCCTGGTCACTTGTCCGGGGTGGAACACGCACGGCAATGGGTTGCCGGTTCCATCGAGCGTATAGGCGGACTCGGACAACGGGCCCAGGGTTGTACGGACCGGTTGTCGCTCCGCTCACACCACGTCGACCGGAGGAGGCCGTTCCGGTGTTCGCGGCGCCGTTCCTACGTCTCGGGGCTCCGCCCCGGACCCCGCGCCTCAATCGCCGGCGGGGCTTGATTTCGCTGGATCGGCGGCGGGGCTGATCGGGGTCTATTGGTCGGGTGCCAGTGTGCCGGCCGTCAGGCCGTCGTGGAGGCCCTGGACGAGTTGTTCGCCCAGGCGGGCCGCGTGGCGCAGGGTGTCCTCGAAGGCGGCGAGGGACTTGAACTGCTCGCCGTATCCGGCCTGTTCGGCCAGGGGCAGGCGGGGCAGTTGGAGGCGGCGGACGTCGAGGCGGGTGGCGGTGGAGGCGTAGCTGGACGCCTGGCGGTTGTTGGCGGTGGAGCGCAGGAAGCCGGCGAGGAACCACGGGTCGAGCGCGCCCGGTTCGGGCCGCAGCAGGGCCAGGCCCCTGCCGAGCGCGGCGCCCGCGTCCGCCTCGTCGACGACGCGGACCGCGGCGGCGCCGCCGAGCACGGGCACGACGACGTCCCCGGCTTCGAGGATCACAGGGTCGTCGTCCGCGGCGTGGGCGCCTGAGGGCGCGGTGCTCGTCAGCACGTCGTGGTCGGTGAGGACGGGTACGCGCGCGTGCCCGCCCGGTCCGCCGCCCGTCGCCGCGGTGCGCAGCGACAGGGCGCCCGCGCGGGCGAGTTCGCCGACCGTGGTCAGTGGCCAGCGGGCCGGGGCCGTGGCGTCGGGGACGGACCTCGGGGCGAGCTTCGTGGTCAGCCGCAGCGTGTCGGCAAGCTCCTCGCGTACGGCGGTCAGCTCTGCCGCGCCGCCGCCCGTGGCCGGCGGCGGCAGGCGGCGGGCGGGCGCGAGGTCGACCTCGTCGTCGAGCAGGTCGATGACGGGCACGGAGCGGGCGAGGCCCGGCCGCTCCTCCAGGGAGCCGTCCCGATCGTAGGCACGCCAGGCGTCGAGCACGGTGCTCCGCACCTCGTCCCACACCTGCTGCTCCCGTACGTCGCCGGACTCGGCGAGCGCGGTCGTGTCGACGAGCAGCAGCTCGGGGGCGGCGGGCGCGCCCGCGCCGGGGCGGCGCAGCACCCACAGGTGCAGCGGGATGTTGTTGGGCGGGACGGCCCCGGCGGGCAGCGCGACGACCGCGCGCAGGGCGCCGCGGCGCAGCAGGTCGGCGCGGATCCGGCGCCCCGAGCGGCGCGAGGCGACGGTGGGCGGCATCAGGAGCACGGCGCTGCCGCCGACCTTCAGGCGGGCCAACGCGTGCTGTACCCAGGCCAGTTCGGACTCGGTGCGGGCCGGGAGGCCGTACTCCCAGCGCGGGTCGTAGGCCAGCTCGTCGTGCCCCCAGCCGCGCTCGTTGAACGGCGGATGGGCGACCACCACGTCGGCCCGTACGTCGCTCTGCGCGTCGGCGCGCAGGGTGTCGGCGGCGGCGGTGCGCACGGCCGGGGCGTCCGACCCGCCGTTGCCGTCGAGGGCGAGGCGGAGCGCGGTGAGCGCGGCGAGTTCGGCGGAGGCGTCCTGGCCGTACAGGGTGCGGCCGGCCCGTGGGGCGTGGGAGCGCACGGCGTCGAGGAGGGCGCCGGTGCCGCAGGCCGGGTCGAGTGCGGTGGTGGCCGGTCCGGCGAGCGCGGCCATCAGCTCGGCGGGGCCCGGCGGGGTGAGCGTGTACTGGCGCGGGTTGGCGTCGAGGTGCCGGCCGAGCAGGAACGCGAAGGTGCCGCGGGCGCCCAGCTCGGCGGCGAGTTCGGCGGCGCCGCGCAGCAGCGGCACCGATGGCAGCAGGTCGGCGGGGCCCGGGGTGGCGACGGCCCGTTCGGTGGCGTGGCCGAAGCGCGGGGTGAGGACGCCTTCGAGGGCGGCCGACAGGCGCTGGGCCAGGTCCCGGTCGTCGTCGGTCGCGGCGAGCGCGAGCCATTCCGTGGGCCGGTCGTGCACGAGCAGCAGGGCGCAGCCCGTGTGCAGGAGGGCGCTGACCGGGCCGGCCGGGTGCCCGGCGAGCTGCTGCCACACGCGCTCGCGCAGCGGGACCTCGGCGAGCTTGCCCTGGTCGCGCAGCCACTCCTCGACCTCGGTGAGCGCGAAGGAGGGGCTGGTCTCGGTGCCGCCGACGGGCCTCGGGAAGTCCGCATGCCTGCGGCGCCAGTTGCTGACCGCGGCGCGCCCCACCCCGGCGAGCCGGGCGATCCCCGCGGCCGTCACCTCTGTCGCGTTGTCCTGCACCGAGTCGACCCCTCTCCGTGTTCCTGTGCGACCGACCATACAGAGTCCCATGTAAGACCCGCATTCACAGCCGTGAGCGCCTCGACTTTTGTGAACGAGGTTGACTCGGTTCACAGACAGTGCTGTTATTGCCTCAGCCAACCGCCGGATACATGGAAAGCCGGGGGGAGATTGGCTTCTCTCATCACGGAGGAACAGCTATGTCCCAGACCCAGCCGCCCCAACAGCACCCCCAGTACCCGCCGTTCCAGCAGCAGCCGCCGCAGCAACAGCAGGTCGCGCGCAACGGGCTGGGGACGGCCGCCCTGATCCTCGGCGTCATCGGCGCCCTGTCGGGCCTGATCCCGCTGCTGTTCTGGCTGGCGGGGATCCTCGGCGTGATCGCCCTGATCCTGGGCCTGACGGGGCGCGGCAGGGCCAAGCGCGGCGAGGCCACGAACAAGGGCATCGCCCTGACCGGCGTGATTCTCGGCCTCGCGGCCATGGGCCTCGCCGTCTTCGGTGCGTACACGACGTTCAAGGCGGCCGACGACCTGGTCAAGGACCTCAACAAGTCGGTGTCCGACACGAAGGCCAAGGACACGAAGTCGTCCGGCGACGCGAAGGACAAGGACGGCAAGGGCGGCAGCGGCAAGGACAAGCCGGCCGCGGGCAAGACACTCGCCGCGGGCGACTCCGTGGTCTACGACGACAACCTGACCGTCTCCGTCTCCAACGCGGTCACGTTCGGCCCGAGCGAGTACGCGGCGGGCCACAAGAACGGCAACCACGCCTACAAGGTCACGGTCACCGTCACGAACGACTCCAAGGAGAAGTTCGACACGGCCCTGCTGACCACGAACGCCCGCACGGGCAAGGACGGCGTCAAGGCGGAGCAGATCATCGACGACAAGGTCGCCATGGGCTTCGAGGGCACGGTCCTGCCCGGCAAGAAGGCCACGGTCGTCTATGGCTTCGACGCCCCGTCGGACGCGAAGGACATGACCGTCGAGGTCACGCCGAGCTTCGAGTACGACGGCTCGCAATGGGACCTGAAGCTGTAACCAACGGCTTCAGTTGGGGGGAGTGGACGCGGCACGCGCTGGGAGGCGCGTGCCGCGTCCGCGTGTTCACGGGGCGTGCCGCGTCCGCGTGTTCACACGGCGTGCCGCACCCATACGTTCGGCTCGACGTACACCGCGTAGCCGTGCTCGGGCTCGCAGCGCACCGGCACCAGCGCGGCGGGAACCTCGACGGGTCCCTCCTTCTCGAAGGGCAGACCGGTCCACTGTCGCCACTGCTCCAGCGACCCCGCCACGACCATCGAGGCGGGCGCGACCTTCTCGATGACGCCGCCCGCCCGCACATGCACCCGCAGCCACGGATCGTGCGGCAGCCCGTCCGACTCCCGTACCCGATACGCGTATTCATTCATCGGCATCCCGGGTTCGAGGTGCTTGGCGCTCGGCCGCACGGGCGCGACGACCTCGCCGAACCCACGGGCGCGCGCGTTCTCCCGCATCGCCGCGAGTATCCGCCCCGACAGGCCGCGCCCCTGGAGCCCCGGCGTGATGGCGATCTCGACGGCGCTCACGGTGTCGGGCGCCACCCCGGCGGCCCGGTCGGCGAACGCCCACTGCAACACCTGGTCCCAGCCGCCGTCCGGCAGCACTCCGCGCCCCTCGGCGTGCAGCGCGAACGGCACGCTGTACGCCTTGGCGACCACGGCCCCTCCGGCGTCCGTCGCCACGAACGCGTACTCGGGCAGCTCCTCCCAGATCCGCCGCAGGAAGCTCGCGGCGCACAGGTCGTGCCCGATGAACACGGGCCAGGTGTCCGCCATCGTCCACATGGCGAGGGCGAGTTCAGGACGCTCGGCGAGGGTGGTGATCGTCAGCTCCGTGCCCGCTTCGGAATTCATGCGCACATCGTGCAGCGGACGGGGCGGCACCGCAGCGGGTTTTCCGCCCTGCCGCTCAGCGCGTCAGGCGTAGACCCAGCGGTTGGAGCCGGAGCTGAAGGTGCACTTGACGATCCGGCCGTTGCCGGCGTGCGTGGTGCGGCCGACGTCGGCGTTGCGGCAGAACTGGCCCGCGTTGTAGCAGTTGCCCGCGTTCGAGACGATCTCGCAGGTGGGGGCGGCCGGCCTGGTCGGCTTCGGGACGGCGGTCGTGCGAGCGGGCGCCGGGGCCCGAGTATGCGTCGGAGCGGGCGCGGGGGCCCGCGTCTTCACCAGCGTGGGCGTGGGAGTGGCCTTCGGGGTGGGCGAGTGCGTGGTGCGCGTCGGAGTCGGGGTCGGGGTGGGCGTGGGTGTGGGCGACTCCGTGGAGGGGGTGGGGCTGGGGGTCGGCGTCGCGGAGACGGACTTCGTGGGCCGCGCGTCGGCGGCGTCGTCCGTGCCGGAGCCGGCTCCGCAGGCGCCGACGGTCAGGGCCAGGGCGATCGCCCAGGCGGCGGCGAACCCCGCGGAGCGTCTGCGTATCGACGGCCGAATGGATTTGTTGAGCATGTGCACCCCGTGTGGAGAAAACGTGAAGAACCGTGGTCGTCGCGCACAGTAATCCACGAGGCGTCACACCGGAAGCCCGTTCACCTTTTGTCGTCGGGTGGGGCGGAGCCGCGCCCCACCCCACCCGACGATGAGCGGCCTACGCCCCCAGGATCGAAGCCAGGAACTCGCCCACCCACGCCAGCAGGTCCCGGCCGACCACCGGCTTGCCGCCCATCTTCTGCGGCTTCGGGCGCGGCACGAGGAGCTGGTGCGTGGCCGACTTGATGACCGTGCCGGGGTAGAGGCGCTTGAGGCGGAGTTCCTGGGACTCCCGCAACTCCACAGGAGCGAAGCGGATGTTGTTGCCCTGGAGGACGATCTCGCCGACGCCGCAGGCGCGCGCCAGCATGCGCAGCCCGGCGACCAGCAGCAGGTTCTCGACCGGCTCCGGCAGCTTGCCGTAGCGGTCGACGAGCTCCTCGCGGACCTGCTTGACGTCGTCCTCCGTGTTCGCGGAGGCGATCGCACGGTAGGCCTGCAACCTGAGCCGCTCCCCCGGCGCGTAGTCGTGCGGGACGTGCGCGTCGACCGGGAGCTCGATCTTGACCTCCAGCGGCGGCTCCTCCTCCACGCCGCCCTCCATCTGCGCCCGGTAGTCAGCGACCGCCTCGCCCACCATGCGTACGTACAGGTCGAAGCCGACGCCCGCGATGTGCCCGGACTGTTCGCCGCCGAGGAGGTTGCCCGCTCCGCGGATCTCCAGGTCCTTCATCGCGACGTACATGCCCGCGCCCATCTCCGTGTGCTGCGCGATCGTGGCGAGGCGCTCGTGGGCCGTCTCCGTCAGGGGCTTCTCGGGCGGGTACAGGAAGTAGGCGTATCCGCGCTCGCGGCCACGGCCCACGCGGCCGCGCAGCTGGTGCAGCTGGGAGAGGCCGAAGTTGTCGCCGCGCTCCACGATCAGCGTGTTGGCGTTGGAGATGTCGATGCCGGACTCGACGATCGTCGTCGAGACGAGGACGTCGAACTTCTTCTCCCAGAAGTCCACGACGACCTGTTCCAGGGCCTGTTCGGACATCTGGCCGTGCGCCGTCGCGATCCGCGCCTCGGGCACGACCGCCCGGAGCCTCGCCGCCGCCCGGTCGATGGACTCGACCCGGTTGTGGATGTAGAAGACCTGGCCCTCGCGCAGCAGTTCGCGGCGGATCGCCGCGCCGATCTGCTTCTCCTCGTACGGTCCTACGAAGGTGAGGACCGGGTGGCGCTCCTCCGGCGGCGTGGTGATCGTCGACATCTCGCGGATGCCGGTGACCGCCATTTCGAGCGTACGGGGGATGGGGGTCGCCGACATCGTCAGCACGTCGACGTTGGCCCGCAGCTTCTTCAGCTGCTCCTTGTGCTCGACGCCGAACCGCTGCTCCTCGTCGACGATGACGAGTCCCAGGTCCTTGAACTTGGTCTCGGAGGAGAACAGTCGGTGCGTGCCGATGACGATGTCGACCGAGCCGTCCCGCAGCCCTTCGAGCGTCGCCTTCGACTCGGTCTCCGTCTGGAAGCGGCTGAGCGCCTTGACGCTGACGGGGAACTGGCCGTACCGCTCGGTGAACGTGCCGAAGTGCTGCTGCACGAGGAGCGTCGTCGGCACGAGGACCGCGACCTGCTTGCCGTCCTGGACCGCCTTGAAGGCGGCGCGGACCGCGATCTCGGTCTTGCCGTAGCCGACGTCGCCGCAGATCAGCCGGTCCATCGGGACCGTCTTCTCCATGTCGTCCTTGACCTCGGCGATCGTGGTCAGCTGGTCGGGCGTCTCCACGTACGGGAACGCGTCCTCCAGCTCCCGCTGCCAGGGCGTGTCCGCGCCGAACGCGTGGCCGGGCGCCGCCATGCGCGCGCTGTACAGCTTGATCAGGTCGGCCGCGATCTCCTTGACGGCCTTCTTGGCCTTCGCCTTCGTCTTCGTCCAGTCGGCGCCGCCGAGCCGGTGCAGCGTCGGGGCCTCGCCGCCGACGTACTTGGTGATCTGCTCCAGCTGGTCCGTCGGGATGTAGAGGCGGTCGCCGGGCTGGCCGCGCTTGGCGGGCGCGTACTCGACGACGAGGTACTCGCGGGTCGCGCCCTGCACCGTGCGCTGCACCATCTCGATGTAGCGGCCGACGCCGTGCTGCTCGTGCACGATGTAGTCGCCGGATTCGAGGGTGAGCGGGTCGATGGTCTTGCGGCGCCGCGCGGGCATCCGCGCGCCTTCCTTGCCGGCGGCCCGCTGCCCGGTGAGGTCGGTCTCAGTGAGGACGGCGAGCTTCAACGCCGGGTCCACGAAGCCGAATTCGAGGCTGCCGCAGGACACCTGGACGACGGACGGGGCGAGTTCACCGAGGTCCTTCTCCAGGCGGGCCGCGATGCCCTCGCCGCCGAGCACCTCGACGGTGCGACTCGCGGGGCCGTGGCCCTCGGTGACGTAGACCGCGCGCCAGCCGTCGGCGAGCCAGCCCTTGGTGTCGGCGAGGGCGCGGGCGGTGTCACCGCGGTACGTCTCCGGGGCGTGCATGCCGAGCTTGAGGGTGTCCGACTCGGTGTCGGCGGCGGCGTCCGCCGCGAACGGGGACACCGACCACCACATCATCCCCAGCTCGCGCGCCCGGTCCCGGACGTCCGCGATGGCCCACAGGGAGGCCGCGCCCACGTCGATGGGGGCCTTGCCGCCGGTGGCCGAGGCCGCCCACGACGCCTGGAGGAACTCCTGCGAAGTGGCCACCAGGTCGGCGGCCCGGGTCCGCACCCGCTCCGGGTCGCAGACCATGGTCATCGACCCGGCCGGGAGCACGTCGAGCAGCAGTTCCATGTCGTCGACGAGGACGGGGGCGAGGGACTCCATGCCCTCGACGGCGATCCCCTCGGCGATCTTGCCGAGCAGTTCGCCCAGCTCGGGGTGTTGCTCGGCGAGCTCCGCCGCCCTGGCGCGGACGTCGTCGGTGAGCAGCAGCTCGCGGCAGGGCGGGGCCCACAGTCCGTGCTCGGCGATTTCGAGGGAGCGCTGGTCGGCGACCTTGAAGTACCGGATCTCCTCGATGTCGTCGCCCCAGAACTCGACGCGGAGCGGGTGCTCCTCGGTCGGCGGGAAGACGTCGAGGATGCCGCCGCGCACGGCGAACTCGCCGCGCTTCTCGACGAGTTCGACCCGGGCGTACGCGGCCGCGGCCAGCGCCTCGACCGTCTCGCCCATGTCGGCGCTCCGCCCGGTGCGCAGGGCGACGGGCTCCAGGTCTCCGAGCCCCTTGACCTGCGGCTGCAGCACGGAGCGGATCGGGGCGACGACCACCGACACCGGGCCGGTCTCGGGGTCGTCGGAGCTGGGGTGGGCGAGCCGGCGCAGCACGGCGAGGCGGCGGCCGACGGTGTCCGAACGCGGGCTGAGCCGCTCGTGCGGCAGCGTCTCCCACGACGGGTACTCGACGACGCCGTCCTCCGGCAGCAGCGAGCGCAGCGCCGCCGCCAGGTCCTCGGCCTCACGGCCCGTGGCGGTCACCGCGAGGACGGGCCGCTTCGCCTCGCGGGCGAGCGCGGCGATCGCGAAGGGGCGGGACGCCGGGGGGCCGACCAGATCGACGTGCATCCGGTTGCCGTCGCCCGCGGCCTTCACCGCTTCAACGAGGGCCGCGTCCTTGACGACGGCGTCGAGCAGTCCGTGCAGGCTCATGAAGAAGATCCGTCCCGGGTCAGTGGGCAACGCAAAGGGCCCGACACGTCGAACGGGCCGGGGGTTTCCAGAGTACGTCGTCCTCCGGAGGCTCACCCGTTTGATCCGGTTCGGTCACCCCCCGGGGGTGCGGTCGCGGGGCTCCGCCCCGGGCCCCGCTGCTCAATCGCCGCAGGGGCTTGATGTGGCCCCCGCGCCTGGAGCGGCGCGGGGGCTGGACGGGGGGGTACTCCCTCGCTACTCCCTCGCTACTCCGTTGATATCGCGTTCAGGACGTTCATTCGGCCTGCCCTGAAGGCCGGGACCAGCGCCGCGAACAGGCCCACGAAGGCCGAGGCGATGAAGACGCCGATGATCGTCGGCCACGGGATCTCCAGGACGCCGAGGCCCTCCAGGGCCAGCAGCTTCTGGGCCGTCGCGCCCCAGCCCATCCCGAGGCCGAGGCCCAGGAGCGCGCCGAAGACGGCGATGACCACCGACTCCAGGCGGATCATGCGGCGCAGCTGGCGGCGCGAGAGGCCGATGGCCCGCATGAGGCCGATCTCCCTCGTCCGCTCGACCACCGAGAGCGCCAGCGTGTTCACGACGCCGAGCACCGCCACGATGATCGCGAGCGCGAGCAGCCCGTAGATCATGTTGAGGAGCTGGCCTATCTGGTCCTTCAGCGTCTGCTTGTAGTCGGTCTGGTCCTTGACCTTGACGGTCGGGTCGGAGGTGACCGACGCCTTCAGGGCCTTGTACGCCTGGTCGGCCCTGCCGTCGGCGGCCTTCGCGAACATCATCCCGTTCAGCGGCAGCCGGTCGGCCGGGACGTACTGGGCGGCGGTCGCGATGTTGGTGTACATCGCGCCCTTGTCGAAGACCGTGTCGTCCGACGTGATCGCCGCGACCCTCAGCTTCGTGGTCCGCCCGTGGTCGAAGGCGACGGTCATCGTGTCGCCGACCTCGACGTGGTTCTTCTTCGCGAAGTCGGAGCCCACCGACATGGCGTTCTTCCCGTACGCCGCCTTCAGCTCACCGGAGGTGGCCTCGCGCCGCAGGTCCTGGGCGTAGGACGGGCTGGCCGCTGCCAGCTCCTCCTTCTGCTTCTTGCCGGCGGGCGTGGTCAGCGTCGTCTTGACGTACTTGACCTCGGTGACGTGGGCGACGTACCCGGACGCCGTGGTCTTCTTCAGGGCCGCGGCGGCCTGCGGCGTGATGGAGCCGTTGCTGGGTTCGACGATGAAGTCCGCGCCGACCGACTTGTCGAGCTGGTCGGTGGCCGAGGCGACCATCGAGGAGCCGACGACGGACAGGCAGGCGACGAGCGCGAGGCCGATCATCAGGGCCGCTCCGGTGGCGCCGGTACGGCGCGGGTTGCGCAGCGCGTTGCGCTCGGCCATGCGGCCCACCGAGCCGAACATCCGCAGCAGCACGGCGCTGATGACGCGGACCACGACGCCCGCGAGCAGCGGTCCGACGACCACGAACCCGATGAGCGAGGCGACGATCCCGGCGCCGAGCCACAGCGAGCCCTGGCTCGCCTTGTCGGCCTGCGTGGCGAGGTACAGCGCGTAGCCGCCGCCCGCCGTGAGGACCGTCCCGATGACGGCGCGTACGGCACCCGCCTTGACGTCGGCGGGAGTGCCCGCGTCGCGCAGGGCGGCCATCGGGGAGACCTTGCCGGCCCGGCGTGCGGGCAGATACGCGGCGAGGACGGTGACGACGACGCCGAGGAGCAGGCCGATCGCGGGCGTCGTCCACTTCACGGTGAGGTCGTCGGTGGACAGGTCCATGCCGATCGCGGACATGACCTTCATCAGGCCGATGGCGAGTCCGACACCGGCTCCGACGCCGACCACGGAGCCGACGACGCCGAGCAGCAGCGCCTCGACGAGCACGGACCGGTTGACCTGCTTGCGGGAGGAACCGATGGCCCGCATCAGGCCGATCTCGCGGGTCCGCTGCGCGACGAGCATCGAGAACGTGTTGATGATCAGGAAGATGCCGACGAGGAACGCGATGCCGGCGAAGCCGAGGAGGGCGTACTTGATGACGTCCATGAAGGATCCGACGTCGGAGGCGTTGGCGTCCGCGGCCTCCTGCTGCGTCTGGATCTTGTACGGGCCGCCGGCCGAGAGGGTGTCGGCGACGTTCGCCTTGAGCTGCGCGTCGCTCACGCCGTCGGCTGCGGCGACGTTGATCTGCGTGAACTGGCCGGTCTTACCGATGAGTTCACGCTGGGCGGTCGCGGTGTCGAAGTAGACGACGGCCGCGCCGGGGTTGGTCACCTTGAAGGCGGCGATGCCGGTGATCTTCGCCTTGAAGTCGCCGGTGGCGGCGATGGTGCGCAGCTCGTCGCCCAGCTTCAGGTGGTGCTTCTTGGCGGTGTCGGCGTCGACCATGGCCTCGGTCGGGCCGCGCGGCTGGTGTCCGGAGGTGATCTCCATCGAGCGCAGGTCGTTGTGCGTGAAGTTGCCCGCGATGGTCGGGGCGCCGTTCTCGGAGCCCATGTTCTTGTTGTCGGCGTTCACCACGGTGACGTTCATCGAACTGACCGCGCCCTCGGCCGACTTGACGCCGTCGGCCTTCTTGACGGTGGCGAGCGCGGACGCCGGCAGCGACTCGGGCCGCCCGGTGTCGCTGCCCTCTGACCCGGAGCCCTTGGGGCTGACCGTGACGTCGGACGAGGTGGCGGTGAAGAGCTTGTCGAAGGTCTTGTCCATCGTGTCGGTGAACACGAGGGTGCCGGTCACGAAGGCGACCGAGAGGAGCACGGCGATCGCCGAGAGGGCCATGCGGCCCTTGTGCGCGAAGAAGTTGCGCAGCGAGGTCTTCATGACCGTATTGGCGGCACTCATGACGTCCGCCCGCGCGCGTCGAAGTCCTTCATGCGGTCGAGGACGGCTTCCGCCGTCGGGCGGAGCATCTCGTCGACGATGCGGCCGTCCGCCAGGTACAGGACACGGTCCGCGTACGAGGCGGCGACCGGGTCGTGCGTGACCATCACGATCGTCTGGCCCAGCTCGTCGACCGAGCGGCGCAGGAAGCCCAACACCTCGGCGCCCGCGCGGGAGTCGAGGTTTCCGGTCGGCTCGTCACCGAAGATGATCGACGGCCGGGAGGCCAGCGCCCGCGCCACGGCGACCCGCTGCTGCTGCCCGCCGGAGAGCTGCGTGGGCCGGTGCTTGAGGCGCTCGGCGAGCCCCACGGTCTCGACGACCTGGCGCAGCCACGCGGCGTCCGGCTTGCGGCCCGCTATGTCCATCGGGAGCGTGATGTTCTCGATCGCGTTCAGCGTCGGCAGCAGGTTGAACGCCTGGAAGATGAAGCCGATGCGGTCCCGCCGCAGCTTGGTGAGCTTCTTGTCCTTGAGGCCGGTGATCTCGGTCTCGTCAAGGAAGATCTGTCCGGCCGTGACCGTGTCCAGGCCCGCCAGGCAGTGCATCAGTGTCGACTTGCCCGAGCCCGACGGGCCCATGATCGCGGTGAACCGGCCGCGGGCGATGTCCACGTCGACGTGGTCGAGCGCGACGACTCGGGTCTCCCCCGTCCCGTACGCCTTCACGAGCTGTCGCGCCCGCGCGGCGACGGCCGAACTCTGTCCAGTGCCCCCGTGCCTGGGAATGGTTGCAGCCGTAGTCACGGTAAGTCTCCTAAGTCGGTCACGCCTCGGATGCGTGGGATCAACGCCTTGTGCGGCCAAGTCTGGTGGAGCGGGGTGCCCCGGCGCCTTGCGGAAAGGCCCCGTCTTTTCCGGGGGAAAACCCCACCCTCCGAACGCTACGAACCCCCCGAAGCCCGCACGTCCTCCAGCGGGACGAACCGACCCCGGCCCCTTCTACGGAGGTCCCCTTAGGGGAGGTCCACCCCTCGGTGGACCTCTACTCAGGGACGCCTCCACCCGCCTAAGCTCCCGACGTAGATACGTGCAGGGGGAACGCATGCAGAGGACCACCGACGGCAGCCGCGGATCCGACCGACGTCGCGGAGCCGACCGGCGGCGCGGGGCCGTCGTCGCCGCGCTGATGCTGAGCATGGCGCTCGCCGCGCTCGACACGACCATCGTCTCGACCGCGGTGCCGCAGATCGTCGGCGACCTCGGCGGCTTCTCCGTCTTCTCCTGGCTGTTCTCGGGCTATCTGCTCGCGGTCACCGTCACCCTCCCCGTGTACGGGAAGCTGTCGGACACCCTCGGCCGCAAGCCCGTCCTGATCGCGGGCAGCGTGCTGTTCCTCGTCGGCTCGGTGCTGTGCGCGTCCGCGTGGAACATGGGCGCCCTGATCGCCTTCCGGGTCGTGCAAGGGCTGGGCGGCGGCGCGATCCAGGGCACGGTGCAGACCCTCGCGGCCGACCTCTACCCGCTCAAGGAACGCCCTAAGATCCAGGCCAAGTTGTCGACCGTGTGGGCCACTTCGTCGGTCCTCGGCCCGGCCCTCGGCGGACTGCTCGCCTCGTACGCGGGCTGGCGCTGGATCTTCCTGATCAACCTGCCGATCGGCGCCGTCGCGCTCCTCCTGCTCGTACGGCATCTGCACGAGCCGCGCCGGGAACACGCGGCGCGGCCCCGGATCGACTGGGCGGGCGCGCTCACGGTGTTCGCGGCCGGCGGGGCGCTGCTGACCTGGCTCGTGCAGGGCGGCGTCGCGTGGGCCTGGGACTCGGTTCCCTCGATCGCCCTGCTCTGTACGGGGATCGGCCTCATCTGCGCCGTCGTCGTGATCGAACGGCGGGTGGCCGAGCCGATCCTGCCGGGCTGGGTGTGGCGGCGGCGCACCATCGCGGCGGTCAATCTGGCGCTCGGCGCGATGGGCCTCCTGATGGTGGCGCCGACCGCGTTCCTGCCGACGTACGCGCAGTCCGTCCTCGGCCTGTCCCCCACGGCCGCCGGCTTCGTGCTCTCCGTCATGACGCTGAGCTGGCCGGTCTCGGCGGCCCTGAGCCAGCACGTGTACCGCAGGATCGGCTTCCGTGACACGGCCGCGCTCGGCATGGCGGGGGCGCTCGTGCTGCTCGCCGCGTTCCCGCTGCTGCTGCCGTACCCGGGCGCGGTCTGGCAGCCCACGCTGCTCAGCCTGCTGCTCGGCGCGGCCCTCGGCCTCTTCCAGCTCCCGCTCATCGTCGGCGTGCAGTCCACCGTCGGCTGGGCGGAGCGCGGCACCGCCACCGCGTCGGTCCTCTTCTACCGGCAGATCGGGCAGACGGTCGGCGCCGCCGTCTTCGGCGCGGTCGCCAACGGCGTGATCTCGGACCGTCTCGGCTCCGGCGCCGACCTCGACTCGGTGGCGCGCGAGACGGGCGCCGACCCGGTGCGCCGGGCGATCGACGCGGCCGTCGACTCGGTCTACGTCGGCGCGGCCTGCGCCGCCGGGGTCGCCCTGCTCGTCCTCCTGACGCTGGCCCCGCGGCGCTTCCCCGTCCTGGATCCGGAACCTTCCGACCCCATAGCGGAGATGAGCGGGCAGGAAAAGTCATCCGGCGCACAACTCCCCCACCAGCAACACTCACCTCACGTACAAGAAAAGTCGTCCGGCACCGACTGATCGTTCATCCAAACGCTCCCCAACTCGTCTACCTACGAGTAACGTTCCGGCTCCCCACGCACTCCCTGCGGTCCACCCAGTCCCCGGCGGACCCGAGCCACGCAAGGAGAACAGGGATGTCGTACCAGCCGCACCCATCGCAGCCCTATCCGTTCCAGCCGTACACCCGCCCCCATGCGCAGCCCCCCGCACAACCCCGCTCACACCCCCACTCGCACCGTCTCCCCCGCCATCCCGACGCCCCCAGCGGCGAACTGCGCCTGCTGCGTACCGCCTACCGCTGGCAGCGCCGCGTCGCCACCCTCACCGCCCTCGGCTACTTCACGCTCTTCCTGCTGCTGTCCGCGTTCGCGCCGGGCCTGATGAACCGCTCGGCCACCGGCGGCCTCTCCACCGGACTGCTCATCGGCCTGTGCCAACTCCCGGTCACCTGCCTGGCGTTGTTCCTGTACGAGTACTCGGCGCGCCGCCGCGTGGACCCGCTCGTCCACCGGATCCGCCGCCAGTGCCGCAAGGGCGGGGGCTACGCGCGATGACCCCGGGTCCGGCCGTCGCCGCCGCGTCCACCGACGCCATGTCCCTGGTCGCGTTCACGGCGGTGGCGACGATCACGCTCCTGCTGTGCATCATGACCGGCCCCGACCGCGAAGGACTCGAGGAGTTCTACACCGGCTTCGGCCGCCTCGGCCCGATCCGCAACGGCCTGGCCATCGCGGGCGACTACATCTCCGCGGCCACCGTCCTCGGCACCGGCGGCATCATCGCGCTGCTCGGCTACGACGGCGTGGTGCTCGCCCTGAGCACGGCGCTCTCCCTGATGTTGCTGATGTTCCTGCTGGCCGAACCGCTGCGCAACGCGGGCCGGTTCACAATGGGCGACACGCTGGCACGGCGGATGCCGGGCCGTTCCGTGCGGATGGCGGCCTGCGCGGCCACGATCGCGGCCCTGATGCCGATGATGCTCGTCCAACTGGCGGGAGCGGGCGACCTGTTGGCGTTCCTGCTCGGCTTCTCCAACGAGAGCTTCAAGACGGCCTGCGTGATCGCGCTGGGCGGGCTCATGATCAGCTACGCGGCGATCGGCGGCATGAAGGGCACCGCCGTCATCCAGATCTTCAAGATCGTGATGCTGCTCGGCTCGGGCGCGGTGATCGCCGTGCTCGTCCTGCACCGCTTCGACTGGAACCCCGGAACCCTGCTCACGGCCGCCGCGCACGGCAGTGGCGCGGGCAACGCCTATCTGACGTCCGGCCTCGAGTTCGCCCACAGCCCCACCCCCCGCCTCGACATGATCACTTCGGAGCTGACGGTGGTTGTCGGCGGGGCCGCGCTGCCGCACGTCACGATGCGCATGTACACCGCCCGGCACGCGCGCGAGGTGCGCCGCTCGATGACCTGGGCGGTGTCCGCGGTCGGTCTCTTCGTCCTGATCATCTCCGTGGTCGCCTTCGGCGCGACGGCGATGCTCGGCGCCCCGGCGATCGCGCAGGCGGACCGGCAGGGCAACACGGCGTATCTGCTCGGGGCGCGTGCGGTCTTCGGCGCGACGACGGACACGGGCGAGTCCCTGCTGTTCACCACCGTCACCACGGCACTGTTCCTCACGCTCCTCGCCTCCGTCGCGGGCATGATCCTTGCCTGCGCGAACTCTCTCGCGCACGACGTGATCGCCTACTCCAAACGGGAGTTGACGGGCCGTAAGGAGCTGTCGATCGCCCGGATGTCGGCGCTCGGCGTCGGCGCCTTCGCGATCGCCCTCGCCTGCGTGTTCCAGCACCGCAACCTTCAGCCGCTGGTCACGCTCTCCTTCTGCCTGGGCGCGTCCGCCATCGCCCCGGCCCTCGTCTACAGCCTCTTCTGGCGCCGCTACACGCGGGCCGGCCTGCTGTGGACGCTGCTCGGCGGCACGGCGGCCTGCATCGTCCTGATGACCGGCACCAACCTGGTGTCGGGCTCGCCCACTTCGGCGTTCCCCGGCATGGACTTCAACTGGTTCCCGTTCACGACGACGGGCGTCGCGTCCATCCCGCTGGGCTTCCTGTTCGGCTGGCTCGGCACGGTCCTCACGGACCGGCGCAGGGCCGACGACCAGCGACAGCAGTACGAGGCCGTGGAGGCGTGGATCCTGGCGGGTTCGCCGACGGCGCCGGGCGGGGGCGAGGGCACGCGGCGCTGAGCGCTACTTGCCGAGGCGCTCCGCCAGTTCGGCGCGGCGCGCGAGCACACCGTCCTTCAGCTCCTCCATCTCCCGCAGCGCGTCCCGGCGTTCACGCTTGGCGAGGCGGTCGATGTAGAGCCGGCCGTACAGATGGTCCGTCTCGTGCTGGAGGCAGCGGGCGAAGTAGCCGTGCCCTTCGACGACGATCGGCGTGCCGTCCTTGTCCTGGCCGCGTACGACGGCGTGGTCGGCTCGGGCCACCGACTTGTAGGGGCCCGGCACGGAGAGGCAGCCCTCCATCTCTTCGACGAGTCTGCGCTCCGCCGGCGGCTGCTCGTCGAGCACGGGGTTGCAGATGTGGCCGGTGTGGCGGACGCCCCGGTCGTCCTCCATGTCGTAGACGAACAGCTGGAGGTCCACGTCGACCTGGTTGGCGGCGATGGCCGCGCCGTGCGCCACGTGGTTCGTCGCGAACATGTCGTCGATCAGGCGGTCGAGCTCGGGCGTGCCGAAGTGGGCGTCGGTGACCGGTTCGCAGCGGCGCCGCAGTATGTCCTCGCCCACGATGGTGATGCGGCGGACCGTTCCCCGCTCCACCTCCGGCGTCAGCTGGCCATCACCCATGCCGTATCAACCTCTCGCATCCGCCCACCACTTGACGACCGCCCAACCTTAACGGTGCGCTCGTCCGCCCCCACGTCACGGGGCTCTGCCCCGGACCCCGCGCCTCAATCGCCGGCGGGGCTTAATAGATGGGCCTCACTCCGCGTCGGCCGCGGCCTTGCCCGTGAGCGTCGCCAGGGACGCGCGGACGTGTTCCATGTGGGCGCGCATCTCCTCGCGCGCCTCGTCGTGGCCCTCGAGGATCGACTCCGTCTCCCGCTCGATCCGCTCCGCACGCGCGCGTGCCTGCGCGAGCAGTTCCGCGGCCGCGGCCTCCGCGTCCTCCTGGCCGTGCCGCGCCTCCTCCTCGGCCTCGCCGAGCGTCCGCTTCGCCTCCGACAGGCGCTCCTCGGCCTCGGCGACGGCGCTCGCCTCCCACGCCTCGGACGCGGCCACCTGCTCTGCCGCCTCCCGGTCCGCCTCCTCGATGCGCTCGGCGTGCTCCTTGGCCTGGTCGGCGAGGTTCGCGTCCATGCGCTCACGCATCTCGCGCAGCACCGCGAGGGCCTCGCTGCGCATCTCCTTCACGTCGCGCCGGGCGGACACGCGGATGTCGTCGGCCTCGGCCTGCGCGGCCGCGACGCGCCGCTCCGCGTACTCCTCCGCCTTGCCGCGCACCTCGTCGGAGTGCGCCTGCGCGTCGTCCCGCGCCTCGTCCGCCACCGCCCGCGCGGCATCGGCCTCGGCCTGCGCGTCGGCCAGCGCGGCGGCGCGCACGGCGGTGTCCTCCTCCTCGGTCAGCTCGAGGAGGTACTGGGCCCGCTTGCCGAGCGACTCGTAGGTCTGCGGGGCGAGGTTCGCGACGGCCTCGCGCAGCCGCTCGGCCTCCTCCTCCATCTCCTTGGCGAGGACGGTCAGGCGGGCGGCCCGCTCCCAGGCCTCGTCCCGTTCCCCGGAGAGCTCGGCGGCGGCGGCCTCCACCTGCTCGGTCCTGTACCCCCGGCCCCGTACGACGACGAAGCCGTACTGCGACGACCCCGCTCCACCCGTACCGCTCATCTGGATCCCCTCTCCGGCAAGGCACCGACCGGTACCGGCAAGCCCGATCTACGACATTTTGCGCGATTGGCGCACATCTTGATGGAACAACCGGAGGCGGCCACATTCCGACACACGTGACACTCAGGTCGACCCACTCGGTCCAGGATGCGTCAATTGCCGCCGAAAGTCGGAATCGCCTTGTCCTCGCGCAGTGCGGTGAAGAGCTGATCGGCCTCGCTCTCGTTCCACATCACCACGTCCCCGACCCCTGAAACACTGGGCTCACTGCCCACGGGAACGGTCGTCGTCGAGGCCGGGTCGGACATTTTCACGCCCATGTTCGCCAGCGCGGCGACCCCGGTGTCCTGGTCGACGGTCAGCGCGTCGAGCGAGGCGCTCATGAACGGGACGAGCTTCCAGGGCGGCAGCAGCACCCCCACGCTGAGCGCCTTCTTGGCGATCGCGTCCACGAGCTGCTGCTGCCGCTTGACCCGGCCCAGGTCACCGGTCGGATCGGAGTAGCGGGCACGCGCGTACTGCAACGCCTGCGTGCCGTTCATCGTCTGGCAGCCCGCGTCGAAGTCGGCGCCCGACTTCTCGTCGTGCAGGCCGCCGTCGGCCACACAGATCTCGACGCCGCCGAGCGAGTCCACGACATCGACAAGACCCAGGAAGCTGACCTCCGCGTAGTGATCCATGCGCAGCCCCGTCGACTGCTCCACGGTCCGCGTGAGCAGCTTCGCGCCGCCCACCGAATACGCGTAGTTGATCTTGTTCTTGCCGTATCCGGGAATCGAGACGTACGAGTCGCGCGGGATCGAGACGAGATACGGGCCGTTGTCCCCGTAGTGCAGCACCATGATCGTGTCGGTGCGGTTGCCCTCGTCGTTGCCGACGTGCAGGTCCTTGCGCTGTTCGGGCGTCAGGTTCTCCCGCGAGTCCGAACCGACCAGCAGCCAGTTCGTGCCCGCGCCCGCGGCCGGGCGGCCGTCGTAGTCGCTGAACGCGTCCGTCGTCTCCAGCCGTGAACCCGCCCAGAAATACAGGCCGATGACGTACGCGGCGAGCACCACGAGGACGACGAGCAGGGTCAGCGCGGCCCGCCGGGGCCAGCGCCGCCGCGGCCGTGTCGCCCGCACCGTCGTCGGCTCACTCCACTCACCTGCCATGTGCGCATGATCGGGGCGCCCGGCCCGTCCCGCAGGTCGAGCGCCACCTCACATCCGTACGCGGGTGGCTACAGCAGGCCGTCCCACATCTGCTCGAGCAGCACCGACCACCAGGTCTCGGGCGAGCCGAGCGCCGCGGAGTCGATCGCGCTGAGCTCCGCCTGGAAGTCGACGGTCCAGCGGCCCGCCTGCTCCTGGTTGAGCCCGAAGCGCAGCCGCCACATCCGGCCGAGCAGGGCGATGGAGCGGGCGAACTCCGGCAGCCCGCTGTTCACGAACTGCGGCGGATTCGGCGCACCGGCGGTGTTCTCGGCGCCTGCCTCCACCGGGACGGCCACGATGTTCGCCGTCCCGTACTGCACGCACAGCGCCTTGCCGAAGTCGCTGCCCATCACGAGGTACGAGCCCGCGTCCGACGCCGCCTGCACGCCACGCTCCTGCGCCAGCTCGGCGAGCGTCGGCACGGGGCGGCCCGGCTGGGCCTGCGCCCAGAAGAACGGCCCGAAGTCGGACGGCAGCCCCGCCACGACGAGGGTGTGCGCCACGGTGTCCGGGACGCCCTGCCGCGACACGGCCCGCTGGTCGAACCGGAACACGCCGGGGCCGAACGCCGCGGCCAGCTCCTGCGCGATCGCCTCCGGCGGGACCGGGGGCGCGGGGTGCGCGGGGTGCAGCGGGGCGCGCACCGGGGCCGGGCGCGCCGGGCCGTCGGCGACCTGGTGCAGCTCGCCCTGGTGCGCGAGGAGCTGCTGCATGCCCTGCTGGCGGCTCGCGTGATCGGTGCCGTACGGCGCGATCGACGTGATCCGGGCCTGCGGCCACTGCTCCTTGATCATGCGGGAGCAGTACGCGCCCGGCAGCGAGCAGGACTCGAGCTCCGTGTGGAGTTCGAGAACCTGGTCCGGCGGCACGTTCATGCCGCGCAGCTCGTGGAAGATCTGCCACTCCGGGTGCGGCGTCCCCGGCGCGGACCGCCGGATGAGCTGCTGCTCGGACCCGTCGGGCGCGCGGTACCGCAGCACGGCCTGATACCCGGGCCCCACCGTCGGCTGCCCCGCCGGACGGCCGGGCTGCTGAGGTCGCTGCGGCTGCGGATACCCGTACGCCGCCGGGGGCGGGCCGGACATCTGCCCGGGACCCGAGAGCATCGTCGCGGCGTGGTGCGTGCCCTCGCCGGGAGCACCGGGCGGCGGAGGCGGCGTCGACGGGCCGGGGCCCTGCGGGCCGGGGCCCGAGAGCATCGTCGCCGCGTGATGCACGCCCTCGCCGGGAGCGCCGGGCGGCGGAGGCGGGGCCTGGGGAGGCGGGCCGGAGAGCATCGTCGCGGCGTGGTGCGCGCCCTCGCCGGGGGCACCGGGCGGCGGGGGCGGGCCGTCCGGGCCGCGCGAGGACACCATCTGCGTAGGAACGTGGCTACCCGCCGGGGCACCGGGCGGCCCCGGCGGCGGCGGAGTCTGCGCACCGCCACCCCGCGGGGGCTCCGCCTTGCTGGTCGCGGCGTTCGCGATGTCACCGGCATCGGGCCCGGCACCACCCTGCGGATACCCGTACGAAGCCCCCGGAGGCGGCGGCCCAGGAATCGCGGTCCCGGGAACCGGCGGCGGGAACGCGCCCCCGGGCGCCCCTTGCGGATACCCGTACGAGGACGCGGGGGCGGGCGGGGCGGACGGGGACGTGGGAGCGGGCGGGGCGGACGGGGGCTGGGGGCCCGCGCCCGGCGCACCCTGCGGGTGGGGGGACGGGGGCTGGGAGCCCGTGTCGGGTGCAGCTTGCGGGAAACCGTACGACGGAGCGGGCGGAGGCTGGGAACCCGTGTCGGCCGCAGCCTGCGGAAAGCCGTACGAGGACGCGGGAGCGGGCGGGGCCGACGGAGGCTGCGCGCCCGTGTCAGGCGCAGCCGGCGGGAAACCGTACGAAGGAGCCGACGGAGGCTGCGCGCCCGCGCCCGCGCCCGGCGCACCCTGCGGAGGCTGCGCGCCCGCGTCGGACGCAGCCTGCGGGAAACCGTACGAAGGAGCCGGAGGGGCCGACGGAGCCGGAGGGGAGCCGTAGGGCGGGGCCTTCGGGTCCAGGGCCGTCGGCGGGAGCTGGCTGCCGCCCTCCATGCGGGCCGTCTGCGCGTCCGGCGTGACACCGGGCGGCGGCGCGTCCTCGGCGAGCGGCGGAGAGAACACCGTGTCGGGCAGCGGCACCGAACGGTCCTCCTCGTCACCCACCCCGTTCGTGTCCGTACCGGCCCACGGCGTCGCATCGGCCGGAACCGGCGGCACGGCGTCCTGCGGCTCGGCGAAGGCCGGCGCCGGGACCGCGTCCGCCGGAGCCACCGGCCGCGCCGCGTCCCCGCCCTTCTTGTCCGCCGCCTCCTGCAACCACTCCGGAGGACTCAGCAGGAACGACGTCTGGTTCAGGTCCACCCGCTCCGGCGGCTTCGCCGCCGCCGGCTCGGCCGGCGCGTCCGGCAGCCCGTACTCCTCCTCGTACCGCCGGATCACCTCACCCACCGGCAACGAGGGCCACAGCGAGGCGTCACCACTGTCCCGCGCGATCACGAGCCGCTGCCGCCCCCCGTCGGACACCGGACCGGACTCCCGGTCCTCCGCCCACACGACGAAGCCCAGCTCGAACTCCCGCACCCGCACCTCACGGTGCGAGGGCGCGGGCACATCCCCGTTGATCCATTCCTCGGCGCGCTCCTGCGCCTGCGCGAACGTCACCATCGCAAGCTCACTCCCCACCGGCGACCGGGACGGCGCGCGCGAAGCCGCCGTCCACCATCAGATTCGCCACCGTCTCCAACTCCGGCGGACTGCCCGCGAGTCGGGACAGAAAACCGTCGAAGTCCGCGCCGCAGGGCAGCAACAGCCGCTCCACCCGCTCGGCCACCGGCGCCGCCGCCGTCTCGCCACTGTCCCGCGCGTCGTCGTACGCGCAGAACCACACCGAGCCGACCGCGTCGCCCCGCACCTTCACGGCGAGCAGCCCGCCCTGCACGAACGCGACCCCCAGATAATCCTTCGTCAGGTGATCGCGCAGACACTTGTTGACATACACGAGGTCGTTCACGGCCGCCTCGTCACGCACCGTGAAGAACGGCTGGTCGACCAGGAGGCCCAACTCGGCGTCCAGGCCCGTCCCGACGGGCGCGCAACCGCCACCCGCCTTCAGGAACGAGCGGTACGCGCCCGGCAGCCGGTACCCCAAGTCCTCTTCCACACCCTGCACTTGGCTCTCTGACACCGCGACCCCGGACTTCGGCAGACCGAAATGCACGGGCCGCGTGTCCTGCAACGGCCGCGTGCCACGCTTGTGCTGGTCCACCGCCGCCGTCGCCAGACCACCGTGGTGCCGCAGCAGCGCCTTCACCTCGACCGGAACCAGTTCGAGGCGACGCGACCCGCGCGCGTGGTGCCACGTCCAGCCGTGCGGCGTCGCCACCGGCGGGATCATGTCCCACAGTTCGTGCCCGGACGCGGCCAGCGCCGCGTTCGCCGACACGTAGTCCGTCAGCCGCAACTCGTCGACACCGAAACCCTGCGGCGGCTCCGCGATCTCCGCCACGGCACGCGCGTACGAGGAGAAATCCGGGAAACCGTCATCGTCCACCCGCACCCCGCGCGGATGACGGGCGGCCCGGACCGGGTCCGGGAAGTGCACGACCTGCCCGGCATAAGCCGCGTTCGGCGGCGCGGCCTGCTGCCCGAGCCGACCTGTCGTCATGGCTGTTGCCCCCTGCGGCGCTCGTGACGGTTGCGGATCTGTCCCGGGGCCGTCCCGGGTCTGCTCCGGACCTGCTCCTGATCCGTACGAATCAAACGACAGCCTATGCGGTTGTGCGACACCGGTCACCGGGCCTCCGGTTCCATGACCAGCAGTCACATGAGCATCACCACCCCGTGACGATCGGGCGTGACAGCGCCGACATCGGGGTCCGGCTTCCGCACCGGCAACCCCATTTGGCAGTCTGTGCAGGCAACCAGGGGGATTGCAGTGGGGAACTGCAGGAGGGGAAACAACAGATGCGCAGCGGTACCGCAGAGGAAACTGCACCCGCGGACGAGCAGCCAGGCGACGACCCGCGCGTCGGCTGGAGCGCCACCGACGCCGGCGCCGTGCCCACCCTTCGCGTGCGCCGGGACGGCATACTCCCCACCGTCGCCGCCGCCCTCTCCGTCCGAGGCACCACCCTCACCGCGACCGCGGCCCGCGGCGAAAAGGCCCCGACGCTGCACCCGTTGGTCCAGGACTTCCTGGATACGTTGACCAGCGCGCAGCGCGACCGCTTCACCGGACGCTGCGCCGAGGCCATCCTCGTCTCCCGGCACCTCACGGCGAGCGACGCCGAACGCGCGGAGAAATCGAAGCGGGCCCGCCGCAGACCCATGACCATCGGAGAGGCCCGCAAGGCCCTCAAGCAGTCCAAGCTCACCACCCGGCGCATCCGCGAGGACGGGGACCCGCTGCACGGCGGATTCGCCCGCCCCTGCCGCGCCTGTACCGCGCTGACGGCCCACTTCGGCGTCCACGTGGTGGCCCCCGACACGGACGACACCCCGCACGACGACAACGAGGCCGCGCACTGATGCCCCACCCCACCTCTCAGGACGCCCGCTTCTCCGACCTGGTCGACGCCACGTTGCGCGTCGCCGGGTGGCAGCCGGGCCGATGGGACATCAAGCAGGCGGAGTTCTGGGCGGACGCGCTGCGCACGCACGTGTCACCGGCCGGACACCGCCACTCGGTGTTCCCGGCGGCGGTCGAGGCCTGGGCGGAGTTCGGCGGCCTCCACCTCACACCCACAGGACCCGGCCGGCACATCGCCCCCGCCCAGCCGCACCTGGACCCCCTCCACGGCCTCCACGCGGCACGCACCCTCGGCGACCTCGGCCGCGCCCTCGACACCGAACTCGCGCCGCTGGGAGCCGAGTCGGGCACGGAGGCCTTGCTGGCGATCGACACGGAGGGCCGCGTCTACGCCCTCGACCACAGCGGCGACTGGTACCTGGGCCCCGACATAGACGAGGCCCTCGCCACCCTGATCACCGGCCTCCAACCCCCCCGCCTGTCCCCTCCGGGGGGACCGGGGGCGTAGGGGGCGGCACCACCCCCTACGGGGGGCCGGGGGCGTACCGGCGGCACCACTCCCTACGGGGAGCCGGGGAGTAACTGGCGGCACCATCCCCTCCGGGGACCGAGGGCGTACCGGCGGCACCACCCCCTCCGGGGGACCGAGGGCGTACCGGCGGCACCACCCCCTCCGGGGGACCGAGGGCGTACCGGCGGCGCCACCCCCTCCGGGGGACCGGGAGCGTAAGGGGGCGGCGGCACCGTCCCCTCCGGGGAGCCAGGGGCGTAATCGGCGGCGCCACGCCCTCCGGGGACCGGGGACGTACCGGCGGCACCGCCCCCTACGGGAGCCGAGGCGTAACCGGCGGCAGCGCCTCCGCAGGGAGCCGGGGGCGGCGCATCCGGAAGAGTCGTCCGCCACCACCGATTCCGCACCCGCACCCGCTCACCTCCCACCACCCGCCCCCTCCGGGGGCATCGGCCTCGCGGGCCGCCGGGTGCCGTCACCGCCCTGGGCCGCCACCGCGCAACCATCACGCCGCCCGGCAGCACCACCCCGTACCCACCCAGAGGAACCCGCCTACGACGCCGCCGGAAGCACCGCCGATACGCGGAAGCCACCCGCGTCCGTCGGGCCCGACACGAACACGCCGCCGAGGCCCGCCACGCGTTCCTTCATGCCCACCAGACCGTTCCCCCCGGAAGGCAGCCCCGCCGACGCCGCGGCGCCCGGCTCCGGGGGCGGTTCGTTCTCCACCTGCATCGCCACCTCCGCCCCGCGATGCGCGAGCCGGACGTACGTCTTCGCGCCCGCCGCGTGCTTGTGCACGTTCGTCAACGCCTCCTGAACCACCCGGTACGCCGTCTGCTCCACCGCCGCCGCATACGCCCGCACCTCCCCCTCCACGGACACCTGCACCACCATCCCGGCCGCCCGCGACTGCTCCACCAATTCCTCCACCTCGGACAGCAACGGCCCCCCGTCCGCCTCAGCCTCGGCCCGCGACGCCGCCGCCGCGGCGGCCACCCCCACGGCCTCCAACGGCATCCGGTCCGCCCGCCGCGGCACCGGATTCCCGGCCCGCAGCACCCCCAACATCTCCCGCAGCTCGGTGAGCGCCTGCCGCCCCATGTCCCCCACCAGCGCCGCGTTCTTCACCGCCTTCTCCGGGTCCTTCCGCGCCACCGCCTGCAACGCCGCCGCGTGCACCACCATCAACGACACCCGGTGCGCCACCACGTCGTGCATCTCCCGCGCGATCCGCGTCCGCTCCTCACCCCGCGCCCACTCGGCCCGCTCCTCGGCCCGCTCCGCGAGCAGCCCCAACTCCCGCTCGAGCGACTCGTTCCGCTCCTGCAGCGAGTCCATCAGCCGGCGCCGCGCCCCCACGTAGAGCCCGAGCAGCACCGGCGGAGCCGTCACGCCCAGCGCCGTCGTGATCGCCAGGAACGGCACGGCCCAGTTGGCCACCTGGAACGTTTCCGCATGCGCCGCCGAGTCCTGCTGCACCCGCACCACCGACACGATCAACGTGCCCAGGAACGACATCCCCGCGAGCGCCCCGATGATCCGCCTCGGCACCTCCGACGCCGCCAGCGAATACAGCCCGACGACCGTGAGCAGCACGCCCATCTGCGCCGGCGTCACCGCGACCGAGATCAGCACCACCGCGATCGGCCACTGCCGCCGCAGCACGAGCGTCGAACCGGTGAGCACCCCGAAGAGGACCCCCACCCAGACCGGAAGACCGGCCTTGTGCGCGAACGGCACCCCCTCCACGCCGCACTCCGCCGCCGACGCCACCGCCAGCACCACATCCAGCACGGCGGCCCTGCGCCGCGCCCACCACCACGGCCCCCCGGCCGCGGCTCGGTGAACTTCCCCCGCTGTGGTCATACCCTCAAGACTACGGGCGTCGACTGCCCGTTTTCCGGTGAGTTTCGACGCCCCATGCCTGTGGACAACCGACGCGTTGTGGATAACTCCACCACCCGTCCCAACGAACCACCCCCGAACACCCATCGGACGCGGCCGACCAGCCCGAATCTGTGCCTATGACGCAGACCACAGGCAACAAGTACGCGGACTTCGAGGCTCTACGAGAGCAGGCGATCGCACTGCGCCGCGAGGGGCTCAGCCGCCGCCAGATCCGCGACCGCATCCATGTCGACAACAATGACCTCCTCAACCGCCTCCTCGAAGGCGAGCCCCCGCCGGACTGGACCCGACGCCCCAACGCGAAAGACGACCTACGCGACCGCGCCCGCGAACTCCGCCTCCAGGGCTGGACGTACGACCAGATCCAGGTCGAGTTGGGTTGCTCGAAGGGTTCGATCTCGCTGTGGGTACGGGATCTGCCAAAGCCGGAGCGGCGCGACCCGACGGAGCAGGCAAAGCTGGCGGCGCGGAAGCGTTGGGAGCATGAGGGAGCGCGCCGAGATTCAGAACGACGGCGAGCCAAGGAGACCGCCAGACAATCCGTCGGCCCCATGTCCGACCGAGAACTGTTCCTCACGGGCATCGCCCTCTACTGGGCGGAAGGCACCAAGGACAAGCCGCACGCACGCCGGGAGACCGTCACGTTCGTCAACAGCGATCCGGGCGTGATCCAGGTACTTCTGGCCTGGCTCGAACTGCTCGATGTCGATCGAGGCCGCCTGCGCTTCTGCGTAATGATCCACGAAACTGCGGATGTTGCGAGGGCCGAGCAGTACTGGGCCGACCTCGTTGGAGCGGGTCGAGCCGCCTTTTACAAGACAACGCTCAAGAAACACAATCCGAAGACCGTGCGCAAGAACGTCGGTGAGACTTACCGAGGCTGCCTCGTGATCAAGGTCCTACGGAGCGCCGAGCTGTACCGTCGCATCGAAGGCACTTGGTGCGGCATAGTAGGGGCTGTTTCCGCGAGTGATCCAAGAAATTGGACATAGCGGACGATCCATCCCGGGTCGTCTAATGGCAGGACAAATGGTTTTGGTCCATTGAATGAGGGTTCGATTCCTTCCCCGGGAGCACCACTGCGGGGCCCGGCCGAATCGGTCGGGCCCCGCCCCCATGCCCGGCCCAAAACGCCCCGGTATCCTGCGGATGTCCACCCCACAACGCATCCGACGCCGAAGGGCCCACCCGTGAGCAGCGCCAACACCCCGGCAGCCGTCGTCGTACTCGCAGCGGGTGAGGGCACCCGTATGAAGTCGGCCACGCCGAAAGTCCTGCACGAACTCTGCGGCCGCTCGCTCGTCGGCCATGTGCTCGCCGCCTCCCGTGAGTTGGAGCCCCAGCAGCTCGTCGTGGTCGTCGGGCACGAGCGCGAGAAGGTCGCCGCGCATGTGAACGAGGTCGACGCCGAGGCCCGCACCGCCGTGCAGGCGGAGCAGAACGGCACGGGGCACGCCGTGCGGATGGGACTTGAGGGGCTCGACCACGAGAACGGCCTCACCGGCACCGTCGTCGTGGTCTGCGGCGACACCCCCCTCCTCACCGGCGGGACCCTCAAGGCGCTGGCCGCCACGCACGCCGCCGACGGCAACGCCGTGACCGTGCTGACCGCCGAGGTCCCGGACGCCACCGGCTACGGCCGCATCGTCCGCGACAACGTGTCGGGCGCCGTCACCGCGATCGTCGAGCACAAGGACGCGACCGAGGCGCAGCGCGCGATCAATGAGATCAACTCGGGTGTGTTCGCGTTCGACGGGCGGCTGCTGACCGAGGCGTTGAAGCAGGTGCGTACGGACAACAGTCAGGGTGAGGAGTACCTCACCGACGTGCTCGGGATTCTGCGTGAGGCCGGGCACCGGGTCGGTGCCTCCGTCGCGGTGGATCACCGTGAGATCGCCGGTATCAACAACCGGGTGCAGCTGGCCGAGGCCCGTCGCACCCTCAACGACCGGATCCTCGAACAAGCCATGCTCGGCGGCGTGACCGTCGTCGACCCGGTCAGCACGCTCGTCGATGTCACGGTGACGTTCGAGCGGGACGCCACGGTGCTGCCGGGCACCCAGCTGCACGGTGCCACGCATCTCGCCGAGGGTTCCGTGGTCGGCCCCAACTCCCGTCTGACGGACACCCGTGTCGGTGCGGGCGCGCACGTCGACAACACGGTGGCGTACAGCTCCGACGTCGGGCCCGGGGCGTCCGTCGGTCCGTTCGCGTATCTGCGTCCGGGGACCCGGCTCGGTCTGAAGTCGAAGATCGGCACGTTCGTCGAGGCGAAGAACTCGTCGATCGGTGAGGGTACGAAGGTGCCGCATCTGTCGTACGTGGGTGACGCGACGATCGGTGACCACACCAATATCGGTGCCGCGAGCGTCTTCGTGAACTACGACGGGGAGAGCAAGCACCACACCACCGTGGGGTCCCACTGCAAGACGGGATCGGACAACATGTTTGTGGCGCCTGTCACGGTCGGGGACGGTGCCTACACCGCCGCGGGGTCCGTGATCACGAAGGATGTGCCGGCCGGTTCGCTGGCCGTGGCCCGGGGCCAGCAAAGGAATATCGAGGGTTGGGTGGCCCGGAAGCGTCCGGGGAGCGCGGCCGCGAAGGCGGCCGAGGCGGCTTCGCGGAATCCGGAATCCGTGGACTGACAGGGTCTGACCGGAAACAGGTGCGTCCGACACGGCGTACCGTGATACCTGCACACGATTCGCCTGGCTCGCTGCTAATGGGACGCGCGGGCAGCTGCGGCGGACGAACTCGCGTCTGAGGAGACTAGTGCTGTGAGCGGGATCAAGACGACCGGCGAGAAGAAGATGATGCTCTTCTCCGGCCGCGCCCACCCCGAGCTTGCCGAGGAGGTCGCGCACCAGCTCGGTGTCGGGATCGTCCCGACCAAGGCGTTCGACTTCGCCAATGGCGAGATCTACGTCCGCTACCAGGAGTCCGCTCGCGGCGCCGACTGCTTCCTGATCCAGAGCCACACGGCTCCGATCAATAAGTGGATCATGGAGCAGCTGATCATGATCGACGCGCTGAAGCGCGCGTCGGCCCGCTCCATCACCGTCATCGTGCCGTTCTACGGTTACGCGCGGCAGGACAAGAAGCACCGCGGACGTGAACCGATCTCGGCGCGTCTGGTCGCGGACCTGATGAAGACCGCGGGTGCGCACCGGATCCTGACCGTGGATCTGCACACGGACCAGATCCAGGGCTTCTTCGACGGCCCGGTGGACCACCTGTTCGCGCTGCCGATCCTGGCGGACTACGTGGGCGCGAAGGTGGACCGGAACAAGCTGACCGTGGTGTCCCCGGACGCCGGCCGCGTGCGTGTGGCGGACCGCTGGTGCGACCGGCTCGGCGCGCCGCTGGCGATCGTGCACAAGCGCCGCGACAAGGACATCGCGAACCAGGTGACCGTCCACGAGGTCGTCGGTGATGTGAAGGGCCGCGTCTGCGTGCTCGTCGACGACATGATCGACACGGGTGGCACGATCTGCGCCGCCGCCGACGCCCTGTTCGCGCACGGCGCCGAGGACGTCATCGTGACGGCGACGCACGGTGTGCTGTCCGGCCCCGCCGCGGACCGTCTGAAGAACTCGAAGGTGAGCGAGTTCGTCTTCACGGACACGCTGCCGACGCCGGGCGAGCTGGAGCTCGACAAGATCACGGTGCTGTCGATCGCTCCGACGATCGCCTCCGCCGTGCGCGAGGTCTTCGAGGACGGCTCGGTGACCAGCCTCTTCGAGGGCGAAGCCTGATCGGCTGACTGAAGATCCATTTGGGTGCGGCCTCCCCTGCCGAGTAGACTGCTGAAGTTGCTCGGCGAGGGAGGTCGCACTTTTTTGTGCGGCTGTCCGTTATCGACGCGCTCTTCGTAGCAGGCCGTTCGTGGCCGGGTGACCATTTCCCTAGTTCTACGAGGAGTTGAAGAGCATGTCCGAGGTCAAGCTTTCCGTCGCGACCCGCACCGAGTTCGGCAAGGGTGCCTCGCGCCGTCTGCGCCAGGTCGAGAAGGTTCCTGGTGTCGTCTACGGCCACGGCGACGAGCCGAAGCACATCACGCTCGACTCGCACGCCCTGATGCTGGCCCTGCGTACGCCGAACGTCCTGATCCGTCTGGACATCGACGGCGGCAAGTCCACCGAGCTGGTCATCCCGAAGTCCGTGCAGCGTGACGCGATCACGAGCTTCCTGGTCCACGTCGACCTGCTCCAGGTGAAGAGCGGCGAGAAGGTCACCGTCGAGCTCCCCGTCCACACCGAGGGCGAGCTGGCCCCGGGTGGCAACCTGCTCGAGCACGTGCTGAACACGCTGTCGGTCGAGACCGAGGCGACGCACATCCCCGAGTCGGTCACCGTCTCCGTCGAGGGCCTCGAGGCCGGTGCCTCGATCCACGCCAAGGACATCACGCTGCCCAAGGGCACCACGCTGTCCACCGACGAGGACGCCGTCGTCCTCCAGGTCCTGTCCGCGCAGGCGGAGGAGGCCCCGGCCGAGGCCGAGGGCGAAGAGGCCGCCGCGGAGGCCTGAGCCTTCAAGGTCTGACCGGTACGGGGTGGTGGGCGCGGCCCACCACCCCGTATCGCTGTATCGCGACGTATCGACGTACACCTAAGGAATGTGCATGTCCGACGAGAACGCTCCCTGGCTGATCGCCGGGCTGGGCAACCCTGGGCCCGAGTACGCGATGAACCGGCACAACGTCGGCTTCATGGTGGCCGATCTCCTCGCGCAGCGGATGGGCGCCAAGTTCAAGCGGGCGACCAAGGGCAAGGCGCAGGTCGTCGAGGGGCGGATCGGTCCGCCGGGGCCCCTGAACCGCCGGGTGATCCTCGCGAAGCCGATGTCGTACATGAACGTCTCAGGTGGTCCCGTCACCGCGCTGTGCGACTTCTACAAGGTGCCGACGGAGCACATCGTGGCGATCCACGACGAGCTGGACATCGACTACGGGGTGCTGCGCCTGAAGCTGGGCGGTGGCGACAACGGGCACAACGGTCTGAAGTCGATCACGAAGTCGCTGGGCCCCGACTACCACCGGGTGCGGTTCGGGATCGGTCGTCCGCCGGGGCGGATGCAGGTGGCGGACTTCGTGCTCAAGGACTTCTCGTCGACGGAGCGCAAGGAGCTCGACTACTTCGTGGACCGCGCGGCCGATGCCGCGGAGGCGCTGGTGATCGAGGGCCTGGAGCGGGCGCAGTCGACGTACAACTCCTGACCTGTACGGACTTGTCGGCGGCGAATCCGGCCGGGAGTTGACCGTTCGCAGGGTCATGGCCAAGGATCCGGCCATGTTGCCTGTTGCCCGTCAAATCGCGGCGGCCGCGGTCGCCGCGCTGCTGCTGATCGCCGGCGTGTGGGCGTCGTGGGGTGCGGCGCAGCACGTGATGTTCCCGACGGGCCGTGAGCGCGGCACGATGACGGTGAGCCGGTGCGCGGGCAGGACCTGCGCCGGCCCGTTCTCGCCGGCCTCCCCGACGGCCGTGCGGCATGCGAGCGTGACGATCGACCGCTCGATCGGGGAGAAGAAGGGCGCGCGCCTTCCCGTGGTCCTGAAGCCGAGTTCGACCGACGCGGTGCGCGCGGGCACGGCCGGTTTTCTGCATGCCTGGGTGCCGCTCGGCGGTGCGCTGCTGCTGGCGTCGGTGGTGCTCGCGGGCGGGATACGCAACCGGCGCCTCACGTGGATCACGGGAGGCGCCGGATTCGCGCTGCTGACGGCGGCCTTCGCCGCCCTCAGCTTCTAGTACAGCCCTGGGTCAGCCGGTGTTGCGCAGGCCCGCGGCCACGCCGTTCACGGTGAGGAGCAGGGCCCGGCCGAGCGTCGGGTCCGGGGTCTCGCCGGCGGCCGCCGCGTCGCGCTGCCGCTTGAGCAGGGCGACCTGGAGGTACGAGATCGGGTCGAGGTAGGCGTCGCGGATCGCGAACGTCTGCTTCAACACGGGCTGCGAGTCGAGGAGTTCGCTGCCTCCGGTGATGCGGAGCACCTCGGCGACGGTCAGCTCGTGCTCGGCCACGATGGCGTCGAAGACGTGCTTGAGGTTGTCGGGTACGAGCGTGTCGACGTAGTGCTTGGCGATCCGCAGGTCGGTCTTGGCGAGCGTCATCTCGACGTTGGAGATGAAGTTGCCGAAGAAGTGCCACTGCTCGTGCATCTCGTCGAGCACGGTGTCGAGGCCCGCCTCGCGCAGCGCCTTGAGGCCGGAGCCGACGCCGTACCAGCCGGGGACGATCTGCCGGGACTGGGTCCAGCCGAACACCCACGGGATGGCGCGCAGTCCGTCGAGCGAGACGCCCGAGCCGGGGCGGCGCGAGGGCCGGGAGCCGAGGTGCAGGTCGGCGAGCTGGTCGACGGGCGTCGAGGCGAGGAAGTAGTTCGGCAGGTCCGGGTCCTCGACCAGCTTGCGGTACGCGTTGTGCGCGGCGTCGGAGACGACGTCCATGGCGGCGTCCCAGCGGGCGAGGGCCTCGTCGGACTGGCGCGGCGCCGTGTGCAGGGCGGAGGCCTGAAGGGTGGCCGCGACGGTCAGTTCCAGGTTCTCGCGGGCGAGGGACGGCACGAGGTACTTGTCGGAGATGACCTCGCCCTGCTCGGTCACCTTGATCTCGCCCTCCAGGGTTCCCCAGGGCTGGGCGAGGATCGCGTCGTGCGAGGGGCCGCCGCCGCGGCCGACGGTGCCGCCGCGGCCGTGGAAGAGGCGCAGACGCACGCCGTAGCGGTGCGCGACGTCGCGCAGCCGGCGCTGGGCGCGGTGGATCTCCCACTGGGAGGTGGTGATGCCGCCGAACTTGGAGGAGTCGGAGTAGCCGAGCATGACCTCCTGCACGTCCCCGTTGAGCGCGACGAGGCGCCGGTAGGACGGGTCGGAGAGCATGTCCTCGAGGATCGTGTCGGCGGCCTTCAGCTCGTCCGTCGTCTCCAGGAGCGGCACGATGCCGATCTTGGCCCAGCCCGCGTGCAGGTCGATGAGGCCCGCCTCGCGCGCGAGGACGGTCGCGGCGAACACGTCGTCGGCGCCCTGGCACATCGAGATGATGTACGACTCGATGACCTCGGGCCCGAACACGTCGAGGGCGCGCTGGATGGTGTGGAAGACGCCGAGCGTCTTCTCGCCCTCGGCGTCGAGCGGCGCCGGGGTGGGGGCCAGCGGGCGGCGGGAGCGGAGCTCCTTGGCGAGCAGCTTGCCCCGGTAGTCGCGCGGCATGTCGGCGTAGCGCCAGGACTCCTCGCCGAGCCGGTCGAAGAGCTGGCCGAGCGTGTGGTGGTGGGCGTCGGCGTGCTCGCGGACGTCCATCGTGGCGAGCTGAAGACCGAAGGCGGAGAGCGTACGGATCGTACGGTTCATGCGGCCTTCGGCGAACAGTCCGCCGCGGTGCTCGCGCAGCGAGGTCTGGATGAGCGTCAGGTCGTGAAGCAGCTCGGCCGTGCCGAGGTAGTCGCGGCCTTCCTGGTGCGGGGTGTTCTTGGCGAGCCGCGTCTTGGTGTTCTCCAGCTTCTGCCGGATCGCGGTGGCCTTGAGCCGGTAGGGCTCCTCGGCGTTGAGCCGCTTGTAGCGGGGGCTGATCTCCGGGAGACGCTCCAGGTCGCACTGGAGCGAGGTGAGCAGCTCCTCGGTGGCGCCGGTGTAGCGGATCGAGTTGGAGAGGAAGCCGCGCAGCTCGTCGATCATGTCGAGCGCGTCGTTGATCCCGTGCTCGTGCTGGAGGATCAGGACGTCCCAGGTGACGGCCGGTGTCACGTTCGGGTTGCCGTCGCGGTCGCCGCCGATCCAGGTGCCGAAGGTGAGCGGGCGGCTCTGCTCGGGGAGGGTGTAGCCGACGCGCTCCAGCTCGGCGGTGAGGTCCTCCAGGACGTCGCCGACGGCTCCGGCGTGCAGTTCGTCCAGGTAGTAGATCGCGTTGCGGGACTCGTCCGTGACCTCGGGGCGTACGACGCGCAGTTCGTCGGTCTGCCACACGAGGTCGATGTTTTCGGCCAGCCGGGTGTCGTAGCGGCGCCGGTCGGTCTCCAGGACCGGGGTCTCCAGGAGCTCGGCGATGCGGCGCAGCTTGTTGAGGACGCTTCGCCGGGCGGCCTCGGTCGGGTGCGCCGTGAAGACGGGCCGCACGTTCAGGTTCTTGACCGTCTCGCGCAGGTGGTCCGGGTCGGCGTCCTTGAGGCGGTCCGCGGTGCGGGCGAGGAGTCCGCCCTCGGCGGCGCGCATGGCCCGCAGCTCGCGGCCACGGTGCACCTGCTCCGTCACGTTGGCCAGGTGGAAGTACGTGGAAAAGGCGCGGACCAGCTTGGCCGCGGTGTCCAGTTCGGTGCCGCCGAGCAGCTCGGCGGCGGCCTCGCCGTCCTCGCGGGTCAGGCGGCGGACCTTTTCGACCAGCTCCAGCAGCTCCGGGCCCTCCTGGCGGACCAGGGTCTCGCCCAGCAGGTCACCGAGCCGACGGATGTCGGCGCGCAGCTCGGGGCTGGTGCTTGTCGCAGCGGTCTGTTCGTCGGCACTGCTCACAGGTGCGGCTCCTTGCAATGGTGAAGCACGTACGGCACGTGGTGAAGCACGTCGGGAGGGGTGGATCCCCGGATCCGGGTACGTAACCCAGGGTGGAGATTCAGAGCGGACCGCGCTGTCCGACCGATTCCAAGGATATGTGCCGCCGCCGACGACGAGGTCGGGGCCTCTTGCCGCCCGGCTGCACGCTGACATACTTACGGTGCCGTAGGTTACGGAACCGTAGGCAAGCTGTCCGCGGATCCCCGTGGATCTCCTGACCCGTCTCAGCCCGTCTCAACCCTCGACTTACAGGGGACTCCCATGGCCACCAGTACCGATGTGATCGAAAACGCCCCCAGTCAGACATCAGGACCGCCCGGCGCCTCGTCGTCCGCGACGCTCGGCGGGGAGCAGAAACGCTCCGTGGAGCAGCTCACCCTGCTCCTGTTCATCGTCGTCCCGTTCCTGGCCGTGCTGGCGGCGGTGCCGCTGGCCTGGGGCTGGGGTGTGAGCTGGCTCGATCTCGGGCTGCTCGTCGTCTTCTACTTCGTGGGCTGCCACGGCATCACGATCGGCTTCCACCGGTATTTCACGCACGGCTCCTTCAAGGCGAAGCGTCCGCTGCGGATCGCGCTGGCGATCATGGGGTCGCTCGCGGTGGAGGGACCGGTCGTGCGCTGGGTCGCCGACCACCGCAAGCACCACAAGTTCTCCGACGCCGAGGGCGACCCGCACTCGCCGTGGCGGTACGGAGAGACGGTGCCGGCCCTGCTGAAGGGCCTGTGGTGGGCGCACATGGCGTGGATGTTCGACGAGGAGCAGACCTCGCAGGAGAAGTTCGCACCGGACCTGATCAAGGACCCGGCGATCCGCGCGATCTCCCGCCAGTTCGTGCTGTGGACGGCGCTCTCGCTCTTCCTTCCCGCGCTGATCGGCGGTCTGGTCACGATGTCGTGGTGGGGCGCGTTCACGGCGTTCTTCTGGGGCTCGCTCGTGCGGGTGGCGCTGCTGCACCACGTGACGTGGTCGATCAACTCGATCTGCCACGCCGTCGGCAAGCGGCCCTTCAAGTCCCGCGACAAGTCCGGCAACGTGTGGTGGCTCGCGGTCCTGTCCTGCGGCGAGTCCTGGCACAACCTGCACCACGCGGACCCGACGTCGGCGCGGCACGGGGTGGAGCGCGGCCAGATCGACTCCTCGGCGCGCCTCATCCGCTGGTTCGAGCAGCTGGGCTGGGCGCACGACGTGCGCTGGCCGTCGAAGGACCGGATCGCCTCCCGACGCAAGGAGCAGGTCGCCGACGCGGCCTGACCACTACACGGCATGATGGACGACGTGGCGACCGACTCAAGCACCCCGAGCACCTCGAGCAGCGACAGGCCGGACCGGCCCGAGAAGGCTCGGCGCACGCGCAGAACGCGGATGACGGGGGCGGAGCGGCGACAGCAGCTTCTGGAGATCGGTCGCGTCCTCTTCGCCGCGAAGGGCTTCGAGGGCACGTCGGTGGAGGAGATCGCGGCGAAGGCCGGGGTCTCCAAGCCGGTGGTGTACGAGCACTTCGGCGGCAAGGAGGGCCTGTACGCGGTGGTCGTGGACCGCGAGATGCGTCAGCTCCTGGACATGGTGACCAGCTCCCTGACGGCGGGGCACCCGCGTGAGCTGTGCGAGCAGGCCGCCTTCGCGCTTCTCGACTACATCGAGGAGTACACGGACGGTTTCCGCATCCTGGTCCGCGACTCTCCGATCCCGCAGTCCACGGGTTCGTTCGCGTCGCTGATCTCCGACATCGCGACGCAGGTCGAGGACATCCTGGGCCGCGAGTTCAAGAACCGGGGCTTCGACCCGAAGCTGGCGCCGCTGTACGCGCAGGCGCTGGTCGGGATGGTGGCGCTCACGGGCCAGTGGTGGCTGGACGCCCGCAAGCCGAAGAAGGCGGAGGTCGCGGCGCATCTGGTGAACCTGGCGTGGCACGGGCTCGACGGCCTCGAACCGAAGCCGCGGCTCATAGGTCACCGGAAGAGTTGAGCCACTTCAGCCCCTCCGGCGTTTGAGGAGCGGGGTCCGGGGCGGAGCCCCGATCTTTCGAGCGGCGCCGCGGCCGGGCTCACGGGGCTCTGCCCCGGACCCCGCTGCTCAATCGCCGCAGGGGCTCCAACTGAGGAACCGGCGCCGGTTGCCCGGTGGAGCTGGACCGCCCCGGACGTGAACCAGCAGCCGCCGCGTGCCGCGAGTGCCGGTGGTTTCGGGACCTCGGTCATGCCGAGGGCGTCGACGTAGAAGGTCCGCAGCGCGGGCTCGCTGCCCGGTGGCGCCGCGAGTTGCACGTGGTCGACGGCGGCGAGTGTCATACGCGGGTCGCCACCACGAAGATGCGGCGGAAGGGCAGTACCGTGCCGTGCTCGGTCGTCGGGTATGCCTCGCGGAGCAGGTCGCGGTATTCGGTGACGAAGGCGTCCCGGGCCCCCGGGTCGTCCGCGAGCGCGGTCAGGACGGGGCGCAGGCCGGTGCCCTTGACCCAGTCGAGGACCGGGTCGGGGCCCTCCAGGAGGTGCATGTACGTCGTCTCCCAGGTGTCCACCTCGCAGCCGAGGCCGGCCAGCCGCTCCAGGTAGGCCGCAGGCGTGAGCACCGCGTCCCCGTGGCGCAGCACCCCGCCCAAGCGGTCCTTCCAGCGGGCCGATTCGGCCAGCTCCCGCATCAGGACGTGGCTGGGGGCGTCGAAGTTTCCGGGCACCTGGAAGGCGAACGTGCCGCCGGGGGCCACCGCGTCGATCCACCGGGGGAAGGCGTCGGCGTGGCCGGGGACCCATTGCAGCGTCGCGTTCGACAGCAGCAGGTCGTACGTCTCCGTGGGCTCCCAGGTGGCGGCGTCGGCGTACGCGAAGTCGAGGAGGTCGGTCGCGTGGGCCGCGGCCTTCTCCAGCATCTCCCGCGAGTTGTCGTAGCCGGTGACGCGGGCGGTGGGCCAGCGTTCGGCGAGCAGTGTCGTGACGTTGCCGGGGCCGCAGCCGAGGTCGGCGATGCGGGCGGGCTCCCCCGGCAGGGCGGGGACGCGGGCGAGCAGGTCGACGAAGGGGCGGCCGCGGTGGCCCGCGTGCCGGAGGTACTGGTGGGGGTCCCAGGTGGGTGCAGGTGTCATACCGTCAAGCGTCGACCGCAGGTATCTCGATGTCAAGATAGTCGACCTCAAGAGACTTCATGTCGACACACCCCCTACACTGATCGTCATGGAGGACGAGGTCGACCGTCTGGTCTCAGCGTGGCGCCGAGAGCGCCCCGACCTCGACGTGGAGCCCCTTGAGGTGCTCAGTCGGGTCAGCAGGCTCGCGCGCCATCTCGACCGGGCCCGCCGCCTGGCCTTCTCCGAGCACAATCTGGAGCCGTGGGAGTTCGACGTCCTGACGGCGCTGCGCCGCGCGGGCACGCCGTACCAGCTCTCCCCCGGGCAGTTGCTCACGCAGACGCTGGTGACGTCCGGCACGATGACCAACCGCATCGACCGCCTCGCCAAGAAGGGCCTCGTCGAGCGCCTGCCGGACCCCAGCGACCGCCGCGGCGTCCTGGTCCGGCTCACGGACGAGGGCCGCGACCGCGCCGACCAGGCCCTGGCCGGGCTGCTCGATCAGGAGCGGGCGATCCTCGCGGAGCTGTCGCGCGCGCAGCGGGCCGAACTGGCGGGTCTGCTCCGCCAGTTGACCGCGCCGTTCGACAACATTCCCGGTTGACCTGCTCAAGCCCCTGCGGCGATTGAGCAGGCACTGCTTGAATCGCGGCTCAGCTCGCCGCTTCCAAGTCGACCGGGCCCACGCCCGCCCTGCGCGCGAGCGCGACCGCCGCGAGCGTCGAGTGCACGCCGAGCTTGCCCAGCACGTTCTGCATGTGCGTACGCACGGTGTGCGGGGACAGGAACAGCCGCTCCGCCACCGCCTTGCGGCCGAGCCCGGCCACCATGCAGCGCAGCACCTCGCGCTCCCGGGGCGTCAGGGACTCGACGAGCCGCTCGGACTCGGTTCGGTGCTTGCGCGCCGCGGTCAACTCCCGCAGTACGCCCGTGAGCAGCGCGGGCGGCAGATGCGTCTCGTCCCGCAGTACGCCCCGTATGACGGTCAACAGGCGTGACAGGGAACAGTCCTTGGCGACCCAGCCGCACGCCCCCGCCTGCAGGGCGAGCGCCGCGCGGCGCGGATCGTCCCGCTCGGCGAGCACCACCGAACGTACGGCGGGCTGGGCCGAACGGACGCCTGCCACCAGGGAGATGCCATCGACCAGGCCGTCCTTCGCCGCACTGTCGGGCACGACCGTCGGCGCGCGCATGCCCTGGAACGACGCCGCGCCCAGGTCCGCGTCGATCAGCAGCACATCGAATCGGCGCCCCTCGGCGGTCGCCCGGTCGAGGCAGCGCAGAGCGGCGGGGCCGCTCCCGGCGGCCGACACGTCGACATCGGACTCGGCGGCGAGCGCCGCGGCGAGCGACTCGGCGAAGATGCGATGGTCGTCGACTACAAGGACCCGGATACGTACCACGTGATTTACCCCCTTCCCCGAGCTCCGCTACGGAGCAGGGGATACCCCATCGCCGGGGGACGGCCAACGCGGGCACGGCGCCCGAAGTGTGGGTCGCCGCAGAGCCGCACGGCCGCCGCCGTGTGCCGAACCGCTACCCCCGCTCCGGGCGTCGTACCCGGCTGTCTCGCCCCCTGATCGGCACCGGCCCCCACCGGTGCTGTCCTCAGACTAGAGGCGAAGGCCCCCAGGGGAAGTCAATTCGCAGAACTGGTTGGCGGTTGGCGGAGCAGCGACTGTCCCGCGCGTTTATGGTGATGCGCATGTTTCGCATCGAGACAGAAGTCGACAAGGAGCGCGCCCTTCTGCTCCGTTCGCTGCTGAGGGAGACCAACGCGGCGGCGTCACCGGAGCTCCGCGAGCTGCGCGGCACCCCTGCCGACCAGCATGTCCCGCTCCAGGTATGGGTGTTGGACGAGGACGGCACACTGGCGGCGGGGCTCGACGCGTACACGTGGGCGTACTGGCTGCACGTGGATCTGCTCTGGGTCGCCGAGCGGCACCGCGGGGCGGGGCTCGGCTCCCGGCTCCTCGCGGAGGCGGAGCGCCTCGCGCACGAGGAGCACGCGTGCCGTGGCTCCCGCGTCGAGACGTGGGACTTCCAGGCCCCGGGCTTCTACCGGCTGCACGGCTACGACGTGGTGTCCGTGATCCCCGACTACCCGCCCGGCATCAAGGAGTTCACGCTGACGAAGCGAATCGGAAGAACTCCTCTCCCCGGTGCGTGAGACCCGGACCCATCAAGCTCCCCGGTCGACCGGTTCAGCTCACCCGGCGCGCTCCCGCCGAAGGCACCGCCGGGAAGACCCGCGGCGACGTGAAGCCGGCCTCCGCGAAGGCGGCGGTGATCGCCTTCGTCACGGTGTCGGCCTCGTCCGATTCGACCAGGACGATCGCCGAGCCGCCGAAGCCGCCGCCCGTCATCCGCGCGCCGAGCGCGCCGGACGCCATCGCCGTGCCGACGACCAGGTCCAACTCCGGGCAGGAGATGCGCAGATCGTCGCGGAGCGAGACGTGCCCCTGGACGAGGACCGGGCCGATGGCGCGCACGTCGCCGGCGTCGAGCAGCTCGATGACCTGCTCGACGCGGTGGTCGTCGGTGACGATGTGGCGGACGTAGCGGACCACCTTCTCGTCGACCCCGGCCAGCTCCAACTCCGCGACGGACCTGCCCAGTTCGGCGTACGGGACATCGCGGAGGTGCGAGACGCCGAGGACGCGCGCGCCCTCCTCGCAGCCCGCGCGCCGCTCCGCGTACGCCCCGTCGCCCAGCTCGTGCTTGACGCGGGTGTCGACGACGAGCAGCTGGAGGCCCTGGGCCGCCAGGTCGAAGGGGACCTGGCGGATCGACAGGTCGCGGCAGTCGAGGTGCAGGGCGTGCCCCTCGGTGGCGCAGGACGAGGCCATCTGGTCCATGACGCCGCACGGGACGCCGACGAAGGCGTTCTCGGCGCGCTGCGCGAGCACCGCCAACTCGGCACCGTCGAGCCCGAGTTCGTACAGGTCGTTCATCGCGTACGCGGTCACGACCTCGAGGGCGGCCGACGACGAGAGGCCGGCGCCGGTCGGGACCGTGGAGGCCAGGTGGATGTCCGCGCCGGTGACCGTGTGGCCCGCCTCGCGCAGCGCCCAGACGACGCCCGCCGGGTAGGCGGCCCAGCCGCCCTGGCCGTATTTCGACAGGGGGGCCAGGTCGTCGACGCGCAGTTCCACGACCGGGGCGTCGATGTCGGCCGAGTGCAGGCGCAGCACGCCGTCCTCGCGCGGGGCCGCCGCGGCGACCGCGGTGTGCGGCAGCGCGAGCGGCATGACGAAGCCCTCGTTGAAGTCGGTGTACTCGCCGATGAGGTTGACGCGGCCGGGGGCCGCCCACACTCCGGCGGGCTCGTACCCGTACAGGTCCTTGAACTGGGCGTCGACGGACATGAGTTGGCTACCTGACCCTCGTAGTGACTACTGCTGCGACCGCTGGTGCGGCTACTGCTCGCGTGCCTGGGCGAACTCCCAGGCGTCGGCGACGATTCCCGCGAGGTCCGCGCGGGACGGGTTCCAGCCGAGGCGCTCGCGCGCGGTGGCGGCGGAGGCGACCAGGACGGCCGGGTCGCCGCCGCGGCGCGGGGCGACGACCTCGGGGATCGGGTGCCCGGTGACCTGGCGGACGGTCTCGATGACCTCACGGACGGAGAAGCCGTTGCCGTTGCCGAGGTTGCAGATGAGGTGCTCGCCGGGCTGGGCGGCGTCCACGGCGAGGAGGTGGGCCTCGGCGAGGTCGGCGACGTGGATGTAGTCGCGGATGCAGGTGCCGTCGGGCGTCGGGTAGTCGTCGCCGAAGACGTTGATGGCCTCGCGGCGGCCCTGGGCGACCTGCAACACCAGAGGAATCAGGTGCGACTCCGGGTCGTGCCGCTCGCCGCAGCTGCCGTACGCGCCCGCCACGTTGAAGTACCGAAGGGACACGGCAGCCAGTCCGTGCGCGGCGGCCTCACCCGTGATCATGTGGTCGACCGCGAGCTTCGACGCGCCGTACGGGGACGTGGGCGCGGTCGGGTCGGACTCCGTGATCGGGGTGTTGACCGGCTCGCCGTATGTGGCGGCGGTCGAGGAGAAGACGAGCTTGCGGACGTCCGCGGCGCGCATCGCGGCCAGCAGCTCCATCGTGCCGCCGACGTTGTTGGCCCAGTACTTCTCGGGCTTCACGACGGACTCGCCGACCTGCGAGAACGCGGCGAAGTGCAGCACGGCGTCGTAGGAGGAGTCGAGCCACTTGCCGGCGTCGCGGATGTCGCCCTCGATGAAGGCGGCACCCGCGGGCACGCCCTCGCGGAAGCCGGTGGAGAGGTTGTCGAGGACGGTGACCGAGTGGCCCGCCTCGATCAGGTGCTGCGCGACGACGCTGCCGACGTAGCCGGCGCCGCCAGTGACCAGGTACTTCTTGGAAACGGTCTCACCCATTACTTGCTCGCTACCTCTCGCAGTCGCTCGGCCGCGGTCTCCGGCGGCACGTCGTTGATGAACACGCTCATGCCGGACTCGGAACCCGCGAGAAACTTCAGCTTGCCGGAAGTGCGTCGGACGGTGAAAAGCTCGAGGTGCAGCGCGAAGTCATCGCGGTTGACGCCCTCGAACTCGTCCAGCGAGCCGAACGGGGCCTGGTGCCAGGCCGCGATGTACGGCGTCACCGGCTGGTCCGCGCCGAAGATCCGGTCGAAGCGCCTCAAGAGTTCCAGATAAATCTTGGGGAACTCTGTGCGTGCGTCCTCGTCGAGCGCGAGCAGGTCCGGGACCTGGCGCTTGGGGTAGAGGTGCACCTCGTACGGCCAGTGGGCGGCGTAGGGCACGAAGGCGACCCAGTGCTCGCCGTCGAGGACGATCCGCGAACCGTCCTCGATCTCCTTCTCCACCACGTCGGCGAAGAGGTTGCGGCCGCCGGTCTGCTCCTTGTGCTCGGCGGCCGAGCGCAGCATCAGGGCCGTGCGCGGGGTGGTGAAGGGGTAGCCGTAGATCTGGCCGTGCGGGTGGCCGAGGGTGACGCCGATCTCGGCGCCGCGGTTCTCGAAGCAGAAAACCTGCTCGACGGAGTCGAGGTGGGAGAGCTCGGCGGTGCGGTCCGTCCACGCGTCGAGGACGAGGCCCGCCTGCTCCTCGGTCAGGTCCGCGAAGGACTTGTCGTGGTCGGACGTGAAGCACACGACCTCGCAGCGGCCCGCGTCCCCGGCGAGCGAGGGGAAGCGGTTCTCGAAGACCACGACGTCGTACGAGGAGTCGGGGATCTCGCTCAGCCGCTCGCCCTCGGAGGGGCACAGCGGGCACTCGTCGGCCGGCGGGTGGTACGTGCGGCCCTGGCGGTGCGAGGCGATCGCCACGGAGTCGCCGAGCAGCGGGTCGCGCCGCACCTCGGACGTGGTGACCGTGCGGTCGAGGGGGCGGCGGTCGGCCGCGTCCCGGACGACGTCGTCGCGCGAGTCGTAATAGATGAGCTCACGACCGTCGGCGAGCCGGGTCGACGTCTTCTTCACGTCCGATGCTCCTCATCACACCAACCAAACAGAACCAAACACAACAAAGCATAAGCCAACAGTGGCGTCAAGGGAAAGCGCTCCCGCCCCGGGCGCGTCCGACTGTGCGCTTTCTGTGCTCTCGCGAGCACTCCGGGCGAGGTCTCGATCACAATCCAACAAAGAACATCATGCGAACTGTTCACTTATTGAAGCCGGAGGCGTAGGTTCCGGACTGTTTCAGTTCGCGCAACGAAGCGAGATCTACATGCTGTCCCCCACAACCACCCTGGCCGAGGGGCTTCGGCTGCCTACCAACGGCCTCGACTACGCGATCATGGCGATCTACTTCGTCGTGGTCCTGGGCATCGGCTTCGCCGCCCGCCGCTCCGTGAAGACCAGCCTGGACTTCTTCCTGTCCGGGCGCTCCCTGCCCGCCTGGGTCACCGGTCTCGCGTTCGTCGCCGCGAACCTGGGTGCCACCGAGCTCCTCGGCATGGCGGCCAACGGGGCGCAGTACGGCCTCTACACGGTGCACTGGTACTGGATCGGCGCCATCCCCGCCATGGTCTTCCTCGGCCTGGTGATGATGCCCTTCTACTACTCGTCGAAGGTGCGCTCGGTCCCCGAGTTCCTGCTGCACCGCTTCGGGCCCTCGTCCCACCTGCTCTCCTCGATCATCTTCGCCGTCTCCTCGGTGCTGATCGCGGGCGTCAACCTGTACGCGATGGCCCTGGTCCTCCAGGCGCTGCTCGGCTGGCCGCAGTGGGTGGCGATCGTCATCGCGGGCCTCTTCGTCCTCGCGTACATCACGATCGGCGGGCTCTCCTCGGCGATCTACAACGAGGTCCTGCAGTTCTTCGTCATCCTCGCCGCGCTCATCCCGCTGACCATCGTCGGCCTCAAGCGCGTCGGCGGCTGGGACGGCATCTCGGACTCGCTGTCCAGCTCACACGGCTCCTCGTTCATGACCGCGTGGCAGGGCACGGGCATCGGTGACGCCAACCCGCTCGGCGCCAACTGGCTGACCATCGTGCTCGGCCTCGGCTTCGTGATGAGCTTCGGCTACTGGACGACGAACTTCGCCGAGGTGCAGCGCGCGCTGTCCGCGAAGAACCTCTCCGCCGCCAAGCGCACCCCGCTGATCGCCGCGTTCCCGAAGATCCTCATCCCGATGGTCGTCGTGATCCCCGGCCTGATCGCCCTGGTCATGGAGCCGTCCATCGGCAAGTCCTCGGGCGGCCTCCAGTACAACGACGCCATTCCGGTCCTCATGCGCGACCTGCTGCCCAACGGTGTCCTCGGCATCGCGGTGACGGGTCTGCTCGCCGCCTTCATGGCGGGCATGGCGGCCAACGTCTCGTCCTTCAACACGGTGTTCACCAACGACATCTGGGGCGCGTACGTCAAGAAGGGCCACAGCGACCGGTACTACCTGCAGACGGGCCGCGTCGTCACCGCCGTCGGCGTCGTGATCGGCATGGGCACCGCGTTCATCGCGGGCAGCTTCAGCAACATCATGAACTACCTGCAGACGCTGTTCTCGTTCTTCAACGTCCCGCTGTTCGTGGTCTTCATCATCGGCATGTTCTGGAAGCGCACGACGCCCGCCGCCGGTTTCTGGGGCCTGCTTTCCGGCACCGTGGCCGCGATGGTGAACTACTTCTGGTTCTACAAGCAGGGCGTCATCTCGATCCCCTCGGACCAGGGCGCCAACTTCGTCTCGTCGATCGTCGCCTTCGTGGTCGGCGCCGTGGTGATGTTCGTGGTCACGCTCTGCACCAAGTCCAAGCCCGCCGAGGAGCTGGCCGGTCTCGTGTACGGCACGAAGTCGCCGGGCATGGAGGAGCCGCCGGCCGAGGGTGACGACGCCTGGTACCGCAAGCCGGCCCTGCTGGGCTGGGGAGCGATCGTCCTCGCCGTCATCTGCTACATCCCGTTCTCCTTCTGAGGTCCGAGGTAACACGACATGAGCGACGAAATGAACCAGCACGTCGAGGAAGTGAAGGAGCTCGAGGCCAAGTCGGCGACGGCGGCCCGCCTCTTCGACGTGCGACGCATCATCGGCGGCCTCTTCGTGGTGTACGGCGTGATCGTCACGATCGCCGGCTTCACGGCGTCCGACGCCGACCTCAAGAAGGCCCAGGACATCAACATCAACCTGTGGACCGGCATCGGCATGCTGATCCTCGGAGTGTTCTTCCTGGTCTGGATGAAGCTGCGCCCGACGGAACCGCCGTCCGCCGAGGAACTGGCGGAGGCGTCCGAGTAACGCGCCTCCCCCGCAAACCGGAGCCGGAGCCCACCACTTGGGAGAGCGGTGGGCTCCGGCTCTTCGGCCACTTCGCGGCAAGCGCGCCGCACAACGCACAAGGCCCGTTCCGCCGAAGCGGAACGGGCCTTGTCCTTGTGGAGCGCCGGGCAGGCCTTGCACCTGCATCTCCCCGCAGGAAGCGGGACGTCTTTCCTTGGACCACCAACGCACGGTCGTTCACCGCGAGTTGCGGCGACCAACGCAAGATCAACTATAGCTCAGGACTCCGGTTCGGGCGAGCCCACCGGGCCCGCCCGGTCCAGCAGGCCCGTGCGCGCGGCGAGCGCCGCCGCCTCCAGGCGCGAGCCGACGCCCAGCTTCATCAGGACGCGCTGCACATGCGTACGGGCCGTGGACGGGGCGATGCCCATGCCGGCGGCGATGAGCCGCGTGTCCTCGCCGTCCGCGACCCGCACCAGGACCTCGACCTCGCGCGGCGTGAGCATCTGGAGCAACCGCTGCCCCTCGTCGTCCGGTTGGGCGGCCGGGTTGAGTAATTCACCGAACGCGCCCTGGAGCAGCGCGGGGGCCACCGCCGCCTCCCCCGCCCGCGCCTTCATCAGGGCGCGCTCGACGCCCTCTATGCGCTCGTCGTGCCGTACGTAGCCGGAGGCGCCGGCCGCGAAGGCCGACGCGATGCCTCTGGGCGAGGGAACGGGGCCGAGTACCACCACCGCCACCTGCGGGCGCTCGCGTTTGATGCGGATCACCGGGTCGAAGGTGCCGGGCTCCGCGGGTGTCGCCGTGCCCAGGAGGCAGACCTCGGGCGCCCGCGAGATGACCAGGTCCGCCGCTCCGGCCGCCGGTGCGGCAGCGGCGAGCACCCGGTGCCCGCGCAGCTTCAGGGCCGAGGCCAACGCCTCGGCCAGCAGTCGGTGGTCGTCGACCACCATCAGCCGCACTCCCATCGAGCCAACCCCCCAATCGACCCCGGGCGTCCCCGCGAACCCCCGGGCCCCCCAAGGACAGGCAAGCCCCCCGACTCCCCGTCCTCCTTCATCCCCCGGAAGCTACACGCTTGTTCGAGGTTGCGCGCCCCCTACCGGCCAGAAGCGGCCCTGAATGCTGAAATCCAGTGCATTGAGGGATGATTGGGGGTACAGAAATCGCAAAGTCAGCGCCCCTGGAGCGGCCCGCGGCGGTTTTCAGCCTGTGGTGAATCCGAGCGCCGTGAAGCGTTTGTCGTCCTTCCCGTAAGGAGCGCTGATCACCGGGCTCCCGAGGAACAACCTGCCTTTGGAATAATGGAGTTCGGAGCTCGCCTGTCCCGGCGCCATGCTGCCGATCGCCTCCCGGACGGCGGGCGTGGCCGGGGTCTCGAGGAGGGTCCGCTGCTTCATGGTCGTGGGGTCGATCGTGACCATCGCGCTGCCCTTGTCATAGGCGCCGGTCTTGAACGCGAGGATGTTCCCGCCGTCCATGCGCACCGGGAAGATGCTGTGGTCACCGCCCTCGACGCGGTCGCCGGTGCGCTTCCCGGTTTCCAGGGAGTACGAAACGATCTCGTTGGTCATGCCGACGTCACCGGAGTTCTCCGAAGTCCCTGAGTTCCCGGGAACGGTGTGCTGTCGGGTCGCGAGGTACACGCGCCCGTTGCCCACCGCAGTCTTCGCGCAGCCCTCGATCTTTCCGGCCTCGCAGGCGAAGTCGAATTTCTTGGGATCGAGGGCGATCTTCGACATCAGTTTTCCGCGGTCGTCCACGGTGAGGATGCTGTTGATCGTGCCTGTCGAATTTCCGCCGGTCCCGATCCCGACCACGACCGGCTTGGTGGACAGGACCTTCACCGCCGTCGGGCCGGTGGCGATCGCGTAGGACCACCTGGGCCCGCCCGTCGTCGGGTCGAGGAGCTGCACCTCGTACCGCTCGTCGCCGTACGCGCCGCACTTGCGGACGGCGACGAGGCGCGTGCCGCCGCGGTAGCCCATGTCCTGGCAGGTTCCGGTGTCGGGCTGCCAGAGGATGCGGCCCGACTTGACGTCGAAGGCGGCGCCGCCGTCGAAACCGCCGCCCACGGCAAGGGTGTTGCCCGAGAAGGAGAGCTCCTCGAACCGCCGGTCCTTGGTGCCCTGCCGCACGGTCTGCGACCAGACCTTGTGCCCGGTGTTGACGTCGAAGACCGTGATCCGCGTGCACGGCCTGGGCCTGTTGTCCCTGGACCGCTTGGCGTCCTCGCTGACCACGGCCGCGAGCCCGTCGTCGTTGACGCTGTCGGTCCCCGCGCACGTCTGGCCCGACAGCGGGAGCGTCCAGGTCTTCCTCCCGCTCGCGGCGTCGTACCCGGCGAGCTGGTTCAGGCCCGCCTTGGCGTACGTCCGGTCGGTCAGCCAGGACCCACGGACGTTGTCCACCTGCCGCTTCGCCACCTTCGGCGCGGGCAGCCGCAGCGCCGTCCTGGCCGACGGATCGGCCGGGACCTCTTCCTCGGGCCCGCCGAAGCCGTCACCACCCTTGTCGCCGTCCGCGGCGTCCGAGCTGCCGGCCCCGGGGGCGTCCCCGCCGGACGTCGAGAAGTAGAGGACGCCGCCGCCGACGATCAGCGCGATGGCCACGACCGCGGCGCCGATGACGAGCGCGATCGGCGGCACCTTCTTGCGGGTGGGCGGCTGCTCTTGGTGGTGGCCGTACGGGTGCTGCTGCTCGTACGGCTGTTGCCCCGGGCGGCCCCGGGACTCGGGCGGGAGCGGTGAGCGCAGGGTGCCGTAGCCGGGAGCGGTGTACGGCGGCATGGGCGGTGGGGCGCCGAATCCGCCCTGCGGGGACGGGGGCTCGTTCGGCGGTCGGGGCGGGGGTGGCTGGGTCATGACCTGGGTACCTCGGGGACGTTGAGTTTCGGCAAGGCCAGTCGCCGTGGGCCGGATCGCACGTTGTCGTACCGGCGGCCCTTTTCTATCACCCGCGTCTGTCACCCACGGCTGTCACTCAGGCCCGCCACTTACGTCCGGCACCCATGTCCGGCACCCGCGTCCGACAGGCACGTCCGACAGGCAGGCCCCGGCTCACGCGTCCTCGGCGAGTTCCAGCCAGCGCATCTCCAACTCCTCGCGCTGCGCGACCAGATCACGCAGCTCGGCGTCGAGCTTCGCGACCTTTCCGAAGTCGGTGGCGTTGTCGGCGATCTGCGTGTGGAGCTTGCCCTCCTTCTCGGAGATCTTGTCCATCTGCCGCTCGATCTTCTGGAGTTCCTTCTTCGCGGCGCGCACGTCGGCCGCGGAGGGACCCGCCTTCTCGGCCGCGGCCGGGGCCGCCGCGGGGGCCGGGGACGCGGCCTCGATCATCCGCTGCCTGCGCTCCAGGTACTCGTCGACACCGCGCGGCAGCATCCGCAGCGTGGCGTCGCCGAGCAGGGCGTACGTGTTGTCGGTGGTGCGCTCCAGGAAGAACCGGTCGTGGGAGATCACGACCATCGAGCCGGGCCACCCGTCGAGCAGGTCCTCCAGCTGCGTCAGCGTCTCGATGTCCAGGTCGTTCGTCGGCTCGTCGAGGAACAGGACGTTCGGCTCGTCCATGAGGAGGCGGAGGATCTGGAGGCGGCGGCGCTCGCCACCGGACAGGTCGCCGACCGGCGTCCACTGCTTGTCCTTCGCGAAGCCGAACTGCTCGCACAGCTGGCCCGCGGTCATCTCGCGGCCCTTGCCGAGGTCGACGCGGTCGCGGACCTGCTGCACGGCCTCCAGTACGCGGAGGGAGGCAGGGAGTTCGGTCACGTCCTGCGAGAGATACGCGAGCCGTACCGTCTTGCCCACGATGATCTTCCCGGCGGCGGGCTGGACGTCGCCCTGGCTGCGGGCGGCCTCGTCGAGGGCGCGCAGCAGGGACGTCTTGCCCGCGCCGTTCACACCGACCAGGCCGACGCGGTCGCCGGGGCCGAGCTGCCAGGTCAGATGCTTGAGCAGCATCTTCGGTCCCGCGGTGACCGTCACGTCCTCCAGCTCGAAGACGGTCTTGCCGAGCCGGGCGTTCGCGAACTTCATCAGCTCGCTCTTGTCGCGCGGCTCCGGGACGTCGGCGATCAGCTCGTTGGCCGCCTCCACGCGAAAGCGCGGCTTGGAGGTGCGGGCGGGGGCGCCGCGGCGCAGCCAGGCCAGCTCCTTGCGGACCAGGTTCTGCCGCTTGGCCTCCTCGGTCGCGGCGATCCGCTCCCGCTCGGCGCGCGCGAACACGTAGTCCGAGTAGCCGCCCTCGTACTCGTAGACGTCGCCCTTCTGCACGTCCCACATGCGGGTGCAGACCTGGTCGAGGAACCAGCGGTCGTGCGTGACGCAGACGAGGGCGGAGCGGCGGGAGCGCAGGTGCTGGGCGAGCCAGGCGATGCCCTCGACGTCGAGGTGGTTCGTCGGCTCGTCGAGGACGATCAGGTCCTGCTCGGCGATGAGCAGCTTCGCGAGCGCGATACGGCGCCGCTCGCCGCCGGAGAGCGGGCCGATCACGGTGTCCAGGCCCTGCGGGAAGCCGGGCAGGTCGAGGCCGCCGAAGAGGCCCGTGAGCACGTCGCGGATCTTGGCGCTGCCGGCCCACTCGTGGTCGGCCATGTCGCCGATGACCTCGTGGCGGACGGTGGCCGCGGGGTCGAGCGAGTCGTGCTGGGTGAGTACGCCGAGGTGGAGGCCGCCGCTGTGGGTGACGCGTCCGGTGTCGGACTCCTCCAGCTTGGCGAGCATCCGGATGAGGGTGGTCTTGCCGTCTCCGTTGCGTCCCACGACGCCGATCCGGTCGCCTTCCTGTACGCCGAGGGAGACGCCGTCGAGGAGGGCACGGGTGCCGTAGACCTTCGAGACGTTCTCGACGTTGACCAGATTGACTGCCATTTCGCTCCGCTCCGGGGGGTGGGCCGCGGGGGTGGGCCGACTTTCAAGCGTAGTCGGCCCACCGAGGGTGCCGGTCACCCGTTCCCACGCCACGGGGCTCCGCCCCGGCCCCCGCGCCTCAATCGCCGGCGGGGCTCAATCTTGCTCACCCGGTGCTGGGGGCGTATTTACCCATCCGGCGCTGGGGCTGAGGTGGCCACCCGCCGTAGGGACTGACGTACCCACCCGCCGCAGGGGCTGAGGTGGCCACCCGCCGTGAGGACTTGACGGGGCCACCCGCCGTAGGGACTGACGTGCCCACCCGCCGTCGGGTTTGACGTGGCCATCCGCCGTGGGGACTGATGTGCCTGCCCGCCGTGGGGTGCTGATTTGCCGGCGCGGCGCGGCTTGATGTGCCCCCGCTCACCTCCCACCACCCGCCCCCTCCGGGGGCGTCGGCCCGACGGGGTGCCGGCACCGCCTTGGGCAATCTGCCGCCTTGGGCGGCAGGGTGGGCAAGGCGGCGCCCCGGTGCCGCGCAACACGTGCCGGTGGCCGCGGCCACGGGTCGGCGAGACCCCGGTGCCACGCAACACTTCCGACGGCCGCAGGCGCGGAGTGGTGAGGCCACGGCGTCGCGTAGCGCTTGCGGGGGCCGTGGACACGGAGTGGTGAGGCCGCGGGGGCGCGTGGCGGTCGGCGTGGGGGTCAGAGGAGTGTGGCGCCTGGGGCCGGGGACGGGGCCACGTGGGCCGTGCGGCACAGGGTCGAGGTGGTGACGGCCGCGGCCACCGCTCGGGCTGTCGGCTCGTCCGCCGCGAGGAACGCGGTCGTCGGGCCCGAGCCCGAGACCAGTGCGGCCAGCGCTCCCGCCGACGTACCGGCGTCGAGGGTGTCCTTCAGGGACGGGAAGAGGGAGAGCGCGGCGGGCTGCAGGTCGTTGGTGACCGTGGCCGCGAGCGCCTCGACGTCACCGGTGCGCAGCGCCTCCAGAAGCGCGGGCGCGGCGACGGGCTCGGGCGCCTCGGGGCTGAGGCGGTCGAACTCGCGGTACACCGCCGGCGTGGAGAGCCCACCGTCCGCTGCCGCGAACACCCACCAGAACTCCCCTCCCACCTCGAGGGGTTCGAGCTTCTCGCCCCGCCCGGTACCGAGCGCCGCACCGCCGACCAGGCTGAACGGCACGTCGCTGCCCAACTCGGCGCAGATGTCGAGGAGTTCTTCTCGGGAGGCCTTCGTGCCCCAGAGCGCGTCGCAGGCGAGCAGCGCACCCGCCGCGTCCGCCGAGCCGCCCGCCATGCCCCCGGCGACCGGGATGTCCTTGGCGATGTGGATCCGTACGGCCGGTTCACCGAGGCCGTGCCGCTCCGCCAGCGCGAACGCGGCGCGTGCCGCCAGGTTCGTACGGTCCAGGGGCACCTGGTCGGCGCCGGGGCCCGTACAGGTGAGCGCGAAGGAGTCCGCCTCCGACACCGTCACCTCGTCGTAGAGGCCGACGGCGAGGAAGACGTTCGCCAGGTCGTGGAAGCCGTCGGGGCGGGCGCCGCCGACCGCGAGCTGGACGTTGACCTTGGCCGGTACGCGTACGGTCACCGATGTCGCTGTCACTGCTGCTTGGCCTCCGCGATGCGGGCGAATTCGTGGACGGTGAGGGCCTCGCCGCGCGCCTGCGGGGAGACGCCCGCCGCGACGAGCGCCTCCTCGGCGGCCTGCGCCGAACCCGCCCACCCGGCGAGCGCCGCGCGCAGCGTCTTGCGTCGCTGGGCGAAGGCGGCGTCGACGACCGCGAAGACCTCTTGCCGGGTCGCGGTGGTGGGGATCGGCTCGGTGCGGCGCACGAGGGAGACGAGGCCGGAGTCGACGTTCGGGGCGGGCCAGAAGACGTTGCGGCCGATGCTGCCGGCGCGCTTGACCTCCGCGTACCAGTTGGCCTTCACGGACGGGACGCCGTAGACCCGGGAGCCGGGCCCGGCGGCGAGCCGGTCGGCGACCTCCGCCTGCACCATCACGAGGGTCCGCTCGATGGTCGGGAAACTCTCCAGCATGTGGAGCAGTACGGGGACCGCGACGTTGTACGGAAGGTTCGCGACGAGGGCGGTGGGGGCCGGGCCGGGGAGCTCGGTGACCTGCATCGCGTCGATGTTGACGAGGTCGAAGGCGTCCTTCTTGGCCGGGAGGCGGGCCGCGATGGTGGCGGGGAGGGCCGCGGCGAGTACGTCGTCGATCTCCACGGCCGTGACGTGGCGGGCCGCCTCGAGGAGGGCGAGGGTGAGCGAGCCGAGGCCGGGTCCCACCTCTACGACGGCGTCGTCCTCGGTCACTTCCGCGGTGCGGACGATGCGGCGGACGGTGTTGGCGTCGATGACGAAGTTCTGGCCGCGCTGTTTGGTCGGCCGGACGTTCAGCGCCGCGGCGAGTTCGCGGATGTCCGCGGCGCCGAGGAGGGGGCCCTGAGGCTCACTGGTACTCACCGTTCAAGGGTAGCCGTGCCCACACCTCCCCCTTCCGCCCCTGCTCCACGCCACCGTGACCTCACCGCCCCGTGGCCGCGGCCACCGCAAACTTTGCGCGGCACGGTCGGCCTCACCGCCCCGTGGCCGCGGCCACCGCAAGCGTTACGCCGCGCCGTGGCCTCGCCGCCCCGTGACTGCGGCCATCGCAAGTGTTGCGCGGCCCCGGGGTCTCGCCGACCCGTGGCTGTGGCCACCGGCACGTGTTGCGCGGCACCGTGGCGCCGCCTTGCCCACCCTGCCGCCCAAGGCGGCAGATTGCCCAAGGCGGTGCCGGCACCCCGTCGGGCCGGCGCCCCCGGAGGGGGCGGGTGGTGGGAGGTGAGCGGGGGCACATCAAGCCGCGCCGCGCCGGCAAATCAGCACCCCACGGCGGGTGGGTACGTCAAGCCCCCACGGCGGGTGGGTACGTCAGTCCCTACGGCGGGTGGCCCCGTCAAGCCCCTACGGCGGGTGGGTACGTCAGTCCCTACGGCGGGTGGCCCCGTCAAGCCCCTACGGCGGGTGGCCACCTCAGCCCCCGCGCCGGGTGGCACGTCAGCCCCGGCGGGGAGCGAGCACATCAGCCCCAGCACCCGACAGCCACATCAGCCCCCGCACCCGGCAGCCACATCCGCCCCCAGCCCCGAGTGGCCACCTCAGCCCCAGCGCCGGATGGGTAAGTACGCCCCCAGCACCGGGTGAGCAAGATTGAGCCCCGCCGGCGATTGAGGCGCGGGGGCCGGGGCAGAGCCCCGTGGGCGCAACGCCGGTGCCGCGTGCCACTGCCACCGCTACAGACGCGCGCCGCAATGGGGCCACGGGGTCGACCCCCGCGACACGTACAGCTTCTTCGCGCGGTAGGTCTGCTCCGACGCAGGTGCGTCCTGGGGGCGCCCCGAGCCGCCGAGGCTCTGCCACGTCTGGGTGTCGAACTGGTAGAGGCCCCCGTAGGTACCGGTCGCGTCCGTCGCATCCGGCCGCCCGCCCGACTCACACGCGGCGAGGCCCGACCAGTTGAGGGAATCCGCCCCGGCCACGGACGTCGGCATCGGCTTCGTACCGACCCTGACCTGCTGCGTACGCGGCTCCCGTACGACCTCCTGCCGCACCCGCCGCGGCTTCATCCTGACCCCGTTGACGGTGCGCACCGAGTACGTGACCCGCTTCATGCCCGGCTCACCGGCCCGCGTGACGACCTCCGTGCCCTGGAACTGCGAGGCGTCCTCGGTGCGTTCGGTCGCGTAGGGGATCGGTTCCTCACGGACCTCCCTCTCCCCCGTCACCCGCATCACCGTGATGACCTGCCCGTCGCGCGGGAAGCTGCTCTGCGGCACCGACGTGGTGTCCTGCCCGCGCAGCGTGACGCCCGCGTCCCGAACGGCCTCGCCCACGGTCGCCGCGTTCGTGCGGATGGTGCGGCGGTTGCCGTCGGCCATGATCGTGACGCTGCGTTCGGTGCGTACGTCGAGGTCGAGACCGTGGCGGGCGATGCGCTGGGAGCGCGAGGCAGAGACGTACGCGCCCTCCGCCCGCACCCCGAGCTGCCTGAGCGCCCCGTGCACGGTCTGCGCCGTCGTCCACACCTCGCGGCGCTGCCCGTCGAGGGTGAGCCGGACGGGGCGCCCGTAGCGGACCGCGACCTCGTCCCCGCTGGCCAGTTCGGCCTGCTCGCCGGGTGCCACGACGTCGTGGTCGCCGACGTCCACGCCCTCGTCGGCGAGGAGTTCGGTGACGTCGTCGGCGAAGGTGTGCAGGGTGCGCTCCTTGCCGTCGACGCTGAGGTGGATCGCCTTGTCGTCGGCGACGAAGGCGGACGTGCCGCCCGCGAGGAACGCGACGACGAGCGCCTGCGGCAGCAGCCTGCGCAGCGCCTCGGGGCGCTGCGCCGTCTTCCTGCGGCGTGCGGCACGCCGGGCGGCGGCCCGGCCACCGGTCGGCGCGGAGGAGATGACCTGCGTCTCCGCCTCGTACGCCTCGTACGCCTCGTACGGCTCGCACGCCTCGTAAGTCTCGTACGTCCCGTGCGGCTCATCCCGCTCGTACGTCTCCTGCGGCGTAATGCTCACGACGAACGCTCCAGGCACTCACAGCTGTCCGGCCCCCGGGGAGGGGCGGATCGGGAGAGCAGAACCTAGCGGAGCGGCCGTCACTCTCCAAAGCTGCACTGTCACTCTGCGTGGCGACTTTGCCCGAAGGTGAGCGGACGCGAGCGCCCGTGACCGTTATCGCTCAGTAATCGAAGGCACGCGCGGTGTTGGCGGAGACCGACGTCGCGAGGGCTTCCTCCGTGACGCCCTTGACCTCGGCCATGGCGCGCAGCGTGACCGGAATGAGATACGGGGCATTAGGCCGACCGCGGTACGGGGCGGGCGTGAGGAAGGGCGCGTCGGTCTCGACGAGGACCAGTTCGGACGGTGCCACCGCCAGCGCGTCGCGCAGCGGCTGCGCGTTCTTGAACGTCACGTTCCCCGCGAACGACATGAAGTAGCCGTTCTCCGCGCAGATTTGGGCCATGTCCGCGTCGCCGGAGTAGCAGTGGAAGACGGTGCGCTCGGGCGCGCCCTCCTCCTTCAGGACGCGTAGCACATCGGCGTGCGCCTCACGGTCGTGGATGACGAGCGACTTGCCGTGCCGCTTGGCGATCTCGATGTGGGCGCGGAACGAGCGCTCCTGCGCGGCCTTGCCTTCGGGTCCCGTACGGAAATGGTCGAGGCCCGTCTCGCCGACGCCCTTCACGTGCGGGAGGGCGGCGAGCCGGTCGATCTCGGCGAGGGCCTCGTCGAGCCCGGCGTCACCGAGGGCTTCGCGCGCGCCCTGCCGGGACCATCCGTCGGGGTCGCCGTGCACGATGCGCGGCGCCTCGTTGGGGTGCAGGGCGACGGTCGCGTGCACGGCCTCGAAGGCCTCCGCCGTGTCGGCCGCCCACCGCGAACCCGCGAGGTCGCAGCCCACCTGGACGACCGTGGTCACGCCCACCGACGCCGCCTTGGCGAGGCCCTCCTCCACGCTGCCCGCCTGCATGTCCAGATGGGTGTGCGAGTCGGCGACCTCGATCTCCAGAGGCACGGGCAGCGGCGGCGGGGTGACGTCCTTGGTGCTGGGGCTCATGCCCCGATCTTACGAATCCGTCCTACGAAGCCGGCCTCACTCGTCCCGCTTGTGGTGGCTGAAGGGGTGCAGCAGGTCGGACAGGTGCCAGTGGTGGTGCCCTTCGCGCTCCGCCGCGTCCGGTTCCGGCACCTCCACGGGGCCCGCCTGCGGGGTGCTGTGGTGCTGCAACGCGTCACGGGCGGAGGAGACCCGCCCCGCGCGCATGATGCGCACGACGTGGCCCTCGCAGTTCACGCAGGTGGGCCTGGTCAGCGGCGACGGCACCCGCTCGCCCTCGACCACGTACATCACGAACTCCGCACCCTCCCCGTCGACGTGGTGCTCGATCTCGTAGGACTGCTCCCAGCCGTGCCCGCACCGCATGCAGGCGAAGGAATACGACTCGTGGGCGATGGATATCGCCGCGCTGCGATTCGGGACCGGGGGCGTCTGCGCACCAATGGCTGTCTTGGAGACTGCGAACTCGCTCATGCCAGCTCCTCTTGCACGCTGGACAAACGCTGCCCTGCGGCAGCGTGGGGACGGGTACGTCCCCTTCAACCAGTGGACGCCTCCGCCGGGCCGAGCGCAAAAGCCCTGTCGACTATTGGATCCGATTTGGCCTTTCCCTGCCGAAACGGGCCTGGCGCGCGGTCTTCGCTTTGCTTTTCAGGTTAGTCCTTTACGCCCTTATGGGGCTGTCCGCGCCGCATTCTTTGCCGCCACCACGGCATCGAACACCTCGCGCTTGGGCAGCCCCACGTCGGCGGCCACCGCGGCGATCGCCTCCTTGCGGCGCTCCCCGGCCTCTTCGCGGACCTGAACCCTGCGCACCAGCTCAGCGGGGGTGAGGTCGTCGGCGGACTTCTCCGGCGCGCCCTCGACGACGACCGTGATCTCGCCGCGCACGCCCTCGGCGGCCCACTCGGCGAGCGCCTTCAGGGGGCCGCGCTTCACCTCTTCGTACGTCTTGGTGAGCTCACGGCACACGGCGGCGCGACGGTCCTCGCCGAAGGCCTCGGCCATCGCGACGAGGGTGTCGTCGAGCCGGTGCGGGGCCTCGAAGTAGACGAGGGTGCGGCGCTCCTGCGCGACCTCCTTGAGGCGGGAGAGCCGCTCGCCCGCCTTGCGCGGCAGGAAGCCCTCGAAGCAGAAGCGGTCGACGGGGAGCCCGGAGAGCGCGAGGGCGGTGAGCACGGCGGAGGGTCCTGGCACGGCCGTGACGCGGATGTCCCGCTCGACGGCGGCCGCGACCAGGCGGTACCCGGGGTCGGACACGGACGGCATGCCCGCGTCCGTCACGAGCAGTACCCGCGCCCCTCCGGCGAGCGCCTCGACGAGCTCCGGCGTGCGCGCCGACTCGTTGCCCTCGAAGTACGACACGACACGCCCGCCGACCTGCACCCCGAGCGCCTGTGTCAGCCGCTTCATGCGCCGGGTGTCCTCGGCGGCGACGACATCGGCGTTTGCCAGCTCCTGGGCGAGCCGCGGCGGCGCGTCCGACACGTCGCCGATCGGGGTGCCCGCGAGCACGAGGGTTCCGGTGCCCTCAGCGGATTCTGCGGATTCTGCGGTTCCTGTCACGGATCCATCCTCGCAGGGGCGGGCCGCGGGACTCGCACAGTCGGGTTCCCTACGATGGCGCGCGTGACCAGTACCGCGTCGTCGTCCGGGGCGACTCCGACCAGCGCACCGACCGAACAGGCCGCCACCGCGGAGCCGCCGCAGTCGTCGTGGCTGCGCGGGCTGCGCAGGTTCGGATACCGGGCGCAGGCCAGAGACGGTGCCGTGGGCACGCACCTGGTGCCGCCGTTCCCGCCGCTCGGGGGCCGCCTGTGGGCGTCCTTCGGGCTGAGCCGGTTCACCGCCGCTCAGGCGGAGCGGATCGTCGGCTGGGTCGGGCCGCTGCTCGTCACGCTCGTCGCGGGTCTCGCCAGGTTCTGGAACCTGGGCAGCCCGAAGGCGGTGATATTCGACGAGACGTACTACGCGAAGGACGCGTGGGCGCTCATCCACCGCGGCTTCGAGGTGAACTGGCCCAAGGACGCCAACGACAAGATCCTCGCCACGGGCGGACACGTACCGATCCCGCACGACGCCTCGTACGTCGTGCATCCGCCGGTGGGCAAGTACGTCATCGGTATCGGCGAGTGGATGTTCGGGTTCGACCCGTTCGGCTGGCGGTTCATGACGGCGGTCCTCGGCACGCTGTGCGTGCTCATGGTCTGCCGGATCGGCCGCCGCATCTTCCGCTCCACGTTTCTCGGCTGCCTGGCGGGCGCGCTGCTCGCCGTCGACGGGCTCTCGTACGTGATGAGCCGCACCGCGCTGCTCGACTCGGTGCTCGTCTTCTTCGTGGTGGCCGCGTTCGGCTGTCTGATCCTCGACCGGGAGCGCACGCGCGGGCAGTTGGCCGCCGCGCTGCCCGTGGACGAGCACGGGCTGCCGCACCCCGACGCCGAGGTCGCGGCGACGCTGCGCCTCGGCCGGCGCCCCTGGCGGCTGCTTGCCGGACTGTGCCTCGGGCTCGGCGCCGCCACGAAGTGGAACGGCTTCATCTTCCTGGCCGCCTTCGCCCTGATGTCGGTCCTGTGGGACGTGGGCTCCCGGCGGGTGGCGGGCGCCGAGCGCCCCTACCGCGCGGTGCTGAGGCGGGACGTCGTCCCGGCGTTCGTCTCGACCGTCCCCGTGGCCGTCGCCACGTACGTCCTGTCCTGGCTCGGCTGGATCCTCTCCCCCGACGACGGCACCGGCGGCTACTTCCGCAACTGGGCGGTGACCGACGGCAAGGGCGGCGGCTGGAGCTGGCTGCCGGACTGGGTGCGCAGCATGTGGCACTACGAGCACGAGGTGTGGAACTTCAACACTACGCTCAGCTCGCCGCACACCTACCAGTCCAACCCGTGGAGCTGGCTCGTCGACGGCCGCCCGGTCTCGTACTTCTACGAGTCGCCGAAGCCGGGCGCGCAGGGCTGCCCCACCGACGCCACCGAGAAGTGCGCCCGCGAGGTCCTCGCGCTCGGCACGCCGCTGCTGTGGTGGGCTGCCTGCTTCGCGCTCCTGTACGTGCTGTGGCGCTGGTTCTTCCGCCGCGACTGGCGGGCGGGCGCGATCCTGTGCGGCGTCGCGGCGGGCTATCTCCCCTGGTTCAACTACCAGGAGCGGACGATCTTCTACTTCTACGCGGTCGTCTTCGCCCCGTTCCTCTGCCTGGCCCTCGCGATGATGCTCGGCGCGATCATCGGCAAACCGGGCTCACCGGAGCGCCGGCGGGTGATCGGCGCGGCGGCCGCGGGCGGCCTGGTGCTGCTCATCGCCTGGAACTTCATCTATTTCTGGCCGATCTACACGGGCGACGCGATCCCGGTCGACTCGTGGCGTTCACGGATGTGGCTGGATACCTGGGTGTGAGTCGGTTTCGGTCAGCTTTGTGATCTCAATCCGGACACCTTCGGACATCATCTGAAGAACTCGCGTTCCTTGGTGCACTCGCCGTGCTTACAGTCCCTCTCGTATACCTGGGGAGGGGAGCGCGTCATGCGCAAGGGGGTCAAGATCGGCATCGTCGGCGGGGTGTTCGCCGTCATGGTCGGTGGTGCGGGGTACGGGGGGTACAACCTCGTCACGGCGGTCACGGGCGGGAACACCGTGTCGTCGCAGGATTCGGAGCACAAGTCGGGGCCGCCGTCCGGCGACGAGGTGAAGGAGACGTCGGAGGACTTCCTCGCGGCGTGGGCGAAGAACGATCCGGCGGCCGCGGCGCGGCTCACGGACTACGCCGACAACGCGATGAGCGTCCTCGAGGACTGGCACGACAAGGCGCACGTCACACACACCGAGCTGACGCCCACGAGGGCGGACGGCGCGAAGGTCGCCTTCCACGTCAGGGCCACCGTCGCGTACGGCAAGAAGACGCGGACCATGTCGTACGACTCGTCGCTCACGGTCGTGCGCGGGCAGACCACCGGGCGGGCGCTCGTCGACTGGTCGCCGTCCGTGGTGCACCCGTCGATGGGGAAGGGCGACACGCTCGTCACCGGCGAGGCGCCCTCGCCCCCGATCGAGGCCGTGGGCCGCGACGGCACCGTGCTGACCAAGGACACGTACCCGTCGCTCGGCCCGGTCCTGGACGAGCTGCGCGCCAAGTACGGGGATTCCGCCGGGGGTTCGCCCGGCATCGAGACGTACGTGGAGCACACCGACGCGAACGGGGAGACGAGCACCGCGAAGAGCCTCCTCACCCTCGCCAAGGGCAGGCCCGGCAAGCTGCGTACGACGATCAGCGCGACCGCGCAGGCGGCCGCCGAGCAGGCGGTGAAGAAGTACCCGGAGTCGTCGGTGGTGGCGATCGAGCCGTCCACCGGTGAGGTGCTCGCGGTCGCCAACCAGGCGAAGGGCGAGTTCAACGCGGCGTTCCAGGGCGGCACCGCGCCCGGCTCCGTGATGAAGATCCTCACCGCGGCGGCGCTCATCGACAACGGCGTGACCTCCGCGAACGGGCCCGCGCCCTGCCCCGATTCGGCCGTCGCGCTGAGCCAGACCTTCCACAACCTCCAGGGCATGCGGGCGAACGGGAACGCGACGCTGGCCGACAGCTTCGCCCGCTCCTGCAACACCGCCTTCATCAAGCTCTCCGACGACCTGGGCGCCCAGAAGTTCGCCACCGAGGTGAAGGACCGGTTCGGCATCGGCAAGGACTGGAAGACGGGGATCGTCTCCCGCGACGGTTCGGTGGAGCTGCCGGGGAACTCCGACGACGCGGCCGCGATGATCGGCCAGGGCAAGGTCAAGATGAACCCGTTGAACATGGCGTCGGTCACGGCGACCGCCATCACCGGGACGTTCCACCAGCCGGTCCTCGTCTCCCGGAAGGTCGACGAGGACCCGTTGGCCACGGCGCGGGGTCTGCGGCCCGGAACCTCCGCCCAGCTGCGGCAGATGATGCGGCTGACCGCGACCAGCGGCACCGCCGCCGCGGCCATGGCGGATGTGCCCGGTGACAAGGGCGCGAAGACGGGCTCCGCGGAGGTCGACGGCCAGGGCGACGCCAACTCCTGGTTCGCGGGCTACAGCGGAGACATCGCGGCGGCCGCGACGGTGCCGCGCGGCGGGCACGGCGGAGACGCGGCGGGGCCGCTCGTCGCGGCGGTACTACGGGCGGGAGCGTAGGTCCTCTACGCCTCTGTGACGCCTGGCGGTGAATGCACGCATCGCCAGGCTCTACCACGTCGTTCAGTCCTACGGAAAGTGCGCTCAGGACCACCCCGTACCCTGGGCCACCCGTAGATCTCCGGAGGACTCAGGTGGGCAGCAGAGGCAAGCGTCGCGGTGAGACGCGGCGCAACACGAACGCCCTGGTGATCGGTGGCGTCGCCGCCGTCGCCGTCATCGGGGCAGGCGTCGGCGCGTACGCGCTGATCGGGAGCGGTGACCCGGCGAGCAGCACCTCGGCCGCCGCGGACGACAAGCCCGAGATCCCGAAGGGCCCGCCGACCGCCAAGGAGGTACGGACCGTCGCCGACGGCTTCCTCACCGCCTGGCAGCGGGGCGACACCGCGAAGGCCGCCGCGTACACGAACGACGCGGCGGCCGCGAAGAAGGCGCTCGCCGATGTCACCAAGGACGCCCACCTCACCGGCCTGAAGCTCGCGCCCGGCACCCGCAAGGGCGCACAGGTCCCCTTCCACGTCACGTCGACCGTCGAGTACGAGAAGCTGAGCGAGCCCTTCGCGTACGACTCCTCGCTGACCGCCGAGCGCCGCAAGAGCGACGGCAAGGTCCTCGTCGACTGGCAACCCTCCGTGGTGCACCCGGACTTGAAGGACGGCGACCACCTGGAGACGGGTGAGGCGGGCGATCCGCCGGTCAAGGCCGTCGACCGGGCCGGCAACGAGCTGGACGCGAAGAAGTACCCGTCGATCGGCACCATCGTGGACGGTCTGCGCGAGAAGTACGGGAAGAAGGCGGGTGGCACCGCCGGCGTCGAACTGCGCGTCGTGCGCGGGAAGTCCGGGAAGAAGTCCGAGGACAAGAACGCGCTGCCCGACAAGACGCTGCTCACGCTCTCCAAGGGCACGCCGGGCACGGTGAAGACCACGCTCGACCCGACGCTGCAGGCCGAGGCCGAGAGCCAGGTGAAGTCGCGCAAGAAGGCCTCGGTCGTGCTCGTGAAGCCGTCGACCGGGGAGATCCTGGCGGTGGCGAACTCCAACCCCGGGTTCAACACGGCGTTCCAGGGCTCGCTCGCGCCCGGCTCGACGATGAAGGTCATCACGGCGTCGATGCTGCTCGACAAGAAGATCACGGACGTCGACAAGAAGCATCCGTGCCCGAAGTACTTCACGTACGGGCACTGGAAGTTCCAGAACGACGACAAGTTCCAGATCAAGGACGGCACGTTCAAGGCGAGCTTCGCCGCGTCCTGCAACACGGCCTTCATCAGCCAGGCGCCGAAGCTCGACAACGACTCGCTGACCAAGCAGGCGCAGTCCGTCTTCGGCCTCGGCATGAACAACTGGTCGATCGGGGTGCCTAGTTTCGACGGCGCGGTGCCGGTGATGTCGGACGCGCAGATGGCGGCCTCGCTGATCGGGCAGGGCGGCGTGCGGATGAACCCGCTGAACATGGCGTCGGTGGCGGCGACCGTGAAGGCGGGCGCCTTCCACCAGCCGTACCTGGTGTCGCCCGACTTCGACGGGCGCACGCTGGCGAAGGCGTCGAAGCCGATCTCCGCGTCGACGGCCTCGAAGCTGCGGGAGTTGATGCACTACACGGCGATCGCCGGTACGGCCGTGAAGCCGATGTCCGGGCTCGGCTCCGACATGGGCGCGAAGACCGGTTCGGCGGAGGTCGACGGTCAGAAGGACCCCAACGGCTGGTTCACGGCGTGGCGCGGGGACCTCGCGGCGGCGGCCGTGGTGCAGCAGGGTGGGCACGGTGGCGACTCGGCGGGTCCGGTCGTCCGCGAGATGCTGCTGGCGGGCTCCGGGGAATAGGGCTCGCGTGCCCCGTACACGTACAGCTAGCGTGCGGGGCATGACGTCCACGGAAAGCGCAGCACACCCCCGTTTCGCCGAAGCGGCCATGGCCATGGGTCTGGCCGGACTCCTGCCGCGTGTACGCCGCTTCCCGGAGGCGACGCGTACCGCGCAGGAGGCGGCGGAGGCGATCGGCTGCGAACTGAGCCAGATCTGCAAGTCGTTGATCTTCGCGGCGGACGGAGTGCCGGTGCTGGTCCTGATGGACGGTGCCTCGCGCGTGGACCTGGATCTCGTGCGCGCGGAGTTGGGCGCGGAGAAGGTGACGCGCGCGAAGGCGGACGTCGTCCGGGAGTTCACGGGTTACGCGATCGGCGGTGTGCCGCCCTTCGGCCACGCGAACAAGACGCGGGTCCTGGCGGACCGCTCCCTGCTCACGCACGACACGGTGTGGGCGGCGGCGGGCAGCCCCTACGCCGTCTTCCCCATGGAGCCCAAGGAGTTGATCGCACACGCGGGCGCCGCGCTCGTGGACGTGCGCGAATGACCCCGGTGGTCGCGGCGGCCGTGCTGCTGGCCGCCGTGACCCACGCCTCGTGGAACGCCCTGGCCCACCACATCACGGACAAACTGGTCGGCTTCACGCTGATCTCGGGCGGCGGAACGCTGATCGGCCTGGTACTGGCGGTGTTCGCTCCGCTCCCGTCGCCGGACGCGTGGCCGTACCTCGTGGCCTCGGCCCTCCTCCACATCGCCTACTACGCCCTACTCATGACCTCGTTCAAACTGGGCGACTTCGGGCAGGCCTATCCGATCGCGCGGGGCACGGCGCCGCTCGTGGTGACGGTGCTCGCGGCGGTCTTCGCGGGCGAGGTCCCGGGCGGCTGGCAGGCGGCGGGCGTCGCGGTCTCCAGCGCGGGCCTGACGGGCCTGGCGCTGTGGGGGCTACGGGGTTCGGGGCGCAGGCCGGACTGGCACGCGCTGGGCGCCGCGCTGGCGACGGGGTTCGCGATCGCGTCGTACACGGTGGTGGACGGCCTGGGCGTCCGCGCCTCCGGCTCCTCCCTCGGCTACATCGCGTGGCTGATGGTGCTGGAGGGCATCGCGGTACCGGTGTACGCGGCGTACCGCTGGCGCGGTGAACTGGTGGAGCGCCTGCGCCCGTTCGCATGGCGGGGCCTGCTGGGCGCGGCCCTCTCGGTCCTCGCCTACGGCCTGGTCCTCTGGGCCCAGACCCGCGCCGACCTCGCCCCGATCTCCGCACTCCGTGAGTCGTCGATCATCGTGGGCGCGGCGATCGGCGCCCTCTTCTTCAAGGAACACTTCGGCACACCGAGGCTTTTGGCGGCGGGCGTGGTGGTGGCGGGCATCGGCTTGATGCTGCACGCGGGTTGAATCCCATCGCCGCAGGGGCTAACCGTTCAACGCCTCCCGCACCGACTTCACCAACGCCTGGGCACGTGGGTCCGCTGTGACTCCCTTTTGCATGCCGTTGGTTATGTAGCCGAAGGCGATGCCGGACTCCGGGTCGGCGAAGCCGAGGGCGCCGCCGCGGCCGGGGTGGCCGAAGGAGGTCGGGGTGAGGAGGGGGGACGCGATGCCGTGGAGCATGTAGCCGAGGCCGAAGCGGGACGGGGAGATGAGGGTGCGGTCGGGGCCCGATGAGGCTTCCGTGCGGGCGAGTTGGGCTGTTTCCGGGGTGAAGAGGCGTGCTCCGCCCTCGACTTCGCCGATGAGGGATGCGTAGAAGCGGGCCAGGCCCTCCGCCGTGCCGATGCCGTTCGAGCCGGGGAGCTGGGCCGCGCGGTACGCCGGGTCGTTCTCGTCCGCCGCCGGGGCGATCGTGCCGAAGGCGCGGTTGGTGAGCGAGTCCGGGTTCTCGTACGCCTCGACGATGGCCCGCTTGGGGCGGGAGCGCAGGCCGTGCGCGGTGGCCGGCGGCTCGACGGGGCCGACGCGGCCGACCCGGTGGGCCCGGTCGTCCGGGAGGCCGATCCATACGTCGGCGCCGGCCGGTCCCGCGATCTGCTCGGCGACGTACTCCCCGATGGTCCGGCCCGTGATCCGCCGCACCAGCTCGGCCGTCAGCCAGCTGTACGTCTGCGCGTGGTACCCGTGGTCCGTGCCCGGCGCCCAGAACGGTTCCTGCGCGGCGACGGCCGCCGCCGCGAGGTCCAGGTCCGCGGCCTCGGCGGGCGTGAGCGGACGGTCGAGGGCGGGCACACCGGCGCGGTGCGCGAGGACGTGCCGGACCAGCGCGTCCTCCTTGCCGTGCGCCTTGAACTCCGGCCAGTACGAGCCGACGGGCGCGTCGAGGTCCAGCTCGCCGCGCTGATGCAGCAGGAGCAGCGCCGCGGCGGCGATCCCCTTGGTGCCGGAGCGGAGGATCTGGGCAGTGCCCGGCTCCCAGGGCGCACCACCGTCGACGTCGCGCGTGCCCGCGTACAGGTCGATGATCCGCCGCCCGTCGCGGTACACGACGAGCGCGGCGCCGCGTTCACCGCGGGCCGTGAAGTTCTCACCGAAAGCGGTGCGAACGCCTTCGAATCCGGGGGCGACCGTGCCGTTCACTGCTGTGTCCACGGAGAGTACAACAGGTCGCGGCGGCCGTTGATTTCCGTCGAACGCTCACGTGGCCGACGTCACGCCGTCCGCCCCGCCACCGACCTCGGGTCGAAGCCGAAGGGCAGTTCCAGGCGGTGCGCCGTCATCAGGTTCTCGTCGACGAGGAGGTCGACGGTCGCCCCGTCCGCCGCGATCGCGCCGTCGCTGAGGATCACCGCGCGCGGGCAGAGCTCCATCGCGTACGGCAGGTCGTGCGTGACCATGAGGACCGTGACGTCCAACGAGCGCAGGATGTCGGCGAGTTCACGCCGGGAGGCCGGGTCGAGGTTGGAGGACGGCTCGTCCAGGACGAGGATCTCGGGTTCCATCGCGAGGACCGTCGCCACCGCGACCCGCCTGCGCTGGCCGAACGACAAGTGGTGCGGGGGCCGGTCCGCGAACTCCTCCATGCCGACCAGCGCGAGCGCCTTGCGGACGCGCGCCTCCAGCTCCGCGCCCTTCATGCCCGCCGCCGCCGGGCCGAACGCGACGTCCTCTCGGACCGTCGGCATGAACAGCTGGTCGTCCGGGTCCTGGAAGACGATGCCGACCTTGCGGCGGATCTCCGCCATGTTGCGCGCGGAGACCGGCAGCCCGGCCACCGTCACCGTTCCCGCGCCACCCGTCAGGATGCCGTTGAGGTGCAGGACGAGGGTCGTCTTGCCCGCGCCGTTCGGCCCGAGGAGCGCGACCCGCTCGCCCTTGCCGATCGTGAGGTCCACGCCGAAGAGGGCCTGGTGCCCGTCGGGGTAGGCGAAGGCGAGTCCTCGTACGTCCAAAGAAGCCACAGAAGAAGTCACAGCGTCCATCCCATCAAGCACACCACAAGCGCCGCACACGGCAGGGTCAGCGCGTACGACCACTGGGTCCTGGTCGCCGCGAGGTCGTCGATCACCGGCATCGATCCCGTGTAGCCACGGCTGACCATGGCGAGGTGCACCCGCTCGCCGCGCTCGTAGGAGCGGATGAACAGCGCGCCCGCCGACTTGGCGAGCACCCCCCAGTGCCGTACGCCCTTCGCCTCGAAGCCGCGCGACTCCCGGGCGATCTTCATGCGGCGCATCTCGTCGGTGATCACATCGCCGTAGCGGATCATGAACGAGGCGATCTGTACGAGGAGCGGCGGCAGCTTCAGGCGTTGCAGGCCGAGGATCAGTTCGCGCAGTTCGGTGGTCGAGGCGAGCAGGACCGCGGCGGCGACGCCGAGCGTGCCCTTGGCGAGCACGTTCCACGCGCCCCACAGTCCGCTCTCGCTCAGCGAGAGACCGAGTACCTGTACGCGCTCGCCCTCCGCCACGAACGGCATCAGCACCGCGAAGGCCACGAACGGGACCTCGATGAGGAGGCGCTTCAGCAGGAACCCGGCCGGGACCCGCGCCGTGTACGCCACCGCCGCCAGCAGCACCGCGTACAGGGCGAAGGCCCACATCGCCTCGCGCGGGGTGGAGACGACCACGATCACGAAGCAGAAGACGGCCGCGAGCTTGGTGTGCGGCGGCAGCGCGTGCACGGGCGAGGCCCCGGCGCGGTAGAGGCGGTGGGCGTGACCGGCGCCCATGTCAGGACACCTTCTGCGAGGCGGCGGCGACCTCGGTCGAGGCCGCGTCGCTCGTACGCCGCCTGCGCAGCGCCCAGAAGATCCCGGTGCCCGCGACGACGGTGACGCCGACGCCGACGATCCCGGCGAGGCCGCCGGAGAGGCGGGCGTCGGTGATGTCCTTCACGCCGTAGCCGGCGAGCGGCGAGTCCGAGGAGGCGTGCTTCTCGGTCTTGCTGTCGATGCCCTTGTCGTGGGCGACCTTCTCCAGGCCGTCGGGGTTGGCCGAGGCGTAGAAGGAGACGAAGCCGGCGAGGACGAGGGAGGCGGCCAGGCCGACGATCCACACCTTGCGGCGCGAGCGGGCCGTCACCGGGGTGGTCACGGGCGTGGGCGCGTCGACCAGCTCCCCGTTCACCTTCAGCTTCAGCGGCTGGTGCAGGCCCCGGGCCCCGTACACGAGGTCGGGCCGGACGGCGACGACGGCGCCGACCGTGAGCGCGGTGATCACGGCCTCCCCGATGCCGATGAGGATGTGCACGCCGACCATCGCGGTGGCGACCTTGCCGATGGAGACGTCGGTCGTCCCCCCGATGGCGTAGATCAGGGTGAAGACGACGGCGGCGGCCGGGACGGACAGCAGCGCCGCGACGAAGGACGCCACGGTGATCGAGCGGCGCCCCCGCGGCAGCACCTTCACCAGGCCGCGGAAGACGAAGTAGGCGACGACGGTCGTGGTGATCGCCATGTCGGTGATGTTCACGCCGAGCGCGGTCAGGCCGCCGTCGGCGAACAGCACGCCCTGCATGAGCAGCACCACGGACACACAGAGGACCCCGGTATAGGGGCCCACGAGTATCGCGGCCAGCGCACCGCCCAGGAGGTGTCCGCTGGTGCCCGCGGCGACGGGGAAGTTGAGCATCTGCACGGCGAAGATGAACGCCGCGACCAGGCCGGCGAGCGGCGCGGCCCGCTCGGAGCCCAGCTCACGGCGGGCGCCGCGCAGGCTGACGGCGACGGCGCCCGCGGCGACGACGCCCGCGGCGGCCGACACGGGGGCGTTGATGAATCCGTCGGGGACATGCATGGCAGGGAACTCCGCTCGGGGGCCGGGGACGGCGTTCGGCCGGCGCTTGGTCGACGTCCGGTGAACCGTTCGATGATAGTGCCTTGTTGCGAACGCCTTGCAAGAGCGCCTCGACTCCAAGTAACCCCGGGCCATCCCTGGTCCGCACAGCCCTGCATATGCGACATTTAAGGACATGACGGTTGTCGAGCAGTACGTAGAGCAGTACGCCCGGGCCCGCGTCGTCACCGACTCCCCCGAGGCGCACCGGGCGGTCCCCGTCGTGCTGCGCCACGAAGGCGGCACGGTCCATGTCGCGCTGCCCGGCTCCGGCGAGTGGGGCTCCTTCCCCCGCGATCTGCTCGAACGCGGGCTGCGCGCCCCCGTCACCGGCGGCACCGTCCGGATCTGGCCGTGCGGGCGGGTGCAGACGGTCATCGAGTTCCACGCGCCGCACAAGCCGAGCGGGGTGACGGTCGTGCAGTTCGACACGAAAGCGCTGCTCCGCTTCCTGCGCCGCACCCACACGACCGTCACCCCGGCCGAGGCCCCTCAGGGCGTCACGCGCTGACGAGCTCCCGGTCCTCCTCGGGACGGTCCTCGTCGGGCCGGTGCTCGCCGGAGGCGGTCCGCAGACCCTCGCCCTCGACGTCCACGTTCGGCAGCGCCTTCGCCAGCCACTTCGGCAGCCACCAGGCCTTCTTGCCGAGCAGCGCGAGCACGGCGGGCACCAGCGTCATGCGCACGATGAACGCGTCGAAGAAGACGGCGATGGCGAGGCCGAAGCCGATCATCTTCACCATCTGCTCCGAGCTCCCGATGAAGCCCGCGAACACCGCGATCATGATGATCGCCGCGGCCGTGACCACCCGAGCACCGTGCCTGAACCCGGTGACGACGGCCTGCGCGGGCCGCTCCCCGTGCACGTACGCCTCGCGCATCCGCGTCACGAGGAACACCTCGTAGTCCATCGCGAGGCCGAAGACCACACCCACCATGAAGATCGGCATCATCGACATGACGGGACCGGTCTGCTCGACGCCGAACAGCGATCCGAGCCAGCCCCACTGGAACACGGCGACGACGGCGCCGAGCGCGGCGAGCACCGAGAGCAGGAAGCCGAGCGCCGCCTTGAGCGGGACCAGGACGGACCGGAAGACGACCATCAGGAGCAGGAACGCGAGGCCGACGACGAGCGCCAGGTAGGGGATCAGCGCGTCGTTGAGCTTCTGCGAGACGTCGATGTTCATGGCCGTCGAGCCGGTGACGCTCAGCTCGGCGCCGGTGTCCGCCTTGATGTCCTTGCCGGCGTCACGGATGTCGTGCACGACGTTCTCGGTGTCGACCGACGACGGCTTGTACTTGGAGACGACGCTGATGACCGCGGTGTCGCCCGCCTTGTTGAACGTCGCCGGGGTGACGGCCGCGACGCCGTCCGTGCCCTTGATCTCCCGGACGACCTCGGAGACGGCGGCCTTCGGGTCGGCCGCGCCCTTGGCGTCGACGACCGTCATGAGCGGGCCGTTGAAGCCGGGCCCGAAGCCCTCGGAGAGCAGGTCGTACGCCTTGCGCTGGGTGGTGCTGGTGGGCTGCGAGCCGTCGTCGGGCAGGCCGAGTTCGAGCGAGGCGACCGGGACGGCCATGGCGCCGAGGCCGACGATGCCCGCGATCAGGACGGTGACCGGGCGGCGCAGCACGAAGCCGGCCCAGCGGGTGCCCATGTTGACCTTGGGTTCCTTCTTCTCCCCCAGGTCCGCGCGGGCCTTGCGGCCGTGGACGCGCTTGCCCACGTAGCCGAGCAGCGCCGGGATCAGGGTGAGCGCGATGAGCACCGCGATGGCGACGGTGCCGGCGGCCGCGATGCCCATCTTCGTCAGCATCGGGATGTTGACGACGGCGAGGCCGACGAGCGCGATGACGACGGTCAGGCCGGCGAAGACGACCGCGGAGCCCGCGGTGCCGACGGCCCGCCCGGCCGCCTCCTCCCGGTCACGGCCCTCGGCCAGCTCGCCCCGGTACCGGGACACGATGAACAGCGCGTAGTCGATGCCGACCGCGAGGCCGATCATCATCGCGAGCGTGGACGTGGTGCTGCCCAGGTCGAGCACGTTGGCGAGCGCCGTGATGCTGGAGACGCCGATGCCGACACCGATCAGCGCGGTCAGCAGCGGAAGACCCGCCGCGATCAGCGAGCCGAACGTGATCACCAGGACGACGGCCGCGATCGCGATGCCGATGACCTCGGTGGCGCCCGTCTCCGGCATGGCCTGCAGCGCGTCACCGCCGACCTCGACGGTCAGACCGCTCTGCTTGGCCTCGTCGATGACGTCCTGCAGCGCGTCCCGGTCGGCGTCGGTCAGCTCCATCGAGGAGACCTTGTACGAGGCCGACGCGTAGGCGATCGTGCCGTCCTTGCTCAGCGTCTTGGCGGCGAACGGGTCCGCGACGGAGGCGACCTGCTTCGAGCTGGACTTGATGGAGGCGACGGTGTCCTGGATGTCGGCCTTGTTGCCGGCGTCCGTGAGCTTCTCGCCCTTCGGCGCCTCGAAGACGACGCGGGCGGTGGCCCCGTCGGCGGTGGAGCCGGGGAAGCGCTGGTCGAGCAGGTCGAAGGCCTTCTGGGCCTCGGTCCCCGGTATGGAGAAGGAGCTGGAGGCGGCGGTCGGCGCGGAGGCGGCGCCCACACCCGCGAGCGTGAGCAGGGCCACCCAGATGAGGACGACGAAGTGTCGTCGGCGGAACGCGAGTTTGCCGAGTTTGTAGAGGAAAGTGGCCACGGAGGCGTACTCCCGGTCAGGTCGTGGGCCCGGCAGGACAGCAGGGCAGGGGAGATCGGCCCGACGACATGAGCGGTTGCGCGTCAGGTGAACTGGGTTGCTGTGTAAGGGACTTACGCGCTGAGGGCGGGGATGACCACAGCGTCGATGTACGAGACGAGGTATTCCTGCGTCGGCGGCTCTTCGTCGATGAGCGTGCGGGTGGCGAACGCGCCGATCAGCATGTGGATCAGGTAGTCGAGCGCCGGGTTGTCGGCCCGCACCTCGCCCCGGTCCACCGCTCTGCGCAGCATCCGGTCGACACCCGTCATCTCGGGCTCGACGATCCACTCCTTGAAGGCCGCGAGCAGATCCGGATCGTTGTGCACGGCCACCATCAGGCCGCGCATCAGCGCGCTGTTCCGCTCCATGTCACAGTCGTCCTCACGGAGCGCGATCGCGTGCAGATCACCGCGCAGCGAGCCGGTGTCGACCTCGTCGAAGTGCGGCTTCTGGCTCCGCAGCGCCTTCACCACCAGCTCGGCCTTTCCGCCCCACTGGCGGTAGAGCGTGGCCTTGCTGGACCGCGTGCGGGAAGCCACGGCGTCCATGGTCAGGGCGTCGTAGCCGACCTCGCGGAGAAGTTCGAGCACGGCGCCGTACAGCTCGGCCTCGCGCTCGGGTGTGATCCGGCTGCGACGCGCCGTTGCCTCCGCGACCATGTCACCCACCCGACCTCTCCGTATGCGTACGCCATAAAAGTACCCTGCCCCCTAGCGAAACGAAACGGTTTCGTACGTGCGCTGCGCCACATCGTTCCGGTGAGTCCCGGTTGCCGGAGCCCGCGTCGCGGAAAAGCATGAGGAGGTGACTGAGGTGACTGAGGAATCCGATGCTGCCGACGGCCGGGCGTACCTGCGCTTCCCCCACATCAGCGGCGAGCGGCTGTGCTTCGCCGCGGAGGACGATCTGTGGGTCGCGCCGCTCGACGGCTCGGCGCGGGCCTGGCGGCTCACCGTCGACCGCACCAAGGTCAGCCACCCGCGCTTCTCCCCCGACGGCCGGCACATCGCGTACACGACGTGGCGCAGCCTCGACCCGGAGATCCATGTGGCGCCGGTCGACGGCGGCTCCGCGCGCCGCCTCACGTACTGGGGCAGCGCGGACACCCAGGTCCGCGGCTGGACGCCGCCCGACAAGGACGGCCGGTGCGACATCCTCGCGGTCGCCTCGCACGGCGAGCCCTTCTCGTACTTCACCTTCGCCTACAGCGTCCCGACCGACGGCTCCCCCGGCGGCAAGCTCCCCTGGGGACCGGTCTCCGACATCCAGGTCGCCGACATCGACGGGGAACGCCGGACGCTGCTCCTGACCGGTACGCCGCCGCACGAACCGGCCGCCTGGAAGCGCTACCGGGGCGGCGCGCAGGGCCGGTTGTGGGTGCACGGGCAGCGCATCCTCGCCGACCTCGACGGACATCTGGACGACCCGATGTTCGTGGACGGCCGCATCGCGTTCCTCTCCGACCACGAGGGCGTCGGCAACGTCTACTCCTGCCGCCCCGACGGCACCGATCTGCACCGCCACACCGACCACGACTCCTTCTACGCCCGGCACGCCGCCACCGACGGCAGCCGCGTCGTCTACCAGTGCGCGGGCGACCTGTGGATCCTCGACGACCTCGACCCCGACTCGGTGCCGCGCAAGCTGCGGGTCCGGCTCGGCGGCCCCCGCGCGGGACGCCGCAGCTACCAGGTCCCCGCCGCCCTGCACGTCGACTCGCTCTCCGTCGACGAGACGGGCCGGGCCAGCGCCGTCGTCGTCCGCGGCAGCCTCTACTGGCTCACGCACCGCGACGGCCCCGCCCGCACCATCGCCGACACCCCGGGCGTGCGCGTGCGGCTGCCGGAGATGCTGGGCTCGGGCGGCCAGGTCGCCTACGTCACCGACGCCGACGGCGAGGACGCCGTCGAGATCGCCTATCTGCCGCGGGCCAGCGGCGACCGGTCGCCGCGCCGGTTCGCCTCCGGCCGGCTGGGCCGCGTACAGGAGCTGGTCTCGGACCCGGACGGGGAGCGGCTCGCGATCGCCTCGAACGACGGGCGGCTGCTGCTGATCGACGTCGGCGAGGAGGAGGGCGGCGAGGCGCCGCTCGAAGAGCCCACGGTCACCGAGCTGATCCGCTCCACGAACGGACCGGTCCGCGATCTCGCCTTCTCCCCCGACGGCGCCTGGCTGACCTGGTCGCACCCCGGCATCGGGCGCTCGCTGCGGCAGATCAAGATGGCCAGGATCAACCGGGGCGGCGGTTCCACCGCGCTCGGCGCGACCAAGAGCGAGACCACGACGATCGTCGACGTCACCAACGGCCGCTTCGAGGACGAGAACCCGGTGTTCACCCGGGACGGCCGCTATCTCGCCTTCCTCTCCTGGCGCGGCTTCGACCCGGTCTACGACGTGCACACCGGCGACCTGTCGTTCCCGCTGGGCTGCCGCCCCTATCTCGTACCGCTGTCGTCCGCGACGCCGTCCCCGTTCGCCCTCTCGCCCGACGGGCGGACGGCGGCGGGCGGCCTCGACCCGGTCGAGGACGCGGGCGGCGACGGCACGCCGACCGTGGAGATCGAGGGGCTCGCCAACCGTGTCGTGCCGTTCCCCGTCTCGGCGTCCAAGTACTCGTCGCTGCACGCCGTGGCCGGCGGCGGCCTCGTCTGGCTGCGCTGGCCGATCTCGGGCGCGCTCGGCGAGACCTTCGCCAACCCGGCCGACCCCTCGTCCCAGCCCACCCTCGAACACTTCGACCTGGCCAAGGGGAAGAAGTCCCAACTCGTCGCCCACATGGACTGGTTCGCGGTCAGCGGCGACGGCTCCCGGCTCGTCGTCGTCGACGAGGGCGAACTGGAGGCCGTGCCGTCCACCGAGGCGGGCGACGGCGACACCACGGTCTGGATCGACCTGCGCCGCATCCTGCACGAGGCCGACCCGGCGGCCGAGTGGCGGCAGGCGTACGACGAGGCGGGCCGGATCATCCGCGCGTACTTCTGGGAACCCAAGATGTGCGGCATCGACTGGGACGCGGTGCTCGACCAGTACCGGCCGCTGGTCGAACGCGTCGCGTCCCCCGACGAGTTCGCGGATCTCCTGCGAGAGGTCCTCGGCGAACTCGGCACCTCCCACGCCTACGTGGCCGCCGCCCGCCGCAACGAGGGCCCGCCGCACTACCAGCGCGCCCAGGGCCTGCTCGGCGCCAACTTCGTCTGCCGGGACGGCCGTTGGACGCTCCAGCGCATCCTGCCCGGCGACTCCTCCGACTCCAAGGCCCGCTCCCCGCTCGCCGGCACCGGCATCCGCGACGGCGCCGTCCTCACCCACGTCGACGGCCGCCCGGTCGACCCGGTCACGGGCCCGTACCCGCTGCTCGCCGGCGCGGGCGGTACGACCGTCGAGCTGACCTTCACCTCCGCGGAGGGCGGCGGCCGTCCCCGCCGGGTCGCCGTCGTCCCGCTCGTCGACGAACGCCCGCTGCGCTACCAGGACTGGGTGGCCAAACGCCGCGCCGTCGTACGGGAGTTGAGCGGCGGCAAATGCGGCTACCTGCACATCCCCGACATGGGCGGCTCCGGCTGGGCCCAGTTCAACCGCGACCTGCGCATGGAGGTCTCCCGGCCCGCGCTCATCGTCGACGTACGCGGCAACGCTGGCGGCCACATCAGCGAGCTGGTCGTCGAGAAACTCACCCGGAAGATCATCGGCTGGGACCTGACCCGCAACGCACAGGCCGTCTCGTACGCCTCGAACGCCCCGCGCGGCCCGGTCGTCGCCCTCGCCGACGAGGCGACCTCTTCGGACGGCGACATGATCGCCGCCGCGTTCAAGCTGCTCGCGCTCGGCCCGGTCGTCGGCCAGCGCACCTGGGGCGGCGTCGTCGGCATGACGGGGCGGCACAAGCTCGGCGACGGCACGGTGATCACGGTCCCGATGAACGCGGCCTGGTTCCCCCAGTACGGCTGGTCCGTCGAGAACCGGGGCGTGGAACCGGACATCGAGGCCCTGCGCACCCCCCTCGACTGGGCGGAGGGCCGCCACGCCCAGCTCGACGACGCGGTGGAGCTGGCGCTGAACCTCCTCGCGGAGCAGGGGGCGACGAACCCGCCGGACTACTCGGACGTCCCGGACCGGAGGCGGCCGAAGCTGCCGCCACGATGACCGGCCCCTCCGCCGGACCAATGTCCTGCGGAGGTCTTACCCCTTCGCCCCTGGCATGACAGATTCTGGGCGCGCGCACGACGATGGCGCGCTCAACTGCCTGTCCGCCAGGGGGGTTTCATGTCGCACGGTTCACGAAGAGGGGTACTGCTCGGCGCCGCGGGAATCGGGACGGCGCTCGCGTTCGGTGGCGCGGGGAGGGCGGGGCCGCGCCGTCCGGGCTGCCTCCCGTGCTCATCACGGAGCAGGCGAGCAAGCGGCTGTTGGTGATGGATTCGCGGGTGCGGACGTGGGACCCGGCGGTGGATCCGGGTGTCGTGCGGTGGGCGTTCTCGCCCGTGGGGGACGCCCGGTACCGGGACGTCGAGCCCGACATCAGCTGGGTGTACCCGAGCGAGGCGAAGGTGCGCCGGCACCGCGGGCGTACGTACGTCCTGACCACGGCGTCGTTCGGGTTCGTGGGCGTGGTGGAGTGGCCGAGCGGGCGGCGGTACTGGGCCGGGGCGCTCGGGCCCGGGGACGATCTGGTCAACCCGCACACCGCCGAGATCCTCCCCGACGGGAACGTCGCCGTCGCGTGCAGTACAGGGGCGCGGGTGCGCCTGTACGCGGCGTCCCTCGGGCCGCACACCACGCGCTATGTCGAGGCCGAGCTGAAGGGCGCCCACGGGCTGCACTGGGACTCGGCGCGCGAGGTGCTGTGGGCCATGGGGGACGACGAGCTGGTGGCCTACCGGGTGGAGGGCTCGCGCGTGCGGCCCTCGCTGGTGCGGCAGTTCGCCGTGGCGCTGCCCGTCGCGACGCCCGGGAAGTCGGCCGGCGGGCACGACCTGTTTCCCGTGGCGGGGGCGCCGTGGCGGATGTGGGTGACGACGACCGCGTCGGTGTTCCAGTACGACATCCCGGGCCAGAGCTTCGTGCGGGACTTCGCGGGGGCCTCGGAGATCGTCCGGAAGTCCGTGAAGTGCGTGGGGGACGATCCGCGGACGGGGCGGGTGGTCACCACGGTTCCGGAGGCCGGGCTCGGGGAGACCTGGTGGACGACGACTGTCAGCCTGCACCGGCCGGGCGGCGCGTTCACGTACGTCAACGGCGGGATATACAAGGCCCGTTGGTGGCTACCCAGGTGACCCGTCGGACGACTCCAGCCTGCGGTCGATCGCCAGGGACAGCTCCGCCTCCACTACCCCCTTCGCCAGCGGGCGCAGCCGGTCGATGTCCTTGCCGGAGGCGTGCGTGGCGACGAGGTCGGTGAAGAGCCCGGCGAGGGCGTCGGCGTGTTCGCGGACGCGCCTGGCCGCCGCCAGGACGTCGGCCAGCGGGATGCCCTCGCGGACCAGGGCCGCCGAGATGTCGAGCAGGCGGCGGCTGATGTGCACGATCTCCTCGCCGTCGATGCCCAAGTAGCCGAGGTCGAGGGCGGCCTGGAGGTTCTCGGGCGTGACGTCGTCCGCGAAGTAGTCGGCGAGTTCGGCGGCGGAGAGCCGGACGGGGACCTCCTCCGTGGGCCGCACGCCGAGGAGTTCGCCGACGTCGCGGCCCCGGTCGAAGGCCTCGGAGAGCTCACTGATCCCGTTGAGGGTGTGGCCGCGGTCCAGGAGCGAGGCGATCGTGCGCAGGCGGTCGAGGTGCGTCTCGTCGTACCAGGCGATGCGGCCCTCGCGGCGGGGCGGCTTGATCAGTCCGCGCTCGCGGTAGAAGCGCACGGTGCGGACCGTGATGCCGGCCGCCTTCGCCAGCTCCTCCATGCGGTACTCGCGCTTGCCCTCGCCGGGTTCTGTCACTTCCTTTTGCGCCTTCTCCACGCCGGAAACCTTATGTCGTACCCGAGGTAACTTTCCTCGGTCCGACCCCTACCCATGAGTACGCACAGCCTCTACTCTCCGAATTACGCCAGTGTTCACTGGCAGAGTCGCTGCGGCAAGGGAGGCGCCGGCATGGCCGAGCAGGAGCGCGAGCACGTACGGGTGGCGGTGATCGGATCCGGCTTCGGCGGCCTCGGCGCGGCCGTCAGGCTGCGGCGCGAAGGCATCACCGACTTCGTGATCCTGGAGCGGGCCGGCGCGGTCGGCGGGACCTGGCGCGACAACAGCTACCCGGGCTGCGCCTGCGACGTGCCGTCCCACCTGTACTCCTTCTCGTTCGCACCCAACCCCGACTGGCCCCGGACGTTCTCCGGACAGGAGCACATCCGGGAGTACCTGGAACACGTCGCCGACACCTTCCGGCTGCGCCCGCACATCCGGTTCAACTCCGAGGTGAACCAGCTGCGTTGGGACACCGACCAGCTGTGGTGGGAGATCGACACGGCCAAGGGGACACTCACCGCCGACGTCGTCGTCTCCGCCGCCGGACCGCTCTCCGAGCCGAAGACACCGGACATCGCCGGGCTCGACACCTTCCCCGGCAAGGTCTTCCACTCCGCACAGTGGGACCACGACTACGACCTGCGCGGCAAGCGCGTCGCCATGATCGGGACGGGCGCTTCGGCCATCCAGATCGTCCCGGCCATCCAGAAGGAAGTCGGGCACCTCACCCTCTTCCAGCGCACGCCGCCATGGGTCATGCCGCGCGCCGACCGCGCCGTCACCAAGGCCGAGCGCTGGCTGCACCGACAGCTGCCCTTCACCACCCAGGCGCGGCGCGGACTCCTGTGGGGCATCCGCGAGTTGCAGGTCCAGGCGTTCACCAAACGCCCAAACGAACTGGGCGTGGTCGAACAGCTCGCCAAGCGGAACATGCACCGCGCGATCAAGGACCCGGAGCTGCGCGCCAAGCTCACGCCGGACTACCGCATCGGCTGCAAGCGCATCCTGCTCTCCAACACGTACTATCCGGCGCTCGCCCAGCCCAACGTCGACGTCGTCGCCTCCGGACTCAGCGAGATCCGCGGAAACACCCTCATCGCCTCCGACGGCAGCGAGACCGAGGTCGACGCGATCGTCTTCGGCACCGGCTTCCACGTCACCGACATGCCGATCGCGGACCGGATCATCGGCGCCGACGGCGACACCCTCATGCAGTCGTGGAAGGGCGGCATGAACGTGATGCGCGGAGCCACCTCCGCCGGATTCCCGAACTTCATGATGATCATCGGGCCGAACACGGGCCTCGGGAACTCCTCGATGATCCTGATGATCGAGGCCCACCTGAACTACCTGGCCGACTACATGCGGCAGTTGAACGTCCTGGGCGGCCGCGTCGCACTCGACGCGCGCGAGACCGCCGTCCGCGGCTGGAACAACCGCGTACAGGACCGCATGAAGCGCACCGTGTGGAACACCGGCGGCTGCAACAGCTGGTACCTCGACGAGAACGGGGTCAACACCACGGTGTGGCCGGGCACGACCACCGAATTCCGGCACGCCACCCGGCATGTCGACGTAGGCGAGTACGAGGTGGTGCGCGCGCCCGCCGAGCCGGCCGCGCCCACACCGCGTACCAGGAAGAAGGCCGAGGTGAACGCCGCATGAGCCGACTGATGCGCCATGTGACGACAGGACCGTACGCACCGCCCGTCGCCGCCCGCGAGCTGACCGTCACCTCCGCGGACGGGGCACGCCTCCACGTCGAGGTGCACGGCCCCCCGGGCGCCCCGGCGGTGCTTCTCTCGCACGGCTGGACCTGCTCCACGGCGTTCTGGGCCGCGCAAACACGGGCCCTCGCCACCGACCACCGGGTGATCGTCTACGACCAGCGCGGACACGGCCGCAGCCCGGCCGCGGACCGCCCCCCGTACACGACCGACATGCTGGCCGACGACCTGGAAGCCGTGCTCGGCGCGACGCTCGAACCGGGCGAACAGGCCGTGCTCGCCGGGCACTCCATGGGCGGCATGACGATGATGGCCGCCGCCGGACGCCCGAAGTTCCAGGAACACGCCGCCGCCGTCCTGCTGTGCAGCACCGGAAGCTCGCAGCTCGTCGCCGAGGCGACCGTGGTGCCGCTGATGCGGGCCGGCAACCTGCGCACCCGGATCACCCGCGCGATCCTCGGCTCGAAGGCACCCCTCGGGCCCGTCACACCGATCGGCAAGCGGGTCCTCAAGTACGCGACGATGGGCCCGGGTTCGGCGCCCGACAAGGTCGAGGCCTGCGCGCGGATCGTGCACGCCTGCCCGCGCGAGGTGCGCTACGGCTGGTCCCACGTGCTCGAACACCTTCAACTCGACGTCGGCGTAGGCGAGTTGACCATGCCGGTCGCCGTCATCGCGGGAACCGCCGACCGACTCACCCCGGTCGCGCACGCCCGACGGATCGCCGCCGCGCTGCCCGACTGCGCGGGCCTGACCGAGCTGCCGGGGCTCGGCCACATGACACCCGTCGAGGCCCCCGAGGTCGTCACGGCGAAGATCCGTGAACTGTCGCAGAAGTACGTGAACTCACAGGACGCACAGTCGCCGAAGGGGGCGGATGCCGTATGAGCAGGGTCAGTCTCGAAGGTCAGGTCGCGGTCGTCACGGGAGCCGCGCGCGGCGTGGGCGAGCTGCTCGCGCGCAAGCTGTCGGCACGCGGAGCGAAGATCGCGCTGGTCGGCCTGGAGCCGGACGAATTGAAGCAGGTCGCCGCGCGGCTGCACTCCGACGCCGACTGGTGGCACGCGGACGTCACGGACCACGTGGCGATGGCGCAGGTCGCACAGGAGGTCAAGGACCGCTTCGGGAAGGTCGACATCGTCGTCGCCAACGCCGGCGTCGCGACCGGCGGCCCCTTCGCCGACTCCGACCCGATCGCGTGGCGGCGCGTCATCGAGGTCAACCTCATCGGCTCCGCCGTGACGGCCCGCGCCTTCCTCCCCGTCCTGACGGAGTCCCGCGGCTACCTCCTGCAGATCGCCTCCCTCGCCGCGATCACCCCCGCCCCGATGATGACCGCCTACTGCGCGTCGAAGTCGGGCGTGGAGGCGTACGCCCACAGCCTGCGCGCCGAGGTCGGCCACAAGGGCGTACGCGTCGGCGTCGGCTATCTGTCCTGGACGGACACCGACATGGTGCGCGGCGCCGACCAGGACGACGTGATGCGCGAACTGCGCCAGCAACTGCCCTGGCCGTCGAACAAGACCTACCCGCTGGGCCCGGCGGTCGACCGCCTCGTGGCCGGCATCGAACGCCGCGCGCCCCACGTGTACGCGCAGTGGTGGCTGCGCGGCATGCAGGGGATACGCGGCTACCTGCCCTCCGCGATCGGGATCGTGGGCCAGCAGCGGGTACGCCGCTTCGAGGGCCGCCTCGGCACCGTCTCCAAGGGCCTCGTCGGAGCGGGCGGAGCCGCCGACGAGGCGGCACGTGGCCGCTGACCTGCGGCTTCGCACCCCGCGCGGCACCCCGTACACAATCCGTCATTGATCGAAATGCGCCGAATGGGGTGCCGTGTAAGTCTGGTCGAGGCCCACCCCCCACCCTTCATGGAGTGCATCAAATGGGTATCTCTGACCAGTTCAAGGACAAGGCCGAGCAGCTGCAGGACAAGGCCAAGGAAGCCATGGGCGGCTCCGAGGGCAAGACCGAGGAAGGCCAGGACCGTGCCAAGGAAGGCATGGACCAGGCGAAGGAAAAGGCGCAGGACGCCGCCGAGGAGGCCAAGGACCGCTTCCAGCAGTAACGCCGCCTGAACCCATGTGACGGGCCCCGTCCGGAGATCCGGACGGGGCCCGTCATGTCGGCTGCCTGGCGCCGATGCCTACTCGTACACGACGGTGACGGGCGCGTGGTCCGACCAGCGCTCGTCGTGCGTGGCGGCGCGCTCGACGTATGCCTTCACGGCGCGATCGGCCAGTCCAGGAGTTGACACGGCCAGATCAATTCTCCATCCGCTGTCATTGTCGAAAGCCCGCCCCCGGTACGACCACCACGAGTACGGGCCCTCGACGTCCGGGTGCAGTGACCGGACCACGTCGACGTAGCCGCCGTCGGACGGGTCGAAGACGGAGGACAGCCACTCGCGTTCCTCCGGGAGGAAGCCGGAGTTCTTCTTGTTGCCCTTCCAGTTCTTGAGGTCGGCCTCCTGGTGGGCGATGTTCCAGTCGCCGCAGACGACGACCTCGCGGCCGTCGGCGGCGGCCCGCTCGCGCAGGGACTTCAGGTAGGGCAGGAACTCCCCCATGAAGCGGATCTTCTCGTCCTGGCGCTCCGTGCCGACCTCGCCGGAGGGCAGGTAGAGGCTGGCGACGGTGACGCCCGGCAGGTCCACCTCGACGTAGCGGCCGCTGTCCGCGAACTCGGCCGAGCCGAATCCGATCCGCACCCGCTCCGGCTCGCGGCGCGTATAGAGGGAGACGCCGGCGCGGCCCTTGGCGGCGGCCGGCGCGTGCACGACGTGCCAGCCCTCGGGCTCGCGCACGCTCTCGGGCAGCTGGTGCGGCTCGGCGCGCACCTCCTGGAGGCAGACGGCGTCGGCGGAGGTCTCGGCGAGCCACTCCACGAAGCCCTTCTTGGCGGCGGCCCGGAGCCCGTTCACATTCACAGAGGTCACAGTCAGCACGCCGGCACGATACCGGCAGAGTGGACGGGACCACCGCAAGTGCCCGCATAGAGTTACGATAGCCCGTATGACTATTCAGCTTTCCGGAGTCGGGGCCCCGAGCCTGCGACCCACCTCCTTCGGCCACCGCGACGCGATCGCGCTGAACGACCGCGTCCAGCTCGAGTACGCGGAGCGCTACGGCGACGAGGGCGATGTCACGCCGCTGGACCCGTCGATGTTCGAGCCGCCGCACGGCCTGTACCTGATCGCGTACGACGCCTCGGGCACGCCGCTCGCGACCGGCGGCTGGCGCGGCCAGGAGGAGAACGACGAGGGGTACGCGGACGGCGACGCCGAGTTGAAGCGCATGTACGTCACCCCGGAGGCGCGCGGCCTCGGCCTGGCCCGGCGGATCCTCGCGGCCCTTGAGGAGGACGCCCGGGCGGCGGGGCGCACCCGCATGGTTCTGGAGACGGGCCTGAAGCAGCCGGAGGCGATAGCCCTGTACACGTCGAGCGGTTACGAGTCGTGCTCCCGGTTCGGCCACTACCGGTTCGACGAGTTGAGCCGGTGCTTCGCGAAGTCCCTGTAGCCGCATCGCGCGCGGTACGCGGATACGCGAAAGCCCCCGACGGTTTCCCGTCGGGGGCTTTCATTGCAGTGGACGTGAGGGGATTCGAACCCCTGGCCCCCTCGATGCGAACGAGGTGCGCTACCGGACTGCGCCACACGCCCTTGCAACGAGTGAAACTCTAGCACCCCGATCCGGGTGCTTGGAAATCCGTTCCCTGGCTGGTCAGCCGGGCGGGCTCCGAAGTGGTCCGGCTCACTCGTTGGCGGCGCGCGGTCGGCCGTCGGCGCCGGACCCGCTGCTGTCGAACTGGTCGAAGAGCGGCGTGCGCCCGCGCTCGCGGGAGCGGCGGGCGGAGGCGGCGCGGCGGGCGTCGCTGCGGCCGTCGTCGGCGACCGGTTCGGCGGATTCCGCGGCGGGCTCCGGGGCGTGCTCCTCCTGCGCCTGCTGGCGTGCGGCCTGTTCCGCGGCGGAGGAGCGGGCGGAGCTCCAGGTCTCGGGTGCGTTGTAGTCGATGCCGCCGGTGGCGCGGGGGGCGACGGGGGCGGTGACGTAGGTGGGGAGCGGCACGGGGACCGGGTCCCAGCTGTCGCCGGGGCCGGGGTGGCGCTGCCGTTCGCGCTGCTGGTCGACCCACTCCTGATGGTCGGTCTGCTCGACGAGGGCGCGCCGGTCGGCGGCGAGGGCTTCCAGGCCGGGGTCGGTGGCGGTCCCGTCCATCGTTGGGCCCTCCTCCTGGTCCTCGGCCGCGGCGCGCGCGGCGGTCTGCTGCCGCCTGCGCGGCTGGCGCTCCCGCAGTCGTTGCGCGGCGACCTCGGCGCGGCGGCGGTCCATGACGTAGGCGAAGCGGCGTCGTTCCTGGGTGCGCAGGTAGACGATGTACGCGCTGAGGAGCAGGGCGGGGGCGGCGGGCGCCCACAGGAACGCGACGCCGCCGACGGCGGCCACGACGGCGCCGACGCTGAAGGCGGCGAAGAGCAGGACGGTCGTGCGGCGGCGGCGCGCGAGCACCTTGGTGCGCCGGGCGCGTGCGGCTTGTGCCTCGGCCGCGGCGGAAGCGGCGCGGGCGGCGCGGGACTTGGCGGGTGCGGTGGGTTCGACCGCCGACTCGGGTTCGCGGGCGGGTTCCGTGCGCTCGCGGGCCGGCTGTGCGAACTCCCGGGCGGAATCGGGATGTTCGCGGCTTTCGCGGCGTTCTCGCCCCTGGTGCGGGGCGCGCCGCTCCCCGGACGGGGACATGCCTGAGTCCCGGACGTCCACCGGATCGGTGGGCGCGTCCGGGTCGACCGGGTCGCCCTGCCGCTCGTCCGACTCGGGCGAGCGCGCCTGCAGGTCCTTGGCGTACCGGCGCTCCATGCCCGCCCGGCCGGAGAGAAGCCGGATGGCTGTGCTGAAGCGTTCCGTCGGACGAGCTTCGTTCAACTCGTCCTGCCTACGGAGCCACATCGGCACCAAGTAGGCGGCCCAGGCCCCGACGATGACTGCGTAGATGAGGCCGCTGCTGCTCACGGACACACCGTAGAGGGGTTTACGGGGGGCCATCCGCCAATTGAGCCGGCGTGTCGCACGATCTGGCTGATAATCCGAGCTTTTTTGCGATGGATGTGATCACCGGGCCGACCTTCGAAGGAATTCAATGGCCTCTGACGGTGCCTCATCGATCAATTTCGAACATTTATTTCATTTCGAGGGGGTGCCCGGGTCTGCCGTATTGGGGGCGCTCGGACCTGCGGCGTTGCCGCGGCGCTCGCGACGGCGACGCCTCAGGAGTCCTTCCGGGACCTCCTCGGCGGTGAGCGCGAAGACGAGGTGGTCCCGCCAGGCGCCGTCGATGTGGAGATATCGTGGACGCAGGCCCTCCTCGCGGAATCCGAGTTTCTCCACGACCCTGCGGCTCGGCCCGTTCTCCGGCCGAATGCAGACCTCGATGCGGTGCAGGCCCACGGTGCGGAAGCAGTGGTCGACCGCGAGCGCGACGGCCGTCGGCATCACGCCGCGGCCCGCCACCGACTGGTCCACCCAGTACCCGACGTGGCCCGAGCACATCGATCCCCAGGTGATCCCGGCGACGGTCAACTGCCCGACGAGGCGGCCCTGGTACTCGACGACGAAGGGCAGCATCCGGCCCGCGTTCGCCTCCGAGCGCAGGTGGCGCACCATTTGACGGTATGTCGGGCGGTGGGTGATCGGACCGCTCGGCGTGGGCGGCGGGATCGTCGCCTCCCAGGGGCGCAGCCAGTCGCGGTTGCGCCGGTTCACTTCGCGCCAGGCACGCTGGTCGCGCAGTCTTATGGGGCGGAGGACGACATCGCCCTCCACCAGCACGACGGGCCACGACGGGCTGTTCAGCGCGCACCCCCGGGTGCCTGGACTTCGGGTCTGGGATCGCTTCTCGGGTGGTCACCGCCGTGGATCTGGTCGACGGCGTGGGTCAGCAGCGGCCCGAGGACGGCCAGTCCGTCCTTCACGCCCCCGCTGGAACCCGGCAGGTTCACGATCAGTGTGCGCCCGGCGACCCCCGCGAGGCCACGCGAGAGCGCCGCCGTGGGCACTTTCTCCCGGCCGTACGCGCGGATCGCCTCGGGGATGCCCGGCACCTCGCGGTCGAGGACACGGGCCGTCGCCTCGGGAGTGCGGTCGGTGGGCGAGATGCCGGTGCCGCCGGTGGTGATCACGACGTCGTACGCCGCCTCGACCGCGGCCCGCAGGGCGGCCTCCACGGGGTCGCCGTCCGGCACCACCTGGGGGCCCTCGACGGCGAAGCCCAGCTTTCTTAGGCCCTCGGCGATCAGGGGGCCGCCCTTGTCCTCGTAGACCCCGGCGGCGGCCCGGTTGGAGGCCGTGACGACGAGGGCGCGGTAGTCGCTCATGCGCGGTCCTCCCTGTTCCAGACGCCGGACTTGCCGCCGGTCTTCTCCTCGACGCGGACGTCCGAGATGACGGCCCCCTTGTCGACCGCCTTGACCATGTCGACGACGGTGAGCGCGGCGACCGAGACCGCCGTGAGCGCCTCCATCTCGACGCCCGTGCGGTCCGTGGTCTTCACGGTGGCGAGGATCTCCACCGCGTCGTCCGCCACGGACAGGTCGAGCTTCACTCCGGACACGGCCAGCGGGTGGCAGAGCGGGATCAGGTCAGGGGTGCGCTTGGCGCCCATGATTCCCGCGATGCGCGCGGTGGCGAGCGCGTCCCCCTTGGGCACGCCCTCGCCGCGCAGCAGCTCCACCACGCGCGGCGAGACGAGGACGCGGCCGCTGGCGCGGGCGGTGCGCGCGGTGACGTCCTTCTCCGATACGTCGACCATGCGGGCGGCGCCCGCTTCGTCGATGTGCGTGAGCCGGTCGGTCTGGTCCTGCTGATTCTGCGAAGTGCTCATGGTGCTGTGGCGCTCCCGATCCGAGCCGTGCGCGGTGCGGCGCGCCGGACGATTTGTGCGCGACACGCTATCGCGAGCCTCCGACAGTGGGCCCTGTCAGCCCAGCAGGACCACGTCCACCTCAGTGCCCGGCTCCACCGACGTCGTGCCCTCGGGCACCACGATCAGCGAGTTCGCCTGGGCGAGCGCCGCGATGAGGTGGGAGCCGGCGCCGCCGACGGGCGCGACCTCGCCGGCCTCGGCGTCGTACACGCCGCGCAGGAACTGGCGGCGGCCCGACGGCGAGTTCAGCGCCTTGTCGGCGGTGATGGTCGCGCGGGCCTTCGGGCGGTGCACGGCGTTCTCGGGCAGGCCCATCAGGGCGCGGATCGCGGGGCGTACGAACAGTTCGAAGGAGACGTACGACGACACGGGGTTGCCCGGCAGCGCGAGGAGCGGGGTGTGGTCGGGGCCGATGGAGCCGAAGCCCTGCGGCTTGCCGGGCTGCATGGCGAGCTTGCGGAACTCGACGCCGCTGCCGGCCGCGATGCCCGTCGCCTCTTCCGGGTCGTCCGGGTCGTCCGGGACGCCGATGCCGCTCAGGGCCTCCTTGACGACGTCGTACGCGCCGACGCTGACGCCGCCCGTCGTCACGATGAGGTCGGCGCGGATCAGTTGGTCCTCGATGGTGGAGCGGAGCGTCTCCGCGTCGTCGGAGACCGCGCCCACCCGGTAGGCGATGGCTCCGGCGTCGCGGGCGGCGGCGGTGAGGGCGAAGCTGTTGGAGTCGTAGATCTGGCCGGGCGCCAACTGCTCGCCGGGCTGGACGAGTTCGGTACCGGTGGAGACGACGACCACGCGCGGGCGCGGGCACACGCGTACGGTGCCGCGGCCGATGGCGGCGAGCAGGGCGATCTGCGGCGGGCCGAGGACAGTGCCGACGGTGAGCGCCCGGTCGCCCGCCTGTACGTCGCTGCCCTGCGCGCGTACGTGTGCGCGTGCCTCGGCGGGCCGGTGCACGCGGACCTCTCCTGAGGCGCCCTCAGGGGCGGCGCTGTGGGCGGTCATCGTGGTGACGGGGCCCGCGCCGAGCCCTCCGTCGGTCCACTCCACGGGGACCACGGCCTCGGCGCCGGGCGGCAGCGGGGCGCCGGTCATGATGCGGGCGGCCTCGCCGGGTCCGACGGTGGGCTGTTCGGCCTGGCCCGCGGCGACGTCGCCGATCACCGTGAGCACGGCGGGGAACTCCTCGCTCGCGCCCGCGATGTCCGCGACGCGCACCGCGTAGCCGTCCATCGAGCTGTTGTCGAACGGCGGCAGCGACAGCGGGACCGTCACCTCTTCGACGAGCACACAGCCCTGTGCGTCGAGGAGTTGGAGCTCGATGGGGTCGAGCGCTTCGACGGCGGCGAGGATGTCCTCCAGATGCTCGTCCACCGACCAGATCTGCGCCCGGTCCGTCGTGGCACTGAAACTGTTCACTGCTGCTCCCCTGCTCCTCGTGCCGGTGTGCCGGATCTTCGGCGTACACCGGTGTTCCTACCACGGGCGATATGTGACGCCCCGGAGGCGGTGTGCCGTACCGGGGCACAGGTCCGGCCGGGGAGCGGGGTGTCAGATCTCCTCGGCGACGTAGCCGCGCAGCCAGGCGCGGAACTCCGGGCCCAGGTCCTCACGTTCGCACGCGAGGCGGACGATGGCCTTGAGGTAGTCGCCGCGGTCGCCGGTGTCGTAGCGGCGGCCCTTGAAGACGACGCCGTGCACGGGGCCGCCGACCTTCTCGTCGGCGGCGAGCTGCTGGAGCGCGTCGGTGAGCTGGATCTCGCCGCCGCGGCCGGGCTCGGTCTTGCGCAGTATGTCGAAGACGGCGGGGTCGAGTACGTAGCGGCCGATGATCGCGTAGTTGGAGGGGGCGTCGGCCGGATCCGGCTTCTCCACCAGGTCGGTGACCTTCACGACGGCGCCGTCCTCCGTGGCCTGGACCGCGGCGCATCCGTAGAGGTGGATCTGGGAGGGCTCCACCTCCATGAGCGCGATGACGCTGCCGCCGTGCTCCTCCTGAACCTCCACCATCTTCTGGAGCAACGGGTCGCGGGGGTCGATCAGGTCGTCGCCGAGCAGCACCGCGAACGGCTCGTCGCCCACGTGGGGGGCGGCGCACAGGACCGCGTGGCCGAGGCCCCTGGGGTCGCCCTGGCGCACGTAGTGGATGGTGGCGAGGTCGTTGGACTCCTGGACCTTGGCGAGTCGGTTCGCGTCGCCCTTCTTCTGAAGGGCCGCCTCCAGCTCGTGGTTGCGGTCGAAGTGGTCCTCCAGGGGGCGCTTGTTGCGGCCTGTGATCATCAGTACGTCGCCGAGCCCCGCCGACGCGGCCTCCTCGACCACGTACTGGATCGCCGGCTTGTCGACGACCGGGAGCATCTCCTTGGGAGTCGCCTTCGTGGCGGGCAGGAACCGGGTGCCGAGGCCCGCGGCGGGGATGACAGCCTTGGTGATCCTGGTGTGCGCGTCAGTCATGCGGGTCACCATATCCGGCTGCTATGGGCGGAATCTGTGGGTCCGCTTTGTAGGCACATATATGCGTTGAATAGGAGAGGTTTGTGACCCCGCTATGAGTCCGCACACCAATGAGCCCGCAGATGACCCGCGCGGCGCCCACCCTGACAAGCGTTCATTGCGCAGGGAGTTCCTCCGGGTGAGGAACGCGTTGACGGAGGATGACGTACGGGAGACGGAGCTGGCCGTGGCCCGGCGGGCTCTCGAACTGGACGAGTTGGCGAAGGCCCGCACTGTGGCGGCGTACGTCTCCGTGGGGGGCGAGCCGGGGACGGGCGCGCTCCTCGACGCCCTACGCGCGCGCGGGACGCGCGTACTGCTGCCCGCGCTGCTGCCCGACAACGACCTGGACTGGGGCGCGTACGACGGGGCGGCTTCGCTCACCACGGTGCGGCACCCGGGAAAGATGGCCCTGTTGGAGCCCGGCGGCGAACGGCTGGGCCCCGACGCCGTCCTGGAGGCGGACGCTGTGCTGCTGCCGGGGCTCGCCGTGGACGCGCGCGGGATGCGGCTCGGCCGCGGCGGCGGCTCGTACGACCGGGTGCTCGCGCGCCTGGAGGCGGCCGGTGCGCGGCCCGCGCTGGTCGTACTGCTCCACGACAGCGAGGTCGTCGCGCACCTCCCCCAAGAGGCGCACGACAAGGCCGTGGACGCGGTGGTGACGCCCTCGGGCGTGCGGCGCTTCTGACCCCGGCACCGCACATGCGAAGGGGCCTCCACGCGCGCGTGGAGGCCCCTTTCGGTGTCGACCCGGCTACGGCTTCAGGACCAGCGAGTCCTCTGTGCTGTCGTCGACGGCCTTCTTGGAGAAGTGCCACGGCAGCAGGTCACCGTTGATCCACTTCTCGGTCTGGTCCGTGTAGTGGTCGCTGAAGGTGTGCCCCGATGCGCCCGTGAGGTTGATCCACTTGGACTTGTCGAGGTCCGCCATGTTGACCACCATCCGCATGGACGGCACCCAGTCGACCCCGTAGCCGCCCGCGGCGTTCCAGCCGGTCGCGTTCACGGCCGCCTCTCCGCCGCCCATCTTCCAGGGACCGCGGTTGAGCACGTACTGGAGCCAGCCGGGGCCCTCGCTGCCGAGGGTCTGGTTCTTCAGCTCCAGCTTGTGCAGCCGGCCCCAGCTCCAGGTGTCGATGTCCTTGCCGAGCTTGGCCGTGAGGTCCCAGCGGGCGTCCTCCATGGCGCGCCTGAACAGCTGGTCACGGGTCTTGGTGGGGTCGTCCGTGCGGCTGCCCGGCGTCTTCCACCAGTCGTTCTTCGGATCCTTGATGATCTTGCGAACGACCTCGAACCAGCGGTCGCCGCCGTCCGGCTGCGCCGAGTGCGTGTCCCGCTCGCCGCACTCGCGGACCTTGCGGTCCTCGTCCGCGGGACCCGTCTTGTCGACCGGCTCGACGCTCAGGCACTGGCCCTCGACCCGCAGCTCCTTGGGCAGCTTGTTGCCGAAGGCGAGCTTCAGGATGTTGCGCCACACGGAGTTGAAGTAGGCCGCGGCCGCCGAGTCCGGGTTCTGGGTGTAGTCCCAGTTGTCCAGGAGCTGCTGCGCCTCGCGGACGTCCGGGTCCTTGATGTCGATCTTCTGCAGGTACGGCACGAGCAGCTTGGCGATCTCGCTGCTGTTGTCCATCTGCATGGTGCGCATGTCGTCGGTGGAGATCTTGCCGCCGTCCTTGATCTTCGACTCGATCAGGTCGGTGATGCGCTGGCTACGGGTGCCGTATCCCCAGTCCTTGGTCAGCGTGTACGGGTAGCTGTCGTCGACCACGGCCTGGTTGGCGGTCACGATGTAGCCGCGCTTCGGGTTGAACTCGTAGGGCAGCTCGTCCTGCTTGATGTAGCCGGTCCAGCGGTACTTGGAGTCCCAGCCGGGGGACGGCAGCGAACCGTCGCCCTCGCCGCGGATCGGGATCCGGCCCGGCAGCTGGTAGCCGATGTTGCCCTCGGTGTCGGCGTAGGTGAGGTTCTGCGAGGGCACCTGGAAGTCGGCGGAGGCCTTGCGGAACTCGGACCAGTTCGACGCCTTGTCGAGCTTGAAGACGGCGTCCATGGTGTTGCCCGGCTGCAGCGCGGTCCAGCGCAGCGCGATGCCGTAGCCGTCGCCGCGGTCGGGCGCCGCCGCGTCCACGCCGGCCTTCTTGCCGACCTTCACGAGTTCGGAGTCGCGGTCGGACAGCAGCGGCCCGTTGCCGGTCTCCCGCACCGTGATCGTCTTCGATTCACCGCCGGCGACCTTGATGGTCTCCTTGCGGGTCTTGAACGGCACCGTCCTGTCGTCCACCAGGTAGCCGTCGCCGCTGAACTTCTCCAGGTAGAGGTCGGTGACGTCGACGCCCGAGTTGGTGAAGCCCCAGGAGATGTTCTGGTTGTGACCGATGACCACGCCCGGCATGCCGGCGAAGGTGTAACCCGAGGTGTCGTACTGACACTTGCTGGAGACGCTCGTGCAGTGCAGGCCCATCTGGTACCAGACGGACGGCAGTTGCGGCGCCAGGTGCGGGTCGTTGGCGAGCAGCGGCTTGCCGGTGATGGTGTGGTCGCCCGAGACCACCCACGAGTTGGAGCCGATGCCGCTGCCGTTGGGTCCGAGGCCCGCGGAGTCGGGGATGCCGTCCAGGACCTTGGAGAGGCCGCCGAGCTGGCTCTGGAGGCTGCTGGGGGCCTGTGCGTCGCCCGTCAGGCCGGTGCCCGCCGCCCCGGCCGACTGGGTGCCCGTACCGCCGCCTGAGGACGCGTCGAACGACTTCGTGGCGCTGTTGTACCCGCCCTCCTGCACGATCGGCTTGTGCCGCGAGTACGGGTAGTCGGGGTACAGATCGGCGATCTGCTTCGGGCCGAGCCGGCTCGTCATCAGCGAGCGGTCGATCTCCTCCTGCATATTGCCGCGCAGGTCCCAAGCCATCGCCTTGAGCCAGGCCACCGAGTCCACCGGCGACCACTTCTGCGGCTTGTAGTCGTTCTCGAAGCCGAGCGCGACGTACTCCGCGGAGATGTCCTTGCCGCTCTTGCCGCCCAGGTAGGAGTTGACCCCCTTGGAGTACGCCTGGAGGTACTTCTTGGTCGTGGGCGACAGCTTGGTGTCGTACTCCTTCTGCGCGACCCGGCGCCAGCCCATGGTGCGCAGGAACTCGTCGGTCTTGACCTGGCCCTTGCCGAACATCTCGGAGAGCCGACCGGAGGTCGTATGGCGCCGCACGTCCATCTCGTAGAACCGGTCCTGCGCCTGCACGTAGCCCTGCGCCATGAACAGGTCGTGATCCGTGGACGCGTAGATCTGCGGGATCCCGTAGCTGTCCCGCTTGACCTGGACCGGCCCGTCGAGCCCGTCGAGTTGGATGGACCCCGTCGTCTGCGGCATGGAGGCGCGGACGCTGTCGACGCTCCAGTAGGCGCCGAATCCGATGCCCGCGAGAACGGCCAACACGAGGACGATCACGATCAGTCGGGCTCGGCGCCCCTTCTTCTTACCGGGCGGGCGGCCGGCAGAGGCGTTCGTAGTGGAGGGCATCGCGGTCCTTGCTGTCCTTCGCTAACCGGGCGGGGCGAGAGCAACCTTACGAGCAGTGCGGTGTGGCTCCGGACGCGGAGTCGGGAAGCAGGGTTCCACGGAGAACGGCGTGACGTATCCGGCGTCAAGAAAGCGTTAACGATTAGGTAAGGTAACGAAGTAACTTCCCCGTCGCAGTGTCCCTCTTGGAAGGAACAGCCCCTGACTGTCCACCAGCTCAACCAGCTCCTGCTCGTCGGCGCACTCGTGCTGCTGGTGGCGGTCGCCGCCGTGCGCCTCTCCTCCCGCAGCGGACTGCCGAGCCTCCTGCTCTACCTCGGCATCGGCGTCGTCATGGGCCAGGACGGGCTGGGCCACATCGCCTTCAGCGACGTCGAACTGACGCAGGTCATCGGCTACGCGGCGCTCGTCGTGATCCTCGCCGAGGGCGGTCTGGGCACGAAGTGGAAGCAGGTCAGACCCGCTCTCCCGGCCGCCGCCGCCCTGTCGCTCGTGGGCGTCGCGGTGAGCGTGGGCGTGACGGCCGCCGGAGCGCACTACCTGGTGGGCCTCGAATGGCGACAGGCACTCATCATCGGCGCGGTGGTCTCCTCCACGGACGCGGCGGCGGTCTTCTCCGTTCTGCGCAGGGTGCCGCTCCCCGCGCGCGTGACCGGCGTCCTGGAGGCGGAGTCCGGCTTCAACGACGCCCCTGTCGTCATCCTTGTCGTCGCGTTCTCCGCATCGGGCCCCATCGAGCACTGGTACGTCCTCGTCGGCGAGATCGCCCTGGAGCTCGCGATCGGCGCCGCCATCGGGCTCGCGGTCGGCTGGCTCGGCTCCTTCGGCCTGCGGCACGTGGCCCTGCCCGCCTCCGGCCTCTACCCGATCGCCGTCCTGGCCATCGCCACGTGCGCGTACGCCGCGGGCGCCATGGCCCACGGCAGCGGATTCCTCGCCGTCTACCTGGCCGCGATGGTGATGGGCAACGCCAAGCTGCCGCACTGGCCGGCCACCCGCGGCTTCGCCGAAGGACTCGGCTGGATCGCACAGATCGGCATGTTCGTCCTGCTCGGCCTGCTCGTCACCCCGCACGAGCTGGCCGACGACATCGCGCCCGCGCTCCTCATCGGCCTGGTCCTCACGATGGTCGCGCGCCCCCTGTCGGTCGTCGTGAGCCTGGTGCCCTTCCGCATACCGTGGGCGGAGAAGGCCCTCATGTCGTGGGCCGGGCTGCGCGGCGCCGTGCCCATCATCCTGGCGACGATCCCGATGGTCACGGGCGTCACCGACAGCCAGCGGATCTTCAACATCGTCTTCGTCCTGGTCGTCGTCTACACCCTCATCCAGGGCCCCACGCTGCCGTGGCTCGCCGAGAAGCTGCGCCTGGGCAGCTCCTCCGACGCCGCCGACCTCGGCATCGAATCGGCGCCCCTGGAGCGGCTGCGCGGGCACCTGCTGTCCGTCTCCATCCCGGAGGGCTCGCGGATGCACGGCGTGGAGGTCGGCGAACTGCGGCTGCCCAAGGGCGCCGCCGTCACGCTCGTCGTCCGCGACGGCACCTCCTCCGTGCCCGCCCCGACCACCGTGCTCCGCCGCGGCGACGAACTCCTGGTGGTCGCCACGGACCCGGTGCGGGACGCCGCGGAGGCGCGCCTGCGGGCCGTCGCCCTCGGCGGCAAGCTGGCCGGCTGGCTGGGCACGGCGAGCCCGGAAGCCCGTTAGCATGGACGCACAGACCACGTACGACCGACTCTGCCTGACGTAGAGCCGGCGCGACCGCAAAGCGGCCGCGGTCCCCTTGCGGCACTGTGCTTCACAGCGCCTGCCTGCTTGGCCCAGGGCCTCTCCTGGCGCGGACCGTAGGTATCACTCGGTTCCCGGCGCATGAGGACGGCTCTCGGCGCGACGCCTTCTCGACCAGAAGGCGGCCGCGCTACCAGGCGGCAGAAAGGCAAGGCCGTGCCACAGAAGGACACGGTCACCGAACCCGGCAACCAGCGGGCCGAGCGCCCCGGCTACGGGCAGCTCCTGCGCACCCGTGGGGCCTGGACGTTCCTGCTCCCCGGCTTCGCGGCGCGCCAGCCGTTCGCGATGCTCACGATCTCCATCGTGCTGCTCGTGCAGCACACCACCGGCTCGTACGGCACCGCCGGCGCGGTCTCCGCGACGACCGGTGTCGCCATGGCGCTCTTCGCGCCCTACAGCGGCAAGCTGGCCGACCGCTTCGGGCAGCGTGCCGTGCTGCTGCCCGGCGTGCTCGTGCACTCCGCGGCCGGACTCACGCTCACCGTGCTCGCGCTGTCCGGGGCGCCCACCTGGGCACTGTTCCTGGCTGCCGTACCGACGGGTGCCTCGACCCCGCAGATCGGGCCCATGGTCCGCTCCCGCTGGGGCGTGAAGCTGCACGGTTCGCCGCTGATGCAGACGGCCGCCGCCTTCGAGTCGGTCACCGACGAGTTCACGTTCGTGCTCGGCCCGCTGTTCGCGACGGCCCTGTGCACCGGCATCGACCCGGCCGCGGGCCTGATCACCGAGGCGGCGCTCACGCTCGTCGGCGGCCTCCTGTTCGCCGCCCAGAAGGGCACCCAGCCGCCCGTGGCGGTCCTGGACGAGCACGCGCGCGTGCGGCACACCTCCGCGCTCCGCGTCCCCGGTGTGCGCGTCCTGATCGTGACGTTCCTCGGCATCGGCTCCGTCTTCGGCGGCATGCAGGTCTCGCTCGCCGCCTACACCGAGTCGATCGGCGAGCCCGGCCTCAACGGCGTCCTCTACGGGATCTTCGCCGCGGGCAACATGCTCTCGGGCCTGGTCTGCGGCGCCATCGCGTGGAAGGTCTCCCCGCGGCGCCGGCTCCTCGTCGGCTACACGGCGCTCGCCGTCATGGCCTCGGGGCTGTGGGCGGCCCAGTCCGTGGTGCTGCTCGCCGGGCTCGGCCTGCTGGTCGGCGTGTGCATCGCGCCGTCCCTGATCACGGGCTACACGCTGGTCGAGAAGATCGCCCCGGTGGGCTCCCGCACCGAGGCCTTCACCTGGCTGACCGGAGCGGTCGCACTCGGCCAGGCGGCCGCCGTGTCGGTGTCCGGACAACTGGAGGACCGCCTCTGGGACGGCGCCGGATTCCTCGTCCCGATGGGCGGCACGGTGCTCGCCCTGGTGGTCATGTTTCTGCTGCGCTCGCGGCTCGCTCCGCCCTCGGCGGGGCGGACCGTGGCACGTGGTGTGGGTCACCGCGAGCCCGTGGCAGTGGACTGATCCCGCGGAATAGGTCACTATGGATCGTCGTTAGCACTCAACGAGTGAGAGTGCCAGGAGGAAGACACAGTGCCGACTTACCAGTACCAGTGCACCGAGTGCGGCGAGGGCCTCGAGGCGGTGCAGAAGTTCACCGACGATGCCCTGACCGAGTGCCCCAGCTGCAACGGCCGCCTCAAGAAGGTGTTCTCGGCCGTCGGCATCGTCTTCAAGGGCTCCGGCTTCTACCGCAACGACAGCCGCGGCTCCTCGTCGAGCAGCAGCCCGGGTTCGTCCTCGAAGTCGTCGACCGGCTCTGAGTCGAAGTCGTCCGACTCGAAGCCGTCCTCCGACTCGAAGCCGTCGACGTCGACCTCTTCGAGCTCGTCCAGCTCCTCGAGTTCGTCCAGCTCCTCGAGCTCTTCGACGTCCTCCGCCGCGTAAGCACGCCGCGAATTCTTACGAGACCCTGTCGTCCTCGGACGACAGGGTCTTCGGCGTCCCCGGTGTGACTACTGTCTGCCCCATGGCGACCAACGTGCACGCAAGCGCCGCCGAGATCGGCGTGATCGGCGGCTCCGGCTTCTACTCCTTCCTCGACGACGTGACGGAGATCAGCGTCGACACTCCCTACGGACCGCCGAGCGACTCGCTCTTCCTCGGTGAACTGGCGGGACGCCGGGTCGCCTTCCTCCCCCGGCACGGCCGCGGCCACCATCTGCCGCCGCACCGCATCAACTACCGCGCCAACCTCTGGGCGTTGCGCTCCGTGGGGGTGCGCCAGGTCCTCGGCCCGTGCGCGGTGGGCGGCCTCAGGCCCGAGTACGGGCCGGGGACACTGCTCGTGCCGGACCAGTTCGTGGACCGTACGAAGGCGCGGGCGCAGACCTACTTCGACGGGCAGCCGCTCCCGGACGGGACCGTGCCGAACGTCGTGCACGTCTCGCCCGCCGACCCCTACTGCCCCGCGGGGCGCAGGGTCGCGGTGAAGGCGGCGCGCGGCAAGGGCTGGGAGCCGGTGGACGGCGGGACGCTCGTCGTCGTCGAGGGGCCGCGGTTCTCCACCCGCGCCGAGTCCCGGTGGCATGCCGCCATGGGCTGGTCGGTGGTCGGGATGACCGGGCACCCCGAGGCGATGCTCGCCCGTGAACTTGAGCTCTGCTACACGTCGTTGACCCTCGTCACGGATCTGGACGCGGGCGCGGAGAGCGGCGAGGGCGTCTCGCACGACGAGGTGCTCCAGGTGTTCGCGGCCAACGTGGACCGGCTGCGGACGGTGCTGTTCGACGCGGTGGCGGGGCTGCCTGCGGACACGGAGCGGGACTGCCCGTGCGGCTCGGCGCTGGGCGGGATGGACCCGGGGTTCCGGCTGCCGTAACCCTGAACCCCCCTTGCGGGTGAGGGAGTTGTCCACAACCGCTCGGTAGTGCACGGGCTCCGGCGGGATGCGGCGCGGAGGCGGATCGTGTTCGGCGAGACGGGCGCGGTGTCCGTCCGACCCGACCGAGCCCCAGGCGGTGGCGACCGTGTCCGCATCCGTACCTGTCCCGTACCAGCTCAGCATTCCCCCGACGTCCGAGGTGCCGTCCTTCCCTCCCGTGCACGTACGCGGCACGCGGTGGCGGCCGGGGCGTGCGGGCGGGCGCCGGCACCGGCCGGCCGTGGCGGCGGGGCTCGTCCTGACCGCGGCGGCGCTGGCGGCCGCGGTGCCCTCGTCCGGGGCGGGAGGCGGGCCCGAGCCGGCGCACGCGGGGGCGGGGCCGGGTGGGCGGGCCGCCGCGTCCGCCGTGACGGTGTCGGCGCCGGTGCGGATCGCGGACGCGGGGGCGGTGCGGCTGCTGCGGCCGGGCGACCGGGTCGACGTGGTGGCGGCGCGGGCGGACGGTGGGGCGGGGGTGCGGGTGCTCGCGTCCGGCGCGCGCGTGACGTCCGTTCCGAAGCCGGGGCCAACTCTCGGTCAAGGCGGCGAAGTCGGCGAAACCTCGGCGGTGGGCGGGGCGTTGGTGGTGCTGACGGTGGAGCGCGCGACCGCGGCGCGACTCGCGGGCGCCGGAGCCGCCTCTAGGTTGGCGGTGACGGTGTGGTGACGTATATCTCCTCAAGTCCCCCGATCGAGCTACCGAATTGGACAGGTCTGACCCGAACTGTCGTAGGTTGCGGAAGCGTTTGCTCCACTACCTGGACATGTGAAGAGAGGCCTTCTGGTGAGCGAGAACAACGGACCGAGCCTGTGGGAAGGCTTCAAGGCCTTCCTCATGCGGGGCAATGTGATCGACCTCGCGGTCGCCGTGGTCATCGGCGCCGCATTCACCAACATCGTGAACGCGGTGGTGGAAGGGGTCATCAACCCGATCGTCGGCGCGTTCGGCACGCAGGACCTGAACAAGTACGCGTACTGCCTTCAGAGCCCGTGCAAGGTGGTGGACGGCGAGCCCGTCGGCATCGAGATCATGTGGGGCACGGTCCTCAGTGCCGCCATCAGCTTCCTCATCACGGCCGCCGTCGTGTACTTCCTGATGGTGCTGCCGATGGCCAAGTACCTCGCGCGGCAGGCCGCGAAGAAGGCCGAGAGGGAGGGCACTCAGGAGGTCATGGAGGTCTCCGAGCTGGAGGTGCTCAAGGAGATCCGCGACGCGCTCGTGGCGCAGCGCGGCTCGGGGCACACCGAGTCCTAGCGGGGCTCGCCGCGGCCCTTCAGATGTGGTGGGGCGGCTTCTCGTCGAGGAAGCGGGCCAGGTCGGCGGCGCTGCTGTCGCCGGCTGTCGGCCGCTCGCCCCAGCCGTGGTCCGTGTCGTCGGAGGACTGCGCCGTCAGCGGGTCGTCGAAGATCAGCGCGGCCTTGGGGTCGCGCTTCTTGGGCTCGGGCTTCTTGGCGTCGTGCCGCTCGGGGTCGTGCTGTTCGGGGTCGTGCTGTTCGGGGGCGGGGCTGCTCATGGCTCCAGGGTACGTCGCCGGGGACGCCGGGCCCCGGTGTGCCGGGTCAGACGGCGGTGAGGCCGTGGGACTCGAAGATCGCCTTGGCGGAGGCGACCTGCTCGGGGGTGGGCGAGGGGGTGTCGTGCAGCGTGAAGGTCTTACCGAGCGCCTCCCATTTCGCCTCGCCGAGCTTGTGGAAAGGCAGCACGTCGACCCGGGAGACGTTGCCGAGGGAGCCCGCGAAGGCGGCGACGCCCTCGATGTTGGCGGGGTCGTCGGTCAGGCCGGGGACCAGCACGAAGCGCACCCACACGTTCTTGCCGAGGTCGGCGAGGCGGTGCGCGAAGTCGAGGGTGGGCTGAAGCGGGCGCCCAGTGACGTGCTTGTAGGTGGCGCGGTCCCAGGACTTGATGTCGAGCAGCACCAGGTCCACGTCGCGCAGCAGGGCATCGGTGGCACGTACGCCGAGGAAGCCCGAGGTGTCGAGGGCGGTGTGCAGGCCCAGCTCGTGCTTGAAGCGGTGCAGCAGCTCACCGGCGAAGACGGGCTGGAGCAGCGGTTCGCCGCCGCTGATGGTGACGCCGCCCCCGGCGGCCTCGATGAACCGGGTGTACTTGGCGGCTTCGGCGACGATGTCGTCGGCCGAGGTCCGCTTGCCGTTGCGCATCTTCCAGGTGTCGGGGTTGTGGCAGTACAGGCAGGTCAGCGGGCAGCCGGAGAGGAACGTCACGAACCGTGTGCCCGGCCCGTCGACGCCGGTCGACAGGTCCCAGGAGTGCACCGAGCCCTCGATGGGGCGGCGCGTCGCGGCGGCGGCCGGGGTGGCGGCGTCGTTCGCGGTGAGGTTCTGGGTGAGCAGCACGGTCATGGCGTTCCTCCTCGTGTTCCTGGGGCTGTCTCGTTCGGGAGGAGCGACTCAGAGGGAGCCGTGGAAGGTGCGGTTGATGACGTCCAGCTGCTGCTCGCGCGTCAGGCGGACGAAGTTCACCGCGTACCCGGAGACCCGGATGGTCAGCTGCGGGTAGTTCTCCGGGTGCTCCATGGCGTCCTCGAGGGTCGCCTTGTCGAGGACGTTGACGTTCATGTGGAAGCCGTCGCTGGCCGTGAAGCCGTCGAGCACGCCGGACAGGTTGCCGATCCGCTCGCCGGGGGTACGGCCGAGGGCGTCCGGGGTGATCGTGTTGGTCAGCGAGATGCCGTCCTCGGCGTCGTCGTAGGGCAGCTTCGCGACCGACAGGGCGGAGGCGATGTAGCCGTGCTCGTCGCGCCCGTTCATCGGGTTGGCGCCGGGGGCGAACGGGGTGCCGGAGCGGCGGCCGTCCGGGGTGTTGCCGGTCTTCTTGCCGTAGACGACGTTCGAGGTGATCGTCAGCACCGACTGGGTGTGCACGGCGTTCCGGTAGGTGGGGTGCTTGCGGACCTTCTCCATGAAGCCGTGGACGATGCGCTGGGCGATCTCGTCGGCGCGGTCGTCGTTGTTGCCGTACGCGGGGTAGTCGCCCTCGATCTGGTAGTCGACGGCGAGGCCGGTCTCGTCGCGGATGACCTTGACCCTGGCGTGCTTGATCGCCGAGAGGGAGTCCGCGGCGACCGACAGACCCGCGATGCCGCAGGCCATGGTGCGCAGGATCTCCTGGTCGTGCAGGGCCATCTCGATGCGCTCGTAGGCGTACTTGTCGTGCATGTAGTGGATGACGTTGAGCGCGTGGACGTAGGTCCTGGCCAGCCAGTCGAGCATCGCGTCGTACCGCTCGGCGACGGCCGCGTAGTCCAGGTACTCGTCGGTGATCGGCTCGAAGCCCTCGACGACGAGCTTGCCGGACTTCTCGTCGCGGCCGCCGTTGATCGCGTAGAGGAGGGCCTTGGCGACGTTCACGCGGGCGCCGAAGAACTGCATCTGCTTGCCGACGGCCATCGCGGAGACGCAGCAGGCGATGGCGGTGTCGTCGCCGTACTTGGGGCGCATCAGTTCGTCGGACTCGAACTGGATGGCCGAGGTGTCGATGGCGACCTGGGAGGCGAAGTCCTTGAAGCCGCGCGGCAGTTCACGCGACCAGAAGACCGTCAGGTTCGGCTCGGGGGCCGGGCCGAGGTTGTAGAGGGTCTGCAGCGCGCGGAACGTGGTGCGCGAGACGAGCGGGCGGCCGTCCTCGCCGATGCCGGCCATCGACCAGGTGACCCAGGTCGGGTCGCCGGAGTAGAGGTCGTTGTACTCGGGGGTGCGCAGGAAGCGGACGATGCGGAGCTTGATGACGAAGTCGTCGATGAACTCCTGGGCCTCGGACTCGGTGATCCGGCCGGCCTCGATGTCGCGCTGGAGGTAGATGTCGAGGAAGTTGTCGATGCGGCCGATCGACATGGCCGCGCCGTTCTGCTCCTTCACGGCGGCGAGGTAGGCGAAGTACAGCCACTGGACGGCCTCGCGGCCGGTGGTGGCCGGGCCCGAGATGTCATAGCCGTACGACATGGCCATGGCCTTGAGCTCGTTCAGCGCCTTGATCTGCTCGGAGATCTCCTCGCGGTCCCGGATGACGTGCTCGGTGGGCCAGTCGGCGCCGAGCTTGTCCTTGTCGGCCTGCTTGGCGGCGATGAGGCGGTCGACGCCGTAGAGGGCGACGCGGCGGTAGTCGCCGATGATGCGGCCGCGGCCATAGGCGTCCGGGAGTCCGGTGATGATGCCGGAGGAGCGGCAGGCGCGTATCTCGGGGGTGTAGGCGTCGAAGACGCCCTCGTTGTGGGTCTTGCGCAGGTGGGTGTAGATCTCCCGGACCTCGGGGTCGGCCTCGTAGCCATAGGCGTTGAGGGCGCCCTCGACCATCCGCCAGCCGCCGTTGGGCATGATCGCGCGCTTGAGCGGGGCGTCGGTCTGGAGGCCCACGATGAGGTCGTTGTGGTTCGCGGGCGTGCCGTCGATGTAGCCGGGCCTGAAGGCGTCGATACGGGACGGGGTCTTCACGTCGACGTCGTGGACGCCGCGCTCGATCTCCGCGGGGAACATACCGAGGAGCTTGTCCCACACGGCAGTTGTGCGCTCGGTCGGTCCCGCGAGGAAGGAGCCGTCACCCTCGTAGGGGGTGTAGTTCCGCTGGACGAAGTCGCGGACGTCGACGGCGTCCCGCCACAGCCCTCCCTTGAAGCCGTCCCAGGCCTCGCCGTGCGTCGTCTTTTCCGCGGGAGTGGCAGTCATCTGCGGCACCTTCCCCATCTCTTCGACCGGTGGGTTGCTACGTGTTCATTGCACTCCTGCGGGGCTCTGCCGCGGGGCGGCAATGGTCCTGAGTTGAGGACCGGAGGGCCCTGTTTCGGGCCGGAATCCGCTGGAACTTCCGGGGTGACCTGGAGTTTTCCTCGGGACTTTCGACCCGTGTCCGCTTGTGAACACATTCACAAGAAATGTGCCGGATTTCCGTGGTACCGGCGGCGGTCGCGCATGCGCGGAGTGCGTGCCGATTCCCCCACGGGACGGTCCGATCTGCTGGGGTGGACGAATGACGTCCACGCCAGACAAGCGCTCCCCGATCCGCCGCATGGTCGAGAGGGGGCGCGACGAGGAACACCGGGCCGCTTCACCGCTGGAGCTGTTCTTCGACCTGTGCTTCGTCGTCGCCGTCGCGCAGGGCGGGGCGGAGCTGGTGCACGCGGTCGCGGAGGGGCACTCGGGCGCAGGCGTGATCGACTACGCGCGCGTCTTCTTCGCGATCTGGTGGGCTTGGATGAACTTCACCTGGTTCGCCTCGGCCTACGACAACGACGACGCGCTCTACCGCGTGATCACACTCGTCCAGATCGCGGGCGTCCTGGTGCTCGCGGCCGGGGTCTCGCAGGCGTTCGCGCACGACAACTACACGGTGGTCTGGCTGGGTTACCTGATCATGCGGGTCGCCATGGCCTCGCACTGGCTGCGGGCCGCCGTCTCCACCGCGGGGGCCGAGCGCCGGGTGGCGCTGCGGTACGCGGGCGGGGTGCTCGCCTGCCAGGTCGGCTGGCTGGTGCTGCTGTTCACGCCCCACGCGGCGCAGGCCTGGGTGTTCCTGGCGATGGCGATCCTGGAGATGTGCGTACCGGTGTACGCGGAGCGGGACCGGCAGACGTCCTGGCACCCGCACCACATCGCCGAGCGCTACGGACTGTTCACGATCATCGTGCTCGGCGAGTCGATCGCCGCGGCGACGGTCGCGGTGAAGTCCGGCATCGAGGAGAACGACGCGCTCGGCGAGCTCCTGCCGATCGCGGCGGGCGGCCTCCTCGTCGTCTTCGCGGCCTGGTGGATCTACTTCGCGGTCCCGATCCACGACCGGCTGCGCAGCAACCGGCAGGCGTTCGTGTGGGGCTACGGCCACTTCTTCATCCTCGCGTCGGCGGCGTCGATCGGCGCGGGCATCGAGGTCGCCGTCGAGCAGGCGGTCGGCGAGGCGCACCTCTCGACGGCCGCGGCCTCCGCCGCCGTGACGGTCCCGTCGGCGGTGTTCCTGCTGCTGGTGTGGGCGCTGCACGCGCGGTACTTCAAGGTGGGGGCCGCGCAGCAACTGGCGTTGCCGGTCAGCGCGTTGCTGGTGCTCGTGTGCACGTTCGCGGGGCACTGGGCGGTGCTCGCGGCGGGGATCGTCGCGGCGCTCACGGTGGTGGTCGGGGTGGCGCTGTCCTCGCGGGCGGCCGAGGCGCGGCCCGCCTGACGGGGCCGCCCGGCCACCCAGGCGGGGGTCAACTCGCGTGGTAGGCATGGGACATGACGCCACGCAACGATGCCCTCACCGATGTCCCCGGCCTGCGCGTCGGACACGCCACCCGGGTCGGGGACGGATTCCTGACCGGTACGACGGTCGTGCTCGCCCCCGAGGGCGGAGCGGTCAGCGCCGTGGACGTGCGCGGCGGTGGCCCCGGCACTCGGGAGACCGACGCCCTCGACCCGCGCAATCTCGTGCAGCGGATCGACGCGGTGGTCCTCACGGGCGGCAGCGCGTTCGGGCTCGACTCGGCGTCCGGGGTGATGGCGTGGCTGGAGGACCAGGGGCGCGGAGTCCCGGCCGGCGCCCGCCCGGGGGAGGTCGTGCCGGTGGTGCCCGCGGCGTGCGTGTTCGACCTCGGGCGGGGCGGCGACTGGCGGGCCCGGCCGGACGCGGCGACGGGCCGCGCCGCGGTCGAGGCCGCCGCCGCGACGGCCCCCGGCTCCCCCGTCCAGGAGGGCAACATCGGCGCGGGCACCGGCGCGCTCGTCGGAAAGCTGCGCGGCGGCATCGGCACCGCGTCCACGGTCCTCGACTCCGGGATCACGGTCGCCGCCCTGGTCGTCGCGAACGCCGCCGGCTCCGCCGTGGACCCGGCCACCGGCGCCCTGTACGGCGAATTCTTCACGAGCCACGGACCGGTGACCTACCCGACACCGGAAACACACGAGGCAGCTCGCAAACGCCTGACGGAGACGACCGGGGCGGGCGGGACGACCGGGGCGGGCGGGACGACCGGGACGACCGGACCTGGACGGATGGCCGGGGCGACCGGGACGACCGGACCGGGACGGATGGCCGGGGAGGGCGGAGCGACCGGACCGGGACGGCTGGCCGGGGAGGGTGGAGCGCAGAGCCGGGCCGGGGACGGCGAGGCGGGACGCCCGACCGGGGACGCCTCCCGGGACGGCGCCGCGCGCCCGTACGGGGCGGGACCGCTGGACGAGGAAGACGCAGCGGGACGCACGGCCGAAGACGGCCAAGCGGGACGCCCGACGGGGGGCGCCTCCCGGGACGGCACCGCCCCCGGCCACTCCGCCGACCCCGCGTCCGCCGCCGACCCGGCACCGCCCCGCGGCACCGCCACCGGCACCGCCACGGGCACGGGCACCGGCACGGGCACCGGCACCGGCACCGCCACCCCCGCCGGCTCAAGCGCCCCCGTCGACCCGCCGCCCCTCAACACCACCCTCGCCATCGTCGCCACCGATGCCGACATCAGCCGTGCGCAGGCGCAGAAGGTCGCCGGTACCGCGCATGACGGGATCGCGCGGGCCGTGCGGCCGGTGCATCTGCTCAACGACGGGGACACCGTGTTCGCGCTCGCCACCGGGGAGCGCCCACTCGACGCCACGAACCCCCTCGCCCTCAACGAGATCCTCGCGGCGGGAGCGGACCTCGTGACGCGGGCGATCGTGCGCGCACTGCGCGCGGCGGAGCCCGTGTCGGCCGACGGCCGCACCCACCACTCGTACAGCGAGCTCTACGGGCGCCGGCCCGACGCCGTGTAACAGAGATCCACCGCCACGTAACAGCACTGTCCCTGTGGCTGCGTTCACAACAAGCGGAGGGAACCCTTCCGGCCATCTCACGCTCTTCCACCACATCGGCAGAGAAGCTGCGGATCAGCGGAAACCACGAAAAGGGGAGCAGACCGTGAGAAGGCAGAACACAGTCATCGCGTGCGCGGCACTCGCCGTCGGCGCACTGACCCTCACGGCCTGCGGAGGTGACGCCACCGCCAGCAGCGACAAGGGGGGCGACGCCCCGAAGATCACCATCTCCGCCAAGGACGGCTCGACCGGCGCGTCGATCAACGCGACGGGCGTGAAGGTCAGCGACGGCAAGCTGACCAGCGTGAAGATGACCGAGTCGGCGAGCGGCAAGACCGTGCCCGGCACGATCACGGCGAACGGCGCGACGTGGAAACCGAAGGAGCAGCTGGAGCGCGGCACCAAGTACCGGATCTCCGCGTCCGCCGAGGATGACGGCGGGCACAAGGCCGCCGCGAACTCCATCTTCACGACGGTCTCCAGCACCAACAGCTTCATCGGCACGTACACGCCGGACGACAGGTCGACGGTCGGCGTCGGGATGCCGGTCTCGTTCACGTTCGACAAGGCGATCACCGAGAAGAAGGACGTGCAGTCGCACATCACCGTCACGTCCAGCAGCGGCCAGAAGGTCGTCGGCCACTGGTTCGGCGCACAGCGCCTGGACTTCAGGCCCAAGGACTACTGGAAGGCCGGCTCCAAGGTCACCATGAAGATCGACCTCGACGGCGTCGAGGGGGCGAACGGGGTGCACGGCGTGCAGGACAAGACGGTGACCTTCACCGTCGGCCGCGCGCAGGTCTCCACGGTCGACGCGAACACGCAGGAGATGACGGTCGTCCGCGACGGCAAGACGATCAAGACGGTGCCCGTGTCGACCGGCAGCGACCAACACCCGACGTACAACGGGCAGATGGTGATCTCGGAGAAGTTCGTGCAGACACGCATGAACGGCGACACGGTCGGCTTCGGCGGTGAGTACGACATCGCGGACGTGCCGCACGCGATGCGCCTGTCCCAGTCCGGGACGTTCATCCACGGCAACTACTGGAGCTCGCCCGGCATCTTCGGCTCCCAGGGCACCAGCCACGGCTGCGTCGGCATGCGCGACGTGAAGGGCGCGGGCGGCGACACGACCGCCAAGTGGTTCTTCGACAACTCGCTCGTCGGCGACGTCGTGGTCATGAAGAACTCGCACGACGAGACGATCGCCCCCGACAACGGCCTGAACGGCTGGAACATGGCGTGGAACCAGTGGACGGCGGGCAGCGCCACCTGACCCCCGCCCCCCTTCGACACGGGCCGCGCGGGAACCCCCCGGGCGGCCCGCGCGTTGTCCAGGCACGTTGCTCAAATCCCGCCCCCCGTTTGTCATTTCACGGACATGATGTCCGAGCGAAGGACTACGGTATGCACCCACGAGGTGACACGAAGCAATACTGGGAGGTGCCTTGAGCGTTCCGTATGACTCCGAGCCCGGTGTCGGGTTAGGGACCGAGTCGGACGCGTCACCCGAAGCACAGCTCGGGCGGCTCCTCGGTCGCGCGCTCAACTCCTTCGACCTGCCCGACGAGACGCTGGAGCGGCTCGACGGCGCGCTCGCGTACGCGGGCTCCCTGCACTCGGCCCACCACAGCGCGGGCCGCCACCGCGAGACGTACCGGCACAACTGGCTGCTGATCGACGGCGGCTCGCTCACCCTCTGGGAACTCGTGCACAACACGGGCCGGGACGGCACACCGCAGCACGAGGTCTACGCGTCCGAGGACGAGCTGCACCTGGCGACGGGCCGGCTCCCGCTCCCCCAGGAGGCCGAGCCGGAGTTCGACCTCCACGTCCCCATGGCCCCCGTCCAGCTCCCCCCGGTCCCGCCGATGCGCCGCGCCTTCGGCCCCGGCGACCCGGACAGCTCCGCCGACCACGCGCGCCGCCTGCTGCGCCGAGCGGAGAACCCGGACGCCACGACGCGCCCCGGTCCCGGCACGGCACGACTGCTGCGCGAGGCCTGCGCCCACCAGATCACCCAGGCCTTCGGCCTCCGCCTCAGCCACGGATTCGCACTGTACGAGCACGCGTTCCTGCTGCGCGACGGCTGCGAGATCAGCCTCTGGGAGGTCGAGCACACGGCGACGCCGGACGGCCGACACATGTGCGAGGTGTACGCGACGCAGAAGGCGGCGCGGTCGGCGATGGAACACCGGGCGGCGTCATACCCCCGGGCCCGCCGGTGACACTCCCCCGGACTACCGGCGGCTGAACTCCCGTACCAGCCCCGCGAAAGCGTCCTGCTCGTCGGCCGTCAGCGGCACCGACTCGAGCGCCGGCGCCCGGGACTGCGCCGGCAGCACACCCATCGGCAGCTGTGTCCGCTGCCGCGGCGGGTCGAAGGCGACGGTGCGCACCAGGCGCGCCAGACCGATCACCCACGCCACAGCCGCAAGCGCGACCAGGGCCAGGCCCAGCTGCTGAAGGATCGACACGTGCTCAGGCATGCGTTCCAGTGAACACCACGGTCCGGGACTTTGGTCCCGGACCGTGACGTATCTCGCAAGGTTCCTAACGCCGCGCCAACCATGCCAAGCGCGCCATTCGACCCACCCGCCGGGGCCTCACACCTTCGCGGGCTGCGCCGCCGCCTCCGGGGCGGTGACCGTCTGCGACGGGGCCTGCACGGCGTCCGGCCGACCGGCGGTATCCGGCTGCTTGCGCACCGACTTGAGCAGGACGGTCAGCGCCGCGGTGACGCACGTACCGGCCGCGATCGCCACCAGGTACAGCCAGGCGTTGCCGATCAGCGGGACCACGAAGATGCCGCCGTGCGGGGCGCGCAGCGTAGCGCCGAAGGCCATCGACAGGGCGCCGGTCACCGCGCCGCCCGCCATGGAGGCGGGGATCACGCGCAGCGGGTCGGCCGCGGCGAACGGGATGGCGCCCTCGGTGATGAAGGAGGCGCCGAGAACCCAGGCCGCCTTGCCGTTCTCCCGCTCGGTCTTGGTGAAGAGCTTCCCGCGCACCGTGGTGGCGAGGGCCATCGCCAGCGGTGGCACCATGCCGGCGGCCATCACGGCGGCCATCACCTTGAGCGAACCGTCGGTGGGGTTGGCGAGGCCGCCGACCGCGAAGGCGTAGGCAACCTTATTGAGTGGCCCGCCGAGGTCGAAACACATCATCAGGCCGAGGATGATCCCGAGGACGATCGCGTTGGCGCCGGACAGGGAGTTCAGCCAGTCCGTCAGGGCGCTCTGCAGCGAGGCGATCGGCTTGCCGATCACCACGAACATCAGGAAGCCGACGACGATCGAGGAGAGCAGCGGGATCACGACCACCGGCATGATGCCGCGCAGCACGGCCGGGACGTTCACCCTCTGGATCGCCATGACCACGGCGCCCGCGATGAGACCGCCGATCAGGCCGCCGAGGAAGCCCGCGTTGGTGGTCACCGCGATCGAGCCGGCGACGAAGCCGGGCACAAGTCCCGGACGGTCCGCCATGCCGTACGCGATGAAGCCGGCGAGGACCGGGACCAGGAAGGCGAAGGCGGCCTGGCCGGTGTAGAAGAGCAGCGCGGCCCAGCTGGTCGTGGAGCCCCAGTCGAAGCTGTTGAGCAGGGTGTCGACCTTGACGTTCGCGACCTCGTAGCCGCCGATCGCGAAGCCGAGCGCGATCAGCAGACCACCCGCCGCCACGAACGGCACCATGTAACTGACGCCCGACATCAGCCACTTGCGGAGCTTTGTGCCGTAACCGTCCGTGGATTCACCGGAGTTGTCCACAGGTGTGGATGACGCGCCGGCCCGGCCCGTGGTCTCGCCGCGGGCCGCCTTCTCCCGTACCTCCGTGATGAGTTCGGCGGGGCGGTTGATGCCCGCCTTCACTCCGACGTCGACCGTGGGCTTTCCGGCGAAGCGTTCCTTTTCGCGGACCGGGACGTCGTGGGCGAAGATCACGCCGTCGGCGGCCGCGATGACGGCCGGGTCGAGGCGGGTGAAGCCGGAGGAGCCCTGCGTCTCGACGACGAGTTCGACGCCGTCGGTGTCGCGGCCGGTGTTCTCCAGGGACTCGGCCGCCATGTAGGTGTGGGCGATGCCGGTGGGGCAGGAGGTGACCGCGACGATCTTGAAGGGGGTCGCGCCGTCCTCGGCCGGCTGCGGCGGCGCCTCCGTCTCAGCCGGCTCCACGGGTTCCGCGGCCGGCTCGTCGCCACGTATCAGCGCCGCCGCTGCCCCGGCGTCGGTCGCCGCGCGCAGGGCCGCCTTGAAGTCCTCGTCCATCAGCTGGCGGGCCAGGGAGGACAGGATCGTGAGGTGGGCGTCGTCCGCGCCCGCCGGGGCCGCGATCAGGAAGATCAGGTCGGCGGGGCCGTCGGGGGCGCCGAAGTCGATGCCCTCGGCGCTGCGGCCGAAGGCGAGCGTCGGCTCGGTGACGTGAGCGCTCCGGCAGTGCGGGATGCCGATGCCGCCGTCCAGGCCGGTCGGCATCTGGGCCTCGCGGGCCGCGACGTCGGCGAGGAAGCCGTCGAGGTCGGTGACCCTGCCGAGGGCCACCATGCGTTCGGCGAGCTTCCTCGCCGCCGCGTCCTTCGTTCCGGCGGACAGGTCGAGGTCGACCAGTTCCGCGGTGATCATCTCCGTCATCGCGGGCTCCTTTGCCTACGCATGGGTGGGGTGGCTGGATGGGGTGACTGCTCGGTGTGCGGCTGCCGTCATCGCACGGGCTCCTTCATGGTGCGGTCCACCGGGACCTCGGCCGTCAGCTCCACCGCGTCCGGGCGGAGGTCCCCCGGCGTCGGCATGGCGCTGCCCGGCAGCTGGACCGCCGCCGCGCCGTGGGCGACCGCCGAGGCCAGTGCCTTCGGGCCCTCGCCGCCCGCGATCAGGAATCCGGCGAGGGAGGAGTCACCGGCGCCGACGTTGCTGCGCACCGCGTCGACGGGCGCCGAGGCGAACCAGGCGCCGCTCGCGTCGACCAGGATCTGGCCGTCCGCGCCGAGCGAGGCGAGCACGGCGACCGCGCCCAACTCCCGTAGTTCCTCGGCCGCCTTGACCGCGTCCCCGACCGTGGCGAGCGGGCGGCCGACGGCCTCGGCGAGTTCCTCGGCGTTGGGCTTGACGACGTCGGGGCGTTCGCGGAGGGCCGCGAGCAGCGCGGGGCCGGAGGTGTCGAGCGCGATCCGGGCGCCGGCGGCGTGCGCGCGGGCCACCAACTCGGCGTACCAGGAGGGTTCGAGGCCGCGCGGGAGGCTGCCGCAGCAGGCGATCCAGTCGGCGCCCGCCGACTGTTCCCCTACGACGCCCAGCAACAACTCGGCTTCCGCGGAGGACAGTTCGGGCCCCGGCGCGTTGATCTTCGTGAGGGTGCCGTCCGCTTCCGCGAGCGCGATGTTCGAGCGGGTCTGGCCCGCGACCGGGACCGGGGCGACCTTGATGCCCTGCCCGTCGAGGAGCTCGGCGACCAGGGCGCCGGGCGCGCCGCCCAGCGGAAGGACGGCCAGCGTGGGGGCTCCGGCGGCGGCCACGGCCCGCGACACGTTGACACCCTTGCCGCCCGGGTCCATGCGCTCGCCGCTCGCGCGGACGACCTCGCCGCGGTCGAGGCCGGGGACCTCGTAGGTGCGGTCGAGGGAGGGGTTGGGGGTGACGGTGAGGATCATGCCGGGGTCGCCGCTTCCGTTGCTTGCCTTGCGTGCCGTACTTGTTGTGCTTACCGTGCCTGCCGTACTTGGCGTGCCTGCCGTGCGGATACGGGGCGTCATACGCGCACCACCTCCGTGCCGCCCGCCTCGATCGCCGCCGCGTCCTCGGGAGCGAGACCGGTGTCCGTGATCAGCAGGTCCACATCGGCGAGGTCGCCGAACCGGGCGAAGTGCTCCTGGCCCCACTTGCCGGAGTCGGCGAGCAGCACCACGCGGCGGGCCGCGGCGACGGTGGCCCGCTTCACGGACGCCTCGGCGAGGTCGGGCGTGGTGAGCCCGGTCTCCGCCGAGAAGCCGTTGGCCGCGAGGAAGAGGACGTCCGCGCGGATCTCCCCGTACGCGCGCAGCGACCAGGCGTCGACGGCGGCCCGAGTGCGGTGGCGGATGCGGCCGCCGACGAGGTGCAACTGGATGCCGGGGTGGTCGGCGAGCCGGGCGGCGGTGGGCAACGAGTGGGTGACCACGGTCAGTTCGGACTCCAGCGGCAGCGCGGCCGCGAGCCGGGACACCGTCGATCCGGCGTCGAGGATCACGCTGCCCTCGGCGGGAAGTTCGGCGAGCGCGGCGTGGGCGATGCGGTCCTTCTCGTCGGCCGCGGTGCCCTCGCGCTCGGCGAGGTCGGGCTCGAAGTCGAGGCGCCCGGCCGGGATCGCGCCGCCGTGCACGCGCCGGACGAGGCCCGCGCGGTCGAGGGCCTTCAGGTCGCGCCGGATGGTCTCGGCGGTGACCTGGAACTCCTCGGCCAGCGACAGCACGTCGACCCGGCCGCCGTCGCGTGCGAGGCGGAGGATCTCCTGCTGGCGCTCGGGTGCGTACATGTCCGTTTACCTGTGCCCTCGTCTGCGAGCGTGCCCGAATGTGTTGCTCACCCCTGAGGCTACGACCGGATTTCCAGAAAGTAAACAGGTTCGGGCGTACGGCAGACACAAACGGGCATCCGCTCGGGTGCGGGCCCGCCGCCAGGCGCGCACGGCGCCGGGAGCACACGGCACAGGGCCCGGTCCTCCACCCAAGGAGGACCGGGCCCTGCGGGAACGAGCGCCGACCAGGGGCCTACTGCCCCATCACGTACTTCACCGTCGGCCCCGTGGTCCAGCCACCGTCCACCGCCAGCTCCGCGCCCGTCATGTACGAGGAGTCGTCCGACAGCAGGAACACCACCGCCTTCGCGATCTCGTCGGCCTCGCCGACGCGGCCCATCGGGGTGTTCGGGTAGTTGCCCTCGCCCTGCTGGATGCCGACCTGCGCGGTCATCGGGGTGTACGTCATGCCCGGGTGCACGGAGTTCACGCGGATCCGCGCGGTGCCCTGCTCGACCGCCGCGATCTTGGTGAGCCCGCGCACGCCCCACTTCGAGGCGCCGTACGAGGAGGTGAGCGCGAGGCCCATCAGGCCGGCCGCGGAGGAGATGTTGACGATCGAGCCGCCGCCGGCCTCCTTCATCGCGGGGACGACCGTCTTCATTCCGGCGAAGACGCCGACGAGGTTGACGTCGAGGACCTGGCGGAACCGCTCCACGCTCTCCGTCTCGAAGGGCATGCCGGTGGAGATCCCGGCGTTGTTGACCAGGCCGTCGACGCCGCCGAACTCGGCGGTGGCGTAGGCGAGGGCGGCCTGCCACTCGTCCTCCGACGTCACGTCGAGGTGGACGTAGCGGGCCCGGTCGCCGAGTTCGGTGGCGAGGGCCTTGCCGTCGTCGTCGAGTACGTCGCCGATGACGACGTTGGCGCCGGCGGTCATGGCGAGGCGGGCGACCTCGGCCCCGATGCCGCGGGCACCTCCGGTGATCAGGACGGTCTTCCCGGTGAGGTTGTTCATTTTCGGCTCCCTTTGGATTACGCCCCGTCGGTGGATTACGTCCCCGTGAGTTGACGACTCGGGGCTCTGCCCCGGACCCCGCTGCTCAATCGCCGCAGGGGCTCCATTCGTTGGCGGGGCTCGATCTGTTCAGGCACTCCAGCGCCAGGGCCGCCGGTCCCTGCGGCCCCGTGGGCGGCGCGTCCGAGAACGCCCACGCCTCCACCGCGACCCGTACCGCCGTGGTCGCCACCCCGGCGAGCAGGCGCAGCCGCAGGTCCGGGGCGCCCGGCCCGCCCGTGCGCTGCGCGAGGATCGCGAGGAGGGTCGACTCCGAGACCCGGCAGGTGTCGCTCCAGACGGCCCGCAGCGCCGGGCTCTCCCCGGTGAGGCGGAGCAGGGCGCGGACCCAGCCGAGGGACGCCGCGTTCGCCGGGTCGTCCCCGGCCAGCGCGCGCTCGACGGCGTGCCGCAGCGCGGCGGGGACCGGCAGGTCCGCGGGCGCCTCGCGGACCGCCTCCGCCCACTGGTGGGCGCCCGCGTCGAGGAGCGGCGCGACCGACTCCTCCTTGGTCGCGAAGTAGCGGTAGAAGGTGCGCGGTGCGACGCCCGCCGCCCGCGCGATGTCCTCGGCGCGCGTGGCCCGCAGGCCGTCCCGCGTGAACAGCTCGGCCGCGGCGCGGGCGATGTCCAGGCGCGTGGCGGCCTTGCGTCGCTCCGTCAGCGTCGGGATCGCCACCGAGGCACCCGCCGTACCCGCGACACCAGCCGCGTTTGCCACACTCGCCTTACCTGCCATACAGACATGATATGCCTCTGTGGCACAATCTGCCACTGCCAAGTAATGACCATGCCAAGTGGATCGACCGGGTCGACCGGATCGGCCAACCCACGTGAGCGAGGCGAGAGCGGTGCGGCGGCGGCACTTTCTGAAGGCGACGGGCCTGGCGGGAGCCGGAGCGGGGGCGGGCGCCCTGGCCGGCTGCGGTTCGGGCGACGGGAGCGACGGCGCCGACGGCGACAAGGTCACGCTCGACCTCCTCGTCGCCAGCTACGACAAAAGCGTCGGCGCCTCCATCGGCGACCAGTGGGGCGACGTCGTACGGGCCTTCGAGAAGCGGCACCCGGACATCCACGTCGCGGTGGAGCGGGTGCCGTTCCTGAAGATCGACGCGGTCCTCGCCCGCCGCGTCAAGGACGGCCGCGCCCCCGATATCGCGCAGGGCCACCTCTTCGCCCCGTACGCCGAGGACCACCTGCTGTACCCGGCGGAGCGGCTCTTCGACGTCCCCACGCAGGCGAACTTCGTCCGCTCCTTCGCCGACGCGGGCCGGGTCGACTCCGTGCAGTACGGCATCCCGATCCTCGCGAGCACCCCGCGCCTCTTCTACAACACGGGCCTCTTCGAGCGGGCCGGGCTCGCGGGCCCGCCCCGCTCCTGGGCCGAACTCCGGTCCGCCGCGCAGGCGTTGAAGACCATCGGGGTCCCCACCCCGTACGCCCTGCAGTTCGGCCCGGAGGCGGCGGAGGACGAGCTCCTCGCGTGGCTGCTCTCGGGCGGCGGCGGTTACGCGGATCTCGGTGGGTACGACTTCGGATCCGCCGAGAACAGGGCGACGCTGACCTGGCTCCGCGACGAACTCGTGAAGCCCGGCCTCGCGGGCGCCGACCCCGCGAGGCTCACCAGGACGCAGGCGTACGCACAGTTCCTCGGCGGGCGGGCCGGCATGCTCATCGCCCACCCGGTGCTGCTCGGCGCCGCCGACAAGGCGCGACTTCCGTACGCGCACGCCGCGTTCCCGCTCAAGGAGGGGAACGAGGCGGCGCCCCCGGTGGGGCTCAACGACTGGATGATGGCGTTCAGGAGCGGCGGCCACGTGAAGGAGGCCGGGAAGTTCCTGACGTTCCTGTTCGGCACCGGCTCCGCGAAGACGTACGGCGGCGCGCAGGCCACGCTGCCGGTGACCGTGACGGCCTCCGACAAGCTGCGGTCCGACCGTTCGCAGCGGAAGCTGTGGAAGTTCGTCGACCAGATGCCGGACGCCGAGTTCCACCCGGTGGGCCTGCGCTCATGGCCCAAGGTCCGCTCCGCGGTCCGCACCCGGATCGGCGAGGCGGTGGCCCCCGGCGGCAACCCCGCGCAGGTCCTGGAAGCACTGGACCGAACAAGCCCCGCCGACGATTGAGGCGCGGGGTCCGGGGCAGAGCCCCGCGACCGTCACACCAACTCGCGCTCCGGCTCCGGCTTCAGCTCCCCCGCCCCGTCCTCCACGTCCCCCGAAACAACCCCACCCGCCCCGCCGGAGGCCTTCGGCAGCGCGAACATCAGCAGGAAGATCCCGACGAGGATCCCCGCCACCCACACCAGCGCGCTGCGGAACCCGTCCACAAACGCCGCGTTGCCGACGCCCTGCGCGAACCGGTCCTCCACCACGTTGAAGAAGACGACAGACACCAGGCTGAGCCCGAGCGCGTTGCCCATCTGCATCACCGTGTTGATGAGCCCGGACGCCGAACCCGCGTGCTCGCGCGGCACGTCGGAGAGCACCGCGTCGGTCAGCGGCGCGACGATCAGGCCCATGCCGAGCCCCATCACGACCAACGGCAGCGCCATCTGCCAGGAGGCGATGCCCAGTCCGTAGTGCCCGGCCTCGGCCACGTAGATCAGGACGCCGGCCGCCATCGTGAGCGCGCCCGCCTGGAGCACCTTGCGCCCGAAGCGCGGCACCAGCTTCTGCACGGAGAGGCTCGCGGCCACCGAGACGGCGATCGAGAACGGCACCCCGGTCAGGCCCGCCCGCAGCGCGCTCCAGCCGAGCCCGAGCTGCATGTAGAGCGTCCAGGTCAGGAAGAAGACGCCCATGACGAGGCCGAACACGGTCTGCACGGCGATACCGGCGGCGAAGCTCTTCACCTTGAACAGCGACAGCTCGATCAGCGGCGAACCGTCACGCCGCGTCTTCGCCCGCTCGTAGGCGACGAGTACGCCGACGATCACGACGGACGCCGCCATCATCACGTACCCCCACAGCGGCCAGCCGTTCTCGCGGCCCTGGGTGAGCGGGTAGACGAGCGACAGCATGGCGAGCGTGACGAGGACGACGCCGACGAGGTCCAGCTTCAGCGCCTTCGGCGCCCTGGACTCGCTGATGACGCGCGAGCCGAGGATCAACGCGGCGATGCCGACAGGGAGGTTGATGAGGAAGATCGGACGCCATTCGAGACCCGCGATGTTCCACTCGGTCAGCAGCGCGCCCAGCAGCGGCCCGGACACGGCGCCCAGGCCGACGATCGCGCCGAACAGGCCGAAGACCTTTCCGCGTTCGTGCGCGGGGAACGTCGCGTGCACGATCGACAGGACCTGCGGCACCATCATCGCCGCCATGCCGCCCTGGAGGATCCGCGAGGCGACCAGCATCTCCGGGTTCGCGGCGAAGCCGCACAGCGCCGACGCGAGCGTGAAGCCGCCGACGCCGAGCAGGAAGAGACGCTTGCGGCCGAAGATGTCGCCGAGCCGGCCGCCCGTGATCAGCAGGGCGGCGAAGGCGAGCGCGTAACCGGCGGTGATCCACTGGATCTGCCCGGTCGAGGCGCCCTCGTCGTGCTGGATGGTCGGCAGGGCGACGTTGACGATCGTGACGTCGACGAGGTCCATGAAGGCCGCCGTCATCACGATGGCGAGCGCGAACCAGCGCCTGCTGGTGGGGGCTGGGGCTGCGGTTGAGGTCATACCGGAAAGCTAGAAGCCATCTAGGCCAGATCGTGTCCTAGATACGCGGCATTCTGGAACCATGGAGAACATGACGCCGTCCCCGACGGACACCCCGGCCCGGCTCCTCTCGCTCCTGTCCCTGCTCCAGACCCCGCGCGAGTGGCCCGGCGGCGAACTCGCCGACCGGCTCGGGGTCTCGCGGCGCACCGTGCGCCGCGACATCGACCGGCTGCGCGACCTCGGCTATCCCGTGCAGGCCACGCTGGGCGCGGACGGCGGGTACCGCCTGGTCGCGGGCAAGGCGCTGCCGCCGCTCGTGCTCGACGACGAGGAGGCGGTGGCGATCGCGGTGGGCCTGCGGGCCGGGGCCGGGCACGCGGTCGAGGGCGTCGAGGAGGCCTCGGTGCGGGCGCTCGCCAAGCTCGAACAGGTGCTGCCCTCGCGGCTGCGGCACCGGGTGTCCACCCTCCAGGCCGCGACGATCCCCCTGACCTCGGGCGACGGCGCCACGATCGCGCCAGAGACGCTCACGGTGATCGCCTCGGCTGCCGCGGGCAGTGAGCGCCTGCGCTTCGGTTACCGGGCGCGCGACACCGCGGAATCGCGCCGCTTGGTGGAGCCGCACCGGCTGGTCTCGACGGGCCGCCGCTGGTACCTCGTCGCCTACGACATCGACCGCGACGACTGGCGCACCTTCCGCGTCGACCGCATCTCGGACCCGTTCGCGACGGGCGCGCGGTTCGCTCCGCGGGAGGTGCCGGAAGGGGATGCGGCGGAGTACGTGCGCCGCTCGGTGTCCTCGTGGGGTGCGGGCGCGTCGTACGAACTGGACGTCGAGTTCGAGGCCCCGGCGCGGGCGATCGCGGAGCGGGTGCCTGCGGCGGTGGGCGTTCCGGAAGCCCTCTCTGAGAACCATTGCCGCCTGCGCACGACCACGTCCGACCCGGTGCAGTGGATGGCGGTGCGGCTGGCGATGACGGGTTACGCGTTCCGGGTGCGCGGCCCCGAGGAACTGGCAACGGCAGCCCGCGAGTTGGGAACACGCCTGACCGACTCGAGCCCCGCCGGTGGTTGAGGCGCGGGGCCCGGGGCAGAGCCCCGAGACCGCGACCCCGGTCGGCCGAAACATCAGGCGGCGGCGTCAAATCCCGTGTCGCGCGCCAGCTTCTTCAGCTCAAGAAGCGCGTGCTTCTCGATCTGCCGGATCCGCTCACGGGTGAGCCCGTGCTCCTTGCCGACCTCCGTGAGCGTCCGCTCGCGCCCGTCCTCGATCCCGTACCGCATCTTGATGATCGACGCGGTGCGCTGGTCGAGCCGGCCGATGAGGTCGTCCAGCTCCTCGCTGCGCAGCAGCGTGAGCACGGACTGCTCGGGCGACACGGCCGAGGTGTCCTCGAGCAGGTCGCCGAACTGGGTCTCGCCCTCGTCGTCCACCGACATGTTCAGTGAGACCGGGTCGCGGGCCCAGTCCAGGACGTCGACGACGCGCTCCGGCTTGGCGCCGAGCTCGGCGGCGATCTCCGAGGGCTCCGGCTCGCGGCCGTGCTCGCGGTTGAACTCGCGCTGCACGCGGCGGATCCGGCCCAGCTCCTCGACCAGGTGGACGGGGAGGCGGATGGTGCGGGACTGGTCGGCTATCGAGCGCGTGATGGCCTGGCGGATCCACCACGTCGCATACGTGGAGAACTTGAAGCCCTTGCGGTAGTCGAACTTCTCGACCGCGCGCACCAGGCCCGCGTTCCCCTCCTGGATCAGGTCGAGCAGGGGCAGCCCTGACCGCGGGTAGCGGCGGGCGACCGCCACGACCAGGCGCAGGTTCGACTTGATGAAGATGTCCTTCGCGTTGTCCGAAGCGGCGACCAGGGCCTCCAGCTCCTCGCGGGACGCCTTGTCACCGGCCTTGCTGTCGGAGACCGTGCCGTCGAGGATCTGCTGGGCGTAGACGCCCGCCTCGATGGTCTGGGAAAGCTCGACTTCCTTGGCGGCGTCGAGCAGCGGTGTGCGCGCGATCTCGTCGAGGTACATGCCGACCAGGTCGCGGTCGGCGATCTCCCCGCCTACGGCGCGAACACTGCGTGCCGCGTCGGTCTCGCCGGACGCGGCGGACTTGCGACGGGCTACGGCACGGGTTGCCATGCGTGCTCCCTTGCGATGGTAGGTCGGCTGTGCGCCCCATGAGGGGCCTCTTACGGGTGCCCTGCATCCGATGGAATCAACGACTGGAATCCGGACAGAATTCCCAAGCCGCCCATCTTTTTTCTGATCATGCAGTACCCTGTCGCGCCACACCGCGCGAAGAGGGGAGACGAGATGGTGTCCGAGTCCACAGAGGTGCAGGTCAGGCCGGGAGTCGAGGAGGACCTCAAAGCCCTCACGGACCTCTACAACCACTACGTACGTGAGACGCCGATCACATTCGACACGACCGTCTTCTCCCCCGAAGAGCGGCGTCCATGGCTGCTCTCCCACCTTGAAGACGAACGGCACCCGCTGATGGTTGCCACCGAGACGACCTCCGAGCGGATCCTCGGCTACGCCACGGCCAGCAGCTTCCGCCCGAAGGCCGCGTACGACACCTCGGTGGAGGTCACGATCTACCTGGCGCCCGACGCGGGCGGCCGCGGCGTCGGCACGCTCCTCTACGAGGCGCTCTTCGAGTCCCTCGCGGACCAGGACATCCATCGCGCGTACGCGGGCATCGCGCAGCCGAACGAGGCGTCGGACCGCCTCCACGCCCGCTTCGGCTTCCGCCATGTCGGGACGTATCGAGAGGTGGGACGGAAGTTCGGCCGGTACTGGGACGTCGCCTGGTACGAGAAGCCCATTTAAAGCCCCTGCGGCGATTGAGCAGCGGGGTCTGGGGCAGAGCCCCAGGTACCCACGGACCGCCGCACTATGACCCGAACTGAACCGACCGCTTCGCGAGTCCCATCCAAAACCCGTCGATCACACTCCGCTGCCCCGCCCCCTCAAGATCGCCGAAGGCATCCGCCGCGCCCATCGTCACGAACAGCGGGGCGAAGTGCTCGGTGCGCGGGTGCGCGAGCGCCCCGGCCGGCGACTTCCGCGTGAAGTCGAGCAGCGCGTCCACGTCGCCCGCCTCAAGGGCCCGGTGCCCCCAGTCGTCGAACTCCGACGACCACGTCGGGATCCCGCCCTGGCGCAGCGCGGCGAGGTTGTGGGTGAAGAAGCCGGAGCCGACGATCAGGACGCCCTCGTCACGCAGCGGCGCGAGGCGGCGGCCGATGTCCATGAGCCGGGCCGGGTCGAGCGTCGGCATGGAGACCTGGAGGACCGGGATGTCGGCGTCCGGGTACATCTCGACGAGCGGGACGTACGCGCCGTGGTCGAGCCCGCGGTCCGGCACGTCCTGGACCGGGATGCCCGGGCCGCGCAGCAGCTTGCGTACGGAGTCCGCGAGTTCGGGCGCGCCCGGCGCCGCGTACGTCACCTGGTAGTAGTGCTCGGGGAAGCCCCAGAAGTCGTACACGAGCGGCATGGTCTCGGTGGCGCCGAGGGCCAGCGGCGCGTTCTCCCAGTGCGCGGAGATCATCAGGATCGCCTTGGGGCGCGGGAGCTCGGCCGACCACTCGGCGAGCTGGCCCGGCCACAGGGCGTCGTCGGCGAGCGGCGGGGCGCCGTGGGAGAGGTACAGCGCGGGCATGCGCTCCAGTACGGACACGACAGCCTCCTTGAAGTTTCAAGTTCACTCGCCCATTAATGTAAGTCTTGTTTGTTTAATATTCAAGGAGGGGGACTACGATGGAGGGCATGGAGCCGGAGAACAGCGAAGAGACCCCGTGGCTGACGGATGACGAGCAGCGCACCTGGCGCGCGTACCTCCATGCCACCACGCTCCTCGAGGATCACCTCGACCGGCAACTGCAGCGCGACGCGAAGATGCCGCACGTCTACTTCGGGCTCCTGGTGAAGCTGAGCGAGTCGCCCCGGCGCCGGCTGCGGATGACCGAGCTGGCGCGGGAAACGAAGATCACCCGCTCCCGTCTCTCGCACGCGATCGCGCGCCTGGAGAAGAGCGGGTGGGTGCGGCGCGAGGACTGCCCGTCCGACAAGCGCGGGCAGTTCGCGATCCTCACGGACGAGGGCCTCGACGTGCTGAAGAAGACCGCACCGGGGCACGTCGACACCGTCCGCCAGGCCCTCTTCGCGCGGCTCACCCCCGAACAGCAGAAGTCCCTCGGCGAGATCATGATGATCGTCGCCGAGGGACTTCAGCCGAAGGAGGCCGGGGCGGACCTCCCCTGGCTCAGGTAGGGAGTCCCCGCGGGGTCAGTGCGCGACCACCGGCACCAGCACCTCGTCCTCCGCGCCCTCCGTGTCACCGGAGGCCGCGGCCGGACCCGTCCCCGGGGCCGCGGTGTTGACGAGCGTGAAGGCGATCAGGGACGCGACGGCCAGGATGCCGACGGCCCACCAGATGGCGTGGGTGTAGCCGCTGACCATGGCCTGCGCCTGGAGCAGCCGCTGGTTCGCGGCGCCCGCGTGGTCCACCAGGTACGAGGTGGTGGCCGAGGCCGCGATCGTGTTCAGCAGGGCCGTGCCGATGGCGCCGCCGACCTGCTGCGAGGTGTTGACCATCGCGGAGGCGACACCCGCGTCCCGCGCCTCGACGCCGATCGTGGCGAGCGACATGGCGGGCATGAACGCCGTACCCATGCCGAGGCCGAGCAGCAGCTGGCCGGGCAGGATCAGACCGGCGTACGAGGAGTCCACCGAGAGCTGGGTCAGGATCAGCATGCCGAGCCCCGCGAGCAGGAAGCCGGGACCCATCAGCAGACGGGGCCGTACGCGGGTCATCAGGCGGGCACCGATCTGCGTGGAGCCCGTGATCATGCCCGCGATCATCGGCAGGAACGCGAAGCCGGTCTTCACCGGCGAGAAGCCCTTCACGACCTGGAGGTAGTAGGTCAGGAAGAGGAACAGGCCGAACATCGCGATGACGGCGAGGCCGAGCGAGGCGTAGACACCGCCGCGGTTGCGGTCGGCGACGACGCGCAGCGGAAGCAGCGGGTTCTTCACCCTGGACTCGACGACGACGAAGGCGAGCAGCAGCGCGGCCGCGGCGACGAACATGCCGACAGTGGTCGCGTCGGACCAGCCGTTGGTCTCGGCACGCGTGAAGCCGTAGACGAGCGAGACCAGGCCGAGCGTCGAGAGCAGCACGCCGGGGATGTCGAGCGGCGAGCGGTTGCGGCCACCGGCCGGCTCACGGATGACGAAGTACGCACCGGCGGCGGCGACGATCGCGAACGGGATGTTCACGAAGAACGTCCAGCGCCAGTTCAGGTACTCGGTGAGGAAACCGCCGAGGATCAGGCCGACGGCGCCACCGCCACCGGCGATCGCACCGTAGATGCCGAACGCCTTGGCGCGCTCCTTGGCGTCGGTGAACATGACGGCGAGCAGCGACAGGGCGGCGGGCGCGAGCAGCGCGCCGAACACACCCTGCAGCGCGCGGGCGCCGAACATCATGGCCTCGTTGGCCGCCGCGCCACCGAGCGCGGAGGCGAGGGCGAAGCCGACCAGGCCGGTGACGAAGGTGCGCTTGCGGCCCCACAGGTCGGCGATGCGCCCGCCGAACAGGAGCAGACCGCCGAAGGCGAGCGCGTAGGCCGTGATGACCCACTGCTTGTTGCCGTCGGAGATGCCGAGGTCCTGCTGTGCGGCCGGCAGGGCGATGTTCACGATGGTGGCGTCGAGGACGACCATCAGCTGGGCGAGCGCGATGAAGGCGAGCGCTTTCCAGCGTCGGGAATCGGGTGCCGTTTCCGGCAAGGGGGTACCCACAGCGGGACTCCAAGTCGTGAATAAGCGTGAGAAAACGGTTCAGTACGAAGTGCTGCGAAGCCGAAGATCTACGACGACGGTCTACGGCGAAGATCTGCGAATGCGATACGAAGGCGAAGGTCTACGGAGAGGTGGAGAGGCGCGCGGACGTCAGTCCTGGCGGAGGTCCTCCAAGGTCGCGGGCTCGCCCGGGAGTTCCGAGCGGGCGGGTGCCATCAGGCCGTCGAGGAACAGCTGCAGATGACGGTGGACGTACCGGTCGAAGTCCAGACAGCCGGTGCCGGGCAGCGGCCGGGTGAGCTGGGAGAGGGCGACCATCAGATCCCCGACGCCGACGTCGGGGCGCAACTCGCCGCCCGTACGGGCCCGTTCGATGAGCTGCTCGACGGAATCGGTCAGCCGCTCGCGGGCGGCGACCAGCTCCGGATGGTCCGTGTCGAAGGTGGCGTCGAGCATCGGACACAGGGCGCCGATCCGCTCCTCGGCGGCGGCGTGCACGAACGTGCGCAGCGCGCCGAATCCGGTCGTCTCGCCGGCGTCCTCGGCGGCGAGCCCCCGCTCCGCGTGCTCGGTGATCTGATCGGTGACCGTGATCACCACGTGGTGCATCAGTTCACCGCGGTCCTTGAAGTTCCGGTACAGCGTGGCGTTGCCGACGCCGGCGCGGCGCGCCACCTCGTCGAGCGGCAGGACCGGGCCGTGCTCCACGAGCAGTTCGCGCGCGGCGTCGACGATCCGCTCCCGGTTGCGCACGGCGTCGGCCCGCGGGCGCGGGACGCGGCGCTGCGGCTTCTCGGTCGCGGTGCTCACGGCGGTCTCCTTCACGGGTCTGTGTGCACGGTCTTCGGATGAAGCGGGGAGCCAGTCCCCGGTTCGTGCGGACACGGGTCTAAACGGGGAGACCGTCCCCGGTTATTTCCCGACCCTCATGTGACCTGCCTCACACGCCCCTGACCTCGGAAACCCACGATCGGCGCACCCAGCGAGCGGCCCGCCCCACCCCGCCACAGGGTGATCGAAAGGGACCCGAGCGTGAGGCGGTGCGGATGCGAGTGCGTCGGATACGCAGGGGTCGCCGTGGGGCGCTGCTCGCCGTGAGCACGGCGGTGGCGCTCACCGTGACGATGACCGCGAGCACCGGCAGGCTCCTCGACGACTCGACGACCGCGGCGGGTCCCGTCGCCGTCTCGCGCACGACCTCCCTCGCGCCCTGCATGATCCGCGGCTCGCTCGGCGTCCAGATGTCGGAGGGCCTGCCCACCGCCCCCGGCTACGCCCGCTCCACCGGCACCGTGCGGGCCCTCAACCTCATGGTCGACTTCCCCGACGCGCCGGGGCAGGGCTCCGCGAAGGAGCGGCTCGGCGAGTTCTTCCCGCAGACGCGGGACTGGTTCCGCAGGGGCTCGTACGGAAAGCTCGACTACGTTCCCGAGGCCCCGATCGACCACTGGCTGCGGATGCCCAAGCCGTTCACCGCGTACGGGATAGACCGCGGCGCCCCCTTCGACCCCGGCTACCGCAAGCTCGCCGACGACATCGCGGCGGCCGCCGACCCGGAGGTGGACTTCCGGCGGTACGACCTGGTGAACATCCTGGTCACCCCGAACGCGGGGCCCTCCGCGCTGGACACCGTGCTGTCCGTGACGTTCGCGGGCAACCACGAGGCGCCGGTCGCCGACGGGGTGCCGCTCTCCAACGCGTCGTTCGTGTACTCCCGGCAGGACGACGGCTCCGGGTCGTACGGCAGGACCGGGTACCGGGTGCTGCCGCACGAGAACGGGCACGTGTTCGGGCTGCCGGACCTCTACACGCAGGACGGCGGCGGTGCCGCCGGGCACTGGGACATCATGAGCGAGGACTGGGGGGCCGGGAACGATCTGCTCGGCTGGCACAAATGGAAGCTCGGGTGGCTCGACGACAGTCAGGTCGGCTGCGCCGCGCAGTCCGGCACGACCGAGTACCGGCTCTCGCCGCTGGCCCGCGACGACGGCCGCTCGAAGCTGGTGTTCGTGCCGCTGACCCGGAAGACGGGGTACGCGATCGAGGTGCGTACGCAGGAGGGCAACGACGAGGCGGTGTGCCGGTCCGGGGTGCTGGTCTACAAGGTCGACGCGGATGTGGACACCGGGCAGGGGCCGGTCAAGGTCGAGGATGCGACGCCGGACAGCGGGGGGTGTACGCGGCAGCCGAATGTGCAGGCGGAGTTGTCCGATGCGGCGTTCCAGGCGGGGGAGGTGTTTCGGGACAAGGGGGCGGGCGTACGGGTGGTGGTTGGCGGGATCAGTGGTTCCGGCGACTATCAGGTGTACGTCACCCGTAGGTAGGTCACGGGGCACCGTCCCCGCGTGCTCGACCGCCCCCACGCCACGGGGCTCCGCCCCGGACCCCGCGCCTCAATCGCCGGCGGGGCTGGAGAACTCTGGGCTCGCCCTGGACCCCGCGCCTCAAGCGCCGGCAGGGCTGGAGAACTCGGGGACCGACCCAGGCCCCGCGCCTCAAGCGCCGGCGGGGCTGGAGAACTCTGGGCTCGCCCTGGACCCTGCGCCTCAAGCGCCGGCAGGGCTGGAGAACTCGGGAACCGACCCAGGCCCCGCGCCTCAAGCGCCGGCGGGGCTTGAAAAGATCGGGGCTCCGCCCCGGGCCCCGCTGCTCAAGCGCCGCAGGGGCTTGATTTGGCCCAGCCGTCGCGGGGGACTGATTTGCGCACCCGTCGCGGGGCTTGATGTGGCCCACCCGTCATGAGGGCCTGATTTACCCACCGTCACGAGAGCCGGATTTTGCCCGCCTCCCCGTGGGGCCTGTCTGTGCCCGCCTCCCCGTGGGCCGGACTTTGCTCACGTCACCGTGGGCCTGCTTGTGCCCGCCTCCCCATGGGCCTGCTTGTGCCCGCCTCCCCATGGGCCTGCTTGTGCCCGCCTCACCGTGAGCCTGCTTGTGCCCGCCTCACCGTGAGCCTGCTTGTGCCCGCCTCCCCATGGGCCTGCTTGTGCCCGCCTCACCGTGAGCCTGCTTGTGGCCGCCTCCCCGTGGGCAATGGCCCTGCCCTCGCCCACCAACCGCCACCCGCCCCCTCCGGGGGCGTCGGTCTCGGGGGACCCGCGTCTCGGTGCGGGTGCCCCGAGACCCGCGTGCCGGTGCGGGGGATCCGCTGCCGACCACGCCTTCCCGTCCAGCTGCGGTCGGCCGGCACCGGCTTGGGGGGCAGGGGGCCTCGGCCGCTGGCGTGGTCAGTTGGGGGTCAGGGATTGGCGCAGGGTGCGCTTCAGGACCTTTCCGGTGGCGTTGCGGGGGAGTTCGGATTCCTGGAGGACCACGTGGGTCGGGACCTTGAAGGCCGCCAGGGACTTCGCCGCGAAGGCGCGGATGTCGTCCGGGGTCACCGTCGAGCCCGGCCGGGTACGGAGTACCGCCGCCACCTCCTCGCCCAGCACCGGGTGCGGGACGCCCACGACGGCCGCCTCCAGGACCTCGGGGTGGTCGTGGAGTGTCGCCTCCACCTCGACGCAGTGGACGTTCTCGCCACCCCGGATGACCAGGTCCTTGATCCGGTCGACGACGCTGACCCGCCCGTCCGAGAGCACCGCCAGGTCCCCCGTCCGGAACCACCCGTCCTCCGTGAACGCGGCCCGCGTGGCCTCCGGCGCGTTCCAGTATCCGCGGATCAACGGCTGCCCGCGCAGGCACAGTTCGCCCACCTCGCCGTCGGGCAGCGGCTCACCCAGCGGGTCCGCGATCCGCACCTCGACCGCCGGTGCGGGCCGGCCGACGCTGCCCGGCCAACTCCGGTACTCCTCACCGGCGTTGGACAGGACACCGCCGAGCGTCTCGGTAAGGCCGTAGCCGTTGCGGGGCTCGATGCGCTCGCCGTACCGGTCGGTGAGGCGGGACACGATGCCGGGCGGAGCCGCCGCGCCGCCCGTGCTGAACCCCGTGAGCGTAGGAAGTTCGTCACCCAACTCCTTGGCACGCTCCAGGAGTTGGAGGGCCGTGGCCGGGACGCCGCCGAAGCTGGTGACGCCGTGTTCGCGGATCATGGCGAGCGCGGTGTCCGTGTCCCACTTGCGCAGCACCACGATCGTGCCACCCACGCCCATCGCGGCGTAGAAGCCGGTGAACGCCGCCACGTGGAAGAAGGGGAAGGTGAGGAGGCCGACGGGGGCCGGGCCCTGACCAGGCACGATGCCGCGGGTCAGCGCCGCGCGGGCCGCGGCGTAGCGGGGGCCCGTGACGGCGCCCATGTGGGCGTGGTGGGTGGCGACGGCGCCCTTGGGGCGGCCCGTCGTACCGGAGGTGTAGAGGATCGTGGCGTCCGATGACGGGTCGATGTCCACGTCGGGCGGCCCGAGTTGGGGGTCGGGCTCCGGCAGGTCCGCGTACCGCTCCACCCGGTCGCCGCTCGCCTCCCTGCCCTCCTCGTGGCAGACCAGGGTCCAGGGGCGTGGGCTCGCCGCGTCGAGCCACGGGCGGACGCGCTCGTAGCGCTCCCCGTCGACGACCAGCACCGCGGGGCGGCAGTCGTCGAGGGCGTACGCGCACTCGTCGGCGGTCCACCACGCGTTCAGCGGCACCGCCACCAGGCCCGCCAACTGCGCCGCCCAGAAGGCGACCTGCCACTCCGGGTGGTTGCGCATCGCGATGACGGCGCGGTCGCCCGGCCGCAGCCCGTAGCCGCCCGCGCTCTCGTCGCCGGTGAAGCGGCGGGCCAGCGCGCACGCCGCCGCGAAGAACTCCCCGTAGGTCATGCGCCCGGTCTCGGAGATGACGAAGGGGGTGTCTCGATACGCCCACGTCGTCTCGGCGAACTCGCGCAGCGTACGGGGCCCGTCGGCGTAGGAAAGGCGCCCGTCCTCGCCGCGTGCGACGGCGAAGGGGGCGCCCGGAGCGGTCAGCAGCGCTTCCACGGAATCCACGGCATCAGCGTCCATGGTCGGACGGTACGTCCGGCGGCCCGACCCACGTCAAGATACGTGCACGGGCCAACGGCCGGACGGGCCCGTACAGCGCGGCGGGCGGCGCGCGTGAACCTCCACGCGCACCGCCCGCCGACAGCCTCGTACTCCGCCTACTCCGCTGCGACGCGGCCTTTCACTGCGCTACGACGCGGCCTTCGCGTGCTCGGCCACCCGCTTGCGGGTCAGGAACCAGCCGATCACGAGGCCGGCCACGATCAGCGGCGAGCAGTACACCGAGATCGCCGAGTCGCCGCCGCCGACGACCATCAGGACCACGACCGCGACCAGGAAGACGATGGTCAGCCAGCTCGTGAAGGGCGCGCCCGGCAGCCGGAACGAGGGGCGCTCCAGCTCGCCGCGCAGCGCCTTCCGGCGCAGCACCATCTGGCAGACCATGATCATGACCCAGGTGCCGATCATGGTGATCGCGGAGAAGTTGATGACGATCGAGAACGCCCGCTCGGGCACGATGTAGTTGAGGATGATGCCCGCGATGTAGCACGTGGCGGTCAGCAGCACGCCGCCGTAGGGCACACCCTTCCTGCTCATCTTCGTGGTGAACGCGGGCGCGGAGCCCGCGAGGCCCATCGAGCGCAGCACGCGGCCGGTCGAGTAGAGACCGGAGTTGCAGCTGGACAGCGCCGCCGTGAGGATCACGAAGTTCATGATGCCGCTGATGCCGGGCACGCCCAGCTTGCCGAGCAGCGTCACGAACGGCGACTCGCCGGCCTTGTACGCGCTCCACGGCAGCAGCAGGACCAGGAGGAGCACCGACCCGACGTAGAACAGCACGATGCGCCACGACACCGAGTTGATGGCGCGCGGGATCACCTTGCGCGGGTTCTCCGTCTCGCCGGAGGCGATGCCGACCATCTCGATCGCCGCGTAGGCGAAGACGACGCCCTGGATGAGGACGATCGCCGGGAGCAGGCCGTTGGGCAGCATGCCGCCGTTGTCGGTAATCAGCTGCGGTCCCGTGCTGTGCCCGTCGACGGGGTGCCGGCTCGCAAGCAGCCAGCAGCCGATGGCCAGGAAGCCGAGGATCGCGGCGACCTTGATGATCGAGAACCAGAACTCGAACTCGCCGAACCAGCGCACCGAGATCAGGTTCGCGCCGAGCACCACGAGCAGCGCCACCAGGGCGAGCGTCCACTGCGGGATGTCGCGGAAGGCGGACCAGTAGTGCAGATACATCGCCACCGCGGTGATCTCCGCGATGCCGCTGCACACCCAGTGCAGGAAGTAGACCCAGCCCGCCGTGTACGCGGCCTTCTCGCCGAGGAACTCACGCGAGTACGAGACGAACGAGCCCGAGGTGGGCCGGTGCATCACCAGTTCGCCCATGGCGCGCGTGATGAAGAAGGCGAACAGACCGGTGATGGCGAAGATGACCACCAGGGACGGGCCCGCGGTGTGCAGCCGCTCCCCCGCGCCGAGGAAGAGACCGGTGCCGATGGCGCCGCCGATGGCGATCATCTGGACCTGACGATTGCGCAGGCCGGCCGAGTAACCCCCCTCACGGATGGCTCCGGCCGTGGCCTTGCCGTCCGTGGCCACACCGCTCTCGGTCGCAGCCGTAGAGGCCTGCGCGGGCCGAGCCTCGGGCTCGACTTGTGCTGTGTGCTCCATGGTTCTCCGACGTACGTGCAAAACGGCATGCCGCACACACGCGAGCGCGAACGCGCGCAGGCGTGGACGACGTACCTGTTGGACAGGACTGGTTCGCCGGATCCGGCGAACTACGAGATCAGAACGGATCCCGGTGGAGTGTGCCGCGGGCGTACCGCGCGACGACACGCCACCTTAAACCGTTCACAGGGGCAACTAATCCACGAGCCCGATCAGTGAACCCGCGTACTGGGCGCCGGACTCGGCCAGAACCTCGTCGAGGGACTGCGCGGAACGTACCGGCGCGAAGGTCACACCGGTCGATTCGTCCCGGACATACCCGTACACAGCGGGACGAGGAAGGCTGTTGTAGTGGAAGTGCGTCGAGAAGTAGTACGCGCCGGTGTCGTACAGCGCGACGAGATCGCCGGGCTCCAGTTCGGGCAGCTCACGACCGCGCGCCACGAGGTCGCCGGCGAAGCAGCAGGGCCCCGCCACGTCCTGCACCAGCGGCGCGCTCGTCCGCGGCCGGCCCTCGGCGTCGTACGCCCCCACCCGCAACGGCCACGACTCGGGCGCGAAGACGGTACGGGTCGCCACCTGCGCGCCCGCGTGCGTCACCGCGATCCGGCGGCCGCCGGAGGTCTTGGTGTACTCGACGTGGGCGGCGATGAACCCCTGCTTGGCGAGGAGCGAGCGCCCGAACTCGGTGACGAGGGTGTACCGGCCGTCGAAGAGCCCGGGGACGGTTCGGCGCAGGATGCCCGCGTACTCCTCGAAGCCGGGGGTGACGTCGTCCGACGCGAAGTTCACCGGCAGGCCGCCGCCGATGTCGAGGGTGTCGATCTGCTGCCGCCCGACGTGCGCGTTGATCTTCTCCGCGAGCTCGTACGCGGCGCGCACACCCTCCGCCATCAGCTCCAGGGCGACGCCCTGGGAGCCGGTGTGGGTGTGCAGGCGGGTCATCCACGGCCGCGTCTTGTACGCGTCGAGGACCCACTGCTCCGCGCCCGGATCCCGCAGCGTGAAGCCGAACTTGGAGGTCGCGGTGGCGGTGCTCATGGCACCGATGGACCCGCTGCCGACCTGCGGATTCACCCGAAGCCCGACGGGCGCGCAGCCCGCCCCGAACTCCTCGACGAGTTCGTCGATACGGGCCAGCTCCTGCGGGTTGTCGGCGTTCACGGCGATGCCGGCGGCCAGTGCGTCCCGCAGCTCGCCGACGGTCTTGGCGGGCGAGTCGAAGACGATCCGCTCGGCGGGCACCCCGGCCGCCCGCGCGAGCGCCAGCTCACCGGGGCTCGCGACCTCCGCGCCGATGCCCTCCTCGTTCAGGAGCGCGAGCACGGGTACGAGCGAGGCGGCCTTCACGGCGAAGGTGTGCCGCGCGTCGACGCCCTCGAACGCCGCCTTGAGCGCCCGCGCGGCCTCCCGGATCCCGGCCACGTCGAGCAGCCCGAGCACGGGGGCGTCGGGCCCCACGAGCCCCTTCTCAACGGCGGCCCGCAAAGCGGCGTCACGACGGGCGGCGGAGGCGGGGGGCTGCGGCATCGGGGGGTGTCCTGCCTTCTGCGTCTTGGTGGGGGTGGGGCGGGGTGGTACGGGGGGCTGGGGTGGCTGGGTGGTGGTCGGATGGCCGGGTGGTGGCTGGCCGGCTGGGTGGTGACCGGTCGGCTGGCCGGTGGCTGACCGGTGGCTGGCCGGTGGCTGACCGGCCGGATCCTGCGAGTCGGTCGCGTGCCGGGTCCAGTCGCCGTCCGGCTGGCCGGTGGCTGGCTGGTGGTCGGTGGCTGGCCGTCCAGCCGGCCGACCGTCCAGCTACTCGTCACCTTGCAGCGCGGCGGGGCGGCCTGTCTGCGTGCGGCCGCACGAAGTACGGGACCGGCGGACTGTGGGCCGGCACAAGGAGCGGCGGGCCGGGAGGCGTGCGTGGTGCGGGCGCACGACGGCGGACGGGTAGGCGTGGTGGCGGCGCACTACGCCGGCGCGCGTGGCCGCATGCCGCGATCACGGCAGCGGGATCAGCCCGGCCCGCCTCAGCCCCAGCTCGACGACGAGCCGCACGTCGGGGTCCCCCAGGTCGAAGCCGCCCAGCTCGCGGGCCCTGCGCAGCCGGTACCGCAACGTATTCGCATGGATCCCCAGATAACGGGCGGTGGCCCCGGCGTCCCCGAAGAACACCAGGTGCGCGGCGACCGTGCGCGGCAGATCCGTCCCGTGCCGCTCGTCGTGCGCGAGGAGCGCGGCCACGGCGTCGTGGACCGACGGCACCTGCGCGGCGACAGCGTCCGACACCCGCAGCGCGTCCAGGGCGAACCGCACGTCGTCGGCGCCGGCCACCTCCGGCTCCCCGTGCGCACGCAGCACCCGCACGACCTCGGCGGCCCCGGCGCGGGAGTCCGCCGCGTCCTTCAGCGCACCGACGACCGGCCCCACCGCGACCAGCGGCTTGACCCCGGCGCCGCGCAGCACACCGGCGAGATCCCGGGCGAGACGCTCGGCGGCGTCGGGCCGCGGGTCGACCAACAACACGTCGACCCGGTCACCGTCGACTTGCCCAGCCCCTCCACCACCTGAGAAGCCGGTCCCAGGACGCACCCCCGACACCTGGCCACCACGGGAAGCCACCCCGTCCCCAACCCCTCCGCCACTCGAGACGCCGGCCCCGGCACGGAACCCCGAGACCTGGCCAGCACCAGCAGCCGCCCCAGCCCCTCCACCACCTGAGAAGCCAGGCCCAGGACGGAACCCCGAGACCTGGCCAGCACGAGCAGCCGCCCCATCCCCAGCCCCTCCACCACCTGAGAAGCCAGGCCCAGGACGGGACTCCGAGACCTGGTCAGCACGGGAAGCCGCCCCATTTCCAGCCCCTCCGGCGCTTGAGGAGCGGGGTCCGGGGCGGAGCCCCGAGGCCTGGCCGGCACGGGGATCCGCCCCGTGAACCTGGGGCAGACCGCCCTCCGCCCGGTAGGCGAACGCGGGCGCGCCGTGCGCGGCGACCCGCAACACCACCGCCCGCAACGCCCGCTCCCGCACCTCCGGCGCCACGGGCCCCACGGCCACGACCGAAAGCACACCGCACGGCTGACCGGCGTCGACGCCGAGCGCCGCGGCCGCGGCACCCACATCCGGCGACCGCTCCTCGAACAGGGCCCGCACCGCGTGCCGACGCCGCCCCTCGGCGGACCGGGAACGCAGCCTGTGGTGCAGCAGATGCGGCACGGCGATGGCGGCAGCCTGCCGCAAGGCCTCCCGCGCCCCCTCCGGCAGCGGCTCCCCGTCGGCGGCGGCCCACAGCGACCCGAGGACCTCCTCCCCCGCGCGTACGGCGACGGCGAGCCGCTCGGGGAACCGCCCGTCGGCGGGCCGATGCACGACGTCCCCCGCCCACAACGCCGCCAGGAACCCGCTCTCCGCCAGCTCGGCGACCCGCCACCGCGGCACCCGCCGCCCGAGGATGGTCAGTCGCCGCAGCGGGTCGGCGGTATCTGCCGTGGGCGAGTACGCCAGCACATTCGACTCGGGATCCTCGATGGTGATCGCGCCCCCGACGAGCGCGGCGAGCGCCGAGGCGAGGGCCGGCAGATCCCCGAGCCCCACATCGACCCCGGGCTCGCTCGTCCGCGCCCCACCGGCCGCGAGCGCTGCCCGCAACAGCCCGATCAACTCGCCCCAGTCCACCCACGGGGCTCGGGCGAGCAACGCGGTGGACACACCGTCGGCCACCTCATCCAGCAGCGGCGCCACGCCCTCCGCACCCCGCCGCACCACGAGCGCGGCGGCCCCCGCCCGGTCAGCCGCACGCAACACTTCAGCGGCGGCCGGATCCGACGTATCGACCCCCACCGCGATGAGCACCCGCCCCCGCTCCTGCAGGCTCTCCCCCGCGTCGAACACCCCGACCCCGCCGACGGCCACGTCCGTCCCGCACGGCGCCCGCACGACCTGGACGACGTCCCGCCCCACGACCCCGACGACCTGCGCCAACGTGGGGCCCCCGCCCGGAGCGGGATTCTCGGGCTGCGGCCTGCCGGACACGGAAAACTCCATGTCCCCAGTCTCACCGATCACGTACACCCCGCCCGATGCGGAGAGAGGCGTGACGAACAACCCACCCCAAACCAGCCACTTGTGACGAAGGCAACCCCACCCTCACCTCCAATCGACGGACCCCGCCCATACGTTGGACGAATGTCCCCTCTTGCCCGGGTGAGCGAGGCCTACGGCCCCCGCTTCGCCGAATTCGCCTTCGAGCCCGCCTTCGTGGCCGCGGTCGACCAGCACGTGGCGGAGGTCCGCGACCGCCTGGAGGCCGGTTCGGCCGCGCTGCACCCGCCGGCACCCGACGCCGAGGCCCTCGGTGACTACGCGCTCGGCTTCCTCGACGCGCTCACCGAGACGGGCTGGCTCGAACCCGTGGGCCACGACTACGCGGTGTGCCGCCTCACCGCCATCAGCTGGCTGGTGAGACGGCACGCCCTGCTCGACCTGGCGTAGGTCACTGGTTGTCGGTACGTTCCCGCTCCTGAACGGGCTGATGGGAAAGGGCATCCTCACGACCCGCCTGATAGGCGCCGCCATTCCCGGCACTCCCCTTCGCCTTGGCGGTCTCCTCCTCGGCGAGGTTCAGCCACCGCTCCCAGCGCTGCCGCATCGGCCCGATGAGCCCGCCGCCGACACCGACGATCAGGATCCCGGCCCCGGCCGCGAGCCCGGCGATCAGCACCGGCTGCGTGACCGACGTGGCGATGCCCGCCTGCCCGAGCGCGGCGATCGCACCCAGAACCACGATGCAGGCCCACACGATGGTGCCGATGGTCTTCCCGTACGAGACGGAGGACAGGGTGTTGGTGACGATGTCACGCACCACGTTGGCGACGGCCATGGCCACCACGATCAGGACGACCGCGACGATGCCGCGCGGCAGCCAGGCGACGATGCCGTTGATCATGTCGGACACGGGGTTGTCGCCGAAGACGCCGAAGCCGAGCTGGAGCACGATCAGCATCAGGGCGACGTAGACGACCTTGCAGAGGATCGCGGTCGTGTCGTACTTCGACCCTTCGAGCATCTTCGCCGAGCCGGCCCGTTCGGCAAGCTTCTCCGACCCGATCTTCCGAAGACCCCGGTCGAGGAGCTTGGTGATCATCTTGGCGATGAACCACCCGATGACCATGACGACAATGAAGCCGACAAGCTTCGGCACGAACTCGGCGACCTTCGACCACGCGTCGTTCAGCCCTTGAGTGAAGTCGACGGCGAGCGTGCTGGCGGGATTCTGGATCATGAGTGGCTACCTCCACCCGTGGGGCCGGACGCCGCGACACCGCGCCCGACGGAACGTGTCCCCCCCTCGTTTTCCTGCGTCCCTCCGGCTTAACAGCCCCAGCCGCCCCCTGCCGCCCCACATCCCCCATTGGCGTGACCCACCCCCGACCGCAAGCCCACCCCACGCCCCGAACCCGATCCGCTACGCTGTTCACGCGCCTTCGTAGCTCAGGGGATAGAGCACCGCTCTCCTAAAGCGGGTGTCGCAGGTTCGAATCCTGCCGGGGGCACGTTGTTGATCAGGGCAAAGGCCCCGGATTCCGCAGGTCATGCGGGGTCCGGGGCCCCTCTCTTTGGCCTGCTGTGCACTGGCGCTACGTTGGCGCTACGTCCGGGATTCACTGCTACTACCGGGCCCCCGCTCCCAAATTCCTCCCAAACGATCTTCGAGAGTTCGCAGGTCAAACCCCCTATCCGAAGCGCAGAGAGGCGGCCTGTCCCCCATGGGGCGGGCCGCCTCTCTGCGCGCCCAGCGTCGGTCGCCCGGCTATGCGTCGTCGCGCGCGTCGCCCAGCTCCTGCAGATGAGGCTCGCTGGCGAGCCACGCATCGAGCGCCTGCTGGACCTCTTCAGGCGTCCCGCCCTCTTTGCCCTTCACGACGACGACGGCCCGACCTCCGCCGGGAAGTGTGATGACGGCGGTGTCGAGCACCTCGCCCTCGTCGCTGAGTTCCTCTCGGATCCTCCGAGGAAGCCGGGTGTCCTTGACCTGATACTCCACATTCCCGATCCGGAAGTCGGCTCCCGAGTCAGCAGTCGGCTCGTACGCCGGCTCTCCACCCTCAAGGACGCGCTCGATACTGCCGTCCATCCACCCGAGCAGCCGGGCGTAGGTGCGCATCGTGCCGGTGATGCGCGTGTACTCGGTGGCGCCGGCCTCAATGGTCTGGATGGGACCCCGGGAAACGCCGATGCGCTCCGCCGCTTCGGTCTGCTTCAGCCCCTGCTCCCGGCGCGACCTGGCGAAGGTGCGTCCGAGGCGAGCCCAGTCCTTGTCCATGGCTCCACATCATGCCCTAGAGGCAGGCAACGCGTCAGGGCCCAATCCAGCCCTTGACCAGGCATCGGGCGTTGAAACGTGGCACCGCCCGTTGCGCAGGACTCATACGTCGAGGCCCACCCCAGGTGCCCCATCCGCCAATCCGACGCCATGAAACATGGCCTAACGTGGCGCCAACGTAGCCCGATAGCTTGCCCAACGTGGCATCAGAGGCTACGTTTCATGGCGTGACACCGCACGGCAGTGCCATCCGATTCAGGAGACAGGCCATGAAACTGAGCCTTCGGGATCTCTCGCAGGCCACGGGCCTCAATCCAGGCCATCTTTCGCGCGTCGAAAGGGGGCTCGGCGGACTGCGCGACGACAAGCTCCGGCTCGTCGCTGACGCGCTGGGGGTGCCGTGCTCCGACATCAGCGTCGATACGCCCACGGGAGACAACGTGAGCACGCCCACCACCAAGGGGCGCCCCCGGATCCGGACTGAGATCCCGGCCCCGAACGCGCCCGAGGGAGAGCTGTTCCACTACTCGCCCGACGAGGCCGCCCTGTACCTGCCGTTCACCGCGCGGAAGTTGCGGGAGCTGGCGTACGGCCGCCGCGTCGACCACGTGAACAACGGCAATCGCATCTGGTTCAGCGGCCGGAACATCCGCTCCATCTCGGAGCAGTTCACGCGACCCGCGCTCAAGAGCGCCTGAGTTCATACCCGTTCAAAACGCCGATGGCCGCTCCGACTGGCAGGCCCGAGCGACCACGACCGGCGACCCCAACCAACGATCAAGAGAGGTCACCGTGACCGACATCATCGCAGACCAGCGCGGCGAGTTCATCGCCGGACTCCGCGCCCTCGCCGACTTCCTTGAGTCGACGCCGACCATCCCGTGCGCGTCCAGCGAGCGCCTGCTGATGCCGCTGCACACGAACTCGGCCGTCGAGGAGTTCGCCTCCGTGCACTCGCTCACCGTGCAGTACACCAAGGACGGCAACGCGTACGCCGACCTGCTGTTCGGATCCGTCACGTACCACGTGTACGGCTACGTCGACTTCACCGCGCACCTCGCGCGGCAGGACGAAACGCACGCCCGCACGTGGGCCAAGCAGCACGGCATGGAGATCCACCCCGCCGAGCAGCCGACCACCCAGTTCAAGGCCGTCAGCCTGCCTGAGTCGGTGAACGCGTGAGCGCCCCCCGCGACCTCGCCGCGTTCCTCGGCGACGCGAGGCCGGTGCGCGACGATCTGCTCGCCACCCTCGCCGAGGCGACGCAGAAGGTCCGCGAGCACGAGCACCCCACGTGGGAAGACCTCTACTGCCTCAACCTCGTGTCGTACATGGGCGAGCGCATGGCCCCGGTGCTGCGCCGCCTACGCGACGCCGAGGCCAGGGTCTCCGAGCTGGAGGCCGTCGCGGCCACGGTCTACCGCGCGGAGCACCCCGACTCCGGCATCACCCTCGGCACCTACACCACGGCGGCCGCCGCCCGCGAGCACTGCGAGTCCCTGCTGCGCCGCGAGCTGCCGACCGTCTCGCTCGACTGGATCCAGGACGACGAGGACGAGGGCAGCGTCGCCGAGCTAGTCGCCGCGATCGGCGAGGACGAGCGGCCCACGGGCTACGTCGTGACCCCGGTCGAGGTCGCCTCCGAGTACGACGAGGAGGCCGACGAGTGAACACGCGCGCCATCAACTCCGCGGCCGGGGTCATCCTCGCCGCCGTCCAGCAGGGCCGCGTCCCCGCCGGCATCGCGCTCGCCCTCGACGCCGCCGGACTCCTGAACTCGCCCGAGCACGCCGCCGAGTTCGAGCACCTTCGGCAGGAGCGCGACGGCTTCCGCGACCAGAGGAACGTCGTGTTCGCGACCAACGAGGATCTGCTGGCCCAGGTCGAAGCGTCTGGCCTGGCCCGCCTCAACGCCGAGAACGAGGCCCGCGTCCTCGCCCGCTCCAACAGGGAGTTGCGCGAGCGCATCGCGGAGCTGGAGGCCGAGCGCGCCCAGGCCCGCGACAAGGCGGTCGACAAGCTCACGGCGCTGCTCGCCCCGACGCAGGCCCTGCAAGAGGGCGAGGCCCCGTGACCGTCCTGCTCATCGTCCTGACCGCAGTCGGCATCTGGGCCCTCTGCTCGTACATCGTGATCAAAGGGGGCAAGCGGTGAACCTCAGCACCGAGACCAGACGCGGCTACCTGCTCGCCGCGCTCATCACCGACGGCCAGGCCGTCACCGTCGCGCGCGGCGTGCAGCTGCTCGACGGCTCCCCGTGGCCGACGGCCGGCCGGAACACGGTCCGTAAGGATCTCCGGTCGCTCGCCGCCGACGGGTACCTGAACCCGAGCGACAAGACCGGCCGCCGCGTGTACCTCGTCGACCGGTTCTGGGCCAAGGTCCAGCTCGGCGCGGCCGACGAGTGCTGGCCGTGGACTGCGGGCGTCAACCCCAAGACGGGGTACGGGCAGATCTACGTCGGGGGCACGACCCGCGGGGCGCACACCATCGCCGCCGTGTACCGGCACGGGCCCGTCCCGGTCGGTCACGTCGTCGACCACCTGTGCCGCAACCGGAAGTGCGTCAACCCGCACCACCTCGACGTCGTGACGCTCGCCGAGAACACCCGGCGCGGCATGGCGCCGACGGCAGTCGCTGCTCGGGAGAACCGGTGCGCGGCCGGCCTCCACGAGTTCACGCCCGAGAACACGATCAAGAAGAGCGACGGGCACCGGCAGTGCCGCGCCTGCCGCAACGAGCGCAACCGTGAGCGCTACGCCGCCAAGGGGGTGGCTGCGTGACGACGACCGTGCAGGCCGGGGCTCAGGCCCCGGCCTCCGGCCCGGTCCCGATCACCGAGCCCGGCATCTACGACATGAGCAACGAGGAGTACCACTCCCACCGTTACGCCCTGTCGTCCAGCGGTGCGCGCCGCCTGCTGGCCCCGTCGTGCCCGGCGATCTTCCGGTGGGAGCAGGACAACCCGCAGTCCCCGAAGAAGACGTTCGACATCGGCAACGCCGCGCACCATCTCGTGCTCGGCGAGGGCCCCGATCTATGTCTCGTGGACCACGAGCGGTGGGACACCACCGTCGCCAAGGCCGAGGTGAAGGAAGCCCGCGCTGCCGGGGCCGTGCCGCTCAAGCGCGCCGAGTACGAGCAGGTGCACGCGATGGCCGAGGCCATCCGCCAACACCCCATCGCCTCGCTGCTCTTCGACCCCGAGCGCGGCACCCCGGAACGGTCCCTGTTCTGGCGCGACGAGCGGACCGGCGTCATGTGCCGCGCCCGGCTCGACTGGCTGCCCGACCCCCGCGACGGACGGCTGATCATTCCGGACTACAAAACGTGCCGCTCGGCCGAGCCCGATGCCCTGGCCAAGGCGATGCACGAGTACGGCTACCACCAGCAAGACGACTGGTACCGGCGCGGAGCCCGCGCGCTGAACCTCGCCGGGCCCGACGCCGCGTTCGTGTTCGTCTGCCAGGAGAAGACCGCGCCGTACGTCGTGACCGTGTTCGAGGCCGACGTCTTCGCCCGCCGCATCGGCGCCGCCCGCAACCGCCGCGCGTTGCAGGTCTTCGCCGAGTGCACCGCCTCCGGCCGCTGGCCCGCCTACCACGACGACATCGTGCCGCTGCCCCTGCCCACGTGGGCGGAGAAGCGGGACACCGAGGAGTACCTGTGAGCACCAACCTTCCCGAGCAGTACGCGGCCCCGGCCGCGCCCGCCCCGCAGTTCGTCGGGCAGGGCACCGCGGTTGAGCAGTCCCGCGCCGTCGCCGAGGTCCAGGCCGCGGTTGTCGTCGCCCGGCAGTTCCCTCGTAACGAGGCGCTCGCCGTGCAGAAGATGACGACGGCGTTCCGTCAGCACGACCTCGCCTCTCGCTCGTTCTTCCGCTTCAACCGCGGCGGCTCGAACGTCAGCGGCGAGACGATCCAGTTCGCGAAGGAGCTGGCCCGTTGCTGGGGCAACCTTCATCACGGTGTGCACGAGCTGCGCCGTGACGACGTGGCCGGCGAGTCCGAGATGCAGGCGTGGGCCTGGGACTTGGAGACCAACGAGCGGGCGTCCACGACGTTCATCGTGCCGCACACCCGCTACTCCAAGGAGAACGGCAGCAAGCGCCTTGAGGACCCGCGCGACGTGTACGAGTCGAACTCCAACAACGGCGCGCGCCGCCTCCGGGAAATGATCTTCACGGTGCTGCCGTCCTGGTACCGCAACCAGGCCCGCGACATCGCACGGAACACCCTGGAGAACGGCGCCGGAGACAAGCCGCTGTCCGAGCGCACCGCCGAGGCCATCGCCGCGTACGACGAACTCGGCGTGACCCTCGCCCAGTTGGAGACGCACCGCGGCCGCGAGTCTGGGAAGTGGACGAACCCCGACCTGGCCGAGCTGCACGTCGCGTACGAGTCGATCCGCCGTGGCGAGACGACCGTCGCCGCCGAGTTCCCCCAGGCGCACGTCACTGCCGCCGAGGTGAAGCAGCAGGCAGGGGGCGCGTGATGAAGGTTCGCGTCGATGTCGCCGAGCTGCTGCGCGCTGGGCTCGCCGACCACGTCATCGCCTGGCGGCTCGGGGTGGACGCTGCGAAGACCGTGCGCCCCGCCCGTGCCGCACTCCGTATCCCCCAGGTCCCACCGGGGAGGCGCGCGGCGGCGAGCGTGGAAGACCTGTTCCGGCGGCGGACGCTCCCCGTCGAGGGCGGACACGTCCTGTGGACCGGCCACCGCAACCACGACGGCACCGCACTCCTCCGGCACGGCGACACGCTCTACTCCGCGCTGCGTGTCGCGTTCCGCATGCGGTACGAGCGGGAGCCCGAGGGTCACGTCACCCGCACCTGCGACCGTCCCGGCTGCGTGGCGCCCGACCACACGCAGGACCGCCGCATCCGCGCCCGGACCGACGCGACGTTCACCGCGATCTTCGGTGGCGCCCGGCCCTGATCCACCACTCACCGCACACGACCTCGGGGCGGGGGTGCCCAGCCACACCCCCGCCCCGAGGCCCCCAACCACAGAAGGACGCACCGAGTTGAGCACTGAGGAGCGCGTGCAGTCCGTGCGCAACGCCTGGACCAACGCCCTGCGGGCCGAGGTTCTGCGCGTGGGCCGGACCGTGCCCAAGGTGGCGCGGGTCGCCACGGTCGGCGTGTGGATCGCCACGTACGCCGACGCCGACGGGTCCAACGCGTTCCCCTCCCGCGCCACCCTGGCCACGCTCGCCGGGTGCTCGCAGGAGACCGTCACCCGGGCCGTGAAGGTCCTCATGGCCGTGAACATGCTGGAGCGGAAGCGCCGGCCGAACGCCTCGTCGATGTACCAACTGGCCATGCCGGTCGGGCGCATCGACTGGGGCAAGCACATCCACCACATGACGGACACCCGGCAGCGGAAGGCCCACGCGAAGGCCAAGGCGGAGAAGCTGGCCGAGGCCGCGCGGACAGCGTCCACGGACGCTGTGGAAAACCCTGGGGACAGCAGCACGGACAGCGTCCATGGACGTCATCCGGACAGCGTCCGCAGCGGGGGTTCCGAAACCCCTGGCCCGGATCCGGACAGCGTCCACGGACGCCCCCGGTCAGCGTCCGCGGACGCGGTCCGGACAGCGTCCGCAGCGGGGGTCTACCAGTACCTCCCTACCTCCGGTAGGGACCCCCTCCCCGACCACACTCCGATGGGTTTCCCAACTCAGCCACAGACGCGCGCGGGCGAGGCCGAGCAGGAAGACGAGTCATCGACGGGTGAGAGGCAGGCGGGCAAGCCCGCGGACGCCGCGCTCGCTGCGGTGCAGGCCCGCGAGGTGCTCGCCCGCTGCGAGGACCCCGACTGCGACATGCCCCTGCCGTACGGCCGGACCGGACTCTGCCAGGGCTGCGCCGATTACCAGAGCACCGCCGAGAGGAACGCCTCATGACGCCACAGGAGCGCCTCGCCGCCGAGTTGATCCCCACCGGCACCTTCGGGCACGCCACCCCCACACGCCCCGCACAGGGCCGCGTACGGCACGGGCCCACCTGGACTCCCGAGGAACAGACGCAGCACTGCCAGGACCTGCTCGACGGCATCGCAGGGTGGGCCTACGTCGAGCCTGAGGACAACAAGCCGCACCTCGTGGTCGTCGACGGCGAGGCTGCCTGATGCCGGCCTGGACCTCGGCCCCGGTCGACGAGCCCACCCACGGCGGCCGCCTCGCCGAATGGGAAGGGCACCCCGACGGATGAACGACCTGATCACCGCCGCACAGAACATCCTCGTCAGCGCCCTCGCCTGGACCGCAGGCACGGCTGGCCTCGCCACCGCCCTGCTCGCCGCTGTCGCCGCCGTCATCAACGGAAGGAAGACCAGATGACCTACCTGCTCGTCGCCCTGCTCGCCCTCGCGCTCGGCTGGGTCTGGGGCCACAGTGTCGCCCGCATCCGCGTCGTGCCCGTCGGCGCGACCGCGGCCGAGGACGAGGACGCCCTGGCGTTCGATGACGCCTGCTGCGAGACGTGGCTCGTGTCCCGCGGCGTCGAGCACGACGAGGAGTGCGTCATCGCGAGGTGGGCCGCATGACCGAGCAGCGTTACACCGCCAGCAGCGTCACCGACAAGGGGCTCGACGCGCTGTACGCCGAGCGCGACGAGCTGTACGCCGAGCTCGGCGGCCGCGACGAGGAAGCCCGCGAGCGCTGGATCGAGAAGCAGTTCGCCGAGACCGGCCTGAAGGCCGCCGACTTCCGCAACGGCATGGCCATGGAGATCGAGCCCGCCCGCGAGCTGGTCGCGCACTGGGTCGGCGCCGCGCGCGCCATGCTCGGCGACGCCCCCAACTACACCGAGACCCCCATCGAGATGGAGGTCAAGGTGGGCGAGTCACCCGAGCGGTTCGCGTTCGTCCTGCAGCGCGTCGTGCGCGGTGCGCTCACCCCGCACCAGGCGCGACAGCGCGCCGAGGAGCGAGCCGACCAGGCCGAGGCCGCCGTCGAGCGCGTGCGCACCCTCGTCACCCTGTGGAGCCGCCCCGGCGGGGCCTCCCTGCCGCCGACGTTGGCCGCACGCCTCGTCCGTGAAGCCCTCGACGACCACCAGGAGTAGAGCACCATGAGCGCCACCTGCGGCCTGTGCGAGCGCGACCTCGAGCACGGCTACCTGTGCCCCGGCTGCACTCTGGCCACCGCCCGCCGCCTCGACACCGCACCCCGCTGGTACGAGGCCCTCGCCGCATTCCTTCGGCCCGCCGCCAACGGCCCCGCCGAGGGCGTACGGTCCGGCGGACGCACCGAGGCCCCGCTGCCGCTCGACGAGCGCACGTTCAGCCTCCGCGGCCCCGGCGGAATCGTCGGCGTCCTGGAGGACTGGCGTTCCGCCATGCAGCACGACCGCGGGTGGGGCGAACCCCTCACCCAGGGCGCCATCGAGCGGCGCGTCGTCGTCGCCGCCCGCGCCCTGTCGATCAACCTGGAATGGATCGCGTCCAGTTGGCCGATGGCCGGCGCCATGGCCGAGGAAGTCCGCGAGCTCGAACGGTCGGTGCGGTCGATCGTCGCGCCGACCGATCCGGCCGAGCGTCCCGTCCGCATGGGCCTGTGCCCGACCATCGTGGACGCCGAGGACGTCCGGTGCGGGGCCGCCCTGCTGCGCCGTCCCAACGAGTCGACGATCACGTGCCGTTGGTGCGGCACCACGTGGGCCCCGTCCCGCGCGCTCACCCTCGCCCGCGCGCAGCAGGACGCCGCCAACGCCCGCGAGACGCTGGCGAGTTGAGTCGCGAGAACCGTAACAATCCCTTACATAAAGGGTGATCTTGTGCCAAGCTAGCCCGTACAACTAAAAACAGAACGGCCCCCGCCGGTGCTACCAACACCAGACGAGGGCCTAACCGCCAACCTTGATCAGACCAAGGAGACGGCTATGGCGAATCCTGCCATGCCCTCGCGCGCTCGCCGCGCCGTGGGCCGGATCTTCCGGCCCACCCACCTGCGCCCCACCGGCCCCGTCCCGCCCCTCTGGGTACGCGGACTCACCGCCGGTGGACGCCCCATCGTCCTCGCCGTAGCCCTCCTCATGTGCGCCCCCGGCGAGTACCACCTCGCCCGCGCCGCAGGCTGGTCCCCCCAGTTCGCGTACGGGATGCCGGTGGTCCTGTCCGCCTACGCCGGCATCGCCGCGGCCGTCGCCTCCACCCGCCGCAAAGGCGACCGAGGCCGCTGGTCCGCGATCCTCGGCGCATGCCTCGCCCTCGGCCTCGCCATGGCCGCACAGGTCGTGTCCCACCTCATCGGCACCGGCCACCTCGCGGCCGAGCAGGCGTGGCTCGTGTCCGTCACGTCCCTCGTACCCCCGGCGGTCGTCGGGCACCTGCTGCACCTCGCAGCCACCCCGCCCGGCACGCACCAGGACACCGAGGACGCCCCCGAGGCCCCGGCCGTCCCGAGCGTCCCCGACGTCTCATCGGTCGTCCCCGACAACGTACGGCTGCTGCCGATCGTCGCCCGGACCGAGCCGGACGCGCAGGACGACCGGGACGCCGACGAGGACGACCAGGACGCCACCGACCGGCCGCCGTCCCCGCCCGCCCTGCTGTCCACCAACGAGGTGGCCCAGTGGTACGGCGTCGACCCCTCCACCGTGCGTGGCTGGACCGCCTCCGGACGCCTCACCGTCCACACCAAGGACGCCCGTCAACGCAACTGGTACGAGCGGGACGCCCTGCCGGAGAAGCCCGTGGCGGTGGCATCGTGACGCAGCCCGCGCCCGACGAGCGCCGCATCCGCCACCTGCTCCGACGGGCAGGCGTCGGCCCCGACGCCGAACCCCCGCCGCTGCCCGACGCCCCCGAGTACCTGCCCGAGGGCTTCGAGCCCCGCGAACCCGACTGGCTCGACGACATCCTCGACGGCAACGCCGACGAGCCCACCCCGCGCCCCGCCCGGGCGCCGCGCCGGACCAAGAGGACCGCGCCGGCTACCGCGCCCCAGGAGCGGCGCGACTGGTCGTGGCTGTGGCAGTGGCTCCGCCCCTGGGACACCTTCACCGCCGGAGCCGTCAGCGTCCTGCCTCTCTTCAACGGCTGGTCCCTGGCCACCGGATGGGCGCGCGTCCTGCACGACATGCGGGCCGACACCATCGGCGGCGCCTACACCACCGCCGCCCTCGCCGTCGCCGCCACGCACCTGCTCGACCTCAAGCGGCGCCGCTGGCTGCTCCGCCTCGCCCTGATCACCGCCGTGATCGGGTCCCTCGGCGTCCTCGACTGGTTCGACCCGATCACCTTCGTCACAGGAGTCCACCGATGACCGGCAACGCTGGCCTCACCTTCGCGGGCGTCGCCCTCGTCCTGGTCGTGCTGTGGGCGAACCTGCGCCCCTGGTGGAAGGGCGACCGCGACCCCACCAAGCTGAAGTCGTTCGGCAACGGGGCACTGCTCGGCGCGCTGTCGACGATGTGCGCGGGCGGCATGCTCGGCTGGCTCGCCGGATGCTCGGCCAAGACCGCGAACACGGGCGGCGGCAAGGGAGTCGAGGCCGCCACCGGCAAGGCGTCCGAGGCAGCGGTCACCCACGGCGACCTCGGCCAGCTCACCCCCGAGGGCGCGGTGATCGTCTTCCTGATCACCTGCGGCACGATCTTCGCCTTCCGCGCCGCGAGCAAGGACGAGCGCAAGCGCATGGTCGGCGGCATCTTCTGCGGCGTCTGCCTGTGCCTCACCGCCGGGGTCGCCTCCGCCCTCAACTTCCTGCCCGACCTCATCAACCAGGCGGGCCAGGTCCTGAAGGAGAGCGTTGAGGGGGCGGGCCTCCTGTGAAGCACCTGCCCACCCGCGAGGTGCGCGTGCGCGCTGCGGACCGCCTCGCCCGAGGCAGCGCCCTCGTCTGGCGGCGCCGCACCGCACGACTGACGGCCTGGGTGCGCGCGGGCCGCCGCGACGACCTCACCGGCTGGCAGGCCGCGCTCGGCCCGCTCGCCCGCCTGGTCCTCGTCGGCGTCCTCGCCTACGTCGCGTACAACGTCGCCCGCGCGCTGCCGTGGCTCGTCGGCATCCTCGCCGCGCTGTGGTGCCGCGCCGCGTGGAAGGCCGGCCACACCCCCTGCCAGGGCGCCGGCGAAGCGCCCCCGGCGGTGGCCCGAGGCGAGGCGATGCGCGCCCTCCTGCTCGACCTCATGGGCGGCGCCTCCGCGATCCACCTGTCCACCGTCCTGGACCACCTCCAGGAGCGCCCCGACACCGCGCCCCTCACGGCCTCCTGGCAGGTGTCCGATCTGCGCGCCCGGCTGGAGGCCCTGGACATCCCCGTGCAGCTCAAGGTGAAGGCGGCCGGACGGGGCCCGACGCGGGGTGTCCGCCGCGTGGATCTGGCCCCTTCCCCGGATGACGCCGAGGCGACGTCTACCGAGCCGTCTACCGCCGTCTCACCTGCACATCTACCGGCTGATCTACCGCCGTCTACCGACCCGTCTCCCTCGGCGTCTACCCGCTGAGCGGCCTCGGGTTGATCAACCCCATAGCTCCGGGGCGGCCGTTCGCTGCCAGGCATCCCGGCCGCCCCGGTTACCCATCCCGAACACGAGACAGGAGCCCCATCGTGGCATTCCTCCGCCGGTCCGAGCCCACCGCGACCGAGACTCTCCGCGCCACCGTCGCTGAGCTGCCGTCCGACCCGCGCGACTGGACCGCCGAGCAGCGGTCCACCCATCACGAGCAGTCCAACCAGGCCATGCGCGAGCAGGCCAACCAGTCGAGCAACCAGAGCTGAGAGGATCCACCCCATGAGCGAGCGCGTGAACGTGAAGTGCCTGTTGGTCTTCGGCGACCAGGCCGAGATCGTCGCCGCCGTCCCGGCCGAGGAGCGGGCCGAGCCGGTCCGCTACCCGGCTACGGAGATCGCGGAGGCGGTCGGCCTGACCGTGCGGGACCTGCCTGGCCTGGGCCTGACGGCCGACGTCGGCGACGATGATCGCCTGAGCGGCTGGCGTCTGGCCTGACGCCTGGTCATAGCCCTGATCCTGTCGTGGGATTGGGGCTATTTCCTTCCTCTGAAGTGTTGCCTTTCAGTGCACCAATGCCCCATAATAGAGACCAAGAGGGAAGGGGCCGCGAACCCCGACCCACCACCCACAAGGAAGGAAGCCGAAATGGCCGACTCCCAGGACCTCAACATCGAGGACCTCGCCAAGAAGCTGAGCCTGACCTACCAGGCACTCGCCCTCTGCTGCGAGCAGCTCCCGCTGCCGATCGCGCTCCCCAGGCGGGGTGCGACCAACGTCGAGGCCGAGCCCGCCGTCCGCCGGATCGTCGAGCTCGCCGCCGAGCAGCCGATGCCCGAGGAGAACCAGGCACACCTCTTCACCGCCGCGATCTTCTGGCTCACGGGCCTGGACGTCTTCCGCGTCCTGGTCATGGACGGCTGGAACGAGGTCCGAGCCCTCCAGATGCTCAGCATCCTGACCATGACCCAGGACGCACTCCAGGACCTCGCGGACTGGCTCTCCGAGCAGATGTAACCCACCCGTCGCCCCCGGCAGCCAGCCGGGGGCGACCCCATCGCAAGATCAGAAATAGAACGACCGGCGGCCCCAGGCCGAAGCCCAGACACCCCGAAGGGCGCTCGCGAAAGACCGCCGGTCCCACCCAGCCGAAAGGGCCGGACCACCATGGTAGAGCCGACCACCGAGGGCGAGAGCCTCGCCGAGATCGCCGACCGGTACGGCCGCGCGTACAACACGATCCGCAACCAGTGGGCCCGTCACACCGCCTGGCCCGCCCCCATCGGCAAGAGCGGCCGCAGCCTCACGTACGACCCCGCCGCCGTCGATCAGGTCGTGCGCGATCACTTCATCCGGGCCGCCGCCGAGCTCCAGCCGCGCCGCCTCTACACCGCCCGCGAGATCGAAGAGGCGACCGGCGTCACCGCCGCCACGATCCGCGCCGACCGCTCCAAGGGCCGTTGGCCGGCACCTGACGACACCTCGGGGCGCGCGCACCGCTGGTACGGCGAGACCGTCATGACGGCCGTCAACGCCCGCCGCAGCTACGGCCGAAGCTGACGTTCCCGCATCATGGGCGCATGGAGTCACACCTGTTGCGCCCCGGCCACCTCACCGCCCACCAGACCGCAACCGCTCTCGGCATCACCCTCGGCGGCGTCCGCCAGCTCGTACACCGAGGCCACCTCACCCCCGCCCCCGGCAGCACCCCACGGCAGCGCTGGTTCGCCCTCGCCGACATCCAGATGTACGCCGCACAACGCGACACCGCAGCCGCTGCTTGACTCGCAGGTCAGCGCGGTGTCACGATCCCGGTGAACAACTGTGCCCTCAACCGGCACCACAGGCGCACGACGAAGCCCCCGCAACGGTTCCCCCCGGCGGGGGCTTCGTCGTGTCACAGCAGCATCACGGAGCCTCCACTGGTCCCTCACATCGCGGATGATGCAGCTTCAACAGCTCATCCCTGGGGGGAACATGAACACCCGCACCACCATCGGCGTGCTCGCCGCCGGCCTGCTGCTCGGCGTCACCGGCTGCAGCGCCAGCAACAGCCCCGAGCCCGCCGTAACCGTCACCAAGACCGTGACCAAGGCGCCCGCCGAGGAGCAGGCCGCCCCCAAGAAGGACGGACCACTCGCGCTCGGCGACAAGGCCAGCGTCGAAGGCGCCGAGGGCGCCACGGCCTCGGTCGAGGCCCTCGCCTACACGCACACCGAGCAAGGCCCCGGGGCGCCCGGCGACGAGCTGGGCGGCGACTCGTGGGCCACCGCCGACATCCGCGTCTGCAACACAGGCAGCGACGACATCAGCGTCAGCCAGACCCCATGGTCTCTGTCCTACAAGGACGGCACGAGCATGGAGTCCACCGGCCTGTCCGGCGGCGACATGCCCAAGCCCGAGTTCCCCATGGACAAGGTGCTCAGCGCCGAGAAGTGCGCACGCGGCAAGGTCGCCTTCCCCGTCCACGCCAAGACCAGGCCGACCACCATCGACTACGCGATCGACGGCGAGAGCCCCATCGAGTGGGCCGTGCCCAAGGCGTAAGGGGGTGGGCGCCCGTGGCCAGCAACCCGCGCTCCGGGCGCCCCTACCGCCGCCTCGTCGACTGGCTCCGAGCCCAGCGCCTGCCGTGCTGGCTCTGCGGCCACAACATCGACTACGGCCTGCACGCCCAACACCCGCTGTCCTTCACCCTCGACCACGAGCGCCCACTGTCACGCGGCGGCGCCCTGCTCGACCCCGCCAACGCGAGGCCAGCACACCGCCGGTGCAACAGCGCCAAGGGCAACCGTGCGCCCCGCACACGGCCGCAACGAGCGTCGCGAAGGTGGTGAGGGGCGTGACCCTTCCGCGCAGCGCAAAGACGGAGCGATACTCCGTTCATGGCAGAGCCAGAGGGAGTGCTTCCGGGGGCAAGTCCGTTACGCCAGCGCCATAATGAAGACGATCGTCTGTGGCAGCACAAGCTTCACGAAGACAACATGCTGTTCCAGCGGGGCAACCTGTTCCTGCTCGCGCAGTCACTTCTCGTCGTCGCCTACACCACGATCCTGACCGCTGCACAGGGACACGGACATAACCCCAGCTCCGCACGGATGCTCCTCATGGGACGCATCATCGCGGCATTCGGGCTCCTCTTGACATTGATGTGGCTGTACGTAGGCCATCGCCACCTCAAGTACTGCCAGTTGATCCAGCGGCGAACGATCGAGCGAATGCCTGAGTACGCGGAGACGCGCGCCCTCGTCCATCACCGCCGCGGGATCCGCTCCCTTCCACTCGTCACCTACGTGCTGCCCGTACTGGCCGGAGCGATGTGGCTGTTCCTGCTGCTCGTCTCTTGAACCGCGGAGGTGGCCGTGCTCTACGTGGTCACCGGGCCGCCGGCCGCAGGCAAGAGCAGCTGGATCGACGCGCACGCCAAGCCCGAGGACATCGTCATCGACCTCGACCGCATCGCCATGTCGCTCTCCGGACCAGGCGCACCGAACTGGAACCAAGGCGAGTTGATCGTGCGCGTCGCCCAGCGTGCCCGCTACGCAGCCATGGACGAGGCGATACAGCACCTCGACCGCCTCGACGTCTACCTGATCCACACCATGCCGAACCCCAAGGCGATGGCCAAGTACAAGCGGCTGAACGCTCGCATCGTGGCTGTTGATCCCGGTCGTGAAGTCGTCATGAAGCGAATCGCAGCGATGCGATCACCGGCCATGGAGGGCGTGGCCACGCGGTGGTACAACGCCCGCCGACGACAGTCAGTCACCGGCATGCCGCAGTCCTCGCGCCGCTGGTGATTCAAAGCCACCGGGGGGGTGCCCACCGGGCGCGCCCGGCCCGATGATCAGTCGACGCGCACTGTGGATCATGGTCGAGCGGGCGAGAGTGGATCAAAAGTTGGGCGCCGGGCCGGGCGACCCAAACGCCCTTCTAGACCTGTTTTACACACGGGGCCCGTACCCGCTGATCCGCCGAAGCGAGCGCCAGCGATTTAGCGACTCTGCGTGACGTCACCCTGCGTGACATCGGGGGTGATCATGGGCGCGAACGCGGACGCCACCGCCGCCGAGATTGATCAACTCGGGGTCGGCTCCATCGCCCCTGGCCTGGCCCAACTCGCCATCACCCTCGCCGAGTCCGTTGACAAGGGCGGCAACCAGACGGCGCTGGCGAACGTGGGCCGGGAGCTACGCACAGCGATGGAGACCCTGCGCAAGCTCGCGCCGCCCAAGGTCGAGAACGACGACGTCGACCAGCTGCTGCATCAGGGGAAGGAGCGCCGTGTCCGTGCTCGCCGCACCTGAGTCGACCGTGGGTGTCCAGACGCCGCGACTGTCCACCGTGCCGCCCGACTGGCTGTCGTCCGCCGGCCGTGAGGCCGTCGACCTGGCCAAGCTCGCCGGCCTGGACCTGTTCCCGTGGCAGCAGCACGTCCTCGACGTCGGTCTGCGCGAGCGCGCCGACGGCCAGTGGTCCTCGTTCGAGGTCGCTGTGAACGTCCCCCGCCAGAACGGCAAGGGCGGTGTGATCGAGGCGAGGGAGTTGGCCGGGCTGTTCCTGCTCGGCGAGCGCGTCATCATCCACTCGGCACACGAGTTCAAGACGGCGCGCGTCGGGTTCGAGCGGATCCGGTCCCTCATCCTCGGCACCCCCTCGCTGGCCAAGCGCGTCAAGCGGATCCTGAACAACACCACCGAGACATCGATCGAGTTGGTCACGCGCCAGAAGCTGCACTTCCTGGCCCGCTCTGGCGGGTCCGGGCGTGGCTTCACCGGGGACTGCGTGATCCTCGACGAGGACATGATCCTTGGCGACGACGCCATGGGCGCCCTGATGCCGACCCTGTCGGCTGTCCCCAACCCACAGATCTGGTACCTCGGTTCGGCCGGGATCGGCCCGACCTCCGTGCAGCTGGCCCGCCTGCGACGCCGCTGTGAGGACGCCCTGGAGTCCGGCACACCCGACCCGAGCCTCGCCTACTTCGAGTGGTCGGTGGACGCGCACAGAGACGAGTGCGGCTCGGCGTGCACCGACCACGACGACCCCGCCGACGTCGCGGCCTGGGCCAAGGCCAACCCCAGCTTGGGCATCCTGATCACACCGGAGTTCGTGCGGAACGAACGCGCGAGCCTCGGCACCGGCGGCATCTTCGAGCGCGAGCGGCTCGGCGTCGGCGTCTACCCGAACGACCAGGCCGACACCTGGCAGGTCATCGGCGAGGAACCGTGGCGGGCGCTCGCGGCCGCGGACTCCGAGCCCGGCAGCCCGCTCGTGTTCGCCATCGACATGACGCCCGAGCGGTCGCACGCCGCGATCGCCGTGGCGGGCCCGTGGCGCGGCGGCACCCACGTTGAGGTCGTCGACCACCGCCCCGGGGCGGGCTGGATCCTGGACCGCGCCGAGGAGCTGCACAGGCGGCACAAGCCGCGCTGCTGGGTCGTCGACGCGGGCGGCCCCGCCGGATCACTCATCGCTGAACTCTCCGAGCGGCTCGGCGTCGGGATCGTGCAGCCCAAGGCCCGTGAAGTGGCCGCGGCCTGCGGCCAGTTCTACGACGCGGTCACCGAGCAGTCCCTGTCCCACCTCGACCAGGCGCCGCTCTCCGCAGCCCTGGCGGGCGCAGAGAAACGTCCGCTCGGCGACGCGTGGGCGTGGGCGCGCCGGATCGTGTCCGTGGACATCAGCCCGCTGGTGGCGGTGACGCTCGCCAAGTGGGGGCTCGGCGCCGAGGTCGAGGAAGAGGAAGGGGCGCCGAACCTGTGGTGAGAACCGCTGTCCTGACCGTGGTGGAAGTCGTGTGCGTCCTGGCCGTGCTCTACGGCGTCGCGGCCATCTACGTGCCCGCAGCGCTCATCCTGGGCGGCGTCCTGGGCGTGGTGGTCGTCGAGCAGAAGCTGGCCACGCGGCCGGCCGCGCACCGTAAGGAGCCGACCTCATGAGCCTGTTCGGCCTGTTCGACCGCCGCTCGTCACCCGAGAATCCGGCGGCGCCGCTCACTGATTCGTCGCTGCTCGACTGGCTCAGCGGCGGCAAGTCCGAAGCCGGGGTACAGGTCTCCGAGCGCTCGGCGCTGCACATGCCGGCGGTGTGGCGGTCGGTGGCGGTCATCGCCGGGGTATCGGCGTCGCTGCCACTGCAGTCGTACCGGGCAGGCACGAAGGACCGCACCGAGTCACCGCTGCTCGCCGACCCGCACCCGGAGTTGACGCCGCTGGAACTGTGGCGGCTCGCCTACGTGCACAAGGTGCTGTGGGGCAACGGGTACATCCAGAAGCTGCGGGCGCCATCCGGGCAGGTCAAGGAGCTGTGGCCGGTGTCACCGGACCGGGTGACAGTGGACCGGGAACGGCCCTCCGCCGAGAACCCGTCGGGCAAATGGTTCTACGCGACCGACGACTGGGGCGTGCTGCACCGGCTCACGCCGCGTGACCTGATGCACCTGCCGGGCCTCGGCTACGACGGGCTCAAGGGCCTGTCTCCGGTCTCGCTGGCCCGGCAAGGTATCGGACTGGCGCAGGCCGCCGAGCTCGGCGCCGCCAAGCTGTTCGGGCGCGGCAACATGGTGTCCGGCGTGCTGCAGACCGAGCAGCGCCTGGAGGCCGAGCAGGCGCAGGCGCTGAAGGCGCGGTGGCAGGCCAAGGCGGGCGGCATCGAAAACGCCCACGAGGTGGCGGTGTTGGACAGCGGCGCCACCTTCAAGCCGGTCACGATGCCGCTGAAGGACGCGCAGTTCCTGGAGTCCCGCGAGTTCCAGGTCACCGAGATCAGCCGCATGTTCGGCGTGCCGCTGTTCCTGCTGTCCGAGACCGCCAAGTCCACGAGTTGGGGCACTGGCCTCGAGCAGCAGGCGCAGGGCTGGGTGACGTTCGACCTGGGCCCGACGTGGCTGGCGCCGACCGAGCAGCGCATCACCAAGGAGCTGCTGCCGCCCAACGAGTACGCGCACTACCGGCTGCAGGGCCTGCTGCGCGGCGACAGCTCGTCGCGCGCGACGTTCTACCGGGCGATGCGCGACACGGGCGTCATGTCCGCCAACGACATCAGGGCCCTCGAGGAACTCCCCCCGATCGCGGGGCCCGAGGGCGACACCTACCTGCAGCCCACGTACATGGCGCCGCTCGGGTCGAACCCGTTGGCGCCGGACGATGCGCCGGCGCCGGTCCGCGCGGCCGCGCTCATGGCCGAGGCTCGCCGCCTGCTGGCCGACCACGAGGCACAAGGAGGCGACCATGCCGACGATGACGACGAGCGCTGAGACGCGCCATCTGGCCCTCGACGCCGCAAGCGTCGCCATCCGAGCGGTTGAAGGAGAGGAAAGGTTCGGCGGGTACGCGGCCAAGTTCAACAGCCGCACAGCCATCGGCAATCCGCTCCGATGGGGGTTCTACGAGGAGATCGCTGCAGGGGCCTTCACCAAGACCCTCGCCGAGGGAGACGCTCGGTTCCTCATCGACCACGACTCGTACTACGTCGTATCGCGCATGTCGGCCGGCACCCTCACCCTCTCCGAAGACGAGCACGGTCTACCAGTCGACTCCGCGCTGGACACAGAGCTGTCGTACGTACGAGACCTCAAGGCGAACCTGCGGAACGGCAACATCACGGGCATGAGCTTCGGCTTCTACGTGGTCAAGGACGACTGGGCCACGGAGACCATCGAGGTCGAGGGCGCCGACCCCGTTGAGGTCGACGTCCGCACGATCCGCGAGGTGCGCCTCATCGAGGTCAGCGCCGTCACCTTCCCTGCTTACACCGAGACCGAGGCCGAGCTGAAGGCCGTGGCGCGGGCGCTGGATCGGCGTGGCGATTTCGCCGCGGTCGAGGCCGCCGCCCGGCACCGGCCCGAGCTGCTCGACCTGGTGCACATCGAACGCGAGCCGGGAGAGTCCACTCGCGACGAGCAGAAGCTTGTTGAGCCGGCGGTGTCCACTCAGCACCAGGGTCTGCCCATCGACGTGCGCATGAAGGCGCTGGCCGCCCGCTACGGGCTCTAGCGCTCACCCCACCATCCATTCCCCTTCAGCCCCGTGGCGTCTGCCGTGGGGCTGTCTGGCGTGCCGTGAAAGGACACCGCCACCATGCCGTCGACTCTGCTCACCCGAGCGATCGAGAAGCGGGCCAACGTCTGGTCCGAGATGCAGGAGATCCAGCAGCGCGCCGAGGCCGAGAGCCGCGACGCGCTGACCGCCGAGGAGCGCGAGAAGTGGGACCGCGCCGAGACCGAACTGTCCGAGCTGTCCTCGGACATCGAGCGCATGGAGCGCGCGGCCCGGCTCGACACCGTGCAGCGCGACCAGGCCGTCATCGCCACTGGCGGTGGAGACAACCCCGAGGACCGCAGCGAGATCGACCGCGACGCCGCCTACCGCGACGCGTTCGACGCCTACGTGCGCAACGGCATGGGCGGCCTGTCCCAGGAACAGCGCACGCTGATGATGTCGAACCAGGCCGAGATCCGCGCCGGCGCGACGTCGCCGGGCACCGCGGGCGGGTACTTCATCCCGACCGAGACCCTCAACAAGATCACCGAGGTGATGAAGGCATACGGCGGCCTGCTCGGCGCCGCGAACGTCATCACCACCGCGTCCGGCAGCCCGCTGAACTGGCCGACCAACGACGACACGGCGAACGTCGGCGCGATCCTCGCCGAGAACTCGCAGGTCACCGAGCAGGACGTGACGCTCGGACAGAAGACGCTCGGCGCCTACACCTACACCTCCAAGCTGGTGCGCCTGTCGCTGCAGCTGGTGCAGGACGACGTGTTCGGCGTCGAGGCGTGGCTGACCCGCAAGCTCGGCGAGCGCATCGGCCGTGCGGTCGCCGCGCACCTCGCCACCGGCACCGGCACCGCGCAGCCCGAGGGCCTGTTCACCAACGCCACCGCGGGCAAGACCGGCGCGACCGGGCAGACCACGTCCGTCACCTACGACGACCTCGTGGACCTGCAGCACTCCATCGACCCGGCGTACCGGGCGAGCGCGCAGTGGGCCATGTCCGACTCCGCGCTCAAGACTGTGCGCAAGCTCAAGGACTCGCAGGGCCGCCCGCTGTGGGAGCCCTCCGTTCAGGCAGGCGTTCCGTCCTCGCTGATGGGCGCCGGGGTCCTCATCGACAACGGCATCCCGGCCCCGGCCGCCAATGCCAAGTCCATCGGGTACGGCGACATCGCTGCGGGCTACGTGGTCCGGCAGGTGTCCGGCGGCCAGATGATGCGCCTCGACGAGCGGTACGCCGACTACCTGCAGGTCGGGTTCCTCGGCTTCCTGCGCCTGGACGCCAAGCCGGACGACGGCGCCGCGTTCCGCGTCTACGCCCACTCGGCGACCTGATCCTGCCCGCACTGCGGCCCCGGCGTATGGCCGGGGCCGCCTGCTCCGAAGGGAGGCGCGGGCATGCCGCGTATCCGGATTCTGCAGTCCATCGCCGGGCTGGATTTCTCGTGGGTCGCGGGCGACGTCGTCGAGGTCGACGATGCGGCGGCCGAGGCGTGGGCCGACGGCTCGCGCGCCGAGCTGGTCGACGCAGGCAAGGAGCACGGCGGCGCCGAGAAGGCCGCAGCCCGCTCGCGCGGCGGCGGCCGCGCCAAGCGTGCCGAGACCCGCAGCGAGTAGGGAAGAGCGGGCATGGGACTGATCACCCTGGCTGAGGCCAAGGCGCAGCTCGACATCGAGAGCAACAGCGACGACGCCGAGCTGCAGGCGTACATCGACGCTGTCACCGCGCCCATCGAGAACCTGGTCGGCGCGGTCGAGGAACGCACGGTGACCGAGACCATCGACGGCCGCGGGTCGACCCTGTGCCTGCTGAAGGTCCCGGCCCTGACGCTCGTCTCCGTCACCCCGCAGCTGACGGGCGGGGCGCCACTCGACGTCGCGCAGCTGCACCTCGACGGCGCCACGGGCATCGTGCGGCGTCTGAACGGCGGCCGGTTCCACGGCGGTCCGTGGACCGTGACCTACACGGCGGGCCGCGCCGAGGTGCCGGCCACTGTGGCGCTCGCCGCCCGGATCCTGGTTCAGCACCTGTGGCGCACGCAGTACGGCAGCGCGCGCGGGCAGGGCGGCAGCGACGACTACTCCGTGTCCGAGCCGATCCCCGGCTTCGGGTACGCGATCCCCAACCGGGTGCTGCAGCTGCTCGAGGCGTACAAGCTTCCGCCGGGGGTGGCGTAGATGGCCACGACGTCCCGTGCCCCGGAGGCGGTGGCGGCTCTGCTGCAGATCCTGCGCGCGGCCCCGGCCCTGTCCGATGTGACGATCGTGGACGGGCCGACCGCCACGAACTTCAGCGGCAAGCGCCGCCTGTGCGTCGGCTGGACTCCGGGCGGTGACGGCGCTGTCGACATCGAGCAGGACTTCAACGCGGCGGGCGCCCGCACCCGCGACGAGTCGTTCACGATCCACTGCTACGCCGAAGCGTGGGCGGGCGACAAGGACATGAGTCTGCGCCGCGAGACCGTGTTCGACATGGTCGCTGTGGTCGAGGACGCGCTGCGCGCCACCGACGCCGCCCCGCAGGCGCCCACGTTGAACGGCACCGTGCTGTGGGCGCACCTGACCACTGGCAGCCTCACGCAGGACCAGACCAGCGACGGCGCCCTGGCGGGCCTCGCCTTCTCGGTCGCCTGCCGGGCCCGTATCTGATCCACCACCACCCGAGGAGTTCCCCATGGCGCGTGTGCGTCTGATCGGGCCCGAGCCGGTGACCGTCCCCGAGCTGGGCGGCCGCGCGGTCGAGCCTGACGAGATCGTGGAAGTGCCCGACGACCGGTTCGAGGCCTACGTCTGCCAGACGGCGATGTGGGAGTCGATCGAGGAGCCGGGCGCCAAGCCCAAGAAGACCGCGGCGAAGTCGCTGCAGAAGGAGGACTGATCCATGGCGATCGGATCCGGGCTCGGCGCCCAGCTCAGCGTCGGCGCCGAGACGACGTATGGCACCTACGTGGCGCCGTCCAAGCACCTGGAATTCACCAAGGAATCCCTGGTCCTGAAGAAGACCACGGCTCAGTCCGCGGGCATTGCGGCCGGCCGCCTGCTGCCGCTGTCCGGGCGGCGTGTGGTCACGCAGCGGCAGGCCTCGGGCAGTGTCGACATGGAGGTCACCAACAAGGGGATGGGGCTGCTGCTCCAAGCCGTGATGGGGACGACGGTCACGCCGGTGCAGCAGGGCGCCGGGCCCGCGTACCTGCAGACGCACCCGCTCGCGGACACGGCGGGCAAGTCCCTGGTGATCCAGAAGGGCGTGCCGCTGACCACCGGCTCGGTGGTGGACAAGACGTTCCTGGGCTGCAAGGTCACCAGCGCGGAGTTCTCGTGCGAGCAGGGCGGGATGCTCACCGCCTCGTTCGAGTTCGACTGCAAGGACTGCGACGAGGCGCAGACCCTGGTCGTCGCGAGTTACGCGGCGATGAGTCCGTTCCACTTCGGGCAAATGGCGCTGAAGACCGGGCCGTTCGGCACGGAGGTGGCGCGGGACGGTATCCGCAAGGTGTCGGTGAAGATCGAGCGCCCGCAGAACGTGGAGCGCTTCTACGCCGGGCAGGCCGGGCTCAAGAAGGAACCCATCTCCAACGACCAGGTGAAGATCACCGGCAGTCTGGAGATGGACTACGTCGACACGGTCCTCGACGACCTGCACACGAGCGACGCGGCGACGGCGTTGGTGTGGGAGTTCGTCGGCCCGAACATCGCCAGCACGTACTTCGAGACGTTCCGGATCAAGCTGCCCGCGATCCGCGTCGACGAGGCACCGCCCACCGTCGACGGGTTCGAGGTCATCAAGCCCACCATCAGCTTCACGGGCCTGTACGACGGCACGAACCAGCCGGCCATCGAGTACATCAGCACCGACAGCACCCTGTAGGTGCGCGGTGCGTGACGTCCGTCTGCTCAACACCGGCACTCTGCTCGAGCTGCAGCGCAGACTGCGGAGTGCCGGGAACGAGAACATCCGCAGCAGCATGCAGCGGCGGATCCGGCGCGCGGCCGAGCCGCTCAAGGACGATCTGCAGGACAAGATCCGCGGCCTGGATATCCGGTCGGACGGCCGCAAGCGCAACCGCGACGGCGCCATTCCGCACGGAGGCCCGTCGCCGACCACGCGGCCCCTGCGCGCCACGATCGCCAACGCCATCCGTATCAGCGTGCGCACCAGCGCAGGCGGTGCTGGTGCCCGGGTGTGGATCGACCGGGGCCGTCTGCCGGCCGACATGAAGAACATGCCGAAGGTGCTCAACGAGGGCCCGCCCCCAGGACGCATCCGGCATCCCGTGTTCGGCAATCGGCGCCGCTGGGCGAGCCAGTACGTGCAGCCCTATTGGTGGGACAACACGGTCCGTTCCCACACCCCCCGTATCGAGCGTGAGGTCGGCCGCGTCCTGGACGACGTGCGCCGCCGTCTGACCTGACAGGAGCAACCGTGTTCATCTTCTACACGCCCGAGGGCGGCGAGACCGAGGAACTCAACGCCCGGCGTCTGCGCACAAGCGAGGTGCAGATCATCGAGCGCACCGCCGACATGAAGTGGGACGAGGTCCGGCGCGGTCTGCGCATGGGCGACGTCACCAGTCTGCGCACGGTGGCGTGGGTGCTGAAGAAGCGCGCCGAGCCGTCGCTGCGGCTGACCGCGTTCGACCCGTTCGAGGACGAGCTGCAGGTGAAGCTCGACGCGGACGAGGTGGTCGAGTTCGCCGCCGACGTCATGGAAGTGTTCGGCGACAAGCCCGACTCCCTCGCGGGCGCGTTCGACGAACTGCGCGACGCCGCATACGACCGCGAGGCGTGCGAGCTGGCCATCAAGGAAGCGCAGGCCCCAAAAGACCCGGCCCCCGCGCAGGAGCTGACGGCGGTCCCGACGGATGGCTCCGAGACCGACGCCTGACCTACCTGCCGCTGTTCGGCCTGTACCTGCACTACACCGCGCGCGACGTCGACGATCTCGACATCGACGACTTCGACTTCCTTACCGCGTGGATCGACCAGCACGAGGCCCGCCTGAGAGCGGCCGCCACAACCGAATAGCGGGCCGCCGCCCGCCCGACCACAGGGGAGGGCGGCATGGCTGGGCAGCGCCTGAACTTCATTCTCACTGGCCGCGACGAACTCAGCCGCACGCTGAACCATGCGGGCGACAGCGCCGCCCGGCTGCACCAGCGCCTCGACGGATCCATGCAGTCGTCGTCCGCGTCGGTGCAGCGGTTCACCCAGGACGCCAACGGCCACCTGCGGGACCTTCAGGGCAACTACCTCACCACGGCGCGGGCCGCGGACGACATGGGCGACGGTCTCCCGTCGCTGTCCAACCGGCTCGACAATGTGGCCAGCGCGGGCAGCCAGGCCGCGGCCTCGATCGGTGACAGCGGCGGCGGACTCGGCGTGAAGCTGAAGGCGGCTGCCGCGGTGGCGGGCTTGGCTCTGCTGCCCGCGCTCGGCGCCGTCGTGCCGATGATGGCCGGCGCCGGGCTCGCCGCGGGCACCATGAAGCTCGGATTCGCCGGGGTCGGCGACGCGCTCGAGGCGCAGACCAAGGGCACCAAGGAGTACAACAAGGCGCTCAAGTCGCTGTCCCCCGAGGCCCGTGGCTTCACCAAGGAACTCGTCTCGCTGAAGAAGGAGTTCGGCGGGATCGGCAAGGACGTCCAGGCCGCGATGCTGCCCGGCTTCACCAGCGCGGTGAAGGCCGCGTCTCCGCTGGTCAAGGTCCTCGGCCGGAACATGACCGACCTCGGCGGCACCTTCGGCAGTCTCGCCAAGCGCGCCGGGTCCGTGTTCCGCGAGTCCGGGTTCCAGCGGGACCTGCAGACCAACCTCACGCTCGGCAAGCGGTTCGTCGTCGACATGGCGACCGGGGTCGGTCAACTCGGCCGCAGCTTCCTGTCGTTCGGTGCCGCCTCCAAGCCGACGCTCACCGCACTGTCCAGCGGCATCCGTGACGTGCTGGGCAAGGGACTGCCCGGCATGTTCGAGGGGCTGAAGGTCGGGATCTCGGGCTCGGCGAAGGGGCTCGACGGCCTGTTCGGGATGCTCACCAAACTGCTGCCTGCGGTCGGCCGCTTCTCTGGCGAGCTCGGCCGCTCACTGGGCCCACTGCTCGGGCAGGTGTTCGAGAACGTGGGTGTGTCCGCGTCGACACTGCTGGACGGGCTGGGCAAGGGGATCAAGGCGCTTGGGCCGGTCTTCAAGGATCTTGGCTACGGCCTGAAGTCGATTCGGCAGATCGGCTCGCTGATCGGCCCCACGCTGTCAGACATCGGTTCCGCCGTCGTCGGCTCGCTCCTGCCGTCCTTCTCGAAGATCGACCAGGCCAAGGGGCCGCTGCAGCGTCTCTCGGATGCGATCAACTCCAACAAGATCGGCATCATGGAGTACGCCAGGAGGGGCGGCGAGGCGTTGCTCTCGCTGGTCCAGAACGGTGTGCAGGCGGTGCCCCAACTGATCCATGCGTTCCGCATCATGGCGACCGGGGTCGTCACCGCGCTGGGCGGCATCCTGCACGCCAGCGCCTCGGCGTTCGGCTGGGTGCCGGGGCTCGGCGACAAACTGAAGACCGCCGACAGCAAGTTCAAGGAGTTCAGCACCTCGTACATGCAGGGGCTGGCGATCGTCGAGGACAAGGCGCAGGGGTTCGCCGACTCGGTCGGGCCGAAACTGTCCGCGGGCAAGCTGAAGCTGAACATCGACTCGTGGCAGGCGCAGCTTCAGACGGCAAAGTCCCAGCTGAAAACGGTGCCCGCCTCCAAGCGGGCGGCGCTGCTCGCGAAGATCGACGACCTGCAGAACAAGGTCCGCACGGCCAAGGGCCAGCTCGCCGGGATCAAGGACCGGAAGCCGACTCTCAGGGCGACGGACCTGGTGTCCCGGACGGCCCGCAACGTGGTCGCACAGCTCAACAAGGTCCAGTCGAGGACCGTCACCATCACTGTCCAGAAGCGCATGCAGGCGGGTCTGGACGCCGTGAGCAGCCTGGTCGGGTTCGCCGACGGCGGTCGCCCCAAGGCGGGGTGGGCGGTGGTCGGTGAAGAGGGTCCCGAGCTGGTGAAGTTCGCCGGTGGCGAGACCGTGTTCAGCCACCCCGAGTCGCGTGCCATGGCCACGGGCGCGCACCTCGACTCCCCGTCGGGGATCGGTCTCGCCGCGGGCCAGGGCCTCACCGCCGGCCTGCTCGGCTCGATGGGATCGATCGGCGGGGCCGCGCGCTCGGCGGCCGGCCACATCATCACGGCGATGAAGTCCGAGCTGCAGATCGCCTCTCCGTCCAAGCGGACCAAGGCGCTTGCGGCGGACGTCGGCAAGGGCCTGATCTCCGGGCTGACCGGATCCAAGGACAAGATCAAGGCGACGTCCAAGGACTTGGCGAAGGACATCTGGTCGGCGTTCACCGGCTCGAAGGACAACCGGCTCGTCGCCTACGTCAACAAGCACACGAAGACGCTGACCAGCCTGGCCGGGAAGCGCGACAGCATCGCGGCCACGATCAAGCGCGCCACCGACTTCGCCGAGACGACCCGTGTCGGAGCGAAGCAATCGGCGTCGCTGGGCGGCATGTTCGAGGGCGACGAGCAGGTCACCGCGTCCGGCATCAACTCCAAGTTGCAGCAGCGCTTGGCGAAGATGAAGACCTTCACCTCGTACATCTACACGCTCAAAAAGCGCGGCATCAACAAGACCATGCTCAGGGAGATCCTGACCATGGGGCCGGAGGAGGGCTACGCCTACGCGTCCGCGCTGGCGGGTGCGAGCAGCAAGCTGTTCAAGGAGATCAACACCACCCAGTACGGCATCAACGCGCAGGCCGAGACGCTCGGCCGCGCGGGCGCCGACGCCCTGTACGACTCGGGCAAGGATGCGGGCAGGGGGTTCCTGAAGGGCCTGTCCTCGCAGCAGAAGGCGATCGAGAACCAGATGCTGAAGATCGCCAAGGGGATGGACAAGGCGATCCGCAAGGCGCTCGGCATCCGCTCGCCCTCACGCGTCATGGCCGAGGTCGGCCGCTACAGCACCGAGGGCCTGGCGGCCGGGCTCACCGAGCGCACCCCGGTCCTCGACCGCGCGCTCGGCACGGTCGCCGGACGCGTCGCCGGGACACGGCCGGTCATCGGCCGGCCCGCGGTCGCGGCCGGCGCCGGGGGCGGCATGAACGTCTACGTCACCATCGGTAACGCGATGGACCCGGTGGCCGTGGCCCGCGAGTTCCAGAAGGTGCTGGTCCGGTACGGGCGCGCGCAGGGCGCGACCGTCAGTCTGCAGGTGGGGTGATCGCGTGCCGCTGCTCGTCGAAATGGGATGGGGCGGTCTGATCCTGTCGCCGACCACGATCACGTGGACGGACATCACCGATTGCACTGATGTCGTCTCGGGGGTGACCGTCACCCGGGGTGCCTCCGACGAGCTGTCGGAGACGCAGCCCGGAACGGCCACCCTCACCCTCAACAACGAGGACGGCCGGTTCACGCCGGGCAACTCGTCGTCGCCGTACTACCCGTTCGTGCGCCGCAACGCGCCGATCCGGATCAGCGCCGTGGTCATCCCGCAGCGCACCGGGTCGGCGCCGTGGCCGCTCGCGCAGCTGGGCGACAACTTCGACGGCAGCCGCGTCGACTCGACGCTGTGGGCAAACCTGTACGGCGGGGCCGTCCAGGCGAACGGGCGCGCCCGTGTGCCGGTGTCGCCCACGGCAGGAGCAGGCTTCCAGTCGGGCCGCGACTGGAAGCTGACCGGCAGCAAGGTCACCGCGCGGCTGGTCACGGTGCCGGGCGCCAACGGCTCATCGGCCTCGATCGCAGGCCTCTATCTGCACTCCACCACCAACGGCACACGACTCGGCTGGCGATACAACGCTGTGACCGGCGTGCTCTACGCGGACAACCAGGTGGGTTTCTCCGACGGGGCCGCAGTGTCCATGCCCTACTCGCCCATCGATCACCGGTGGCTGCGCATCCGCGAGAGCGCCGGCACCACGTACTTCGAGACCAGTGGGGACGGGTTCGGGTGGACCGTGCGGCGCACCCTGGCCACACCGGCGTGGGTCGGCACGCAGTCCCTGGTCGTGGAGATGACCGCCTCGCGCACGGGCGGCACCGGCGACTTCATCGAGTGGGACCTGCTCGGCGCCGCCGTGCGCCCCCGCTTCTGGGGCACCGTCAATGAATGGCCGATCGAGTGGGAGGGCCTGTACTCCAAGGTCCAGATCACGGCGACGGACCTGTTCAAGCGGCTCAACAAGCTGCCGAATCTGCGGTCCATGGTCGGTGAGGAGATCATCGTCGGCGGGCCGCTGGTCTACTACCCGCTCACCGAGGACAGCGCGGCGACGAGCGCGGGCGACCTGTCCGGCACCAGCGCCCCCGCCCTGCCCACTGTCCAGGCCGGCGCCGCGGGCAGCGGCACCCTGGCCCTGGGCAGCACCGAGGGCCCGGCCGAGACCGGCGAGCAGGTGGCTCTCTTCACGCCTGTGTCGGCCACCGCCGGCAAGTATCTGACCGCCGACCTCGGCCCGCAGTACCAGAACCTCGTGGGCGACTATTTGGCCATCGAGGCGTGGATCCAGACCACCACGGCGAACCGTGTGATCCTCGGTTTCCACCGGCCGGATCTCAGCTATCAGCTGTTGATGTCCCTCGGCTCGGGCGGCGGCCTGCAATTCGAGATGATCTCGGATGGCTTCACCACGGTCATCACGCCGTCCGGCAGCCCGTTGAATCTCGCCGACGGCGCTTGGCACCACGTCGCCTACGACGAGCGGTCCCACACGCTGCGCATCGACGGCACGGTCGTCGACAGCTCGCTGTATGTGGTGTCGGTCCACGACATGCGCGTGCTGCACGTCGGGGGCTACCGCGGCACCCGCCTGTGGTCGGGGGCGATCGGGCACTTTGCCCTCTTCACCGCTAACAGCGTGTCGTTCGGGCCGAGCCACGCCACCCGCTACGACGCCGGGATGAACGGGCACGCAGGCGAGACCGCGGACACCCGCATGCTGCGCCTGGCCTACTACGCCGGACTGTCCGCCATCACCGTGTGGGGATCCACCCACGACCCGATCGCCAGCCAAGGACCCGGAGGATCCTCGGTCATGGCCCGCATGCGGGAAGTCGAGACCACCGAGTCGGCCCGGCTCTACGCCGAACGCGACTGGTACGGGCTCGCCTACCAGAGCCGCGACGTGCGCTACAACCCGAACCCTGACGCGGAGACGTTCACGATCGACTACGCCGATCTGGAGCCCGGCATCGGGCTCGCGGACGACGACCAGAAGATGGTCAACATCGTCGACGCCACCCGACCCAATGGGGCGACGCAGCGGGTCACCGCCTCTCAGTCCGTGCTGGCGTTCGGCGAGTACCCGCAGGACCTGAACATCCTGAAGACCTCGGACAACAGCGTCTTGGATGCGGCGTACTGGCTGGTCTCGCGTTTCGCCGATCCTGGCGTCGAGCTGCGGCGCGTGCCTATCGAGGCGCACACGATGCCCAACTACCTCGACATCCTCGACGCCGACATCAGCTCGTACTTCACCGTGTACGGCCTGCCTCCGCAGGCCCCGGCAGCGGAGATGCGCGTCACGGTCGAGGGCTACACCGAGACGATCAAACACAACTCGCACGTCATCGAGTTCACCACCAGCAACACCGGCCGCGACACCGTCTGGATCCTCGGTGACCCCGACTACTCGCAGCTCGACCAGACCACCAGGCTGGCCTACTGAAGTGAGGGCCCGTGGCTGCAGACGCGATCGTGCAGGCCGAGACGTACTACCTGCCACCCACCCCGCGGCGCGGCCAGCCCGTACAGGACTGGTCGCAGGTACCCGGCGCAGAACTCCTCTACAAGTGGGTGGACTACAAGTGGAACTGGCGGGCGCCCGTCCCCACGGCAACCGTCTCCGACGATCCGGGCCTGTACGCGCGGATCGATGACGGCCGGTGGGTCGCCGAATGCCAATGCGGCGCGGCCTGGATCGTGTCCGTACTCGACCCCCGGTTCGGGTGCGCGCAGTGCCGCCGCGACTGGGTGCCGCTCATCGTGCCCGAAGACATTCCCGCCGCCGAGGCCGAAGCGATGGCCCTGGACCGACGGTTCTGGTTCCACCCCGACGACCCCCGCAACCCTGCAGAGCCCGCACCGGAACCTGAACCCACCCCCGAGGAGCCGGAGGTTCCGGCCGACCCTGAGCCAGAGGAGCCGCAGTGACGTTCGGACCCAAGACCTGGGTGGTCGGCGAGACCGTCTCGGCCGCCCTCCTCAACCAGGAGATCCGCGACCAGTGGAACTCCATCCTCGGCGCCTGGTCGTCCTACACGCCAACGTGGCTCGCCGAGGGCGGGGCTGCGCCGACACTCGGCAACGGCAGCATCACAGGCCGATACCTCAAGGTCGGCCGCACGGTCGACTGGGTCGTACAGCTCACGTGGGGATCCACCACCGCGGCAGGCGGAGGAGGCGGCGCCGAGAACTGGATGCTCGGCCTGCCTGCCGCGCCGGCCGCCGGGTTCTCCCAACGCATCATCACGGTCGACGCGTTCGACGCGTCTACATCACTGCACTACAGCGCCTCGGCCATCTACAACACCGGCTCCGGCGGCGTGTTCAAGACGATGGTGTCCAACCGTGCCGACAACACCGGCATCTGGGACTCTCAGCTGCCGTTCGTCTGGGCGGCCGGTGACATTCTCTACGCCTCCGGCCGCTACGAGGCCGCCTCCTAACCGCCCCAACCCCTCGTCTGCCCCGTGCCGTTGGCCGGGGCCTTTCTCATGTCAGGAGTACGAATGGCCACGTGCCGCGGCATCGACGTATCCGCTCACCAGGGCACCCAGAACTGGGCATCGCACAAGGCGCAGGGCGTCGTCTTCGCCTTCATCAAGGCGAGCGAGGGCCAGCACAGCCGGGACACCAAGTTCGCCACCCACGTCCAGGGCGCCAAGGCGGCCGGCCTGGTCGTCGGCGGCTACCACTTCGCCTGGCCGAACCAGTCCGCGGCGGCCGAGGCCGCCAACTACATCGCGGCCGTGAAGTCGCAGGCGGGCAAGGGCTTCTGCCACTGGCTCGACCTCGAGCGCTACACCGACGGCCGGAACTACAAGGGGCGCTCGGCCTCGCAGATCAAGACGTGGGTCGCCACGTGGATCGCGGCGGTCGAGAAGGCGTTCCCGGGACAGCGCGTCGGCATCTACACGAGCGGCACGGACCTCGCGGCCGGCCACGTCCCGTCCGGTGTGCCGCTCTGGTACCCGGCGTATCCCGGCTCGTCGGCGGACACCTACGCCGAGGCCGAGAAGCGGGCCCGCCCGAAGCCGAGCGGCAGGAGCCCACTGTTCTGGCAGTTCGTCGGCAGCCCGCTCGACCGCTCCGTCTGCTACATGTCCGCCGCCGAGCTGCGCACGTGGGCGGGCGCCGGCACGACGACGGAGAGCAGCGCGCCGCAGTACGAGCCGTACCCCGGCAAGTCGTTCTTCATGAAGGACGGCAAGCCCGCGCTCGGAAAGAAGTCCCCGATCTTCACCGCGATGGGAAAGCGCCTCGTCGCCAAGGGCTGCGGCCGCTACCAGGTCGGGCCCGGCCCGACCCTCGGCAAGGCCGACGTCGACAGCTACGAGGCGTACCAGCGCTCCCTCGGCTACACCGGCGACAGCGCCAAGTGGCCGCCCGGCCCCACCTCGTGGTCGAAGCTGCACGTCCCCAACGTCTGAGAGGAACACCGCCATGCAGAGGTACCTCAAGGCCGCGGTCGCCGCGGTCGCGGCCTGCGCCGCCTCGCTCGCCACCGCCCTTGATGACGGCACGATCACCGGGCAGGAAGGCATCACCGCCGTGGTGGCCCTGCTCGCCGCGCTCGGCGTCACGTGGGCCGTGCCCAACAGATCGGGCACCGAAGCCGCGGGCGGTTACGAGTGACCGTGCAGCCACCCGCCGACCCCGGCGTCTACATCAGCTCAGCCCAGATGTACCAGGAGATGAGATCGCTGCACGACGTCGTGACTCGGGTCGACTCCAAGCTCGACGCCCTCTCCGGGCAGGCCAACCAGATCCAGGACCACGAGACTCGGCTCCGCACTCTCGAACGCGCCCGCTGGCCACTGCCAGCCCTCGGCGCCCTGACCGGCGTGGCCGGCGCCGCCACGGGCATCGTCGCCCTCTTCATCCGCTGACCGGGCCCCGCTCTCCTCCGGGAGGGTGGGGCCTATTCGTTATGCCTCGGTGTGGTCGAGGGCCTCGATGGCCCCGGTGATGAGGGCGCGCGCCTGTGCCCCGTATACGGCCAGCTCCCCGAGCCGTGCGAACGCGCGCAGATAGATGTCCAACTCTCCCGGCGCTGTGACGGTCACCTTCGCCGCGAGCAGCTCCACGTGAATACGTGAGTCGTCGAAGACCGTGAACTGTTCCAGCGGCCACATGATCGGTTCCCGCTCGACCGCAGCCGGGATGATGCCCAGCGACATGGATGGCAACGTCATGGCGGCGAGTAGGTTGCCGAGCTGGCCGGCCATCACGTCCTGGTCGCCGACCCGGTGGTGGAGGACGTTCTCCTCGATGAGCGTCGCAAAGCGGTGGTCGCCCTCGTAGATGACCCGGGAGCGGCGCATGCGGACGTCGACGGCCTCATGCACATCGTCCGGCGTGCCACGGAACCCCGCGATCGTGCCCATGAGGGCGGTCGCGTAGCCGGGTGTCTGTAGGTAGCCGGGCATGACGTGGGAGGCGTACACGCGAAACTGGCGGGTGCGCTCGTACAGCTTGGCCGAGCTCTCCGCTAGCTGCTTCATGCCGGTGCGCTGGAGCCGCTTCCACTGGAGGTACATGGAGTCGGCCTGCCGGTTCGCCGCGATCAGATCGCCCGCTTGCCCCTCGGCCCCACAGGCCAGGCACCAGGCACGTATGTCCTCGTCGGCCGGAACGGTGACCGCGTTCTCGATCCGTGAGGACTTGGCGACGGACCAGCCGCACAGTCGCGAGAGTTCCTTGCCGGTGATCCCTGCGTCCAGGCGCAGCTCTCGCAGCCGGGCCGCGAGAGCTGCGCGTGCTTCCTGCACGCTGGACGTGGGGAACGTGGTCATGCCTGCTACTTGACCTCGAACTGGTCGTGCGGAACGGCCCGGTCCCAGACGCTCTCGAATGCGGCAGCGTGGCGGCCGACTACAGCTGGGTCGTCGCACAGTTCCTTACTGATCCACTCGCCCTCGCCCGAGAAGTGGTGGACTCGCATCAGCTGGCCGTCGAAAATCCACAAGTCGCTGCCCGGCAGGAGCAAGTCCCACGCCCGGTGCCGTGGGAGCCAGCGCACCTGTTCGCCGGCCTCTACGTTGGCGCGGGTCTGGTAGTGCTCCCACTTGATGTAGTCGGTCACCGGCTCGGACACGATTCGGGCGCGGCGGATGGCGACGCCGCGGGCGACGGCGTCCGCGATGTTCTGGTGGAACGGGCGCCACCAGGACTCTCGGTCGTCCCAGTCGACGCGTTGTCCCGCCTGCCAGTCCTCGAAGCGGGGGTTGCTGTAGTAGGCGTCGCGCATTTCCAGGTGGACGGCCGACTGCCGGGCTGCGGCGAGGAGTTCAGCGAACTCCGGGATCGAGCTCATCACACGCCTTCCTGATGATCGAGATCATTCGCTTCGGGATCCTGATGACCGTCTCGCCGGGCGGGATCGGCGCTCGGGCAGGCGACAGTGCGTCACACGTCGCGCTCGTCTTGCTGTCTGCTTGGTAGCTCTGGATCAGCAGGTCCTCCGCGTCTGTGTCCACCCAGACTGTGGGGCATCCGTCCTCGTCCGTCTCGGGGTCGATCCCCACGAAGTGAATGGTCATGATGGCTGTCCTCCCGCGCTAGTCGGTTGCAGCGATTTACACCACCGTCATGCCCACGAGCGAAGAGGTCAAGAGCGCGTGTCCACCATGACCAGGGGCATTCAACTGCCCTGTAATTCGGTGCAACTTCGTAGCCGGGCGAACGCCCGTGTTCCTACGGTCGGTAACACGAGAAAACCCGGCGACCGCGTGAACGGCCCCGGGCGTGGCCGACTGGATGGAGTCGACATGGCCGAGAGTACCGAGCGGACGGGGATCGCGGCACTGGCCGATTCTCCGCAGAATCTGGCGTTCCGCACACTGCTGGATCACGTGGTGTCGTGCAGCCGGTGCGCTGCGAATTGGCGTCAGTGCCCCACCAGGCGGGCCCTTGCGGCGACGCTGCGGGAGGCGCGGACATGGTGAACACCGAGTACCGCCGTGTGTGTGGTCGTTGTCAGCAGCCGATCCTGGCGCGGGAGTTGTCGGAGACCCGAGACGTGTTCAGCAACTCCGGACCCGGCGCGATCATCGACCTCCACCTGTTGTGCCCGAGGAAGCCGCCGCCGTCACAGACGGCCCCCGTGCAGACCGGGCGTTGAGACCCCGCCGCCGGCATCTCCGCGGATCCTCCGGCGGTGGGAAATGCGGCCGTCCCGCGCCCGTGCGCTGGGCGGCCGCTTCACGCCCCCGCGCCCCCAGACCCCGGGTGCGGGACGGGCGGCGGCACGACGGCGGAAGTGCCGCCGCCCCACGCGCAATGGGGAGGTCACTTCAGATGACGATCCGGGCACGTCGCCCACCACACCATGACCTGGTACAGGGTGTTCATACCCAAGGCGTCGCGGAGCGCCGCGAGTTCCTTGGTCACGGTGCGCTCCGCGTAGTCCAGGCGACGGGCGGCCTGTTGCTTGTTGTACCCGGCTTCGAGCTCGGCGAGGATCTGCCGCTGCCGCCACGTCGTGACCGGCATGGCCTGCCCACGGCCAAGGTCCCAGGTGTCCGCCTGCCACCACATGAAGTCGAACACGGCACGGGCCCACGTGATCACGCTGCGGTCGGTGATATGCCACCCACAGTCGGCGGGCGCCGCGGGGAAGAAGTGGTTGTTGGTGAACAGGTGCCGGTCGTCGATGATCATCATGCGAGGGAAAGACCCGGCAAGGGTGCGCACGTCGGCGCCTTCCTCGAGGAGCCGGTCGACGTTGTTCGCAGTCTGCACATGTCCAGTGGCGAGCGGGCTGTAGAGGCTGCGTACGTCGATGCCGACGTGCAGAGCGTCGACGGTTCGTTGCACACCGACCTCGACAATCTTGGGGTCGCGGTCTGTGGGGGCGCCGGGCTGAGCGGTAAGCACCGATGTGGAGGCGGCCTCGGCGACGTCGCCGATGCGTCGGTTCATCTCGGCCTTGCTGGCGATGAACTCGGAGCTGGGTCCGCCGTAAACGCGGTGAGGGTCGAAGTCCGTCGCCAAGGTTTCGAGATCGGGGATGTGTTGCATTTGCGCCAGCGCGTGGGCGAGTTCACCGACGGCCCGCTCCATGACGCCGCGGGCGACAGCGCGCGGATCGTGCGCCACCCATGTGCTGTCGTAGGGACGCTCCTCGATGAGGCCGAGCGCGGTCAACCGGTCCGTGTCCTCGCTCGGCGTGGGCTGTTCTCCTGCCGCGACCTGCCGGTACGCCTCGCGCTCCCGCACGGAGATACCTCTACTCAACATCCCCACAACCCCCCTGAATGCGCCATGCCGGTTCCGGCATATGCCGATTCTGGCACCGTGAACCCCTTGGTTCACTATGCATCCACGTGTCAGGATCCGTTCATCGACGCCAGTTCGAATCTTAGTTCGAATGATCCGGGGAGGCACCATGTCCAGAATCCGTATGACCCTCACCACGCTCGTACTCACCGCCGCAGCCGTCACCGTTCCGGCCACCATCGCCCAGGCCGACAGCGCACTGTCCGCCCCGAGCACCAGCCAGACCAGCACGGTTGCCCCCGCGCCGGCCGTCTCCCCCGCAGATCCGGCAGTCGCCCCGTCCGACCTCGGCTGGGGCTGATAGCCCCAGCCAACCGGCTGCTATCCCCGGGGGGAACGACCCATGCGCGTCGCTGTCTACAGCGCCTCCACCCTGCCGTCCGGTGTCCTCGTCTGGGCGGACCCGCGCCCCGACGAGACCGCCGTGTACGTCGCCCAGTCCCTCGTCAGGGGCGGCAAGCTGACGGACACCGGGCGGCGCTGCGTCAAGCAGGTTCTGCCCTGCCGGACGTCGCCTGGCCCACCAGGCCGATGACCGCGACACCGTCCAACGCACTGGGGGGAACCAGGTGGCGTACGCAGAGAAGCGCTACAAGATCCGCAATGGCAAGTCCACCAAGCAGTTCACGTGGCGGGCCAAGTACCGGAAGCCCGACGGCTCCGAGGGGAGCGAGCCCGGGTTTCCGACGAAAAAGATCGCGGAGGACTGGGGAGCCGAGCAGGAACGGAAGATCAAGGAAGGGACCTGGATCGATCCGGACCTGTACCGGGCGCCGTTCGGGAAGTTCGCGCGCAAGTACATGGCCGAGCGGCCGAAGCGCGGCCGCACCGTGGGCACTCGGTGGGACCTGCTCGACAAGCACATCCTGCCCAAGTGGGAGCACGCCCCGCTGATCAGCCTGAACTGGTTCGATGTCGACTCGTGGCAGATGACGTTGCCGTGCGACGACGTGACCAAGGGGCACTGCGTCTCCCTCATGTCGACGATCCTCACGGGCGCCGTTGATGCCCGGTGGCTGCCGGTCAACCCGATCCAGGGGCGGCGGCGCACCAAGGCCGTGGTGACCACGCCCGCGCTTGCGCCGGCCGGGAGCGACGAGGACAAGGTGTTCACCCCGGAAGCGGTGCTGCAGGTCGCCCAGCGGCTCGGTCCGGCGAAGGGGCTGCACGTGATCACGACCGCGTGGACCGGGGTCAACTGGGGTGAGGGGCTTGGACTGCAGAGAGCGAACTGCCTGCGCGTGCGGCGCCAGCCGTGGGGCAACGGGACCTGGCAGTGCTTCGTGCTGCGCATCGTGCAGGAGATCGCCGAGTACGAGGAGCGCGACGAGAGCGGCAGGAAGAAGGGCACGGTCCTCAAGGTCGAGCCGACCAAGAACGAGTGGCGCACGCGCGACCTGGACCTGCCGCCGTTCCTGGCGCGGCTGTGGCAATACCACCTGCAGGACTGGCCGTTCGACTGGATGCTGTGCACGCCGACCGGGAAGTGGTGGCGGCGTTCCAACTGGCTCAAGCAGCTGCGGCCCGCGGCCGACGGGCGCGACGAGCGGGAGATGCGCCAGGGCGCGTCGCACCGGGAGGCGTGGGCACCACTCGCGCCGGGCATGACGATGCGCTCGCTGCGGCACACCCATGACTCGTGGCAGGACCAGATCGGCGTGCGGGCCGCGCTCTCCTTCGAGCAGGCCGGCCACAAGCGCCCCGGCATCAAGGGCGTGTATCAGCACCCGACGCCGGACATGCGGCAGCACCGCCTCGACGAGATGGAAGATCTGTTCTGGGCGGCGATGCGCAACCTCGGGTGGTCGGCGCTGTGGGGGCGTGTCAGCCTGGTGAAGGCTCCTGCCGGAGATGATCTCCCGAATATCTCCCAAACGATCTCCATGGCGGATTACCGTCGGGGGCGCTCCGGGTACGAGCGCAGGTCAGAGGCCATGTGATCTAGGGTTCCGGGTGTTCGGTAAGCCAGTCTCCTAAAGCGGGTGTCGCAGGTTCGAATCCTGCCGGGGGCACCAGTTCAGAAGGGCCTCACCTCCGGGTTTCCGGAGGTGAGGCCCTTCTGTTTTGGCAAGGACCGCCGTTCAGATGAGCCGCGATGCGTGTGACGGTTCGTAGGGTGTCTTCGAACAGGTGCGCCTGCATGCCCGCCGCCCGGGCCGCCTCGACGTTGGTCGGGAGGTCGTCGATGAAGAGGCAGTTTTCCGGGCTTACGGCCAAGACGGCGCACGCGGTCTCGAACGCGCGTGGGTCGGGTTTCTCGATGCCGATCTCGTGCGAGTAAACGATCTGTTCCACCAGTTCGTCGAAGTGGTAGAGCGCCGTCTCCCGCTCCCGGGCGCCGACGAAGCTGTTGCTCAGGATGCCCAGCCGGCAGATTCCCCGCAGTCCTCGTACGTAGCCGATGAGCTCTTCGTTCGGAGTCCCCAGGTACTCCGCCCAGAGATCCGCCAGGAACGCTTCGGCCTGGGGGTCGTCGAGCCCCAAACGGGCCGACACCTGCGCGTGCACCTCTCGCTCGCTGATGCCCCCGACACCCCCGGCCCGCCACACGTCGTGCATCCGCTCATGAACGGTGCCCAGGGGCAGCCCCAGCCGCTCCTCCCACCGTGGCACCCACCCCGTTTCCGGCGTGATCTCCAGCACGCCGCCGATGTCGAGAATGACGCAGGAGTCGGTCACCAAGCCCCCTCTTCAGGTGTCCATGACGCTCGTCCAACGGGCCGGGCGTCACGGGCCTACAACTGCCTGAAGTAGACAGCCGTCGGGTTCGGAGTGCACCCGAGTTGCTCGTAAAGAGCTCGGGCAGGTGCGTGGAAGGGGTCTCCGCCGGTGCCGATTTCGACGATCTTCGCCCCGAGCAGGCGCATTTGCTCGAAGGCGTGCTCACACAAGGCGGCGCCCAGGTGGCGTCGTCGGTGCTGGGACGAGACCGCCAGGAGCACGACTTCGCCGTGCCCTCGGTCCGGATCGACGCGCCACGCCACGTAGCCGGCGATCAATTCTGCCTCCTCGGCTACGGCGACGCAGGGGGCGGAAGACCTCCTCGAAGAACGGACGGAACGTGTCAACGGTCAGGTCGGTGAGTGGGGCCAGGTCGTCGTCGACGAATGCGCGGATACGCATGGAGTGTGCCTCTCGTGCCGAGGGGAGGGTGGGCGCGCAGCAGCCCGCTCTCGGCCGCCCCGGGGGCGGCGGCGGAGAGTCGGGCTGCTCAGGCCCGCGTGCGCCAAGTGGCGAAGCACTCCATGGGACGGACCGTAACTCCCCTTCGGGGCAAGGGACATGCGGCAGGCTGTGACCTGCTTGTGAAGATCTGTTGGGGTTGGCATACTCCTCCAGCCGCCCCCCATCGGCAGGAGCCCCGTCATTGGCTTCGCTGTCTTCGTTTCCCCTGGGGGGGATCTTGAAATTGCATGCTGTGGTGCGCGCGTTCGCATTGACGGCGGCCGTCGTCGCCACGACGTTCGCCGTGGGCGCGCCGGCGTACGCGGTCGACGTGGAGTCCGGGACGTTCGACGTCGTCAGTGAGGTGGGGGACCCGGTCGGTGGCGGGTATCCGTACTCGTACGTCGACGGCGAGGGGTCGGGCGACTCCATGTACGCCGGGTGGAACGGCGAGCAGAATTCCGTGCACGTCATCGTGCTCGCCGGCAACGGTGACCGGTGGGATCTCACCATGGGGGCCCCGGCCGGGGAGAAGCTCGCTGTCGGGACGTACAGCGGCGCCACCGACACTCCGGCCGTCGGAGGGGCCAAGCTGTCCGTGGAGGGCACGTTCTACGGGTGCGAGTCCGAGGGGACGTTCACCGTCGACCGGCTCGAGCTCGGGCCCCGCGGGTACGTAGAGGCCCTCGACGCCGACTTCGCGCAGAACTGCAAGGGCACCGAGCCCGGGCTCACCGGGCAGGTCCACCTCACCAACCCGCCGCCGCCCGCCGAGCTGTCCCTCGGCGCGACCGTCGACGCCACCGGCTCCGTGTCCGCCGACGGGAAGGCCACCGTGCACGGCACGGTCACCTGCACCGAACCCGTCGACGACGTCCTGGTGAACGGGCGTATCGAGCAGGTCGTCGGCAAGGACGGCCTGGCCACCGCCACGTACTACACGCACATCGCCTGCACCCCGGGCGCACCCGTCGCCTGGTCCGCCGTCGGCACCGCCACCGGCAGCGTCCCCTTCGCCAAGGGCAACGCCTCCGTCGGCTACAAGGCCCAGTCGACCGACCCGGTGTACGGGCACACGGTCGTCACCGACCCGACGGCCGCCACCACAGTTTCCCTGCGCAAGGGATGAGCGGCCGCCGTAACGCCAACTCCGGTCCTCGTACTGCCCTTTGGAGACCCTTGAGATCCACGCGCGTCATCACCCGTGCCGTCACCACCCTCGCCTCCGCCGCCCTCCTCTCCGGGGCGCTCGCCGTCGGCACCGCCGAGGCCTATGACGTCGAGTCCGGCAGCCTCTCCTTCAGTGGAGACGCCGGTGAGTACGTCAGCGGCGGGCAGTCGTACGCGTACGCCGACGGACTGACCGCGCAGGGGTACCTCACCAACGGTGTCCCGACCGGCGTCGGCGTGTTCGTCGACGGGGCGGACGGCGGTTCCTGGGCCCTGCACCTCGAGACGCCCGCGGGCGACGTCCAGGCGCTGGCGCCCGGCACCTACACCGGCGCCGCCGCCGACCCGGACGCGAGTCGGCCCACTGTCGAGCTGCGCGGCGACGGCCGCGACTGTCTCGACGAGGGGTCCTTCACCGTCCAGGACGTGGACATCCGGGCCCACGGCTACGTGAAGAAGCTCGACGCCACCTTCGAGCAGCACTGCCCGGGCGCCACGGAGTCGCTGCACGGCGAGGTCCACGTGAGCAACCCGGAGCCGCCCGCCGAGACCGCGTTGGGGCTCGACGTCGCCCCCGGCGCCGTCGCCGGCCGGGTCGACGGGCGCGCCCTCGTGCACGGCACCGTCACCTGCACCGAGCCCGTCGCCCTCGACACGTACGGCACCGTGAGCCAGACCCTGGACGGGGTGACCGCCCGGGGCACCTACCGCACCCAGGTCGACTGCGTGCCGGGTCAGCCCACGCCGTGGTCCGCCTCCGCCGCCCCATCCAGCGGCGTGCCCTTCCAGCGCGGCGACGCCGCCGTGACCGCGAGCACCACCGGCAAGGACCCGTTCTACGGTCACACGATCACGGCCGGGTACAGCGGTCAGCTGCGGCTGGCCAGGAAGTAGCCGGGCCGGCTCACGGCCGCTGGCGCATCGAGCCCACCGTCCGCAGCAGCCGGTCCGCCCGCTCCCGCAGTTCCGGATGCGCCAGCACCGTGTTGCGCAGTCCGCGGACCGGGCGGCGCCAGAGGCGGTGGGCGGCCGCGGCCGGGTGGGGCCGGGTCGCGAAGCCCTCGGCGACGCGGAGTTCGCGGGTCTTCAGCCAGTCCTTGTACTCCTTCTCGCCGCGGCCCCAGTCCATCAGCCGGATGCCCTGGCGGCCCGCGGCCTCGACCATGCGCAGATGCATGAGGAGGCCGGGCGAGTAGTAGCTGAACTCCGGGTCGTACGCGGTGAACCAGGCCGCGAAGACCGTCTTGGACGTTGGGCCGAAGTGCGCCGCGACCGGGCGGTCACCCGCGTAGACGACCGAGAGGACTCCGGTGAAGTGGTCCTCTCGGACCTGGAAGAGGTGGTCGGTCAGGTCCACGATCCAGGGGCGGGCGAAGCGGTCCATGCGGCCGGTGCGGCGGTACTGGGCCGATTTCCAGCGCATCAGCTGGCGCAGGACCGCCGGGTCCCGCTCGTCGTAGACGAAGCGCATCGGCCCCACGTTGCGGGACAGGCGGCGCTCCTTCTTCAGGGTCGTCTTGGCCTGGCCGGGATAGGTCGCCTTCAGCCACTCCTCGTACGTCTCGTGGCTGCCGTCCTTCAGGTCGAGGACGGGTGAGGCGAAGGTGCCGGTGACGTAGCGGCCGAAGGGTCTCTGCTCCTCGATGAGGTGGTCGAACTCGAAGACCGACAGCCCGCAGGCGCGCAGGAGTTGGCGGACGTCCCAGGTGACCCCGGGCCTGTGCACCAGGGCCTGGCAGTCGGACAGGCCCATGCCGATGGCGCGGCCGATGCCCGCGGGCCCCTTCTCGTACGGGAAGAAGCCGACGGGTTCGGCGCCCTCGCGCAGCACCGCCACGTGCGCGCGGCCCTTGAACCTGGCGACCCCCTCCGCGAACTCCGGTGACAGGAACGGGTTCTGGTAGTCCGGAGAGTGCTCCATCGTCTCGTGCCAGGCCGTACGCAGGGACGCGCTGAGCTCGTCGGCTCTGTACGTCGTGATGTTCAACGTCGGTTCGACCGCCCCTCAGCGCAGGCGCCTGGTCCACCGGTAACCGGATACGTGCGTCGATACGTGAGCGTGCCGCTCATGAGCCCCCCTCTTCCCCCAGAGGGCTCAAAGGTCGCGAAACAGTACGCACGCTGTCAAGGGCCCTTCGGGCACTTCGGACACGCAACCGGAGGCTGTCGCCTACGAGTTGAGCCGCATGTGGACGTGCATGTCGTGCCAGCCGTCCGTGTGCAGTGCCGAGCTGTGCCGGGTGCCCTCCAGCGCGTAGCCGGCCTTGAGCGCCACCCGGCACGAGGGCTCGTTGCGGGTGGAGTGCTGGAGGTCGAGGCGGTGGAAACCCAGGGTGAACGCCCAGTCCGTGAGCGCGTCCAGGGCCCTGGGCGCCACTCCCGCCCCACGGGCCCCGGGCAGCACCCAGTAGGCGACCTCGGCGACGCCGTCCAGGAAGTTCATCTCGCGCAGCGCCATGCGGCCGAGCGGGGCGTCGTCGGCGGCGCCCGCCACGATCCACTGGGCCGACTTCTCCTCCCGCCAGGCCGTGCGGGCCTGCTCGATCCAGCCGCGCGCCTCGTCCAGGGAATCCATGCCGCGGATGTGCCAGTAGCGCAGGACCGGGTCCTGGAAGGCGTCGTGGACGGCCTGTGCGTCGTCGAACACCGGTGTGCGCAGGACGAGTTCGCCGTCGGCCGAGCGGAGCGTCGGCTGCGGGACCGACGCCAGGGCGCCCGGCTCGATGACGGGTTTGGTGTCGAAAGGCATGATCCGCATCATGACCGGATCGCGCCGCCCGCGCACCCGGATTCCGGGTCAGTCCTGGGTGCGGACCGGTGCCGTCTCCGGGAGCCGCCACACGCACAGCGCGCTCGCGAGGCCGGCCAGCGCCATGTATCCGGCCAGGTACCAGGGGCGGTCGCCGCCCGCGTCGACCAGGAGCGTCGCCACGAAGGGCGAAGTCCCCGCGAAGATCACGCCGTTGATCTCGCGGACGAAGACCAGACCGCTGTAGCGGACCTCGGTCGGCAGCGACTCCGCGTAGAACGTGCCGGTGACCGCGAAGATCGAGTTGAGCATGAGCGCGAAGGCGACGGTGATCGCGAGGTAGATCAGCCACGGCTCGCGCGTGTCCACCAGCCAGAAGAAGGGGTACGCGAAGAGCGTGATCGCCACCGCGCCGCCGATCATCACCGGCTTGCGGCCGATCCGGTCGGAGAGCGCGCCCGCCAGGGGGATCGTGAGGATCGAGACCGCCGAGGCGATGGTGATGCCGAGGACGGAGGTGCCCGAGGAGAGGCCCAGCTGGTTGGTGAGGTAGCTGGGCAGGTAGCCCTGGATCGCGTACGAGGCGATGGCGGTGGCGCAGCCGGAGCCGATGAGCAGGGCGATCGCCTTGGGGCGGGTCTTGATCGCGGCGAGCACGGGGAGCTTCTCGCGCTTGCCGCTGTCCCGGGCCTGCTCGAACTCCTCGGTCTCGGGCGCGGCGTTGCGGATCAGCAGGGCGATGACGACGACGAGGGCGCTGGCCAGGAACGGGATGCGCCAGCCCCAGCTCAGGAAGTCGTCATCGGGGAGGGTCGAGACGGCGGCCACCGCGCCGGAGGCGATGACGACGCCGATGAACTCGCCGGCGCCGGGCAGCGAACCGTAGAACCCGCGCTTGCCGTCCTCGGCCGCCTCCGTCGACATGACGTACGCGCCGCCGAGCTCGGCGCCGACGCCGAAGCCCTGCATCATCCGGCAGAACACGAGGAGGACCGGGGCCCAGATGCCGATCTGGTGGTACGTCGGCAGGAAGCCGATGGCGAGGGTGCCGGCGCCCATCAGGATCACGGTGAGGATCAGGACCGGTCGGCGGCCGATGCGGTCGCCGAGGTGGGCCAGGACGAGGCCGCCGATGGGGCGCACGGCGAAGCCGAGCCCGAAGGTCGCGAACGAGGCGAGGGTCGCCGCGAACGGCGATACGTCCGGGAAGAAGACCTTGTTGAAGACGAGCGCGGCCGACGCGCCGAAGAGGAAGAAGTCGTACCACTCGAGGATCGAGCCGACGACGCTCGCGGCCGCGGTGCGGCGCTGGCGGGTGCGCGCGCTCATGACCTTCGGCGCGGCGGTCTCCTTGCGGGTGGATGTGCTCGTCGTCGGGCTCATCTCACTCCCTTTCCACATTCGTTCAACACTCGGGGGCAACGCGGGACCCTCGTGTTGCAACATATGCACGCCTGTTGCGCAAGGGCTGCTAATGTTCTTCATGACCCCAGCGGGATGTCAATGGAGGGACGGCGAATGCCCGGTAAGGCGATCTGCCTCGGCGAGACGATGGCGCAGGTCACCCCCGCCGACGGCGAGGGTCTTGAGCGGAGCCGGGAGCTGCGGCTCGCGGTCGCCGGCGCCGAGTCGACGGTGGCGCAGTACCTCGCGGACCTCGGGCACGAGGCCGCGTGGGTGAGCCGGGTCGGGGACGATCCGTTCGGGCGGCGGATCGTCGCGGCGGTCGCCTCGCGCGGCGTCCGCGTGGACGGGGTGCGCGCCGATCCGGCCGCCCCCACCGGCGTGTACTTCAAGGACCCGGGCCCGGACGGCACCCGCGTGCACTACTACCGGGCGGGCTCGGCCGCGTCCCGGATGACACCGGCCGACGCGGACCGCGTCGACCTGACGGACGTACGACTGCTGCACCTCACCGGGATCACTCCGGCCCTGTCGGACGGCTGCGCAGAGCTCGTGGACACCCTCATGGCGCGGGCGGCGGACAGCGGGACGCTCGTCTCGTTCGACGTCAACCACCGCCCCGCGCTGTGGAGTTCACGCGAGACGGCGGCCGAGACGCTGCGCGGACTCGCCCGCCGCGCCGACATCGTGCTCGTCGGGCGCGACGAGGCCGAGACGCTGTGGGACACCGCCACCGCCGAGGACGTACGGGACCACCTCGCGCCGCGCGGCACGCTCGTGGTCAAGGACGGGGACGTGGGGGCCACCGAATTCACCGGCGCCGGGGGCGAGTTCGTGGCCGCGCCCGCCGTCGACGTCGTCGAGGCCGTCGGCGCGGGTGACGCCTTCGCCGCCGGATATCTGAGCGGCCTGCTCGACGGGGCCGCGCCGGCCGAGCGGCTCGCGCTCGGGCACCGGCTCGCCGGGCGGACGCTGCGCAGCATCGAGGACTACGTGCCCGCCGACGGCCCGCTCGAAGGCCAAGGACACTGATCCCATGTCACAGACCGTCCGTCGCGCCATCGACATCCTCGAGTTCGTCGCCCGCCGCCCGCGCACCCAGACCGAGGTCGGCGAGCACCTCGGCGTGCACCGCTCGACCGCCCTGCGCATCCTGGAGTCCCTGACCGAGGGCGGCCTCGCACGCCGGCTGCCCGACGGCCGGTACGCGGTCGGGCACCGGCTCGCCGGGCTCGCCCACCTCGCCCTGGAACAGTTCGGGCTGAAGGACGTCGCCGGCGAACACCTGCGGCTGCTCGGCGAACGCTGCGGGCACACCGTGCACCTCGCCGCCCTGGAGGGCGAGCGGATCGTCTACGTGGACAAGGTCGACCCCGTCGACGGGGTGCGGCTCTACTCGCAGATCGGCCGCCCGGTCACCCTGCACACCGCCGGAGTCGCCAAGGCGATCCTCGCGTACGTACCCCGGGAGCGGGCCGACGCGATGCTTGCCGACTGCGACTTCGCGCCGCACACCACCACGACGATCACCTCCCCCGACGCCTACCGCAAGGCCCTCGCCGAGACCAGGACCCGCGGCTGGGCCGTCGACGACGGCGAGTACGAGGACTTCGTGAACTGCGTCGCCGTACCCGTACGGGACAGCAGCGGCGAGGTCGTCGCCGCCGCGTCCGTCACCGCGCTCAAGGCGAAGGCGGACCTGGGCGCCCTCGAATCCGAAGTGCTGCCCGACCTCATGACCACCGCCGACACGATCTCCAAGGAGCTGGGATGGCGTCCGTGAACACCGATAGGCCCACCACTGACAGGCCCACCACGTTCGATGAGCTGTTCGCCGGGGTGCCGGTGATGGCGATCCTGCGCGGCATGTCGGCCGACAAATCCGTCGAACTCGCCGTACGAGCCTGGGACCTGGGCATCGAGTGCGTCGAGGTCCCCGTGCAGACCGAGGAGGCCGCGCGGGTGCTCGGCGCGGTCGTCGCCGCCGGGGCCGAGCGCGGCAAGCCGGTCGGCGCGGGCACGGTCACCACGGCCGAGCGGCTCGGATGGGCGGTGGACGCGGGCGCCGCGTTCACGGTGGCCCCGGGGCTCGACGTGGAAGTGGCGCGGGCGAGCGTCGCGGCCGGGCTGCCGCATCTGCCCGGCGTGGCCACGGCCACGGATGTGCAGGCGGCGCGGGCCATCGGGCTCACGTGGCTGAAGGCGTTCCCGGCGAGCGTGCTCGGGGCGGACTGGTTCCGCGCGATGCGGGGGCCGTTCCCGGAGGTGCCGTTCGTGGCCACGGGCGGGATGGACGCGGGGAACGCTTCCGCTTATCTGTCGGCGGGGGCCAAGGTCGTCGCTGTTGGTTCGGCGCTTGAGGATCCGGCGCAGCTCTCCTTGCTGGCTGAACTGTTGCGGTCACAGGAGTGAGCGTCACGGGGCTCTGCCCCGGACCCCGCTGCTCAAGCGCCGCAGGGGCTTGATTGTGCCCACCTGAACTTTTGGAGTCACCATGAAGATCACCTCGCTCACCACCTACCTTGTTGCTCCCCGTTGGCTGTTCCTCAAGGTGGAGACCGATGAAGGGATCACCGGGTGGGGGGAGCCCGTTGTCGAGGGGCGCGCGCACACCGTCGCCGCCGCGGTCGACGAGCTGAGCGACTACCTCGTCGGGCAGGACCCCCTCCGGATCGAGGACCACTGGCAGGTCATGACGAAGGGCGGGTTCTACCGGGGCGGGCCCGTCCTGTCGTCCGCCGTGTCCGGGATCGACCAGGCCCTGTGGGACATCAAGGGCAAGTACCACGGCGTCCCGGTCCACGATCTGCTGGGCGGCGCCGTCCGCGACCGGATGCGGATGTACTCATGGATCGGCGGCGACGACCCGAGCGAGGCCGCCGAGCACGCGGCGCAGCGCCTCGAACAGGGCTACCGGGCCGTGAAGATGAACGTCGGCGGCAAGATGCGGCACCTCGAGACCTCGCGCGAGATCGACGCGGTCGTCGAGCGCGTCGCCTCCGTGCGGGACGTGCTCGGGCCGGACGGAGGCGTCGCCGTCGACTTCCACGGTCGCACCTCGCCCGCCCTGGCCAAGCAGCTCGCCCAGGCCCTCGAACCGCTGCGCCCGATGTTCATCGAGGAGCCGCTGCTCCCCGAACTCACCTCCCAGTACGCCGATTTCACGGCGTCGACGTCCATCCCGGTCGCCACCGGCGAACGCCTCTTCTCCCGCTGGGACTTCGACCCGGTGCTGCGTTCCGGCATCGCGCTCGCGCAGCCCGACCTGTCGCACGCGGGCGGCATCTCCGAGACCCGGCGGATCGCCGCGCAGGCCGAGGTGCACGGCGTGGGCCTGGCCCCGCACTGCCCGCTGGGCCCGATCGCGCTGGCAGCCTGCCTCCAGGTCGACTTCGCCTCCCCGAACGCGTTCATCCAGGAGACCAGCCTCGGCATCCACTACAACGTGGGCTCCGACCTCGGCGACTACCTCGTCGACCCGTCCGTCTTCGCCTTCGACTCCACGGACGGCCACATGGCGCGGTTGACCGCGCCGGGTCTCGGTATCGAGGTCGACGAGCAGGCCGTGATCAAGGCGGCTGCGTCAGGTCATCGCTGGCACAACCCGATCTGGCGCCACGCGGATGGTTCTTTCGCGGAGTGGTGATCACGTCCTCTTGAGCCCCCGCTGCTCAAGCCCCTGCGGCGATTGAGCAGCGGGGTCCGGGGCAGAGCCCCGAGGCCGCAACCCCGCGGAACCGCCTGCTCAATCGCCGCAGGGGCTTGAATTACCGGAGCTCCTCCGGACACGGTGTGCCGCGGGGCAACTGGTAGGGCGCCGCGAGGCGATACGTTCCGGCCTTCGGCGCCAACAGCTCCGTCCACGCGTCCCCGGCCGCGTCCTTCTCGGTCTCCATGAGGCACCCGTACACGTTCCGGAACCGCTTGGGGACGGAGTCGTCCGTCTCCCGCGCCCGCTTCGACGCCTCCGTCTCCTTGGGCGCGCCCAGGCTCTTGCCCTTGGCGTCGACGACCGAGAGCCACGGCGAGTACGGGACGCGGATCAGCACACGGCCCGGCCGGGTCACCTCGATGGTCAGCTCGCCCTGTTCCGCCGCGTCGACGACCGCGTGCGGCTCGGCGAGCGGCGTCGGGTCCGTGACGGCGAACAGCTGCCAGTTGGCGTCGCCCCACACCTGCTTGAGATACGGCAGCCCGCGCCGCACCAGCTGCCGCTCGCGCTCGGCGCCCTTGCCGTCCGGTTCGTCCTTGGGCAGCACCACGTAGTGCACGGCCCAGCGCCGCAGCCACTCGCGGTAGTTCGCCGAGTTGAGGGTGTCGTCGTAGAAGAGCGGGTTGCGCTCCATGTCGGCCTGCCGGTTCCAGCCGCGCGCCAGGTTCACGTACGGGGCGAGCGCGGAGGCCTCGCGGTGCGAGCGGGCGGGCACCACCTCTACGCGTCCGTGCTCGGCCTTGACCTCCTGCAACTCGTTGACGAGCGGAGCCAGTTCGCGGGCCCAGGAGGCGGCCGGCGTCGTACGCACGACGTCGTCGACCGACTTGAAGCCGATCCACGCGTTGAAGGCGACGAACGTGACCACGATGACGTACCACTTGCGCGAGCGCGGAGCCGTGAACGGCAGCGCCGCGAGCAGCGCGACGCCCGCGAACAGCATCGGGAGCCGGGTGATGTTGGAGCCGATCTGCGAACTGATCAGCCACACCAGGAGCACGGACAGGGCGTAGACGGCGGACGTGATCCGGACCGTCACCCACTCCTTGGGCACGAGGACGTACACGAGGACCCCGTACGCCATCGGCAGCAGCGCCGACCCGAACGACATCGGCTGCGTGCCGGAGAACGGGAACAGCCACGCCGACAGCACGACGACGGCGGTCGGCGCGAGCCCGAGCGCGTACGCGCCGGGCCGCCGCTTCTGAAGGAACAGCGCCACGGCGACGAGCCCGACGAAGAGCCCCGCCACCGGCGAGCAGGCGGTCGCGATGCCCGCGAGCGGCGCGGCGACGAGCGCCTTCGCCCAGCGCTTGTAGCGCCAGCGGTACGGCCAGCAGAACACGGCGGCCGTCGCCGCGAGCCCGAACATCATGCCGAGGCCGAACGTGACGCGGCCCGACGCGGCGTTGCAGAGAAGGGCGAAGACACCGGCGAGGGCCGGCCACAGGGGCTTCGCCACCACCCGCGTACGGATCAGGATCATGGTCAGCAGGGCCGCCGAGAGCGTGCCCGCGCCCATCATCGTGGTGCGCACGCCGAACACCGACATCAGATACGGCGAGACCACGCTGTACGACACCGGGTGCATGCCGCCGTACCAGGCGAGGTTGTACGCGGAGTCGGGGTGCCGGCCGACGAACTCGGCCCAGGCGTCCTGCGCCGCGAGGTCCCCGCCGCTGTTCGCGAACGTGAAGAACCAGATGACGTGGAGGAGCGCGGCGGTCAGCGTGACGACGGTGACCGGATGCCGGGCCAGGCGCTTCAGGCGGGCGACGCCGCCCGGCGCGTCGGCGACCGCGTCGGCCTCGGGGGGTCCTGCGTGCTGCTGTTCGGGGAGCCGTATCCGGGGGCGGCCCCTGCCCGACCCGGGCTTCGCGTCGTCGGCGCGCGTCGGCCTCGCTGTGGCCACTCCCTACACTCCCGTTTACCCGTGTGCCGTTGTGAATGAACGGGTGGGCGTCCCCCGCCTGCCCGGTCTCGCGACGCTAGCACGGCGTGCGCGGACGGGCGCCGTGGGAGGCCGACGGGAATCGGCCTCCCACGGGCGATACCGGGGCGGTCAGCCGACGCGGGTCAGCTTCGCGCCGAATCCGGGCTCGGTGAGGCTCTTCTGAAGGGCCACCGGCACCTCCACGGCGCCGCCCTCACCGTCGCCGACCGCGAGCACGCCGACGGTGTCCCCTGCCTTGCCCGTGTGCGGCACGGACTTGCCGTCCTGCTCGGCGAGTTGCAGGTGCACGGTCTTGCCAGCCCAGCCGACGGCCTTCACGTCCTTCGTGACGGTGACCGGGGTGTGCCCGCCGAGCTGGTCGTCCACGTACCCGACGACATCGCCCTTCTTGAGGACCGTCGACGAGGTGACCGCGTCCTGGGCGGCGAGCATCGCGGTCTTGCTGACCGCGTTGACCGTGTCGATGATCGGCGCCTTGTGCTGGCCGAGGACCGCGCCGACGACGGTGACGGTCGAGCCGCCCGCGTCCTTGGTGGCGGCGAAGAGCAGGTTGCCGCCGGCCTTGGTCGTCGTACCGGTCTTGATGCCGATGGCACCGTCGTACGGCACGAGGCGGTTGTAGTTGGTCCACTTCTTGCCGGACGGGTCGGTCCAGGTGGGCAACTTGGTGATGTCCGTCAACGCCGGAATCTGCACCAGCTCGTTGCCGAGCTTCACCTGGTCCTGGGCGGTGGAGACGGTGCTCTCCTTGAGGCCGGAGGGGTCGGTGTACGTGGTGTTCTTCATGCCGAGCTTCTTGGCGGTGGCGTTCATCTTCTTGACGAACGCCGCCTCGGAGCCGGCGTCCCAACGGGCCAGCAGACGCGCGATGTTGTTCGCGGACGGGATCATGACCGCCGCGAGCGCGTCCTTCTCGGAGATCTTGTCGCCCTCCTTGACGGTGTTGAGCGTCGACTCGTTCTGCCCGTCGGCGTCGTAGCCGCCCTCCTTCTCGGCGGTGGCGTCGACGGTGATGTCCGGCCCGTCGGCACCCTTCTTCAGCGGGTGGTCCTTGAGCACGATGTACGCGGTCATGGACTTGGCGACGGAACCGACCGGCACGGGCGTCTGCTTGCCGAAGTTGTCCATGGTCCCGATGCCCTGGACGTCCATCCAGCCCTGGCCCTCGTCCGGCCACGGCAGGGACGCCTTGTCGCCGTCGAAGCTGTACGTGGCGTCGGTGGTGAGCGAGAGACTCGGCGTCGGCAGCGGGCGGACGGCCTGCACAACCCCGAACACGATGACCAGCAGGATGACGATCGGCGTCCACACCTTGACGCGGCGCACCGCGGTACGGACCCGGGTCTCCGGGGGCGGCGGGGTGTTGGTCAGCTCGGCGAGCAGGTCGAGCGGCGGCTTCGGCGGCAACGGCTGCTGCGTGGTCCGCTCGGCCGGTTCGACGGTGGGCTGCTCGGCCTCCGGCGGCAGCTCCTTGCCCGTGGCCGCGCCCTCGTCCAACGACTTGAGCGGCACGAACTTACTGCTCTTCGCGGTCCCGGCCGCCTTGAGCGTGGTGGTCGGCTGATCCACGGGTGGCGGCACAGCCTTGAACACAGCAGTCGCCTGATCAACCCCCGCGGCCGAGCCGACCTTCCCACCCCCCTCGGCGAGCACCTCACCACTCTTGCCAGACGCCCCACCACTCTTGGCAGACGCCTCACTATCGGCCTTGCCACCACCCGCGGCGTCGGCCTTGGCGTCGGCCTCGGCCTCGGCGACAGCCTTCGCGCCGGACTTGCCGCCGCCCGTGCCGTCAGCCTTGCCGTCGGACGGGCGGTCACCAGTGGCGTCGCCCTTCGCGTCAGTCTTGCCGCCAGGCTTTACGTCGGCCTTGCCACCACCCGCGGCGTCGGCCTTGGCGTCGGCCTTGGCGGCAGCCTCTCCGTCGGCCTTGGCGTCGGCCTTGGCGGCAGCCTCTCCGTCGGCCTTGGCGGCAGCCTCTCCGTCGCCCTTGGCGTCGGGCTTCGCGTCGGGCTCGCCGTCGGACTTGCTGCCGACCTTGCCGTCGGCCGTGGCGGCAGGCTTGCCGTCGGGCTCGGCGGCCGGCATGGCGCCGGATTTGCTCCCAGCCTTGGCGTCGCCCTTGGCGCCGGGCTCAGCGGCTGGCAGGGCGCCGGGTGCCGTGCCCGCCTTCACGTCGGACAGGGCGGCCGACTTGCCGTCACCCTCGGCATCAGACTGGGCAGCCGGCTTTGCGCCGGACTTGCTCCCAGCCTTGGCGTCGGGCTCGGTGGCCGACGTAGCGTCGGACTTGCTGCCCGCCTTCGCATCGGACGAGTCGGCAAGCTTGCCGTCACCCTCCGCCTCGGACGTGCCGTCACCCCTGGCATCGGCTTCGCTGCCCACATTCGCGCCGGACTTGACGTCAGCCTTGCCGTCGGGCTCGACAGCCGGCTTCGCGCCGGACTTGCTGCCGGCCTCCGCGTCGGACGCGCCGTCACCCTTGGCGTCAGCCTTGGCGCCGGACTCGGCAGCCAGCTTCGCTCCAGACTCACCGCCGGCCTCCGCGTCGGACGTGCCGTCACCCTTGGCGTCAGCCTTGGCGCCGGACTCGGCAGCCGACTTCGCACCGGACTTACCGCCGGCCTCCGCGTCGGACATGCCGTCGACCTTGGCGTCAGCCTCGCTGCCCGCCTTCGCTTCGCCGTTGCCGCCGCGCGTGACTTCAGCCTTGCCGTCGGGCTCGCCAGCCAGCTTGGCGCCGGACTTACCGCCGGCCTCCGCGTCGGACGTGCCGTCGGCCTTGGCGTCAGCCTTGCCGTCGGGCTTGGCAGTCGGCTTCGCGCCGGGCTTGCTGCCCGCCTTCGCATCGGACGACGCAGCAAGCTTGGCGTCGGGCTCGGCGTCCGACGTGGCGGTGTCCGCATCGGGCTTGGCGGCGCCGATGGGCTTCGCGTCCGGGACGTCGTCGCCAGACTTCGCCTCGTCGGTGGACTTGACGCCCGCCCCGCCGCCGGTGACCGGCTCAGCACCCGCCCCGGCCGCTCCATCGGCAACCGGCTCCGCGTCGGCGCCCAACGGGGCATCGTCACCCGTGGACTCGGCGTCCGCCGCCGCGGCGGCATCAGCCCGCTCGGCGGAGCCCCCGTCACCGTCCGGCTTTGCAACTGCAGACGAATCGGCGGAGCCGCCGTCGCCTGCCACCCACGCCGCGACCGCCGCCCGCAGACGCTCGTCGCCGGCGTCCTCGGGAGCCGGCGTCGGATCCGGGTCCGCGCCGGACGGCGTCCGTGCCACCGCGAGACGCGGGTCCTCCGGTGCCGGACCTCCCGACGCCTTGTGCTCTCCCGACTTGTCGGGGGTCCCCGCCACCGATGCCTCCTCGACCGAATGAACCACTCAACCACTTGTCGCCGGACAGACCAGCCCTGTCCGAACCATGTACCAGTGTCCTGTGTGGGGGCTTAACCCACGTGGTAGACGAGAACGACATACCTATAGGTTCCCGTCCAAACCCCCCACGCACTCTCGACAGACCAATGTGAGAGGGGTCACCCTGTCATTCATCCACGCGGGGAGGCATGGATGGGCAGGAGCCGCAGAACAATTCCGGAGGAGCTTCTGCTGCTCGCTCTGGACCCGGCCACGGGTACCACAGCGCAGCCGCAGTCGCTCGACCTAGGTCTGGCCGGAGCACAGCTAGTAGAGCTGGCGCTGGCCGGACGGATAGCCCCAGACGGGGATCGTATCGCCGTGGTGGCACCACGGCCGACCGGAGATCCGACACTGGACTGCGCGTTGGAGTTGCTGCGAAGGCGTGGCGCTCCGGTGCGGGCAGTCCACTGGATTGGCGGGCCACGTCTTGGGCTGCGCCAGACCTACCTCTCGCACCTGGAGCGGTGCGGCATGGTGCATGCCGTGGCGGGACAGATGTGCGGGGTGCTGCCGACGACGCGCTATCAGGCGACGGAGTCGGCGGTCAGCCGGGAGATCAGGGCCCGGCTGGACTCAGCGATCCGTACCGGCGTCCCGCCGGACCCACGGACCGCGGCGCTCGCCGCGCTGGCCCATGCGGTCGGACTCGGCAAGCACCTGTATCCGGGCAACGAGGGCAGGTCCTCGCGCTCCCGGCTGCGGGACCTGATCAGGCACGACCCGATGGGCGGACTCGTGGCGCACGCCGTGATGGACGTCCAGAACGGTGTGGCGGTACAGCCACGCCGCTCACCGGCCCCGCCGGCGGGTCGTGGTGCACCGGAGCCCGCACGCGGCGTTCCGATGCAGCCACGCCGGGGTTCCATGGCTCGCGCCGTGGCCCACTAGGCGACACCGCACCACCAGCACCACCCGTAGCACCAGAGCACCACCCGCAGCACCACAGCGCCGCACCGTAGTCCCCAAGAACCGGTTCGGGAGCCGCTGTACCGCGCGGGGTGATGCGCCGGGCGTGAGGACGACGCCCCGGCACGTCACCCCGCGCGGTCGCATTTGTGCTGCGTAGGAGGCACGTGCACCCCGCATGTGCGTCCGTGCACATCGGCCGTTTCCCAGCGCAGGGCCGCCTCGGGGTGGCAATCTGCTGAGCAGTAGACACGCAACGTATGCAGAACAGATAAATGCACGTAGCCGGAGGTGCACGTCCGTGGCGTCCAACGTCAATCCCACCGTCAGGCGACGCCGGTTGGGCCAGGAGCTGCGCCGGCTCCGCGAACTCAAGGGCATGACCGCAGAAGAGGTCGCCGAGCGCCTGCTGGTGTCCCAGTCGAAGATCAGCCGCCTGGAGAACGGGCGGCGCAGCATCAGCCAGCGCGACGTACGCGACCTGTGCGGGGTGTACGAGGTCGAGGACCACCGGGTCATCGACTCGCTGATGCAAATGGCCAAGGATTCGCGCCAGCAAGGCTGGTGGCACTCCTTCGGCGACATTCCGTACAGCGTCTACATCGGCCTGGAGACCGACGCGGCGTCGCTTCGCGTGTACGAGTCGCAGTGCATCCCCGGTCTGCTCCAGACCCGCGGGTACGCGGAGGCGCTGATCCAGGGCGCGATGCCCGAGGCCTCGCCCACGGACGTCGAGAAGCGCGTGCAGGTCCGCATCCGCCGCCAGGAGCGGATCAACGACGAGGCCAACCAGTTGCGCCTGTGGGTGGTCCTGGACGAGGCGGCGCTGCGCCGCGCCGTCGGCGGGTCCGCCGTGATGCGCGAACAGTTGGAGCATCTCGCGGAGCTGTCCGGACTCCCCCACGTCACGGTGCAGGTACTGCCCTTCGACATGGGCGCGCACCCGGGGATCACGGGGCAGTACGCGATTCTCGAGTTCCCCGACGCGGCGGACTCCAGCGTCGTCTACATCGAGGGCGTCACCAGCGACCTCTACCTGGAGAAGACGCAGGACGTGCAGAAGTACAGCGTCATGTACGAGCACCTGCGCGCCCAGGCGCTGAACGTGGAGCAGTCCCGGCAGTTCATCCTGGAAGCGGCGAAGCGGCACACCCGCTGAAGTCCAAGTCACGTAACGGACCGCAGAGTTCAGGCCTCTGATCCAGGCCCTGCCCGTGGGAGGGCGCCGCACGGTACACCTCTCCCACGGGCTCATGGAAGACCCCTCTGGAATATGCCATCCGGTCGAGTGAATGGCCCCACCGCCGCCCCGGGTCGGCGAGTAGCGTCGATCACGCCAACAACAGACAAGGTGTTGGCGCAAAGCCGCGGCAGGTCCGCGGCCCAGCAAGGGATCACTGGCCAGACCGGAGCAGATCATGGCAATCACCAAGGGCGCACAGCCCACCTGGATCAAGTCCTCGTACTCGGCAGGGAACGGCGCGTGCGTGGAGATCAAGTCTCCCGCCGCCCACGCCGTGGACGTACGCGACTCCAAGGACCCGCAGGGTCCGAACCTGGCGTTCGCGCCGGCTTCATGGAGCGCCTTCGTCACGGAGATGAGCAGGGTCGACAGCTGACCTTCCAGCCAACTCCGTGAGACAACCGAACACGCAGAACCGCACGACGCAAGACAGCACCACGCAACACAGGAACACGCATCACAGAAACACAGCAATACAGCAACACAGCACCACTGATAGAGCCCTCTCGACTGGTCCGCCGTCCTGGCCGAGGGGGCTCGGCGCTGTCCGCAAGCGGCCGCAGGGTCAGCGCAGCTGGTCCACGTACTGGTCCGTGCCCGGCACCGTCGGGATGAACGGGGCGACCAGTTCCACCCGGCCGAGGCCCGACGCCGCCACCGCCCCGCCCAGGCCCGCGAAATGGTCCTGCCAGCACTCGCGCGGGTCGGACTGGAGGAACCAGAGCAGGGTGAGCCGGGTGTCGACGCCCTCGACCTGCTTCACGTACGTCATCTTGTCCCCCGGCAGCGGTGTCGGGCGGAAGACCGTGACCATCGCGGCGGGCGAGCCGGAGAGCCGCTGCGGCAGGTGCTCGGTGCGCAGCCAGTCCAGCAACTCGGCGCGCTGCTGCGGACCTTCCGAGTCGATCACCTCGACGACGAGGCCCTGGTACGGGTGGTCGAGCGCGTGGAAGTCGCGCGGCCCCTCGTCCCCGTCCCGGTACACCGTCGCCTCGTGGTCCTGGAACGACGTGAAGACGTGCGTGCGGTCCTGGTGGACGCGGTCGTCCCGGTTGAGCCGCTTGTTGATGCCGACGGTCCACTTCATGTGGTCGGCGTAGCGGCCCTCGGTGATCCAGTACGTGGAGATGTAGCAGCCCGCCGTGACGGGCTCTGCGACGGCCGACTTCTCGGGGTAGCGCAGGAGTTGGAGGTCGCGGGTGGCGACCCAGCGGCGCCCCGCGTACATCCACGGCATGGCCATCGCGCCGGCGTAGTAGTGGTCGTCCTCGTACCAGCGGTTGTACGCGTGCTCGCGGCCCGGATGCGGTTCGACCATGGTGATCAGGGCGTGCCCCGGACGCACCCCGTACGGTCCGACGGCCGCCAGTTCCGCGTACGTCTCGCTGTGCGTGTCCTCCATGCTGCTCACACCTTCCATCTCCCGTTCGACGCCCATACTCTGACGCCCCGTCAGACAGAACGCCAGAGCCGGGAGGCGAACCGATGGTGAATGCGGAACTGCTTGCGGGGAAGACCGTGATCGTCTCCGGCGTGGGCGCGGGGCTCGGCCGCCAGGTGGCGGAGGCCGTGCTGCGCGACGGCGGGAACGCGGTGCTCGGGGCGCGGACCGAGGCCAATCTCGCTGCCTGCGCACAGGAGTTGGACCCGGAGGGCAAGCGGACCGCGTTCCGCTCCACCGACATCGGCGACGAGACGCAGTGCGAGGCGCTCGCCGAGCTGGCGCGCGAGCGGTTCGGGGGTGTGGACGCGATCGTCCACGTCGCGGCCTGGGACAGCTACTTCGGCGGCCTCCAGGACGCCGACTTCGAGACCTGGAGCAAGGTCATCGACGTGAATCTGCTCGGCACGCTGCGGATGACCCGCGCCTGCCTGCCCGCCCTCAAGGAGCGCGGCGGCTCCGTGGTCTTCATCGGGACGCAGTCGGCGATCGCGGCGCCCTCACAGGTCCGGCAGGCGGCGTACGCGGCGTCGAAGGGCGCCCTGACGAGCGCGATGTACTCGCTCGCGCGGGAGGTCGGCCCGCACCGGGTCCGGGTGAACACGGTGCTGCCCGGCTGGATGTGGGGCCCGCCCGTGCAGGCCTACGTCCAGATCACCGCGCAGACCGAGAAGGTGCCCGAGGCCGAGGTGCTCGGGCGGCTCACCGAGCGGATGGCGCTGCCCGACCTCGCGACGGACGGGGACGTGGCGGACGCGGCGGTGTTCCTCGCCTCCGACCGGGCGCGCGCGATCACCGGCCAGCAGCTCCTGGTGAACGCAGGGGAGCTCATGCGGTAGCCGCCCCACTCGGGAGACCTGTCGACTTCGCAGGTCAGCCGGGGTGCGTCCACACCTCCCCGAGTTCCGCCACGTTCTGAATTCTGTCCGGGGTTCATATCCATGACTGCAGAACCCTTGACCGGCCCCATGCGCGGAGGTTCAATCCCCCACGTCCCCAACACCCTTGCCGGGGGCAACCGTTGTGCAGCGGAACCCCTGGAGGGGGCACATGAACAGTCTCGACTGGGTCGTGCTCATCGCCTACTTCGGCGTGATGGTCGCGATCGGCGTCTGGTCCCACAAGCGTGTCGACAACGTTTCCGACTTCTTCACCGCCGGCGGCAAGATGCCGTGGTGGCTGTCCGGCATCTCCCACCACATGTCCGGCTACAGCGCGGTGATGTTCACCGGTTACGCCGGAATCGCGTACACCTACGGCGTGACGTCCTTCGTCACCTGGTCCTTCCCGATCGCGCTCGGCATCGCCATCGGCGCCCGGCTGTTCGCGCCGCGCATCAACCGGCTGCGCTCGCGCCTGCACGTGGCCTCGCCGCTCGAATACCTCAAGAACCGCTACAACCTGGGCACCCAGCAGGCGCTCGCCTGGTCCGGGATGCTGCTGAAGATCGTCGACGTGGGCGCGAAGTGGGCGGCCATCGCCACCCTGCTGTCGGTGTTCACCGGTATCTCCCTGAATCAGGGCATTCTCATCACCGGTGCCATCACCGCGGTCTACTGCACCATCGGCGGCCTGTGGGCGGACGCGCTCACCGAACTCGGCCAGTTCATCATCCAGTTGCTGGCCGGGATCTCGATGTTCATCGCGGTCGTGCTGAAGCTGAGCGACAAGCACATCGGCTTCTTCGACGCCTGGAGCCGGCCCGAGCTCCAGGGCCACGACAAGCCGCTGGTCGGCCCGTACGGCACGGTCTTCCTGCTCGCGTTCCTCTTCATCAAGCTCTTCGAGTACAACGGCGGCATGCTCAACCAGGCCCAGCGCTACATGGCGACGAGCAGCGGGCGCGAGGCCAAGCGGTCCGCCTACCTGTCCGCCACGCTCTGGCTGGTCTGGCCCGTCGTCCTCTTCTTCCCGATGTGGATGTCCCCGCTGCTCGTGCAGGCGCAGAAGCCGGACGGCTCCGACTCCTACGGCCTGATGACCGAACAGCTGCTGCCGCACGGCCTGTTGGGCCTGGTCATCGTCGGCTTCTTCTCGCACACGATGGCCATGTGCTCCTCCGACGCCAACGCGATCGCGGCCGTCTTCACGCGGGACGTGGCGCCCGCGCTCTCGAAGCGCGCCCGGGAGTGGGGGCCGCGCACCGGACTCGTCGCGGCGCGGATCACCACCGTGCTCTTCCTGGCGCTGTCGATGGCGGTCGCCACGCAGGTCAACTCGCCCACGTTCAAGGACATCATCACGGTCGTCATCAAGTGGGTGGCCGGTCTGATGGGCCCGATCGCGATCCCGATGATGCTGGGTCTGCTGCGCCAGTTCCGCAGGTCCGGGCCGACCGCCGCGCTCGTCAGCTGGGGCATGGGCCTGCTCGCGTTCTGGCTGGTGAACTACCCGATCAGCTGGAACGTCGAGGGCGGCGTGCCGCTCCAGTACCAGGTGTCGATCCCGCTGGCCGTCTCCCTCGTCCTCTACATCCTCATCGGCTACATCAAGCCCGAGGACACCCCTGAGCGGGACGCGATCATCAAGCGCATCAACTCCGACGACGACGATTCGGCGGCGGCCGCGGTGCCGACGCCGACGGAGGTCTATTGAGCCGGTGCGGCGGGGCTACTCATAGCCCCTGCGGCGATTGAGCAGACGGCTCCGCGGAGTTTCGCCCACGGGGCTCCGCCCCGGACCCCGCTGCTCAATCGCCGCAGGGGCTTGATTGGCGCCTACGTGGCCCGCGGGTAGCGGGCCAACCACCCCGGCGAAGCGGCCGCAGGCCCATGCAACGCGGCGCCCTGCGTCATCTCCATCGCGAAGTCGTCCGCGAGCTCCAGGATGGTGGGACGCCCCTCCAGCTCCGCCACCCACGCGGGCGGCAGCGCCGTCTCCCCGTGCAGCGCCCCGAGCAGTCCCCCGCACAACGCGCCGACCTGGGCGGAGGGCCCGTCGTGGTGGACGGCGAGGCCCAGGCCGTGCCGGATGTCGTCGCCGACCAGCGCGCAGTACACGGCGGCCGCGAGCACACCGGTCGCGTCGCCGTCCCCGACGAGCTCGCCGACCCGCGCCGCGGTCGGCATCCCCTGCCGTACGGCGCCGAGCGCGTGCTTGAGCGCGTCCGCGACGGGCGGATGCCCGGGGCGCGCGGCGAGCAGGGCCAGCGCGCGCTGCACGGCGGCGTCGAGCGAGTCGCCGCGCGCGAGGGCGTGCACGAGGACCGCGTACGCGCCCGCCGACAGATAGGCCTCCGCGGCGCCGTGCGTGTGCACGGCGCACTCGACGGCGAGCTGGAACACGAGCTGCGGCTCCCAGCCCACGAGGAGCCCGAAGGGCGCGGAGCGCGTCGCCGCCTCGGCGCCGTCCGCGTCCAGGTTCTTGGGGCGGTCGAGCGTCCCCATCACGTCGTTGCCGAGCCCCAGCAGGCACGCCTGGGAGGCGCCGCGCCGCGAGTACAGCCACTCCTCGCGGGCCAGCCAGCCGTCCTCCTTGCGGCGCAGGTCGGGACCCCAGTCGCGCTGGGTCGCGGCCCACCGCAGATAGGCGCGGTGCACATCGGTCGGCGGGTGCCAGGCGCCGGTGTCGCGCCGCACCTGCGCGCGGATCAGCCCGTCGACGGTGAACAGGGTCAACTGGGTGGCGGCGGTGATCGCCCCGGTCCGCCCGTAGACGGGCACCAGCTGCTTGAGCCCCTCGGCCCCGTGCTCGGCGTGGATCCCGTCGAGCGTGAGGCCGTCGAGCGGGGCGCCGAGGGTGTCACCGAGTGCGCCACCGAGCAGGGTCCCCCGCACTCTGCTGCGGAAGTCCTGCTGTTCGGCGCGGCCCCAGACCGCCGCCGCGTTGGGCGCTGCGCCCATGGGGTACTCCTCCTGTCACGACCCTCGACCCTTCGGCTTGGAGCACTGTAATCGACCGGCGTCGACCAGGAATGTTCACGAAGTGATGGGATCGTGGACGCCTCCGTCCACAGGTTCCGGAGCATGCGCTCGCCACGGCTTCGCCCCTCGTTCACCGTCCGGTCGCGCCCCGGTTCCGGGCGCCCCGAAACATCCACCCCATGACCCACATCACTCGCGTGTCTACTCGTGTCAGGTCCACGACCCCCGTGCTCGGCGCCCTGTCCGCCGCCGCCCTCCTCGCCACTCTCGCCGCCCCGGCCGCCTCGGCCCACCCGGCGCAGGCCGCGCCCCGCATCCCGTTCACGCAGGCGACGGTGACGGCGGCCGGGATCCCGGGCACGTACGAGATCGCCTGGAAGGCGCCGGGCGTGCGGCACGTGACGATCACGACGGACAACGGCCGCACGGTCGCCTCCGGCGGCTCCTCCGGCAAGGTGACGGTCACCGGGCTGCCGGCGCACGCCGACCGCCAGTGGTTCACCCTGCGGCCCGACCACGGAAAGGGCCTGCACCTGGCCGACCGCCTCATCAAGCTCGACGGAGCGGTCAACTTCCGTGACGCGGGTGGCTACCGGACGAGCGAAGGACACTGGGTGAAGATGGGTGAGATCTACCGCTCGGACGCGCTCGACAAGCTGACCGACGCCGACCTGGCCAAGCTGAAGCGCCTCGGCATCGGCACGGACTACGACCTGCGGACGGAGTCCGAGCGGCAGTCGGCGCCTGACCGCGTCCCGGCGGGCACCTCGTACGAGGTCGCGGACGTCCTCGCGGGCTCCGACATGACGAGCACGATGCCGACGACCGAGGCCGGCGCCGTCAAGATGATGACGGACGGCGAGAAGTTCATGGTCAGCGGCGACACCGCCAAGGCGGCCTACGAGAAGGTCTTCGCGGGCATCGCGTCGGGCGACAGCACCCTCTTCCACTGCACGGCGGGCAAGGACCGCACGGGCTGGGCCAACGCGGCCCTCCTCACCGCCCTCGGCGTCCCGCGCGACACGGTGATGAAGGACTACCTGGCCTCCAACGACTACCGCGCCGAGGCGAACAAGGCGGCGCTGGCCGCGATGCCGCCCGAGCAGGCGAAGGTCTACAAGCCGATGCTCGACGTGCGGGCCGAGTACCTGAACTCCGGTTTCGACGAGATACGCGACACGTTCGGCTCGTTCCGCTCGTACGAGAAGCGGGGCCTCGGCCTGGACGCGGGCGAACTGCGCTCGCTGAAGCGCGAGTTGCTGGCCTGACGGGCCCCCGGACCGTCGGACGTTCCCCGGAAAGTCTCCCGTCGCCCTGCCCGACGGAGCATCCTGAGGTGGACACGTCTATCTGGTGCTGAGGGGCGCTTGAAAGGGCGGAACACAATGGGCGCGGGCAAGGGGCAGGGCCTTGCGACCGCGGCGGCCAACCGCATCTCCACGCGTTCGGTGGACGAGGCGCGCGCCGTGCTGTCGCGGCAGTTCTACGACATGAAGCTGGACACCCCGACGGCGGAGGACTTCGACCTCGACGCGGATGTCGTGGTGCTGGGTGGCGTGACGATCGGGCGCATGTCGTTCGGCGCCCCCATCACGGCTTTCATCGCCGAAATGGGGTCGTACCACGCCGTGGCCCCGTCGGCGGGATCCTTCAGCATCGGTCAGGGGCCGGTGACCGACACCCAGGTGTCGGCCCGCACCGGCGGCATGCTGAACCCACCGGGCTGTTTCCGGGTCGCGGACTTCTCGCCGGACTGCGACACCCTCACCGTCAAGATCGACAAGGCGGCGATGCACCGGCAGTTGGAGATCATGCTGGGCAGGCCCGTGCTGCGCAATGCGGACTTCAGACCGTCGTTCGACATCTCCCGCGGCGTGGGCCGCAGTTGGGCGAGCCTGGCCCGCTGGACCGCGCTCGACGCGAACAACCCGGGCGGACTGCTCCAGAGCCCGATGATCTGCGGGCGGCTGGAACAGACCCTGCTGGAGGGCCTGTTGCTGGCCACCGACCACCGCTACCGCCAGGCGCTGGACGCGCCTCCGCCCGGTATGTCCGCCACAGCCGTCAAGCGCGTCATGGACGCGGTGCGCGACAACCCGGCCGAGCCCTGGGACGCGAACCGGCTCGCCGCCGTCGCCCAGGTCAGCCTGCGCACACTCCAGGAGGCGTTCCGCTCGCAGGTGCGCATGACGCCCATGGGGTACGTGCACGAGGTGCGGCTCCAGCACGTGCGGATGGTGCTGCGCACCGCCGCCCCCGGGGAGACCACGGTCACCGAGGTCGCCTACCGCTGGGGCTTCGCCCACCTGGGCCGGTTCGCCCGGCGGTATCGGGCCCGGTTCGGCGAACCTCCGTCCCGTACGCTCGCCACCGCCGCGCGAATCGGTCAGGAATCGCGCGCAAAGCGGCGAGCCCGGCCCCCCGCGCCCGACGTATCGTCCTGAACACCGCCTCCGTGCCAGGGATGTGCGGACGATGGACGGTGTCGGCGCCGTCCACCCGCCGCTCCCCTCCGTCCCCGTCCGGCGGCGGACCGTGGTGCAGGCAGTGCGGGAGCGCCTGCGCACCCCTCGGGCCCGGCCGCCCACCCTGTCAGCGGCGCCGGGCCCGGGATCCGCCACGTGTACCCCAGACAGGCCCCTACGGCTCCAGCACCGGCAGCAGCTCCGGCAGATGCCCGTCCGACGCCTGCGCCGACCGCACCCGCTCCTCGGCCACCTCCCCGTACAGCGTCGTACGCGGCTTGGCCGGGCGGCCCGCCGTGTCGGCGACCGCGATCAGGTCCTTGACCGACTTGTACGAGCCGTAGGAGGAGCCCGCCATCCGGGAGATGGTCTCCTCCATGAGCGTGCCGCCCAGGTCGTTGGCGCCCGAGCGCAGCATCTCGGCCGCGCCCTCCGTGCCGAGCTTCACCCAGCTCGTCTGGATGTTGGGGATGTGCGGGTGGAGCAGGACGCGGGCCATCGCCGTCACCGCGCGGTTGTCGCGCATCGTCGGTCCGGGGCGCGCGATGCCCGCCAGGTAGACCGGCGCGTTGGTGTGGATGAACGGGAGCGTCACGAACTCCGTGAAGCCGCCGGTCTCCTGCTGGATGGACGCCAGGGTGCGGAGGTGGCCGAGCCAGTGGCGGGGCTGGTCCACATGCCCGTACATCATGGTCGACGAGGAGCGGATGCCGAGTTCGTGGGCGGTCTTGATGACCTCGATCCACGTCGCGGCCGGGAGCTTGCCCTTCGTGAGGATCCAGCGGACCTCGTCGTCGAGGATCTCCGCCGCCGTGCCGGGGATCGAGTCGAGGCCGGCCTCGCGCGCCGCGGTCAGCCACTCGCGGATGGACATGCCGGTGCGGGTCGCGCCGTTGACGACCTCCATCGGCGAGAAGGCGTGCACGTGCATGCCGGGCACGCGCTCCTTCACGGCCTTCGCGATGTCGAAATAGGCCGTGCCGGGCAGGTCCGGGTGGATGCCGCCCTGCATGCAGACCTCGACCGCGCCGACGTCCCACGCCTGCTGGGCCCGGTCCGCGACCTGGTCGAGCGAGAGCGTGTACGCGTCGGCGTCCGTGCGGCGCTGGGCGAAGGCGCAGAAGCGGCAGCCGGTGTAGCAGACGTTCGTGAAGTTGATGTTCCTGGTGACGATGTACGTGACGTCGTCGCCGACCACCGACTTGCGGATGTCGTCGGCGATGCCGCAGAGCGCGTCGAGGGCCGGCCCTTCGGCGTGCAGCAGGGCGAGGGCCTCGTCGTCCGTGAGCTTCGTCGGGTCGTCGGCCGCCTGCTTGAGCGCTGCCCGTACGTCGCCGTCGATGCGGGAGGGCTCCATGCCGGGGGCCGCCTGCTCGCGCAGCGCCTCCCAGTCGCCGTACACGACGTCGAAGTCGTCGCGGCGGTCCTTCGTGCGGCCCTCCGTATCGATGGTGCGGTGCAGGTCGGTGCGGCCGGACGACGCCACGTACCCCTCGTCGGGCTCCTGCCAAGGCCGGCCGACGACGGGCGCGTCGGCGACCGCCAGACCGTCGGCGTCGGCCAGGGCGTTGACGTGCGGCAGCAGGCGCGGGTCCAGCCACGGCTCGCCGCGCGTCACGAACTCCGGGTAGACGCACAGCCGTTCCCGCAGCTCGAAGCCGACCTCCGCGGACTGCGCGGCCAGTTCCTCCAGCTTCGGCCACGGCTTCTCGGGGTTCACATGGTCGATGGTCACCGGGGAGACGCCGCCCCAGTCGTCGATCCCGGCGCCGATGAGGCGCGCGTACTCGCCGTCGACGAGGTTCGGCGGGGCCTGGATGTTCCCCGAAGGGCCCATGATGTGGCGGGCCACGGCGACCGTCGCGACGAGGTCGTCGAGCTCGGCGTCCGGCATGCCGCGCATCGCCGTGTCCGGCTTGGCGCGGAAGTTCTGGATGATGAGTTCCTGGATGGCGTGGTACGAGCGCGCGGTGCGGCGCAGCGCGAACAGCGAATCGGCGCGCTCCTCGTACGTCTCGCCGATCCCGATGAGCAGCCCGCTGGTGAACGGGACGGAGGAGCGGCCCGCGTCCTCCAACACCCGCAGCCGGACGGCCGGTTCCTTGTCGGGCGAGCCGTAGTGCGGCATGCCGGGCTCGGACCAGAGCCGCTCCGCCGTCGTCTCCAGCATCATGCCCATGGACGGCGCGACGGGCTTGAGGCGCTGGAAGTCGGTCCACGACAGCACACCCGGGTTGAGGTGCGGCAGCAGTCCCGTCTCCTCCAGGATCCGGATCGATATGGCGCGCACGTACGCGATCGTGTCGTCATAGCCGTGCGCGTCGAGCCATTCGCGGGCCTCGGGCCAGCGGTCCTCCGGCTTGTCGCCGAGAGTGATGAGGGCTTCCTTGCAGCCCAGTTCGGCACCCTTGCGCGCGATGTCGAGGACCTCGTCGGGCGACATGAACATTCCGTGGCCCTCGCGGCGAAGCTTGCCGGGGACGGTCACGAACGTGCAGTAGTGGCACTTGTCACGGCACAGCCGGGTGAGCGGGATGAACACACTCTTGCTGTACGTGATGACGCCCGGCCGGCCCGCCGCCTCCAGGCCCGCGTCGCGCACGCGGGCGGCGGACGTGGTGAGGTCGGCCAGGTCGTCGCCGCGCGCCTGCAACAGCACGGCGGCCTCGGTGACATCGAGCGCGACACCGTCTCTGGCCCGTTTCAGCGCGCGGCGCATCGCGTTGGCGGTGGGACGGTCGGCCTCGGGGGGCTGCGGTACGGCGTCCTGATCACTCATGAATCGAGCATACGAGCGCGACCTGGACACTTCGAGGGCCCCCGGCCCGACCCTTCCCGCGCCGCGCCCCCTGGTCTACGCTCGCCGGGGTCCGGACCGACGGGGGTTTTCTGCCATGTTTCTTCGCTCACGTCCCACAACCGTCCTGCTGTTGCTGGGGGCGCTGGCCTTCGGCGGCGCGCCCACGGCGGCGTCCGCGTCCACCGCCTCGGTGTCGGTGTCGACGCACGCCGGGAGCCCGGCTTCGAAGACGGCCACGAACGGCTCGAACGCCTCGAAGGTCACGAAGACGACCTACTCCAAAGTGAGCAAGTCGAAGTTCGGCAAGAATAAAAAGAAGAAGTCCAAAAAGGGCGGGATGTTCGGCTGGATCCTCATCCTGCTGGTCGTCATCGTCGTGCTGGTGGTCGTGAGCCGGCTGCTCAAGCGCCGGTCGTAATCCACCGTCCCTCTTCCCTTCGGCACCGGTTAACGGCTCAATGCCAGGGTCACCCACGTCACTTCCGACACCCTGGGGAGCCGCAGCATGTGCACCGACGACGTACGAGGCGACGAACACGGCATCGGCAGACGCGCGCTGCTCGTGACCGGCGCGGCGACCGCGCTTACCCTCGGCACCATGAGCTTCGCCAGCGCCGCCGAGGGCTCGCGGTCCACCAAGACGCTCAAGGGCACGCTGCCCGCGGGCGCCCCCGACTACGTGTACCTGCCGGTCGAAGTCCCCTCCGGGGTACGGGAGATCCGGGTCTCCTACACGTACGAGAAGGCCACCGGTCTCCCGGCCGGCACGCAGAACAACGCGCTCGACATCGGCCTCTTCGACGAGCGCGGCACGGCGCTCGGCGGCGAGGGCTTCCGCGGCTGGTCGGGCGGCGCCCGCACCGAGTTCTTCGTCCGCGCCGACGACGCGACGCCCGGCTACATCCCGGGCCCCGTCCGCCCCGGCCGGTGGAACATCGCGCTCGGCCCGTACACGGTGGCGCCGGAGGGCCTGCCGTACGAGGTGACGGTGACGCTCACGCACGGGAAGCCGGACGCGACGCCCCGGCCGCAGTACCCGCCGCAGCGGGCCCGCGGCCGGGGCCGCGCCTGGTACCGCGGGGACTGCCACCTGCACTCCTGGTACTCGGACGGCCGCCGCACACCGGCCGAGATCGGCGCGCTCGCCCGTGAGGCGGGCCTGGACTTCATCAACACGTCCGACCACAACACGCACTCCGCGCACGCCCATTGGTCGGACGTGGCGGGCGACGACCTCCTCGTGATGATCGGCGAGGAGATCACCACCCGTAACGGCCATGTCGTCGCCCTCGGCATGGAACCCGGCACGTTCGTCGACTGGCGCTACCGGGCCCGCGACAACCGCTGGGCGAAGTACGCGCAGCAGATCCGCCGCGCGGGCGGCCTGGTCGTCCCCGCCCACCCGCACGCGACGTGCGTCGGCTGCGGCTGGAAGTTCGGCTTCGGCGAGGCGGACGCGGTCGAGGTGTGGAACGGCCCGTACACGCCGGACGACGAGGTGTCGCTCGCGGACTGGGACAACACCCTGGTCGCGCACGCCCGTTCCAAGGGCCGCACGGGCTGGCTCCCCGCGATGGGCAACAGCGACGCGCACCGCGACCCGGACCGCGTCGGCGGCCCGCAGACCGTGGTCCTGGCGGACGACCTGAGCCGCGAGGCCATCCAGGCGGGCATCAAGGCGGGCCGCTCGTACGTCGCCGAGACCAAGGACATCGAGGTCACGTTCACGGCGACCGGCGGCAAGGGCGAGACCGCGGGCATCGGCGAACGCCTCACGGCCGCCCCCGACACTCCGGTCACGGTGGACCTGAAGGTGAAGGCGCCCGGCGACTGCACGCTGCACATCGTCACGGACCAGGGCACCCTCTTCACATCCGCCGCGGGAGCGTCCTCCGCGACCTGGCGGACGACGCCGGCCTACGCGGCGTACGTCCGCGCGGAAATCCGCCACACCCCCACGGTGACCGGGCTGCCCGGCCCCCTGGCCGCGTTCACGAACCCGATCTTCCTGGGCCCATGAGGCCGCGCCTCCCGTCGAGCCTTTCAAGCCCCTGCGGCGACTGAGCCTTTCAAGCCCCGCCGACGATTGAGCCTTTCAAGCCCCGCCGGCGATTGAGCCTTTCAAGCCCCGCCGGCGATTGAGGCGCGGGGTCCGGGGCAGAGCCCCGCGGCCGCAACACCGGCGCCGATGCCTACGCCCTGGGGCGCTGCCCCAGACCCCGCTGCTCAATCGCCGCAGGGGCTTAATTGGGCTAGTCGTCGACGACCAGCACCGGAGTCCGCCGGTTCAGGACCTCGCCCCGGAAGAACGCCGGGCTGCGGCGGCCCATCACCAGCATGATGACCACGCCGACGAGCAGCAGGCCGACGCCGATCACGAAGACCGAGCCGATGCCGAGGACCGAGGAACCGCTGCCGTAGGCCGGGTTCCACATGTCGACGAGGGTCTTGATGAAGACGGCGGACAGCAGGACGCCGCCGAGCAGCGGGAAGACGCCCTTGAAGGCGAGGTCGCGGACCGAGCGGCGCAGTTCCGCCTTGAAGTACCAGGCGCAGGCGAAGGCCGTCAGCGCGTAGTAGAAGCAGATCATGAGGCCGAGCGCGTAGATCGTGTCGACGAGGACGTGCTCGGAGACCAGCGTCATGACCGTGTAGAAGACGGCCGTGGCGACGCCCGCCGTGACCGTCGCACGGCCCGGCGTGCGGAACTTCGGGTGCACGCGCGCGTACGACGCCGGCAGCGCCTCGTACGTCGACATGGCGAGGACCGTGCGGGCGACCGGGATGAACGTCGTCTGGAGGCTGGCCGCGGCCGAGGCGAGGACGGCGACGAAGAGGGCGATGCCGAGCGTCGGGCCCATCACCGGACCGGCGAGCGCCGCGAAGACGTTGTCGGAGGTCTCCGGGTTGGCGAGGCCGAGGCCCTTGCCGCCGGAGCCGACGACCATCTGCGCGGCGACGCCCGTCGCCAGGTAAGAGCCGACGAGGACGACCATCGCGATGAGGGCGGCGCGGCCCGGCGTCTTGTCGCTGCCGATCGTCTCCTCGTTCGCCGTGAGGCAGGTGTCCCAGCCCCAGTACATGAAGATCGACAGGGACAGGCCCGCCGTGAACGCCCCGAAGGACTGCACGGAGAACGGGTTCAGCCACGACCAGGAGAAGTGCACCGAGGTCGCGGCGAAGTCGGCGGAGCCCGCCTTGGCCACGGCCATCGCGACGAAGACGGCGAGCACCACCAGCTGGAGCCCGACCAGCGTGTACTGCACGCCCTTCGTCGCGGTCATGCCCCGGTAGCTGATCGCGGTGGCGGCCGCGATGAGGGCGAGGCACGTGACGATGTGGACGGCCTTGTTGTCGTCGAGCGCCGCCACCGACGCGTTGTTGGTGATCTCGCCGGCGAGCAGCCAGAAGTACGAGGTCGCGACCCCGGCCAGGTTCGAGAGCACGATGATCGTCGCGATCACCAGGCCCCAGCCGCACATCCACCCGACGCGCGGCCCGAACGCCTTCACGGTCCAGGTGAAGGACGTGCCGCAGTCCGGCATGACCTTGTTGAGCTCCCGGTACGCGAAGGCGACGAGCAGCATCGGCAGGAACCCCGCGAGGAAGACCGCGGGCATCTGGAGCCCGACCTCGCCGGCCGTGGAGCCGAGCGTGGAGGTCAGGCAGTAGACGGGGGCGACCGTGGAGACGCCGATGACGGCGCTGCCGAGCAGCCCGACGGAGTTCCCGCCGAGGCCCTTGCCCTTCCCGTTGCCCGTTCCGCTCTCGGGCCGCACGTCCAGCTGAGTCATGAACAGGACGTTAAATCCTGCGGTTTCCACATCTACCGGGATATCTCCGGAGATGCCGACTTAGCTATCCACGGCCATTTCGGACACTTTCCCGAGATTCCGAAGGGGCTTTGCGCATTCTAGTCGCAGAACACAAGGCGAATCGACCGGTGTCCGATATTCGGGAATCGCAGCCGGGTCCGAAATGACCGGTTCCAAACTTTCCCGTGCCAGTTCCGTCACGTCACCCGGGCCACACGATCGACTGCCACTCGCTGTACGCGTGCAGGGCGTACGAGCCGACGTCCCGGCCCACCCCGCTCTTCTTGAAGCCGCCGAACGGGGCCTCCATGTTCCGGCCGATGGTGTTCACGCCGACCCCGCCGGCCCGCAGCCGCCGCGCGACCCGGAAGGCCCGCGCGACGTCGCCGGACCACACGTAGTCGATGAGGCCGTAGTCGGAGTCGTTGGCGAGGGCGACCGCCTCGTCCTCGTCGCCGTCGAAGGGCACCACGGCGACGACGGGACCGAAGATCTCCTCGCGGACGACGCGCATGTCGTTGGTGCAGTCGGCGAGCAGGGTGGGCGCGACGTAGAAGCCTTGATCGAGACCGGCCGGCCGCTCGCCACCGGCGACGACGGTCGCGCCTTCCTTCCGCCCCAATTCCACGTACGACTCGACCCGCTCCCGGTGTGCCGCCGAGATGACGGGCCCGACGACCGTGCCCTTCGCGCGCGGGTCGCCGACCTTCATGTAGCCGATGTACGCGGTCAGCTTGGCGACGAACTCGTCGTACACGGACCGGTGCACGATCGCCCGCGTCGGGGCCGTGCAGATCTGCCCGCTGTAGAAGGCGTACGTCGTCCCGATGCCGGCCACCGCCGAGTCCAGGTCCGCGTCGTCGAGGACGACCGCGGCGCCCTTGCCGCCCAGCTCCATCAGCTGCCGCTTCATGGACCGGCCGCAGACCTCGCCGATGCGCTGCCCGACGGCGGTGGAGCCGGTGAAGGACACCATGTCGACGTCCGGGGAGTCGACGGCGGCCTCACCGACGGCGACCGACGTCCCGCTCACGACGTTCACGACTCCCGCCGGAACGCCCGCCTCCTCGAGCGCGGCCGCCATCCGGAACACCGACAGCGGGTCCTGCGGCGCGGGCTTCACGACCACCGTGTTGCCCATGGCGAGCGCCGGCGCGACCTTGCCGGCCGGGTTGGCCCACGGGTTGTTGTACGAGGTGATGCAGGTGACGACGCCGACCGGCTGGCGCACGGCGAGCGCGCCCGTCACGCCCGCCTTCCCCATCGGCCCGGCCTCGTTGATCTGCGGCGTCATCGCCTCCTCGACCGGCTCCAGGGCCCCCTTCGCGTACCGCCGGAAGCGCGAGACGCCCACGGCGACCTGCATGCCGCGCGCGGTCCCGGTCGTCGCCCCGCTCTCCGCCTGCGCCAGCTCGGCGTTGCCGACGAAGTCCCGCTGCATGAGGTCGGCGGCCCGGTCGAGGATCGCGGCCCGCTCCTCCGGCTTCGTGCGCGACCACGCCTCGAAGGCGTCGCGGGCCGCGCGCGCGGCGTCGTACACCTGCTGCCGCGAGGCCTCGGGGGCGTGCCCGACGACGGACTCGGACGCGGGGTCGACGACGTCGTAGTGCCCGGCGCCGGGCTCGACCCACTCGCCGCCGATGAACAGCCTCTGGGATTCGGTCACTTGGTGCTCACCGTCCGGGTGTCGGCGCCCGACCGCAGCACCTTGCCGGGCACGGCGCCGCTCACGACGTCGCCGCGCATTGCCTCAACTCCGTTGACCCACACGGCATTTATTCCGATGGCCTTGGAGTCGAGCCGCGGGCTGTCGCCGGGCAGATCGTGCACGAGGGTCGCCTTACCGGCGTCGATGGTCTCGGGATCGAACAGCACCAGGTCGGCGTGCCACCCCTCCTGGATCCGCCCCCGCTCCCGCAGCCCGAACAACTGCGCCGGATCATCGGTGAGCATCTTCACGGCGGCCTCCAGGCCCAGCAGCTTCCGCCCCCGCAGGCAATCCCCGATGAACCGGGTCGTGTACGGCGCCCCGCACATCCGGTCCAGGTGCGCGCCCGCGTCGGACCCGCCGAGCATGACGTCCTCGTGGTTCCAGGTCTCGGCCCGCAGCGCCCAGGAGTCGGGGTCGTTGTCGGTGGGCATCGGCCACAGCACCGTACGCAAGCGGTCATTGGCGCAGATCTCGACGAGACACTCGAAGGGTTCCTGCCCCCGCTCGGCGGCGATGTCCTTCACGACCCGGCCGGAGAGCCCCTCGTTCGCCTCGGAGTACGTGTCCCCGATGACGTAGCGCCCGAAGTTCGCGAGCCGCCGGAAGACGCCGGCCTCCTTGCTGTCGGCGCGCCGCAGCATCTCGCCGCGCACCTCGGGATCGCGCAGCTTGGCGATCCGCTCGTCGACGGGCAGCCCGAGAATCTCGCCCCACCCGGGTATCAGATTGAGCGCGCAGAACGTCCCGAGGCTCATGTTCATCGGCGTCAGGATCGGCATCGTCAGCGCGACGATCCGCCCGCCGGACTTCCGGGCCCGCTCGCTCGCCTCCAGCTGCCGCGGCACCCGCTCGGGCACGGCGGCGTCGATGGTGAGGACATTCCAGTTGAGCGGCCGCCCGGCAGCGGCACTCATGTCGACGAACAACTCGATCTCGTCGTCGCTGAACTGGTCGAGACACCCGGCGACGATCGCCTCGATCTGCGTCCCCTCGTGCTCGCCGACCGCCTTGCTGAGCGCGATCAGCTCGGCGGGCTTCGCGTGCCGGGAGGCGACGGGCTCGCCGTCCCCGTCGGAGTGCGAGGACGACTGGGTGGTGGAAAGGCCCCAGGCCCCGGCGTCCATGGCATCCTTCAACAGCCCGACCATCTGGTCGAGTTGCTCCCGCGTCGGCTGCCCGCCGACGGCGTCGGCGCCCATCACGTACCGCCGCAGCGCGCAGTGCCCCACCATGAACCCGGCGTTGACGGCGATCCGCCCGTCGAGCGCACCGAGATAGTCCCCGAACGAATTCCACGTCCACGGCGCGCCCTGCTCCAGGGCGACCAGGGACATCCCCTCCACCCGGGACATCATCCGCCGCGTGTAGTCGGCGTCACCGGGATGCGCGGGGTTCAACGGGGCGAGCGTGAAACCGCAGTTGCCGCCCGCGACCGTCGTCACCCCGTGATTGAGCGAGGGCGTGGCGTACGGGTCCCAGAACAACTGGGCGTCGTAGTGCGTGTGCGGATCGACGAACCCGGGCGCGAGCACGAGCCCCGAGGCGTCCTCGGTGCTCCGGGCGTCCTCGGTGACCTGCCCGGCCTCGGCGATGACGGCGATCCGCCCGCCACGGATCCCTACGTCGGCGGTATAGGCGGGCGCGCCGGTCCCGTCGACAACGGTGGCGCCCTTGATGAGGTGGTCGAGCATACGAGTCCGTCTCCCTTCATTCTCAAGCCCCGCCGGCGATTGAGGCGCGGGGTCCGGGGCAGAGCCCCGAGACGTGTGCAACGACTGGGCCCCGGCTCTCCTGTCCGGGAGGAGGAGAGCCGGGGCCGGCCCAACCGGACTACACAGCCGACCGGAACCTGGTCGTCCGGTGCACCGGATCCGTGTCGATCTTCGGAATGACGTGCTCCCCGATCAGCTTGATCGAGTTGAGCGTGTCCTCGTGCGAGATGCCGATGGGCAGCCCGAACGACAACTGGTCCGCCCCCGCCTGCTCCCACCGCTTGCACTGCTGGAGCACCTCGTCCGGGTCACCGCAGATCATCAGCTCCTCGGCGATGAGCAGCTCGATGATCTCCTCGGAGTAGTCCGGAAGCAGCTCCGGCCACTCGGGGATGCCCTCGGGCCGCGGGAACGTGTCGTGGTACCGGAACAGCAGCGACTGCAGGTAGTTGAGCCCGCCGCCGACGGCTATCTGCACCGCCTTCTCGTGCGTCTCGGCACAGATCGCCGTGGACGTCACCATGACGTTGTCGTTGACGAAGTCGCCGATGGGGTCCGGGTCCTGGATGGCGGTCTTGTACTGCTCCAGGACCCACTCCATGTCGGAGACCTTCTGGACGCTGAAGCCCAGCACGCCGAGCCCCTTCTTGGCCGCCATGGCGTACGACGGCGGCGACCCGGCCGCGTACCACATGCCGGGGTGCGACTTCCCGTACGGCTTGGGCAGGATCTTGCGGGGCGGCAGCTCCCAGTGCTTGCCCTTGAACCCGACGTACTCGTCCTGGAGCCACATCTTCGGGAACTCGCGGATGGTCTCTTCCCAGATCTCCTTCGTGTAGTTCATGTCGGTCACACCCGGCATGAACCCGAGGATCTCGTGGGAGCCGGCGCCGCGTCCGCTGCCGAACTCGAAGCGCCCCTCGCTGAGGTGGTCGAGCATGGCCACCTTCTCGGCGACCTTCACCGGGTGGTTGACCGGCGCGAGCGGGTTGAAGATGCCGGAGCCGAGGTGGATCCGGTCCGTCGCGTGCGCCAGGTACCCGAGGAAGACGTCGTTCGCGGAAAGGTGCGAGTACTCCTCCAGGAAGTGGTGCTCGGACGCCCAGGCGTACTTGAAGCCGGACTTGTCCGCCTGGATGACGTACTCGGTCTCGTTCATGAGCGCGCGGTGCTCGGCCGTCGGGTCGGTCAGCGCCTGCTTGCCCAAGTATCCCTGTACAAAGAGCCCGAATTCCAAGGAGGTTCACCGTCCTCGTAGTTTCTGACGCATCGTCAGATTGCTTGCAACGACTGTTCCACCGGGCCCGCCGACCGTCAATACCTGACGCATCGTCAGCTACGCCTCCGACGGGCGCGGGCCGGTCGGTCACAACACGCTGACGCCCGCCAGCCACCCGCCGTCCACGACGAACGGCTGGCCCGTGATGTACGCCGAGTCCTCCTCGGCGGTGAGGAAGAGCGCGAGCCGCGCGACCTCCTCGGGCTTTCCGACCCGGCCGAGCGGCACGAGCTTGCTGTACAGCTCGTCGAGCGCCTTGGCGGACTCCTCGGTGTTCGCCTCTGGGTCGAGCTGGGACGGATTGCTCATGGCGGTGTCGATGGCACCGGGGCAGACGGCGTTGACGCGGATCTTCTGCGCGGCCAGCTCCAGCGCGGCGACCCGTGTGAGCCCCACGATGGCGTGCTTGGTGGCGGTGTACGCGCCGACGTACGCCATGCCCGTCACCCCCGTGTACGAGGAGGTGTTGACGATGGAGCCGCCGCCCGCGGCGCCGATCTCGGGCGCGACGGTCTTGATGCCGAGGAACGCCCCGACCTGATTGACCTGAATGATCTGCTGGAACTCGTCGAGCGGCGTCGAGACCAGCTCGTTGAACCGCAGGATCCCCGCGTTGTTCACGAGCCCGTCGATCTTCCCGAAGGCGGCCTTCGCCGAGGCGACGGCGGCGACCCAGTCCTCCTCCTTGCTCACGTCCAGGTGTACGTAGACGGCGTTGCCGCTGCCGATGTCCTTGGCGACGGCCTCGCCCTGGTCGTCGAGCACGTCGGCGACGACGATCTTCGCCCCTTCCGAGGCGAAGAGCCGTGCCTCCTGCTCCCCCTGTCCGCGCGCCGCACCGGTGATGAGGACCACGCGTCCGTCGAGCTTGCCCATGCGTCAAACCCCTTAGCTTGTCGGTCGGTTGAGGTTGTTCAGGTGCGGTGCGGTCTCGGCGGCGAAGGCCGCCATCTGGTCGGTGAGCTCCTCGCGCGTCCGGCTGCGGAAGCGGATCTGGATCTGCTGCACGCCCATCGCCGCGTAGGCCCGCAGCGACTCGGCGATCGCCTCGCCCGGCCCGGACAGGGTGCGCCGCCCGACATCCCACGTCGGCTCGCCCACGTACAGCGGTTCGGTGATGGCGCCCACGGTGAGCGGCGCCTCGATCCCGGCCTCGGCGCGCAGCCGGCGCAGCTTCTCGATCTGCTGCGGGAGCCGGTCCCTCGGGTCGCCCTGCGGCAGCCACCCGTCGCCCTTGAGGGCGGCGCGCCGCACGGCGGGAGCGGACGACCCGCCGACCCAGATGGGCACACGCCGCTGGGCGGGCCGGGGGCGCTGCCCGAGCCCCTCGAACTGGAACAACTCCCCTTTGTGCACGGGGAATTCTTCCGGCCCCAGCGCCACCTTCAGCGCATCGACGCTCTCGTCGAGCACGACTCCGCGCCGCGCGAAGTCGACGCCGAGCGCCTCGAACTCCTCCTCGACGTGCCCGGCCCCGACCCCCAGGACGAGCCGCCCGCCGCTGAGGTGGTCGAGGGTCGCGTACTGCTTGGCCGCGGCGAGGGGGTGCCTGAGGCCCACGATCGCGACGTGGCTGAGCAGCCGTACGCGTTCGGTGACACCGGCCAGGTAGGCGAGCGTGGCGACGGGGTCGTACCAGGTCGTCGACATGGCGTCGGCGAGCCGGCGCGGGATGGCGACGTGGTCGCAGCTCGCGATGTAGTCGAACCCGCTCCGGTCGGCGGTCCGGGCGATCTCGGCGAGATCCTCCACACCGGCGCCGGCCTCCCATGGCTCGGCGTAGAGGGTGCTCTGGGACTGGATCGGGAGCTGCATTCCGTACGCGAGCGACACCATGAGGTCCCCTGCCGGTCAGGTTTCTGACGGTCCGTCATTTCTGCCGGACGCCCAACATCCTCACGTCTGACGCACCGTCAGGCAACCCTGAGCGCACGTCGGTTTCCTTTGGGGTCGGGATCGACACCGGTCTCTCGACGAACCCGGGGTGCACATCGGTTCCCTCTGGGTCCGGCGCCGACACCGACCTCTCGACCGTCACCCACCCGCCCCTCCGGGCCGCGCTCGACCGCGCCCCTCGCACCGATCACGGCAGCAGACGGCCAAACGGCACACATGGAAAGGTGGTGCCATACGCGGTACCATATGTGGCATGACTCTCAAGCGAACCACCGTGTACGTGGACGCCGAGGACCTTCAAGTGATCAAGGAAGCCGCCGCCCGGGAAGGCGTCTCGGAGGCCGAGATCATCCGCCAGGCCGTCCACAGAACAGCCCTCGCCCGGAAGACCTGGGACGAACCGTTCTTCGCGCGCACCTACCCTCCCGCGTCCGGGAAGGTGACGGACACGGCCGAGGCCACGGAAGCCATGTGGGAAGAGAAGGCCCGGCAATACCGGGACAGCAAGGGCGACGCCGCGTGATCCTGCTGATCGCCGACACCTCCGGGCTCCTCGCCGCATTGGAAGAGGGGCATCCGGACGGACCGGGCGCGCGGGAGGCGCTCGACAGGGCGAGCACCCTGGTGGTCTCCCCTGCGATCCTCGGCGAACTCGACCACCTCGCCACCCGCGAGCTGGGTCGCCGGGCCGCCGTCGAGGCCGTGGACGACCTCTGCCGCCGCATGCGCTCGGGCCGCGCCGAAGCCGCATCCGTGACCGTGTCGACGCTCGAGCAGGCACAGATGGTCCGCGCACATTACGCGGCACTGGACCTGGACCTGACCGACGCGGTGAACGTGGTACTGGCCCGCGACTACGACACCAACGCCATCCTGACGCTCGACCGCCGCGACTTCCGGGCGATCGCCCCGCTCAGCCCCCACAAGGCGTTCCGCCTACTACCGGACGACCTCTGACGCCTGCCCCGGAGGGGGCGGGCCCCAGGGCGACAGGTTGGGCGCTGCGGAGGCGCCGGCTCGGAAGCGCCACCGACGGGGACCGAAGCCCCCGGAGGGGGGGTCCCAGAGCGACAGGCCGGGCAAGGCGCCCCGGCGCAGACCGGGCACCGCGGAAGCGGCGGCCCGGGAGCACCACCGACGGGGGACCGAAGCCCCCGGAGGCGGGGCCCCAGGGCGACAGGCCGGGCCAGGCGCCCCGGCGCAGGCTGGGCGCTGCGGAGGCGCCGGCTCGGAAGCGCCACTGACGGGGGCCGAAGCCCCCGGAGGGGGGCCCAGAGCGACAAGCCGGGCAAGGCGCCGCCGGCGCAGGCCGGGCACCGCGGAAGCGGCGGCCCGGGAGCACCACCGACGGGGGACCGAAGCCCCCGGAGGCGGGGCCCCAGGGCGACAGGCCGGGCCAGGCGCCCCCGGCGCAGACCGAGCACCGCGGAAACGGCGCCCCGGAAGCACCACCGACGGGGGCCGAAGCCCCGGAAGCAGCGGGCCCCCAGGACGACAGACCGGGCAAGGCGCCCCCGGCGCAGGTTGGGCGCTGCGGAGGCGCCGGCTCGGGAGCGCCACCGACGGGGGCCGAAGCCCCCGGAGGGGGCGGGCGGGTGGGAGATGACCGGGCGCCGCAGCCCGGCGCCGTCGGCGTAGCCCCACGACCCCGCGCCCCCGCAGTCCCGCAGCCCGGCACCGCTCGGCGCCGCCCCGCAGCCCCATACCGCCCACGCGGCCCGGCGCAGCACGGACCAGCGCGGCACGGACCGGCGCGGCACGGCCCGGCGCAGCACGGCCCGGCGCAGCACGGACCGGCGCGGCACGGCGCGGGGCACGGCATGGCCCGGCACGTCGCAGCCCGGCGGTGCCGCGGAACGAGGGCCGAGGCCCTCGCCCCGTCCCCCGCCCCCGCTCAGGGCGTCCAGCGGCCGTCCGCGTTCAGGCCGAGCAGGTCGATCGCGTTGCCCCGCACGATGCGGTCCACCACGTCCGGCGCCAGGTGACCCATCTGCGCCTCGCCGACCTCCTTCGACTTGGGCCACGTCGAGTCGGAGTGCGGGTAGTCCGTCTCGTAGAGCACGTTCCCGACGCCGATCGAGTCGAGGTTCTTCAGCCCGAACGCGTCGTCGAAGAAGCAGCCGAAGACGTGGTCGGCGAAGTACTCGGACGGCGGCTTGCGCACCTTGTCGGCGACGCCGCCCCAGCCCCGGTTCTCCTCCCACACCACATCCGCGCGCTCGAGGATGTACGGGATCCAGCCGATCTGCCCCTCCGCGTACATGATCTTCAGGTTCGGGAACCGCTCGAACTTGCCGCTCATCAGCCAATCCACCATCGAGAAGCAGCAGTTGGCGAAGGTGATCGTCGACCCGACGGCGGGCGGCGCGTCCGGCGACGTAGAGGGCATCTTGCTGCTGGACCCGATGTGCATGGCGATGACGGTCCCGGTCTCGGCGCACGCCGCGAGGAACGGGTCCCACTCGTCGCCGTGAATGCTCGGCAGCCCGAGATGCGGCGGAATCTCGGAGAACGCGACCGCCCGCACCCCGCGCGCCGCGTTGCGCCGCACCTCGGCCGCCGCCAACTCCGGGTCCCACAGCGGTACGAGGGTCAGCGGTATGAGCCGCCCCTCCGCCTCGGGCCCGCACCACTCCTCCACCATCCAGTCGTTGTACGCCTGGACGCCGAGCAGCCCGAGCTCCCGGTCCTTGGCCTCGGTGAAGGTCTGCCCGCAGAAGCGCGGGAACGTGGGGAAGCAGAGGGCGGACTGGACGTGGTTGACGTCCATGTCGGCGAGCCGCTCCGGCACGCTGAACGACCCCGGCCGCATCTGCTCGTACGTGATGACTTCCAGCTTGATCTCGTCCCTGTCGTAGCCGACCGCGGTGTCGAGCCTGGTCAGCGGCCGGTGCAGATCCTCGTACACCCACCAGTCACCGATCGGCCCGTCGTCGCCGGGCGCGCCCATCACCGGCGCGAACTTCCCGCCCAGGAAGGTCATTTCCTTCAGAGGGGCGCGGACGATACGGGGACCGGTGTCGCGGAACTTCTTCGGCAGCCGGTCGGACCAGACGTTCGGCGGTTCGACGGTGTGATCGTCGACGGAGATGATGCGGGGGAAGTCCGCTGATTCCAGAGGGTTCTGTGCGTTCCGGGTGCTTTCTGTCTCCGTGGTCTCCATAGGCTCACGGTAGCGCCGATCTGACGACCCGTCAGCTAGTGCGGGCGCGGTGGTTTCGCACCGACTCCCCGTCCTTCCCGGTGGCTCACGCGTGAGGTCTGTGTGATGGGTGCCTTTCATGGCTGACGTTTCCGCCATGAACAAGGCAAACTGACGGGAGTTGTCTTTGATGTGCGCGCGACACGGCGCGCCGGTTGGACGGCGCGGCAGAATGACGTGTGCGGATGCGGCAGCAGGGAGCAGTGAAGATGGCGGGTGGACCGCGGGTACCGGAGCAGCGGCGTGCCGCCCTGCCCGACGACCCCTCGGACGCGGCCCCGGCCGCCGTCGGCCTGCGCTTCAGCGTGCTCGGCCCGGTGCGGGCCTGGCACGGCGGAGAGCCCCTCTCCACCGGCTCCCCGCAGCAGCGCGCACTCCTCGCCGCCCTCCTGCTGCGCCAGGGCCGCACGGCGACGGCGGCCGAACTCATCGACTCCGTATGGGGAGATGAGCCCCCCTCGCAGGCACTGGCCGCGATCCGCACGTACGCCTCGCGGCTGCGCAAGATCCTCGGCCCCGGCGTCCTGGAGACCGAGGCGGGTGGCTACGCGCTGCGGATGGCGCGGCCCGACGCCCTCGACCTGGCGGCGGCCGAGGAACTGGCGGCGCGGGCCGAGCGGGCGCGACAGTCCGCCGATCTGTGCCGGGCGCGTACGTTGGTGAACGAGGCGCTCGACCTCTGGGACGGCGAGCCGCTGGCCCACGTACCGGGCCCGCACGCGGAGACGGAGCGCGCCCGCCTGGAAGAGTGGCGACTCCAACTCCTCGAAACGCGCCTCGACATGGACCTCGAACAGGGCTGCCACGCGGAGGCCGTCTCGGCCCTCACCGCCCTCACCGCGGACCACCCGCTCCGCGAGCGCCTGCGCGAACTGCTGATGCTCGCCCTCTACCGCTCCGGCCGCCAGGCCGAGGCCCTCGCCGTCTACGCGGACACGCGCCGCCTGCTGGCCGACGAGCTCGGGGTGGACCCGCGCCCCGGCCTCTCGGAGCTCCAGCAGCGCATCCTCCGCGCCGACCCGGCCCTCTCCGAACCCTCGGCGCAGCCGCCGGAGCCCGCACAGACGCCGCAACGCCCGGCCCAACTCCCGGCCACGGTCCCGGACTTCACGGGCCGCGCCGCCTTCGTGACGGAGCTCAGCGACACCCTCGCCTCCGCGTCCTCCGAATCGGGCGCCGGCTCGGTGATGGCGGTCTCGGCGGTGGCGGGCATCGGCGGCGTCGGCAAGACCACCCTCGCCGTGCACGTGGCACACGCGGCGCGTCCCGCGTTCCCCGACGGCCAGCTCTACGTGGACCTCCAGGGCACGAGCCCGCGCCCCGCCGAACCCGAGACGGTCCTCGGCTCCTTCCTCCGCGCCCTCGGCGTCCCGGACGCGTCGGTCCCCGATTCCCTGGAGGAGCGCTCGGCCCTGTTCCGCTCGACCCTCGACGGCCGCCGGACCCTGGTCCTCCTCGACAACGCGCGGGACGCGGCGCAGGTCAGGCCGTTGCTGCCGGGCACGGCGGGGTGCGCGGCGCTGATCACCGGGCGGGTCAGGATGGTCGACCTGGTCGGGGCCCACCTGGTCGACCTGGACGTCATGTCCCCCGAGGAGGCACTCCTCCTCTTCACCCGCATCGTCGGCGAGGAGCGCGTGACATCCGAGCGCAAGGCGGCGCTCGACGTGGTCGCCGCCTGCGGCTTCCTCCCCCTGGCGATCCGCATCGCGGCCTCCCGCCTCGCGGCCCGCCGCACATGGACGGTCTCGGTCCTCGCCGCCAAGCTGGCCGACGAACGCCGCCGCCTCGACGAACTCCAGGCCGGCGACCTGGCGGTCAAGGCCACCTTCGAACTCGGCTACGGCCAACTGGAACTCCCCCAGTCCCGCGCCTTCCGCCTCCTCGGCCTCGCGGACGGCCCCGACATCTCCCTGGCCGCGGCCTCGGCGGTCCTGGACCTCGACACCGAGTCGACGGAGGACGTCCTGGAGTCCCTGGTCGACACGTCCCTCCTCGAATCCGCCGCCCCGGGCCGCTACCGCTACCACGACCTCGTCCGGCTCTACGCGCGTGCGTGCGCCGAACGCGACGAAACACAGGAGGCCCGAACCGCCGCGACATCCCGCCTCCTGGACTTCTATCTGGCGACGGCGGCCGGGGTGTACTCCATCGAGCGGCCCGGGGACCGGCTCGTGGACCACCTGACGCCGACGGTCCATTCGGGACTCTCCTTCGACGACCGGCAGACGGGCAGGGACTGGCTCTACAGCGAGGCGGTCCCACTCCTCGCCTGCGCCAGGCAGGCGACCGGGAAGGAGACCCTGCGCCGAGGCATCGACCTCTTGTGGGCGGCGGTCGACCTGGCCGAGTCGGGTGCGAACTCGAAGGAGTACGAGGCGACCGCCGCCCTGTTGCACGAGGCCTCGCAGGAGATGTCCGACGTCCGCGGCGAGGGCAGGGCCTGCGTGGTCCTGAGCAACGCCCGGCTCTTCTCGGGCGCCTTCGACCGTTCCGAGCAGGAGGCGCACCAGGCGCTCGCTCTCGCCGAGACCCATGACGACCCGCTGGCGCGCTGCTGGGCGGCCAACATTCTGGGAAACATCGCCTTCTACCAAAGCCGCCATCGCGATGCCGAGGTCTACTTCAACCGGGCCATAGAGGAGTTCAGGTCGTGCGAGGACCTGGCCGGTTCGGCCAGCCCCCTGTGCAACCTGTCCCGGATCCACCTGGCCACCGGCCGAGCGGACTCCGCAGTCACCCTCGCCCGACAGGGCACCGAGATCTACGAGCGGCTCGGACACTCCCTCCGGGTCGCGAACGGCCGCTACGCGCTGGGGCTCGCGCTCGGCAGCACGGGCCAACACGAGGACGCCACCGAACAGTTGGAGCAGGCGCTCACCATCTTCCGGAACAGCCGCCAGCGGCTCTGGGAGGGCATGGCCCTGTGCCGGCTGGCCGAGGTGGACCTGAACGCCCACCGGCCGACGCACGCCGCGAGCAACGCCGAGTCGGCGCTGACGATGCTGCGCGGCATCGGCGGAGCGTGGCGCCGGGGCAACGTGCTCACCGTCCTGGGCAAGGCCCTCAGCGACCTCGGCCAATCGGGACGCGCCGAGGTCTGCTGGCGCGAGGCCCTCGACATCTACGAGGACCTGGGCTCCCCGGAAGCCGTTGACGTACGGTCACTTCTGGCGCCCGCCACGGCGCCGTAGCGGGTGGCGACGAGGCGGGCTCCGGAGCCGTTCATCGTTCGTTTATCGCGAGGGTGCAGTCTCCATGTTGCCGGGCCGTCGCGTCGGGGGGCAGACGGACCGCCGGATGAGCCGCTCCACCTGAAGTCCGGGTGGGTGGCCGCGGTCCAACCGGCCGCCCTCGGGGGAGCGGCCGGTTGGACTCGTTCCAGTCCAGCCCAGCACGCCCACAGGGGAGGCATCACCATGAGCACAGAACAAGACCCGGTCGTCGAGCCGGACAACACCCACGTCACGGGTGGCGAGGACGGCGAGGAGATCCAGCCGCTGAACACCCACGTGACCAGCAAGCCGGCCGCCGTCGACGCGGACGCCGGCGAGGTCGAGCCGGACAACACCCACGTCACGTCCGAGCCCAGCTGAACCACATTCCCGACGGGGATCGGCCGCGGCGGACCGGAGGGGGAACCGCCGCGGCCGAGGTGCGTCCGCACCCGGGTCGTACGGGACTGTGACGTCGGATGACGACATATTCGTCGTCCGACGTCACAGACAACCGTTTCGCCAAGAACTACCGCGCCAGCACCCTCACCTCCGCCACCGGCAGCCCCTTCTCCCACCAGTGGTCGTACCGGCGGTACGAACCCGAGTCGCGTTGCGTCAGTAGGTGGGACACACCCCGCGCCTCCGTCGCCAGTTCCTCCCACGTCTCCTCCGGCAGCGGGCGGAACGCGCCGACCTCCACGCCGTCGCCGTCCGCGGCGAGGCGCCAGACGCCGGAGACGTAGCCGTCCACGAGGACCGTCGGCAGGACGTCGCCGTTCACCCGCGTCACGTGCTTGCGGTACTCCGGCGGGAGGACCCGGCCCCGGTCCGCGTACGCGAGGAGCGCGCTGTCCCACATCGCCATCAGACGTGGCGGCGCCGGGACTTCGGCGTCGGGGCGCACCCCGCCCGGCACGTCGTACAGCACCTCGCCACCCGGCCCGGCCAGCCGCTCCAGGTCCTCGCAGAGCGCGAGCGCCGCCCGCACACGCCCCTTCTGTACGAGGGCGAACTGGGCCACGTCCGCCACCGACGCCGGCCCGAAACCCGCCAAGTAGCGGCGGATCAGGGCCCGCAGGCCCGCCTCCATCGCCTCCGGGTCCCGCAACCGCGGCCGCGCCGCCGCCTCCGCCGCCACGAACAACTGCCGCTTGTCGGAGGCGTACGACCAGGGCGATCCGGCGACCGGCGCGTGCCACAGCGGCGCGTACTGCCGCAGCATCCGGCACGCCGTCACCAGCTTGTCCCCGGCGACGACCCCACTCGTACTCGTGAACCATGACGTCAATTCGGCCGCTGTGCGCGGCTGTTGGGTGAAGCGCAGCAGTTCCGGGAGCAGTCCGTCCGCGTCCTCGGCCACCAGCCCCGACACCCGGAACCGCGGATCGCCGAGCCGCGCGCCTCGCACCGTCGGCTCCACCGCCGCCCGGAAGTCCCGGTAGTCGTCGACGTGCACCGCGTGCAGCGTGATCCGCATCAGCGTCGATTTCACCGCCCGGAATCCGCCGAACACCGCGTCCAGGTCCCCCGGTTCGAACCCCGCCACCCGATTCCACAGCGCCACGTAGGGAGAAGCGGGCGCCTGCGCCTGGAGTGCCACCGCCCGCCGCACCGCCTCCTCCACCCCCACATCCGCGCGCTCCAACAGCAACTGCCGTGCCAGAGTGGCCCTGTTGAGGCCCCGCGCGGTGATCGTCACAGCTGACATGGCAGCGATTGTCGCGCGGCCACACACGCCGCCACCACCCGCTCCACCTCCGCGTCCGTGAGCCCGGCGTGCAGCGAGATCCGCACCACGCACCCCTTCCGCCTCGTCGCGGGCGGCACGAACGGCGCCCCGAACACACCCCGTCCCTCCAGCGCGTCCCGCAGCACGATCGTCTCCGCCTCGTCACCGGCCTCCAGGGACACGATCTGACCGCCCGATCCACCCACATACAAAGGTGGCCCGATACGCTCCAATTCCCCTCGTACGTAAGCCGATACATCACGCAATCGCGCCCGCCGGTCATCCGCGACGCGCACGATATCCATCGCCGCACGCAATCCCGCCACATCGTGCGGCAACAACGTGGAACTGAAAACGGCCGGCGGCGCCGTGATTTTGAAATACTCGACGAAATCCGGGAGTTCAGCCTCCACCGGACCCTCGCAGGCAATGAATCCGGCACGTCCCGCGAATGCCTTGGAGAGGCTGGCCGTCCTGAACCAGACGGCCTCGCTCCCCGGCCCCGCCGCCCCGGGCCACAACCCGGCGCCCCCGTCCCCCCAGACCCCGACCGCATGCGACTCGTCCACCACCATCACACACCCGGCCGCCCCCGCCACCGCCGCCGTCTCCGCCAGCGGGCACACGCTGCCGTCCGTGCTGTAGAGCGAATCCACCAGCACGAGCCCCGGCCCGTAGGTGTCGATGCGCCTGCGCAGATGACCGGGGTCGTTGTGCCGGAAGCGGCGCAGCGCTCCGCCCGCCGCCCGCGCACCCTCCCACAGGGACATGTGCGCCAGCGTGTCGACGTACACGGGCGTACCCTCGGTGACGATCGTCGCGAGCAGCCCGGCGTTCGCCTCCCAGCCGGACTGGCAGAGGATGCCGGACCGGGCACCCATGAACCGTGCGAGGTCGGTCTCCAGGGCGAGTTGGGGCTGGTCGTCGCCGTGCAGCAACACACCCGACATCAGCGTGTCGTTCCCGCGCTCGGCCAGCGTGCGGGCCATCGCCTCGACGACCACCGGGTCGCGCGCGAGGCACAGGTAGTCATTGCTGTTGACCAGTACCGCGTCCGGCCCCGGCCGCGCCCCGTGCAGCACATGCCCGCCCGCCCACAACTTTCCCTTCCGTTCCCTGCGGAATACGTCGACGCGTTCTCGAAGCGGCCCCGTGAACGCGTCGGCGGCCCCTGGAAACCCGGCATCAGCCGCGCATTCCATCCTCAACGGTGAACTCCCTTTATTGACGCGGCACTTTCACCCGTCCGGGGCGAGCCGCAACAACCGTTCAACGAGATCCGGGCCCTAATGTTCTGCGCGGACGACACCACCACGCCATCCCCGCCATCCCCGTCATTCAGGAGCGTTCGCCGTGCCAAATGTTCTCGACACCAAACTCGACCGCGCCTTCACCATGCTGGACGCCGACGGCGACGGCGCCCTGGTCAGCGACGACCTCACCACGCTCGCCGGGAAACTGGCCGCGGCCTTCGGCCTCGTCGGCTCCCCCAAGGCCACGCGCCTGCACGACGCCTTCGCCCTCATCTGGGAGCAGGACCTGCGGCACATGGACGCCGACGGCAACGGGTCCATCGACCCGGCGGAGTTCCGCGACGGCATGCGTCGGGCGGCCGACGGCGAACACCGGGCGGCGTTCCTGACTCGGCTGAACGAGATGGTCGCTGCCTGGATGGACATCGCCGACACGGACGGCAACGGCGTCGTCGACCTCGACGAGTTCACCACGATGTACACACACACCCTGGGCGCCGACCCCGGCGACCTCGCCACCGCCTTCGCCCGCCTCGACCTCGACGGCAACGGTTCCCTGGACGCCGACGAGATCCGTCGCGCCACGGAGGAGTACTACACGAGCGAATCCCCGGACGCCCCCGGCAACTGGCTGTTCGGCGCCCTCTAGCGGCCTCCTCCGGAGGAGGCCTCCAAACGCGACGCGCGCCGCTCCCTGTGAAGGGAACAGCGCGCGCCCGCGACATCCGATGTCGGCCTCGGCCTTCGCCTCAGTCCAGCTTGCGGGCCACCTCCGTGGCCCAGTACGTGAGGATCATGTTCGCACCGGCCCGCTTGATGCCGAGCAGCGACTCCATGATCGACTTGTCCCGCTCGATCCAGCCGCGCTGCGCCGCCGCCTCGATCATCGCGTACTCGCCGCTGATCTGGTACGCCGCCACCGGCACGTCGGACGCGTCGGCCACCCGGGCCAGGATGTCGAGGTACGGGCCCGCCGGCTTCACCATCACCATGTCGGCGCCCTCCTCGAGGTCGAGCGCCAGCTCCCGCAGGGACTCCCGGACGTTCGCCGGGTCCTGCTGGTACGTCTTGCGGTCACCCTGGAGCGAGGAGCCGACGGCCTCGCGGAACGGGCCGTAGAAGGCGGAGGAGTACTTCACCGTGTACGCGAGCACGGCGACGTCCTCGCGGCCGATCTGGTCCAACGCGTCGCGGACGACGCCGATCTGACCGTCCATCATGCCGCTCGGGCCGACGATGTGGGCACCCGCGTCCGCCTGGACCTGCGCCATCTCCGCGTACCGCTCCAGCGTCGCGTCGTTGTCGATCCGGCCCTGCTCGTCGAGGACGCCGCAGTGGCCGTGGTCCGTGAACTCGTCCAGGCACAGGTCGGACATGACGAGCAGGTCGTCGCCAACCTCGGAGCGCACGTCCCGCAGCGCGAGCTGGAGGATCCCGTCGGGGTCGGTGCCGACCGTGCCCCGGCCGTCCTTCTTCTCGTCCAGCGGCACGCCGAACAGCATGATCCCGGAGACGCCCGCCTCGGCGGCCTCGGCCGCCGCCTTCTTCAGGGAGTCACGGGTGTGCTGGTACACGCCCGGCATGGAGCCGATCTCCACCGGGGCGTCGATCCCCTCGCGCACGAACGCGGGAAGGATCAGGTCGGACGGATGCAGCCGCGTCTCGGCGACCATGCGGCGCATGGTGGGAGTCGTGCGCAGCCGCCGCGGCCGCGAACCGGGAAAAGAACCGTACCGAGTCACTGAACCTGTCACCTCTACCTACCTACGGGATACCCGTGAAAACAGAAGGGCGGGCATCCGGACCCGTAAGCCCGGAAAATGCCCGCCCCACACTCTTCCTTACGGAGCCGCGCGCCGCCGCCGCGACCCCGGCCGCCGCTCACTCGGCCGCGTCACCGGATCCCCCGCATCAATGGCGGCAGCCCTCCGCTTCGTACCGAAGTCCGCAAGCGCCGCCGCCAACTTCAGCACCGACGGCTCGGGCGCCATCACATCGACCCGCAGCCCGTGCTCCTCGGCCGTCTTGGCCGTCGCCGGGCCGATGCAGGCGATCACCGTCACGTTGTGCGGCTTGCCCGCGATGCCGACCAGGTTCCGCACCGTCGACGACGAGGTGAAGAGCACCGCGTCGAAGCCGCCGCCCTTGATCGCCTCACGCGTGTCCGCCGGCGGCGGCGACGCGCGCACGGTCCGGTACGCCGTCACGTCGTCGACCTCCCAGCCCAGCTCGATGAGCCCGGCGACGAGGGTCTCGGTCGCGATGTCGGCGCGCGGCAGGAAGACACGGTCGATCGGGTCGAAGACCGGGTCGTACGGCGGCCAGTCCTCCAGGAGACCGGCGGCCGACTGCTCGCCGCTCGGCACCAGGTCCGGCTTCACGCCGAAGTCGATGAGGGCCTGCGCCGTCTGGTCGCCCACCGCCGCGACCTTGATCCCGGCGAAGGCGCGGGCGTCGAGCCCGTACTCCTCGAACTTCTCGCGGACGGCCTTGACCGCGTTCACCGAGGTGAAGGCGATCCACTCGTAGCGGCCCGTCACCAGGCCCTTGACCGCGCGCTCCATCTGCTGCGGCGTGCGCGGCGGCTCGACCGCGATGGTCGGGACCTCGTGCGGCACGGCACCGTAGGAGGTGAGCTGGTCGGAGAGCGAGGCCGCCTGCTCCTTCGTCCTGGGTACGAGCACGCGCCAGCCGAACAGCGGCTTCGACTCGAACCAGGACAGCTGGTCACGCTGGGCGGCGGCACTGCGCTCACCGACCACGGCTATGACCGGCCGGTTGCCCTCGGGCGACGGCAGCACCTTGGCCTGCTTCAGGGTCTGCGCGATCGTGCCGAGCGTCGCCGTCCAGGTCTTCTGCCGCGTCGTCGTACCGGCGACCGTGACGGACAGCGGGGTGTCCGGCTTGCGGCCCGCCGCCACCAGCTCGCCGGCGGCGGAGCCCACGGAGTCGAGCGTCGTCGACACGACGACCGTGCCGTCGGACGCGCCGACCTCCGTCCAGCAGCGCTCGGAGGCGGTCGCCGCGTCCACGAAGCGGACGTCGGCGCCCTGCTCGTCACGGAGCGGCACACCGGCGTACGCGGGCACACCCACGGCCGCCGCGATGCCGGGCACGACCTCGAAGGTGATGCCGGCTGTCGCGCAGGCGAGCATCTCCTCGGCCGCGTACGTGTCGAGGCCGGGGTCCCCGGTGACCGCACGCACGACCCGCTTGCCGCCCCTCGCGGCCTCCATGACAAGATTGGCCCAGTCCCTCAGAGCCGGGACCATGACGGCAGTTGACGGGCCGTCAGGGGTCGCCGTGCGCTCGGGGGCGCCCGTGGCGTCGAGGACGGTCACGCCGGCCTTGGCATGCGTCCGCACGACGTCGAGCACTTCGGGCTCGGCGATCAGCACATCCGCTCGGGTCAGGGCCTCCACGGCCCTGAGGGTCAGCAGTCCTGGATCACCGGGACCCGCACCCAGGAAGGTGACGTGCCCAGGTGCACAGGCGGTCGATACAGCGGTGGTGGGGCTCATCGTGCTCGCTCCCCCATCAGACCGGCCGCACCCTTGGCCAGCATCTCGGCGGCGAGTTCCCGCCCGAGTGCCAGCGCCTCGTCGTCCGACGAGGGCACGGGACCGGTGGTGGACAGCTGCACCAGCTCGGAGCCGTCGGTCGAACCGACGACGCCGCGCAGGCGCATTTCCTTGGCAACCTGCCCGTCGACCAGCAGGTCGGCCAGAGCACCCACAGGTGCGCTGCAGCCGGCCTCCAGGGCGGCGAGCAGGGATCGCTCGGCGGTCACGGCGGCCCGCGTGAGCGGGTCGTCCAACTCGGCGAGCATGGCGACGAGTTCGCTGTTGTCAGCGGCGCACTCGACAGCCAGTGCCCCCTGGCCGGGGGCGGGCAGAACCATGTCGGGCGCGAGGAAGTCGGTGACCTCGTCGGTGCGCCCCGCGCGGCTGAGGCCGGCTGCCGCGAGAACCACCGCGTCCAGCTCGCCCTTCTCCACGAACCCGATCCGGGTGTCGATGTTCCCACGGATCGACACCATCTCGATGCGCTGACCGTGGGAGCGGGCGTACGCGTTCAGCTGCGCCATGCGGCGCAGCGAACCCGTGCCCACCCTGGCGCCCGCCGGCAGGTCCGTGAACTTCAGGCCGTCACGCGCGATCAGCACGTCCCGCGGGTCCTCGCGCACCGGGATGGCGGCGATCACCAGGTTGTCGGGCTGTGCGGTCGGCAGGTCCTTGAGCGAGTGCACCGCGAAGTCGATCTCACCGCTCGCGAGCGCGTCGCGCAGGGCGGTGACGAAGACGCCGGTACCGCCGATCTGCGACATCGGCTCGCGGGTGGTGTCACCGTACGAGGTGATCTCCACCAGCTCGACCTCGCGGCCGGTCAACTGACGTACGGCTTCGGCCACATGCCCCGACTGGGTCATGGCCAGCTTGCTGCGCCTGGTGCCCAGCCTCAGGGCTTTCTCGGCGGTCATGCCGGGCCTCGATTCTTGCCTTCTGCTTCGTGGGGGGTGGCCCGGGAAACGGCGGCGACCGTCTCCTGGTCCAGGTCGAACAGGGTCCGCAGGGCGTCCGCGTACCCGGCGCCGCCGGGTTCGGCCGCGAGCTGCTTGACCCGTACGGTCGGCGCGTGCAGCAGTTTGTCCACCACGCGCCGCACGGTCTGGGTGATCTCCGCGCGCTGCTTCTCGTCGAGGCCGGGGAGCCTGCCGTCGAGCCGGGCGATCTCGCTCGCCACCACGTCCGCGGCCATCGTGCGCAGCGCGACGACGGTCGGCGTGATGTGCGCGGCCCGCTGCGCGGCGCCGAACGCGGCGACCTCGTCGGCCACGATGCCGCGCACCATGTCGACGTCGGCGGCCATCGGCGCGTCCGCCGAGGCCTCGGCGAGCGATTCGATGTCGACGAGGCGGACCCCGTCGATACGGTGCGCGGCCGCGTCGACATCACGCGGCATCGCCAGGTCGAGCAGGGCGAGCGCCACCTGGCGTACGGGCTCGGGGACGCGCTCGCGGCGCATCTCCGGCACCCGTCCGGCGACGGCGAGGGCGGCGATGGTCTCGGCCTCCGAGGCCTGGACGGGGCGCACCTGCTCGCCGGGGGCGTTGTCGACCCAGGCGCCGTGCTGCTCGAGAGCGGCGGCGTCGAATCCGGCGACCGCGGCCTCGCCCTCGACGGAGAAGCCACCGCGCACCGCCTCGACGGAGCCGCCGTCCGCGGCGGACCGGCCCGGGGTCGCGGAGGGTGCGCTCGGCACCTCGCCGCCCGCTGTCGGCGTGCGGCCCGCGACGGCGGAACGCACCGCGTCGGCGGTCAGGACGAGTCCGGTCGCGCCGGTGCAGGAGATGGCGACGTCGGCACGTGTCAGTTCGTCCGCCACGGCGTCCATCGCGACCGCACGGGCCGCCGTTCCCGCGTCGCCCAGGATCTCCACGAGGCGGTCGGCGCGCTCCAATGTCCGGTTGGCGACGACGACTTCGGCCACTCCGGCCCGCGCGAGCGTGGCCGCGGCGAGCGAGGACATCGAGCCGGCGCCGATCACGAGCGCCCGCTTGCCCTGCGCCCACCCGTCCACCGACTGCCCGGCGGCGAGCTGCTCAAGGCCGAAGGTGACGAGCGACTGCCCGGCACGGTCGATCCCGGTCTCCGAGTGGGCGCGCTTGCCCACCCGCAGTGCCTGCTGGAAGAGGTCGTTGAGGAGCTTGCCCGCGGAGTGCAGTTCCTGCGCCCGCGCGAGGGTGTCCTTGATCTGGCCGAGGATCTGCCCCTCGCCGACCACCATCGAGTCGAGCCCGCACGCCACCGAGAACAGGTGGTGCACCGCCCGGTCCTCGTAGTGCACATAAAGATAAGGAGTGAGCTCTTCGAGGCCGACGCCGCTGTGCTGGGCGAGCAGCGTCGACAGCTCGGCGACACCGGCGTGGAACTTGTCCACGTCCGCGTACAGCTCGATGCGGTTGCAGGTGGCGAGCACCGCGGCCTCGGCGGCCGGTTCGGCGGCGAGCGTGTCCTGCAGCAGCTTCGCCTGGGTGTCCGGGTTCAGCGCGGCGCGCTCCAGGACGCTGACGGGGGCGCTGCGGTGGCTCAGACCGACGACGAGGAGGCTCATGCCGGCATCACGGCGGGCACGTCCCCGTCGGGTCCCTTGCGGTCGTCGTTGTTCTTGGCGGCACCGGCGGCGGGCTTGGTGACCTTGGCGGCCGGGCCCTCGACGCCCACCGCGCCCTCGGCCGCGTCCACCGGGACCTCGCCGGCCTTGCGCTGCTCGTGGAAGGCGAGGATCTGGAGCTCGATGGAGAGGTCGACCTTGCGCACGTCCACGCCGTCGGGAACGGACAGCACCGTCGGCGCGAAGTTCAGGATGGAGCTGACGCCTGCGGCGACGAGCCGGTCGCAGACCTGCTGCGCGGCGCCGGCCGGGGTCGCGATGACGCCGATGGAGACGCCGTTCTCGTCGATGATCTTCTCGAGGTCGTCGGCGTGCTGCACGGCCATGCCCGCGACGGACTTGCCGGTCATCGCCGGGTCGGCGTCGATCAGCGCCGCGACGCGGAAACCGCGCGAGGCGAAACCACCGTAATTGGCAAGCGCCGCACCGAGGTTACCGATACCGACCATCACGATCGGCCAGTCCTGCGTGAGGCCCAGCTCGCGTGAGATCTGGTAGACGAGGTACTCGACGTCGTAGCCCACGCCGCGGGTCCCGTACGAACCGAGGTACGAGAAATCCTTGCGCAGCTTCGCGGAGTTGACCCCCGCCGCGGCCGCGAGTTCCTCGGAGGAGACCGTGGGTACCGAGCGTTCCGACAGAGCGGTGAGGGCTCGGAGGTACAGCGGAAGCCTGGCGACGGTGGCCTCGGGAATTCCTCGGCTGCGGGTCGCCGGTCGGTGAGTTCGGCCAGTTGCCACGGTGCTCCTGCGGGTAGAGCGGGGCTGTGGGCGGCACCCTGCTACTCGACCGCCCCGTCGAATGCAGGCTATGTCTTTGTGAACGCGTGCACAAAGATGGTGTCCGATTTGCCCGGCCAACGTGACCGGGCTCACGCGCGCCCCGCGCGCCTCCGTGGAACCGGCGCGCAGGTAGCTTCGTTGCTCACCTGTGGGGGCCAAAACGGCACACTCTCCTCAACGTTGCCAAGATCCACGCCCCCGAGACCAAAACCGCCCCCGATCCTAAGCGACTTTTGGGACCAGTTGGACTGCTCGGTCAGTGACCTGTGCGACCGGTCCCGGGCCGACCAGGGGCGTTGCGCGCGGTCCGTCACCGAGTGAGCGCGCGTCGCAGCCGCTCCTCCTGGACGCGCCAGAAGTCGTGCTGCGCCCCGTCGACGAGGACGACCGGGATCTGCTCCCAGTACTTGCGGTACAGCTCCTCGTCCTCGGTGATGTCCTTCTTCTCCCAGGCCGCTCCGACCTCGGCGCACACCTTCTCGATCACCGACTGTGCGTCGTCGCACAGATGACAGCCGGGCTTCCCGATCAGCGTGACGATCCGCTCACTCGGATCCTTCTTCTCGCGGTTTCGAAAAATGGGACTCATACCGGCCATTCTCGCCCCACTCACGGCCCTCCTGTCGCCGAGAATTCACGTGCGGACAGGCTCTCGAAACCCGCGCGACTCCGGAACCCCCGAACAGAATGGCTATGCTCACGACATGGCCGCTCTCGGATGGCTCACACCCCGTAGGCGCTCCGCCACCGCGCGGAGCGTGCTGGCAGGCGAGGCTTCGGCCGAGGCCGCCCGCAAGTCCTCCCAGGAGCTGGAGGACCAGGCGCCGCAGGTCGACGAGGCCGCGCAGGAACCGGAGTTCCCGGTCGCGGGCGACGACAAGGCCGCCGCCTTCTTCGACCTGGACAACACCGTGATGCAGGGCGCGGCGATCTTCCACTTCGGCCGGGGCCTGTACAAGCGGAAGTTCTTCGAGCGCCGCGAGCTGACCCGATTCGCCTGGCAGCAGGCCTGGTTCAGGATCGCCGGCGTCGAGGACCCCGAGCACATGCAGGACGCGCAGAACAGCGCCCTGTCCATCGTGAAGGGCCACCGCGTCGCCGAGCTGATGTCCATCGGCGAGGAGATCTACGACGAGTACCTGGCGGAGCGGATCTGGCCCGGCACCCGCGCCCTCGCCCAGGCGCACCTGGACGCGGGCCAGAAGGTCTGGCTGGTCACCGCCGCGCCCGTGGAGATCGCCACGGTCATCGCCCGCCGCCTCGGCCTGACCGGCGCGCTCGGCACGGTCGCCGAGTCCATCGGCGGCGTCTACACCGGCAGGCTCGTCGGCGAACCGCTGCACGGCCCCGCGAAGGCCGAGGCCGTCAGGGCGCTCGCCTCCGCCGAGGGCCTGGAGCTCGGCCGCTGCGCCGCGTACAGCGACTCGCACAACGACATCCCGATGCTGTCGCTCGTCGGACACCCGTACGCGATCAACCCGGACACGAAGCTGCGCAAGTACGCGCGCGAGCGTGACTGGCGGCTGCGGGACTACCGCACGGGCCGCAAGGCCGCGAAGGTCGGCCTCCCCGCCGCGGCCGGCGTCGGCGCCGTCGCGGGCGGTACGGCGGCGGCGATCGCGCTGCACCGTCGCCGTCGCTGACGACATTCCGAACGTCTTACCCGGGCACGGCCCTCGCCAGTCCCGTTGGTACCACTCGGCCACAACGCGTCACGCCCGGACACGGAATCTGAACCGATTCGATCAACAAACGGTCACTCTCTGGTACTTGAATCGCCGTCGAGCGACTACAGAAGTGACGTAATCGGTGATTTGAGCAACTGGGTGTAGTGCTCCCTGCACGAAGCGTTATTCTCCTCAGACGCAAACCGGTACCCACGCGTCAGCACGACGGGTGAACGGTCCCGCACTGCACGTGATGGAAGCTCTGCCTCTGGGAGTCCCGTGTACCCACACGTCGGGGTTGACGCCTCGGGCCTGGCTACGCTGCACGCGACGGTCGTGGACCGCTTGCGCGGTTTCGTCCCCACCGCGTACGCCGTCCCCGCCCTCGCCGCTGCGGCAGCGTCGGCCGTGCCCACCCCTGCCTCGCCATGTTTCGCCATGGCCGATTCGACCGCGGCCACCGTCGGCAGACGGGCCCGCTCCGGGTCCGCCGGCGCCTCGGGCACCGCTGCCCGGTCGGCCACACCTACGGCCCGCCGCCCCGCGGCCGACAGCGACAGTGCCCGCATGATGGATCTGGTCGAGCGCGCCCAGGGAGGCGAGGCCGACGCGTTCGGCAGGCTCTACGACCAGTACAGCGACACCGTGTACCGCTACATCTATTACCGCGTCGGCGGGAAGGCGACGGCGGAGGACCTCACCAGCGAGACCTTCCTGCGCGCGCTGCGCCGCATCGGCACGTTCACCTGGCAGGGCCGCGACTTCGGCGCCTGGCTGGTCACGATCGCGCGCAACCTGGTCGCGGACCACTTCAAGTCGAGCCGCTTCCGCCTCGAAGTGACCACGGGCGAAATGCTCGACGCGAACGAGGTGGAGCGTTCCCCCGAGGACTCCGTCCTGGAGTCCCTCTCCAACGCGGCCCTGCTCGACGCGGTGCGCCGCCTCAACCCGCAGCAGCAGGAGTGCGTGACGCTGCGCTTCCTGCAAGGCCTGTCCGTCGCCGAGACCGCTCGCGCGATGGGCAAGAACGAGGGCGCGATCAAGACCCTCCAGTACCGGGCGGTGCGCACCCTGGCACGGCTTCTGCCGGACGACGCCCGCTGAGCCCGGCCGCCTCTTCTTCATCCCTGGACCCGTTACTGCCCGCAGTCCCCAACTCACCTACGGTGAAAGAGAGATGGGATCGCGCTCGGATCGCCTTTCGCGCGTAACCCAAGTACCGAGCCGCTCGTTGTGCGGGATGCAGGCTCCCTGTGGTCACTCCCGATCGGAATGCACTCACTCTTTGGTGTGTATCCGGTACCGGGGGTGCAACCCCAGGACCCCCTGGGGAGTCGACCGTCATGATTGAGAGGAGGTGCCGCCAGTGATCGCGAACGTATCGGCACACCGGCGGGCGAACGCCTTCGCCCAGGCCCTGGAGGACCAGTCCGACCAGGACCCGGCGGCGCAGCAACCGGAAGAAGAACCGGCCGCCCGGCACAGCGACGCGGCGGCGGCCGAGGAGGGCGGGCTGCTGTCCCTGGCCGCGGCTCTCGGCGAGCTGCCGAAGCCGGAGTTGGACCCCGAGGTCAAGGTCGTGCAGCGGGCGCAGCTCGTCGCAGCGATGGAGGCCATGGTCCAGGAGGGCGGCGCGGCCACCTCCGTTCCGAAGCAGCGTCAGGGCAAGGGCGCCCACCGGGCGAGTCCACTGCGGAAGCTGCGGCCCCGCTCCCGGCTGACCAAGGGCATCGCGGCGGGCGGGCTCACGGTCGGTGTGGCCGCGGGCGCGTTCAGCGGTGTGGCCGCGGCGTCGTCCAGCGCACTGCCGGGTGACCACCTCTACGGCCTCAAGCGCGGCATGGAGGACCTGAAGCTGGGCATGGCGCACAGCGACTCCGACAAGGGGCAGGCCTACCTCGACCAGGCGTCGACGCGGCTGAGCGAGGCGCGGCGCCTCATGGAGCGCGGCCGCACGGGACAGCTCGACCACGAGTCCGTGGGCGAGGTCAGGCGCGCGCTCTCCGGGGTGCAGTACGACGCCTCCGAGGGCCACCGGCTGCTCAGCGACGCGTACAAGCGTGACGGCGCCCTCGGCCCGATCCAGGCCCTGTCCACCTTCTCCGACGCGCACAGGCAGAGCTGGACGGCCCTGAGCGACCGCCTGCCGGTCCAGCTCGGGGACGTGCGGGACCAGGTCAGTTCGGTCTTCGACGCCATAGACGAAGAAGTCGGCCCGCTGCGCTCCCTGCTGCCGCGGACCCCTGACGAGAAGAGCGGCGCGACGAGCCCTGGCACCAGCCAGGACGGTACGTCGCCGGGGACCCCGGGCACCCGCGGCTCCACGCCGTCCGGCTCCGCCTCCCGGGACGACAAGACGTCGACGAAGCCGAAGCCGTCCACGTCCGACACCGGCAAGGACGACGAGGGCCTGCTCGGCGAGAACACGGGCGGTCTCCTCGACCCGCCGAAGGACCGGACGACCCCGAGCCCCTCGGACGGCAGCCCGGGCTCCAACACGGACACGGGCTCCCCCAAGCCGGACGTGACGGTGCCCCCGCTACTCCCCGGCCTACTGCCGGGCCTGGGCGTCGACGGCGAGGACGCCAAGTAGTTCTGCCACGGAGGGGGTGCGGGGACCGGTTCCCTGCACCCCCTCTTCGTGCTCCCGCTCAGAAGAACACCGACCGCCGCTGTACCAGCAACTTGGCCCCTTCTCTCTGCTGCCCTCGCACTGCTCCGCAGGCTTCGGACAGCTGCGCCGGACTCCGTCCGCCGACACGACAGCCCCCGCCACGGAACAGAAGCCGACCCCGGCCCGCACCCCCGCTACGTGGTCTTCCTCAGAAGAACACCGACCGCCGCTGTACCAGCAACTTGTAGAGCGTGTGCTGGATTTGTTCGCGGACCTGGTCGGTCAGGTTGAACATCAGCATCGGGTCCTCCGCCGCCTCCGGCGGATAGCCGTCCGTCGGGATCGGCTCGCCGAACTGGATCGTCCACTTCGTCGGCAACGGCACCGCACCGAGCGGCCCCAGCCACGGGAACGTAGGCGTGATCGGGAAGTACGGGAAGCCGAGGAGCCGCGCGAGCGTCTTGGCGTTGCCGACCATCGGGTAGATCTCCTCCGCCCCGACGACCGAGCACGGCACGATCGGCGTGCCGGCGCGCAACGCGGTCGACACGAACCCGCCCCGCCCGAAGCGCTGCAACTTGTACCGCTCGCTGAACGGCTTGCCGACGCCCTTGAAGCCCTCCGGCATCACACCGACCAGCTCACCGCTCTCGAGCAGCCGCTGCGCGTCCTCCGCGCACGCCAGCGTGTGCCCGGCCTTGCGCGCCAGCTCGTTGACCACCGGCAGCATGAACACCAAGTCGGCCGCGAGCAGCCGCAGATGCCTGCCGGTCGGATGGTTGTCGTGCACGGCGACCTGCATCATCAGGCCGTCCAGCGGCAGCGTCCCTGAGTGGTTGGAGACGATCAGGGCCCCGCCCTCGGCCGGGATGTTCTCGATGCCCTTCACCTCGACGCGGAAGTACTTCTCCGCGATCGGCCGGAGCACCGACATCAGGACCTGGTCGGTGAGCTCCTCGTCGTAGCCGAACTCGTCGACCTCGTAGTCCCCGGTGATCCGCCGCCGCAGAAACGCGAGCCCGCCCGCGATCTTCCGGTCCCAGCCGCCGCCCTGCGACGGCTCGGCCGGCTCCTGCGGCCCGGACTCGGGCGCGGGTTCGGACCGCGGCTGCTGCAACGGCCGCACCTCCCGCACGGCCACGGGTTCACCCTTGCGTCGCGCGCCACCCCCTCGGCCGCGGCGCGCGGCGCCCTTCGCCGCCGCCCCTCGCGACCTGTCGTCGTCGAACGGAATGACCTTGGCGTCCGCCATCGTTGATGCGCTCCTCAGTTGGCGCTCTGCGTCGGGGGGTGGCTGGGGCCGGTACTGGCACCGCCCAGGAAGGGCAGCGCGGCGATCCGGTCGACGGCCCCCGCGAGGGCCTGCGGCGGCAGCAGTCCCGGGCCACGGCCGCGCACGAACTCCGCGAAGGCCTCCGCGGTCGTGTACTTGGGTTCGAAGCCCAGTGTGTCGCGCATCTGGGCCGTCGACACCATCCGTCCGTGCGTGAGCAGCCGGATCTGCTCGGGCGAGAAGTCCGTCACCCCCAGCGTACGCAGCGCGCCGCCCACCCAGGTGACCGCGGGAAGGAGGACGGGGACGGTCGGCCGGCCGAGCCGCCGCGAGCACTGCGAAAGCAACAGCACGCCGTCACCGGCGACATTGAACGTGCCGCTGTTCAACGTGCCCCTGACCGGCTCGTGCGAGGCGATCCGCAGCACCTCGATCACGTCGTCCTCGTGCACGAACTGCAACCGCGGGTCGTAGCCGAACACGGTCGGCAGGACCGGCAGCGAGAAGTACTCGGCGAGCGGCGAATCCGCCGTCGGCCCAAGAATGTTGGCGAAGCGCAGCACGCACACCGCGACGTCGGGTCGGCGCCGGGCGAACCCGCGCACATAGCCCTCGACCTCCACGGTGTCCTTGGCGAAGCCCCCGCTCGGCAGCGACTTCGGCGGCGTCGTCTCCGTGAAGACGGCCGGGTCGCGCGGCGCCGAGCCATAGACGTTCGTACTGGACTTCACCACCAGGCGCTTCACGTTCGGCGACTTCTGGCACGCACCGAGCAGCTGCATCGTGCCGATGACGTTGGTCTCCTTGACCCCGCCGCGGCCCCCGCTGGCGAGCGGGGTCCCCGTCACGTCCATGTGCACGACCGTGTCCACGGCGTACTCGGCGAGCACCCGCGCGATCGTCGGCTGCCGAATGTCGGCCTGGAGGAAGTCCGCTCCGCCCAGATGGTGCGCCGGCGGCACCGCGTCCACGCCGATGACCCGGTCCACCTCGGGGTCCCGCTGGATCCTGCGTACGAACCGGCCGCCCAGCTGTCGGGCCACCCCCGTCACGAGCACGACCTTGCCCAAGATCAGCGCCTACCTTCCGTCCCAGCCCCGCCGCGCTCCGCAATCACTGCTGCGGGCCACGTTAGCGGTTCGATGTTGCGCTGTGATGACTGCTCGATGCAGGAAGTGACGACGGACACACATGCAGGTAACAGGTGGTTCCGAAGTGAACATTTGCCTGTTCAAGGGCGCTGTCGCCCCGTGCCGCTTCCCCCGGCCCGCACAACGCAATGTGGCCCTCCCACCGGATGGTGGAAGGGCCACAAGGCGCGCTTTACAGCAGACGCCGCTTACTTCTTGTTGCGACGCTGCACGCGGGTGCGCTTCAGCAGCTTGCGGTGCTTCTTCTTCGCCATCCGCTTACGCCGCTTCTTAATGACAGAGCCCACGACTACCCTCGCTCACTTCTCGGACAACCCCCGCGGTGCGGGGACAATCACTCGGTGCGGGGCTGCATTGGGGCCCACACGACCTACGAGGGGCTAGCCTACCCCGCCCCGAGTGCCGAGCAGAAATCGAGGTCCGCGGGACCCCGTGGATCAGCCGGCGTCCACCCCCACGTAAGAGTCACGGAGGTACTCGTGAACCGCATTCTCCGGGACTCGGAAGGACCTCCCCACCCGGATCGCGGGCAGATGACCGCTGTGCACCAAGCGGTACACGGTCATCTTCGACACACGCATCACCGCGGCGACCTCCGCCACGGTCAGGAACGCCACCTCGGATAGAGGCCTCTGCTCAGCAGCCATGACACACCTGAACCTTCCGCACTCGACGGCCACCGGCTTCCCCTTCCGGTGACTCAACGTCGTTGCGTGCTCACTCCCCAATGTAGAGGCGGGTGATGCGAGTGGGGAAGAGGAGCAGCGATCGGCCGCCTACTGTGACAGACACGCTCGATTGAGTACATAGCGAGTAAGCGGTCGGTAGTAATCAGACCGCACAGCGTCATCAAGTGGAACGACGACGGACACCTGCCCCTCGGCCTCACCGACGAACAGGGCGGGATCGTCCGTATCGGCCAGACCGATGGCGTCGAACCCCAACTGACCTGCACCGCAGACCCATCCGTGGTCTCCGATGACCAGCTCGGGCAGCGGCTCGCCGGCCTCCGAGAGCGCACCCAGCACCAGGCGAACCGGGAGTGGCGAGTGAGTGTGTGCGCCGGTCTCACTTCGCACCGGGTACGCGCCCGGTTCCCGCATCAGCGCGACTCCCCGGACGTAGTCGAGGTTGTACGTGCGTAGACCGAACCGGGTCGTTATGTCGACACTCCGACCCTGCGCGGGGGTGAGGACGGGGCAGCCCACCGCCGACAGGGCGTCCGCCAGCGCGGCGTAGAAACCGAGCAGCCGATGCGGGTGGCCCGTCCCGAACAGCACTGGGGACCGGCTCTCGGCGGCCCGGCCGAGGCGCTCCGCAAACGCGTCGAGCGCGGCCAGGGTCCGTTCCGGATCGATGACATCGTGACCGGTCCGGTCCCGCGGATCCCCGGAGACCCCGCACTTGTCCGCCATCAGCGCGAGCAGCTCCCGGTGGCCCCACGCCCACTCGGGGTCGAGCCCGAGCATCACCCGCGGATCCCGCGCCTCGAACAGGCGGTAGCTCCGCAGGCTCTCCTCACGGGAGGTCGCCACGGGCCCGGCAAGCCGAGCCGCCAACAGGTGCGCACGCAGTGCGCCGACGCTCAACACCCTTGTGATGTTGCTGCATTACCCCCGCGCCCACCCCGACTTCCCCGAAACACCCCACAGTCGGAGTAACACCCCGCCCCGCCGGACAGCGACTGTCGCCCCCCCTACGGCCCCCTACGGCAACAACCCCCGCAGCGGATACGACGCCTTACGGGTGGCCAGAACCGCCTGATCGAGGCGGTCCGCCGGATCGTAGCCCGCCTCCCACCCCTGATACGACACGGGCCACCGCCCGTCCGTCATCCGCTGCGGCGCCAACTGCCGCGTACGGGCGAAGACTTCCTGCCGCCACCCGTCCGGGATCACCGACTCGGGCGCGATCTCCCGCCCCGCCGCGATCCCCACCAGGTGCGTCCACGACCGTGGCACGACGTCCACCACCGCGTACCCGCCCCCGCCGAGCGCCACCCACCGCCCGTCGGCGTACTCGTGCGCCCACTCGTGGCAGGCGACCTGCACGGCCCGCTGCGCGTCCAGGGAGACGGCCAAGTGGGCCAGCGGATCCTCGAAGTGCGTATCGGCCCCGTGCTGCGTCACCAGCACCTGCGGCCGGAACTCCGCCAACAGCTCCGGCACCACCGCGTGCAACGCCCGCAGCCACCCGGCGTCCCCGGTCCCCGCCGGCAGGGCCACATTCACGGCCGTGCCTTCCGCGGGCCCGTCCGCCCCGGTCTCCTCGGGCCAGCCGGTCTGCGGGAACAACGTACGAGGATGCTCGTGCAGCGAGATCGTCAGGACCCGCGGGTCCTCCCAGAACGCGGCCTGCACCCCGTCGCCGTGATGCACGTCCACGTCCACGTACACGACGCGCTCGGCGCCCAGTTCAAGGAGTCGTGCGATCGCCAGCGCCGCGTCGTTGTACACGCAGAACCCCGACGCCGCCCCCGGCATCGCGTGGTGCAGGCCGCCCGCGAAGTTCACGGCGTGCAGCGCGTTCCCCCGCCACACGTTCTCCGCGGCCCCCACCGACTGCCCGGCGATCAGCGCGGACACCTCGTGCATCCCGGCGAAGGCCGGATCGTCCATGGTCCCGAGCCCGTACGCCGGGTCGGCGGCGTCCGGATCGAGGGAGGCGGCCTTGACCGCCTCCACGTAGTCCTCGCGGTGCACGAGCCGCAGCGTCGACTCCCCGGCCGCCTTGGCCGCGACGACGTCCATGTCCCGGTCGAGCCCGAACGCGTCCACCAGTCTCCGGGTCAGATCGAGCCTGACCGGATCCATCGGATGTCCGGGTCCGAAGTCATACCCCGCTACCGCCGGGTCCCACATCAATTGCGCGCGGCCGCTCATGCCCGCCACCGTATCTGTCCCCCCGCTCCCGGAACGACGGGGCGTACACCAGCGTCATCAGCACCAATGCCATCGGCACGAGCATCGCCCCGCGATAGCTCCACGCGTCGCCCAAAGCCCCCACAAGCGGCGAACCGATCAGAAAACCCACGTAGTTGAAGATATTGAGCCGCGCCACCGCCGCGTCCGAAGCCTTCGGGAACAGCCGGCCCGCCGCGGCGAAGGTCTGCGGCACGATCACGCACAGCCCGAGACCGAGCAGCGTGAACCCGAGCATCCCCACCCAGGGCCCCGGCGCCAGAGCCACCACCCCGAACCCGGCGGCAGCCACGACGGATCCGAGCCGCACCACGGCCACCGCCCCGAAGCGCCGCACCCCCACGTCCCCGACCGCGCGGCCCACCAGCGTCATCACCATGTAGACGTTGTACGGAACCGTGGACAGCTGCTCCGAACTCCCCAGCACGTCCTGGAGGTACTTGGCGCTCCAGTTGGAGACGGTCGAGTCCCCGATGTACGCGAAGGACATCACCAGGCAGAGCGGCAGCAGCACCTTGAAGACGACGCCGCCGCCCCGCTCCTGCTCCCGCGCGGCCTCCTCCCCGTCGGCCGCCCGCCCGTCCACGTACCACCGGCTCGCCACGAGACAGAGCGGCAACAGCACGCACGCCACCGGCAGATACGACACGAACAGCGTCAGATCCCAGTGCGCCCCGACCCACGCGAGCGACGCCCCGACGATCCCGCCGAGGCTGTACGCGGCGTGGAAGCCGAGCATGATGCTGCGCCCGTACGCCCGCTGCAGGCTGACGCCGAGCATGTTCATCGAGGCGTCGAGCGCCCCCACGGCCAGCCCGAACGCGGCGAGCGCGACGGCCACTTCGGCCACCGAGTCCCCGGCCCCGACCCCGAGCAGCGCCAACAGCACGACGGGCTGGGACCACCGCAGCACCCTGCTCGGCCGCACCCTCTTCACCAACTGCTCGGTGCCTACGCTGCCGACCCCGGCCAGCACCGGTACGGCGGCGAGGAACACGGGCAGCAGCGCGTCGGATATCCCGTACTGGTCCTGAATGGCGGGGATCCGGGTCACGAGCAGCGCGAAGGCGGCGCCCTGCGCGAAGAAGCTGAACCCCAGCGTCCCGCGCCCCCACCGCAGCCGCCCACCCACCGTGCCGGCCGTCCCTGCTGTGCCATCGGTCATGGCGGCACAGCGTATGCCTCCGCCCTACCCGTGGGTAGATGGATCACAAAACCATGGGCCGACCGTGACCTCTCGTGACCTCAGCCGAGCAGCCGGGGCAACTCCCGCATGTCGTCGAAGAGTTCATCGGCCTGGGCGAGCCGCTCGGCCGGGGTCATCGCGGCGAACCCGTACACATCCATCCCGGCGGCGACGGCCGCCTGCACCCCGAGCGGGCTGTCCTCGACGACCAGACACTTCTCGGGCGGCACCCCCATGCGCTCGGCGGCGTACAGGAACAGATCGGGCGCCGGCTTCCCCCGCCCCACATCCTGCGAGCTGAAGATCCGCTCGTCCCCGAACCACTTGTCGAGCCCGGTCTTCCGGTGCCCGACTCGAATCCGCTCATGACTCCCGGAGGACGCGACGCAGTAAGGCACCCCGTCGGCCGTCAGCTTCTCCAGGACCTCGACCACGCCGTCGACCGGTTCCAGCTCCCGCTCGAACGCGGCGAACACCCGCGCGTGAAAGACCTCGTCGAAGTCCTCGGGAAGCCGCTGCCCGGTCCGCTCGCGGACCAGGTCGTGCACGCGGTGCATGGCGGCGCCCATGTAGTCCCGCAGGGACTCCTCGTACGAGGTCGGGTGCCCGAGCTCGGTGAGATAGCCGGCCAGGAGCGTGTTGGAGATCGGTTCACTGTCGACGAGTACACCGTCGTTGTCGAAGATGACGAGGTCATAGCGCATGCCCATATCTTCGCCCCTAAACGCAGAAAAGCCCGGACCGTATCCCGGTCCGGGCTTTTCTATAAAATTAGTTCGGCGGCGTCCTACTCTCCCACAGGGTCCCCCCTGCAGTACCATCGGCGCTGTGAGGCTTAGCTTCCGGGTTCGGAATGTAACCGGGCGTTTCCCTCACGCTATGACCACCGAAACACTATGAAACTGTCAACCGGAGCCGTGGCACATGGCTACGACGGTTGTTCGTGGTTTCAGAACCAACACAGTGGACGCGAGCAACTGAGGACAAGCCCTCGGCCTATTAGTACCGGTCACCTCCACACCTTACGGTGCTTCCAGATCCGGCCTATCAACCCAGTCGTCTACTGGGAGCCTTAACCCCTCAAAGGGGGTGGGAATACTCATCTCGAAGCAGGCTTCCCGCTTAGATGCTTTCAGCGGTTATCCTTTCCGAACGTAGCCAACCAGCCATGCCCTTGGCAGGACAACTGGCACACCAGAGGTTCGTCCGTCCCGGTCCTCTCGTACTAGGGACAGCCCTTCTCAATATTCCTACGCGCACAGAGGATAGGGACCGAACTGTCTCACGACGTTCTAAACCCAGCTCGCGTACCGCTTTAATGGGCGAACAGCCCAACCCTTGGGACCGACTCCAGCCCCAGGATGCGACGAGCCGACATCGAGGTGCCAAACCATCCCGTCGATATGGACTCTTGGGGAAGATCAGCCTGTTATCCCCGGGGTACCTTTTATCCGTTGAGCGACGGCGCTTCCACAAGCCACCGCCGGATCACTAGTCCCGACTTTCGTCCCTGCTCGACCCGTCGGTCTCACAGTCAAGCTCCCTTGTGCACTTACACTCAACACCTGATTACCAACCAGGCTGAGGGAACCTTTGGGCGCCTCCGTTACTCTTTGGGAGGCAACCGCCCCAGTTAAACTACCCATCAGACACTGTCCCTGATCCGGATCACGGACCCAGGTTAGACATCCAGCACGACCAGAGTGGTATTTCAACGACGACTCCCCCTGAACTGGCGTCCAGGGTTCACAGTCTCCCACCTATCCTACACAAGCCGAACCGAACACCAATATCAAACTATAGTAAAGGTCCCGGGGTCTTTCCGTCCTTCTGCGCGAAACGAGCATCTTTACTCGTAGTGCAATTTCACCGGGCCTATGGTTGAGACAGTCGAGAAGTCGTTACGCCATTCGTGCAGGTCGGAACTTACCCGACAAGGAATTTCGCTACCTTAGGATGGTTATAGTTACCACCGCCGTTTACTGGCGCTTAAGTTCTCAGCTTCGCCACACCGAAATGTGACTAACCGGTCCCCTTAACGTTCCAGCACCGGGCAGGCGTCAGTCCGTATACATCGCCTTACGGCTTCGCACGGACCTGTGTTTTTAGTAAACAGTCGCTTCTCGCTGGTCTCTGCGGCCACCCCCAGCTCAGAGTGCAAGACTCATCACCAGGAATGGCCCCCCTTCTCCCGAAGTTACGGGGGCATTTTGCCGAGTTCCTTAACCATAGTTCACCCGAACGCCTCGGTATTCTCTACCTGACCACCTGAGTCGGTTTAGGGTACGGGCCGCCATGAAACTCGCTAGAGGCTTTTCTCGACAGCATAGGATCATCCACTTCACCACAATCGGCTCGGCATCAGGTCTCAGCCTCGTGTGCGACGGATTTACCTACCGCACGGCCTACACCCTTACCCCGGGACAACCATCGCCCGGGCTGGACTACCTTCCTGCGTCACCCCATCGCTCACCTACTACCAGCTTGGACCGGCGGCTCCACCACTTTCCATTCCCCGAAGGGTCCGGAACGGCTTCACGGCCTTAGCATCACTGGATTCGATGTCTTTCGCGTCACAGCGGGTACCGGAATATCAACCGGTTATCCATCGACTACGCCTGTCGGCCTCGCCTTAGGTCCCGACTTACCCTGGGCAGATCAGCTTGACCCAGGAACCCTTAGTCAATCGGCGCACACGTTTCTCACGTGTGTATCGCTACTCATGCCTGCATTCTCACTCGTGAACCGTCCACAACTACCTTCCGGTGCTGCTTCACCCGGCACACGACGCTCCCCTACCCATCCACACACCCGTTGGGGCTGTTGTATGAATGACACGACTTCGGCGGTACGCTTGAGCCCCGCTACATTGTCGGCGCGGAATCACTTGACCAGTGAGCTATTACGCACTCTTTCAAGGGTGGCTGCTTCTAAGCCAACCTCCTGGTTGTCTCTGCGACTCCACATCCTTTCCCACTTAGCGTACGCTTAGGGGCCTTAGTCGATGCTCTGGGCTGTTTCCCTCTCGACCATGGAGCTTATCCCCCACAGTCTCACTGCCGTGCTCTCACTTACCGGCATTCGGAGTTTGGCTAAGGTCAGTAACCCGGTAGGGCCCATCGCCTATCCAGTGCTCTACCTCCGGCAAGAAACACACGACGCTGCACCTAAATGCATTTCGGGGAGAACCAGCTATCACGGAGTTTGATTGGCCTTTCACCCCTAACCACAGGTCATCCCCCAGGTTTTCAACCCTGGTGGGTTCGGTCCTCCACGAAGTCTTACCTCCGCTTCAACCTGCCCATGGCTAGATCACTCCGCTTCGGGTCTTGAGCGCGCTACTGAATCGCCCTGTTCGGACTCGCTTTCGCTACGGCTTCCCCACACGGGTTAACCTCGCAACACACCGCAAACTCGCAGGCTCATTCTTCAAAAGGCACGCAGTCACGACGCATTGAGTAAACTCAATGCGCGACGCTCCCACGGCTTGTAGGCACACGGTTTCAGGTACTATTTCACTCCGCTCCCGCGGTACTTTTCACCATTCCCTCACGGTACTATCCGCTATCGGTCACCAGGGAATATTTAGGCTTAACGGGTGGTCCCGCCAGATTCACACAGGATTTCTCGGGCCCCGTGCTACTTGGGTGTCTCTCAAACGAGCCGCTAATGTTTCGACTACGGGGGTCTTACCCTCTACGCCGGACCTTTCGCATGTCCTTCGCCTACATCAACGGTTTCTTACTCGTCCTGTCGCCGGCAGACGACAGAAGAGAGATCCCACAACCCCGTACACGCAACCCCTGCCGGGTCTCACACGTATACGGTTTGGCCTCATCCAGTTTCGCTCGCCACTACTCCCGGAATCACGGTTGTTTTCTCTTCCTGCGGGTACTGAGATGTTTCACTTCCCCGCGTTCCCTCCACACTGCCTATATATTCAGCAGCGGGTGACAGCCCATGACGACTGCCGGGTTTCCCCATTCGGAAACCCCCGGATCAAAGCCTGGTTGACGACTCCCCGGGGACTATCGTGGCCTCCCACGTCCTTCATCGGTTCCTGGTACCAAGGCATCCACCGTGCGCCCTTAAAAACTTGGCCACAGATGCTCGCGTCCACTGTGCAGTTCTCAAACAACGACCAACCACCCGTCACACACCAAGAACCTTGGCGCTTCACCGGGGCCGGCATTGAGGTCGGGATCAAATCCGTACCCTCAGATACCCAACAGCGTGCCCGGCCCGACCAGTTCACTCACACGTTCCACGCCGAAGCAGTACTAGTGAAGCCAACCAATCGTGCCGAATAATCAACGTTCCACCCATGAGCAACCAGCATCAGACGTTCGCTGATGAACTGGCCTCTGACCTCGTCCCGAAGGACTCGGTAAGAAGTGCTCCTTAGAAAGGAGGTGATCCAGCCGCACCTTCCGGTACGGCTACCTTGTTACGACTTCGTCCCAATCGCCAGTCCCACCTTCGACAGCTCCCTCCCACAAGGGGTTGGGCCACCGGCTTCGGGTGTTACCGACTTTCGTGACGTGACGGGCGGTGTGTACAAGGCCCGGGAACGTATTCACCGCAGCAATGCTGATCTGCGATTACTAGCAACTCCAACTTCATGGGGTCGAGTTGCAGACCCCAATCCGAACTGAGACCGACTTTTTGAGATTCGCTCCACCTTGCGGTATCGCAGCTCATTGTATCGGCCATTGTAGCACGTGTGCAGCCCAAGACATAAGGGGCATGATGACTTGACGTCGTCCCCACCTTCCTCCGAGTTGACCCCGGCGGTCTCCTGTGAGTCCCCATCACCCCGAAGGGCATGCTGGCAACACAGAACAAGGGTTGCGCTCGTTGCGGGACTTAACCCAACATCTCACGACACGAGCTGACGACAGCCATGCACCACCTGTACACCGACCACAAGGGGGCGCCCATCTCTGGACGTTTCCGGTGTATGTCAAGCCTTGGTAAGGTTCTTCGCGTTGCGTCGAATTAAGCCACATGCTCCGCTGCTTGTGCGGGCCCCCGTCAATTCCTTTGAGTTTTAGCCTTGCGGCCGTACTCCCCAGGCGGGGCACTTAATGCGTTAGCTGCGGCGCGGACAACGTGGAATGTTGCCCACACCTAGTGCCCACCGTTTACGGCGTGGACTACCAGGGTATCTAATCCTGTTCGCTCCCCACGCTTTCGCTCCTCAGCGTCAGTAATGGCCCAGAGATCCGCCTTCGCCACCGGTGTTCCTCCTGATATCTGCGCATTTCACCGCTACACCAGGAATTCCGATCTCCCCTACCACACTCTAGCTAGCCCGTATCGACTGCAGACTCGGGGTTAAGCCCCGAGCTTTCACAATCGACGTGACAAGCCGCCTACGAGCTCTTTACGCCCAATAATTCCGGACAACGCTTGCGCCCTACGTATTACCGCGGCTGCTGGCACGTAGTTAGCCGGCGCTTCTTCTGCAGGTACCGTCACTTTCGCTTCTTCCCTGCTGAAAGAGGTTTACAACCCGAAGGCCGTCATCCCTCACGCGGCGTCGCTGCATCAGGCTTTCGCCCATTGTGCAATATTCCCCACTGCTGCCTCCCGTAGGAGTCTGGGCCGTGTCTCAGTCCCAGTGTGGCCGGTCGCCCTCTCAGGCCGGCTACCCGTCGTCGCCTTGGTGAGCCATTACCTCACCAACAAGCTGATAGGCCGCGGGCTCATCCTTCACCGCCGGAGCTTTTAACCCCCATCCAGGAGGACAGGAGTGTTATCCGGTATTAGACCTCGTTTCCAAGGCTTGTCCCAGAGTGAAGGGCAGATTGCCCACGTGTTACTCACCCGTTCGCCACTAATCCACCCCGAAGGGCTTCATCGTTCGACTTGCATGTGTTAAGCACGCCGCCAGCGTTCGTCCTGAGCCAGGATCAAACTCTCCGTGAATGTTTCCCCGTGATCGGGGCGACACACACGAGAGCGGAACAGTCGGAGGAATAATCCGACCGTTCACAGCGTCCTCGCTGTGTTTTTTTACAAAGGAACCTCATCCCCAGCAGACGCTGGAGACGGGGTATCAACATATCTGGCGTTGATTTTTGGCACGCTGTTGAGTTCTCAAGGAACGGACGCTTCCTTTGTACTCACCCTCTCGGGCTTTCCTCCGGGCGCTTCCCTTCGGTCTTGCTATTGTTTCTTGCTGTTTCGCGTTTCCGACTCTATCAGACCGTTTCACCGGCCGATTTGCCTCGGTCCCGCTTCGCTTTCCGGCCTTTCGGCTTTCCGGCGAGTCCGACTCTATCAGATCCTTTCGGGCCTGATTCCCAGTCAGTGGGGCTTGTCCTCGCGGCTGTTGGGCCGTTCCGACGAGTGAGACTTTAGCGGATTCCCGGCCCCCGAGCTAATCGGGGTCGCGTCCTTTCGAACGTGGATTCCTCATTTCGCAAAGGCACACGTAAATGCAGACGACGACCGAGCAGAAGTCAGTCGTCGTGCGTTTAAGAGGTCTTGCGGAATGGTTGTCCGGGGACCGACCGGAGTCGGCGCTCACGGCGGACAACTCGGAGAACACTACGGATGGGCCCAGGGCGTGTCAACTTCACGCCCCGGGCCCGTACGCAGGTCAGTTGTTGTTGCCGGAGGCCAGTTCGCGGCTGCGGTCGCGGGCGGCTTCGAGGGCGGCGATGAGGGCGGCTCGTACGCCGTGGCTCTCGAGTTCGCGGATCGCGTTGATGGTCGTGCCGGCGGGGGAGGTGACGTTCTCGCGGAGCTTGACCGGGTGCTCGCCGCTGTCGCGGAGCATCGTGGCGGCGCCGATGGCGGACTGGACGATGAGGTCGTGGGCCTTGTCGCGCGGGAGGCCGAGGAGGATGCCCGCGTCGGTCATGGCCTCCACCAAGTAGAAGAAGTAGGCGGGGCCCGAGCCGGAGAGGGCCGTGCAGGCGTCCTGCTGGGACTCGGGGACGCGGAGGGTCTTGCCGACGGAGCCGAAGAGTTCCTCGGCGTGCGTCAGGTGGGCGCCCGTCGCGTGGGTACCGGCGGAGATGACGGACATCGCCTCGTCGACCAGGGCCGGGGTGTTCGTCATGACGCGGACCACCGGGGTGCCCTCCGGGAGGCGCTCCTCGAAGTAGGTGGTCGGGATGCCCGCCGCGCCGCTGATCACGAGGCGGTCGGACGGGACGTGCTGGGCCAGTTCGTCGAGGAGCGTGCCCATGTCCTGCGGCTTGACCGTGAGGATCAGGGTGTCGGCCTGCTTGGCCGCTTCCTGGTTGGTGACCGGGGTGACGCCGTAGCGCGAGCGGAGTTCCTCGGCGCGCTCGGGGCGGCGGGCCGTGACCATGAGGTCGCCCGGTGCCCAGCCGCCGCGGATCATTCCGCTGAGCAGGGCTTCACCGATCTTGCCCGTGCCGAGTACGGCGACCTTGTGGCGGGGGTGCTGGCTCATGAGCGGGGCCTTCCGTGTGCGTCGTCCGTCCGCAGGCATCCTCGCATCGGCCGTGCCCGGCGCTACATGGGTGTCCGGTGGGCGGAACGGGCGGCAGGGCTCAGGCCGTACGGCGGCGCAGGGTCGCCGCGCCGAGGCCCAGGACCAGGACCGCGCAGCCGGCGACGATCACGACGTCGCGGATGTAGGTGGCCGTGAGGTCGGTGTGCTTGAGGACCTCGTTCATGCCGTCGACCGCGTACGACATGGGGAGCACGTCGGAGATTCCCTCCAGGACCGGCTGCATCTGGTCGCGGGCCGTGAACAGGCCGCAGAGCAGGAGCTGCGGGAAGATCACCGCCGGCATGAACTGGACCGCCTGGAACTCCGATGCCGCGAACGCCGAGACGAAGAGGCCGAGGGCCGTGCCGAGCAGGGCGTCGAGGAGGGCGACCAGGAGGAGCAGCCAGGCCGAGCCGGTGACGTTCAGGTCGAGGACCCAGAGGGCGAGGCCCGTGGCGAGGAACGACTGGATGATCGCGACGGTGCCGAAGGCCAGCGCATAGCCGCCGATCAGGTCCGCCTTGCCGAGCGGCATGGACAGGAGGCGTTCCAGGGTGCCGCTGGTGCGTTCGCGGAGGGTGGCGATGGAGGTCACCAGGAACATCGTGATCAGCGGGAAGATGCCGAGGAGCGAGGCGCCGATGGAGTTGAAGGTGGCCTGGCTGCCGTCGAAGACGTAGCGGAGAAGGAAGAGCATCACGCACGGGACGAGCAGCATCAGGGCGATCGAGCGCGGGTCGTGGCGGAGCTGGCGCAGGACGCGGAGCGCGGTGGCGGTGGTGCGGTAGGTGTTCATGGCGGGTTCCCCGGGGCTTCGGTCGGTGGGTGCGTCAGTGGGCGGGGGTGTTCGCGTTCGCCTCGTCCACGAGGTGGAGGAACGCCTCTTCGACGGTTGGCGTGGCGGTGCGCTCGCGCAGGGCGTCGGGGCTGTCGTCGGCGAGGAGTTCGCCCTCGCGCATGAGGAGGAGGCGGTGGCAGCGCTCGGCCTCGTCCATGACGTGCGAGGAGACGAGGATCGTGGCGCCGCGGGCGGCGAGTTCGTGGAAGAGGTTCCACAGGTCGCGGCGGAGGACCGGGTCGAGGCCGACGGTCGGCTCGTCGAGGACCAGAAGGTCCGGTGTGCCGAGCAGGGCGACGGCAAGGGAGACGCGGCTGAGCTGGCCGCCGGAGAGGTTCCCGGCGAGGGAGTCGGCGTGGGAGGCGAGGTCCACGTCGGTGAGGACGCGGTCGACCTCGGTGCGGCGGTGGGCGGCGGCGGACCTGCCGGGGAGCAGGACGGACGCGAAGTAGGCGAGGTTCTGGCGGATCGTGAGGTCGAGGTATACGGACGGGGCCTGGGTCACGTAGCCGACGCGGGAGCGCAGGTCGGGGTGGCCGGCGGGGTGGTCGAGGACCGTGAGGGCGCCGGTGACCTTGGCCTGCGTGCCGACGACGGCGCGCATGAGGGTCGACTTGCCGCAGCCGCTGGGGCCGAGCAGGCCGGTGATCTGGCCGCGCGGGACGGTGAAGTCGAGGCCGCGCAGGACGGTGCGGGGGCCTCGGGCGACCGTGAGTCCGGCGGCTTCCACGGCGGGTGTCAGCGGTTTATTCATCACACGATGAATAATCCTCCGGGCGGGTGTGGGCGTCAAGGCGTACGGGGGGTTGTCGTGGGTTGTCGCGCGGCGCCGGGAGGCGCGGGATGCCGGGGGGCGCGGGATGCCGGGGGCGGCGCCGTCGTCATGGGTGCGCGGCACCGGGGTGCCGCCTTGCCCACCCTGCCGCCCAAGGCGGCAGATTGCCCAAGGCGGCGGCGGTCGACCGCGGCGGGTTGCCCAAGGCGGGCGGGCCGGGGCGGGCGGGCCGGGAGAGGCAGCCGGGGCGGATGAGCCGGGCGGGTGGGCCGGGGCGGATCAGCCCGCGCGGGTCGGCCCGGGAGGGGTCGGCCAGGGCGGAGTCAGCCGGAAGGAGTCAGCCGGAAGGAGTCAGCCCGCGCGGAGACAGCCCGGGAGGGGTCAACCCGGGAAGAGGCAACCGGGAAGGGGCAGCCCGCGCGGAGCCGGCCCGGGAGAAGTCAGCCGGGAAAGGGCAGCCGGGAAGAGGCAGCCGGGAAGAGGCAGCCCGCGCGGAGTCGGCCCGGGAAGGGGCAGCCCGCGCGGAGACAGCCCGGGAAGGGCAGCCCGCGCGGAGACAGCCCGGGAAGGGGCAGCCCGGGAGGGGTCAGTTCTTGGGTTTCTTTTTGGATGGGTTGCGGGTGCGGCGGGCTGTGCGGCGTTCGTACTGCTCGCGGGCCGTCTCGTACTCCTGGCGGCGGAGCTTCTCGCCGGGGGCCTCGACCAGGCAGCGCAGGGCGTAGGCGATCAGGACGCCCACGAAGCCGATCGCCATGAAGCCGCGCAGCGACGCCTGCTTCTCGGGGTCGTGGCGCTCGGTGAAGCCGGTGCGGGTGCGGGCGAAGGCGAGCGCGCTGCAGATCGCGAACATCACGATGAGCAGCAGGTTCACGAGGGATCCGACGTCGGCGATCGCCAGGCCCTCGTAGGCGAAACGGAGGACGAAGCAGCCGGCGACGGCCAGGACGAGCGCGCCCACGCCGGCCGCGGCGCGGCGCAGCCCGTAGTTGCCGCTGTGGTCGACCCAGGTCGTGCCGAAGAAGCGGATCTCCTCGGGCTGGGGCCCCGGGGCCGGGGAGGTGCTGGGGGTGCCGGTGTCGTCGCTCACGCCCTCGATTATCACCGGACGGGCCCGCGGCCCCCGCAGGCCGGTCCGCTCACGCCGCTCAGGCGCAGCGCGGCGCCACGTAGCCGTCACTGCCCGTCTTCACATAGGTGTCGGAGACGTACTCGCCGACGCCGATGTTGTCCCAGATCTTCGACGTGCCGTACGGGCCCGTGACCGCCTGGCCCGGCTTCTGGCAGAAGATCGGCACCCTCGCGCCCAGCGGCAGCTCACGCACCACGCGGTACTGGGTGCCGGGGCCGCTGCGAACGTTCACGTTGTAGCCCGGGGCCACCGGGTAGTACATCGCCGCTGCCGCCGCTTCCACGGACTGAGCGGGCTGTTCCTCTACGGCCATCTGGCTGCGCCTCCCCGTCGGACGGGGCCTCGTTCAACGTTCATTGAGGGCCCGTTGAAATTTGTGTGCTGGAATGTCGAACACGCAGGCTAGCAAGGCCCGTTCATCAGCCACGGGGGGCGTGGACATGCCGTCGTACAACAGCATCGGGAGCGGTCCGGAAGCGGAACTTCCGGAGTACGCCGGGCACTACCGGCTCGAGGAGCGGCTCGGCGCGGGCGGCATGGGCGTCGTGCATCTGGCGCGGTCGGCGGCGGGGCTGCCGCTCGCGGTGAAGGTGGTGCACGCCGAGTTCGCGGAGGACCCCGAGTTCAGGGGGCGGTTCCGGCAGGAGGTCGCGGCCGCGCGCCGGGTCAGCGGGGCCTTCACCGCGCCGGTCGTCGACGCCGATCCGGAGGCCGAACTGCCGTGGATGGCCACCCTGTTCATCCCGGGCCCGACCCTCGCCGAGCACGTCAAGCGGAACGGGCCGCTGGCGCCCGCGCAGCTGCGGCACCTGACGGCCGGACTGGCGGAGGCGCTGCGCGACATCCATCGCGCCGGGGTCGTGCACCGCGATCTGAAGCCGAGCAATGTGCTGCTCGCCGAGGACAGCCCCAAGGTGATCGACTTCGGGATCTCCCGGCCCAAGGACAGTGAACTGCGCACGGAGACCGGCAAGTTGATCGGCACGCCGCCGTTCATGGCGCCCGAGCAGTTCCGCCGCCCCCGCGAGGTGGGCCCGGCCGCCGATGTGTTCGCGCTCGGTTCGCTGCTCGTGCACGCCGCGACCGGGCGGGGCCCCTTCGACTCCGACAGCCCGTATCTCGTGGCGTACCAGGTGGTGCACGACGAGCCGGATGTGTCCGGTGTGCCCGAGGACCTGGCGCCGCTCGTCCTCGCCTGCCTTGCGAAGGAGCCGGAGGAGCGGCCCACGCCGGACGAGCTGATGGCGGAGCTGCGGCACATCGCGGCGCGGTACGACACGCAGGCGTTCATCCCGGCGCAGCGGCCGCCGGCCGAGCCGTCCACCACGTTCGACTCCAGTGAAGTGGCGCCCGACTCCAGTGAGGTGGCGCCGAGTTCGCCGGCCCCGCCGAAGCGTTCGCTCCCCCGTCCCCGTCCCCGCACCCTCATCACCCTCGCCGGGGCCCTGGCGCTGAGCGGCGCGCTCGCGGCGGCCCTGATCACCGGGAACGACGACGGCACCGGCACCCGGACCGCGCCGGCCGGCTCCCCCGCCACGTTCCACCCCTGGCAGCAGAGGCTCGGCTCCGGTGCCGCGCCCGCCTGCTCGTACGGGGACGGGAGCCTGTACTGCGCGGTGCCCGGTGCGCTCGCCGTGTCGCTGGATCCGCGGGACGGCTCGGTGCGGTGGAAGCGGAAGGCGTCCGGCGGGGCGGGGAACGCCGGCGGGGAGGCGCCCGTGGTGTCGGGCGGGCTGGTGCACGCGCTCACCCCGGACGGGTCCCGGCTCGTCGCGATGGCGGCCGATACGGGCAGGTCCCGCTGGTCGATGGATGTGTCGCGGTTCCAGGGGCAGGTGCGCCAGGCGGCGGGGCGGGTGCTCCTCGCGGCGCCCGACGGCACACTCAGCGCGGTCGACAGCACGACCGGGAGACAGGAGTGGCACCGTCGGCTCCCCGGTTCGTCGACGTCCGGGACCGCCCTCTCGTACGTCGGCGGAGACCTGGCCTACGCGACGACGTCGGCGCCCGACGGGGCGAACACGCGGGTGAGCGCGGTGGATCCGAGGACGGGCGACATCCGCTGGCAGCGGAGATCTCCGGGCACGGCGACCCCGATCGGAGTGTCCGGCGGGGTTCTGTGGTGCACGGAGCGGGGCGCCTCGGGCGAGACCGTGGCGCTCGTCGGCCATCGCCTCACGGACGGGGCGGTGGCACGTCGCGTACGGCTCTCGCTGCCGCTGCCCGCGGCGACGGCGGCGCTGCACGGGCACACGGCGTATCTGCTCGCGGCGGGCGGCGCGCTGGTGGCGCAGGACCTGGCGACCGGCAAGCAGGTGTGGCGCTCGGAGACCTCCGTGAGCCGGGGCTCCGCGCCCGCCGTCGACGCCGCCTCCGACCGGGTCTACGTGACGGCCCCCGACGGCCGGCTGCTCGCGGTGGACCGGCGCACGGGCCGTCCGGTCGGCCAGAGCAGCGCCCGGCCCGCGGACCGCGCCGACCGGGTGGTGGCCGACATTCCGGCGCCGGTCGTCAGGGGCGACCGGGTGTACGGGAGCGCGCCGGACGGCACCGTTTCCGGCACCGCCACGGCGGACGATCCGTAGATCCCTGGTTCCCTGGTTAGCCGAGCTGCGACACGTCGCGGACCGCGCCCGTGTCGGCGCTGGTGGCCATCGCGGCGTACGCGCGCAGAGCGGCCGAGACCTTGCGCTCGCGGGACTTGGGGGCGTAGACGCCGCCCAGGGCCTCGCGGCGCGCGGCCAGCTCCTCGTCGCTCACGAGGAGTTCGATGCCGCGGTTCGGGATGTCGATGCGCACGCGGTCGCCGTCCTCGACGAGCGCGATGGTGCCACCGGCGGCGGCCTCGGGCGAGGCGTGGCCGATGGACAGGCCCGACGTACCGCCGGAGAAGCGGCCGTCCGTGACGAGCGCGCAGGCCTTGCCGAGGCCGCGGCCCTTCAGGTACGAGGTCGGGTAGAGCATCTCCTGCATGCCGGGGCCGCCCTTGGGACCCTCGTAGCGGATGACGACGACGTCGCCCTCCTTGACCTGCTTGAGCAGGATCTTCTCGACGGCCTCCTCCTGCGACTCGCAGACGACGGCCGGGCCCTCGAAGGTCCAGATGGACTCGTCGACACCGGCGGTCTTCACGACGGCGCCGTTCTCGGCGAGGTTGCCCTTCAGGACAGCCAGGCCGCCGTCCTTCGAGTACGCGTGCGCGACGTCACGGATGCAGCCGCCTGCGGCGTCGGTGTCGAGGGTGTCCCAGCGCTCGGACTGCGAGAAGGCCTCGGCGGAGCGCTTGCAGCCGGGGGCGGCGTGCCACAGCTCGCTCGCCTCCTCGGTCGCGGCGCCGCCGCGGATGTCCCAGTCGTCGAGCCATTCCTTGATGGACGCGGAGTGGACGGTGTGCACGTCCTCGTGGAGCAGACCGCCGCGGTACAGCTCGCCGAGGATCGCGGGGATGCCGCCGGCGCGGTGCACGTCCTCCATGTAGTACGTGCCGCCGGGCGCCACGTTCGGGGCGACCTTGGACAGGCACGGGACGCGGCGCGAGACGGCGTCCATGTCCGCGAGCGTGTAGTCAAGTTCGGCCTCCTGCGCGGCGGCCAGCAGGTGCAGGATCGTGTTGGTGGAGCCGCCCATGGAGATGTCGAGCGCCATCGCGTTGTCGAAGGCGGCGCGGGTGGCGATGTTGCGCGGCAGCACCGATTCGTCGTCGCCGTCGTAGTACCGCTTGGCGATCTCGACGACCGTGGCGCCCGCCTTCTCGTACAGCGCCTTGCGGGCGGTGTGGGTGGCGAGCACCGAGCCGTTGCCCGGCAGGGAGAGGCCGATGGCCTCGGTCAGGCAGTTCATCGAGTTGGCGGTGAACATGCCGGAACACGAGCCGCACGTCGGGCAGGCGTTCTCCTCGATGCGGAGGATGTCCTCGTCCGAGACGCTCTCGTCGACCGCGTCGCTGATCGCGTTGACCAGGTCGAGCTTGCGGACGGTGCCGTCGACCAGCGTGGCCTTGCCGGCCTCCATGGGGCCGCCGGAGACGAAGACCGTCGGGATGTTGAGCCGCAGCGCGGCGTTCAGCATGCCGGGGGTGATCTTGTCGCAGTTGGAGATGCAGATCAGCGCGTCCGCGCAGTGCGCCTCGACCATGTACTCGACCGAATCCGCGATCAGGTCGCGGGAGGGGAGGGAGTACAGCATGCCGCCGTGGCCCATCGCGATGCCGTCGTCGACGGCGATCGTGTTGAACTCGCGGGCGATGCCGCCCGCGGCCGTGATGGCCTCGCTGACGATGCGGCCCACGGGCGACAGGTGCGTGTGACCGGGCACGAACTCGGTGAACGAGTTGGCGACCGCGACGATCGGCTTCCGGCCGATGTCCGCACCGGGTACACCGGAGGCACGCATAAGGGCGCGGGCGCCCGCCATGTTGCGGCCGTGGGTGACTGTGCGGGACCTCAGCTCGGGCATCGTCGCTCGCTCCTTCAGAGGGATAAAAGACTGTCTCCCGAGCCTACGCCGCCGATCCAAGCCCTGGACAGGGTGTCCGAATGCCGGGACGGCCGTCTCAGGTCACGGGCCGGTCAGATGCAGCTGCACCACGGGAGCGATCCGCGCGATGATCCGCTCGGGGTCCGCGGACGCGATGGGCTCCACCCGCATCACGTAACGGACCATGGCGGCGCCCATGAGCTGCGCGGCGGCCAGCGAGACGCGCAGCTCGGCCTCGTCCTTCGGCAGGTCGAGCCGCTCGGCGATGCTCGCGAGCAGCCGGGAGGCGATCAGGCGGCGCAGGACGCCCGCGGCCACGTCGTTGTTCACGGCGGATCGCAGGATCGCGAGCAGCGGGACCCGCGTCTCGGGCGACTCCCAGACGCCGAAGAAGAACCGGGTCATGCGCTCGCCGACCTCGTCCAGGGGCCCGTCGGACAGGGCGGCGGGCGCCTTGAGGGCCGGGGCGAGCGCCACCTCGATCGACGCGGCGAACACCTGCTCCTTGGTGCCGAAGTAGTGGTGCACCAGGGCCGAGTCCACCCCGGCGGCCTTGGCGATGCCGCGCACCGACGCCTTGTCGTAGCCGCGCTCGGCGAACTCCTCGCGGGCGACGTCGAGGATCCGCTCCCGCATGCCGGGTCCCGCGTCCTGCCGCGCGCGCGGGGGGCGGCCCCGGCGGCGCGCCGGCTCGGTCATGAACGCGGCACCCGCGCGGCCGACGCCAGGTGCAGGCGGGCGAAGGCGAGGGCCTCCGCCAGGTCGGCCTCGCGTTCGGCGCTGGACATGGCGCGGCGGGTGTTGACCTCGATGACGACGTGTCCGTCGAACCCGCTCACGGCGAGGCCCTCCAGGAGTTCGGCGCAGGGCTGCGTGCCGCGCCCGGGGACCAGGTGCTCGTCCTTGCCCGAACCGCTGCCGTCGGCGAGATGCACATGCCCGAGCCGGTCTCCCATCCGGTCGATCATCTGCATCGCGTCGGTGCGTGCCGTCGCGGTGTGGCTGAGGTCGACCGTGAAGTGCCGGTAGTCGTCCTTGGTGACGTCCCAGTCGGGGGCGTACGCGAGCATCTCGCGGTCCCGGTAGCGCCACGGGTACATGTTCTCGACGGCGAACCGCACATCGGTCTCGTCCGCCATCCGCCAGACGCCCTGCACGAAGTCGCGCGCGTACTGGCGCTGCCAGCGGAACGGGGGGTGCACGACGACGGTCGACGCCCCCAGCTTCTCCGCGGCGGCCCGCGCGCGCTGCAGCTTCACCCACGGGTCCGTCGACCACACGCGCTGCGTGATCAGCAGACATGGGGCGTGCACGGCGAGGATCGGGATGCGGTGGTAGTCGGAGAGGCGGCGCAGGGCCTCTATGTCCTGGCTGACGGGGTCGGTCCAGACCATGACCTCTACGCCGTCGTAGCCCAGGCGCGCGGCGATCTCGAAGGCCGTCGCCGTCGACTCCGGGTACACGGAGGCCGTGGACAGCGCGACCTTCGCATCCGGGATGCGCACCACTGGTTCTGCCACGGGGACAGGGTACGGCCCCGTCGTTCCGGTGGGGGCGCCCACCCGGGGGTGACGCCTCGGGGCTCCGCCCCGGACCCCGCGCCTCAATCGCCGGCGGGGCTTGAATTACCGGCACCGGGGATCAGGTCGTCGGCATGTGATCCAGGCGGCGGAGGATGACGCCCTCGCGGAGGGCCCAGGGGCAGATTTCCAGGGTTTCCACGCCGAAGAGGTCCATCGCACCCTCCGCCACAAGCGCCCCCGCCAGGAGCTGGCCGGCCCGGCCCTCGGAGACGCCCGGAAGTTCGGCGCGCTCCTCCACGGTCATCGCGGCGAGCTGCGGCACCCAGTCCTCCAGGGACTTCCGCTTCAACTCCCGCTGTACGTAGAGGCCTTCCGCCGACCGGGCCGCCCCGGCGAGACGTGCCAGCTGCTTGAACGTCTTCGACGTGGCCACCACGTGGTCCGGCGCCCCGAACCGGCTGAACTCCCCGACCGTGCGCGCGATCTGCGCCCGCACATGCCGCCGCAGCGCCTTCACGTCGTCCGGATCCGCCGTGTCCCCGGGCAGCCAGCCGGCCGTCAGCCGACCCGCCCCGAGCGGCAGCGACACCGCGGCGTCCGGCTCCTCGTCGATGCCGTACGCGATCTCCAGGGAGCCGCCGCCGATGTCGAGGACCAGCAGCCTGCCCGCGGACCATCCGAACCAGCGCCGCGCCGCGAGGAACGTGAGCCGCGCCTCTTCCTCGCCGCTGAGCACCCGCAGTTCGACGCCCGTGGCGTCCTTGACGCGCGCGAGGACGTCGTCGGCGTTGCTGGCCTCGCGCACCGCCGATGTCGCGAACGGCAGCAGGTCCTCCACGCCCTTGTCCTCCGCGGCCTCCATGGCCTCTCTGACCGTCCTGATCAGCAGGTCCACGCCGTCGGACCCGATCGCCCCGCGGTCGTCGAGGAGTTGGGCGAGCCGCAGTTCGGCCTTGTGCGAGTGCGCGGGCAGCGGGCGGGCGCCGGGGTGTGCGTCCACCACCAGCAGATGGACCGTATTCGAACCCACGTCGAGGACACCGAGTCTCATGTAGGGAACGCTACTGCTCTGAACGGCTTGCCTGTCCAGGAAGGTCCGGTGGAAGGCGCCGACGCCTTTACTCTGGAACGGTGCCAAAGACGAAAAAGGCCAAGGCCGACAAGAGCGACAAGAAGACGAAGTCGGCAAAGCAGGAGCTGAAGCAGAAGGACCAGCAGAAGCAACCGAAGCAGCGGGCCAAGGCGGACGAGAAGCCCATCGACTTCCCGCGCGCGTGGGTCGATTTCCCGGATCCGGCGGACGACGAGCAGATCTTCCGCTGCGATCTGACATGGCTGACCTCTCGTTGGAGCTGCATCTTCGGCAGCGGCTGCCAGGGCATCCAGGCGGGCCGCGCCGACGACGGCTGCTGCACGCTGGGCGCGCACTTCTCGGACGAGGACGACGAGAAGCGGGTGGCCGAGAACGTGGCGCGGCTGACGCCCGACATCTGGCAGCACCACGACATCGGAACCGAGACCGGCTGGGTCTCCGTGGACGAGGACGGGGAGCGCCAGACCCGCCCGTACGAGGGCTCGTGCATCTTCCAGAACCGGCCGGGCTTCAAGGGCGGCGCGGGCTGCTCGCTGCACATCCTGGCGCTCAAGGAGGGCCGCGAGCCCCTGGAGACGAAGCCGGACGTCTGCTGGCAGCTTCCGGTCCGGCGTACGTACGAGTGGATCGAGCGGCCCGACGACACCAAGGTGCTCCAGGTCTCGATCGGCGAGTACGACCGCCGTGGCTGGGGCCCGGGCGGTCACGACCTGCACTGGTGGTGCACGTCGGCGACCTCGGCGCACGGCGCGGGCGACCCGGTCTACGTCAGTTACGGTCCCGAGCTCACGGAGCTGATGGGCAAGGCCGGTTACGACAAGCTGGTCGAGCTGTGCGAGGAGCGCCTCGCGGCCGCGCCCAAGGGCCTCCCGCTCGTCGCCCCGCACCCGGCCGACCCGGCGTAACGCGCACATCCGGAGGTCCGGGACCGGACGTCAGGGGGTCCCCGGCGGCGAGCCCGTCCCGGACCCCCCGGTCCCGGAGGGCGACGCGGGGTCGGACGGGGGCGCCGAGTCGGAGGGCTCGGGGTCGCTCGGGCTCGGCGTCGAGCTCCCGGTCGGATCCGGCGTCGGGTCGGGCGAGGAGTGCGTCGGCGTGGGCGTGGGCCTCGGGTGGGACGGGGACGACGGGACGGAGTGGGACGGCGAAGGCCGCGAGGTGCCGCCGCCTCCGGACCCGGAACCCCCGTACCCCTCAAGGGAGATGACGGCCCCGGACGGGTCGATCCCGACGTGCGCCGTCCAGTGCCCGCGCGGCTCCCGGTACTCGTTCACGTAGACGTGGATGGTGTGCGACTCGCCCGGGCGCAGCGTTCCCCCGGCCTGGCTCAGGTACAGCCAGGAGGCGTCCGTGGACGCGGTCCAGTCGACGGGCGTGCGGCCCGACGCGGTGAGCGTGATCGCCGTCGAGTTCCCGCTGGGCTGTGCCTCCACGGTGATGCGGCCGGGGCCGCGCCCCGCGCGCGTGGGCGGCGAGGTGACCTCCACGGAGACGTCGGGTGAGCGGCTGCCCGCGGTGAAGCTCGGGTCGGGGCTCGTCCGCGCGTTCCCCGCGTTCTCGTACGCGCCGCCTGTCCGCTCGCCGTCGAGGCTGTCGGCCGTGCCGTCCTCGCTGGCCGTCACGGAGCGTCCGTCCGCGGCCTCGCCGGTCAGCGGAGCGCCCCTATAGGCGGCCCACAGGGCGAGCACGGGGGCGGCGACCACGGTGGCGACCACGGTCGTCGTCACGGCGCGCGAGCGCAGCCGGTCGCGGCGGGCCGCCCGGTCCTTGGGGTCCATCGGGTAGCCGCGCCGGTCGAAGCGCGGGGCGCCGGTGTGCCTGCCGTGCATCGCGAAGTGCAGGGCGGGGCGCGGGGCCTCCACGAGGGGCAGCGCGGCGGGCGTCACCGACGTGCCGGGCCAGGCGCGGGGCGCCGCGCGCTCGGCGGTGCGGCGGCAGCGCGGGCAGTCGTCGACGTGCCGGACCAGCTCGCGGCGCAGGGCGGCCGAGAGGAGCACCTGGTTGTCGCCGGTGAGACGGGCGACGCTGGGGCAGGTGCCGGTCTCGACGACGGCGAGCGCGGCGCGGGTCCGCTCGACCTCGCAGGCCGCGGCCGAGAGCAGCTCGCGGGTGGCGGTGGGGTCGGTGCCGAGGACGGCGGCGACCTCGCGCGGCGACAGCTGGTGGCGCACGGCCAGCTCAAGGGCTTCGCGCTGCTCCGGGGTGGTGCCGGCGGCTTCCGGCCAGGCGAGCTGGGCGAGCTGCCGCCTGCGCTCCTCCTGGAGGAGACCGTCCTGGGGCCGGCCGCCTTCCCGCGCGCCCTCCCGCGCGCTCCCCTGCGCGCTCCCCTGTGCGCTCTGACGCCGCCGATTGGCCTCGGCCAGACGGCGCAGGCAGGACCAGCGGGCCAGCGCATAGAGCCACGCCCTGCGCTCGGCGGGAGAGTCGCCTGCGGGGGCGCGGGAGCCGCGCCGCTCGGCGAGAGCGAGGGCGTCACCGAGGGCCTCGGTCGCCTCGTCGTGATCGCAGAGCACCGAGAGGCAGTAGGTGAACAGGCCGTCCAGACAGGGCTCGTAGCGGGCAGGCGGGCGCTGCGGGGCGCTGCGCGGCTCCTGCCGCCTCGCCCCGGCGCGGTGCGCCCGGTGTGCGCCGGTGGTCTGTGTGGGAGTTTCCGGCCTGCTGCTCATCACCGTGCGACCGTAGGCGCCTCACGCAGGGGCTTCCTCCCCCTTGAGCACATTTAATCCTTACGGGTGAAACGATCCCTCAAAAGAGGACAGGAACCCGCCATTCCGTGGCCAGCACGGCTACGCGGGGCGACGTGCGGGGCGATGGCCCGGGCCGCGTCCGCCCGTTGTCAGTCCTGCCCGCTACGGTTCCGTTCATGGCTGCCCGTACGAAATCCGCATCCGGCAAGGCACGTCCGTCCTACCGCTGCACCGAATGCGGCTGGCAGACGGCCAAGTGGCTGGGCCGCTGCCCCGAGTGCCAGGCCTGGGGGACGATCGACGAGTACGGCGCGCCCGCCGTGCGCACCACCGCACCGGGCCGCGTCACCACGTCGGCGCTGCCCATCGGCCAGGTCGACGGCAGGCAGGCGACGGCCCGGACCACCGGCGTGCCCGAGCTGGACCGGGTGCTCGGCGGCGGCCTGGTGCCCGGAGCGGTGGTGCTGGTCGCGGGCGAGCCCGGCGTCGGCAAGTCCACGCTCCTGCTTGACGTGGCGGCCAAGTCGGCCGGCGAGGAGCACAAGACCCTCTACGTGACGGGCGAGGAGTCGGCCTCGCAGGTGCGCCTGCGCGCGGACCGCATCCACGCGATCGACGACCATCTGTACCTGACGGCCGAGACCGATCTGGCCGCCGTCCTCGGCCACTTGGACGAGGTGAAGCCGTCGCTGCTCATCCTGGACTCCGTACAGACGGTCGCGTCCGGGGAGATCGACGGGGCGCCCGGCGGCGTGTCCCAGGTCCGCGAGGTGGCGGGCGCCCTCATCCGCGCCTCCAAGGAGCGCGGCATGTCCACGCTGCTTGTCGGTCACGTCACCAAGGAGGGCACCATCGCGGGCCCGCGCCTCCTGGAGCACCTGGTCGACGTCGTCCTGAGCTTCGAGGGCGACCGGCACGCGCGCCTGCGTCTCGTACGCGGCGTCAAGAACCGCTACGGGACGACGGACGAGGTCGGCTGCTTCGAGCTGCACGACGAGGGCATCACGGGCCTCGCCGACCCGAGCGGCCTGTTCCTGACGCGGCGCGCCGAGCCGGTGCCCGGCACCTGTCTGACCGTCGCCCTGGAGGGCCGCCGCCCGCTGGTCGCCGAGGTCCAGGCGCTCACGGTCGACTCCCAGATCCCCTCGCCGCGCCGCACCACGTCCGGCCTGGAGACCTCCCGCGTCTCGATGATGCTGGCCGTGCTCGAACAGCGCGGGCGGATCAGCGCGTTGGGCAAGCGGGACATCTACTCGGCGACGGTCGGCGGTGTGAAGCTCTCCGAGCCCGCAGCCGACCTGGCCATCGCGCTGGCCCTGGCGAGCGCGGCGAGCGACACCCCGCTCCCCAAGAACCTCGTGGCGATCGGAGAAGTAGGCCTCGCGGGCGAGGTCAGGCGGGTCACGGGCGTGCAGCGCCGGCTCGCGGAGGCGCACCGGCTCGGGTTCACACACGCCCTGGTCCCGGCCGATCCCGGAAAGGTTCCGGCCGGTATGAAGGTCCTGGAAGTCGCCGATATAGGGGATGCTCTGCGGGTGCTGCCGAAGGGCCGTCGCCAAGACGCCCCACGGGAGCCGGAGCAGCGCCGGTAGACTTTGCCCTGGTCTCGCCCGTGCGTACGAACGCGCGGGACGGGGGCCACGAGCCCCAGGGCACCCCAAAGTCTGCGATCCGGAGGAGTGCAGTGGCAGCCAACGACCGGGCGGCAGCTCCCGGCAAGTCCGGCGGAAGCTCCGGTGCGGACAGTCTGATGCGCGCCGCGCTGAGCGCCGTCGCGCCCGGAACCGCTCTGCGCGACGGCCTGGAGCGCATCCTCCGCGGAAACACCGGAGGCCTGATCGTCCTCGGCTCCGACAAGACGGTCGAGTCGATGTGCACGGGCGGCTTCATCCTCGACGTGGAGTTCACGGCCACGCGCCTGCGCGAGCTGTGCAAGCTCGACGGCGGCATCGTCGTCTCCTCGAACCTCGACAAGATCCTGCGGGCCGGCGTCCAGTTGGTGCCGGACCCGACGATCCCGACGGAGGAGACCGGCACCCGGCACCGCACGGCGGACCGCGTCTCCAAGCAGGTCGGCTACACCGTCGTCTCGGTCTCCCAGTCGATGCGCCTGATCGCGCTGTACGTGGACGGGCAGCGCCGCGTCCTGGAGGACTCGGCGGCGATCCTGTCCCGCGCCAACCAGGCCCTCGCGACCCTGGAGCGCTACAAGCTGCGACTCGACGAGGTGGCGGGCACGCTCTCCGCCCTGGAGATCGAGGACCTGGTCACGGTCAGGGACGTCTCGGCGGTCGCGCAGCGCCTGGAGATGGTGCGCCGCATCGCCACGGAGATCGCCGAGTACGTCGTGGAGTTGGGCACCGACGGCCGGCTTCTGGCCTTGCAGCTCGACGAGTTGATCGCGGGCGTCGAGCCGGAGCGCGAGCTGGTCGCGCGGGACTACGTGCCCGAGCCCACCGCCAAGCGCTCCCGCACGGTCGCGGAGGCGCTCGTCGAGCTGGACTCGCTCAGCCACGCGGAGCTGCTCGAACTGCCGATAGTGGCACGGGCTTTGGGCTACACCGGCTCCCCCGAGGCGCTCGACTCGGCGGTGTCGCCGCGCGGGTTCCGGCTCCTGGCCAAGGTGCCGCGCCTTCCCGGCGCCATCATCGACCGCCTCGTGGAGCACTTCGGCGGCCTGCAGAAGCTGCTCGCCGCGAGCGTGGACGACCTTCAGACGGTCGACGGGGTGGGCGAGGCGCGGGCGCGCAGCGTGCGTGAGGGCCTGTCGCGGCTGGCGGAGTCGTCGATCCTCGAACGCTACGTGTAGCCAACTGAAGCCCGCCTTTCGTACGAGAGCCAGCGGGGTCCGGGGCAGAGCCCCGAGACGCCGCGCCGGAGGGCGCCGAACCTAGTCCTTCTTCAGGACGAACGACGTCTGCGCCGCAGGCAGTTGCGCCGCCTTGACCTCGACGAGGTAGGTACCCGGCCCCGCGGCTCCCGCCGAGGGCGTCGCGCACTGCGGCGCGCTCGGGCGCAGGTCCCACGTGTAGTCACGCTGCACCGTGCCGCCCGCGGGCGCCCGCAGGACCATGTTCCCCGCCCCGGCCGGGCAGTCGTCGGAGGACCAGAACGGCTTGTCGCCCTCCGCCTTGGTGATCGTGACCACCGCGGTCTTCGGCCCGAGGTCGACCTTGCAGGACTTGTCCGCCGTGTTCTTGGCGACGAGTTCGAGCTTCGGCTTGTCCCCGGGCGCGTACGAGTTGTGGACGCTGCGCACCTTCAGGGTCACGGCGCCCGCCGTGCAGTCCGGGAGGCTGGAGCCGGCCGGGACCTGATCCCCGGCGGACGTACCGCCGCTGCCTCCGCTGCCTCCGCCGTCACCGGTGTCGCCGCCCGCCGCATCGTCCGAACCGCCGGACCCCGCACCGGAACCGCCGGACCCGGAACCCGAGCCGGAGCCCGAACCCGAACCGCCGGAACCGCCCGACTCGTCGCGTCCGCCGGGGTGTTCGCTGATCGCGGGCCCCGAGCCGGAGGGGCCTGGCGTGATGGACTCCGTCGGACTCTTGCCGCCGGGACCGCCGGCGCCGTTCTTTCCGCCGCCACCGCCCAAGTTGACGATCCATACGATCAGCAGCGCGAGCAGCGCCACCACGGACAGCAGAACAACCCTCCGTCGCCAATAGATGGAGGAGGGAAGCGGCCCGATCGGATTGCGCAGAGATCCCACGGCTCAAACCTTACGAGAGATCGGGCCGTTGTCCGGCGCTACCCGCCGCCTCGCACACCAAGTTTTCCGGATCATCATCACGCGCGGGCCCTCAACGCCGTCCCACAGCTGCCCTACCATCGCCTGAAGTGACGGTAACGGGGTCATGCATACTGTCCGTCACCATGGGAACCATCGACTCCGACCTGTATCGCGGCATCCTCGACTTCGCCCACGACACCCCTTCGTGGTTTCAGCACCTCATGGAGGTGTGGACGGAAGTCGGGCTGCTGCTGTTCGCCGTGCTCTTCGTCGTCGCCTGGTGGCGGGCACGGGGCAACGACCCGAAGGCCTTCGCCGTCGCGGTGCTCGCGCCACTGGCCACCGCCGTGGCGTACGTGATCAGCGAGGTGGTCAAGTCGGGGATCGACGAGGACCGCCCGTGCCGGGCCGTCTCCGGAGCGCTCGCCCCACTGATCGACTGCCCGGCCTACGGCGACTGGTCGTTCCCCAGCAACCACGCCACGATCGCCGCCGCCGCGGCCGTGGGCCTCGCGCTCGCCTGGCCGAGGATCGGCTGGCTGACGGTGCCGATGGCGCTCCTCATGGCGTTCTCCCGCGTCTTCGTCGGCGTGCACTACCCGCATGACGTCGCGGTGGGGCTGCTGCTCGGCACCCTGGTCGCGTTCCTCGTCGTACGCCTGTTGACGCGGCCGGGAGCGCGGGTGACCGAGGCGATGCGGGGGTCCGGGAACGGGGTCGTGCGGTGGTTCGCCGGTCCTGGGCCCGCCGGGGCCGGGTACGGCTCGGCGGGCGACGGCCGTTCGCGGCGCGGCGCGCACCGGCGTTGAGCCTCCACGGGTGACCCAAGGGTGGCAAGTCCGGTGGCGCCCCTCCGGAGCCCGGGCGCTCACGTGGCAGGATCGGACGTGCCATGACTGCGCTCACAAAGAACCCCGAGAACGCCGATCTCCACGCACCGGTCATCGACTGGTTCACCGAGCACGCCCGCGACCTGCCCTGGCGCCGCCGCGACGCGGGCCCGTGGGGCGTGATGGTCAGCGAGTTCATGCTCCAGCAGACCCCCGTCAACCGGGTGCTCCCGGTGTACGAGCAGTGGCTCGCGCGCTGGCCGCGGCCCGCCGACCTCGCCGCGGAGGCGCCCGGTGAGGCCGTCCGCGCCTGGGGACGGCTCGGCTATCCGCGTCGCGCCCTGCGCCTGCACGGCGCGGCCGTCGCCATAACGGAACGGCACGGCGGCGACGTACCCACCGGTCACGCGCAACTCCTCGCGCTGCCCGGCATCGGCGAGTACACGGCGGCCGCCGTCGCCTCGTTCGCGTACGGGCAGCGGCACGCGGTGCTCGACACGAACGTGCGGCGGGTGTTCGCCCGCGCGGTGGCCGGCGTGCAGTACCCGCCGAACGCGACGACCGCCGCCGAGCGGAAGCTGGCCCGGGCGCTGCTGCCCGAGGAGGACGAAACGGCCGCCAAGTGGGCCGCCGCCTCCATGGAGCTGGGCGCCCTGGTGTGCACCGCCAAGAACGAGGAGTGCCACCGCTGCCCGATCGCCGCGATGTGCGCGTGGCGGCTCTCCGGGAAGCCCGCGCACGAGGGCCCGGCGCGGCGCGGCCAGACGTACGCGGGCACGGACCGCCAGGTGCGCGGCAAGCTGCTCGCCGTGCTGCGCGAGGCCGTCGACCCGGTGCCGCAGGCGGCGCTCGACCGGGTGTGGGACGAGCCCGTGCAGCGGGCCAGGGCGCTGGACGGCCTGGTCGACGACGGTCTGGTGGAGCCGCTCGCGGGCGGCCTCTACCGGCTTCCGCTGGGCTGAGCCGGGCGCCGGTTTACGGCGCTCTTATGTTCGTTACACAACCGACGGACAGTCGTGCGTTGGCCGCTGGCCGGAACGGACAACGCCGTGACAACTCCTCCGTAACTTCTTCCTCGTAACCGCACACGATCTGTGCGGACCACGGGGATTGCGGGAAGCGGGAGGCAGTTGATCATGGCGCATGCCGGTGAGGTGCTCGGGTTCGAAGAGTACGTGCGGACGCGGCAGGACGCTCTGCTGCGCAGCGCCCGCCGTCTGGTGCCCGACCCGGTCGACGCCCAGGACCTGCTGCAGACCGCGCTCGTGCGGACGTACGGGCGGTGGGACGGCATAGCGGACAAGCGGCTGGCCGACGCGTACCTGCGCCGCGTCATGATCAACACGCGGACCGAGTGGTGGCGGGCGCGCAAGCTGGAGGAAGTGCCCACCGAGCAGCTGCCGGAGTCCTCGATCGACGACTCGACGGAGCAGCACGCGGACCGCGCCCTGCTGATGGACGTCATGAAGGTGCTCGCTCCGAAGCAGCGCAGCGTCGTGGTGCTGCGACACTGGGAGCAGATGTCCACAGAGGAGACGGCCGCCGCTCTCGGAATGTCGGCCGGAACCGTGAAGAGCACGCTGCACCGGGCCCTTGCCCGGCTCCGTGAGGAGCTGGAGAAGCGGGAGCGCGAGGAACTGGCCGGCCGCGCGCTCGACGTGAAGGAGCGGGAGCGTTGCGCGGCCTAGGCATACGGGCCTCTGGGATTCGTACGTCCCTGACGAGGGGGCGTTCGTTCGTGAAGCGGGGGCGTTCCGTCGTGATGCGGGGCATGAAGGCGGGGAGCGCGGCGATCGCCGGGCTCGCCGCCATCGGGCTGTTCGCCGGGGTTCTCGCGGCCTGCTCGACCGGTGGCACCGGCGCCCGCGACGAGGGCCCGGCCCGCACGGACCCGGTGGGGTCGACTGCGGCCGCGGGCAGCGCGAGCCCCTCGCCCTCCGCGTCGCCGAGCGCCCCCAGCTCCGCCGAAGCGGTGCGGATCGTGAAGCGGGACCCGAAGGTCGGCGCGGACATCAAGCGCGACCTGAAGCCGTGCGTGGCCGACGAGTACCCGGTCGACGTGAGCTACGGAACGCTGACCGGCAGCTCCCGGAGCGACGTCGTGGTGAACGTGATGACCTGCGGGGACGCGGTCGGCATCGGCACATACGTGTATCGCGACGAGGGCGGCACGTACAAGAATGTGTTCAAGGACGAAGAGCCCCCGGTGTACGCGGAGATCGACCGGGGTGATCTGGTGGTCACCAAGCAGGTGTACGAGAAGGGTGACTCGGTCGCGTCACCGTCGGGCGAGGAGATCCTCACGTACCGGTGGAGCGGGCACGGTTTCTCCCAGGAGAGCCGCACGCACAACGATTACAGCAACGCGGTGGACGGGGAGAGCCCGGCACCTTCGGACGACACCGGCTGACCCGCACGGTGAGGGCCCACGTGGTGGAGGAGAGAACTGATGGCCGGCATGGGCGGTGAGCGCAAGGGCGAGCCGACGCACGTCCTGTTCGTCGAGGACGACGACGTCATCCGCGAGGCCACCCAGCTCGCCCTGGAGCGCGACGGTTTCGTGGTGACCGCGATGCCGGACGGGCTGAAGGGCCTGGAGGCGTTCCGGTCGGACCGGCCGGACATCGCGCTGCTCGACGTGATGGTGCCGGGGCTCGACGGGGTCTCCCTGTGCCGCCGCATCCGCGACGAGTCGACGGTTCCGGTGATCATGCTCTCCGCGCGCGCGGACTCCATCGACGTCGTGCTCGGCCTGGAGGCGGGGGCCGACGACTACGTGACGAAGCCGTTCGACGGGGCGGTGCTCGTGGCCCGGATCCGCGCCGTGCTGCGCCGCTTCGGGCACGCGGGCATCGCGGCGGCGGCCCGCTCCGGCGCGGCCGAGGAGAGCCACGCGCCCGACCACGGGGCGCTGCGCTTCGGCGACCTGGAGATCGACACGGACGGCATGGAGGTCCGCAAGGGCGGCGAGACGGTGGCCCTGACGCCCACCGAGATGCGCCTGCTGCTGGAGTTCTCCTCCGCGCCCGGCTCGGTGCTGTCCCGCGACAAGCTTCTGGAGCGCGTGTGGGACTACGGCTGGGGCGGTGACACCCGCGTCGTCGACGTCCATGTGCAGCGGCTGCGCACGAAGATCGGCCAGGACCGGATCGAGACGGTCCGCGGCTTCGGCTACAAGCTCAAGGCCTGACCGGGCTGATGGGACAGCGCATATGAGGAGGGGCAGCACCACGGGGACCGCGTCGGCGAGATCGGCCGTTCCGGCGCCTCGCGCCACGGGCGCCGCGGGCGCCGCGGGCGCCGCGGCGAAGTCGGCCGCCGCCGGGTCGTCGCCCGCCGCGCGGAAATCCGTCCGCTCCTGGATCCCGCACGGCCTGCGGACCGGCGTGCGCTGGAAGATCAGCGTCGCCATCGCCTTCGTGGGCGCGCTCGTCGCCGTGGCGCTAAGCCTCGTCGTGCACAACGCGGCCCGCGTCTCGATGCTGGACAACGCGCGGGACGTGCAGGACGAGCGGATCCAGTTCGTGCAGCGGCAGTACGAGGCGCGCGGCGGCAATCTGCCCGTCGGCTTCCGGGTGGACGACCCTGCGCTCCCGCCCGACCTGCGCGCGAAGGCCCGCGAGGGCCGCCGCGTCACCTACGTGTCGGAGTCGGCCAGTGGCGTGCCCGACATCTGGGCCGCGGTCCCGCTCAGCAACGGCGGGATCCTCTCGGTGCACACCCGGTTCGCCGACCGCAGCGCCACCGTGATGAAGGACCTCGACAAGGCGCTGCTCATCGGCTCGATCTCCGTCGTGCTCGGCGGCAGCGCGCTCGGCGTCCTCATCGGCGGCCAGCTCTCCCGCCGCCTGCGCAAGGCGGCGAGCGCGGCACGCGATGTCGCCGCGGGCCAGAGCGACGTCCGCGTCCGGCGCGCCATCGGCGGTGTCGTACGCGACGAGACGGACGATCTGGCGCAGGCCGTCGACGCGATGGCCGACGCCCTGAAGCAGCGCCTGGAGGCCGAGCGCCGGGTCACCGCCGACATCGCGCACGAGCTGCGCACGCCGGTCACCGGGCTGCTCACGGCAGCCGAGCTGCTGCCTCCCGGGCGGCCCAGCGAGCTCGTCAAGGACCGCGCGCAGGCGATGCGTACGCTCGTCGAGGACGTCCTGGAGGTGGCCCGGCTCGACAGTGCAGCGGAGCGGGCCGAGTTGCAGGACATCATGCTCGGCGAGTTCGTGGAGCGCCGGATCGCGTCCCGCGCGGGCGACGGCGTGACCGTCCGGGTGATACACGAGTCCGAGGTGACGACGGACCCGCGGCGCCTGGAGCGCATCCTTCTCAACCTGCTGGCCAACGCCTCGAAGCACGCCCGCCCGCCCATCGAGGTCAGCGTCGAGGGCCGGGTCCTTCGGGTGCGCGACCACGGCCCCGGCTTCCCTGAGGAGCTCCTGGAGGAGGGGCCGAGCCGCTTCCGCACCGGCGCCGCCGACCGCGCGGGGCACGGCCACGGCCTGGGTCTGACGATCGCGGCCGGGCAGGCCCGGGTGCTCGGCGCCCGCCTCACGTTCCGCAACATCCGCCCCCAGGGAGCGGATCACGATGCCCCCGCCGAGGGCGCCGTGGCAGTGCTGTGGCTGCCGGAACACGCCCCGACGAACACGGGGAGCTTCCCGATCCTGCACCTGCCCGACACCGGCAAGCAGTAGGCCCGCCCCGTCAACTCCCCTGCTGTACGAGGGAGTCGGCGAGGCGAACCGCTTCCGCCTCACCCAAGGGGGCGTGCCCGAGCAGGAAGCGGTACCAGAAGACGCCATACACCTGATCCACCATCAGATCGAGGTCGCAGTCCGCCGCCAGCTCGCCGCGCTCCTGCCCCCGGGCCAGCACTTCGCGCAGCGCCGACCGTCGCGAACCGGTGAACTGCCGCATCAGCTCGGCGAGATGGGGGTCGCGGGCAGATTCCCGCACCAGCGTGCGCAGGGCCGGGCCGACCGGCGTCGTCTGCGCGCCCGCGAACGTGGCGGCGACCACCGCCCGCAGGTCCTCGCGCAGCGAACCGGAGTCGCGGGCCGGCACGGCCTGCTCGGCGCGGCCGGTCAGCGCGTCGAGCAGCACCGCACCCTTCGAGGGCCACCACCGGTACAGCGTCTGCTTGCCGACCCCGGCCTCCCGCGCGATCGCGTCGACGCCGACGGGTGCGCCGTCCGCGTCGGCGAGCAGCCGCAGCGCCGCGTCGAGGACGGCACGGCGCGCCTCCTCGTTGCGCCGGCGGCCCGTGTGGGGCCGCGCCTCCCCTTGCACCTGTTCGCTCATCTCCGGCCACTCCTCCCAGGTTTCCGCCCGAACCATCTTGACGAGACCGGCGGTCTCGGTAAAACTTACTTTATCGAGACCGCTGGTCTCGTCAACCAGCGGGCTCCACTACGACTCCACTGCGACTCCACTGGGGCCCCGCTGCCGGCTCCACAACTGAACCCACGGGACACGAGGACAGGGTCACCATGACTTCTGCAACACCCTCCACCACTCCCACCACCCACGCGGTCGTCATGGGCGGCAGCTCCGGTATTGGCGAGGCCACCGCCGCGCTCTTCGCCCGGGGCGGCGCCGAGGTCACGATCACCGGCCGCGACGAGCAGCGCCTCGCCGACGCGGCCGCCCGCATCGGCGGCAAGACCACCACGTACCGGATGGACGCCGTGGCGCAGGACGACATCGACGCCTTCTTCGCCACCACCGCACCCATCGACCATCTGGTCGTCGCGGTGAGCGGCGCGGCCGGCGCCGGGGCGTTCGCCGACCTCGACCTGGCCGACCTCGCCCATGGCTTCGACGCCAAGTTCTGGCCCCAACTGCGCATCCTCCAGGCGGCGTTGCCGCATCTGACCGGGCACGCCTCGGTCACCCTCATCACCGCGGCCTCGGCCCGCGCCGCCTTCCCCGGCACCTCGGGCCTGGCCGCGATCAACGGCGCGCTGGAAGCGATGATCCCGCCGCTCGCCGTCGAGCTCGCCCCGCGCCGGATCAACGCGGTCTCCCCTGGCGTCATCGACACCCCCTGGTGGGACCGGGTGCCGCCGGAGCAGCGCGCGGAGCTGTTCGCGGGGCTCGCGGCGACGACCCCGGTGGGCCGCGTCGGCGCCCCCGAGGAGGTGGCCGCGGCCATCAACTCCCTTGCCACGAACGGCTTCATCACCGGCGTGGTCCTGGACTGCACCGGCGGGGCAAACCTGCCGACGGGCCGCTGAGCCGGGCGTCCACGGGTTAGCCTCGCGCCCATGACCGTATCCCCCGGTGTCGAGGAGACGGCCCAACAGCCGCCTGCTGTACGAGAGTTGCCGCGTCGCGCGACCTGGTTCGAGCTCTTCGGCGACCTGGTCTTCGTGGCGGCGGTCGGACAGACCACGCACCGTCTGGGCGGTCATCCGGACGCCGCCTCGACGGCCGCGGCCGCGGCGCTGTTCGTCCCGCTGTGGTGGACCTGGGTGCTGTACACGGTCCGCGCCAACCGCGCGGACCACGACCGGACGGTCCAGCGCCTGCTCACCACGGTGGGGCTCGCCGCGGTGGCCGGCATGGCCGTCTACATCGGCGGGGTCGGGCACGGCCGGGGCGCCGACGCCGGTTTCGTCGTCGCCTACCTCGGCGCGCGGGCCGGCGTCGCCGCGCTCTACGTCTGGGACCTGCGCCAGGAGCCGCGTCTGCGGCGCATCGTGGTGGCGTACGTGACGGGCTCCGCGATCACGGCGGCGGTCTGGCTGACGGCGACGTTCACGCTCGACGGGCCTGCCAGGTACGTCACTTGGGGCGTCGCCATGGCCGGCGAGCTGGCCCTGCCGCTGCTCGCCGGGCGGCGCCTGGCCGACGCCCCCGGCGACGCGGAGCATCTGCGTGAACGGTTCGGCCTGTTCACCATCATCGTGCTCGGCGAGAGCGTGCTGGGGTTCACCAACGGGCTGGTCAAGGTGCACACGGCGCCGGCCGCGGCGCTCACCGGCGCCGCGGCGTTCGCGCTCACGGCGGGCCTATGGTGGTCGTACTTCAGCGCGTCCGGCACCCGCCCCGGCGCCCACGAGGAGCTGGCCGCGGGCGGCCGCCACCTGCACATCTACGTCTTCGGGCACCTGCCGGTCCAACTGTCCCTGGCCATCACCGCGGGCGCGGTCGGCGCGGCGGTGACCACGACGTCGCACCGCCTCAACACCCCGCTGGCGGCCTGCGTCCTGGGCGGCACCGCCGTGTTCCTCACGGCGACGGCACTCATCAGGGCCGGCTTCACCGGCGTACGGGAACACGTGGTCCTGATCCGACTGGCCACGGCGGCGGCCATCCTGTGCACGCTCCCCCTCACGACCCGCGTCCCGGTGGCAGCGGCCCTGACCATCCCGGCCCTCCTGCTCACGACATCACTCGCAGCCGAATCCCCCACCCACCGACACCACACGGCAGGCAGCCTCCCGTAGGCGGCCCACACCACGCACGAGGACCGGCCCCCGGCGCCAGCAGGCACCACACAAGACAAACGGCACCCCCACCATCAGGCACCGCACACACCGAACGCCCCCCGCCAGCAGTCACCACGCACGACAACCGATCCCCGGCACCATCACGCACCAACCACGCCGAACGAACCCGGACGCCATCACGCACCGCCACGACGAACGAACCCCGGCGCCACCAGACACCACACACGCCGAAACTCCCCCTCGCCATCAGGCGCCGCACCACGACGAACGAACGCCGACGCCAGCACACACCGCCACGCCGAGCGATCCCCGGCACCGGCAGGCACCACACACAACGAACAGGCCCCGCGCCCTCAGGCACCACATACGCCGAGCGATCCCCGGCACCAGCAGGCACCACACACAACGAACGACCCCCAGGCGCCATCAGCACCGCACACGGCGAACAGCCTCGCGCCACCACGCACCACACCACGCCGAACCGCCACCCGGCCGCCACCACGCACCACACACAACGAACGGCCCCCCGCGCCACCAAGGCGCCGGGGACCGTTCAAGCCGAGGGCAGCGGCTCCGCTCAGACGGACTCTGCGACCGTCCCGCCGCTGCGTGCGGCGTCCTCGACCGGCTTCTTGGGCTCGGGGGCCGCGCCGCGCAGCATGACCTCCTTGACGAAGACCGCCGCGATCAGCGCACCGACGGCCACCACGGCACCCAGCAGGAACGCGGAATGCGTGCCGGACGAGACCGCGAACTGGTAGGCGTCCCGCGCCTGCTCCGGCAGCTTCGCCAGGCTCGCCGCGTCCAGCTGCGCCGACTGCTCGGTGACCTTCCCGCCGAGCGCCCCGGCCCGCTCCGCCATGACGTCCTGCACCCGGTTGTTGAACAGCGCGCCCATGATGGCGACGCCGAACGACGAACCCAGCGTGCGGAACAGGGTGGTGGACGAGGACGCGACGCCTATGTCCTTCATCTCCACGCTGTTCTGCGCGACCAGCATCGTGATCTGCATCAGGCAGCCCATCCCGGCGCCGAGCACGGCCATGTACAGACCGGACGTGAACCGCGAGGTCCCCGTGTCCATCTGCGCGAGCAGGAACAGCCCGGCGACCATCAGGACGCTGCCCGCCACCGGGAACACCTTGTACTTGCCGGTGTTGGTGGTGACCCGCCCCGCGATCAGCGAGACGACCATCATCGCGAGCAGCATCGGAAGCAGCAGCAGACCGGAGTTGGTCGCGGACGCGCCCTGCACGGACTGCTGGTACAGCGGCAGGAACAGCACCGCGCCGAACATCACGAAGCCGGTGATGAAGCCGATCACGGACATCAGCGTGAAGTTGCGGTTGCGGAAGATGTGCAGCGGCACGATCGGCTCGGCGGCCCTGGTCTGCGAGAACACGAACCCGACGAGCGCGGCGACGCCGATCCCGATCAGCTCCATGATCACGGCGGAGTCCCAGGCGTACTCGCTCCCGCCCCACGTGGTCACGAGCACGATCGACGTGATGCCGACGGTGAGCAGCGCGGCGCCCAGATAGTCGATGGATCCCCCGGCCCGCTTCTTCGGCAGATGCAGCACCGCGGTGATCGCCACGAGGGCGACGATGCCGAGCGGGATGTTGATGTAGAAGGCCCAGCGCCAGCCGAGGTGGTCGGTGAGGGTGCCGCCGACGAGCGGCCCGCCGATCATGGCGAGCGCCATCACGCCGGCCATCATGCCCTGGTACTTGCCCCGCTCACGCGGCGGAATCAGATCGCCGATGATCGCCATGACGCCGACCATCAGGCCACCGGCACCGAGCCCCTGGATGGCCCGGAAGCCGATCAACTGCCCCATGTCCTGGGCCATTCCGCTGAGCACGGAGCCGACCAGGAAGATCACGATGGAGGTCAGGAAGGCGCCCTTCCTGCCGTACATGTCGCCGATCTTCCCCCAGAGCGGCGTGGAGGCCGCCGTCGCGAGCGTGTACGCGGTGACGACCCACGACAAGTGCTCGAGCCCGCCCAGCTCGCCGACAATGGTCGGCATCGCGGTGCCCACGATCATGTTGTCGAGCATGGCGAGCAACATGGCGAGCATCAGCGCGAGCAGCACGACCCGCACGCTGCGCGGCTGTTTCACCGGCTCCTGATCCGCTGTCGCGGGCTGCACGGCCGCCTGTGTCATGGTCCCCACTCCCCCTGCGTCACCCGGGACTTACTTGTCGCCCGGCTAGTTACCTACAATGGGAAAAGTAGAGCGCCAACTAGCCGGGCGTCAAGTAAGTTTTTCTCCAAGGGCACGAAGGGCAGCAGCCGATGGTCACGGGCAGCAACAAGCCGCAGCAGCGACGCGGGGACACCCGCCAGCGCATTCAGGACGTGACCTTGGAGCTCATCGCCGAGCAGGGCTACGAGAAGACTTCACTGCGTGAGATCTCCGAGCGCCTCGGTGTGACGAAGGCCGCTCTCTACTACCACTTCAAGACCAAGGAAGACATCGTCGTCAGCCTCTTCACGGACCTGATGAAGCCGATCGACGACGTGATCGCGTGGGCCGCCGAGCAGCCGCCGACACTGGAGGCCAAGCTCGAGATCCTGGGCCACTACTCGAAGGCGCTCTCCGACGCGGCCCCGCTCTTCCGCTTCATGCAGGAGAACCAGGCGACGATGCGCGAGCTGAGCATCGGCGAGAACTTCAAGGAGCGGATGACGTCCCTGTTGGACCATCTGCTCCCCGAGGACGTCACGCTGACCAACCGGGTCCGCTGCTTCAGCGCGCTGTTCTCGATGCACGCCGGGATGTTCGTCCTGAGAGACGTCGAAGGCGACCCCGAGCAGAAGCGCAAGGCCATCCTCGAGGTCGCCTCCGACCTGGTCACGCAGGCCCATCACAGCTGACGGGCCGGTACGGCGGGCGTCGTCAGACGCTCACGCCCTCCTTCTTCAGGAAGGAGACGGGGTTGACCGCCGAGCCGTAGTCCGGCGTCGTACGGATCTCGAAGTGCAGGTGCGGACCGCTGGAGTTGCCGGTGTCGCCGGACAGCGCGATGTGGTCGCCCGTGGTGAGCTTGTCGCCGACCTTCACGTCGATCCGCGACAGGTGCGCGTACTGCGAGTACGTGCCGTCGCTGTGCTTGATGACGATGGCGTTGCCGTACGCGGCGCCGTCACCGGCGCCGTTGCCGCCGGCCTTGACGACGGTGCCGCCGTGCACGGCGGAGACGTCGGTGCCGACCGGCACCGCGAAGTCCTGGCCGGAGTGGTGGCCGCTCGCCCACATCGCGCCACCCTGCGAGTAGCCGGCGGAGAGCTCGTAGTCCTTGACCGGGTCGATCCAGGACTTGGCCTTCTTCTCCTCGGCCTCCTTCTTCTTCGCCTCGGCCTTCTTCTTGGCCTTCGCGGCGTTCTCGGCGGCCTTGGCCTGCGCGGTGGCCTGCGCCTCCACGGACGTCGAGGCGATGCCGGGGAGGGACGTGGCGTCTGCGGAGTCGGCGACCGCGGCCCCGGTCCCGAGCAGCGCCGACACTCCGAATCCGGCGGCCACGACGGCAGCCCGCTTACGGAGCATCGACGTACCGGGGCGGTGGGACTGGGTGCGCTTCGACATATGGGCAGACCTCTCGAACGGGGACATGAGGGGACCCGGCGCACTGCCTCGTGCTGCCGGGCCGACCATCCCTTGGTAACCCCACCCCCCATCACCACCCAAAACGCCTATCTACGACATCGCCTCGTAGGCGCGCCCCGACGACACCCCGGGACGTTCGTCAGTTCGACCGGGACCAAAGCTGCCCGATTTATACACTCATTCTTGGTTTAACCGCACTTCATCGCCGTACGGCCGGACTGCGCACGCTCGCCGGACCACCCTCCACACCGAAACGGACAATTCACCAGAACCCATCGACGGCGTAACAGCACGCCCAAACCACTCCCGCACCACTATTTCCGTTAGTACGTGACGCACGTCCTGTGCGGCATGTCACCGACCGGCAAGATCCAACCCCGCACGGATGTGACCGGGGCTACGCTCCCGAACCATGGATCCCGCTGCCCTCGGCACACGATTGGCCTCGAGCGTGATCGCCCCGGCGCTCAAGAAACTTCTCGTCCAGGAGGGCCCGGGAGCGGGCCTGACGGACAAGCCGGTACGCCTGTCAGGGCCGATCTCCTTCCGGGGCGAGAAGCGCGCCCTGGACGGCGCCGACGCCGAGCGGATCGCCCGCGCCCTCGTCACCGCCGCCGCACGCACCCCGGGCGAAGCGCCGTTCCCCGCCGACGAGGCCGAACCGCTCACCCTCGCCCTGGCCGCCACGCTGTCCGCCCTCGGCGGCCTCACCATGGACGACGTACAGGCGGCCCGCCTCGACCAGCACGCACTGGCCCGCTCGCTGCGCCACGCGGCCCCCGCCTCGCACGGGCTGTCGGCCGACGCCGGGCTCTTCCTCGACGCGGCCGTCGACGAGGCCTGCCGACAGGTGCTGCAGTTCTTCACCCAGCGGTCCACCTTTGTCCCCCGCACCCTGGTCGAGCAGCGCCGGGAGCAGGCCGAACTCCTCGCCAAGACGGACGAGTTGATCGCCCGCACGCCGCCCGCCGACGCGGCCGACACCGCTTTCGAGGAGCGCTACGCCCGGCACATCGCCGACCGCCACCGGCACCTGACCATCTACGGCATCGACCTGCGCGAGGCCCCCGAGCGCTGGCCCCTCGACGTCGCGTATCTGAGCCTGGAGGCGACGGCCGCGCCGCCTGCCGGCGCCTTCAACGCGGAGACCGAGGCGCCCGCCACGCCCGTCCGCATCCGCGCCGAGGACGCGTTCGGCGACGGCACCGGCCAGGGCAGCGAGCGGGTGCTGCTGCGTGGCGACGCGGGTTCTGGCAAGACGACGCTGATCCAGTGGCTGGCGACCCGGGCGGCGGCAGAGGGGGACCGCGTCCCGTTCGTGCTGCCGCTGCGCACGCTGGCGGCCGGTCCGCTGCCCGCCCCCGAGGCGTTCCTGACGGCGGTGTCCTGCCCGCTGAGCGCGCCCGCCGGGTGGGCCGGGCGGGTCCTCGGGGCCGCCCGCGCCCTCGTCCTCGTCGACGGCCTCGACGAGATCCCCACGGCCGACCGCCACCGGGTGCGCGACTGGCTGCTCGCGCTCGTCGACGCCCACCCCGGCAACCGCTGGCTGCTGACCTCGCGCCCCACCGCGGTACGGCCCGAATGGCTCGCCGACAGCGGTTTTCGCGAGGTGCTGCTGCCGCCGATGCGCTCCGCCGACGTCGCCACGTTCGTGCACCGCTGGCACACGGCGGCCGACGCCCTGCCCTACGAGGCCGCGCTCCTGGACTCGCTGCGCACCAAACGCGACCTCGCCCGCCTCGCCACCAACCCCCTGATGTGCGGCCTGATCTGCGCCCTGCACCGCGAACGCCGCGGCTATCTGCCCACCGGCCGCAAGGAGTTGTACGACGCGGCCCTGACGATGCTGCTGGCCCGGCGCGACCGGGAGCGCGGCATGGCCGTGCCCGAACTCGCCGAGGAGGCCCAGATCGACCTCCTCCAGCACCTCGCCTACGCGCTCGTCCTCAGCGGCCGCACCGAGATGAGCCGCGAGCACGCCATCGGCGCACTGGAGCGCCGACTGCCCGCCGTGGCCTCCGCGGCGGCGCACGGAGACGCGGCGACCGTCCTGCGCACCCTGCTCCTACGGAGCGGCCTGCTGCGCGAACCCACCGCCGACACGGTCGACTTCGGCCACCGCACCTTCCAGGACTACCTGGCCGCCCGTTACGCCGTGGAGGAGGGCCACGCCCTCCCCTTCGTGCAGCGCCTCGCCGACGACCCGCAGGGCGAGGACGCGATCCGCATGGCCGTCGCCCACGCCCGCCCCGGCGAACGGGCGCAGTTGTTGCGGGAGTTGCTGTCACCGGCAACGCCGCGCCTCACGCTCCTCGCGCTGGCGTGCCTGGAGCATGCGACGGCGCTGGATCCGGGGGTGAGGGGAGAAGTTGAGCGGGCGGCGGGGGCGCTGACCCCGCCCCGCGACCGCGACGCCGCCCACGAGCTGACCGAGGCGGGGCCTCTCGTGCTGGAGTTGCTGCCGGGGCCCGATGGGCTGACCGACGAGGAGGCGCACGGGGTGGCGATCACCGCCTCACTCCTTGGCAGCGCCGAACCGGCGGGCGCGCTAGGGGTGCTGCGGCGGTTCCGCGCGCATCCGTCGTTGGAGGTGCGGCGTCAGCTGGCGGGTACATGGCGCCGATTCGACACCCGCGAGTACGCGTCGGAGGTCCTCGACCACTTGGGACGTGACGACCTGTACGTCACGTGCGAGACGGACGAGCAACGCCTGGAGCTGCCCGCGATGCGCCCCTGGAAGTGGCTCGATTTCCGCGGTCCGCACGCGCTGACCGACGTGGTCGCCGCGATCCCTGCCCCGGAGGCTGTGTCGGTTGTCAACGTCCAGGACAATCCGCTGGCCGGGGACCTCGGCACCTTGGCCGCGTTCTCCGCCCTGGACAGCCTCATGGTGACTGGCTGCCCGAATGCACATGGACTCGGCGCCCTCGCCGACCTACCGCTGGCCTACCTCCAGTACGGGGCCCATGACTTCACGGGCCTGTCCGCCCTGAACTCGCTTCGCCGCCTGACGCTCGAAGGGGAGCTCGCGGCTGACTCCCTCGCCGACGCTCTGCCGACCGGGGCCGCGCTGGAATTTCTCTACCTGGGCGGCGAAGCCACCCGCACCACCGGTCTGCGCGGGCTCAGCTGCTGGCCCACCCTGACCGCCCTGAGCCTCGGCTCCCTCACTGCCCCACCAACCGCCCAGGACTGGCGCTACGTAGCCGAACTCCCTGCCCTGGCTGGCCTCTTCCTGCACGCGGCCTTCTTCAGCGACCACCGCGACTCGATCGCGGCGCTGCCCGAACTCCCCGGAGTCGAGGCGCTGACCCTCTTCGCCCTGCACGGCGCTGAGGACCTGTCCGCGCTACCGTCTCGCTTCCCCGGCGTACGCGAGGTGGCCCTGCAGACCAGCCCCGGCAAGACCTTCCCGGCCGAGCGCTACGCCCCGCTATTCCCCGATGCCGAGGTCGCCGTGTTTCCACGCGCAAAACGCTAAAAACGGATGGGCCCGAACCGTTCCGTCAGGAACAGCTCGGGCCCACCCGTATCAGGCTCGCCCCGGAGGGGTTACGCCTCCTTGCTCAGGTTCGGGCCGCCACCGGCAGCCGCGTCCTCGATCGGCGGGGCGTCGGGCAGCGCCGACTTCTCCTCGCCGCGGAAGGTGAAGGTCTTGTTCTCGCCCTCGCCCTCCGTGTCCACGACCACGATGTGGCCCGGCCGCAGCTCGCCGAAGAGGATCTTCTCCGACAGGCTGTCCTCGACCTCGCGCTGGATCGTGCGACGCAGCGGACGCGCGCCGAGCACGGGGTCGTAGCCCTTCTTCGAGAGCAGCTCCTTGGCGGACTGCGAGAGCTCGATGCCCATGTCGCGGTCCTTCAGGCGCTCGTCCACCTTCGTGATCATCAGGTCGACGATCTCGAGGATGTCGCTCTGGCTGAGCTGCGGGAAGACGACGACGTCGTCGACACGGTTGAGGAACTCGGGGCGGAAGTGCTGCTTGAGCTCGTCCGACACCTTGTTCTTCATGCGCTCGTAGTTGGACTTCGAGTCGCCCTGGGCCGCGAAGCCGAGGTTGAAGCCCTTCGAGATGTCACGGGTTCCAAGGTTGGTCGTCATGATGATGACCGTGTTCTTGAAGTCCACGACGCGGCCCTGGGAGTCGGTCAGGCGACCGTCCTCCAGGATCTGCAGCAGCGAGTTGAAGATGTCCGGGTGGGCCTTCTCGACCTCGTCGAAAAGAACCACCGAGAACGGCTTGCGCCGCACCTTCTCGGTCAGCTGACCGCCCTCTTCGTAGCCCACGTAACCGGGGGGCGAACCGAAGAGACGCGACACCGTGTGCTTCTCGCTGAACTCCGACATGTCGAGGGAGATCAGCGCCTCCTCGTCACCGAAGAGGAACTCGGCGAGGGCCTTGGAGAGCTCGGTCTTACCGACACCCGACGGGCCCGCGAAGATGAACGAACCACCCGGACGCTTCGGGTCCTTCAGACCGGCCCGCGTACGGCGGATCGCCCGGGAGAGCGCCTTGACGGCGTCCTTCTGGCCGATGACCCGCTTGTGGAGCTCGTCCTCCATGCGCAGCAGACGCGAGGACTCCTCCTCGGTCAGCTTGAAGACCGGAATGCCGGTGGCGGTCGCGAGGACCTCGGCGATCAGCTCGCCGTCGACCTCGGCGACGACGTCCATGTCGCCGGCCTTCCATTCCTTCTCGCGCTTGGCCTTCGCGGCGAGCAGCTGCTTCTCCTTGTCGCGGAGAGAGGCCGCCTTCTCGAAGTCCTGGGAGTCGATGGCCGACTCCTTGTCGCGACGCACGCCCGCGATCTTCTCGTCGAACTCGCGGAGGTCCGGCGGCGCGGTCATCCGGCGGATGCGCATCCGGGAACCGGCCTCGTCGATCAGGTCGATCGCCTTGTCCGGCAGGAAGCGGTCCGAGATGTACCGGTCGGCCAGGGTCGCGGCCTGGACGAGGGCCTCGTCGGTGATGGACACACGGTGGTGCGCCTCGTACCGGTCGCGCAGGCCCTTGAGGATCTCGATCGTGTGCGGCAGCGACGGCTCCGCGACCTGGATCGGCTGGAAGCGGCGCTCGAGGGCCGCGTCCTTCTCCAGGTGCTTGCGGTACTCGTCGAGCGTCGTCGCACCGATGGTCTGGAGCTCACCGCGGGCCAGCATCGGCTTCAGGATCGAAGCGGCGTCGATGGCACCTTCCGCGGCACCCGCACCGACCAGCGTGTGCAGCTCGTCGATGAACAGGATGATGTCGCCGCGGGTGCGGATCTCCTTGAGCACCTTCTTGAGGCGCTCCTCGAAGTCACCGCGGTAGCGGGAGCCGGCGACCAGGGCGCCGAGGTCAAGCGTGTAGAGGTGCTTGTCCTTCAGCGTCTCGGGCACCTCGCCCTTGACGATCGCCTGGGCCAGTCCCTCGACGACCGCCGTCTTGCCGACGCCGGGCTCACCGATCAGGACCGGGTTGTTCTTGGTCCGGCGCGACAGGACCTGCATGACGCGCTCGATCTCCTTCTCGCGCCCGATGACCGGGTCGAGCTTGGACTCACGAGCGGCCTGCGTCAGGTTGCGGCCGAACTGGTCGAGCACCAGGGACGTGGAGGGCGTGCCCTCGGCAGGACCGCCGGCGGTGGCGGTCTCCTTGCCCTGGTAACCGGAGAGCAGCTGGATGACCTGCTGCCGCACCCGGTTGAGGTCTGCGCCCAGCTTGACCAGGACCTGGGCGGCGACGCCCTCGCCCTCGCGGATCAGGCCGAGCAGGATGTGCTCCGTGCCGATGTAGTTGTGGCCCAGCTGAAGGGCCTCGCGGAGCGACAGCTCCAGGACCTTCTTGGCACGGGGGGTGAAGGGGATGTGGCCGGACGGGGCCTGCTGGCCCTGGCCGATGATCTCCTCCACCTGCTGGCGGACCGCCTCGAGCGAAATCCCGAGGCTCTCCAGGGCCTTAGCGGCGACACCCTCGCCCTCGTGGATCAAGCCCAGGAGGATGTGCTCGGTGCCGATGTAATTGTGGTTGAGCATCCGGGCTTCTTCCTGAGCCAGGACGACAACCCGCCGCGCGCGGTCGGTGAACCTCTCGAACATCGTTAATCGCTCCTCAGAGCGGTCAGGCAGTTAGGGGTCGGTCCCCTCCCTGTCCTTCCGCAGCTTAGTCCCGCAAGCGGGGACCGCTCATTCCATCTGCCGACACCCGTTCATGGTCTCCTGCCCCGAACGCCGACAACTGCTCCAACCCGATGGTGCGAGACGATGTTCCCGCAGGCCAGGCAGATACCCCCACCATCAGTACGCCGATGGCGAACGCAGACTGCCCGTTCCGCACGTGTCGCCCCTCCCACTAGGGATGTCTTACCCGTAAGGACTGACACTCCATGCGGCGCACCCCGGTTCCCTCCGCTACGGGCGAACAACTTTGCGCCGCCCAGCGCTCCCGTACGCCCCTTTTCCGGACACACTACGCATGCGGTCGGCGACGGTGCGTAACCCCGGGGCGTCGGTGGGTGTTGCTCCTGGCATGGTCACCACTTCCGGCACGACCGTTCCCGCTCCCCGGCCCCCGCTGACCGACACCGGACGCGATCCGGTGCGGCGGTGGTACGAGGATCAGCTCGGCTGGGCGACCGCGGCGGGGCCCGACGGCGCACTGCTGCACACCGGGCTGCGCTTCGACGTCCTGGAGGTGCCGGCCGACGCCGGCTTCGCGATGCTGCGCAGACTCGATCCCCGGTCACCGGTGGCCGTGTGCGGGGAAACGATGCGGCTGCTCGTCGCGGCGGGCAGCGCGGACGAACTGCCGGGGCTGCTCGACTGGCTGGAATGGGGGGCGCTGCCCCTGGATCTCGTCGCCGTCGGGGCGGGCGGTCTCATCGACGCGCCGACGCCTCCGGGGTGGTCCGGCTCGCAGGAGGCCGCTGTGTGGGTGCGGCCCCCCGAGCCCGGCTGCGAGGTGGAACCGGTGCTACCGGCCCTGACGACCCTGACGGCCGTCTCGACCTGGTCGGTCGTGGGGGGCGGTGGGGGCGCCCCCGATCTCGTACGCCTCGTGGACACGGCGGCGACACACTGCCACCGGGCCCGCCTGCGTCGCGGCGCGGCTGCGCCGGCGACCACGTCAACAAAGCGACCAATGCGGCCGTCCCGTCAGCCGTTGGCCTTCTCGTAGGCCTCGCGGATCGACTGGGGAACCCGGCCGCGGTCGTTGACCTCGTAGCCGTTCTCCTTCGCCCACGCGCGGATCTGCGCGGTGTCCTGGTTGCCGCCGCCGGACGTGGCGCGCGCCTTGCCCCGGCCGCTCGAGCGGCCACCGGTGCGACGACCGCCCTTGAGGTACGGCTCGAGGAGGCCACGGAGCTTGTCCGCGTTGGCGGTGGTGAGGTCGATCTCGTACGACTTCCCGTCGAGCGCGAACGTCACGGTCTCGTCCGCCTCGCCACCGTCGAGGTCATCGACAAGAAGGACCTGAACCTTCTGTGCCACCGGATTTCCTTTCATCGAAATCTGAAGGGCGGCCCCGCGACCACGGCCGCTGATTCGCCGTCCCCTTGTTATATGCAGTACTGCAGTACGTCGGAAAGCAAACCGCTTTTGCCCGAAAAACACAAACCCCTGGCTGAGATCGGGGGAGAGATCTCGGAGTTGAACACTGCCCGACCGACCCAAAAACATGCGCGATTCGGACATAGGGAACCGTTGCGAGCACGCATGCCGGAATAGCGTCCGGCAGCGATCACAGATGCAGAAGCATCCGGCTGTTGCCCAAGGTGTTCGGTTTCACTCGTTCGAGACCGAGGAACTCCGCTACGCCCTCGTCATAGGAACGCAGCAGCTCACTGTAGACATCGGTGTCGACCGTATCGACGGGTGTCTCGCCGATCTCCACGAAGGCGTGCTTGGCGAAGAACTCGACTTCGAAGGTGAGGCAGAAAACCCGCCGAACACCGATCCAGCGCGCGGTCTGAAGAAGCTTCTCGAGCAGCAGATGTCCGACACCGGACCCCTTGACCTGCGGATCGACCGCGAGCGTGCGGACTTCCGCGAGGTCTTCCCACATGACGTGCAGTGCGCCGCAGCCGACCACAGCGGCGTTGTCGTCGCGTTCCGCGACCCAGAACTCCTGGATGTCCTCGTAAAGCGTCACGGTGGCTTTGTCGAGCAGGATCCCCTGTCGGCTGTACGCGTCGAGCAGGCGGCGCACCTCGGGCACATCGGCCGTCCTCGCCCTGCGTACGGTCACTGCTTTACGGGTCGATTCGACGGTTGACCCGACTTCGGGGAGCTCTGCTGGCATGCCCGGACGCTATCGCCCGGCTCCGTCGCCCGCTTCCTCGGGGGCCGAGGGGACTTCGGCCGGCAGTTCGGGCGAGACGATCCGCATGGCGTCCCTGAGTGCTTCGCGCTGTCCCGGCGACATCATCCCGAAGAACGCGACGAGCGCGGCGGCCGGGTTGTCGCTCTGCGCCCAGGCCTCGTTCATCAGCGCGGCGGAGTACGCGGCCCGTGTGGAGACCGCCTCATATCGATAGGCCCGGCCTTCCGCTTCGCGGCGCACCCAGCCCTTCTGATGGAGATTGTCCAATACGGTCATGACGGTCGTGTAGGCGATGGACCGTTCCTGTTGGAGGTCCTCCAGGACTTCCCTCACGGTGACCGGGCGGTTCCACTTCCACACCCGTGTCATCACTGCGTCTTCGAGTTCTCCCAAGGGGCGCGGCACGAGAAGCACAATAGTGGGAGAAGTCGGTAATTCAACGTGGGACGTGGCGATGATCGCCGACCAATGACAAAAGGGGCGCCCGGTGGGCGCCCCTCACTGCGGTTTCCGTACGGCCGCGTCCGCGCTCAGGCGGTCGCGTCCTGCTGCGCGCCGCCGCCCTGCCGGGCGGCTTCGGCGCGCGCGATGGCGGCGTCGACGGCCGCGTCCTCCTTGGCCTTCTTGTCGCCGCCCTGCGACTTCACGATGGTCACGATCAGACCGATGAAGAACGCGGCCATCACGACCGGGGGCACGAGCGCGGAGACGTAGTCCATACCCCCAGAGTAGCTACCCGACGGCCAGCCGTTGCGGCGGGGCCGGGGGTTGGGTGGGGCGGCGTTTCGGGGGGAAGACCTCGGCCGGGGTGGGGACCGGGCGCTGGGGGGTCTCGGGGGCCGGGCGCGCGGGCTTGTCGGCGTCCGCGGCCGACAGGCCGCCGGGCAGGGCGAGCAGGTGGGTGCGGGAGGCCGGGACGCGGGTCCGGTACAGCGCGTCGAACTTGTCGCGTACGCCCTGTTCCGCCAGGTCGCGGCAGCGGGCGAGGAGGGCCGCCGCGCCCGGGTTCCCGGGCAGTGCGCGCAGCGCCGCGAGGTCGTCGGCGCCAGGCCTGTGACCGGCCGCCAGAGCCTCCTTGAGGAGGCTCAGATAGCCGGGGGCGGAGCCGGGCAGCGCGGCCCGGTAGCGGTCGAGGTCGGAGCGGAGGAAGGCCCGCAGGCGGATGCCTTCCCGGGTCGTCTCGTCGACCGACTCCGCGAGCCGGAGACAGGCCCGGACGTCCTCGTCCGAGACGGGGCTGGGATGGAGGGCGAGGGCGAGGGCGCGTCGGAGCACACGCAGCTCTTCCGCACCGAACGCCATGCCGCCGCGATTTCCGTAGGGCGTGGGCATGAAATGACGGTACGGCCTATTACGGACAAATCGGCTTAACCGGCAATTTCCGGGCGTGCCTCAGAGTCGCGAGACGTTCCGCTCGTACACCAGCCGCAGCCCGATCAGCGTCAGCCACGGCTCGTGCTCGTCGATCACCGTGGCCTCGCCGAGGACCATCGGCGCGAGCCCGCCCGTCGCGATGACGGTCACGTCGTCCGGGTCCTCCGCGAGCTCCTTCGCCATCCGGTTCACGACCCCGTCGACCTGGCCCGCGAACCCGTACACGATGCCCGCCTGCATCGCCTCGACCGTGTTCTTGCCGATGACGCTGCGCGGCCTGGCCAGCTCGATCTTGCGCAGCTGGGCGCCGCGCATGCCGAGCGCCTCGACCGAGATCTCGATGCCAGGCGCGATCACGCCGCCCGCGTACTCGCCGCGCGCGGACACCGCGTCGAAGGTCGTGGCCGTGCCGAAGTCCACGACGATCGCGGGGCCGCCGTACATCTCGACGGCCGCGACCGCGTTGATGATGCGGTCGGCGCCGACCTCCTTGGGGTTGTCCATGAGGATCGGGACGCCGGTCTTGATGCCGGGTTCGACCAGGACGGCGGGTACGTCGCCGTAGTAGCGGCGCGTCACCTCGCGCAGCTCGTGCAGGACCGAGGGGACGGTCGAGCAGATGGCGATCCCGTCGATGCCGTCGCCCAGTTCGTCGCCGAGCAGCGGGTGCATGCCCATCAGGCCCTTGAGCAGGACGGCGAGTTCGTCGGCGGTTCTGCGCGCGTCCGTGGAGATGCGCCAGTGCTCGATGATCTCCTCGCCGTCGAACAGGCCGAGAACGGTGTGGGTGTTGCCCACGTCGATGGTGAGCAGCATCAGGCGTCCGCCTCGCGCAGGTCGAGGCCGATGTCGAGGATCGGCGAGGAGTGGGTCAGGGCGCCCACGGCGAGGTAGTCGACGCCCGTCTTCGCGTACGTGGCGGCGTTCTCCAGCGTGAGGCGGCCGGAGGACTCCAGGAGCGCGCGGCCGTCGGTGATCGCCACGGCCTCCTCCGTCTCGCCGGGCGTGAAGTTGTCCAGGAGGATCAGGTCGGCGCCCGCGTCGAGAACCTCGCGCAGCTGGTGCAGCGTGTCGACCTCGACCTCGATCGGCAGACCGGGGAAGCGCTCGCGCACGGCCTGGAAGGCCTGGGCCACGCCACCGGCCGCGACCACGTGGTTGTCCTTGACCAGGGCCGCGTCCGACAGAGACATGCGGTGGTTGACGCCGCCGCCCATGCGGACCGCGTACTTCTCCAGGGAGCGCAGGCCGGGCGTCGTCTTGCGGGTGTCCCTGACCTTCGCCTTCGTACCGTCCAGAACGTCCGCCCACGCGCGCGTGGCCGTCGCGATGCCCGAGAGGCGGCACATGATGTTGAGCGCGGTGCGCTCGGCGGTGAGCAGGTCGCGGGTGCGGGTGGTGACGGAGAGCAGCTTCTGGCCCGCCTCGACCCGCTCGCCGTCCTCCGCGTGCCGCTCGACCTCGAACTCGTCCGCGGCGACGACGGAGATGACCGCTTCGGCGACGCGCAGGCCCGCCACGACGCCCGCCTCACGGGCCGTGAAGTCGGCGGTGGCGACGGCCTCTTCGGGGATCGTGGCGACGGTCGTGACGTCCACGCCGCCGTCCAGGTCCTCGGTGATCGCCATGTGGGCGATGTCCTCGATCTCGACCGGGTGCAGGCCCGCGTCGAGCAGCAGTTGGGCGAGCGACGGGTCGAGGCCGCACTCCATGACGTCGGCGGCGTGCTCGCCGTTCTCGTCGGCGCGCTGCGCACATCCGCAGTTGTCGCCGCAGCCGCCGGTGTCGGCGAGGGGGAGGTCGGGGTTGGCGCTCACGTCGGTCACTGCTCCTGAGGGTTCTCTGCCGTTGCCGGGAAGTCTGCTGTGGGGGTGGTGTACGTGGCCAGGGTCCGGTCCGGATTCAGGCGTACGACGATGTGGCGGCGCCACGTGGCATCGTCGCGGTCCGGGTGGTCCTCGCGCCAGTGGCAGCCGCGGGTCTCCTCGCGGCGGCGCGCGGCGGCGACCAGGACGCGGGACACGCACAGGAGGTTGGTGGCCTCCCAGGTGTCGACGCCGGGTTCGGCCGTCTTCCCGTTCTCCGTCAGGGAGTTGACCGCTTCGGCGTGGATGCGGCCGAGCCGGGCGGCGGCCTCGGCGAGGGAGTCCGCGGAGCGCAGGACGCCCGCGCCCGCCGTCATCACGCGCTGGATGGCGAAGCGCGCCTCCGGGGGGAGCAGCGGGTGCGTCGGGGTCCGCGGGTGCTCGACGGGCGCGGGCACGCGCGCGTGGAGGCTGTTCTCCGCGTGCCGGCGCTCGATGTCCTCCGCGATGCGCTCCGCGTAGACGAGGCCTTCCAGAAGGGAGTTGGAGGCCAGCCGGTTCGCCCCGTGGACGCCCGTGCAGGCGACTTCCCCGCACGCGTACAGGCCCGGCACCGTGGTGCGGCCGAAGAGGTCGGTGCGGACGCCGCCGGAGGCGTAGTGCGCGGCGGGGGCGACCGGGATGGGCTCGGTGACCGGGTCGATGCCGTGGGCGCGGCAGGCCGCGAGGATCGTGGGGAACCGGGTCTCCCACATGTCGGCGCCGAAGTGCCGCGCGTCCAGGTACATGTGCTCGGCGCCGAGCTCCTGCATGCGGCGCGTGATGCCCTTGGCGACGATGTCGCGGGGCGCCAGTTCGGCGAGTTCGTGCTGCCCCACCATGAAGCGCACGCCGTCCGCGTCCACCAGGTGCGCGCCTTCGCCGCGGACGGCTTCGGAGACGAGCGGCTGCTGTCCCTCGGCGTCCGCGCCCAGGAACAGCACGGTCGGGTGAAACTGGACGAACTCCAGGTCGCTGACCTCGGCGCCCGCGCGCAGGGCGAGGGCCACGCCGTCACCCGTGGACACGTGCGGGTTCGTGGTCGCGGAGAAGACCTGGCCCATGCCGCCGGTCGCGAGGACGACGGCGGGCGCGAGGACCGCGCCGACGCCGTCGTGCTGGCCCTCGCCCATGACGTGCAGGGAGACACCGGCCGTGCGGCCTTCGGTGTCCGTCAGCAGGTCGAGGACCAGGGCGTTCTCGACGGTTTCCAGTCCACGCGCGCGTACGGCCTCGACGAGTGCGCGGGAGATCTCCGCCCCGGTCGCGTCGCCGCCCGCGTGCGCGATGCGGCGGCGGTGGTGGCCGCCCTCGCGGGTCAGCTGGAGGTCGCCCTCGGCCGACTCGTCGAAGTGCGCGCCGGTCCCGATCAGCCGGCGGACGGCGTCGGGCCCCTCCGTGACGAGGGTGCGCACGGCCTCCTCGTCGCACACTCCCGCGCCCGCGACCAGGGTGTCGTCCAGATGCTGCTCGGGGGTGTCGCCCTCGCCGAGCGCCGCCGCGACGCCGCCCTGCGCCCAGCGCGTGGAGCCGTCGTCGAGGCGGGCCTTGGTGACGACGACGGTGCGCAGGCCCGCGGCCTCGCAGCGCAGCGCCGCGGTCAGGCCCGCGACTCCGGAGCCGACGACCACGACGTCCGCTTCGACGTTCCAGCCGGGGGTGGGGGCGTGGAGCCTTATGCCGGTGCTGCTCACGAGTGGCCTCCGAAGGTCAGCGGCAGGTTGTCGATGAGGCGGGTGGCGCCCACCCGCGCGGCGACCGCGAGGACGGCCTCTCCCTCGAAGCCGTCGGTCACGTCGGTGAAGTCGCGCGGGTCGACCAGGGCTACGTAGTCGAGCTCGATCGGCGGCGACATGCGCCCCGCCTCGTCGAGGATCATGCGGGCCGCCGCCAGGACGGCCGAGGGGCGGCCCGGGGAGGCCGTGGCGACGGCGTGTGCGTCGGCGGCGGCCCTCGCCTCGCCGATCTTGCCGAGCGCCTTCGCCCGCGCGTGCGGGGTCGGGCTCTCGGCGGCACGCGCGCGCAGCGCCTCCTGGGCCGCATGCCGGTCGCGGCCCGTGAACAGGGCGTCGGAGAGGGCGAGCGCGCTGCGGCGCTCGGCCGGGGACAGGTAGCGGTTGCGGGAGGAGAGCGCGAGCCCGTCGTCCTCGCGGACCGTGGGCACGGCGACGATCTCCACGTCGAAGTTCAGATCGCGCACCATGCGGCGCACCAGGGCGAGTTGCTGCGCGTCCTTCTGGCCGAAGAGGGCCACGTCCGCGCGCGTGAGGTGCAGCAGCTTGGCGACCACGGTGAGCATGCCGTCGAAGTGGCCGGGGCGTGAGGCGCCTTCGAGCCGCTCCCCCATGGGGCCCGCCGTGATGCGGACCTCGGGCTGACCGCCCGGGTAGACCTCGTCGACGGACGGGGCGAACACGGCGTCCGCGCCCGCCTGTTCGGCGATCTTCACGTCGGCTTCCAGGGTGCGCGGATAGCGGTCGAGGTCCTCGCCCGCGCCGAACTGGAGCGGGTTGACGAAGACGGTGACGACCACTTCGCCGTCCGCCCCCGCGCGGGCCCTGGCCGCACGGATCAGGGTCGCGTGGCCCTCGTGCAGTGCGCCCATCGTCATGACGACGACACGCCGGCCGGTACGCGTGCGTGCCCGCATGTCCGCGCCCTTGTGAACGAGCCGCACATGCGACGTCCCCGTGGGGATCGCCTTTATGGAGTCCGTGGGGCTCATCGGGTCTCCTCCGTACCGCTCGCGAGGACGCCCAGCAGGTCCTCGGCGAGCTCCGGCTTCAGCAGGCCGTGCGCGAGCGCGCGGTCGGCGGTCGCACGGGCCATCGCGAGATAGCCGGCGACGGTCCCCGGGGCGTGCTTGCGCAGCTCCGTGATGTGGGCGGCGACGGTGCCCGCGTCGCCGCGCGCCACCGGGCCCGTGAGGGCCGCGTCGCCGGACCTGAGCGCGTTGTCGAGCGCCGCGCCGAGCAGCGGGCCCAGCATCCGGTCGGGAGCGCCCACGCCCGCCTCGCGGAGCAGCTCCATGGACTCCGCGATCAGGGTGACCAGGTGGTTCGCGCCGAGCGCGAGGGCCGCGTGGTAGAGCGCGCGGTTCTCCTCGGCGATCCACTCGGGTTCGCCGCCCATCTCGATGACCAGGGCCTCCGCGGCGAGCCGCAGCTCCTCGGGCGCGGTGACACCGAACGAGCAGCCCGCAAGCCGCTGGACGTCGACGGCGGTGCCGGTGAACGTCATCGCGGGGTGCAGCGCGAGCGGCAGTCCGCCCGCGCGCAGCGCCGGTTCGAGGACCTTGGCGCCGTACCGTCCCGAGGTGTGCACGAGCAGCTGTCCCGGCCGTACGGCGCCGGTCTCGGCGAATCCCTCGACGAGGCCCGGCAGGACGTCGTCAGGGACGGTGAGGAGCACCAGGTCGGCCTGCGCGAGGACCTCGGCGGGCGGCACCAGGGGCACGTCGGGCAGCAGCGTCGCGGCCCGCCGCACGGAGGCGTCGGAGACTCCGGAGACGGCGACGGGGCGGTGCCCGGCCAGTTGCAGGGACGCGGCGAGCGCGGGACCGACACGGCCCGCGCCGACGACGCCCACGGTGAGACGGGCGGGGCGGTCCTTGGGATCCATGGGCTCGGATCGTGGGTTCGGAGAGGGTGTAGTCACGAGGCGATGGCCTTCCGTTCCAGTCCGCTCGGGGTACCGGACGATTTCTCGTCATGTTAACGCTATCTGTGGGCGAGGGGCCCGGCCGTCCACAGGCTGTGGGCAAGCGCACGCCGGTGCGCCATGATCGACAGATGGACGGAACCGCCGAGAACACTGCCACCTCCGAGAAGACGCGGGCCGAACGGCTGATCGCGGCGTTGCGGGGCGCCGAGCGCACCCTGGGCCGCAGGCCGAACGAGGCCACCTTGGGCGAGCGCTGGGAGAGCCTGTCCGCCGCCGCGGCGACGGTGGCCGACCTGTCGGACGACGTCGACGTCTACGGGGGCGGCGTCGTGGCCGACCTGGAGGCGGAGGTCGCCGCGCTGCTCGGCAAGGAGGCGGCCGCGTTCTTCCCCACCGGCACCATGGCGCAGCAGGTCGCGCTGCGCTGCTGGGCGGGCCGGACCGGCAACTCCACGGTGGCCCTGCACCCGCTGGCGCACCCCGAGGTCCACGAGCGGGAGGCGCTGACCACGGTGGCGGGGCTGCGCACCGTGCACCCCACGAAGGCGGCGCGGCAGATCGACGCCGACGACGTGCACGACCTGGACGAGCCGTTCGGGACGCTGATGCTCGAACTGCCGCTCAGGGACGCCGGGTTCGTGCTGCCCACCTGGGAGGCGCTGGAGGAGGTCTGCGAGGCGGCACGCGCGCGTGACGCCGTGATCCACTTCGACGGGGCCCGCCTGTGGGAGACCACGGCGCACTTCGGGCGCCCGCTGGACGAGATCGCGGAACTCGCGGACAGCGTCTACGTCTCGTTCTACAAGTCGCTCGGCGGCCTCAGCGGCGCGGTGCTCGCGGGCCCGCGGTCGTTCGTCGGCGAGGCCAGGACGTGGCGGCACCGCTACGGCGGCCAGGTCTTCCAGCAGTTCCCGCAGGCGATCGCGGCGCTGGTGGGTCTTGAGCGGGAGTTGCCACGGCTTCCCGAGTACGTGGCGCACGCGCGCGTGCTCGCGCAGGCGCTGCGGGAGGGCTTCGCCAAGGCGGGTGTCGCCGGGGCGCGGGTGTTCCCCGAGGTGCCGCACACGCACCAGTTCCGGGTCTGGCTGCCCTACGACGCCGAGGCGCTCACGGAGGCCGCGATCGCGCAGGCGGAGGAGACGCGGACGGCGCTGTTCGGGTCCTGGCGGGCCGAGGGCGCGGTGCCGGGGTTCGCGACGACGGAGGTCACGGTCGCCGCGGCGGGTCTTGAGTGGGACCCGGACGACGTCCGCGCGGCCGTCGCGGACTTCGTGGAGCGGATCGCTTCGTAGGAGCGCACCCCCTCGTAACTCGTAAGAGCGCACCCCCTCGTAAGGGCTCAGCAACCGGCGGGGTGGCCGCGGCGGCCCGAGAAGCGGCGCCCCGACAGCCGGCGGGTCAGCGCCGCCCGGATCCGGCCGCGGGCCGGGCGGCCGGCCACGACCGCCTTGAACCGGCGGTAGTCGCGCAGTTCCCGCAGGGCGGCCACGTCGTGCAGGCCGGGCGCCGGCGGGGCCGCTTCGCCGCGCTGGGCGGCGCGGTAGAGGTCGATGGCGTACTGCTGCGTGACGCTCATGTCGGATACCTCACTCTTCATCTCGATTGTCGCGCTACACCCAGAAAACATCCTGTTTGCTGCGCTTCGGGGCTGATGAGTAAGAGACTGCGCCCGGCGCCGCCGCGTGGTCACGTCGATTGACGGGAGCCGTCAATCGACGACCCGACTGTCAGTGGCGGCGTGCACCATGGGGTCATGAGCGTGAGCATCGACATCGCGGGCCTGACGCCCGAGCGGATCAGCGTGGTGCCCTCGCCCCTGGCCGAGTTGGGTACGGCGCTGCACGCGCTGGCGGAGCCCGCGCACCACCCGGGCCTCCAGGGGTGGGCGACGAGTGTGTCCGCGCGCTTGGACGCGTGCCTCGCGGACCGGTTGTGCGAGGCGGACTTCCTGTGGCGGACGACGTTCTCCGACGTCTTCATGCCGTTCGCCGGGATCCCGGGGCAGCGCATGCTGCCGGGGGCCACGCTCGCCGAGGACCTCGACCTGCTGGACAAGCTGTCCGACGAGCAATTCGTCGATGCCGCACTGGAGTTCACCTGCCAGCTGTCGTACGGGAATCCGGGCCCGGGCCGCCTGTCGGACCCGCGCACGCGTGAGCGCGCCCTCGAGCTGGCGGCGGCGCGCGGGGCGCATCAGGTGCGGTTCACCCAGCGCCTCCTGGACGATCCGCCGGCCATGCGCGCCTGGTTCCGCGAGCTGATGGAGGACTGCGACGAGGCGTTCTTCGCGGACACCTGGCCGCGCTTGCAGCACCAGTTGGCCGCGGACGCCCGGCACAAGAAGGAGTTGTTGCGGCGCAAGGGGATGCGGGAGGCGCTCACGTCCGTGTCCGCGGCCGTCTCGATGGACGAGTCGGGGCGCACCGTATCGGTCGACAAGGTCGTGTCGGGCCGCACGGTGACGGCACAGGGCGGCCTCGTCCTGGTGCCGACGAGCCTCGGCTGGCCGCACCTGATGGTGCTGCACCGGCACGCCTGGCAGCCGGTGATCCACTACCCCGTGGCCGCACCGGGTCTCGCCTCGCCGCCGTCCGTGGAGCAGCTGACCCGGAGGATGTCGGCGCTCGCCCACCCCGTGCGCATGCGCCTGTGCCGGCATCTGGCCCGCGGCCCGTACACGACCGGTGAACTGGCCGACGCGCACGGGATGACGGCGCCGGAGATATCCCGGCACTTGACGGTGCTGAAGAAGGCCGGGCTGATCACGACGCGGCGGCAGGGCCGTTATGTGCAGCACCAGTTGGACCTGAGCGTGGTCTCGCGCCTCGGCGGGGACTTCATCGAGGGAGTGCTGCGCTGACTCGTGCTGCGCCGACCGCCCGGCCGGGGCCTGGTGCCCCGGGACCTCAGGCCCCGGCGCCGCCCGCCCGGACGAGCCCCGTCTCGTAGGCGAGGACGACGACCTGGACGCGGTCGCGCAGGTCGAGCTTGGTCAGGATGCGGCCCACATGGGTCTTCACCGTGGCCTCGGACAGCACCAGGCGCGCGGCGATCTCTCCGTTCGAGTGCCCCTGGGCGACCAGGACCATGACCTCGCGCTCGCGCTCGGTGAGCCGCTCAAGGCGCTTGTGCTGCGGCTGGTCGGGGCTGCTGGGCAGCATCGGGGCGAACCGGTCGAGCAGCCGCCGGGTCGTGGACGGGGCGACCACCGCGTCCCCGCTGTGCACGGCGCGGATCGCGGCGAGCAGCTCGCCCGGCGGCACGTCCTTGAGCATGAAGCCGGAGGCCCCCGCCCGCAGCCCCGAGAACGCGTACTCGTCGAGGTCGAAGGTGGTCAGGATGAGGACCTTGGGCGGGTCGTCGTCGGCGCAGATCCGCCGCGTCGTCTCGACCCCGTCGAGCTTCGGCATGCGGACGTCCATGAGGACCACGTCCACCGAGGCCGAGCGCAGCACCTCCAGCGCCTCGACGCCGTCGCCCGCTTCGGCGACGACCTCCATGTCCGGCTGTGCGGCCAGCACCATCCGGAAGCCGGTGCGCAGCAGCACCTGGTCGTCGACGAGCATGACCTTGATCGGCATCGGGCGGTCCTCACTTGTACGTGTCGTTGGACTTGATCGATGGGCTTGTACGTGTCGGACGGACTTGTACGTGTCAATGGGCGGGCTTGAGAGGCAGCAGCACGCTGATGCGGAAGCCACCGCCGGCCCGCGGTCCCGCGTCCAGCGTGCCGCCGACCATACCGACGCGCTCGCGCATCCCGATGAGGCCGTGGCCACGGCCGTCCGCGCCGCCGTCCTCGTACAGCTCGTGCGGGGCGCCCTTGCCGTCGTCCTCGACGAGCAGGCCGAGGCCGTCGTCGAAGTAGACGAGGCGGACGCTGGCGGACGCGTTGGGACCACCGTGCTTGCGGGTGTTGGTGAGCGCTTCCTGGACGATGCGGTACGCGGTCAGCTCGACGCCGCTGGGCAGCGGGCGCGGGGTGCCCTCCACTCTGAAGTCGACCGGGAGGCCCGCCGTGCGCACCTCGTCGACGAGCTCCTCTATCTGCTCGACGTCGGGCTGCGGAACGTACTCGCCGGCCTCCTCGTGCTCGCCGGTGCGCAGCACGCCGAGCAGCCTGCGCATCTCCGCGAGCGCCTGCCTGCCGGTGCCCGAGATGGTCTCCAGGGCCTTCTTCGCCTGGTCGGGCGCCTGGTCGAGGACGTACGCGGCGCCGTCGGCCTGCACCACCATCACCGACACGTTGTGCGCGACGACGTCGTGCAACTCGCGTGCGATGCGCGCCCGTTCGGCCGCCACCGCGACCTTCGACTGCGCCTCGCGCTCCTTCTCCAGCCGGTCGGCGCGCTCCTCCAGCTGTGCCAGGTACGCGCGTCTGGTGCGCAGCGAGTCGCCGAGCACCCAGGCGAGGGCGAACGGCACCATCTGGAAGACCGTGATGAGGATCAGGCCCGTGGTGCTGATCTGGCCGGCGGTGGGCCAGCGGAGCTGGGAGAGCGGCGCCGCGAACAGCCCGCCGATCAGGCCGAAGCGCGACGCCCAGCGCGGGCCGCTCACCGCGCAGGTGTAGATGATGACCAGCATCGCGAAATCCGAGGGATTGACCCGCGCGTCGAACACCAGCTGGCCGAGGCCCGTGGCCACCGCGAGCACCAGCATCTTGTCCGGCATCAGGCGGCGCAGCGCGACCACCACGGACATCAGGACGGCGCAGACGATCAGCGCCGCCTCGTTCCCGTGCCTCGTACCGCCCGACGCCGCCACGGACACGCCGAGGAGAATCACGGCCCAGAAGCCGTCGACCCACGTCGGGTGTCTGCGGATGAAGTCATAGACGCGCTGCACGTAACCCAGAGTAGGGAAGCGTGCAGCGTGCAGGGGTCAACCGGAGGGCCGATCCGGACCCGGCGCGTGTACTCCTGAAGGTGGAGGCACCCCACGGCGCACGCGCCCGGCGCACATAGCCTTCAGACGTGGAGAACGGACAACAGGCGGCGCCGCGCGGGTGGCGCGCGGCCACCGAAGAGGCGCTGTACGGGCCGGCCGGCTTCTACCGGAGACCCGAGGGGCCTGCCGGGCATTTCCGCACGTCGGTGCATGCGTCGCCGCTGTTCGCCGGGGCCGTCGCCGAGCTGTTGTGCCGGGTGGACGCGGCCCTCGGCGAGCCCGCGGAGTTGGCGTTCGTCGACATGGCGGCGGGTCGCGGAGAGCTGGTTTCGCGCGTCCTGGAGGTGCTGCCGGAAAAAGTGGCGCTACGCGTGCGTGCCTACGCGGTGGAGAAGGCGGAACCTCCCGCCGGACTCGACCACCGGATCGCATGGCGGGCCGAGCCACCGACCGGTGTCACCGGACTCCTCGTCGCGAACGAGTGGCTCGACAACGTGCCGCTGGAGGTCGTCGAGGCGGACGCGGACGGCACGGCACGGCTGGTCCTCGTGGCCGAGGACGGCACGGAGACCCTCGACACTGCGCCCCTCGACGAGGCGTCGGCGAGCTGGCTGCGCCGGTGGTGGCCGCTGCCGCCCGAGCCGGGCGTGCGCGCCGAGGTCGGCCGCCCCCGCGACGCGGCCTGGGCGGCGGCCGTACGCACCCTGGAGCGCGGCCTCGCGGTGGCGGTGGACTACGCGCACACGCGTGCCTCCCGGCCCCCCTTCGGCACGCTCACCGGCTTTCGCGAGGGCCGGGAGACGACCCCCGTGCCCGACGGCTCCTGCGACATCACGGCGCACGTGGCGCTGGACGCGTGCGCGTCCACTCCGAACGCCCGGCTGCTGACACAGCGAGCCGCTCTGGGCGCCCTGAGGGTGAGCGCCGACCGCCCGCCACTGGCCCTCGCCTCGCGGGACCCGGCCGCGTACGTCCGGGCGCTCGCGGGTGCGGGAGAGGCCGCCGAGCTGACCGCGCGGGGCGGGCTCGGCGACTTCGGCTGGCTGGTCGAGCCCGTCGCCATGGACGTGGACGGCCTACTTGTCGATGTCCCCGACCACGAAGAACAGTGACCCGAGGATCGCCACCATGTCGGCGACGAGCGTCCCCGGAAGCAGCTCGGTCAGCGCCTGGATGTTGTTGTACGAGGCGGAGCGCAGCTTCAGCCGGTACGGCGTCTTCTCGCCCTTGGAGACGAGGTAGTAGCCGTTGATGCCGAGCGGGTTCTCCGTCCACGCGTACGTGTGGCCCTCGGGCGCCTTGAGGACCTTCGGGAGGCGCTGGTTGACCGGGCCCTGCGGGAGGTCCGCGATCCGGTCGAGGCAGGCGTCCGCGAGGTCGAGCGCGTTGTGCGCCTGCTCCAGGAGGCATTCGAACCGGGCCAGGCAGTCGCCCTCTTGGCGCGTGACGACCTTCAGGGTGTCCGACAGCTCTGCGTAGGCGAGGTACGGCTCGTCGCGCCTGAGGTCGAAGTCGACTCCGGAGGCGCGGGCGATCGGGCCGCTGACTCCGTAGGCGTGCGCGGCCTCGGCGGACAGCGTGCCCACCCCGCGCGTACGCCCCCGGAAGATCTCGTTGCCGAGGACGAGGTTGTCGTATACGTCCATGCGGGAGCGCACGCTCGCGACGGCCGCACGCGCGCGGGTGGTCCAGCCGAGCGGCAGGTCCTCCTTGAGGCCGCCGACGCGGTTGAACATGTAGTGCATGCGCCCGCCGGAGACCTCCTCCATGACGTTCTGGAGTTCCTCGCGCTCCCGGAAAGCGTGGAAGACGGGTGTGATTCCGCCCAGTTCGAGCGGGTACGAACCCAGGAACATCAGATGGTTGAGCACCCGGTTCAGCTCGGCGAGCAGCGTCCGCAGCCACACGGCGCGCTCCGGTACCTCCATGCCCAGCATTCGCTCGACGGCGAGCACGACGCCCAGCTCGTTCGAGAACGCGGACAGCCAGTCGTGGCGGTTGGCGAGCATCACGATCTGCCGGTAGTCGCGCGCCTCGAAGAGCTTCTCCGCACCGCGGTGCATGTAGCCGATGACCGGCTCCGCGTGCTGGATCCGCTCGCCGTCGAGCACGAGACGCAGGCGCAGCACACCATGGGTGGAAGGGTGCTGCGGACCGATGTTGAGCACCATGTCGGTGCTCTCCGCGGCACCACCGATGCCGACCGTGGCCTGAGTCGTGGGCGTCATGGACACAGTCTCTCGTACGTAGGGTGACCCCATGAAGACAGGGGCGACAGGGCCGGCGGAGCCGACAGGCCCGACGGAGTCGACAGGGCCGGACTGGACCGGGTTGCCCGCCGGACTGCTGAAGGTGCGCCGCCTGCTGCTGCTCGTGTGGCTGGTGCCGCTGACGGTGGTGCTCGCGGTGCTGCTCGGCATGTTCGCGGGCCCCGGGTGGACGGCCTTCGCCGTGCTGCCGCTCGTGGCCCTGGCCTGGGGCTGGGTGATGCTCGGCCGCAACTGGCGCTCGTGGCGGTACGCGGAGCGGGCCGACGACCTGCTGATCAGCCGTGGGGTCCTGTGGCACGAGGAGACGATCGTGCCGTACGGGCGGATGCAGCTCGTCGAGGTGACGTCCGGGCCGCTGGAGCGGAAGTTCGGCCTGGCCAGCCTGCAACTGCACACCGCCGCCGCGGCCACCGACGCGACGATCCCCGGCCTCGCGCCCCTGGAGGCCGAGCGGCTGCGCGACCGTCTCACCGAACTCGGCGAGGCCCGATCGGCGGGCCTGTGACGGCCTCCCGCGTCCCCGACGACGCCCCGGCCCAGGAACCCGCCGAGGACGTACGAGAGCGGCGCCTGCACCCCGTCACGCCGCTGCGCCGCGCGTGGGCGCCCATCGCGATCCTGCTCGGCTGGGCCGTCCACGACATGGACCAGGCGCAGCGCCAGCTCGCCCACCTCACCACCGCCATGCTGCTGATCGGCATCGGAGTGCTGGTCCCTGCGGCCGCCCTGTACGGGTTCCTCACCTGGTGGTTCACGCACTTCGCGGTGACCGACACCGAACTGCGCATCCGTACGGGCCTGTTGTTCCGCCGCACCGCCCACATCCGGCTCGACCGTCTCCAGGCGGTGGACGTCACGCAGCCGCTCCTCGCCCGCTTCGTGGGCGTGGCCAAGCTCAAACTCGACGTGGTGGGAGCCGACAAGAAGGACGAGCTCGCCTTCCTGGGAGAGCGCGAGGCCGGGAACCTGCGTGCCGAACTCCTCGCCCGGGCCGCCGGGTTCGCGCCCGAGTCGGCGCGCGACGTGGGCGAGGCGCCGGCGCGGCCGATCCTGCACACGCCCCCGCGCATGCTCGCGGTGGCGCTGCTCCTGACGGGCGCGCCCTGGGCGATGCTGCTCGCCGCGGTCGCCGTCCCGACGCTCCTGTGGTTCGCCACCCACAACCTGTGGACAGTGTTCGCGGTCACCGTGCCGCTGGTCGGCGGGGCCTTCACCAACAGCGCGGGCCGGTTCATCAAGGAGTACGACTGGACGGTCGGCGAGTCCCAGGACGGGCTGCGCATCGACCACGGGCTGCTCGACCGGGTGCACGAGACGGTGCCGCCGGGACGGGTGCAGACCGTGCGGATCATCGAGCCGCTGCTGTGGAGGCGCCGCGGCTGGGTCCGCGTCGAGCTGCACGTCGCCGGGTCGTCGAACACCGTGCTCGTCCCCGTGGCACCGCGCGAAGACGCCGAGGACGTCGTCGCGCGGATCCTGCCGGGAGTCTCGGTGCCGAAGCCGGCCGACTTCGCGGGGGCGCCGCGACGCGGGCGCTGGTGCGTGCCGGTGTGGTGGCGGAGCTACGGAGTGGCGGTCACGGAAACGGTGTTCGCCGCGCGCACCGGACTGCTGCAGCGCCGCCTCTCGCTCGTCCCGCACGCCAAGGTGCAGAGCGTGCGCTTCACCCAGGGGCCCTGGGAGCGCCACTGGCGCGTCGCCGGCCTGCACCTCGACACGGGCGCCAACAAGACGGTGACGGCCCGCCTGAGGGACGTGGAAGAGGCGTCCCAACTCCTGCGGGCCCAGGCGGACCGGTCCCGCACGGGGCGGCGCGACGCGCGTCCCGACCGGTGGATGGCGGGGACGTGACGCGTGAGGGGCGGGTCGGCCACGCGCCGACCCGCCCCTCACCCACGCGACCTCATGCCTGAAGTGCGGACCTCAGCTCGCCCATGTCGATCTGCTCCGTCTCGTCGTGCGCGGTCAGGTCGATGACCTGCTGGTCGATGACCTGCTGCTCGCGCTCGGCGTCTTCGGAGGCTTCGGGGGCCTCGACCTCGTCGACGTTGTCACCGTTGTCGACGTCTTCGGCCTCCGGCTCGTTCACCTCGGCCGCGACCTCCGCCGCCAGTTCCTCACCCACGACGTCCGCCAGGTCTTCCTCGCTCTGCGGGGAGCTCCCCGCGCCGAAGAAGTCGAACCCGCCCTGGGGAACCTTGCGCGCGGGTGCCGCGGGGACGACCATCGCGGCGGCAGGCACGGTGAAGTGGCCGGCCGCCGCCTCGGACTTCCCCTGGGAATCGGCCTCCTCCGCCGCATGCCCCGCCGGTTCGGGCCGGGCGAGACGCTTGAGCGCGACATTGGCCCGCCGGTACATCTCCGGAGTCGGGCGACCCGGCACGGCCGGAGGCACGGGCGGCAGCGCCTTCGCCGGGGAGGCGGCCTCTATCGCGAGCCGACGCCGGCCTTCGAGCGCGCTGGCCCGCTCCGTCTCCGCGTTCGCATACCGCCGCAGCAGCGCCGCGTGCTCGCCCCGCAGCGCGGCGAGCTCGGCACGCTTCGCCCGCAGCTTGCCCTCCAGGCGGCTGCGCAGCTCCCGCGACTCGTCGAGGTCGCCCTCCAGCTCCGCCACGGCCTCCTCGTGCCGCCACCGCTCGCTCGCGGCGCCGCGCGTCAGCTCGGCGACCCGCTTGCCCGCGAGCCGGTCCCAGCGGCGCATCACCACGGCGCCGACCACCGCGGCGGCGGCGGCCGCGGCAGCGACGCCTCGCAGGACGAGCGGATCCTCGGACAGCCAGGCGGCCCCCGCGCAGACGAGAGGCACACCGGCGATCACCGTCGGAGGCAGGAGGCGGTGCAGGGGCGGAGAATGGCGGTGGCGTCCACGTGGCATGGCCAGAAACTTACCGCGCGTAGGCAAATCGCGAAGCCCCGCCCGGCAATATTCGGACACACCTGTCACAGAAACCACCTAACCCCCGTACGGGCAAGGCCACTTACCGCGGCCAATGCCTCTCACCTCTCGCTCCGTCGACACGCGCCGATCAAGATCATTTAGCGATGAGGCCCTTGGACTCCAGATACTCCTTCGCGACATCGCCTTCCTTCTGCCGCTCGGCATCGACCTTCCGGTTCAGCTCGACGAGATCATCGGTCGTGAGCGTCTTCGTCAGCTTCCCGAGGACATCGGCGATCTTCTTGTCGCCCGCATCCTTGGCGTTCACAACCGGAACAATGTTGTCCGCGTTCTGGAGCTTCTTGTCGTCCTTCAGGAGAACGAGCCCGAAGTTCTCCAACGTCGCGTCGGTCGTGGTCGTCAGGACCAGCTGGTCCGTGCCGTTCTTCACCGCCTGCTTCGACTGCGTGGTGCCGACGCCCTTGGGATCGATTCCCGTGACATCGATCCCGTACGACTTCTTGAGTCCCGGCGCGCAGAACGGCCGAGTCTCGCATTCGTCGCCGGCCGCGATCTTCACCTTCTGGCCCGACTTGCCAAGATCCGAAAGAGTCTTCAACTTGTGCTTCTCGGCAAAGTCCTTGCTCACCGCGAACGCGTTCTGATCGACGGCCTCTCCCGCGTCCAGAACCTTCAGCCCTTGCGGATCGGCGAGCTTGCGCAGCGCGGTCACCGTGGCGTCGACATCGCTCGACGCGACCGGCTTCGCCTTGGCCCCGTTCTCCTTCAGGTTGAGGAATTCGGCGAGCGTCGCCGCGTATTCGGGCACCACGTCGATGGCGCCCTTGGCGAGCTGCGGTTCGTAGATCTCGCGGTTCTCCACCGTCTTGACCGACGCGTCGTACCCGGCGTCGTCCAATATCTGCCGGTACAGCTCACCGAGCACCTTGGCCTCGGTGAAACGCGCGGCTCCGATGACGACCTTGCCCTTCCCTCCGCCGTCCGACCCGCCCTTGTCGTTCTTGCCCTCAAGGCTGTCGCCACCGCACGCGGTGAGCCCCGCGGTCAGCGCACCCACCGTCACGGCCGCCAGGGCCACTCGACGCGTTCTGCTGTTCATCGCTCTCCTCGTCGCACTGCCGAACTGACAACAAACACAAGCCCGCACCCCGGCTCCCGGCCCCGGACCCGTGTCCGGACCCGACCCCTGGGTCACGCCCGCCTCCGCATGGGGTCGAAGGCCCGTCCCGCCGCGACGAACAGGCCCTCCGCGGCCAGCGCGAGCACGGCCACGAGCACCGCCCCCGCGACCACCTGCGACGTGTCCTGGAGGCTGAACCCGGCCGTGATGATCCGCCCGAGCCCGCCCTCCCCGGCCATCGCCGCCAGCGTCGCCGTCGCGATCACCTGCACCGTCGCGGACCGCAGCCCCGTCATCACCAGCGGATACGCCAGCGGCAGCTCGACGCGGGCGAAGACCTGGCGGCCGCTCATGCCCATACCGCGCGCGGCCTCCACCACCGACCGGTCGACCTCACGCATCCCCACGTACGCGTTGGTCAGCAGCGGCGGCACCGCGAACAGCACCAGCGCGATCAGCGTCGGCACATCGCCGTGCCGGCCGAGCGGGGTGAGCGTGAGGAGCACGAGCACGGCCAGCGTCGGTACCGCCCGCCCCACGTTCGAGATGTTGATCGCGAGCGCGCCGCCCTTGCCCTTGTGCCCGAGCCACAGGGCCAGCGGCAGGGCGATCAGGCAGGAGACGGCGAGCGCGACACCGCAGAAGTACAGGTGCTCGCCGAGGCGGTGCCACACCCCCTTCTCCCCTTGCCAGTTGGCACCCGTGGCCAGCCAGTCGTAGGCCCCCGATATCGCGTTCATGCCACCTTCTCCGGCTCGACGCGCGCCACGTCGTCGCGGCCGCGGAGCCCCCGTATTCGGAACCCGCCCCGCGCGGGCGCCCCCACCCTCGTCCACGGCGTCAGCCACCGCTGCACGACGAGCAGCAGCAGGTCCGCCAGGACCGCGAGCAGCACGCACAGCACGGACGCGGTGAGCACCTGCGCCTTGAAGTCGCTCTGGAGGCCACTGACGATCAGCGTGCCGAGCCCGCCGTAGTCCACGATCGAGCCGACCGTCGTCAGCGCCACCGTGGAGACCGTGGCGATCCGCACTCCGGCCAGCATCGCCGGGAGCGCCAGCGGGAGTTCGACCTCCCACAGCAGCCGCAGCGGCCCGTACCCCATCCCGCGCGCGGCCTCTCGCGCCTCCTCCGGGACGGCCTGCAACCCCGCCAGTATGTTCCGCACGAGGATCGTCAGGGAGTACAGGACGAGCCCCGTGACCACCAGTGACACCGAGAGCCCGAACAGGGGCAGCAGCAGCGAGAACATCGCGAGCGACGGAATCGAGTAGAGCACCGTGGTCACGCCGAGCACCGGCCCCGCGAAGGCGCGTGCGCGCCGGGCGAGCAGCGCGAGCGGGAAGGAGATGAGAACGCCGATCACCACCGACACCGCCGTGATGCCGAGGTGTTGGACGGTCGCGTCGATCAACTCCTGGCCGCGGGTGCGCACATACTCCCCGCACACCCAGTCATTGGCCACCATGCAGTTCTGCTCGCTCACGCCGGCCCCCTCCCCCGATTCCCCGAACGTATGTCAGCCGCCCGCGCACGCGCACGCGCCTTTTCCCCACCCGCACACACAACTCTCGACTGCCGACGACCCTAGCCCGCGCCACTGACAATGGCCGAGGCCCGGGCGTCGGACGCAACACGGCCTTCACATGACTGCCTCGCCCGGGCATCCCCAACCGGGCCGCGTCCCGGCAGAATGGGGTCCCATGATCCGGTTCGAGCACGTCAGCAAGCGGTACGCGGACGGCACCACCGCCGTCGACGATCTGTCCTTCGAGGTGAACGAGGGCGAACTGGTCACGCTCGTCGGCCCGTCGGGCTGCGGCAAGACCACGACGATGAAGATGGTGAACCGGCTCATCGAACCCACCGCGGGCCGGATATTCCTCGACGGCGACGACATATCCGGGGTCGACCCCGTCCAACTGCGCCGCCGCATCGGCTATGTGATCCAGCAGGTCGGCCTGTTCCCGCACAAGTCGGTCCTCGACAACACCGCGACCGTGCCGCACCTGCTGGGCGTCAAGCGCGCCAAGGCCCGTGAGCGGGCAGCCGAGTTGCTCGACCTGGTGGGCCTCGACCCGAAGGTGTTCGGCGAGCGCTACCCCGAGCAGCTCTCCGGCGGCCAGCGCCAACGGGTGGGCGTGGCAAGGGCCCTGGCCGCCGACCCGCCCGTGTTGCTGATGGACGAGCCGTTCGGCGCGGTCGACCCCGTGGTGCGCGAGCACCTGCAGAACAAGTTCCTGCGCCTGCAGCAGACGCTCGGAAAGACCGTCCTGTTCGTCACGCACGACATGGAGGAGGCCGTCCGCCTCGGCGACCGTATCGCCGTCTACGGCGACGGTCGCATCGAGCAGTACGACACCCCGTCGGCGGTCCTGGGCACGCCCGCCACCGACTACGTGGCCGACTTCGTGGGCGCCGACCGCGGCCTCAAGCGCCTCTCGGTGACCCCGATCGAGGAGGGCGACCTGGAGCAGCCGCCCGTCGTGCACCTCGACGACCCGCTGCCCAAGGAGCTCGACGCCCGCTGGGCCGTCGTCCTGGACCGCGACAACAACCTGCATGGCTGGATCTCCGCCGAGCACGCGCGCGTGGCCGCGAACAAGGGCGACACCGTGCGCGACCACGCGCGCCGCATGGAGGCCTGGCTGCCCGTGGGCGCCCCGCTCAAGCAGGCGTTCGCGACGATGCTCCAGCACGACGCGGGCTGGATCGCGGTCATCGACGAACACAGCGAGGGCCGCTTCCTCGGTGTCCTCACCCCCGCCCGGCTGCACGAGGCGCTGCGCCGCTCCACGGCCGCGGACGCGCGGGACATCACGCGCGCGGAGGTCGACCTGGAGACGGTGGAACCGCTCCTCCAGTAGACCCTCCTCCAGTAACCGCTCCACCAGTAGCCGGGCCCGCCGTTCACACTCCCGAGGGGTTCACCGTTCACGAGTGAACCCGGGCCGCTCCGCTTCCGTCCTACAGGTCGTACGTCACGGATGCGGCATTCGCACCGTGTTCACATGTCTCGCGGGGCGAGCGGCTGGAGGAGGCGCGCGGATGCGGCGGATCGCGGGCGCCTGCCTCCTGGCCGGGGGCGCGGACATCGCGGCCGGTGTCCTGCCCCGGCTCGCCCGGAGCCGCACGGGCGGCGTCACGGAGGCGCTGCCGGGCACGCTCGGCCCGTACGCCGCGGCCCTCGCGCTCGGCAGCGGCGTCCTGCTCGTCCTGCTCGCGCGCATGCTGCGGCGCCGCAAGCGACGGGCCTGGTGGACGGCGACGGCACTGCTGCCGCTCGGCGCCGCCGCGCAATTCGCGTACCGGGAATCGCTCCTGGGGGTCATCGGCGTCGCCCTGTCCCTGGTGCCGCTGTGGCTCCTGATCCGCGACCGGAAGCAGTTCGACGCGCCACCCGACCCCCGCGGCCGCTGGCGCGCGCTGGCCAACTTCGTGCTCCTGAGCGCCGGTTCGCTGCTGACCGGCCTCGCGGTCGTCAGCGCGCACCCGGAGCGACTCGTCGGCGCCCCGAGTCTCGTGGACCGCCTGGAGCACGTCCTGTGCGGCCTGCTCGGCATGGAAGGTCCGCTCGTCTACGCGGGCGGCATCGCGCACACCGTCGCCCTCTCGCTCGGCGCCCTCGGCCTGGTCACCGCGCTGACCACGCTCTACCTCGCGTTCCGCCCCGAGGGCCCGGCCGTCCGCGGCAAGGGGGTCGTGTTCTCGCCCAGCGGCAAGGCGGCGGTCCGCTACCGCGTCGTTTCCGGCGTGATGCTGGCCAAGGGCGACCCCATGGGCGACGTAGAGGCGTGGCCGGGAGCCATGGAGCGCTTCATGGACGAGGCACGGACCCACGCCTGGACGCCCGCCGTCATGGACTGCTCCGAGACGGGACGCGCGGTCTGGACCCGCGAGACCGGCCTCACCGCGCGGCTCCGCCACGAGAGCGGCGGCACCTTCGCAGGCTGCCGAAGCCGCGAGATCCCGACCGCCGTGAAGGGCCTAGGCTTGAGGCCATGAGCACGTCGCAGGTCCGCCGGGGCCACGTAGCCAACCTCCCCGTTTGGGACCGCTGCGCGGTCATGGGCGTCGTCAACGTGACGCCGGACTCGTTCTCGGACGGCGGCCGCTGGTTCGACACGACCGCCGCGATCAAGCACGGCCTCGACCTGGTCGCCGAGGGCGCCGACCTCGTGGACGTCGGCGGCGAGTCCACCCGCCCGGGCGCCAGCCGCGTCGACGAGGACGAGGAGCTCAGGCGCGTGATCCCCGTCGTACGAGGCCTCGCCTCCGAAGGCGTGACGATCTCGGTCGACACCATGCGGGCCTCCGTCGCCGAGCAGTCCCTCGCCGCGGGCGCCTCCCTGGTCAACGATGTGAGCGGCGGGCTCTCCGACCCGGAGATGGTCCCGGTCGTCGCCGCCGCCGGAGCGCCCTTCGTCGTCATGCACTGGCGCGGCCTCCTGGAGGGCACCAATGTGCCCGGCACCTACGAGGACGTCGTCTCCGAGGTCGTGAGCGAGCTGCACGCGCGCGTGGAGGCCGCCATCGAGGGCGGTATCGCCCCCGACCGGATCGTCGTCGACCCGGGCCTCGGCTTCTCCAAGAACGCCGAGCACGACCTCTCCCTGCTCGCCCACCTCGACCGGCTGCACGCGCTCGGCCACCCGGTCCTCGTCGCGGCCTCCCGCAAGCGGTTCCTCGGCCACGTGCTGGCCGGCGAGCAGGGCGCCCCGCCGCCCGCCCGCGAGCGCGACGCCGCCACCGCCGCCGTCTCCGCGCTCGCCGCACAGGCCGGCGCCTGGGCCGTGCGCGTCCACGAGGTGCGGGCCACCGCCGACGCCGTCCGCGTGGCACGCGCGGTCGAAGGAGCCCAGTGACCGAGGCCGACGTCCAAGCCGTCGACACCGCCAACCGCACCTACTACGAGGCCGTCGAGCGCGGCGCCTTCGAGGAACTCACCGCCCTGTGGCTCGCCCCCGAGGACGTCGACTACGCCGAGGACGCCGACCCGGACGAGGCCGAGGACACCTCCGTCAGCTGCGTGCACCCCGGCTGGCCGGTGCTCACGGGCCGGGGCGAGGTGCTCCGCAGTTACGCGCTGATCATGGCGAACACCGAGTACATCCAGTTCTTCCTGACCGATGTGCACATCAGCGTCGTCGCCGACACCGCCCTGGTGACCTGCACGGAGAACATCCTCAGCGGCGGCCCCGCCCCCAAGGAGGGCGACGAACTGGGCCCGCTCGTCGGCCAGCGCGTCGTCGCCACGAACGTGTTCCGGCGCACCCGCGACGGCTGGAAGATCTGGTCGCACCACGCCTCCCCCGTGCTCGCCGAGTCGGACGAAGAATCCGACGAGATGGGCAGCGAGGACGACGGCGGATCACCCGCCTGAGTGGGTAGGCGCCCCCCGAAGAGCACGAAAGCCGGATGCGAGGTTGCGCTCTCGACCGCCTGGGTATGGGCGGCTACCAGCAGAGAGTGCGCCGTGAGTCGCGTGTGCCGGGTGGGATCAGTCATAGCCCCCGCGGACCGGTGCTGTCAGTGCTCAAAGGTAGATTCGAACGAGGCCGGGACATCGACCGCACATCGATGGCCCCGGCCTTCAACGACGACTGCAGGAGTGATTCGCGTGGATCGTGTCGCGCTGCGCGGCCTCAAGGCCCGTGGGCACCATGGCGTCTTCCCCAAGGAACGCGAGGAAGGCCAGACCTTCATCGTGGACCTGGTGCTCGGCCTGGACACGCGAGCGGCCGCGGCCGACGACGACCTGGCGAAGACCGTGCACTACGGCATCGTGGCGGAGGAGGTCGTGGCCGTCGTCGCGGGCGACCCCGTGGATCTCATCGAGACACTCGCCGAGCGCATCGCCCAGGCATGCCTGAAGCACGAAGGAGTCCAGGAGGTCGAGGTCTGCGTCCACAAGCCGGACGCACCGATCACCGTTCCCTTCGACGACGTGACCGTCACCATCACCCGGAGCCGAGTATGAACAAAACTCCGTTCGACCCGACCGTCCAGCCGGTGCCGACCTCCGTGGTGGAGCAGGTCGACGCCGCCGACACCACGCTCTCCAACCCCAAGCGCGCCGTGATCTCCCTCGGCGCGAACCTGGGGAACCGCCTGGAGACCCTCCAGGGCGCGGTGGACGCCCTGGAGGACACGCCCGGAGTCCGCGTCAAGGCCGTCTCGCCCGTCTACGAGACGGAGCCCTGGGGCGTCGACCCGGACAGCCAGCCCTCGTACTTCAACGCCGTCGTCGTCCTGAAGACGACGCTGCCGCCCTCCTCGCTCCTGGAGCGCGCGCACGCGGTCGAGGAGGCCTTCCACCGGGTCCGGGACGAGCGCTGGGGCGCCCGCACCATCGACGTCGACATCGTCGCGTACGCCGACGTGGTCTCGGACGACCCGTACCTCACGCTCCCCCACCCGCGGGCACACGAGCGGGCCTTCGTGCTCGTCCCCTGGCACGACGTGGAGCCGGAGGCTCAGCTTCCGGGGCACGGCGCGGTCGCCCAGCTGCTCGACGCCGTGACCCGCGAAGGCGTCGCGGCACGTGCCGACCTGGAACTCCGCCTCCCCGAGTAATCGTTAGGGTCTACCGGACACGGTTAACGGCCAGGCAAGCGGGCCATGACGGACAAGGGGCGACCAACCGGGATGAAGCAACTGCGCATCAGGACACTGGTCGGCCTGTTCGTCGTCGCCGGAGTGCTGTGCTGGGCGGGCGCCCGCCTGTGGGACTCGCTCGGCACGCTGCCGAAGGTCCCGCTGGCCGCACCCATCGTGCTCGCCGTGATCGCCGTCGTGCTGCTCGCGACGGCCCTGTCCATCCGCTCCCGGCTGCGCGCGCAGCGGGAGCGCCGCCCCGAGGCCAAGGGCGTCGACCCCATGATGGCGGCGCGCGCCCTGGTCTTCGGCCAGGCCAGCGCCCTGGTCGCGGCGCTCGTCGCCGGCATGTACGGCGGCACCGGCGCCTTCCTCCTGGAGTCCCTGGACGTCCCGGCCCGCCGCGACCAGGCGATCTACGCCGGGCTCTCGGTGCTCGCCGGAGCCGGCGTCGTCGCGGCCGCCATCTTCCTGGAGCGCGTCTGCAAGCTCCCGGAGGACGAGGACCCCGAGCAGGCGGCACCGGCCGCCTAGGGCCCTTCGCCGTAGGGCCCTACGCCCGCCCCGGAATCAATCGCGCATCAGTGCCCGATGATCAGGCTCATCGCCTCGCTGCGGGTCGCGGGGTCCCGGAGCTGGCCGCGCACGGCCGACGTGATCGTCTTCGCGCCGGGCTTGCGCACCCCCCGCATCGACATGCACATGTGCTCGCACTCCACGACGACGATCACGCCGCGCGGCTCCAGGATCTCCATCAGGGAGTCGGCGATCTGCGTCGTCAGCCGCTCCTGGACCTGCGGCCGGCGGGCGAAGACGTCCGCGAGGCGCGCGAGCTTGGAGAGGCCCGTGATCTTGCCGTCGCTCGACGGGATGTAGCCCACGTGGGCAACACCGACGAACGGCACCAGGTGATGCTCACAGCACGAGGTGATCTCGATATCCTTCACCAGGACCATCTCGTCGTGCCCCAGGTCGAACGTCGTCGTCAGGACGTCCTCGGGCTTCTGCCACAGGCCCGCGAATATCTCCTTGTACGCGCGGGCGACCCGCCCCGGCGTCTCCCTCAGCCCCTCTCGGTCCGGGTCCTCGCCGACCGCGATGAGCAGCTCACGCACGGCGTTCTCGGCCCGCTTCTCGTCGAACTCGCCGATCGAGCCCTCGCCGTCCAGCGTCACCGGGTCGGTCATCAGGTGCCTCTTTCTCTACGTCCATGCCCGCGCGGCAGCGCAAAGGCCGCGTCCCCCACACGGTAAAGCGTGGGGGACGCGGCCTGCATTCCGGGTCTGGCCTGCCCGATGAGGGCCGGGTCAGCTCTCGGGGCGCTCTTCCTTCACCGTGTCCACCGGGGTGGTGGTCTCGATGGCGGGCGCCGTTCCGTTCGCACCGTTCGTCAGTGAGAGCTCCTTGGGGGAGAGCACCGGCGGGCGGGTCGAGGGGGTACGGCGGTTGGAGCCGGTCCACGCGGGGCGGGCCGGGCGCTTCACGATCGGAGCGAAGATCTCGGCGATCTGCTCCTTGTTCAGCGTCTCCTTCTCGAGCAGCGCGAGGACCAGGTTGTCGAGAACGTCGCGGTTCTCGACCAGGATCTCCCAGGCCTCGTTGTGCGCGGTCTCGATGAGCTTCTTGACCTCTTCGTCGACGAGCGCGGCGACCTCTTCCGAGTAGTCGCGCTGGTGACCCATCTCGCGGCCCAGGAAGGGCTCCGAGTTGTCGCCGCCGAACTTGATCGCACCGAGCCGCTCGGTCATGCCGTACTGCGTGACCATCGCGCGGGCCGTGCCAGTGGCCTTCTCGATGTCGTTCGCGGCGCCGGTCGTCGGGTCGTGGAAGACGAGCTCCTCGGCCGCGCGCCCGCCCAGCATGTAGGCGAGCTGGTCGAGCATCTCGTTGCGCGTGGTCGAGTACTTGTCCTCGTCCGGGAGCACCATCGTGTACCCGAGCGCACGGCCGCGGGACAGGATCGTGATCTTGTGGACCGGGTCGGAGTTCGGCGAGGCCGCCGCGACCAGGGCGTGACCGCCCTCGTGGTACGCGGTGATCTTCTTTTCCTTGTCCGACATGATCCGGGTCCGCTTCTGCGGGCCCGCGACCACACGGTCGATCGCCTCGTCGAGCATCTGGTTGTCGACCAGCTTCCGGTCCGAGCGGGCCGTCAGCAGAGCGGCCTCGTTCAGCACGTTGGCGAGATCGGCACCGGTGAAGCCCGGCGTACGGCGGGCGACGGCCGACAGGTCGACGTCCGGAGCGACCGGCTTGCCCTTCTGGTGAACCTTGAGGATCTCCAGACGGCCCTGCATGTCCGGACGGTCGACCGCGATCTGGCGGTCGAAACGGCCGGGACGCAGCAGCGCCGGGTCGAGGATGTCGGGCCGGTTCGTGGCGGCGATCAGGATGACGCCGCCCTTCACGTCGAAGCCGTCCATCTCGACGAGCAGCTGGTTGAGCGTCTGCTCGCGCTCGTCGTGCCCACCGCCGAGTCCGGCACCACGGTGCCGGCCGACCGCGTCGATCTCGTCGACGAAGACGATCGCCGGAGCGTTCGCCTTGGCCTGCTCGAAGAGGTCACGGACACGGGAGGCACCGACACCGACGAACATCTCGACGAAGTCGGAACCGGAGATCGAGTAGAACGGGACGCCGGCCTCACCCGCGACAGCGCGCGCGAGCAGCGTCTTGCCCGTTCCGGGCGGGCCGTACAGGAGTACGCCCTTGGGAATCTTGGCGCCGACAGCCTGGAACTTGGCCGGTTCCTGGAGGAACTCCTTGATCTCGTGGAGCTCCTCGACGGCCTCGTCGCTGCCGGCGACGTCGGAGAACGTCGTCTTGGGGGTGTCCTTGGTGATGAGCTTGGCCTTGGACTTCCCGAACTGCATGACTCGGGAGCCGCCGCCCTGCATCTGGTTCATCAGGAACAGGAACACGACGACGATGAGAACGAAGGGCAGCAGCGAAAGCAGGATGCCCACGAAGGGGTTCTGCTTCGACGGCGAGACGGTGTACCCGTCCGGAATCTGCTTGTCCTCGAACTTGGCCTGGAGAGTCTTGGCCACGTCGACGCCCTGGTCGCCGATGTAGCTCGCCTGGATCTTGTTCGAGCCGTCGACCTTTTGGCCGTCCTTCAGCTCGACCTTGATCGTGCTCTCATCGCCGGTGGTCAGCTTGGCCGAGTCCACCTTGTTGTCGTTGATGGCCTGAATTACCTGGCCGGTGTCCACCGTCTTGTAGCCGCCGGACGAACCGACGACCTGCATCAACACGACCACGGCAAGGACGGCCAGCACGATCCACATGACCGGCCCACGGAAGTATCGCTTCACGTCCATCCATACGGAGCGGTGCCGCCCCGTCCCTCCTGCCATAGTGAGTTTGATAAGGCTGTTTGGTGCTGTTGTAGCTGTTTGAAGAACTGTTCTTCGGACGGTACCCCAGCATTGTCACCCGAAGCCGCAGGGGACGGCCGGGAATCTGCCCTTCGCATGCTCCAACGGCGGGAGACCCGCGAGGGTTCCCGTCCCCGCGATCAGGCCTGACGACTCCTCAGCCGCCGTAGACGTGCGGCGCGAGGGTGCCGACGAACGGCAGGTTCCGGTACTTCTCCGCGTAGTCCAGGCCGTAACCGACCACGAACTCGTTCGGGATGTCGAAGCCGACCCACTTCACGTCGATGTCGACCTTGGCAGCCTCCGGCTTGCGCAGCAACGTGCACACCTCGAGGGAGGCGGGCTCGCGCGAGCCGAGGTTGGTGAGCAGCCAGGACAGCGTCAGACCGGAGTCGATGATGTCCTCGACGATCAGGACGTGCTTGTCCTTGATGTCGGTGTCGAGGTCCTTGAGGATCCGCACGACGCCGGAGGACTGGGTGCCCGAGCCGTACGAGGACACCGCCATCCAGTCCATGGTGAGCGGGGTGGACAGGGCGCGAGCCAGGTCCGCCATGACCATCACGGCGCCCTTGAGCACCCCGACGATCAGCAGGTCCTTGCCCGCGTACTCCGCGTCGACCTTCGCGGCCAGCTCGGCCAGCTTCGCGTCGATCTCTTCCTTGGTGATGAGCACCGACTGAAGGTCGGTGCCCATGTCTTTCGCGTCCACCCGCATCACTTTCGGTCGTCCCACCGGCCGCCGCGACGTGAGAGTCGAGTCAGCCTTGCCGGATCACCAGTCTGCCACCCTGCCGCTGAGCGAGAACTTTGCCCGGCAGATTGATCTCTCCCTGGCCACGCCACCCCGTGATCAGGCGGTCGACCTCCTCGATGTGCCGGGCGAACAGCGCACCGGCCGGGGCGCCCGCCTCGATGGCCGCCTTGCGCAGGATTCTGCGGCGCACCGCGGGCGGCAGGGCGTACAGCTTGGCGCATTCGAGGAGCCCGGCCGCGTCCCGTACGGACTCGGCGGCGTCGCGGGCCCAGGTGTCGAGCGCGTCGGCGTCGTCGCGCGACAGCTGGGCCGTCCGGGCGAGAGCCTCGACGACGCCCTTGCCGAGCGCCTTCTCCAGTGCGGGCAGGCCCTCGTGCCGGAGCCTGGACCGGGTGTACGCCGGGTCGGTGTTGTGCGGGTCGTCCCAGACGGGCAGGTGCTGGACGAGGCAGGCCTTGCGGGCGGTCTGCCGGTCGAGCGTGAGGAAGGGGCGTCGGTAGCGGCCGCCGGCCCCCGACATCGCGGCCATCCCGGACAGGGAGCGGATGCCGGAGCCGCGGGCGAGACCGAGCAGGACCGTCTCGGCCTGGTCGTCGCGCGTGTGGCCGAGCAGGACGGCGGCGGCGCCGTGGCGCTCGGCGGCGGCGTCGAGGGCGGCGTAGCGGGCGTCGCGGGCGGCGGCCTCGGGGCCTCCGTCACGGCCGACGTCGACGGCGACGGACTCGACGGGCTTCAGGCCGAGGGCGGTCAGGCGCAGGGCGACGTCCTCTGCGCGGGCGGCGGAGCCGGGCTGCAGTCCGTGGTCGACGGTGACGCCGCCGGCTCGGATGCCGAGCTTGGGGGCCTCGAAGGCGAGGGCGGAGGCGAGGGCCATGGAGTCGGCCCCGCCGGAGCAGGCGACGAGCACCACGGGCTCGGAGTCCGCCCGTGAATCGGTGAGGATGTCGTGGAGGACGCGGCGGACCGCCAGGCGTATCGCCGCGACCGCAGGATGGGGACCCATGTCCGGTTCCCTTCATTCCGTTGTCTGGGGGGAGTGGGCGCTGCTGGACAACTCGAACCGGACCAGCGCCGGCTGACCCGGCTCATTCGCTCAACGGTGACCGGGTGAGTTCGGTCACGCAGAGTGTGTCGATGGTGACAGAGCCGAGCGGTTCCCCGAGCATTGCACGCCAGCCCACGGCCTACGGTCCCTCGGATGGGTGATCCTGAGCAATTACGGGCGTGCCTTACGGGGCTTCGTGAGCGCCGTCCGACTTGTTGTGCACCCGCGCGACCCAGTCCGCCGGTTTGGCGATCTCCGCCTTCGTCGGCAGCGTGTTGGGAGACGTCCACACACGGTTGAAGCCGTCCATGCCGACCTCGTCGACGACGGCCCGTACGAACTTCTCGCCGTCGCGGTACTGGCGCAGCTTGGCGTCGAGGCCGAGCAGCTTGCGCAGGGCCAGGTCGAGCCGCGAGGCGCCCTTCTGCCTGCGCTGTTGGAACTTCTCGCGGATCTCCTCGACGGACGGCACGACGGCCGGGCCCACGCCGTCCATCACGTAGTCCGCGTGCCCCTCGAGGAGCGACATGACGGCGGTGAGGCGGGCGAGGATCTCGCGCTGCGCCGGGGACTGCACCAGCTCGACGAGCGAGCGGCCGCCGTCGGCCCCGTCCTCGACATCGCCCTCCGGGCGCCCGCCGGCGAGGGACTGGGCCGCTTCCCGTACGCGCTCCAGGAACGTCGTCGGGTCGACCTCTGTCTCCTCCAGGAATGACTGGATCTCGCCCTCCAGGTGGTCGCGCAGCCAGGGCACGGCCGTGAACTGGGTGCGGTGCGTCTCCTCGTGGAGGCAGACCCAGAGCCTGAAGTCGTGTGGTTCCACGTCGAGTTCGCGCTCCACGTGCACGATGTTCGGCGCGACCAGGAGGAGCCTGCCGCCGCCGTTCGGCGCGGCGGGCAGGTCACGCGTGGCGGGGGCGAAGGTCTCGTACTGGCCGAGGACGCGGGAGGACAGGAACGAGAGCAGCATGCCGAGTTCGACGCCCGTGACCTTGCCGCCGACCGCGCCGAGCATCGCGGGGCCCGGCCCCGAGCCGCGCCGCTCGTTCATCTTGTCGAGCAGTGGCCGCAGCACCTCGCGAAAGCCCGCGACGTTGGCCTTCACCCAGCCCGGCCGGTCCACCACGAGCACCGGAGTGTCGTGGTCGGAATCGGTGGCCATGCGCGTGTACGCGCGTACGTGCTCCTCGGAGGCCTTGGCGTGCCGACGCAGCTCTGCGACGACGGCCCGTGCCTCGTCCCGACTGACCTCGGGGCCTGGTCGCACGAGGCGCGTCGCGGTCGCCACCGCGAGGTTCCAGTCGACCATCCCCGAAGATGCGGCACCACCGATGCTCGTCATGCGTCAACGGTACGTGACCCCTCGCGTACCGGAAGAGGGATCGGCCCCGGAGTGCCGCCCCACTTCCGCCCCTGGAAACCCTTAAGGGTTCACCTGCAGCCGCAGTTGGCGACCGAGGAGGCGAGGCGGTCGAGGCCCGACTGCGCGGCCTTGGGGTCCAGGGCGCCCTCCGTCATGAACGCGAAGACGAGGAGGCGTCCGTCGGCGTCGACGACCGTCCCGGCGAGCGTGTTGACCCCGGTGAGGGTGCCGGTCTTGGCGCGGACCAGGCCCGTTCCCGAGGCGTCGGCCGCGTCCTCGTAGCGGCTCGCGAGGGTTCCGGTGAAGCCGGCGACCGGCAGGCCCGTGAGGACGGAGCGCAGCTCGGGGCGGGACGGGTCGGCGGCCTTGGCGAGCAGTCCTGTGAGCAGGTCGGCGGAGACCTTGTCGGCGCGGTCGAGGCCGCTGCCGTCGGCGAAGTGGGTGTCCTTGAGCGGCAGCCTGAGCTTTCCGAGCTGCTTCTCTACGGCCTTGCCCGCGCCGTCGAAGTCGTGGCTCCCGCCCGCGGCGATCGCGGTCTGCCGGGCGAGCGCCTCGGCGATGTCGTTGTCGCTGTGCGTCAGCATCCGCTCGACCAGCGCGGAGAGCGGCGGCGACGACACCTTCGCGAGCTTCTGGGCCCGGCTGGACGCCTTGCCGGATGCCGGGTCGCCCTTGATCTTGATGCCGTGGTCGCCGAGCAGGTCCGCGAACTTCCTCGCCGCGGCCGCCGCCGGGTCGCCCTCGCGCGCGGCCGGTCCGCTGTCGGAGTCGTCGGTGCGGGCCTCGTCGGTCATCAGCGGGGTGACCCGGGCGAGGTTCTCGTTGGGTCCGATGGGGTGCGTGTCGGGCCCCGAGTACAGCGAGGTGTCGTACGTGAAGGTGACTTCGCCGATGTCGCGCTTCTTGAGGTCCTTGGCGGTTTTGTCGGCGAGAGTGCCCAGGTCGGCGGCACCGTAAGGATTCTTCTCCCGGGCCGTCAGGGTCGGATCGCCGCCGCCCACCAGAATCAGCTTCTTGGAGCCCTTCTCCAGGGCCGTACGGGTGGCGATGCGGTGGTCGGGGCCCGCGGCCGAGAGGGCCGCCACCGCCGTGGCCAGCTTCGTCGTGGACGCGGGGGTGAGGGTGTCGCCCGGCGACCTTCCGTAGAGCCTCTTTCCGGTGATGGCGTCGACGACCGCGGCCGTGCGGTGGCCGCCGAGCGCGGAGTCCTTCAGGAGCGGGTCGAGCACATCGGCCAGGGCGCCCCTCGTGGGGCCCGGCACGGACGCGCCGGGGGCCGCGAGCACCACGGGGGCGCTCGGCGCCGCCTCGGCCGCGCCGCCGTGATCTGCGCCACCTCCGGTCTCCGAGGAGGCGGCCCGGTCGGCCTCGGCCTTACGCTGACCGGAAGCGTCCCAGGGACCGGCCGCGACCGCCACAACGGCCGCGAGGGCGAGACCCACCGCCGTCGCGCCCACCGTGACGTGCTTGGTCTTGGATCCGGCAACAGTCTTCGCCGCACTCTTCACGAGCTGCGAAGCCTTCGGCTCCGGCACCGCGGACCAGCCCCTTTCGCGATCACACATCTGCGTAGGGGACACTTAACCACCAGACGTTTGTGTTGATCATTGAGGAGCCACCGGTGGAGTTCGACGTCCTGATCGAGATCCCGAAGGGATCGCGGAACAAGTACGAGGTCGACCACGAGACCGGTCGTATCCGCCTCGACCGTCGTCTGTTCACGTCGACCGCCTACCCGACGGACTACGGCTACGTCGAGGACACCCTCGGCGAGGACGGCGACCCGCTGGACGCGCTGGTCATCCTGGACGAGCCGACGTTCCCGGGCTGCCTCATCAAGTGCCGCGCGATCGGCATGTTCCGGATGACGGACGAGGCCGGCGGCGACGACAAGCTGCTGTGCGTCCCGGCGACGGACCCGCGGATGGAGCACCTGCGCGACATCCAGCACGTCTCGGAGTTCGACCGCCTGGAGATCCAGCACTTCTTCGAGGTCTACAAGGACCTCGAGCCCGGCAAGTCCGTCGAGGGCGCCGACTGGGTCGGCCGTACCGAGGCCGAGGCCGAGATCGAGCGTTCCTACAAGCGCGCTCAGGACAACGGCGGCCACTGAGTCCCCCGCGTTCACATCCGGGCCGCCCCCCCTGGGGCGGCCCGTTCGCGTATCTGTGCGCATACTGAGGCGTACGTGCGGTACAGGGATTACGCAGCGATGTGAAGGGCGAGGAACGACACAGGTGACGGAGCGGGAGTCCGAGGCCCCCGAGGACCGCAAGCCGCAGTCCGACGAGGCGCGCAGCGCGTTCACGCAGCCGATCGGGATCATCACGCCGCCCCCGGTGGCCGACGAGGAATCGTCGACCACGTCGGAGTTCGCGGTGCCCAATGGGCTGAACGTGCAGGCACCCGAGCCGGTGGACACGGAGGGCTCGGCGTTCACGCGGCCGCGGACGTACAGCGCCCGCGAGTCGCCGCCCGCGTTCACCCCGCCGCAGGGCATCCCCATGGTCAGGCTGACCAAGGAGGCGCCCTGGCAGGACCGCATGCGCACCATGCTGCGGATGCCGGTCGCCGAGCGGCCCGCCCCCGAGCTTGTGCAGAAGCACGACGAGGACTCGGGTCCCGCCGTTCCGCGCGTGCTCGACCTGACGCTGCGTATCGGGGAGCTGCTGCTGGCCGGTGGTGAGGGCGCCGAGGACGTGGAGGCGGCGATGTTCGCCGTGTGCCGGTCCTACGGGCTCGACCGCTGCGAGCCGACAGTAACGTTTACTCTCCTGTCGATCAGCTTCCAGCCGTCCCTGGTGGACGACCCGGTGACGGCCTCGCGCACCGTGCGGCGCCGCGGCACCGACTACACGCGCCTCGCGGCCGTGTACCGGCTCGTCGACGACATCAGCGACGAGGAGGTCGACGTCTCCCTCGAGGAGGCCTATCGGCGCCTCGCCGAGATCCGCAGGAACCGGCACCCCTACCCGGGCTGGGCGCTCACCGGGGCGAGCGGGCTGCTCGCCGGGTCCGCCTCGATCCTGGTCGGCGGTGACCTGCTGGTGTTCCTCGTCGCCGCGATCGGCGCGATGCTCGGCGACCGGCTCGCGTGGCTCTGCGCGGGGCGCGGGTTCCCGGAGTTCTACCAGTTCACGGTGGCCGCGATGCCGCCCGCGGCGATGGGCATCGCGCTGACGCTCGCGCACGACTACGTGGACGTGCGGGCCTCCGCGGTGATCACCGGTGGACTGTTCGCGCTGCTGCCCGGGCGGGCGCTCGTGGCCGGTGTGCAGGACGGTCTGACCGGCTTCTACATCACGGCCGCCGCCCGCCTCCTGGAAGTCATGTACTTCTTCGTCGGCATCGTCATCGGCGTCCTGATCATGCTCTACGTGGGCGTGCAGCTGCACGCGCAGCTCGACCCGGAGGAGGCGTTGCAGACCGTCGACCGGCCGGTCTGGCAGATCCTCGCGTCGATGTCGCTGTCGCTCGCGTTCGCCGTGCTGCTTCAGCAGGAGCGGGCGACCGTGATCGCCGTGACGCTCAACGGCGGGGTCGCGGGCGCGATCTTCGGGGCGCTGCACTACCAGGGCGGGATCTCGCCGGTGGCCGCGACGGCCGCGGCGGCGGGGCTCGTGGGCCTGTTCGGTCAGCTCTTCTCGCGCTATCAGTTCGCGTCGGCGCTGCCGTACGTCACGGCCGCGATCGGCCCGCTGCTGCCCGGTTCGGCGACGTACTTCGGTCTGCTGGCGATCGCGCACAGCGACGTGAACTCGGGGCTCACGTCGCTGTCCAAGGCGGCGGCGCTCGCCCTCGCCATCGCGATCGGCGTGAACCTCGGTGGCGAGGTCTCCCGCCTGTTCCTTCAGGGCCCGGGCGCCGCGGGACGCCGCGCGGCCAAGCGCACGAGGGGTTTCTAGCGCTTCGCGTGCCGGCGGCGGGGCGGGGTCTCTCCGGTGCCGCCCGCGTCCCCGGACTGTGCCGCCGCCTTCTTCGACTTGCCGCGGGCCCGCAGGAACTCGATCGCGATCGGGACCACCGAGATCAGGACGATCAGGATCAGGATCGCCTCGATGTTCTTGTGCACGAACTCGATGTTGCCGAGCCAGGAGCCGAGCAGCGTCACGCCCGCGCCCCACAGCACGCCGCCGATCACGTTGAACGTGAGGAACGAGCGGTACTTCATGCCCGAGACGCCCGCGATGATCGGCGTGAACGTACGGACGATGGGCACGAAGCGGGCCAGGACCAGGGACTTGGGGCCGTGCTTCTCGAAGAACTCGTGCGCCTTGGTGACGTTCTCCTGCTTGAAGAGCCGGGAGTCCTCCCGCTTGAAGAGGGACGGGCCGACCTTCTTGCCGAACATGTAGCCCGCCTGGTCGCCCAGGATCGCGGCGAGGCAGATCAGCCCGATCGCCCCCCACAGCGGGAAGTCCAGCTGCTTCGAGGTGATCAGCAGGCCCGTGGTGAAGAGCAGCGAGTCACCCGGCAGGAAGAAGCCGATCAGCAGGCCCGACTCGGCGAACACGATGAGCAGCAGGCCCCAGATGCCGAACGTGTTCAGCAGATAGTCCGGGTCCAGCCAGCTTGGTCCTAGAGCAAGCGTCATCACGGGTCCGGACTCCTGGGGGCTTGGGTGACAAAGGCAGGGCAAGGCAATGGCGGTGCAAAGTTATCAACGCCAGTTGTACCTGCCAGGTTCCAGTGGCCCCCTCAGGATGCACTGTGCGGAAACTGTGGCAAACCTGTGGTTCAGCCGTTCCTGACCGAGTTCGCGTGGATCGCGGCGCTCAGATGGTCGGCGACGCCCTCGCCCAGGGCGTCGTAGTACGCCTTGAAGCGTTCGTCGGCCACGTACATGGCGCCGAGGCAGGCGTGCATCTCGTGCGGGCAGTCGTAGAACCACCGGGAGATCTGGTCGCGGTGCTCCTCGGCCAGGTCCATGGCGCGCTCGCCGTCCGCCGGTTCGCCGGCCGTGACGAGGGCCACGTAGCGCGCGAGCCAGTCGTCGTTCTCGGCCTTCATGCGCAGCCAGTCCTCCTTGGAGTACGTCGCGGCCCGCCGCTGCGACTCGGCGTACGCCGCCGTGCCGCCCCAGCGCTGCTCCGTCTCCTCGGAATACTCCACGGGGTCCGTGTCCCCGAAGACCTCGAAGCGCTCTTCCGGTGTGAGCTGGATGCCCATCTTCTGTGCCTCCATGGCGTGTTCGACGGCCTCGGCCATCTTCTGCAGCTTCTCGATGCGGACGGTCAGCAGTTCGTGCTGGCGCCTCAGGTGCTCGCGCGGGTCGGATTCCGGGTCGTCGAGCAGGGCCTGGATCTCGTCGAGCGGGAAGCCGAGCTCCCGGTAGAAGAGGATCCGCTGGAGCCGGTCGAGGTCGGCCTCGCCGTACCGGCGGTGCCCCGCCGTGCTGCGCTCGCTCGGGGCCAGCAGGCCGATCTCGTCGTAGTGGTGCAGGGTGCGCACCGTGATCGCGGCGAAGCGGGCGACCTGACCCACGGAGTAGCTCATCCGCCGCACCTCCTTTCTCGTACGTGATTCACCCTGGGGCCTCACGTGACGTGAGGTGCAAGTCCATTCCTTCGGCGAGTTTTCGGGGTGTTACGCCATTTATGTCCGCTTAGGGTGGCGCCGTGAGCACCCATACCGAGATCGAGTCACCGCCACCGCCCGCCGTCTCCGCTCGCGCCCTGCTCCCGTTCGTCCTGCCCGCGCTGGTGGTGGGTGTCGGATGCAGCGTCCTGTTCCTCGCGCTCGACTGGATCGCGGAGAAGCTGGCCGATCTGGTGTGGGAGGACCTGCCCGACGCCCTCGGCATCGGCGGCTACTCCTCGCTGTGGATCATCGTGATGCTCACCGTCACGGGCGTCCTCGTCGGGCTCGTGGTCTGGAAGGCGCCGGGGCACGCGGGCCCCGACCCGGCGACGATGGGGCTCGGCGGCGAGGCACCGCTGCCGCCGTACGTGCTGCCGGGGCTCGCGCTCGCCGCGGCGCTCATGCTGGCGGGCGGGCCGAGCCTGGGTCCGGAGAACCCGATCATCGCCATCAACGTGGGGCTCGCGTTCTGGCTCGGCAAGAAGCTGGTGCCGAAGTCGCCCGCGACGATGTGGGTGAGCCTGGCGACGGCGGCGACCATCGGCGCCCTGTTCGGCACGCCGATCGCCGCCGCGCTGCTCGTCTCCGAGACGCTGGCCGGCAAGGCGCTGCCGATGAAGGGCTCGCTGTGGGACAACATGTTCGGGCCACTTCTCGCGGCGGCGGCGGGCTCCATGACGACGTCCCTGATCGCCTCGCCCTCCTTCGATCTCGGCCTGCCGCCGCTGAGCGATCCCGACTGGGTCGACCTCCTGTCGTCGATCGTGATCGCGTGCGCGGCCGCGGTGTTCGCGATGGCCGCCGTGTACGCCTTCCCCTACGTGCACCGCGCCTTCGGCCGCCTCGGCCACCCGATGCTGACGCTGCCGCTGGGCGGGCTCGTCCTCGGCCTGCTCGGGGCGCTCGGCGGCGAACTGACCCTGTTCAAGGGGCTCGCGGAGGTCAAGGAGATCGCCGGGTCGCCGGACGGCTGGTCGGCCGGGGAGTTCGCCCTGATGACCGTGGTGAAGCTGGCGGCGCTGCTCATCGCCGCCACGTGCGGGTTCCGGGGCGGGCGGATCTTCCCCGCCGTCTTCGTGGGCGCGGCCTTCGGGCTGTTCGCGCACGCGCTCGTGCCCGGCGTGAACCCGTCGGTCGGCATCGCGGCCGGGGTGCTCGGGGTGCTGCTCGCGGTCACCCGGCAGGGCTGGGTGAGCCTCTTCACGGCGGCCGTCCTGGTCGCGTCCCCCGCGATCATCGCCCTGATGTGCATCGCGTCGCTGCCCGCCTGGCTCCTGGTGACGGGCAGGCCGCAGATGCAACTGTCGGAGGACGGATCGGCGATCCGCTGAGAACGTCGAGAAGTACACAACTTCCCTTTCAAGCAAAGGAGTTGCTCCTCATGCCACCACTGCACCAGAGCCCCGCCGACCGCTACGGCAAGCCCGACGAGCGCCCCGTCTCCGTCAACCCCTTCTACGGGGAGGCGAATCCGACGGCCGGGATGACGGACGCCCCGCCCAAGCACCGGCTGCCGGACGGCCCGCTCGCGCCCACGACCGCGTATCAACTCGTCCGTGACGAACTGATGCTGGACGGGAACGCCCGTCTCAACCTCGCCACCTTCGTGACGACGTGGATGGAGCCGCAGGCCGGCGTCCTCATGGGCGAGTGCCGGGACAAGAACATGATCGACAAGGACGAGTACCCGCGGACGGCGGAGCTGGAGCGGCGCTGCGTCGCCATGCTCGCCGACCTGTGGAACGCGCCCGATCCGTCCACCGCCGTCGGCTGCTCGACCACCGGGTCGAGCGAGGCGTGCATGCTCGCCGGGATGGCACTCAAGCGCCGCTGGGCGCTGCGGAACGCCGACCGCTACCCCTCGCGCGAGGCCCGCCCCAATCTCGTCATGGGCGTGAACGTGCAGGTCTGCTGGGAGAAGTTCTGCAACTTCTGGGAGGTGGAGGCCCGGCAGGTGCCGATGGAGGGCGAGCGGTTCCACCTCGACCCGGCGGCGGCCGCGGAGCTGTGCGACGAGAACACGATCGGCGTCGTCGGCATCCTCGGCTCGACCTTCGACGGTTCGTACGAGCCGATCGCGGAGCTGTGCGCGGCGCTCGACGCGTTGCAGGAGCGGACGGGGCTCGACATCCCCGTGCACGTGGACGGGGCGTCGGGCGCGATGGTGGCGCCGTTCCTCGACCCGGAGCTGGTGTGGGACTTCCGGCTGCCGCGGGTGGCGTCGATCAACACGTCGGGGCACAAGTACGGGCTCGTCTACCCGGGCGTCGGGTGGGCGCTGTGGCGCGACGCGGAGGCCCTGCCGGATGAACTCGTCTTCCGGGTCAACTACTTGGGCGGCGACATGCCGACTTTCGCGCTCAACTTCTCGCGGCCGGGGGCCCAAGTGGTCGCCCAGTACTACACGTTCCTGCGCCTCGGGAGGGAGGGCTACCGGGCCGTCCAGCACGCGACCCGGCAGGTGGCGCGCGGGCTCGCGGAGCGGATCGAGGCGCTAGGCGACTTCCAACTCCTCACGCGGGGCGACGAGTTGCCGGTGTTCGCGTTCACCACGGCACCCGATGTCAAAGCGTTCGACGTGTTCGACGTGTCGCGGCGGCTGCGGGAGCGGGGGTGGCTGGTGCCGGCGTACACGTTCCCGGCGCACCGGGAGGACTTGGCGGTGCTGCGGGTGGTGTGCCGCAACGGCTTCTCGTCCGACCTGGCGGAACTGCTGGTGGAGGACCTGGGGCGGCTGCTGCCGGAGCTGCGACGGCAGCCGCACCCCTTCACGCGGGACAGGTCCGAGGCCACCGGTTTCCACCACTGAGCGGCGCGGCGCTCAGGCCCCCGTCGCGTACGGGTTCTTCTGCCCCTGCGCGAGCACGCCGACGAAGGGTTCGCCCTCGCCCGCGAAGGTGTAGGCGCCGCCCTCGATGCGGGCGATCAGGCCCTTGGTCCACTTGGCGCCGGTGTCGGCCGAGTAGACCCAGTGGTTCATGATCTCGCCGATGTGGCCCAGCTGTTCGGGGCCCTCCTCGGGCGTGTAGTACTCCGTGACGGAGCGCCGCCACTCCGCCATGCGCCGCACCCGCTCCTCGAGCAGGCTCACGACCTCCGCGCGCGGCAGGTCCACCATGCAGCCGAGCGCCGCCGCGAGGTTGTCGGGCCGCTGGTCGTAGGAGGTCAGCGACGCGCGGACCAGGGCGAGGTACTCCTCCTGCCCCTGGTCCGTGAGTTCGTACTCGGTGCGCGGCGGGCCGCCGGCCGTGGAGGGCGCGACCTCGTGGGCGCGCAGCAGCCCTTGCTTCGCCATCTGCTTGAGCGCGTGGTAGATCGAGCCGGGCTTGGCGTTCGACCACTCGTGGGCGCCCCAGTACTCCAGGTCGTTGCGTACTTGATAGCCGTGCGCGCGGCCGTGCTGGCGTACGGCCCCGAGAACCAGCAGGCGGATCGCTGACATGCGGCCCAGCGTAGACGCCGGGGCACAGGGGCCTGCCGCCGGTCAAGCCGGCGCCATGAAACGCGTAGGACGTTCCCTACGTTTGACGCGTAGGTAAAACCCTACGTATCGTCTGGCGCATGAACATCACCCACGCCTCCTTCCTCACCCTCCCCGTCACCGACCAGGACCGCGCCCTGCGCTTCTACGTCGACCGGCTCGGCTTCGAGGTCGTCGTCGACCGCGAGATGCCGCCGGGCCGCTGGTTGCAGGTCGCGCCCGCCGGGGCACAGACCGTCTTCACGCTGGCCGGACCCGGCATGGGCGATTTCACGCCCGGATCGGCGCGGGGGATCATGTTCGTCACGACCGATGTCGACGCCGACTGCGAGCGGCTCAGGGCGGCCGGCGTCGAGGTCAGCGGGCCCGACGACATGCCGTGGGGCCGGATGGCAGGCTTGACCGACCCGGACGGCAACAGCCTGATGCTGATCACCGAGAACGAGACAGGAAGTTTCTGACCGCCATGCCCCCCGCGAGCGCGCGCACCGCCACCGGCCGGAACCAGGACCAGGACCCGACCCCTGACCGGATCTTCGCCGCGCTCGCCAGCGGCACCCGGCGCGAGATCCTGCGTCTGCTGCGGGAGCACGGCCCGCAGCCGGCCGGCGCCGTGGCGAACCGCTTCGACATGGCCCGGCCCAGCCTCTCCGAGCATCTGAGGGTGCTGCGCGAAGCGGGCCTCGTCTCCGAGGAGCGCTCGGGCCGGCAGCGGATCTACCGCCTGGAGGCGGCGCCGCTCGCCGACGTTCAGGACTGGCTGCATCCCTACGAGCGATTCTGGCGGAAGAAGCTGAGTGACCTCAGCGACGTACTGGACGCCATGCCCGACGATGACGCCTCATGAGCATCAGTGAGCCCGACCCGACGCCCGACCCGACCACCATCACCGTCGACCAGTTCTTCCCGCACCCGCCCGACAAGGTGTGGCGCGCACTGACCGAACCCGAGCTGATCCGGCGCTGGATGATGCCGGGAAGCGAACAGTTCCGGCTCGCGGTCGGGCACCGCTACACGATGACTGCGGTGCCGCGCCCCAACACCCAATTCTCCGGCAAGGTCGAGGCAGAGGTTCTCGCCTACGAGGACGGGCGGATGCTGCGGATGCGGTGGGCGGATCGAGATCCGGCCAATTCCGCGGACTGGACGATCACTTGGACGCTGCACGCCGAAGGCCGTGGGACGCGTCTTTTCTTGCTTCATGAAGGATTCGATCCGGACGACCCCGCCCAGGCGATGGCTCGAAAGATCATGGACGGTGGCTGGCGTTCGCATGTAATGCAGGCACTGGGGCAGGCGCTTTCCGAGCTGTAACTGCGAGAACACCCGGCGTGCACGTGCATCTGCCCATGCAAGGGCATATGAACGCAGCTATGATCCTGGACAGTTGGGGCAGTTGATCACTGCTGTCCCGGCTTTCACATTGACCACAGAATCATTCACTGTTACAGCACTGACAGCACCACCGGGGAGCGAACCGTGCACCACGTGTACAACGGCATGGCGGCCACGGAGTTGCACGGAGTGGTCTGGCAGAAGAGCAGGCACAGCAACTCGCAGGGTTCCTGCGTGGAGTTCGCGAAGTTGCCCGGCGGAAGGATCGCCGTGCGCAACTCGAACTTTCCGGAAGGGCCCGCGCTCGTCTATACGCCGGCGGAGATAGAGGCGATGCTCCTCGGCGTCAAGGACGGGGAATTCGACCATCTGACGGCCGGGGCCTGACGTGACATCAAGGGCACTTCTCAGAGTCTGAACAGCGCCCAGACGACTTTCCCGCTCAGAGCCCCGGCCAAGGGGTGCCAGCCCCAGCTGTCGGCGAACGACTCGACGAGGAACAGTCCGCGCCCCGACTCCGCCGAGAAGTCGGCGTCTATGTCCACTTCTTGGGCGACCGGACTGTCGTCACTGGGGTCACGGACCGCGCACACTACGCGCGAAGACCAATGCATCAAGTGCAGGCGTACGGGAGGGTCCTGGGCGCGTGGGGTGTCCGCCGGGAGGCCGTGCCGCATGGCGTTGGTGACCAGTTCGGAGACGACGAGACAGATGTCGTCGAAGCGCTCCAACGCCTCCCAGTCGGCGAGCGTCCTGCGGCTGAACTCCCGTGCGCAGCCCACCGCTTCATAGCGGGCGGGCAGAGCGCAGGACGCGGTGCTGGAGACGGCGGAGGGGTCGACCGGAGGCAGGCTCTGCCTCCACGCGTCTAAAGACTCAAGCATGGTCGATCCGTCCGTCCCCATGCGAGGTACTCCCCAGTTTCGCGGTACGCAGCGAGCGGTGGTGGCGCCATCGTTCCGAATGCGTACAGCGGATGCAAGGGCAGATGCACGTGCACGCGCCCGACTTGAGGGCCCCCGTACCGCTTCTCGCTCATTTCTTCCTACGACTTCTTGCGCATGTAGTTCGTGATCTTTCCGTTTCTGTAACCGAACGAGTACAGGCTGGAGCGTTTTGATGGCAGACTTCGGCCGTGGACCGATGGGGAGGATGAAGAGACGTGACCGCTGGGGAGGCATGGGGGTCGCCCCAGGCGCTGAACTCTGGTGGAGGCTCAGTGGTGCGACGCATCCTGCTGGGCTCACAGCTGAGGCGCCTGCGGGAGTCGCACGGGATCACCCGCGAGGCCGCCGGCTACTCGATTCGCGCCTCCGAATCGAAGATCAGCCGCATGGAGTTGGGACGGGTGAGCTTCAAGACGCGCGATGTCGCCGACCTGCTGACGCTGTACGGAGTGGATGACGAGGCAGAGCGCTCCGCGCTGCTCTCGCTCGCGAAGGAGGCCAACGTCGCGGGCTGGTGGCACAGTTACAGCGACGTGCTGCCCGGCTGGTTCCCGACGTACCTCGGGCTCGAGGGCGCCGCGACTCAAATCCGAGGGTACGAGGCCCAGTTCGTGCACGGCCTGCTGCAGACCGAGGGGTACGCCCACGCGGTCGTCGAGCAGGGCATGAAGGGGGCCGCGCGCGAGGACATCGAGCGACGGGTCGCGCTGCGCATCGAACGGCAGAAGCTGCTGGTCGACGAGCGGGCGCCCGAGGTGCACATCGTGCTCGACGAGGCCACGGTGCGGCGTGTGCAGGGCGGGCGCGAGGTGATGCGCGGACAGCTGGAGCACCTCGTCGAGCTGGCCTCGCTCCCCCATCTGACCCTTCAGATCATGCCGTTCAGCCACGGCTGGCACCCCGGCGAGTCCGGCACGTTCACCATTCTCACGTTCCCGGAGTCCGACCTTTCGGACGTCGTCTTCCTCGAACAGCTCACCAGCGCCCTGTACTTGGACAAGCGCGAGGACGTCGCCCAGTACGAGAAGGCGATGACGGACCTGTCGACCCAGTGCCCCTCGCCCGAGGACAGTGTGCGACTTCTGCGTGACGCGCTGTCCGAATTGGCGTGAGTGTGCTGTGAGTTGACGGATCTCTTGCTGTAACTGCCGTTACCCGCCCGTACGATGACGTGCATCAGAGGTGCCCGGCGCTGCAGCAAGGGATTACATGTCCTACTTCACGGAACTGGACCGGCAATACATCGACGGCTCGTGGCGTCCCGGACGCGGGGCGTGGGACATCATCGACTTCAATCCCTATAACGGGGACAAGCTCGCCTCCATCACCGTCGCCTCCGTGGAGGAGATCGACGAGGCGTACCGCGCGGCCGAGCGGGTCCAGAAGGACTGGGCGAGGACCAACGCGTACGCGCGCCGCGCCGTGTTCGAGCGCGCGCTGCGCCTCCTGGAGGAGCGCGAGGAGGAGATCACCGAGGCGATCATCGACGAGCTCGGTGGTACGCGGGTCAAGGCCGGCTTCGAGCTGCACCTCGCCAAGGAGTTCCTGCGCGAGTCGGTCCAGCTGGCGCTGCGCCCGCGGTGCAGCGTGATCCCCTCGCCCGTGGACGGCAAGGAGAACCGGCTCTACCGGGTGCCGGTCGGGGTGGTGGGCGTGATCTCGCCGTTCAACTTCCCGTTCCTGCTGTCGCTCAAGTCCGTCGCGCCCGCGCTCGCGCTCGGCAACGGTGTGGTCCTCAAGCCGCATCAGAACACCCCGATCACCGGCGGTTCACTGATCGCGAAGCTCTTCGAGGACGCGGGCCTGCCGGCCGGACTGCTCAACGTCGTCATCACCGACATCGCCGAGATAGGCGACGCGTTCCTGACCCACCCCGTACCGAAGGTCATCTCCTTCACCGGCTCCGACCAGGTCGGCAGACATGTCGGGACGGTCTGCGCCGCGCAGTTCAAGCAGTCGATCCTCGAACTCGGCGGCAACAGCGCGCTGACCGTGCTCGACGACGCCGACATCGACTACGCGGTGGACGCCGCGGTCTTCAGCCGGTACGTCCATCAGGGCCAGGTCTGCATGGCGGCGAACCGGATCCTCGTGGACCGCAAGGTGGAGAAGGAGTTCACGGAGAAGTTCGTGGCGAAGGTCTCCTCCCTCAAGACGGGCGACCCGCGCGACCCGGACACCGTCATCGGCCCCGTCATCAACTCCACGCAGGCGGACGCGATCTCGGGCGTCGTCGCCACCGCGGTCGCGGAGGGCGCCACCGCTCTCGTACGCGGGGGTGTGGACGGGAACATGGTGGAACCGGTCGTGCTCACCGGGCTTCCCGCCGACTCCCCCGTCCTGCGGCAGGAGATCTTCGGCCCGGTCGCCCTGCTCATCCCGTTCGACGGGGACGAGGAGGCGGTGCGGATCGCGAACGACACCCCGTACGGGCTGAGCGGAGCCGTGCACACGGGCGACGTGGAGCGCGGCGTGGACTTCGCCCAGCGGATCGACACCGGCATGTTCCATGTGAACGACGGGACCGTGCACGACGAGCCGCTCGTCGCCTTCGGCGGGCAGAAGCAGTCGGGGATCGGGCGGCTCAACGGCGAGGCGACGCTGGAGGCGTTCACCACGCAGAAGTGGATATCGGTGCAGCGGGGGCGCTCGCAGTTCCCGTTCTGAGGCCGTACGGAGTCGTAGTCGTAGTCGTACGTACGCGTAGGAGGAAGGAAGAAGTCGTGCGCAACAGGAACGTACGGGTCGTCGCGGGTGTCGCGGCCGTCGTGGCGGCGCTCGCCGTCGGCGGATGCGGCACGAAGTCCGGGCAGAGCGCGGGGAGTTCATCGGCCTCGCCCGCCGCCGACCGGACCTCCGACGTCGGCGGCTCCGGTGCCGTGCGGGACGCCGAAGGCGTCTGGAGCGCGCACACGGGCGGCACTCCCGTCGTCCTCGCCGTCGGCCGCGAGCAGGCGTCCCTGAGCACCGGCGAGGGACACCTGTGCACCGGGGTCGTGGACGGCGGCGGCAAGCCGGAGTTCAGCCTGCGGTGCGCGGACGGCGACACCGAGCGCACCGCGGGCGTGGTCGAGTCCAACGACGGCCGCACGATGCGGGTGACCTGGGACGCGGGCAAGAAGGACACGTTCAGGAAGACGAAGGACGACGAGCTGCCGAAGGACCTGTCCAGCGGCACCCCGACGAACTGAGTCACCTCTGGTCGCTCGGCTCCCGGGTCATCTCCCGCGTCATCGGCGGTACGTCGGTGTCCAGGGCGTCGGAGAGTTCCTCCAGGGATTCGAGGAACAGCGCCGCCCCGCGGCGCACCACCCGGTCCGGGACGCCCTCGCCGTCCCACGCGTCGAGGGCCTCGCGGACCGGCTTCCAGCGCGGGATCCGGCGCTCGCGGATGGCCTGGGCGCCGTCGCGGGTCGCGGCGCGCAGCGCGTCGGCGAGCGCGTCCGCGGCGGGCACGGGGGTCGTGCCGCGCTCCGGCAGGTGCGCCTCCATCAGCATCACGACGCGGCCGATGTGGTGCAGGGCGTGCGCGGCCTCGTCGGCGGCGGCGTTGGAGAGGCCGCGGTGGCGCACGGGTTCGGTCTTGGCGCGGGCCGCGGCCTGCTCCCAGGCGATGTGCGCGTCACGGGCCCTCAGCAAGGCCTCGCGCACGTCCGGGCAGCTCTTGCCCGCGGGGCTCGCGTAGTGGGCGACGACCGCGGCGGCGTACTCGCCGAGCGCGGCCAGCCAGTCGGCGAGCCGGGTGCGCAGGCGCGGGGTCTCCCAGGCGGGGTACAGGGCGTACGACGTCATCGCGAGCACGCCGCCGACCAGCGTCAGCACGACGCGTTCGGGGACCGTCTGGCTCCACTCCTGGCCGCCCATGCCGAGCAGGAACACCACGTACATGGCGACGCAGCCCTGGGCGGCGAGCTGTCCCGTGCGCATCAGCAGGTACATCAGCCCCGCGCACACCACGGCGAGCACCGCGGAGAGATACGTGCCGGGGTGTGCGAGTTGCAGGATCGCGGTGGCCGCGGTGACACCGACGAGCGTGCCGCCGAACCGGGCCACCGCCCGTGAGTACGTCTGCGAGAAGTCGGGGCGCATGACCATCACGGCGGACATCGGCGCCCAGTAGCCGTGTCCGTACGGGAGGACCTCGCCGATCAGGTACCCGGCCACGGCGACCGCGGCGACGCGATTCGCATGCCGCAAAACCGGCGACCCGGGCCGCGCCTCCCGCCGGATGGCCCGCACAGCAACAGGCAACAAATGAAAAATACTGGGCCGCCGGAGCGGCTGAGCACTATCGAGCCCGTGCGGGGGGTGGACATCATGCCGTGCCTGCGGGGGCTGGGCAATATCAAGCCCCGCCTGCGATTGAGGCGCGGGGTCCGGGGCAGAGCCCCGAGGCGTAGGCGCGACGCCCGCGTCATCCGCACGCGGCACCGTGGTCCGCCCCTGCGGCGACTGGGCAATATCAAGCCCCGCCGGCGATTGAGGCGCGGGGTCCGGGGCGGAGCCCCGTGGCGTAGGCGCGGCGCCCGCGTCATCGGCGGGCCGGACCCCGCCCGCCGTCTCCAGAACGTCCCGGAGGAGCGAGCCCAGCCGCGTCGCAGCCCGCTGCGGCGGCCCGGAAAGAATCGCCCCGGTATCCGGGGACCGAAACGCCGCGATCGCATCCGGCGGCACCTTCACCGGCGAACCATGCCGGATGGCCCTCGCCGCGGCGTCCAGAATCGCCCCCGCCGCGGCAAGCAACTCCCGCACCCGGTCCCGCTCCGGCCCCTCCTCCGGCACCCCGACCGCCGGATCCGCGAGCGAGGCCAGCACCGGACGGATCCGCTCCGCGAGCCCCCGCGCACCGTGCAGCTGCGCGGGCCGGGTGCGCGCCTGCCGCGGCGTGAGCGCCGCCGCGTTCCGGGCCAACATCAGCGGCTCGGGATCGAACGCGGCGACCGCGTCGTGCCGCAGCCGCCGCGCGTAGTCGGCCTCCGCGGCGAGCGCGTCGGCGAGCGCGTCGCGGTGCGCCCCCCATCTGCGTACGGGAAAGAGGATCACCAGCGTCGCCTGGACCAGGCCGCCGAAGACCATCATCGCCGCGTGCCCCGCGGCCTCGGCGATCGTCGTCGGCAGCGTGATGGTCACGAGCATCATCGCGACGTTCGACGACGCCATGATGCCGATGGTCGGCCCCGCCGCCCACGCGAGGCCGGCGAGATACGTCCACAGCGCGAGCAGCGGCAGGAAGAAGACGAGGTGGGAGCCGGTGAGGTAGCCGAGGAACGTCGAGACGCCGAGGCTCGCGCCGGAGGCGAGCGCGAGTTCGGGACGCGGCCGCCAGCTGCGCTGGAACGTGGCGATCGCCGCCTGGAACGCCCCGAAGGCGGAACCGGCCGCCACCGCGGGACCGAACAGCGACAAGCTCACCGCGAGGACGATCGCGAGCCCCGCGGCGCCGCGCAGGGCGATCAGCGGTTCGAGGCGCTTGCGCTCCACGGTCAGGCCCGAGCGCGTGGTCACCTTCAACGCCCGGAACCAGCTCATTTCGCCAGAATACGGGCATCGACCGATCCGGACGGCGAGGCTCTACTCCCCTTCGCGGAGCACCAGGTCCAGGAGGCCGGGGAAACGGGCGTCGAACTCGGCGCGGCGCAGCCGATTGAGCCGCCTGGGCCCGGCGTCCCGCTGTTCGAGCAGGCCCGCCTCCCGGAGCACGGAGAAGTGCCGGCTCAGCGTCGCCTTGGTGACCGGCACGTCGAAGGTGCCGCAGGTGCGCTCCCAGTCGGCGGCCCCGGCCAGCTCACGGACGAGCGTGCGGCGCACCGGGTCGGCGAGCGCGACGAGCGCCGCCTCCAGGGGGACGTCCGCCGGATCGGCGTGCACGGGCGCCGCCCGGTGACCGCCCGCCGTACCTTCTGTCGCCGCCCGCGCCACCGCCATGCCGTCCTCCCTGTTCCCCAATGAGCTCTCGGATGATCGCTTCCGGATGGTCACTTCCGGAGGATCCACGCCCTGAACACCCTTGCCGAGTGTTCGACGCCATGCATACACTCCGAATGTTCGTAGATCATCGAACATTCTAGTGCCTCGCCGCCTCTTGGAGGAGTCCGCCATGCCCCAGTCCCAGCAGCCGCCCGTCCGCGTGGGCATCGTCGGCCTCTCCGCCAGGCGTGGCTGGGCCTCCCGTGCCCACCTGCCCGCGCTGCGGCAGCTCAAGGGTTTCGAAGTGCGCGCGCTCTCCGCGAGCAGCGCCGAGTCCGCGCGGGCGGCCGCCGAGAAGTACGGCATCGCCCACTCCTTCGGCACGGCCGCCGAGCTGGCCGCCTCCGACGAGGTCGACCTCGTCGTGGTCACGGTCAAGGTGCCGGACCACCGGGAGATCATCGAGTCCGCCCTCGCCGCCGGGAAGGCGGTGTTCTCCGAGTGGCCGCTGGGCGTCGGGCTCGCCGAGGCCGAAGGTCTCGCCGCGCTCGCCGACGGCCGCGGCCTTCGCACGTTCACCGGGCTTCAGGCCCGGTCCGCCCCGCTCGTGCGGCATCTGCGCGACCTGATCGCGGACGGCTACGTCGGCGAGGTGCTGTCCACCAGCATGGTGGGGTCCGGGCGCGGCTGGGGAGCGGAGGTGCCGGAGGGCTCCGCGTATCTCCTGGACCGGGCCAACGGGGCGCACATGCTGACCATCCCGTTCGGGCACACGCTCGACGGACTGGTCTCGGTGCTGGGCGACTTCGACGAGGCGGCCCAGGTCAGCGCCGTCACCGCCACCCGGCGCCGGGAGCTGAAGGACCCGCGCACCGGCGACATCCACCGGCCCGACGTCCCCGACCAGGTGGTGCTCGGCGGGGTGCTCGCCTCCGGCGCGGTGGCCTCCGTGCACTTCCGGGGCGGTCAATCGCGGGGCACGAACTTCCACTGGGAGATCAACGGCACCGAGGGCGACCTGGTCGTGACCGGCGACCACGGCCATCTGCAACTGGGCGACTACACCCTCACCGGGGCCCGCGGCTCCGCCACCGAGCGCACCGAAATCACCGTCCCCGAGCGCTACTTCGAGCCCGAGCTCGCGGAGCTGCGCGGCACCGACGCCTACAACGTCGGCGCCGCCTACGCCCAGCTCCGCCGCGACCTGGCCGACGGCACGTCCGTCGTCCCCGACTTCGCACACGCCGTCCGCCACCACCGCCTGCTCGACCGCATCGAGCGCGCGGCGACGGCCTAGGTTCTGGTTCACCCGTCGAGGCGGGCCCGCTGCGCCGCCTCGACGCCCTGCTCCCAGCCGGCCCCGTCCGTGACGCCCCTCATTCGGGTCGTCACGGTCTCGGGGAACATCTCCTCGGCCCGCCCCGTGACCGCGACGTCCCGCGCCGCGAGCACCGGCAGCGCCTCGCCCGCCTCACCCGTCACCCGCTCGGATACGGCGGCGAGCCGGTCCCCGATCCGGTGCGCGTACGCGGCGAGGAACGACTGCCGGAACGTCTTCGTACGCTTCCTGCCGCCCGCCCGCTGCTCGGCCTCCGCGCGCGTCATCGCCGCCGTGGCCTGCACGAGCAGCGACGTGTACAGCACCTCCACGACCTCCAGGTCCGGCTCGAAGCCGACCACGGTCGAGAATCCGAACGCCGAGTTCCACACCGCGCGGCAGCGATTGGCGCCGGCCACCGCGTCGAGGAGGACCGCCTTCGCCGTCTCGTAGGGCGCGTCGACGCCGATCCGGCAGGCGGCGGGCGCGTCCTTCGCGTGCGTACGGGAGGCGAGCAGCGCCTCGTCGACCGAGTGCCGGGCCATCAGCTCCTGCGCCTTCGCCGACAGCGCCTCCGCCTCCGGCGGGTACCCGGTCCGCTCCGCCTTGGCGAGCAGTGCGCGGATCTTCGCCAGAGCGCGCGGCTCACCCGCCACGGGGACGGTGATCGACTCGCCCGGTATCGGCCCGACCGGCTCGATGGCGGGCAGCCGCGCGAGCAGCCGGTACAGCTCCAGGGTGCTGGTGGCGTACGAGAACCGGTCCACGCGCGCGGGCCCCTCGGCCGGGAGGTCGGCGAGCTGGGCGGCCCAGCGCGGCGGCAGGTTCGCGTACCGCTCGGTCTCGCTGCGGATCAGGCGGGCCGCGAGCCGTTCGTGGCTCCCGTCCAGGCCCTCCCGTACGACCATCCGCAGCACGTCGGCCGGCTGCCAGCCGCGCTCCCACGCCCGCCGCACGAACTCCCGCCCCCGCTGGGCGAGTTCCGCGTCGGCGGACGGGTCGGCGGCGAGCAGCGAGGCGCCGGTGTCGAGGTCGCCGCCGTCGTGCAGGGATGCGGCGAGGGCCCGCTCGACCGTGCTGTCACTGCTCGTACCGCTGCTCATACCGCCATGGTCTCAGCCGGGTCCGACAACTCGGGCCGTGAGGCCATGGCGGCGAGGTCAGGCGGTGCGGTCAGGCCGTGAGGTCAGGTGGTCAGGGACTCCACGATCAGTTCGGCCGCCCGCGCCACGAGCGGGCTGTCACCCTCGGCGTCCTTGTCCGGCTTGGTCGACAGGACGGAGAGGATCACCGGCGCCCCGTCCGGCGTCCAGGCGATGCCGACGTCGTTGGCGGTGCCGTACGAGCCCGTGCCGGTCTTGTCGCCGAGCACCCAGTCGGCGGGCAGGGCCGCACGGAAGCGTTCACCACTGGTGGTGTTGGCGAGCAGCCACCTGGTCAGGCGGTCGCGGTCGGCGGGGGCGAGGGCGCCGCCGATGACCAGGCGCGCGTACGTCGTACCGATCGCGCGGGGCGTCGTGGTGTCGGTGACGCGGCCCGGCTCGGCCGAGTTCAGCTCCGGTTCCCAGCGGTCGAGGCGGGTCGTGCGGTCACCGGTCGAGCGGGCGAAGCGGGTGACCGCGGTGGGGTCACCGAGGTACTTCATAAGGAGGTTGGCCGCGGTGTTGTCGCTGTACGAGATCGCGGCGCCGCACAGCTCGTCGACCGTCATGCCGTGCGCGAGGTTCTCCTCCTTCCCGGTGACGGGGGCGCCGCCCGCGCGGTCGATGTCGGCCTGCGTGTAGTGGACGCGGCGGGCCAGGAACTCGCCGTGCCGGTCGAGGTCGCGCAGCACGGCGGCGACGGCGAGCGTCTTGAACGTCGAGCACATGGGGAAGCGTTCGTCCGCGCGGTGCCGGACACCGCGCCCGCTGCGGAGGTCGTGCGCGAACACGCCGAGGCGCGCTCCGTGCCTGCGCTCAAGAGCGGCGAAGCGGCCGTCGCCGGCACGTACGGTGCCGGTCGCCGCTCGGGCGGTGGCGGTGCCGGCGAGCGCGGTGGCGCCGAGGGCGGTAGCGGTGGTGAGGACGGCGCGGCGGGTGGTGGACACGATGGCGGGTGGTCCTTTCTGCGCAACGATGATCTTTATCTACCGGTACGAGTACGAGGACGATCTTGCCCACCCGAACGGTTGCGCCCCCACCGAGATGCCAGGGGCCGCCGCGACATGCGAGGCTCGGGGCATGAGAGTGGCACTGGCGCAGACCGACTGCGAACTCGGCGATGTGGACGCCAACCTGGACACGGCCCGCGAGCAGATCGCGCAGGCCAAGGCCCAGGGGGCGGACCTGGTCGTCTTTCCCGAACTGAGCCTGCACGGCTATCACCTGGGCGGCCTGAAGTCGGACACGTCGATCGCCACGAACGATCCGCGACTGCTCGGCCTCACGTCGCCGGACGGCCCGGACGTTCTGGTGGGCCTGCACGAACACACGAGCCTGCGCGCGTACAACACCTCCGCCTACTACGCGGGCGGCGCCCTGCTGCACGCCCACCGCAAGCTGTACCTCCCGAACTACCTGGCCTGGGAGGAGCGCAAGCACGTCAGCCCCGGCCAGCACTCCCGCGCGTACGACCTGCCGGGCGACCACGGCAGGGCCGCGACGCTGGTCTGCAACGACGCGTGGCAGCCGGTGCTTCCGTGGCTGGCGGTGCAGGACGGCGCGGAGGTCCTGTTCGTGCCCGCGAACAGCGCGGCGACGCTCGACCCTGAGGCCATGGACACGACCCTGTACTGGGACACGCTCCTGTCGTACACGGCGAAGATGCTCCAGTGCTGGGTCGTCTTCGTGAACCGCGTCGGCAACGAGAACGGGGCGTCCTTCTGGGGCGGCTCCCGCGTCGTCGACCCGCGCGGCACGGTCGTGGCGCAGGCGCCGCAGTGGGAGCCGGGGCTCGTGACGGTCGACATCGACGTGCACGAGGCGCGGCGCCAGCGCAGGGCGGTCCCCTTGGTGGCGGAGGCGCGGCTCGGGTTGGTCGACCGGGAGGTCCGCCGGCTCATCGACGAGGGCGGGGACAGCTAGGAACTCGGGTGGGCCGTTCGAGCCCCGCCGACGATTGAGGCGCGGGGTCCGGGGCAGCGCCCCGAGGCCGCGTCAACGTCGCGGCGGAAAGATTGTCAGTGCCGGGTGTGACACTCGGCAGCGTGACCGAACGATGGGCTCTCGCCCCCACCGAGCGCGGCGGCGCCGACCTGGTGCCGCTGGGCCCGGACGGCCTGCCCGCCGCGGCGGTCGTCCGGGAGCCGGACCTCGCCGAAGCCGTCCGATCCCGGCCGGAGGTCACCCGCTGGGTCTGGCGGGACACCCACGCCGTATACCCCCAGCTGCTCGCCGCGGGCGTCCGCGTGGAGCGGTGCTACGACATCGAGGCCGCCGAGAACCTCCTCATCGCGCACGAGGGGCGGCACGGCGACCCCCGCTCCGCCGCCGCGGCCCTGGCCAGGCTCAAGGGCGCCCCGGTCCCGCCCGATCCCCCGCCCCGCGTCGCCGCCCCCGGCTCCCAGTCCTCCCTCTTCGAGCCGCGCCCACCCGTCGACGTATCCCTGACCGACCTCGTCGACGTGTACGCGGAGCAGCAGCGCCGGCACGGGGCCACCGGGCAGCCGGGCCGGATGCGGCTGCTCACCGCGTCCGAGTCGGCGGGCATGCTGGTGGCCGCGGAGATGCACGCCGCGGGCCTGCCGTGGCGGGCGGACGTGCACCGCGCGGTCCTCGGCGAGCTGCTGGGCGAGCGGTACGGGGGCGGGGGCGAGCCGCGCCGCCTGGCCGAGCTGGCGGACGAGGTGTCGGCGGCGTTCGGGAGACCGGTCCGGCCCGACCTGCCCGCCGACGTGATCAAGGCGTTCGCCCACGCCGGCATCAAGCTCACCTCCACCCGCCGCTGGGAGATCGAGGGCATCGACCACCCCGCCGTAGCGCCCCTGATCGAGTACAAGAAGCTGTACCGGATCTACACGGCGCACGGCTGGTCCTGGCTCCAGGACTGGGTCAGGGAGGGCCGGTTCAGACCGGAGTACCTGCCGGGTGGCACGGTGTCCGGGCGGTGGACGACGAACGGCGGGGGCGCGCTCCAGATCCCCAAGGTCATCCGCCGCGCGGTCGTGGCCGACCCGGGGTGGCGGCTCGTCGTGGCCGACGCCGACCAGATGGAGCCGCGGGTGCTCGCCGCGATCTCCCGCGATCCGGCGTTCATGGAGGTCTCGGGCCAGGCCGCGGACCTGTACCAGGCAGTGTCCGACCGTGCGTTCGCCGGTGACCGGGGTCAGGCCAAGCTGGCCGTGCTCGGCGCCATATACGGGCAGACCTCGGGCGACGGCCTGAAGAACCTGGCGCTGCTGCGGCGCCGCTTCCCGAAGGCGGTCGCGTACGTGGACGAGGCGGCGCGCGCGGGCGAGGAAGGCCGCCTGGTCCGCACGTGGCTGGGCCGCACCTGCCCACCGGCGGCGGGCGCCACGGACCCCGAGGAGGCCGGCATCCCACAGGACGAGCCCGAACAGACCGCGGAAGCGGGCGGGCTCACGTACGGCTACGCCTCGTCGAACTCGCGCGCCCGCGGCCGCTTCACCCGGAACTTCGTCGTGCAGGGCAGCGCCGCCGACTGGACCCTGCTCGTCCTCGCCGCGCTGCGCCGCGAACTCGCGGACATGGCAGCCGAGTTGGTGTTCTTCCAGCACGACGAGGTGATCGTGCACTGCCCCGAGGAGGAGACGGAGAAGGTGAGCACGGCGATCCGGGAGTCGGCGGACCTCGCCGCCCGCATCACCTTCGGCGAGACACCGGTGCGCTTCCCGTTCACGACGGCGGTGGTGGAGTGCTACGCGGACGCCAAGTGACCTCCCCCACCGTTCCCGCACGAGGGCTCGGCCCGGAACGACAAAACCCCGGGTCGGAGTGGGATCCGACCCGGGGTTTCCATCTGAGCCGCCTTCGGGATTCGAACCCGAGACCTACGCATTACGAGTTGTCGGATCTCGGTCCGAGGACGTCCACAACCGTTCGAAACCCCAGGTCAGCCGCCATTCTGGACAAGGGCAGAGGTGTTGTGGACGTCTGTGGACAACCCTTCAACCGAGACCACAACTGAGCCCCTGCCCTCTCGCGCCGTTACCGCTTTCGGGGAGCCATCTGCTCGGGCGTCGCGACGCAGCGGAAGCCGGTGTCGTCGTCGTGCATCGAGTCGTTGGCGTCGTTGGAAACGGCAGGGACGCCGCGGAAGAGCGGGCTCGTGAAGGCGCTCCCCCGAAGTTCGTAGCGTCCTGGCGTGGTCTGCGTGGAGAGCCATTCCCACACGTTGCCTACCATGTCGTACACCCCGTATGGGGATACGCCGCTGTGGTACCGCGAGACGGACGTCGTGCGTTCCACGCCGGTCTCTCGGACGTTGCACTTTGCGGCAGTCTTCTGGTCACCCCACGGGAAGATGCGGCCGGCCGTTCCGCGGGCCGCCTTCTCCCACTCCTCGGCTGCCGGGAGCGACTTCCCCGCCCACTCCGCGTACGCGTGCGCGTCCCGCCACGTCACATGAACGACGGGGTGGTCGTACAGAGCACGGGGGCACCGGCCGTTCGCCCAGTGCTCGGGCACGGGGTGCTGAGTGGCCGCACAGAAGCGCGCGTAATCCGCGTTGGTCGTCGGGAAGGTGTCGATGTGGAAGTCGTCCACCCACACCGGGTCGTCGTCCTCCCCTGACAGGAAGATCCCTTCCGGGATGTGCGCCATGAGCTTCCCGTCGCCGGGATGCTTCACGTACTCGCCGCTGAGTGTCTGTTCGTCGTCGGGCTCGATGACGGCCTGAGTGGGAATGTCGTCGGCCGACAGGATGCCCACGAAGCGCCCTTGGGCGTCTTGGTCGGCTTTCGCGAGCAGTGTGTCGAGTGCCGCTTGGTTCACCATGCGAAGGACGGCCTGCTCACCATCGCCCTCCCACCGGGAGACGATGCGGTCGGAAACCCCGAGCGTCTCGGAGAACTCCATCAGGCTCATGCGTGCAGCTTGACGCAGTGCCTTAACTTCACGGCCGGTCCATTTCGTAACGAGTGGCATCGGTTACCTCTGTCGTGAATCGCCGCCCCGGTGGCGGGGCGGCGGTACGCGGCTACAGGCGGTCGCCGGGAATGCCGGCGTAACCATCCCGCAGCGCGTCGAGCACGGGGTGGTTCTGCGGGAACTGCACGTCGTCGAGCGCGCTCACAGCGCGGACGCCGATCGTCGTGTTCGTGGCGAATGCGGCAGCCATCTTCGGAACGTCGGCAAGCCGCACCGGGGCAGTGACCTGCTTGGGGGCATCGAGGGTCTGAAGCAGGAGCATCGTCGTGCCGGGGAGTACAGGTGCGTCGGGCCAGATGACGGTCCCGTCCTGGTCGACGAAGCCAAGGTTCCAGGTACCGCCCTCTGCGATACGGCCGTCCTGCTCGACGAACACCGCGTCGTCGAACCCGGCGAGTTGTGCGTCTCGACGGACACGGAGCTGCGAGTGAAGGCCGATGTGCTTCACGGCCGCACTGTCGCGGCTGAAGGTGAAGGTCTTCGCCTTGAGCGGGGGCGGCGGCATGGCACCCGCGGGGCGCAGGTTCACGAGAACGTGCGGGTCCTTCGCCTCACTGGGGTGTCCCATGTCGATGGCGGGGTCGAAGATCGTGACCCGGAGGCCGGCGGCCCCCGTGATGCCCTCCGCGGCCTTCCGGATGTAGTCCCGCGTCCGCTCACGGTCCAACTCGACGCCGAAGACGATTCGGCAGTCCCGCACCAACCGGTCAAGATGGAGCGACAGGCCCCGTACGGTGCCGTCCTCCATGCGCATGGACGTGAAATGCCCGTAGTTGGTGAGAGCAAGGCTCTGGAGTTCGTCGAGGGTGACGGGTTTTCCGTTCAGTTCAGCCATGCCGCCAGTCTTGCAGCATGTGACGGGCCGACAACACCCAGTTGAGAGACCTAAGTTCGCTTTAGTTCGGTACAGGGGCGGCGGGAGTACGTACTCACGGAGCACTCACCAGGACACGCTAAGAGCATGATGGTGAACGCACCGCGAGAGGCCCTAAGCGCCGGACTTCCCCGCAAGGGAGTCCACGGCCCCTTCAAGCTGCTTGACGCGCTCGACAAGGCCGGCAAGTTCGGTTCCCATGCGCGCCACTTCCGCCTGAAGGTCGATGACGCTTTGGGCTGCCTCACGGGGCCCCTGCTCACCGTCGGCAGGGTCGCAGACGTACGTACCGCTCCCCGAGACGCCTTCCGCCAGCCCCTCAGCTTTGAGCAGCGCGTACGCGTGCTGAACGGTCGCGAGGGCAACACCGACCTTCTTGGCGTGCCCCTTGGCGCCGGGGAGTTGAGCCCCAGGACCGTATGTACCTGCGGCGATCTCGGCTCGGAAGTGGGCAGCGATCTCGCGGGCGTTGGGCTTCCTCTCCGGCTCTGACTCCATCCCAAAAGCGTACCTGACCTAGGTCGTTTGAAGACCGAGGTGCAGTGCGCTTGACGACCGAAAGCGACCTAGGTAGCTTTCAATCAACGGCAAGCGACCTAGGTTGCTTGTTGGAGGTCATTCGACCTGTACGAGTAGCGCCCGGATGCACGGCCCGGAGCACGCGCTACGGCGAACTCAACAGAGTGCCGACCCAGCCGCATGAACACGTGCGGTCGATGGGTGCGGGGCACCATCCCGACCGCCCATGTCGGGCCGGGTGTCCTGCCCGGAGTCGTCCTTCGTGACGGCCCGGCATCGCGTGATCTGACTTCCGCAGAACCTTCGCGGCACCTGCCGCGCTTTGAACCTCACCCGTTTCCGCAGCTCATTGGCTGCGGCCGGTTGCCTCCGCCGCTCGTCTCGTACGAGCGGCGCCGAGGGGAGCCGGACCCTCCGACTTCAACGGCGCGCGCCCCCGGAGCGGCTACTCCGAGGGCGCTGTGGGGCCGTTGCAACCTGCTAGGGAGACACGACCCATGAACCACATCGTCACTGTTCAGGACGCTGTTACCGCGTTCGCTCCGGACATGGAGCCTACGAACGCGGAACTGGACGCCATCGAACGCGAGATGCCCGTCATCCTCGCTGACGTCGACCTGCTCGACGCCACGATTGCCACCCTGGACCGCACCCCGAGCGAGCTGGACGAGCGGCGCATCCGCCGCGCCCGCCGCCGGGCGCTCGCTGCTCGCTGCGAGCTGGTCAATCAGGCCGCCGCACTCGGGCAGACGAGCGGTGCCGCATGAGCACGCAGAACCGCAAGGAGCTGAGCAAGACTCAGAAGGTCGTACTCACTGCGGCGTTCGTGCCGATGCTCGCCACCGGCGTCTTCGGTGGGATCGGCACCTACTCCAACATCAGCGGCGCCTACGGCACCGGTACTGCGCTCGGGGCCGTGGCCGCGGGCGAGGGTGCTACCGCCGTTCTGGCGCTGGTGCTGCTCGGGCTGACGATGCTGGGGCAGTCCTCGCCGCTCATCGTCCGGCTCGGCCTGTGGGCGCTGCCGGCCGCCGCGTCCGCGATGGCCGCGATGGCGGCCGACGACGCCGGAACCACGGTCATCTACGCGATCACCCCGATGGGCATGTGCGTCTCCGCCGAGGGCATGGCGTTCCTGGCCCGGCGGATCGCGGTGCACACCGAGGACCGCGACGCCGAGGGCGAGCGGCGCGCGGTGGAGACCGTGCAGCGGCTCGCGTATCACCGGGCCCGCGCCGCCAACCATCCCGACGAGCGCGTCCGTAACCGCTCCGACCGGGCGTCGTGGCGGCTCGCCCGCAAGGTCGGTGTCGGGGACGCGGCGCTCGGATCGAGGCTGCTCGACGTGCAGCGCGAGCGCGTCACGATCGGCGCGGATGCCGCGCTCGGATCGATGTTCCGCCTCGACTCCGACTCCCTCCCGATCGAGGCTGCAAAAACGAAGGAATCGAACAAGACCACCGCAAAACGGTCTACGGCTGACCTGCCGGAATCGACCCCGGCGCCGATCACCGGTAAGCCGACCGTGCTGCCGCGCGCGGTGCCGGTCGACTTCCTGAAGTCGAGCCTTCCGAGCAAGCCCGTGAAGGCGATCGAATCGGCCCCGGTCACCTCGATCGAGCGCCGCACGATCGCCGTCGAGTCGACCCGCCCGCGTCGGGCCACCGGCCGCGTCCCGGACGCCGCGAAGCCGACCCGACCCAAGCGCACCCCGGAGCAGTTGCTCAAGGAGGCGCGCAAGGCGGCGGCCGACTGGCCCGACAAGAAGCTGACCGCCGAGGGCCTGCGCCGCGCCCTGCACACGTCCCCGGCGAACGCCCGGATGCTGCGCGATGCGCTACGGGCCGAGCGCGGATCAGCGGCCTGATGGCAATGCTGCCCACCTACCGATGGCGGCTGGCCCCGGACGGCTACGCCACCTACCGCCAGCTCCGCGCCCTCGGGCTGCGGCCCGGCGGACAGGACGTCGCCGCCCAGCTCGAACGGCCCCGCCGACGGCGAGGCCCACTGGTCGCCTACCTCTACCGCATCAACCTGGCGAAGCCCGTACGGCCTATGACGCTCGCCAAACGGGCGGCACTGGCCAAGGCCAACGCCGCCCGCCGCACCTGCCCCGAATGTGCGCAGGACGCCGGTTACGTCATCCCGCCCTCACTGGGCATGTGCGGCCGATGCGCCGCCCCCGAGGAACAGCGCGCCGCCTGAAAAGCCCTGACTGAACTGGGAGTTCCCCCATGACCAAGCACCCCGTCCGGAGCCGCATGGTCGACGTCATCAGCGTCATCACCGCGCTCGCGCTCGCCGCGTCCATCGGCATGCGCCTCCGCTCCTACGCCGTCCCCCTCGATCTGCTCATCCCGTGCGTATTCGCGGTGGCCTCCTCCGTGCTGTGGCTGCTGACCAAGGTCGCGAAGGCGGCCGCAAGCCGGGTGCACCGCTGCACTGCCAAGGGCTGCACGTTCGAGGTCCGCGTACACGACGGGAGCGCGGCCGACGGTCGCCGCTGGCAGGAGATCGCCGCCGCCCACCCGAACCACTACCGCTTCTGAGCAGCGCGTTCCCACACCAGCGCAAGGCCCAGCCGGAGGCCCTTCCACAAGCCCGGCCGGGCCCTGCTCCTCCTCCAAAGGAGTGCTCTCAGCATGACCGACACCAGCACTGAAGCGGTAGTAGTCCCTGCCGCCGTCGACACCCCGCCCGCCCCCGAGCCTGCACAGCCTGTGGACAAGGCCGAGCAGGCGCCCGACATCGAGCACGCGCCGGGCGGCTGGCCCGTGGTGCCGCTGGCCTTCACCGGGGCGAACACGACCGTGAGCATGGTCGCCGCTGCCGGTCTCGCGGGGGGCCCGATCGCCGCCGCTGTGGCCGCGACCGGCGCCGCCGTGCTCGGCACGGTCGCCTCGTACCGCAACCGCAACCCCCGCCCGAAGCAGGCGGTCCGCCGTCAGGCCGCACGAACTGCGGCCCGGCAGCACGCCGCCCGGACCCACACCGGCGGGCTCACCGGCGGCGGACGCGGCGCCAGTTCGACGAGCCGTCGCGCAGCTGGCAGCGGAAGCCGGGTACCGAGCCAGAAGGGGAGCAAGTTCGGTAGTACCCGCGGCGCCTCGAAGTCCGGCACCGGTCGTGGCTTCGCTGCTGGTCAGGGCCGGGCCAAGACGGGCACCAAGCGTGCCCCGGTGTCCCTGAACAAGTCGACCGGCCTCAACAAGGGCCACAGTCGTGCGGGTTCGGGACTGCTCGGCAAGACCGGGCAGGTCAAAGCCCTGCGTTCCGCGCAGAAGGCGGCCGGTGGATCGCGTGGAGAGAAGCGCGCGAACGCCACCGCGGCCCGTCGCGCGGTCGCCGATGCCCGCCGCGGCGCCACCGCGCCCAAGAGCCTGAACAAGCCGCAGACCCGCAATACCGGCCGCGGCAAGCCGGGCGGGGGCGGCGGGCTCGGCAAGACGCGGGCCCGGTCGGGCGGCCTGGCTGGCCGAATGCTGGGCGGCACCGCCCGCAAGGCCCGTGCGGGCCGGGACGCGGCGATCGCCAAGACCCGTGCGCGCCGGGACGCCAAGACCGGCGCGACGGTGGCCGGGCAGCGCTCGAACGTGCGCAAGGCCCCGGCCCGTAAGACCGCCCGCAAGGCCCTGCGCCGCTCGGCGGCCCGCTTCCACGGCCGCCGAGCAATGGCCGCCCTACTGGCGCTCCCGTTCGGCCTGCTGGGGCTACTGACCACGCCGCTCGGCCGGAAGCTGCGCGCGTCCTGGCTCATGCATCCCGGCCGGCGCCTGTACCGGCGGATGACCGCCACGGCCCGCGACCAGCGCGAAGGCCGGGACGAGGAGATCCGCGCCGAGCAGGAGGTCGCCGAGGCCGCCGCCGACGAGGAGGCAGCCGAGGACGACATCGCGGCCCTGGCCGACCTGGTGCAGCGCCCCACCGAGCAGGTCCCCGAACCCCCCAGCACCGCGTCGACGAGCAGTGAAGGAGAGATCGTGTCCGGTTTCCGGTTCGAAGAGTACGCAGCCGAGATGGAGCAGGCCGCGCAGTCCTACGACCCCGAGAACGCCATGGAGATCCTCGCCATGGTCGAAAGCCTCCCCGAGGCGCTGACCAGCGTCGCGAACGTGATGAAGACGCTCGCCGAGCGCTCCGACGGTGAGTTCCCGCTGGAGAAGGAGGTCGCGGACGGCTTCAACGACATCTTCGGCGCCCTGTCCAGCGCCGTCGCGGTCGCCGAGGACATGGGCCCGCTGTTCCGCCAGGCCCACGAGGCCGACATCGCCCGCCACGAAGACCCGCGTAACGGCCCGGAGGCCGAGAAGGGCTGGAACGTCTGACATGAGTGCCGCCGCTACCGCCAACAACAAGCGCAAGCAGGCGGACAGTGGCCCGGTGCTGGACTGGAGCGCCGGTCACGGACCCGTGACCGGCGCCCTGTCCGCCACTTCTGGGGCCCTGGCCGTCGCCACCACCGGAGCCGCCACCGGTATGCCGCCCGCCTGGGCGCTCGCCGTTGGTACCGCCGGTGCACTCGGTCACACCGTGGCCGGGCTGAAGGTCCGCAACGCGGGCCGCACCCTCGCTTTCAAGGCCGCCTCGTGGCTGGTCGGCGCCGGGTGGACGACCTGGGCCATGACCACCGGTCCCCTGTCGTGGGCCGCGCTCGGGTCACTCGCCACCCTTGGGGTCGGCATGGGCGCCGGGGCCCGCTCCATGGCCCTGTACGAGGAGGCCCGCGAGGAGGAGGCGCTGGCCGCCGAGCGCCGACAGATCGCGCACGAACTGTCCGCGGAGCGGCGGGCGATCGCTGCCGAGTGGGTGGAGCGCATCCAGCGGATCTGCAACATCACCGTCAAGGTGCTCGCGGTTGAGATGTGGGAGTCGGGCAACGGCTACTCCCTCGACCTGGAGCCGCACGGCGGGATCACCTACGACCGCATCGCCCAGTTCGCCCCGCAGCTGTCCGCGGACGCGAAGCTGCCTCACGGCTGCACCGCCGCCGTGGGCCCCGGCATCCACCAGGGCCGCGCCATCGTGGACGTGACCACGAACAACGTGCTCGCCGAGGCCCGCACCTACCCCGACGACTACGGGCCGCTGTCCATCCACACGGGCATCCCGTGGGGGTTTCGCACCAACGGTGACGACGTGCACGCCTACCTGCGCGAACAGTGCGCGCTCGTGGTCGGGCCGACCGGGTCGGGCAAGACGAACCTGTTGCACGGCATCCTGGGCGGCTTCGCCCGCACCACCGACGTGCTGACCTGGGTAATCGACCTCAACGCCGGATCGGCCGGCCTCCCGTGGGTACGGCCCGCCCTGGGCGGCGAACTGACGCAGGAGGACGGCAAGCCGGTGCGGCCCGGCGTCGACTGGCTCGCCGGAACGTATGAGGAGGCCCTGAAGCTGCTCGATGCCGCGATCGCGGTCGGGTTGCAGCGCAAGCGCGCCTACCAGGAGCTGATGGCGCGGGAGGACACCGACCTGTTGCCGGTTTCCGCGAAGATTCCGCAGATCATGCTGGTCATCGACGAGGGCGCGGAAATCCTCGTGTCCACGGACCGGCAGATGAAGGAACTGGCCAAGCGGATCTACGAGTTCATCCGCATGCAGCGCGCCATGGGCGGCCGCACCGTCATCACCGCGCTCGGGGCCACCGGCAGCGTGCTGGGCAACCTGCTCATCCGCCGCGAGGCCAAGGTCCGCGTCGCCCTGACCGGCGGGGAGACCGAGGGCATGGACCTGTCCAAGATGTTCCCCGGCCGCAAGGGACTGCGCGTCGACCAGGCCCCGTTCAAGGGCGCCGGGTTCATGGGCACCCCGGAATCCCCCGGCGCGCTGTTCAAGGCGTGGCGGATCAAGCCCTCGCAGATCCGCGACATCACCGTGGCCACCAGTGACCGGCATCCACGCCTGGACGACGTATCCGCCAAGGCAGCCGGGGAGGCGTACGCGCGGCGCTGGGACGACGAGCGCACCGCGTGGATGCGCGACCTCGGACCCGAGCCCGCAACCGCCGAGCCCAACTCGACGGAGCAGGCGGGCCGCACGGGCAGCCGGTTGAACCTGTCCGCCTTCCGCACCGAACAGGCCGCGACGGGCGCGCAGGACGAGCTGCTGGCCCAGTTCCGCAAGGAGATCGACGCACAGTTCGGCACCGCCCCCGACCCCTCCGCGCCGCGGCCGGCCTCCGGGCTGAACCTGTCCGCGCTGCGCGGCGGGGGCAGCCGGGAGACGGGCCCGGACTGGCTTGCCGATGCACTCGCGGCAATCAAGGAAGCGGGCACGTCGGGCATGAAGCCGTCCGCTGTGGCGGACAAGGTCGGCCGCAGTCGTCAGGCAGTACGCGACGGACTCAAGGCCGCGGCCGAGCGCGGGGAGCTGGTCTACCGCGACAACGGACCGCACTCGGTCTACGTCCACCCCGACCACGCCTGACCCTGTCACTGACTGCTACTGCCTAGTGGCTACTGCCAACTTGCCACTAGCCAGTAGAACGCCCTCCTACTGGCCACCAGGGGCCCTGACAGGGCCTTTCCCGGCTTGTCAGTAGCCACTAGCCAGTAGCCACTACAACCACACACCGTTACTGCCCGGCGGGCGGCGTCCACACGAGGGTGCTGCCCGCCGGCCGTTTCAGGGAGGCCCTTCTCGTGCTCGTGACCCTGTCCGCCGTCGCCCTCTTCGGAGTTCTGACGGCCGTTCTTCTGCGGAGCCGCTATGTCGGCCCGCTCGCCGCCGCCGCGGTCTTCCTCTTCGGCTTCTTCACCGCCGACACCGGCGCCTCCAGCGCGGTGCGCGCCGTCTGCGGCGCCCTGCTCGATGCCGCTCAGTCCATTTCCTGACCCACCCGCCCGGAGGTCTGCCCCCATGACCGACTATGAGCAGCCGGCCGCGTCGGCGTGGTCGCCGCGGATGAGCGACGCCGAGGCGAACGCCGAAGCCCGCCGGATCATCAACGAGCTCTACCGCCCGGTGCCCGCGCCCTGGCAAAAGCCCACCGCCTACCGCGACGAGACCCCCACCCCGCCGTATGGCACCGCGGAGCCCGTCCACCAGGACGACCGGCGCGCGGTGCCCCAGTGGGCCGCCGGGGCTGCGGTCGCCTCGATCGGCGTCGGCGCCGGGACCACCGGGGTCGGCTGCGGGGTCTGGCTCGTCCTGAGGGGGTTCTCTTCCATGAGCGTCACCGGCGTCGTCTGCATGGGCGTGCTCTTCTCCGGGATCGCGTTCGCCGCGCTGTCCATCGGCGCCGCCTTCTCCCGTGCCAAGCGCTCCAGTTCCAAGCACGTCTACACGGGCCCGGTCACCCGGCACACCCACGTGACCACCCACACCCGCGGGGCCTTCTCCCGCTCCTCCAACACCTTCCACGGCTGAACAGGAGGCCACATGAGCACGACCAACCCCGCGCAGCTCGCCGAGCACGCGGCCGAGGCCATCCGCTCCTTCAACCACGCCACACAGTCCGGCAAGGGCGAACTGGCCTACCCCGCCGACGCGTACGAGGCGGTCGGCTCACTCGTGATGCTCGCGCAGCGCCTGCCCCAGGGCCTTGGCCAGCTCGCCAGGTTCCTGGAGCAACAGGGCAGGACCGGTCACGTCACCGCCGACCACGGCGCCCCGGAACTCCACCTCGCCAAGGCCCGCGCCGCACTCGGCACCGCCGCGCTCAGCGCCCAGGCCGTCACCGAGTTCCTGGAGCAGGCCCACAACGCGCTCGCCCCACTCGGCTGGAACGGCCCGATGACCGACGACCGGTAGCTACGCCAAGGGCGGCCCCTCCGTCTCGCCAAAGTCGCGGGGCCGCCCTTGTCCACCTGCCCACTGAAGACCTGTGGAGGTCTCCCAGCATGACTCAAGTGACCGACATCCGGCGAGACAGTGAGCGCCGCCGCATGAGCAACCACCTGCGCACTGCCCTCCAGCTCGCGGCCGAAGGGCTGCCCGTCCTGCCCTTGCGCAAGGGGAAGGTGCCCTTCGCGAACTGTCCGTCCTGCCTGTACACCTCGTGCGGCGGCCGGCCGCACATGAAGACCCCCGGCCCCTGCACCTGCCCCGCCCCCTGCCACGGCTGGGCCGCCGCCACCACCGACACCAGCGTCATCACCTCGCCCGCATGGGCGCCCGCATGGCAGGGCGCCGGGGCAGTCGCCTACCACCCCGGCGGCGCCGGCCTGACGGTCGTGGACCTCGACGACGCCGACGCCATCGCGTGGGCCCGCGAGACCCTGCCCGCTACCCGCACCGTGGCCACCACGCGCGGCGAGCACTGGCTGTACCTCGGCGTCATGGCCTCCGCGAACGGTGTGCGGCCCGGCGTGGACATCAAGTCCACGATGTCTTACGCCCGCTGGCTCGGGTCCGGCACCGGCACTCTCACCGCATTGCCGAACGCGGTGAAGGCGCTGACCGTGAAGACCCCCAGCATCTACCAGGCCCCATGCATCGACGCACTGCCCACACGAGCCGCAGAAGGCACCTGTAGGCACCGCACACCCGCATTCCTGGAGCGCGGCATCACGATGGCGGAGCAGCGCATCACCGAGGCCCGCAACGCCGTACACAGCACGGTCTACGCCACGTTCCTCGCCGTGCTGTCCACCCACGGCCGCTGCGGCTGCCTCGCCGAGGCCCACGTAGCGCGGCTGTTCACGGCCGCGCAGGCCAAGGGCGAATCGGCACGGCACTGCACGGAAGCCTGGGCCAACGCCCGCACCACGTTGGGACTGTGAGCATGTCCGAGGACGACAAGACTCCGGCCCGCGAGGTCATCGCCGACTACGCGCAGGCCCACTTCCGCTACTTCCGTACCGCTGACGGCACCGTCTACGCGCAGAAGAACGGCCACCCCGTGGCCCGCCCCATCCGCTCGCAGGGAACCTCGGGCAGCCACCGCCAGGAACTCATGGTCGGGCTGTTCGACGACGGGCGCGGCGTCTTCAACGGCACCGCCCTCAAGGAGGCGTTGGACTTGATCGAAGCACTCGCCATGAAGCAGGACGTGCAACAGGTGCACATCCGCGTCGCGCCCGGATACGACGGCGCGACCTGGCTCGACCTCGGGCGCAACGACGGCAAGTCCGTCCGCATCCACCCCACCGGATGGGACATCCAGACCCCGGACCCGGCGGAAGTGTGCTGGCGTCGCACCCAGCTCACCGGCGAACTCCCGCTGCCCGCGAAGGACACCGACGGCAAGGGCATCGACCTCCTGCTCCGCCTGTGCAACTTCGCCAACGCGGAGACCGAGTCTCTGGCCATCGCGTGGCTGATCGGCTGCCTCGGCCCCTCCGTCCCCGTCCCCGCGCCGTTCCTCACCGGCCCGCAGGGGGCGGGCAAGTCGACCGGCGGGCGGATGCTCGTGCGCATCATCGAGGGCATGAGCAGCGACCTGCGCCGCGCTCCGAAGGACGAGGAGAACCTGACCGCGGCCGTGGCCGCCGGGTGGGTCACCGCGCTCGACAACCTGTCCTACCTGTCCCCGGACCTCTCCGACGCGATGTGCTGCATCGTCACCGGCGCCGAGACCGTCAAGCGCGCCCTGTACACCGACGGCGACGTGGTGCGGGCCCGCTACCGCCGCCCGTTGCTCATGACCGGCATCGACGTGGGCGTGATCCGGCCCGACCTCGCCGAACGGCTGCTGCCGCTGCGTCTGGAGCGGCCCAAGGTGCGGCGCACCGAGGCGGAGCTGTGGGCGGAGTTCGAGGAGATCCTGCCCGTCGTGCTCGGCTCCCTGCTCGACCTCACGGTCAAGGTGCGGGCCGCGCAGGCGGAAATCCCCACGGACCTGCGCATGGCGGACTTCGCGCACCTGTGCGCGCAGCTCGACGACGCCACCGGGTTCGGGGCGCTGGGCGCCTACCGGCGCAGCCTCGACGACCTCAACGACGACGTCATCGAGGGCGACCTGCTCGCGCAGACCGTGCTCCAGCACGCTGCGAGCATCGCGCCGGGCACCGACCAGCGCATGGCATCCGCCGAGTGGCTGCACGCGCTCACGCGGCTGTACAGCGGCGAGGACTGCCGTCCGCTGCCCAAGGGGTGGCCGACCACCGGCAAGGTGCTCTCCGACCGGCTCAAGCGGCTTCAGCCCACCCTCGCCGCGCGCGGCGTGTTCATCGACTGGGGCCGTACGAGCTCGGCCCGCTACATCGAGATGAGCCGCCCGCCGGCGTGGCCGTCGGCCGAGCAGGCGAAGGCGTTCTGACCTGCGGCGACCGGCCGCCTGAAAAAGCAAGAAGAGCACCCGGCGCGGCGCAGGGTGCTCTTCTTGCTGTTCGGCGGCTTGCCGCCGCCCAAAGGTCGTGCCGCGAAGCGGCTCCTTCTACGCCCTTCGCTGTTCGCGCGCGGCAGCGCGCGCCTCAACAGACACCACCCTCTTTTGTCCGAAGGAAAGAGATCCTGCGTCACCCACGTCACGACACCACCGGAAACGGCTTGTGACTTGCCGCAACACCCATGACGCAGACCGCCGAAGCCTGCGTCATCGTGCGTCACCTGCGTCATGGGCTGGCGAAAGGGGCCTGCGTCACCGATGACGCACCCCCGACACTCCTGCGTCACGCCAAAACCGCAGGTCAGGCCCCACACGTGACGCACGTGACGTGATGACGCAGAAATCTCGACCTCGGACACGTGCACCGCCGAGGAGGCACCCGGATGAGCACCGCCCTTGCTGCACCCGTCGACAAGCTCCTCTACAAGCCCGAGGAGGCCGCCGACGTCCTCTCGCTCGGACGCTCCACCGTCTACGAGCTGATGGCCGAAGGCGCCCTGAAGTACATCAAGTTGGGCCGCACGCGCCGAATCCGGCGCGCTGACCTCGAAGCCTTCGTCGAAGGCCTCTCCGTTCTGCCCAACTGAGCCGAGCACGCCTTGAGGCGCCCCGAGCATCCTGCTCGGGGCGCCTCTCGCATGAAGGAGGCACATGAGCCCGCGCAAGCCCAACAACGAGTCGTCCATCTACGAGGGGAGTGACGGTTGGTGGCACGGCCGCGTCACGATGGGCGTGAAAAACGATGGCAGTCCGGATCGCCGCCACCGGCGCGCCCGCGCCGAAGCCGAGATCAAGCGCAAGGTCCGGGACCTGGAACGGGAGCGCGACCAGGGACGCGCCACGAAGGCGGGCCGGAAGCCCACCATCGAGAAGTGGATGGAGACGTACCTGACCACCATCGCGAGCCTGAAGCTCAGGCCGCGCTCGCTCGATGACTACTGGTCGAAGACCCGCAACGACATCATTCCGGGTATCGGGAAGCACCGGATCGACAAGCTTCAACCCGAGCACCTGGAGCGGATGTACCGCGACATGCTCGATGCCGGCCACGCTCCCTCGCACGTCGTGAAGGTGCACCGCATCATTTCGCGCGCCCTGAAGATTGCCCACCGCCGCCGCCTGATCACCGAGAACGTCGCCACGCTCGTGGACCCACCCAGCGTCGACGAGACCGAGGCGAACCCGTTCACTCAGGAGGAGGCCAAGAGGTTCCTTGAGGCCGCCGCCAAGCGGCCCACCTTCATGCGGTGGATCGTCGGCGTCGGCATGGGCTTCCGGCAGGGCGAGACGCTCGGGCTGCGGTGGTCGTACGTCGACCTCAAGGCCGAGCTGTTCCACCCCCAGTGGCAGCTACAGCGCCTCACGTGGAAGCACGGATGCGGCGACCCGCACGCCTGCGGAAAGCGTCTGCACCACTTCCACCCCTGCCCGAAGGACTGCACCCGGCACGAGAAGTACAAGCGCGGTTGCCCGAAGCCCTGCACCAAGACGTGCACGAAGCACGCGAGCGCCTGCCCCGAGCGCAAGGGCGGCGGGCTCGACTTCACGCGGCCGAAGACCAAGAAGAGCCAGAACCCCGTCCCGATCCCACCCCCGTTCATCCCGTTCCTGTCCGACCACAAGGCCCAACAGGAGGTGATGCGGGCCGCGGCCGGGGAGCTGTGGCAGGAGCACGACGTCGTGTTCTCGCGCGAGGACGGGCGCCCGCTCGACCCTCGGCAGGACTATGAGGAGTTCAAGGAGCTGCTGAAGGAAGCTGGGATCGACGACCGCCGCCTCTACGACGGGAGCCGCCACACCGCGGGCACGATCCTGAACGAGTTGGGGGTCGACATGACCACGATCATGGAGATCCTTCGGCACACCCAGATCAGTCAGACCCGCCGCTATGTGAAGGGCCGATCGCACCTGTCGAAGGACGCGATGCGGCGCATGGGCGAGTTCTTCTCACCTGCTCCCCCGACCCCGGATTCGAGCCCGACTGAGACCAGAACTGAGACCCAAGACAGCCGCGCGGCCCGTGCGCGACGTCGCCGCCGCATGCGCTAGAACGACAAAACCCCAGGTCGGAAGGTGTTCCGACCTGGGGTTCCCGTCTGAGCCGCCTTCGGGATTCGAACCCGAGACCTACGCATTACGAGTGCGTTGCTCTGGCCATCTGAGCTAAGGCGGCGCCGCCGCGCGCACCGGAGTGCGTCAGCAACGTCGCCAATCCTACACGCTCCACAGGAGTGCTCCGCACAGCCTTTATGACCAGGGGACACGCACTACGAGCAGCGCTTTCCGTCGGCGGGAGGGGTGCCGGTCAGGAGGTAGTCGTCGATCGCGCCGTCCACGCAGGCGCTGCCGCGGCCGTACGCCGTGTGGCCGTCGCCGTCGTACGTGAGGAGGTGGCCGGAGGAGAGCTGGGCGGCGAGGGACTTCGCCCAGCGGTAGGGGGTGGCCGGGTCGCGGGTGGTGCCGGCCACGACGATGGGGGCGGCGCCTTCGGCGGTGATGCGGTGGGCCTCGCCCGTCGCCTTCACCGGCCAGTAGCCGCAGTTCAGGGAGGACCAGGCGAGGCCCTTGCCGAAGACCGGGGACGCCTTCTCGAAGTCGGGGAGCGCCTTCTCGACCTCCGCGGGCGAGGTGAAGGACGGGGGCTGGTCCAGGCAGTTCACCGCGGCGTTGGCGAACATCATGTTCGAGTACGAGCCGTCGGGCTCGCGCTCGTAGTAGCTGTCGGAGAGGGCGAGCAGGCCCGCGCCGTCCTTGTGCTTCATGGCCGCGGTGAGCGCCTCGCGCAGCTGCGGCCAGGCCCCCTCGTCGTACATCGCGGCGATCACGCCGGTCGTGGCGAGGGCCTCGCCGAGCTTGCGGCCGCCCTCGTCCCCCGTGTCGATCGGCGTGCGGTCGAGGGTGGTGAAGAAGTCCTTGAGGCGCTTGCCCGATTGGTCGGGGTTGCCGGTACCGAGGGGGCAGCCGGAGCGCTTCGCGCAGTCCTTCGCGAAGGACTTGAACGCCGTCTCGAAGCCGGCGGTCTGCTGTTCGTTCATCTCGCGCGCGGACAGGGAGGGGTCCATCGCGCCGTCGAGGACGACCCGGCCGACCCGGTCCGGGTACAGGCCCGCGTACGTCGCCCCCAGGAACGTCCCGTACGAGGCGCCCACGTAGTTCAGCTTCTCGTCGTCGAGCGCCGCGCGTACGAGGTCCATGTCGCGGGCCGCCTCGACCGTGGAGACGTGCGGCAGGACCCGGCCGGACGTGCGGTTCGACGCCTCGCAGCCGGCGCCGAAACTCTTGTAGGCGGCGGTCAGGCGGGCCCGCTCGGCCTTGTCGTCCGGGGTGACGTCGGTCTGCGTGAACGCGTCCATCCGCTTGCCGTCGAGGCAGGTGACGGGCTCGCTGCGGGCGACGCCGCGCGGGTCGACGGCGACCATGTCGTAGCGGGCGCGGATCTTCTCCGGGTAGCCGATGCCCGCGTACGACTGGAGGTAGCCGATCGCCGAGCCGCCGGGGCCGCCCGGGTTGACCAGGAGCGAACCGAGGCGCTTGCCGGGGCCCGTGGCCTTCTTCCGGGAGACGGCGAGGTCGATGTCGCCTGCGGACGGCTTGTCGTAGTCGAGCGGCGCCTTGAGGGTGGCGCACTGGAACCCGGGCACGCCGCAATCCCGCCACTTCGGGGCCTGGTCGTAATAGGGCGCCAGATCGGCCGGTGTCGCGCGGGGCAGCGCGGCGAGCGAGGAGCCCGGGGCGCCCGAACTGCCCGAGGCGCAGGCGGAGATGGCGGCGAGCAGCAGCCCACCGGCGACGGCGAGCGCGGCGGGTCGGCGGCGTGGGGTGAGGGGGTGGCGCCAGGAGTACATCGGGCGAGCGTAACGCTCCGCGTGCTACTGGTCACCTTGCGTACGGGTGGGCTCGATCCGGCCCCTGCGGCGCTTGAGCAGCGGGGGTCGGGGCGGAGCCCCGTGGCGTGAGGAACGGCCGACTCGCACGGAGCCCCGTGGCGGGGCCCACCGCGGAGGAACGGCTACCCGGCACGCAGGGCGACCGTCATCGCCTCCACCGCCAGGAGCGGCGTCACATTGCCGTCCAGCGCGACCCGGCACGCCCCGATCGCCTCGATCCGCCGCAGCGTCGACTCCGGCGACGTACTGCGGGCGACCCGCTCCAACGTGTCCTGGATCTCGACGTTGGCCAGGTCCACGCGCGAGCCGAGCTGCATCGCGAGCACATCCCGGTAGACGACCGTCAGCTCCGTGAGCGCCAGGTCGAGGCTGTCCCGCTGCGAGCGCGTGCGGCGCCGCTTCTGCATGTCCTCGAGGTCCTTCATGACGCCGGCCGTGCCTCGCGGCATCCGCCCGCCGCTCTGGGCGCCCATGGCCGCCTTCAGCTCCTCGGTCTCCTTGGTGTCGACCTCTTCGGCGAGCTGCTTGGAGTCCTCGGCCGCCGCGTCCACCAGCTCCTGCGCCGCCTTGAGGCAGCCGCCGATCTCCTCGACGCGCAGCGGCACCTTCAGGACGGCGGCCCTGCGCTCCCGCGCGCGCGGGTCCGTGGCCAGCCGGCGGGCCCGGTCGATGTGCCCCTGCGTGGCGCGGGAGACGGCCGCGGCGACGTCCGGCTCGATGCCGTCACGCCGGACCAGCATGTCGGCGACCGCCGAGACCGCGGGCGTGCTCAGGGTGAGCAGGCGGCAGCGGGAGCGGATCGTCGGCAGCACGTCCTCCACCGAAGGCGCGCACAGCAGCCACACCGTGCGCGGCGCGGGCTCCTCCACCGCCTTCAGGACCGCGTTCGCCGACTTCTCGTTGAGCCGCTCGGCGTCCTCCACGAGGATCACCTGCCAGCGGCCGACCGCCGGTGCCGTGTACGACTTGCGGACGGTGTCGCGCATGTCCTTGACGAGGATCTCCGCGCCGACCGCGGCCACCGTCGACACGTCCGCGTGCGTGCCGAGCAGCGCGGTGTGGCAGCCGTCGCAGAAGCCGCAGCCGGGGGCGCCGCCGAGCGCCCGGTCCGGGCTGACGCACTGGAGCGCCGCGGCGAACGCGCGGGCCGCGGTCTCCCGGCCCGCTCCCGGCGGACCGGTGAACAGCCAGGCGTGGGTCATCTTCGACGCGGCCGGCGGCGGCGTGTTCGCGGCGGCGGCCGTCACCAGGGCGTCCGCGTCCCGCGCGGCCGCGCTCAGCTCCGCGATCACCCGGTCCTGACCCACCAGGTCGTCCCACACGGCCATGCGGTCACCGTCCCTTGCTCCTGCCGATCCCAGCGCACCCATTGTGCCGGTCGCCACTGACATCACCGGAACCGTGCCCGGGCCTCGGGGCTCCGCCCCGGACCCCGCGCCTCAAGCGCCGGCGGGGCTTGATCTACCGGCGCCGACCGCCCCGGTCGTCCTCGTCCTCACGCCCGCCGAGCAGCTCGTCCGCCAGCGACGGCAGGTCGTCCAGCGGCGTCTCCTCCGCCCAGTCGGGCCGGGGCCGCCGCGGCCTGCCGTTCTCGTCGACCTGGGGCAGCTCCGCCGTGCGCTCGTTGGGCCCGTCCGGGCCGGAACCTGCGGGCCGCTCGTCGCGGAAGTAGCCGCTCGGCACCCGGTCCGCGGGACCGGACACCTGCGGAAGGACCGCCGTCTCGTCCGCCGCGCCGGGCGCGGGAGGCTGCGGCAGCTGCGTCGTCTCCTCGGCGTCCGCCGCGTCACTCACCTGCGGCAGCACCGTGGTCTCGTCCGCGTCCCGCACCTGCGGAAGCACCGTGGTCTCCTCGGCGTCGGGCCGCACGATCGGCGTCGGCACCGTCGTCTCGTTGTCCACAGGGGCGTCCGCCGGGGCGTCGTCCGGCGCCTCGCTCGGCAGCTCGACCTTGCGGAGGTTCGCGGTCGGCGCGCCCGCACTGCGCTGCGCCTGCTCCGCGGCCTGCGCCGCGAGCCGCCGCGCCTCCTCCGCGCGCAGCAGCGCCTCTTCGGCCTTGCGCTGCTTCTCCAGGCGCCGCTCCTCGGCCTCGGCCCGCAGCCGCGCCTCGTCCTCGGCCTGCTTACGCAGCCGCTCCTGCTCCGCGGCGCGTGCCTCCTGCTCGGCCTTGAGGCGGGCCCGCTCCTCCTCGGCCCTGCGGCGCTCCTCCTCGGCGCGCTGCCGGGCCTCCTCGGCCTGCCGCTCGGCCTCCAGGCGCTGCGCCTCCTCCAGCTCGCGGCGCTTGCGCTCCTCCTCCTCGGCGCGCAGCTTGGCGAGCTGCTCCTGGCGCTCGCGCTCCAGGCGCTCCTCCTCCGCCTTGCGGGCGGCCTCTTCCTCGGCCTTGCGGCGCGCCTCTTCCTCGGCGGCCTTCCGGGCCTCCTCCTGCGCCTTGATCTCGGCCTCGGAGAGCGGGAGGAGTACGTCGAGGCGGTGCCGGATGACGGTCGAGACGGACTCGGGCTCCTGCCCGGCGTCGACCACCAGGTAGCGACCGGGGTCGCCCGCGGCCAGCGTCAGGAAACCGGAGCGCACGCGCGTGTGGAACTCCAGCGGCTCCGACTCGAGCCGGTCGGGCGCCTCCGTGAACCGCTCGCGCGCGGCCTCCGGGTCGACGTCGAGCAGCACGGTCAGGTTCGGTACGAGGCCGCTCGTGGCCCAGCGGTTGATGCGGGCGACCTCGGTCGGCGACAGGTCACGACCGGCGCCCTGGTAGGCGACGGACGAGTCGATGTACCGGTCGGAGATGACCACGGCGCCGCGCTCCAGGGCGGGCCGGACGACCGTGTCGACGTGCTCCGCGCGGTCGGCGGCGTAGAGCAGCGCCTCGGCCCGGTGGGAGAGACCCGCGGACGACACGTCCAGCAGGATGGACCGGAGCCGCTTGCCGACCGGCGTCGCGCCCGGCTCGCGCGTGACGACGACCTCGTGGCCCTTGCCGCGGATCCACTCCGCGAGCGCCTCGACCTGCGTCGACTTGCCGGCGCCGTCCCCGCCCTCCAGGGCGATGAAGAAGCCGGTCGCGGCCGGGGCCTGCACCGGGTCGTTCCCGCCGCGCAGCGCGTCCCGCAGGTCGTGCCGCAGCGGCACCCCGCTGCGGTCGTCGGCCTTGGCCAGCACGAGCGCGGCGACGGGCAGCAGCAGCGCGCCCACGAGCATCAGCGTGAACGCGGCGCCCCCGTGCGCGAAGACGAACTTTCCGCTCTCCAGGTGATGCGGCCCGATGAGCGCGGCGAGGACCGGCGCCAGCAGCGCGCCGAGCGCGACACACACGCGTACGACGGCCTGCAGGTGCTCGGTGGTGCGCGCCCGCCGGTTGTCCTCGGTCTCCTGGTCGAGCAGCGTGTGCCCGGTGTTGGCCGCGATGCCCGCGGTGACGCCGGCGAGCGTCACGACGAGGATCACGGTCGTCACGTCGGGCACCAGGCCCGCCACGAGCAGGCCGACGCCCGTGAGCGCGATGGCGAGGGCGAAGAGGCGGCGCCGCGAGAGCGGCGGCAGCACCTTGGGCGCGACGCGGATACCGACGACGGTGCCACCGGACAGGCCGAGCACGAGCAGGCCGAACGTGACCGGGCCACCGCCCAGGTCCTTGGCGTGCAGCACGGACACGGCGACCGCCGCCGCGATCGCCCCGGCGACGCAGGAGCAGGCGAGCACGAGCAGCCGGATCGCGCCCGTGCGCCCCTTGTCCACGCCCGTGCCGGTGCTGGGCCTGCGCAGCCCCTCGAGCGGCGACCGCGCGCGCGGGGTCTGCGTATCGGGCAGCTCCAGGAAGAACACGACCGACAGGGAGGCGGCGAAGAGCCCCGCCCCCACGTAGGACGACAGCGCCACCTGGTGCGAGGCGAACCAGTCCACGCCCGCGCCGAGCAGGTTCTGCACCAGGGTCACGACGACGAGGCCGGCCGCGCCCAGCGGCACGGCGACGAATCCGGTGCGCAGCGACAGCCGCCGCAGCGCGTCCGTGTGATCGGGCAGCGGCCGCACCGCCGCGCCCTCCAGCGGGGGCGGGGGCAGCAGCGCGGGCGCCGCGCTCGCCTTGGCGACGGTCCAGAACCGCTCGGCGACACCGCCGACGAAAGCCGTCACGAGGAGCATCGCCAGCGCGTTGTCCGGCGTCCAGTCGGCCCACAGCGGGGCGACGATGAGCAGCGCGGCCCGCAGTCCGTCGGCGCCGACCATGGTCCAGCGCCGGTCGAGCGGACCGCCGGGCGTCGTCAGCGAGGTCAGCGGCCCGAGCAGGACGGCGCCGAACAGCAGCGTCGACAGGATGCGCGCACCGAACACGGCGGCGACGGCGAAGGCCACGCCCCGGTATCCGCCGCCGAACGACTCCTCGGGGATGGCCGTCTGTACGGCGAGCACCACGAGTACGAGGAGCCCGATCACGTCGCCGACTCCGCCGACGAGTTGCGCCGACCACAGTCGCTTCAACTGCGGTACGCGCAACAGTGCGCGCACCGCTCGCTCTCGGGAGTCCGCTACCAGGGCGTCGTCGGGGGCCGTGTTCTGGTCCGTTGGCTGCTCGGCACGGGTCATTCGTCCAGCCTATAGGGACCCGCTGACACACCGAAGGCGTGTTCCCGCTGAGAACGCCTCCCCGCGTGAGACGCGGGGAGGCGGTCATTCCGCTGAGCGGTCGGCTACTCCGCCGGAGCCGTCTTCTTGGCGGCCGTCTTCGCGGTCGTCGTCTTCTTGGCCGCGGTCTTCTTCGCCGTGGTCGTCTTCTTGGCGGCCGTCTTCTTCGCCGTCGTCTTCTTCGCGGCGGTCTTCTTGGCGGGCGCCTTCTTGGCCGCGGTCTTCTTCTTGGCCGGGCCCTTCGCCCGCTTCTCGGCGAGCAGTTCGAACCCGCGCTCCGCCGTGATGTCCTCCACGGAGTCCGCCGAGCGCAGCGTCGCGTTGGTCTCGCCATCGGTGACGTACGGGCCGAAGCGGCCGTCCTTCACCACGACGGGCTTCTCGCTGACCGGGTCGGTGCCGAGCTCCTTCAGCGGCGGCTTGGCGGCCGCGCGCCCGCGCTGCTTCGGCTTGGAGTAGATCTCCAGGGCCTCTTCCAGCGTGATGTTGAAGAGCTGCTCCTCGGTCTCCAGGGAGCGCGAGTCCGTGCCCTTCTTCAGGTACGGGCCGTACCGGCCGTTCTGCGCGGTGATGTCGACGCCCTCGGCGTCCTGGCCGACGACGCGCGGCAGCGACATCAGCTTCAGGGCGTCGGCCAGCGTCACCGTGTCGAGCGCCATGGACTTGAAGAGCGAGGCGGTCCGCGGCTTCACCGCGTTCTTGCCCGTCTTCGGGGTGCCCTCGGGGAGCACCTCGGTGACGTACGGGCCGTAGCGGCCGTCCTTGGCGATGATCTGGCGCCCGGTCTCCGGGTCGGAACCCAGTTCGAAGTCGCCGCTCGGCTTGGCGAGCAGCTCCTCGGCGTACTCCACCGACAGCTCGTCGGGCGCGAGGTCCTCGGGGACGTCGGCGCGCTGGTGGTTCTCGGAGTCGCGCTCGCCGCGCTCGATGTACGGGCCGTAGCGGCCGACGCGCAGCACGATGTCGTTACCCACGGGGAACGACGAGACCTCGCGGGCGTCGATCGCGCCCAGGTCGGTCACGAGCTCCTTGAGGCCGCCGAGGTGGTCCCCGTCGCCGTTCCCGGCGTCGGCGGCGCCGCCCTGGCCGTCCGAACCCTCACCGAAGTAGAAGCGCCGCAGCCACGGCACGGCCTGCGCCTCGCCACGCGCGATGCGGTCGAGGTCGTCCTCCATGGAGGCGGTGAAGCTGTAGTCGACCAGCCGGCCGAAGTGCTTCTCCAACAGGTTGACGACGGCGAACGACAAGAAGGAGGGCACGAGCGCCGTCCCCTTCTTGAAGACGTAACCGCGGTCCAGGATGGTCCCGATGATGGACGCGTACGTGGACGGGCGGCCGATCTCGCGCTCTTCGAGCTCCTTGACGAGCGAGGCCTCGGTGTAGCGCGCCGGCGGCTTCGTGGCGTGGCCGTCGACCGAGATCTCCTCGGCGGACAGGCCGTCGCCCTCGGCGACCTGCGGCAGCCGGCGCTCGCGGTCGTCCAGCTCCGCGTTCGGGTCGTCGGCGCCCTCCACGTAGGCCTTCAGGAAGCCGTGGAAGGTGATCGTCTTGCCGGACGCGCTGAACTCGGCGTCGCGGCCGTCGGCGGACGTGCCACCGATCTTGACCGTGACGCTGTTGCCGACCGCGTCCTTCATCTGGGAGGCGACGGTGCGCTTCCAGATCAGCTCGTACAGCTTGAACTGGTCGCCGGTCAGGCCGGTCTCGGCGGGCGTGCGGAAGCGGTCGCCGGAGGGGCGGATCGCCTCGTGCGCCTCCTGCGCGTTCTTGACCTTGCCGGCGTACGTACGCGGCTTGTCCGGCAGGTAGTCGCTGCCGTACAGCTGCGTGACCTGCGAACGGGCGGCCGCGACGGCCGTGTCCGACAGCGTCGTCGAGTCCGTACGCATATAGGTGATGAAGCCGTTCTCGTACAGCTTCTGGGCGACCTGCATGGTCGCCTTCGCGCCGAAGCCCAGCTTGCGCGAGGCCTCCTGCTGCAACGTCGTCGTCCGGAACGGGGCGTACGGCGAGCGGCGGTACGGCTTGGACTCGACGGAACGCACGGAGAACTGCGTGTTCTCCAGGGCGGCGGCGAGCGCCCGGGCGTTCGACTCGTCCAGGTGCAGCGTGTTCGTCGAACCGGACTTCACCTGACCCAGGGAGTCGAAGTCGCGGCCCTGCGCGATGCGCTTGCCGTCGACCGCGCTCAGGCGGGCGGTCAGCGAGGACGGGTCGGAGGAGTCACCGGCGCGGCCCGTCGCGAACGTGCCGGTCAGGTCCCAGTACTCGGCCGAGCGGAAGGCGATGCGGTCGCGCTCGCGCTCGACGACGAGGCGGGTGGCGACGGACTGGACGCGGCCCGCCGACAGGCGCGGCATGACCTTCTTCCACAGGACCGGCGAGACCTCGTAGCCGTAGAGACGGTCGAGGATGCGGCGGGTCTCCTGGGCGTCGACCAGCTTCTTGTTCAGCTCGCGGGGGTTCGCGACGGCGGCGCGGATCGCGTCCTTGGTGATCTCGTGGAAGACCATCCGGTGGACCGGGATCTTCGGCTTGAGGACTTCCTGGAGGTGCCACGCGATGGCCTCGCCCTCGCGGTCCTCATCGGTGGCGAGGAAGAGCTCGTCGGACTCCTTCATGAGGTCCTTGAGCTTCTTGACCTGCGCCTTCTTGTCGCTGTTCACGACATAGATGGGCTGGAAGTCGTGCTCGACGTCCACCCCGAGGCGGCGGACCTCGCCGGTGTACTTGTCCGGGACCTCGGCCGCGCCGTTGGGGAGGTCGCGGATGTGCCCGACGCTCGCTTCGACGACGTATCCGGGGCCGAGATAGCCCTTGATCGTCTTCGCCTTGGCGGGCGACTCGACGATGACGAGTCGGCGGCCGCCCTGTGCGGTCTCGCTGGTCGGGGACAACTTCGCTCTTCTCTCCGGTCGGCGGTTCGGGGCCGTATCGATGGCTTTCTCCCGCGGGATCGTGCCGTTTCCACGGCACTGCTGCGGAGTGTGACGGTACCTCCCGCCGGTGTGTCAAACGGGAAAAGCACGCAGCAGCCACTCGGAACGGTAACCCGACTCTTCGTGATCCTGCCCCCGGACCGGCGAGCGGACGCCTGGACTCCGGGGCCAAGGGGCCGCGGCTGGTGTGCCGGGTTCCTGTGGCGAACGTCCCCATTACGCAGCGGTCCCGTGCCCTCGGACTCGCCCGTTTATCCCTTCCTGACAAGATGGCGCGTGGCTGGGGGAGCCCGCGGGGAGCCCTCGGCTCGTCCCCCACGGCACCACTATCCAGGAGCTTCCCGACATGTCCGAGAACAATCCGTACGGCCAGCCCCCCAAGGATCCCTCGGGCGGCAATCCGTACAACCAGCCTCCGTCGGACCAGCCGGGCCAGCAGGGCGCGAGCCCGTACGGCTACCCGCAGCAGGGCTCGCAGCCCGGCTACGGCACGCCGCCCCCTGGTCAGCCCGGTCAGCCCAGCTACGGCTACCCCTACCCCGGCTCCGCCCCGGCCGGCGGCGGCGCGTACCCGCCCTCGCCGGGCCCCGGCATGGGTGGTCCGCACATGGGCGCCCCGCACATGGGTCCCGGCATGGGCATGCCCTACGACCCGGCCGCGCCCTACGGCTACGACCCGTACGGCCGCCCGTACTCGGACAAGACGAAGCTCGCCGCGGGTCTCCTCGGTATCTTCCTCGGCGCGTTCGGCGCGGGCCGCTTCTACACCGGGCACACCGGCATGGCCGTCGCCATGCTCATCGTGTCGATCGTGACCTGCGGACTCGGCCATATCTGGGGCCTGATCGACGGCATCATGATGCTCGCCGGCGGCAACGCCACCGACTCCCAGGGCCGCCTGCTGCGGGACTCCTGACCGATGCCCCGCGCCGCGTCACCCACCGCTCGCCTCAGGAGCGCGCTCGGCGCCCCCGCGGCGGCCCCGCTCGGGGTGCTCGCGGCGGGGGCCGTCGCCGCGCTGTATCTGTACGGCACGGACCCGCACCAGCCGGGCCACGTCCTGCCGGGCTGCCCCTTCCGGTTCGCCACGGGCCTGCTCTGCCCGGCGTGCGGCGGGACGCGGATGGTCTACGACCTGATGCACGGTCAGTACGTCAGGGCCTGGCACGACAACGCCGCGCTGCTGCTCGCCGCCCCCTTCGTCCTTGCCCTGCTGGGGTGTTGGACGTACGCGGGGCTGCGCGGCCGCCGCTGGTCACCGCCGATCGGCGGTCGCGGCGCGGCCGCGATCGTGACCGGGGCGCTGGCCTGGGCGGTGCTGCGCAACGTGCTCTGAGCTGCGCCCTCGTGGGGCCGGGCGGCCGGGTCTAGACCTGGCCGAAGCACCACACGGCGAGCGCCAGCGACCCCGCCCCGGCCACCGCCGCGAGCACGGCGGACGTCACAGGGCGCGCCCCGTGTGCCACCGGCTCGCGGTGCGCCGTGCGCGCCCCGGTCCACGCCAGCAGGCCCGCCCCGAACAACCCGAACACCGCGCCTGCGAACACCGCGGGAACACTCTCCATCGCCCTGCCTCCCCCACCTACGCACCGATTCCGGTACTCACCGGTACTCAGGCGGGCGACGCTTGCACCGGTGGCCGAACCCCGGGTGAACTCCCGGGCGCCACAAGGAGAAGAGGAGTGGTCGGCCGGTTTCAGTCGACGGGCGTGAACGGTTCCAGGAACCCCTGCTCGACCAGCGTGCGGATCTGCGCGGGCGTGCGGTCGCGCAGCGACACCGGGTCCTCGCCCATGAGTTGGGCGATGGCGTCCAGGATCGTCCCGGCGCTCAGCGTCCCGTCGCAGACGCCCGCGAACCCGGCGCCGACCGTGTCCACCTTCGTCGCGCGGCGCATCCCCCGCCCCTGCCGCAGCACGACGTGCTCCGGGTCCTCGGCGCCCGGCAGCCCGACCTGCTCCTGCACGACCTCCCCGGACAGCTTGAAGTGCGCCCCGAGCAGCGCCGCGTCGTCGTGCGCCCGCAGCCAGTCGACCCGCTCGAAGTGCGCGCGCACGGTGTCGCCGAGCGGCTGCTCGACGGGGTGCGGCCACTCCTCGACGACGATCGAGGGCTCGTCGGAAGCGGAACCGGTCTTCCTGAGCGTGATCCAGCCGAAGCCGACGGCCCGCACCTTGCGCGCCTCGAACTCGTCGAGCCACGCGTCGTACCGCGCCGCGTACGCGGCCGGATCGCCCCGGTGGTCACCGGCGTCACGCAGCCACAACTCGGCGTACTGCGCGACGTCCTGAACCTCGCGCTGCACGATCCAGGCGTCACAGCCGCGCGGCACCCAGGAGCGCAGCCGCTCGGCCCACTCCTCCCCCTCCACGTGCTGCCAGTTGGCCAGGAACTGGGCGTACCCCCCGTCGTTCAGGTGCTCCCCTGCCCCTTGAACGACCGAGCGGCACAGATCGTCCCCGCTCATGCCGCCGTCGCGGTAGGTGAGCCGAGCTCCCGGCGAGATCACGAACGGCGGGTTGGAGACGACCAGGTCGTACGTCTCGTCGCCCACGGGCTCGTACAGCGACCCCTCCCGCAGCTCGGCCTGCTGAGCGCCCGACAGCGCGAGGGTCAGCGCGGTCATGTGCAGCGCGCGCGGGTTGAGGTCGGTCGCGGTGACCCGCGTGGCGTGGCGCGCCGCGTGCAGCGCCTGGATCCCGGATCCGGTGCCGAGGTCGAGGGCCGAGCGAACGGGCGTACGCACGGTGATCCCGGCGAGCGTGGTGGACGCCCCGCCGACGCCGAGCACGACGCCTTCCTCGCTGCTGCCGATGCCTCCGGCGCCACCGACGGCGCACCCGAGGTCGGACACGATGAACCAGTCCTCGCCCTCGGGGCCGCCGTACGGGCGTACGTCGACGCTCGCCGCGACCTCGTCGCCCCCGACGGCCCGCAGCCAGCCGCTCTCCAGGCACGCGTCGAGCGGCAGCACGTCGGCCACGCGCTCGCGCGGCGCGGGCTGCTGCAACAAGAAGAGCCGCACGAGCGTCTCCAGGGGCCGCTCGCCACGGGTGGCCCGCAGGGCGGGCACGGTCTCGCTGCGCGCGAGCGCCGCGTAGGCGGACGCCCCGAGCAGTTCGAGCAGCCCATCGGCGGTGAACTCGGCAGAAACCAGAGCGTCACGCAGATCCTGAGCGACATCGGCACGGTCAACGGCGGGCAGCGATACAAAACCGGAAGAACTCACACCCCCATTGTGACGCTCCCACGCCTGTGGGCAGGCGTTCCGCACGGTGAATGGGGTCTCCCCTGCTCGAGCGAAGCCGAGAGCTTGGGGAAGGGTGGGCACAGCCCACGGTTCAGCGCCACGCAAACACGACAACGCCCCCGGCGCCGCGCAGAAGAGCGCAACCCCGGGGGCGCGAAACGAAGCCGGAACCTAGGACCCCGACGGCGTAGCGGAAGCGCTCTTGCAGCTCTCCTGCTTCGCCATCGCCTTGCCCACGTCCCCCTCCTCGAGGTTCTTGAGCGCGTCGCTGCCGTCCTGGCTCAGCGTGTCCAACTGGCCGGCGATGTCCTTCAGCCCATCCGCGAACTTCGCCTGGTCGCCCGTGTCGAGCTTGTCGACCTTCTTCTTCAGGTCGGCGTACGACGTCGAGATCTTGTCCAGTTCCTTGACGGCGTTCTGCTGCTTCTTGTCACCGCCGTCGACCGGCGGGGCCCCGGCCTTGTCGACCGCGTCACCGATCGCCTTGTACGCGTCGGACATGTCCTGGAACGCCTGCGAGTCGGTCTTCTGGACCTGCTCGGGTTCGCTGTTGTCCGAGGTCTCCTTCTGGATCGCGGTGTTCGCGGCCTCGATCTTCTTGGCCTGCGGCTGGACCTTGTCGCAGACCTGCTTGGCCCAGGAGTCGAGCTTCTCGTTGCTGTCGTCGCTGCAGCCCGACAACGCCAGTACCAGTACCGCACCGCCGGACAGTGCGGCAGCAAGCTTCTTGTTCACCGGATTGGTCCCTTCCATGGCTCTCGGCCCCGGAACTTACACGCCACGCACACGACAATCGCACGCCGGGTGTCCCATACGACCACTTTATTGGCCTTTAACAGCCATTTGCACCAAGAGAGATAAGGCTCACGGAAACCGGAAGGGCCCGCCTCGCAGACGTAAGAAAACTACGCCAGAACACACCGATGGGCGGACAGCCCGTCAAAAGACGCTGTCCGCCCACCTGTTGTCGCACTGACGCGCGATCAGGTCACGTACGCGGGTTCCTCACGTACGTGTCGAGGAGACCACGGCAGGATCCGACTGCTCCGGCACCCGTCCGGCCCCTTCCGCACCCTCGTCCTCGTCCCCGCCGACCGCGATGCCGCGCCGCTTGGACATGTACACGGCACCGACGATCACGGCGAGCGCCACGACGGCGGCCGCGATCCGCACGCCCACGCTCGCGTCGTCCCCGTAGCTGAATTTGACGATCGCGGGCGCGATGAGCAGCGCCACGAGGTTCATCACCTTCAGGAGCGGGTTGATGGCGGGGCCCGCGGTGTCCTTGAACGGGTCGCCGACCGTGTCGCCGATGATCGTCGCCTCGTGCGCCTCGCTGCCCTTGCCGCCGTGGTGCCCGTCCTCGACGAGCTTCTTGGCGTTGTCCCACGCGCCGCCGGAGTTGGCGAGGAAGACGGCCATCAGCGTGCCCGTCCCGATCGCCCCCGCGAGATACGCGCCGAGGGCACCGACGCCGAGCGTGAAGCCGACCGCGATGGGCGCGAGGACGGCGAGCAGGCCGGGCGTGGCGAGCTCCCGCAGCGCGTCCTTCGTGCAGATGTCGACCACACGCCCGTACTCCGGCTTCTCCGTGTAGTCCATGATCCCGGGGTGCTCGCGGAACTGCCTGCGCACCTCGTAGACCACCGAACCGGCCGACCGTGAGACGGCGTTGATGGCGAGCCCGGAGAAGAGGAACACGACCGCGGCCCCGGCGATGAGCCCCACCAGGTTGTTGGGCTGCGAGATGTCCATCACCAGGTTCATCGGCGCGCCCGAGCCGACCTTCTCGCCGACGTCCGAGGCCGCGGTACTGATCGCGTCCCGGTACGAGCCGAACAGCGCGGCGGCCGCCAGTACGGCGGTCGCGATGGCGATGCCCTTGGTGATGGCCTTGGTGGTGTTGCCGACGGCGTCCAGGTCGGTGAGCACCTGCGCGCCCGCGCCCTCGACGTCACCGGACATCTCGGCGATGCCCTGCGCGTTGTCGGAGACCGGGCCGAAGGTGTCCATGGCGACGATGACGCCGACGGTGGTGAGCAGCCCCGTGCCGGCCAGGGCGACCGCGAACAGGGCGAGCATGATCGACGTACCGCCGAGCAGGAACGCGCCGTACACGCCGAGCCCGATCAGCACCGCCGTGTAGACGGCCGACTCCAGGCCGATGGAGATACCGGCGAGCACCACGGTGGCGGCTCCGGTCAGCGAGGACTTGCCGATGTCCTTGACCGGGCGCCGGCTCGTCTCCGTGAAGTACCCGGTGAGCTGCTGGATGAGGGCGGCGAGCACGATGCCGATCGCCACGGCGACGACCGCGAGGATCCGAGGGTCGCCCGCCTTGCCGCTGATGGCCGCGTCCGTGACTCCGTCCAGGTCGCCGTACGAACCCGGCAGATAGGTGTAGACGGCGATGGCCACGAGCACGATCGAGATCGCCGCGGAGATGAAGAACCCGCGGTTGATGGCGCTCATCCCGGAGCGGTCGGCCCGGCGTGGCGCGACGGCGAAGATGCCGATCATCGCCGTGATGACACCGATCGCGGGCACGATCAGCGGGAACGCCAGGCCGGCGTCACCGAAGGCCGCCTTGCCGAGGATCAGCGCGGCGACCAGCGTGACGGCGTACGACTCGAAGAGGTCGGCGGCCATTCCCGCGCAGTCTCCGACGTTGTCGCCCACGTTGTCGGCGATGGTCGCGGCATTGCGCGGATCGTCCTCCGGAATGCCCTGCTCGACCTTGCCGACCAGGTCGGCGCCGACGTCGGCGGCCTTGGTGAAGATGCCGCCCCCGACACGCATGAACATCGCGATCAGCGCCGCCCCGAGCCCGAATCCCTCCAGGACCTTGGGCGCGTCGGCCGCGTAGACGAGCACGACACAGGAGGCGCCGAGCAGGCCGAGCCCCACCGTGAACATGCCGACGACGCCGCCCGTACGGAAAGCGATCTTCATGGCTTTGTGCGAGACCGCGGTGAGATCCTTTTCGGGCTCGCCTTCCGCCGGGGTCGCTTCTCGCGCGGCCGCGGCGACGCGCACATTGCTGCGCACCGCGAGCCACATTCCGATATAGCCGGTGACGGCCGAGAACACCGCGCCGATCAAGAAGAAGATCGACCGGCCGGCCCGCTGATTCCAGTCGTCCGCCGGAAGCAGCATGAGCAGGAAGAACACCACGACGGCGAATACGCCGAGGGTCCGCAGTTGTCGGCCCAGATAGGCTTTCGCGCCTTCCTGGACCGCGCCGGCGATCTCCTTCATCGAGTCCGTGCCCTCGCCGGCCGCGAGCACCTGGCGCACCAGGACTCCGGCGACGGCGAGCGCCGCGAGCGCGACGACGGCGATGACGACGACGATCAATCTGTTGTCGTCGGTCAGAACTGCGGCTGCGAACGTAGCAGGGGTAGAGGGCTCCGCCATTCGTCCTCCTTGACGCTTGGACTGAGCTCAAGATGTGGACGGATTGTAGGGAGCGGACCCTGATCAAAACAGGGCGCGGCAAACGGAATTGTTTCCTACCCAGCAAATGTTCGGCGAACCTCAAGGCGAACGTGAATGCGGAATCGCTAACACCCTGAGGGCATTAGCGGAGATCATTAATTGACCGATCCCTTGATCGACCTCAGGAAACGCCGTAGGAGTCCCTCGGGAATCCCTCAGTAAGCACGGAAGAGGCCCTGTCCACCGGAAGGTGAACAGGGCCTCCAAAAGATCTCCGGCCGCGCGCGGAGCGCTACGGCAGCGTCGCCGGCAGGGTCGGCCAACTCATCCGAATGAGTCCGCCGTCGGTGTCCGCGGTGACTTCGACATCGTCCACGAGGCCGCTGATGACGGCGAGACCCATCTCGTCCTCACCCTCGGCCTCCAGGTCGTCGGCGGAGCCCGCGCCTCCGGCCGCGGCCGACGGGGGAACCGTGCGCGGCGCCTCGTCACCGACCTCGATGGAGAACTGCTTCTCCTCCTCGATCAGGGCCACCCGCACCGGCGCCGAGATGCCGCTGCTCTGGTGCAGCCCGACGGCACGGCTGCAGGCCTCACCGACGGCGAGCCTGACCTCGTCGAGCACGGCCTCGTCCACGCCCGACCTGCGCGCCACGGCGGCCGCCACCAGACGGGCCGTCCTGACGTGCTCGGGCAGAGGGCTGAAGCGGAGTTCGACAGTGGCCATGCATCCCCCTCGGACAGACGGGCCCACGGTTGTACGAGCGTGCTCCCGGGGACCGGCCGGCCTCGGCCGCCCGATCCCCTTGTCTCCACCGGTGTCACCACCGGCATCAACCGGATCAGTCGGTCGCCGCGACGGCTTCCTCGACCGAGGTGTGGATCGGGAACACCTTGGTCAGTCCGGTGATACGGAAGATCTTGAGAATGCGCTCCTGGTTGCACACCAGGCGCAGCGAGCCCTCATGGGCACGCACGCGCTTCAGGCCGCCGACCAGTACGCCGAGCCCGGTGGAGTCGAGGAAGTCCACGCCCTCCATGTCGACGACAAGGTGGAAACTGCCGTCGTTCACCAGCTCGACCAGCTGCTCGCGCAGCTTGGGCGCGGTATATACATCGATTTCGCCACCGACCTCGACGACCGTACGATCGCCGACGGTACGGGTCGACAGGGACAGGTCCACGGATCCTCCAGCACCTTGCTATCGAGCGGTCGCCCCTCGGGGATACCTCGGCTTGATCCCCCGGGACGGTTCGCCAGCCGCGATGGCATTCAATCACTTACCGGCAGGCGTGCACGACGCCTTGAGAGCATTGTCCGTCACGCCAGTGACACACTCGGTGCCGATGGCCAAGAATCACCGATCCGAACGACCCTCGGCATCCGCCCCAGACCGCCCCTCTCCCGGTGCGGTCCTGGACCGGCTCGCCTCGGGTCCGAGCAGGGCTGCGCGCATCACCCATACGGAGCACTTGCCCCCTCGCCCCGGCCGTCATGCAGTCTGGCCCGATCGGATCCGGGCCGAGGTCATCGCGGCCGTGCAGACCGCCGGAATCGCGCACCCCTGGGCCCACCAGGCACTCGCGGCGGAGCACGCCCTGGACGGCGATTCGGTCGTCGTCGCCACCGGCACGGCCTCCGGGAAATCGCTCGCCTATCTGGTCCCGGTCCTGTCGACCCTGCTCGACGGATCCGAGGCGCCGAACGGGCGCGGCGCGACCACGCTCTACCTCGCCCCGACGAAGGCGCTCGCGGCGGACCAGTGCCGATCGGTGAAGGAACTTTCACAACCTCTCGGTACGGCGATTCGCCCCGCGGTCTACGACGGCGACACCCCGTTCGAGGAACGCGAGTGGGTACGCCAGTACGGAAACTACGTCCTCACCAACCCGGACATGCTGCACCGGGGCATCCTGCCCTCGCACCCGCGCTGGTCCTCCTTCCTCAAGGCCCTCAAGTACGTCGTGATCGACGAGTGCCACACCTACCGCGGTGTCTTCGGCTCGCACGTGGCGCAGATCCTGCGCAGACTGCGCCGCATATGTGCCCGCTACGGATCCGACCCCGTCTTCCTGCTGGCCTCGGCCACCTCGGCCGAACCGGCCCTCTCCGCCCAGCGGTTGACGGGTCTGCCGGTCCTCGAGGTCGCGGACGACGCCTCGCCGCGCGGCGAACTGGTCTTCGCGCTCTGGGAACCCCCGTTGACGGAGATGCAGGGCGAGAAGGGCGCACCGGTGCGGCGCACGGCGACCGCCGAGACGGCGGACCTCCTGACGGACCTCGCCATCCAGGGCGTGCGCTCGGTCGCCTTCGTACGCTCCCGGCGTGGCGCCGAGCTGATCTCGGTGATCGCGCAGGAGCGGCTCGCCGAGGTCGACCGCTCGCTCGCCCGCCGGGTCGCGGCCTACCGCGGCGGCTATCTCTCCGAGGAACGCCGGGCCCTCGAAGCGGCCCTGCACTCCGGTGAACTCCTCGGCCTCGCGGCCACCACCGCCCTCGAACTCGGCATCGACGTCTCGGGGTTGGACGCGGTACTGATCTCCGGCTACCCCGGTACGCGGGCATCGCTGTGGCAGCAGGCGGGCCGTGCGGGCCGCTCGGGACAGGGCGCGCTCGCCGTCCTCGTCGCCCGCGACGACCCCCTGGACACGTATCTGGTCCACCACCCCGAGGCTCTCTTCGATCAGCCGGTCGAGTCGACGGTCCTCGACCCCGACAACCCGTACGTCCTGGCGCCGCACCTGTGCGCTGCGGCGGCGGAAATCCCGCTGACCGAACCGGATTTGGAGCTGTTCGGCCCGGCGACCGCGGATCTGCTGCCGCAGCTGGAGGCGGCGAAGCTGCTGCGGCGCCGCTCCGCCACGAAGGCCTGGCACTGGACGCGCCGCGAGTCCGCCGCGGACCTGGCCGACATCCGAGGCGAGGGCGGCGCCCCCGTACAGGTCGTCGAGGCCGGCACGGGCCGGCTGCTCGGCACGGTCGACGCGGGCTCCGCCCACACCTCGGTCCACGACGGCGCGGTCCACCTCCACCAGGGCCGCACGTACGTGGTGAAGAAGCTGGACCTCGACGACAACGTCGCCCTGGTCGAGACGGCGAACCCCACCTACTCGACCACCGCCCGCGACACCACGGCCATCTCCATCCTGGAGACCGACGTCGAAGTCCCTTGGGGCGACGGCAGGTTGTGCTACGGCTCGGTCGAGGTGACGAACCAGGTCGTCGGCTACCTCCGCCGCCGCCTCATCACCGGCGAGGTCCTCGGCGAGACCAAGCTCGACCTCCCTCCTCGTACGCTGCGCACCCGCGCGGTGTGGTGGACGGTCACGGAGGACCAGCTGGACGCGGCCCGCGTGAACCCCGAGATCCTCGGCGGCGCCCTGCACGCCGCCGAACACGCCTCCATCGGCCTCCTCCCCCTCTTCGCCACGTGCGACCGCTGGGACATCGGCGGCGTCTCGGTCCCGCTCCACCCGGACACGCTCCTGCCCACGGTCTTCGTCTACGACGGTCATCCCGGCGGCGCGGGCTTCGCCGAACGCGCCTTCCACACCGCCCACGAGTGGCTGACCGCCACGCGCGAGGCCATCGCCGCCTGCGAGTGCGACGCCGGTTGCCCGTCCTGCATCCAGTCCCCCAAGTGCGGCAACGGCAACGATCCCTTGCACAAGCGGGGAGCAGTGCGGCTGCTTTCGGTGCTGCTGAAGGGGGGCGGCGGGGCAGGTGGCGTAGGCAGGTAGGTGGGGTAGGTGGCGTAGGCGGGGCACGTGGTGTGCACGCCTGTCCGGGCCGTTGCCGGGCGACCAGTCCTACGCCGCGGGGCTCCGCCCCGGACCCCGCGCCTCAATCGCCGGCGGGGCTCGATCTGCCCTGCCGGGCATCCGTCACGGCGGCCTCCGGCCCCGCCCGTGCCCGTACCTCCGAGCGGAACGTCCCGTGCCCCGCCGCCGCGGTCACCTCCGACACCTCCCCGCGCACCGTGCACCGCACCACGCCCGCCGCCTGCGCCCGCGCCACCCGCGCCGCCAGCGCGCACGCCTTCGCTCCCCCTTCCGTCCAGTGGTCCGCCGCGGCAAGCGCCGCCAGGTCGGCCGCAGAGCCCGCACGGTGCCGTGCCTCAACCGCCTGCCCCATGGCCAGCACCGCCCCGAACACCACGCCCACCGCGGCCATCGCCATCGCGACCCACACGGTCGCCGACCCGCGGTCCCGCCCTCTCGCTCTCCTGCTCATGTCCGCGCCACCGCCTCCTCCTCCGCCGCCGCCACGGCCTGCGCGCTCAGTTCCACCCCGAGCGGCCCCGGCCCCACGGACCTCGCCCGCACCGTCACCCGCACCAGATCGCCCTCCCGGCCCACCTCGACCCGGGCACCCGGCGGCGCGGCCTCACGGGCCGCGGCCACCGCGGCGCCCCGGGGCTCCTGCCGGGCCACCGCCCTGGCCCCGGCCCGCGCGGCGTCCACGCACCTGATCTGCGCCGACGCCGCGAGCACCACCCAGACCAGCGCCATCGTGAACGCCACGAGCACCGGCAGCACCACGGCCGCCTCCGCCGTCACAAACCCCCGGTCGCGGCGGGGCTCAGAACGAGCCATGGAGCGCCTTCGCCACCAAGGACTGCAGCGCCGCCTGCACCACGTCGCTCGTCACCACCTGGTACAGCACCCCGGCGAAACCCACCGCCGCGATCAGCCCCACCGCGTACTCGGCACTGACCATCCCGGCGTCCCGCCGCCCGGACCGCACCGACCTCGCCCATCGGACAACACCTCCGCGCACCCACTCGCGCCAAACCCGCCCCATACGCATTCCACTCATGCCAACTCCCTTTCAGCACACCGCTATTCACTCGAAACGCCATAGCCGGAACACCCCGCCTCACCTCCCTCCCAACACCCCGCCTCCCAGCCCGATCACCACCGGCACCACCCCGACCACCAAGAACGCGGGCAGGAAGCACAGACCCACGGGCGCCGTGATCGCCACCGCGGCCCGGCGCGCCACCGTCGTCGCCCGGCGCCCCCGCTCGGCCCGGCACTCCGCGGCGAACCGCGCCACCGGCGCCGCCGCCGGAGCCCCGGACTCGCCCGCCCGCTCCAACAGCCGGACGAGCTCATCGGCGCCCGGCACGGCCGCCAACTCCTTCCACGCCACACCCAGTTCGCCCCCGAGCCGGACCTGAGCCGCACCCCGCTCGAGCCCCCGCCCGACGGGTCCGCCAAGCGCCTCCCCGACGGCCCGCGCCGCCTCCACAGGACCGGCGCCCGCCGCAAGACACGACGCCAACAGGTCGGATGCCAAAGGCAGTTGGCGTACGGCGGCGCCCCTCGCGCTCGCCCCCGCACCGGCTCTCGCGCCCTCCTCCCGGCCACGCCACCAACGCCACACCCCCACCCCGCAGGCCGCCCCGATCACGACCCCGGCCACCCCGCCCACCAGCACGAACCCGGCACACGCCGCCCCTGCGACCGGCACCCACCGCCGCACCCCGGCCGGCAGACCCACGGACCGCCGCGCCGATTCCGCCGCCGCCACTTCGAGCACGAGCCGCACCCGCCGCCGCAGCGCCCGCTCTTCCCGCCGCGCCGCGACCTCCCGCACCAGCCACATCACCATCACCGCGGCACACAGCACCGCCCCCAGCCTGTGGACAACGTTCATCGCCCTCACCCCTCCGCCCCTCGCACGATCCGCATCGCCCACCACACCCCGGCGGCCTCCAACGCCCCGCCCATCACCAGGCAGCCGATCCCCGGCCACGTGTGCAGCAGCACCCGCAGCGGCCGCGCCCCCATGCCCGCCCCGAGCAACAGCGCGAAGACGGGCAGCCCGGCGAGCATCACCGTGGTCGACGTGGGGCCCGCCAACTGGGCTCTGAAATCGGCCCGTTGATCCCGCTCCGCCCGCAGCGCGTCGGCGAGCCGCTCAAGACCGGACGCGAGCCCCGCGCCCCGGTCCACCGCCACCCGCCAGCACGCCGCCAGCCCGTTCAACCCCTCGGCCCCCGGTTCCCGCGCCGCCGCTCTCAGGGCCCCGGGCACATCCCCGCCGAACCGGGCCGCCGCCACCACGGCCGCACTCCCCGCGCCGGTCAACGCCCGCGACCCCCGCACCGCCACCACCAGCGCGTCGCCCGGCTGCCGCCCTGCCCGCACCTCACCCGCCAACAGCCCGCACAACCGGATCACCGCCTCCCCGCGCCGCCCCTTTCCCCGCCGCGCCGCCCCGGCCCCACGCAACCGCCCCACTCCGGGCACGGCACACACACCGAGCACGACCGGCAGCACGGAGGCGCCGGCGATCCCGACCACCACCCCGCCGACCGCACACCACCATTCGGGCCGCCCCCTCACCCAGGCCCACCACCGCTCCCCCAACCCCATCCACCCGGACACCACCCCGGGCCCCGCCCCAACCCCCATCACCCTCCGGGCCCTCCTCACCTCCAACTCCCGCACCTGCACCGCCCACACCACGACCACCGCCCCCAACACGGCCACCACCCCACCGAATCCACCACCAGTCACACCCACACACCCCTCTCCACCGACTCACACACCTCGCACCCCACACCCACGCGTCCTACTCGCCCCCCAGAGTCAGCCCCCTCACCCCAACCGCACCCCCAGCAACCCCCCGAGCCGCGCCCACCCCGCCCCCTCCACGAAGCCCCGCTCGCCCCACTCCAGCGCCGGTACCGCCCGGACCCAGCCCTCCGCGTCCCGCTCCAGCACCTGGACCTGGGCGATGCGTCGCCGTCCGGCCCGGTCCCGTACGAGGTGCAGTACCACGGACACCGCCGCCGCCAACTGGCTGTGCAGTGCCGCCCGGTCGAGGCCCGCCGCCGTTCCCAGCGCCTCGAGGCGTACCGGGACGTCGCTCGCCGCGTTGGCGTGGACCGTGCAGGAACCGCCTTCGTGGCCCGTGTTCAGGGCCGCCAGCAGCGAGACCACCTCGGCGCCGCGCACCTCGCCCACCACGAGCCGGTCGGGGCGCATCCGCAGTGCCTGACGGACCAGGTCGTCGAGGCCGACGGCCCCCGCGCCCTCCTGGTTGGCGGGGCGCGATTCGAGCCGGACGACATGGGGGTGGTCCGGCCGCAGCTCGGCGGAGTCCTCGGCCAGGACGATCCGCTCCCCCGGCCCCACGAGGCCGAGCAGCGCGCTCAGCAGCGTCGTCTTGCCCGTGCCCGTACCGCCGCTGATCAGGAAGGACAGGCGCGCGTCGAGCAACGCCCGCAGCACCCTGTCGCCGCCCGGAGGCACCGTCCCCGCCGCCGTCAGCTCCTCCAGGGTGAACGCCCGGGGTCGCACGACCCGCAGGGACAGACAGGTGCAGCCCGCCGCGATCGGTGGCAGCACCGCGTGCAGCCGGGTCCCGTCGGGCAGCCGGGCGTCCACCCACGGCCGCGCGTCGTCGAGGCGGCGCCCCACGACGGCCGCGAGCCGCTGCGCCAGCCGCCGTACGTCCGCGGCGCTCTCGAAGGCCACGTCGGCGGGTTCCAGGCCGCCTCCCCGGTCGACCCACACCTTGTCCGGCGCCGACACCAGGACATCCGTCACCGAGGGGTCCGCGAGCAGCGGCTCCAACGGCCCCGCACCCACCAGCTCCGACCTCAACCTGCCTGCCGCGCCCAGCACTTCGGCGTCGCCCAGGATCCGCCCCTGCGCCCGCAACGCCTCGGCCACGCGCGCGGGCGTCGCCTCCGACCCGTTCTCCGCGAGCCACTGCCGTACGCCGTCCAGCATCCGCGCCCCGACCACCGCGCTCATGACACCACCCCTCCTCGCACCCACTGCTCGACCGTCCACACACCGACCGCTCCGGCCGCCACCACGTCCTCCCGATTCACGCCGCGTCGCCCTCCACCGCCGCCACCGGCATCCGCTCCCAGAACGCCCCGCAGAACCGCCCCAGCGGCCCGCCCTTCAACACCGCGGTGTCCGCGGGCAGTTCACCGGCGAACGGCAGCCCGACGAGCCGCGCCACCTCGTCCGCCGCGAGGCCTCCCGCCCCTCCCGCGGGCGCCGCCACCACCCGCAGGTCCCGCAGCACCATCCCCGCCGCGCCCGCCATCCGACGCGCAGCCGCCACGGCCCGCAGCTCCGGTGGCACCACGAGCAGCCCCAGGTCGAGCTGGGCGAGTGCCTCCACGGATCCGGCGTCGACCCGGCGCGGCAGGTCCACCACGACGACGCCGCCCCTGCGCCGCCCGGCCGCGATCACCGCACGCACCGCCTCCGAGGGCACCGTCGCGAGATCGCCGCGGTCCCAACTGAGCACCCGCAGATCGTGCAGCCGGGGCAGCGACTCCTCCAGGGCCGCGCTACCGACCCGGCCCCGCGACTCGGCGAAGGCGGGCCAGCGCAGCCCGTCCACCGCCTCGCCGCCGAGCAGCACATCGAGCCCACCGCCGAGCGGGTCCGCGTCGACCAGGAGCGTGCGCCGCCCCGCCCGGGCGGATGCCACGGCGAGCGCACAGGCGAGCGTGGAGGCTCCGGCCCCGCCGCGGCCGCCGAGCACCCCGACGGTCAGGGCGGGCCGCCCGACTCCCTCGACGACATCGGCGATCCGGTCCATCAGCCACTGCTCGCCGTCCGGCAGGACAAGCACGTGGTCGGCGCCGATCTCCACGGCCCGCCGCCACACCCCGGAATCGTCCTGATCACGCCCAACCAAGATCACGCCGCGCCGTCGGGACACCCCGCGCAGCCGCCGCGCGGCATCGTCCCCGACCAGCACGAGCGGCGCCGATTCCCAGCCGCCCCAGCCCTCTCTGCCCGCCGGCGCGCCGTGCCCGACCTCGGGCCGTACGCCCGCCGCCGCGCACAGACGCAGCAGGTCGTCCAGCAGCTCCACGTCCTCCGTAACGATCAACGGGGCGCGTCGCACGTCCCGCGCGTCGCACTCGATGACTCCCGCCATGGTCCGGTCCCCCTCTCGCCGCGCTCGCCCGCCCATGCGGACGATCCGTTCCACACGTGAAGTCGGCGGTGTCCAAGGCTCCGAATACCGCCCATCCGCCACGGCACGGCCATAACAAACCGGCCATGAACACGGACCCGAACTTCGCGTGCGGAATCACCGTGCAGCGATCCCGGAAAACGTGGGGATCTTGGTCAATAACTGTGGACGCGAGAAGGCTTGTGAATATCCCAGTCACCCATACCGGTGACACCTTGAACGAGGCATGGAACTCTCCACAGAGCAGCCCGACGGTCACGCAGCGTGACGGGCCCCGGGTGTGCCGACGGCGGCGTGCGAGCCTTTGAAACCCGCCGTTCGGGCATGAAAAAAGGACCCGAAAACGGGTCCGGACATGCGACGACCCCCGCCGGGGGAGAGCGGGGGTCGTCCCCACGGTCCGACTCGGGGGGGAGGAGCCAGACCGGGTTAGCACGGTCGCGAACGATCCGTGACTTCCATGGTGTACCCGAGAGCCTTCTCAAGCAAACCCACGCGCCACAGCTTACGCCGAATGGTTGGCGCCTATGCTCGGCCTCGTGGAAAACCACTCCTTGCCTCACTCCACGCCCCGTACAGCGGCGTTCTTTGACCTGGACAAGACGGTCATCGCTAAGTCGAGCACACTCACCTTCAGCAAGTCGTTCTACCAAGGCGGGCTGATCAACCGGAGGGCCGTACTGCGCACCGCGTACGCCCAGTTCGTCTTCCTCGCGGGCGGCGCCGACCACGATCAGATGGAGCGGATGCGCGAGTACCTCTCGGCGCTCTGCCGCGGCTGGAACGTGCAACAGGTGAAGGAGATCGTCGCCGAGACCCTGCACGACCTGATCGACCCGATCATCTACGACGAGGCGGCGTCCCTCATCGAGGAACACCACACCGCCGGACGCGATGTGGTGATCGTCTCCACATCCGGCGCCGAGGTCGTCGAGCCGATCGGTGAGCTCCTCGGCGCGGACCGGGTGATCGCCACCCGCATGGTCGTGGGCGACGACGGCTGCTTCACGGGCGAGGTGGAGTACTACGCGTACGGGCCCACGAAGGCGGAGGCCATCAAGGAGCTGGCGCGCACCGAGGGGTACGACCTCGCGCGCTGCCACGCGTACAGCGACTCGGCGACGGATCTGCCGATGCTCAGCTCGGTCGGGCATCCGCACGCCGTCAATCCGGACCGGGCGCTGCGCCGCGAGGCCCTCGCGCGTGAGTGGCCGATCCTCGACTTCCACAAGCCGGTCCGGCTCAAGCAGCGCCTGCCCCATCTGTCCGCGCCCTCGCGGCCGGCGCTGCTCGCGGCGGCCGGGGTCGGCGCGGCGGCGGTCACGGCAGGACTGGTCTGGTACGCGAGCCGGCGTCGCGCGACATCAGGCGCCCATTGACGCCACCTGGCATCGCCGGTTCGCCCTATTTGAACCTAAAAGTAAAGAAGTGCGGCCAGGGCTTCCGCTTCCCTCAGGGGAGGAGTACAAAGGATTCAACGGCCCGCGAGACCAAGGACATCCGAGAGGAACACCTTCAACCGCAACAGGCCCCACGGACCGATGCATGAACACCGGGCACCCACGCGACGTCGACCCGTCGATTACGGGCCAGCCGCACCAGGCGACGGGCAATGAACCCGACCTGATGGGCAATATTCCGAGGACGCTTGGTAACCCTGTGGACATGCCAGCGGCGGTACGAGTCTTCGTACCGCCGCAACCCTTTTCTCGGGCTCTTTCCCGCTACGCGGCGCCCCGCTGCAGCGCCTCACAGACGGCCGTCGACTCCCTGACGCCCAGCTCCACGGCCTTGCCGCAGTGGTTGATCCAGGCCGCCATTCCCTCCGGCGTACCGGAGACATAGCCGTCGAGTGCGGCCGCGTAGGCCGCACGGCCGAGTTCGGCGTGCCCCAGCTCCGCCGGGCAGACGGACTTCGGGTCGAGGCCGCTGCCCACCAGAACGATGCGCTCGGCGGCGCGCGCGACCAGACCGTTGTGCGAGCCGAAGGGGCGCAGGGCCAGCAGCTCGCCGTGCACGATGGCGGCGTTCACCAGGGCCGGGGCCGCGCTCTCGGCGATGATCAGCTGCGAGAGTCCCTCCAGTCGGCCCGCCACCTCCTCGGCGTCCGGCACCGGGAGCTCGACGAGCGGCTCGTCGACCGGCTCGCCCGCGAGCCGCGGCCGGCCCACCGCGTCGCTCTTGTCGGCCGCCGCGACCAGGTGGAGGCGCGCGAGCACGCGCAGGGGCGACTGCCGCCAGATGGAGAGAAGTTGACCCGCCTCGGCGGTCAGCCGCAGGGCCGCGCCGACCGTGGGCGCCTCCTTGTCGCCGTCGCCGCCACTGAAGTCGGTGCGCCTGCGCACCTCTTCGAGCGGCCAGTCGGCACCGTAGAGCGCCGCGCTTCCGCGCGCTCCGCGCAGCGCGGCCTCGGACGTGACCTCGTTGCTGCGACGCCGCATGACCCGGTGCCCGTAGACCCGGTCCACAGCCTTGCGCACGGAGTCCACGGAATCGGCCACGCCCGGCAGGTCGGCCAGGGCGGCGAGGGGGTCGGCTGTCGTACTCATGAGTACGACCCTACGGGCCACACGGCGCCGCCCCACGAAGGAGTGGTCTTCTTCACGCCACATCGACACGGACAGCGACCGTACCGATACCCTTCGTGAACATGAAGATCGCTTTCGTGGGGAAGGGCGGCAGTGGCAAGACCACGCTGTCCTCACTGTTCATCCGCCACCTCGCCGGCACCGGCTCCCCGGTCATCGCCGTCGACGCGGACATCAATCAGCACCTCGGGGCCGCGCTCGGGCTCGACGAGGGCGTCGCGGGCGAGCTGCCCGCGCTGGGGGCCCGGCTCCCCCTGATCAAGGACTATCTGCGCGGTTCGAACCCGCGGATCTCCTCGGCCGACACGATGATCAAGACCACGCCGCCCGGTGAGGGCTCGCGGCTGCTCAGGGTGCGCGAGAACAATCCGGTGTACGACGCCTGCGCCCGCGACGTGGAACTCGACGGCCAGGCCGTGCGTTTGATGGTCACCGGGCCGTTCACCGAGGCCGACCTCGGTGTCGCCTGTTACCACTCCAAGACCGGAGCGGTGGAGCTGTGCCTGAACCACCTCGTCGACGGCCGGGGGGAGTACGTGGTGGTCGACATGACCGCGGGCTCCGACTCCTTCGCCTCGGGCATGTTCACCCGCTTCGACATGACGTTCCTGGTCGCCGAGCCGACCCGCAAGGGTGTCTCGGTCTACCGCCAGTACAAGGAGTACGCGCGGGACTTCGGTATCGACCTGAGGGTGGTGGGCAACAAGGTGCGGGACGCGGACGACCTGGAGTTCCTGCGCTCCGAGGTCGGCGAGGACCTGCTCGTCACCGTCGGGCACTCGGACTGGGTGCGTGCCATGGAGAAGGGCCGCCCGCCGCGTTTCGAGCTCCTGGAGGGGCCCAACAAGGCGTCCCTGCAAGCACTCCAGGACGCGGCCGACGCCACGTACGAGGCCCGCGACTGGGAGCGCTACACGCGCCAGATGGTCCACTTCCACCTGAAGAACGCCCAGAGCTGGGGCAACGAGAAGACCGGGGCCGACCTGGAATCCCAGGTCGACCCCGGCTTCGTTCTCCGGGAGAGCGTCACGGCGACTGCCTGACACCGCCACCACGGACGGCGGACGGAGTCCCGACGCAGCCCTCCGAAGCCCGCGAAGCGGCGCGAGGAGGGCAGAAGAAGGGGTCCGGGGCCGACCTGGAATCCCAGGTCGACCCCGGCTTCGTTCTCCGGGAGAGCGCCACGGCGACCGCCTGAGCAAGTGCCGTGCCGGGGCTACGACTTGGCGGCCGGGGCTCCCGGTACCCCCTTCGGGGCCGGGGCGCCCTTGCCGCCGAGGTAGGAGGCCCAGCCCTGCTTCGGGACCTCGCCGACTCCGAGGCCCCCGAGCTTCTTCAGGGTCTTCGGGTCCTGGGCGTCGAGCCAGTCGGCGAGCTGCCGGAAGGAGACGCAGCGGACGTCGGGCTTCTTGCAGACCCGCTCGACCGTCTCGTCCACGGCGCGCATGTAGGTGCCGCCGTTCCAGGACTCGAAGTGGTTGCCGATGACGAGCGGCGCGCGGTTGCCCTTGTAGGCGCGGTCGAAGCCGGCGAGCAGGCTGTCGCGCATCTGGTCACCCCAGTACTCGCGCTTCGCCGGGTCGCCCTGGGTCGCCGTGCCGGACTGGTTGACCATGAAGTTGTAGTCCATGGTCAACTGCTCGTAGGAGTGCCCCTTGAACGGGACGAGTTGCATCGACAGGTCCCACAGGCCGTTCTTCTTCTTGGGCCAGACCTGGTTGTTGACGCCGCTGGTGTCGTAGCGGAAGCCGAGCTCGCTCGCGGCGCGCGTGAAGTTCTCCTTGCCTTCGAGGCAGGGGGTGCGGGCTCCGATGAGCTCCTTGTCGTAGTCGAAGGGCAGCGGCGCGGACCGGTTCAGGCCCGAGTTCGTCTTCCAGCCCTTCACGAACGACTTGGCCTGCTGGATCTCGCTCTTCCACTCGGCCACCGACCACTGGCCGACCCCGCCGCCCTTGCCGCAGAAGTGGCCGTTGAAGTGGGTGCCGATCTCGTTGCCCTCGAGCCAGGCGCCGCGCAGTTGCTCGACGGTGTCCTTGATTCCCTTGGCGTCGTTGAAACCGATGTCCGAGCGGCCCGCCGAGTGTTGCGGCGCGTGGTACTTGTCCGCCTTGTCCTCCGGGAGCATGTACACGCCGCTCAGGAAGTACGTCATGGTCGCGTTGTTCTCCTTCGCGACCTTGCGGTAGTGCGAGAACAGCTTCTGGCTGTCCTCCCCCGCGCCGTCCCAGGAGAAGACCACGAACTGCGGCGGCTTCTGCCCGGGTCTGAGGCGCTCGGCCCGTGGCAGGTTCGGCTGCCGCCCGGTGTACGCGGTCGAGCCGTCGCCGATGAGCCGGATCGCGCTGCCCGGCTTGGCCTTCTTCGGACCGGGGGCGCCCTGGTGGGGCTTGGTCTTCTGGGAGCGGTGCTCGCCGGATCCGCCGGTTTCCCCGGTGGCGCATCCGGCGAGTGCCGCGGCGCACGCCGCGACGGCGGTGATGCCCGCGGCGAGCCGCCTGGCGGCAGTCCTGTGGGTGGCGGCCATCTTCCGCCCACCTTCTTCCTGGAGTCGGCTTGTATGGCGGTGAAATGAGAGAAACGCCCGTTACGTACGGACATCGCCGACACCGTGGCACGAGAGCCGAACGGCATTAGTCCGACAAGCCGACCAGGATTCTTATTCACTACTGAGCGTGAAAAACTGACCCATTTGCCCCTTTAATCCGGCCGCAACCTTTACTCTGCATTACGATTCGTTTACCGAGCGTTGATTTCATCCCGCCGCTGCACGCCGTGAACCACGGCCGCGATCGACCCCACCCACCGCTCAGGGGTCACCCCACATTCCGCGACCGCGCTGCACCCCGGAGGAGACGGGAACCATGTCAGCCTGCGTACCCACCCGCACCAGCGACTCCGACCGGACGGGCGAGCCCTCGGGCGCCGCCCGGACCGCACACAGTCCGCCACCCAAGCCCCGCCGCTTCCGCATCGCGGGAGCCGACCTCTCCGCGTCCGTCGCGGTCTTCCTCATCGCCCTGCCGCTGTCCCTCGGCATCGCCCTCGCGACCGGCGCGCCCCTGGAGTCGGGGCTCGTCGCCGCCGCCGTCGGCGGCATCGTCGCCGGCTGCGTCGGCGGAGCGCCGCTCCAGGTCAGCGGGCCCGCCGCGGGCCTCACCGTCGTCACCGCCGAGCTGATCCAGCGCTACGGATGGCGGACCACTTGCGCCGTCACCGTCCTCGCCGGCCTCGTCCAACTCGGCCTCGGCTGCCTACGGGTGGCCCGCACCGCCCTCGCCGTCAGCCCCGCCGTCGTCCACGGCATGCTCGCCGGCATCGGTGTCACCATCGCCGTCGCCCAGCTGCACATCGTGCTCGGCGGCACCCCCGAGAGCTCCGTGCTCGCCAACGTGGCGTCCCTGCCCCAGCAGTTGGCGCATGCCCAGCCCGCCGCCCTGGGCGTCAGCGCGCTCACGCTGACCGTGCTGCTCGCCTGGCCGCGCATCCCGGGGCGGATCGGCCGCCTCGCGCGCAAGGTACCGGCCGCGCTCATCGCCGTGACCGCCGCGAGCGTGACCGCCGCGCTGCTCGGGCTCAGCCTGCCCGAGGTCGATCTGCCGTCCTGGAGCAGCCACGCGCTCGCCGGGCTTCCGGACGGGCCCGTGCTCGGCATCGTCGCCGCCGTCCTGACGACCACGCTGGTGTGCAGTGTGCAGTCGCTGCTCGGGGCGGTCGCCGTGGACAAGATGAGCGCCAAGCGCTCGGACCTGCCGCCCTCGATGCGCCGCTCGAACCTGGACCGCGAGCTGCTCGCCCAGGGCGCGTCGAACATCGTGTCCGGATCGCTCGGCGGGCTGCCCGTCGCGGGCGTCGCGGTGCGCAGCACGGCGAACATCAACGCGGGCGCCGTGAGCGGGAACTCCTCGATCCTGCACGGCGTTTGGGTAGTAGCCGCCACACTGCTCCTGGTCCCCGTCCTGGAGCTGATCCCGCTCGCCGCGCTCGCCGCCCTGGTGATGGCGGTCGGCATCCAGATGGTGTCGCTGAACCACATCCGCACGGTCACCCGCCACCGTGAGGTCCTGGTGTACGCGGTCACCACCCTCGGCGTCGTCGTCTTCGGCGTGCTCCAAGGCGTGGGGCTCGGGGTCGCGGTCGCCGTCGGCGTCGCGCTGCACCGCCTCGCGCGCACCCGCATCACGCACGAGGTGGACTCCCGAGGCGTCCACCACGTCCGCGTACGGGGGCAGTTGACGTTCCTGGCGGTGCCCCGGCTCAGCCGGACCCTGCACCAGGTGCCGCACGGAGCGGGCTGTGTCGTGGAGCTGGACGGGTCGTTCATGGACCACGCCGCGTACGAGGCGTTGCAGGACTGGCAGAAGTCGCACACCACACAGGGCGGCAGGGTCGAGGTGGCCGGGCGGGGCGGGGCCAGGATCGCCGAGCCCGCGCGCGCGAGCCACACCTGCTGCCGGCCCTGGACGCCGTGGCGCAACCACCACTGCGACGACCGGCCCGCGCACGCCCCGGCGGCGGAGCCCGCGACCGCCGAGCCGCGCCGAGTCGGCGGGCATCAACTGGCCAGCGGGATCAGCGCGTTCCAGCGCAATACGGCGCCGCTGGTGCGCGAGGAGCTGGCGCGGCTCGCACGCGAGGGGCAGCAGCCCACGCAGCTGTTCCTGACGTGCGCCGACTCCCGGCTCGTCACGTCGATGATCACGTCGAGCGGTCCCGGCGACCTCTTCGTCGTACGGAACGTGGGCAACCTCGTGCCGCTGCCCGGCGCCGAGAGCGGGGACGACTCGGTGGCGGCCGCCATCGAGTACGCCGTGGACGTGCTCAAGGTGCAGTCGATCACCGTGTGCGGGCACTCCGGATGCGGGGCGATGCAGGCGCTGTTGAGCAGCCCCCCGAGCGGCCACGGGGCGCTCACCCCGCTCAAGCGCTGGCTGCGGCACGGCATGCCGAGCCTTGAGCGGATGTCCGACGCGGGGCTGCCGTGGGCGCGGCTCGCGGGGCGGGCGCCCGCCGACGCGGCCGAGCAGCTCTGCCTCACCAATGTCGTACAGCAGTTGGAGCACCTGCGGGAGCACGAGTGCGTGGCGCGCGCCCTGGAGCGGGGCGCGCTCGAACTGCACGGCATGTACTTCCATGTCGGGGAGGCGCAGGCGTATCTGCTCGCCGAGACCGACCCGGTCTTCGGACAGGTCGCGGCCACCGCACTCGACGACAGCCTCGGCGAAGGAAGCGCCACGCGGGCCTGAACCAACCCTTTCCCGGCTCCGTGCAACAGATGAGACCGTAGGGCTCCCGACCAGGTCGGGAGCCCTACGCGTACAGGTCTAAACCAATTCACGGACCCCCCTTGTCACCAGGGGTCGCGGTCTGATGAGCTGTGGCCTGGGACACAACGGTCGCCTCCGACACAAACACTGCATGGGAGAAGCGTCGTGAGCAACGAAAGCCTGGCCAACCTCTTGAAAGAGGAGCGACGCTTCGCGCCGCCCGCTGACCTGGCCGCGAACGCCAACGTCACGGCCGAGGCGTACGAGCAGGCCAAGGCTGACCGGCTCGGTTTCTGGGCCGAGCAGGCCCGCCGCCTCACTTGGGACACCGAGCCGACCGAGACCCTCGACTGGTCGAACCCGCCGTTCGCCAAGTGGTTCAAGGACGGCAAGCTCAACGTCGCGTACAACTGCGTCGACCGCCACGTGGAAGCGGGGAACGGCGACCGCGTCGCGATCCACTTCGAGGGCGAGCCCGGCGACAACCGCGCGATCACCTACGCCGAGCTCAAGGACGAGGTCAGCCGGGCCGCGAACGCCCTGACAGAGCTGGGAGTTCGGACCGGGGACCGGGTCGCGGTCTACCTGCCGATGATCCCGGAAGCCGTCATCTCGATGCTCGCCTGCGCGCGCATCGGCGCCGCGCACTCCGTCGTCTTCGGCGGCTTCTCGGCCGACGCCATCGCCAAGCGCATCGAGGACGCCGACGCCAAGGTCGTCATCACCTCCGACGGCGGCTACCGGCGCGGCAAGCCGTCCGCGCTCAAGCCGGCCGTCGACGAGGCGGTCAGCCGCGTGGACGGCGTCGAGAAGGTCCTCGTCGTGCGCCGCACCGAGCAGGAAGTGGAGTGGACCGAGGGCCGCGACGTCTGGTGGCACGACCTCGTCGGCCGCCAGTCCGCCGAGCACACGCCCGAGGCCTTCGACGCCGAGCAGCCGCTCTTCATCCTGTACACGTCGGGTACGACGGGTAAGCCGAAGGGCATCCTGCACACCTCCGGCGGCTACCTGACGCAGGCCAGCTACACGCACCACGCCGTCTTCGACCTCAAGCCGGAGACCGACGTCTACTGGTGCACCGCCGACATCGGCTGGGTCACCGGCCACTCGTACATCACGTACGGCCCGCTCTCGAACGGCGCGACGCAGGTCATCTACGAGGGCACCCCGGACACCCCGCACCAGGGCCGCATCTCCGAGATCGTGCAGAAGTACGGCGTCACGATCCTCTACACGGCGCCCACCCTCATCCGTACGTTCATGAAGTGGGGCGACGACATCCCCGCGAAGTACGACCTGAGCAGCCTGCGCGTGCTCGGTTCCGTGGGCGAGCCGATCAACCCCGAGGCCTGGGTCTGGTACCGGAAGAACTTCGGCGCCGACAAGTGCCCCGTCGTGGACACCTGGTGGCAGACCGAGACCGGCGCGATCATGATCTCGCCGCTGCCGGGCGTCACCGAGGCCAAGCCGGGCTCCGCCCAGCGCGCGCTGCCCGGCATCTCCGCGACCGTCCTCGACGACGAGGGCAACGAGGTGCCGAACGGCGGCGGTGGCTACCTGGCCCTCACCGAGCCGTGGCCCTCCATGCTGCGCACCATCTGGGGCGACGACCAGCGGTTCATCGACACGTACTGGTCCCGCTTCGAGGGCACGTACTTCGCCGGTGACGGCGCCAAGAAGGACGAGGACGGCGACATCTGGCTGCTCGGCCGGGTCGACGACGTCATGCTCGTCTCCGGGCACAACATCTCGACGACCGAGGTCGAGTCGGCGCTCGTCTCGCACCCTGCCGTCGCCGAGGCCGCCGTGGTCGGCGCCGCCGACGAGACGACCGGTCAGGCGATCGTCGCCTTCGTGATCCTGCGCGGCAGCGCGAACGCGGAGGACGAGTCGCTGGTGGCGGACCTCCGCGCCCACGTGGGCACCGCTCTCGGCCCGATCGCCAAGCCCAAGCGGATCCTCCCGGTCGCCGAGCTGCCCAAGACGCGCTCCGGCAAGATCATGCGCCGCCTGCTGCGCGACGTCGCGGAGAACCGGGCGGTGGGCGACGTCACGACGCTCGCCGACTCCTCCGTGATGGACCTGATCCAGGCGGAGCTGCCCTCGGCGTCGAGCGAGGACTGATCCGCGTACGCACCACGGGGACGGGCATCCGGCGAGCGCGCCGGGTGCCCGTTTCGTACGTAAAGTGATGATCACCAAGCAGGCCGGGGCACCCTGTAGGGTAAAAGTCGCGTCAACGACGCGACAAAGATCCAACAGGTGCGCCGGGAAGTCTGGTCGGCAATGCAGTCAGCCGTACCCGACCGGAGGTCTCCCCCGTGAGCGCGCCCAAGAACAAGCAGGACCGCAAGGCACTCGGCCGGCTGTCGCTGCCCGAGCGGACGTACGTCGCCGACGCACTGCGCACCGAGACCGTCGGCGGTGTCCTGCTCCTCGTCGCCGCGATCGCGGCGCTCGTCTGGTCCAACCTCCCGGCCCTGCACCACAGCTACGAGGCCGTCAGCGACTTCCACCTGGGGCCCGGCGCGCTCGGCCTCAACCTCTCCATCGAGCACTGGGCCGCCGACGGACTGCTCGCCGTCTTCTTCTTCGTCGCCGGCATCGAGCTCAAGCGCGAGCTCGTCGCGGGTGATCTGCGCGACCCCAAGGCCGCCGCGCTGCCGGTCGTCGCCGCGCTCTGCGGCATGGCGATGCCCGCGATCGTCTACGTGGTCGTCAACGCGTTCGGCGGCGGCTCGATGGACGGCTGGGCCGTGCCGACGGCCACCGACATCGCCTTCGCGCTCGCCGTCCTCGCCGTCATCGGCACGTCGCTGCCGAGCGCCCTGCGCGCGTTCCTGCTGACCCTCGCGGTCGTCGACGACCTCTTCGCGATCCTGATCATCGCGATCTTCTTCACGGACGACCTGAACTTCCTCGCGCTCGGCGGCGCCTTCCTCGGCCTCGCCGTCTTCTGGCTGCTGCTCAGGAAGCGGGTGCGCGGCTGGTACATCTACGTACCGCTCGCCCTGGTCGTCTGGGGGCTGATGTACAACAGCGGCGTCCACGCCACCATCGCCGGTGTCGCCATGGGCCTGATGCTGCGCTGCCACCGGGAGGAGGGCGAGGAGCAGTCGCCCGGCGAGCACATCGAGCACCTGGTGCGGCCGATCTCCGCGGGACTCGCGGTGCCGCTGTTCGCTCTGTTCAGCGCCGGTGTCGCGGTGTCGGGCGGGGCCATCGGCGATGTGTTCACCAAGCCGGAGACGCTGGGTGTGGTGCTCGGCCTCGTCGTCGGCAAGGCGCTCGGGATCTTCGGCGGTACGTGGCTGACCGCCCGGTTCACCAAGGCCTCCCTCTCCGAGGAACTGGCCTGGCCCGACGTGTTCGCCGTGGCCTCGCTCGCCGGCATCGGCTTCACGGTCTCGCTGCTCATCGGGGAACTCGCCTTCACCGACGACCCGTTGCTGACCGACGAGGTCAAGGCGTCCGTGCTGATCGGCTCGGTGATCGCGGCGGTGATCTCGGGCGTGCTGCTGAAGATCCGGAACGCCAAGTACCGGGCCCTGTGGGAGGCGGAGGAGCGCGACGACGACCTCTCCGGGGTCCCGGACATCTACGAGGTGGGCGATCCGGAGTACCACCTTCGGATGGCCGACATCTACGAGCGGAAGGCCGCGGAACACCGCAGGCTTGCGCAAGTGGCGTCCGGGGCAGGCGGCGAGGACGAGCGTCCGGCATGATCTGACGGAGAATCCGCGCAGTACGCGCATACGAAGCAGCCACAGAAGAACAGGGGAGTACGCGATGAGCGCACCCGACGACAACCCGGTCGGCGCCGAACGCAGCGTCGGTCAGCTGTTCGCATCGGCGACGGCCGAGATGTCCGCGCTGGTGCACGACGAGATCGCCCTTGCGAAGGCGCAGCTGAAGAAGGACGTGAAGCGCGGCGCGACCAGTGGTGGCGCGTTCATGGCGGGAGTGGTCGTCCTGACCTTCTCGCTGCCCATGCTCAGCTTCGCGCTCGCGTACGGGATCAACGCGTGGACCGGCGGGTTCAACGGCGACGGCGGCTGGAACATGGCCTGGTGCTTCCTGCTGTCCTTCGCCGCGAGCGTGGTCATCTTCCTGCTGCTCGCGCTCATCGGCGTCGTCTTCGCCAAGAAGGCCAAGCAGGGCAAGGGCCCGCAGAAGACCGCCGCCTCGTTCAAGGAGACGGCAGGCGTACTGCAGCACGCCAAGCCGCACCCCCGTGAGGTGACCGCGGACGGCCATGACACGAAGGCCATCGAGGCTGTGGCACGCTCGTCTTCATGACGGACCCTGCCACTCCTTCGGCCCAGCCGCCCGCGTCCTTCGTGCGCCTCGACGTTCCCGGCGGGCACAAGGTGACCCACCGGGACGTCGCGGCGAACGGCGCGCGCTTCCACATCGCCGAGATGGGCGACGGGCCGCTGGTCCTGCTCCTGCACGGCTTCCCGCAGTTCTGGTGGACGTGGCGGCACCAGCTCGGCGCGCTCGCCGACGCGGGCTTCAGGGCCGTGGCGATGGACCTGCGAGGGGTGGGCGGCAGCGACCGTACGCCGCGGGGTTACGACCCGGCGAACCTCGCGCTCGACATCACGGGAGTGGTGCGCTCGCTCGGCGAGCCCGACGCGGCGCTCGTGGGGCACGACCTCGGCGGCTATCTCGCCTGGACCGCGGCCGTGATGCGGCCGAAGCTGGTGCGCCGGCTCGTGGTCTCCTCGATGCCGCATCCGCGCCGGTGGCGCTCGGCGATGCTGGCGGACTACCGGCAGTCGCGCTCGGGATCGTACGTCTGGGGGTTCCAGCGCCCGTGGCTGCCCGAGCGTCAACTCCTCGCGAACGACGGCGAATTGGTGGGCAAGCTGGTCCGGGACTGGTCGGGGCCGCACCAGCCCGACGACGCGACCGTGCTGACGTACCGGCAGGCCATGTGCATCCCGTCAACCGCGCACTGCTCGATCGAGCCGTACCGGTGGATGGTGCGCTCCCTCGCGCGCCCCGACGGGATCCAGTTCAACCGGCGGATGAAGCGCCCCGTGCGGGTGCCGACGCTGCATGTGCACGGCTCCCTCGACCCGGTGATGCGCACACGCAGCGCGGCGGGCTCCGGCGAGTACGTGGAGGCCCCCTACCGCTGGCGCCTCTTCGACGGCCTCGGACACTTCCCGCATGAAGAGGATCCGGCGGCGTTCTCCAAGGAATTGGTCAACTGGCTGAAGGATCCCGAACCGGACCGGTAGGCCCTGTTTTGTTGAGGGAATGCCAGGGGGAACGCCTGTGCTTCGAACGGCCAATTGCCCGGCGCATACGCCATTTTGGGGAGTGTGAGGGCGGTTACCGACCATGAGGCAGGGGCACACGTCGGGGTATGGGCTGGACGCACGACTACAGTGACGCAGCACGCAATCGCCGCCCAGCGATGACGCTGGGCTCTCCCCGGAGAGGAGCGCCGGACGGCTGGTCGGCGCACGATCCCCGGCTGGGCATTCCTCGTATTCTGCGGCGCCGGGCCCGGTGGGTGTCCGCGCGGATCCGGCACGGCGGGCGGGGCTGAACGCCCCTTCCCCGCCCGGGTTCCACGGCCGGCCGGCTACAGCGCGCAGGCGTCCGTGTCGACCTGCTGGCCGGCCGCGCGGCCGCGCGCGATGTCGGTGCTGATCTCGTCGCCGGACAGCGCGTAACCCGTCTGCGAGTCGTCGAGCGACTTGGCGAACACGACGCCGTAGACCCTGCCGTCCGGGGTGAGCAGCGGTCCGCCGGAGTTGCCCTGACGGACCGTCGCGAACAGCGAGTACACGTCGCGACGCACGGTGCCGCGGTGGTAGATGTCCGGGCCGTTCGCCGTGATGCGGCCGCGTACGCGCGCGGGGCGCACGTCGTACGCGCCGTTCTCCGGGAAGCCCGCGACGATCGCGCCGCCGCCGCGCTGCGCGTCGGTCGCCGCGAACTGGAGCGGGGGCGCCTTCAGGGCGGGCACGTCCAGGACCGCGATGTCGCGCTTCCAGTCGTAGAGCACGACCTTCGCGTCGTACTTCACGCCCTCGCCGCCTATCTGGACGGTGGGTTCGTCGACACCGCCGACCACATGCGCGTTCGTCATCACGCGGCGGTCGGAGAAGACGAAGCCGGTGCCTTCGAGGACCTTGCCGCAACTGGGCGCCTGGCCCACGACCTTGACGATGGACCGCTGCGCGTTCAGCGCCACCTGGCTGTTCGCGAGCGCCGGGTCCGGCGGCTTCACGTCGGCGATCGGCTCGTTCGCGAACGGGCTGAAGACCTGCGGGAACCCGTTCTGCGCGAGGGTCGAGGAGAAGTCCGCGAACCAGGTGTCCGCCTGCGTGGGCAGCGCCTGCGAGACGCCCAGCAGCACCTTCGAGTTGCGTACTTCCTTGCCGAGCGTGGGCAGCGTGGTGCCGGCGAGGGCGGAACCTATCAGCCAGGCGACCAGGAGCATCGCCGCCACGTTGACCACCGCGCCGCCCGACGCGTCGAGCGCGCGTGCCGGGGACCAAGTGATGTACCTGCGCAGCTTGTTGCCCAAGTGCGTGGTGAAGGCCTGTCCGACGGAGGCGCAGACGATCACGACGACCACGGCGACGACCGCGGCGGTCGTGGTGACCTCCGCGTCACTGGTGATCGCGTCCCACAGGAGGGGCAGCGCATAGATCGCGACGAGGCCGCCGCCGAGGAACCCGATCACCGACAGGATGCCGACGACGAAACCCTGGCGGTAGCCGACGATCGCGAACCAGGCGCCCGCGGCGAGCAGCAGGAAGTCCAGCACGTTCACCGATTCACGCCCCGCCTTGCATCTCGCCCCGCCCCTGTCGGCCTGTGCTCGTGATTCACGGCGCCCACCCTGTCACGACCGCCAATCGAGTGGGACCGTCTTTGATCGGTCCCAGGGGCGCTCCCACCCCGCGTAGTGCAGCAGCCGGTCGATCACGCCCGCGGTGAACCCCCAGACGAGAGCCGATTCCACCAGGAAGGCGGGGCCCTTGTGGCCGCTCGGGTGGACCGTCGTCGCCCGGTTCTCCGGGTCCGTGAGGTCCACCACCGGGACCGTGAAGACACGCGCCGTCTCCGCCGGGTCGACCGCCGCGACGGGTGACGGCACCCGCCACCATCCCAGTACGGGCGTGACGACGAAGCTGCTCACCGGGATGTACAGCTTCGGCAGCACGCCGAAGAGCTGGACGCCGCCCGGGTCGAGGCCTGTCTCCTCCCACGCCTCCCGCAGGGCGGCGTGCAGCGGCCCGTCGGTGAGCGGGTCGCCGTCCTGCGGGTCGAGGGCGCCGCCGGGGAACGAGGGCTGGCCCGCATGGGATCTGAGCGAGCCCGAGCGCTCCATCAGCAACAGCTCGGGCCCACGCTCCCCCTCGCCGAACAGGATCAGCACGGCGGACTGCCGGCCCGCCCCGCTCTCCGGCGGCAGGAAGCGGCTGAGCTGCTCACCGCGGACGGTGGCCGCGGCGTGTGCCACGGGGTCCAGCCAGGCGGGCAGGCCCTCGGTGCGGAGCGTCACGTCGGAGGGGGGCGGGCCGCCCTGCCCGTGCGCCCCCGCCGTGCCGTGCGACCCCGCCGTCTCCTTCGCCCCGCCGCTCATCCCACCGATCTCGCTCACGTGCTTCATCGCCGCCCCCTCGCGGTGTGCTGGGCCAAGGGCCCTCCTGACGGATTGACGGATCTTGCCGGTGTCACCGGGGTCCGTCACACCTCCCGTCCGGCCAGGGGCGGCGCCGGGAGGCCGCCCGCGTCCAGGTAGGACTGCGGGGGCTTGAGGCGCTGGCCGGGGAAGCCGCCCTTCTCGTACTTGAGCAGCTTCTCCGCCTTCTGCGGGTCCGTCTCGCCCTCCCCGTACGCCGGGCAGAGCGGGGCGATCGGGCAGGCGCCGCAGGCCGGCTTGCGGGCGTGGCAGATGCGCCTGCCGTGGAAGATCACGTGGTGACTGAGCTGCGTCCAGTCGCTCTTCGGGAAGAGCGCGCCGACGGCCGCCTCGACCTTGTCGGGATCCGTCTCGTCGGTCCACTTCCAGCGGCGCACCAGGCGGCCGAAGTGCGTGTCGACGGTGATGCCGGGCCTCCCGAACGCGTTCCCGAGCACCACGAAGGCCGTCTTGCGGCCCACGCCGGGCAGCTTGACCAGGTCTTCGAGGCGGCCGGGCACCTCGCCGCCGAAGTCCTCGCTCAGCGCCTTGGCCAGGCCCATGATCGAGCGCGTCTTGGCGCGGAAGAAGCCGGTCGGCCGGATCAGCTCCTCGACCTCCTCCGGGTTGGCCGCGGCCAGGTCCTCGGGGGTCGGGTACTTCGCGAACAGGGCCGGCGTCGTCTGGTTGACCCGCAGGTCCGTCGTCTGGGCCGACATCACCGTGGCCACCAGGAGCTGGAAGGGGTTCTCGAAGTCCAGCTCCGGGTGGGCGTACGGGTACACCTCCGCGAGCTCCCGGTTGATCTTCCGGGCACGCCGGACGAGCGCCGTGTGCGTCTCCGGGCGTGCGGTCGTCTTCTTCGCGGCGGACTTCTTCGCGGCGGTCGTCTTGGCTGCCGTCTTCTTAGCGGGCGCGGACATCGACTACGCGGCCTTCCCCTGTACGGATACGGACTTGAGTACGGGCGCGGCCCCGGTCACGCTCACCGGGGACGCCGTCAGCTCCCTGGTCACGGCCTCGGGGGCACCTTTCTGCGCCTGTTCGCCCACAGCGGAATCGAGATCGCCCGCCACCGTCACGACCCCCTTCGCCTGCGCTCTCACCGGCATTTTGAACACTCGGCCAGCCTAAAGCCCGGCACTGACATCCGCCCCGAAGCCACCGGATCGCTCCACGATTGGCCCCCTCCCCCTCGGGTTGTGGCGCGGGTGCGGCAGACTTGTGTACGAGTGACTGATCACACTGTTTGGACCGTCCGGCAAAATGGGCAGTGGAAATGATCGACAACCGGGGCGATCCGGTCGATTCGATCGGGTCCACTCCCGATGCAGGCGACATAGGAGAGAAACTCGTGGACGACGTTCTGCGGCGCGCCCCGCTCTTCGCGGCGCTCGATGACGAGCAGGCCGCGGAGCTCCGCGCCTCCATGAGTGAGGTGACCCTCGCTCGCGGCGATGCCCTGTTCCACGAGGGCGACCCCGGAGACCGCATGTACGTGGTCACCGAGGGCAAGGTGAAGCTCCACCGCACTTCCCCCGACGGGCGCGAGAACATGCTCGCCGTCCTGGGCCCCGGCGAGCTGATCGGCGAGCTGTCGCTGTTCGACCCGGGCCCGCGCACCGCCACGGCCAGCGCCCTCACCGAGGTCAAGCTGCTCGGCCTCGGCCACGGCGACCTTCAGCCCTGGCTGAACGCCCGGCCCGAGGTCTCCACGGCGCTGCTGCGTGCCGTCGCCCGGCGCCTGCGCAAGACCAACGACCAGATGTCCGACCTGGTCTTCTCCGACGTGCCCGGCCGTGTGGCCCGTGCGCTCCTCGACCTGTCGCGCCGCTTCGGCGTGCAGTCCGAGGAAGGCATCCACGTCGTGCACGACCTGACGCAGGAAGAGCTGGCCCAGCTGGTCGGCGCCTCCCGCGAGACGGTCAACAAGGCGCTCGCGGACTTCGCGGGCCGCGGCTGGCTCCGCCTGGAGGCCCGCGCCGTGATCCTCCTGGACGTGGAGCGCCTCGCGAAGCGCTCGCGCTGACACCACACGCTCAACGCAGACGGGTCCCGCCACACCTCGTGGCGGGACCCGTCTCCGTAGAGGCACAAAGCGGGACCCGACTACGTAGACACGCACTGGGGAGCCCTACATGACACAGCCGTCCGATCTCGTCACCCGTTTCGAGGCAGAGCGCGGGCGGCTGCGTTCCGTGGCGTACCGGATGCTCGGTTCGCTGAGCGAGGCGGAGGACGCCGTCCAGGAGGGGTGGCTGCGGCTGCAGCGCGCCGACACGGACGACGTACGGAACCTGAGCGGCTGGCTGACCACCGTCGTCGGGCGGATCTGCCTGGACATGCTGCGCACCCGTACGGCGCGCCGTGAGGAGCCCTTCGAGAGCGAGACGCTCGGGCCCGCCGAGATCCGCGTCCCTGACCCGGTGATCCGTCCCGCCGACCCCGTCCACGAGGCCGAACTCGCGGACTCCGTGGGGCTCGCGCTGCTCGTCGTCCTGGACACCCTCGCGCCCGCCGAACGTCTGGCGTTCGTGCTGCACGACATGTTCGCGGTGCCGTTCGAGGAGCTCGCCCCCATCGTGGAGCGCACGCCCGCGGCGACCCGGCAGCTGGCGAGCAGGGCGCGGCGCCGGGTGCAGGACGCGCACGTCCCCCAGGACACCCCGCTGGCGCGCCAGCGCGAGGTCGTCGACGCCTGGCTCGCCGCCACGCGCGTGGGCGACTTCGAGGCGCTGCTCGAACTCCTCGACCCGGACGTCCTGTTGCGGGTCGACGCGGGCAGCGGCACCGCGTCCGGGCTGCTGCGCGGGAGCCTGGCGGTGGCCAAGCAGGCCGCGTTCTACGGGAAGCTGGCGCAGGCGGCGTACCCGGCGTTCGTCGGCGACGGCCTCGGCATCGTGCAGGCGCCCCGCGGCCAGGTCGTCGCGCTGCTCGCCTTCACGTTCCGGGACGGCAAGGTCGTCGGCGTCGACATCATCGCGGACCCGCCGCGCCTCGCCGCGCTGGACGTCACGTGGCCGTCCGCCTGAAGCCGTACGGGACGAAGACGTACCGGGCCAGGAAGCCGTACTAGATCAACCCGTGTTCGCGCAGATAGTCGAGCTGGGCCCGCACGCTCAGCTCGGCCGCAGGCCACAGCGACCGGTCCACGTCCGCGTACACGTGCGTCACGACGTCGGGCGCGGACACGTACCCGCTCTCGACGGCCGTCTCCACCTGGGCGAGCCGGTTCGCCCGGTGCGCCAGGTAGAACTCGACGGCGGCCTGGGCGTCCTCGAGGACCGGGCCGTGTCCCGGCAGCACCGTGTGCACCCCGTCGTCGACCGTCAGGGAACGCAGCCGGCGCAGCGAGTCCAGGTAGTCGCCGAGGCGCCCGTCCGGATGGGCGACCACGGTCGTGCCGCGCCCGAGGATCGTGTCGCCCGTCAACACGGCCTGGTCGGCCGGGAGATGGAAGCACAGCGAGTCCGCGGTGTGCCCCGGGGTCGGTACGACACGCAGCTCCAGGCCGCCCGTGGTGATCACGTCACCGGCGGCCAGGCCCTCGCCGCCGAGCCGCAGCGCCGGGTCGAGCGCCCGCACCTTCGTCCCGGTCAACTCGGCGAAACGGCCCGCCCCTTCGGCATGGTCCGGGTGCCCGTGCGTGAGGAGGGTGAGCGCGACCCGCTTGCCCGCCTTCTCGGCGATGTCCACCACGGCGTGCAGGTGCGCGTCGTCCAGCGGGCCGGGGTCGATGACGACGGCGAGGTCGCTGTCCGGTTCGGCGACGATCCAGGTGTTGGTGCCGTCGAGGGTCATCGCGGACGGGTTGGGCGCCAGGACGTTGACCGCGCGGGCGGTGGCGGGGCCCGAGAGGACCCCGCCGCGCGGCTGGCCGGGCAGGGCCGCGGCTTCGGTCATGAGGAGGATCCACCGTTCCTGTCGCTGTTCCCGGCCGGAATGTGCTTGGTGAACTCGTCGTGCCCCGGCCAGGACAGCACCAGTTCGTCCTTCTCCATGCGCGCCTGGGCGAGTACGGGGGTGAGATCGCGCCCCGCCGCCCCGTCCAGGGCCTCGCCCACGCGCGCGTACTCGGCGAGCGTGCGCAGCGTCGCGATCGTCGGCGGCATCATCGTCAGCTCGCCCCGGTCGTACTCCGCCGCGGCCCGCCCCGGCATGATCCACACCGTGCGGTCGGCTTCGGAGGAGTCGTCGCTGGTGCGCTGGCCCGCCGGGAGCGCGGCCACGAAGAACCACGTGTCGTAGCGGCGCGGTTCGAACTCGGGGGTGATCCAGCGGGCCCACGCGCCGAGGAGGTCGGAGCGCAGCACCAGGCCGCGGTTCTCCAGGAATTCGGCGAAGGACACGTCCCGGTCGATCAGCGCCTGCCGGTCGGCCTGCCACTGCTCGCCCGTCGTGTCGTCGACGACGGTGTCCGGGGTCGGCCCGGCGAGCAGCACGCCCGCCTCCTCGAACGTCTCCCGCACGGCGGCGCAGACGATCGCCTGGGCCTCCCGCTCCGGCACCCCGAGCCGCGCGGCCCACTCCGCGCGCGTGGGGCCCGCCCAACGGACCAGCCGGTCGTCGTCGCGCGGGTCGACGCCGCCGCCCGGATACGCGTAGGCGCCCGCCGCGAACTTCATCGACGTACGTCTGCGGAGCATGTGCACCTCGGGGCCACCGGGCGAGGCGTCTCTGAGCAGCATCACGGTGGCCGCGCGGCGCGGTGTCGCGGGCGTGAGCGTGCCGTCGGTGAGGGCACGGATGCGTTCCGGCCACTCGGGGGGATACCACTGCCCATTTGCCATGGCCGGAGGCTAACCGCTGACGGCCGGATGTTCGAGAGGCCGCCCGAACCAAGATCGGACGGCCTCTCGACCACGTACGCGTACGTCAGTGGCTCACGCCTCCGTGAGCTCCACCTGGATCTCGACCTCGACCGGCGCGTCCAGCGGCAGCACGGCCACGCCCACGGCGCTGCGCGCGTGCACGCCCTTGTCGCCGAGGACCTCGCCGAGCAGCTCGCTCGCGCCGTTGATGACGCCGGGCTGGCCGGTGAAGTCGGTGGCGGAGGCCACGAAACCGACGACCTTCACGACACGCGCGATGCGGTCCAGGTCACCGGCGACGGACTTCACGGCCGCCAGTGCGTTCAGCGCGCAGGTACGGGCCAGGTCCTTCGCCTGCTCGTCGGTGACCTCGTCGCCGACCTTGCCGGTCAGCGGCAGCTTGCCGTCGACCATGGGCAACTGCCCGGCCGTGTACACGTACACACCGGACCGAACGGCCGGCTGGTACGCGGCGACCGGAGGAACGACGGGCGGCAGGGTCAGGCCCAGCTCGGTGAGCCGCGCCTCCACCTGCCCGCTCATGCGGCCTTCTCCCGCTTCAGGTACGCCACCAGCTGCTCGGGGTTGTTCGGCCCCGGCACGACCTGGACCAGCTCCCAGCCGTCCTCGCCCCAGGTGTCCAGGATCTGCTTCGTCGCGTGCACGAGGAGCGGCACGGTCGCGTATTCCCACTTCTTTGCCATGGGCCCGACTGTATCCGCCGGACATGGCCGAAGCGTTCCGGAGGCTGCTGCGTGGATGTCGGACCTACTGGTTAGGCTCGAATACGTGAGCAGGCTCCAGGTCGTCAGCGGCAAGGGCGGGACCGGAAAGACCACGGTCGCCGCCGCGCTCGCGCTCGCCCTCGCGACAGAGGGCAAGCGCACTCTCCTCGTGGAGGTGGAGGGCAGACAGGGCATCGCACAACTCTTCGAGACGGAGGCGCTCCCCTACGAGGAGCGGAAGATCGCCGTCGCGCCCGGTGGCGGGGAGGTGTTCGCGCTGGCCATCGATCCCGAACTGGCGCTTCTGGACTACCTCCAGATGTTCTACAAGCTGGGCGGCGCGGGCCGCGCCCTCAAGAAGCTGGGCGCGATCGACTTCGCGACCACCATCGCGCCGGGCCTGCGGGACGTACTCCTGACGGGCAAGGCCTGCGAGGCCGTGCGCAGAAAGGACAAGCAGGGGCGCTACATCTACGACTACGTGGTGATGGACGCGCCGCCCACCGGCCGCATCACCCGGTTCCTGAACGTGAACGACGAGGTGGCCGGGCTCGCCAAGATGGGCCCGATACACAACCAGGCGCAGGCGGTGATGCGGGTCCTCAAGTCCCGTGAGACCGCGGTGCACTTGGTGACCCTTCTCGAGGAGATGCCGGTGCAGGAGACCCTCGACGGGGTCGCCGAACTGCGCGCAGCGAAGCTCCCGGTCGGACGGATCATGGTGAACATGGTGCGACCCGCGCTTCTCGGGGAACCCGCCCTGGCGCTGACCCGTGACGGCGAGGTCCGGCCGGCGGTCACCGAGGCCCTGACGACCGCCGGGCTCGGCAGTGCCAAGCGGCTCGTCGGCCCGCTGCTCGCGCAGGCCGGAGAGTACGCCGAGCGCTACGCCCTGGAGCGCGCGCAGCGCGACCAGCTCGCCGAGGCGGGCCTGCCGCTGCACGAGCTGCCGCTGCTCACCGAGGGCCTCGACCTCTCCGGGCTCTACACGCTCGCCGAAGAGCTGCGGCAGCAAGGGATACAGGGAACCGCACCAGGGATACAGGGAACCGCATCGAGGACGGGACGCCATTCATGACGCTGACCCCTGAGGGCACGCTCGACGTGGACCCGCTGCTCGACGACCCGCAGACCCGCATCGTGGTGTGCTGCGGCAGCGGCGGCGTGGGCAAGACCACCACGGCCGCCGCCCTCGGGCTCCGCGCCGCCGAGCGCGGCCGCAAGGTCGTCGTCCTCACCATCGACCCGGCCCGCAGGCTCGCCCAGTCCATGGGGATCGACTCGCTGGACAACACCCCGCGCCGCGTGAAGGACATCGCCCCCACCGACGGGATCGAGGGCGGCGAGCTGCACGCGATGATGCTCGACATGAAGCGCACCTTCGACGAGATCGTCGAGGCGCACGCGGACGAGGAGCGCGCGAAGGCGATCCTGGGCAACCCGTTCTACCAGTCGCTCTCGGCGGGCTTCGCGGGCACGCAGGAGTACATGGCGATGGAGAAGCTGGGCCAGCTGCGCTCGCGCGACGAGTGGGACCTGATCGTCGTCGACACCCCGCCCTCGCGCTCCGCGCTCGACTTCCTCGACGCGCCCAAGCGGCTCGGCTCGTTCCTCGACGGAAAGCTGATCCGGCTGCTCACGGCCCCGGCCAAGATCGGCGGGCGGGCGGGGATGAAGTTCCTGAACGTCGGCATGTCGATGATGACCGGCACGCTCGGCAAGCTGCTCGGCGGTCAACTCCTGCGCGACGTGCAGACGTTCGTGGCCGCGATGGACACGACGTTCGGCGGTTTCCGCACCCGCGCGGACGCCACGTACAAGCTGTTGCAGGCGCCCGGCACCGCGTTCCTCGTGGTCGCCGCGCCCGAGCGGGACGCGCTGCGCGAGGCCGCGTACTTCGTGGAGCGCCTGGCCGCGGAGAAGATGCCGCTGGCCGGGCTCGTACTGAACCGGGTGCACGGCAGCGGTGCGGGCCGGCTCTCGGCCGAGCGCGCCCTCGCCGCCGCAGAAAATCTTGACGAGCGCCGCATTGTCGATCAGACGGGCGGGAAGGAAGAGGGTCGTGCCACTCCCGAGGCACCCCCCGAGACGTCCGAGGCCGACCCCACGGCCGACCCCAGCATCGAGCAACTGACCGCGGGACTGCTGCGGTTGCACGCGGAGCGCATGCGGATGGTCGCGCGCGAACAGCGCACGCGTGACCGCTTCACGGCACTGCATCCCGAGGTCGCCGTGACCGAGGTCGCGGCCCTGCCCGGTGACGTGCACGACCTGGCAGGCCTCAGGGACATCGGAGAACGGCTCGCGGCCGGTGGCACTCCGGCCGGAGCATGAGCCGTACGTCCGTGATCTGATCCGTGATCTGACGGATCGTGACCCGGCGGATCGTGATCTGACGGAACGGATGGTGGTGCGCGCGCCGGCTATCCGACGACCGCGTACCTCTCGTACGTCTCGTCGTTCTCCAGTTCCACGGGCAGCAGGCCCGCGCCGCGCTCGTACTCCGTACGCGCCGTCTCAAGCAGCGTGCGCCATGAGGTGACGGTCGGACGCCTGCGCAGCAACGCGCGGCGCTCCCGCTCCGTCATGCCACCCCACACGCCGAACTCGACGCGATTGTCCAGCGCGTCCGCCAGGCACTCGGTCCGCACGGGACATCCCGTGCACACCGCCTTCGCCCGGTTCTGCGCTGCTCCTTGAACGAACAGTTCGTCCGGATCGGTAGTGCGGCAGGCCGCCTGCGCACTCCAGTCGACTACCCAGCCCATACCGGCGCCGTCCTCTCCCGAATCGAGGCTCCCCCACGGCGGCAGCGGCATATTCACCGCCGCCAGTTGAGGACGTTACGGAAGGTGGGCACAGCGCAACACCCCCTTCGGGCCCAATCTTGAATGGTCCGAACGGACTATGCGTAAGCGGCAGATCACCCGACGGAGTGACCGGAGGACATGCGTAATAACCCCGGCAAACCAGGACAGTTCACTTGAGTCACATCGGGCGTCGAGTGACACACAAGGCGGATTCGGACACCCCTTGTGCCCTACGCGAAGCTCCGCGAAAGGGTGCGGGAATGACTACAAGAGGCACTTCATACGTACCGGGAACGATTCGGGGTCGTCCCGCATCTTGATACGAGACCGCACTGCTGTGACAGTTGAGTGCAGCTTAGGCCAAGGCATATACGCCTGTCCGGAGAATCGACACGTAGGCTGCCCCGTATGGGAAAGAAGCGCTCGGGCGGTGGCGGCGGCCTTTCGCCGGCCCAACAGGCCGCCAAGTTCCTCGGAGTCAGCGTGCTCGCCGGAGCCGTGCTGGCGGGGATCGCCCTGCCCGCGGCAGGCGCGCTCGGCCTCGCGGCCAAGGGCTCGGTCGAGGGATTCGACGAGATCCCGGCGACGTTGAAGACCCCGCCGCTGAGCCAGCGCACCACGATCCTGGACAACGAGGGCGGGAAGATCGCGACGGTCTACTCGCGCGACCGCACGGTCGTGAAGCTCGACGACATCTCGCCGTACATGCAGAAGGCGATCGTCGCGATCGAGGACTCGCGGTTCTACGAGCACGGCGCCGTCGACGCCAAGGGCATCCTGCGCGCGATCAACGCCAACGCGCAGAACGGCGGCGTCTCGCAGGGCGCCTCCACCCTCACCCAGCAGTACGTGAAGAACGTCTTCATGGAAGAGGCGGGCGACGACCCGACCAAGCTGGCGCAGGCGACTCAGCAGACCATCGGCCGCAAGGTCAAGGAGCTGAAGTACGCGATCCAGGTGGAGAACGAGGTCGGCAAGAAGAAGATCCTCAACAACTACCTGAACATCACGTACTTCGGGCAGCAGGCCTACGGCGTCGAGGCCGCGGCCCAGCGCTACTTCTCCAAGCCGGCCAAGGACCTGAACATCCAGGAGTCGGCGATGCTCGCCGGCATCGTGCAGTCCCCCAGCCGCTACGACCCCGTCAACGACGAGGCCGAGGCGAAGAAGCGGCGCAACGTCGTGCTCCAGCGGATGGCCGAGACGCACGACATCACGCAGGCCGAGGCCGACAAGGCCAAGAAGACGCCGATCGGCCTGAAGGTCAGCCGGCCGCAGAACGGCTGCATCACGGCCGGCAGGGGCGCGGCGTTCTTCTGCAACTACGTCAGGAACGTCTTCCTCAACGACCCGGCCTTCGGCAAGACGTCCGAGGAGCGCGCCAAGGTCTGGAACCGCGGCGGCCTGACGGTGAAGACGACGCTCGACCCGCAGACGCAGGACTCCGTGGAGGAGTCGATAAAGCGTCACGTCTACCAGTCCGACAAGGTCGACGCGGCGGGCGCTTTCGTCGAGCCGGGCACCGGCAAGGTCCTCGGCATGGGCCAGTCGAAGCCGTACGGATCCGACGCCAGTAAGAACGAGTCGGAGATGAACTACTCGGTCAACTACCGGGACGGCGGCTCCAACCTCGGCTTCCCGACGGGTTCGACGTTCAAGCCGTTCGTGGCGGCCGCGGCCCTGGAGAAGGGGACGCCGGTGACGAAGCAGTACCCGGCGCCGTACGAGATGCCGTACCCGAGCAGCGTCCAGACGTGCAGCGGCAAGCCGTGGGTCAACGACGGCGGCTACAAGCTGAGCAACGAGAACGAGTCGGAGGTCGGCCCGTACCGCCTCAAGGAGGCGATGGCCAAGTCCATCAACACGTACTTCGTGCAGATGATCGGCGACATCGGCATGTGCCCGGTCGTGAAGATGACCGACAAGCTGGGCGTGGTGCAGGGCAACGGCAAGAAGGTCGACGAGGTGCCCTCGTCGATGACCCTCGGCTCGACCGGCCTCTCGCCGCTGACGATGGCCTCCGCGTACGCGGCGTTCGCCAACCGCGGCACATACTGCACGCCCGTCGCCATCGAGTCGATCACCGACCCCAACGGCAAGGCGCTCGCCGTGCCGAAGTCGAAGTGCTCGCGCGCGATGTCGGAGAAGACCGCGGACAAGATCAATACACTGCTCAGCGGCGTGATCGACTCCGGTACGGGCAAGACGGCCGGCCTCACCGGCCGGGACAACGCGGGTAAGACCGGTACCACCGACGGCCGCAAGAACGCCTGGTTCGCGGGCTACACGCCGAACCTGTCGGGCGCCGTCTGGGTCGGCAGTGCCTCGCAGGCCGTCGAGATGACCAACATCACCATCGGCGGCCAGTACCACTCGAAGGTCTTCGGCGCCGACACCCCGGGTCCGATCTGGCGGGACGCGATGACCGGCGCGCTGTCCGGCAAGGACGCGCCCACCTTCAACAAGGTGAACATCCCGGACCCGGACAAGAAGAAGGACAAGGGCAAGGACAAGGGCAAGAGGCCCGGTTCCGGGGACGACGGGGGCAACGGTGACGCCAACCCGCTGCCCGACATCTCGATCCCGCCGGACCTCATCGGTGGGAACGGCAACGGGCACGGGAACGGACACGGGGGTCGTGGGGGCCGATAAGGCCTCGGACCGGACCGCGTGGCACGACGACGGAGAGGGCGCACCCCGTGCGGGGTGCGCCCTCTCCGTCGTCACGTAGTCGTTCAGTCAGTAGTCGTTCAGTCAGGGGCCGGCAGTAGTGGCCGACCGTAGGTGCGCTCAGCCCGCCAGGAGGCGCTTGACCGTGCCGGCCACGCGGCCGCCCTCGGCCCGGTCCGCGACCTTCGGCTTCACGATCTTCATGACCTGGCCCATGGCCTTCGGCCCTTCCGCGCCGGCCGCCTTCGCCTCCTCGACCGCCTGCGCGACGATCTGCTCAAGCTCGGCGTCGGTCAGCTGCTGCGGCAGGTACTCGGCGAGCAGCTCGCCCTCCGCCACCTCACGGGCCGCGGACTCGGCGCGGCCCGCCTTCTCGAAGGCCTCGGCCGCCTCGCGGCGCTTCTTCGCCTCCTTGGCGATCACCTTCTGCACCTCGTCGTCGCTCAGCTCACGCTTCTCCGTGCCCGCGACTTCCTGATTGGTGATCGCGGAGAGGGTCAGCCGGAGGGTCGAGGAGCGCAGCTCATCGCGCTCCCTGATCGCGGCGTTGAGGTCGTCCTGCAGCTTCGACTTGAGCGTGGTCATGACTTGATTGTCGCAGGTGCCCGCGCCCCAACGCCCGCCGATTTCCGCTGCGGTGCGGGTCTGACACGATGGGGCTCATGCGCGCTCGATACGGGACTCCCCTGAAGACTTCGCTGAAGACCCCCCTGAAGGTGACGGCCGGCATCGCGGCGGCGGGTGCCGCCGGGCTGATCTACTCGGCGGGCTTCGAGGCCCGCTCCTTCCGCCTGCGACGGGTCACGATCCCCGTACTGCCTGCGGGAATGCGCCCGATGCGGGTCCTCCAGGTCTCCGACATCCACATGGTGAGCGGGCAGAACAAGAAGCGGCGCTGGCTCCAGTCGCTGGCCGGTCTGCGCCCCGACTTCGTCATCAACACGGGCGACAACCTGTCCGACACGGAGGGCGTCCCCGAGGTCCTCGACGCGCTCGGCCCGCTGATGGAGTTCCCCGGCGCGTACGTCTTCGGGTCCAACGACTACTACGGCCCCAAGCTGCTCAACCCGGCCCGCTACCTGAAGCAGCAGCTCTCGGGCAAGCACGGCCTGAACGGCAACGCTCCCGTCGTCGGCGCCATCCACAACCCGTGGGAGGACCTGCGCGACGGCTTCGACGCGGCGGGCTGGCTGAACCTCACGAACACGCGGGGCTCGCTGAAGGTGGCGGGCGTGGAGATCGGCCTCACCGGCCTGGACGACCCGCACATCAAGCGCGACCGGTACGCGGAGGTGGCCGGCGGCCCCGTGGCGGGCCCGGACTTCTCGATGGGCGTGGTGCACGCCCCGTACCTGCGCGCCCTGGACGCCTTCACCGCGGACGGCTACCCCCTGGTCCTCGCGGGCCACACGCACGGCGGCCAGCTCTGCATCCCCTTCTACGGGGCCCTCGTCACCAACTGCGACCTGGACACGGACCGCGTGAAGGGCCTGTCCACGCACGAGGCGGAGGGCAACACGTCCTACCTCCACGTCTCGGCGGGCTGCGGCACCAACCGCTACACCCCGGTCCGCTTCGCCTGCCCGCCCGAGGCGACCCTCCTGACGCTGGCGCCGTCGGCCCTCTGAGGCCCTGCGCACAGGACCGCCGAAAACCGGATTTCGTCTCAGGCCGACAGTCCGCTAAAGTAAACGACGTCGCCGCGACCTGCAGAACAGCAGAGACCGGAACAACGACATCGGGGTGTGGCGCAGCTTGGCAGCGCGCTTCGTTCGGGACGAAGAGGTCGTGGGTTCAAATCCCGCCACCCCGACAGCCAAAACAGCAGGTCAGGCCCGGTTCTCCTTTTCGGAGAACCGGGCCTGATTTGTGTTGAGGGTCCAGCTGGGTGTGGATCAGGTTCGGAAGTTGCGGGTGAAGGCTTCCGGGTCGACGGCGAACAGGCCGCTGAACGGGCTGTTGAGCTGGTAGATGAGGAGCACCGTGAACGTGATGAGGGCGGACAGGCCCATCACCATCACGACGTGGGTGAAGCTGCGTTTGACGCCGAACATGAACATGAAGGCGATGGTGAGCACGCCGCCGACGATCAGGCCGAACCAGATCACCGGGGAGAGGCGTTCCTCCGTGTCGGCCTCGCGACCGCGACGGGCCTCGTCCAGGGCGCTCAGCTGGGCCAACGTCTCCAGTCCCGTGGCCTGTTGGGCGGGTGTGGCGTCGGCCGGGACCTGGCCCGCCGCGCGGACCCGTTCGAGGACGCGCCAGCCCGCCGGGTCCGGGTCGGCGCCACGTGCCATGGCGGGCCACTCGGTGTCCGTGACGTTGCGGACGTACGCCTCGATGTCCTCGCGCATCCGGGCCGCCCGTTCCTCGGGAAGGCCCGCTGCGAGCAGGTGGATCTGGTGGGCCGCGCTCGCCTCGGTCGCGGTGTGGTCCTCGGCGCTGGAGTGGGTTTCCCAGACCGAGACCAGCGCCAGGCCCAGAACGAGGGCGTAGAGCACGCCGACCATCATGGAGATGTACTCGGCGACGTCCTCGCGGGGTTCGTCGTCCGGGCCGAGCGGCCAGAAGCGGTGTTTGACCAGGACGATCGCGGCGGCGAGCAGCGCGACGCCCAGCACGATGGCGAGGCTTTGGATCATCGGGGGTCCGGTCTCGTTGCGGCGCGGTGGCGGGTGGTCAGTGTCGACGGGAGCCGAGCACGGCGGCCGCGACGGCGGCGGGCAGCAGGACGAGGAACAGCGCCGTCATCAGGCCGAGGCCGGTCGGGGTGTGGTCCGGCCGGACGAAGCGGGAGAGCAGGGTGTGCTGTTCCGGTGTGTGCCCTTGCGGTGTGGGCTGTTCCGGCGTGCGAGGCGGCGGGTGTGCGGCGGTCGGCGGACGTTCCGTCCTCCCGGGCGTCACGGGGTGCACCCCTGGTGGGGCCACTCCCGGCGGGGCCACGCCCAGTGGGGGCGGAGCGAGCGGCATCAGTGCGGCGGCAGGCGGTGCTACGGGGGCGGGTGGCTCCTCCAGCGCCTCGGGCGGTCCGCCCGGCGGCCGGGGCACGGGGGCGGTGGCCTTCGGTGGCCGCCGGGCCGGGGAGTTGCTCGTGGGCTTCGTGGGCGGCGCGGCAGGCAGCGTGAAGTGCGTCTCGGCGCGCGCCACGAGGCGCGGCGCCGCCACGCGTGCGCCCCGGGTGTCCAGCGTGCGCAGCAGATCGCTGCCCTCGGCCCGGCCCCGGCTGAGATACCGGCCGGGGCCACGCCGTACTTCGGCAGTGCACTCGGCCGTCGCCCCCGCGGCGAGCCGGGGCACGACGGGTCGGCGATCGCCGCAGTCGATCCGGTCCGCGGCGAACTCCGGGTCGCTGACGCGGACGTGCTGGAGGGGGCGGTTGCCGGTGTTGGTCACGGCGTAGCGGATGACCGCCCGGTCCGGGCCCGTCACCCGCGCCGACTCGGAGAGCGCCGGCGCGGCGCCCACTCCGGCGTACCCGGAGCGCGCCGACGCGTGTGCGGTGGAGCGCAGATACGGTTGGCGCCCGTCAGCCGTGGCCTTGCCGATCCACGTGCCGGGGCGCGCGGTCCCCGTCGCCGTGCAGCGCGCCGAGCGCTGACCGGTCAGCAGCGGCACCCGGTCACGGCCGCCGGGGCAGCGGATGCGGGCGCCCGGCATCGCGGGATCGCGTACGCGTACGTCGTGGAGGTCGGCGCTGCCGTGGTTGCTGAGGCGGTACGACTTCACGACGGCGGTGCCGGTGCGGATGCCGGGGCTCAGTGCGCCGAGACCCGGCCGCGTGTTCACCGTGACGTCGAGACCGAGATCGACCGTGGCGCCGTCCGCGGCCGAGGGCCCGGCCGCCGACCAGCAGCCCACGGCCAGCAGGCAGCCGACCAGCAGCAGCCTCGATGAGCGTGCGGCCCTTCCGACCCGGCGTCCGATGATCACACCGGCATGCTGGTCGCTGTGGCCCCGCGGGAGACGGCCTGGCGCGCGCACGGGCCCGGTGATCCACCCGAGTGGCCCCGACGATCCTGCCTACCCGGCGGAGCCCCGGGTCCACGGCTGAGGATCGGCGCTGCTCAGGGACGTGGTGCCCGGACGGCGAGCCGCGCCGCCGTCGGCCCGGCACGCCGCGGGCGCTCGCTCATCGGACGCCCGCCCTGGCCCCGCGGCCCCGCAGCCCCACCCGCCCCTCCCTCATCGCGCGCATCCCGCCCCCCATACCTACGCTGATCACGTGGCAGACCCGATCACGGTAGGTGTCTCTCGGATCGCTCGTGGTGTCCGTCGGCGTGCCCATGGCCTCGGTGGTGTCGCGGTGCGGCGCGTCTGGGGGTGGGCCAAGGATGCGGGGGCCATCACGGGTGCGAGCCCGGCCGGGCGGCGGTTCAGTCACTTCGGTGCGGGCGCGAGCATCGCGTTTCCCCCGGGGTGTCTCTTCGGTGAACCGTGGATCTCCATCGGGTCCGGCACGCTCGTCGGGAGCCAGGTGACGATGACGGCCGGACTGCTCCCCGGCCTCGACCTCGGCTCCGACGTGGTCCTGCGCATCGGCCGGGGCTGTGTCGTCGGCCGGGGGTCGCACCTCGTGGCCCACGAGTCCGTGACCGTCGGCGACCAGGTCTTCATCGCGCCGCACGTCTACATCACCGACCAGAACCACCAGTACACCGATCCCCGGCTGCCCATCGGCAGCCAGCCGCCGAGCAACCGGCCGGTGTCCATCGGCGACGGCTGCTGGATCGGCACGGGCGCCGTCATCCTGCCCGGCGCCCGTCTGGGCCGGAACGTCGCCGTGGCCGCCGGAGCGGTGGTGCGCGGCGAGTTCCCCGATCACTGCCTGATCGGGGGTGTGCCCGCCCGTGTGCTGCGGCGGTACGTCCCCGGGTCGGGCTGGCAACGCACACCCGCACACGAGGAGTCCGCCGTGCCCCATGACGCCGTCCCCACCAGCGACCAGGCCGGCCAGAACGGCCACGTCGTCAACATCATGATCGTCGGCGATTCGATCAGTCACGGCAGCAGCGGTGACTGGACCTGGCGCTACCGCCTCTGGAACCACCTGCGCGAGCAGGACGTCGATCTCGACCTCGTCGGCCCGAAGGCCACCCTCGACAACATCCGCACCGCCGAGGTGGGCGACGACGACGACACGTACGCCGACCCCGAGTTCGACCGGGACCACGACGCGCAGTGGGGCCGCCCGTACGTCACCGAGAAGGACGAGATCGAGGCGAAGACGCGCGAGCACGACCCCGCGTACCTGCTGGTGCTCCTCGGCATCAACGATCTGTTCTGGTTCGACGTCCAGCCGGCCCAGTTCGAGGCGAACCTGCGCGAGTTCATCGCGAACGCCCGGCGCGGCCGTCCCGGCCTCGGCATCGCCATGGGCACCGTGCTGCAGTGCCAGAAGGCGGTGGACGAACCGGAGTTCGCCGCGCGCGTCGACGCCTCCAACGCCCGGCTGCGCGCCGTGGCCGCGGAGCTGGACACCGCGGCCGAGCCGGTGGTGGTCGCGGAGACGGCCGCGGAGTTCGTCGCGCCCGAGCACACCTGGGACGGCACGCACCCCAACCCCAACGGCGAGATCCGTATCGCCGCGGCGTTCGCCGACGCCCTCGCCGTCCACTTCGGCATCGGCGCCCCCTACCCGCGGCCCTACCCCGACGTACCGCCCGTGACCCCGCAGGCCAAGGCGAGCATCGACTGATCAGGATCGGGATCGGACCCGGTACCGGGAGATCAGTGCCGGGTGCTTTCCGCTGTGCGGTCGCCCTTCTTGTCGCAGGGGATGTCCGCGAGCTTGGCGTGCGCGAGGAAGTCGCGGGTGGCCTGGCGTTCCACGTCGGCGATGGCCGTGGGCCGCACGTCGATGATGCCGCCGAAGGGGCGGTCGACGTCGCGGATGATGCACAGCGTGGCGGTCAGCAGCACGGTCACCAGGGTGAGCGCGGCGAGCTGCCCCCGGTTGTGCTTGCGCGGCAGGCAGATGCCGAGCGCCGCCACCGTCACCGCCAGCACCGCCAGCAGGAACCAGAGGATGGCGTTGGGGATGCTGGCGGTCGCCTGCGTGAGGCGTTCCTCGCGCTCCTCGGAACGCTTGTGGTCGGCGCTGACGAGCATGCCGAAGACCGGTTCGCCCTCCAGGGCGCGGAAGGTGTGGCGGAGGTCGGTGGACCACACGCTGGGCGCCGACGAGCCCTTTCCGTCGGACATCGCGGGCCACTCCTGGACGCGGACGGCACGGGCATAGCAGACGGAGTCCGCCTGGACGGCCGCCCGCTGCTTCTCGGGGGCGTACTCGGCGGTCTCGACGAGCTGGTCCACGGCGCGCGCCTCGCCGCGCGAGGCCACCTCGGCCTTGCCGTACGAGCCGTTGGCGGTGACCAGGACGAAGGCCAGCAGCAGGACGGTCAGCGTGAGCAGGGGGCCGACGAGATCCTTGACGGCCATGCCCGTGTCGTCGTCCTCGGCCAGCAGCCTCGGCCGCAGATATCGGTTGGCCGCGAGCCCCGCGATCAGGGCGAGCGCGGCGACCACGATGACGATGACCACGGGTGAGTACCTCCGGGAGACAGGAAAGCGGGGCCTCGCGTCGTGGGGCACCGTGATCTTGTCCTGACCGTCCCGCCCTCCGCTGATACGGCGGGCGGGCCCACTCACCCTCTATCGAGCGACAGACTGTCCGCCGGAAAGCGGCGGCGGAGGGCCGGTGAGCAGGCCCTGCCGGGACGCCGTCGCGACCGCCGCCGCCCTGCTGTCCGCGCCGAGCTTGGTGTAGACGGCGCTGAGGGCGCTCTTGACCGTGCTCGGGCTGATGCCCCGGCGGCTGGCGATCTCGCGGTTGGAGAGGCCGGCCGCGACGAGGCGGACCAGGTCGGCCTCGCGGGGTGTCAGCACGGGGACGCTGCCCTGGGGCCCCGGCAGGGCGTGGCGGGCGACGCCGGGGCCGAGGACGGTCTCGCCGCGGGCGACGGCGCGGACCGCGGCGAGCAGCGATTCGGCGGACGCCTCCTTGCCGAGGAATCCGGTGGCGCCGGCCCGCAGCGCGGAGGTCACCGTCTGCGCGGTGACGTAGGCGCTGAGGATGAGGACGGCGGGCGCGGGGTTCAGCGCGCGCAGCTCGCGGACGAGCCGGATGCCGTCGTCGATGCCGGCGCCCAGGTCGAGGTCGACGACGGCGATGTCCGGGGCCTCGGGGCGGCGGGCCGCGCGCAGGGCGTCGGCGGCGTTCGCCGCCTCGGCCACGGGCGACAGGTCGTCGGCCGTGGCGAGCAGGGTGCGCAGGCCGATCCGCAGCGCGGGGTGGTCGTCGACGACGAGGACGCGGGTGGGGCGGGCGCGGCCGTTCCGGGCGGAGGCCGCCGCCTCGGGTATGCCGCTCAGGACGTCACTCATCACGCCGTCCGCTTACGTCACTCACCTGTGCACTCTCTTACGTCACTCATCCACGCCGCCCGCCGTCGGCCCGCGTCGCAGCCCGGCGCTCAGCTCCGTGCCCGAGCCGGGGCGGGACACCACCGTGAACGTGCCGCCGAGGCCCTCGACGCGGTGGCGCAGGGAGCGCAGTCCGTGCCGGTCGTCGGGCACCCGGGCGGGGTCGAAGCCCCGGCCGTCGTCCCTGACGGTCATGGTCACCTCCTGCGGCTCGTACGTCAGCGTGGCGGTGACCTGGTGCGGCCGCGCGTGCCACAGGGCGTTGGACACCGCTTCCTGCGCGAGCCGCAGCAAGGTGTGTTCCACGTCGGGCGGAAGCGGGCCGGGCTCGCCCGAAGTGTAGAACGCGAGCTCCGGGGGGCCTTCGGCGCCGGGGGCGGAGGGGAGCCTGCCGTCCACGTGCCAGCCCGCGGCGAGGGCCTGGCGCATCGCCGAGAGGTGGTTCTCGATCGTTTCGGGGAGCGTGCCGTTGAGGGTGCCCGCCGGGCGCCGCGTGTGCGCCGAGTCGATGAGGACGCGTGCCTCGCGCAGGCCGAGGTTGGTCAGGTCGAGGGCCGCGTGCGTCGCCTCCGCGGCCCTGGCGGGGGCGGCGGCCAGGGTGCGTTCCGCGCCTTCGAGGAGCAGCTTGACTCCCGCGAGGTACTGGGCGATCGAGTCATGGACCTCGGCCGCCATCCGGCGCCGCTCGTCCGCCTGCCCGGCCAGCCGCTGCGACGTCGCCAACTGCCCGCGGCCGTCCTGGAGCCGACGGATGACGTCCTCGGCGGAGCCGCGCAGGCGCTCCTCCTTGCGGAAGGCGAGCACGACCAGGAGCAGGGCGAGGAAGGCACCCGCGACGACCATCTCCTGGTCGCCTACGGTCGAGGGCCCCCGCCGGCTCGTGACAATCGCCGCCGCGACCGCGACGACCGCGACCCCGAGCGTGCGCAGCCGGGGCAGGAACATCAGGACGACGAAGTACAGCGCGGCGACCAGGACCCGGAACTGGGTCCCCGTCAGATCGAGCCAGAGCCACAGTCCGAACAGGGCCGCCAGCCAGCCGAGGGTGAAGGGGTCGGCCCGGCTCGCGAGCCGCAGGGCGCCCGGGTCGGCCCCCGAACGGCGTTCCGCGAGCGGCGCGAAGCAGTACACGAGGCCGAGCGCCGCCCCCACCCCGATGCGCCACGGCTCCCCCGACACTCCCGCCACGACGGTCCGCACCAGGCCGACGACCAGCAGGACCAGGAACGTGGCGTGCAGCGGTGACGTCACCAGGCGCGCGAGCCCCCGCCGTCCGCCCGGACTCCCCGCGGGCGGCTCCTGCGCAATGACGAGCGTCGCGTCGCTCAAGACTGCCCCTATCAGCTGCCGGACCCACCCGTCCAGGGCCGGATGGGCGCCCCTGCGAACCCGGGTGGCCCGCGGCACGCGGCCCGGTGGCCGGTGATCGGACGTACCGGATCTTCAAAGATCAGTGATGACACGTCGGACGCCCACGGGGGGCGCCCGACGCCCGCACGGCACCGAAGGAGGACACACATGGCGCAGCCGCGGACCGCCGGCGGCACCCGGCTCCAGTCGGTGGAGCGCGCCCTGCGTGTCCTGACGGAGGTGGCCGGGCACCCGCAGGGGCTGACCGCCAAGCGGCTCGCGCGCTTCCTCGACGTACCGCTGGCGACGACGTACCACCTGCTGCGCACGCTCGCGCACGAAGGCTGGCTCGAGCACGCCGAGGGCCACTACCGGATCGGCACGGGCGCCGTCGCGTTCGCCCGCGCCCTCGCGGGACCCGGTGAGGGCGGCGACGAGCAGGGCGTTTGCACAGTCTGAGATCTCGGCGGATCTTCCGCGAGCCATCTGGTTGAAGGGGCCAACGGGCGCCGCAAGAATCGCGGCGTTGCCCAGAAGCGGCGGGGGCGCTGTATGGATGCGGACGACATCACACCGGGTTCCGGTGACGCGCCGGACACCGGTGACGCACCGGACGAACTCGTGGGTGTCATCGCGGCGGTGGCCCGGTGGGGCGAGGACCTGTTCCACCCTGCCGAGGTGGAGCTGCGGTTCCGGCTGGCGGATCCGCTGGCCGTCACCGTGACGGCCTGGGGCGGCCCGGAGGCGGGCGTTCCGGGGTCCGTGCTGTGGCCGCTGTCGCGGGACCTGCTGCTGGACGGGCTCGAACGGGCGGCGGGCGACGGCGACGTACGCATCGCGCCCTATCGCGCTCCCGGCCGCGACCGGCTGGTCATCGTGGACCTGCGCAGCGCGCCCGGTGAGCCCCAACTCGTCGTTCCTCACGAGGCGTTGAGCCTGTTTCTCGACCGTACGGAGCGGATGCTGCCGGAGCGCGAGGGCCGCCTCGAAGGGCTCATCGACCGCGCTCTGCGGGATCTGGCGCCGGGCGACGACGCCTGAACGGCAGTGCCCGGAACGGCCGAAGTCGTCCCGGGCACTGTGCGTCCGAACCGGACTCGGCTGCCTACTTGTTGGCGCAGACGTTGCCGGCCGCCGGGTTGAGCGCGGCGATCAGGTTGAGCGAGTTGCCGCACACGTTGACCGGGACATCGACCGGAACCTGGATGATGTTCCCGGACAGCACGCCGGGGCTGTTCTGGGCCACGCCCGTGGCGCTGGCGCCACCCGGGCCGTCCACCGCGGAGGCCATGGCAGCGGATCCCATAACAGCGGTCCCGGCCAGCACGGCCGCGGCCGCGAAGGTGCGAAGACGCATCGTTGCTCCCTTGAGAGGTGAGGGAATATGACGGGCCAATCACACCGCCACACCATGTCGAACCGGGAGAATTGAGCCATCGGGGGGCGTGTCCGTCGGCTCGTCCGGAAAACCCACCGGTCGCTACGCGCGCACGCGCCGGATGGGCAGCACGCAGTGCGCGGCGGCCATGAGGGTCTCCTCGTCGCCCGCGAACTCCTCCAGCTCCTTCTCGGTGACCGGGGCCCCGGGGGTCGCGGTGGGCCAGACGCGCGTGGTGAACAGGAAGTACGCGCTCTTGCGGGCCTCCGCCGCCGCAAGCCACTCGGGCGGCACGGGGCACTGGGCGTTCAGGAGCGGCATGGTGACGACGGCCTGGCCCGCCTCGACCAGCAGGGAGACGGGGAACCGGGGCCGGCTCGTCGCGTCGTGGACGGTGGTGCCGACGGTGAGGCCGTTGGTCTCCAGGAGGCCTCGCACGGCCGCTTCCGCTGCCTCGGGCCCTGCCGGGGAATCACCCATGGAATACGCGAGGAGAAAGGGAATGTCGCCTTTCCCGTCGGGGTGTTCTCCACTCCAGGCGATGACCGCCAGAGTTCCCAGATCGGCTGCTCGAAATGCGGGGCCACTGCTCACTGTTGAAGTCACCGAAGAAGCCTAGCCAGACCCGGTCGGCGCACCTGCCGCGGTTCACTCGCTTGGCGGAACGCATTCCGCGGATGAAATACCGAAGGCTGACTCGGGAACCCGGGGCCCCGAACCAGCCTTCGACGCGTGGCCCGATGTGCGAGGGACCTACTTGCCGGCGGGGAGACCGCCGAGCACGCTGCCGGCGCCGGCGCCCGAACCGCTCTCGTTCAGCCCGTCGACGGCGCCCGAGACGGTGCTGACGGCGCCCCCGTCGTTCTTCGGGTCGAGCAGGTTGCTGTCCACCGGCGCGACGTCGAGCGTCGGCTGGCTGGTGATCGTGTTCACCGCGCCGTTCAGGCTCATCGGAGTGAGGTCCGAGGCAAATGCCGGAGCGGCGGCACCGACAATCGCCATCGATCCGGCGACAACGGCAGCGGTCTTCAGAACCTTCATTGTTTATGCCTTCCCTCGACAACTCGCGTCGTCGGTTTGGAATATTCGCTTCTGTTTGTTCAACGAGCAGCTCGACCTGTGGGTGTGCCGCGCCGCGGCAAAACCCTGAAAAAGAGCCGTGAAACGGAGCAGCCGCCCCTCGGGGAGGGGCGGCTGCGGAAGAGTCGGGCTGTGCCCGTCAGTTGTTGGTGCAGGTACTGCCGAACGCGGGGTTCAGCAGGCCGACGACGGAGACCGTGTTGCCGCAGGCGTTGACCGGCAGGTGCACGGGAACCTGCAGCACCGGGGGAGTTAGTGGCAGAGCCCTGCGCGCCGGAGTCGGCGGCGGCGACGCCGACCGAGCCGGCCATGGCAGCGGCGGCCATTGCGGAAAAGACGACTGCCTTCGCGGTACGCGACATGAAGCATGCTCCTTGGAGGTCGTTCTGTTCGGCCAGCGCGGGTGCCTGGCACGTGGTGCAACGGGACGGCCGTGCGAGGGGTTGCGGCTCCGAACGGGTGACTGGCCGTCGCGGCAGCCCCTTTGGGGTGACGTCGTGAGCGAACGGGTGAACCGGTTCTCGCGGGACGAAGGCCCGGTGGTCCACTGAGGACCGTCATGAGATCGGCCGCGCTGCCCTCCTGTCAGCCGTCGGCTCCACGCCGTTGGGAGGGCGGCCCCCGACCCGGGCGCCCCGTGACTCCTCCGGCCCGGCACCCCATGACAGAGCTCGGGCCGCCGGCGAAGAGGAAAGCCGGCGGCCCGAGCCTTGTGCGGGTGCGGCCGATCAGCCGTTGTGCGCACCGTTGCCGGCCAGGACCGGGATGTCGTCCAGAACGTGCGAGAGCGACTCGTCGCCCTTGGCCTGGGTGGAGTTCTCGGTGCACTGCTGGTTCTGCGGGGCCGACAGGACGGGGATGTCCTGGACAGAGACCGGGATGACGCCGACGAGCGAGCCGACGTTGGCCTTGGCCGGCAGGCCGACGCAGGGCTTGTTCAGGGAGCCCTGGACGAGACCGAGCTGCGGGCTCATGTCACCGGCGGTCTCGGAGGTGCCGTACGTCTGCGACGAGCCGTTGCCGCTGGTCGACATCGTGCCCTGGTCGTCGCCGATGGCGAGCGCCTGCGGGGCGGCCGCGGCGGAGACACCGACGACGGAGACGGCGACCGCTGCGGCGGCCATGGCCTTCTTGAGCATGGTTCTGTTTCCTTTTCTTAACGGGCACCGGTTACTGCACTGAGCGCAACTGCGAAGGGCGGAAATGGTTCCGCATATCCACCCGATCGGACAGGCCCGCGCCCGGCCACACACCCCGCATTGGCGAGATTTTCATTTCATTATCGGAACCCCGTCCGAGTGAACGTGAGCAACCGATGGCGAGTTGGGGAGTTGATACAAGTGCTCCCAGACGGAATTAAGAAGGGGAATTTCCTCATGTTGAAGAAGGCCATGGCTGCCGCGGCGGCCACCGCTTCTCTCGTCGGTGTCGCGGCCGCCGCCGCCCCGCAGGCCCTGGCCGTCGGCAACGACGGTGGGACGACGTCCGAGAGCGGCAACAATGCCTCGCAGACGTACGGCAACTCCGCCACGTACGGCAACATGAGCCCGCAGATGGCGCTGATCCAGGGCTCCCTGAACAAGCCCTGCATCGGCCTGCCGGCCAAGGCCAACGTCGGCTCCCTCGTCGGTGTCGTGCCGGTCTCCGTCCAGGACATCCCCGTCCTGTCGGCGCCGCAGAACCAGCAGTGCACCGAGAACTCCACCCAGGCCAAGGGCGACGAGCCGCTCTCGCACGTTCTGGACGACATCCCGGTCCTCGCCGGCAACGGCGTCGGCAACAACTGAGGACCCGTTGTGTGAATCGGGCCGCCACTTCGGCGGCCCGGTCCGCTGTTCCGGCCCCGGCCGGAAATTCAGGTAGCTGTACGAGCCTTTTGATCCACCGCGTCCGGATGTTCGGGAGGTCGCGCACAGTGCCGAATTTCCTGCGATTGGCTCGCGCGGGAATGGTCCGAACGGGTTTCGGTCCGCAACTGCCCGGAATGCAATCCAGTTGACCACACGTAGCTCCTCATCCGGAGCGCGCGTATCGAAAGGGAACCACCCCATGAAGAAGTTCTTCGCAGCCGCCACGATCGCTGCTTCCGTCGCCGGTCTTTCGGCCGTGGCCGCCTCGCCGGCGCTCGCCATCGGCGACGACACCGGCACGACGTCCACCAGCGGCAACGGCTCGTCGCAGACGTACGGCAACTCCACCACCGCCGGTGACATGAGCCCGGAGCTCGGTCTCGTCCAGGGCTCCCTGAACAAGCCCTGCGTCGGCCTGCCGGCCAAGGCCAACGTCGGCTCGCTCGTCGGCGTCATCCCGGTCTCTGTCCAGGACATCCCCGTCCTGTCGGCCCCGCAGAACCAGCAGTGCACCGAGAACTCCACCCAGGCCAAGGGCGACGAGCCGCTCTCGCACGTCCTGAGCGACATCCCGGTCCTCGCCGGGAACGGCACCGCGAACCACTGAACGGACTGAGGGGCGGTCGCCGGGACGCGCGACCGCCCCTCTCCGTACGGTGTTCCGTACGCCACGCACGACGAAGGCGGTGGACCGGTCCCGGTCCACCGCCTTCGTCGTGCGTTCTCGCGTTACTGGATCGCCGGGAGCAGGCCGGTGACCGGCGCCACGAGGTCGGTGGCCTGGTGCAGGTCGTTCAGGTGGTTGAGCCCGGAGAGCTGCTCCGCGGTGCTGGGCAGCTGCCCCTGCTGGTCCGCCGGAATCGCCATCGTGGACAGCGAGTCGAGGGTTCCGGTGGGCGAGATGGGTTCGGCGGCCTGGGCCACGGGGGCGGCGGCGGCCGCGGCTCCGACGGCGAGGAGGACAGCGGTGAGGGCGCGTCGAGTTGAGATCATGCATGGGTAACGGAGCGGGTGGCGGGGCGGATACGGGTGGGGTGGGGGGCCCACCCGTGAGGGCCAATCCGTCCCGGCGTGGCCGGTGGCGGCCGAGGACTCGGGGCTCTGCCGCGGACCCCGCTGCTCAATCGCCGCAGGGACTTGATCTTGACAGCAGAGTGCGGACCTCTTCTGCTCGGCGTAGGCCTGCCGGGTAGGGGAGGGACCGGGCCAGGGTCGTCGCGTGGGTCAGGGTGTGTTCGGCCGCTGCGGGGGAGGACAGGTGGGACAGGGCCGCCGCGCGGGCCAGGTGGGCCTCCACCTCGGCGAGGCGTTCGCCGGTGCGCTCGGCGCGGGCGGCCTCCGCCGTCGCGAGGTCCAGGGCCGGTTCGGGGCGGCCCGCGCGGAGTTGGGCCCAGGCGGTCAGGGACGGCGCGGCGTCGGGGCAGTCGGCCAGCGCGCGGAGGGCGGCCTCGGGGTGGCCGGTGCGCAGGGCGAGTTCGGCGCGGGCGGTGCCGACCTCGTAGCGGGCCTGGCGGTCGCCCAGGTGGTCGGCGGCGGGGGCGGCGCGGTCCAGGAGGTCAGCGGCCGCCGACGTGTCCCCGGTACGGAGCCGGACCAGCGCCAGCGTCGCGAGCGCGTACGGCAGGCACCAGGCGCCGTCGCCCTCCGCGAGTGTCACCGATGCCTCGGCGAGTGCGGTGGCCTCGTCGAACTCCTCCAGCAGCAGGTGGAGTTCGGCGAGGTTGAGGCGTTCGAAGGATGCCGCCGTCGGGTTTCCGGAGCGGTCGGCGAGGTCGAGGGCGCGTTCGCCGCTCTCGACCGCCTCGCGCAGCCGGCCGTGGCGGCGCGCGTTCTCCCGCAGCGTGGACAGGACCGTGCCGAGGAGCGTCGGGTCGCCGTACGCCTCGGCGGGCGCGAGCGCCAGGTCGCCGGCCTCGCGGGCCTCGGTGAGCCGGCCGGAGAGGCCCAGGTTGGTGGCCTGGAGGGCGTAGGAGCGGGCGAGGAGGCCCTGACCGCGTACTCCGGGGACCCGGCGGGCGGCGTCCAGGGCGAGGCGGGCGGCCGCGTACCCGTCGTCGTATCCGCCCCTGACGCTGTGCAGCATGGCGCGGGACAGGTGGTGCACGGCGAGGGGTTCGGGGGCGGTCTCCGGGGAGGCCGGGTGGGCGCGGAGCGCTTCGGAGGCGGCGTCGAGGGCGCCGGTGCGGGCGAGGGACTCGGCGAGGCGGGCCGCCGTGAGGACCGCGTCGTCGTGTGCGCCGCGCCGGACGAACTCGGCGAGGGCGTGCCGCAGTGCCTCGGCCGCCGCCTCGAAGTGGCCCATTCTGGCGAGGACTTGGCTGTGGGCGAGGCGGGCGCGGGCCGCGTCGACGTCGAGGCGGGCAACGAGGTCGCGGTAGTAGCGGTCGGCGGTGTCGTTGGCGTAGAGGGCGGCGGCGCGTTCGGCGGCGCGGCGCAGGTACTCGGCGGCGCGCGGGTCGTCGGCGCGGGCGAAGTGCGAGGCAAGCGCGTCGACGGCGTCGGGGCGGCGGGCGAGGACGGCCTGGGCGAACGCGCCGTGCAGTTGCCTGCGGCGGACCGCGGTCAGCCGCTCGTAGCAGGTGAGGCGGACGAGTGGGTGGCGGAAGGCGAGGCCCGGTTCGGGGCGGCCGGCGACGACGACCTGGCGTTCCTCCACCAGTGAGGCCGCGATGGCCCGCTCGACGCCGTCGGCGGCCGCGGCGCCGGTCACCGGCGGGTGCAGGCCCCGCTCGGCGACGTCGAGGAGTTCGGCGAGGGCCGCCTCTCCCCCGGCCACGGACAGCGCCTCGACCAGGCGCCGCGCGTCGGGGTCGAGGCGCACGAGCCGGTCCGCGACCAGCTCCCGCACTCCTTGGGGTGCGCCCTGACCTGCCCGGCCATCGGCCAGGTCGCGGGCGAGTTCGAGGGCGAACAGGGGGTTGCCGAGGGAGAGTTCCCACACCCGGTGCTCCTGCCCGGAAGGCGACGCCGCGTCCCGCGCCACCGCCAGACACGCCTCCCGGTCCAGGAGGCCCAACTCCTCGCGTACGGCCAGGTGTTGGCGTACCAGGAAGCTCAGGATCGAGCGGCGGGCGTCGTCGTCGGGGAGTTCCTCCTCGCGGTACGTCACCAGGAAACGCAGGCGGATCCCGCGGTCCGCGGCGCGGCGGGCCAGGTGGCTCATGAGCTGGTACGAACCGGTGTCTGCCGCGTGCAGGTCGTCGAGGACCACGAGCACCGGGCGGGCTGCGGCCAGATCGCCGAGCAGGGCGGCGCCGGCCCGGAACAGCCGGTCGCGCTCCTCCTCGGGGCTGCGCTCCCCCGGCGTGCGCACCTGGCCCAACGACGGGAGGAACACGGCGAGTTCGGGGTACTCGGCGCCGATCCGCGCGCGCTGCGTCGCGCCGTGCTCGGCCAGCCACCCGTCGAGCGCCTCGGCGAACGCACCGTACGGCGTGTGCCCCTCCGCGTCCTGGCCGCCGCCCCACAGCACGGCCGTGCCGGACGCCGCGGCCCGCCGCGCCGCCTCGCCCACGAGCCGCGTCTTGCCGACGCCCGCCTCGCCGGTGAGCAGCGTGACCGGGGGCCCCGCGGCGCCGAGCAGCCGGTCGAGGACGTCGTCGCGGCCGTGCAGCGGGGTGGCCGGGGCCGCCCGCAGCGGCGGAGGCAACGTTGTCGTGACGGGCACGGACGCGGGCGCCGCCGCGAGGGCAGCCCGGTGCAGCTGCTCCGTCTCGGGGCCGGGGCGGACGCCCAGTTCGGCGTCGAGCACCTCGCGGCACAGGTGGTACTGGTGCAGCGCGCGGCGTCGCAGGCCCTGGCGCAGGGACGCGTCGATGAGGACGCGGTGGGCCAGCTCCTCTGCGGGGCTCGCCGCGAGGACCTGTTCGGCGAAGGAGGCCGCCTCCGCCGGCGCGCCCCGCTCCAAGTGCGCCTGCGCGAGGCGGAGAAGCACCTGCTCCCGCAGCAGCGCGAGCCGCCCGCGCCGCTCGTCGGCCCAGTCCACGTACCGGTCCTCGGGCAGCAGCTCGCCGGTGAACAGGGCGAGGGCGGCGGCCAGTTCGCCCGCTCCCCCGCCCGCGAGGGCCGCCCCGGCCGCGGTCTCCGCCTCGTCGGCGTCGATCCAGACGGTCGCCGGGTCGAGGGACAGCATCCCGCCGTCGGATATCAGGTACGAGGAGGCGGCGCGCGGGGCGAGTTCGGGTTCCAGGGCGTGCCGGGCGGCGTGCAGGGCGACACGCAGGCTGCCGGTCGCGGAGGACGGATCGGCGTCGGGCCAGCAGATGTCCATGGCCTGTTCGCGGTGCAGGCGGTGTCCCGGCACCACGGCGAGCAGCTTCACCAGGGTCCGGGCGCTGGGCCGTGACCAGCGTTCGGCGGGTTCGGGGCCGCCGTCACGAGTCGCCCGGAAACCGTTGAAAAGGTGCAGACGCAGGAGCGGAGGGCCGGAGTCGGGGGCCACTTCCGTGCGTCGTGCGTCCATAAGGGCGTCACTGTAACCGAGCACGCCGAGGACCCCCTGGGCACGAGGACCCAGGGGGGCACGACACTGACCGACGGGTCAGGAGAGCTTGTACGTCGACATCTGGTGGATGCCGCCGTCCAGGGAGAGGACTGCGCCGCCCAGCTGCTCGGCCATCCGGTCGATGCCGAAGTGGTCGTAGGCGAGCGAGATCATCTCGTCGGTGCCGTCGCCGTCGAGGTCGGCGGCGACGTAGCCGCGGGCGCCCATCAGGTTCACGCCGCCGATCGAGGACTGGAACGCGTTGCCGTTGTTCAGCTGCGACATGTCGTAGGCGGCCAGACCACCCTCGGTGCCTCCGGCGAACAGCTTGCGGCCGGCGGGGCCGTTGATGATCCCGGCGTTGCGCAGCGGCGCGGCGACCGAGGCGTACGTGTCCTCCTGGCCGTCGCCCGGGTAGCCCTTCATCGTGCCGAAGCTGAGCTGGTAGAGCGTGTTGTTCTGGTCGTCGGTGAAGTAGTTGCCGTGCGACCAGGGACTGCCGTTGCGGATCCGGCGGATCACCTCACCGGTCCGGCCGTCGCGGATCTCGGTCACGACGGCCGGCGAGGCGGTGTCGATGTTGCCGGCCGTCGTCGGGTCGGCCTTGATGATCCAGGTGTAGACGACCGCGTGCCCGTCCGCGTACGGGATCTTCGGCGAGGCGAAGACGCCGTTGACGAGGACCGCGCCGTGCAGCTTGCCGTCGGCCGCCTGGCTGGGGGCCTTCGGGTCGGCGGTCCACTGCACGGTGCCCTTGCCGTTAAGGGCGACACCGTTCTCGACCGCGTCCGAGGAGCTGATCGCGCCCAGGCTGCTGTACTGCGTGTAGACCTGTCCGTCGGCGACGACCGTGTCGGAGAAGACCACGTCGCCCGTGTCCGAGGGCGCGGAGTACGACCACAGCTGCTTGCCGCTCGCGGCGTACACGCGCAGCGCGTCGGTCGGGACGAGGATCTCGGCCTTGCCGTCGCCGTTCACGTCGGCGACGGTGACCGAGCGGACGTACGCGCCCTTGCCGTCGATCGTGGAGAGGACCTTGCCGGTCTTCCCGTCGAGCACGGCGGTGGCGTTGTCGGCGGCCACGGCGACATCGGGGGTGCCGTCGCCGTTCACGTCACCGGTCGCAATGTTGTGCACCTCGCCGGGGACGGTGGCCTTCCACAGGAGCTTCGGGGAACCGTTCACCAGTGACGTACCGGAGTACGCCCACACACCGTTGGAGGAGCCGCCGACGACGACGTCCTTCTTGCCGTCGCCGTCGAAGTCGGCTGCCTTGCCGGTGTACAGGTCGCCCTGCAGCGGGGTGATGTTCTTCTGGCTGCCGTTGCCGAGGCTGAACTCGCGGACGTTCTGCTGCTGGTCGACGGTGCGCACGTAGTCGCCGCCGCCCGCGGAGTACAGCTGCTGGTAGAACGGCGAGGAGTTGTAGCCGTGCTGACGCCACTTGACCTTCCCGCCGCCGGTGAACGCGGTCAGCGAGCCGTAGCGCAGGCCACCGGGGTTGAGCGCGGTGTCCTGGGCCTGGTCGTCGTTGGCGGTGGCGTAGAGCGCCCCGCCCTTGGTGGTCAGGGTCCAGGTGCTGGCGCCGTTGTGGCTGTTGTCGGTGGAACGCTTGGTGGTGTTCGTCCACTTGACCGTCGAGCCGTCCGAGCCGTCCAGGACCCGGATCGTGCTGGAGGTGACGCTGAACGAGTCGTTGAAGGCCGACTCGCTGACCGCGATCTCGTCGCCGCCGCCCGTCGCCGCGTCACCGACCGTCAGGGCGGTGGGCAGGACGTTGACGCGGCTGTCGAGCGTTGTCCGCTTACCGTCGGCCAGGTCGTACGCGGCGATCTCGTACTGGACCGCGTCGGAGGTGTCCGCCTGCTCCAAGGCGACGACCCGGTTGCGAGAGGCGTCGAAGCGGAGCTGACGGCCGTACAGAGCGCTGTCCGTCTGCCACTTGACCGAACCGTCGGCCGTGTCGAGGACGAGGGTACGTCCGCGCGCGGCGTTCGTGGCGGACTTGCGCAGGTCCCAGACCGCGGCGACCTTGCCGTCGCCGACGTCCTCCAGGGCGCCCCAGCTGGCCGCATCCGCCGTGCCGGTGTCGTACGTCCACGTCGTGGCCGGGGTCAGCTTCCCGTCGGCGTACGAGAAGCGGATGCCGGTAAGGGTGGTGGTGTCGGTGGCGGGCGCGTACCCGTTCAGGCGCGGCGCGTTGGCGATGAGCAGCGTGCCGTCGACGACCTTGACGTTGGTGGCGTACGCGTACAGCTTCGACCACACCGTGTTGCCGGTCTTGCCGTCCAGGACCGTCACGAAGGTGCCGGCCTTCAGCGACGAGTCGGGCGTGGTGATGGTCCGGGGGTCGCCGATGCCGACGGACGCGGAGAGCACGATGTCCTTCGTGCCGTCACCGGTCAGGTCCGCGGTGTCGAACCCCTGGTCCGAGTAGGGCGCGTACGGGGCGACGGCGTTGTAGCCCATCTGGATGCGCGCCGGGTACGGCTCGGTCCGCCAGACCTGGGTCGGCTTGGCCTGCCAGTCCGTGTAGAACGAGGCGTTGTCGCGCGCCCACGCGGTGGAGCCGTCGGCCTTGTGCAGCTGGACGTTGCCCAGGCTGTGCACGGTGAAGTAGCTGCCGTCGGAACCCGCCGGGACGGTTGCCGCGGTGCCGCGCGCCGACTCCAGCCTGGACTTGTTGGTGAAGGTGACCGGGGTGGAGGGGTCGACCGCGGCGTCGGTGGAGGCGCCGTCGTCGGAGGTGTCGTCCTTGGCCGCGTACTCGTTGTTGTCGCCGTACACGTCGACGTTCACGTTGTCGGCGAGTGTCTTGGCCTCGCTGGTGCTCAGCGTCATCGCGTCGGTCGAGGCGCCGTCGGCCAGCGCGTGCGGCGCCGCCGACAGCGTCAGGCCCGCCGCGACCAGGGCGGAGGCGAGCGTCAGGGCCCGCCGGGAGGTGGTGGCTCTCATGGCTTACTTGGCTCCCTGCGTGATGCGGATCGCCGAACCGGCCGTCAGGACGGCCTGGTTGTACGAGTACTGAAGGGCGTCGGTACCGGCCTGGTTCTCGATGCCGGCCGTGGCCGACGCACCGCTGCCCGGCACGGACTTGTACTGGAACGTGACCGCGCCGGTCGCCTCGTCGAAGACTGCTTCGAACGTGGCGCGGTTCGTAGTGCCCGCGAACAGGACGTTGTTCCAGACGACCGCGAACTTACGGCTGCCGGTGGTGCCGGTGGTGGCTGTCTGCACGCTGGACTTCTTGTCGAGCGTCAGGTCGTCCCAGAGCGGCGCGACGATGCCGTTCGGCTGGGCCTGCGAGGGCAGCGCCTCGTTGGCGTAGTCACCGATGCGCGGCGACAGGAAGTTGATCAGACCGTCGGTGGTGACCGCGGCGCTGGAGTACTTCACGCCGTAGAAGGAGACCGGGAAGGGCAGCGAGACCGTCTTGGCGTCCTCGTCACCGGACAGGGCGACCTTGCTGGAACCGGCGATCCAGGAGTAGGCGGCCGGGGCGCAGGAGTTGCCCGAGTCGTCGGTGCGGTTCGGGAGGCGCACCGTGCGGGTCTCGTCGCCGTCGACCTTCAGCTCGGCCGTGTACTCACCGTTGCACAGGACGGGCTCGGTCGGCGTCACCTTCAGCGTGTACGTGCCCTCGGCGACCTTGGGCAGCGTGAACGTGCCGTCGGAACCGGAGGTGACGGAGTCGACCGGCGTGCCGGGGACCGTGACGGTCGCCTTGGCCAGCGGCTTGCCGGCGACGTCAAGGACGGTGCCGGTGACGGCATGCCGCGGGAGGGCGGTGAGCGCGATGTCCTGGGTCAGCGGGGTGCCGTCGGTCAGCTCGACGCCGGAGACGGTCTTGGCCGCGTAGCCGTACTCGTCGATCGTGAAGTCGTACGTGCCTGGGACAAGCGCCATCTTGTACGTGCCCTGGGGGCCGGTGGACACCACGTGATCGCCGTCGGCGCCCGTGGCCGTGACAGAGATCCCGGCGACGGCCGCGCCCGTGTCCTTGTCGGTGATCTTGCCGGTGACGTTGACGGCGGTGTGCGGCGCCTTGTCGACCGAGGCGAGGATGTCGAGCTTGCCCTCACCCCACACGTCGTTCATGCCCGCGGTGCCCCCGCAGTGCGTGTCGTCGACGTCACGCGCGCCCTCGTCGAGGAGCTTGCGGGTCGCGTCGATGTTGCCGATCAGCGAGGGGGCCGCCGCCCACAGCAGAGCGACGGCACCCGCGACGTGCGGGGTCGCCATCGACGTACCGTCCATGCTGGCGTACTTCGAACCCGGGTACGTCGAGGTGATGTCCTCACCGGGCGCCGTGATGTTCGGCTTGGCGGAGCCGTCGACGAGGGAGGGTCCGAAGCCGGAGAAGTCGGAGATGTTGCCGGCCGCGTTGTAGGCGCCGACGCCGTAGGTCGAGGCCTGCGTGCCCGGCGGGTGGGCCGTCGAGCAGGTCACGCCGTCACCGTCGTTGCCGGCGGCGAACGCCTCGAAGATGCCCGCGGAGTTCCAGGCGTCGATGATGTCCTCGTAGAACGGGGTGGTGGCGTCGTCCTGGCCCCAGGAGTTGTTGACGATGTTCGGGGCGAGGTCAGGGCGCGGGTTCTGGCCGTTGTGGTCGGTCGGCGCGAGGATCCACTGGCCGGCGGCGAGCAGGTCTCCTTCCGAGCACTGGTCGGACGCGCAGCCCTTGGCGGCGATCCACTTCGCGTTCGGCGCGACACCGATGCCGTTCGCGCCGACCATGGTGCCCATGGTGTGGGTGCCGTGGCCCTGGTTGTCGCACGGGGTGCCGCCGGAGGGGCAGTTCCCCGACGGGTCGTAGAAGTTGTAGTCGTTGGTGAAGGTGCCGTTGCCGTTGTTGCCGCGGTAGCTCTTCACCAGGTCCGGGTGGTCGTACTGCACACCCGTGTCGACGTTGGCGATGACGATGCCCTCGCCGCGGTCCGCGTACTTGTCCCAGACCTGATCGGCCTTGATGTCGGAGACGCCCCACTCGGGGGTGTCCGTGCCGTCGGCGGACGAGTCGGTCCCCGCCGACGCGATGCGCGACGATGTGACCTTCTTTTCGGAGGTCACATCGTCGTCGACCTTGAACGAACGTGCCTTGGTGATCGACTTCACGTCCGAGCGCTTGGCGAGCTCGTCGACGAGGGCCTTGTCACCCGTGACCTGCACGGTGTTGGCGATCCAGTAGCCCTTGTGCCCGACCTTCTCCTTGTCGAGGAAGGAGGTGAGTGACTTCTGGCTGTCCTCGGCGGTCGTCCTCAGCGCCCTGTACGCGGCAGCGGCGGCCTTCGCGTGCGTGCGCTGCTTCTTGGCCGTCGTCAGGTCGGCCTTGTCCTTGAGGACGACGAAGAACTTCGCGTCGTCCCCCTTGGCGACGGCCTTCGTCAGCGCGGAGTCGACCTTGGCCGACGCGGGGTCCGCGGACGCGGAGTCGGCGACGGCGGGTATCGCGCCGGTCAGCAGGGCGGCGGCCGCGGTGAGCGACGCCGCCGCCCACGCGGCGCGTCTTCCGCGCCTGGGCGGTCGGGGCAGGGGCATCGGGCACTCCTCCGGGAGGGTACGGGGTGCCCGAAACCTAGGAAGAGGCCGTTACTGCGCCATTACAGCCCCGGTGGCCCGCCCTGTGCGTACCCGTCACACCTTCAGCCCCCGCGCCCGCAGCCACGGCAGCGGATCGATGCCCGAGCCGAACTGCGGCGTGATCCGCACCTCGAAGTGCAGGTGCGGGCCGCTGACGTTGCCGGTCGCGCCGGAGAGGCCGAGGGTCTCGCCCGCGTCGAGGCGGTCGCCCACCGATACGCCGATCCGCGACAGGTGCGCGTACTGCGTGTAGTAGCCGTCGGCGTGCCGGAGGACGACCTGGTTCCCGAAGCCGTCGCCGCAGCCCGTGTAGACGACGGTGCCCGCGCCGACCGCGCGCACGGGCGTCCCGGTGGGCACGGCGAAGTCCTGGCCGGTGTGCGTGTGCGCCCACAGGTGGCCGCCGGAACCGAAGCCCGCCGACAGCGGCGCGGGGCTCACCGGCTTCACCCAGGTCGCCCCCTTTCCGGCGCGCTCGTGCCGGTCGACTTTGCCGCGTGCGCAGTTCCCGCCGCCCGTCGGCATCGGCCCGGCCGCGAGGACCCGCACCCGGGCCCGCGCCCGCCGCACCTCCGCCTCGGCCTTCGCCAGTTTCGCCTCGATGTCGTCGCGGGCCGCCGACCGGCGCCGCTCCTGCGCCTTGAGCCCCTTCACCAGGCGGGCGGACTCGGCGCGCTGCGCGGCGATCCGGTCGCGGGACTCCGTGACGCGGTCCGTGAACTGGCGGGCCGCGCGGTCGCCTCGGCTCGCGCGGACGGCGGCGTCGAGGGCCCGCTGCGGGGAGCCCGAGGTGAGCAGCGGCAGCATCGTGCCGAGGCCCGAGGAGCCCTGGTACTCGCTGCGCGCCTGGCGGCCGAGGGTGGCCCGCAGCGAGTCGAGCCGGCGCTGCTCGGCGGACTGCCGGCGGCTGACCTCGGCGAGCCGGCGCTCGCCCTTGCGCACGGCGTCCTGCGCCTTCTCGTGGGCGGCGACGGCGTCGGAGGCCTCCTGTATGAGATGTTCGGCGCGGGCCGACAGCGGCCCGAGGCCGGGCCCGTCGTCGTGCGCGGATGCCTGACCGGCGCCGGATACGAGGAGCGCGGCGATCGCCACCGCCACGCAAGCCGCCGTCCTCGTACGCCCCGTGCCGTTTCGTCGTACACATCGCATCGACCGAATGTCGCAAAAAGGACATGCCGAACGGTGGTGCGGCGCCGTGTCGCCCGCCCAGGGTCCATCGGACGTACTACAGCGCGAAGGCCGTGGGGCCGGTCCTGGTGGACCGGCCCCACGGCCTTTTCCTGTGCGGGTGTTGGTCAGGAGCGCTTGCGGCGGCTCCTGCGGACGGCGGCCAGGAGCAGCCCGCCGAGTCCGAGGACCAGCGCGGAGGCCGCGGCCAGGGCGACCGTGTGGTCGTCGGAACCGGTGTCGGACAGGTGGCCGTCACCGGGCTTTCCGGGCTTGGCCGGGGGTGTGGGGTTGGCGGGGGTGGCAGGGGTCACGGGAGTCACGGGAGTGGCAGGGGTCGCGGGGGTGCTGGGAGTCGGGGTCTTCGGAGGGGTGGGAGTGTTCGGAGTGCTCGGGGTCGGAGTGGCGTTCGGCGGGTTCGGGCCCGGCGGGACCTCGGCCGTCGTGGTGCACCCGGACTCGCAGGTGGAGTCCTCCGGCCCGGTGACGGCGTTGGTCAGCGTCCGGTCGCCCTTGACCGGGTCGTCGACCGTGACCGAGTACGTGATGGTCACCTTCTCCCCGGCCGGGACGTTCCCGGTCCAGGTCAACTTCGGCTTGTCGTAGGACACTTCACCGGCCGTGGCCTCGGCGTCGCGGTTGTACGTGGCGTCGTCGAGGACCTCGGTGAGGTCGTCGGTGAACGCGGCGCCCATGTACTCGGCGGCGCTGCTGCTGCCGACGGTCACCGTGTACGTCACGGTGTCCCCGGGCTTCGGCTCGCTGGTGGAGGCGGACTTGGCGAGCTCCAGGTGGGCCGGCTCGACGCGGACCATGTGGTCCTCGACCTCGCCGGGCCCGCCGAAGCCGGTCGGCTCGATGTCGTGCGTGGCGGCGCGGGCGGCGGCCCGGTTGGCGGCGGCCGTCCCCTCGTCGCCGAACAGCCGCAGCCTGGCGAAGGTGTCGCCGGGCTTCATGTCCTGAAGCCCGTGCCAGGTGAGCGTGGCTTCGGTGGCGCCGTCCGGTACGTCGGCGGAGGCCAACTCGTCACGCTCGAAGGTGCCGTTCTCGTCGACGTCGATCCAGCCGGCGAGGACGGCGTCCCTGCCGGTGGTGTTGGTGACCGGGACCTTCGCCGTGTAGCTGCCCTGGTGCTGGTGGAGTGTCACGGTCCTGATGCCGTCGTCGTCCTTGTCGTCACCGGCCGTGCGGTGCGGGTCCCCGTCCCGCTCCGGATCGGCGCGGAGGCCGATGCGCAGCCCGTCCACGAGCTCGTGGAACGCGCCACCGCTGACCCGCCGCGTCTTGTACGTGTCCGGGGCGTCACCGAAGTCGTAGTCGGGGGCCGGGAACACCGTCGTGCAGTCCGGGTCGGTGCCGCCCTCGGGGCAGTTGGACCCGGGCGGGCCGACGACGCCGTTGACGAACTTGCCGTCCCCGGCGTCCGTGACGGTGAACGTGTACGTCACGGTCGCCGTCCCGCCCTTGGCCAGGTCACCGGTCCAGGTCAGCTTCGGTGCGGCGTACGAGACGCTGCCGCTGGAGGCGTCCGCGTCCCCGTTGTACGTCGCGTCGTCGAGGACCTTGGTGAGGTCGTCGGTGAACGTGGCGCCGGTGTAGTCGGCCTGGCCGTCGTTCGTGACGACGACCTTGTAGCTGAGGGTGTCCCCTTCCTTCGGGTTCCGCGGCGTGGCCGTCTTCTTGAACTTCAGGGTGGGAATGCCGGAGTCGGTGGTGCAGTCCGGGTCGTCGGACCCTTCCTGGCAGTTGCTGCCGGGAACCTTCGAGACGACGACGTTGGTCAGCTTCTTGTCACCCGCGGGCGGGGCGCCGACGGTCACGGAGTACGTGAGCGTCACGGTCCGCCCGGCCGCGACATCGCCCTTCCAGGCCAGCTTCGGCTCCTCGTAGGAGACGGTGCCGGAGGTGGCGGCGGCGTCCTTGTTGTACGTGGCGTCGTCGATCAGGCCCGACAGGTTGTCGGTGAACGAGGCGCCCTTGTAGTCGGAGGTGTCGCTGTTGTTGGTGACGGTGACCCGGTAGTCGACCGTGTCACCCGGCTTGGGGGCCGAGGTGTCGCTGGTCTTCTTGATGGTCAGGGTCGGGATGTCCCCGGTGCTGGTGTGGCACTTCGGGTCGGTCGAACCGGGCGGGCAGTTGGACCCGGGCGGGCCGGCGATCCTGTTGTCGAGCTTGCCGTCTCCGGTGGTCCTCGGGCCACGGAACACGTTCACGGAGTAGGTGACGGTCACCTTCTTCCCGGCGGGGACGTCCCCGTTCCAGGTCAGCTTCGGCTCGCTGTAGGCGACGTCACCGCTGCTGGCCTTGGCGTCACCGTTGTACGTCGCGTCGTCGATGACCTTGGTGAGGTCGTCGGTGAACGAGGCGCCGGTGTACGCGGCCTGACCGGTGTTGGTGACGGTCACCGTGTACGTGACCTTGTCGCCCGGGTGGACCGGCTTGCGGGCGTCCGAGGTCTTCTCGAACTCCAGGGCCGCGACCGGGGTCTCGGTCCCGCACCCGTCCTCGCAGTTGGAACCGGGCGGCCCGGAGACCACGTTCGCCAACTTCTTGTCTCCCTTGACCGGCGAGTCGACGGTCACGGAGTACGTGATCGTGGCCTTCGCCCCGGCCGCCAGGTCACCGGACCAGGTCAGCTTCGGCCGCTCGTAGGAGACGTCACCGGACGTGGCCTTCGCGTCGCCGTTGTACGCGGCGTCGTCGAGCACCTTCGTCAGGTCGTCGCTGATCTCGGCGCCCTTGTACGCGGCCTCGCCCGTGTTGGTGACGGTCACCGTGTACGTGACCTTGTCACCGGGCTCGGCGGCCTTCTTGTCCGCCTTCTTCGCGATGTCGAGCTCCGCGACGGGCGTCTCGGTACCGCAGCCGTCGGGGCAGTTGGAACCGGGCGGACCGGTCACCACGTTCTTCAGCGTCCCGTCGCCCTTGGGCGGGGAGCCGACGGTGACCGTGTAGGTGACGGTCGCCGTGGCGCCCGCCGCCAGGTCGCCGGACCAGGTCAGCTTCGGCCGCTCGTAGGAGACGTCACCGGACGTGGCCTTCGCGTCGTCGTTGTACGCGGCGTCGTCGACCACACCCGACAGGTCGTCGCTGACCTTCGCGTCGTCGTACGTCGCCTTGCCCGTGTTGGTGACGGTCACCGTGTACGTGACCTTGTCACCGGGCTTGGCGCCGGCCTTGTCCGCCGACTTGGCGATCTTCAGCGCCGCGACCGGTACGGAGGTCGTGCACTTCGGATCGGTCGAACCCTCCGGGCAGTTGGAGTCGGGCGGGCCGACGACGGCGTTGCCCAGCTTCTGGTCTCCGTCGGCGGTCGGCCGCCCGACGGTGACGGTGTAGGTGATCGTCACCGTCGAGTCGGCCGCCACATCGCCGGTCCAGGTCAGCTTGGGCTTCTTGTAGGTGACGTCACCGGCCGTGGCCTTCGCGTCGTCGTTGTACGTGGCGTCGTCGATGACGCCGGTCAGGTCGTCGCTGAGGCGCGCGCCCTCGACCGCCGCCTTTCCGGGGTTGGTGACGGTCAGCTTGTACGTGACCTTGTCACCAGGCTTGGCGTCGGTCTTGTCCGCGGACTTGGCGATCTCCAGCGGGGGCGCGGGCTCCTCGACCGTGACCGGGTAGTCCTCGATCTCGCCCTCGGTGCCCGCGGCGGCAGCCGCACGCGCCGTCGCTCCGGCGGCCGTGCCGTTCAACAGCCGCAGCCGGGCGTAGGTCTTGCCTGCCTTGGCTGCCCCGCTGATCCCGGACCACTTCAGCTCGGCGGAGGTGGCCCCGGCCGCGACCGGCACCACCACTCGCTCACCCGCGTCGAAGGTGCCCGAGCCGTCGAAGTCGACCCAGGCGGTGAGGGTGGCCGCCTCGCCGGTCTTGTTGGCGAGCTTCACCGGTACCGAGTAGGACGTCATGTCCTCGGTGAGCTTCGGCCACGCGGCGACACCGTCGTCCATGGTGTCGCCCGTCGCGTCGAACGCCTTGCCCGTCCCGGGGCGCCGGGCGTCGCGCTCGGAGGAGATCCCCGCGCCCAGGAGCAGCGACTTGCCGGCCACGGCCACCGGGCCGTCGCCCTTGGCGGTGCCGTACGAGTTGGGCGCATCGCCGTAGTCGTGGGCCCGCAGGCAGCCGGCGGCGTCCGCGTTGGAGGCGGTGGAGGTGGAGCCGATCCGCGTCCAGTCCCCGATCTCGTCGGAGGAGATGGGGGCGTCGGCCGTCGACGCCGACAGGTCGAGCTGGTAGAGGCCGCCCTTGAAGTTGCCGTAGAAGTACAGCTCGCCGAGGTCGTCGGCGAACACCTGGAAGGTGCCCGGCAGCCCGCCGTCGGTGGCGTCGGACGGCAGCTTTGCGCCCAGGTTCGTCCAGTCACCCGTGGCCGGGTCGAGGCGCCACAGCGTTCCGTCGCCTGCGGCGGTGTAGAGCATCCCGTCGCCCGGGTGGACGGCGATGTCGCCCGAGCCGTGGGCGCCGTTCAGCTCCTTGGTCGCGATCACCGACGCGTAGGTGGAGCTGTGCGTGTCGATGTCGATCGTGTACAGCTTCTTCGTCGTGTGGTCGAGCACGTACAGCTTGGATCCGTCCCGCGAAGTCGCGGCCATGGCCGCCGAGTTGCCGTCCATCCCCGTGATCTTGGTGGAGGTGGACTTCGCGGTCTCCGGGTCGATCCGCAGCAGCTCGTTGCCGGTCGACCGGTAGCCGTACAGGTACCCGTCGAGCTGGCTGTAGCCGATGCTGACGTTGTGCGCCTTGTCCGACCCCAGCGTGCCGACGGACTTCTTCGCCCCGGTGGCCGGGTCGAACGTGGAGAGCTCGTAGGCGCTCCCGTTCCACTGCACGAGGTAGCCGGTGTCGGTGCAGTAGCCGCCCCGTGGGGGCTTGTTGACCTTGCCCTTGGTGGTGCAGCCGTCCTCGTCGCCCTTGACGCAGTTGGAGAATTCGGGCCCGGTGACGGTGTTGGTGAACTCGCCGTCACCGGTCGCCGGGTCCTTCACCTTCACCGAGTAGGTGAGGGTGGCGCTCTCGCCGGGCTTGAGGGTGGGCTTCCAGGTCAGCTTCGGCGCGTCGTAGGACGCGGTGCCGGTGGTGGCCTTCGCGTCGCCGTTGTACGTCGCGTCGTCGACGACCTTCGTCAGATCGTCGACGACCGGGGCCTCGGTGGTGACACCGCCGGTGTTCTCCGCCTTGAGGGTGTAGGTCACCTTGTCACCGGGGGCGACCGGCCCCTTGGCGTCTGAGGCCTTGCTGATCTTCATCTCGGGCTTCAGCGGCTCGGGGCAGCCCGTGACGGTCTGCGGGAGCCCGAACTGACTGACCGTGCCCGACGGCAACGGGAAGCCGTTCGCGGCGAAGCCGGGGGCGCTCGCGCTGTCGGGATCGTTCACGACGTGCAGCGCGCCGTTCGGATAGTTGGCCACGTACATGCGGCCGTCGGGACCTCGGCGGACCTGGCCGCCTGTGCCGATCTCGCCGACCTTCTGCTCGGTCGCCTTGATCGCGGCTCCCGCGGCGGCGTCCGCGACGCGGTAGCGGAACAGCTTGCCGGCGCCGAAGATCCGGGTCGCGTAGACGTAGTCACCGGAAGGGGAGAAGTCGGCGCTGTACCCGTAGGTCCCGCTGGTCGAGGGCAGGTCCCACTGGCTGTCCTGTGAGACCTCACCGCTCTCCGCGTTGAACCGCAGCATGCGGACGAACGACCGCGAGCCCGTCTCCGGCCAGGACCCGGTGAGAGCGGCGAGCTTCTTGAAGTCGGCGCTGAAGTTCAGCGTGCCGTAGCCCTGGAGGTTGTCCGTCGGCAACTTGCTGACCACGGGCTCGCCCGTGACCGGCCCGTCGCCGTCGAACCGGTAGGCCAGGATGTTCGGGGACTTGTAGGAGTAGGTCAGCACCCAGAACGTCTTGCCGTCCGCACTCGGCGCCGCGGTCAGTGCCTCGCTCGCGGTGCCCGCGCCGCCCAGCGACAGGTTCTTCTTTCCGGACACCACGTCGCCGCGCCCGCCGTTGAGGCTCATGTCGACGAGCGAGTACGTCAGATTGCCCGGCTTCACGGAGGCGTCCGTGGTGACCACGTAGTACTTGCCGGGCTGCCCCGGTGCGGGGAAGGCCGACACCGTCTGGGTGGCCGAGGGGTTGCCCTTCAGCCCTGTCCCGTTCGGCATCGGCTTGTTGTCGCGGTCGTAGACGCCCTCGCCGTCCGACCAGAACTGCAGGACGCCGGACGTGTCGGTGACGACCGTGGTGCCCTCCATCGCGTCCTGTTTCCCGGTGAGCGCCTTCGCCTTCGTGCCGCTCGGCCCGAAGTCGATACCGGCCTTGTTCCCGAAGTACCAGTACCGCTGCGTGGCGCGGGTCTGCTCGGCCGTGCACGTCAGCTTCGGGGTCGGGAGCGGCCTGAAGGTGACGGAGGAGCACTCGGCGGGCTTCTTCACACCCTTCGCGTCGCCGATGTTCTCCGGGCAGTTCTTGTACTCGCCCTGGGGCGCGGTCACATCCACGCTGAGCGTGCAGGACTCCTGCCCGGCGTCCAGGTCACCCTTGAGCCGTACGGCCTTGCCGGTCGCGGTCGCCTCGCCTTTGGCGCAGGTCGTGGCGGTCGAGCCGGGGACGGCTGCCATCCCGTCGGGCAGGTTGTCGGTGAACGACCAGCCCGGCTTGGCCTCCAGGTCCGTGGTGTTGGTGACGGTGAACGTCAGCTTCGAGGTGCCTCCCACCGCGACGCTCGCGGGCGAGAACGCCTTGCTGACCTTCGGCGAGACGTCGAGGAGCCGGACGTCGTCGAAGGCGTGGTCGTTGCCGGTTCCCGAGCCCTCCAGGTTGTTCATCCTGAGCTGCGCGCTGGTGCCGCTGTACAGCCGGGGCGCCATCATGGCGTCGACCGCTTTTGTGGTGCCGATGTCGACCGCGCCGGGGTGGGTGCAGGGGTTGACGGTCCCGAGGACGGTGTCCGCGCTCGTGTCCGTGTCTCGGAGATAGAACCGCAACCGGGGTGCGGCCACGTCGCAGTGCGAGGCCACCGCGTTCACGCCGGCGGCGAGGAAGCGGTTCGCCGGGAAGGTGAGCGCCTTCACACCGACGAACTCCGGACGGTCGGCTCCCGGGTCACCGTTGGTGTAGCCCCCGACGGCGTGGTTCGCGTCCGGGTCCGCGTCGCCGCGCAGCTTGCCCAGGTTGGCGGCCAGGTTGCGCGTGGAGTTCCAGTAGCTCTCGCTGCCGCAGTCGTTGATCGCGGGCTGGTAGCCCTCGGAGTCGGCGCGGTTGGTCACCCAGCCGTTGCAGTCCTTCAGCCACGGGCCGGCGGCGTTGTAGGTCTGCTCCAGCGGTGCGGCCCCGGTGTAGTCGGTCAGGCGGACCGCTCCGGAGGCGACGGGGGCGTCCTCGAAGTCCTCCGAGTACACCGTGGTCGGAGCCGCGGGCACCGCCGCCTTCGCCGCCCGCTCCGGCGCGGCCTCCGGCGCGCTCGCCACCGCGGGCAGTGGAGCCGCCACCATGGCGAGCACGGCGCCGAGTACCAGGCCCGCCGCCGGTGCGCGCCGTGGCACCCGCAATCGTCGGAACCAGTGTCTAGCGCCGTCCATCGGACCCGCCTCCGTCACAGAAAGTAGCAATGGATGGCGAAACGCTCACACAGCGTTTATGTGACGTCGGCACATTCGAAGATCCGGGAACCAGTTCCACCTGTTCGGGCCAAAACCGGTGACCGAGCCGGTCGTAGGCGATCGCGTGTACCCTTGACGTGCAAGCGAAGGGGAGTAGCCCCGCGAACCGGTCGTCGACACACTGGAACCCCCGGGTTCCCGGTGGCCGGGCTCGGACCGCCTCGGGCGGGCCGGGTGGGCGAGACCTTCGATCAGGCAGTCACATCGCACACGTACGCATCCCGCTACGTGTGTCCGCTGCCGGGTCGAGTGGTCCTCCCTACGCAGCGGGGCGGGGTTCACCAAGGCCCGGCCCGCACAGAAAGCGTCCCCATGGATCTCGATCCCCTGGCGATCGTCACCGCCTTCGGGCTGATCTTCCTCGCCGAACTCCCGGACAAGACCATGTTCGCCTCACTGGCCATGGGCACCCGGATGAAGCCCCTGTACGTGTGGTTCGGCACGTCGGCCGCGTTCCTCGTGCACGTGGCGATCGCGATCGGCGCGGGCTCGCTGCTCGGGCTGCTTCCCGGGTGGATCGTGAAGGTCGTCTCCGGGCTGTTGTTCCTGTTCGGCGCGTTCATGCTCCTCAAGGGCGGCGACGACGAGGACGACGAGGACTCGGCGGGTCCCAAGACCGTCACCGGTTTCTGGCCGGTCTTCGGCACCGCGTTCATGGCCGTGTTCATCAGCGAGTGGGGCGATCTCACGCAGATCACCACCGCCAACCTGGCCGCCACGAACGGCACATGGTCGACCGCCATCGGCTCGTGGGCGGCCCTGATGTCCGTCTCGGCGCTCGCCCTGGTCGCCGGGCGCTTCATCGCCAAGCGGGTGCCGCTGAAGACCGTTCAGCGCGTGGGCGGCTTCTGCATGCTGGCGCTGGCCGTCTGGTCGTTCGTCGAGGTGTTCACCGGCTGACGTACCGCCCGCGCACACCCCTTGTGGATACACGAACGTATCGAATACGTTCGCGTATCCAACCGGGGAGGCGAGGATGCCCGTCACCAAGCGGCGCGCGCGCACGCGACAGCGGCTGCTCGACGCCGCGCTCGACGTGTTCGCCGAGGAGGGCTTCGGGCGCTCCACGGTCGAACAGGTCTGTGAGCGCGCGGGTTTCACGCGCGGCGCTTTCTACTCGAATTTCTCGTCGCTGGACGAGCTGTTTCTCGCCTTGTGGGAGGAGCGGTCCGCGCGGATGCTCGATGATGTGCGGGCTGCCCTCGCCGGTATCGACCCGGATGATCCCGAGGCCGCCGTGCGGGCCGCGATCGACGCCACCCCCGTCGACGACGCCTGGTTCCGGATCACCGCCGAGTTCACCGCGCACGCGCTGCGCAATCCGGACCTGCGCCGGGTGATGGCCGCCCGCGAGGAGGCCATCCGCGACGCGATCCTGCCGGTGTTCGTGGCCGCGCTGGAACGGCTCGGCCGGCGGGTCGGCGACGAACGGGCCCTGGGCGACGCCCTGGTGGCCGTGCACGACGGGACCTCCGTGCAGGTCCTGCTGCAGCCGGACGACGAGGCCGTACGGGCCCGTCGCACGGCTCTCTTCATGAACGTACTGGACGCCTACAGCACACCGTTGGAGAGCGCATGAGTGACACCACTGCCGATGTCATCGTCGTGGGAGCCGGCCTCGCCGGACTCGTGGCGACGTACGAACTCACTCGCGCGGGCAAGCGAGTCGTGCTGGTCGACCAGGAGAACGAGGCGAACCTCGGGGGCCAGGCTTACTGGTCGCTCGGCGGGCTCTTCCTCGTCGACAGCCCCGAGCAGCGGCGGACGGGGATCAAGGACTCCTACGAGCTGGCCCTCGCCGACTGGCTCGGCTCCGCCGGGTTCGACCGCGAGGACGAGGACCACTGGCCTCGCAAGTGGGCCGAGGCGTATGTGCGGTTCGCGGCCGAGGAGAAGCGGGACTACCTGTACGGGCTCGGGCTGAAGGTCACCCCGAACGTGGGGTGGGCCGAGCGCGGATCCGGGACCGCGACCGGGCACGGGAACTCCGTGCCGCGCTTCCACATCACGTGGGGCACCGGGCCCGAGGTCGTGCGCGTCTTCCGCGAGCCGGTCCTGGCGGCCGCCGAGCGCGGGCTCGTCGACTTCAAGTACCGGCACCAGGTCGACGAGTTGATCGTGGAGGACGGCGCCGCCGTCGGCGTGCGCGGCTCGCTGCTCGAACCCTCCGCCACCGCGCGCGGTGTCGCCTCGTCCCGGGAGACCGTGGGCGACTTCGAACTACGCGCGCGTGCCGTCGTCGTCACCTCCGGCGGCATCGGCGGCAACCACGACCTCGTGCGGAAGAACTGGCCCGCGGACCGGATGGGCGGCCCGGCTCCCGAGTCGATGGTCACCGGCGTCCCCGCCTACGTCGACGGGCGCATGCTGGAGATCACCGAGGGCGCCGGCGCCTCCCTCGTGAACCGCGACCGCATGTGGCACTACACGGAGGGGCTCAAGAACTGGGACTCCATCTGGCCCGGCCACGGCATCCGGATCATCCCGGGACCGTCCTCGCTGTGGCTGGACGCCGAGGGCAAGCGGCTGCCCGCGCCGCTCTTCCCCGGCCACGACACGCTCGCGACGCTGAAGCACATCACCGCCACCGGGCACGGCCACACCTGGTTCATCCTGACCCGCGCCATCGTGGAGAAGGAGTTCGCGCTCTCCGGGTCCGAGCAGAACCCCGACATCACCGGCAAGGACCTGAAGCTGGTCCTCCAGCGCGTGAAGAAGGGCGCTCCCGGACCCATCCAGGCGTTCCTCGACCAGGGCGAGGACTTCGTCGTGCGGCGGAACCTGAAGGACCTCGTCGCCGGGATGAACAAGTTGACGCCGTCAACTCCCGTCTCGTACGAGCAGGTTGAGCGCGAGATCGTCGCGCGCGACCGCGAGGTGGACAACGGGTACTCCAAGGACCTCCAGCTGATGGCGGTCCGCAACGCCCGCTCGTACCTGCCCGACCGCATCACCCGCGTCGCCAAGCCGCACCGCCTCCTCGACCCGGCGCAGGGCCCGCTGATCGCCGTACGCCTGCACGTCCTGACGCGCAAGACGCTCGGCGGTCTGGAGACGAACCTCGACTCGCAGGTCGTGCGGCCCGACAAGTCCGTCTTCGAAGGGCTCTACGCGGCCGGGGAGGTCGCCGGGTTCGGCGGTGGCGGTGTGCACGGCTACAACGCGCTCGAAGGGACCTTCCTCGGCGGCTGCATCTTCTCCGGTCGCGCCGCCGGGCGCGCGCTCGCCCGGAGCCTCGCGTGAGTACGCGGGGCACGGCCCTCGTGACGGGGGCGTCCTCGGGCATCGGGGCGGCGGTCGCGGCGGCGCTCGTGCGGCGCGGCTACACGGTGTACGGGACGAGCCGGGACCCCCGGAAGGTGGCCTCGCCGGTGCCGGGCGTGGAGTACCTGCCGCTCGACCTCGCCGACGACGAGAGCATCGAGACCCTCGCGCGCTCGGTCGGCGAGGTCGACGTGCTCGTCAACAACGCCGGGGAATCACAGAGCGGCCCGTTCGAGGAACTGCCGATGGACGCCGTACGGCGCCTCTTCCAGCTCAACGTCTTCGGGGCGGTGCGGCTCAGCCAGCTGCTGCTGCCGGGGATGCGGGAGCGGCGGCGCGGCCGGGTCGTGATGGTCGGCTCGATGCTGGCCAGCTTCCCGCTCGCGTACCGGTCCTCCTACGTCGCGTCGAAGGCCGCGATCAAGGGGTTCGCGAGCGCGGCGCGGCGCGAGTACGCCCCGTACGGCGTCGGCATCACGACGGTCGAGCCGGGCTCCATCGCCACCGGCATCAGCGAGCGCCGCACCCAGTACGTGGCGAAGGACTCGCCCTTCCGGGCCGCCTACGACACGATGCTCGCCGCCCTCAACTCCAATGAGGCGAACGGGATCTCGGCCGAGAAGGTCGCCGCGAAGGTCGTCTCGGCGATCGAGGCGGGGAAGCCGAGGCCGCTGTACGCGGTGGGCAGCAGCGCTCCCCTCGTGTTCGCGCTGCGCCGGGCACTGCCGCGCTCGGCGACCGAACGGATGGTGGCGAGGAGGCACGGGCTGTAACCCGTAATTCCGTAATTCAAGCCCCTTCGGCGATTGAGCAGCGGGGTCCGGGGCGGAGCCCCGCGGCGCAGGACCGGACTGGACGCAACAGCCCGAATCGCTCGCACAAATATGCGCGCGGGCTATACCTGGGCGGGGCCCCCGGGCGTACATTCGGCACACCGTCGCAGCACGCACGGTCGCAGGATGAACTGCGTCGGCGCTGTTCATCCCACGCCCACGCTGCCGGAGGCGGAGAGCAGGCGCAGCTCAGCGGGAGCACCTGCGAAGGCCGGCCCGACCGCTCCCCTCGGAATGCACCATTCCGGTCGGGCCGTGCCCGCCCCCCGGCGGATTGTCGGAGGGGGCAGGCACACTGGGGCCATGACTGAGAGCAACAGGGTCACGCCGCCTGCCACCGAGTCCATGCCCGACTGGGAGAAGCGGTTCCGGGCGCCGCGGGTCTCCCTGCCCGACTGGGCCGAGGACGCGCCGGACCGCTCCCTGTTCGTGTCGAACGCGACGGGGACGTACGAGCTGTACGCGTGGGACCGCGCCACCGGCGAGCAGCGTCGCGCGACGGACCGGGCGAACGGGACGACGGACGGCGTGCTCACGCCCGACGGCGCGTGGATCTGGTGGTTCAACGACACGGACGGGGACGAGTTCGGGACCTGGCTGCGCCAGCCCTTCGAGGGTGGCGAGGACGTCGAGGCCGTTCCCGGCCTCGCGCCGTCCTACCCCGCGGGCCTCGCCCTCGGCCGCGACGGGCACACGGCCGTGATCGGCTGCTCCACGGACGACGACGGCACGACGATCCACGTCGTACGCCCGGGCGGCGACGACCCCGTCGAGATCTACCGGCACCGCGAGTCCGCGGGCGTCGGCGACCTGTCGCACGACGGGACGCTGATCGCGATCGAGCACACCGAGCACGGCGACGCGATGCACGGAGCCCTGCGCGTGCTCCGGCTCGACGGTTCGACGGTCGCCGAGCTCGACGACTCCAAGGGCGGCACCGAGGAGCTCGGCCTTGAGGTGCTCGGCTTCGCGCCCGTGGCCGGCGACACCCGGCTGCTCGTCGGGCACCAGCGGCGCGGCCGCTGGGAGCCGATGGTGTGGGACGTCGCCACCGGCGAGGAGACCGACCTGGCGCTCGACCTGCCGGGCGACGTGTCGGCGGAGTGGTACCCGGACGGCTCGGCGCTCCTCGTCGTGCACGAATTCGAGGCCCGCGGCGAGCTGTGGCGCTACGAGTTCGCGACGGGCGCGCTGACGAAGGTCGACACCCCGGTCGGCTCGGTCTCGGGCGCCTCGGCCCGGCCGGACGGCAGCGTCGAGTACCTGTGGTCGTCGGCCGCCGAGCCCTCGGTCGTCCGCTCCACCACGGGTGCCGTGGTGCTCGACCCGCCCGGCATGAAGGCCCCGGCCTCCGTCCCCGTCGAGGACGTGTGGGTGGAGGGCCCCGGCGGCCGCATCCACGCCCTCGTACAGAAGCCGGCGGGCGCGAGCGGTCCGCTGCCCACCGTCTTCGAGATCCACGGCGGGCCGACCTGGCACGACTCCGACGCGTTCGCGGCGGGCCCGGCGGCCTGGGTCGACCACGGGTACGCGGTGGTCCGGGTCAACTACCGGGGCTCCACCGGGTACGGGCGCGCGTGGACGGACGCGCTCAAGCACCGCGTCGGCCTGATCGAGCTGGAGGACATCGCGGCCGTCCGCGAGTGGGCCGTGTCCTCCGGGCTCGCCGACCCGGAGCGGCTCGTCCTCGCGGGCGGCTCCTGGGGCGGCTATCTGACGCTGCTCGGCATCGGCACGCAGCCGGGCGCGTGGGCCGTGGGCCTCGCCGCGGTGCCGGTCGCCGACTACGTCACGGCGTACGAGGACGAGATGGAGGCGCTCAAGGCGCTGGACCGCACGCTGTTCGGCGGCTCCCCCGAGGAGGTGCCCGAGCGGTTCGAGGTGTCCTCGCCCCTCACCTACGTCGACGACGTGAAGGCGCCGGTCTACATCTCGGCGGGGGTCAACGACCCGCGGTGCCCGCTCCAGCAGATCGACAACTACGTGGACCGGCTCGCGGCGCGCGACGCGATCCACGAGGTCTACCGGTACGACGCGGGGCACGGCTCGCTCGTCGTGGAGGAGCGCATCAAGCAGGTCGCGCTCGAACTGGACTTCGCGAGGCGCCACTTGCCGAGCTGAGGCCGGCCGGCGGGCGGTCGGCGGGCAAGGGAGGGGCCGGTGGCCGGGTCTTTATTTCGGACCCCGTACCGTGGGGGTGTGTACCGGTTCCTCCTGACCCCGCGCTGGTGGGGGATCAACATCTTCGTCCTGCTCGCGATCCCCGTGTGCATCTTCATGGGCTCGTGGCAGCTCAGTCGTTTCGAGGACCGGGTGCAGGACCACAAGACGGCGTCCGAGCAGACGAAGGTGAACGAGACGGCGGCGCCCGCGCCGCTCGCCTCCGTGCTGCCCGTGGACCAGAAGACCTCCGGGAAGCTGACCAAGGCGACCGGCCACTACGGCAAGCAGCTCCTGGTGCCCCAGCGGGACCTCGGGGAGCGCAGCGGCTTCTACGTCGTGACGCTCCTCAGGGTCGAGGGTTCCGGGAAGGCGCTGCCGGTGGTGCGCGGCTGGGTGCCCGGCAAGGCGTCCGCCGCGAAGGCGCCGGCCGCGCCGAAGGGTGAGGTCACGGTCGTCGGCTCGCTCCAGGCCTCGGAGTCCGCGTCCTCGAACGGGGTGACGGCCTCGGGTGGCCTGCCCGCGGGACAGGTCGGTGTGATCAGCGCGGCGTCGCTGGTGAACCTGGTGCCGTACGACGTCTACAACGCGTGGATCACGCTCGACAAGGCGGATTCCGGGATGACCGCGGTTCCGGCGACCGCGCCCGAGGGCAGCGGTCTCGACCTCAAGGCGTTCCAGAACCTCGGTTACACGGGCGAGTGGTTCGTGTTCGCCGGGTTCGTGGTGTTCATGTGGTTCCGCCTCGTGCGCCGCGAGGCGGAGGCCCTCCGGGATGCGGAACTGGGCATCACGGAGCCGGTGGCCGAGGCGTCGGTCTAGCGGCACGGTTGGTTTCCGGGCGACCGTCCGCCGCCCTCGGGGCTCCGCCCCGGACCCCGCTGCTCAATCGCCGCAGGGGCTTGATTACCGGCCGCTGCTGTCTCGCCTTCGCCTGCCTACGACGCCGGGAGCAGGCCCGTTCGGTAGACCGTGCCCTCGCAGGCGTTGGAGATGGTGGTCGCGGCTGTCGGGGCGCCCGGTTCCAGCGTGTGGGACACCGCGACGCTGCCTTCGTCGCCCCCGTCCGATCCCAGCTGCGTGGTCGTCTGCGTGTTGTCCGTGCCGGTCGTGGCGTCACCGCCGTCCGTCGCGTCGCCGGTCGGCGAGGGCGAGGGCGTCGGGTCGCCGCCACCACTGCCCCCACTGCTGCCGCCCGTCGCGGGGCAGGACGCGGAGGGCACCCACGCGAACCGCACCTCGTACGCCTTGCCCGGTTCGAGGATCAACTGGCTCGGCTCGGTCGACGGGTCGGGCAGCCCGGAGCCGTCGCCCGAGGTGTGGTCGACGACGGTCACCTTGGCCGGATCGGCCGCGCCCTGCGCGACGGTGACCACGGACCCGGCGCTGTCCACCGTGCAGTTGGAGCCCGAGACGTTCGCGACACGGAACGTGCCGTAGACCTTGCCGCCCCCGTCGGGCGCGCCGACGGTGGCCTGCGGCCTGCCCAGCTCGTTCGCCTCGCAGGTCGGCGAGGTGGCCGCCGCGGTGGAGGCGGGGTCGGCCCCCGCGGTGGCGCCGCCCGCGGCCTTGCGGCCCTCGCCCTTCTTGTCCTTCTTGGCGTCCTTGCCCTTGTCCTTGGCGTGCGACGGCTTGGCCGCGTCGCCCTGCCCCGCGCCGCCGGACGCGGTGCCGGAGGTCGGCCCGCCGTGCGTGGCCTCGCTGTGGCCCGCGATGGACGGCCGGTCGCCGGAAGGGTCGGGGTTCGTCACGTGCAGCACCGCGGGCACCGCCATCGCCGCGAACACGCCCACGGCGATCGCGCCCACGGCGGCCTGCCGCTTGCGCGCGCGGCGGGCGGGCACGGCACGGTGCAGCTCGTCGAGCGCCTGCTCCGACGGCTCGAGGTCCGCGACGGCCTGCCGCAACATCCGCCGCACCGCGAGCTCGTCGTCACCGAGTCCGGCGTCGCCGCGTGCGGGAGCGTCAACAGGCTCACTCACTTCGTCGGCCGCCCGGCCCGGGCCGCCGTCGAGATGGTGGTTCATGCCGGCTCCTCCATGGCGACGCGCAGCGCCGCGATACCCCTCGATCCGTACGCCTTGACCGAACCGAGCGATATCCCGAGCGACTCGGCCACCTGCGCCTCCGTCATGTCCGCGAAGTACCGCAGGACAAGGACCTCGCGCTGGCGTCGCTGCAACCCGCGCAGCGCCTTCTTCAGTGCGTCCCGCTCCAGGATGTCGTACGCGCCCTCCTCCGCGCTCGCCATGTCCGGCATCGGCTTGGTGAGCAGCTTCAGGCCGAGGATGCGGCGGCGCAGCGTGGACCGCGACAGGTTCACGACGGTCTGGCGCAGATACGCGAGCGTCTTCTGCGGGTCCCGGACGCGCTTGCGCGCCGAGTGCACGCGGATGAACGCCTCCTGTACGACGTCCTCGCAGGAGGCGGTGTCGTCGAGAAGCAGCGCCGCGAGCCCCAGCAAGGAGCGGTAATGGGCGCGATAGGTCTCGGTGAGATGGTCGACGGAGGTACCGGCCTGCGTCATCGACTCGTCAGCACCCTGTGCCGGAACGTGCGCAGGGCGCGCCGCCGGCATGGGGGCGATCACCGGCATGCCGCCGGCTGCCCGGACGCGCCGGGTTCCAAGGGGTGCGAGGGGGACGAGGGTCGGTTGCAGAGCCGCACCCGTCGCCCGTACCGCTGTGAAGTCCAGTACTTCTGCCACGCCTGTTGGACAAGCTTCCCCCCGTCAAGGTTGTACGCGTCAGGCGCCCCATTTGCGACGGGCCTCGTCATCCCCACCGACGACGCGGCCTTGAATGCCGACATGCGCACCACACTCTTCCCCTATGCCCCGTATGCCCGATGCCGGTCGACGCCTCAGGAGGGCGACCGCAAAGACGCTCCCCGCCCTGCGGGTGGTTGCAGGACGGGGAGAAAAACGCCTTACACAAAACTCACACAGAATCTTATGAGCGGATCCACGCTTGGGAAGGGGCTGCCCGCATCACGGGCACCGAAAGAGCCGCAGCTCACATCGCGGCGAGCTCGGCCGCCACCAGCTCGGCGATCTGCGCGGTGTTCAAAGCTGCACCCTTGCGCAGATTGTCCCCGCATACGAAGAGTTCGAGCCCGGCCGGATCGTCGAGCGAACGCCGCACGCGGCCCACCCACGTCGGGTCGGTGCCCACCACGTCGGCCGGCGTGGGGAACTCACCGGCGGCCGGGTTGTCGAAGAGCACGACGCCCGGCGCCGTCGCGATGATCTCGCGCGCACGGTCGACGGTGACCTCGCTCTGGAAGCGGGCGTGGACGGTGAGGGAGTGCGTGGTGACGACGGGCACCTGCACACACGTGACCGCGACCTTCAGGTCCGGCAGACCGAGGATCTTGCGCGACTCGTCGCGCACCTTCATCTCCTCCGACGACCAGCCGTCGTCGCACAGCATGCCCGACCACGGCACGACGTTGAGCGCGACCGGTTCGAGGAAGGGCCCCGTCTCTTCGCCGACGGCCCGCCGCAGATCGCCCGGCTTGGTCCCGAGCTCCGAACCGGCCACGAGGGACAGCTGCGCCCGCAGCGTGTCGACCCCGGCGCGGCCCGCCCCGCTCACCGCCTGATAGCTGGACGCGACCAGCTCGCGAAGGCCGAACTCGGCGTGCAGCGCACCGATCGCCACGATCATCGACAGGGTCGTGCAGTTCGGGTTGGAGATGATGCCGCGCGGGCGCACGCGCGCGGCGTGCGGATTGATCTCGGGCACGACCAGCGGCACATCCGGGTCCATCCGGAAGGCGGGCGAATTGTCCACCACCACGACGCCCTTGGCGGCCGCGATGGGCGCCCACTGCGCGGCCACGGCGTCGGGTACGTCGAACATCGCGACGTCGACCCCGTCGAAGACGGACTCCGTCAGCGCGACGACCTCGACCTCCTCGCCGCGCACGGTGAGCTTGCGCCCGGCCGAGCGCGAGGAGGCCACGAGCCGGATCTCGCCCCAGATGTCCGCGTGCTGCGACAGAATCTGCAGCAGAACGGCGCCGACGCTCCCGGTCGCTCCCACGACCGCGAGCGTCGGACGCCGCACGGGTGCCTCGGCCATCAGCGGCCGGTGCCTCCGTAGACCACGGCCTCGTCGGAGTCCGAGTCGAGCCCGAAGGCGGAGTGCACGGCGCGCACCGCCTCGTTCACATCGTCGGCACGCGTGACGACCGAGATGCGGATCTCGGAGGTCGAGATCAGCTCGATGTTCACGCCCGCGTCGGTGAGCGCCTCGAAGAAGCCGGCCGTGACACCCGGGTTCGTCTTCATGCCGGCGCCGACGAGGGAGATCTTGGCGATCTGGTCGTCGTAACGCAGCGAGTCGAAGCCGACGTTGGCCTTCTGCTTCTCCAGGGCGTCGATGGCCTTGCGGCCCTCGGTCTTGGGGAGCGTGAAGGAGATGTCGGTCAGGCCGGTGGAGGCCGCCGACACGTTCTGCACGATCATGTCGAGGTTGATCTGGGCGTCCGCGACGGCCCGGAAGAGCTTCGCGGCCTCGCCCGGCTTGTCCGGTACCCCGACGACGGTGATCTTCGCCTCGGAGGTGTCGTGCGCGACACCGGAGATGATGGCCTGCTCCACGCCCTTTTCCCCTTGCTGGTTCTTCTCGATCGGCTCGTTGCTGACCCAGGTGCCCTTCAGCCCACTGAAGCTGGAGCGGACGTGGATCGGGATGTTGTACCGACGGGCGTACTCCACACAGCGGTGGAGCAGCACCTTCGACCCGGAGCTGGCCAGCTCCAGCATGTCCTCGAAGGAGATCCAGTCGATCTTCCGCGCCTTCTTCACGACGCGCGGGTCGGCGGTGAACACGCCGTCGACGTCCGTGTAGATCTCGCAGACCTCGGCGTCGAGCGCGGCGGCGAGAGCGACGGCGGTGGTGTCGGACCCACCACGACCCAGGGTCGTGATGTTCTTGCCCTCCTGGCTGACGCCCTGGAACCCGGCGACGATGGCGATGTTGCCCTCGTCGATGGAGGTCCGGATGCGGCCCGGCGTGACGTCGATGATCCGTGCTTTGTTGTGGACCGAGTCGGTGATGACACCGGCCTGACTGCCTGTGAACGACTGGGCCTCGTGGCCCAGGTTTTTGATCGCCATCGCCAGCAAGGCCATGGAGATCCGCTCTCCGGCGGTCAGCAGCATGTCGAATTCGCGCCCGGCAGGGATCGGAGATACCTGCCCGGCGAGATCGATCAACTCATCCGTCGTGTCACCCATCGCGGACACCACGACAACCACCTGGTTGCCGTTCTTCTTGGCGTCGACGATCCTCTTGGCGACCCGCTTGATGCCCTCGGCATCTGCAACGGAGGAGCCTCCGTACTTCTGCACGACAAGGCCCACGTGCGCTCCTCGCTCAGTCCGTCTGTCACCACATGTACGTATGCGTACTGCGGTCGGCTCAGTTTAACGAGCGGCCGAAATCCGCCCCGGCCGTATCACTCCGTGAGATGTCCCGCCCACGACTTGATCACCAGGTTTCCGTTTGCCGATCTCCGGCCGCTCGGACACTCGCATGCCCGCCCCCTGCCGGGGTAACCGGGGAAGTGGGACGGGTCACATCGCTGGTCACTGCGCCGGCGACCCCTTACTTCACCGGGCGGAGGCCCAAAGGACCCGCGATTTCCTCGGCCATGACCTGGCCCGCCTCCTCCTCCAGGGTGCTCTCCGCCGCCGCCAGGTCCTCGTCCGTGTCGAGGCCGTCGAGGTCGTCGAGCGGCTGGTTCAGGCGCACGTGGGCGACGAGCGACTGGAGGGCGCGGAGCGTCGCGGAGGCGGTCGACCCCCAGTTGGAGAAGTACGAGAACTGCCACCACCACAGCGCCTCGGTGATCCGGCCCGCGCGGTAGTGCGCCATGCCGTGGCGCAGATCGGAGACGACGTCCGCCAGGTCGTCCGAGATCCGCGCGGCGACCGGCGCCTTGCGCGGCTCGTACGGGTCGAAGACCTCGGAGTACACGTCGACCGGGTCGAGCATCACGGCGAGCCGCTCGCGCAGGCCGTCCATGTCCGGCTCGGCGCCCAGGTCCGGCTCGTAGCGCTCGTCCGGGAGGATGTCCTCGTGCGCGCCCAACCGGCCGCCGGCGAGCAGCAGTTGGGACACCTCGAGCAGCAGGAACGGCACGGCCGAGTCCGGCTCGTCGCCCTTGGCGATCTCGGTCACCGCCACGATGAACGACTCGATCTGGTCCGAGATCTGGACGGCGAAGTCGTCGGGGTCCTGGGTCGTGGAATGCAGCGAGACCGCGTCGGGCGTCGACGGCTGCGGAGTCTTCGACGGCTTCTGCGGCGTCGGCGACTTCTGTGGCGTTGGCGTCTTAGACATCTAGGAGTCTTCTCCCCTCGAAGGCGCGGCCGAGGGTCACCTCGTCCGCGTACTCCAGGTCGCCCCCGACGGGGAGGCCGCTGGCCAGGCGGGTGACCTTGAGGCCCATGGGCTTGATCATGCGGGCGAGGTACGTCGCTGTGGCCTCGCCCTCGAGGTTCGGGTCGGTGGCGAGGATGAGCTCGGTGACCGTGCCGTCCGCGAGGCGGGCGAGCAGCTCCCGTATCCGCAGATCGTCGGGGCCCACCCCCTCGATCGGGCTGATCGCGCCGCCGAGCACGTGGTACCGCCCGCGGAACTCACGGGTGCGCTCGATCGCGACGACGTCCTTGGGCTCCTCCACGACACAGATCACGGAACCGTCCCGCCGCTGGTCGCGGCAGATGTTGCAGAGCTCCTCCTGCGCGACGTTGCCACACGTGGCGCAGAAGCGGACCTTCGCCTTGACCTCCATCAGGGCCTGCGCGAGCCGCCGTACGTCGGTGGGCTCCGCCTGAAGGATGTGGAAGGCGATCCGCTGCGCGCTCTTGGGACCGACGCCGGGCAGCCTGCCCAACTCGTCGATGAGGTCCTGGACCACGCCTTCGTACACGGATTGCCTTCGCCTTCAGATCGTCGTCTGCGGTTGCTGTGTCTTGGTACGTACGGTAGTTGGCGGCGGGGTCAGAAGGGGAGACCCGGAATGCCGCTGCCGCCGCCGAGTCCCTGCGCGAGCGGGCCGAGCTTCTGCTGCTGGAGCGTCTGCGCGTTCTCGTTCGCCGCCTGGACGGCCGCCACGACCAGGTCGGCGAGGGTCTCGGTGTCCTCCGGGTCGACCGCCTTCGGGTCGATCACGAGATTGCGCAGCTCGCCGCCGCCCGTCACCGTCGCCTTGACGAGACCGCCGCCCGCCTGGCCCTCGACCTCCGTCTGCGCCAGCTCCTCCTGAGCCTGCGCGAGGTCCTGCTGCATCTTCTGGGCCTGCTGGAGCAGCTGCTGCATATTGGGCTGGCCACCACCGGGGATCACGATCAGCTCCTGTTCCGGTCCGCTTCCGGTCCGTGCACGTCGTCGGGGCGGGGCGTATGTCTGCGGTTGTCCGCCGGTGCCCCTTGGATCGAGCCTACGTGGTCGGGGGGCCGCCCGCCCCGGTGACCTGAAGCCTCCCGGGGCATGCGCCGCCTCATTTCCGGTCTGCACTCTTTCGAGTGAGATGGGTTGCTTTCTATACCTGATGCGGGACCACTTCCGGGCGGAGATCCGGTGAAAACTGGGGTTCGGCCACCCGTTGGGCGGTAGGAAGATGCTGCACATCAGGCCCTGACGACGAGTGCGGGGCCGCCCCAGCCGTGATCTGTCGAGGGAGTTCCGGGTGAGTCAGCCGGAGATGCAGCCCGAAGGTGCACCCCAGGAGGGGTCGGGCTCGGGCGAGGACGGCGACCGGGACGGCCGGGGCAAGAAGGTTCCCCGGCAGGGCGATCTCACCGGCCGCACGCTCCCCCTCGGCGACTGGGGCGAGCCCGCCGAGCGGCTCGACGAGCTGTACCGCTGGGTCGAGCAGGGCGCCCTGCGCACGGCGGACTGGTACCTCTCGGACCGCGTGTGGAAGCGGCGGGGCGCGCGGGCGCTGCGGACGGGCACGGTGCTGGGGGCGGTCGTCGGCGGTGTGCTGCCGCTGCTCGACCTGACGGGCGTGCTGAGCGGTGCGGCCCCCTGGGGATATCTGTCGCTGCTGCTCGCGGTCGCCTGCGTCGCGTGCGACCGGTATTTCGGGCTGACGTCCGGCTGGATACGGGACGTGGCCACGGCGCAGGCCGTACAGCGGCGGTTGCAGGTGCTCCAGTTCGACTGGGCGTCGGAGAACGTACGAGAGGTGCTCGGGCCCACCGAGGGCACCGCCAGCGAGGCGGCCGAGCGGTGCCTCGGGGTGCTGCGGCGGTTCTCGGACGACGTGACGGAGCTGGTGCGGGCCGAGACGGCGGACTGGATGGTGGAGTTCAAGTCCGGCCCCGCGCCCCTGACCATGCAGGCGTCCGTCCCGGCCGCCCGCCCGGCGGACCAGCCGAGCAACCGCTTCCCGCTGCCGCCGGGGACCCGCCCCAACATGCCGCGCCAGCGACCGCCGGAGCCGCGATGAAGCTTGTGTTTCAAGCCCCTGCGGCGCTTGAGCAGCGGGGTCCGGGGCGGAGCCCCGTGGCGTGGGAACGGTCGACCGCGACCGGTCCGGTCAGCTGAAGATCAGCATGGAGCTCTGCGCGAGACTCCGCGTCGCCGCCTGGTGCAGCCCGAGCCAGACATGCCGCTCCCGTGCGAACGGGCTGTCGTCCAGGGGCACGGCCGCGGCCGGCTCCTCGAGCGACGTCGGCGCGACCGGCGGAGCGGGTGGCCGCGGCGGATTCGCCGGGTCGATCCCGATCGCCGGGGCCACGAACTCCAGCTCCCGCAACAACGCGTGGGACGAGCCCAACGGGCCGCCTCCCGCGAGGAGTTCGTCGTTGGACAGCGGTTCCGCGAAGTCCACGGGAACGTACGCGCCCGCGTGGTCGTAATGCCAGACCAGGTGAGAACTCTGGGCCGTCGGCTCGAACATCTCCAGCAACTGCTCGTAGTCACCGCCCAGTTCGTCGACCGGTGTCACGGCGAGGCCGCAGATCTGCAGGAGGTAGGCCCGGCGCAGGAAGTGCAGCGCGTCGTAGTCGAACCCCGCGACCGGGGCCACGTCCCCGGACAGGCCCGGCATGTACGCGTGGACCGGCACCGGTGGCAGTCCTGCCTCGGTCAACGCCTTGTCGTAGAGGGCGAGTTCCTCGGCGAACGGGTTGTCGGGGCTGTGGCACAGCACGTCGACCAGGGGGACGAGCCACAGGTCACAGGCCAAGGGGGCTCCTCAGTGCTCCGGATCGCTCCGGCGCGGTGGGCGGTATCGGCGTCGTCATCAGGGTAGTGGGACGCGGGTCGGGGTTGACCTGTCTTGCGCCTACCCGTTGTCCCGCCTCTACCCGCTCAACTGCCTGTCAGAGCCTCGATCAAGGAGAGCGAGTCGTCGTTGTACGAGACGATGAGGGCGTGCGCGGCGCCGGGGTCGCGGTTCGCGAGCGCGTCGACCAGGTCGCAGTGGCCCGCCCACAGCCGGCCCCTGAGGTCGCCCGCGGCGCGCAGGTGCGGGACCGCGCACATCCAGGACTGGACGCGCAGGCGGTGGAAGAAGTCGGAGAGGTACGGGTTGCCGAACAGGGCGGAGAGCTCGCGCCAGAACCGCAGGTCGTAGCCGATGAGGACGTTCAGGTCGCCGGCTCCCGCCGCGCGGGCCGCCTCCTCGCCGCGGCGGCGGACCCCGGCGAGTTCCTCCGCGGTGCGCGGCGCGCGGGACGGGTCCTCGGCGAGGCCGCGGAAGATTCCGTCCGCGACGAGGCTGCGGGCCTCGATCATCGCCCGGTAGTCCGGGAACGAGTACTCGTGGACGCGGAAGCCGCGGTGCTGCGCGGAGTCGAGGAGACCCTGGGCGCTCAGGTCGACGAGGGCCTCGCGGACGGGGGTGGCCGACACCCCGTAGCCCTCGGCGATCTCCTTGACGGTGAACTCCTGACCGGGACTGAGGCGTCCCGCCAGGATCTCGTCGCGCAGCGCGTCCGCGATCTGCTGCCGCAGGGTGGAACGGGTGACGGCGGGGCCGTCAGATACGGGCACGGGTCGGGTCCCCCGGTTCGGCTGGCGTGTTCATACGGTCCGTTACGGCTGGCCAGATTACGCCTGCGGGTTCGGGGGCGGGGGCGGGGTGCCGGGGCGGGGCCGGGGCTGACGTCTCCGGTGAACGTGGCGCGGGGCGGGGTTTTGCCGGGGCCGGGGGCTCCTGGCCGGAGCCCCCGGAGGGGGCGGGTGGGTGGGAGGTGGGCGGGGAGACCGGGCCGGGGGGCCGGGCGTTCGGGGCTGGGCCGAGCCCGGCACCGCGGGCCAAGCCCCGGGCCCCCGGTTCACGGCGCCCGGTTATGTGTGGGTCACGACACGTGGGTGTCGGCTGCGGACAGGGCCGCGTCCAGTGCGGAGAGGCCCTCCTTGGCCTCCGGCTCCGTGATGTTGAGGGCCGGGACCACGTGGGTGCGGTTCATGTTGATGAAGGGCCACAGGCCGTTCGCCTTGGCGGCGGCGCCGAACGCCGCCATCGGGGCGTTCGCCTCACCGGCCGCGTTGTACGGGACCAGCGGCTCCCGCGTGGAACGGTCCCGTACGAGCTCCAGGGCCCAGAACATGCCGACGCCCCGCACCTCGCCCACGGACGGGTGCCGCTCGGCGAGCTCCCGCAGGGCCGGCTCGATGACCTCGGCGCCCAGCTTGGCGGCGTGGTCGACGATGCCCTCCTCCTCCATCACGTTGATGGTGGCGACGGCCGCCGCGCAGGCCAGCGGGTGACCGGAGTAGGTGAGGCCGCCCGGGTAGGGCCGCTTCGCGAACGTCTCCGCGATCGCGCCCGAGATCGCGACGCCGCCCAGCGGCACGTAACCCGAGTTCACGCCCTTCGCGAAGGTCATGAGGTCCGGCGTCACGTCGTACAGGTCGGCCGCGAACCACTTGCCCGTACGTCCGAAGCCCGCCATGACCTCGTCGAGGATGAAGACGATGCCGTAGCGGTCGCAGAGTTCGCGGACGCCCGCGAGGTAACCGGCCGGCGGGAGCATGATGCCCGCCGTGCCCGGCACCGTCTCCAGGATGATCGCGGCGATGGTCCCCGGGCCCTCGAACTGGATCGTGGACTCCAGGTGCTCCAGCGCGCGCTCGCACTCCTGCTCCTCCGTCTCCGCGTAGAAGCGGGAGCGGTACAGGAACGGGGCCCAGAAGCGGACGACACCCGCGGTGCCGGTGTCGCTGGCCCAGCGGCGCGGGTCACCGGTCGCGTTGATGGCCTGCTGGGTGCCGCCGTGGTACGAGCGGTACGCGGACATCACCTTCGGGCGGCCCGTGTGCAGGCGGGCCATCCGCAGGGCGTGCTCGACGGCGTCGGCGCCCGCGTTGGTGAAGAAGATCTTGTCGAGGTCGCCGGGAGTGCGCTCGGCGATGAGGCGTGCGGCCTCGGAGCGCGACTCGATGGCGAAGGCCGGGGCGAAGGTCGTCATCTTCCCCGCCTGCTCCTGGATCGCCGCGACGACCTTCGGGTGCTGGTACCCGATGTTCGTGTAGACGAGACCGGAGGTGAAGTCGAGGTAGCGGTTTCCGTCGTAGTCCCAGAAGTAGGAGCCTTCGGCGCCGGCGACGGCCAGCGGGTCGATCAGCTCCTGTGCCGACCAGGAGTGGAAGACGTGCTTGCGGTCCGCGGCCTTCACGGCGGCGCCGACCTCGGGATTCGGCTGAGGGGTCATGGGGCCGAGGGTAAATGCGTGATGCGCGGGCGCACCATCGGCGTCCTGTCCGTGGGACGCCGCCGAACCCGACAACCTGTCGCCCCCGCCCCTCCCCACCCCACCCTGGCCTGCTTTTAGCGTGGCGTTAGGAAACCCTCGGGCAGGCTGGTCGGCATGAGACAGCCGAACGCGCACCGCTGGCGCAACGTTGCCGTGACCGCGGCCTGGGTCGCCGTGGGAACGGCCGCGGGTGCCCTCGGCGCCTGGCAGCTGGCGGGCACCGACGCGAACGCCGGGACCGGCACGCACGGCCATCCGCTCGACGACGCGGCGGTGCAGCGCGCCCTGGCTTCCGCGCGGGCCTCGACGCCCCGCGCGGACGGTTCCTCCGCCACCCCGTCCGCCGCCGACCAGCGCCGTACGCTCCGCTTCACGGGTGGCTCGGCGACGGTGGAGTGCGGGGCGGACGGCAGCGTCTACCTGGTGTCGTGGAGTCCGTCGGACGGCTACGAGATCGATGACGACGACGTCGTGCGTGGTCCGGGGCGCGTGGGTCGGCTTGAGGCGGAGCCCAACGACGACGATGACGGGGCCGACCGGCATTACGAGATCCGGTGCGGTGGGGCCTCCGGCGTGCCTCGGGCCACGGAGGTCGCCGAACCGGACGACGAGGACGACTGACGGTTGCGGCACCCCGGCGTTGCGCTCACGGGGCTCCGCCCCGGACCCCGCTGCTCAATCGCCGCAGGGGCTTGAATACCGGACCCCGCTGCTCCGTCGCCTCAGGTGCTTACATACCGGATCCACGCTGCTCAATCGCCGCAGGGGGCTTGAATACCGGACCCACGCTGCTCAATCGCCGCAGGGGCTTGAATGCCGGGCCCGGCTGCCGGGCCCGTGCTGCTCAATCGACGCAGGGGATTGGATATCGGACCCCCGCCGCTCCGTCGCCGCGGCGGCTTGATTGGGTGATCGGATGTCTCACGTGCTCGTCGTCGAAGACGATCCCGCTCTGCGGAACGCCCTGGTCCGCGCCCTGCGCGACCGGGGTCACGCCGTCGCCACCGCGGCCACCGGCATGGCCGGCCTCGACGCCGCCGTCACCGACCGGCCCGATCTCGTCGTGCTCGACCTGGGCCTGCCCGACGTGGACGGCGCCCGAATACTCCGCATGCTGCGCGCGGTGAGCGACGTACCGGTGATCGTGGCGACGGCCCGCGACGAGGAGGGGGAGATGGTCGCGGTGCTCGGGGACGGGGCCGACGACTACATCGTGAAACCGTTCGGGGCCGCCCAGTTGGACGCCCGGATAAAGGCGGTGCTGCGCCGCCTCGGCCTGCCCGGCGACGCCGACGAGCCGCTCACGGTCGGCGGGCTCGTGATCACGCCCGCGTCCCGCGAGGTCACGCTCGACGGGCAGCCGCTCGACCTGACGCCGCGCGAGTTCGACCTGCTCGCCCATCTCGCCCGACGGCCGGGACAGGTCGTCTCGCGCCGCGAACTCCTCGCCGAGGTCTGGCAGCAGCCACTGGGCGGCGCCGACAAGACGGTGGACGTCCATCTGTCGTGGCTCAGACGGAAGTTGGGCGAGTCGGCGCAGGCGCCGCGCTATCTGCACACCGTGCGCACGGTGGGTGTGAAGCTGATGGCGCCGGACGCCGGGGACGCCGCGTAATGCGCCGCACCCTGCTGCTGCTCACCGCCGCCACCACCGCCCTCGTCCTGACGGCGCTGCTCGTCCCGCTGACCCTGCTCACCCGCAGTCACGCCGCGGACCGGACGACCGCGGAGGCCACGGCGCGCGCCCAGTGGGTGGCCGCCGCGATGGGCCCCTCGCTGCACAGCCCGGACGAGCGGGCCGGCGCGGAGCAGGCGGTGGAGAGCGTCAACTCATCCTCGCAGCCGGACACTTCGATCGTCTTCGCCGACGGCAGGGTCATCGGCGCCCCGGCCACCGTCACCGACGCCGTGCGCCTCGCGCGGGCGGGGCGCGCGTTCACGTACGAGCCGCCGGGCGGGGGCCGTCAGGTCCTGGTGCCGGTGCAGGGCGCGCAGGACGGCACGGCCGTCGTCCAGGTGAGCCTGACCGGCCGGCAGCTGTACGACGGGGTGCTCTCGTCGTGGCTGACACTGACCGGCATCGGGCTCGGTCTCGTCCTCATCGGGCTGCTGCTCGCGGACCGGCTCGGGGCGCGGCTCGTCGGGGCGACGCGTGCGCTGGCCGGGACGGCGGACCGGCTCGCGGGCGGCGATCTGACCGCCCGCGCCGAGCCCCAGGGGCCACCGGAACTGCGCTCCGTGGCCGGCGAGCTGAACCATCTCGCCGCCCGCATCGACGAGCTGCTCACCGCCGAGCGGGAGAACGCGGCGGACCTCGCGCACCGGCTGCGCACCCCGGTCGCGGCGCTCCGCCTGGACGCGGAGGGGCTGCGGGACGCGGAGGAGGCCGAGCGGATCGCGGCGGGGGTCGCGGCGCTCGAACTGGGCGTGGACGAGGTCATCCGCAAGGCGCGCAAGCCGCTCCGCGATGCGGCGGGCGCGGATCTGGCGGCCGTCACGCGGGACCGGGCGGGGTTCTGGGAGCCGCTCGCCACGGATCAGGGGCGGGGCCTGGAGGTGTCGGTGCCCGGGGCTCCGGTGCCCGTCCCCGTGCCGGAGGACGAGCTGGTCGCGGCGCTCGACGCGTTGATCGGCAACGTACTGGACCACACGCCGCAGGGAGTCGGGTTCCGGGTCTCGGTCCGGGTGGACGGCCCCGCCGCGGAGCTGGTGGTCGCGGACGAGGGGCCAGGGCTGCCGCCGGAGGCCGAGACCCGTGGCTCCAGCGGGGGCGGCTCCACGGGCCTCGGCCTCTCGATCGTCCGCCGCACGGCCGAGGAGACCGGGGGGACGGTCTCCTTCACGTCCGGCGGGCCGGGGACGACGGTCACCTTGCGGTGGGCCAAATCCAGCGGTGCCGCACATTCCGGCCCCCGCGCCTCAATCGCCGGCGGGGCTTGATCGGCCTGACTTACCCAGCCACAGCGGCAGGCCCGCTTGACTTCGGGAACGCCTCCCGCACCGCCCGCGACCACCGGTTGTTGCCCAACTCAGGGCGCAGCGCGGCGAATCCGCCGCAGCACTTCGTGAACTCGGCCGTCCGCACCCCGAACCGGTGCAGCATCCGGTCCGCCTCGGTCAGCTGTCCGCGCGTCTTGGTCTCGACGAGGACGAGCCCGCCGTCGGAACGCACCGTCCGCCCGTCGGAGAGGTCCCGCACCACGATCCCGGCGTCACACGTGATCCGCTGCCCGTCGGCGACGAACGTGGCGCGCTGGTAGTCCGTGACCAGCGAGGGGGCGAGCCCCTCGGGCGCCTCGATGCCGTACGCCCCGCCGAGCACACCGGCGAGGAAGCCCTGCTGCGCGGCGTCGAGCGGCCGCTGCTCGCCCTCCAGCCTGCGGCGGTGCTTGACGGTCTCGCCCCGCCCGTTCTTGAGCTTGACCTCGAACTGCCGCTCCCCCGTGTCCTGGTAGAGCCGCTCGCGGATCTTGTAGCGGAGCCGGCGCCCCTGCCGGTGGTCGTGGTACGTCCGCAGGTCGGTGGTGTCGTAATAGGTCGATCTGTACGAGAACCAGCGCCGGCCGTTCACCGAGAGCGAGCGGAAGGGGCCCTCGGGGCGCCGCGGGTCGGTCAGCAGCGCCGCGAAGTCCTCGAAGACCTCCACCGGCACCAGATAGCTGTTGTCGTAGCGGGCCAACAGCTCGGCCCTGTTGTTGAGTTCGTCCAGCGACAACGGCTTGGCGGCGAGTGCGGCGCGCCCGATGGCGCGTACGGCGGGGATCACACGGTCTCCTGGTGATAGGCGGCTGCGGTCTTCGTCGTACTGCGAGGCCCATGACGGTCATGGGCGTCCCTGTGGGTACGAGAGGTACGTATGGGCGCCGCCGATCGTTCCCGAGCGTCCGGCTGCCCCACGCGCCTCACCAGACGCTATGGACATCCGGGTTAACGCCGCGCTTGGTGACGGTTAACGATCCGCCCCCGGCTCATCCCGGCCCATCCCGGCGTATCCGCGTCAACGTACGTCGACGAATGGAACCGCCCGGCCCGCGGGACCCCTCTCTGTCGTATGTCCGCACTATTCTCAATTTGTTGCACACATACCGGGGGAGGGTGGCGCGACATGGAGGGTATGCAGAGCATCGGCGCGTACCGACTGCTCGGCCGGCTCGGGGCGGGCGGCATGGGCGAGGTGTATCTGGCGCGTTCGGCGCGGGGGCGCACGGTCGCGGTGAAAGTGGTGCGCGAGGAACTCGCGGAGCAGGAGGAGTTCAGGAACCGGTTCCGCCAGGAGGTGGCGGCCGCGCGGCGGGTCGGCGGGGCGTGGACGGCCCCGGTGCTCGACGCGGACACGGACGCGGACGTCCCCTGGGTGGCGACCGGGTACGTGGCGGGGCCCAGCCTCCAGCAGGTCGTCTCGCACGACCACGGCGCGCTGCCGGAGCGCTCGGTGCGCATCCTCGCGGGCGGCCTCGCGCACGCGCTCAAGGACATCCACGCGGCGGGCATCGTCCACCGCGACCTCAAGCCGTCGAACGTGCTGATCACCATCGACGGCCCGCGCGTCATCGACTTCGGCATAGCACGCGCCCTGGAGACGGTGGCCGACGGCGGGCTCACCCGCACCGGGGCCCTTGTCGGCTCGCCCGGTTTCATGGCGCCCGAGCAGGTGCGCGGCGACCGGATCACCCCGGCGTGCGACGTGTTCTGTCTGGGCTCTGTGCTCGCCTACGCGGCGTCGGGGCAGCTGCCGTTCCGTACGACCGACAGCGGGGTGCACGCCCTGATGTACCGCATCGCGTCGGAGCCGCCCGAGCTGACGGAGCTGCCGGAGGGACTTCAGGACCTCGTCCGCGACTGTCTGCACAAGCAGCCCGGCGACCGGCCCACGCTCGACGAGATCCTCGAAAGGACCGGCGTCGACGACGCGCTGGGCGACGGCGGCCGCACCCGCGACCCGTGGCTGCCTGGCGCCCTCGTCGCCCAACTCGGGCGGCACGCGGTGAAGTTGCTCGACACGGAGAACCCGGAGCACACGGCCCGGACGCCGGTGCCCGCGCCGCCACCGCCCGGCACACCGGGCGCGGGCTCGCTGGATCACCTGCCGACCATGGTCTCCCACGAGGCACCGGCGACGCCGCCGCCCACGCCCGCGCCGCAGTACGCCCACCCGCACCCCTCGCAGCCGCAGCCGCTTCCCCAGCCGCCCTCCTACGGTCATCCGAACGGCGGTTGGGGCGGCGGGACCCCGCCCTACGGACCGCCGCCGCCCGAGCCTCCGCGCCGTGATCGGTCCACCCCGGTGCTCATCGCGGTCGCGCTGATCGTGGCGCTCGGCGCGGGCGGTTCGGTGTACGCCTTGATGCACGGCAAGGACAAGTCGCCCGGCCGGGCGGACAACAAGGTCTCGGCCTCGGCCGCGGCCTCCGCCTCGACCGGGGCGTCCGCCTCGACCGCCGCCTCCACCCCGTCCTCCCCCGGCCCGAGTTCCCCGCCCCCGGAGGCGTCCTCGCCCCAGGAGGAGTCCCCGCGGTCCGCCGCGGGTGACATACCGACCGACTTCCTCGGCACGTGGGACGGCGCGATCGACAACGCCAACGGCCACCACCCGCGCAGCATCACGCTCCAGCAGGGCGCGTCAGGGGACACGGTCTTCTCCCTGACGGCGGACGGCTACCAGAAGAACGGCGCGCCCTACCACTGCGTGTTCCAGGGCCAGTTGGAGTCGGCGACGTCCTCCACGGTCCGGATCGGCCCCACCGAACCGACCATCGCGCAGCCGGCCGACGCCTGCTCCCCGGGCGCCTCCAGCACGATCACCCTCACGGCGACCGGCGAACTGAGGCGCGCGATGTCGGGGGGCGAGGCACCGGTGACGTACGACAGGGCGGGCTGAGGGCGGAACGCGCACGCCCCGGCCCGCCGAAGCGGACCGGGGCGTGGAAGCCGGTGAGGGCTTACAGGAACGAGTTGACCTGGATCGTCTCGTCGCGGCCGGGGCCGACGCCGATCGCCGAGATCGGGGCGCCGGACATCTCCTCCAGCGCCTTCACGTACGCCTGCGCGTTCTTGGGGAGATCGGCGAAGGTCTTGGCCTTCGTGATGTCCTCGGACCAGCCCGGCAGGTACTCGTAGACCGGCTTCGCGTGGTGGAAGTCGGTCTGGGAGTACGGGAGCTCCTCGACGCGCTTGCCGTCGATCTCGTAGGCGACGCAGACCGGGATCTGCTCCCAGCCGGTGAGCACGTCGAGCTTCGTCAGGAAGAAGTCGGTGAGGCCGTTGACGCGGGTCGCGTAGCGGGCGATCACCGCGTCGAACCAGCCGCAGCGGCGGTCACGGCCGGTGGTGACACCGCGCTCGCCGCCGATGCGGCGCAGGTCCTCGCCGTCCTGGTCGAACAGCTCGGTCGGGAACGGGCCCGCGCCGACCCGCGTCGTGTAGGCCTTGAGGATGCCGATGACGCGGCTGATCTTCGTCGGACCGACACCCGCGCCCGTGCAGGCGCCGCCCGCGGTCGGGTTCGAGGAGGTCACGAAGGGGTACGTGCCGTGGTCGATGTCGAGGAGCGTGCCCTGGCCGCCCTCGAACAGGACGACCTTGTCCTCGTCGAGCGCGTCGTTGATCACCAGGGTGGTGTCGGCGACATAGCCCTTGATCTTGTCGGCGTAGCCGAGCAGCTCCTCGACCACCTGCTGCGCCTCGATGGCGCGGCGGTTGTAGAGCTTCGTCAGGAGCTGGTTCTTGACCTCGAGGGCCGCCTCGACCTTCTGGGTGAGGATCGACTCGTCGTAGAGGTCCTGGACGCGGATGCCGACGCGGTTGATCTTGTCCGCGTACGTCGGCCCGATCCCGCGGCCCGTGGTGCCGATCTTCCGCTTCCCGAGGAAGCGTTCCGTCACCTTGTCCACCGTCACGTTGTAGGGCGTGATGATGTGCGCGTTACCGCTGAGCAGGAGCTTCGACGTGTCGACGCCGCGCTCGTTCAGACCGCTCAGCTCGGAGAGCAGGACCGACGGGTCGACGACGACACCGTTTCCAATGACCGGCGTGCACTCCGGCGAGAGGATTCCGGAAGGGAGGAGATGCAGCGCGTACTTCTGGTCGCCTACGACAACCGTGTGGCCGGCGTTGTTGCCGCCCTGGTAGCGCACTACATAGTCCACGGATCCACCGAGCAGGTCGGTGGCCTTTCCCTTGCCTTCGTCACCCCACTGAGCACCGAGCAGCACAAGTGCGGGCACAGGCGTACACCCCTTCCGGGCGGGGCATGTCCAAGGTCAGGGGCTGTGGCCGCGGCTGTGCGGCATGCCTTCGTGAGCCTTGGGGTGCCCCGGAATAGACGAAGCCCCTGGCGCAATAGCGCAAGGGGCTCTTGCACAAAGATGCTACCCGAGGAAGCGAGGCAAGGCCGAGGTGGCGGCTTTGGACCATCCATCTGACCGTGCGGACGACGCGAGCGGGAGGCTGTCGCGGCAGCTTCTGGTGATCGTCGATCCGGTCGCGATGCGTGCCGACGGAGAGTCCGTACGCATCGCCAAGGACGTGTTGTGCGCGGGTTCGACGGCGAAGGTGTGCCTGCCCGAGGGACCCGCCGAGTTCGCGAAAGCGCTGGCCAAGCGGGGTGTGCGGCGGCCCGTCGTGGTCGGCGACGACCGGGCGCTGCTGCGGGCGGTGTCGTTGCTGCACCGGGAGCGGGAGCTTGCGGACGCGGTGTTCTCGATGGTGCCGGTGGGGTCCGCGGTGTCGCTCGCGCACTCGCTGGGTGTGCCCGCGGGGACGGTGGAAGCGGCGCGCTCCGCGCTCGACGGGGCGGAGCGGCAGCTGGACCTGCTGGTGGACGACAGCGACGGGGTGGTGCTCGGCGGCCTGTGCATCCCGCCGATCCCGGATCCCTCGGACTCGGAGGCGCAGGACGGCCGGCCGTGGTGGCGGACGTGCGGCTCGCTCGTGCGGAACCTCGCGGTGCGCTCGCCGCGGGGGGCCGACGCGGACGAGGCGCAGCCCGCGCGGCTGCGGATCGAGGCGGACGGGGCGACGCTCGTCGACCTCGACGAGCCGGTGCGGGGGGTGACGGTGACGCCGTGCGCGGGGGACGGGCTCGCGTGGGTGGAGGTGCGCAGGGCCGCGGAGGCGCCGGTCTCGGTGCGGGCGCACACGGTCACGGTGACCGGGGCGGATTTCCGGTACCGGGCGGATCAGGTGCGGATCGGGGGGCCGGTGCGCAGGAGGACGTGGTCCGTGCGGGCGGGGGCGTGGCGGTTGGCGTTGCCGTGAGCGGCGCCCGGCGCCGTGGCCGAGGTCTCGGGGCGCTGCCCGGGCCCCGCTCCTCAATCGCCGGAGGGGCTCGAGTTGTCCAGGGTCTTTCGGTGTTCGCGCCAGCGTTCCATCAGGGCCGCCAGTTCGACCTGGACGAATTCGAAGAAGGCCAGGGTCTCGCCGATGCGGCGGCCCGCCGGGGTGTCGGCGCCGAGGCTCTCGACGCCCTCGCGCAGGGCGTCCTCCCAGCGCTCCAGGATGCTGTCGCGGTTGGTCAGCGCCTCGTACCACTGGTTGCTGTGCACCCGGAACAGGTCGCGGCGCGTGCCGGGCTCGCGTTCGCGCGAGACCATGTGCTGCTGGGTCAGATAGCGCACCGCGCCGGACACCGCGGCCGGGCTGACCTGGAGTTGCTTGCCGAGTTCGGCGGAGGTGAGGGCGCCGGAGTCGGAGGCGAGGAGGGCCGCGAAGACGCGGGAGGGCATCCGGCCCATGCCTGCCTCGACGAGCTGGGCTGCGAAGCGCTCGACAAACCGGGAGCGGGCCTCCGCGGCGTCCCGCACGTGCGTCTCGTCGGTGCCCTGCCCGTTCATGTCCCGATCCTCTCCCCTTGCCCGGTCTGCGACGTCAGTTTATACGCTTCCTTAACTTCACAACTTTGTGAAGTGCGCGTAGTTTCAGAAACATGACGAAGGCAATCACGGTCTCCGGGCTTCACAAGTCGTTCGGCAGGACCCACGCGCTCGACGGTCTCGACCTCGATGTCGAGGCCGGCGAGGTGCACGGCTTCCTCGGCCCGAACGGAGCGGGGAAGTCCACCACCATCCGCGTCCTGCTCGGCCTGCTGCGCGCCGACTCCGGCGCCGTGCAGCTGCTCGGCCGCGACCCCTGGGCCGACGCCGTGGAGCTGCACCGCAAGGTCGCGTACGTCCCCGGTGACGTGACGCTGTGGCGCAACCTCAGCGGCGGCGAGGTCATCGACCTCTACGGACGCCTTCGCGGCGGGCTCGACAAGAAGCGCAAGGCCGAGCTGATCGAGCGCTTCGAACTCGACCCGACCAAGAAGGGCCGCACGTACTCCAAGGGCAACCGGCAGAAGGTGGCCCTCGTCGCCGCGTTCGCCGCGGTCGACATCGACGTGCTCATCCTCGACGAGCCCACATCGGGACTCGACCCGCTGATGGAGGACGTCTTCCAGTCCTACGTCGAGGAGGCCGCGCGCGAGCACGGGCGCACGGTGCTGCTGTCCTCGCACATCCTCAGCGAGGTCGAGGAGCTGTGCGACCGGGTCAGCATCATCCGCAAGGGCGTGACCGTGGAGAGCGGCTCGCTGGCCGACCTGCGGCATCTGACCCGTACCAGCGTGACCGCCGAACTCGCGGGCGCACCCGGCGAGTTGAGCGAACTCCCCGGGGTGCACGACCTCGACGTACAGGGCAAGCGCGTCAAGCTCCAGGTCGATACCGACAAGCTGGACGCCGTGCTGCGCTCGCTCGCCGGGTCCGGCGTGCGCTCGCTGACCAGCACCCCGCCCACCCTGGAAGAGCTGTTCATGCGGCACTACCAGGACGACGCCGCGGACGTGCGGACCGGCGAGAAGGAAGCGGTGTCGCGATGAGCACGCTCGTGAGCGAAGGCCGCTTCGACACACGTACGGGCGGCGCGCGTCACCTCGCGGGCACCGGCACACTGCTCAGGCTCGCGCTCCGGCGCGACCGGGTGATGATGCCCGTATGGATCGCGATCACCGCGGTGATGGTCGTGTCGATGCCGAACTCGCTGAACACGGTCTACCCCACGGCCGCCGAGCGGGCGAACATCGCCTCCACCATGAACACCAACAGCTCGATGCGCGCCATGTACGGGCCGGCCTTCGGGGACTCGCTCGGCGCGCTCACCGCGTGGCGCGTGGGCACGTTCGCCGCCGTCTTCGCCGCGATCATGAGCCTGCTCATCGTCGTGCGGCACACCCGTGACGAGGAGGAGAGCGGGCGGCAGGAGCTGGTGTCGTCGGCGATGGTGGGGCGGCGCGCGCCACTGACGTCCGCGCTGCTCGCGGCCCTCGTGGCCAACGGTGTGCTCGCGCTCGTCATCGCGGGCGGGCTGTCCGCCCAGGGCGGCGCGGGGGCCCTGGCCCTCGGGCTCGCGATCGGCGGCTGCGGGATGGTGTTCGCGACGATGGCGGCGATCGTCGCCCAGTTCACGGAGAGCGCCCGGCTCGCGCGCGGCGTCACCTCGGCCGTGCTCGGCGTGGCCTTCGTGCTGCGCGCGGCGGGCGACTCCGGGACGAACGACGGCTCGTCCCCGCTGACCTGGATCTCGCCGATCGGCTGGGTCGAGAACGTACGCGCCTTCGCCGACGAGCGGTGGTGGGTGCTGGTTCTGTTCCTCGCCGCTGTCGTGATTCAGGGCGCGGTCGGATACGAGCTGGCCGGGCGGCGCGACATCGGGATGAGCTTCCTGCCGACGCGGCCGGGGCCCGCCGACGGGCGCCTCGGCACGGCGGGTTCGCTGGCCTGGCGGCTTCAGCGGGGCAGCGTGATCGGCTGGTCGATCGGGTTCCTCGCGGCCGGTGTCGTCTTCGGCGGGATGACCGAGGGGGCGGCCGACCTGGTCGGCGACAGCGAGAACACCAAGGAGATCATCGAGCGGATGGGCGGCCAGTCCGGCATCACCAACGCCTTCCTCGCCACGATGGTGGGCATGCTCGGCATGGTCGCCGCGCTCTACATCGTGCAGGCGGTGCTCCGGCTGAACGGCGAGGAGACCTCGCAGCGGGCCGAACCGATCCTCGCGAACGCCGTGGGCCGGATCGCCTGGGCCGGCGGCCACCTGGCGATCGCCTTCGCGGGCGCGGCGCTGATCATGCTGCTCGGCGGGGTCGGACTCGCGGTCGGCTACGGCCACGAGTTCGGCCCGATCCTCGGCGCCTGCCTGGTCCAGCTCGCCGCGATCTGGACGCTCGGCGGGGTGGCCGTGCTGCTGTACGGGGTGTGGCCGGGGGCGGCCGGCGCCGCGTGGGCGGCGGCGGGGGCGGCGCTCCTCATCGGCTGGATCGGCCCGGCCCTGAAGCTGCCGCAGGCGGTCATGGACATCTCCCCGTTCGGCCACCTGCCGAAGCTGCCCGGTGGCGGCATGGCGTGGGGACCGGTCCTCGTGGAGGTGCTGCTCGCGGCGGTACTGGTGGGCGCGGGCCTGGCCGGCCTGCGCCGGCGCGACATGTCCAACTGACGGTGCCGTCACACCTCCACGGCAAGCCCCTCCAACCCCCGGATCACGAAGTTCGGCTTGCGCTGCGGCTCCGAAGCGAGCCGCAGCGTCGGCGCCTGCGTGAGCAACGCCTGCATGGACGCGGCGAGTTCGATCCGGGCGAGCGGGGCGCCGATGCAGTAGTGGATGCCCGCCGAGAAGGAGATGTGCGGGTTGTCGGCGCGCGTCAGGTCGAGCGTCCCCGGCGCGGAGAAGACCGCCGGGTCGTGGTTGGCCGAGCCGAAGAGGAGGGCGACCTCCGAGCCGGCCGGGATCGTGGTGCCCGCCACCTCGATCTCGTCGAGCACCCAGCGTTCGAAGAGCTGGAGCGGGGTGTCGTAGCGCATCAGCTCCTCGATCGCCGTGGGGATCAGGGAGTGGTCCGCGCGCAGGGCCGCCAGCTGCTCGGGGTGGCGGAACAGGGCCCACCAGCCGTTCACGGTCGCGTTGACCGTGGCCTCGTGGCCGGCGTTGAGGAGCAGGACGCAGGTGGAGATCATCTCCTGCTCGGTGAGGCGGGCCGGGCCGCCGCTGCCGGTGCCCGTGCCGGTGCCGCCGTCCTCGTCGTCGTGCGCCGCGATGAGCCCCGAGATCAGGTCGTCGGCGGGGCGGGCGCGGCGGTCAGCGATCAACTCCCGTAGGTACTCGGTGAATTCGAGCGACGCGGTGACCGCGGCCCGCGCCGTCTCCGGCGACGGGTTCAGCTCGTACATTCCGCAGATCGCCGCCGACCACGGCCGCAGCGGCGCCCGGTCCGCCTCGGGGATGCCGAGCATCTCGGCGATGACGGCCACGGGGAGCGGTTCGGCGACCGCCGTGAGCAGGTCGCCGCCGCCGTCGGCCACCAGCCCCGAGACGAGGTCGCCCGCCAACTTCTCTACGTAGGGCTGCAGTTGCCGCACCGTTCGCGGTGTGAACGCCTTCGACACCAGGCGGCGGATGCGCGTGTGGTCCGGGGGTTCGAGGTCGAGCATGCCGTGGTCGTTGAGGGTGTGGAACGGCTCGTGCTCGGGTGGCGGGGCCGTGCGGCCGAAGTCCTCGTGGGCGTACCGGTGTTGGTAGGTGCGGCCCAGGCGGCGGTCGCGCAGGAGCGCCGAGACGTCGGCGTGGTGCGGGATCAGGTACTGGTTCGACGGCTCGAACCAGTGCACCCGCCCGGCCTCGCGCAGCTCCGCGTAGGCGGGGTACGGGTCGGCGACGAAGGCCGGGGACCAGGGGTCGAACGCTTCTTCCATGTCGGGACGTTAAGCCCGCTCAGCCCGGCGTGACCAGACGTGCCTCGTACGCGAACACCGCCGCCTGTGTGCGGTCGCGCAGCCCCAGCTTCACCAGGACCCGGCTCACATGCGTCTTGATCGTCGACTCGGCGACCACGAGCCGGTCGGCGATCTCGATGTTCGACAGGCCCTGCGCGATCAGGACGAGCACCTCCGTCTCGCGCTCGGTCAGCTCCCCGTACGCGCCCGCCTGCCGCCCCGCCGGGATCCTCGACGTCTCGGACAGCTTGGCGAACTCGGTGATCAGGCGCCGGGTCACGGTCGGCGCGAGGAGGGCCTCGCCGCTCGCCACCACCCGTACGCCGTCGGCGAGTTCGCGGGCGGAGGCGTCCTTGAGGAGGAAGCCGGAGGCACCGGCCCTGAGCGCCTGGTACACGTACTCGTCGAGGTCGAAGGTGGTCAGGACGAGCACCTTCGTGCCCGCGTCCGCCGCGACGATCTCGCGGGTCGCCTCGATGCCGTTCAGCTCCGGCATGCGGATGTCCATCAGGACGACGTCGGGGCGGAGTTCGCGGACCTTGGCGATGGCCTCCACGCCGTTGACCGCCTCGCCGACGACCTCGAAGTCCGGCATGGCGTTCAGCAGGACGGAGAAGCCCTCGCGGACCATCATCTGGTCGTCGGCGACCAGGACCCTGATCACGCCTCGTCCTCCGTCCCGGTGGCCGCGGCCCGGGCGACGGGGATGAAGACCGCCACCTCGTACCCGCCGTCGTCCGTCCCCTCCGCCGTCATCTCGCCGTCGAGCATGGTGACGCGTTCGCGCATGCCGGTGATGCCGTGACCGGCGCCGGGGCTCGGCTTGGTCAGTCCGGTCGGCGGGCCGTTGACGATCCGGAGGCCGAGGCCGCCGAGGACGTACGACACCTCGACGGCGGCCTGCGCACCCGGGGCGTGCCGCAGCGCGTTGCTGAGCGCCTCCTGCACGATCCGGTACGCCGACAGCTCGACGCCCTGCGGCAGTTCGCGGGCCGCGCCCGTCACCGTCCGCGTCACGGTCAGCCCGGCCTCCCGCACGTTCTCCAGGAGCCGGTCGAGATCGGCGAGCGTGGGCTGCGGCGCGTCGGGCGCCTCGTAGTCCTCGGCCCGTACGACCCCCAGGACGCGGCGCAGTTCGGTGAGTGCCGCCACCGCGTTCTCCCGGATCGTGACGAACGCCTGCTCCAGCTCGGGCGGCGGGTTCTCGACGCGGTACGGCGCGGCCTCCGCCTGGATGGCGACGACCGACATGTGGTGCGCCACCACGTCGTGCAGCTCGCGCGCGATGTTCGTGCGCTCCTCCAGGAGCGTGCGCCGGTCCCGCTCGACGGCGGTGACCGTGCGCTCCTGGACGACCTGCTGCCGCGCGGTGCGGTTGACCTGGACGAGCGCGACGATCCCGACCCCCATGCCGGAGAGCACCGTCATCGGGACGGCGACGCCGCCGTTCAGGCCGCCGAAGAGCGCCGCGGAGAGCAGCGAGTACAGCGTGGACAGCGCCCACATCCAGGCCGCCGTACGCGGCCGGGTGCGCGCCGCGACCACCATCAGCACGATCGTGTGTCCCATGATGCTGCCGCCCGACCACGGGTACAGGCCGTCGCCCGTCGCCCAGACCAGGACGGGCGCGACCCCCAGCGAGAGCCACCAGGCGAGGATCGGTCGGAGCAGGGTGAGCGCGACGGGGACCGAGGCCATCAGCCCGGCGACGAGGGCGAAGAAGCTGTCGTCGAGGGCGCCGTAGCTCGCCATGCCCGTGATCAGCGTGATCCCGGCGAGGCCGAGCACGACGGCGTGCGGCAGCAGCCCCAGATGCCGGCGGAAACGCTCGGGGAACTGCCGGGCCCACGGCCCGTCCGTGGCCGCCCGGGGCAGCGGCCGGTACGTGCGCACCCCCCGGAACAGGTCCTCGCGCAGCCCCCGCAGCGCCGACTTGGCGAGATTGATCTCAGGGCTGTGCTCGCGCGGGCCCTGGATGATGGTCGTGTCGGTCATGGCACTCACGGTAGGTCGCGGGAACACGGCCCCGCGTCCGCACGGAGGAGGGTTCGACGGCGTCCGTCGCAAGGACTACTCGCCGTACCGCGCTGTGTCACCAGGCCAGTTGTGCGATCTCCTCCGCGACCACCGCGCAGGCGTCCGCCGCCGGGTCGATCACCGCGAAGTGGCCGACCTCCTCCAGGAACGTGACGCCCACGACCTCGCCCGCCTTCGCCGCCGCGTCCGCGTACGCCTCGGCCAGCTCGAACGGCACGGTCGCGTCCGTACGACCCTGGACCAGGGTCGTCGCGACACCGGTCGGCAGCAGTTCCACGGGGTCCGCGTACGGGCGTCGCTCGTCGAACAACTCCCGCATGCCGCCCAGGAGTTGGACGCACGCGCCGTCGCAGACCCCCAGCTCCTCGGCGAGCACGAAGCCCGCGATCGGGGCGATGGCGACGACGCCGCGCAGCGCCGCCGAGTCCGGGGTGCGCCAGGGCGCGCCCTCCGGCAGCACGTGCCGGGCCCCCGCCCACAGTGCGAGGTGACCGCCCGACGAGTGCCCGGTGACGACGGTGCGGCGCGGATCCGCCGACGGCAGGTGCTCGGCGGCGAGCGCGGGCATCGCGTCGAGCGCGGCCGCCACGTCGTCGAAGGTCTCCGGCCAGCGCCCGGCGACGGGGCCCTCCGCGCCCTGATGCGGCACCGGGCTTCCCCGCCGGTACTCGACGTTCGCGACGGCGAAACCACGCCGGGCGAGAAAGTCGCAGAACGGGGCCAGGTACTGCCGGTCGTACGGCGCACGCCACGCGCCTCCGTGCAGGACCACGACGAGCGGGGCCGCGGTCGCGCCGTCCCTCGGGGCGTAGAAGTCGACGATCTGATCCGGGTGATCGCCGTACGCGGCGCTGACGTCCGGCGGCACGGCAGGGTGCGAGAAGGCCGACGCCTCCTCCGCCTCCTCGCGGGCGGCGCCGGACTTGTCGGGGTCTGGCATGCTCCAACCTCTCGACATCGTGCGGAACTTGCGGTTTCGGGTAAGCGGACGCTACCAGGCCCGTGACGTGCGTCAACACGTACAGTGACCGCGCAAATGGTTCGTTCGTACCGTTACCCTGTCGGCATGAGCAGTGATGTGACGGCCGGGGCACCCGAACCCGGCACGCTCCGCCCCGGCGGGCGCACGGCCCGTGTCCGCGCGGCGGTGCTCCAGGCGGCGGGCGACGTCCTCGCCGAGCACGGCTTCGACCGCCTCGACCTGGGCGACATCGCGCGGCGCGCGGACGTCGGCAAGACGACCGTGTACCGGCGGTGGGGTTCGCCCACCGGCCTCGTCGCCGACCTCCTCGACGAGATGGCCCGGGACTCGCTGCCCCGCACCGAGACGGGAACCCTGCACGGCGACCTGACCGCCAACGCCCGCCTCGTACAACGCACGTTGGCCGACCCGCGGCAGGGCCCCCTCTTCCGCGCGGTGATCGCCGCGGCGGCGTGCGACCCGCGCACGGCGTCGGCCCTCGCCCGCTTCTACGAGGTACGGGTGGCCGAGTGGGCGCCGTGCGTGGCCCTGGCGGTGGACCGGGGCGAGCTGCCCCACGGCACGGACCCGTCGGAGGTCATCCGAGCGGTGTCCGCGCCGCTGTACTACCGGCTGTTGACCATGGGCGCCGCCCCTACGGAAGCTGACGCGGACCGTGCGGTGACGGCGACGGTGGCGGCAGCCGCAGCCGGCGCCTACACGCCGTAACGCCTCGGGGCTCCGCCCCGGACCCCGCGCCTCAATCGCCGGCGAGGCTTGATCTGTCGAGACTTCGGCTCCTCGGGTGCCGGTATTTCAAGCCCCTGCGGCGATTGAGCAGCGGGGTCCGGGGCGGAGCCCCGTGCGGGTAGGCGTCAGGACAGTTCGTGTGCCAGCACCCCCGCCGCCCGCTCCACATCCGCGAAGGACAGATACAGCGGCGTGAACCCGAACCGCAACACGTCCGGAGGACGGAAGTCGCCGACGACGCCCGCCGCGATCAACCGCCCCATCACGTCACCCGCGTCCGCACACCGCAACGCCACCTGGCTCCCCCGCTCCCCGTGCGCCGCCGGCGTCACCGCCTCGACCCGGCCCTCAGGGACGTACGCCTCGACGCACTCCAGGAAGAAATCCGTCAGGGCCAGGGACTTGGCGCGTACCGCGTCGACGGACACGTCGGGGCGCGACCACACCTCCAGGGCCGCCTCCAACGCCAGCATCGACAGGATGTCCGGCGTGCCGACCCGCCCTCGTACGACCCCGTCCGCGGCCTCGTACTCGGACCGCATCCCGAACGGCTCGGCGTGCGAGTTCCAGCCCGGCAGCGGCGAGTCGAAGGCGGCCTGGTGCTCGCGCCGCACATACAGGTACGCCGGTGAACCGGGCCCCCCGTTCAGAAACTTGTACGTGCAGCCGACGGCGAGGTCGACCCCGTGCTCGTCGAGCCCGACCGGCAGCGCGCCCGCGCTGTGGCAGAGGTCCCACACCGAGACCGCCCCCGCCGCGCGAATCGCCGCGGTCAGCGACGGCAGGTCGTGCAGCCGGCCGCTGCGGTAGTCGACGTGGTTCAGGAGCACCGCCGCCGTCCGCGGCCCCAGCGCACCCCGCACCTCCCCCGGCTCCACCGCCCGCACCGAACAGCCCGTCATCCGGGCCGCGGAGGCGGCGATATAGCCGTCGGTAGGGAACGTCGCAGCGTCGACGAGGATCTCGTCGCGCCCGGCCTCCGGCCCGCCCACCAGCCGTACGGCCCCCACAAGTGCCTTGAAGACATTGACACTTGTGGAGTCGCCGACCACGACCTGGCCACTGCCCGCACCCACCAGCGGAGCGATCACGTCCCCGATCCGCTCGGGCGCGGTCCACCACCCCGACTCGGTCCAGGACCGGATCCGCAGCTCACCCCACTGCCGGCGCACGACGTCGTCGACCCGCCCGGGCACGTTCGCGGGCAGCGCGCCCAGCGAGTTCCCGTCCAGGTAGACGACATCGTCACCGAGAACGAAGTCGCCCCGTACACCCGCCAGTTGGTCCTCGGCGTCCAGCTCGCGCGCCCGCTCGTACAGATCAAACATGGGACCTCGCCGTCCACAGCTCGGGGAACACATTCTTCTGCGCGCGCTTCTCCAGCCACGCGACCCCGGCGGAGCCGCCGGTGCCGGCCTTGGCTCCCATCGCGCGCCGCGTGGCCACCAGATGGTCGTTGCGCCAGCGCCACACCAGCTCGGCGACATCGGTCAACGCCTCGCCGAGCCGCGCGAGTTCGTCGTTCTCGTCGCCGGCGTACAGGCGCGTCCACACCGCCTCAACCTCCGCCGACGGCTCGTACTTCCGCGACACGTCACGGTCGAGCACGGCGCGCGGCACCGCGTGCCCGCGCCGGGCGAGCAGCCGCAGCACCTCGTCGTACAGGCTCGGCTCGTGCAGCGCCTTCTCCAGCTCGGCGTGCACCCGGGGCGCGCCGCGGTGCGGCACCAGCATCGACGCCGACTTCTCGCCGAGCAGGAACTCCATGCGCCGGTACATCGCCGACTGGAAGCCGCTGCCCTCCCCGAGCGCGGACCGATACGAGTTGAACTGGGCCGGAGTGAGCTGGCCGAGCGGCCGCCACGAGGCGTTGAGCGCGTCCAGCTCGCGCACGGAGCGTTTCAGCGCCGCGACCGCGGTCGGCACGTCGTCGCCGCCGAGCGCGCGGGCGGCCGTCTCCCACTCGTGCACGATGACCGTGAACCACAGCTCCATGACCTGGGTGGTGACCAGGAAGACCATCTCGCCGGGATCGTCCGAGCGCAGTTCCTGGAGGTGGGTGAGGACGTCGGCCTGGACGTAGTCCTCGTAGGGCGTGGTGCCCGCGAAGTCGAGATGCGGGGTGGCGGGTGCTTCCGGTTCCGGAACCGCTGCGTGATCCGCGTCGTGGGACATCGCTGTCTCCTGTTTTGTACTCCGGGTAGCGGTCCGCCCTGCCGTTACCGACACGGGGCCCCGGTCCCCGACTGCATCCTCCGCAATCGTCCCCTCAAACGGCAAGGCCCGCCTGATCACGGTCCGCCACTACTTCGCGGGCCCCTTGGCCTCGCCCCGCCTGTTCATCAGCAGCACCGTCAGATGGGCGACGACCGCGGTGGCCACGATCAACGGCATCTGGTCGTACGCGTCCGCGCCGAGGAGCAGCACGGTGAGCGCGGCCCCGCACAGCGGGAGTCCCATCACTGCCGTCGCCGCCGCGCAGAGGCCGAAGGCGAGCGCGGGCGCCGAGCCGAGGCCGGGGAGTCCGGCGCAGGCGATGGCCACGGCCGCGCCGAGCAGCAGCGCCGGGAAGATCGGGCCTCCGCGCAGGCTGCCGAGGCTGAGGCCCCAGGCGAGTCCCTTGCACACGACCAGCGCGAGCAGCGCCGCCACGGACCAGGCGGTGGGGTGTGCGGCGAGTTCGGCGAGGGTCTCCTGACCGGAGAGGGCCGCCTCCCCCGGCGAGCGGCCGGTGATCAGCGCGTACGCGGTGAGGCAGACGCCGACGGCCAGGGCGCACAGCACCGTGCGCGTCGCCGTGTTCCGCTGTCCCGTCCAGCCTGCCGTTTGGCGGCCCATGCGGCGTACGAGGGTGAGGGCGCAGGCGATGAGCGCCGCCAGCGGCAGGCCCCACAGGAAGTCGCCCACGTCCGGGTTGGCCATGGGCGGCAGCGCGGGCAGCGCCAGGCCGCCCGTCTCCAGGCCTGTCCACGTGCCGAATCCGGTGAACACCAGCGCTCCGGCGGCGCTCGCCGTGAGGCACGGCAGCAGCAACGCGGCCAGCCGCGCGCCACCCAGGCCCGCCGCCTCGACCACCAACAGCGCGGACACGAGTGGTCCGCCGAGGATCGTGGAGATCGCGGCGGTGGACCCGGCCGTGGCCACGACTCCCGCCGTACGCGGATCGTCCCCGCCCCGCATCCGGCGCACGGCCAGCAGGGCAAGCGCGCTGCCGACCGCCATGAGCGGGGCCTCCGGGCCGAGGACGACGCCGAGCGGCAGCGTGACGAGCGCGGCGAGGGCGACGCTGGGCAGTTCGCGTGGGCCGACGGGCGTGCCGCCGAGCCCGTTGACCGGGAGATGTCCCCCGTGGCCCGGCATGCGCGTGACGATCGGTGCGAGCACGAGCCCGGCGACGGCGAGCGCCGGCAGCGGCCACCACCAGGGAGCCTCGTCGTAGCCGAGCGTCGACGGCAGCGAAGTCCAGACCTCGTGCTGCAACCAGTGCTGGAGGCTCACGAAGAAGAAGCACGCCAGGGCGATGGGAACGCCCAGGAGCAGAGACAGCAACAGGACGCGGAGATAGTGCCGGCTGAGCACCACGCGGTACGTCGCCGCTTCGATGTCGGCCGCCGACGCATCGGCGGATGGCGTCACCCCGTACTCCGTACACGCATCAGCATGACGCCCATCCAACGGCACCACGGCCACTCCCGCCCTCCTGGCGTGCCCCGAACGGGGCACGCCAGGCGTGGTGCGTCACTGCCGGTGCAGCGCCATCCGCAGGTCGGCGTCCGGGTCCGAGGCCGGTCCTTCGCCCCGGCGGAGCTCGACCGTGCGGACGCGGCCCGCCAGTTCCCGGGGCCCGTGGTAGCCGGGCCAGACCGTGAGGAGGTGCCGGCCGGTGCGCAGGCCGTCGGCCTGGAGTCCGTAGAGCACCGCGTTGGTGCGCGGCACGTCCGCCTCGGCCATGGCCGTGCCGTCCACGGACAGCCGGGCGCGGCCCGCGTGTTCGCCGGTCTTCTCGAACTCGACCAGCACCTCGTGCTCACCCGGCTTCAGGTCCGCGGCGGATTCGAGGACGGTGAACTCCTTGCCCAGTGCGTTCGAGACGTAGACGACGCGGCCGTCCTGGACGCACAGCAGGTAGCCGCCCTCCGGGCCGCCGTCGGCGACCAGGACGCCGCCCGTGGCGGGGTCGTCGATGTCCGCGCGGACGCGGATCGTGTGGGAGGTGTTGCGCACGATCGGGGTGGAGCGCATGTCGAGGTGCACGTGGCCGTCGTAGCGGTAGCAGTCGCGGGGTTCGAGGATGTCGGGCTCGTCCATCGAGCGCTCGGCGAGCCGGTCGTCGAGCGGAAGGACCTGGTGGCGTCCGGCATCCTCCCACCACAGGTCGACGAGTTCCTTCAGCTTCTCGGGCCGCTCCTGGGCGAGGTCGTTCACCTCGGAGACGTCGGTGTCCGCGTGGTACAGCTCCCACACGTCCGCGTCGAAGTCGCCGTCGTTCAGCGGGTGGTCGATCTGCCCGAGGCGGGTGTTGATGGCCTTCGACCAGTGCAGGGTGACGGCCTTCCAGCCGTCCTTCCACATCGCCCGGTGCCCGAACATCTCGAAGTACTGGGAGGTCCGGGTGGTGGGGGCGGCGGCGTCGTTGAACGAGTAGCGCATCGACAGGCCGTCGACCGGGAGCTGTGCGTGGCCGTCGACGACCTCGGGCATCGGGGTGCCGGCGGCGTCGAGGACGGTCGCCGCGATGTCGGTGGCGCTGTGGAACTGGGACCTGATGCCGCCGTGGTCCGTGATCGCGTCCGGCCAGTGCACGACGAACGGCACACGGGTGCCGCCCTCGTGGCAGAAGGACTTGTAGAGGCGGTTGGGGGTGTTGCCCGCCATCGCCCAGCCCGTCGCGTAGTGCGGCTGGGTGGTGGGGCCGCCCCATTCGTCGAGCTGCGCGGTCATCTCCGCGACGGTGTCGCGTACGCCGTTGAAGTACCGGGTCTCGGACGCGATGCCGTCGGGGCCGCCCTCCGCGCTCGCGCCGTTGTCGGAGACGACCATGAACAGCGTGTTGTCGAGCTGGCCCTGCTCCCGCAGGCTCTCGACGAGGCGCCCGATCTGGTGGTCGGTGTGGGCGACGAAGGCCGCGTAGACCTCCATCTGGCGTGCGTAGAGGCGGCGTTCGGCGTCGGAGAGCGTGTCCCAGGGGCGGATGCCGGGGTTGCGGTCGGGCAGGACCGTGTCGGCCGGTACGAGGCCGAGCTCCTTCTGGCGGGCCAGGGTCTCGTCGCGGATCACGTCCCAGCCGTCGTCGAAGCGGCCCTCGTACTTCTCGATCCAGTCGGCCGGCGCGTGGTGCGGCGCGTGCGCGGCGCCGAAGGCCAGGTGCAGGAAGAACGGCTTGCTGGGCGTCACCAGCTTGCGTTCGCCGATCCAGGAGACGGACTTGTCGACCAGGTCCTCGCTGAGGTGGTAGCCGTCGTCCTCGTCACCGGTGCGCCGGGGCACACGGTGGTTGTCCTCGTACAGGTTCGGGTTCCAGTGGTCGTCGTCGGCGCCGATGAACCCGTAGAACCGGTCGAAGCCCTGGCCGAGCGGCCAGCGCAGATACGGTCCGGCCGGGGTGGACTCCGTCGGCGGGGTGAGGTGCCACTTCCCGACGGCGAGGGTGCTGTAGCCCTCCTGCTGCATGACGCGGGAGATCATCGCCGCGTTCTTGGGGATACGGGCGTTGTAGCCGGGGTAGCCGGTGGCCCGCTCCATGATCATGCCGATGCCGACCGAGTGGTGGTTGCGGCCGGTCATCAGGGAGGCCCGCGTCGGTGAACACATCGCCGCCGCATGGAAGTTGCTGTAGCGCAGGCCGAAGGCGGCAAGGCCGTCGATCGCGGGCGTCTCGATCCTGCCGCCGAGTCCGCCGAAGCAGCCGAGCTGCGCGAAGCCGACGTCGTCGAGGACGACCATCACCACGTTCGGGGCGCCGCTCCCGGGGGTCGGCTGTACCGGCCAGGCCTCCTGCGAAGCGGCCACGTTCGCGCCGATCGTGCCGGGGAAGGGCGTGCCCTCGGGGTAGGTCCGCTTCGGCGCCGCGCTGCTGTGCGGTTCGGTCTGCATGCCTGGTTCCTTTGGTTCCTCTGGTTCGTGCGTGACAGAGCTGTACGGGGACGGGACAGGGATCACGGGGACGGGACAGGAATACGGGCGGGTGTCACCGCAGGCCGAGGCGGCGGGCCTCACGGTCGGGGTCCACCCACAGGGCCACGGCGACGCCGCCGATGATCATGGCGAGCGCCGGCACGAGGAACCCGATGCGGTAGCCGACGCCGGGATCGTCGAAGGGGCCGACCAGCGCGCCCATCAGGGCCGGGGCGACGATGCCGGCCGAGGTCATGACGGCCGTGCCGATGCCGAGCGTCGCGCCGCGCTGCTTGACCGGCGAGATGTCGACGACGACCAGGGCGCTGAAGATGAAGACGATGCTCGGCACGCTGAACGCGACCGTGAACAGGGCCATTTGGAGAATCCCGGAGAACCCCGCGAAGAGCGCCGCGACGAGCGCGAGGCCGGCGACGAGCAGGATCACCGCGGAGGTGCCCGCCCGCGCGGCCCGGCGGCTCACGCCGCGCCGCATCCACCAGCCGGCCGCCACCGGCACGGCGAGCTCCAGGACCACGGCCACGGCGCGCGGCACCGCGAGGAAGGACCCCGCCTGCTGCTCGCTGAACCCCTCGACGTCCTCCAGGTACGCGGGCAGCCACGTCAGCATCAGCGCGATGGTGAAGTACGCGGCGAAGCCTCCCGCGCACATGGCCACGAACGACCTGTTGAGGAGCAGCTTCCGGTAGGGGACGCGCGGCTCTTCGGAGACTTCTTCGCCTGTGGGTACGTCCTGCTCCTGGCTCGCGCCGTACGTCGTCAGCGGCCCTTCCTTGCCGAGGACGCACCAGATGACCGCCCAGGCGGCTCCGGCGACGGCCAGGGTGATGAACGGGGCCCGCCAGCCGTGGTGCACGGTCAGATACGTCAGCACCGGCGCGATCACGACGCCCAGCGCCGCACCGATGTTCACCACCGCGGTCGGCAGCGAGCGGCGGCTGTCCGGGAACCACTTCTGCACGGCGTGCTGGGCGATCCCCACGGTCGGCCCCTCGGCGGCGCCCAGCAGGACCCGGCTGCCGAGCAGCGCGGGCAGCGTCGCGATGAGCACGATCGGCATCATCGCGACGGACCAGACGGCCGCCATGCCGAGGAGCACCCACTTCGTGCTCATGCGATTGGCGAGGAAGCCGACGGCGACGCTGGAGATGCCGAACAGGAAGAAGAAGGAGCTGGCGACGAGGCCGTACTGCGCCTTGCTGAGGTCCAGTTCGTGCATCAGCGGCTTCGCCGCGATGCCGAGGACCACCTTGTCGCCGAAGTTGATGACCATGAGCACGGTGAGCAGCGCGGTGATCAACCAGGCCTGTCCGCGCCGCGGTTGTCCCTGAACAGGGCGGTCGGCGCGGGGTGGTGCGTCCACAACAGCCGGTTCGGTGTCCGGGTGATGTGCCATGTCGGGGCCGTCCTCTGGGTCCTGGCACCGGGAACGGTGCGGGTCGAGGTCGGACCGCCGCCACCACGCCTACGGCGGTCCGTGATTGACGAACCGGTGGAGACTTCGATCTGGCAAGAGGGCCCAGGGCACCGCTCCGCGCCCTCCGTGGGGGCGCGGAGCGGCAGCTCACCGGGCGGGCTTGGCTCACATCGTGGTGAGCGCCCGGCCGAGGATCTTGCCCTGGGCGAGGTCGGCGACCGCCTTGGCGATGTCGTCCAGCGGGTAGCGGTCGGTCACGAAGGCGTTGAGGTCGAACTTGCCCGTGTGGTGCCAGTCGAGGAACGTCGCGATGTCGTCCTGGACGCAGCCGCCCGCGGTGGTGCCGATGAGGGACTTCTGGCCGGTGAGCATGTTGCCGTTGATCTGCTGGGCGATGTTCAGCTCCAGCGGCTTCTTGGGCAGGCCCACGATGACGGCCGTGCCGCCCATGTTCACGCCGAGGCGGCCGGGGCGGGCCGCGTTGATGGCGTTGGTGACGGTGTCGGGCAGGGCGACGCAGTCGACGGCGACGTCGACGCCGCCGCCGGTGATCTCGACGATCTTCTCGACGGGGCTGCCCTCGCTGCCGTCGATGGTGTGCGTGGCGCCGAACTTCTTGGCGAACTCCAGCTTGTCCGCGCCGAGGTCGACGGCGATGACGTTCTTGGCGCCGCGGATCGAGGCAGCGGCGACGGCCGAAAGACCGACCCCACCCACACCGAACACGGCGACGCTGCCGCCGGCCTGCACCGGGGCGACATTGCTGACGGCGCCGGCGCCGGTCAGGACGGCGCAGCCGACGACGGACACGACGTCCTGGTGGCTCCTGTCGTCGAGCGGTACCACGTACAGCTCGTCCGCGAGGCAGTGCTCGGCCCAGGTGTAGACGTTGGGCGAGTACGCGGTGCCGAGGCCCGGGATGTCGAGCGAGGCGCGGGTCGGCGTGCGGTCGGAGGCGCGCGGCAGCCACGTCACCATGACCTTCGCGCCCTCTTCGACGTGGGTGACCTCGCTGCCGGTCGCCACGACCGTGCCGTAGCCCTCGTGCCCGAAGAGCATCGGGTCGGGGTGCGGGGCGTGCATCCAGAACAGCTGGCTCTGGCAGACGCCGCTGGCGTGCATCTGGACGAGAACGTCGTGCGGGCCCGGGTCGGGCAGCGTGACCTCACGCAGTTCGATCGGGGTGCCCGGCTTGTCCTGGACGACGATGCGGGTGGAAGTCGGCATGGTGGTGCTCCAATTCAGGAAAGTACGAGGAGGGGGACGCGGGTCAGACGCCGGGCCACGGGCTGGGCAGCGGGGCGTCGGCGACGCGCAGCGTGACGCGCTTGGTGCGGGTGCAGCCCGCGACCGCGTCCTCGCCGTAGGCGTTGCCGAGGCCGCTGTCCTTGAAGCCGCCGAACGGCAGCGCGGAGTCCATGACGAGCGGCGTGTTGCCGTGCACGACGCCCGCGTCGATCGCCTCGGTCATCCGGATCATGCGGCCCATGTCGCGGGTCCACACGTAGCTGCTCAGGCCCAGCTCACCGGCGTTGGCAAGCTCGACGGCCTCGGCCTCGGTGGTGAAGGTCTGCACGGTGAGGACCGGCCCGAAGACCTCCTCGCACGCGATCCGCATGTCGGGGCGCACGCCTTCCAGCAGGGTCGGCTGCACGTAGAAGCCGAGGCCCTCCGCGTCCTGGGCGCCGCCGCCGGTGAGCGCGCGGGCGCCGTCGGCCTGCGCCTCCTCCAGCATGGCGATGACCTTCTCGTACTGGCCGCGCGAGACCAGCGGGCCGACCATGGTGCCCTTGGTGGTGGGGTCGCCGACGGTGACCTTCTCCATCCGCTCGCGGACCTCGGCGACGAACTTCTCGGCGATGTCGGCGTGCACGATGAGGCGGCTGGAGGCGGCGCAGATCTGGCCGGCGTTGACGAGGATGCCGAGGACGGCGGCGCGGGCGGCCGAGTCCAGGTCGGCGTCGTCGAAGACCACGATGGGCGACTTGCCGCCCATCTCCAGGGTCAGCTTCTTGAACGTGTCGGCGGCGGCGTGCGCGATGGCGCGACCGGTGGGCACCGAACCCGTGAAGGAGACGCCCGCGACCTTGGGGTGGCCGCACAGCGCGGCGCCGGTGGCACCGTCACCGGTGACGACCTTCAGGACGCCCGCCGGGATGCCGGCCTCCTCGGCCAGCTCGGCGAGGCGCACCGCGGACAGCGGCGACAGCTCGGACGGCTTCACGACGACCGAGTTGCCGCAGGCCAGGGCCGGGGTGACGCGGGCCATGAAGGAGTGCGAGGGCGCGTTCCACGGCAGCACCACGACGTACACGCCGAGCGGCTCCACGACGCTGTACGAGAGGCGGCCGGGGACGTCGGCGAGCTGCTGGCCGAAGAGCTTGTCGGCGCGGCCGGCCCAGTAACGGGCGTGCCTGGCACCGCGGTTCGCCTCCATCATGGCGTCGGGGAGGTTCTTGCCGGTGCACTGGACGTCGAGCTGGGCGAGCTCCTGGTAGGCGGCCTCGACCAGCTCGCCCCACTTCCACAGCAGGACGCTGCGGGCCTCACCCGGCAGCGCGGCCCACTCGCGCTGGGCCGCGGCGGACGCCTCGACGGCCTGGTCGCACTCCTGCGCATTGTGGTTGTGGACCTCGGCGACGACCTTCTCGGTGGCCGGGTTGACGATCTCGATGACGGACGTCTGCTGGCTGGTCATAGAACAAGAACCTTTCGTACTGTCACCGGCCCACGGGCCGGAAGTCTGAGGGGTGTCGCGGGTCAGGCGGGAAGCGGCTGAGTGTCCGGCAGATCGGCCGCCTTCGGGGCGTCCCGCTCCGGGTTGACGGTCAGCAGGGCCACGAGCCCGCACAGGAGGGTCAGTACGCCGCCGACCACGAACGCGAGCGTGTAACCGGCGCTCTCGTCGGATCCGGCGTCGATGAGCGCGCCGGTGACGGCGGGCGCGATGAGCCCGGGCAGCGTCTGGATCGCGACCAGGATCCCGAGCGAGGCACCGCGCCGGTCCACGGGCGTGACCTCGGAGGTCGTCTCGTACGAGAGCCCGAAGGCCCCGGTCCCGAAGCCGAACGCGACGACGATCAGGGCGAGTTGACCGGCCGTGGCACCGACGAGCGGCAGGCAGGCGAGCGCGATCCCGGCCGCCAGGACGAGCGCCCCCTGCGTGATGCCGCGCGAGCGGCGCGACGTGACACCGCGCCGGAACATCCGGGCCGTCCACGGGCTGACCGTCAGCGGCACGATCACGGTGAACGCGGCGTACAGCGCGACCGACTGAGCGGCCTGCGCCCCCGTGAAGCCGTGCTGGCTCTTCAGGTACGAGGGCAGGAACGCCGAGCCGAGGGCGACGGTCCAGTACGCCCCGAACCCGCCGACCGCCCCGCCCCACCACGTACGGCTGCCGAGGAAGCGGCGGTACGAGGAGGACTTCGTGCGGGCGGCGCCGCCCGCTCCGGAGGCGGTCTCGCCCTTCGGTGTGTCATCGGCGTCCACTCCGAAGGGTCCCTCCCGTCCGATCAGGAACCAGAGCACCGCCCACAGCCCACCGACGGCGGACAGCGCCCAGAACGCGGAGCGCCAGCCGTGGCCGTCGATGAGGTGCGTGAGTACGGGAGCGGCGATGAAGACGCCCATGCCGGAGCCGATGATGTACAGGGCGCTGGGCAGCGCACGCCGCTTGGGCGGGAACCACTTGTACAGCGAGTGCACGGCGACACCCGCGGTCGGCCCCTCGCCCGCGCCCAGGACGATGCGCGAGGCGAACAGCGTGCCGACCGACGTCGCGAGCAGCAACGGCAGTTGGGCCACCGACCACACGACGGCGAGCGCGAGCAGCACCCAACGCGTCGGGACGCGGTTGGCGACGAATCCGACGGCGACGGCCGAGATGCTGAAGAGGACGAAGAAGCTGCTGGCCACCAGGCCGTACACGCTCTGGCTGAGGCCCAGTTCGGCGCGGATGGGGTCGGCGGCGAGCCCGAGGACGGTCTTGTCGCCGAAGTTGATCATCGCGAGGGCGAAGATCATGAACGCCATCAGCCACGCACGCCGCGGCTGCGGAACCACGGCGGGGTCCGCCACATCGGGCAGCACCCCTTGCTGCACAGTCCCTTGCTGTCGAGTCATGGTCGTCACGCCTGTCTACGTCGTCGGAGATCGGGTCACGTGAGGGGGTTCGGGAGACGGCGTCAGACGACGCCGTCGGCGTGCAGCGCGGCCAGCGCCTCGGCGTCCAGGCCGAGGAACTGCGCGAGCACGTCGTCGGTGTGCTCACCGAGCGCGGCACCGAGGCTGCGGATGCTGCCCGGAGTCCCGCTCAGGTGCGGCAGCGGCGCCGCCATCAGGAGGTCGCCGTGGTGCTCGTCGTGGACCTCGGCGATGGTGCCGCGCTCGCGGTAGTGGCGGTCGGCGGCGATGTCGGCGACGTTCATGAGCGGCGCGGACGGGATGCCCGCGTCGTTGAGCAGCGTCACGACGGCGTCGGCCTCAAGGGTGGCGACCCAGGCGGCGACGATCTCGTACAACTCCTCCTGGTGCGCGAGCCGTTGATTGCGCTCGGCGAACCGCTCGTCCTCCAGCAGTTCGGGCTGCCCCATCGCATGGGCGAGGCGCCGGAAGAGCGGGTCGGTGCCGGCGTGCACGGAGACGCGGCGGCCGTCGGCGGTGTCGAAGTCGCTGGCGGGCGCGATGTTCGGGTTGCGGTTGCCGAGCCGCTCGCGCACGGCCCCCGTCCCGCTGTAGGAGACGAGCGCGTTCTCGCAGGCCCGGAACCCGGCCTCGTACAGGGCGAGGTCGATGATCTGTCCCTCGCCGCCGCGCAGATCGCGGTGGTAGAGGGCGGTCATCGTCGCGAACGCGGCCATGTAGGCGGCCATGTAGTCGATGACGGAGTAGCCGGAGCGTACGGGCGGGCGGTCCGGGTCGCCGCTGACGTACGTCAGCCCGGAGTACGCGGAGGCGATCCGGTCGAAGGCGCCCCGGTCGCGGAACGGCCCGGTCAGCCCGTACCCGGTCAGGAACACCAGCACGGCGCGCGGGTTGATGGCGCGCAGCGCGTCGGGACCGAGCCCCCACTTCTCCAGCGTCGGCGGCCGGTAGTTGGTGACGACGACGTCGAAGTGCGGGACCAGCTCGCGCAGCAGTTCCTGGCCGCGCTCGGTGCGCAGGTCGATGGTGACCGACTTCTTGTTGCGCCCCTCCTGCACCCATTGCAGGGAGCGCTTGCCGGGCGCGTCCTGCCCCGCGCCGCCCCGGGTGAAGTCGCCCCGGCCCGGCTCCTCGACCTTGACCACGTCGGCGCCGAAGTCACCCAGGAAGGTCGCGGTCACCGGGGCGGCCAGTACGGTCGAGACGTCGAGTACGCGTATTCCAGCCAGGGGTGGCTGTGTGTCGGTCATGCATCCACCTAATCAACGGTTCGTTAATAACGGAACGTTAAGATGGGACGGTACGTCGCGACCGCACACCCGACAATGGGTTACCGACCAGTAATTTCTGGGAGTGTCATGCCGGACCAGTCAGCCGAAGCCCCCGCAAAGCGCCGCCGCCGCAGCCGACAGGAGACCGAGGCCGACCTGCTCGACGCGGCGCTGCGGCTCCTCGAACGCGACGGAGCCCTGGCCGGCATCGCTCTGCGCGAGGTCGCCAAGGAGGCGGGGGTCAACCACGGTCAGATCTACCAGTACTTCGGCGACCGCCAGACGCTGCTGCGGGCGGCCATCGGCCGCCTCCTCGACACGGAGGACCTCGGCGCACAGAGCCACTGGGACAAGCCGTTCGCCGAACGCCGCCGCGCCATGCTGCGGTTCGCCCTGGAGAAGCCCCAACTCCTGCGCCTGGAAGCCCTCCTGGCCCTCGACGGCGACCCCGAACTCACCCTCTTCCCCGAGCTGACCCGCACCAAGGAGGCCCTGGAACGCGACCGCCGCGAGGGCGAACTCCCCGAGGACGCCGACGGGTTGGTCATGCACGCCATGACCGCGGCCACCTACCTCGGCTACTGCATCTTCCGCGAGACGATCGCCCGCGACCTCGACCTGGCCCCGGAAGACCTGGACGAGCGCGCGGCGGCGGTCTACGACCGGATGCTCGGAGGGCTCGTCACGGACACGGCCGAGCGGAAGACCGAGCGGAAGCCGGAGTCCTCCACGGACTGACACGGCGCCCCGTCCGGTCACGTCCCACGCCCCCGAGGACCGTCCCGGGCGGCCGGCCGCAAGTGGCAGACTGGCGGCATGACGACGCACAAGAACCTGCTGGGCGGACCGGATCCGACGTATCTGCCGGAGAACGAAGAGGCGTACCGGCTTCTGGGCGAGGAGTCCCAGGCACCGGCCGATGTCGTGGCCAAGTACCCGACCTTCTCGCTCGCCTGGGCCATGCTCGCCGACGACGCCTTCGAGGCGGGGCGCGTGGTCGAGTCGTACGCGTACGCGCGCACCGGCTACCACCGTGGCCTGGACTCGCTGCGCCGGGCCGGGTGGAAGGGCCACGGCCCCATCCCCTGGAGCCACCAGGCAAATCGCGGGTTCCTGCGCTGCCTCGCCGCTCTCGCCCGCGCCGCCGGCGCGATCGAGGAGAAGGACGAGACCGAGCGGTGCTGGCAGTTCCTCAAGGACAGCAGCGAAGAGGCGTACGAGACGCTGAAGCGCTGAGCGCGCTCTCTCCCCCGCCCCCCGGCTCGGCTTCTCCGTCGAGCGCCTTCGTGACATGCCACGGGCCCGGCTCCCCAAGAGGGAGACCGGGCCCGTGGACGAAGGCGGGAGCCGCGCGGACTACTTGATGCGCGTACCCGTCGAGCGCAGGTTCTCGCAGGCCTGGACGATGCGGGCGGTCATGCTCGCCTCGGCCTTCTTGCCCCACACGCGCGGGTCGTACGTCTTCTTGTTGCCGACCTCGCCGTCGACCTTCAGGACGCCGTCGTAGTTCTCGAACATGTGGCCCGCGATGGGCCGCGTGAAGGCGTACTGGGTGTCGGTGTCGAGGTTCATCTTCACGACGCCGTTCTCGAGCGCGGTGGTGATCTCCTCGACCGTGGAGCCGGAGCCGCCGTGGAAGACGAAGTCGAACGGCTTCGATCCGGCCGGCTGACCGTACTTCGCGGCGACGCCCTCGTTCAGCTCCTTGAGCAGGTCGGGGCGGAGCACGACGTTGCCCGGCTTGTACACGCCGTGGACGTTGCCGAACGAGGCGGCCAGCAGGTAGCGGCCCTTCTCGCCCAGGCCCAGCGCCTCGGCGGTGCGCAGCGCGTCGTCGACCGTGGTGTAGAGGTTGTCGTTGATCTCGTGCGAGACGCCGTCCTCCTCACCGCCGGTCGGGGTGATCTCGATCTCGAGGATGATGTTCGCGGCCTTGGCCTTGGCGAGCAGCTCCTGCGCGATCGTGAGGTTGTCGGCGAGGGTCTCGGCCGAGCCGTCCCACATGTGGGACTGGAACAGCGGCAGGCCGCCGGCCTCGACGCGCTTGGCGGAGATGTCGAGCAGCGGGCGCACGTACCCGTCCAGCTTGCCCTTGGGGCAGTGGTCGGTGTGCAGCGCGATCTTGTTGCCGTAGCGGGCCGCGGCGACGTGCGCGAACTCGGCGAGCGCCTCGGCGCCGACGACCATGTCCTTCACGCCCTGGCCCGACAGGTACTCGGCGCCGCCGGTGGAGATCTGGATGATGCCGTCGGACTCGGCCTCGGCGAAGCCCTGAAGCGCCGCGTTCAGCGTCTGCGTCGACGAGACGTTGATGGCCGGGTAGGCGAACTTCCCCGCCTTGGCCCGGTCGAGCATCTCGTTGTACTGGTCCGGGGTTGCGATGGCCATCTGCCGTCTCCTCGTAAAGCGCGGGTTGCGGGTGTGGGTTGTCGTGGCGCTCGTGGCGCTCGGGGCTCTGGGCGACCCTCACCAAGCGTCAAGGGGTGACATCATCGTCGACCCCATCCTTCCAGACTTGGCCGGATGCTCCAGCCCGGAGCCTTCGAAGGGTCAGTTCAGGCCGAGCTCGTCCTTCGAGAAGGCGAAGAGGTACGGCACCCCGGCGCCCTCGGTGATCTTCTCGGCGGCGCCGGTCGCCCGGTCCACGATCGTCACGACGGCGACGACCTCGGCCCCGGCCTCGCGCACCGCCTGCACGGCCTCCAGCGGGGAGCCGCCCGTCGTGGACGTGTCCTCGACGACGACCACCCGGCGGCCCTTGATCTCCGGGCCCTCCACGCGCTTCTGCATGCCGTGCGCCTTGGCGGCCTTGCGGACGACGAACGCGTCGAGCCGCTCGCCGCGCGCGGCCGACGCGTGCAGCATCGCGCCCGCGACCGGGTCGGCGCCCATGGTGAGGCCGCCGACCGCGTCGAACTCCAGGCCGTGCTCCCGGGTCAGGTCGAGCAGCACCTGGCCGACCAGCGGGGCGGCCTCGCCGTCGAGGGTGACGCGGCGCAGGTCGACGTAGTAGTCGGCCTCGATGCCGGAGGAGAGCGTCACCTTGCCGTGCACCACGGCCTTGTCCTTGATCTGCGTCAGCAGCGCGTCGCGCACGTCGTTCGTCGTCATGCCTATGAGCTTAAAGGGCGCGTTTCAGAGGTGGCTCCACGTCCAGGTGGTGCTCGCCTCCAGCGGCTCTACGGGGGTGACGAGGCGCGGCGCGGTGTTCAGGCCGTTCGGCGGTCCGGTCTGCGGCTCCACGCAGACGGCCGCCTCCTGCTCGTCGTAGACGACGACCCACTGCTCGGGGCTCTTCACCTCGACCTGGAGGGCGCCCGGCCACGACAGCATGACGTCGACGCCGTCGGGCATCCCGAAGCAGTCGTCCCAGGGGCCCGGGGTGGCCTCGATCCGCTTGCCGGTGGGCAGGTGGTCCGCGCCGCGCTCCTCCTGCCAGGCCGGGTCGAAGGCGATCTGCACGCTGCTGCCGCCGTCGGTGATCGTCCGGTTGAACCACGGGTGCCAGCCGGCCTGCGCCGGGAACGAGTCGCCGTACGTCTCGATGCCGAGCGACAGGGTCAGCGAGTTCTCGGTGAGCGAGACGAGCTGCGTGACGCGTCCGCTGTACGGCCAGGGGTCGGTGAGGTCGTACGTGAAGGCGGCCTCGCTGCGGGTCTCGCGCGCGGTGGTCCACTCGGCGTTCCGGCCGAAGCCGTGGATGGCGTGCGGCGGGGAGTTCAGCGGCATCTGGTGGGTGCGGCCGCCGTCCCGGAACTGCCCGTCCCTGATGCGCCCGCACCACGGCACCATCGGGAAGCAGCCATACTTCTCGCCCTGCCGCAGCAGCTCGGTACCGGAAATCTTCAGGCTGCTGATACGGCAGCCGTTGCCCGGCGCCACGGTCACTTCCGCGTCGCCCGCGGTCAGCGTCGTCTCCTGTGTCGTCACGGGTCCTGAGCCTATGCGGACGAGGCCTACCGGCGCCTGCGCAGGGCCCTGCCGACGACGATCGCCGAGGCGAGCGCGACGGCGGCCGCGGGGGCGGCCCAGCGCAGTGTGGCGCTGGTCGTGACGCCTTCCGGGGCGGGCACGGGGGCGTACCGGCCGCGCGGCGGCGCGTGGTCGACCTCCTCCGCGCTGCGGCCGATCATGGTGCGCCGGGCATGCGCGGCGACCGGCTCCGCCGGGAGCTCGGTCTCGGCCCCTTCGGCGCCAGCGAGGTCCGCGTCGGGGTCGAGGGAGGGCGGCGGAATCTCACTGTCGAAGACGGAGGAGTGATCCTCACCGGAGGTGAACGCTTCACGGCTCTCGCCCGGGTCTTCCCGGGCGAGAGAGTCGGCGGGGTCGGCGGGGTGACCGACCGAGCTGCGGCCGGAGCCTTCGACGGTGTGGTTGGTGGGGTCGTCGCCGGTGTCGTCGGTGGTGTGGCGGGTGGGGTCGTCGACGGGGTGGTCGACGGGGTCTACGGCCGTGTCCTCACGCGGGCCCTCACCGGTGTCCTGACGCGTGCCGTCACCGGTGTCCTCACGTGTGTCAGCGGCGGGGCCCCCGTCCAAGTCCGGACGCGTGCGCTCGACCGGGCCGTCGCCCAGGCCCTCGACGTCCTCACGGGTGACCTCGACCGGGCCATCGCCCATGCCCTCGACCAGGTCATCGACCGTGTCCGCGTCCGTGTCCGCGTCCGCGTATTCGCCCATGTCCTCATCGGGGTCCGAGCCCGGCTCCTGGCCGGTCGCTCCCAGGTTCTCCGCGAAACGGTTCAGCAGACGGTGGGCCGCCGCTGCCACGGCCTCGCGGGGCAGTTCCGCGACCCGGCCGTCGCCGGATCCGGTGCCGGTGAAGGTGACCGCGGAGCCGCCGGCCGCCGCGGCGACCCGGGCGGTCAGGGCGAACTTCACGCCTCCGGTGCCGCGGGCCTCGCTGCCTTCACCCGTCATGGCGAAGGAACCGTCCGCCGACTGCGCCACGGTGACGCTGCCGCGGTACGTGATGGTGTGCCCGCCGATACGTACCTTCAGGCGGCCTCCGCCACCGGAGACGTCGCCCTGGTACCCGGGCAGGGCCCGGTCGACGCGCTGAGAATCGCAGAGCACCGCCCGCAGGGACTCCGCCGGAACCGGAACGAACACCTCATGCTCCATGCCGCCGAGCCTAGCGACCTCATCGCTCACGTGTACCCCCTTCGCGGTCCACCTTTCGACTTTCCAACGAACAGGGGCGGTCCTGTGCTATTCGCGCCGCGGGTAGGTCCGGGGGCTGTGCCGTGTCGGCGCCGAGTGGCACGCAACGGGCCCCGTCCGGGGGGCGGGCGGATGGGCGGCGCAGCCGGAGAACGGGCAACGCTGCCCGGCACGATGGGCGTCACCCCGGCCCCCGGGCCGGACGCCGACGCCGCGCAACAAACACCACCCCGAGGGGGCCGAAGCCCCCGGAGGGGGCGGGCGGGAGGGAGATGGGCGGGGACCGGCGCAGCCGGGAAGGGCACGGTGCCGCGAACCGGTGCGACGGGTGGCGCCCCGGCACCCGAGCCGGGCGCCGGCGCCGCGCAACAGGCACCACCCCGAGGAGCCGAAGCCCCCGGAGGGGGCGGGCGGGAGGGAGATGGGCGGGGACCGGCGCAGCCGGGGAACGGACGACGCTGCCCGGCACGACGACCCGACCCCGGCACCCGAGCCGGGCGCCGGCGCCGCGCAACAAGCACCACCCCGAGGAGCCGAAGCCCCCGGAGGGGGCGGGCGGGAGGGAGATGGGCGGGGACCGGCGCAGCCGGGGAACGGACGACGCTGCCCGGCACGACGACCCGACCCCGGCACCCGAGCCGGGCGCCGGCGCCGCGCAACAAGCACCACCCCGAGGAGCCGAAGCCCCCGGTCGGCGGCCCCGCCCCTAGTCGCCGAAACGGGGATGCACCAGCGTCGACGGTGCGTCCCCGGGCCCCGTCCGCACCACCCGCTCACCCGCCGGAGGCCGTGGGCGGAGGCGTCCCGCGAGGACGAACCCCACACCCCCGTCGCCGCGATACGCCACCGCCCGCAACCCCGCGGAGCGCACCGTCGCGGTCGCCGTTCCCAGCGGCGCTGGGTTGCCTCCGACCCGCACCACCACTCGCCCCCGATCCGCGAGAACCCGCCCCACCAAACCGTAGAACTCCTGTGAATACAGCTTTGTGCTCGCCGTGCTGCCGGGATCGGGCAGATCGCACACCACCACGTCGTACGGCCGCACCCGCGGAGCGCTCCGCAGCCACCCGAACACGTCCCCCGTCACCACCCGCACCCGCGGATCCCTGAGCGCCCGCCCGTTCAGCTCGCTGAGCCCCGGGTCGGTCCGGGCGAGGCGCACCACCGCCGGGTCGGGGTCGACGATGTCCACCCGCCGCACCCCGCGCACGCGCAGCGCCTCGCGCGCGGCCAGCCCGTCGCCCCCGCCGAGGATCAGGACCCGCGAGCGGGGACCGCCGTGCAGCGCGGGGCCGACGAACTGCCGGTAGGGACGGCCCCGTTCGCCCCCGCCGGCCCGCAGCCGTCCGTCGAGGAAGAGCGACGCGGGGCGCCGCCCACCGCCCGTGAGCACGACCTCCTGCACCCCGGTCTGCACGGCGACCCGCACATCCGCCCCGAACAGGGCGTGCCGCGCCGCCCGCTCGAAGTCGTCGACGAGGACCCAGGACGTGGCGAGCACGCCGAGCACCGTGACGTTCGCGACGATCAGCAGCCAGCGGGCCCGCCGGCTCAGGTCCCGCCGGAACAGGCCGAGGACGAGCACCGCCCCCGCCACCGCGTTGACCGCCCCGGTGAGCAGCGCCCCGGTCAACTGCCCGAGCAGCGGCAACAGCAGGAAGGGGAACGCCAGTCCGCCGACCAGCGCCCCCACATAGTCCGCCGCGAACAGGTCGGCCACCGCCCCGCCCGCGTCCTGCCGCCGGATCCGCTGGATCAGCACCATGAGGAGCGGCACCTCGGCCCCGATCAGCACCCCGATGGCCAGCGAGAACCCGACGAGCAGCCACCGCGGCCCGTCCGCCCAGGCCCCGCCCCAGTCCCCGGTCCACGCGAACACCGCGTAGAGCGCCATCGCGCTGCATCCGCCGACGAGCGCGAGCAGCGCCTCGATCATCCCGAAGCCGGCCGCGGCGCGCAGCCGCAGCCGCTTGGCGGCGAGCGAACCGAGGCCCATCGCGAAGACCATGACGGAGAGCACGACGGAGGCCTGGGTGACCGAGTCGCCCATCAAGTACGAGGCGAGCGCCACCAGTTCGAGTTCGTAGACCAGTCCGCAGGCCGCGCAGACGAAGACTCCCGCGAGGACGAGGAGGCGGCCGGTGCCCGGCTTCACCGGGAGCGGGGACCGGACCGGGCCGCCCAGGGACGTGGGTCCTCGGGTCGTCACGGGTGGGTGCGGTTCGATCACGCCTGGAACGCTACGTCACCGCCCGACTCCGTCCAGTCACCCACACGTGTGGAACCGATGTACCGCAGGCATACCCGCGACCTGCGCCACCACCGCGAGCCGGGCTCGCGCGACTACGCCGGGCTCGCGCCATTACAGGGCGGCGGCCACCGGCATCCGCGCGCCCACCCGCGTGCGGGTGGCGACCAACTGGCCGTCCTGCGGGTAGGCGTGCCAGGTACGCCAGCGCACCTGACCCTCGTGCCGCTGCGCGAGCATCGCGGTGAAGGCGTGCGGGCTGCCGGGGAAGACACCCGCCAGACCGTTCGGATGGTCGGCGACGAGAGCGAGCAACTCCTGCGCGCGCCCCGCGAATTGACCTGCCGTCAAGTGTTCGACGCGGGCCGCGAATTCGTACTCCCAGTCGCCGAGGCGTTTCGCGACGCCCAGCGGGAGCGGCGTGCTGCTGCCCGGAATGCACGCCACGGTCTCGGAACAGGAGCCGCGCTCCTCCTCGAGCAGCACCTGGTGAGAGGCGCCGAGCAGCCTCAGCTGAAGCCGGGCATCGTCGATGTCGAGGTCGAGCGTGGCGAGCGCGGGCAACGGCTCCCGGCCGAGGGCCCAGGCCAGGTCGGCCGCGCTCGTGTCGGTATAGGCGGTGTTCAGGGTCGTGAGCATGGGTCGGCTCCGCTAGCACGCAAAGGGAGGTGGGGCCGGCTGGGGCAATGGAGCCGGCTCGTGCCCACGCGAACGCGATAACTACGTAGTACGAGGGCTGCGTTGACGGTTAAAGGGAATCATGGGGGGCGACGCCACCACAGCGTTTTTACCCAACTTCGGAGGGTTTCCATCCCCCCGAGGGCAGGACAGCTCAACTGTTCAACTTCCACGAGCACCTTTCGCGCCCGGCGCACAACCTGCGAGGGCACATCCGGACAAGCGTGCGGCCCACGCGGACCGACTGCCCCGTGTCAGTCGTCTCCGCGCGGGCCGCACGCACCGGACGCGACGCGTCAGCTTCCGCCGCCTCCGCAGCCACCACCGCCACCGCCGCACGACGAACCGCCTCCGCACGACGAGCCGCCACAGGAGGAGGAGCCGCCGCACGAGTGACCGTGATGGCCGCCGCCGGAGTCACCGGACGAGGAGCAGCCGTAACTGCCGCTTCCGCTCGCCGCCCCGCCACCGGCCCACCAGCTGCTCCGGCCGGCCCGCTTCTTCTTCAGTGAGGTACTGGACGAGGGGCCGCTGCCGCCCGCCTTGGCCGTTGCGAGCACGATGGCGACCACCAGCACAACGAAGACCACGATGAAGAACGTCCCCATCACCGGCCCTCCCTTCTCTTCCCCGAATCCCCCGAGGGGCCGCCCCGTGCGGGCGTGACAGGGGAATGCCCCCGCCCGGAGCACGCCAAAGCAAAGTTGAGGAACTCCAGAGGTTCGGCGCAGGATGGCCGCCATGACCGTCACCCCGAACAGCCCTCGCCCCCTGCTCAACCGCCGCCTCGCCGAGTTCGGGACAACGATCTTCGCCGAGATGTCCGCGCTCGCCGCGCGGACCGGCGCCATCAACCTCGGCCAGGGCTTCCCCGACACCGACGGCCCCGAGCAGGTGCGCGAGGCCGCCGTACGGGCGCTGCGCGAGGGCCACGGCAACCAGTACCCGCCGGGCCCCGGCATCCCCGAGCTGCGCACCGCGATCGCCGCCCACCAGCAGCGCCGCTACGGCATGGAGTTCGACCCCGACCGCGAGGTCCTGGTCACCGCGGGCGCCACGGAGGCCATCGCCGCCTCCCTCCTCGCCCTCGTCGAACCCGGCGACGAGGTCATCGCCTTCGAGCCCTACTACGACTCGTACGCCGCGAGCATCGCCCTCGCGGGCGGCACCCGCGTCCCGGTCACCCTCCGCCCGACCGCCGACGGGGACGCATCGTTCCGCCTCGACCTCGACGAACTGCGCGACGCGATCACGCCCCGCACCCGCCTCCTCCTCATCAACACCCCGCACAACCCGACCGGCACCGTCCTCAGCCGCGCCGAACTGACCGCCATCGCGGAACTCGCCGTCGAACGCGACCTCCTGGTCGTCACCGACGAGGTCTACGAGCACCTCACCTACGGCGACGCCGAACACATCCCGCTCGCCACGCTCCCCGGCATGCGCGAGCGCACGGTCACCATCGGCAGCGCCGGCAAGACGTTCTCGTTCACCGGCTGGAAGGTCGGATGGGTCAACCCCGTTTCGCCTACCTATTTCGCCACCTGCGCGTGATCGTGCCCTCGGCCGTCCGAGAGGATGGGGGTGCGAACGACCGGCATCAGGCACACAGAGCAGGAAGAGATGGTGGAGACATGGGCGACAGGCCGCTGCTGAACCGACGCCTTGACGGGTTCGGCACGACGATCTTCGCCGAGATGTCGGCGCTGGCTGTGAAGACCGGCGCGATCAATCTGGGCCAGGGCTTCCCGGACACCGACGGCCCCGAGTCCGTACGGGAGACAGCAGTCCGCGCACTGCGCGACGGCCGCGGCAACCAGTACCCGCCCGGCCCCGGCATCCCGGAACTGCGCACTGCGATCGCCGACCACCAGCAGCGCTTCTACGACCTGACCTTCGACCCGGACACAGAGGTCCTGGTCACCGCGGGCGCCACCGAGGCCATCGCCGCGACCATGCTGGCGCTCCTGGAGCCGGGCGACGAGGTCATCGCCTTCGAGCCGTACTACGACTCGTACGCGGCCAGCATCGCGATGGCGGGCGGCACCCGGGTCCCGCTCACCCTCCACGCTCCCGACTTCCGCCCGGACCTCGACGCGCTGCGCGACGCGGTGACCGACCGCACCCGCCTGCTCCTCCTCAATTCCCCGCACAACCCGACGGGCATGGTGCTGACGCGGGAGGAGCTGACGGCCATCGCCGAACTGGCTGTCGAGCGGGACCTGATCGTGGTGACGGACGAGGTGTACGAGCACCTGACGTATGGCGACGCCGAACACATCCCGCTCATCTCCCTCCCCGGGATGCGTGACCGTACGGTCTCGATCTCATCCGCTGGCAAGACCTTCTCGTTCACGGGTTGGAAGGTTGGCTGGGTTACCGCTTCCGCACCCCTGCTCACCGCGGTCCGCACGGCCAAGCAGTTCCTGACGTACGTATCGGCCGGACCGTTCCAGTACGCGGTCGCGGAGGCGCTGCGCCTGCCGGACGACTACTTCACCGGCTTCCGCGAGGACCTGGGCGCGAAGCGCGACATCCTCGCCGACGGGCTCACGGCGGCGGGCTTCGAAGTCTTCCGCCCCGAGGGCACGTACTTCATCACCACCGACATCGCCGGCCTCGGCGAGAAGGACGCCCTGGCCTTCTGCCGCGGGCTTCCGGAGCGGTCCGGCGTGGTCGCGGTCCCCAACTCGGTCTTCTACGACGATCCGGAGGCAGGCCGCAGCCAGGTGCGCTTCGCCTTCTGCAAGCGGGTCGATGTCCTTAAGGAAGCGGTTGAGCGCCTCCGGACGCTCGGGTAGTGCCGTCGGCCGACCGAATCGAAGGAGCCCTCCGTGTGACGGGCGAGGACTGCCTGCTGCTCGACGTGCACTGTTCTCACGCCGAACACCTCGAACAGGTCGTGGACTCCCTCGCCCGTTATGGACGAGTCACCAACTCACTCGTCCTGCGCAGCTACCCACCCAAGTCGTTGCCAACAGCACCGTCGACAACGTCCTGACCCGCAATAGCTAGCCCCGAACCGACAACGCTTGTTCTGCCGCATGCCGCGAGCGGCAAGCCAGAGGTCGAAGCGGTCGTCCCCGTTGTCGTGGCTGCGGCCGGTGAGTCGGCCGCCCTTCGAGAGGGTCTGTACGCTCACCCAGTTCCTGACGCAGCAGGCCAGTGGGGTGACTGCGCTGGTGGGAGAGACGGCGGACCAGACGGGTTACGAGGACGGACGCTGGCCGTCGGGGCTCGTCCCGTCCTGCCCCGGGGCCCCGGCGGTTGCCCAGCTCGACCTGAAGTGATCTTGTGGCAGGGGTTGGCCGGCTGGTACGCGAAAGGACAGGTGCTGCGCGGCAGCTCGGTAGCAACGCCTCAATGAAGGCCGCAGCTCGTATACCGCACTCTCGTACGGGAAACCCTTTAGCCGGCTCGCTACAGCTGTGTCGGTTGCTGCCTTGGGGTGGAAGCGAGTTGCTCCTGCAGTCGCGAGTGCCGGAATTCGTATGCGGCACCAGCCTGTCGGAGCACGCCACGCCGATGAGCCTCGTCCAGGAACGCCATCAGACGCCAGGGAAGCCGCCCGCTACCGCACAGCCACAGTCGGGTCACGAGAAACCAGCCCCAGGCGCTGATGACAACGGCGAATGGGCCGACGAGTACCCAGGCGAGCAAGGAGACCCCGACGTACTGCCATTGCTCCATTGCATCAACGAGGAGGCCGCTTGTCAGGATCGCGGCGCCGATGCCGAACGCAATCAGAGTGACTCCCCGGGTGATGACGGTGGCCCGGTCGGTAGCCAACCCCGATTGCGGGCTGACGGCTCGTGCGGTGTCGGCCGGGAAGACCAGCCAGGTGTGGAAACCGGAGGCCAGACCGCTGACCAGGCCGAGTGTGAGGCCAACCGTCAGCGCCAGTGCCAGGGTGCCGCCAAAGAGGGTGCCGGGAGGTGCTGCGTACAGCCATTCTGCCGAGCGGCCGGGCGGTTCGTTCTGGAAGTCGGAATCCTCGACGTACGTGCCGTTCGGGAGTCTGACCTCGGGGTTGTCCAGGGGGGCGCGCAGGCGAAGCTCGATGCGGCCGTGGAAGGGGGTGCAACGCACTGCGTACGAGCAGTCCCAGTGCGCGGCGCCCTCAGGGGATGCAGCGGTGGACGCGTACCGGGTACCGTCGGCGTCTTCCTCCACCACGCCGTCGACCGGGCCGGGTGTGCGCAGGTACCGGTCGCCGTTGGGACGCAGGCCGTGAAGCCATCTGTCGGGGGTGATCACGTAGCGGGTGCCATCAGCCAGGCGGTGCACGGTCCCATGGGGGAACTCCTCGCGTACGGTGGCGCGGATGCTCAGCGCGGTGGCATCGGCAATGCCAAAGGCCGCCCCCAGGGACAGACCGATCAGCAGGCCGGTCGACAGCCCCCGCACCAACGGGCGCCGTACCCCTCCGCGAACGGTCCGCCCGACGGCCCCTGGCGGCGCTATTCGCGCTGTGCCCCCCGGATTGATACGCAGTCCTATGGCGACCAGACAACCGATCAGCACCGCGCTCACCGCGCCGACCCAGACAGGGGCGAAGAAGAATAGCGGGAGCACGAAGGCGACGGCCGCGGCCAGCAGTACGATCACCACGAAGGTGACGTGACGGCGCCTGCTGAACGGCGTGTGGGACGGGAGTGGTTCGCCGACGACCCCCAATACGGCGAGGGCGGTGGCCGTGGCCAGGCCAACCGCGACGGCCAACGCGACTGGGCCGAACCATCCCGCGCTCCCATCTGCGTATGGGAGAAAGGTGCCCCACGTCAGGCTGGTGCTGCTTGTGCAGCCCACCGCCGCCCCCACCGGCACTGCGCTGACGGCGACGAAGACCGTCGCGCGCAGCACCCCCCGCCGATCGCGGGAGCCGACAGTCCGGGCGCGGCCGTGCGAGAGCACGAGGTACCCGAAGCACACACCGCCGACGAAGGCGCCTGTAACAAGTGGCGCGAGCGCGCCCAGCGTCGGGGTCCACACGGTACTGATGACCACGGCCGCGCACCCCAGCAGCAGAATCGGTCCCAGTCGGCGTAAGGGCCAGGGCAGTTCAAGGCGCAGCTGCCACCATGCCAGCCGCCGGGTGGTCTGCCGTTGCATGTGGGAGGCAAGATGACCGAGCCAGTCGCGCGCCCGGTCGGCGTGAGGGCTGTCGGCGAAGGCGGCAGGAACGAACGCCTCAAGCAGGTGTTGCTCCAGCACGGCCGGGTCGGCGAACCGGCCGTCCAACAACTCGGCCGGATCTTTTCCCGTGTCGCCGTAGACGGCCCGGGCCATCGCCACCATCAGGGGTGTGCCGAACGCCTGGCGCAGGGTCTGGGCGAGCAACGTGTCGGAGTCAGCCCGCAGCTCAGCAACGACCGGATCCCAGCAGGTAGAGCGCCGTCCGCCTGCTCCGCGCACTGGCCGGGCGGTGCGCACCAGGTATGTACTCGCGACCTCGAAGCTGAGCGGGCGCAGCTCGACGACCGCAGCTGCCGTGAACACGTCCCCGGTCTCCACGGCCTTCGCGTAAGACTCGGTACGGCAGGTCACCAACACCTGTTCACCCGGGTCAAGTTCGGAGTTGAGTCGCCGCAGGGCCATGCCCCACGACGACTCTGGCAACTCGTCCAGCCCGTCCAGGACGGGCAGCACGAGACCGGCCCTCAATAGCTCCCGGGTCCACGGGGCGCCTGGATGCGTGGTAGCCAAGTGGGCAGCCATCCAGTCCCGTAGTGGCTGCCGGTCGGCCTGCCAGCCGGACAAGGGGAAGAGCACCGGCACGGGATCGCCGGAGGCGCGGCATGCGAGCCTGTCCAGCGTGAAGCGGACGGCAAGGACGGTCTTGCCGCTGCCGGGGCCTCCCAGGACCACGAGCCGCCGCGAGGGTATGGCATCGAGGGCAGCCGACAGGCCATCGAGCTGAGAATCCGGATCCATGGGATGGGCGGTGCCGTCGGGGGCGTCGGCGAGCCATGCCTCAGCGGGCGACCACTGGACCCGGAGCGGATAGGGATCTTGAAGTCGGCGTAGCCGCCACTCCGTGCGCCATTGCTCCTCCACTGCCTCTGCCAGGCGCTCGGCCAGCCGCTCAAGCCGCTCTTGCGACGCGTTTCCGCGAGCGGGCTCGCCGCCGGCGGGGCTGTCACGCCAGAGGTTGACGGCCAATCCGACGACCGACAATCCGAAACCGAGTACGGCCGTCAGCGATGAGGTGTTGCCAAGGTCCCCGTTGCGCAGCGCCACGAGCAGCACGATCCCGGTGACCGCCACCGTTCCCAGCCAAATGCCATGTCGCCACCACCGCATCGCACGGCCCCCGTCACGCCTGGCTTCCTGCACGGAGGATATGGCAGCAATCACCTTCTGTGAACGGGTGCATGTCGGGAACCGCTCCGATTCGCAGGCCGAGCGATAGATCGACGGAGGAGGTGCGGATGAGGTGGCGCCCGGCAGGAACACCGTGTGCGTTTCGGGTAGCGGTCAGGGTCTTGAGTTCGAAGCACCAGAGATTTCGTAGCCTCGAACTTTCAGATGCGGCAGTAGACATGGAATCCCGCGGCAACACCGGACGGACACACTACGGCGGGGTCGTCTGCGCGAACGTGACCGCCTGCGAAAAGTCGCGCGGGCTTCCCTCTGGGGCTAACTAGCTGTTTCCCAAGCCATCACGTGTCTGAACTGGCTGTTTGCCGCTTGTGATCTTCGGGGGAGACATGCCGGGTGCCGGTGTCCTCGTCACCGAGCCCGAGGTCCGCCGTGCCCCGTCGCTGTCATGAAGCGCCGCCTGCACGATCTCGAGGCGCGTGCCGCCGAACTCCACGAGCAGATCGCGGCGTTGTAGCAGGAGGCCAACCAGGTCGACGAGCAGGTCACGTGTGGGCGTATCGGTGGCGGGATCTTCGCGGAGGTCGAGCAGGAACTGCGAGAGGGCAGAGCCAGTGCCTGCGTCGACAGCGCGGACGACGCGGCCGAAGAGCTGAATGCTGTGGATGCGAGCGAGGTCGCGGAGCCCTCGCCCGGTCGCGTCCGAGGCGAGTGCCGCCGCTGACCTTGCTGCACGAGCGGGAACGCCGTTAGCGGGTAGCGAAGACAAGGAGAGGCCGGCCGCGCCTTGCGCGGGCCTTGATGAAGTGGGGAGGGCCCCACCGCACATGGCGTCCAAGGCGCTGGCCCCCGAAGCGGACCGGACTTCTGGTCTCGTCACCCCTCGCTGTCGTCCTACTGGCAGCTGAGGCGGAAGTAGTCGCGCTCCACCGAGATCTCCCCAGGGTCGGGGCTCTGGTTGCCATTGAGGTCGTCGTAAGTGACGTGGTTACCGGCGTGGATGGAGAGTTTGCCCACTGGCGTCCCGTCAGCGGCGTAGATGGTGCGCCGGTCTTGAGTCACCACATTGAAGACCGTATGCGGCGGGTTCACCACAGAGGTGAACAGGTCTCGGTCGATCCCGCTCTGCACGTACCTCCCGTCGGGGAACGTGAGTCGGTAGTCGTAAGCGTCCTGGCCGTGCACGGTTATGACGCCTGCAGCGGTTTTGACCATCTGTCCGGTGGAGGTCTCCGTGAGCGTCACCGTGCCCTGCTGATCCTCGGGGAGGCAGCCCTCCAAGGGCGCCGTGAAGGTCTCGGTATTCGTGATCGAGAACCGAGAGACCGAGGCTGGAGCCGCTTGTGCCGGCAGCGCAGGAACCGCCACCGCACCCAACACGACGCCTGCCATCAAGCACCGACGAGCCACTGAGGACCTGTTCATGCGCCGTCTCGCTTCCTCCGGGGACAAGGCTGGTCGGCTCATCATGTTCTGGTCGAGTGATACGGGGAATGGCACGAAATGCGTATTGAGCCGAGCGTCACAGAATCCGGGCCGCGCCGCTGAGGCGGTGACGGTACCGCTGCGATTCGCAAGTCCGACGCGAACAATCTGAGAGCCGCACCCGTCAACAACGTCCTGGGGCCACCGTCCGTGGCGCCGCGCCGTTGCTCGGGGGCGGCGCTCGGGAGGAAGGGCTCCCACTTCTTGCAGGGCAGGGCTACTGACCCGCTGTTCGGGCATAGCCTGCTGCCTTGAGGAGAACCTGGCCGCTGGTAGGTCAGGGTGGAGGATCCGCATCCCATTGCTGGCACATCGCGACGAAGTGCCGCCTTGAGCGTCATGGTGCCGGCGGGGGCGGGCAAGACCTGACTGGCCCGGGAGGCGATCGTCGGCACCCACGCGGACGGGGCCGCGATCGCCAGGTTGACGGCGGGCGCATCGGGAGGCGCGCTGCGGTTGAGCGCGTGCACCGCATGGGCCGGCTGAGTCGATGACGCCGAGCCGACGGAGGAGGTGCCCGCGGTGCAGGAGCACCGCTTGCCGGGTCGGCGCCGGGGGCGGTCCTCGTGGCAGCGGACGACGCGGAGCTGTCGAACGAGGTGTCCGTGCTCCTGCTGCACGACTTGGTGCTGCGTGGGGCGGTCGGAGTCCTCGGCCCGGCGCTAACGGGCGATCCTGCGTCGGACGCGCGGGCTGAACCGTGAACGAAGGAGCGCCCGAGGGCGCAGGGAGGTGTCACGGTGAGGAAGGTCCTGGGAGTCTCAGCGCTGCTGCTGGCGCTCGCCGCTTGCACGTCGGGCGCACCGAAGGTGCAGCAGTCCACATCCCCCTCGGCGGGAGAGTCCCCGAAGGTGGTCTATCTGACGATGGCCGTGCCCTACGGCACCACGTCTTCGGTGGACAGTTTCATCCAACAGGTCGGCGAGGCGACCGAGGGATCCCTGCAGATCGACCCCAAGTACGAGTGGCGCAAGGGCCAACGCGCCTTCGAGGACGGCACGATCGCGGATGTCCAGGCGGGCAAAGCGGATCTGGGGGTGGCAGGCACGCGGGCCTTCCCCGGCCCGGTGCGGATACTCAGCGCGCCAGAGCTGGTCACCAGTTACGCAGCCGAGGAACGGCTGTTCAAGAGCCCCCTCTACAAGCGGCTGGGCACCGCGCTGCAAGTCCCGCGGATCACCGGCCTGGGCCTGCTCCCGGGCCAGTTCCGCTACCTGTTCACCGCGAGTCACTCGGCCCCGACGCCCGCTGATCTGCACGGGCGGCTCGTCGGTGTGGTGCAGTCGAAGCTGGCAGACAGCACCTTCCACGCTCTGGGCGCACGCACCCGCTGGTATCCGCTGGCCGGGTCGGTCAGCGGCATGAACGGGGTTGAGTCCTCGATCCCTTCCTTCAACCACGAGGGCTACATCTCCTCCAAGAAGTACCTCACGGGAAATCAGGTGCTGTGGCCGCGCATGCTCGTCCCCTTCATCAGCGACACCACACTGAAGAGCCTGAGCCCCCAGCAACGCCGAGCGGTAACCCGGGCTGCGGCCGCCGTCTTCGACGGCACGATGTCGGACCTGCAGTCCGAGGACGCAGACGAACTCGGTCAACTCTGCGCGGGAGGGCTGGTCGTAGGGCAAGCCAGTCCAGCGCAGCTCGCGGCATATCGTGCGGCGGTCGCGTCGGTTAACACCCGGCTGGAGCACGACCCCCAGACCAGCGAGCTGTTCACGCTGGTGAAGTCGCTGGAGAAGGGAGCGAAGCCGGAACCAGCCCTGCACTGCTGATGGTCCTGGGCCTTCCTGGGCGGGAGCCTCGGCCGCCGTACAGTTCGACGAGGCAGCGCCCGCCGACGTCTTGGCGCGGCCACGCATCGAGGCGTGGAGGGGCCTGGCGGTCCGCGCAATGGAGTCCCGGATTGGAGGGAACTCTTCCTGACCTGCAATCTGCCGTCCGGGCTGATCAGGATGCCGTTCCCGAAGGGCGCCAGGGGCACGCTGCTCACTGAGGACCACTACGCCTCCTCCGAGGAACCGACGCAATCCGGTTCCCGAGGTGACGGAATACGCGGAGCTGGTTCAGCGGGCGGTACAGCCGCGGGTGTTCGTCGACGCCCGCGCCGCGTTGGGTTCCCAGACTGGGAACGCGGGACCTGCTCGGGAATCTTTGGCCGTTCCTAGAAGGTGAGCTCGGTGGCGAGTGCGCGGGCCCGGCGGGCGGGCGTCCACGGTAGTGCTGGAGGACTGACTGCGCCGCCCGGCATGGACCGCTCGGACGAAGCGCTCCACCCGCCCGGTGATCCGTGCGCGCTCGGCCGGGTCGTCGCGGTGCTTCGGTGAAGTGGTGCCACGGCACGCCGGCGGCCCGGCCGTCCTCGATCGCCCTCAGCTGTCCGGCGTCAGCCTGCATCAACATGACTGTGACTGAGCGGTCCAGTAGGCACCGTTCGCCAATTGGAGCGCTCAGTCGCGTGTCAGTGAAACAAGACGACGAGGCGTACGTTTTCTGCGCTGTGAATCTCGCTGAGCCAGGTGGTTCCGTGCACGTCGTCCGGGGCGCCGTAGCCAAGAAGTCCCTGCGCAGCCCATCCGAGGCGTCATCCGGGAAGCCGCGCCTCCGCCAAGGGGCGGAAGCCGAAGGGGTTGCGGATTCCCACCCCATACGTGCTGTCGCTGTTTGCCGTGAGGCACGGCCCGGTGGGGGCCAAGTCAGGTCGCGTGGTGGTCGAGAAGCGGAGTGCCCAGTGGCTGGTGAACGGGTACAAGCTGCGCAGTTTCGGCTCGGCATACGGAAGTGTTCACATCACCGCATCGGCGAGGCGGTCGACCTGGTCGAGGGAGCCGACGGTCGGGTGGAAGAGGAGCCGGTCGAAACCGAGGTCGCGGTACGCCCGCACGGTTTCCTGGGCGTCCCGCGGCGAGGTGATCAGATCGGTGATGTTGAGTTGGGCGTATTGCGGGATGAACCCGTAGTACCGGCCCAGGTGTTGCCGCCCGGCCTCGGTGACGTCGTTGTCTCCCAGGGCAAAATTGACTGCGGCGTGCATTTGCGGGTGGCCTGAACGACCGGCTGATTGCCATGCCCGCCGGATGCGGTCGGCGAACTGTGATTGACCGGAATAGTCCCGCAGCGCGCCCGCGACCCAACCGTCGCCCAGCGTGGTGGCACGCCTGACTGTCGCAGCGGAGGACCCGCCGAACAGCACCGGGATGCGTACGGGGCCCGGACAGATCGCGGTTCCTTCGGCTCTCCTGGCCCAGGCGTCACGCAGGAACTCGGCCTGCTCGTCCAGGATCTTCCCCCGTGCGCCGTAGTCGACGCCTGCGGCGATGTAGTCGTCCTCGCGCGGTCCGGGGGCAAGGCCGAGGGTGATCCGGTTCCCGGTGGCATGGGCAAGGCTTCCCCACTGCTTTGCGAGGATGGCGGGTGGGTACAGCGGGGCGAGCAGGATGTTGGTGACGAGGGAGATCTCGCTGGTGGCCCCGCCGGCCAGTGACAGGCTCACGAGTGAATCCATACCCGGGTAAATGAGACGGTCGGTGGTGGCCAGCGACTCGAACCCTCGCTGCTCCGCGCGGCGAGCCCACTTAGCGATCATCGGTCCGGGAATGTCTGCCAGGCCGTTCGGCAGGCCGATGCCGATCTTCATCACGAGATCCTTCCTAACGTTCGATTGACTTGCGGTGTCGGGGAAAGTCGGAACGGCCGCAGCGGCTCTGCCGGTTCAAGCGGGCACGCAGGTCCCTGCGCGCACCAACAGGCTGGTTCAGGTCGGGTACGGCACAGAAGACAGATACTCAAGATCGGCGGAATTTGACGGGAATGTGCTGCTGGTGGCGCTTTTCGACGACGGGAGTGGCCTGCTTGGCCCCCTTGTATCGGTGCCATCTCTACCGAAAGCAGCCCTGGCAGGGATGCCAGCGTGCCCGGCAGGCAGTCGTACAGCGCACCGCTGCTCGCGCACAGCACGCTGACGGACAGGGTGGATTGGCCGGTGGTTGCCGCGGTGAACGCGACTCCGAGTGTTCCGAAAGCGCACGCCCGGCCGCCTCGAGCGCTCCAGGCTGCACGGTCAGCCACATGAGCCCCGGTGGGCACAGAATCAGCAGAGCGGGGTTGACGTCGACATCGAAGTACAGAACCCACGGGCGCGGCGCTGGACTAGCGCTCGGGCACTGAGCTCCTGCTGCTGATGTAGTGGTGTGTCGCTACGAGGCGGGCTTCTTGTCGAGACCCCGCCCGTGGAGCGTGTCGCTGGCTGCAACAGTCATGACGACCAGCATGGCCAAGGACGCGAGAACCACCGGAGCGGTGAAGGTGGCAATCGGGATGAGCAGGAGGAGGGCCGCGAGACCGATGAGGCGTGAGGTGACCCAGCCTCCGGAGACCGTACGGCGGAAGAACAGGTGTCCGACGAGGAACAGGGACGGGCCGAGGAGTACGGCGGAGCCGATCGGGATGGTCATCGGGTGATGGGGTTCGGCGATGGTCAGTTCATCGCCGACCGCGGTGACGATGATCCCGGCGACCATCGGGATGTGCAAATAGGTGTAGGCGCTGCGGCCGATGCGTCCTGGGTCATCGGCGGCCGCGATGGCCTGCGCGCCCAGGTGCGCGGAGTGGTCGAAGTAGATCCACCACAAGGAGACGCTGGTGAGGAACGCGATGATCAGAGCCAGGAGTGTGTTCCCGGTGGGTGGATGGTCGGCGAAGGCGGAGCCGGAGACGAGGATGGATTCACCCAGGGCGATGATGATGAAGAGGTGACAGCGCTCGGCCATGTGAGAGCCGGTGATGTCCTGGTCTCCGGTTCCGGATCTGCCGAGCGTGGGGACCCAGAAACCGATGAACGGTCCGATGTTGTCGATGACTACGGCGGTCAGCCACAGGAGTTCGCGACCTGCGCCCTCGGTCAAGCCTCCGATGATCCACGGTACGGCGGAGGCGGTGAACCAGATGGTGATGCGCTGGAAGTTGCGGCGTAGTGCCGGGTTGTGGCGGCTGAGCCACAGCACCGCGAGGGTTCGGCCGATCTGCATGACCACGTAGGAGCCGGCGAACCATAGGCCCCGGTCGTCGAAAGCGCCTGGCACGCTCGATGCGGCGATCAGACTCAGGAGCATGGTGGCGATCAGCACCATGCGGACCGGCAGGGTTTCGGGGTCGAACCAGTTCGTCATCCATGTCGAGTACATCCACCCTTGCCACATGGCGAGGATCAGCAGCGCTGCGTGGAAAGCCCCGGTCCAGCTCAGGTCGTGCAGCAAGAGCGGCGAGATCTGGGTGAGAGCGAACACGTAGACGAGGTCGAAGAAGAGCTCGACAAACGTGACTGAGGTCGCGTCCTCGGCTCGCTCGCGCAGATACGGCCGACTGGCCGGTGAAGTGGTCACGTGTTCGCAGTGGCCGCTTGCGAAGGGGCGCTGATGCGGCGCCCGGCTGCGGCGGGCGTGGCGCCGTGATCACGTGATTCTCGTGCGCCGGGGTGCCAGGCAGTCGGGGTGGGTGGCGCGTTCCGCCGGCACTCGGTGATGGGTCCGGCGATCGCGCGCCGGTCAAGAGCGGGTAGGGAGGCGCCGAGGCGACCTGCGCACCGGGCGGCCAGGAAGGTAGCAGGCCCGCTGCCGACGCGTTGTGTCTCCTCGGTTGCCTTCGCGATCTGGGGCCGGAACACGGGCTCGCAGACTGTCTTCTTGGCGCCGGACGACATGCGCAGCAGATTGCTAGCAGCGGGCCGTTGCGCAACGTGATGGAGGCGGTTCCCGGCCAGGCCATCCGCAGCGAACTCCGGCGTGACTGCGATAGACCGCCGTACCGTGGCGGTGTGGGAGGGGTAGGGGCTCGGAGCCCACAGCACCTCCTCCTCCGATTGCGACGCCATGAGATAACCCTAGCGAAAATCCCTTATGCCGCAATCGAGAGGATATATTCCTGCGTCTTAATGAGGGGCTATACCCAATTGCTGACTCGGTCGACTTGCTGTCATCGGTCGTCAGCGGGTGGGCTCATAGGTGAGTTGCTTGACCTGGCGCAGGGTGAGCGAGGTTTCGACGGCTCGAACCCCGTCAATAGCACCGATCTTCTTACTCAAGTACGCGTACAGCTCGCGGGTGTCGGCACTGCCGACGGAGGCGATGATGTTGACGCTGCCACTGGTGGCCGCAGCGAAGTGGACTTCGGGATGCTCCGCGAGCGTGCGTCCGACTTCGTCGAGGGCGGACGGTGCAACCGTGAGCCACAGCATGGTGTCAATGCCTTGGCCCAGAGGCGCGATGTCGTGCTGGACATCGAAGTAGAGGATGCCCGCGGCACGCAGACGCTCAAGACGCCGCTTGACCGTGGACTCCGGTACGCCTGTGCTGTGCTGCAGTTCGCTGAATGTGGCTCGTCCATCGCGCCGCAATTGCGCGAGTAGGGCCTGGTCGGCTTCGTCGAGGGTGACCGGCGCGGTGGCAGGTTCGACGTGGGGCGGGCGCAGTGCCGCCTCCTCGTCGGCGTTCAGCGCGCGATTCTTGTTGAGCCAGCCGAGCGGGCCGCCATAGAAGGTGTGCAGCAGGCAGTAGGCATCGACAGAGATGACGCGGGGCGTGCGCTGGAGGCGATGGAAGAGGAGCTCGTCACGTTCCTGCTGGCTGCGCGGCATCATCGTGCACAGCACTTCGGTGCCGCCGGAAACCAGGTCGATGTGTGACGTGTCGGGGCGCTTGGCCAGTGCGTTGGCCAGCTGCTCGGCCATGTCGGGTGTGCAGCGGAGCCGAACGAGCCAGCTCTGTTGGCCAAGGAGCGTGTCGTCGGTCATGCCGATCACACGGAGATTGACGGCGGTGCGCAGTCTGCGAAACCGCCGCGCAATGGTCGGGTCGGAGACGCCGAGGACGTCGGCGATGCGGCTGAACGGGGCCCGTCCGTCCAGCTGTAGCGCGTGGAGCAGTTTCCGGTCGAGTGTGTCGAGTGGGTGGGAATCCACTGGCTGTCTCCTGCCCTGAAGTGGCTGCCTGAGGCATTGTCGTGCCACAGGCAGGGGGCTGCCTCACGAGCGAGGTCATTGCGTGGGCGATTCGTGCCGTCCGTGTAACAGGCAGCGAGCTCCGGGACGGCAATGGCCTGTCCCGGAGCTCGCGTGTGGCGCCGGCCCGTCCCCACGGAGGGCGCCCGCACCGGATCAGGTGTCCGCCTCATGCCCTGTTCCGGTCCGTCTGGGTGATGTTCCAGCCGCTCAGGGGCTACTTGAGGGCACTGCGGCACTGTGCGACCGAGTCTCTTCCGGGCTGGCCGCGGCGAAGTGGACAGTAGAAGGCTGCTGGCCGGGGGCGGGAGTCCGGCCAGCGACCGGAGGTGCTGGCTGCTTGGGTTGCCGCAGCATGGCCGCGCCGACCGCGGCGGCAAGAAGCGTCAGCACGGCGGCGATGACAAGGCACAGATGGATGCCGTCGAGGAAGGAGTTGGACACCGCTCCCAGGATGCGTGCCTGGTCTGCGCCGAGGTTCATGCCGGCGATCGTGTCCAGCCCGTGGGCACCTGCTGATGAGGCGAGGTGGTCTGCCGCTGCCTTGGGCAGGCCGGCGTCGGTGAGGTGACCGGGCAGGGCGTTCACGGCCTTGGCGGAAAGGATCGCTCCGAGAATGGCGGGGCCGAGCGCACCGCCGACCTGACGGAAGGCGTTGTTCGCCGCCGCGGCCATGCCCGCTTGGGGGAAGGGGACCGAACTGACGGCGGTGGCGGTCAGCGGTGTCACCACCAGGGCCAGGCCGGCACCGAGCAGGGCCAGTCGCCAGACCAGGGAGAGGTAAGAGGTGTTGGCGCCGATGCTGGTCAGCATCAGCAGCGCACCCGCGATGACCACAAGCCCACCTGAGATCAGCAGTCGCGCGGAGAACCGCTTCATCAAGCGGCCCACCGGAGCGCCGAGCAACAGTGGCACACCCGTGATCACCGCGAGCCGGCACGCCCCCTGGAACGTGGTGAGGCCCTGCACCATGCCGAAGTACAGGCTCAGCGTGAAGAAGAACCCGATGAGGCCCAGGAACGTGATCATCGAGATCAGTGTGGTGGCGGTGAACGCAGGACTGCGGAGCAGCGTCAGATCCAGCATGGGGCTGTTACTGGAGCGCTCGACCAGGACGAACGCCACGGCGCTGACCACCGAGGTGAACAGGGCGACCATGACCTTTACGTCGGTGAAGGATCCAGCGCCGCCCTCGATGATTCCGTACACCAGGGCCGTTATGGAGAGTGCGGCAGTGATCTGCCCGCCCCAGTCGAGTCGCCGTGAACCCGGCGCGCGCGATTCGGCCAGCAGTTTCACCGACAAAGCCAGCACGGCCACAGGAACGGCGGCAGGCAGGAGGTAGATCCACCGCCATGCGAAGTGGTCCAGCACGGCGCCGGCCAGCAGGGCGCCCGCCGCAAGAGATGCCATGAGTGACGCGGCCCAGATCCCGATGAACTTGCCCCGCTCGCGGTGGTCTGGAACCGCGTGACTGATCATCGCCAGGGTGGTAGGCAGCAGCGCGGCGGAGCCCACACCGGCGAAGACCTGGCCGACCCACACCATCTGAACCGACTGCGAGCACAGCGCGATCAGCGCGCCCACCGCGCTGAAGGCCATTCCGGCCTGATAGACCTTCTTACGGCCGTGGACATCGCCGATCGCGCCGGCGGTGAGGATGAGGGCGGCCAAGGGCAGGACGAACGCGTCCGTGACCCAGGACAGCTGCGAGGTGGATGCGTCCAGCGCCCGCTGGATGGCGGGCAGGCTCACCGAGACTGTGTTCGTTGGAAGGTAGCCGACGAACACACCGATGCAGGCCATGACGAGCGTGGCAGCTCGCCGGTCCCGCGGCGCGTGCGCCGTTGTCATGACATTCACGGAAAATTCTCCCTAGCAGCGCGGGGTGCTGCGATCGGCTGACTTCGATGGCAACGGTCCGCCGGGCCTGAGGACCCAAGCCAGCCAAGGGAGCAAAGCACCGGAAAACTAACGTCGCGTGCTCAATCAGGAGGGAAAAGTAACTCCGGGAAGATTCCCCGCGATCTTGGAAACTGTTGCGTTATTAGGAACGAATCCCCGCCATTCCGTGGGTCGAATGATGCGAATACCGGGCTGCGACCGGTACCGCGATGCCGGTCCGGTCTCCTACCTGGGGCGTAGGCGAAATCCGCACCAGGCAGCCGATCGTCTCGAAGGAGCGGTGTTCGTCGAACGCGGCTACGAGGCGCAGCCTGTGAACCCCAGCCCATGCCCGGCCCGCCGAACCCCGGCCCCATCCCCGTCATGGCCCGCATGCTCTTCCCCGACGCCACGTTCGAGAGCTGTCGCAGCACCGTGCTGGACGCCAACCCCGGCATGACCGGCGAGCTGGCCGGCCGCATCGTCGAGGAAGCGATCACATTCGTCGCTGCGTGCGCCATCAACCCGGACACCGCACTCGCGCCGTCCCGCATCGTCGACGAGGGCTGGCACGCGCTGATCCTGCACACCGCGCCGTACGGCGAACTGTGCGAGCAGCTCGGCCGGTTCGTCCACCACTACCCGGGCTACGACCCCACGCACTACGACCCCGAAATCCTCAACCGCACCCGCGAGAAGATCGCCGAACTCGGATGGCGGGCGGATCCCGAGCTGTGGGGCCCGCCGTCCGACGAGATCCTGGCGTCGGTGGCGGCGAAGTGTCAGCACGCGCCCGAGTGCACGATCCGCCCGATGCCCTACCCGCAACCACCCGCCGCGCCCCTAGGCTGATGTCGGAGGTGACGCATGTCCGAGTGGATCGACCCCCGGTACGCGGAACTGGTCGCAGCCTGGAAACGCACGCAACAGCCGCCCTCGCGCGACCCGGAACCGAAGCCGGTACGCGGCTTCATCGTTCCGACCAAGGGCTGACCGCCCCGAGGGCGCCCGGTCTCCAAGGACACGGGCGCCCTCACAGGCGGCGCTGCCACTGAACTATTGCCGCCGAGGCCGGTTGTCCCGCACTGGAGCGGAGGTCGGACGGGCCCACTGCTGTGCGGGCGGCGCCGCACCGCCGGCCGCCGGCGACCACGTGGTCGAGCGCTGCCTGGCGGCTTCGGCCCGTCGGTTGACGGCTGGGTTCCGGCTGGTGTGCTGGATGCGGGTGAGCAGGACCCGGGCGGGCTGACGGGCGGTGTCGAGTTCGCGTTGCGCCGCGGCCGCCTTGAGGAGCTGGTCGGGCCGGTGACCACGGGCTTCGGCGTCGGTGAGGGCGGTCGTCAGGGCAGGCCAGGCGGGGTCGGCAAGGATGCGTTCGGCGTGCGCGGGCACGACGTTGCGCACGTCGTGGGCGAGCACGTGTCGGGCCGCCTGGCGAGGCTGACGCGCCGCGAGCTCCCCCAGGACCGGTGCAAGGGCTGCGTCGGCTGCGGCCTGAAGGTGGGCGACCGCCGTGGCTGCCGCCTCGGCCTGCTGAGCGTGGCGCTTGGCCTCGTGCCAGCGTTCGCCCAGGCGGGCGGCCCAGACCATGGCGGCGAGCAAGGTAGCCAGCGCGCTCGCGTCGGGACCGGTGGCGGTGTGGACGATGTCGCGGACAGCGGCGCGCAAGGCATGAGCGGCACGGTCGTCGGCCCGAACCCGGGAACGTTGAGCTCGCGCGAACACGCGGGCTGCGGATCGCAGTTCAACGTGCGACTCGGCGGGCACTGCCTGTGCGGTCGCCTCGATGAGGTCTCCGAGGGCGGTGATGTGGGCCTGCGCCTCGGCATCGTCGCCGAGACCGGTGGAGAAGGAGTCGAGGGTGTCGATGGCCCGCTGCCAAGGGGTATCGGGGCTATTGCGGCGTGCAGTGGGGTGTTCCTCAGGGCGGTCGCCCGTATCGAGGCGAGTGGCGATCTTGGGCAGGGACAGGTCGGGGGCGACCCTGCCGCCGGGGTGGAGGATCTGTTCACCGTCACCGTTCAGGTCGCCGGGGCGTCCCGCGGCGTAGCCAAGGATGTCTCCGGACGGCCCGCGCTTCGCCTTGACGATCACGCCGTCGGCTTCGAGGTAGGCCAGGAACTCCTCGGCGGTCGCTGCGTGCGGGAGCGCGGCGCGGATGCGCTCTTCGAGCCAGTCCCTGCTCGTCCGGCTCCAGCCGAGGCGCTCGGCCTTGTGCATCTCGGCCTGGGTGGGACGACGGGCGGCGGTGCCGTCGCCCGTCTTCAACTGCCGGAGCCCGTAGTTCTTTTCGATCGCACGGCATGCGTCGCCGACACGCTTGCCGCTGTTGTGGAGCCCCGGGCGGCGGCCGTCTTCGCGGACCGTGGTGGCCAGGATGTGGATGTGGTCATCGGCATGGCGTACGGCGATCCAACGGCAGGCCAGATCGTCGCCGGGCGGGGCGATGCCGACGGTCTCGACGATGCGCCCGGCTATCTCGCCCCACTCGGCGTCCGAGAGGTAACGGTCCTCGGGTGCGGCGCGCACGGGGCAGTGCCACACGTGGCCGGTGACGGGTCGACCGAACTCGCTGTTGCGCAAGCGCACCGGCTCATCCAGGTAGCGGGCGAGTTCTGTGAGGGTGGCGTTCTCGTCGCGGCCCGGGTCGGGCATGCCGAGCATCGCGAAGCCCGCGACAATGTGCGGATCAAGGTGCTCGTCCTGGCGGCCGGGGCCATAGAGGTAGGCGAGCAGACCACGGGTGTTGGACCCGCCCGGTTTGATGGCGGCAATCACGCGACGCCCTTCTCTTCCTCCGGCCCGATCGGTTCGGCGGGCCGCCGTAGGGCCTCGACGATCAGCTCCAGCAGCACCTGGAGTTCGGTCAGCTGACTACGGATGTCGGATGGGGTGTAGTCGCTGTTGAGAGCTCGGGCGATCTGATTGACGTTGACACCGATCCGGTTGAGCTGACGCAGGACCTGGGCGCGGAACATGTGCGTGCGGCGGCGGTCCTCGGACAGGGGCAGATTCGCGGAGAACCGGCCAGTTACGAAGGCCAGCACGACATCGGCGGCGAAGCCCGAGTCGCCCTTGTAGCCGTGCTCGGTGGTGGCCTGTTGGATTGCGGCGAGTTCGTCGGCGGTGAAGCGGAGGGGGCCGATACGTGTTGTTCGTTTGTCGCCGGTGAACCGGCGAATCGTGGGCTGGACGCTCTTCACAGTGGGCTCGCCGGCGACTGCCACGGCGGTACGTGCGGGGTGCAGGATCTCGCTCTGGGCGGCGTGGAGTTCGTCCGGGTCGGGGCCGCCCTCGGCCACGTCCTCCCGGTCCGGCGCCCCCTGGTGCCGGGCCTCCTCCGCCACCCCCGGGGCGGAGACCCCCGAAGACCGGCCTTGAGTCGGACTCGGGGTACTACTGGCTCCGCCGGAGGCAGTCCGTCCGAACGCCCGCTGCAAACGTCGCAGCAGCGTAGGCGACTTCGAAGCAAGCGGCGGCACGCCAGAATTGTGATCGGCGTGGTGGCGATCGTGCGTCACGAGGGGATTTCTCCGGAGGGACTGGAAGGGCTGCAGGGCGGACCGTGGTCGGCGGAAGAGGGGCGTTGAGGTTCCGGCAGCATCACAAGGACGGTCAGCTGCCGGTCTGGACGGTGCCGTGTTCGGGCTCGGCTTCGGGCCGGAGGATGTTCATCACCTCGGTCAGCCGCTTGCCGCTGACCGAAAGTCCCTTGTCCCGTATGGCCTGTTGGACGATTGCCCGGGTGAGCGTGCGCTTCTCGGATACGGCGATGCGGCCGATCTCCACGAGTTCGTCGAGAGTCGCGCTCGGCGGTCGGCCCCCGCGCGCCTTGCTCTGCGAAACCGGGTGGTGGGGTTCCGGTCGCTGAACGGAAGTGTCCGCCGCCGATCGAGCTGCCCGATCAGGAGTCGAGTCCTGCTGGGCGGTGGGCTCGGCGACGAGCTGGTGGATCTGCCGCATCAGTACGCCGAAGGCAAGCAGCGCGGCGGTCGGCGGGACGGCGGCGACCACGTAGTCGAGCAGGGGCACGGCACTCGCGTCGCCCTTTCCGTTCACGCCCGCCACGTTGAGCGCGATGGATCCGACCGATCCGGCGCCGGTGAGGGCGATGGCCCAGCGGTCGGTGACCCGGCGTAGACCCGCGCGGAGCATCAGGAGTTCGCCCGCGACGATGAAGGCGTCCAGGGTTGCGGGCCATGCCCACCGCCGGGCCGGAGAGCCACGAAGACCGTGGTTTCCGGCGACCTCGGCAAGGTGCGCGTACGAGAGCCAGAAGCCGCCGACCGTGAGGGCCACGATGACGCCTCCGGCTGCGGCAAGCGCGTATCGCTCGGCGGTCTGCTTGGTCATGCCCGCGGTCCTTTCGACGTGACGACAAGCTGTGGGGCGGTGCTGGCCTGGGGTGTGGTGACGAGCAAGGTCGGTTCTCCACGAGCGGTGAGGGCAGGGGCGCTTACGCTGCCCCCTCTCCAAGGAGGGGGCAGCGCGTAGGCGCTGGGGTGTGAATGCGCCGTTCGATGAGGCGTAGGCGCTTGACCTGCGGTTTTTGAAGATTCGTACGTGGCGGAGGCGGTGCGTGCGCGCCCTCGGCGGACCGGGGCGCGTACGCACCGCGTACAGGGCCGCCGGGTCAGGACACGGCGGTGATGTGGCGGGCTACGGCCTTCCACCGGGTGGCCTGGCCGCCGCCACTGCCCCCGCCGGCGCCGGTCTCCTGGGTGGCATCGCCGCTCTTCGTGAGGTTCTCCAGGCGGCGCCTCGCCCTGGCGATGTCCGCGGCGCCGGGCTTGTCCTCACCAGTGATCTGGGTGGCGAGCATGCGTGCGGTGAGCCCGCTCGCTCCCGCCTGCCGCAGGAGGGTCAGCGGGTCGAGGCTCGTGTCGACGCGTGAGGTGCCACGGGGGTGGTCGTGGATGACCGGCAACGGGCCGATCTCGTCGTCGACGGTCTTGAGGTGGTGGAGGTGGACCACCGGATCCCCGGCCGAGCCGTTGAGGAACACGACGCTTCCGGCGCCCGCGGTGAACCAGGCCGATCCGTAGACCTGGTCGAGGACCGGTCGCTGGGTGCGCGAGGCGTCGGGTCCCTGCTTGCGCTGGTGGTGCAGTTCGAGCAGCTCGACGCCGTCGCGCAGGAGCTGTTGGCGGGCGTTGTTGTACGCGAGGCCGGCCTCGTCGTCGGTGAGCTTTCCGACCACGTCCTTGAGGCTGTCGATCACCACGGTGTCGGCGCCGTGCTCGGCAGCCAGCTCGGCGAGAAGCTGCGGCTCCGTGTTGAGTGAAGCGGGCAGCGGTCCCGACCAGAAGACCAGGCGCCGACGCAGGACGTCCCGGTCGGCTTGGTGCACGACACGAGTGAAGGCGCGGGCGAGCTGGCTGGGCCGGTCCGCGGCGATGTAGAGGACCTTCTCACCCTCCCTCACCGGCATGTCCAGGACCTGGGCGAGCAGGCCGAGGCGAGCGAGGACCACCTGCTGGGCGATCGTCGACTTGCCGACGCCGGGTGGCCCGACGAGCATCAGGCTCTCGCCGGGGGCCCAGGCTGCTTTTCCCGGCGTCCCCCACACAGGCCGGGTGGTGGACGGGGTGTCGGTGACGAACGACCAGCCGTCCACGGCGTACCGCTGAAGCCGCCCGCCCGAACTGCGGCGTGCCCGGTCGGTGGCCTCGCTCAGGGAGGTCGCCAGCAGGCCGCGTACCTCGGCCGGGTCGGCTCCCGGCGCGGTGGCGCCCTGGAGCACGCGGACCGCCGTGGCCTGCAGGACACGCAGGTCGGCGTGGTTGCGGACGATGTCCGCGTAGTACGAGGCGCCCGAGCCAACGGTTGCCGAACTCGCCAGAGAGTGCAGGTACTGGGGGCCACCCACACGCGTGAGGTCGCCCGTTGACTTCAATTGGTGCGACAGCGCGATCGGATCGATCGGTGCTCCCTGCCCGCGCAGCTCCAGCAGGGCATGCCAGATCGTCGTGTGCGCCGGCTGGTGGAAGTCCCCCGGATCCAGTGTCTGCCGGACGTCGTCGATGACCGCACCGTGGAACATGCAGGCCCCGAGCACGGCCGCCTCGGCGTCCACGTCGTGAGGTGAGGTGGTCGTGACGTCGATCGCGTCCTGCGGGCTGGGGTGGAAGTGAGTCGATGGTGTCTGCCACTGCGGGGTCGTACCCTGGGGCACTGAGCTTCCTTGTCTCGGGCCGATACGGACTGGCAGGTCCCGGCACCGGATAGATCGTTTGGGCGGTCGTCGAGGGACTCGTCGCGGCCCTTGGTGCTCCAACACCGGGGCCGCCTCTCTGTTCTCGTACGTCGGTGGGCTCAGGCGGCCTTCTCGTAGCGCGAGCCGGTCATCAGGTTCGCCAGCCGCGCCGCGCTGTGCGGGCTGATCGTCGTGGTGAATCCGGCGCAGACGCGGCGCAGGGCCTGAGCGCGGGCTTCCTCCTGTGGTGCGACTCGGGTCGTGGGGGTGGTCGGTGCTGTGCTCGCCTCGGGCAGCAGGCGCACGGGCAGCTCCTGGTGGGCGGTGCGGGGGTGGCAGCCCCCGCACCACACGGGTCGTCGGGCGGTCGGTACATCGCGCCGTCTCCAGGTGCTCCAACACCCGGGACGTGCGTGCCTTCGGCGGAGGACCGGCAGGTCGACCTCCGTCGGCAGTGCCTTAAGGATCCGGAGAATCGCCGGTTTTCCCAGACGGGGATCTGCTGCTACATTGCCGCGCCCGCACGCCCGCCCACGGCACCTTGGTCAGCCCTCAGAGCGGGTTCTGCTCGATCGCGATGCGGTCCCAGTCCATGTGCCGGCCGAACTTCTTCGGTTCGTCGATGACCACCCCGGCGAACAGGAAGCGCAGCACCGCGTTCCGTCGCTCGTCGGTCATCGCCTCGTCCTCCCAGGCGGCGCGAGCGCCTTCCCCCGTCAGGCCGTCGAGGAGCACCATCGGCCGGACGACGACCTTGCGTTGGGCCTTGGCGATGCGATCGGTGATCTCCTTGCGCATCCTGCGGAACTCCGCCGTGGAGAGCTCCTTCGCCGTCCACATCTCGTTCAGTTCGGCGAGCTGCCGCTGGTCGTCCTCCAGCTCCCTGGCCGCGCTCTCGGCGAGATTGCTGCTGGCGAGCCGACCATCCACGCGGAGCTTGCCGAGCAGTTCGACGGCGGCGTCAGCGACGAAATCTTCAAGGGTCTTAGCCGTGATGGACCGAGTGCACTTCATCTCGTCGTTCCGGCCGCGGCGGTTGCACTGATAGACCGGGCCGGTGTTCTTGGCGGTACCGGACATCAGCGTTCCGCACCGTCCGCACATCACCAGGCCGCGCAGCAGGTAGTAGCGCTGAGGCGGATTGCTGAGCGCCTCCCGGTACACCGCCGAGCGGTACTCACGCCGCGCCCGCACCTCCGCCCAGACCCCCGCGTCGATGATCGCGGGCCAGGCGCCGGGGCCGGCCTCGACACCCTGGTGCATGCGAATGCCTGCGACGTGCCGGGAATCGAGCAGGCCACGCACCGTTCCCGCGTTCCACACCTTGCCGCTCGCCGTGGGAACGCCCCGGTGATGCAAGTCCTTCGCGATCGGCGCCGCACCCTCGCCCTTCAGGTACCGGTCGAAGACCTCCCGGACGATCTCAGCCTCCTCCTCGACGATCGTCATCCCGTCCTTGGTGTAGCCGAACCTCCGGACGCCGCCCTGCGGCTTCCCGTCCCGTACCCGGTCCTGCAATGCGTCCTTCAGGCGTCGCGAGGTGTCGTCCGAGGAACGGCAGGCGTGTGCGACCTCGATGCGCAGGATGAAGCGGTCGTCCGGGTCGGAAAGGTCACGCCGGTTCGCCTCGCCGTGGAGGGTGATCGCCTGGTCGTCCGCGACTTGCAGCAACTCCTCCAAGTCCCTTGGCTGCCGCATCAGTCGGTCGGGGTGGTAGGCGATGATGTGCCGGAAGCTCCGGTCCCGGGCCTCCTCCAGAAGACGCTCCCAACCGGGCCGCTTCCGCCTGCGGCTCCATGCTGAGCGGCTGTTGTCTACGAAGACGTGCGCGGGGTCGATGACGAGCCCGCGACGGTCGGCGATCTCCCGGCAGATGCGCTCCTGGCGGTCGACACCGGTCTGGTCGTCGTCCTCGGCCGTGGATATTCGGCAGTAGACAGCCGCCGGTTCTCCCGCGATGGAAGTGCTGGAGTTTCCCCTGGTGGGCTTGGTGCGTGGCATGCGAATGAGTGTATGAACAAGACGTGGCCTGGGTGACCTCCACACCGGAGCTCGTCACGGCGGTCCGCTCGGCGAAGCAGTTCCTCACCTACGTCTCCGCGGGCCCCTTCCAGTACGCGATCGCGGAGGCCCTCGCCCTCCCCGACTCGTACTTCTCCGACTTCCGCGCCACCATGACGGCCAAGCGCGAACTCCTCGCCACCGGCCTCGAGGACGCGGGCTTCACCGTCTTCCGCCCCCAGGGCACCTACTTCATCACCACCGACATCCGCCCCCTCGGCTTCGAGGACGGCTTCGACTTCTGCCGCGCCCTCCCCGAACGCTGCGGCGTCGTCGCCGTCCCGAACGCCGTCTTCTACGACGACCGAACCGCAGGAGCCCCCTTCGTCCGCTTCGCGTTCTGCAAGCAGGACACCGTACTCAGCGAGGCGGCGGCCCGGCTCAAGGGGATGTAGCCCGCGGACGACAAGAGCCCGGCCGGCACGCCGTCATGGTGACGGGCGTGCCGGCCGGGCTCTCGCGCTGTATGTCAGGTACGGCTCACCGACTCACGCGGAGTCGTCGCCGTCCTCCGGCTTCTCCGCGGAGTCGACCTCGGCCTCCAGGCCGAGCTGCTCCACGAGCCACCGGTCGAACTCGATCGCGGCGCGCACCCAGCTGACCGTCGACGACACGAAGTGCTCGAGCGAGACGCCGGTGCCGATCAGCATCTGCGCCTCGCCGATGAGGCGGACGGTGCCGTCGTCGTGGGTGTGGCTGTAGACCTTCGGCCACAGGGTGCGGCGGTTCCAGTCGTCGATCGACTCGAGCAGCTGCGGCTTGACCTCGATGCCGTGCGGCCTGTCGTAGAACGTCCGCACCGAGAAGACCTGCTGGTCGTCCTCGCCACGGAACATGAAGTACGTACGGAACTCCTCCCACGGCGCCGCGAGGTCACCCTCTTCATCGACGACGTACTTGAGCTCCATCTGCTCCAGCAGCTGCTTGACCAGCTCCTGGTCGGGTACGACGGGACCGGCCGGTCCCGCCCCCTCCTGCGGGTCGGGCTGTCCCCCGAAGTTGGGAATCGAGGACGGGTCGATGCTCACTTGCTTGGTCCCTTCGTACGGATACCGCCATCCTCTCCCACTGAGGCCCCCCAAGGGCAAGCCCGCGCCCCTTCACAGGAACGCGGGCGTTTCACGGCGGTCGGGGTTACAGCGTCTTCCCCGTCGCCGGCCCCACGAGGAGACCGTCGCCGAACGCGTCGACGCGGACCGTGTCGCCGTCCTTGATCTCGCCGGAGAGGATCTCCTTCGCGAGGCGGTCGCCGATGGCGGTCTGGATCAGGCGGCGCAGGGGGCGGGCGCCGTAGGCGGGGTCGTTGCCCTCGTCGGCGAGCCAGGCCAGGGCCTCGTCGGAGACGTCCAGGGTGAGGCGGCGGTCGGCGAGGCGCTTGGCGAGGCCGTTCAGCTGGAGGCGGGCGATGCGGGAGAGCTCGTCCTTGTCCAGGGCCGAGAAGACCACCAGGTCGTCGAGGCGGTTGAGGAATTCGGGCTTGAAGGAGGCCCGGACCACTTCGAGGACCTGTTGCTTCTTCTCCTCCGCCGAGGTGAGGGGCTCGACCAGGTACTGGCTGCCCAGGTTCGACGTCAACACCAGGATCGTGTTGCGGAAGTCGACCGTGCGGCCCTGGCCGTCGGTGAGGCGGCCGTCGTCGAGGACCTGGAGGAGGATGTCGAAGACCTCGGGGTGGGCCTTCTCGACCTCGTCGAGCAGGACCACGCTGTACGGGCGGCGGCGGACCGACTCCGTGAGCTGGCCGCCCTCCTCGTAGCCGACGTAGCCGGGCGGGGCGCCGACCAGGCGGGCGACGCTGTGCTTCTCGCTGTACTCCGACATGTCGATGCGGATCATGGCCCGCTCGTCGTCGAAGAGGAAGTCCGCGAGGGCCTTGGCGAGTTCGGTCTTTCCTACGCCCGTGGGGCCGAGGAAGAGGAAGGAACCGGTGGGGCGGTCGGGGTCGGCGATGCCCGCGCGGGTGCGGCGGACCGCGTCGGAGACGGCCCGGACCGCTTCGGTCTGGCCGATGAGGCGCTTGCCCAGTTCGTCCTCCATGCGGAGGAGCTTCTGCGTCTCGCCCTCCAGGAGGCGGCCTGCGGGGATGCCGGTCCAGGACGCGACGACGTCGGCGATGTCGTCGGGGCCGACCTCTTCCTTGACCATCGTGTCGCGCGCGGCCTCCTCCTCCGCCTCGGACGCTTCCTCCAGGTCGCGTTCGAGCGTGGGGATCTCGCCGTAGAGGAGCTTGCTCGCGGTGTCGAAGTCGCCGTCGCGCTGGGCGCGTTCGGCCTGGCCGCGGAGTTCGTCGAGCTTTTCCTTCAGTTCACCGACGCGGTTGAGGGACTGCTTCTCCTTCTCCCAGCGTGCGGTGAGTCCGCGCAGCTCCTCCTCCTTGTCGGCGAGGTCGCGGCGGAGCTTGACGAGGCGGTCGCGGGAGGCCGGGTCGGTCTCCTTGGCGAGGGCCATCTCCTCCATCTTCAACCGGTCGACGGAGCGCTGGAGTTCGTCGATCTCGACGGGCGAGGAGTCGATCTCCATGCGGAGGCGGGAGGCCGCCTCGTCGACGAGGTCGATGGCCTTGTCGGGGAGGAAGCGGGAGGTGATGTAGCGGTCGGAGAGCGTGGCCGCGGCGACGAGGGCGCTGTCGTTGATCTGGACCTTGTGGTGGGCCTCGTAGCGACCCTTGAGTCCACGCAGGATCGCGATGGAGTCCTCGACGGACGGCTCGGCGACGAGGACCTGCTGGAAGCGGCGCTCCAGGGCCGGGTCCTTCTCGATGCGCTCGCGGTACTCGTCGAGCGTCGTGGCGCCGACCATGCGGAGTTCGCCGCGGGCGAGCATCGGCTTGAGCATGTTGCCCGCGTCCATGGCGGAGTCGCCGCCGGCGCCCGCGCCGACGACGGTGTGCAGCTCGTCGATGAACGTGATGATCTGGCCGTCGCTCTCCTTGATCTCGGAGAGGACGGTCTTGAGGCGTTCCTCGAACTCGCCGCGGTACTTGGCGCCGGCGACCATGGCGCCGAGGTCGAGCGAGACGAGCCGCTTGTCCTTGAGGGACTCGGGTACGTCGCCCTTCACGATGCGCTGGGCGAGGCCCTCGACGACGGCGGTCTTGCCGACGCCGGGTTCGCCGATGAGCACCGGGTTGTTCTTGGTGCGCCGGGACAGGACCTGGACGACGCGGCGGATCTCCTGGTCGCGGCCGATGACCGGGTCGAGCTTGCCCTCGCGGGCCGCCGCCGTGAAGTCCGTGCCGAACTTCTCCAGCGCCTTGTAGGACCCTTCGGGGTCGGGTGTGGTCACCCGGCGCCCTCCCCTGCTCTTGGTGAATGCGTCGACCAGCTGCTTCGCGCCGGCCCCGTTCCGTGTCAGCACGTCGGCGGCGGCGCCGCCCTTGGCCGCGATGCCGATGAGCAGGTGTTCCGTGGAGAGGTACTCGTCGCCGAGGTCCTTGGCGCGCTCGGAGGCGTCGGCGATGACGGCGAGCAGTTCGCGGTTGGGCTGCGGCGGCGCGACGGTCGAACCGGTCACGCTGGGCTGCGAGGCGAGTGCCCGCTCGGCGCCCGCCCGAACCTGCGCCTGGTCGGCGTCGACCGCGGCCAGAAGGTCGGTGATGTTCTCGTTGTCCTGGCCCTCGAGCAGGGCGAGAAGCAAATGCGCCGGGGTCAGATCCGGGTGGCCCCCGGACACGGCCCGGCTGCTGGCCGCGTTGATCGCGTCGCGGCTCCGGTTCGTCAGCTCGGCGTCCACGTGCCTGTTCTCCTCCATGTACTAGGGAAAGTCACTCTGACTCGTCCAACGTGCACAAAGTTGAGTCTATTCCACTCAAGGCCGTCCGGTAAAAGGGCCTGTCACCCCTCTGGGATAGGTTCCCGTTCATGGCCAAGCGCATCGACCTCGACGCCCCCGGTTCCGCCTTCCTCAGCTTCTGGCGCGAACGGCACCTGTGCACGCTGACGACGCTGCGCGCCGACGGCACGCCCCATGTGGTCCCGGTCGGGGTGACGTACGACGCCGAGGCGCGGGTCGCCCGTGTGATCACGGGCAAGTCCACCAGGAAGGTCGCGCACGCCGTCGCGGGGTCGGGGTTCGTCGCGGTGTGCCAGGTCGACGGCCGGCGCTGGTCGACGCTGGAGGGGACGGCGACGGTGCGTACGGACCCTTCGAGCGTCGCGGACGCCGAGCGCCGCTATGCCGAGCGCTACTCGCGCACGCCCCGGCCGAACCCGGACCGGGTGGTCATCGAGATAGCGGTGGGCCGGGCCACGGCGAACGTCCCGGAAGCAGCGTGACCCCGTAGAACGACCGCAGCGGCGCCACCGTGTTTCAGGTACACGGTGACGCCGCTGCAGGGGGAAGCACCTGCGCGATCTACAACGACGGGGGCATCGCGTCAGGCACTGCGGGGGGTGGCCGAGGTGCTGGGGTGGTGGGACCGCGGGGCGGCGTCCGAGTGGGGGCCCGCCTCGCCGACCAGTTGATGGTCCCGCTGGTCGAGGTTCACAAAGATCATCCCGTACCGGACGACCGTACGTACCGGCTGTGGAGCGCCACGCGGTCGGCGCAGGCACCGATAGGCCCGGATGTCGTCGCCCTCACGGACCACGATGATGGGCTCTCCGAAGAGGGTGACCATGAGCGAGTCACCGGAGTTCGGAATCGCGGACACGAGGTCGATGGTGTGCCAACCGGAGCGGTAGGCGATCGCCATCTCCCGGCGTAATGACCGGTCGTCGGGCGGGGTGATCATTCGCCGCCGCCTCCGGTCACGGGAGCGACTCCCCATGCGACGTCGTCGGCGCCGGCCACACTGTCGACGGTCGCCACGCGCTGCGTACCGACCTGACCAGAGCCCCAGGCGACGTCGTCGGGCGTGACGGCGCCGGCGGTGCCGAGCGCCAGCGCAACAGCCGCGACCGCGCCGCCGAGCACTGAGCGAAGCATTCTCTTACTCATGTCGGCTTCGTCCTTACTTGATGGCTTCTTCTCCCCCGCACCACAGACGATGACTCATTCGGGCACACGGAAACCACAGCGGCGATGCATCATGTTCCTGCACGTTCAGGACCCTGGGGGGTGGAGATTTGCCAACAAGTAGCCCAAAAGCGACACATCCTCATCCTGTCACTGAGCTGTGCCCGGAGGGGGAGCGCCTTTACGCCCGCGCGCTGAGCACGGGCCGTGTCGCACGCGCCGAGATCGAGTCAGCTCCCTGCCTGCTGGAATTCGCGCTCCTGCACCCGGATCCGGATGACGCGGACTGGCTCCGTCCGGTTCCGCCCTCGGTCGTACTCTCCCAGCGGTTACAGCCCATAGAGCGGGAAATCCACGACCGGCGCCAGCTCTCCGGAGAGCTCACCGCCACTTTCCAGCCGTTCATGGCCATCAGCGCGCAGATGCCCGCGACGACGCACGCCATCACCGTGCTGGAAGGCGGCGGCCGGATCAAGGCGGCGCTCGACAAGGCCATCGCGGAGAGTCGCACGGAGGTGCTGACCGTGCAGCCGGGGGGCGGCCGCAGCGAGCATCTGCTGATCGAGGCCCTGGAGCGCAGCCGGCCCCTCATCGAGCGCGGCATCTCGATGCGGACGCTGTATCAGCACACGGTCCGATACAGCCAGAACACCTTCGCGTACATGGACAAGATGGCCGGTGCCAGGGTAGAGATCAGGACGCTCGAGGAACTCATCGAGCGGCTCATCATCTGCGATCACGACGTAGCGTTCATCCCGGCCGAGGCCGGCAACAGCATGGCCCTCGAACTGCGCCACCCCGGCCTCGTCCAGTACCTGATCAACGTCTTCGACCACATGTGGCGGCGCGCCACCCCGCTGCAGGAAGACGTCCCGTACGAGTCGACTCCCGAAGGAATCACCGGTGTTCAGCGCTCCATCGCCAAACTGCTCATCGAAGGGCATGTCGACGAGGCCATCGCCCGTCGGCTCGGCATGAACGTACGCACCTGCCGCGCCCACATAGCGAAGATCGCGGCGGCGCTCGGCAGCGGCAGCCGGGCCCAACTGGGCTATCTGATCGCCCGGTCCGGGATGCTGGAGCAGGATTCGTGACGACCGAATCGCACACCGAGCAGCAGTCGGACTGCCACACCCACGGCGCGGAGGAGCTGTGCCGGGAGGGCTCGGAGCTGTACGCCCGCGCCCTGCGCGAGGGCCGCGTCCACAAGCGGGACACCGAACAGGCGCCGTGCCTGCTGCGCTTCGGCCTCCTCGTCGCGGCCGACGACGATCCGACGACGCTGAGGCCGGTCGCCCCGGCCGTCGCCCTGCCGCGCCTCCTCGGCGGTTACGAGGAGGAGATCGTCCGGCAGAGGCGGCGCAGTTCGCGGCTCGCCGACCAGTTCGCCCCGCTGATCGCGCTCGAGACGCAGCGCGCGTCGATCCCCAGTACGCCCATGTTCCGTGTCCTGATGGGGTTCCAGCGGATCAACGAGGCGATCGACGAGGCCGCGGGCGAGGCCTCCCTGGAGCTGCTGACCATCCAGCCGGGCGGCCGGCGTCCCCGCGGGGGCTCGCCGCGGCGCTCCCGCGCGAGCAGGCGCTCCTCAGCGGCGGCGGCCGGATGCGCACGCTGTACCAGCACACGGCCCGGCACTCCCCCGCCGTGACGGCGCACTACGAGCAGCTCACCGGCGACGTCCAGGTGCGCACGCTCGACGAGGTCACCGAGCGGCTCGTCATGCTGGACCGCACGGTCGCCTTCATCCCCGCGAACCCGGACCGCACGGTGGCCCTGGAGATCCGCCACCCGGCGCTGATCAGCTACCTCGCCACGACCTTCGAGCGCCTGTGGCAGCTGGCCACGCCGATGTTCCCGCAGGCGGCGGGCGAGGAACTGACGGCGGACGGCGTCACGACGCGGCAGCGCACCATCGCGACGCTGCTCATCGAGGGCCACACGGACGCGGTGATCGCGGAGCGCCTCGGCATGAACATCCGCACGGTGCGCGTGCACATCGCGAAGCTGGCGGCGCGGCTGGGCAGCGACAGCAGGGCCCAACTGGGCTATCTGATCGGCCAGTCGGGCATCCTGGAGGAAGCGGACTAGCGGACACCCCCACGGGCTACTTCAACCCGGCCTCCGCACAGGCCTGCGCGTACTTCGCCGTGCAGATCTGCGACACCTTGAAGATCTTGTCCTTGACGACGGTGCTCTTGATGTTGCCCTTGGTGAGCGCGACGACGCTGACGCTCGCCGTCCTGATCTGCTTGGTGGTCGGGCTGTCGGTGCGGTCCATCGCCAGCGCCTCGAACTCGATGTCGCGGCCCTGCGAGATCCGCACGGCCATCTCGGCGGCGGTCTGCGCCTCGTCCGGGTACGGCTTGTAGACGCTCATGTACTGCTCGCCGACCAGGATCCGCTGTACGGCGGCGAGTTCGGCGTCCTGGCCGGTGATCGGCGGCATCTTGCGGACGCCGACCTCCTTGAGGGCCTCGATCACGCCGCCGGCCATCCCGTCGTTGGCGACGTACACGCCCGCGATGCTGTCCACACCGAGCGCCTTGATGGCCTGCTCCATGTTGGCCTTGGCGTTGGACGGCTTCCATCCAGCGGTGTCGTACGACTTCGCGACGGTCACGGCGTTGCTCAGCTCGACGTGGGCGGCGGACTTGAACTGCGCGGCGTTGGGGTCGCTGGGCGAGCCGTTGATCATCACGACCTTGTCGCGCTTGGTGGCCTTGGTGCCGCCGAGGGCGGAGACCAGCTCCTTGCCCTGGGTCTGGCCGACGAGATCGTTGTCGAAGCCGACGTAGGCGTCCACGGGTCCCTGGGCGAGCCGGTCGTACGCGATGACGTGGATCCCCGCGTCCTTCGCCTTCCGCACGGCGGGCGCGATGTCCTTCGAGTCCACGGCGTCGACGACGATCGTGTCGACCCTCGCCGCGATCATCTCCTGGAGCTGCTTGCGCTGGAGGGCCGCGTCCTGCCGGGCATTGGCGTAGACCAGCTTCCCCTGACCGCCGGTCAGCTTCGCCACCTGACGCTCGAATATGGGGTGGTCGAACTTCTCGTAGCGAGCGGTCTCCTTCTCCGGGAGCAGCAGACCGATCTTGACGTCGTTCCCCTTGGTGGCGGACGCGCTGGGCCCGTCGTCGCCGCCCGGCAGTACACCACCGCAGGCCGAGAGCGAGGCGACCAGGACGGATGCGGCGCCGGCCATGGCGGCGCAACGCATGCGCGTGTTCATGTGCGGATACCTCCCTGACGTGGCCGCGACGATGCGACCGAGGTGGCTCGAAAGCCAACTCGCCCGCCCACGTACCGTCAAGAGGTGAAGCCACACCGCAACGAAACCGGGTCCATTACTTCCTCACATGAAGCCGGTTACGGCGAATACCGGACACCTCCGCAAGGGCCACAGGAATTTCACAGACTGGGGCCGCGCCCAGGGCGGCGACCCGGTTCCTGCGCTCAGCCCTCGAATTCGGTCAGGTCGATCGCGTAGACCCGCAGGCCGTCCTCCGCCTTGCCGGACGTCGGCTTCATCCCCAGCTTGTGGACAACTTTCGCCGAAGAGGCGTCGTCCTCGGCGGCGACCGCGACGACCCGGTCGATGCCCCGGTCCTGGAGGGCGAACTCCAGCGTGGCCTGCGCCGCCTCCGAGGCGTAGCCCTGGCCCCAGAACTGGCGCGCCAGCCGCCACTGGATGCCGACGTGCCCGGCCACCTGCGCCGGGGCGTCCGGAACGTAGAGGCCGACGGCGCCCGCCAGCTCGCCGGAGCCGAGGAGTTCGACGGCGAAGAGCCCGAAGCCCTCGTCGTCCCACTCCTCCTCCCAGCGCTCGATGTCCTCGGCGGTGTCGTCGAGGGAGCGCGGTGCGCCGTCGCCGATGCGGCGCATCACGGCGGGGTCGGCCTGGATCTCGGACAACGGGGCGAGGTCGTCGTCGGGCAGCCAGCGGCGCAGGAGGAGGCGGGGGGTACGGATCTCGGTCATGCCCACCATCCTGCGGCATCCCGAACGGCCTCCGGACCCGCGGCATGCGTGAAGGGCCCGGAGGTCACGACGGCCTCCGGGCCCTTCACGTACGTGCGGCTACCTGTCCTGCGGCTACCTGTCCTGCGACCGCTTGTTCTTCGGGCGCCACACCACCAGCGCGCTCGTCTGCTGGACCTCCTGGTACGGGACGAGGTCCCGGCGGTAGGAGGCGTGCACCGCGGCCTCGCGCTGCTGGATCGCGGAGGCCGCGCTCTCCACCGCCGCGGAGAGTTCGGCCACCCGGGACTGGAGCGCGGCGACCTGGTTCTCCAGCTCGATGATGCGCTTGATGCCGGCCAGGTTGATGCCCTCGGCCTGCGACAACTGCTGCACCGTGCGGAGCAGTTCGATGTCGCGGGCCGAATAGCGCCGGCCGCGCCCGGCCGTGCGGTCGGGCGAGACCAGGCCGAGCCGGTCGTACTGGCGCAAGGTCTGCGGGTGCAGGCCGGACAGCTGTGCCGCCACCGAAATGACGTACACCGGCGTCTCGTCGGTCAGTTCGTACGGGTTGCCTCGCCGACGACCCGGCTGCCCGTCCATCACACTCACGCTCCCTTCGCGGCCTTGAACAGTTCTGCCCGCACGTCGGTGTCCTCAGTCGCCTTGCGGTACGACTCGAGGGCGCTGCGGGCGTCCTCCGAAAGGTCCTTGGGGACGTCCACCTCGACCGTGACCAGGAGGTCTCCGCGCGTACCGTCCTTGCGGACGGCGCCCTTGCCGCGGGCCCGCATCGTCCGCCCGTTCGGCGTGCCCGCGGGCAGCTTCAGGGTGACCGGCGGTCCGCCGAGGGTCGGCACCTTGACCTCGCCGCCGAGCGATGCCTCCGTGAACGTCACCGGGACGGTGACGGTGAGGTTGTCGCCCTTGCGGCCGAAGACCGGGTGGGCGTCGACGTGCACGACGACGTAGAGATCGCCCGCGGGGCCGCCCCGTTCACCGGGTGCGCCCTTGCCGCGGAGCCTGATGCGCTGGCCGTCGGAGACCCCCGCGGGGATCCTGACCTGCATGGTGCGGGAGGACTTGGCCCGCCCGCTGCCCTTGCAGGCCTCGCACGGCGTCTCGGCGATCAGGCCGCGGCCCTTGCAGTCCACGCACGGGTCGGTGAGGGAGAAGCCGCCACCGCCGCCCCGCGAGACCTGTCCGGTGCCGACGCACGTCGGGCACACGCGCGGTGTGCCGTTCGCGTCGCCCGTACCGGAGCACGCCTTGCAGGGGGCCTGGGACGACATGCGCAGCGGGACCGTGGCCCCGTCCACCGCCTCGGTGAAGCTGAGCGTCACCTCGGACTCGATGTCCTGGCCCCGGCGCGGCTGCGTACGCGTGCCCGCGCCCGCGCCGCCCCGGTTGAACAGGCCACCGAACACGTCCCCGATGCCACCGCCGAAGCCGCCCGGGCCACCCTGGCCCTGGGCGCCGCCTCCGAAGAGGTCGCCCAGGTCGAAGTTGAACGAGCCGGTGCCGCCTGCACCACCGGGTCCCGGACGGAACCCGCCGCTGCCGAACAGGGCGCGCGCCTCGTCGTACTCCTTGCGCTTCTTGGGGTCACCGAGGATGTCGTTCGCCTCGGAGATCTCCTTGAAGCGCTCCTCCGCCTTGTCGTTGCCCTTGTTGGCGTCGGGGTGGTTCTCGCGGGCGAGCTTGCGGTACGCCTTCTTGATCTCGGCGTCCGTGGCGTCCTTGGGGACGCCGAGGACCTTGTAGTAGTCCTTCTCGATGAAGTCCTTGGTGCTCATCGGCCTCGACGTCCCTCCTTACCCGTGTGTATGACGTCAGCCCTCTTCCGGGCCACCGTTCTCCTTCTCGGCATCCTTGTCGGCTGCCTCGTCCGCCTTCGCGCCCGGCTGCGGCTCGGCCACGGCCACCCGCGCGGGGCGGATGGTGCGCTCGCCGATCCGGTAACCCGGCTGCAGGATCGCCACGCAGGTCGTCTCCGTGACGTCCGGCGCGTAGGAGTGCATCAGGGCCTCGTGCACGGTCGGGTCGAAGGGCTCGCCCTCCTTGCCGAACTGCTGAAGGCCCATCTTCGCGGCGACCGTCTCCAGGGATTCGGCCACCGACTTGAAGCCGCCGACGAGCTCGCCGTGCTCGCGGGCACGGCCGATGTCGTCGAGAACGGGAAGCAGCTCGGTCAGGAGGCTCGCGACGGCGATCTCCTTGACCGTGACGCGGTCCCGCTCCACACGGCGCCGGTAGTTCTGGTACTCGGCCTGCAGGCGCTGGAGGTCCGCGGTCCGCTCGTTGAGCGCCGTGCGCACCTGGTCCAGCTGTGCCGTCAGAGCAACGTCCTGGACGGAAGCTGAGTCCCCGGCCGGGGCCGCCCCCTCCTTGTCGGAGGGAGCGGCCTGCGGCTCGGCGTCGTCGGGGGTGGCGCCGGAGGGGACGTCAGGCTTCTCGTTCTCCTCGAAGCCCGGGGTCTCCTCCGTCACGCGGCACCGTCCTTGCGGTCCTTGTCCTCGTCGACGATCTCGGCGTCGACGACATCGTCGTCGGCCTTGGCGTCACCCTGCGGGGCGTCGGCCCCCGGGGCCTCGGCGCCACCGGCGGCCTGGGCGTCGGCGTACATGGCCTGGCCCAGCTTCTGCGAGACGGCGGCGACCTTCTCGGTGGCGGTGCGGATCTCGGCCGAGTCCTCGCCCTTGAGCTTCTCCTTCAGCTCGGTGACGGCCTCCTCGACCTCGGTCTTCACCTCGGCGGGAACCTTCTCCTCGTTGTCCTTGAGGAACTTCTCCGTCTGGTAGACGAGCTGCTCGCCCTGGTTGCGGGACTCGGCGGCCTCGCGGCGGGCGTGGTCCTCGTCCGCGTACTTCTCGGCCTCTTCGCGCATCCGGTTGACCTCGTCCTTCGGCAGCGAGGAGCCACCGGTGACGGTCATCTTCTGCTCCTTGCCCGTGCCGAGGTCCTTGGCCGTGACGTGCATGATGCCGTTGGCGTCGATGTCGAAGGCGACCTCGACCTGCGGGACACCACGCGGGGCCGGCGGCAGACCGGTCAGCTCGAACATTCCGAGCTTCTTGTTGTACGCCGCGATCTCGCGCTCGCCCTGGTAGACCTGGATCTGCACCGACGGCTGGTTGTCCTCGGCCGTCGTGAAGATCTCCGAACGCTTCGTCGGGATCGTCGTGTTGCGCTCGATCAGCTTGGTCATGATGCCGCCCTTGGTCTCGATACCGAGGGACAGCGGGGTGACGTCGAGGAGCAGGACGTCCTTGACCTCGCCCTTGAGGACACCGGCCTGGAGGGCGGCGCCGATGGCGACGACCTCGTCCGGGTTGACGCCCTTGTTGGCCTCGTTGCCCGCGGTCAGTTCCTTGACCAGCTCGGCGACGGCCGGCATACGGGTCGAACCACCGACGAGAACGACGTGGTCGATCTCGGACAGGTTGATGCCCGCGTCCTTGATGACGTTGTGGAACGGCGTCTTGCAGCGCTCCAGAAGGTCGGACGTGAGCTGCTGGAACTGGGCGCGCGTGAGCTTCTCGTCCAGGTGCAGCGGGCCCTCGGCGGACGCCGTGATGTACGGCAGGTTGATCGTGGTCTCCGTGGAGGAGGACAGCTCGATCTTCGCCTTCTCGGCGGCCTCGCGCAGGCGCTGGAGCGCCATCTTGTCCTTGCCCAGGTCCACGCCGTGGCCGTTGTTGAACTGCTTGACCAGGTAGTCGACGACGCGCTGGTCCCAGTCGTCACCGCCGAGCTGGTTGTCGCCGTTCGTGGCCTTCACCTCGACGACGCCGTCGCCGATCTCCAGGAGCGAGACGTCGAAGGTGCCGCCACCGAGGTCGAAGACCAGGATGGTCTGGTCGTCCTTGTCCAGGCCGTAGGCCAGGGCCGCGGACGTCGGCTCGTTGACGATGCGCAGGACGTTCATGCCCGCGATCTCGCCGGCTTCCTTCGTCGCCTGCCGCTCGGAGTCGTTGAAGTAGGCCGGGACGGTGATGACCGCGTCCGTGACCTTCTCGCCGAGGTAGGACTCCGCGTCGCGCTTCAGCTTCTGCAGGATGAACGCGGAGATCTGCTGCGGGTTGAAGTCCTTCCCGTCCAGGTCGATCTTCCAGTCGGTGCCCATGTGGCGCTTCACCGAGCGGATGGTCCGGTCCACGTTCGTGACCGCCTGGCGCTTCGCAACCTCGCCGACCAGCACTTCGCCGTTCTTCGCGAAAGCGACGACGGACGGCGTGGTCCTGGCGCCCTCGGCGTTCGCGATGACGGTGGGCTCACCGCCCTCCAGAACGCTGACGACGGAGTTAGTCGTGCCCAGGTCGATGCCGACCGCACGTGCCATTTCGATTCCTCCAGCTACCTACTTGAGTGGAACTGACTCAAGACTGCAACACCCTCCCCCTCGGCGTCAACAGACCTGAGTCCCACCCACTCAAGTTTTATCCTGCCCTTATCGGCAGACCGCTGGAGACATGCGTCTGACCTGGGCTTTTATCGAGGACCGCACGATCGTACGGAGGTGATTACGCTACGAGCGAGGCGTAGAGGCACTCGGTGCGCTCGGTCCACACGGCTTCCCCGTACCGCTTCGCGTACACCGCGCGGCAGTGCTCCCGCAGCGTCGGGAAGATCTTGGCGGCCACGTCGAGCGCGTCGGGGAGGTGCGCGTCCAGGGTGGTGACCGTACCCGTGCCCTCGGACCGTACGGCACGCGGCACCGCGGACGCCCCGGCCCCCTCGAAGGCCAGCACCGGCAGCCCCGCCGCGAGCGCCTCCGCGTACACGAGCGGCACCGCCCCGCGCGCTCCCCGCCCCGGCAGCGCGATCCCCCGGTACCCCGGAAGCGCCCGCCTCAGCTCCCCCCGCCCCACGGCCCCGCACAACCGCACCGACGCGGGCGCCGTCGCCCGGCACCACCCCTCCAGCGGCCCGGCCCCGACCATGTCGAGGCGCTCACCGGCAGGCCAGCGACGCAGCAGGTCCAGCGCGCCCCGCCCGGGCGCGAGCGGCTCTACGCACACCCAGGCGTCACCGGCCCCGGCGGCCTCGGCGGCCCCCGCAGCATCGGGTTCCGCGACGGTGGGCACGAAGTCGGGCACCACGTCGAGGCGTTCGCGGGGCAGACCGGCGCGCGCGCACGCGTCCCGGCTCGCCTCCGAGAGGACCACGAGGCGGTCGGCCCGCCGCAGCAGCGGATCCTGCCGCGGGCCGCCGCGCGCCGCCCACGGGAATTGCAGCGCGGCGAACCGGGAGCCGCGGTGGGGGGCGTGCCGCAGGGTGGCGACCACCGGGCCCGTCCACTCGGTGACCCAGGCGCGGCCGAAGGCGGGGTACACGTTGTGGACGTGCACGACGTCCGGGCCGAACGCGCGCAGGGCGGCGAGGGGGCCGCGGCCACGCCCGTTCACCGAGACGAGGCGCACCTCGTGTCCGGCGCGGGTGAGCGCGGCGACCTGGTCGAGGACGGCCTCGTCCTCGCCGCCCGGGGCGCCGAAACCGTGGACGACGGCGATCCTCATGGTCAGACCCTGGCCGCGGGGGTGGCGACCACGCCGTACGCGCCGCCCGCGTCGACGAGGGCCGCGTCCACGATGTCGTCGAGCCCCAACACGGGCTCCCATCCGGTGAGTTCCCGCAGGGGCCCGGCATCCGGCTCGTACGCCTCCTCGCCCACCTCCTCGTACGCGTCCACCTCCTCATACGGGACGGACTCGTACGGGACGAAGCGGAGCGCGGAGGGGGAGCCGGAGCGTTCCAGGATGACGCCCGCCAGGTCGGCGACGGCCGTCTCCCGCGTGCCGCAGACGTCGAAGGCGCGGCCGGCCGCGGCGGGCTCGGCGAGCAGCCGCAGCAGCGCGTCGACGGTGTCGGCGACGTGTGTGAAGCGGAGCCGCCTGGTGCCGTCGCCGGGGACGGTGAGCGGCAGGCCCGCGACCGCGCGTTCGGCGAGGCGCGGGACGACGGCGCCGCGCGCGGGCGACTGGCGCGGCCCGACGGTGCCGTGCAGACGGACCACGGTCACGTCCCCGTCGTGGGCCTCCCCCGAGGCCGAGGAGGCGATGAGCAGGCGGCGGCCGTGCTGCCGGGCGGCCTCGACGACGGGGCGCTCGCCCGCCGCGGCCAGGTGGACCACCGCGTCGCAGCGGCCCGCGAGTTCCGTGACGAGCCGGGCGTCGAGGGCCGAGCCGCGCACGAAGCGGAGCCGGGGGCTGGGCCAGGCGGCGGCGAGGTTGGCGCGATCGCCGGTGGACAGGTCGTCGAGGACGACGACGGTGTGACCCTGAGCGAGCAGCGCGTCGGTGAGGTGCGAGCCGACGAAGCCCGCGCCACCGGTGACCAGGTATGTCAGAGGTGCGGTCAGGGAGGGTGCGGTCGTCAACGGTGCGCTCATCCCCATAAGTTATTCCGTTATGTCCAAATATGGGGTGAATAACACGATCCGCTTTGGGCCCCCGGAAGGGTCCACACAGGGGTACCTGCGCGACACAGATCACCAGCCTGGCGACTACATTGCGCACAGGTAAGTGGGTAGTCTCAGACGGACAACCTAAGTTACCGCTTAGTAACGCAGGCCCGAGGAGCCCCCAAATGCAACTCGCCGCGATCATCGTGTCGCTGGCCCTGATCGTCGTCGGCGTGGCTCTGTTCGTCCGAGCCATCGCGCAGATCTACCGCTACGTGCGGCTCGGCCAGAACGTCCCAGCGGGGACGCGTACCGACGAACCCGTGCAGCGCACCGTCACCGTGGCCAAGGAGTTCCTCGGCCACACCCGCATGAACAAGTGGGGGATCGTCGGCTTCGCGCACTGGTTCGTCGCCGTCGGCTTCTTCTCGCTCGTGCTGACGATCGTGAACGCCATCGGCCAGTTGTTCAAGGCCGACTGGCTGCTGCCGATCATCGGCGAGTGGGCGCCGTACAACATCTTCGTCGAGTTCATCGGCCTGATGACGACGCTCGGCATCCTCACGCTCATCGTGATCCGCCAGCTGTCGAAGCCGAACAAGGCGGGCCGCAAGTCCCGCTTCGCCGGCTCGAACTTCGGCCAGGCGTACTTCGTCGAGGCCGTCATCCTGATCATCGGCCTCTGCATCATGGCGCTGCACGCCCTTGAGGCCACGATGCACGGGCTCGACCACTACGAGGCCTCGTTCTTCGCCTCGTACCCGCTGGTCCTCGCCTTCAAGGGGCTGAGCCTCGGCGCCCTGCAGAACCTCGTGTACTTCATCGCGATGGTGAAGATCGCGACCTCGTTCATCTGGATGATCACGGTCGCCCTGAAGACCGACATGGGTGTCGCCTGGCACCGCTTCCTGGCCTTCCCCAACATCTGGTTCAAGCGCGAGGCCGACGGCGACGTCGCGCTCGGCGCGCTCCAGCCGATGACCTCCAAGGGCGAGCCGATCGACTTCGAGGACCCGGGCGAGGACGACGTCTACGGCGTCTCCCAGGTCGAGCACTTCTCCTGGAAGGGCCTGCTCGACTTCTCCACCTGCACGGAGTGCGGTCGCTGCCAGTCGCAGTGCCCCGCGTGGAACACCGGCAAGCCGCTCTCCCCGAAGCTGCTCATCATGTCGCTGCGCGACCACGCGCACGCCAAGGCCCCGTACCTGCTCGCCGGTGGCGGCAAGGACATGGAGGGCAACGAGAAGGCCACCGAGGAGCAGCTCGCCTCGGTTCCGGCGGCGGCTCTGGCCGAGGCCGAGCGCCCGCTGATCGGCACGCACGAAGAGAACGGCGTCATCGACCCGGACGTCCTGTGGTCCTGCACCACCTGCGGCGCCTGCGTCGAGCAGTGCCCGGTCGACATCGAGCACGTCGACCACATCGTCGACATGCGCCGCTACCAGGTGATGATCGAGTCCGCGTTCCCGTCCGAGGCGGGCACGATGCTCAAGAACCTGGAGAAGAAGGGCAACCCCTGGGGCCTGGCGAAGAAGCAGCGCCTGGAGTGGCTCAAGGAGCTCGACTTCGAGGTGCCGGTCGTCGGCAAGGACATCGAGGACCTCACCGAGGTCGAGTACCTCTACTGGGTCGGCTGCGCCGGCGCGCTGGAGGACCGGGCGAAGAAGACGACGAAGGCCTTCGCCGAGCTGCTCAACATCGCGGGCGTCAAGTTCGCGATCATGGGCGGCGACGAGAAGTGCACCGGCGACTCCGCCCGCCGCCTCGGCAACGAGCCGCTGTTCCAGCAGCTCGGCCAGGAGAACGTCATGTCGCTGAACATGGCCTTCGGCGAGGAGTACGACGAGGACGGCAAGGTCACCGAGGAGTCCAAGAAGCCCCGGACCGCCAAGAAGATCGTCGCGACCTGCCCGCACTGCCTCAACACGATCGGCAAGGAGTACCCGCAGATCGGTGGGGATTACGAGGTAATCCACCACACGCAGCTGCTCCAGCACCTGGTCGACGAGGGCAAGCTGACGCCGGTCACGCCGGTCGAGGGCATCATCACGTACCACGACCCGTGCTACCTGGGCCGCCACAACAAGATCTACTCCCCGCCGCGCGAGATCATCGCCAGCGTCCCGGGCGTCCGCAACGAGGAGATGCACCGCCACAAGGAGCGCGGCTTCTGCTGCGGCGCCGGTGGTGCGCGGATGTGGATGGAGGAGCGGATCGGCAAGCGCATCAACAACGAGCGCGTCGACGAGGCCCTGAGCCTGAACCCGGACATCGTGTCGACGGCCTGCCCGTTCTGCCTGGTCATGCTGACCGACTCGGTCAACGGCAAGAAGAACGACGGCAAGGCCAAGGAGTCCGTCACGGTCGTCGACGTCGCCCAGCTGCTGCTCGACTCCGTCAAGACGCCTTCCGACAACCCGCCGCCGGCGGGCGAGGCGGAGACCGAGGACGCGCCGGAGCCCGAGCCGGTGAAGTAGTCCGGCCGCAGTAGTACGTCCCGGTGGGCGCCCCGTTCCTGGAACGGGGCGCCCACTTCTTTGCGCCGCCGCTTCTCCGTGCCGCCGCCGTACGGTCGTCGGGCGGAGACGTCCGGTTGCTGCCCTGCCATCATGTGGGCGTGGTCAACTCATGGGACGGGCGGGGGCGTTGTTGATGCCGGGTCACATACGAAGAGGCGGCGGGGTGCTGTGCGCCGTACTGCTCGCCGCCGTGCTCACGGCATGCGGTGGCGACGACGGGAGCGGTGGCGGCGGCGCCCACCGCCCGGTGGCCGTGGCGGGCAAGCAGCAGCACCGGACCGCGCCGCTGCCGGTCCCGCGCGGCAAGGGCAGCAAGCTCCCCGGCGACTTCAACGGCGACGGCGCCCCCGACCTCGTCCTCGACGACCTCGCGCACGACGGCCTGGGCGACGACCCGGGCATCGGCATCGTGTACGGCAGGAAGAACCACGGACTCGTCGCCGGGACCCGGCAGTTGCTCACCCCGGCGAAGTACGCGGCGCGGACCGAGGGGCGGGCCCCGGCGACGTTCGCCTCGGAGGCGAGCTGCGACCTCGACCGGGACGGGTACGCCGACCTCGTGGTGTCGACGGACCCGCCGTACGACGGCAAGGGCATGCCGCCGGTCCCGCTCCAGATCCTCTTCGGCTCGCCCACCGGGATCTCCGGCAAGGGCGTCACGCTGAAGATCCCGGCGCGGGCCCGGTTCGGCAACGAGTGGCCCGACCAGCCGGTGTGCGGGGACTTCGACGGCGACGGCAGGAACGACCTGGTGGTGCACGCGAGCGGGGGACGGCTCAGCGTGCTGCCGGGCCCGTTCACCCGCGCCGGCGCACCGCGTGGCACCGCCCGTATCGCACCGGCCGCCGGGAACCTGCCGACCGGCCCCGCCGCCGACCTGAACGGCGACGGCGCCGACGACCTCCTCGTCCGCGCCCACGCGGGCACGGCCCGCTCCTCCGTCGCCCTCGGCGGCCCGAACGGCTTCACCAAGGGCGCCGCATACCCGGCGGGAACGGACGCGGCGTTCGGCCGCTCCGGGGTGGCGGTCCTCGGCACGGACGGCCTCAAGGTCTACGGGACCGGGGGCGCGGCCACCCGCACGGTCCGCGTCACCGGCGACCGCCTCGCCGCGGCGGACCTGAACGGCGACGGCCGCATGGACTTGGCCGTGTCGGACGCCACCTCGGACGGCGTCCAGCTCATCGGCCCCGGCAAGCCCCTCCGGGCCCCGGCGAAGGGCCACGTCATCGCGGTAGCGGACTACGACGGGGACGGCCGCGACGACCTCGTCCTGCAACACACCAAGGGCACGACGGACACGGTGACCGTCCTGACGGGAACAGGAACAGGAACAGGGACAGGAACCGGCACCGGCACCGGCACCGGCACCGAGAAGAGCGCGGCCTCGCTGGTCTCGAACACTCCCCAGCTGACGTTCACCACGGGCGAGTTCAGCAACTAGGTCTGCTGCCCAGCAAATTCCCCGCCGCCACGTACAACCCTCCCGCCCCACCAACGGTCTTCTGTTAGCCGACCACAGGGTCACGGACGAGGTAACTCCCGGCCAACACCCCGCGAACGGCACCCCGTTGACGGGACACCCGCCAGGCGTCCCCTTCCCGCAGGAGCCAACCGAATGGCCACACACAGACGTACCCCCGCCCCTTCCCGGGCCCGCCTCCGCCTCGCGACCGCGACCGCGACGGCCGTCGCGATCACCGGCGGCCTGTTCGCCGTGTCCGCGGGAACCGCTGGGGCGGCGGACTCCGTGCACCACCCGCAGGCCGACTTCAACGGCGACGGCTACGGCGACGTCGCGTTCTCCGCCGGCGACGCCACCGTCTCCGGAAAGAAGCAGGCCGGCGACATCGTCGCCCTGTACGGCTCGGCGAGCGGCGTCACCTCGGCCAAGCGCAGCACCATCAGCCAGAACACCAGCGGCGTCCCGGGCACCTCGGAGACGGGCGACGGCTTCGGCTGGGCCAGCGCGTACGGCGACTTCAACCACGACGGCTTCGACGACCTCGCCGTATCCGCCGCGCACGAGAAGGTCGACGCCGACACCGACGGCGGTACCGTGGCGATTCTTTGGGGCTCGGCGAGCGGTCTGTCGGGCGGCACCACCATCACCGACCCGGCCGTCTCCTCGCACGACGAGTGGGGCCGGTCCCTGGCCGCGGGCGACTTCGACGGCGACGGCAAGGACGACCTCGCCATCGGCTCGTCCGCCGCCACGATCTACGTCTACAAGGGCGGCACCGCCAAGTCGGCCTCCCTGGGCGGCCGTTACACCGTCCGCCCGGCCATCGTCAGCGGCGGCGACGCGGGCCCGCTCGACCTGTTCGCCGGCGACGTCAACGGCGACAAGAGGTCCGACCTCGTCGTCAACGGCTACGAGGCCGGCACCGACATGGGCTACAACACGAACTACTACGTGCCCGGCTCCGGATCCGGCCTGGCCACGAGCGGCGCGCAGCAGCTCAAGCGCGGCATGATCACCGGCATCGGTGACGTCAACGGCGACGGCTTCGGCGACATCGTCACCGGCCAGGAGTGGGACCCGGACATGAGCACCGGCTCCGGGACCGTCACGGTCCCCGGCTCCGTCACCGGCGGCCAGATCCACGTCACGTACGGCTCGCAGGCCGGTCCGGCCGGCTCTACGGACATCTCGCAGGACAGCGGTAACGTGCCCGGCGGCTCGGAGCGCGGCGACTGGTTCGGCAGCGAGCTCTCCGTCGGCGACATCAACGGCGACGGCTACGCGGACGTGGCCGCCAGTGCGCCCGGCGAGAACCTCAACGGGGTCGTCAACACCGGCTCCGTGACCGTCCTCTACGGCTCCGCCGACGGCCTGAACACCACGTCGGGCACCCAGTTCTTCGCGCAGTCCACGGCCGGCGTCCCCGGCGACGACGAGAAGAACGACTACTTCGGCGGCGAGGTGAAGCTCACCGACGCCAACAAGGACGGCAAGGCGGACCTGGTCGTCGGCGCCCTCGGCGAGAACGGCGGCAACGGCGCCCTGACCTACCTCCCGTCCAACGGCACCAAGATCACCACCACCGGCTCCCGCGGCATCTCCACGTCGGCGGCCGGGGTGAGCACGGACGGCTCCCCCCTGTTCGGCGCGAACGCCGCCAACTGACCCCTAGGGGCAGCGCACGCCCACCCCCGTAGGGGATGTCACAGCTCAGCCGCAATGCCGGGCCCGGACCCCCGGGCCCGGCATTGCGTTCCCGGAAACCAGGTACGTTCGAGTACGTGGCTGGATTCAGGAACGGACGCGGCCGGGACAACCGCGAAGCGCCCCAGGGACACCCTCCGTACGGGCCCCCTCAGCAGCAGCACGGGTACGGGCAGCAGCAGTGGCCGCAGCCGAACCGTGGGCACGGCGAGCCGGAGTACTTCGGCGATCCGAACGCGCCCCGGGCCCACGACCCGTACGCAGCGAACAACCCCGGTCACACCCAGGCGTTCTCGGTGAACCCCGGTGACGATCCGTACGCGTACGGCCAGGGCTCCACCTACCAGGCGGGCGCGGCCGCCCCGGCCGGACCGGTCGGCCCCCGACTGCACTGGAAGCCGCTGCTCTCCGGCGTCGTCTTCCGCCCCTCGGCGACGTATCTCCAGATGCGCGACTACGCGATGTGGGGCCCGGCCCTGATCGTCACGTTCCTCTACGGACTCCTGGCGATCTTCGGCTTCGACGGCGCCCGCGAGGACGTCATCAACGCCACGATGTCCTCGGCGATCCCCTACGTCCTGACGACCGGCATCGCGATCACGATCAGCTTCTTCGTGCTCGGCGTGGTCACCCACACCCTGGCCCGCCAGCTCGGCGGCGACGGCGCCTGGCAGCCCACGGTCGGCCTGTCCATGCTGATCGCCTCCCTCACCGACACCCCGCGCCTGGTCTTCGGCATGTTCCTCGGCGGCGACGAGATGTTCGTCCAGCTCCTCGGCTGGGCGACGTGGATCGCGGCGGGTGCCCTGCTGACCACGATGGTCTCCAAGTCCCACGACCTGCCCTGGCCGAAGGCGCTCGCGGCGTCGGCGATCCAGCTGATCGCCCTGCTCTCGATCATCAAGCTGGGCACGTTCTAGGACTTCCCGGCTCACGCCTTCCGGCACACGAAATGAGGGGCCCCGCGGGGCCCCTCATTTCATTCGTCTCCGCACACCACTCAGGCGTCGAGAACCTGCCCGTCCCGCTTCACGACCGGCGGTTCAACACTCCACGGGAAGTTGATCCACTCATCGGTCCGCTTCCACACGTACTCGCACTTCACGAGCGAGTGGGACTTCTCATAGACCACGGCCGAGCGGACCTCCGCCACCGTGTCGAGGCAGAAGTCGTGGACGAGCTTCAGCGTCTTGCCGGTGTCCGCGACGTCGTCCGTGATCAGGACCTTCTTGTCGCTGAAGTCGATCGCGTTCGGCACGGGCGCGAGCATGACCGGCATCTCGAGCGTGGTGCCCACACCCGTGTAGAACTCGACGTTCACGAGGTGGATGTTCTTCACGTCCAGCGCGTACCCGAGCCCGCCGGCGACGAAGACGCCGCCGCGCGCGATGCTCAGGATGATGTCGGGCCGGTACCCGTCGTCGGCGATGGTCTGCGCGAGCTCGCGCATGGCGACCCCGAACCGCTCGTACGTAAGGTTCTCGCGCTCGGGGCTGACGTCACTCATGTCGCTGCTGCTCACACCTGGGTCCGATGGAAGTTGAGGAAGGAACGGGAGGCCGTCGGCCCGCGCTGTCCCTGGTAACGCGAACCGTAGCGCTCGCTGCCGTACGGGAACTCGGCGGGTGAGGACAGCCGGAACATGCACAGCTGCCCGATCTTCATGCCCGGCCACAGCTTGATGGGGAGCGTCGCGAGGTTCGAGAGCTCCAGCGTCACGTGGCCGCTGAAGCCGGGGTCGATGAACCCGGCGGTGGAGTGCGTGACGAGGCCGAGGCGGCCCAGCGAGCTCTTCCCCTCAAGCCGCGAGGCGAGGTCCTCGGGCAGCGAGATGACCTCGTACGTCGAGGCCAGCACGAACTCACCGGGGTGCAGGATGAACGGCTCGTCGCCCTCCGGCACCACCATCCGCGTCAGCTCGGCCTGCTCGACGCTCGGGTCGATGTGCGGGTACTTGTGGTTCTCGAACACCCGGAAGTAGCGGTCGAGCCGCACATCGATGCTCGACGGCTGCACCATGGATTCGTCGTAAGGATCGATCCGGACCCGTCCGGCGTCGATCTCGGCCCGGATGTCCTTGTCTGAGAGAAGCACGTAGCGAGGATACGCAGTGGGCGCGGGCCCGCCACAATCGGCGGGGCCCGCGCCCACTGTCACTGGTGCCGCTTACCGCTCGTCCGGTCCCACAGGAACGGCGTGCCGAAGTCGCGCGCACCGCGGACACCGAATCAGCCGGCTCGGACCGAGACGGTCCGCCTGCTGCATCGGGAACGAAGCGGTGCTGAACACGTGCCCTTCGGCACATCGGACGACGGTGCGATCCATCGAGTCCATCAAGTCCCGGAGTCCCTTCCCCACGGAGCCATTGGGCCAGTTTCCTGACCGACGACGAAAAGCAACATTACGGGATGAAAGGGACGCCAATCCAGGCGGCACCCCGAGGTGAATCGTCCTCGGTCGGACTCCCCACCGTACGCCCCAACTCCCTTCACCCGCAGTCACTTCCACCCCCCACAACGCAGCCGGGCCCCGGGGGCTTCAGCGCCCGGGGCCCGGCATGAGGTACAGTGTCGCCAGTACGGATCGCTTCAACGGCCGTACCGCGCGGGTGTAGTTTAATGGTAGAACATAAGCTTCCCAAGCTTAGAGCGCGAGTTCGATTCTCGTCACCCGCTCCACGAAGAAGCTCCAGGCCAGCGGCCCGGGGCTTTTTGCTGTGCTGTTTCGCTCAGGCGTCGGAGCGCCGGAGCGCCGCAATAGGACGAGAGCCCCCGGCGATGTGAATCGCCGGGGGCTCTCGTCCTATTGCGGGTGACGCTGAGGGTCAGGCGCGGCCCCTGCGGGACATCGCGCGGACCGTGAAGCCGGTCGCGAGGGCGAGCACCGTGAGGAGGGCGCCCAGGAGCGTCCAGTCGCGGAAGCCGGTGTCGGCGAGGTGGCCGCCGCCGTCGTGGCCGCCGGTGCCGCCGCCGCCGGTGCCGCCGCCGTCGGTGCCGCCCGAGCCGCCGGACTCCGGGAAGGTGTTGGTGACGTCGACCGAGGCCGCGCCGTCCACCTGGACCTTGCCGTCCGTGCCGTCGTCGGAGGCCGCGTACGTCACCGTGTCACCGGTGGGCACGTTCGTCTCCTTGACGGTGCAGGTCGAGCCTTCCGGGACGCTGATCGTGCGGTCCTCGCCGTCCTTCAGCTCGAAGGAGCTGTCGTCGCCGGAGAGCGCCACGTCGCCCTGGTCGGTGGTGCAGGCGAGCGAGAAGTCGTACGGGCCCGCGTCGCCGTTCACCACGTGCTTGCTGACGGTCAGGTCGGCCGCCGGGAAGGTGTTGGTCACGTTGATCGCCGCCTGCTCGTCGGAGTCGGACGCCGTGACCACCGCCGGGTTGTCGGCGGACCCGTGGTCGACGGTCGCCTTCGCCGCGCCCCCGGTGTCCACCTCCTCCGCCCAGCAGCGGGAGTTCACCGGCAGCGGCTTGATGGTGACCGGTTCGCCGGCCTTCACCTCGTACGTCTTGTGCACGATGCGGTCGCTCGGGGCGCCGGAGGCGTCGGGGAGGGTGCAGGACACGTCGACGCCGTAGGTGCGGCCGTCGTCCGCGTAACCCGCCGCGTCACCGTCCAGCGACTTGGTGAGCTGCAGCGCGCCGAACTCGTAGGAGTTGGTGATCCGGGCGAACTGCGGGGTCTCCGTGCCGATGTTCGGCTTGATGGTGACCTCGACGGGGTTGTCCTTGGTGTGGTCGGTCTGGCCGCCTCTGGCGGAGGTCTCCCAGATCTCGCACTTGGCGCCCGCCGGGATGCCCTTGACGTTCACCGGTTTGTCCACGGACACCCGGTAGTCCTCGTCGAGGACCGTGCGGGGCAGTCTGCCCTGCGGGTGGATGGTGCAGGTGACGTGGTACGAGTACGGCACCTTGCGGAGCATGTCGGTCGCCGCTTCCGGGTGCTTGCCGAGCCGCTTCACGAGCCTCAACTCACCGTAGGCGAGGGCGACTCCGACGCGGATCGGCTCGTTGGCCTGGAGTACCCGCGGGGTGCCCGCGCGGTCGGTGGTCTCGTTGTGGGCGTAGGAGTTCCAGGCGATGGTCGGGTCACCGTTGTGGGTGACGTCGAGCGGGGCGTCCATCGCGTAGGTGATGTCGACGGTGCCGCCAGGGGCCAGCTGCGTCGGGAACGCGATGTCCATCTTGGCGCCGACGGCCTTGTCGCTGTACGCGTCGTCCCAGGTGCCGGATCCGCACTGGGCGGCGCTCGAACCGGCGCCACCCATGTCGAGGTCGTCGGTGCACAGCGGCTCGTCGTTCTCGTAGCTGACGTCCATCGTGCCGGGGGCGCCGCCGTCGAACTTGGGCGGGGAGGCGAGCGTGGGCCGCTTGTCCCAGGCCGTCTCGCGGTCCTGGTCGAGGATGACGCCCTTGTCGCCCTGGACCGGGAACCGGTCGACGATCCGCATGTTCGTGCCGGACTCGGTTCCGGCGTTCTGAATGTGCATCAAGTAGTGGTACTGGTCACCGGGGTTGACCAGGGCGATGCACGGGTTGGCGGTGTACTTGCGGCCGGTGGAGTCGGTCAGCACACGGCACGAGGAGTCGTTGAGGCCGACGGTCTTCTTGTCCTGCGTGTTGTACCAGCCGAGGTCCGGGTTGCCCGCCACCCACTTACGGGCGTTGAACGCGGCGCCGGTCTTGGCCTTCAGCGTCGCCGTGTCCGTGCAGTACAGGCCCGAACCGAACATCGTGCCGTTCTTGTCCGACTTGCCGTCACAGGCCATGTCGGGGTCGGACGAGGTGGCGCCCATGGTGTTGGTGACGACGTCGTCGGCGTTGATGCCGGCTTCGAGCGTCACGTGGATCTCGATGGTGAAGCTGGCGCCCGGCGCGAAGTTCCAGGCCTTGCCGTCGTCGGCCTTGGAGAAGTCCCAGGTGAGTCCGGAGACCCGGTCACCGTCGGCGGTCTCCGAGAACTTCGGGGTGGGGATGGCGACGGTGCCGTCCGGTTCCTTCTTGTCGATGATCTTGTACGGCTCGCCGTTGTCGCCCTCGAAGGTGTCGAGGAACGCGATGCCCTTGGGCAGATCGTCCTTGACGACGAGGTTCGGGACATTGGCGGTGCCGGTGTTGGTGACCTGCAGATAGAAGGGGGCGTCCTCGCCGGGAGAGAGGTCGGTGTCCTTGGTCTTGTCGACGCCGATCACCGGGTCACCCTTGACCAGGTCGAGGGTGGCGTTGACGGGGTCGATGGCCCTGGGCTTGTCCGGGTCCTCGACCTTGGTGAGGAACTGGCCGCTGGCCGTGTCCTCCAGGTGGTCCGGGATCGGCTCGCCGGTGCTGCGCGAGGCGGGCCGGGGGCTGACGTCGAGAACGAGGAGCCCGGAGCAGCTGTTGTTGGTGCACTCCGGCTTGATCACGTAGCCGTTGTTGTCGGTGCTCGTCGACGTGTAGGTGGCGCGGATGCCGGTGACGTCCGCGGCGTTCACGCCGGACGGCAGGGCGGCCGAGGAGGCCGGGGTTCCGTTGACCCACTTCCCGTCCACGTACGCGTCGATCTGCACCTGGTTCGCGCCGGCCGGCATCTGGTTCGACTTGATGGACACGAGGTCCACGGCGTCGAAGAAGTCGTCGTCCTGGTCGGTGATCTTCAGGTACTTGGCCGACATGTTGCCGGTGTTGCGCACCGTGAGCGTCATGTCCGCGTGCTGCCGGGGCAGACCCGGCACGTACTCGGGCAGCTGGCCGGGGGCGATCGTCTTGTCCAGCGAGGCGCCATCGTTCGCGGGCCCGGTCTCCATGGACCTGCAGTCACCGCCCTTGAAGTCACCGCCCTGGCTGTCCTTCGCCGTGACCGAGAAGCAGTTCTGGAACGTCTCGCCGTTCTCGACGCCGTCGCGGCGTTCGGCGGTGACGTTGATGGTGACGGTGTCGTCCGGCGCCATCGTGCCGTTGTGGACCCCGCGCACGCCGGTGGCCCGCGCGAGCACGTCGGCGTCCACGCCCTCGTAGTCGACCCAGGCATCCGTGTCCGGGTCATACACCTGGAGGGTCACCGGCGCATTGGACGGCGACACGGAGACGGACGTGATCTCCAGCTTGTCGAAGGGGCTGGCCGTGCTGGGCTTCCCGTCCGCGTCGGCGGCCGGGTCGGTGATGACCACGTCGCTCAGCGGCAGGTTGCCGGTGTTCGTGAACTTCAGCTGCATGTCGATGGGCTGGCCCGGCGGCACGTCGGTCTGGCTGACGGTCTTGACGCCGCTGCCGTCGCCCTTCGGGTCCTCGACGATGAGGTCCTGGCAGGCGACGCCGGAAGCGGTGCCGCTGCCGTCGGAGCGACCCGCGTCGCCCTTCGTGCCGGCGCAGTTGCGCACGCCGTCGGCCACGTCCGCCTCGTCGACGGCATCGGTGAGGGTGCCGTGCAGGTCGAGACCCGCGGTGGCGCCCTCGGCGATGCTCGGGTTTCCGTCGGCGTCAGTGCCGGTGTACACCACCTCGACCTTGGTGACCTGCTTGCAGGCCGCGGGAACGTCGTAGGTCGCGTTCTCCGTGTAGGTCTTCTCCTCGGTGGATCCGTCCTCGCAGGTGACGGTCAGCTTCGCCTCCGTCGCGCCCTCGGGGAAGCGCAGTCGCACCTTGTCGACGTCGAGCTTGTCGAACTCGTTGCCCGCCGCGTTCTCGTCCGGCTCGGTGATCGTCAGCGACTTCACCTTGAACGGCGACTTGTTCGTGAGGTCGACCCCGGTGCTGACCGGCGAGTTCTCGCCGATCACCGCGTGCTCGTTGCCTGCGTGCGAGAAGTCGCCGTTGGTGTCGGCGTAGTACTTCTTCGTCGAGTCCAGCACCAGGATGTCCGGCAGGATGTCGTACGTGTCGCAGGCCTGGGCCCCGTCGACGCTCCCGTCGGTCTTCTCCTCCACCGACGGGGTCGCGCAGTTGTCGACCGTGATCTTGTCGGTGGGCTCCAGCTTCGAGCCGTCCGAGCGCTTGGTGTCGCGCAGCTTCAGGCCGATGTCGACGGTGCCGCCGTTCTCGTCGTACGGCAGCGGATCGCCGGCGCTGTTGGTGAAGACGACCTCGACGCCGGTCACGTCACCCGGGTCCACGCCAGTGGGCAGCGGGAGTTCGCCGGGCGAGGTGATGGTGTCGCCGGTGTGCTTCTGGCCGTCCGACGTGGTGACCACCATGTGCGCCTCGTCGGCGCCCTTGGGGAAGGCGGTCACCGTGGCCTTGGTGAAGTCGAAGTACTCGAACGTATCGGCCGTGTTGTCCGACACCGACAGCTCGGTGACCTCGGTCGACGAGGAGGAGCTGTTGCGGACGTTCAGCTTGACCGTGGACTCCTCACCGGAGAGCGCGACCGCCGAACCGTCCTCCCAGTCCTTGGTCGCCACCGGCTTCACCACGCGCGGGATGGAGATGGTGATGTCCGAGTCGGAGGTCTTCGGGTCCGCGTTGTCAGCCTCGACCTTCGCCGTATTGGTGACGGTGTCGCCGTCCTCGTACGTCGTGTCGGTCGGGACCCGCATCCCGATCTCGACCGCGCCCGACTGCCCGGCCCGCAGACCGGTCTTGCCGACCGGGTTCTGCAGCGGCACCTTGTAGACCACCGTGAGCTGGCGGGTCGCCTCGTCGTACGTCACGTCACGCGTGGTGTCCGACTTCGGCAGGCTGGTCACCTCCAGGCCCGCCGGCAGGGTGTCGGTGACCGTGAAGTTCACGCAGTCCACGGTCAGGCCCGAGCACTGGCCGTTCAGGGTGTAGACGAACTCGTCGCCCGGCTTCTGCGGTGTACCCCCGGTGTCATTGGTCTTGGTGATGCCGACTTCACTCATGGGGTCGTCGGCAGCGGCGAACGATGCCGCGAGGGCCTGGGAACCGAACAGCAGGCTGAGCACGGCCGCCATCACGACCCACAGGCGCAAGCGCGAGAGTCTTCCAACCTTGGACATGAGCGCGACGGTAGGGCTTTGCGCCTTATACGTCCGTCATGGCACACCGGTCGGTTGACGGTCTATCAGACATTTCGCCCGATTGGCCTGATAGGGCGTCAGGCGTCAGGCAGCTCTCGGACGACGAAGGTGCCGCGGGCGGGAACGGTCACCGCGAGGCCGCGGTCGCGCAGTATGGCCATCGCGCGGCGCACGGTCTGCGTCCCCGCGGTGTACTCCTCGGAGAGCGCCATGACACCGGGGAGCCGCCTGCCCGGCTCGAACTCGCCGCTCCTGATGCGGCGTTCAAGGATGTCGGCCAGCTGCTCGTAGTGGTACTCGGCGGCCAGCGGGTCGATCTTTTCTGCCATACCCGTGAACATATCGAGCCCGACAGCGTTCGCGCATTATCGATTTCGGTCGGTAACGGTCGACCGAGGTCCACCGTGACTGACCGTGGTTAGTCTCACGGAAAAGCCCCCGCGACGCGGGAACGTCCGGGGGCACGGCCAACGCCCTACCGGAGCGCTGACAATGACCGACCTTATCCGCCGTGCCCTGACCTGGGTGCTGCTTCTCGTACTTCCCGGCACGGGCCGCCACCGCGCCGGTGACCCCATCCCCGCGCAACGCCGTAGGCACAGGCGCAGGCGGCTCGCGCTCGTCCTCGCCGCCGATTACGGGATCGATCTCGACCAGCACGTACGAGGAGCAGCAGCCGCATGAACGACGAGCCCACCACTGTTCACCGCCCCGTCCGCATGTGCGTGTGGTGCGAAGTGATCACGAACGAACCCGTGCTCGTGGCCGAGGTGCACCAGGGCACCGGACCGGGCTTCAACGTGTACGCCTGCCCAGAGTGTGCCTCTGCTGCGGAGATGCGCCATGTCGGTGACACAGCCGCGCGGACAAGCCGCCACTTCGATCGTGCGCACGACTGGACCGCACCCGACGACGCGGAACGGCGTCACCGCGAGGAGAAGGCCCGGTGATCTACGTCCACGACGTCACCTGAGACGACTACTGTGAACGGCGGAACGCGATCCGTGGAGGCGGCATGTCAGCGAGCGCACACGAGGCATCCGGATTCAACCTGCCCGAGACCATGACCTGGGACGAGTTGGACGAACTCCCCGGCGACATCGCCAAGGACATCGAGCTGTGGCAGGGCAGGGTCGTGTGGAACAAGCGCCCCCCGATGGAGCACCAGCGGGCCGCCAGGCGTCTGTGCAACGCGATCGAGGCCAACGCACGCCGCGCCATGCGGGACGAGACCGGCGGCAAGGAGGAGCGCTGTTGGCAGGCCGAAACAGAAACCAACGTCTTCTTCACACCCGGCAAGTCCACCTTCCTCACCCCCGACTTCCTGGTCCGCCGCTGCCTGCCCCGCGGAGCCGACACCTTCGTCGGTGACACCGTGCTGGTGGGTGAGGTGCTCTCCGGCTCCGACACCCCCAAGCGCAGGCAGTGGAAGATGAACCGGTACGCGGAGGGCGGTATCCCCTGGTACTGGGAGATCGAGCTCGACTCCGGCGGGACCTGGGACGTCACAGCGGTGCGGGCGTACGGGCTCGCGGCCCTCGACCACGCCGGGCTCGCCGTCAAGCCGCTGCGCCCCGCGCTGTACGTGCCCGTCGGCGAATGGGAACCGGCCGGCCTCGGTATCGAGTTCCCCGAGCCCTTCGCCATGGGCATCGGCTGGGAGGACCTGGCGTTCTGAGCCCGACACCGTGCCCCGCCGGTAACCCTTGTCGCGGATCATCCCGTCTGCTTGACTCCGCCCGCGCGTGCCGATCGTGGGCGAACGACGGAGGGACGGACGACCGATGGACATCACCCGTAGACGTCTGTTGAGTGTTCTCGCCGCGAGCGGGGTGCTCGCCGCGATACCCACCGAGTGGGCGAGTGCGGCTCAACTCGCGGACGGGGCAGCGAAGTTGCTCGCCAACGCGGCCGACATGTTCGCGGGCACCGCCGAGTCCAACGCCCGTAAGGAGACCGCCGACAAGCTCGCCGCGATCGAGAAGACGGCGCGGGCGAACCTCTCGGCGATGGACGCGGCCTCGGGTGACGGGGAGCTGTTCAAGGGCGTGCCGCTCGGCAGCAGCGACCCGAACCTCAACACCACGTATCAGCGGGTGTACGAGATCGCGCTCGCCACCCGTACACCCGGTATCTCCGGTGATCTGTACGGGAGTTCGGCGGTGCGCGGGCGGGTCGTCGACGCGTTGACGTGGCTGCACAAGAACTACTACGGCGACCAGTCCACGGGCTATTACGGCAACTGGTTCACCTGGGAGATAGGCGTCTCGCAGCACGTCAGCCGGACGCTCGTGCTGCTCGGGGACGCGGCGTCCGCCGAGCTGACCGCCACGTACATCGCCTCCATGGACGCCTATCTGCGCAACGGCAAGGACGGCGACGTCGACCTCGACTCACGGTTCCACACGGGCGCCAACCTCGCCGACATCACCACCAACCGCATCCTCCAGGGCGCCCTCACCGGCGACGAGGCCCGCATCCGCAAGGCGCTCACCGACCAGCTGACCGTCTTCGCGACCATCGACCCGTACCAGCTCCAGCACGGGGTGACCGACGGCCACTACGCCGACGGCTCCTTCATCCAGCACTCCTCCGTCGCGTACACCGGTTCGTACGGAAAGGGCCTGCTCACGCGGGTCGTCCAGACGCTGAAGCTGCTCGACGGGACCGGGTTCGCGTACGGCGACGAGCTGATCCCGACGGTCCAGCGGTGGGTGCGCGACGGGTTCGCGCCGCTGATCTTCGAGGGCTGGATGATGGAGGCGGTGAAGGGGCGCGCCGTGTCCCGGACGGGCAGCGGCTACGCCGATTCCGCGACGGTCGTCGAGGCCGTCGTCGACCTCGCGTCGCTGTCGAGCGGGGACGAGGCTCTCGCGCTGAAGAAGTACGTGAAGCACATCCGCGCCACGTCGAAGGCGGGCCTCGACCCGACGGCCTTCGTCTCGCCGCTGAGCATCGTCCGGTACGCCGACATCCTCGCCGACGACTCCGTGTCCCCCGCCGATCTCAACCCTCCGGCCCGCTCCGTCGCCTTCAACGCCATGGACCGCACGGTGCACCGCCGCCCCGGCTACGCCTTCGCCCTGTCCCGCAGTTCGCGGCGCATCAGCAAGTACGAGTACATGAGCGGCGAGAACCTGATGCCGTGGTTCCAGGGGGACGGGGCCCACTACCTGCACCTGGCGGGTCAGGACCAGACCCGGTCGTTCGGCGTCGACTACTTCACCACCGTCTCCCCGTACGGCCTCGCGGGCGTGACGGCGCCGGTCGAACACCGGGGAACCGTACCGGAGTTGTACGACGGCAAGCTCTTCTACGACAACCCGGACCACCCGCTGAACTTCACCGCGTCGTCCGAGTCGCAGAACAAGTACGTGTACTTCCCGACGGCCACGCAGGCGTACTCGGGCGGCGCGGTCCTCGACGGTGCGTACGGGGCGGTGGGGTGGGTCGCCTCCGACGACGTGCCCTGGCGGGACAAGCGGGCGGGGCTCCTGCCGGACGACTTCGTGGCGTATCGCGGGGCGCGGTGCACGAAGTCGTGGTTCCTGCTCGACGAGGAGATCGTCGCCCTCGCGGCCGGCGTCGGCGACGCCCCGGGCGGCGGGCGCGCGGTGACGACGACCGTCGACGCGCGGGTGGCGGCCGCCGGTGACGCGGTGACCGTGGCCGAGGGCGACGGCTGGGTGCGGTGGGCGGACGGGACGCAGGGCGCGGCGGTCGGCTACGTACGGCTCGCCGGGCCGGAGGCGAAGGCGCGGCTCGACACGGTGACGCGCAGCCGACGCGTCGTACGCACCTCGAACCCGGACACGGCGGTGACCCGGCAGGTGTTCTCCCTGACGGTGGAGCAGCCGGCCGGGGCCCAACTCGCCTCATTCGCCTACGCGTTGCTGCCGAACGCGTCGGAGGCAGCGGTGCGGGCGTACGACGCGGTGCGGGTGCTGTCGAACACGACGCGGTTGCAGGCGGTGCGCCACGAGGGGCTCGGGCTCACGGCCGCGAACACCTTCGCCGCCGGTGAGCACCACGTCGCGGGCCTGAGCGTCGAAGGACCGGCCTCCGTCCTCGTACGGCGGGGCGCGAAGGACGTGACGGTGGCGGTGTCCGATCCGACGACCGAGCGCGACACCGTGACGGTCGTGCTGCGCGGCCGTGCGCTGCGCAGGGCCGGGGGCGACGACGCGGTGCGCGTCACCGCCGTGCCGGGCGGAACCCGGCTCGACGTCGACACGCACCACGCGTACGGGCGGAGCTTCGGCGTGACGCTGAAGTAGCCCGCAGGGCCGGACGGTGCGGCCTACTCGTCCGCCTCCAGGTCGCCCTCCGTCTCCAGGTACACCTGGCGGAGGGCCTCCAGCGTCTGCGGGTCGGGCTTCTCCCACATGCCGCGCGACTCGGCCTCCAGGAGCCGTTCGGCGATTCCGTGCAGGGCCCACGGGTTGTTCTCCGTGAGGAACTGGCGGTTCGTCTCGTCGAGGACGTACGTCTCGGTCAACTTGTCGTACATCCAGTCGGCGATGACGCCGGTCGTGGCGTCGTAGCCGAACAAGTAGTCCACCGTGGCGGCGAGTTCGAAGGCGCCCTTGTAGCCGTGGCGGCGCATCGCCTCGATCCACTTGGGGTTGACGACGCGGGCCCGGAAGACGCGGGACGTCTCCTCGACGAGCGTGCGGGTCTTGACCGTCTCCGGGCGGGTGGAGTCGCCGATGTACGCCTCCGGGGCCGAGCTCCGCAGCGCGCGCACGGTCGCGACCATGCCTCCGTGGTACTGGAAGTAGTCGTCGGAGTCGGCGATGTCGTGCTCGCGGGTGTCGGTGTTCTTGGCGGCGACCGCGATGCGCTTGTAGGCCGTCTCCATCTCCGCTCGGGCCGCCTTGCCCTCCAGGCCGCGGCCGTACGCGTAGCCGCCCCACACCGTGTAGACCTCGGCGAGGTCGGCGTCCGTGCGCCAGTCCTTGGAGTCGATCAGCTGGAGCAGGCCGGCGCCGTACGTGCCCGGGCGCGAACCGAAGATGCGGGTCGTCGCGCGGCGCTCGTCGCCGTGCTCGGCCAGGTCGGCCTGGGTGTGCGCCCGCACGTGGTTGATCTCGGCCGGTTCGTCGAGCGACGCGGCGAGGCGGACCGCGTCGTCGAGGAGGCCGATGGTGTGCGGGAACGCGTCGCGGAAGAACCCGGAGATCCGCAGGGTGACGTCGACGCGGGGGCGGTTCAGCTCCTCGTACGGGATCGGCTCCAGGCCGGTGACGCGGCGCGAGGCGTCGTCCCAGACCGGGCGGATGCCGAGGAGGGCGAGGGCCTCCGCGATGTCGTCGCCGGCGGTGCGCATGGCGCTCGTGCCCCACAGGGACAGGCCCACGGAGGTGGGGTATTCGCCGTTGTCGTCCTTGTAGCGGGTGAGGAGGCTCTCCGCGAGGGCCTGGCCGGTCTCCCACGCGAGGCGGCTCGGGACGGCCTTCGGGTCGACGGAGTAGAAGTTCCGCCCGGTCGGGAGGACGTTCACGAGTCCGCGCAGCGGTGAGCCGGACGGGCCGGCGGGCACGAATCGGCCCTCCAGCGCGCGGACGGCGTTGGTGAGTTCGTCGGTCGTCGCGCTCAGCCGGGGGACGACTTCGCGCGCGGCGAAGTCGAGGATCGCGGCGACGGGGTCGAGGCCGTCGTCATCGGTGCCCGGCACCGTGCGCCGCCTTGCCCACCCTGCCGCCCCAGGCGGCAGATTGCCCAAGGCGGGAGCGGCACCATCACGCCCTTCCATGGGCAAATCCAGCCCCGCCGGCGTTTGAGGCGCGGGGTCCGGGGCGGAGCCCCGTGGCGTGAGGGCGGACAGGGCGGAACCGACCGCGGCCGGGTCCCAGTCCGCCGCTTCCATCGCCTCGACGAGGGCCCGCGCCACGGACTCCGCCTCATCCGCCGCGACGCGGGTCGCAGCCGATTCGTCGAGGCCGAGCGCCTCCCGCAACCCCGGCAGGGCCTGGTTGCCACCCCAGATCTGACGCGCACGCAGAATCGCCAGGACCAGGTTGACCCGATCCGCCCCGGCGGGCGCCGAGCCGAGAACATGCAGACCGTCACGGATCTGGACGTCCTTGATCTCGCAGAGCCAGCCGTCGAGATGCATGATGAAGTCGTCGAAGCCCTCGTCCTCGGGCCGGTCCTCGATCCCCAGGTCGTGGTCGAGCTTCGCGGCCTGGATGAGGGTCCAGATCTGGGCCCGGATCGCCGGCAGCTTCGCCGGGTCCATGGACGCGATCTGGGCGTGCTCATCGAGGAGTTGCTCCAGGCGCGCGATGTCACCGTAGGAGTCCGCGCGGGCCATCGGCGGCACCAGATGGTCGATGAGCGTCGCGTGTACGCGCCGCTTCGCCTGCGTGCCCTCGCCCGGGTCGTTGACCAGGAACGGGTAGATCAGGGGCAGGTCGCCGAGCGCCGCGTCCGGCCCGCACGCGGCGGACAGGCCCGCGTTCTTGCCGGGCAGCCACTCCAGGTTGCCGTGCTTGCCGAGGTGGATCATCGCGTCCGCGCCGAAACCACCGTCGGACGCGGAGGCCGCGATCCAGCGGTACGCCGCCAAGTAGTGGTGCGACGGCGGGAGATCGGGGTCGTGGTAGATCGCGATCGGGTTCTCGCCGAAGCCGCGCGGCGGCTGGATGAGGATGAGCAGGTTCCCGCGCCGCAGCGCCGCGAGGACGATGTCGCCCTCGGGATTGCGGGAGCGGTCCACGAACATCTCGCCGGGCGGCGGGCCCCAGTGCCGCTCGACCGACTCCCGGAGCTCGGCCGGGAGCGTCGCGTACCAGCGCTTGTAGTCGGCGGCCGGGATGCGGACGGGGTTCTTGGCGAGCTGCTCCTCGGTGAGCCACTCCTGGTCGTGGCCGCCCGCGTCGATGAGCGCGCGGATCAGCTCGTCGCCGTCGCCGGAGGCCAGGCCGGGGATCTCGGCGCGGTCACCGAAGTCGTAGCCCTCGTCGAGGAGCCGGCGCAGCAGCGACACCGCGGACGCCGGGGTGTCGAGGCCCACCGCGTTGCCGATGCGGGAGTGCTTCGTCGGGTACGCGGACAGGACGAGCGCGAGCTTCTTGTCCTGGGCCGGGATGTGCTTCAGGCGGGCGTGCCGCACCGCGATCCCGGCGACGCGTGCCGCCCGCTCGGGGTCGGCGACGTACGCCGGGAGCCCGTCCTCGTCGATCTCCTTGAAGGAGAACGGGACGGTGATGAGGCGGCCGTCGAACTCCGGCACCGCGATCTGGCTCGCGGCGTCGAGCGGCGAGACGCCCTCGTCGTTCGCCTCCCAGTCGGCGCGCGACGAGGTCAGGCACAGCGCCTGGAGGATCGGCACGTCGAGCTGCGTGAGCGCGCCCGCGTCCCACGACTCGTCGTCGCCACCGGCGCTCGCCTCGGCGGGGCGGGTGCCGCCCGCCGCGAGGACCGTCGTGACGATCGCGTCGACGGGGCGCAGCGCGTCGATCAGCTCCGGTTCGGGGGCGCGCAGCGAGGCGACGTACAGCGGGAGCGGGCGGGCGCCGGCGCGCTCGATCTCGTCGCAGAGGCCGTGCACGAACGCCGTGTTGCCGCTCATGTGGTGGGCGCGGTAGTAGAGCACGGCGACCGTGGGGGCGTCGCCGTGCCGCGTGGATGCCGCGCGCTCCAGGGGGCCCCAGGTCGGGGCGGCCGCCGGCGGCTCGAAGCCGTGGCCGGTCAGGAGCACGGTGTCGGAGAGGAAGCGGGCCAGGTGGTCCAGGTTCGCGGGGCCGCCGTGCGCCAGGTACTTGTGGGCCTCGGCCGCGATGCCGATCGGCACCGTGGACGTCGCCATCAGCTGGGCGTCGGGGGCCTGTTCACCGGTGAGGACGACCAGCGGGACGCCGGCGGCGAGCAGCCGGTCGATGCCGTCCTGCCAGGCGCGGACGCCACCGAGGAGGCGTACGACGACCAGGGCCACGCCGTCGAGGAGGCCCGGCAGGTCCGTCTCCACGTCGATGCGGGAGGGGTTCTCGAAGCGGTAGGCGACCGGGGCGTCGGCGGCGTTGGCCGCACGGGCGCTGAGCAGGTCGGTGTCCGACGTCGACAGGAGCAGGAGCTGCGAAGGCTGCTGGGGCATGCGTCGTCTGGCCTTCCTCGGGGTGTCCGCGCCCCGGGTGGTCGTGTGTACAGGGAGTTCCTGGCTCGCTCTCCGTGTGGAGAGTTCACAGTGGCGGGACCGCGCCGGAATCGCACCGGGCTTCCTCCCCTGTCGCCGTCGCCGGCGATGGCCGACCGGGTCCGGGCAGCCACCGAGCATCGTACGGTGCCGGGCGACGACCTGGTACGGGGTGGTGGAAAGAGCCCATAGGTATGCTCCCCGGCATGTCCCCCTCCCCCATATCCGTCCCGCCCCCTGAGCCGGGTGCAGCCGCCACGGGCTCCGGTGACGCCTGCCCCGGTGCTTTGCGCCTGCACATGGCGGACGACGGGTTTCTCGCGCGAGTCCGGATCCCCGGCGGACTGCTGAGCGTGGAGCAGGCGCGGGCGCTCGCCGGGGTGGCGGGGCGGCTCGGGGACGGGATGCTGCATCTCACCTCGCGGGGGAATGTGCAACTGCGAGGGCTTCGGGACGGGTGCGGGGGTGAGCTGGCGGAGGTGCTCGGGGCGGCCGGGCTGCTGCCGTCGGCGGCGCACGAGCGGGTCCGCAACGTGGTGGCTTCGCCGATGTCCGGGCTCGATGGGCGCGGGTTCGTGGACGTGCGGGAGTGGTTGACCGGGCTCGATGCGGCGTTGTGTGCGAGTTCCGTCACGCCGGAGTTGTCCGGGCGGTTTCTGTTCGCCTTGGATGACGGGCGGGGGGATGTCGCGGGGCTCGGGGCGGATGTGTTGGTGCGGGGGTTGCCGTCGGGGGACGCGGAGGTGTCTGTCGGCGAGGTTCGGTTCCGGGTTCCTTTTGGTGGTGCGGCGGTTGCGGCGGTCGCGGTGGCGGAGGTGTTCGTGGCGGCGGCGCGGGGGGTTGCGGGGCGGGTGTGGCGGGTTGCGGAACTTGGGCTGTCCAGCGGGGAGTTGGAGCGGCTTCTTGCCGGCCACCCGTGGTTGACGTCACGGGGCGCTGCCCCGGACCCCGCGCCTCAATCGCCGGCGGGGCTTGATTTTGGCCACCCGCCGCAGGGGCCTGATGACGCTCACCCGGCGCAGGGGCTTGATGACACCCACCCGGCGTTGCGGTCTCGGGGCGCTGCCCCGGACCCCGCTGCTCAATCGCCGCAGGGGCTTGAATTTGCCCACCCGCCCGCGGGGCTTGATGGTGCCCGCCCGGCAGCGGGGCTTGATTTTGCCCGCCCGGCGGCGGGGCTTGAATTTGCGCGGCCGGTGGCGGGGCTTGAAGTTGCGCGGTCGGTGGTTGGTGTGCCGTTTGGGGCGATTGGGGGCGGGCAGTGGCGTGCGCTGGTCGACCTTGCCGATCGGCTTCCCGCCCGGGAGCTGCGGCTGACGCCCTGGCGCGGCGTCGTCGTGCCCGGTGCCACCCCGGAGCAGATCGACCGGCTCGCCGACACCGGACTCGTGAGCGATCCCACCTCACCCTGGAACCGCGTAGCGGCCTGTATCGGGCGCCCCGGATGTGCCAAGTCGCACGCCGACGTGCGGGGCGAGGCCGCCGCCCGCATCGATGAGGCGCACCCGGACCTGCCCACCTACTGGTCCGGCTGCGAACGCCGCTGCGGCCACCCCGTGGGCCCATACGTAGACGTCGTGGCGCAGCCCGGCGGCGGATACACCACCACCGTCCCCCACCACACCGAGAGCTGAGAGCAACCGTGTTCGACTACGAGAAGGACGGCGCGGCGATCTACCGCGAGTCCTTTGCCACGATCCGCGCGGAAGCCGCGGACGGACTCGCGGCGCTGCCCGCCGACGTCGCCCAGGTGGCGGTCCGCATGATCCACGCCTGCGGCCAGGTGGATCTCGTACGGGACATCGGCCACTCGACCGGCGTCGTGGCCGACGCGCGGGCCGCGCTGCGCGCCGGGGCGCCCATCCTGTGCGACGCCCACATGGTCGCCAGCGGCGTCACCCGCAAGCGGCTGCCCGCCGACAACGAGGTCATCTGTACGCTTCGTGATCCTCAAGTACCGGACCTCGCCGCCGAGTTGGGGACTACGCGCAGTGCCGCCGCGCTCGAACTGTGGCGGGACCGGCTCGACGGCGCGGTCGTCGCGATCGGCAACGCGCCCACCGCCCTGTTCCACCTCCTGGAGATGATCGCGAAGGGCGCGCCGAGGCCCGCCGCGATCCTCGGCATACCCGTCGGCTTCGTGGGCGCGGCCGAGTCGAAGGACGCGCTCGCCGCGAACGAACTCGGCCTGGAACACCTCGTCGTACGAGGGCGGCGCGGCGGCAGCGCCATCACCGCCGCCGCACTGAACGCGATCGCGACCGAGGCGGAGATCATGGAGGACCGGGCATGAGCAACTCACCTTCCCAGCACGGCAGTTCCCAGCAAGACAGTTCCCAGAAGGGCAAGCTGTACGGCGTCGGGCTCGGGCCCGGCGACCCGGAGCTGATGACCGTCGCGGCCGTGAAGGCGATCGCCTCCGCCGACGTCATCGCGTACCACTGCGCGCGCCACGGCCGTTCCATCGCCCGCTCGATCGCCGCGGAGCACATCCGTAAGGAGCAGATCGAGGAGCGGCTGATGTACCCGCTCACCGTCGAGACGACGGATCACCCCGGCGGCTACCGGGGCGCCCTCGACGACTTCTACGAGGAGGCGGCCGCCACGCTCGCCGCGCACCTCGACGCCGGGCGCACGGTGGCCGTGCTCGCCGAGGGCGACCCGATGTTCTACGGCTCGTACCAGCACATGCACAAGCGGCTCGCCGACCGGTACGAGGCGACCGTCATCCCGGGTGTCACGTCCATCAGCGCCGCCGCCGCGCGGCTCGGGCAGCCGCTGTGCGAGGACAAGGAGACGCTGACCGTCATCCCCGGCACGCTCCCGGAGGACGAGTTGACCGCGCGGATCGCCGCCGCGGACTCCGCCGTCGTCATGAAGCTGGGGCGTACGTTCACCAAGGTGCGGGCCGCGCTGGAGAGTTCGGGGCGGCTCGACGACGCGCGGTATGTCGAGCGGGCGTTCATGGAGGGGGAGCGGACGGGAGCGCTGGCCGACATCGATCCGGCGTCCGTGCCGTACTTCTCCGTCGCCGTGCTGCCGTCCCGGGTCGACGCGGAGCCGGTGGCGGACCTGGATTCGGACCCGGACCCGGCTCGCGGCGAGGTCGTGGTCGTCGGGACCGGGCCCGCGGGTGCGCCCTGGCTGACGCCGGAGTCGCGCGGTGCGCTGGTCAACGCGGACCACCTGGTCGGCTACACGACGTACCTCGCGCGCGTGCCCGGGCGTCCAGGGCAGGTGCGGCACGGGTCGGACAACAAGGTCGAGTCCGAGCGCGCCGAGTTCGCCCTCGACCTGGCCCGGCGCGGACATCGCGTCGCGGTCGTCTCCGGCGGCGACCCCGGCGTCTTCGCGATGGCGACGGCGGTGCTCGAAGTCTCCTCGGAGGACCGGTACTCGGGGATTCCGGTCCGCGTCCTGCCGGGGGTGACCGCGGCCAACGCCGCCGCGGCGAAGGCGGGGGCGCCGCTCGGCCACGACTACGCGACGATCTCGCTGTCCGACCGGCTCAAGCCGTGGGAGGTCATCGCGGAGCGCCTGCGGACCGCTGCCGCGGCGGATCTGGTCCTCGCGCTCTACAACCCCGGGTCGCGCAGCCGTACCTGGCAGGTGGGCAAGGCGCGGGAGCTGCTGCTCGAACTGCGGCTGCCGGACACGCCCGTGGTGCTTGCGCGGGATGTGGGCGGGCCGGAGGAGTCGGTCCGGGTCGTCCGGCTCGCCGACCTCGACCCGGAGGTCGTCGACATGCGTACGTTGCTGATCGTCGGGTCGTCGCAGACCCAGGCGGATGTCCGGCCGGACGGGACCACGATCGCCTGGACACCCCGCCGCTACCCCGACCCCGTCTGACACCCACCCGGCGTTGCGGTCTCGGGGCGCTGCCCCGGACCCCGCTGCTCAATCGCCGCAGGGGCTTGATTTGGGGCTCAATTTTGCTCACCTTCGCGCCTCGGCGGCGAGTGGGTATTTCAAGCCCCTGCGGCGATTGAGCAGCGGGGTATGGGGCAGAGCCCCGGCCTTTAAGTCCTTTAAGTCACCGTGGCTTGGAGCCACTGTGTTGCCGACTCCACCGTGGTGGCCACCGGGACCCCGTCCGGGACCGGCGGTCGGCGGACGACGACCACCGGGACCCCCACCTCACGCGCGGCGATCAGTTTCGGGGAGGTCGCGGTGCCGCCGCTGTCCTTGGTCACGAGGACGTCGATGGCGTGGTCCGCGAGGACCGCGCGCTCGCCGTCGAGCGTGAACGGCCCCCGGTCGAGCAGCACCTCCATCCGCGGCGGGAACGGCGGCTCGGGCGCGTCCACGGACCGTACGAGGAAGTGCGCGTCGTCGACGCCGGCGAACGCGGCGAGGCCCATCCGGCCGGTGGTGAGGAAGACCCGGCCCGCCCCGGAGACCACTCGCGCCGCCTCCTCCAGCGAAGCGACCTCACGCCAGTCGTCACCCGGACCCGGCACCCAGCCGGGCCTGCGCAGCGCGAGCAGGGGAACATGGGCGGTGGCGGCGGCCCGCGCCGCGTTGAAACTGATCGTCTCGGCGAAGGGATGGGTGGCATCGATGACCGCGTCGACCGCGTGCTCGCGCACCCACCGCGCCAGCCCATCGGCGCCGCCGAACCCGCCGATCCGCACCTCGCCGACCGGCAGCCGTGGCGCCGCGACGCGGCCCGCGAGCGAGCTGGTCACGCGGACGTACGGGTGCAGGGCCTCGGCCAGGCGCCGGGCCTCGGTCGTCCCGCCGAGAATCAGCACGTGCGGCATCGAGGAACTCCATGAACGAATCGACTGAGGCGAAGGGCGGTCGCGGGGCCCAACTCAAGCACACCGGTCTGCGGCCCGGCTGGACGACCGGCGCCTGCGCGACCGCCGCGACCACGGCCGCGTACACGGCGCTGCTGACCGGCGACTTCCCCGACCCGGTGACGATCACGCTGCCGAAGGGGCAGACGCCGTCCTTCGCCCTGGCCGTCGAGTCCCACGACGGGGAGTCCGCGACGGCTGGGGTGGTCAAGGACGCCGGCGACGACCCGGACGTCACGCACGGCGCGCTCGTACGGTCCACGGTGCGGCGCCTCCCGCCCGGCTCCGGAGTGGTGTTCAAGGCGGGCCCCGGCGTCGGCACGATCACCCGGCCCGGGCTTCCGCTGCCCGTGGGCGAGCCCGCCATCAACCCGGTGCCGCGCGAGATGATCCGTACGCACATCGACCGGGTGGCGGCGGCGGAGGGCGTCCCCGGCGACGTAGAGGTCACGGTCTCCATCGATCACGGCGAGGAGATCGCCCGCTCGACGTGGAACCCGCGGCTCGGGATCCTCGGCGGTCTGTCGGTGCTCGGCACGACGGGGATCGTCGTGCCCTACTCGTGCTCCGCGTGGATCGACTCGATCCGGCGGGGCGTCGACGTGGCGCGCGCCGCGGGCCGTACGCACGTCGCGGGCTGCACCGGCTCGACGTCGGAGAAGACGGTCGTACGTGAACACGCCCTGCCCGAGGACGCGTTGCTCGACATGGGCGATTTCGCGGGCGCGGTCCTGAAGTACATCCGCCGCCACCCGGTGGACCGGCTGACCATCTGCGGCGGCTTCGCCAAGCTGTCCAAGCTGGCGGCCGGACACCTGGATCTGCACTCGGGACGGTCACAGGTCGACAAGGGGTTCCTCGCGGACCTGGCGCGCGGGGGCGGGGCCTCGGAGGCGCTCGCCCAGGAGATCGCCGAGGCCAACACGGGCCTCGCCGCGCTCCAGTTGTGCACGGCGGCGGGCGTGCCGCTGGGCGATCTGGTGGCGGAGACGGCCCGCGACGAGGCCCTCGCCGTGCTGCGCGGCGCCCCTGTCGCGGTGGACGTCATCTGCATCGACCGGGCGGGGAACGTGGTGGGGCGCAGCGAACCCGCTGACCCCGCCCGGGCCGCCGCCGGTCACGACAGTCCCTGAGCGTCCTCGATCACGGACGGGTCCACCCACGGCTGCCACTTCGTGCTCGCGGCGACGGCCGCCACCTGCGCCGTGCTCAACGGCGGGGCGGCCACGACTGCCGGGCCGTGCTTGCCGTCCGTGCTGTTGGAGACGGTGACGACGACCCTTGTGCCGTCCTTGCGCAGTACGTCGCTGGTACGCCGCACCAGCTTCCCGATCTGCTCCTCGTAGCTGATCCGTATCGAACCGTCCGCGAGGTTGTGGGCGTCGCAGGAGGTCTGCCGCACCCCGCTCTCCTTGCGGGCCGCGCAGGAGTAGAAGTCCTGGAGCTGCGCCCTGGTGACCGGCCGGAGCGACTTGCCCTTCCCCGCGGCGCCCTCTTTCGCCCCTGCCCCGGACGCCTCTTTCGCCGCGTCCTTCGCCGTCGACCTGTCCGGGGCGGTGGCGCCGCCGCTCTTGTCCTGCTTCCCGCCTTCCGCGGTCTTCCGCGCGGCGTCCTTGCTCAGTGCGTCGACCGTGGCGAGCTGGAAGTTCCCCTCCACGCTCACCGTGGCCTCGGTCCGGGCTCCGTCAGCGGTGACGAGCAGCCGCCCGCCCGCGTTCGCGGCCCGCTCCTTGCCCGCCGGGCCGTCCCACCACTGGTAGCCGCCGGTGGCCGGTGCGCCGGGAAGCAGCGACTTGAGAACGGCCACGGACGCCTTCCCGGTGAGGGCCTTCTTTCCCGCGGGCGGGGAGATCCGCGCGGCGGCCGGCGAGAAGTCGGGGAGGGTGACGGCCGTGCCGGGGCCCCGGGCCACGGACGCCCCGCCGCCGGGCAGAATCCCGCCCGCCAGTGCCCCCGCGGTGAGTCCCGCCGCGAGGGTGAACCCCGCGGAGCCCCACAGAACCCTCCTGCGGCGCCTCATCCGTCGCCCCCTGGCCAGGCCGCCGGCCACCAAGTCGACGGTGGGGGCGGGGAGTTCACGGCCGTATGCCTCCAGGAGCTGCCCCACGCGAGGCGCGAACTCCTGCTCTTCGCCCTTCATCGGCGAGTTCATGACTGATCGGTCCCTTCCTCTCAGTGACTGACGAGAGCGCCGTACTCGCCGCCCAGCGACGTGCGGAGCTGCGCCAGTGCGCGCATGCTGCGGATCCGTACGCTGCCCGCGCTCATGCCCAGGTCCGCGGCCGCCTGCGCGACGCTGCGGTCCTCCCAGTAGCGGAGTACGACCACGGCCCGGTCCTTCGGCGACAGCTGCGCCAGGGCCCCGGCCAGAGCGACCCGCAGGGCCGGATCGTGGGACACCGACGGGTTGTCCGGCAGACGGTCCACGGGCTTCTCGTACGTCCGATGCAGCCGGACATGCGAGAGGTAGGTGCGCATCAGCATGGTGCGCACGTACGCCTGTGGACTGTCCGCCTTGCGGACTCTCCCCCAGGACACGAAGACCTTGCCCAGAGTGGTCTGCACCAGATCCTCGGCCAGATGCCAGTCGCCGCAGACCAGCAAGGCGGCGCGGAAGAGGCGCGGGCTGACGGCTTGCATGAAGGACTCGATCTCCGCCTGCCTGCGAGCTGATCCACCCATGGGTCTCCCTCTCCCGACAGCGCGTCACATCGCGTCCGCCCTCACATCAGTCATGACGCCGCGGGACCGCCGTCGCGTTACACGCCGACCCGAACTAACGGCGCAGTGCCTCCGCCGGCTGGATGCGGGATGCCCGCCACGCCGGATAGAGCCCGGCCACGAGGCCGGTGACCAGGCCGATGACGGGGGCCGCCGCGACCGTCGTCGGATGGACCACGGGCGTCCAGTCGCGCGCGACGGCGACGCCCACCACCGTCAGGGTGCCGAGGCTGGTGCCGATCAGTCCGCCGAGCGCTCCCAACGCCCCCGATTCTGCGAGGAATTGGAGCGTGATGTGGCCGCCCCGCGCGCCGAGCGCACGCCGCAGCCCGATCTCGCCGGTCCGTTCGAGGACGGCGACCAGGGTGGTGTTGGCGATGCCGACCGCCCCGATGACCAGACAGATCGCGGCGAGGAGAAGGAACAGCTGCTGAAGGTCCGAGGTCACGTGGGAGCGCAGCGTCCTGGGGTCGGGCGGCGGCTCGGCCTTGAAGTACTCGGGATGGTCGGGGCGCAGCGCCGTCGGCACCACCTTCGCCACCTGCCGCGCCGCACCGATCTTCGTGGCGATGAGCATCTTCGCGCCGCCCGCGCCGGGTTCGCCCCACAGTTTCACCGCGGTGGAGCGGGGGACCACGACCGACAGCAGCAGATCGGCCTTGCGCTTCACGTCGTCGATGATCCCCACGACGGTGAACGGCTGGTCCCCGATGAAGATCGCGGGGTGCGTCTCCAGCGTCGTGATGCCGAGCCGCGAGGCCATCCCGGCGCCGATCATCACGACGGGCTGCGCCGTGCGCTCCGCGTAGGCGTCGTACACCCGGCCCTGCGCCACGTGCGGGACCGCCGCCTCGATGACGCCGGGCGACGCGGCGACGATGTCCGCGCGTTCCCCCGACGAGGCGTCGCCGACCGGCGAGGCGCGGACCGTCGCGTCGGAGCCGCGGGTGTCGACCGTCCAGTAGACACCGGCGTGTTCGACGCCGGGCAGCCGCTCGACGCGGGCGTCGGAATCGTGCGGGAACGCGAGGTGGACGAACTCGTTCTGCTCGATGCCGATGTCCTCGACGTCGACCTCGGTGGCGGTGAGGATGTTGAAACGCGCGTCGATCTGCGAGGACGTGGTGGCGGTCAGCCCGAGGATCGCCACGAAGGTGCCGACGCCGAGGACCGTGCCGAGCGCGGTGAGTGCCGAGCGCGCGGGCCGCTGGAGCATGCCGGCCACGGACTCGCCCAGCAGGTCGCGCGGGGCGAGGACGGAGGGGGCGACGGGGCCCGCGCCGCGGCGCCCGCCGGAGCGGCGCCACGGCCATCGGGCTGGGAGCCCGCGTGGTCTGCGGTGGTTCACGTGGCGGCCACCTGCTCGTGGAGGACCCCGTCGCGGATGGCGACCGTGCGCGCGCCCCGGGCGGCGACGGTGGGGTCATGGGTGATGACCAGGACGGTCATGCCCGCTCCGTGCAGCTCTTCGAGGAGGCCGAGGACCGAGTCCGCGTTCTTGCTGTCCAGGTTGCCGGTCGGCTCGTCGCAAAGGAGCAGCGAGGGGCGGGAGACCAGCGCGCGGGCGATCGCGACGCGCTGGCGTTCCCCGCCGGACAGCCGGGTGGGCAGGGAGTCGACGCGGTGCCCGAGGCCGACCCGCCCCAGTGCCTCGCGGGCGCGGTCCGCGCGCTCGGCGCGCGGTGTGCCGTTGTAGACCATGGCGAGCAGGACGTTCTCGGCCGCGCTGCGGTGCGGCAGCAGATGGAAGGACTGGAAGACGAACCCGATGCGGCGGCCGCGCAGCGCGGTGCGGTCGCCGTCCCTGAGCGTGCCGATGTCGATGCCGTCCAGCAGGTACGTCCCCTCGGTGGGGGCGTCGAGCAGTCCCACGATGTTCAGGAACGTCGACTTCCCGGAGCCGGACGGGCCGATCACGGTGACGAACTCGCCCTGCCCGATGCGGATGTCGCAGGGCCGGAAGGCCGGTACCGGCGGCGGGCCCGGGTAGGTGAGACCCACCTGGCGGAACTCGATGACGGGGGCGTCCGCCCGCCCGGCGGGCGTCATCGCCCGGCCCCGGTGGCGGCCGACTTCACTCCCGTGACCACCTCGTCGCCCTTGGCGAGCCGTTCACCGGCGGCCGGGGTCACGGCCACGAATCCGTCGCCCGACGTGCCGGTTCGTACCTCCACCCGGCGCTGTGCGCCACCTTTTGAACGGACCGTCACCACCGTGCTGCCGTCGCCGGCCGAGGAGATCGCCGTCACCGGCACCACCAGCGCCTCGCCCTTCGTGGACGCCGCCTCGACGGTGAGCCTGACGTCCTGCCCCACCGTGTCGCCGGGCAGCGCCTTGTCCGGGGTGACCACCATCAGATAGCCCTGCGCCGCGCCGTCCCCGCCGGAACCAGAACCGGATCCTGAGCCGCCGCCATCGCCGGAACCGGCATCGCCACCTGAGGCCCCCTGCGCCGCCGCACCGTCCTGCGCGGCGGCCATGGTGTCCGCCACCGAGCGGACCGAGGCGGTGGTCGTGAACCCCGTCGCCTCCGAGCGGATCTCCACCTTCTGACCGGCCCTGACCAGCCCCTTCTGGGACTCCTGAAGGTAGCCGTCGACGGCGAGCCGGCCCGCGGAGACCGTCATCACCTTGCCGGTGGCCGTCGAGCCGAGCACCGCGTTCACGCTGTCGACCCGCGCGGGGAAGCCGGACAAATACACGACCTCCGACGCGGGCAGCATCGGCCCCGCCGCCACCTGCGCGCGCTCCAGCCTGCCGCGCGCCCGCTCGAGATCCTCCGCGGCGCGGTCCACGGCCTTGCGCGTCTCGTCATCGGCATGCTTGTCGCGGGCGTCCTTGGCGTCCTCCCAGGCGCGGTCGGCCGCGGTGACGGCGTCCTGGGCGGACTGCACCGTCGCGGCGCCGTCGCTCTGCGCGGACACCGGGCTGTAGCCGATCGAGGCGTAGAACGCGGCGAGGGCGCTCTTGGTCCCCGAGCCGAACGTCCCCGAGGCGTCCCGGCCGGTCGCGTGCCCCAACCCTGAGAGTGCCGACTGGAGTTGGGCCACGTCCGCGCCCGTGGAGCCCGGCTTCAGATCGCGGTAGACCGGCACCTTGCCCTTGAGCGCGAACACCGGACGGCCCGAGATCTCGGTCAGCACCTGCCCGGCTTGGACCCGGGTACCCACCGGCTTGGGCGCCTTGGTGACCACGGAGCCGGTCGTGCCCTCGGTGCCGCCGCCCGCCGGCGCCACGTCGACGGTCTGCCCTGCCACCACCGTGCCCCGCAGGATCACGGAGTCCTTGAGCACCCGCTTCTCCACCGGGGCGGTCAGTACGGCCTCGGCCGGCGCCTTCGCGTCCGCCGCGGCCTGCGCGGGGGACTTCACGACGAACGAGGCCGCGATCCCGGCCCCGGTCAGCAGCACCGCCGCCGCGGCCACGACCGCCACCCACTTCCGCTTCCGCGACAGGCCCCTGTCGGCGGCGGCGAGGGGTTCATCGGACACCAACTGGCGTGCGTGTTGTGCTGGTTGGGACACGGCACCTCTCCAGGCCGAGCGAGCTCTTCGACTGCTTGACGCTTCGGGAGCGCCCCGGCGTTACGAGACCGACGGGGCCGACGAGACCTACGAGGCCTACGAGACCTCGGCCATCAGCTTGAGCTGCTTCTCCTTGGCCTTCTTCGCCTCGGCGAGGGCCTGCGCGTCCTGCTCGATCATCTGGTTCTGGTAGGCGACCTCGACGGTGTACCAGGTCCCGACGACGTTGTTCTTGACCTTGCACGCGACGTCCGCGGACGCGACCCGGCGCTCCTTGGCGGTGGCGACGGCGGCCTTCTGCCACTGGGGGTCGTCCCCGGCCTTCATCGGGTCGGCGTAGCTGTAGCCCTGCTTCTTCATGCAGGCCGACCACTTCGCGAAGGCGGCACGGACGCGTGCGTCGTCGTAGGACTTCGCCCAGCTGTCCGTGTTGACCTTGGTGGCGGTCGCGTCGCCGCCGTAGGACTGCGCCCCGGAGGCACCGAGCTTCGCCCGCGCCTCCCCGATGCAGCCACCGGCCGGGACCTTCTGTCCCTGGTAGTCCTGACCGCCCTTCGCGGCGGCGGACCCGGGCTTCACGTTCGGGTCGTCGGTGCCGGTCAGCACCATGGTGGCCGCCCGGCTCAGCTCCTGCGGCTTGGTCCTGCGGGCCGTCTTCTCCGAACCGGCCGGCTTGTACCCGTGGGTGGCGACGGCGTCGGCGTCCGTCACGCCGTACCGGAACTGCGTACGGCTCTTCGGGTGGAACGCCTGCTCCGCCGCGGGCACCCGGTACGCGATGTCGAAACGCTCCATGCACCTCTCGCGCAGCGTGAACTCGGCCTGCTGCATCTTCTCCAGCTGGTCGTCGCTCATCAGGTACGCGTCGATGGGCAGCGACTTGTCCGTGACCGACGTCAGTTTCGGCACGGAGGCGACCTTCGGGGTGCCCGTGCCGCCCCCGGACGACGCGTTCGCGGCCCCGTCCGCGTCGGCACTGCATCCGGCCAGCACCGCGACGGCGGCCGTCGCTCCGAGTAAGGCCAGGGGGAGGCGGAAGTTGCTGGTGCGCATGATGGTGAACGTCCTTGACCTGATTGGTGTTCGGCGAAGAGGGGACTCGCTAGAATTCCGGCCGCGGAGGTGCGCTGCCCAGCTGCATTGGGCAGCGCACCTCTTGCTCATTGCGGTCGGCCGAGGTCAGGGACCCGGCCGTCGGGTCGGCCTAGTAGAACTTGCCCGACGCGTTCTCGTTCTTCAGCGAACTGTTCAGGTTCGCCGCACCACCAGCCGCTATCGACTGCGACGTGCCCGCGTAGTTGCTGTTGTAGTACATGCGGAACCCGTTGTAGAAGTCCCAGTTGTCGACGGAGGCGGTGTTGTTCTTGACCGCGAGTCCGGCGCCGGCGCTGCCCGAGGAACTCGCGCTGAAGTAGTAGCCCGAGTAGTTGGGGATGTTGAAGTACTGCCGGTAGAAGGCGCCGGAGTAGTTGCTGTTGTAGTACAGGCAGGCGTAGCCGCTGGTGCAGGACTCCGCCGCCATGGCCGTGCCGGACGTACTGAGGGCCGTACCGACGCCGGCCAGGGCGACCGCCGAGGCGACGGCCAGATTTCTGAGGCGCATGGACTTCCTTTCAGGGTGTCTGGAAAGCAGGAAACAAGCAGCCGTCAGCGGTCGCCCGCCGCGGCTCGGCCCGAAACCTAACTCCCCCGACACCCCCGTGGTAGATCCACTTCCCGCGTGGCCAGAAACCGGCTGTCCGCCTCTCGGCGATCACCCCCGCGGGGCCGCGGCGCACACGAAAGGGCACGTCAACGGCCTCGGTCCAGACCAATTTCGGGAGAGCGCCGCATTCACGCCCTCTTCACGAAACGGACCAATGATCATGTTTCCCACAGCGGAGGGAATTCCTCCACCAAACGGCCCCTTGGCAATCTTGACCGGTTTTGAACGGCAGCCGGGGACCTACTGAGAGCCCTAGACCTGCGAACAGTCGCGGTCCCGCTCCGTGGAGTACAGGTGGCTGTCCCGGAATTGGGAGGCGCCCAGGGTGCGGCCCACGATGATCACGGCCGTCCGCAGCACGCCCGACGCCTTCACCTGGTCCGCGATGTCGGCGAGGGTGCCGCGCAGGACCAGTTCATTCTCGCGGCTGGCGTACGCGACGACCGCGGCGGGGCAGTCCGCGCCGTAGTGCGGGAGCAGGTCGGAGACGATCCGGTCCACGTAGCGCGCGCCCAGGTGCAGGACGAGAAGCGCTCCGCTCGCGCCGAGCGTCGCCAGGTCCTCGCCGGCGGGCATCGGCGTTGCCTGCTGGGCGATACGGGTGAGGATCACCGTCTGGCCGACCGTGGGAACCGTCAGCTCGCGCTTCAGCGCCGCTGCCGCCGCCGCGAACGCCGGGACCCCGGGGACCATCTCGTACGGGATGCCGCGCGCGTCCAGGCGGCGCATCTGCTCGGCCACCGCGGAGAACACCGACGGGTCGCCCGAGTGCAGTCGGGCCACGTCGTGCCCGGCCTCGTGCGCCGCGGCGAACTCCCGCTCGATGGCGTCGAGGTCGAGGTTCGCCGTGTCGATCAGCTTCGCGTCCGGCGGGCACTCGGCGAGGAGTTCGGCCGGGACCAGCGACCCCGCGTACAGGCACACCTGGCAGCCCGCGAGCGTGCGCGCGCCGCGGACCGTGATCAGGTCGGCGGCGCCGGGGCCCGCCCCGATGAAATAGACCGTCATGCCTGTCCAACCCCTGCCTTCGTTACGGACCATTGCGTGACCGGCATCGCCTGCCGCCACCCCGTGAAGCCACCGACCGGCACGGCGTGCGCGACGGACAGCTTCACCAGTTCGCCGCCGTGGCGCCGGTACCAGGTGGCGAGCAGCGCCTCGGATTCGAGGGTGACCGTGTTGGCCACCAGGCGGCCGCCCGGCGCGAGCGCGCCCCAGCAGGCGTCGAGCAGGCCGGGGGCCGTGAGACCGCCGCCGATGAACACGGCGTCGGGCGGCGGGAGTTCGGCCAGCGCCCGAGGTGCCGGGCCTGTGACGACGGCCAGGCCCGGTACCCCGAGCCGCGCCGCGTTCCGTTCGATGCGGGCCGCGCGCTCCGCGTCCCGCTCCACGGCGTACGCGCGGCAGGACGGGTGCGTGCGCATCCACTCGACGCCGATCGAGCCCGAGCCGCCGCCGATGTCCCAGAGCAACTCCCCGGGAGCGGGCGCGAGCGCGGCGAGGGTCGCGGCGCGCACATGGCGCTTGGTGAGCTGCCCGTCGTTCTCGTACGCGGCGTCGGGCAGGCCGGGCGCCGCGCCGAGGCGGAGGGCGTCGGGGGCGCGGCGGCAGTCGACCGCGATCACGTTCAACGGGTCGCCGGGCGCGTGCGTCCAGTCCTCGGCCACCCCCTCGTACGACGTCTCGTCCTCGGCGCCGAGGCACTCCAGGACCGTCAGCCGGCTCGGCCCGAAGCCCCGTTCGACCAGCAGCTTCGCGACCTGGGCCGGGGTGTCGGCGCCCGCCGAGAGGACGAGTACGCGGCGGCCGTCGTGCAGCGCTGCGGCGAGCCGGTCGGCCGGGCGGCCCACCAGCGTGACCACCTCGGTCTCCTCGACGGGCAGGCCGAGCCGCGCGCAGGCGTAGGACACGGAGGACGGGTGCGGCAGGACGTGCAGCGCGCCGGCGCCGACGGTTTCGACGAGCGTGCGGCCGATCCCGTAGAACATCGGGTCGCCGCTCGCCAGCACGGCGACGCGGCGCCCTTCGTGGCGGGCGAGGAGACTGGGCACGGCGGGCCTGAGCGGCGACGGCCAGGGGACGCGCTCGCCCGCGCACTGGGCCGGGAGCAGGTCGAGTTGGCGGGGGCCGCCGATGACGACGTCCGCGGCGCGAAGGGCTTCACGGGACGCTTCCGGCAGCCCCGGCCAACCGTCCGCGCCGATTCCGACGACGGTGACGACGGGTGTGGCGGGGTCGGTGGGGGTCACTGCCGGTTACCTCGTAGGCCGTCAAGAACGTCAACGTCGAACCGGCACTCTATCGGGGGACACCGGCGGGCCATTTCAAGCCCCTGCGGCAATTGAGCAGCGGGGGCCGGGGCAGAGCCCCGAGGCCTCGGCGACGCGCCGCACACACGCTCGGTCCCCCGTACCACCTCAGCCACCGTGTTACCTCAGAGCGATCGGCATCTCCGGGAGGCAGGACGACATGGCGGGACACGGAGCGGCACGGGCCTGGGCCGTGACCGCCATGGTGCTCGGGGCCACAGCCCTGCCCGGCACAACGCCGGAGGCCTCCGCGAAGGACGACCCCGCACCGACCGCCGTCGTCTGGCCGGTCACCGCGACCCCGCACATGACGGCCGCCGCCCTCGGCTCCGGGGCGAACGCGAAGCCCGTCTTCGACGACGACTCGCTCGCCGGACTGTTCGCGCCCGGCGGCCGGCTGCGCGAGGTCGTCGACGCGGGCAAGGGGCGCGACGTCAGCTGGGTGCTCGACCCGGACGTGGTGATCGCCGCGCAGGCGATGTCCAACGGCTACCGCGTCGCGAAGAACGCCGACTCCGCCAGCCCGCAGGACACCACCGAGGGCACCGGCCAGAGCGCGGCCCGCGCCTGGCTCGGCGCGCTGCGGGAGGCCGTCGACGGCCGCGAGGTCTGGCTCCTCCCGTACGCCGACACGGACCTCGCCTCGCTGGCGCACCACCCCGGCACCGACACCGACGACCTCACGGAGGTCGTGTCCGGGCTCGCGGCCGACACGAAGAAGCGGGTCGACCGGGTCCTCGGCACCAGCACCCGCTCCGGGCTCGGCTGGCCCGCCGACGGCACGCTCGACTCCGACGTGACCGCGCTCGGCGCCAAGCTGGGCGTGACACGGGTCCTCGCCTCGGGCTCGGGACTCACGCCCGCGGGCGCCGACCCGGTGACCGTGGGCAGCGGCGACGACGCGATGACGGCGCTGCCCTACGAGGCCGACCTCACGACCGCGCTCGGCCGCGTCAAGGATCAGACGACGCCCACTCCGTCGGCGTCACCCTCGCCCGACGACTCCGCGTCGTCCCCGAGTCCGAACGTCTCCGCGAGCCCCGACACCGCCGACAAGACCACCGTCGACCACATCACCGCCCTCCTGAAGGCGAACGCCCGGCCGGTCCTCGTGCCGCCCCGCAATCTGTCGGGCACGGCCGCGGACGCGCTCGGCGCCGCCATCGACTCCGGAAAGGACGACGGCTGGCTGGACCTCCAGGACCTCCGCGCGGCCGACGACGCCCCGGTGAAGGGCAGGGCCGGGTCCCCGTCCGCGTACCCGGCACGGCTGCGCGACAGCGAGCTCGGCAGGCAGGCGCTGACCGACGCCGCGGGCGACCTGGACCGGCTCGCGACCCTCAGCAAGGTGCTCGCCGACCCGAAGGACACCACGGCGTCCGTGCACGCGGCGATGGCCCGCGCCCTGGCGACCGCCTGGCGGGTCGAGGAGGATTCGGCGCAGCGGACGTTCCAGGACCGCACGACGGGCTTCCTGGCGACGTCGATGACGTCGCTGCGCCTCGTGCCGAAGACCTCCGTCACCCTCACGTCGGGCGACGCCTCGATCCCGGTCACGGTCGACAACGCGTTGCAGCAGGAGGTCTCCGGGCTCGAACTGCGCGTCACGTCCAGCGACTCCGAGCGCCTCAAGGTCAACGACGACAAGATCTCCGTGTCGGCCGAGGGCTCGGCGAGCCACACCTCGCAGATCGACGTCACCGCGAAGGCCAACGGCAAGGCGCATCTGACGGCCCAGCTCTACACGACGAGCGACGGCAAGCCGTGGGGCGACGAGATGACCTTCGAGGTCGACGTGACGTCGGTGTCGTCCGGGGCGATCGCCGTGGTGGCGACGGGCGTCGGACTCATCGTCCTGGCCGCCGTCTTCCGCATGCGCCGGGTCCGCAGACGCAACGCGAACGGAGACGGGAACGGGAACGGCCAGGACGAGAACACCCCACCGACTGACAGCGACTGATTACGAGTCCTTGTCCGCCTTCTTCACCGCCGCCTCCGCGTCCACGATGCCGAGGCCGAGCTTGGCGTCCTTCTTCGGGTTGACGGCCGTCTCCCGGATCGTGGACATGATCTCGTCGGGGTCGAGCCCCTGGTGGTGCAGGAGCGCCGCGAGCGCGGAGACGTAGGGCGCCGCCATCGACGTACCGGAGAGCTTCCCGTAGCCGGACGTGTCCTTCAGGGTCTCCTTCGTCGTGTACGTCGGGAGGGTGGAGAGGATGTCCTCCCCGGGGGCCGAAACGGCCTGCTCCGCACCGAAGTTGGAGAAGTCGGCCGCCGTGCCCTTCTCGGTGCTGGCGCCGACGACGAGGACCGGCGTCCGCACCTTGTACGGCTGGGTGTCGGCGCCGTCGTTGCCCGCCGCCGCGACGACGACCGCGCCCTTGTCGTGGGCGTGCTGGATGGCCTGGTTGAGGATGCCGCCCTGGAGCAGCTTCGTCATCAGGACGCCCTCGCCGAGCGAGAGGTTGATGACGTCGGCGCCGTGATCGGCGGCCCAGACGATGCCCCGGGTGATGTTGCCGTTGGACCCGCTGCCGTTGGCGCCGAGCACCCGCACCGGCATGATCTTGGCGCCGGGCGCGCCGCCCGCGACGCCGACGCCGTTGTCGGTGTGGGCGGCGGCGATGCCGGACACGTGCGTGCCGTGGCCGTTGAGGTCCTTGGGCTCGTCGTCGCCGTCGACGAAGTCGTGCCCGTCGACGAGCCGGCCCTTGAGGTCGGGGTGGTCGAGGTCGGCGCCGGAGTCGACGACGGCGATCACCGTGTCGTCGCCCTTCGACGTGTCCCAGGCGTCCGGCAGCTTCATGGCGTCGAGCGCCCACTGGTCCTTCCGCATGGGGTCCGGCTTGCTGTCGTCCCCGCACGCGGTGGCGAGGAGGAGGGTGGCGACGGTCGCGGCGACGAGCGGAGTACGGATGCGCATGGTCCGAGCCTGCGGGCCCCCGCCGCCTCACGCATGTGGTGGCCAGCCGTGTGGGCTACCGGCGTCTTCAAGAACCTTCAAGAGGCCCAGTGCGGCGTCCAGAAGTCCCCGGAGCCGTCCTCCTGACGCTCGTAGCGGTCCGTCAGATACGTCCGGAGCGCCGCGAGTCCGGGGTGCGCGTTGTCGGCCCGCCACAGCAGCGACAGCGGGTAGAGCGGCGTCGGACGGCGTACGGGGATGAACCGGAGCTCGATGTCCGCGGGGCGGGTGAGGGGGGTGCGGGTGCCCATGATGGTGGCCACGTCGTCCGCCGCCGCGACCGTCCGCAGCAGGTGGCCGCCGCCGAAGGTGGTGCCGCCGACGTCGATGGTGAGGCCGAAGGCGCGCTCCAACTCCTCGTAATACGTGGCCCATTCGCTGCCCTTGGCCATGCCGGGCATCCAGATCCGGTGCCCGGCCAGCTCGGTGGGCGTGACCTCGGCCCGGTCGGCGAGGGGGTGCGCCGCGCCGGTGACGAGGATGGCCGGCTCGTCGATGACGCGGGCGCTGCGCACCTCGCGCGGCAGCCGGTCCTCGGGCACGGCGCGCGTCCAGAACGCGGCGTCGACGCGCCCTTCCCGTACGGAGGCGAGCGCGGCGGGCCCGCCGTGGCCGAGGGCGACGACGTCGAGCGGGAGGTCCGGGTGGGCCTGGTGGAAGTCCTGCACGAACCCGTTGGTGATGACGTTGGCGCCGAGCACGTCGACGCGCAGCGGGCGCCGGCCGCCCCGCACGGAGTCGGCGGCCCGCTCGGCGACCGCGAGCAGCTCCCGCGCGTGCGGCAGGAAGGTCTCGCCGTCGAGGGTGAGCCGCGCCCCGCGCGGGGTGCGCGTGAACAGGCGCACCCCGAGCGCCCGCTCCAGGGCGGCGACGCGCTTGGAGGCGGCCTGCTGGGTGATGCCGAGCTCGGCGGCTGCGATCTGGATCTGCCCCTCGTCGGCGACGGCGACGAAGGTGCGTACGGTTTCCGGGTCCACGCCCTCCATACAACCATTGGTTGTGCAGATATGGGTGCCGGTTGTTTGCCGCGGCGCGCCGCCGACCGCTTGGATCGCCTGGTCAGAACGGGAAACGGGAGGGCGGGGCATGCGGCTCGGGCGGGATTTCGGGTGGCTGTGGGCCGCCTTCGCGGTGAGCACCGCCGGTTCGATGCTCGCGCTCGACGCGTTCCAGCTGGTCGCCGTCCTCGCGCTGCACAGCGACGCCGCCCAGGTGTCGTTCCTGGCGGCGGCCGGGCTCGCGGTCGGCGCGCTGCTCGCGGTGCCGCTCGGGCCGTGGATCGAGTTCCGGCACAAGCGGCCGGTGATGGTCCTCGCGGACCTGGTGCGCTGCGCGGCCCTGCTGACGCTGCCCCTCGCGTACGCCCTCGACGCGCTCACCTTCACCCAGCTCGTCCTGGTCTCCGTGGCCGTGACCGCCGCCGACATCGTGTTCCGCGCGGCGAGCGGCGCCCACCTCAAGGCGCTCGTCCCGGGCGAGGGGCTGCTGGCGGCCAATGCCCGGTTCGAGTCGACGCAGTGGACCGCCACGGCCGTCGGACCGCCGCTCGGCGGCGCGCTCATCGGCGCCTTCGGGCCGCTGACGACGGTGCTGCTCGACGCGGTGAGCTACGTCCTGTCGGCGGTGGGCGTGCGCGCCATCCGCGCACCCGAGCCGAAGCCCGCGAGCAGCACGCACGGCGGCCGGTTCAACACCGCCGACATCGCCGAGGGCTGGCGCCACTTGTGGCGGGAGCCGCGGCTGCGCGCCCTGTTCCTCAACAACGGCCTGGTGAACGCCCTCATCATGGTGGGCGCCCCGCTCATGGCGGTGCTGCTCCTCGACGACCTGGGCCTCGCCCCCTGGCAGTACGGCCTGGTCTTCGGGATCCCGTGCCTGGGCGGGCTCGCCGGCTCCCGGCTCACCGGGCCGCTGGTGAGGCGATACGGGGAGCGGCGGGTGCTCCTGGTGAGCGGGGCGGCCCGGGCGTGCTGGCCGATCGGGCTCGCGTTCGTGGGACCCGGTGTCGCGGGGATGCTCGTGGTGGTGTTCGTGGAGTTCGGCCTCATCACGTGCTGCGCCGTCTTCAGCCCCGTCATGGCGGCCGAGCGGCTGCGGCTCACGGACGACGACCGGGTGGCCCGCGTGCTGTCCGCCTGGACCGTCACCCAGCGGGCCCTCACCGCCACGCTGACGCTGCTGTGGGGCGCGCTCGCCGCACTGATCGGCACGCGCGAGGCGATCGCGCTCGCCGGAGTGCTGCTGCTCGCGACGCCCCTGCTGCTGCGCGGCCTGCGCTCACCGGCGTGTACACCCCGCCCCGCGGCGCCCACGCTGCCAGAGTGACCACGAACAATCGCCCCAAATGCGCCGGATGTTCCGGTTCATGGAGTTAGGGAGCTTTCGTGGCACACGTACACGTGATCCTCAATCAGAAAGGCGGCGTGGGTAAGTCCACGCTCGCCGTGAACCTCGCGGCCGTCACCGCCGACGTGCTCGGCGCGGGCGCCCCCGACGCCGAGCGGCCGCCCGTCGTCGCCGTCTCCATCGACCCGCAGGGCTCGGCGGTGTGGTGGTCGGAGCGGGTCGGCGAGGGCCTCCCCTTCGACTTCGTGCAGGCCCACGACGACCTCTCGGGGCTCGCCGCGCTCTCCCGGATCCCGTCCGCCGAGCACGTCTTCGTCGACACCCCGGGCTGGCTCGACCTCGCCGACACCGAGGGCGCCGACCCCCTCGGCAAGGGCGCGGCGGCGGACGCCCTGCGCGCGGTGCTCTCCAACGCCACCGACGTCATCGTCCCCATCGAGCCGGAGCCGCTCGGCTTCCAGCCCACGCAGCGCACGGTGGAGCGGGTCGTGAAGCCGCGCGGGCTTCCCTTCCGCGTGGTCATCAACAACTGGGACCCGCGCGACGGCAAGGCCGACCTGGCGCAGACCCGCGCGTTCGTCGAGGCGCAGGACTGGCCGCTCGCGCGCACCGTCGTGCGCCACTACAAGCTGCACACGCGGGCCAGCGCGGACGGCCTGGTCGTCACGCAGTACGGCGCCAACCGGGTCGCGCTCCAGGCCCGCGAGGACTTCTTCCGGCTCGCCCTGGAGGTCGGCCTCGCGGCGATCCCGGCCCCGACCCGCGCCGCCAAGAAGTCCTCCCGTACGAAGAAGTCCGCCGGCAAGTCCAGCAAGAAGGTGACCGTCTGATGGGGCGCCGTACCGACCTGTCCTCGCTCCTGTCCTCCGAGAAGGAGGCCGCCGAGGAGCAGGCCGCGGCGCCCGCCCAGCGCAGCCGCCCCGACACCAAGCCGCTCACCGTCCCGATCGGCGACCTCACCGAGAACCCGGACAACCCGCGGCACGAGCTGCGCGACCTCGACGGGCTCGCCGAGACCGTCCGCGAGCGCGGCGTCCTCCAGGCCCTCGGCGTCGTCTCCGCCGCCGTCTTCCTCGCCGCGCGCCCGCACCACAAGGAGGCCGTCGGCGACGCCCCGTACGTCGTCCTGCACGGCCACCGAAGGCTCGCGGCGGCCAGGATGGCGGGCCTGGACGAGGTTCCGGTGCTGGTCAGGGACGATGCGACGCGTTCCGACGAGGACGCGCTGATCGAGAACGTACAGCGCGACGACCTCACGGAACTGGAGCAGGCGCAGGCCATCCAGGGCCTGATCACCTCCTACGGATACTCGCAGCGCCAGGTCGCCGCCCGGATCGGCAAGACGCAGGGCTTCATCTCGCAGCGCCTGTCGCTGATGAAGCTGCGCGAGGACATCCAGGAGGCGCTCGCCGACGGCCGCGTCTCCATCGAGGACGCCCGCCGCATCGCCCGCCTCCCGAAGGACGAACAGGTGCTCCCCGGCGAGCCGGACGCCGCCGCGACCGTCCCGGCCGCCCGCAAGGAGAAGCGCGGCCGCGATTACGGCGTAATCAAGATCGACAGCCGGGGCACCCCCGACGATGTGGTCGAGGCACTGCGCCGGCATCTGGCCCCGGCCACCCTCGACAGGATCATCGAACTGCTGGGTCGCTGAGAGCCTGTGTCCGAGCGCCGGGTCGCTTACCGTGGCCCCGTGCTCGAAGTGCCGACCGTGCCGACCGTGGAGTCGCCGAACCCGCCCCCGCAGCCGCCCGCCGAGGCCGTGGCCCCGCTGATGCGCGGCCTCGACGTGCTGCGGCACCTCACGGAGGCGGACGGCACACTGGCCCTCGCCGAACTCGCCCGGGCCACCGGCCTCGCCCGCTCCACGGTCGACCGGATCTGCGCGACCCTCGCCCACCTGGGCTTCGTACGCCTCGACGGGCGTGACGCGTCGCTCGCCCCGCCGCTGATGGCCGTCGCCAACGCCTGCCTGGACGCGCTGCGGGTGCCGGGGTTGTTGGGCCCGCTCGCCGACCGGCTCGCGGAGGAGCTCGACGAATCCGTGTCGATCGCGGTCCCCGACGGCCCCGACATCCGCTTCGTCCACCAGGTGCTGCGCAGGCGGGCCCTGTCCATCAGCTTCCGGGTGGGCGATCGCCTGCCGGGCGACGGGTGCGCGCCGGGCCTGGTGTTCCGGGAGAACCTCCCCGTCGCGATCGACGACCAACTGGTCGAGCCGGGCCTGGTCGCGGTGGCGGTCCCCGTGCGGGGCCCGGACGGTTCGGTGGTGTGCGCGGTCAGCGTCGTGAGCCACACGAGCCGGCATACGGCGGGTTCCCTGCCGGGGGCGGTGCGGGGGGCTTTGGAGGCGTGTGTGCGGTCGATGGAAGCTGTGCTGGCCGGGAATCCGCCGCCCTCGGGGCTCCGCCCCGGACCCCGCGCCTCAAACGCCGTCGAGGCTGAATCGGGACGCGCCCCCATCGTGTCCCTCGCCCGAGGCCTGGACCTCCTCACGGCGACCCACTCCCACACGCTCACCGAAATCGCCGAGGCCACCGGCCTGCCCCGCGCCACGGCCCGCCGCGCCCTCATCACGTACGACCACCTCGGCTACGTCACCCGCGACGACCACACGTACCGCCTCACCCCCCGCGTCCTCGCCCTCGGCTGCGCGCCCCTCTCCCGCACCACGCTCCCCCGCATCGCCGCACCGCACCTGAACGCCCTGTCGAAGCGGCTCGGCGAATCCGTCGGCCTGTCCGTGCCGGACGGCGACCGCGTGCGGTGCACCGCGCGGGTGACGCCGCGCCGGGTCATGAGCGTCGACATCGGCGTCGGCTCCCGGCTGCCCGCGACGGACACGGCCGCCGGGCGGCTGCTGCGCGACGGCGGCGAGCGGGCCGTCGCCGACGGGCCCGAGGACGGGCTGCGGTCGCTCGCCGTGCCGGTGCGGGACCGGGCGGGCCGGGTGGTCTCCGCGCTCGACGTCACCGCCCACCAGGGGCGCGGGGACGACGACGCGTGGGCAGAGGCGCTGCGGGAGACCGCGGCGCTCATCGCGGCCGACCTGCACGTGACCTCACGCTTCGTGAGCGTCCCGCTGCACTGAGACCCGGATCTCACCGGCGTACGGACCTTCGTCCCTACTCCTCGCGACGAATGCCTCGCATTCTTTTATGTGATGACATCTCGTGGCTCGAGCGGCTTCTACTCCTCGATCCGTGGCGCGGTACCTTCCGACTCCCGCCCCACGGGCGGCTGGCGTGCCGTGGTGCTGCTCGTCGCGGTGATGGCGCTCATCATCGTCACCCTCGACGTGGCGACCCCCGCCGACTTCCGGGCGCGCGCCCTGCTCGGACTGGTGCCGATCGCCGTGGCGCTGCTCGCCCCCGTGTCCGTCACCGCCGTCGTCACCGGGCTGCTCGTCTGCGTCTACATCGGCCTCCAGGCCGTGGCGCCGCTGCCGACCGGCGGCTGGTCCGTGCTCGGGCCGCTGATGATCGGCACCGGCGGCCTGCTCGGGGTGCTCATCGCGCGCCGCAGGGAGGAACAGCGCAGCCGCGTCCAGGCCCTCACGGACATCGCCGAGGCCACGCAGCGCGCGGTGATGCGCGGACTGCCCGAGCGCTTCGAGGATCTGAACATCGCCGACTTCTACCAGCCCGCCGCCCGCGCGGCCCGGGTCGGCGGCGACTGGTACGACTTCCAGCCCTCGCCGCACGGGGTGCGCGCCGTGCTCGGCGACGTCAGCGGCAAGGGCCTGCCCGCGGTGTCCGCCTCTGCGTGGCTGCTCGGCGCGTTCCGGGAGGCGGCGTACCACGAGGAGCGGATCGAGGAGGTGGCCCGGCGCCTGGAGATCGCCATGCAGCGCTACAGCGCCTGGACCCGGATCACCCACGACGAGGGCCTCACGGACGCGTTCTCCACCGGGCTGCTGCTGCACTTCCCGCCCACGTCGAGCGAGTACGTCGACGTCGTCAACTTCGGGCACGAGCCGCCGCTGGTCGTCACCGCGGACGGCCGCGTGCACACCCCCGAGCTCCCGGCCGGGCTCCCCCTCGGCATGGGGACGCTGGGCGCCGCTGCTCCGGGCGTGGCCCGGCTGCCCTTCGGGGTCGGGGACACGCTGATCCTGTTCACCGACGGCGTGACCGAGTGCCGCGACGAGAACGGCACCTTCTACCCCGTACGCGAGCGGCTGCCGCACCTGGTGTCCCCGCGCGGCGCGCAGGAGCCGCCCGAGGCCCTGCTGAGCCGCCTCGCGGAGGACCTGCGCGCGCACCGGTACGGGCCGCCGAGCGACGACGCCGCGATCACCGTGGTCCGCAGGACCGCGGAGCGCGCGCCGTATCTGGACGAGGCGGACGCCGAACTGTACGAGTACCGGCCGAAGCCGAAGGAGACCGCGGAGACCGCCGACTCGGCCGTTCGGGCGGCGCAGGCTCAGTACGCGACCGACATGCGCTTCCTGGAGTGCGCGTCGCGCTCGATCTCGTCGACGAAGGCCAACGCGTAGTCCTCCGCGCTGATCCGGCTCTCGCCGTCCGCGTCCTTCATCAGCCGGTCGCCGCCGATCCGGAACTCCTCGGTGCGCTCCCCCGGGGCGATCTCCGCGGCAGGCGAGATGTACGTCCAGTCCACGTCGTCGACCGTGCGCAGGAACGCGAGCACGTCCCGGTGCGCTAGCGCCTCGCCGCGGTACGCGTCGGGGAAGCCCGGCTGGTCCACGAGCGCCTCGCCGGGCGCGACCTCCAGGCTGCCCGCCCCGCCGACCACCACGAGCCGCGCGACCCCGGCCCCGCGCACCCCGGCGACCAGCGCCTGGTTGAGCGCGAGGAACGGCTTGACCGGGTCGGAACCGTCGCGGGGCGGCGCGAGGGCGGAGGCCACGGCGTCGTGCCCGCCCGCGAGTTCCGACAGCCTCTGCACGTCACAGACGTCCGCCGCGGCGGGCGTGACACCGGCGACGGGCGCGTCGCCGGAGCGGCTGACGGCGGTCACGCTGTGGCCGCGGCCCACGGCCTCGGCGGCGATGCGGCTGCCGACCATGCCGGTGGCGCCCAGGAGCAGGATGTTCATGCGCTCAGCGAAGCACGGTGCGCCACCGCGCGCATGTTGCGAAGGGCGTGCCACGAGAGGTCAATGGAAGACGAAGGAAGCGAATCTCGGGGCATCCGAGGGGGCCTGGCAGAAAGGAGCCCGTCATGGCTCAGCACGCGGCACCCGCACCCGGACGGCAGCCCGGAGGCGCCGTGCTCTCCCCGACGAGCGCGGCCGTCGTCATCCCCGTCGTGACCGGCATCGCGTACGGCTTCTGGGCGGCGAGCGTCGACCGCTTCGGCGGCGAGGTCACCGGAGGCAACATCGCGCTCGGCTTCGTCACCGGCATCATCGTGGCGGCGCTCTGCTTCGGCATCCACCACTGGTCGAAGCAGCAGGCGGGCCGGCACTTCCTCGCGCGGGCCTCGGCCTGGGGCGCGTTCGCCGGCATCGCGGTCGGCTTCCTGCACAGCCTCTCGGACCCCGCGATCCTGTGGTCGGTCATGCTCGGCCTGATCGTCGGGGCGTCCACGTTCGTGGGCACGTACTACCGGTACTACTCGGCGAGCGAGTACGCGCCCGTATAGTCGAATAGAACGTACGTTCTAGTACCAGACGCCGAACTCCCGGGTCTCGGTCTCCCGGTACCACCAGCCGCTCGGGCCGTGGTCATGCCGCGGCCCGTCGGACGGTGGCCCGGAGGACGTGCAGCTCGGCACGCCGCGGCCACCGGTGTCCACGTACGCGGCGCTGGCCCAGCCGCGGGCGCCCGTGAACCAGTACCAGGTCGAGGTGCCGTGCACGGAGGAGCCGTCGGTGGCGCACTCGATACGGTCCTGGCTGCCCGGCGAGAGCCGGTACACGACGGACGCGGAGGTGCTCGGCCCCGAGCGCAGATTGAGATCGGACTGCGAGACGACCGTCCCCCAGACGACGTCGCCGTTCGCACTGGCCGGTGCCGCGGCGGTCACGGCGAGCAGACCGCCCGCCAGGAGCCCGGCGGCGGCCAGGGCGGGAGTGGTTCGGCGCATGATCGGCCTCCTAGGTGAACCCCAGGGTCCTTGTAGATCTTCACGCCCCCACGTCCAGGAAACACCCGTTCGGCCCAGTGCTCCACCGGAGCGCTCGCGCCCCGCGCGGCCTGGGCCTTGCCTGGCAAGGTGACCCGAAAAGCCCCCGTCCCCGGCTCCTTCACCGCCGTGCTCTCCTCGGTGCTGCTCGTCGTCGCCTGCCTGCTCGTCCCGCTCGGCACGCTCTCCACGTGGGCGAAGTACGAGATCGGCGACAGCGACCGGTACGTGTCCGCGATGGCGCCACTGGCCGGCGACCCGGACGTGCGGAACGCGGTCGCCGACGCGGTGACCACCGGAGTCATGAAGAACCTCGACGTGGGCGCGCTCGAGTCGGCCATCGAGCGGTATCTGCACGACGCGGTCGTCTCGTTCACGGACACCGACGCCTTCCACGACGCCTGGAACACCGCGAACCGCGCCGCCCACGACGCCGTGCAGCAGGCCCTCGACGAGGGCGCCACGGGACCCGTCACGCTCGACCTGGCCCCCGTGACCCGGCAGGTCAAGCAGCAACTGGAGGCGAACGGCGTGCCGTTCGCCGAGCGCATCCCGGTCACCCACACCGAGGTCACCCTGCTGTCCGCCGGCGACCTGGCCACCCTGCGCAAGGGCTTCCACACGCTCCAACTCGCGGGCTTGTGGCTGCCGTTGGCCGCCGTGGTGTGCGCCGCCGCGGGCCTGGCGCTCGCCGCGCGCCGCCGCCGCGCGCTCGCCGCGACGGCCCTCGGTGTCGCCCTGGGCGCCGCCGCGCTGCTCATCGCGCTGCCGCTCGCCCGCGCGCTGACGCTCTCCGACATCTCCGACGCCGCGAACAAGGCGGCGACCGCCTCGGTCTACGACGCCCTGACGTCGCCCCTGCGCTCCGCGTCGTGGGCGCTGGTTGCGGCGGGCGCGGTGGTGGCGCTCGCGGTGTGGCTCGGCAGACACCCGTTCAGCCGCGCACGGAATGCCGCCGCCCTCCTCCGGCGCGAGCATTCCGGTGACACGAGGAGGCGCCCGCATGACCCAGACACCACCGGAAACCGAGACGACAGCCTGGTCCCAGGACCACCGCACGCCCGCCCCTGACCTCCCCCGCGACCCGAGCACGCGCGGCAACTGGGCAGCCGGCGGCACCCTGTTCGCCGGCGTCCTGATGCTGGTCAGCGGGTGCCTCGGCGCCCTCAACGGGATCGCCGCCATCGCCAAGGACGACGTCTACAGCCGGATCGGCGACTACGTCTACGCGTTCGACCTCACCACATGGGGCTGGATCCACCTGGTCATCGGCGCGCTCGTCGCGGTCACCGGCTGGGGCGTGCTCAAGGACAAGGACTGGGCACGCGGCGCGGGCATCGGCCTCGCCGCGCTGTACGTCGTCGAGTACTTCCTGTTCCTGCCGTACGCGCCCGTGTGGTCGGTCATCTCCATCGGCGTCGGCGTCTTCGTCATCTGGGCGCTCGCCACGGAACCCGGCAGGGCCACCCCCACCCCCAACTCGCCCACCACCGAACCGGCCTGACTGTCGGCACCCCCGGCTAACCTGGACAACTCCGAACAGACGGTACGGGGGACGGGGACGGGGGCGGGCCTTGAGCCAGCGGCAGCAGCACATCGAAGAAGCGGACGAGGCGCCCGGTGCCCCGCGGTACGAGCCGCGGGGCACCGGGCGCCGCCGTGTGAACAGGGCGGGAGCGTGGGCGGCGGCGCTGCTGCTCGCGGTGGTCAGCGCGGTCGTCGCCTGCCGGGCCACGGACCGCGACGCGGTGACACCCGTGCCCCAACTCCTCGCGTTCCTCCCCTGGCTGATCGCGCCCACGGCCGCCGCCCTGCTCCTCGCGCTGCTGTCGCGCTGGCGTACGGGGCTCGTCTGGGGCGTCGCCGCCCTCGGCGCGCTCGCCTGGTACATGGAGCCGTACGGGAAGGACGTCGAGCCGGACGGCGCCCTCGTCTCCGGCGTCCGGGTCCTCGCGTCCAACGTCCAGTTCAGCCGCGGCACCAACGCACTGATCGACACGGTCACGCGGCACCACCCCGACATCGTGTTCGTCGAGGAGTGCGGGCGGCCCTGCCGGGACGCGCTGGACCGCGAGTCGCTGCGCACCCGCTACCCGCACCGGCGGGCCGTGGCCGCGGACGGCTCGGAGGGCTCGGTGATCCTGAGTACGTTCCCGCTGAAGGCGGCACCGAAGGTGACCGCAACGATGGGCATGCCGGCCGCCACCGCGGACGTACGGGGGCACGCGGTGCGCCTCCAACTCGCGCATCCCATGCCGCCGTTGCCCGACCAGGTGGGCGTGTGGAAGACGGAACTCGGCCGCCTCGCGGACGTCGCCCGGGCGAGCGGGGGACCCACGATCATGGCGGGGGACTTCAACGCGACGCAGGACCACGCGGCGTTCCGCCGGATCCTCGACGCGGGGGCGCTGCACGACGCGGCCCGCCTCACCGGCCACGCCCGCAGACCGAGCTGGCCGTCGACGGCGCCGGGCCCGCTGGGCACACAGATCGACCACGTCCTGGTGACCGACGACTTCTCGGCGGACAAGTCCCGCTTCATCCACCTCGCGGACACGGACCACCGGGCGCTCCTGGTGGACCTGACGCTGCACGGCTGAGCCGGGCGCGCCGCCCGTGGGGAGACGGGCGGCGGCCCGGTGCGGGGGACCGGATCGGTCAGGTGGGGGGAGACCGGTCCGATCCGGTGGGGGAGACCGGTCCGATCCGATCCGGTCGGTCCGGCTAGCGCAGCCGGAGCTCCGCCTTGTGCAGGGCCTTGGCGAACCCGTTGGCCCAGAGGGATTCCACCTGCGCCTTCTCGTTCGCGTCCGGGTTCGGGTTGGTGCACGAGGGGCCGGGGCCGCCGCCCGACATCAGCTCGCTGCACGGCCCCTCGTAGTGATCGGGGAGGCCGAGCACGTGACCGGTCTCGTGCGTGGTCACGCGCGTGGAGTCGTACTCCTGGTTCTGCGCGTAGTCCAGGAAGACGTAGCCGCTGCCGTGCCCGTCCGTCGACGCGTACGAACCGCGCGAGTCGTTCCCCTCGCGGTACGAGAAGTCGCCGCCGCCGGAGGAGGCCTGGAGCTTCACGTTCGACACCGACGAGTTCCAGATCGACGCGCTGTTCGCTATCTGCTGCTGGAAGGTCGGCGCGCCCGAGGCGTCGTACAAGACGGTGACGGACTCGGCGCCGGGGTTGGCGGCCCGCTTCTCGGCGACGGACTTCAGGACGGCCTCGAAGAAGGCCTTGTTGCCTGCGGCCTCCTCGGCGGACCCGGCGTAGCGCGCGTACGACGGCGTGGCCGCCTGCCGGTCGGTCGTCTGATGGGCGGCCGCCGGGCTCGCGGCGAGGGCGGTGACGGTGAGGCCGGCGCCGAAGGCACAGGCGAGAAGACGGATGACTGTGGGGGGTGGTGTCATGTCCATGCGTGAGAGTGTGGGGCGGGCGGGACGCACGGGAAAGATGCCACTGTGCGATAACTCCGCGCTATCACCACACAGTTGACTCTGGTGCGACGTACGGGAGCGGCCTACGCTCAACGCCCATGGAGCTGGAAGTGCGGCACCTGCGCGTCCTGTGCGCGATCGAGGACACCGGCAGCCTGCACAAGGCGGCCCGCCACCTGGGCATGACCCAGCCCGCCCTCAGCACCCAGCTGCGCCGCATCGAGGACCACCTCGGCGGCCGCCTGTTCACCCGCGAACGCACCGGCTGCCGCCCGACCCCGCTCGGCCGCACGCTCCTCACGCGCGCCCGCCCGCTCGTGGACGACCTGCGCGCGCTGGTCGACGAGACGCGGGCGATGGCGCGGGACGCGGCCGGCGACCGCCTGCGCATCGGCTCCACCGCCAGCCGCGCGATACCGGGCTGGCTGCGCCGCCTGCGCGCGCGTTCACCGCACGAGCCGTCGCTGCGCATGGACGTCTCGGCGCACGCGCTGCTCCGCCTGGTCGCCGAGGGCGGCCTCGACGTGGCGTTCGTCCACGAGGTGGAGGGCAGTCCGCTGCGCATCCCGCAGGACCTGACGTGCAAGGTGCTGCTCGCGCGCGAACCCCAGTACGTCTCCCTGTCGGCGGACCACCCGGCGGCGGGCAGTCCCGTCGTACGCCTGACGGACCTGGCGGAGGACCGCTGGATGATCGACCCGACGGTGGACGGCGAATGGGACGGCCTGCTCAGGGCGTTCCGCTCGGCGGGCCTCAACCCCCGCGTGCTGCACGGCGATTACCTGACCGCGTCCAACCTCGTCGCGACCGGCGAAGTGGTGACGCTCTGCCAGCCGACGTCCCTCGCCCGCCCCGACATGGCGATCCGCCCCTTGGAGGGCGACCCGGTGGCCGTACGCCTCCTCCTCGCGGCCCGCACCGCGACCGTCCTGGACGCGGTGCTTCCGGCCCTGCGAGAGGCCTATTGGGAGGCAGCACACCAGTCACCGGCGTATCGGACACGTCTCACGGAGTCGGGCGTGATCGACTGAACCCACACAGAAAGGGCGGCAGTTGTCCGCCCGGGCGAAGGGGCCCGACCCTGCCCAAGATCACGGCCAGTGGCGGCTAACCTTACGTGTCCGCCCTGGCCAGGGGTTCCAGGGCCGACGTCGGGGACAACTCATGCGGAAGGTTGCGCACATGGGCATTCTGGATCTGCTGCGGAACGCGTTCGGGCGATCGCGCAAAAAAGACGGGACCGCTGCCGCTCCGGACCCGGCGCCCGCCACCACGGACCGGCCAACGGTCCCCGCCCCCTCCAAGGGCGAGGCCGACGATCTGGTCTCGGCCGCCTTCGACAACATCACCGTCCCAAAGCCGTCACCTCCGGTGGGCGGGGAACGGGTGAGCGGGGAGACGCCGGAGTCCTCGGAGGAGCCGGCTTCGGCTGAGCTCAAGGCGGAGGCTGCGGCCGAAGAGGCGACCGATTCCGAGGCTGAGGGTTCGGCTCCGGCCGAGGAGACGCCCGAGGAGGAGGCTCCGGCTCCGGTCCCGGCCGAGGTGACCAAGGACGAGGCAGAGGCTGCGCCCCCGGCCGAGGCCGCGGAAAAGCCGGAGCCCAAGCCCACCGCTCCGGCCGCCGAGCCGATCACGGCCGACACCGAGAGCCCGGCCCCGGCTGAGGCCAAGGACGACGCCGAACGTCAGGTCGCCGCCGAGGCCGAGGCCACCGCTGTGGGCACGGCGAAGGACGACGCCGAGCGTCCGGCCCCCGCCCCCGCTGTGGGCAAGCGTCCCGCAGGGCGGGACGGGTGGGCACAGCCCCCGGTGCAGGCCGAAGAGGACAAGGGGGCCGACCCCGTCGCAGCGGAAGAGCCCGCTCCGGCGCAGGCCGACAAGACCGAGGACGTCGACCCCGTCGCGGCGAGCACCCCGGACCAGGCCGAAGAGACCGAGAAGGCCGACCCCGTCGCGGCAAAGACCCCGGCGCAGGCCGACAAGACCGAGGACGTCGAGCCCGGTCCGGTGAAGAAGCCCGCCCACACCTCCGCCAAGGTAAAGACCCGCGCCCCCGGCCTCGCGGCGGCGCACACCGCCGCCGGCGCCGCGCTCAAGAAGCGCGGCCTCACCGGCACCCGCGCCACGGTCTACCTCGTCCTGGACCGCTCCGGCTCCATGCGCTCGTACTACAAGAACGGCTCGACCGCCGCCCTCGCGGAGCAGACCGTCGCGCTCGCCGCCCACCTCGACCCCCGCGAGACCCCCACCGTCCACACGGTGATCTTCTCGACGGACATCGACGCCGCCGGCGACCTCACCCTGGACGCGTACGAGGGCAAGGTCGACGCGTGGCACGCGGAGGCGGGCCGGATGGGCCGCACCAGCTACCACCGCGCGATCGAGGAGATCGTGGCGCACCACGAGAAGTCGGACGATCCGAGCGCCCCCGCCCTGGTGATCTTCCAGACGGACGGCCCCCCGGACGTCCAGCGGCCGGCGAACGAGGCCCTCGCGGCAGCGTCCAAGCACCCGCTCTTCTTCCAGTTCGTGACGTTCGGCGACCCGGAGAGCAAGGGCTTCGACTACCTCCGCAAGCTGAAGGCGGACAACACCGCCGTCTTCCACGCGGGCGAGACCCCGCTGGAGCTCACGGACGCGGAGCTCTACAAGGGCCTCCTGGAGTCCTGGCGCCCGTAACCCCGCAGAACAAACCCCGCAGGTGGCGGACGGCTTCCGTCCGCCACCCGAAACACGTGTGAACCAGCCCCGATCGGGCCAGTAGGATTTCGACCATGGCGGCCACTGGAACCGAGAAGCAGGGTGCGAAGACGTACTACGTCTCCACCCCGATCTATTACGTAAACGACGCTCCTCACCTGGGCCACGCCTACACGACCGTTGCAGGGGACGTGCTCACGCGCTGGCACCGTCAGCGCGGCGAGAAGGTGTGGTACCTCACCGGCACGGACGAGCACGGTCAGAAGATCATGCGCACTGCCGAGGCGAACAACGTCACGCCCCAGGAGTGGTGCGACAAGCTCGTCGAGGAGGCCTGGAAGCCCCTCTGGGAGCACCTGAACATCGCGAACGACGACTTCATCCGTACGACGGAGAAGCGTCACACGGACCGCGTGCAGGAGTTCGTCCAGGATCTCTACGACAAGGGCGAGATCTACAAGGGCGGCTATGAGGGCCCGTACTGCGTCGGATGCGAAGAGTACAAGCTCCCCGGCGACCTCATCGAGGACGAGGACGGCACGAAGCTGTGCCCGATCCACAAGAAGCCGGTGGAGATCCTCAAGGAGGAGAACTACTTCTTCAAGCTGAGCGAGTACACCGACAAGCTCCTCGCGCACTACGAGGCGAACCCTGGCTTCATCCAGCCGGAGTCGGCGCGCAACGAGGTCGTGAACTTCGTCAAGCAGGGGCTTCAGGACCTCTCCATCTCCCGCTCGACCTTCGACTGGGGTGTCCCGGTCCCCTGGGACGACAAGCACGTGATCTACGTGTGGGTCGACGCGCTGCTCAACTACGCGACGGCGGTCGGCTACGGCGCGAACCAGGAGAAGTTCGAGGAGACGTTCCCCGCGAACGTGCACCTCGTCGGCAAGGACATTCTCCGCTTCCACGCGGTGATCTGGCCCGCGATGCTGCTCGCGCAGGGCCTGCCGGTGCCGGGCAAGGTCGCGGCCAACGGCTGGCTGATGGTCGGCGGCGAGAAGATGTCGAAGTCGAACCTGACCGGCATCAAGCCGCAGGACCTGACCTCGCACTTCGGCGTCGACGCCTACCGCTGGTACTTCCTGCGCGCGATCTCCTTCGGCAGCGACGGCTCGTTCTCGTGGGAGGACTTCTCCGCCCGCTACACCAGTGAACTGGCCAACGACTACGGCAACCTCGCCTCGCGCGTGGCCGCCATGGTCGGCAAGTACTTCGGCGGCGCACTGCCCGAGGCCACGGCCGCGGGCGAGGCCGAGCGGGCCATCCAGGAGGGCCTGGCCAAGGCGGTCGCCGAGGCCGACCAGAAGATCGGCGACGAGCTGGACTTCCAGAGCGGCATCCTGTCGATCTTCGACTTCGTGAAGCAGGTCAACGGCTACATCACGGAACAGGAGCCCTGGAAGGTCGCCAAGGACGACTCTCCCGAGGGCAAGGCCCGCCTCGCGACCATCCTCTACACGGCGGCCGAATCGCTGCGCGCGGTCGCGGTGCTGCTCAACGCGGTGATGCCGGAGACGTCCGCCAAGCTGTGGGACTCCCTGGGCGCCGAGCCCTCCCTGGGCGCGCTTGCGGACCAGAAGGTCCAGGACGCCGGCACCTGGGGCCAGCTGCCTGCTGGTGCCACGGTGACCAAGGGCGCGGTGCTCTTCCCGCGCCTGGAGGAGAAGTCGGCGGCGTAACGAGACGCTGTACGAAGGGCCCGGAACCGACCCCCGGTTCCGGGCCCTTCGCGCTGCTCAGCCCGCCCACTCCTTGAGCGGCTCGGTGTCCAGCTCGATGCCGACGGGGTCGGGAAGCGTCACGGTCTTACCGAACGGCACGGTCGCAAGCTGCTCGTACCGCACCCCGTCCGGCTGCGAGTGCACCTTGACCTCGCAGCTGTCCCGGTCGATCAGCAGATACACGGGGATCTCGGACTCGGCGTAGGCGCGGGGCTTCTCGACCCGGTCCCGCTGGTTGGTGTCACGGTCGGCGGAGGTCACCTCGACAACCATCAGGACGCCGTCGGTGGAGGCCCACTCGCCCTGGCCGACGAACCCGTCGATCGGGACGAGCGCCCCGTCCGGGCGGGCATTGCCGTTGCGATACGTCTCCACGCGCAGGCCCTGCTCCGGATAGAGCCACCAGCCGCTGTCGGACTGGATGCACAGCCGCGTCAACCACGCGATGATCCGCCCGTGATCCCCGTCCGGCATGCCCTTGACCCCCAGTTTTCCGCCAATGAACTCCAGCCTCAGCGCCTCGTTCGTCCGTATGGCGTGGCGGGCCATCTCCTCGAAGTCCTCCTGGCTCAGCACCACAGCGGACCGCTCCTCTACGAGACTCATGACGGCCTCCCCAACCTCGTCAGCGTGGATCAGGTACGCGTTCCACAGTACGGGCCGCCACTGACAGTGACACTCGGATCACGCGTCCCGCGATCACGCATCCCGCCATCTCAGCGCTCCCCACCCCACCACCAGCGCCCCGCCCGCGTACGCGGCGAGGACGGCGATGCCGGTCCACGGCGCGAGCGGCGCCGTGCCCTGGCCGCCCGCCGTCGTCTGCACCGCCAGGCCCGCCGTCATCGGGGAGAACTTCTGGACCCGGTGCAGCACGTGCTCCGGCATCGTGATGATCAGCGTGGCCAGGTAGGGCCCGTACAGCAGCGCCATCACCGCCCCAACGGCCGCCGCCGCGTGCCGCATCACCAGCGCCACCCCGACGCTCAGCAGCGCGACGAGCAGCAGGTAGACGACCGTGCCGAGCGTCGCCCGCCACAACTGGCCGGACGAGAACGGGAGTTGAGGGACGTCCGCGAGCACCGCGCGGCCCGCCACCACCGAGCCGAGGACCGCGGGGAGCGACGCAGCCAGGACCGCCCCCGCGACCACCGCCGTCTTCGCCCCGAACACCGTCGTGCGCCGCGGGTTCGCCGCCAGGGTCGTACGGATCATGCGCGGGTACTCGGACGAGACCACGGCGACCGCGACGAGCGCGGCCGCCGTCTGCGCCAGGTACACCCCGGACAGGGACAGCGCGGTCGGCGCGAGCACCCCCGACTGGCCCCTGCCCGCGCTCGCCGCCATCAGCGCGGTGAACGCGACCATCACCCCGGTCACGGACACCACCGTCCACAACTGCCCGGGAACGGTACGGAGTTTGGTCCATTCCCCGTGCACAGCGCGCGCCGCCCCCGCCGCCGTCATACGTCCCGCCCGGTCAGCCGCCACCGCGCCGCGCCGAGCACCACGGCCACGTACAGGCAGAGCACCCCGAAGCCCGCCCACGGTGTGATGACGGTGTCGAGGAGCCGGCGGGTCTGCTGGATCGCGAGGCCGGCCGTCGGGGTGGCGCGGCCGACGAAGTCGCTGAAGCCGATGGACGTGCTCTGCGCGACGATCGGCAGCACGAGGAACGTCACGATCATCAGGACGACGGCCGGCACCGCGCGCCGCAGCACCGCCCCGACGCCCAGGCTCAGCACGGCGGCCAGCGCGAGGAACGCCGCGCTGCCGACGATCGCCCGCATCGTCGCCGGGTCGGTGAGGGAGAGCTCGGGGAAGAGCGGCGGGGCGAAGCCGTTGTCGCGCAGGGCGGGGCGGGCGACGAGGAACTCCGCCACGCTCGCGACCAGGCCCACGACGAACACCGTCGCGCCGAGGACCAGCGCCTTCGCGGCGAGCACCCGTCCGCGCCGCGGGCTCGCGGTGAACGTGGTGCGTACGGTCCCCGTCTTGTACTCGGACGTGATGAACAGGACGCCGAGCGCGATCACCGCGATGGTCGCGATCTGGATGCCGTCGTCGAGCGCCATCTTGACCAGGTCGGGCTGTCCGCCGAGCTGTCCGACGCCACCCATGCCGAGGCCGCCCAGATCACCGCTGCCGGTGAGCGTGAAGGTGCCGGCGTGCTCGCGGTAGGGCTTCGGGGCGGCGACGGGGTCGGCCATCTCGCCCTTCTTCACGGCCTGTTGGATGTCCGTCTGCCGCCAGCCCGCGTCGGCCCGCGCGGGGAAGGCGACGTGGTCGAAGACGGCCCTGCCGAGCGTGGCCACGGGGTGCATGCGCACATCGCCGGGGCCGGTGCGCTCCTCCTTGCCGTCGATCGGCGACGTGACGAAGAGGCCCGCCTCGGCGGTAGCGGGCAGGTGGGCGACGGTGAGCGTGCCGACCTTGTGCCAGGCCCGGCCGTCGGCAGACTCGTAGCCGGTGACCCGGTCCCCGGCCCGGACGAGCCGCAGCCAGCGCGGGGCGTCCGCGCTCCCGGAGCCGGTCAGTTCGTGCGTGCCGTCGGCCATCATCCGCACGCCGTGCTCCGGCGTCACCATCAGGGCGGTGTACGAGGATCCGCTCGCGGTGCCTTCCTTCAGGAGCAGGCCCGCCTTCGCCCAGTCCGCGCTGTTCTTCTGCGCGGCGACACGCACGGTGAAGGTGCCGTCGCCCGCGGCGGGCCGGTGCACGAAGGTCGAGCTGTCGGACTTCTTCGGGCCGCCGTAGCCGAACTGGCTGCCGTTCGCCGACGCGACGGTCAGCAGCACGCTCAGCACGAGGAGGGCCAGCAGGGCGAGAGGCGTGCTGCGGACGCTGCGCAGCTTGGTCCACTCGGCGCGCACGGCACGGACCATCGGCGACCTCATGACGACGCCTCCTGCGCGCTCGGTCCGGTAGCGGTGAACTCCGAGGCCCCGCCGGTGAGTTCCATGTACGCCTCTTCCAACGTGGCCCGGTGCCGGGACAGTTCGGAGAACGGGATGCCGTGCGCGCCGAGCCGGGCGACGACCTCCTCGGCGGTCAGACCGGTGACGGTGAGCGCGTCGGGCCCGGTCACGGCGACGGTGGCGTCGGCGCCCGCGAGCACCGCCATGGCTTCGGCGCGGTGGCCGGTGTGCAGGGCGACGCGTTCGCCGGACGCCTCGTCGAGCAGCGCGGCGACGTCGGTGTCGGCGAGCAGCCGCCCCCGGCCGATCACGATGACGTGGTCCGCGGTGTCCTGCAACTCGCTCATCAGGTGCGACGAGACGAGGACCGTACGTCCTTCTGCCGCAAGGGACTTGAGGAAGCGCCTGATCCACTGGATGCCCTCGGGGTCGAGTCCGTTGACCGGCTCGTCGAGGATCAGCACGGGCGGATCGCCCAGCAGCGCGGCCGCGATGCCGAGCCGCTGGCGCATCCCGAGGGAGAAGCCGCCCGCGCGCTTCTTCGCGGCGGAGGCGAGGCCGACCTGGTCGAGGACGAGGTCGACGCGGCGGCTCGACAGCCCGTTGTAGTGGGCGAGCCACAGCAGATGGTCGCGGGCCCGGCGGCCCGGGTGCAGCGCCTCGCAGTCGAGCAGGGCGCCGACCGTGGACAGCGGGTCGGCGAGCCGGGTGTAGTCCTGCCCGCCGATGAGCGCGGCGCCGCTGTCGGGCCGGTCGAGCCCGAGCATCATGCGCAGCGTCGTCGACTTCCCGGCCCCGTTGGGTCCGACGAAGCCGGTCACCCGCCCCGCCTCGACGGTGAAGCTGAGGTCGTCCACGGCCATGGTGGCCCCGTACCGCTTGCACAGCCCGCGGGCCTCGATCGTCATATCCGTCATGCCCGTTGACGTTAGGGACCGGGCGGCGCGGCGGCGTCCCGCCCGGGCGTGGTCTCCCGGCCGGGACGCTCCCCCCGCAGGGGGACGCCGCCCGCGCGGGCAGGCGCCGATAATGACCGCCATGACCTGGACCTGGACCGCGGCGCGGGCGGGGGTGCGGCGCGCGGCGACCGCACGCGACCTGCCGCTGCTCGCCGCCACGGCCCTGGCGCTCGTCGCGCTCGGCGAGGTCACCGGGCAGGGCCGCGACCCGGTCCCCGAACTCCCCGGCCTGCTCGCACTGGCGCTAGGCGCGACCGTCCCCCTCGCCTTCGTCCGCCCCCAACTCCTCCTCACCGCCACGGCCCTCACCGCGGCCGCGCTGCTCGCCCCCCTCACGTACGGCCAGACGCTGTACGCGGGCCTGCCCGCGCTCGCCGCCGCCCTGTACCTGGTGGGGCTGCGGCAGCCGGGCCGCACCGCCGTCCTGTTCGCCGTGCCCTTCACCGCGTACGCGCTCACGGACGACGCCGGGCCCTACGGCGTCGTCCTCCTCGCGGGCGCGGCGGCCGCGCTCACCGCGGGCGGCGCCCGGCGCGCGCAGGCCGAGGCGGCCCGCCGTTCCGCCGCCGACTGGGCGTACGCGGACACGGCCCTCGCCCATGCCGCGCTCGGCGAACGGGCGCGTATCGCAAGGGAGTTGCACGACATCGTGGCCCACCACATCTCGACCATCTCGGTGCAGGCGGAGACGGCCCGCTACACGACGCCCGGACTGTCGGACGAGGGCGCCGAGAAGTTCCTGGCGATCGGCGACACCGCCCGGCTCGCCCTCACCGAGATGCGCCGGCTGCTGGGCGTGCTGCGTGAGGACGCCCCCGCCGAGGCCGCGCGGGCCGCGCCCCGCTCGCCCCAGCCGGGCCTCGACCAGCTCGTCGCCCTCGTCGACGAGGCCCGCGCCGCGAGTAGCACCGCCGTCCGTCTCATCGTCCGCGGCCACGTCACCGCCCTCGCCCCGGGTCTGGAACTCACCGCGTACCGCATCGTCCAGGAAGCCCTGACCAACGCCCGCAGGCACGCGCCTGGCGTCGCCGTGGACGTCGAACTGCACTACAGGGAGAGCGAGTTGGCGATACGCGTACGGGACTGCGGCCCCGGCACGGGACCCGGCGAGCCGGGCCACGGGCTGCTCGGCATGCGCGAACGCATCGCGATGGCGGGCGGCACCCTGCACGCGGGCCCGGCCCCGGCCGGCGGCTTCCTGGTCGACGCGGTCCTGCCCGTACGGGCCCCCGCCTCATGAGCGACGCCATCCGCATCGTCGTCGCCGACGACCAGGACGTCGTACGGGCGGGATTCGGCGCGCTCCTCGACAGCCAGCAGGACTTCACGGTGGTCGGCAGCGCGCCCGGCGGCGCCGAAGCGGTCCGCGTCTGCCGCGAGGTCCGCCCCGACCTCGTCCTGATGGACGTCCGCATGCCCGGCGTGGACGGCATCGAGGCCACCCGCCGCATCGGCCGCGAGCTGCCGGACACCCGCATCGTGATGCTGACGACCTTCGACCTCGACGAGTACGTGTACGACGCCCTCGCCGCCGGGGCCAGCGGCTTCCTGCTCAAGGACATGCAGGCCGAGCGGCTCTTCGAGGCGGTGCGGGTGGTGGCCGCGGGCGAGGCGCTGCTCGCGCCGACGGTCACCCGGCGGCTGATCGCGGAGTTCGCCCGCCTGCGCCCGCGGGCCGTGCCCCAACAGGCCTGCGCCGTCGACGCGTTGACCCCGCGCGAGCGCGAGGTGCTGCGGCTGATCGCGGAGGGCCTGTCCAATCAGGAGATCGCCGGGCGGCTGGTCGTCGGCGGGGAGACCGTGAAGACGCATGTCAGCCGGGTGCTCGCCAAGCTGGGCGTGCGCGACCGGGCGCAGGCCGTGGTGGCGGCGTACGAGTCGGGGCTCGTGGTGCCGCGGTCCGGCTGAGCACTCGGCGCGGGAACGCGTGAGGGCCCGGGGTCGACCTTGAGTTCTAGTGGTCGTCGCAACATCCCACTTCAGGGGTGCGATGGACTTCAAGATCCGGAAGGACCGGAAACCGCAAGGCCCGAGGAAGTTGGCTCGGGAGCGGGAGCAATACCTTCTGCTTGTGGATCAAGGAATTCCCTACGAGGACGCCTGCCGGATCGTCGGCATCAACTCGAAGACCGGCAGGCGATGGCGTAACGGCCGCAGCGCCGACCGCCACCACAAAGCGGCACCACCCATCAGTGGGGTGGTGCCGCCTCACCTCGTTCCCCTAGCCGAGGGGCCGGCCGGTCCCTCGCGCTACCTGCGCGAGGCAGACCGCATCCACATAGCCGACCGGCTGCGCGAGAAGGCGGCCGTCCGGACGATCGCGGCCGAGCTGGGCCGCAGCCCGTCAACCATCAGCCGGGAGATCCGCCGAAACCGGACCGTCCTGGCCGACGGCCGCTGGTACTACCGGCCGCACGCTGCCCAGCGCCGGGCGGATAAGCGCCGGTCAAGGCCCAAGGCCACCAGGATCGCGATGAACCCCGAGCTGCGGGACTTCATCCAGGAACACCTGGCCCTGCGCTGGAGCCCGGAGCAGATCTGCCACGCTCTGCGCAGACGGTTCCCCGACCGGCCGGAGATGCACGTGGTCCACGAAACGGTCTACCAAGCCCTCTACGTCCAAGGCCGCGGCGAACTCCGCCGCGAGCTGACCCGCGCACTGCGGACCGGACGCGCCGTCCGTAAGCCCCATCGCCACTCCGCCCGCCGCAGACAGCGATTCCCGCACCCCATGGTGATGATCAGCGAACGGCCCGCCGAAGTGACCGACCGAGCCGTCCCTGGCCACTGGGAGGGTGATCTCATCGTCGGCAGCAACTCCCGCTCCGCCATCGCCACGCTCGTCGAACGCAGCACCCGCTACCTCATGCTCGTCCACCTGCCGAACGGCTACGCGGCATCGGCCGTCCGCCAGGCGCTGGCCGATACCGTCCAAACTCTGCCGCCCCACCTGAAGCGATCCCTGACCTGGGACCAAGGCACCGAGATGGCCGCCCACCACGCCTTCAGCCTCGCCACCGACATCCCGGTCTACTTCTGTGATCCGGGCAGCCCCTGGCAACGCGGATCGAACGAAAACACCAACGGCCTGCTGCGGCAGTACTTCCCCAAAGGAACCGACCTGTCCCGGCACAGCCGGGACGACCTCGCCGCCGTGGCCGCCGAACTCAACAGCCGACCACGCAAAACGCTCGACTGGGAAACCCCAGCCGAGCGCCTGCATAACCTACTCACAACCTGATCAACACGACCGAGTGTTGCAACGACCCCTGGAAACCGCCGACGACCCCGGGCCCTCACGTCGTGCGGTGAGCTACTTCTTCTCGACCGGCTTGCGCAGCTGGATGTTGAGCTCGCGCAGGCGCGACTCGTCCAGCTCGGTGGGCGCGCCCATCATCAGGTCCTGCGCGTTGCCGTTCAGCGGGAACGCGATGGTCTCCCGGATGTTCGGCTCGTCGGCGAGGAGCATGACGATGCGGTCGACGCCCGGGGCGATCCCGCCGTGCGGCGGGGCGCCGAAGCGGAACGCGCGGAGCATGCCCGCGAACTCGTGCTCGACGGTGTCACGGTCGTAGCCCGCGATCTCGAAGGCCTTGAGCATGATCTCGGGCTCGTGGTTCCGGATCGCGCCGGAGGACAGCTCCGTGCCGTTGCAGACGATGTCGTACTGCCACGCCAGGATGTCCAGCGGGTCCTTCTCCTCCAGGTCCTTCATGCCGCCCTGCGGCATGGAGAACGGGTTGTGGGAGAAGTCGATCTTGCCGGTCTCCTCGTCCTTCTCGTACATCGGGAAGTCGACGATCCAGCAGAAGCGGAAGACGCCCTCCTCGAAGTGGCCCGCGCGCTTGGCGGCCTCGACGCGGACCGCGCCCATGATCTTCGAGACCTCGTCGAACTCGCCCGCGCCGAAGAACACGGCGTGGCCGGCCTTGAGGCCGAGGCGCTCGGTGAGGACCTTGACGTTCTCCTCGGTGAGGAACTTCGCGATCGGGCCCGCGAACGTGCCGTCCTCGCCCACGCGGATCCAGGCCAGGCCCTTCGCGCCCTGCTCGACCGCGTAGTCACCGAGGCCGTCGAAGAACTTGCGGGACTGCGAGGCGGTGTCCGGGACGGGCAGCGCGCGCACGTGCCTGCCGGCGAACGCCTTGAACTCGGAGCCCTCGAACACGTCGGTGATGTCGACGAGTTCGAGCTTGGCGCGCAGGTCCGGCTTGTCGTTGCCGTACTTCAGCATCGACTCGCGGAACGGGATCCGCGGGAACGGGGACGTGACCTCGCGGCCGCCGCCGAACTCGGTGAAGATCTCCGTCATGAGCTTCTCGATCGGGCGGAAGACGTCTTCCTGCTCGACGAAGCTCATCTCGATGTCGAGCTGGTAGAACTCGCCGGGCGAGCGGTCCGCGCGCGCGTCCTCGTCGCGGAAGCACGGCGCGATCTGGAAGTAGCGGTCGAAGCCCGAGATCATCAGCAGCTGCTTGAACTGCTGCGGCGCCTGGGGGAGGGCGTAGAACTTGCCCGGGTTCAGGCGGGACGGGACGACGAAGTCACGCGCGCCCTCGGGGGAGGTGGCGGTGAGGATCGGCGTCGCCATCTCGTTGAAGCCGAGGTTGACCATCTTCGAGCGGATCGAGGCGATGACCTCGCTGCGCAGCATGATGTTGCGGTGCATGCGCTCGCGGCGCAGGTCCAGGAAGCGGTACTCCAGGCGGCGCTCCTCGCCCACGCCGTCGTCCTGGTTGATCTGGAACGGCAGCTGCTGGGCGCCGCCGAGCACCTCTACGGTGGCGGCCTCGATCTCGACGTCGCCGGTGGGCAGCTCCGGGTTGACGTTGTCGGCGCCGCGGGAGACGACCTTGCCGTCGACGCGGACGACCGTTTCCTTCGTCAGCTTGTCGAGGACCTCGGCGGCCTCGGTGCCGGGGCGGGCGACGAGCTGCGTGATGCCGTAGTGGTCGCGCAGATCGATGAAGAGGATGCCGCCCAGGTCTCGGCGATTGTGCAGCCAGCCGCTCAGCCGGACGTCGGAGCCGACGTCAGAGGCGCGGAGCTCGCCGCAGGTGTGGGACCTGTACCGATGCATCGTCGTTCATCCAGCCTTTGCGCTTGGGGTTCCCCGGGAGACAACCGGGATCCCCCCAAGCCTACCGGCCCCGCCTTGAGCACCCTGCCGCCCGCCGCCGCCTTGGGCAATCTGCCGCCAAGGGCGGCAGGGTGGGCAAGGCGGCACCCCGGCGCGGGCAGCGCCTTCGGACGGCCCCCACCCCGTCGCGGCCCGCCGTCAGCCCCGCCCCACCGCAACACCCCCACCCGCCCCGGCGAAGCCTCTGGTGGCCGCAATCGATCACCTCTTCCTAGAGTGGGGCAATGCGCACCGGTGACCTCCCTCCCGTGGGGGACGTCCTCGCCGCACTCGCGACCGGGCTGTGGCGATGGGACAACCGGGCGGGGCTCGTCACCTTCGACGCCGAGGCCGCCCGGCTGATCGGGCTGCCCACCGCCACCCCGGGCGAGCCGGTCACCATGACGGAGTCCGCCGTCCGCGCACGTTTCCACCCGGTCGACTGGAACGAGATAGACGGCATCGTGCAGCTCGCCGTCGCCGAGGGCACCCTCGCCGAGGCCCGGCTGCGCGTCATGGACGGGCAGGGCCATGTGCTGCGCACCGTACGCAGCCGCTCGAAGCCGATCGCGCACGGCGACGCACCGGACTCGTTCGAGCTGATCGGGACGCTCCAGGAGGTCACCGAGCCGCCGCCGGAGGCCGCCTCCCGCACCCCGGTGACCGGCGACTGGCGGCGCTCGCGCGAGGCGTTCCTGCTGGACGCGGGGCGGGCGCTCGCGGAGGCCGGGTCCACGGAGGAGGTGCTGCGGGTCGCCGCGGGGCTCTCCATGCCGGGGTTCTCTCCGGACGGCCTCGCGGTGTTCGGCCTGGCGGGCGACCGGCTCAACGTCATCGGGCACCACGGCCAGGAGGACGGCGACGAGGCCCCCTTCACCGATATGGACCTCGCCACGGACTATCCGGCCGCCGAGGTCGTCCGCACCGGGCGCGCGGTCTATCTGTCGTCGCCGGAGGAGTACCGCGCCCGCTACCCCGCGGCCTGGCCGCTGGCCGCCCGCTTCCAGCGCAAGTCGTGGGCGTTCCTGCCGCTGGTCGTCGCGGGCCGCACCATCGGCGCGTGGATGGCGGGCTTCACCTATCCGGTGTCGTTCACGCCCGACGAGCGCTCGGTGCTCACCACGGTCGCGCGGATGCTGGCGCAGGCCCTCTCCAGGGCCGGTGTCGCCGAGTCGGAGCGGGAGCTCACCGACGGCCTGCAGAAGACGATGCTGCCCTCGCTCGGCCCGGAGATCCCCGGCATGAGCATCGCTGCCCGCTACGTGCCGACCGGCGGCGGCCTCCAGGTCGGCGGCGACTGGTACGACATGATCCCGCTGCCGGGTGGGGGTATCGCGCTCGTCATCGGCGACGTCCAGGGGCATGACGTGCGCGCGGCAGGGCTGATGGGGCAGCTCCGGGTCGCCCTGCGCGCGTACGCCTCGGAGGGGCACCGGCCGGACGCCGTGCTCTCCCGCGCCTCCCGCTTCCTGCACGGCATCGGCGACACCGACGAATCGGGCGCCGACCCGCGCTTCGCGACCTGTCTGTACGTCCAGGTCGACCCCGCCACCGGCGTCCTGGAGATCGCCCGCGCCGGGCACCCGGACCCCGCGATCCGGATGGCCGACGGCACCGTCCTCGTCCGCCCCACCGCGGGCGGGCTGCCGCTCGGGGTCGACCCGGACGCGGACTATCCGACGACCCGGCTCGCCCTCGAACCCGGCGAGACGCTGCTCATCTGCACGGACGGCCTGATCGAGACGGGCGGGCACGACCTGGACACCGGCTGGTCGCGGATCCGCGCGGCCCTGGAGGCCGGCCCGGACGACCGCCTGGAGGAGCTGGCCGACGCCCTGGTGCGGGCGGTGCACGGCCCCTCCTCGCACCACACGACGGGGCCGCTGGCGGACCGCCGCGAGGACGACATCGCGCTGTTGCTGCTGCGCCGCAGCATCCAGTCCGCCGCCGCCACCGTGACCCGGCGCACCGCGATGACCATCGCCCAGGCCGAGCCCGAGCGGATCGCGACGGCCCGCCAGCAGTTGCGCGAGCTGCTGCACGACTGGGCCGACACCGATCAGGTCGACTCGGCGGTGCTGCTCGTCTCCGAGATGGTCACCAACGTCCTGGTGCACACCGACGGGGACGCGCTCCTGGTCGCCGAGATGACCCGGCACGGCGCCGAACCGCGCCGGCTGCGCGTGGAGGTCGCGGACGCCTCCGACGACCTGCCCCACAGGCGGCGCCCCGGCGAACTGGCGTCATCGGGGCGGGGGTTGGTGCTCATGGAGCTGCTCGCCGACCGCTGGGGCGTGGACCCGCGGGGCGAGGGCAAGAGCATCTGGTTCGAGCTCTACGAACCTTCGGCGGCCGGGGAGGACCCGGTGGACCCGTCGGGCCCGGAGGACCCATTGGAACCGTCACCCGTTTCACGTGAAACGGGCGGGTCGTCGCCGCCGATGTCCACGGGCGCGTAACGCCTCCTCAGCTCCCCGAGGATGCCGAACGCGGCGGCCACCAGCGGCACCGCGAGCAGCATTCCGAGGATGCCGGCGACCGCCGCGCCCGCCGTGATCGCCAGCATCACCATCGCGGGGTGCATCTGGACGGTGCGCGACTGGATCATCGGCTGCAGGATGTGCCCCTCCAACTGCTGCACGGCGAGGATCACCCCGAGCGTCCACAGGGCGATGACCAGCCCCCGGTCGGCGAGCGCGACCAGCACGGCGACGGCCCCGGACAGCGTCGCGCCGAGGTAGGGGATGTACGCGCCGACGAAGACCAGCGCGCCGAGCCCGACCGCCCCCGGCACCTGAAGGATCAGCAGCCCGATGGTGATGCAGATGCCGTCGATGAGCGCGATGAACGTCGTGCCGCGCATGAAGCCGGAGATCGCCTCGAAGGCCCGCCGCCCCATGGCCTCGACGACCTCGGCGTGCTGCGGGGCGATCGCGCGCGCGAGCCCCGTGGCCCGGTCGGAGTCCTTGAGGAAGAAGAAGGTGAGCAGCAGCGCGAGCACGCTGGTGGCGAGCAGCGAGCCGAGTACGGAGAGCCCGGCGAGCACCCCGTTGGCCAGGTTGGAGCCCCACTTGCCGACCTGGTCCTTGGCCTTGTCGGCGACGTCTCCGATGTCGTCGGCGCCGACGATGCCGACGTGGTCCCTGAGCCAGTCCCCGGCCTGACGCAGCGAGTCGACGATCTGCTCGCCGGTGTCGATCAGCGCGGTGACGACGATGTACCCGGCGCCGCCGACCACGGCGACGAGCGCGACGCAGGTGAGGATCGCGGCCAGCGCCCGCGGCAGCTTCAGCTTGGTGAGCCACTCGAAGACCGGTCCGAGCAGCGCGGTGCCGAGCAGCGCGAGCAGCACGGGCGTGACGGCCGACTGGAAGATGATGACCAGCGCGACCCCGACGGCGGCGACCCCCACGACGAGCAGGACGACGACGCACCAGGCGGCGAGGCGGCGGGCGGGATCGGGGAGGAGTGGCTTACCGGTCTGCACCCCGCCAGTTGATCATGCACGCGAACGCCCCGCCTCCCGGCCGGGTCCGGCCGAGTGACGGGGCGTCACTTCTGCTGGTGCATCAGCCGGTGTGCGGCAGACGCTCCTTGCTGGGGATGACGCCCAGGCGACCGGCCTGGAAGTCGTCGAAGGCCTGCTGGAGTTCGGCCTTGTTGTTCATCACGAACGGGCCGTAGTGCGCCATGGGCTCACGGATCGGCTGCCCGCCGAGGATGACCACTTCGAGGTCGGGGGTGTTCCCGTCCTGGGTCTCGTCGGCGCGCACGGTCAGGGACGAGCCCGCGCCGAAGACGGCGGTCTGTCCCGTGTGCACGGGGCGCCGGTCGGGGCCGACCGTGCCCTGGCCCGCGAGCACGTACACGAGGCCGTTGTAGTCCTCGCGCCAGGGCAGCGTCGCCTCTGCGCCCGGACGGACGGTGGCGTGCACCATCGTGATCGGGGTGTGCGTGATGCCGGGGCCCTCGTTGCCGTCCAGCTCACCGGCGATGACGCGGAGCAGCGCGCCGCCGTCGGCGGTCGTGAGCAGCTTGACCTGGCCACCACGGATGTCCTGGTAGCGCGGGTTCTTCATCTTGTCCTTGGCGGGCAGGTTGACCCACAGCTGGAGGCCGTGGAACAGCCCGCCGCTCATGACGAGCGACTCGGGCGGCGTCTCGATGTGCAGGAGGCCGCTGCCCGCCGTCATCCACTGGGTGTCGCCGTTGGTGATGGTGCCGCCACCGCCGTGCGAGTCCTGGTGGATGAAGGTGCCGTCGATGATGTACGTGACGGTCTCGAAGCCGCGGTGCGGGTGCCAAGGGGTGCCCTTGGGCTCGCCGGCCTCGTACTCCACCTCACCCATCTGGTCCATCATGATGAACGGGTCGAGGTGCTTGTAGTTGATCCCGGCGAACGCGCGGCGCACCGGGAAGCCCTCCCCTTCGAAACCGCTCGGCGCGGTCGTCACGGCGAGCACGGGGCGCGCCACGGCGTCCGCCGGCGCGGCCACACGGGGCAGGGTCAGCGGGTTCTCGACGGTCACAGCGGGCATGGCGGCCTCCTCGGGGTCTGCCATCAATTTAGTTGAACGGTGAACATCCTGCAAGTCGACGGATATTCCCGGTGGGGTTCCGGACATGCCACGGGCCCGGACGCTGGTGTCTTCGCGTCCGGGCCCGTGTGGGGTGCGGCGCCGTCAGAGCGCCACTGCGGCTCCGATCACGGCAGGTCCGCCGTGTCCTTCACCGAACAGCTCTTCTGGCAGTTGGCGTCGACGCCGTCGAGCGGCGGGTCGACGGTCACCTCGCTGACCAGCTCGTCCCGCTTCAGCGGACCCGACATCGTGTAGACGACCTCGCCGCCCGCGACGATGTCGGCGGTCGTCGACACCGGCACCTTCCCCTTCAGATCGCCGCACACGCTGGGCTTCCGGGCCTTGCAGGTCCAGGGCGTGCCCTTGACCAGCTCGGGTGCGGCCTGCTGGATCCGCACCCCCTTCGCGTCCGACGGGCCCTCGTTGCGCACGACGATCTCGTACGTCACGTCCTCGCCGGACTGGAGCACCTTCGGCGTGTGCCGGTGCTCCACGCTCAGGGCCGTGCGCCGCGAACCGGACACCTCCGCGCGGTCGGTGCAGCCGTTGCCGCACTTGTCGTCCGGGACGCCCGGCGCCGGCATCAGCCTGGCGTTCCCGGGGAGCGGCCCCGTCTCGTCGGAGGGCACGTCACCGGTGGCCTTGAACACCAGCTTCGCGTCGGCCGGCAGGGTGACCGGGGTGTCGAGCCCGGGCCCCTCCGGAGTGGCGGGGCACTCGGCGCCGCCGCTCGCCTCGCAGGTCCACTTGGGATCCTCCAGCACGTCCGGAACCTTCGCGGTCAGCGGGGCGTCCGTCGCCTTGCTGGGGCCGTGGTTGCCGACGGCGACGGTGTACGTGAGCGGCTTGCCCGCCACGTACGGGTCGGGGTTCGCCGACTCCTTCAGCCACAGGCCGCTCTTACGGCCGACGACGAGCTCGGGCTTCTCCACGTTGTTCGCCCGCAGCTCCTCGCCCGGCGTGTCCACGCGGACCTCCGCCGGGGCCGACGGCCCGGCGTCCTCGCCCGCGTCGACCGGCACCACGACGGGCGGGAACGCGTCTCCGGGCGGCAGCGCGTCGTCCTGCGAACCCGGCCGCGTACAGGTCAGTTCACGGTCCTCGACCTGGCAGTCCCAGCCGTCGCCTTTCGCCGACTTCGGGGTCAGGCCCGGCGGCAGCTTGGTCTTCAGGGTGACCGGCTGCTCGCTGCGGCCCGCGCCCGGCCTGTTCGCCACCGTCAGTTCGAGCTTGCCGGTGCCGCCCGCGACGAACTTCCCGGTGACCTTCGGGGTGACGTACAGGTCCGGCGGCAGCTTCTGGAAGCGGATGTCGCTGACCTCGTGGACGGCGGTGTGCGCTCCGGTGGCCGCGGCGAAGCCGAACTTCAGCGTCTTCGGCACATCGGGCTGCCCCGGGATCCGGTGCAGGTCGACCGGGCCGACCAGGCGCTGGTAGCCGGTGCCGTCATGGAAGTCCATCGTGACGGTGAGGACTCCGTCGGGGGTCAGCTCGACCCGCGCGCTGCGGCGCGCGGCGTCGCGCTTCTTGACCTTCTGCGTCGCCAGCTGCCTGACCCGCTTCGAGCCGGAGATGTACGGCGAGCCGATGTCCGTCGCGCCGCGCAGCGCAACGGTGTTGGGCCGGTTGCCCGGGCCGCCGACACCCCCGTACTTCGGGTTCGAGAAGTTGCCGTACTGGTCGAGGCCGAGGCCCAGGTAGCCGCCGGGGAGGTCCTTGTAGCCGAGGGCGCCGCCGAAGACGCCCCGCTTGCCCACCTTGGCCGCACCGTCGAGCAGGAAGAAGCTGATGCCGTCGGCGCCGAGCGCCGTGGCGGTGTCGTACTGGTACGAGTCGAAGGTGGCCGTGATGCCCGCGTCGGACGGGACCGCCTCGTCGTAGATCAGGTATCCGGCCTGGTACTTCTTCTTGTCGGTCAGCCGCAGCACCCCCTGCCCCTCCGCGTCACGGGTGCCCGAGGGGCAGGCGGCCAGCGGGCCCGGCCGGCCGCGCGCCGCGGTCAGACAGGAGTAGCCGTCGGCACCGTCGTGGACACCGGGCACGGCGGTCCAGGGGCCGGCGCCGAGGCTGTCGCGGCCGAAGTCCTCCGCCACGAGCGTGTTGACGGCCTCGCCGGCGGCCGGTGCCGGACGGTTCGCCGCGCCCGCGGGGGCCGGGGTCAGGAGCGGGGACGCGAGCGCCGTGGCGCCCGCCGCGAGCACGCAGACGCCCATCGCGACGCGCGCTCTCAGGCGGGCTGGAAGTGCGGGGACCATGAGTTCCTCTCGGAGGCAGAGCGGTGCACACTTTCTTGATCACTGGACGTAATCAAAAACTCACTAAATGTGACGCTATGCAACCAGAGAGCATCCAAGCGGGAAGATATTGCGCCGGTAGGAGTCAGAAGCCCCGGGCAACCAGCTGGTCAGCTGGTCAGCCGTACATGCGGCGCATCGCGAAGTCGACCATCTCCTCGACCGCCTTCGCGTCGAAGACCATCCGGTGCTCGCCCTCCATGTCGAGGACGAAGCCGTACCCGGTGGGCAGCAGGTCGATGACCTCGGCGCCGGTGATGACGAAGTACTTGGACTCCTTGCCCGCGTACCTGCGCAGCTCCTTGAGTGTGCTGAACATCGGGATCACCGGCTGCTGCGTGTTGTGCAGCGCGAGGAAGCCCGGGTTGTCCCCGCGCGGGCAGTAGACCTTCGACGAGGCGAAGATCTGCTGGAAGTCCTCGGCGGACATCGAGCCCGTGGTGAACGCGCGGACCGCGTCCGTGAGCGAGGGCGGCGACGGCTCCGGGTACAGCGGCGGAGCCTGCTGCCCGTACCCGCCCTGCGGCGGCGCGTACTGCTGCTGCCCGGCACCCGGGCTCTGGTCGTAGCCGTACATGAGGGAAAGACTACCGACGCCCGAGGGGGTGGCGGGACGAGAGCGCCGAGGCGCCTTGTTCGTCACAGATGCCCACTGGGGGTTGATTCTTATTACCCACGGGTAGCATTGTGGTGGTTACTAGTTGGTATGCGTACGAGGACGGTCCGGGTGACCCGGACGACCCGCCTCCCCGATCTTTACGGAGCCGTCGCCATGGGGCATTACAAGTCGAATCTCCGCGACATCGAGTTCAACCTCTTCGAGGTACTCGACCGCGACAAGCTGTACGGCACCGGACCGTTCGCGGAGATGGACGTCGACACCGCCAGGAGCATCCTCGAAGAGGTCACCCGCCTCTCCGAGAACGACCTGGCGGAGTCCTTCGCGGACGCCGACCGCAACCCGCCGGTCTTCGACCCGGAGACCAACACGGCGCCGGTCCCCGACTCCTTCAAGAAGTCCTACAAGGCCTTCATGGACGCCGAGTACTGGCGTCTCGGCCTCCCCGAGGAGATCGGCGGCACCACCGCCCCGCGCTCGCTCATCTGGGCCCACGCGGAGCTGATCCTGGGCGCCAACCCGGCGGTCTGGATGTACTCCTCCGGTCCCGCGTTCGCCGGCATCCTCTTCGAGGAGGGCAACGAGGCGCAGAAGAAGGTCGCCGAGATCGCCGTCGAGAAGCAGTGGGGCTCGACGATGGTGCTGACCGAGCCGGACGCCGGTTCGGACGTCGGCGCCGGCCGCACCAAGGCCGTCGAGCAGGCGGACGGCTCCTGGCACATCGAGGGCGTGAAGCGGTTCATCACGTCCGGTGAGCACGACATGTCGGAGAACATCCTCCACTACGTCCTCGCCCGCCCCGAGGGCCACGGCCCCGGCACCAAGGGTCTTTCGCTCTTCCTCGTCCCGAAGTTCGAGTTCGACTGGGAGACCGGCGAGCTGGGCGAGCGCAACGGCGTCTACGCCACCAACGTCGAGCACAAGATGGGCCTCAAGGCCTCCAACACGTGCGAGATGACCTTCGGCGACCAGCACCCCGCCAAGGGCTGGCTGATCGGCGACAAGCACGACGGCATCCGCCAGATGTTCCGCATCATCGAGTTCGCCCGCATGATGGTCGGCACGAAGGCGATCTCCACGCTGTCGACGGGCTACCTCAACGCCCTCGAGTACGCCAAGGAGCGCGTCCAGGGCTCCGACCTGGCCCGCAGCACGGACAAGACGGCGCCGAAGGTCACCATCACGCACCACCCCGACGTCCGCCGCTCCCTGATGACGCAGAAGGCGTACGCGGAGGGCATGCGCACGCTCGTCCTCTACACGGCCTCCGTGCAGGACGCGATCCAGGTCAAGGAGGCCGCGGGCGAGGACGCGACCGCCGAACACGCGCTCAACGACCTGCTCCTCCCGATCGTCAAGGGCTACGGCTCCGAGAAGGGCTACGAGCAGCTGGCCCAGTCGCTCCAGACGTTCGGCGGCTCCGGCTTCCTGCAGGAGTACCCGATCGAGCAGTACATCCGTGACTCGAAGATCGACACGCTCTACGAGGGCACGACCGCGATCCAGGGCCAGGACTTCTTCTTCCGGAAGATCGTCCGCAACCAGGGCGCCGCGCTGAACGCGCTCTCCGAGGAGATCAAGAAGTTCCTCGCCGTGGAGACCGGCGGCGAGGAGCTGACCGCGGCGCGCGAGACGCTCGCCAAGGCGGCCGGTGAGCTGGAGGCCATCGTCGGCCTCATGATCAACGACCTGGTCGCCACCGAGCAGGACGTGAAGTCGATCTACAAGGTCGGCCTCAACACGACCCGCCTCCTGATGGCCTCCGGCGACGTGGTCGTCGGCTACCTGCTCCTCAAGGGCGCGGCCGTCGCCGCGGAGAAGCTCGCGGCGGGCGCGGCCGGCAAGGACGTGCCGTTCTACCAGGGCAAGATCGCCGCGGCGAAGTTCTTCGCGGCGAACGTCCTGCCGGGCGTGACGGGTGCGCGCAAGCTCGCCCAGACCACGAGCGAGTCCGGCGTCGACCTCATGGACCTCGACGAGGCGTCCTTCTAGACCCTGTCGTGGTGAGGCCCGTCGTCCCTGTTGCGGGGCGGCGGGCCTTCGCCTGTGGCCACAGTGCACGACCTCGTCCGCGGACACGCCCACTCACGGTTGCGCGCGCGGTTCCCCGCGCCCCTTCAGGGGCGCGGGGCTGTGTCGATATGCGGCTCCGCCGCGTGGGCGCAAACCGGACCACGCGGAAACCGCAGGACGCCGAACGCGACGCACCCCGCAGGGGAAGGCGCGGGGGCCGCCGAAGGCAGGCCCACAGGGCCACGCCCCACCCGGAGGGACTGGCTACCCTTGGCCGCATGAACACCTCCTCCCGCCCCTTCGATCGCGGGCACACCGACGACCTGATGTCCTTCCTCGCGGCGAGCCCCACGCCGTACCACGCCGTGGCCAACGTGGCCGCACGCCTGGAGAAGGCGGGCTTCCAGCAGGTCGCGGAGACCGACGCCTGGGACGGGACAAGCGGAGGAAAGTTCGTGACCCGCGGCGGCGCCGTGATCGCCTGGTACGTCCCGGAGGGGGCGTCGGCCCACACGCCGTTCCGGATCGTCGGCGCCCACACCGACTCCCCGAACCTGCGCGTGAAGCCGCAGCCCGACATGGCGAGCAACGGCTGGCGGCAGATCGCCGTGGAGATCTACGGCGGACCCCTGCTCAACTCGTGGCTCGACCGCGACCTCGGCCTCGCCGGTCGCGTATCCCTGCGCGACGGCAGCGAGCGCCTGGTGAACGTCGACCGGGCCCTGCTGCGCGTCCCGCAGCTCGCCATCCACCTGGACCGATCGGTCACGTCGGACGGCCTGAAGCTGGACAAGCAGCGCCACATGCAGCCCATCTGGGGCCTCGGCGGCGACGGCGGCGATGTCTGCGAAGCCGACCTGCTGTCCTTCCTGGAGGACGAGAACGGGCTCGGCCGCGGCGACATCACCGGCTGGGACCTCATGACGTACGCGATCGAGGCCCCGTCCTACCTGGGTCGCGACAAGGAACTCCTCGCGGGACCCCGCATGGACAACCTGCTGTCCGTGCACGCCTGCACGGCCGCGCTCGCCGAGGTCAGCAAGCAGGACGACCTCCCGTACATCCCCGTGCTCGCCGCCTTCGACCACGAGGAGAACGGCTCGCAGTCCGACACCGGCGCCGACGGCCCGCTGCTGGGCACCGTCCTGGAGCGTTCGGTGTTCGCGCGCGGAGGCTCGTACGAGGACAGGGCGCGCGCCTTCGCGGGCACGATCTGCCTCTCCTCCGACACCGGCCACGCCGTGCACCCCAACTACGGCGAGCGCCACGACCCCACGCACCACCCGCGCGCCAACGGCGGCCCGATCCTCAAGGTGAACGTCAACAACCGCTATGCGACCGACGGTTCGGGCCGCGCCGTGTTCGCGGCGGCGTGCGACAAGGCGGGCGTCCCGTTCCAGTCGTTCGTGTCCAACAACGCGATGCCGTGCGGCACGACGATCGGCCCGATCACCGCGGCCCGGCACGGCATCAAGACCGTCGACATCGGCGCGGCGATCCTCTCCATGCACAGCGTGCGCGAACTGTGCGGCGCCGACGACCCGTACCTGCTGGCGAACGCGCTCACCGCGTTCCTGGAGGGCTGAGCGGGTCCGCCCGCGCCAACAGCGGTGTGAGGACGAGGGGTTCGGGGGTACTCGGGCCCCTCACGCATTTCCGTACACACCACAGGAGGCGGACCTGATGAGCCTTGGGGGTTCCATCATCCTGATCGCCGTCGGCGCGATCCTCGCGTTCGCGACCGACTGGCACATGCAGAGCGTCAACCTCGACCTGGTCGGCTGGATCCTGATGATCGTGGGCCTGATCGGTGTCTTCGCGTTCCGCAGCATCGGCAAACGCCGGGGCCTGGTCCCGCCGGCCAACCACACGACCGTGATCGAGGAAGAGCGGAACCGCCACATCTAGAGGCGTAGCCCAAGGCGCCCCGGCCCCGGCGCGGCAGCCGTGCGCCCGGTGGGTGTGTGGTTGACGCTGGGCAGTTATGAGTGAGAGCAGCGGGCGTGTCACCCGTACCGTCCAGTGGGCCACCGGGCAGGTCGAGACCGTGCGGGAGCGGGTTCCGTTCGTCACGCGCACGGTGCGGCAGGTGGGTGCCGTGCGGCTGCTGGACTCGTCGACGCGGCTTGCCGCGCAGGCGTTCCTCACGGCGATCCCGGTGCTGTTCGTCGTGGCCGCGTTCGCGCCGTCGGCCGTGCGCCAGCAGCTTCTCGACTCGTCGCGTACCGCGATGGGGCTCAACGGCGACTCGCTCGACCAGGTCAAGCAGGTCTACGGGGCGGGGGACTCCGGTACGCGTGACACCTCGGGGGCCGTCGGCGTGCTCGTCACGCTGCTGTCGGCGACCGCGTGCAGCCGGGCGCTGCAGCGGTTGTGCGAGCGGTCCTGGGAGTTGCCGCCGGCCGGGCTGCGGCTCGTCGCCTGGCGGTGGCTCGCGTGGCTCGGCGTGTGGCTGACGGCGATCCTCGCGCAGGGCCTGCTGCGCGACGGGTTCGGGGCGGGCGCGTGGCTGGGGATTCCGCTGTCGTACGCGACGAGTGTGCTGCTGTGGTGGTGGACGCAGCATCTGCTGCTCGGGAGCCGGGTGGCGTGGCTGCCGCTGCTGCCGGGAGCGCTGCTCACCGGGGCGGGCGTGGTCACACTGTCGTGGGCCTCGCATCTGTACATGCCGCGTGTGCTGAACCGGTCGCTCGCCCAATTCGGCCCGTTCGGGCTCGTGTTCACGCTGTTGTCGTGGCTGATCGTGCTGTTCACGGTGGTGTGCGTGGGGATCTCGGTGGGTCAGGTCGTCGCCCGGGAGCGGCCGGTGGCGCGGCTGCTGCGGACGCCTTCGGCGGAGCCGGCGGGGTAGGTCCGCGCAGGGCTGCCTAGGGACGCGTAAGGCCGCACCCCTGTGTGAGGGGTGCGGCCCGTACGGGTCAGCGCAGCGGGTTGCCGAACAGCGCCTTGGTGTCCGGGGCCGCGAGGTCCTTCGGGTTGAAGGCCTTCGAGCCGGTCGCGGTGATGCCGGTGGCGGTTCCGGGGAACGACCAGACGGCGCCTGCCGACGCGTTCTCCGCGGTCGAGGAGACCGCGAGGTCACGGTGGCCGTCACCGTTGGTGTCGAGGAGCTGGCAGCCCGCGCCGAACGCGTCGCCCGACTCGGCGACACCGGGCACGCCCGCCGTGTTCTGGTTGAACACCTGGGAGCCCTCGCCGGTCACGCCGTCCGCGCTGCCGTGCAGCAGGGCGAAGGAGCCGGCGTCGGTGAGGCCGCTGAAGTCCTCGCCCGCGATGCCGAGGGCGACCTCGGCCTTGCCGTCGCCGTCCACGTCGGCCACGGAGACGCAGGAGCCGAGCTTGTCGCCGTCCTCCTGGGCGCCGTAGAAGCCGGGCAGGGACTGGTCGAAGGTCTGCGTGGCGTTGCCCGTGAGGCCGTCCTTCGAGCCGAACGCGACGGTGACCTTCTGGTTCGTCTCGCCGATGTCGGACTCCTCGGGGTCGGAGCCGACGACCAGGTCGTCGATCCCGTCGCCGTTGACGTCACCGGAGGCCAGTTCCCCCTGGGTCTCCGGTGCCCAACCGCGCTTGAAGCCCGAACCGCTGCCGTACAGCACGGTGTTGTTCCACATGCCGTCGCCGTTGTACGAGCGCAGGGCCAGGTCGTCGCGGCCGTCGCCGTTGATGTCGCCGACCGCCTTGAAGATCACGGGTCCTGTGGTCGAATCGGGCCCGTCCACGCAGCCGTACTGGTCGTCGACGCAGGTGGCGTCGTCCTTGCCGTAGCCCCACCACTCGGACTTGTCCATGAAGTTCAGTTTCTGGGCGGGGGCGCCGGCGCGGGAGACCGGGCCCTTCCACAGGGCGGCGGGCTGGTGATCGGGGTCGTCGCCGTAGCTGCCCATGTCGCCGAGCAGGGCCAGGTCGGCCTTGCCGTCGCCGTCGAAGTCGCCGATCTGCGGCGACCTTCCGTACGTGGCGATCTTCGTGCCGCCCGTCAGCCCGGAGGCCGAGCCCCAGACGATGACGCTGCCGGCGTCCTTGCTCCTGGAGCCGATCACGAGGTCGCTGTAGCCGTCACCGTCCAGGTCGCCCTTGGTGACGTACTGGCCGAACGCTTCCTTGGCGGTCGCGGAGCCCGGGATCCCGCTGGTGGAACGGGAGATCAGCTTCTTGTTCGCGGGGTCGAGCCCGTTCGCCGAGCCGTACGTCACCGCGACGTAGCCGGCCTGCGCGTGGCCGGAGATCGTGCCTCCGGTCGCGGCGGTGACGAGGTCGGCGTACCCGTCGCCGTTGAAGTCCTCCGCGGGGTCGGCCTTCCCGGCGGCCGCCTTGCCCGCGGTGGTGGTTCCGGTGGAGATCGCCCCCGGGGCCGCCTGGGCCGGGGTCAGTGACACGGCGGTCAGGCCGCCCGCGACGAGGGCCGCGGACAGCAGGCCGATCCGTGCTCTGCGGACACTGTGGGGTCGTGCGCGCAACATGCGGTTCCTTTGGTCGTAAGGTCACGTCCACCTCATACGACCCAAAAATCCCTCGAATGGTTGCACCCACCACTGAACTCGCTTTCTACGTGCACCTTCTCGAGCCCCGTGCGATGCGCCCGTTCCCTCATCCGGCCCGAAAGGACACCGGGGCGGGGATCCTCCTCCCGACTTCCGGGCACTCATGGACGTATGCGCTACGAAGTGAGAGAGCGGATCCTCGGGATCGGCGAGGACTACTGGATCGAGGACGAGCAGGGCCGCAAGGCGTTCCTCGTCGACGGCAAGGCGATGCGTCTGCGGGACACGTTCGAGCTGAAGGGTCCCGACGGGCGGGTCCTCATCGACATCCACAAGAAGGTGTTCGCGCTGCGCGACACGATGGTCATCGAGCGCGGCGACGAGGAGCTGGCCAGAATCAAGCGCAAGCGGCTCTCCCTGCTGCGCAATCACTACCGTGTCCAGCTCGCCGACGGCAGCACCGAACTCGACGTCAGCGGCAAGATCCTTGACCGGGAGTTCGCCGTCGAGTACGAGGGTGAGCTCCTCGCCGAGATCTCGCGGCGCTGGCTGCGGGTGCGGGACACCTATGGGGTCAACGTGGTGCGTGAGGACGCGGATCCGGCGCTGCTGATCGCCGTGGCGGTGTGCGTGATCCACTTGGCGGAGAAGGAGCGGGGGGTGGTGGATTGACCTCGGGGCCGCGGCCTCTGGGCTCTGGGCTCCGCCCCGGAGCGCGCGCCTCACGCGGCGGCGGGGCTCAGTTTGCCGGTGCCGCCAGGCCCAGTTGGCGGTCCTTCAGCGCCGGGAACTGCGCGCGCGTGACGTCGACCTTCGCGGGGTCGAACTCCACGCGCAGCACCTCTTCCCCGGCCCCCGCCTCCGCGAGCACCGCGCCCCACGGGTCGACGACGATGCTGTGCCCCGCCTGCGCGACCCCCGCGTGCGTACCGGCACTTCCACACGCGAGCACGAACGCCTGGTTCTCCACGGCCCGCGCCTGCGCGAGGAGCGTCCAGTGCGAGCGCCGCCGCTCCGGCCAGCCCGCCGACACGATCATCGTCTGCGCGCCCCGGTCGACGAGGCCCCGGTACAGCTCGGGGAACCGCAGGTCGTAGCAGGTCGTGACCCCGGCCACGGTTTCCGGAAGCCGCACGGTCACCAGTTCCTCGCCGGCCCCCATCAGCACGGCCTCGCCCTTGTCGAAGCCGAAGCGGTGGATCTTCCGGTAGGCGGCGGCGAGTTCACCGTCGGGGGAGAAGACAAGGGACGTGTTGTAGAGCGGGCCTTCCGGGTCCCGCTCGGGGATCGAACCCGCGTGCAACCACACGCCGGCGTCCCGCGCGGCCTTGGACATCGCCTGGAAGGTCGGACCCTCCAGCGGCTCGGCCTCCTCGGAGAACTGCTCGTAGGCGAAGGCCCCGGTCGTCCACAGCTCGGGGAGCACCACGAGGTCGGCGGCCCCCGCCTCGGCCCGGACCAGTGAACTGACGCGCTCACGGCGGTCGTTGACCGACTCGGCCGCTTTGTCGTCATTTACCGCGATCTGGATGAGCGAGGCGCGCACACTACCACCGTCCTGGCATTCGAGCCGTCGGCTCTACGTCAACAACAGCCCTGCGTTCGTCACACCAAAGCACTGCCGGGGTGCCTACGGGCAGCGTAACTTAGCCTCTCAAGACACCCACCGCCCGTGCCCGACGACTGTCTAAACGCCCGTGTACCACCGCTCGAGGGGTCCCCTTCCGTGAGTCTCCACCCCAGCCTTCAGACCTACGCCGACGCCTGGACCCACTCCGCCGAAGCGATATCCGAGCTGGTCACCCCGCTCGCCGAGGGTGAATGGAACCGGGCCACACCGTGTCCGGGCTGGTCGGTGCGCGACATCGTCTCGCACGTGATCGGCAGCGACTGTGAGATGCTCGGCGACCCGCGCCCCATCCACACGCTGCCCCGCGACCTCTACCACGTGCGGACCGAGTCGCAGCGGTACCAGGAGATCCAGGTCGACATCCGCCGGCACCACACGGCACCCGAAATGGTCTCCGAGCTGGAGTACACGATCATCCGCCGCTCCCGGCACCTGCGGAACGAGTCCCGCGAACCCTCCACGATCGTGCGCGGTCCGCGCGGCATCGAGGAGACCCTCGAATTCGCCATGCGCAGGCGGGCGTTCGACATCTGGGCGCACGAGCAGGACCTGCGCTGGTCCCTCGGCAAGCCCGGCAACCTCGACTCCCCGGGCGCGTACGTCACCCGTGACCTGCTGCTGTCGATCCTCCCGAAGATCGTCACGAAGGACGCGGGTGCCCCGGCGGACTCGGCCGTCGTGTTCGACGTGCACGGCCCCGTGGAGTTCCTGCGCACGGTACGCGTGGACGCCGACGGCAGGGGCACGATCGACGGTTCCCCGTCGCTCGGCCCTGCGGTGACGATCGCCATGGACTGGGAGACGTATGTGCGGCTGTCCTGTGGCCGCGTGGCGCTGGACGCTGTGTCGGACCGGGTGAAGGTGGAGGGCGACGCGGATCTCGCCTCCGCGATCCTGGCGTCCCTGACGGTCACGCCCTGACGCAGGGTTCCGGCCCCCGTGGTTGAGCCCACGGGGCTCCGCCCCGGACCCCGCGCCTCAATCGCCTGCGGGGCTTGATTCATACCGGGACGTGGACCGACGCCACCCGGGAAGCGACCAGGTGTTCGCGTTCGGCGCGGGCCGCGCGGCCCCGCAACCGGAGGATCTGGCTCACGCCGAGCGCCTCGAGGACGAACACCGCCGAGAACGCCACCCGGTAGTTGTCCCCGGTCGCGTCCAGCAGCACCCCCACCGCGAGCAACGTCGTCATCGAAGCGATGAACCCGCCCATGTTGACGATCCCGGACGCCGTCCCCTGCCGCTCCGGCGGATTCGCCGGCCGCGCGAAGTCGAACCCGATCATCGACGCGGGCCCGCACGCCCCGAGCACCACACACATGACCACGAGCAACGCCATCGGCGCCCGCCCCGGCCACACCACGGGCAACGCCCACATCACCGCGGTCGTCGCCACGGTCCCGAGCGCGAGCGGCAGCCGCGCCGCGTGGTGCCGCGCCACGATCTGCCCGTAGACGAGCCCGACCATCATGTTGGAGAGGACGACGAGCGTCAGCAGTTCACCGGCCGTACCCCGCGAGAGGCCCTGCGCCTCCACCAGGAACGGCAGGCCCCACAGGAGCAGGAACACCATCGCGGGGAACTGCGTCGAGAAGTGCACCCACAGCCCGAGCCGCGTCCCCGGCTCCCGCCAGGTCGCCGCGATCTGCCCGCGTACGTACGCGGCGCCCTTGTGCGTGCCGGACGGCGGAGCGGGCTCGTACCCCTCGGGGTGGTCCTTGAGGAACAGCAGCATCAGTACGAGCACCACGACACCCGCGAGCGCGCTGCCCGCGAACGCCGCCGTCCACCCGATGCCGTGCAGCAGCCGCGCGATGACCAGCGTGGAGACCAGATTCCCCGCCATGCCGACAAGCCCCGCCAGCTGCGCGACCAGCGGACCGCGCCGCGCCGGGAACCACCGCGTGCCGAGCCGCAGCACGCTGATGAAGGTCATGGCGTCGCCGCAGCCGAGCAGCGCGCGCGACACGAGCGCCATCGAGTACGACGAGGAGAACGCGAAGCCCAACTGCCCGACGGTGAACAGGATCACGCCGAGCGTCAGCACCTTCTTGGTGCCGAGCCGGTCCACCATCAGGCCGACGGGTATCTGCATGCCCGCGTACACGAGCAGCTGGAGGATCGAGAACGTCGAGAGCGCGGAGGCGTTGATGTGGAAGCGCTCGACGGCGTCGAGGCCCGCGACACCCAGTGACGTACGGAAGATGACGGCGACGAAGTAGACGGCGACGCCGATCGACCAGACGGCGACGGCCCGCCGCCCGCCGGGCGGATCGCCGGGCAGGGACATCGAGGGGGACGACGGGGAGGTGGCTGAACTCATCGCTCGTCACCCCGCGCCAGGCCCCGCACCCAGCTCACGTGCCGGCGCACGACGTCGACGGCGGCCTCCTCGTCCCCGGCCCGCAGGGCGTCGAGGATCTCGCTGTGCTCGGCGAGCGTCTTCGCGATGCGGTCGGGGTGCGAGCGCATCACGGCGACGCCCATCCTCAGCTGCCGGTCGCGCAGCTGGTCGTAGAGGCGGGAGAGGATCTCGTTGCCCCCGCTGCGGACGATTTCCGCGTGGAAGCAGCGGTCGGTGGTGGCGGCCTCCGTGAACTGTCCGGCGGCGGCCTGCGCCCGCTGCTCCTCCAGAAGCTCCTCCAGGCGCGCGATGAGCTGCGGTTGCGCGGGCACCGCCTTGCGCACCGCGTGCTCCTCGACGAGCAGCCGGGTCTCCACGACGTCCGCGATCTCCTGCGCGGAGACCGGCAGGACCAGGGCGCCCTTCTTCGGGTAGAGCTTGAGCAGCCCCTCGACCTCCAGCTTGAGCAGCGCCTCGCGCACGGGCGTGCGGGAGACCCCCACGGCCTCGGCGAGCTCGCCCTCGGTGAGCAGCGTCCCGCCCTCGTAGCGGCGCTCGAGAACGCCTCGTTTCACGTGGTCGTAGACGCGCTCCGCGGCGGGTGGCCGCTTCTCGGACACGGGCTTGTGGGCAGCGGCCTCTGCTGTGACGGTCGACGGCATGCGCACATCATAGATACAACACGTACGCAAGACGGAAGGCGTCCATGATGCGGGATGCCCGCTCCCGCGCAC